>NZ_JACSDI010000009.1 GCF_022410515.1 Shewanella cutis | reverse complement strand
TATCTGCACGGCCTGTCACGCCGGGGGTCGCGGGTTCGAGTCCCGTCCGCTCCGCCAACATAAAGATGAAAGCCTCTACAGCAATGTAGAGGCTTTTTTCGTATTTGCGTCGCTACATCTTTTGCAAGGTTCTCGTCCGAATCAGCTTCGTTAACGCGACGTATTTATACCAATCCGCATTAAAGTTCAGTCACCTTTGCCCATTCCCGAGAGCACATCTTTACCACGCGTTTTGTACAACTGATAAAGCTGTTCCATGCCTGGCTGCAGGCATCCACTCTGTCCTCATATCCTTTAAAACAGCCGCACCGTCCATTACCACGACAGCATGGCGGCCAGGTTTGGTGCGTTTTGCAATCAGCTCCAAGTGCTTGTGCATGATGTCCTTATTAACGAATGGCGTGATGATGGCTTCAGTTTCTCCTGTTGCAGGACAGGCTGCGCCGAAGAGATGCACATATTCAAACTGCTGCTGTCTTAGCGCTCTTGGTCTACTGCCTTCGGGGGCCCAAAGTCGTGTCGTTGTATTTTGCTGGCCGAATCTGGCTTCGTCCTGAAACCCAATATCAATCTGGTGTGGTTGGATATGAATGGGAGCGTGAAGGATCGTTTCCAGAGGAAACTTTTTTAAAAGCGTCCTGTAAGCTCTGAGTTTGTTTTGGATGCCTGGAGCGGCTGGTTATCGAACGCAATCCCATGCTCTTGAGTAGCTTGTAGATGTGATTGGGATGGTACTCGACATTAAACTCACTCGAGATGTATTGCTGGATGTCGGCCCCAGTGAGTCTGCCACCCTCATCTGATTGTGCTTTGAACTCAATGTATCTGGCGAGTCTCCTTTTTTGCTCATTTGACAATGACGGCTTCTTCCCTAGGCGTGGTTTATCTTCAAGTCCTGCCAGTCCTTGCCCAAGATAGCTGGAGACCCATAAGTTGACGCTAGATCTGGCCACCTTCAACTGGCTTGCCACCTGAGTGCGGTTATGGCATTGCAAAAATAGCGATACAGCGAGCAATCGCATGCGCTTATGCGGATTTTTTTCTCTTTTGGAGAGGCTAAGCAGACTTTCAGCAGTTTCAGGTTTCATAATCCAATTTTAAGCTGTTGGGTTGCTTGCTATTAGATCAGACTTCAATGCGGAATGGTATCATCCCAACTACCGTCCACATAACCGCTTCGAGTGGCAGTCTGCGCTTCCTGACTGTCGCAACGCCAGCTTCAGCGATAATCGTAGGGTCGAGAAATGAAGACAGTTGCTCAAACGAACTGAATTTAGTGCTGGCGTTAAATGCAGTATTGAGGGCTTGTTGTAGTTGCATAAAAAAATCCGTTGACCTTACGATCATCGGATTTTGATCCTCTCAGAGCTAATGCCAATCTCTTAACTGATCGGCATTAAGCGTTTAGTTGCTCTTTTTGCATGAGATAGCTTTCTAAATCTGATTATTTAGCTTCTTTTAACCACTGTGCGGCACGTTTTGCGAAGTAGGTAAGGATGCCATCGGCGCCAGCGCGTTTAAAGCATAGTAGCGATTCCATGACGATTGCCTTTTCTGCTAACCAGCCATTTTGGATTGCAGCCATGTGCATGGCATATTCACCACTCACTTGGTAAGCGAAGGTGGGAACTGCTAATTCAGTCTTTACACGGTGAACGATATCGAGATATGGCATGCCAGGTTTTACCATCACCATATCTGCGCCCTCTTGGATATCCAGTGCGACTTCGTGCAGCGCTTCATCGCTATTTGCTGGGTCCATTTGATAGCTATGTTTATTGCCACCTTTTAGGTTGCCTGCTGAGCCAACTGCATCGCGGAATGGGCCATAGTAGCTTGAAGAGTATTTGGCAGAGTATGCCATGATTTGAGTGTTAACATGGCCAGCAGCTTCTAGCGCTTGGCGAATGGCGCCAATGCGGCCGTCCATCATATCCGATGGTGCGACAATGTCTGCGCCCGCTTCAGCATGGGAGAGTGCTTGTTTCACTAAGATCTCTGTGGTGATGTCATTCAGGATATAGCCTGTTTCATCAATAATGCCGTCTTGACCATGGGTCGTGAAAGGATCTAGAGCTACGTCTGTCATAATGCCAAGTTGCGGGAAAGCTTTTTTGAGTTCACGCACTGCGCGTTGCACTAGCGCATCAGCATTGTATGCCTCTTCTGCCATAAGCGACTTTTTCTCGGCAGGCGTAACAGGAAAGAGGGCTATTAAGGGGATACCTAATTCAACTAGCTCTTCTGCTTCTTTTAGCAGTAAGTCGATAGAGTAGCGCTCCACACCTGGCATTGAAGCCACTTTTTCGCTGCGATTGCTGCCTTCGAGCACAAACATTGGATAGATTAAGTCATTCACTGTTAGGTGATTCTCAGCCATCAGGCGACGACTAAAATCATGTTTACGCATGCGGCGCATTCTGCGCTGTGGGAAGGCACTGGTAATGATATTCACATTAGACTCCTAATTAGGTTCTGTTTGTGCTGGCGCATACAATTTTACTTGATTGCGTCCGCTATTTTTTGCTTGGTAGAGGGCTTTGTCTGCTTGCTCTAATAATTCGGTACTGTGTTGTTCATTCATGATAACGTCGGCACTTACGCCAATACTGACGGTGAGTTGAATGGGCTTTCCTTCCCATGTTAGGCCGATACAACTTACTGCATCTCTTATACTTTCAGCGACTTGAAGCGCGCCATCTGCAGTTGTATTGGGCAGAATAATAGCAAACTCTTCTCCGCCAAAACGTGATACTAGATCGGTTGGTCGTTTTAAATGCTGCTGTAAGGTTTGCGCAATGAGCTTTAGTGCTTGATCGCCCGCTAAATGGCCGAATTGATCATTGATGGATTTAAATCGGTCGATATCCAGCATCAATAGGGCAATTGGTGTTTCTTGACGGCGGCTGATGCGGCTCTCTGCCAACAGGCGTTTATCGAAGGCGCTACGGTTTTTGACTCCCGTTAAGCTATCTATGGTGCTTTGTTCGGTAAGCTTTTGATTGACTTCGTGTAACTCGCGTAGCGTGATCTCAAGCTCTAAGGTGCGCTCTTGCACCTTTTGCTCAAGTTTTTCATTTGTCTCGGCCTCAACTTTTAAGGCTTCTTCACGCGCACTACGAATTTTTTGCGCCTGTTTTAGTGCTTCCTGCTGAATGCGTTGTTTAGCTTTACGTTCATCGTTATAGCGAATCGCCAGCACGAGTGACATAAAGATGATTTCGAAGGTTAATCCCAGCATCACAGGTGTCTGCGGTTTGATATTCAGTTCAATAAAACTCAAATACAGTAGGCTACTCAGACACGCCCCTGTTAGCATGCTCACCCAGCCAATAGTATACATTTTGGCTAATTTTTGCCCCCTAACTGCTTGAGTAATAGCGAGTATCATCATAATGATACTGAGTACGGCAACAGAGACGATTTCGATGTAGAGTACGGTGCCATAATGGGTAAAGGGGACTAATAAGCATACTAAGAGGATATAGACTGCACTGTAACGGCACATCAATAGCATGCGGCGATTATAGTATTTCAGTTGTAAGATTTTTTCGGTAAACATCAAGGCAAAGGCCATAACCAAAGGCAGTAACATTGGAACCATCAGTTGCTGCAATGCGGGCCAATTAGGCCAGAGAAATCGAAATGCAAACCCATTAATGGTGGCGACCAAGAGTGTCATGCAAAGAACATAGCCGGAGTAATAACTGTAACTAAATGAACCCGAAGCCAATGCGATAAATAGACTGAAGATCCCGATGGCTGCGAGCACACCAAGCTGAAACCCATGCTCGACTGCAGTTGATTCGGCAATTTGTACCAAATCATTAGCTGACCATAGGTTGAGAGGAACGGCAGAATTACCTTCAGTTTCAATATGCAAATAGAAGGTGTGTTGTTCATTTGCATTGATTTTAAAAGGGTATAGAAAAATATTACTCAGTAGTGGCCGTTGTTGAAAGGGAAGTGTATCCCCCATATAGGTGGTGTTGATGAGTTGGTTACCCACTAAATGATAAAGGGTCACTTTATCTAATAACGGATTGTCGAGGGCGAGAATACGGGAAAGGCTTTCGTCACCACTTTCGATGCTAAATGTCAGCCAAAAATTATGTTGGCTAAGTCGTTGAATATCATCACTGGTAAACTGATGCCATTTTGTTTTTGGGAGTGCTTGAATATCAGCTAATTCACTTGTGGTATTTAGGTGAGTAACCGAAAGCCAAGGTATTAAATTGAGCGGTGTTGGTGTATGGTCATCTATGCTCATTGTGTCAGCATCAATAGCGGATGACATAAAGACGCTGATAAGCAAAACCAGTATGTTGCCTAACTTAGCCATTGTGTTGACTCAGATTAAAGAACGCTAGGCTATTTTGATAGCATTGTTTTGCAAATTCAGCCGGATTTTCACCACGTAGATTGGCTATATACTGAGCGATATAGGGTAAATATTCGGGTTTATTTTTGCTGGATTTGGGTTTAGGCCGCATGCTACGAGGCAGTAGATAAGGGCTATCTGTCTCGATCAATAAACGATCCTTTGGAATAAAGGGCACTAGCTCTGCTAATTCTTGACCGCGTCTTTCATCACAGACCCAGCCTGTAATCCCTAAGTGTAAATCGAGATCGATAAAAGCTTCCATGTGCGCGCGGGTGCCTGTAAAGCAGTGTAATAAAGCGCCGCGAAGATGGGGGCGGTACTCGCTAACGATGCTTAGAAAATCACTATGGGCATCTCGCTCATGCATAAGAACGGGTTTTTGAAGTTCAATCGCCAGTTCTAATTGGGCGATAAATGCTTGGCGCTGAGCGGGGCGGGGTGAAAAGTCCCTGTTATAGTCAAGCCCGCATTCGCCAACGGCAACCACCTGTGGTGCTAGGCATAAATCTGCTTGAATTTGCTTGGAATCTGTTTGCCATAGGCTGGCATGGTGTGGGTGCACACCGGCAGTGCAATAAAGTTGGTTAGGATAGTTTTGGCATAATTGAATAGCTGCCGCGCTTTCGGTTAAATCGCTACCAATAACGATGAGCGGCGAAACCCCTTGGTCCGCCGCTGCTTGTACAATTTGCGCTATGTCTGGTTCGAGTGCGCTGCCAAGCAAGTTGACAGCGATATCTATATAGGAAGACATTATTTTAGGCGCTTTACCCTCACCTTCGCATTGCGATTCTCAGTTCCCATTAAAAATGAGCCTAAGGCCGCTTTCTCGATAAAGACTTTCTCGCCTGCTTTTAAGTTGTATTTACGGCCTTCGGTTTGCTTCCAAACTTGGCCATTGGTGAAAGTGATTTTTAGGGCGCCGTAGGGATCTTCAGCGATAGATTCCACATCAAGATAAATCTTGTCGATGGCATCTTCTTGGGCACGTTTAGCTTCCATACCGAAATTATCTTCGATATTGCTTGCCGCGGCCGTGGGAGATGGAGCTGCAACACCCTGCGCTATAACTGCGGTTGCTACAGTTGCAGATGGTGCCTTCGTATCAGTAGGCACAGAACTTACAACTTGAACGCTGGCCGCTAAATTGTCATAGCAAATTAAACGTTCAAGTTTGTCTGTCATTGCAGCGCATTGAGTTAATTGTTGTTCAATTGCTGCATTGGCTTGTGCCGATACCATGAATATGGCGGCAGTCAGTAGAGTAAAACGCATCCCAGTTCCCTTATTATTATTTTCCTCTAATGCCTTCGAGGCATTAGTTGTTCGTTGATTCTTCTTCGTCGGTCTCGTCATCAGGTTTACTGTAAAAACGAGCCGCAAATAATCCGCCTTCGAACAATATCAGCATTGGCACGGCAAGCATAGTCTGGGAGATAACATCGGGTGGCGTAAGTAGCATGCCCACCACGAATGCGCCGACAATGATATAAGGGCGTTTTTGCTTGAGATCTTCAGGTGATGTGACACCAGCCCAACAGAGTAGGACAACAGCAATGGGGATCTCAAAGGATAGGCCGAATGCAAAAAATAATTTCAGCACAAAGTCGAGGTAACTGCTGATATCGGTTGCGACTTGTACGCCTTCGGGAGCTGTGTTGGCAAAAAAGCCAAACACGACAGGGAATACAATGTAATACGCAAAGGCGATCCCTAAATAAAACAGTACGGTGCTGCTAAAAAGTAGCGGCATGACTAAACGTTTTTCATGCTTATACAAACCAGGCGCAACAAAAGACCAAATTTGATAGAGCACATAGGGGACTGCCACAAAAAATGACAGCACTAATGTCAGTTTGAAAGGGGCGAAGAAAGGCGCGGCGACATCGGTCGCAATCATGCTGCCACCTAAGGGCAAAGACTGCATTAAAGGGATTGCCATGTAATGGTAAATATCATTTGCCCAATACACGCTGCAAATAAATACAATTAAGACACTGGCAATGGATTTAAGCAGCTTGGACCTAAGTTCAAGCAAATGGCTGATAAGTGGCTGCTGTTGCGACATGAATTATCCGTTAGCTTTCGTGTTAGAACGGGGATCCTCGCCCTGAATGGACTCACTTTTGGGGGCGGAAGAAGCCGAAGTAGGGCTCGCCTCTGTAGAAACAGTTTGGCTTGCAGGATTGTGGATCTGGTTATCCTGTGTACTAGTAGTATCTTGCACTTGGTAAGGACGATTCACAGACTGCGCGGCTTGTTTCAACTGCTCGATTGACTCCTGCAGTTCGGGTGAGAGGTTAGATAGGCCTTTACTCTCCGCTTTTTTGAGGTCGGCGTGCAACTGCTCGATCTTTAGCTCTTGCTCAAGTTCTTCTTTGACTGAGTTGGCCATGCGTTTCATCGCGCGGACCCAACTGGTTACTGAACGTACTGCAACCGGTAGACGTTCGGGGCCAAGAACTATTAGCCCCAAAACACCGATCAGCAGCAGCTCCATAAAGCCGATACCGTCAAACATAAAGAGTTACGCCTGTTCTTTGTGAGACTCAGGTTTCTTTTCAGTCGCCTGTTGAGTTGGTTGCGCACTTTGCACTGTTTGTGCTGTTTGCACCGGTTTTGCTGCTTCAGCATCTTCTAACGCCTTTTTATCTTCTTCAGAAGACATGGCGTTTTTGAAGCCCTTAACTGCACCACCTAAGTCACCACCCAAAGAGCGTAATTTCTTAGTTCCAAACAATAAGACAACGATTAACGCGATGATAAGAAGTTGCCAAATACTAATGCCACCCATGAAGGTATCCTCTTAATTGAAAACGGTTCTATTATGAACCTCTGATTAATTAGTGCTAGCTAAAATTTACGATTCTTTGGCCTAGATCGCCATCCGATGAACCACAATACTGCGCCTGAAATCAGGCACACATAAGGACTCAACAGTGTAGCGTCTTGGTTGAACAATAACGTGCCACAGATCAATAAAATTGCAGAAGTGATGAGCAAGTAATTGCTCTTATGTGCTTGCTGCTGATATTTCAGATACTTATCTAGCATTTGTTGCTGAGAACTCAGCAATTTCCTGCCTAATTTAAGGTTGTCGTAAATTAGTTCAGGGAATTCCGGTAGCTTATCAGACCAATATGGCAGTTTTGTGGATACCTTTTTAAACATGGCTTTAGGTCCCACTTGCTCGGCCATCCACTGCTCTAAAAAGGGCTTAGCGGTCTGCCAGAGATCCAACTGCGGGTAAAGCTGACGGCCTAAACCTTCAATATAAAGCAAGGTTTTCTCGAGCAAGACAAGCTGAGGTTGTACGACGATATCAAAGTGTCGAGCAGTGCGGAACAGCTCTAACAACACATGCCCGAAGGAGATTTCATCTAAGGGTTTGTTAAACATCGGTTCACAAACGACCTTGATGGCTTGCTCGAAGGCTTGCAGATCGGTTTTTTCCGATACCCACCCAGATTCAATATATAACTGGGCGATGCGGTGATAGTCGCGATTGAAAAATGCGAGAAAATTTTCCGCGAGATAGCGCTTATCGACCTCGCTGAGCGTGCCCATAATGCCGCAATCAAGGCCAATATAGTAAGGATTGTCGGGATGATCGTGGGAGATAAAAATATTCCCCGGATGCATGTCGGCATGGAAAAAATTATCGCGGAATACTTGGGTAAAAAATAGTTCAACACCGCGCTCGGCCAATAACTTAAAGTTGGTACCTTGCGCTTTAAGGGCGGCGATATCCGATACTGGAATGCCGTAAATCCGCTCCATTACCATTAAACGTGGATAACAAAACTCTTCATACACGTAAGGAATATAGAGCGCATCTGAATCGATAAAGTTATTGCGCAGTTTAATGGCATTTAAGGCTTCAAGCTTAAGATTTAACTCGCCTAAAATGGTGACTCGGTAATCTTCAATCACCTCTGCTGGACGTAAACGATTACCTTCACCAAGGAGATAATCGATAACCTTTGCCGTTTGTGACATTAACAGCAGATCGGCTTGGATTTTGGTTTCCACATTCGGGCGCAGCACCTTTAACACTACCGCCTTGCCGTTGGATTTGAGCGTGGCGGTATGCACTTGCGAAATTGAGGCCGAGGCTAATGGTGTTTCATTAAAGTCATCGAAGAAGGTCTCAATCGGTGCTTTAAGTTCAGCTTCAATTGCAAGCCGCGCGAGTGCGCCATCAAAAGGCGGGACTTTATCCTGCAGCATGGCAAGTTCAGTCGCCCATTCATCACTCAGTAAGTCGCGGCGGGTGGAGAGCATTTGGCCGAGCTTGATATACACTGGGCCAAGCTCTTGCATCGCCAGCTTTAAGCGTTCGCCACCGGATTTATCTTTGTGTTTATTGCGGATCCAAAACAGACTATTGCGGGCGAGTGTAAAGTACCAAGGGGTCATCGTTGGCGGTAAAACATCATCTAACCCATATTGCAGAAGGGTTTTAATTACATGATAACCGCGGCGGATACTGGCAAGGGTCATGGCTTAATTTGGTCTCTTAATTTGGCTATCCGTTGTTCGAGCGTGCGAGTGTCGCTCACTAAATCATCCATTTGATCGCAAAAATGAATGAGCTCAATTCTATGGGGCGCAATGCGGTACTCTTCGATAGCGAGTTGCCCTAAATGCGAGCGAGTTTTACACAATACTTCAAGTGCAAAACTTTTTGCCTGATGGCCAGTGCTGATGAGCTTGTGAGTGGGGCCGTCGCCTAAATAACGTGAAATGGGCTCAGCAAAATCAAACTCTATGCTGCGTAGATACTGGCTAAAGCTTTGTAGTAAATTCAGATCACCTTCGAGCTTGAGCTTATCTTGCTTGACAAGTTCAGTCAGGTTGGCGCCTTCGGACACACGATAAAGCGTGGTTGCATCTGCATGAAGGCTGACATCAACATCGCCTTCATAACGACTGAGTACTTGGATCTCTTTGGCAAAGATTAAGTAAATTGGCCAGCTAAGTTGGGTTAATTGAATACGAAATACTTTGCCATGTAACTGGCGCTGGCGTGCATAGGTGTCGCCCGCTTGGGTCTGAAGTTGTTTCAGACCCGTCTCAATGGCGGCGCAGGCAAGTAACACCACTTCTTGCGGCATCATTAGAATTTATAACCGCGGTGTAGGGCGACAATGCCATCGGTCATATTGGTGTAATCGACCTGTTCGAAGCCTGCATCTACCATCATTTGCTTAAGGGTGTCTTGGTCTGGGTGCATACGAATTGATTCGGCCAAGTACTCATAGCTGTCAGCATCTTTAGTGATGAGTTGGCCCATCTTAGGTAAGACTTTGAAGCTATATAAATCATACACTTTACGCATGACTTCATGCTGAGGCTTAGAGAACTCTAACACCAATAACTTGCCGCCTGGCTTAAGTACGCGGTTCATGGAGCGAAGGGCTGCGTCTTTATCGGTCACATTACGTAGGCCAAAGGCGATAGTGATGATATCGAAATGGTTATCGGGGAAGGGCAACGCTTCAGCATTGGCTTGCACATAGCTGACATTGTTGACTATGCCCTTGTCGCGTAGCTTAGTGCGGCCGACTTTTAGCATAGAGTCATTGATATCCGCTAACACGACTTCGCCTTTATCTCCCACTAAATGAGAGAATTTAGCGGTTAAATCGCCAGTGCCACCCGCAAGGTCAAGCACCTTCATACCTGGGCGAGCGCCAGACACTTCAATCGTGTAACGCTTCCAAAAACGATGAATACCGAAGGACATAACGTCGTTCATGATATCGTACTTGGCGGCAACCGAATGAAACACGCCAGCAACGAGATCGGCCTTTTTATCCGCCTCTACGGTTTTATAACCAAAGTGGGTACTTTTAGATTCGCCCTCAGACATCAATGTATTCCTATTATTTTGCAAAGTATTAGCGGCGAGTGTAAGCCATAGCCTGCATTTGCTGAATCTTTGATCTATCACTCTGTGATCGAGCTAGTAAACTCTCCTCAAGGCGTAAGCTTGAGGCGCTTGGCTTTTGCCATTGTTTAATGCGTCGAACCCGATAAAATGGATTGGCATTAGACCACAATATCAGGATTTGGTGAATAGCTTCGCGTCCACAAGGACGCAAGCGAGACATGCTATTGAGCTAAAAATTGGCGCCGAGCCTGTACATAGGCATAAATTAACTCACTGATATTCTGACCTACATCCCTAAAGCCCGCCTCTATGCTTGCTTCATGGCAACTAGGAGCTGCTTCGGCTAAATGTAAATAAGCACAGGGACAACGGCTGGCAATACAACTGATGTAGTGCGCGGCATCCAGCAGCGGAATGCCCGCTGCAGTAGAGGCGCTACTTGGCATTTTGGCAATGGCATCGACATCCAGTTCTAATGCTACAGGGAGTGTGGTTTGATTGAGTTTGTCGGCTATATCCTGCAGCGCCTGTGTGAGGCTTATCTCACGGCGGATCCAAATTTGTTGCAGACTATGCCAAGTGCCACCAAATTCGGTGAGTTGTTGTAAATTAGCCTCACTGTTTTTGAGCTCGTGTAAACCGAGCACATGGTAATAACCCAGCGCACCGCGATCGGCGGCGTAACTAAAGCCATTACCGCTGTGACGCCCTTCGAGTAGGCGAAAATCGCTGTGAGGATCCAGATTCACCGCTGCAACTTGGCGTTGATAATGGGCTGAGGTCGCCATTAATAGTCCATAGGCATTATTGTGGCCGCCACCAATGAGTATCGGTTCGAGTCCTGCGTCTAAAATTGCGCGAACGATGTTAATCACTCGCTCATCTAATTGCTCTACCGCGGCACGTAAAGTCGTTAAGCTCGCGCCTTCATCGGTTTTAACCTGTAATTGCAAATCAGCGGTATGCACTTGCCCTAAAATGAGGCATTCGGCACCCGAAAGAAAACGATTCGATTGGAAGTTCAGCCATTGACGCATGCTGGTGGTAAAGGCGTCATTAGCGCCTCCTCGCCCTAAATTGGCTCGTGGGCCGATATCTTCGCCTACTCCAACAATGGCAAATTGGGCACCATGGGCTTTGGCGGTAGCAAGTATCGATTCTAATGAATGTTCACCATTGGCCAAATGCACACATTGGCCTATTTTAGTTTCACCTGCTCGAGGGCTGACGAGACTGGCAACATCGGCTTGGGTAAATGGGATAAATTCAGACATAGATTAGTGTTCTTATTGGTAGGGACGGCAATATTGTGGCGCACACTTGGGCGAATATTCAATGGTATTTCGCGACGTTAGCCAATAAAAAAGCCAGCTTAGCTGGCTTTCTTGTCTGGGAATTTGTCATTACTCAATGTCGAGTGGTTCAGGCGATAAAATGATGCCCGTGTTGTCGGCATAGATATGATCACCGGGGAGGAAGGTCACGCCGCCAAAGTTGACGGGGATATCGACTTCACCCACTGAATTGCCATCAGCGCCCACAGGAATAGAGGCAAGGGCTTGAATGCCGATATCTAATTCTTCCAGTGCATCCACATCGCGTACTGAACCGTAAACGATAATGCCTTCCCAGTTGTTGCTAACCGCAAGCTCTGCGATAGCGCCATCGATAAGCGCACGGCGTAATGAGCCGCCCCCATCGACGAGTAGGACTTTACCTTGGCCGTCTTCTTGTAAGACATCGGTGATTAGGCCGTTGTCTTCAAAGCACTTAATGGTGCTGATAGAACCGCCAAAAGAGCTACAACCACCGTAGTTACTGAACATGGGCTCGACTACATCTACGACATCTAAGTACATGTCACATAGTTCTGAGGTGTTGTATTCCATATTTACACTCCTATTGATCCGCGTTGCGTACAGTTTAGCGAGTTTACGCCAGTATAAAAGGGATTCCTGAAAAGAAAAGTGTTATCAATCACGGTATTGTTGCACTTGGACGTTAACACTTATGTTGTAAACTTTCGTCACTTAACAGGTGTTTATCCTCAAAACTTGATATTGGTCATTAAATAACGGTTTTTTATTACAACTCTGTTGCGTGTTTTGGTATTAT
Source organism: Shewanella cutis (assembly GCF_022410515.1). Lineage (GTDB taxonomy): Bacteria > Pseudomonadota > Gammaproteobacteria > Enterobacterales > Shewanellaceae > Shewanella > Shewanella cutis. The sequence continues at coordinate 134,235 of NZ_JACSDI010000009.1, read as the reverse complement.
ATCTCAAGTTTAAATTAACTTACTTAACTTAATTTGCTTTAGGGGCAAGGACCCCCCGTTACGCTTATGGACGGCAGAGGGCCTTCGAGAGGTGCCTATGGAAGCTGTAAATACGATTGAAATTATTGGTTATTTTGCCTCTGTGATGGTGGCGATTTCACTCATGATGAAAAATATCATCTGGTTAAGATGGTTAAACTTTGTCGGTTGTACCCTGTTTGTTATCTACGGTGTATTCATTTCTGCTTGGCCAGTTGCGGGTATGAATGCCTTTGTTGCCTGTATCAATATTTACCATTTGACGAAAATTTACCGTGCCAAAGCACAGGAACAAGCCGTCGCTTGAAATTTATCTTAAGGTGTTGCCCGAGCTACAACGAGGGCAACACTGTTTTACCCTCTTCATTTGGCTTTATGCCCCTCAAAAAATCACTCTTGTCATAAAACTTTAGGCCTGATGTCACGTTGCCGTCATCGAGAGTTCTTAGTCTCAAAGTAACACTGAGTACTTAAGCGATATCTGTTTGAGTCAATCTAGGTTTTAGCATGAAGTTCTATCGTGAAATAGTTGTCTGATCTTGTGAGTAAAAAGACGCTAAAGGCTGTCGAGAGAATGCACTAGTTAACATCGCCATGATACTCGCTGGCATGCCAGCAAGGAGCTTGTTTTATGTTGAGTTACATTGCGGACTTAGATAAGCGAATGTTTTATCGCATTGTTGCTTTCACCCAGCGTCACGGCTTTTATGATTGGGCAAAGCGGATATCGGCAACTGGTGATGGGCATGTGTATTTGTATCTCTCCGTGGGGTTGATGTTGACTCATTCGCAGGGACAGAGCTTATTTAACCTACTGTTGGCGAGTTTTTTGATCGAGTTGCCACTGTATTTGTTGCTGAAAAATAGTATCCGTCGCACTCGGCCGTGTCACGCATTGGTTGGGTTTGAAAACAGCTTTGAACCTTCAGATCGTTTTAGCTTACCCTCGGGACATACCGCTGCCGCCTTTGTCATGGCCGCGAGTGTGGTGCAGGTTTATCCTATTGCGACTCCTTTTGCTTACGCTTGGGCACTCAGTATTGGTGGTTCGCGAATCGCCCTTGGGGTGCATTATCCCTTAGATATTGCCGCGGGTGCTCTGTTAGGTACGGGGGCAGTTTTACTCGTACATCCAGTGATTTAGCTCTCAACCTCCCATTCGTTGGAATTCAATTTCATTTACAGTTGAAGGATAAGTAATGCGCATACTCTACGGAGTTCAAGGCACAGGGAATGGCCACTTAAGCCGTGCTCGGGTGATGGCAAAGGCCTTAGTTGAGCACAATATTCATGTCGATTTTTTGTTTTCAGGCCGTAAACCCGAACATTTTTTTGATATGGAGTGTTTTGGTGATTATCGCGTTCAGGCGGGGATGACCTTTGCTACGCACTCTGGGCGAGTCAATGTGTCACAAACGGTGAAGCAGAATTTTTCATTGTCTTTGCTTAAGGATATCCAAGCCCTCGATCTAAGTTACTATGACCTAGTACTAAATGATTTTGAACCCGTATCCGCTTGGGCGGCGAGGCGTCAAGGTGTGCCCTCCATCGGTATTAGCCACCAAGCTGCATTGACTCATCCTGTGCCTAAATTGGGGAGCACTTGGTTTAATGAATTACTGCTTAACTATTTTGCCCCAGTGGATGTGGCTTTAGGTTGTCATTGGCATCATTTTGGGTTTCCGATCTTACCTCCCTTTGTGGAGGTGGACGCGAGCCCCATTGAGCATACCCATCAAATTCTGGTTTATTTACCCTTTGAAGATGCGGATGTGATTGCCGAATTTTTTAAACCTTTTAGGGATTATCAATTTTTGGTGTATCACGCCAAGCAGCCGACGGAAGCTATTGCCGAGCATATTCAATGGTATGGTTTTAATCGCGATGGGTTTAAACAACACTTGGCGACTTGTGGTGGTGTAATCGGTAATGCGGGATTTGAGCTTGCCAGTGAAGCCCTAACATTAGGTAAAAAATTATTGGTAAAGCCATTGATTGGCCAATTTGAGCAGCTATCGAATGTTGCGGCACTGCAATTATTAGGCGCAGGCGATAGCATGATGAGCCTAGATACGAATGTGGTTAAGCGTTGGCTTAAGGCGGCATCACCAAATCCGATTGCTTATCCTCAAGTGGGAAATGCTTTAGTAAAGTGGATTTGCAGTGGTCAGTGGCAACATACAGAGACCTTATGCCATGACCTTTGGAACCAAGTTAAGCTTCCCGATACTTGGCGTTAATTTGAGATGGACATAGCGATAAAAGGCCATTTCTGCTCTAGCTGGGACGGTAGGGTTCGCGTATAATTTGGCCAATTTTTGCTGTGAGCCCTTGCAGCATGTCTCTATTGGCCTAGCCAGAATTTAGTTGTCATCAATGAGCCTTAAGAAGTTTACTCAGTACAAGTTACTGTTTTTAATGTTGTTGTCCCTCGGTATTTTGCTTCCTTTTATTCCTGATCAAGCCTATCACATGCCCAGCCCTGATATTGCTAAGCAAAATCTGCATGTGATTGAATTTAATGATCAAGGTCAGCCCCACAACGATGGACAATGGCAAGGGCTTAAGGCACGCATTTTACAACCCAATAATGGCACCGCGCCTGAGTTGCTGATTTTTGTTCATGGCTGGCACCATAGTGCAAATCCTAAGGATGAAAACTTTGTCGCGTTTGAACAGTTTTATCAGCAGATGGCGGCCTCCGACTCCCAGCGTAACCTATTGGGTTTATACATAGGTTGGCGTGGGGATAAGTACGATCCCTTCTGGCTTGATGGCTCGGATGATGCCACCAGTTGGATTGAACCGTTGGATTTTCCCACTATTTTGCAGCGTAAAGCCGTGGCTAAGCGTATTGGTAAAACTGGTTTATCGCAGTTACTGGATAAATTGGATGGACTGGTCGCTGAGCAGCAACTACTGCGTTATACCGTAATAGGTCATAGCCTTGGTGGCTTAGTGGTGTTGCATGCCAGTAAAGATAGAATTAAATCAGCGATTGACAATGAGCAAGATAACCCGAATCTTTTCTTACTGTTAAACCCAGCTGCGCCCGCGCAGGATTTTAAGCCGCTTGATACTTTGATGAGCTTGGATAGGCAAAAGCCGAGTATGGTGGTGTTGCAATCCAAGGGCGATTTTGCGGTAAAAGAGGCGTTTAATTACATTAAAGATGGCGAGCGGGCACTGGGGAACTCTTGGGCAATTACCCATGATATTGATAAATGCTCTGGCGGCAACTGCGAAACACCGATGAAAATGCCGTCAGCACTGATGGCTCACGATCAGCTTCCCGGTTGTATGATGACGTTGCCGCATTCTGGCTGGAAAATTCGTGCGCGCTTACAGGCTCGGCGCAGCGTACAAACCTGTGCAGATGCCAATATGCAGGCGGTTTGGGTACTGGCGGTATCGGATGAAATTGTCTCTGGCCATAATGGCATCTTAACGCCTGATCATGGCAAAGCGTTGTCGGAAGTGATGGGCATGATTGATTTATATCGAAATCAACTCCCTAAACATGCCGTTGAAAGCCCTGCCAATGAAGATTTAGCCACGTTGGTGCCAGAGCCAGAAGCTGTAAGCAACACCGATACCCAAACGAGTATGTCGGCTGAGCCTGTGGTGATTGTCGAGCCCGCTTCTGAAGCTGAAAATCAACCACAGCAACAAGAGGATCCTGCGCCGATGAAGACTGAGCCAGCCATAGCGCAGCCAGAGTCAGAAGGTGCAAAGAAAGATTCGCTATAGGCTATCTAGCAGCAGTAAGTGAAGCGCTTAGGGTTACCGAGCAAGAGATAAAACCGCAGGTTAGTGTGCCTGCGGTTCATGCCAAATCGGCAATTCAGGCCAATTTAGCTAACGAGTACCAGCCGATAGACGGAACTTCGCCTCAACCTAACGTTGAGAAGGCGTTACTCATTGCCACAATTTAATTGCCGCAATCACGGCGATAAAATTAGCGGGTTAAAACAAGAGCTTTATTGATTTTTCACTTGCCATTTGCGCCAAGTAAAGAGAAGTAGCGCCATCAGCATCAGGCTAACGATTGCCCATGTAGGGTATTTATGCTGATGATAAAACGCGAGTATTGGTGCGATTTCATCGCGGATTAACACGGGACCTAAACCAAATAGACTCACCCAGATGCTGGTGGCGAGCAGATTGCCCATCACGAATTTTCTAAAGGGCATTTTGGCTAGACCGCAGCCAATAAACATAAATTGTTTAAGCCCTTCGACAAAACGACTGAGCACTAGCGCGGCGATACCATATTGGCCAATGACAGCGTGAATTTTGTCTTCCACCTTAGGTTTGATCCAGCCCTTTTTTAACAACACGTCACCGAATCGGCGCCCGATAACGTAGCCCAATGTGTTGCCGCATAAGGCTGCAAAGGTGGCGACCAGCAACACTAATGACAGTGACATTTGCCCCGTAGCCGCCAGCAAACTGGCAACGATCAATAAGGATTGCCCAGGTGCGGGAATGCCAAATCCCTCGACGGCAATGGCGATAAACAGCAGCAGATAGCCGTATTGCTGCAACCAAGGGGTCATTTCGGTAATAAGGTGTTGTAAAGCTTCTGGCATGATGAAAACAGGGAGCGGGAATGAGTCATTCCATCATACTCGGCACTGCCAAATTTAGGGTAGCTTTATGAGCAAAGTTTCATGCTGATTTTATGGAATGGAGCATATCGAAGGCACAAAAAAGCCGAACTGAGTTCGGCTTTTTTGTGGATTTACGACTTAATTGATGATTAAGCGAAAGCGGCTTGCAGTTGTGGTACCACTTGTTTCTTACGGCTTAATACGCCATCTAACCACACTTTGCCATCGACAGGAGTTTTACCGTAGGCACGGTTAACCAGTTCGGCATCATCCGAAACCACTAACAGCTCTGAGCCTTCTTTCATGATGTCGGTCAGCAGTAACAGTACGCTGTGGCGGTTGCCTTCAACTTTCAGTGCTTTGATATCGGCTTCTAGTTCGGCTTTGATTGCATCAAAGACTGACAAATCAATCACTTCTAACTGGCCGATACCGACTAAGTTACCGTTCATGTTGAAGTCTTTGAAATCGCGCATCACGAGATCGCGTGCTGGTGTGCCTTCAACGGCAGACTTCACTTTGAACATTTCCATGCCCAGTGCTTTAAAGTCTTCGATGCCAGCGATTTCGGCTAAGGCTTCAACGCAGCGAATGTCAGCAGTGGTGCAGGTGGGCGATTTGAAGATCACAGTGTCGCTCAGGATGGCGCACATCATAATACCAGCGATGTTTTTAGGGATGGCGACTTGGTGGAAGTCATACATCATTTTGATCACTGTGTTGCTGCAACCAACTGGGCGGATCCAGCACTCTAATGGCGTATCAGTGGTCAGATCGCCAAGTTTGTGATGATCCACAATACCCACGATAGTCGCTTTGGCGATATCGTCCGGCGCTTGAGTTAGTTCAGAGTGGTCAACAATGTAAACCTGCTCGCCTGCATAACTGGTTTTGTAATCTGGTGCTTCAAAGCCAAAACGCTCTAGAATGAAAGCGGTTTCGGGTGATAACTCACCTAAACGTGCGGCAACGGCTTCTTCACCGATTTGGTTTTTTAAATAAGCTAACGCGATAGCACCACAGATTGAATCAGAATCGGGGATTTTGTGACCGACAACGTACATAGGCATTTCAGGGACTCTCCTTTAAATTTGTGCCAATTTTAACAATATTTCGCCCGATTCGGAAATAGCCAAAGCGCATATCACTGCGCCTTTAAGTGGCTATTCCACTCAACATCGACCTCAGGCATGAAGCATGATTACATCTAGTTTTAGATTTTCACTTTTATCACGACTTTACGCACGGCTGTCGGTGTATCACTCGTGCCGGGCATATGCATGTCGCCGGGGAAAAATAATGCGAACATGCCAGCCTTTAGTTGAATGTAAGAGGCATTTTCTTTGTTGGACTCGTAATCAAATTCAGCGTAGTCGTGTTTATCGAAATAAGGCTTTGACGGGGTTTGGTCAGCTAGTGGCAGATAACCAAATTCTTCTTCGCCGCTGACCACATACTGCACATCAATGTATTTTTGATGTACTTCAAAGGGTTCGGTTGATTGTGGCTTGGTTTGGTAATCATTGACGATCACGAAAATATTATCGCCATCGAGAGGGTAATTTCCAACGGGCAGTTGGCTAAAATCCGTGGTGGCTAAGTGTGCTAATGCTGTGGCAATACGTGGGCTGAGTGATTGATAAATATGGCGATTAGCTAAGGTATCGACAATCATGGGGTACTCGATAGCGCAGATAAAGTTAAATTGTAAAGATTATAATCAGATCATTGCTGTTAGGACATAAGCTTTAGACATAAAAAATGGCCATTAATGGCATCTGTGCGGTATTGCACTGAGTTACAGCCAAGTAATATGTTCAATACGATTTATTGCGCTATTGGAATTGTCTTAAATCGACGGCAACAACCAACGCTTATCGATACGATAACTGTTGGCGCATAAACCGCAAGTTTGGCACCATTTTAAGGAGTTTAGTTTTGCCTGCACTACGCTTTCTTGCTGGCCCTACGGCCTTTAATGTTATTAGGGAACGGGGTCTTCATCCTGATGTTTTTACACAATTATTGGCGGCATCCGGTGGGCCAAAATGGTTAGGAATTGCGGGGCTTGATAAGTATCTCTTCACGGAATTTTTTAAGCAGCGTAATACACCGCTTTATACCTTAGGGGCTTCGTCCGGAGCCTGGCGTTTAGCCTGTTTAGCGCAGCAGGATCCACGACAAGCCTACAGGCGTTTAGAGGATTACTATATTGGCCAGCAGTATGAAACTGTACCCACTCCGCAGGAGGTCAGCGAGCAGGTAAAGGGCATAGTCCGAGGTATCCTTGGCGAGACGGGTGGTCGCGAGATAGTGAACCATCCCTTAATTCATAGTCACTTAATTGCGTGTCGGGCTAAACACATCAATCGTTTTAGCCATAAAGCCCCCTTGGCAGCTGGGCTAGCGATGGCGGCTGCTACTAACCTTATTAGCCGTAAAACCTTAGGTTGGCATTTCGAGCGGGTGGTTTTTAGTCAGCAAGTTGCAGCATCGCCCTTTAGACAACTTGCGGATTTACCCAGCCAGCAGGCGCAGCTCACCGAAGCCAATATGGACTCTGTGATGTTAGCGACAGGGTCGATTCCATTAGTGCTTGCACCCGTATCTCAGATTGAGGGTGTTGCCTCAGGGCAATACTATGATGGTGGCATCACCGACTATCACTTCGATTTGCCCTTATCCCATGCGACAGGCTTAACTTTGTACCCGCATTTTTATCCCCATATGAGCCCCGGGTGGTTCGATAAGTCCTTAAACTGGCGCCGTGCTCGCTCCAATTACCATAACGCCTTGGTATTGGCACCTTCAGCGGAATTTGTGGCTTCGCTACCCTTTGGTAAAGTACCCGACCGTGAAGACTTTAAGCAATTGGATACGTCGCAGAGGATGCAGTATTGGCGCCGTTCTGTTGCCTTGAGCGAGCGCCTTGCCGATGAGTTTTCCGAAGTGTTTGCCAAAGGAAATATTGCCGCACGCTTAGCGCCGTTGTAGGGCTTCAGCGGCAAGCAAGTCCAAATTCTTTTTTGCTGTCAGCGACTTTAGGAAGGAAATTATTTCTCCTGCTACACTCTAAATTAATAAATGGCGGCTAATTTTTGAGCACACTCTTCTACCTGTGCAGGAGGTTGCTATGCAAACACGAGAAATGGCGTTAATCATACGCGATGCCTTGTTGCTGCCACAGGGAAGGATTGAAGTTCGCTTGGTCGATCCGGGTCAATTACGCATGGTCGCGGATGTCTTAAAAGGCAAATACCATTTAGCCTTTGCGGCGATGAAGCCCAGCGGTACTCCGCCCTGTTATCCCACTGCGACACAATGTGAGATTATCGATTTTAATCAGTTAGAGGATGATACTCTCAGCATAGTGTTAGAGGGGCAACAAAGAGTCAGCATTCTTTCTGCTGCACAAGCGAAAGATAAGTTATGGATGTCCCGCACTTTGCCCTGCCAAAATTGGCAGGAAGAACCGATAAAAGGGGAGTTCGAGCTGATCAGTGCAGCCCTAGAGCAATTCTATGAGGTGAACCCAGACTTGCTGGAGCTGTATTCTCAAGTTCATTTAGAGGATGCGGCTTGGGTGAGCCAGCGTTGGTTAGAAGTGCTGCCCATGTATAACCGCGATAAGCTGGTGCTAGTGAATCAACCTGACTGCCACAAAACCATGGACTTTGTTTTACAACTCATCAAGTCCCATGTGGACTGAAAAACCACACCGAGGCTAAAATAGCGGCTCACTATTGCCGCTAGTTGTTTCTATGACTCAAACCGCCCGTGCCGCCCAACCTTCCTTTGTGGTTCTTCCTTTAGAAGTGGTTGATAAACCAACTGTATTTTCTTTTTTGATCGACCATTATGCCCATATTGGCGAAGCGGTTTGGCGCCAGCGGATCCTCGATGGCAAAGTGCATTGGCAAGACGGCAGTTTGATTGGGTTAGATACAGCCTATCGCCCGACGGCGAGAGCTTATTACTACCGTGAAGTCCCCGTCGAAGCACAGGTACCCTTCGAGTCGCCGATTTTGTTTCAAGATGACAATCTTATTTTGGCCTACAAACCGCATTTTTTGCCCGTTACCCCCAGCGGTGATTATGTCAATGAGTGTTTAGTGCATCGTTTGCGCTTAAGCACTGGGATAGACACTATCGCTCCAGCACACAGATTAGACCGTGAAACGGCGGGCGTGATCCTGATGACGACTCGCCCAGAGACGCGGCATATTTATCATCAATTATTTATTGATGATGCGATTCGCAAAGATTATCAAGCGATTGCTAAGCTCACTCCTAAACTTTTGGCACAACTTACCAATGGCGAGTTAACCCTGCCATTGCATTGGACGGTGAAAAATCGGATGCAACGTAGCGAGCCCACTTTTACCATGAAAATAGTCGAAGGTGAGGCTAATACCCACTCTGAGATTAGCTTAGTGGCGTTTAAAGGGGTATTTGGATTATTCGAGTTAAGCCCGATTACAGGCAAAACTCATCAATTGCGGGTTCATATGCAAAGCCTTGGTATGCCATTGTTAAATGACCGCTTTTATCCGACTTTATTACCTAAAGGGCCGGATGATTTTGCGAGGCCACTGCAACTGATGGCGCAGCGATTACGTTTTGTTGATCCAATCAGTGGTCGCACGCACGATATTCAATGTGATGGATTAACACTTTAGTCAGCGGAAAGCATTATTGCCACAATGAGAAAAGTGGGCTAGTGCAATATGATTGTGTGGTTTTCTCAGCGATGATAAGAATACAGACGGAATTACGCTCGCTAGCAGTAAGGAGTCTTGTATTGGTTGTTTGAGGGAAGTAATAGCATGACCAAATCTGCAATCGTTTCAATTTTGCTCTGTATCGCAGTGCTCTTAGGTGCCATGTATTTTGGTAGCTGGGCTAAGCATCCCTACGTGCAAGAGTTGACGACAGAGATCCGTAAAGCGAGCGCGGTGATCGAACCTAAAAAACCAAGTGCAGAGGTCGCGCCGCTGGTTGATACTAAAACCGAGTTTCCATCCTCACCAAAGGGGATCTGGGATCAGATGTTAGATTATTCCTCGCCACCTAAGGCCCCAGCATCGCCGTTATTTAATCAGAGTTTGCCCAAACAAGAAGATAGCGCAACAACACAAGAAGATAGCGCAACTACCCCTGACCATTCAGGGGCGGTTGAAGCGCGTGTTGAACCGTTGCAATAAACTACTCTTGCCTTGGTGGTTCGAACCGAGTTTCGCTCATATCCTCATGTAATACGGCAATTTTAGTGGGCTCGCCATTATCCGCTAATACCAAAATGCCAATGCCGCTGCGGTTGACTAAGCGCTTGCTCCGTTCGCCATTAGGCCGTCTGCCCCGTAATGACATCCGTTTGCGCTTAGTGAACAGGTTGAGCGGCGAGAAGTGGCCATAGAGCCAACCATTGAATTTGTCGAAAAGCGGCAGCAGTTTTTCGGGGAACTGGTTTTTAATCCCGCTACAGGTAATTTGGTAAATCTTTGGGCTACTACGGCGAAAGCGAATGCTGATGTCATAGGCAAAGGAATAGTGCACATCCCCCGAGAGGATCACAAATTGCTCTGGGGTCTTGCGGTGCATAAAGATGCTTAGCAAAGCATTGGCTGCGCCCGGATGTGCCATCCAGTTTTCCGCATCAACCAGCAGCGAAGCGCCCATAAAAGTGGCCATGCGTTGCACCGCCTCAATCACTTTGACACCAAACATCGGCGCGGGCGAGACGATAATGACCTTAGATTGACCAAGTAGCGCCTGCTGTAAATCCATCAAGGCTTCCCAATCCATCAAGCCCGAGGGTTTGGCGAGATTGGATTCACTGCGCCAACGGCGGGTGCGAGTATCGAGTACAACCAGCTTGGGTGAGGTATCTAAGCTGTAATGCCATTGCTCAAATGTCAGTAAAAGATCAATCAAGGCATCCTGAGTGTTAGGGTCGGGGCGATTGAAAAACGCATCTAACTTTGGGCGAACCTCGACATTAAATTTATCCGGTGCATTACCTAATCCTTGGAATAAGGTATAGGCAATCAAGGCATTACCAATGATTCGTTTAGAAAATGCATGACCGTAGGCGGCTTGTTCCCATTTAGCGGTGAGATTCCAATCATCGGTAATATCATGGTCATCAAACATCATATACACAGGGATATGCGCCATAAGGCGCCTAACCTGAGTGAGTCCCGCTTTAAAGGCCAGTAAGTTTTGCCATTCTTTTTGCCACCGCAGCTTGTTGGCGGCAGAGAGACCGTCGACATCCTTGGGTAAATCAACCCACTCCCATAGTTCGGGCGACCAAGTGAGTAGGTATAGGGCGATCATTTCACTCAGGCTAACTAAATGGTTTTCTGCGATGGAGGAGGTAAATATCGGATGGTTGACATACCAGCGCCAAAGCGCAGTTTTGGCGGGATATTCGGTGCGTGGCAACAAGGTTTTATGGCGTAAGTACAAGCTATCGGCTTGATAACGGATTGCCTCGCTTCCCGCAATAGTGGCGCCGTGAAAGGTTTCATGGTGCAGGCCGAGTTTTTCGATCACTTGGCCAATGGCGCATAACATGGGACCAGCTACATCATCTATATAGACTTGATCGCCACTGAGCATTAACAGCGCTGGGCGCTGCTGTGGATCCCCATCGATTAGTGTTGCTAGCTTAGTATCGGCGGCGACTAAGGCATCCTCGCTATGGTGGTGGGGGTTGCGGCATGAGCCATGCCATACCTGTTTGAGTTCGGTGCAAAAGTAAACATGGGGTGAGTCGGCACCGCTATAGTGCAATCCGTTGACACCACTGAAAATATCGCCAATCCCCTTAGCCGAAACGCGGTATGGAATAGCCGTTTCAGGCGTAAGTAATGCAGGTCGCGACACACTAATCAAATACTGAAAGGCGTGCTTGCCAAGTGGGATGCAATGGACTTCTTCCTCTGCTAGCCCATAACTTTGTTCCCTTAAGGTCAGTTGTAATTCGGTTAATGGCTCGCGGCTCACAAACCAGAGGGTAAAGTGCGAAGCATCGCAGTGGCGCAGCATCGGGCCTGCAAGGATAAGAGGAAGTGCTTGAGTCAAATTCAGCCTTTTGTTGTTAATCAGGTCGAGTGGGATAAACCCAAGTCTGCTTAAGTACAGGCAAATAAGAGTAAACAAGTGCTTTGAATATGAAAAGCTTTTAGAATTATCCGCCAAATGGATGGCTAAGGAGCTTGGGGCAATATGGCAAATATCATGGTGACGGGAGCAACCGGATTGCTCGGCAGGGCGGTTGTTAAACAGTTAACTGCCGTAGGGCATAAGGTGATTGCCACCGGCTTTAGCCGCGCCGAAGCGAATATCCATAAACTCGATTTAACCCAAGCGATTGCGGTAGAAACCTTTATTGCCCACGAACGCCCAGAGGTTATCGTGCACTGCGCCGCTGAGCGTCGCCCCGATGTGTCCGAGCGCTCGCCTGAGCATGCTTTGGCGCTGAATCTTAGTGCTAGCCAAACCCTCGCTAAGGCCGCTAAACAGCATGGCGCTTGGCTGCTGTATATCTCAACCGACTATGTGTTTGATGGCACTACGCCGCCCTATGCCGAAGATGCCGCGCCCAATCCAGTCAACTTTTATGGTGAGTCTAAATTACAGGGCGAAACCTGTGTGCTGAATGCCGACAGCCGTTTTGCGGTATTACGTTTACCTATCCTCTACGGCGAAGTGACTCAACTGAGCGAATCTGCGGTATTAGTGTTAATCAATCAATTGTTAGATAGCAGGCCGCAGCGGGTCGATGCTTGGGCCATTCGCTCGCCCACCTCGACGGCGGATATTGCTGGCGCCATCGCTAAGCTGATCCAGCGGCAGTTACATGCTGCCGATGTGTCAGGGATTTATCATTTTAGTGCCACGCAAACCATGACTAAGTACCAAATGCTACTGAGCTTAGGTGAGTTATTGGCGATTGACACCGCGCATTTAATCCCTGAACTCACACCGATGGATAGCGCTAAAAGGCCGCAGAACTGCACCTTAAGTTGTGGGCGTTTAGCGGCGCTGGGCATTTATTCTGAGTTGGAATTTAGCGCAGGGCTTAATCAGGCACTCGCCCAATCCAGTGCTGCACTGGCGGCTGTTGGCCTCAAGCTTAAGGAATAATGATGGTTAAGATTTTAGGAACGAATCTGCAAGCCGCCGACCAAGTCGCGCTGCTGCGCACCTTAGGTTTATTGCTGCAAATTGGTTTAACGTTGTTTGCCGCCGATACCTTTGGCCTGAGTTTGCAAATGGAGCCGCTCATGCACGTGTTTGTGCTGGAGGTGCTCTATCTTTCGCTCACATTAGCATTACGTAAACCCTTGTTTGCTAAAGAGCGTGGTCTGTTTATCGCCCTAAGTCTGGATACGTTGTTTTGGATTTCTTGGCTGTATTTTTCGGGCGGGGCGACCAATGCGTTTATTTCGCTGTTATTGTTACCCATCGCTTTAGCCGCGGTCACATTGCCCATTTGGGCCCCTTGGAGCCTGACCGCGATATCAACCCTTGCCTATAGCTTGATGATTTTTACCGTGCCAGAGTCGCAGATGCAGCACCATGGTATGGATATGAGTTCCCACTATTTAGGCATGTGGTTTAATTTTGTGATTTCCGCCTTAGTGCTGACCACCAGCGTGGCGCTGATCGCCAAACGCATGCGCCGTCAGGATGCGCAGCTTGCCTATATGCGTGAAGGTCAGTTAAGACAAGAACAGTTAGTGGCGCTCGGCACTGTGTCGGCGCAAATGGCCCATCAATTAGCGACACCACTCTCAACACTGCATTTATTACTCGATGAGTTAAGGGAAGAAACCCCAGAACCCTCAATAACCTTAGTTGAAATGGAAACTGCGCTGGGGCGCTGTGAACATACTTTGGCAGAGCTGCGCTTGGCGACTGAGTCGATTCGTGACCGTCGTCAGCGACCTCAAAATATCACTGAGCTGGTGGCTGGATTAAAACAGAAAACCCAGTTATTGATGCCACAAACTGCGCTAAATTGGTTGGTAACCTGTGAGCCTAAGCTGCTAGAAGAAAGGCAGATCTTAACCGATATGAGCTTAACCCCCGCGATTATGGCCTTGATTGAAAATGCCGCCCGCGCCAGTGTCGAAACCATAGGTACTTCGCAGGTGGATATAAGCGTCGATTGTTCGCCAAGCGAGGGGCTGGCTTATTTGCAGATCCGTGATTATGGCGCGGGTATCGCCCCTTCATTATTGCCACAATTAGGCACCTTATTAATCGAAAGTCCTAAAGGCTTAGGCGTGGCCTTGCTCCTCAGCCATGCCAGCTTGGAACGTTTGGGTGCAGAACTAATCCTTGCCAACCATCCACAAGGGGGCACAGTGGCGCAAATTCGTTTTACACTCTTGGCGCCTAAAGTGCCAACTGGAGAAACAGTATGAAACGGCTATTGATTATTGAAGATGATCAAGCGCTTGCAGGTATTTTAGCGCGGCGTTTAACCCGCCATGGTTTTGAATGTCGTTTAAGCCACGATGCCAGCAATGCCCTGTTGGTGGCGCGGGAGTGTTGCCCAACCCATATCCTGCTGGATATGAAATTGGCCGAGGCCAACGGCCTGAGTTTAATTGTACCGCTGCGTAATTTGTTACCTAAAGTGGTGATGGTGCTACTGACGGGCTACGCCAGCATTGCCACCGCAGTGGAAGCGATTCGTCTTGGCGCGGATAACTATCTAGCTAAACCCGTTGACACCCAAACCCTGTTGGCGGCCTTTGAGCTTGATGTTCATTCCAATAGCCTGCAAGAAGATGATGTTGACGACTCGCCACTTAATCCTAAACGGCTGGAGTGGGAGCATATTCAGCAGGTGCTCAATGCTAATCAGGGCAATGTGTCGGCCACAGCTCGGCAACTGGGGATGCACCGCCGCACCTTGCAGCGTAAGTTATTAAAGAAACCGGTGAGTGAAACTGGGCCGCTCAAGTAAACGAGCATTCGCTGAATGAAGGAGTCGTGGAATGCGTGAGTATGATGGTGTTGAGGTGCGTTATCGCAGGCCCGATGCTGATTTAGCTAAAAGCTTACAAGTGATTGAAAATCTGTTGGGCTTTGCACCCAAGCCGCAGCAGTTAGACTTTGATTTATCCTTTTGGGCGGGCGGTGCTGGGGTATACGATAAGTTGGCGATCTCCTGCAATGTCACGCCCGATCAGTGGCAAACACTCAAGCAAAAACTGGATTTATATTCTCCTGAAGATGCCGTAGCACGGGATTATTGGCGTGATGACTTTATTTGGTTAGTCGCCGACGATGAGGAGTGTAGTGATATTTTGGCGGCTTCGGCGCAATTTATTAACGACAACAAAGCTGCTTTCCAAGAAACTTGCCTTGAATCCCATGGCATTTATTTCAGCTATATGAGCGATGTGAACGGCTGGACCGCCGTATGGGAGCTAGGCGGCCGCATCAATTATGCCTACTTTTGTCAGGGTTAAGAGGTGCCAAGGTTAAGAGGTGTCAGTACAGAAAGCTGCCAAGGTTCATCCGTATCAGTGCTAAACGCTTGTGTCGCTACCAAGGTAATTCTGCACCATCGTAGGCCAAAAATTGCCCTGTTTGAGTTGGGGTGGCATTGGCAATAATACCCACGAAACACTGGGCAACGTACTCTGGTGTAAACAATTTATCTTTGGGCACACTCTGCTGAAAAGGTTTGGATAATGGCGTATCCGTGGTGCCGGGATGCAGTGCTAGCACCACGCAGTGTTTGATGCTTCTTTGCCATTCAATCGATAGCGTTTTAAGAAACATATTCAGCGCCGCTTTTGAGGCGCGATAACTGTACCAGCCACCCAAGCGGTTATCGCTAATGCTGCCGACTTTGGCCGAAATCACCGCAAATCTTGCTGAGTGACTTTGTTTTAAGGCATGGCTGAAGTGTTTTGCCAGCATCATGCTGGGGAGGGTATTTAGCTTGATATTGTGCAGGAAAAAATCCGCATCGAGGGTCTGTAAGCTTTTTTCTGGCCCCTTATCCTCGGTGTGCAGTATGCCAATACAGTTAATCAGCCAATCTAATTGGGGGATGTTTTGACTCAGTTGCTTAATTTCCTCCTCATGGGTGATATCAAGCTGATGCCAGATAACGCCATCGTCTCGCCCAGTATCTGGCCGATGCTGTTTATAGGTCGCATGAATAGTGGCCTTGGGATAGGTTTCGCCAAGCTTATTGACCATCGCTTGACCTATACCACCGCTGCCGCCCAGTACTAGAATATGCATGGTTTTTCTCCTCAATACTCAGTCGTTATAGCCGTTCCAGTTGCGCGAGATGCTGTTCGGCAGTGGCCAAAATAGCCTGTTTAACCGACTCCTCAGTGTTATCCCAAGTGCGGTACAGCATGGCGATGCGTGGATTATGGGTGAGCTGCGCGCGGTGTTTATCCATAAAGCGCCAATACAGGTTGTTTAACGGGCAGGCTGATTCACCGCTACGTTCTTTTATCTTGTAATGACAACTGCCGCAGTAATCACTCATTTTATTGATATAACTGCCGCTTGCGGCATAGGGTTTAGTGCCGACGATGCCGCCATCGGCGAATAGCGCCATGCCGCGAGTGTTGGGCATTTCGACCCATTCAATCGCATCCACATACACGCCTAAGTACCATTTATCCACCTCATCGGGGGCGATTTCGGTCAATAAACAAAAGTTGCCAATCACCATCAAACGTTGAATATGATGGGCATAGGCAAAATCCAGTGACTGAGATAAGGCGTGGTGCAGGCAGTTCATTTGAGTCTTGCCATGCCAAAAGTAGTCGGGCAGCTTGCGCTTGGCCTCGAGGGCATTAATGTTGGCGTAGTTGGGCATATTGGCCCAATAGATGCCGCGCACATATTCACGCCAGCCGATGATTTGCCGAACAAAGCCTTCGACCTGAGCTATCTCAATAAAAGGATTGGCATGATAGTGCTCAATCACCGCATTGATCACTTCTAATGGGCTGATAAGTTTGGCGTTTAAGCTAAAGGACAGCCGACTGTGATACAGGCTCCACTGCGCTGGATGTTGCTGGGTCATCGCATCTTGAAACCGGCCAAAGGCGTGTAGGCAGTATTCACAAAAATACTGAAGTAATTCGAGGCTTTGTGCGCGGTTTATCGGCCAGAGTAAATGTGTATCCGCCTTGCCCATAGTATTAATCCCATGGCGTTGAAGACGCTCGAGAATGTCTTGCACATTGTGGCCAAACATCAAGGGTGTTGGGAGCGATTTGATATCTTGGGATTTAAGCTTTTGCCTGTTGTTGGCATCAAAGTTCCATTGTCCGCCTACGGGCTTGCCATCTGTCATTAAGATATTGAATCTTTTGCGCATTCGCCGATAAAAATGCTCCATCAGTCTATGCTGTCCTTGGGGGAATTCCCTATCAATCTCGTCAAAGGGCAATAAAAAGTGCTCGGTATCGACGCAATTCACCACGGTATTGGCCAACTTCAACTGACTTAATTGCGCGAGGAGTCGATATTCGTCAGGCCGTTGATATTCAAACTTAATCGCCCTCGTTTCGGCGACAAAATACTCTAGTAATGTGTTGAGGTCGGCAAAGTCTTGGGTATCGTCGAGGGTGAGGTAACGCACTTGATGCCCCGCAGCGCCAAGCTCGCTGGCAAACTGCGCCATAGCGCTGAAAAACGCGCAAATTTTTTGCACATGGTGAGTCACATAGGTGTTTTCTTGATGCAATTCTGCAATTAAATACAGCACCTTGGGATCGACTTGCTGATACCAAGTATGCTGGGCGTTAAGCTGATCGCCCAAAATCAGCCTAACCGTATGGAAGTGCTGTAATTGCTGCTGTGATTGCTGCCGTAATTGCATTAGGTGGACTCTGATGAATGACTGTCGCGGTTACACATTTCGCGATGGGATATTGCTGAACATTACGGATTGCAGCACTGTGAGGATCACAAGGCGGGGGATTTGTCGGGATTTCCAATGAGGTTTATTTGTAAACTTCGTTTATTGTGTTTAAAAGGCTTTTAAAAGCAAAGGCAAAGTCGTGGGGCTTCACCCCACACCCGACCAAGGAGGACTGCTCGTCCTATCCTCCTTGGATGCTCCAAGACGCCCCTAACGAAGTTACATGCATTGATTAGTGGCCTCATACTCCAATAAAAATTGCCTAACGGCTCAGATGGGACATCCTTGTCCCCCCGAGCCTGCGCCATCATCCGTGATGTCGCCACGGCATTTTTATCTACGTATTTCGACAACTTCGCAGGGGAAGGTGAACTTCTGTAGCAACTGTGCGAGCTATTAATCCCCAAAGATCGGCGCCTGTCCTGTCTTTTTTGGCAGGCTCCATTAGCACTAATTACGCTGTGATTGGTTGTTATTTGGATCGTTTATTAGGCTATTTAATCAAAAATACCTGAAGGTACAACTTCTATATCATGTTCAAACAAAACTCTTTTATCATTGAAACTTTCTCTCCAAGATTCGATAGTTTTAGGTAAGCATTTTTGCCACTCTTTTTGAGTCGTAAAGTATCTAACAGCCTCAGCTTCACTATCAATATAAGCTGCCCACATCTCACCTCGAGTTCCGCTCATTACTATACCTTCATAATATGTATACATTCCCCTTACTCCGCCTGCGACAACCTTGCATTGAAAAGTATCCAAGTTGTCCCTCTCACCTACACCTTCCATTCTTTTTCTGAACTCAAAAAAGTATTGTCCAGTGAGCTCATAAAGACGCTTAAGCTCCATCTCATTCAGATAGCCAAATTCAAAAACTGATTCCGTTGACCAAGTAAACTCGCCAGCAAACAGGACTCCCATTCCGCGGTGCGAATTACAGCTAGATGTTTCTTCTATATTAATTAATCTCTTTCCTCCCTGGAATTCACGCCTGAAATGAATCTCTCCAAACTTTTTATCAGGACCATTTTCTATCCTGGCATAGGCACTGTCCTTGGAGGCACAGATTGCTTCTGCTGTGATAGTTCCAGTATGAGAACCATTAAAAACCATTAAGTCAAAGAGAAAACCATTCGAAGTAATATCTCGAATAAATAACTCACCCCCATAAGATTTTCCTGGGTTAGATTTTTTCCATATTCCCCACCAAATAGGAGCATTTTTTCCTGTAGGGAGAATGTCAGTTGATGAAATTTCCAATGCTGATTTAATGGCTGATTCTAGACGACCTTGAAGTAATCCCCTTACTGCTGGCCTATCACTTAGATCCTGATTGAATTCATAAGTGACAACTCTTCTTCCTCTCAAATCAAACGGTAACGCTTCTGGCTCTCCATAGAACGTGTTTTGAACCAAAATTACCCGCTCCCAACCAAGTTGGGAAACGGCATAGCCTAGTTCAATCAACACATTTGGGTTAGGAGTTTTCTTGCCTTTTCCTTCACCGTTAATTATTGACACATCTGCAACAAAGACATCTGCAACTGCAATTTTAGAAAAGATACTTTCACTAATAGAAGGGCTGCCTGAAATACCTGCTGTATCTCTATCAAGAGCTGGCTCTACTGACTCGCTATCGCTCTTCTTTATCGCATTTAATGCCCTTTTTAAAGAATCCTCGATAAGATTTCTATTACCTTTTGAAGGAAGATCTGATTGCCAAGAGTAAAAAATTGTTCTCTTCATATACTACCTAATATGTAGATGGCGCCTAAGGTTTGTAGAGTGTATATACACATCATTTCATCGTTGAGTACTTGGCAAAAAATTGCAACACACTGATTTGAAATATTTTTACACGATAACAAAAAGTATTCTGGGTAGATAGTGTGCGCGCATAATTTCTGTTCGTTTTGTCCATTGATTGAAAGATGTGATATTTACAATTTTTTTGAGATAGCTGCCGACACAAAAATCAAAATTTATCGAGACACCCATTGTTAAGTTTTGCAATACCGATGACTCTCTTGAGGTTAACGGCCAACACCGAAGTTACAGAATACACTTTCCCCTCGGAGTTGCCGCAGGGCGAATAGACAAATTGCGTGAGTCTTGCCATGGATGGCAAGCTAGCTTTCGCAGGTGCAGGGACGCATCCTTCGGAAGCGATAGCAAATTTGTCAATGAGCACAAGGGGCTTTCAACTCCGTCGGGGACGCCGAGGGATATCCAAAAGGGGAACAGGCGCTTTTCCCCTTTTGGTCGGGTGTGGGGTGAAGCCCCACGACTTTGAGTAGTGTCGTTCAATGAGCCAATCAAGATTAAGTTGAATGCCTTTAGCTCTTGGTGTACATCGCTTAATGATTGAATTAATAGAAGTAAACCCGCAATCATTCGATTGCGTTAACCAATCCCGTTTGTATCGCATAGCTTTCTAGCTTGATATCAAGATTATCCAAGTCTTTATAAAACTCATCATCGAGTTGGTCGAGTCGGGCTTCGGCTACTGGATTATCGGTTGCGGCCAGACGCAGATCTCTATCTGTGGGGACGGGATGGTCGCCAAATACCGCTTGTTTAGCCTGTTGTAATAGGGCTAATGAGTGCAAAGCGCCTATTTGCTCAAGGCCGCGCTCGGCAACAGCATAATGCTCACCCGATGAGTTATCGAAGTACTGGATAAAGCCGCCGTTGTAGACTTCGCCAGAGAGACAATTGACGGCGTAATAGTGCTGCGCTGCTTCACTTAACGTGTGAAAGCCCTGTTTATCGTCGTGCACCCGCACCACTATTTCTCGCCACAGGGCTCTAAAAGGGCAGGTTTTATCTAATTCCCGCTCCTTTTGGTAATAGGCTTTTGCCTGCTCAATATTTTCACGATTGCCATTTTTGCAGGGCATACACAAGCCTGCGTTGCGCTCGGCGGTGCTGGGCATGATTAAGGTTTTGCAGGCTGTGCAGGGGACTTTTTCCGACATTATCTTTCCTTAGATATTCAGGTCAGCAAGAGAAGTAACAGAAAGAATAAATCGAGACACCCATTGTTAAATTTTGCAATACCGATGACTCTCTTGAGGTTAACGGCCAACACCGAAGTTACAGAATACACTTTCCCCTCGGAGTTGCCGCAGTGCGAATAGACAAATTGCGTGAGTCTTGCCATGGTCGTTCCCGTGCATCCTTGCACTTCACAACATTCAGGCATCCTGCCTATCAGATGGCAAGCTAGCTTTCGCAGGTGCAGGGACGCATCCTTCGGAAGCGATAGCAAATTTGGCGATGAGCACAAGGGGCTTTCAACTCCGTTAGGGGCGTCTTGGAGCATCCAAGGGCGAAGACCAAAGGCCGTTTTGAGCGCTAGATAGGGATATCGAGCTGGCTATTTAACATGGACGTTTTTGATAGGACGAGCAGTCCTCCTTGGTCGACTCTTTATTCAAGATCAGGGGGTGAAGCCCCACGACTTTAATTCGATTAGTTGTACTTTATATTCATCGCAATCAAGGGTTCGCGTGAGGCCTTTTCGGCTCGTAGGCGTGCTAAGTACTTTTCCCATAATTCCACTTGGTGAGTGGCGAGATCGTAAAGCACTTGCCATGAGAACAGCCCCGTATCGTGGCCATCGTCGAAGACGATTTTAACTGCGTAGTTACCTACGGGTTCGATGCGGGTGATATTCACATTTTTCTTGTGGGTGACCAGCTTAGGGTTACCGTGACCATGAACTTCGGCGGAGGGGGAATAGACGCGTAACATCTCACAGGTGAGTTGATACTGCTCGCCGTTATCGAAGCTGATTTCTAAAATGCGCGATTTACGCTTGAGCTTAAGATCGGTGACATTGGGTGTGCTAGTGGTCATAGTGGGTGCCAAGAAAATACGGGGAATGGACAAGCTGTAACATAACAATTTGTGGCTAAGGTTACAAAGTGTCAGCCTTAGCCACAATCACAATTTTGCACGAATGTTCGAGATCTTGGATACCGAACATTGCCGGCTTTCGCTAATAGATCTTGTTACAGGATAAAGCGGCTTAAGTCTTCGTCTTGAACCAGATTATCTAAGTGAGCACTCACATAATCGGCATCAATCACAAATGAGCTGCCTGACTTGTCAGAAGCCTCATAGGAGATATCTTCCATCAGCTTTTCCATCACGGTATGTAGACGACGGGCACCAATGTTTTCGGTGCGCTCGTTCACCTGCCATGCCGCCTTGGCAATGCTCTCAATGCCTGACTCGGTAAACTCAATGGTCACGCCTTCGGTGGCCATCAGCGCTATATATTGCTCAGTCAGTGAAGCATGTGGCTCGGTTAAAATACGTTTAAAATCATCGGCTGTAAGCGCATCTAATTCAACGCGGATCGGCAAACGGCCTTGTAGCTCAGGAATTAAATCTGAAGGTTTTGACATCTGGAATGCGCCCGAGGCGATAAACAGAATATGGTCGGTTTTCACCATGCCGTGTTTGGTGGTTACCGTGCAGCCTTCGACTAAAGGTAATAGGTCGCGCTGTACCCCTTCGCGGGAAACGTCAGGGCCTGAGGTTTCGCCACGCTTACAGATTTTGTCGATTTCGTCGAGGAACACGATACCGTTCTGCTCAACCAATTCAATGGCTTGCTCTTTTAAATCTTCTTGATTTACCAGCTTGGCCGCTTCTTCTTCGATCAACAGCTTAAAGGCTTCTTTGATCTTCATTTTGCGGCGTTTGGCCGGTGCTTGGCCCATATTTTTAAACAGGCTTTGCAGTTGGTTGGTCATTTCTTCCATGCCCGGTGGCGACATGATTTCAATACCAATTTGCGGCTGCGCCACGTCGATATCGATTTCTTTGTCGTCTAATTGGCCTTCACGCAGCTTTTTACGGAAGATTTGACGGGTATTGGAGCTGGTATCTGTGTCGGTGTTGTCCCAGTCATTTTTAGGCTTGGGCAGCAGCGCATCGAGAATGCGCTCTTCAGCGTGTTCTTCGGCGCGTTGGCGGCATTTGCCCATTTGTTGTTCGCGGGTCAGCTTGATGGCGATGTCGGTTAAATCACGGATGATTTGCTCGACTTCTTTACCCACGTAACCCACTTCGGTGAACTTAGTGGCTTCAACCTTGATAAATGGTGCGTTGGCGAGCTTTGCCAAACGGCGGGCGATTTCGGTTTTACCCACGCCAGTTGGGCCAATCATCAGAATGTTTTTTGGGGTAACTTCTTGACGGAAATCGGCATCCAATTGCATACGACGCCAGCGGTTACGTAGGGCGACGGCGACGGAACGTTTGGCCTTTTTCTGGCCGATAATATGGGCATCCAGCTCGTGGACAATCTCACGGGGGGTCATTTCAGACATAATATTCCTCACGCCCTGTTAGTAATTAAGTTCTTCAATCGTTTTGAATTGATTGGTGAATACGCAGATATCGCCAGCAATCGTCAGTGATTTTTCAGCAATTTCCAGCGCCGATAATTCAGTATTTTGCAGCAGTGCCAGCGCCGCAGCTTGGGCATAGTTACCGCCCGAGCCAATCGCGACTAAATCATGTTCTGGCTGCACTACATCGCCATTACCTGTGATGATAAGTGAGGCTTCGGCATCGGCGACCACTAGCATGGCCTCGAGTTTGCGCAGCATACGGTCGGTACGCCAATCTTTGGCCAGTTCAACGGCCGAGCGTAATAGGTGACCTTGGTGCATTTCGAGTTTGGACTCAAAACGCTCAAATAGGGTAAAGGCGTCGGCGGTGCCGCCTGCAAAACCTGCCAATACTTTGTTGTGATACAAGCGACGCACTTTTTTGGCGTTACCTTTCATCACGGTATTGCCAAGGGAGACTTGGCCATCGCCGGCGATGACAACTTGGTTATTACGGCGTACTGATACAATCGTGGTCACTTTTGAATCCTCTTCTCTTGCCCGCAATCAAAATCCTGCGGTGGATGATGGACTAAATATGGGGATGGATAGTCAGAATTCAAGTTATGGCAGAAAAAGCCAATGGGGTTTGCGTGTTTGCGCGCCTTTTGCAACAAAATAACGGCATACGGGGAAGTGGCGGCCACCTTCAGTCTTGCCACTACTCAAGCGGCGGCGGATACGCAAAGACTGCCGTTGGGCTATTTCGGCAGTCTCGCCTAGGCGATCACGAGGTTTTTAATAGGCTGATGGCTGCGGGAATACTATCGATACCACATTCCTGTAGGGTCTGATTGATGCCCTCGGCAAATTTCGCTTTATGCTGGCGCACAACGCTATAAAGCTGAAAACAAAGCACTATGTCACTTTCTGTCAGTCCATTATTTTTAAATGCCATGGCAGATAAGTAACAGCGGATCATAAAGCAATCTATCACCAGCAGGCGAAATGCCATCCAAGGCTGCTGCGAATGACTCATGGGGAAATGCTCATGGTAAAGCGAATATAAAATATAACGGTCAAATAAATCCTGATAATTGCTCAACGCGGGTAAGGCTTTTTCTTCCCACGCTTTATTTAAATGGTCAATTTGATATTGATTACCCTCATTACATAACAAACCAATTGCGTCATTAAGCGAGGTAAAGCGAGGTTTTAAACTCCTTGAGTGGAGTTTGCATAATTGATCGTGTATCGAAACAAAAGCATGGGTTTGGGGTTGTGGTGTGTAGGGTATTTTTTGATATTGTGCAGCGATTTCCTTGGTTTGAGCCAGCAAGATTAATTGTTCAAAACGCTGATCTATCTGTGCAATAGGCAGGGCATTTTGCCTCACTTGGTCACTGACTTTTACCAATAATCCTATGGCCATGAGTGCCTGTTGCCAATCCACGCCCATATTTATTAATAGATCCAAACTGTAATCGTAGGTTTTTTCTAACCATGCAGGATTGGCCGCAGTTGGACGCTTTGCGCCACCGCTCTTTGCCTCAAATTGAAATGCATTGGCGTCAAATAGCACCAGACGAGCAGCTTCAGGGCATGATAGAGATAAACTTTCATATTTGGTGGTTGCGATAACATTGTTAATACGGGGGTAGGTTTTACAGGTGTGACTTAAAGCTGTTTCCCCCGCCGCGGCATGGATGGCACACAACTGCTGTTCGTTTACAAATGGGCAGGTGCCATTGGCGTTAAGTTTGATTTGCGCCCACTGGTTAGCATCGGTTTTGGTTTCAATAAATGCCTCTTTGGCAAGCGAGGCTAGTTTGGGATGGTTAAGGGTATTTTTATAGCTCTTTTTGTCAAAAATGATGGTCCAGTCATGGCAGCAACTGTCTTCACATGCGGCACCTATACAATTGAATTGTGAAGCGTAGCCTGGTGTAACAATGAGATTATTCATTGGCCTTTATTCATCTGAGTGTTCCATAAACAAAAAGGTAACAAATCTATAGGATTAATACCAATCACATTAAATATCTAATCAGTTCAGAGCCCCACAGGCATTTCAATCCAAGGTGGATTGACGCAGAAATGGTTATTCCCTTTTAAGTCAATGCAACACCGGAGTGGGATGCCTTTGAGGCTCCCAAAGGGCGGCTGATGTTCACTGTATGGCAACACGCTTTATACTGCGTTTAAGGCTTAGGCAGTGCACCACTATGCCTTCAAGCCTTCGCCTTGTCTAAAGCGCGTTGAATTCCCGCTGAATGAACAGATATTTAATACGATTGGTATAAGGCCAATCTTTGGTGAGTGTGACTGCCGCATCTGATAGGTGACCTTGGGTACCCGCTAGCAATCAAATGGTGCGCTATAAAACGAAGCCGCTCTCGGCATCCGTAGCCAGAATTCACATTATTGCGCAAAAAGCCACGGGGAGTTGAGGGTTGAGCTCCCAGTGGCTAATGCGGATGCGTTTTGGGTTAAGGCGCTGATAAAGTAGAGCGACCGACAACGGTGCGGCCATCGAGGGGATAGTATTTTAGCTCCCAATTCTCGCTGCCAAGGCGGCGATCATCCGACACATAGTTAAAGTAACAATAAGTGTCAGGGTCGGTTATTGCGCCACCGCTAAACCAATAGACGATATCGACATTGGGTGTGGTTTGCCAATCAAAATGGTTAGCTAGCACAGTGTCTTGATTATCTAATAAGGATTGCCACAATTCACCGCAGTAAGCACCTTGTAATTGCGTGCCTTGGTTGCTGCTTTGGGCTGTATCTTTTCCGAGGGGAAAGCCAGTCGTGGTGGAGTCGACTGTACCATCGCCATAGCAGGCGAGATCTTGGGTATAACCCGAGTGTCCGCCAGCAAGCCAACAACTGTGATACAGCTTTACGCCAGAGGTAAAAGCAGCAAAGGCGGCCTTGGCTCTGGCATCGTGGGCGTCTTGGCTGAGATTCATAAAGCGCGGCGCTGCTACTACGGCCAAAATCCCTAAGATGATAATTACCACCACCAGTTCGATTAAGGTAAATCCTTTAGATGTCTGTAAACGGCTCATATTACTGACCTGTTGCTAAGATAGTCGTATTCTAACTTAACTTTGAAGAATGATCATTGAGCTATTGATAGCGTTTAAAATTACAACTTTATTTTTACATTTGTCACCTGCTGAATGAGTTCATGTCTTAGAACATTGGGTGATAAATGCGCGGGGATGAATGGCTTAAATAAAAAATCCCCGAGAACACTGGCCGAACTCGGGGGAAGGTTCAAAGCAGTGGATCTTTAATGCCTACGGGACATAAAGGAGAGAACCTGCGCTGAGTGTGGCAGTGAATGGCGTTAGACACAAAGCTTATGATGCAAACTGCGACAGCTTGTCGCAGGTGCTCAGTTGATTGCAGTTGGTTAATCGATTGCAGGCAACAGATAAGCTGAGTGTCTATGCCTTGAATCGGTTAACTGGCTTTCAATCGTTTCATCTTTTGAGGTTTATAGGATTACTCAGGTAAGAGTGTATTTAGGTGGGCTAAGTGCTGGACTAATTCAGCCATATTGTTCACTTCGAGCTTTTTCATGATCTTAGCGCGGTGCACTTCAATGGTTCTTAAGGATAAATACATGGCTTCGGAGATCTGCTTGTTGGTCATCCCCTGAACCACATGGGCCAATACTTGCTGTTCGCGCTCGGTCAGTTGGGCAAATTTATGCTGCAGGCTCTGTTGCTCAAAGCTGGCTTGGCTTTCTTTATGCGCTTTTTCAATCGCTTGTACAAGGGCTTTGCCTGATACCGGTTTTTGAAAAAAGTCGCATGCGCCCTTACGAAAGGCGCTTAATGCCATGGGCAAATCACCGTGCCCCGTGAGAAAAATCACACCCAATGGACTTTGGGTTTCCAGCAGTTTTTGCTGCACTTCTTGGCCGGTGATCTCCGGCATTCGGCTATCCAAGATCACACATCCAGCCTGTCTTAACGGGCATTGCGCTAAGAAATCCCGTCCGCTGCTGAAGGTTTGTACTTGGTAACCAAATTGCCTGAGCATAAACCCAAGGGAGTCGAGGATCGCTTCATCATCATCGACTAAATACAATGGCAGCTTTGTAGACATGGTTTCCCTTCAGTGGTTAGTTGCTCTATTAGCTTAAGTATGCTGGGTTACAGGCTCAATTTTAAGCCTAGGTCTTGGGAGGTGTATCACTAAATTAGCCAAATCCCATAGGGCGAATGCCAGAGTTTGGCGCCATTCACAGCATCATTTTTGCCTAACGCATACAGTATGCCTAAAACAAAGGCATATAAGACAGGGCGATGGCAATGGGAACTTGGTGTAGGGCGCTGGTGGTGAGTTGCATCTTGAGTCTAATAGGGCTCAATTTGTCCTATGCCGATGAAGGACTTCCCGTCAACGAATTTAAAGTAGGGGTGCTGGCAAATCACGGGGTGTTGCAGGCAAAACAGCGCTGGCAACCTATGATGGATTACTTGAGTGAAAATGTTCCTAACAGCAACTTTGAAGTCGTGCCTGTGGATTTTAATGGCATGCGCAGCCAGTTACTCAGCAATGAGTTGCAATTTATTGTGACTAACCCCGGGCAATATCTGCATTTGAGTAATAATTTCCCCCTCTCTTGGCTTGCGACCATGAAAAGCCGTAAACATCAAGGCAGTACTTTTACCATTGGTGCCACCATTATTGTGCGCGCCGATAGTCCTATCCGCAGCTTGCAGGATTTACGCGGTAAGAATGTGGTTGCTAGCGATCCGCAGGCGCTCGGCGGCTATCAGGCTGCGATGGGATTACTGCATAAAATGGGCTATTTGCCAGAGCAATTCTTTGGCCAAGTGCGTTTTTTAGGATTCCCCCTCGCGCCGCTGATCTATCAAGTGCGAGATGGCAGTGCCGATGCTGCTATTGCGCCTTTTTGTACCCTAGAGGAAATGATTGAAACAGGGCTTATCAATAAGGCGGACTATCGGGTAATCCACCCAACTAACCCGCCTGGATATGATTGTGAGGTCAGTACGCAGCTCTACCCCAATTGGTCATTTGCGGCGGCAGATACGGTTTCACCACGGCTCACCATGCAAATCACCCGTGCCTTGTTTGATCTTCCCGCAGACCATGTGGCAGCGATTACCGCCGATACCTTAGGCTGGACTGCGCCGGTGAGTCAGCTAAAGGTGATTGAATTATTTAAGGAATTACAGCTGCAAGGTGCATCACCGCCGTTATATCAAACCGTGTATAAATGGATGGAGAAAAACAAAGAGTGGGGCGGGGTATTACTGCTGATCTTTATTGTGTCGACCATCTATCACTTATGGCTCGAATATAAATTTCGCCAAAAGAGTGAGTTTTTAGTCAGCACTGAGCGGCAATTAAAAGACAAAGCATTGCAGTTAGAGCGTTTACAAAGTGCGGCGATCCTTGGGGAAATTGGCGCAGGACTGGCCCATGAATTAAATCAACCGATTGCGGCGATAACCCAATACAGTGAGG
The DNA here is from genome assembly GCF_022410515.1 of Shewanella cutis. Taxonomy (GTDB): domain Bacteria; phylum Pseudomonadota; class Gammaproteobacteria; order Enterobacterales; family Shewanellaceae; genus Shewanella; species Shewanella cutis. The sequence continues at coordinate 105,791 of NZ_JACSDI010000009.1, read as the reverse complement.
GCGCCATGATACAGCTGGAAAGACTGGGGCAGGATAATCCTGAACTCTATGATATTTTGGGCAAAATCAATGCGCAGTCGATTCGAGCTGGCGCGGTTGTACACCGTATCCGTGGTTTGCTTAAGCGCCGTCAGGCTAAGGCTGAGCCGTTGAATGTGACGCTAGTCGTCAAAGAAGCTTTAGCCTTATTGCGCCGCGAGCTAGATCGCGCAGGGGTACAAGTCACTGTAGAAGTTGAAGGTCATCCCTATGAATTGATGGGCGATAGCGTTGGTCTAAGCCAAATGTGGGTCAACCTAATGAAAAACAGCCTCGATGCGCTTGAGGCCTGCAAGGATAATCATGCGCGTAAGTTACAGCTTGAGATCCATTATCTAGCGAAGGAAATCAAAGTATTGGTGATTGATAACGGCGAAGGTTTACAGGGGCAAGCTAGCGAATTAATGGCCTCGTTTGCCTCCACCAAAGATGCTGGACTGGGGTTAGGCTTAGCGATTTGTAAAGATGTGGTTAGCCGTCACCATGGCAGTATTGAGATTGAAAACTGTAAGCAATCGACGCAAGCCCCATTGCCTTGGCAGCAAGGCTGTGTGGTGACTGTGATATTGCCTCGGGGCTAGGATGGATAGCCGAAACACATTTAAACTCGCATCTTGAGTCGCTCGACTGAAATGCCGGTTCAAGCCGCTTTTTATCTGGCCCTGTTATCCCTTAAGGCGCTGGATATTCTTGGCTAAATTGCTGCAGTTTTTGCGCTAAAAACTCAATGGTGCGGCGAATTTTATGGCTCGGATAGTCGGTTTGCAGATAAACCAATTGCAGTGGCACTGCTGGGGCGATTTTATCGGCTAATACTAGCCTGAGTCTGCCTTCGGTAACATCCTGCGCTACATCGAGCCAGCTTTTATAGGCGATGCCACGGCCATCTAGCGCCCAGTCGCGGATCACGGCGCCATCATTGCAGAAGCGTTTTCCTCTCACTTCAATTTCTACGGCTTCACCATTATGGCTGAATTTCCACTTCTGCCATGGTTCGCCGCCACGGTTGAGGATCAACACTGAGTGCTGACTCAGCTCGTTCAGTGTTAGCGGCTCACCATATTGCGCAAGATACGCGGGAGAGGCAACGAGCACCCTTGGTGTCATCGACAGTTGGCGCCGCTTTAGATTGGAATCTTCAAGCTGGCCATAGCGCAGGGCTAAATGGATATTTTGATCAATTAAATCCGTCATATGGTCGCCAAAGTACAGCTGAACCGACAGTTCTGGCGCGCTATCCATTAATTCGTCTAACCAATAGCGGATCCGACAGCGGCCAATATCCGAGGGCAGGGCGATGCGTACTTCGCCTTTAAGCTCGCCCCTATGCTCGGCCAAATTGGCGGAAGCGGTTTCGAGTAACGCAAGGGCTGGCTTGGCGGCATCGAGAAATATTCTGCCTTCTTCTGTGAGCTGCAACCGCCTCGTGGAGCGCGCAAATAGCTGGCATCCTAACTTTTTTTCAAGCCGTTGCAAGGCTGCGCTCGCGGCGGCGGGCGTCATGCCGACTTCTTTACTGGCGGCGGAGAGGCTTTCTAGCGCAGCGATACGCAGGGCAAGTTGCAGATCGTTTATATGGTACATATCAAATTATTTTTGAAAATGATTTAAATAATAGGCTAATTATCAATATAGATTAACTAATGCACAATTGCACTCAGATATTCAATCATCATTTATGGTTCGGAGTGCATATGAGTTTATTTACAGCCTATGAGTCAGCGGCACTGACATTACAAAATCGTATCGTGATGGCGCCGATGACTCGAGCGCGTACCACGCAACCGGGTAATATTCCGAATGATTTAATGGCGCAATATTACGCCCAACGTGCGTCGGCAGGGCTTATCATCACCGAAGCGACCCAAATTTCCGACGACAGCCAAGGCTATTCTTTCACTCCCGGCGTTTATACCGAGGCGCAAATTGATGGCTGGAAAAAGGTCACTGCGGCGGTGCATGAAGCGGGTGGCAAAATCTTTAATCAAATCTGGCATGTGGGCCGGGTTTCTCATTCGATTTTTCAGCAAGGTAATGCGCCTATTGCACCTTCAGCGATTGCTCCTGTTGGTACTAAGGTATGGATCGTTGATGAGCAGCATCCCGAAGGACAGATGGTGGATTGCCCTGAGCCGAGGGAAATGACCCAAGCCGATATTGATCGCGTGGTGGCCGACTTTGCCAACGCAGGAGCAAATGCCGTTGCCGCAGGTTTTGATGGCATCGAAATCCATGGTGGTAATGGTTATCTCATCGACCAATTCCTGCGGACTAATTCTAACCATAGAACCGACGCCTATGGCGGCTCGCCCGAGAAGCGTATTCGGTTTTTATTGGAAGTCGTTGAAGCGGTAAGTGCCCAGATTGGCGCCGATAAAGTGGGCGTTCGCCTTGCACCCTATGTGACTTTTAAGGATATGGCTTGTCCTGAAATTGTGGAGACGATTCTGTTAGCCGCCAAACACTTATCGGCTTTTGGAGTAGCGTATTTGCACTTATCTGAGGCTGATTGGGATGATGCGCCACAGGTGCCTGAGTCCTTCAGAGTTGAGTTACGCAAAGTGTTTAAAGGCAGCATTATTGTGGCGGGTCGTTACGATGTTGAGCGCGCTACTGAGGTGATTGAAAAAGGCTATGCCGACTTAGTGGCCTTTGGTCGTGCTTTTATCGCCAACCCTGATCTGCCCTATCGATTAGCGAATCAATTGCCCTTATCGCCCTTTGATAAGGGGCCATTATTTGGCGGCAGCGCTGCGGGCTACACCGATTACCCAAGCTACCAAGCGGCACTGCGCGCCGTCATCCGCTCCAGCGATGATGAGGTGGCATAATGCAACATCGTACTTATTGCGCCGTTGCGCCTTGGATAAAAGTCGGTTTATGGAGCTCAGGATTACTCGGCTTAGCCATTATAGGCTTCGCGCTTGCGAGTCTAAGTATGACGGCGTTTGCTGCTCAAGGTGGTTCAACCCAAGCCAGTGTTGATGTGAAAACAGCCTTAAGCCCTAAGGTAACTGCAATGGAGCTGATCAGCGATGGTTCGCCCCAAGCTGAATCTATTGCCCACGCCGCTTTGCTATACGCTAGTTTTTGGGATACCGGTGACCCTAGATTTGCCCACTGGGCATTAGCGACCAGTTTTATCGATCGCACTCTGCCCGAAGGCCGAGCTCAAGGGATTAGCGGACCGCTCGACGCTTCTAAACACTTTAGGGCGGCGGTGCCTGATCTCTCGGTAACCGTTGAGCATTTACTGGTGGTCGGTGACCGTGCGGTTGTGCGCCTCCGCTTTAATGGCCACTTTATGGGAGTCTTTGGGGAACAGCGTGGACAAGGGCAAAAAATTGATTTTCGGGCGGTAGATATGTACCGCGTACGTGATGGTTTTATCACTGACAACTGGCATCTTGAGGATTATCAAACGCTATTTAGCCAGCTTGCCGCTAAAGCTGTGACCACAGGAGCCAAGTCATGAATCAACGTCGACAATTTTTAAAGACCAGTTTACAGGCGAGTGGTGCTTTGATTGCAGGGGTAGGGCTAAGCCAGTCAGCATTTTCAATGGGCGTTTCGGGCTTAGTGGCACTCGATGATAAGACACAAACTTCGGTAGGAGGCAGTATGAATAAGCGTTTTTGGCCGAATGGCGAGCAATTGGTGATCTCGATATCCATGCAGTTTGAAGCTGGCGCGCAGGATAAAAACGCTGAAGGCCCATTTCCACCAATGGAGAAAGGCTACCCAGATACCATTACTCCCAGTTGGTATGACTACGGGATGAATGAGGGAATACCGCGTTTGCTGCGTATATGGCGTAAGCACCATATTCAGGTGACATCCCATATGGTGGGCCGTGCTGCCGAATTACATCCACAACTTGCCAAACAAGTCGCAGATGAAGGCCATGAGATTGCTGGCCATGGACAGACATGGACGCCGCAATACAGCATGTCGCCAGCGCAGGAGCGTGATTCTTATATTGAGAGTATCAACACCTTAGAGAAGATCACCGGCCAGCGCCCCATTGGGTTTAATGCGTTTTGGATGCGCCACAGCACCCAAACTTTAAATATCCTGCAGGACTTAGGCTTTATCTATCATATTGATGACTTATCGCGGGATGAACCTTCGATCACGCCGGTGCAAGGTAAGCCATTTGCCGTGGTGCCTTATACCTTGCGTAACAATGATATAGGTCGCTTTGGTGGTAACACTGCGATGACAGCCGCCGACTTTTTACAGGAGCTTAAAGATGAATTCGATATGCTCTATCAAGAAGGTGCCTCTCAGCGGCGGATGATGTCTATCAGTGTGCACGACAGAATTGGTGGTACGCCAGGTCTTGCCAATGCCTTAGATAAGTTTATTCAATACGCGAAAGAACACTCAAAAGTGGGTTTTATGCGTAAGGATGCAATTGCTAAATGGGCGCTGGCGCAAAAGGATACGCCAACCAATCCAGCGAGAACATTTTAAGGGATAAAAACACAGCGCATGGATGCGCTGTGTTTTTTTACTCTCTTGGATATCGTTGCGCTTAACGCATGGCGAGCATGGCCCAAGTGCGGCGCCCCTGCTCAAGAAGAATCCCTACGGCTAATCCTGCTGCGGCGTTAATCGCAAGGCAGGTCACGGCGGTAGATAAGATCACAAAGATACAGAAGGGCTTGCCGTCGATCAGGCGTTTTGACCACGCTAATTGTAAACCGCCGATGGACAGCAAACTGCCGAGTATTGCTACAGGAATAAGCCCGAGCAACCATGCCATTTGGCTATCCCAAAACAGGGCGATGACAAGACAAGTGCCGCCAAAAATCAGTGGCGCAAGATGAGTTCGTGCGCCAAAGTGATACTGTACCGCCAACCCTCCCGCACCGTGACACATGGCCGCTGCACCAAAAGGCGCGAGTAACAAATTGGCCAGCCCAGAGCTAATGGCCAAGTTTTTAGGCGTGAGTTTAGCGGCGTCTTCGGGGAATTTTTCCTGCGCCATGGCTGAAGTTGCTATTACCGCATTGGTTAAGGTGAGGGCGAGTTGTGGCAACACTAGTAAAATCGCCGCCGAGCTCCACTCATTAAGACTCGGCCAAGCCAAATGCAAAGATGCACTCAAGGCGGGAATGCTCAGGCTGGTGGCCATGTCGGTTTGGCTGTTGGCTTGCCACAACATGCCAGCTGCGATAACCAGTGGCATGGCAAGGTAGCGTAACGGTAAGAATTTACTCGCAAATAGCAAGGCAAACGCGCTGAGTCCGAGCAACCAAAAGTCGCTCATCATCTTGGCGCCCATCCACATCAATTGCAGACCAATCGCTAATTGAATCCCCACACTGACGGCTTGGGATAATTGCTTGGCAAGCCAAGTGATGGCACCACTAAACGCTAACATTAACAGTATGATACCCATCAGCATGGCGCTGGCTTGGAGCATCCCTGGCGTTAAGCCTTGGGCGATCACAAGGGCGGCGATGACCTTCATGGGCTGAACGGGAATAGGGCGGCGATAAAATAAGGCGCTAAAGATGGCGAATGCGCCAAAGCCTAAAAATATCCCTTGGGGCGAAAATTGGTTTAGGGCAATTAAGCCCAAGACTAACGGTAAAAAAGTGCCTAAGTCAGCAAAGGCGCCACTGGTTTCACCGAGTACACGGTTTAATGGTTGAGTCGTAAAATGGGTTGGGGTTTTGCCCGCGGTCATAGAGATTGCCACAATTGAACATATACTCACTAGGCAAAATAAATGCCAGATTTTTAAGGGTTTAAGGGGGCTGTAGGGAGCGATTTTCTGCATTATTTTTAAGAGGGTAGACATTTTGGCTACCCAGCGCATGGTGCCTTGGCCTAAATGTCGGTGATGGACTTTTAGCGCAATAGACCCTAGGGTCTATTGCGCTAAAGTTATGCTCTGCTAAGGGATTGAATGTTAGGTACTCTCGCCCCCTGATTACATTTGGTTGTGCATGTCGTTGAGTGCTGAATGTAATAGGTCATCGTCATTCGGATTCGTGTGAAGTTCTGTTACATCAAATAGGTCGAAATGACGATCTTTATGTTGCTCCTTGTCATTATCTAATAATGGGTTTTCAAAATGGTTCACCTCAGGGATAGCGTGCATCGGTGCATCAATATCATTGAAGTGATCGCTTGAGGATAGCGATGGCAATAACTCCACTGGCATAGAAGGAGATAGGTTCACTGTCGTTGGGCTAAGTCCTAACATTTGCAGGTAGTGATCAACCGGTGAAGCTTGGGCTGCAAAGTGTGCATCCGTTGTCGTGAGAGGATTGCCATGACGAGAAGATAACGACAGCTCGCTGAGGTCCCCTATATCTCCCTTGGCGGTATTCAAAAGGAGAGGGCGGTCGTTATTACCTGTTACGGCATCATCACTGGCGTTTACTCCGACCACGCTCATGAACTGCATGCCATCTTCGTTTTGTATAACCTCATTGAGGTTCTCTATTTGAATAGGCTCACCGTCTTGCTCATCACTGGCTGCGGGAGCGGGAGCGGGATAGGCGATGGCGGGGCTTAATGATAGCTCACCGAGGGAATACTCTCCCACCCAACCATTGAAGCCGCTGCCAGCGACATTGATATGTAGGTTGTGGATATCACCCGCGTCGTGCAGCCAAACATGGGTGCTGCTCATGCCGCTGTCGTTGTTGACTATGATGCTGTGCCCTTGGGCGTGCCAGAGCATCAGATCAGCCATGGGCACGCTAGCCGCCCACTCGGCACCGAGCGGCCCATAGGTCTGCACCACATGACCTGCAGCATCGACGATCTGCACATGTGAGCCGCTAATGGCCAGTTCCACATTCGCCATGGGCGCGCGATCGCCGTGCTCCAGCGCATCGGCAATGGCCTGGTACTGGTAGCCTCCGGCGCGCACGGCCGCTAGGATATTGGCGTAAGCATCGTGCCCCTGCACCACCACAGCCTGCTGCACCGGTGGCTGATAGATCGGCGGCTGTTGTACTGCCACTGGACCGCTGATCTGCACATCAATGTTGTGAGTCGTGCCGTCCAGACTGTGCACGCTCAATTGGTCCGTCAGACTGGAATGCGGCAGCAATTGCTGCACAAACGAATCGCTGCTATTGAGCTGATACAGCCAATGACCCTGGGCATCAATCGACAGACTACCGAAACTGCCCGCAACCTGAGTGGCCTGGAAGCCCGCCTGACCAGCATCGGCATCGCTGACCTGCAGCTGACCGTCGACCTGCGCTTGCCCCCCGACTTGCACATGGCCGGTATCGACACCGCTGATCACGGCGGCATCGTTGCGGCCGGTGAGCTGCAGGGTCAGGGTCTGGGTGGCCTGCTGGCCGGCGGCATCGGTCACCACGATGGGAATACGGATATCGCGGTGTTCACCTTCAGCCAGAGACTGGTAGTCGGCATGGCCGGGATCAAAGCTGTAGCTACCATCCGCCTGCAGGCTGAAGCCCGCCACTTGGGCCGAGGTGCTGAAGTGCAGGACATCGCCGGCATCCGGGTCGCTGGCCTGCAGATGGCCGATCAGCGGTGCGCTGTCCTCGCTGGCTGATGCGCTCTGCGCGGCCAGCACCGGCGCATCGTTGACCGGTGTGATGGCCAGGTGCAGGCTGGCGCTCAGGGGCTGGGCGCCGCCGCCCAATTGCAGGGTGAGAGGCACGGACGCGGCCGCGACATTGGCCGCCGGCGTGAAGGTCCAGCTGCCATCGGGGTTGTGGCTGAAGTGGCCGAAAGCCGGGTCCACCTGCACATCGGTCAGCGTGTAGCTCTCGCCCAATGGCAGCTGCGGGCCGGACAGGGCCAGCAGCCGGGCCGCGCTGAAGGTCTGCGCGGTGTCTTCGGTCACGCTCAGGCGCTCGAAGCCCAGGCGCAGCACCTGCTCACCAGCGGCGGCGCTGGCATGGCCGGCGGCATCCACCGCATGGGCGCTGAGCTGAATCTGCAAGGCGCCGGTGAAATCCTGGGGTGCCCTCACGACCAGAGCGGGCAGGTCCCAGCCCTGGGTGTTGATCACCTGTCCAGCCGTGGCCACCGTGGCACTGTGCACGCCATCGCTCAGGGTAAAGCCCACCGGCAAGCCCTTCACATCCAGACTCAGTTGCTCGCCCGGCTGTGGATCGGCCAACCGGTAGTTGCGATCCACATGCAGGGGCAGGTCTTGGTTGACCGTACTGAGCCGCTGGCTGACCAGCTCCAGGTTGTCGAGGATGACGCGGTGGTTGCCGTCCGTCGCCTGAGTGCGTAACTCCAGCCGCGAATCGGTGCCGGTGGCAATCAGATCATAGCTGTGGTGGCTCAGGCCCCAGGCCTTGTCCGGCGCGGTGATGGTGTCGATGACCTGGCCTTCCCACAGCACCTCGACGGTGGCGCCGGCGTAGTTGTTGCGCCCGCCCAGGTCGAAGGCGAAGTGCAGGCTCTCGCCAGGCGCGGTGCTGACGACGCGGTACAAGTTGTCCGGATGCCCGGCCGTCGCCACCAGCTCGACGATCTGGTTGCTGCTGCCGCTGGCGCCGCCGTAGAGGCGCTCCGCGCCCAGCTCCACGCCGCCGCTGCGGTCGCTCTGCCAGTCCCAGCGGCCTGGGTTGACGAACTCGTAACCGGCCGCCGCCACGGCCTGGCTGTCAAAGCTGGTGTGCACATCGGCCATGCCGATCACCTCCACCGCGCCACCGCCGAACAGGTGCACATTGAGCTGGTGGGCCGTGCCGTCCGCACTGTGGACCGTGACGCTGTCCATGAGCTGCTGTCCGGCCGACAGTCCCTGCAGCGAGGACTGGTGACCATCGGCCTGGTAGTGCCAGCTGCCCTGCTCGTCGATCGAGAAATGCCCGTAGCGCCCCTGCAGATGGCCCACGGCCTTGAAGTGCGCCTGGCCGCCGTCGGCATCCAGCACCGTCAGATGGCCCTGGGTCTGCAACTGCGCATCGCCATCGGCCAGCACGCTGCCGCTGTCGGCGCCGCCGAGCTGGGCGGCCGCGTTGGCCTGCGCAGCGCCACCCGGCTGAGGGAGGCCGGCAATCGGCAGGCTGCCAATCGGGTGGTCGGACGGTTTGTAGCGATAGGCCCCCTGGAAGTTCAGCTTCATCTCGTCATAGGCGTCGTGGAAGTAGTAGCTGGCGCTGCCACCCACCTGCCCCTGCAACACCAGCATGGCCCCCGGATGCGCCTTGAGCTGATCGGCCAGCTCATTCATCGGCACGTAATAACCCCAGAAATTGCTGTAACGGTCAAAGGTGTGCAGCACATGGCCGCTGGCATCGACCACGGTGGGCTTGCCGTTGAACACATTCATGACCACGTCGGTCAAGCTATCCGAGTCTCCCGCCGCCACACGTTCGGCGATGAAATGGTAACCGCGAACATCCATACCACTCTGGGCCTGCAGATTGCGGGCAATCTCGGGCCAGAGGTCGGGCTTCTCGTCCGCACCGTGGACCGTGATGTTGATGCTGTGCGCCGTGCCATCCACGCTCTTGACAACGAAGGTCTCCAGCGCCGACTGGCCCTTGTTCAGCGCATTCAGCGCCGCGCTGTTGTTGTCGGCGGTGTAGGTCCACTGGCCATCGGCCTCCAGCGACAGCTGACCGTACTGGCCCGCCACCTGGTGCACCGCACTGAAGGCGGACTGCCCGGCATTGGGGTCCTGGACGCTGAGCTTGCCATGGGTCTGGATCATCCCGGCACCGGTGACATGGGAATCCTCGGTGACGCTGCCGGTATCGACCCCGGCAATGACCGCATTCTCCGCCGTGCCGAAGATGCTCAGATTGATGCGGTGCTCGGTACCGTCCACGCTGCGCACGGTGACGGTTTCGCCCAGCTCGGCCGGCAGCGGGGCAGTGTGCCAGCTCAGCGCCAGGTGCCGGGCGCTGCCCGCCGGGTCGGCCAGGTCGCCCGCCGCGCTCTGCGGCAAGGCATGCAGATCAGCGGCATCACCACGGTTGTGCACGAACACCTGCACATCGCTCTGCATGCCCTGCAGATGCAGCTCATAGCCCTTGCCCTGGTGCAGCCAGCTGAGCAACTCATCCACGCCGATGGTCGAGCGGCCTTGGCCATCCATCCCGAAGACCACCGGCTGGGTACCGGTCGGGCCGCTGAGCACGATGGCCGCACCCTGGATGCTCAGGTCGAGCACACCGGCCAACGCGCCAGCCTGCCCCTGTGCCAGGGCTTCTGCCACGGCCTTGAAGCCGGCTTCATTGGATTGCGCCAGGGTCAGCGCCAGCGCCTGCGAGACATCGGCCGTCTCGCCGGGCGTGCCGCCGGGCTGCAACGCCTGGATGTCGGCACGGCTGTTGTCCACCGTATAGGTCCAGTGGCCGTCCGCCGCCAGGCTGAAATGACCGTACTGGGTGGCGATGTCGTTCTGCGCCACGAAGGCTGCCTGGCCAGCGTCGGCATCCGTCACCGTGAGCTGGCCCTTGGCCACAATGGTGCCGGCCGCCGTGACGTGATGGTCCTCGACCACGGTGCCGCTGTCGGTTCCGGCAATCACCGCGCCGTCGTTCTGTCCGTGGATGGTGATGTTCACCTCATGCGTTGTGCCGTCTGCGCTGTGCACGGTGATGATGTCAGTCAGGGTCTGGCCATCGACGAGCAACTGAACCTCAGGCCGGCTGTTGTCGAGCTGGTAGACCCAGTCGCCGTTGGCATCGATGCTGAAGCGGCCGTAATGCGTGGCCGTGCCGGTCTGCGGCTGCATGGCGGACTGGCCGGCGTCGGCGTCCTTGACCTCGATGAAGCCGGTCACCAGCTGGCCGCTGTCTTCCACCACATGGCCGCCGTCGAAGAGCTCGGGCGCCACGGCCGGCGGCATGGCCACCGCACCCTGAACAGCCGCGCCACCACTGGCGGCGGCCACTTCGTGCATTACCGGGTAAAGCGCCGAGGCTTTTTCATCCGGATGCAGCAGCAGGCTGGTGTAGGGATAGTGCCCCGAGAGACCGCCGGGGTTGTACCGGTTATGGGCCGAGACCATCACCGCCGGGGCCGTATTGTCGGTGAACACCACCTCATAGCCCGCGCCCTTGGCGTGCCAGTTGATGAGGTCCATGATTGGGACCTCGGTGCCAATCGAGCGCGGCAGGTACTGGTGCTCGACATGCCCGTCCGGGCCAATCAGCGCCACGCCGGCATTCTTGATGCTCACCATGGCTTGGTCGAAAGGAGCCGGGTCCCGGCCATTGAGGATCATGTCCGACAAGTACTGCAGATACGGGTCAGAGTTCGACAGAGCGTGGCCGATCATCTCGAACATATCGTCCGAGCGCACCGGGCCGGCATGGGGCACAAAGGCCGGGGCGTCGTCCTGGCCCTGGATGGTCACGGTGATGGTGTGCGCCGTGCCATCCGCGCTGTGCACGGTGAAACTGTCCGTCAGGTGCTCGCCGGTCTTGAGTTTCTGGATCGCGTCCGACGAGTTGTCCGCCGTGTAGAGCCAGTTGCCCAGTTGATCGATGGTGTAGCGGCCATAGGTGGTGCCCACCGCGTTTTCCGGATTGAACTTGGCCTCTCCGGCATCTTGGTCGCTGATGGTTAGCGCCCCCTGAAACTCCAGACGGCCATTCGTGACCTGGTAATCCTCCATCACCGAGCCGTAATCCCGGCCCGCAATCACCGCGCCATTGTTGGTCCCGGTCAGGGCGATGCTCAGGTGCGCCGTGCTGCTGCCGCCAGCGGCGTCGGTCACCGTGACCGGGATCACAACCTGCTCGGTCTGCCCCGGTACCACATGCTGGTAGGCTGCGTGACCCGGGTCGAAGCTGTAGCTGCCATCAGCATTCAGTGTGAAGCCATCCACCGCCTGGGCGAGGCTGTAGTGCAGCGTATCGCCGGTATCCACATCAGTGGCGCTCAGCTGGCCGTGCAGCACGGCGCCGCCCTCGGTCGCCGCCGCAGTGGCGTCGCCCAGCACCGGCGCGTCATTGACCGGGGTGATGCTCAGTTGCAGCGTGCTGCTGATGGGCTGGCTGCCGCCGCTGACCGTCAGCGTGAACGGCACCTGGTCGGCATTGACATTGGCCGCCGGCGTGAAGGTCCAGCTGCCGTCGGCGTTGTGGCTGAACTGGCCGAAGACCGCATCCACCTGCACATCGCTGAGGCTCAAATGTTCGCCTGCGCCCGGCACGACGCCAGACAGCGCCAGCAGCTTGGACTCATCCAGCGTCAGCGGCGTGTCTTCGCTTGTCGCAAGACGCTCAAAACTCAGCCGCAGCGGCAGCTCGGCCGAGGTGGCTGCCTGGTGGTTGCTGCCCTCCTCGCTGCGGCCGCTGATGCTCAGATCCAGGGTGCCGGAGAAGTCTTTGGGCGACTGGATGCGCAGGGCGTCCTGCTGCCAACCCGTCGTATCGATCACCTGATCGGCGGCCGTCACGGTGACGCTGTGCGTGCCATCGCCCAGGGTGAAGCCGACCGGCAGGCCCTTGATCAGGTAGCTCAGGCTTTCGCTGCCATCGAGGTCGACAAGATGGAAATAGTCGTCCAGCTTCAGGTGCAGCTCATGGTTGACCAGCGCCAGCTGCGGCGGCGGGCCGATCTGCAGGTTGTCGATGAGCGAGCGGCCATCGCCCGAGCCGGTGGCCCGCAGCTCCAGGCGCGAATTGGCGCCGGTGGCAACCAGATCGTAGTCATGGTGCACCATCGCATAGCCGCTGGCCGGCGTGATGGTGTCGATCACCTTGCCTTCCCACACCACCTCCAGCGCCGCGGCCGAACTGCCCACGCGGGCCGATAGATCAAAGCCGAAGCGCAGACGCTGACCGGCGGTGCTCGGGATGTCCCGATAAATATTGCTAGCGCCGTTGGCGATGAGTTCGACGATCTGGTTGCTGCTGGCGCCGCCGTAGAGCTTGTCCTGCCCCACCTCGATGCCCTTGCCGTAACTGGTGTGCCAGCCCAGGCCGGCGCCATCGACAAAGGCCCAGCCGTCCGAGCCCACGGTTTGATGATTGAAATCGGTCGTGCTCAAGCCATCCGCCAAAACCGGCGCGTCGGCGACAGCGCTGATCCGCAGCGGCAAGGCGACCTGCTGCGACTGGGCGCCACCGGCCACCGTGAGATTCAGCGCCACCTGATCGGCCGAGACATTGGCCGCCGGCGTGAAGGTCCAGCTGCCATCGGCATTGTGGGTGACCTGACCGAAGGCCGGGTCCACCTGCACATCGCTCAGCGCATAGGTCTGTCCGGCAGGCGAACGGAGTCCGGCCAATTGCAGCAATTCAGCTTCGCTGAAGGTTCGCGGCGTGTCTTCTGCGGTCTCAAGATGCTCGAAGGTCAGGCGTACCGACTGGTCCGCCGACAGCGCGGTCTCGTGCGTGGCGGCCTCTTCGGCGATCGCGCTGACCTTGAAATCGAGCTGGCCCTCGAAGTCCCTGGGCGCCTGCAGGGTCAGGGTATCCAGCTGCCAGCCCTTGGTATCGATCACCTGCCCGGCGGTCGCGACGGTGACACTGTGGGTGCCATCGCTGAGCATGGCGCCCACCGGCAAGCCCTTGATCAGATAGCTGATGGTCTCGCTGCCGTCGGTATCGACGAGCTGGAAGGCCAGTCCGAGATCCAGAGACACCGCATGGTTGACCAGACCCACTACCGGCGGCGGACTGATCGCGATGTTGTCGATGATCGCGTGGCCATCGCCACCGGTGGCGCGCAGTTCGATGCGCGAGTTGGCACCGGTGGCGACCAGGTCATAGTCATGGTGCACCAGGCCGAAGGCGCTGCCCGGCTTGATGGTGTCGATCACCTGGCCTTCCCACACCACCTCCAGTGCCGCGACCGTATTGCCCGCGCGGGCCGAGAGATCAAAGCCGAAGCGCAAGGCCTGGCCGGCCGTGGTGGGCAGGACGCGATAGAGGTTGCTGCCGCCGCCAGCAACGAGTTCGACGATCTGGTTGCTGCTGGCGCCGCCGTAGAGCTTGTCCTGCCCCACCTCGATGCCCTTGGCATAGTCGGTGTGCCAGCCCATGCCGGCGCCGTCGACAAACCCCCAGCCGTCCGAGCCCACGGCCTGATGATCGAAATCGGTGTTGAAGTTCAACCCGCCGACCGGCGCATCCGCCACCGGTGTGATGACCAGGGACAGGGCGGCCGTGATCGGCTGAGCGCCACCGGTGACGGTGAGGGTGAGGGGCACCTGATCGGCCGACACATTGGCCGCCGGGGTGAAGGTCCAGCTGCCGTCGCTGTTGTGGCTGAAGTGGCCCAGGGCCGCATCCACCTGCACATCGCTGAGGCTCAACGGCTGACCGGGTGCTGCCACCAGACCGGCCAGCGCCAGCAGCTTGCCGGCGCTGAAGGTCTTTGGCGTGTCTTCGGCCACCGTCAGCACATCGGCCGACTCGAAGTTCAGCCGCATCGGCAGCAGCGGCGCATCGGCGGTCTGCTGGTTGCCCGACTCCTCGCTGCGGGCCGTGACCTGGATGTCCACCGCGCCCGCGTAGTCCTGCGGCGCCTGCACCCGCAGCGCGTCCTGCAGCCAGCCGCGGGTGTCGATCTCCTGATCGGCCTGCGCGACCGTGACGCTGTGCGTGCCGTCGCTCAGCGTGAAGCCCACCGGCAGGCCCTTGATCAGGTAGTGCAGACTCTCGCTGCCGTCGGTATCCGTGAGAACGAACTCCTTCCCGAGGTGGAGCTGTGCGTCGTGGTTGCTGATGGCCTCACGTTCCGCGCGGACGTCGACAAAGGTCAGGCCGATATTGTCGAGCTTGACGCCGGTGGTGTAGTTGACATTGTCGGCGGGCCTGAACTCCAGCCGCGAGCCTGGGCCGGAGGCGACCAGATCAAGCACGTGGTGAGACCGCCCATGAAGTTGATGAGATGTACCCAGCGTGGCAATCACCTTGCCTTCCCACACCACCTCCAGATTGCTTAAGGGACGTCCATTGGCCAACATCAAATCGAAAGTCACCTGCAGACGCTGGCCGGCAAAGGTGTCGAGGTCTTGGTGCAGGACGCCCGTGTTCTGGCCATGAATCAGAACCACGCCTTGTCCCCCGGCATCGCTCCCTTCCAGGCGGATCTGCGCGCCTGCATTCGTGCGCCAGCCTCCGGTTCCGCCAGCACTGTCGAAGTTGGTGATCAGCGGCTTGCCCGCCAGTCGGTCCGGTGCATCCGCCACCGGCGTGATGTCGAGCTGGGCATGCGCTTCCCGGCTGACCGTGCCATCCGTCACGCTGAACTGCAGGTCCACATCCTGGCCGCTGAAGTTGGCCGCCGGGGTGAAGGTGTAACCGTGCGCCGCATCGCCCGAGAACGTGCCATGCGCGCTGGTCAGCGAACCCGCCACGATATGCAGCTGGGCCCCGTCGTCCACATCGCTGGCGCCGACCAGGCGCAGCAGATCGGCCTCGCTGAACACGCGCGGCGTGTCCTCGTTGATGGTGCCCAGGTCGGCAGCCGTAGCTGACGTGCCATGGGTTACCTGCGGGCCGTCATTGCTGCCAGTGAGCGTGATCGTGAGATTTTGCGTGCTGGTGGCGCCCGCGCTATCGGTCACCGTAATCGGGATGATGAGGTCCTGCGTCTGCCCCGCCGCCAGATGCTGGTAGCTGGCGTGGGACGGATCAAAGCTATAGCTGCCGTCGGCGTTGAGCGTGAAACCGTCCACGGCGTTAGCGAGGCTGAAGGTCAGCGTGTCGCTCGTGTCCACATCGGTCGCAACCATCTGGCCGGTGAGCAGCATGCCGTCTTCGGTAACCGCTTGGGTTTGTGCGGTCAGTACCGGGGCATCATCCATACCCTGAATCGCGACGCTCAGGGTGTGGGTGGTGCCATCCACACTGGTCACGACCAAGGTATCCATCAGACGCGGATCGCCTGGTCTCAGGCTCTGGATGGCGCTCTGACTGTTATCAGCCTCGTAGTGCCACTGGCCGTCTGCATTGATGCTGAAATGCCCGAACCCGCCAGAACCCAGCACATCGGTTTGTGCGATGAAGTGAGCCTCGCCGGCATCGGGATCTGTGATGGTCAGTACGCCGTCGACGGCAAGCCGATTGCCCGGCTGGACTCTGACATCCTCTTGCAACTCCCTGAAATCATGCCCCGTGATCACAGCACCATCATTGCTACCCGTGACGGTGATGGTCAGGTTCTGCGTGCTGCTCGCTCCGACGCTGTCAGTGACAGTGATCGGAATGAGCACATCCTGCGTTTGTCCCGCCGTCAGATGCTGATAAGCCGCATTGCCCGGATCGAAGCTGTAGCTGCCGTCGGCGTTCAGCGTGAAGCCATCGACCGCATTGGTCAGGCTGAAGCTGAGCGTGTCGCCCGCGTCCACATCGGTGGCGACCATTCGGCCGCTGAGCCTCGCGCCATCTTCGGTGACGGCTTGAGTCTGAGCTGTCAGTACCGGAGCATCGTTGCTGCCGGCAATGGTCACCCTCACCGTGTGTGCGCTGCCATCGGCGCTGTAGACCGTGAAGCGCTCGGTGAGGCTGTCACCGCTCTGGAGCTGCTGAACTGCCGCTTGCGTATTGTCGACTGTGTAAATCCACTGACCCGCCGCATTGATGCTGAAGTGGCCCAGGCCACGGCTGCCGGCTACGGCATTTTGCGCGGTGAAGTGGGCTTCGCCATCGTCGATGTCGCTGACTTGGAGCTGGCCGCTGGCTTGTAGCAAGCCGTTCTGCAGGCCACTGTCTTCGGTGAGGGCGGCCCGGTCCGCGCCCGAGATCACAGCGGCGTCGTTGCGCCCCGTCAGTGTGATGGAGATGGTGTGGTGCACCACGGCGCCGGCGTCGTCGGTGACCGTGACGGGGATGTCTAGGTGCATGACCTGGCCTTGGCGCAGATCCTGGTGGGCCGAGTCGCTGGGGTCGAAGCGGTAGCTACCATCGCTGTCCAGCGTGAAGCCGGCCACGGGGTGGTCGAGCTGGAAGTGTGCTTTGTCGCCACGGTCGCGGTCCGTGACGCGCAGTTGACCGTGCAGCAACGCGCCATCTTCGATGGCCGTTTGCGCGGTGGATGTAACCACCGGGGCATCGTTGCTGCCGTGCACAATGACACGCACGGCGTGCGAGGTGCCGTCCAGGCTGTGAACGACGAAGTGCTCGACCGCTTGTGCGCCCTCGCGCAGGGCTTGCACGCGGTCGCTGCTGTTGTCGACCGCGTAGGTCCACGCGCCGTCTGCGTCGATGCTAAAGCGGCCGAAGTGCCCGACCACGTCGGTTTGTACGACGAAAGCCGATTGGGATGCGTCGACGTCGGTGACGCCCAGATGGCCCTGGGCACGCAGCTGGCCGTTGACCGGGTTCAGGTCCTCGACCACGTCGCCGTGGTCCTTGCCCTGAATGATGGCGCCGTCGTTGGTACCGGTGACGGTGATCAGCAGGTCACGGGTGTGCTGCGCGCCGAACTGATCACGCACCGTGACGGGGATGTACAGGGTCTCTGCTACCCCGGCCCCCAGGTTCTGATAGGCCGAAGCCTTCGGATCGAAGCTGTAGCTGCCATCAGATGCCAAGGTGAAGCCGGCGATGTGGGCGGTGGTACTGAATTGCAGGCGATCGTGAATGTCAGTGTCGCTGGCGCGCATCTGACCGGTGAGCATGGCGCCATCTTCGGTGACCGAACGGGTCTGGGCCTGGATGACCGGCGTGTCGTTGCTGCCCTGCAGTGTCACGAGCACGGTGTGTTGGGTGCCATCGTCGCTGGTGACGTGGAAGCGTTCGACCAGGCTGTCATTGCGACCCAGCTGCTGCACCGCGTCCTGGCTGTTGTCGGCTGTGTAGGTCCAGGCGCCGTTGGCATCAATGCTGAAACTGCCGTAGTGGCCCGCAACGTGGCTCATGGCGGTGAACTGGTGATGGCCGGCGTCCGCATCGTTCAGGGTCAGTTGTCCGCTGGTTTGCAGCTGGCCGGCAATGACGTTCTGGTCCTCGGTAACGCGGCCGGTATCCACGCCGGCGATCACGGCGCCATCGTCGCGACCCTGAATGCTGACCGTGATGGTGTGGCTGCTGCCATCCACGCTTTTTGCGACCATGCTGTCGCTCAGGCTTTGGCCTTTGGTGAGAGCCTGAACATCGGTGTCGCTGTTGTTCAGGTCGTAAGTCCAAGTGCCATCGGCCGCCAGGCTGAAAACGCCGTAGTGGCCAGGCACGCGTGCCTGAGCGTTGAAGCTGGCTTGCCCGTCATCGACGTCACTGACCAGCAGTTGACCGCTGGCGCGCAGCGCCCCGTCTTCTGCCACCACGCCGGCGTCCGTACCGGTAATGACGGCGGCATCGTTCGTGCCCGTGACCGTAACCGTGAGGTTCTGCGTGCTGGCCGTACCGGAGCTGTCAGTGACGGTAATCGGAATGACCACATCCTGAGTCTGCCCCGCCGCCAGGTGCTGGTAGCTGGCATGACTCGGATCAAAGCTATAGCTGCCGTCAGTGTTCAGCGTGAAGCCATCCACAGCGTTGGCGAGGCTAAAGGTGCGCGTGTCGCCGGTGTCCACATCAGTGGCGACCATCTGGCCAGTGAGCTGGCTGCCGTCCTCGGTGATGGCCTGGGCTTGCGCAGTCAGTACCGGGGCATCGTTGCTGCCGTTAATCGTGACAGTAATGGTGTGCTGTGAACCATCGGGACTTCTTACCTGCAGCAGGTCCGTCAGCGTCGAACCGCTGGACAGCGCCTGGATGTCCGAATGGCTATTGAAAGCCTGATAAACCCAATGCCCCTGCTCGTCGATGCTGAAGCGACCGTATTGAGTGAGCGTATCGGTCTGTGGGACGAACACAGCCTGACCAGGATCGTGATCCTGGATGGTCAGCGTACCGCGCGCCTCGAGCTTGTCGGCTGGCGTGACGCCAACGTCCTCGGTGACGCTGCCGGTGTCCTGACCGGCAATGAGAGCAGGACTGTCGGTAGGCGCTATATCGAGTTGTATGGTGACGTCAGTGGTGACGGTCGAGTCGGCTGGCGAGTTCAGGCTCACCGCCTGTACAGCCGAACTGGATGTCGCGATGTTGCCACCGGGGCCGGTTGTGGTGACTTCCAGCACCAGCAGGGCGCCCACATGAGAGCCCATGGGCAACTGCGCCGTCAGCCCGGTTTGATCCCAATGGGTGATATCAACCCGGTCATCCGGCCCGCTGACCGTATGCTGGTGACCATGACCGTCGCTGAGCTCGGTGCCGGCCACGAAGCCCTTCAAGACCGCTGCCGTCACTTTGTCGTCGGCATCCTGTGGCGGGCCGAATTGCGGCTGCAAATGCAGCAAGGCCCCCGGATTGGGATTGGCAATACGGGTGTCGACCTGGGTCGTGGGCGTCGTCACCGGCCCGGAGGTCGCCATGGTGTGGTGACCGGTCATATCCACTACCCGCGGACCTTGCGCCTGCACATCCAGAATCAGATCGCTACCCGTGGCCAGATCCCGCAAGGCATGCTGGGTCATTTCGGCGGCCGTTACGCCACCCGTGGCCATGGTGGTGCTGAACAGCTGGCCATGCCAGGCATCACCAGCCTGGAAGCCGCCCCCCAGACTGTCCTGGTCATTACCAAAGGCCATCACGCCACCACCGGTCAGCGACGCGCCCTTGGGAAGATTGTCCAGATGCTTGAGAACCTGTCCGTCACGCAGCACATCAAAGGTGCCGGCGGCACCGTTCCAGACAAAGCCGTAACGATGGCTGCCGGTGTCGTGGCTGATGTCAACGCCGGTGTCGTAGTTTTGCCCGCCAATATGGAATTGCAGATTCTCGGGACGCCAGATGTACATGGCATTGAGGTCGCCGGGTATCGCATAGCTGACCAGGGTCGGACCGTTGTGTCCTTGCACGGCAACCTGGGAGCCGCCCACCACCGTCATCTCGATGGCAAAGTCGTGCAGGTCGCCGGCGTGCTGGATACCGCCTACGGTGTAGATGGCAGGCGCGCCCGTGTCACCAAACTGGATGACATGCTGCTCAGCCTGCACCGACAGCGTCGGGGTTGCCACGTCCGTGACTGGCGAGATATCCAGTCGTGCATAAGCCGTGACGGTGGCATGACCGTCACTGACGGTAAGCGTCAGCGGGATGTCATCGTGGTGCGCATTGGCCGCCGGCGTGAACAGCCAGTCGCCGTTGGCCTGCTTGGAAAATGCCCCGTAAGTGGCGTCGACCGCGACAGCACGGATGTCGAGCGAGTCCCCGTCCAGGTCGGTGGCACCGACCAGGCGCAGCAGATCGGCCTGGGTGTAGGTGTGCGGCGTGTCCTCAAGCGTGCCAGACAGATCTGCGGCGTGAGCAGCGTCAGCCGCAACAACCGACGGACCATCATTGGCGCCCGTCACGGTGATTTGCAGGCTCTGCGTGCTGCTGGCGCCAGCGCTGTCAGTGACCGTGATCGGAATCAAAAGATCCTGCGTCAGGCCAGCAGCCAGGTGCTGGTACGCAGCATCGCCCGGATCGAAGCTGTAACTGCCATCAGCATTCAGCGTGAAGCCGTCAACGGCATTGGCGATGCTGAAAGTTTGTGTGTCACCGCTATCAATATCAGTGGCAATCATTTTGCCACTGAGTAATGCGCCATCCTCTGTCACGCTTTGTGCTTGCGCGGCGATTACCGGCGCGTCATTGGAACCCGTGATCGTGATGGTAATCGTATGCGCGGTACCGTCGGCACTGTGCACGGTGAAGCGCTCGGTGGCCTGCTGGCCCGCCTTGAGCTGCTGGATCGCGCCTTGCGTGTTATCGGCCTGATACATCCACTGGCCGTCACTGTGAAATAGCAAGTTGCCGTAGTGACCAGTGGATGTGCCAGCCTGAAACACCGCTTCTCCCGCGTCTGCATCCGCCACTGTCAGCGTGCCGGCGGCCTGTAGCTGGCGACCGCCACCGCTGACGCGATCTTCGGTCAGTGTGCCCACGTCGGTGCCGGCAATCACTGCTCCGTCGTTGCTGCCATTGATCTTGATGACGAGGTCTTGGGTGCTGGTGGCGCCGGCAGCGTCGGTCACGGTGACCGGGATGGTCAGGGTTTGGGTCTGGCCGGCGCGCAGCTGCTGATAGCTGGCATGAGCAGGATCAAAACTCCAGCTGCCATCGGCATGGACAGTGAGGCCGTCGACCGGCTGCGCAATGCTGTACGTGAGACTGTCGCCCGAGTCTGGATCGGTGGCAGTGAAGTGACCGGTGGCCTGAGCGCTGTCTTCGGTGACGCGCACCGAGGCGATTGGATTTAGCGTGGGCGCGTCGTTGGTGTTGCTCACCACTAGGTCGAAGGTACTGCTGACCCAAGCGCCGCTGCCGTCAGTCGCGGTAACTGTGATGTGCTGTGTGCCGACATCGCCATTGGTGGGTGTGCCCGAGAACGTGCCGGTGGCCGCATCAAAGTTCAACCAGGCGGGCAAACTGCCACTGGTGAGCGTCAGCGTGTCGCCTGTGTCGATATCGGCGAAAGTGCCCGCAGGAATGCCGAAGCTGAAGGCGGCATCTTCGGTGGCCGTTGTAGTGGTCAGAGCATGCGCCACTGCGGGGGCATCGTTGGTACCGGTAATCGTGATGACGATACTGTGCGCTGTGCCGTCCTTGGACGTGACGGTGAAGCTCTCGGTCGCCTGCTCACCGGCTTTGAGTGCCTGCACGGCCGGGTTGGCATTGTCAGCCTGGTACATCCACTGGCCGTCACTGTGCAGCACCAACTCACCGAATTGGCCGGTGGATGTGCCCGCCTGAAACACGGCTTCGCCCGCATCCACATCGGTGACGCTGAGCGTGCCGGTGGCTTGCAGGTAGTGGCTGCCGCCCGCGGCCTGGTCTTCCGTTACGGCACCTACATCAGTGCCGGCAATCACCGCGCCATCGTTCGTGCCATTGACCTTGATCACGAGGTCTTGCGTGCTAGTCGCACCGGCGCTGTCGGTGACCGTCACGGGGATGGTCAGGACCTGGGTCTGGCCTGCAGTCAGGTGCTGGTAGCTCGCATGAGCAGGCTCAAAACTCCAGCTGCCATCGGAATTGACGGTAAGGCCGTTCACCGGCTGCGCAATGCTGTAGGTGAGCGTGTCGCCGGTGTCCGGATCGGTGGCGGTGAACTGACCCGTAGCCTGTGCGCTGTCTTCGGTCACGCGCACCGAGGCAATCGCATTCAGCGTCGGTGCGTCGTTGGTATTGGCAACATTCAGCGCAAACGTGGTGCTGACTTGGGCGCCGCTGCCGTCAGTCGCGGTGACCGTTATGTGCTGAGTGCCGACATCACCGTTGGCTGGTGTGCCACTGAAGGTGCCGGTAGCCGCATCGAAGTGCAGCCACGCTGGCAAGCTGCCAGTGCTCAAGATCAATGTATCGCCGGTATCTATATCGGCAAAGGTGCCCGCAGGAATGCTGAATCTGAAGGCAGTATCTTCCGTCGCAGTCGTTGTGACCAAACTGTGAGCCACTACTGGTGCATCGTTGCTGCCCGTTATTGTCACTGTTAGTGTGTGGTTTGTGCCGTCTGCACTCGATATTGTTAGGCTATCAGTGAGGCGATCACCGGTATTGAGCTGCTGAATAGCTGTTAGTGTGTTATCTACTGTGTAGGTCCAGTTACCGGTAGCGTCTATGCTGAAATGTCCGTAGCCTGCACTGCCTGTGACATCGGTTAGTGCCGTGAACTGGGCTTGGTCAGCATCGGGGTCGGTAATGGTGAGTGCGCCATGCGCCTGTAATTGCCCATGCTGGGCAGACTGATCCTCGATAAGTGTTGCGGTGGCGGTTCCACCGATAATCGCTTTATCATCAGCACCTTTGATCAGAATGGCGATCTTTTGGCTTGTTCCATCCAATGCCTGTACAAACAGGGTTTCAGTTAAAGATTCACCATGCTTGAGAGCTTGTATGCTGGGATTGTTGTTGTCTGCTGTGTAGGTCCAATGGCCATGGGTGTTGATGGATAATATGCCGAATTGACCTTGGAGCTGTTCGGCTGCAAATCCTGCTCGCCCTGTATCGGGATTGCTTACCCAGAGTTGACCGTCTGTATGGAGTAGTCCTTGAGAAAGGCGTTTGTCTTCAAACACCCTCATTACTGATGTGCCCATAATCACAGAGTGATCATCGGTACCATGAATGGTGATTGAGATGGTTTGCCGTGTGCCATCTTGGGTTTGTACCACAAGGGTATCAGTGATGGATTCTCCGGTTTTGAGTGCTTGAATTGCCGTCTGCGAGTTATCTGCGGTGTAGGTCCAGTGGCCGAATTCATCAATGATGAGGGTACCAAACTGACCATATTGCTCTGTAGCTGTAAATAAGTGTGGTCCGTGGTCGTTATCTGTGATGGTAAGGTTGCCATCGGCCCTAAGCATGCCTTGATATGTGTCACTATCTTCAGTGAGTGAGGCTGAGGTTGTGCCTGAAATTTCGGCCTTATCATCGGTTCCGTTAATGGTGACTGTGATGTTTTGCGCGGTACCATCGGCGCTGTGGATGGTAAAAGTATCAGTAAGATGCTCACCCGATTTAAGGCTTTGAACGGTGGCCAGTGAGTTATCGGCGCTGTAGATCCAATGGCCGTTTACATCGATCGTAAGATAGCCAAATTGTCCTTGTAATGAATCTGCCGAAAAATGGGCTTGATCCCTATCTGGATCTTGGATGCTTAATTGACCTGATACCGTTAATTGGCCATTGAGAGCCTGAGTATCTTCCGTCACTAAACCAGTCATATCACCTTGAATGATGGCGGTATTATCAGCCCCATTCACTTGAATGCTGACTTGTTGGCTAACAGGATGGCCTGATTGATCTGTTGCGGTGACGGTAAAGGTTTCCGTCACCTGTTGGCCAGAGACTAGAGCAAGCGTGGCGGTTGCATGGGTGTTCAGTTGGTATTGCCATTGGCCCGTGAGTGGATTGATGCTCAGTTGGCCATATTGACCTTGTCCATCAAGCACTGCCCAAGAAGCAGCATCGTTATGATCTGGATCGATACTGTGAAGCTGCCCTGTAACAGCAGGCAAGGAGTCCGCCGCATTAATGCTGGCGAGGTGAGATCCTAAAATATGGGGCAGATCGTTACTGCCTTCGACATCGATGATGATGGCAGTGTTTACTTGTTCGCCATTGGGGCTGCTGACGGTAATCGTAAATTGTTCGGTTTGATGCTCACCTTCGGCTAATGCATCAGTGTTAAGTGCATTGTTATCGAGTTGGTAATGCCATTCGCCCGTTGTTGGATCGATATCAAGGCGACCAAATTGACCTTGATGTTCTGCGACCGTCCATTGGAGTGGGGTTACTGTTCCCCCATGGGCGTGCAGTTTGCCAGAGATGCTCGCGACTGGGGCATCTTCTTTAATAGATTGATGAGTGGCTTGTTCGTCAATGCTGAGTGGGGTGCGCTGTTCAGTGCTAATGATTGGGGGGCGCACAATTTGAATTAATGTGGTTCTTGCCATTGATACCGTTAATACTGCCGGTTCAATCTGCTGCTTAACGTGTCCAATTTCAGGGAGTTGGCTGAGGGTAACAAGGGGCAATTGTGTGTCGTCAAAGTGTGGACCTTGCCCTAAATGGGTTGATTCACTCGAACCATAATCTTGGAACTTAGGGGCATTTTGGGTTTGCGTTTCATCCGCTTGCTGTGGCATCTCTGACAAGGTTTTTTCCGAGTCTGTGCTAGAGCTAGCTGACTGGGCTGTTACATGTACATGGCGGTTATCAATGTCTACGGTAGCGGATTGCGAATCAGGCTTTTGCTCTGTCGATTCTTCGGTATTAACAAGCTGCGTTGCTGTGTGCGAGGGTAAGCGCCAAGACTTGCTTGCCACAATATCTGGGCTTGCAGTGCTTTGGACTTCACCCTGTCTAAATTCCTTTACCTTGAGCTTGGCGACATCTTTATCGAGTTTTTTAGCGGCAATTTCAGACTTTTTGGCGAGTTTTGCTGAAATGCGACTTTTACGTTTTGCGGTTGAGAGCGTTAATGGTTTTTTTTGGCTCATAGTTCGTGCTCCCTAGCGTTCACCAAAGGCTTCAGTCACATTGGTAAATACGGGTTTCCACAGGTATTGGAAGACGGTTTTATCCCCTGTGACAATATCCGCTTCGCCAGTCATGCCGGGGATCAGTTCCAGCTTATCGGGTTGATCGCCAAAGTAGGGCTTATCAATCGAGATTTGTACTTTATAAAAGACGCCTCCTTTTTCATCAGCATCAGTGCTTGGGGAGATGCGTTTGACGATACCATCAAGTGCCCCATAGCGACTGTAATCAAAGGCATCAATTTTTATACGCGCTTTTTGTCCCACACTGACAAAGCCAATGTCCCGAGGGGAGAGTTTGGCCTCAAGTAGGGCTGTTGGCGTGGTGGGAACAATCACCGCAACTGTGCCTCCAGGTTGAATCACACTCCCTGATGAGGTGTTTGGAATGGACTGAATAATGCCATCAACAGGGGAGGTGATGGTGTTTTGTTGCACCTGCGAATCGGAGGATTTTAAACGTGCGGTAATCCCTAATAATTCAGCTTCTGCATCTGTGCGAGCTTCACCAACCTCTTTTAGCAATGTGGCTTGTTTTTGCTCCAACTGCCGTTGAAGATTTTCAATATCCCGTGCCAATACTTGTTGTTTACCTTCCATACTTTTTAGTTCACGTATGTAGGAGTCCAATTTTTGTTGCGATTCCAGCATAGTGAGCTTAGAGACTGCCTGCGATTCTTTGATCGACTCCATCATATTGATGGTTTGTTGGGCTGAATTGATTTGATGTTTCAGTGGTGGAATTTCTTGATCAAGACTTGCCAACTCGGCTTTCGATTTCGCGATTTCCGCGAGGGAAGATTGAATGATGGCTTGTTTTTCGTTATTCATCCGTTCGAGATCACTAATATGCCCTTTCACAAGATTGGGATGACTTTCAAGGTAGCTAGCAAAGTTGGCCTCTCTGGATTCGATAAAAGCACTGTAACGCTCAATTTTGAGCACCAGATTAGCTTGTTTACTTTCCAGTTCTTCAGCGGCAGCTTGGCTATCGATGGCGATAAAGTTGGCGAGCACATCGCCTTTTTTCACTAAATCTCCCTCAGAGACCAAGATAGAAGCTAAGGTTCCCCCTGAAAAACTCTGAATCACTTGTTGATGTCCAAGGGGGATAACTTGACCTTTCGCTTTGGCAATTTCTTCAATATTAGTGAACAGTGACCACACAAACATAATGAACACTGAACCGGCAATAAAGTAGGTGATTTGTTTGATGATGCGTTTTTCTGCAGGAGCTTCAATGGCTTGAGTGAACTCGTGTTCTGGCAAAGAACGATGGTTAAGTTGACGATCATTCATTGTGTGTGGTCTCCATGCTAGCCATTGATTGGTGTTCATCGCCTGCTACGGGTTTGTTTGGGATAGGGCCTGCATAAACCACAGAGCCTTTATCTAAGATAACGACCTTATCCGCGTGTTGGATCAGTTCTTGATCATGGCTAGTAAATAAAATAGTGGTTTTGCCCTTTAACTTGGTTAAGGTTTCGATAAAGGTTTTTTTCGCAAAAGGATTACGGTTGGCGATGGGTTCATCCATGACAAGCAAAGGCGATTTTTTTAATAGGGCACGAGCTAGGCTGATATAGCCACTGCCTACCACCGAAAACATATTGGCTCCCTGTGCGGATAAACTGCGATGTAAATCGCCACCGAGCACTTCTTTTAACGCGTCTCCACCTGCCTCATACAGTGCTTGGCACAACTCCTCATCAGTGGCATCGGGTTTAGCCAGACGTAAGTTATCTGCTAACGATCCCGGCAGTAGTTCGGTGTGGGTCGGGCTGAATGCGGCCCATTGGCGTAAGGCTTCTGGGTCAAACTGTTTCAGGTTTTTGCCATCTAAAGTGACAAAGCCTGCTTGGGTATCAATCACGCCTATGGCTGTCAGCAATAAGGTGCTTTTACCACTGCCATTAGGGCCGATAATGGCGACGGTTTCTCCTGCTTCAACATCAAATGTGACACCAGAGAGTGCTGGTTCAGCTTCTGCGCTGTAACGAAGGGTGACATGCTTAAAGTTGAGTGCAGGCGCTTTATTTAAGTTAGGCCCATCGAGGCGGAGTTGATTAAATTCGGTCGTCACCTCCATAAAACGATCAAACTGAGTGACAGTACTGGTTATCATGTTAATTTTTGGCGCCGAAGAAAAGGCTAATTGGGCGGGGCCTGTGATGCGCCAAATCAACATTCCACAGGCGATTAAAGCGCCGGGTGAAATACTTTGATTTAACACTAAAAAAATGCCACAAAACACGGTAACTAAGGCCGTCATTAGCCCCATGGCATGGGCAACTGCAGCATTAAGCCCATTACGTTTGGCATATAAAAATTGTTGACGGCAGTGCTCGCGGCAACGACGGATAAAATCTGCGTACCAGCCTTCGGTTTCCCCTGCGGTTTTCAGCTCTAATACATTCTTGGCTAGTTCATTGAGGCTGTTTTGGTAGTCATTGCTGATGGTTGGGCTGGCGGCTTGGGTATAACGGTTTAGGGCTTTCATCACTAGGTAAAACAGAATCAGCATACAAAGTGGTACTAATACCAGCCAACCACTGAGAACTGTGATGGCAATAAGCGCCACGATCGTAAAGGGCAAATCAATCAGCCCACCTCCGCTAGGGCCTGACAATAATCCTCTCACCTTTTCGGCGTTACGCAGTCGTGCCAAATGATTTGATAATCCAACTCGGGATAACATCATCAACGGCATACTGAGGAGTTGATTAAAGGATACGGCTGACAGATCCCGCGCCAATTTATTGCTTGCGCTGGCCAGCACTTTGGCTCGCAGCAATCGGCTAGAAATAAAAATGCTTAAAGCAAGCAAAGCACCAATTGCGATCCCAGGTAAAATGTCGGGGGCTTGTCCTCCTATGACTCTGTCGTATACCGCCATGGTAAAAAGCGGTATCGCTAATCCGGTTAAGCTGGCGACGAGGCTTAATAAAAAAACGGGTTTGAACCACTTTTTTTGCTGCTTAAATTGGCTGGCAAAGCGACTCCTTTTTTGATTGGTAGAAGGCAGGCCATTAATAATAAATACTTTTCCATCAGAAGGGAGTGTGAGTGGCTGCCATTGTTGGTGTGGGCCTAAATACTCATAGGTATGCTGGTTGCGGCGTCCTATCTGCGGCTCTCCCTCTTCAGGTAGGATCAGGAAAGGATAGATTGTATGGCTGAGCATCTCGGGATCAAGTGAGCGTAAATCGGCCACAACATGATGTTTTTTAAATAAGACATACGCATCTAAATAACTCGCATTATCCACTAATGCGCTGCGTTCAATATTCTTGGCTTGGGCATTAAGTCCGAGTTGATTAAATAGTGTGACTAATAGGGATTTTAAGTTTGGGACAGACTGCGCTTGGTTATGCATTGTTAAAGCTCCCCATTTGACGACATAGTTGCATCCCCTTGTGATGAAATATGGATGCGATAGTCACTGATCGCTGCAATTTCCGTAAAATAGGAGGCCACAATCAGAGTGATGTGGTTTTTGAGTTCGAGTAACAAAGCGAGTAAGCGTTGCTGAGAGTCTGCATCGAGGGAGACCATAGGTTCGTCGAGTAAGAGTATCGAAGGGGATTGGGCAAGCGCTCTGACAATGGCGATGAGCTTGATTGCCCCCTTATTAAGCATTTGGCTGTCATTATTACCCACTAAGGTTTGATAACCCGCAGGTAGCTGCGCAATCGTGGCAGATAAGCCCAGTTTGTCTGCGAGAACCATGGCATAGGCTTCCCGCTCATGGCGAAACAGAGTCAGATTATCCAAAATGGAGCCCGCAAATAACGTAGCCCATGGCGACACATAGCTAATGGATTGGCGATACTCCAGCGGGTCATGTTCAGTTAATGGGATAGAATCAATCTTGATGGCACCTTCAGTCACCTGATGATAGCCGCCCACGGTACTTAACAATAAACTGGCATGTGTGAGTGGATTTGAGGTTACAGTGACAAGGCTGCCCGCGGGTATTGTCAGGTTAATGTGCTTAAGCTTTGCCCCCGTTTGTTGTGCTGATACCTGTTCAAATTGAATGGGGCCTGAAGGTAATTTTTGGTGGTAAACCTGAGAACCATTCAAGGACTCTGGAGGGGAGGCTATGATTTCGTTAACATCTTGCATCGCAGACTGAGCGGTAACAAACTTCGCTTTTAAACTGCCAATTGCACTTAAGGGCGCCACGGCTCTGCCAGCAAGGATTGAACATGCCGCTAATCCCCCCGTTGTTAGATCGCCATTTAAGACTTCAAAACAGCCAATCAGCACCAAAGCCAGTGTGGTAGCCTGCGAAGCCCCTTGGATCCATTCTTGTAACTGGGATGATAGCCAATCAACCTCATTTTGCTGCGCTAACCTTTGGTAGTTGATTTTTTTGTAGGCAGAAGTAATTCGCGATTCCAAGGCTAGGGATTTTGCCGTCGTTAAGCCTGACAGCACTAAAATGAGTAAGCGGGTTCGTTCATCGTCACTGATGGCGAGTTCTCGGGTGGCAACGGAGAGTTTTTTGCCCATTTGCCACACGCCAATGCCCGCGACACACCAAACCAGTATTGGGATAAAGACTAATGGCCCGCCAATATAGGCTACTAAGGCTAAAAATATGATAACAAATGGAAAATCCATTAAGGCGACCGCAGCTTGCCCTGAGTAAATCTCCCGCATGGTGGCAATGCTGGTGATACCGTGGAGTATTTTTCCTGAGCCTAATTGCTCAACGTGGTGGTAATCCGCCTTCATGAGTCGGTCGACAAATTGAGTGGTGGTTTGTAGCTCATAGTTTGAAGCATTAAGGGCAAGCAACCAACTGCGCGTATAGCGCAGCAGCAGTTCCAGAAGTATTGCTATCCCAACGCCAATCGCTAACACACTGGCGGTGCCATAGGCCTCATTGGGTAAAATCCGGTCATAGATTTGTAGCATAGTGAATGGTAATGCCAGTGACAGCACATTAATGAGGGTAGATGAAAGCAAAAGCTCGTTAAATGATTTGTGTTGTGCCAATAGACGTAAAGACTCGATCATGTTTCGTACACCTTAAATAGCATTGCATTCATCACGAAAATCAAAAAGCGTATTAACATCTTAATTAACACTATCACTAACAATTTGTAGTGTACAACACCAAGCAAATGAATTTTATTGCTTATTTAGTTTAACTTTTAATGTTTTTACTCTGTCTTGGTGTTAACGTTATGTTTATTTTGTGTTAGTTGCTGTTCTGGTGTTTTCAGTGTTGTAAGGCAGCTTAATCATTATTTGGGGCGATAGTTAGGTATGAGTAAATCATGGGCAAAATAAAGTACGTCATCATTTTTCTCGTCGTGTTTGCACTCGGATTGGCGCTGGTGAAGGGCGTGGATCGCATCATTGCTAATAGCGTTATCGCGCGTGATTCTGAGATGCTTGCAAGTAAATTTCAGATGTATATTACTGAGTCAGCAGAACAAATACTTGAAATGCCGCGCTTAGACCCAGGTGTGACTTGTACCGCAGAATTAGAAAGCCTATTGAAACAGAAAACCTTTGATTCCAGCTTTGTCCGCTGGCTGGCGATTTATAAAGATAACAAAGTGCTCTGTCAGTCTGGCGTAATACCCCATGATTTAACGGCATTGAAAGCCCATAAGGTGAGAGAGAATTTAAGTATTGCGGTGGCAAGCCATAATACTCAGACAAGTCACGAATTGTTTTTAATGCGTCACATGGAGGGGATTGATTACATTGCCAGTATCACTCCCCTTAGGCCGAGGTATTTTGTTCCGGTGGATTGCGAGCGATGTCTTGAGTACAAGGTGAGCTTAGATTCAGATCCTTATATTGAGTTTGGATTTGATAATTTTGCTGATGAACCTGTGGTTTACCATGTTGTTAAAGAACAAAATCCCTACTACCATGCGACCTTTGAGCTATCGGGGAATCGTGTTTTCCTTGAACAATATTCACAGCTAGGTTGGCGGGTCAGTGTAGCAACCGGGATTGTCTTTGGTTTGTTGGCGTGTTTAGTGTATTGGCGCTGGAACAACCATCAAATTTCCCTTGATAGTCAAATAAAGCGGGGCATTCAGCGGGGGGAGTTTATTCCCTATTATCAGCCTATTGTCGATAGTAGTACGGGAATGCCTGTGGGGGCAGAAGTACTGGTGCGCTGGCTTCGGCATGATAATCGGATGATCCCACCCAATCAGTTTATTCCCTTTGCTGAAGCGAGGGGACACATTCTTCCCATGACGACGAGTATGTTGAACAAGGTCATTAATGATATTCAACTGCTAGGGGGACAATGCCCGCCGTTATTTTTTAGTATCAACATTGTGCCTGCTCATCTTGAAAATGATGATTTTTATCATCAATTACAAGAAATTGTCGAATCAGGAATGCTGGGGCACCACAGGTTATCCTTAGAAATCACCGAGCGACTCCCGATTAAGGATATGACGTTAGCTCGCCAGACACTCGATAAAATTTATGCGCTGGGTATTGATCTTAAGTTGGATGATGCAGGTACGGGTTATGGCTGTTTTAGCTATGTTCAGCATCTAGGGATCAGTACATTGAAGATAGATAAGATGTTTGTCGATACCATTGGTCAATCCCATAATTTTAATGGCAAAACCTTAGATGCCATTATTTCGTTTGCAAACGAGTCTAAGTTGCATGTTATTGCGGAAGGGGTGGAAACGGTTGAACAGCAAGGGTATTTAGGTGAATTAGGGGTTAAACTTATCCAAGGTTACTATTACTCTAAGCCATTGGCTACGGAAGATTTTTTCAAATTTACTCTTGCTTCAGGTTTGTAAGTTATCGCCATCTGGTGCGTAAGTTTTTCTTGCTATCATCGCAAAATACACGTTGAGGTTAACTCATTTTGTAGATTGCATTTCCCAATTTGTTAACCTGAATTGAGGTTAGGTTGTGAGATAAAAAAGAGAGCTTAGCCAGCGGATACTAAGCTCTCAAAGGTTTGCAGGGGAGCGATACTCGCCTTGACCTCGATTAGGCTTCAGGCGAGTCAATAGGGTTATTGCTTATGTTTAGGGCCTTGCTTGTTTTTCATTGGGTCGCCTTGATAGCCCAAGGCTTGCCAATCGAGGCGAGTGCCTTTGTTGTGACAATCATTACAGTTAAGGGCTTGCTCTTTAGGTGACACCATGTGGTTGATCCGCCACCACATTTCTGTGGCTGCAAAGTCATATTCACCGCTGTATTTGATGCCTTTTTCCAACATAGTTGGGTTAGCTTCCATACCCAGTTTCGCCGCTAAATTCCAATCAAACTCGCTCCAATATCCGCCTTTGCCATAGGTTTTTGGCGTGATAAAAATGTTGAGCTTTTTATCGTAAATTTGCTTACCAGTATGGACCTTAAAGGGATAAATTTTGGCTTTGGCATCGTTAATGTCGCCCATGGGGTAGGTCAGTTTAGTGACGACATTCGGGTCCATTTTGTCCCCAGCCATATAAGCGTTAGCCGTGCCGTTGTACCAAGCGTACTGGGGCTTAACCATTTTTTCCCATACAAAGTCACCCTTTTTCTTCTGATAGGTGTGTTTACCATATTGATCTACGGTTTCAGGCTTATCATCCCCTGCGGTTGACCAATCCCAGTGCATCTTGGTGGGTTCATTCTTAGCGAAGAAGGGAATATGGCAGGTTTGGCAAGCCACGGTGGCGGTATGGGTATTGAGCTTTTTGTTGCTGTGCGGCGCGCTATCGTGGCAGTTTTCACAACCAATATGGTCGATACCGCCTGGTGATACGCCCATCGCATTACCTGATATTTGATGTTTTTCAGTGGTATGGCAGTTTTGGCATTGAAAGTTATTGCCGTCACTATCCATGTGTACATCGGTTGCTTTATCGGGATAGGCCATTGAAGAGTCGAGATCGCCGTGCTTGACCGCATCACCACCGCCGCCGTAGAAGTGGCAGCTACCGCAGTTATCCCGCACAGGCGCTCCGACATTTTGGGCTATCTTCGCTAGATCGAGCTTAGCCATTGGTTCGCCTGCGCCCGCAGGATCTTTTACATAGGTGCCAGTAGTGTCGTGACAAATTAGGCAGTCAACTTTAGTTTTATCTTTAAAGTCAAAGGTATTGTCCTTCCAGCCATAGCCAGCGTGACAGCTAGTACAGCGAGGCTCGTTGCTGGATATGGCGACACAGAAGTTATTAATACTATTTTTCTTACCCCGAACCACGGTTCTATCGGGTAGCTTTTGTTCTAACTCCCATGTCCAGTGGGAGGTTTTCATCATATCTGTGGCTTGTTCTTCGTGGCAGGTTAAGCACTGAGTTGTCACCTCTGAACCTGTGGTGAAGGGCCCTTTGAGCACGTCTTTATGAGGATTGGCGGCTTGCGCTTGCAGTGCCATACCCGCTAAGGCGATCAAGAGAAGTTGTTTCATTTTTGGTACTCCTGCCCCCGGCTATGCCAGGGGCTGAATGGCGTCTAGGTTAGAAGTTAATGGTGAGTGAGGCGTTAACATCAAAGGCCTTATCCACTACCGGCAGCATTGAGTAGGCTGAGCCCGCTAACACATCATCAATTTTTTGAGGGGCGCCCACTGGCGTACCGCTGCCTGTGTATTCATAGTCGTAGTAGAGTCCGGCCAGCTTGATAAACATTTTTGGATTGATATCAAAGATGTAATAAGCTTCGCCGACGTGTCCACGGGTGGCTAACTTGCTGCCGATAGGGTCATCTTGGGCTTGGGTAAAGGGCGTCCAATATTCGGAACCATAGTTATATTCCAAACCGAATTTGCCGTAGGGGGCGGGAATTTGAATGCCCACATAGATGCCATAGCCGTCTTTGGTATCGATATCATCGCTGGTCTTAGGCACCATAATAATTTCAGTGCCAGTGCTATTTAACTCTGCTTCAAATATGGCATCGGATAACATGCCGCCAAACATACCGGCATTGCCATTAGGCTCGGCGCGAGTCCAACCTAGTGAGGCAAACCATTTGATATCGTTAGCTTCTTCACGCGCAAACCCAATGCCGCCGAGGTACATGTCGCCGATAACTCCGCTGGGTTGCACTCGGGTGACAAAGTTAAAATTGTCGAACTTTTGCAAATCTTGGTACATGTTGGGAGCAAAAATCCCCGCCAGTTGGGTGGGGAAAGCCATAGTGCCCTTAAAGCCGTCGTTGACGTCTTTGGCACCAAACAGGGTAAATTGCAGGAAGTTAGTGCCGTCATTGATGGTATCGATATTAAAGCCGCCGAGGTGAGTATCTTTGGTGACGATATCGCCAAACATTTCGCCATTACCCCATTGGGATTCAAAGCCTTGGCCATAACAGAAGCGAACCACTTGCCCCTCAATGCCAGTGATTTCGCTTAGGTTGTAGCCTAAGGTGGCACCGTCAAAGTTAAAGTTGACTAAATGGCCTGAAGGTGTGCCGCCGCGCAGTTCGTTTTCGCGGTAGTGGCTTGGTGGGCCGTAGGTGGATGGGCGGCGGCCAATAGAGAGGTAAAACTCTGAGCCATTGATATTTTTCCAGTCGAAATAGGCGCGCTCGACCCGCAACCAGTCACCGCTGGTGTTGCCGCTGCTGGTGCCATCCATAGTGAATGACCGCCAAGAATCAAATACTTGTACGCCGGTGGAGTCGCCCCAGTTTTTATACATGCTCAGGCGACCAGCAAAGCTGACGTTATCCCATACCTTGGCTTTTAGATTTAATCGTAGGCGAGTGGTGTAAAAAATATCGTTATCTATGTCCTGTACGCTTTTGGGTGCGAGTACATAGGGCATCACGCCCTGCAACATGCCATTTTGGAAGGCGGCTGCAAGGTCTGGGTTGGCTTGCATCATTTTTCCGAGTGGCGAGTTAGGATCGTTTGGCATCCCAAAGACGCCGGACATGGCCTTGGCACCAAAGTCATTGAAATTGACATTAATCGCAGGGTTCCAAACCACATCTCGGTAATGCAGCGAGTGGGCTTTGGTTCTAAAGTCACCCGTAATTTCAAGGCGATCTAATGACGTGTGTCGCTCGGTTTTATCGACACGACTATTGAGTTCATCGAGTTGTTCAGTGATATCGGTAAGCTGTTGTTTAAGCTCAGCCATTTTTTGGGTGTCTGCTTGGGTATCATTGGCTGCGGCAAAGGCTTGGCCTGACATAAATAGCGCATTGGCAACCAGTATCGAAATGAGTGTACGCATAGGGTTCTCCCTGAGTATTCCGTTGGCACCGATTCAAGACCCTGTGCCAAATTTACCCAACAGGAGTCCCTGAGGTGTGCTCCCCATGTTGCTCTTATTGGGCTTTGATTTTTATATCAATGGGTTAACCTACAGTTGCAGGCCTGTGGTTATCCCTTTGCTTTAGGCTTGGCAGCGATTAACCGCAGGTTTGCGGCTGCTCAGAGTCGGCGGCATGGTCATACAGGAATTGTTGTATGTCCTTGAGGTCTTGCTCGGTGAGGCCGTTGAATGCCTCGGGTTTGAGTTTGTGCTTATCTTTATCGAAGAAACGGTCCCATTGGCTCATGGTTTTGCTCATTGGGGTTAGCTCGCCACCTTCGCCTGCTTGGCTGTGGCAGGCTTTACATTCTTTTTTATAAAGGTGTTTACCTTTTTTAGGATTCCCACCTTCAGCAGCATAGGCTTGGGTAGCTAAGCAGCCCATTAGCGCGGCTGCAATTGCGATCTTAGTTGAAGTTTTCATCATCTCATCCTTTCTTAGGTGTCATCTGAATGACTTTGTTGATGGAATGTAGCTGTTGCTTCCATCTTGTGAATAAATTTATCAAAGGTCGTGAATTGTTTATTTGAGGTGTGTCACTTTCATTAAAAAAGTCTAATTGATAAAAAATTCATTGATAAAAATCTAATTGAATAGATGTGATGGTGAGTTTGGTAAAATTAATCTAATTAAAAACAATTAGTTATTTTTAGGTTGAAATTGACTTTTTACGGAAGGTAGCCGCTGGTGGGAGGGAAAGTGCTAATAATGGACAGTGATCGAGCTAACATTTTGTAGAATTGGCTATATCTAAAGTAGTAGTTCGTAATCATTTCTCGAGATGAATGCGCATTTTTACTCTGCTATTTCGAGCACATTTTGACTGTGGTGTTTCGAATAAATGTTGGGGTCCAAGCCGACGCTTGTTTGAGCCATAAGGGGGCTTTTTGTAGATACTGCGCGCCATCAAAAGCACGCAGCGTCTACATCAGCAGCATCTACATCAGAGTATCGCCCGTCTGTTCCTTGCGTTTACTGACTTAAGGTTGTTGGCGAGTGGGAGCCAATACAATCTCACGTACACAAACATTTTGTGGTTGTTGCCAAGCAAATAATGTGGCTGCAGCAACGTTTTCGGGAGTAATCACGCCACCCATTTGTTCTTTCCAATCATGATAACCGGCTTTGATGGCCTCATCCGTGGTATGGCTTAGGAGCTCTGTTTCAACTGCGCCAGGGGCGATAGTGATTAGGCGCACGTCATCCATGGCTACTTCTTCACGAATGTTTTCGGTTAAGGCATGCACGGCAAATTTAGTGGCGCAGTAAGCCGCATGATTGGGAAAGGTTTTACGACCTGCCACCGAGCTGATATTGATAATGGTGCCGTTTTTGCGCGCCTTCATGCCAGCTAATACAGCGTGAATACCATTGAGTACGCCCATTACATTGATATTGAGCATGCGGCTCCACTCGTTAGGATCTTGAGTATCAATTTGCCCAAGTAGCATGACGCCAGCATTATTGATAAGGCAACCCACTGGGCCAAACTGCGCTTCTGCTTGGCTAATTGCTGCCTTGATAGCGCTTGCATTGGTTACATCAACGCTGATGGATAAACTGTTTGGTAAAGCAAGGGCTTGCATTGCTTCTGCGCGGCGTGCTAGTAGCAACAGCGGATGTCCTGCTGCACTAAAACTTTTGGCGATAGCTGCGCCAATGCCGGATGAGGCGCCCGTGATAACAACGAGGGATTTATTAGCGTTGGTCATTTGAGTTTCCTATCTTTATTTATGGATAATAAGATTAATTAATAAATATCTAGCTTGTGTATCAGTATAGGTGGGGATTTTTAGGCTGGAAAATACTTATTCCCACTGGATGTGATAGGATTTGCCTATGATATATGCTCGGCAGACAAGGTGAAGGCAGATGGTAGATTTACGCTTATTGCGCTTTTTTATCGCAATTTATGAGGAAAACAATATTACCGCGGCGGCAACACGTTGTTATGTCAGCCAACCTTCTCTTTCCGCTGGGCTCAAGCAGTTAGAGGAAGAACTAGGCGGCCCCCTATTTGAGCGCAGTAAAAAGGGCGTAAAGGCCTTAGACAGTGCACACTATCTTTATCCTCTGGCGGTAAAGTTGGTGGAGGAGGCGAGCAAATTACCCGCGCTGTTTATGGCGAAAGCGAGTCGGCAAAAGTTGCGCTTAGCCGTGATGCCCGATTTGAGTCAACGCCGCCTAGCTGGGCTATTAACACAAATTAATCAGGCAATTAGCCATTTAGATTTAGAGTTGGTGGACTATCAAAGCCCTGCGGATTGTCGGTTAACTTTAGATAGCTTACGCCATGAGGATGAGGTGTTTTTTCCGCTCTGGGAGGAGGATTATGTGCTGTGCGTGCCGACTGAGCATCCGCTGGCACAGGCAAACCGTATTCGCCCTGAAGAGTTAAGCCAGTATGACTTTATTGAATGTCCGCCCTGTGAAGCGCACCAGCAAACCATAGGGTTATTGGCATGCAGTAATTTGTCACTGAATCTGGTTGCAAAGGCTGATTCTAAATCTTTGGTGATGTCATTGGTGCTGGCGGGATTTGGCGTGAGTTTCCTCCCCGATGGATTAATCGAGGATGAGCCTCGGCTTAAACAGATTAAATTTGATGGTCCTAGGATGTTCCGCCGTATTGGGTTGTGTTATCCCTCCCATCAAACCGTGGCGCCAACCTTAGCCAAATTGTTGCGGTATTTAACTCAAGCAACCGCATAAATACTGCTCTTAATCATAGGATTTGGCTAAGTAAAAAGGCCAAATCC
Source organism: Shewanella cutis (assembly GCF_022410515.1). Lineage (GTDB taxonomy): Bacteria > Pseudomonadota > Gammaproteobacteria > Enterobacterales > Shewanellaceae > Shewanella > Shewanella cutis. The sequence continues at coordinate 67,784 of NZ_JACSDI010000009.1, read as the reverse complement.
TATGTGACTAAGATTCAAACTGACTAAGATTCCAACTTACTGATGAGTTTCTAGGTAAGGTGCTAACAGGGCTTCAATGCGCTCGATTTCGCTTTGGGCATGCAAAAGCTCGGATTCCGTTAAGCGCGATTGAGCTTGCTGTTGATACAAGAGTTGATCGCTATTCATCCCGTACTTGCCAAAGTTGCGCAGCAGTATGCTCGACCAAATAAAGGCTTGTACGGGTTTATCCATCAATTCATGACGATAGATTTCTACCAAGGCTTGCATCGCATTCTGATTGCCCAAGTCGGCGGATTTACGGTACCAAGTTTCGGCGGTTTGCAGCCCTTCACGACTAGGATTTTCTTCACCGTGGAAGAGCGCCGCTTGACTGAAGTGGTAATAGCTTAGTTGCTCATCAGGAATAGGATATTGGTGCAGATAGTTATTACAGAGGTTCTGTGCCTCACGGATCTCTAGAGTACCCAAGCGTTTACTGAGTCTATCATATGCCGCTTGATAGTCCTGATCATGACTCATGGCGGCCAACTGATAATACATTAAGGCTTTTATTGGCTGACGTGAGACTCCCAATCCTTCCTCGTAGATCTTACCTAGACCAAACAAAGCTTCTGTATGCCATAGGGGAGCATTTGCTTCAAACTCTGCTTTTGCCTGTAGATAGTCTTGATCGTTTTGTGGGTCGAGTAGCTTCAGCTCTGCCAGCGCTAATTTTGCATAATCATTGCCTGCAGCGCAGGATTTTTCTAACCAGTGGCGGGCCTTGTCATAGTCGATTGCAAAATCTTCACCATAGAGGAAACGTTTACCTAGGTAATACTGGCGAAAATGATCTTCAGCGGCATATTCGCTGAGTAAGGTTTCTGCACGAACAAGATCCTTAGGGCCGCCTTGGCCTGCGGCCAGCATATGGCCTAAGTTATCTTTTGCAAGTTCATCACCAGCAGCGACGGCTTTTTCAAAGTATTCCCGCGCTTTAACATAGTCAGAGGTGACGCGCTCATCATGCAAGTAGAGCGTACCTAAGTGGTAATAGGCATCTTGGTTTCCTTGGGCGATGGCTTTTTCAAACCAGTAAATGGCTTGGCTTGCATCGGGATCGAGAAAGGGTTGTCTGAGATACAAATAGGCGAGCTCATATTGAAACTCGACTTGCCCCGCTTCTGCACTGGTTTTGAGCTGTTCTACCTGTTCGCGTAACTGCTCGGGCGTCTGCGCCTCAGTGGCGACCAAGCTAGTCAGGGTGAGCATGGGTAAATATTGCGGATCGATCTCGGCGGCTTTTCGATACCAATCATTAGACGCTTTGATATCGGCCGGAACCTGTGGGAAACGACCCGAATACAGTTCGGCCATGGCAATGGCAGCCACGGCGAAGCCTTTATCGACGGCTTGCTGAATATAGTCTAGGCCTGAATTGACTTCGCCTTGATTGATTAATGTCAGTCCGTGATTGAGTAACGCTGAGGGTTCTCCTGCGGCAAGCGCTTCGGCTTGAATCTTCTTTTTTTGGTACTTTGCGAAAAAAACAAAGAGTACGATAAAGGCTATAATGATAAGTATCAACAACATAGTATTCCGTCACTATCGATATTTCTGGCAGTACAGTAAACGTGGAACAGATTAAAATTGCAAGTTTACAGTTAGCAATAGACCCGCTAAGTCCAATACCCGCCATAAACAAGTGCTGCTATTAAAGACGTATTCGCAATGCATTGTGAAGCGTATCATGTAATGGCTTGGATTAAATGAGCTGATTACGAGACTCAGGTATGCTATTGCCCGTATTTAAAATGGAGCTAAGTGTTTATGAGAAAGCTGTTGTTGTGCCTGTCCTTCCTTTTCACTCCCATGATGGCGTTGGCTGCAAGTTATGTGGCGGGTGACGCGATAAATCCTATTTCATTGCAAGATCAAAATGACAAGGCGGTCAGTGTTACCGACCAAACCAAAGTGGTGCTCTTTAGCCGCAGTATGAAAGGCGGTGATATCATCAAAGAAACCCTCACTCCTTTAGCGGGTGATAAGTTTCCTGCGCAATTAGTTTATGTGGCTGATATCAGCGGTATGCCGTCGCTGATTGCTAAGTTTGTTGCCGTGCCGCAAATGCAAGAATTACCCTTTGCGATTGGGTTAGACAGGGAAGGGGAAGTGAGCCGTTTGCTGCCGGATTCTAAAGATATGGCAACTATGATTTTATTGAATAATATGAATATTCAGGATATTGCCTACTTCGACTCCAGTGAAGCCCTAGGCCAAGCCCTAGCTAAATTAAATCAGTCACAGCATTAATATCGCTGCAGTAAATCCGATTTGAGGGGGAGTTTCCCCCTCGTTCATTCTCCGACTTATTCCTGCATACTGTGCAGATGATGATTTCCCCTTCGCTATCTTTTAAGACTCATCCTATCGCTCTTGCCCGATAATCTATCCCTGCATAAGGCTGGATAGCCCTCTTTACCAATTCATTGTTGGGCGTTAATAAACGTCAAGATCCTTTGTTGGACTCTTATGCATAATTATCTGTTTTAAAAATAGTTTTTTCCAGCTTATTCGAACTTAACAATTGATGGAATAAAAAGTTAGTTATTAAGCATAAAAATTCGTTGCGTTAACTAAAAAAATATCGTTTACTGCGCACGTTTTTACGACACATAGCGACTTTTTACCATCTGACCCAAAGGAGACTCTGGCCCAATGAGCCAATTTCAATCTATTGATGTTGCTGATTATTATGATGCTCAAACCTTCAAGCGTATCGAAGAGTTTGCCAAGGATAAAGCGACTCCGTTCGTAGTGATTGATACCAGTATCATTGCGAAACAATACGATGACATGGTTAATAGTTTTCCTTATGCCGATGTTTATTATGCAGTTAAGGCAAACCCTGCGGCGGAGATCCTCACGTTACTCAAAGACAAAGGGTCAAACTTTGATATTGCCTCGATTTATGAGTTAGATATGGTCATGAATGTCGGGGTTACAGCTGACCGAGTGAGCTATGGCAATACCATTAAAAAGCGCCAAGATGTGCGGGCTTTTTATGAACGTGGCGTGCGTATGTATGCATCAGATTCTGAAGCCGATCTGCGAATGATCGCTGAGGAAGCACCGGGTTCTCGTATCTATGTGCGTATTTTGACTGAAGGTACAGACACTGCTGATTGGCCGTTATCGCGCAAATTTGGTTGCCAAAACGAGATGGCCTACGAGTTATTAGTGTTGGCGAATGAATTAGGCTTAGAACCTTATGGAATTTCGTTCCATGTCGGTTCACAGCAGCGTGATATCGGTGCGTGGGACTCTGCGATAGGTAAAGTAAAGAGCATCTTCGACCGTTTACGTGATGAGCATAATATCGTCCTGAAGATGATCAACATGGGTGGCGGCTTCCCTGCTAACTATATTGATAAAACCAATCAATTGGGTGTGTATGCTGAGCAAATCACTCACTTCCTGAAGGAAGATTTTGGTGATGACTTGCCACAAATTATTTTGGAGCCGGGCCGTTCGCTAATCTCTAACGCTGGAGTGTTGGTGTCTGAAGTGGTGCTAATCAGTAAAAAATCTTACACCGCATTAGAGCGTTGGGTGTTTACCGATGTGGGTAAATTCTCTGGGTTAATCGAAACCATGGATGAGGCGATTAAATTCCCTATCTACACCCATAAACAAGGTGAGTTGGAGAAATGTGTTATCGCAGGCCCTACTTGTGATAGCGCCGATATCATGTATGAGCACTATAGTTATGGTTTACCCAATAACTTAGCCATTGGTGATCGCATGTACTGGTTAACCGCCGGCGCGTATACCACGACCTACTCGGCAGTGTGTTTTAATGGTTTTCCACCACTGAAAGATTACTATCTGTAATTGGCTTAATGGCAACAAAAAGGGCGCTTAGGCGCCCTTAGTTTTTCCCGTGACAAAAACTTAGCTATGGGATTTGAGAATTTGATAGATCTCTTCTTTTAAATGGAGCTTTTTGCTCTTAAGTTCTTTTACTGCTGGATTGAAATCACTGCCAACTCGTTTTTCCAGTTGTTTGATTTCCTCATCTAATTGATTATGCTCGTTGAATTTACGTTGAAAATGAGCATCTTGAGTCTTTAACGTGCTAATCAGCTCTCGATATTCTGGAAACATTGGCGTACTCCTTGTCGTCTTTTATCGTGCTTTGGTCTCGTCTTAACCCTAACCCTGAGCACGACTATGAAACGTGATCTAGATCAATATTTGTCCTTCTGCAGATTAATACTAAAGCGTGATTTCTTAAAAATCTTAATAAATCAATGGCATATATCTTTTGTATTGTTGGCCGTGGCGACAGAGTCAGATCTGACTCACACTTTATTCCTCAAAATTGATACAAGCCGACAGAAGTGTCACAGATTTGCTATCTTTGTGATCAAGCTGTAATAGGTTTGGTAATTACATTACGGATGAACAATTCTTCTTGCCGATAATTCTGTGATCAAGTTAACCTTCACCGCTTCGATACTAGGTTAAAGTCGATTATATAAGAATTTTACTATCAAAAATGAAAGGGGTTTTCACGATGGCTGATGTATTTCATTTAGGTTTGACCAAAGCGATGCTCGATGGTGCCACGTTGGCGATTGTGCCTGGCGATCCAGAGCGTGTTAAACGCATTGCCGAGTTAATGGATAATGCAACATTCCTTGCAAGCCACCGCGAGTACACAAGCTATTTAGCTTATGCTGACGGTAAGCCAGTGGTAATTTGTTCCACTGGTATTGGTGGCCCATCAACATCGATTGCTGTCGAAGAGTTAGCGCAATTGGGCGTAAATACCTTCTTACGTGTTGGTACTACTGGTGCGATTCAACCCCATGTGAATGTGGGTGATGTGATTGTGACTCAAGCATCAGTGCGTTTAGATGGAGCGAGCTTACACTTTGCACCAATGGAGTTCCCTGCAGTAGCTAACTTCGAATGTACCACAGCAATGGTTGCAGCGTGCCGTGATGCGGGCGTTGAGCCTCACATCGGTGTGACAGCTTCTTCTGATACTTTCTATCCCGGTCAAGAGCGTTATGACACTGTCACTGGGCGTGTGACGCGTCGTTTTGCTGGCTCCATGAAAGAGTGGCAAGAAATGGGTGTGCTGAACTATGAAATGGAATCAGCGACCCTATTTACTATGTGTGCGACTCAAGGTTGGCGTGCTGCCTGTGTTGCGGGTGTGATTGTGAACCGTACACAACAAGAGATTCCTGATGAAGCGACAATGAAGAAAACCGAAGTTAGTGCGGTTTCTATCGTGGTTGCGGCGGCTAAGAAATTACTCTCCTAATTTAGCTTTGATATCACTCCCCTGCAAAGCGAGTGGCTCGATAATAAAAAAGGTGCCTTTTGCACCTTTTTTATTATATTTCAATTTGTTACGTGTAAGTCTTTACTTAAAAGTGATACTGCGCAATCACTGAGTATGTGTCTTGGTCGACACCTTTTACGCCATACTTATTGGTCCATAAATCGTACTCAATACCTACCAGCAGCTTATTAGCCTTATGATCACCAAATAGGCTCTTACCTAAATCGTATTTTAGCTGAGGGTTGAAGTGGAAGTTTTCTTCATAGCCGTCATTGTCGCTGGCAAATACCCAATCGATAAAACCATCGAGGATAATATTGGCTGAACCCACTGGAATATCGATTCTAAAGACAGGGCTAAACTGCCAGCCATCACTGATATTGCCTGAACTCATTCCATTACGGCGATAAGTGTTGAAGTTCAGATAGCTAAAATAAGGAACCGCGACATCGACACCTAAGCCATAGAGTAAGCTATGCACAGGACCTTCACCTTCTTCATAGGTGAGTGCTAATGAAAGATCGGTAATGGGGCCGAAGGCAATCTTCTCGCCAAGGATTTTGCTGGCACTAAAGCGCGGTGAAATTTCGCCGTAGGTGGTGCTATCCATGCCTGTGTGGTCGCCTTTGAAATAAATAAAATCTTGGAAAGCAAACCAATCACCGTATTTCCATGCACCAGCGGTTTCGAGTGTGACTGTGGCTTGTTTGTCCGATGGAGCCAAGTCGTAGTCTTCGCCATAAAGGGCAGTTGCACTGAAATCCCACCACTGTACTAAGTCACCAGCAAATGCTTGAGGTGAAAGCATTAATGCTAGACATAGGCATGTCTTTTTCATTGTTATTTCCTGTTGTAGGGGTAGAGGCTAAATAAGGTTGTACTCAGTTCCTGCTCGGTAAACAGTACGGCAAAGCGACTCAGGATTAGTGGCTTGAATCGGCTCCGACAGAGAGCGAGGTAAAAAGTGCGGGCAATATATGCAAAAATTTACAATTATTCAAAGTTTTTATCGAATGTTGTTGTGAAAATCACATAATCATATTGTGGTTTTGTGCGTGTTTAATTTATTGATTTTGTATGATTATTTTTAAATGCATGCTTTGTCTTTGATATTTTTTGCTAACTTTTTGAATTGATTATGCTTAATTTTGGAACATAAAAGGCCCACTTTTTACCATCACGCTACCCAGACTCTTAGCAAGCTTTGGTGATTACTCTTGCCGTTGTTTTATAATCAGCGTATAACAATTGACATATTATGTCGCATATCTATTGTTCTGCTGTTATAGTGCGGTAATGGATGCTCTCATTTCAGGGGGGAATATGGAGTTTTCGAATCTGATTTTAGTCTGGTCTATTATCGGGATTGTCTTGATGCTAGCCGAGCTCGTGGTGCCAGGCGGTATTGTTGTACTTCTCGGTGCGGCCTGTTTAGTGGTGGCTGGTGCCTTAGGCATTGGACTTGTAGAAGGGCTGGTGCAGAGCCTGACACTGTGGTTCATTTCTGCCATTGTCTTATTGCTTGCCTTTCGGCAAGTGACACAAAAACTTGTCGGTGGTGATTCCCATGTGGATAACACCGATGAAGAACTTGATATCTACAATAAAATCGCCCGCGTTAAGCAAACCATAGGTCCAGGACAAACGACAGGAAGAGTCGAGTTCCAAGGGAGCGAATGGCCCGCACTGGGGGATGGTAGTATCATTGCGGTGGGCACTGAGGTCAGGATTATCTGCCGTGAAAACATTGCCCTTGTGGTTGAGCCTGTTGATCAGGCGGCGTCTTAAAACTAAAGGATGAGTCTATGTTTGTATTTACCTTAGTCATTTTATTTGTCTTGTTTATTCTCTATAAGTTGATGCTGATAGTGCCAATGCGTGAAGTTCACGTTATTGAGCGATTAGGGAAATTTCGTACAGTATTACAACCGGGATTTCATTTCTTAATTCCCTTTTTTGACCGCGTCGCCTACCGCCACGATACCCGTGAGCAAGTGCTCGACGTGCCGCCGCAAAGCTGTATCTCTAAGGATAACACTCAGCTTGAAGTCGACGGTCTAGTGTATCTCAAGGTGATGGACGGCAAATTAGCGAGCTACGGTATTGAAAATTATCGTAAAGCGGCTGTAAATCTGGCGCAGACCACTATGCGTTCTGAAATCGGTAAACTCACATTGAGCGAAACCTTTTCTGAGCGTGACCGCTTAAATGAATCCATAGTGCGTGAGATTGATAAGGCTTCTGAGCCTTGGGGGATCAAAGTATTACGTTATGAGATCCGCAATATCACGCCATCTCGCCATGTGATCCATACCCTTGAAAAACAAATGGAAGCCGAGCGTCGTAAGCGCGCCGAAATCACCTTAGCCAATGCCGAAAAGGCCGCGATGATCAATATGTCAGAGGGCGAGCGCCAAGAGGCGATTAATATTTCTGAAGGCCAAAAACAGAAGCGCATTAACGAAGCTAAAGGTACGGGGCAAGAGATCGCCATTATTGCTAAGGCGAAGTCCGAAGGCATGGCGATGATTTCCCAAGCGTTAGCGGTGAATGGTGGTAACGACGCGATGAACATGCTGTTAAAAGAGCAGTTTATTGCTCAGCTCGGTAAGATCCTTAACGATTCGCAAGTGTCGGTTGTCCCCGCGGAAATGGCAAAACTCGAAGGTTTCTTCGAAGGAATGGAGCAAGTCACTCAAACCGTGAGTGGCCATAATGCAATGAGCAAAGGAGCACGCTAATGGACAATTTACCATTGAATACCGATGTTGCAGTTATGGTTATTTGGGGGCTGATTTTTGCCATCTTCGTCATTAAGTTGTTCCAATCGATTCGTTTAGTACCGACAAAATCGGCTTATATTGTTGAGCGTTTAGGTAAGTACCACTCGACTCTAGATGCGGGTTTCCACACCTTAATTCCTTTTGTCGATAAAGTGGCTTATATCCATGACTTAAAAGAGGAAACGATCGACGTGCCACCGCAAGAATGCTTCTCAAGTGACGAAGTGAATGTGGAAGTCGATGGGGTAATTTATATCTCAGTTACCGATCCTGTTAAGGCAAGTTATGGTATTACTGACTATCGCTATGCGGCGATTCAACTTGCGCAGACCACAACGCGTTCAGTGATCGGTACCTTAGATCTCGACCGTACCTTCGAAGAGAGGGATGTGATTTCAGCTAAAGTGGTTGAAGTGCTCGATCAAGCGGGTGCCATGTGGGGGATCCGCGTGCACCGCTATGAGATTAAAAACATCACCCCGCCAGAGACAGTCAAAAATGCCATGGAAATGCAAGTGAATGCCGAGCGTGAGCGCCGTGCATTACTGGCAAAGAGTGAGGGTGATAAGCAGAGTAAGATCAATCGCTCTGAAGGGATTAAAGCCGAAACCATCAACCGTTCTGAGGGTGAAATGCAGCGCCGAATCAACGAGGCCGAAGGTAAAGCGGAGGAGATCTTAACGCTATCGCGAGCAACGGCGGAGTCTATTGAGCGTTTAGCTAGCGTGATTGCCGCGCCCGGCGGCCATAATGCATTACGTATGCAACTCGGTGAGCAATACTTTAAACAACTTGATGGGTTAAGCCAAAAAACTAGCCGTATTGTGTTACCTGGTAATATGGTTGATTTTGACTACTGGATGAATAGCATCGGCTTAAAAGAAGAACGCTGAAATCAGCGAGTGAGTCTCATCGCATCACCAGTTGATAAACCTAAGGCCAAATAGTGATATTTGGCCTTATTTTTTACGGTTTAGCATGGTTACTTACAAGGAGAAAGCTGTTAAGGCAATTGCTGGCGTGATGATAGATAACGCTTGAGCGGTAATACAGATGCTTAAATCATGGCGCATCAAGCTGACATTAATCGGCTATAAATGGTAGGCAATCAGCGAATGGGCATAATCGCGGCGAATGATGATTCATTCGCCGCGATTCGTAACCTACTTTAGATAGGTGGATTCTTATCCTGAGACGAGGTTACTTGGGTATTGGCAACAATTGACAGCCATTTATCCCAGCGTTTTGCAAGACATGGCGTTTACGCTCGGCATCACGCTTGCGCTCGTAAGGACCTAAAATCACCTTGTACCACGTACCTGAGGTGCCTTCAATCTGTCTTACCTGCGCTTCTAATCCTTGGAAGGCAATCACAGCTTTCATCTGATTCGCCTGCGACTCTTGGCGGAACGAGGCACACTGTAATTGATATTGCTGGGGTGCTCGGGTTGCTACAACGTCGGGAATATCCACTTCGACGTGCTTGTTTTCAAGCTCATCCAGATAGGTCCATTCTTCCTTCGGTTTTGGCGGCAAGGCATTAGGATCTTTCTTCGGCACTTCAACTACAGGTTGTTCTTCTACCTGAGCGACGACGGCGACCTCTTGGCGTTCAGTCTCTTTCACCTTAGGTGTAAGGAGCGCTGCAGGTTCTTTTGGCTTCACCTCTTTTTCGGTTTTGACCTCAACAGGCGCTTCCTGCTTAGCTGTGTCTTTAATACTCCACAGAAAATACCCAAAACTGCCTACTGCGACAAAGGCAAACAGGATCAGAGGAATAGGAAGCTTACGGCTAGGCGCGGCCTTTTTAGCCGCAGGCTTCGCTCGTGTCGCGCGAATGGGGCGCGGTTTTACGCCCGATTGCGGTCTTCTGTTGGCATAGTCACGATTGCTCATGGCTTACATCCGTTCTAGGGTTTCGATACCTAGTAGATTTAGGCCTTTTTGCAGAGTGCTCGCCGTCAGTTGTGACAGCAGTAAACGACTGTGTTTTTGCTCGTCGTTATCGGCGGCAAGCACTGGGCAGGCCTCATAGAAACTAGAGAAAGCCCCTGCTAATTCATAGAGGTAACCGCAGAGCACATGTGGTTGGCCTTTGTCGATAACACGGCTTAGGATTTCACCAAACTGCGCCAGTTTGTTGCCTAGATCTTTCTCTTTTTCGTGGTCGAGTACGATTTTGGCTTGGCTTAAGTCAACATCGGTCGCACGCTTAAAGATGCCCGCTACACGGGTGTAAGCGTATAACAGGTAAGGCGCGGTATTGCCTTCAAAGCTCAGCATTTGCTCGAAGCTGAAGATGTAATCGCTGGTGCGGTTTTTCGACAGATCAGCATATTTCACTGCGCTGATCCCGACGACGCGGGCAATCTCAGCAAGTGTTGCTTCATCCATATCAGGATTCTTACTGCGAACTAATTCCAGCGCGCGGCTGTTGGCTTCGTCGAGCAAATCGACCAATTTCACCACGCCACCAGTACGAGTCTTGAATGGACGACCATCTTCGCCATTCATGGTGCCAAAGCCTAAGTGTTCGAGTGACATATCATCACGAACAAACTTGGCCAGTTTGGCGAGGCTAAACACTTGCTGGAAGTGCAGGGCTTGGCGTAAATCGACAAAGTACAGCACGCGGTCAGCCTTGAGCACGCTTGAGCGGTAACGCATAGCGGCTAAGTCGGTCGTTGCATAGAGGTAACCACCATCGGCCTTTTGAATGATAACAGGCAATGACTCGCCTTCTTTAGTGCGAAATTCTTCTTGGAAGACCACTTTGGCGCCGTTGCTTTGGGTTAGTAAACCCTGTGCGTCTAAATCTTTGACTACTTGCTCTAAGTCGGCGTTATAGGCGCTTTCACCGTGCACATCGGCGCGGGTTAAGCTCACCCCTAAACGCTCGTATACGTCGTGGCAGTGGCTTAAAGAAATATCGTTAAATTCACGCCACAGTTTGTTGCAGTACTCGTCGCCTGATTGAAGTTCAACCACGAGCTGACGGGCACGGGTCGCGAACTCTGCTGACTCGTCAAAACGCAGTTTGGCGGCGCGGTAGAAGGTTTCGAGATCCGATAACTCTAATTGGGCTTGTTCGCCATTGGCCGCACGTAATTCTTCCATGTAGGCCAGCAGCATACCAAACTGGGTGCCCCAGTCGCCTACGTGGTTTTGGCGAATCACTTTATGACCTAAAAACTCGAGGGTACGCACCACGCTATCGCCAATGATGGTTGAGCGCAGGTGACCTACGTGCATCTCTTTGGCGAGGTTGGGTGAGGAATAATCCACCACAACAGTTTGTGGTGTGGGTAATTTGACCCCTAAATGCGCATCGCCAATCGCAGCTTGTAACTGGTTAGCCAGTGCGCTGTCATCAATGAAGAAGTTGATAAAACCAGGACCTGCAATTTCAACTTTTGCCACATAAGCAGAGGCGGGAAGGTTATCAATGATCAACTGCGCTAATTCGCGGGGATTTTTACCCGCCGCTTTGGTTAGCATCATGGCTAAGTTGGTCGCCAAATCGCCATGGCTCTTATCCTTGGTTCGATCTACTTGAATTCGGGCCTCAAAATCCGCAGGTAAAATACCTTGTTGTTTAAAGGATTCGATAGTTTGTTCAAGTAATGATTGGATATGTGATTTCATGGATTAATTAGCTACTAACTTTAAGAGTGAATACAGGGAATAACCGCGTATTTTAGCCGTTTGTGGTGGCTAATTGCTATCTTCCCGATGATTTTTTATCAAATTATTGAATCACAACAGATCCTGCGGATCCCTATCTAAGCTCCAGCGGCAGCGTTTGGCTTCGGGCAGTTGTTCCAAAAGCGGATAAATACGCTCAAACTCCTGCTGCAACCTATGTCTGTACTTGGCTTGAAACATCAACTGGCGGCGGAACTTACCTGCTTTTCGATCAAGTGGTGCGGGCATTGGGCCGATGATTTCAAACTCTTTATCTTGGGGCAGCAAGGATGCAAACGCATTAAGAAAATTGTCAGCATCTAAGGCTGAATGTGCCTCGGCGCGCACCAGTACCATATGCCAAGCGGGTGGTAAGAGCGCCATTTGCCGTTCTTTTAATTGGCTGCGGGCAAACTCACCATAACCGCGGTGGAGTAAATCCCTAAGGATCGGGTTATCGCTCTGGTGGGTTTGCAGCAATACAGTGCCGGGTTTATTGGCCCGCCCCGCGCGGCCAGCGACTTGGGTATAGAGCTGACCGAAGCGCTCTGGCGCCCTAAAATCGGCGCTAAATAGCGCACCATCGACATCGAGTAAGCCCACTAGGGTGACATCTGGAAAGTGGTGACCCTTGGCCAGCATTTGGGTGCCGACCAAAATCTTATACTCGCCCTTATGAATCGCACTTAAATGGTTTTCAAGTGAACCTTTAAGGCGAGTGGTATCGCGATCGATGCGCACCACGGGATACTTCGGGAACTCTTGCTGCAATGCTTCGGCGAGCTGCTCGGTACCAATACCTTGCCCCATCAACATGGTGCTGCCGCAATTGTGGCATTGCCGTGGGATGGCATATTGATTACCGCAGTGGTGGCAACGGATCTCGCCCAAGGATTGATGCACAGTAAAAAATGCATCGCAGCGGTCGCATTCATGTAAGTGCCCACACTCGTGGCACAGCAGTGCTGGTGCAAAGCCGCGGCGGTTCAAAAACAGTAATACTTGATTTCCCGCATCCAAATGGCTACGGATTTCATTGATGAGTGGCGCCGACATCCCCGCTTTGAGTGGCAGGTTTTTAATATCGATAATCCCTTGGCGTACTTTTTTAGCATTGCCAGCCCGTTCACCGAGTTGCAGATGATGATAACGACCACTGAGCGCATTTTGCAGGCTTTCTAAGGAAGGCGTTGCTGAACCTAAAATCACCGGAATAGATTCTAAATGCCCGCGCATTACCGCTAAGTCGCGGGCATGATAACCAACGCCTTCTTGCTGTTTAAAGCTACTGTCGTGTTCTTCGTCGAGGATGATGACGCCAGGAAATGCCATCGGTGTAAACAACGCCGAGCGAGTGCCAATAATAATGGCCGCTTGGCCACAGCGAGCTTGCCGCCAGGCTTCGAGGCGCTGATTGTCGGTTAAACCTGAGTGCAGCACGGCAACATTCACCTTAAATCGGCGTTTAAATCGATTAATGGTTTGCGGCGTGAGGCCAATTTCAGGCACTAGAATAAGTGCTTGTTTACCTTGCTTTAGGATATGTTCGAGCAAGGCTAAATAGACTTCGGTTTTACCCGAACCGGTAATGCCCTCGAGCAGAGTACAGTGATATCCTTGTTGCTGGGTTAATACCGTTACGGCAATCGCTTGTTCTTTATTTAGCCTGTGGGGCGTTTCATCGAGCTCGAGTTGGCTGCGCCAATCGAGATTGAGCTCGGCGAGTTTCTCGTGGCGGGCAATCCAGCCTTTATCTTCTAAGGTTTTGAGCGCGGTTTTGTTCAGCGCTAGGCTGATGACTTCTTCCTGGGTGAGACTGGTTTGTTTTAGCTGTTCAAGTAATTTTTTTTGAGCGGGCGCGCGTTTTAAGGTTTCTGGCGCAATATTGCTGCCAAGTGTAGTGATTTGCCAATATTGAATTTTTTGTGGCGCAGCATCTAGGCCCTTGCGCAGTGCCACGGGGAGCGCCTGTGTTAACATTTGCCCTTGGCTGCAAAAGTAATATCTTGCCGCCCAGAGGGTTAATTTATAAAGCGATTCTGGCAATAAGGGCGCGTCATCAATAAACTCTATGACAGATTTGAGTTGTGTTGGCGCCAGAGCGCAACTGTCGGTAATGGCGGTAACAAGGCCAATAAGTTGCTGCCGCCCAAAGGGCACTTTTACCCGTACACCAATCTGTGGTTTGTCTTGGGGAGTATCATCGTTTTGCTCGTATGTCTTTACACGATACGTAAAGTTTTGCCGCATAGGCACAGGTAACGCAACTTCAACAAACAGTGACATATGCTGGGCGAGTCTGAAAGGGAAATGAGGTTTAGTGTACTCAGCGCAGCGAGTTAGGGCTAGTCTTTATCAGGGAGTGTCTAGGGATGGTTGGGAGTATGTATGAGTAACGTATTAAAGTTACTAGGATTGTTAGCCTTAAGCTATAGTTTTTCCAGCTTAGCTCAAGTCTCTCATGTTAGTTTTAATGGACCTATGTTTGAGCTAGGGTCCCACCCAAAGATGCGTGTTAATGTGGTCACTGATGATCAGGATATGACGCGTTTGGAGTTTGTATTGCGTCAGTCAACGCGAGAAGAAAAGTTGATGGCGCTGCCAGTGAATCGTTTTATGTTGTTACTGTTTGGGTTGGAGAATGTGACAGATCCTAAAGCGCGATTGTTAGTTCGCGAATATCGAGTCGATCGTTGGTATGAGGTGAAAAACCTGCCACTGTTTGAGAATGTAGGCTCAGGTGAATCATCTACATTGCTAGCAAAGACAACGGTTGTTAAGCCGATAAAAGCCTCAAAGACTGAAGCTAATTCGCTGACTGCAAATGATAAAGCCACAGCTGCTAAATCAACCAAGAATGCGACCGAGGTTAATCTCGTGACCGCTGAAACAGAATTGGCACCTATTGTTGTTGCCGCCGCTAGTGAATCGGCAGTGGTGCCTCGCTCCAGCGGATTTACCTTCCCAGGGGATAAGCTTGATGCAGAGGTATCAAAGCTGCAGGTCTCTACAACGGATAAATCAACTGCCACAGCACAGGCAACGCCGGATGTGAATACTCGTAGATCTGATAATGTTGAATCGAGTAATGTGCCCGAAACTCAAACACAAAAATCTATGCCAGAAGCGGCATCATTAGCCGACAATAGCGTCGCGATTTCAGCCAGCTCGGGGCAGTGTACTCTGGATTATCATAACGAAACCCTATGGCGTATTTCCAATCGCTATGCTGTTGAGTGGCAAGTGAGTGTGTATGGCGCGATGTTGGCAATTCATGATGCGAATCCCAAGGCATTTTCTAAGAACCGCATTAACGCTTTAAAGAAAGACGCGACTTTGTATTGTCCATCAACCGAAATACTCGCCCGCTATCCCGATGCAAAGGCTGCGAAGGCAAGTTTTGAGGAGCGGGAAGCAGGGAAATAGAAGTAGATTAATAATTGTTAGCAAGCATCGATTATTGAGAAAATGCGCAGATAATCTACTTGTATCCACTTAGGTGATACTGTAATATCCTGCGCCCTAACATATCGTTATTAACTGCATGTGGTGTCCGACTTCGGGTTGGAAGAGCGACATGGCCTTACTTGAGGTAACCCAAATGAAACCAGGTATCCACCCAGAATACGCAGAAATCACTGCAAACTGTACTTGTGGCAACGTAATTAAAGTGAACTCTACTGTAGGTAAAGACCTGCACTTAGACGTTTGTGGTGCATGTCACCCATTCTACACGGGTACACAAAAAGTTGTTGATACAGGCGGTCGTATCGACAAATTCAACAAGCGTTTCGGTATGCTTGGCAAGAAATAATTGCGTTAGCAATGTTTCTAAAAAAGGCGCCTTTGGCGCCTTTTTGCATTTCATATCTCCGCTGGCACGTAATCGGTACTTTTTTCCCTTTCTGGTACGACTTCAATTAAAAAATCGTCATTATCGCTTTCTGCATGTTTCCATTGCGATAAATCGACTTATTTATAGCAATAAACTATAAGATAACAGCTACTAGCTGTCTTTATTGTAATTTAGTCAACATTTTTGGCTTTTTATGGTCTTTTTGCCATTGTTTTAATGTATATTTTCGTTGGTTTTCTACAGGTTTAAACGGGTAATCGTCCTTTATTGGGGCACATAAGATAATAAAACGTAGCTTAGAATGGTTGTTCGCTGGTAAAGGCGAAATTTCTCAAGATTTTATTTAAAATGTGACCTAATTGGCGTATCTTACCGCGACCTGCCACACTGTTTAAATCACCCACAAATGAGGTGATCTTGAGTCGGTCGGCCTTACTTCCATACTTATAAATGTCGCATTTCAGGATGTTAAAATGTCAGATATTCGTCAACAAGCACTCGATTATCATGAATTCCCCGTTCCCGGTAAAACTGCAGTATGCCTCACTAAACCCGCTGAAACGAGCCACGATCTCGCACTAGCCTACAGTCCTGGTGTGGCCGAGCCTGTCCGTGAAATTGCCGCTAATCCTGAAAATGCATATCGCTATACAAACAAAGGTAACACTGTAGCCGTTATCTCTAACGGTACTGCGATTCTGGGCTTAGGCAACCTAGGCCCATTGGCGTCAAAACCTGTGATGGAAGGTAAGGCGCTATTGTTTAAACACTTTGCCAATATCGACTCGACCGATATCGAAGTGACTCACAACACACCTGAAGAGTTTATTAACACAGTTGCGGCCATTGCTGGCACCTTTGGTGGGATTAACCTTGAAGATATTAAAGCGCCAGAGTGCTTTGTTATTGAGCGCGAATTAATTGCACGTTGTAATGTGCCCGTGTTTCACGATGACCAACATGGTACGGCGATCGTAACTGCTGCTGGCATGATTAACGCCTTAGAAATTCAAGGTAAACTGATTAGCGATGCGATCTTTGTGTGTATGGGCGCTGGTGCAGCGGCTATCGCCTGTATGACCATGTTAGTAAAGTGTGGTGCAAACCGTGCCAACATCTATATGTTAGATACCAAAGGTGTTATCCATTCGGGGCGTACTGATCTGAATGAATATAAAGCCTTATTTGCGAATGAGACTGACAAGCGTACCTTGCAAGATGTGATTAAAGGCGCCGACGTTTTCTTAGGTTTATCTGGTCCTAATGTGATTGGTGCTGAAGAAGTGGCCATGATGGCGGATAAACCAGTGATTTTTGCTTGCTCAAACCCTGATCCTGAGATCAAGCCAGAGCTTGCCCATGCTACTCGTAGCGATCTGATTATGGGTACTGGCCGCAGCGATTATCCAAACCAAGTGAATAACGTGCTGTGTTTCCCGTTTATTTTCCGCGGCGCATTAGATGTACGCGCATCTTGTATTAACGATGAGATGAAAATTGCCGCAGTGCATGCTATTGCCGAATTAGCGAAAGAAGCGGTACCTGCAAGTGTTCTTAAAGCGTATCCAAAGGTGAGCTCATTAAGTTTTGGCTCTGAATATGTATTGCCAAAACCCATGGACCCACGTTTATTGCCTCGTGTGGCACGCGCAGTGGCAAAGGCGGCTATTGATTCGGGTGTTGCGGCAATTACCACTTTGCCCAAATATGCGGATTAAGCAACTGTACGGTTAATGAAAAAAGAGGCTAATAGCCTCTTTTTTGTTTTAGCCTTGGATGATATTTCTGCAATTGACGCTATTTTTAGCGTCTTTGAAAATAAATCCTAGGTTGCCTTTTAGCTTATGCTACTGAATAATCTTGAGTAGCATTTGTTTAACTCATGTTAAGAGTGCGCCGATAATTATAATAATTCTGCAGGATAGCGGATCGATGAAATTCACTCGAATGTTAACAACAAAATTAACCAGCTTTTGGTTGATGTCTTTGGCCGCTATCGCCTTTGTATTTTTACTCAGCGCCATGATGAGCTTTGTGCAGTTGACCTATAAGTTTCAGCAGCAGAAAGTGGCAGAGCTTGAAACCTTGCTGATAGAGCATTACCACACTCAGCCAGATTGGGAGTTAGAATCTTGGCTGCCTCCCATGTTGCTCGCCTTTAACACCGTCGAATTTCGTTTAACCATGAACAACGAAGTGCTATTTGCCTATCAAGGTAATGTGCAAACTCAAAATCCCATGGTGTATACCCATTTGCTTGATCCTCAGTCGGGCCTCAGTATGACATTGAGTTTGCCGCAACCCTTCGACCATTACAGTGTCAGTTGGTATGAATTGCTCATTTTGGGCGTTGGCTTGCTGGCGGTTATCGCGCTGGTGCGTTTCGGGCATATATGGCTATCACAACAGTTGGATGGTATTGAGGAACTTGCACAGCGTAGTCGGTTGATTTTACAAGGTAAACATGAGCAAGCTCTCGCTACGCCTGGTAATGGCAAGCCAAGGTTAATCAATCGAGCACTGACTAAGCTGCTTGAAGAGTTGCAGGATGCCCATAAAGAACGCGGTCGTTTCGATAAATTTATTCGTTCCAATACTTTTTTAGATGCACAAACCCGCATTGGTAATCGGTTGTTTTTAAATAACCGTCTTGATGCCTTGAGTCACGACCAAGGCATGGTCGCTCATGGGGTGATTTATCTACTAGAAATGGATGACCTCGATTTTATACAACAGGCAAAAGGGGTGGGTGCTGTTAAAGATCTGCTCCATGCGACGGTCAATGGCATTAACTCCATTTTGCAAAGTTTACCCAATAGCATATTTGCGCGACGTACCCACAATCAATTTGCGATTGTAGTGCCCCATGTTTCCTTAATTGAAGCCGACCAGCTTGCGAGCAAATTACTGAAAGTCTGTTTGAGCCAACCTTTGCCCGATGGCGTTGACAATCGGGATAACTTTTACCATTTAGGCTGCGCTTACTTTACGGCGGGGGATAATGTTAATCAGCTGCTCGATGAAGCGGATATGGCGTTACGTGCAGCCCAATTACAAGGTAACAGTAATTGGTTTATGTATGATAAAGGTGCGATTGATGAAGAGTTTGCAAAGGGCTCGGTGCGTTGGCGTAGCTTCTTGGAGAATGCTTTAGTTCAGCGGCGTTTTTATCCCTTCAGTCAGCCAATTATGGATTCCGATGGGGGAGAGCACCATAAAGAGATCTTTACACGGGCGAGGGATAATCAAGGAGCATTAGTGCGGGCGACGTTGTTTATCCCTATGGCTAATAAATGTGGTTTGATGCCGCAAATTGAGCGGCAAATGATTGAACGTGTGTTGGTTTTACTTGGGCAAGAACAGCATAAAGGCCAAGTCTACAGTGTGAATCTTAGCCTAGATACTTTGATGAGTCGCGCTTTTACGCATTGGCTTAAAACCACCTTGCTTGAACATCGCCATTTGACGCCTCAACTGATTTTTGAGGTATCTGAAGACATAGTGGTCCAGCATCAAGATAAACTGCGGCCTAAACTCGATATGATCAGTAAGATGGGGGCTCGCCTTTGTGTTGACCATGTCGGGCAACAGGTTGTTGGCACTTACTATATCCGAGAGTGTCATTTCGACATGATTAAATTGCACCGTTCTATCGTGCGACATATTCATTTGCGCCCTGAAAATCAATTGTTTATTCGCAGTTTAATCGGTGGTTTATATCGTACTGAAGTGCAAGTGAGTGCTGAAGGCGTTGAAGTATTTGAAGAGTGGCAAACCCTACAAATCCTTGGGGTGGGGATGGCTCAGGGCATGTATTTTAGCGATCCTGTAGAGTTGCAATAGGCCATATTTCTTTCTCTGGGTGATGTGACCCCTGTGGAATAATAGGGCCCAATTGTAGGATTTCTCTATAAAATTCACTGATTAGCGGCTAAACTAGCTTGTGCCAAAATTATGACGCTGGATATAACAGCTTTCACATTTCAAATGCAGTGAGCTTATATCCTCCTCGTGGTTTAGAAATAGTGCTATTTGCAGGCTTATCACTCAAGCTTTAACTTTATCGGAAGACAGGCATTTTATGGATAAAGGACTTTTTGCTCGGTTGGCCTTTTGGCAAACCAAACAGGCCAGCATCACACTGGGGGTGTATGTCTGTGCCGATAAGCTTTGGGTCTACGCACCTGCCACAGACCGTCAGGATGAGCAGTGGCTTATTTTCGAGCTACAACAAGATCAATGGCAAAGTGCCTTCGCTGAACTTGCCAGCACTTTTCCCCACAGCGCATTGCAAATCGTGCTTGGTAGTGGCCGCTACCAATTACTCGTCGCCGATAAACCCAATGTCGATAGTCAAGAATTATCCCAAGCCTTGATTTGGTCTATTAAAGATATGGTCACGATTCCTGTGCCGCAAATCCATTTAGATTATTTTGAGTCGCCCTTACCTAGTAATAAGCTCAATGTTGTCGTGGTCGATAAAGACAAATTGACGAATATGGTTCAAGCCATCAATGAGCAAGGGCTCACTATTTTAGGCATCAGTATTGAAGAGCTCGCGATGACTAATCTGTTTATGGATGATAATCAGGCAAGATTGGTGGTTAGTCATCATCCAGGACAGGAGTTGTTGCTTACTGTGGTTAAACAGGGGCAATTATACATGCAGCGCCGCGTGCGCGGCTTTAGTCAATTAGATAAGGCTGAAGTGGATGAGCTCAATTATGGATTGGCAGATAACTTAAGCCTAGAAATTCAGCGCTCTATGGATTACTTTGAGAGTCAACTGCGTCAGTCTCCCGTTAACTCAATTGAATTATTTGCCGATGGCGCGGTAGATGCCTTAGCTAAGTTGGTTTCGGCTAACTTTAATCAAGCTGTTAATGTGATGAATAACACCTCCGTTGGCGCAAAAATGGCGGGATTAGCCTTCAGTGAACTGTCACGGGGTGCCGAGTGATAAAATCGAGAGTTAACCTATATTCTGCAGCGCTCTTACCGCCAAAGCAGAGCTTAACCTTCGCGACATTAATGAGTTATACCGCGGGCTTATTACTTGTCTGCTGTGCGGTCGCTGGCTTTAGCTATTGGCAATTAACTGAGTCTGTACAGGCGTTAAGCCAAGCGTCAGCGCTAAAACAGCAGTACGACCAACAAAAAGCCGATCTCGAAACGCAAATTGCCAACCGTAAACCCGACCCTGATTTAGTCGCTCGGGTCACACTTGAGTCTCAGCAGTTGGAGTTAAAGCAATTGTTGTTGAGCGAGCTGGCACTGCGTTCATCCCTCACTAGCCGAGGTTTTGCACCTGTGCTGAAGGACTTAGCCATGGTGTCCGATGCGAGCGTTTGGCTGAATCATATTGTGATTAACGAACAACACTTTATGTTTGAAGGTTTTACCGACCATCCACAGAACATCCCGCTTTGGATAAGCAAGTTAAAAACGACCCAAACCTTAAAAGGGCAGGCGTTTTCTTCCATGACAATGGATCGCGGCGAGGATAAACCTTTGGCGTTCACGCTGACTAGCGAGACACCTGAGGAGAGCGCACGATGAAAGCACAATTTAATCAATTAGCGCAAAAGTTTGATGCGCTGAGCCAGCGGGAGCGAGGATTAATAGCACTCGCCGTTTTAGTGCTGCTCGGTATGCTGGCATATATGCCAATCGAATCCCTGTGGAAACAACAGCATTCAACCACGCAGCAATTAGAAGCACTAGAGCAGGAAAATAGCGTATCGTTGCAACAGATTGATTTATATCAGCAGCGATTAGCGATGGATCCCAATCAGGACTATCGTCAGCGTTTAAATCTACTACAGCAACAAAATCAACAGATTGATGCTCAGCTTAACGAGCAGATGGTTGATATGGTGCCCGCCGATTATATGCCAGAGCTGCTGGGTAATCTGCTCGGGCAAGTGCAAGGGATTAAATTACTGAAGTTTACCTCTATTGCGCCTGTTCCATTACTCGCCGTGGGTGATGAGAAAAAGTTGAATCTCTATAGCCATGGGATCCGCATGAGTTTAGAAGGGGATTATTTCACCGTGTTGCGTTTTGTTGAAGCGGTAGAGGCCATGCCTGACAAACTTTACTGGAAACGACTCGACTATAAAGTGGGCGATTACCCGAAAGGGAAAATCGACATTGAACTTTATACCTTGAGCATTAATAAGGACTTTATCAGTGTTGCTCAATAAGCCTTATATTTTCATTGCATTACTGGGTATTTCAGCACAAGTGTCGGCTGAAAGCTTAAGGGATCCTACTTTGCCTGGCAAAGGCTATTCGGGCACAGGTGCAGTGAGCCAAAATCAGCATCAAGCCTTAATACTCAATAGCATCGTCAGCTCAGGCAATACGGCTTACGCTGTGATTAATAATAAAATTGTGTCCGTGGGTGATAGCATTCAAGGGGTTAAAGTGGTGCGCATTACTCCCTCGTCGGTATCTCTTTCTGACGGACGGAAATTAGCAGTATTTCAAGCAATAATAGAGAGATAGGGAATAACACTCAGATGACAGCCATTAAATATTTCACACCTCTACTCTCACTTTGCCTTATGGCTTGCCAAACAACAGATAGGCCGCAACCTACGGCATCAAAAGAAGCGCTTTCCGCCTCCTCGATGCAGGCCGCGAGCCAGCCAACGCCGCCCCCGCCAGCCACTATGCCAGATGCGGTGCAGCGTGAGCTGAATGCCAATACTTTAATGGGTGGCTTAACTGCTCCCATGGAGACTGAGCGTCGTATCGATGTTTCTGCCCATGATGTGGATGCGAGGGTGTTTTTCCCTAGTCTCGTGCAGGGCACTCCCTTTAGTGTGGCGGTACACCCTGATGTGCAGGGCAGCATTTCACTGTCGTTAAAAGGGGTGACACTGAGCGAAGCCATTCAAGTGGTGGAAGATATTTATGGTTATGAAGTCAGCCGTGAAGGACGTATTTTGCGAGTATTCCCTGCTGGGATGCGTACTGAGACTTTCCCGTTAAATTACTTATACATGGAACGTGATGGCCTGTCGTTAACTTCGGTAAGTTCGGGCCGAATTTCCGATAATAACAACTCAAATAACAATAGCGGCAATAGTAACTCGAATAACGGCAACTCTGGTGGAAATAATAGCAATAGCAATTCGAGCAACGGCAGTAATGCTAGCAGTAACAGCAGCGATAGCACCAATGGCACCTTTATTCGCTCGCGCACCAAAACCGATTTTTGGGGCGAGTTAAAAGAAACCTTAACCGCCATTGTGGGTGACACGGGCGGCGGCCGCCAAGTGGTGGTGACCCCGCAGGCGGGATTAGTGACTATTCGCGCCTATCCAAATGAGCTACGCCAGGTGCGTGCATTTTTAAGTTCGGCAGAGAGCCATTTACAGCGCCAAGTGATCCTCGAAGCGAAGATCCTCGAAGTGACCTTATCGGACGGTTATCAGCAGGGTATTCAGTGGGATAATGTGCTGGGTCATGTAGGCAACACCAATATTAATTTTGGGACATCAGCGGGTACTGGCTTAAGTGATAAAATCACCTCCTCTCTTGGGGGCGTGACATCGCTGAGCATCAAAGGCTCAGATTTTAATACCATGATAAGCCTGCTCGATACCCAAGGTGATGTGGACGTATTATCCAGCCCAAGGGTGACGGCTTCTAACAACCAAAAAGCGGTGATTAAAGTCGGTACCGATGAGTATTTTGTTACCGATGTTTCATCTACCACGGTTGCCGGCACGACACCAGTTACTACACCTCAGGTGGAATTGACGCCATTTTTCTCAGGCATCGCGCTGGATGTCACTCCGCAAATCGATAAAGATGGCAACGTATTACTGCATGTTCACCCATCGGTTATTGATGTAAAAGAACAAACGAAGGACATCAAAGTCAGCAATGAATCCTTAGAATTACCTTTGGCACAAAGTGAAATCCGCGAGTCTGATACCGTCATCCGCGCGTCCTCCGGCGATGTGGTGGTGATTGGCGGACTGATGAAGAGTGAAAATATTGAGGTGGTGTCTCAAGTGCCGCTGCTGGGTGATATTCCGTTTGTGGGCGAACTGTTTAAAAACCGTAGCAAGCAGAAAAAGAAAACCGAGTTAATTATTATGCTTAAGCCTACCGTGGTGGGTAATGATACTTGGAAAACCGAGTTAGAGCGCTCTAAGGCCTTACTCGACCGTTGGTATCCAGAAAATAAATAATTTTTCATGTACTTGAAGCACTTTGGGCTGGGCCAGACACCCTTTTCGTTAACCCCTAATACCGGATTTTTTTTCGGGCTATCCCCGCACGTAGAGGCGCTGCAAGTGCTGCAGACCGCCCTACAAACCGGGGAAGGTTTTATTAAAGTCACGGGGGAAGTGGGGACGGGTAAAACCCTAATCTGTCGCAAGTTGATTAACGAACTCCCGCAGGGATTCCACTGTGCCTATCTTCCTAATCCTTATTTAACTCCCGCTGAGCTGCGCTGGGCGGTCGCCAATGAGCTTGGCCTTAAATATACCGCGGAGATTGATCAGCAACAGTTGACTGGGCTTATTCAGCAGCAGTTGCTCGCCTTAAGTGCCCATGGTCATGCCATTGTGTTAGTGCTTGATGAAGCGCAGGCGTTGCCCGATGAAAGTCTCGAAGCCCTGCGACTGTTCACTAATCTTGAAACTGAAAGTCGTAAGCTATTGCAGGTGGTGTTATTTGGTCAGCCCGAGTTGGATGAAAGATTAAAACGCCAAGCCTTTAGGCAATTAAGACAACGTATTACTTTTAGCTACAATCTACGGCCGTTAACCTTGGATGAAACCGATGCCTATATCCGTTACCGATTAGCGGTGGCAGGGCATGCGGGGCAAGCGCTGTTTAGCCCAAAGCTCACCCGCAAGATAGCTCAGGCGTCCCGTGGGATCCCTAGATTGATCAATATATTAGCCCATAAATCCCTTATGCTAAGTTTTGGTGAGGGTGCAACGCAGGTGCGGATGTCCCATTTGAAAGGCGCCATTTGCGATACCGAAGATGCCAGCCCGACTAGAGTTCAAAAGTGGTCGACCTATTTCGCTATCGCTTTTATGGTACTTGCTGTTGCACTGTTGGCATTGCTACTATCGGGGATTAATGTCCTGCAGTGGTCGGGAGATGGCGCATGAGCGTGATCAACAAGATGCTGCAGGATCTGGACAAGCGCCAGCAGGGGCATTCGCTGAGTAATATCACGCTGAATCAAGCCCAGTACCTAGGGCGGACAAGCTCGTCACGTAAATGGTTAGTGATTTGTTTGCTATCTGTGTTAGTGGGAGGCTTATCTATGTATGCCTTTCAATCGAGTTACCGGTCGCAACAAACGATGAGTATTCCTTCGAATATTGTTGCAACTCCGTCAGCTTATCAACTTGAGTCATCGTCCCAATCAAGTGTGCCCATAGAGGCTACAACGAATGCCGCCTCTATTACGACAACGACTGAAATTGGGCAAACCAAGCCGCAGCAGTCGACGAGCACTCAAGCCAGCGATAAGCTTGAAATCAGTGGCGCCCAGCCAAGTCCTACTGACAAAGCGACACTCGAGGCGACTTCTCAAAGTGTGCCTGTGCAGGCTAAAGAGTCTTCTACCCCTGTTTCTGCAGTCAATCCGCCTTCGGCAAATGTTGTGCAGGCTCAAGCGAGAGATACTAATCGCCCTATCGATAGCGCTAAGGCTTACCAAATGGAGCCAAATGCAACTGTCTCCAATCAAACAGCGCAAGTCGCTCTTGAACCAAACCAAGCTAGAGCCAACCAACAGGCAGAGTTTACAAGTGTTCAACCCAAGGCGGCTGGTCAAATGGCGGTCAAGGAAGTAAAGCTTTCACCGAGCCAATTAGCACAAAAACAGGTGGCGCTGGCGAGCGATGCTGAAAAACAAGGTCAGTTGCTCAAAGCTATGGACTACTATGATAAGGCGCTTAAGTTAGATCCGAGCTTGCATGAGGCGCGCAAACAACTCGCGGCACTACATTATGGCCAAGGCGAGCTAGCACAAGCGGCTGAAGTGCTCAGTCAAGGTCGATTACTGTATCCGCAAGAGTATGAATTTTATCTACTATTAGCAAGGATACAACACGCAATGGGCGATACTGACTCGGCCTTAGCGAGTCTTGCACAAATCCCTGAACGCCATGTCTTAGCAAGGCAAAAGTGGTTAGCTCAGACGGATTTAGCCCAAAAACAAGGCCAGTTTACGTTAGTAGAACAGGCGTACCGCCAGTTATTACAGCAGGACCCACAGCAGGCGAAATGGTGGTTGGGATTGGCCTATGCCCTAGATTCACAACAACAATTCGCTCAAGCCAGCCAAGCCTATCGCACAGCATTAAGCTATTCCGGCTTATCAACTCAGGCCACGGCTTTTATTGAACAACGCTTAATACAACTAGGAGATAGCCAATGAAACCCAGATTAAAGATGCGTTTGGGCGATCTGTTAGTTCAAGAATCCATTATTACCGAAGAGCAGTTGCAGCAGGCTTTGGCCGAGCAACGCAAGACTGGCCATAAACTCGGCCGAACATTGATCGACCTGCGTTCGATTACCGAAACTCAACTACTGCAATTTTTGTCACAGCAGTTAAATTTGCCACTGCTGGATATCAGCAAACGCCCAATCCCCGCTGAAGTGGTAAGCCTTATCCCAGAGGTGCAAGCGCGGCGTTTTCGTGCCTTAGCGGTAGAAGATAGGGGCGATAGTGTACTGGTTGCTATGAGCGACCCTGCTGATTTACAGGCGCTCGATCACTTAGAAACCATTATCGCGCCTAAAAAGCTCAGTGTCGCGGTCGCGCCTGAGCAGCAGTTACTGCAAGCCTTCGATAACCTCTATCGCCGCACCGACCAGATCGCACAAATTGCTGGCAAGCTAGAAGAGGAATACGCCGCCGATAAAATGTTTGATTTGGCAAGCTTAACTTCGAGCGACAGTGATAATGAAACCACAGTCGTTAAGCTACTTCAGTCTATTTTTGAAGATGCGGTGCAAATGCGTGCTTCGGATATTCATATCGAACCAGGGGAAAAGGTGCTGCGGATCCGTCAGCGGATCGATGGTCAGTTACATGAGACCATACTAAATGAGGTTAATATCGCCGCAGCCTTGGTTCTGCGTCTTAAGCTCATGGCGGGCCTCGATATTTCTGAAAAACGTCTGCCGCAGGACGGGCGTTTCCATATGGAAATTAAAGGCCACAAAATTGATGTGCGGATGTCGACCATGCCGATTTACCACGGTGAATCCGTGGTAATGCGTTTGCTCGATCAATCTGCAGGGCTGTTGACCTTAAACGAAACGGGTATGCCACCGCATATTTTGGCGCGTATTCGTAAGCAGATTAAACGTCCGCACGGCATGTTACTGGTAACAGGCCCTACGGGTAGCGGTAAAACCACCACCTTGTATGGCATCTTAAGTGAGCTCAACACCGCGGATCGCAAGATTATCACCGTAGAAGATCCGGTCGAATACCAACTGCCACGGATCAACCAAGTCCAAGTAAACCATAAGATTGGACTGGATTTTTCGAACGTACTGCGCACCACATTACGTCAAGACCCAGACATTATCATGGTCGGGGAGATGCGCGACCAAGAAACCGTTGAAATTGGCCTGAGGGGGGCACTTACGGGTCACTTTGTGTTATCCACTTTGCACACCAATGATGCGGTGACCAGCGCGCTACGTTTACTCGATATGGGCGCCGCCAGTTATTTAGTCGCCAGTGCCTTAAGAGTGATTATTGCCCAGCGATTAGTGCGCCGTGTGTGCCATAACTGCGGCGTAGAATATCAGCCTACTGCGCAGGAAAAAGCGTGGTTAAATAGCGTGAGCCGCCAAGATTTTACCCATGCGAATTTCCGTATTGGCACGGGTTGTCAGAGCTGTAATGGCAGTGGTTATCGTGGCCGTATCGGTATTTTTGAAATCCTCGAACTGGATGAAAAAATGATTGATGCCATGCGCACTGGCAATCCGCAGGATTTTGCCCGCGCAGCACTACAAAGCCCGAACTTTACTCCGTTAGTTGAATCGGCATTGCAATATTTAAGTGAGGGTATGACGACCATTGAAGAGGTGGCTAAGCTGGTAGAGGATGTGAGTGAATCTCAAGTGCCACTCTCACGGGATATTATTAGTCAGCAAGGCGTCGAGGCCTAATTATGCCGGTTTATCAATACCGTGGACGCAGTGGGCAAGGTCAAGCCGTAACGGGTCAGCTCGATGCTGCCTCCGAAAGTGCGGCAGCTGATATGTTGTTAGCGCGCGGCATTATTCCTTTGGAAGTAAAAGCGGCAAAGGTGACGAAGTCATTTTCACTGACGCAGCTCTTTGGTAGTAAAGTCGGTTTAGATGAATTACAAATTTTTACTCGGCAAATGTATTCACTCACGCGTTCGGGGATCCCGATTTTGCGGGCCATTGCCGGTTTATCTGAAACCGCGCATTCCCAACGGATGAAGGATGCGCTTAATGATATTTCTGAGCAGCTTACCGCGGGTCGCCCGTTGTCATCTGCCATGAACCAACATCCTGATGTGTTTGATTCACTGTTTGTTTCTATGGTGCATGTGGGGGAGAACACAGGTAAGTTGGAGGATGCCTTTATTCAGCTCTCGGGCTATATCGAGCGTGAGCAGGAAACTCGCCGTCGGATTAAGGCCGCGATGCGTTATCCGATCTTTGTATTGATTGCGATTGGTTTGGCGATGGTGATCTTAAATATCATGGTGATCCCCAAATTTGCCGAAATGTTTTCCCGTTTCGGTGCCGATTTGCCTTGGGCGACCAAGGTGCTGATTGGCACCTCTAACTTATTTGTTAACTATTGGCCTTTGATGTTAGTGATGTTGCTTGGCGCCATCATTGGGATCCGTTATTGGCACCATACGGAAAAAGGTGAAAAACAATGGGATAAGTGGAAATTACATATTCCCGCAGTGGGTTCGATTATTGAGCGTTCGACCCTTGCCCGTTATTGCCGCAGTTTTTCGATGATGTTAAGCGCGGGCGTGCCGATGACACAGGCGCTGAGCCTTGTGGCGGATGCGGTGGATAACGCCTATATGCACGACAAAATTGTTGGTATGCGCCGCGGCATCGAATCCGGCGAATCTATGCTGAGGGTATCGAATCAGAGCAAGTTATTTACACCATTGGTGTTGCAAATGGTCGCCGTTGGTGAAGAAACCGGACAAATTGACCAGCTACTAAATGATGCCGCCGATTTTTACGAAGGTGAGGTCGACTACGATCTTAAAAATCTTACCGCTAAGTTAGAGCCGATTTTAATTGGGATCGTGGCCGTAATTGTATTGATATTAGCCTTGGGTATTTATCTCCCCATGTGGGATATGCTCAATGTGGTCAAAGGTGGTAAGTAATGCTTTATGCTATCAGGATCAAATAGATGCAGAGCCAACAGAAGGCCGAAAGCGATCTATTACGTGTGTATGGTCGGCTCGTTAGCTTGACCTTGATCTTGGTTATTCTCGCGGTGATTGGGGTTAACTATTTTTCCACAGTGCCACAACTTGCCGTCCGTAATCTGGAGTTGGAGCATACGCGTTTCTTAAATGTGTTAGCTATGGTGCGCTCCCAATGGTTATCCCTTGGCAAACCACAGCAAATGCGACTAAATTGGGAAGTGTTTAACGAGCAAAGTACAAATAGCGAGCAAACGTTTGTGGCGATGGGCGTGCAGGGCTGGCCGCAACCTAGCCAATTTGATGACCAAGGTTGTCAGGCGCTATGGCAACAATTGATGGGGCAAGATCTAGCGGAAAATACCTTAATGGGTGCCTATTTTAGTAAGGATAATAGCTGCCGTTATCGCTCACAAAATGGCGATAGTATCGGCTATCAAC
Source organism: Shewanella cutis (assembly GCF_022410515.1). Classification (GTDB taxonomy): domain Bacteria; phylum Pseudomonadota; class Gammaproteobacteria; order Enterobacterales; family Shewanellaceae; genus Shewanella; species Shewanella cutis. Next base: position 38,228 of record NZ_JACSDI010000009.1, on the reverse strand, counting down.
TAAATTCTGGCAGGGTCATTTTTTTGACGTCATCCTAAAATATTGTTAAGTAACGGGCTTTTTTAAACTGATTTAGCTGTTAGAATGGACTTTCATCAAGATAGGGAGAGACTAATGAAGACTAAGCAAAATGGTTTTTCATTGATTGAACTGGTCATAGTGATCGTAATTTTGGGGTTGCTTGCGGCAACAGCTATCCCACGTTTTTTAAATGTCACCGATGATGCTGAAGATGCCAGTGTGGACGGTGTGGCTGGTGGTTTATCCACAGCCGTAAGTTTTGTGCGTTCACAATGGGAAGTCGATGGTCGCCAAAATAGCAGTGTGATCTTAGACGGTACCTCAGTATCCCTCGACCCACGTTTTGGTTATCCCACAGGGACATCGGGTACCGATGCTACGGCCATGACAGATGCGAGCTGTCAGCAGGTATTCAATACGGTATTGCAAAGTGCGCCACGTAATGTGCTCTATTCGCAAGATGCGCGAAATCAACGTTATACAGTACGTGTGATTGATGGTGCGGGTGGCAGTGCTAATTCGATTACCGGCGCAGCAGTGAGCGGTTTAGATTTATGTGTTTATCACCAAGTAGCCTCGCTGGTGTTAAACCAAACAACGGGTGTACCCTCTCCAGCCCCTGACTTATCTACCACAGGTGCAAAAGGAGTAGTTTATAATCCTGGTACGGGCAAAGTATTAAGTTTTACTCAAACACCATTTACGCCTTAATTGCACTGGCGTGAAATTTAGGTATTTAGAATTGTTATTACACAGGTAGTTAATGATGAAAAGACAACAAGGTTTTACCTTAATTGAGTTAGTAGTAGTGATCATTATCTTAGGTATTCTTGCTGTCACAGCGGCACCTAAGTTTATTAATCTTCAATCAGATGCGCGTAAATCAACAGTTGAGGGTGTGAAAGCGGCCTTACAAGGTGCGAACACATTGATCTATTCAAAGGCTGCTCTTGCAGGTAAAGAAAAAGCCGCTGCTCAGACTGTAACTATTGCAACTGGCGTTGATGTTACGACTGATTATGGATACCTCAACAGTGCTACTAGTTCTGCTGTTGTGAAAACTAACCTAGAAAATGCTTTGGACATGAAGTTTGATGCCTTAGCAACTGATACAGTTGGTACAGTGAATGACTTTGGCGTTGTGTATAAAAGTGCGACATCTTTCATTATTGTTCCTAAGGGAAAGAAAGACACGGATTCCTGTCGTTTAGAATATACACCAGCAACGAGTACCACATTGCCTGTGTATAACGTTGTAGCTACTGCGTGTTAATGGAGTCTTAAAGAATGAAAAAGCAAAGTGGTTTTACATTAATTGAATTAGTGGTTGTGATTATTATTTTAGGCATTTTGGCTGTTACTGCAGCACCTAAGTTTATTAATTTGCAAGGTGATGCGCGAGTGTCTGCGCTGAATGGTCTAAAGGCCTCGATCCAAGGAGCGAATACTTTAGTCTATTCAAAAGCAGCGCTTGCAGGTTTAGAGAAAGGAACAAACCAATCTGTTGTTTTAAGCGGAGATGCTACAGCTACGCCTAGTACTGCTGTATTAGTCACTACCGACTATGGTTATATGAGAGCTTCTCTAAATAACTTTAAAAATTCATTGGATATTACTATCAGCGAAGGTACAACACCGACTGGTGCTACAACTGATTGGGTCGTAGATACTACAACTACATCAGGTAAAGCTAAGTTCTGGCAGGCAGGTGCGCCAGCAACGTGTTTTATTGAATATACACCTGCTACAGCAACAGCAGCTCCAACATTTACTGCAACACCAGCAGCTTCGGCTTGTTAATTTTAGTTATACGTAAAGGCCTGCCTAGCAGGCCTTTTTTTTAGGCCAGTAATCTATGAGTTTGTCCCCTTTAATAAAATGAATTAGCTAATTATTTCTTTTGTTTAGGGGTAATATTTGCCTTAATAATCATGTTGGCAGAAACTGAACCTAGAACCTAGAACCTAGAACCTAGAACCTAGAACCTAGAACCTAGAACCTAGAACCTAGAACCTTATATCAACAATGGCTACTTTTTGATGGCGAAACAGGCTGGATTTACCTTAGTCGAACTTGTGACCACCATTATCCTAATTGGGATTCTATCGGTGACGGTATTGCCGCGCTTATTTAGCCAGTCATCCTACAGCGCCTTTAGCCTACGCAATGAATTTATGGCTGAGCTGCGCCAAGTTCAGCAAAAAGCCTTAAATAATACTGATAGATGTTACCGCGTTGTCGTTTCAGCAACGGGCTATCAAGTGAGCCAGTTTGCAAGCCGTAATAGTGCTGGTTGCACAGGTGCGGCTCTGGCACCTAATCCGTTATATACCCAGGCTTTTCAAGGTGGTGCGCAGTTGGCGCTCACTAGTAATAACGCAAATAGTTTTAATCTTGATTTTGATATTAATGGTAGGCCTTCGCTGGCTTGTAATGGCTCGTGCATTAAAGTGATTGCCAACGATACTCTGGTCATTAACATTTCCAGCGAAGGTTATATTTATGCTAATTAATCCTTGGCAGTTATTGGACAAAGCATTAATAAAAACATCCCCAAACGGCAAGCTACAACAGGGTTTTACCCTAATCGAACTCGTGGTCGGCATGCTGGTGATTGCCATTGCTATCGTAATGCTTAGTAGCATGTTATTTCCCCAAGCGGATCGCGCGGCCAAGACTTTACATCGAGTAAAAAGTGCTGAACTGGCCCATTCGGTAATGAATGAGATTTGGGGTAAACGTTACGATCAAAATACCAATGCCAATGGCGGAGTGCCGGCTTGTGGGAGTCCATTAGGCAGTAGTTGCTCGGCCGTCTTAGGGCCAGAGGCGGGAGAGGGGCGCAACGACTTTAACGATGTGGATGACTATAACGGCTTAAGCCAAAATGCCACTATGCTTAATTCCAGCCAAACTTATGCAGAGGCGTATCCCAACTATCAACTAAGTGTGACTGTTGCTTATGGGGCCGCGCCTAATACCAAGTTAGTGACCATTAATGTCACCACGCCAGATAACGAAGTGATCACTTACAATCTGGTAAGGAGCAATTACTAATGCGCTCTTTATCAATGAAGAATAAGCGTCTATACACGCAGGGTTTTACCTTAGTTGAAATGGTCACAGTGATCCTGATCTTAGGTATTCTTGTGGTCGGAGTGAGCAGTTTTATTATTTTTGGCACGCGGATTTTTGTGGAGTCGAGTTCGGTCGACCAAGTGTTAAGTCAAAGCCGTTTTGCCGTCGAGCGTATAACCCGTGAATTAAGGAGCGCGCTGCCTAACAGTGTGCGACTTAATGGCGATAATCTCACCTATCAATGTGTGGAGTTTGTCCCCATTGAGGCGAGTACCACCTATTTAGCAATGCCGATTGCGCCGAGCGCGGCAGCGTTAACTGGGAGTGTAATTTTAGACAATGTGAGCAGCAAGATTGCGGTTAACCAATATGTGTGGATTTATCCCTTAACCGATAGCGATGTGTATAACAGCGCGAGGCAAAAACGGGCGCAAATAAACAGCATTAGCACCGCGGCAAATCAAGTGACTTTAACCTTTACCGCTAATGCGAGATTTGCCGAAGCCTCTCCTCGGCAACGGATCTATTTTGCTTCTGCCCCCGTCAGTTATTGTTTTGAAAAGGCGTCATCCAGTAATGAGTTAATTCTAAAGCGTTATACTGGTTATGGATTGAATGCTAGCCAGCCAGTACCTGCGGATATGGGCTCTGGCGTGTTGATGGCACAAGGTATCGCAAATGCCTTAACCAATAGTGCTGATTTACCGTTGATTTTAACGCCGTCGAGTCTAGTGAATAATGCGATGGTGCACCTACAGCCACGATTTAATGTTAATGGCGAGACATTTCAGTATCGACATCAAGTGCAGGTGATCAATGTCCCTTAACTTAGTTAGCCTATCACGCTCAGCATATTGCCCGTACCCCGCTCACCGCCAAGGCGGCAGCGCTTTAGTCATCGGCATTTTTGTTATTACGGTGATGTTTTTATTGGCTGCTGCATTAATCAATATTGTTGAAGATGCGGATACCGGATTAACTCAAGAGGTTTGGGGCGCCCGTGCCCTCGCAGCGGCAAACAGTGGTGCTGATGCTGCATTGGCGCAATTATTTCCGCTGAATGCGGCGGCAAACTTTATTCCAACATGCGCAAGTGTTTCAAGCACTTGGACACCGCCTAATGTGGTTGGCTTTCATGCTTGTAGTGTTGGGGTAAGTTGCTCCGCGCATGCGGCTGGCGCTGTCACTCAATATCGGATCAATAGCAAAGCGGTGTGCGAAAGTGGTGAAACCCGTGTTAGCCGTCAAGTAGAGGTAGAAGCCCGTGGTTAGAGCATTTGGGATTGGTACTCAATTATTTTCCGTGTTGACAATATTGCTAATGACAATGATGTCTTCACATGCAGCGATTGATTGTGGCAGCGTATTTCCTGGCCCAATACAGAGTTTTAATTCTAATGGGCAGTTAGAAATGCAAAACCAATCTATGGTTGTTAATTATGACAACCTAGATGTGTGTTTTAAAAAAGCCAAACCTAACGGAGTGAATAATTCTTCGTGTGGTATTGGTCAGTGTAAAGTCAGTGGAATTCCAAGTTTAGCCAAGGCTATTCCCGATATACTTGATAAAACAAATAGTTCTATTAACAGTAATTCAACAGTGGCAAGTTGGACAACACCATCGGTGGAGCTGGGTGTCACTTTGGGATATGGCGCCAAGTTTGATGCAACTCGCTGGGATATCGGTAATGTTGAAGTCAATGGCGGTAGCGTCACTGTTTCTGACACCTATGATGTTTATGTGTTTAAAAGCGTGACATTCTACCAGAATGGCACAATGACATTAAGGGCGGGAAAAACGTATATCATAGATGGTGATCTTAATCTTAGCTTAGGTGCGATTAATATCATTGGTACAGGCAATACTCAGTTTTATGTGAGAGGTACTTTTACAACATCAGATACATCAGTATTTAATGCTTCGAGTACTACAGATATCTATGTTGGTAGAGAATTGGAATTGCAAACAGATTCTAAAGTACAAGGCAGTTTCTACGTTGCTGGTGATGCTACGTTATTTAATCGCTCAACTTTGACTGGTCGTTTAAGTGCACAAAATGTGCGTATGTTTTCAAATTCCAAAGTGATTTATGACACCAGTCCAGCCCTTGAATGTTTTACTGATGATTTTTCACGCACAAGCCTTGGAAATGATTGGGCGATAAAAGTGCTGGGGAGTTCAACTCCGCCGAGTATTGTCAGTAATCGACTTCGAATTACCCCCGCATCGGGGAACCAAGCAACCGCAAGTACCTTTCAGCGGCTATTTCCTGCAGAAAATAACTTAGTGACGGTCGAGTTTGATTATTATGCGTGGTCGCCATCTTCAGGAACGGGTGGTGATGGGGTTGCGGTCATTCTCTCCGATGCGGCGGTCACGCCTCAACCCGGTAGTTTTGGTGGTGCGCTTGGATATGCACAACGTAATGATGGTACGCCTGGTTTTGCGGGTGGCTGGCTTGGGGTGGGATTGGATGAATATGGTAACTTTTCAGATTCCAATGAAGGGAAGGTCGGAAGACCGGCAACAGCTCCTTATTTCAGACCTCAATCTATTACATTACGTGGATCTGCGGCGGCAAACTACAAGTATTTAGCTGGTACAGCAGCGAATTTAAATCCTAGAGTTGACGTTCGTAGTACGTCAACTGCGGCGCCCAATCATAAATATCGGATTAAGGTTGATTCAACTATTCCTAGCCAAGCTTGGGTCTCAGTTGAACGTGATGTGCGTAATGGGCAAGGGTATCAAGTACTGGTTCCGGCATTTAATGCCAGAGCGATATCTAATCAAGGCGCAGTGCCTGAAGATTTTTACTTGTCTTTTACTGGCTCTACTGGCGGCGCCAACAACAACCATGAAATCGATAATTTTAAGGTGTGCGCCCTAAAATCTCGCCCCGTAGGTCAGCAAGTGCATCATTTCGAATTTGATTATTCGAGCTCACCGTTGACCTGTAAAGCGGAAACGATGGCTATTCGTGCTTGTGCAAATGCTAATTGTAGTCAGCTATTTACCGATCCCGTTACGGCGCAATTATCGTTAAATCCCAATGCTAATGGCGCTTGGTATGTGGGTGGGGTGAATACTCAGAGTGTCAATTTTGTCAACGGCTTAGCAACTGCCAGCCTTCGTTATAATGTCACCACGCCTCCTGTAACCATTGGTGTGAGTAGCTCTATCCCATCCACCATTGCAGGGAGTAATACACTTTGCCGTAAAGGCTCTGGCCCGTTAAATACGGCTTCCTGCACGTTGAGCTTTGCAGAGAGTGGGTTTATTTTCGATGTCCCTGATAAGTTGGCGAATAAGCCCACCTCTATCAATATTTCTGCGGTGAGAAAGTCCAATTCAAGCCTTGAATGTGTTCCCGCATTTGGGAATGCGACGAAAAATGTCGGTTTTTGGAGCACTTATGTTTCCCCGTCATCCATTCCGAGCGCTTTGCAGCAAGCGATAACGATTAAGGGGAATTCAACGGGGGCAACAACGGCAATTGGCAAAACCCAAACCTTGCGAACTCAAATTCCTTTGCGGTTTACTAATGGCGTGGCCTCCCTTGAGATTAATTACCCCGATGCTGGGCGAGTTCAACTTGACGCTAGGCTTGATGGGACTGGGGAAGATACAGGTCTAGTGATGACAGGCTCTGACCAGTTTGTCAGTGTGCCAGCGGGATTATGCGTTAAAGCTGTGGATGCGCTCGCCAGCTGCCCAAGTGCGGATATGAGCTGTAATGCCTACCGTAAAGCGGGACAAAATTTTGGCATGACAGTACAAGCCATGGCATGGGAAAAAGATGGCGATACGGACTTTTGTTCGGGCAACTTATCCACACCTAACTTTATCGATGCGCAGATGAAACTTGCGAGTTATGTGGTTGCACCCAGCATTGCCAATGGCGGCCATGATGGTGTACTGGGTATGACATCTTACAGTCACACGGCGCAGACCAGTAACCTTAATACCATCAGTAATCAGAGCATTAGTGAAGTCGGTGTATTCCAAATTGCGGCGCAGGCGACGCCCAATTATTTAGGGACGGCAAGCAGCCTGAATATTCCGATTGGCTATTCTGCCAATATCGGCCGTTTTGTGCCCGACCGATTTTTAGTGAGCGATGTTTCCGTTTTGCCCGCCTGTGGCGGCTTTAGTTATATGGATCAACCTTTCCCGATGTCGATGAGCCTTAACGCCTTGAATGTCGGTGGCGTAGTGACGCAGAACTACTTCCCGCCATTTTCCTATGCGAGTGCCAAATTGGTCGGAGAAAACAATAATAACGGCGTTGATTTGCAGAGCCGTTTAAGCGCTTTACCTGTGAATGGGGCAAGTTGGAACCAAGGTGTGGCAACTGTTGATGGCAGTTACCTGGCGAACGTGAGTCGGATGACGCCAAATATCGCTGCAAATCAGTATCAGGACGGCCCTTTTGAGCTGCTCGATATTGGTGTGCAATTGATGGACAACGACCCAAGGCCAAATGGCTTATACAGCTATGTGGCCTTAGCAGATATGGATGCGGCATCCACGGGCACTTGCACTAACTGTAATGCGAGAAAAATCACCACTCAGATCCTACGTCACGGCCGCGTGGTGATGGATAACACCTATGGCCCTGAAACTGAAATCCTCAAAATGCCAACCAGAGCTGAGTATTGGAATGGAACTAACTGGGTGTTAAATGGGGATGATAGCTGCACTATCGCCACCTATGGCTTAGGTTCGCAGGTGGATAATGCTGGCCTTGGCTACAACTTTGATCCCGATTTAGCCGCAGGGCAGAGTATCAATCGAACCGGTGCATCTTTAGCATTTCAAGCGGGGCAATTTGATTTGCTGTGGCGAGCCGTGACCTCAAGCGGCACTTTATATCGTGGTCAAGTGACCGCGCCTTTAGATGTACCCACATGGTTAGAGTGGTATTGGAACTGGAATGGCGTCACGCCCAGTAGCTTATCTGATCCACGTGCCAGTGCATTTTTTGGGCGTTATCGAGGTCATGACAGAATCATCTACTGGCGAGAAGTGAATTAGCTTGTTTTTTAGTTCGATTTTGCTGAATTGGAATTAGCCTATGGTGATTTATCATGCCGAGCTGATCTTTTGGGCATGATTTCAAAGCATCATGCTAAGGCAAAATTGCAAAAAACAGGTTTTACGCATGTTGCCGACTTGTATTTAACATGGTTTTTAACTGTTGAATTTTTAATCAATATTGCGTGTTTTTCGATTAAATAGTGTTTTTGAGCGGCCTAATTAAAAAAAAATCACTCCATTAGCGATTGTTAACCTCAACGGTCTTGTGGAATCAGGGTGGCATTGATAAAGTTAGCTGATTTTTCTTTTCTTCTGACTCCACAGAATACAGGCTAGTTACATGTTCAAGAAGCTGCGTGGCATTTTTTCTAATGATCTATCGATCGATTTGGGTACAGCTAACACCTTAATTTATGTTCGTGATGAAGGCATCGTCCTCAATGAGCCTTCTGTTGTTGCTATACGTGGCGAGCGTAACAGCTCTGGTCAGAAATCTGTAGCAGCTGTCGGTACAGAAGCTAAACAGATGTTAGGCCGTACTCCTGGCAATATTCAAGCAATTCGTCCGATGAAAGACGGTGTGATTGCTGACTTTTATGTGACAGAGAAAATGTTGCAGCATTTTATTAAACAAGTGCATAACAACAGCTTTTTTCGTCCAAGCCCACGCGTTTTAGTCTGTGTTCCCGTTGGCGCAACGCAAGTTGAACGCCGTGCCATTCGTGAGTCAGCCATGGGTGCGGGTGCCCGTGAGGTGTATTTGATTGAAGAGCCAATGGCCGCGGCCATCGGTGCAGGTTTACCTGTTTCTGAAGCCACAGGTTCAATGGTCGTTGATATCGGTGGTGGTACGACTGAAGTCGCCATTATCTCCTTGAACGGTGTTGTATATTCCTCCTCAGTGCGTATTGGTGGCGATAAGTTTGATGATGCGATCATCAACTATGTTCGCCGTAACTATGGCAGCTTGATTGGTGAAGCTACCGCTGAGCGTATCAAACACACAATCGGTACTGCTTACCCAGGCGATGAAGTGTTAGAAATTGAAGTTCGCGGTCGTAACTTGGCCGAAGGTGTGCCTCGTAGCTTTACCCTCAACAGCAACGAAATTTTAGAAGCACTGCAAGAGCCATTATCGGGTATTGTGAGTGCGGTTATGGTGGCATTAGAGCAATCGCCACCAGAATTAGCCTCTGATATCTCTGAGCGTGGCATGGTGTTAACTGGTGGTGGTGCGCTGCTGCGTGACCTAGACCGTTTATTAATGCAAGAAACGGGAATTCCAGTCATGGTGGCGGACGATCCTCTGACCTGCGTTGCGCGTGGCGGTGGTAAAGCCCTTGAAATGATTGATATGCACGGCGGCGATCTGTTCTCCGAAGAAACCTAATCTAACTTCGGTATAGGGCGGCTAATCACCGCCTTAGCTTTCCTATGAAGCCAATTTTTGTTCGTGGTATTTCGAACCAGTTCCGTTTAACACTGGCAATTATCCTGTCGGTGATTTTGCTCGCGGCAAATCACCGTCTTGAGCCTGCCCGTGAATCCCTTTCATCTGCTTTAAGCCCTATTCAATACCTCGCGAGCGTACCCAGTGCGATTCTCGATTGGTCATCTGAGAGTTTTGCGACCCGCAATATGCTGGCATTGCAAAATAAAGAGCTGTTAAGGCAACAATTATTAATGAGTGAACGCCTACAGCGTTTCGAACATCTGCGTCAAGAAAACGAACGCTTACGTGCTTTGCTGGGTTCGCCAGCCTATCAGGATTCCCGCAAGATGGTGGTGGAGGTGATGGAGGTTGCCAGTGAACCTTCCCATCACTATGTGGTCTTGAATCGGGGTTCCCGCAGCGGTGTCTTCGTCGGTCAGCCGGTGGTGGATGCGCAGGGGGTCGTGGGGCAAGTTGTACAGGTTAGCGAGATGACCAGCCGAGTGTTACTAGTGTCTGACGTTTCCCACGGTTTACCCGTGCGGATTACCCGTAACGATGTGCGTTTAGTCGCTAATGGTACGGGTGAGCTCGATGAGATTGAGCTGCGTCATGTGGCTAAGAGCACCGATATTCGAGTGGGCGATTTGTTAGTCACCTCAGGCTTAGGTAACCGCTTTCCTGAAGGCTATCCTGTGGCACGAGTGATGAAAGTCTTTACCGAAGATGGCCAAAGCTATGCGCGAGTCACGGCTCAGCCTCTGGCGGCACTTGATCGCATTCGTTATCTGCTGCTGATTTGGCCATCACCTGACTCGGGCGTGACTTTGCCTAATCAAATCCCTGTGCCTGCGGCGGATCATCCGGTAGAAGAAGCCAAACCTGATGCTGGTAATGGTGCCACCAATCCTCAAGCGCAGGGCACAAACGCCACGGCTCCTAATGCCACAGTTCCAAACGCGACTGCGGCACCGAGAAATGCCAATGGTGCATCGAATGCTGCTACCACCCAACCGCCAGCTGAGGTGCACTAATGAGTTTACAAGCGGCTAATGGACGTATTGTGGTTTGGCTGACCTTGTTTGTCGGACTCTTAAGCCAAATTATGCCTCTACCTACAATTGTTGAGGCTTGGCGGCCGGATTGGCTACTGATGATTTTGATCTACTGGTCCATTGCGTTGCCACACAGGTATAACATTCTTACGGCATGGGTAATGGGTTTGGCTCTCGATATTCTCTTAGGCGCCACCTTAGGGGTACGTTCTTTGGCGATGTCGCTAGTGATTTATATTGCGATTTTACATTGTCAGCGTTTACGCAACTTCCCTAAATGGCAGCAGTCGCTGGTAGTGATGCTGCTCATTGCTATCTACCACCTGATTGTTTATTGGGTTGAGTTTGTTATGGATGGCGCAACATTCCATGCGGAACTGTTTTTGCCTGCGCTATCGGGCCTAGTATTTTGGCCTTGGATTTTTTGGATTTTACGTCGTATCCGACGTCATTATAAGGTTCGTTAGTTGTGAATTTAGTCTTAGCTTCGACATCGCCGCGCCGTAAAGAATTACTAACTCATATTGGATTAGGGCTGAGTGATTTTACCTTTGAGCAAGTGGCACCGGATATCGACGAAACCCCTAGGTCGGGTGAGTTACCACGGGATTATGTGCAGCGCCTCGCAGCCGAAAAGGCGCAGGCTGGGCTTGCATTATGCTCAGATATGTCACAGCCTGCTGTATTAGGTTCTGATACTATCGTCGTGCATGAAGATGAAATATTAGGTAAGCCTGTTGATGAGGCCGATGCCAAGCGAGTGCTGCGTGCGCTTTCGGGAAGAGCGCACACTGTGATGACGGCTGTGGCCTTGGCAAATGCCAACCATACCGCAGTGCGTTTAGTCGAAACCTTAGTGCGTTTTTGTGTGCTTTCTGATGCGGATATTGATGCCTATGTCGCCTCACAAGAACCCATGGATAAAGCTGGCAGCTATGGGATCCAAGGTTTAGGTGGCTGCTTTGTCGAGTCGATTGATGGTAGTTACTCCTGTGTTGTTGGCTTGCCATTAGTGGAAACTCGCCAGCTCTTATCTGAGGCGGGCATTATCTAGTCTGCGGATTGGGCGACTTGCAAATGGGGAGCAATACAGAGGATTGGGTTTTCAACACTCAACTCTTCTGCGTTATTGGTTTTCAGGCTTATAACATACTGAGATTAATTTAATTTCCCTAATGGGGTGAGTCGTGAATACCGGTCGCTTAAATCCGAATAAAATTCAGCGCAAGATGGGTTCAGAGTTACTGATTAACGTAACCCCATCAGAGGCCCGTGTCGCTTTGGTTGAGCACGGTGTGCTGCAAGAAGTCCATATTGAACGCCGCATGAAACGTGGCCTTGTGGGCAATATTTACAAAGGTAAAATCAGCCGTGTGCTGCCCGGCATGCAAGCCGCCTTCGTGGATATTGGTTTAGATAAAGCGGCTTTTTTACATGCCTCCGACATAGTGCCGCACACCGAATGTGTCGCCGATGTCGAGAAAGGCCATTTTGTGGTTCGTGATATCGCAGAGTTGGTGCGCCAAGGGCAAGATATTATGGTGCAAGTGGTGAAAGATCCGCTCGGCACTAAAGGTGCACGCCTGACCACGGACATTACTCTGCCGTCCCGTTATCTGGTTTTTATGCCTGGCTCCAGCCATATTGGGGTGTCCCAGCGGATTGAGCAGGAAGAAGAGCGCAGTCGTCTTAAAAAAATCACTCTGCCTTTCGTCGATGAAGACGGTGGCTTTATTATCCGCACCGCCGCTGAGGGCGTAGGTGAGGATGAGCTCGCGCAGGACGCTGCTTTTTTGCGTCGAGTTTGGTCTAAAGTCTCAGAGCGTCGTCAGCGCCGTGGTGTTGCGTTACTCTATCAAGATCTCGCTTTGCCTGTACGGATTGTGCGCGACTTTGTCGGGACGGAATTAGATCGCATTCAAGTCGATTCGCGGCGCACTTTTGCCGAGCTGCAAGCCTTCGCTCAAGAGTTTATGCCGGAAATCGCCGACAAGATTGAGCACTATTCTGGCCCTGCGCCGATTTTCGATCTCTACGATGTTGAGAATGAAATCCAGCGCGCCCTCGGTCGCAAGGTAGAGCTCAAATCGGGTGGGTATCTGATTATCGATCAGACCGAGGCCATGACCACGGTCGATATCAACACGGGTGCCTTTGTTGGCCACCGCAATCTTGAAGAAACCATCTTTAACACTAATCTCGAAGCCACCCAAGCCATCGCGCGGCAACTTAGGCTGCGTAATCTCGGTGGCATCATCATTATCGACTTTATCGATATGCTGAGTGACGAGCATAAAACCCGTGTACTCAATAGCTTAAACAGTGCGTTAGCCAAGGACAGGGTTAAAACTAATGTCAGTGGTTTCTCAGGTTTAGGCTTAGTTGAAATGACCCGCAAACGCACCCGCGAGAGTTTAGAGCATGTGCTGTGCGGCGAGTGCCCTGCGTGTAAGGGGACGGGGAGTATGAAAACAGTCGAAACGGTCTCTTATGAGATATTCCGTGAAATTATCCGCCTAAATCGAGCCTATGATGCTGATGAGTTTTTACTGTATTGCTCGCCCGCGGTGTATAACAGCTTAAGTGGTGATGAAAGTCATCTAGTAGCTGAGCTTGAGGTCTATATCGGTAAACGTATTCGTCTGCAAAATGAACCTATGTATTCCCAGCATAAATACGACGTGGTGATGATGTAGTGGCAACGCTTTTTACTGCTAAAAAACTAAGCCGTTTTTGCTGGCAACTATTGGCGCTGATCTTAGTCTTGTTTGCCTTGACGGTAAGCTTGATCCGAGGACTATTGCCTCAGGTCGATGAGGTTCGCCAGCAGTTAGTTGAGTATGTAAAAAGTGAATATCAGATCAATATTCAGGTGGGTGAGTTATCTGCCCAGTGGCAGGCCTTTGGCCCCGCGGTAACCATTGATGACCTAGTGATCCCGCCGCAGGAAAAATTACCCGTCACAGTGTTAGTGAAGCAAGTTCAAATCAAGTTGGATTTTTGGCAGTCTTTGCTGACCACCAGTCCGCGCATCGAAGATGTGAATTTTGAAGGTGTTCATATCGCCCTCGATATGGATAAATTGTCTGGCAGTACAACGGGCCGAGTCTCTGGACAATCCACGCAAACCGACTGGTTGTATAAGTTACTGCTAAAACAGCTTGAGCGTTTCTCGCTGGCGGATGCCTCGGTGCAGCTACTGAGCTTGCAGCATGAATATCGACCCATCCATATTCGCCACCTTAATTGGCGTAATAGCGACATGCAACATCGCGGTACGGGGGAGATTTACCTCGATAACAATGCCATGGTAAAGGAATCCCTCAGTCTCCAGCTTGATATTACTGGTGATGCGACTGCGCCCGATACGCTGAAGGGACAAATCTATTTGGCGGCTCAGTCACTCGATTTAGGCGAATGGGCATCACGCCAACCTAATCCCTATGACCCAAGCAAAAAGCTGCCCCTAGAGGGCATAGTGAATCTCAAGGCATGGTTTGATGTTGCCCATCGCAGTATACGTTCTGGTCTGGTGCAGTTTGAGCCCAGTTGGTTGCAGTGGTCGATGCAAGGAGAGCCACAAAAGTTTGAAATCCAATCCGGTAGTATCCGTTGGGAGCCCAAGGCGACAGGTTGGGAGATCAGTAGCGCCGATTTAGATTTTGTCACTAATGGTGAGCATTGGCCTGAACTAAAATTAGCGGCGAAACAACAAAATGATGCTTTGTATGCCTATGTGAGCCGTGTAGATTTACCGACCTTGTTTCCATTGTTGCCGCTTTTCCCCGGTGTCGATTTAGCCGTACTTGAGCAATGGTTCCATCTCGCGCCCGAGGGCAGCATTGGGCCTATTCGCCTCTATCAAGCTGCCGATCAATCTTTGCTAGCAAGTACTAGCGTCAAGCAATTACACTGGCAGAAGGTGGAGGGAATACCCAATACCCAGCCCTTAGATCTTAAGTTGCAATGGCAGGATGAAACGTTAGTTTTTTCGCTCCCCGAGCAAACTTATACCCTCGATTTTGGCGATGAATTTTCAGCTCCCTTAGTGTTCCAAGGCGCTGAATTAACTGGTGCATTTGATACTAAGCGTGCGACTTTATCTATGCCCCATGTTCAGCTTGTAAACGATGACCTTGGCCTCTCTGCCGCCCTAAAACTGGATTTTAGCACTGCAGCCAGTTTGTCCCTCGCTGCTAATGTTGCAGTCAAAAATGCTGCTAATGCAGATAAATACTTCCCGATTAAAGCCATGGGTGAGTCACTGGCCGAGTATCTTGATAGCGCGATAAAAGCTGGACAGAGTCAAAATGCGCAAGTATTGTGGCAGGGGGCGTTATCGAGCTTCCCCTTTGAGGATAATAGTGGCGTGTTCCAAGCGGCATTTACCTTAAACAATGCCGAATACCAATTCCAACCTGATTGGCCTGCGGTCACAGATCTTTCTCTTGATGCGTTATTTGAAAATGCCCGTATGGATATCTGGGTCAACCAAGGCAAACTGATGAATGTGGTGGCCGATGGTGCCCATGTGTTTATTCCTGAACTGGGTGAGCGTTCCCTGTTAAAAATTCAGGCAGACCTCGTCACCGACGGCAGTGCGGCGACGAAAGTGTTACAGGCATCTCCCCTTGCAGATACGGTGGGCGAGACCTTAAAAGTTGTGCAGGTTCAGGGCGCGGTAGGGGGTAACTTAGACATCAGTATCCCCTTGTACGAGGGAGAGGCCGAGGATATTCGTGGTCAAATTGTGTTTGATAATACGCCAGTTTTTATTGCCCAGCCTGGGTTACAACTGAAAGCCGTTACGGGCACAGTGCAGTTTGCTAATGAAGTCGTTGAAGGCCAAGGTATTAAGTCACGCCTATTTGAGCAGCCCTTGGAGTTTAGCTTTGCAACTAAGCCCGAAGGTAAAGATTTCACGCTGAATGTAGATATGAAAAGCCGTTGGGATCTCAGTCGCTTACCTCAAGAACTCCATAATCCACTGAGTGGTTTTTACCAAGGTAAGGTCGCGTGGGGCGGCAATTTGAGCATGGTATTCGATGAGCAAGGCTATCAAATTCAAGCCAAGTTAGGCTCAGATCTGGTGGGCGCAAGTTTAACATTACCAGGCGTCTTTGCTAAGCCGACGGATGAGCCTAGGCCCTTACTGGCCGAGTTTTCCGGCGATCAGCAAGCCGCAATCCTCAGGGTCAAACTCGATAAACAGGCTGAGTTTATTGGCGGCTTTGAGGCTGAAAAAGGCACGCAATTCAGTTATTTTGATCTGCTATTAGGGCGACTCTTCGAGGCTACCGAGGTGCCCAATACCGAGCTTGGACACATTAAGATCGATGTAACCAGTGGTAAGTTAGCCCATTGGCTACCCGTGATTAATGCCTTTATCGGTACTGATAACAAGCCCGTCCGTACTGGTATTTTAGTCGAAAAGGCAGATCATTCCGCTCTGTTCCCTGCCGTTGTTGGGATAGACGCCAATATCGGCAAATTTGATTTACTGGGACAGGGACTGACAGATTTAAGACTGAGCGCCAACCCTAACGACAATGGCTGGCGTTTTGATGCTAAAGCCAGTGAATTTGAAGGAACTATTGATTTTTATCCTAATTGGATGACACAGGGTCTTAAAGTGGCCGCCAGCAAGTTTTATTTTTCGCCTGAAGTGAAGTCCGAAGGTGAAGCCGATTTTGCGGCGGATCAGGTGCTGACAAACTTGCCACCCGTCGCGGTGAATGTGGACGATTTTCGCTTTTTCGATAAACCATTTGGCAAGTTAGTGGTGCAAGCGAGTCCGCAAGCCTCTGGCTACCGTATCCAGACACTGTCTTTGACGACGCCTGAAGTTTCCCTGCAGGGTAACGGTATTTGGCAACAGCAGAATGGTCAAAACCAAACCGAGTTATCCGTCAGTTTAACTGCTAGCCAATTTCACCACTTGAGTGATCAGCTTGGTATAAATCCGGGGGTAGACGAAGCACCATTAAAAGTGAATGCCGATCTTGCTTGGCAAGGTGCACCCTATGCATTTTCCCTCGAAACCTTGAACGGTAAGGTCAAATTTGAGTTAGGCAAGGGTCATTTATCCCAAGTGAGTGATAAGGGCGCGCGGATTTTCTCGCTGTTTAGTCTCGATTCATTAATACGTAAATTATCATTAGATTTCAGTGATGTGTTTGGGCAAGGGATGTACTTCAACTCCTTTACTGGCAATCTGCAAATTGATAATGGCGTGGTGAAAACGACAGACACTGAAATGGATGCGATTGCGGGCAATATGAAGGTGCGCGGCTATACGGATCTCACCAGCGAAAGCTTAAACTACGATATCCGCTTTGTGCCGCAATTAGCCTCCAGTGTTCCGACTGTGGTGCTGCTGAGCACCAGTGCTTGGACGCTAGGGCTTGGTGCGTTTGCCTTAACCAAAGTACTTGAACCTGTGATTGAGGTGATTTCTGAAATCCGTTTTCGAGTCACGGGCACGATGTCAGATCCTGTGGTTGAGGAGCTTGAGCGTAAGAGTAAAGAGATTGAAATCCCCGAGTCGATTTTACCCATGGTTGGCGGCGAGTTACCTGCCACAGCAGAGGGCGATAAGCCTAAGACTGATGGGGCTGCGGTAAATAAAACCATGCCAGCACCTCAGACTGAATCTGAAGCAAAAACTGAGCAAAATAAAGTCGGATCTAAGGAAAAGATTGAACAGCCAGCCACAGATATTCGTAAACCCAATGCTGAGCCAGTAAATTCCAAAGTTGCTCTGCCGATAAAACAAATTCAAGGAGAGAGCCATGCGCATCAGCTTGTTGCAATGCCAGAGCAGCCGCGACGTCAGCGCGAACCTGTTGTTTATCGAATCGCAGCTTGAGGAATTAACTCAGGAGCGGCAACAGTGGGGCGATAATTCTCCTCATTTGGTGGTGTTACCCGAATGCAGTTTATTGTTTGGTGGCCATGAGAGCCAGCAACTAGCCTATGCGGGTGATAGTCATCACAGTCCGTTAAAATCTGCCTTAAGTGCCTTAGCTACGCGCTATCGGGTGTTTATGGTGGCAGGGACGATTCCTGCGCTGGCGGAGGATGGACGTGTCTATAGCCGTTGTTATCTGTTTGATGACAAAGGTGATACCTTAGGGCATTACGATAAACTGCATCTGTTTGATGTGGATGTCGCCGACGGCACTAAGCAATACCGCGAGAGTGAAACCTTCTGCCCCGGCGATCATATCAGTGTTATCGATACACCTTTTGGCAAAATTGGCCTATCCATCTGTTATGATTTACGCTTTCCTGACTTATTTCGGGCAATGCGCCTCGCTGGAGCCGAGATCATTACCGTGCCTTCGGCTTTTACTAAGGTCACCGGAGAAGCCCACTGGCAAGTGTTATTGCAGGCCAGAGCTATTGAGACTCAATGCGTTATCGTAGCCGCTGCCCAGTGGGGAGCCCATAACCAAGGTAGTCGTGAAACTTGGGGGCAAAGTATGGTGATTGGCCCTTGGGGCAACATCATTGCCGAGCGAACAACCGGTACGGGTTGGGTACATGCCGATATCGATTTAACCGAGGTGCACAGCATTCGCAGCAAAATGCCCGTAATGCAACATAATCGGTTTAATGCGCCGACGATTAAACTCAGAGAGAGTTTAATCCTGAATGCGTTAACCACTGAACAAAAGCCATAGATAAATAGACTCACAACGAATTTAGATAATTTTAAAAATGAGTGAGTTGCGAATTTTAGCCAAGCAAGATCGCTTAAGCGAATAGAGAGAACCTCGATGCCTTTTTTAGCACAAGTAGAGCAAAGTTTATTGAAGGGTGGCCTAGCCCTCGACGGCTTACAAGATTATTTAAACAGCATACACCAACATAAAGTCGATTTTTCCGATCTCTATTTCCAAGGCAGTCGCCATGAATCTTGGGTGCTTGAAGATGGCATTATTAAGGATGGTAGTTTCCATATCGAGCGTGGTGTGGGGGTGCGCGCCATCAGTGGCGAGAAAACCGGTTTTGCCTATGCCGATGATATTACACCTGCAGCATTAACAGCTGCGGCTGAGGCGGCCCGTGGCATTGCAGGGGCTGGCGAACAGGCAAAAGTACAAGCCTTCAAACGTCAACACGCCTTGGCGCTGTACGATAGTGTCGATCCTATCGCCGCCATGGAAGAAGTGAAAAAAATCAATCTACTGAAAGAGGCTGATGCCTATATTCGCAGCCTCGATAGCCGCATTATTCAAGTGGTGGTCAGTCTTGCGGGCGTGCATGAAGAAATACTGGTTGCCGCCAGTGATGGTACGTTAGCCGCGGACATTCGTCCCTTAGTACGCTTTAACTGCAGTGTGATTTTAGAAGAAAACGGTAAGCGAGAGCGTGGCGGCGCCGGTGGCGGTGGTCGCCACGATTACAGCGTGTTAATGGTCAATGATGACACAGGCTTGCCAATGTGCTTTGCCTTTGCCCGTGAAGCGGTGCGTCAAGCGCAAGTAAACCTTAATGCCATCGATGCTCCCGCCGGGGAAATGACCGTGGTGCTCGGTAATGGCTGGCCGGGGGTGTTACTGCACGAGGCGGTTGGTCATGGACTTGAAGGCGACTTTAACCGTAAGGGCAGCAGCGCCTTTAGTGGCATGGTGGGTCAGCAAGTGGCATCTAAATTAGTGACAGTGGTGGACGATGGCACGCTTGCGAATCGTCGTGGCTCGCTGAGCATCGATGATGAAGGGGTACAAACCCAGAGAACTGTGTTAATCGAAGACGGTATCCTCAAAGGCTATATGCAGGATAAATTAAATGCGCGCCTGATGGGCGTGGCGCCGACCGGGAATGGTCGCCGTGAATCCTATGCGCATCTGCCGATGCCGCGGATGACCAATACCTATATGACATCGGGCGAGTCCGAACCGAGCGACATCATCAAGTCGGTGAAGAAGGGCATTTATGCGCCTAACTTTGGCGGTGGTCAGGTCGATATCACCTCGGGTAAGTTTGTGTTCTCAGCCTCCGAAGCCTATTTGATCGAAAATGGTGAAGTGACTCAAGCGATTAAGGGCGCAACCCTGATCGGTAATGGCCCTGAAGCCATGAGTCAGATTTCCATGGTGGGTAACGACATGGCGCTGGATAAGGGCGTTGGTGTATGTGGTAAGGATGGTCAAAGCGTGCCTGTGGGTGTCGGTCAACCGACCCTTAAGCTCGACAAGCTGACCGTAGGCGGTACTGCGTAAAACGAGAAGCTAGAAGCTCCTACGTTGATTGGCTAAGTGCTTATTTTAGAACCCATCTTACACTTCCAGCGGTGGGTTCTAGCCGCCTTCCATGATGGATGTTATCATTTGCAAAGGAAATTAGAGTAACTACTCTAGAGGTGTTAATGAAACTATCACGTTTGGCATGGCTGTGTTTATTGCCTTTGCCCTCACTATTGCCGTTAGCGGCCTATGCCCAGCCCAGTAGCTTTACTGAGGCTTGGCAGCAAGTGCTTAAGGTGAGCGATAAACTCCAGGCTCAATCCCAAGAGGTGAATCGCGCCAAGGGCGAGCAAGAGGCGGGCGAAAGTTTAAATCTGCCGTCCCTCAGTCTGAATGGCAGTTATACCCACCTCGAAAAACCAATTGAATTAGATTTAAGGGATCTCAATCCCTTAGCCTCTCTTGATCCCGCGACCTTGCCACCCGCACTTGGCGGTGCACTGGCGAGTATTCCGGGTTCATTATTTGTCACGCCCTTTACCGAGCAAGATATTTTCCGCGCCAGCTTACAGGCGATGTGGCCGATTTATACCGGCGGCCAGATCACTGCGGCTCAAGGCATTCATGCCGCCATGGTGGCCGAGAAACAACAGGAATTACAGTTAGCGACCCGCGACTTATTCACTCAGTTGGTTGATCGTTATTATGCCGTTGATGTGACTCAATCCCTTGTCAGCACCCAAACCGAGCTGGTGGCCTCCTTAACTAAGCACGTTGACCACGCGCTAGCGCTAGAGCGCGAGGGGCAAATCGCTAAGGTCGAGCGCCTCAATGCTCAAGTGGCCTTAGACAACGCTAAGGTCAATTTAGGCAGCGCCCGCCGCCAACATGAAATGGCCGTTATCGCCCTATCGCGTATGTTGCAACGGAGTGATGTTAGTACTAACTCGCCGCTATTTGTGCTGCAACAGGCGCCGTCATTGGGGGACTTGACCCAAATGACCTTAAATCAACACCCGGCGCTTAAGCTACTTGAGGCTAAAGAGGCGCAGGCGAATGGTTTGGTTTCCTTAGAGAAAGGTAAATATCACCCGACTGTGTTTCTCTTTGGTAATTACACCTTATACGAAGATGACAGCTTGTTTTCTAAGGTAGAACCGGACTGGATGGTCGGTGTCGGTGTAAAAGTGCCCTTGCTGAGCCGCGATGGCCGCAGCGGTAAAGTGGAAGCGGCTAAGAGTGCCTTGCTGCAAGCCCGTTACACTAAGGCGCAGACACGCCAAGACTTAAGTTTGCTGCTCGACCAAAGCTATCGCCAGCTGTTGCAGGCCGAGGAAGAGGTCAATTCACTCAATACCTCACTTGAATTAGCGAGTGAAAACTTACGCCTAAGGGAAATCGCCTTTAATCAAGGGCTTTCAACCTCTATTGACAGAGTGGATGCCGAATTAAAACTGAGCGCAGTTAAAACTCAGCAACTCGGTGCCCGTTATCGTTATGTGCAAGCCTATGCCAGATTAATGGCCATCAGTGGTCAATTAGATGAATTTATCGGTCGCAGTGCCACAGGCATTCAATCGCAGGAGACTATCAATGCGCGCTAACAGAATTCTTGCTCTCACGGCGTTGGTCGCATTAGGCCTTATTTTAGCCTATGGGCTCAAATTGGCTTATAGCCCAAAGCCGAGTGTGTTGCAGGGGCAGATTGAAGCCCGCGAATATAACGTATCCTCTAAGGTGCCAGGGCGGGTCGAGCAAGTGCTTGTGCGCCGTGGCGATAGTGTCAATGAAGGTGATTTGTTATTTGCCATTCATAGCCCAGAATTGGATGCCAAGTTGATGCAGGCCGAAGGCGGCCGTGATGCCGCCAAAGCCTTGCAACAAGAGGCAAACAATGGTGCCCGTAGTCAAGAAGTGATGGCGGCTAAGGAACAATGGCTCAAGGCGCAAGCGGCAGCAACGCTGGCAAAAACCACCTATACCCGAGTCGAAAACTTATTTGCCGAAGGTGTTGCTGCGCGGCAAAAACGCGATGAAGCCTTTACCCAATGGCAAGCGGCTAAGTACACAGAGCAAGCGGCGTTAGCCATGTATCAAATGGCGCAGGAAGGCGCGCGGGTCGAAACCAAAGCCGCTGCGGCGGGTAATGCGCGTATGGCTGAAGGCGCGGTGAAAGAAGTCAGTGCCATTATGGCCGATAGCCAAATGCGCGCACCTAAGTCAGGGGAAATTAGCGAAGTATTATTGCAAGCAGGTGAACTGGCACCCAGCGGCTTCCCGGTGGTGAGTCTGATTGATATGCAGGATGCTTGGGCGGTATTCCAAGTGCGTGAAGACCAGCTAAAACGTTTTAAAAAAGGCGAAAAACTGCAATTAACGCTGCCAGCGCTGGATAAAACGCTAGAGTTCACTGTCTCCCATATCAGTGTGATGGGCGACTTTGCGACTTGGCGTTCGACCGAAAGTGGCCACGATTTTGATATGCGCACCTTCGAGGTGGAGCTGCGTCCAACGGCGCCCATTGCGGATCTGCGCGTCGGTATGTCCGTGTTGCTCAATGGTGAGTAACGACAGTGGCCCAGTTACCGAAAGAGCCCACGCATTTGATCGAGCCTAAGCCATTGAACGAGGCTCAGAATGCGACGCATCCAGTATCCTCAGGCTTTATGGCGCAGCTTGTGGCATTAGTGCGCCGCGAGCTTAAGGCGTTGTGGTGCGATCCTTGGCAACTGGCTTTAATCAGTTATATCCCACTGCTGGGGATTTTGTGCCTGTGGTGGTTATTTAGTGCAGGTTTACCGCGGCAGTTGCCCGTGGCGATTGTTGACCAAGACCATAGCCAACTCAGCCGGATGTTGACCCGTCAACTCAAAGCAAACCCTGTGACAGATCCCCAGAGTTTTACCGATCTTTCCTCGGGCATTACCGCGATGCAGCAGGCGCAGGTCTATGCGGTGGTAGTTTTCCCCTATGATATGAAAAAGGATCTACTCACAGGTCATACACCCACTATCGATGTGCGTTATAACAGCCAATTTTTGTTGGTGGGAAAACTGCTATCGAGCCAAATTCAGCTGAGTTTAGGAGATGGACTGTTACAAGTCGCAGGCCTTAAGCAACTGATGACGGGCACGCCGAAATCCCAAGTCGCGGTGAATTTAAGCCCAGTAAAGAGCCAAACGACCGCGCTGTTTAACCGTAATAACAACTACATAGGTTTTTTAGTGCCGCCGGTATTGGTCGCGCTGTGGCAGTTGTTATCTATGTTGGTGATCGCTAACAGCTTAAATCGCGAGTTGCACCTTAATGCCGCGCAGTCAGAGAGTGGGGTATCCAATCGGTTAACCGAGCATTTTTGGCCTAAGGTGTTGGCTAAGATCTTGTTGTTTACGCCTATCTTAATGCTGCAAGGCGGGTTTATCCTCACTTGGCTGTATCAGTATTTAGCCTTGCCTTTGGCGGGCAGTTTAGCGCTGCTGCTGTTTGCCCAGTTGATCATGCTGTTGGCGGTATGGAGTTTGGTGTTACTGGTGTTTGTGCTGATGCGTGATAGCGCGCGGGTGATCAGCTTTTGCACGGCGTTATTCGCGCCTGCCTTTGCCTTTATGGGGATCACTTTTCCTACCCATGAAATGCCGCAACTCGCCCAGTGGTGGCGACTTGTTATGCCATCGAGCCATTATATTGAGTCCCATGTGAGTGTGGTCAGCTATGGTGCTGCTTGGCCAACGGTGGCACAGCAATTGAGTAGCTATTGGGGATTTATTTGCCTATTTCCCGTGATTTATGTCTTGGCGAACAAACTTTTGCCGATGACGGCCAATGCTAGCTCTGGGGCGACTGTAAACACCGAAGCGCCTCTGCCAGCGAAGGGGCAATAACATGAATTTATGGCAGTTAGTGCTCACTGAATTAAAGGCGATTGTTAGCGATAAGGCGATCACCGTGACGCTATTTGGCGGTGTGCTGTTTTATTCGGTGCTTTATCCTTTGCCTTATTTGCATCAAGTCCCCACTGAGCAGCAACTGATTGTGGTGGATTTAGACCATTCTTCCCTGAGCCGTCAACTTATCCGCCACGCCGATGCGAGTGCAAAAATTCAAGTGATTGGGCAAGTCGGCTCAATCACCGAAGCGAAGCGCTTTATTGAAACGGGCAAGGCGCACGGTTTATTGGTGATCCCCGAAGGATTTCGCCGCGATTTGCTGCTCGGTAAGGGCGTCACCTTAAGTTACGGTGGCGATGCCAGTTACTTTTTGATCTACTCCGCTGTGGCCGAGGGGCTTGTCAGTGCGGGGATGGATGCGGGTAAGCAAATACAATGGATTGGTATGCTCGCCCAAGGGAAAAATCCTAAAGAGGCTGAGCAGAATCTGAACTCGCTGCACTTAAACAGCGTACCAGCGTTTAACCCAAGCCTAGGTTATACGCCCTATGTGGTGCCGGGATTATTTTTACTGATCCTGCATCAAACACTGCTGATCGGGACTGGCATTTTAGGTGCTGGTCAGTGGCGCCATCAGGGCTATTGGCAGCAGGTGTCGCCGCTGCAATTGGTCTGTGGTCGTATTCTCGCCTTTATGTTGATTTATACTCTGTTTACCAGCTTTTATGTGGGCTATTGCTACCACTGGTATAACGTGAGTATTCAAGCGAGTTTTGGCCTAGTCGCACTGTGGTTATTACCGTTTTTACTGGCGACGGCGGCGGCTGGAGTCGCAATGAGCACCTTGTTTACCCGCCGCGATTTGCCTACTCAAGTATTGCTATTAATTTCAATGCCAATCCTGTTTGTCTCAGGCTTTGTCTGGCCAATTGCCTTGATCCCAGATCCTTTGGTGCTGGGCTCGCAGATGATCCCTGCCGTTCCGGCCATTATGGGCATGTTAGAACTCAATCAAATGGGCGCTAGCTGGGCGAGCGTGTTACCAAAGTGGTTACAGCTTTGGGGCTTGTTTGCGGTATTTTTTGGCTTAGCTCTCTTAGGTATTCACCGCCGGGCGCGGGCTTGGGTTTAGCTTGTGAACTGGTGGCGAGAGTGTGCTTAGGAAGATTTTTAAGGGCGAAATTTTACTTTGGTATTGAATTGCTTGTGAGATGAATCCAAAGATTTGCCCTTTGGCATCACAAGATGCCGCAGGGCTTGTTGTCAAAGTAATATGACCGCAACGCGAGTATTAATGCTTAGTCCACGCATCTTGCCAAGCGCTGCCAGTGCCTGGGGCATAGTAAGGCGCTGAGCCGCTACACCATCCGCTGTTTGGCCAAGGTCGGCATTGGTAAACGCCACCTGCGTTGGTAACAATATCACCGGCTTGGTATTGGGTACCTGCACTGTATGCTGGGTATTCTCCGGGCTCGATACCGCCGTCATCTGCAACTAAGGACAGGGCAAACTGTTGTTTGAGGCTGTTATCTTTGTTGCTGATGATGAGCTGATAAGCTCCCGCATCGAGTGATGCTCCCTGCAATACCATGGCGCCATTACCATTAATGTTAGCTGTGCTGCTCGCGTGGATGCGCTCATCCTGCACAAGGCTAGCCGTTAATTCCATCGCTTGATTGGTATTGACGTTAAAGTTAATGCTAACTTGCCCTTGGGTTAGTGGGTAGCTCGAGGCTAAACCGCTTATCGTAAAGTTCGGCGTGATAACCGGAGGCAAGCCTGAATCGCAATCACTGTCACCTTGGGATTTCCACACGCCCCATTGACCGGCTAAGTCCGGTTGCTCACCTTGAGTCCACCAACCCGCTAACCAGATTTTGCCTGCGTAGCTAACCGTATCACCGCCTAAGTAAATCTTGCTTGGATTCCATAAATTTTCGCACACTGCACCTTGCTCTTTGACGGTTACGATACGCACTGCGCGGGATTGCTCGCCAGCACTGTCAGTTACGCTGTAGACCAGCTCATATTGGCCGATACGGTCGCTATTGACTTCACCTTCAATACGGATGCTATGGGTCAGATCGCCATCTTCGGCATCGTTGGCGCTAACGCCTGCCATTGGATCGAAGGGGGCTGAGACTGTGATGCTAGTATTATGGATGCCACTCAACTCAGGTTTAGTGTTATACACCTCAACAGTGCGTACTTGCTCCGTCGTGTTGTTATCTGAATCGGTGACTTTATACGTTAGTGGATAAAGGCCAAGTTGCTGAGTATTCACATCACCAGTCACTTGGATGTCGGCCGTCAGATCTTTATCTTCGGCATCATAGGCGCTAACGCCATCCAGTGGATTAAATACGCCACCTAATTTGACCCGAACATGGCCTAGGCCGCTGAAAATGGGTTTGCCGTTTTCTGGCTCTGGTGGGGTAATGTCTTGATTGTGGATGAAGGGCCCGTACGCCTTAATAAATGATTCATTATAGGCTTGGCCTGTAGCATTTTTCCCCATATCCCAGTTGATCGACCATGTCATTACGCCACGGAGTGGCTGCCCTTGATTTTTTAATTGTTCGAAGGCGGCAAACAGTTTTTGTGGATCGCTCACATAGCCTGTGGCTGCCGCATCAATATTAGTCGGGATGCCAAAGACCAGTTTGTCATGGGGAATTTTTGTGAACCCATGGCTGCCATTGGCGAGTGCATTAGCGATATGGTAGATAAACTCTTGTTTTAAATTGTCATTATTTTGCGCAATCCAGCCTATACCATCGATATAAATACCATCGCCACCTTGGTTATAAAATTGCGGGTTAATCCAATCGTAATAGCCCTCAAGGGCGTTGATATAAGGTACATATTTCCCGCTGGTGGTGAGGTAGGGGAATTCAGGCGCCATAGTGATTAAAAAGTTTTTCTGCTGCTTACGGTAATGATCTTTAACGATCCTTAGCGCCGCGGGAATGACGATTTGATTGTCTGCAGCGGTGACTGCGGCTTGTTCGAGGTCGATATCAAGCCCATCAAAGCCATATTTTTCAACTAACCGAATGATTTCATTTGCCAGATCTTGCTCTTGGCCATTGCGCAGTTCAATGTGAGCATCCGCGCCACCTAAGGCGATTAATACTGCTCGGCCTTGACGATTGAGCTCACTAATTTGATCAATAAATTGTGCCTCAGTTAACCCAATTGCGGGATCGAGTTTGAAGGTCGGAATGCTGCCGTTGGCACCATAGCTTTTCATAAATGAAACATCGACAACGTTATATTGCGGATTGACCTGCGCTAGGGTCACACAGGGGGCGATACCACCTTTATAACCTGCGCCATCACACCAGTTATGCCAGTAACCCACGACAACGCCTGCTTGCGGGTTGACCATTGCTGAACCCTCTGCGCTTGCAGGGGCGGCCAACACAGCGGTGGTAAGAGCTATGCAACTAAACAGGGTATTGAATTTAAAAGATTTCATTGAGTCTTGCCTTTTTATCGATAAAAACAACCAAAATAGCCTAAGCTGCTTAAGTTGTGTTTAATGAAGTTAAAAATGGATTTAACTTTGACTTATTGGTGGTTTAAGTGAGTTTTTATTGTTTTTTTATGCTTTCTTAGTTCATGGTTATTATGCATAAAGTCTTTAAAGTTTATATAAAAAATGGTTTTGTAGTTTATTTTATTTGAAGTTCGCATTTATCTGTCATTTGTTTGGCAGTGTCAATTTTATGGTAAATGTGACTTTTAGCCTTTAGTGGCAATAATGTGATTTAGCAAAGATGTGAAAAAGCCAATTTTTGCGACAAAGATAAGGACTGTGAAGCAAACGATGGTTTTTTGCTTGTTTTCCTACTTGTTTAAGGCGAAAATGCGCGCCGAAAAAATAACCGAGGTATTCAGTGCCTCGGTTATTTTCTTTTTGAATGTATAGGTTTTAAACCAATAGAGGCCGGTAAACATCCGGAAATGATATGAGGTTCATTTGAACCTACTTTACTGAGGACAATTCAATGGGGCTGTTGTTTACCGGATTTTCGGTCGTTGCCGTCAATCAACATGTTGCGTTAGTCATTCCACCTACTTTACTGGGAGGTGGTGTATGAGCCAACAAAAACCGGGCTTAAAGCAAAGCCTTAATCTGTGGCAGGTGGTTGTGATGGGGCTTGCGTACCTCACGCCGATGGCCGTGTTTGACACCTTCGGAATTGTCTCTGAGATCACCTCTGGCCATGTGGCCACCTCTTACTTGCTCGCATTAGCGGGTATTCTCTTTACTGCCTTTAGCTATGGTCACTTAGTGCGTAAATACCCCTATGCGGGTTCGGCCTATACCTATGCTCAAAAAACCTTTAGTCCGAATGTCGGCTTTATGGTGGGCTGGTCATCGCTACTCGATTATATGTTTATGCCGATGATCAACATGCTATTGGCCAAAATCTATCTCACCGCCATGTTCCCCAACGTGGAGCCTTGGATTTTTATCTTTGGTTTAGTCACTGTTATGACGCTACTCAACCTTAGAGGCATTGATTTAGTTGCGAATTTTAATGGGGTTATCGTATTTGCCCAGATAGCGATTATCTTAGTGTTTATTGGATTGATGGCCCATAGCCTGTCCCTTGGGGAAGGTGAAGGGGTGATTGCCAGCGTGCGTCCATTCTATTCCGAGCAGATAACCTTAGCGCCGCTCTTTACCGGGGCAACCATTCTGTGTTTCTCCTTTTTAGGTTTTGATGGCTTAAGTTCGCTAAGTGAAGAAACCAAGGATGCAAAACGAGTCATCCCCCGTGCTATTGTACTAACAGCACTGATTGGCGGGGTGATTTTTGTCAGCGTGTCCTATTTCTTGCAACTCTATTTCCCGGATATTTCTCGCTTCCAGCAGCTAGATGCTGTGCTGCCTGAGATTGCCCTGTATGTGGGCGGTAATTTATTCCAGTCTATCGTGCTGGTGGCGACAACGATTGCGGTGTTAGCTTCGGGCATGGCCGCCCATGCGGGCGTAGCACGTATTCTCTACGTGATGGGTCGCGACAATATGTTGCCCAATAAAGGCTTTGGTTATGTTCACCCTAAATGGCGTACCCCAGCATTTAACGTGATTCTAGTGGGGTTACTGGCGCTTTCGGCGGTGTCATTTGATTTAGAAATGGCTTTAGCCTTAGTGAACTTCGGTGCTTTAGTTGCCTTTACCTTTGTTAACCTGTCGGTGATTGTGCAGTTTTATTTTAAAGAAAAACGTAATCAATCCCTTAAGGAGCATTTGCTGTATTTCGTCTTGCCCTTGTGTGGTGCTGCGACCATTGGCGTGCTGTGGATTAACCTTGAGCCTCAGTCATTAGAACTCGGTTTAATTTGGGGAGCGGTAGGAATGTTGTATCTGGCGCTGCGCAGCTTACGTTTGCGCAAGGCGGTAGAGTTACAGAATTAACCAATAAATTGAGCTAGAAAGTAAAAGACCCGCCTTGGCGGGTCTTTTGGTTTTTACAGTGTCGGCACAGTAAAGCTTAAATTGGTGGTTTTAATTCCCTTTGGTGTAGTGGTCACTATGCTGACTTGACTCCCCGCAGAAGCGGTGAAACTGAGTGGTGTGCCTAAACTATCCTTAGCAGAGATGCTATTGGGTACCTCAAATGTTTCTGCTACGCCATTACAATCGACGCAAAGCTCGATTTGGGTCTTGGCAGGCATAATTTGCTTCGCTCTGTCGTGAACAAACACCACAAATTGAGATTGGGCACCTGCAGCGACGGGTTTTATATCATTGACGCTGGCGAGTAGCACATCGTCCTGCATCACACTGATATAAGCCTGCGAGCCAGACATGCTCATCACCAATCCCTTGCGAACATAGGTCTTGTTGGCTTGACCTGTACCACAGAGGCTGCCTAGGCATTGCGGGCCGTTAAACTTGCCATCGGCTGCTGGATAAGTGTCACGGGCGAGGTTATCGAAATAGCGCTCGCCACTGTCGTAGCTGAAGTTTTCATTATCATCACGGAACGCCGTTGGTAAGTCGCTGAACCCCTTGCTGTGGAAGGTTTCGACATCCATACCATTACCGCTGCAGTGAGTTGCGGCGCCATTGAATAAACAGGCGTTAGCGATAGCACCGCCATCTGCGCTATCAAACTGGTTGTTGCCATTGGTATCGAAAAAGGTTTCGTGACCTAGGGCGTAAGCCAATATGCTAATGCGATGATCCTGAGGGCGATAATCGCTGGATGTCCAAGTCACGCTGCAAGCGCCATTTTTGGTCAGGCAGCTTGGGGCGATTTGCCCGCCCTCGGTGGTGAAGTTCACCGTGGTATCGTCGGGCGCTGGGTTTCCAAAACTGTCCGACAATCGGGCGGTAATAGTCGCAGTTTCACCGTCATGATCGCCCGCTTCTGGGTTGACTATCGTCGTAGACAGGCTAAAACCAAGCTGTTGTGGCAAACCTGTATTGACGGTTAATTGCTCAGACTGGCTGGTAATCACCTCTTTGGTATCGGCATCCACGGCCGTGGCAACCACGCGAACGGGGGTGGGCACAGTACCTGAAAGCACGCGCACACTGGCGATACCTTGGGAGTTGGTGAGGCTCTCAGCGCTGGCGCTGCCATTGGCAAAACTTAAGCCACCAACGACGGTATCTAAACTAAAACTGACCTTTTGCTGCGCTGCAGGCTGGCCATTGGCGCTGGTCACTTTAAAGCTGACGAGGGATGATTCACTCGACCCAGTTCCACCTGCGCCTTTAATGCGTATCTGGCTAGGCGCTGCCGATTCAAAACTTAGGCTTGCAAGGGTTTGGCGCTGTAGTGTAAATGGGAAATTGGCCGTAAGCGTTTGATTACCGACTACTGTGGTCGCGATAATTTGGTCATTACGCTCACTGTTACCGCTGCAGCTTGTGTCTTGGAAGGTTGAGCTGGCATTGCCCGATAAGGTGGTGACAGGCGTGTCTAAGGTGGCGTTATTACTGGCTGTACAGTCGGAGCTAAAACTCATTGATGAAGGCGTTTGTACTCGAGTAATAGTGCCATCACTCGCTTCTAATACTAAGCTTGCGGTTACCCCAAAGCTGCCGCCGGCGCTAATTTTATAACTGCCGTCTGCTTGTGGCGTTAAGGTGCTGCCAAGTTTACCTTCAGTGAAGCTGGTTCCGTTAAACGATCCTAGTTTGAGGGTGCCTGTTTCGTTGATGGCATCTTTACTGAGTACTTCATATAAGCTGCTACTTTGCAGCGTTTGACCTTGATAATCGACTGTCACAGTTAAGGTATTTGCCCCTAACTCCGTCGCGCTTGGCGTATACGTCACCTGGGCAAGACCTTGGCTATTGGTCAATGCGCTAGCTGGATTGAGGGTAGCTGTGCCTGCACTAAAGGTAACTTTAGCATCGGCAATGCCTTTGCTTTCAGTATCAAGCAAGATGGCTTGCAGTTGTACGGCTTCATCCACTTTAAACCGTGTGACCAAGTTTGCGCCATTGACAATGCTGGCACTGAGTTTGGGTGGAGTAACGGTACCCGCTCCGCCCTTGCCAATAAATTCATAGTTGCGTGTCGCGGTTAAGGCTGCGGCACCTGCGGGAGTGTAGGTCGCACTGACAGTCCCCGCACCTTCGGTTAAGCCTGGATTAGCAATAATCACTTCAGCCACACCATTGGCATTGGTTAATTTCGTTGCTGGGGAGACTGTGCCTAAGGTGGCGCTAAAACTAATCAGTTGTCCGCTGACGTTTGCTGAACCTTGTTTTAAGGTTGCAAGCGCACAAAAGCTGGCATCAGTCGGGAAACTTAAACTGCTCGTGCTATCGGCACATTGACCGTTAACTAAGGTTTTGTAGCTTAAGCTGAGGCTATAACTGTCGGTACTGCCACCTGCGTCAGTGCCATCAGCGGCGCCATTACAACCACTGAGCGCCGTTGCGCCCAGTAATGCCCAAGAGAATACTGATAACGTTTTGCTAAATCGCATAAGCAAACATCCTTGTGGTGCAGGTTGATTAGTCTTGGATTTCGCTGCGTAAATATTTAAACAGCTCTTTTGAGGATTTTGACTCAGGACCTTTCGCCAGTTCTTTGGTCGCTTGGCGCACTAAGGTGCGGAGTTTTTGTCTATCCAACTGTGGGTAATGTTCCACTAAGGTTTGGATTTCACCGTCGCCTTGGGTGAGTAAACGCTCACGCATTTTCTCGAACATTTGCAACTTGGCGGTTTCGTTGCTGTTTTTGTTCAGCACCACGGCGAGCGACGCCTTGATAGGTTCGATATCGACGTTACGCATCAGCTTGCCGATATATTGCATATGGCGGCGATAGGCTTCGGTCTTTGGCTTGATCTTATGAGCTTGCTGAATGCTGTCGTATAAGTGCTCGTCCAGCTCGATTTTATCTAGCTGGGTTTTGCTGAGTGAAACCAGTTCCATACCGACTTTTTGAGCCGCTTCGCAGTCACGCTTATCCTCAGTTTTACTGACATACTCTTCGTTACTGTCATAGGGCTGTTTAAAATGTTCTGAATCACCAACAATCTTCATATAGATAAAACCTCAGTTAAATTACGCGCTAATAATAACATCTCCCGCCAAAATTCGCCTAGCTAAAGCGCGATTCAATCAGTAAAGCGCGCAATAAATAATGTGAATGGGATGGGTGTTTGTTATGCTAGCGCCATTGCCTATAACGAAAGAGTTGCTTTGTGTCTTTGAACAGAATCGATAGTGAATTGACCGCGCTGAAAGATGCGGTTGCTGTGGCCCTCGAATATGCGAATAAATTAGGGACAAATGCCGCTGAAGTGGCGATCAGTAAACAACAGGGATTATCGGTTTCAACCCGTTTAAAGGAAGTTGAAACGGTAGAGTTTAATAAAGATGGCGCCCTCGGTATTACGGTTTATCGCGATGGTTGCAAGGGCAGTTCATCAACCTCCGATCTCAGCCCTGAAGCCATTGCGCTGGCGGTAAAAGCGGCCGATGATATTGCCCGTTACACCTCGGCAGATCCTTTTAGCGGCCTGGCAGACAAAGCCTTAATGGCAACCGAGATCCGCGATCTTAAGCTCTACTATCCGCAAGAGATTTCAGCCGACGAATTAGCCCAATTGGCCATTCGCGCCGAAACCGCAGCGCTCGATGCTGATCCGCGCATCAATAACTCCGACGGCGCGAGCGCCAATGCCCATACATCGGTAAAGGTCTACGGTAACAGCCATGGCTTTTTAAATGGTTACTGCAGCTCCCGTTATAGCTTAAGTTGCAGCGTGATTGGTGAAGACAGTGACGGTAATATGCAGCGGGATTACGATTACACTATCGCCCGCAAATTCAATGAGATGCTTTCACCTGAATCGGTGGGGCTAAAAACCGCCGAGAAAACCGTGAGCCGTTTAGGGGCGCGTAAGATCGCCACCACCCGTTTGCCAATATTACTGGCGCCAGAGATAGCGACCGGCTTAATCGGCCATTTGATTGGTGCCATCAGCGGTGGCAGCTTGTATCGTAAATCGAGCTTCTTACTTGATGCCATTCACACCCAAATCTTCCCCGATTGGTTCAGTATTGAAGAGCAGCCGCATTTATTGGGCGCGCTCGCTAGTGCCAACTACGATAGTGAAGGGGTTGCGACCCAAGATAGACGCATTATCGATCGCGGCATATTAGAAACCTACTTGCTAACCAGCTATTCGGCGCGCAAATTGAGCCTACCTAACACCGGTCATGCGGGCGGGATCTATAACTGGACCTTAGCGCACACTGGCCAAGGTTTTGATGAATTAGTCAAAAGCATGGGCACGGGCTTGATTGTCACTGAGGTGATGGGCCAAGGCGTGAATATGGTAACGGGGGATTATTCCCGTGGCGCCGCAGGTTTTTATGTCGAAAATGGCGAAGTGCAGTTCCCCGTAGAAGAAATTACCATTGCTGGCAATCTTAAGGATATGTTCCGTGGGATACAGGCGGTCAGTAAGGACTTCGATTTACGCTCGTCTATTCGCACCGGCGGGATTTTATTGTCCGAGATGAAGGTTGCGGGTAACTGATTGAATTAACCTAATCTAGTTCATTTAGTCTAACTAATCAGTTCTCACCAAGTGAGCTTTAAACCAAAGGGCAAATGCGTTGGCATTTGCCCTTTGTGTTGATGTTTAGATATTTGATTTTTTATGGCGTTCGCAACATCTTTGAGTCAGTTGCTGCCTACGCCATGCCACGACAGGTCGAGGGCACTGCATATCAGCATTAACCAAAGTGATTGAAATATATCCGCTGGGTTTCACCCTCGGCATCCATCATGGCTAATGCTCTGGCAAACTCGTAGGCTTTGGAATCTTCCGCAAGCAAGCTTGGGTTGTTATCAGGGCTCAAGGGGAGATTGGCACGATAATAGGGGTTTTGTCGCGCCCGAAAATGACGACTTTTTTTGGAAAATCCCAGATACATGGCTTGAGGTTGCTGACAGCAATCGGGGTGCAGCTTAAATTGGCTAATATCACGATTTTTAAGGTAATAGTTAAGCGTTGCTCGATCGTAGATAAAAAAATCCCCTTGGTTGGCGAGGAGGTAATCTAAAGCCTTGGGCACATCAAGTTCGGGCGGTTTGCGCACCGACATGGTTTTGGATATGCCATTAAAGTCATAACTCCCTGGCGCAATTAATAGCGTCATACTTGTCTGGGATAACTGCGCGAGTGAGTTAATACTTGCCGCACCAGCTCGGCTTATGCCGATGTAACGCTCCGACAGACCATTAGGGATAAAAAAGGCAAATTTAGCGCGTTCTTCAGTAAAATGCAGACCGGGATAAAAATCGACATTACCCAGTTTGAGATCCCGTAAAATCCGCAGTTTTGGAGCTCGGATTACCCGCAATTTGCAACCAATTTTCTCTGCTGCGGCCTGATAGATATCGCGGTAAAACCCTTGGTTATTGGGTTCGTGTTGGATAAAGGGAAGGCGCTCACTGGTGCGATAACCCATAGTAATGATGCATTCAGAGCTTGAAAAAGCCTGCGCTAGACTAGGGGAGAGGCTGAGTAACAGGACTACTAAGCAAAGCAAAGGCCGATAAATAACTGCAAACTGCAAAATGCTCTCCTTCTCCTGTGATTACCAAGGGTAATCGTGTCGATAAATGGCGACCCAAAGTAGTGTTAAAGATAAAGATTTGTTGTTCTAATGTATTATTTTTGTTGAGTTAATCTATCATACTTTTCGATAATAAAAAGTGCGATTCTTTGCACTACTGCACAAACTCTGTACATCTTTTTAGATTGGTTTATAGTGTCGCCGCTGGCTGAGAATAATTAACTTGGCCCTTGACTAATATAGGATTAATTGAGGAGTCATTATGACGAAGGTAAATATGGCAAAAGTAAAAGCCGAGGGGGTGTTAGAGCATGAAAATGGTCGCGGCACAATTACAGACAATGCACTTAAGGCGCTGGTGACCAGTCCGTTATTTCGGATGCGTACCGAAAAGCCGAAAAAGGGCAAAGGGTCTTACAACCGTAAAGCAGCAAACCGAAAGGGGTATCAGCATAGGGGTGATACCCCTTTCGACTTTATGGGAGCTTGTATCATAGGTGCTTAGTGTTGAAACCTTAACTTTGCCCGCCTTGTAACTTGTTTTTCCCTTATCTCTGCTCGATTTCTCTTTGATTCTTATCCTGTAAACCTCTAAAAACACGATTCCTAAGCTTATTCCGCGACTTAGCAGCTCTGCCATTTGCTGCCTATATCCTTCAATGCCTATCACTAGCTTGGTAACGATTGGCCCAAAAAAAAGCGAGCTCCTTGACTATTAGTATTAATATCAGGAGCTCGCTATTAATGCTTTTAATCCGGCTAATCGACTGCTGAGGGCAAGCGCTTAGAGCGAAGGCTTAAGCCTCGACATCATCCTCAGCATCGGCATCCACTAACTCGGCCCACAGATCGTGCTCGTCCGAATGAGTGATCACGGCGCGAACTAACATGCCGGGTTCGAGTTCAGTTTCACCGTTGATAAATACCATACCGTCGATTTCAGGGGCATCGGCGAAGCTGCGGCCAATTGCGCCTTCTTCGTCAACGTCATCGATCAGAATATCCATGGTGCGGCCAACGAAACGCGCTAAACGCTCGGCGCTGATCTCGGCTTGGACTTCCATAAATCTGTGGTATCTGTCTTCTTTGACTTCTTCGCTGATAAGCTCGGCGATGGTGTTAGCGACTGCGCCTTCGACTTCTGAGTATTTGAAGCAGCCAACGCGGTCGAGGCGCGCTTCACGCAGGAAGTCGAGCAGCATTTCGAAGTCTTCTTCGGTTTCACCTGGGAAGCCGACGATAAAGGTTGAGCGGATCACCAAATCTGGGCAGATTTCGCGCCAGCGTTGAATCGCTTCTAATTGACGGTCAACACGGCCTGGGCGCTTCATCATCTTCAGGATGCGTGGGCTGGCGTGCTGCATTGGAATATCTAAGTAAGGCAGAATTAAACCTTCGGCCATTAATGGGATCAGATCGTCAACCCATGGGTATGGGTAGATGTAATGTAAGCGTACCCATGCGCCCATCTTGCCTAACTGACGAGCAAGGCTGGTGATGTCTTGCTTAACTGGCATACCGTTCCAAAAATCGGTGCGACCGCCTTTGTCTTTACCGTAGGCCGAGGTGTCTTGGCTGACTACGAGGATTTCTTGTACGCCGGATTCAACCAAACGTTTGGCTTCATCCAATACGCTACCCGCCGGGCGGCTATCTAAATCGCCACGCAGTGCAGGAATGATGCAGAAGGTACAGCGGTTGTCGCAACCTTCTGAAATCTTTAAGTAAGCGTAATGTTTAGGCGTTAACTTAACCCCAGTTTGTGGGATTAACGAGGTAAAGGGATTGTGCTCTGGTTTTGGTACGTATTTGTGGACATGCTTTAACACGGCTTCGTAGCTGTGTGGGCCAGTGATTTCGAGTACGTCTGGGTGTACTTCGCGGATTTGGTTTTCTTTGGCGCCTAAGCAGCCGGTCACGATTACTTTGCCGTTTTCTTCTAAGGCTTCGCGCACCGCATCTAAGGATTCTTCAACCGCCGCATCGATAAAACCACAGGTGTTGACGATCACTAGATCGGCATTGTCGTAGCTGTTGGTCACTTCATAGCCATCGATACGCAGTTGGGTCAGAATGCGCTCTGAGTCCACGAGGTTTTTGGGACAACCTAAAGACACAAAACCGATGCGATTGCCTGTGGCAGCATTGCCCGTATTAACAGAATCAGCACTGGCGGCTTCTAATGTTTTGGCAGGGGTCTCAAGCGTGGTAGTTTGCTTAGGATGAAAAGTTTCAACTGTCATGGTGTCTCGCTGATGCTGATAAAAGAGCGCCTTAAAAAGAGCGCGGATTATACCTGAAGTGATTAAAAGGTACAGTATCTGTGGCTGAAAAGTGTACAGCCAAGATGGCGTTTCTACCAGTTACGGCCCACACAATGCTGTGTATCGTTATCAATCGGCATTTCGTCCTGCGGGGATTCGTTTTAGGGCGCGTAGCTGAGTACAGGGCTGAACGTAGCCGATTAGAAAATTTTTTAAAAAAATTAACCCTTTTTATGTTTGCCCGCGTTTATAGGGATAGTTTGTATGACGCGTTGGTATAACGAGCAGACACTAAATTGGCCTGTTAGCCGATAGTCATCGCGTTAGAATCACGGCAGTCTCGCCTTAAATGATTTAGTTGGAGTTAATAATGAAGCATTCTCTTTTAGCTGTATTAGTTGCTGGTGGTCTTTTCTCTGGCGCATTTACTGCCACCGCACTTGCTGCCGATGTGGACTTTCCCCATATCGAAACCATGGGCGTCAGCCAAATTCAAGTCGAACCAGATATGGCAGAACTTAATGTGGAAGTGGCGGTCACCGAGAAAGACGCTAAGGCTGCTAAAGATAACTCGGATGCAGCTGTCGCGAAATTTATCGCACGCCTCGCCGCCGCAGGGGTGAGTAAAGAACATATTCAAAGTGCTAACTTAAATCTGCAGCCCCAATATGTGTATGCGCAGGATAAAGCACCTGAGCTAACGGGGTATATCGCCAGTCGTCAAATCACGGTAACGATTACTGATTTAAGCCGCTTGAATACGATTGTTGATTCAGCCATTGAAGAGGGCATGAATCGAGTGAATAACATCGCCCTTAAATCAAGCAAAGAGGCTGAATATGTGGCCAAGGCGCGCCAAGAGGCCATTGTCGATGCTAAGCAAAAAGCCGAGTCTTTAGCCAAGGGATTTGGGGAAAACTTAGGTAAGATTTGGCAAATTCGCTATTACGATCAACGTCCAGTACAACCTGTGATGCTGCGTATGAATGCCAAAGCCGATTATGCTATGGCCGCGGCTGAAAGCTATCAATATGGTCAAGTGACTATCGAAGACCGAGTGGAAGTGGTCTATAAATTGAAATAAATCAATCATAAACCGATAAGATGGATGAGGCTGACTTAGCTCATCCATTGTGACTGATTAGAGTTGATTGTCGATGATGTAAAGAGTGTTTA
>NZ_JACSDI010000008.1 GCF_022410515.1 Shewanella cutis | reverse complement strand
GGTAACTACAGCTTCACCCCAGCGGCAAACTACAACGGCTCCGTTCCCGTTATCACCTATGTGCTGACCGACGGCTCTGGCCCAACGGTCACCTCGACCCTGACCATTAACGTCACCCCGGTGGATGACCCTGTGACCTTACTTGGTTTGAACGGAACAGATAAAACAGTAAGCGAAGCGAATTTGGCAACAGGTACTCAACCGAATAATGCGGCGCTGACTCAAAGTGGTAGCTTCAACTTCAGCACCCTTGATGGTTTCGCAACCCTAATGATTGCAGGTACAACACTGACTCTGCCTCAGTTGCAGGCATTAAGTGCCTCATCCCCCGTAACCATCACCACGGCCTACGGCACTCTGACCCTCACCGGCTTCAGCGGCGGTGCAAGCGGCGGTTCGGTAAGCTACAGCTACACCCTCAATACCAAGGTCGATAATGACTCTGTGACTGGTGCAACAGGTACAGGCTACATCGACAGTATTTCTGTCACTGTAAAAGATATCGATGGCAACTCCGCAAACAACAGCCTAGATATTAATATCGTTGACGATGTTATCGTATTGAATGAGGGCGATCTCAATGGCATTAATGCCATTGGTACCTATGTCGGAACAGGTTTGCTTGATACAACTGGAGCAGATCAACTTTACAGCGCAGATCTGTCGGCCAACGTGACTGGCTGGAATGGCACTTCAGTAACCTTTGCAGATTCAGGCATCACCTCTGGCGGTAACACGCTGTTTTACTTTGTAGATCCATTGAACCCTTCAATTCTGTATGCCTACACGGATAGTAGCGGTACACCTAGTGCATTTGATGCATCCAACATCAATCAACAGCTAGTATTTACCCTGACGGCGCAGCCAAATAGCGACAGTTATACAATGCAGGTTTACAAGTCTATTGATAGCCTGTCAGAGGTGGTTATAGCAGGGCTTAATGGTGGTGAAGGCGGAAACAGCTCTGCTGTTTATGTTGGTTATAACGCAGCAACCGGCCAATTTGACATCGACAGCAATCTGTCTCAGTTGGCATACGATTTGGCCTTCACGCTTACGTCACGCAATGCCAATGGTTCCGCAGGCACAGTGAATGGCAATACCGGAGGCTTCGGTGCTAATAACGCCTTTGTCGATTCAGGAGAAGTTTTTGTTATTGACTATGCCAAGGATGTTGCCTCAGCAACAATTAACTTCTCTGGGACTGCACTTGTCCACTTTAAAGCTTATGACAAAAACGGTCAGCTGCTCGGCGAAGGAAACATCGCCTCCGGTGACGAAATATCCAATCTCGGCGCAATCAGCCATATTGAACTGACCACCACTGGCACTGGTAATGACTTCCGCTTCCAGTTCAATGGCACTTCCGCTCAAGAAATTGTCACCTCCACCCAGGGTACTAACCTGAACTTTGATGTCACTGTGAAGGATAGCGATGGTGATACAGCAAACGGCAACTTTGATGTGAACCTTGCTGCTCCTGGCGGAATTCCACTGGCGCCATTGGCTTTGACCGTAAATTCAACCGCTAGACTACAGGAAGCAGATCTGCTGACAAACGGCCTTGACTCAGACTCGCAAGCTCTGACCTTTAAAGCGGGAAGTGATGCCATTGGTGTGTTCCAGTTTGGCGATGTCAGCGGTATTCAAGTAAGCGGCATCAATGCCAATATATCTTGGGCGCTGAATGAACTAGGTCAACTGATCGGTACCACTATGGGCCGCGAAGCTTTCCGCCTGACCTTGGACTGGGACCGTATTAACGCCGGTGAACAAGGAAATGTGACTGTTAAAGCGGAATTGCTGACTACTTTGCCTCACTCGGTCAATGTCGATAATCTAACCATTTCAGGTATTAAGGTTATCGGCGTAACAGGCACAGGTCAGACCGCCGTATCGAATGTTACCGTGACTGTTACAGATGATGTCCCTGATGCCAACGACGACACTGGCAGTGTCAATGTGATAGTAGATAGCTTTAGAGTCTCTGGCGTGGAGGCTAATTGGAAATCATGGACAAATGGCACAAGCGTAACCACCTTCGATGGTAACAATAACCCTAATGGCGGCGGCACGGATAATGACACTGGTTTAGATCAGATCAGATGGGGGAATCCAATAAATACCTATAAGTCTGGTTATGGTTTTATCGATAACGACAGCGCATTAAATGGTCAGTTTGCCTTAAACCAAGATATTATTCTGGGTACGTTTACCCACTATAACTTCCCAATCTCTTCTGGTGGCGCTATAACCAAAGCAACCATGGATGTTACTTTCTCGGTGACTGATGCCTATGGGGTAGTCACACCAGTAACGCTCAAAGTCAACTTTGACCATAATGAAACACCGAACGACGACAACAATCCTGAAGCCTCAAAAGATATTATTAAAGTCGGCAATACCAATGTCACCTTTGAACATCAGGGACAAGTTTACACGCTGCAAGTAATAGGCTTTAGAGTTCCTGGTACCAACCAAGTTGTTACTGAAATTAAAACGGCTGAAAATGCGGCAAGCAGTTATGAACTGGTTGTACGCATAGTCGCTGGTAATGGCTATGAATTACCCTCTACCGAGGGGAATGTGTTAACCAATGACGTCATTGGTGCTGATAACGATCTCACGGTTGTCGGCGCCGCAGCTGGCAACCAAACAGGCTCAGGCACCACTGGCAATATTGGAACCATTATCAATGGTCAATACGGTACGTTAATCCTATTCGCCGATGGTAGTTACACTTACACAGTAACAGCCAACGCCTCAGCAATTCTGGCTGGCGCAACAGAAACCTTTACGTATACCATGCAAGATGCTGATGGTGATCAATCCAGCGCATTACTCACCATTAATGTAAATACCGTTAATGCGAATGCGCTTAAAGCAGTTCAAGATGAAAAAAGTGGTCCTGAAGATACTGCTGTAATCGGTAATGTGCTGGAAAATGATGGCAATAAAAATACATCAGTCAGCCATTTCACTGTGGCTAACGATACCACTCAGCATACTGCGGGCAGTAAAATTACTTTGGCAGAGGGTGAACTGACTCTCAATGCTAACGGTAGCTACACCTTTACACCCGCGGCTGATTGGAACGGCCAAGTCCCTGTGATTACCTACACGACAAATACAGGAGCAACAAGCACGTTAACTATCGTGGTAACGCCTGTTAATGATCCAACAGTGACCAAACCAGATAACAAAACCGTTGCAGAGGATACCTTAGCGAAAGGGTACGTGCTGGAAAATGATACGGATGTGGATAACACATTATCCGTAACCAGTTTCCAAGTGAATGGCGTGACCTATAATGCAGGCAATACTTGGTATCAATTGCCTGAAGGCTCGCTGCAATTAAAAGCAAATGGTGAATACAGCTTCGATCCCAAAGATCACTGGAGTGGTTCATTACCAGAAATCACTTACACCACTAATACTGGTGCCACAAATACATTGAATATCACTGTCCAAGCAGTGGCAGATGCCCCTAATCTGATAATTAATGGTTACACATCTGTTGCAGCCATCAACTTTGAAGATGCCAAGTTCTCTGGCAGTTGGGATGGCATTAAAGCTAATGATATTAAAGGCCTAAATACCATCGGAACTTGGCATACCAGTAACGCAGGCGGCAAGATTGAAGTGGGTCAGGAGAAAACCTACCTTGGTGGCAACTCAAACAACAAGGTAATGGAAATCGAGTTCAATAACGGCGATAAGACGCTCTATACCGACATGCGCTTGGAAGCAGGTCGGTTCTATGAGCTGGGCTTTGATATTGCGGCGCGCATGAATAGCGCCGCAACATCCGGCCTTACCATCAAACTGGTACCTCTGGATGCCAACGGTAATCCTATCATGGCGCAGGCGGTGATGCTTTACGACTTCAACCCAACTACCTCGGGTTGGCTGAAAGATCAAAAAGTTACCCTGCCAGTGGGGACCAGTGGTAATTATCGTCTGCTTTTTGAAGCTGATAATGCTGATTCAGTGGGTGCTATCATGGATAACCTTGCATTCCGCGCAGTAGACAATATGGGATACAACAGTTCATTCATCAAACTTGGCAATATCAGCGCCAATCTCGTTGACACTGACGGTTCTGAGTCACTCAGTATCAAACTGCAAGGGCTACCTGTTGGGTCTGTACTCACGGATGGTGAGAAAACTCTCACTATCGGCGCTGATGGCACAGCAGATATCAGTTCCTGGAACAAGAGCAACCTGCTGCTCAAACCAGTGACGACCGGCACCATTAACATCACTGTCGTGGCAACAGCAACTGAATCCAGCAACAGTGATAAAGCCACAACTACCACGACTTTCCCTGTAACTGTTCTGCCGGCAACAGTGGTAACAGGTGGTCAGAGTGTTGATTCATTCATCATGACAAATTGGACAGGCGAATCGGCACAATTTGCTGTCAGCCTGAGTGGTTATGGCTCAGTTGGAGCGGTCGCCTCGACCCAATACATCGACAAGAGCACAGAGCTATTGATAAATGCTGGCGCAAGCAACGACTATGTAGAGTTAGGCATATCAACAGCAAATAACGTAATAAACACTGGCAGTTCATTACCCAACTCCAACAATTCGGTCGTGACTCAGGCAGAAATTCTTGCCAGTAACTTTATGACGCAAGATTCCATCACGACTGATGTCGGATCGCTCAAGAGCAATGTCCTGCAACCGCTACAACCCAAAACAGACACTGTCAATTTGGGTTCAGGCGACGACACGGTCAACGGTGGTGAAGGCAGTCAAGTCGTTCATGGTGGTGGTGGTAACGATCTGCTGATTGGCGGCGTAGGTATTGATGGTTTACGTGGCGGTGACGGCAACGACACTCTGATCGGTGGCCTTGGTGATGATGTCCTCCGCGGTGATGGTGGTAATGACACCTTTGTATGGCGCTATGCGGATGCCGATAATGGCACTGACCACATAATGGACTTTAAGGTGGGTGAAGATAAGCTTGATCTCAGTGATTTACTTCAAGGTGAAACGGCTAATACGTTAGAAAGCTATCTAAACTTTAGCTTAAACAATGGTTCAACCGTGATCGATATCGATGCAAACAGGGATGGCACGTTCGATCAACATATTGTGCTTGATGGGGTTAACCTCTATAGCCAATATGGCGCAACGGATAATGCAGGTATTATTAATGGGTTGCTCGGCAGTAATGGCCAAGGTCCGCTAATCATTGATACCCAGCCTGCCCCGGTTGACCTTGAGGTGAAACTTGACCCATTAAGATCAATTGAGCCATAGGCAAAAAAACTATTATCGTTAATACCTAGGGGCCTATAGAAATATAGGCCTTCCTAGTGGATACTTGTAAGAATCATAATAAAATCAAAGGATAGATAATTAGGTGCCTGTTACAGCGTCTGAAAAGGTTGAGCAGTGGACAATTTCCGCATCACAGCGAGTAATTGTTGACCCACTGTTAGATTGTTTAGTGCTTCTTACTGAACATTTTGGTAATCCATGCTCAAGTGATTCACTTGCGGCAGGCTTGCCTTTATCTGGAGCGGTGTTAACACCCGAGCTGCTCCCTCAAGCAGCATCTCGCGCAGGATTAGCGGCAAAATTATCTCGTAAAGGCTTAAATGAGATATCGCCAATACTGCTACCCTGTATTTTGTTATTAAAGGATAAGAAAGCCTGTATTCTGCGAGAATTTGACCTCGAATCTGACCGTGCAGTCATCCAACTTCCTGAGACTGGCGGGGAAGAAATACTCACAATAGAATCGCTTGAAACTCTGTATGTGGGCTATCTATTCCTCGTTAAGCAAGAATATCGTGGCGACATGGGGTTCGATGTCTATTTACACGACAATAAAACCCACTGGTTAGTCCAAACCTTAAAGGACTCTGCCCCAATTTACCGTGATGCTTTAATTGCCTCGGTTCTCGTGAATATTTTCGCGTTAGTCTCGCCGCTGTTTATCATGAATGTGTACGATAAAGTTGTACCTAACCTTGCATTTGACTCCCTGTGGGTATTAGCGATTGGAGCCTCTATTGCCTATTTATTTGATCTGGTTATGCGGCAATTAAGAAGCTACTTAATTGATGTAGCAGGTAAAAAAGTAGATATCATCGTATCATCTCGCCTCTTTGCCAAAGCAATTGGCATACCGCTTGAAAAACGCTCGCCCAGCATCGGCGGGATGGCTAAACAACTGGGTGAATTTGATAGTATCCGAGAAATTTTAACCTCAGCCACCATCACGACCTTAGTCGATCTGCCCTTTGCGCTCTTTTTTCTGATCGTGATTTATATTGTTGCTGGCGATTT
The DNA here is from genome assembly GCF_022410515.1 of Shewanella cutis. GTDB lineage: Bacteria > Pseudomonadota > Gammaproteobacteria > Enterobacterales > Shewanellaceae > Shewanella > Shewanella cutis. The sequence continues at coordinate 190,088 of NZ_JACSDI010000008.1, read as the reverse complement.
AGCGGTGATACCTGTGGTTGGCGGTATGATCATCATTGGCTTTACACTCTATACCCAGCCCAAATTAAAAGCGGCGATTGAGGAAGGTAATAAGTTTTCCAGCTTAAAACACGGGCATTTGATTGAAAGCCTATCTGCACTTGAGTCGATTAAAGCCAACGGCGCAGAAGGAATTGTTCAAAAAAGCTGGCAACAGATGATTGGCCACAGTGCAAATTGGCAATTAAAATCCAAAAAACTCTCAAATTCCGTATCGAATACTGCCAATTTTATCGTGCAATTTACCGTAGTATGCGTGGTTATTTTAGGGGTTTACCGCGTTTCAGATAACCTAATATCCATGGGCGGGATCATTGCGGCAGTGATGTTATCAAGCCGCGCTATAGCACCAATGGCACAGTTAGCAGGATTAATGACGCGAGCAAACCACACAGCCAGCGCACTGCGCCAGCTCAATGAGTTAATGCTGCAAGAAGACGAGTTTGAAAATAAAGGCCACTTAGTCAGTAAACAGCGTTTAATAGGCAAAATAAACGCCGACCACGTTGGATTTAGTTATCCCGGCTCTGAAAAACCTGTGCTTCACCCGCTCTCATTAACCATCAATCCAGGTGAGCGTGTTGCGATTATCGGCCGCAATGGTTCTGGTAAGAGTACCTTAGCCAAACTTCTCGTCGGACTATTCCAACCAACAACTGGTAGCCTACGTTACGATGGTGTCGATTCGGCGCAAATTCATCCTAGCGATCTACGCCGTAATTTTGGTTACTTGCCGCAGGATGTCACCCTATTTCACGGCACGATCAGAGATAACATTCTCTTTGGTACTCGCCAAGTGACAGAACATCAACTTATCCGAGCCGTGCAGCTTTCAGGTGTCAGTCAGTTCACGCATTTGGAGGCCGAAGGCCTAGATCAACAGGTTGGCGAAGGTGGAATGTCTCTTAGCCGCGGACAACGGCAAACCGTAGCCCTTGCCCGAGCGACCCTTAATGATCCACCCGTATTGTTGATGGATGAGCCTACTGCGAGTTTAGATGCTCGGGCTGAACAACAGTTTATTCGCTCAATGCAAAATGTCAGCAAGGATAGAACTCTGCTGCTAATCACTCACAAAATGCATTTATTACAATTGGTTGACCGTATTATTGTGCTTGAAAGGGGCCATGTTGTTGCTGATGGTCCTAAAGCCGAAGTGTTAGAAAAACTCAATTTTGGCCTTGTTAACGGAGGCGCTAAAAAATGAGTAAAAACCTAACGACAAATGATTTAGACATGGTTGATGACGTTTATGGCGCCATGATGACAGATGCCCCAAGTGGGCATAGGCTAATCATATGGGCGTTAGCAGCCATGGTTGCCTGCTTTCTACTATGGGCTGGTTTTGCCGAACTAGATACAGTCACCACAGGTTCAGGTAAAGTGATCCCTTCTTCTCAAGTACAGGTAATCCAAAGTCTTGATGGCGGTATCATGCAAGAACTGTTTGTTCGAGAAGGTGATCTTGTCACTAAAGGCCTACCACTCGTCCGGATTGATGATACGCGCTTTCGCTCTGATTTTGCCCAGCAGGAGCAAGAAGTCTTTGGTTTAAAGACGAATGCAATCCGTATGCGCGCAGAGTTAGATAGCATACTCATATCCGATATGACTTCCGACTGGCGTGAACAAGTCAAAATTACTAAAAAAGCCTTAGTGTTTCCCGATAGCATTGCCGAGGCAGAACCTGCACTAGTTAAAAGGCAGCAGGAAGAATATAGCGGTCGTTTAGACAATTTGAGTAACCAACTGGAAATTCTGGTTCGTCAAATCCAGCAAAGACAGCAAGAAATTGATGATCTCGCATCAAAAACAACGACGTTAACAACCAGTATGCAGTTGATTTCTAGGGAATTAGAACTCACTCGACCACTCGCTAAAAAAGGAATTGTGCCTGAGGTTGAACTGCTAAAACTTGAACGCGCAGTTAACGATGCGCAAGGTGAGTTAAATTCATTACGACTGCTGCGACCGAAGCTTAAAGCAGCATTAGACGAAGCGATATTAAAGCGGCGTGAAGCGGTATTTGTTTACGCGGCAGACCTGCGGGCACAGCTTAACGAAACACAAACCCGTTTATCCCGAATGAATGAAGCTCAGGTGGGAGCTCAGGATAAGGTAAGTAAAGCGATTATCACCTCCCCCGTAAACGGCACCATTAAGACAGTGCATATCAACACCTTAGGTGGTGTAGTTCAACCAGGGGTTGATATCATTGAAATCGTCCCCTCTGAAGACCAATTACTAATAGAAACCAAAATCTTACCTAAGGATATTGCGTTTTTACATACAGGTTTACCCGCAGTAGTTAAGGTAACGGCCTATGACTTTACCCGCTACGGTGGGCTCAAAGGTACAGTAGAACATATAAGTGCCGATACCTCACAGGATGAAGAAGGAAATAGCTTCTACCTTATAAAGGTCAGAACCGAAGATTCGAGTTTGATAAAAGACGATGGCACACAGATGCCAATTATACCCGGGATGTTAACAACCGTTGACGTCATCACCGGACAAAGATCCATTCTTGAGTACATTTTAAATCCAATTTTAAGGGCTAAGGACACAGCGCTCAGAGAGCGTTAAGCCTGTTATAAACCGGGAGGTTTGCAATGAAGACTTTAGTAAGACGCCAATTTCAATGTTCAAAAATAGCGGTCCTGCTGTCAGCTATTTTGCTTCCACTATCCGCTCAAAGCCAAACACTTGAGCAAGCGGTTGCACACACACTCGATACAAACCCAGATTTACGAGTGGCGTTTAACCGCTTTAAAGCGAGAGAAGAGCAAGTGAATCAAGCAATTGCTGGTTACATGCCAACAGTTGATCTCACAGGTGGTTATGGCTACGAGCAAACAGATAGCGTATCAACCCGTCGACGTAAAAATGTCGGCGATGTTGATAGCAATGGCGTAGCAGAACTAAACCGTGGTGAGTTTGGTATAAGCCTAAAACAAATGCTTTTTGATGGCTTTTATACCAGTAGCGAAGTTGACCGTTACAGCTTTGAAGCCAGCGCAGACCAATGGGCACTTCTCGCTGCCGCCGAAGATATGGCATTAGATGTCAGTAAAGCGTATCTCAACTATCTGCGCACCGATGAGGTATTAAAGCTGGCGGAGAAAAACCTCAACAGCCATAAAGAAATCTATGATCAAATCAAGCAACGCACTGACTCGGGCTTAGGCTCAACTGCCGATCTTTCACAAATATCAGGACGTCTTGCAAGGGCTAATGCGAATGTAATATCCGCGCGTAACAATTTACTCGATGCAAAAGCACAATTTGTGCGAGTCGTTGCAGCCGACCCCGTTGACTTGATTCAACCCGTTCCTGATGCCGATATGCTTCCTAAGGATTTAAACAGCAGTATTGCTGATGCCGAGAAAAATCATCCCATCCTTAAATCTGCAGCAAACGATATTCGTGCGGCTGAAAATGAGCGTTCATCAACCCAAGCCAACTATTATCCGCAAGTTTCATTAGAGCTAAACGGTAGCTGGAACAATGATGTCGGGGGTGAAGATGGCGTAAGCCCGATAGCAAGCCAAAACGTAGGTGGTTACAGTAACGATATCGTCGCTATGGTGCGAGTCAGATACAACCTCTTTGCAGGCGGTAAAGACCTTGCTCGCGAAAAAGAATCAGCTTACAAACTCAGTGAAGCCAAAGAAATCCGTCAGCGCGCCCAAAGGGAAGTCGTAGAAGGGGTCAATCTGGCATGGAATGCCTACGAAATGTTAGCGCCTCAAAAGCAATACATCCGTGACCACGTGATAGCCGCCAAAGACACTCAGTCTGCCTATGCGCAGCAATTTAATCTTGGCCAACGCAGCTTACTCGACTTACTTGATACTGAAAATGAGTTGTTCGAAGCACGTAAGGACTATTTACAAGCTGAATACGATGAAATCATTGCAAAATATCGTGTACTAAATTCGACTGGCCGCCTACTCGACTCACTCAAAGTGACCCGTCCTGAAGCATGGCGTGGAGAACGTAACTACGAAGGAGGAGCAAATCAATGAAAACGTCTATCTTATTACTTAGCGTGACGCTGTTAGCGGGTTGCTCCATACGCGATACAGTCAATATTGACGAGATGACCACGACTCAGGCATCCGATCTTGCTGATAAGGATGGTGATGGAGTCATTGAAGCCCGTGAACGTTGCAACGAAACGGCAAAGGGTGCTGGCACGGATAACTATGGCTGCGGTCAAGTAAAGTCAATTAATGAACGTAAGGAAATCAATGTATTATTTCCTAACAACTCAGCTTATATTGCACCAGAGTATTATCCTCAAATCGAAGAAGTGGCGATATTCTTACGTCAATATCCCACAACTAAAGTGACCATTGAAGGACACACAAGTCGTACAGGCACGGACGAAAGAAACACGGAATTATCGCAGGAGCGTGCTAATGCTGTTACCGCCGTTCTCGCCGAACGTTTCAGTATCGACAGAAGCCGACTGACAGCCATAGGCTATGGTTCAAGTCGTCCAATTGTTTTAGAGCAGACTCCTGAAGCTGAAATGCGTAACCGTAGAGTCGTTGCAGAGGTGACGGGTGACGATACAGCAACAGATATGAAATGGACGATTTATTCCGTCGATGACACCAATTAAACACCAATAGAGTAGGCTATGAACGGCAGGCTAAAAGGTAACAATGCGTTTTTTCGAGCCTGCCGCTCATGCCTAGTTGTGTCTGCGTTAGGGATTAGCTGTCTATATGCCGCTCCAACCCAAAAACTCGACGAAGCCAAAATCACTTCTACGCTAGAAAAACGTTATGGTGAGCGAGCAGGTATGCGAGCAAGAGCTTGGTTTAAAGTGTTGGCGGAGGCAAGCACGGTTGACGAAAAAGAAAAGTTATTGAAAGTTAACAATTTTTTCAATTTATTCCGCTTCGTTGATGACATAAAATTATGGGGAGAATCAAACTATTGGGCCACTCCGATGGAGTTTATTGGAGTCAATGGTGGAGATTGTGAAGATTTTTCAATCGCCAAGTATTTCACGCTGCTTGAGTTAGGTGTACCCGAGGATAAGATGCGGATCACCATGGTTAAAGCAACCAGCGTGAATCAATATCATATGGTATTGGCTTACTATGATACGCCTGCATCCATCCCTTTAGTGCTCGATAATCTCGATCATGTCATCAAACCTGCTACTCAACGTAAAGATCTGATCCCCGTTTACAGTTTTAACGGTAAACAATTATGGCTTAACAAAGAACAGGGACGAGGCGTTTTAGCTGGCTCGTCAACACGACTCGAAAAATGGAATGACCTAACCCATAGGTTAGGGGTTGATCGCTTAAGACAACCCAAATTAAAACTGGAGTAGCACCCAAGATGACACTGTTTAGACAGATTTATTCGCTGCTTTTTAGCCTGTTCTTGTTAGTTGTAGCAAGTCTTGGCTATGTGCAATTTACGGAGACTCAAAGCTTTTTAACCAAGCAAATGGAATCGGATCTAAACAATGCCAGTACCTCGCTTGGTTTAATGCTGACCCCCGCACTTGAGGCCGGAGATACCGTTGCAGCAGAAACCCTAGTCAACGTTATTTTTGAAGGCGGCTATTATAACAATATCAAATTGACATGGATGGTTGACGGCAAACAACAGGAATGGAATAACCCTATTAAAATTGATGATGTACCTCAATGGTTTATCAATTTGAATCTCTTTAAAACCATCAAAAAAGAAAGCACTATTACCTCAGGATGGTTACAACTAGCACAGCTTGAAATTACGGCCCATCCCGGCTTTGGTTACCATGAATTATGGCGGATCATGTCCAACACCATTATCGCCTTTTCATTGCTGTTTTTGGTCGCCATCATTACCGCAAGATTAGGACTAACGTGGATTTTAAAGCCGCTACATACTTTATCTGAACACGCAAAAAAGATTGCAGCAAGGCAGTTTGGTCCAGATATGCCACTGCCCAAAACCGCAGAATTAAAGGATTTAGTGGTGGCATTTAATAGTATGTCCACCCAACTAAAACAACTCTTCCACTCCCTCGACGAAGAGGTGAGCTCATTACGTAAAAAGAACCTCACTGATCCCGCCTCAGGACTGCCGAATCGCCAATATGTGGTAAGTCGTCTTAATGGCTGGCTAAGCGAACCTAGCAGTGGTGCACTATTTTTAGCTAAACTCGATTGGCTCGAAGAAGTACACAGTAAGTATGGATACCAAGTTCGCGATGAAACGATTCGCCTACTCGCAGAGAAGCTAGTACAACAATTAAATGAAATCACCCCATCGGTCATTGCACGGATTGCCGCTTTTGAGTTTGCCTTCCTTGTTACCGATGTCGAGCACGATCAAATTAGCAAATACCTGCAAACACTGATCCGCACAATCAATCAAGAAATCTCTAAAGCGGGTTGTAAACCCAATGAGAATTTTGCGATAGGAGTTGCAGAGCGCGTTGGACAAATGAAAGTTTCCGACATTCTTGCACAAGCGGATAATGCCTTACAAAAAGCGCTAAAAGACAACAAAACCTTTCATTGGTTTGAGACGACAGAACAACAGCTCTTCACCCGTGAGCAATGGCGCGACAACCTGAGCCACGCCATTAGCAACAAGAAATTTAAATTCCGTTGGCAGCCGATCCAGTTTTGTAATGGCGATGGCGTCACCCAAAGGGAACTCTACTGCCAACTCGAATTGGGCGATAAGGTTGCCCATGCCGGCCAATTTATGCCCTATATCGAACTGTTGTCATTAGGTGCACTACTCGATAAGTGCCTAATCGAAACCGTTTACGAGCAAAAATTACTTGAGCGTAATTATGAGCCATTGGCAATAAACTTAACCTATCAAAGTATCAGTGATAGCCAATTCCATGATTGGCTCAAGCACTTCCTGCGCAATGCAATGCTCGTTGAACGAATTTGCTTTGAGATCCCTGAAGCTGGTGTTTATAGCGATTTAGAATCCTGTACACGCCTTTGCAATATTATTAGGGACAACGGTGCTAAATTTGGTATTGACCATTTTGGCCGCCAATTTGGTTCAATGTCTTACTTGCAAGAACTGAGACCAAGCTATGTGAAACTCGATCAATCCTTCTCCTACTACGATGAGGCCTCACATAATAGCGAGCTCTGCCGCGCTATTATCAATGTCGCCAAGGGATTGGATATTCAAGTAATAGTCACAGGCATTCAAGAAAAAGCACAGCTAGAACGTTTTAATGAGCTAAAAACAGACGCCTATCAGGGCTTTATTGCGCCACCAGAGAATATTGACTAACTTAAGCATCACTGCGATTAGGCTCCTTCGGGAGCCTAATTTATGTGGTAAACCTTATAATACCAATCGTATTAAATATCTGTTCATTCAGCGGGAATTCAACGCGCTTTAGACAAGGCGAAGGCTTGAAGGCATAGCGGTGCTCTGTCGAAAGCCTTAAACGCAGTATAAAGCGCGTTGCCATACAGTGAACATCAGCCGCACTTTGGGAACCACACAGGCATCCCACTCCGATGTTGCATTGACTTAAAAGGGAATAACCATTTCTGCGTCAATGCGCCTTGGAGTGGGATGCCTGTGAGGCTCTTAACTGATTAGATATTTAATGTGATTGGTATAAGTAGCATGTGATCAAAAAACCTTAACCCATCAGGACTAGACCTAATCACCAGCAACAAAGAACAAAAAATAGATACAAAAAAGCCTCAGTCATTCTTTCGAAATTCTGAAGCTTCAATGTAATTGGTCGGTGATAGAGGATTCGAACCTCTGACCCTCTGGTCCCAAACCAGATGCGCTACCGGACTGCGCTAATCACCGTAACTGTTAACTATTTGCCTAGATATCCAAGCGCGCTAGTTATGCGAAGAATGTGGTCGGTGATAGAGGATTCGAACCTCTGACCCTCTGGTCCCAAACCAGATGCGCTACCGGACTGCGCTAATCACCGAGATATTAAATGAAATGGGGTGACTGATGGGGCTCGAACCCACGACAACCGGAATCACAATCCGGGACTCTACCAACTGAGCTACAATCACCACTGACTTTCACTTATATTGCTAACAAAGAAGCTCACAACTCATTCGGAAGTGGTGCGCCCAAAAGGATTCGAACCTTCGGCCTCACCCTCCGGAGGGGTGCGCTCTATCCAGCTGAGCTATGGGCGCTCGCCTTGGTTAGCGCCGCATATAGTATGGACAAATAGCCCTTGAGTCTATAGCTATTTTGCACTTTTTTGCTGACTGCTCAAGTTTTGATACATTAGCATGCTTTTTCAGCGGAATAACAGCGTAAATATGACTTGGATGTTACGGTATTTCATGTTAATTATAACGTTTGGTAAACAATTAACGCAGAACTGATTAGTGAGTATCATGTTTAGGGATGAAGATGAAACTACCCCACCTCGAGCACATGAGGTTGAACGCTTAAAAAAGAGACTTAATCGCCTTAAATATTTGGCGAATAAGTACAAGCGTGCGGAAGTCGTTCAAAATGCGTTACTCGAATTGTCCCATATTGCCACTCAGGTTTCCTCGCTGGAAGAATTTTACTTAGGGGTTCATCACCACCTAAAACAGCTTATCTCCGCGGATAATTTTTTTATCGCGACTCTCAATGTGAATAGCGGTGCCATTTCAGTTCCCTTCTTTGCCGATGAGAAAGACGCGCATCCTTCCCAACTTTATCCAGAGCAGTCACTATCAACATTGTTACAGCAAGGGTTAACAGGTTATGTATTTCGCACGGGTAAAACCCTATTGTGCGATGAATCTAAAGTGGATGAGCTCGTCCACGCAGAGGAGATTGTCAACTTAGGTTCTCCTTGTCACCTTTGGCTAGGAGTGCCCATTAAGCATGAAGACATAGTCACTGCGGTACTTGTTGTGCAAACCTATGATACCAATGTGAGTTATGGCGATATCGAAGTCGAGTTAATGACCTTTATTTGCCACCATATTACCGGCGTGATGGAAAGGCTTAAGCATCAAGAACAATTAGAGCAAGCTATACAACAGCGTACTAAAGAGCTTAGCCAAGCCTACGATAAGCTTAAGCAAGAAGTGTATGAGAGGCGAAGAGCTGAGCGACTCCAAAAGTCCCTATTTGAAATTGCAGAACTAGCAAGCTCTGGTTCGGATAATCCAGTGTTTTACACTCAGTTACATAATGTAATCCGTCATCTGATCCCAGCCAATAACTGCTATATCGCTCTGTTAAATGAAGAAGGTACCCATTTAACCTTCCCGTTTTATGTCTCCCAATTAGGAAGTCAACACCCTGGAACTCGGCCATTACAGGATGGGCTCACAGAGTATATGCTCAAACACAAGCGCCCCCTGCTACTAGACCAAAATGATATTAATAACCTGATTGCCGCAAAAGAAATTTACGCTAAGGCGCCGACGCTTAATCATACCCAAACGATGCATCAATGGATTGGCATTCCGTTGTTTATCCATGATGAAGTACGCGGCGCGCTAACCATTTATAGCTTTAGCATGACTCAAAACTACCAAACGAAAGATTTGGAGTTACTTACCTTTGTATCACAGCATATTGGTGCTGCGATCGAGAAAAAACTCGCTGCAGAGTCATTACGCCGTAGTTATGAAGAGCTAGAAGAAAAAGTGGCTGCTCGGACAACAGCCCTTGCTGAACTCAATAAGGATCTAGAGAAGGAGATCCGCCAGCGCCGTAATATGGAAGCAAAACTCGTCCATGATGCTAAACACGATGCGCTAACTGGGCTGCCCAATCGCGCCATGTTTATGGAGCGACTTAATCACGCGATTAAACACGTTCGCCGCCATAGCCTAGAGCAGTTTGCCTTGCTGTTTATCGATCTTGACCGCTTTAAGCTAATTAACGACACAATGGGACATTTAGAGGGCGATAGGTTTTTAATTGAAACCGCCACTCGCTTACGTTCCTGTATCCGCAGTAACGATACCCTAGCCAGACTCGGTGGTGATGAGTTTGTCATCCTGCTCGATACCATCAACGACATGAACGATGCGCGTGATGTTGCCGAACGGGTTATCCGAAAAATCTCCCAGTCCTATCATTTTGGGACGATCGAGTTCCATTCGGGTGCCAGCATCGGGATTACTATCAGCGGTAATAAGTCGGATACCAGTGAGTCAATGTTACGTAATGCCGACACAGCTATGTATCAAGCCAAGGCAAATGGTAAAGGTTGTTATGTGATTTTTGACGATAGTGCCTCACAACAAAAAATGCAGGATATTGCTTTCGAGAATGATTTTAGACAGGCACTGCAAGCGGATGAGTTACAGCTCAACTTCCTGCCGATTGTCGATTTACAAACCCGACAAACCCGTTCCTTAGAATGTCAATTAAGCTGGGAGCACCCCCAATGGGGAAGTATCCCGCAAGAAGTCCTGAGCAAATTAGCCGAGCAAGCAAACTTACAAGTTGAGCTGGATAAGTATGCGATTCGCTTATTGGATAAGTGTTATCACCAACTATTGATAAGCCATGGAGATAACCTTGATTTACATCTTATGCTTTCCAGTCAACATCTTAAGCATAAGCATATACTACGTGGGCTTAAAACCACCCTAAAGCAGACTCAGCTTCCTCTCTCTCAATTATGGTTATTTTTTAATGAAAAAGCCTTGGTTCAAGAAACGGAGAATCACATTAGCGGCTTTGAATTATTAAATAAACTGGGCGTGAACTTAGGGATTAGCCACTACGGAAGCGGTCATAGTCCGTTAAATAGTTTGTTGTTTCTGCCATTAAAAGGCCTCAAGCTTGATGCGAATATCACGAAACAATTGCAGAATGAACAACATATTAAGCTAATGTCAGCCTATCAAAAGGCGGCCTCAACCTTGGAGTTACAAACCTTTGTCGACGGGCTGCAATCCCCTGAGCAAATCAATATATTCCATGCGCTAGGTTACCGCTTTGGTCAAGGTTGTGCCTTAGCCTCTCCTTTTGCCTTAGTGGAAACGCAGCAACTGGTTTGCGCATAACCACCGCAATCACATGACTAGGGTGTGGACTTTTCTAGATTGAAGATTGTTCGCTCTGCAAGCTGGTGCTCGCGAAACGAGGAATGACCTGTAGTGATGCTACGTAAATGGCGAGCGGCCCTTATGACATAAAGTCACAGTTGAGCTTGCCAGCCCCCTTCAGGCAGCATTTAGTTGCACAAATAACCCTGAACTCTCAATATGCCTTTGAAAAGCCATTACGACTTTTTGAACATATCCCTTAAATTTGAGATATGGCTGCGCCCGGTCTGCATGCGCTCCTGCTCTGTTTGCTGCGGTTTACGGTTTTCCCAAATAAGATCATCCTGCGGTAACTCATACAGAAAACGACTCGGCTCGCAGCGCATGGTCTCACCAAACTGGCGACGCTCACGGCAAAGAGTAAACCATAGCTCGCGCTGGGCGCGCGTAATCCCCACATAGGCAAGACGACGTTCTTCATCGACGTTATCTTCATCTATGCTGGTCTGGTGCGGCAGAATGCGCTCCTCAACCCCCACCATAAACACATAGGGGAATTCCAGCCCTTTAGACGCATGCAGCGTCATTAATTGCACCTGATCGCCGCCTTCATCTTCGCTGTTACGCTCCATCATATCTCTAAGCGTTAGGCGGTTAACCACCTCAGGCAAGGTCATAGGTTCATCTAATTCATCCCCCGAGAGCATTTCCGTCACCCAGCGATACAGCTCGGAGATATTTTTCATCCGCATTTCAGCGGCCTTGGCACTGGTACTGGTCTCGTATAAATAGTCTTCGTAATTAATCTTACGGATCAATTGTTTTACGGCCTCAACCGGTTCGCCTCGTTCGGCGTGCTCACCCGTATCGACAATAAAGCGACCAAATTGATACAAGGCCGACATGGCATTAGGCGGTAAATGATGATTCAGCTCAGGGGCAAAAATCGCCTCGAACATGGAGATATGTTTCTCGTTGGCAAAGTTACCCAAACGCTCCAAGGTGGATGGACCTATACCCCGTTTAGGTAAGTTAACCACCCGCAAAAAGGCGTTATCATCATCGGGATTTACCACCAATTTAAGGTAGCCCATGATGTCTTTAATCTCTGCACGGGCAAAAAACGAGGTGCCGCCGCTTAACTTGTAAGGGATACGGTTAGTCATCAATGCCCGTTCGAGCAGGCGAGACTGATGGTTACCCCGATACAGAATCGCGTAATCCCCAAATTGGGTGCGACCGACAAACTTGTGACGAACAATCTCGGCGACCACGCGCTCGGCTTCTTGCTCCTCATTGGCGGCAAACAGCACCCGCATCGGCTCACCGTAGGCCAGTTCGCTAAATAACGACTTATCATACACATGGGGATTGTTGGCGATAAGGATGTTAGCCGCCCGCAAAATGCGTTGGCTAGAACGATAATTCTGCTCGAGTTTAATCAGCTTAAGCTTGGGAAAGTCTTTACCCAACAGCACTAAATTCTGTGGTTTAGCCCCGCGCCATGAATAGATAGACTGGTCGTCGTCCCCTACCACGGTAAAACGTGCGCGCTCGCCCACCAGTAACTTAACCATTTCATACTGGGAAGTGTTGGTATCCTGATATTCGTCCACCAGCAGGTATTGGATCTTGGTTTGCCAGCGAGTACGCACTTCTTCATGGTGACGCAGCAATAGCGTCGGCAGCAGAATTAAGTCATCAAAATCCAAGGCGTTATAAGCTTTCATATGCTGGGCATAGCGTTGATATAACAGGGCGAACAATTGCTGCTGTTCATCTTTAGCCAGCTTTCGTGCCTGATCGGGAATAATCAACCCGCCCTTCCAATTGGAAATGGCCCCCGCCAAGGCTTTCAGTAAATCCTTATCTTCTTGTAATTCTTTTTGGGTCAGCTCTTTAAGGAGTGCAAGCGTGTCCTGATCATCAAACAGTGAGAAGCCAGGCTTTAATCCCAGCACTTTATGCTCACGCTTGACAATCTCAAGCCCTAAAGTATGGAAGGTTGAAATCCACAAGCCTCGCGCTTCTTTTCGCCCCATTGACTGCGCAACCCGCTCCTTCATCTCACGGGCAGCTTTATTGGTAAAGGTCACCGCGGCGATATTGCGGGCATTGTAGCCACACTTTTGCACTAGATAGGCAATCTTGTTGATAATCACCCGCGTTTTACCACTGCCCGCGCCCGCTAATACTAAGCAAGGCCCAGAAACATAATGAACGGCATCATTTTGGGCAGGATTGAGTTTCATCTTCGCGCAATATCCAAACAAGTCTTCAGAAGGGGGATGGGATCATAGCAGAAGCGAAGGTTTTAAGGCCAATAAATCCCCAGATATCAATTGAGCAAGCAATGAGAATTCATAGCTTCTTCAAATGAGCAAACCTTTGAAGGCGCTACTCCCCAAAACCATCTGAACATGCTGCAATCAGCATGCAGGCAAGCTCGGCACAAAATTAAGATATCAACTCACACTTTAGCCATTTTTTAAGCTAACTTGTTGCTAATATTGATAAGTCGCAGTAAAATTCCACGTGAATGAACGTTCATTCATATCTATGAGCATTGGAAATCGAATGGATAGCAAACGCGATTTGATACTTCGGTCCGCCGAAAAAATTATTGCTACTGAAGGCTTACATAACCTTTCAATGCAAAAATTAGCGGTGGATGCAGGCGTTGCCGCTGGAACAATCTACCGCTACTTCAAAGACAAAGAAGATTTGATCATTGAGCTGCGTAAAGACGTATTACAACAAATTGCCAGCAAGTTGCTTGAAAACATTAATGAAGGCAGCTTTGACGAAAAATTTCGCCGCCTGTGGTTCAATATTGTTGAACTAGGCCGCGAGCAGTCACATGCTAATTTGAGTTTTGCTCAGTACTCTCACCTCCCCGGTGTTGATGCGCCTGAGCACCAAGCTTTTGAAAGAGAAATATTTCAACCGCTACACCAACTATTTGAGCAGGCAAAAAACCAAGGCATTATTCAATCTCTGAATAATGCATTGTTGTTTTCTATCGCCTTTGAGCCGGCTATCGCTATAGGAAAACGCCTACGGCGAGGCCATTTGCAATGTACAGAACATGAAATCCAGCAGGCATGTGAATTATGCCTTCAGGCAATTTCTGTGACTCTTTAACTTAACTCTAGGAATCTTTAGCACCATGAAAAAATGGACTCTAAGTATGCTAGCGATCGCTGTACTTGCCTTTGGCTCAGTGATCGGCTTTAACCTGATGGTAAAAAATAAAATCGCCGAGGCGATCGCCAATATGCCAGAGGCTGAGTTTCCTGTAACAGCCATGACATTAGATATGCAAAAGTGGCAACCCACAATTGATGCGATTGGCTTTGTTGAGCCGCATCAAGGGGTAACCATCTCCAACGAATTAGCAGGACGCGTCACCAGCATTAATTTTGAAAACGGTAGCCGAGTGGAAAAAGGCCAACTGCTGGCCGAACTCGATGCCAAAGTCGAAAGAGCCAACCTTAAAAGCAAAATGGTACAACTGCCCGCCGCTGAGGCCGACTTTAAACGCCTTACAAAACTCTATGCGCAAAAGTCAGTCTCTAAACAGGATTTAGATAATAGTGAATCTAAATATCTGGCCTTACAGGCGGATATTGAAAGTTTAAAAGCCACTATCGAGCGCCGTGAAATCAGTGCGCCTTTCAGTGGTTTAGTGGGTATTCGTAACATTAACTTAGGTGAATATCTTCAGCCTGGTACCGATATTGTGCGTCTCGAAGATATCAGCACAATGAAAATCCGCTTCACTATTCCGCAAACCCAATTACCTCGTATTGCCGTAGGCCAAAAAATCCATGTGTTTGTGGACTCTTATCCTGAGCAACCCTTCGAAGGTGAAATTGCTGCGATTGAACCCGCCGTGTTTTACCAAAGCGGTTTGATCCAAGTGCAAGCACGCATTCCTAACGATAACGCCAAACTGCGTAGCGGGATGTTTGCCCGAGTATCCATCCTATTGCCAGAACTGAACGATCAGTTTGTACTGCCACAAACCGCCATCAACTTTACCCTTTATGGTAACTCTATTTACCTCATCAAAGAGGTCGAAGAAAACGGTAAAAAGCTGGCTAGAGTCGAGCAAATCAACCTGACGGTATTAGAGCGTAACGGCAATAACGCGCTGGTGAGTGGCGCGTTAAAAGCGGGAGATCGTATTGTCACCTCAGGGCAAATTCGCCTCAGTAACAACAGTAAAGTGACAGTGGTTGAAGACCAAGCCCTGACCCACTCCGACACTATGCCAAAGCTGTAATAGGAGCAAGATAATGCGCTTTACAGATATCTTTATTAGGCGACCCGTACTCGCCGCCTCAATCAGCTTTCTCTTGCTGCTGTTAGGCTTTAATGCCCTCAATAGCATGCAAGTGCGTGAATATCCGAAGATGACGAATACCGTAGTCACGGTATCCACCAGTTATTACGGTGCGGATGCAAACCTTATCCAAGGTTTTATTACTCAACCGTTAGAGCAAGCGTTAGCGCAGGCCGATAACGTTGACTTTATGACGTCGGAGAGCTTCCTCGGCACCTCGAAAATTTCGGTGTATATGAAGCTCAATACCGATCCCAATGGCGCCTTGGCCGATATTCTCGCCAAAGTGAACTCAGTAAGATCGCAGCTGCCCAAAGAGGCTGAAGATCCCAGTGTCGAAATGTCCACTGGCTCGCAAACCTCTGTACTGTATATTTCATTTTTTAGTGACCAGATTAACTCAAGCCAGCTAACGGATTACCTTGAGCGTGTCGTCAAACCCCAGCTCTTTACCATTGACGGCGTTGCTAAGGTGAATTTATACGGTGGTATTAAATACGCCATGCGTATTTGGCTCGATCCGGCCAGAATGGGGGCGTTTAACCTCTCCTCCAGCGATGTAATGCAAGTATTGCAGGCGAACAACTACCAGTCAGCGGTGGGTCAAACCAACAGTGTTTACACCCTTTTTAACGGCACCGCAGACACCCAAGTTGCCACCATCGAAGAGTTAAAACGCTTAGTGATCGGCAGTAAAGATGGTTTAGTCGTCCGTCTCGGTGATATTGCCGATGTCAGCCTCGAAAAGAGCCATGATATCTACCGCGCCTTAGCCAATGGCAAAGAAGCCGTGGTCATCGGCCTTGATGTCACGCCAACGGCTAACCCGCTTACCGTCGCGGCAGATACCCGCGCCCTATTACCTGAAATCGAGCGTAACTTACCGCCATCCATTGAATCGAGCATTCTGTACGACTCCTCACTCGCAATTGATGAATCGATTAAAGAAGTGGTTAAAACCATTGGTGAAGCCGCGATTATTGTTATCGTGGTGATCACTCTCTTCTTAGGTTCGCTTCGTGCCGTGGTGATCCCGATTGTGACCATTCCGCTCTCGCTGATTGGGGTTGCCATCATCATGCAGATGTTTGGTTTTACGCTCAATCTGATGACCCTGCTGGCCATGGTGCTCGCCATTGGTTTGGTGGTTGACGATGCGATTGTGGTAGTCGAAAACGTCGACAGGCATATTAAGCTGGGCGAGACACCCTTTAGAGCCGCGATTATCGGTACTCGCGAAATCGCTGTACCGGTTATTTCAATGACCATTACTCTCGCCGCGGTGTATGCGCCGATTGCCTTAATGGGCGGGATCACCGGCTCATTATTTAAGGAGTTTGCCCTTACGCTCGCAGGTTCAGTGTTTATCTCAGGCATAGTAGCGCTGACACTGTCACCCATGATGTGTGCCAAAATCCTTAAACCCCATACCACGCCAAATCGCTTCGAAATGGGGGTCGAAAACTTCCTAACCGGTCTAACTCGCCGTTACAGCAACATGCTCGATGCGGTGATGTTACATCGTCCAGTGATCGTCGCCTTTGCGATTATCGTGTTCGCTTCACTGCCGGTACTGTTTAAGTTTATCCCGTCAGAACTGGCGCCCAACGAAGATAAAGGCGTGGTGATGATGATGGGCACGGCACCTTCGACAGCTAACTTGGACTACATTCAAGCCAATATGGGCTTAGTCACGGATATGATTAAGGCACAGCCGGAATCAGCCGCGTCACTCGCCTTCGTGGGCGTACCAAGTTCAAGCCAAGCCTTCGGGATTGCGCCATTAGTGCCTTGGAGCGAGCGGGATAAGAGCCAAAAACAAATGCAGGAGTTTTTTGCTAAAGAAGTGAAGCACATTCCTGGAATGGCGATTACAACGTTCCAAATGCCTGAGCTGCCTGGGGCGTCGAGTGGTTTACCCATTCAGTTTGTGATTACTACATCAAACTCCTTCGCCAGCCTCTTCCAAATCGGTACCAGCGTACTGGAAAAGGTGCAAAAGAGTCCCTTGTTTGTGTACTCAGAAATCAACCTGAAATTCGATTCAGGCACAATGAAACTGCATATCAAGCGTGATTTAGCAGGTACCTACGGCGTTACTATGCAAGACATTGGGATCACGCTCGCCACTATGATGAGCGATGGCTATGTGAATCGCATTAACTTGGATGGTCGCTCCTACGAAGTGATCCCACAGGTGGAGCGTAAACTGCGCGCCAATCCGGAGTCGCTGGCCAATTACTATGTCAAAGCCGCTGATGGTAAATCCATTCCGCTATCCAGCTTAGTCGAAATTGAAATGGTGGCAGAGCCTCGCTCACTACCCCACTTCAACCAAATGAATGCCTTGACTGTGGGTGGCGTCGCCTCACCAGGTGTAGCCATTGGTGATGCTATTAGCTTTTTGCAAAATATTGGCGATAACGAGTTACCTAAGGGCTATAGCTACGACTTCCTCGGTGAAGCTCGCCAGTTTGTCACTGAAGGTTCGGCACTTTATGCCACTTTCTTACTGGCGATTGCGATTATTTTCTTAGTACTCGCCAGCCAATTTGAAAGCCTTAAAGACCCATTAGTCATCTTAGTATCTGTGCCGCTGGCCATCAGTGGCGCCTTGATTGTACTCGGGTGGACCCATGTGTTTGGCTTAGCCAAAATCAATATTTACACTCAGGTAGGATTAATTACCTTAGTGGGCCTTATCACTAAACACGGGATCTTGATGTGCGAAGTGGCCAAAGAGGAACAACTCCACCGCGGGCTATCTAAACTTGAGGCAATTAAACTGGCGGCAACCATCCGCTTACGCCCGATTTTAATGACAACGGCAGCAATGATTGCAGGTTTATTACCGCTATTGTTTGCTTCCGGCGCAGGTGCGGTAGCACGCTTTAATATTGGTATTGTGATTGTTGCAGGTTTATCGATTGGGACGATTTTCACCCTGTTTGTATTACCGGTGATTTATACCTATCTTGCTGAAAAACATGAGCCTTTGCCTGTGTTTGACGAAGATGCCGACGGGCTAGCCCACAACAGCTAACCGCATCCAAGCAAAACCTACGTCCCTTAAGACGTAGGTTTTGCAAGGTGGTTTTCTTTTGAAAGCCAACGTACTAGGTTACAATCCACCCATTCAGTAAAGAGGCGGACAAGAAGATGATCAATCCAAAGAAAATCGAAGAAATGGCGAAGCAACTGAGCGATAGCCTGCCCAGCGGTCTTAAGCAATTTGCCGGCGAATTTGAAGAGCGCAGCAAGCAAGTGCTGCAAAATCAATTGCTCAAGTTGGATATGGTGTCCCGCGAGGAGTTTGAAGTACAGCAGCATGTATTACTGAAAACCCGCGAGAAATTAGAAGCCCTGCAAGCTCAAGTGAATGAGCTTGAGAAAAAGCTAAACGCCGCGGATTAATGGCCCGCGAACCAAATGGTTAAGTGAGTTTTCTTAAAGCACAGCAACTTAAAGCTGTGCTTTTTGTTTTTAACACTTCAAGCATGAAGTCACTTAGGGAAATAATGCAACAACTCGCCAGTTATATCCTTGCTATTGAAGGCTTTCCAAGCCCGGTTTCAGTGGTGAGCCACACCCAAGAGCAGCACAGTTATCGGGATGACAATGCTGAAATTTGCGAATCCTTAACCCTGTATCACTTTGATAACGGGGTTGTGGTCAGCCTGTTAAGCGAGCAAGATAAACAAGTTGATGAGTCAGACATGGTTTGTGCCGATTATTGGCTGAGTTATCGAGTCATCACCGCCAATATCGCGATTTCGCCGCAGCAAAAATCCTTTAGCAATCTCTGTCAGCAGCGCTTTTGGCTTAAGATGCAGCAAGGGCTTACCGAGTAAGAATAGTTGTGGGCGCCTAGACCTAAGCGCTCGAATTCGAATCGTCAGGGAAGAAGATAATGGATACTACAAGCACCACTTTCTATCAGGACTATCTGCTTTGGGGATTGTTACTCCTTGGCGGCCTGCCACTGCTCAGTTATCCCTTTGTGGTCCTCGCAAGCCTAATGGGACTTGCCAGCCGCACCACGATTAACGTGCATTGGTTTTACCGACTGATGAATAAATGCTTTTTATGGGGAACCTTGGCTTATCCCTTAGTGTACATTCCCTGCTACTGGCTCGCGCGCGGAGAGAAGAGCTCATTATCCTTAGGCTATGCCGCACTGCCGCTGCTCTTTTTGGCCTTGCTGTACCTGTGCTTTCGCTGGATGGATGTACCGCCTAAAGACAAACGCCCAGATAACGACAAAGATCCCGATTAGATCGTCTGCTGCCGTGCGTATTTTTGTTTAAATGCCTTATGGTTAGCCTTTACTAATTTCCAACGACTGCATCCATTAAAACGGGCATATTCAGCAACTGCCGCCTCAAATGCTGCACAGAAGTCATCATCCATACCGCTAAATCCCTCTTCTAAGGTCAGCTGTTGTAATAGCAGTAAACCGCTTTGCCGCTCGGCTTTCACATCAACACGGCCAACAAAGCCATCCCGCCACAAAATCGCGAGGGAATAATAGCCATATTGGCGTTTTTCGGCGGGTACATAAACTTCAATTTGATAATCAAAATCAAACCATTGCTTTAATCGTTGCCGCTGAATTAATAGATTATCGAAGGGATTGAGTAACCAGACTCGATTGGGCATTGCAGCGGTTATTTGCAACTCAGGGCGATAAAAATACCATTTTCCCTCCGCCTTAAAGCTTGCCAACTCACCTTGAGACTGCATTGCGGCTAATTGCTCATTCACATTGGCTTTAACCCCTTTACGCAGATAAGCGATTTGCGCCGCTGAGCCAAAGGCATGGGCATCGAGATATCGCTCAATCAAGTAGCGGGCAAATTCGCTATCACTCGGGGCTAGGGTGTTGATATGACTAGGCAACACACGTTCAGTCAAATCATAGCACTTTTGAAATTTATCCCGTCGCACCACCATTAATTCACCGCGCATAAACAGTTGTTCCAGCGCCTTTTTAGCGGGTTTCCAATCCCACCATGCGCCGTTTTTGCCTTCAGTATGCTCAAAATCGCTGGCCTTGAGCGGACCTTCGGCGCGAATGCGGGCACGCACTTCCTGCATCACCCTATCGTCTTGCTCAAACCAATGTTTGCCACCATTTTGCAGTTGTTGTTTACGTTGCAAACTAAAACGGTAGTCGGCGATGGGTAAATATGCCGCCGCATGGGACCAATATTCAAAAATCTCGCCCTGTGCCAGCGCCTTATCCAGCATCTGCGGTTGATACTGCGGCATCCGGCTGTGCAAGACATGATGATGCGCCCGCTCGACCACATTAATGGAGTCGATTTGCACATAGCCGAGACGAGCGATCAGCTGGCTCACCGAAGCCTGTGGCTGTAACAAGCCCTGCTGTTGCATATTCAGTTGTAACCACTCACGGGGTGAATAAGGGCTCGACATGCACTCTCCAAAGGCTAATAACCGTGAATAACCACCTCAAATTGATGCCATTATCGGCTTATTATCCAAGGGAAAGTTGTCTCACTTTTGTCGGATATTTCGCAAACTTAACGCGAATTCGCCAGCTCACGGGCAACTTGAGTTAACATAAGCCATTTCCTCACTAAGGGCTATCGCTTTACCTTGAGACGAACGACGCGCTCATCCAAGGTTAGCCCGTCATTAAGGATTGATGAATGAATATCTATTACCGCGAAGCTAAACTCTGCGGCCGCAAAACCGGCAATGGCACTAAGCTGCCATTTTTGATGAATATGCTGTACTCACTCGCTGCAAAGAATGGCGATTTACAACCTTTTGCCATGGAGGATATTCAGGCCATCCTGTTTAACCAACATCAATCCATTGGCTGTTCGATTGTTGCGCCTTTACCCATTGTCTCTTGGCGCAGTGAAGCCATTTGGTACGAGCTATTCAAAGGTGAAAAGCCCGTGTATCTGCCTCAATGCATCAAATTTAGCAATGGCGGAATCGACTATGCGATTGTCGTGATCAACGATGAGTATGAGCTACGTATTTGGCCCGACTGCAATAATCGTGAGCGTGAAAAACACCAATGGTTTTCACACCATGCTCCCGTCTACTCGGAAGAAATCAATGTCTTTAAGGAGTGTTTAGAGGCGCTACTCAAGCATATCCGCAAGGAAGATGACTATGAGGCCAAGCATCCCAAATTTGGCAAACAACACACTGGTTCAAAATAGGTTTTAGCGCACATAAAGGCGATTGCCATAATGTTGCCACTATTGATCAGCAACTTGCCCGCAACTTTTACAGGCGAATCTGTTTTAATACCCGCCACGGTATCGAGTCAAGCCTACATAATGGCAACGGATGACTCGGTCGTATTTCATAGGGAATGAAATCCAATGTTGTACAGCATTATTTTCGGGTTACTCACCCTGCTTAGTTTGGCGTTATTTGGTGCCGCAGCCTATATCGTGGTACGCGCACTCTTCAAAAAATTTAATCGAGATCAAGGAATCGACATGTCAGCACAAGAGCCGTGGACAGCAGCCACAGCAAAGGGAACTGCATTAAAAAATACCACCCTATTAAAAGCCTTAACCATCGGCATACTGTCAATTCTCGCGTTGATCCCACTGGGGATCATTATGGACATGACGTCCGATCGCGAAATGCTTTACAACAGCGTGGTCGATGAAATCGGCCGCTCATGGGGTGAGCAGCAAACCCTCTCAGGCCCAGCGTTAGTGATCCCCTACAGTTATTTTGTGATGCAGGAAGAAGTCAGTAACGACGGCAAAACCCGCCACGAAGTGAAGCGCACCTATCAAGATGAGCTGGTGATCCTGCCAAAAAAACTCCGCCTCGATTTAGACCTAAAACATGATTTCCGTACCCGCGGCATTTATCAATCGCTGGTGTATAACGCAGCACTTAATGGGCAGGCTGACTTTCGCTTAAACCGTTACGATATTCCTAACCTTATCGCCTTCGATAATAAAAATGCCCGTTTAGTCTTTGGGGTATCATCGAATCAAGCAATTGATAAGGTCGAAAAAATTGAGGTGACAGGTGATTCCGTTTTACTTTCTGGTTCACTGATGTCGGGCACTGGCTTGACGACTGGTGGTCTAGAGAAAGGTTTTAACCAAGGGATTCAAGTCGGCGAAGCGAGTGATTTTAGCGTGAACTTTGCGATGACACTGCGCGGCTCTCAGTCGATTAGTGCCCTGCCATTAGGCGAGCAAACCCTGCTGAATATCCATGCCGATTGGCCGCACCCGAGTTTTAAGGGCCTGCTCCCAGCCGAGCGCGAAATCACCACCAATGGATTTACTGCCAGCTGGAATATCAGTCACTTAACTCGCAACTACCCGCAAGAGTTTATTAAGAGTAACCAGTCAACGCTTACCGAAGTCGTGGCCAATGCCATGCTGTTTGAGCCTGTGACCCATTACGGCAAGATTGAGCGCTCAGTCAAATACGGTCTGCTGTTTATCGTACTGACTTTTATCATGTTATTTATTTTCGAGCTAGGTCAAAAGACCAGCCTAAGCACAGTGCAATATATGCTGGTTGGCAGCGCCATGGCCCTGTTCTACCTGCTGTTACTGTCACTCTCGGAGCATCTTGCCTTCCTGCAAGCCTATCTGATCGCCACCTGTATCCCTGTGCTGTCGGTTTCCGCCTATGTGGGCAGTGCCACCGCTAGCCTTAAACGTGGCGTGATTGTCGGCACTATGTTGGTGAGCTTATATGCGGTGCTGTACTCAATACTGCAACTAGAAGATTACGCCCTGCTGATGGGCACTGGATTGTTATTAGTGGTTTTACTGGTTCTGATGTTCATAACCCGTCATCAACCCAAGGACACAGTGCAATAGCACCCAAGGTTCCACCCTTGAAGACCCCCGACAGCGCATTTTTGCTGTCGGGATTTTTTTATTGGCAAGTCCAAGTATGGCATGTAGCCTATGCTGTTTACTCGGAGGCGAATATTTTGACTCATCCAGCCTATCTTTTGCGTCGTTTAGCCCTTGTCTGGTTACTGCTAGCAGCTATTCCAAGCTTACTGTTACTCACACAAAATCAACTATTTCCACTGATCGATCTACAATCCCCTTTAGCCACAGCGCTGTATTGGCTCACGACCACAGGCACCGCGCCCTATGGCGTTGCGACCGTTTTAGTCGTACTGGCACTCGCCTATCGTTATATGCCTAAAGCATTATTTATTAACTTGTTTTTAGCCATCGGCCTAAGCCAAGTATTAAGCCTAAGCACTAGCCATGCCCTTAAAAGCTTTTTTAAAGAGCCAAGGCCTAACCTTGTGTATCTTGCCGAGCAAGCTCTCCCAGAGGAGGCACAGTTAACCCCTAACACCTTCTATCAATTAGCTCACTCCGATCGCTCACGGGTCATTGCAGAGGCGCTGAACGAGCTACAAACCAGGCCGTCTGGGTTAACACTCTCTCCCAATATCAAACAACATTGGGAGGATGAAATCGGTTATTCCTTCCCCTCTGGGCACACTATTTTTGCCGTGACCTTAGTGCTAACCGCCAGCTACTATCTACTTTTAGCGGGTTTACCTCTATTCACCAGTGCGTTATTAGCATGGGGATTATTAATGGGCCTCAGCCGCATGTTACTCGGTATGCACTGGCCACAGGATGTGCTCTTTTCCACCCTACTCGCGGCCATCATCAGCAGCTTAAGCATATTTTTAGTCAGTAAAATACGCATATTCACGCAAGGGTTTGTAAAAGCCTCTTCGCAATAACGCCCTAGTTACATTGACTTAAAAGGGGATAACCATTTGTTCGTCAATGCACCTTGGATTGAAATGCCTGTGAGGCTCTGAACTGATTAGATATTTAATGTGATTGGTATTACACAAGATTTTTGGCAAACAGCGCTAACACTGGCAAACTAGGGGTAGAGTCCGCTACCCCTAAACTTTCAATGACTGAAACTCACCCATATAAACTCGATCAACTCGATTTAACCATTTTGCGTTTACTGCAAACCCACGGCAGGTTATCGAATCTTGAACTGGCAACGAAAGTCGGCCTGTCGCCGTCCCCTTGCTCACGCCGCGTTAAAGCCCTAGAAGAGGCGGGTTATATTGCCGATTATGTCACGCGTCTGTCAGCGGATAAATTCAACCTGCATTTAACTGCGTATATCCATGTACGGATGGAAAAACACACGCCTGGAATCCTCAACCAATTTGAAGCCAATATACTGGGCTACGAAGAAGTCCAAGAATGTGCGCTGATCACGGGTTCTGAAGCCGACTATCAACTCAAAGTGTTAGTCCAAGATATGGCGCACTTTCGTACTTTTCTGTTAGATAAACTCACCACCAATGTGCATATCGCAGGTGTGCATTCCAGCTTCGTGTTGAAAAAGGTCAAGGAGCACACGGCCATCCCCTTAAGCCATATCACCATTCAACCCTAAGCGCAGTAAAAGTGACGGCCGCTGCGATAGCGTGAGACCAATGCAGCCATGGTTGCAATGTCGCTACCCCAAGCGGCTCACCCTGCGAAAGGTATTTTTAGCGATAAGATCACAATTTATTAGGTTTTTACCATCGCAATTAATCGCTAAAGCGAGGCCGCCAGCAATCGTCACCAGCAATATAATCTCGACAGACGCTAAAAATAGAAATATAACCTCAAAATAATAGAGAAATAAGAACATAAATTGCCAGTTAACAGCAATTTAACGCACTAAAATTGCGTTGAACTTCTGATTTATCCGCCTAAGATACGCCTTCTTTTTACGGGAGGCACAATGCAATCGGCCAATACAAGTTCGACTAACCATTTCAGCTCACGTTTAGGTTTTATCATGGCTGCCGCCGGAAGTGCCGTAGGTGTGGGCAACATTTGGGGATTCCCCACCCAAGCGGCGACCCATGGCGGCGGTGCCTTTCTACTTGTGTACCTAGTGCTTATTTTTATCCTAGGCATTCCCATGCTGATGGCCGAACTGATGATTGGTCGCCACGGACAAACCAACCCCGCCGATGCCATGGGTAAACTCGGTTGCAACTCGCTCACCCGCAATTTAGGCAAGACAATAGGGTTGATTTCTATCGTAACAGCAGGGTTGATCTATACCTTCTACAGCATTCTTTCTGGCTGGTTTGTGAGCTACGCCATCGCGCCTATCGCCACAGCCTTTGGCGCGAATGATACCGCTGCTTGGCTAATGGATTTCTCGCTGTCGCGCAATCTGGTATTCACGCTAATTTTTAGCGCGCTGGTATTTTTGGTATTGCTGCAGGGCGTACAAGAAGGTATCGAAAAATGGTCTAAACGCTTAATGCCGCTATTGTTGATCATGCTGATCGCAGGCGTGGCCTATATCTTCACCCTTAATGGCGCGAGTGAAGGCATTAGCGCACTATTAACGCCAAACTTTGCCAAGGCTATCGCGCCAGATACCTTGCTGAGCGCACTCGGACAAACCTTCTTCTCACTCACCATAGGCACAGGTGCCATGATGGTTTATGGCAGCTATTTGAGCCAAAAAGAGAATATCGCCAAACTAACCGTCTGGGTTGCCTTTACCGACAGCGGCATCGCCTTTCTCGCCGCCTTTTTAATCATCCCAGCCATGTATGTGGCCCAGCATAATGGCGTGCAGATTTTTAGCGCAGAAGGCAAGTTAATCGATTCGGATGCATTGGTGTTTACTGTTTTACCCGCCTTATTCTCAACCCTAGGCGATACGGCTAACCTCATTATTAGCGTGGTGTTTTTTATGCTGCTGATCATCGCCGGCCTAACTTCTGCCATTTCCATCGCCGAAGTCCCGACTAGCTATGTGATGCAAAAATGCGGACTCAGCCGCCAGCGTGCCACCTTGATCATCGGCCTATTGTTGACCTCATTATCCTTATTACTGGCGGTATTTTTTGAGACGCTATTTAGTTTCACTATCATGCTAACCACGCAAATGGCCCAACCGCTGGTCGCCCTCGGCATTGCGATTTACTTAGGTTGGATTTGGCGCCAAAGCCAGTTACTCAAGGCGATAAGTAAACAAGAGGGTGTCGATGCCTCTGGGCTTTTCTGGCGCATTTGGCCAAGGTACGTGAAGTATGTTTGCCCAGTATTGATTATTACAATCGCCATCAGGCAATTTGTGTAACTCTTTAAAAAACAAAATCCCCGCTTAATACGGGGATTTTTTATTGAACAATTAACAGATTAAGGCTGCTTTTGAAGGCGAGCCGATTACTGCTCGATACCGACGATTAACCAAGGCGCGTTGGCTTGCGTAAGGTTACGCTCTAAATGCCAGATTTCCTTAATGTCCTCTTCGACACCTTCAACAGTATCGCGGTAGCGGCCGCTAAACTTAACACTCACTTCCGCAAGACTTGCATTGTGTGTCGCGCGGACCAGTTCAGCATCCAAAAACATCACTTCGGTGTGTTGATCGCCCACTAACTCACGGCGTTGGTTGCTGAGTTCATTATAAAGCTCAATCGAAACATACTCTTGGATTTTGCTTAAGTCGTTTTCGTTCCATGCTACTTGCAAGGTTTTGTAATGACTACGAGCCCCTTCCAAAAAGCCGGGTAAATCAAAACCCGCAGGCAAATGGAAAGGCACTGTGCTCGCCGCTTGCGCAAAACCATTGCTACCACTGTTTGCACTGCTGGCAAAACCGGTTTGTTCCGCTTGCTGGCGTTGCAGATTAGGATTAGGTTGACCAGCCCCCGCATAGGCAGGTCTTGGCTGCGCACTGGCTTTTGATGCCATCACTGTACGGATGATTTTAAACAGCACGAATGCCAACAGAGCGATAATCAAAATATCCATAAATTGAATATTTTCAAAACCTTCGCCCATAAATAGCGCAGCTAATAAGCCGCCCGCTAATAAACCGCCTAACATGCCGCCCATCATACCTTTTTTGCCCGCAGCAGGTGCTGGCGCAGCGTTAGGCGGGGTTGTGGGAGTATTGGTTGCCGCAGGCTGAGCCGGCGCCGTTTGATGACTTTTGCCAATAGACTTATTACTGCCGAATTTTTTCGCTTCTGCGACTGGACTAGCAGCCAAGCTAACCGCAAAAATCATCGCCAGCATAATAAATAACTTTTTCATTTATAAGTTCTTTGTATGTATGACCAGAGGTGCAGGCATCATAGCGGGATGACATTATATGTCAACTATGAAAAAGCGGGAGCTGATTGTCTTATGCATATTTAGTGAGTTCCGATTAAGCATTGTCATTCCCTACAGGAATCTGCCCTCCTCTTACAAAAATGTACTCTGTAAATTTAACTATGATCAGCTCGTTAATTAATTTTTTAGCTAAGTCAAAGTCGTGGGTCTTCAACCCACACCCGACCAAGAGGGGATCAACAGCAATTCCCTCTTGGATCTCCCTTGCCGCCCCTAGCGAAGTTGCATGCATTAGATACTGGCCTTGGTCTTATGGACAAATTGCTATCGCTTCCGATGGTACATCCTGTACCCCGAAAGCTAGCCGGTCATCCATGACCGGACTCACGCAATTTATTCCAACGCCCCGCGGCAACTTCGCAGGGGAGGGTGAACTTCTGCAGCCAATGTGTGGACTGTTAACCGAGAAAAAGCTGCGCCAGTCCTATCTTTCTCTGCTTAGCACAAAACCACTTAAACAATTTAAGGAGGAGTTAAACGGAGTTAGGTGCACTGTTTGTAATCTCAGTTGCCTTTAAAAATTTTTAACTCAGATTGGTACTTTATGTTGAAAATTGATTAACTTTGCAAAGTAGCACTTAACGAGTAGGGAGAATTGGATGATGAATGAATTCACAGAACTTAAGGTATTTGAGTATTTAGAATTTCAGCAAAAGGAAGCCGCTGAGGGGAAAAGGCACCGCTCAGACTATGCGGTAATAAAGAGATTGTTAGAACGATATTCAGAACTTGAACCGCATATAAATCTGATGTATCAAACCCTAACTATTCCTCAAGTGAATCGCTTCATTGGCCTTGTGATTGACGCTGTGGCATTTGGAAATGAGAATCAGGTTGAGGACGTTAGAACTGCTCCAAAGGAATTGAAAGCGGTTAATGACAAAATCGCCAAGCTTGCATTTGAACTTTCAGACATGCTGGATAAACGAACTCAGTTACATGAAAGAACATCATTCACAAGCAACACTCACTACGATCTATTCGAACTTATAGAAGATGCAGGACAATCAAATCATATGTTTGAGGGTTATTTCAAAAAATCGTTGAGAAAAATGGTTGGTCCGTATGAACAAAGGTATTACCCATCTATTAGTCAAATAGTCACTCAACTTGGGATAGATGCTCAAA
The DNA here is from genome assembly GCF_022410515.1 of Shewanella cutis. Classification (GTDB taxonomy): domain Bacteria; phylum Pseudomonadota; class Gammaproteobacteria; order Enterobacterales; family Shewanellaceae; genus Shewanella; species Shewanella cutis. The sequence continues at coordinate 161,403 of NZ_JACSDI010000008.1, read as the reverse complement.
ATACTTTAATTGAGACTAGTTCAGAATTAGATCTGATCCTCACTAAATCTGAGCGCCCATCTAATGCAGATCAAATCAGGGCTATATTAGAAGCTACACAGTTTTCCCAAAATAATGATGGTGATAATTGCTATTTTAGACTCCCAGATGACTTTGAACTATCGAACCAAGCCATAGCCACTTTTGTGAATGTCGCTTTTGATATTTCATTTGATAAGCTGGCTGACGATATACAAGTAAGGAATGCTAAGCGGAAATATAAACAGCTTTGTGAAGAAAATTAATCCATGAACCTTTTCAACCTACTAGTTAACTACTTAATTTAACGAGCCTCCCCTTGTTAAATTATCGGAATGCTCTAATTGTAAATAACAGACTATCAGCTATACCATTGGCTTAACTAGATTAAGCACTGCCATGGAAGTGACCGTTGGCGGCATGGATGCCGCCGCCGAGCCTATAGGGACATATTCACGGCGTGTCACTGAAATGACTGTGCTTAATCAATACCACCCAAAGTAAAATACAACTTTGCCGATTAAACACACTTTTCATCCGATTTATCATCGGAAGAAAGTGCTCGACTAATGCTGCCGAAGATTGCGGTTAAAATACCAATGCCCACATCCATCTGCCGGGCATTGCTATCATCACCGCTGGCCTCGCGTTGACTCTGATTGTCAGCGGTGCCTCGTACAAAATCACAACTGGCATTGCTCATATTGCTGGAGGCACAACCACTTAAGCTCAGAATCAAACCGCCAATCACTAAACGTGAACTCACTAAGCGCAAACTCGCTCTGCGTAACATCCTTATACGCGAAACTGACATATTAGTTCAGCACCTCTTCTAGGGCGCGCAAACAGAGCGCGACATTCTCACGACGGGCACCAAAGCCCATTAAACCGATGCGCCAAGCTTTGCCCGCAAGTGCACCAAGGCCTGCACCGATTTCAAGGTTGTAATCCTTCAGTAAACGAGTCCGCACTGCGGCATCGTCAACACCTTCAGGGATATAAATGGCATTGAGTTGTGGCAAGCGCGAGGCTTCAGCGACGACAAATTTCAAGCCGAGTTTTTCCAGCCCAGCGCGCAGTACTAAATGCATGTCTTGATGACGCTTCCATGCATTTTCTAAACCTTCTTCGGCCAATAAACGCAGCGATTCGTGCAGGGCATAAAGCGCATTGACAGGCGCGGTGTGGTGATAGCTGCGCTTACCGCCCGCGCTGGTCCAATAGGCCATCACCAGACTTTGATCGAGGAACCAACTTTGCACTGGCGTTTTACGGTTTTTAAGCTTTTCTACCGCAGCAGGCGAGAAAGATACAGGCGATAATCCCGGTACGCAGGAGAGACATTTCTGGCTGCCAGAATAAATGGCATCGATGCCCCATTCATCAACCCTTAACTCCACGCCACCAAGGGAAGTCACCGCATCGACAATCGATAAACAGCCGTATTGCTTCGCCAGCGCGCACAGGGTTTTAGCATCACTTAATGCGCCAGTTGAGGTTTCGGCATGCACAAATGCGAGGAATTTAGCATCGGGGTTGGCCTTAAGCGCCGCTTCGACGGCGACGGGATCGACCGGTGTGCCCCATTCATTATCCACCAGCACGGCAATTGCACCAACGCGCTCGACGTTTTGGCGCATACGCTCACCAAACACACCGTTACGGCACACAATCACCTTTTCGCCGGGTTCAACTAGGTTCACAAAACAGGTTTCCATGCCCGCACTGCCGGGGGCTGACACCGCCATCGTCATTTCATTTTTGGTTTGAAACGCATATTGGATCAGGCTTTTAAGCTCATCCATCATAGCGACAAACAATGGGTCGAGGTGGCCAACGGTCGGTCTTGCCTGCGCGGCTAACACTTCGGGATAAACATCCGATGGACCAGGGCCCATTAAAATGCGGCGAGGGGGATTAAAGGCAGAAAAATGCGGTGCAGGTAACATCATGTCTCCTTAATGCGTAGGGTCGAGGTCTGACTATTATATGATTAGAGCATTCACTCTTGATTTGTTAAACCAAACTACCACAAAAAGGGACGCCTGTGCGCCCCTCCTTTAGCCTAAGTTGTCACCTAACGCTAAATGACTACACAGGCAGGTTGTTTTTTCCTTTTCCGGCATTCAAAAACAGTTGATAAGCAGGGCTTTGGGTCTCTTCTTGGTAAACAAATCCCAGCTCAGTTAAAAACTGCTGAAACGGCAAGGCATCACTCGCGGGCACTTCAAATCCCGCCAGCACTCGGCCAAAGGCTGCGCCGTGATTACGGTAATGGAATAAACTGATATTCCACTTGCTTTGCAGGGTGGTTAAAAACTTCAGCAGCGCACCCGGATGCTCGGGAAACTCAAAGCTAAATAGGCGCTCCTCTAACGGCTCTGGCGGATGACCACCGACCATATAACGCACATGCAATTTCGCAGTTTCATCAGCGGATAAATCCTGCACCTCAAAGCCATTGTCTTCTAAGGTATTGATGATCTGCTCTAATTCGCCATGGCCTTTGGTTAGGCGGATACCCGCAAATACCACCGCCATATCGCGGCTGCTAAAGCGATAATTAAACTCAGTCATCACCCGCTTTTCGAGCAGCTCACAAAAACGCAGGAAGCTACCGGGACGCTCGGGCACTTTAACCGCCAGCACAGCCTCTTTTTGCTCACCCAGCTCGCAGCGCTCGGACACATAACGCAGGCTGTGGAAGTTCACATTCGCGCCACTTAAAATCGCCGCCACCTTCTCGCCGCGACCACTCTCACCTGTAGCATTAGTGCTGACATATTTTTTAAGCCCAGCCAAGGATAAAGCGCCTGCAGGTTCGGCAATGGCGCGGGTATCTTCAAAAATATCTTTTACTGCTGCACAGATTTCGTCGGACGTGACCGTCACCACGGCATCTACACACAGCTTGGCGACACGAAATGGCTCAGTACCGATACGCTTAACCGCCACACCATCGGCAAACAGGCCCACTTGTGGAAGCGTAACAGGCTCGCCCGCTTCCATCGCCGCTTTTAAGCAGGCAGCATCCTCAGGCTCAACGCCGACAATTTTCACCTGTGGCATCACCGCCTTGTAGTAGGCAGCAATACCCGCAATTAAACCGCCGCCGCCCACGGGCACAAAAATCACTTCAAGGTCGCGCTGCTGTTGCAGCATTTCTTGGGCAATGGTGCCTTGGCCAGCGATCACGGCTTCATCATCGAAGGGGGCGATATATACTCGGCCTTCCTGCTGCGCCATTGCCATCGCAAAACCATTGGCTTGATCAAAAGCTTGGCCGTGCAACATCACGTTGCCACCCAAGCGGCGCACCGCATCGACTTTAATATCCGGCGTGGTTTCGGGCATCACAATCACCGCATCCACACCACGGCTCGCCGCCGACATGGCCACACCTTGGGCATGGTTGCCCGCCGAGGCGCACACCACGCCGCGTTGGCATTCAGCTTGGCTCAACTGAGCAATGCGGTTATAGGCGCCGCGCAGCTTAAAGGAATGCACAGGCTGCATATCTTCGCGCTTTAAAAATACTTGGCAGCCCAAACGCGCCGAGAGTTTATTGAGGCTCGAGAGTGGTGTCACTTTCGCAACATCATAAACCGACGATAGTAGGATCTTTTGCAGATAGTGTTGAGCTAGCTGGCTATTCTCAACTGAAGCGGGAGAGGCCTGAGCTGGCTGAGACTCCGCTTGCTCCGTTTGCGATGCTGCGAGAGATAACATATCAGTCCTCCAACTTGCTGCGATCGCGCACCGCGCCCTTGTCGGCACTGGTGGCAAGCATGGCGTAGGCTTTGAGCGCCATAGACACAAAACGCTCGCGACCAACTGGTTTCCACGCCATTGGCCCACGGGCGAGCATGGTTTCACGGCGCGCAGCCAATTCGGCATCACTCACCGCAAGCTTGATACTGCGCTTGGGAATATCGATTTCAATGCGATCGCCGTTTTCAATCAAGGCAATCGTGCCACCCGCCGCCGCCTCAGGCGACACATGGCCGATGGATAAACCGGAGGTGCCGCCGGAGAAGCGGCCGTCGGTGATCAGCGCGCAAGCCTTGCCTAAGCCGCGGGATTTTAAGTAACTGGTGGGGTACAACATTTCTTGCATACCCGGGCCACCTTTTGGCCCTTCGTAGCGGATGACGACCACATCGCCCGCCACCACTTCGCCACCTAAAATGCCCGCCACTGCGTCATCTTGGCTTTCGTAGACGCGAGCTGAGCCAACAAAGGTTAAATTCGATTCATCCACACCCGCCGTTTTAACAATACAGCCGTTTTCAGCTAAATTGCCCGACAGCACGGCCAGCCCACCTTCTTGGCTAAAGGCAAATTCGCGGCTGCGGATACACCCTTCTTGCCTGTCATCGTCTAGCGATGGCCAGCGGCAATCTTGGCTAAAGGCTTTCGTGGTGGGGATGCCCGCAGGTCCCGCCATAAAGAATTGTTTTACGTTGTCATCTTGGGTTTGCATGACATCGTACTTGGCAAGCACCGACTTGAGATTTCCGCCCGCATCGGCGGCAACGTGTGGCACATCGGTATGCAGCAATCCGGCGCGGTCGAGCTCGCCCAAAATGCCCATCACGCCACCGGCGCGGTGCACGTCTTCCATATGGTATTTCGCGGTCGATGGGGCGACTTTACAAAGGTGCGGCACAAGGCGCGACATACGGTCGATATCGTCCATCGTAAATGCCACTTCCGCCTCCTGCGCCGCCGCTAACAAGTGCAACACAGTATTAGACGAACCACCCATGGCGATATCCAGCGCCATGGCGTTTTCAAAGGCTTTAAAGCTGGCGATATTACGCGGCAATGCCGAGGTGTCATCTTGTTCGTAGTAACGTTTGGTCAGCGCCATCACACGCCGGCCCGCTTCTAAAAACAGTTCACGGCGGTCGCTATGGGTTGCGAGCATGGAGCCATTGCCCGGCAGCGACAGACCTAAGGCTTCAGTTAAACAGTTCATCGAGTTGGCGGTAAACATGCCCGAGCAAGAACCACACGTCGGGCATGCACTACGTTCAATTTTGGCGCTATCTTCATCGCTCACACTTGAGTCGGCCGCGGCCACCATGGCATCGACTAAATCGAGCTTGATAAGCTTGTCCGATAGCTTGGTTTTACCCGCTTCCATCGGCCCGCCCGAAACAAACACCACGGGAATATTGAGACGCAGCGCCGCCATCAACATACCGGGGGTGATTTTGTCGCAGTTGGAGATACAAACCAACGCGTCGGCGCAGTGGGCATTGACCATATATTCCACACTATCGGCGATAAGCTCGCGCGAAGGCAGACTGTAGAGCATGCCACCGTGGCCCATGGCGATACCATCATCGACGGCAATGGTATTGAATTCTTTGGCAATACCGCCCGCTTCCTCGATGGCGCTCGCCACCAGAGAGCCCATATCTTTTAAGTGCACATGGCCGGGGACAAACTGAGTAAAGGAGTTGGCAATCGCAATAATCGGCTTACCAAAATCATTGTCTTTCACCCCGGTGGCGCGCCATAGCGCACGGGCACCCGCCATATTGCGGCCTTCAGTACTGGTAGCTGATCGTAACTTTGGCATTAACTCTATCCTTTATCTCAAATCGAAAATCGTGCCCTTGGGGCGTTGCTACGGAGCCGATGCGCCGCAACCACTGGATTCATTCTTATGCGTGTACTTTTTGTTGCTGCAAGTTTAGCGGTAACAGGACCATGCATTGAGTGACATCAATCAATTTATTCAGTTGATTGCTGAGCAGCTCAATGGCGCGCTCGCTGTCCACTTCCATATCCAGCGACAGACTCGCATCGTCGTTCATCCGCATTTGCATTTGGGTGACCGTAAACCCACGATGGCGAGTCACACGTAGTACACGTTCTATCACTTCTGGGCGTTGTTGAACCGTTAATTTTAGGGAGTGGATCATGTTTGTTTCTCCATTTCGTCCATCATATCGCTGTTTGATGCGCCGGGGGGCACCAGTGGCCAAACGTTAAAAGCATCGTCGATTGCAACGTGTAACAAATAAGGTCCCTTAGCCGCTAACATTTCGGTTAAGGCCTCCTCCACTTCGTCGGAAGAGAAAATCGTGCGGCCGGGAATGTCAAATGCAGAGGCCAATAACACAAAATCAGGATTGTCAGACAAATCGGTTTCACTGTAGCGCGCTTCAAAAAATAGCTGCTGCCACTGCTTCACCATCCCCAGTTTTTGGTTATCAATCAGCAGGATTTTCACCGGTAATTTGCGGCGCTTGATGGTGGTCAGCTCCTGCACGTTCATCATAAAAGAGCCATCGCCAGACACTGTCACTACGGTCGCATCAGGGCGTGCCACTTGGGCGCCGATGGCAGCAGGTAAACCAAAGCCCATAGTGCCTAAGCCCGCGCTGGATAAATGATCTTCAGGGCGGCGGAACCACATATGCTGGGCAACCCACATTTGATGCTGGCCTACATCGCAGCACACAACGCTGTCTTCGGGCAGTTTATTGGCAAGGCGGCGCAGCATGGCGGGGGCATAAATTAAACTTCCGGGATGTTGATAATCCCATTGATGTTTGCGGACAAGATGCTCCACTTCAACTTGCCAAGGAGTGATATTCAGCGACATAGCAAGGGCGGGGAAAATCTGGCGTAAATCACCGGCGATGGCCACATCGGGCTGGCGCAATTTACCCAGCTCTGCGGCATCTATATCTAAATGGATAACTTTGGCTTTGTTGGCAAAAGTCGCTAAACGGCCTGTTACTCGGTCATCAAAGCGCGCACCGGCAACCACTAATAAATCGCAATCCTGCACCGCAAGATTGGCCGCCTTACCGCCGTGCATACCCAACATACCTAAATAACCGGGCGTACCATGGGCAATACTGCCTAACCCTTTTAACGTGGCGACCGATGGCATACCCGTGGTGTTGATAAAATCCCGCAGTTGATCGACGGCGCCCGCCATACCCACACCACCGCCCACATACAACATAGGTTGCTTTGCTTGCGCCAACAGCGCACGGGCAGCGTCGATATCACTCATCTCAGCTTGGGGTTCATTAGTCACGGCCAGTAACGGTGTGCGGTATTCAAGGTGAGCGATTTGGATATCCTTGGGGATATCCACCAGCACCGGGCCAGGGCGACCCGATGCAGCGATTTCAAAAGCTTGGTACAAGGTTGGGATAAGATCGTTTACATCCGTCACCATAAAACTGTGCTTGGTACAGCTTAGCGACATCCCCAACACATCGATCTCTTGAAACGCGTCGGTACCGATAACTGCGGTAGAGACCTGACCCGTAATAGCCACCACAGGCACAGAATCCAGCAGCGCATCGGCAAGTGAGGTGATTAAGTTAGTGGCACCTGGGCCAGAGGTGGCAAAGCACACGCCAGTTTTACCACTGGCTCTGGCATAACCCACGGCAGCAAAGGCAGCGCCTTGTTCGTGACGGCTTAACAGATGTTCGACAGGGCTTCCATAGAGGGCATCGTAGATTGGCATAATGGCACCACCTGGGTAACCAAATACTGTGGTAACACCATGTGCTGCCAACACTTTTATAACCGCGTCTGCGCCTCTTATCATCTGCCCTGGTTCCATATTGTCTCTCGCTACCTTAATTCTGAATTGTCGAAAATCGACTCGTAATCTGTACTGGTTCGAAATGTAAGTCCCAAAACCTGGGGCCTGAAAACGAAGAACCCCCCGGTCCTTTCGGAGCGGGGGGTTCTTTCGAAACTTTTAACCTTTTAGGTCTACCAGTTTGCCATGCGCCGCCCCCGCTGTGATTTAATAATCACGACGGTAATAATCACGAGAATGAGCTTGGCAGCTTGGTTAAACATCAATATGGATTCCTAATCGGTGTTCTATATGAGTATCGCGTTAATTCTTGCGTCTCTGACTGAGACGGCTCGCGGTGGGAGGTTTACCCCACCGCGAGCTATTAGCTTTACCATAAAGCGACAGCCAAACACAATAAAAAAATTTCTTACGTCAAAAAAATTCAGCTTCCCTGCCGAGACAATGCAAAACAACAAAGTAAAACGTTAACAAAATCGCGTTAGTGAGCATGAATGCCGACTAACCCATGTCAGTTTTGCCCGCTCGACAACCTACGAAGCAGGGAATCAATTTGTTACGCCAAGCCCCGCATCCATAGGGCTTGGCATCTATCAATTAAGCTCCAACAATACTTTTCATATCAGTCATATAACCGCGAAGTTCGGCGCCGATATATTCCACAGCTGTGTGGCGAATTGCATCGTTAATCGCGATTAATTGCAGATTATCAACACTATTAGAACTGTCCTTCAGACCTGCGCCTAAGTACTCTGGCGACATGGCATTTACATAGTCACGCAGCAGTGGCACAGCGGCATGGTTGAACAGATAACAACCGTATTCTGCGGTATCGGAGATCACCACGTTCATCTCATACAGACGCTTACGGGCGATGGTGTTGGCGATCAGCGGTGTTTCGTGCAATGACTCGTAGTAAGCCGACTCTTCAACAATCCCCGCAGACACCATAGTATCGAAGGCTAATTCGACGCCGGCTTTAATCATCGCGACCAGGAAAATCCCTTTGTCGAAATAGGTTTGCTCGTCGATATGCTCGCTCGAAACAGGTGCATTTTCGAAGCCCGTTTCAGCGGTTTCGGCACGCCAACGCAGCAGGTTTGCATCGTCATTGGCCCAGTCTTGCATCATAGTGCGAGAGAACTCACCGCTGATGATGTCATCCATGTGCTTTTCAAATAATGGTTGCAGGATATCTTTTAAATCTTCTGCAATTTCAAACGCTTTAATCTTGGCAGGGTTAGACAGTCTGTCCATCATGTTGGTGATACCGCCGTGCTTGAGTGCCTCGGTGACGGTTTCCCAACCTTGTTGGATTAACTTAGCGGCATAGCCAGGCTCAACACCATCGGCCAGCATTTTTTCATAACCTAGGATGGCACCCGTCTGCAACATACCACAGAGAATCGTTTGCTCACCCATCAGATCAGATTTTACTTCAGCGATAAAAGAGGATTGCAACACGCCAGCACGGTCGCCGCCTGTGGCGCTCGCATAGGCTTTCGCGATGTCTAAACCATCGCCGTTTGGATCGTTTTCGGGGTGCACGGCAATCAGTGTTGGTACACCAAAGCCACGCTTGTATTCTTCACGCACTTCGGTGCCTGGGCACTTGGGCGCAACCATGATGACAGTGATATCAGGACGAATTTGCATGCCTTCTTCAACGATGTTGAAACCATGGGAGTAAGATAGAGTCGCGCCTTGTTTCATCAGCGGCATCACTGCGCTCACTACATTGGAATGCTGCTTATCGGGTGTTAGGTTCAGCACTAAATCGGCGGTCGGGATTAGCTCTTCAAAGGTACCGACTTTAAAGCCGTTATCAGTGGCTTTTTGCCATGATGCACGTTTTTGGGCAATGGCTTCAGGGCGCAGGGCGTAGGCAATATTCAACCCTGAGTCACGCATGTTCAGACCTTGGTTAAGCCCCTGTGCACCACAACCTAAAATAACAATATTCCAATCTTTGATGTAATTGCAGCCATCGCTGAATTCAGAACGGTCCATAAAACGACATTGGCCAAGCTGCGCTAATTGTTGACGTAAATTCAGAGAGTTAAAATAGTTAGCCATCCGAGATACCACCTTTCAGTCGGGAATTGGGGACTCAACCAATATCAACCTATTGTTAACGATTGGTTGTGATTGAAATCACTATAACCTATGGCCATCGTTGCTTAAAATGATATATTCGAAACCTCACATTGCGTTTTTTGCAATACCATTTTCGATTACAGCACCCTTGATAAGCAGCCAATAGGACAAGGTTATGGATATACGCACCCTCAAATTGTACCTGCACTTATGTGACAGTTTGCACTTCGCCAAGACGGCGGAGCAGATGCATGTGAGCCCCTCGACCTTAAGCCGCGCATTGCAACGCCTTGAAGAAGAAGTGAACGCAAAGCTGTTTGAGCGGGATAACCGCAGCGTGACCTTAACCCATGCGGGACGCGAGTTTAAATTGTTCGCTGAGCAGACATTGCACCATTGGCGCAATTTGCGGCACAGCATTGATCTTAAGCAGGATGTACTGCGTGGCACCTTAAATCTTTATTGCTCGGTTACAGCCGCCTACAGCCATTTGCCGCAATTATTGGAGCGTTTTCGCCAAGAGCATCCCTTTGTCGAAATTGCCCTCACCACGGGGGATGCCGCCAATGCTCTGGCCGAAATACAACAAAATCGCGCTGATATTGCCATTGCCGCGCTGCCGGATCCTTTTCCTGCCACACTGCATTTTGCCAAGATTGATGATGTACCACTTTCATTAATCGCTCCCACCATGCGCTGCGCGGTGCAGCAACAGATTAACCAAGCTCAGATAGACTGGTCACGAGTGCCTTTTATCATTCCTGACCATGGACCTGGGCGGCGCAGAGCCGATAATTGGTTCAAACAGATGGGGATTAGTCCGAATATTTATGCTCAGGTGTCAGGACAGGAAGCCATAGCGTCTATGGTGGCACTCGGCTGCGGTGTGAGCATTAGCCCAGAAGTGGTGATCAATAATAGTCCGGTACGGGATCGTATTCAGTTGTTACCTTCGCCAGTCAGTATTGCCCCCTTTGAGCTGGGCTGCTGCTGTAAGGTCAAACGCTTGGGCGATCCCATAGTGAATGCGTTTTTAGAAGCGATTTAAGCTTACACGGGATAAAACGGGACTGAGTCCCGTTTTATGTTATTTTTATTACGCTCGATTAGGTATCTGGCGACTGTAATTTATCGTTGGCTTCAATACGCGTCACCAACAGCTGGTCGACCTTGTAGGCGTCGATATCCACCACTTCAAACTTATAACCGGCGTAGTTGACAAAGTCGGTACGCTTAGGAATTTTGCGCAGCATGTACATCATAAAACCAGCAATAGTTTCGTAGTTTTGGCTGTGGGGGAACTCTTCAATATCGAAGGCTCGCATCACATCGGTAATTGGCGTCACCCCATCCACTAACCAAGAATTACCATCGCGGGCAATAATTTGCTCTTCGCTCTCGTGTAGCGACCAAGCACCCATCACCGCACGTTGTAAATCGTTGGTGGTCACAATCCCTACCACAAGGGCGTATTCATTCATCACCACGGCAAAATCGGCGCGGCTATTTTTGAAATACTCCATCGCTTCTGACAGGCTTAACGTGTCAGGAATAATCAACGAAGTATGCACAAGACTGGTGTCTTTTAAGGTGATGTTCTCACCGTTAATCACACGAATAAGCAGTTCCTTCGCGTCGACAAAACCTTTGACCATATCCAATTGGCCATCGCAGACTAAAAACTTTGTATGGGGATCTTCGGCAATCTTACGCTTGATATCCTCTTCACTATCTTGCAGCAAGAAATACACTAAGCTCTCACGGGCAGTCATGGCAGAAGTGACTGAAACGGTTTGCATTTCAAACACATTCTCCATCATTTGTTGCTCGCCCTTATCTAGCACCCCCGCTTCAGCGCCCGCGTTCATTACCGCATAAATATCATCGGAGGTGATTTCATCATTACGGGCAGTCGGGATTTGTAGCAGCTTAAAAATCGCGCTAGCCATGCCATTAAAAAACCAGACTAATGGTCTAAGCACGGCGATACAAACACTCATCGGGCCAACTACGGCCAAGGCAACCTGCTCAGGCATCGCCATCGCAATACGTTTTGGCATTAAATCCGCAACCAAAATAAAGGCGCTAGTCACGAGTAAAAATGACATTAAAAAGCTCACCTGACTCAGCCAAGGATCGGCTAACCAAGGTGAAAGGAATTGATAGAAATAGGGGCGAAATGCCGACTCCCCCACAATACCACCCATAATGGCAACGGCATTAAGACCAATTTGTACCACAGTAAAAAAACTGCCGGGATACGACTGTAAATGCAGCACTTTTTCAGCTCTGGCATCGCCTTCATCGGCTAACTGACGTAAACGGATTTTCCGTGATGCGGCCAAAGCAATTTCTGACATAGAAAAGAAACAACTTGCACCAATTAAAAGCAATATAATCATCACGTTATCTAAGAGACTCATGTAACACCTTTTGTTTCACACTTGACTTACTTGCACCAACCCGCGCAGTGATTTTCGCGTGTTAGTTGAATATTGCTCGAGCGCAGGGCTGAGATGTGGCGATAAAGAGCCAGTGAGGCGAAGAACCCTTTGCTACACTTTAAAAAATTGCCACAGCGCTTAAAGTGTAAGATGCGTTTATTATATCCGCTAATCGCCCTACTATGCGTGATTCTGCTCTCGGCTGTTGCCCATGGCGCAGATGAGCTTTCCCCATTTAGGTTACGCTTTTGTGTCGAAGAGACTGAATATCCACCATTTAATTACTTTGTTCGACAAGATGGCATTAAGACTTCCACGCTTAGCGGCTACGATATTGACCTGCTAGAACGTACCTTTAACCCCATTGGAATTGATTATGAAGTACTGGCTTTGCCTTGGCTCCGCTGTTTAAAAGACGTTCAAAATGGCAGCATAGATGCCGCGATGAGCGCATCGCTCAACCGACAAAGGGCGACTGATTATATCCCATCTGTTGCTTATTATTACCTCACACCGAGTTATTTTTATTTAAAAGCTGAACTGGACCCGCAATTTCATATCGATGATATCAATCAGTTAGCTAACTTTGGCACGGTTTGCGGCGTTAAAGGATTCAACTACCATAATTTTGGTTGGCGTAAAGATACGCCTATCAGCGCAATTAATTCCCTAAGGCATTTACCCGAAATGCTATTAAAACGAAGATGTAAATTCTTTCTCGCCCGCAAAGAGGTTTTGGCGGGCACCCTAGCCTTAGCGCAGGTCGCTGAACTCCCTAAAACCTTAGCGTCACAGGTTTCTCCCCATACCCAACAGGAACCTTTTTATATGCTGATCTCTAAACGTTCAGCCCATAAAGATCTGATTGCTCGCGAGTTTAATAAGCGGGTAACAGAAATGCAGGATCATCATGAGCTAAATGCTCTATACCAATTCCATATCCAAAAACTTACCCACGGGGACGATAAGGGCAGTAATTCGCCTTAGGACCAATTTGTGGATGATTGCGGCAAGTCTCAGGGCGTTGGAAGTAAATAGTGCAGCGGCGGGTTTTACTGTCTAAATACAGGCAATCATCATTCGCCATACGTGCAAGGGTAAATATCGCCGTTTTATGGTTAAAGTTGTCGATAATGCGTGCTTTTTGCAAGCGTTTGGCGATGGCTTTAAGGTCACCTTCGGCTTCAAACTCATCCACTAAAGTCATGCGGACTAAGTCACTCACGGTCACTTCAACGGGGAGTGTACAACAGGTGGCGTAACAGGTATCACACAAGCCTTTACGGTATTTTTGCCAAGTCGATAAGTCATCGATATTAAAAACCAACACATTATTTTTAGTACGATTTGACACTCTAAAATCCAACATTAGACATTAATGAGCCTAAATTATAACAGGCAAAAAAAAGAAGCAAAGTAAACCATTTATAAATACAGTTGATAACAAGAAATAATATAGAACTGATTATACTGATTAAGACAACAGCGACTAGCAGCTATGGTCAACCAGTTTGGAATACGTGACTAGAGTCAATCTATTATTTCAAACCCCATGTATAATAGCCGCATTTATAAGCACTTATAATAGAGAAAAACGTGATCATTAAGGCAAAACATGACTTAACCGAGAAGTTGACCTATTTTGGCGCGACCGAACATGAATTATCCATTTTATTAAATGCTATTCAGATCAAAAAACTGAATGAGGGTGATGTGTTTTGTGCCACAGGAAGCTCAAAGGGTATTTGTTATCTTGCCAGCGGCACAATGATCACTCGCCATAATTTTGGTGAAGGACTTGAAATAATTTCATCAAACAAAACGAATAATACTTTTGTCTTTACCTCTTTCCCTGATTTTATCGATGTCAGTCGTTGCGACTACATCTGTCTAGAAGATGCATCGATCATCTACTGGAATCCCTCGCTATTGAAACAAGTGCTCGATAGTAACTGGCAACTTAAACAAGCTCTGCTCCATGTTTTTATGCAAGAACTGCTGTTTATGACTGAACTCGGTTATTTACGCCCATTACTGAGCAAAAGAGACTATATTATCATCACGATGATTTTAATGTTCTCCGTAGATGTCAAAAATAAAGAACCAAGCTATTCTGTTGGTCAACAAATTATGTGTAATCACGTTGGGGTGACTAGGCAGTTCTACAGTGGCTTTATTCATGATTTAGAACATAAAGGCATCATAAAAACGGAGTATAAAAAAATTACTCTTTTAAGTATTGCAGCCTTAAAAGCAGAGCTATCAATTGATATCTCGTCATACTTTACAGAAAAGCTCAAAGGTTTCTAATTACTCACTCAAAAAAAAATTTATACCGCTGATAGGTATAAAAAATGGCTAAGCAACAACGTTGCTTGGCCATTTTGGGTGTTAATTTTTATTAATTACTTTTGCTCTTCGGTCACTTTATAAAATTCAAATCCGGAATTGCTGCCCAAATTCGAATAGGTTGAGGTGCCAAAATACAGTTCACCATCGATAATAGAGGCATTACGGATACCATTATTACCACTGTTACCAAAACCATTATAAGTGATCACTTTGGCAGGATTGTCTAAATCTTCAAACACGATAAGATCAGCTCCAGATTTATTCGCCGCCCCAGGCTGCTTCATTGCCCATTCATAGATATAAAACATCGGATTATTAACCGCAACATCAAACCAAGACTTGCCTGAAACAATCATATCTACACCAATACAGGTATTAGGCGCCATACAGAATACATCGGGCTGCTTAGTTTCTAATCCTTGCATACGTTCATCGGCTTGTGGAGTTTGTACGCCACGGACGAGATCATAATAATCGCGGATCCCACTGCCTAAATCAAAACTACCAAAATACACTTTGTCATTGTGAGTCACTGCCGTCCAAGCATAGACGTTTAACGGCTCACCCCAACCTGCTGGGCCAAATTTAGGGCTTAAACCCAGTTTATTCGGTTTTTCGGCCCACACATTACCATCAAAGGTCCACATTTTGTCATAGCCATAAAGCAACTCAGGCTTAAACTGCTCAGGAGTCAAAAACTTATCCATCTTCATTCTAAATAAAGAGGAGGCTCTCCATGAATTAATCGATAATTCTTGCTCTGTTTTAGAGAATTCACCATCGCCAACGGTGGGGAAGGCATCAGGGAAGGCTTGCTTGACCTTATCATAACCACCGGAGTGACCCACATGCATAGTGCCGAAATAGAGATAACCATTATGCATAGTCATTGCGCCCATTTCGTAACCTTTAGCAATGTTTGCATCCACTTCATAATCATCAGTTGAGAAAATCATCTCAAAGTTAATGGGGTCTGCCTTACTAAAACCATTCTGTGGCATGGGGTTAGATGCCAACATTCTGCCACCTTGATAACCTTCAACCTTACCCAGTTTAGGATGAGCCCAGGTTGTGACCACTAATCGTGAACTGCCCTTTTCATCGGGTGTTTGCACAAATTCACCCGGTAAGCCTTCATAGTTAAAATCTGCTGTTGTGACCACTTCAAAACCATGTAGATCGCCACCGGTTAATGGTGCTTCTTTGGTCCCCACCCAGCGTAATCCCACGGTGCCAGCTGTCCCAGCTTGACCTAATGAAGTGTCTGGCCCCATAAAGGTATACAAGGCCTGACTACCATCAGGGTGTTTAAGAATTGTCATACGACGAACTGAATCATAAGGGAAATCCGCCTTACCTAAATAGGTACGCGTTTCTGCGTTAAAGGCAAATAACCGTAAAAAGCCTTCAGCGGCATCACTTTCGGCATCTTGACTTAAATTGGCGTGACCGACAAAAAACACGATGCCATCAAACTGACCTGCAGAGCGGAAACCGTAGGTTTTAGTTTCCTCACCCACATATTGGCCATCTTTTATGGCCGTCGGGCCTGTTGCAATATCGTGAGCGTAATTTTGGCCTGCTGCATTATTAAATTTGCTTGGATCAATGACCTCTGTTTTTCCTTTAGCCACATCATAAATATATAGCTGCCCAGGGCGGCTAATATCAACTAAGTTACAGGCTTGAATCTCTGAATCAAATGCCGTGCTATAGATAGGCAGCTTAAGATGCTTCATCATCCAGCCGCACCAGCCGTTATTTAGGCTACCAAACCACACCTCATTACCATATTCTGCGACTCCCCATGCGTAAGCGGCATTACGACGAGCCTTTGCAGGCAACAGATCATTTGCAGCATCTTCATCTGTTAATCCTTTATAGGGCGCAAATTCATTCTTCACATGCGCTCGACCATAATAAATCTCATCTACCGGAGCGATGGTGGTTCTCGCATATTTATAATTAGTTTCCAGCGGTGAAGTTGGCTTTTTATCATCATTATTAGAACATGCGATTAACGTCGTACTAATTACGGCTAATCCAACTAAGTTGGCTATTTTAGATACTTTCATCAAATCCATCCTATTTAAGGTAGTGAGTTGGTATTTTTATAAAACTGATTCTTTAATTAGATCGTCATATAGCGGCTATAATATAGCTACTAATTTGATACGTGACTTGTGCTAACAATCATATTGTGCAAACAATAAAAGACACATCACAGTTAAGTTTCATTAAAAATAAAAAGCGAATTAAATAATTCTACTCTATATAAGTTGATAAAAATTTTGTGTTAAACACATTATAAAAGTTTTACTGAGTTAATATGGATAGCGGGCTTTAGCGCTATCCATTTTTTTACAATTATTACACTTCCGTGATGTTAATAATGTCACCACGCTGCCCCGATTTAGCATGCACTTTTAATACTAAATTTGGGTGAGTAATAGAAGATGATGGCAAACCTGATATATCGCTATCGTTGCCATACTGCTGCTTTAACTCATCAATTAATGCAAAATCTAAGGCGCGCTGCGGGCAGGACATCACACAGCTTGGTTTGAGGCCCTTAGCAACACGGTCGCTGCAACCATCACACTTAGTCATCACTTTACGCTGTGGATCGATCTGCGGCGCATCATAAGGACAAGCGCGAGCACAGCTTTCGCACCCAATACACAAATCTTGATTCACTTTCACTAAGCCAGTGCTGCGCTCTTTATACATCGCTCCCGTAGGGCAAGCTTTAACACACACTGGATTGCTGCAATGGTTACAACTTATTGAAATATAATAGGCAAAAACATCCTGATGATAAGTGCCTTGCTCTCCTTCCGTCCAACTGCCACCGCAATATTCATAGGTGCGGCGCCATTGTTTACCGACCTCGATATCACTGCGATCCTTACAGGCCACTTGACACGTTTTGCAACCACTGCACTTAGTGGTATCGACATAAAAACCGTATTGGGTTGGTTCTTGCATGATCAATATCTCTCTCAATTAAGCCTGAACAATTCTGATACGCGCAGTATTGGCGGGGATCCCACGCGCTGTCGGGCTAGCTTTGCGGCTAACGAGCACGTTGACACTGCCACCATGATCGACCCCATTCGCATCCGGTTGATGCCATGCCCCATGCCCCATGGCAATCACGCCGGGCATGACTCGCGTAGTGACTTTGGCGGTGATCACCATTTTTGCGTCGCGAGGATTGGTCAAGGTCATTTTTTTGCCGTTAACGACACCATAGCGCTGCGCATCAAGTGGATTAATCCACGCCACTTGATCATTGGCTTCTTTTAACCAAGGATAATTAGCATGAGTTGAATGCACCCGCCCCTTATGATGCCAACTTATCAACTGGAACGGATATTCTGCGGCAAACTCATTATCCTCAGCGCCTTCAGTTGCCGGAATATATTTCCCAATAAAGCTGGTCTCTGTTTCTTCAAACTTTTCAAATCGGGTGCGATTTAATAATGTTAAAGAATAAGCCTCAATTTTTTTAGAAGGAGTATTTAAGGTTGCGCCACCATATTTAAATTCACGCAATCCTTTAAATAATGGATTTTCAGAGGCAATACGACGCACAGGACTGCGGCCTAATACCGACTCATAGGTATCTTCTGGATTATATAAATTAGGCACTTTTTTAGCGTAATGCTCAAAACTCCATTTAACCCATTCATCTTGCGTTTTTAAGCGAGCATAAGAGTGCTCAACCCCCATTCGTGCCGCTAATAATCGACAAATCTCCCAAGTACTTTTGGCTTCATACATAGGTTCAATAGCACGTTCAAACACATAGGAATACACCATCATTCCTGAATCATGATCTAACTTATTTGTCACAATATCGGAATTTTCTAAGTTAGTAATACAAGGTAAAATGATATCCGCCATTTTTGCACTCGGAGAAAACATATGATCTATCGCTAAAATGAACAGATCCTGAGCTTCAGGTGCATTATTAAGAATATCTAAAGTATGATTAATATCTGCAGTTTGATTTAATGTCGTACCACAGGCATTACCAAAAATAAACTTAATCGGATTTTTCAGCTCGAGAATATTATCGTGATCCTTTGCCTGCTCTTCTCCGAGCATGTGTCGCAAACCATCATCCCGTGAATTCAGTGGACGCTGAACCCCTTCTAACCATTTATAGCCAGGAATGGTAAATTCGGTACCATTAATGACAGCTGACCCCACACTATTACCGACACTGTCTGCTTCCATCCCTGCAACAATCGGCTTGGCGTAAGTTTTTGCGCCAGGTACAGAGCAGAAATTGGTGCCTTTATCACCAATCTTACCCAGCAAAATGGGTAACATAAATAATGAACGGGCCGCATTTTCACCATTTTGAGCACGCTGAATACCCCAGCCTTGAATAAAGAACGGTGTTTTTGCCGCCGCAATTTCACTGGCCAGTGCTCGAATGGTATCGACAGGAATACCCGTAATTGCAGCTGCCCATTCGGGTGTTTTAGCTTGGCCATCATCTAGCCCTAAAATATGCCCCTTATAACTTTTTGCTAATGGCAACTCAGGATAATGATCGAAAGCCGCTTCTGCGCCATAGCCATAAACTTTACTTTGCAAAAATGCCATATCCAGCGGCGCTTCATCCATCTCAACAATCCATACATAGGCAATTGCTTCAGCAAGCGCAGCATCGGTACCCGGGCGAATAGGGACCCACTGATCATCACAAACCACCATAGTATCGGTATAACGCGGTTCGATATAAATGGTCTTAAATCCAAATTGACGCTTCAGATTGGTGTAATCGTAAGCAGAGCCCGCGCCGCCCATCCGACTTTCCATCGGGTTATAACCAAAACAAATCATCAAATCGGTGCCATTTTTGACATCGAGTAAGGTATTCCCCGTTCCCCACAGATCGTCCCAACCAAAGGTGCTCTTTACCGCATCTTTCATCTGCGCGGCCGAATAACTATCGTGATACATGAGATAACCAGATGCATCTAACTCCATCGTAAAATCCATCTCTGGAATATAAAGTGGAATTTTCTTCTTGGTTATTTCATGCAAGAACATCATTGCCGCATACATGCCATCGACTTGATAATCATAATCTCCGGTTGCTACGGGTAAATAAATGGATTGTGCACCATAAGTAGCAATCTTAGTGGATAACTCTTGGGCAACGGTATTAATAGCTTCATCCCAACTAATGCGGACATATTGGCCACTGCCTCTTGGTCCAACACGCTTCATGGGATATTTTACACGATCGGCACTATAAGCCTTTTGTTTTTGTGCACGACCTTTTAAACAAGGGCGAATTTCATGATGAGCACCATCGACACTCCAGTTATCCACAAATTTGATATCACCACCGCTTTCAGATTCAATTCGTGTAATAATGCCATTGCGACTATAAACTCTTAATGGACAAGTCTGAAAACAATTACCTATACATGCTGAAAGCTTGGATATTTCAGGCACCTGCTCAGGCGATACCTCTGGCTTTAATACTGGATTTTTATCAGAACCACAACCCACAACGGTAGCTGCAGCCGCACATGAGGCCGACATTTTCAAAAATGCACGTCTTTTCATTAGAATCATCCCCTAAATTTAAAAGCTTTTCTTATATAAGAAACTGACTTGATGGGCATTAAAGTTATTATCCATTAATCCCAGGGTGGTTAAACCCAAAATAGTATCAATATCGACATTCGCGGCATCAGTATCAAAGTAACGTTCATAACGATAACTCAATGAGAGGCTATCTGACTTTGATAATTCATAATTTAAACTAATATCAAACTGATGCGTAAAATTAAAATAATCAGCAGACGCTCGCTGTTGAATTCGGCTCTGACTATCTGATTCACTATAGCGATAATCCATATTAATGCTTAACGGCAAATCAAATAACTCTTGATATATGGCACCCGCACCAACATAGACAAAAGAGTCTTGAGTATCTGCTAACCAATTTAGGTCACTTTCAAAGCCGCTGCTTTGGTTATTATCAATTTGCTCAACACCTGCATTGGCATAAATTCTGAGCTGATTATTTACCGTTACATTTGAATATACATCCACCCCGATACTGGTGCTTTCAGTCAATCCTAAGCGAGTATGTATATAGTCATTATATTTGTATTGGGTTTTGACACCAAAATCCAAAAACTGATAGGTGTAATTTGCACCGAAGTTAAATGCAACCCCCTCCATATCAGCCAGGTAATACTTCCTGATAATAGCATTGCTACTCTCTGAGGTGAGTTGATTGGCCTCGTAGGCCGAACCATCACGTTGCAGATAACTCAATTTTGCATTTAACTTAAGATTAGGGTTGAATCGATAATCAGCCTTTACCCAAAACTGGTTTTCATCAACCTCTTCACGCTCTTGATCTTGGCGTACAGTATTTTTTAATTCGAAGCCTACTTCAGACTTCAGTTCACGATTAAACTGATACTGAGTACTCAGATTGTATTTATTAATTTCCTTATCCAGCAATCGCGTAACTTGCCCATAATCACCTAATTGGTAACGCGCGCCTGAATGCTCTCTGGAGCTCGACTCAAAAGCACCTTTAACCTTCCATTGAGTATTGAACCTATGATCAATTGAAAGGTGATTGTTGCTCAGTTCGACTTTACCATTCCAAGCTAAATAATCACTGTCGCTATGATAAAGCAAGTCATCATCTTGTTGCTGAACACCTCTTGCAACATTCATCGCGAATAAAGTGTTATCTAGCTGCATAAAACCGCTTACTGCCAATTGATGACTTTCATTATCAGGCGCATCGGCATATAACTGATTTCCATTAAAATCAGTTATAGCATCAATTGAATTACTAAATAAAGAACCGCTGTAATCAAGCTTTAATTGCCATTGTTCACCAGACAATCCCACAAAGGCATCTAGGGTATTCGTTTCTGTATCATAGGGTTTAATGATATTCTGAACTTTTTGCTTTAAAGGTGCTTGCCGCTGTAAAAGACCGAGAGCCTTGTTGCCATAGGCATTGTCATACTTATAGGTAATACCATTAGACACATTCAAATCAAACAAATTGAACTCTAGGTCAACTTTAAAACCAAACTCATCCCTTTGTTTGTATAAATCATCACGATAAGCTTTATTTGTGATCAACCCATTCTGATCGATGTATTGAGCCGAATAAGCATTGTTCGCATCTTGTTGGAATTTTGTAGATCCAAAGACACTCGCACGATATAAGCCATATTCACCAATACTGACCTGACCATAGGCTATATTAGGATCTGTCATATAGGCTTTAGCATGCAGTTGCTGACTACCTGTGCGCATTTTGACATTCGCATCAACAAGTGCATCAAGGCCAGCTGTCGTCCCCAAGCTATTAAGTGTACGCTTATTGTCACTATCGGTATGGGCAACACCAACTTGCATATTGCCTGACATCGTTTTTTCTGAACATTGTTTACATGTCCAATTTTTAATATCAACTAATTGCGGTTCTTCATTCACAAATGTCGTGTCAAGCGCATATGCCTGAAAGCAAAATCCTGCCATCGCTAAAGCAATTGTCGTTTTACTTAACTTCATTACTCACTCCATTACTTCAGTAACTTATTGCCAGAAGGATGATTTGAACCGTGTATTTGATTGTGGCAATTTAAACAACTACCTGAACTATTAAATACATTCGTGCCGGCAATGCCTTGATCCACAGCAGCATGGGGATTACCGTTATGGCATTGCTGACATAACAATGGCGCTCTGGTCTTTAATAAATTGTCATTCACACTTCCGTGAGCATTATGGCAATGGGTGCAATCATCAACGACGGGGGCATGCTCCCAAAGCAGTGGCCCTCTTTTATCCGCATGGCAGGTATAACAGGTTTGGTTAATATTATTTTTTATCAAATCAACATCATTAATTGTGCCATGTGCTCCATGACATGCAGTACAAGTCATTTGCCCATTTGTTAGCGGGTGTGATGAACGCATTAATGTCTGATGACTTTCTGCTTGGTGGCAATCGGCACACACTTTATTTTGGCTTACTGCGTTTGCCAATATAGGATCCACCTCTGCGTGAATATTATGGCAACTACTGCAAGCTTGTTGCTGATGGGCTGCATTATGCCAATCACTTTGCATCTCATTTTTATGGCAAGATAAACAAATACCATTTTGTTTATTGATATCAATATTTCCTTGCTCACCAAAGGTGATCATTGGTTCATTTTTTCCACGATGCTTACCCTGTGGCCCGTGACAGGTTTCACACTGTAATCCTGCCATCGGCCCTTTTTGATTAGATACGCCATGGGCTGAGTTTAAAAAACTGCTCACCTTTTCATCTTTTTTATGGCAGGTGAGGCAGGTATCTGCACCACTCTTAGAGTATTGCTTCTCTTCAAACTTCTTAATTAATAATGACTCTAGGTTTTCTGCTGCAAAGGTAAGCGATGGCAGGAAAAAAGTGCTAATAAATAATAGCTGTACTAAAAGTATTTTTTTCATATTAAAATACAATCCAAATATTGATTTTTACCAAAAATAGCAGCAAACAACCGTTTACATGGTTTATCTTGCAAGCATATTTTTGACTGAGGATGATACGTTTTTATTAATCTGTGCAAATACACTCGACGCAACTAACAATGCTTGATACAGGTTAGGTTTTTGAGCGGTTACAGCTCCTTGCTTATTAATTTCCAACCAAACATTGATCATTGAAATAATCAACTGCTGTGCTTGTTCAATCTTTGCGGTTATCAACACAGTATTTACAACATCATTAGCAACAAACAGTAAACACTGGGTAAAACTTTCATCATCCAGGGGAATGTCTGGCGATTGAATTAATTCATCCAATCTAGCGCTATCCATTTCATTAAATACCGACATGGAAATGAGACTGCTAATACTCGATATCGTCGTCGCCCCTTTAAAAAGATCAACAATCTCCGAATGGGCACATATGCTAATTGATAATCGATTGGAGAGTATTGACTTAGCATATTGAACATTCACTGTGGACAATAAACTCATCAAATTAACCTAATGTTATTTTAGATTGTTTGCCATCATAATGCGTTCTATCATCATGGTTAAATTATCAAGATAAACTTTGGAAAGCCCGGCAATGGCCTGATAAAAATCAGTGTTGGCAGCAGCCAATAAATTATTCAAAAATTGATCAGACCAAGGCAATAAATGCTTTTTTAGTAAAATGTCGATATGACGCAAATTTTGCAGGTAATTCATATCATCATGTAAATTATTTAACATATAGCCTAGTGTTTGCATATAGAATGCAAAATGATCAATAGGC
Organism: Shewanella cutis; assembly: GCF_022410515.1. GTDB lineage: Bacteria > Pseudomonadota > Gammaproteobacteria > Enterobacterales > Shewanellaceae > Shewanella > Shewanella cutis. The sequence continues at coordinate 137,580 of NZ_JACSDI010000008.1, read as the reverse complement.
TCATTTGCTCGGCACTCAAGTTTAATCCCAACACTGTCATAAAACTTGGATAACTCTAATGTACTTTTATCATTTAGCAGCCTTGTGCTGGACAGATAAAATGATCCCCACGGCACCGCTTTAAGGCTGTTAGGGCCAATAAATAACTGACCAAAGTCTAATTGTAACTCCGTCAATTCGGCATCGGTTGCTTGCCAAGCATTTAGATAACTATCTAATTTTGAGATAGATGTTTCTTCGAGAGTACTGTTATCAAAGCGTGGCCATGCTTGAGCAAATTCATCCGTTTTAAGCTGATTAATAAGCTCGATATCATTAGGATAATTATAAATTAATGATCCAAGCATGGACCCAGCACCTGCATATAGTTCATAATCAAATGAGGATTTGCTCATCAAAATTACCCTATTACTATTAAATAATTTACATGATTAATAAAATTAGTCATATACCAACAACATCCAATCACTTTACAATTCTAAATTAACCTATAGCTTGAATAAATTTTGTAACCCTATTTACATTTCATGACACAAAGTCATTTTTTGTGACCACTGTCAGGTTATAGTTAAAACATACTCACGAATAGCTAACATTTAACACCTTAATTTTAAAGATTAACCTATGGCTATATAAGTGTTACCTTTATTTGAAAAATAACATTCTGGCATTCTCATTATTGAAGAATTGTTATTTCGCTAGCGTCCTCTGTAACATTAAAATTTAATGAAAGTCTAAAATAATCAAATTGCAAACTATGAACTAAACTAGACATGCAAGCGCCCCTCACGAGTGTTTAGTAATGAATCAGAATGTTTAGCTTGAGTTAATAAACCCTAAGATTGCCTTACGCATATTCTCTGTTAGTATATGTATAAATTCACAGTGATTGAGTGCTAACGACTTGCAGCAATTGGATCTTGTTCCGATCAACGAACTCAAGGGTGTCGCCAAAAGAGTCGCGGAAAAACTCGCCAAACTCGGCATCACAACAGTACAAGATCTGCTGTTTCACTTACCCCTGCGCTACGAAGACCGCACGCAAATCTACCCCATCGCCGCACTCATGCCCGGAAATTACGGCACCATTGAGGCCGAAATCCAGTCGACTCAAATCCTTCAAGGTCGTAAACGCATGCTAGTCTGCAATGTGCGTGACAATACTGGCAGTATGAGCCTGCGCTTTTTTAACTTTTCAATGGCGCAGCGCAATGCGATGCAAAACGGGTTAATGATCCGCGCCTATGGCGAAATTCGCCGCGGCAATCATCAAGCGGAAATAGTCCACCCCGAATATAAAATCGTCTATCCGGGTGAGGATATTCACCTAAGCGATACACTTACGCCGATTTATCCCACCACCGAGGGCTTAAAACAGGCGAGTTGGATTAAGCTCACCGAACAGGCACTTGAATTATTAGAAGATGGCGGCTTGACCGAGTTATTACCCGCCCATTTGCAGCCAAACAACATGAGCCTAAAACAGGCGCTGCAAACCCTGCATCGCCCCCATGCGGGGATTTCACAATTTGATTTAGAGCTTGGTCAACACCCCGCGCAGCAGCGACTGGTGCAGGAAGAATTACTCGCTCACAACCTGAGCATGCTTCGTCTCAGGCAACGCAGTAACCTCGACGCCGCTGTAACCATGCATGCCACGGGGCAATTACTAAACCCTTTTCTCGCCTCGCTACCCTTTAAACCCACTGGCGCGCAGCAACGTGTCGTTGCCGAGATAGGTAAAGATTTAGCACAACCGCACCCCATGATGCGCTTAGTGCAGGGTGATGTTGGCTCTGGTAAAACCTTAGTCGCCGCCCTCGCCGCCCTGCAAGCGATTGAAAACGGCTATCAAGTGGCCATGATGGCCCCAACCGAGTTACTCGCTGAGCAACATGCGGCAAACTTTGCCGCGTGGTTTGAACCTCTGGGATTAAAAGTCGGATGGCTTGCAGGTAAGCTTAAAGGTAAAGCTCGCGCGCAATCTTTAGCGGATATTGAATCTGGCGCCGCCCAAATGGTGATCGGCACCCACGCCATTTTTCAGCAGCAGGTTATCTTCCACAAGCTCGCCTTGATCATCATCGACGAACAGCACAGATTTGGCGTCCACCAGCGCATGGGACTCAGGGAGAAAGGCATCAACCAAGGTTTTCATCCCCATCAATTGATCATGACGGCCACCCCGATCCCACGGACGTTAGCCATGACAGCCTACGCAGACCTCGACACCTCGATTATTGATGAGCTACCGCCGGGACGCACGCCCGTTACCACAGTCGCCATTCCCGATTCGCGCCGTAATGAAGTACTCGAACGCGTCCGCAACAGCGTGATCACGGACAAGCGCCAAGCCTATTGGGTCTGTACCTTGATTGAAGAGTCCGAAGTGCTCGAGTGTCAAGCAGCCGAAGATACCGCTGAAGAATTGCACCAAGCGCTACCAGAACTGACGATAGGTTTAGTACATGGCAGGATGAAAAGTGCTGAAAAGCAAAAGATTATGGCGGACTTTAAAGCGGGAACCATCAATTTATTGGTGGCAACGACAGTCATTGAAGTCGGCGTAGATGTCCCTAACTCCAGCTTAATGATTATCGAAAACCCCGAGCGATTGGGGCTTGCACAGCTGCATCAACTGCGCGGGCGCGTAGGGCGCGGTGCCGTAGCCAGTCATTGTGTGTTACTCTACAAGGTGCCATTGAGTCAAACCGCAAGTCAGCGGTTGAATGTACTGCGGCAGAGTAATGATGGTTTTGTTATTGCACAGAAAGACTTAGAGATACGTGGTCCCGGCGAAGTATTAGGCACTAAGCAAACAGGGCTAGCCGAGCTTAAGATAGCTGATTTAGTTCGAGATCAAGCGCTTATACCACATATCCAAAAGCTTGCGAATCATGTGATGTCACAAGCACCCGATGCGGTTGATGCCATTATTCATCGTTGGCTTGGACACAGGCAACAATATGTTCAAGCCTAAACCTTAAGCTAACCCCTTCAAGGTAAAATAAATTCAAACTGTTCAGCTAACCTCTATGGACAAGCGCGTGTAAACTTGCAAAATAAACTTGCAACCTGAACCAAGGCGGCACTTGCACTTTAATGTTAGCACTATGATATTCACCACGTTACCTTGACACTGAAGCGAAGGATGTAAAATGCAAGTTAATCAAGATGATAGAATTACACCTCAAGAGACCTCCTCTAGCAGTAATCGCTTTGCATTGATTGCGATTGTGCTCGTCATCCTGCTCTCTGCGGCAGGTTATTACTACTACAGTAAAGATGACTCACCCAAGCTCATTCCTAATGCACCGATAGTGCTGCCAGAGCCTCCGTCTTCTGAACCACTCACTCTGGAAACACCCCCTGAACCTGAAACGACAACAGAGGTCAGCGAGACACCTGCTGTCACAACACCCACAGACACAACTGTTACACCTGTGGAGCCTCAAGTGCCCGCTGAAATCGTACCAAGCTTGCCTGAGAGCGATGCTTTTGTGCATCAAAAAGCGCTGGCGATCATCAATAACAATGTCGTTGGATCATCCTTAGTCAATCAAGATCTGATCCGTCAGTTTGTGGTCTTTGTCGATAACTTGGCTCAGGGCGAGCTCACCCGCAAAGTCAGCCCAGTGAAAGGCCCTGAAAAGCTATTTACTGTGTCTGAAATTACTAACAAAGTGTATTTAAATCCAGAGAGTTACCACAGATACGATGCCTACGCGACCGTGATAGCTAATATGGATCAGCAAAGTTTAATGCACACCTACAAGCAACTCACGCCGCTGTTTGATGAGGCCTTTGCTGAACTGGGTTATAGCAACGCCAAATTCAATGACAGAATGCTACAAGCGATTAAGGTAATGCTTGCAGCACCTATCATTGAAGAACCCATAGAACTGAGTTCAATTAGCGTAAACTATCGCTTCGTCGATCCCAATTTAGAAGCCTTGCCCAGCGCCCAAAAATTGCTTGTCCGTATGGGCCCTGAGAACACCCGCAAAGTGAAAGCTGCGCTGCGTAAAATGGAAAATCAGCTCGCACAATAGCTTGATATCCAATCCGTTGTTACAGCATAAATAATAAACAGGCGCCTCAAGCGCCTGTTTATTTATGATCTCGTTGTCTGTTCAACTGGCGTTAAGCAACTTAGTCTACACTGCCCCCTTCTCACTCCCCGACCTGAAAACTATGTTATCCAACCGTGACAAATCGCTATCCCATTGCATTTTATTAACCTCAGGTATGCAAATGACTTCATTAAAACTAAGGACTTAGTGTAGAATGCGCAGTTCGATAAATGGGGGAATTGTGTTCGTTAATCCAACGAACAAACAGCGATAAGCCAATCAATTCATTAGTATTTTTGCTTAGTTAGGGATAACTAAGACAGCTTTAAATCGTGTCGAGGCAAAGTAGTGCAACTCAGATTCAGCATCCTCTCTTGGGGCGCATGGTCTCCAAAGTATCAGCAGCATGATGACTGGCAAACTTGGTGCAAGCACTCGGCTGAAACGACCAAAGAGCATGATCTCACCGATGGAATCTCTCCAACCCTTCCCCAAGTGCCAGCCATGCAGCGCAGGCGCTTTAGTCGTTTAACAAAAATGATGTTGGATGTGAGTTTTCAATGCGATACGCCCCCAAACTGCCGTTCGATATTTGCTTCTCGCCACGGCGAGCTGCACCGTACTATTGGCTTGCTCGAAGAAATTATCGCTAAGCAACCGCTTTCGCCCTTAGGTTTTAGTCAATCAGTGCACAACACTGGCAGCGGTATTTTTGGTATTTTAACCAATAACACCGCCCCTTCGACCTCGGTTGCCGCGGGCACTGAAACCCTTTCCCAAGCCATGGTGGAAGCTTTCGCCCAGTTGCATCAATCCGCCGAGCCGCTATTACTGGTCTTTGGCGATGATCCTGTGCCACCGGTATACGATGAGTTTACCCAAGAGTATGAACTCCCTTTAGCCTTAGGTTTTACCCTCGCGCCTGCCAGCCATACTGCGCCGGTCAAACTCACACTCAGCCAGTTGGCCCAAGCACAACAACAAAACATTCCTCCACTGTCCTACGGGATGTTAATCCATGCGTTAGCCACCTCACAAAACATTGCTGGTTGTTTATCCCATTGGCACTGGAGCGTAGAGCATGGCTAATCCCGCTCCACAGGGTGCACAGTTCAATGTCGCTTATACGCTGCCCGAAAAACGCCGCGCGGGGATACACTACATCCCCCGCTGGCTCGGTGGCGTCAGTTGCTATATCGCCTTTGGCTTGGGCGGACTATTAAGTTCGCTCACCATATTACCATTACTGCGTTTTTGGCCCGGCACACCTGAGGCTAGGATTATCCGCGTACAAAAAGCCGTGCATTTTATGTTTAAGGGCTTTGTCGCCATGCTAACGTGGGCTGGGGTGATCAAAGTTAGCACCCATAATGCCGAGCAGTTACATAGCGCCAAAGGAGTGATCGTCATTGCCAATCACCCAAGCCTAGTGGATGTAGTGGTGTTAATCAGCTTGATGCCCAATGCAGGTTGTATCGTCAAACAAGGCCTTTGGCGTAATCCGTTTTTGCGCGGTGTGGTGTCCTGCGCCGGTTATATCCCCAATCGCGGCGCCGAGTTGATGCTCGAAGATTGCCGTGAAGTGCTCGCAAGAGGCACTAATTTAATTATTTTCCCAGAAGGTACTCGCACAGTATTTGGCTCAATAATCAATGAGTTTGCCCGGGGCGCGGCCAATATTGCCATTCGTACCCAAGCCGATATTTTACCCGTGGTATTACGCACTAATGTGCGCGGTTTGACAAAGGAGCAGCCTTGGTATGAGATCCCAAGGCAGACCATGGGAATGGCCGTCGAAATCGGCAACACAATTTCTCACCAAGCCTATCAAGCCTCTTTAGGTGAGCATGCGAAAATGGCTCGGCAATTAACCCGAGACCTTGAACAATATTATCAACAACAACTCGAACATAATTATGACTTTACACAATGAAATTAAACAGTTAATTATCGACTGCCTCGACCTCGAAGATGTCAGTATTGATGATATTGAAACCGATGCACCGCTATTTGGTGACGGACTCGGACTCGATTCTATCGACGCCCTCGAGTTAGGGTTAGCCATCAAGAAAAAGTTTGATGTCAAAATCGAAGCCAACTCGGATAGCACTAAAGCCCATTTTTACAGTGTGGCCAGCCTTGCTAAATTTATCGAATCACAGCGCCCATAGGAGAGGAAGATGCAAAACCGTGAACAAATCCTCGCTATGCTGACCACTATTTTAGTGGATGAGTTTGAGATTGATGCCGATGCGATTACCCCCGACGCCAATCTCTACGAAGAATTAGATCTGGACAGCATTGATGCCGTCGATCTGGTGATAAAACTGCAGCAACTGACAGGCAAAAAAATTCAACCCGATGAATTTAAATCAGTTCGTACAGTCAATGATGTGGTCAACGCCATTGAAGGCCTAGTAAAAGACTAATGCGCGTCCTGCTACAGGTGCTCACCGCACTCGCGCTGATCGCCTACCCAGTTGCCGTGTATTTGGGGCTAAATTATCTACCCGCAGGCACAATCGCCTTAGTGCTATGCCTCTTGTTGGTAGTGCGTTTAATGCTGCAAAAGCAAAAGGTTAAAACCTTAGTTTTGCCTTTGCTTGTGGGGATTGCGCTCACCGCGGGCAGTTTTGTCGCAAAGCGTAGCGACTGGCTGTTGTATTACCCTGTGGTGATTAACCTCACCATGTTAGCCCTGTTTAGCTACTCGCTATACCAAGGCCCGAGCATGATTGAACGGCTCGCACGGCTCAAAGAGCCCGACTTGCCGGATGAAGCCATAGGTTACCTTAAAAAAGTCACCCTGCTTTGGTGTGGCTTATTTATCTTAAATGGCACCATGGCGGCTTATACCGCCGTGTTTACCAGCTTAGCAACTTGGACTTTGTACAACGGTTTGATTGCATATGTACTCATGGGACTGCTCCTCGGTGGGGAATGGTTATATCGCAGCTTTTGGTTGAAGAAAACATGACACAGCTACTCAAAAACTGGTTAATCCAGGGGCCATTTGCCCAACAACTGATCAGCTTTAACCACCATGACATTGTCACAGGTGCCCTGTTTACCAATCAGGTGGCCCATTTTTATGAGCAGCTGCGCCAAGCGCCTGAGCAAAAATGGCTGCTAGCGAGTGATACCAGCGATCTGTTTGCCGTCGGTCTGTGCGCCGCACTGTTGGCGGGCAAAGAAATTATTTTGCCGCCCAACACCCAAACCGGCACCCTGAGCGAATTAACACACCAATTTGAAGGCATATTGTCCGACAAACCATTGTGCGAGAGTCATGCCTTTATCCTTTTGAATAAAGAGTTGAGCCTGCCCACCAAACCTTGGCCCAAGAGCGACACCTTTGGTGAATTGGTGCTGTTTACCTCGGGTAGCAGTGGCGAGCCCAAGGCGATTAGCAAGAGCTTAAGGCAGCTCGATGCCGAAGTAACAGTGCTCGAGCACACCTTCGCCGAACATTTGCCCCATTGCAGTGTGGTATCGACCGTTTCCCATCAGCATATCTACGGCTTGCTGTTTAAAATCCTCTGGCCCTTAGCCGCCAGTAGACCCTTTTTAAGCGAGCAGATTGAATACCCAGAGACCTTAAGCTACTACACTGCGCTGTTGCCGAATTTATGTTTGATCAGTAGCCCGGCGCAATTATCCCGTTTGCCGAAGGCGCTGGAGCACGAACGCCAATTACGTTCACCCAGCTTAGTCTTTAGCTCCGGTGGTCCCTTAAGTTTCACCGCCGCCCAGGGTGTCGCCCAATGTTATGGCCATTTACCCATAGAGATATTCGGCAGCACCGAAACCGGCGGTATCGCCTATCGTCGCCAACACGAGGCCGATGAACCTTGGCAAGTGTTTGAACAAATTACCATAGACCAAGATCCAGATGATGGCGCCCTGCTGCTTAAGTCACCCTATTTAGCCGACGATCAATGGTTACGCTGCGAAGATAAAATTGAGCCGACGACCAATGGCCAGTTCAGGCTCAAAGGCAGGCTCGATCGCATCGTTAAGATTGAAGAAAAACGCCTGTCGCTGGCGCAAATGGAGACCTTGCTCTGTAGTCATGCCTATGTCGAGCAGGCGGCATTGGTGGTATTGCCCCAGTTTAAATCCCAGTTAGGAGCCGTTATTACGCTATCGCCATTGGGCCGCAGCGTGCATCAAGAGCAGGGAAAACTCAGTATCAACAATGCCTTAAAAGCGCATCTACTGACCCAGTTTGAACGAGTAACCTTGCCGCGCCGCTGGCGTTATCCCGACACCTTACCGTTAAACACTCAGGGTAAGCGTGTCGCCGCCCAGCTAGTTGAGTTATTTGACCATGATTAAGTCGAGTTTACCGCCGATACTCACGTCGCAGATCGGCCCTGATAGCATTGAATTACGCCTGCTGGTCGCCGCCGATCTTGAGTATTTTAACGGCCATTTCCCTGAGCAAGCCGTACTCCCCGGCGTGACCCAACTCGATTGGGCCGTGCGCTTAGGTTGTGAGCATTTTGGTTACAACGCTGCGGTCGCTAATTTAGAAGTACTAAAGTTTCAACAGCTTATTCTGCCTGGGCAGGAAGTGACCTTAGTCATCAGTCACAATGCCGCCAAGGAAAAACTCACCTTTGCCTACAGCGATGGCGACCACCGCTATGCCTCAGGCCGTATCAGCTTTGCCAGCAAGCAAGGTGATGGAGTGGCTCAGTGAGCGACGCTATGAACGACATAATGTTAGCCCCACCGAGTGATTTGATGGGCCCAGCCCCAATCAAGCTGGCACTGGTGATCCCCAATTACAATCATAGCGCCGCGATCGCCCAGACCTTGGCCGAGCTCGCTGTCCTCAATCTGCCCTGCTATTTGATTGACGATGGCAGTCATGATGAGACCCGCTATCTGCTGCAATCCTTAGCGAAGCAACACGATTGGGTGACCTTGCTGCAACACCCCTACAACCGAGGTAAAGGTGCGGCAGTGATGACAGGGCTTCGCCGCGCCTATCGCGATGGCTTTACCCATGCGCTACAGGTGGATGCCGACGGCCAGCATAATTTGAGCGATATCCCCGCGATGCTCGCCAAAGCGCAGGCCAAGCCAGATGCACTGATCTCGGGTAAGCCCGAGTACGATGAGTCCGTCCCTAAGGGGCGACTCTACGGCCGTTATCTCACCCATTTTTGGGTATGGGTCGAAACCTTAAGCTTTGATATTCAAGATTCTATGTGCGGATTTAGGGTGTATCCCCTAGCTGCCACCGAGCGTCTACTGAGCAAGCAAGCGCTGACAGAACGGATGGATTTTGATATCGAAATCCTAGTAAAACTCTACTGGCAAGGGGTAGAAATTCTGTTTCACCCCACCAAGGTCATTTATCCCGAAAATGGCGTCAGCCACTTTCAAGGTGTGGCCGACAATGTGCGTATCACTAAACTGCACACGCGGTTATTTTTTGGCATGTTAAAGCGTCTGCCGCAGTTGCTGCGCCGTAAACAAGCGGCTAAATCGGTACAATCCGCTCATACTACGACCCATTGGTCGGCCATGAAGGAGCGCGGCAGTTATTGGGGCATCAAACTATTAGTTGAAAGCTACCGCTTTGGTGGCCATTGGCTATGCCGCGCCATTATGTATCCCGTGATTTGCTATTTCTTCTTGACCGGCAAAGTCAGCCGCGAAGCCTCATTGGATTTTCTGCGCCGCGTGCAGCGCCTTGAGCCACAACACCCGCAATTAAGTCGCCCCGTTGGCTGGCGCGACAGCTTAAGCCACTTTATCGCCTTTGGTAATGCGGCGCTCGATAGAATCGATGCTTGGTGCGATCGCATTCAATTAAGCCAAGTGGATTTTCCCGACCGCCAAGTGCTGGCCGAACAGCTAGAAAGCGGCCAAGGTGCCGTACTGCTGGTGTCCCACTTAGGCAATCTCGAGCTGTGCCGCGCGATTTCAATCCACCAGCGCAAGGTCAAAGTCAATGTCATGGTGTTAACCAGCCATGCCGAAAACTTTAATAACGTACTCAAGCAGTTAAATCCTGATAGCACGCTGAATTTGATCCAAGTGACCGAGCTAAATCCCGCCACCTCCATGCTATTGCAGCAAAAGATTGAGGACGGCGAGTTAGTGGTGATTGCAGGGGATAGAACCTCATCCCACGCCCAAGGGCGAGTCGTGTACGCGCCATTTATGGGCCAAGAGGCCGCCTTCCCGCAGGGGCCATTTATTTTGGCCGGCCTGTTGGATTGTCCTGTGTATCTGATGTTTTGCCTGCGTGAGCAAGGGCGTTATCGAGTGCATTTAGAACACTTCGCCGAGACACTTAAAGGCCCGCGTGCGGGCAGAATGGAACGACTCCAACAGGCCGTTTATCGCTACAGCGAGCGCCTCGAACACTATGCAAGGCGTGACCCCTTGCAGTGGTTTAACTTTTTTGATTTTTGGCGGGATGATAACCAGGTCAACCGCGCGACATCCGCCCACAAAACGACAGCAGCACTCCCGGAGCAGGAGCGCACTACAGACAGGACAGAGCATTTATGAACCACGCAGTTACTCACACGACAACCGTTGAGTCGCCAATCGAATTTGGCCGTCAGTTACTCACATTAGAGCAGGTCGTCGCCGTGGCTAAGGGTGCCAAGGTCAAACTCTGTGATGATGCTAATTATCAGGAATATATCCAAAAAGGCGCCCGCTTTATCGATAGTTTGCTGCACGAAGAAGGCGTGGTCTATGGCGTCACCACCGGCTATGGCGACTCTTGCACAGTCAACGTGAGTCTCGATTTAGTCCACGAACTGCCGCTGCACTTATCCCGTTTTCATGGTTGTGGCCTTGGCGAAGTCTTAAGCGTAATGCAGGCGCGCGCCGTGATGGCTTGCCGTTTAAACTCCCTCGTCATTGGCAAATCGGGCGTCACCTATGAGTTATTAAAGCGCATCGAAACCTTGCTTAATCTCAATATCGTGCCAGTGATCCCAGAGGAAGGCTCAGTCGGTGCCAGTGGCGATTTAACGCCATTGTCTTACCTTGCCGCCGTGCTGGTTGGTGAGCGTGAAGTGATTTATAACGGCGAGCGCCGAGCCACCAAAGAAGTTTACAGCGAGCTGAATATCACACCCCATGTGCTACGCCCCAAAGAAGGCTTAGCCCTGATGAATGGCACCGCAGTGATGACGGCATTAGCCTGTTTGGCCTTTGATCGCGCACAATATTTAGCGCGTTTAACCAGCCGCATTACCGCCATGGCGTCGTTAACCCTCAAAGGCAACTCCAACCATTTCGACGATATTTTGTTTGCCGCCAAACCCCATCCAGGGCAAAACCAAATCGCCACTTGGATACGGGAAGATTTGAACCACCATGTTCACCCGCGCAATTCCGACAGATTGCAGGATAGATATTCCATCCGCTGCGCGCCGCACATTATTGGCGTGTTGCAGGATGCGCTGCCCTTTATGCGCCAATTTATCGAGACCGAAGTTAACAGCGCCAACGACAACCCGATTGTCGATGCTGAAGGCGAGCATATTCTCCATGGCGGCCATTTTTACGGCGGGCATATCGCCTTTGCGATGGACTCCTTAAAAAATACTGTGGCCAATATCGCTGATCTGATCGATCGCCAAATGGCATTAGTGATGGACCCTAAATTTAACAACGGTTTACCCGCTAACCTTTCGGGTTCGACTGGTGCACGCCGCGCCATCAACCATGGCTTTAAGGCGGTGCAAATCGGCGTTTCAGCTTGGACGGCGGAAGCACTGAAACACACTATGCCCGCAAGCGTTTTCTCACGCTCAACCGAATGCCATAACCAAGACAAAGTCAGCATGGGTACTATCGCCGCCCGTGACTGTATGCGCATATTGCAACTAACAGAACAAGTCGCCGCCGCAGCCCTGCTGGCCATGACTCAAGGCATTGATCTTCGTATCAAACAAAACGAGTTAGACGAAGCCTCACTGACCCCTTCGCTGGCGACCACGCTCGCCCAAGTGCGCGCTGACTTTGCGCCATTAGTCGAAGACCGACCACTGGAAGCCGTGCTGCGCCAAACCGTCGCTAAAATCCAAGCCGGTGAATGGGAAGTGTGCCGATGAAAGCCTTGCTTAGCATAGAAATGGATATGCAGGTCCCCTTCCACGATGTGGATTCGATGGGGATTACTTGGCATGGAAATTACCTGCGTTACTTTGAGGTTGCCCGCTGCAAATTGCTCGATGAATTAGGCTATAACTACCGCCAAATGCGAGCCTCGAACTACGCTTGGCCGATTATTGATGTGCAGATCAAATACGTTAAGCCCAGCACCTTCGAGCAACATATTACCGTGCGTGCCGAGTTAGTTGAGTGGGAAAATCGCTTAAAAATCAATTATCAAATCCGTGATACCGCAACCGGCGAGCGCATTACTAAGGGCTATACCATTCAGGCGGCGGTGGATATGACGAGCCAAGAAATGTGCTTTGTGACGCCAGAGGTGTTTCGCAGCAAAATCGCCCCGCTGCTGGCAAAGGCGGATAACGAATGAATGTCCTCCTCAAAACCTGGTCGCGAGCTAAGTGGGTGCAATGGTTCTGCCAAGGCGCACTATTAAACTGCACCGTGCTGCTTGGCTCAGTGCAGGCGCAAGACCTTGCTGCACCAAACCTTACAGAAGCGAGCCAATATCAGCCCCTGTTTAACCAAGGTGCCGATAACGCCGCATTACTCGCCCTCAGCCAAAAGCTTAACCTTGGCGAGACGGTGCGCGGCCACTTTGTGCAATCCCGCCAACTTAAAGTGCTAAAAAAGCCCCTCGTTAGCCAAGGTCAGTTTGTATTCGACAAAGACCAAGGGCTGATTTGGCAGCAGCTTACGCCCTTTGAGTCCTTGCTCATTTTAAAGGATAAGCATCTTATTCAGCGAGATAGCCAAGGACGAGTGCAAGTCAGCAGCGCCGATGCTTCGGCAAGTGCTGCGGCCATGGGAGATTTATTACCCAGTCTGGTGAGTGCCATGCTGGGCGGTGATATTTCGGGTTTAAGCAATCATTTTGAGCTGCACTTCTTAGCTCAAAAAACCTTAACGAATGAATTAGCTAAGGAAAACTGGCAGCTCGGATTAACCCCTAAAGATCCGCTAATGAAAAAAGCCATCGCTAACATGGTGCTCGAAGGCAGCGATACTCTTCATGCCTTAGTGCTGCTCAGCGCCGCACCCAACGTAAGCCCGCAGGATATCACCCGTATCGATTTTCGCGAGCTGCGCCAAGGTAAACTGAGCGACGCCGAATTAGCCCAGTTTTCCATCGCTGTGACTCAAAAAGATCCTTCACGGGAGACTGATCCTAAAGAGAGTAAGGCGAAATAATGGCGACCAAGATTGCCGCACGCATAAATCACACTTTGATGCAGACATCGATCAAATGGCGTTTTGCTATTTGGCTGAGCCTGATGCTGGCGGCGAGCCTATGGACGCTGCAACTGTGGCACTATGGGGCCAAGGTTCAAAGCGATATACTCGCCATGCTGCCCCATCTGCAGCAAGACACCCTTACGGCGCGCGCTCTTGAGCAAGTGGAGTCAACACTCGCCGATCAAGTGTATCTTGCCCTGATTGCCAAGGATGAAACGCAAGCCATTGCCGCGGCAACACTTTTGATTGAGCAGCTTAAGGCTCAAAACGGCGCCTTTACCGATATTCGCAGCGCCGATATGCAGATGGGTGAAACCCTAGGCCAGTATTATTTTCCCCATCGATTTAAGCTATTAACCTCGGAGCAAGCCGATGCGTTAACCCATAATGGCCTCGATAGCTTAGTTGCCTCGGCGACTGCTCAGCTCTACAACGCCTTTAGTTACGCCAATAGCCAACTCTTGACCCAAGATCCTTTGCTGTTATTTCCCGCCAATTTGCTCGCCCTCGCGCCCAGCTCGAAACTGAGCGCCAAGCAAGGGATTTTACTTGCTCATCCCAACCAAGGTGTTGATAACAGTGAAGGCGTGGCCGCCATTGTAATGGCAAAGGGCAAAGACAGCGCCTTTAATCCCAATGCCCAACTCATTCAGCAAGCAGCGTTAACACAAGCACTTACTACCGTCACTGAGCAATATGCCGGCATACAAGTCTTACAGGCGGGCGCGCTATTTCATGCCATCGAAGCCACCAATACTGCCAAGAGTGAAATCTCTGTCCTTGGCCTCGCCTCTCTGCTTGGGGTGGTGTTATTAGTCTGGCTAGCATTTCGCTCCGTGATGCCGCTGCTACTGGCGATAGTGACCATCTCCAGCGGCCTACTGCTGGCGGTGACCTTTACCTTAAGCGTGTTCGGGGAGCTGCATTTACTGACTCTCGTCTTTGGCACCAGCCTGATTGGAATAGCCATCGACTACAGTTTCCACTTTTACTGCGAGCGGTTAAGCGATCATCAGCGTAGCGCGCAGGCGACCGTGGCCTATATCTTCCCCACAGTGTCGCTCGCCTTTATCACTAGCGCCTTGGCCTATGTTGGCATTGGCTTAGCACCGTTTCCCGGTATGCAACAGGTGGCGATTTTCTGCGCCTCTGGCTTACTCGGCGCCTACCTGACGTTAGTGCTGGCCTATCCGTTATTAGCGGGCAGCAAGTTGCCATCGGGGGAGCGTCCGCTGAATCTTGCGCAAGCTTATCTTGCGCGTCTGACGCAATTATCAAACAAGCTGGTGTCGCCATGGGGCCTGAGCCTATTCACCTTAGCACTCGTAGGCGTCTGTTTACTGGGAATCAGTCAGCTTAAGGTGGATGATGATATTCGCCATTTACAGCAAAGCCCTGCGAGTGTGACAGAGCCTGAAGATAAGCTCAGAAAACTCCTCAGTGGTGGCACCGATAACCAGTTTTTATTGGTGCGCGCATCGAGTGAAGAAGCCTTATTGCAGAAACTCGAAAGCCTAGGCCCACAACTCGATACCGCCATTAAACAGCAAGAGCTGGGCAACTATGTCAGCCTTAGCCGTTACCTGCCAAGCAAGCAAAAGCAAGATGCTGCATATCGGTTACAGGGCGAGATTTACCAGTCGCAATTAACCACAGTGCTAAATAGCATTGGCCTTGATGAGAGCCTAGCGCCAAACCTTACTGCCGCCTATCTTGCAGCTAAAGACAGCTATATCACCCCGACGGATTTTTTCGAACTGGGCTTTGGTAAACAGCTAGCACCACTTTGGCTTGCACCTCTGAGATTAGCGCCGCTTGAACACTCAACGAACCCAAGGGCCAGTGCAGATAATACAAACCTAGGAAGCGACAGCCATGGCGCCATAGTGTTGCTCGGTGGTATTGAAGATATTGCGGCTCTCAAAGCGCGCTTTGCCAAAGATCCACAGGTACAACTTATCGATAAAGTCGCGGATATTTCCACCGTGATGGGGCATTATCGCCTGCTCACCCTTAAATTATTGGGCCTAGCGCTGGTTATCGCGCTCTTGCTATTTAGCCTAAGTTTTGGGCTCAAAAAGGCCACTGTGGTTGTCGCCGTGCCGGCATTGGCCGCGGTACTCACCTTAGCCATTTTAGGCTTAGTCGGCTCCCCCTTAAGCTTATTCCATGCGCTGGCGCTGATTTTAGTCTTCGGGATTGGGATAGATTACAGCTTGTTTTTTGCCTCCGCTGAACAACATGGCAAGGCGGTGATGATGGCGGTATTTATGTCTGCCTGTTCGACCCTATTGGCCTTTGGCTTACTCGCCTTTAGCCAAACCCAAGCCATTCATTACTTTGGATTAACCCTATCCCTCGGCATAGGCTTTACCTTTGTACTTTCGCCATTGATTTTGACCACCAGTCAGGTTTTAACCACCAACAAGGTCTCGATACCTACAAGGAATGTTATTTAAATGTCTACCTCTAATGCGGCTAGCGCCACACAGTCTCACTCCCTTTGCGTCGATGTCGCCATTATTGGTGCGGGCCCATCCGGCTCGATTGCCGCCAGCTTGTTACATAAGCAAGGTAAACGTGTCGTCGTGCTTGAAAGACAACACTTTCCGCGCTTTTCGATCGGTGAGAGCTTGCTGCCCTGCTGTATGCAATTTATCGAAGAAGCGGGCATGTTAGAGGCGCTGAATGCCGCGGGATTCCAATATAAAAACGGTGCAGCCTTCCGCCGTAACGGGGTGTATACCACTTTCGATTTTACCGACAAATTTACCCCTGGGCCGGGGACAACCTTCCAAGTACAACGGGGAAACTTCGACAAATTGCTCGCCGATACTGCGGCAAGCTTTGGGGTGGAGATCCGTTACGGTGAAACCGTTGAGGCGATAGAGTTAACTGCCGCGCCACGTTTAACTGTGCGTAACGAGCAGGGTGAACTTTATCAAGTCGAGGCCAAATATGTGCTCGATGCCAGCGGCTTTGGCCGAGTCTTACCACGGCTGCTCGACCTCGAAACGCCGTCCTCACTGCCTACCCGCAGCGCCATCTTCACCCATGTGGAAGATAACATCAGCGATCCCAACTTCGACCGAAATAAGATTTTAATTAGCGTGCACCCGCAGCATCAGGATATTTGGTACTGGTTGATTCCCTTCAGCAATGGTCGCTGCTCACTTGGTGTGGTGGCCGAACCACAATTGCTCGCGCGCCTAGAAGGCGATTTAGAGCAGCAGTTAATGACTATAGTCAAGGAAGAGCCGGGCCTGAAAGCACTACTAGCCAATGCCAAAGTCGCCCAGCCCTGCGCGACGCTCAAGGGCTATTCCGCCAACGTATCGCGCCTTGCCACCGATAAATTTGCGTTGCTGGGCAATGCCGGTGAGTTCCTCGATCCGGTGTTTTCATCGGGCGTAACTATCGCGATGCAGTCGGCATCCATGGCAGCAAAATGCGTGACCAAACAGCTTAATGGTAATACCGTAGACTGGCCTACCGAGTACTCAGCGCCGTTAATGCAAGGGGTGAACACCTTCCGCACTTATGTGCAGGCTTGGTACGATGGCCGCTTCCAAGATGTGATTTTTTATGAAGATCCGAATCCTAAAATCAAGCAGATGATTTGCTCGATTTTGGCGGGCTATGCTTGGGATGTGCAAAATCCCTTTGTTAAAGAATCCGAGCGACGTCTAAACATGGTGGTCGAGCTATGTCGGCAGGATGCTGAACTCACGACCACCGAACCAGCAATCAGCGAACTCACAATCAACGAATTAGCCGAGGTGTAATTCGATGCGTCTAAGCCCTAACGCCAAAGGTCGCACAAAAGCGATAGTGACAGTACCCCTAATGTTCTCAAGCCTCGGCTTGATGGGTTGCAGTGAGCTGCTCTATCGGCAAACCTGCGTCGGATTCACAAAAGATATGCGTTATTGCTTAGCACCACTGCCACAGCATTTTGGCCCTGCAACGGATAAACCACTCACTAAGCCAACAAGTCAGCCTGCCGCAAACCCAACTGGCACAGACTCTTCGAGCCAGAGTCAGCAAGGCGACAGCAAAGCAAAGGTATCCTCCCAATCTTTTAGTCAGAAGGTGAGCATTAAAGTGGGCGATAACACCCATGAACTGCTCACCCAGCTCGAACTTGAAGGGGAACGCATGACGCTGGTGGGGCTCGCCCCGCTAGGGCAAGCATTGTTTACCTTGGTTTACGATGGGAATACACTCAGCAGTGAGCAGAGCCAGCTACTTGGGAATGAGTTTAAAGCCGAATACCTGATGGCGATGATGCAACTTATCTATTGGCCAGAACAGAGTATTCGTAGTCATTTAGAAGGTGGAAGTTTAGTGACAGGGTTATGTGACGCCATTCCCTGCCGCCAGTTTTATAGCCAAGACACGCTTATCAGTTACAACGATAACCAAACCCAAGTGATACAAATTCGTTATCAGCACCAAACCGACGATTCCCTCTGGCAGGCACACATTAATTTGACCATGCCACAGGCAAAGTTTGAATTAGAGATACAACCGATTTAAGCGTCACGTTAAAGACGGCTAAGCCATAATAACAATGTTAAACTCAGCAATATTAGCCACTTATATTTACCACCCAGATTCGGTAATAGGTATAACAAGCCGCAATGAATAACAGAGTCGCCATTACACAGATTGGATTGTGTACCCCGTTAGGGCAAACGCAAGAGCAAGTGTTAGCCCGCTTGATTGCAGGCGATACCAGTGCCATGCAAACCAATGACACCCTATTATTTGGGGAGTCAACACTGGTTGCGCCCGTCACTGAGCCATTACCGACGATACCTGCCGCACTGGCGCAATTCGATTGTCGCAATAATCAGTTACTCCTTGCTGCCGCGCAGCAAATTACCGACACGGTCGAACAGGCGAAACAGACATATGGCGCCAACCGCATTGGCGTTGTCTTAGGCACCAGCACCTCGGGAATTTCGAAGGGCGAAGCCGCCTTGGCCTATCGCAATCAACACGGCCACTTTCCGGCGGATTATCATTATTTCCAACAGGAACTCGGCAGTACCAGCGACTTTTTGCGCCAGTTATTTGCGCTCCAAGGCCCCTGCTACACCATTTCAACCGCCTGCTCCTCCAGCGCCAAAGTGTTTGCCAGTGCCAAACGCCTACTTGAGGCCAAGCTGTGCGATATGGTGATTGTCGGCGGTATCGACAGCCTGTGCCAACTCACAGTTAACGGGTTTCACGCCTTAGAATCGGTTTCCAAGGGGCATTGCAATCCCTTCAGCGCCAATCGCGATGGCATCAATATCGGTGAAGGCGCAGCCCTGTTTACCCTAACCCTAGCGACAGACAACACAGCAAATGAAACCTGCGTATTGCTCGCAGGTATTGGCGAGTCGAGCGATGCGCACCATATGTCAGCGCCGCACCCTGAAGGCGCAGGGGCGATTGCCGCCATGCAGGCCGCGCTTGATGATGCACAAATATCTGCGCAAGATATTGATTATATAAACTTACATGGCACAGCAACGCCTAAAAATGATGCAATGGAAAGCCGCGCCCTACTCTCGGTATTTGGCGACACGCCGCCCCCTGCAAGCTCAACCAAACCGCTGGTCGGCCATACCTTAGGCGCTGCGGGCGCGATTGAAGCCGCATTTTGTTACCTCTTGCTGTCACCGCATAATCACAGCTTTGCCCTGCCGCCCCATAGGTTTGATGGGCAGCAAGATCCGCAGGACCCCAGCATTGCGCTAGTCGCGCCCAAGCAATGCGCCGATCATGACAAGCTTAACTATGTGATGAGCAACTCCTTCGCCTTTGGCGGCAGCAATGCCAGCCTGATTTTTTGCCGTAAAGAGGCTTAAGATTGATGTCCAGTTCTATCGATACCGCAATTTCAGCCGCCGAGCCGATTTGGCTGCAACACTTAGCTGAGCAGAATATTGCCGATTTTATTCCGCACCGCGCGCCAATGATCTTGATTGATAAGATTATTAGCCATCAGCAGGATGCGCTCGAAACCGAAGTGCTGATCACTCCGCAGAGCGCTTATTTTGACGAGCATAGTCAAGCCGTCCCCAATTATGTGGGCATCGAATATATGGCGCAGAGCATTGCCGCTTTAGCGGGCGTTGAGGCTAAACTGCGTCACGATAAAATCCGCGTGGGATTTTTATTGGGATCGCGTAAATTAGCCTTACACTCGGCGCAATACGAACTCAATCGCTGCTATCGGACACTGGTTAAACGCCTCTATCAGGAAGAGTCGGGACTGGCGGTATTCGATTGCCAGATTTATCTATTGCCAGAGGCGCAAGCGCAGCAAACACCACAGTTAGTTGCAGAGGCCAATGTGAATGTGTTCCAGCCACAGGACACCCAAGCGTATATCGCCTCAAGCCAGCAGGCTTAATGCCCAGAGTTATGCTTGGCAACAACAAGTATTATCACAAAAGGATTTAGCCCTTTGATGCATTACCAGCCATTAATCCAGCGTCATAGGGTGGAGAAATAAAGATGAATAACAGAGTATTAGTCACAGGTTCGAGCCGCGGCATTGGCAAAGCCATCGCCCTTAAACTGGCTGCGGCAGGTTATGATATCGCGCTGCATTACCACAGTAATCAAGCCGCCGCTGATGCCAGCGCCACAGAGCTTCGCGCCCTTGGGGTGAACGTCCGCCTATTAAAGTTTGATGTTGCCGACCGCGTTGCCGTCAAAGCCGCCCTTGAGGCCGATATCGAGGCTAATGGCGCCTACTATGGCGTGATACTCAATGCGGGCATCAACCGTGACAATGCTTTTCCGGCGATGAGCGAAGCCGAATGGGATAGCGTAATCCACACTAATCTCGATGGTTTTTATAATGTGATTCATCCCTGCGTTATGCCTATGGTACAAGCGCGCAAGGGCGGACGAATTATCACCTTGGCTTCCGTTTCCGGTATCGCGGGTAACCGTGGTCAGGTCAATTACAGCGCCTCTAAGGCCGGATTGATTGGCGCGACTAAGGCGCTGTCCTTAGAGCTGGCCAAACGTAAGATCACCGTAAACTGTATCGCCCCAGGCTTAATCGAAACCGATATGGTAGCGGATATTCCTAAGGATATGGTCGAGCAGTTAGTGCCGATGCGCCGCATGGGCAAACCCAATGAAATCGCCGCCTTAGCAGCCTTTTTAATGTCGGACGATGCTGCTTATATCACGCGCCAAGTGATTTCGGTGAATGGAGGCATGATCTAAATGACTGAGCCGACAAACCCGACCCGCTTGGGTAGACGAGTTGTTGTTACCGGTATCGGTGGCATTACTGCCTTAGGTCACGACTGGCCGAGTATCGCAAACCGCCTTAAGGCACAAAAAAACTGTGTCGTGACAATGGCGGATTGGGACAAATATGACGGGCTAAACACTCGCCTTGCCGCCCCTGTGACCGACTTTGAAGTGCCAAGCCATTATTCGCGCAAAAAAATCCGCTCCATGGGACGGGTCTCGATTATGGCGACTCGTGCCAGCGAACTTGCACTTATTGATGCGGGACTCTTGGACGACCCTATCGTCACTTCGGGAGAGATGGGCATTGCCTATGGATCTTCCACTGGCAGCACCGATCCCATTACCGCCTTTGGCGATATGCTGAAAACTGGCGATATGTCGGGCGTTACCGCCACCAGTTATATCCGCATGATGGCTCACACTACCGCGGTAAACGTGGGGGTTTTCTTTGGCCTTAAAGGGCGCATTCATACCACCAGCAGTGCCTGCACCTCAGGCAGCCAAGGCATTGGTTACGCCTATGAAGCGATTAAATATGGCCAGCAAACCTTAATGCTCGCGGGTGGAGGCGAAGAACTCTGCGCCACCGAGGCCGTAGTCTTTGATACGCTGTTTGCGACCAGCACGAAAAACACGACGCCAGAATTATCGCCACGCCCTTTTGATGCCCAGCGTGATGGCTTAGTGATTGGCGAAGGCGCTTGTACGCTGGTGCTTGAAGAGTTAGAACACGCCAAAGCGCGCGGCGCGAAAATTTACGCCGAGATCGTCGGTTTTGGCACTAACTCCGATGGTCAGCATGTCACTCAGCCCAATAGCGAGACCATGGAAATCGCCATTCGTTTAGCCCTTAAGGATGCGGCGCTCACGCCCGACGCCATTGGTTATGTAAATGCCCACGGCACCGCCACCGACCGCGGTGATATTGCCGAAAGCCATGCGACCCACGCGGTATTCGGTGCGGATATGCCGATTTCATCCCTTAAAAGCTACACCGGCCATACCTTAGGCGCCTGCGGTGCGTTAGAGGCTTGGGTGAGCATCGAAATGATGAATGCGGGCTGGTTTGCCCCCACGCTCAATCTCGACAATATCGACCCAGAATGTGCCGCACTCGATTACATTTGTGGCGAGCCACGTGCGCTCGACACCGACTATGTGATGAGCAATAACTTCGCCTTTGGCGGTATCAACACCTCACTGATTTTTAAACGCTGGAAAACGACATAAGGACATATCAATGAAACCATTAGTTGCAAGCATTTTACTCGGTATCAGTTTACTGGCCTCGCCGGTGTGGGCGCAGGATTATACGGTTGAAACCTATCAAGAAATTTTTAAAGGCGACAACCAATTTAAGCAAAAACAAGCCATCGAAGCCCTGACGCTTGCCGGATTATCCGATCCCGCCATTTACGATGTGTTAGAGGCCAAACTTATCGCATCGCTGCCACAAGCCACCGAGAAAAATGCTATCGACTACAGTGCATGGTTAGTCAAAGGTTTAGCTTACTCAGGGAACGATAAATACAGCGGCACCATCAACAATATTATCAATGGCGACTACCATAAGAAGCTGAAAAAATACGCCACCCAAGCGCTTGAAAATCTTGACCAGTATAAAAAATGGAATGCTATTTTAGGCGATAAAAGCCAATATGTGGCCGAGCAAAGTACTAAAAATAATGCCTATGCCAACGCCTTTAAAAGCAATGATTTAGAGCTGATGCGCCTCGCAGCCAAACGCATGATGGACGATCAAAACTACGATGACTTTTTGCTAGAACGCCTGAGCGTTGAGCTGAAAAATCCACGTTTGATGAGTAACGACAAGTTAGCCATCGATACCTACGCCAATATGGCTAAAGCACTCGCTGCATCGGGCAATACCCAATATCGTGAAGTGATTGAAAATATTGCCAACAATAACCCTAACAAAAAGCTGAAAAGCTACGCCGAGAGCTATTTGAAGAAGTACTACTAATCTCTTTTGAGTTAGTAAAAGCCTTAATAACAAGCCGAGAATCATCTCGGCTTGTTGATTTCATAGTGTAAGCAGATCATGGTACTGACTCGACGACACGGTGAATATAAAACTAGGATTTCAAAGCTTATAAACGAGAGCCATGGATGGTGAACTGGCAGTTAAACACAGATGTTGTTCAAGTCCATCATTGGATGCAGGGCCGCCTCGTCCATGGGGCGGACGGTCGTCTCACCAATCACCATGGTTTGCCTTTCGAGCATCAGCGTAATCTGTTGGCTTGAAAGACTAGAGTCAGATTAACACTTTGAAAAATTGCTATTTACAACTGAACATTTAGGAAATTTAACAATGGGTGGCTTGTTAAATTTGGTGTCCCGCTTATGACTGTATAAGTACAGGTATAATAGAAAAAGTGACAACCCTCGGGGAAAACGAGCCAAAGGAGTATCGTTTTTTAATTTCAAAAAAACATTAATCAACTAAAAATATTCGTCTTTTCATGTTTTCTGATTTACATACCGCGCCAAAATACTTCTTGGTATATAAAGTCTCGCTTTTTCTGCATGAAAAAAGATTGAAAACTCACCGTAATGGATGCTAAGTTACTGGCACATTTGAATTATTTACTTTTATTTCTCAAACTTCGAGTCCATTATGGTTTGGGTTTCATTAGAAGTGCGGGTAATACACTATTATATGCCATTCTAGTAATGAGGTTTTTATGTCAGTTGAATTATCGTCATCCTTTTCATCAGAGGATTGGCAACAATTAAAAGATAGCCAAGATAAGGCTCAAATTATCACGGTTCTACGCCATCGCTATTCAGAAAGATATTTTGAACCATTCAAGAAAAACGAATCCAAGCACGGATTTAGTATGATGGCAGTCTCGTGTTTAGTTATTGAATCTCTAATTTCACTAAAACGTGGATGGAAGAAAACTAATGGGTCGGGGAGAATGATTTTCGAAGAGTTCTTTTCCACGTCACATCATTTGACTGATTTTACCGGACTTGGAGCGGATTTTTATAAACACATTCGCTGCGGTATTCTGCATCAAGCGGAAACTACTGGAGGGTGGCGTATTCGCAGAGATCTCTCGTTACCGATTGTTTGCGTAGATACGAAGGTAATTCACGCAACAAAGTTTCTAAATCAGCTAGAAAAGGAGTTCGAAAAATTTCTAACTGAACTAGAAGAGCAAGAGTTTACATCATCTCAATGGAGTAAGGTTGTTAAAAAAATTGATCATATCGTAGCTAATTGCGGTTAGGCATATAACAAAGGGTTCAAGAGGGACAGCCAACGCGCGGCATTTTTACTATGCGTTGGTTTTTGTGATTTACGGTGTTATGCGTTAAGTTGTCAGTGGCGTTGGCTGCCCCTTAACCGGGCGTTATATTCTCGGAGGAAAAATGTCTAGCGGTAGAGATTACGAGATTTTTGTTCAAAACTTGCAGCAAGCGTTGCTCGATTCTGAAGAGTTCTTAAAGCATAAAAATATTGAGATCGAGCGAAATAAGAAAATTGCTGATAATTTTGGGATTCTGCGGGAGTTTGATCTTTATTGGGAGTATGAATTAGCTGGTGTTTCATATAAAACCATCATCGAATGTAAGGACTATGCTTCCAAAGTCTCAGTTGAAAAAATCGATGCCTTAATCGGTAAAATTAGGGATATTCCAGATTTGAAGCCTGTATTCGCAACGAAGGTCGGTTATCAAAGTGGTGCAGAGGCTAAAGCAACAAATAATAAGATTGACTTACTTATCGTTCGTGAGCAAAACGAGTCTGATTGGTATGACAAAGATGGT
The DNA here is from genome assembly GCF_022410515.1 of Shewanella cutis. GTDB lineage: Bacteria > Pseudomonadota > Gammaproteobacteria > Enterobacterales > Shewanellaceae > Shewanella > Shewanella cutis. The sequence continues at coordinate 113,041 of NZ_JACSDI010000008.1, read as the reverse complement.
ACACCTTTATTAAAGTATATGAATGTTGATATACAGGCACAGCTACCGGTCCGAATTATCGGTTTTCACCCGATGATTGACGGGCACTGGGTAAAAGCGAATACCGATATTGATATTACTAAACCTCTCGGATTCGAATCTATGTCCAATGAAGTATTCATTAATGACTTGCTGAAAAATGATAAGTTTTCTATTCATGAACTCGAAAACCGCTTGCGTAATGAGTATCGTGGTAAATATGGTCAGCATTCGCTCAATTACCCATGTGAAAATGCTTATATTGAGACGCCTGAATATAGTTTAAAACTGCATAGCTTGAGTTTTGAATTTCATGTACCTAAGCCGCACTCAATTCCATTCACAATCGACTTATCCAAGGAGCTAATAGGTGTAATTGAATACCTCAACAAGGACCGAAAAACGGCGATTTTTAGAGAAAATATTGTACGTAGTTGGTGATCGAATATAACAAACTGTCCAAGAGGGATTCACAACGCGTGGCATTTTTACTATGCGTTGGTTTTAGTGATTAAGGTGGTATGCAATAAGATCGGACAGGCATAACTTTTTTCATTCAAAATTTGACCAATAACGCTATAGCCTAAGGAATACACCACCCCCTCGGAGTTGCCGCAGGGCATTTGCGTTCGTTGCATGAGCGAGGCATGGATGCCGAGATAGCGTCAGTCTAATCAGGGACGAGCGTCTGACGCGATAGCATAAGGACGCTAAATGCCCAAGGGGCTTTCAACTCCGTTAGGGGCGTCTTGGAGCATCCAAGGAGGATAGGACGAGCAGTCCTCCTTGGTCGGGTGTGGGGTGAAGCCTCACGACTTTGTTTTTTTATTTAAAAGTCCAAAACTAAGGACAAGCTTCCTTGCTCGCCTCTCGATAAAACCAAGGGATGAAGCATCATCCTTTTAGCAAAGAATATTGGCCTACCCTTTGCTTAGTCACCGCAGCGTTTTAACCCCAAAAACAACCAAACGCGATAACGCTATGATGGATAAGCGACAACACAGGGAATTTTAATCTTGAGAGCAACGATGAAAATAATACTAGATGATCTAAAAGGGCCTGAAATTGCAGCACTTTTAACTGAGCACCTTGAAGATATGCGGGCAACCTCGCCACCAGAAAGTGTGCACGCATTAGACCTTGACGGCCTGCGCCAACCCAATATTCGCTTTTGGACATTGTGGGATGGCCGTAATCTGGCGGGCTGCGGTGCACTAAAATGGTTAGATGCTGAACATGCAGAGATCAAATCGATGCGAACCGCAGCGACTTACAAACAACAAGGCGTGGCATCCCAGATATTGCAGCACTTGATCAATGACGCCAAAGCCGCTGGCGTGCAACGCCTCAGTTTAGAAACTGGCTCGATGGCCTTTTTTCAGCCCGCACGTTCTCTCTACGCTAAGTTTGGCTTCGAGCTATGTGGCCCCTTTGCCGATTACGTGCTCGACCCCAATAGCGTATTTATGACCAAAAACATATAGCGCCTCCCTGTGAGCGATTGAGTGATAAAGCTCATCACTAGGCCTCTTCGCTCGCACCCTTTTTCAAGCTTGCGCCCACCAATTCATTAGAATAAACTTATTGAAATTTTTCTAATCATAGAGGCAAAGTGATGTTTCAATCTTTACTGGCTAAATTATCTGGCAGCAGCAGTGGTGAAAAATGTTGGCAACTGATTGAGCAGGGTGCGCGCGTTATCGATGTGCGCTCACCGGAAGAGTTTGCTTCGGGTCATTTGCCTCAGGCCATCAATGTGCCGCTGCCAACGCTCGACCAATGGTTGCATCAGGTTGAAAATAAACAGCATCCCTTTGTGCTTTACTGCGGCGCGGGTATCCGTGCCCAAAAGGGCTGCGATATTCTCAAAGCCAATGGCTTTGAGTGTGTAGTCAATGGTGGCTCACTAAAAGATTTAGTCTGCTGCCAGCCAAGCTAAAACCTAAACCAAGCAACCATGCGTGAGGAGGTGCAGATGACAACAAAGTGCCCGCGCCCAACGAGCGGCGAACAACCGCCGCAGCCCAAAGTGGTTCGCGAAACCTGCTACAGCGTGAGCCGTAACCGTGGCCAAGCGAGCGCCAAAGTGCGTTATATCGAAACCAGCGCCATGTCTCTTGGCTGCAAGCTTTGTGAGTAATAGGCTTTCTACATAAACAAAAATGCCAGCTAAGATGCTGGCATTTTTATTATTTTTACGATTAAACCGCTAGCTTATCGATACTGGCTTTAGCTTCACTGATCCCTTTTTGGTTGGCTTCTGGGCCCATGTTCAGCGCTTCAGCATAAACCACTTCCACATTGGTGATACCGATAAAACCGAGGAAGGTTTTTAAGAAAGGCACCATATGATCGGTTGGGCCATCTTTATGTGCGCCACCACGGGTGGTGATCAACACGGCGCGTTTGCCTTCCACTAAGCCTTTAGGACCGTTTTCGGTATAAGTAAAAGTCACACCCGCACGGGCCACAAAATCAATCCAGTTTTTCAGTTGGGTTGGAATGTTGAAGTTGTACATTGGCGCAGTGATCACGATAGTGTCGTTCGCTTTTAACTCTTCAACTAAGGCGTTAGACAGATCGAGCATCTCTTGTTGGCGCGCGGTTAAATCTGCACCGCCACGTAGGCCAGAGGCGATTTCACCGTCAACCATAGGTAACACATCTTTACCCGCCAAGTCGCGTACCGTGATGGTTGCGCCTTGGTTTTCCCATTTACCGATTAAGTAGTCAACTAACAAGGCTGATTGTGAATAACCGCCAAGGATACTGGATTTTAATACTAGGACTTTAGACATAATCTGCTCCGAAAATTGAAATTTGGGGGAGTCTTTCAGCTTGCACTCGACTCTATGACGCTAGTTTATTAGTCCATAAAAAAGAATAAAAGCGGATAAAATTTGAGATTACTTTCTAAAAAGTAGAACTGTTAAACTAAGAGCTAGCAAAGCTAGCCCTTAGCTTATGCAAAGGCATCACTCGAACTATTGAGCAAAATAATAGTTGTATTCACTGATTAGCTGGGAAAGCTCAGGCGAGTTTTGAATATCAACCATAAACTTATCGGTCGTGGTCATCGCCCATGCCAAACTATCTTTATCTAGGCTATACATTCCCTCATTGGAGTACATATTGTGAGCCTTGGTGAAATTCTCACGGTAACTGACGCTAGCAACCACCTCATTGTGGACCCTAAACTCATAGGTCAGCACTAAATCATTATTGGTCACCATAGGTAACAGCCCTAGGGAGCCACCGGCTAAAATCGACGAGGTCAGCCCTGCGGCTTCTCCCCCTGCTGTAGGTTCCATTTTATAGGTCACAATCAACTTTAATGGATTGCCGATATTCTCTTTATCCATTTTTTCAAATAATGGCATGCCCTTAAGTTTGTTATAAAAGTCAGTTGAATCAATGGTACTAATAAAAAACACTGGTGGAAGTACCGTGGTTTGCGCTTTAACAAACGGGCTTATGAGCAACAAACTCAGCATCAAAAAACGAAACATAGATAGCATTGGAAACATCCTTATTGATAGCAATTTAGTTGAACAACAGCACCAAGTGCTGCCGCATTTGCCGTTCGAATATCGCCCTTCATATTGGGTTCAACCGACTGATAACTAATGCGATGCTTATCTAAAAAGCGGGCGGCATATTTTGCATCGAGGGCAAAGTTAACATTCTGCGGCAGTGCCCCCGATTCACGCAGGCTCGTCACATTTAAGGTACTGACGGTAATACCTAATAACTCCCCACCATCAGAGACCACTGGGCCACCACTTGAGCCAGGCTGGATCGGTGCCGAAAACTGGAATTGCCCCACCGCCCCCTTTAATGCCTCGCGGGAACTGATATTTCCGCGCGTTAAATTGGGAGAGGCCGCCAATAATCCCTGTAAGGGATAACCAACATTGGTAATCGCCTCGCCCAGGAAAATCTCTGTACCTTTACGCAATGGTAAGTATTGCTCCGCTGGCGTCCCCGTACTCACGACCGCTAAATCCAATAAGGTCGAGCTAGCCTCTACGGCCGCATCAAAGGATTTACCGTCAACATTCACCTGTGTCACCATGCAATTTTTGAGAACATGGGCCGCTGTGACAATTTGTCCCTGAGGATTAATATAAAAACCTGTCCCTGTACTGACTGGTTTTTGCATATTTGCGAGCAAATTAGCTGAGACATCTTTCATTGCATACTGCGCTGGATAGGAGCTGGCCGAAGGTGTCAGCGTGTTGAGTACATCGACAATCACTAACTGAGTTGCGCGCAATGCGGCGTTATAAAGGCCTAAACCATCCCCTAAATAGCCAATATCGGCCTTAAAGGATTTTTGCCCCTCGCGAATGGGTTTATCGGAGCCATTAAATACCCGATAGCTCATGATCATTTCCGCTTTGCCTGAGTCAAATTTCCACTCAGGATCAATATCGATCAATAACCCATACTGGCTCGTTTGCGTGCGGTCTAATAACTTAGCATTTGAAAAATAAGCACCAAAACCGTCCTTTACACCATCACTAAGTGATTTTCCGGGATCGACCCAAATATTCCACTTCTCTAAATAAAAACGGTTATTTAACTGCGAGTGGGGTAAATAATAAGCAACACTCACATCCACAGGGAGCGTAATAGCTTTATTTAGCACCACACCTTTAGGTAATTTATTGGCATTTAACTTGGTATTGGCGCAGCCACTAAGATGAACACAAAGTAGAGCAATAAGCACACTGGAGAGAAATCGCATCGGTTATCCTTAATATCAATGCAAATAGCGCCATACAGCATAAATACGACAACCGTACGGACCATGGCAGATGCAACTTAAGTTGCATTAAGCCAAAGATTCTATTGCAAGTTAAAGACAACATCAACGATGAAAATTCACAAAAAATAAACAGCAGCAACTATTTAGCAATATTCGGAAGGCTAATATACAGGCCGGAGAACTCAGCGCAGAGCTGGTCTTCACAGTAAAGTTTAACCACAAGTCGAACTTTGGCTTTTCGCCCCGCAGATAAGCCCGCTAAACTGGCATCCTGCCATACCACGCGTGCAATAGGTTGATTGCGAATGGGCGCCAAGTAACGGATATGGGCATCGGCCAATACTATGTCGCCATCCACATTAAGGAGTTGCTGTTGCAGCCATACCATCCCCCAACCTGTTAACGTCATTAGGGTATAAATGCTGCCCGCAAACATGGTGTGGTGCAGATTAATATTCGGCGCTAATGGCGCACTCACGCTCAGTTCGCCATCAGTAAAGGACAGCGGCGCAATCTGCATAAACTCACTCACAGGTATAGTGCGGTGCCAGGTCTGGCGTAATTGGTTGAGCAGTTCATCCATGGGCATGTTCCTTTACTGAGGCTAGCGTATTGAGGTTAAACCTGTAAATGGAAGGTCACAGGACCATCGTTGACCAGCTCAACCTTCATATCAGCAGCAAATTGTCCTGTTTCGGTGGTCACGCCCTTGGCGCGGCAAAAGGCGACAAACTCTTCATACAGGCCAAGCGCTTGCTCAGGCGTACCCGCGCCCGAAAAGCTCGGCCTTAGCCCACGCTCCGTATCGGCGGCCAAGGTAAATTGGGATACCACTAAAAGCGAGCCTCCCGCTTGAGTCAAATTGAGGTTCATTTTGCCGTTTTCGTCGGAAAACACTCGATAACTCATCACCTTAGTAGCTAATTTTTCCATCTTCTCGCGGTTATCTTCCCGCTCAACCCCGAGCAAGACTAACAAGCCTTTATCGATAGCACCTATGGTTTGATTATCCACAACCACACTGGCGCGGCTGACTCTTTGAATTAAAGCGATCACAACTTTTCCTTTAAATTAAGACTTAACAACGGGCATCAAAGGAATTGGGCGCAGATACTGCTCAATTCCCTCCGGCAAGGACTTAGCGATTTGTGCCAAGCCGCCATCGGTCCACAGCATAAAACGGCGCAGTTCTTCAATCTCGACCTTATCGGCAAAGGTCACAGTGCCTTGGATTTGGATCACCGCACCTTGCTCACGCAATACAAATTTAGCGAAATTGAGCTTGGCATTCAGCTCGCCAATCACCGCGGGCAGTTCAGGGCTGGCCTGCAACTGCGGATGCACCGCATAAAAACGATTCATTAAAATACGGTCAATCCCAGCAGCATTCATGCTGGGTTCTAACATAAAATCATTACTACCAAATTGTACCGCCACCTTATCTGGCCCAACTTTGTTTGCCAAATAATTAGCATTGAGTAATGCCTGATACAAGGCATCGGCAGCGGCCTCGTTGGTCATCCCCGCCAATTGCACCACCTTAGGCGCAACAGGAGCGTGAGCCTCGCTCGATTCGACCGCAGGAGATGTCGATTGAGATTCTGGGATAGAGGATGAGGTGGCCGCGCAAGCCGTTAATCCCAAAATGGCGGCAATAATAATGGCTAATTTCATGTTAACTCCTGTCGCTTTATCCAAGCCCACATGGCTTGAATTTCGAGAGTGACGGCAAGTGAGAGTATTTCACTATTCAGCGAATGCCCGCCATCAACAATAGTGTGGATTTGAATCTTGGGATTATCGATTTTTACCCAAAATGCGGCTAATAAGCGTGCGGGACAGACGGCATCCTGCGTGCCTTGTAATAGCAGGGTACGCGCAGAGACTTGCGATGTCACCCGCTGTAATACACTGAACATATTGAAGTAATCATTTTGCGCATAGTGCAGCTCGATTTGAGCTAAGGCGAATAGCGGCGGCGCAAGCTGCTTAGGTAGGCCAGTTGGTACGCCCGCTAGGGTTAATTCCCATTGGAGCCAACGGCGGGCAAAGTCATGGCGAGTTTGTTCATCTTGAGCGTTAAATCCTAACTGATAGTGCGTAAATAAATCCGCCAATCCAATAGAAGGTACAGCAAATTCACGGAAAGCCTGTGGATATAACTGCGCCGCGCCCGAGGGCGCATAGAGCCATTCAACCCCCTCTTTTGATGGAATAAACAGCGCCCATAGCACTTGGGCAATAACACGATGGGGAAATAACCCACTGTAAATTAAGGCTAAGGTGGCACCAAATGAGCCACCCGCTAAGCACCAACGCGCAATGCCTAGGTGAATGCGAATCGCCTCAATATCGCAGATAAGCCCATTCAAATGATTATGCGCTAACTCACCAGAAGGCAGAGATTGCCCCGCACCACGTTGATCTAGCAGTAAAATCCAGTAATGCTCGGGGTTAAATAAACTTAGCTCACTCACACTAGCGCCTGCGCCAGGACCGCCATGCAGGTAAAGCAGCGGAATACCCTGCGGGTTACCATATTGAGCCAGATGCAACTGCTGCCCATTGCCCATCATCAGCCAATCACGGCGGATAAAAGGGGCAAAATGATGGCCATCAGTAATCATAGGCGGGCTAAGGCTCGTTAAACGTATTAATGGATGACAACTTCGCTACGGCTTATCCTGTGTAGGCGATTGCGGCGCGCTTTCGGAAAGTTCAGCTTTTATCTCAAGCACTTGGCTTGATTGGGCTGATGTGGTTTCTGGCGGCACGGCGGGTGCATCCTGCGCCGCTAAAGGCTGACCATCGAGGTTAAGTTCGTTGATATCGCTACTGGACTCATAGTCCAAATACTCGGGCATGGCCGCGGTAATTTCGGCGCCCAGCAGCACGATCATCCAGGATAAATACACCCAAACGAATAGGATAGGAATGGTCGCCAGCGCACCATAAATGGCTTCGTAGCTCGGGAATTTAGTCACATAAAAGGCAAAGCCCTTTTTCCCCAATTCGAATAGCAGCGCCGCCACCACAGCGCCCAACAGCGCGTGCCAAAACTTCACCTTTTGGTTTGGCACCACCATATACAAGAGTAAAAATGCAGCCACCGAAAATAACAGCGGCAAACGCTCGATAAACAGCGGCATCACGCCAGATAAAGCATCACCTTCAAACAGTTTTAGCGACACGACGTAGGAGGTCGCCACTAAGCTCGCGCCCACCAGCACAGGTCCTAAGGTAATCACCATCCAATACATGGAAAATGCTACGACCACAGAACGTTTTTCCTTAGTACGCCAGATATTATTCAGCGACTTATCGATAGCGGAAATCAGCATAATAGCTACCACGACTAAGGCCGCGATCCCCACGGCAGTGCCTTTAGAGGCATTACCCACAAATTCATTGATATAGACTTGTACCGTATCGCCCGCAGCGGGTAGAAAATTCTCGTAAACAAAGGCCTCGATTTGGCCACGGATCCCCTTAAACACAGGGAAAGCCGAGAGCATCGACATAGTCACGGCCACCATAGGCACAAGGGATAACAGGGTGACATACGCCAAGTGGCCGGCACGAATATTGATTTGATCTTCAACTAAACGCTGGCGTAAATGCAGCAGAAAGTGCCATATGCCAAGGAATAAGACTCGAATTTGTGCCAGATCTATCTTCTTAGTCACGGGTTTCTCTTGATTCTGTTGGTGTAGACTCGTTATCTTCGTACAATAAACACTGAATTTACAAGTCTAAGGAGTGAATTGATGTCACAACAAGGATCCACTGGCAATGTAATCGCCGCAATCGCAAGTCTGTTTTTTCCCGGTCTAGGCCAACTACTACAAGGACGAGTTTTGGCTGCATTACTATTCTTCGTGGTCACTGTGGTCGGCTACGCCCTTTGGTGGTTAATTGTACCTGCGGTAATAGGTGCTATCTTTCACCTCTGGAGCATTATCGATGCGGCCCGCTTTAAGGCCGACTAATTTCACCTGACTCAGTGACGGAATACCCCATGAAAAGATTGATCACCTCTAGCCTAATCGCAGCAACGCTATTGCTGACGGGCTGTCAAACAGCCTATTACGGTGCCATGGAAAAAGTGGGCTACCACAAACGCGACATTATGGTCGACAGAGTGAAAGCCGCAAAAGAATCCCAAGAAGATGCGCAAAAAGAGTTCAGCTCAGCACTCGAAGAGATGCAAGCCCTACTCAACCACAATGGTGGCAACCTCGAAAAGGCCTATAACAAGGCTAAAGATGAATACGAGTCAGCCCAAAGTGCCGCCGATGATGTAAGTAATCGCATCAACAAGGTCGAAGATGTTGCCGAGGCGCTATTCGATGAGTGGCAAACGGAAATTGGTGAGATCAGCAAAGCGAGCCTACGCCGCAACAGCGAAACTAAGCTCAAGGAAACCCGCCGCTCCTACGAGCAGTTGATCAAAACCATGCGCCGCGCCGAAGCTAAAATGCCGCCCATCCTCACTGCCATGAAAGACAATATGCTGTATTTAAAGCATAACTTGAATGCCCAAGCGATTGGCGCGATTAAAGGCGAATTTGCTAGCTTACAAACAGATATCTCAGGCTTAATCAAAGAGATGAACAAGTCTATCCAGGAATCGACTCGATTTATCGAGGCCCTTGAGAACGCAAAAGGGTAAGGCCATTTAGCTTGCTTAAACTGGCTGTTAATTCCGTCAAACCAATCTGAATTAACAGCTTAGCACTGATGCTCGCCCCCCCTAAACACCTCGGCAAGCAGTGATGGCGGTTTGCTGTTGATTTTATCCTTCCTGCATTCCCAGTTTCGTTTGTGCAAGGCTAAGATTTTTAGCTTTGTGAGCGATGGCGCGCTTTAGTGTGATAATTCAATCAATATTGGATCTAACGCACAAATTCACTTTAGGCTCAAAAACTTATCTACAAAAGATTGCTCAGATTGAATACGTGTATTCTATTTGCAGTATTAACATGACCTTTATTGAATCCCTTACCCTAATGTTGGCCCTGATGTATATCGCCTCCCTAAGCTATTGGAGCGGTAAAAAATGGGGCACGGTGGTAACCTTACTGTTAAGTATCGGCGCAGTGGCCGTTAGCCAGTATTGGCCGCTAGCACTTGCTCTCCTCATTGCTCTGCCACTTAGCATACTTGCCCATAAACTCGTGCCTGCTGAATTTAAGGCCGAGATAAAAATCAACGCCCTGCGTGAAGGCTGCCAACACCTGCTCGCGCTCTCACTGTTTTTAGTCGCCATTCAATACTGCATTAATGCCATCCAACTCAAACAAGGGGTCACGCCTTGGTTAATGCGCCCCGATGTTGTCGATGCCTTTTTGCCTATCGCCGGCGGGATTGAATTAAAAGCCATAGTCACGCTCAACCTGTGGGACCAAACCCATCCCGCTGCGGCCGTGATGCTCGCCGCCGTGCTACTCACAGGCTTGCTCTGCAAACGCGCCTTCTGTGGCTGGGCCTGCCCATTAGGCTTAGCAGGGGAATATCTCTACGCCTTACGCAAACGTTTTATCAAAGCAGAACTCGCGCCCCCCGCATGGCTAGACTGGCCGCTTAGAATGCTTAAGTATCTATTGCTGCTGGCGCTTTTTTACATTGTGATCGGTATGCCAAGCGAGTCGATTCCCTATTATCTGCAGGGTAACTACCATAAGATTGCCGACCTTAAGATGGCGCTGTTTTTTGTCACGCCAGGGCTCATTACCTTAGCCTGCTTTGGTTTTATTCTCGTCTTAGCCGCGTGGCGTCGCCAAGGTTTTTGCCGTTATTTATGTCCCTATGGCGCCATGCTCGGACTATTAAGCTTTGCCAGTCCACTCAAGATCCGCCGCAACACTCAGCACTGCTTGATCGAAGCCAAGGGCATGAAGTGCGATAAATGCACCCGCGCCTGCCCCGCCAATATCATAGTGCATACCAAAACCACGGTTCGCAGCGACGAATGCCAAGCCTGCATGCGCTGCGTGGCCGCCTGTCCTAAATCGGCAGCGCTCGGTTTTAGCCTTAAATCTGGCCACAGAGTTAGCCATAAGGGATTGTTAGTCTTGTTATTATTGGCACTATTTGCGCTACCACTGACAGCCTATTTAGCCGGATTTTGGCATAGCCAAACACCGGATAGTATCCGAATGGAACTTATCCAAGTGATTGATCGAGTTGGCCATTAACGATTTGATTTACATATAAGTAGGCATAAAAAAGGTGCAGCTTTGGCTGCACCTTTTATTTTGGCGGTGTCCCGTCCTGAAACGTCAACACGCCCTAGTTTAAGCGCTAGTGACTAAGCCAGATCGAACCTGTCGGCATTCATTACCTTGGTCCAAGCAGCCACAAAATCATGCACAAACTTCTCTTTGGCATCATCCTGTGCATACACCTCGGCGTAAGCGCGCAGCACAGAGTTAGAGCCAAACACTAAATCGACGCGGGTTGCCGTCCACTTCACTGCGCCAGTTTTGCGCTCAACAACTTCATACAGGTTAGTTCCAACGGGGTTCCAGTTGTAGGCCATGTCGGTGAGATTGACAAAGAAATCATTACTTAATACACCCACTTTATCGGTAAACACACCATGACGCGTACCGCCATGGTTAGTGCCCAATACTCGCATGCCACCTATCAGTACCGTCATCTCATGGGCGGTTAATCCCAGCAGTTGCGTGCGATCAAGCATCATTTCCTCAGCCTGAACCACATAATCTTTTTTCAGCCAGTTTCGGTACGCATCGTGCAAAGGTTCAAGCACAGCAAAGGATTCCACATCGGTCATTTCCTGTGTGGCATCACCACGGCCAGGCATGAAAGGCACTGTGATATTCACGCCAGCAGCGTGGGCGGCCTTTTCAATTGCCGCTACGCCACCGAGGACAATCAAGTCGGCAATACTGACCTTTTTGCTTAAGCTTGCCTGCAATTCTGTCAATGCTTTAAGCACTTTTTGCAGCCGCTCGGGTTCGTTGGCCTGCCAATCTTTTTGTGGCGCTAAACGAATTCGTGCGCCATTGGCGCCACCACGGAAATCCGAGCCACGGAAGGTGCGGGCGCTATCCCAAGCGGTCGCCACTAACTCGGATACGCTGAGCCCTGAGGCCAATAATTTAGCCTTAAGTTCGACAATCTCACTGGCATCTAAACGATAATCAACGGTTGGGATGGGGTCTTGCCAAATCAACTCTTCACTCGGGACTTCTGGACCTAAATAACGGCTCTTAGGCCCAAGATCACGGTGAGTTAACTTAAACCAAGCACGGGCAAACACCTCGGAGAAATAGGCGGGATCTTGATAAAACTTCTCGGATATTTTGCGATATTCGGGGTCCATCTTCATCGCCATATCGGCATCGGTCATGATGGGGTTATAACGAATGGAAGGATCTTCTACATCAACGGGTTTATCGTCTTCCTTAATATTAATCGGTTCCCATTGCCACGCTCCGGCCGGGCTCTTTTTCAGCTCCCAGTCATAACTGAGTAACAGTTTGAAATAGCCGTTATCCCATTGGGTCGGATAGGTAGTCCAAGCCCCTTCAATACCGCTAGTAACGGTATTTCGGCCAACTCCTCTACCGTGCTTATTAAGCCAGCCCAACCCTTGTGCTTCAATATCCTCCCCCTCAGGCTCGGGGCCAAGATCCTGCGCCTTACCATTACCATGGCATTTACCGACAGTGTGGCCGCCAGCGGTTAAGGCCACGGTTTCTTCATCATTCATCGCCATCCGTGCAAAAGTGACACGCACATCTTGAGCGGTGCGCACGGGATCGGGTTTACCATCAACCCCTTCAGGATTCACATAAATCAGCCCCATCATTACGGCGGCTAAGGGATTTTCAAGGTCACGCGCGCCCGAATAACGGCTGTTAGGATTATCACTTGGCGCAAGCCATTGTTTTTCAGAGCCCCAATAAATGTCCTTCTCTGGGTGCCAAATATCCTCTCGACCGCCGGCAAATCCATAGGTTTTTAAGCCCATAGACTCGTAGGCCACATTACCCGCGAGGATCATCAAATCTGCCCATGAGAGTTTATTGCCGTACTTTTTCTTAATCGGCCACAATAAGCGGCGGGCTTTATCAAGGTTGGCGTTATCGGGCCAGCTGTTGAGTGGGGCAAAGCGTTGATTACCCGTCCCCGCACCGCCACGGCCATCGGCAATCCGATAGGTCCCCGCCGAGTGCCATGCCATACGGATCATCAAGCCACCATAATGCCCCCAATCGGCTGGCCACCAATCTTGGCTATCGGTCATTAAGGCATTAAGGTCGCGCTTCACCGCGGCTAAATCGAGGCTGTTGAAGGCATCGCGGTAGTTAAAGTTGGGATCCATGGGATCTGTCTTCTTATCATGCTGATGCAAGATATCGAGGTTAAGGGCCTTAGGCCACCAGTCCATATTGTTGCTGGCAACTACAGAATTTGCCCCATGCATCACGGGGCATTTACCTTGAGAGCTTTGAGTCTTATCCATGGGATATTCCTTTACTTATGGCTAACGAAGGGAATGACACTTTACGGTGTCATTAGGCTAATCTGGTTGAGCGTTTTAGCGTTTGCATTAATCCCTTCTGCATTGATCCAAAATGACGATTAATGCACTTTTCAATCTGTATACTAAATGAACAACATGACAACATTTCAAACTTAAGCAATTAAAGCGAGGAGACAGTAACGAGAACATCAAACCATAGCTCAAAAAACAGGCTAAGATCACACTATCCGTGATTTTTACATCACTAGATTGATTTTAATCAGACCGCGGGACGAGTTTATCGTCAATACTCATCTCAAATAAGAACAAGAATACGTTTATATCCTCTTAATCGGAGTGAACCCATGCGGCAGAGACGCTTGCAACTTATGCAGTCACTTTTTGATGAATATATTGAGATGTACGCCTCACGGGACGACAAGCTCACAGCCCGTTTTAGTGATAATTTTAGTGGTTATGCAGGTAGCAGTGATATCCTTGTCACCAGTAAAGATGAATGGATAAAAATAACCCGTCAGGACTTCGCCCAAGTCCCCGAACGGATCCGTATTGAGATGTTAGATCTATCACTACAGGATCTTACTGAAGATATTATTGTTATTACTGCATTTTTTCATATTCATCTCCCCATTCCAGACTCGATACTCAGCCAAGAAACAGCAAGATTAGTGCTGGTTTTTCAGCAAGAAAGCAAAGATTGGAAAATCGTCCATAGTGGAATTTCGATTCCCTATGGCATAGCCAAAAAAGGTGAAATTTATCCAATGACAAGTTTAGAAGAGCGCAATCGAGAGCTAGAGTCCATTATCCAAGCGCGAACCTATGAACTTGCAGAAGCAAATAACAGGCTAGAAAAACTCAGTAATACCGATGGATTAACCAATATTGGCAACCGTAGATTGTTTGATCAAATGCTACAAAAGGAATGGAGCCGTGGACAACGTAGCAACACCCCCGTTTCTCTTATCATGCTAGATATTGATCACTTTAAATTATTTAATGATTTTTATGGCCACCTCGCTGGAGATGACTGTCTCAAAATGCTGGCGAACGGCTTATCTCAATTTGGTCGTCGGGCGGGTGAATTGGTCGCACGCTATGGCGGCGAAGAATTTGTTATTTTACTCCCCAATACGGATCTGCAAACGGCACTCGATACAGCCAAGCAGGTACATCAACTTATCCAATCGCTTGCTATTCCCCATATTAAAACCAACCTAGGCATTGTCACCGTCAGCGTGGGGGTCGCGTGTTTACTCCCCTCAAATAAACATAACGCCCTTGAATTAGTCCACCAAGCAGATACTGCCCTTTACTTGGCTAAGTCTACAGGCCGTAACTGCATACGCTCAGCACCACCTAATGGAGCTCAAATATAACCATTAAAAAGCCCCGCTAAGTTGCCTTAGCGGGGCTTTATTCATTCACTGTAGGCGATCACTTTGTGGTCGCCACAACCACCATTAGCCGCGGCTAGCGCGCTTACGGTCGTTTTCAGTTAAGTGTTTCTTACGAACACGGATGCTCTTAGGTGTCACTTCAACTAATTCGTCATCATCAATAAACTCAAGCGCTTGCTCAAGAGTTAAAGTGATTGGCGTAGTCAGAACCTGAGCTTCGTCAGTACCAGAAGCACGCATGTTAGTCAGCTGCTTACCTTTCAGACAGTTAACTGTCAGGTCGTTTGAACGTGAGTGGATACCCACAACTTGACCTTCGTAAACTTCGGCAGCGTGGCCAATAAACAGACGACCGCGGTCCTGCAGACCGAACAGTGCGAATGTCAGTGCCTTACCCGTTGCGTTAGAGATCAATACGCCGTTAGCGCGTTGACCGATATCGCCACCTTTGTGCGGACCGTAGTGATCGAATGAGTGGTAAATCAGACCCGTACCTGAAGTTGCCGTTAAGAACTCAGTTTGGAAACCGATTAAGCCACGGCTTGGGATGATAAAGTCAACGCGCACGCGGCCTTTACCGTCAAGCTGCATGTCTTTCATTTCAGCTTTACGGATACCCAGCTTCTCAATCACTGTACCTTGATGTTCTTCTTCAACGTCAACGGTCAGGGTTTCGTATGGTTCACACAGTTCACCATCGATGGTTTTTAAGATAACTTCTGGGCGAGAAACTGCTAATTCGTAACCTTCACGACGCATGTTTTCGATCAGGATAGATAAGTGTAATTCACCACGGCCAGATACCGCGAAACGGTCTGGGCTGTCGGTTTCTTCAACACGCAGTGCCACGTTGTGCACTAATTCCTGTTGCAGACGCTCAAGAATGTTACGTGAAGTCACGTACTTACCTTCTTTACCCGCAAAAGGTGAAGTGTTGACTTGGAAAGTCATGGTCAGTGTTGGCTCGTCAACAGACAATGGTGGCAGCGCTTCAACATTACCAGCAGCACACACGGTATCAGAGATTTTCAGCTCACCTAAACCAGTAATCGCCACGATGTCACCCGCGTTAGCGACATCAACTTCAGTACGCTCTAAGCCCATGTAACCTAATACTTGGCCCATTTTACCATTGCGCACTTTACCGTCAGCACCGATTACGCTCACCTGTTGGTTAGCTTTGATGCTGCCACGCTTGATGCGACCTACACCGATAACACCTACATATGAGTTGTAATCAAGCTGAGAAATTTGCATCTGGAACGCACCTTCAGCGTCAGCTGCAGGTGGGGATACTTTTTCAACGATAGTCTGGAACAGTGGCGTCATATCTTCGCTCACTTCATCCGGATCCAAGGTTGCAAAACCGTTTAATGCAGAGGCATAAACGATTGGGAAATCTAATTGTTCATCAGTCGCACCTAAGTTGTCGAACAGGTCGAATACTTGGTCGATAACCCAATCAGGACGAGCACCTGGGCGGTCAATCTTGTTGATAACAACGATTGGCTTTAAGCCTTGAGCAAACGCTTTTTTGGTTACAAAGCGAGTCTGTGGCATTGGACCATCAACGGCGTCAACCAGCAGTAACACTGAGTCGACCATAGACAGAACACGCTCAACCTCACCACCGAAGTCGGCGTGACCAGGGGTGTCTACGATGTTAATGCGGTAGTCGTTCCACTTGATGGCAGTGTTCTTTGCCAGAATCGTGATTCCACGCTCCTTTTCAAGATCGTTGGAGTCCATCACCCGCTCAGTAGCTTCTCCCCGGGTTGCAAGGGTTCCTGATTGCGACAGCAGCTTGTCAACCAGGGTCGTTTTGCCATGGTCAACGTGCGCAATAATGGCGATGTTACGTAAATTCTCTAGCACGGATAAACCTCTTACCATCAAACAAAAATTAGGGATATTACAATATTCGTTACAGCAATCTACGTTGAGTCGCCATAAAAAAGCGTGACATTCTACTCCAGAGCGGCCATATCGCACAGGATTATTTTTGAACACTTATAAAACAATTTTTTGAGCCCCATGCTATCGAATCAATTATGGCGATAAGACAAATCACCCAAATGCACCGTTAAAGAGCAGGCAATTTGCCACTTTATCTTGACGCTAACATGGCTAACCAGCTGAAATCACTATTCTTCACTGAAATGTCATTGCAGACTATGCGCTCAAGGCCGCAATAAGTATAGCGAATAACCCAAGTTAAGCTGCCAAGCTTTTTAGCCCAAGCATATCAAGGCGCAAAACCATCATGCATATATGCTGGCGCAGATGGTTTTAGACGCAGTTTCAACAAACTCTATTCGCAGCAACGAACAGCCTAACTAACATATTGACAATAAAGTATTATTTATTAAATCAAATCCAAATTAGTTTACAAAAAACAACTCAGCATTCCATAGTTTTGTGACATTATGGCAAACGGTTAAAGCAGTGAGCTTAAGCGGTTATCTAGACTCACTAATGTGCTAAATTCATTCCGCTTTGCTTAGTAGAATCGACGGTAACAGGCATGCAGTTTAGCTTGAATATGGGTTGCAATGAGCCAAGCAAGCTTGCGCTTATCGTCACTGCACTAAAATGGGATACGAATCAGGCGCACCAAAATGGATGAATGCACCAAAATGCCACATACAAACGCACCAACACAGTGCAACCAAGAGTTTAACCTGGTGCAATAAAAAACATACCCCATAAATATCAACAAGTTAAATTGTTGGCATGGATATCGCTATATAACTCGTAAGTTTGCTCAAGCACAACTTGAGTTAAAAGATTATAGAAGGGACATCCCTTTACCCTACCGGAGACTTGAGAATGTCAGTTGAATCAGTTTTAAAGCAACTTGAAGAATTAGAAGTTAAGTTTGTTGATTTACGTTTTACCGACACCAAAGGTAAAGAGCAGCACGTATCTATCCCTGCTCATCAGGTAGACGCTGACTTCTTCGAAGACGGTAAAATGTTTGACGGCTCGTCAATCGCTGGCTGGAAAGGCATTAACGAATCAGACATGGTGCTGATGCCTGACCCAACGACATTTGTGTTAGACCCATTCACCGAAGAAACCACTGCACTGATCCGCTGTGACGTCCTCGAACCAGGCACAATGACTGGTTACGATCGCGACCCACGTTCTATCGCTAAAAAAGCGGAAGAATACTTACGCTCAACTGGTATTGCTGACACAGTATTAGTTGGACCAGAACCCGAATTCTTCTTGTTCGACGATGTCCGTTTCGGTACTGACATGTCTGGTTGTTTCGTTAAAATCGACGCAAAAGAAGCAGCTTGGAACTCAGGCACTAGCTACGAAGGCGGCAACACCGGTCACCGTCCATTCGTGAAAGGTGGTTACTTCCCAGTGGCACCAGTTGACTCATCACAAGATCTACGTAGTGCTATGTGTTTAGTGCTTGAAGAAATGGGTCAAGTGGTTGAAGCTCACCACCATGAAGTGGCCACTGCTGGTCAAAACGAAATCGCTACTCGCTTCAATACCCTGACTAAAAAAGCGGACGAAATCCAGATCCTGAAGTACGTAGTACACAACATGGCCCACGCCTACGGTAAAACTGCGACTTTCATGCCTAAGCCAATCGTTGGCGACAACGGTAGCGGTATGCACGTTCACCAATCTCTGTCTAAAGATGGCGTGAACCTGTTCGCCGGTGACAAATACGCAGGCTTAAGTGAAACTGCACTGTACTACATCGGTGGTATCATCAAGCACGCTCGCGCGCTGAACGCTTTCACTAACCCAAGCACCAACTCTTATAAGCGTTTAGTACCACACTTCGAAGCGCCAGTTATGCTAGCTTACTCAGCGCGTAACCGCTCTGCTTCAATTCGTATTCCAGTGGTACCAAGCCCTAAAGGTCGCCGTATCGAAACTCGCTTCCCAGATCCACATGCAAACCCATACTTAGGTTTCGCAGCACTGCTGATGGCAGGTATTGATGGTATCCAAAACAAGATCCATCCAGGCGAAGCAATGGATAAAGATTTGTACGATCTGCCAGCAGAAGAAGCGGCTGAAATCCCACAAGTAGCGACTTCATTAGAAAACGCCCTTGAGAACCTGCAAGCTGACCACGAATTCTTAACTCGCGGTGGTGTATTTAGCGAAGATTTCATCCAGTCTTACATTGCACTGAAATCTGCAGAAGCTGAGCGTGTAGCACGTACAACTCACCCATTAGAGTTTGAAATGTACTACAGCCTGTAATGGCTAACAGCATGCAACTACTCACTGTATAAATGCATGCATAAAGTATAAAAGCCCCAACAGTTTTGCTGTCGGGGCTTTTTTGTATCGCTATTTTGTGGATGCAAGCAACGCAAACTACCGTTGAATCAATTCGTTAAAGGTATGATTCATATCAAGGGAAAAACTGCCGTAATAGCACGGGTTTAAAGGAATAGCGTGAATCAGTCTGGTACAGAGTGATTCACTGACATGAATAAGAAAAATTAGTGGATCAATCCGCCAGCCCTTACGATCCCGATAATACCAATCAAAATCCAAAAACCATTGAGTAAGGTATAAGCGGCATCTTTGCGCAAAGCGGCACACCATGTTAGTAAAACAGCATCTATTGTGTTGAAAATCCAAACAAACATAAAAGGACTTTCAGGGCCAAGCCAACTAACAAGCGAAAAACTAAATATCCGCATTAGGACGCCAACCATTTCTAAGGCCCGCATATTTGCGTTCAAAAATGTATTAATTTTTTTATAAAACAATTTATTACCACTCTTTTATTTATCATGTAGAACAACATAAAGAACGACTGTTACCAAGCTCCCCCTGTGTCACAGGGTAAATTGAACGAAATTTTAATATATAAACTACACAAGGCGAATCTGATTCACACCACATCAAATCACACCACAAATATTGCAGGCCAATGCCGTGGTATTGACCTTATAACACATGGTAAATATGCCTACTAAATTGCTTTGCCGCTGGGATATTTTTAATGGATATGCGGCGATCCACGTATCTCTAAGCTGCGAGAGCTCAGCTTACGAGGCACCTTGGTTAACGCTGAACCAATACATCGTCGCAGTTAACAACTAGGTTATTTAGGTTGGTTAGATCTTGTTACTATTGCTGAATATTTGACAGGGATGATCATATCGTTAGAATGCCGCTGAAACAG
This sequence comes from Shewanella cutis, assembly GCF_022410515.1. Lineage (GTDB taxonomy): Bacteria > Pseudomonadota > Gammaproteobacteria > Enterobacterales > Shewanellaceae > Shewanella > Shewanella cutis. The sequence continues at coordinate 93,158 of NZ_JACSDI010000008.1, read as the reverse complement.
AAAACGTTAGCGTCGAATACAGCCAGCTCTGGTTCCACACGACTAACGCGCTTAGTTGTTCTGGTGAGTCCTCTACCGAAGCAATGCCGTTTTTCATATATAAACAATCACATATAAACAATGGAGTGGTTATGATGCGTTGGTTGGTTTGGTTGATTGTGTGCTGGTCTCTCACGGGATGCGCAACAATAACATCGAGGATGGGAGCCGATTCAACTTGGGGGCATTCTTTCTCCAGTGTTCAAACGGCGGTCGATAATGGCGAGGAGTGTGCGATAGTTTCTGCGTTATCCGCCCCGCCACTGCTACTGTTTACTATCCCCCTGACACTGGTAGATATGGGTAGCTCGCTGATCGTCGATACTGTGATGCTGCCCGTCGATTTGGCTATCACGCCCAGCAATCCCAAGCTACGAACCCCGCGTTCTATGTTCTGCCGCTATAACTACAGCATTTAAGCATATTCGCCACCCATAAATGACCTCAGCCTCAGGGCATGGGTTAACGACATCGGGTATTAGGGGTCGCCTTGGCGCACCATAGCCATACTCCCTGTTCGAGGCAATTACGGCGTGTCGGCCGAGTAAGCTAAGTTCAATCCGTTACCGATGGGCTTTTATTACCTCCAGCAACCTTAGGATATCGGCCTTATCGTTATAAATATGCGGCGATACGCGTATCCCTAAACTGCGGGCATCGACACTGATATTTGCCTCAGCCAAAGCAGCCATTATGTGCGGCTGCCGCTCGCCAAATTGCAAAATCAGCGTGCCGCTACGTTTGTCCACTTCCCGTGGCGAAACCAGCTCTTTATCCAATGTCTGCACCACTGGCTCCATCAGTTGCAGGTTATGTTCACGCATGACCTGTGAGCCAATCTTGGCAAAATAGCGAATACTATGGGCGGCAATAGCGTAGGGAGCGATGGAAGGCGTACCGCCCCAAAACCGCAACGCCGTTGGATGGTAGCGAAAATCATGAATATCAAATTCGAAGGGATTTTCATGGCTAAACCAGCCCACATCCTGCGGCTGACATTCGGGCAAGATGGCCGGATTAATCCACAGATACGCTGCGCCAGGGCCGGAGCATAACCACTTCACACTCGAGCCAATCATAAAATCCGGTTGTAACTTGGCTAAATCCAGCGGCAAAATCCCCGCCGATTGCGCCACATCAACAAGGCTCAAACAGCCACGCTCACGGGCAAGGGGGATAATCTGCGCGAGGGGTGCTTGTTGTCCTGTGTTTGAATAGGCGTGACTGACAAAGACCAAATCGACATCGTCGCAGATATGCGCGTCCCACACATTGGGGTCGGTAACATCTAAACTCTTGGGAATAAAGCGCAATTCGCAGCTTGCGGGCAATGCCTTTTTAAGGGCGAATCCCATGCTGGGAAAATCAATTTCGCTCATCAGCACCACGGCGCCGCCATCGCGCGTTAATCTGCCAAGGGACATCACGATTTTGCTCAAGGCACTTGATAAGTTCACCTGCGGGCAAAAATCCTGTGGCAGCCCTTGGAACAAGCTCGCCAGCGCAGCAGTAAAGTTATCGATTACACCTAGCCATTGACCCCAAGGCTCACGCCCAGACTCCTGCCATGGCGCAAAAAATGCCTGCTTCAGCGCCTGCTCGGTTGATTTAAGCGGTCGCCCCACAGAATGGTTAAGCAGATAACCAGGGCCGGCAAGGCAAAAATCCTGTTTTACATTTAGCAGCATGGCCTTACCTCAAACTGTCTTTGAGTTTTTTCAAATCGTAATAACGGGTGCGAATATCGTCACGTAATACGGCGGCGCGTCTATCCCTTAAACGCTCAAGGGAGGCGAGCAGTACATGCAATGGTGGGCCACTGGCGGTCACTTTGGCTAAATGTTGTTGTTCCATGCTGACCGAAGGCTCAGCAATATATTTAGTTACTAATTCATTGTGATGTTGAATCGCAGTTTGCCCATGCAATTCACAGACTTCGATAAACAGCTTGAGGTTTTCTTGATACCAGTCCTGATGAACACTGCCCTTGGCTTGCAAAAAGTCATCCATCAAATTAGGGCGGCGCATGCATTCCCGCAGGATTTGTTGATCCTCCGGCATCATGTATAAAAACTTATCCACCAACATTTGCGAATAAGATGCTTCGTTGGCAAAACATAAACCTAGGGTTAAATCGATAACGTTAATCCCGGCAAAGTCACCCGCATTAGCGCCTCGATACACCACAGAACCGACCCGATAAGGTTTGTAATAAGGTCGAACGCAGTAGAAGAAACGATCAGTATCTAAGCGCTTGAATAATTGCTGGTTTGACTCAATCACATCCTGTAGCGCTTGTTTAGTCACCCGCAGTAAATCATGGCTAATAGGGTGAGAAATCCCCAAAGGCTGAATTTTTAATAGCGCATCACTTGCACGCTTATAGGCCAAAATGCCTTTTGTGTTGTAATCCACAAACAGCTTTTCATCGGGCAGATCGGTAAAACGTTTGTAGATACCATTATGGGCGCGGTTATGGGTGGTTAAATGGGCAGTAGCAAAGCGCGGCGTGACCCCAATCGAGGCGCCGATATGCATCGCCAGCGCCGAAGCTTCGAGGAGTGGCGAGGTGGTTTCCCGCGTTGGCTCGGTAATTTCGTGGCGACGACAGGCGGCCATATACAGGCCAACATTGCCAAGTAAATCAAAGGCACTGTCAAAGCCTTCATCGGTATTGCCTTCATCGAGCAACGCTTTGACAAGCTCGCGCCCTTCACTTTCCAATGCGTGTTTAAGCTCAGTGCCAACCCCTTGCACATTAGCACGGTCCGTTTGCTGGTAGTAAAGCTGTTCAAGCTGCGAGTTGAGTTCCACAAAGCGACTGCGGATCCACTCATCGAAGGCTTCAGTATTATAGGTGGCAGGTTTCACTTGGACATCCTTGGCGATTGTTATGGTTATTTTTACCGGAGCAAGTACTAGGGCATTTTTACTTGGCTGCAGGCGTCATTAGCGCTTCCGAGTTAACAAGGATGCAACTTTTGGCAGTGCGTTTCTAGCGCTAGCTCAAATTTATGAAAAATCTAATGCCACTTTTTATTTACACCTTGCGCCAGCGCAAGTTCTTAAAGCCAATCGCCTCGCAAAATAGCGCCAAATACAGGTAGTCCTAATACAAATAGTGCGGCAGGTTCCGCTGGGGTAAAGCAAAATGATTTTAATGGAATTTATTGTCGTACTCGGCTGCTTACTGCTGGGCACCCGCTATGGCGGCATGGGTCTCGGGCTGATTAGTGGTATTGGCTTGTTTTTACTGACGTTTGTCTTTGGCCTTGCCCCCGGACAACCACCAGTGCAAGTAATGTTAACCATTCTTGCGGTTATCGGCTGTGCCGCAGTACTGCAAACCGCGGGCGGCTTAGATGTGATGATGCAGTTTGCCGAACGCTTACTGCGCCGCCATCCGCAATACATTACCATTCTGGCACCATTAACCACGTGGACACTGACCTTTTTGTGCGGCACGGGCCATGTGGTTTACACCATGTTCCCGATTATCTCTGATATCGCCCTAAAGAAAAACATTCGTCCAGAACGCCCGATGGCTGTTGCCTCGGTCGCATCGCAAATGGCAATTTGTGCTTCGCCCGTATCGGTTGCCGTCGTTTCTATGGTATCGATTTTGGCGGCGCAGCAGGGCGTCGGTCATGCCTATAGCATGCTGGACATTTTAATGGTGTCCGTTCCCGCATCCCTTTGCGGTGTGTTAGTGGCAGCACTGTGGAGCCTACGTCGTGGCAAAGATTTAGATAAAGACGAAGAGTTTCAAGAACGAATTCAAGATCCTGTGCAAAGAGCCTTTATCTACGACAAGGGCGAAACGCTGCTAAATCAAACCTTCCCCAAGGAATCGTATTGGGCAACGGGGATCTTCTTTGCCGCTATCGCCGCCGTGGTATTGCTCGGCTCCTTTAGTGAGCTGCGCCCAGTATTTGAAGAAAAAGGCAAGCTAGCGCCACTGTCGATGAATCTAGTGATCCAAATGATGATGTTGATCGCCGGCGCCTTTATCTTGATGAGCTGCAAAGTCAAACCGGCTGAGATTGCCAATGGTCCGGTTTTTAAAGCGGGTATGGTGGCGATTTTCTCAGTTTTTGGCGTGGCGTGGATGAGTGATACTTACTTTATTAGCCATATGGATGTGCTGAAGGAAAACCTCTCCCATGTTGTGCAAAACCAGCCTTGGACCTATGCCCTAGTGCTGTTTTTAATCTCTAAACTGGTCAACAGCCAAGCGGCTGCGCTCACCGCAATCGCACCGATGGGATTGGCTTTAGGCGTGGATCCTAAGCTGTTAATTGCATTTTTACCCGCCAGCTATGGCTACTTTGTATTGCCAACTTATCCAAGCGATTTGGCCTGCATCGGTTTCGACCGTTCTGGCACCACTAAAATTGGTAAGTTCATCATTAACCACAGCTTTATTATCCCAGGACTGATTGGTGTTGGTACCGCCTCAACCGTGGGTTATCTGCTGGCAACTACGCTACTGTAAAGTTGGTTTGCGTTAATAAGCACATATAGTCAGGTCGATAACGCCTCATTGTTATCGGCCTGATTTATTGAAAGAGATGAAAATGCTCTGTACGAAAGTATTAAGCTCCCGCTAAATCCCCTTATCAGCTAGACGTCTTTAGCAACAGCAGCATACAATCCAGCCTTATATCTTGCTGAATCAATTTATCTTTTGAGAATGTAGTACTAAAGATGGCTAAAGGTTTTCGCTTATGGATACTGAGTGTGAGTCTGGGGCTTAGCTTCAGTTTTCTCGGTTATCAGTGGCTTACACGCTATAACTTCAACACTGATCACCAAGTGGGTGATGTTATCGACTCCCTCAATGGGGTCGAGATTTACTATAACGGCGGCGTCAATACGAATGAGGGACGCAACCTCTCTCTCGACGGCTATAACCTCGGCATAAAATATCAATGCGTAGAATTTGTTAAGCGCTACTTTTACCAACGATATCAGCACCAAATGCCTGACAGTTTTGGGCACGCTCGAGACTTCTTCGATAATCTGCTCACTGATGGCAGTTGGAATGAAAAACGTGCGCTGCGCCAATTTACCAATGGCAGCCAAAGCAAACCTATGGCTGATGATTTGCTGGTCTTTGCACCATGGATTTTAAATCCCTATGGCCATGTTGCCATCATCGCGGCCGTAACAGACAACGGTATCGAAATTGCCCAGCAAAACCCCGGCCCATTTGCACCATCACGGGAATATTTTCCGTTAATACAACAAGCAGGCCTCTGGTATATCGATGCGCCTCGCGCCAAAGGTTGGTTGCGCTGGGAAACCAGACCCGATGTGGTAACTGAGAATAGCGGCTTTATCGACCCCGTAATGGTCATTAAGGAATAGGTGTGGGGATCATTAACTGGCTAAAGCAGCAACTGGGCATAAAAGCGAAAACCAGCTTGCAGGAAACTGATCTTCAAACACTCTTTGGTGCATCGGCAACGCCTAGTCTCTCTTTGCCTCTCCACCAAGCTTATCCCTTAGTCACGCCAACAGCTCAGACTGAATTATCCGCCTATCAACTCCATTGCTTGTTGAATGATGAAGATAAACAGCGACTCGACACTTTACTGTACCGGGCGGGATTAGAGCAAATTGTAGGTTCTGACGCGCCATTTAATGGCGTGCTGCATCACACCAGCCAACAGACAACGGTATTTTTACAGCAATATGCTGATTTTGCAGGGTCCTGCGTACTACTCATCACCAATGATATTAATCTATTGCAACAGCTTATTGCATTTAAGGCCATGCCGCCTGCTCCTTGGGAAAGTTTTCCCGATGTCGATCCTGATACACTGGGGAGTCTGCAGGGGAATATTGGCTTTTGGTGCGATGCATTTTGGCGACCCTACTGGTTATCACTTGGGGAAACTGAGCGCCTGCAATATCCCACAAACTGGCGTGAATTCAGTGAGTTTCACTAAACGCGAGCTGTAAGAGGTAAACAATGAAACTGAAATATATCACCCTCGTTATCGCCCTTTTTATCCTTGCCGGATGCCTAGTGCCTGAGCAGCCGATTATCCCCGTAAAAGGTGCCACGAATAAGGATTGGAATAGCCAAACCTTTTGGTATGAGCCTTGGGGAAGTTCGGGCACACATAAGGGCATCGATATTTTTGCAGCCACGAATACCCCCGTTATCGCGCCAACGCCCATGTTACTTTTGTATAAGGGGGAGTTTTTTAAGGGCGGTAAGGTGATCGTTGGACTCGGACCAAAGTGGCAAATCCATTATTTTGCTCACCTCGATAGTATTGATACATCGACAGGCTTATTTGCGGGGCGCGGAGATGTGCTCGGTACCGTCGGCAGCACAGGCAATGCTCAAGGTAAACCGCCCCATTTGCACTATTCCATTTTAAGCCTGTTCCCAAGACCTTGGCGAATAGACACTTCAACTCAAGGATATAAGAAGGCGTTTTACTTAAATCCAATCGACTATTTAGACCCTAAGTAGAGCTGACTTAAGGTTAATCAGTTAAGCATTCTCGTTAGCGACGATCTCTGCTGCAACTAGCGCAATAGGCGATGCAAGTTCGGTTTCTACTGCGATGGCCTGCGCCGCCCGATCGGCTTTCGAAATATATTTGGGCTTATTGCTGTTATGTAACTTGGCATTGGCCTTTTTCGCCTTCTGCTTAAGCGTTTGATTAATTTTCTTTTTACGGTTCATATGGGCACCAAGGCGAGAAAAAGGCGACCATTATAATCTTCCTTTAACTCGGCAACAAATCAGGGAAATAGGCCGCCGCATAAACCATCAATCTAAATGCACCTATTTGTTAGGCCAATCACAACTCCTACAGAATGCCACTTTTCCTCTGCATTTTATTTACAACGCGACTAGACAAGCCCAATTCACTTCCTTAAAATCAGCGACAATAAAAATCGTTATCATTTGCAATGTTGTTTAACGGAATAGTCTGATGCCAAGGATACGGTGAAGCAAACTCACTCGCCCTTAGCAGGAAGTTATATGACGTTCAAAACCTCTTTTGTTGCCCTCGCCGTATTTGCGGCACTCACCCAATCCGCTATTGCACAAGAAAAATCCGACACGGAAATAAATAAAAACAAAGACATCGAAAGAATTACCGTGACTGCGAGCCGAATGGATAAATCGCCAAGCTCAATCCCCAATACGGTGACCATTATCGACCGCGTGCAACTCGAAGAGCAGTTCCGCACCACCAAAGATCTGTCGACCATTATTGGTAACTTAGCGCCAAGCTTTTCACCCAGCCGCCAAAAGATGAGCAATACGGGTGAAACTCTGCGTGGTCGTGCACCATTAATTATGATCGATGGCGTGCCGCAATCTAACCCGCTGCGCAGTGGTGGCCGCTCAGGACAAACTATTGATCCTGCGATGATTGAACGCATCGAAATTATTCACGGTGCCAATGCGATGCACGGCTTAGGCGCACAGGGCGGTATTATTAACTACATCACCAAAAAGCCCACAGGTGATAACCAGCACGTCGCCAGCTTTGATGTCACAGTGCCTGACTCGCTCAAATCTAACGGTGTCAGTTTTGGTGCCAGCTATGCGTTTTCAGGCGAGTCTGAATTGATCGATATGCTAGGCTCGGTGAGCTATCGCAATAACGGGGTTTACTACGATGCCAATCACGATGTGATTGGGGTGGACACCACGCAAGGCGAGTCCATGGATAGCCAGAGTAAAGACTTCTTTATTAAGTTAGGTCACAACTTTACTGAGTCACGCTTAGAGCTGATGGTTAACCATTACAACATGGATAACAATGGCGACTGGATGGCTGTTGCAGGTAATAAACCCAACGGTATTCCAACCGGTGCAGTGGAACAAAAACAACCCTGGGAAGCAGCTAATAACGAAGTCACCACCACGAGTTTGACCTACAGTCACGAAAATATTGCTGGCCAACAACTGAGTATGCAATTGTTTAATCAGGACTTTAAAGCCGTATACGGTGGAGGTTGCTTCGATAGCTTCTACGATCCTTCCTTTGAAGGCAGCGATCAGGTGGTTCAGTGTGGCGTAAATAGTAAAGGCGAGCACTTATACTACGAGCAATCGCGCAACTCTTCGGTTAAGTGGGGCCTAAAAACCTCCTTAATCGCTAAAAACATTGCTGATACGGGCATCGATGCCGCCTATGGTATCGACCTATTCCGCGATACGACTGAGCAGGACTTAGTGAAAACAGGCTTCTCTTGGGTGCCTGAAAGCACCTATGATAACTTCGCACCGTACCTGCAGTTAGACTATGATTTAATTAAAGATTTAACCTTATCAACCGGTGTGCGTTACGAACACGCCACCCTCAATGTTGATGACTACAAAACCCTCTATGGTGCTGGTAATAAGCAAATTGCGGGGGGCGAAGCGACCTTCGATGAAACCTTATTCAATGTCGGTTTATCCTATAAAATCACGCCGGATATCCGCGTTTACACTAGCTACAACCAAGGTTTTGGCATGCCAGACATTGGCCGTATTCTACGTGACGGCAACAGTTTCCCTGGCGCGAATCCAAGCATTAACGACTCTTTAGCCTTAACCCCAATCGTGACCGATAACGTTGAATTGGGCGCAGATTATCAAGGTAGTTTCTTAAGTGCCAAGATTGCTTACTACCGTTCAGCCACCGATTTTGGTGCCCGTTTAGCCTTAAACAGCGACGGTTTTTACGATGTAAAACGTGAGAAAAGTGTCATTGATGGTATCGAAGCCAATGTCACCGCTTACCTGACAAGCAATGATGATTTGGGGATGAACATCGCCCTGCAGCGCGGCGAATACGATGTAAACGGCGATAACAAGGTCGATACCGATCTCGATGGCGCCAATATTTCACCAAATCGTATCAACTTATTCTGGACCCACAACTTCGATAATGAAATGTCGACACGTGTTCAAGCCAACTACTTTATGGACCGTGATTTTGAAAATGCCAAAGGTGCTAAATATGCCGAGTTTGATGGTTACACCACTGTCGATGCGTCATTCTCGATGCCGCTCTACACTGGCACCCTAAGCATTGGTGTACAAAACCTGTTTAATAAGGATTATTTCAACTACTACTCACAAACCATGGGTACAAATGATCGTTATTTCAAAGGCATGGGCCGTACCGCCACCTTGGGCTATACCGTGGCATTTTAATTAGCACGTTCATTGACTGTAAAAACAAGCGCAACCTAGGTTGCGCTTTTTATTGGCTCATTGAAACGCGCTATTCCTTTGTAACCACCCATAAGGCATGGAGCAAACCGGGAAACCAGAAAAATATACACAGCACAATGTTAATTAGCAGTTCTTTGCCTGCGCCCGCTTTTAAAAATACCGCAACGGGAGGCAATAGAATCGCAATAATGACTAATAGTAATTTGTTTGTATCCATGGCTGGCCATCCTTAAACCGTAATGAGTGACGAGTGAGCAGTTGCTAACTTCGCAGTTAGTGCGCTGGTTTGCAACCACTTCATTATCAACTGCTTTGCTTAAGTCGCTTTCGAACTCGCCTTCAATTAACATTCAACCCTTTCAACAAAAATACCAAAAGCCATCTATAGTTAAAGGAAAATTGAACGTTGCCATGGAATTTGATCCCCAAGCCCTTTTACTGATTAAATTTATCTGTCTGCTGACGGGTACAGCAGCCATTGCATGGGGATTAATCGCAAAACCATTAAAAATTGCCACCTTAGCCAGCATGCGTTTTTCCCTTGCCAATATTTGTGTTCTCATCGGTATTACACTCAACACCCAGCGAACAGAATCAGATAGTTACCTCTACTGGTTTTGCGCAGATATCGCTATTTTACTCGGATTTATTATGCTGCGGTGGGGCACGCAATACCTGTTCCGATTGCAGCACAGCGCAAGGTTCGATCTTACAATCCTTGCGATCACCGCTGCACTCATGTTGATGGTTCCGCCAAACTATCACTCGGAATCCATACTCGCCATGCTGTTTTCAGTAAATGCAGCGCTGTCTTTTATGATGTTAACAAGGGACAATTACAGCGCGATTATGAAAGACACAGGGAACAAGGTCGCGGCAGCTATGGTGATGCCATTAATCGCAATGGTAGCCATCTTCTGTATTCGCTTTTTTATCGCACTGTTTTCCCCTAGCGAAGCACAGATATTTATCGCCATGTACACTGCTGATGCAGTGCCAGTACTTTGGTTTTATGTTTTCCTCGCCCTACTCATAAATATTGTGATGATTGGTAACGCAATGACTCGTCTTGTTAGCAAAATCAGAATATTAGCTGAAAAAGATCAGCTTACAGGTTTGTGGAATCGACGTGCGATGCAAAAGAGGCTTACGGCAATTCACCAACGTTGGCAAAAACATCATGAGCCTTATAGCGTAATTTTGCTCGACCTCGATCACTTCAAACAAATTAACGATCAATATGGGCATGATGTTGGTGATCTCGCACTACTCACAGCAGCAAGATTATTCAGCAGTACATTACGAGAATACGATGTGCTCTGTCGCCATGGTGGCGAGGAGTTTTTAGTGTTACTCCCCGCCACAAGCGCGCAAGCGGCCAGAGTTGTTGCGGACAAACTACATCGGATACTGAGGGAGAATCCGCTTCAATGCCAAGGGCAAGAAATCCAGCTTTATGCCAGTATTGGTTACGCCACTATTTACCAAGGATGTCAGCCGGACAAACTGCTGATTGAGGCCGATCATGCCATGTACCGCGCGAAATCCGAAGGGAGGGACCGGATCTGCCAAGCCTTATCCACCCAATAAAAACCTATCGCTCAGGCCAATCTAAGGTTGCTGGCGCTTGCCAAAGGGCAAGCGCCTCGCTGACCTTCTCTGTTAAAAAGAGCTCACCCTGCTGCGGCCTATCGAGATACGCATAATCCTGCCAAGTGCCATCCTCATGTCGATAACGAAAATGCAGGCAATAGGCATGCAGATAGCAACGGTCTGCCACATCAACACCATAAAGGGCATCACCCAAAATCGGCACCCCAAGGCTAGCAAGAGCAACGCGCAACTGATGGGTTTTACCCGAATGGGGTTTGAGCAAATAGAGCCTTAGCCCATCAGCTACACTGGTGGAGAAAAATTGCGTTACTGCGGGGTTTTCTTTTGTTCTAAGCAACTTAAACATGCTGCGACGGGATTTAGCCATATCGCCAATCACCCAGCCTTGCTTCTTTTTAGGTTTACCTTTGGCGAGGGCAAGATAGTATTTTTGCACTTGGTGGGCACTAAAAAGCTCAGTGAACTGCCGCGCTGCCGCGGGATGCTTTGCTAACAGCAACAGGCCTGAAGTTGGCGTATCGAGCCGATGCACGGCAAACAGCTTGATGCCTAAATCCTGCTCGAGCTGTGCAACGACACCAGCACTGCCGTCTTGACTGTGAAAATGCACATTTGGCGATTTAGAAATAACAAGGAAATCAGCCTCATCGGCTATGATTTGGTACATGGAGTTCTCAACAGTGTCACGCGGATATAGGCCTAAAACTGGATGGTGACCACAAGGCCAGGATGATTATCCGAAAGAGTAATCTGCGCATTGTGCCGCGATAAAATCGCTTTGACCATAGATAATCCCAAACCCGTGCCTTGCAAATGCCGGCTTGGGTCGAGGCGAACTAAACGCTCAAATACTCTTTCCTTGCTGTCATCGGGGATCCCAGGGCCATTATCGCAAATCTTAATTTGAGCGCCGGACTGAATAATATCGATACGAGCGCCTTGGCCTGAGTACTTCATCGCATTGTCGACCAAGTTATATAAGGCTTGGAATAACAAATATTTATCGCCATGAACTTTATGATCAGCAAGTAGCGACAGACTCAAGGTTTGCTCATTCGACTCAGCTACCGCATCAGCCATTTCCAGCAAATCGGTGCAGAGCTGAGCCAAACTCAGCTCTTGTAAATCTAAGGTTTGCTGACCCTCCTCAATCCGTGTGAGGGAGAGCATGGCATCAAAGGTCGCAAGGCAATGATCGAGTTCTTCGGTCAAAATCGCGCAACCTTCGCTAATTTCATCGGGGGATTTGGCCGCCAACTCCTCAAGACCAATGCGAATATGGGATAAGGGCGTGCGCAAGTCGTGGGCAATATTATCTGTCACCCCGCGCACCGCCATCAGGTTATTCTCGAGAATATCCAGCACGTTATTAAACTGCAGCGCCAGCATATCGAACTCGTCCTGACGCCAACTGAGCGGCAGACGCGTGTCGTAATGCCCCCGCTCAATTTGCTCACTCAAGCGGTTGTACTGCACTAAGCGGCGCAAAATCGCCTTAGAAAACAAATAGCCCAACGCCAAGGTTAACACTACGGTCAACATCACGGCCGTGGCCGCCGCACTGATAAATTTATCGATCAAGGTGGCTAAGTTATCGGTACGAGTGGCGATGAGTACAGGGCCATAGCGAGTCATGACTAGGCCGCCGGTGAGGATATGCAGCTTATCAGGGCCGCCAGTTAAAATCGGGAAATCCCGGGTTTGTGGCAGCATGGGCATGCCTTCAGGCATAAAGCTTAAGGCCCCAACCATGTCATAACTGTTACGCCAGGCGATGAGCGCCGTCTGCGGATCGGCGGCACGAATTTGTGCCGCAAAACTGCGGCGATCAACTGTAAGCGCAAGCTGCTGATAGCGTTGGGTTTCTGACTCGAGATACTGAGTCACTTGGTACTGCTGTTCGATAATCAGTTGCCGATAAAGGGCAAACAGCAAAGCGCCTATGATCACAGTCACTAAGGTCGAGAAGATAATAGTGATGCGCCAGGCGCTGCTTTGGTAAGGCTTAATGCCTTTGGCGTAAGCGATAACCCGCTCCCCTTACGGTTTCAATCAATTCACCGTGGCCTAACTCTTCAAACTTGCGGCGTAACTTGGCGATGTGCACATCGATCACATTGGTGCGGGGATCGAAGTGATAATCCCACACCGCTTCGAATAATAGCGTGCGGCTAATCACCTGATTGGCGTGTTCCATCAGATACTTAAGCAGTTGGAATTCTTTGGGTTGCAGCATTAAATCGTGACCATCTAAGGTCACGTTGCGGGTGAGCAACTCCATTTTTAAGCCACCGACCACTAAATCTGTGGTAATAGGTACGGATTGGCCCCGTTGCATCAGCTTTTCGGCACGCACGAGCAGCTCCGAAAAGGCAAAGGGCTTAGTCATATAATCATCGCCGCCCGCACGCAGACCTTTCACCCTTTCATCCACATGGGCAAGCGCCGACAGGATAAGCACTGGGGTTTGGTTACCCGTGGCTCTGAGGGCGGCCAGCAGTTTCAAACCATCGAGTTGGGGCAACATGCGGTCGAGAATCAAGAGGTCATACTGACCACTGGTGGCTTGCAGCAGGCCTTGATGACCATCGCTGGCGGTCTCAATATTATGCCCCTGCTCAAGAAATCCTTTAACGATGTAGTCGATCGTTGTCGCATCATCTTCAACTAAAAGTATTTTCATCTGTATGCTGCGCTCCCCTGTCTTCACTTAGCGGTGATGCTCAGTGCTAATCCCACTTAAGTAAAGGTAGTTGCCGTAAATTTTCAATATCGAATGCCAATTTATACTTACCAGTATCATCCAGCAACTTTAACTCTAAGTAGCTGATACCTAAGTCATGATCTAACTTCGCATCAGTCAAAAAGGCCTTATGGTCCTTAGTCGCCATCGCAATAATGCCAGAGAAGGTTTGATGCTTAGTGCTGATAAGGCGTGCGGCTTCCACTTCGCCAACATCGTCGGCAGTGACTTTACCCGCTTTTTGTTTCAATAACTTACCATCTCGCGCCCGATATTCGAAACGGGTAATCGCATTCGCCAGCGGATTAATCAACTCAAATTGGTAGACCAACTCACCTTCCTGCATTTCCATTTCAAACTCGGCAATCACGCCAGGAAAATCCTTCTCAATTTGCTGCATCACGCTTAACGGCGGCAGATATTCACCGCTCGAAAGCATCGAATACATGCTCTGGGCTGCGGTAGCAATCCCAGATATCAACATGAATCCTAGCAACCATAGTCTCATGGCTCCTCCATAAAAATCGGCTAAGTTTGTATCTTATGAGACAAACAGTTAGATGTCGATGGCGTGCCAAAGCTACCATAATCTCTATCACTGTTTGTCTATGACGGCGCCTAGTTCATCACCCATGTGGATTGCTCAATCCGATTGATTCAGGCTCGGCCAACACTGACGAATGTATTCAGTTTACCTAATACCTACTGAAACACCGATGGAAACAAGATTAAGCTTTGATCATCTAGGGATTTAACGGCAACGCAGCTTCGCAAATCAAGCTGAGTTATTCGTTAATGGAGAATAGATTTCGCCAAATGCGGGAAAAAACTTAGCTACTCTAAAATATGAATTTGCTCAGATTTAAGCGCAACTGTGGTTTGCATTCCTTTGGTTAAGCCTAGCTTCTGCGCGAGATGAAGTGACACTTCCGTATTAAGTTGTAGCTCAGTCCCAGTGGCATAGCAGACCACACGCACCGACTCGCCCATCACCAGCAAGGAGTCGATGGTGACATCTAACTTATTAAAACTGCGGCATAAACGCCCATTGGTGATAGCGTTAAATCTGATACCTTGATTCGGGATCACCCAACGTACTTTACTGCCAACGCTACGGTCTTTGCCAAAATCACTGGCGATCAGCTGCTCACCAAACTTCAGCCAAGTGATGTCTTTAGTGCTGTCTTGAAACACCACTTCGCCATCGAAAATATTTCTTAAACCCATCTGCCGCGCAACGGCCTCGTTACGTGGACGCGATAACACCTCAAAGGGCGCACCCTGCTGTAACATCTGACCTTGGCTGATCAGAATCATCGAATCGGCCAGCAACAAGGCTTCATTTAAATCGTGGGTAACCATGATCACGGGGCAAAGCAACTGTTCTTTTAGGCGAGCAAGCTCAAGATATAAACGCTCGCGGGTTTCCCTATCCACCGCCGAAAATGGCTCATCAAGCAGTAGCACTGACGGTTCACGGGCAAGGGCGCGGGCAAGCGCAACCCGTTGGCGTTGACCGCCAGAGAGATGCATAGGCAACCTATCGGGCAACCCATGCAGATTGACTCGCTCTAACCAATCTTTTGCCCGCGCAACTCGCGCAGATTTAGGAATATGGTCAAGCCCTGCTACCACGTTTTCGAGCGCGGTAAGATTGGGAAATAAGCCAAAATGCTGTGGCATATAACCAATATGGCGCTGCTGCGGTGTCAGCGCGGTGCGGCTTTTATTGTCGAACCATGATGTATCACCAAACACGATACTGCCCATGTCGGGATGATTAAGCCCTGCGATCATCCGCAGTAACGTTGTCTTACCGCCACCCGAAGGCCCGACAACGGCCAGCACCTCACCCGCCTTACAGCTAAACTCGGCGCTCAGTTTAATATGCTTGTGATTTTGGATCTGGCAATGCAGATCAGCGATGATTTGCGCCACGCTGACCTCCTAAACGCCGTGACAAACTTGTGGTGAGCGCCAATGCGGTAATAGCAAATAACAGTAATACCAAAGACATAGTCCCTGCTGCACCAAAATCAAAGGCCTGCACGCTGTCATAAATGGAGATCGATATCGTCTTGGTTTCGCCAGCGATATTGCCGCCCATCATCAGCACCACGCCAAATTCACCCAGCACATGGGAGAAACACAGCACTATGGCGGTCAATACCCCCGGCCACACCATAGGCAGTTCAATTTTAAGTAGTATTTTAAGTTTACTCATACCGCAACAGGCCGCAGCATCGCGTACATCGTGGGGAACCGCTTCAAAGGCGCGCTGTATCGGTTGCAACGCAAAGGGAATATTGACCAGCACAGATGCCAGCACTAAACCAGAAAAATGAAACACTAACTGCTGCCCAGTCAGACGCTCTAACCACTGCCCTAACCAGCTTTGGCTGCCAAGTCCCACCAACAAGTAATAACCAATCACAGTCGGCGGCAAGACTAAGGGCACCATGATGAGCGCCTCAACCCATGACTTACCGACAAACTGGCGATAAGCCAAGGCGCGCCCAGCTAGAATCGATAGTGGGATCAGCACCAAGACTGTGATGCTACTAAGTTTGACCGATAACCAAAGCGCCTGCCAATCCATTGCTAACCTTACTGAGCAGGCAAACCAAAGCCGTATTGCACAAATACGGATTTGGCGGCATCAGATTGAAGATAGAGGTAAAAACGTTCGGCAGTAGCACCCGCTTTAGGCGTTAACGCCATACGCTGATAAAGTGGCCCATGCAGCTCTGCGGGCAAAGCAATGGATTGACCTAAGGCCTTAAATTGAGGAGCTAAAGCAAGGGATAACGGAATAATACCGCCTTGGGTAGAGCCACTCACGGCAAATTGCGCCGCTTGGGAGGCATTTTCACCTAGGATTAGCTTGGTTTGTAGACCATCCCACAAGCCTAGTTTTTGCAACAGTTCACGGGCGCGTTCGCCATAGGGCGCATGCTCAGGATTAGCAATTGCAAAGCGCTCCAACTTACCCGCTGCGAGTAGGGCTTTTACGCCGTTAAGTTCAGAATCTAAAGTTAAGGGTGATTTATTGGGTGCGACTAAGGCTAAACGCCCCACTGCGTATTGCACACCTTCATCGCGGGTAAAGCCCGCTTTTTGCAGCTCATGGATATAACGCTCATCGGCACTGAGCAACAGCTCAAATGGCGCACCATGTTGAATTTGCGCGACAAAATTACCCGATGACCCATAGGACACCCGCACCTTAAGCCCGGTTTCGGCACTGAAGTTTTTGACAATATCATCGAGGGCAAATTTAATATTCGCGGCGGCGGCAATTGCAGGCACAGTTTCGGCGCGGCTAACGGCAGGCATCAAGGCAACACTGAACGACAATGCTAGAGAAAATACTAGACTCCAGATTTTGCCTAACCCTGTCACACCGTGCATAAACTCACCTCTCTGTCTCGCCTGCTGCTAGCTCAGTCTTACGTTAGTCTTTGTGTTGCCACACTTGCGCCGCTTGCTCGTCGGCATCCTTGGCCTCGACCCAATTCTTGCCCTTGTTCCCAGCTTCTAATTTCCAGAAAGGGGCTTTGGTCTTCAAAAAGTCGATTAAGAATTCGCAGGCCGCAAAGGCCGCTTTGCGATGAGCGCTGGTGACACCGATAAACACAATTTGCTCACCTAGCGCCATAGTGCCGACACGGTGGATAACCGTAACGTTATTGATCGGCCAACGCTCGCGCGCCTCGGCAACGATTTGCTCAAGAACGCGCTCCGTCATACCAGGGTAGTGCTCTAAGGTCAGGTCGGTCACCACTGAGCCATCGTTAAAATCGCGCACTTTGCCCACAAAAGTCACAACCGCGCCATCGCTATTATCTTGGGCTAATTGGCGGTACTCATCGGCCACATTAAAATCAACGGTTTGCACCCGCACATTTGGCAGTAAGCGCATATTAACCTCCAGTCACTGGTGGGAAGAAGGCGACTTCATCACCATCGCTCACTTGGGTATCCCACTGGCTAATGGTTTGATTTACCGCTACCAACAATTTGTCCGAGGCTAACACTTTGGCCCATTTATCATCTTTAGCCGCTAAAGTTGCCCGTAATCCTTCCGCGGTTTGTGTCTGCTCGCTTGCTTCAACACTCAGTTGGGCTACCCCTAAAAGCTCACGAACCTGCGCAAAAAACAACACGTTAATCATATTCTTATCTCGCTTTGAGTTATTCAGCTTGAGTTATTCAGCTTTAAAGTGTCCCGACTTGCCGCCGCGTTTTTCGAGCAGGCGCACCTGCGAAATCACCATGTCTTTCTGCACGGCTTTGCACATATCGTAAATCGTCAGGGCCGCGACAGAGGCCGCCGTGAGCGCCTCCATTTCGACGCCAGTCTTGCCGGATAATTTACACAGGCTAGTGATGCGCACACGATTGTGCTCAGGCTGAGCCTCAAGCTCCACTTCCACCTTGGTGAGCATTAATGGATGGCAGAGAGGGATTAAATCCGAGGTCTTTTTCGCCGCTTGGATCCCCGCGATACGGGCAGTGGCAAACACATCACCTTTGTGATGACTACCGCTCATAATCATCTCAAGAGTCGTGCTTGCCATTTCGATAAAGGCTTCGGCACGGGCCTCACGCTCGGTCACGGCTTTTTCGGTCACATCGACCATGTGGGCATTGCCGTCGGCATTAATATGGGTAAATACATTGCTCATTGAAGCGATCCTTTAAACTGCTGCTAAATTCAAGCATATGGGAAATTGAGCGCAATCGCGAAATCTAACGCCATGAAAGATAACGCGATAAGCAGACTAAAACCTAAGTTAGATTAACCGCCAATCGAGGCCAAATGCTGCGTTACGCCCGTAATGCCCTGATGCAGATAATGGGTTTCTTTCTTCTGCGCCAGTTGACCGTGTAACCGCTCGATTAATTCCGCTTGCTGACTTGGGTGTTGCAGTAGATCACGCAAATCGATGCCGGATTCGGTAAACAGGCACAAATGTAACTTACCTTTAGCCGAGACCCGCAAGCGATTACAGCTGGCGCAAAAATTTGTGGCATAGGGCATGATCAAACCAATGCGGCCCTTAAAGTCATTGTGGCTGAAGTTTTGCGCGGGGCCATCGTCGGCACTGGGTATATCCAACTGCCAGCCCTCTGCTTGCAACTGCGCTTTGATATCGGCACCCGCCAAATGGTGGGCTTGGAAATACTCACGGCCCAACCCCGTTTCCATCAGCTCAATAAACCGCAGATCGATGGGCGTGTGCTTAATCCAATTCAAAAAGCGCGGTAAATCTTTATCGTTCATGCCCTTGAGCAATACTGCATTGACTTTTACGCGCTCAAAGCCCGCGGATAAGGCAGCATCAATACCGCGCATCACCTCGTCGAACTTGTTCTCGCCGGTGATCTGGTAAAACATCTTAGGGTCTAAGCTGTCTACAGATACGTTAATGCGGCGCAGGCCCGCATCAAACCACTCTTTGGCATGCTTCTCAAGCCTATATCCATTAGTGGTAGTGGCAACGGTATGAATACGCGGATTATCGGCAACGACTCGAATAATATCGGTAAAATCTTTACGCAGCGTAGGTTCGCCGCCAGTGATACGGATTTTTTGAGTGCCAACGAGGCTAAATGCGGACACGAGGTTTTCTATCTCACTGAGAGATAAAAACTGCTGTTTGCCATTGGGATGATAACCATCGGGGAGGCAATAGCTGCATTTGAAGTTACAAACGTCAGTGACTGACATCCGTAAGTAATGAAATTTACGACCAAAATTGTCTTGTAATTGAGACATGATCACCTTTCCAAGTGTGGGAGGCGAGAGCATTTCTTTACTCACCCCAGTGGCCTTATTGCCACGGCTACACCCCCATATCTGTTGACTTAGGTAGGCAAGCTCGGAGAACCGTCAGCTGTGATTATAAGCCGAAAGTATTGCCTAGCTATACCCCTAAACAGGTATTTCTTGATCAGGTTCAAGTGAGCGTGAACAATCTGTGACAGTGCTCACCCAAAGATTTGTCATTATTTAGGCTAAACATCCTGCCTAGCCACTGTGCCATGCGGTTATTTTGAGGTAAGGTTGACAGCATTAATAAAACGCCCGTTTACAAACAAACTACAACACCCGATAAAAATCGGGGATACGCGAAGGAAAAGGTGAACTGATGGAACGCGAATCAATGGAATTCGATGTTGTTATCGTCGGCGCGGGCCCTGCGGGCTTGGCGACTGCGTGTCGATTAATGCAGATATCACAGGATTCAGGTAAAGCAATTACCGTCTGCGTAGTAGAAAAAGGCTCCGAAGTGGGCGCGCATATTCTATCTGGCGCCGTATTCGAACCCAGAGTGTTAGATGAGCTATTCAGCGACTGGCGTGACAAAGGCGCCCCAGTGACCACAGCGGTGACCCACGATGAAATCTATCTACTCAGCTCACAGACCGATGGCAAACTTATGCCCAATGCGTTTGTGCCGAAAACCATGCACAACGAAGGCAATTATATTGTTAGCGTCGGCAACCTCTGCCGCTGGCTCGCAACCCGTGCTGAAGAACTCGGTGTAGAAATTTTCCCAGGCTTTGCCGCCAGCGAATTACTCTTCAATGAGGACAATAGCGTTAAAGGTATTTTGATTGGCGACATGGGCGTAGGCGCCGATGGCCAACCAAAAGACAGCTTTATGCCCGGCATGGAGCTTCATGCCAAATATACCGTATTCTCAGAAGGTTGCCGCGGTCATTTAGGCAAACAGCTGATCGCGAAATACCATTTAGATAATGGCAAAACGCCGCAGCACTACGGCCTAGGCTTTAAAGAAATTTGGAAAGTCCCCGCTGCACAACACGAGCAAGGTAAGGTTGTGCATACTGGTGGTTGGCCATTAACCGATGGCGCATCGGGTGGCGGCTTCCTCTATCATATGGAAGACAATCAAATTGCCGTGGGGTTAATTATCGACCTCAACTACAAGAACCCACACTTAAGCCCGTTCGATGAGTTCCAACGTTATAAAACTCACCCTGTTATCGCCAAATATTTAGCAGGCGGCGAGCGTCTGACCTATGGCGCACGCGCTATCACTAAAGGTGGCCTGAACTCACTGCCGAAGATGAGTTTCCCCGGCGGTCTGCTAATTGGCTGCGATGCAGGCACCTTAAACTTTGCCAAGATTAAAGGTACACATACAGCGATGAAGAGCGGTATTGTCGCGGCCGAAACCTTAGCAAAAGCCATGATGGCCGAGGTCGAAGGTGGTAAGGATCTCGACTGCTACCAAACCCATCTAGAAGAAAGCTGGCTGCATGAGGAGCTGTATAAGTCACGCAATTTTGGCCCAGCGATGCACAAATTTGGCACCTTCCTTGGTGGCGCATTTAACTACATAGATCAAAACTGGTTTGGCGGTAAGTTCCCGATCACTTTGCGTGATGAGCATCCTGACTACGCGCAAATGGCGCCGGTTAGCGCCTACAGCAAGATTGATTACCCCAAACCTGACGGCAAACTCAGCTTCGATAAACTCTCCTCAGTTTATCTGTCGAGTACCTATCATGAGGAAGATCAGCCCTGCCACCTGCGTCTCAAAGACAGCAGCATTCCACTTGGGATCAACCTGACGCAATTTAACGAACCCGCCCAGCGCTACTGCCCTGCTGGCGTGTACGAAATCGTTGAAGAAGCAGGCAAGCCCAAGTTTGTTATCAATGCACAAAACTGTATCCACTGCAAAACCTGCGATATTAAAGACCCAAGCCAAAATATCACTTGGGTTACCCCAGAGGGTGGCGGTGGTCCTAATTATCCGAATATGTAATTGATATCCATAAGGCGCTCACTGAGCGCCTTCTTTTTACTTGCCTTAACCTTATACTTTGGTAACAATTACGCCATAAATATTACAAGCTTCAAATCCGCAATTCATTTCCATCTATACTCTACATATAAAGATCTACCGTAAGAGCAACAGGTTAAGCCTAATAAATGTCTTGTAAGCAGTTTTATTCGGCAATCGACCTAAACCAAGGTTAACTTTTGCAGTTCTGATCAATACATGTTATTGGCAGCAAATCGTCGACCGATATTTCTAAACGTTTAACACAGGCATGTTGATATTTATGATATTGAATAACCTTACGATTAAGCAGAAAATCCTGCTGACAGTCACATTTGCGGTGCTCCTGTCTACCATACTTGTTGGCGTGATCAGCCAACGTAGCGCCAAAAACGTGGTACAACAGCGTATGCTGGGGTCGGAAATGCCCAGCCTAATGATGCAGATCCGTAATAAAATTGATCTGGATATTTCAAGCTTGATGAATGCTGCCGAACAACTCGCCAGCAGCCGTATGCTTTTGCAATGGCTTGAAAATGGTCGGCCGCAGGAACAAGAACCCCAAGTCGTTGCCCAATTAAAAGACATCACCCGCCAATACCATTTAGCCCAAGCCTCCTACGCCGATAGACAAACCGCGGCTTATTACACTCAAGACGGTTTTTTACGTGAACTCACCCCCGCGCAAGACGGTTGGTTTTTTAGTTATCGCGATAGCGGCCAAGAACGGATGCTCAACGTATTTACCGAAGCCAATGGCGAGATAAAACTCTTTATCAATTATCAGCAACCTAACGGTCGCGGCTTAGTCGGGCTTGCCAAATCCCTCGATGATATGGTGCAACTGCTCGACTCATTTAAAATTGAAGAAACAGGATTTGTCTACTTAGTCGATGCCAAAGGCGAGATCAAACTGCATCCAGCCCCCAGTCAAATCGGCAAAACTAGCCTAAAGAGTTTATATTCTGCGGCCAACATCGGTTCATTACTCAATCGTAGCGATTTCAATCTGATTGATACCGAAATCCAAGGTGAAAAAATCTTCGTTGCTAGCAGTTATATTCCATCGATGGATTGGTATTTGGTCGCTCAAGTGCCAGAAGCTGAAGTCTTTGCCCTACTCAGGGACGCAGTTTACCAAATCTTGATTTGGACCTTAATTATTGCCGCAGGCTTTATTATGCTCGCCATAGTTGTAGCAGGGTCGGTAAGCCGTCCTATTGCCCAAGTCGCAGCGATGTTCCGCGATATTGGTGAAGGCGAAGGAGATTTGCGTCAGCGCTTACCAGTAAATGGCAAAGATGAAATTGCACAGCTTGCCCAAGGATTTAATAGCTTTATTAGCAAAATCCAAGACTCAGTAATTGAAGTAGCGCAGACCAGCGAGCAACTCGGTCTCTCGGCGAAAGATGTGTCTAATCAAGCGCAGCAAACCCTTGAAGATAGTCATGAGCAAAAAGATCGCACCATGATGGTGGTGACCGCCATCAATGAAATGGGCGCAACCGTAAATGAAATCGCCAGCAATGCCGCCCAAGCTGCTGTCGCCGCGAAAGATGCTGATACAGAATCCAATAGTGGCCAAGTGGTGGTTACACGCGCACGCGATACCATCAATCAGCTCTCCCATGATGTTGAGCAAGTAGGCGAAGTGATTGAATCCCTAGCAACTCATACTAAATCTATCGGTGGGATTCTCGATGTGATCCGCGCCATTTCGGAGCAAACTAACCTACTCGCCCTTAACGCAGCCATTGAAGCCGCGCGAGCTGGTGAAGCAGGACGTGGTTTTGCGGTGGTAGCCGACGAAGTACGTAATCTGGCATCTCGCACCGCAGCATCGACCAATGAAGTGCAAGGCATGATCGATAAATTGCAGTCAGAGGCAAGTCGCGCAGTGAGTGCTATGGCGCAGAGCCGCGCACGCTCCCACGAAGGTGTGACTGCAGTTGATGAGGCTAGCCAGTCTTTGGTTGGCATTAGCGAGCGTATTGGCCTTATCAGTGATATGAATATTCAGGTGGCCGCTGCGACGGAAGAACAATCGACCGTTGTGGAAGATATCAACCGCAACGTGACCGAAATTAACGACATCACCCAACGCACCGCTAGCACGGCACAGGCAGCGGCGCAGGCCAGCTTAGCGCTAAATCAACTTGCTCACCGCTTAGATACTTTAGTGGCGAAGTTTAAGGTGTAAGCTCAAGAAGGGTTAAAAACAAAAACGCCTTAGCGGATTCTCCCTAAGGCGTTTTTATTGCAGAGCGTAAACACCGATTAGTTATCGGAAAGGAACTTAATCGTCAGCGGGTAACGATATACTTGCCCTTCACTCGCCTTAATCATCCCAAGAATGGTGCAAACCAAGTCAAGAATACCTAGGATGATCAAGAAGATAAAACCAATGCCCACCAAGGCTAACATTCCGCTGATAATCACGTAGATCAATAGGCTTAACTTAAAATTCAAACAACTGCGGCCGCATTGGTCGACAAAGGCCGACTCTTCACGCTTCATCAACCACATTATCAGTGGTCCAAGAATCGAGCCAAACGGCACTAAATAACCAATTAAACTAGAGGCATACACAAATAAGCCAAAATCTCTTTCACTCTTAGTCACTGACTCTATCATTACACTTTCCCTGCATTATCATCTTGAAAATAAAGCTTATTTTCCTTTTTACCCATACAAGCGCATTTGCCAATCTTCGACCTGCTGTGTGGCTAAACGCCGTTGCAGACTATTTACCCAGCTTTGCGCCAGCCCCTCACAGGATGCAAGTCTATCATAGGCCTTAGCATCGTATTCGGGTGAAAAGTACAACGCCATCGCCTCAGCAACGCTGATATCGGTTTTACGCTCTACTAATTCTATCCTATCACTTAACAGGATAATGCCTGGCGTTAACACCCTATAAAACCAACCACATAGCTGACTTTGCTGCATTGCAAGGGCAAACTCTCGATGGCCAAATTGCAGATTTAACTTAAAACAGGGTGAGCGAGGCTGAGTCACCTGCACTGTCACAGCACCAATTTGCAGAACATCCCCGATATTGACCTCTGATTCATTCAGGCCAACTGTGCTGATGTTTTCGCCCATGCTCGGCGCATCTTCAAGTTGGGTGATTAAATCCCAACGACGGTATTGGCCATAATGCTCACGGGGAAAATGGTGTAATACTCGATCAAGCCCGCCATGGTGCTTAGGATCGGCCTGTGCATCGCCTTCTACATGGTCGATATTCACCACTAACTGCTGCACCGATTTTTTACCATCAATGCCAGTTGATACGCCGCTAAGCTCTTGCAGGCTCGCCCCTAAATACAAACCCGATAATCTATTTACTAATAAGGTCGACATTGGTTACTCCCTTCATTGCCGCCACAGGGGCTAAATCACACGCCAAGTATACCCTCTTAAGATCGTTGCCTCACTGATTTAACACCACTTGATTACGGCCAGCCTCTTTCGCTTGGTACAAGGCTAAATCGGCACGTTTGATCAAATCTTCCGCAGGTTCGAGCTTCTGATATTCGGCGACACCAATACTGACTGTGATCGCAATATGTACACCATTGACCTTCAATTCTCGCTGGGAGATTGAATCGCGGAAATGTTCCGCCA
Organism: Shewanella cutis; assembly: GCF_022410515.1. Lineage (GTDB taxonomy): Bacteria > Pseudomonadota > Gammaproteobacteria > Enterobacterales > Shewanellaceae > Shewanella > Shewanella cutis. The sequence goes on along the minus strand of NZ_JACSDI010000008.1, from coordinate 68,104 downwards.
ACTCTGCCGCATGGCTTAAATCCATCTCTGGCAATAACACCAAAAACTCTTCTCCTCCCCAACGGCAAAGAATATCTTGCGGTTTTAACTGGCTACGCAGCAGGTTAGTGACCGTTTTTAGCACTAAATCACCGACACCATGACCATAACTATCATTCACTTTTTTAAAGTGGTCGATATCGACAAGGAGAACTGAAGTTGGAGTTTGCGATAACTTTGCTTTTTCTAAAGCCTGATGGAAATACTCTTCAAAGACTTGTCGATTAGCGGCTCCGGTGAGTTTATCGGTTGATGCCATAACCTCAAGTTTGCGCTGATAACGCCCTAAGGTCATGTTTGAAATAAACAAAATTCCTATGGTCACCACCAAGCTCAGAGCTAAGTTCCCCCAAAAGGTATTTAGCAGTTCTTGCTCCTGCGGCGCATCTTCTTGCTCAACAATTAAATACCACTTGAATTCAGGCACTAATCGACTGTTTAAATAAACCGTTTTACCGTTTCGCTGATAGCTAAATGCAGCACTTGGGCTAGTTAAAATGCGTGTAGATAGTTGCTCCAAACCAGTACTGGCTTGCAGTGAATTAGCGCCATCATATTCATCACCATGGAGAGTGACGTTGCCCTGTCTATCGGTGAAAAAAACTCGGCGGTTATAACGCTTTTGATAAAGTTCAATCAGCGCCTTTACCTTTTCAACTGCAAGGCCAACGCCAGTCACGCCCATAAACTTACCTTCAAAATCAAAAACTTTATAGTTTACAAATACGGTTGTTTTAGTGCGATCAGCGGTATCGGCATCAATATTGATTTCGTAATGTTCTGATTCTGGCAACGAACGAACACGAAAATACCAGGCATCATTAGGCTCAACATCTTGAATTTTTTTTAATACACCCGATGAGTGGTAATAATTGCGGCTCTGCTCGGAGATAAAAAAGCTGGTGACGGTATCGTACTTATCTTGGATTTCCTTGAGGTAACGGATTAGTTTTTCAGGCTCTTGCTCGTGATTTAGTGTCCAGTCTCGTACAAAGGTATCCTGCGCCATTAGTGAGGAAATAAAGATCGGACGTAGTAGATCTTGTTGAATTTCCGAATAAATATTATCGCTCGTTAAGGGAAGTGTATTGCTCTCAATTTGCTGACTCAAAGAATCATGGGCCACTTTATAGCTAATACCACTGGTCACTAAAAAGGCAACTAACAACAAAACCGAAAGTAGCCAAATAAATTTCTTTTTATCATTCCAAACGTGATTGCCCATTTCCAACTCCAACAGCAGTAGGCTTATTATTTTGTATTAACTTGGTGAGTTACCTAAATGTTAACGCAATCCTTCAGTAACCGCACAACATTTCCGCAATATGAATATTCTTCGATGAAATAACTTTATTCGAGGTAAAAAAATGCCCCGTTGGGGAAACGAGGCAAACATGCGAACCAACAAAATGGGAGAAAAGCACAAGTAAACGTTAAGGAACAAGAGCTATCTGTCACAGCACGTACTCTATCAATCCAAGATGACAGAAAAATGACTTCCAAATCGTTTAACGGTTGCTACCCATCGCCAGCACTATGCTTCTAAATACTGTTTTAAAGCCTCACCAGGAATCGAACTGTCCGTTGCGACGGCAAAAGCGGCCCAAACTGCACCTTCAGCCATCGCTTGAGTGATTGATTTGCCAGCACAGAGTGCATGAATAAGCCCAGCGGCATAGGCATCGCCAGCACCCGTGGTATCGACAACCTCAGCAGGCACCGCTGGCACATGCTGAACATCATCTTGGGTATAAACCTTCGCACCACGAACACCGTCAGTTACCACAAAATAACGTAATGATTCACCACCAATACTCACGCCGTAGTCCCAAGAGGCTGTATCACATCGGCCTTGCATATCACTCACCGAGGCAAGTAATACATGGCAAGGGCGCGGTCTATCATCCTTGGCAAGTTGCGCAATAACAAGGCAATGATCGAGCGCCGTTTTAGCCCAACTCACAGTCCCTTCCGCCGACGTATTAAAATACAACGCATCCCAATGCTGCCATTTAGGAGGAACTGATAACTCAAAAACAGGGCGCTGCGGGCGGATAATTGTGCGCTCACCGTCAGGTGTCATTACGAGTAGCATCTCACAGGTATTCCCTGCGCGGCGCTGCACTAAACGACAATCGAGCCCTTGGGTACTAGCCTCTGCAATGGCCCAATCCCCCATCTCATCTCGCCCCACTTGGCTGACTAATGCAACTCGATGACCAGCCCAAACAAGTCCAAGCCCAGTATTGGCACCACCGCCGCCGAGCCTTTGACCGCCATCTTGATAATGAAAGCGCCCACCGGTTTTTAAAGGTTTATCAAGAATTAACACACGGTCACAGTTAAGATTGGCCACCAGCAAAATATTTGCCATGACAGGACTCCATTGAAAGAGAATACCACACCCAATCAGGACAAGTTTTGGGCTAAAAGAGCCCTCAATCTAGACCAAAATGTGGGGTGGCACAATCTGAGAATCTAATACCTATATTCATCAAATGTCAGCTTAAACGTGCTTTTGTTGTAAGACCTTGACCATAATCAAATTCAGTAACACAACACATTCAGGCTAAACAATTAAAGACGATGTTCGATTAATATCATGATAAATAATATGAATAATTTTAAAAACTATAAGCTTTACTCATGAAAATATAACAATATCACCAAGATTCAATCGAGTCTTAAATTAGAAAAAGGTTAAACTTGGTGCCAAGGATAAAGACGAAAGGAATTCGTATGTTAATGGGCTGGCTACATCAGGATATGGATGGCGAAGAACAATTACGCCGTTATCGACAATGCGTAGAGGAATTTAATCTGCTGAACTTTCATGATGATTATGTAGCTAAAATCCAATACGAATATCGATTACTACAAATCTTGTTTGAAGAGCAGTCGATTCAACAAAGTGAGCCTGACTGCTCTGAAAAATAATACGAGAATTAGTCAACCGCCTTAAATGGCGAAAGTGATGCAAACTTGACCTCAAGTTGCCAATCCTGAATGACCATCTCCGACGGTTGCCAACTGTCATCAACCCATTCGTAAAGTAGGCCAGGATCTTCCTCAGCATTCACCAATAAACGACGGCCATCTTTTAAAACAATTGTATAATCAAGCCCCTGTGCATCCACACTGTCAATATCCCCCAAGACCTTGTGGTGAATGCTTGCAATTGCCCCTGTCGCCTTAACTGCTTCCGTTTTTTTCGCTCCGCTGTAAAATCTCAAAGCCTCATTGGTAGCGGGTTTATGAAATATAAACTCTTCAGTCACGCCCACAACGATCGACGGATCAAGCTCATACCAAGCGGGTATCCATAATGCGTTCATTGCCATCCCGTTATATCCTGCATAATAATTTTACGGACGTGAACATTCTGCCCTAACCTTGACCGATAAAATACTGGTCAGGAATAAATAATTTTTACTATAGAGCACACCTGTAAATCACAATGCCTTTATTGCACTCAGACAAAACTAAGCCAACAATCCCGCTCTTAACCAAAATGGCTTATCTCTAAACCACTGGGTACAAACCCATTTTTGCCCAGCTGTCACCTCACAGCCGCGGTGCAATGAAGAAGGAATGGGTTTGCCAGTTTGATCCGTATTATCGAACACCAAAATAGCGGCAGTCTCGGGTTTAACTTGAATATACGGTACTTTGAACTCCGTTTCTCCTCCTTCAAAATCATCATTAAGATATAAAATGGCCGTTCTGGACCTTTGGCCAAAACGCTCCAATTCAGCTTGAATTTCAGCCGTATATGCATGTATTGCATCATAATGCCATTGATAAAACTGGCCAGGTTCATACCGCAGTACAACGATGGGTTCTGCAAACGCCAACTTAATCCCTGCAAACTTTGCAATAACCCTTTCGACGCAAGCCATTGCAAGATTGTCATTAGGGATCGGTGTTGGGTAATGCATGTTATTGCGGATACCACTTTCGACGCTCCCCTTCCCCTGATGTCCATACACAGTAATAGGCCGCAAATGGGGCAATGAAAATAGCTTGATTTCGTCTAATAAGCTCACTGGAAGTTGGGAGTGGGACAACGTTGCCGATTGCAGTTGTTTCCCGACAGATGTTGGTCTGTGCTCAAAAAGACATAACGCAGAAAACACGCAGATCGCATCCTCATGATGAGGCGAGATGGTTTTTAACCAAGGAACAAAATGACAAAATGTCGCTTTAACTTCTTGCTCTTGCTGAATATCTTCCATCGTGACATAGGAACCCCAGAACGATTTTAAACTCACCAGCTCCTCTAGCTCCCACTCAGCACTAAAAAACAAAGCGATGGCCAGTTCTCTTTCAGAAACCATACTTCGCATGCAGTGAACCAACCAAAAACGCACAAAATCAGCCGACTCAGTTGCAAACTTGAGCACTAATGCCTCTGGTAAACGATTGAAATAACGCTCTTCTAATAATTGGAAAAATAACTTCTGCATATCAAGACCCATTCACAACACAACCCTATTATGCTCATTAAAACTGAATCATATCAGCGAAGAAACATTTTATTTACAAATAGCCATTTTGTCGTCTTTTGCATCAATCAATCTTGAGTACAAAAATACAATCCTAGTTTCATCTCAGGCTTGGTTTCTGTTAGCTTGAAAGCTCAGATAAATAACTGCCACATTTTGTTGGTAAAGTGATCCGATAACCAACCGTGACGTATTGAGCCTGACAACCCATGGCAACAACAATGGCACCCGCTTGCCCTATGGAGAAATCGAACATGCCTGTTTTGCAAACACTCAATCTAACGGGTGAGAATGAAATGCTAAAACGTCAAGCGCTTAAGCACTACTTCAACCAAACTTGGGCGCTCTATGAGTCTCTATTCGAGTTGATAAAACACGACCATGCCTATTATTTGAAAGCAGAGCCTTTACGCCATCCGCTTATTTTTTACTTTGGCCACACCGCAACCTTCTACATCAATAAGCTCAAACTAGGTAAATATCTTGAGGACAGAGTCAACGATCATTTTGAGTCGATGTTTGCCATTGGTGTTGACGAGATGTCTTGGGACGATCTCAATGAAACCCACTACCAATGGCCAACGGTCGCCGAGGTAAAAGACTATCGAGACAAGGTAAATCGCGTTGTTAACCAATTAATTGATACTATGCCTATCACCTTGCCTATCACTCAGGACAGTCCCGCTTGGGTCATTTTGATGGGAATTGAGCATGAACGCATCCATTTAGAAACCTCATCGGTCATTATCCGTCAGTTGCCTTTAGAAGAAGTATCCCCCAGTGCGCACTGGCCGGAGTGCCAAGACTATGGAACGATAGACGCTAACCAGCTGATTGCTGTGGCGGGCAAAAAAATCACTTTAGGTAAAAAAGAGCAAGATCAGACCTACGGCTGGGACAACGAGTACGGCAATAAGAGCTTTAAAGTGGCAGACTTTAAAGCCTCAAAATATTTAGTGAGTAATCAAGAATATTTGAGCTTTGTTGAAGCCGGAGGCTATCAATCTCCCGAGTTTTGGAATGAAGAAGGCCGGGCATGGCTGGCTTACACTCAAGCCCAGATGCCACGTTTTTGGCGCCATTATGACGGTAAATGGTGGCAACGAAATCTTACCAGCGAAATTCCACTTCCCCTTAATTGGCCAGTTGAAGTCAATCAACTCGAAGCTAAAGCGTTTTGTTATTGGAAAGCGCGCCAGACTCAAAGCAACATCCGCCTACTGACAGAGGCCGAATGGTATATTCTGCGAGAAAAAATTCCAACCGATGCCCCCGACTGGCAAGAAGTACCGGGGAATATCTCGCTGGCTTATTACGCTTCTTCTTGTCCGGTGAATCGCTTTAAACATAATGAATTTTACGACATTGTCGGTAATGTCTGGCAATGGACCGAAACCGCTATCGATGGTTTTAATGGCTTTGCAGTGCATCCACTCTACGATGATTTTTCAACGCCAACTTTCGATGGTAAACATAACCTAATTAAAGGGGGCTCTTGGATCTCGACGGGCAATGAAGCCATTGCAGCCTCTCGCTACGCGTTTCGCCGTCACTTCTACCAACATGCCGGATTTCGTTATGTAGAGTCCCTGCAAAACCCAGAGCAAATGGCCGAGGTTAATGTGTACGAAACCGATGAACTGATTTCTCAATATTTAGAATTCCATTATGGCGCTCAATACTTTGGCGTCCCTAATTTCTGCGTTAATGGCGTTCAACAGGCGTTAAACGAAATCCAACTTGAGCATACCGCTAAGGCGTTAGACATCGGCTGTTCGGTGGGACGCGCTAGCTTTGAGTTAGCCAAAGTATTCGATCATGTTGACGGTATCGATTTTTCGGCACGTTTTATTCAACAAGCCTACGCGCTGACTGAACAAGGTGAAAAACGCTACACCATTCGCACCGAGGGAGATTTGCAAGAATTTAAGAGTGCCAGCCTAACTAAGCTGGGCTACCAAGAAGAAGCGAAAAAAGTCAGTTTTATGCAAGGCGATGCCTGCAATCTTAAGCCCATCTATACAGGTTACGACTTAGTTTATGCATCAAACCTTATCGACAGATTGAACGATCCTAAACATTTCCTCACCAGTATTGGCCAACGCATTAACCAAGGTGGCTACCTAGTGATTGCATCGCCTTATACTTGGCTTGAGGATTACACACCAAAAGAAAAATGGCTCGGAGGCATTAAAGTAAAAGGGGAAAACTTCACCACTTTAGATGGGTTGACGGAAACCTTGATCGGCCAATTTGAGCTAGTCGCGGTAAAGGAAATCCCCTTTGTTATCCGGGAAACTAAACGCAAGTTCCAACACTCCCTCTCAGAAATGACGATCTGGCGTAAACGATAACCGAGAACATTTAAGAAAAAATCCGCCAGAGAATCCTTTCTGGCGGATGCATAACAGACAGCTCAGTAACAATCGCAGCCCCAATGGCAAGAACACTGCATCTGCTTGGTATTGGTTTCCTATACCTTAAACTGCGCCGTTGTTAAACCAAGTTGATTAGCTAACCCTAACAAACTACGTGTACTGGCGGCCACTTGGCTTATCGCCGCACTATTTTCCTCTGCTGCAGCACTTAATCCCGCAATCCCCTGCGCTATGGTTGCCGATACAGTAGTTTGCTCCTCTGCCGCCGTAGCCGTTTGGATCATTAATGACCTCAGTGTCTCAAGCCGCTTAGCAATATCATCCACTGCCGCTTGCATACCTTCGGCATCCTCTGCAGTTTTTGACGCCTCGGATGAGCAAGTCACACTGTGCTGAGCCAGAACTCCCGATTGATGTTGTATCCCCTGCAATACCTTACCGATATCCTGAGTCGCCTCTTGCACTTTCACGGCAAGTTGCCGTACTTCATCGGCGACAACAGCAAACCCTCGTCCATGCTCACCTGCACGGGCTGCTTCAATCGCCGCATTGAGAGATAAGAGATTGGTCTGTTCAGCAATAGCATTTATCACCTCAAGTACACTGCCTATTTTCTGGCTATCAGCTTCGAGATGACCGACTTGCTGATGAATGGCAGCAAAACTCTCTAAAGTCACCTTTAAACTGTGGCGCGTACTGACCAAATTTTGCGAAAGAATGTGACTCGAATGGGTACATGCAGAAACCTCATCGGAGGATTTCGAGGTATTAGTACTAATCTCGGCCGCGGCATAACTCATCTCCTCCACCGCGGTAGCTAACATATCGGTTTCTTTCGCCTGCTGCTGAATACTACAATCCGCCTGATACATTGCCGCTGAGTTTTGTTCCGCTGCTGACTCCAATTCATGACCCATACCTATTAATTGGCCAATAATTTCTTTTAATTTAGTCTGCATCCTCGCTAACCAACTCATCAGATGGTTATCCGACTGGGTGTGCAACAAACTATGGGTTAAGTCGCCAGAGGCAATAAGACTGGTTAAATGACACATATCTTCGGGCTCCCCTCCTAAGGGTTTAAGCACGAAGCTGGTCACCAATTTGGCTGCGGCAATCGCCAGCACAATGGATAAAGCACAAACTAGCAGGCCAATCAACATCATATGGTAGGCAGGAGCGGCTATTTCACTCACATCTATTTCTGCCATCAACCCCCATTTAAGCCCCATCTCAACAACAGGCGAGTAGGCTGAAAGCACTAAATTATTATTATAATCATAAACCTGCATAACACCTTGATTACCTGCTAAGGCTGCTTTCACCGCAAGCGTATCAACTCCATTGTTAGCGATTGTTCCCGCAAAAGAAGCGACAACGGTACGATTGACGGGGTCTAAAAATGAGTCCGAACGCATACGATTATCGGGACCAATCAAATAAGTCTCCCCCGTCTGGCCCATGCCTTCGCGGATCTGCATCACCCTATTAATTCGATCAATAGAAACTTGTGCCGCCACCACAATGTGCCGTCCATTGACCTGCATCGCTTGTCCAATAAAGGCCGCCGCTTGCCCATTTGATGGCGCATAGGCTGAAAAGTCCTGCAAAAAAACTGTGCCGGATGAAGTCAGTGTCTTCTCAAATAATTGCGCTAATCCTGAGGAACGATAGGGACCAGTGCGTAAATTCGTTCCATAATCAGGTTCCTTAGCCACAGTGTAAAAAACTGTGCCATCATCGGAAATAATGAACAGATCATAAAAACCAAGCAGCTTATTCAGGGATTTTAGTGTTGGTTCGAGCTCACTTAAGGTGTCCAAATTCTTTTGATTTGCGATCACCGAACCAACTGACTGCAAGTTATCGGAAAAGTCTTGAAACATGCTGTTGATCTGTCGCTGCTTAATTTCACGAACAGCCACCAAACGTGACTGAGCCTCTGCAAATAACTCATTTTTTGCAAGATAGGTCACTATCGCTGTTGATAGGATGAGAGGTAAGAGAACGATCAATAAGCTAATCAGTTGAATTTTGCGCGTAAATCCCATGGGAACACTCCTTGTCGAACTCAACATTCCATTGCTATAGGAATTAAATGACTAACGTTTAAAACTATAGGTGAAGAATGAATGCTCGACAAAGCTAGGTCACTTATTTTATTAAGCACCTTGTCAACAAACGTAGTAATAACCTGAAATAATTAATAAAATTTATGGAATTGGTCGTTAAAACAAACCCAATGTGAAGAACATCTGGATCATTGAGTCGCTGAACAGTAAAAAAATCAGATTGACGACGGAATTAAAATCACATTGAATTGCATATATATTCAAAACACATTAACAAAGGAGCATGGGATGGAACTCATTGAGCAAGTCGCGGTAGCCAAAAAAGCCAATATCTATTTTGAGGGTAAAGTTGCTAGCCGCAGTGTATTTTTCAGTGATGGTAGTAAACAAACCTTAGGCGTCGTGCTCCCAGGAGAATACGAATTTTCCACCTCCCAAGGCGAAATCATGCACGTCACCAGCGGCAGCTTTGAGGTCTTGCTGCCAAATAGTCCAACTTGGCAAACGTTTAGCGAAGGCAGCCAGTTCGAACTTGCGGCCAATGTGAGCTTTAAAATCCGCAACAATGCAATAGCTGAATATTGCTGTCACTATCTATAGTGTTAAATCGATGGAATGCTTAGAGCGTATTGAGCATTCCTCAGTTTGCATCAATAATTTGTATAAATAACGGCCACTAGACGACTGGTCTAATTTGCTATATGCTCCTTTCCCATGAAAACAGAAACCCAATCTACCCGCCAGCATATTCTCGATATCGGTTACTCACTGATCATTAAACAAGGCTTTTCATGCTTGGGGTTAGCTCAATTACTCAAAGCGGCTCAAGTACCAAAAGGCTCGTTTTACCATTACTTTACATCCAAAGAGCAATTCGGCGAGGCATTATTAACGGGCTATTTTGAGCAATATCAAGTGGAGCTTGATAGTCTGTTTGCCAACACTCAACTCTCAGGCTTTGATCGCCAAATGCAATACTGGCAAAAGTGGTTGCATATCCAGCAAGATGGCTGCGTCGATCAAAAATGCTTAGTGGTTAAATTAAGTGCCGAGGTGGCTGATCTGTCTGAGGCTATGCGCCTTGTTCTGTTAAAGGGGTCTGCAGGCATTATTGAACGCTTAACACACTGTATTCAAGATGGTATTAAAGATAGCTCCATCTGTAATCAGGATGCCCAAGCAACGGCAGAGCTGCTATATCACATGTGGCTCGGCGCAAGTCTGATGAATAAACTCGGCCACAGTCATGCGGCATTTGAACGCGCTCTTGTAACAACTGAATCCATTTTGAAGCATAAAACGGTGTGCTAGCCAGAAAGGTGGCCACAACAACCAATTGATAGAGATTTTACTTGTAAGATCGCTTATCGATCAATTTTACAGCCACAAACTAGACGACTGGTCTACTAAATTCGTTATACAACCATAGGACAACTAGCAGTATGTTCAATTTCACCTATTACAACCCAACTCGCATCCATTTTGGTAAAAATACCATCGTAGAAATCGACACATTAATCCCCAGCAATGCCAGAGTTATGGTGTTATTTGGTGGCAGCAGCGCCAAACGAACAGGCACCTTAGCTGAAGTAAAACAAGCGCTTGGAAATCGTTTTGTGGTCGAATTCGAGGGTATCGAACCCAATCCAACCTACGAAACCCTGATGCAGGCTGTCGAGCAAGTACGTGAATTAAATATCGACTTTTTACTCGCGGTCGGAGGTGGTTCAGTCATCGATGGCACTAAGTTTGTTGCCGCTGCCGCCGTTTTCGAAGGCGAGCCTTGGGATATTCTCACGAGCTGGGGTGCTAAGGTGACTAAAGCCATGCCATTCGGTTCGGTATTAACCCTACCTGCGACGGGTTCAGAGATGAACAACGCCAGCGTGGTGACTCGTAAATCATTGAAAGCTAAGCTGCCGTTCCGTAACGACTTAGTTTATCCGCAATTCTCCATCCTCGATCCCACAAAAACCTTCACACTACCAGAACGTCAAGTGGCGAACGGTGTCGTCGATGCATTTGTACATATCACCGAGCAATACCTTACCTACCCAGTAAACGCCGCAGTTCAGGACAGATTTGCCGAAGGTCTACTGCAAATTTTGATTGAATTAGGCCCACAAGCGCTCACAAAACCTGAAGATTACGATATTCGCGCCAACCTGATGTGGGTCGCAACCATGGCTCTCAATGGCACGATTGCCACGGGCGTTCCGCACGACTGGGCGACTCACATGATTGGCCATGAGCTTACCGCGCTCTATGATATTGACCACGCCCGAACCTTAGCCATTGTATTACCAGCACTATTGCGTTGCACTAAGGTTGCTAAACGTGAAAAGTTACTACAATTTGCAGACAGAGTATGGCATATCACCACAGGCTCGGAAGACGAACGTATTGAGGCTGCGATTGTGAAAATCCAAGCGTTTTTCGAAGCCATGGGCATTGCAACACACTTATCCAGTTATGATTTAGGTAAGGAAGCTGTTGACGCCGTTGTGGCCCAACTCGAGAAACATGGCATGGTTGCCTTAGGTGAACATGGCAATATCGATCCCGCCATGAGCCGCGACATTTTAACTCTCGCCTTATAGTTCAAGCTCACACCTCTGCAATCCCATGCAGCGGTGAGCCTTGAAAGATATCAACGCACCATCATGGTGCGTTGATATTCCCTCAAACGGGGCAAGGGATACTCACGTTTAGGCGTATCCAGCCTTAAAGTGACTTTTACAAAAAAGTTAACGCCATCATTCGAGCACACCTCGTCATCTTGCAAACCCGTTGATCGCCAATAAAACCTCGTTAGCGATGCATAAACACCATGATTTTTGATGAAAAAACAACTACTCTTGAATAATCTCATCTCTCAGGTAAAAGGATTTTCTCATGCGTTTATTAACCCTCATCAGCTTACTGCTGCTTAGCCTATTAGCACAGGCAGCAGTGTACAAATGGGTCGATAAGGACGGTAAAGTCCATTACTCCGATGAGCCGTATCCCAATGCTGAGATTGTTGAATTAAAAGAAAAAACGCAAAATCAAATTACCTTGCCACCAGTAAGCGCTGACTCCACTGATTCGCAAGTCATTGAGCAAATCAAGTATCAAGTCGTCATTACTTCACCTGAAGAAGAGGAAACCGTCAGAGACAATAATGGCGATTTCCAAGTCACAGCAACAGTCACCCCTGAAATCAAGAGCCAATATTTGATGGCCCTTAAACTCGATGGCAAAACCATCGGCCAACCCCAAATCGGCGGCACATTTAAGTTAAGTAACATCGACAGAGGTGAACATACCATTGTTGTCGATGCGATGACTCAAAACGGCAAAGTCTTTGCATCTAGCTCTCCAAGAAAGATATTTCTTCATCAAGCGGCGATGACTCCTGCACCTAAAAAGCAGCCAAGATCCAATTAAATGGTTTAATAATAATTAGTTAAGTTGTCAGCAATAAATTGAGCCGTTTGATGAAGTCGAGTTGCAGCATGCACCAAATCGGTGCAACATAAGGGTGCAACCCTATTTTCAGGAACGGTAGATGGATAAAGAGACTCTGCTCAATCATTTAGTGACCGCGGTACTTGTCATCGATAAGGATCTTAAGCCTTGTTATGCCAACGCCGCTGCAGAGCAACTTTTAGGTGTCGGTAGCCACAGGCTGGTCGAACAAGCATTGCCAGAGCATTATCAAGCGCTCGGTGTCGACACACAGCTCCTTAGCGATGCGGTAAAAGCTGGGCAAAGTCTCACCGTTAACACCGCGACGTTAGTCACCTTAGATGCTCAGCATCACACCGTCGATCTGACGCTTATTCCACTAGAGGATGAAGCGCTGCTGAGTCTACTTGAGCTTAGGCAAGTCGACCAACAACGACGTATCCACCAGCAACTCAGCCAAGACGCACAGCAACAGGCTGCACAATTCTTAGTGCGTAACTTGGCCCATGAGATTAAAAACCCCTTAGGCGGCTTGCGTGGCGCTGCTCAATTGCTCTCGCGGGAACTGGACGATCCCGCGCAAAAGGAATTTACTAATCTCATCATCGAACAAGCTGATCGTCTGCGTAGCTTAGTCGATAGGCTACTTGGCCCGCAGCGTCCCACTCAACATAGCCTGCATAACATTCATCAAGTGGTGCAAAAAGTATATAAACTGGTGGAAATCGCACTGCCAGCCAATATCCAGTTGAAGCGGGATTATGATCCCTCGATCCCCGATATCGAGATGGACCCAGATCAAATGCAGCAAGCGGTGTTGAATATTTTGCAGAATGCGGTGCAAGCCCTCGAACACACAGGTGGCGAAATCCTGATCCGCACCCGAACACAACATCAGGTCACTATCGGTTCGCAGCGCCACAAGCTCGTACTGACCCTGTCCATTATCGACAATGGCCCAGGTATACCACCAGAGCTCATGGACACATTGTTTTATCCCATGGTAACCAGTCGCGAACAGGGCTCGGGGCTTGGCCTGTCGATTGCCCACAACATTGCCAGATTACACTCGGGCAGGATTGATTGCGTCTCCAGCCCAGGACACACTGAATTTATTATCTCGTTACCGATTTTAAGTGCAAAATAATCAAGCAAAACCAACACATACCGTATGAGGAAGCAAAATGCGAATCAGTGAACAAGTGTGGATCCTCGACGATGACAGCTCAATACGTTGGGTGCTCGAAAAAGCGCTCCAAGGCGCAAAACTCAGTACCGCCAGCTTTGCCGCAGCAGAATCACTCTGGCAAGCATTAGAAATTTCCCAGCCACGGGTCATCGTCTCGGATATTCGAATGCCGGGTACTGATGGCTTAACCCTGCTTGAAAGACTGCAAATCCACTATCCGCATATTCCCGTGATCATCATGACGGCGCATTCGGACTTAGACAGTGCAGTGAGTGCCTATCAGGCTGGTGCATTTGAGTATTTACCTAAACCCTTTGATATCGATGAGGCGATTTCTCTCGTTGAGCGCGCGCTGACCCATGCAACAGAGCAAAGCCCTACGCCAGTTGCGCAAGATACTCAAGTTAAAACCCCCGAAATCATCGGTGAAGCTCCCGCCATGCAAGAGGTGTTTCGCGCTATCGGTAGGCTGTCACGCTCTTCAATCAGCGTGCTGATCAATGGCCAATCAGGCACAGGTAAAGAGCTGGTTGCAGGCGCACTGCATAAGCACAGTCCGCGCAAGGATAAACCTTTTATCGCCTTAAATATGGCGGCGATTCCTAAGGATTTAATCGAATCCGAACTATTCGGCCATGAAAAAGGCGCCTTTACTGGCGCGGCTAACGTGCGTCAAGGGCGCTTCGAGCAAGCCAATGGCGGCACCCTATTTTTAGATGAAATCGGCGATATGCCGCTGGACGTGCAAACCCGTTTACTACGGGTTCTCGCCGATGGGCAGTTTTATCGTGTCGGCGGCCACAGTGCTGTACAAGTGGATGTGCGCATCATTGCTGCCACCCATCAAGATCTTGAGCAATTAGTCCTAAAAGGCGGATTTAGGGAAGACTTATTCCACCGCCTCAATGTGATCCGTATCCATTTGCCACCGCTGTCACAACGCCGTGAGGACATACCACAGCTTGCAAGCCACTTTTTAGCCTCTGCCGCCAAAGAGATTGGTGTCGAAGCCAAAATCCTCACCAAAGAGACAGCAGCAAAGCTGTCACAACTGCCATGGCCGGGCAACGTTAGGCAACTCGAGAACACTTGCCGCTGGCTCACCGTCATGGCCTCAGGACAAGAAATCCTGCCCCAAGACTTACCGCCCGAGTTACTTAAGGAACCAACCACTATCAATCCAATGGCCAAAGGCAGCCAAGATTGGCAATCGGCACTCACCGAGTGGATCGACCAAAAACTGTCCGAAGGAAATAGTGATTTATTAACCGAAGTGCAGCCCGCTTTTGAGCGTATTTTGCTTGAAACGGCATTACGTCATACCCAAGGGCATAAACAAGAAGCGGCAAAACGTTTGGGCTGGGGACGAAATACACTGACACGAAAACTAAAAGAACTATCGATGGATTAAGCCGTCAAGTAAATGCAAAAAAGGGATATCACTATCCCTTTTTTATTTTAAAGCTCGCACTAACTAATTAAAACTGATAATGCACACCAATAGCCAGTTGCTTAATATCAGTATCAATATCTTTAATATTTAAATAACTGCGATCGGCATCTAAATCACCGCTAGTGACATCATAACTCAAACGAACATTTAAATGCTCTGTCACTGCAGCGTTAATACCGACACCGTAAGTCCAACCAAAGCCAGTGAAGTCTTCATCAGCACCAAAACCGTCAATATTCATAGCCATAGATGCAACACCTGCTTTTGCATATGCTGAGAACATATCATTGATTTGCAGCGTAAACTTAGGTGTAAAGGTAAGTGCGCCCGCAGCAACATCGACATTCTCATCGCCTAAATCGCCAGTCGCAAATAAATTGGCTTCTAAACCAAACCACTCGTTAAAGTTGTAACCACCATATACGCCGAAACCTGTCCCTGTTTCTGCATCATCAACCACATCAACAGTCACACGGTTTAGTGCACCACCCACATAAAAACCCGTGGTGTCAGTTGCCGCTACAGCTTGGCTTGCCACTAATACAGATAATAAAGAACCCGCAACTAAAGATAGTTTTTTCATTATATTTCCCTAATGAGTTAACTTAAGTAGTAAACGCTGCGGATAATACAACAAACAAAAAATAACCGTGATAGCCTGCCAATGCTAAATACACTTTATACAGCAAGCATTCAGCTTTAAATAAGCTCGCAATTAACAGCTAAAATCTAAGCATTAACTGATGATTCTCAGCAGATTCAGGATGGTGAAATAACACCAACGAATAATTGAGCGACGCTTGCGCTCATCGAGGCATTCGTGAATGACTGCTCGCCCTGAGACGGCACATGCGCCATAAAAACAACGGCCAAATATGCAATTGGTAGCCCCGTTGATCAATGCTAAATGAAATCTTTCTTGGTAAAAAATAGAGGCATTGGTGCAGAATAAGCTCATGTATAACGCCATCGGGACGAGCAGTCGCAGAGTTTTCCGTCATTGCTGGTGGCATAAGCGCCCCGCTCGATTCACTCGCGGCGGGGGGTTGTTCAGCGATTAGCTCAAAGCGTGTCGACAATCGATGATAACGACAAATAATTCGCTTATTGTCAGTAAACGGGTGAGTCTGTTGCTGCATCCATGACATAACCACTCCTTTGGTTGTAAAAATAATCGCTTCGGTGTTACCCACGGTTATTGAGTCGTTGGTTCCACCTGCACAGGATCTTGGTGAATAATCACCTCGGCATCTTCAAAGGCGGCTTTCACCCTAAGCCCTGTCGTATCAGCAATACTGTGGGCTTCGTTTAGGCTCAAATTACCATCAAGCTCTAAATGGAATTGAATAAAAATCGTCTTACCGGCTTGGCGCGTCCGTAAATCATGTAGCCCCAACACCCTTGGATCTTCTTTAGCGATTTGTTTGATCCGCTGGCGAGTGTCTTCATCTAACTCACGATCTAACAACGCTTGAATCGAACGATACCCCAAATCAAAAGCCTGCTGACCAATGTAACAAGCTATGAGCACGGCAAATAAACCATCCGCCCACCACCAGCCATATTGGGACAGCACTAACGCTAAAAGTACCGCCGCATTGAGGAATAAATCCGACTTATAGTGTAGCGAATCGGCCTCAACCACAGTGCTATTGGTCGCCGCCAGCGCCCGCTTTTGCAGCAAGACTAAGGCTAATGTCAGTACAATCGCAACCACAGAAACCACCACACCTATGGTCGCATTTTCAACGGGAGCGGGATTTAATAAACGTTCACCACCATAAAACAACAGCAGAAACGCCGAGCCCATAATAAAGGCCGATTGCGCCAGCGCTGCTAATGGCTCAGCTTTACCATGGCCGTATCTATGGTCATGATCAGCAGGGACAATGGCATAACGAATGGCGATAAAATTGATAATCGAGGCAAGCGTATCGGCAAAGGAATCGGTTAAGGATGCCAACATACTGGCCGAGCCGGAATACAACCAAGCTAACAGTTTGATTGTAATAAGGGTCAAAGCGGTAGCCACGGAAGCGCGACTAGCCAGTTTGACCCAAAAATCGTATTGGGAAGAGTGAGTCATAGGGGTCTATATCGGGAAGCTATGACTCTATTGTATATCAGCTTACAGGCTTAACTGCGAGGTTCTTTACCAGCGTGTGCTTCAAATCGCGCTTTAAACTTAGCTTGTTGCTCAGGCGTCAGCAGATTGTAAATTTGATTCTGCATCTTCATTCTTTCAACGGCTTGCGCTTGGCGTTTTTCCTGCTGAGTACTCAGTAATGCTTTAGCTTGCGCTTCATCGAAGGTGGCCGAGGTGATCAACCCATGCATTTCAGTTCGGTGCGCTAAACGCTCTTCCTTCGAAGGTCTATCATCACTACGTGCAGCACGTTGCTCGGCAAACAGTTTTTTAATGTCCGCCTTTTGTGTATCGGTTAAATCCAATCCTTCAAACATTTTGTGCATGCCGTCATGGCCCATGCGGTCGCCACGTTTATGGAACTCACCACGAGGATGATCGCACTCTTGGCCAGGTTCAGCGTTCACTGTTGTCGCCAATACCGCCGAGCTTGCTAAGATGGCAAACAGGCTAGCTTTTAAAGGAGATAATGTTTTCATCATATTAACCTCAATAATTCAACTTCATGTTGTAAAGACCAGAGATAGTGACGACCCATTTAAAAGCCGAATCACTTTCGACGATTACAGTCTAAAGCGTCATATGTAAGTGAGGGCGTGACCTGAGTAAATCATTGTAAAGTTGCGCCAATAACAATACCCAAACATCCTCAAAATGCTGAAACTCGACTCTTGAGGTAGCTTGGGTATACAGATTCCCTATTCTTTACTTTGGCTTACATTGCTACACAGCAATTGACATCAAAAAGGGTATACTCAGGCAAAGTACTAAAAGTGCCTGCAGTTTAGCGAGTCAATGTCGGTCTGCAGCACCCGTTCATCCAGATTAAGGAACACTATGAGTCGAATACTATTAATCGATGATGATCTCGGTTTATCGGAACTTCTTGGACAATTACTCGAACTCGAAGGGTTCAAACTCACATTAGCCTACGATGGCAAACAAGGTTTAGAACTTGCCTTGGCAGCAGATTACGATTTGATCTTACTCGATGTGATGCTGCCTAAGTTAAACGGCTTTGAAGTGCTTCGCGCCCTGCGGCAACATAAGCAAACCCCAGTGTTGATGCTCACCGCCAGAGGTGATGAGATTGACCGCGTAGTAGGTCTTGAAATCGGCGCCGATGACTATTTACCCAAGCCCTTTAATGACAGAGAGCTAATCGCCCGAATTCGCGCCATCATTCGCCGCTCCCATTTAACCGCCCAAGAAATCCATGCCACTCCCGCACAGGAGTTTGGTGATTTACGTTTAGACCCTTCACGCCAAGAAGCCTATTGTAATGAGCAACTTATTATCCTCACGGGCACCGAATTTACTCTGCTGCACACCTTAGCGCTCCATGCTGGCGAGTTGATGAATAAAGAAGAACTCAATGAAATAGTGCTAGGTAAAAAATTGATGCCATTCGATCGTAGCCTAGACATGCATTTGTCGAATCTACGCAAAAAACTTCCCGAGCGTAGCGATGGCAGACCAAGGGTGAAAACCATTCGTGGTAAAGGTTATATCTGGCTACCATAACGGCGGGAACAACTGTGCCTAATCGCTTATTTATCAAGTTACTGCTCGGATTTTGGCTCTGCAGTTCGCTGATTATCGCCTTAGTCGGTTTGCTGCCGTTGCTGCAGCAAAATCATGACCGCGCCCCAATCCCGCCCCATCTGCAAAAAGTGCTAGCGACCATAGCGCAGCGCATTCAGGAAAATCCAACACTGCTTAAGTCCGATTTCCTGCGCCGTTGGGAAAGGCATCGAGATATGGAAGGCAAACCACTGCGGCTTTATCTGACCAACAGCCAAGGCCAAGTGATTAATACCAACCGAGTCAGCCGTGGTGTGCGCAGTTTTATGCTGATGGCTGATGAAGAAAAGCAGCCAATTAGTCATCAATTTAAAGATGAATTAGTATTTGGTCCTCACCAATTTACCCTTGAGGGTGAAACCTATTATCTCTATGGACGACTACCAGATACCCATCCTCGGCCTTGGTTCTTCTTCTTTATAGAAAACAAACTGCTCACCCTCAGTTTGGCCATACTGATGTCGGGATTACTCTGCGCCCTACTCGCTTGGCATTTGGGTAAGCCACTCAGTTCACTCAAGAAAAGTGCAGATGCCCTCGCCGAAGGTGATCTCAGCAATCGGGTGGATAAGGCAACCACCCAACGTAACGATGAAATCGGCCAACTCGCCACTGCGTTTAACAGCATGGCGGACTCGATTGAGGCCATGGTCAAAAATCAGCAGCGATTAATGGGAGATATTTCCCACGAGCTGAGGACACCGCTGACCCGCCTGCAACTTTCACTCGCGCTGGCCCGTAAAAAAGGCCAACAAACCACAGAAACCGACCGTATCGCCTACGAAGCTGAGCAATTAGAGCAACTGATTGCCGAGCTGCTAGAGCTATCACGGGTCAAACTCAGCACCAATGAAACTAAAGTATGTCTCGGTTTAGCCGAGTCGCTAAGCCAAGTATTGGATGACGCCGAGTTTGAAGCCGATCAGCAAGGCAAAAAGATCACTATCGATATCGATGAAGCCATCGAACTCAGCCATTATCCTAAGTCCCTTTCCCGTGCGATAGAAAACCTGCTGCGCAACGCGATTCGTTACGCCAAGAGCGACATTCATCTGCACGCAAGTCAAACAGGTGGCCAAGTCCAAATTACGATAAAGGATGACGGTCCTGGTATTGATCCTGCGGAGCTTGAGTCAATTTTCAAACCTTTCTATCGCCCAGACTCCGCAAGACAGCGGGAAAGTGGTGGTTGGGGGCTAGGGCTAGCAATTACTGAAGCCGCGATTAGCGCCCATAAAGGTAAGATTAAAGCCGAAAACCGTGAGCCACACGGCCTTGAAGTCAATATCAGTTTACCCACCTAAAATACACGCCCGATAGCTACAGTTATCGGGCTCGCATGGTGCAAACGAGGCGCTGCAGTTAAAGCGGGTTAGCAAACTTAATCTTTAATCCCAAGCTGTTTTAATTTGCGATACAAGGCATTACGGCTAATACCTAAACGCTTAGCACATTGGCTGACATTGCCTTCGCAGGCTCGGTAAGCTTGCAGCACATTCTGATTTATCGCTCCGTGGAGCGAGTCGGCCGAGTGACGATCGCTATCATCCTCATCACGCGGATTTTCAATATGATGCTTCCCGCAAACAACATGGGGATCAGGTGGCATACTGACTAACTTTTTGGCTAAGTGTTCGGGCAAATGCGCCATTACTAACACTTCATCGCCTTCGGCCATCAAACAAACCACCTGCATCAAATTATCTAACTCTCGCAAATTGCCGGGCCAATCGTAACGCATCAGTTGCGCCAAGAGCTCAGTACATAAGGTTTGTGGGCCGCTGCGATGGCGACGGTGCAATTTATGGATAATACGCTCAATATCCTGCCGCTCACGCAGCGCAGGTAATCGCACTTGCAATCCATTTAGCCGATAAAACAAGTCCTGGCGGAACAATCCCTGCGCCACCAGCGATTCTAAATCCATGTGAGTCGCGGCGATGATCTGAATATCGACCTTAACACTTTGATTGCTGCCGACGGGAACGACCTCACGCTCCTGCAACACCCTGAGTAATCGGCTTTGCGCCGCCAGCGGCATCTCGCCAATTTCATCGAGGAACAAAAAGCCACCGTGGGCTTGGCGGATCTTACCGATAAAACCGGTTCGATTAGCACCGGTAAAAGCGCCCGCCTGATAACCAAATAGCTCAGACTCAACCAGCTCGGCGGGCAAGGCGGCGCAATTCACCGCCACTAACGGCTGCGCGCGGCGCGAGCTCTGGGCATGGAGCTTTTTGACAAACTGCTCTTTACCCACCCCAGTTTCACCGAGCACCAGCAAAGGGATTTGTTTAGTGATGACCTTATTCGCTTGCTGCCAAGCCCGCTCAAGTAAAGGATCGCGAAACCTTACCCCCAATTGACTCTGCGGCTTATCTTGAATCGTCTTGGCATTTTTGGTCTGCGTAACACCTAACGCCTGAGTGTGTAAGTGCAAGGCTAAATACTGATTAAAGCCCCCCGCACGCGTCCAGCTATCCCCCAAATGCAGCTCTAGGCTATCGCCCAGCTTAGCTTGACTCAGCAATTGTTTAGCCATGGGATTACAACCCACAATTCGGCCATCACTGTCGGCGATCACTATGCCTTGCCAGCCAGAACTTAATAAACTCGGCTCGGCTGCTAAATCAATCCGATAGTGACTATCGGGCAGATGACACAGCAGCGCCGTTTCGACCTGCTGCGCCAGACTCGACACTAACATTAAGGTCTGCTGTGAATGCCGCTGTTGCTCACTGGTGATATCGAGCACCCCGAGCATGTCGCCTTGGGGCGAAAAAATCGGGCAAGCAGTACAACTCATAAAACGATTTTGGCGGATAAAATGCTGCTCTCCAACCACTGAGACCGCTTGCTTGGCCATGAGCGCGGTGCCTATGGCATTGGTGCCCTTATACTGTTCAAGCCAGTTAACCCCAATATCAAGCGCTACATCCGCTAACTTACTGGAATAACGACTCACGCCCCAATGTTTAAGCACATAACCGTCAGCATCGGAGAGCAATAATCGGCTATTGGATTGCGCCATGAGTTGGTTAAATAAGGGTAAAGCATGGGATTGCACCAGCTCGATGAGCTGCTGATATTGCTCATGTTTATGCTTAAGGTCTGCATGAGAAAGCCTAAGATCATCGGCGGCATGAAACTCCGACAAGCCTGCGCCGATACTGCGTTGCCACGAATCGGCTAGCCATGGTTGTATTGTTGGAAAATGCGGTTTTGCTGTCATAGCCGTGCTCCCCGAGCAGTGTTCCGCTTCGGCACAGTTACAGTGTGCCACTGAATGACAAAATGACTATTGGGCATCTTTCTTTCCTTGAATGCCCTATTGATTTGGATCTGCAAAATTAGCGTTTCATCATACTGTTAGCTCAACAAGTGTACAACTCCTGCCAGTTTGGCACTGTCCTTGCGATGTCTGTTTATACGCAGTACTCAAGTGTTGCGTAAGAGAACACCAACTTAATCAATAGCTTTGCCAGTCAATCCGATTGGCAAAGGATAAAAATAACAACAGTGCTTACCACCATTTCAACAAGACTGCCGCTTAAACGCATCGCTTTTTGCACGCAAGCGGCTACAGAAGGAATAACACTATGATCTATGCTCAACCCGGAACCGCAGGTGCACTCGTTAACTTCAAAGAAAAATACGCCAACTTTATCGGTGGCAAATGGGTCGCCCCAGTCAACGGCGAATACTTCGATAATCGCTCCCCCGTCAATGGGCAAAACTTCTGTAAAATTCCCCGCTCCGACGCACAAGATATTGAACTGGCACTCGATGCTGCCCACGCAGCCAAAGACGCTTGGGGCAAAACCTCGGTCACTGAGCGCTCAAATATACTGCTACGCATCGCCGATCGCGTTGAGCAAAATCTCGAGTACTTAGCGGTTGCCGAAACTTGGGAAAACGGTAAAGCGGTACGTGAAACCCTCAATGCCGACTTACCATTATTTGTGGATCATTTCCGCTATTTCGCTGGCTGTATTCGAGCGCAGGAAGGCTGCGCCGCCGATATTGATGCCAACACTGTCAGCTATCACTTCCCTGAACCTTTAGGTGTGGTCGGGCAAATCATCCCGTGGAACTTCCCGCTATTAATGGCAGCATGGAAAATCGCCCCCGCCTTAGCCGCAGGTAACTGTGTGGTGCTCAAACCCGCCGAGCAAACGCCCGTATCTATCCTTGTGCTGCTCGAGCTGATTGAAGATCTGCTGCCGCCCGGCGTGCTTAACGTCGTCAACGGTTTTGGCGCCGAAGCGGGCCAAGCCCTCGCCACCAGCAAACGTATCGCCAAACTGGCCTTTACCGGTTCCACCGAAGTGGGTTTTCACATCTTAAAATGCGCCGCCGAATCGCTAATCCCCTCTACCGTCGAACTCGGTGGTAAATCGCCAAACCTGTATTTTGCCGATGTGATGGATCATGAAGATGAATACTTAGATAAGGCCGTCGAAGGCATGTTGCTGGCCTTCTTCAACCAAGGTGAAGTCTGTACTTGCCCATCGCGGGTGTTGATCCAAGAGTCGATTTACGATCGCTTTATCGAAAAAGTCCTCGCCCGTGCGCAAACCATCAAGCAAGGTAACCCGCTGGATACCGCCACCCAAGTGGGCGCGCAGGCCTCACAGGAACAATTCGATAAGATCTTAAGCTATCTCGCGATTGGTAAAGATGAAGGCGCGCAGGTGCTCTTAGGTGGCTCGCTCTGCCAGCTCGAAGGCGATCAAAGCAAAGGCTATTACATCAGCCCAACGATTATGAAAGGCCATAATAAGATGCGGATTTTCCAAGAGGAAATCTTTGGCCCAGTTATTTCGGTCACCACCTTCAAGGATGAAGCCGAAGCTTTGGCAATTGCCAACGATACCGAATACGGCCTTGGTGCGGGTGTATGGACGCGGGATATGAACCGTGCCCAACGTATGGGCAGAGGCATTCAGGCTGGCCGCGTATGGATTAACTGCTACCACGCCTATCCTGCCCACGCGGCCTTTGGCGGTTATAAAAAGTCGGGTATCGGCCGTGAAACCCACAAGATGATGCTCAATCACTATCAAAACACCAAAAACCTGTTAGTCAGCTACGATATCAATCCGCTCGGTTTCTTCTAAGGATAGGATAAACACGAATATCATCCTCTCTTTATGGATGATAAGGTTCGCACCCCCCAAAGGGCGCACCGATGCGCCCTTTATTTTTGATGTATATCATGTGATTGACTGGCATCAGCAAAACGCTGCGCCAATGCTCCCATCGAGGCTTTAGTATGCGGATCATCTTGAGGAGCCACGACATCAGCCAGTAACAATTTGGGTGACAAGCTAAACCAATACGAGCGAGGCTCAATCACTAAATCCACTACCAACTGGTTGTAAAAGTGCAGTCTTAAGCGGTTTTCAGCCATAGGCCAGTGAGCGTAAAGCAACAATGAGGCATATTCCCTCGCTAAGGATGCTGTGGTCACCAAACCAAGTTCATCATCAAGCAAGCTAAATTCTAGGGATTCTTCAAAGGGGCAATCGTATGAGGTCAGCAGTAGATAACCTTGAGCACCATTGGGTAATTGGCAACGATACTGGGCTTCTATCTGTACCCCCGCAATCGATACACCAGTATCCTGTTGATTAACATACAAAGGCTGAGTTAACGCCTCAGCATCAGAAACCACCAGAGTAAACTCGGCTATCGCCTGCATCCTTAATCATTCCTCGTTTCGCGAGCATGTGCTTGCCAGAACGAACAAAATCTAATCTCGAAACGTCAACACGCCCTAATGTCGCTTCCAATAAATTCCGATCAATATCAGGTATCCCACAAAAAAAGCCAGCAAATCGAGTGGGTCAAAATGGCTACCAATCACAATTCGCGCCAAGCGATTTCCGCCGAGCCCAAGCTTATCGACCAAGCCCCAATACTGACCAAACTCAATGGTAAAGGCAAACAGCAACACGGCTAAGGCCAACCAAGGTGTATGACATAACCGATTGATTAAATGACCTTTTGAATTCATCACGGGCACGACCGATCGCGCCATGCAAAACAACAGGAGCACCACCAATACGTCACCGACAAAGCCGCGAATAAACCCAGAAGGCGCATAGCGTGCAATCAATACTTCGATAACAAACAGCAACACGGCATAAATTAAAAAAGATTTTCGATCGGGCTGACGGCTAAAAACGTTAACAGGCATAACACGCTACTCCCTATCACTTTGAAGATGAAGCGGCAAAATCTATCTTAATGCCAATAGCTTAACAAGCATCCTTTGATGGATTTTTATCCTGCCCCCAAGGTTTATCAACGAGAGAACCGCGCAATTTGCTCCGGCAAAATTTAAGCGCCGTTTAAGTTTGGCTTTAGTAGCCTGCAACTACACCACCTTAGGAGCAACAGATCATGTCTTCAAATATGCAGCAAACTATCAATGTCTGGGATCCCTTGATCCGAATCTTTCACTGGTCATTGGTGGGCTTTTTTACCTTAGCCTACCTTACCGAAGGGGAAGACAAGTGGATGAACATCCACAGTTACGCCGGCTATAGCATTTTAACGCTACTGGTATTCCGGTTGTTATGGGGCGTTATTGGCACTCACCATGCGCGTTTTAATCACTTTATCACCCGTCCAAGTATCGCTTGGACATACCTTAAGCAACTCTTTTCTGGTAACGCCAAAGATTACATCGGCCACAATCCCGCGGGCGCACTGATGATAGTCGCCTTGATCACGTCCATCGCGGTCGCGGGCTTTTCCGGCATGGCGCTCTATGCCACCGATGGCCAAGGTCCACTGGCCACAAGCTTTTTTGCCACTTGGCCCGAAGGAGCACTGAAAGAGGTTCATGAGTTTTTTGCCAACTTCAGCCTGTTCCTAATAGCTACCCATATCGGCGGCGTGATTGTCAGCAGCCTGTTGCACAAAGAAAACCTTATCAGAGCCATGGTAACAGGTAAAAAGCAGCGTCCGATCATTCAGCAAGATGAACATCAATAACCGTCGCAACCCGACCGTTCAAAGGAGTCAGAAATGAACAACCACGTGAATAAACACAACATCGGACTGGCACTCACTGCACTACTGCTCTGTAGTTTTAATGCCAGTGCCGCCAATACCAAAGTCGCCAGCTTGCCACTCAGTGCCGAGCGAATTGGCTTACAACTGCAACAATATCAAGCACAAGGTGCAGGTCCCTTTAGCGCCGATGCAGGACTGGCGCTGTGGCTACAGCAGAGTGAAGATCGCAGCTGCACCAGCTGCCATACCGCCAAAGCGACCGCGCAAGGGATACATCAAAACACCCGAAAGCCCATTGAGGCCATGGCGCCGTCGCTCACCAGTAACCGTTTAACCGACGCAGCCAAGATAGAGAAATGGTTTAGCCGCAACTGTAACTGGACCTTTAAACGCGAGTGTACAGCGCAGGAAAAAGGCGATGTTCTCCTTTGGCTCAGCCTGCAATAAAAGTCCATCACTTTGTATCGAAAGTCATTTTAGTAAAAATTAAGGAAATACCATGACGAAACCAACCCATCCCCTAAGCTGGATTGCCGGTTCCACACTTACTGCCCTAGCCCTTGCGATAGGCGTCGTAGGGCTCAGCTTAACCTTTACCAGCACAGGTTATGCCGACGATGGTCGCGAGCTGAATCAAGCCATCCCACAAAATGCAGAATACTCGGCAGAATGCGGTAGTTGCCACATGGCGTATCCTGCAAATTTACTGCCCGCCGACAAGTGGCAGGCGATCACGGGCAATCTAAACAACCACTTTGGCGATAATGCCAGTCTCACACCTGAGGCAACGGCGAGAATTGAGCAATATCTCACTCAACATGCGGCACAAAATGGTAAGGTGATGAAAAATAGCAAACCATTGATTGCCGGAATGGGGCCGCAAAAAATTACCGAGCAGGCATTTTTTATTAGTAAGCACGATCAGATCCCAAGGCACATGGTGCAAGATAACCCTAAAGTAGGCTCATTCAGCCAATGCAGCAATTGCCACAACCTCGCAGAGAAGGGCATATTCGATGAAGATACCGTTAATATTCCTGGCCTTGGTCGTTGGGATGATTAACAGCCCAAGCTGTCTCGCCCATGATGAAGACCTCTCTAGCAAAGTGGTCGAATGGGTCAAGGAGGGCAAAGTATTGCCCTTCGACACCATAATGCAACGTTATGAATCACGGCTAAAGGGACGGTTGCTCGATCTTGAAGTCGAACAAAAACATGATCGTATCATCTACGAACTCGAAATCCTCCGTGATGACGGCATAGTTTATGAAATTAAGATCGATGCTAAAACCGGCGAATGGTTAAAGGAAAAGGTCGACTAATGCGCTTACTGCTGATTGAAGATGATATCGACTTAGTGGCTCGCCTTATTCCCGCACTTAACAAAGCGGGCTATACGGTTGAACATGCCGATAACGGTATCGATGGCGCCTTTCTTGGCGAAGAAGAAGCATTTGAGGCGGTGATCCTAGACTTAGGATTGCCCGGTAAGCCGGGCTTAAGCGTGCTGAGTCACTGGCGTCAAAAAGGCTTGGCTATGCCCATCCTTATCCTTACCGCCCGCGATGCGTGGCACGAACGCGTTGATGGCCTCAAGGCCGGCGCCGATGATTATCTTGGTAAGCCTTTTCATGTCGAAGAGTTACTCGCCAGATTAGAAGCGCTGATCCGCCGCCACTTTGGCCGTGCCGATAACCTATTACAACACGCCGGCGTCTCCCTCGATGTTGATAAACAAACCGCCACCAATGCCGAAGGGGAAGTTATCGAACTCACTAAAATTGAATACCGCTTGCTGCATTACTTAATGGCCAATCCCAGCAAAATAGTCTCTAAGTCCGAACTCAGTGAACGTATTTACGAAGAAGATCAAATCAAAGACAGCAATGTGATTGAAGTGTACGTTAACCGACTTCGCCAACGCTTAGGCAAGGATTATATCGAGACTCGCCGCGGCCAAGGCTATCGACTCAAGGATGCATAAGCGTGTATTCACTTAAGGCTTATCTTACGCGTAACCTGCTTATCACCCTCACCTGCGCCATGGCGTTATTGTTGTATTTGCTGTTTCAAGGCATTCAAATCTTAACCCAAGACTTTGTAGCCTCGCGTTTGCAGCACGATGCCGATAGTCTGATTTCCGCCCTCGAGTTGCAAGTAGATGGCACTTGGTCACTCAATGCCGATCGCCTACCTAATGTGTATCACAGGGTAAACTCGGGTCACTACTTTGCGATTCAAATCGGCGAACAACAACTACGCTCCCGCTCATTGTTTGATCATGCCGTTACCCTGCCAAGCCTGAAGGTCGGGGAACAGCAGCAAGCCACCCAAAATGTTGGCCAAGAACATTGGCTGATGTTCAGCCAGACAATCGTCAAAAATGGGCAATCTATTTGCCTTTGGGTGACAGAAGACATTAGCTCACTTGAGCAAACCCAGTTACGCTTTTTAGGTTTTGCGACCTTAGTGGTGCTGCTAACGATTTTGATCTTACTTTTTGCCCAACACCAACTCCTCAAACGGGGTTTTAAACCACTCGAAAAGATACCTGAAGCTATCAGACAAATGCGACTCCAAGGAAGAGAGATTGATACTCTGCTGACGCCCTGCGAGATAACCCCTTTGATTGCTGAAATCGATCGCCTAGTAAACCAGCTCGGCCAAAGAGTTCAACGCTCACGCAATGCCCTTGGTAATCTTGCCCACGAAATGAAACGCCCTCTGCAAGGGCTGCAATCCTACCTCGATAGCCAAGCACCAGAACAAAGACACGAAGGTCGTAAAGTGCTGGCCGAACTGCACCATATTATCGAACGAGAGCTTAAGCGAACCAAAATCGTCGGGCTTTCAACGCCGGGGCGTTTCACTGTGCTTAATGATGATCTACCGCCGCTGATCCAAGTCATGCAACGCATTTATCCCCAAAGGCGGATTAGCTGCCACTACGATCAAGATCTCGTCATGCCCTTTGATAGAGATGACTTACTTGAACTCCTCGGCAATTTGCTGGATAACGCCTGTAAGCATGGTCACGAACACATCGAACTCTGCATTATGCAACAACCAATACCAACCGCCGGTTATGAGATCATAGTAAGTGATGACGGCGAAGGCGTCTCTGATGCCGCAATGTCCATCATAGTTGAGCGCGGTATTAGGCTAGACGAAAGCATTCAAGGGCATGGCTTAGGGCTTTCAATCTGCAAAGACATTGTCGACAGCTATCAGGGGGAGCTTCACTTTAACCATGCCAAACAAGGTGGACTCGAAGCCAAGGTGTTTCTGCCACTCCCAAATTGAATGGTATACTCGCCAAATCATGCTGATGTATCTAACCGCATCTCACTCGCCGTGACATGTGAAGATCTTCAAGCAAACATCGCGATAAGCAACATCAATTTCATACGACAACATTTAGAGAACTCCATGAATGTAATCGATCTCATTGCCGCACCACAGCATATCCCCCAACTTGCACAGTGGCATTATCAGCAATGGGCCCACCTTAGCCCAGAATTATCCGAAAGCACGCTCATTGAACAAATGAATGCCTACCTCACTGGCGACGGCATTCCTAAAATGTTTATCACTGAATCACAAGGGAGCATCACAGGGTCATCATCATTAGTTGCAGCGGATATGGACACGCGCACCGACCTAAGTCCGTGGCTCGCAAATGTCTATGTTCATGCAAGCCAGCGAAACAAAGGGCTGGGAAAACTGTTAGTTAACGCCGTTATTGCCCATGCACAAACCTTAGGATTGAAAAAAATCTACCTCTTTACCCCCGACAAAGCAGATTTCTATCGCGCGCAGGGGTG
The DNA here is from genome assembly GCF_022410515.1 of Shewanella cutis. Taxonomy (GTDB): domain Bacteria; phylum Pseudomonadota; class Gammaproteobacteria; order Enterobacterales; family Shewanellaceae; genus Shewanella; species Shewanella cutis. Next base: position 38,438 of record NZ_JACSDI010000008.1, on the reverse strand, counting down.
GATGATCGTCTCAGAAGAAGACTACAAGGGCGAGATGGTGACAATCATGGCGTACCAATTAGTCAAATAGTGAAGCAACATCGGCCCTGAACCATTCCATCAAGCGATCATCCTTGCAAAGACACTTGATAATGGGCCTATATTAAGTTGCTAGCCAAGCCGCTAGTCTATATCAATCTCGATACCATATAGATCAGACAATTCTCGCTGCTCATGTAGAAGTTCAATGCGTCTGCGGGTATCTTGCGCCAACTTATCCTTTACACGTATTCCATTGGCGGCCTTAGCTTTTTTAGCTTTGCGTCCCTCAATTAACAAATCTACGTCCCCAGTAGAAGCAGGATGCTGCAACAGCGTCGATTCACTAGACATTATTAACTCCTTTAATTGCCACCTAAAATAGGATCTTTCCGTAAATATTGGATCTTTGTAGAAGAGGAAACCATCAATTTGCTATCAACATGAGACAACGTCACATCAATGCAGCCCATCATCTGATGCTACAAAAGTAAAACTTAAGCCAGAAAATGCCCCTGCCTATAACACAAACACAGCCAAAGACCATGAAGACAAGCCAATAGCGCAATATGACTCGAAGACTCGAGGCTAACAGGTTAAAAATAAACGAAACAACATAGCGCTAAACTGACTGTAAATACTGCTACGTCGCATTAAAGCCACGCAACAGTACTACATTTGAGAAGGGTTTACGACTTATATGGCATAGGACCTAAATAGTCTTTTTTACCAATATCCACACCATTATGACGCAAAATGGCATAGGCTGTTGTTATATGGAAGTATAAGTTTGGAATTGCATGCTCAATTGCAAACTCATAACCTGTTAAATATTTACCTTCCCAACGGGGTTGAGAAACATGAATTGTCGCCGCAGCTGCAAAATCCGCCTCAGTAAACTGGGCTAGATAATCAATAACCGAGGTAATACGCGCCTGTAGCTCTGGCAATGTGGTCTCAGTATCATCATGTTTAGGTACAGTCTCTAAATTACCCGTTAAACGTGCTACACCGATTTTGGCCGTATCACAGGCAATCTGGATCTGTCGGATAAGATTGAATTGATCGGGCGCTAACCGAGAATGCAATAACACCGCCATATCGACCTTCTTCAAGTTGGCAAAAATCTCACCCTTTTCCAGAATAAGACTCAAGTTTTTCAGCATCTTGCTAAATTGGACAGCCGTTAAATCATAAAGCATGACATAAACTCCTGTAATAAACGCCACTAGATTGCAGCACTTGAGACTATCTTGGGGCAAATCAATTCTTTTCAACAGAGAAAAATAAAGATTTATTCAGTGACAGTGTGATTCGCCATCAGTGACTGATTGGAAATAGGTTCAGCGGATAAGAGTCGTTGCTGAAGGGCGAAATGAAAAAAACACCTTACAACAAATACATTCACCCCAGTATTTATGGCTTAATATCGCCAAGTATTGGTCTTATACCATTCCGCATTGATGTCTGAACTAATAGCAAGCAACCCAACAGCTTAAAATTGGATGATAAAACCTGAAACGGCTGAAAATCTGCTTAGCCTCTCCAAAAGAGAAAAATCAGCATAAGCGCATGCAATTACTCGCGGTACCGCTATTTTTGCAATGCCATAACCGCACTCAGGCGGCAAGCCAGTTGAAGGCGGCCAAAGCTAGCGTCAACTTATGGGCCTCCAGCTATCTTGAGCAAGGACTGGCTGGGCTTGAAGACAAACCACGCCCAGGGAAGAAGCCGTCATTGTCAAATAAGCAAAAAAGGAGACTCGCCAGATACATAGAGTGCAAAGCAAAATCAGATGAGGGCGGCGGACTAATTGGGGTCGACATCCAGTAATACATCTCGAGTGAGTTTAATGTCGAGTACTATCCCAATCACATCTACAAGCTACTCAAGAGCACGGGATTGTGTTGGATAACCAGCCGCTCCAGAAAACAGCTTTCTCGTAGACCAAAAGCGCTAAGACAGCAGCAGTTTGAATATGTGCATCTCTTCGGCGCAGTCTGTCCTGCAACAGGAGAAACTGAAGCCATCATCACGCCATTCGTTAATAAGGACATCATGCACCAGCACTTGGAGCTGATAGCAAAACGCACCAAACCTGGCCGCCATGCTGTCGTGGTGATGGTGACTGAACTTTAATGCGGATTGGTATAATCTATCTGCTTTGACCGATCGACCTCAGTTTGCTGCAATTCTAGGGGGAAGTGTTTACAATGTCGCTTTTGTCGCAGCAGAACATCATCATGTCTTTTCCATATTCGCTAAAGCCGTTTAATACTTTTGGCGTGGAGCAATCCTGCATATCATTGATTGAAGTCCATTCTAAGGAAGAGCTGCAGTCGAACTGCTTATCCTTATATCAGTCTAAGCGACCTATGCTTGTACTTGGTGGCGGCAGCAATATCGTATTCACCGATGATTTTAATGGCACTGTAGTGCGTATATTAACTAAGGGTATTTCCTGCTCTGAAGATGATACTTACTTTTATCTTGCTGTTGAGGCGGGTGAGAATTGGCATGAGCTGGTCCAATTCAGCTTAAATCAGAACATGCCAGGACTTGAGAACTTAGCGCTGATCCCTGGTACGGTTGGCGCGGCTCCGATTCAAAATATCGGTGCCTACGGTGTTGAGCTATGCGATATTTGTGACTGGGTCGAATATTTGGATCTCGAGTCTGGCGACTTGCTGAGGATTGCTGTTGGTGAGTGTGAGTTTGCTTATCGGGAGTCGATATTTAAGGGCCGTTTACGCGACAGAGTTGTGATTACCGCCGTTGGTTTGCGTCTTCCTAAAGCTTGGCAACCAAAATTAAGCTATGGTCCGTTGCAATCATTTACCGCTGAGACAGTAACCCCAAGGGAGATTTTTGACCGTGTCTGTGAGGTGAGGAGCGAAAAGCTACCTAACCCCGAATTGCTAGGGAATGCTGGCAGTTTCTTTAAGAATCCTATCGTGAGCGCAGCGACTTATATTCAACTTGCGGCGCGTTTCCCGAGTATCGTCGGTTATGCTCAACCCAATGGAGAGGTTAAACTGGCTGCGGGTTGGCTGATTGAGCATGCAGGTCTTAAAGGTTTTACCCTCGGAAATGCGGGAGTGCATGCGAAGCAAGCCTTAGTATTAGTCAATTTAGGCCATGCAACTGGGCAAGATATTTGTCGATTAGCATTGCATGTGATTGCGCGGGTGAATGAGGTTTTTGGCGTTAAGCTCGAAGCCGAACCAAGAATAATGGGATTAACAGGGGAGACGAGTCTCGATGTCTGATAATTGGGTGAGAAAACGCGAAATACTGGGATTGTTGTCGAGCGAACATTTTGTCTCGGGTGAAGAATTGGCGACGCAACTGGGTATTTCTCGTGCGGCGGTGAGTAAGCATGTGGATGCTTTGGAAGACTATGGCGTAGCGATTTACAGTGTCAAAGGCCGTGGTTACAAGTTAGCGAATCCTATCTCCCTTATCGACTCGGTTCGGTTAATTCAGTCGATTGATAATCGCTGCTTTTATTTTGATGAGATCTCAAGTACTAACGGCTTTATGTTAAGTCACACAGGTGAGCTTAAGAGTGGCGACCTGTGTGTAGCTGAATACCAGTCGGCAGGGCGAGGTCGCCGTGGTCGCACTTGGGTTTCTCCCTATGGGCATCATTTATATTTCTCGCAGTTTTGGTCATTCCCACAGGGGATGGCGCAGGCAATGGGCTTAAGCCTAGTGGTGGCTTGTAGTTTAGTCGAGGTATTGAAATCCTTTGGTGTTGATCATATCGGCGTGAAATGGCCAAACGACATTTACCTTAATTATAAAAAGCTTGCAGGGATTTTGATTGAGATGTCAGGTCAGGCGGACAGTGAGTGCCAATTGATCATTGGTATTGGCGTCAATATGGCCATGTCGGAAGACCAAGGGAAAGGTATCGATCAGCCTTGGAGCGATTTATCCGCCTTAGCGACTATGCCGAATAAAACGGATCTCGTTATTGCGCTGCAAAAGCAGCTTAAGAAAGACATTCAATTATTTGAGCGAGAAGGGCTGGATGCATTCAAACTGCGTTGGCAGGCTGCTGATTTATTCTATGGCAAGGAAATCCGTTTGCTCATGGGTGAAAATCATGTCGATGGAATTTGCCGCGGCGTCGACGAACAGGGCGCTGTGCTACTTGAAACCGCCGATGGCACACAGGCATACATCGGCGGCGAAATCAGTTTGAGACCAATATAGCTATTTGCGTAACAATACGTGGGACATCAAGTGATCCTGGCCTTTTTGCAGGATCAGATGTGCTCGCTCTCTTGTTGGTTGAATATTGAGTTGTAGATTAGGGCCGTTGATTGTGTCCCAAATCTTCGCCGCAATCGCATTCGCCTCATCATCTGTTAGGCTGGCATAGTGGTGGAAATACGACTTTTCATCACTAAAGGCACCTTTGCGAAATTGCAAAAAGCGCTCCTGATACCACTGCTTTAATAAGTGCTCTTCGGCATCGACGTAAATGGAGAAATCGACAAAGTCGGAGACGAAGGGACGACGTATATCTACAGGTGAGTCTAAGCCAGTTTGCAGTACATTGAGTCCTTCAAGGATCAATATATCGGGCTGCGAGACGGTTTGATGCTGGCCACGAATGCGGTCGTAGGTTACGTGGGAATAGATAGGCGCATTCACGTGGGCTAGCCCCGATTTTACCGCCGAAATAAATTCAACCAACATCTTCATATCGTAACTTTCAGGAAAGCCTTTACGCTGTAATAAGCCTTTTCGCTTTAGGTCGGCCAGCGGATAAAGAAAACCATCTGTCGTAACTAAATCAACCTTTGGGTGCTCAGGCCACTGGCTTAATAACGCCTGTAAAATACGTGCTGTGGTGCTTTTACCTACGGCGACACTACCAGCAATGCTAATAATATAAGGGCTACTTGAGGGCTTTTGCCCGAGAAACTCATCAAGGACTAAACCACGTTGTTGTTTGGCTTTGACAATTAAGTTAAGCAGCCTGCTGAGCGGCAGATAGATATCGGTGACTTCTGAGAGGGAAACCTTCTCATTAATCCCTCGAAGATTCTCCAAGTCTTGTTCACTCAGTGTCATTGGCACTGCGTCCCTTAAAACTGACCATTGTGCGCGCTCAAAGGCAAGATAGAGTGCTTTTTGAATTGGATTCTTTGACGTCATTGGCTTTCCTCGACTTAGGAATCGCACAGTACACCATGACTTAAGTATCGACAATATAAAATCAATTGCGGTAGCTTGGTTTCTGTTTCATCTGATCGTATTTGCTGGATAAATGTCCGATAACGTCGTTTCGAGGGTAAAAAAGCATCATTTGATTGCTTTTTTTAAACAAATCGTCGATTTTCACTTGCACTTAGGCACGCATTTACCTAATATCCCGTTCCGAAATGATTTGCCGGCATAGCTCAGTTGGTAGAGCAACTGACTTGTAATCAGTAGGTCCCGAGTTCGACTCTTGGTGCCGGCACCATTTTACTGGAGGGGTTCCCGAGTGGCCAAAGGGATCAGACTGTAAATCTGACGGCTCCGCCTTCGAAGGTTCGAATCCTTCTCCCTCCACCATTTTCTAGGTAGTTAGGTAGCCTTAGTTAGGTTGCGCGGGCATCGTATAATGGTATTACTCCAGCCTTCCAAGCTGATAACGCGGGTTCGATTCCCGCTGCCCGCTCCAAATTTAGTTGCTGATATGGCTCAGTTGGTAGAGCACACCCTTGGTAAGGGTGAGGTCGGCAGTTCGAATCTGCCTATCAGCACCAGCCTTTCTAAATTAAGCTCCTATACCTAAATAATCGGTTCGATGTCATTTATATGCATCGGATTTTTTCTATATGTATGTTTTCATCACCAAGACTCTTGGATTGAGGCAATACCATGGCTAAAGCTAAATTTGAACGTTCTAAGCCCCATGTTAACGTGGGCACCATCGGTCACGTTGACCATGGTAAAACCACTCTGACTGCAGCTATCTCTCACGTACTGGCTAAGACCTACGGTGGTGAAGCTAAAGACTTCTCTCAAATCGATAACGCTCCAGAAGAGCGTGAGCGCGGTATTACCATCAATACCTCTCACATCGAATATGACACACCAACTCGCCACTACGCACACGTAGACTGCCCAGGCCACGCTGACTATGTTAAAAACATGATCACTGGTGCTGCACAGATGGACGGCGCGATCCTAGTAGTTGCTTCTACAGATGGCCCAATGCCACAAACTCGCGAGCACATCCTGCTGTCTCGCCAAGTAGGCGTACCATTCATCATCGTATTCATGAACAAATGTGACATGGTTGACGATGCTGAGCTGTTAGAATTAGTTGAAATGGAAGTACGTGAACTGTTATCAGAATACGACTTCCCAGGTGATGACTTACCAGTAATCCAAGGTTCAGCTCTGAAAGCGCTAGAAGGCGAGCCAGAGTGGGAAGCGAAGATCCTTGAGCTGGCAGCAGCTTTAGACTCTTACATTCCAGAACCAGAGCGTGATATCGATAAGCCATTCCTGATGCCAATCGAAGACGTATTCTCAATCTCTGGCCGTGGTACAGTAGTAACTGGTCGTGTTGAGCGTGGTATTGTACGCGTTGGTGACGAAGTAGAAATCGTTGGTATCCGTACTACAACTAAAACTACCTGTACTGGTGTTGAAATGTTCCGTAAACTGCTTGACGAAGGTCGTGCAGGTGAGAACTGTGGTATTTTATTACGTGGTACTAAGCGTGATGACGTAGAACGTGGTCAAGTATTATCTAAGCCAGGTTCAATCAACCCACACACTACTTTTGAATCAGAAGTATACGTACTGTCAAAAGAAGAAGGTGGTCGTCATACTCCATTCTTCAAAGGCTACCGTCCACAGTTCTACTTCCGTACAACTGACGTGACAGGCACTATCGAACTGCCAGAAGGCGTAGAGATGGTAATGCCAGGCGACAACATCAAGATGAAAGTGACTCTGATCTGCCCAATCGCGATGGACGAAGGTTTACGCTTCGCAATCCGTGAAGGTGGCCGTACAGTAGGTGCAGGTGTTGTAGCGAAGATTTTCGCTTAATCGCGAATTAGCTATCGTGCTGAAAAGGAAGCTTAGGCTTCCTTTTTTGTTTAAGTCGATTATTTACTGGGTTTTGTGGGATGCAACCGTTGTGCATCCTTGCTAACAAAGTCGAATAAGAATACAATCTATGGCCGATTTTTGACCCTGAGCTTATGCAACATGCGTTTCTAAGGGTATTCGGAATTCAGAGTATCTAAAGCGTATTGTAACTGGGTCGTATGTCCCTAATTATTGTGCTCAAGCTCAGGCCGTATTGAGTAACGGAATAACCGATGACAACAAATACTGAAAACCAGACTAACTCTCTGGATATCGTGAAGTGGGGTTTAGCAATCCTATTGCTGGCCGCTGCTGTTATTGGCAATCAAATGTATAGCGAGGCGAGTGCTGTGATCCGTGCACTAGCTGTTATCGTTGCATTCGCTATTGCTGGTTTTATTGTCCTACAGACAGAAAAGGGTAAAAAAGCCTTAGCTTTCGCGCGTGAGTCGCAAATTGAAGTGCGCAAGGTCGTATGGCCAACACGCCAAGAAGCGCTTAACACCACTTTTATTGTCCTTGCAGCGACAGGTATCTTAGCTCTTATCCTTTGGGGTATGGATGCCGTGTTAATGCGAATTGTCAATTTTATCACTGGCGTATAGGCACCTCGAATGACTGAAGCTAAAGAAGCTAAAAAGAGATGGTATGTAGTGCAGGCATTCTCAGGCTATGAAGGCCGAGTTTGTAAGTCACTGATTGAATATATTAAAATGCACGGCATGGAACAGTACTTCGGTGAAGTATTAGTTCCGACTGAAGAAGTTATTGAAATGCGTGCAGGTCAGCGTCGTAAGAGTGAGCGTAAGTTTTTCCCTGGTTATGTTCTGGTCCAGATGGAAATGAACGATGACAGCTGGCATTTAGTCAAAAGCATCCCGCGTGTTTTAGGCTTTATTGGCGGAACTTCTGATCGCCCAGCGCCAATTTCAGATAGAGAAGCCGATGCAATTCTGCGTCGCTTACAAGAAACCACAGCTTCGCCAACGCATCGCGTTATTTTCGAGCCGGGCGAAGTGGTGCGTGTATGTGATGGTCCATTTGCTGACTTTAACGGTACTGTTGAAGAAGTGGATTATGACAAGAGCCGCGTAAAAGTGTCAGTAATGATCTTTGGTCGTTCTACACCGGTCGAGCTCGACTTTAATCAGGTCGAAAAAGGCTGATTAAATTAAATACAAAATCCGTTTGGCAACGGGTGCGGATTTCTATATAATCCGCACCCGTTGTTTTCGGGGGAGCATGTTGGCATGTCGCTGATATGCGTTTGAACCCAAACTGAGGAAATGTCAAATGGCAAAAAAGATTGATGCTTATATTAAGCTACAAGTGAAATCAGGTTCTGCGAACCCTTCACCACCAGTTGGTCCAGCTCTGGGTCAGAAAGGTGTGAACATCATGGAATTCTGTAAAGCGTTTAACGCCCGTACAGAAAAAATGGAAAAAGGCATGCCTATTCCAGTCGTGATCACTGTATACAGTGACCGTTCATTCACTTTCGAAACTAAGACTCCGCCAGCTTCTTACTTACTGAAGACTGCTGCAGGCCTGAAATCAGGTTCTCCACGTCCAAACACTCAGAAAGTAGGTACTATCGCTCGTGCTAAGATTCAGGAAATTGCTGAAATGAAAGCCGCCGATATGACTGGTGCTGATGTTGAAGCGATGACTCGCTCAATCGAAGGTACTGCGCGTTCAATGGGTTTGGTTGTAGAGGGTTAATATAATGGCAAAACTAACTAAACGCATGCGCGTAATCCGCGAGAAAGTTGACGGTACTAAATTATACGAAATCAACGATGCTGTTGCTCTGTTAAAAGAATTAGCAACTGCTAAGTTCGTTGAAAGTGTTGACGTTGCTGTTAACCTGGGTATCGACCCACGTAAATCTGACCAAAACGTTCGTGGTGCAACTGTGTTGCCACACGGTACTGGTCGTGACGTTCGCGTTGCAGTATTTACACAAGGTGCAAATGCTGAAGCTGCTAAAGCTGCTGGTGCTGAACTTGTTGGTATGGATGATCTGGCTGAGAAAATCAAAGCCGGTGAAATGAACTTTGACGTAGTTATCGCATCTCCAGACGCAATGCGCGTTGTTGGTATGTTAGGTCAAATCTTAGGCCCACGTGGTTTAATGCCTAACCCAAAAACTGGCACAGTAACGCCAAACGTTGCTGAAGCAGTTAAGAATGCTAAAGCTGGTCAAGTTCGTTACCGCAACGACAAGAACGGTATTATCCACACTACTATCGGTAAAGTGGATTTCACACCAGTTCAATTGAAAGAAAACTTGGAAGCGTTAATCTCTGCACTGAAAAAGGCTAAGCCTGCAGTTGCAAAAGGTGTATACGTGAAAAAAGTAAGCATCTCTACCACTATGGGTGCAGGTGTTGCTGTTGACCAAGCTTCTCTCGAAACAGCTAACTAATTTTACAAGGTACGCGCATTAGTCTATAATGCGCGCACTTTGTGGGTTGAAGCCTGTTTTTGATGCTTTAAGCATCATTAATTAGGCTTCCGTCCAAGACCGCAGGTGTTTACTTTAACGGTTTACTTAATTTCCTGCGTAGACGGTGTCAGGCCCCAGCTAAATTTTTTTACTGGATAATCTGCACCGTAAGTCACTAAATACATAAGTATTTAGTATGGTAAATACTAGGGAATACCCTAGGTAGAATCCAGGAGTAAAGCCAATGGCATTAAGACTCGAAGACAAAAAAGCGATTGTTGCTGAAGTCAACGAAGCTGCCAAAGGTGCGCTATCTGCAGTAGCCGCTGATTCACGCGGTGTAACTGTAGGTGCTATGACCGGTCTGCGTAAAAAAGCTCGCGAAGCTGGTGTTTATGTACGTGTAGTACGTAACACTCTGGCTCGTCGTGCTGTTGAAGGTACTGCATTTGAGTGCCTAGCAGAAACGTTCACTGGCCCAACTTTGATTGCTTTCTCTAACGAGCACCCAGGTGCTGCAGCTCGTCTGTTAAAAGACTTTGCTAAAGAGCAAGCTAATTTCGAAGTTAAAGGCGCAGCCTTTGAAGGGAATTTCATCCCTGCAGCTGACATTGATCGTTTGGCGAAACTGCCAACATACGAAGAAGCACTAGCACAGTTAATGATGACTATGAAAGAAGCATCTGCTGGCAAGTTCGTTCGTACACTGGCCGCCCTGCGCGATCAAAAACAAGAAGCCGCTTAATTTCAAGCTGGCTGCTTAATAGAATTGAATTCAGAACAATAGGAAACATTTGTTATGTCTATCACTAAAGACCAAATCTTAGAAGCCTTTGCAGCTATGTCTGTAATGGAAGTTGTTGAACTGATCGAAGCAATGGAAGAGAAGTTTGGCGTTTCTGCCGCTGCTGCTGTTGTTTCTGGTGGTGGCGAAGCTGCTGCTGCTGTTGAAGAGCAAACAGAATTCAACGTAATTCTGACTGCACACGGCGACAACAAAGTTGCAGTTATTAAAGCCATCCGTGGCGCAACTGGTTTAGGCCTGAAAGAAGCTAAAGCAATGTCTGAAGCTGCTCCAGTAGCAGTTAAAGAAGGCGTTTCTAAAGAAGAAGCTGAAGCTCTGAAGAAAGAACTAGTTGAAGCTGGTGCTTCAGTAGAAATCAAGTAAGCTATTATCTAGCTTGCTCACCCAAGCCACTTGGGTGGAGGCTGGCGGTTTTTTAACCGTCGGCCTTTTTTGCGCTATATGCGCCGGCGATTTTTTTTCACCGTTTGTCGCCAGATTTTGCAGTCCCTAGCAGAGATTACTGGTTAGGTTCTTGCCATCAACGGTGATGGGCAAACGTGCTGAATGTAATAACTTAAGTTATTGATTCAGTCTTGGTCACATCTCGTAAGCAGAGGAAACCCATGGTTTACTCCTATTCTGAAAAGAAGCGTATTCGCAAAGACTTTGGTAAGCGTCCACAGGTGTTGGATATTCCTTACCTTTTGTCTATTCAGTTAGACTCTTTTAAGAAGTTCACCGATCAAGATCCTACCGGTGAGCGCGGTCTTGAAGCCGCCTTCCGTAGCGTTTTTCCCATCAAGAGCTTTTCTGGTAACTCAGAACTGCAATACGTCAGCTATAAGCTTGGCGAGCCTGTTTTTGATGTGAAAGAGTGTCAGATCCGTGGTGTTACATATTCAGCTCCACTGCGCGTTAAATTACGCATGGTGTTGTATGACCGTGAAGCAGCGGCCGGCACTGTAAAAGATATTAAAGAACAAGAAGTCTACATGGGTGATATCCCATTGATGACTGACAACGGTACCTTTGTTATCAACGGTACTGAGCGTGTAATCGTTTCTCAATTACATCGCAGCCCAGGCGTATTCTTCGATCACGACCGTGGTAAAACCCACTCATCAGGTAAGGTACTGTATAACGCACGTATCATCCCTTACCGTGGTTCTTGGTTAGACTTTGAATTCGATCCTAAAGATGCATTATTCGTACGTATCGACCGTCGCCGTAAATTACCAGCGACCATCATTCTGCGTGCATTAGAGTACTCTACTCAAGAGATCCTGGACCTGTTCTTCGAACGTGTTGAGTTTAAGATCAAGAAAGATACTCTGGTTATGACCTTAGTTCCTGAGCGTCTGCGTGGCGAAACCGCCAGCTACGACATCAAGGATGCTGAAGGTACTGTATTGGTTGAAGCGGGCCGTCGCGTGACTGCACGCCACATTCGCCAACTTGAAAAAACTAACACCACAGAACTCGAAGTACCAGTAGAGTACATCATGGGCAAATATGCTGCTCAAGATTACATCGATCCTGATACAGGTGAAGTATTAGTTTCTGCTAACAGTGAAATCAGCTTAGAAGACTTAGCGAAGTTATCACTGGCAGGCATCAAAGAGCTGAGCACGTTATACATCAACGAGCTGGACCACGGTGCTTACATCTCTGACACTCTGCGTATTGATCCAACCACTAACCGCTTAGAAGCGTTAGTTGAGATCTACCGTATGATGCGTCCTGGTGAGCCACCAACCAAAGATGCTGCAGAAGCCCTGTTCCAAAACTTATTCTTCAGCGAAGAACGTTATGACCTGTCTAAAGTAGGTCGTATGAAGTTCAACCGTCGTCTCAGTATTCCTGATGACGAAGGTAGCGGTGTACTATCTAAAGAAGACATCGTTGCCGTAATGAAGAACATCATTCACATCCGTAACGGCTTCGACGAAGTGGACGATATCGACCACTTAGGTAACCGTCGTATTCGTTCTGTGGGTGAAATGGCTGAAAACCAATTCCGTGTTGGTCTGGTCCGTGTTGAGCGCGCCGTGCGTGAACGTCTGTCATTAGGCGATCTGAACGAGCTGATGCCACAAGACTTAATCAACGCTAAGCCAATTTCTGCTGCAGTGAAAGAGTTCTTCGGTTCTTCTCAGCTGTCACAATTCATGGATCAAAACAACCCGCTGTCAGAAGTAACGCATAAGCGTCGTATTTCTGCTCTAGGCCCAGGTGGTTTGACCCGTGAGCGTGCAGGCTTCGAAGTCCGCGACGTACACCCAACGCACTATGGTCGTTTATGTCCAATTGAGACCCCTGAAGGTCCAAACATTGGTCTAATCAACTCATTAGCAAGCTTTGCCCGTACTAACTCATACGGCTTCTTAGAAACACCATACCGCAAAGTGGTAGACGGTGTGATCACTGACGAAGTGGAATACTTGTCAGCGATTGAAGAAGGTCGTTATGTGATTGCACAGGCAAACATCGAAGTTGACTCTGAAGGCCGCATGGTTGAAGAGCAGATCGCATGTCGTCACAAAGGTGAATCTACCTTTATGCGCGCATCTGACATTCAATACATGGACGTATCGCCACAACAGATTATTTCTGTTGCTGCGTCACTGATCCCGTTCTTAGAACACGACGACGCCAACCGTGCATTGATGGGTGCGAACATGCAACGTCAAGCAGTACCAACACTGAAATCAGAGAAGCCTCTGGTCGGTACGGGTATTGAGCGCACGTTAGCTGTGGACTCAGGCGTAGTAGTAGCCGCTAAACGTGGCGGTGTGATCGATTACGTAGATGCGAGCCGCATCGTCGTTAAAGTAAATGAAGACGAGCTGCGCCCAGGCGAAGCGGGTATCGACATTTACAACCTGACTAAGTACACCCGTTCTAACCAAAACACCTGTATCAACCAACGTCCATGTTGCAGCGTTGGTGAGCCAGTTGTACGTGGTGACGTGTTAGCAGACGGTCCGTCTACTGACTTAGGTGACTTAGCCCTTGGCCAGAACATGCGTATCGCGTTCATGCCTTGGAACGGTTACAACTTCGAAGACTCGATCTTAATTTCTGAGCGTGTTGCACAGGAAGACCGTTTCACCACTATCCACATTCAAGAGCTATCTTGTATCGCTCGTGATACCAAACTGGGTAGCGAAGAAATCACGGCTGACATTCCAAACGTAGGTGAATCTGCACTGTCGAAACTCGACGAGTCAGGTATTGTTTACATCGGTGCAGAAGTGAAGGGCGGTGACATTCTGGTGGGTAAAGTGACGCCAAAAGGCGAAACACAACTGACACCAGAAGAGAAGTTACTGCGCGCCATCTTCGGTGAGAAAGCGTCTGATGTGAAAGACAGCTCACTGCGTGTACCTAACTCTGTTAAAGGTACCATCATCGACGTTCAGGTATTTACCCGTGACGGCGTTGAGAAAGACAAACGTGCCATTGAAATCGAAGAAATGCACATTGCCCAAGCTCGTAAAGACTTAGGCGAAGAGTTCAAGATCCTTGAAGAAGGCGTATTGAGCCGTGCACGCAACTTATTATTAAGTGCTGGTTTCACTGAAGCGCAAATCGCTGCATTGCCACGTAAAGATGTATTGGTTCAAGTCATTGACGATGAAGCCAAACAAACTGAGCTTGAGCAATTAGCTGAACAGCATGAAGAGCTGAAAGCAGACTTCGATAAGAAGTTTGAAATCAAACGTCGCAAAATCACCCAAGGTGATGACTTGGCACCGGGCGTACTGAAGATCGTTAAGGTTTACTTAGCGGTTAAACGTACTATCCAACCTGGTGACAAGATGGCGGGCCGTCACGGTAACAAGGGTGTTATCTCTAAGATTAACCCAATTGAAGACATGCCGTACGACGAGCAAGGCAACCCAGTGGACATCGTGTTGAACCCTCTGGGCGTTCCATCACGTATGAACATCGGTCAGGTTCTTGAAGTTCACTTAGGTGCTGCGGCTAAAGGTATTGGTAACAAGATTGCTGCCATGCTGGAAGATCAGCGCGAGAAGGGACTTGCAGAAGTTCGTAGCTACATCAAGCAAGTGTACGAATTAGGTGATGAAGTGCAGCAGCGCGTCGACATCGATTCATTCACTGACGATGAGTTACTGCGCTTAGCGAACAACCTGAAAGGCGGTATCCCAGTTGCTACGCCAGCCTTCGATGGTGCTAAAGAGAAAGAGATCAAGCAGATGCTTGAGCTTGCAGGCTTGCCAACCTCTGGTCAGCTGAAGTTATTTGATGGTCGTACCGGTAACGAATTTGAGCGTCCAGTAACTGTTGGTTACATGTACATGCTCAAACTGAACCACTTAGTTGACGACAAGATGCACGCCCGTTCTACCGGTTCGTACAGCTTAGTGACTCAACAACCACTGGGCGGTAAAGCTCAGTTCGGTGGTCAGCGTTTCGGGGAGATGGAAGTGTGGGCACTCGAAGCATACGGTGCCGCTTATACGCTTCAAGAAATGCTCACCGTGAAATCGGATGACGTTAACGGTCGTACTCAGATGTATAAGAACATCGTCGACGGTAACCATCAGATGCAGCCTGGCATGCCAGAGTCCTTCAACGTATTACTGAAGGAGATCCGTTCACTCGGTATTAATATCGAGTTGGATCAGGAATAAGCGTCGCCTTAAGGTAACGTTTGGCAACAGAATGGTGCTCCGCAGTCGCGGAGCACCCGGTTTAACTCCTTCAGGAGAGAAACGTGAAAGACTTATTAAAGTTTCTGAAACAGCAAAGCAAGACTGAAGAATTTAACGGCATCAAAATTGGTCTGGCATCGCCTGATCTGATCCGTTCTTGGTCTTTTGGTGAAGTTAAGAAGCCAGAAACCATTAACTACCGTACCTTCAAGCCTGAGCGCGAAGGTCTGTTCTGTGCGCGTATCTTTGGCCCTGTCAAAGATTACGAATGTTTGTGCGGTAAGTACAAGCGTTTGAAGCACCGTGGTGTGATCTGTGAAAAGTGTGGTGTAGAAGTTACCCAGACTAAAGTACGTCGTGAGCGTATGGGTCACATTGAACTGGCTAGCCCAGTTGCCCACATTTGGTTCTTGAAATCACTGCCGTCCCGTATCGGTCTAATGCTGGACATGACGCTGCGTGATATCGAGCGCGTACTGTATTTTGAATCTTTCGTCGTGATCGAGCCTGGCATGACCAGCCTTGAACGTGGCCAAATGCTGACAGAAGAAAACTATCTGGACGCATTAGAAGAATACGGTGACGAATTCGAAGCCAAGATGGGTGCAGAAGCGGTATTAGAACTGCTGCGCGCAATCGATCTCGAAAAAGAAATCGAACAAATGCGTGAAGAGCTGCCATCAATCAACTCTGAGACTCGTCGCAAGAAAGTGACCAAGCGTCTTAAGTTGATGGAAGCGTTCCACACTTCTGGCAACAAGCCAGAGTGGATGATCTTAAAAGTACTGCCTGTGTTACCACCTGACTTACGTCCGCTGGTACCGCTTGATGGCGGCCGCTTTGCGACCTCAGATCTAAACGATCTGTATCGCCGCGTGATCAACCGTAACAACCGTTTGAAGCGTCTGTTAGATTTAGCTGCGCCGGACATCATCGTACGCAACGAAAAGCGTATGTTACAAGAGTCTGTTGATGCGCTATTAGATAACGGTCGTCGTGGTCGTGCTATTACCGGTTCTAACAAGCGTCCTCTGAAATCTTTGGCCGATATGATCAAAGGTAAACAAGGTCGTTTCCGTCAGAACTTGTTAGGTAAGCGTGTTGACTACTCTGGTCGTTCGGTAATTACCGTAGGTCCTACTTTACGTCTGCACCAATGTGGTCTTCCTAAGAAGATGGCACTGGAACTGTTCAAGCCATTCATCTATGGCAAGCTGGAAGGTCGTGGCTTAGCGACAACCATCAAAGCGGCTAAGAAGATGGTAGAGCGTGAAGTGGCGGAAGTTTGGGACGTTCTGGATGAAGTGATCCGCGAACATCCAGTGATGCTTAACCGTGCACCAACACTTCACAGACTGGGTATCCAAGCGTTCGAACCTGTATTGATTGAAGGTAAAGCCATCCAGTTACACCCACTCGTTTGTGCGGCATACAACGCCGACTTCGACGGTGACCAAATGGCGGTACACGTACCGTTAACACTGGAAGCGCAGCTTGAAGCTCGTGCCCTGATGATGTCTACCAACAACATCCTGTCACCTGCGAACGGCGAGCCTGTTATCACTCCGTCTCAAGACGTGGTATTAGGTCTGTACTACACCAGCCGTGAGCGTATCAACGGCCGTGGTGAAGGTATGTACTTTATGTCTGTTGCTGAAGTTGAAAAAGCTTACGCAACTGGCGCTGCTGAACTGCATGCCCGCGTGAAAGTGCGTATCACTGAAACCGTTATCGGTGACAATGGTGAGCGTACTGAGCAACGTCGTATCGTAGATACTACTGTTGGTCGTGCTCTGCTGTCACAAATTCTGCCAGCAGGTTTGTCATTTGATCTGGTTAACCAGAACATGGGCAAAAAGCAGATTTCTAAACTATTGAACACTTGTTACCGTCAATTAGGTCTGAAAGATACCGTTATCTTCGCTGACCAACTGATGTATACCGGTTTCCGTTTTGCAACCATCTCTGGTGCCTCTGTTGGTATCGATGACATGGTTATTCCAGACGAGAAATATACCTTAGTTGCTGACGCTGAAGCCGAAGTGCTCGAAATTCAAGAGCAGTTCCAATCAGGTCTGGTAACCGCGGGTGAGCGTTACAACAAAGTTATCGACATCTGGGCAAGTGCGAACGAAAAAGTTTCTAAGGCGATGATGGAAAACCTGTCAACTGAGACAGTGATTAACCGTGATGGCGTTGAAGAAAAACAAGCTTCGTTCAACAGCATTTACATGATGGCCGACTCGGGCGCTCGTGGTAGTGCCGCACAGATCCGTCAGTTAGCGGGTATGCGTGGTCTGATGGCGAAACCAGACGGTTCGATCATCGAAACCCCAATCGTAGCTAACTTCCGTGAAGGTCTGAACGTTCTTCAGTACTTCATCTCAACCCACGGTGCGCGTAAAGGTCTAGCCGATACCGCATTGAAGACAGCGAACTCGGGTTACCTGACTCGTCGTCTGGTTGACGTTGCTCAAGATTTAGTGGTTATTGAAGACGATTGTGGTACTCACGAAGGTCTAACCATGAAGCCGCTGATCGAAGGCGGTGACGTGGTTGAGCCATTACGTGAACGCGTACTGGGTCGTGTGGTTGCTGTTGATGTGTTCTATCCAGGCACCGAAGACGTTCTTGCGCCACGTAACACCCTGCTCGATGAAGCATGGTGTGATAAGTTAGAAGAGCATTCAATCGATGAAGTGATTGTTCGTTCAGTTATTACCTGTGATACCGATTTCGGTGTGTGTGCTGCCTGTTACGGTCGTGACTTGGCCCGTGGCCATATCATCAACCACGGTGAAGCGATTGGTGTTGTGGCTGCACAATCCATCGGTGAACCTGGTACACAGTTAACGATGCGTACGTTCCACATCGGTGGTGCGGCGTCACGAGCCTCTGCAGAAAACAACGTTCAAGTGAAGAACTCAGGTTCGTTGAAACTGCACAACGCTAAGTACGTAACAAACACTGACGGTAAACTGGTTATCGTTTCTCGTTCTTCTGAACTAGCAATCATCGACGAATTAGGTCGTGAGAAAGAGCGTTATAAAGTGCCTTACGGTACTGTGCTCGAGAAGCTAGAAGAAGCATCAGTAGAAGCGGGTGATATCATCGCTAACTGGGATCCACATACTCACCCAATCATTACTGAAGTGGCGGGTAGTATTAAGTTCGTTGATATGATCGACGGCGTGACCATGACTCGTCAAACAGACGAATTGACAGGTCTGTCATCAATCGTAATCCTAGACGTAGGTCAACGTGGTTCTGCGGGTAAAGAAATGCGCCCAATGATCCGTCTGGTTGGCGCCGATGGTAGCGACCTGATGATCCCAGGTACTGAAGTGCCAGCACAATACTTCTTACCAGGCAGTGCGATCGTTAACCTTGACGACAACGCGCAAATCGCCGTGGGTGACGCGTTAGCACGTATTCCACAAGAATCGTCTAAAACACGCGACATCACGGGTGGTCTGCCACGCGTTGCCGACTTGTTCGAAGCCCGTAAGCCAAAAGAGCCAGCAATTCTGGCGGAAATCTCTGGTACCATCTCATTTGGTAAAGAGACCAAAGGCAAGCGTCGTTTGGTGATCACACCAGCCGATGGCGGCGAACAGTATGAAGAGATGATCCCGAAATGGCGTAACTTAAACGTGTTCGAAGGTGAAAAAGTCGAACGTGGTGAAGTTATTGCTGACGGTCCAGAAGCGGCGCATGACATTCTGCGTCTACGTGGCATCCACAACGTAGCGAACTACATTGTGAACGAAGTACAAGACGTTTACCGTCTACAGGGCGTGAAGATCAACGATAAGCATATCGAAGTGATTATCCGTCAAATGCTGCGTAAGTGCGTGATCACTGCTGCTGGTGACAGTGAGTTCTTAGAAGGCGAACAAGTAGAAGTGTCTCGCGTTAAGATCGCTAACCGCGAACTTGTCGAACAAGGCAAAGTGCCTGCGACCTTTGAACGTGAACTGCTCGGTATTACCAAAGCGTCTCTGGCAACAGAATCGTTTATCTCTGCAGCGTCGTTCCAAGAAACAACTCGCGTACTGACAGAAGCTGCAGTAGGTGGTAAGTCAGATAACTTACGTGGTCTAAAAGAGAACGTTATCGTTGGCCGTCTGATCCCAGCCGGTACTGGTTACGCTTATCACAAGACCCGTAATGATGCCCGTGCTAAGAAAGACGAGCCGGTTGTAGTGAATAAGATCACTGCAAGCGAAGCTGAACAAAACCTTGCAGACCTCTTAAACCTGGCTGGTAGCCAAGATTAAGTAATCAGTTTGTAACAAAAAGGCGCCGTTGGCGCCTTTTTCATTGGAATATGCCGCAAAAGTTGGCTATTTCTTGACAGTTAGGCTTTACCTTTCTAAAATTCCGCGTCCCACCATTGTGGGATATAGATTTTTCACACCTTATCGTTGAGTTTGATTCAACTGACTCGGAGCTATACATGGCAACTGTAAACCAGTTGGTACGTAAGCCACGCGCGCCAAAAGTCGACAAGACTAATGTGCCTGCGTTGAATGCGTGCCCACAAAAGCGTGGTGTTTGTACACGTGTGTACACAACTACCCCTAAAAAACCTAACTCTGCACTACGTAAAGTAGCTCGTGTGCGTCTGACTAACGGTTTCGAAGTAACTTCGTACATCGGCGGTGAAGGCCACAACCTGCAGGAACACAGCGTGATTTTGATCCGTGGTGGTCGTGTTAAAGACTTACCAGGTGTTCGCTACCACACTGTTCGTGGCGCATTAGACTGTGCAGGCGTGACTTCACGTCGCCAAAGCCGTTCTAAGTACGGTGCTAAGCGTCCTAAGTCTTAACGTATCCGTTAAGTAAGGCCAAGCTAGTTTATTTTGAGAATTCCAGTTTTGGAAATCCCTGAAGCATACGGAGAATTGTTATGCCAAGACGTCGCGTTGTAGGACAACGTAAAATCCTACCAGATCCAAAGTTTCACAGTGAGTTGCTGGCTAAGTTCATCAACGTCATTATGCAGGACGGCAAAAAGTCGACTGCTGAAAAAATCATTTACAAGGCTCTTGATGTTATCGCTGAAAAGAAAGGCGCTAACCATTTAGACATCCTTGAAGCAGCCCTGGACAACGTTCGCCCATCAGTCGAAGTTAAATCTCGTCGCGTGGGTGGTTCTACATACCAGGTACCATGTGAAGTTCGTCCTGTGCGTCGTAACGCACTGGCGATGCGCTGGTTAGTTGAAGCTGCACGTAAGCGTGGTGAAAAATCTATGGCTTTACGTCTAGCAGGTGAAATGCTAGATGCGTCTGAAAACAAAGGTACTGCTGTTAAGAAGCGTGAAGACGTGCACCGCATGGCTGAAGCTAACAAGGCCTTTGCTCATTACCGTTGGTAATCTGATGGTGTGGGCTTAGGCCCACACCATTGTTGTTGATATTGCCAAGACAACCGTCTTGGTCGAGAGGGTATAATCGTGGCTCGTACAACCCCAATTGAGCGTTATCGTAATATCGGTATTTGTGCTCATGTGGACGCAGGTAAAACCACCACAACAGAACGTGTTCTGTTCTATACCGGTTTGTCTCATAAAATCGGTGAGGTGCATGACGGCGCCGCGACCACTGACTGGATGGTGCAAGAGCAAGAGCGTGGTATTACTATCACCTCGGCCGCTGTAACCACTTTCTGGCGTGGTATGGATGCTCAATTCACTGAACACCGCATCAATATCATCGATACCCCTGGTCACGTTGACTTCACTATTGAGGTTGAACGTTCTTTGCGCGTTCTTGACGGCGCTGTTGTGGTTTTCTGTGGTGCTTCAGGTGTAGAACCTCAATCAGAAACCGTGTGGCGTCAAGCTGATAAATACCGCGTTCCACGCATCGTATTTGTCAACAAAATGGACCGTGCAGGCGCGGACTTTGAACGTGTAGTGAAGCAAATCAGAACTCGCCTTGGGGCAACTTGTGTACCGATCCAATTAAACATCGGCGCAGAAGAAAACTTCACCGGCGTGATCGACTTAATCAAGATGAAAGCCATTAACTGGAACGAAGCGGACCAGGGTATGACCTTCTCTTATGAAGAGATCCCTGCACATTTAGCAGCAAAAGCGGCTGAAATGCATGAGTATCTGGTTGAGGCAGCCGCCGAGGCCTCTGATGAACTGATGGACAAGTACCTTGAAGAAGGCACTCTGTCAGAAGAAGAGATCAAACAGGCACTGCGTCAGCGTACTATCAATAATGAAATCGTTTTAGCGACCTGTGGTTCTGCATTTAAGAACAAGGGCGTTCAGGCGGTTCTTGATGCGGTAGTAGAATTCTTGCCTGCACCTGTCGATGTGCCACCAATTAAGGGCATTGACGACAATGAGCAAGAAGTTGAGCGCCCATCAGATGACAATGCCCCCTTTGCGGCGTTGGCATTTAAGATTGCTACAGACCCGTTCGTGGGTACTTTGACCTTTATTCGTGTTTACTCAGGCGTACTTGAATCAGGTTCTGGCGTTTATAACTCTGTCAAACAGAAACGTGAACGTATTGGCCGTATCGTGCAAATGCACGCTAACGATCGCACAGAATTGAAAGAAGTTCGTGCGGGTGATATTGCCGCGGCTATTGGACTAAAAGAAGTGACCACGGGTGATACACTTTGTGATAACGATCACAAAGTGATCTTGGAACGCATGGAGTTCCCAGAGCCAGTAATTACCATTGCCGTTGAGCCTAAGTCGAAAGCTGACCAAGATAAAATGGGTATCGCACTGCAAAAGCTTGCAGCTGAAGATCCTTCATTCCGGGTAGAAACAGACGAAGAATCATCACAAACACTGATTTCTGGAATGGGTGAGTTACACTTAGACATCATTGTGGACCGTATGCGTCGTGAATTCGGTGTCGAGTGCAACGTAGGTAAGCCACAAGTGGCCTACCGTGAGACCATTCGGGGATCAGTTGAGGCTGAAGGTAAATTTGTTCGCCAATCAGGTGGCCGTGGACAATTCGGTCATGTTTGGTTAAAACTAGAGCCTAATGAAGAAGGTGCTGGTTACGAATTTATCAACGCAATCGTTGGGGGTGTGGTTCCACGTGAATTCATTCCAGCGGTTGATAAAGGTATCCAAGAGCAGATGAAGAATGGCGTTCTCGCTGGCTTCCCTGTGTTGGACGTGAAGGTCACTCTGTTCGACGGTTCATATCATGATGTGGACTCGAATGAAATGGCGTTCAAAATTGCGGGTTCTATGGGCTTCAAAAAGGGTGCGCTTGAAGCGAAACCTGTGTTGCTCGAACCTTGCATGAAAGTAGAAGTAACTACTCCAGAAAACTACATGGGTGATGTTGTTGGTGATTTAAACCGTCGCCGTGGTTTGATTGAAGGTATGGATGATGGCTTTGGTGGCATCAAAATAATCCATGCAGTAGTGCCTCTTTCTGAAATGTTTGGTTATGCAACTGATTTGCGTTCTGCAACTCAGGGTCGTGCTTCTTACTCCATGGAGTTCTTGAAGTACACTGATGCACCGCAAAACATTGCGAAAGCGATTATTGAATCTCGTAGCTAATTTCCAGTTACGACATAAATGTAATATGGTCCTGTGAATGCAGGATTATTCTGAAAAGAAAGGAATATATCGTGGCAAAAGCTAAATTTGAACGTAGTAAGCCTCACGTAAACGTGGGCACCATCGGTCACGTTGACCATGGTAAAACCACTCTGACTGCAGCTATCTCTCACGTACTGGCTAAGACCTACGGTGGTGAAGCTAAAGACTTCTCTCAAATCGATAACGCTCCAGAAGAGCGTGAGCGCGGTATTACCATCAATACCTCTCACATCGAATATGACACACCAACTCGCCACTACGCACACGTAGACTGCCCAGGCCACGCTGACTATGTTAAAAACATGATCACTGGTGCTGCACAGATGGACGGCGCGATCCTAGTAGTTGCTTCTACAGATGGCCCAATGCCACAAACTCGCGAGCACATCCTGCTGTCTCGCCAAGTAGGCGTACCATTCATCATCGTATTCATGAACAAATGTGACATGGTTGACGATGCTGAGCTGTTAGAATTAGTTGAAATGGAAGTACGTGAACTGTTATCAGAATACGACTTCCCAGGTGATGACTTACCAGTAATCCAAGGTTCAGCTCTGAAAGCGCTAGAAGGCGAGCCAGAGTGGGAAGCGAAGATCCTTGAGCTGGCAGCAGCTTTAGACTCTTACATTCCAGAACCAGAGCGTGATATCGATAAGCCATTCCTGATGCCAATCGAAGACGTATTCTCAATCTCTGGCCGTGGTACAGTAGTAACTGGTCGTGTTGAGCGTGGTATTGTACGCGTTGGTGACGAAGTAGAAATCGTTGGTATCCGTACTACAACTAAAACTACCTGTACTGGTGTTGAAATGTTCCGTAAACTGCTTGACGAAGGTCGTGCAGGTGAGAACTGTGGTATTTTATTACGTGGTACTAAGCGTGATGACGTAGAACGTGGTCAAGTATTATCTAAGCCAGGTTCAATCAACCCACACACTACTTTTGAATCAGAAGTATACGTACTGTCAAAAGAAGAAGGTGGTCGTCATACTCCATTCTTCAAAGGCTACCGTCCACAGTTCTACTTCCGTACAACTGACGTGACAGGCACTATCGAACTGCCAGAAGGCGTAGAGATGGTAATGCCAGGCGACAACATCAAGATGAAAGTGACTCTGATCTGCCCAATCGCGATGGACGAAGGTTTACGCTTCGCAATCCGTGAAGGTGGCCGTACAGTAGGTGCAGGTGTTGTAGCGAAGATTTTCGCTTAATCGCGAATTAGCTATCGTGCTGAAAAGGAAGCTTAGGCTTCCTTTTTTATTTTGGGCTGGTGTTATTCTGAAATTTGTGTAAAATGCACGCCATTCTGAAGCTGAATAGTTTTTGATGACTATTTGCACAGCGGGCTTGAAATCTGATTTAAGATGAGTATAATGGCCCCCTCGTTGACTAAGGTTAACGAATTAAATGATAAGTCTTTGAACTTATCATTATCATAGCGGCTCCGATTGGGAGTCGAACGGTTAAATCATCTCGCTCTGCTTTTCCAGTAAGGAAGAAGCTAGAGGGTGATTTTTTATGTGTCCATTTTAGGAGCTCTGGTCAATGCAGAACCAAAGAATCCGTATCCGCTTAAAAGGGTTTGATCATCGCTTAATTGATCAGTCTACAGCGGAAATCGTTGAAACTGCTAAGCGTACTGGCGCCCAAGTACGTGGTCCTATTCCACTACCTACGCGCAAAGAGCGTTATACCGTTTTGATCTCTCCGCACGTTAATAAAGATGCTCGTGACCAGTACGAATTACGTACTCACAAGCGCCTGGTTGACATCGTAGAGCCAACTGAAAAGACTGTAGACGCTCTAATGCGTTTAGATCTTGCGGCTGGTGTCGACGTACAGATTAGCTTGGGTTAATTGAGATCCTTAGAAGAGGTTTGAGAGATGGCTATCGGTCTTATTGGTCGTAAAGTTGGTATGACTCGCATCTTCACTGAAGATGGTGTTTCTATACCTGTTACAGTAATTGAAGTTGCTGGCAACCGTGTTACTCAAGTGAAAACTTTAGAAACTGACGGTTACCGCGCGCTTCAAGTTACTACTGGTACCAAAAAAGCCAATCGCATCACTAAACCAGAAGCAGGTCACTTTGCTAAGAGCGGCGTTGAAGCCGGTCGTGGACTGTGGGAATTGCGTCTGGCAGACGGTGAAGGCGAAGGCATTGAAGTTGGTGCTGAGCTAAACGTAGGTATCTTCGCTGATGTAGCGAAAGTTGACGTTACTGGTCAATCTAAAGGTAAAGGTTTCCAAGGCGGTGTTAAGCGCTGGAACTTCCGTACTCAAGATATGACACACGGTAACTCTTTGTCGCACCGTTCGAACGGTTCTATCGGTCAGAACCAAACGCCTGGTCGCGTATTTAAAGGCAAGAAAATGTCAGGCCACATGGGTGCCGAGCGTGTTACTACTCAAAATCTGGACGTTGTACGTGTAGATGTTGAACGTAACCTGCTACTGGTTAAAGGTGCTGTTCCGGGCGCAACTAATGGCGACCTGATCATCAAGCCTGCAGTTAAAGCTTAAGGTCTGAGGAGATAGTAATGGAATTGGTATTGAAAGACGCGCAAAGCGCTCTTGAAGTTTCCGAAACTACCTTCGGCCGTGACTTTAACGAGGCACTGGTTCATCAGGTAGTTGTAGCATACGCTGCAAACGCGCGTCAGGGCACTCGTGCTCAAAAGACTCGTGCGGAAGTAACTGGCTCTGGCAAAAAGCCATGGCGCCAAAAAGGCACTGGCCGCGCTCGTGCGGGTGGTGTTAAGGGCCCAATCTGGCGTGGCGGTGGCGTAACTTTCGCTGCTAAAACTCAAGATCACAGCCAAAAAGTTAACAAGAAGATGTACCGCGGCGCGCTAAAAAGCATTCTGTCTGAATTGGTACGTCAAGACCGTCTGGTGGTTGTTGAATCATTCAGCGTTGAAGCTCCTAAAACTAAAGAGCTGAAAGCTAAACTGAAAGCAATGAACCTTGAAGACGTGTTAATTGTGACTTCAGAAGTTGACGAGAATTTATTCTTAGCAGCTCGCAACCTGTACAAGGTTGACGTTCGTGACGTTGCGGGTCTAGACCCAGTAAGTCTAATCGCGTTCAACACAGTGCTTGTGACTGCTGATGCAGTTAAGCAAATCGAGGAGATGCTAGCATGATGATCCGCGAAGAACGTTTGCTAAAAGTAATTCTTGCTCCTCACATCTCTGAAAAGAGCACTGTGAATGCTGAGAAGCACAACACTGTTGTTTTCCGCGTAGCTATCGATGCAACTAAAGCTGAAATTAAAGCTGCTGTTGCTAAGCTATTTGAAGTTGAAGTTGAGTCAGTTCGCACTTTAGTGAGCAAAGGCAAAACTAAGCGCACTGGTGGCCGTACTGGTCGTCGTAGCGATTGGAAAAAAGCCTACGTTACTTTAGCTGCAGGTGCTGACATCGATTTCGTCGGCGGCGCTGAGTAAGCAAAGGAGAATTATCATGGCAGTTATTAAGTGTAAGCCAACCTCTCCAGGTCGTCGCCACGTAGTTAAAGTGGTGAACTCTGACCTGCACAAGGGTAAACCTTTTGCTGGCCTGTTGGCGAAAAAATCTAAAAGTGGTGGCCGTAACAATACTGGCCGTATCACAGTTCGTCACGTTGGTGGCGGTCACAAGCAGCACTACCGTTTAATCGACTTCAAACGCGATAAAGACGGTATCCCTGCAAAAATTGAGCGTCTGGAATACGATCCAAACCGTACTGCGCACATCGCTTTAGTACTGTATGCGGATGGTGAGCGTCGTTATATTCTTGCTGCTAAAGGCATGCAAGCTGGCGATAAAATCCAGTCTGGTGTTGAAGCCGAAATCAAAACCGGTAACGCAATGCCACTGCGCAACATTCCAGTAGGTTCTGTTGTGCACGCTGTAGAAATGAAGCCTGGTAAAGGTGCTCAGATCGCGCGTTCAGCGGGTGCTTATGTGCAAGTTGTTGCTCGTGATGGCGCATATGCAACTTTACGTCTTCGCTCTGGCGAAATGCGCAAAGTGCCAGTTGATTGCCGCGCAACATTTGGTGAAGTTGGTAATGCCGAACACATGCTACGCCAGTTAGGTAAAGCAGGTGCTAAACGCTGGAGAGGCATTCGCCCAACAGTTCGCGGTGTTGCAATGAACCCGGTAGACCATCCACACGGTGGTGGTGAAGGCCGTACTTCTGGTGGTCGTCACCCAGTGACTCCATGGGGTGTGCCAACTAAGGGTTATAAGACTCGTAGTAACAAGCGCACTGACAAGTACATCGTACGTCGTCGTAATAAATAGTAAGAGGATTCGCCATGCCACGTTCTCTCAAGAAAGGTCCCTTCATTGACCTGCACTTGCTGAAGAAGGTAGAGAAAGCGATGGAAGCAGGTGACAAGAAGCCTATTAAGACTTGGTCACGTCGCTCTATGATCATTCCAAATATGATTGGTTTGACCATCGCTGTCCATAATGGTCGTCAGCACGTTCCTGTGTTCGTAACTGACGAAATGATCGGCCACAAACTTGGTGAATTCTCACCAACTCGCACTTATCGCGGCCATGCTGCTGATAAGAAAGCGAAGAAGCGTTAATACGGGAGGAATAAGATGGAAGTTTTAGCTAAACATCGTTTTGCCCGTACGTCTGCGCAGAAGGCTCGTCTCGTTGCTGATCAAATTCGTGGTTTGCCTGTTGCTAAGGCCCTCGAAATTTTGACTTTCAGCCCAAAGAAAGCCGCCGTACTGGTTAAAAAAGTACTTGACTCAGCTATCGCAAACGCCGAACACAACGAAGGCGCTGATATTGATGAGCTAAAAGTAGGCGCCGTCTTCGTTGACGAGGGCCCAACTATGAAGCGTATCATGCCACGTGCTAAAGGCCGCGCTGATCGTATCATGAAGCGTACCAGCCACATCACTGTGGTTGTATCAGATCGCTAGGAGAGAGCAATGGGACAGAAAGTACATCCTAATGGTATCCGTCTGGGTATCACCAAGCCTTGGATCTCTACCTGGTACGCAGATAAGTCAGATTATGCAAATAACCTGAACAGCGACTGGGAAGTGCGTAAGTATCTTGCAGACAAACTGCAAGCTGCGTCAGTATCTAAGATTGTTATTGAACGCCCAGCGAAAAGCATCCGCGTTACTATTCACACTGCCCGTCCAGGCGTTGTGATCGGTAAGAAAGGTGAAGACGTTGAAGTATTGCGTGCTGCAGTTTCAAAACTGGCTGGCACTCCTGCTCAAATTAACATCGCTGAGATCCGTAAACCTGAGCTAGATGCCAAGTTAGTTGCTGACTCTATTGCACAGCAATTAGAGCGTCGTGTTATGTTCCGTCGCGCGATGAAGCGTGCGGTACAAAACGCAATGCGTATTGGTGCTCAAGGTATCAAAGTTGAAGTTAGTGGCCGTTTAGGCGGTGCTGAGATTGCGCGCTCTGAGTGGTACCGTGAAGGTCGTGTACCTTTGCACACACTGCGTGCTGATATCGACTATTCAACCTCTGAAAGTCACACTCAATACGGTGTGATTGGTATTAAAGTTTGGATCTTCAAAGGTGAAGTTCTGGACGGAATGCTGCCACAGATTGAAGAGCCGAAACAGCAGCAACCTAAGCGCAAGCCTCGTGGTAAATAGGAGAGCCGGCAATGCTGCAACCTAAACGTATGAAGTTTCGCAAGATGTTCAAAGGCCGCAACCGCGGTCTCGCGAACGGTACCGAAGTTAGCTTTGGTACTTTTGGTCTGAAAGCAGTCGGCCGTGGTCGTTTAACTGCACGTCAGATCGAATCTGCACGTCGTGCCATGACACGTCACATTAAGCGTCAGGGACAAATTTGGATTCGAGTTTTCCCGGACAAACCTATTACCTCTAAGCCTCTTGAAGTGCGTATGGGTAAAGGTAAAGGTAACGTTGAATACTGGGTATGTCAGATTCAACCTGGTAAGGTTCTTTATGAGATGAATGGTGTTTCTGAAGTGATCGCTCGTGAAGCGTTTGCTTTAGCTGCTGCCAAGCTTCCAATCAAGACTACCTTCGTAACTAAGACGGTGATGTAATGAAAGCGAGCGAACTAAGAGAAAAGAGCGTTGAAGAACTGAACGCTGAACTACTTGGTCTGCTGCGTGAGCAGTTCAACCTGCGTATGCAACACGCCACTGGTCAGTTGACTCAGACTCATCAACTGAAATTAGTGCGCCGTAATATTGCGCGCGTTAAGACCATTATTACTTCTAAGGCGGGTGCATAATGTCTGATAAAATCCGTACTTTGCAAGGTCGTGTCACTAGCAACAAAATGGATAAAACCATTACTGTCGCTATCGAACGCCAAGTGAAACACCCAATCTATGGGAAATACATTAAGCGTACGACTAAGATCCATGCACATGATGAAGCTAATCAGTGCAATGAAGGTGACGTAGTCGCGATTCGCGAATGTCGTCCTTTGTCTAAGACTAAATCTTGGACCCTGGTTGAAGTAGTATCAAAGGCCTAATCATATTAGGTATTTAGGTAAACGGCTCCAGTATTTGGGGCCGTTTGTTTTTTAATACTATACATTCCATGTTTATGGTGTTATATTTGCGCCCCATTTTTGACTAAATTCAAAGCAAAAATGGTGTTTATAGTCCCATAGTGGGAATTGTGTAGTAACGATAGCGGAGCACTTAAAATGATCCAAATGCAATCGACTCTTGACGTCGCATGTAACAGCGGCGCACGCAGAGTTCAGTGTATTAAGGTCTTGGGTGGCTCTCATCGTCGTTATGCCGGTATCGGCGACATCATCAAAGTTTCTGTTAAAGAAGCAATTCCTCGCGCTAAAGCGAAGAAAGGTGATGTGTATAACGCGGTGGTAGTCCGTACTAAGAAAGGCGTACGTCGTCCAGACGGTTCTGTCATTCGCTTCGATCGGAATGCAGCTGTTCTTTTGAACAACAACCTGCAGCCGATTGGTACTCGTATCTTTGGACCAGTGACACGTGAATTGCGTAATGAGCAATTTATGAAAATTGTCTCGCTGGCACCAGAAGTACTGTAAGGAGCTTCAAAATGGCAGCTAAAATCCGTCGTCAAGACGAAGTAATCGTATTAGCAGGTAAAGACAAGGGCAAGCGTGCTAAAGTTGCTCAAGTATTACCTACTGGTAAGTTAATTGTTGAAGGCATCAATCTTGTCAAAAAACACCAAAAGCCAAACCCACAACTGGGTGTAGCCGGTGGTATTGTTGAGAAAGAAGCACCGATTCAAGCATCAAATGTTGCGATCTTTAACCCTGTCACAGGCAAGGCGGATCGTGTTGGTTTCCGATTTGAAGACGGCAAAAAAGTTCGTTTCTTTAAATCGAACAGTGAACTCGTTAAGTAACTGGAGTAAACGATGGCGAAACTGCATGATAAATATCAAGAGACTGTTGTCGCTGAACTGACTCAAAAGTTCGGTTATACCAGTGTCATGCAAGTCCCTCGGATTGAGAAAATCACCCTGAACATGGGTGTTGGCGAAGCCGTTGCAGACAAAAAAGTTATGGAACATGCTGTTCGTGACATGACTGCAATTGCTGGTCAAAAACCAGTAGTAACTGTTGCTCGTAAATCAGTTGCTGGTTTTAAAATCCGTGAAGGCTACCCTATTGGCTGTAAAGTGACCCTGCGCGGTGAGCGTATGTGGGAATTCTTAGAGCGTTTAGTTGACATCGCAATCCCACGTATCCGTGACTTCCGTGGTCTGAGCGCTAAAGCGTTCGACGGCCGTGGTAACTACGCGATGGGCGTGCGTGAGCAGATTATTTTCCCAGAGATCGATTACGATAAAATCGATAAAATTCGCGGTATGGATATTGTTATCACTACCTCTGCGAAGACTGATGAAGAAGGTCGTGCTTTGTTAGACGCTTTTAACTTCCCATTCAAGAAATAAGGGTAGCGTAATGGCAAAAACATCAATGAAAGCACGTGAAGCAAAGCGTGCACAGCTCGTAGCTAAGTTCGCTGAAAAGCGCGCTGCTCTGAAAGTGATTATTGCAAGTCCAGCTTCTTCTGATGAAGATCGTTGGGATGCAGTATTAAAGCTGCAAGCTCTACCACGTGATTCCAGCGCATCGCGTCAACGCAATCGTTGTAATCAAACTGGTCGCCCACATGGTTTCCTACGTAAGTTCGGCTTAAGCCGTATCAAATTACGTGAAGCAACCATGCGTGGTGAAGTTCCTGGCCTGCGTAAGGCTAGCTGGTAAGCACTTGTCACGGAGTAAGCTAATATGAGCATGCAAGATCCTATTGCGGATATGTTAACCCGTATTCGTAACGGCCAAGCTGCTAACAAAGTATCTGTGAAGATGCCTTCTGCTAAGCTGAAAGTCGCTATTGCGAAACTGCTTAAAGAAGAAGGTTACATCGCTGATTACGCCGTAGCAGATGAAGCCAAGCCTGAATTGGAAATTACGTTAAAGTACTTCCAAGGCCAACCAGTCGTTGAGACTATCCAGCGTGTAAGCCGTCCTGGTCTTCGTATTTACAAAGGTAAAAACGAACTTCCTAAAGTGATGGGCGGACTGGGTGTCGCAATTGTGTCCACTTCTAAAGGCCTGATGACTGATCGTGCCGCCCGCCTTGCAGGCATGGGTGGCGAGGTTATCTGCTACGTAGCATAAGGAGCTAGGAATGTCTCGTGTAGCAAAAGCACCAGTATCTATTCCAGCTGGCGTAGAGGTGACCTTAAACGAACAGACCCTGACCGTCAAAGGCGCGAAAGGAAGTCTGACTCGAGTGATCAACAATGCGGTCAATGTTGTTATTGAAAATGGCGTGATCAAATTCCTTCCTGTTGAGGGCGCTGTTGGCGCTTGGGCACAGGCTGGTACAACACGTGCATTAGTAAACAACATGGTTGTTGGTGTATCTCAAGGTTTTGAGCGTAAATTAAAGTTAGTTGGCGTTGGTTACCGTGCGAAACTCGTCGGTGCTGACATTGACCTGACTTTAGGTTTCTCTCATCCGTTAGTACACAAACTGCCCGCAGGCGTTACTGCAGAGTGCCCTAGCCAAACTGACATCGTCCTACGTGGCGTTGATAAACAGTTAATTGGCCAAGTCGCTGCTGAGATTCGCGGATATCGTCCACCAGAGCCATACAAAGGCAAGGGTGTTCGCTATGACGACGAAGAAGTACGCCGTAAAGAGGCTAAGAAGAAGTAGGTAACGCGATATGGATAAGAAAACATCTCGCTTACGTCGCGCTATTCGCGCTCGTAAGAAGATCCAAGAGCTGGGCGTGAACCGTCTGGTTGTACATCGTACACCGCGTCACATTTATGCTCAGGTGATCAATCCTGAAGCTCAGGTGGTGGCAGCTGCTTCAACCGTGGAAAAAGCGGTTAAAGAGCAACTGAAGAGTACCGGTAACGTAGACGCGGCTAAAGCAGTAGGTAAATTTGTTGCTGAGCGCGCGATCGAAAAAGGCGTAACGAATGTTGCGTTCGATCGTTCTGGTTTCAAGTATCACGGTCGTGTAGCTGCTCTAGCAGATGCTGCTCGTGAAGCTGGCCTCCAGTTCTAAGGGGTTATAAAAATGGCTAAATTAGAAGCTCAGCAAAAAGACGATCTGCAAGAGAAATTAATTGCAGTTAATCGTGTTTCTAAAGTAGTTAAGGGCGGTCGTATCTTTAGCTTCACAGCACTAACAGTAGTGGGTGACGGTAATGGTAAGGTCGGCTACGGCTATGGTAAAGCGCGCGAAGTTCCAGCAGCAATTCAAAAAGCTATGGAAAAAGCCCGTCGTAACATGGTGACCGTTGAGTTGAATGCAGGCACTCTGCATCACCCAGTTAAAGGTCGTCATACTGGTTCACGTGTATACATGCAACCAGCATCACAGGGTACCGGTATTATCGCCGGTGGCGCAATGCGTGCCGTATTAGAGGTTGCAGGCGTTCATAACGTTCTGTCTAAAGCATACGGTTCTACTAACCCGATCAACATCGTTCGCGCGACTGTCGATGCATTGGTGCACATGAAGTCACCTTCGCAAATCGCAGCTAAGCGTGGCCTGAATGTTGACGAAATTCGGGGGTAATGCACCATGGCAACTAAAACTGTAAAAGTTACTCAAACTAAAAGCGGTATCGGTCGTTTACCGAAGCACCGTGCTACCCTAACGGGTCTTGGTTTGCGTCGCATTGGTCACACTGTTGAATTAGAAGATACTCCTTCTGTTCGCGGTATGATCAACAAGGTCTACTACATGGTTAAGGTGGAGGATTAATAGATGCGTTTAAATACTCTATCTCCAGCTGCAGGCGCTAAGCATGCACCAAAGCGTGTAGGCCGTGGTATGGGTTCAGGCTTAGGTAAAACTGCGGGTCGTGGTCATAAAGGCCAAAAATCTCGTAGCGGTGGCGGTGTACGCCCAGGCTTCGAGGGTGGTCAGATGCCACTTAAGATCCGTTTACCTAAATTTGGTTTTACCTCGCGTCGCGCTATGGTAACAGCTGAAGTTCGTGTACTCGAACTGGCTAAAGTTAACGGTGATGTTATCGACTTAAACGCTCTGAAAGATGCGAACGTTATTACTCGCAACATCCAGTTTGCGAAAATCGTTCTTTCAGGTACCATTGAGCGCCCTGTGACCGTTAAAGGTCTGAAGGTAACCAAAGGTGCACGTGCAGCGATTGAAGCTGCTGGCGGTAAGATCGAGGAATAATACGTCGATGGCAAAACCAGGACTTGATTTAAAAAGCGCGAAAGGTGGACTTTCTGAGTTGAAAGCTCGCCTCCTGTTCGTGATTGGTGCGATTATCGTCTTTAGGGCCGGTTCGTTTGTACCAATTCCTGGTATTGACGCAGCTGTATTAGCAGAGCTGTTTGCTCAGCAAAGTGGAACCATCCTTGGCATGTTTAACATGTTCTCGGGTGGTGCCCTTGAGCGTGCTTCCATTTTTGCATTAGGTATCATGCCGTACATTTCGGCATCGATTATTATGCAGTTATTGACTGTTGTGCATCCTGCACTGGCTGAATTGAAAAAAGAAGGCGAGTCTGGACGTAAAAAAATTAGTCAATATACACGTTGGGGTACGTTAGTGCTGGGTACATTCCAGTCGGTCGGTATTGCAACAGGGTTACCAAACTTAGTCCCAGGCCTCGTGGTCAATATTGGATTCGGTTTCTACTTTGTTGCCGTTGTGAGTTTAGTTACTGGAACTATGTTTCTGATGTGGCTAGGTGAGCAAATTACCGAACGAGGTATAGGTAATGGTATCTCGATTTTAATTTTCGCAGGTATTGTTGCTGGATTACCTTCCGCTATCGGCCAAACGGCTGAGCAGGCGCGTCAAGGTGACCTGAATGTGTTAGTATTGTTGTTGCTTGCGGTAATTATATTTGCTGTGACTTATTTCGTGGTATTCGTGGAGCGTGGTCAACGTCGTATCGTTGTAAACTATGCTAAGCGTCAGCAAGGCCGTAAGGTATTCGCTGCGCAAAGTACCCACCTACCGTTGAAAATAAACATGGCTGGTGTAATTCCACCAATTTTTGCGTCAAGCATCATTTTGTTCCCAGGCACACTGGCTCAGTGGTTTGGTCAAAATGAGTCTATGTCATGGTTAAGTGATTTTTCACTGGCTGTGTCTCCTGGACAACCGCTTTACTCATTATTATATGCGGCAGCAATTATTTTCTTCTGTTTCTTCTATACTGCGCTGGTATTTAATCCACGCGAAACAGCAGATAACTTGAAGAAAAGTGGTGCATTCATCCCTGGGATCCGTCCTGGAGAACAGACTTCGCGTTACATTGATAAAGTGATGACCCGTTTGACATTAGCAGGCGCGTTATACATTACCTTTATCTGTTTAATTCCGGAGTTCATGTTAATTGCGTGGAAAGTACAGTTCTATTTTGGCGGTACTTCACTACTAATTATGGTAGTCGTAATCATGGACTTCATGGCTCAGGTTCAGACCCATATGATGTCACATCAGTATGAGTCTGTGATGAAGAAAGCTAACCTAGTTAACAAAGCGAATTTAGATCGTTTTGGTCGCTAAGTAGCTTTACGGAGTGATGAAATGAAAGTTCGAGCTTCCGTGAAGAAGATCTGCCGTAACTGCAAGATCGTCAAGCGTAGTGGCGTTGTGCGCGTTATCTGTGTTGAACCAAAACACAAACAGCGTCAAGGCTAAAAGTGAAATTGTTCAGCCCACTGTTGGGCTGAACAAATATTGTTTGCAAATCTGTCAACTGTCGAGTATCCTTTCGGGCTTTTCGCAGTTGGCCTTTAACTTAAGGAGTGCATAGTGGCCCGTATCGCTGGCATTAACATTCCTGATCAAAAGCATACAGTCATCGCATTGACTGCAATTTTCGGCATCGGCCGTACTCGCGCTAGAGCAATCTGCGCAGCTACGTCAATCGCTGAAACTGCTAAGATCAAGGAATTGAGCGAAGCTCAAATCGACACCCTACGCGAAGAAGTTGCCAAATACTTAGTAGAAGGTGACTTACGTCGTGAGATTTCTATGAACATCAAGCGTCTTATGGATCTTGGTTGTTATCGTGGTCTCCGCCATCGTCGTAGCCTGCCTCTTCGTGGGCAACGTACTAAGACCAATGCGCGTACGCGTAAAGGTCCACGTAAACCAATCAAGAAGTAACGGGAAGGTAGACAATGGCTAAAGTTCCGTCACGTTCTCCGCGTAAGCGCGTACGTAAACAGGTTGCAGATGGCATGGCTCATATCCATGCTTCTTTCAACAACACAATTGTCACCATTACAGATCGTCAAGGTAATGCGTTGTCATGGGCTACTTCAGGTGGTTCAGGTTTCCGTGGTTCACGTAAATCTACGCCATTTGCTGCACAGGTAGCTGCTGAGCGTGCAGGTGCTGCTGCTCAAGACTACGGTTTAAAAAACCTTGAAGTGTTTGTGAAGGGTCCAGGTCCAGGTCGTGAATCAGCCATTCGTGCGCTGAACGCTGTTGGTTACAAAATTACCAACATTACCGATGTGACGCCGATCCCTCATAATGGTTGTCGTCCTCCTAAAAAGCGTCGTGTATAACGCGTTTCATTAGGATAGTTGGAGAAAGATCATGGCAAGATACTTGGGTCCCAAGCTCAAGCTCAGCCGCCGAGAAGGTACTGACCTTTTCTTAAAAAGCGGTGTGAGAGCAATCGATTCAAAGTGTAAACTGGAATCAGCACCAGGACAGCATGGCGCTCGTAAGCCACGTTTGTCAGAGTACGGTTTACAGTTACGCGAAAAACAAAAAGTTCGTCGTATTTACGGTGTGTTAGAAAAACAATTCCGTAACTACTACAAAGAGGCTGCACGTCTAAAAGGCAACACGGGTGAAAACCTGCTGCAACTTTTAGAAACTCGTTTAGATAACGTTGTTTATCGTATGGGTTTTGGTGCGACTCGTGCAGAATCACGTCAGCTAGTAAGCCATAAATCAGTTATGGTTAACGGTCGTGTTGTTAACATTCCGTCATTCAAAGTGTCTGCGAATGATGTTGTAAGCATCCGTGAAAAGTCACGCACTCAAGCTCGTATCAAAGCGGCTTTAGAAGTGGCTGGTCAACGCGAGAAGCCTACATGGGTTGAAGTCGACAGCGCGAAAATGGAAGGTGCTTTCAAGCGTATTCCAGAACGTAGCGATTTGTCTGCGGAAATTAACGAACAGCTGATCGTCGAGCTTTACTCTAAGTAAGGCTAACAAACAAGAGAGGACACAATGCAGGGTTCTGTTACAGAATTTCTTAAACCGCGTCTCGTTGATATCGAGCAGGTTAACTCAACACGTGCCAAGGTTACTTTGGAACCGCTTGAGCGTGGTTTCGGCCACACTTTAGGTAACGCGTTGCGTCGCATCCTATTGTCGTCTATGCCCGGCTGCGCGGTTACCGAAGTCGAGATTGACGGCGTACTGCACGAATACAGCAGTAAGGAAGGCGTACAAGAAGATATCCTTGAAATCTTGCTAAATCTAAAAGGCTTAGCAGTGACTATCGAGGGTAAAGACGAGGCTATGCTTACATTAAGCAAGTCCGGCGCAGGCCCTGTCATCGCAGCAGATATCACGCATGATGGTGATGTCACTATCGTGAATCCTGATCATGTTATCTGTCATTTAACAGGTAACAATGATATCAGCATGCGTATTCGCGTTGAGCGTGGTCGTGGTTATGTGCCAGCATCTGCTCGTGCACAGACAGAAGACGATGATCGCCCAATCGGCCGTTTGCTGGTTGATGCTTCTTTCTCGCCAGTCGCACGTATTGCCTACAATGTAGAAGCAGCTCGTGTTGAACAGCGTACTGACTTGGATAAACTCGTTATCGATATGACCACTAACGGTACTATCGATCCTGAGGAAGCTATCCGTCGTTCTGCAACCATCTTAGCTGAACAGCTGGATGCGTTTGTCGAGCTGCGTGATGTGACTGAGCCAGAAATGAAAGAAGAGAAGCCGGAGTTCGATCCGATTCTGTTGCGTCCTGTCGACGATTTAGAGCTAACTGTACGTTCGGCTAACTGTTTGAAAGCCGAAGCGATTCATTACATCGGAGATCTGGTACAGCGTACTGAAGTTGAGTTGCTGAAGACCCCTAACTTAGGTAAGAAGTCTCTTACTGAAATTAAGGACGTTTTAGCTTCTCGCGGACTGTCGTTAGGTATGCGTCTGGAAAACTGGCCTCCAGCTAGTTTAGCAGACGACCTATAAGTCTCAGGTTTGTACAGATTTAGGTTATAAGGATTAGGTCATGCGCCATCGTAAGAGTGGTCGTCAACTTAACCGCAACAGCAGCCACCGCCAAGCTATGTTCCGTAACATGGCAAGCTCACTGGTTCGTCATGAGATTATCAAGACAACCGTAGCTAAAGCGAAAGAACTGCGTCGCGTAGTTGAGCCTCTGATAACACTTGCTAAGAGTGACAGCGTTGCAAACCGTCGTTTAGCGTTTGCACGTACTCGCGACGCTGAAGTCGTAGGTAAGTTATTCACTGAATTGGGTCCACGTTACCAGGAACGTCCTGGTGGCTATACCCGTATCCTTAAGTGCGGTTTACGTGCTGGTGATAAAGCCCCAATGGCTTACATCGAGCTAGTAGGTCGTCCAGAAGCTGCTCAAGCTGTTGATGTTGAAGCTGCTGAGTAATTAAGGTTACAAAGTTTAAAAAGCCGAGCTCATAGCTCGGCTTTTTTGTTTAGCTGTCCCGCCAAGCAATAGTTAAAAAGAATGCTTCTTTATGACAGTATCAAGTAATACCAATTCCATTAACTAACTGGTCAAAATTGTCCACTGTCTAGAGCACAATTTTATCACTCTTACTTTCTTCTCAATGAAGATTTTCCATGCGATAGAGCACTGTTCGACAATATCGTCATAACCACTAAAACAACGATTAGCCAACACATGTTGACGCAACCATTGCCATACCTGCTCTATCGGATTTAACTCTGGTGAATAAGGCGGCAACTTGAGAAGCGTCAGATTATCAAAGTCATCGGCCAAATCCTGTTGATGCCAGCCCGCGCCGTCCATGATGACCAACGCATGGCGTCTAAATGCGGTGGCGGTTGAAATCAGTTTTAAATGCTCGTGCATATATTCGCTATTGGCATGCGGGGCAATAATCGCTTGTGTCGCCCCCGTTGCCGGACACACGGCGCCATATAATACCAATCTCCTTAATTATGTGATCTAATTAGCCAACACTTTCTAAGCTTCCAGCTCATGAGCCATCCTGACATTGCTGCATCAGTTAAATCCGAGAAAAGCGT
>NZ_JACSDI010000007.1 GCF_022410515.1 Shewanella cutis | reverse complement strand
CTTTTACATTCGACACACGGTCATATAAATACCAGCCTTCACCGGTAATATAAGTGAACTCTATATCATCACCCGCATTTCCCATGGTTACGGTACCTTGGGAATAGGCAGTAAAGTCAACCACGCATTTAGCTGTACTAGAGAACGTAGTCTTATAGTCATATACCCTGAAGTTAGACTTAAACGCTAAAGGGACTGTTAGCTTTACGGTCTTTTCTGATGGCAGAGCATTCCACGAAACACCATCCCACTGAGCATAATTTATACCATCATCAATCCATATACCGATTTGAAGTTCACCGGGGTTATTCTGGAAATACTGATCGCGCTCGATAGTATTGCCGAATTGGAACCATATGGGGACGTAAGGGTATACAATTTCAGGATTTACAGCATGGTCACAAGGAAGGAATACAATTTCATCCTCTTCTACCTGCTTAGTGTATCCGTGGATTGGCATATCATAAAATTCACGGATACGGATATTAGAGTAATGATTAGCAGCATTTAAGGTAGAAGGACGTACTTGGAGCAGTCTCTTCTCTGCGTCTTCTTTACCCTTAGCAATCTTTATACAAGTATAGATAGGGGTGTTTTGGTGCCCTTCTACTGGGTGAGTAAACCACCAGTTAACCGTAGCGCCTGCAGCATAAGCTGTACCAGTAAACTTCTGCTCGTATGCTTGCACACCAGTATCATCAGAACCATACCATACCTGATATATTAGCCAGTCACTCGCGGCCACTGGTTCTGTCACAATAAACTCTTGACCCAGCACAGAGTGGTTGCCTAGCATAGTAGCGGC
Organism: Shewanella cutis; assembly: GCF_022410515.1. Taxonomy (GTDB): domain Bacteria; phylum Pseudomonadota; class Gammaproteobacteria; order Enterobacterales; family Shewanellaceae; genus Shewanella; species Shewanella cutis. Next base: position 165,967 of record NZ_JACSDI010000007.1, on the reverse strand, counting down.
CTTACCGTAGGCGACTGAGCCAACTCCAGCAGGGTCACCGTAGGGCTTAACTGTAATCATATCCTTGTAGATACGAATACTAGGTCTAACTATTCCATCTGCTCCACGGTTCTCAACGATGGCGTGGTTTTTAAGGCCACCCCATGCTGGGTAGAAGTTTACTCCGCTGTTTAGATTAGTGAAGAATACGTTCTCTGCTCCAGAACTGATTTTGTGCAGTTCACTTAGATAAAAACTATTCAGGGTGGTTTCGATTGCCCTTCTCGACTCAATGCGGTTTGAGTCTGGGTTATAACTTAAATATTTTGCAATATCTCCGCTAGATACGCTACCACCACCTACACCGCCATTCTTCCCAAAGTAGCCGCCCATGGCTATTCCTCCGCGTGAATGTAAACGTTACCAAATACCCAGCATTGCTCGCTGCCTTCACTGACAAAATAAAGGTTTTCAAAGCCAGCGGGGATAATGCGATAAGCAGCGGTGTTATTACTTGGTTTAGTTGGGCCAAAATGCAGGCGGTAAGGTTCGTTTGATTGATTCTGTATCGAAAACGGCTTACCCACATCTATGGAGAATAAGGCGTTAACCGATTCATATTCTTGGTTGTTTAGCTGTTGTCTGTTTGCGGTAGGCATTTTGTCACCTGCTTGCTTCTGGTTAATTCTCCTTTTTCAAATTAAGCCATCCTTGGCCGATCCCTTAAAACTCCCGAAGGTTAAATCCGATATACGCGCTTTGATAAATCGCGTTCTTCTGGCGTGTAATGGCGTCTAGCTTTTCGCGCTTCTCGCTGGCGCTAGCACTTGAGTTATTAACTACCTCAGCTTGCTTGTTAAGCGCTGACACTTGGCGCTGCACGCGGTTAAGCGCAATGCGCACGCCGAGTTTATCGCGGTTATCTTCAAGCACTTCCATCATGCGGCTTGAGTCTTGTTCCTCGGCTGCGCGCTTATAGCTGCCAAATGCTTGGTTAGCCGCATCAAGCGCCTTGTAAAACTCGTTCTGATAATAAGTATTGCCCTTTGGTGCATCGCCGCCGTAAAAGGCTTTGATGATTGGGTAGCGGCTGATAGGGGTTTCGGCGCTCTCGCGGCCAAGTATCTGGCGCGCCATCATATCGGACATAGCGAGTACATAGCCGCCCAATGTGCCAGCATAACCATTAACTAAGTGCTCGATTTTCTTAGGGCTAACGTTTAATAGCTGCCCTAATTCGCGCGCGGTGTCGCTGGTGTAAGCGTTATAGCGGTCGCCTGGCATACGCTGCTCATCGCCCATGCCCTCGATTGCAGTGCCTTTAAAGAATGACTTATTGGTCATCACTTCAACCACTGGCAAAGCAATTTGCGGGATTGGGTTTAATGCCATAGTGTTAAATACAGCATTGCCCACGGCGCGACCTAGGTCGCTGCCGGTCTGCGAACCTGTGCCAAAGCCAAGTAAGCGCTCAGGTAGGGTGCCGAAGATAATCCCAAGTTCAAACGGCTTAGGGATGCGGAAGTGATCATCACCTATCCAAAAATGCCAGTTGGCGTCTTTATCCCAGTCAGGCAATTCTTGATAGCGCTCGTCATCGTCATTCATCGCGGCAAGTGCCAGCGAGAAAGCGGCCACCTTAACGCCCTTCACCGCCAAATTTGCTGACAGTACCTTAAGCACTTTATCATTTTCGCCAGCGGCTGATGCCCGGGCTAATTTATACATACCCTGCAAGCGCGCGTTGAAGAACGGTAGAAAGTCGATCATGGTACTGATTAGCGCAAAGTTGCCTTTAAGTGAATAATCCATTAGGTCTTTAGCTTCAAAGGCGGCTTGACGGCGAGACTTACCCGCGGCTAAGCCTGCCTCATAGGTTGATAGCCGGTTAGCGTTTTCGACCTTATCGCTGGCGTTACGATACTTCTCTAGCAACATCTTGCCATTAGTGACTAAACTGCCCATGTAGCCGTCAATCTGCCTGCTCGATAATCCCTTCTTAGCCAGAGCACGGCGCATTTGCTGCGCGGACGCTTCTGGATCTGCCCCGTGAATATACCCGCCTTGAAACGCTGCGCCGCTGAATATTAAATCGCGGTAGGCTTCATCCTCTTTGAATGCCTTTTTCAATCCCTTAATTGAGTCAGTGCCTAGCTTGAAATCATCTTTGTTGATCATCCATGCGTGCGCCGCGTCGCGGACAAAGTTTTTAAAGATAAAGTCAGGCGACATGGTGATGCCAGTCGTTAAAAAGCGTTTGGCGCCTCGTCCCATGCGGTTAAACAGCGCTTGGCTGCCCACATCATTCACCGCAATTAACCCGCGCAGCAATGCAGGATCGGTAACGGCATAAGCTACCGCTTGACCATCGCGCATCACTTTAACTCGCTGGATGCTGTTAAGCTCGCGTTGGCTCAGTTTGGCAAACTCAGGGCTATCGACTTCGGTCATAAACTCGGTGCCACTTAAGTTATTAGTCACCTCTAGCATGGCTTTGTTTTTTAGCGCAGCGTCGAGCATGGTTGACTGACGCAAGATAATGTTTTCAAGCAGGTCTTTGGTGGATTGCTTGCCGCCTTTCAACTCTTTGATTTTGGCGTTCTGGCCTGCAATGCCTTTCTTGGTGAATGGCGCGGTAACCATCGAGGCAATATCCTGCATTTCTGGATCGACATCTTGCTCACGGAAGAACGGAACATAATACTGTTCGTCAAAACCGGCGCGCTGCTCTGCGCTGATAAGTCCTGCACCTTGGGCAACATCGAGCACGGCCGAGTTAATCTTGTTGTACTCGGCGCGCACTTCTTCAAATAGCTTTTCTTTGCCGTCGGCAAGGGCTAGCAACTCGTCAATATCAGCTTGAGATAGGTTATTCTCGCGGCCTTCGGCTTTAAGCTGCTTGGCGCGGTTAGCGCCCATCCATGCAAGCCAGTTATTGAACTCGCCATCAGGCAACATGCCAAACACTTCAAGCAATCCTTTCGTGTCTGCCTTGCGCTGAATGATGCCGTCTTTCCACATTGGCGCGCCGTAGTGTAAAACGCCGTGCAATACGTCCGATAAACCTGAGGCTAAACGGGCAGAAACATAACCCATCTTATTTGGGTCGGTAATTCCCGCGGCTTCTTCGGCTTTTTTGATACCGTGCAAACCGTCGAAAATTCCTTCATTTAAGCGGCTCCAAAAGCTTGATTGCTTAAGCGTGTCGGCGGTATTGCGGTAGTTCTCGGTGATCTTCTCTTTCAGTGTTTGCTCGGCTTCTTCCTCGAGCCCAAGCTTTTGTTTGGCGGTGCGGGTGTCATCCTCGAAAGCCATGCTAAAACGAATGTCGGTTTTTTTTACATCTTTTCTTGGGCCTGTACCCATTGAATCGATGATGGAATCTATATCAACTTTGCTTAACGCTTCCGCGCTTACTTCATAGCTACTTGAATAGTCGCCCAGTTCAAAGGGAATACCCATCCTAGTTAGCCTTTCGTACATATTTACGGATGCGTCAGAAAGTATAGTGTCTGAGTTCCAGCCAAGACCGTAAGATTGCGCTATTCTCAAGCCTTCTAAATATGCTCTTGTTACTGATCCTCGTCCGTGTATTTTTGGATTATCAGTAGTTGATAAGACCTCTAAATAAGGGCTCATTGTTGGTTTGTCGAATATTTCATTAACAGAAATAGTTAGTTGAAAATAATTATTTGCTTGGTCTGTTATAACTATTCTGCCATAGTTATCAGCTTTAACATCTAGTTCATAAACGTCTTTTAGCTCTATTTTGTTTCCTGCAAAATCATCAATAAAATCGGTAGCCTTATATTCTGAATCGTTAGAACTGTATGATCTGCCGTAAAATCTAGCGCCCTCTGGTGAAACGGTGTAATCTCTAAATGAAAGTGGCCTTGCCCCTTTGTTGAATCTAATCTCACCCATGCCTCTGCGTTGACGCTCCTTGCTGTGACGCTCAAGTAATTTTTGCGCCTTATATATCCTTAGTTTACGCTTATCAAATCCGCGCACAATGGCCTTCATCATATCTTCCATTTCATTGCGGGTAATGTTGGCCTTGATGATCCCCAACCCCTCGAGCTGACGGCGCAGCCATTTAGTCAACTCAAACCACCACGCCTTAGCCGTTCCGCGCTCTGGTTGATTTTGCACAAAGTTAGCAAAGACTTCCTCGGCTTTCACGGCATCGGATGCTCCTTTGTAATCCTTATCGATACGTGCCCAAAGCTCCTTAAACTCTTTACGGCTGCGGCTTGAATTTAGCTTGTTGATAAACTGCTGATACTTTTGCGCGCCGATCACGGTATGTAAGCCGCCGTGAGCTAACACCTCATGCACCAGCGTTGAGCGCAGTTCGTCAATGGATTTGAAGTTATCGAGGATCAAGTAAGCACTGTTGCGCCTGTCATCATAGGCGCCGTAAATGGTTTGGCCTTCCATTGCCATGGCTGGCACGTTGAAGCGTGATAAAAATTCATCCTGTGAGGTAAATAGGTTAACCCTGATCCCCGCTGCACCGGATAAGCGCTTCATTACATCATCAACGGCACGCTGCGCCTCGGCTTGAGTGAATAAGCGCGCGCCACGATTAGCGCCTCTGGCTTTAGCGCCACTAGGTTTATCGAAGAATGACAGCTGATCACTATCATCTACTGCTTTGGGTTCTGTTTTGGCTTTTAGTTTTTTAGTTGCTTCTGTAGCCTTAGGTTGTTCAGTTACTGTTTTTTCTGTGTTTGCTTCCGGCGCATCCAAACCAAACTCTTTGCGCAGTTCGGCATAGGCCATGCGGTTGATGCTTTCTGGCGTATCACTGTTAAATTGCTGGTAAGTTTCAAAGGATGACTCGGAAAGGGCTTTATCAATTTCGGTTTCGTATGAGTCGTTGAGCTTGGTTACTGCATCGCTGTAGCCTGGTGAATCCTTTTTAAAGCCCTGCTTTTTAATCTCAGCTTGTACCCACTTGGTTTTAGAGGTGCGCAGGATAGCAGGCGTGTCGGCTGTTTTGGCATCGGCTTGCTCAACGGTTGGTGTTGCCCCAGCCTGCGTTTCAGAACTTGGGAACTCACGGGCAAGAGTGATTAGCTCTTTAATCGGCGCATTCAGGCGGATCACTTTAATCTGCTCGCCCTTCTCGCGCTTGGTCAGCCATTGGTGATGGCCGTCAAGCACATGGTTATCACTCGATACCAAAATTGAACGGTCGCCACCTTCAAAACCTAAGGCTTTTTTCACTTTGGCGGGTGAAAACTCTGCCTGCGTTGGTTTAAGCGAGTCGGCTGGTACTTCTTCGGTAGTATGCTCAACGCCACGGGCTTTCATAAAGTTAACCATAGCGCCGCGATGTTCAGCCTTAATCTGTGGCATTTCAGAACGGGGAATATTCAGCGTGCCCGTTTCAGTGGCAAAGGCGGTCCACTCGTTATCTATCTTGTCGCCTGCGAGGTCTTGTGCGGGTTCAGCATTAGTTAGTGCAGTAGGCGTTGTTTGTTGCTCAGCTCTAACAGGAATATCCTCTGCACCGTTGGCTCGAGGTGTTTCGGAACTGTCTGAAACTTGCTCGGCGCTTGGTCGTTGTAGCTCAGAAACTGGTCTAGTTCCTGCGCTTCCTGCATCGATATTGCCTGCGCCTGTTGTGCTTGTTGTATCCATTGGCGCATTATTGATGCCCTCTATTGTTTCTGGCTCAACCTTAGGCACTACGCGCCAGCCAAAGCCATTATCCAACTTAACCGATTCAATCTCTGCACCTTCACGCTTAGCGGTACGAGCGCCTTTGCTGATTAATGCCTCCTTAGCGGAGGCAAATGGCGTGTTGTTCGATTTGACATTGATACCCTGCGATTGAGATGAAAAGTTATCAGGCGCAAAGATAACTCCCTTGTCGGCGATTTGCTTGGGCTGTGCTGCGGTTTGGCGCGCTGTATTGTCTGCAAATTGCTGCGCCGCCTGCATAGGTCGGCCATCATTAGCAAAAATGGTATCCGACTGGCCAATAAGGTTAGTTGGCTGCGCGGCCATCGTGTCGCGCGTGCGCTGGCGGCTTAGGTTTTCGCCGTCGATAAATGGCGCCGATAATAGCCCAGTAACAGGGCTGCGGCCTTCACCTTCTGGCGGTAACCATTCCCCTTCACGGCGCTGATCGGTAAGCCCCTGCACGGTATCCATTGCTTGCGTTAGTGGGCTCTTATTGAACTGTTCTGGCACAGTTGGAAAACTGCGGCCCTTCATTGCATTGTCTTTGGCGATAACGTCATCACCAAAGCGGCCAGCCTGCATAGTGTCACCCATGCCAGCACGACGTGCAGCGGTGGGTTGATCGTAATTAGGTTGCTGTAATGGCTGCGCTTGGCTTGTTTGCGCCATGCTGTCCATATCAGCTTTGCGGTCAGCGGCTTGCTGTGCGTCGGCATCCATAGCACCGGCTACGGTTGGGTTGCTTTCCCGAATAGGATCGGCGGCAGGATTCTTTGAGGGTTGAGAGTTAACAGGTTCACGGTTAGCAGGATTGCGATTAGCAAGGCCACCAACTGCTCCAGCGCCAGCACCAAAGCCAGCGCCAATAACACCCTCGTTAAGCGCGGCAAGTTTAACGCCAGCCATTGGATCACGTTGGTCTATTTGCGATAGCACGTTATCCACTGCATATTGACTCACCCCAGCTTGTGTGGCTTCGGTTGCGCCCTCGGTAATACCACCCGCTAATGCACTACGAAACGCGCCGGATTTTGCCAAGCGCACGCCCGTTAATGCGCGCCCAATAATCGGATCACCAATGGCAGAGGCGGCAAAGTTGGCTAGTAGCGCTTTTGGGTCGCTACGGACTTCGCTGGCAACTTGCTCTGCAAGCTGTGACTTTGCTTGGTTCCACTTGCTTACATCGTCTAAATCGGGTGATTGGGCATCAATATTTAGGAAGGTCTGCTTGAACAGGTCTGAATCTGCCAGTACTTGATCTGGCATCTTTAACACTTCTTGGCGCGCTTGCTCCATGGCTTGACCAGTCGCCGCACTGCCGCCAGTTGCGCCCATGCCTACCGCTTGCGCGACCTTTGCGCCAGTAGAACCAAGGCTTAGGGCTTTAGTGGCTAAACCTGCTGCGCCTGCGCCTGGCACTGCGGTAGGCACAAACTGCCCCGCGACGTTAGCGATTTGCAACAACCACGTATCAAGGTCTGTCATCCCCTCGCCTAACTCGGTTTCGCCTTGCGCGTTTTCGGTAAACATCTGTTTGCCCATGGCCTCTTGACCACGGCTAGACATTTGGTTGTATTGGTTATCAGCAATGCCATACAGTGACTTGGCAATACCATCGGCCCCAACAAAGTCAAAGATACCGCCTAAGCCAGAAGCGGCCCCCGCTTGAAATGAGTCCACCACATCACCAAAGCGGCCTTGTTCTTGTGGTTTAGTTTGCGCTGTGGTTGTAGTGCGGTATTTGTTAGGGTCAAAGCCGAGTAGCGACATTGTTCAGACTCCAAAAAAAGAAAACCCGTCACATGGACGGGTTAATAACGTTTTGCTGATTGTTTAGCGTGGCATCATTGAAGCGCCATAGGCGGATTGAATGCCGTTTTCACGCATCCGCTTTAGGTATTCATTTTGCTGCGAGATAGTATCTGGCGATAACAGCCCGGGCTTGCGTGTGATTTCGCCACGGTCGTTCAATAAAAAGTCCATTGCCATATCACGCTTAGTTTCGCCTTGCTTTGGCATTGCGCTACTAGCTTGTGCTTGTGCTTGTGGATGGCGCACGCCATTAGCCCAACCGCCAATATCAAAGCTTGGTTGCGCTGGTTGCGCAGACATTTGCGGCTCGATCACGGTTTTGGTTTCAGGCTCGGCTTCCGGCAAATACATGCTAAAGCCGTACTTATTGACTTGAGCCTCACTCATGCCGCTTTGCTGCACCATCCTGCTAGCGTCCTGCAGATAGCTTTTGTTTAGATCTGCCATAGCTGCGCGGTATGCTTCTTGGTCAGTGACTTGCTTGGTCATCGGGTCAACAAACATTTCTTGAATTTCTTTAGCTTTATCGTTCTTGATGGAGTCAAGACGCTCTAAGGCTTGGGCTAGCATGGCGGCTGATTGCTTTTCGTCCTGTCGACCTTCGCGGGCGTTGGCGCGGTTAGCATCTTGCTCGCGGAATTTTACCGAGTCTTGGTAACGAGCATCCTCTTTAGCGCTGCGCTCGGCGTAGCGTTGATCTTCCTTGGCTTGCTGCTGCTCATAACGGGCATCTTGCTTTGCAATGCGCTCGTCCTCTTTAGCCCAGCGCTTTTCCATGCTGGCTTCGCGCATCCGTTCGCGTTCATCGTCACGCATCGCCATGGCATAAGCATAAAGCCCTTGGCTAATCGCTTGACCAGCGCCCATTAAGCCTTGGCCTAATCCAACTAATAGAGACATTACATACCCCCTTGCGCGGCACGTTGCATTAACCCTTTAGGCGCTGCTGGTTGTGCACCTTGCTTTGGCACAATGCCCAACGCTTCGCCTTCTTTAGTTGCATCTTCAACTGACTGCTTTAGCTCGTTAACATCAAGCTCGCCCATGGCCTCTTTAGTTGAGATATAAGCGCTATAAGCTTGGCTGATAGCGGTATCAATAAACTGATCATTGATTTCATCGTTTGCTAGCGCGCCAGCTTCAACGGCCAATCCTGATAGTTCAAAAAAGATTTCCATGGCAAAAATAAGCTTAATATCGTCGCTAAATTCCATTTGCTTACTCACGGCTATGATCACCGTTGCGATAGCATTACCAATGCCCTTTGCAATATCCTCGGCATCTTTGATCATCGCAGCGATTTGGTCACCCGTTTGCCCTTCGCCGTGAATAATCACTTGGGCAACCTTCATCGCCTCGGCTAGCTGCTTTTCTTCCTCTGGCGTTAAATCTTCACCGTCGTCAGGCGCATTCATTGGTTTAGCTTGCATAGCCATACTCTTTGCCATAAATCAGCCCACCGAGTTAGTTAAGTCGTCTAGCGTTGACGGTTGCCAAGCGGGTTTAATGCCTGCGGGTGCAATGCTAGCCATAGGGGCAAGATTCACTTTACCCATCAAGCCGCCGATATTTAAATCGGTTTGATTGCCTTCGCCATCAACGCCCCAGTAAGTCATGCGCTTGCGGGCTTCTTCGGCTTCTTTTTCAGCCGCCTTACCCTGCATAGCACCGCCAATAAGCTGCGTTCCGGCTTGGATTCCAGTGCCTAATAACATGGCTTGGCCAGCACTCATGCCACCAAGCAAGCCGCCTCCAGTTGCGGCCCCTGCCGCGCCTGCTGCAGCTGCTGCGCCAGCTCCACCCGCAACAGCCGAACCGGTGACGCCTGCCGTGCCAGCACCAACACCAGTTGCATTGATCAGCGCCGTTTGTCCAGCCGCTAGCGTGGCGCCAGAACCAACCGCCGTACCTGCTCCGGTTGCGGCTCCTGCCCCTGCACCAGTGCCCCAAATGCCTGCACCAATCTGTGAAGCAGAGCCAGCGCCAACACCGCTACCAACACCAGCGGTTGTTGCTGCGGTTGTTGCACTAGTGGCTGCACCGCTTGCGGCTCCGGCAGTAGCGCCTGCAGTAGCACCAGCCGCTGCGCCAGCAGCCCCAGTCCAACCACCTGCAATTGCAGAACCAGCACCAGCTAAGTTGCCAGACATTAGCGCCGTGCCAGCGCCTTGCACCCCACCCCAAGCGGAAGCAATACCGCCTGCCGCCGTGCCGCCTGCGCTCATGGCCCCAATAAGGGCCGCACCTCCAAAGTAGATAAGCACGGCTGCGGCCACAACTTTAAAGATGGGGCTTTTCTCAATCTTTTCGCGGATTTTGGCGGTTTTCTTGTGAACCCATTTGAAAACAGGGTCTAAAGTCCCTGTGATTTTATGGGCAAATTTACGCAATTTTTTAAATGCTTTGCCGACAGCGCTCATACTGCCTCCTATCAAATAATTTGATTAATAGATGTATGGATTAGTTAAAGGATGCGATTGTAAAAACCGCCGACTAAGTTAAGCCCGTGCTTTTCGTATAACTGACCTATGCGTCCGTCAGCATCAAGGCCAGAGCTAACACCGAGTAAAATGCTTTTCACTTTGGGGAATGATTTAGCCCAGCGGATAAAGCGGCGCAGAAGCCAGACGGCTTGATCTGCATGCTCTGGTAGCACACAAAAGGTTAAGTCTGTGGCGTAACAGTCCTTGCTAAACCAGTGCTCCTCTTGCATTGCCAGCAAAAAGCCCACGACTTCGCCATCGACTACCGCAACAAATGCCTCCATGCTTTTATCGCTAATGCAGCGGCGCACCATATAGCTGGTTTTGGTATCGTCCATTTCAACCGGATAACTTGGCGCTTTGGCTAGGGTAATTCTGCCGATTTCTAAGATTCGTTTTAGGTCGGCGTGAGTGGCAGTGCGGATCATGGTTATCTCATTTGTTGGTTATAGCGATCATCGTTACCCGTTCCACCGCCACCAGATGAACCACCGCCAGTACCTCCACCAGTCGAACCTCCCCCACCCGTGCCGCCAGTCGACCCAGTACCGCCAGTGTTGCCGGTAGCAGGTGGAGGCGTAACGATTGGTTTAGGCGGCATTTGGCCGTCGCTTGCGCCATAAATAACTGCCAACATGCTGGCTTGGTTTTGTAACGAGGTCATGATGTTAGAAACTGCCGCTTTTTGCTGCTCTGCCGTCATATTGGGGTTTGACATTGCCATACCGATGGCTTGCATCGCTGCGTTAATCGCAGTGCTTTGGGCGTTGCCGTATTCCATCTTGGTTTGCTGATCAAAGCCTAATGCCTGTGATTTAAAGTTGGCTTCAATCTGCGCGTTAAGCTCCTTCCAACGCTGGTCATTTTGCAGTTCGTTAAGCTGGACGCTGTACTTTTGCAGCACAGCATCACGTTCAGTTTGAATTTGCGCGCTGCGCTCCATCTGTACTAACTGTAACGACTGCTGTTTATCGAGCGTGCCCAATTGCTGCTTATACTTTAAATCCTCAAGCTGCGCTTGGAATTGGCGATCGGTGTTCTTCTCGCCAGTTTGCCAACCCATTTGATTATTTTGCAGTTGGTTATTAATCGCGCCTTGCTTGTCAGCCATTGCCGCGTCTTGCTGATTCTTTTGGTTTAGCTGGTCTTGCTGCGCCTGTGTTTGCCATTGCTGGCTTTGCGCTTGGTTGTATGTCTGTGCGTCTTGCTGCGCAATGGGCAGTGCCTTATCAATCATTGACGATAAAGCCACCTCGTTACCGATAGAGCTTGACTGCAAACCACGGGCAGCGTTGTAACCCTGCGCGTTGGCAATCGCTTTGCGCATAATGTCGCTGTTAGGGTCGAGCAAGCCGGTAATTTGGTTTTGCACCAATGATTCTTTGCGCGGATCGTACTGGTATTGCTTATCGCTGGTAACGCCGTTAGTGCCAACGCTGTTATATTCATTTGGTTTGAAGGTGTTTTGCACAGGCGTTGGTGCGGTAACGGCGTACTGGCTGTTATCAATTGACTGTGTGCCCGTTGCATTAGTCGGCGTTGTTGCCGAGTTTTCGAGTCCACCTGTTGGTTGAGTGCCGGGCTTTTGCGGGACTTGATTTACAGGCACTTGGTTTGTAGTCGATGGGCTTGGCGCACTTTGGCTTGACGTAGTCATCTGCTGCGCTTTGCCCATTAACCCGCCAGTAGTGCTACCATCAAAGCCAAATCCCGCTTTATCCACGTTGCCCATCATGGACGCATTCTGCCCCTCATAGGGAAGCGTCTTATTGATTGGCTGCTCTGGTTTAATCGGATAGATGGGCTTGTTTTGTGGCTTTTCAGGCGCAGGCAGTTGCCCAATGCCCACAGGCTGAATCGTCTGCACTGGCTTAATTTGTTGCATGGCAAATGAACCTCGAAGAATGAGATTTAAAAAGTTATCAGTTAAGTGAGTAGAGATGATTTAAAGCAGATGGGCAGGCCAAATAAACACCTTTGGCACGATAGAAAAATCATATACCCATTAGATTTTAATTCAAGGTGTTTATAGCGTAATAAACTGCCAGTTTGCCGCCTTGTAGTCGTTAATGCGCGCGGCGGGTAAAGCTAGCGGCAAGCCAGCAGCATCAAGCAAGATTTGCGCCTCGTTCTGCGCTTTTACCATGGGTAGCTTTATCACTGGCGCGCCTGCTATCGCTGTATGTAGCTCGATATTGCTTATCACGCCGCGCAGACCAAAGGCGTATTCACTATCAGGCGCAAAACCCGAGCCAGTATCGCCAGGCACATTGTAAACGCGCTCGCCGTAACTTGGCCTACTACCTATGCGCAGCACCTCGCCTTTAGCGGTATTGGTCGGTTTTATTGCGCCATCAATGTGGTAAACCTGATAAATATCACTGCCTTTGGGTTTGCAGCTAATGCGCATCGAATCGTTTGTACCACTGCCTGTTAACCGGTAAAACTCAATAAGCCAGTCACCATCCTGCAGGCCAAATGCAATTTTACGCTGAAACACATAGCCAAAGTAATTCAGCTCCACAATGTCGCGCTGCGTTCCGCTAAAGCACAGTGAAACCTTAGCCATTTGCAGTTTATTGCCATAGCTAAACAGGGTTGATTTGCTGTTGATGGCGTCAACATTATCAAGCGTAAAGGCAATGCTAAACGCTTGATTGGCGCTAATCGCATCAGCTTGCTCAATCTCTATCGCGCTTTGATAACCAGTGAGCAGATAAGCAAAATGCCCGTTAGTTGGCAGTACAATAGGCGGTATCGGTTCGCTTGGGTTGTATGTTTTATCTCGATAGCGGTAAAGCAGTTGCAAGCGGTAATCTACTGCCATATCAGCTTGCTTTACAAGTACAGCGTCCGCTGTCACGGGCGTTGCGTATTCAATCGAATACCTATCCCGCTGCATCCGGTAAAAAATCGCACCAGAGCGCATATAGAACAGCATTACATCGCTGCGCGAATTAGACGTATCCCAACGAATATCAAATGTTGCATAAGGATAATTGCCGTCGCCAAACTCAGTAATAATATTTTGAACTAATACCGGATTAAACCAATATAACTTTAACTTATTATCCAGTGTTTCAAAAAACACCATAGGCCGACCAAGCTGGTCAAATGTAGCAGCCAATCTCTTAATGTTATCAACTAAAAAAACGGATGTTGCTGGTTCAAATACGGCGCCATTATGTTTGCTGGCGGTAACTTCGCTGCCTGTATATTCAAACAGCCACCATGCAGCCTTAATATTGCCGCCACTGGCATTTAATTGTTCAGGCCCTAACTCAAGCTCGAATGGATTATCTGAGGTATATTGCGGCTTGGTTATGCCGTAAGTGGCGAACGCGTTAAGTTGCTTATCATCACTCCATCCAGTTTCAGGAATCATATAAACTCCTATTTTCTGGAGATTGAGAATGATAGTGATACTGTGTATCCAACTGTATTATTTTTTGGTAGCGGCGGATCAAATGCTATCGCTATATTAGCAACGTTAGCAGATGTATATATTATGCAAAAACCTATGCTTGCTCCATTCGGTAATTGCGTCGTTGTTGGTATTGTACATGAAATAGTCTCTTTGATTACTCCGGCTACACTTCTGTCAGTTGTTGAACTGGCTGTTAGATTCACCCTATTTCCTGTGCCAGTATCTAGCCTTGCAGCTGTTCCAGTTGGTGGAATTGTCATTACTTCTTTAAAAAAGAATCCGTTAGTGGGTGTGTTTGCGTAAGGGTATCTAGTAGGTATTATAGATGCTTCTTTTGTGCTGCTAGATGCGTATGATTCTGGGTATCCAACAATAACGCTTGCTTGGTAATTAACGCCGCCTATAGTTAAAGTTTGAGCTGGCTGTCTTGTTTCAATTTCAACAAAAAAACTATATTCAACACTTAATTGATCCGACGCTGTTAGCGTTATGGAGGTTGGGTTTCCATTGGTGTCTTTTACTAATGTTCGAACAAGTATTGTGGACAATGTGGCGTTAGAGTTGTAAATCGCTATTTCTGATATATTCCCAACTACAGCACCCAAAGCAAAAGAGTAAACCATCTTTCTACCGACGGTAGCTACTGAGCCACTCCACGTTGTTGGTATTTCTGATGAACTTCCATTTGCACTGCTTGAAATAGGACCAATTCTATTAACTAATGCTGTATCTGTAACAGTAGGCTCGGTAGTGCCTGTCCCAACTCCGCAATAAGTAAATTCGGTAGCTGAAGTATTACTAAAAGCATTGTTAAGTAATAGATTTGAGAATTCAGATGATTCTTCTTTTCTACCATCAGAATGAGTTACAATTAATTTAAATTTACCATAAGCTTTAGCGTCAACACTTAATCCGCTCATAACTTTATTACTCCAACTGAATAAGTACATTTTCCTGTATCGGCATCTGTTGCTTTTACACCTACAAAACCCACTACCGAAGCGTTATAGCTAACTTTACCAGCGTCATTTATAGACGTTTTAACTAATCCACTTTTGATTACGCTAACAGCGTAAGTTACTACCCCGTAATCAACTTCTTTTGGATCTGTTTTAGCAATCAGTTCTACCGCAACGGAGTAATTGATTAATCCATAATCTAAGTCTGATAAATTGATTCCGCCTATTACACTAATGTCAGTCGAATAAGACATTGCACCTGTATCATCAAAGCATTTTACAGGGCTGTAAATCGTGCTTTTTAAAACACCATCCCGATAATAAACCCTCTCACGCCTTGCTTGTGCTGCGCCTGCTAATACCGCAAATAGCGCCTGCGCTTGGGTGAGCCCACTTGTTTTAGGTGAGTTTGGTTCGCTCATATTGGCTCGCTTACGGCAAAATCACTTCGCTGGGGTAAATATCCCCAACCATTAGCCACACGGTTTCGCTTAGGCTAATTAGTGCAATTGCCGAGTTTTGGCCGTAAGCCCGTAGCGTTCCGCTCGATAGGATTGTCACGCCTTGCGCGGTATCTGGCACTAGCCATAATTCTGCATCGGTAGCCGCGGTTAAAAAGATGATGCTGCCCGTTGCCACAACCGGATCACCGTTTACTGTCCTTAAGCTGCGCCCAACTGTCACTAGCACTTTACTTTGTGCTTCGGTCGGGTTTGCAGGCTTTACGTAGTTGCAAGTAATAAACTGGTTATGGCTATCACCATTCACGCTTATCGCATTGGTTGATTTGGTGACAAAGGTTAATTCATGGCTGGCATTAAGGATTAATTGCGCTGCTGGCAACAAATCCATGTTGCCTTGCTTATTGATATATAACAGCGTGTCAGCGTATGGCTGTAGCGGAATTTCGGTGTTACCGACAAAGTTAGGCGGTAGCTTTACCACAAAGCCGTTAATCTGCGCGGTAATTTGCTGCAAATTGGCCGAGATACCGCCTAACTTGGCGTTCATTGGTGCGGAACGGACTGTAGTGCCAGTCACAAACGGGCTAGCATCTTGCCAGTAGCTTAATTGAGTCATGACATTCCTTAGCGCCTACGGGCTCTTTGTTAGCGCCTGCGGCTTACGGGTTTACTGTGCAAATACAGGTTTGAAATGATATGCGGCGGCAACTGTTTGGAGGTGTTACTCAGGTGCAATGCGATATTGCGCGATACGCCAGCAATATACATATCAGCCCAGTTTGTTGAACCATTGCCCCATGTAGCATTGTCCCACTCGGATAAATCCCACTTGCTGCCAGAACCGACAATCAACTCACTGTCTGGTGTGTCAGGGCTCATAAAGTCAAAGTAAGCTATGGCGTGCATTAATACTTCGGTCACGCTGTCGCATTCAATCACCAGCTTGTGCCATTTCTTTTTAGTTTCTGGGCTACCAAAGTGCATAAAGCCAGTAAGTAAGTAACTCTCGTACTCGAGTCCATCAAAGCTAAAACCTTTGTCTAGCTGATACACAAAGCCGTTTTCGGCGCCAACGAATACCGATTCAATGCCAAAAGCATCTTCACCACTGAATGCACATCGTATAGGCACGCCGTAGTTTACTTGGGTGAATTGTGGCGCGCCGTCCGGTGCCAGCGTGATAAACAAGGCGCTGCCATCGGTAAAGAATAAGCGATATTGGTTTTTGGTTTTAATCGTCACGCTGCACATATCGCGGCCAGCGTATTGGTCAAGTAGCGGCTGCACCTTTTGGCTGATTGTCGCTTGAGCAAAGTCACCAAACTGCTGCACACGGGCCAGCATGGTTAAACCACGGTCATCGAGGAATAGCGTATCGCTTAAGCTTTGTGCGGTAGCTGTGCGCATGCCAACTTTTGTGCTTAAACTCTTTAGCTGAAAATCCGTCTTGCTGCTGCCGTAAAGCATGTACAGGCGGTTACGGCAACCAATGGCGCAAGTATTATCGGCTTGCACCTGCATATCGGTGATTTCGTCGGCCACCGCGATTTCACCGCCACCGTCCACACTGCTAAATTTAGTGGGGTCGCCAACGGCGCTAAACACAAACGAGCCGCCACGGTAGCCAAGTAGTAACGTTTGGCTTGGCAATACCTCAAGCGTGATTGGTGCGTCTGGCGTAATGGGGCCTGTTATTTGGGTAAACGTGGTGCCATTAAAGCGGAAAGCTTTATTCTTGCCATCTACGCCAATAATCTCAAGCGTGCCTGAGCTGCCGCTAAAGTTGGTTTGCCGCGTGAACAATCGGCCATTTGGCAAAAGCGCTGGCGTTGTAACCTCTGCCCAACCGGTAGATGTAGCGCGGTAAAGCTTGGCCGCGTTGCCGTCGCTGGTGTTACGCATCGCATAAACAATGCCAGCAAACATAAACACGCCGATAACGGGTCCGCTGCCCGGCACTGCAGTAATGAGTGCGCGCCTCGTTTCAACCTCGGCATTGAGCGCAGCAAGCGCGGCTTCATCTGTTTCAAATGGAAAACCTGCCAAGTCAACAACGCGCACTGCTGACGGCGACGGTCTGCCATCGAAGCGCTCAAAGCCTGTTACCCGCTGATAGCGGCCGGAGGTGTTAATCTCATAGTTAACTAACTCACGGCATTCGCCTGGCTTCATATCGCTATCGCTATCGGCCAGATTTAAACCACCACGCAATGAAAGAGCTGCAGGAGTAAAAGCCATTAGAACGGCCCCCGCGCAAATCCCATCCTTGGCAGTTGATCACTGCAAAGCTGTGATAGCTTTTCTTCATAACGCATTGCGGCCAATTGGTATAACGCTTGATCTTCTTCAAAGTGGGCGTAAAACATGAGCGCCTTTTGCACAATGCAATCGTGGTGTTCTTCTGGCATCTGCGGAACGTCAGCATCATTCACTAAGCGCGCTGGCTTACTGAAATAATCGATAGTCACGCTATAGGCTGTATCTGGGGCAGGATAAAAGTAAAAGCGGTTATCCGGTGCAATAGCAAAGACTTGCGGCAGTCCTTGCCCCGTCTGCAGCTCGTAGCATTCAACCCATTCATTCCAGTCAATCTCACGCAGAATCGTGTCACCTACACGAATGCGCTGCATCGATTTAAGCTCTGATACATTTAATTCGAGTGGGCTGTAACTTTGCTTGCCGACCACTAGCACCGTGAGCGCGCGACGCCACAGGAAACGCCATTCAGATTTCAGCTTCTCAATGTCGTTATTGGCATCACGCACCCAGCCGACAATTTTAGCCAGTACGCCAACCTGATTAACGGTTGACGCTGGCCCAGTGCCAGAAACGCCAGATTCCTCGCGCACGCGCACACACAGCTCTAGAAAGTTCATAGCGCACCCTATTAGTCGTAGTGTTTTTCAATGACGCTAAAGGGCCAGCGCTTGACCTTGGTCTCCTGTAAAGACTTCATCTTAGTTTCTTTATCGACTACGTTCTTAAAACGGCTTTCGATGGCGTTATTAAGCACATCGTAAACACCAGCGGGGACGCGCACATCTTGGCCCTTGATCACTTTAAACATGGTGCCATTGACGCCAACCTGCACGAAGTTATCAACTTCTTCATCTTCACCACTGTTGTCGTGAATGTTGATCGTGACAGCGGTAAGCTCCTTGTCTCCGGTGCCTTGCTCGTCCGCATCGCCAAGTTCTTGGTCAGCATTTGTTTTGGTGTCATCGAATAATGAAGGGTCAACCTTCTTCATTTCGGCAATCACTTCGGTGCGCTCTTTGCCTGTCAAATCAATGCCAAGATCATCAGCGGCGAATTTAATCAGTTTTGCGGTGCTGTCTTTGCTAGTAAATTTCATGGTCGTTCTCCAAAGCTGAAATAAAAAAGCCCCGCGATTAAGCGAGGGCTTTTGTGTGCTTACTGATTGGTTAGGTTGGGTCTACCGATGCCGCAACTTCGCCACGGACTAACCATGCGTCGTTGAGGATCAAAGCGGTGTACCATGTTTTCCACGCGACTGAACCGTTTTGACCCATTTCGTCTCCGTGTGAGGGCGAGCCAGGGTTACGCACCATTGGCTTGATCGCGCCGCCAGCTTCCTTGCTTCCTTTTAACGGGATACAGCCAAACGCTTTAGCGCCCATAAACAACACAGGGTAAACGTCGGCATTGGTGCCGCCAGTTGTTACCGCTGTACTG
Organism: Shewanella cutis; assembly: GCF_022410515.1. Taxonomy (GTDB): domain Bacteria; phylum Pseudomonadota; class Gammaproteobacteria; order Enterobacterales; family Shewanellaceae; genus Shewanella; species Shewanella cutis. The sequence continues at coordinate 147,453 of NZ_JACSDI010000007.1, read as the reverse complement.
CCATGCGCGCCGCCAGCGTTAACCCAAGGATTAAACAGAGGTGATGCGATATAGCGTACATCTTCCACTGAGCCCACTTCTTCGGCGCAAATGGGTTGACGGTTGCCGTACTCTGCCACAGGAGTAAAGCCGGGCATTTTGCGCACGCTAGATACAACGTCCGTATGACATACCGCCACGTAAGCCGCTTCAATTGGCTTGGTCGCATAGTTAGGGCTACCGGCTAAAATTGAGGTGATACGCTTCGCGCGCTGCGCCATCAGTGTACGTACCGCTAAACGCTGCACTTTGATTGACAGAGGCGTGTTTACCGCGTTACGGGCTGCGCCGTTGGCATAAACAACGTTAGTGCCGGCAATCAGCTTGCCGTAGGTGATTAGCTCAACGGTTTCGGCTGCTTGCTCACCTGCCATCATTGCCATATCGGAGCCCACTGGGTCTTCGTGTAAGTCAACTACCTTGTCGGTAATTGGCATCCATGAGCCGTATTGCTGCAACGTGGCTTGCACATCGGCGTAACGGAAGTTGGTCGCTGCGGGGCGCACGCCTTCGGCAATGGGCGTGGTCGCTGCTGGCAGCGGGATTGGTCGGCGAAACTTAATCACTTCACCGGTGTTTTTAGGCATAGGCTTATGATCGCCCAGTTTGTTAAGCACTAAGATTGGCTCTGCGTGCTCAAGCATTTTCTTTTCGGCATACACGCCAACGCGCGCGCCAATGTCACCATAGTTATTCGCCATGATGTAACTCCTTAATTACTTGTGATTTGATTGAATAAAGCAACTGGATCAACGTCATCAGAATCAGCCGCCGCTTTGCCTGCGCCCTTGCGCGGGATTTCGGCGTGATCTGCTAACGTGCTTTGGGGTTTAGGCTTGGACGCTGGCGCGCTGGGCGCTTGGCGAGTGCCTTTGTACAAGTTGAGAAGTGCAATGTTGTCATCTGCAAAATCGCTCTGAGCCATGGCCTGCACAGTAGAAGGCTGTGAAGCCACCCACTGGTGAAAGTTAGGGTCTTGTGAAATTTGCAGGTAATCAGGATGCACGGTTGCTAGCGCTTGAAACTGGTTTTGCAGTTCCTCTTGCTGTTGCACCTGTGCTTGCTGGGCGCGCATTTCTTCAAGCGGCGTTAGCTGCTGCTGAAATGTTTGCTTTACTGCATCAACTTGATTGCGAACGAATGCGGCTAATTCGGGGAACTCGTCTTCAACTTCGGCAAATGATTTGCCTTTCAAGTCGTCGGCTGTTGGCAACCCGTTTGCACTGTTCGCATTTGCACCATTAGCCTGCTCATTCGCTTTCAGCCCTGCAGTCACTTCATTGAGTTTTTTAGTCAATGCAGAGACGCGGCCGGCATTGGCGCGATGATTTGCTTCAAGCTGTTGGTGCTGTTGTTTGAGCGTTAGATATTCGTTGCGTAAAGCCTCAGGCGCAGAGGACCAAGGGTCATCAGTTGCCGCTTGGCCTTCGCCGGCATCTGCGCCTTTATCGTCTGGCTGCTCTTTCGCTTCGGTATCCTGCTCTTGATCCAGCTCATCAACCGAATTACCGGAGTCGTTAGAGTCCTGTGTGATTTCGTTAAATAAGCTGATGGCATCAACACCGTCGTCTAGGTCTTGGCCTTGATTCTGTTGTTGATTAAGTTCTTCTTGCCCGTCTAGGTTTTTCATTGTGAGTGCCTTTTTGCAGTCATAAAAAACCCGCCGGAGCGGGTTAGTTAAAAATGAGGTATAAAAAAGGCCGCTATTCGTCAGCGGCCTGTGCTTGTTTCTTCAAATCGTTAGGATATAAGCGGATAATTTCATCAATCATTTCGATTTTTCCACGTATCTTTGCCGTGGCAATTTCGCTCATATCGTTAATCAGTGACTCGAGTAATTCTTCTCGATCTTTCAGTAAGCGCTTTTTAACCGCTTGCCATGACTCACTATTCACATTAAGCATTATTCAAGTCCGTAGTTTGCGGTTAAACCTTGGTTTAACTTCATGTTGCTTTCGGCAATAAACTTATCCCATTCAAGCGCTGAGCGGCTTTTTACCTTCTGCAATTCAACCATAAGCTTTTCAGTATTTAACTTATCGTTCTGCGCCAGCTTCATTAGTTCAATGCGCTCTTGCGACTCTTGGCGTTGCATATCAGCGGCAATTTGCTGTTGCTTCATTTGCAGTTCGGCTTGCTTTTCTTGCATACGCTGCTGGGCGTTAAACTGCGCAAGCTGCATATCCATATCGGCTTTAATCTGCACTTGCTGCAAACGCATTTGCTCAAGCTGCATAGCGGGGTCTTGCTGACCTTGCGCCTGCTGTTCTTCCATCTGCTTTTGATACTGAGCCAGTTCTTCGTCAGTTGGAATGATTTCATCAGGAAGTGATTGCGTCTTAGCCCACTGCTTGAGGATCTGTACTGATTTAAGCTGCAGCACCGGCGCGAATATCGGGCTATTACCAGCAATATTGATAAAGTTGGTTAGTGCTTGGCCGACTTGTTCTTTAATGAGTAACGCTGACGTTCCGCGAGCGTCAATTTGATAGTCGCCTTTCACGTCGTTATCTTCGCTGTGCATCATGTTGAAGTGATAGAAGTCACTGATAAGCGGCGCGGTGATAAAGTCATCCCACTGCTTAACTTGATTACGTCGCACTGTGTTAGCGGCATTCATCAGCATTGACATACCGCCGAGGGTTTGCGTCGATTGCCCTTGCTCGCCTTGCTGCAGCATTGGCACGCCTGATACTTCATCAAACAGAATGCGCGCGGTTTGGTAAATCTGGCTTAGCTCGTCAATGTGTGAATCAAATTCAAAGGTGGTAAACGCTTGCTTAATATCTTGTGCTGCTCCCTCAATATTCCAAAACTTACGCGGCTTTAAGTTCCACACGCCATCTTGCGGCTTAACTAGCTTTTTATTGACGCCGATTTGAGGGCCAGAGGTAATCGCGCCATTGTCGAGGATCATCCGCCAAGTGGTGTTAATAATTGCTTGTTCGTCACGCACCATGCGCGGGATGCCGTAACCAAACACGCTTGAGTCGTCTAACTCCCAGTTGTACACGCGGTACGGCATATCTTGGCTGTAATCCATTAGCGCAAGCTTGGCCCCCAGCACAATGCCGCCACAGTAAAACACCACTGCATCGTATTCGTCTTGTGCGTCAATCTCGTTTTCAGGGTCGATAGGCTCAAGAATCTTTAATTCTTCCAGCACTTGGCGCGAAACAGGACCGTGATACTCCCACGTTTCATAGCGGGTATCGTTTAGCGAATCGCTCAGCCCTGCAAGAATGCGCACGTCGTCCATATAAGTGCTTCTGTGCTGCGTCTGCATTGAGCGCATTTGCAGCACTTTGGCAACTTGCTCCTTTGGGAACCCTTTACGATTAACTAAGCCGCGGATCTGCTTCTTGCTCATAAAGCGGCGCTCAAATACGAACTCTGCTTCTTCAATCGTTGACGCCGACATATCAGGGTAAAAGTCCCACGGGCGCACCACTTCGCAGCCCGGTTGAAACTTTTGGTTAATCGTGACTACAAAGTTACCGCTTTCATCTTTGGTGTAAGCGCGGTCAGTTTTACCAAGTACAACTGGCCCTTTAATGATGCCCGTACCAACAGTGCAAGCATCGTGAATCACTTCGCGGCATTTGGCGTTGTACTTAGTTTCGACAAGCTGATCGCTAATCAGCTTTTCCATTTTGTCGCACGCGGCATTAATCTTTTCTTGCTTGCGTGCGGCCACATCAGCGTTAGATATTACGTTTCCTTGCTCGTCTTGATATTGCTCGCCGTTTAGCTCGAAAGGCGTCTCTTTATCCTCGAGCATTTCGACCAGCTCAGGCACAGGCGTTGGCTTGATCCCCCAGTTCTTATCGTCATTTGGGAACAGCAAATCAACTAACTGCGCCTCGCCAGCATTAGTTTTAGCGCGGGTTAACTTAATGAAAACCTTAGCGGTTTCATTCTTATTCATTGCCTCAAGCGTGACTTGATCGTACTGGCCGTGATAGTTGCGTAAATCCTCAACCATGCGCACATCGATATTGCCGCGTTGATAAATAGTGTCAGATAGTTTGCGCTCAAGCTCTTGGGCCAGAATGTCCAAATTAGAATTTTGATCATAATCATGGCCGTAAGCTTTAGGATTTGCGCCTTTTTGCTCGTCTGACATTTGTTATCTCACTAATAGCCGGTTAACGAATCCGCTGCTGCGGTTTGTTCTGATGTCTGTCTAAGTTGCTCTGTGCGCTCATAATCAACTTCGCCTTGCGCGCCTTGGGCGAGGTACTGCAGCGCATCGTGTGGATGCGAGTATTTGTTCTTATCGGCAACGCTGGTGTAACGCGCATCGCCAGCCACTTGAATACGGCGCAGCTGATAGCCACCGTTAAACCCTTTGCGCAGGGTTTTACAGTCGGCGCTCATTTCAAAGGCGCATTGGTTATCGATTTTTTTGGTTAAGAAGAAGCGCACCGCCTCCCAGCGATTCTCCGGTTTATTGGATGTTGTCGCGTAAGCGGTGATGCCGTATTCCATATTGATTATTTCAATCGGGCTGTTTTCATCGTTGCCCGATTTACCCCAGCCTGACGGGTCGCAAAACGCCTGCATATCGGCTTTGCTGTAGGCGGGGAACTCGCGCTTAAGCTCAGGGACAAGGAAATCCATAAAGCTGCGCACGCCCATGTTTTCGCTAACGTACTCGCGCAGAACGCGCAACTTACCGAGTGGCGTTAGATGCCCAATAATCGCAGCTGGTGTCCGACCAAAGTCGAAGCCTATTAGCAAATCACCGTGCGACTTAATGGGTAACAGCTTGTTATTGTTGATGTGTAAAACATCATTCCACTGGCCCTTATAAATTGGCTGGCCTGTCGCAACTGTGCCGTACTGGTTTGCAAGGTTAATCTTGATCCAGTCATCAGCTTTACCTTGCACCTGATTGATGTAGTATCCATCCGGCAGGTTGGCGAGGTTTTCTGCATTTGGGTTGGCAATCCATTTAGTGACCGCATGTTCACCCTTACCGACAGTCACCTCGATAACACCACCTGGCTGGCGTAAAAAAAGCCACCCTTCTGGATGGCTTTCTTCTGCTAACTCGTAATACCAGTGATCATCATCTGGGGCGTTGGTATCCCCTATCATCCCGTGCCAACTGGGACCACCTTCTGCCGCGCTTGGATAGCGACCATGACGACCGTCGCACATATCGACAATGGCCTTCGATAACTCTTTAACTTCGTTCAGCCAAAACCCTGTTACCTGCAAACCCCTTAGCTTACGCACTGCATCGGGTCTATCGAGCGCCAAGAAAACCAGCTCAGCCTTTACTCGGGTGCCATCTTCCAGATCAAAATCTAGGTAATGGGTCGGCGGGAAGTCTTGGTTAAACTTCCCTAGCTGGCAGTCCTCGTTGTGATATAGGTCGCACCAGTCCTTAATCGTTGTACCCTTGAGATCAGGATAGGTGTTACGCACCGCAACGAAACGCGATTTACGAACGCCAAACGAATTGGGCGCTTGTTCGCACATCTGGTCAAATACGCGCATGGCGCTGCCGTAAGTCTTACCGGAACCGATAGGGCCCATGATGAAAGTGTTACGGCCTCGAGCTGTAATATACTGCTCAAGAACATCGCCCTGAGCAGCGACATGGAATTCATAAGTTGTTTGCTCTGACACACGCTGTTACTCCTCCTGTGCCTTAGCCTTATTTCTTCCGGTATAGCGACGAACAACCACTTTAGGCCGCTCGCTCACTTCCACTTTATCCGTCCAAATCTTGTGGTACTTACCAAGCAATTCAAGGGCTTTCATCTTGTCCCATTGCTTAAACTTCTTGGTAAATCCGACTTGTTCACGGTCATCACCCACGCCTTCAAATAGCTCGTCAATCTCCATACCAGCACAGGCACGGCGACAATGCTCAGGCCATTCGTTAAACGCTTTAACGCTGCCGTCCTCGTTGTAGATGCCCTCCATGTCCGCAAAGGCGACGACAGCAACCTCTCGAATAATGCGCTCAACTGTAACGCCAGCAATCTCAAATAGATTATTGATATGCCAGTCAATTGCATATTTTACATGTGGACGGTTGTACATCTCCCAACCTGTTTTCTTTGGCTCTTTGGCCTTGGAGCCAGCGCGGATCATCGCATTGGTTTTGCTTTGATCAATCAGATACTCGGCAATAAACTTGCGTTCCATATCCGTGTATTTGTGATAGCTCCAATCAAATTTAGCTTTTTTGGGTTTGCTATCTTCGTTAGCTTTATTCGTCATTTACCGCTCAACTCTTTAGCTAAACGCGCCTTGGCTAACTCAGATTCAAGCCGAGTAAGCTCAGCCTCGCGCTTATCCTTTCGCGCGTTATAAACTAAGTTGACGATGAACGTCAGCAATGCCAGAAATAATCCACCCCATAGCGCCAAGTCGTTCACAGTAAAAGCGCCTCCTGCTGCAGTAGTGATAGATGCGCCATAACTGGCCGCTGCAGTCGCTTTTTGCGAACTCATGTCACTAATGGGTTGATGTAGATTGTTCATTTGCCTTTGCCTCTCGCCAGTCTTTCAGCGCTCTCCAGTCGATATTGCATCGCTTGATTGCGCCTAAGAGTGATACCGAGTAGTTAAAAAGTTGCAGGTTTGTTTGGACCATGTACTTGGGGATCACGCATTCGCTCATGAGTTCCGGCGGAGGCAGTACATAAACCGTTTGCGTTACTGTCACCGTGCGCACAATTGGCGGAGTATTCGAGCAACCGATTAAGCTCAACAGGCACACTAGCAACAGCCCATGCTTTAACAATGTCATCAGTCGAATCCTCAATCACTGCCTTGGCTTTGGTTTGTGTACTGACTAACTCACTATCAACCGCATCGCGGCCTTGCTCGCGCACAGTGAGCGTTTTAGCAGTAAGCGCAGCATCCAGCCGCAATCGCTCCTTCTCAACCTCAGCAGCTTTAAGCTGCACTGTTGCGTTGTCCAAATCGGTTTGAATCACGGCCTTGGCCGCAATTTCATTGGTTAAGCTGGTGTTCGCTGCAGATAACTGGCCTGCCGTTACTGCCCACATAGCGCCGCTCACAATCACGGCAATAGTTAGCAAGGCAATCACCGCCATCGCAAAGTTATCTTTAATGGTTTGAAACATGGGTAAGCTCCTTTAAGCACAATCGCCGTTCTGCTTCACGGCGATTAACAAGCCCTTGTAGCTTTTTGCCTTTGGCATAAACCCACTTAGGCAATTCATTGCACGCGCCAACACGGTCGCCACGCAGCAACTTCTTTCTTAACGTCGAGTCGCTAAAATTCTGCGCGCCAACGTTGTACATAAAACTGAGATACGCCGCGCGCTCGCTATCCGTAATGGGCACGCGCACTAGATTGGCTAACTGGCGGTCAAACACTTCCAGATCATCAGCTAGCATCGCTAGACATTCTTGCTCGCTAAAGCGCTGGCCTAATTCCAACTCTGGCCCAGTCTGACCAAAGCACGCGGTTACAATGCCAACTGGATCAACGTAAGTGCCCAGCTCTAAACCTTCGTGTTGCGCAATAAAAACGCCTCCCGTCACCACTGCACCAGAAAAGCCAGCAGCGAGAAGGAAGGCGCGGATTTTGGACATCACTTCACCCACATACCTGGCGCGTAAGAATCACCGGCAGGCGTGACGAATTGATCGCCAACCACTTCACCACCGCCAAACTTTTCAACCAACTCAGGCCAGTTAGCGCCGTTGAATCTGATGCAGCCGCAATCTTTTAGGCGCCAATGCAAGCACTCGATATAATCTTCCATTGCAGCAGATTGACGGCTCAACAGTAAGCGAACGCGACTATCTAACGACTTAAATTTGTCGCTTTCGATAAACCCATTCAACTTGACCAGCTTAGCCATTAGCTCGTTGTACTCAATGATTATGCGGTCTACATAATCAGTAACCGGAGCAATTCCATTGACTTCTTTAGAAAGGCAATAACCTTCCAGCTCCAAAAGTTTTTCTTTGGCTTGCGCCATAACTTTTTCAATAGCGTACTTAGCACCAAGGTCTGCGTTAAACTTGCGCGGATCGGCGCAGCCGCTAATTGCCGTGGATAAGGTGAACATAGAATCACCGATAGGCAGCAAGGCAACTGCTACGGTTGTCGTCGTTCCTTCGACAATGTGGGTCTTGCATTCGACAGTGGCGAGTAACGCCTCAATCATTGCGGAGGTAACGGTCTTAATCATCACGGAGTCCTCGGAGTCCAGAAACAAAAAAGCCCCAGCGGATGCTGAGGCTTTAATGTGTTTCATAATAAAATGGGTGTTAAGTACCGGAATCGAACCGATGTAATCCGTTCACTTCCACCGAGTGCATTGCGCAATGACTATTGGTGGTTAGCGCTCTTAAGCCATCGTCACGGATGCATAGCCACTCTGCCAACTTAACAAATCTGAACAGAATATTTATACCAAGTGCCTTGAAGCATTTACTCATGAATTTTGTTCACGCTAGCCATTATAACAACTTAAGCTTGCAATAAACACAAAAGCCACCCCGAATGATGGCTTTGATGTGACGTGAGCGATAAGCGCACTAATCACAGGATAGAAAAATCATATACCCTCGGATTTCTATGTCAACAGTAATTTAAGGTCGATACGTAACCATGCCCTGCAATCTCTGCTTAAGTGCCGCATTCTCAACCGTCAATTGCCCAATCCTAGAGCTATCAGCAAACGACTTACCCTGCAGCTCGCTAACTAAATCCTCGAGAGCCATGATGTAAGCTTGGGCTTCAATCGATTGTTTGCCTGCACATACGCTTTCTTCATACTCGTCGCAAAGCCGCTCGAGTGACTTTTCTGCACTTTCAACCTGTTCGAAATCTGCCGCGAGTTCTGGCTCAGCTTTCAGCACTTCTGCGCGTTGCAGATCAGCAATGCGCAGGCCAAGCGGAAGATTGTTCAGGTGAGTGATAGCCTCGTCTAGTATCATTGAGCCACGGCGTGACTGAGCATAAAGCCACGCCGAAAGCATTTTCAAATTCGCACCATAATCATCAAGATAAATGCCAACGATTTCTCTTGATGCAGCATCACATTCAGCAGTCGTCACGTCGACCAATTTCATCTCAAGGATGGCGTTTTTGATTTCACCGACACGAGCGTTAAGTAGTTTGAGCCTTTCTTTGCTATCCATAAATCACCTTCAAAATTTATCAGTTAAGTGAGCAATTAGCTTTAATTTCATAACCCGCATCGACCAACAGCGCGCAAATCCCCTCAATGCTGGTCGTAGGGCATTGGCGCGCAATCGCGGCCATGGTGTTAATCTTCGCTTGGCGATTGCTGCACTCGTGACCTTCACGTTGACGACGCGATAGCAACTCGAATGCTTCTCGTTCTTCTGGCGTTTCTGTGTAGCTGCTCATGCTGTCACCCAATCTTGATGGTTAAAAACGAAAAGCAAAAAGCCCAAGCGCAGGAAACTAAAACCCAATAGAACGCGCCCAATAACCGATACCTGAAAGACTTAGAAAATAACCCTTCATTTAAACCGCCAAACGTCGTTACGAAGCACAGAATGCTAATCCAAAGGCAAAACAGGAAGCAGCCAAACCAGCCGATAATTGATAAAAATTGCATATTTACCCCCAGAATTTCCACCAAGGACGTTTAATTTCAATTGACTCAACAGGTTCAAGCTTAATTTCCACCATAGGATGCTGATCATCGGTTCTCTGCATCGCCTCGATGACCATTTTCATCTTGTCGTTAGCTTGTGACTCACGGGCTTTTATTAACGACAACTGAATTTCTCGGCCTTGTTCTTTAGAGAAAACCGTGTGCAAGGCATGCCCGTCCCAAACATCGGTGATAGATAGATTTGGATTAGTACGCCAATAGGTAACTCGTGGTGAATTGACGTGATAAAACGTATGCGTTTCAAAAACCCACTTCTCAGGCTCGTTACGCAGTGACTCACAAATCTTTTTCACTGTGTCAGCCATTAAATCGAATCTGCTCATACCTACCTCCAGCGGTTAGCGCGGTTGCGCTTGCGGTCTGATTTGTTGCGGCTCTTAAATCTGTCATCGACCATTACGTACGGCTTATATGGTTGAACAGGATCACCAAGAAAAACCCCTGTAATCTCACCGTGTTCAGGCTTTATGTCGCTAATATCAGCCACGGTTACCACCGCATTTCTTAGCTGTAACGTCATTAACGCCCTGCTCAGCATTGACTTGCCAACGCCAATTGGCCCGATAATCACGATATTCTCATCCATTAACCACCTCGCTTTCCGCTTCAACCATTCTTAAAACCTTGGACGCATACTTCGCCGCTTCGCCTTCTTGCTGATACAGCTCGTCGATCGCTTCCATGTAAACGTCGTAATAAATCTGGCTGAATTGCTGCTCGCTGATTTTCAAGCCTGATAGCGCGTTAAACTGCGCTGCCATCTGCTTAACGGTACGAACGTTTTTAATCCCAGAACCTTGACACGCGCGACAAGGGCGCAAACGCGCATCAATCGAGCCAACGCCATTACACTTGGGGCAACGGTGCGCACTGCAAACCTCTGTCACCGCCATAAACGCCAGCGCCTTAGCTGCTTTTGGATGAACGTTTCGCGCCTCAAATGTCGCGGTTAGCGCATAAGCCAACTCTGCGCCGCTGTTGTGATTGCCACCAATCTTGGCCTCGAGCACTTTCACCCCAATCGGGTTAACGTGCTGCACCATGGCAATCACGCCTGCAGCATCTTCGCGGCTAAAGATGCCCTTACCGGCTGCGACTGGCGCTATGCTTATCGCTTGCTGCGACGTTAAACAAAACAATCTTTCAATCGATACGCACATGCGTTGTTCTCCAAAGTCTCGACAAGTCTTAGCGCCTTCTCACCGCGCGCTCTTTCACTCAAAACAAAATAACCTTTTAAATCAATAAATTAAAACGGAATATCATCATCCCACCCTTCATCGAGGTCAGGCGTAAAATTCTGCTGCGGTTGTTGCTGATATTGCTGCTGTGGAGTTGGTGCCGGTCTTTGTTGTGGCGCAGGCCGTTGTGATGGCTGTTGACTTGGGGAATAAGCATTCTGCTGCTTTGGTTGATACGCTGGTGCCGATTGCTGCGCAGGTGCGCGGTATTGCTGTTGGTGCGCAGGGTCTTGATAACCGCTATTGCCCTGCCCTTGACCTTGCGCTTGAGACTGCCCAGTTGGTTTTGAGCCAAGCATTTGCATTGAGCCGTGCATATCGACCACGATTTCAGTTGTATAGCGGTCTGAGCCATCTTGCGCTTGCCACTTACGCGTTTGCAGCTTGCCCTCGATATAAACCTGTGAGCCTTTGCGCAGATACTCTCCGGTAATTTCGGCTAGCTTTCCAAACATCGTTACACGGTGCCATTCTGTGCGCTCTTGCTGTTGCCCTTGCTGGTCCTTCCAGCTTTCGCTAGTTGCTAAACTGATGTTGGCCACTGCATTTCCTGACGGCAAATACTTCACTTCTGGGTCTTGCCCTAAGTGTCCAACCAAAATGACTTTGTTAACGCCTCTTGACATAACTTTCCCCTTATCCGTTATCTGTTATCCGTGTAGCGCGATTAACGCAGCATCGCGCGTATCTTCGTTAGTGCGCCCACCTTGCCAGCCCGTTAGCTTGCAAAAGTAGACGTGATTTTTTTTCGCCATCATCTTCACTTCGCCCTTAAGCGGTTTAACCAACTGCACGTCAATGCCCTTGCTATTGAGCATTTCTTTGATGAGGCTTGCAGTCGCTTTCACTTGGCCGACGTTCTGCGAGATTTTGCGCATCGCTGCTGGCCCTGTTCCTGCTCTGTGCTTCACACCTGCCCAGGCGTTTACATCTTCCAGCTTGACGATGATTTCGTTATCCGCTGCGAGTGTTGTGATGTACTCAATCAACTCAGGAAACGGCATTTTCTGCATCGAGCTAATTTTGTTGCGGATCACGATGGCGACGCCGCTAGCTTGTAAATCTGGGTCGATACCGATAATTAACATTTCACATTCCCCTGTAGCTGCTGGCTAAATCGTGTAGAAACTTTTTGGCGTTGTAGCGACCTTCTCGCCCACCCTCTGAAAACAGTCTTTCAAACTCGAGTGATGCCCAGTGTTTTAAGTTGTCTGGTATCCAACGCATTCGGCTTAAAACAAATTTCTTATCAGAATCGCCACCTCGACAGTGATAAAACAGCGGGTATTGCCTAATCGGCCTAACGTGCTCAACTCGCCTTGCTAACTCGTTTAAACTGGGTTCATCATTCGCCGCCTTAGGCGCATTCACGAATGCGTACATATCTGGCGCATCATCGGGTAATGCTTTAAGCGGTCTAGCCATGGCTCATAGTCCTTAAGCGACTGTTGGCTTTACGTCGTCTAAACGCTTCGCGGCGTTTGGCTTTCAACTGCACCTTGAGCACACGAATTTCAATCGACGTTCTCGCTACGCGCTTGCCGATCTGCGCTTCAAAATCCTGATTGAATTGGCGAGGCTGGCCTTTGCGTTCAAGTAACTTGGTATCGCGGCTTGGGATAAACTCGCCGCGCGCTTGCTTTGCGCTGTATGCACGCATGTGTGAAGTGAATAGCGCCAAAGCTTTGTCTTGCGGAAGTTGATTGCGGCATTGGTACGCGCACTTAAGACGTGCAGCGTGCTCTACGTCAGTCAGTGGCTTCTTGCGCTCAATCATCCGATTGAATGCCTCAAGCACATCGACATCGGATAACTCGCTTGGATTGCACCACTGGATAAATTGGCCTGAGCTTGGCATAAACGGGCTTGGGTCTAACTGAGCGCGCTTAATGCCGAGTTCGATTTGCTCAAGCGTTCTGATGCCATGTTGTGCAAATGCAATCGTCCAAGACTTCTTCCATTCTGCAACAGCGCCTCTGGCTGACAGTGCCTGCTTGTGCGCTGGCTTGACTGCAATCAAGCGCTTAAGCACTTCGTTTACGATATGCGCCACAGGGCTGTTAGGACCAAGCTGCACCGATGGGCTTTGTGCTTGCTGCTCGTTGATATACTCAATCGCACGGCTTTGCAGTTGGCTTAGCGCTAATGGTCCGTTCATTGGTGATACTCCATGTCAGGTATAACCAAACCATTCGCCCAGCTTGTGTCGTCCAAGTCATCCAATGCCCGATTTGAGTTCAAAAAATCGGTTTGGCGATTAGCAAGCCACGTATTCACAAACTGCAAGATTGCCGTTTTAGGTTTGAGCTTTTCAGGATTGGCATCAAACCAGCCAATCATGTTCCTCAGCTCTTGCTCGCTGTCTATGTTCGGATAGAGTTCTTTGAACCGCTCTAGCTGTTCCGGCTTGATAGCGAAGAAACTACCACCTAGCAGCGGCAAGCCAATCGCGCTTTTTGCGATTTGCGCTGCTGTTTGTTCCTGTTCATGATCATGTTCTTGATCTTGGCTTCGAAGGGGCTTGCAAGGGGCTTCTGAGGGGCTTGTGTTTTTCACGGGCTTTTCTAGCCCTAACACCTCCCAGTAAAGTCCAGCAAACTCTTGTTTTGCTTTGCTTTCTGGTAGTTCGCCAAACTCCCTTTTAATCGCTTTTACTCGGTTATCTTTAGGGCTTAAATTCTCGCCAACCTGAAACTTGAGCATGTTCTTAACGAACACTGTGTCAGTAGCCGCGTCAAAGGTGCAAAACCCCCCTTCTAAGAGGCTTGCAAGCCCCTTCGAAGCCCCTTCGATACTCAACCCAGTCTCGTAAGCCATGTACATGATTGGACAATGAAAAACGCCAATCATCGTACTGTGCGGACTGGTCATTAAGTACATCGCTAGGAGTTGCGCCTCAGGTTTACCACGTAATTCCTTGCCAGTTTTACCGATCCAAAAATGAGGCTTAACCACGCTATATTCACGCATAAAACACCCCTTCATAAGGGGTTCTTATACCCCTTGCTAAGCCCCTTCGAAGCCCCTTCGAACCACCTTTAAAACCCCTTGATAAGGGGTGAATAACTGCTAAAGTTAACAGTCCAAAAAAGGAAATAAGTAAGGGAATGCAATGGGACAAGAGCACAAAATTAACTGTGAAAAATGTGGGCAGCAGCAGAGCTATGGCAACCACAAATATCACCTGACTAAAAACCACAGGTACGGCATGATGCTCTGCGATATATGTGTCGCTGCTAACCACGACGGCTTTAGGCCAGAAGATGAGGAATGGCTTCATTTAATGTGCCTTAAATACAATCGTGAGCCACCGGAACAAGACGAATTGGGCTTCTTTCCGTTCGAATGACACCCGCTTGTCGAAGTGAGCAATCGCGTCATATGGCTTAATCGTCTGAATCTCGATATGTAAATAGCAACGCAGCCAGATAAGGTGCAGCACGCGCCGATGCAATAACGTCATCATATTTTCGACGCGATAGTAGTAATCAAACTTAGGCTTCCAATACGCCTTGATATCTTTATGGGTGATACGCGCTGGCTGTCCTATGGATGCCGTCAGCGTGTACCCTTTCTTACCTGTCTGGCGTAACTGCGCGTAATGTGCAATCACCTCAGGTTGTTCAAATTGGTGATTTGTTCTTTTATCCATGATTAGCCAGCCAGTGACTCAGCTTGTTCTACAGACTCAGCACCTTCTTTATTCAGCGCTGCTTGGATTGCAGTAGCCTTGCTAAATGAAGGCTCAGGGATGATCCCTTTTGCGACTCGGTAAACGTAGTTAAAGCTGAGGTCATGCTTTACGCAGAAAGCATTCAACTCACCTGGTTTCTCAAGCATTTTTTTCAACTGTTCTTTAAAGTCAGTCATCTATCACTCCAATATCATTTCACTAAAGAAACTTTACGAGTGATGATAGCTTATAAAGTTTCATATTCGCAACTAGATATATGCTTTTAAGGAGTAAAACAATTGCAGAAAGTCTGTATGATTCAGATTTATTGAGATTTTTTTGGAATGTAATGCGGTGAAATAGTTACTTATTTGGTGGTTTATAAGTATATTGCCTAGCTGTTTCTTGCGTTTACGAAACTTAGGGTATTATAATAAAGAATCATTAATTCATTCAGTTTGTACGCTTGAGAGGAACTTATGTTAGTCGACGTAGTTGCTAACAATGTGGCTGATTTGCTTATCAAGCACGGCATCAGGGCCGCAGACTTAGCGCGCATGTCAGAGGAAGCTGGTCTTGATATAAACAAGACATTCATGTCTAGGCTTTTCAATATAAAGCACGACTTCTTGCTGTCTAAAGTGGACTCGTTGATCATTGTAATCAAGAGGCTTGAACCAAGCTTTAATGATCATGAAATATTCATACCTAACTTTTTCCAAGGTGAAAGCGCGGTATCGCAAAAGTTAACTCAAGATGATCTAAATGATTTATTCAAAGAAATACTGTTTGATTTAATCGATATGAATTGGTTAGACGTAAAGCAAGATGTACCAGCTCAAGTTGTTAGCGACTTTATGACGTCATCGGTTAAAAAGAACTTTCCAAATCTCCTGTCTGACACAAAAGAAAAAGCCGCTGTATAGCGGCTTTAAACTATTCAAATGCTCTTTTAATCGTTATTAACCACCAGTTTTATTGAGCTTTGTTTATCACAAAACTCGCTGCTATTTTCATAATCTTTAGCATACTGTGCGACTTTTGCTTTCCAGCTTTTGAGCGCTTGTATCTGTTTATCAGACGGTTTCATTCTATCTATTTGGCTCCGTTCCATAATTAGCGAGTGAGCTCTGGCCTCGTTCATTGATCTAATGTTAGATAGCTTCACTTGCCTATAGGCTATTAAGCAGGCTAAAACAAAGATGATCATAACGAATAGAGTCCAGTAGTGTGTCATTTGAAGGTCCATTTCTTATTCCTGTGCGTGGCGAAAATTAATGATTGAAAATGAAAGCATTAAAGCCATTAGAACCATTGGCGCCATACTTAGAGACAGAATGCCATACTTGTAAATGACAGCAAAATATTCAGTTTCAAAGATGATTCTATCTGTATATCTAACAAGCTGAATCACAGCCATGGTGGTAAAAGAAAAGCAAATAAAAACGCTAAATTTATCAAAACTAATTCTTAATTTTCTATGTGATAAATAAATTGACCAAACGCAAATAGTATCAATGATAACAAACGATAAATACCAGAGCTGGCGTATAAGTTCTGTATCCGTTTTGGCTACATCAAGCATAACCTCTGCGAGTCTTTCCATTACGAAATTAGCTAACACCCAAATAGCTAATGAGATATTTGTCGATGTAACTCTATAAAGAAAAAATGATATGCAAAGCAGCGTGAATGATATCAGCGTTTCGGCATCATCAATTTTATAGGCTAATTCCTGCCAGCTCATGGCGTCACTCCTTGACTATATTAATTCGCCTTTGGTGGCTCAGTTCCCGAGCCGTTCCCTTGAGTTTCTACTAATGGAGGCTCAGTGCCGCTGCCATTTCCATCAGTACCAACCAACGGTGGCTCGGTGCCAGAACCGTTACCCTGTGTTTCAGTATCACTCGCGGCCGCATCTAAAGCGGCTTGAGAGATGGTTACTGTATCTGTCTGCACAGTGTAACTGTCTACTTTATCAGCTTGCGCCGAGTCTTCAATGTTTTTTGTTGCTGCGATGTTACCAGATTGCGCGGCATAGGCGCCACTAATACCACTTTGATTAACTTGCATAGAAACTCCGTTATTAAAAATAAGTACATAGCCGCTTTGCGGCAATTTAATACTAGCAACAAAGTTTCGTTTAGGAAAGTTTTTCTTGACAATGTTTTCTCACACGCCTAAAGTTTCGTTATCGCAACTTTTGCTGAGTTTTGTTTCAGCAACGCTCTTTAACAGACTGGCCCATGAACGACTAAACCCGCCTAGAGCGGACTAGGTCACTCCGAGGATCACGCGGCGGAGGATAGTAATCCGCGTAAACAGACCTATACACCGCTATTGGCGACCGGACTGTTTGAGTGGGAAGAGCCCATAAGAACAGGTACTGAACGGTTTTACTGCGAGCATGACCCAAATATGTGTATAGCCCCGCCCAGTTCTGGCGGTGAGGTAAGAACACCATGCACCTGTTAAATCAGGTTGCATTGGGAAGGTGACTGAATAGTAAGACTCGACTACCTACTGAGCCAACAGTGGCGCTATAGGCACCACCCTTTAGGTAACTGGAAATGAGCGCCAGTCAGTCACCTTCACCAATGCGACTTACAAGCCAGCCTGCGGCGTCAGTAGGCATACCAACAGAGGACAAGCCCATGTGACTAACTAGCCGTTAGAAGCGGCCACTTACAAGCGCAGGTTATGACTGCGCCCCGAGTCGAGCGTAGTTCTCGAGCCAGCTTTGGATCTGGTTAGGGTTAATAAACAAGGGCCCACTGGTAAAGCAGCGCGAACGCCTGAAAGTCGCGCACCAGTTATTAGCGGCAAGATTGCGGCAGAGGACGGGTTCAGGCCGCCGGATGACGTAACCGGCAACGTTTTATCAAAGATTTTCATCGAAAGGCTTTGATAAAGCCTATCAAGGAGGACTTATGGACGACCGCTATTCGGTTTATGAAAACCAACTGCTTTACGCGCTAACCGTTGCGCTGCTCGCTAGCAAAAATGGCGACGCAATGAACGATAGCGCGGTTAAAAACTGTCTCGAATCAATCGAGCAGCACAGCTTAATCGGCCCACTCAGCGATGCGTTTGATATGCACTTCTGCCAGTTCACTGGCTATCTGTATCACTACATCGACGACAAGCTAACCGCTATCGGCACGCTGCGGATCAGCTGCTTAGGCCGCGCTCGCATTGCAAAGATTGGTGGACCAGTTCAGCACGCCATCAATACCACTGACCGCACAGTTAACTACATTGAGCGCAAAGAACGGCGCCGCGGTGTTTATCGGATTGACTTAACGGGAGCACTGCCATGTTAACCAACGCCAACGCAGCAGGTGATTACCTTGCTTCCCAGCTATCACGCTCAATCGCGCTCGATAGCGCCAAGGCCGAAGCGATAGACGCTAAAGCCGAGTGGATTGAAAACCAACTGCAGCGAGGTATTGCCGTGGAAGGACACGACCTAGACACCATTATCGAAACCGTACTCGATAACGATGGCATTAAAGAAGCCTTGAAAATCGCTTATCTGTACGGCAATCCGCACGGTATCAACGTGTTAGTTGATGCCGAAATTACCCGCTTAGCCAATGCGATAGCGCCTGACTTGGTTCAAGCGCACTTGGATAGCATGGAGGATGCAGCATGAGCGACGCGCAGCTAGAAGAAGGTAGTTTATGTCCA
The DNA here is from genome assembly GCF_022410515.1 of Shewanella cutis. Taxonomy (GTDB): domain Bacteria; phylum Pseudomonadota; class Gammaproteobacteria; order Enterobacterales; family Shewanellaceae; genus Shewanella; species Shewanella cutis. The sequence goes on along the minus strand of NZ_JACSDI010000007.1, from coordinate 129,158 downwards.
GAGTGTGGCGTAGGCAGTCTCGAATTTAAAAATCCTGATAGTGACAGTTATTGCAATTGTCACGTTTGCCCACCTTGCAATCACTGTGTAAGCAAAGTGCTTCACTGCGCTGAATGCAATTGGTTTGATCTTGATGAGGAATATTAGCCATGAGCAAGCTCTTTAAAATGACCTTTAACCCAATGGCGAGCGCGCCAAAAGGGACTTGCAGTATTACTTACTGCATTGAGGTCGATAGCCTGGCGGACGCAGAACGCCAAGCAGAAACCAACCTTGCCGCCGAGGGTTACAACCGTCGCCACTTTCGCCGCAATATAGAAAGTCGCTGCACGCTAGTTGAGTCGCAAGCTGTTGTTGATACGGTTGAAGCGGTCAAATACGACGATTTAATTGACCACGATAAAGGTCTGTATGCAGACGCGCTTAGCCCTGATCCAAACGCTTCAATCGAAGATGATGACCCTTTCGCCGCCTTTGCGCCAAAACCGTGGACCATTGAATCACTAAACGCGCGCTTAGAACAGTTAGTGCCAGGTGAGCGCTTAATCATCGACGACTTACCCGATGACATTTACCACGGCGCAATCGGCGTTAGCTCAAGCAAGCTCAAGCTGTTTATTGAGTGTTCACAAAAGTACCACGCCAAGTACATTGCCAAAATCATTCCGGATCCGGAGAAAGCCTACTTTGATTTTGGTAAGGCTGTGCATACCACCTTCCTTCAACCTTGGTTGTTCACCTCAAGCTACGTGCGCCAACCTGACTCAATCAAAGTGCGCCGCAGCAACGCGTGGGATGACTTTAAAGCCGCCGCTGATAGCGCAGGCCAAGTGGTACTTACCGCTGACCAGTGGGACGATATCCCTATCTTGCGCAAATCGCTTGAGTCAAACCCCAAAGCTAAGGCGCTAACAACTGGCGGCGTAGCAGAACGCAGCATCTTCACCCGCGACGTTGAAACAGGCCTGATTATCAAATGCCGACCAGACTACATGATAGGTTCGCTGATTATCGACCTTAAGAGTGATGCAAGTGCAGATCCGCGCTTCTTTGGTGCCAAAGCCAAAAAGCTTGGCTACCACATTCAAGATGCGCTTTATACCGATGTGGCTGGTGCCGATGAATTTGCCTTTTTGGTTGTCGAGTCAAGCCGCCCGTTTGTAATCACCGCGCCTGTGATACTCGATGCCGATGTTAAGCGCCTCGGTTATCTCAAGTACCGCAAAGCCATGCGCGAGCTTAAACGCTGCATGGAGCACAACGTCTGGCCAGCGTACACCGACGTCGCGGTAACAGTTGGCCTCAACGCCTTTGAAGCGCAAGAGCTTGATGCGCTTGAAAACGAGTTTTCCGAAAGTAACACCATCAATATGGAGCGTGCAGCATGAGTAGCAAGCTAGTGTTTCCAATGTTTACGCCTGTATTTGAACGTGACGGGCCTGATGGAGAGCAGATTTGTTTTGAATCCTACCTAATAGATGCAAAACAAGCACAAGAAAAGATAACTCTTTTCAAAGGTAAATATGGCGCCGCTGCAGTTGGCATGGTACTGCCATTTGCTAATCGCATAAAAGTAAGCGGATTCATCAAAGACCCAGTTTTTGAAGCGACATTCTTAGGCTTAGGTACTGACTACGAAGAATTTGAAAACGGAGTAGTGCCTTTCAGTGTTGCGATTTATCTAAAGGACGATGGACAGTTAGGCAGCGCCGCAGTCCATCGTGTTCAGTTTATCAATACCACAGAGGCAGCAGCATCATGATCAGCAATAGCACTCAGCTTAAAAAAGTCGAGCCAGAACAGCCTAACCGCTTTCTGGTTCCGGCAAACTTTCAAGAAGCCTTTCAAATTGCTGAAATGCTGTCGCAATCTGAAATGGTGCCTAAAAACTACCAGCGCAAGCCAAACGATATTGTTATCGCTATGGCAATGGGCGCAGAGCTTGGATTTCAACCGCTACAATCGCTGCAAAATATTGCAGTGATTAACGGGCGCCCATCGGTTTGGGGTGATGCGTTCCGCGCGCTCATTATTGGCTCGCCTGATTTGGTCGAGTTTAAAGAATGGTACGAAAACGACACTGCGCACTGTCTAATCAAGCGTCGCTTAGCGTCTGGCGCAGTTGTGGAGTTTAACGGCTCATTCAGCCTTGAAGATGCCAAACAAGCTGGCTTACTTGGCAAGCAAGGCCCGTGGACACAGTACACCAAGCGCATGCAACAATGGCGCGCACTGGGATTTGCTGGCCGTGATGCCTACGCCGACCGCCTGCGTGGTATCTGGCTCGATGTTGAGGCGCAAGACTTACCGCCAGAGCGCGACATTACCCCGCAGCCAGAAAAGCGCGCCGACTCACGCTTAAATCAAGTGTTAAGCGGTGCGGCAGTCGCTAATGAACAAGCGGTGATGGATCATGAGCCAGCGCAATTGCCAAACCTTGGTGAAAAGCTCGAGTGGTCGCTGCAAGACTGCACTTGCATGGATGAATTGCTAGAGGTTGGTGAGGCCATAAAAAGCGCAGTTGGTACAGGCCAGATTAGCGCCGAGCAACGTAAAAGCCTAGGCAAACTGTTTACCACTAAGCAACGCGATTTTACCGCAGTCAACCCCGAAACCGGCGAAGTCTCCTAAACCCTCTTTCCCCTTTTAACCCTTAATATGGCGGCGCCATAGCCGCCAAGGAATATCTATGTCTTTAATTCTACCCTTCGACACAGAAACCACAGGTTTGCCAGACTGGAAATCCCCCAGCGAAGCAGATCACCAGCCTCACCTTGTACAGTTAGCCGCACTGCTGGTTAACGATAAGTTTGAAATCGTTAAAGAGCTCGATGTGATCATCAAGCCAAACGGCTGGATTATCCCCGATGAAGTGGCTGCAATCCACGGTATCACCACCGAACGCGCCATGGATGAAGGCATTCCAGAGCAAGATGCGTTAGCGCAGCTCCTAGAAATGGCGCAAGGCGCGTTGCGTATTGCCCACAACAAAACCTTTGACCAGCGCATTATCCGCATTGCCACCAAGCGCTATAGCGATGAAGCCACCCAAGAGGCTTGGGCTAATAAAGATAACTTTGAATGCACCATTCGCATGTATCAAAAACAGTTTGGCGGCAAGAATACCGACTTAGCCACCTGCTATGAAAAGCTGACAGGCAAAAAACTCGAAAACGCTCACAGCGCCATGGCCGACACTAAAGCCTGTTTTGAGGTTTACAAAGCCATCGTACTAGGCGCTAACAAAGCCGCTTAATCCATACCCCACTAAACACTCATTCACGGCGCGCAGTTAGCGCGCTGTGGCTTTGCTTTATCTAAAATGAACTAAGGACCAATCATGGCCGCAAAATCCCCTAAAAATGTTCAGGCAACTGCGCCAGAACAAACCGCTAACCTACCCGTTCCGTTTGAAGAAATTACCGAAGCCAAGGCCGTAGAACTCGGGCCATTGCTTTACACTGAACCAGGCGCGTTAAAGCCATATCTTGATCACATTAAAGCCAGCGTTAACGAAGTGCCAGATCTAACCACCACCAAAGGCCGCGACCGTATAGCCTCGCTTGCTGCCAGCGTTAGTCGTAGCAAAGGAGTCGTCGAAAAACCTTGTCGCGCTTATCTTAAACATCTAAAAGCCGTGGTTAAGCCAATCGAGCAAAACATTAAAGAATTTGTTGATGAATGCGACGCTTTGCGCGACAAAACGCGCGAACCATTAACCAAGTGGGAAGAAGAACAAAAGGCTATTCTAGCGAGACTTAAAGCCAAGGTTGATTACTTTGGCGAAGAATACCAAAGCATGCTTGAAAACATGCCGAGCAACCTGCATGAGCGCGCCGACTTTATCAAAGCCGTGCTTGATGACATTAAAGCCGAGCCCGTGGGCGACGATTTTGAGTCGATGAAAGAAGCAGGCGAAGCCGCCAAAGCGGACGTTATTAGCAAGATGACACTGGCCTATCAAGCCGCGATCATTGAGTCAGACAACCAGCGCAAAGCCGACGCACAAGCCGAGCAAGAACGCTTAGCCCGTGAAAAGCAGATTGCCGAAGAAGCAGCGGCGAAAGCTAAAGCGGATGCAGAGGCGGCGGCACAAGCCAAAATTGATGCAGCTAATGCAGCCGCACAAAAAGCAATTGACGACGCAGCGGCAGAACAGCGTCAGCGAGAGCAACAGGCACAACAGGACGCAGCTAACAAGCTACGCGCGGTGCAGCTTATCAATCAATTGAATTCATTTAGCATGCAGATAAACGAAGCTCAAGACAGTAAAGCTATGCAGCAACTCGTTAGTTCAGTGTCTGAATTCAATATACCTGACGATTTAGGCCAAGAGTTTAGTCAAGTGTTAAGTGCTTATGACGTTGTTTACTGCGCTTCTTATGCAAAACTTGGTGCAATGCTACGTGCAGATGAAGAAACCAAAAAAGCCCTTCAAGTCAAAGAAGAAGCCGACCGCAAAGCCGCCAATGTTGAGCACCGCCGCGCAATCAATAAAGCCATTATGAAGCAACTTATTACCCTTGGCGCAAGCGAAGAACTCAGCAAAGCCATCATCACTGCCGCAGTTAACGGCGAGCTTGGCGCGATGACCATCAACTACTAACGCGTGACTCACTTCAACCCATTAAAAACCTAAGCGCGGCAAGCGCATAGCCTGCCGCGATAGGACTCTTATTTTTAAAGATTTGGAGAACCATCATGGCAAGAGCAAGACAATATCATCGCGGCATCGGCGCATGTGCAATCGAAGCGCCAAAGTCCGAAGGCTGCAAACGTGGTGACATTCTAGTAGGTCAAGCCACGGTTAAAGCGTTTAAACATGGTTGGGCATTGTTAGGTTCGCGCTTTACCAGCAACAAACTGCGCGCTATCGAGCACGCCAAGCGCATCGACCGCATGTTAGTAAGGGGGTAGCCATGTTTAGAGTATTTGGCATAACCCGCAGCCACGCGGAAAAGTTAGCAAAGTTAAAGGTTAATCGCGTTAAAAAGGTCGGCAAAAATAAAGTTGAATTAACTGAGGCTGAGTTTCAGCAAGCCTTAGCTGATGAAATAGCCCACCAGCTACGCACGGCCAAGCCTAAGCAACTCAGCCACGATTTATCCACCCCTAATATTTGCCGCGAATACATGAGCCTGATTAAAGAAGAAGCGCGGCTTTTAATCATGCACCGCAAAGAGGGCGAGATAAACCCTAAAACACGCAAACCTAAAATGGAGTGGGTAGTTTATGAGGCCTAATAAACACCGCTCAGAGCCGCTAACGCCTTTGGATACCCACGGCAAAACGCCGTGGAACCCAAGCCGACGCGCGCTAAAGCGAGTCAAAGACAGGGTAGAAATACCCTGTATTTGCCCCTACTGCCGAGGTCTTGTGATTATCGCGCATCACAAGGTTATTTACGGCGGTAAGCAATACGGCGAATGGCCTTGGGTTTATGCCTGCGAGGACTGCGACGCCTACGTCGGTATGCACCCATTCACTAACCTGCCGCTTGGTACGCTGGCTGATGGCGCAACCCGCAAAGCGCGCACCAAAGCCAAAGCCACCTTTAACCGCTATTGGCAATCACGCGGCATGAGCAGGAATGATGGCTATCACTGGCTAGCGCAACAGCTCGGTATCGAAAAATCAAAATGTCACATTGGCTGGTCAGATACGGCCCAATGTGAGCGGATCATTCAAGTTTGTCAGGGGGAAGCATGAAACAGCGTCCTATTATCTTCAATACCGAAATGGTGCGCGCCATTCTAGACGGGCGCAAAACGCAAACGCGCAGGCCAATCAATCCACAACCAAATCCTGACACTGAAACATCAAAGGGCGGTTATTGGTTTCCTTGTGCTGCATTTCAGTCGATGGTGCATGTAGAGGATTTTAAAAATCCACTCTGTCGCGGCATGGCGAGTGATGCTTGCCCAATTTGCTCAGTCGGCGATCAGCTTTGGGTGCGCGAAACATGGTATCAAAAAGGACATTACTGCATGCCGATGTGGGATAGCACTGAATATGAAGATGCCTTCTGGAGTGGAACAAATCAGGCAAAGTATTTTGCTTCTGATCGGATAGAAAAAGTATCACATAAATTTGGTGAGTATTTTTGGAGAAAGCGCCCATCTATTCACATGCCGCGTTGGGCTGCTCGCATCATCCTCGAGGTAACCGATATTCGTGTAGAGCGGTTAAACGATATTAGCGAGCAAGATGCAATTAAAGAAGGCTGCAACGCTATAGAAGGATGCAAATGGCACACCTTTGAAGAAGCCGATCGTGGAATACCAATGCATGACCACACGGCTAAAGATGCTTTTTGGGCTAAGTGGGAATCAATCTACGGCTACCAATCTTGGCAATCAAACCCTTGGGTTTGGGTAATTGAGTTCAAGGTGATCAGCACCACAGGCGGTGCAGCATGAACCTCCTTATCCAAGGCGGTGAATCTGCCGAGCGCTTTAAGCTGCTACTTAGCCTAACCAAAATCAAAGAGCCGATTAGCTCAGCACTCTTTGATTACTACGTTAAAGGCGTTAGCTCAGGCAACGCGGCAGAACTGAGAGGCATCAAGCACGGTAATGTGAGTCGAGGCATGGAATCACTCGAAGAACGCGCTGCCATCGTCGAAGCCATCAAACAGCTTGATTGGGAAAAGCACATTGCAAAACTCAATCAAGCCAACGCACGGATAGCAGAGCTAGAAGCGCTGCTTGCAGATACCAACAAATAGCCGCTCACTTAACTGAGACATAAGGATACTAAAATGTATGTAATACTTTACTCTGGCGGACACAGCTCAGCTTTATGTGCAATTGAAGCTGTAAGATTATATGGAAAAGAAAAAGTAATTTTATTAAATCATGATATTACTAATAAAGTAGAAGATGCTGACATTAAACGATTCAAGACTGATGTTGCTAACTACCTAGGATTGCCTATCACTTACGCAAATCATGAGCAATGGGACACAGCTACGCCAATAGATGTTTGTGTTGATGCAGGGGCGTGGAAGGTTGGAAATGGTCAAATTCTTTGCACTAATAGATTAAAAACGGCACCTTTCAAACGCTGGCTGAATGAAAATGATCCGGACAAGCAGAATATATACATCTATGGATTTGACTCATCACCAAAAGAACGAGCTAGAGCCCAACGTCGCGCCCAGATAATGGGGCTTGATGGCTATAAAACAGAATTCCCAATGATAAGCTGGGTAAAGACTATATCAGTTACGAAAGAAATTGGCATTGATCCGCCTATGACGTACAAAAGATTTAAACATGCTAATTGTATAGGTTGTCTAAAAGCCGGATGGCAGCACTGGTACATAGTTTATTGTGAAAGGCCTGACATTTGGCAAGCTGCAAAAATTGGTGAATATGAAATTGGATACGCAATACATAAAGACGATGACGGTCCTGTATATTTAGAAGATAAAGAACATCTTTTCAAAAAAATGAAAAATGCAGGTATTGAACCGACAGAGCATATATCAGCATCAAAATTCTGGTCTCAAGCAAAAAAAACAATAAATCATCTTAATTTAGATATATCAACGAGTCAGCTTGACATGTTTGAAAAGCATGATGATGGTGTTTGCTTAGATTGCATTGCTTAATTTATGAGTATCAAATTTTGCAAATAGCCGCTCACTTAACTGATAAAAATAACAGTTAAAACCTCTTAACCCTTCCCTATCGAGATAATCCTATGAGCATAAGCACCTATGCCGAATCGTTGCGCGCGCTAAAAAGTAAAACGGCTCACCGTCTCAATGAAGTCGGCGACCAATGGCGCACGCCAGACGCACTTTACTGGGGCGTATTCGCCAAGTTTGGCCCGTTTGTACTCGACCTGTTTAGCGATGGCGACAACGCCAAATGCCCTCGCTATTACACCGTTGAAGATAACGCCCTCACCCAAGATTGGACTAAGGACTTAGCAGGCCGCAAGGCGTTTGCAAATCCTCCGTATTCCCGCGCCAGCTACGAAGATAAACAAGCCATCACTGGTATGCGCAACATTATCGATAAGTCGATGACTGAACGCGACAAGGGCGCCAAGTTTGTTTATCTCATCAAAGCGGCCACATCTGAAGTCTGGTGGCCGGAAGAAGCAGATCACATATGCTTTATCCGTGGTCGCATTAGCTTTGACCTGCCAGAGTGGTTTATTCCCGCTGACAAAAAACAGGAATCATCAAGCGCCGGATTCGCCTGTGCGATTGCGGTATTCGATAAAACGTGGCGCGGCGAGCGTATGAGCTATGTCAACCGCGATGACCTACTCCGCGACGGCCAAGTGATGCTCGATATGATTGCAGCGGCGGCGAATAAACAGGAGGCAGCATGAACGAACCTGACGACAGCGAAGAATCGCGCGGAACGTGGGCGATGATCGGCATTGTAGTAACGCTATTTATCTTAATGATTTACCCAGTGCTTGAGGCTAAGGGGGTGATATGAAGATTACAGACGAAGAACTGATGCAGTGCATTTGGCAAATGCAGTTGCGCACTATGGTTGTTGGCATGCTGATTTATTACGTAGGCAATCGCTACGGGGTGATAGCTGAAAAAATCGGCTCTGGTTTATGCTCAACATCCCGCATGAGCATAGTCCAGCGCCAACATTTAACCAACGCAATTTGTAAAAACCAGTTGCTATTCCGCTTACGCGACTTGGCCCGTCAAAAGCTAATCAAAATGGATAGCTTCTCATTCTACATTGACAGCCACGAAGCGCACGAAGCCTACCAGCTTGCGCGTCAATGGTGGATAGATAATGGCGTCCCAACTGGCTACGACAGCGAGCGCAACTGCATGCTCTGCGTCGAGCTACCAAATTACAACACCATGGTTGAGCAGTGCCTAGCGCACCTCAACCACCACTTTAGCAAGCAAGGCTTACGAGGTGCGGCATAAAGCCTAGCCAATGCAAATCAAATTATTTATTGGAGTTAAAAATGGATATGCCAACACCCTGCCCACGATGCGGCGAAGTAGTTGAGTTTGATGATATGGTGCGTCATCCAAACGAGTTTAAAACCCTTGTCTGTGAAGATTGCCATGACAAGATTGAAGAAGAAAATAACCGAGGTTCTGAAACTGATTCATTCGGCAATGTAGTCGAGTGGCATGCCGATCCTGATGATGGTCTGATTAATTTTAGCGTTAACGGTGTAACAGTTGCTGATTGGAGCTTTGAAGATGATCCAGAGGATGCACTTAACTGCTTTATGAAGATTTGGAACAAGGCCCAAGAGTTAACCAAAAATGAAAAGCTCGAAGCAATCACCGCAGAGCGTGATCAGTTGGCGGCAAAATTAGCAAAGCTAGATAAACTTGCGACCAGATTTATCGAAGATTCAGAAGAAATTGCTGAATTTATTGATGCCATGGGCGGAAGAAACCACTTGGTTTTAGCAAAAGATATTAGAGATATTGCTGATGAAATGGCGGATGTTCTAAACGAACAAACTGCCAATGGCGGTGCAGCATGAAACCACTTTCACTGTCAGAAAGATTAAACCAATTCGCTACAGATCAAGATGATTTATCTCGTCGTGGTGAAAAGAATCTTGCAGCAGAAGCCGCTCAAGCAATTGATTCACTCACCGCAGAACGCGAACAGCTAGCGGCTCAGGTTGAGGCTCTTAAACACGGCGTTTATCACTTCAACCGTAGTCATGGCGATCTTAATCCATTACTTAAAGCTGTAGCAGAATCACCAAAGCAATGCCTTGATGATATCCGCGCCAAAGCCATCTGTGATTTTAAGAATGAACTTTTAGCTGCGACTAGCGTTATGTTTAGGCCGCATATCGAGGGTGTTTGCGCCGTTGTTACTGAAAGAATGCAAGCCGCTAAGGATGGTGCCAAATGAAAACCACACTAACCGCAGTGCTTACATGCTTAGTTGTATCGCTTCTAACCACGCTAATTGTGTTGGCGTTGTTTGGCTTTAGCGTCAACACATCTCCGCGAATTATCGCCTTCATTTGGGGAATAGGTTTTATGTCAGCTTGGTTTTCGGTATTCGCAATCACCAAAGTCTGCAAAGTGTTAGTGCTAGACGATAAAACCAGAGTGATTGTTGTTGACGAACGCAGCAATAAGGCAGGTGCATGATGGAAAACGCACGTAAATCTTGCCATCAATGCAAACACCTTGAGTGGGCTGAAGGCGAAACAGAATGCACCACTGGATGGGCATGCGATAAAAGGCAGGGCGCAATTTATAATTCATCCTCTGACTGGCAAGTAATTGAGTCGGAATTTTTATCAAAGCTAGAAGATGAAAAGTACAGGAATCGATACAAAAGATGTTTTGAACAAGGTGGTGCGTGATGGCTCTCACTATCGGTGAAATGTACCAGTTCAAAGGTGGGCGAGAAAAAATTATCTACGTCGGCAAACAAGGTAATTGGCATCAGTTCGAGCTTGATGGAGAGACTGGTGTTATTTGGTGCGAGCTATTAGATAGCGATTTGCATTTAATCGAAAAGGTAGGTGCTGCATGACTCTAAATGACCGCATGAATTTGCTGATCGAAGAAAACCAGCAGCTAAAAGCCGAAGTTGCAGAACTTAAGAATCAAGTGGCAATCCTCAGCCAGCGCCCTGAATTTGATCTATCAACTGTTCAAGGCCGCGAGCAAGCAGTGATTGCTAGGCTAGATATGATGCGATTAAAAGCAGACAACCCTAATAAATTAATTGTAATTGGTGGTGCATGATGGCAAAGCAAAGCGTTGAAACCACCCCTGCTAAGTGGGTGCGCGGCAATTTACTGCCAACTGTATTTGGCATAACATCCGAGGCCGCGCGCAAATATCGTGAGCGTGGCGTATGGTTAGAAGGTCGGCAATGGCGTTACGACCCCGTTAATCGCGTTGTCTATAACGTCAATGAGATAGAGCGCTGGATGGAAGGAGTCGCATAATGAGCACTTTACCAAAGGGAGTTGAAAAACTCCCTGTTGGCGTCGAAATCAATTACAACACGGTTCGCATCGTGTTTATGCTAAACGGCGAGCGCTGTAGAGAGCCATTAACCGGCTACTCGAAGATCACAAAATCAGTTATCAAATATGCCGAAAACAAGCGCAACGCCATCTTAACCGAGATAGCTGAAAACCGCTTTGATTATCTGGCGCACTTCCCTGATTCAGCAAAAGCCGCAGCGCTAGCGGGGATGATTAAAACCAAGTTAACCGTAGTTGACGCGGTAAACCAATGGCTATCAGTTCAGGAGGCAACCAAAGCCAAAAGCACTTTTAAAAATTACAAAACCAAAGCGCAGCATGTGATCAATAAATGGGGATCACGCAAGCTTGCAGACATAAGCAAGTCTGAGTTTGAGCTATTCCAAGCTGAACTGTTGCGCGGTGGACTATCACCTAAAACCGTCAATGATATTTTTACCATTGTGCGCGGCGTATGGTCTGAGGCGTTTCACGAAGGCGCAATCAAAGCTAACCCGCTTGACAGAGTTAAAAACGTCGAGCGCGATAATCTTGAGGAAACAGCCGACCCGTTTACTCGGGAAGAACTCGCACGGATTGAGAATATCAACACAGTTCGCCAAGGCGATATAAACATGATCATGTTTTGGTGTTGGGCTGGTTTATCGCTGTCGGAGATCATCGCGCTGGCGTGGGAAGATATTGATACCGAAACGTGGACCATCAAAGTGCAACGCGCCAAGGTACTTAATCAGTATAAAGTTCCAAAAGAGCGCGGACGTATCCGAGTCATTGAGTTGTTAGAGCCTGCTAAAGTATGGCTGCAGCGACAGATGGAGTTAACCTACATGCAGCAAACCGCAGAGTACACGGTGCAGCAACGGGATAACATCACCAGCCGACAAGAAGCCATCCGCTTGGTTTTCTTAAACGGTAAAAGTAATGAACCTTGGTATGACAATTCTGTGCGCCGTTGGTTTGCAAGCATACTTAAGCGCGCTAAGTTGCGACACCGTGGACCCAACCAATGCCGCCACACTTTTGCTAGTCAGTTACTTTCAAACTACGTACCGCTTGAATGGGTCGCGCGCCAACTTGGTCACAGTGACACAACCATGATCAAGAAACACTATGGCAAGTGGATACCTAAAGACTCGCAAAGAATGGCAAGCCGTATATCTGAAATGATGGGCTTTAATGCGGACATAAACGGACAGGAAAACGCAGATTTTGCCCAGATTTTGCCCAGAAGCAACATAGGGAATCAGTAAAATACTGATTCCCTTTGTTTTTATTTGGCGGTGAGAGAGGGAGTCGAACCCTCGATACGTTTCCGTATACACACTTTCCAGGCGTGCTCCTTCGGCCACTCGGACATCTCACCAGATTGTTTGGATATATTTTTATGTGTTTATCATTCACATTGATAACAACATGCTTAACTAACTCATTTAGCATTCGCTGTTAACGGAGCGGTACTGTACGCAAAAGCATAAGGACGGTCAAGTAAAAAAGAGATGATTTCAGGCGGTTGCACAATTGCTAAGCAAACCGCCTGATGTATGAGCTGAAAATGTATGCTAAGGCTATTTTACAGTAAATTTATGGACTTCCTTAGACATAAGATCGGCATCGTAGGTCAATGCTTTCGTTAACCCTCTAAGCTCATCGGAGATAAGTTGAGTATTTAAATAAATTTCATTTATCTTCAATGCATTACGATTCACATCTTCTGACACAGCAGTTTGTTCGTGTGTCGCAGTTGCAATTTGTTCATTCATACGGTTGATGATATCGACTTGTTCAACAATACGCTTAAGTTCAAGTCCTGCTTGCTCTGCTTCCTGAACACTAGTATTTGCCTGAGACAACCCACGCTCCATGGCTTTTACTGCCATACTCGCAGCGGATTTTAATCTATCTGTCATATTTTTAATGTCAGAAGTCGATGCTTGAGAACGTTGAGCCAAGCTTCTTACTTCATCAGCAACCACCGCAAAGCCTCGCCCCATTTCTCCCGCTCTTGCTGCTTCAATTGCAGCGTTGAGTGCCAGTAAATTGGTTTGCTCTGCAATACCACTAATCACATCTAACACAACTACGATGCCGTGGATTTCGCGGTCGAGTTCATTGATCGCTTGTGAAGCGCCATTAATATCATCGGCAAGTGCTTTAATCGCTTTGCTCGTTCTGCCGACTTCAAGATTACCTGTTTTGGCCTCTTGATTTGCCGAATGCGAAGCTTCAGAAGCATGCACCGCATTACTCGCGATTTCAGCAACTGTCGCACTCATTTCAGTCATTGCGGATGCCACCTGCTCTGCCTCACTATGACCAGCCATGACATCTTGCTCCATTGCATGGGTACAAGCGTCCATCTGTTCAGCCGCTTGCTGTAACTTGCTGACACTGGCGCGTACCTGCAATATAACGTTTTCAAAATCATTCATCATGTCATTGAAAGCGATGGCGAGTTCACCAAACTCATCTTGGCTGCTGTGAATTAAGCGAACGCTGAGATCGTAGTGTTTCCTTGCATTGGTTACGGTGGAATAAAGCTGATGCACGCTGGAGTGCAGATACCGAATCACGGATAAGCTAAGTAGTAACACAATAATGAGAATTAAGATTAAAGTGGCTAGCACAAAAATCATTTGTTGATTAGCCGATTCAAGGCGTTCATGGGTAACCTTCAAAAGGTCTGCTGAAACTTGCTGTTCAAAATCCCGTAAACTGTCTATCCGAGCGGTTGATTTTGCAAACCAATCCTCTGGATTTTGTTGCTGAATTTTTTGGTTATCTTGGTCAAATGCAATTTGCCTCAGTGCTTCAACCTCTTTGACTTCATTAGTGTTTTGTAACCTGCTGATCGCATCAACCAGATTAGATGAGGCTAATGCATTAAAACGCTCTAAATAACTATTTTGCTCAGAAACTAGGGTAATAAACTTTGCATAAACCTTTGGTTTAAATCCTGATTGACCAAAGGTCGAACTTAATACTGCTCGTTCTATCCCTGCTCTTTCCTTCATTTGTAAAAAAGCACTAAATGCCGCAGCTTTAATCGCAATCTCTTGATTCGCACCAGTTTTGGCGGTCTCATCGACTATTGCGAGTAATTCTCTATTTAGCTCCGTATAGTAGCTAACTTCATCTGCGACACTGATTGATAAACTATCAACCTGCGAACGAATAGAGGTTAATCGACCGAGTTGGGTATTCAGTTCACGTAATTTAGGCGCAAAAGCTGAGGGTAAGCTGTGGTTTTCGATAAAAGATTGGAAAAGTTTAAGCTGGGTATCGGTTAATTGTCTTTGGATAGGGATCTTTGCGGCGAAGGCTTTGCCTGATGAGCCGATAAAGCCCGCACTCATACCCCGTTCTTTTTGTAACTCATGGACAAAGTTACTGTTAGTCACCGCCAATTCACTCAACCGAACAACTAGTTTAAGCTCTTGACGATATTCATACTTTTCGATGAGAAACAATGCACCATACAAAAAGCACGCTAATAAGGGTGGCAATACAACCATGAGTAATTTTTGCTTTAAGCTGAGGTTGCCAATCCATTGCCATTTCATAGGGATATCCTTAATCGACTTAGGGTTAAACAGTTAGGCAGTTATTTATAGCACAGGATGTTAATTATAACGACATGATAGCGCTACTTTAGAAAACTCTAATTGCTATGGAAACAAACGATTACAACAATATCGTGCAACAACAGCTAGAGCGTGTTGACGTTTCGAGATTAGATTTTGTTCGTTCAGGCAAGTGCGTGCTCGCGAAACGAGAAATGATCTGTCGTTATTCAACTCAAATGAAGAGCGGCTCTTATGACTGAAAGTAAGTGCAAGGGCTTGCCTGACGACCCCTTCGGGCAGCATTGGGCTGGCTTTTCTGCCGCATTATCGTCCGTTTATGTAGAATAACGACGCAGCACGGACTTTACCTTGCATAAAAGCCAGACACATTGCTGCAAAAATACCCCTGAAACGTCAACACGCCCTAATAGAGATAAGGCTACAAATAGGCTAAGGAAGAAAAACTTGTGTTGATAAAACAAAAAGAAAGCTGCTATTGAGACATGGCTGCATGCGGGAGGAAACAGCCTCCCGCATTCCGATTTTTAGCTAAAAAGTTGTGGGAATAGCCCTTTAATACCCGCGGCAATGACTTCGATACCAATCGAGAGCATCAAGAGTCCCATCAGACGAGTAATCACGTTAATACCTGTTTTACCTAAAATTTTATAAATAATTGACGCCATTCTAAATAGTGCAAAACTCACCAATCCAAAAATAATGACGGTAATAAACATCCCAATAAAATTGGATAACGAATTATGCTCAGCAGCAAATACGATCACCGAACTGATAGCCCCAGGGCCTGCCATTAATGGCAGAGCCAACGGTACTACGGCCACCGACTCCATGGCGGAAGATTCACGATCTTCCTCTTGGTTGCGTTTTACTTCGCCCAATTTCCCCTGCAACATCGACATCGCAATAATCGCGATCAGCGTGCCGCCAGCGATCCTAAAGGCCGAAAGTGAAATGCTAAACATATTCAAAATATGTTGCCCCGCGACTATGGTCACCAGCAGGATCACCACCACCGCAAAGTTAGCCACTTTCCCCGTATGGTTACGTTCGGCTTCAGTTTGATGACTAGTTAAGCTCACAAACACTGGCAGCAAACCAATGGGGTTGATAATGGCAACTAAGCCAAGAAAAAATTTAACGTAAAGTGTTAACTCCAAGTTGCAGTCCTTATTGAGCGTGTCACGCCAATTTCATCAAACTAACCGTAAGGGCAAGTATAGTAGCTTAAGCTCAGATGACTGAAAAATGAGATTTTTGAGGTTTAATCACAAGTTTGACTAATATTTGTTGGCGTTACTCCGCTAATTTTACGCAAAAAGGTTAGATAAGATCTAAATTAACGTATTTTTATTACATAAAAACACTAAATTGACAGAGTGATCACACTTTACCTTAGGCTTAAGGTGTAATTTTTCATCATAAAGAAGAGTTAGCGAATCGTGCATTCCCTAAATCTTTTTAGGAGTCTTAATCATGACAGTAACCAATGCCCAAGAACTGGATCTCATGGTCGAGCGCGTAGCCAAAGCGCAAGCCGAATATGCCAGTTTTAGCCAAGCTCAAGTCGATGCAATTTTCCGCGCCGCCGCATTGGCCGCCGCCGATGCGCGTATATCGCTTGCTAAAATGGCCGCCGCCGAAACCCGAATGGGGGTGATTGAAGATAAAGTAATAAAAAACCACTTTGCCTCAGAGTATATTTACAACAAGTACAAGGATGAAAAAACCTGCGGAATTTTATCCGAAGATCCCACTTTCGGCACCATCACTATCGCAGAGCCCGTGGGCATTATCTGTGGGATTGTCCCCACAACCAATCCCACCTCCACCGCCATTTTCAAAGCGTTGATCAGCCTTAAAACCCGGAATGCGATTATTTTCTCCCCTCATCCTAGGGCAAAAGTCTCGACCACCACTGCGGCCAAACTGGTGTTAGATGCGGCAATTGCCGCCGGTGCGCCCAAGGATATTATCGGTTGGATTGATGAGCCCAGTGTAGCGCTGTCAAATCAGTTAATGACCCACCCCAAAGTGAACCTTATCCTCGCAACAGGTGGCCCTGGTATGGTGAAAGCGGCCTATTCTTCAGGCAAACCCGCCATTGGTGTCGGCGCAGGTAACACGCCGATTGTTATTGATGAAACCGCCGATATAAAACGCGCGGTCAGCTCGATTCTGATGTCTAAAACCTTCGATAACGGTGTGGTGTGTGCCTCAGAGCAAGCGGTGATCGTGGTCGATAGTATCTACGAGCAAGTCAAAGAGCGCTTTGCCACCCATGGCGGTTATCTCTTAAATACCGCGCAAACCGCTGCGATGCAACAAGTCATCCTTAAAAATGGTGGCTTAAATGCCGATATCGTCGGCCAAAGTGCCGCAACCATAGCGCAAATGGCGGGAATTGAAGTCCCACACACGACCAAGGTTTTGATTGGTGAAGTCACCGATATCACTGAGGCAGAAGCCTTTGCCCACGAAAAACTCTCCCCCTTACTCGGCATGTACCGCGCCGCCGATTTTAATGATGCCGTCGATAAAGCCGAAGCCTTGGTCGCCTTAGGCGGGATTGGCCACACATCAGGCTTATATACCGACCAAGACACCCAAACCGAGCGGGTGAAAACCTTTGGTTTTAGAATGAAAACCGCGCGAATTCTAATCAACACTCCAGCTTCGCAAGGCGGAATCGGCGATCTATACAACTTTAAACTCGCCCCCTCGCTCACCTTAGGTTGTGGCTCTTGGGGCGGAAACTCGATTTCCGAAAACGTCGGCCCAAGCCATTTAATCAATAAAAAAACCGTCGCTAAGAGGGCTGAAAACATGCTGTGGCACAAGCTTCCTTCGTCTATCTACTTCCGCCGCGGCAGTTTACCTATTGCCCTTGAAGAATTGAGTGATAAAAAACGTGCCCTCGTTGTCACCGACCGATTCCTATTTAACCAAGGTTATTGCGACGAAACCTTAAAAATCCTTAAGGCACAGGGTTTAGAAACCGAAGTGTTTTACGAGGTTGAAGCCGATCCCACACTGGCCACAGTGCGTCAAGGCGCCAAAGTCGCCAATAGCTTTAAGCCCGATGTGATTATTGCCTTAGGCGGTGGCTCGCCCATGGATGCGGCCAAGATTATTTGGGTGATGTACGAGCATCCCGATGTCGACTTTGCCGATTTAGCGCTGCGCTTTATGGATATCCGTAAACGTATCTATAAATTCCCTAAAATGGGCGTCAAAGCCACTATGGTGGCGATCCCGACCACTTCAGGCACTGGCTCTGAGGTCACACCTTTTGCCGTGGTCACCGATGAACAAACCGGCAAAAAATATCCCATTGCCGACTATCAACTCACCCCTAACATGGCCATTGTTGACCCAAATCTGGTGATGGATATGCCGAAATCCTTAACCGCTTTCGGCGGGATCGATGCGATCACCCACGCGCTCGAAGCCTATGTCAGCGTGATGGCAAACGAGTACAGCGATGGTCAAGCCCTGCAAGCTCTCGACCTGCTCTGCAAATATTTGCCTGATGCCTATCAACTCGGCGCTGCATCCCCTATCGCCCGTGAAAAAGTGCATAATGGCGCCACCATAGCCGGTATCGCCTTTGCCAACGCCTTCCTTGGGATCTGCCACTCTATGGCTCACAAGCTGGGCGCCGAGTTTCACTTAGCCCACGGGCTGGCGAACGCGCTGCTGATCAGTAACGTTATCCGCTTTAATGCGACGGACTTACCCACTAAGCAAGCCGCATTCAGCCAATACGACAGGCCAAAAGCCCTGTGTCGCTACGCGGCCATTGCCGATCATTTAGCCCTAGGTGGCAACTCAGATGCGCAAAAAGTTGAAAAATTGCTGGAGAAAATCGAGCAGCTCAAAAAGACGCTGGGCATTCCTGCGTCTATCCAAGAAGCGGGAGTTAACGAAGCCGACTTCCTCGCCAAAGTAGATATGCTTGCCGAGGATGCCTTCGATGACCAATGTACTGGTGCTAACCCTCGTTATCCGCTAATTAGCGAGCTAAAACAGCTACTACTCGATAGCTACTATGGCCGCCCTTTTACCGAGCAATAGTGCTCAATAGATATAATGTCTAGGCAATAAAAATCGTTAAATGCAAAAGCCCTCGTTTGAGGGCTTTTATCATTTTAACTTAAGCAAAATCAATTGATGGCACAGTACAAAACGTTAGGATTGACTTGCGAGCTTGATATCAAATAAGTAACAAACTCAATTAATTCAGTGCTAACACATAGTCGATGGCACTGGTAATCGCCGCAACTTGAGCTAAATTGCACTCTGCGGGCGTGGCCGATGGGCTGTCAGGATACACTTCTGTTGTCGTGTTATAAATACAACCCGTCACACTGCTGCATAAACCTAGCGCTTTTAGTGGGTAGTTGATCACCCCGTGTTGCACTACCGTTGAGCCGATAATCTCGCCCTTATCATCGGCAGGCGCGATGTGAGTGACTTTGCTAACGCCATCGATAATCGCCTTTTGGAACGCATCCTGCGGATTTTCGGTATCGCCTACAGCATAAAAACCATCAGGAATCGTCCCGGGAATAAAGTCTTTACCGTCACGCGCGGCCAAGGCTGGACGAAATTCATCCTCATCCGAGTCGGTGGTTTCATGTAAATCCACATGCACATCAAAACCTTGTGGAATGCTTGCCACCAGTGCCATCAGTGCTGCCGACTCTTCTGCTGGGCTATTAGCATAAAACGAGCGGTTTGGATCGATAGCTTTCGGGTTCCAGCGATTAATAGTCTCATAACCCCAAGGGCTTACACACACTGCCACCACTAAGTTTACCCGCTCAGCATAGTGAGCCGCGTTGTTAGCCAAAAAAGCCAAGGCGCCATGCACACCACTGGTTTCGTAGCCGTGTACGCCCCCTGTGACTAATACCGTTATCTTTTTCGGATCAAAGCTTGCTGATTTGACCGCAAATAAAGGGTAACGCGCTGGATCAATCGATAAAGCGCCATATTGCACCACATTCAGCCCTAATTCGGCCAGTTGTGACTCCATCGCTTTTAGTGGCGTGACAACATTGTCTTGGTAAGAACGTTTAATTTGCGTACTAGCAAACCATGCGGCCTTTTCGGCATCGCCCCATTTTTCACCGACAGTCCCAATTGGGTAAAAACTCACATTCGCCATAGGTTCTCTTCTTCTAATTTTGTGTTCTGGTTTTATGATTAAAAATTGATATAAATTAAAGCACGAGCTGCATCGGAATATCGCGGATCCCACCGCGATCGCGAATATCACTTTGCGCAATAAAGCCAAAGCGCTGATAGACAGGCAGCGCATTCACCGCCGAGTTGACGGTAAACGTGCCGGGATTTCCCTTCGCAAGACACTCAGCTTTAGCAAGCTCCCACAGCTGACGCGACAGGCCTTGTCCCTTGGCAATATCCGCCACAAATAGATGATAAAGATGACTGTTATCCTTCATCCCCACCACACCGACGAGTTCGCCAGCCTCATTCATTGCGACATGATATTGATAACCTAAGGCAAAATAATGAGCCACCGACTCAACCGACATGGCTTTGACTAAGGTTTGTGCACCAACATCTGTGCACGTGGGAGCGATATAAACTTGTGTAAGCTGCGTGATTAATGCGCTTATTGCCTCAATATCTGTTGTACTCGCCGCTCTGATCAGCATCTTCATTCCTTGATCTGTAACCGTAGCCAATATTTAACCCCGTTCGTTTACTGGTGTGTTTAGCTGGATACAAACAATCCTATTATTAAAAAGCCAGAACAGAGTTCTGGCTTTCGCAACAAGTCAATAGGACTAAATACAGCGTATTTAAGTCCATCATCCTCGATTACTTTTTAGTCCAGCTATCCATCCAACGGAACACGTTCGCGTACCATTGTTCTAGGTTTTCTGGCTTTAAGATCCAGTGGTTTTCATCAGGGTAAATCAACAACTCCGATGGAATACCCTTACGCTGCATAAAGCTAAATGCAGCTAAACCTTGGCCATAAGGCACACGGAAATCCTTCTCGCCATGGATAACCAGCATTGGGGTCTTCCAGTTTTCCACATAGTTAACTGGGTTAAACTTCTCATATAACGCTTTGTTATCCTGATAAGTACCACCGAATTCATGTTCGGGGAACCAGACTTCTTCGGTCACATAGTACATGGAGCGCATATCGAATAAACCCGCGTGGTTAACGAGGCACTTAAAGCCATCGTTCCAGTTACCTTGGATCCAGTTCATCATGTAGCCGCCGTAAGAGCCACCCAAGGCGCAGGCATTTTGTGGATCGAGCCATTTTTGTTGTTGGCTTACCGCAGCCAGACCTTTTTGTAAGTCTTCTAATGGCTTACCGCCCCAATCTTGGCTGATAGAATCGGTAAAGGCTTGGCCGTAACCGGTTGAACCGTGGAAGTCCACCATCACCACACCGTAACCCGCGCCCGCCCATAACTGGGCATTCCAACGACCACTGAAACCGTTGCCAAATGAACCTTGCGGACCACCGTGGACAAGGTATGCAATCGGATACTTTTTGCCTTCTTGGTAGTTAGCAGGTTTGATCCAGTAGCCGTAAACATCTTCGTTGTTCCAACCCTTAAAGCTAAATTGTTGGAATTCACCGAATTTGATTTCGGCCAGTTTGTCTTTGTTGACTTCAGTCAGACGCTTCAAGCCTTGACCATCGGTGTTGATGCGATACAGATCGCCCGGCTCTACCAAGGTTTTGCTATCGAAGATCAGTTGATCATCAGCAATCGCGATCAGACTGTTGCTGCCGTCACTGTAGATCGATTGTACATCACCAAATTGAGTGTTCACTTTGAAAATAGACACTTGGCCAATGTCCTGCGCCGTCACATACAGAGTACGGTTGTCAGGTGCAAACATCAGCGAGCTTGGGCTTCTGTCCCACAGCGGTGCGACTTCCTTCGACTGTCCGGTGCTGGTATCACGCAGCATAATGCGGTAACGGTCGGCCTCGAAGCCGGGTTTAGTCATCGCGAGGTACGCCATATAACGGCCATCGCTAGAGAATGTCGGCTGCGCGTCCCAAGCAATGTTATCGGCGGTTAAGTTAGTGGCTTTGCCGCCATTAACACTCACCTGCCACAGATCGTAGTTTGTGGTCCAAGCTTGATCTTTGCTGGGCGCTTTAGCGCTGTAAACCACATGCTGGCCATCAGGGGTGAAAGTCACTTCTTCCATGCCTGAGAATGGCTTAGGTGGGGTTTCGGTGTCTAAGCCTTGAGTGATATCAACCACTTTGGTCAGCTTCTCACCGTTGAGAGCGCCGACAAATAAGTGATTACGGGCGTGATCTTCCCAGGTATCCCAGTGACGTACCATCAACTGCTTGTATTCTCGGCCCGTCGATTTACGCTCCTCTTCGGCCTTAAATTTGTCTTTCGAGCAGGCTAAGTCTTTACACTCTGGGAAGACGCGCATGCTGAGCACGATTTGCTTGCCATCGTTAGACAGTTTGTAACCATCTATATCCAATGGCAGATCAGAAACTTGCTGCGCTTCACCGCCGGTTAATGGCAGTTGGAACAGTTGGCTTGACCCACTGCGGCTGGCGAGGAAATAAATCGATTTGTCATCGTTTGCGAAGCTGACATCGTGCTCTGTACCCGCAGCGGAGGTGAGCTGCAGCGGTTTCGCGTCTGCTTGCGTCAGATCGAGAAGATATAAATCCGAGCTTGCCTCTCCCTTGTCATTAACGGTTTTCAGGCCGTAGACCAATTTTGTACCGTCGTGAGATACCACGGCTGAATGCAATTTGTTGAGTTTAACCAGCTGTTGCACAGTAAAAGGCTTAGGATCGGCCGCGTGGGCAGAGCAGGCCAAACCTGCTACGCCAAGCGCCAATAGGAGAGGAGCTATTTTCATTGTTATATCCATCTTTTGTTAAACACATTCGGTAGTTGTACCAAATGAACGGTCAAAACGAACATCAATCGTCTCTATGAAGATAAGTTTGCCACACTAACGAAACAAAAACGCTCAAGCAAGCCAAAAGGCGTACTTGAGCGTATTTTTTTGTGACAAATTGTCAGTCAGCATCGAATAGACTCATTGAGTACCACTCGCCTTACTATCTTGCTCAAATCCCTTCTTAAAAAAGCGACATTTTTGCAAGAAGGACATTCGCTTAGGCCATTTGCTTAAGCTTTGGCGTTTGCAATATTGACTTTCCAAATCGCTGGGCCCGTTTCATGGGCATTCACGCCGTTTGAGTCAACCGCCACAGTCACTGGCATATCTTCAACGTCAAACTCGTAAATCGCTTCCATACCTAAATCGGCAAAAGCCACCACACGGGATTTTTTAATCGCTTTAGACACGAGATAAGCCGCGCCGCCAACAGCCATCAAGTACACCGCTTTGTGCTTCTTGATAGACTCAACGGTCGCTGGACCACGCTCAGCCTTACCGATCATGCCCATCAGGCCTGTTTTTTCAAGCATCAGGTCAGTGAACTTGTCCATACGGGTCGCGGTTGTAGGTCCTGCAGGACCCACAACTTCATTACCCACAGGGTCAACTGGGCCAACGTAGTAGATAAACTTGCCAGTAAAGTCCACGCCTTCTGGTAAACCTTCGCCGCTTTCAATCAGGCTTTGGATACGCTTATGGGCAGCATCACGGCCGGTGAGCATTTTACCGCTTAACAGAATGGTTTCACCGCTCTTCCATTGCTCGATATCGGCTTGTGTGACTGTGTCTAAGTTAACACGGCGCACATCGCTGCCCACTTCGCGGGTGATTTCTGGCCAGTCGCTGAGTGATGGAGGGGCAAGATCAGCAGGACCTGTACCATCTAAATGGAAATGCACGTGGCGCGTTGCCGCGCAGTTAGGGATCATCACAACAGGTTTGGATGCCGCGTGGGTCGGTGCTGATTTGATTTTCACGTCCAATACTGTGGTTAAACCACCTAGACCTTGAGCACCAATACCGAGGTTGTTAGCACGTTCAAAAATATCTAAACGCAGTTTTTCTTCGCTGGTTTGTGCGCCGCGCGCCATTAACTCATGGATATCCACGCTTTCCATTAAAGCTTCTTTGGCGAGCACCGCGGCTTTTTCAGCGGTGCCACCAATACCAATACCGAGCATGCCCGGTGGACACCAACCCGCGCCCATGGTGGGCAGCGTTTTTTCAACCCAAGCGGCGATATCGTCAGATGGGTTTAACATCACCATCTTGGCTTTGTTTTCGCTGCCGCCGCCTTTGGCTGCGATCGCGACTTCAACATGGTTACCTGGCACCATATCGATATGCACAACTGATGGGGTGTTGTCTTTAGTGTTTTTACGGCTACCGGCGGGATCGGCCACAATGGATGCGCGCAGTGGATTGTCTGGATTGGTATAAGCACGACGCACACCTTCATCGACCATTTGTTGAATGGTCATATCGGTTTTGTCCCACTTAACTCCCATGCCAATCTTAACAAAGGTGGTCACGATACCGGTATCTTGGCACAGTGGACGTTTGCCTTCGGCAGACATACGCGAGTTAATCAAAATTTGGGCAATCGCATCCTTCGCCGCCGCACTTTGCTCACGCTCATAAGCTTGGCTCATGGCATCGACAAAATCTTTCGGATGATAATAGGATATGTATTGCAGGGCATCCGCCACACTTTCAATGAAGTCGGCTTGTTTAATCACTACATTTTCAGACGTTTCATGGTGAGATGACATAGTAGGAGCGCTCCAGCAGCCTTTAGGGCCTTACTTGTTTTTTTGTGTAATTCTTTCTGGGCCAATATGATACTCTTTCCCATCTTTTTGGGCTACATCACATTTTTAGATAGGGTTAATAGATGGTAAATAGGGCGTCAAAACAACTTGCATCACGCCAACTTGACTGGACATTAAACACAGCAGACCTCTTTGAACACTTTGCGGCAGAACCTTGGGCAATACTGCTCGACTCGGCCAATGCCACCCATCTGGATGCTAAGTTCGATATCATTTGCGTAAATCCCATTGCCACCCTGATCACCCATGGTGAACTGACCAATATTCAGGTTCAGTTGCCAGAATTAACCATTCCCACCCAAATGAGTGCAACCGATGATCCCTTTACGCTGGTCAACCAGTTATTGCGCCACTGGTATCCACAATCCTTTGCCTCTGAACTCCCCTTTAGTGGCGGCGCCATGGGCTGCTTTAGCTACGATTTAGGCCGTCGTATTGAAGCTATCCCCAATATTGCGGCGCAGGATATTCGCCTCGGCGAGATGAATATTGGCTTTTACGACTGGGCATTAATTTTCGATTATCAGCAGCAAAGCTGGTTTTTAGTGCACTATTTGGGTGAAACCGCGCTAGAAGCTCAGTTGAAAATAATTGAATCAAAAATAGCCAACACCACAAAACAGGCTGAATTTAGTCTCACAAGCCCTTGGTCAGCACAGCTCACCAAAGCCCAGTACACCTCAAAATTTAATCAAGTACAGGCGTATCTGCATAGCGGTGATTGCTATCAAATTAATTTAACCCAACGCTTTGAAGCACTATATCAAGGCGATGAATGGCGCGCCTATTGCAAACTGCGCAGTGCCAATCAGGCGCCCTTCTCTGCCTTTATGCGGCTTAATGACAATGCGATTTTATCGATTTCGCCCGAGCGTTTTATTCAGCTACGCGGTAACGACATTCAAACCAAACCGATTAAAGGTACCTTGCCACGTCATGCTAATCCTGAGCAGGATAAACAGGTGGCGCAAACACTCGCCAACTCCCCTAAAGATCGCGCCGAAAACGTGATGATTGTGGATTTACTGCGTAATGATATCGGCAAAGTCGCGGCGTCCGGCTCGGTGCAAGTACCCCATCTATTTGCCATAGAAAGTTTTCCGGCTGTGCACCATTTAGTAAGTACTGTCACCGCCAAACTCGACCCACAATACCACGCCTGTGACTTGCTGCGGGCAGCCTTTCCCGGCGGTTCGATTACCGGTGCGCCGAAAATTCGCGCGATGGAAATTATTGAAGAACTGGAACCCTCACGCCGCAGTCTGTATTGTGGCTCCATGGGGTATATCAGCCAAGATGGACAAATGGACACCAGTATCGCCATACGCACGCTAGTGGCTGAGCAAGGTAAACTCTATTGCTGGGCGGGCGGCGGCATAGTCGCCGACTCGAATGTCGATGCCGAGTACCAAGAAAGCTTCGACAAGATAAGCCGAATTTTACCCTTACTCGATAGCCCTCAATAATCGACAGGAATGAGTGGGAAACCTATGGATCAAGCGGAATTTAGACTCAGATTTAATCTGCATCCTTTAGCCACGCAAGATCCGGCGGCTATCCCTCACCTTGGGTTGCGTAAAGCTGCGGTACTCATTCCATTGCAGGAAATCCAAGGCGAGCTCAATCTGATTTTAACCCAAAGACCGATGCACCTTAGGGCGCATCCTGGGCAAATTAGTTTTCCCGGCGGCAAGATTGAACCCAGTGACAGCAGCGCCATTACAGCCGCGCTTCGGGAAGCAGAGGAAGAAATCGGTTTGTGTCGTGATAATGTCGAGGTGATAGGCACCTTCCCCGCGCACAATACTTTTACAGGCTTTGAAATCACCCCAGTGGTGGGCATGATTAAGCAAGATTTTGCCTTAAGACTCGATCCCGGCGAAGTCGCCGACTGTTTTCGCGTGCCCTTAAACTTTTTTATCGAACCGCAAAATCGCCACCGCAAACAGTTTTTACGCCAAGGGCGTTACTACAGCGTGCATTTTATTCCCTATCAACAGCGCTTTATTTGGGGCGCGACGGCGGCGATCATCGATCACCTCTGCCGCCATTTGAGTCTCCCCGAGAATATGATGTAAACAACACTCAAGCCTAACAATGGTTTATATAACAAAGTGTACATACAAGCCCGCCACCAGCGAGGTTAATAGCAGCAAGGGAATATTGAACCAATAGCCGAGTTTACTGTGATGGGCGACATAAAAATTAAACGCCAGACTGACTAAGCTAATTGCGCCGCAAATCCAAATAAGATACTGCAACGTTTGGGTCTCATGTGGGTCCCAGTACATTCTTACCGAAGTACCTTGGTTAAAAAAAGCACCGACCTCTCGTTCTGGCCTTGCATCGCCAAAAACCAGTAGTGCATAAACCGCCACAGCCCAACCTAAGATGGATAATGTCGCGAGGATGAGCTGAAATATTTTGACTTTCATCATATCGCCTCCGAACGTTTAACACACCATATAGCTCAATATTAGTAATATTAACCTCAGGATACCTTTTTCAGCTTGAGAAAAGCCACCAGCAAGGTAATATAAACCTCCAAAAATTTTCATATAAAACGTTTCGTTGGAGAACTAAGCAACAATGAGCATTGCATCGGTCGCTTCTGTATTTAAAGGTGAGCACGCAGTTGGTTCAACAGTCACAGTGCGTGGCTGGGTCAGAACCCGTCGTGACTCTAAAGCTGGCATCTCTTTTTTAGCTGTCTATGACGGCTCCTGCTTTAATCCTATCCAAGGTGTTGTGCCAAATAGCTTAGAAAATTACGACAACGAAGTGTTAAAGCTGACAGCTGGCTGCTCGGTGATCGTAACCGGTGAGATTGTGGAATCTCCTGGCGCTGGCCAAGCCTATGAGCTGCAAGTCACTGCCGTTGAGGTCACGGGTTGGGTTGAAGATCCAGACACTTACCCGATGGCGGCAAAACGCCACTCAATCGAGCATTTACGCGAGCTGGCGCACTTACGTCCACGTACCAACATTATTGGTGCCGTTGCCCGCGTTCGTAACTGTTTATCTCAAGCGATTCACCGTTTCTACCACGAAAACGGTTTCGTATGGGTGTCTACACCGCTGATCACCGCATCGGACTGTGAAGGCGCGGGGGAAATGTTCCGTGTATCCACGCTGGATATGGAAAACCTACCCCGCACAAGCGACGGCAAAGTTGACTACGACAAAGACTTCTTCGGTAAAGAAGCTTTCTTAACTGTGTCAGGCCAATTAAACGGTGAAACCTACGCCTGCGCCCTGTCAAAAATCTATACCTTTGGCCCGACGTTCCGTGCTGAAAACTCAAATACTAGCCGCCACTTAGCAGAATTCTGGATGGTTGAGCCTGAAGTGGCTTTCGCCACCTTAAGCGATATAGCAGGCCTTGCCGAAGGCATGTTGAAGTACGCCTTCAATGCGGTATTAACTGAGCGTATGGACGATTTGCAATTCTTCGCCCAGCACGTGGATAAAACCGTTATTGAGCGTCTGCAATCCTTCGTATCGAGTGATTTCGCACAAGTAGATTACACCGATGCGGTTGAGATCCTGCAAAAATGTGGTCGTGAGTTTGAGTTCCCAGTCTCTTGGGGTATCGACTTATCCTCTGAGCACGAGCGTTATCTTGCCGAAGAGCACTTCAAAGCCCCAGTGGTTGTGAAAAACTATCCAAAAGATATCAAAGCCTTCTACATGCGCCTTAACGAAGATGGTAAAACCGTTGCCGCGATGGACGTATTGGCCCCAGGCATTGGTGAAATCATCGGTGGTTCACAACGTGAAGAGCGTTTAGACGTGCTGGATATGCGTTTAGAAGAAATGGATCTGAACAAAGAAGATTACTGGTGGTATCGCGATTTGCGTCGTTATGGCACAGTGCCACACGCAGGTTTTGGTCTAGGCTTTGAGCGTTTAGTGTCTTACGTGACTGGCGTATCCAACATCCGCGACGTGATCCCATTCCCACGCGCGCCACGCACCGCAAACTTCTAATCTCGTTCCCGAGATAGATTTGACCTTAAAACGCGCTATTAGCGCGTTTTTTATTAGCCTTATAAACTGCGTTAAAATGCATCACTCAATCAAACTCCTTCGCCTCAGTCCTTGCGCTTTAGGGGCGAAGAAATCTAAGATGGCAGCGGCTAATACAGTGTCGTTATTTTTTAGCCCAGTTGCATGTTAGTGGCGTAGTTGCACCAAGCAACTCAACAGCATTTTGCTCAATCGAGGAATCATAATGTCAAAGATCAATTTACTTTTGCTGTGCGGCGGTGGAAGTGCGGAACACGATATTTCCCTACTGTCGGCTAATTATTTTGAAACCTCGTTAGCAAAATCAGAACAGTTCAATGTACTACGTGTGGTACTGGATAAATTTGGCCAATACCAAACCGCCGCAGGGGATGACTGCGAGCTGACCAATAACCGTGAGATCCGCTTTCGTGACGAGAGCAAAGCTCCTTGGCCTGTGGATTATGTGATCCCTTGTATTCACGGTTACCCAGGCGAGACTGGCGATATTCAGTCTTACTTTAATCTTATCCAACTGCCCTACTTTGGCTGTGAATCCGAAGCCAGCAGTAACTGTTTTAACAAGATCACCGCTAAGATGTGGTTCAGCGCCTTAGGCATTCCCAACACACCTTATATCTTTTTAAATCAATACGATGATGAAGCCATTGCCCAAACCCAAGCGGCACTTGAAAAGTGGGGATCAATTTTCGTCAAGGCAGCCTCTCAAGGCTCCTCAGTCGGTTGTTATAAGGTTGATGACAGCAGCAAAGTGCCTGGCGTGCTTAAAGACGCTTTTGGTTATGCGCCCTACGTGATTGTCGAAAAAACCATAAAAGCCCGTGAACTTGAAGTCGCCGTTTATGAGTATCAAGGCGAAGTGATTGCCACTCTACCCGGCGAAATTATCTGTGATAGCAATACTTTCTACACCTTCGATGAGAAATACGCCAAAAGCAGCAAGGCGCGAACCGATGTAGTCGCGCAAAATGTACCGACTGAAATCAGCGATCAGATCCGCGCCTATGCGATTAAAGCCTTTAAGGGCATGAAGTTACGCCATCTGTCCCGTATTGATTTTTTCTTAACGGCGGATAATGAAATCCTGTTAAACGAAATCAATACCTTCCCGGGTTCAACACCGATTTCGATGTTCCCCAAAATGCTACAAAATCATGGACATGACTTCACCCAATACTTAAGTTTGGTGATTAACGGCCAGTTAGCATCAAAGTAACCTCTTCACCCGCGTTGAGATTAAATAACACTAAGCGCGCCAATGGTGCGCTTAGTATTTAAACGAGGTGGTTGAATCGATTATGCATGTGGCGATATGACCGCTTGTTTAGCCAGTAATTCGAAAAACGCCGCCTTGGGCATGGGTTTATAAAATAGATAGCCTTGAATTTCTTGAATATGGTTATCCATCATCACCTGAAGTTGCTGTTGAGTTTCAACACCTTCCGCCGTCACTCGTAAGTTAAGTGCATGACTTAAGCGCACTATCGCTTCAATCAAGGCAAGATGCCGCTCACCTTCTGCCAGTCTATCGATAAAACTCTTATCGATCTTAATTTGATCGATAGGGAAATTGGCTAAGTAAGACAGCGAAGAATAGCCTGTACCAAAATCATCAAGGGAGATTTTAATACCTCTCGCACGTAACTCATTAAGCACTTGAATTAAATGAGCATGCTTTTTCATGAGCAGGGATTCAGTGATCTCTAAGGTGATCAATTCATAGGGAAAATCGTCAATACCTAGGTCCTCAATGATATCGGCAAAAGAGTCGCAAAACTCGTCTTGCAATTCATGGGACCAAAATTCAAAGGTCGACACATTAATCGCTAAACTCATTGGCCAACCCAGCGCTTGCATTTCAACAATGGTTTGCATTACGGCTTGTCGTACACAACGACCAATGCTAACGATTAAGCCACTGTTTTCGGCAATGGGAATAAATTCATCGGGGGAAATAAACTGTCCTTCATGCTGCCAGCGTAATAGCACTTCAGCGCGAACAATAAGCCCAGTTGTGGTATCAACTATGGGTTGAAAATACAGCTCGAAGGCGTTTTGTTCTAAGGCTTGCTTAAGCAGCGTGTGTAAATTAGCAATACGTTCGGCATTTTGTTGCATTTGCTCGGTAAAAAAATGATACCGATTACGACCATTGGCCTTAGAGATATACATAGCTTGGTCGGCGCAGTTTAACAGTTGCTCTAAATCCAAGGCATCTTCAGGGAAACGTGCAATACCAATACTCACTGAACTATACACGCCTTTATCGTGGGATAATTCATAACGCCGATATACCTGTTTATTGATCTTATCCGCCAACTGCGACAGTTCTCGCTGGGTAACCACCCCTGGCAATAAGATGGCAAACTCATCACCGCCTAAACGCGCAAACACCGCCCGTTCATTCAAACAGCTTTTAACCAGTTCCACCATTTGTACTAATAGGACATCGCCTTTATCGTGGCCGTAGGTATCGTTAACTTGTTTAAAGTTATCCAAGTCCATCAACATAAAGCTAAAACCCGGCGTTAAGCTATCGGCACTGATAAGCTCTTGGATTTGCCTAAACAAGGCGTTACGGTTAGCAAGCCCCGTTAATGAATCATTATTCGCTTGATATTTGATTAACTGCGCTGCTTTTTTACGCTCACTCACATCGGAAAATAACCAAGCAAAACCGAGATCTGCACTGTGGGATTCACGGAAAACCGTTACGGTTAAATCAAGATAAAAAGTCTCGCCATTATTACGCAGGCCAACCAATTCACCTTGCCACATTTTCCCCTCTGAGATGTGATTAAATAAGGAGGCTATTTCATGTGGCTCTGAGGGCGAGAAAAACTGCTCAGGATTAAATGCCAAAATATCATCAGGTTGTAGGCAAACCATCAGCTTAAACGCATCATTGGCATAGAGTACAGAATGGCTGGCATTGGTAATCACCAGCGCAAGCGGTAAACGATCAAATATTTTCACCGCAAGGCGCTGAAACTCCAATGAACGGCTACGTTCTATGGCTAAACTCGCCAGTCTTGCCGCCTCAGCAATTAAGGTTAAATCCGCAGCTGTTGGGGATTTAATCTCTTTGTAATACATAGCAAAGGTGCCAAGCACTTTGCCTTGAGTATCTTTGATAGGTTCAGACCAACATGCCCTCAATCCGTGGACAAGCGCAAAAGATTTATACAAGGCCCAATAAGGATGATGCTCAATATCCTCAACAATCACCCGCTGTCCCGTATAGGCCGCGGTACCACAAGAACCGACCTCAGGACCAATTTCGACCCCGTGGATGACTTGATTGTAACTATCGGGTAAATGGGGAGCGGCTCCCGTGAGCAATCTTTTACCATCCTCACTGAGTAGCAAGACAGAAGCATGGGTGCCAAGGCGTTGATCTTCAATTTTTAACACTAAAGCATGAAGAATGTCTGCTAATTGAGCGCCATTTAGCAGCATTGAAAGAATACCGTTATAGCATTCGAGGCTAACGTTTTGATTAAACCGAGTGCTTAACCCACTAACAGCACCCACAATCTGCATTCCTTCGTCCATAGAACCCTTAGCCAGCAAGCGTTTAAGTTAACGACCTTACTAAGGTGATTAACCCTTGTAAACCAAAGGTTAATTTTAGGGGCTCAGAGACGTTAAAGCAACCTTTTGATATGTAACCAAAGGTTGCTTTAAGTATCAGAAATGGATCGAGTCGTATTCGAATTATTCTTGAATACGTTCAAGCTTTGCGAGATAAAAACCATCAAAACCAGTATCAGCTGGGCTGATCGTTTCATCCTCCAGTAAGCGGAAATTGGGGTTTTCTGCTAAGAAGGCATCCACTTGACCACGGTTTTCACAGGGGAAAATCGAGCAAGTGGCATAGACCACGATACCGCCGACCTTCACCATGCGGCTATAGCTGCTTAAGATATGCTTTTGCAGTTCCATTAACACAGGTAAACGCTCCGCGGTATCACGCCATTTAGCATCGGGATTACGCTTTAATACCCCAAGGCCCGAACAAGGCACATCGAGCAGTACGCGATCGGCGCTGAGTTTTAAACGCTTAATGGTTTTAGACCCCACAATTAATCGGGTTTCGATATTATGGGCACCATTACGGCGGGCACGCTCTTTAAGGTTATCGAGTTTCCATTGCTCCACATCCATCGCTAATAAACGCCCTTTACCTTGCATTTGCGCGGCAATATGTAAGGTTTTACCGCCAGCACCGGCGCAGGCATCGATCACTCGCATACCAGGTTTAGCATCGAGCGCCGCAGCTACCCGTTGTGAGCCCGCATCTTGCTGCTCAAATAAGCCCTCTTTAAAGCTATTAGTGCGAAACAACGCCGAATCTGATGTGACTTCAAGTGCGGAATCTACGCTATCTACCACTTGAGTCGACACAAATTCAGTCGCTAATTTTTGTACTAATTCATCACGACTGACTTTTAGGCCATTAACCCGAAGAAAACGTTTAGGCGGCTGATTTAATGCGGCACGCTCTTTTTCCCACGCGGCTCCTAGCTGTTCACGCCCCATAGTATCTAACCATTCGGGACAACCATCCCAAAGTACGGGGTTAGTTTTAGCCTGTTCGATACGCGCGGCTAAATCATCGGGATCCACGGGCAGCGAATACTGCATTTTGGGCAGTTCAAGCTCGTGAAACAAATGCCACACATTAAGTAACTTTGAGCCTAAACGTTCCATTTCTTCTGGCTTTATTTCCGCTAAGAAACAATACAGATTTAACCGGCGCAGAATATCACCGGTAACAGTCGCGATCCGCGCCTGCTCGGCAGGGACCAACTTTAACCCTGAAAAATGCTGAGAATAAGCCCGGTCTAAGGGTTTTCCTTCGCTTAGCACCATAGCTAAGATATTGATCACTAATTCATTCGAGCTGGCAGAAAGCGGAGAATTCAACATTTACAGGTCACCGTGAGTAATAAAACCGAGGGATCATAGGAGGTCAGGCCTGAATACGCAAGTAAACAGATGCTCAGTTGCTATTAAGCACTACAAAAGCCCAATAAAAAAGCGATCCACAGGGATCGCTTTCATAAAACGCTCAAATGCTCTTACATTTTAGAGCCCCGAGCACCATAGAACAGGATGAAACCGTAACAAACCACAGGCAAAATAAAGGCAAGTTGAATGCCTAAGTTATCCGCCAACACACCTTGCAGTAATGGCACAATCGCCCCACCCACAATGGCTAAACAAAGAATGCCGCTGCCTTGCGAGGTATGTGGGCCTAAGTCTCGCAGTGCTAAGCTGAAAATGGTTGGGAACATAATAGAGTTGAATAAACCCACCCCCAAAATCGCCCACATGGCAACACTACCACTGGTCGTCATGGCCACCAGCACTAGCAAAGCCGCCATAAAGGCATTGAATGCGAGCACTGTGCCTGCGGGGATTTTTTGCATCACCGCCGAGCCAATAAAGCGCCCAACCATGGCCCCGCCCCAGTAATAAGCGATGTAATGGGCCGCTTGTTCTTCTGGCATACCCACTATGTGTGCTTCGCCTAAAAAGTTCACCAAAAAGCTGCCAATTGACACCTCTGCGCCCACATACACAAAAATCCCCACTGCCCCCAACACTAAATGGGTACTTTGCAGAGCGCTGGTTTTGCCTAAATGGGTTTGAACCCCATCAGCGGCTTCAGTATGTTCATGGATCACTGGCAAATCTAGTTTAGCGAAAATGATTGCAAGTACCGCAAGCGCCGCAGCCAACAATAAGTAAGGCAGCTTAACCACTTCTGCCTCGGCATTGGCTTGCGCTAGTTCAGTAGATGCCGTCGCTGCCACGGACAAAATCAAAATCGAGCCAAAAAACGGTGCAACCGTGGTCCCTAAAGAGTTGAAGGCTTGAGTCAGGTTTAAACGGCTCGATGCGGTCTCACTACTGCCTAACGCATTAACATAGGGATTTGCCGCGACTTGCAAAATGGTGATCCCTGAGGCAAGTACAAAAAGAGCGCCGAGAAACAACCCATAGGTAGCAAACGATGCCGCGGGATAAAACAGCAAGCAACCAATACTGGCTATCACTAAGCCGGTGACAATCCCTTTTTGATAGCCAAGTCGTTTAACAAGTTGACCTGCCGGTATCGACACCAAGAAATAAGCACCAAAGAAACAAAACTGGATCAGCATAGCTTGGGTGTAGTTGAGTGAAAACACCGCCTTAAGATGGGGGATCAGAATATCGTTCAAACAAGTGATAAATCCCCACATAAAAAACAGTGAGGTCAGTGACACTAGCGCAAAACGGTAGTTACCATTATCCGCTCCGCTAACGCTGGTCGTGTGGCTGCTGGTGTTAATAGATGACGCCATAGTTGTGTTCTCTAATCATGTTTTTATTATCTAAAGGTAAGTTCCCTTAGGCGTTTGAGTAAAACATCAAGCAGTCACTATCGCGTTGTGACTGCTCGTTTAGGTAATGAAGACTGTACAACCAATTAGGCCAATAGCGCATAGAAGCTGGCATAGGCTGAAAACATCAAACTATCACCTTGCCACTGTGCGGTTTTTAAACCATGTCCGGCTAATTCTTGCTGTAACTTGACCTCTTTTAGCGCCCACTGAATCTCAGTGTCTAACAGGTTAAAGCAAACCAGTAACTTCTGCTCCCCGAGTGTACGCACAAAAACTAATAAAGGCTCTGGTGCATCAAGAAACTCAATCTCGCCGGTAATCAACACCGGATAACGCTTGCGCCAAGCAAGGAATTGACGATAGCCATGCAACACAGAATGGCAATCCGCTTCTTGCAAATCTACCGCCAGTGCTCGATGTGCAGCCGCAATAGGTAACCAAGGTGAGACTTGGCTAAAGCCACTAAAATCAGCATATTGTTCCCATGGGATTGGGGTGCGGCAACCATCACGGCCCTTAAACATCGGCCAGAAAGTTTTACCGAAGGGGTCCTGCAATTCATGGAATTCAATTGGCGCTTCAGTTAGGCCCAATTCTTCCCCTTGGTAACTACACACACTACCGCGCAGTGAACAAAGCATTGCATTTAGCATTTTCACCATATCGCGCGTTTGCTTACCGCGCCCCCAACGGCTCGCTACCCGCTGCACATCATGATTTCCTATCGCCCAGCAGGGCCAGCCATCACCAATGCTGGCTTCTAAAGCCTCTACGGTTTGGCGAATATAGGCAGCGCTATAATCCTCGGTCAGCAGCTCAAAGCTGTAAGCCATATGCAAGCGATCATCACCCTTAGTGTAAGCGGCCATCACCGCGAGAGAATCTTCTGCAGAGACTTCCCCTAAGGTCACAGTCCCAGGATAACGATTGATAAGCTGGCGTAATTCTTCAATAAATAGAATCGTTTGTGGACGGTCGTTATTGTAATAATGGTACTGATAGGCATAAGGATTATCTTCACTAAATCCCCGCCCTTGGCGTTTGTCTTTAGGTTTAGCGGGATTATCACGAAGCAGCTCATCGTGGTAACAGAAGGTAATCGCATCTAAACGGAAACCATCGACGCCCTTCTTGAGCCAAAACTCTATATTATCTAACACGGCTTGGCGTACTTCAGGATTGTGGAAGTTTATGTCGGGTTGGCTGCGTAAAAAGTTGTGCAGATAATATTGTTGTCTGCGCGGTTCCCACTCCCATGCGCAACCGCCAAAGATGGCTAACCAATTATTGGGGGCGGTGCCATCTTCCTTAGGATCGGCCCACACATACCAGTCTGCCTTAGGATTAGTGCGACTCTCTCGGCTTTCGATAAACCAAGCATGTTGATCGGATGTATGACTTAATACTTGATCAATAATGACTTTAATGCCGCGTTGATGCGCCTTTTCAATTAACTCATCAAAATCTTGCATCGAGCCGAATAAGGGATCGATCTCGCGATAGTCACTAATGTCATAACCAAAATCCGCCATTGGGGATTTAAAGAAAGGAGAAATCCAAATCGCATCGACATTTAGACTGGCAATATAATCCAACTTAGTGATGATTCCGCGTAAATCACCCACGCCATCACCATTGGTATCTAAAAGGCTGCGCGGATAAATTTGATAAACTACGGCGCCACGCCACCAAGTTAACTCACTCATAATGCCCCTTTATCCTTATTCTTCAGCAAGCTAACCCAAAAACTCTCGAACTAGCAGTTACAAAGATGTTACTGCGGAGTAAAGGTGCTACGGCTTGTATTTGTGACACCGAGCATACGTGAAGAGGGAAATAAGGTTCAATACACCTGCATACGTATGCAAAGCAGGCTATCATTAGATTTGTCTGATTAAGTTAAGATTAACCCTTTACTAACATAAGGTTGCATCAAATCAACTAGAGATTAAATCGGACTTTTTTTGGTCAAAAACGGGGTTTTAACGGTCGCATGACCTATTGAATACGTATGCACAATATTGTGAGGCCAAGATTCCCGGGAGTAGTATCTTCACCGTTGCATAACAATTTGGTCATAAACGCAGCACTTATGCAGTCAATTAAGCGCCGACATACCAAAAAAGGCCGCATAAACAATGCGGTAATAACGATAAAACGCTCTACATAAGCGGTTAAAAGCGACTTCAAGGGGAAGATAGAAATGATGCGATTTAAACCCAGCTTGCTGACCTTAGCACTCGTTGCTGCAGGCGCCAGTATGCACTCCTACGCAGCAGATGCGGTAACAGATAAAGATGTAAAAGCTAAAAAAGATGCAGAAATTGAAGTAATCCAAGTTAAAGGCTTCAGAACCAGTGTAATCAAATCGCTCAATGATAAACGTTTTGGCGATACCGTCGCTGAATCTATCTCTGCCGATGATCTCGGCGCTCTACCCGACCAATCTATCGCCGATGCGTTAACCCGTTTACCAGGCGTCACCGCCGTTCGTACTGGCGGTCAAGCCAGTGGTCTGAACATCCGTGGTCTCGATGGCGATTTCGTGTTTGCTACTCTAAATGGTCATGAACAAGTCACCACTGGCGGTAAACGTGCCATTGAGTTTGACCAATATCCATCCGAATTAATCAGTCAAGCGGCTGTTTATAAATCCCCAAAAGCCTCGCTGATCGAAGGCGGTGTTGCTGGTACAGTTGAATTAAAAACCGCCGACCCGCTTAAAAGTGACAAAGACCAATCATTCAATATCAACACCCGTGGCAGTTTTAACGATCGTGCTGATGAAATCTCTGATGCAGAGCAATACGGCAATCGGTTAAGCCTTGCTTATCAAGGTAAATTCCTCGAAGACACCTTAGGGGTTGCAGTGGGTTATGCCCACCTGTATCAGCCTTACGTTGCGAGTCAGTTCATTGGTTTACGTTTTAATGATGATAAAAAAGACGTTAACGCTGACGGTATCAAGGAAGCAATTAGCGAAGGTTTTGAACTACAACAAAAAGGCGGCGACGATACCCGTGATGGCTATATGGCTGCGATTCATTGGCAACCGACCGATAATCTGAGCCTGAAAGGTGATCTGTTCCACTCTAAATTTACCTCAGAAAACTTTGCCCGTGGTTTCCGTGTTAAATCATTGAAAAATGGCACCATCAGTGATGCCGTTGTCGAAAATGGTTCTATGACAGGTGGTACCGTCTCTACCGACGGCACGGATAACTTTGCGGTTTTCGTGATCAACGATAATGACTCCAAATACTCAGAACTGACCTCTGGCTCTTTTAATGTTGAATGGAACAACGGCGGCGCACTGACAGTAGCAGCCGATGTGAGCTATTCAAAAGCCGATGGTGAATTCGTTAACGGCGGCACCCGCGCCGTGTTGTATGATGACATTGGTAATGAAGTACGCTCAGCAGAATCGATAACGTACCAACTTAATGGTTTAAGTCCTGCCGATATCAGTTTTGCCAACGACTATACCAATACAGCCTCTTTGGGCTTAAAAGAAGTGGGAATGTGGCCTTATAATCAGCAAAACGATCTGGTTGCCTACAAACTCGACTTTAACTATGTCTTAGACATGGGCGTTGTGTCTTCTGTTGATTTTGGTGTGCGCTATGCTGAGCGAGAGTTTAACGCTCAACGCTCACAAGCAGGCTACGGCTTTGAATTTGGTAAAAACCCAAGCAACCAACCGGTGCTTAGCCTCAACGGCGATATGGCAAAAGTGGTTGATTTTGGAGGAGAACTCTCAGGTTACCCAAGTTTCCTTGCTATTGACTTTAACAAAGCTGTCGAGCTGGTCAATGCGCAGTTAGCCGCAACGGGTCAATCACCTTTTACTCCAACAGCTAACTGGTCAAATAACTGGACCATGATCCAAAGCGGCGCGGTCAATGAAGATGTATTGGCAGGCTACGTGCAAGCTAACTTGGACTTTGATATCGCTGATATTAAGGTAACTGGTAACCTAGGTGTTCGTGTTGTTAATACCGATCAAAGCAGTACCGGCTTACAGCAAGTAGGTTATGGTTTAGGTGAGGCCATTACCGATGAACTGGGTGTTGTGAGCACAGATTATATCCGTAACAAGGTCGGCAAAACTTATACTGATTACCTGCCATCATTAAACTTAACCTTCCACCTAACAGAAAACGATCAACTGCGTTTTGCTGCGGCATCTGTAATGTCACGTCCACCTATCGATAAGTTAAAGTCTGGTATGGGTTCTTGGTACGACGATTCAGCAACACCAGGATATAAAAAGTACAATGCGTGGGGTAACACCAGTCCGTTATTAGATCCTTTCTATGCGGATCAATATGACTTGTCCTACGAGCACTACTTTGAAGAATCTGAAGGTGCGGTCGTTGTAGCCTTGTTCTATAAAGATATTAAATCTTTCATCAACAACTTCACTATTCAACCGTTTGATTTTGAAGCGAATGGATTTATCGTACCCGATACCATTATCGATAATGGTGTTGAATTCCCAGTTGTAAAAAATGAAGGTCAATATCAAACAGCCATCAACAATGATAAAGGCGGCTATATCCGTGGTATCGAGTTAGGCTATACCCAGGTGTTTGATTTCCTACCATCACCATTGGATGGCTTAGGCTTCACGGGTAGCTACTCTTACTCCGATAGTGAAGTAGAATTTACCACCGACTTAAGTGGTTCAAACCTGACCATTCCATTGCCAGGACTTTCAGAAGATGTGTTGAATACCACATTATTCTATACCCTGGATGGCTTCGATACTCGAGTCAGCATGAGATATCGTAGTGGCTATGTTTCAGAACAAGTTGCTGTTGAATCTCAATTGGCATTCTTCGATGCGGAAACAGTTGTGGATTATCAGGCCTCTTACGCGCTGGATAACGGCCTTAAATTCCTATTCCAAATCAATAACCTCACTGATGAACCAAGCAAAACCTATTTTGGTGAAGAACATCAAACCGGGACGATTCAATACTTCGGTAGACAATATTTCCTTGGTTTAACCTACTCTCTGTAAGACAGAGTAAAAAAAGCCTGCTTCACACTGAAGCAGGCTTTTCATTTTTTATGTATAACAAAAGTGAGATGACACGCCGACATTCATTTCAAAAGTCACTCTTAAAACCTCACCCGATAAAAGGCCCATAGTATGATACGTCACAGTCTACTCTTCGCCCTTGTGTTAACCGCCTCTTCTCCCTTATATGCTCTAGCACAGGCCAGCCATAGCCCCGTCAGCAGTACAGCATCTTTGCATCTCGAACCGCTATCTTGGTGGGCGGGCATGCATAATCCTAAGCTGCAATTAATGCTGCACAGCAGTGCCCTGCCTGCGGATGCAACACAGCTTAAGGTTGAGATAGCAGGCCAAGATGTGGTGTTTGAAGGGATTGAACAGACGGATAATCCCCATTATTTGTTTATCAATTTAGACTTGCGCCAAGCCAAACCGCAGACCTTTGACATCCGCATTCTCGCTGGCGATAAGCAGCTCTTTCGAGTGCCCTACACTTTAGCTGCACGGGCTGATGGCAGCCGTGAGCGCCAAGGTTTTAGTAATAAGGACGTGATTTACCTTATCACCCCAGACCGATTCGCCAATGGCAACCCAAGCAACGACAATCAAGCCGATATGCTCGAGCAGGCAGCACCTGAAAATTCCGATGGTCGCCATGGCGGCGATATCGAAGGTATACGCCAGCACTTAGATTACTTAGCCAAACTAGGCGTCACCCAGCTGTGGATCAACCCACTGCTTGAAAATAACCAAGCCCAATACTCCTATCATGGCTACGCCATTACTAATCTTTATCGGGTCGACCCGCGTTTTGGCAGCAATCAGGATTACCAAAGGTTAGTCACTGAGGCCAAACAACGTGGCCTAGGAGTAATTAAAGACATAGTGCTTAACCATATTGGCTCAAATCATTGGTGGCTAAAGGATTTACCGAGCAGTGACTGGCTCAATTACCCACAGCAACCCAATGTGACTGCCACACAAACGGCTCCTACGGCCAGTTTTACCAGTCATAGACGCACCACAGTGCAAGATCCCTACGCCGACACGCAGGATAAAAGTGATTTTGTTGACGGTTGGTTTGTGGATGCGATGCCCGATCTTAATCAGCGCAACCCAAAGCTTGCCACTTATCTTATTCAAAATAGCATTTGGTGGGTGGAATACGCGGGGCTTTCGGGCATTCGTGAAGACACCTACTCCTATGCCGATAAAGCCTTTTTAACCCAATGGACTAAGGCATTAATGGCAGAGTACCCACATTTTAATATTGTCGGTGAAGAGTGGACCGCTAATCCCCTTACCGTCTCCTACTGGCAAAAAGGCAAAATCAATGCCGATGGTTATACCTCAGATTTACCGAGCTTGATGGATTTTCCACTTTATGAAAAGCTGGTTGAAAGCCTTAACGAGCCCGAAGGTTGGGATACTGGTTTTATCAAGCTTTACGAGATGTTAGCGAATGATGTGGTGTATGCGAACCCAAGCCAGTTAGTCCTCTTTGAAGGTAACCACGATACCAATCGGATTTATAGTCTGCTAAAAGAAAACCTGCCGTTGTATCAAATGGCCCTTACCTATGTCATCACAGCTAAACGCATTCCGCAGCTGTTTTACGGTACCGAAGTGCTGATGACCAGCCCGACCGAAGGCCGCCATGATGGTGTAGTGCGTAGTGATTTTCCGGGGGGATTTGCCAATAGCAAAATAAGCGGTTTTAGCGGTAAAGGGCTAAACGCAAAACAGCAACGGGCCCAAGCATTTATTCGCACCCTGCTCAATTACCGTAAACATTCTGCCGCGCTGCAAACGGGTGATTTACTGCACTTTGTGCCGCAAAACGGCATTTATGTGCAATTTCGGTGTGCTGCAAAACATGCCCTCGCGGGCAATGCCTGCTACCAAGCCGATGCAGATAAAGTGATGGTGATTTACAACAAAAACGACCAAGCGCAAACGCTGGATTTAAGCCGCTTTAGCAAAGTCTTGGCGGGCAACACCTCGGCTATTTCAGTCTTCACTGGGGATAAGATTAATCTTAATCAATCACTTGCTCTGCCCAATGCCGGAGTGATGCTGCTTGAGCTTAATCACCAATAACCCATACTCAATAGCAACAGCTATGCGTATGTAATCGAAGTGTAGTAAGGCGGCCAAACCATAGTTTGCCGCCACACGCAGAAACGTAAATCTGGCCATCCATTTTAAATCAACAACATAATGCACTTTCAGTTTGCCTATAACTTGTACGAGCTAAAATAACTTTAGTGGGAGTGATCAGCGTCGCAGGGCCAGTATCTGTGCCAGTAAATTACGCTAATTCCTTAAAAAAGGGTGTATTTCAGACGAGGTCAATCATCCCATAGTGCTTGGGGGATGTTCTGCAAAGGTTACATTCGAAGCGATATAAGCAGTTGTCAGTTACTGTTAAAGTGCTGGCAACTTGCCGCAAAGTGCCTTCGTCGCTTTTCAAGATGTTCGCAGTAATCGCTCAGTTCTTGTAATGTGCCTACTGGACCGTGAAATAGCTTGCCAAAATCTGTGGTCAGCTTGAGCCAATTGTCATGGGGGATATTTAATCTAGTCAGTAACTTACCGCTATTTTCACTGATGCTTCCACGTTTATCATTGCGAATAATTTGGCCGGTCTCCTCCACCAATTGAAGGTAATCAGTTAAGGCAAACGCAATGCCATTGGGTTGGTTATCGCGCTCGTTACCAATAAAAGGCAAGAGACTGCAGGGCTGCTCACCATTTAATGCGGCCCGAATACGTAGTTGAATACTGGTATGGTCGGATTGTTCTGGTGTATCAGCCAGTTGCGCTCTGATGGGGCTTTCTTCTAATAAAGAGTAATCAACATAAGCCATACAGGCTAATACCGCAGCTTCATCGAGTAGGGCTTGATTCTCTATAAAATAAATGGGTAAACCGACCTTCCCAGAACCTGCCTGTACAGTTATCTTCTTGATTTGCTTGTCTTGCAATCGGTTCATTTAGGCAGCGCATAAACCATGAAATATCACACAAACGGCTGCGATAAAGGGCAATTGAGTGCTTTAATCTGCTCACCTCATGCGCTTCAACCAACTCACCTTTAGCGAATTTTTGCGTTAATTCATCGCCTTTAAACAACTTATGCCACTGCTCAAGCACTTCGCGGTCAGTCCAGCAATTGGCACTGTCGATATCGACCCGCAGCACCACATGCAGATGATTCGACATCACCGCAAAGGCCGCGATATCAATAGCAAAAACAGCTTCAAGTTCAAACAGTAGCGATTCTACCCAACCACGGCGATGGTCATAGTTTTTACCCGAGTAACTATCATCGCCACATAAAAATGCACGCCGTACCACACGGCTACAGCAATGGTAATAGGGACTGATGTTAAGGTGAGAGTTCAAGACTTATCTGAGTTCGGCGAGGACGCGGCATACAAACCTCCTTGTTCAATGCTTAACCAAAGCATAGTCGGAGGTTAACTACCGCGCGATTAAGGTTGGGTGTCCATGTTTTATCCTCAAACACCTTCGGATTCTAGACGCACAGTTAGTAGCTTTTTTGCTAAAGGGTGCAACTTAGCTTGATCGATAGATTTTAATCTGCGTTTTCCCAAGCGTTTATCAAGCATAGCAAGTGACTGAATTAAAGGATCTTCAGAAGATATAGACTCATCAATAGTAAGATCGTGCACGAAACTCCAGCAAGACTCATAAACATCTTGCCTTGATAGTTCACCGTACTCCATTTCGCCGTAAGACTTTTTCTGGTGTGCTGATATATGCTCAGGAACTGGTGAGTCTGTAACCCACCGTCCATCCTTAAAATGGTAATCGCCAGCAGCGCGATTCCAGAATGCCCTTGTACAGAAATTAGCGATAACCTCCTTATCAAGTGTCAGCCAAGCGTGACCGCAAGTACAATTACCATATCTTGTGCTGAAAATAGCAACTCTCCCACCAAGGGATTGAGAAAATTTGTCTTCTACCAGCGATTTCAACTTACTCCATTTCACCGATAAAACTCCTTTAAGCACACAACGACAGAATTACACCGCGACGCGAAGCGGCGTCGGCTTGAATGAATTGACAGAGGTCACTGGCTTTGCTGGTCGGCCAGTTAATGTTTCTATAAACCTCTTAGCTCAATGCTTAACCAAAGCATAGTCGGAGGTTAACTACCGCACTATTAAGAATGGGTGTCTTTAATTTCTTCTTGGTTCATGTGCGACAAGCCAACCATGTAATGACATATATATTACGGTGGCATAAATCATATTTGCTATCGATAGCATTACCGCGAAGGTTAAGCTGAGCATAATTCTCCCGACAGCTAAAGCCCGCATTTGCGGCTGGTTTGGAGCTCAGCGGAAAACCTGCCCGACAACATGCGCTTGTTAAGAGGCATTGGTACGCGCTGCCTTGTCTAGTTTTTTTAAAGCAAACTCACCCCTTTCTGATACAGCTTGTGAGTTATCTGAAGCAAAGCGTTCGGCAAACACTCTCGCTTTCATACCTAGATTGCCTAACTCTCGTATTAGAATCTCTGCTGAAACGCGCCTAACGATGGACGATCTATCTTCAGATGAAATCTTTAGTAAGTCTATTAATGGCGTTTCAATTTCTAACTTCCGCTCGCCAACTATAGGTTTTAGCCTTCCTTCACAGTACCTTATATCAGTCCACACCCATTTTCGGCCTTCGATCCATACAACCCGCCCTTCAAATAAACTGCGGTATGCCTTA
This sequence comes from Shewanella cutis, assembly GCF_022410515.1. GTDB lineage: Bacteria > Pseudomonadota > Gammaproteobacteria > Enterobacterales > Shewanellaceae > Shewanella > Shewanella cutis. The sequence goes on along the minus strand of NZ_JACSDI010000007.1, from coordinate 84,613 downwards.
GCTCGAACCGAAGGCTGAATAGCGGATTTAGCTATTTCTTCAATTTTCCCATCGAGTATCGGAGTTCGGCCAAGCTGTGAAAAGAGTGATGGCATAGGCCCAGAAGCTGACGAAATTAACTTAGACCGGAGGGACTTTGCTATCTCCTTTTCACAGATAATTTTCTGAAGAATATCTTTATCTGCTTCTTCGATCCTACCCCAAGAGTTCCAATAAGAAAGAGCGACGCATAAAGCCTCAACTACATATTCAGGATCTGTAGCCTTTGCAATCCCTGGGAGCTTTTCCCTTGCGGCTTTGCGAACTTGGGGCACCCAATCGTTAAGCCTACGCAGGGCAAGAGAAAAAAAGAAAGTATTTGGTGCAGCACCAGATAGGGCTCGAAGTGCTTTTTCACGCTTGTAACCATCCCAATTGATAAGATCAAGCCAAGTTACTAATTCCTTCGGTTTTGACCATACCTTCCACTTAGGGGGAATAGACTCTCTTATAGCTATAGAGAATTCTGAACGAATAAGCCGTTCCCAGTAATCAAAACTCGAAAGAGGCAACTGAGACGTGACTTCAATTAGTTCAGACATATCAGCGACGACTTTGCTACCCGAGTTTATCGAGCTAGCAAAAGTTCTCACTGCTGAAATAATCTTATCTTCCATAATCTGTGATTGTTGCACCAGCTATTCTTTGCCTCTTAAAATTTTATTAGTGCGCATGCGCGTTTATCACGTTAGACCAGTGAAAACGCGCACGGTTAACTATCTGTATGCAAAGAACTTACCAGCTTTCTGCCAAATACACCATCTGGAAAAACGCGCATGCGTGTTTTTCAAACCTATTAACTAAAAGTCAGTCACTATAGTTAATTGATTTTATGGAATTTTATTTATTGCGGTTAGAGTTAGTGCGCACTATTCTTGCCTTAAAATCATACTAAAACACCTAAATTTAATACGACTGTATACCCATATATTGTTAGCCGATTTATGGTAGGACCAAACATTGGTAAAAACATAAGAGTTTTTATGGCAACAGGAGTGGGAATTTTCGATTGAGCTAACGAGCCAAAACACGGAATGGGGCAATATCTTTTTAGCTGAACGAACAGCGAGAGGGCTAGTTAGGATTGGCATTGTTCCAACAGTGACCGTTGGCGGCATGGCCGCTCTTTCACATCTGACCCATAGGGATATGGGAAATGCCACTATGATGTCAGGAACATCATTGGCCATGTGATCGCGGCATTAGTACATCCATGTACAGCAGATGCCGCCGTCGAGCCTATAGGGATACTTATTGTTAAATAAAGAGGCGGCGTGTCACTGGGGAAACAATGACAATTCATCCTGCTCACCTGATGACAAATTCACCTTCCCTATCTCACCAAATTATCCCAAATTCAATCAACTTAACTATTCCCGACAGATAGTTAAACGGCGAAGCGCAAATATGCCAAGTAGCGAAAGGATTAATAGGGATAAACTGCCACCGCCGCTATAGCCTTGTTTATGTTCGATGGTCGCAATATGTTCTTCTTTCACGCGGGTTTTAAAGCGGGCTAATTCGGCGTCTAAGTTAGTGATCATATCGTTTACCGCTAGCTCAAAGCCTTCGGCGGACTTTTCACGCAGCACACCCGTTACTCTTACTGCGGTAGAACTGTCGGTAAGTTGGTTGATACCGGGCGCCCTAAACAGCATCTTTTGGCTACGCATATCAAATACGGCGGTATCGACAAAGGTTTGGATCGCATTTTCATTGCCAGGCACCATATACATGCCAACTATGGTCCAATAAAGTAATGAAGCCTTATTCTCGCTGCTTTGTAACAGTTGATCGTAAGACACCAGCGCCATCACATCGACATCGTGTAAACGGGCAACCTGCTGCAAGGTGCTAAAACCTTTGCCATTTTTAAGATAAGTACTGGGGATTAATTCAATACGGTCAATAAAGTCATATTTAACAAAAGATTGTTTAACCTTATCGAGCAAAGCGATTTGCGAGCTGCTATCGAGGGATTGCCAATGGGTTGAAGGTAAAAAGGCGATGCCGACCGTGATGGGAAGGCGCAAAACCGGAATACTAGGCTGCTGCGCCTCACGCTGCTTATCGTCGGGATAGAGATATTCGACTAGGCTGCTGGAAACGACGTTTTTTTCGGTGGTGTTACCGTTAAAAAACGCACTGCAACCGCCAAGCAACATGCTGATAGATGTCAGCGCGCCTAAAAGAATCATTAACTTTGTTTTCATCTGTTTCCCTACCGTATCCTTACTGCGCACAGCCCATTCAGCCGGTGCTTGATGACGTTACCTTAGCGAGTCATTGCTGTAAAAACAAGCCGTTAACCTCACATTACGGCCTTTAAAATAGCTTTTGTTTGGTTTTATTGGGAGTAAAACGGAGCCTAGAAATAACAAAGCCGCATCGGAATGCGGCCTTAATAAGGTTGCAAATTAAAACACTTAAGCGTATTTACGCACTTTTTTAAGCGCGATTTGCTGCTTGAGCGTAGAAAGATGTTCGATAAACACTTTACCGTGTAAATGGTCGATTTCGTGTTGTAAAACAATGGCTAAAAAGTCATCGGTTTCGATTTCAATCGCTTTACCCTGTCTGTCTAAGGCGGTGACTTTGACCTTTTCGAAACGGCTCACTTTGGCGCGATAGCCGGGGATAGAAAGACAGCCTTCTTCCCCCACATATTCGCCAGACTTTTCAACAATCTCTGGATTAATCAGCACTAAGGGTTGATCGCGATTTTCGGACAAATCGATCACAATCACCGCATCTGTACTGCCCACTTGGGTCGAGGCCAGACCGATACCGTCGTCGGTGTGGTACATGGTTTCGATTAAATCATCGATAAATCCCTGAATCGCTTCTATATCTTTTACGGGTTGTGCTTTGCGCTTTAGACGCTCATCGGGAATTGTCAGAATATCGAGTACAGCCATGCCTGTTTCATCTCTTAGTGAGTCAAAAAATTTGGCGCTATTATGAACTATTCCTATGTTTTCTCAATATTCAAAACTAAATAGTTTAATAAAAATCATTACAATCGGTTTTTTAGATTTAAATTACAGCAGTATCAACCGTTCGCGGTTTCACTTAGGCGGTAATTAACGTTACACTGGCTCACCTCTTTCATGGTTTTATTTGGCATCATCATGCGGTTTGCAAAAGATAAATCCCCACTTTATCGCTATTTAGAGCAGGATTTGGCCATTTCGCTAGAGGATGCTCTGGATATGCCGCACACACAAGGCGCGGCATTATCGCCAATGGCGAAGATTTGGCATATTGTCGCGATGATCCCGCCAGGCAAAGTTAGCAGTTATGGCAAGGTGGCCGATTTTGCCGGTTTACCGGGTCGTGCCAGATATGTGTCTAAAGCGCTAAAATCGGCACCTGAACATTTGTCACTTCCTTGGCATAGGGTACTCAATAGTCAAGGGAAAATTTCCTTCGATAAGCATTCAGCCTCCTTTCAGGAACAGATGGAATTATTGCGCCTTGAAGGCGTAACAGTGAACTGTGGCAAGGTAGATTTGTCTGAATGTGAGTGGCAACCGGATATGGCAACCTTAGTGATGTCAATCCCTTTCTAGTTTAATATATTGATCTATAGACTGTTTACACTCAAAACGGCCTCAGCTATAAACACTTAAGGTTGATTGCTCAGCCTATAGGATAAGTGGTAAAAGCCGCTTTCTGTTTGCGATATAAAGGAGCATGACTTGCGCACAATTCCAACGTTATTAGTGAGTTTAACGGCGCTCACCCACAGCGTATTTGCGATGGCGGCGCCAACGCCTTTAACGCCTCAAACTGCTGAATATCAAGTCAATTATGGTGATATCGAGCTAGGTAAAGCTAAGTATCACCTGCCCGCCGCCGAGGATGGTATCTATAAATATCGTTTCGATAGCGATCTTAGCCTGTTATTACTGACCGACGTGCGCCATGTACTGAGTGAATTTAGCCAAGAAGGTAATCAGTTGTTGCCGATGCGCTATTTGCATGACCGTCAAGGTGTTGGCCCGACTTTTACCGAGCAAACCGCCTTTGCTAAGGAACAGGGCTTTATCCATACCCGTTATAAAGATGAAAAAGGCAAATACCCCTTCGAGGGCGATATCTTCGATCCTTTGATGGTGCAATTACAGTTTCGACTCGATATCAGCACGGGTAAAGAAGTGCTTGATTATAAGATGATTAAATCAAATGAACTCGATGAATATAAGTTCCGTGTGATTGGTAAAGAACGAATGACCATCGAAAGTGGCAGTTACGATACGGTCAAAATCGAGGTAGTGCGGGACAATAATAAACGCCAAACCTTCTTTTGGATGGCACCAGATCTGGCTTACTTACCCGTTCGTTTGACTCACTTTGAAAAGGGCAGCAAACAGCTTGATATCAAGCTGCTTAGTTATCATTTTGACGAGACGCACGCTGTGCCAGCGGTACAAACGGAAGTCGAAGAACCGACACAGCCAAAAGCGCCGAAACTGTTAGGCACAGGAGCAAATTAACCGCAGCGGAGAGTTTTGACTGACTAGGGCGTGTTGACGTTTCAGGGTTGTTTTTGCAGCAATTTGACTGGCTTTTATGCAAGGCAAAGTCCGTGCTGTGTAGTTATTCTACATAAACGGACGATAACGCTGCAGAAAAGCCAACCAAATGCAGCCCGAAGGGTTCGTCTGGCAAACCTTTGCGCTTACTTTTGGTCATAAGAGCTGCTCGTCATTTGAGTAGAATAACGACACATCATTCCTCGTTTCGCGAGCACGTGCTTGCCAGAACGAACAAAATCTAATCTCGAAACATCAACACGCCCTAAAACAGTTTCAAAACTTATACTTAATCACGATGCCCTATTAATCACACTTACAGATTAACCATGCTTACAAGCAAAAGGCCAAACTGAAGCAACTCAGTTTGGCCTTTTGCAATCTTATTGAATCAACAGCTACAAATCGATAACTAGCTCGCCAAGGCGGAATAACTTCCAATTACCGGGTTGCATGACATGCCAGTTTTCATTTTCAGTCAGTGGCCGAGTGGCAATCACGGTTACAACGTCGTGCGGTGTGGTTTCTTTATCAAAATCAATAACCACATCGGTATCAATTAATTTTGCCTTACCAAAAGGTGCTCTGCGGGTGATATAGCAAAGATTATTACTGCAGTAGCTCATCAGATATTCGCCATCGCTTAGGATCATATTAAACACCCCAAGGGCGCGGATCTCTTCGGCAAGCGTTGCGACAAATTTAAATACTGCTTGCATATCGTCGGGGCGGCGATCGCCAAACTTGGCCGCGATCTGCTCTAAAATCCAGCAGAATGCCAGTTCGCTGTCGGTATCGCCAACGCTCTGATAGCGCGAAACTTGAAACTTAGCCTGATAATCACTCAATTGGCCATTGTGGGCATAGGTCCAATAGCGCCCCCATAACTCGCGAGTAAAAGGATGAGTATTTTCGAGCGAGACACAGCCGCGATTGGCTTGGCGAATGTGGCTTATCACCACCTCGCTTTTTATCGGATAAGATTTGATCAATTTAGCAATATGCGACTCGCTACTCGGGCAAGCATCTTTAAAGGTTCGACTGCCTTTACCTTCGTAAAAGGTAATACCCCATCCGTCAACATGGGGCCCCGTGACGCCACCACGCTGTGCTAACCCTGTAAAACTAAACACTATATCGGTTGGCACATTGGCGCTCATCGCCAGCAACTCACACATATTTCTCGCCTATGTTTATCCAAATATCCACGGCTTGGCATTGTAACTATTTGATGAAATTTGTGGAATGACTAAAGGTGACAAAAAATTTAAACAATTGTTTGAAAAATACTTGTATTAAAACGGCCTTAGGTTTAACTTTTATGCGACACAGGTCGGACCACAAACTATAATTGTGATCGCAATCAACAAAACTCGTTATGACCTGTGATTGGCACTCGGTCATGATTAAGGAGAAATACAGTGACTACCCTACTTTGGCTCATCGCCATGATATTAGTGCTAGGAGCCCTAGCTTACCTTCGGGTATCTTTGCTCACTGCCACTATTGCAGCCGCTGTTGTGATGACAGCCGGATGGACACTCGATGTTGTCGGCCCTATCACTTGGATTGTCTTCCTCGTGATCGCGCTGCCGCTCAATATCAGTGCTTTTAGACAAAATGTAATCAGTCGCCCTCTGATGAAGGTATATCGTGGCATCATGCCCGAAATGTCTTCTACCGAAAAAGAAGCGATTGAAGCAGGTACTACTTGGTGGGAAGCGGATCTGTTTGCGGGGAACCCAAACTGGAAAAAACTGCACAACTACCCAGTCGCTCGCTTAAGTGCCGATGAGCAAGCCTTCTTAGACGGTCCCGTTGAAGAAGTGTGCCGCATGGTGAATCAACATCAAGTGTCACACCAACTAGCTGATTTGCCGGCTGAAGTTTGGCAATATTTGAAAGATCATGGCTTCTTCGCGATGATCATCAAGAAAAAGTACGGCGGTTTAGAGTATTCTGCCTACGCCCAATCCCGCGTGCTGCAAAAGCTTGCTGGTTTAAGCAGTGAATTAGCCTCGACTGTGGGCGTTCCTAACTCTTTAGGCCCTGGTGAGCTGCTGCAACACTATGGTACGCCAGAGCAACAAAACTATTACCTGCCACGTTTAGCCAAAGGCTTAGAAGTCCCTTGTTTCGCATTAACTAGCCCAGAGGCTGGCAGTGATGCGGGTTCTATCCCAGACTTTGGTATCGTGTGTAAAGGCCAATGGGAAGGTGAAGAAGTTCTGGGGATGAAATTAACGTGGAACAAGCGTTATATCACTCTCGCTCCTGTTGCAACTGTATTAGGTCTGGCGTTTAAATTGCGCGACCCTGATCATCTACTTGGTGATAAAGAAGAGCTGGGAATTACCTGCGCGCTGATCCCAACGGATGTCGAAGGTGTTGAAACCGGTCGTCGCCACTTCCCGCTAAACTGTATGTTCCAAAACGGTCCAACCCGCGGTAAAGACGTATTCGTACCTTTAAGCTTTATCATCGGCGGCCCGAAAATGGCAGGCCAAGGCTGGCGCATGCTGGTTGAATGTTTGTCTGTAGGTCGTGGTATTACTCTGCCATCAAACTCTGCCGGTGGCGTCAAAACCGCAGCTTTGGCAACCGGTGCCTATGCGCGTATTCGTCGTCAATTCAAACTACCAATTGGTAAGTTAGAAGGGATTGAAGAGCCAATGGCACGCATCGGTGGTAACGCCTACCTAATGGATGCCGTGACCTCATTAACCACCACGGGTATCGACTTAGGTGAAAAACCTTCGGTTATCTCGGCTATCGTGAAATATCACCTGACCGATCGTATGCAGAAATGCGTTATCGACGCCATGGATATTCATGGTGGTAAAGGTGTGTGCTTAGGCCCTAACAACTACTTAGGCCGTGGCTACCAAGCGGCGCCAATTGCGATTACCGTAGAAGGCGCAAACATTCTGACTCGCTCGATGATCATCTATGGTCAAGGCGCTATTCGTTGTCATCCTTATGTGTTGGCCGAAATGGAGTCAGCGTTTGATACTGAGTCTGGCCAAGGCTTAGCCAACTTCGATGCGGCCATCTTCGGTCATATTGGTTTTGCGACCAGTAACTTTGTGCGTAGCTTCTGGTTAGGTCTGACTTCAAGCCGTTTCTCTAACGCGCCTTACTCAGACAAAACCAAGCGTTATTATCAACATATGAATCGTTTCAGTGCCAACTTAGCCCTGCTTTCGGACCTAGCGATGGCAACCTTAGGCGGTAACTTAAAACGTAAAGAGCGTATTTCAGCCCGCTTAGGCGATCTGTTAAGCCAGTTATACCTCGCTTCTGCGACCTTAAAACGCTATCAAGATGAAGGCCGTCAAACCGACGATCTACCACTGGTACAATGGGCGGTTGAAGATGCGCTGTACAAGTTACAGGCTTCATTAGACGATTTACTTGATAACTTCCCAATGGGTCTGGGCGGCGTATTACGCGCCATCATGTTCCCATTCGGCCGTCCACTAAAACGTCCAAGCGATGTGTTAGACCATAAAGTGGCCAAGATCATGCAAACCCCCTGCGAAAGTCGTGATCGTTTAGGTAAAGGTCAGTTCTGGACTAACTCTGAGCACAATGCTGTGGGTATCCAAGAGCAAACGCTGAAGGATATTCTGGCCGCCGAACCTTTATTCGACAAAGTCTGTAAGGCCAGTGGCAAACGTTTACCTTTCATGTGGTTAGATAAAGTGGCTGCAGAAGGTAAAGCCTTAGGGGTATTGAGCGACAGCGAAGTACAACTGTTGGAACGTGCCGAAATCGGCCGCATGAAGTCTATCAATGTGGACGACTTCGACCCTGCAGAACTGCGCCCAGAAGTCATTTCTACCACTTCACAGGAACGCGCCGCTTAATAGCGAAGCGGTACCAGCTAAGCCCATCAAAATAAACAAAAGGCACTACAATCTAGTGCCTTTTTTATTTTCGTCTCACTTAACGGGCTTATCCCTTAGCTAGAGTTTCATCAGATGTATTAATGTTTTCTTGAACTTCAACCTCAGGTTGCGTTTGTTCCGCAGCCTTGATTTGCGCTTGCAGCTCAAGTCGTTGACGTTCAGCTTCTGCTTTCTCCTCGGCCTTGGCTTTCGCAAGGGCAGCTTCTTCCGCCGCTTTGGCCTGTGCAGCTATCGCCTCTTGCTCTGCAATCGCCTGTTGGATTTTCGCTTCTTCAAGCGCTTCAACGGGCAATAAACTGATTAACTCGATGCCATTGGGGAATTGGGTGTCATTACCAGACACAATCACGACTTTGCCTTCTTTGGTCAGATACACTAACGGCAACGCGGTGTCGCCATAACGCTTTCGGAAATGCTCAAAGGTGAAGCTTTCAGTTAAGTTAGTGACTTTAAGCTGCGCCCCTTTAGCCATTTGACTGGCAATTTTGGCGTAGGACACCGCATCACCAAACAAACATAGCCGCTGTTTGTAGGATTCTGATAATTGATGGCGCGCACTGCCCTGCTCGGCGTTGTTAAGGCCAAACACCTTTTTCGAGCCTAATACGTCTTGAAAATAAAAGGTCACTAACGGATTTAATTGTTTGTAAGGCGACATAATGAGCACACGGCCAATTCCGGTCAAATCCATATAGGTTTCAGCATGTTCCGAAGCCGGATTACCAAAATAGACAGGTATATTATCCATCCGAGCGAGGCGAATGTTGTCCCAGTTACTATCGGCTAGCAGCACTTTCACATCTTTCGCCTTTAAGATTTTTGCCAGCTCTCGGGAAAACTTGGAGGCGCCAAAAATTAATAATCCTTGCGCCGCCCCCGAGGTCACCCCAAGGTGTTTCGCCCAGCGCCCCGCTGTTAAACTTTGGATAACCACAGTACCGATGATAATTAAAAACACCAACGGCACAATCGCATCAGCGCCCTGTACATTACTCGCTTCTAACTTTATGGCAAATAACGAAGACACGGCTGCGGCCACAATTCCCCGCGGGGCAATCCAACATAAAAACCATTTATCCGCCTTTGATAGTGACGTCCCAATACCTGATACCCAAATACTGAGCGGCCGAGCGAGCAGCATGGTCACAGCGAGTACACCTACGCCGCCCCAGCCTAAATCCAACATAGCATTCGAGTCTAGTCTCGCTGCTAACAGAATAAATAATGCGGAGATCAGCAGAACTGTCAGTGTTTCTTTAAATTCAAGGATTTCAGCAATATCCACGCCGCGCATATTCGCCAGCCAAATGCCCATTACAGTCACGGTGAGTAATCCCGATTCTTCCTGCAACAAATTTGAGCCGACAAAAATTCCCAGCATGAGGGTTAATACCGCGGTATTACGTAAATAGTGTGGTAACAAATTGTGGCGGATCACTTGGCCAATTAAGTAACCCGATGCAGCACCTAAGCCTAAGCCAAGTGTGAGCATAGAACCTAGTGCATAGAGTACATGGCTAGTTTGATTGCCTGATACCGTAATATATTCAAACACTAATACCGCTAGCAGCGCGCCAATTGGGTCAATCACAATCCCTTCCCAGCGTAAAATACTCGCGAGCTGCGACTTTGGCCTAACGCTGCGCAGCATTGGTACTATCACAGTTGGCCCCGTGACCACCACCAACGCACCAAATAGCAGTGCAACTTCCCAGCTAAAATCCAGCAGGTAAAAAGTGGCGGTACTGATACAGCCCCAGGTGATCACCATGCCGATGCTCACTAAGTGAGTCACCATGCGGCCATGATCTTTAATCTCTTTAAAATTGAGGGTTAATGCGCCCTCAAACAGGATCACGGCAACGCCTAGGGAAATAATCGGAAACAGTAAATCCCCAAATATTGCATCGGGATTTAACACTCCAAATGCTGGACCTAGTAGTAAACCACAGAGTAGTAGCGGTAAAATTGCAGGTAATCTCAACTTCCAACCAAGCCATTGACAAAAAAGTGAAAGCACGCCGATGAGTGCTAGCATCCCAGTGATTTTTTCAACCATAAAACATCCTTTCGTTAGGTGAGGCATGCGATTGTGGATTTAACCTAACACGCTTTTTCATTCAGGAAAATAAACGGTTAATGATAACAATAGCAGTAAAAAGCACGCTCTAGTGATGCAAATAAGTTAGATGATATTCAACTTTATTCGCATACCAAGGGAGTTCGAAGGGTTACATTGCTATATAGGAAACACGAAAGCGACAGAGAATAAAGTTGCAGTCTATTCAGCAAGTTGGGATAAGTTAGTGATCGAATAAATATGTAAGATCTAAATGCCCACAAATGTATCTTGAGTTAGAGATTAGCTAATTTTAGTTTTATTTGCTCATCGGGTAGCTTATTCAATATTTCATCGGGGATTCTGCCGTGATATTTAGTGGCATAGTGTGCCAAGCATAATAATAAGGCTAGATTATGTTCAACATTACTCACCTCTGGCTCTGCGCTGGATAAAATGTTGTCACATAAGGATTCGCTATACCCCCAAAGCGTTAAAAGATAGGCTGATATAGAGACGATGAGTTTTCTCACTGGCCACTCCGTAAACTGAGTCGCAAACGAATCTTGCCAAATACGAGATGCCAATATCAACTCACCTATTGACGACATCAAAGCGGCAATAAATAGCTCTTCTTGTAGACTCTTTTGTAAATTAAGTGCTTTAGCGATTTTTTGAGCGTTAAGCGCTAACTGATACGCATGTTCGTTAATTCTACTCTGTGCAGACTTATCAATAATCGACGTCGCCGATTGCTCAATGGCGATAGAACTAATAATCGCGCTAGTTAAATCCACCCCTAAGCGTTTGATCGCTTCTTCAATAGAAAGGGTTGTTCGGCTAAAGCCCAGAAAAGCAGAGTTTGCCAGTTGTAGTAGTTTAGCGGTAATTAAGGGCTCATGAGCAATAAGATCAACAATATCTGTAGGTTCTGACTGTTCATCCTGTAGCACCTTACGGACACGCTGCACAATATCGGGCAACGGCAAAAGCAAAGCACTTGCACCTAACATCGCTCTCACGTCATGAGTGAATGGCAATTTATGAATTCGTTCAACACAGGTTAAAAGTTGCACAATATCCTGCTCGTTGAAGGGTTTACTTAATACAAAATGGGCGACTTTACCCGCCTTGCATACCACCTCCTCCGTGGTGTCCCCCGTAAGCAGTGCCCTGATAGCTAAAGGAGAATGCTTTGACGCCTCAATAAGTACATTATCGCCATTGATGTCAGGCATTAAATAATCACAGACAATAAGATCTATGTTTACGTTGTGAGGAATGGATTTGGCCCAGTTTAAACCATCTTCCGCTGTCCAAAACTGCCAGTCAGGCCTAAGTCTTTTAGCAAGCCGTAGGAGTGCTTTAAGCATAAAACTGTCATCATCAACAAAGAGTACATTAAACATAAATCGCCCCTAACCCATTCTCGTTGATAGACTTTCAAAAGATGCCAATAGCGCTAAATACTCCTCTTCAGATTGCGGTTTTGAGATGCAGTATCCTTGAACGACATCACAACCTAAGAATTTGACAATATTGAGTTGATCCAATGTTTCAATCCCCTCGACGACCACTTTCATATTCAGATCATGTGCCAACCTAACCACATTCGCGACTAAACTTTCAGTATTCAAGTTACTCTCAATATCGAGCACGAGTGAACGGTCAATTTTTAGCACATTGATAGGCAGTTTATTCAGATAACTCAAAGAGGAGTAACCAGTGCCAAAATCATCTATCGCAATGCTAATGCCTAATTCTGCAAGTTTTTTAAGGGTAATAGCACAATCATCAAGATTATTTAGCAAAAATGTTTCTGTTAATTCAAATTCCAAATCGGTTGGCTCAACACCCGTAAGCTGAATATGGTGTTTTATCCAGTGGATAAAATCGGGCTCCATTAGTTGTCTACCTGAGATGTTAATGGCCATTTTACCAAAATGGATGCCTTGAGTACGCCATTTCGCAGCGGTGAGAAAAGCCGTTTTAAGCACCCAATAGCCAATGTCGACCATTTGACCATGTTGCTCAGCTAAAGGGATAAATAATGCCGGTGAAACCATTCCAAATTCAGGATGTTGCCAACGTATCAAGGCTTCGCACCCAGACAAAGTATATTTGGCAAAATCAAATTTTGGCTGAAAATTGAGGAACAATTGACGTTGTTGCACCGCATGAAATAACGCCTGATTTAAAGAAATCTGGTGTTTTTTCCGTTCAATCGCTTGCTGATCATAACGCATGAACATTCGCACTGGGTCTTCAGCCATCATCAAATTACCCAGTAATAAATTATTCAACACCGTACGAGGCTCATCACCATCTTCGGGAATAAGGCAATAGCTGACCGCATAATCCAACTTAGATGACATAAGGTTGGCTTTGCCTGTGACAGGATCAATGATTGATGCCGCCTTCTGTAAAGCGTCCATTTCTGATGCAACATCCGGCAGAGACAGTACAAATTGTTCATTTGCTAGTAACGCAAGTTCCCCTTGCGCGCCCATGGAGTTGAGTAACTGCAATGCGATGTCTTCAATGGTTCGCTGTGCTTCCGAATAGCCAATCATTCGACTCCAAAGTTCAAAACTTCTGATCTTGATGACAACAAGCACCGCAGCACGGTTGGACTCTATATATTGTTCAATAACAGAGATAAGTTGTTGATAATTTAATAGAGATGGAAGTTCAAATGCAGTGTTTAACAACTCACCATCGGTCACCGGATTTAAACACAAAACATGGCCATACGGGCCAGCTAAACGACAACTCACTTCTAATTCAGTATGATTTATTAGCCTTATCGACATACTTTGGCCAACAGCCAATGCCTGCACTTGCAGCCTTTGCTTGTCCGTTTCAATCAAAAACTCATCTAATGAACGACCTTCAATCATCGATGAACCTAACAGTTTTCTGGCAGTGACATTAGCTTGCACAATGTGATTAGGATGAGATATTTCGATTAAGGCGTCAGGACTTGCCAGCAGCATTTTTTGAGATTGGTGTTGAAACAGGTGCTTAGCGTAGTGGGTAAATGCATTGGCGATTTCACTAAGTAGTTCATCATCCTCCCAAGGTTTTTGTAAAAAGCGATATGCGCTTCCCGCATTGAGCAATGATTTAACCGACTCAAAATCAGAATAACCACTGATCACCAGCGACACAATATCAGGATATAACCGTTTGATTTTAGAAAGTAACTGCCCCCCGTCCATATAGGGCATTCTAAAATCGGTCAACACCACTTTGCAGTCATAATTGAGTAATAGGGTTAGCGCTTCCTCACCACTTTGGGCAGTCTTTACTGAATAGCCTGAACGAGTTAACAAGCGTGTCAAAGCTTTTAAAATGCCAACATCGTCATCGACTAACAGTAAAGATTTATCCATTATGGCCTCTAGCTTAATAGCATATTGACTCTGTCCAATAGATCATGATTATCAAAAGGCTTTGCTATTGCGTCATCGGCTCCTAATCTGATTGACTCAGCTAACTCAGTTGATGAAAGCCCTGATAACACTAAAATTTTAAGCTTTGCTAAATCCGGTCGTTGCCGAATAAACTGGATCACCTCAAAACCATCCAATCCAGGTATAGACAAGTCAAGAAGGATTAAATCTGGTTTTTCAGCAATAATTTTAACCCCTGCTTGAAAACCATCCTGTGCCGTTAAAATTGTAAAAGGCGTCGATTGCAATGCCCGCCTAAGTGCATTTCGCATTGATAATTCATCATCAATAATAAGGATAGACTTTTTATCCGCCGTTAACTCATTATTATTTGAGGCTAAAAATGCCTCTGGCATTGGCATATTTTGTTGATGTAAGAAACTAATAAAGTCTTCTACCAAGACTCGATAGTTACCCCGCCCCGGTAACTTGTGCCCCTTTAATTGACCTTTAGCAATCCAGCGGCTCACAGTGCGTTGATGAACATCGCAATATTGGGCGATATCGCTTGGCTTGAGCGTTTTCATGCTCTCGTACCCATGATTATTCTTGCTTAGTTAACACTTATAGCATAATTTTAATCTATAAGACAAATAGGACAAATGCGATAGGTGACTTTATGCCAACCCCATCTGAAAGCACTCTGCCATTGATTCTGTGTGTAGACGATGAAGCCAGTATTCTAAAATCGCTACAGCGACTCTTTATCGGTAAGGATCTGCAGATCTTGTTAGCTGATAGCGGTAGTAAAGCCTTAGAGCTGATGCAGGGGCATAAAGTAAATGTGATCATCACCGATATGCGAATGCCAAATATGACGGGCGCGGAATTTCTAGCAAAAGCCGCGATTTTACAACCCGATGCCTACCGCATTTTAATGACAGGCTATGCCGACCTTGCCTCTACTGTTTCGGCAATCAATCTTGGGAAGATCCACCGATACGTTCAAAAACCTTGGGATAATCAAGAATTGTTGACCGTGGTAGATGAAGGGTTAGCGCTCTACCACTTAATTCGTCAAAACAAACAACTTACTGCCAAAGTCGCCACACAAAATAAGCAGTTAAAGGAACTCAATAGTTCCCTCGAGGAAACCGTCCTAAAACGGACTGAACAACTTAAACAAACACTTTTAAAATTTAAACACCTAGCAGGTGAAAGGCAAAAGGATGAAGCCGCCACCTTAGAAGTACTTTACAACATCATCGTAAGTTATCCCCCACTCAGTGGTGAATTAGCCCGTAAAATCAGTGCCACTTGTGAATATCTCGCAAAAGCCTTGAAATTACCCTCTGAGCTGGTCACTACTGTCACAAAAGCTGGGCTATTTTCAGAAATAGGCAAAATAGCGCTTCCAACAAAGGTCGCAGAAACCGCTTATACCGATCTCTATAATCGTGAACGTCGATTATTTAATGAACATCCCCTACATGCCGAAGAAATTTTATTACCAGCGCAGCATTTAAGCGAAATGTCGCTCATCATTGCCAATCAATTAGAACGTTACAATGGTGGAGGAGAACCAGCACAAAAAGCTGGAAACGATATCCCGCTAGGTTCTCGAATATTGGCAGTGGCGAGAGATTTTTGGCTACACGTAGAGGGCCGATACGATGGCAACAAAATGAGTATGATTGATGCATTTGACGCTATCCAGCTTCATCAAGGGAGTTATTACGACCCTACTATCGTCAAAGCA
This sequence comes from Shewanella cutis, assembly GCF_022410515.1. Taxonomy (GTDB): domain Bacteria; phylum Pseudomonadota; class Gammaproteobacteria; order Enterobacterales; family Shewanellaceae; genus Shewanella; species Shewanella cutis. The sequence continues at coordinate 68,912 of NZ_JACSDI010000007.1, read as the reverse complement.
TTGTCTATCTTAGTTGCTTCTGAAGATGCAGACATAGCCAATAAAGCCCGAAGAGGACTGGAAGTCAGTGCACTCAAGCCAGGAATGAAATTGAAGCAAAATCTGTACAACCTTAAACACATCCTTCTCTTACCAGAAGGCCATGTGCTCACCCCAGCATCCCTTGAAAAATTATCAAAATATCAGCTAAAACATAAGGAGCAATTGCTGGTGGAAATAGGGACCACTGAGGACGAAAAACATTAAGGAGTCATGGAATGAAAATCCTGCGACACTTTTTAAATGCGACAGATCCTTGTGTGTTTCAGCAATACATTGGTTCAATTAAACAGGATAAACCCGCTAACTTAGCGATCGCATTCGGTAATATAGACGCCATTCTTCACCTGTCACAGGCAACTGAAATAACTCAGTTGGCAACCTCTTGGGTGGCGACAAGCTCCTGTATTACAGCATTTTCCGATATCGGAGCTGAAGACAACCAAAATCATTTAGCTATTTTGCAATTTTATGATCCACAAGGAAGTTATGGCGTTGCAAGTAAGCAAAGCTCAATCGATAGCATTATCGAAGACAGCCAACAGGCGCTTACCCTAGCACTAAACGCCGCAAACAGACCCGGTGAATTACCAGCATTGATTTGGTGTAGCCAATCGCCAGGTCTAGAAGAAGGTTTACTGACAGGAATACGGCAATTGGTTGGCAACAATGTGCCCGTATTTGGTGGCACCTCTGCTGATAATGATGTTTCTGGCCACTGGTGTATGTTCGATGGTCAACAAACTATCACGACAGGTTTTATTATTGCGGTACTTTTTCCGTCAACACCGATTAATTATTTTTTTAGCAGTGGTTATGAAACAACCCGTCATACCGCTATTGTGACGTCCGCAAGCGGCAGAAAATTAAACACATTAAATCACCAACCGGCAGCCAGTGTTTATAATCAATGGCGAACCATGATGGCATTACCCACACTGGCCAATGGTCCAGTGCTAGCGCAGAGCACCTTTAATCCCCTCGGGCGGGTTATTTTAGATAACGATGAACAAATGACATTGCTCAGCCACCCAGCTTTCATCTATGAGGATGGCACAATGGAATTATTCTCAGAGGTATACCAAGGGGAGCAACTGACATTTATGCATGGTAATCAAACACTCTTGATCCAACGCGCGCAAACGGTTACCCACTTTGCAGCCCAGCAATTGCTCGACCTATACGATAGTAAACCATTAGCCGCAATTGTGATTTTTTGTGCTGGTTGCATGCTCGCGATAAAAGATGAAACGAATCAAGTGAGACAAGGTGTTGAACAGGCATTAGGAAATGTCCCCTTTATTGGTGGGTTCACCTTTGGTGAACAAGGTCGATTTGCAGACGGTGTGAATCGTCATGGCAATCTGATGATCTCAGCAATCATATTTGGACACTCTAATGAGTAAAAATGAACAGCAACACGAATTGCTGATGCAACTAAAAGTAGAAAATCAAAAGCTTTTAGAGTTTAAAAAGCTAAATAACCTAATGCTGAAAACCCTGAAAGCATTTACCAATAACAAAGAACAATCAACGCCCTTTCGTTCATTATTTGAATTAATTGCACAGGAGCTAAAACCCGATGTGCAATTGTTAATCACCTGCAACCATGAAAATGATGGTTTTTTTATCGTATCAAGTACCGATGAAATGCTCATAGGACGACACTTTCAATTAGATGATACGGTTAATAGCAAACCTGAGCAGAGTATATTTAGTCAATCAACAGTATTTTTTAACCTCAATTTAACACCAAAATGGCCAGCCTCATTAAAAGGACTTTTACCGAATGCTGCATCTGCATTAATACAACCAGTGAAGATCGCCAGTCGCTGCTATGCTATCGTGTTAGTGATAAATGAAGTCAATGGCTTTGATGCAGAAGCTAAATCTGTGATGTCAAACTACAGCAGTTTTATCGCAAGTACGCTTACACTGATGGAATATCGGCATGTAGCCGCTGAGCGTGATACTTTATTTGCTCAACAAAAACGCATCGAGCAAAGCATGGCAAGACAGGGAAAACTTGCTGCAATAGGACAACTTGCAGCGGGGGTTGCCCACGAACTAAATAACCCATTAGGGTTTATTTACAGTAACTTAAATACTTTTGAATTGTATTTAAAAGATATAAACACTTTTATAATGGAAGTATGTAACTCCCATCCTGATTCAATAAAACTTTATAATAAACACAACTTAGACTTTATATTAAAAGACAGTGGTGAACTTATCAGCGAAAGTTTAGAAGGGGCAAGACGTGCAAGAGACATCATTAAAAACCTACGAAACTTTTCACATCCAGATGAAAACACAATATCAACAATCAATATTTTAGAACTTATTGCAGATACAGTAAGGATAGCCAATACTCATGTTAGAAAAAATGCAAAAATAAAAATAAGTCATGATTTGAATCATGCATTCACACAAGGTAACGCAACCCAACTGAGCCAAGTAATATTAAACTTAATAAATAATGCCCAGCACGCCATTGAACACCAATATGGTTTAATTGAGATTAGCATCAACAAGTTTAACAACTGGATAAATGTGGAAATCGAAGACAATGGTTGTGGTATTGACGACGCTGATATTCCCCATATATTTGAACCTTTTTTTACAACAAAAGAAATCGGGCAAGGTACTGGATTAGGACTATCGATTTCAAGAGCCATAATAGAACAACATAATGGATGCATTGCCCTAGTTCATACAGGTTTAAAGGGGACTAAATTTGTCATAAGCTTACCGGAGTCTAATCATGTTCGCGATGATTAAAAACCATAATAAATCAATTAAACGACACCGATTATTATTTTTGCTTTATTGCATTACTGTTGGATTGTTAGCAAATTTATCAGTTGTAACCATTCCCATAGCAGTCCCTTTAAATGTTGGCAATGTTGCCATATTAGTAATATTAGCCCGTTTAGGCCCACTATGGGCCCTAGTATGCTTTGCTTTTGTAACCTATCCACTACCATCAGATATAGCAGTCATACTTACTATTTTTCAGGCAATGCTATTTGGATTCCACATAAATCGAAAAAATAGCAGTATTATTAAAATATCCACAACTTACTTTATAATCGTCTTTGTAACCAACAAACTATTACTACCTGAAGCTATTACAGATAACCCAACCTCTTGGCTAATATTTACATCATTATCTACTGCATTATTTATATGGACCATTAAGGCTGCAAACTTACTGCTTGCATTATATGTCAACAATGAGCAACTAAGAAAGCAGTCATTGCAACATCAACTATCATTTAGAGTTGGATTATATACAGCAATCCCTGCAACGTTATTAATTACACTTGGATTAAACGGAATAACCAATTTACATCTAGTAAAGCAAATGACACGCTATCAAAATGAAGTTAACGATCTTAAGGAAAATATAGAACTAAAATTAAAAGACTATTCCAGCAAGATTGAAACCCTTGCGAAATTAACGGACATAGTAGTAACTAAAAGCATTTTAATGCAACTTGTAAAGCAATCACCAGAATTTATTTCAGCACTTGTCACCGATGCAGACGGAACTGTAAATAAGTTTTACAAAGAAAATGTTAACAATGGTAACCTTGGCAAGGTGAGCGTTACTGACAGAGCTTATTATTACGAAGCTAAGAATACAATGTCGACTTATATTAGCGATACTTTTACGGGAAGGTCTTTAGGGGAAGATCAACTATTCGCAGTTAGCACACCAATTATTAATAATAACCAGTTTAATGGTGTTTTGCAATTAGCCATAAAACTAGATTCACTATTAGAAGTATTTAACTTACCTAATGATAGTATATCTCATCGAATTCTCATTGATAAATCAGGTAAAAAAGTTTGGGGGAATAATATTAGCGGAGATATAGGAAGCATATGGATTCGCCCAAAACACAGTGAGCCGATGCAAAAGACTTTTCTTGAAAACAGTCTATTTAACCCACTTGAACCAATCATTTTTAGCCGTGATGCACATCATCTTATTGTGAGTAATCAAGTTGGTATAACAGATTGGAAGCTATATTTTTTTATTGACACTGATGAATTAATTTTAGACTTTTCAATTTATTACTTACTATCATTATTGCTAATTACTTTAATATTAGAAATATCTATTCAATTTTCAAAGCGCTTTGTGAAAAACTATACACAAGCATTAGAACTATTAGTTGATTATACTCAGCAATGGGATGGTAAGAGCACCACAAAGAAAAATTTAAACTTTACACAATCAGCACTCGAAATCGATACCTTAGCTCACAGCTTCGTCAACATGCAACGAAGAGTTGCAGGTGCTCATCATGCCATCATATCAACGATGAATGAAGTCAAACTTCTTAATGAAGCATTAGAAGAAAGAGTTGAAAAACGAACAAAAGAATTAGAACAAGAACGCGATAAAGCTAACCAGCTAGCAGCAGTAAAAACACGCTTTTTAGCTAATATGAGTCATGAAATCCGTACACCAATAACTATTATCAAGGGCTTTACTGAACAAATTTTACCCAACACTCAAGGTGAAGTACATAATGCCCTTTGCAAAATAGAACAAAATACTTTACATCTCCAAAATGTTATCAATGATATTCTGGATGCGGCTAAAATTGATGAAGGGAAAATGACTATTGCTGAACAAACTGTTGCCATTATTCCTTTATTGAATAGCCTCAGTGATTCTATGAAAGTCTTAGCAACAACGAAAAAATTAACTACAGAAATGAATATCGACATTGATGATATTGAACATATAATAACAGACCCATTCAGACTTAAACAAATACTGCTAAATTTTATTAGTAATGCTGTAAAATTCACACCTAAAGGCACAGTAAAACTGGTAGCAAATATAACGAGTAAAGATGAGTTATGTATAGCTGTCATTGATGAAGGAATTGGTATTTCAGATCACCAAGCATCCACATTATTCGAGGCTTTTACGCAAGCTGACTCAAGTACCAGTCGAGATTTTGGTGGTACAGGTTTAGGATTATTCATCAGTAAACAATTAGCTGATGCAATGTCTATCAAACTCCATATGCAAAGCGAGCTAGGAGTCGGATCATGTTTTTCAGTCACGCTTCCTGAAAGTAAAATCATAAAAAATTTAACTGAATTTCCTAAAAATGAGAAAGAGATTGAGCACACGATACCAGACTGGAAAAATTACCATGTACTAATTGTTGATGATGTAGACGATATTAGAGAGTTAATTGATATCTACCTAAAAGATACAGAAATTGCTGTCGATTTTGCTCAAAATGGTCAGCAAGCCATTCAGTTAGTAGAAAAATCACATTATGATTTAGTCATATTAGATCAACAAATGCCTATTATGGATGGATTCACGGCTGCAAAAGCGATTAGAGAATTTAATAAAAGTATCCCACTATTACTCTTAAGTGCCGACATTCTTGATTCAGAAACACATCAAACAAGTCCATTTAATAAAACTATAGCCAAACCGTTCACTAAAAATCAGTTGATAGAGACAATTAGACTTTTTATTGTTGATAATTCTACCTCTACAAAAAAGATAAATGAGGAGGATGAGGATGAATTAACAAGAGAGTACTTATATACATTACCCAAAGTATTATTATTATTAGAGAAACTGGTTAAATGTGAAGACAGTTCTCATTTAGAACATGAATTACATAAACTGAAAGGAACAAGCGCTTGTTTAGGACTAATTGCTATTTCTCATTGTGCTGCAAATCTTCACAATTTACTTAAAGAGCGGATGATAAAACTAAATGAGCTTGATGACATATCATTGGCTGTAAAAAAAGCTCTCAAAGAAACAGAATAAAATAACTCGGCTACGTATTCACTTCACATGAGTGAGTTAATAGTACCACTAAGCAACATCTTCGGGGGATAGAATAGGTAATATAACCGTAAAGGCAGTGCCCTCACCTAATATTGATGATACTTTTATCTCGCCTTTATGTTTTTGAATTATGCTATAGGACAGCGACAAGCCTAAACCGGTACCAGTTCCTACGGGTTTAGTCGTGTAAAATGGTTCAAATATTTTACGAAGATCACTAGCAGCTATACCTGATCCCGTATCACGGATCACAATAATAAATTCAGCGTCGGATGCACTCACGTCGATCGAAATTTCACCTCTTTCCTCTATAGCTTGTGCAGCATTGACTAATAAGTTGAGGAATACTTGATTTAGCTGCATAGGCTGACAATACAACTCAGGTAAATTATCTTGAAAATTACGCAAAACAACGGCTTTATATTTAATTTGGTTAGCTGCAATTTTTAATGTATTTTCTATACCCTCTATCACATTAGCATATTGCCATTCACTGCTATCGACATGCGAGAATGACTTAAGACTTTTCACTATTACAGCAACGCGATCTAAGCCCTCAATCGATTCACGAATTAAATCGGGAAGGTCTGAACATATAAATTCAAATTGATAGCGTTTTAGCATATCTTTTTCAAGTGTAAAGTAAGGTGCTGAACCAATTTTCTGTGTCAGTTTATGATAAAAATTAAGTAACTTTAATAGTTTATCATTGTAATCCTGCAAGCTTTGTAAATTTGAATTAACAAATCCAATTGGATTATTGATTTCATGAGCAACACCTGCGGCTAACTGACCTATGGCAGCCATTTTTTCAGATTGTAATAATTGATTTTGAGCAGCTTCTAATTTTTTATTGAGTAAGATTAATGCTGTATGCTCTTGTTCCAACTGTTCAGAGAGACATTTTTGTGCTTGGTAATAACTAGCAAGCTCTGTAACATCTTGTACAATTAAACAAACAGTTTTAACTTGATTATCTTCTATATCGAGCGGAAAAAACTCAATATTTTGAAACATAGCAGTTTCTTCACCCGTAATTGGTCTGCTACTACTAAAATCAAACACATGGGGACGATGTTCCCAATATGAAAAACTCGCATTATTAAGAACAAAAACACTGTTTATCTTCTTCTGAAGAAATTTTGCTGCATCAGGAAATAATGTTAGTAAGTTATTTCCTTGTGTATCAGACTTAGCATTAGGCAATCTATCGGTGAAAAACTCATTCCAGTAGATAATTTGATAATGCTCATCAACCACACAGACTCCTAGCGGTAAGCGCGAAGCAAGTTTCTGTAATAGTTGAGACTGACTCATCGTTACTCCAACAATTGCTGTAATTTGGCTAACAGCGTTTGGACTGATGCTTCCTCCAAACAAATCACAATTTTCGAATCAAACTGACTCACCTCCACTTTAAATTCTACCTCCATCATCAAGGTACTTGCCCATCTATAGTGATAATGTTGACTGGTTGCGCTGTACATGGTCGGCATACTTAACTTTGCATTTAATGAAAGTTGTTCAGCAAATCCCGTTAAACATGCGCCAGCTAAAATATTGGCAAGCTCTAACAACAATTCATTTAAACGATCTTGGGTTAGTGGAAGTTGATAATCCATTAATTTACCAATTGCATCACACCCCTGCTTAGATAAGGTTGAAATGACTTCACCTTTAATGCTGCCTAAGAATGATTGACGCGTATACCACACCGTCTGGTCCGATAGCATAGACACAAATTGTTCAGGGGTGACATCACTGATTTTAGGAATGGATAGTGTAATTTTTGCTTCAATTAAACGCGCAAGTGAATTAGCAGCTTGCCCCATAGAAATATTCATCAACTCCTGCAGTGCATCTCGCTGTTCTTCAGATAGCAACATATTCATATTAGCCCCACATCGAAAAGTGCTTGCCTTAACTGTGCGGGTTGCAACGGTTTTTGAAGGAAACGAAAGGCACCCAAGGAATCCACTAATAATTTAGCTTCTGGCTGTATATCCGCACTGATCACAATCACAACGGTTTTTGACTGTTGTTCATGTAGATACTTGAGCACTCCAAACCCATCAAGTTCTGGCATGGTAAGGTCAAGAAATAGTACTTCAGCCTTGCCAGAATTTGCGGCTTCAAGAGCCTCTTTTCCATTGCATGCTTCAGTAATCTCAACATCCCAGTCTTCCGGTAATGCACGTCTTACCGCTTTTCTGGACATTAAAGAATCATCGGCAATTGTGATAGGAATAGGCATAACATCACCTCAAAAATGTCTCATTTGTCTTATATTAGTCGTTATTCAGAATGCGTCAATGTTAGGCAAGGACAAGTATAATAAAAATTTTAGCAAAGTATTTAGAAGCAAAATTTGGCATGCCTATTTACTAAAAATCACCCATTAAAACGCTTAAAGTGCTCGCCAATTCGACTACCAATCAAACTCATAGGTTGTTCTAGTTAGATAGAATCTATATCCGTTTTGTTCTGGAATGGCTCAATGCCTTCAGCCCCCACGTAGGTCAAGGTATGATTTTCACCAATGGTGTAAGGCGGTGATTGATCTGATTCGCCCAATCCCTCGCAATATTGCACCGGAGGTATTACGACCGTTGGTCCAAGCTATTCCAGAGAAAAGACGTGCCGATATATGCTACACATCGTTAAAAGATGGCGACACCGCGGAACGTATCATTTCGCCACACACTCTGGTTTGCACACCACTTCGCTGGCATGTTCGTGCGGATTGTGAGCATGCTGATAGTTATCGCGATTTTGTATTAAGCCGCATTAATGGTGTACCAGACATCAACGACAATGCTGCGAGCGGCAAGCAAGATGATGGACTTTGGAATACTGACGTGACTATCGAGTTCATCCCCGCTCTCCATTTTGACGAAAAGTAGTGATAGAAAAAGATTACGGCATGCTCAATGGGAAGCTTAGCATTCCCACCAACGCTTCACTCATTAGGTACCCTTGGATGTGTATAACATAGACATATATATGCAAAAAATTAGACCACAAGGGCAACAGATAGTAGTGAGCAATATGGATGAATTAATGCCATTTCTTACTTACTAATGACGGATAAATTAGCACCAAATGTTTTCTTATAGCTATTGCAGATCTTCGATCGTTATAATTGGTCGTAATGTATGAGTTTCTCAAGAAAGCAGTTTTATGTTCACTGAGAGATGCATTGCAGTTCATTATCCTAACCAGAAAGTTCTAAATGAACCGCCCTGTTCGGAGTCGCAGGCGCGACAAACCGGTGGGCGAACTGCATATATTGCCCATGCAGGCCATTAAGATAAGTCTTATATTTTGTGCTTTTAACGTTTTATCTTCTAACAACTTAGTATCCTCACGCATGATTATTTAGGGATCGATGCCATTTGCCCAAAGGCGGGAGAAATACATTTTTTTACTTCAAAATGATAACCGTATTTTTCATGGGCGGACTCTGTGATTTCCAGTATTTCATAATCATTAAGTTCAACCACCACGGAATTGGCCAATTTTTGACAACGACTACGGCCATTAGCTTCAAACTTGTATGTAAATGAGGCGATTAACTCTCTGATCCCATTGTAATATTTATGACCAAAGGCTGTTAATGATTCGCTTGAATCTATTTGCTCAGGTTTAATCATTAAACCGTTATCAACGCTTTCAATATTATCTTCAGCTTTAAGTTCTGTTTCAGGTACGACTTGGATATCGAACTGATTGCCGTTTATTTTTTGAGTTTTTTTGGCTAAATCCTCTATCCAATTTTCGCCATCGGTAATCGCAATTAAGTTCAATAACAGCACGATAGAAAGGAACATCCGTACTAATGCGGTTGTCACTACAAAGCGCTTTTTATTGCCTTGAGCACTAGCTTCAAGTCTCAATATCCGCAGACCAATATGGAAGAGTAAATAACAAGGGATCACCAATTGCAGCAAAAGTAAGGCAATGATTGAGATACATATAAACCAAATAGGCATGTACAACAAAATCGCAAAGTTATGGGTGTAGGATAAATGCGATGCTGAGACACCTGTAATTTCATTCACGACACTGCCGCTGGCGGCTAGGGCAAAATTAGCAATAACGGCGTAAAACAAGAGGAAAATGGCTTTACCTGCCAGTGTATGCCAAGCCGTAGCGAATTTTGGCCAAAACTCAATAATTAAGGCAACTGCAGTAATAATAGCTGCAACCCCAATTTCGGGCTGAAATACTATTAAAGCCAGTAACGCTAATAAGTAGCAACGCTGCGCCAAACTTAAACTCTGCCAAAAGTGCTGTGTCGCAACGATGGAATACTTAACCCATTTAGGGACAACAAAGCGACGCGTAATACGCTGCACCCAAAGCGTTAATCGATGCTGACTCTCGACCAAAATCTGCTCCTTAGTATGATTGCCCGTTTATGATCAATACGATATATGGCAACGCTAGTGCTGAGGAGCTCGATTGTTATCAAAGTTACACATTTTCGCAACTTATTCTTTATTCTTTGGGTCAATATCGGTTCTGATCCGTAAATAACTGGCAAAGCGCGGCAAACCATTCACCGTTAAGCCAAGATACTTGTAGGTAATATGCGTACCGATGGCTGGGGGATGTTGGCGCTCAGCGAGATTAAAGCCTGTGCCAATATTAAAGATGCGGCCATCCGGCGTTTGTACTCTTAAGGCCCCCATCTTTCCGGCAAATTGTCCTTTGCCAGCAATATGACCAATCACTGTGGCTTCTGCATCCAAATAGGGTTTTAACTTCATCACATTAGGGTTACGCCCTGGCGTATAGATTGCCGTGCGACGATGTAAGATTAGCCCTTCAGCGCCAAGGGCAACTAAGGAATCTAAGGTTTGATAGAGGGCTGCAACACTGGCGACACTAAACTGCTCAATCACTTGAAGATAAACCGATTTCCCTGCGATAAGTGTTTGCATCTTATGGTAACGCTCTTCGAAGCTGCCTTTGGTTGTTGGTAAATCAAATACCATAAACCGAACGTTTTGCCAGTCAGCATCCTTTGGCGATGCTTGACGTATTAAGCTTGATATCGCCTCAAACTGCCCTCTTCCAAGCCATAACTCACCATCCATTGCGATGGCAGGAAACTCGGCGGTAAACCAACTCGGGGCCCAAATGGGATTGCCCTGGCGGGTGAATAAGCGTTGCCCATCCCAATAACCTCGTACGCCATCGAGTTTTTCGCTGACAAAAAATGTGCTGATTTGAGCATCATTATTGGAGTGATTATCGAGCGAATATTCCGTTGCTAATTGAATATTCGGTGCAGGACTCGCAAAGCTTGCGGCAATCAATACGCAACAGAGTCCAATAATCAATCCCAAGCACTTAAGCGCTGTAAATCTTACAAAAGGTAAGCGAGTTGTAAGAGCCATTCCTTTGCCTCTCCGATAAAGTCATCCCACTCCAAGCTTAGTCTTTCGCTTTTAATGCTGCGAATCCGTTCGCGATAAGGTCACACCTGAACTGAGCTAGCAATTTGTACAGTTAACTATTTATGCACATAAATTATCGGGCTATACTGCGGCCTCTTTTTTATGCTCGTTCAAAGGCAAACACTCAAGACGTATTCTTTTTTTGAACGGCAAAGCCATACGAATAATCGCCAAGTCGATGGAATAATTATGAAACCAGCCAATAACCACGGTATTAAACGCATTTTTAGAGCGACAGGATTTTCAATGAAGGGCTTAAAGGCCGCATGGATCCATGAAGCCGCTTTTAGACAGGAATTGATGCTGGCTGTGGTCATGCTCCCTGTCGCCTTCTTAGTTGATATCAGCACCATGGAGCGCTTAATGCTGATCTTAACCTTGTTTATCGTGTTAATTGTTGAACTATTAAACTCGGCGATTGAAGCTGTGGTTGACCGCGTGGGTAGTGAGATCCATCACCTAAGTGGCCAAGCAAAGGATATCGCCTCTGCCGCGGTATTTATGAGTTTAGCGCTCTGCGGGATCACTTGGCTGATCGTGTTATTACCACTCTTGGTTTAATTGCTTGTCGGCATAATAACCGTTTGTTTAAGCCCGACTATCATATAAAAACGCCTTGAGGTTCGTCCCTAAAGGCGTTTTTGCTACTTGAGAGGGTTAATCGACTTCAGTTAACGGCTTATCGGCTAAGAATCCGATCGCCTGTTTAATGTGTTCCAATCTATCGTTTTCAGCCCAATAGGCTACATATACACTGCGTGAGATCGCGCTCGCTCCCGCGACTAAATGCAGTTCCCCCTTACTTAGCAATGGCTGCACCAAATGCTCGGGTAAAAAGGCACAACCACCGTTGTTTAAAATAAAATCCAAAGCGATACGTGCCGAACTGGTATGCAATGTTGGCACAGGTAGCGCCGCATAATCTTGCGCATGAATAATGTTAAAGGCAGTGCCCCAATCGACTTTGACGTATTGCCCCGCTTGCACTGCATTCACCGCCACTTCCATCGATTTTGACACCAGCAGCAAATTGATTTGACCTAATTGTATTAATTCAAATTGATCAAGTTTGGGTGGATCAAAGGATATGGCCAAATCGAGAGTTCGATCCATCAATTGCCGCGTCATCACAGTGAGTGGCAACACCTCAGTGCGCAGTGCAATCCCAGGAAGCCCAACATGTAGATGCTGTAAATACCCCTGTAAATAGGCATCCCAAATATTAGGCCCCGCACCAATCGCTAATTGAGTCGATTGCAACTGACTAAGAGAAACATCCTGTTTAGCACGCTCCCATGCCGTTAATACCGCCTCCGCATGGCCCAACATTCGCTCTCCCGCTGGAGTCGGCTGAATATTGTTGCGTTGGCGCTCAAACAGGGCAACACCAAGAATACTTTCGAGTTGTTTCACTCTAAAACTCACCGCACTACGAGTAAGGTAGAGATTTTCTGCAGCCTTACCAAAATGGCGGGTACGAGAGACTTCGAGAAAGGTCTTTAGTAAATCGGTATCCATAAAAATTCTTGACCAAAATAGACAAATTTTTTTGATTTATAAATCAATAATACTAGCCAATACTCCAGTTGCAAATCTTTGTATATCAAAAACTAGAAGGTAACAGCCATGTCTGAACAGTCTTTTTCAAACGCTAACAAGGGTTCTGAGACGCTGAACGGCTCAGCTGCCAGTTTCGTATCTCACAAACGCTTTTATGACGATACTAATTTCCCAAAAGGTTTTAAGCGCAGTGGCGACTTCACCAGTAAAGAAGCCGAACTGCTTGAATTACATGGTCATGCCATGAAAAACCTTGCCGAAGGTAAGTCGCTTCCGGTGACCGCTGATGAAGCACAATTTGTCGAAGTCATCAAAGGAAACATCGCTCCCAGTAGCTTGTTAGAGCATATATGGTTAAAGTACCGCAAACTGGCTCGAGGTAAGCCTTTTTATGCGGTGGTTGGCACCGTTCACTTACCTGCCACTAAACCTGAGGTTGAAGTTGAGCCAGAAGCGGCATTCGATGTGGATGTCGAAATTGAAGATGATGTTCAGGATGAAGCTGAACCCGAGGATAAAGCATGAAAATGAAGGTTTGCGATTAAATGCGTGGGTGGATTTTATATAAAGAAACCGCGACTCAGCTAAAACCTGAATGGTATGAAATTGAACGTCTATTGGCGGCTGCCAAAGCCGACAATATTGAATTAGAAGTTTATGCTCCGGATGAGTTTGATCTCACCGTGACGAGAGAAGATAACAAAAGTATTTTGTTAAACGGGCAACCTGTTGAGTTGCCAGATTTTATTATTCCTAGAATGGGTTCTGGTACCACCTATTTTGCGTTGGCGATTATTCGTCATTTAGAGCGCTTAGGGGTTTACTGCCTGAATCCTTCTAAAGCCATTGAGATTGTTAAAGATAAACTCTTTTCCCAGCAACTACTGGCCGAGAAGAATTTACCCACTCCTAAAACCATGTTGGTCAAATTCCCAGTTGATATTGACTTGGTTGAGCGCCATTTGGGTTTTCCCGTGGTGATTAAAACACTCTCAGGCTCTCAGGGTAGCGGCGTGTTTTTATCGCACAAAGCCCGTGAATTTGATGACTTAATGCAACTAATTGAAGCAACAAATAAAAACGCCAACATTATTTTGCAGGAATTTATCGCCAATAGTCATGGCCGCGATTTGCGCGTTTTTACCATTGGCGGGCGTGTTGCAGGTTGCTACGAGCGACGTGGGCAAGAAGACAGCTTTAAAGCCAATGTGAGCGCAGGTGGTTCGGCACGCCCCTTTGAAATTACACCTGAAATTGAATGGCTGGCGACACAAACCGCCAATATTCTCGACTTAGATGTGGCGGGTATCGACTTATTATTCGATAACGGCCACTACAAAATCTGTGAAGCCAACTCTTCCCCAGGTTTTGAAGGCTTAGAATCTTGCTTAAATGTGGATATTGCCGCGCAAATTTTGCATTTCATCCGCATCCGCCTAGGCATGTTTAACAAGGATGAAAAAAGCAGTGAGCCAATACAAACGCCCGCTGTCGGAGCAAACACAACAGCAAATAACAGCACGCCAGAGGCAAATTCCGCCTCAAACTAACGCAAAAAGATTGTGTTGAAATCACTCTACGGCTCAGTTATTACTGAGCCGTATTTTAGGCTGTACAATATTTTTCCGTCACAAATCACCAAGATGTAAATTACCGTGATCCCTCCCACAAGCCCATCACAGCAAAGCGATTAGCCGTACTACTTTTGTTTTAAATCACAAAACAAAGCAACTTTAAAAACAATTTATTCACATTCTAAAATTTGCTGTTACACTCCAAATGTCCATAGCTTATGGCACTAAAGTCTGATGTTATCGCTGGATATAATAAGAAGAATACTGGAGTAACGTTGATTTCCACTCGCCTAACACCCCTAGTGATCGCCCTACTCGGCAGCAGCCCTGTGCTGGCGGGTGAGTTTAGCGTTGAGCTTGGGGGATTTTATTCACAGTCTGACACTAACATGGAAGTGACAAACCCTGTTGCGGCTAATAACTTCACCTTAGACTATGAATCCGATCTGCAATTAGCCGAAAACCAGTTTTTACCTTTTGTTGAGCTAAGTTATCACTTCAATGAGCGGCATAATTTTTACCTAGACTGGAAACAACTGCACCGCAACGCTGAAACCCAAGCCCTAACAAAACCTTTTCAAATCGAAATTAACGATACCATTTACGATATCAAGGCGGGCGGCAAACTTAGCTCCACCTTAAATTTTGATATTGTGCGTATTGGTTATGGCTACGATGCCTTTCAAGGCAGCAATTACGATGTAGGCTTTTCCCTTGGTTTACATACCATGTTTATCAAAACGGGCTTTGAGGGCATCATAGGTGTTTGTCATCCCTCTGAGTTGCTTAACAATGTCTGTGGTAGCCAAGCCATCCCGCGCATCGTCGATGAAAATGTCACCGCACCTTTGCCAGATTTTGGTTTATATGCCAACTATGAGTTTATCCCTAGATGGAAACTAACCATCCACGCCCAATATTTCTACATCAAACTCAATGATGTAAAAGGCGAATTAGTCGATATAAAACTCGGCATCGATGCCAATATCACCGACAATTGGCGCATGAGTGTGGCCTACAACTACTATAAAGTCGATGTGGATATTGCCCAAAAATCACCGAATAAAGATACCCAAATCGCCGACTACAATATTTACTACAGTTTTATCGGCCCGATGCTTTCAGTCAGTTATACCTTCTAACCGATTGATAAGCATAAAAAAGGACGCTGCTGCGTCCTTTTTACGTTAATTGGGATTACTTTTTGCGACCATCCTGCTCACGTTTAGCCTTAAAATCCGATGCTTCTATCCAATGCGGCCAATCTGTATTATTGGCTAAGGTTGTTAGCATACTCGCCATAAGATCTAAATCTTGCTTCACGCCTTCAAGCGACCAGTTTGGGTCATAATCATCAGCCCCTTTGTGGTATTTATGGGCAATGTAGTCGGGGTCAGTATCGCCAAGGCTCATAAATAGCAACCCAGGCACACCTTGCTGGGCTAACGCAAAATGATCCGATCTAAACATTAAACCATTTTGAGGTCTTGGATCGGCTTTAACCACACGCCCCTGTGCTTTGGCAGCGTTATCTAAATAGCCTTCTAATTCAGATACTCCTTCACCATAACGCAGAATATAATCCACACCTTGGTTTATATTCATACCGTCGATATTCAAAAAGGCGACAATATTTTTAGTCGGTACACTGGGATGCTGAGCAAAATGCTGGGCACCAATCAAGCCGGTTTCTTCGGCGGTAAAAGCACTAAATAGAATCGAACGCTCAAGCGGCGCCGTTTGCGCTTGCTTGGCAAAGTAACGCGCAAGGGCTAACACGCCAGCCACACCACTGGCGTTATCGACTGCACCATTGATGATTTCCGGCTTGCCATCTTGAATCACTGTACCCAAATGGTCCCAATGGGCGTGCATCATCACCACTTCATCGGGGCGACTTTTTCCGGGTAATAGTGCCGCCACATTGTGGGATTTCGCGCGTTCAATATGATTGTTTAAACTGACAGTGGCCTTAAGCTTTAATGGAATCGCCTTAAAGTGTGGCTTAGCCGCTTGTTGTTTTAAGGTATCAAAGTCCATACCTGCCTTAGCAAAAATCTTTTGGGCGACATCATGTTGCACCCAGCCCATCACCCCAACCTGTCCTTGGTTATTGTTGGTATCGATAAGGGTAAACTTGGTACCGGTGTTAGAGTTTTGCACCACCCCCCAACCGTAGGCCGCGGGTTCCGTTTCATGGACGATAAATACCGCTTCTGCACCTTGGCGAGCGGCTTCTTCGTATTTGTAAGTCCAACGACCATAATAGGTCATTGCATTACCTTTAAAAACCTTGGGATCTTGGGTCGCAAAACCTGGGTCATTGACTAGCACAATCACGGTTTTGCCTTTGACATCGAGGCCCTGATAGTCATTCCAACCATATTCAGGCGCATTGATACCGTAACCAACGAACACTACATCGCTGTTTTTAAGGTTGACTTTATCGGTAATTCTCTGGGTTCTGGCGGTAAACTCACTACCATTGGCAAACTTAAGTCCGCCGATATCGAGCTGCATATTTTGATCGGCGGTGATTTTGGCGAGTGGCACAGCTTGCAAATAACTGTTGCCAAAGCCGGGCTTGAGTCCCATCTCCTTAAACGCTTTTTCAAGATACTCGATTGTGAGTTGCTCGCCTTCGGATAACGGCGCGCGGCCACCGTAGGCATCACTGGCTAAGGTTTTGACATCAGTGCGATATTGGTTCAAATCTAGGCTGCCACTCAAAGACGATGCAGCAACAGCAGGCAGGGACAGTAAGGAACCTAGGGCACTAGCAAGGATGAAATTTTTCAAGACTTTCTCCCAAGTTATTATCATTATTTAATTTTAGCGATAAACTCTAACATATCCCCCCAAGCTTATGGCAGGTAATTGCCCCTGCTTTTGGGTTTTGTTGTAACGGGATTTGACGAGCCATATTGTTATCCATGTGTGATATGCATGGTTTATCGGATTATTTTTACTGGAATTTATCCATGTCACGAGATTTATTACAAACCGCAGCCTTGAATCTTAAAAAAGCGGTTCCCTTAATGCTCAAGCATCAAATTCCCACAACGCCAATCAATTATGCCCTATGGTATACCTACGTAGGCGAACAAAACCCAGCGCTAAATGCCCAGCTTGATACGGTTATCGCCCACTACAACACCTGCCCGCCAGTGAGCAGCGAGTTGCTATTCCGTCAGTATGTAGCCGATCCGCTTGAGCTGGATGTGCGCGATATGCGGCTCAATCTTGAGGCCATGGCCACCGAGCTGTCGCAATCGATTCGGGATACAAATCTAGATGCCGCCGACTTCCAAAGCTGTATTAACAATAACTTTGCCAAGCTCAATGGTGTCGAAGAAGGCACGCTCAGTGTTGAGCAAGTGCTCGATTTAGTACGTAATTTGGTGAAGGAAGCCGATAATATTCGCTCAAGCACCGAGTTTTTTACGACCCAATTGCAAAAAGCCCAAACAGAGATTGATGCATTAAAACAAAAGCTTGAAAAAACAGAAAAAGATGTACTTTACGATGCACTTACTGGCTGTTTAAATCGCCGCGCCTTTGATACCGATATCGCAGGCATGTTGGCACAGGCTCCCGCGGGCACCTGTCTTATCTTGGTCGATATCGATCACTTTAAGGCCTTTAATGACAACTATGGTCACCAGCTTGGCGACCAAGTATTAAGGGTCGTTGCAAAGCGCTTGCAGGAAGCCTGCCGAGATGGCAGTAAGTTGTACCGTTTTGGCGGTGAAGAATTTGCCATTTTAGTGCCAAAGAGCCAATTACGCATTACCAGGCAACTGGCTGAAGCCATGCGCCGTGGGCTTGAAAAACTCAGCATCAAGGATCGACGCAAAGATGAACGTATCGACAATATCACCGCCTCCTTTGGTGTATCTCAGTGGCAAGAAAGACAATCAGTAATACAACTTATTGAAAATACAGATAAGTTGCTTTACGAGGCAAAACGACTAGGCCGTAATAGAGTGATGCCGATAAACAATTAATTCTGACATTAAAGCAGAGCCATCAGCTCTGCCTTAATTGATTTGCCAGTTTTTAGTTACCAGTCAACCTGTACATAGTAGCGAGTAACTCAAACTATTAAATCGAATGTTCAAGCCACTTTGGGCTCCAACATCCTATCTGCTGTCGCCCCTTCGGATTGAGCTGCAGATTCTGGCTCAACCGGGATGGCCTGTACTACAAAACGCAGTTCTGCCCCGCCTTGCAGCGCATCGAAGGGATAACAAGTGATGAGCGTTAAACGATTATCGTCACTCGGTGCCATCAACTCAGTTTGCGATTCATGCACCACCTTAGTCGCCACTACTTGGTAAACAATCTCCCTGCCCGCTGCGGTTTGCAGCGCGAGGCGACGCCCGACGCTGATACCATTTAACATCGCAAAATGCGTATCCCTATGCCCTGCTATCACTGTGTTACCGCGCTCGCCAGCTGGCGCACTCGACAACACAAGCCCGGGTCCAAAGGCCAGATTTCTGCCAGAGGCTCCCGCTAACACATATAAACTGTCGTTCGATGCCGGACCATCGAAGTGATTCGGTCTTTTGGCCTGCTCGATGGAGAGCTTAGCCACGGGATAGGTATCAGCCCATGACCAAGGTTTATGGAACTGACCATCGATTAAGGTTTTAGCCCAGGCTTGTTCAATCAAATATTGGGCAAAGTGTGCTTTCGCTTGCATATAGAATCCTTTTCCAAACAGCGTGATGCCAAGTAATACCAATCCCACCAGCAACCCTATTTGTATCTGTTGAGTCATGCGCATACTCATAGACATGACTCAAGTATTCAGCGCTAATGACAGCGCGCGTTGCTGCCGCTGCTGGCGACGAATCGACAGCGCCAACATTAAGGCAAGCAGTAACACGCCGCCCCCTAAGAGCATGTCGAAACGGCTTGAGGTCGATGTTTGTGGCAGGACGCCCATAGGCTGCCAACCCAAGGGTAAATGCTGGCGCACCACCGCATCACGACTGATTGCATTGGTCGTTATCGGCGTTAAATCAACGGCGACTAGGCTGGTATAAGGGCTGACTAAGTGATAATTCATCGATAACGCCGTCACTTGCTGCTTGACCTTGTCATCGTTAGCGCCGTTTTTACTTAATTCCAAGGCTGCAATCTGTTTGCGCGCCCAGAGTAAATCGAGCCCTGCTGCTGGCTGCGCTACATCAGTTGCAGAATGGCTTGAATGATTGGCTTGCAAAGATAACGACTGTTGCCAGTTTTTATGACCCTGACGACCGGAGATCACGAGTTCCTGAGGCTCACGAGGGTGGCGCTTTAGGCTAATCAATACTGGCTCTCCGCGGTAAAGATCGGGGATTGGCGCGGGCCAGTAGTCAGGCACAGATCCATCGTCAAAGCGCACCTGCAAATCGGTAAGCACCGGATACTGGATTTTGCCCAGCAATTGACTGATCTTTTGTTCCACCTCATCCACATCACCAATGTAAGTAAAAGTGCCGCGCCCAAGTTCAGCCGCACGCTGCATAAAATGCGAGTTCGGCGCCGAGCCAATGCCTACGGTGAAAAGACGATTGTCGCCGATTTGATTGCGGATTAATTCAAATAGCGCCGACTCGTTACCAACGGAGCCATCGGTCATAAAGATCACTTGTCTTAACGACTTATCAGCCCCCGAAGCTGTGTTAAACGCCTGCCTTGGCAGCGCGGCATTTAAAGCCAGCGCCATTTCGGTACCGCCATCGGCCTGTAAACGATTCACAAACTGGCGAGCGATAGCTAAATTTTCCTCTGTTGCAGGCAGCGGCACTGGGGATAATGAAGACACGTCTGAATTAAATTCGATAATGTTAAAACTATCCTGCGCTTTGAGTCCTCGCAGCGCATAACGCAGGGCATTTTTCGCCTGTATTATCGAGTCTCCTGCCATGGAGCCTGAGGTATCGATCACCAAAATCAGTTCACGGGGTAAATTCAGTTGCCCGCTCGCCTCCACTTTAGGCGGTAAAACCATGACCAAACTGTAGTTATCTATATTTCGCACACTGGTACTCGCAGCGGTATTCACCATGCTGCCATCATCACTTGCTGCCTGCGTTTGATGGGTTTTGCCGTTTTGGTTAAATACCCAAGCCACAGGACTCACGCCCTGCTCAAGACGCCATTGCAATACAAAATCGCGATCAGCACGCACTCGGTTAGCCAAGGATGCGGTCAATCCGCCCTGCTGCTCATCCAGAGTAATGGCATGATAGGGACTCAGTATGGCGGCCTTATCGACTCCCAAGCCTAAATTCACCTTGATATCGGCCTTAAGCACAGGCTCCTCTTCACTCAGAGCCCCACGAATGGGCGCAATAATGCGATCTGCATCGAATACTTGGCTGCTGGTGACTCGCCCAGTTTGGCCGCTGTCCCCTCCCAGCGTTAATCCTGGGATATAGCGCGGTGCCACCACCAGCGGAAAACGTAGGCTAAAGAGACCATCTTCATAATGAATGGTTTCTTGATAACTGATCTCGACCACCAACTTTTCATTCGGCGCAAGGTTGGCGACTTCGGTGGTGAACATATTGGGCCGTTCTTGACTGACTAGACTGGCGCGTTTTCCTTCGGCTTTCGCCTGCTCAAAAATCTGTTGTGCTTCTTGTTTTGGGTGAATTTGCCCTTCGATAATCCGCTCCCCAATATGTAATCGCAGCGAGTCCACCGCCGCCTCATTGGGCAAAGGGAACAAATAACGGCCATTTAAGACTAAGCCCGTGTGATTACTGAAAACCTGCTTTACGCTCACCCTATTGGTTAGCCCCGAGACCTGCATCGACACTTGCGTATCCACGGGTAAGGATGGCATTAAGTTACCATTGGCGGTTTGATACACCAGCATGCCTTGAGTGACATCGTCGTAACTAAATGTAGGTAAACGACTCGCCGTATGTTCATCAAATACGGCAGTGATATTCTGCGGCGCCGATAAGGCGCCCACACTGTTGGGTGATGCTAAGACTGCAAAGGGGATAAACCAACAAATAGAGGCACTGATTATTAACATTGCCAGTGTTTCACACACTTCTTTAACCCTGTTCTTTGTGAACATCACAAAGGCTCCCTGATACTGATTTAATACTATTGATATTGATGACAATTATTCTGTTACGCGGCTCGCCATAAGCCCTTGGGTAGGCTGCATTGTCAGCGTAACGTGGCGATCGAAAACGTCGGATTCGTTATCTAGTTGCTCATTGAGTGACATTGCGGCCACCAAGGATTGAGTGGTCATCCGCGCCGGCGCAACGCCCTGCTGAATTAAATAATCCCGCACCTCTACTAAACGGTGCTCCGAGAGCGATTGGTTATCACGCCAATCACCGCGGCGATCGGCATAGCCTTTCAGCTCGAGATTGGACTCGCCCGAGCGCTTCATCACAGTGGCGACACTATCTAATTGGGGCAAAAAATCGGCTTCAAGCGCCGATGAACCGGTGCGAAATGGCACATTCATCCCAAGTGCTAATTCACTTAAGAGTTGCTGTTGCTCTGCGAGTAGTGCATCGAGGTGTTTTTGAGTAGCGGCATATTCTGCCGCACGTTGCTCGCTAGCCAGTTGCTTCGCTGTTAAGCTCGTCACTTGCTGGCGCTGCACGGCAATATGTTGTTGCTGATTTTTGAGTGTGACAGAGACTGTTTCGGTATCCGCTACAGACTGACCAATTAAGGTGCCAGTAATCCCACCGATGACGGCGCCGGCAGGGCCGCCCACTAAGGCTCCGAGTAGCGCGCCGCCACCCAGGCCAATCAAGGCTTCACCGCCATCTTCCTCTTGTTCAATTGTCCATTCAGTTTGTGGCTCTGTAAGTAAAGGTTGATTTTGCAGGGAAACCCGCGCAGACACACTGGCGATAGAAGCCGTAAATACACTGAATATCAACACACTGATTAGCGTCTTTTTCATCATCTCATTCCTTTTTGATTTGTGATGCGTTTGCCACCTAACGTCATGAATGGGAGGGGCAAAACGGAATGAGGCTATTAAACACAAGTGCAATGGCATTAGCGGGGTCGGAAAATGGCAATGCGACTATCAATTGTGGCAACAAAATGGCAATTGCATTCGAGCCCTTTTATCTGCAATAAATTCCTGTATAGTCACGAAAACTTAGTCCCAGCAGTCAATAGGAAGATGGCGAAATGAAACGTATCGCTATTGTGGAAGATGAAGCGGCCATTCGCGAAAATTACAAGGATGTGCTGCAGCAGCACGGTTACAGTGTCCAAACCTATGCCGACCGGCCATCGGCCATGTTGGCGTTTAATACGCGCTTACCGGATTTAGCCATTATCGATATCGGCCTTGGCAATGAGATCGACGGTGGATTTATGCTGTGTCAGTCCCTACGCGCCATGTCAAACACCTTACCGATAATCTTCTTAACCGCGCGTGATAGCGATTTTGATACCGTATGCGGCCTGCGTTTAGGGGCCGATGATTACCTGAGCAAAGAAGTCAGTTTTCCCCATTTGACGGCGCGTTTAGCCGCGCTGTTTCGCCGCTCGGAACTTGCCGCCAGCCAAACGCCGCAGGAGAATTTACTCGAGCGCGGGCCGCTCACTATCGACGCAAATCGGATGCAAGTGTATTGGAACCAAATTGCCATTGAATTAACCGTCACCGAATTTTGGATGGTACACGCCCTCGCCAAACACCCAGGCCATGTGCGTAGCCGCCACGAACTGATGCAAGAGGCGAAGATTTTTGTCGATGACAGCACTATCACTTCCCATGTAAAACGCATCCGTAAGAAGTTTATGGCCGCTGCGCCCGAATTTGACTGCATCGATACCGTTTATGGCATGGGATACCGCTGGGATAGCCTCGCCTGAACCATGTTAAGTAGAAGATTAGCCGCCAGCCTATGACACGTTTTCCTTTCGGTCTTCGCACTAAAGTGATTGGCCTTAGCCTGTTTTTACTCTGCCTACCTTGGCTGGGGTACCAATATGTGTGGGAGATGGAAAAATACCTGCGCCACGGTCAGGAACGCACCTTAGAGGGCACAACTCAAGCCTTAGCTACCGCCCTACACGAGCGGCCCAAACTTTTCGATGGCCAAGCCAGTTTTTTAAAACAGGTGGAAAAGAGTCGCGATCTCTATGCTTACCCCTTAGCGGGCGCGATTCTGCTCGATGGCAAACTCAATGAATGGCAGGAATATCAGCACAGATTTATCCAGTACGGTGAGGCGAATCAGATTATGCGCGCCGATCCCAGCACGCCGCTCACCTTGAGTTTTACCCACATGGTGGGCCAGTACGATGGCTATCTGTATGCCTTTTTTCAAGTGGTAGACCCCAATGTGGTATTTCGTGGCAAAAATGCCCTAAGTGTGGATAGAAACGATCACCTGTCGATTGCAACCCTTGCCCCTGACAATAAATTTAAGCGTTATATCGTTGCCACCACTCAGCCCGGTTGGATCAGCGCCTTTGAACTGCCCGCCAACCCGAAACAAACCGTGCCAGTGACACCCGAGGTGCGCATTCAAGGACAATGGGCCACCACAGATGTGGGCTACAATATCGAGCTGCGTATTCCCCTTGATATGGTGGGCAGCAAACTCGGGTTTGCCATTGC
Organism: Shewanella cutis; assembly: GCF_022410515.1. Lineage (GTDB taxonomy): Bacteria > Pseudomonadota > Gammaproteobacteria > Enterobacterales > Shewanellaceae > Shewanella > Shewanella cutis. Next base: position 44,804 of record NZ_JACSDI010000007.1, on the reverse strand, counting down.
CGATGTTAACGACAGCAAATACCGCGATGTCGCCGCAGTGGTTGGCACTTCCGCCTTAGATACCGTCGATAAACTGGGCACAGTGCTAGTCCCCTCCCCTGAAATTGAAAATATTATCAAAGGGATGAGCCACTACAGCTCGCGTATTTGGGTGATCGATAAACATGGCCGCGTGTTAGCAAAATCCGGTGATATCCGCGACAGCAACAGCGTGTGGACTCGCACCCTTGATGATGAAAACAGCAATGGCCTATGGCAGCGGTTTCAGCGCGATTATCTGCACCCACTCTACTATAAAATTCTCACTAAACCGCCGAAGGATTTTATCGACTCGCTACGGGATTCAACCGAGCTAGATGGTAGCCATATTGAAAAAGCCCTTGCGGGACAACAAAGTTCGACCTGGCGACTGACTCCGGACAATAAAGCTGTGGTGCTGGCCGCCGCCAGCCCAATTTGGATTGATAACAACGTGATGGGCGCGGTGGTAGCCGAAGAAACCACCCACGGTATTCGCACCCTACGTAATCGCGCGCTGGAAAAACTGTTTAACGTGATCCTCACCATTATGAGCATGGGCACCTTAGCGTTGTTTTTCTTCGCCTCGAGTATTTCCAATCGTATTCGAAAACTGCGCGATGAAGCCGAAAATGCCATCGACAGCCAAGGTCGGGTGCGCAACCATCTAAAACCCTCAAAGGCGCGGGACGAAATTGGCGACTTATCCCGCAGTTTTGCCAACATTGTGGGACGTTTAGGCCAATACACCCATTATTTGGAGAATATGTCGTCACGTTTATCCCATGAGCTACGTACTCCTGTTGCAGTAGTGCGCTCCTCTTTAGAACACTTAAATCTGCAAACTTTAGATAAAGACACGCAAAAGTATGTCGATCGCGCCCAAGAAGGCGTAAGTCGTTTAAGCATGATTTTGAATAATATGAGCGAGGCAACGCGCCTAGAGCAGAGTCTCACTCAGGCCGATGTCGCTAAATTTCCACTATCCCAAGTGGTGAGCGGCTGTATGCAAGGCTATCAAATGACTTACCCTGAGCAGCGTTTTAGCGTTAAAGTGCCCGAACAGCCGTTGATGATGCAGGGTGTGCCAGAATACATCGCCCAATTGATGGATAAACTTATCGCCAATGCCATCGAATTTTGTCATCAGGGCAGTGCGATTGAGGTCACCCTCACCCAAGTCGGCAAACAAGCCACATTGCTTATCAGCAACTTAGGGCCGCAGCTGCCAGTGGATATGTCGGAGCAAATCTTCGACTCCATGGTCTCGGTGAGGGATAATCAAACCCAAGAGAAACCCCATCTTGGCCTAGGTTTATATATTGCGCGGCTTGTGACCGAATTCCATCAAGGGAATATCTTAGCCCGCAACCGCAGCGAAAATGATGGGGTCGATATCCTAGTTACCCTGCCGCTTTGCTAATACAAAGACTTACAACTTGAAGCAAACTCATCTGTTTGCCTCCTGCCATTTTAGCGAGCAGATGCTAAGATGACGGCCATCACATTGGATGACAAAACAAATACAAACTCGCCAAGGTAGTGCCCTATGACAGATAAACACCAGCTTGCCACCCAAATCGTCAGCGTCGGTCGAGATAAAAAATGGACCAAGGGCGTGATAAATCCGCCCGTATTTCGCGCATCGACCATAGTGTTCGACACGATGGAGGATATGCGTCACGCCGCCAAAAACAAAACCAATGGCGAAATGTTTTATGGCCGCCGCGGCACCCCAACCCACTTTGCGTTTCAAGCAGCGGTAAGCGAACTCGAAGGTGGCGCAGGCACGGCGCTGTATCCCTCTGGCGCGGCAGCGATTAGCGCGGCTTTGTTATCGTTTTTACAGGCGGGCGATCACCTGCTGATGGTCGACAGTGTTTACGAGCCAACGCGCGATCTTTGCAGCCATATTCTGGCGGGCTTTAATATTGAAACCACCTATTACGATCCCCTGATTGGTGAAGGTATTCGCGCGCTTATCCGCCCCAACACTAAGGTGCTGTTTTTAGAGTCTCCCGGCTCCATCACCATGGAAGTGCAAGACGTCCCGACCCTGTGCCGTATCGCCCATGAACATGGGTTAGTGACCATTCTCGACAACACATGGGCCTCGCCAATCAATAGCAAGCCCTTCGAGATGGGTGTCGATGTGTCAATTCAAGCCGCCACAAAGTATATTGTCGGCCACTCGGATGTGATGATTGGCACCGCAACCGCGAATGAGAAACACTGGCCGCAGCTGCGTGAGCGCAGTTATTTATTGGGGCAAACCACTTCCCCTGACGATGTGTATCTCGCCACGCGCGGATTACGCACCCTAGGCGTGCGCATGGCGCAACATGAGAAAAATGCCCTAAAAGTAGCTAACTGGTTACAAACCCGTCCTGAAGTAGACCATTTACGTCATCCCGCCTTTGAGACCTGCCCAGGACATGAATTCTTTAAACGCGACTTTAGCGCATCAAATGGTTTGTTTTCCTTTGTATTAAAACAAGGCGATCAGGAAGCGGTTACCGCACTCGTTGAAAATATGCAGCACTTTAAAATGGGCTTTTCTTGGGGTGGTTATGAGAGTCTGATCTTAGGGATTTTTGGCATTGAAAGAATCCGTAGTGCGACCAAGTGGGATGCTAGCAAACCGTTGATCCGTGTTCATATTGGTCTTGAAGATCCCGAGGATTTAATTGCCGATCTCAGCGCAGGATTCGAGCGTTTTAATGCCGTGCTCGCCGCTAAGGTCAAATAAGGCATAAAGCCCTTATATGTAAAACAGCGAAGGCGGGACTCATCCCGCCTTCGTTTTTAGTTCACGTTAATAAACGATTAATTTCAAGCATGCAACTTAACTATTTCGGCAGCGCCGCACTGATTGCGGGGTCAATCCACGCCTGTGAGCCGTACAATGGCACGGTCGATAAGGCATGCTTGTGACTACCATTCGTCTCTTTGGTTGAATAAGACAAATACAATAGCGTTTGATTAGGCACATCGTAAATCCGGCGCACTTTTAGCGTTTTAAATAAAATACTTAACGACTCGGTAAACACCACTTCGCCGTTTTTGCTCTTATCTATCTTGGCAATATCGGCAGCGGAAATCGGCCCTGTTTGACGGCAACTAATGCCCATATCGGACGGATCAGCAAAATCAAGGTTCGCTTCAATGCGGCTGATATGACAGGTCACACCAGGGATTTTCGGATCTTGCTTGGCATCGATAATCACGTCTTTCGTGGTAAATAGCCCGAGGCTCACTTTACCCACATCATCACCACAGCCCGAAAGCATCATGCCTGTCAACGTCAATGCCAGCAGAGAAACCACAGTCCTGTTAAATGTCTTCATCGCATATCCTTGATTACTTATTGAGCAAAATGCTTTTGTGCCCAGCGAGTTAACCCCGCAGTCACCGAACCAAAATGATCCCCTACTACCACGGGCGTATCGGGATAAAGGCTAGTTATCTTAGCGTATATTGCAGGGCTTCGCGCCGTACCGCCCGTCACATAAATCACATCGGGTTGACACTCGGTTGTACCCGCCTCAACGGACAGTTCTTCTGGTGCTAAGCCATTGCCAGTAAGACTTTTAGCCGCCTGAGTCAGTGCTTGATGCATTAAAGCTTCTATCTTACCCAGTGACGGCTCGATGGCATTTTCAAAGCAATCGCGGCTTACTTCGGCGCTCAGCATAGCCTCAATAAACTCCAGCGAACTTTCAGTTGTTCGAGCATCCGATAAGGCGATTTTAGCCCGCTCGGCTAAACGTACTATTTGATAGCTTAACTGTTGTTGCTGCACTTTTAGCAATCTTTTTAATAAATTGGGTTGCTCAGCTTCTTTTATCAGTTCATCGATCAACTTGCGAGTGCTTAAGGTCGCAAACTCACGCTGAGCACTAATATCGTTTACCGCCACCGCATTCCAAAAAGGATTACTCGGCATAGGTTTGCCATTACTCATCAGCGAGCCTAAACCAAAATGCGGCATAAAGGCGTTCATCGCCAAGGCGATATCCAGATCGTTACCGCCAATGCGCTGGCCGCTGTGGCCTAAGCAGTCACGGCTACGGTCAAAACTCGCCTTATGGCTTGGGCCCATTTTAACCACAGAGCAGTCGGTGGTACCACCGCCCACGTCAACCACCAACACGGTTTGGTCAACCTTGAGGCTGGCTTCATAGTCCATCCCTGCAGCAAGGGGTTCAAACAGGAAAGCCACATCGACAAAGCCCGCTCGTTTTGCCGCCAAGGTTAAGATGGCTTCCGCCTGACGATTGCTTTCTTCGCCACCAATGCCTTGAAAGTTTACTGGGCGGCCAATCACGGCGTGGGTAATACGCGCTTCGTCCTTTGATGCCATGCCCTTTTGCACTAATACCGCTTCGGCGCACACTTTAATATGCTGCATCATCAAGGTGACGATGTCCTCAAATAGCGCAACTTGTTCGGGCCTTAACCCTGTCGCTCCCAAAAAAGATTTTGGCGAACGGACATAAAAACCTTCTTCTGGCATTTCAAGATAGGCAGCAACAGCTTGCTCGCCAACAAACACCGCAGGCGACTCCGCATCGAGATCTAATTCATGACGCACCATACGCGCGCGACTTAACTGCGCAGCGCGTTTTTTGGCATAATCGGCTTTTAAGTCCGCGGGCAGTGCACGATAAACGGCCTCGGCAATCAGCTCCCTGTCCATCGCATAAAGCGTTGAGGGTAAATAAGCAGAATCAGTCGATAGCGGTAAGAGCGATACTTCATCTCCCTGCATTATCCCAACGGCACAGTTGGCACTACCATAATCAAATCCGACAAACATCCGCTTACCCCTTGAGTCAAACCCACAATCAAAAAGCCGAGCAAGGTAACACAGTTTGCCTCAATACCAAAGGAAGCCAAGCACATCCTTCACGCTTTACCGTGTAAAATGGTCATTCACCTCGGTTAATTTTAAAGTCACATTTCTGTCACACTTGTCATCAATCTGACATATTCAGTCCGTATCTTTGTGTGCAAACCACCTAAGTCAGAAGGGATATTTTTTTATATCCCTTTATTTTCAGAAGTAAATCTGATTGCACTCCAATGTATGAATGCTATTGTATATTGCGCAATGACGCTTGCTTAAAGGAGCTGTGCAGTGTCCCCGAATACCGATAAACTGTCGATAGATAAAGAACTCTCTTGGTTGTCATTCAATGAGCGGGTGCTGCAAGAGGCCTGCGACCCCCATGTGCCGATTGTCGAGCGCGTGCGCTTTCTGGGCATATTCTCTAATAATATGGATGAGTTTTTCCGAGTGCGTGTCGCAGCGGTTAGACGCTCTATTTTACTCTCCGCCTTACAGGAAGGACGCAGTAATAGCCGCCATTTAATGGCCAAAATCCAGTCAAAAGTGATGGCGCTGCAGGAGCGCTTCGATAGCATTTACGTCGAGTTGATGCGCGAGCTAGTGCGACGTAACATTTTGTTAATCAATGAAAAACAATTAAGCGAGTACCATAGTAGTTGGCTTAAAAAACACTTTCGCGATCATTTTAAGCGCCATATCGCGCCGCTGATTGTCAATAACAATCGCGACCTAGTAAAACACATCAACGATGACGCTACTTATTTATGTGTATGTTTATACACTAAATTGCGCAGGCAATACGCCCTAGTTGAAGTACCCACAAAAAATGTGCCACGTTTTATCGAGTTACCCGCAGAAAAATCCAAGGCTAAAAAATATTTGATCCTACTGGATAACATTATTCGCCACTGCGTGGACGACCTGTTTGGCCCCTTCTTTGAATACGAGGCAATTGAAGTCTATTCAATGAAGCTCACCCGTGATGCCGATTTTGATATTACCGATGAGCTAGAACAAACCCAGCTTGAAAAAATGACCAAGGGTCTGAAAAAACGCCTGACAGCAGAGCCTGTACGCTTGGTATACGACAAAGAAATGCCCGAGCACATGCTGGAAATGCTCAAAGAAAATTTAAATATCAGCTCGACAGAATGTTTAATCCCTGGCGGGCGTTACCACAGCTTCAAAGACTTTATTGGCTTTCCCAATCCCGGCCGCGATTACCTCGAAAACGAAAAACTGCCAGCGCTTAACAGCACAGGCTTTGCTCGTAGCGCAAATAGTTTCGATGCGATCAAGATGGGCGATATTATGCTCAACTACCCGTACCATAAGTTCTCCCACTTTACGGAGATGGTGCGCCAGGCTGCCTACGATCCTGCGGTCCGCTTTATCCGCATAAATCTGTACCGTGTGGCTAAAAAATCCCATGTAATGCAGTCACTTATCGATGCCGTCAAAAATGGTAAGCAAGTCAACGCGGTGATTGAGCTGCGGGCTCGGTTTGACGAGCAATCCAACATCGAATGGACGCGCGTACTCGCCGAAGCGGGAGTCAAAGTCCACCATGGGATCACCAGCTTAAAAGTACACTCTAAGTTGTGCTTGATTGGCCGAGAAGAACAAGGCGAAATGAAGCTATACTGCCATGTCGGTTCGGGCAACTTTAACGAAGGTACTGCGCGGGTCTATACCGATTTATCCCTGTTTACGGCGAATCAAGAAATCGCCCGTGAAGTAGAGCAAGTGTTTGACTTGATTGAACACCCCTATCGCCGCGATAACTTCCAGCATTTAATTGTCTCGCCCTATGATGCCAGACAAAAACTCACCCATTTAATTGATAATGAGATCGTCAACGCCCAAAGTCACATTAAGGCTGCTATTACCTTAAAATTAAATAACTTGCTCGATGAGTCTCTGGTGCAAAAACTCTATGAGGCCTCGGCTGCGGGCGTCAAAATCAAATTATTGATCCGCGGCATGTGCTCGCTGATACCACAAATTCCGGGGATCAGCGATAACATCGAAGTCTACAGTATTGTTGACCGATTCTTGGAACACTCCCGCGTGATGCTGTTTCACGCCGGTGGCGAAAATAAGCTGTTTATTAGCTCTGCCGATTGGATGAGTCGCAATATTGATAACCGTGTTGAAGTGAGTGTGCCAATTTATGATCCGCGTCTAAAACAAATGGTGATGGATATTTTATCGTTACAGTTCAACGACAATACTAAAGCTCGCATCATCAATAAGGAACAGTCTAATCCTTATCGTAACCGCGGAAACAAACGTAAAGTACGTTCTCAAATTGCCATTTATCAATATCTGATTAATTATGAGAAGCGGTTGCAGCAAGAATTAAATGCTCAACGTGAAGCAGCGAAGCTTGAGGCAGAGCAAGCGCTTGCTGATCCCGCATTACAGGCCAAAGCCAGCTAATGCTGGCTTTATCTTATAGTCTCGATTGCCTAAGGATAATCCGATTGGTTGCCACACATTCACAGCCGCGACACTTTGTCGCTATCGACATGGGCTCAAACAGTTTTCACTTGGTTATCGCCCGTGAGCAAGACGGCAGTTTGCAGATATTACATAAAGAAAAACAGCAAGTTCAATTAGCGACAGGTCTCAATGCCCAAAATATACTGAGTGCTGACGCGATTGAGCGTGGCCTTAATTGCTTACGGGATTTTAATCAGCGGTTTTCCAATCTTGACCAAGCACAGGTGCGTTTAGTCGCCACACATACCTTAAGGGTTGCTAAAAACCGCGAGCAGTTTATTGAAGCAGCCCTCAGTATTATGCCTTATCCCGTGGAAGTGATTTCTGGCCATGAAGAAGCGAGGCTTATTTACAACGGTATTGCCCAAAGCCAAGTGCTAGCAAAACGTAATATCGTTATCGACATCGGCGGCGGCTCGACCGAAGTGGTTCTCGGTCAAAAAAACACCCCAACCCATTTATCGAGCCTGCGTTGTGGCTGCGTGAGTTTCAACGAGCGATTTTTTATCGATGGGCAAATCACGCCAGCTTCGTTTCGCGCAGCGCAAAGTGCTGCCGATAAGCAATTTGCCTCGCTTTCAAAGGAATATTTCAGTGGCGATTGGGACTTAGTGCTCGGCAGCTCTGGTACTGTAAAAGCGATTTGTGAAGCGATTCAAGAAGAGCATGGTGATGAAATTGTCACCTTACCACGCCTCAAACAATTAAAACTTAAATTGATAAGGTGTGGCCATATCAGCCAAGTCCAATTTGCCAATGTCGATGATAAACGTACCCAACTCCTTCCCGCAGGCCTTGCGGTTTTAATCAGTTTTTTTAGACGGTTACCGATTTCACAATTGGAATTTAGTCCTGGCGCTCTGCGCGAAGGCGTGCTCTACGAATTAGCCAAAATTGGCCAATATCAGGATATTCGCCACCGAACCGTCGACAGTATTGCTCAGCTTTATCATGTCGATATACCCCATGCGACCAAAGTGCGCGATACGGCCATGGCGCTGTTTGAGCAAGTCGCCGATGAATGGAGACTAAGACCCCATGCGCGTCTACTCTCCTACGCCGCGACCTTGCATGAAATAGGGCTACATATCAACTCCAAAGCATTGCACAAACACGGCGCTTATATCATTAGCAACAGTGACTTACCCGGATTTAGTGAAGCACTGCAACAGGATTTAGCCAGACTTATCGCTAACCATCGCAAGAAACCCAATGAGCTACTGCTCGCCGAATTAGAGCCGAGCCATAAACTCACGCTCATTCGCCTTGTTTGCCTGCTGCGTTTGGCGGTATTGGTGCATTTAGGCCGAATTGCCAAAGCCTTAGTACTAGAGAAAATACACGTGATCCCCGATGGGCTCATGTTAGTACTTCCTAGCCACAAACGAAAAATCAGCTTGTTTATGAAAGATTTACAGCGTGAGCAAAAACAAATGGCCACTTTAGGCATGCAGCTGCGTTTTGTTTCAAGCCTAGGGCTTACACTGGATAAAGCCATAGAAGCAAAAGACGATACGCTCAACACTGTTACAAGCTAATCCACCTCAGCTAGAGATAATAAGCGCATATCAAACAGCGACGTGTGCCGTTAACTAAGGTGAATTGACGTGTAATCGCTTCATAATGAAGCATCCCTTAGTGGCTTGCTCTTTTGGGCGAAAGCTTGATAGTTAATCGCCCAAATGAATGCCAAAAATAATGATGCCTAACTGGCGTTTGAATGTGCTTTCAGTGCCCAGTTTTTCATGCAGATAATCTGACATAGGAAGAAACGTCCTCGCGGTATCGTTTCCAAATTTCCAAAGTCTGCCAGGCAATTACAACTCGTTCAAAATTATCTAGTCACAGACATAAAAATTTGCGGTATGATGCGCGAAAAAGTTTTAACTGCGTCATTTTTAGAGGAAGACATGCGCGTAGCCCTACTCTCCAAAACCATCACGGTGGCCATAACACTCGCCGCACTGATTTCGCCCCAAGTACTCGCCTCATCCAGTATTGGAAAAGTCGATTTGGTGGTGATCACTAAGTCTGAGTCCAATATGGCCTTATTAAGGGACGGCAAAGTCCTTAAACAATACCGCATTGCCATGGGCGACTTGCCAACCGGCCATAAACTGACCGAGGGCGATCAACGTACGCCGCAGGGCCGCTATATTCTCGACTATAAAAAATCCGATAGCGCCTATTACAAATCCATTCATATTTCTTACCCCAATGAAGAAGATAAGTTAAGAGCCAAAGCGCTGGGGATTAGACCTGGTGGCATGATTATGATCCACGGTCAAAATCCACGCTCCCCCCTGCCCCCCGAGCAAGCACAGCAATACAATTGGACCGATGGTTGTATTGCCATCACCAACGCTGAAATGGACGAAGTGTGGAAAGCGGTCGATGAAGGCACCCCCATCGAGATTTGGCCATAAAGGATACGCCCAGTTACCTGGGCGTTTTTATTTGTGTTACCCGCGTTAAGGAATTTTTATGTCAATATTGGCGACTGAGGCGACAACATTAAATTACGCAGCATTAGAACGAGCTTGGCCAGCATTTGAGACAAAGATATTGTCTTTACTCAACACCTTAGGCTTAGCGGATAAAGGGCTATATTGCGATCATGTCGCTTTGAGGGTAAACACCATTGTCGCAGCGGATGCACTCAAGCAAGCCTTTAGCGAACGTGGGCGGATTATCTCGGACAATCAAATTAATGGCCGTTCAATCCTGATCATTGAACTGGATAATCCGCTGCGCTTAGGCAGCTTTACCATTGATTGTGTTGAACTTCCTTATCCCGGTGATACTCATTACCCCCAAGAAGGCTGGGAGCATATCGAGTTGGTACTCCCATCAACGGCACAGGATTGTGACACTTTAAACCAAGATCTTGGTCAATTATGCCCACCACTTTTACCATTACTACAAGTACAAGGGCAAAGCTCTGCGCCAATTAAGGTTAAATTTAGCTCCCCCAAAGGCGAAAAAGAGCGTTTAGCCAACCCGACCATCGCCTTTAAACAAGCTGATGTATGCATTAAGTTACATCCACACGGCATTAAAGCGGTCATCGCAAGCGAACAAACTGAGCGTTAGCAGAATACAGAATGTGACCCAACTGCCAATTACAGATGTTGGTTGACATATAAAAACCGATTTGCGCAAAAGTCAGCAACGAAAAAGGTAAAAATAGCTTAAATTCATGCTATTAAATTATGAATAGCCATTAGGTTTTAGTGTTATCTACCACGGGCTCGCCAAAGGGCATAGCCGTGAGATCAATAAGGACGCAGCACATGAAACCCCATAAGCACGAAGCCCAACTCCTCAAACTCGCCCTCGAAATTGGTATCGGTTATGCCAAAAAACGTGGATTTGAAGACTTTGATAAAGGCGTATCACCCAAAGATAAAGTGGAATGTATTTATCGACTGCTGGTCACAGATAATCTGATCCAGCCCTTAGCGAAGGACAAAGAAGACGGCCCAAATATGAAGCACAAATTGGTGCTGTGGATCATCCGCCATCTGCCTGCAGACCATCCCTTATTGCAATAACATCCCTAAAGTTCAAAAAATAGCGCCTAGATTGGCGCTATTGAACCCTCAGTTATTTGGCGGTTTTTTTCGCTTTTTCCGCCGCCAATACCGTCGCCATCGGTGGCACTATGCTGGTCGGATCAAGGCGCATTTGAAACCAGTTCACTCGCCAATCCAAGTGTGGGCCATTTGCCCGCCCTGTCGCGCCGACTTCCGCCACCGCTTGCCCTTGCTTAACGGTTTCACCGGCATTGACGTAAAGTTTGCTTAGGTGCAAAAAGCTCGAACTGACGCCATAACCATGGTCGATAACCATGGTCCCGCCGGAATAAAACATATCGGGCACCGAAAGACTAATCACCCCATCGGCGGGCGCCACCACCACAGTGCCGGTTTTCGCGGCCACATCGACGCCAAAGTGCGGATTTCCGGGCACATCGTTATAGATGCGCTGACTGCCATACACGCCGGAGATCCTGCCGGTTAATGGCCAAATAAACGGCTGTAAAAATGCGGTTTGTTCGCTAAAGGTGCCGCGTGCCGCTTTGACCTGCGCCGTATCCTTCGCGGCTCGCTCCTGCGCGACAGGATCAGGCTTCATTATCTTATTACTAATGCCTTTAACGCTCTGAATCTTGTATTCCCGCTTCGCGATATTGAGGGGTTTCACCTCAGTCAAGCCATCGGGATACACTAAGGTAAGCTGTTGAGTAAGCTCTGCATCTCTATCAAAGCCAAAGGCAAAATGGCCGTCTGGCGTGACTTTTACGGCCTCGCCATTAAGAGTCACTTGCGTACCTGCAGGCACTTTGGCTCGGATCAACGCCCCTTGCTCAAACTTGCCTTCAAAACTCACCTGTGCCTGAGCCGTTAAGCTAAACAGGGTTAAGAGCGTAAAAAACGTCGCCTTAAATTTGCAGGATGTCAACATAGGAGATAAGCGAAATGACGCGCGGGATGGCGTGAATGGCAAGGCTTTTAACATCATTGGAACAGCGTTTAGCATAATCTCAAAAATCCTTATTAAAATATAAAGCCCTAATTGTTAGGGCTTTATGACAAAACGGATAGATTTAATTGCCTTTAGTCACTGTGGCGCCTTTACCTACGCCTTCGTAGGCAATCACTGTAAACTGGCTTGAAGGCACTTTGGTGGCTAAGGTGGTTGCCATATAATCGGCCAATAATTCCACCGTAGTATCGTGCGGGATCAAATCACAGCATTTCTTAGGCATCGCCAATTGGAAATCCCCCTGCGGCGCTTGATAGTGAAATCCATAATGAGTTTCATCGCTTACCCGCGTTTGTGGCGATAGCGTTAAGCTCTTAACTGAGACTAAATCCTCCTCGCTACCAAGGTAAATATCGTGCCAACGCTTGGCCCAATACTCGTCCCATTTTGGCGCGGGCACGCCATTCTCAAACACCTGCACAGGGCTGCGATGACCGTGGGCAATCCGCTGACAGTTGCCATCGTGCTTACGTAGTCCATGACTGTAGTGATAATAGGGAGAATTTAGCACTTCATGTCTTAAGGTCAGGGTAATGCCCTCAACATTATCGGGCAGTGTTTCCCGCAGGGCTTGTTGCAAGAAAGCATTAACGCTTGGAATATCAATCTGTTCTGAGGGCACCAAGGCAAAGGCTTGCGAAGGACAGGCTAAATGGATCTCACCCTGCAAGCTTTCAAAATCGAGCCACACACGATCGTCCTGCTGTTGCCAACGCAAGCCACTACAGGCAGTAGGCACTAATAAACGATGATCGGCCACCGCATCAATCGTATGCTTAATGGTACGTTTGACCTTGGCAAAATCGAGCACCATATTTTGCTCGTCTAGGCCGCCTTCTAATACCACATCGACAATCCAACTTTCCCCCACCATGCCGCGCTTTGGACACAGATAAGAAAAATCGATCACAGTTAAATCTTTTACAAACAGTTGCATTGACTCTCCTCGGCAGAAAAACAGTCCGCCTAAATAGGGATAGCGCCACTTAGCAATGGCCAAGCACGCTTACTTGGGCACATGCACCAAGCTTACCCAAAAACAGAATACGAATTCTAATCAATTCTGCCCCGCCCCGCGACAAATGAATCCGCTCTTAAGCGCTTTTTATCTTAATGGCGCGACAAACGCGCATGAGTTAGCCTATTCGTTGGCTGAGTCAGTAAAAAGTAAAATGATCTTACGTCACTCACCTCATCCCAACCGCTCGGGAAATCTCGATAAGCGCGCCAAAAGAGTCACCGCTGAGTCAATACGATGAATAGGCGATAGTGGATAGGTAATAGTGAATACAGACTCGTTAATAGAAACTCACGATTAGTAGATAAAACGCTAAACGGCATCTCAGTTACCCTACCTAAATAATCAAACAAAAACAGCGAATTAGCTCACAAAAACCTAATCCACAACAGCGATAGACCCAATCGAAACAAGGCGTTATCCCTAAGTCTTTTTAGTCGTTAGTATCGACCCATAAACCATACAGTAAGCAAGGTTAATAAGGGAGAACACCAGATGACAAAACTCACCGCTATCGCGATAACCCTCACGGCTATGTTCGCAAGCAGCTATGCCGTCGCCGCCGAACCGATTGAAGTCATTACCCCAGCAAAAATCACTGAACCCGAAAAGGTAGAGCTGGGCAAAATGCTCTTTTTTGAACCAAGACTGTCTAAATCAGGTTTTATTTCCTGTAACTCTTGCCACAACCTTTCAACTGGCGGCGTAGATGCGCTACCCACGTCAATTGGCCATCATTGGCAAGAAGGCCCGATTAACTCACCGACCGTGCTAAACGCCGACTTTATGCTGGCGCAATTCTGGGATGGTCGTGCCAGCAACTTAAAAGAGCAAGCCGCTGGCCCGATTGCCAACCCCAAAGAAATGGGCTTTACCCATGAGCTCGCCACCGAAACCATTGCTTCCATGCCTGCATACCGCGCGCGCTTTGCCAAAGTTTACGGTGATGAAAAAGTCGATATTGACCGCTTAACCGATGCCATTGCTGCCTTCGAAAAGACTTTAGTCACGCCTAATAGCCCATTCGATCAGTATTTATTGGGTAAACAAGATGCGATTAGCGGCGACGCTAAAGCTGGCTATCAACTCTTTAAAGATAAGGGCTGCGTCAGTTGCCATAACGGCCCCGCGGTAGGTGGCACTATGTTTATGAAGATGGGCCTAATAAAACCCTTCCATACCAATAACCCTGCCGAAGGCCGTAAGGGCGTAACGGGTAAGGATGCGGATAAGTTTGTGTTTAAGGTACCGACACTGCGCAATATTGAACTAACCTATCCCTACTTCCATGACGGCAGTGTATGGACGCTTGAAGAAGCGGTAAATACCATGGCGGATATTCAGTTAGGACAAAAACTGACCGAGAAAGAAACCAAGGAAATGGTAGCATTCTTAAATTCACTCACGGGTGAACAGCCACAGATCTCGCTGCCGATTCTGCCACCATCGAATAAAGATACTCCGCGCCCAGTACCTTTTGCGACAGGAGCAAAATAAAGCTTAAACCTAAGAAGCAATTAGCATAAAAACAAAGGCCGAGAATAAACTCCTCGGCCTTTGTTTTTCATCGGTGACAGCGATTCAAATAAGACTATTCGCCCTTAAGACGTCTATCTAGCTGATCTTTTAGGTTTGCTGGCACGCCTTTAATCAAAATCGTGTCGGAAATCGGATCATAAATCACCCGTTGACCCAAATGCCCACCGTCAAAACTTATCGTCACGCCACCACCGGTGCCGGAGAATTTCTTTAATTGTCTTAGGGTCGACTTATCCGCAGGAAATTCTTCATCCAGCTCATAGCTACCGCCGCGGGCAAAGTCATAAAAGGATTCCATGCCTTGGTCAGCAAGCTCATCCGCTAAATCTTTGATCTCAATATCAGCGCCTTCATCAAAACGCTCAGAACAATACTCAAACACTTTATTACGGCATTGCTGACGTTCTTCTTTGGTCAGATCGCTACTGGCAACAAAGTCTTCCACGGCGTTCATCAAGGTTTTGTTTTGCGCCTTGGTATTTACCCCTTCGACACAGCCCATAAAGTCGAGGAAAAAGTCAGCCACTTTACGGCCCGCACGTCCGCGAATAAAAGAGATGTACTTGCGGGAATCTTTATCGGCCTGCAATTCGGTGAGATCGATACGTGCAGCCAATTGGATATTGTTTAGATCCAAATGGTTGTTCTGCGACAGCTCCATATCATCCAGTACCGTCATCGACGATTTTGCACTGAGAAGCGCCACAAACAAATAATCACTCGCCATGCTGGTGTAGCAGGACATCAGCAAAAATCCGCCTTGGCTAAAATCATATTTGGCTAATTCTGCCTGCAGCAGCTTACTGGCTTGTCCAGTAAATTCGACAAAACCTAAATCCCCCGCACGGTATTCCTTTAGCGCATTGGCAAATGCAGGATTGGCCTCACCATCATCACCATGGATGCCAAAATAGCCAAATCCTTTGCCGGATTTGCTGGTATATGTCTGATGCAACTCTTCGAGCATCATCTCGACAGCCTGACCGTTCAGCAGAGGTTGAGGACGTAAACGGCAGCGTAATTGACCCTGACTGTCCTGGGAAATCTCGTGAATAATTGCTTGTTCGATGTTAATACTCATAAGCCCTGATAGTGATGCTGGAATAAATCCGCTATTATATGCCGCTAATCCATTCCAAAGTGAAACATTTTTTGATTATGGCAATCCAATCCAAATACTCAAACACACAAGTTGAATCATTAATCGCTGAGATTTTAGTGGTACTCGAAAAGCACAAAGCCCCTACCGACTTAAGCCTGATGGCGCTAGGCAACTGTGTCACCCATTTATTAGAGCGCAAAGTACCAAGTGAATCACGCCAAGCGGTTGCAGAACAATTTGCGAAAGCACTCGCACAATCGGTGAAATCCAATTAAGTTAGTCGAGTAACAATCGTTAAAACAACATAAGATACAACGTCTTTTAGGAATAAGCGGATCACTATGGTCGAGCGAAAAAAGCAAATGAGCCGCGATCGCGTATCGCGACTTATCAACTGGGGACATTGGTTCGCCTTCTTTAATGGCCTGTTGGCTATGATTGTCGGCACACGCTATTTAAGCAGTGTGGGTTATCCCGAAACGTGGTTTGGCTGGAGCTATCTTGCTGTCAGTACCATCGGCCAGTTCAGTTTTCTTGCTTTTATCGCTTACTTGATCTGCCTATTCCCACTGACGTTAATCTTACCTTACTCCAAGATACTCAGAGGCTTAGCGGCTGTTATCGCCACCTTAAGCCTATGTCTCTTATTGTATGACACGATTGTTTATGCCGATTACGGCATGCACTTGAGTCCTTTTGCCTTTGATATAGCTTGGGCCGATTTGAGCGCCCTGCTCCACGGCACCTCCTATATCGTCACACCAATCGCCATTCTTGCGATTGAGCTAACAGCGGCTAACTTCCTGTGGAAGCGAATTGAAAAAATCCAAAAACTCAATCTTGGCAATAAAGTCATTGCCTTTGTTGGGGTGTGCTTTGTAAGCAGCCATTTGATCCATGTTTGGGCCGACGCGGCCGATATCACCGAAATAACCCGTTTCGATGATACTTATCCTTTGTCTTACCCAGCGACGGCTCGTAGCTTTATGGAAAGCCACGGTATTGACGGTTCATCCCAACTCAATGATGAAGCGACTCAAGCCAGTAATACACTCAGCTATCCCATACAGCCACTGCAATGCCAAGCGGATAGCAAATCGAATGTATTAATGCTGACTATCGACAGCTTGCGTGCCGATATGGTAGACGCCAAAACCATGCCGTTCTTACACCAATATACCGAGCAGAACCAAAGTTTTACTCAGCATTATAGCGGCGGCAATCAGTTTAAGACGGGCATGTTCTCCCTGCTTTATGGTTTGCAGGGCAGCTATGGTGATGCGCGCATCTTCAATAGCACTAGCCCCATCATGACCCAAAGCTTTAAACAGGCGGGTTACCAACTTGGCTTATTTATCCCCGAAACCAATCTGAATTTACGCTCCGCGCAGGCCATGTTTAATGACTTTACCCCCGTCATCGCCGAAGAAACCAATGGCAGCGCCGAGGCAGATATCCTTAGCGTTGGCCACTTTACACAATGGCAACGCGCGCAACAACGTCCTTGGTTTGCCCTAGTGAACCTTAAAGCACCCGAGAATTTTGATACGCCAGTGGGCTTCCTTGGTATCGAAACGGTCAAAGCCGATCCGAATTTAAAACCGGCGCAAAAGGTACTATTTAACCAATATCGCCAATCGTTGAATTTTATTGATAAGCAAATTCAAGCCATTGTCAGTGAATTGCCAAGCGATACCTTAGTGGTGATTACTGGCGTTAATGGCAAAATATTTACCAGTAATAGCGACGAAGCAATGCGTAATTTATCACCGGAGAGTGTCAAAGTGCCGCTGGTCATCCATTGGCCAAATGCCTTGGCCAGCAAGGTTAACTATCGCACGAGCCACTATGGTGTGGTTCCCACATTAATGACCCATGTTTTGGGCTGCACCAATAACACCTCAGACTACAGCGCGGGCCGCAGCCTACTGCAACCGAGCAAAGAAACCTGGATTTATATTGGTGATAGTCGGATTTTTGCCATTTACCAACAGTCGGAAATCACTGTCATTGACCGCCATGGTAAATACCGCATCTACGATGAAAACTTTGAGCATCGGCTGCACAAAAAGATGAGCGCCCCAGAGCTTATCCAAGTGCTGCGCGAAGGCAGGCGCCTTTATAATCATTAACATGTATTTTTATCTAAAAGCCCTAATACCACTTAGGGCTTTTTGTTTTTAGCACTTCACCACACATTAGCCGTTACCAAATCAACAACTTGATCACACCATTTAAACGAATCTCAGACGCTTAGCTGATTAAATGCTAAAGAAGTAATAGACTCTTTTATTTGGCTGATTTCACCCCATGAACATCATTCACAACGATCAGAATCAAGCCTTTGACGCCATTCATACCATCCTTAATAGTCTAAATGCTCTGGTCTACGTTTCGGATTTACGCACCTATGAACAACTGTATTTGAATGATTTTGGTGCAACCATTTGGGGCGTTCACACAGGCAAAAAATGCCATCAGCTTCAACAAGCTGGGCAAAATAGCCACTGATGTTTTTGCACAAACCACAAACTGATTAATCATGCTGGCAACAGTACCACTGTACACGTGTGGGAATTTAAAAATAATCACAATAATCGTTGGTACCAATGTCGAGATCAGGCCATTCGTTGGACAGATGGTCGGCTAGTACGGATTGAAATCGCGACAGACATTACCGATCGCAAATAAATGGAAGAGGCGTTAATCGAGGCAAAATCCACTGCCGAGCGTCTTGCAAATACCGACGAACTGACAACACTCTACAACCGTCGCGCCTTTTTCAATTTGGGTCTTTCCATAGCACAACAGTCAGGACTGGCATTAGCATTTATTATGTTTGATATTGACCGTTTCAAACTCGTTAATGATCAATGGGGACATACTACAGGCGATGCCGCACTTATCCATATTGCGAAGCTCACTCAAGCCATCCTTAGACCAGGAGATATTCTTGGGCGCCTTGGCGGTGAAGAATTTGGCATACTCTTACCCGACTGACACCACGAACAAGCATGCCAACTTGCAGAATCAATTCGCTATCGCTTTCAAAAGCAACCACTTGCTCTTAATGACCAAATCATCAAATGCACCGCCAGCTTTGGCATTGCATCAATCACAATCCCTGTCATTCATTCCGAAAAAGAAGCGCAAAACCTTCTGGAAACACTCTTCAACAGTGCAGATCAGGCCATGATGCAAGCCAAGCGAAATGGGAGAAACCAAGTCTGCAGTGCAAGTTAACTGGCGAATTTTGCTCTAAATAGCCACTAATGCTGCTTAATACTTATGCCGCTTAGCTGCCGCTAATGACATAAGCGCATGCTTTAGTGCCCTCATCGGCTAATCGACATACACGCTAAAACCAACGAGCAAGTGCTGAATGCTCGATAATATAGCTGAGCTCGGCCTCTGTTAGCACGCTTGGCGTATGCGCCTCAAGAACCGCTAAATCCTCAGAATGCCCACTAATAGTACAAAGATAATCGATAATGCTCTGGGATATTTGTGCCGAAATCACGGCTGTTCCATGCTGTTTTGCCTTCGCGAGTAAGGTCAACAACGCCGTTTTAATCTGAATATTGGCCTCAGACTCCGCCGATACAGAATCGTACACAGTCTGCAAATAAGTCTCAGATGCTTGTTTTAACGCGGCAAACTCTTGGCATAAACTCAATTTAGGTATCATCCCTTAAGTAAAAATTCATTTTAAATCGCATTAAACACATTGAACAAAAACCAAACGACTATTGCAGTCTAATTAATTTTGTAAATTCAGCACTCGCGCACATAACGGCAATAGCATAAAAAAACTGTAACATTATTTTTTTAAAGTCCCTGCAACGTCATCAGCCTTGATTTGCTATGGCGTTTTTCTATCTATTTTTATTAAAAAAACATAGGGATAACTCATTTTGAAGAAAACATATGCCTACCTAATGATGGCCACGGCGCTGTTTGGTTGTAGCAATGATGAGAACGAAGCTGCATTAACACCAGAGCCCACTGGACGCTGGATGACCGGAGATATTCATTTCCATACTCAGGCATCCGATGGACATGCTACCCAAGCAGAGATCATGTCTAAAGCCTTTGATACATTCGGCCTAGACTATTTAGTCCCTTCGAATCACTTGCGTAATCAAGCTTCAAATCCATACCTTGATGGTGGCGATCCGAATAATGCCAAACAAAACATTCTCTTTAGCCACGCTCAGCGCGACTATGAAATAATTGAAATCACCCGCCTAGCTCCGTTGTATTCCGGCAAACTAGTCTATACCAGTTTTGAATGGGATACCCCCAAAAATACCTTTGACCACATGAGTATCGGTATAGTGGGTAAGGATTTTGATGAGGTTAATGATTTTACTCGCTTGTTTGAATATAAATTCAGTAATACCAATACATTAGCGGATTTTGATGCCGAGGATTTATACAAATGGGAAGCACAAGGTGAAAAGCGTCATAATCAAACAAAAGCCGATGTTCGCAAAGCAATGGCTTGGCTGCAGCAACATTATCCTCACAATAGCTACTTGCAATTAAATCATGCAATGCGAGATCCTAGCACTTACACCATTCGCGATTTACGCCTATTTAATGACATTGCACCGAATGTGTTTTTTACGATAGAGGGTATGCCTGGTAACCAATTTAATAACCGCGGTGAATACAATTCTCCCAATGGTGATCCGAGTTTAGCCGGAACGCTTAGCGGTGTTGATCCCATCGTTGCCCAAGTGGGTGGATGGTGGGATGCACTACTTGGTGAAGGCCGTCGGATCTGGGTTGCGGGTAACTCGGATTTTCACTTCAAAACGGGCTGTGCCGATGGCACTTGCTTGAGTGGCTATTGGCCAGGCGAATACACCAAAAACTATACCTACGTTACTGGTGATAATCAGCAGGCGCTCCTAGAAGCAATGCGCTCAGGGAATAGTTTTGCCGTATTTGGTGATTTGATTGACTCACTTGACTATCGAGTTGAAATCAATGGTCAAAGTGCAACGATGGGACAAACATTAACAGTTAACGCTGGTGATCAAGTGACCTTCCACATCAACTTTACCAGCCCTGAATTTAACAATAAAGAAGTCAGAGTGAATGATGGTAACTATCACGGATTAAATCCAGGTGTACATCATATTGACCTTATCTCTGGCAAAGTTGGCGCTAAAGCGATACCCGATACTCCTTCCTATGATCAAGCGAGCAATGACACAACGTTGATTATAAAATCATTTACAGAGACGGATTGGACACAAACCGCCGAGGGCGTTTATCAAATCAGATATAGCTTTACCGCCGATGCTAATCGGTATTTCCGCCTACGAGGAACTAATCTTATGTATAATCAGGAAGATGCCGATGGTAATATCATTATGATTGATGGAGAACCTCAGTACACTAAAAAGATCAACAAAGAGAATTTAACCCCTGAAGCCTTTGTTAACAAAGTGAATGATCGAAATTACAATGAGCTGTGGTTTTATAGCAATCCATTATTTGTTAAAGTAGATTAGTATTTGATTTACGTCATCTAGAACTTATTCTCGCCTACAATGCCTGATAAATCTTATCGGGCATTTTTTATTTTTAATTCCTCAATAACGGAAAAATTCGAGCTGTTCCAGCAGCGTTGTAAGGCACAAACGTCACGCTTTGCTGATGATGGCTTAACTTTAGTTAATCGTTTGTCTATGAAGCTTCTAATAATACCAATCGTATTAAATATCTGTTCATTCAGCGGGAGTTAAACGCGCTTTAGACAAGGCGAAGGCTTGAAGGCATAGTGGTGCTCTGTCGAAAGCCTTAAACGCAGTATAAAGCCCGTTCAACCCCGCCCTTCGGGAGCCTCACAGGCATCCCACTCCCGTGTTACATTGACTTAAAAGGGAATAACCATTTCTTCGTCAATGCGCCTTGGATTGAGATGCCTGTGAGGCTCTGAACTGATTAGATATTTAATGTGATTGGTATAAGCTCTGGCGTTAGGTCTATCAAGCGATATGAACCCAGCTCAGCCTTTAAGCGCTTATATCGGTACTGCTCGAATTAACAAAGGCCTTTTGGTATTGCGCTGCATGGCGGATGTAATAATCAATCGCCTGTGAAATTGAGCTATGTAAATGAGGTGCTGTATTGCTTGAATTTTGCGCATTCATGCACTGTTCCTTTTGAGTCTGCCAAAGTGACAGTGGAGAAGCAGTTTATTTCAGCGAGTGATGAGGATGTTTCAGTGAGTTCTAGCGCAGCCCGGTAGTGCAGGAGCAAAACTTTATGTTTTGCGATTCAATAGCTTGCCTCTTGCTGGCATCGTCAGGCATAAAAAAACCAGCAATTAAGCTGGTTCTTATGAATTTGGTCGGTATGAGAGGATTCGAACCTCCGACCCCTGACACCCCATGACAGTGCGCTACCGGGCTGCGCTACATACCGAAATTGTCAGTGTTTAATCGATTATTGAGTTAAACATTAAACACTTATTACTTAAAGTGCGATTAACTGGGGTTCACCTTAAGTGACGCAGACTTTAGCAATTGGATTCAATCAACGCAAGTGCTTAGTGAACTCTGTTTGATCAACTGCTTAGTTTCTGGCCTGAATGACTACATTTTCAAACTTTTATACCTGTCAGTGTGCCTCACTCGGCGTATGTGCAATACGGTATTGGTCAATCCGAGCCATCATATAAGGGAAAAAGGGATTCCATTTTTGACGTAACATTTCTGAAGCTGGCACACTATAAACACCTCGTTCCCCACGGGAAGCGGCCGCACCTATCTGTATTCGGGTGGGTTTTTGATGGGTTGCCATGCCATATAGGCCATCATTTTCTGCAAAAGGTAGCGCAACATGGGAAAGTGAGTAAACATCCATAGGCCAACGGAGCGGGAGTGTTTCGGCCTGAGGTAAGGTTTGATCCAGTGGTATAAATCCAAATTCCCGCGCTTGAACCTGAGTCGTTTCGCTATCAATATTTTCAACCAAAGTTCCGCGGTAATGAATGCTGTCAGTGGACTGCGGTAACAAGGCGGGTAGTGGATCATTTGCAATTAACTTACTGTTGAAGATGTTACGGTTCATATCAAAAAGCACCAATTCATGGCCATTTTGAGGTAAGACTTGATACAGCAAACTCACGACTGCCGCGCTCGATACTGTGGCATCGGCTACGGATTGGAAGGTTAAGATGGCTGGAATATGTTCACGCTGTAAAGGCGTTAATCCGCTTAACAAACTCTGATTACGTAACGCTAATTGGTAGACGACATCCCCTGCATTGACAGCAAAAGACATGAACTTAAAGGGATCATATTCCATCTGAATACTATTCCATTGCAGCTTGTCTAAGTCGAGCAGACGTCCTATCCAACTTTGCCAGCGCGCCGCTGCGGCAATGGGCGCAAGGCCTATCGCGGGCGACATAAAGATCATCCCTGCATAGTCAGGCGCATTATCTTGATTAATCAGTTCAAGCTCATGGTTAAGTGCCAGCGCCGCTCCAGTTGAAAAGCCAATAACAAATAGCGGCTTACCTTGAAGTTCTTGTTTCATATGCGCCGTAGCCAAATTAACCGCTGCGGCTAAATCCTGCCAATAAAGCCCCGTAAGGCCGCTGGGCAGCGTTCCGTGTCCAGGAAGTCTCAAGCCCAGCACATGGGCTTTGCCCTTAAAATGTGCCGCCACATTAGACATGGCATAGGGCGAATCTGACATGCCATGGAGTAGCAAAACGCCAAAGGGCGCATTGGCTTTGGGCCACTCAAAACTGCGATTCCAGTTTTGTGGCCATCTCGCGGGATCGGCAAGGCTGTTTTTAACATAACGATTGACGGGTGAGGCATCTGCCGCCGACACTTTTTTGAGTACTTTGTTCTCGACCTCTGTAAAAAGTTTATCTTCTAAGGCGATGTAATCACTAAAGTTATCGAGTTTAGTGTTGTAGTGGAATTCGTGTTTTAGCTCTGTCGTGTGCCAAAGGGAGAGATCGGGTTTAGCATTGAGAAAATGTATCCCACTAATCAATAAAGCGATCGCAATCCCTAAACAGCCATAAAAGGCAGCGAAAAATAAATGTTTAGTTGAGCCTATGATAATGGCTTTCATTGCTGCCCCATGGTTCCGATAAAAATACGCATGCAGATTATACGGTTAGATAAAAATAAACCTCAACTTCCACTGAAGATTTATTATTGAAATAATTTAGCTTCGGCAGTAATGGATTAGGCGTTAAGATCCATCCAGTGTTCTTAACAGCGATCCCCTTATGCAACTTGGCCCTACTATTACGACCTACGCATTTTATCTTCCTAATGCTCCTGAACGCCCCGAAAATTGGCATTGCCAACGGGACAACGCAATTGCAGAACTTATCGCCTTAAATGGCAATCATTGGCGTAAGATTTTCACTATCATGGCAAAAATCTGTACTAACGGGGAAGATTGGCGTCACTATCGCGACCATTTATTACTCAAAAAACACGAAATGCTCTTAATTGGTGCTAATGCCCTATCGCCCCATGCCAGCATTCACATTGTATGTGGGCAAGCTGCTGCAAAGCCTTTGGGATTGAGTGCTGGGCAGTTCAATACACCATTATCAAACCTGCAAACAGTCCATCAACCGCTGCTGCATGAGTCACAGGGTAAGCTGCAAGACGTCACTGAGATAATGCAAACTTCCTCAGTACAGAAGGATCAAGTGCTGCTCATGCCCTATCTCGACTATCGCCAATACTCGAACGCCTTGATTGCGCTTACACGCTCGCATATAAAAAACGTATCTGCTTGATAAAATCCCATAAAAAAGCACCCGAATAGGCCGAGTGCTTTTAGGGAAAACCTAGCAAGGTTAGTCGTAAATCGTCGGGATCGGCTGGCGCTTATGTTGGGTTGCCTTATAGATATTGATGAGTTTCTCTTCAACCGCTTTATCAACCACTTTCCCTTCGAGGAAATCATCAATTTGCTCATAGGTCAGCCCGAGCGCGACTTCATCTTCGAGTAGCGGTTTATTGTCTTCTAAATCCGCCGTGGGCGCCTTGTAAACTAATGACTCAGGTGCACCAAGATAGGCAGCTAATTGGCGCACTTGGCGTTTATTGAGGCCAAATAGAGGCGCGAGATCGCAGGCACCATCGCCCCATTTAGTATAAAAACCGGTAATGTTTTCGGCGCTATGATCAGTCCCCACCACTAAGCCGCCGACTAATCCCGCTAACTCATACTGGGTAATCATGCGCATCCGCGCTTTAACATTGCCCTTAACAAAATCCACTTTCGCCTCATCCGGCATACTCAGTCCCGCCTCAACAAACGCACTTAAGGTGGCTTGATGCACGCCATCAACACCTTGATGCACATTTACTGTGACTAATTTTGATGGCTGAATAAATTGGCAGGCTTGCTGAGCTTCATGCTCATCTTTTTGGATCTGATAGGGTAAACGCACCGC
This sequence comes from Shewanella cutis, assembly GCF_022410515.1. Lineage (GTDB taxonomy): Bacteria > Pseudomonadota > Gammaproteobacteria > Enterobacterales > Shewanellaceae > Shewanella > Shewanella cutis. The sequence goes on along the minus strand of NZ_JACSDI010000007.1, from coordinate 19,762 downwards.
GATAAACTGATAACCGCCCTCGGGATGTTCACTATTAAGGCTATCAATGGCCAATTGGCATAAACGCCCCGCTGTCGACGAATCCACACCACCGCTGATCCCTAATACCAACGCCTTACTGCGGGCCTCTTTGAGCTTAGTTTTAATAAACGCCACGCGGCGCTGCACTTCAAACTCAGGCTCAATCGCCTTGAGTACCTTCATTTCTCTTAAGATCTGCGCTTTCACCGAAAATTCCACCTTAAATATTCGCTGTTATTGGGAGCAGTAAACCGCTTAACGTTATCATTTATTCGGGCCTGCCAGTAGCAAAAATTCATCCGTACTGTGCTAATTGTTGGGAAAATGTCATCTATCCCGATAGCTTAACCTGCTCATTAGATTTGCACCTAAAAACAACAAGGGCAATAACGGTTTGCCGCTATTGCCCTTGTTTACTCGGTCGGTGCTGCTTATCTTTCCCAGTAGGATTCTTCTAAGCTGTCTTCACGCTCAGGTAACCCACGGGACAAACGCGGACTATGCTGCGCTAATACTTCATAGGCCACGCGGTTAGCGTACTTACAAATTTGTGAGAAGGATGAATAACATAAACCATCACGTTTATGTTTGCTCGAACCAGGCACATTAGTCTTGTGGAAGGTATTTGCCGCCAAATCGTGCAATAACGCCGACAGCGCGCCATCACCTGCGCCATTGGTATTGCCTATTTTCTCCGGTCCGCCCATGTAAGGGGAAATATGGGCATAGACTTTAATCGGATTTTCGCAGTCGCTCTTGAGCTTAGGGCGCGAGAACTCGTAACGGTTAAATTCGGGAATGGCACCTGGCAATAACGTATGAGAAGTTTCACGTTTTTCGGCATCATCGGTGTAACCAGCAGTATAAAGCCCGATGGGCCCAGCCGTGGTTAGCACCATATCGCACCATTCGAGGGCTTTTTCGCTGGCAAGCAGGGGATCGCGAAACCCAGTTAACGCCTCGCCTTCATCTTCGTTCATCGCCAAAATGGTCACATGCTCTTGGATAAAGTTTTGCCACCAAATTGGGTCTTCTTCAATCAAAAACCGGGTGCCTAAGGTTAATACCACGGGCACTTCAGCTGCTTTTGCGTATTCAATCGCGCACATGGCTGCATCGGTGATCCTGTCGCCACCGCTGGCACGCATTAAATAGGCGGTCAATACTAAGGCCGAACTGCCCTGTACTATGTCTTTATCAATATATTCAGGGGTTAACTTATCCATTGCCCCTTTACTGATCGCAAAGGTGCGCTCGCCACAATCTGAGATCAGGGTAAAACAACGGCCAATTGGGCCATCGACAGGTTGTAGATAGTTAAGATCAACCTTAGAAGAAGTGTTACAGAGGTAACGGTAAGCGTAACTGCCCACTTCAATATTTTGGCTCATCACCCCAAACAGCACTGAGCGATCGTCGGCCAAAATAGAATAATTGTGCACAGTGTTACCAATGGTGCCGCCAGCAAATTCATCGCTTATCAAACCGTTCTGTTTCAGCTCGGTATACAGCGTATGCGCTTGTTCATCATTGATAAGCGTTGAATTGCCTTTAGGTAAACCGTAACGACTCAGTAATTCGTCTTCCACTTTAGCTTCAATATCCACTAAGGTTTGATCGATACCGCTAATATAAGTCGCAAAGGGCTGGGGTTGCTGCGTTAATTGCTCGAGCAAGGGGTCACGGGTTTTGACCGGAAAATAATGTTTCGATTTGCGCTGACCGGGAAACTTCATAGTGGCTCTCTTTTCCTGGCATCCATGCTAATGGGCATTACAACGAGCGTGCGCTCATTGTGTCCTAAAAATAATGAGTCTAGGCTAGAGAGACCAAAAATCCACTCCCGAGCCACAAAGGGCGCAGATTCTACCATAAAATCAGCACGAAACTAGGTCGAGTACAGGCTTCTACGGTAGATTTTTTTACCGTCATTCTGCACTTATCCAAGATTGGGTTTGTTCTTGTACTAATAACCTGAGTAGCTCTATATGTAGCTCATCATCATTCAAACAAGGAATAAAATGATAGGCTTCGCCGCCCGCATGAAGAAACGTCTCTTTTGCGCCAATCGAGATTTCTTCTAGGGTTTCTAGGCAATCGGTGGCAAAGGCAGGGCAAATCACATTGACACTTTTCACGCCTTGGCGGGGTAAATCGGCCAGCAGCTCATCGGCATAAGGGGTTAACCACTCTTCTTTACCGAAGCGGGATTGGAAACATACTTGCCATTGTCCGTCGGTCAAGCCTAAGGCCTGCGCTAATAACTTGGCGGTGGTGCGGCACTGCTCTGGGTATGGGTCGCCTTCGGTCGCGTAGCGCAGCGGGATCCCGTGGAAAGATAAAATCAGCTTATCGGCCTGCCCATGGATTTTCCAATGGCGCTTTACCGAATGTGCCAGTGCCGCAATATAAGCTTCATGGTCGAAATACTGCTTGTTAAAACGCAGCTCTGGTATATCACGCACGCGAGTCAAATAATGCGCTACAGCATCAAACACACTGGCGACGGTTGAGCAGGAATACTGCGGATAAAGCGGCAGCACCACGATACGCTCGGCGCCTTGGGCTTTGAGTTTGGTAAAGCCACTCTCAATTGAAGGATTGCCATAGCTCATACCCAGTTCCACCGGAATGGTCTGATTAAAGGTGGCACTTAAATCCGTCGCTAACTTCTGCGCCTGCTGCTCACTTATCACCATTAACGGCGAACCTTGCTCCGTCCACACACTTTGATAAAGTTTAGCGACCTTCTTAGGACGGGTGTTCAGAATAATCCCCTGCAAAATCGGTTGCCACAACCAAGGGGATAAATCGACGACCCGAGGATCACTTAAAAACTGCTTGAGGAATCGCTTAACCGCTTTGGGAGTGGGTTCATCGGGCGTGCCGAGATTGACCAATAACACGCCAAACGCAGGAGAGGGAGAAGTCAATGTGTTACCTTTTATCAGCCTAATACCTCGGCAGGCTAACATTCAGTTGCCAATAAAAAAAGCCTGCAATCGCAGGCTTTTTCTTAATATGAGAACTTGTTCGCGAATTTAAGCGATGTGCTTATTTAAGCACGCTGGCAAGCTGCTCGCTCACCGCGGCAACTGACTGAGTACCATCAAATTTGTGGTATTGAGTGTTACCCGCCGCAGCGACTTTACCATAGTACTCAACCAATGGCTTAGTTTGCTCATGGTAAATACCTAAACGCTTACGTACTGTGGCTTCTTCGTCGTCTGGACGAATCGCTAAGTCTTCACCCGTCACGTCATCCTTGCCTTCCACTTTAGGTGGATTGAATACAACGTGGTAAACACGACCAGAACCGGGGTGAACGCGACGACCGCTCATGCGCTTAACGATTTCCTCGTCGGGTACGTCGATTTCGATGACGTGATCAATGCTGATACCGTTTGCCGCCATCGCATCCGCTTGTGGGATAGTGCGTGGGAAACCGTCTAACAGGAAACCTTTAGCACAGTCGTCCTGTGCGATACGCTCTTTAACCAGTCCAATGATCAGATCATCAGAAACCAGTTGGCCTGCATCCATCACTTTCTTGGCTTCTAAACCCAGCGGAGTACCGGCTTTAACGGCCGCACGTAACATATCGCCAGTAGAAATTTGTGGGATACCATACTGTTCCATAATGAACTGGGCCTGGGTACCTTTACCGGCACCTGGGGCGCCCAATAGGATAATGCGCATCTCAAGAGTCCTCTTTTCGCATTGATATTCTTCTTAGGCCGGCGATCTTCGCACATCTGGCCGCCATTGAGAAGGCTTTTAGCTTCGACTTTAGCCTCAGAAACCACAAATAAATCGCAGTTTTGCGGCATTTTTAACCATTAATAGAGCAAGGTATAAAGCTTACGGCGATATTGGTTTGCCAAACTATTACCTTGGCCAAGCGCAGTCAAAATCTCCATAAAGGTTTGTTTTACTTTGCCATTTTCAGCACTTAAATCCTTAGATAATACGCCGTATAAATGGATGAGCGCTTCTTCATCGCGGTGGGCCGAATGCAGCGCCTTACAAAGTTCGAGTAATAACACTAAATCCTGTGGGTTTTGCTCGAATTTTTGCTGTAGGTCGCGAATTTCAGGGGTATCCGCCGCATCGAGCGCCAGTGTCAGTTTGGCTTTTAAACTCTGATAATAACCGTCTTGGAAGGCAAGGCCAATTTGCTCAAGTAACCCTTGCGCTTGGGCTAGCTCACCCTGCATCAAGTACACATCGGCGAGCACTAAACTCACCTCGGCAGCATGGTTAGAGGTGCTATAGGCGTCTTTCAGTAACACGGCCGCGGTGGTTAAATCTTCCACCGACACTTGGCTTAGGGCTAACAGTGCTTTGGCTTGCTCAAGTTGCAATTGCCACAATGGCGGCAAATGCTTTTCGAGCATGGCGCTCACCTGCGCCGCCTCTTGCAGCCCCGCAAAACCATCGATAGGCTGGCCCTTATCAAGCACTAAAGTGGTCGGTAAGGCTTGAATGCGGAAATAGTTCGCGATTTCCAGTTCGGCTTCACAGTTCACTTTCGCTAGCACAAAACGGCCAGCATGCTGCCTGGCAAGTTGCTCGAGAGTTTGCACCATGGCAACACTCTGCTGCTGTGGCTGGGCCCAAAATACCATCACCACCAGTTGCTGCATCGAAGCATCAACCACTTGCTGAATATTGTCTTTGGTTAGATCGAGGATATTGTCCATGGTATTTCCTTTACTTCCAAACTGGCACCTCTACGGGGAAATGCCCTAGGGTAATGCGACTTGTGATGCCTAAAAGTAAATCGGGGCACTTGCGTCTTAACTCAAGTGCCCCCGAATGTCTTACTTCAGGCTCGCCAATAACATTTGGTTCATCAGCTTAATAAAGGCCGATGGATCCGCAAGGCTACCCTTCTCTGACAATTGCGCCTGTTGTAGCAGTAAGTTTGACCAATCTGCGAAGGCGGCTTCATCTTGAAGATCATTCAGGCGCGACACTAATGGATGCGCTGGGTTTACCTCAAACGTCGGCTTAACCTCTGGCACTGGCTGGCCGGCAGCCTGCATCAGTTTGATCATTTGCGTCGACATGTCACCTTCACCCGTGACCACACAGGCAGGGGTATCGGTTAAGCGTGAAGTGACTTTCACATCGGCCACGCTAGCGCCTAATGCCGCTTTAATGCGCTCAATCAGTGGTGCTGACTCTTCGGCGAGTTTCTCCTGCGCTTCCTTCTCAGCCGCATCTTCAAGCTCACCTAATTCCAGCTCGCCACGGGTGACTGAGTGCAATTGTTTTTCTTTGTACTCAGTTAAGTGGTTGATTAACCATTCGTCGATACGCTCAGACATCAATAAAACTTCGATGCCTTTCTTACGCAGCAGCTCTAAGTGAGGACTGTTGGCGGCCGCTTCGTGGCTATCAGCAACGATATAATAAATCTTAGTTTGGCCTTCCTTCATGCGGCTAATGTAGTCATCGAGTGATACAGTCGGTGCCGCACTGCCAGTGTGGGTCGAGGCAAAGCGCAATAAACCTGCGATACGCTCACGGTTTGCAAAGTCTTCCGCTGGACCTTCCTTCAACACTTGGCCAAATTCGGCCCAGAATTTTTGGTATTTTTCCGCATCGTCTTTTGCCAGTTTTTCCAACATACCTAGCACGCGCTTAGTGATACCAGTGCGCATCGCTTTAGTGATGTGGTTGTCCTGCAAAATCTCGCGGGACACGTTCAGCGGCAAATCGTTTGAGTCAATCAAACCCTGCACAAAGCGCAGGTAAGATGGCATAAACTGCTCGGCGTCATCCATGATAAACACGCGCTGAACAAAGAGTTTCAGGCCATGTTTACGGTCACGGTTCCACAGATCCCATGGCGCTTTTGAAGGGATATACAACAGGTTAGTGTATTCCTGTTTACCTTCAACCCGGTTATGGCTCCACAGCAACGCATCAGTGTAATCGTGGGAAATATGCTTATAAAATTCTTGGTACTCTTCGTCAGTGATCTCAGACTTATTTCGCATCCACAGCGCTGTCGCCTTGTTCATGACTTTCCAGTGACCCTCGGTTGCAGGGATTTTTTCACCGTCTGGGCCATCGCGCTCAGGGGTGCCTTCCTGCCACATTTCTACTGGGATTGAAATATGGTCTGAGTATTTAGTGATGATGGAGCGCAGGCGCCAATCGTCAGCAAATTCTTTTTCGTCATCACGTAGGTGCAGGGTGATTTCAGTACCACGGCTGGCCTTGGTGATCGTTTCAACGGTGAAGCTACCCTCACCTTCTGATTCCCACAATACGGCTTCATTGGCCTTATGGCCTGCCGCGCGGGTACGAACGGTGACTTTTTTCGCCACGATAAAGGCCGAATAGAAGCCCACACCGAACTGACCGATTAACTGCGAATCCTTTGAGGCTTCGCCTGAAAGGTTTTTGAAGAATTCGGCGGTGCCCGATTTTGCAATAGTACCTAAATGCTCAATCACGCCATCGCGGGTCATCCCCACGCCGTTATCTTCAATGGTCACAGTGCCTTTGTCTTTGTCTGCACTAATGCGCACACGTAGCTCACCGTCACCTTCGTATAATGCGTCATTGGTCAACGCAAGGTAACGCAGCTTATCAGCCGCATCCGCAGCGTTGGAGACCAGTTCACGCAAGAAAATTTCTTTGTTGGAATACAAAGAGTGGATCATCAAATGCAACAGCTGTTTGACTTCAGTTTGAAAACCATGAGTTTCTTGTTGTGACATGAAATTTTCCTTATTTGTTACGCAATTTGGTTAAAGCAAACGCTCAGTGTTTTATAAAATGGGGCTACAAATCTACTTTTCAAGTGGAAAGATAAAATCACCGATCAAATGGCGAAAATTAAGGCAGTATTAGCCCCAAATAACACTATTCCTATGTCAGTCTTAAGAAAGCAATGATAGCCCTGCACATGATAGCGACAAGCCTAGCGCCTATTCGCTAACCCAATGCGACCATAAAAAAACCCGCGAGCATGGGCCGGCGGGTTTTATGTTTAGGCAAATTAAGTGCTACAGCGGGATACGACCATTAAAGGACAACGCCAAGGTCGTACTGTCGACATATTCTAGCTCACCGCCAACGGGCACGCCGTGGGCAATGCGGCTGATCAGCACCTTGTGGCGCCTTGCCATATCGGCGATAAAGTGGGCGGTAGCCTCACCTTCAACCGTAGGATTAGTTGCTAAAATCAACTCGGCTACATCGCCTGAGGCTAGGTGACGCTCTAATAACGCCAAGCCTAACTCTTCTGGCCCCACCCCATCGAGGGGTGATAAGTGCCCAAGGAGCACAAAGTAGCGCCCAGAAAAATGTCCACCCGCTTCAATGGCTAATACATCAGCCGGTGTTTCGACCACACAAATTGTCGAAGACGAACCGCGCTTATGGCTAGCACAAATTGGACAGAGGGTTTCTTCAGTGTAGGTTCGGCAAGACTGACAATGACCGATATCACTCATGGCACTCGACAGCGCTGCGGCTAATTTAAGCCCCGCTTTTCTGTCACGCTCAAGTAATTGAAACGCCATACGTTGCGCCGATTTCGGCCCAACCCCTGGTAAACAACGCAGGGACTGAATTAACTCGTCAAGCAGGGGGCTAAATTTCATTGTCTATCTCAATTAAAATGGCATTTTCATGCCTGGTGGTAATTGCATACCGCCAGTCACTTCGGCCATTTTAGCTTTCTGATTTTCTTCGATACGACGCGCGGCATCGTTGCAAGCCGCGGCAATCAAATCTTCCAGCATCTCTTTGTCGTCTTCCATTAAGCTTGGGTCGATTTCGACTTTACGCACTGTATGCGCGCCTGTCATGGTCACTTTGACCAAACCCGCACCTGACTCACCGACCATTTCCATGCGGGCAATTTCTTCCTGCATTTTTGCCATTCTTTCTTGCATCATCTGGGCTTGTTTCATCAGATTGCCCATACCGCCTTTTCCAAACATAGTCATTTCTCTTCTATTAGGGTTAGTCGCAAGCTTTTAAGCTGGCTAATCTTACTGAAATAAATGGGATTGGCAATCTATGCCGTGATCCCATCGATAAACTTATGATCTTGATTGCGAGTTTTAGTCAAACTCAGTCACTCTTTGCATGAATGCGGTGTACTAAGGTCTCTCTGGCTTAAGTGACTCTAGCTTGAGTGACTCGGGATTTAGTTACTCTTGATTTAGTCACTCAGGCTCAGGTAACGCAGGGATAAGCCCACTGCGTTGGTTTAACAGCTCTGGTGGATAGAGCAAGCTATCATTTTCAAGCTCAGCCCCAAAGCGGTTGATAAGCCATTGCACATTATCATCCATTATCAGCGATTGCCGCGCCTGCTGCAGCAACTCTTGGTGAAAACGCTTACGCAGTTCTAAGGGCGTTTCCCGGGTAGGATCGGTTCCGATGACCACTTCAACCTGCCTTGGAGCGCCAAGGGCTGTGGTTAAGGCTTGCTCTAATTGCTCAATGGCCACCGGTGCCTGCAAGTGTTTTTGATCCGGTTTTAACAGTAATAGCAAGGGATTGCCCTGCACCTGACAAATCGAGTTCACCGCTAATTGGCGCACACGGCCGCCAATATCAAGGCTCGCCATTAACTTGTACCAATGTAAATCCAAGGGATGACCCGTGATAGATTGCGCGACCGTTAAGTCACTTGCAGGCGCAGGCTGCACTACGGGATCGCGCGGCGGCGTTGCAGGTACTTCATCAGGGTGATTCAACTGATGGCTCTGCCCTGCCGCTTGCTCGATTTGAGCCGCTTGAGTATTTGTAGGCAAAGTCAGCGCAGGTGCAACCTGAACGGGCTCCACTACCAAAGAAGGTGCAGTAACGCTTTCTTGGCGCTCATGGCTTTGTTCACTCGCTTTATGCGATGCGGTATGTAATTCGGTGTTAATCGCCTCACTTTGGGCAGCGGGGGCCTCTTCCCATGGCGGACGATCATTGGGATCAAGCGGCGGATGCTGCGCTGCTGCACTTTGCTGAGTAGATGGAACAATAGTCGAGTGGTTTATGGGCCGAGTACTAAGTGGTGCAAGCGGCGCATTGGTCGCTTTAGTGCTCAACTCAGGCTTGGTATAAATCTCAGCCTCAAAATCATCGTCAAAGGGCAGTTCGAAATCACTTTCAAATTGTGAAGTTACGGCATTTTGCGCAGGACGAGGACTCACATTGGCGCTTGTTGCTGGCCTAGAGTGAGCATTCGGTGTCGGCGTTTTTGCCTTAACGTCAGGAGATAACTTTTTTCCATCACCATCCTTCGTGCTTAACGCATCGAGATCCGACAGTAATGATTCCCGCGCTGCTAATACCGCCGATAAAATATCGTCATCCTCAAGGGAAAGCGTGACTTTTGGGGCTGGGGGATTATCGACGGCAAATGCTTGTCCTGTCTGGTTTGACGCACTATGTTGGGCGCTGCCATTGCTAAACAGATTGCCTTCACTCGCGCTAAATTGCTCTACTGCATGCTCAGCTGCATCCTCAGACATAAAATGCGCGTAATCATCCTGATAAGCATCAAGTGGCATCGATGTATCATAGCTTTGAGCATGATTGACTTGTGCATAATTGGATTGAGCATCGTTAGATTGAGCATAGTCATACTGCCCGTAGGCATCTGCTACACAAGGCTCTGGCGCTAAATCCCCTGCCGTATTTTGAGCATCTAATACATCTTCAGTAGCAGTCTGCTTGACCAATCCTGTATCTGGATCTGTAGGATCTGATGCATTAACATCTTGATTAAGCGCCGTATTTGAACTTACTACCGACTCAGCACCTGCGCCAAAACCTTGGCTTTGCGCTTGGCTTAAGATCACTTGCTGCTCGGCAATCAGAGCCGCATTAAGTTCAGGCTCATCATCCTCTAACGCAGTTTCAGGCATTGTATCTGATTGCAGCAGTGCCTCTGGATCAGCGAAGGTTGCTAACAGCGTTTTTTTTTCAGCCACAGGCGCATTTACGGCCTGTTGTCTCTCCGCTGGAACCTCTGGCGGTATTGTAGCTTGTGGGGTTAAAGCAGGTTGGGCAGACAAATCCACCTTAACCGCGTCATCCACTTGCCAGCGCTTAACGCTTTTTTCGGGGACAAAAGCAACAGCACGCAGTAATGCCATTTCAAGCCCTGACTTAGGATCAGGTGCATGGGGTAAGTCTTTGCGGCCCGTGAGTAAAATTTGGTAATACAGTTGCACTTGTTCAGGCGCTAACTGCTCTGCAAACGCTTGAATTTGCGCACTATACAGAGATTGCTGCGCCGCCGCGGGCGCAAATTGTGTCAGGGTAATTTGATGCAGTAATTCCAGTAAACTGCGCAGCACTTCTTGGGCATCTGCGCCATAGGCCAGCACCTGAGCACAGCTTTGCATCAACGCGCCAATATCAGCGTCAGTTAAGGCTTTGAGTAAGCCCAGCACATGCTGCTCATCAATACTACCGAGCATGGATTGCACTTGATTGAGCATCACAGTGCCGCCACCAAAAGCAATCGCTTGATCGGTCAAACTTAAGGCATCACGCATACTGCCATTCGCCGCTTTAGCAAGCAGGGTTAAGGCTTCGTGCTCAAAGGGCAATTGCTCTTGGGTTAAAATATGCTGTAGCTGAGTGCCAATTTCCTGCTGGGTTAAGCTCTTTAAATTAAATTGCAGACAGCGGGATAACACAGTCACCGGCAGCTTTTGCGGATCGGTCGTCGCCAGCAAAAACTTCACATGCTCGGGCGGTTCTTCAAGGGTTTTAAGCAGCGCATTAAAACTGCTACGGGACAGCATATGCACTTCATCGATTAGATAAACCTTAAAACGGCCTCGGGTCGGACGATATTGCACATTATCTAAGAGTTCACGGGTGTCATCGACCTTAGTGCGGGATGCCGCATCGACTTCAATTAAGTCAACAAAACGACCTTGGGCGATTTCGACACAGCTGCCACAGACGCCGCAGGGGGAAGCCGTTACACCAGTTTCACAGTTTAAGCCTTTAGCAAAGAGTCTTGCCAAGCTGGTCTTACCCACCCCGCGTGTACCTGTAAAAAGATAAGCGTGGTGTAAACGTTGCTGCGTTAACGCATTAGTGAGCGCGTGTAACACATGGCTTTGGCCGACCATCTGTTCGAATGTGGCAGGGCGCCATTTTCTGGCTAACACCTGATATGACATGGAACTCCCCAATGTGCATGACAAGAATGTTGGTACAAAAAAGGGGATCGCGCCCCGAGATAATAGCAAGATAACATGTCAATTAACGACACGCTATTAAACTATCCCAAGGCGCCTTTAGCTGAAGAATTATTCGCCTTCAAACTCACAAAGTTTAACCAACTCAAGACCTAAGGCAGTTAAACGGGCTTCGCCACCTAAATCAGGTAACGAAATCACAAAAGCGGCATCTTGCACTTCACCACCCAATTGGCGGATAAGTTTAACCGTCGCTTCGATAGTACCACCAGTCGCCAGTAAATCATCAACCACTAATACTTTATCGTTCGCGGTAATCGCATCAGTATGGATTTCAAGGCTATCGTGACCATACTCCAGCTCATAGCTTTGGCTGATAGTAGCACGCGGCAATTTACCCGGCTTACGTACAGGCACAAAACCAATGCCTAACCCCAGCGCTAAAGGCGCACCAAACAGAAAACCACGGGCTTCGGTACCCACAATCTTGGTAAAGCCTTTGTTGCGGTAATGCTCAACTAATAAATCGATAGTCGCTTTATAAGCGGCAGCATTTTCCAGCAGACTAGTCACATCGCGAAATAGAATCCCTTCCTTAGGATAATTAGGAATGGTTTTAATGCTTTGCTTTATCAAGGATAAGGTTTCTGTATTCATAGCCATTTAATTTAACTTAATCGTTTTGCCACGCTTATTGCTGGCAGTAAAAACAAAACGTCCACAGCGAGTGTGGACGAGCTTTAATAATTCGCCCAAAGCTTATGCCGCTTTAGTTTGAGTTGCAACTAACAGCGTATTCAAGTGACGAATTGGTTATCAATTTGTGCCTTAGATCAAATGTGCTTAGGATTCGATTTCAGGAATTGTTTTAAGATACCAGAGCAATCCGCACGCCATGGTGAGCAGCAGCAACTTCACCCATACAATCGGGACCACTAGAATGCTAACGCTAAAACTGAGTCCCGAGAGTAACATCGCCCTGCGTTTAAGGCCTGGGCGCATAGCTCGATGGGTTTGCCATTGAGTGAGCGCATCAGCAAACCAAGGGTGGGTCATTAACCACTGATGCAAACGCTCGCTCGAACGGGCAAAGCAATAAGCCGCGAGTAAAATAAACGGCACAGTCGGCAACAGCGGCACGACAATACCTATCAGTCCAAGGCCCAACGCAAGACAGCCTATAAATAAAAACAATCCGCGTTTCAGTATCATAGTGTGTTTATGACCATAGTATGTAGATGCCTCAAACTTAAAAACAAAAGCCACTCTCAGAGTGGCTAATTGTATACTCAACTTGAGATGAAAACCTGCTTAAATTAAACCTAATTGCTTTAACCATGTCAGGCTTGCAGGAAGCGTCGGCAACAGTAAGACTAAGATAAAACCAATAAAATACATAACGTTAAATGGGTCTTTAAATGGCTGACTGCTCATTACAGCTCCTCAAATTAAATGTGTGCAAAGATATGTGCGCAGGAATCTTACAGTGACGAAGATCACAAAACGGGCGCCATTGTAGCGGTTTGCCACATCAACAAAAACCCTTTTTTTATATGGTTATTGCAATTATTTTGCTGGTTTAGCGACATAAGCCTCTACACGCCGCGCACAATGCCTTTAGTAGCCAGTTGCTCAAGTAGCGCTAGACAGCCTTGAGTTAAGGCCGCTGTTGGCATTTGTGGGTAAGTCGCCGCTAGCCATTGAGTTAATTCATCAAAAGTGCCTTGTCCCTTTTCAGTTAAATAACCCAGCACTTGTGCGCTTAATGGCGTTAATTGCAGAAAGCCCACATCGCCTACTTCATCCTGATAAAGACAAAAATAGACTGGGTTTACCAGCGGCTCTGAAGGACGATAATCTGAGCGTATTTGTTGCACCGGATACTGGTATTGGGCCACGCTCGCTGTTGCGGCCAAACACAGGTTTCGATAGGTAATATCTTCTTTACCAATAAGCACTTGGCGACTATCTTGCTGCGCCGTAGCCACCCGCAGTTCAAGCCATTCATAGTGGGCGAGTTCCAGCACAAAGGGCGGATCACTATCCATGGGGGAATATTGAAACTGCAGAAAATCTAAAAACTCCCCTGCAATATCAATAAAAATCGGTGATTTACAATCATGTTGACTAAAAAAAGCCTGCACTAAGATTCGCCACTGCTCCTCTGTGTATAAGCTCTTAAGTACGGGAAAGCCATTGGAGATAAATCCCATTACATTATTAAAAAAAAGCTCACGGTAAACCTGCATCCGCGCTAACGGCACCCCGACTGGAACGGGGCGTTGCGGATCGCGAATATAATCGATAAAGGATTGCTGTACTTGCTTAAAATCCATTAGGCAATCCTCTTATCTAGGTTACTTTTTGCCCGCGCTTGATAAGCATGAATTTGATTAATTTCATCCAATAAATGCGCTGTGGCGGGTAAATTAAAGTCACGCTCGAGCAGCGTTGGCAATACACCATGCTCGGCGTAGCAGCTATCAAGGAGTGCCCACACAGGATCATTAATATCGCTGCCGTGGGTATCAATCAATAATTCTTCAGACTCTTTAAAATGCCCAGCAATATGTAAGTAGGCAATCCGCTCAGTCGGCATCGCTTTTAAAAATGCCAGCGCATCGTATTGATGATTTATCGAGTTCACATAAATATTATTTACATCTAACAGGAGCTTACAGTCGGCTTCTTCTAACACCGCCGTCAAAAATGCCAGCTCAGTCATCTGTGCACTTGGCGTCGCATAAAAGGATACATTTTCCAAAATAAGCGGCCGCTCTAAAATATCCTCAACCTGCTTTACCCGCCTTGCGACATGCTTAACCGCGGCCTCGGTAAAAGGAATTGGCATAAGATCGTATAAATGGCCCGCTCCCGAGCAATAACTTAAATGCTCTGAATAAACATCGATTTGGTGCAAATCCATAAAGGCTTTAATGCGACGTACAAACTCAAGATCCAGCGGCTCAGGGCTGCCAATTGAGAGTGAAAGACCATGGCAGAAAAAGGTATGTTGCTCAGTTAACTGCCTAAATTGTTTTCCATATTTACCTCCAAGCGTCATCCAATTTTCAGGGGCGACCTCTAAAAAATCAATAGCACTTGGTAGCTGTTGGCAAAACTCACTGAGCATTTCACGCCGTAACCCCAATCCAACCAATCCACGTTCTTGCATCACTTTACCCCTTGATTTAGATGCCGCTAAACAAAGGCCAGCATAGGCTGGCCATGTTTTGAAGCGGGATCGCACTAAGTACAACTTAGCTTATTTCACTTCTTTTTTGACCGCTTCGGTCTTAGCGTCTACTTTTTCAGCTGCTTTTTTCATATCAGCGCCACATTTGCCTTCACCACACTTACCTTCGTGAGCTTTGTCTGCTGCGGCTTTTTTCATATCGGCGCCACATTTACCCTCACCACATTTGCCTTCGTGAGCTTTATCTGCCGCGGCTTTTTTCATATCCGCGCCGCATTTTGCTTCGCCGCATTTACCTTCTTTGGCTTTTTCTGCAGCCGCTTTTTTCATCTCGGCACCGCATTTACCCTCACCACATTTACCTTCAGAACCAACGAGTTGATAACCTGATTCCATGGTTTCAAATCCGAACAAATTGGTTTGCGCATTTACTGCGAATGCAAAACCGACCACCACAGTACCTAATGCCACTGCAACCGCTGTTTGCTTAACTGATTTCATATTCTTGCTTCCTTTTATTGATTAATGGTGGCCAACAACAGTGTTATCGTTGGCTTACTGCAAAAGACCTACCTCACCTCAGCTTTATTTCAAAAAATATCACCAAATCACAGAAATTATCAAAACATGCTGATAGGAAGTTAAATTTAGCAGATTAAATTGCCCTAAACAGTTATCACAATTGCCAAGCAGCTCTCTGCATGCTTTGTAACAGGGGCACGATAGGATAGAATGCACGCCCTTTGAAACTGGATATGGGTTAGTAGCAGTGCGCGTAATTTTGGCTCCGATGGAAGGCGTAGTTGATGACTTAATGCGAGATATTTTGTCGTCGATTAACCCCTACGATTTGCTCGTCACCGAATTTGTTCGCGTCGTTGACCAACTCTTACCAGAGAAAGTCTTTCTTAAACTCTGCCCAGAGCTACTCAATGGCGGCTATACCCCATCGGGTACCCCTGTTCGAGTACAACTGTTAGGGCAAGAACCCAACTGCATGGCCGAAAACGCCATGCGTGCCATTGAACTCGGCTCCCACGGCGTTGATGCTAATTTTGGTTGCCCCGCCAAGATGGTCAATCGCAGTAATGGCGGCGCTGTACTGCTGCAGTACCCCAATACTATTCACGATATTGTGCGCGCGATGCGCCAAGCTGTGCCTGCTGAACATCCAGTAACCGCGAAAATTCGTTTAGGTTACGAAGACAAATCGCTTTTTATGGAAAATGCACTGGCCGTCTATGAAGCGGGCGCAACTGAGCTTGCGATTCATGCCCGCAGTAAAGTAGATGGTTACAAACCACCCGCCTACTGGGAATACATCACCGAAGTGCGCGAACGCTTGCCGATTCCTGTGATTGCCAACGGTGAGATTTGGAACAGCGATGATGCCAAGCGTTGTATGCAAGTGACAGGCTGCGACAGCATCATGATTGGCCGCGGCGCGATTTCGCTCCCCAATCTTGCTGACACCATCAAAACAGGTGCAACGCCCTATAGTTGGGCCGACACGCTAGGGTTAATGCTCAGCTACACCCAAAGGGAACTCAGTGGCCGTAAGAGTGATTATTATCCAGCACGTATTAAACAATGGTTTAGCTATCTCAATCGGCAATATCCCGAGGCGGATACCTTGTTTAGGGAGCTTAGGATCTATAAAACCACTGAAGAAATTGTCCGCGTGCTAGAGCAAGCGCAACAAAACCTTAGCCAATAACCCCATACAAAAGTGGTGGTTTTTTATGTTAACTACCACGTTATCCTTAAAAATCGTACTGATACTTGATCTTTATCATAGTCGTTGGTAGTGAAACTATTAGACTGAATGCCCAGAGTTAGATAAAACAGGCGATTTTACGTGAGCACCACCCACATCAGACAAGAATTGTCAGAGCTTGAAGCTAATCTAAGGAAGGAAATCGGCGCGCTCCCTCAGTTTATTGAAATACTTGGGGCGCATTGTGCCAACCTTAGCCTAGGCGAACTCATCGACCTACTGGCAAAGAGTCATCTCGCAGATCACCCGCTATTTTGCCGCTTAAACCGCCTCGATGCCGCCTTTTGCCAACTGGACTTAGGTCTGTATGGCCTTTGTTCCGATTGCGAAACTGAAATCGAAGCTGAACGTTTAATGCAAGATCCCACCGAACAACGTTGCAGCTGCTGCGCTGAACATTATCAGCATGAGCATCGTCACGAGCTGCGGCTCAGTCATTAAAGCATTACGCGTTATATCTTAAACAAAAAAACCTCCGCAAGCGGAGGTTTGAGTTATCCAGGGAGGAGGATAACTTAAAACTTCTGGTTAATTCTCAGATAATATGTACGTCCCAGCACATCATATAGTCCGACGTTCACATCACGATAATCGGCATAGGTATAAAAGTTTGGAGCATCCGCATCAAACACATTATTTACCCCAACCGTGATTGAACCGTTGTACGCGTGGTTATAGGCAAACTGGATATTGTGTTTAAAGTAGTTTGAATAATCGACGTAAACATCAGTCTCTTCTAACTGATTGTAATAATCCGCAGATTGACGACCGATATAGACCACTGTCCATGCCGCTGAAAAATCGTCATATTTCCAACTGGTAGCAAAATTACCACGCCAATCAGGCGAATCGGTAAGTCCTGCATAATCAATCATCTCTGATTCGGCATTATCTTGCTTTTTAAAATCCAAAACATGGGTTAAATCGAGTCTGAAGTTAAAATCGCCAATTCCGGTTTCTAGGTTATAAGCAGTAACAAAATCAATACCCGACGTTTCAACCGTTGCGAGGTTGCGTACACCCGCTTCAATATATTCAATCTTGCCATCGGCACCACGGTGAACATAGGGTGATGAACCATTTTTAATTTCATCACGCAGAATGTCGTTCACACTTATCGACTCAATTTTATTCTCATAGGCAATTGAAAAGTAGGATAATTCGATATTCCAATTATCAGTAGCATTCCACACGCCACCTAACGTCAAGGAGTTACCCTCCTCAGCCTCAAGATCAGGATTGCCGCCATACCAAGTTTTGTGTTGATTACTGGTCGCACAATAAACCGCATCCACATTACCTGGCTCATTACACCAAAGCGAATCGACGGCTTTTTCAAAACTTAAGGATTGCGAAGAGAACATTTCACCCATATTGGGTGCTCGGAAAGAGTCACCGTAACTGGCACGCAGTAACAAGCTATCCACGGGGCGCCAACTAATACCAAATTTAGGCACTACGGCATCAAAAGTTGATGAATTAACCACCTGCCCTTGTGGACCCGTTAACGAGCCTTCCTGTTCATAACGCTCGTATCGAACGGCGACCGATAACTCAACATTCGCGGGTAAGCCAACTTGGAATTCTAAATAAGCTGCACTTCGATCACGGGTTGCATCCACATCATCGCCACCCGAGCCTCCAGATATAATGCCCGAAGCAGACTCAGGATCACTGGTTTGCTTAAACTTAATCATTTCATATTCAAGCCCACCTACCATAGCAACAGAAACATCGCCATTATCAACAAGCAGTGTCGAAGCTAATCCATCAATTTGAGTGCTTTCAAACTTACCTTGATACACGCCCGTATGAGCCGCCTTACGATACAACTCGGTCATCTGTTGATTCCACTGCTCATAACTCATGCCCGAGGTATTAAAAATATCATATTGCTCCGAGTCTATTCCCTGCTGAACTATCTCATCATTAATCAAGTTGTAATTAAATGAATTTGTGGTTGAGCGGGAATGTTGGGCATTTAATTCCCAATCAAGGCCATTGCCTACATCCAGCGTACCAATAAACCCGCCGAGAATATCGACATTATTGGTCTCAGTTAAGGTATCACGCTCGC
This sequence comes from Shewanella cutis, assembly GCF_022410515.1. GTDB lineage: Bacteria > Pseudomonadota > Gammaproteobacteria > Enterobacterales > Shewanellaceae > Shewanella > Shewanella cutis. The sequence continues at coordinate 1,499 of NZ_JACSDI010000007.1, read as the reverse complement.
CAATTTGGGCAGAGCGCATATAAAGTGTCATATCTTCCCCAACGGGGTTGAATTTATTATCAGCACTCATTACTGGATAATTTGTTGACACAGGTGTCCCTGCGTAACGCGTTTCAGTTTCAGCTAACGAGGCCGATGCTCGGCCTCTAAATTGAAGACCATCGGTAATTTCATAGGTGAAATTGGATAAAAAGGAATTACGGGTTTGATCACCAAATAACTTGGTCACTCTACCTGAATCATATAAACAGCGGCCATTATTATTTCCATCAGTTTTATCGACGGTATTTTCAGTTTGGTCACAAATATCTGAATTGCTATACCAGCTGCCGTTACCTGTGCCATATTTACCATTGGGCACAGAACTAAAACCACTGTAGGTTGCGTAACTCGGATCGTCCATATTCCAAATATCACGATCCATGACGGCTTTGGTATCATAATATTCATAGGTTAAGGTAATATTGCCTTTATCCGTATTATAACCTGTTGCAATGGATAAACGATTAGCATCACCGCCTTCAACACTAGGCTGCTCTGTACTGTAATCTAATTGCAAGCCATCAAATTCTTTTTTGGTAATAATGTTGATCACACCCGCAACGGCATCTGAACCATAAACGGCAGAGGCGCCATCACGTAGGATCTCAATACGCTCCACTATCGCCATTGGAATTGAGGATGTGTCAGCAACAGAGCCGGAGCTTGAGCTCGTACCAGGCATACGGCGGCCATCGAGCAACACCAAGGTTGCAGACGAGCCTAGCCCGCGAAGATTAACGCTGCTTGTTGAGCTTGCGCCTGAACCATAACCAGAAACGCCCCGCCATGAACCAAAACTATTGATTGCCGAGTTATTCAAAACATCGGCAACGGTTTTTTCGCCCGTCATGGCAATATCAGCTGCATTAATCACAGTGACAGGGGAAACGGTTTCCATATCCACCTGTTTAATACGTGATCCAGTGACTTCAATACGTTCAACTTTGGTATTTTCTTCTGCCGCAATCGTTATTCCAGATAATAAAACACTAGCAGAACCCATAGTGATTAGACTAGCTCGAACAGCTCTAGCGGCTAACGTTAGATGATGCATATATCTCTCCTTGAGGCTTAAATGAATAAACCCGTCTTGTTGTTATTTTAGTTAATTTTCAAGTTTACTTAACGCACCAATACTGTTAACAAAAACAAATATCGACAACAAAAATTAACCACTAACAAACAAATTGATACATACGCAATAAATTAATACTGGATTAAAAACGAACAAAACCAAACCTAAACAGAACATTAAAGATGATACCGCTAATTTAAGCGATTATTGATAAACTGATACAACTAGCATCAATTAGATATAAAACGTTAAGAAATGCCAATTCAACTAAATTCACACACACATTTAGCAAAATGTATCATTTTATTTTATGGTGATATTAGGCTGGTTCTAACTGATGGAAAAAATCAACAAGCAAAATAAAAACGCCACTCAAATTGAG
>NZ_JACSDI010000006.1 GCF_022410515.1 Shewanella cutis | reverse complement strand
TCTGGACAAGTTTGAGCCCGTCTGAACCTTGATCTTAAAAGATACCTAGTACGCTGTATCAAAAGCTGATCCATTTATTCAAATCCTTTAAACAAATTATTGAGAGCTTTAGTAGCTCTTTGAACTCCACCCAAGTGGTCTTGCAAGTGGATATTTGAATGGCATCCTCTGCAAACCAAGTACTCGCGCCTTTTTATTTGACCTAGCTGGACCCAATTACCCAGCTTGCATAACGGGCAGTCAATCTCTATTTCTTTTCGATCAAAATTTGGAATCGTAACATTAATGGAAATTTTCAATGTGACTCCTAAAGAGAGTTAACGTTCAAAGCAAGCGCGCGGCACGCGTCGCTTTGCCTTTGTTTGTTAAGTGTTTTTGTATAACCTTGACCATGAATTCCAGTCGTCCTCATTCCGTAAGTACACTAACAAAGATAGATGCTCCATTTCTTCAGGATACGGAACGGCTAACATTTCTTCCTTATAACTCCGATGATTCTTGGAGTAATTTGAGAACAGATTAGTCAGTACAACGCTCGCAACTTCTTTAGCATCATCGCTTGGTTTTCCATCAAAAATAAAGCGTGCGACCAAATCTTCACCATCAGGAGATAGCTCGAAAGAGACTGCCCTAAACGATGGTGCCACCTCACCAAGCAGCGCACTTTGGGCGTATAGCATTAACTTTATTTCGTGCTCTGTTCGCATAGACACTTAACATTTTATTAGTGCGCATGCGCGTTTACCTCGTTGGACCAGTGAAAACGCGCACGGTTAACTATCTGTATGCAAAGAACTTATCAGCTTTCTTCCAAATACACCATCTGGAAAAACGCGCATGCGCGTTTTCCAAACCTATTATCTAATCCATGTGATTTATATGTAATTGATTATAAATATATTTATTTGTATTCAAATGTGAAAACGCGCACAAAGTTAGGATGAAAATCATCATTTTTAAATATGACTGTATGCCTATCCAGCCTTTAGTCATCGGTATGAATTGCAAAAGTTGAGTTATTAAGGATGAAAATTTTTAGGCAAGAAAGTCTGCTTTTAGATGCACCACAGGCAACTTGTTAACTCACTTTGGGGCAAAAGCTTTTTAGCTACACGAACAGTTAGAGAGATACTTAAGATTGTCATTGTTGCAACTGTGACCGTTGGCGGCATGGATGCCGCCGTCGAGCCCTTAGGGATGAGTTTATGGCGTGTCACAGGGGAAACAATGACAATTCATCCTACACACCTGACGACAACCTTATCTCGCTTTGGTGCAAAAGCTTTTAGCCAGATGAACAGTACAAGAATCGTTAAGATTGGCATTGTTGTAACTGTGACCGTTGGCGGCATGGCTACTCTTTCACATCTGACCCAGAGGGATATGGGAAATGCCACTATGATGTTGGGAACATCATTGGCCATGTGATCGCGGCATTTACACTTCCATGTGTTACAGATGTCGCCGTCGAGCCTATAGGGACACTGCTTTTTAAACAAAGGGCATGGCGTGTCACAGGGGAAACAATGACAATCCTGTACAGCGAGTAAGAGGGACTTTTGAAGTTTTGCTTTTAACAGTAATAAGCCAAATCAAGCCTAGTCAGGTTTAAACACCCCAATCACGGCACCTGTGGCTTTTTCGGTGACTTTGATATCGGTTTGCTGTTCGCGGTAATCACAGTCGGTGCATTCTACGGTTTCGATCCCGTTTTCTTTAAACAGCAGAATGCTGTCCTTGGCGCCACATTTAGGGCATTTTGCGCCAGCTACAAAGCGCTTTTTGATTTTGGTTGTCATGCTAATACCTTTATGCACTGACCAGCTCAGTTGGATCAGAAGGTGACTACGCTTCGCTTGCAAAACCGAAAGCGTGAGCCTGAAATTGGCCGCTATTTTGCCACAGTGCCCAGCTATTGCCAGCCTTTAAACCAAGTTGTGTTGCCATAAAAGATGAGCTGGCGAAAACGCCTTACAGTGTTATCCCAAGAAAGATTTGCCAAATCGGCCGTACACTCGCTTTGCCACTCATCCTAAGAGCGCCCTAAAAGCCGCCACAACATTCGCCAAAAATAAGAAGTAAAAAGTGTAAGAAATCCTCAGCAACTCGGCCTAAGTTGTGGTTTGCCATCGGCTTGTACGTTATCATCACAGCCCTTACTCATTCATGATATGACCAAGTTGTAGTTAATGATCAGCATCAACCAAGCGCAATTAATCCGTGGCAGCAAAACCCTGCTCGACGAAGCCTCTTTGACCATCTATCCCGGCCATAAGGTCGGCCTAGTCGGCGCCAATGGCACGGGTAAGTCCTCACTGCTGGCATTAATTATGGGTCACCTGAGCTTAGACAAAGGCGAGTTTAGTATGCCTTCGGGTTGGCAAATCGCCACCGTAGCTCAAGAAACCCCCGCGCTGGAAGTCTCGGCACTTGAGTATGTACTTGATGGTGATAAAGAATATCGCCAGCTTGAGGCCGATTTGCATATCGCGCAAGAACACAATGATGGCCATGCCATTGCCACCTTGCACGGAAAAATCGATGCCATTGGCGGCTACGCCATTCGTTCCCGCGCAGGTGCCCTGCTGGCAGGTTTAGGCTTTAGCGAAGCCGAGCAAAACAACCCAGTGAAAAGCTTTTCGGGTGGTTGGCGGATGCGCCTCAACCTCGCCCAAGCGCTGCTGTGCCGCTCCGACTTACTGCTGCTCGACGAACCGACCAACCACTTAGACTTAGATACCATGTACTGGCTCGAAGGGTGGATTAAGTCCTATCAAGGCACGCTGATTTTAATCAGCCACGATAGGGATTTTATCGACGAGATTGTCGATGAAATCGTCCATGTCGAGAATCAAAAACTCAATTATTACAAAGGCAACTACAGTGCCTTTGAGCGCATACGTGCCGAACGTATGGCGCAGCAACAGGTCGCCTTTGAGCGCCAACAAAAAGAACGGGCGCATATGCAGTCCTTCGTTGACCGTTTCCGCTACAAGGCCAGTAAAGCCAAGCAAGCACAGAGCCGCTTAAAGGCGCTGGAGCGGATGACTGAGCTGTTGCCATCCCAGGCCGATAGCCCGTTTTATATGGAGTTTCGCCCGCCGGAAGCCCTGCCCAACCCACTGATTAAAATGGAGCAAGTGGCCGTTGGCTATGGCGATAAGCAAATCCTTAGCAAAGTGCATTTGAACTTAGTCCCCGGCGCCCGTATCGGCCTCTTAGGGCGCAACGGCGCGGGTAAATCGACATTAATCAAACTGTTATCGGGACAACTGTCACCGATGACCGGATTATATGAGCCCAATCCCGGCCTGAATATTGGATACTTTGCCCAGCACCAAATCGAATTTTTACGCCTAGACGATACGCCGCTGCAACATTTGGTGCGCCTTGCGCCCAATGCCCGTGAGCAGGAATTACGTAACTTCCTCGGTGGTTTTGGCTTCCATGGCGATATGGCGCTATCGCCGGTTCGTCCCTTCTCCGGTGGCGAAAAAGCACGTTTAGTATTGGCATTATTGGTATGGCAACGGCCCAATCTGTTGCTGCTTGACGAACCAACCAACCATTTAGATTTAGAGATGCGCCATGCGCTCACTATGGCATTGCAAACCTTTGAAGGTGCAATGGTAATTGTATCGCACGATCGCCATTTATTACGCTTAACCTGTAGCGACTACTATTTGGTTGACCAAGGTGAAGTACAAGCCTTTGATGGCGATCTTGACGATTACCACCAATGGTTGCTCGACGCCGCAAAAGCCGCCAGTGCCAACCAAACGGCCAACAGCGATGACACCAAACCCGCTGTCGATAAGAAGCAGCAAAAGCGCTTAGAGGCTGAGCTACGCCAAAAAGTGTCACCCCTTAAACGCAAACAGGCGAAGCTTGAAACCGATCAACAAAAGCTCAGTGAGCGTCTCGCCGAGCTAGAGCATTTGCTGGCCGATAGCGAATTATATGATCAAGACAACAAAGCTAAGCTCACTTCGGTACTCAGTGAGCGTACCAGCTTGACACAGGCGCTAGAAGAAAGTGAAATGCAATGGCTTGAGTTACAAGAAGAAATAGATGCAATGGAACTTGAGCTAATGGGGCAGTAATTGCCCTCTATCGCCTAACATACAAGGAAGCGGTATGTCGGATGCAAACCCGCTAGACAGCCAAATTTGGCATTGGTGTGATATGAGCTACGGGCAAAATAAGCCACTTTGCCTTGAGCTACAGGATAACAATCAAGTGAACGTGAATTTACTATTGCTGGCGCAATATTTAGATCTCACGCTTGATGTGGCGGGTCCGCGACAGTATACGACCGAACAATGGCAACAGCTAGTGAATGCAGTTTGGGAGTGGGACGAAAAGTTTCTTACACCCTATCGCCGTTTGCGCCGTCTCGCCAAGGCCAGACTGAATGAAGAAGAATACCAGCAAATGCTTGATGTTGAGCTGATGTTGGAGCGCAAGGCGCAGCGCACAATTCTAAATGCCATCAATGGATTATCGCCAACTGGCGAACAAACCAATCTGGTGAGTTATCTCGCTCTATTTGGTTTATCCGCAGCGGATGTTAACGCACTGGATTTGATCGCACCTTAACTGGCCTCACGCACAACTTACTTAGTGCGGGCTTGAGGGTAACGCTGGCAGTTATCCTCAATCTTAAGCCAGCTCAGCTGCTGCTCAGTATAAATATGGTAATTTGGCTGCACTGAATTAGGATCATCTAAGCTGGCAATCGTTAGGGTGAGATAGTCGGGATACTCAGTGTGCCTAAAGGTCAGTGAGCAGCCACACTGGGCGCAAAAACCACGCCTCACATATTCTGATGAGGCAAATTCAGTCACTTTGCCCTTAAGCCAAGTCACTTGCTGCACCTTAAAATCCATCCAAGCACCAAACACGGCCCCAATGCTTTTTTGGCACATGCGGCAGTGGCAATAATCGGCATCGAAGGGCTTACCCTCAATCCGATAACGAATTGCTCCGCATAAACAGCCGCCTTCTCGTCCTATCTGAGTAAACATATCGCCCCCATCACCGCCCATCAAATAGCGCGGGATCAAAATATCGTTAATGACCTTAATTTAGCGTATCGACACAGCCAAGCTGAAATCCCACGCATTACCCATCGATTTCTTGCTGCAATTTTTCGAGTTCATCCAAAATATGCAGAAACTTTTGACCAAACTCAGTTACCTGATATTCGACCCGCGGCGGTAATTCGTTATAGATAATTTTATCTAAGATGCCAAATTCAATGTTCTTTTTTAAACATTGATTCAATACTTTCGTGGAGAGTCCCTCAACCGAACGCACCATTTCTCCAGGCCTTTGGATCCCATTGGCCAACAACTGATAAACCGTTAATGACCATTTACAGCCATAAATCGTCTCGACCATTCGGGCTGAACGCTCAGGCGGCGATTTACGTGAAATTATTTTTTCATTGTTATTCATAAAGATGTACCAAAAAGTACCTGCTTAACCAATTTGTACTTACTGTTCATATAGTTATTGAGTCCATAAGATTACCACCTTGATAATACATAAGGAGTAGCAAATGCAATTTAATACCTCAAATCTCGCCATTATTATCGGTGGCAGCAGCGGCATCGGTTTTGAAACCGCTAAACAACTGGTCAAGCAAGGCGTATCAGTGCTTATCGTGGGTAATCAACAAGAAAAACTCACTGCCGCCGTCGCTGCACTCAAACAGGAAAATACAACCCCCGAGTTACAGGTCGAGGGGTTTCAAGCCAACCTTTATCAAGCTGCGGATCTTAATCGACTGATTGCACACATTAATCAACTCGAACATAAGGTCGGCTATCTCGTCAATGCGGCGGGTTATTTCAACCCAAAATCTTTTATTGACCACACTGAAGCGGATTACGAACTGTATATGGGGTTAAATAAAGCCCTGTTCAAAATCACCCAAGCCGTCACCCACAAGATGATCGATGCTGGCGGTGGTAGTATAGTGAACATAGGTTCAATGTGGGCAAAACAAGCGGTTAAAGCCACGCCTTCGTCGGCCTACTCAATGGCAAAAGCCGGGTTACACGCATTAACCCAACACTTAGCGATGGAACTCGCAGATAAACATATTCGCGTTAATGCGGTTTCACCCGCGGTGGTGAATACGCCAATCTATAACGCCTTTATTCCAAAGGAAGAGCGAGACCAAGTGCTTGCAAGCTTTGATGCTTTTCATCCCATTGGACGAGTCGGTACTCCTGCCGATGTGGCAAATAGCGTGTGCTTTTTGCTATCCGATGATACCAGTTGGGTTACAGGTGCAATTTGGGATATTGATGGCGGCGTGATGGCAGGACGCAACTAAATTCGCAAGTTAATGCACTGCGAGCAACACATAAATCATTATTAGAAAAAGTTAAATCAGGTCTAACACTATGCTTAATATGGACTTTAGTGAACGTGTCGTTATCAATGCCGAGCCACAACCATGGTTGCCAAGTCCTGCTCAAGGCGTGTGGCGTAAACCACTTGAGCGGGAGTCTAAAGAATCAGGACACACCACCAGCATAGTGAAATATGACGCAGGCTCGCAGTTTACGACTCATAAGCATCCGCTGGGCGAAGAAATCTTTGTGCTCGAAGGGGTATTTTCCGATGAAAACGGTGATTATCCCGCAGGCAGTTATCTTCGCCATCCCCCTAGGAGCCAGCATGCCCCTTTTAGCCAAACAGGCTGCGTGATTTTCGTAAAACTTAACCAATTCGATCCGCGGGATCTCAAACTGATCAGAATGAATACCCAACAGACCCCATGGTTACCGGGTATTGGTGGCTTACAAGTCATGCCGTTACATGAGTTCGAGCACGAACATACCGCATTAGTGAAATGGCCCAACGGAGAAAAATTTCAGCCCCATCGGCATTTTGGTGGCGAAGAAATCTTAGTGTTATCGGGCAAGTTTCAAGATGAGTTAGGTGAATATCCACGCCACACTTGGATCCGCAGCCCTCATATGAGCGGCCATTTTCCTTTTGTCGAAGAGGAAACCATTATCTTAGTAAAAACAGGCCATTTACCCATTAGCACCATGTAACGCAAGTAGACAACTCATTGGGTTTATACCGCATAAGTGTTAACGACTGACTTATGCGGCAATATGCCACCCCATGCCGAGGAAATATCAGCCTTTACCATCTGTCAGCTTTTGCGCCAACGCGGTGGCATTGCGCGCGGTAATGCCATAAATCGACAGCTGCGGATTAGCCCCGAGACTGGTCGGGAAGATAGAGCCGTCCATCACCGACAGATTATCCAGATAATGTGACTGACCATAACTATTGACCATAGAAAGCTTTTCATCTTCGCCGAATGGACAGCCGCCCATCACATGGGCAGAGGCCACCACAGTCTTTAGTGGCGCTAAGTCCATTTGCGCTATGCTCTCTTTCGCCTCCTTCCATGAGGACAGATAAGGCATACCGTCACTAATAGGCAGTACTTTTAAAGCGCCCGCCGAAAATTGCAATTCGGCCATGCTGGCGTAGGCTCGCCGCGCCGCCCGCCAAAAGGCCTCGGTTAGTGGATAATCTAACGTAAAGCCGGTTGGGGTTAAATGCACTTGCCCGCCTTGGCTGTCGGGATGATAGCCATCACGAACCAAGGCAATGGTGACCTGTAACTGATTAAACTGCGCCATCAACTCAGCATGGCTTATGCCGTAACCTATGGTCTTAGAGGCGATTAATATAGGATGCACCGGCGGCACTTCAAGCTTGTAACCTAACTCGCCATCTGCGCCATTTTTCCAAACAAATTCATCCGAATAGATAGATTGCGGCGCGCCGCTGTGGGCATTAATCACATCGGCAAATACCCCACCAGACAGCACCGTGGGATGTAAAAAAGTGCGTTTGCCCAATAGTTGGTAGGGATCAGGCACCTCGGAGCGCATCATTAAGGTCGGCGTGTGGATAGCGCCCGCACTTAAAATATAGTGTTTGGCTTTAAACAGCAGCTCAACCGACGTCGGCCGTAAATTCACATCTAACGCTTGTGCCTTAAGAGCAAAAACTTGGCCATTATGATGTTCTATCTTAACAACTTTGGCGCGGCTGATAAGTTGAGCGCCCTTGTCTAATGCGCTCGGAATTGTCGTGACTAACATCGACTGCTTGGCATTAACAGGGCAGCCCATACCGCAATAGCCAGTATTCCAACAGCCCGCCACATTGCGCTTGATGACGGTATATTCCCAACCTAGATTGATACAGCCTTGCTTGAGCGCGCCGTTATTACGGTTAGGTTCATAATTCCATTCATGAATATTGAGCCGTTGCTCCATTTGTTCAAACCAAGGCACGAGGGCTTCGGAGTCAAGCCCCGCAACGGATTTATGCTGCGCCCAAAAGGCTAAGGCTTCCTTTGGCGTACGGATGGAAGTGGTCCAATTGATGGTGGTCGAGCCACCCACGGCACGACCTTGGAAAATACCAATCGCCTTATCAGCGGTTTTCATCGCCGCAGCCTGTTGGTACAAATTCGGGTATGCGACTCGCTCTTCCATATTAAAATCGCTGGAGGATTTAAGCGGCCCCGCTTCAATCATGATCACACTGAGTCCGGCTTGAGTGAGGATCTCCGCCGCCACACCGCCGCCAGCGCCCGTGCCCACAATCACCACATCGGCTTCAAATTGTTGATTTGCTTGTAGCTGACTCGCATCAGTGTGCTGCCAACCGGCATTTAAGCCTGTCACTATGGGGTCTACGATTGCCAATTGGAACGCTCCACTTTCACTTAATTGTTATTATTAGAAATTTTGCCTATTTGAATAATTCAGGCTTGGCATAATGGAGTCGACTCCAATGCTCAGGACAGGCGTAATAACTTGCCATGACTAACTCTCGTAACCCTAAGTAAGCCGTTTGCAACAAAGCAAAATAGCTGTGGCGCCAACTCTCCAGCATTTGAGTGAGTTCGGCGGGAGAACGCATTAGCAGCGGCGTCATACTCGAGGTGAGGAGCAGTAAACCGAGGCGATTTTCCAGCATATCGAGTAGCTCAAATAGCTCGGCCTGTTGTTCATCGGGCAATACTGCAATCGATTGTTTAATGGCATCTAAGGTACGATTTTGTGCCGCCGCCTTGTGAGTTGCCACATCGGGCAAGGCCCCATCAAGCATCACAGGCAATAACACACTGAATAATAAACGGTAGTCTTTACCCTCAGCTTCATCGGGCAGACTAAATTCGGGAGAATAGAGATTAACCCCCAAGGCTATCGCCGCGGTACCGGCAAACGCACCTAATAAAAAGGTTCGTCTGTTCATCAATGTCTCCCCAAGACGTTTAGTGTTAAATTACTGTGCTACAATGACTGCGAGTCTAAATTAAACACACGTTTTAATTTTCAGCAATAGTTGATATCAAGATAAGATCCCATGCCGAACGCTTTTACACCGCCTTGGTGGGCCAAAAGTCCCCATGTACAAACAATTTTGCCCGTATTCACTAAAGTGGCCAAACCTGTGCTTGAACGGCAACGACTGGAGCTGCCCGACGGCGATTTTATCGATTTAGATTGGCAAGCCACTCCAAAAGTTGGTAAACCGATTGTGGTCATCATCCATGGATTAGAAGGCAGCGCACAGTCACACTATGCCAGACGTATACTGCAAGCCTGCAAAACGCAGGGGCTGGCTGCGGTAGTTCACCACCACCGGAGCTGCTCGGGAGAAGCCAATCGCCTCGCCCGCAGTTATCACAGTGGTGACACCGATGACCTGCAGTTTAGCTTAAGCCTGCTGCAACAAACCTATCCGCAATCACCTTTATTGGCCGTAGGTTACAGCTTGGGCGGCAACGTACTGACCAAATACCAAGGCGAATATCAAGACCAAAGTCTGTTAACGCGTGCCGTAGTGGTGTCAGCCCCATTGCAATTATCAGCGTGCGCTAAGCGTTTAGAACACGGCTTCTCAAAGGTGTACCAAAGCCATTTAATCAAGCAGTTACAACATAAGGTCAATCAAAAGCTTACCGACCCAGATTTGGCTAGCGCTATGCCGTTGACCCCAGCACAAGTCACTAATCTCAATACTTTTTATGACTTTGACGACAAAGTGACCGCGCCACTCCATGGATTTTTAGGCGTGGAAGATTACTATACTCGTGCTAGCGGCTTAACTTATGTTAATCGCATCACCAAACCCACACTCATATTGCACGCTTTGGACGACCCCTTTATGACGGATGAGGTCATCCCCCATCCAAGCCAGATTTCTGAGCATGTAGAATATGAGCTCCATGCCCATGGCGGCCATGTTGGTTTTATCGAAGGCGGCGCACCTTGGAAGCCACGCTATTATCTAGAGCGGCGCATTTTAGACTTTTTACTCGCCAATGACGCGTCATCGGCACCTTAAGGAACCCGAATGCTTATCCCCTATGATGCTTTGCTACAACTTCCCAAAGAGACCTTAGTCAACTTGATCCGCGAATATCTGTTAGGGCAAGTGGAGGATGGTAGTTTTACCAGCCTCGATGAGCAAGAACTATCAGGTGCAATAGTGCAATGCCAACAAGCACTTAAACAAGGTAAACTCGTCTTAGAATACAGTGAAGAGGATGAGTCTTTTGCCATTCGTCACGCTGACCAAGTGGCCAAACGGCAAGATTGACCATTAGTATCCCTGTGCCGTATAAATAGCTTATACGATTTATCGCTTCAACTGAGCGGCTCTTTAGGTTCCTAGGTAGAAAAAATGTCAGCAAAACATCCAATTATTGCAGTTACAGGCTCATCCGGCGCAGGAACCACCACAACCACCACAGCCTTTAGTCATATTTTTCGCCAACTTGGAATTAATGCCGCCTTTGTCGAAGGGGATAGTTTTCATCACTATACCCGCGCAGAAATGGAAGTGATGATCCGTAAATCCCAAGCCGAGAATCGTAACCTGAGCTATTTTGGCCCCGAGGCCAATAATTTTGCCCGCCTAGAGCAATGCTTTCGCGATTATGGCGCCACCGGCCAAGGTGAAACCCGCAGCTATTTACATACCTTCGATGAAGCCGTGCCCTTTAACCAAATGCCAGGCACCTTCACCCAATGGCGGCCACTGCCTGAAAACACCGATATGCTTTATTACGAAGGCTTACATGGCGGCGTAGTCACAGGTGATGCCAATGTAGCCCAGCATGTCGATTTGCTGATCGGCATGGTGCCCATCGTAAACTTGGAGTGGATCCAAAAGATCATTCGTGATACTTCGGAGCGTGGCCATAGCCGCGAAAAAGTCATGGGCTCGATTGTCCGCAGTATGGACGATTACATTAAGCATATGACGCCGCAATTTTCGCGCACCCATATCAACTTCCAACGGGTGCCGACGGTAGATACCTCTAACCCCTTCAGCGCCAAGGATATTCCAAGCCTAGATGAAAGCTTTGTGGTGATCCGTTTTCGCGGCATAAACAATGTCGACTTCCCCTATTATTTAAGCATGATCCAAGGATCCTTTATGTCGCGGGTCAATACCCTAGTTGTACCCGGAGGCAAAATGTCCTTAGCGATGGAACTTATACTCACACCGCTGATTAAGGATTTAATGGAAAAACGCCAACAGCTCAATAGCCCTCAAGCCAACTAATATAGGTCTATTTTTGGCTGACGAATAATGAAATAAAACCTTTTTGAGCAATAGATTAAGCTTGATTTAAGCCATAGAAGTTAATCTTATTGCCATCGGGATTTCAGGCGAAAGAACGATAGTTGGCATACTCTTGGGAGTTAATTCCCCCATCTTGATCTGTTGATTCCCTTGGGTATGCCAGCAACCCTATTCAGCGTTAAGTCTTAGCAGTTAATTCCACGTCCATGCTTGATCTGTTGATTCCCTTAGGTATGCCAGTAACGTTCAACAAAATAGGTTCTAGGTTCTAACAGCGAAGCACTCTAGTTGTTGCGAAGCAACGCCCTAGATTCTAGCAGCAGCGTTTTTGGCTGCGCCCTAGCAAGCCAGATTTTTATACATCACCATACATTCCAAGGCGATGCCACGGGGTGAGCAATAGATGGAGTCTTCCTCTAAGCCTTCACCACCGAATCCGCAGTGGCGATAAAACCCTACGGCATTGAGGGTAGACTCTAATCGCAATTGGGCGATGCCTAAGTTAAAAGCTTTTGTTTCAATAAATTGCAGCAGAGATTTACCAACACCTAACCCCATAGCGTCGGGGGACACAAATAACGCTTCAACCTGAGCGTAGGGTTCATCCAGCATGACCATACCGATCACTCTCTTAAGTGGTGGCTTATTGTTGGATTGCTCTGCCACATAAAAATGCGCATCGACGATACGACTAAATTGCTCGGTCAATTCGCCTTCGGTCCAAATAATCAGATCGTCCGCATCATAAAATCCGGCGCAGCCTTTATTAATGGCTGCATTGCGGATATCCCAGCAGGCCTTTGCATCCAATTGCGTCGCTTTACGTATCCTTAGCATCATTTTCCCCAGGCAATCATCTCTGCCAGAATCATGAAATAAAATATTGAATTACAAATAAAACTTAAGAAGCAAGTACATCCAATTCCTAAAGTATGCAATAAAAAACCGCCCGCAGGCGGTTTTAACTCAATAAGAAATTGCACTCGTAAGCTTAGCCGCAAAGGTAAACTTAGTCGTGAAGGCAAACTTAGCTTTTAATCAGCTCACTAATGGTCAATACGCCATGAGTCGTCGCGCCAGCACCCCACAGTGCAGAAGCCGAATCTTCGAAGGCCGCCGCTAAATCCACGTGTAGCCATTTGGCTTCTGGTGAAACGAAACGCCATAGGAAACCTGCCGCATTCGAGGCGCCGCCGGCACCACCACCTTTCACTGGGCGGCTGTTTGCCGTGTCAGCATAGGCTGATGGGCACATTTCTTTGTGCCAAGGATCCAATGGCAATGGCCATACACGCTCGGCCACAGTCGACGCCTTTTGCTGAGCTAACTGTAATACGTCAACCTGTGGCGAAAAAATCGCGTTGTAGTTAGAGCCCACCGCCATGACCGCCGCGCCGGTTAAGGTTGCAGCATCGATAATAAAAGGTGCTCCCGTGGCAGAGGCAGCTTGTAGACCATCGGCCAATACCAAACGACCTTCGGCATCGGTGTTTACCACTTCAACTGTGACACCATTTTTATAGGTGAGGATATCGCCCAGTTTGTAAGCACGGCCGCTGATCAGGTTTTCTGCGCAGCATAAGAAGAGTTTAACGCGCTTGTTTAGGCCCGATTTGATCGCTAAACCTAAAGCTGCGGTCACTGTGGCTGCGCCGCCCATATCGCACTTCATCCCCAACATCCCCTCAGAGGCTTTAATGCTGTAACCGCCTGAGTCGAAGGTAATGCCTTTACCGACTAAAGCGACAGACACGGGGGCATCGGCCGCAAGAGGATTAAAATCAAGCTCTAACATCGCAGGTGGACGCTCACTACCGCGACCTACCGCATGGATGCCAATCCATTGCTCGGCTAATAATGCTTCGCCTTCAATGATACGGTAGCTCACCTTAGCGCCACCGATATCAGCTAACCATTTGGCCGCTTGTTGCGCCAGTTTCACTGGTGAGAGATTCTCAGGAGTCTCATTGATCAGTTGACGGGCAAATGTAGCCACTTCTAAGCGACGCTGTAATTCGGCTTGTACCTCGGCATCGCCGCACCATTGGATCTTGTAACCTGGTTTTGCGGTGGCGAAGCCCTGAGCAAACACCCATTGGCTATTTAGATCCCAAAGTGAGCCTGACAAGGCCACAT
This sequence comes from Shewanella cutis, assembly GCF_022410515.1. Classification (GTDB taxonomy): domain Bacteria; phylum Pseudomonadota; class Gammaproteobacteria; order Enterobacterales; family Shewanellaceae; genus Shewanella; species Shewanella cutis. The sequence goes on along the minus strand of NZ_JACSDI010000006.1, from coordinate 161,502 downwards.
TACTGATCCCTTGATTGCGTAATTTACGTGCCGCCATTTGGATTTGACGCAACTCGTCTCCACCGCTCAGATGCACTAAGGCGCCTTCTGCCGTAAAAGTCACATCTGCCTTACCCCAATGGGCTGCGGGGGTATCTTTGGTTAACGCAACGCTCATCACTTCAGTTACTTTCAATTCACTCATGAGGGATCCTTATTTTGATTTGTTCTTGCACATACATCAGTTGGCGGCAGTTTACTGCCAGCGGCTAGGGACTAAAAGCCATCAACCTAAGTTACTCAGGTAAAATATGTAAACATTTGCGAAATTTGTTAGTCTTGGGCGCCAGAATCACCCAGATACAGGGATAGCATGCACTTTACTCCAGCACTGAAACCGGGAAAATTACTCGAACGTTACAAGCGTTTTCTCGCCGATGTTCAACTCGAAGACGGCAGTGAAATCACCGTCCACTGTCCGAATACAGGCTCAATGCGTAACTGCCTGTTCCCCGGTGAAACCCTGTGGTTCTCAACGTCCAGCAATACTAAACGTAAGTATGCCCACACGTGGGAATTAATGACGACCCCAACAGGCGCGCTGATTGGCATTCACTCAGGCAATGCCAACGCCCTGGTCGAGGAAGCACTTAATAAAGGCATCATCACCGAACTGACAGGCTACGACAGTTTACGCCGCGAAGTGAAGTATGGAGATGAAAATAGCCGTATTGACATTTTGCTGGAGTGCGCTCAAAAACCCGCCTGCTATATAGAAGTCAAAAGTTGTACTTTGCAGGAAAATGGCCAAGGTTATTTCCCTGATGCGGTGAGTCTTCGCGGCCAAAAACACCTGCGAGAATTAATGCATATGGCTCGCCTTGGGCATAGAGCGGTATTGTTATTTGTGGTGCAACATACTGACATTATGAGTGTGGCTCCCGCAGCACACATCGACCCTGAATACGCTAACTTATTGAAAAAAGCTGTTTTATCAGGAGTAGAAGTACTAGCGTATCGCTGTGAAATATCCCCTAGTGAGATACATCTAGCCCAATCGTGTCCAGTCCGAGTATGATGTTAAGATTCAGTAAAATGCTTTTTCATTTCAATTAGCGAAGGCAGTCAAAAATTTCTGCCAAGGTGAAATGAAAAATTTGCCTCGTTGTAAAGATTCTGATATAGATAGCGGCCGTTCTTAAGGACGCCCTACAAACGCAAATGATGACAGGAGATGCGTTATGCCTGAAGGCACCAAAAAACTTGGCGTACTCGCTATCGCAGGTGTAAGTCCCTACCAGGAAAAACCCGGTGAGGAGTATATGAACGCTAAGCAACTGGGTCACTTCAAGACAATTCTTGAAGCTTGGCGCAATCAGTTGCGTGAAGAGGTCGACCGTACTCTGAGTCACATGCAGGATGAAGCAGCAAACTTTCCCGATCCTGTAGACCGTGCAGCACAGGAAGAAGAGTTCAGTCTCGAATTACGTGCGCGCGACAGAGAACGTAAACTGATCAAGAAGATCGAAAAGACCCTACAAAAAATCGAAGAAGACGATTTTGGCTTCTGCGATTCTTGCGGTATCGAAATCGGCATTCGCCGTCTCGAAGCGCGCCCAACAGCTGATCAATGTATCGACTGTAAAACGCTTGCAGAGATCAAAGAGAAGCAAATGGCGGGTTAATCGACCATCTCAGGCGGGGATTTCCCCGCCTACTTGTTTATTCGCTCTGGTTTATCCTCCTTGTAATATTTCGCTTTTTCTGAACATCCCTCTAAAATACAGCCACTTTAACTTGTCACCCATGTCAAATCCTATGATGGCGACCTTAACCACTGCTATTTCACCACAAGGTCCTTACGTTGGCCGTTTTGCACCTTCACCTTCGGGGGCATTGCATTTTGGCTCGCTAGTCGCCGCCCTTGGCAGTTATCTGCGGGCGCGCTCATTGGGTGGTAAGTGGTTAATACGCATTGAAGATATTGATCCACCAAGGGAAGTAAAAGGTGCCGCCGATGATATTTTGTGCACCCTAGAAGCTTATGGTTTCGAGTGGGACGATAGCGTGCTGTATCAAAGTGCGCGCACGGACGCCTATCAGGCCAAACTTGATGAGTTACTCGCCGAGGATAACGCCTACTTTTGCCAGTGCAGTCGCAAACAAATTCAAGCCATGGGTGGAATTTACGATGGCCGCTGCCATCAATTAGCTACGCCGCATCAGTCTGGCGCAATTCGACTGGTTAATCGCGCTCAAGTTGCTGAGTTTAGCGATAATCTGATGGGGAAAGTGGTTGTAGATCATGACTTCGCCACTGAAGATTTTATTATCAAACGCAGTGATGGCCTCTATGCCTATCAACTTGCCGTGGTACTGGATGACGCCCACCAAGGTATCAGCGAAGTGGTACGTGGTTGCGATTTGATTGAAGCCAGTTGCCGCCAATTAAGCCTATATCAAAGCTTAGGATTAACAGCGCCACAGTGGCTGCATTTACCACTCGCCTGTTTAACGCCGGGATTTAAACTGTCAAAACAAAACCATGCACAAGCCATCGATAAGCAGCATCCGCAAGCGAGTCTCAATGCGGCCCTCAGCTTTTTAGGTCAATCCCCAGTTGAGCCAACAAACGTGGCACAAATGCTGGCGCAGGCGGTGGCACAATTTCAACTGTCGGCCATTCCTAAGCAGCGGGAAATCATACTGACGACTTAACTTAATCGAGCTAGGCGCCTGCGAAACGGACACTTTTAACAACCTCAGCGTCATGGCATAGCTCAGCAATCGGTATATACCCATCGGAGCGCAATTGGTATATCATAGCCGCCAGATTTTTAACCACGTAACAGATACATTCCGAGGTGTCCCATTTTTCGCCGTATCAGCCAATTCTGCAAGCAGCTATTTGAAGACGCGCCTAAAACGACCGCTCCAACTCCAGCTCAGATTGAACCCCAAACGCCTGAACTCACATCCGGCGGCTTAAGCTTGGCGCTCGTGCCTCGGGATGCGCACTCCATTTCCCGCAAGCAGATTAGTGAAAATGCGCTTAAGGTACTATATCGACTGAATAAAGCCGGTTTTCAAGCCTATTTAGTGGGTGGGGGTGTACGGGATTTGCTCCTCGGACTCGAACCGAAAGACTTCGACGTTGTCACCAATGCGACGCCGGAAGAAATCAAAAAACTATTTCGCAATTGCCGTGTAGTCGGCCGTCGATTCCGTCTGGCGCATATCGTTTTTGGCCGCGATGTGATTGAAGTGGCGACTTTCCGTGGTCACCACGGTGAAAGCAATGAAAAGATTTCCAAAGCCAATGCCGAAGGGCGTTTGCTCAGGGATAACGTGTACGGAGAAATCGATGAAGACGCCGAGCGCCGCGATTTCACCGTTAACGCCCTTTACTATGATATTAGCGATTACTCTATCCGCAGTTACGGCGGCGGTATGGAAGATCTTAAGGCGGGCACCTTAAGACTGATTGGCGATCCCGAAACCCGTTACCGCGAAGATCCGGTACGTATGCTCAGAGCCGTGCGTTTTGCCACTAAGCTCAGCATGACCATCGACGAAGTGACCGCTAAGCCGATCAAACAGTTAGCACCACTGCTTAAAGATATTCCTGCAGCCCGCATGTATGAAGAAGTGCTCAAACTCTTCTTCGCTGGCAAAGCCGTGGCAAACTTTGACATGATGCAGGAATATAAACTGTTTGCGCCCCTATTTCCTCAGGTGGATGCCCTCTTAAAAGAAGCGCCAAAAGGCCCTACGATGAAGATGGTGCAAGCCATCATGAAGAGCACTGATGATCGGGTAAATGAAGATAAGCCCGTGACGCCATCGTTTTTCTATGCGGCGATCCTCTGGTATCCACTGCGCCAACGCGCCGAAGATATTGCCGTAGAAAGTGGCCTCACCTTATACGATGCCTTTTTCGCGGCGATGGGTGATGTCATGGAGCAGCAATGCCAAACCATTAGCATTCCGCGCCGTTTTAGCACACCAGCCAAAGATATCTGGCAATTACAACTCCGCTTTGAGCGCAGCCAAGGCACACGCGCCTTTAAACTGCTAGAGCATCCGAAGTTTAGAGCAGCATACGACTTACTGTTACTGCGTGGTGAAGTCGAAGGTGGCAATTTGGCCAAGAGTGCCGCTTGGTGGCAACAGTTTGTTGAAGCGGATGAAACTGAGCGTTTAGCCATTGCTCGCAGTGGTAACAAAGCCTCAGGCAACCGTAATCGCAATACCCCCCAGCGCCGTCGTCGTCGCCCAAGTGCCGCAAAAGCTAAAGCCGAAGAATAATGACTCAAGTGTTTGTCGCCCTAGGGGCGAATCTTGAAGATCCCAAAGCACAGCTGGACAATGCCTTGATGGCCTTGTCCAGCTTGGCTGAAAATCAAAACCTTAAGGTTTCGCCCTACTATCACTCAACGCCGATGGGAGAGGTAGTTCAACCCGACTATATTAATGCCGTGGCAAGTTTTGAGACCAAGCTTACCCCACTCGCCTTGTTAGATGCATTGCAACACATCGAAAATACCCAAGGTCGTGTGCGCAAAGAACGTTGGGGACCTAGAACCTTAGATCTCGACTTACTCTTATATGGTGATGCCATCATCGATGAGCCCAGACTCAAAGTGCCGCACTATGGCATGAAAGAACGTAGCTTTGTACTGGTGCCTTTAGCCGCTATTGCTCCCGATCTGGTTTTACCCTGTAAAACACCGCTACAAAGCCTCATCAGTGAAAAATTCTTGGCCGAGTTACAACTACTGGGCAATGATCATTGAAGTCAGCACCCAGTTAGCTTATAACACCACTTCCATTTGGTTTGAAGATCACCCATATGTCTAAAGTTACTAGCTCAACCCTGTTGAAATACAAACAGGAAGGTAGAAAATTCACCGCTCTGACAGCCTATGATGCCAGCTTTGCCAGCGCGTTCGACGGCGAAGGCATCGATGTGCTACTGGTCGGCGATTCTTTGGGAATGGTTCTCCAAGGCCACGATGATACCCTGCCCGTCACGACCGCCGATATTGCCTATCACACCCGTTGCGTGCGTCGCGGTATTGAGCGCTCACTGCTGATCGCTGATATGCCATTTATGAGTTATGCCACGCCAGAGCAGGCCATGGATAATGCCACCACGCTCATGCAAGCGGGTGCCAATATGGTCAAACTTGAAGGTGGCCACTGGTTATTGGAAACAGTCACCAAATTGACTGAACGTGGCATTCCTGTTTGTGCTCATTTGGGCCTAACGCCACAATCAGTAAACGTTTTTGGTGGTTTTAAAGTGCAAGGCCGCGACGCTGAAAATGCCCAGCGCATTATCGATGAGGCCAAAGCCTTAGAAGCAGCAGGCGCGCAGCTATTAGTGGTTGAATGTATTCCCGCATCACTTGCCACCGCAATTACTCAAGCCTTAACTATTCCCGTTATCGGCATCGGCGCAGGCGCCACGACAGATGGTCAGATCCTAGTAATGCACGACGTGCTCGGTATTTCGAGTGGTTATATCCCACGTTTTTCAAAGAACTACCTAAAACAAACTGGCGAGATCCGTTCTGCCGTGCGGGCATATATTGAAGAAGTCGCCAACGGCAGCTTCCCAAGTGCGGAGCACACGTTTAACTAAGAGTACAGAGCGCACATTCATTTGATTGTGCCGATACACATCCAACTCATTTTAGGTTTTAGCAAGGTAAGAGTTAATGATCACTAGCGCCCATATCGATGATATTCGTACTCAAGTGCGAGCATGGCGTGCCAAGGGCGAAACCGTCGCCTTTGTGCCAACCATGGGTAATCTCCATCAGGGACATATCACCTTAGTGAAAGAAGCGGCCAAGAAGTGCGACCACGTAGTCGCGTCGATCTTCGTCAATCCCATGCAATTTGGGCAAAATGAAGATCTCGATGCCTACCCGCGCACCTTAGAGGCCGATAGCCAAGCGTTAACTGCAGCGGGAGCAGAGCTGTTGTTTACACCAACCCCAGCGGTTATTTATCCCAAAGGGTTAGCACAGCAAACTTATGTGGAAGTACCAGGGATCTCCGATGTGCTCTGCGGCGCCAGTCGTCCTGGTCACTTCCGTGGCGTCTCGACGATTGTCTGTAAACTGTTCAACATAGTGCAACCGGATGTCGCGTTCTTTGGTAATAAGGATTATCAACAACTGTTAGTGATCCGCACTATGGTTGAAGACTTATCTTTACCCATTGAAATAATTGGTATTGACACCATTCGCGAAGCCTCAGGTTTAGCCATGAGTTCACGTAATGGCTACCTTACTGTGGAAGAAAAAGCCGCTGCGCCCGCACTGAAAAAAGCCATTGATGCCATGGCGCAAGGGATCAAGCAAGGTATCAGCATCGAACAAGTCACCGAGGAAGCCAAAGCGAGCTTAACCGCTGCAGGCTTTACCCCTGATTACTTAGAAGTGCGTCATGCAGATACCTTAGCAAAGGCTGAAACCCAGGATAAAGCCCTCGTAATTTTAGCCGCAGCTTACCTTGGTAAAGCGCGTCTTATCGATAATCTGCGCTTTGATCGTTAAGCATCAATTTAAGATTTGAGAAAAGGAGCTTAGGCTCCTTTTTTATTACCTCTGCACTACTCGTATTTTGGGGCGTCTAGCTGAGCGTCAAAAAATTTCCATTGTCAAAAAACTGGTTTTATTCTTTAACTTACGTCATAGTATTCACAAATGTTAACCTTAAGTAACATATGTTTATAGCACACGGATTGATACCTGCTAGAGTTTAAATGGGGAGAAAACAACTCCATTTTACTCTGGCTTAGTACCCATAGTGATAACTTCATTCATCGCGTATACAAAGGATTTGTCGTCGAATGGCAAGACTCATCGTGACCCTTATTTGCGTAACCCTGCCCACTGCAGCGCTCGCAAATACCGTCTATAAATGTCGTAAAGACGATAAAGTCGTCTTTAGCCAAACCGCTTGCCCACAGGAATATAGTCAACATAAAATTGAATATCAGTTAGGGATAACGACTGAAATTGATTCCGATAAACGTGAAGACAAAGTCGACCCGCTGCATGCCTTACTAAATAGCCAGACTTTATCCAAGGATAAATTGCTGCAATTACTCGACGGTGAGCTCTATCGCTTAAAACAAGAAAATAGCTATTTTGATATCCTAAGGGCAAGTGAATTACAAAAACTCGAACGTCAACGATATTGGCAAAATAAAGAGAAAACAGATCCTGACTACTTAAGCCAAGTAAATAAAATTAATGCTCATTTTGATGAGCTTACCTCAATCAATCGGCAACTCATGCAACAATTATCCGAACGAAAAACGCAAATTGGCGCCGAAACTCAGCCGAAGAAATTATCAGATAAACATTAATACCAATCGTATTAAATATCTGTTCATTCAGCGGGAATTCAACGCGCTTTAGACAAGGCGAAGGCTTGAAGGCATAGTGGTGCTCTGTCGAAAGCCTTAAACGCAGTATAAAGCGCGTTGAAACCCGCCCTTTGGGAGCCACACAGACATCTCACTCCGGTGTTGCATTGACTTAAAAGGGAATGACCATTTCTGCGTCAATGCGCCTTGGATTGAAATGCCTGTGAGGCTCTGAACTGATTAGATATTTAATGTGATTGGTATAACATAACGACCATAAACAAAAGGCGACCCTAAGGTCGCCTTGTTATTTTATCCATCCATTAGAACTGTGCAACAACTGGCGCAGAACATAATGTTCCAGTGGTTTCACACACTTGGTAAGTCACACTTGAGGCAGTGGTAGTAAAGCGATCACGATAGTTACCATCGTTCTCAGTCGTTACCACCAACTCACCATTCCGGTAAAGGGCAACGTTTTCACCTAAAGCACTATCCCATGTAAGATCCACCATCGCACTGCCACGGCGTGATACTAATGCGCGGCTAACCGCCGCATTAATATTATGCTCATAGACTTGTACTTGCATCGTCACAGTGTTGCTGTGCTCCATTGAATCAGTCACAGTCAAAGACACAGTATAAGTGCCCGCTGCAGCATATACATGGCTTGGGTTCATCTCTGTTGAGTTTGCGCCATCACCAAAGTCCCAGCTGTAGCTGACGATATCATCGTTTTCATCTGTACTGGTGTTGGTGAAGGCTACGCCTAATCCTTCAACGGCAAACTCAAAACCTGCAACAGGCGCAGCTGGGGAAGCCTCACCTAAGCCGCTGATGACTAAGCCCCAGTTATTAAGCGTTCCTCTATCAGCCGCAACATTGTCATCGACTGATAACGACCAAGTACCTTTTGCATTTTCACCATCGAATGCACTTAGATCCCAGCTCTTAACGATATTATCAGCACTGCCACCATCGCGGTTATGTAACACCACTTGAGTACCCGCTGGTGAGGTTAGCACAACACGTAAGTCACCAATCCAAGTGTGACTGATATTCACGTCAGCAAGCACACCAAAAATCTGTACATCATCGGCGACTTCTATTGTGCTAATAACGCCATTAGGGTTGTTATCCGGAATGGCTACAGAGTTCTCATTACCATAGGTAAAATCGTTTAATCCTTGTGGGAACACATTAAGCGACACGACTTTAGACTTTTCAATCGCACCATCATTGCCCGTCACCGTAATGCTGTAATCCCCCCAAGCCGTTTGCGCGGTTGTCGCCACGTTTAAGGTAAATGAACCACCCGCAGAAACGGTTGAACTTGATAATGAAACCCCTTCAAGTGCAGGTGACACACTGACAGTCAACGCCACATCGCCATTCCAACCAGCCACGCTGCTAACACTGAAGTTATAGCTTGCAGCGCTACCCGCTTCGACAGATTGTGAAGCTGGTGATACGGTGAACTTATAGCTAGGTGATGGGTTAGCCTGCTCCAGCGCATTAGCCACATTGAGGCGAGTACCCGCAACCGTTTTACCGGTTAAATCCGCATTCGCATCACCTGAAGCCATCAGTAGTTCTTTCATTTCAACAGGTGTTAAGTCAGGGTTTAATGCCCAAACGAGAGCTGCGGCGCCCGTCACGTGGGGAGTCGCCATCGAGGTACCAGAGTAAGTCGCGTAACCACCGCCGGGGACAGTTGATAAAATCGCCGAACCTGGCGCGCCCATATCAACACTGGTTAAACCCCATTGTGAGAAGTCTGACATACGGTCATTGCGAGTTGTACTCGCAATGGAGAACACCACATCAGAGTTATAACTTGAAGGATAGTGTGGGCTCGCATCATTATCGACGGCATCGTTTCCTGCTGCGGCAACAAATAAAATCCCAGCTTCACCACCCGCATCAATCGCATCTTTTAATGCTTGACTAAAGCCGCCACCGCCCCAAGAGTTGTTGGTCGCTTTAATATCAACACCATGATTAACCTTAAGGTTGGTGAAGTAATCGATACAGGCAATAGCGCCCGCGGTAGAGCCATAACCGTCAGTATCGAGGAACTGACATCCGGCAATTTTAACGTCCCAGTTAACGCCTACTACACCGACACCGTTATTACCTTTAGCGCCAATCGTGCCAGAAACATGGGTACCGTGGCCGTTTCCGTCCATTGGATTCCCGTTATTATTCACAGCGCTGAAACCGTGAATATCGTCGATAACACCGTTTGCGTCATCATCGATGCCATTGCCCGCAATTTCGCCCGCATTGACCCAGATGTTGGCTTGCAAATCGGGATGGTTGTAATCCACACCAGTATCGATAACACCAATCACCACATCAGAGCTACCTGTGGTAATTTCCCAAGCTTCAGGCGCATCGATATCCGCATCAGCAGTGCCACCGCTTTGGCCAGTGTTATTCATTCCCCATAGGCTGGCAAAACTTGGGTCATCAGGTGTACCTATCGCCTTGATAATATAGTTAGGCTCAGCGTATTTCACCGCAGGATGACGGCTGATCACCTTAATGGCATCTTCAATATTGGCGCCTTTACGCAATGCTAAACGGGCCAGCTTGCCGTTAAGTAAATGCGGAAATTTATCGTCGACACCATCGGCATTGACATCGGTTAATGTTCCACGAATTAAACGCTGAGCCGCCGAGCGCTCCGCTTTAGTTGCATTGTCTTTATACACCACGAGAATGGCATCTTTTTCATAGACAGGGGCATCTTTTGCCATAGCCGGTACGGCTGACAACGTCATAGCTGCTGTAATTGCTAACGCCAACGGTGAGAGTTTTATCGACATATTGAGCTTCCTATAGTCCTTTACGTTGAAATTCTGGAACGGCAATTACGCAACCTACACTCAAGGTTGAATGGATAATAGCGGCGAATTTCCAGCATGTTTGCCGATAAATTGTTGCCATAATGTTTCAACTTTAAAAAGCACCGAAAAGCTAAATACAACTTAACTACTAGACCAACTTGGTAAGATAAAAATAGGGTAACTGTGAGGTTTAATCGACAAAAAACTGGATTTTCATACGATTAACAAAAGTCAGCAGGATTAACATTTAAATTACACCATCGAAATAAATACCCTTTCGGCCAATTGTCTCTCAGCACTATGACTCGTAACTTGATGCCTGAGTTGGAAGGTGTGTACTAACGCTTTCCAAAACACCTACACATGCAAGGAGTCACTTGTGCCAAATCCATTAACACGCTTTTTGGTACTGCTTATCTTGTTATGTAGTTATCTGACACCCAGCCTTGCGGCAGATGTCAGTGAATTGCCAATTACTCTGCAAGCGCTCATTGAGCGTTCAGGACGCGATAATCTTATTGACCTCGTGCAGCAAGGAACGGCAAACCAAGGGATGGTGTTCCAATCAGGCAGCGATAACAGCGCCTACGTGACACAAGCGGGTAACGATAACGTTTCCCTCGTGACACAGATTGGTACCAATAATGAAGTCCAACTACTGCAAGTCGGCGCTCAAAATAAGGCTTCAATTACCCAGATTGGCAATGACAACCTGGTGCAATTGAACCAGCTAGGAAGCGGCAATTTTTCGATTCAACAGATTGCGGACGGTGCTGCAATCTCAATTACTCAATATTAAACAGGGAGAGTCACATGAAATCACAAGCTAAAATGTCATTGATTGCTTTAGCCATTACAGCTGGATTAAGTGGTCATGCACTAGCAGCAAGTACGATCAACGAAATCAGCGTGAAACAAACTGGCGAAGGTCAAGACACCTTAGTCACACAAACGGGTGTTATTAACGCAGCTGCAGTGACCCAAACCGGTAATGCACAAGTCGCCACAGTGGTTCAAGACGGTGTGTGGCATGAAGCGGAGGTTAATTCAACTGGCGATGCCAACGAAGTGACGGTTAGCCAACAAACAGACTGGCATGTTGCCGCTGTTGATGTGACAGGTAATAACAACGAAGCTGAAGTGACTCAAGACGGTTTCTTCAACCAAAGTAGCAACGATGTCGTGGGTAATGACAACCTCGTTTCTGTTAACCAATTAGGTGATCTAAACGAAAGCTACGTTGAAATTGCTGGCAATGAAAACAGTGCGCTTGTTGAACAAGAAGGTGATGAAAACCTTGCCGTATTCCGTGTTGAAGGTGATAACAACGACGGTGATATCAAACAATACGGTAACAACAACCAAGCGGGTTTAATTGCTCTCGATCTAAGTGCCAACGTGGGTAATAACAACGATGTCTCCGTCGAACAAATCGGTAATAATAACTTTGGTGCAGCCAAAGGCATCGCTGGTAACGACAACAGCGTTGATATCTACCAAAAAGGTGATAACCACACTGGCTTTGTTTACGCCTTGGCCGGTAGTGAAAACGATATCAGCATGGAACAAGAAGGCAGCAACAACACTGCCTATCTGTCAATGACTACAGGTGATGATAACACTATCGACATCACTCAAGACGGCGATAGCAACACTGTGGGTGATTCTTTAATTGCTGATATTCAAGGTGATGATAACGATATCACCATCAAGCAAAAAGGTGACAGCAACGGCGCTGAGTTCCAAGTATGGGGTGATAGCAACGACGTTGACTTAAAACAACGCGGTGATGCCAACTTCGCAACCTTTGGCGCTTACGGCACGGATAACGATTTCGATTTATCTTCTAAAGGGGATAACAACCAACTTGTTGCCTTTGCAACCGGCGAAGACAACAGCATTGAAACCAGCCAAGAAGGTGATGCGAACTTTGCCTACGTCAATGCCACTGGTGACGATAACGAAGTCAATGTAGAGCAAGATGGTGATCAAAACGAAACCATCATCACTGTTGAAGGTAACAACAATGCTGATGTCACAGCGCTACAACACCGTGGCGATCTGAACTTAATCGATTTAATTATCGAAGGCGATGAAAACGCAGCAGAAATCACTCAAGCAGGTAGCGGTAACTGGGTGGGCGGCGATAGCAGTAGCTCATTTGCAGCGAGCTCATTTGCAGTGAGTGGTGACAATAACAGCCTAATGATTACTCAAACAGGTAATGACAACTTAGTATTAGGTTCTCAAGCGGGCAACAACAACAGCATCAGCGTCACTCAAAGCGGTGATATGAACGTTGCGACTGTAGTGCAATACTAATCTTAACCAATAGGCAGCTTTCAAGTTGAAGGCTGCCAATAAAAACGGGAACATTTAATATGCTCCCGTTTTTTATTTATTAAATTAGTAAGTTGACTGCTTGATTTTTAACCATCACAACTGGATTGTCCAAGGGCAAACTGCTCACATACCTAGCAATCTCGACTGACATATACGCAAAGTTCAGCTAGCACCAAACGAGCCTAAATAACGTCTAACTGCAAAACTCAAAATGGGTTTGATAGGTCTGTGCCCAACGCAATAATTCAACGCGATTGCGTGATTGCGTTTTACGAAATATAGAAGAAATATGAGCCTTTACCGTATGCTCACTGATGCAGAGTCGATGAGCAATTTCCTTATTGCGCGCTCCGCTAGAGACAAATTGAATAATCGTTCGTTCTCTTGAGGTAAGTGCTTGTAGCATCGCGACAGTATCAGCGGGCATATCATTTTGCCCGTCTAATTTTTGTATCACCCGACGAAACATCTTGCTGAGCAACGTTCTGTCGTACCACAATTCATCGGCCACCATTTTACGCAGCCCTGTTAGCATCAAATCCATTCGCTGATCGGTAAATAGCAGCCCTCGAATTCCTAGCAGCATTGCTGATTCCTGATCTAAGGAATTGCGCTCGACTTGATACAAAGCCACTGGAATATGGGGTACAAGACGGGACGCCAACAGTGGGATACCTTTATTATCTAAGGCTGCGCCTTTCTGAGCAATCAAACAGAAGCTGCGATGTCCTTTATCTACATTTAACTCTAACTCAGAGGCATGTTTAACGATCCGTGTTTTCAATCCAATAGATTCAGCAAGTATCGCTAAATGGCAAGGTGCCGCCACTTGATGTAAAAATACTAACTCATTGATAGTGCTCAATTTACTCTTCTCCCTGAAAAGTATTTCGTTATCTTTATATGAGGCTAGATGAAATATCACGAATATCTCGCCCTACATTTCATTAACATAACCCATTTTGACTACTTACCGTATGAATGCCATCACCCAAATGTACTAATAACATCTATATATATGTAGTAAATTCGACTAACTGTCTAAATAGTGCTTATTTACCAGCAATTAATACTAAATGCTATCTACATTACACTCAGGTTTATACCTTAGTCTATAAAGAGATCAATCGAAAGTTTAAACAAAAAATTAACACAGAAATATGACGGTTTAGGGAACAAAAAATCCCCTCAAAATCCTATTCTGAGGGGATTGGAGAACAGTAATAAGTGAGTTATCACTGAGCGGTAAGCTTAGCGATTTGCTTATCCTGTACACGAGACAAACTCAACAGCGCCACAATGGCGCCAATTAAGGCTAAAAACATATCCGATTGGGTATCCCAAACGTAACCCTGAGTCCCTAAAAACGCTTCAGCACCTTCACCAGTAGCTGCGGCCACCCACCATTCAATGAGTTCGTAGAAGGCACTGAAAGCGAGTACAAAGCAAGTGACCAAAAATGCACACCAAGCTCCTGGTTTAACCGCTTGATTACGTAACATAATCTCACGGGCTAACATCGCGGGAATAAAGCCTTGGGCAAAATGCCCTACCTTGTCGTAATTATTGCGCTCGCCGCCCATCCACTGAGCAATCGTGTCAAACAATGGTACTTCGGCATAGGTATAGTGCGCCCCAACAAACAGTACACAACAATGGACTAGGACTAAAAAATACACCAATGGCGTTAGCACAAAGCGTTTGCGGGTAAAAAACAATAGTGGAACCGCCACTAATGCGGGCAGAGCTTCGAGCCACCAAGTAAAAGGATCGGCAGGTTTTATCGCCGACCACACTAAAACTGAGAGGTAAATACCGCACCAAGCAATTTTATTATTCAATGTTCCTTCCTCTTATGCGATATTGTTCTCATTTTAGAATATTAACTTTAGCCATCTAGCCCTCCACAGTGAGCAAAAAAAGTGCTACTTTGGTGGACCAAGGTTGTCAGCATAGCATACAAGAACCACTTCAATTAATTAGAGGGTACCCATATCATGGCGAAACATTCGCTTGACAAGGATAAGATCAAGATCCTGTTGTTGGAAGGCGTCCACCAATCTGCGGTAGATGTGTTTGAACGCGCGGGATACACCAATATTGAATATCACAAAGCCTCGTTAGGTGATGAAGCGCTACACGAGTCCATAAAAGATGCCCATTTTATTGGTATTCGTTCCCGTACCCAACTCTCCGCCGATGTATTGAAACGTGCCGAAAAATTAATTGCAATTGGCTGCTTCTGTATCGGTACGAACCAAGTAGATCTTGCCACCGCCGAATCCCTCGGAATCCCCGTATTTAATGCGCCGTTTTCCAATACTCGCAGCGTAGCCGAACTTGTATTAGGCGAAATCATTATGTTGATGCGTGGTATTCCTGAGCGCAATGCCATCGCCCACCGTGGCGGTTGGATGAAAACCGCCGCAGGCAGTTACGAAGTCCGCGGCAAAACGTTAGGCGTGATTGGCTATGGCCATATCGGGACTCAGCTCGGTATTTTGGCAGAAACCTTAGGTATGCGTGTCGTGTTCTTCGATATTGAAGATAAATTGCCATTGGGTAACGCCCAGCAAATCCACTCAATGGAGCAATTACTGGCTCAAGCCGATGTGGTCAGTTTGCACGTGCCTGAAACGCCACAAACGAAAGACATGATCAGTACCGCCGAATTTGCCGCTATGCGTAAAGGTAGCATCTTTATCAACGCTTCCCGCGGAACTGTAGTCGATATCGATGCGCTCACTGTGGCACTTAAAGAACGTCACCTTGCAGGCGCTGCAATTGACGTATTCCCAGTTGAACCACAATCGAATGATGATGAATTTATCAGCCCATTACGCGGTTTAGATAATGTGCTGCTCACGCCGCATGTAGGTGGTAGCACCGCAGAAGCACAGGAAAATATCGGTATTGAAGTGGCTGGCAAATTAGCCAAATACTCTGATAACGGCTCAACTGTGTCGGCCGTGAACTTCCCTGAAGTATCTCTGCCAATGCACAAAGGCACCTCTCGCCTACTGCATATCCACCAAAACCGTCCTGGCGTGCTGATCAAAATCAACAAGGCCTTCTCTGAGAAGGGTATTAACATTGCCGCTCAGTACCTGCAAACCACCGCAGAAATCGGTTATGTGGTTATGGAAGTTGATACGCATCAAGCAGAAGAAGCGTTAGTAGAACTCAAGGCAATTGATGGCACACTGCGCACACGCGTATTGTTCTAAAACCTAAACCGCTTAGGTTTGCCCCATCTAAGGCGCACATTTCATTTAAGATATGTGCGCCTTATGCTTTTGAGGCCTGAGGAATTCCGCTACAATCAAGCCTCTTGCATCGCCTTCATTTTCAGGATCTCGCTATGACTATTGCAGTTTCGACACCCAATTGGGATCTGGACGCCTCTATGCCTCCACTTATGCTCGCTAACTTATCCCACCTAGGCCTTATCAAAGTGGTCGGCGAACAGGGCCGGAGTTTTATCCATGGCCAAGTGACCGCAGATATTAGTTCACTTGAAGCCAACCAATGGCGCTGGGGAGCACATTGCGATCCTAAAGGTAAGATGCTGGCTAGCTTTAGAACCTTTGCGATGAAAGATGCGTTGTTAATGCTGATGCCAAAGGACACTATCGCAGTGGATCTGCCGCAACTGCAAAAATATGCGGTATTTAGCAAGGCAACCCTAAGTAATGCATCGGAGGAATGGTGTTTACTCGGCGTGGCGGGTGAACAGGCTAACCAATTCGTCACCCAACACTTTGGTGAAGTCGCTCAGGAACTGACTCTGATCGAACATGGCGCAATTTTAAAAGATGCGGATCGATTTATTTTGGTTCTGCAACCGCAAGCCGCAAGAGCGCTTGCTGCCGAGCACACCGTATTTGATGCCTGCGCTTGGCAAGCATTAGAAATCGCAGCAGGCTACCCCAACTTAGCACCAAGCCATGCCAATCAATACGTACCGCAGATGTGTAACCTACAAGCGATTAACGGTATTAGCTTTAATAAAGGCTGTTACATGGGGCAAGAAACCGTGGCCCGGATGAAATACCGTGGCGGAAACAAGCGTGCACTTTATATCCTCCATGGCACAACCTCGTTAACGATTAATCTAGAAACTAGCCTTGAAATTGCGATGGAAGACGGTTATCGCAAAGGGGGGCAAGTCATTGAATTCGTGCAACGCGGTAATCAAGTATTGCTAACAGCGGTATTGGCAAACGATACCGAGAACGATGCCAAGCTGCGTTTTGCTGATGACGAGCAATCTAGCTTAAGTATTAAAGCATTGCCCTACTCACTCGAAGAAGCCTAATTCCTTGTATTTGAGCTAGTCGTAGTAAAAAGGCGCCTCGGCGCCTTTTTACTTTAATCTTCAAAATCTGCTTTAATGTTCAAAATAAGTATCTCGAATCGCAATCACCTCAGGTAGGATTTGCTTAAACTCCTCCACCAGCCTAGGGTCGAAATGCTGCCCAGCTTGGTTTTCGAGTAGTTCCATCGTCGCTTCAATGGTCCAAGGCTGCTTATAGGGACGCTGTGAAGTCAGCGCATCAAACACATCAGCAATCGCCACAATCCGCCCTTCAATGGGAATATTTTCCCCTGATAAACCATTGGGATAACCTGACCCATCCCATTTTTCATGGTGTGTTAATGCAATTCGCCGCGCCATTTGCAGCAGCGGATCGCCATGTTCACCGATAATTTCTGCGCCGATTACAGCATGCTGCTGCATGATTTTCCATTCTTCAGCATCCAGCTTCCCCGGCTTTTTAAGTACAGCATCGGGCGTGCCGATTTTACCAATGTCATGCATAGGCGAAGCGTTGTACAGCAACTCACAAAAGGTGCTGGGCAAACCTAATTTAATCGCTAAAAGCCGGGCATAATGGCTCATACGCACCACATGCAGACCTGTCTCATTATCTTTATACTCGGCGGCGCGACCAAGGCGACGAATAATTTCGAAGCGGGTTTCTTCGAGTTCTTGGGTACGCTCTTTAACTTGTTGTTCCAGAAGGCGCTTTTGATCGTATAACGCCAAGTGCGTTTTCACTCGAGCCTTGACAACTGGCGCGCTGACGGGTTTGGTAATGTAATCAACCGCGCCCAACGCAAAGCCCTGTGCTTCATCGGCAACCTCAGATAAGGCCGTCACAAAAATCACCGGAATATGGCAAGTTAATGGCTCTTGCTTAAGGAGCTTGCACACTTCATAACCATTCATTCCGGGCATCATGACATCGAGCAAAATTAAATCAGGCAGTGTTTTGGTCACAAGAGCTAAAGCTCTGGGACCATCAATTGCTACTTTGACTTTATAGTCCTCACCGAGTATGCCCACCAAAATATCGATATTTTCGGGTGTATCATCGACGACTAATATTGTTGCCTTATCCATCAATATGTTCACCTTTCCTGTGGCTTTATCAATGGTCAATACAGTACTTGATTGACCGCTTTTACGTTAACTCCGCAAGCACTTCATCAATCAAATCGACGGCTTCATCGAATTGATATTGATTAATCATCGTTAGCGCAGGACTAAGCTGCTGCCATAACTGAGTACTCATTTGGGGTTTAAGTGTATCCATTTGTGTTACTGCATCTGAATCAGCATCTTCTAAGCTTTGGCGTAATTGCTTTAAGGCAGCAATCAAGGCATCTTTCGGCAAATGCTCAGCCGTTGGCGTACTTATTTCCTCAAGCTGAGGTTTGGCCTTTTCTATCGCTTCACATATTGATGCGACTAAAATTTGGATTTGGTCTAACTCCACTTGGTAGTCCGCATTTTCACTTAAGTGGAGTTCCAGTTGCCGCGCCAACTCCGCAAGCCTTGAGGAACTGAGATTACCGGCCAGCCCCTTAAGGGTATGTGCCATCCGCACCGCATCCTCACGCTTATTGCTGGCAAGTGCCTTGTTGATCTGCTCAACAACATTACGTTGACTGGTTACAAAACGATCAAAGATACGTTGGTAGAGACGCTTCGAGTTTTGCACCAACTGTAAGCCTCTATCGATATCCAGTTCTGGATGCTCAGGCCATTTCACCACTGACTCCACATCAAGATTGATCGGGTTAAGTGATTCATTGACAACAAACTCTGCATTCTCCACAGGCGGTACTGGGGCGCCTAAATATTTCAATAGGGTTTGATACAGTAAGTTGACCTCAATCGGCTTGGCAATGTGATCATTCATCCCTGCTCTTAAACACATTTCCTTATCACCCGCCATGGCATTGGCGGTCATGGCTATCACGGGCAATTGCGCCAACTCGGGTCTTTCTCTAATTGCTTTCGTCGCCTGATACCCATCCATCACCGGCATTTGGCAATCCATCAACACCAAATCAAAACTCTGCTGAGCTAATTTATCCAACGCAATTTGACCGTTGGTCGCAATGGATAAAATAATCCCCACTTGCTCTAAAAACTCAGTAGCCACCTCAAGGTTCATTTCGTTATCTTCAACTAACAGAATACGCTTACCTTTAAGGGGCAATAACAACTCAGGCGCAATATTGTCTTGATGGCGCCTAACGGGAAGAATCCCTGAGCGACCAAGGGCATTCATAATGCCGTCAAGTAATCTCGATGCACTGATAGGTTTGCTGATATAGCCCGCCAAGCCGAGTTGCTCAATTTGAGTTAAGAAATCTTGATTGGCATGGGCTGAAACCATCAAGATCCGCGGGGCATTTTTTGCTTGTTGCTTAATTTGTTTTGCCGTTTCAATCCCGTCAAGATTCGGCATTTTCCAGTCAATCAATGCCACAGCATATTCTTGCTGGCTACAACGCATAATGGCCTCGTCACCAGAACGCACTGTATCTACGTTAAAGCCCATACTCTCCAACGTGGTGCGCATAATGTCCCTTGCGGTGGCATTATCATCGGCAACCAATATAGACATGCCTTCAAGCTCTTGTCCTACAACAAGTTTTTGCCCACTGGAGATACATAATTTAACGGTGAAAAAGAAAGTACTGCCATGACCGAGTTGGCTTTCGACCCCAATGTTGCCGCCCATTAATTCGACCAGTTGTTTACAGATAGCAAGTCCAAGCCCTGTTCCACCATATTTACGGGTGGTAGAGGTGTCGGCTTGAGTAAAGGACTTAAACAGTTTGGCTTGTTGCTCTTGGGTTAGTCCAATACCACTATCCCGCACACTAAAACGTAACACGACATCATCGTTTTGCTGCTCAACCAAACTCAGAGACAGTAATACCTCCCCACGCTCGGTAAATTTGATCGCGTTATTCATCAGGTTAATCAGCACTTGACCTAATCGCAGCGGATCCCCTAGTAAATGGCGAGGTACATTGGGCGCAACAGCAAACAACAATTCGATCTGCTTTTGCGCAGCCCTTTCGGAGAACATATCGCTTAAATCTTCAAGCATAGTGTCGAGTTGGAAAGGCACATTTTCGATATCAAGCTTGCCCGCTTCAATCTTCGAAAAATCAAGGATATCATTAATAATTGACAGTAAAGATTGAGACGCACGCTCAATTTTTTCGAGATAATTTTTCTGCTTTTTATCGAGTTGTGTTTGTAAGCAAAGCTGCGACATACCAATAATGGCATTCATCGGCGTACGGATTTCATGGGACATATTCGCGAGGAAGTCGCCCTTGGCTTTACTGGCGGCATCGGCCTCTTCTTTA
Organism: Shewanella cutis; assembly: GCF_022410515.1. Lineage (GTDB taxonomy): Bacteria > Pseudomonadota > Gammaproteobacteria > Enterobacterales > Shewanellaceae > Shewanella > Shewanella cutis. Next base: position 141,261 of record NZ_JACSDI010000006.1, on the reverse strand, counting down.
GCGATTAGTAGCTCATCCGAAAGCAGTTTTAATTCAGTCATATCGACCATACTCACCACTGCGGATTCAAACTGGTTCTGGCTGTCCAACAAGGCTGACACGTTAACAGTCATCCATAAGGGCTCACCGGAGGGGCGAATAAAACTTCTCTCGCCTCGGTAATGATCAATTTTGCCTTCAACAAGCTCCTTAAACTGTGCTTTTGCAACCTCTCTATCCTGCGCACTCAACACGTCAAAGATAGTTGTGCTGCGTAATTCGTCACGGCTTAACCCCATGTCTACACAGAATTGGTCATTACAATCGAGCATGAAACCTTTAATATCGACATTGACGATACCAATGGTTGCACCATCAAATAGCGCCTTGAAGTGGGCTTCACTGACCGCAAGCTCTTCTTCAATTGATTTTCGCTCAGTCACATCCATCACATAGCCGTTCCAGATGATGGCTCCGTCATCGGCATAATGCCCACTGGCGCCCGCTTCCATCCACCGAATCCCACCATTGGGATGGCGATAACGAAACTCGCGGATCCATCGCAGTTGATCATCGCTCTTGCCCGCGAGTGCTCTTATGACTTCAGGACGCTCTTCATCAAAAATCCGCTCAGCAATAATGTTAAAGTCACGCAACAGCTCTTCGCGGTGTAACCCAAGCATTGCCAATGCGGCACCTGATAGGAAAGTAAAGCTGCGATCAGTTGGAGAAACCCAACGCAACTGATACACAGTACAAGGGATAGATTCAGTGATATTGGTTAATTGCAGTCTTGAGGCTTCAATCTCATCAATGGCTAATTTACTTTCAGTAACGTCGTCAATACTGCCATCGAACCACAAAGGTAAGCCTTCTTCAGAGTAACTAGCCTTGCCCTTTTCGTGCACCCAGCGAATACTGCCATCGCGATGACGGATACGATATTCAACTTCAAAGGTTTCCTGCTGTGCTAGTGCTCTTTCGATATGCTGGTTGCACAGTGCGCGATCATCCTCCAAGATCAGTGAAGTAAACGTCCGTTGACGATTTTCAATAAACTGGCTTGCCGCATAGCCAGTGATCTCCGCAATGTTGTCGCTTACATATTCAATGACCCACACCTCGCCAATGCGAGTACGGTATACCGCGCCAGGAATATTGGTGACAAGACCGCGAAAACGTAATTCACTATCACGGATCTTTTGTTCAACCGCTATTTTTTGGGTCATATCTCGAATCGAAGCAGCCACTTGACGATGACCATCGAAATCACTCGGTAAAATGCTCAAGGCAATTTCGGCGACGAATTCACCGCCATCAGATTTAAGTGCGCGCACATGGCGTGCACTTGCCATTGGCCTATCACGCCCTTCACGCAGAAAATCCCCCCTTTCCCCCCTATGTAGATGCCTTAATTCTTCTGGTAACAAGGTTTCAATTTGCAACGCCAACATGGCTTTCGCATCATAACCAAAGAGCTGTTGGCAGCGGCTATTGCTAAACACTATTTGACCATTCTGATCAACAATCAACATGGCTTCAGGCGCCGCCTCAAGCACTGCGTTAGACCAAGCGGCAGCAGAAAACTGTTCAGTCACATCGGTAAATAGCATTTCCACTGACATAAGCTCGCCCGAATCTGACACCAAGGGCTGCATAAAAACATCCAACCGCCTTGCTTGCCCTTTGGCATCCACTAGCTCAATTTGGTGGGAAGGAACATTCTGCCCCTTAAGCGCCAGATCAGTGTATTCCCAGTTTTTCTCGTTAAGGGGGTTAGCCGAAAACAGCCTTTGATATTTACGTTTGAGCAGTTCAGGGGGAATACCCAATACTTTGGTCACCCCTTCACTCACTTGGGCGAGTTGGCCGTCAGGGTCAAGGGAACAATAGAAGGATTTGTCACTCATGCCATCGATTAAACGCGCAAAGCGATTACCGCGTGAGTCTAAAATCGCCTGCTCCCTCTGGGCGAGAAGATCCGCCATTTGGTTAAAGGTTTCGCTTAAGGTCACAATCTCGCTCACTGCGCCTTGGGGAATAGCCAGCTGTTGGGTCTGACCTTGACCAAAAGCCAAAATACCGGATTCGAGCACTTCCAAAGGTCGTGTTAAACGTTTAGCTGCAATATAGCAAGTCAGTAGCAGGAGTAAGGTTAATAAACTTAAGTTGAGAATAACTGATGCAATATCATCAAGTAGTGAAGTAAATAATTCTTGCTGAGGTACCATAATGACAACGCGCCATTTCAGCTTAGTTACTTCTGCAATGCTGGCAAGATAAGCGGTACCCTTAGCATCAATGAAACTGGCTTGTCCGGTCTTACCATCATCTAACAGCGCCCCAAAAGCATTGTTTTTGCTATTGCGCTGATCCAACCATCCAGAGGAAGAAGCGGCTAAGACCTTATCCTTATCACTGTGAAAGATAAGTCTACCTTGGTCATCCATAACCACTAACCTATTGGGTGAAATACCGAGCTGCTCGGGCAATCTATCTAATGCTAAATCGACCGTTGCGACGCCAAAATAATCCGGCTGAGCACCAAAGGGGACGGAGTATGTCAGCATCAAGGTATTCCCAGCCCCCTCATCGAAATAGGCTTTTGACCAGTATCCTCCGGCTTGAGTGATGGCTTTTGACCACCAATCCCATTTTCCATTGGTGTAATCATACCCATCAGCGCCAATATCTAAATAATGGAAACTATTACCACTGCGGTATACATAGGGAGAAAAAAGTTTTTTATTAGGAAAAATGCCCGGTTTAAAGGCTACAGCAGAACCATAAAAATCGGGATTACGCTCAAGGCGATTAGTTAAGACTTTTTGCAGCTTATCAGAATCGTTAATATCATTCTTGTCAGCCAAAAAACCAATAAAATCAGCAAGCCCTTGAGTATTAGCCTGAGCATGTTCAAGCAAGAACTGTAATCGAGAGGCTGAATGAGCAGACTGCTGAGCTAAATTATCATAGAGGCGTTGTTCTATGGAAAGGTAGTTAAACCAAGAAGTAATCCCATAAACGGTAGCCATGATTAAAATCAATGGCAGCGCGATATGGGATAGGATCCTGCTGCGGAAAGTACGAAGTTTACTTTTGTCCATGGCGTCGCCTCAAAGTCCCCGTTTCACCCCCCTATTTTGGGGGCTCTTATAAAGTAAACGAAGAACTCGGTGGCGACAATCTTAAAGTTAAAACAGTTTCAACTAATATATTGTTTTAAAAACATTAATAAATAGGGTTTAGTGTACTGTTTGCAAATGTTCGAACAAAATAGCTTTGGGTTTCAGCAATGATAATATGCCGCAATCCAATAATCGCAATCAAGTTCGGTATAGCCATTAAGCCGTTGACCGTATCGGCCAGTAACCAAATCACATCAAGCTTGATAAAAGCTCCACCCGCAATCAGGCCTAAAAACACGATTTGATAGGCACGCAGTCCACGCTCGCCAACTAAATAGTACCAGCAGCGCTCTCCATAATAGTGCCACCCTAAAATCGTCGTGAAAGCAAAGCAGACTAAAGCGATGGTGACTAAATACTGGCCGATAGCAGCCGAGCCCCCCAAGCTAAACGCCGCACTGGTCATGGCCGCGCCTGCGGTGTCACCGCTCCATACGCCAGTGATGATGAGCACTAACCCCGTCATAGTGCAGATGATAATAGTGTCAAAAAAGGTACCCGTCATACTCACTAAGCCCTGCTCGACTGGCTCATTGGTTTTTGCCGCAGCTGCTGCAATGGGCGCACTGCCTAAGCCAGACTCATTAGAGAAGACCCCGCGGGCAATCCCCATTTGAATCGCTTGCGCCACGGTCGCCCCTAAAAATCCCCCCGCAGCCGACACAGGGGTAAAGGCCGACTCAATCACTAATTGCAACGCGGGTAGAATGGCATCGGCAAAACCCACTAAAATCCACACACAGGCCAACACATAACCAATCGACATCGCTGGCACAAGCTTTTGCGCCACGTTGGAAATACGTTGGACGCCACCTAAGGTGACAGCCGCCACCAGCAGGGTTAGCACCAGCGCAGTCACCCATGTTGGTACATCAAAGGCGATAGTTAAGGCATCACTTATCGCATTCACTTGGGCAAAAGTCCCAATGCCGAAAAACGCTACCCCCACGCCAAACAGCGCAAATAGCTTCGCCATCCAACGCAAACCGAGGCCACGCTCGATGTAATACATCGGGCCACCGGCAATTTGCCCGCGCGCATCAGTAGTGCGGTATTTTACCGCTAGCATACATTCGGCGTACTTAGTCGCCATGCCAAAAAAGGCGGCAAGCCACATCCAAAATAACGCGCCAGGACCGCCCATCTTAATCGCCGTTGCCACCCCAACAATGTTGCCCGTACCTATGGTTGCAGACAATGCAGTACAAAGCGCGGCGAAGGACGATAGATCCCCATGCCCCTTCGCGGGTTTGAACAATAGGCTAAGCGCCATTGGCAGACGAAAAACTTGGATAAGCTTTAGTCGCGCAGTGAGATAAATCCCTGTGCCAACTAACAAACAAAGTGTGATAGGACCCCAGACAATACCATTTAGGCTGCTGAGCAAGGCTTCAAAACTCATGATATTCCTCAATTATTAAACAACTAAATTAATAAGGGAGGAGGAAAAGAAATGGCTGTGACACAACGCTGTCAGCCTAAAGAAATACCATCTCCCCAGCCAATAACGGCAGGAAAATAGTCCACAAAGACAAACGACAGGGACTGTGCAGTCATCCTCTCCTCTGTCCTTTTGCCTGAGCGTTTCGCGTCGCTTAACACAGTGCGACACTTTCGCCTTCGGCGCCACCTATTATTGCAAGTTAATGCAATTGGTAGTCTCTCCAGAGGCTCGTCCAGTAACAGTCCACGCCTTGCGGCACCTGAAAGAGTGCTTTGTTTATGGAATGCTTCCAACAACAAAGTTGCCTCGTCGGTGTGGGGTTAATTCCCCACTCTCCTGCTACCTTCATCCGAACGGATTGTTAAAACGATAGCCAGCTATCGCTTAACAGGGCGCACAGCATGCAACAAACACCACAATAGCTCAAGCCCATTTGCTCACAGAAATGAGCGCCAAGCCGTTAATCGCAGAAAATTCAAACAGGCTAAATCCTAAGTCTTAATCGATGTGAATTGATCTAACTTGCCCAAATATCGGTATCTATAGGATTGTAAAATGCTTTATCTTTAGCCTAGGTTGGCTAAATCCCCAATTGGAAGAGATAGATGAAAGAAGTCGCCAAGCTTATCCAAGTAAGTAAAAGTTTTCGCGACGGCGAGCAGCGCCACACTGTGCTGCAAACGGTCGATTTAACTTTGCATCAAGGGGAGACTATTGCACTCACTGGCCCAAGTGGCAGCGGCAAAAGCACTTTACTGAATCTGATTGCGGGCTTTGAAACCGTAGACAGTGGCCAGATAGTGCTGAATCATCAATCCACCACCAAGTGGCAAGATAAGCAATGGAGTGAGTTTAGGCGTACCCATTTAGGCGTGGTATTCCAACAATTTAATTTACTCACTCCGCTGAATGTCAAAAATAATATCGGCTTCTCCCTGCACCTTAACGGTGATAGCTGGAATCCTTGGTGCGATTATTTGGTGGAAAAGCTCGGATTAGCGGCATTGTTAAACCGGCAGGTTGAAGCGCTTTCCGGCGGACAACAACAGCGGGTCGCGATAGCTAGGGCATTAGCCCACAATCCGAGTTTACTGCTGGCCGACGAACCCACGGGTAACTTAGATGACGAATCTGGTAAACAGGTGATGTCACTGCTATGCGAACTCGCCAAAGAGAGCCAAACCAGCATTTTGATGGTCACCCACAGCGAAGAGTGCGCCGCCTTTATGAACAAACGCTGGCATCTGTCCCACGCCGCAGTGTCGATCTCCGGCTAGCATGATGAATAACACACAGCTAGAACATAAAGCCAATCCATACCACCACTTAAGCAAGAGTGGACAATGGCTGCGTATCACTTGGGTACTCAAGGTATTTTTAGCCCATTATCGCCACGCGCCATTGCAGGCTGGGGCGATTTTACTCGGAATCGCCCTCGCCGTGACGCTGCTCATCGGGGTAAAAGCCACCAACGATAATGCGATTCGTAGCTATAGCGAAGCCACAGAGCTATTAAGTCAGCGGGCCGATGTACTGCTGACCTCACCCGTTGGCCAAGATAATCTCGATGAATCGGTGTATTTCAGTTTAAGGCAGGCTGGGATTAGCCAAAGTCTTGCGGTAGTCAGTGGCAGAGTCGCAGGCCAAAACGGCCAGTATTGGCAAATTGAAGGCAGCGATATTGTCGCGGCATTGACCGCCACATTAACCTCAAAAAATGCTTCACCGTCCTCAAATAATAAGGCAACGGCTAATTCTACTGTCTCAATGGGAGATCTGCCCCTTGCCGACCTAATGAGCGGTGAGCCAGTGGTGGTGATGAGTGATAGTCTAGCCAGCAAAATCGCGCCCAATGGCCAGCTCAGCCTAGCCCAATCCATAACACCATCGACCCTAAAAGTGAGCCGTGTCGATGATAGTTGGGGACTTGGCAGCGCCATCTTGACCGATATTTCCCTCGCCCAAAACTTACTTGGGATGCAGGGCAAACTCAGTTATATCGCCCTATTTAGCGATAGGGATAAACTAGTCGCGTTAAAACAACGGCTCGACACCTTAGGTATCACCCCAGATCTCGCCAACTACAGTCAGCAGGATCAAGGGCAAGCCTTAATGGCGCTTACCCGCAGTTTTCATTTAAATCTCAATGCAATGAGTATGTTAGCCTTTGTGGTTGGGCTGTTTATTGCCTATAACGGCGTACGTTACAGCCTGATGAAACGCCAACGTCTGCTGATTCAACTGCTGCAACAGGGGCTAGAACGACTCGACGTGATGCTTGCCCTGCTCGCCGAATTACTATTTTTGGTTATCTTAGGCTCGGTAATCGGGTTTATCTTAGGTTTACAACTCAGCCATTGGCTACAACCTATGGTTGCCATGACGTTAGAGCAGCTCTATGGTGCCCACTTGCTGCCGGGCATTTGGCAATGGCATTGGTTAGCACAGGCGATCGCGCTCACCTTAGTGGCAGCGCTTGCTGCTTGCATGCCCTTGTATTTTGATCTTACGCGCCAATCCCTTGCCCAAGGCGCTAACCGTTATCAGCAAACTAAGGCCCACAACCAAACCCACCAGCGGCAATTTATCTTAGCCTGTGGGTTACTCGTACTCGCGGCGATACTGTTTCCCTTCAGCCAAAGTTACAACACCAGTTTGATATTACTAGGCATAGTGACGGTCGCGATTCCTCTGCTGTTGCCCCAAGTATTGCATTGGGGAGTAAGCTTACTGCTCCCCTTCACTCGTCCAGGGCTTAAACACTATTTGCTTGCCGAAACCCGCGAGCTTATCGCGCCACTTTCCCTTGCGATGATGGCCATTTTGCTGGCATTAAGCGCAAATGTGGCGATGAATACCCTAGTGGGCAGCTTTGAGCAAACCCTAAGAAGTTGGTTAGAAACCCGCTTACATGCCGATTTATACCTGCGCCCCAGTGCTAACCGTATGGCTGATGTACGGGATAAATTAAGCCAAGATCCTCGTGTCAGCGGCTTATATCAACAATGGCAAGTCGATGGCGAGATGTCGACCCAAGGTCCAACAGCTCAAACGATCCCCGTGAATATTATCAGCCGTGATGATGAATCGATAAAGTACACAAGTACACTCAAGGACAGTTTACCTGACCTATGGCAACGCTATTTTGGCGGACAATTTGTCTTGGTGAGTGAGCCAATGGCGATTAAGTATCAGTTGATGCTGGGCGATAAAGTCACTTTAAACGTGCTCGATAAAACCACCAATAACCAAGTGGTTATCGCAGGAATTTATTACGACCATGGTAATACCCGCAGTGAGGTCATTATTAGCCATCAACTGTGGCAACAGGCACAACTGCCACTGTTACCCATTAGCCTTGCGGCCAGTTTTCATCCTCTGGAACAAGCTGATAAATCATCCTCATTGGAGCTAACTCAACCAATACCCACAAACGGCAAGCGCAGTGAGGCCGAACTGGATGAACTGCAAATGCAGCTCGCTACAGAGCTAGAGTTGGCTCAGGCGCAAATTTATAGCCAAGCCAACATAAAGGCCCAAGCCATTGCTATGTTTAAACGCACTTTTTCAATCACGTTAGTGCTCAATAGCTTAACCTTGCTGGTGGCCGCCATTGGGCTATTTAGCGCCTGCTTAATGTTAACTCAAGCACGGCAAGCGCCACTGGCACGGCTTTATTCCCTAGGGGTGAGTCGCAGCAAACTGCGTACTATGGTATTTAGCCAAATGCTGCTGGTTGTGGTCGTCACTTGCCTGATTGCGATGCCTACGGGAGCTCTGTTGGGGTATTTATTAATCGATAAAATCACCCTACAAGCCTTTGGTTGGACCATCCCAATGATCTGGGACTGGTTTGCTTATGCCAAAGCCATCCTCATCGCACTGGTGACTTGTACCTTAGCCGTGCTCTTACCGCTTTACTGGCAAACCCGCAGGCCGCTAATCGCCAGTTTGCAGCAGGAAACCCTATGAACAGTCGTCCATATACCATTACCCAATTGACAGTAAATGGTTTACTCACAATGAGCTGGCTTAAGTGCCGTACAAACGCACGCTTAATCACTCAACTCATCATCGGTGGATTACTCTTTTTCACGATAAGCGGCTGCGATAATGCGCCCGCGAGCGTTTCAGAATCCAAATCCATGGGGGCTTTGCTAGGGCAAACAAAAGAAGGCGAAACAACCTCAACGCAACAAGCCTTTGCCAAGGTGACACCTGAGCATCAGTTTCACTTTCCCCAAGATCATCTTGCCCACAACGGCTTTCGGCAAGAATGGTGGTATCTCACCGCTAACTTAACCACCGAAAAAGGTGAGCAACTTGGCGCCCAATGGACCCAATTTAGGGTGGCACTAAAACCTCAATATACAGAATCGCAAAATGCGCAACCGACTACCCTTAACTCCGCTTGGGCAACTGAACAACTCTATTTTGCCCATAGCGCACTGACCTCTAGCGCGGCACATCTGGCCCATGAGAAATGGTCTCGCGGTCATCCAAAGCTTGCGGGCGTCAATGCCAATCCCTATCAAATTCATCTCGATAACTGGCAATGGCAGAGTGAATCGAGCGCGTTATTTCCGGCAATCTTAAGGGTTGAGACCGCAGACTTTAGTTACGAGCTAACGCTGACCAGCCAAGCACCGCTGCAATATCAAGGCGATAATGGCTATAGCATTAAAAACCGCGAGGGTAATGTCGCTTCCTACTACTACAGTCAACCTTTTATCAGCATTACTGGCCAGATCACCCGACATATCAACATCAATGGCCAAGCCGAAAGTCGGGTCGAGAAAGTCACAGGCCAAGGTTGGCTAGACAGAGAATGGAGCTCACAATTTTTAACCAAAAGCCAGCAAGGTTGGGATTGGTTTGCTCTGCGCCTCAATGATGGTTCGGCGCTAATGCTCTTTCAGTTAAGGGAGCAATCCACCGATAAGACTCAAACTCCATCAGCCTTTTACAGCGCCAGACGAATGTTTGCCGATGGCACAGGCCGCAATATCAACTCCCGAGACACGCCAGATGGAATAAAAATGACGCCGCTTGAATGGCAAACCACCCGCACCGGCAAATACCCCGTAAGCTGGCAAGTCCAAATCCCGAGTGAGCAAATCGATATCCGTATCTCGCCGTTAAATCCCAATAGTGCCATGGCGTTATCCACCTCCTATTGGGAAGGCCCAATCAAACTTAGCGGTAGCCACTCTGGCATGGGTTATATGGAGCTGACGGGATATTAATCCACTTATAGTGATGTTTGACTGCCGGATCTTTCGCTAATCTAACCAATCTCGCCATTCCCTCTCCAAAGAGATAGCGATTGTTTAAATTTCAAACTGAGAGTTAGATCACGCGCAAAACTTTGATCCCGATCGACTATCCCCTGCAATACCTCTTGTGAGGTATACCCACATTTTTTATCAGGTCTAGACTCGCAGTTATCCACATTCAGTTGTACAGATGTTTATGCAAAGCAGCTGAGTGCATCTCAAGATAAAGGTCACCGCTATGAGTCAGGAATACCATGTCACCAGCCTCGTGGTACATGCAGCCCCTAATGCCTTGCAACAGGTTGAAGCCGATATTGCCGCGCTAAAAGGCTGCGATATCCACGCCATTTCACCCGAAGGTAAGTTGGTTATTACCCTCGAAGGGAATACCCAAAAAGCCATTCTCGACAATGTTGAAGCCATCAATGGCCTGTCCGGTGTGTTATCCGCCAGTTTGATTTACCACCAAGTAGAACCCCTAGAACAAGAACTGTTAGAAAAAGAGAGTGAGGAAACACTATGAGCATTAGCCGCCGCGAGTTTCTCAAGGCTAACGCAGCGGTTGCCGCTGCGACGGCCGTTGGCGTCACGCTTCCCGTGAAAATGGTTGAAGCCGCCGAGTCAGATAACATCAAGTGGGACAAAGCCCCCTGCCGTTTTTGCGGTGTGGGTTGTAGCGTATTAGTCGGTACTAAAGCGGGTAAAGTGGTTGCCACCAAAGGCGATCCAGAAAGCCCAGTTAACCGCGGGCTAAACTGCATTAAAGGTTACTTCCTATCGAAAATCATGTACGGCAAGGACAGATTAACCACGCCATTACTACGCATGAAAGACGGCAAATATCATAAAGAAGGTGAATTTACCCCCGTCAGTTGGGATGTCGCCTTCGATACTATGGCCGCTAAATGGAAACACAGCATCGCCACTAAAGGCCCAACCTCTGTCGGTATGTTCGGTTCTGGTCAGTGGACGATTTGGGAAGGTTACGCTGCATCTAAACTGCATAAAGCTGGATTCTTAACCAACAACATCGACCCTAACGCCCGCCATTGTATGGCCTCAGCGGTCGTTGGGTTTATGCGTACCTTCGGTATTGATGAACCGATGGGCTGTTACGACGACTTAGAAGCCGCCGATCACTTTGTGCTCTGGGGCGCCAACATGGCCGAGATGCACCCGATCCTGTGGGCACGTTTATCTGATCGCCGTTTAAGCAGTAAAGACTGTCGCGTGCATGTGCTATCCACCTTCGAGAACCGTAGCTTCGATCTTGCGGATAACCCGATGGTTTTCCATCCGCAATCTGATCTTGTGATCCTCAACTATATCGCCAACTACATCATTCAAAACAAAGCGGTAAATACCGACTTTGTGACTAAACACACTAAGTTTGCCCTCGGTGTGGATGATATCGGTTATGGTCTGCGTCCAGATCATCCGTTAGAGAAGAAAGCCAAAAACCCTGGCAATGGTAAATCAACACCTATCAGCTTTGACGAGTACGCTAAGTTCGTCAGCACTTATACGCTGGAATACGCGGCAAAAATGAGTGGTGTGGAACCTGAAAAATTAGAAACGCTAGCCAAAGCCTATGCCGATCCTAAGACGAAAGTCATGAGTCTATGGACCATGGGGATTAACCAACACGTACGTGGTGTATGGGCAAACAACATGCTCTACAACATTCACTTACTGACGGGCAAAATCGCAACGCCTGGTAACAGCCCATTCTCACTAACAGGCCAACCTTCAGCCTGTGGTACCGCCCGTGAAGTCGGCACATTCGCCCACCGCTTACCTGCAGATATGGTGGTGGATAACGATAAGCATCGTGCGATTACCGAAAAAATGTGGCAAGTGCCTGAAGGCACGATTCCACCAAAACCTGGCTACCATGCCGTGCTGCAAAGCCGGATGCTCAAAGACGGCAAGCTAAACTGTTACTGGACTATGTGTACCAATAACATGCAAGCGGGCCCGAATATCAACGAAGAAATGTACCCAGGATTCCGTAATCCTGAAAACTTTATCGTGGTATCCGATCCCTACCCAACCGTCACCGCCATGGCAGCAGACCTTATTCTGCCAACCGCCATGTGGGTCGAGAAAGAAGGCGCCTACGGTAACGCCGAGCGCCGCACCCATATGTGGCATCAACAAGTCAAAGCCCCTGAGGGTGCTAAGTCAGATCTCTGGCAATTAGTCGAATTTTCAAAACGCTTTAAGGTGGCTGAAGTCTGGCCCGCTGAGCTTATCGCTAAAAAGCCTGAATACGCTGACAAGACGCTTTATGAAGTGCTGTTTGCCAACGGCGTCATCAACAAGTTCCCCACCTCTGATTGTAAGGGCGACTTAAACGATGAAAGCGAACACTTTGGCTTCTATCTACAAAAAGGCATTTTCGAAGAATATGCCGCCTTTGGTCGTGGCCATGCCCATGATTTAGCTGACTTTGACCGTTACCACGAAACCCGTGGCCTACGCTGGCCAGTGGTGAATGGTAAAGAAACCCTACGCCGCTTCGTTGAAGGTAGCGATCCTTATGTTAAAGCGGGTGAAGGTTACAACTTCTATGGCAAACCCGATGGTAAAGCGGTGATTTTTGCCCTGCCTTACGAGCCTGCTGCAGAAGAGCCAAACTCAGAATACGATCTGTGGATGTCCACTGGCCGCGTGCTCGAACATTGGCATACAGGCTCAATGACCGCCCGCGTGCCAGAGCTTTATCGCGCTTATCCCGATGCGCAAATCTTTATGCATCCAGAAGACGCTAAGGCCCGTGGTCTGCAACGGGGTGATGAAGTGCTCGTCGCCTCACCCCGTGGCGAAATCAAAACCCGTGTCGAAACCAAAGGCCGTAACAAACCGCCACGCGGCGTGGTGTTTATGCCCTTCTTCGATGCGCGTCAGTTAGTCAACAAGTTGATTTTGGATGCTACCGATCCACTGTCAAAAGAAACTGACTTTAAGAAGTGCCCCGTAAAAGTGATGAAGGCCTAAACCTTCATTTGATAGCGATGGCGTCAATTAATAGCAATTAAGGAGTCTAAGGTGAGTCAGCAAGTTAAGAGTGCATTCACAGCCAAGCAAGTCAACCGTCGCCAGTTTTTGGCCACGACGGCGAAGGCTGGCTGTGTGATGGGACTCGTGGGATTAGGCTTAACGGCTACGGCAAAAAGCCAAGGCCAACTCGCCTCCCAAGCTTGCAGACCGCCGGGCGCCCTTGAAGAAAGTGATTTTCTCTCGGCCTGCGTGCGCTGCGGTTTATGTGTGGAGGCTTGCCCTTACGACACGCTAACACTGGCACGTTGGTTCGATGGCGCCGCCACTGGCACGCCATTCTTTACCGCAAGACGCATTCCCTGCGAAATGTGTGAGGATATTCCCTGCATCAAAGCCTGCCCATCGGGTGCGCTTGATCCTCAACTTGAGCACATTAGCGATGCAAAAATGGGGATTGCGGTACTGATCGATGAGAAAAATTGCCTGAACTTTAAAGGATTACGCTGCGATGTCTGTTATCGGGTTTGTCCGTTAATCGATAATGCCATCACCTTAGAACGCCAGCGCAATGAGCATAGCGATCATCACGCGATGTTTTTACCCACAGTCAACAGCGATACCTGCACGGGTTGTGGCAAATGCGAGCACGCCTGCGTGCTTGATACCGCCGCGATAAAAGTCTTACCGACCGCACTGGCGTTAGGTAAAGCCGCAGAGCACGACACTTATCTCAACACTGAGGAAACCACCTTAGAGATGTTGAATAAGGGGCTGATGTTATGAGCAATGAGTCAATGAGTAACAAGTCTACAAGTCATAAGACAGTGAACTCAAAAGCCAAAGCCCGCACGCAGAGCGAGCATGCCGCAGCCATTGCTGAACTTGGTTGGTTTGGCGCGCATAAATATTTGCTGCTACGCCGCACTGTGCAACTAGGTCTTTTAGGTTTATTTGCACTGGGGCCACTACTGGGGATTTGGCTATTTAAAGGTAATTTATCGGCCAGTTTACTGCTCGATACTATTCCCTTTGCCGATCCACTGGCGAGCTTGCAATTGCTGTTAGCAGGACATATTCCCGAGCTTAGCCTCTTGATAGGTGCAACTTTGGTCATACTGTTTTATGCCCTCGCCGGTGGCAGGGTATTTTGCAGTTGGGTATGTCCGGTCAATCTGGTAACTGACTCCGCAAGCTGGCTTAGACGTAAACTCAAACTTCCTCGCACCAGCGAGTTACCGCGCAATTTACGTTACTACCTGCTGGCGCTCGTGCTGTTATTACCCCTGCTCACGGGCAGCTTGATTTGGGAATGGGTCAACCCCGTTCCCTTAGTCTATCGCGCCGTGCTATTTGGCAGTCTCAGTGGTTTATGGATCTTAGCGGCAATATTTTTGCTGGATCTATTTATCGCCGAGCGCGCTTGGTGTGGTCACCTTTGCCCAACGGGAGCCTTATTTGGCTTAGTTGGCAAATGGAGCCCCATTAAGATCGTCGCCAGCAAAGCTAGCGCCTGTGATAACTGCATGGATTGCTTTGCTGTTTGCCCCGAACGCCAAGTATTAAAGCCCGCATTAAAAGGGCAAAATCCGGTAATCACCAGCCCTGACTGCACCCAATGTGGCCGCTGTATCGATGTTTGCGCTCAGCGTGTTTTCCGCTATCAAAGCCGTTTTACTGGCACTCAGACTCAACTAAGTACAGGTGGCTCGACCAATAGTCAGTCGCCATCTAGCTCTTCACCAATTCGTCAACACATTGCCCCCAAGGCGGAGAATGACCAATGAAAAAAATACTCACCTTAGCCGCGATTGTATTAGCCATCGGCGGCTGCTCAGGCCAACAAGCAGAGACTCAAGCAACACCTGTCAATATCAAATCCCTTGCAGGTGATAGCGCGGTGACGGATATTCGTCCCGCCGATGCCATGCCAGTCTATCCTGCTCGCGGTAAAGCGTTGGAACGCAGCTTTACCGACCAACCACCGCTTATCCCCCATAAGGATGATTACAAAATCACCCTCGATAAGAATGGCTGTTTAACTTGTCATAGTTGGGATAAAGCTGCGCGCATGAAAGCCACACCGGTAGCAAAATCCCATGTTATCGACGATAAGGGCACGCTCAACGGCCATAACTATTTCTGCACCCAGTGCCATGTTGCGCAGGCTGAAAACAAAGCGCCTTTAGTCGAAAATAAGTTCTCAACTCAATAAACCGCACTTCCCTGCATGCAAAAGCCACTGCTACCCAGTGGCTTTTTACTATCCATAACAGAATTAGACATAGACGTTTAAAAACTCAGTTTGGGGAGATGTTGGACGAAATGAAAGATAAGCGGACGGGACTATAGATAAAATACGGAAGAATCGAAAAGTAAAAACCCAGCCTAGGCTGGGTTGACTTGTTGTTTTGCTTTATGCAAACCACCCGCCGGAGCCGTTACTCTTTTTTGCGCTGCTTGAGCTGTTTGCACATTCTTTGTTTCAGGCATAGCTGCTTGCCACAACGCACCTACCCATAAACTTGACGTTGACTTCATTGGTAAATCTCCTGTTCTGTTAACAAGCTCAAAGTAATACTTAGGCCACCATCAGTAAAATGAATTAACGCCATACAATAGATTCCATTTGAGCATGAACATCCCAATCAAGACCTTGCAATGTTTTTTAACCCTAGTAGAAACGGAAAACTTCACCCGTGCCGCCCAAAAATGCTTTATCACCCAGCCAACGCTGAGCAAGATCATCCAAAGACTTGAAGAAAGCCTGGGAGAAACGCTGCTTATTCGCAATAACCAAAAAGTAGAGTTAACTCAAGCAGGGCAGCTATTTGAGCACAGTGCGCGGGAAATCCTTGGTCAATGGCATAGATTGCAGGAGGACATGAGTAACTTAAGCGGCTTAAAATCGGGGCGGCTTAGGCTGGGCGTCTGCCCTATGATGAGCAGCTTAATTATCGGACTACTGACCAGTTACCGGAAACGCTATCCCGGCGTTGAGCTGCAAATGTATGAATACGGCGGTTTCGGCTGTGAGCAGGCGCTGCTGAATAACAGTCTAGATATCGCCTTTACCGCACTGCCCACAACCCATGAGACAGAACTGATTAACCAGCCGCTAACCAAGTATCCCCTCTTAGCTTGCTTGCCTGAAGCTCATCCGCTTGCCGCTAAGTCATACCTCAGTTGGCAGGATTTTGAACCTTACCCGTTTATTCTCTATAACGAGGATTTTTCCCTCGCGAAGTTGATTAATCGCCTCAGCCGTAAGGTCGGAGTGCAATTAAATATCGCCTTTCGCAGTGGTCAATGGGATTTTCTTGCAACCATGGTTGAAGCCGATATGGGACTGGCCATATTACCCGAACCTATTTGCCAAAAACTGAGTAACAGCAAGCTTGTCTTTAGACCTATGCAACCGGCCTTGACCTGGGATTTAGCCCTGATTTGGCGGCAGAACTTACCGTTAACGCCCGCAGCAAATGCTCTGCTGGAATTGAGCAAGCAAAAAGCATGAAAACGTGAATGCTGAATGCTGAATGCTGAATGCTGAATGCTGAATGCTGAATGCTGAATGCTGAATGCTGAATGCTGAATGCTGAATCTTTGACCGGCAACCGTCATCCGTCAACCGTCATCGCCCATAAAAAAACCGCTGTAAGCCTTGGCTTAGCAGCGGTCTCTATTCGGGTAAAGTTAAGAATTACTTCTTAGCTTCAGCAGCTTTACGCTCTTTAACTTGCTCAACAACTTTGTCCGCAACGCTGTTTGGACATGGGCTGTAGTGTGAGAACTCCATAGAGAACTGACCACGGCCTGAAGTCATTGTACGCAGAGTACCGATGTAACCGAACATTTCTGATAACGGTACGTCAGCCTTAACGCGAACACCCGTTACACCAGCAACTTGGTCTTTGATCATACCGCGACGACGGTTTAAGTCACCGATTACGTCACCCACGTTGTCATCAGGGCTGAACACGTCAACTTTCATGATTGGCTCAAGCAGTTGTGGTTTAGCTTTAGCAATTGACTGACGGAATGCCGCTTTAGCAGCGATTTCGAACGCGATAGCTGAAGAGTCAACTGCGTGGTAAGCACCGTCAGTCAGTTCAAACTCAACGTCTAACACTGGGAAGCCAGCGATAGTACCGGTGTTCATCATGCTCGCGAAGCCTTTTTCAACTGCTGGCCAGTATTCCTTAGGAACGTTACCACCAACAACTGAAGACTTGAACACGAAGCCAGAGTTTGGCTCACCTGGGCGAATGATGTATTCGATCTTACCGAATTGACCAGAACCACCAGATTGTTTCTTGTGGGTGTATTGGTCTTCAACCATTTGAGTAATGGTTTCACGGTAGGCCACTTGTGGCTCACCTACGATCAGCTCAACACCATAAGTACGCTTCAGGATGTCCACTTTAATATCTAAGTGCAGTTCACCCATACCTTTAAGGATGGTTTCACCTGAATCTTCGTCAGTTTCTACGCGGAATGATGGATCTTCTGCGATCATCTTACCGATAGCGATAGCCATCTTCTCGCTGCCGCCTTTGTCTTTTGGCGCTACTGCGATAGAGATAACTGGCTCTGGGAACACCATGGCTTCAAGAGTACATGGGTGTTTAACATCACACAGAGTGTGACCAGTTTGTACGTTCTTCATACCAACGATAGCGATAATGTCACCAGCTTCAGCTGATTCAATTTCGATACGATCGTTCGCATACATTTCGCACATACGGCCGATACGCTCAGTCTTACCAGTAGCACTGTTAAGAATGGTGTCACCTTTCTTCAGGCGGCCAGCATAGATACGTACGAAAGTCAGGGCACCGAAACGGTCATCCATGATCTTGAACGCTAATGCTTTTAATGACTCATCAGCAGAAACGATAGCGTATTCGCCAGTTTCGTTACCTTCTTCGTCAGTTAAAGGTTGTGGATCAACTTCATCTGGCGCTGGCAGATAGTCAACAACGGCGTCCAGAACTAGTTGCATACCTTTGTTTTTGAATGCGCTACCGCAGAATGTTGGGAAGAACGCCATAGTACGAGTACCCTTACGGATACAACGTTTCAGGTCTTCAATAGATGGCTCTTCGCCTTCCATGTATGCTTCCATCAGATCGTCATCTTGCTCAACAGCAGTTTCGATCAGCATTTCACGGTATTCTTCAACTAAGTCAACCATGTTCGCAGGAACATCTTTAACTTCGAAGTTTTCTGGAATACCAGAATCGTCCCACACGTAAGCTTTGCGAGTTAACAGGTCAACAACACCGCAGAACTCGTCTTCGATACCAATTGGCAGAACCATAACCAGTGGGTTAGCAGCTAAAACGTCTTTAGTTTGCTTAACAACACGTAGGAAGTCAGCACCCATACGGTCTAACTTGTTTACGAAGATGATACGAGCAACTTCAGATTCGTTAGCATAGCGCCAGTTAGTTTCTGATTGAGGCTCAACACCGCCAGAACCACAGAATACAGCGATACCGCCGTCAAGAACCTTCAAAGAACGGTAAACTTCAACGGTGAAGTCAACGTGCCCAGGGGTATCAATAACGTTGAAACGGTGATCTTTCCAGAAGCAGCTTACAGCAGCCGATTGAATGGTAATACCACGCTCAGCTTCCTGAACCATGAAGTCAGTTGTTGATTCACCATCGTGAACTTCACCGATCTTATGGATTTTACCGGTTAGCTTAAGAATACGCTCGGTGGTCGTGGTTTTACCCGCGTCAACGTGAGCGAAGATACCAATGTTTCTGTATTTGGATAATTCGGTCATGATTCAACTTTAATGATTAGTTTAAGAAGTAGACGGAGTATGCGACAAACCACCGACACACCGCACATCAGATTATTTTAGGCGCATATTGTAAATTGGAACCCAGTTATGCGCAAATGGCTCTTGCAATTTTTCACGATAAAGTCGCGGAAAAAATTAAAAAAAAATAAGAAAAACATGTGAAAACAATTAAATAAAAAAATTTAGCTCAATTTTCAAACAGTTACCAAAAACCTTAAAAATAAGCGTATTTTCGCTGACATTGATGTTTTTCCATGTGTTAAGCACTCTAAAATAGCAAAAAATCTGCCCAATAAGATCCTTCTCGATACATCAGCTGATGCTAAATAATCACTAATCGCTTAGGCTTATTAGCATAAATAGGCAATTTCTAGTTAAAAGTGACAATCAACTTAGGAATTCGTCCAAATTAACATACTCAGTGTTAAATTCATCCACACAACTCTGATTTCTGCCCAACGCCTTAGCTTGATAAAACACCTTATAAGCTCGCTCAACGTAAGACAGCGCGTGTTAAATTGGCTAGATATTTTGAATATTGAAAATCAAGCTTTCCGAATGAAAAATACCCGCCGAATTGGCGGGTATTTCAATTAGTTAATCTGCTTATGCAAGATTAATCTGCAACGGGCGATACGACGAAGAGTAAGTCACCTTGCGATACTTGCTGACCATTGCTGTTCAAAATACGCTCGATGCGGTACTTCTTATCTTCTGGATAGAGTACTGCGCCTTGGCGATTGAAGCCGGCTAAGTTAACCTGCGAGAACATCTTCATCGCTTCAGTTAAGGCTAGCGTTTGTTCAGCAGTAACAATATCACCTTCTTTCACGAAATCAGGTTCGCCTGGCGCTGGAGAGGTATAGAAGATACCTGCGCCTTGGGCTAATACTTTCAGTTCGTTACTTTCACCAACACGCAGTGACTCAGTATCCACACCCACGGTTTCGGCAGCGGCTTCCATTTCAGCGATCAGCGCTGGAATGTCTAACTCAGCCATAAAGCGTGGCAGGTAGTTAGTATCGTATACGCCTTCTTTGAAGGTGCCATCGCTTAGGATCAGTTTAAGCAATGGAATGTTAGTCGCGATACCTTTGAGTACTACGCTGTCTAAGTAAGCGTGCAGTTTCGCGATAACATCTTCACGGTTTTCACCGCGCATAATCACCTGAGCGATTAAGCTGTCGTAATAAGGTGATACTTCTTTACCCGGTGCGGCAATCGAGATGATTTCCACATCTGGATGATCTGGGAATACACATTCGGTGATCTTGCCAGGATTTGGGATCAGTTGGAGTACACCATGGCTATCGAGTGCCGCTTTTTCTGCAGTCACACGCACTTCCATCGCATAACCGATTTCTTTCGGCTCGAGGTTCTCGATTGAACGACCCGCAGCGATATCAAACTGCGCGCTTACGATATCGATACCAGAAGTCGCTTCGGTTACTGGATGCTCAACCTGCAGACGGGTGTTCATCTCCATGAAGTACACTTCGTTTGCATCTAGGTTATAGATGAACTCTACAGTACCTGCGCCCATGTAATCGGTCGCATCACCTAAGGCACGGGTGTAATCCAGCACTTGTTTCTTCAGTTCATCCGGCAGCATGGTTGAGCCAGACTCTTCGACTACTTTCTGGTTGTTACGTTGTACAGAACAGTCACGTAAACCTAATACCTTAGCGTTACCAAACTTGTCACGCAGTAACTGCACTTCGATATGACGCAGTGAGGTTACATATTTCTCTAAGTACAGGTCGCCGTTACCAAAGGCCGCAGCTGCTTCGGTAGCCGTTTTTTGGAACAAACCAATCATATCCTCAGGACGTTTAACAACCTGAATACCTTTACCACCGCCACCTTGTACCGCTTTGAGCAGGACTGGGTAACCAATTTCATTGGCCACGTTCACCGCTTGCTCAGCGTTGGTCAGAATACCGTGTGAACCTGGTACGACTGGTACGTTTTGGCTTTGTGAAGTCTTAATCGCGTTCGACTTGTTACCCATAGTCGTCATTGAATGTACGCTAGGACCAACAAAGTTAACCCCGTTATTCACACACAATGCCGCAAATTGTGGGCTTTCAGATAGGAAACCGATACCTGGGTGCAATGCATCAACTTGCTCATATTCAGCTACTTTGAGCACTGAGTACGCGTTCAGATAACTTTCGTCAGAGGTGTTACCACCTAAACAGACTAGCTTGTCTGAGTCTTTCAACATATCCGCAGGTACAGCGGTCATATCAGGATCTGACGCCACCAATACTACGTTTATATTGTTATCATGCGCCTTACGGATCAACTTAACAGCGGTACAGCCACGGGCATGAACCAATACTTTGTTGATTGGTTTCATCAGCTTACGCGGATCGTTTTGTACAATTTCCTCTTCTTCAGCTGGCGCTTCTACAACCAGTGTTGACAAGGCGTTGATGATAACCTCATTGATCTTAGCCGTAGGCATTGGCATCAATGGATCGATGCTCGCCAATTGATTGTCTAAGGTTTCACTAAATGGGTTATGGACTAGGCCGGCCATTGCGCCAGGTACTTTCGACAGGTAGTTCGACAGTGTCGACGTCGATGGTAAGTACGCAGGAACCACCATTTGACCCGCGAATGGCATGTTAGTACCAGACAGGTAATAGGTTTGCACTAATGGGTGAGTCACAAAACTCGCCTGCGCACCACCGGTACAGTCACCAAAACCAAACATCAGTACTGGCAATTCGTTATCACGGATAAAACGGGTGATACGGTCGTTCACTACCGCCATAGAGAACAGTGCCGCGGCACCTTCTTTGGTTTGCATACCACCTGAGCTGATAAAGCAAACCACAGGTAGCTTACGCTTAGCACACTCGATCAGCAGCGCAGAAAACTTCTCGGCACTGGCCATATCAAATGCACCCGCTTGGAATGCCGTGTTAGACACAGCAAGACCCACACGCACTTTTTGACCTTTTTCTTTAAAGTCAGCAATACCGGTGATCAGACCGCAAGGACGAATACCTTTATCTAACGCATCTTCAATGGATAGACGGAAACCAGGGAAGTTGAGCAAGTTAGCCGACATCTTGTCGCCATTGATTTCGTCGAAATGGGTGAAGAATTGCTTAATCACATTTTCCCAGGTCATCTTGCCTGTACGCTTTTCGTCACGTAGTACTTTTTGGATCAACAGATCCTGATAACCCATGGTCAAGCGGTTCCAGAAGTCCTTACGACGACCGATACGAACAGGGTTAATCGCGCCAGTATACTTGCTGGTATCGCTTTCACTGTCGAAGTATTCAGGCAGTAAACGTTCGAAGAAGTAAGTCAGAATAACGAATAAACTGTCGTTAAGCTGCGGGAAACCCACACTCTTCCACTGCTCTACACGCACTAATAAATCGGCACGGTTAGATTGGCCCATAAAATACTTGAGCCACTTGTAGAATTTTGCCTTGTCGTTAGCCGTATCTTGAGTCGACAGCGCATGGTCAATTGACTTGTGCAGCAGGTTGTTCACTGAGTTGCGCGACAAGCTCTTTGACATCATGGCTTCTTTCGCGATTGACGCTAAGCTACCCACAACGTTGTCGTAGAGTGAGTTAAAGATCAGGATGTTATGACATTGCCAAATAAAGTCTTCACGCAGCTCATCGTTAACAACAACGTCAAGCACAGTCAGTTGATTTAGCTCAGGCCATTTTGCTTGAGTCACAGACTTAGGCAGATTTTCAAGATGCTGGATTAAGCCCTTGAAGTTGTTTGCCGCGTTGCTCTTCCAGCGGTGATATAAAGACCAACCGATGTTAAATATCAGCGCTTTACGAGCCTTTTTATAGTTCTCTTTTGGCTCACCCAAAATCAAACGCGTCAGCATGTTACGCTCTGTAGACACTTCATCGCGCTTAGCAATAAAGTTCGCCCATAACTTGTTGAGATCTTCATCGTAAACCAGCTTATCGGGGCTAGATAGCCAAGCTTGGAATACACGGTCTTGCTCTTGCTGGATACGTGCTAACAAATCACCTTCAGGCACGCTAACACGTGACAAACGTCCGTATTGCTCCTGAGAGATTGAATGAATGCGGCTACGCAGCGTTAAGTAACGCAGGTAACGGTAAGCACTACCAAACAAGTTGTGATGGTTGGTTGGGCTAGTCGCAACAGCCAACTCTGCGTTTAACTCTAGCGCCATCAAGTTTTTAGATGGGTTAAGGAAACGCGCTAAACTGCGGTCATAGTGCTCACGTAAATCTTTAGATTCACGCACAAAGTTAATTGCTGCACGTTCAACTGCTTCGATACTGCTGATGATAGCGCGACGTAAATTGTGCTGACGCTCATCACGATCACCTGGAGAGAAATCGATGATGCCATCGATACAACCCGCAGTGTAAAGCTCTTCTGGAGACACGCCCACAGACTTAGCACATTCCTGCCATGACAGGTTGTACTTACGTGCAATACTTTGCAGACCTTGTGGCTGAATCGTGTTGAAAATACCATCGCGTAGCGATAACAGGATGTTAGCCGCCGCTAATGGAATCGCGCCGCCCGAGTAACCCGCACCGATAACGATACCAACTGTCGGTACGTCAACGTTGGCACTCTCGGCAATCGCCTTAGAAATAGAATGTGCTTGGTTTTGGCTGTTGGCCACTTCGCCCGCATCGGCCCCTGGGGTGTCGATGAGGTAAACGATAGGCATAGACAATTCGGCAAAATGACGAATCGCTTTACAGGCAGCGTAGTGATGCTCAGGCATCCATGCGCCGTTAGCCGTTGTACGCTCTTGGGCAATAAAGCCGATACGACGAGTGCGCGAACCGAAATTCAGCTCGACCTCAGCACTGTAGAAAGAGCCCAAGTGGGTTTCCGTGATCAAGCGGCCTTTTAGGTCTGCAATGATACGTTTCGCACCTGGACGACCTTTATCTTGGGTCGGCTGGATCACTTTTGCGACGTAACCGTCGACATCCAATGATGCCAAGTCTTTTAAATTTGCCTGAATGGCATCGTCGTTTAAAAGACCTTTAATTTCTTCTGATAAACTCTGTTTACTGTGTTTAGGAAACAGAGAAAAATCCTTTGCCAAATGCTCGGCCTGTAAAAAAAGCGGATCGGGCGTTTGGGCTTGAGTCATGTGTTTGGGCTGATTATTGCTGGTCATCAAAAGATCCTCTGCTTTAGCCTCTGAAAATTTTTAGCCAATAAATATAACTTTGTTATCCTGCCAAATGCCATTAAACTGCATAAGACGCTATGTTCCAAATATGAGACAGTGGGAAAAACATGCCAGATTTAAACGGTATGATGCTATTTGCAGCCGTAGTGAGAGCAAAGGGATTCTCCCAAGCTGCACGTGAAACCGGCCACCCAAAATCCACCATCAGTCGCAAAATCGCGCAGCTTGAAGAAGAACTTGGCGTGCGATTGTTACAACGCGACACCCGTAACCTGAGTCTGACTCAAGTCGGGGCACTCTTTTATCAACACTGTGATTCCATTCGCAATGAGGTGGAAGCGGCCAAGGCGGTTATCGAGAGCACCCATGATGATGTATCAGGATCATTACGGATAGCCATTCCGGTCTCTTTTAGCCAAGAATTAATTGCTAACCTCTGTAGCGGATTTATGCGTTTATATCCCAATGTGGAATTGGATGTCCAGTTTACCGACAACGATATCGGTTTAGTGGGTGAAGGATATGACATAGCTATCAAATACGGGCCACTGCAATCCTCTGATCTTGTTGCAAGATTACTGTTTGAGCGCCAACCCATTCTCGTGGCAAGCCCAGGTTATTTAAAAACGCGTGGCACGCCTGCAACACCAAAAGAACTCAGTGAGCACAGTGGCATTTTACTAGGCACGTCACGCTCAGCGCCTATTTGGCCCCTAGGCAAAGGGACACGTAAGACCATGGTGAACTTTCAGCGCAAGGTCAGGGTAAATAGCCCCATTATGGTCAAGCAATTAGCGCTTGATGACTTTGGCATTGCCATGCTGTCCAACTCCGCCTGCAAGACAGAATTGGCGAATGGACAACTGGTTCCCATACTGCAAGAATGGCCAATTGAACCTTTTAAGGTGTATGGGGTGTATTCGAGCCGTCGCCAATTAGCCACCAATATCAGTGCTTTTTTAGACTTTTTCGTTAAACGCTTTAGCAGTCAAGAAAGTCTACAATCCTTGATGGGCTAAACGCTTTATCACAGCTGTACCTCTTTATTCCGCCATTATGAATACCTATTTTCAGGGATAACAAAAGGCCTAGCGAATTTGCTAGGCTTTTAGTGTTTAGGAATGAAGGGCTAATGCTCAAGCAGACTGTTAACACGCGGAGCTTAAGTCGATTGGGCCTGACCGGATTAAACATGAGCCATTAGCGATAAGCGCATCGACTATGAGTATTTTGTCAATATAACTTTACAGCTTATATGACGGCTATTTCACTCAAATAAGCGCTAACCGCTTCTAGGGAATAATTTTTTCCTGTTTCAGCACGGCTTTCGTAATGGCTTGACGCACCCCTAAGCCCTCAGCGGTGGGCATATCCATATTAGTCGCAAAGAACCAGACATTATCATCAAGTTCGACCCAACCCACCCACCAACCGATTTTCGGTTCAATTCTGGTGGAATATCCAGTTTTAGCCCGAATAATATAGTCGCCATTGGCTTCGGTCAGCATGGCTTGCTTGACAATACGCTGGCTGCGCTCAGAAACGTGCAACTTGTTATGGTACAGCTTACGTAAAAATGCGATTTGCTGGATGGCCGAAATTCTAATGCCGCCGTCAAGCCAAAAAGTATCTAAATTGCCCGAAATATCCTCATTGCCATACTCGAAGGCATGCAACATTTTACTCATACGCGCCTGCCCAATTTGGCGGGCAAATTCTTGATACACAGGCACAACCGAATATTTCATTGCGGTAATTAAGTCATGGTCGCGGTTCCAAGCGGCGATATCACGCGTCTGTCCATCCCATTTAAAGACTTGGTGCTCATCCTTAACCACACCCAAATCAAGGGCTATCAGGCTGTTAGGAATTTTAAAGGTCGATGCGGGTAAAAATGCCTGGTTTGCCCGCTTAAGATTATTGGTAAATCCTTGCTGTTTATTTTCGTTCCAAAGTACAACCACTCCTTGTGCCTTTTGCTCAGTAAAATGAGCATTCCAATTTTTGTTCTCTTGCCATTCCTTTGCTACGGCAGGCATTCCGATAATCGATGCCACCAAAAACACAGCCGATAAGGCTAATGCACGCATAACGTCCCCTTGCTCAAGGCAATAAATCCATAAAAATAAGGTGTTAAGGTTACCACTGTCGCTGCCTGCTTTCCCTAGCAAACTGCTGACCAATTGTGGCAGAAAAATGGCACGCAGCTAATGCAGGAAATGTTGAATACTCACAATCAACGAAACGAACTCACAACCTAAAAATGCCACCCAGATAACATCTATATACAAAACAGGAATAAGATCCTCGAATCACTATAGGTAAACTCTTATACTCAAAACCATCATTGTGGCTTTTTGGCATAAGTTTCATTATTTCTAAGATGAAGTAAGCCTGAACGCCCTAGAAACATCGTCCATTTCCAGCAAAATAAGTGATTAAAATAAAAAAGGAAACGCCAATGTTAAAGCCCTGCCTCGCTTTTATTCTCGCTAGCACAGTGGCGCAAACCGCTGGTGCCGTACAACTTCTCGGCGATGTGGAAGTGTCTCGCATTCCTACCGCTGAAAAAGTCATGGCTGAAGTGGTAAACCGCTATCAAGCCTTGGACGAAGGCTTAGCGAATCAATTATCTGCACAAAATAATGAGCGCGATGCGACCCAACTTGCCGCTCGCCAAGGGCACAGACTGTGGCAACAGGCGGTGCGTGATGTGCAGTCTGGGCACTTTGACGACAGATCCCTCTATTGGGCACGACTTTCAATGTTAAATAGCCTGAAAAACAACAGTGCTAGTTTTAAAATGGCTGATTGGCAACAGCAGATTTTAGCCAGCGCCGTCGAAAAGGCATCTCGCGGTTTTAGCGATATCCAATACGATGACGATGTACAGATAAAAATCTTCCTGACGGGATTCGACCCCTTCTTTCTCGACAAAGATATCAGCCAGAGCAATCCTTCAGGCTTAGTCGCCCTCGCCCTCGATGGTTTTCGATTTGATATCAATGGCAAAAAGGCCCAAATCGAAACCGCCATGATCCCAGTGCGTTTCGCGGATTTTGACCAAGGTATTATCGAATCCTTACTCAGCCCCATTTATCGCGACCCTAAAACCCAGTTTGTCTTTACCGTCAGCATGGGGCGCAGCGACTTTGATATTGAACGCTTCCCAGGCCGTAACCGCAGTGCAGCAGCGCCCGATAACCAAAATCTATACACAGGCGCAAGCAAAACCGCGCCTGTCGCCCCCAAACTCAATGGTAAAGATTTTATCGGCCCAGAGTTTGTTGAATTTTCACTGCCCGTAGCCGTCATGCAGGTCAAAGACGGCCAATGGAAAGTCAATGATAACCACACAGTGACCACCCTAGGTCGCGGTGAGTTTAATGCCAGCTCCCTAAGCGAGCTGCAAAATGAAACCTCGGTCGAAGGCTCTGGTGGTGGGTATCTCTCAAACGAGATTTCTTATCGTGCTATCGTGTTACAGCAAAAATTCAATAGCCGAGCACAGGTTGGCCATATACACACTCCAAGGGTAAAAGGCCATGACAGCGATACCGAGCACGCCATCGTCGAGCAAGTACGTGTTATGGTGATGCAGGCCGCAGCGAGCCTGTAACAGGCACATTACTGGCATTGTCGGCAAGCGTTGGTTATGATGCGGACGCTTGCCCAAACGCTTGTCGAGCCACCTTGAATGAGTGCTTTAGGCTCGTGAAATCCTAATAGATGCCTTGCGATAGCTAGAGATATGTTTACTTGATGCTTTGCAAAACAAGAGTTAACGCCTAAGTCTATGTTTAACCCAAGATCCCTACTCAATAGCCTGCGCCGTAAAGCCATCTCACCCGCGAGAATCACCACATCGACTGCGGCCAATACAGCCAAAACCAACACGCCACAACGCCAGCCAAAGCCACTGACACCAGTGCAGCAGCAAATCCTTGAGCGCATAGAAGAGTGTTATCAACAGGCTGAAGGCTATTTCAAACGTGCTTTCCCGCGGCCAATCACTCAATTTACCCTAAGGGGACGAAGTGCAGGCACAGCGCATTTGCAGCAAAATCGCCTGCGCTTTAATCCCGTATTACTCAGGGAAAACAGCGAAGCCTTCTTAGCCGAAGTGGTGCCCCACGAAATCAGCCATTTACTCTGCTTCCAACTCTTTGGCAAAACCAAACCCCATGGCCGTGAATGGCAATCCATTATGCTCAAGCTATTTAAAGTCAGCCCTAACACGACCCACAGTTTCGACACTCAGTCAGTTAAAGGGAAAGACTTTGAGTACCGCTGCGCCTGCGGCCCGGTTCGGCTGAGCATCCGTCGCCACAATAAAGTACTGCGTGGTGAAACTCGCTATTTGTGTAAACGCTGCCATACCCATCTCACCCAAGCCTAATCGGGTAATTGATGAGAGATTAAGTTAAATCTCCACTTAAAGTACGAGCGATTTGCATAAGGCGCGGTATTTCCCTTACCATTCAGACATAAAAGACGAGCCATAGGCTCGCGTAGTACTGATTATTTTTGGGATAAATGTTGAACAACACCTCAATCGCCTTAAGGTCTCGGCAAGTATTGCTGTGCCTATTTAGTTGGCTGGCGTTTTTTGCCTCAGCCAATGCATCCCCTTCGCATCCAAACAGCTTTAGCCAAGCTAAGGTATTGTCTCAATCCTTATACCAAGGTACTCGCCAAGGCACGTTGCCCGCAGTGAGTTTTTACTGTGGCTGCAATATCGAAATTAAAGGCAAATCATGGAAGCCGGATTTAACGAGCTGTGGTTACCAAGTCCGCAAGCAAGAAACCCGTGCTAACCGTATCGAATGGGAACATATCGTCCCAGCGTGGGAATTTGGCCATCAACTGCAATGCTGGCAACAGGGCGGTCGTAAAAACTGCGCCGATAGCAGCAAGGAATTTAATAAGATGGAAGCGGATATGCACAACCTGGTGCCCGCTATTGGAGA
This sequence comes from Shewanella cutis, assembly GCF_022410515.1. Classification (GTDB taxonomy): domain Bacteria; phylum Pseudomonadota; class Gammaproteobacteria; order Enterobacterales; family Shewanellaceae; genus Shewanella; species Shewanella cutis. The sequence continues at coordinate 112,401 of NZ_JACSDI010000006.1, read as the reverse complement.
GGTAAACGGCGATCGCAGCAACTTTCGTTTTAGTCAGTGGAACGGTAAAACTGGCCAATATGGTCAATGCGAAATGGTCATTGATTTTAAGAATCGCCAAGCCCAACCGCCCGCCAATGCCCGCGGAAAGATTGCTCGCACTTACTTATATATGCAGCAAACCTATGGCCTTAAAATCGCCTCGCAGCAATTAAAATTGTTCAAAGCATGGGATAAAAGCTATCCAGTTGATACTATTGAATGCAAACGCGATAACGCCATAGCGCAGATCCAAGGTAATCATAATCCTTTTGTACAACATGCCTGTAATGCGCCGCCACTACGCCAACAATTAGCCGAATAAGGTCGACAATGAGAGTTCCAAGAATTTATCAACCTCAGCCATTAGCCGTAAACCAACAGCTGAATTTAGACGAAGATGGTGCAGCCCATATTGGCAAAGTGCTGCGCATGGGCAGTGGCGAACACATTAGCCTGTTTAATGGCGATGGTAATGATTATCTTGCCGAAATTGTCGATGCGGGTAAAAAGTCTGTCACGGTAAAAGTGCTGTCCTGCGAGGCTAATACCTCGGAGTCGCCCCTCAACCTGCATTTAGGCCAAGTGATTTCCCGCGGCGATCGGATGGAATTCACCATTCAAAAATCCGTTGAGCTAGGGGTGAATACTATTACGCCATTGTTTTCCGACCGCTGCGGCGTCAAACTCAGTGGTGAGCGTCTAGACAAAAAAATCCAGCAATGGCAAAAGATAGTCATCAGTGCCTGCGAGCAATCCGGTCGCAGCCAAGTGCCCGTGGTTCGCCCAGCGATGGACTTGCACGATTGGTGCAGTGAGCCAACCTCGGCGCTAAAGCTCAACTTGCACCCAAGGGCGGCGCACGGTATCAATGGCTTAGACTTATCCCATACCCGTGTACGACTGTTGATTGGCCCCGAGGGTGGATTATCGGCAGAAGAAATCGCTATGACGGAAACCCATCAGTTTACCGATGTGTTACTTGGCCCCCGAGTGCTACGGACCGAAACCGCCTCACTCACCGCGATTACCGCGCTGCAACTCAGATTCGGTGACATAGGTTAATCGCTATCTGATTAATCGTTAGCAGGCTAACTGGTTACAGGCTAATCCCTAAATGCTTCTTGCCAGCAATGGCAACCAATAAGGAACAGATTAATGATAAAACTCGGCATAGTGATGGACCCCATCAATGAGATCAACATTAAGAAAGACTCCAGTTTTGCCATGCTAATGGCCGCGCAGGAAAGGGGTTATCAACTGTTTTATATGGAAATGGCCGACCTCGCCATCGTAAACGGTGTAGCCATGGGCAATATGCGGCCATTAAAAGTCATGAATGATGTCAATCACTGGTTTGAACTGGGCGAAGCCAAAGATACGCCGCTAAGCGAACTTAATATCGTGTTAATGCGTAAAGACCCACCCTTCGATACCGAATATATCTACGCCACTTACATGCTAGAGCGTGCCGAAGAACAAGGCGTGTTAATCGTTAACAAGCCTCAAAGCCTGCGTGATGCCAACGAAAAATTGTTCACCGCTTGGTTTAGTGAATTTACTCCTGAGACCATAGTGACTCGTGATGCCAATCGTATCCGCGCGTTTCACCAAGCTAAGGGCGATATTATCCTCAAGCCGTTAGACGGCATGGGTGGCACCTCGATTTTTCGCGTCAAGCAGGACGACCCAAACCTTGGGGTGATCATCGAAACCTTGACCCAATACGGCAACCAATATGCGATGGCGCAGGCATTTATTCCTGAAATCACCAAGGGCGATAAGCGCATTCTGGTGGTGGATGGCGAGCCCGTGCCCTACGCCTTAGCCCGTATTCCCAAAAAAGGCGAAACCCGCGGAAACTTAGCGGCTGGCGGCAGCGGTGTTGCCCAACCATTATCGGATTCCGATTGGAAAATCGCCCGCGCCATTGGCCCAGAGCTGAAAAAACGCGGCCTGATTTTTGTGGGTCTTGATGTGATTGGTGACAAGCTGACCGAGATTAACGTCACTAGCCCAACCTGTATCCGTGAAATCCAAGCGGCATTCGATGTGGACATTACAGGCATGCTGTTCGATGCGATCGAAGCTCGTCTTGACCAGTAATCTTGTACGCCTAAGCGATTAATTATTAATAAAAGGCGCCTTAAGAGCGCCTGCGACTTCTAGGGATCTGATATGAGTATCACCAAAGCGCCACTGTTACTGCTTGGTATGAGTTTATGGCTATCCTCACCCACATTTGCAGCAGAAGCCGGCGCCAATGAGACCGGCCCAGTCAAAGCGCCATCGCGCCCCAAAAATATTGTCATTATGATTGGTGACGGCATGGGGCCTTCCTACACCAGCGCCTACCGCTATTACAAAGACAATCGAGATACCGAAGAAGTCGAACAAACTGTCTTCGACCGTTTACTGGTTGGGATGGCGAGCACATATCCCGCCAGTATCAGTGGTTATGTGACCGATTCGGCCGCCGCAGCGACAGCCCTTGCTACTGGAGTCAAATCCTATAACGGTGCCATCTCGGTCGATACTCAAAAACAACCACTACCCACCATTTTAGAAAAGGCCAAAACTTTGGGCATGAGCACGGGTGTGGCGGTCACGTCGCAAATCAACCATGCAACCCCTGCGGCGTTTTTATCCCACAACGAGAGCCGTAAAAACTACGATGCACTGGCATTAAGTTATCTTGAAACCAACGCCGACGTGTTTTTAGGTGGTGGACAAAAATACTTCTCCCCAGAGTTGCTAGCTCAATTTACCGCCAAGGGATATCAACATATTACGCGCTTTGAAGAACTTGCCAGCATTAACCAACCTAAAGTGATAGGCCTGTTTGCCGAGGTGCAGCTTCCATGGGCTATCGATGAGAAAGATGCCAAAAAACTCAGTACCTTGACTCAAAAAGCCCTCAATTTACTGTCACAAAATGAACAAGGCTTTGTGCTGCTGGTCGAGGGTAGCCTTATCGACTGGGCGGGACATAATAATGATATTGCCGCCGCAATGGGCGAAATGGATGAGTTTGCCAACGCAATAGAGGTCGTAGAGCAATTTGTGCGACAGAATTCCGATACCTTAATGGTGATCACCGCTGACCATAATACTGGTGGCCTGTCGATTGGTGCCGATGGCAACTACAACTGGAATCCTGAGATCCTGCGTAATATCTCAGCAAGCGCCGATACCCTTGCGCAAGCAGCCATAGCTAGTGACACTTGGCAAGCCGACTTATCTCGCGGTTTAGGCTTTGAATTGACCGAAGAAGAAACCACTAAGTTAACTGCTGCCAGAACCCAAGGCGCAGAACCCTTGGCGATAGAGATTCGCCATGTAATTGATAAACGTACCGATACGGGCTGGACAACGGGCGGGCACACGGGTATGGACGTGCAAGTGTTTGCCGCTGGCCCTGCTTCAGAGCTATTTAACGGTCATCAAGACAACACAGATATTGCCAATAAAATTTTTAGCCTGTTACCTAAGCCTAAAAAGCCAAAAGCCCCTGCACAGGTATCTACTACAGCACCAGCGCCAGTGCAGCCACAGGGCTAATTTGCTGCTATTGGCTAGGGCGTGTTGACGTTTCGAGATTAGATTTTGTTCGCTCTGGCAAGTACGAGCTCGCGAAACGAGGAATAATGTGTCGTTATTCGACTCAAATGTCGAGCGGCTCTTATGACAGAAAGTAATAGCAAGAGCTTGTCAGCTACTAGATGAAAGGCAACCGTGTTTACACAGTTGCCTTTTTTATTGGCTTTCATTCCGTCATGTGCAAATGCACACTGTTTTGCAGCATCCCTTAAGTCGGCTTGCAGGCTGGCTCGCAGCCGAATAAGGGGTATAATGCCCGCACTTATTTTTTACGGTAGCCATGCAGTGTTAACGAATCCATCGCAAGTCATCATCCGCAACCAGGAAACCCTGAGCCAACATAAAGTCTTAGTGCTAAACCATGAGGCAGACTCTCTGCCCAAAGCACTACTCGATGTCGCCCAGTCCGTCGATGCCCTCGCCTTGGATTACCACCATTACCTGCAGTTAGCGCCGCAGGCCAATGCAAAATTGCGTTGTTATTTTGGCCATCAACTGCCGCATCAAGATAAGTACGATACTGTTATCGTGTACTTCCCTAAGGCTAAGCTCTTAGCACCCTATTTGTTTAATCTGGCCGCCCAGCATTTAGTGCCTAATGGTCAATTACTGGTGGTGGGTGAAAACAAAGGCGGGGTTAAATCCTTAGTCAAACTGCTGCCCAAATACTTTGCAACTGGCGTCAAACTCGATAACGCCCGCCATTGCCTACTCTTTGGCAGCAGCCTGATCGATACCGCGCCAGAGACTAAACTCGGCGATTGGACTAGCCAGTATCAACTCGCCACCCCACAAGGCAACATCACCATCTGCAATTTGGTCGGTGTTTTCAGTGAAAAGCATTTAGACCAAGGCACTGAGCTTTTGTTGTCACATCTGCCAACGCTTTCTGGCCGAGTACTGGATTTTGGCTGCGGTGCCGGTGTGATTGCCGCTGCACTACTAAAAGCACAGCCGACACTGTCGCTAGAATGTATTGATATTAATGCCATGGCGCTGGCATCCTGCGAACTTACGCTAGCAGCAAATGGCATGAGGGCCAAGGTCTATCCGTCCGATGGACTGGCGCAAACCAGTGGCAAATTTGATGGCATTATCTCTAATCCCCCGTTCCACGATGGGCTTGCTAGCACCACTCATATCGCCCAGCGCTTTGTGGCTGATAGCGCTAAGCAATTACAGTCAAAAGGCATTTGGCAAATCGTGGCTAATCGCCATCTGCCCTACTCGGATACAATCGCCGCCGAGTTTGGCCAATTAACCGTGCCTGCTGAAAATAACAAATACAAACTCTATTATTTCCAACAGTCTTGATATAGCAGCTAAGCCTAACTTAATTCTGTTATTGAGCGGGAAAATGTCATTCTCCGCTCGATAATAGGAAGATTACTCCGCATAACGAGAATATCGGTGTTCTAATCTAGCGTTACCACTTTAGCCTAAATAACCATGACAAATAACGGGTAATATTTTGAAGGCATCAACTGTTATTAGCCCAAATCATTTAACTATTTTTAAAAGCCTCTTAATAACTTAACAAAACACCCGACCCTTAAAAACAACTAAGCACTAATATAAACGCCCTCACAAATTTTAACCCAAGTAAAAACCACTTAACCAATCAGAGTGACCTAATTTTATCTATACTCAGAAACATTTACACCCAACACAAAATCAAATAACCAAAAAACATACACACACCAATTCAAACCCTATTAAAAACCCATTCAACATAAAACCAACCCACTTAATATGAGTTAATATTTACAAATAACAAACCAAAAGATGAAATCACTTTAAAATAACCATTTAATTATAAAATTAGTGAACCCATTTCACTTTTAACACGTTAAAAAATAACCAAGCACATTTAAAAAATTAGAAATTAATTAACCAGAAAAACAAAAACTGACAACCCCAACATCAAAAACGACTAATTTAGCCACACCGTAAACACATACTTTAAACCTTACTTCCTTACTATTTGCGTCTTAAAACCTCTCACCACCATCAGATTCCGTGACCAACATCACCTATTGAAAAATTAAATATTACTCCAACATCACTAAACATTAGTATCTGTAATGTTGCATACGCAATACTGTTTATTACTATAAAATAACCATATGGACCCCCTATGACTTGGACCCAAACATATACGCCACTCGGTAGCTTGTGGCTGACCGCAATCGTGGCTTTGCTGCCTATTGTGTTTTTCTTTCTTGCTTTAACGGTGTTAAAACTTAAAGGTCATATTGCCGGAGCATTAACCTTATTAATTGCCTTAGCAGTAGCGATCATTACTTACAAAATGCCTGTAAGTATAGCGTTAGCGTCTGCTGTCTATGGTTTTAGCTATGGTCTATGGCCTATTGCTTGGATTATTATCACCGCAGTATTTTTGTATAAAATCACTGTTAAAACAGGACAATTTGAGATTATTCGTTCTTCGGTAATCTCTGTCACCGAAGATCAACGGTTGCAAATGCTATTGGTCGGTTTCTCATTTGGTGCCTTCCTTGAGGGCGCTGCAGGTTTTGGCGCTCCAGTTGCGATTACGGCTGCGTTACTCGTAGGACTTGGGTTTAATCCATTGTATGCAGCTGGACTTTGCTTAATCGCAAATACGGCGCCAGTAGCCTTTGGAGCCATGGGTATCCCTATTATCGTAGCGGGTCAAGTATCATCACTAGATCCATTCCATATTGGACAACTCGCAGGCCGTCAGTTACCGATATTATCAATTATTGTTCCCTTCTGGCTTATCGCTATGATGGATGGTATCAGGGGAATACGTCAAACTTGGCCAGCAACGTTAGTGGCAGGTGTTTCATTTGCGATTACCCAATTTTTGACCTCAAACTTTATCGGACCAGAATTACCCGATATTACTTCGGCGTTAGTTAGTTTAATTTGTTTAACGTTATTTTTAAAAGTTTGGCAGCCAAAAGAAATTTTCACCTTCTCAGGGATGAAACAAAGAGCTGTCACGCCAAAATCCACTTTCTCAAATGGCCAAATATTTAAAGCTTGGTCTCCATTTATTATTCTCACAGCGATTGTGACATTATGGAGTATCAAAGATGTGCAGCTGGCATTAAGTTTTGCCACTATCAGTATTGAAGTGCCATACTTACATAACTTAGTTATCAAAACTGCCCCTATTGTTGCTAAGGAAACACCTTATGCTGCAATATATAAGCTTAATTTATTGGGTGCGGTAGGAACAGCCATTCTATTATCCGCAATGATTTCAATTGTGATACTTAAGATGTCAATAAGTAACGCACTGACATCATTTAAAGAAACGTTAATTGAATTAAAATTCCCAATATTGTCGATTGGATTAGTATTAGCTTTTGCCTTTGTCGCAAACTATTCAGGTCTATCTTCAACCTTGGCACTGGTACTGGCTGGCACAGGCGTAGCATTCCCCTTCTTCTCACCATTCTTAGGTTGGTTAGGTGTGTTTTTAACAGGTTCAGACACCTCATCAAATGCCTTATTTGGGGCGCTACAAGCCAATACCGCCAATCAAATCGGTGTAACACCCGAGTTATTAGTCGCAGCAAACACTACAGGTGGTGTAACAGGCAAAATGATTTCACCTCAATCAATTGCCGTTGCCTGCGCAGCTACGGGATTGGCAGGCAAAGAATCTGACCTTTTCCGTTTTACCCTAAAGCACAGTTTATTTTTCTGTACTTTTATTGGTGTACTGACAGTTTTACAAGCATACATAGTCCCTTGGACACTGGCATTTTTCACAAAGTAACTTGATATCATTTGTTACAAGCCGAGTGATAAGTCACTCGGCTTTTTTATGCATATCTCTTGCAAAGAAAGGTGAGCATTCCCCCACATTAACTTTTCACCTCAGTGGCTAGTTCAGAAAAATAGAGAAATGCTGCAAAGTGCGGCAATCTTTAATTAAAAAATTAAATTCAATACGTTAAAAAGATAGAGAGTTAAACTCCCTAGCTATTTTTAGACTCAATAATACCAGATAGAAAACTTGCCCCTTTGCAAAAACGAGTAATGAATAAGGTTAGCTACTCTTACAGGTACAGTCTGCAAACAACAACTTAATGATTTTGTGAACTGAATCAATAGCAGTAACTCATTAATTACCCCAAATTAATGACTAATTGGCAGCCCCTATCATAAGCGCTTGCGTTGTAAAGTTTAGTTTTTGTTAACAGCAAAAAACTAACTAAATCAACGTTCATGCTAAAAACATGGCCAAAAACCGATGATAACACTGACTAACAGAGAATTAATCAAATTAAAATCTATTTAAAAATAAACACATAGGCCATCACCAACAAAATAACTACATTTACCTTGTTTCGCTTCAAAAAGGCTTCTTTGAGCAAAGTTTCTACTGTTATACTCGCGTTAGCCGATAAAACAAAAATAAAACAAACGAGTAGGAAGCGCTCATATGTTGGCCCCTGAACTCCTCGAGTTAAGCAGTGACAAAAGCCAGGCGGAATTACGTCTGATCCCTAAAGACCATGGTCCGATCAACCGTGATGATGTGATGCGCCTTTTGTATCTCCCTGAGTTTTGTTCACTGTATCCGCTTGATCAGGCAATTGATAAAGTGGTCGCGCAAACCAACTCCTTATGCAATCAAGATGAGGGTAAATTTGAGCTGTTTGCCGTACTAGCCGAGCGCCGAGATGGTAGCGTTAAGATCGAAATCAGCCCTGATAAAATGCTTGCGACAATGACCTTAACCGCCCCTTGTGGAGGCAAAGCTGTAGACTTACCAGAAATTCTCACTGAACTTAAAAAAAACAATGTTTGCATGGGGTTAAGCAAACTTAAAATCCAAACCTTGCTGCAAAAAATTACCAAACTCAAACCTGGTGATAGCTGTAAAAGTGAAATAGCCCAAGGCAAACACGCCGTAAACGGTCAAAATGCTGTACTAGAGCGTAAGGTGTCGCTGGCCCGTGAACGCTTACTCCAACCGCAGGAGCGGGAGGATGGCACAGTCGATATGCGTAATCTTGGCTCTATGATTATGGTCAAGCCCAACGATATTTTGATGATAAAACATCCCGCGACTGAAGGCTCCCCCGGTTATAACATTAAGGGCGAAGTAATTAAGCAAAAGCCAGGAAAAGATCTGCCACTTCAAGCAGGTACAGGTACTGACTTCCATCCCAAGGATCCCAATAAACTCATTGCAACTGTCGCGGGTCAACCCGTAGAGACCCGTACGGGCATGAATGTCGATGATGTGTTACAGCTTAAGGATGTGGACATCAGTACTGGCCATGTCACCTTTAAAGGCAGTATTTTAATCACCGGAGATGTTCATGAGGGCATGATAGTTAAAAGCTCGGGTGATATTACCGTTATGGGCTTTGTCGATTCAGCAACCCTTGAGGCAGAGGGAGACATCACCGTCAGTAAAGGAGTGATTGGTAGACAAGTCAGAGTGAATGAGTTTTCCACTAACCTTACGGCCCAAGGCCAAATCAGCGCCCAGTTTGTGCAATATTCCCAGTTAAATGCCAAGGGTAATATTCTGATCACCAAGCAACTGCTGCACAGTAATACCAAAACTGCGGGCACTTTAACGGTTAGCGATACCAGCGGACGGCGCGGAGACTTAATTGGTGGCGTGGCCCATGCAGAAAAGGGACTCATTGCTGTTGGTATTGGCGCCACTGCGGGTACAAAAACTGAAGTGTTTGTCGCTATGGAACAGGGCGAACTCAAACAAAATCTAAAGCAACTTGAAGAAAGCGTCCAAACTATGGTTGTCGCAACTCTGGATATTGAAGCGCGGCTGAGAAAGCTTCCCCCTAAATCCGAGTGGCAAAACGATCCCGTGATGATTGAACAAATCAAGATGATGATCGATGAAAAAAATCGTATCTTAAATGAGCGCAGTCGCGAAGAATTAGAATTCGACGGCCTAAAGCAAGAAGTCGAAAGCTACTATGATAAGTACCGAATCGATGTGATTAAGCATGTGTTCCTCAACGTCGAGTTCCATATTGGTCAAGCAAATCATAGAACGACCCGAGAACATGGCACTTGTTCGATAACCAATCTTAATCAAGAGATTAACTTTGATTATAATGCCAAACCTAAGGCCCAAGGAGCCGCGAATTAGCAGTGTGTTGACGCTTCAAGGGGAGTGCGAGCGGTGATGTTGCCACCGTTTACACAAAAAGCCCGAGCAATGTTGTTAGGGCGTGTTGACGTTTCAGGGTTATTTTTGCAGCAATTTGGCTGGCGTTTATGCAAGGCAAAGCCCGTGCTTTGTAGTTATTCTACATAAACGGACGATAACGCAGCCAAAAGGCCTGCAAACCTCGCCAGAAGGGGCACCTAATAAGCTCGCGCCCTTATGCGTCATCGGTTCTGCGCGTCATTTAATCGGAATAACAACACGTCTCCCCTGTTTTCGCGCGCACAAACTTGCCTGAACGAACAACATTTCATCTCAAAACGTCAACATACCCTAGAAAATCTCGAGATACCTTTCTTCTTCTATCACGTCGGTGGCATACTGCCCTAACGATTTCCCCACGCCAATGCGCCAACGTTGGGTGAAATGTCGTAGGTTGAATCAAAACATGGTCACGGGAATACAGATGACTCAAGTAAGAATGGCTGACATTGAATGGCCAGCAGTCGTTAAGCTGACTCAAAATGATGAACTCCTTTACCTTGCCCATCAACGTGATTGGTTAGAACTCGCCTGCCTATATCAGCATCAGTTTATCGATACGGATCTGTTACTCGACAGCCTAGGTTACCAATATTTGATCCGTGCAACTCCAACCACCATTTACGAAGATCCCATTGGCGAGCTGCCTAATCTCCTAAAAAAAGAGCAAAAACTATCTCTCACCGATTTCATTAAGTGGGTGCAAAAACATGCCAATGCCATTGGCCAATGTTGTGTGGCCAAATTAGCTTTCACAACCTTTGCCCAAGGAATGGAAATCGTCCAAAGCTTGGATGACTAAGTTTAGCCTGAGTAAAATCTGATAAGATTCACAGTGTTCAAGGAGATGATCCAAAAAGCTAATATCCTCAACCACATTTAGCAGGCATAATTTGTCACACACGGGTCAGCCCGTTATGCCCAAGCGATTGATACTCATACTTTGCCTTAAAGTGCCAAATCAACGCAGGGCATCATTCGGATACACCAACAAACGGAACCTAAATTGGAACTACTTAAGATTGACTGCTTAGGCAAATCACTGCGTTTGGAAGGCTCCCTCGCAGGTTGGCAACAACTCTTTTGGGACAATAACTTAGTCTCACAAAAAGCCGCTTCGGTGGACAATGGCGGCCTTAAAGTCCATGAATTTGAACTCACTCAACAGCGCAGCCAATTGGCCAGCGATACCGGCGAAACACAGGTGTTAGAACACAAAATCCTTGTTCGGCTCGAAACCGATGTCGTTTGGCAGCCCTTTCGATTTGATTATCGACTATTAGTGGATGAGGAAGTGATTGCTCAGGGCACACGTACCGAGAAAGATATCGAGCGCCAAACCCCTGAAGTCCCAGTGACTAACCCACAAAAATTCAGTTTTGTGGGTTTAGCCTCCCTCGGTTTTAAGCTACTAAAAAGCGCCAAAGTGATTAAAGTGGTGCTCGCGGGCGCGAGTGTGGCGGCCTATTCTTGGCTGTTTTCCTTCCAATTTGCCTTGGCGCTTATCGCCTGTTTGGTCTTCCACGAATATGGCCATATCCGCGCGATGAAGTATTTTGGGATGAAAACCAAAGGGATATATCTCATCCCCTTTATGGGCGGACTCGCGCTGAGCGATGAAAAGATTAACACCCGCTGGCAGGATGTGGTCATCTCGATTATGGGGCCGACCTTTGGCCTTTTAATGTCGGTAGGCTCGCTAATCGCTTACCACCTGACGGACAATGTCTTCTTTGCGGGGCTAGCGGCCTTTAACGCGCTACTTAACCTGTTTAATTTATTGCCGATTTTACCCCTCGATGGCGGCCATATTTTAAAGAGCATTAGCTTCTCGATGAACAGCATCATGGGCTTAATCGCCTGTGTAATTGGCGCCGCCTTTGGTGTCTATATCAGCTACACCCTAGGCTTAGCCTTGCTCGGTTTCTTGCTCCTTATCGGCAGTTTAGAAATAGTGTTCGAGTGGCGTACCCGCCATCAAAGCCACTTGTTACCGCTAGACAGATATGGGCAGATATTCTCAACCATTTGGTACTTAGTGACCGTTGCCGCCCTTGTTGGCATTATCTGGCACTTAGCGGGTACGGGCGATGATATGTTAAGCCTGCCACTGCATATTCTGCGCAGCTAATTACGACGCGCATTAAGATAAAAGCGAGATAATAAAAACCGCGATAGCCTTAGGCATCGCGGTTTTTTTATTTTCTACCGGCGCTAATCAAATCGAGGGCGAGTTCTCCGTCAATGGCGGCGCGATATCACTCCCCCCAAGTGCTTGATAAAGTGTCGCTTGGGTAATCAATTGGTTATAGCGGTTTTCCAGCAATGCAGCCTCGGCGCTGCGGCGATTCTCCTGCGCATCGATCCAATTTTGAATGCCGATAGCGCCGTGGCGATATTGGCTCTCATAAATGGCTTCGGCCTGGGCGGCGGCGCTAAATTGCTGCTCAAGCTTCTCACCTTGGTAGGCGTATTGCTGCTTGGCCGAGATAGCGTTATCCACATCTTCAAAAGCGCTGTAAAGGGTTTTACGGTAATTCACTATCGCCGTTTGGTAGTCGATATCGGCAAGATCATTGTTGATTTGCATTTGATTCCATTGCAAAAAGGGCAGCACTAAGCCAGCACCTAAACTTCCCATGGGATTGCGCAATAGCTCTTTTAGCTCTGAGGTCGACTCCCCTACGCTGCCAGTCAAACTCAAGCTTGGGAAGTAACTGGCGTAGGTTGCATCCTTACTGGCCAGCGCCGAGCGCAATTGATACAAAGCCGCCTTCACATCGGGACGACGGCCGACCAAGTCGGCGGGAATGCCGACGCCAATCTCAGGTACAGCGCTATCCGGCAATTGCTTAATCTCAACCGCAACTTGCCCCGGAGCGCGATTGAGTAAGATCGCAAGCGCATTTTCGGCTTCAACCAACTGTTGCAGCAATTGACTATGGGAGGCCTCTTGCCCCGCTAAACTGCGTTGGGATTCGAGCACATTCAGCTCGGTAACAGCGCCAGAAGCATATTGGCGCTGGGTTAACGCCAGCGTTTGCCGACTGTGTTCAATACTCTTATTGCTTAGTTCAATCCGTTGATGCAGATAGCCAATCCGCCAATAGAGTGAAGCCGTCGTCGCGACTAAACTCTGCGCCGTGCTCTCCCTATCTTCGAGACTTGCCAGCGCTGTCCATTGAGCTTGGTCGATATTGGCCGATACTTTGCCCCACAAATCCACCTCATAGCTTACCGATAGGTTTGCCTTGAACGCCTTGCTCGAACTGCCCCCCTCCAGCGGTTTATTCACCGACGCCGTATTATTGGAGCTGAGCTGCGGATACAAATCGTCCCGCGCTAACCCCGCCTGTAAGCGCGCCTTTTGCAAGGTTAAGGTTGCAATAGTCAGATCATTATTGCTGCTGAGCACTTGGCTAATCAGCTGATTTAATTCGGGTTGATTAAACTTCTGCCACCAAGGGTCGAGACTCACTTGGCCATTCACAGGGTCATTCACTTGGGTATGCTGCCACTGCTCTGGCACTTGCAGTGCGGGCGGCTCAAAGTCGGAGCGCATCAGCGCGCCACAGCCTGACAGCAGTGCGATGCTGATGACAATCACGCTGACCTTGAGCGATAAACCGACACGGCAGTTTAATTTGTTTTGATGCGTTAAAACTTGATCATTCATTGCGTTACTCTCTTGCTAGTGCATCAACTGGGTCTAAACGCGCCGCATTACGGGCAGGGAGGAAACCAAACAACACCCCAATTAAGGTGGAACAGGCGAAGGCGGCAATAATCGAAGTCGTCGAGTAAATCATCTGGAAACTCCCGCCCGCTTGCGCAAATACCACTCCAATAAAATAGGCCAAGGCCACCCCAAGCGCGCCGCCGCACAGACAAACCAACACGGCCTCAATTAAAAACTGCCGCAGAATATCACTCTGGCGCGCTCCGACCGCCATGCGCACACCAATCTCGCGGGTACGCTCAGTCACCGACACCAACATGATATTCATTACCCCAATGCCGCCCACTACGAGGGAAATCACCGCAATGGCCGAGATTAATAGCGTCATAGTCGCGGTGGTTTTCTCGATATTCTGGCGAATGGTATCCGTGTTAATGGTGAAGAAATCCTGCGTGCCGTGGCGCATCTTTAGTAGGCTAATAATGCCCTGCTCCGCCGCATTGCTCGGCACCGACTCATCGAGCCTGACAGTAATGCCATCTAAGTATTTCTTGCCCACCATCCGGCCAGAAACCGTGGTATAAGGCACCCACACATTGAGGGCATCACTGTTACCAAAGGCGCTTTCCTTAGGCTTAGTCACACCGATAATCCGCACCGGTAAATCCCCTAAGAAGATCACTTGGCCGATGACAGAACCCATAGCCCCGGTGCTGTCGGGGAATAGCTGTTTGCGAGTGTTATCATCGATTACCGCATCCTGCGCTAAGGCATCAACGCTGTCATCGTCCCAAAACTGCCCTTGGGCAAGCTCATAGCCTCGAACTCGGAAAAACTCAGGCCCCACACCATTAACTGATGCGGTAACGGCTTTATTACCTAAACGCACCGTCGCGCTCGAGCTAATACTTGGAGTAACACTATCCACATAGGGTAAATTTTTCAGTGCATTGGCATCGCTTGCAGTCAAAGTTCGCACCCTTGCCGAGCGCCTATCACCAAAGCCTGAGCCAGGGCGAATGTCTATGGTATTGGTGCCCATTGAGCTAATACTCTTTAAGATTTCCCGTTGCGAGCCTTCCCCCAGCGCCACAACCGACACCACCGAGGCGATACCGATAATAATCCCGAGCATAGTTAAAAAGGTGCGCAATCTATGGGTCGACATTGCCAGCAGCGCCATTTTCAGGGCTTCAGCATATCTGTCCCATACTGCCACGCGAGCACGCGCCTTAGTCTTGGCGGGGATCACTTCGGTCTTTGGCGCAGCCGTAATATTTGAGGCGGGATTTGGCTCATCGCTGATAATCACCCCGTCCTTAATCTCGATAATTCGATCGGCATGCTGGGCTACATGCATATCGTGGGTGACTATGATGATGGTCTGGCCTTCACGGTGCAGTTCCTGCAACAGTCGCATCATTTCTTCGCCGCTGTGGCTATCTAGAGCGCCCGTTGGTTCATCGGCGAGGATCACATCGCCGCCATTCATCAGCGCCCGCGCCACACTCACCCTTTGCTGCTGGCCGCCACTGAGCTGATTGGGCTTATGGTCGAGGCGCTCACCTAAACCCAAACGCGACAATAAGCTTTCCGCCCGCTCCCGACGCTCTAAGCGATCTTTACCCGCATACACGGCGGGCACTTCGACATTACCCACGGCATTAAGATCGCCAAGCAAATGATACCGCTGGAAAATAAAACCAAAATGCTCACGCCTCAGCTTTGCCAGTTCATCCACATCCATCTGTGAGGTATCTTGACCATCGATAAAGTACGAGCCCTTTGAGGGTTTATCTAAACAGCCCAAGATATTCATCAGGGTCGACTTACCCGACCCCGAGGCGCCGACAATCGCCACCATCTCACCACGGGCGATAGAAAGATTAATATCTTTGAGTACAGTCAGTTGTTGCTCACCCGCCAGAAAACTGCGGTAGCAAGCTGAGACTTCCAGTAATGGCTTAGTCACGCTTAAAACCTCACGCTAGGCGGGCGACGCATGCGCGCGCTACCATCATCTGACGAAGGCATACCTAGCACTACTTGGTCGCCTTCCTTTAAACCAGAAAGAATTTCAGCATTGATTTTATTATTAATCCCAACGGTCACATCCACATATTGCATTTGGTTGTCCACCAGCACTGGCACTTGATACTGCGGCCCACGGGACTTACGTTCCGCTGGCGAGGCTGCTTTATCCCTTGGTTTCACCTTGAGCACTTGCGATGGCACTAACAGCGCATCATCAGACTTGGCGAGTACAATCGAGATCTGCGCCGTCATCCCAATGCGTAGGGTACGGTCGGGGTTTTCGACATCGAACAGGCCATGGTAATAAATGGCGTCTGAATCGCTGGAACTCATATTGCTATCGTCCCCATCCATTGACGTCGGGCCAGGCTCAATCGCCCTTAAGGTGCCGCGATAGGGATGGTTAGGTCTGCCAAGAATGGTGAAATACACTGGCTGTCCGGGGCGCACATTGACGATATCGGCTTCGGAGATCTGTGCCTTAACCGTCATGGTATCGAGCTGCGCCATCTCGACTATGGTTGGCGTGGTTTGATTAGCGTTAACGGTTTGGCCTACTTCAACCGCCGAATAAACGACGGTGCCATCCATAGGCGCAGTGATCTTGGTATAACCTAAATCGATTCTGGCACTGTCGACATTAATCTCAGCCTGTTGTTTTTGCGCTTCTAACTGCTCAAGTTCGGCTTGATAAACCGTGAGCGTGGCTTCAGCGGCTTCAAAGTCTGCGCGGGAGCTGGCTTTATCGGCGAGCATTTGCTGCTGACGGGTATATTCAAGTTTTGCCTGACGTATCTGTGCCTGCTTAGCACGATACTGGGCATTGATGTTTTTAAGCGATGCCAGCGCATTTTGCAGGTTGTTTTGCTGGGCAAGGCTGTCGATTTGCGCGATAAGATCGCCCTTTTTCACCTCTTGGCCAAGCTCCACAGGCAAACTCAGAATTTGCCCTGAGACTTGCGCGCCCACACTCACCAGCTTGGAGGCCTGCAACATGCCGTTGGCGAGCACCGAGTTTTCAATATCGCCGCGCCTAACGGGCTCCGTCACATAACTTGGGGCCACCTCGGGTTTGTGCAGCAGAAAATAAGCGCCGCCCCCGAGGAGAACTAAACCGCTTAAGATCAATATCAGTTTACGCTTTGAGGATTTTTTCATCTGAATCTGAGTGTCCATCAATACCAATGGGCGCAAGCGCGAATCTTGCGGGTGGAAAAATAGTGCTGTCAGTATATAGAGTTAGCTCAGCGCAGTAGACGAAGGAAATGTCGATATCAGGTAAAGATTTGCAAATATCTGTGTAGAAGTTTGAAACATAGAACACGGCCGTAACAATTCCCGCAAACGAGATTAAGTCGTTTGTGATGGGTTATAGATCCAATCTTATTGGCATTCGCCACAGCGCGCCTACGAGCGCAGGGCATCATGCTCTGGAACTAAAGTGCCATTGTCAGGCGCCGCAAAATCGCCTCGTAGATGCTTATTTTTTAAGTAATCATCAGCGGGAGGACATCATTAAAAAAACAGCCATACCCCAAATTACTCGCTATAAATCACGCCAATTTTCCTATTTAAGAATGGCACTTGGATTAATTGTTCATTCGTCCAAGGTGTAAGGTAACCAATTGATATAGCATTAGTTCCCAATTCACCCTCACCATAGGCGTACTCGTGACTAGTGTGAACCTCAATCAGCTCAGGAGTGAGCAATGACCATACAGTGACAACATCAACCTTGAACTCAACAGGCACGATATTACAAACATGAATAAACTCGACCACTTTAGTCGCTATTTCATCGCGCAACGTCTCGCTTGGCTCGATAAGTAATGTAAGGGCCGTGCGTTGACTGGCCGAAGGCCCATTAACATCACCATGAATGACCAGCTGAAAGTCTCCCCCGAGGTAGGGAATCGACAATGAAGTTTGCCAAACTTTAGACTTTCCCTTAGCTCTGAGTACACCAAGAGGCATGAGGTCGATAGTGCGGTACATGGTTAAAGTAGAATCCTAACGCTGGTATAGGTTTGATAAATAACGCATGAGAGATTAACGCGAAAAAAACGGGATGGATATTGTTACCCATCCCGTTTTTTATTTCTCAGTCTTACGGCTTAAAGCTTATTGACTCAGCGGCGGTGTACGCGGCGGAATCATACGCTTATTGCCCGTCGACTCGAACGCGCCAGCAAACTTCAGCAGATTGTTATCATCGTAGGCACGGCCCGCGAAGGTTAATCCTACTGGCATGCCAATATCGGCCATTACACCCATAGGCACAGTCACAGTCGGCACGCCTAAATGGCGAATCGCAAGGTTGCCGTTTGCCACCCAAACCCCGTTGCTCCAAGCGATATCGGCTGAGGCCGGATTCACATGGGCATCGGCGGGGCCGACATCGGCCACAGTCGGGAACAGCACGGCATCCAGCTTAAGTCCGTCCATCCAGTCTTCAAGATCTAGCTTACGGGTCTTTTCTAAACCACGCAGACCATCGGGAATACTGTCGATCTGGTCGAAGGATTTAAGGCCACGCTTAGCCATGTTGACATACTCTTCCATGCCCGCCGCTAAATCACCTTCACGGTTTGGCAAGGTGCCGAGGTCATGGGGGAATATCAAATAACCGTTAACATCTTCAAGCTTGTTGAGTTTAGGGTCGTTGTTCGCCCGCAGGAACTCATCGAACGCCCAACCCGAGAGTTCCCATAATTCATCATGGAGGAATTGGGGCGTCACTATGCCACGGTTAAACACGGTCGGCGCACCTGGGCGGTCGCCTTCGCAGTTAGACACCAGCGGAAAATCGACTTCAATCACTTCCGCACCAGCGGCTTCTAGGGCTTTACGCGCCGCTTCCCACAAATCGATCACCGATTGGCGAGTATGGATACGTTGGCCCGTTGGCCCACCAATGCCCGGATTTTCGCTGGTTCCCGCGAGTTCATCTTTATTGATGTACATGCGCGGTACGCCAAAACGCTTACCCTTAAGGGTGTCGGCGCTGGTGGCGAGTGCCAGATAGGATTCTGGACGAACGCTAGACGCTTTAGGAATTTGAACCCAAGGTTGTAGGCGCCAGAGATCGCCACGGGTGATAGGGTCATCGGCCACAATCACATCGAGCACTTCGAGCATATCCGCCATAGTGCGGGTATAAGGCACGACCACGTCCATGGTTGGGGTTAATGGCCAGTTGCCACGCACCGAAATCACCCCGCGAGACGGCGTATAGGCGCACAAACCGTTGTTGGATGCAGGGCCACGGCCACTCGACCAAGTCTCTTCGGCAAGACCGAACGCCGAGTAGCTTGCCGCTGTTCCTGTGCCCGCTCCGTTGGAAGAACCCGAGGCAAAGGGCGCCGTCAGATAGTTCGCATTGTAGGGGCTTTCGGCGCGGCCATAGTGACCACGCTGCATGCCGCCATTCGCCATCGGTGGCATATTGGTTTTGCCTAAGCAAATAGCACCCGCGGCACGTAGGCGCTCGACGGCAAAGGCATCGTACTGGGCCACTAAATCTTTAAAGGCTGGGCTGCCAGACGCCGCCGTCAGTCCCTTCACTAAATAGCTGTCCTTAGCGGTGTAAGGAATACCATCGAGTGGACTTAAGGTTTCGCCACGGGCACGGCGCGCATCGGAAGCCTCGGCTTCTTTGAGCGCATCGGGATTGTGCACCACTAACGCATTCAGCTTTGTCTCAGTGGCAGGACCATCGTAAGCCGCCACTCGAGCCAAATAGGATTTCACCAACTCAACCGCAGTCGTGCGGCCGGATTCGAGCGCTTCACGCAGCTCGGCAATGGAAACTTCAGTCACTTCAAACATTTTACGCCCTCCCGCAGAAAGCCAATTGTGGTGCAATAACAGTGACATCAAGCGTCATACTGTTCTCCTTGGTGTACTTACTTTCCAGAAGGGATCTGCTGGGTAATACAGTGGATATTGCCGCCACCTAATAAAATCTCCCGTGCAGGCACACCCACAATCTTGTGCTCAGGGAAAATCTCCTGCAGTTTTTGCGCGGCGATATCGTCGGTGGCAGGGTCAAGCAGTGGGAATACGATACGATCGTTGGTGATTAAAAAGTTCACGTAAGAACCCGCTAAGCGCTCGCCCGCAGTGCGCGGTACGCCAGTGCCTTCTGTTACGCCTTTTGATTCTTCTTCGGTGCAATATAGTGGACCCGGTTGTGGCAGCAGGTGAATTTTTAACTTGCGACCTTGGGCGTCAACAGTGTTTTGCAACACGTCCAGCGCGGCTTTCGAGCGTGGATATTGTGGATCGGTTTCATCGTCGGCCCAGTGCAGGATCACTTCACCTGGGCGCGCGAAACAGCACATGTTATCGATATGGCCGTCGGTTTCGTCCATATAAACGCCCTCTTCCAACCAGATAAACTGCTTAACATTCAAATAGTCGCACAGTAAGGCTTCGATCTGCTCTTTCGTCAGGTCTGGGTTACGGTTGGCGTTCAGTAAACATTCGGCCGTGGTCATACAGGTCCCTTCACCATCGACATGGATAGAGCCACCTTCGAGGATCAACGGCGCACTGTAACGGGCAAAACCATGTTGCTTGAGCATTTGTGCGGCAACCTGTTCGTCTTTATCCCATGGGAAATACAGACCACCGTTGTGCCCACCCCAAGCATTGAAACCCCAATCAACACCACGGCATTCGCCCTCGGCATTAACCACTACAGTAGGTCCTGTATCGCGAGCCCAGCAGTCGTTGCTGTCGATTTCGACCAGAGTCACGTGTGAAGGCATCACTTTTTGAGCTTCTGCTAAAAAGGCCTGAGGTACACCCATATAAACGGGAGTTGCCCCACCAATGGCATCGGCCACCTTAGCAAAGGTCGCTTGAGCATAAGCACCTGCAGAGCGCCAGTTATCAGGACGATATGGCCAAATCATCCATACGGCTTGCTGCGCAGCCCATTCGGCGGGCATATAAAAACCATCTTGTGATGGCTTAGTCGTTAACTGCGTGGCATCCACATTCGCGTTTGTCATGAGTTTTGTCTCCAGTAATGCTCAAATCTATAAGGGTGTACGCCCCATTTAGGCGACAGAATAGAAATACACCTAACATAATCAAATAAATACATCGAATAACCGCATTCATCACGCGGCGCGTTAGGTCAAAATTGCCACGTCTTCACTAGGTGAGTTTTCACCTCATAAAAATTCTGGCGCCTATCTTATCATTTAAGACGGCTTTCGCTGAATAGTGCTATGCAGGGCATTGCTGAGAATTTACAGGATAATGCGCTATTTGCTGTCAGTAGCCGCTCCCACCATCCACCCAAGCCAATGCGAAAAAGAGAACAGTAGGGTTAATGCCGACTTAATCAATGCCCGTGACTGTGGTAAGGGGCGACACCATGGATCTTGTCGCCGGCGCCGACAATATTATTGTGACCATGACCCACGCCTCAAAACACGGTGAATCTAAATTATTAACCGAGTGTAGCCTGCCGCTAACGGGTAAGGGCTGCATCAAAAAAGTACTGACAGATCTAGCTTTTATCGAAATCAAAGAAGGCAAATTTCATTTACTCGAACGTGCGCCCGGTGTGAGTGTCGAAGAGATTATCAAACTCACCGCAGGCGAATTGGTGGTACCTGAGCATGTCCCCGAGATGATGTTTAGCGAATAAACGCAATTCAGTGAATAAGCGCTGTTTAACGAATAAGCAGGTTCAAGTGCGCATTCAACTATACCTTTTCAAATCGCCAATAAAAAACAGGGATACCTAAGATATCCCTGTTTTTTTACGCTATGCCACAGAGGCATTCATTGCAGATATTACAGCGCTTAGCCAAGGCGGCGACGCAGTTCGCGGGTCGCATCCACCATATTCTTCAGCGCGGGTTCTACCTCAGCCCACGTACGGGTCTTAAGGCCGCAATCGGGGTTAACCCACAGTTGGCGCACTGGCACTTTTTGCGCCGCTTTTTCAATAAGATGCACCATGGCCTCAACACTTGGGGTATTGGGCGAGTGAATATCATAAACGCCTGGGCCAATTTCATTTGGATATTCAAAATCCTCAAAGGCGTTGAGCAGTTCCATGCGTGAACGCGAGGTCTCGATGGTGATGACGTCCGCATCCATGGCGGCAATTGCGGCAATCGTGTCGTTAAACTCGCTGTAGCACATATGGGTATGAATTTGGGTTTCATCCACCACACCCGCCGCACTCAGTTTAAAGGCATTCACCGCCCAATCTAAGTAAGCCTGCCACTCGCTTTGCTTTAATGGCAATCCTTCACGGAAGGCTGGCTCATCAATTTGAATAATGCCAATACCTGCATTTTGTAAATCCACCACTTCATCACGAATTGCCAGCGCCAATTGGGTGGCAATGGTATCGCGGCTGATATCTTCACGGGCAAATG
The DNA here is from genome assembly GCF_022410515.1 of Shewanella cutis. Taxonomy (GTDB): domain Bacteria; phylum Pseudomonadota; class Gammaproteobacteria; order Enterobacterales; family Shewanellaceae; genus Shewanella; species Shewanella cutis. The sequence goes on along the minus strand of NZ_JACSDI010000006.1, from coordinate 90,467 downwards.
ACCAATGCAAAATCGTCACCGGACCCGTTAGCATGCCTTTGACGGGTTTGTCCGTCAGGCTTTGGGCAAATACCGCCCAATCAACCGTCATGGCTTTCGGGCGACTCACATCGCCATAAATTAATGGCGGCTTCACGCAGCGAGAACCATAACTCTGCACCCACCCATTTTTGGTAAAGCCCACACCTTCGAGTTGCTCGCCGAAATATTCCACCATGTCATTGCGCTCAGCTTCACCGTGCACCAGCACATCGATACCGAGTTTGAGTTGCCGGTCGATGGTATCGCGGGTCACTTGCTGCAACTGCTCGTTATATTGGGCATCGCTTAGCTCCCCTTTACGCCAGCGGCTGCGTAAACCACGGATTGCTGGTGTTTGTGGGAAGGAGCCAATGGTGGTGGTCGGCAACAGAGGTAAACGGTATTTCTGCTGCTGCACTGCTTGGCGCACGTTAAATTCACTCACGCGTTCATAATCGGCTTGAGTGAGTGCAGCCACACGGGCGATCACTGTAGCATCCGCCGCCTGTGCTTTAGCCTCACGGCGTGCCAAACAGGTGTTAACTATCGCTTTGGCCGCCACAGACTCAGGGGCCTGCAACAATTGGCGCACATTAGCCAGTTCCAACAGCTTTTGCTTAGCGAACGCAAGCTGCTGACGCAGCGTCGGCGCGAGCGTTGTCTCTACCTCTAAATCCACAGGGCTGTGAAGCAGTGAACATGAAGTGCCAATCCAAAGACGCGATCCGTCTTGTGAGCATAAGTCTCTGGCAACACTGCCGATACGCTCGACAATTTGATCAACTTCTGCCGCCCACACATTACGACCATTAACTACGCCTGCTGACAGAATTTGATCTGGCCTTAAGGCATTGGCAAACAAGGCTAATTGCTCAGGGGCGGTCACTAAATCTAGGTGCAGACCCGCCACTGGCAGCGCAGAAACCAGCGCCTGATGATGGCTAATACTGCCATAGTAAGTCGTGAGTAAAATCTTCACTTGAGCCGTTTTAAGCACTTGATAAGCATCGCTAAGCGCCGCTTGCCATTCGTGAGTTAATTCGAGTGCCAGAATCGGCTCTTCAAGTTGCACCCAAGTCACGCCCTGCGCAGCAAAACGCGCAAGAATCTCGGCATAAGCTTTTAAAAGATTTGGCAATAAACTGAGTTTATCAAAATCCTGACCCACGTTTTTTGCCAGATACAAGTAACTCACAGGGCCTAATAACACGGGTTTGGCTTGATAACCCAGCGCCTGCGCCTCGGCGACTTCATCAAAAAACTGCTCATAAGCGATAGTGAATACTTGATCTTGCTTAAGCTCTGGCACTAAGTAGTGATAGTTAGTGTTGAAATACTTAGTCATTTCCGAGGCTGGCGCATCGGTCCCGGTTGGTGCACGGCCACGGGCAACGCGGAATAAGGTATCAAGGTCGATAGCACCTTCGCCGCGGTGACGATCTGGAATAGCGTTTAAGGTCGCACTCAGGGTTAATACTTGATCGTAAAAGGCAAAATCCCCTACTGGCACTTGCTCAATCCCCGCGGCCACTTGCCATTGCCAATGGGTGCGACGCAACTCCTTAGCCACCTCATGCAGTTCAGCTTGAGTGCTCTCTCCACGCCAGTATTTTTCAAGGGCAAACTTTAATTCACGACGACGCCCGATACGGGGAAAACCAAGACTGTTTAATTGCATACCATATCTTCCTTTATTTGAGATAAGCCATATTCGGCACTTGCACCCACCGGATTGTGTTTCCTGAAGATTTTTTCGCATTTAAGCTTGGATAAATCACAATGGGCGTCTGGACGTCTAGAAGTTTATTGTGATAGTCTCTACGCCAGCAACCGAATTGATTTCAAGCACAACATGAGCGAAATTCACTTGGAGTGATCATGATCGAACTAAGACATCTGCGAACCTTAATGGCACTGAAGGAAAGTGGCAGCTTGGCGGGCGCAGCCAAAAAACGTTTTGTCACTCAATCGGCTCTCTCCCATCAAATTAAGGAGTTAGAGCAACGAATTAACTCGCCTATTTTTGTGCGTAAAAGCAAACCGCTCTCCTTTACCCAGGAAGGCGCAAGGCTTTTGCACCTCGCTGAAGAGATTCTGCCTAAGGTGTTAGAGACGGAAACCGATCTGAAAAATGGCTTGGAGACAGAAACCAATCAGCTCAGAGTGGGGATTGAATGCCACAGCTGTTTTCGCTGGTTAATGCCAGTGATGGAGCAATTTAGGCAAGATCATCCGCAGGCCGAGTTAGATCTCTCAAGCCGTCATCTATTCGACTCGCTCAATGCCCTAGAAATGGGCGAACTGGATATAGTGCTGACCTCTGATCCTGTGCCGGGACACTCGCTCGCCTATCAACATTTATTTGATTTTGAAGTGAAGTTAGTGGTTGCCAAGGATCATCCCTTAGCGAAAGAAGCCTATGTTACGCCCAAGCAATTGGCGCGCTTGCCGATAATCAGTTATCCGGTGCCACTGGCGCGTTTAGATATTTATCGCCACTTTTTAGAACCCGCAGGTGTTGAGGCAGGCGAGCAAAAGACCTGCGATTTGACCATGATGTTATTACAGCGGATTGCCTGTAAGGATGGTATCGCCGCCTTACCGAATTGGTCTATCAATGAGGGACATGGATTAAGCCTAGCCGCCGTAAAACTCGGTCAAGAAGGCTTAAAGCGCCCGCTATTTGGCGCCTATCGCCGCCACAGCGCGAACTCGGCCTTAGTGCAAAACTGGCTGCAACTGGTGGCAAGCGAAGGCTTAGCTCGCCAACAAAAATCCAATTAAGCGTTGAAACTGATAACAAAAAAGCCTGCAATCGCAGGCTTTTTTTTATGAGCGGTTCTTAGAGCGGATTAAGCAATAAACCACGCATTGACAATACTCGGCGCAGAACTAACCCTGATGAGTTCGGGTTGCGGGTCTGGCGCAGATTATGGGCGATCATAAACTCTTGGCGCAGATCTTGGTCGAGATCTAAGGCTTCAAAGGCCTCGATGGTTAAGGTCTGCTGCTGATTATCAATCAATGACTTAATCACGCTTAACGGGAAAGATTGCTCAGAGCTAGCATTTAAGTAAGCAAAGGCCGTTAAGGCAATAATTTGCCCGAACACGCTAAACAACGCCAAGGTTTGCACTTCATCGGGATCAACCTCAACATCCGGCATATCGACTAGGCTGTCGACCGCATCGGTAGCGATATTTTCCGTAAGTTTCCAATAACCTTGCACCAACTTCTTATAGGGTTGGGGTAATTCATCGAGGCGTTCTTTCAAATAGAAGGTAAAGGCATAGCGATAAATATTCACTTGACCTAAACGGATTAGGGCGTCTTTTAAGGAACGAGACTTGGGGCTGACCACGCCAGAAGCCTGCGCTGAATTACTGCGCATCAACATATGGGCCGCTAACGCGGGATCGCTCGAAATAATATCGATCACATTACGAATATCGCCTTCAGCAAGAATGGCCTTTTTAAGTGGAATTAAGATCCCACGGCGGCCAATTACTTGCTCTTCATTCGCTATGATGGCTCTCACTTGAGTAAAAACCTGTTGCTCAAGATCTGTCATAGGACACTTTACACCTGTTATTAGCTATAAGATGATTCGAATACCGCTCACATCATACCCAAACCACAAAGAATTTCAGCAGTAAGTCGTATAATAATTGTATCAACCGTATAGGTTATCTGCTCTGCAGCATAAGCAACGACTTAGCCTATCTTACACCCGTAGAGAGGATTTTTCTCTGCATCAAACAACAGAAATAACAAAGCCAGACTGAGTCTGGCTTTAAAATACGCTAAATCACTTAATTGTTAGAATTCAGCTTAGAAGCGGTAACCCACAGTCAAGCGAATATCACGGCCTCGGCCAGCGTAATAGCCATCACCCCAGTTACCACCGTAGTAACCTGAGCTGACATACTCTTTATCAAACAGGTTATCGATACGCAGGCTCGCTAACCAAGCGTCACGGCTATAGTTCAGGGCAACATTACCAAGCACATAGCTAGCGAGTTTTTCGCCTTGGTTAGCATTATCGCCCTCGACGAAACGATCGCCCGTGTAAATCGCCTCTGCAAACAGTTGAATATGCTCAGCAACATCCATACTGACATAACCGCGCCCGGAGTGCTTAGCCACCCAAGACAATTGCTTGCCATCATTCAATCCATCGGTAAATTCGGCATCGATATAGTTGTACTCAAGCCCTAATTGCAGTGCTTGAGTCACCTGCCAATCCCAGTCGGTACTCGCGCCATAACGGCGTGAGGCATCGGCATTAACGTTAGCGCCTTGGAAGCTGCCACCAACAGGTTTTTCCGCACTTGGGTCGAAGACAATTTCATCTTCTAAATCGAGGCGATATAGGCTCACTCGTAAAGTTTGGCTGGAAACAGTCCAATCCCAACCCGCCTCATAGGAGCGACCTGTCTGCGGCTTTAAGCCAAACACATCTTTCGGGGTGTAAGCTTGCTCATCGACCTTGGCGAAACGGAAGTTCTCATCGCCACGCAGGTAGAATCTGTGCTCGGCGCTCGGACGATAATTTAAACCGAACTCAAATGCAGTAGCATCTTCATCTAAATCGATACCATTTGGATAGACATTGCCATCGACTAGATCGTCGGTCACCCGCGCATAACGTCCGCCTACCACATAACTTAAGGTATGGCTTAATGGCACAGTGGCTTGCAGGTAAGCACTTTGCATGTCTTGCACGTTGCTTCGCGCCATAGAGTCGTAATCAGCCTTACCACGGCTGATATCTAAGCCTGTCACTAGGTTTAGCTCGCCTTGGCGTGTACTGTAGTTGGCTAAAGCTTTGGGGCTAAACATCAACAGCGAGCGGGTGTTATGGCTACCCGCACCCCAATTGACGGAGCTGACTAAGGTATCGCTGTAATCTAAATCCGCCGCTAACGCCCAGTTTTGGTTAAGCTGATGCTGATAACCGCTGCGCGCCGCTGTGGTCATCTCATGGACATATTCGGTTTTATTGGAAGACTGACTCGGATCGAACTTGAATTGATCGACCGTCAGTGAGCCAGGGTTTTCACGGTCATCATCGTAATAGCTGGTTTCAACAAAAAACGAGTCCGTTGCCGTTTTATATTGAATACGTCCAAGGATCGATCCTGTTTCATTGGCATTATGCTGACGATAGTTATCGCCTTGGTTGTAGCTACCAGTCAAGAAATAGCGCCAATCCTTGTTGATTGCACCAGACACATCGCCGCGACCTTCGTAGGTATTAAAACTGCCGCCGGATAATTGCACGCTGCCGCCCGTATTCTCAGGCGACTTAGTTACAATGTTAATCACCCCGCCTACCGCTTGGTCGCCATAGAGCACGCCCGCGCTGCCCGATAAAATCTCGACCCGCTCAATCAAATTGAGTGGAATCGCATTCAGGCTCGGTGCCGCGATATCGATGTTATTTAGGCGGCGACCATCGAGCAAAATCAGCGTGTTGTTAACCGCAGAGCTGGCGCTAAAGCCGCGCATCGCAAAGCTAGTGCCAATGTTATTGTCGGACAGTTGAATACCACTTTGACCACGTAACACTTCGGTCAAACTGGTTGCGCCACTCATTTCAATCGCCGCGGCATCAATCACATTCACATTAGCGGCAATATTTAACGGGGTCTTATCAGAGCGGCCGATCACGACGATATGCTCATCGACTTTGGCGGTATTGGTTGCATCGGCTGCCACAGCGGGCGCGATAACAGAAAGACTGCAAAGGCTGCCAATCAGCAGCGCGATTTTAGTTGGATGTGTTCCCATTTTACCTTTAACTCCTGCAAGGAAAACGGGGCATTAGCGCCACGATATCGTTGATTCAGTAGAAAATACTGATAGTCACTATCGCATTTTGAGATCTGCCCACCGAAATCTCAAAAACACCTTTAGGGCCGGTCTCCGGACTTAGGCTATATCCATCTCAACTGGAGACGAACGCGAAACTGACCTTTGCACACTCGATTACAGGGTTCATCGTGAACACCTATCGAATGCGGCCGTCTCTCACCTTTTACCGTTGCGGGGGCAGTGCCAGAATTTCACTGGCTTCCCGATTATCTCGCGACGCTATCATCGCAAGCACCACAGAAGGTTGACTCAAAATTAGGTTCAAAGGGCGTAAAACCTATTAACGCCCAACAAGGCTCAGGGCATATCTGACCTGAGCGCGCGCATTATAGACGTCTATACGGATGAAAGTCCATTAATCTCAAGTGAGCGAGAAAACTCACATAAGCTAGAAAACGCCATCCCAGTTTTTTGCCGCAGGTTTTGGTCTGTCTTTGCTCAAAATCGCCTGACGCTGCTCAGGGGTTTCGCATTGGGCAGCGGGGGTCAAATCCAGCGGTTTAATCACTAACGAGTCAGCAGGTTGCACTGGCGACTTGTCGAACATGGGCAAATTCATCGACCAAGAGACCAACTCCCCCTTTTCGCTGATGCCAACATAACCGTCATTTGCGCCATTTAACCAAGTGAGGCGCGGAATACGTGCCATTAACTTTTCCACATTATCACGGTTGGCGCGATAACCAACGGGCACCACTTTGCCATCGGGACGCGTAAACACAAATGAGGCTGGCCCTCGAGTAATAACACTCCCTTCCTGCCAATATTTATCAAGAATCTCTTGGGCATCGTGAAACCCAAACAGATGAGCGTAATCAGTATCGTCGGCCACAATTTGCGGCACCGCCTTATCCCGCAGTAATAAAAACCCTGAGCCGACACTGATAATCTCTTTTACCCCTGTGATATCAGTTTTTTGAATCCAATCGACACCACAGTTAATCCCATCGCCCCAAAAATGCACATCCCCCGTAGGACTTAAAATCGCAAAGGCACAATTGTTTGCCGTCATACTCGCCACATCCTTTAAGGCGCTGCGGATCGAGTAAGCATCACTGCGCCAGCCCCAACTCACCACAGTACCGTCCTTTTTCAAGGCGGCATAGGTGTGTTGAAAATATTCGATCTTCGCCACATCCGTAAGCTGCGGGAGTAACTTTTTCATATTGGTCGACTCTTCAACCTGCCCCCAAATCACAGCACTGCCCTCTTTTTTAAGGGCGACAAAACTGCGTCCTCTGGCAAAGATATCGACGACATCAACTAATTGATCCTGCACATGCAAACTATTGCCGCCGTAGGGGCCATAACCCCAAGTATGTACCTTGCCATTGGCATCTAGCGCGGCAATGGCCTCTTGATTGGCGAACAACTTGGTAATATTGGTCATGCGGTTTTGTAGGGCTTTGTCGAGGCTATATTTCCCCGCATTGCCCCAGTACACCACAGTGCCATCTTGACGTAGCGCGGCAAACCCGTCCTTAACTGGGACGATTTGCTTAACTTGCTTAAGCTGCTCCGTCACCTCGCGGCTATCACCGCCAGCATAACTGTCGCCCCAAGTGATCACTTCACCGGATTTTGTTAACGCCGCAAAGGCCGAACTGTTGCTAACCACTGTCTCTACTGCGGGTAAATCACAGGGAATATGGCGATACTGTGGACTCGGATTTTCCTTAAGTTGGAGCAGTTTGCCGTTATCAAACTGCAATAAGGCTTCCTTATCATTTTCGAATACAGTTAAGGGTTTCGGCTGACTACAAGCCGTTAATTGCAGGGCGATTAAGGCTGCTACCAATGCCAAAGGGCGAGGAATTGAATAAGACTGCATAACTTATTTCCTTGTCGTTGCTGAAAACGTGAGTTGTTGAATATGTTGCGCTATTTTATCCGATAATGACTCGATTATCGGCTGTGGGTTATTCCACCAAGCAAACCAATCTTTGGCGAGAAATGTCGTTCGAACCTTGTTCACTCTGATACTCAGTGTCAATCACTCGGCCAATGGCAACATCGCCACGCACTTCAAGCTGATTGACCAAATGCCACTTTTGCCATCCTTCAGTGATAAAAAGGCGGCAAGACTCAAAATAAAAAAGGGGGTAAGGTAAACAGGAGTATTTCTCCCCCTCCAACCTCGCGCGGGGGCGCTAGAGGTTAACTTACTGCGATTAATCAACACGCCAAAACGTCCTTATCATTCCATAACGCTTAAGTATTAAATGCATTTTGTTTGTGCCTACAGCGGGGCGCAATTGTAGCAGCTTATTGATAGAAATCAGAAAAAGCTCACAGATTACGGTAAAGACATCATCACACTCATCGCCCATCCGCTTGAACATGCTATTCTAAGCCCCCATCACCACTGTTTAAAGGAGTAACAGTATGACTCGCCCTATTATTCTGGATTGCGATCCCGGCCATGACGACGCTATTGCGCTTATTTTAGCTCTCGCCCATCCAGAGCTGGTTCCACTGGCCGTCACCACTAGCGCCGGCAACCAAACGCCAGATAAAACGCTCAATAATGCCCTGCGGATCTTAACCTTATTAAATCGCAGTGATATTCCTGTCGCTGGCGGCGCCGCCAAGCCATTAGCCCGCGAATTAATCATTGCCGACAATGTCCATGGTGAAACCGGACTCGATGGCCCTGCATTGCCTAATCCAAGTTTTAGCCCTCAAGCTATTACCGCAGTTGAATTAATGGCGCAGCAAATTCGCCAAAGTCATCAGCCAGTAACCTTAATTCCCACAGGGCCGCTGACTAACATCGCCCTGTTACTAGCGAGTCATAGCGAGTTACACGATAAAATTGAACGCATTGTGCTGATGGGCGGCGCAGCCGGCGTCGGCAATTGGACACCTGCCGCCGAGTTTAATATTTTTGTCGACCCCGAAGCCGCCGATATCGTGTTTAAATCCGGTATTCCCATTACCATGTGCGGCCTCGATGTAACCCATCAAGCGCAGATCATGGACGAAGATATCGAACGTATTCGCGCAATTCCCAACCCTGTGGCTAAATGCGTCGCCGAATTACTGGATTTCTTTATGATTTACCATAGGGATCCCAAATGGGGATTTGTTGGCGCGCCGCTGCACGATCCATGCACTATTGCTTGGTTACTCAAACCTGAACTGTTTGATGCCCAAGACTGCTGGGTAGGAATCGAAACCCAAAGCGAGTTAACGCTAGGGATGACGGTCGTCGATCGCTATCAGCTTACGGGTAAGCCCGCCAATGCCACAGTGCTGTTTGGACTCGATAGACAAGGCTTTGTTGACTTGTTAGTTCACAGCTTAGCAGCCTACACTCCAACGTATCTCAACCGCAGATGACACATAAGGGTGAACCTTCTATGAGCCATATTCTCGTTATCGGCAGTGCCAACGCCGATCATGTTATGAACTTTGAGTATTTGCCTGTTCCCGGACAAACCTTAAAAAGCCGAAGCTATCGGTTAGAACATGGTGGCAAGGGCGCCAATCAGGCGGTTGCTTGCGCCCGGCTGTGCCTTCCCGATTCTCGCGTAGATTTTATCTGCCATTTAGGCCAAGACAGTATTGGGAATGAAATGCGCAACAGTTGGCTCAAGGATGGCATACAAGCCGAGGGCATCACCCTAGTCGACAATGTGAGCACTGGCACGGCGATGATTTTTGTCGCCGATAATGGCGAAAACTCCATCGGGATCGCCGCTGGGGCCAATGCCCATCTCACCCCCCTTGAATTAGAAAAACATTACGCCCTGTTTGCCAATGCGCAATACCTGCTTATCCAGCTAGAAACACCCACCGAAACAGTTAGCAATGCGCTGCAAATGGCTAAACGTCTTGGTATCACCACAGTGCTCAATCCAGCGCCAGCGGCTACTCAGGAGCTGGACTACCTCAAATGGGTCGACATTATTACCCCCAATGAAACCGAGGCCGAAGCATTAACGGGCATTGAGGTCAAGCATGAAGAAGATGCCAAACTCGCCGCCCAATGGCTTCATCAACAGGGAATTACCACTGTGGTCATTACCTTAGGCAGCAAAGGTGCATTTATTAGCAGCCCAGGTTTTACCGGGCTCATCCCCGCCCTCACAGTACAAGCCATTGATACGGTCGCCGCCGGCGATACCTTCAACGGCGCGCTCGTAGTCGGCTTAAGTGAAGGTATGTCGATTGCCGCCGCTGTCGGCTTTGCCAACGCAGCATCGGCGATTACCGTGACCCGTGAAGGCGCACAACGCGCCATCCCCTACCGCAGCGAAGTATCGCGTTAATCCCATGGGTGCGGCAGATTGCCGCACTCATCCTATTTCATTCTAAAGTTGTATATACATAATTTACATACCAAATTCATTCCCATTTAATGAATTCTGCCTATGCTGGTTAGCGTATGTTCGAGCCAAAACGGTTCGAACCGCCTTGTTCAAAAATAAGGAAGTACCAGATGAAAGCGACAAGCACCATTTTCCGTAATATGACTAGCGCAACCCTACTCGGCCTAGGATTATTCGTCGCCAGCCAAGCGAGTGCGAATGAATGTGAGCTAAAGATTGCTGCGACTGACGCAATGCAATTTGACACAAAAGAGCTGTCTGTTCCTGCAACCTGTAAAGAAGTCACCCTCACGCTAACCCACACAGGCACCCTGCCAAAAGCCGCCATGGGACATAACTGGGTATTAACCAAAGCCGCTGATATGTCAGCCGTTGCAACCGATGGTATGGGCGCGGGAGCCGAGGCAGCCTATGTTAAAGCGGGTGATAGCCGTGTGATTGCACATACTGGTCTAGTCGGTGGTGGTGAATCAACCTCAGTCACCTTCAGCACCGCGGGCATGAGCCCAACTGAAGCTTACCAATTCTTCTGTAGCTTCCCTGGCCACTGGGCGATTATGCAAGGTAGCTTTAAGTTAAAAAGCTAATGCCAACGCGAAGCCTTTAATTCAAATAACAAAAAGCGGATCTAAAGATCCGCTTTTTGTGGAGTGCAAATAGGCTTATAAACCATTTTGCCTTGGCGACTTACTCTTCGTCGAATTCGTCTTCATCATCAAAATCATCGGCATCCGTTGCCGCTTCAGCCGCTAATGCCGCCGCTAATTTGGCCTTAGCTTGTTTTTCTGAGCGACGCTTGTTGCGCTCAGCCAAAGTGCCTAAAAACACTTGCAGTTCAGCTTGGCCCCAAGCCTGTGCTTCTGCTTCGGTCGCAAAACCATCGTGGCTTTTCGACACTACCGTCTTAGTCGACGTCATACGACGGGTGATTTCCGTCTTCCAACCATTTTCAGCTTGAGTTACGCGAAAATCGTATTTTTTACCCTTGCTCATTCTGCTCTATTTCCTAAATGATGCTTGCCACGTTTGTCTTATCAAGCGATACAAACGCCATCATAAAACAAAAGGAGCGCAGTTTACTTGATTTCGGCACAGAAAGATCGCTTACGAGAAAATTTTCATGTGTAGCACTTTCAATGCACCGCGAGAATCCCAAAGTAACACGGCATGCTAGATGATTTTTCGTCCTAATCTTAGTCCTAAGCTCAGTATCAAGCTAGCGTAAAAATAGCGATTAATGCAGGTATGGATATCGTCGAGTGCGATATGACCTTTACAGCTATTAATACCTATCACATTAAATATCTAATCAGTTCAGAGCACCACTATGCCTTCAAGCTTTCGCCTTGTCTAAAGCGCGTTTAACTCCCGCTGAATGAACAGATATTTAATACGCTGTCAAAGCAAAAAAGCGCTAGCGATTGAACCCTAGCGCTTTCTTATAGCAATCGTATTAAGTCTTTATTGTTACTTAAAAAGATGCTGAATATTTTTTAAATCGCCCTTACCTTCGGCAATTTCTTCCGGCGTTAAACCCGTCACTTCGTGTGGGAACACCAACCAGTCTTCAGAGGCATGGATATAGTAATCAGGCTTTAAAGGCACAGCGGTATTCTTTGGCTTGTAATACGGGCAGGCGATGCGAATATCCTTAGGCATATTTAAACGCATCAATTGGCCTAACTTTTCCTTGAGCGCATGGATACTGCGACCTGAGTCAAATACATCATCAACAATCAATAAACTGTCGCTAGCATTCGCATTTTCAACAATGTAATGCAGGCCATGTACTTTGATTTCTTTGCTTTGCTTGTCGGTACCAATCCCGTAGTAAGAAGAGGTTCGAACTGCAATATGGTCGGTTTCAACTTGTTTAAAGTCGAAAAACTCTTGCACCGCGATCCCGATAGGAGCACCACCACGCCAAATACCCACGATAAACTGCGGACGGAATCCACTCTCATAAACCTGTGAAGCTAATAGAAATGAATCTTCGAGCAGTTGCTGTGCGGTAACGAAATACTTCTCTGACATGACACCGATCCCCATCTTAGTTATTGATTTTAGGCGGTAAAGCGTAGCTTTTTACCTAGTAAGGTCTGTTCGGCGTCCAAAACACAAGAACAGCATTCTCTTCACAAGAGCCTAGCAAGTGTAGGTGGCCGCCGAATTTTGGGAGCGAATTTTATACCAAAAAAAACCACTGTGCTGCAGTAATAGTAATAAGTTATAGGCTAACAGCCGTTTATTTTGCATTTTTAGGACGGAACTAACAAAACGCGCAAAAAAAGGCCACCAAGAGGTGGCCAACAAGGAACGAGCTAAGCAAAAAATGGAGCTTGGGTTAGCTCACAGGGTTGATACTAGGTTTACCAACCTTGGTTACGGCACTGAAGCGGCGAGAGCTGGCTTCTTCAAACTCCTTCGCCAGAATCGTGCTGACATAATGCCAGTCACTACGTACAGCGTCTTTGGTGAAGGTTAAGGTCATAAAACCGCGGTCTTTTAGGTTGGTGTATTTAAGATCCGGCACCAGATCGACAATCGCCGCCTCGGTCGCGGGGATCTGCTCCGCAGGCAGATTTAAGTAATATTCCAAACCAGGTGATGATACCGAGCTTGTGGCAAACTCGACCCCAACGGTATTGCCATTAACGTCTTTTAACTCATTCGCCCAGGCGTTATGGGTGTCACCCGCAATCACCACTAGGTTGTGATTCTTCGATTTAGCCGTGCCTAAAATAACTTCTCTTTCATAGGCATAACCATCCCATGCATCTAAGTTATAGGGGATGGATGGTAGTTGCAGCAGCGCAATCACCTCAGGTGTTAACAAGGCTTGATTGGCCTGTAAGTACTGTAATTCCGCTGCCGTTAATGTCGGATCATTTGCTGCCGCACGGGCCGCTAACTTCGCCAGCGCCCCAAGCATGGCAAATTGGGGAATACTCATCTGCTGGGTTGCGATTGCAGCGGGTAGAGACATCTTACCCATCAAAATTTGCTGACCTAACACCTGCCATGTGCCCGTGGCTTGCAATAAGGTGCCCTGTAACCAGAGCAACTGCGTTAATCCCAACAGAGTTCTAGAAGTGGATGTCACATCAGCGCGGAAACGTTCACCATCGAAGGCGCCCGTGGTGGCATCCATATAATCGGCATAGTCGAGCTGTTTATCGCGGGCCAAAACGCGCGTATCCAACATGTGCAAATCGACCAGATTGCCGTAACTGAAGCTGCGGTAAATTTCCTCATGGTTACCCTCACGCCATGGGCGAATCGGCAGCCATTCAAAATAAGCCTGCAACGCCGCTTCTTTACGTGCAGCAAAAGCCCCTTCGCCTTCGTTATGATTCTCAGCGCCATCACGCCAAGTATCGTTTGCCACTTCATGGTCGTCCCATACCGTAATAAAAGGCACTTTCGCGTGCAGTTTTTGCAGGCTAGCATCTGAACGGTATTGGCCATAACGGGTACGGTAATCGCTTAATGACAGCAGCTCATTGGCCGGTAACACTTCACGCCCCAGCTTAACCGCATTTTCACTGGCATAACCACCACGGGCATATTCGTAAATGTAGTCACCCAGATGCACCACAGCATCCAGATCATTCTGCGCTGCAGCCAATTCATATACGTTAAAATAGCCGGCGGGGAAGTTAGCGCAGGACATAACGGCTAATTTGACTGAACTCACCTCACCCTCGGGTAACGTGCGGGTCTTACCCACAACGGAGGTTTTGTCAGCCGTCATAAAGCGGTAGAAATAGTTTTGCCCTGCACGTAAACCGCGGGCATCAACTTTAACGGTGTAATCACGATTAGCATTAGTGACCATCTCCCCAGTCGTCACTAATTGGGAGAACGCCGCATCACTGGCCACTTGCCAGCTCACTTTAACATCGCCAGCAGAATCAGGCGTCACACGGGTCCAAAGGATCACCGCATCCTGCATGGGGTCACCACTGGCGACACCATGTAAAAACTGTGCAGGAACAGAGTTATCATCATCACTGTTGCTACACCCCATTAGGCCGTAGGAGATCACTGCAGCGCCAATACCTTTAGCCGATATTGCTAAAAAATCACGACGAGTCACGGTTCGTTTCATTATTATTATTCCTTTCTAAGATGAGGGTTCACTGGTATGAGGTCTAATGAGGCCCCGATTGTGAGATATCACTGTTACACATTTGTGACATCTTTGTCAGCATTTTATGATTTCTTTTAATTCATAGCCTTATACTGGATAGCGTACTTTATTTGTACAATGCTGGCACAAGGCACAATGAAGCTGCTAACATCGAATAAGAGGCAAATCGCTCACCGTTTAGCCTAGTCACGGCTAAATTCAGGGCATTGTTAAAAAAGGAATTTAGGATGAAAGTCAGCGATATTATGAGCACTGAGGTCATCTGCATCAGCGATGGTGCAAGCCTTAAAGATGCTCACCATTTAATGCAAACCCGTGGCGTACGCCATTTGCCAGTGATTTCTGAAACCGACGGCACCCTAGTCGGTATTCTTACCCACAAAAAGATGATCGCCAGCGTATTATCTATGTTGAATAAATACGGCCAAGGCGCGCTCGATCGCAAGGAACGCTATACCCCCATAGCGACTGTTATGGACAAAGACTGCCAGCAGTTAACTGCGGATGAACCCTTAACCGTGGTGGTAGAATACTTTATCGATAATAAACTCGGTTGCTTACCCGTAGTCGATAACGATAAGAAAGTATTAGGGATTGTGACTTCTTCTGACTTTATCAAGCTGTGTCGTACCCTACTGCAACAGCAAGCTTAACGCCTAAGATTTTCCCAATTTCTCGCTAGCCCAGTTATCAAGGCTGGCGAGAGCCATTATTTAAAAATCCCAAGGACGCCCGTGGCCAAGTTATTAACCCAAGAACAATTTATTCGCGCCTATGAATGCGCAGAATTAGGCTGTATTGCCAATCAGCAACAACTCGCCAAATTGCTCGCCGATCCCGATTATGACGCTTTACATGAATACAGCGCCTACTTTGGCAAAGCGGCGGCGCAAATCACCTGTATCAGTGACTTACAAAGTATGGAGGAATTGCATTTTGTCGCGGGCAACTTGAATTGGGATGACCATGATCCCGATATGGTCAGAGCGATTATCGAACATCCACTCTGCGATGCAGGTACCGCCTTATTACTCTACTGGTACGGACAAGGCTTTTATTACTCCACGCCACAGACACTCGACACACCTTTTGGACAGCTATTTACCGACATTACCGAACGGTTTGTTGAGCGCGGCTATGCCAGTTATAAAATCCATTTTGACCCGATTAAAGAATGTGTTATGCCCTCATTAGAGGATGTATTGACGCGAGGATACCAAATTCCCGGTGCGCTTTTTGCCCCCTACAGCACGATGGAAATCGAAACCGATGCAGGGCACCCAAGGTATCTACAATTTAAAAATGAACTGCTTAAAATGGGTAAATGGGGCAACCAATAAGGGGTGACCTTTTAGGTTTAAGCTGAGGTTGCTGGCGGAATACGGGTAAAACGCTGCCAGCGACTCGAGCGCCAACGTTGCACCATAATCAATCCTCGCACCCACTCGTCGGCCGCAACGGCAAGCCAAGCAGCAAGCACGCCATAACCTAAGTACAAGCCAAAAAACCAAGCTAACAGTACGCCAATTCCCCACATGCTAAAAAGGCCAACGCGCACCGGAAACGCCACATCCCCCGCGCCTTTTAATGCAGAAATAATCACCAAATTAAACACTCGGCCGGTTTCCAGCGCGATAGAGCCTAATAGCAGGAGTGCGGTAAGTTGAATCACTTCAGGATTTTCACTTAACCAACCCACAATGGTAAAACGCTGCCAAAAAAAGATTAGCACTATGGCAAGGGAGACGATAAAGCCTACGAGGCAATACTTTTGCACCCGCAGCGTGATCTCATCAAACCATTGTTTGCCCACGTAGTAACCAGTTTGGATCTGTGCCGCCTGCCCCAATGCCACCGCAAAACAGTAAATAAAGCGGCTGATATTCAAGCCATAGGTATAGGCCGTTAAAGAGAGCGTGCCCATCTGGCTGATAAAATAAATGATGGTCATCTGCGCAACATTGTAAGACAGCATTTCGCCCGCATTGAGCAGGCCAATGCGCATCACACTCCAATAGGTGCTGCGCGGCAGTGAGTTAAGCCGCTGCATCGGTAGCGGAATACGCTTACTGCGGATCACGGCCAGCATAATCAAGGCCCCAATCATCTGGCTGGTCACAGTCGAAATCGCCACCCCAGTTACCCCATAAACCGGCAAACCAAAGGGAGAATAGAGGGCAATATAGTTACCAAGCACATTCATCAATCCCGTGCTTAATGTGACTAGCATAGCCGAGCGAGTAAAACCGTAGCTGCGTAAGATGGCGGCAAAGGCGATGTTCATCACCAGCCCGATACTCAAACTGCCACAGATCAGCAGATAATCGTAACCATAGCCCGCAACCTTAGGCTCTAAGTCAAATAAACCGATAATGCCGTGGGCACCAAAAAACATCGCAGCGCCCATCATCACCGCTAAACCTAAACTTAAGGCCACGCTGGCGACACCAATATCGGTTGCCTGCTGCGTTCGCCCTGCACCGTTATTTTGGCTGATCAGAATGCTGGCGCCCGTGCTCACCATCATCGACATCACCATCATAAAAAACATCAATTGGGTGGTGAGTCCGACTGCGGCAACGGCATTATCGGAATAATGGCTCAGCATAAAAATATCGCTGATCCCGAGTAAAGATTGCAGCAAAGTTTCGATAAAAATCGGCCAAGTGAGGGCGACAATGCCCATGCGTTGTTGCAGGGTTTTAGCTGGTGTGGCCACGTCCGATCCTTACCGCTGGAAGACAAGTTAGAGTGCAATAACACGCCAGACTGATGAAGATGTTATCTTGAGTATGGCGAGGTGTAATTTTCTGACATTTTTAGCCTGTGCTCAATCCATCATCAACGTTAAAGCCATACTCTGCAACCGTATTCATTGGCCAATGTTCAATTCATCGGGAGTCGCAATATATCCGCGACAACTCAACAAAAAATATAATAAACCTGAGCTCGGGATAAGTAGGGCCGCTGAATAGGCATCTTTTCGGGCCTCTCTGCGTTGCTCTGTCTAACCATAGCTCGCTATGGCATACGACAGAGCGCCTTGATATGCGCAAAAATCTGCGTATTCAGTCAGAAAAAAGATTCTTCTTTTCAAAAAAATCATTTATAGCATTGATTTTGATTGTTAAATTTAGATTTTCCGACACTCGTTATCCCGAGTTCAGGTTAATCAACTGAAATAGATGGAGTTAATAGCAAATCACCCAATACACACTACCCTTTTCGAGAGTGAGTCGATACACTTTGCCGACCACAAGGGGCGATAACTGCTCGCCCAATACACTCAGGGAAACTGCACATGAGCGAACGCTATTTAGAAAACGGAATTAGACAATTGGTGAGCGAGTTTATCGCCGCAGGTTGCCCTTCGGTACGCGAAAAAAGCCTTGAGGAACGCCGCCAAGGTTATATCGCCAGCACAGTATTGGCAGGCGAGCCGGAAACCGTATTTGAGGTCAAAACCTTATCCCTTGAGGGCATAGAATTAACCCTGTTTAAGCCCTCGGCGGACAACAATTTACCCGTGGTCATTTACTATCACGGCGGCTGTTTCGTCAGTGGCGGCATCGCCACCCATAATCAGCAACTGCGTAAAATCGCCAATGACTCCGGTGCATTAGTGGTGGCGGTCAGCTATCGCCTTGCACCCGAGCATGTTTATCCCGCCGCCCATGATGATGCCTTCAATGCTGCCAATCTTGTGCAGCAGCATTGCCAGCAATGGGGCGGTGACAACACTAATATCACCTTGATGGGCGACAGCGCCGGCGGCCATTTAGCCTTAGTCACTTGCCTGCGGTTAAAGGCCAAGGGGGAATGGTTACCTAAAAAACAAGTGCTTATCTATCCGATGTTGGATGCGACCGCCAAAAGCCAGAGTTATATCGACAATGGCGACAAGTACATTATCACCCGCGATACGCTACTCACGGGCTTTGATATGTACCTCGACTGGCACCCCAGAACCGACGTCGAAGCCAGCCCTCTGCGCAGCCACGACCTAGCAGGTTTACCCGAAACTCATATTATTACTGCCGAATTTGATCCGCTGCTAGATGAGGGCGAACAGCTATTCCGTAACCTGTTAGATGCTGGCGTCGATGCCCATTGCCGCCGCTATTTAGGGGTGATCCACGGCTTCTTTCAACTCGCGGGCGTCAGCCAATCAGCTCGGGATGCCATGGTGCAAGTGACTCATATTATTCGCGCTTAATCCTCGCTAAGCCGCATGTCTAGATAAAAGGCATGCGGCAATTGAATCCATTCAACGAATAACCTATTGCATGATAACGCAATGATCTCACAACGTTATTTTGACTCTGGTCGACTCAATTTTTGGATCACTGCTTTATGCTGCGGATACATGGCCAGTAAGGCTTCTTGGCTAAACAACTCAAAGTCATCGAAGGTAAAACCGGGTGATACCATGCAACCCACCAGTGAAAATCCATCTTGATTCATCGCCGAGCCAAAAATGCAGCCCTTAGGCACTAAAAACTGCGGCCTTTCACCCGCGGCTAAATCCAATCCTAATTGCGCCGTTGTTAGCTCGCCCTCGGGGGAAATCATGTAAATCGTCAGTGATTGACCTGCGTGGAAATACCACATCTCATCCGCCGTGAGTCGATGAAAATGCGACACTTCGCCTGTCCGTAATAAGAAATAAATGCTGCTCCATAGCTGTCGACTGGGGTCAAAGGCGGTTTCCGAGCGGTAGGAGGATCGGTAAAATCCTCCTTCCACATGCTGTTCCAGTTCTAAAAACTTAATAAAATCATCAGCATTTTGCATTTTTACGACTCCATTTAATACATGTTTATCGCTTTCAACGAGGGTTAATACATTTTTTAAAAAGATGTTAGAACCATGACTAAAGTCAAATAATAACAATTCTCATTTACATATAATCCTGCCACAAATTATTTTACGGAGAAATGAGAGTGAAGCCCACTTACCTTGCCATCCTTTTAGCCGCAGTGCTCCATCCCCAGTTGGCCAGCGCAGAAGAAGTCACAAAACCTGAGCTGGAAAAAATCGAACGCATGAGCGTTGTTGGTGTAAGACAAAGGTTAGAGCAAGCGGGAACCTTAGCTAACACTATCATGAAGACCGAAGTTATCGACGCCAGCATTATTGAAAACAAAAATGCCGTAAATCTCTCTGAAGCGATTGATAATTCTCCCGGTGTCAAAGTCTCCAACGAATGCTCAATGTGTGGTGTTAAGCGCATTATGCTCAACGGCATGAAAGGCGAGCAAACCACCATTCTGGTGGATGGTTTGCCCGTACATACCATGATCTCTGGCTACTATGCGGTCGATGCGATTCCAACAACTGGGGTTGAGCGGATTGAAGTCGCCCGTGGGGCTGGCGCCTCCTTAATCGCCCCCGAAGCGATTGGTGGCACCATTAATATCGTCAGTTATGAACCTACGGAAAACGGCGCTGAACTGGATATATCCGCCGGCGAAAATGGCTACCGTAAACTGGGTTTCCTCGGTAAAGGGGTCACCGAAGATGGCCGCACCCGCGCCACGCTTGTCGCTCAATATGATGATAGAGATCAAGCCGATGCGGACAATAACCAAGTCAATGAAGCACCAATGCAGGAAAACCGCAGCTTGACTGGCCGAGTTTCCCACGATTTGACCGATGCCGATAACCTTGTATTACGCGTTGCCAATATCCAATCGGAAATTTTTGGTGGCCCTATGTTAGGTAGCACCTTTGCCGATGGCACGGCCTCCAGCATAGGTAATGTGTTATCCGGTTATGATGGCCAACCGAGCGACGCACAAAATCTGTTTGAAGATGGTGACGTGCGTAAACGTTATACCGGTAAAGCTTGGGAAACCACGGAATGGATTAACACTGAGCGCAATGAAGCCTCATTAACCTGGCTCAGGGAATTTAGTGACGAGTGGAACATGCATCTTGCTGCCAGTTACGCTGACCATAAGCAAGATTCATTTTATGAAGGCTTCGATTACAGCGCCGACGACAAAATGTGGTTCTTTGATGCGCGCTTCAACTATTTACTGAGCGAGAACCAATTACTCACCTTCGGCGCCGACTTACGCACCGAAGAAATGCGTTCCCATTCCCGCTCTGGTAGTGCCAACCCAGATTACGTTTCAGACTCCTTTGACTATGATGTTAAAGGTATTTATCTGCAGGATACTTGGCAGGCGACAGAGTCTTTAGAAGTCGCTATGGCGCTGCGTTACGATACCATTACGGCCGATTTTACCGATCCCAATAAACCCGGCACAGAGTTAGATGAATCAATCCTATCCCCAAGGGTGGATATTCGCTTACGCCATAATGATGAGTGGACCTCACGCCTATCCGCAGGCCGCGGTTATCGCGCTCCCTTATCCTTCTTTGAAACCGACCACGGCATTCTGGACGGCTCACTCGGCTTTGATATTGATATCGACGAGCTAGAACGCTCCAACTCCGCCAACTATGCCCTCAGTTACGAAGGTGAACGTCTCACCTCGACCGCCTCGATCGCTTGGACCGAAGTCGAACATTTAGCGGCGTTAACCACTAACGACCATGGCATTCCATTACTGACTCAACTGGATGAAAAAGCGCGGGTCATCACTAGCGATATCGCCGTTGGTTATCGCTTAACCGATGATATGAGCCTAAGCCTTACTGCTGAGCATTTTGATTATGACTCGGTATTCAAATCCTCCTATGCCATTGCGCCAGTTGAAAAACGCGTCACACTCAGCATGGATTGGGATGTGAATGACTGGGAAATTTTTGCCAACCTCGTGTGGATTGGTAGCCGCGATCTCGCTGAATTTGGCTACGAAGGCTATAACCGTTTAGACGCCAATGGCCAAGTGGACCCAAGCTCGAAAAAGACCACAGACGCACCCGCTTATGTGACTGTCGATCTTAAGGTCAGCTATCAAGTTAACGATACCCTCTCAGTCTACTCAGGTGTCAGCAATCTATTTGACTACACCCAAGCAGGAGATGAAGAGACACCGCTATTTTTTGATGCGGAAGGTGCCTTCGACGTCGGTTATATCTATGGCCCACTGCGTGGCCGAGAAATCTACGCTGGCGTCAAGTTTAGCTTCTAATGCAAAGGGTTATTCTTTTACTGCTGCTGTGCTGCGCCCTGCCGTTATCGGCGGCGCAGCTCACCCGCGATTATCAGTTTCAAGCACTGAGAAGCCAAACGATCACGGATCTGTCGCATCTAGAAGGACAATCCACAGCGTTGATGTTCTTTGAACCTGAATGTCCATGGTGTATTAAGCAGGCAAACGTACTCAAGCAACTGCATAAAAGCTGCAATCAACCGATTCAGCCAGTGGCGCTGGGGGTTAATGGGGATAATTTGGCCCTAAAACGCGCCCTGTTTAGGCTTAATTTTCCCTTTGAGGCTTACCGTGCACCGCCAGCCTTGCTAAAGGAGATGGGCGGCATTCCCGCCACGCCAATACTACTGCTATTAAATACCAAGGGAGAATTAATCAAAGGCTACCGCGGTTTTACCGATGAACAAGAACTCAAAACCCAACTCTGTCACTCTAGCTAACACAAACCTCTTTAGAGTACAGAACAACTAATAATCATTTTTGATAGTTCCAAGGTTTGACTTCACAAATTACCATCGCCAAATGTAAAAATTCCGTCCCATCTAATTCATTTTTGCCAACATCAGATACACTTATCTCTGTAGTAAGCAGTGTCAAAACTCGTTGCAGAAATGACATACACGCAGCGTTAATCGTAGAAAATTGGGGGAGAAAAGCCAATGAGACAACAAAATCCCCTAACCATGGAGACTTAGTTTGATGCTCAATATTGCACAAATGGCCTTGGTTCTGCACTCCTTGCCGGATCCTGCTTTTGTGATCACCCAAAGTGGGCGCTATGTTGCCGTTTTTGGCGGTAAAGATGATCGCTATTACCACGATGGCAACGGATTAGTCGGCCTATACATTAGCGATGTATTAAGTGAAGATAAGGCCACCTACTTCCTTAACAATATTGAAAAAGCATTAAATAATCGTAACTTACTGATTGAAGAATATGAACTCAGTAATAAGGATGTCAAAGGCTTACCCGATCAAGGTCCCATCGAACCTATTTGGTTTGAGGGACGTATTCAGGCACTCGATTTTCTTGTCGATAACGAACCCGTAGTGCTTTGGGTTGCTAGTAATATTTCCAAAAGACATGACCTTGAAGTGCAACTACGTCAATTGAGTGATACCGACCAGCTTACAGGGTTGTATAACCGCCGCAGACTGGAACGTGACTTAAACTACCTCTTCGATACCTATTGCCGCTACCATATTCCCGCTTCCATATTAATGCTGGATCTCGATCATCTAAAATTGATCAATGATCAGCTTGGCCACCATGCGGGTGACAATATCATCATGACTGTAGCCGACACCTGCAAGCAGCAATTTCGTAAAACCGATAGCGCCTACCGGTTTGGTGGTGATGAGTTTGTCATCGCCTTGCCCGGAGTTGAATACGCTCAAGCCATAGTGTTTGCAGAATTTCTCTGTGATTGTTGCTTCAAAGAATTACAAAAGCATGCTGTCAATGGACTCTCTGCCACAGTCAGTATTGGTGTTGCCACCTTTGAGGCAAACGATAGATCCTACGAAGACACTTTAAAACGCGCCGACGCCGCGCTCTATCAAGCAAAACGGGATGGTAAGAATCGTGTTATCGCCAATAGTGCCTGATGCTATAGGCCCGAAAAATCACCCATAAAAAAGCGAACCTAAGTTCGCTTTTTTATGGGTATCAACTTGTTAAAACTGACTATTATTTTGCCGCTTTGGCCTTGCGGGCTGCGTGCAGTTTTTTATAGCTTTCGATAAGCCTTAAGTGCGGCTCAATCCCTTCGAGCTGCATGCTGGTCTTAGTTAACCCGCTGAAACGGATTTTACCAGTAACGCTGCCGACCACTTGTTCCATCACTTCCGCGCCAAACATGCGAGTAAAGTTATGGCTAAAGTCTTCAAGTTCAAGGTCTTCATCCAGCGTCACTTCCAGTACCGCGCTCATTGCTTGGTAAAACAGATTGCGCTTCACTGTGTTGTCGTTAAATTGCAAAAACTCGCCGACTAATTCGAGCGCCTCTTCATGCGCGCCGAGTGCGAGATAAATCAGGATCTTAAGCTCGATAATCGTTAACTTGCCCCAGACGGTATTTTCATCAAAGACAATACCAATCAGGGTACGAATATCGGTGTAGTTATCCAGCTGACTTTCCTCTAAGCGATTGACTAGGTTGACCAATTGCTTAGTACTTAAGGAATGCAGATTCAGAATATCTTCACGGTAATCCAGCGCCTTGTTGGTGTTGTCCCAAATCAGGTCTTCAACTGGATAAACCTCAGAGTAATCAGGCACTAAAATACGGCAAGCCGATGCGCCTAATTCGGTAAATTCGGCAACATACACCTCTTTACCCAGCTCTTCTAAAATGCCGAATAAGCGGTCCGCTTCCTCTTCGTTGGTGCCAGAGAAATCCCATTCGCAGAACTCATAGTCATGCTTGCTGCTAAAGAAGCGCCAGGAGATCACCCCCGTTGAGTCAATAAAGTGCTCGACAAAGTTTTCAGGCTCGCTTACCGCCATACTGTTAAAGGTCGGTTTTGGCACATCGTTTAGGCCTTCGAAGCTACGACCTTGGAGTAATTCGGTCAGGCTGCGCTCCAATGCCACTTCAAAGCTTGGGTGGGCACCGAATGAAGCAAATACCCCGCCGGTTTTCGGGTTCATCAGCGTCACGCACATTACAGGGAACTGGCCGCCTAAGGAGGCATCTTTCACCACCACGGGGAAGCCCTGCTCTTCTAAGCCCTTAATGCCCGCAAGAATGCTTGGGTATTTTTCTAACACCGGCATTGGCACATCCGGCAGAACGATTTCTTGCTCGATAATTTGGCGTTTCACCGCGCGCTCGAAGATCTCAGACAGACACTGAACTTCGGCTTCTTTGAGGTTGTTCCCCGCGCTCATGCCATTGCTTAGGAACAGGTTTTCAATCAGATTCGATGGGAAATACACAGTCTCGCCATCGGATTTACGGGTATAAGGAATCGCACAAATACCGCGTTCACGATTACCCGAGTTGGTGTCGATAAGATGCGAGCCGCAAAGCTCCTCATCGGGATTGTAAATCTCGAGGCAATAATCATCTAACAATCCCGCTGGCAGCGAATCGTCCTCTTCTAAAGCAAACCATTTTTCATTGGGGTAATGCACAAACTCGCTGTTAGCGATTTCAACCCCAAAGAATTGATCGTTATAGAAGAAGTTATTGTTTAACCGCTCAATAAATTCACCGAGGGCCGAGCACAGCGCACTCTCTTTGGTCGCGCCTTTACCATTGGTAAAACACATGGGCGATGCGGCATCACGGATATGCAGTGACCATACATTAGGCACAATATTACGCCATGAGGAGATCTCAATCTTCATCCCCAGCTCAGCCAAAATGCCCGTCATATTGGCAATGGTCTGCTCTAGCGGTAAGTCCTTACCCAAAATATAGGTACTGCTCTCACCGCCAGGGTGGCCCATCAACATGGCATTGGCGTCGGCATCGAGGTTTTCAACGGTTTCGATTCTAAACTCTGGGCCAGTCTGCACTACTTTTTTCACTGTGCAGCGGTCGATAGAGCGCAAAATACCTTCGCGATCTTTATCCGAAATATCATCGGGCAATTCGACATTGATCTGGAAAATTTGGTTGTAGCGATCTTCTGGGTCGACAATATTGTTTTGCGACAGGCGGATATTGTCCGTCGGAATATCGCGGGATTTACAATACACCTTCACAAAGTAGGCCGCACACAGCGCCGAAGAAGCTAAGAAATAATCGAAGGGGCTCGGCGCCGAGCCATCGCCCTTATAACGGATTGGCTGATCGGCCGTGACCGTAAAATCGTCAAACTTGGCTTCGAGTCTCAGGTTGTCGAGAAAATTAACTTTGATTTCCATTAGAATTTTTCCACTCAATATGCTCAAACGCGGTAATCGTATTCGTTACCACACAGCATTGCCCTTAGGCGCTATCGTCTGGGGAGAATTATCGGTGTTTTTCGCCCATTAGTCTTGGGTTAATTATGTTAAAAAAACACCAGCGGGCGTTTATGCCTTGAGCAACAAGCAAAAAGTGGGATTTATTGCGGCATTGACTGTGGTTTGGCTAATGGTTACTCAGAACTGCCTTGCTTATCCGCTTCGCGTTTCACCAGTAAAAAAGTCAGATACATCTTGGTCGGCAGGGATAATGCCATGCCAACGGCAACGCATACGGCGCTGATAATAATCCCCTTAACACCCATGGCTTCGACGGTTTCATTAGGGCGTGTTGACGTTTCGAGATTAAATTTTGTTCGTTCTGGCAAGCTCGTGCTCGCGAAACGAGGAATGATGTGTAGTTATTCTACTCAAATGACGAGTGACAAAGAGCAAGGGCTTGCCAGACGAACCCTTCGGGCAGCATTTGGCTGGCGTTTCTGCTGCGTTATCGTCCGTTTATGTAGAATAACTACACTGCACGGACTTTGCCTTGCATAAAAGCCAGCCAAATTGCTGCAAAAATAACCCTGAAACGTCAACACGCCCTACATTATGCAGATAAATGCCAAGCGCAATCAGGCATAGCCCTATGCTAATACAGATTTTTAACAGGGTGATTAGCCTAGCATCCGTCATGGTTTACGCCGCCATTCATAAAATTTGGCTAATATAGTGACCACTTTAACAGGCGCCTGTGTTGATGCAAATCAAAGGCGGCTCACTCCCACAAGCAAAGCGCTAGAGTTCGGCCTCAAAGCGTGCAAGACGCGCCTCACTGATGCTGCATTGGGTCTGCTGCATCAGCTCGCCTAGGGTGATGGCAGGGTTTTGGTTGATCAGGCGAACCAGTTTTGCGCTGAGTGGTTCAAGCTTATCGGCGTGTTGTAATAAGGCGATGTCGATCTTTTTGATCATAAAGGAAAATTCAGCAGCATCACTCAGGGCTGTTAACTCGGCGCAGCAGCTTTGAATGGCGATAGCCTGCCCTGTGATGCTCCAATTGCGGGAGCGGCGAATCCGCTTAAGTTCGCAGCCGTGCTTTAGCGCCATTGCCTGCGCCCGCTTTGCCGCCTCGCGGCCGATGCGGTGGATAAGTGATGGCAAGGGAATACTAATATCATCATGCATGGCAAGTTAACTATCGGGCCTTGGGTCGAATATGGGTAAATAACGGGGCGCGGCTACAAGTTGTAAGCGTGATGCCTTAAGCCAACGCCGCCAGAGTTTACCTTGCAGGACGTGCGAACAAAAGACGATACAAGCTTATGCAACAACTCACGCTAAGTGCCACTCGCCCAAGATAGCGGCTTAGGCGTCACAGACTGACAACAACAGTCCTTGAGCAAGGCGGCGGGATTGCCTACAATAACGCACTTTTTGTTCACTACAGATAATGACCATGACTGACACAACTTCACAACCCGCATTACCGGATCGTCTTTCGGTTAACCCACGCAGCCCACACCATGTGGCCGCGATTTTCGAACACGATGTAGGTATTCGCGTAAACGGTAAAGAACGTTTCGATGTTGAAGAATACTGCATCAGCGAAGGCTGGGTTAAAGTACCAAGCAAATCCTTAGACCGTCGCGGTCAACCTCTGCTGTTAACCATCAAAGGCACAGTAGAAGCATTTTACCGTTAAGCACCCACGGCTTAATGGATAATAACAACGGCCAATTCGATTGGCCGTTTTTATTTGCCCTGTATATCCCCAAAACGCCCACCAATTCATCTCCCAAAATATTCACAAGTTGTTATTTAAAAAAAGTTTTTGTGATAAAACGCATTGATTAAACCGTATCGTGCAGGTTAAAGTGTGGCCACTTAGGGAAATGCAGAGCCACACTCGACATCGATTATCGAGCACGCTATTTAGGGATGAAGCAGCAACTCAGTTATCCGCCTCACCCCTCTTAAAGCCACCTCTGTCACCAAGGTATCAAGCACATTCGTTATATGTGCGTGTAGAACAAAGAAAACCTTTTTATTTCAAGGATGTAAATGGCAGATTTCGGCAGCAACCTATTATCCGTGGTAATTATTCTATCCAGCCTGTTTGTCGGTGCAGGAGTGTTGCATGTGTTTCTTCGCTACCGCGATGCAACGCTAACCCTACCCGTTGATCGTGAGCAGTTAACCCGCATTCCAGCCTATGGCTTACAAAAGCAAATCCATGATCTGCAACTAGATTTAATGGGCTGTGTGATGCTGGGAATACTGGTGGTATGCCTTCCATTTGCGGCCAACAGTGTCCATGCCTATATCACTGTCGGAAAATTCCCTTGGGCTTACGCGCTAATGGGTTCAGTAGGCGCCTCTTACTTTGGATTTAAAACCTGGAAACTCTTCTCCAAACTTACCAAATTACGCCTCGGGCATACGGCAGAGATCGCCACTGCTAATGAACTTATCGGCCTTCAAGCCTTGGGTTATCAAGTGTTTCACGATGTGCAAGCCGACGGCTTTAATATCGACCACCTCGTTATCGGCAAAAATGGCGTATTCGCGATAGAAACCAAAGGCCGCCATAAGCGCAATAAAGACCTACGCCAAACCAATGGCGGAGGCTCTGGCCCTAGTTCTGGTAAGAAAGGCTATGAAGTATTTTACAAAGACGGGCGCTTAAACTTCCCCTCGTGGACAGAAACCAAACCAATCGAACAAGCGCAGCGCCAAGCCCAATGGGTCAGCCAATGGTTAACCAAAGCCACAGGCTCCCCCGTCGCCGCCACCCCAGCCCTAGTATTCCCCGGCTGGTATGTCACCAGTCAGTCAAAACCCCCGTTCCCGATCCTCAACCACAAACAATTAGTCGGAACGATCCCGAAACTGAAAACCCAAGATCTTACCCAGCAACAAGTCGACACCATCATCTACCAAGTCGCCCAAAGATGCCTAAGCAAAAGCGAGGTAGGGAAATAAGGATTAATCTAGACTCACTCTATTTTGTAAAAAGAATGTCTCAATTTTTACTTAAATTTCATCTTTATAATTAATTAGGTGCATAATTTGGATCAACTTGATAATGATTGGGGTTGCAGCCATCAAAACTATTGCAACACAAGCGACATAAAAGCATGTATTGTCAAAATTACAGATTTAGAAAAAATCTCGGAAAAATTAACTGAGTCAGTACTAAACACTTCTTGGATGCTAAATTTGGATTCAGCAACTCAACGGAGTTATACATATACCGCAAGAGATACGGCTAATGCTTTAGTTGAAATATTTAAGAAATTTTCAGATGATCATCAACTAGGTGCTGAATTTGGAGAAATTATGGTATCGATCAGTTCTGCTCGATCACTATCAGTTATTTTTAAACATATAGCATTACCTATTGCAGAAATTTGGAAACCGCAAGTAAAACAAAATGAAGGATTTGATTTCCATACTGTATGTACAGGTAGTTTAATAAATTTTGGCGAGGCAAAATTTTCAGGCTCTATAAACCCGCATGGAAAAGCAATACCACAAGCAGAAGGTTTCATTAATGAAGACAAACACTTTAGAGATCGAGTTCATTTAATCAATCTGGTTTCAAAAGAATCTATAAATAATCTGGATGATGATAAGTTTGGTGCTATAGCTGCTTTTTCAATAAATTCTGAAGATTACACGTCGATAATGGATAATGCTTTAGAAAGCATTAAAAAATCTGATTTATTGAATAAAGTAGAATGCGCTTACCTTGTCGGAGTAATTGTATGTTAGTAATTAAAAATATAATTAGTGATGAGACTCCAGAATCTAGCATTGGCAAATTAATAGAAAACCTTCACAATAATGGCCCCATAGACAATAAAGTTATACAAGCACTAACTTATTACAAATTATTTCACAACGATACATTCAATAAATTTGAAGCCAAAATTTTATCTGTCCTTGGTTTATTCTATAAAGATATATCCCCATCAAACCTATATTCATTCGTTTTATCAGGCATAGGTAGGGAAAATAAAAAAGTATTTGGTGAATGGCTTACTCCTGTTCAGGCCAGTGTTCGTTTAGCTGTTGAAAAAAACCAATATATTTCCATATCCGCACCTACAAGTGCTGGTAAATCCTTCTCTCTGAAGGATTATATTTTTGAACAAACTGAAGATTGTGTAATTATTGTTCCATCGAGAGCTCTTATTGCTGAGTATATATCCAACTTAAAAGATCACTTTAAGAAGGATAAAAAAGTAATGATCAGTTCGTTCGTGGATTGTGTCTTTACAAGCAGGAATCTAAGACGAATTTTTGTTCTAACTCCCGAGAGAGCCAGAGATATTTTTTCGCATAAAGATAAATTAAATATTGCATTGTTCTTTTTCGATGAAGCTCAAATATCTGAAGAAGCAGAAAGAGGAGTGATTTTTGATGTTATAGTTAGAAGGGTTCATGCTACATACCCCAATGCAAAACTTGTTTTTGCACACCCCTTCGTCGACAATCCTGAAGCGCAAATGAAAAAACACTCTCTAGATGTGAATCAATCTTACTCTAGAGCATATCCGCATAATACTGTAGGAAAAGTATTTATATTCGGTCATAGCAATAAGAAAGATTACTATTTTTCACCATATGAAGATAAAGGTCATCTCGTAAAAAATAGTATTCAATTAGATGGAAAATTCGAAAAATTTGCATTTAATGGAAATCATACAGTTATGGTTTTTGTTTCAAAGGCCTCACTCTATAGAGGAGACTTTGTAAATGAATTTCAGAAATACATCGATAGATTCAAGGTGATAAATAATGACTCTGCAAATAAAATCATTCAAGATGTTGAGTTGCTTATTGGTGCAAATGATCATAACCATCGTTCCAACTTAGTAAATTTATTAAGAAAAGGAGTAGTAATTCATCATGGTTCTGTACCTCTTGAAGTAAGATTTTTAATTGAAGAGTTTATTCGACAAGGACATGCAAAAATCTGTTTCGCAACAAGTACATTAGCTCAAGGCATAAATATGCCATTTGATATTGTTTGGTTAGATAATATGAGAATACAAGGTGACTCTGGTGAAGACAAAGCATTAGCATTTAAGAATTTAATTGGTCGTAGTGGTCGACTCTCTAAAGATGCAATATTTGACTATGGATATGTGTATACTAAGAATCCTATTTTACTAGCTTCTAGAATTAATACTCCTTTTACTTTATCTGAAGAATCTCTGCTTGAAAAAGATATAGCTGCCTTAGATGATGAACGTGAATTAATATCCTCGATTATTGAAGGAACATTTAATGAAGAGATAAACCTTCCTCAATCAAAAGTGGATAGACTAACAACAAAACTAGCTGTTGAGCTGATGAAATCAATTTTATATCTTGTGTACGAAAATGGTTTTGGGACTAATTTATTTGGTCAAAGAAACAAAGAGAATAGACTTTTAGCCAAAAACCTTTTAAGAGAAATATTTGAAATTTCATTAGGAAGAAAATTGTACCTCGGAGAGATAAATGTTTTTGATACTGCAATAACAATTTTCTTTCATTTAATACAAGGAAGAAGTTTTAAAGAGATTGTAGGAATCAGGTATAATCAAATCTCAAATAGAGATGAAAACCAGAATATTTATGCAAAATTTTCTCAACCAGCAAACAAATTACCTGACAGCAATTTAAAAAATGAATACTCTCTATTTAAAGGCGTAAAATCTAAAGATGTGAGTTATGATGCTATTGTATTCGATACTTACGACTATTTAGATACGGTAATTTCTTTTTCATTATCAGATGTACTTATTGGGGCTTTTAACATCTATCATAATCATACTAAAGATAATAATGCATTAAAAATGGTAGAACTATTAAAGTATGGGACTAATGACACTGTCCACACTCTTTTATTACGTTATGGTTTTCCACCTGAAGATATTAAAGAAATTTCATTGTATGTTGAATCAATTTCAGAAAAAAACATTCTTTTCAAGCCAGATTTAATAAATAGCTCCGAAAATGTAAGAGAACTTGTAGATTGGTATTTACCGTAGATTTATTAATTATTAGTAACAAATCCTACTCGTTTCTTAAAGGTTGCACCCAATACTGCATTGTTGCACCAGTGACCTTCTAAAACATGGATGTTTTAGTAGAGCCTACAGGGAAGTATCCACGGCGAGTCGCTGGTGTAACAGTGCTAAAGCCTGCGGCAAGCAATTGGGAAGTACAGTTGCCAGAAGCCATGCAAATGCAACTTCGCACCACTCAACTCAGCAGAAACTACTTCAACAAAAACACAACTAACCCCCAAATTGCAGGCAATAAAAAAGCGAACCGCTAAGGGTTCGCTTTCATCAAACGTTAGACCTGAATAACGTACTATTCAGCCCCTACTCGTAGTCTGATAACGGCACACAAGCACAGAACAAATTCCGGTCGCCGTAAACGTCATCAATACGATTCACGGTTGGCCAGAACTTGTTAGTACGCACTGCGGCACTTGGGAACACGGCCACTTCACGGCTGTATGGGCGTGAATCAAATGCTGGGTCCATAATATCGGCCATAGTGTGTGGCGCGTTGTGCAGCGGGTTGTTGTCCGCTGGCCACTCGCCTGCTTCAACCTTAGCGATTTCGGCGCGGATTGACACCATAGCGTCGATAAAGCGGTCCAGTTCAACCTTAGATTCAGATTCGGTTGGCTCAATCATCAGCGTGCCCGCTACAGGGAAGCTCATGGTTGGCGCGTGGAAACCGTAGTCGTTCAGACGCTTAGCGATATCCATTTCGGTCACGCCAGAGGCTTCTTTGATGGGGCGCAGGTCGATAATACATTCGTGTGCGACGCGATCGTTACGGCCACGGAACAGTACTGGGTAGTGTTCAGACAGCTTCTTCATCACGTAGTTAGCGTTTAACAGCGCGGTTTGAGTCGACTTTTTAAGACCCTTTGAACCGAGCAGCTTAATGTACATCCAGCTGATTGGCAGAATGCCAGCACTGCCGTATGGCGCTGCCGATACTGCACCGTTGTTATCGCTTTCGCGGCCTGGTTTCACCACCACGTGACCCGCGACGAACGGCGCTAAGTGCGCTTTCACGCCGATTGGGCCCATACCTGGACCACCACCGCCGTGTGGAATCGCGAAGGTTTTGTGCAGGTTAAGGTGCGATACGTCGGCACCGATAAAGCCTGGTGAGGTTAAGCCAACTTGGGCGTTCATGTTGGCGCCGTCCAAGTACACTTGACCACCGTGCTGGTGCACAATGTTGCAGATTTCGCGGATAGATTCTTCGTACACACCGTGGGTCGATGGGTAAGTGATCATGATGCAAGACAGGTTTTCTGCCACTTCGGCCGCTTTGGCCTTCAGATCTTCTAAATCCACGTTACCTTGCTTGTCACAGGCAGTCACAACCACTTGCATGCCGGCTAATTGTGCCGATGCGGGGTTAGTACCGTGGGCAGATTGTGGGATTAAGCAGATGTTTCTGTGGGCCTGCCCACGAGACTCGTGGTATTTACGAATCGCCAGCAGACCCGCGTATTCACCCTGTGCGCCAGAGTTAGGTTGGATACACACGGCATCGTAACCTGTGACATTCACTAACCATGAAGACAGTTCTTCAATCAGTTGAGTGTAACCCTTGGCTTGATCCAGTGGGCAGAATGGGTGCATGTTAGCAAATTCTGGCCAGCTCACTGGGATCATTTCAACCGCAGCGTTTAACTTCATGGTGCATGAACCCAATGAAATCATTGAATAGTTCAGTGCTAAGTCTTTGCTTTCGAGACGCTTGATATAACGCATCATCTCGGTTTCGCTTTGGTAGCGATTGAAGGTTGGGTGGCTCAGGATGGCATCTTGACGCACTAAAGACGCTGGAATCGATTGACTACCTTGCGCCACGATTTGCGCGTCTAATGCGGCAACGTCTAAACCATGGCCAGCACCTAAAATCACATCGAACAGCGCTTCGATATCGGTGCGAATAGTGGTTTCATCTAAGCTCACGCCGACAATGCCGTCAGCATCGAAACGCAGGTTCATTTCAGCGGCCAGCGCGCGCGCATTGACTGCTGCAACGTCTAAGCCTTTGATGCTGATGGTATCGAACCAAGTGTTGTTCACTAAGCTCACGCCTTTAGCTTGTAAGCCCGCGGCTAAGATATCAGCAAAGCGGTTAATGCGTGATGCGATAGTTTTCAGGCCCTGTGGGCCGTGGAATACGGCGTAGAAAGACGCCATGTTCGCTAACAGAATTTGCGCGGTACAAATGTTTGAGTTGGCTTTTTCGCGGCGGATATGTTGCTCGCGGGTTTGCATCGCCATACGCAGGGCGCGGTTACCACGAGTGTCCTTTGACACACCGATGATACGGCCTGGCATAGAGCGTTTGTGCTCGTCACGGGCCACGAAGAAGGCCGCGTGTGGACCACCAAAGCCCATCGGCACACCGAAACGCTGGGCGCTACCGAAGACCACGTCGGCGCCCATGGCACCCGGTGACTTGAGTAACACTAATGCCATGATGTCGGCAGCGACAGTCACAATCACGTTTTTCGCGCGTAATTCGGCGAATAAGTCAGTGAAGTCAGTGATTTGACCGAAACGGTTTGAATATTGGAACAAAGCACCAAACAGCTCATGGTTTACCGCTTCATGGGCTGGGCCTACCACCACTTCAAAACCAAAACACTCAGCGCGAGTCTTCACTACGTCTAAGGTTTGTGGGAATACGTCATCGGCAACGAAGAAGATGTTGGCTTTTTTGGCTTTAGATACACGCTTCGCCAGCGCCATCGCTTCAGCGGCGGCGGTCGCTTCGTCCAGCAGTGAAGCTGAGGCTAAATCTAAACCGGTTAAATCCATCGACACTTGTTGGAAGTTTAGAATGGCTTCTAAACGGCCTTGGGCGATTTCTGGTTGATACGGAGTATAAGCCGTGTACCAACCTGGATTTTCTAAGACGTTACGTAAAATCACATTAGGCACTTGGGTACCGTAGTAACCCATACCAATGTAGCTTTTGAAGACTTGGTTTTGTTTGGCTAAGCCACGAATGTAAGCAATGCCTTCGGCTTCGCCGCAGGAATCACCAATGCTCAACTCTTGGCTTAAACGGATCGACTCAGGCACGATTTGCGCGGTCAGATCGTCCAAAGACTCAG
Organism: Shewanella cutis; assembly: GCF_022410515.1. Taxonomy (GTDB): domain Bacteria; phylum Pseudomonadota; class Gammaproteobacteria; order Enterobacterales; family Shewanellaceae; genus Shewanella; species Shewanella cutis. The sequence goes on along the minus strand of NZ_JACSDI010000006.1, from coordinate 55,885 downwards.
CACCAACGTAGTTCAACATTTCTTGTTGTTGGATGCTATCTGGGCCGATATGGCGACGTAAGAATAAATCGTGCTGTTCTAACTGAGTGAGGGTTTGCTTGGTCATGATAAACCTTGTTCCAGATTTGCCGTCGCTCAGGACTGTAGGGTACTGATAAACGGGCTATTGTTATGTCAAACTTGCGCTAAAACAAACGAAGCCCCTGAGGGCTTCGTTAGCGTCGACGATTATTCTTCGTCGATAACAGCTTGGTAACCTTCTGCATCGAGCAGTGCGTCAACTTCTGATTCATCAGAAGGCATAACGCGGAAGAACCAGCCTTCGCCGTAAGCGTCGCTGTTTACCAGCTCTGGAGAATCTTCCAGTGCTTCGTTGACGGCAATCACTTCACCAGAGATTGGCGCGTAAATGTCAGAAGCCGCTTTCACTGATTCCGCCACTGCACAGTCGTCGCCCGCCGTGACAGTGTCACCCACTTCTGGCAGCTCAACGAAAACCATGTCACCTAACAGCTCTTGAGCGTGCTCAGTGATACCCACAGTGTAGCTACCGTCTTCTTCCTTGCGGATCCATTCGTGTGAAGAGGCGTATTTCAGTTCTGTCGGAATATTGCTCATTGTTCTTGTTCCTTGTTCCGTTTTTTTAAAATGCTTGTTTACCGTTGCGCACAAAGTTTGGCGCTACTACTCTAACAGCCACGCGCTTTTTACGCATCTCGACTTCCGCCGTATCCCCAATCGAGCTAGGAACACGTGCCATCGCAATAGAATAGCCCAATGTAGGTGAGAAAGTACCGCTAGTGATCACGCCTTGCTGCTCAACACCCGCTGCATCGGTGAAAAATACTGGCATATCATGGCGTAACACGCCTTTTTCTTCCATCACTAGACCGACTAATTTGTCGGTTCCCGCATCGCGCAATGCTTCAAGCGCCTTACGACCGATAAAGTCACGGTCGGTGGGTTCCCATGCGATGGTCCAGCCCATGTTGGCGGCCAGCGGGTTGATGGTTTCGTCCATATCTAAGCCGTAGAGGTTCATACCGGCTTCAAGACGTAATGTATCGCGAGCGCCTAAACCACATGGCTTAACGCCTTGATCTAACAGTGCTTGCCACAGGGCTTCGGCTTCCGCTTCTGGCACGATTATCTCGTAGCCCGCTTCACCTGTGTAACCTGTGGTGGCAATAAACAGTGAGCCAGCTTGCTTACCGAAGAAAGGCTTCATACCTTCGATGGCGGCATTTTGATCGCTACTGAATACGGCAGCGGCTTTGGCCTTAGCGTTAGGACCTTGCACGGCGATCATCGCCAGCTCAGGACGCTCAGTCACAGTGACATCAAAACCTTGGGATTGTTTGGCGATCCAGGCTAAGTCTTTTTCGCGGGTCGCGCTGTTAACAACAACACGGTAGAAAGTGTCGGTAAGGTAGTAAGTGATCAGGTCGTCGATGACGCCAGCATTGTCATCTAACATGCCGCCGTATAAGGCTTTACCAGGAACTTTCAGTTTAGCCACATCGTTGGCGAGCAACTTACGCAGGAATGCACAAGCGTCGGTTCCGGTCACATCAACCACAGTCATGTGGGACACGTCGAACATACCCGCGTCTTGACGCACGGCGTGGTGTTCTTCGATTTGTGAACCATAGTTGAGGGGCATATCCCAACCGTGGAAGTCGACCATCTTAGCGTTTGATTCTAAGTGCTTGTTAAAAAGAACAGTTTTATTAGCCATTGTTATCCCTTTTTTGCGGCCTTCTTCAGGTCTCTGCCTAGTGTAGGGTGATACAAATCCGGCTAAATATCTGGCTAATCGGCATTTCACTTCCACGATGCATCAATTTGAAAGGGATTCTTTCGGTCTCAATGCGTCTGTCACTGCAACGCCTGATTTCACTCTGAATTAATCAGATATTTATCGTGATTGGTATAAGTACTAGGGTCTAAAATGCGGCGAAATTATACCTTGCGTCACAAATTTGTATACAGGAGATTTTTCTAATCCGAAGCCAATGTCATTAGATTTTCTCATCTTCAACATGTAATTTTTTTACATGCGAAAGGCCAATTAGCGCACCATACTGCCAATATGCTGATATTTTCGGCAATTCTGATCACATTAGCGCAACCTAGGCTAGCGACATAACTTTGGCAGCGACGACTTATTACCCATGGCCTGTTGCATGAACACTGTTTTCAGCCCAGCGACATTATCGACCAGATTTAATCCCAGATCGCGAATGGCCTTTTTAACTGGGTTTGAACCCTCGAACAGGCGCTTAAAGCCTTCCATCGCCGCAATCATCTCCATCGCATCGGCCTTGCGCCAACGCTCAAGGGCTCGCAGCTGGGCATAATCACCGATATCCTTACCCGCATCGTGTAACTCGCCGATGACTTCGATAATGCTGGCGGCATCGAGGAAGCCAAGGTTTACCCCTTGGCCAGCTAATGGATGAATGGTATGGGCCGCATCCCCCGCAAGCACCAAACGGTGGCGGGCAAAATGGCGGGCGTAGCGCATCCGCAGCGGGAAGGCTTGGCGTTCACTCTCCAGCTTGCAAATGCCAAGGCGACCGTCGAAGGCGGCGGTAAGATTGCGCTCAAATTGCACTTTATCCATTGCCAGTAATTCAGTGGCGCGCTCGGGCGGCACTGACCAGACGATAGAGCAGAGGTTGTCTTCATATAAAGGTAAGAAGGCCAGCGGGCCGTCCTGCAAAAACACTTGGCGGGCAGTAGCAAGGTGCGGAATCTCGCTGCGAATGGTCGCCACAATCGCATGGTGGCCATAATCCCAGAAGGTTAACGGGATCTTGCATTGCTCACGCACCCAAGAATTAGCGCCATCGGCGGCAATCACGAGTGCGGCGCTGACACTTTCTATTTCAGCACCATTGGCGAGGGTCAACCAAGCTTCACGCTCGCCAAAGGCGATACGCTCTATGCGTTGGTTTTCGATATGGGTGATATTGTCAAATTCACTGGCACGCTTGGCGAGGGCGTAGCTGATGGCGTCGTTTTCGATAATGGCGCCAAGGCTAGGTTCACTGATGCTACTGGCATCGAAGGCAATTTTGCCAAAGCCGTCTTTATCCCATACCGCCATTTTTTGATAGGGCGTTGCGCGGCTGGCATCGACATAGTGCCAAGCGCCAAGATGCTCGAGCAAACGTTGGCTCGCCTTGTTGATCGCGCTGACCCTAAGCCTTGGCTCACCGCTCACGGCCTCCGTGTGGCCCGCATCGATAACGACAACATTAAGATCGGCCTGTGCCAATCCTATCGCGGTGGCGAGTCCCACCATGCCGCCACCCACAATGGCAATGTCATAGGCTTGTGAACTTAACATGGGTACATCCTTTTCGCGTTGCGATACCAGTAATGATTATTTCCAGCCCATCGCTTTTTGAGCGACGGGGGTTTTCAGTGGCGGGAACCAAGACAACAGCCGCAATCCCAGATTACGCCCAAGGGCCAAGGGCCAGTATTGGTTAGAGAAGCCACGGACTAAAAATTCAATATTGCGAATAGTGCTGTTTCTATCCGCCTCACGGGCCTGCAAATAGCCATGGGTGACGGCGACACCGCCGATATCTTCGCCCTGCTCTCGCGCAGTGTTGAGCACGTCAAGCAGGCTGACCACATCCCGAAGGCCTAAGTTAAATCCCTGCCCCGCAATCGGGTGTAGCGTCTGCGCCGCATTACCAATAAACACGCATCTATGGTGGATAGGCCTTGGCATATAAGACAGATTTAACGGATAAGCATGGCGCTCGCTAACATCGATAAACTGCCCAGCGCGATAACCAAAGGCATGCTGCAACTCAGCTAAAAACTCGGCCTTGGGCGCTGTGAGCATCGCTTGCGCGCGGCTATCATCCAGCGCCCAGACGAGGGATAAACGCGGTTGGCCTTGGCTATCTGCCATCGGCAGTAGTGCTAATGGACCAGTCTCGGTAAATCGTTCATAGGCCCAATGTTGATGCGGCTTATCGGTTTGTAGATTGGCGATAATCGCAGTTTGTTCAAACACCACTTGGGTAATGGGCAGATTAAAACTGCTGCGCACCTTAGACTGCAAGCCATCGGCGGCGACCACCAGCTTGGCGCAAATCCGCTCGCCGGAATCCAGCACCAGCGTGTGGCTGTCGATATCGGGAATTAACGCTGACAGTTTGGCAGGGCAATAGCGCTTAACCTGAGTTTTGTTAAGCTCGCTAAACAGCACTTGGCCGACCCTTTCAAGCTCGACGACTTGCCCAAGCGCATCTAAATGGAACTTACTGGCGTTGAGTTCTGTCATGCCAAAATGGCCGCGATCGGATACATGGATATCCTTAATCGCCGTGCCTAAACGCGCCAGTTTTGGCCATAAACCTAAGCGGGATAACTCGAAGATGGAACCATGGGCAATGGCGATGGAACGGGCGTCAAAACCGGGGTGATTGTTATCGGGAAGATGCGCCTCGATTAAGGCAATTGATAACGGTTTTTCAGTACCAGACAAACGCGCCAAAGCTAACGCGAGGGTCGCACCCACCATGGCGCCACCGACAATGGCAATATCGACGTTTTGAACTGAATTATCCATGTGCTCTGCTACCGTCATGGGGTTCTCATTCAAGCTATGGCATGGCTAAAAGCGTTTCGCCATCAGGATGTTAGATTTGAAAAACACTAAGAGGCGGAGTCGCTCCGCCTTTCTGTTTTAGGAATTAATGGATCACCGCAGGATCGTCACTCTCTTCATGGCTCGGCTCAGGGCCAAACTCGGAGTAACACAAAATCGCAGCGATACGCACAAATTCCAACAGCTCAATATAGGCAGTTTCCGACTCTTCATCGTCGGTGACATCGAATTCCACTTGGGCAATATCGGCCAGATCTTTAATCACTTCACGCACTTCGGCGGAGGCGTTATTGAGCTTAGGCTGGATAATCGCAATGCCGGTTAAAAAGCTTTGCGTCCAAAGCGATAGCGCCTCAACTCGGTGACTTAACGGCTCTTCCTCTTCGGGAAGCAACGGCATAAAACCAAAATCAAAGTCACTCAAACGGGCAACCGAGTCTTGGAATAACTCGCACACCAATTGATGTAAAGCAGTGGGTAAAGGCTGACCATCGTTCATCAGGTCAAATAACGGTTTAATCCACAAATCACCGGTTTGATCTACACCGCCGCAGATTAAACCCACAAGAGCCCCGTGAACTTCCACGGGATGCTGACCAATTTCAGCCGCATCGAGGGCTGTTTTTAAGCTTTCGATACGTAACGAAGGAGGGGTCGCCATATCAGATTCCAATCAGAATTTTCCAGCAGCAATGCTAGCAGAGTTAAAGACTTGAACCAACTCTGATCCGGTATTCTTGGAGGGTAAGATAAAAATTCCGGCAACTGCTCACACAAGCAGCAAACAAAACAGCGAATGTGTAATCCATCTGCAGCTTACCTTGCACTTTTAATATCAGCCCTATATAGTCCGCCCTATCGATGCCAACGAAAGGATCATCTTCGAATGAGTAATAGTGCAGTTGAAATCACCCTGCTTGGGCGCACCTACTCTATCGCCTGTCCGAAAGGTCAGGAAGATGCCCTACGCATTGTGGCTCAAGGGGTTGAGCAACAACTCACCACCCTAAAAAATCGCACTAATAGCTTAAGCCGCGAAGAAATTGCCATTATGGCGGCGCTGAATATTGGCCACGAGTTGTACCAAGAAAAGCAAAAGAATAAGCATTATATGAAACAAATGGATGACCGCATCAGCCTGTTGCAGTCAACCTTGGAAAACGCCTTAGTTGAGCGTTCAACCAAATAGTTTTAGACTGTGCACTCGGTGCTAAGCGCCATGATTCTTGTAAGAGTTGCACAGTGAATGGCTAAACTGGCCTATACTTTTAAGCCAAACGATTAGCGATTCGATACCGTTTTTGCTCCCTGGGATGCAGGCCAACTGGTAATGTCCCTGTGCCGATAATTTTGATCTCAGGGTGAATGCTTTACTGACATTGAGCATGCTCGGCTCGTACCGAGAAGCCTTAGGAGGTAATCATTTACCCGCCTTGAACCTACGGTTCAAGGGCTACACCGGTAGCGGCATTCTGGGGAGCATCTTATTTATGTCTATCACTTCATCTGTCTCAAACACTTCGGCCCAAACAGTCAATGGGCCACACGGCACTCAGTCTGAAATTAACGCCAAGTCGCTAAGCCCAAATCTAAACACAAATCTTAGCCGCGCCGAAGTACGCAAACAGATACGTTTGGCGCGCCGCTCACTTTCGACAGAGGTGCAGGCAGAGGCAAGCTTTGCCGCATGTCGGCGAATGCTCGAAAAACTTAGCGCCCTGAAGGCCCAGCATGTCGCGCTTTACCTTAGCCACGATGGTGAACTCGCCACCGCACCGCTTATTGAAGCGCTTTGGCAACAAGGTATTCAAACCTATCTGCCACGGCTACACCCCTTTAATGTTGGCCAATTATTGTTTTTGCATTACCACGCCGACTCGCCGATGCAGCCCAATCAATTCGGCATTTTAGAACCTAAGCTAGATGTGCGTAACGTTATGCCCGTTGAGCGCCTCGATGTGGTGATCACCCCGCTCGTTGCCTTTGATATCAAAGGCAATCGCATGGGCATGGGCGGCGGCTATTACGACAGAACGCTCGCTAATTGGCACAGCAAAGGCAAACCACTGCCTATGGGTTATGCCCATGATTGTCAGCAAGTATCGAGCCTGCCATGCGAGCATTGGGATGTGCCCTTGCCCAGTATCATCACCCCAAGTCGAATATGGGAGTTTTGAATAAAGAAGGTGCTAGAAAATAGAAGCTAGAGCGCTTCGCTGCTAGAAAAAGCAGAGCATCGCTCCATAACGGCTTCTTCTCGAATCTAGATTCTAGAGCCATGCAGTGGCATTCTAGAGGCCGCAGGCCGTTCTAGATTCTTTTTTACCTTAAATGCCGCCCACCATCGACATTATGGCTGCGCCCCGTGACGTAGCGGCTATTAAGCAGATAATCCACCAAGGCAATAATCTCCTGATTCCCAGCTTCTTTTGGCAAAATGGCCTTGGCTAAGGTCTTCTGCCGATAGGCTTCATCATCACTTGGATTAAAAAGGAGCATCGCCGGGGCAATCGCGTTCACTTTTACCTCGGGCGCTAATTTAGCCGCAAAGGATAAGGTTAAATTCTCCAGCGCCGCTTTACTGGCCGCATAAGCGATATGCTTGGCACTGCCCTTTTCGGCCACATAGTCGGTGAAATGGATAATATCGCTAGCACCAATCTCCCCTTCGGCTCCCGCTTGTAGCTGCGGGGCTAACGCTAAATTCATTTGATAGGGCACACTCACATGCACCTGCATCATCCGCTGCATCACCTCATGGGCGGCAAGGCTTGGGCTGTTATCTGGCAGCCAATCCGAAGCATTATGGATAATGGCGCGGATTTTGGAGTATTGGCTCAATTGCTCAATCAGGGTTTGTACTTGAGCATTGTCGTAAAAGTCGCATTGCACTAAGGTCGCGCCTAAGGCTTGCAATTCATCAATGCTAGAATAATGGCTGCGGTAAGTGCCAATCACCATGTGCCCTTGGCCGAGCAAGTGTTTCGCGAGGGCGTAGCCAATACGTTTACCCACGCCAGTGATAATAATGGGAGCTGTCATATCCATCCTGTTATTTGCCAAGCACTGATTAAAAGCAAACGCATTTGGCAGATTGTTAATCGCACAATCACGTAATCACACAATCACCTAATCACACAATCACGTCACTCATCGCAATAGCTTAATGCCTCTAGCCAAGAGTGTATAACAATTAAAACCGTAAACATGTCGATCTAAATGCCTGGCAACTGCGTATACTCAGGGACACACAGTAAGAGGTAGACCTAATGGAACTGCGGATTTTTTTCGATGGCAATTGCCCATTATGTAGCGCCGAAATGCGTCAACTCAAAGCGCGCGATCCCGACGATAGAATTGAACTGGTGGATCTTAACGCTGACAATTTCAGCTCAAGATTCAGCTATATCGATAAAGACTACGCCAATACCATTCTCCATGGCGAAACCGCCTCTGGCCAAGTGCTGCTCGGGCTCGATGTCACCTGCAAAGCATGGGCACTCACAGGCACTCGCCCTTGGGTACAAGTGCTACGCTTACCGCTTATCAAACCTATCGCGGATTGGTGCTACCTGAGATTCGCCAAGCACAGATACCGTATTTCCTATCTACTGACGGGTAAAGCCCGCTGTGACAATCAATGCCAACTGCCTAGGTAGTTAGCCTCAAGTAAGGACTCATTTTTAGCGCATAAAAAAACGGAGCCATTGTGCTCCGTTCTCTCATAATCCAGAAGGATTATTTAACGAAATCAACGCCGAGTTTGATATCGCCTTTCAGCGTATCTAACATAGAATCACGGGCGTTAGCTTCGAATGCGCTCACTTCACCGTAAGGCAGTACTTTCTCGATACCGTTTTTGCCTAACAATACTGGTTGAGCGAAGAATTCAGCATGCTCGCTACCGCCGTCAACGTAAGCACATTCAACGATGTTAGCTTCACCTTGCAGACCACGAACCAGAGACATACCGAAACGGCAAGCCGCTTGACCCATAGACAGAGTCGCGCTGCCGCCACCGGCTTTAGCTTCAACCACTTCAGTACCCGCGTTTTGGATACGTTTAGTTAAAGAAACGACTTCTTCATCAGAGAAAGTCACGCCTTCAACTTGAGACAGTAATGGCAGAATGGTCACACCGCTGTGGCCGCCGATGACGTTGATTTTAACGTCAGCAACGTTTAAGCCTTTTAATTCAGCGATAAAGGTTTCAGAACGGATAACGTCCAGAGTGGTCACACCGAACAAACGGTTCTTATCGTAAACACCCGCTTTTTTCATCACTTCAGCTGCGATAGCAACAGTGGTGTTTACTGGGTTAGTGATAATACCCACGAGCGCTTTAGGACAAGTCACTGCCACTTTCTCGATGAGGTTGCGAACGATACCTGCGTTGATATTGAACAGATCTGAACGATCCATACCAGGCTTACGTGCAACACCAGCAGAAATTAGCACAACGTCAGCACCCACTAGGGCAGGCGTTGGATCTTCACCAGCAAAACCTTTGATTTCAACCGCTGTTGGGATATGGCTCAAGTCAACCGCAACACCCGGAGTTACCGGTGCTATATCGTATAGAGACAGTTTAGAACCCGCAGGTAATTGAGTTTTTAACAGTAGGGCAAGAGCCTGGCCGATACCACCAGCAGCACCAAGTACAGCAACTTTCATAGTTATCTCCGTTATTTCTCGGATTATGTGTGACATGGATCTAATTTCCGTTGGCGTCACATTACTGGAATGTCACGCTAATTTCAATTATCCCTTAGTCGTGGAGACAAAGTTTTACTAAAACAGGGTGTTGTAATGTTGAATATTTACTCTAATTAAACAAATGTAATCATAAATCTGTGTTCTCAAAATGCAAAAACTGCATTTTTATTCAGTCATTATGGTTATTTGTTGACAGTTTGGCCAAAACTATTCAGAATGAGCCTGTTTTTTTGAATAAAGAATAAGACTATGCAAACAACCAAGAATCAGGATGACCTTGTTAGAATTTTTAAGGCGATTTTAAAAGAGGAGCGTTTTGGCTCTCAAAGTGAAATCGTCACCGCCTTACAAGCAGAAGGCTTTACTAATATAAACCAATCAAAAGTGTCTCGGATGCTCAGCAAGTTCGGTGCAGTACGCACTCGCAACGCTAAGCAGGAGATGGTTTATTGCTTGCCAGCCGAATTAGGCGTGCCTACTGCGGGCAGTCCGTTAAAGAATTTAGTGCTCGATGTTGACCATAACCAAGCGATGATTGTTGTCCGCACTAGCCCAGGCGCAGCACAATTAATTGCCCGTTTGTTAGACTCCATCGGTAAACCTGAAGGGATTTTGGGGACCATTGCGGGTGACGATACGATCTTTATCTGTCCATCCAGCATCCAAGATATCGCCGATACCTTGGAAACCATCAAATCTTTATTCAATTACGCAGAATAAAAAAACAGGTCAGCTTGCTGACCTGTTCTGTTTTTACTGTACGCTTTTCAGTCCAGCACCTTTCGATGAACAGTGGCTTTGTCCCGTTTACGTTACGGTTTTTAGCTGAATATCCTCAACCTTAGTAAGCCACACTGATCCTTTGATTAGGATGCGCGCCCTTTTCAGCTTCATCGAGCATCGCTTTAGCGTAATCACTCACCGAAATCCGGCTACGGCCATTGGCATCGGTAAAGAAGCTATCGCCACCTAAACGGTAAGAGCTTTCGCTAGCGCCTGGGTAGATTTCTGCTGCTGGGCTGACAAAAGTCCAGTTAACCGTTGTATTGGCAGCGCGAAATGCCTTTAATGCTTCACCTTGAGCTAAGGCTTCGTCCTTATAGGCTGGCGGGAAATCTGGGCTTGAAACCAAGGTTACTCCCGGTGCCACTTCTAAGCTACCAGCCCCACCGACCCACAATAAACGTGGCACTTTTGCCTGTGGTAACACGGCTAATAGATTATTGACCGTTTTGGCCACTAAGCCGTGATTCTGCTCGACGCGGCCACCGACAGAAGCGATTAACACATCCACGCCAGCAAAGATGTCGGCCGTTAATGGCTTCGCCAGATCGACACTACGTACCTCTGCTGCGGTTTCGCCAAGCTTGCTTGGGTCTCGCACTAAGGCAACCACTTCATGACCACGGCTTAAGGCTTCATTCAAAATGGTTCCACCAATCCAACCGGATGCACCTAATACTGCGATTTTCATTTGCTAAGTCTCACTGCTGATTTAAATTGAGACCAGTTTACTTGCCATATTTAGCGTGATAAATATCGATAAACGAGCAGGATTGTTTCAAATTGAGATACTAATGGATGTAATTATATATGGATAGAATCGCCGCCATGCGTAGCTTTATCGAAGTGGCCAACTGTGGCAGCTTTACTAAGGCCGCAGAACACCTCGATCTCAGTCGCCTGCAGGTTTCTCGCCATATTCAAGAAATTGAGCAATGGCTGAGTTTACGCCTGCTACACCGCACTACCCGCAGCGTTAGCCTCACTCTGCAAGGGGAAGAAGCTCTGCAATATTGTCAGCGGGTGCTAAGCGAAGTTACCGCAATGGAAAGCCGCGCCCATAGTCATAACACCGAATTAGTTGGCAGTATTCGCATCGCCACCCCCATCGGGCTTGGGCAACACAGCTTGTTCGATGTGGTTGATCGGTTTGTTAAGTTACATCCCAAAGTCAATATTCAACTGTTAATGTCGGACAGTTTTGCGCAATTGGTAGATGAACGCGTTGACGTGGCACTTCGTTATACCGAGCAGCCCGATGACAATCTGATTGCCCGTAAACTGATGCGCATTGATGCCGTATTGTGCGCTGCACCCAGTTACTTAGCACAGACTCAGCCTCTAAGAGAACCCATTGATCTACTGAGTCATAATTGCCTTATCCATAGCTCACAGCAACGTTGGCAGCTGTTTAAGGATCAACAGAGTGAACAGATTAAACCGATGGGAAATCTGATGGCCAATGAAATGGGTGTGCTGGTCAGCGCCGCATTGCGCGGCCATGGCATAGCCTACTTGCCCTGTGACTTAGCTAATCAATATCTGGCCAGCGGCCAACTGCAAGAAGTCCTCTCCGAGTACACGGCACCAGGGCAAACCCTGTGGGCGGTATACCTCTCCCGCAGTTACCAGCAAGCGCTAGTGCGCGCCTTTATCGATTTTACCGCCCAGCAATGGCAGCTCGATATCAATAAGTGGACATCTGCGAGTTAAGCCCACAAACAAAAACGCACCGAGCGTTGAAGGCTCAGTGCGTGATCTAAGGTTTTACGCAGGCTTAATTATCGAATTGCATCAAAAAATCTAAGCTTGGGGCGAAGAAAGAAGAACCCGTCAAGGCACTGGTAAAGTGCATTAAGTGGTCGTGGTTACCCGCACCATCGCCAAACACCATGCTATGGAGCATCTTCTCAAAGTGATCCGGTGTGCGGCAGGTTGAAATAAACATCAAACCTTGCTCCTTGAGCGAGCCGTAAGGCATGCTCTGGCGCAAAATCTCGATGGATTTACCGTTGTCATCCTTGAGATTTACCCGCTTAATATGGCTGGTAAGAGGCTTATCCTCCGACTCGTATTCGATATTGTCTTGCTTGGTACGACCGATAATATCTTCTTGCTTTTTAAGCGGTAATCTATGCCATTTACTGAGATTGTGGGCAAATTTTTGCACATGAATATAGCTGCCGCCCTTAAATTCAGGGTCTTCATCCCCCACTAAGGCGACTTCTTGACGATGGCGTCCCTTAGGATTTTCGGTGCCGTCCACAAAGCCTGTTAAGTCACGGCTATCCATAAATCTAAAGCCGCGTTCTTCTTCCACTAGCTCGACTAAGTCTTCAAACATTTGGCTGATTTCATTAGCCACTAAATGCAAAATATCGTAACGATCGCAACGAAGATGCACGAATAGATCATATTCGATCGCTGGCGCCTCACGGTTACCCGCCTGCATCGCCGGGAAAGGCTTAAGCATTTCGGGACGAGACTCGGGATAAAGACTATCCCAATAGTTAGCACCTATGCCCACAAAACCATTGAATGCGCTGTCGGAATATTGATCCGTCAACTCATAAATATACTGCGCTACGTTGGCAATACAGGGACGCAATTGCGACTCGACATTGTCATTTGCATTAAACATCAAATAGACGCTATGTAAGTTTCCCTCGGCACACACACCCAACTGTTCACGCGGCATATTTTGAATATCCATCTGGTTATCACCCTTTTGTCGATTCATTTTCGGCAATATTATCCGCAACTTTACCTGAAAATGACATTAAGTAACGCACAGTTTGTCCGTCTTTCTAATGTAAAGACGGCTGTTAAAACCGCTATGCTGTTATACCGCTATATAGTGAAATATAAAAATTGACGAGGCAATCACGCCTCGTCAATTTTGCCTATTCTGCATTCGCTTCAACATAACAAAACGAGTTATGCGTTAATATCCAGCGGCATAACCATCTTTACGGCTTTCGGAAGCACCGCGGTAAACGCCTGTTTCTGGATTAAAACCAATGGCTTGATAACCGCCAAAATCCCCCAGAACATCACGCAACACATGGCCTTTTTTCATCAGTTCACGGCGAGTTTCAACGGGGAAGCCTGATTCAAGGCTCACATAGCCACCGTCATTCATTATCTCACCCGTAGGCTCAGTCGAACCTGAGTGTAAAATTCTGGGGGCATCGCCCGCTTCTTGCAAGTTCATTTTAAAATCAATCAGATTGATAATAATCTGCGCATGCATTTGCGGCTGTGTTGCACCGCCCATCACTCCAAAACTCAGCCACGGTTTACCGTCCTTAGTTACAAAAGCGGGAATAATGGTATGGAATGGACGCTTGCCTGGCGCGTAAGTATTAAAACGCCCTTCGGTGAGATCAAACATCTGCCCGCGATCTTGCAGCACAAAGCCGAGATCTGGCGGCGTCATACCTGAGCCCATGCCGCGGTAGTTACTCTGGATCAGCGACACCATGTTGCCGTCTTTATCCGCGGTGGTGAGATACACTGTATCCCCATGTTGCAGCGCAGGATTGCCGGCATCGACACTCTTAGCCGCCTTGTTTAAATCAATTAACTTGGCGCGCTCGTAATTGTATTGCTGCGAGATTAACTCTTTTACAGGCACTTTGTTAAAGGCCATATCGGCATAGAATTTCGCGCGATCGGCAAAGGCGAGCTTTTTCGCCTCTACAAATAAGTGCACATATTCGGGACTATTAAAGCCCATGGCGGCGACATCGAAGGGTTCCATGGTTTTTAAGATCTGTAGTGCAGCAATCCCCTGCCCGTTAGGCGGCAGTTCCCACACATCGTAACCACGGTAGTTGACCGATACGGGCTCAATCCAGTCACTGGTATGACTGGCTAAGTCTTCATAACTTAAATAGCCACCTTGAGCCTTGATGTATTTATCAATACTTTTGGCAATGTCGCCCTTATAGAAGGCGTCGCGGCCGCCTTTGGCAATTTTCTCATAGGTATTTGCCAGTGCAGGATTTTTGAAGATTTCGCCCACCGCAGGCATTTTGCCATTAGGCATATAGGTTTCTTTAAAACCGGGGAATTGAGCGAGCTTTTTACTGCTGCCCTCAAGGTAATAGGAAATCAACTCGGAGACAGGGAAACCTTCGCGGGCATAACGAATCGCTGGCGCTAAATTATCGGCCATTGGCAGTTTGCCAAATTTATTGTGCAGTTCGTACCAACCATCCACGGCCCCAGGTACCGATACGGGTAGCGGCCCTAATGGCGGTAAATAGTCTAATCCGAGGGATTTAAGCTTCTCTAGCGTTAAGGATTTGGGGCTGCGACCGGAGGCATTAAGGCCATACAGTTTTTTATCTTTCGCGCTCCAAACAATCGCAAATAAATCACCACCGATACCCGAACCAGTTGGCTCGACTAAGCCCAGCATGGCATTAGCTGCAATGGCCGCATCGACGGCGCTACCGCCCTGTTTTAATACATCAATCGCGACCTGTGTCGCCAGCGGTTGACTGGTGGCCGCCATTCCTTGGGTAGCATACACTTCTGAGCGTGTCGCAAAGGCTTTACCTGTGATCCTATCCATGGCCAACACTCCCGAGGACGACATGGCTGTCGCCACTGTGACTAAGGTACAAATTGATTTTATTGTTTTTATCATAATTCCTCCAAGGCTGGAGGAATTAAGGTAACAAGGAAGGTTGAAAATATCAGCAAACGAGACATTTTTTGCTCAAGTTAAACGTAAGCAAAAATGTCATAGTCTTTACGCAACTGACGGATTGCGATGACGCCAAAGTGCTTAAACTAAGATTCGAATAACACGAGAGAATGCGGCTCAGTGCTTAAACCCACTCGCTGGCCGACATTGAACTGCATGATTTGACTACGCACTTCGACATAATAAGCGTGGGATGCCGCCTCTACTTTCACCCAATAATGGCAAAATGCGCCGAGGAAGCGTCGCTCGGTAATCGTCCCAACGCCTGCATCATCGGCACTGAGCGCCAATTGTTGTGGCCTTAAAAACACTTGGCCATTAAAGGCGTGGGATTGCGACAATGGCGTGAGGCTACGCAATTGGCCAATAGGCGTTGTCACACTGTGGCCATCAACAACCTCGGCGGGCAAATAGTTGCCACTTCCCAGAAAATCAGCCACATAGCGACTATTGGGCGCTGCATATAAGTCTTCTGCTCGGCCATGTTGCACTATCACACCTTGGTTAAAAATGGCCAAGGTGTCGGCGAACACAAAGGCTTCATCCTTACTGTGGGTAACAAAAACCGCGCTGACATTGCGCTGCTTTAGAATGCTGCGGATCTCCGCCATCATGCTGTGGCGCACTTGGGCATCGATATTCGAAAAAGGCTCGTCGAGTAGCAGTAATTGCGGCTCATAGGCCAAAGCGCGGGCAATCGATACCCGCTGCTGCTGACCACCAGACAATTCATGGGGATAACGCTTGGCTAAGCCTTCGAGTTTAACTAAGGCGAGCATGTCATCTAAACGGGCCTTACACTGCGCCGTCGTTAACTTAGCGACACCAAACAGAATATTCTCGGCCACGGTTAAATGCGGAAATAGCGCATAGTCTTGAAAAATCATCCCTATGCCGCGCTGTTCACTCGGCACAAACTGTCCGACGCCGCTGACGGTTTTGCCATTGATTTGGATCTCCCCTTGGCTAATCGCCTGCAAGCCTGCCACCGCCCTGAGCAAGGTGGTTTTGCCACAACCGCTTGGGCCGAGCAGCGCAAGAATTTCCCCCTGTGCCAGCGTCAAATCTAAGCCTTTGAGTATCTGTTGGCCCTGATAATCACTATGGACTTGATGAAGATTGAGCGTACTGGTCATCGGTTATCTTGCTCCAAGGAACGGTTTAAATAAATCAACGGGACCAAGCCTACGAGCACAATCACAATGGCGGGCAAGGCTCCATGTTCCAGTTTTTCATCTGAGACAAACTGGAATACATAGGTCGCAAGATTCTCAAAACCTATGGGACGCAGCAACAATGCAGCGGGTAATTCTTTCATGCTTTCGATAAATACCAACAACGCCCCAGCAAATAAGCCTTTGGTGAGTAGCGGTAAATGCACTCTTTGGAGCAAACGTCGAGGACTTTGCCCAAGTGTTAGACTCACCATATCTAATGAGGGCGAGATGCGTTTATAACTACTCTCAACACTGCCAATCGCAATGGCCACAAAGCGCACACAAAAAGCAAAAACCAGCGCAGTCGTACTACCAGTGAGCAAGAGCCCTGGCCCTGCCATCCCCAACCAATCGGCGATGTCGTTAATCGCAAAGTCGAGCAGGGTTAACGGCACCAATACACCAATGGCAAGTACCGTACCGGGCAAAGCATAGCCGGTTGATGCCAAGCGCGATGGCAATGCATCACTCGACCTTGGGCTCACGCGGCGGATAAACATTAGCACTAATGCGATGACACAGCACACCAAACTGGTTATCAGTGCCAACGTGAGGCTATTCACACTCAATTGCCAAAAAAGAGGGTCCCAGCTCTGCTCAAAATAATTGATGGCATAGGATAATAAAATGCCGCTTGGCAACACAAACGCAAGTAATAACAACATACCGCAATAACCTAAAGCCAGCAGGGTTTGCATCGATGAGAGCCTATACAAATCAATTGCTTGGATGCGAGATTGTTTTTGAAATAACTGTTGCTTGCGGCGGGCAAAACGCTCAACACCAATCAAGCTAAACACCACTAGCAAGATAATGGCCGAGAGCTTTGCCGCGGCGGTTAAATTGCCATAGCCCAACCAAGTGTCATACACGGCTGTCGTTAAGGTTGGCACGGCAAAATAGTTAACTGTGGCAAAATCCGCTGCGGTTTCCATCGCCACTAAAGCGACACCCACGGCCAAGGCGGGCCTTGCCATCGGCAAAGATAAGCGCCAAAAACTCTGCCAAGGCGAGCAGCCCATGATCCTTGATGCATGCGCCAAGCTTAAGGATTGCTCCATAAACGCGGTGCGCGCTAACAGATAAATATAGGGAAATAACACCAGCGATAGCACACAAGCGGCGCCACCTAAGGTGCGAATATCGGGGAAAAAGTAATCCTGCGGAGAGCTCCAGCCAAAGAGCGCGCGCAAACTCCTTTGTACTGGGCCTGCGTAATCGAGTAAATCGGTATACACGTAGGCAACAATGTAGGCTGGCATGGCTAAGGGCAATAGCAAAGCCCATTGCAAATATCGTCTACCTATAAACTCACAGCGCGCCATTAACCAAGCGCAGGGCAACGCCAGCAACAGTGAGCCAATACTCACCCACAGGATCAACCAGAGACTGTTGGCGATATAAGTGGGTAATACGGTAGAGAGTAGATGACCAAAGACGGCCTCATCGGGCTGAGCCGCTTGAAGAAGTAACGCAAAGAGGGGTAACACCAGTAGCGTTGCTATGGCATAACCAGTAAGCGACCAGCTTCTGGCTAATCCTAAAATCATGTGGCTCCTTTAAAACAAGTGCGCCAATTAATGGCGCACTTATCGATTTAACTGCCTAACTAGAGGTCAAACTGCACTTCATCTAATAATTTCACTGCCGCTTGGTGATATTCCGCCAGTTTAAAAATCGGTAACTGATCGGCCTTAAACTCGCCCCAAGAAGCCACTAAGGTTGAAGGTGCAACATCCGCTTTGACTGGGTATTCCATATTCACCTCAGCGTAAGCTTTTTGCGCCACATCACCAGAGAGGAATTCCATCAGTTTGATAGCATTGTCTTTATTTGGGGCATGGCGAGTCAGTACCATACCAGAAACGTTCACATGGGCACCACGGTCGGCCTGATTCGGGAAATTAATCACCACGGCTTCAGCCCAGCTCTTTTGCTCTGGATCTTGCAACATATTGCCATAGTAATAGCTGTTACCAATCGCAATATCACATAGGCCTTCTTTTACCGCTTGAACCTGTCCACGATCGTTACCTTGCGGCTTGCGGGCTAAGTTGGTTTTTACACCCTGTAGCCAAGTTTTAGTGTCTGCCTCACCGTGGTGAGCGATCATCGAAGCCACCAAGGCAATGTTGTAAGGATGCTTACCGCTGCGAGTACAAATCTTACCTTTGTATTTAGGATCGGCGAGTTCCTCATAGCGAATCGCTTGCGGGCCGAGGCGATCTTTTGCGGTATAGATATTACGTACGCGCATGGTCAGTGCGTACCATTGTCCTTCAGGATCACGGTATTGCGCTGGAATATTGCTGTTTAATTTTTCACTCTTCACCGCAGATGTCAGATCTTTATCGACCAGTTCGACAAGACGAGAAAAATCTGAGGTTAGCACTAAATCCGCTGGCGATAAGCGACCTTCACGGGCAATACGTTCGGCAATCCCGTCTTTGGCAAACACCACATTCACGCCAATGCCTGTTTCTTCGGTAAAGCGCTTCAAGATAGGTTCAACCAAAAACGCTTGGCGATAGGAGTAAACCGTTAATTTTTCATCCGCATGTGCAGACTGCGCAACCGACATTAACCCAATTAAAGCGGCACAAGTTACCCATTTCATTAGCGATTTCCCCTCAAAATGATGACGTCAAGCATAAGTCAGTTGTTAAGACTATTAATGATAATAGTTATCAGTTTAGAAAGAGTAATAGATCATAACGAGGAGGGCAATAGATTGAGTAACTTTTTGTTTTTAATGTATTTAAGATATAAAAATGCGGATTATCTCAAATCAAACTAAACTGAATCTTAATTTTTTAAAATAGATTGGAGGCATTATGTTTAGCATGCTTGTACTGGCAATTGTCGTACTCGGCTTAGTGTCATTAATGACATTCAAAAATAGCCATAGCAAACATAAATCATTGGTCAAAGCGACTGGCACAAGTAAGCGTGAAAGGCATGCAACTAATGCAGCCCATTCCTTCCACTGCGTGAGTATTGAAAATGAAGGAAATTGCTGCGAGCAAGTCGCTGCAATTAAAGGAAAACGCTTTCTATCAAAAGAAGCTCCAGAGCTCCCAATGAAAGCATGCTCACAGTCAAACTGTCAGTGCCACTATCAGCATTATGACGATAGACGCCAAGCTGGCAGTGATCGCCGTGTGGACTATGGTATGACGAAGGAGCTCTATGGTGCGTTTGGCGAGCATAATCGCCGAGAACAACCTAAAGGTCGGCGTTTAACCGACCATTGATGGCAATTATTGTGGGCGAGTTTCAACAAATGCGGGCAAGTCACGCATTTCGCTAAACCAGATTGCAGTTGCCGGTGCGACTTTTCGCCAATCCAGTTCAGGATGTCTGAAATCCACATAATCCAATAAACAAATTAAGGCTAACTGTGGTGCCTGAATTGTCGTTTGAGTAATCACGCTCTGGTGCTCCATTTGCATCAAACCACGCAGCAAAGCTTGTTCAAAGCGCGATGTCCAAAAGGCCGATCTTACGCCCTCTTCTTCACGCATTTGTTCTTGGCGCAACTTTACCGCACTGTCGATTAATCCCTTGATCATCGAATATTGACACTGTAATACCCAGTTATAGGGTTGGCCACCGAACATTTCCTGTGCTCCCAATTCGGTATCCAAATAGCGCATGATCACTTCGCTATCGAAAATAGGCACACCATCATTAGTAATCAGGCAAGGGATTTGGCCTAATGGATTAACATCGAGCAATTGTGCCGTGTTTTCCATCGGATTGACTAAGACTTCTTCAATATCATTAATCCCCAAATAACGGATTAACGTGCGAACACAGCGAGCATAGGGTGACGCAAGGGAGCAGAGCAACTTCATCAAAAAATCCTTCTTAAACAAAGATATTAATACAATCTACACAATGGTTTTTAACTCTCAAACGACTACCAATATTTTTCTACGGTAATTTGCCCCGGAGCACGGCGTAAATTTTTCGTGAGTCCCTTGTCAAGCAATGCCGCTTGAGCGCCGCTAATCATCCCCGGATTACCGCAAATCATCACCTGAGAATCCGCCGCACTTAAGGTTAATCCGACTTTACGCTCGATTTCGCCCGAGACTAAGCCATCGGGGATACGGCATTGTAATGCATCGGCGACTGTCTCGCGGGTGACAGCCAAACACAGGATAAACTGATCTGGATATTGCGCCGCATAGCCCTTTAATTTATCAAGATAGGCCAAGTCTTTAGCTTCGCGCACACCATAGACAAGTACTATCTTCTCAAAACGCTGCCAAGGCTCTGCGGTATCCAGCATGGATAAGAAAGGTCCCACGGCGGTGCCCGTGGCTAAAAACCACAAATGTCGACCTTGCAACTCACCTTTAGGGATCTCATCTAAAGTCATAAAGCCGGTGGCAGTAGGGGTGATTTCAATTTCATCTCCGATAGCAAGATGTTGTAATTGTGGGGATAACTGGCCATCCTCTACGGCGACAGCCAGAATCTCGGCATAGGGCTTATCGGGGGCGTTTACGAGGGAATAAGCTCTGGCAACACGCTTATCCTCTTGCTGCTGACTGAGTTTAATAAATTGACCGGGAATAAAGGGATCTAACTCAGCCGCTATCCGCAGCGAAAATAATTTATCGTTCCAATCAATACGTTCAATAACGTGTCCCTTAGTCCACATAACCCGCCCTCAAGCAAAACGTTAAATAGACCCCTAGCATAGACTGTTATCAGCACAACAAAAACCCCTTATTCAAGGGGCTTAAGCGTCAGTAAGAGGAAGGGAAGTTAAGCGTTAGTCGCTTGGGTCTCATCGGATTTCTTATTGAAGCTGTCTCTAAAGGCCTGCAATCCTTCTTGAACGAGTCCATAGGTTTTATCTACACCGTCGGCAATATCACCCTGCAACACTTTAAGGCCAGACAAAATATCCCTTGCCTCCTTAAAGCCGTTATCGATAGCGCCGCCGATGATGCTCATAAAGCTGTCGAGCTGTTCATCCAAACTCATATTCGAATTTTGCTGCTGATGAACACTAAAAAATTGCGTTGCGAAACTCACAATACGATCGGCAGTGGCCTCGGGGGATGTATCGACACCGTTATCATAGGCGGTTTGAATCGCGTTCTCGCCCATAGAAGGGGCTAATTCTTTGTTTATCGCTTCGATTGCTGCGCGATAAAGCAAAGTCATAGATTGATCGCCCGACTTTAGGCTTACATCTTCCTGCGCCGATAGAATCGCTTGATTCATTAACTGCTTACTAGTTTGCTGCGCCGTCTGTTTAGAGGTGGCATCCACATTCTTCGTCTTATCACTATTTGCCGCGTTTTCAGCATATTTACTGTGGGTCGAAGAAGTGCTCTGTACCTGTGCAGGGTTATTGATTTCCATGATGCTAGTCCACTCAACTTGGGGAGACTTAATTATCGACCAAAATTTGAGCAACTTTAGTAATTTTACAAATTGCAGTAACATCCCAACTTAATGCAATGATAAAAATGGAGAATAGGTTTGCTTATTCTCTAATCGCTACTCATCCTACGCCCACTCTTGTATACGCCCATAAAATAAGGATATAAGGCATGGCAATCCCCCAATGTTTAAATGCGTTTTTGCGACATACTCGAAGAATCGGTTTCAATTCAGGTACGCTAATACGATCTTTATTGATAGGTCTCTTGTTATTCACCAGCATTGTACTTAGCCCGATAAATCAAGCTGTAGCCGATAATCGATTGATTATTCTCGTAAGACACGCTGAAAAAGCAGATGCAACCGCAGGCGATCCCCCCCTTTCAGCTAATGGCAACTTACGTGCTCAGGCCCTGATCAGCGCCTTAAAACGCACATCCATTTCCCAGTTAATTGCGACCCAATATCAAAGAACTCAGCAAACCTTATTGCCGATTTCGACAGATCGGCATTTACCTATCACAGTAGTCGAGGCAGAAAAACCAATCGAAGCCCATATCCAAAAGGTGGTTGAACAAGTACATGCCGTAAAAGGCAATAGCTTAATCGCAGGGCACTCCAATACGCTGCCGCTTATCATCAAAGCCCTTGGCGGCCCAGAAATACCATCCATAAGTGAAGATGATTACAGCCAACTGTTTTTACTCTCCATCAATGATGGACAACCCGCCAGCCTGCTCTCCACCCGTTACGGACTCGAATAGAGGATAACAAGATGCACGAATTGAATTGGTTTATGTGGGGACTAGATCTCTTCTCTGGATTGTTCTTAATCATTGTCGGTTTAGGCGCCCTCGCCATTGTCTACATGTATATTGCCGATAAACTGCAAACGAAACAGGCGGTACGCCACAATTATCCCGTTATTGGACGCTTTAGATACCTATTTGAAAAACAAGGTGAATTTTTTAGGCAATACTTTTTTGCCCAAGATAGAGAAGAACTTCCCTTTAACCGTGCCGAACGCAGCTGGGTATATCGTGCAGCCAAGAATGTCGATAGAACGATAGCCTTTGGCTCGACGCGTCCCTTGGAAGCGACTGGCACCATTATGTTTATGAATTCAGCCTTTCCACCCCAAGATGAGGAGATAACACCGATCCAGCCACTCACCATTGGCCCCCATTGCCGTGTGCCTTATACGACAAGTGCAATATGCCATATTTCCGCGATGAGCTTTGGCGCGCTGTCACGCCCCGCAGTCACAGCATTATCCCACGGGGCGGCACAGGCGGGGTGTTGGTTAAACACCGGTGAAGGTGGCTTAAGTCCTTACCATTTAAAAGGTGGTTGTGATTTAGTATTCCAAATTGGCACTGCCAAATACGGCGTTCGTAATGAGCATGGTCATTTGGATGATGGCAAACTTAACGAGATCGCCGCGCACCCTGAAGTAAAAATGTTTGAAATAAAAATGAGTCAGGGGGCCAAACCCGGTAAAGGAGGTATCTTACCAGGCGTTAAAGTGACCGAGGAGATCGCCCATATTCGCGGCATTGCGCAGGGCCAAGATTCCATCAGTCCCAATGGTCATATCGAGTTTAACAATGTGGGCGATATTCTAGACATGATTGCCAGAGTTCGCGAAGTGACGGGGAAACCCACCGGAATCAAAGCTGTACTCGGTGATGTGCAATGGCTTGAAGATTTTTGCAATGAAATAGAACGCCGTGGAGAAGCATCTGCCCCAGACTTTTTTACTTTGGATAGCGCCGATGGTGGGACGGGCGCAGCCCCACAACCCTTAATGGATTACGTTGGCCTGCCGCTAAAAGAAAGTCTGCCCATATTGGTCAATATCTTGATTAAACATGGACTACGCAAACGGATTAAAGTGATCGCCTCAGGAAAACTCATCGTCCCCTCACGAGTCGCTTGGGCGCTAGCCTTAGGTGCCGATTTTATTGCCTCAGCCCGCGGCAATATGTTTGCCTTAGGTTGTATTCAAGCATTGCAGTGCAATAAGGATACTTGTCCAACAGGGATTACCACCCACAATAAAAAGCTGCAGCACGGCCTAGATCCAAGAGATAAATCGACTCGTGTTGCAAATTATAATCATAATCTACACCACGACTTAGCACTGATCGCCCACTCCTGCGGTTTGACAGAGCCAAGGCAACTCAAGCCATCCCATGTAAGGATTGTGCTTGAAAGTGGCTTGTCGGTTTCACTGGATAAGTACTATTCCCATATCAATCAATAATTAAATAACTTTCTAGGGCGTGTTGACGTTTCAGGGTTATTTTTGCAGCAATTTGGCTGGATTTTATGCAAGGCAAAGTCCGTGCTGAGTAGTTATTCTACATAAACGGACGATAACGCAGCAGAAAAGCCAGCCAAATGCTGCCCGAAGGGGTCGTCTGGCAAGCCCTTGCGCTTACTTTCAGTCATAAGAGCCGCTCGTCATTTGAGTAGAATAACGACACATCATTCCTCGTTTCGCGAGCACGTGCTTGCCAGAACGAACAAAATTTAATCTCGAAACGTCAACACGCCCTAGGCATAGAACACAACTTTCATCTAAAGTTAATTCAGCAAGAACTAATTTGAACATGCATCACAAAAGGGGTAAGATCCGTGATACATACTTCAAATCAAACCACTTCATATCAAGTAAGGAAACACTGTGAAAGCAAGCTTTGTAAGCCAAATGTCTGACAGCAAGACTGCCAGCACAAGCTGTAAGAGCTGTAATCGCTTGACTGAAATCGAAGGCGAATTGGTGTGTTTTCGTGAAGGTAAAGTCATTCGACTGACGCGAATTGACAAATCAACCACCAAACTCAATCTGCTGTGTGAAGGTTGGAAGGCCGGAAAACCAAAGGGAATATAATGCTTATATTCCCTTAATTTTTTTATTGCCTATCATTTTTCCACTCGTTTTCCCGCTTAATAAATACTACGAATATCTGCACTATGTTCATTGCCGACACGGATAATACCAGCCAAGGCGATCTCTTGATTCTGTTTTGCCAACGTTAAACGTCTTGTCGTCACTTTAAGACCTGCGTTTAACTCTGCATGAATACGTTGGAGCGAATCATAATCAACACCGCGTTTTTGAAGGGTTGCCATAATCGCAGCCCAGTCCGTGCTGACTTTCTCTTCTCTGCCTTCAATATTGACTCTTAACGCCATATTTTCCATGCCAAGCACCTCTTATGATTATTCGCTTGGAATTGAGTATAGAGAGCCTTAGCTGAATAAAAACTGAATTACCTTGTCGCTATAACACTTACACAGAAAGGTGTTGTTGCTCATTTTGTATGCGCCACAATTTGGCATAAAGACCACCTTGAGCTAATAACGAAGAGTGATTACCCTGCTCGACAATTTCCCCTTTGCTTAAAACAACGATTTGATCAGCATCAACAATAGTCGACAATCTATGCGCCACGACTAAGCTAGTATGCCCTTTCGCCACCTCACGCAAGGCTGACAAAATCGCCTGCTCGGAGCGGCTGTCGAGGGATGAGGTCGCCTCATCAAACACTAACACTGGCGATCCTTTTAAGATCGCTCGAGCAATCGCAACTCGTTGTTTTTCACCACCTGACAGTTTTAATCCCCGCTCGCCCACTTTGGTATCCCACCCCTGTGAAAGCGATGCAATAAAATCCTCTAAATGTGCGAGTTTGATGGCATGCCTTACTTCTTCATCCGTCGCATCGGGGCGGCCATAGCGGATGTTCTCCACTAAAGAATCATTAAATAACACTGTATCTTGCGGCACTATCGCAATCGCTCTGCGTAGTGCATCTTGCGTTAATTGGCGAATATCTTGTCCATCAATCAAAATACGCCCTTGTTCTACATCGTAAAAACGAAACAATAGCTTAATTAATGTTGATTTGCCTGCGCCGCTATCCCCAACGACTGCGACCTTTTTACCTGCAGCAACCTTAAAGCAGACGTTACGCAATATTGGCCTATCATCGTAGCTAAAACTCACTTGCTCAAAACTCAGCTCACCCCGCTTAGGTTCAAAATCTAATGCATCCGGTTTATCGACAATGCTCGGGTGCTTATCCAGCAGGCTAAACATCCGCTCAATATTGGCAAGTGCGCCACGGATTTCTCGATAGACAAAACCTAAAAAATTCAGAGGCATAAACAGCTGCATCATAAAAGCGTTTATCAGTACAAAGTCCCCGAGTGTCATCTCATTATTGGTAACCCTATAAGCTGCTAATGCCATCATCGCAGTCATCGCTATAGCAATAATTAACGCCTGACCACCATTAAGCGCAAACAGCGATAAACGATTTTTACGCTTCGCGACTTCCCATTGGTCTAGGGCTTGATCGTATCTTTCCGATTCATATTTCTCATTATTAAAATACTTCACGGTTTCATAGTTCAATAGGCTATCAATCGCGCGGGTATTGGAGAGGGAGTCAGCTTTAGCTGCATCACGGACATATTCGGTGCGCCACTCAGTGGCAATGACCGAAAACCAAATATAGGCTAGCACAGAGATAAAAGTGATAGATGCAAACGCAACACCATAATTAAAAAAGAAAATACCAATCACCATGGCGATTTCTAACAGGGTTGGCACTATGTTAAATACCATAAACCGCATCAAAAAACTCACCCCACTGGTGCCGCGTTCAATATCCCGTGATAAACCACCGGTTCGGCGCTCAAGGTGAAAATCCAAATCAAGTCGATGCAAGTGGTCGAACACCGCCAGACCTAAACGACGAATGGCGCGCTCCGTCACCCGGCCAAATAAGGTGTCGCGGATTTCCCCCGTGATAACCGTCAGCAGGCGGACGGTGCCATAGGCCAGCACTAATCCTATGGGAACACTCAACGCCTGCGCTGTTTTATTGGCATCTAAAGTATCGACGACGTCTTTAAGAATAAAAGGTAAACCCACACTAGCGAGCTTAGCGACGATAAGGCAAGACATAGCTAATGCTACCCGCCCTTTATATTCAAGCAAATAGGGCCAAAGTAACTTAATCACATGCCAATTGAGCTTATCGATGGGACCTTCAAAATACAGTGTTGGGCGCATATATCTAAACCTTTGCCTGAGTCTGTCAATTGTAACAGCATGGCGAGCACTAAGGTGAAGTAAAAAGGTAAAGTTTCAATAAAATCAATCAGATTTTTCTGACAGACAAACGGCTCAAAGCTTAGCAAAATCAACACGGGTATACCGACGTGTACAAGTGTTCGGCATTCGTTTTTGCAGAGCTTTTAATTTAAATATTCTAAGCAATCTAAAACGAGTCGAATCAAGTCATTTAAATATCAAAATGTCACACTAACGACTTACACCAAGATATATCGCTAAGAGCTTATAAATGATGACAAATACTGTCGTACCAAGGCTTTTATCCGGATACTGCACGCTAAAATAGGCTATGTCTGAGTGTTGATTATTTTGTCGGTTTTACCCAAAATGCCCTATGGATTTAAGTTCGTTAGCAGCAGGATTTGCAAATCTCTGGCCGCAGTTTTGAGCGGGGAAATAAGCCCCCTACTCGTTCTGCGATAACACTAAAAGTAATTCAAATATTTCAAAATCGAAGGATGCTTTATGTTGGATTCAGCTAAAGTTCAATACCCGCCGTTACCACTGATCCAAACTTGGGTGTGGATGATGATCGAATCAGGGAATCCAGAAATTCAGGACAAAGGCCGAAATAACCTCATCGCTGCTTTTGGTAGCTTAGCCAAAGCGAACGAATATTTAGCCCAAATGAGCAAGAAATAATAAAATAAAGGCGCCAGGATAGCGCCTTTATTTTTGACTTTAAAAGACATTAAACCCGCTGACGTCGCTCAATAACACTTTGATTTAAAACAGCTAACAAACGCTCAGTATCTTCCCAACCAATACAGGCATCGGTCACACTCTGGCCGTAGCATAACGCTTGGCCTTCGATAAGATCCTGACGTCCTTCGACTAAGTGGCTTTCAACCATCACCCCAAAAATCGCCTTATTACCGGATGCAACTTGCTCGGCAACCTCATTGGCTACCACCATTTGCCGCTGATACTGTTTGCTGCTATTGGCGTGGCTAAAGTCGATCATGATGTTATCGACCAGCTTGGCTTTTTTCAGTTGGTCACTGATTTGGGCGACATGACTCGCACTGTAATTCGGCTCGCGGCCGCCGCGAAGGATGATATGGCAATCTGGGTTGCCTTTAGTGGAGACAATCGCCGAATGGCCAAATTTAGTCACAGATAAAAAGTGATGCGGCGCATTAGCGGCGCCAATGGCATCGATTGCCACTTTGATTGTGCCATCGGTGCCATTTTTAAAGCCCACAGGGCAAGATAACCCAGAGGCCAGTTCGCGGTGGACTTGTGATTCTGTTGTGCGGGCACCAATGGCGCCCCAACACATCATATCCGCCACATATTGCGGGGTAATCATGTCGAGGAACTCACCCGCGGTCGGCATGCCTGAATCATTTAAATCGACTAAAAGTTTGCGCGCCGTTCGCAAACCATCATTCAGTTTGAAACTGTTATCCATGTAAGGATCATTGATTAGCCCCTTCCATCCTACGGTAGTTCGCGGCTTTTCAAAATACACTCGCATCACAATCTCAAGTTGATCTTGATAGCGCTCCCTAAGGGCAACCAATCGCTGACCGTATTCCAGCGCCGCTTTAGGATCATGAATAGAGCAAGGACCAATGACCACTAATAGGCGATCATCTTCACGAGCGAGAATATTATGGATGCTTTGACGGGCATTAAACACAGTTGCAGCAGCGTTTTCGGAGGCAGGAAATCGTTCTAGTATCGCAATAGGGGGAAGTAACTCTTTAACTTCATTAATGCGAACGTCATCATTTTGGTAATACATTATTTACTGCTCCAACTCTGGTGTTTAGGCTATCTTCATCGCTGCAATAGGGGATCTCAACTGCAATACTGAGTTCAATTTATCCAGTCTGCGCCGCTAATGCAACCAAGTTGTCTCCATTTCAAAAAATCAGATATAAGATATTGTTTTAAATTACTTTTAAAATTTCAAGTTCAAATATTTCAACTTGATAGTCGCAAGGACGTCGATAAGGTGTTTTAACACTCGCCAAAGGATTAGTGTTGCCGCATTGCCTGCAACTTTGCTTGATAGCGATGTTGATCTGCGGCCTCGCGACTGAGCGCCAGCGCTTTTTCCATATTCTGTTTGGCCCGCTTTTCATCGCCAAGCGCCCAATAAGTACGAGACAAGCCAAAGAAAAACTCATGCCGATAATCGGCCTTATCGACTGCCCTTTGATACCACGCGAGCGCTTCACGGTATTGATGCTCGTCATAGGCCTGCTCGCCCATATTGTAATAGTAATAAGGGTTACGAATACGCGCTAACTCAAGCTTTTTATGTATTTGCGCCCATTCCTCTAAGCGACCTTGATTACCGAGGATAACGGCTAAATTAAAGAGTGTTGTCATATCATCAGGATCAAACTTGAGGGCATAGCGATAAACCAGCTCGGCGCGCTTTTCATCGCCCTTGTGGCGATAAATTACGGCTAAGGTGTTAAGAGCCGGAATAAAGTGCCCAGATTTTAAGCCGGCTTTAACTAAGGCGTAAGCGCGATCTAAATCCCCTTCCACCAAGGATTCTGCGGCCATATTGTTATAAAACATGGCCGTTAAGGTCTGACGATTAATTTGGACTTTATCGACCCCGCGAAGTGCCCGCTCGGGCATAAAATCGACCAAAATAGCATGGGTTGATACATAAACAGTGTGCATACTCTGTGCTGGCAACAAACGTAGATTGACATGGCCATTAATCAGGTAAAAGTCCCCCTGCTTATCCCAGACCGGTTCAATCGCAATATCCTGAAACTCAGTGCCAATATTAAAAATGTCTGCCAATGCCGATGTCATCACCACCAGCGACATACAGTTTCCGGCTCGTTGGGCATAGGTTTCGCTGGCGGTTTGGGTCAAATTATCTTGATAGCGAAAATCGCTTTGACCGCCCTCTTGGTTAGCATTGATATAGCTGGCCAACCATTCATGCACCGCGAGAGGATTTTTAGTCGAAATGGCGTAACGATCATAAGTTCGCTTAACATCAAGCGCCACAGAGGAGGGAAGGCTAAAAATATCTTCAACACTGGGGATATTAGTCACAGGTTTAAATAACGAATCGTCAAACAGGGCATCAAGCTCATTATCACTTGGTTTTGGGACTGTTGAGCTACAACCCCATAATAGTAAAAGTAACAATGAGCAGATCATGCCGCTAGAGATGGTGCGCAGTTGTATCATGATACGTCCCCCAGACCATAAAGCTCCTATTTGAGCTTATTACACTTGGCCAAAAAGACGCCATTAAATGGTGACAAAATATGAATGCATGCTGCATATCCCACGGAAGCGCAGCATCTTAAGTGTTAATTTTGCCCTGGAGGATCAACCTTGATAAACACATCCTGCTGCTGATAACGGTAAGGACGATAATTATCTTGGCCACAGCGAAAGTAACGGTATGGTTGCATCTGCACGATACACCCAAGGGGCAAGGCTTGAAGAATTTGAATCTGTTCCTGTCTTCTCAAGGATTCTTGCCATTCATAGTCTTTAAGTACTTGATCGCGGACAGCAAAAGCATCGAAATGTTCATTGGAGCGAGTCACCACCACCTGCCCTGCCAACGCAGGCAACACTAAGATTGCACAAAGAATACTAAATGTTGTTGCTGGATAAGGCATTAGGCGCATTGAGAACTCCCTGTGGTGTAGTGATTCTATTAACAACCCATAAAAAAAGCAGAGCCTTGGCTCTGCTTTACTATCCTCTTATCCCTTAGAGGCATCAAGTGATATCAATACCAGTTAGCCCGCACTTTTGACTGTCACAAACTCTGGATATGCATCGATACCGCAGTCTGATGCGTCCATACCATTGTATTCTTCTTCCTCTGAAACACGGATACCCATGGTCATCTTCAGTACAAACCACACCGCAAAAGAGGCGCTAAATACCCACGCGAAGATAATCGCTGCACCGGTTAATTGTGCGGTTATGGTGGCATTGGCATTCGACAAAGGCACACACATTAAACCGAGGAAACCCGCCACACCGTGCACCGAAATCGCGCCAACAGGATCGTCGATCTTAATGCGATCTAAGCCGACAATGGAGAACACCACTAAACCGCCAGCCACTAAACCAATCACACCCGCCATCAATAGTGAAGGCGATAAAGGATCGGCCGTGATCGCCACTAGGCCCGCCAAAATACCGTTGAGGATCATGGTTAAATCGGCTTTACCCCATATCATTTTACACACGATAAGGGCAGAGATTGCACCCAAAGCGGCGGCGGTGTTGGTGTTAACAAACACCTTAGCAACTGCGCTTGCGTTGGCCGCATCTGACACCATCAACTGCGAGCCGCCGTTAAAGCCAAACCAACCCATCCACAGAATAAACATCCCTAAGGTTGCCATCGGTAAGTTAGAACCTGGAATAGGATTCACTTGACCATTAGGACCATATTTCCCCTTACGCGCCCCCAGTAATAACACCCCAGCGATAGCCGCGGCCGCGCCAGTCATATGCACAATACCGCTGCCCGCAAAGTCCACAAATCCTAAGCTTGCGATAAAACCTTTACCCCACGTCCAGTAACCTTCAACGGGATAGATAATGCCAGTCATCACCACGGAGAAGACAAGGAATGCCCACAACTTCATCCGCTCCGCCACCGCGCCAGAGACAATCGACATTGCCGTGGCCACAAACACCACTTGGAAGAAAAAGTCAGATTCTAATGCATGGTTGGCATCATCGGCTTGCGAACCAATCAGCGTTCCCAGTGAAGGCAGCCAGCCGCCCTCGGCATTGTCGACATACATAATGTTGTAACCAACCAATAAATACATCACACAGGCAATCGCATATAACACCACGTTTTTAGTTAAAATTTCGGTGGTATTTTTTGAACGCACTAATCCCGCTTCGAGCATGGCAAAACCCGCAGCCATCCACATGACTAAAGCGCCGGAAATCAAAAAATAAAAGGTATCGAGTGCAAAGCGTAATTCAGAGACTGTCACGCCTAATTTTGTTAGTTCTTCCATCTTCCGCCCCCTATAGCGCTTCAGTATCGAGTTCACCCGTACGAATACGGATGGCATGTTCTAAGTCGATAACGAAAATCTTTCCGTCACCAATTTTTCCCGTATGAGCCGCAGTGGTAATCGCCTCAATCAGCATGTCGAGATTTTCGGCTTTAGTGGCAATTTCTAGTTTTACTTTTGGCAAAAAATCCACCTGATACTCGGCGCCACGGTAAAGCTCGGTGTGCCCCTTTTGACGGCCAAAACCTTTAACCTCGGTCACCGTCATCCCCTCAATACCAATTCCGGCGATAGCTTCACGGACATCATCCAATTTAAATGGCTTGATGATAGCGCTGACTAGTTTCATCTTGACCTCCAAAAAAACGCGATTGTTATTAACTTGTAGCAAAGGTAATTCAATCATTAGGCCAGATTTTTAATTATATGATTTATATAACTTTATATAATAATACGGTTTTTGACGCGCCTAAAAATGCACCAGAACTGTGCATCCATTAAAGCAACGCACTTTTTTAGTGAGCAATTTAAGTGCAAGACATATTCGACTTTTGCCCTATTGGTGAGGTTGGCCAATTAGGGTTTACTAACAGTGCAAAAAATAAACAGAGCGATCGCCAAACGACGCCTTTATTCCACCCGCGCAGAAGGAATGTCCGATGTTAAAACCCGAAGAATGTGTACTTGTTATCGTCGATGTGCAGGGAAAACTCGCTCAGATCATGGACAATACGGCTAAGCTCCACCAGCAGCTCAGCACGCTAATCCAAGGCGCGCAGCTGTTTGAAATCCCCATTCTTTGGTTAGAGCAATTGCCTGAGAAACTCGGCTCGACGACCGAAGAATTAAAAACCTTACTCGAACGAAGCAGTTCGCCGATTGCCAAGCAACATTTCAGTGGCTGGTACTGTGATGAATTTGCCAATGCATTAACCCAAACACGGCGCAAGCAAGTCTTGCTCGCGGGGATAGAAACCCATGTTTGCGTGTATCAAACCTGCCGCGATCTGCTAGACCAACGCTATTCGGTGCATCTCGTCGCCGACGCGGTTTCATCCCGCAGTGCAGACAATAAACAGTTAGGGATCCAAATGATGACGGCCAAGGGTGCAAACCTCACCAATGTGGAGTCACTGTTATTCGAACTCCAACATCAAGCCCAAGGCGACCGCTTTAAGGCACTGATAAAATTGATAAAGTAAGATCCCATTCTTAAGACCCGCCTTTATTGATAAAGGCGGCTTTAGAGACTGTAGGAATCGTAGAAACAGAAATAATGCGATGGAGTAAATTGACTAGGCTTTCCTGTTTACCAGCATACCAACCTCAACTAAAACGATACCGATAAGAAACCCTTGAAGTCTAGAAAAGAAAATAACGGCACTGCTGCGCATGGCAATTTTGGCGGGATTAATTATGACAACAAACCTTAATCCTGTATTTGCGGCAATGGGATACCAGCATGCAAATGGCTTATCGCACTGCAGCATAAGCCATCTCGGTTTGCTTATTCAGCCTTAATCACAGGCTCCTGCACCAGCAATTGATCATTTTTGTAGACATAAAGTCTGCCCACGGGACTCTCTTCGGCGCTGAGCACGATCACATCGCAGACATAAAGAAAGGGGCCGCTTTTAAACTGGAAGGAATGATTTCCGCCACTGCCATCGAAGACTAACTTCCCCTTTTTAAGGACTAAATCAGGCTGTTCACTCAGCGATTTCCCCTTCGCCCACGCAGCGTAACGGTATTGGTTATTATCGATGGCATCGACACGAATGGTAAATCGCGCGGTTTCCCACGCAAGTTCTGGACTGATAAATTCCCGCACACTCTCGTGTAAGGTCGATTTTTGCTGCGCGATCAGCGCGTCTCTTAGTTTGGCTTCTTCTGGACTTTGATAATTGATGCCTGAGATTTTGCCATCAAAATCCAACCACACACTGCCATGGTTAAGCATAATGCCACGCCAGCCCATAGTGTCCCAATTGCTCTCGGCTGTAGAGTTAGCAATTTCAGACAGCAATTTGCTATCAAACACTTGCACAAATCGCTCTAACATTTGCTGGGAACTTTGCACATCGGGGAGCGGATAATCCCGCTTGAGGGGATACGCAATCTGTTTAGCAATGGCCTGGCGATCTCCAGCCTTCGCCGCGTCAATCAGCGCCTGCACTTTGGGCACATATTCCGCATCTAATGCGGCCTGCGCCAGTGGCGAAGTGCTCAGACTCCCTAGCAACAAGCCCGCAAAAAGCCCTAAACGGGAGAGTCGATTTACTGAAGAAAATGCTCGATAAAACTGGGCATAAAGCATGGTTAATTCCTTTAAAGTCAAAAACATCCAAATTAAGACTTGGCAAGGATACCATAGCGAGGCGAAACACCTGTAATCACCCCAGCATTATCGAAGCAATTCCTTACGCCAGAGTCGTCCACAGCAGCTTTATGCAAGCAGCAAATTCGACACTATTGCCAGTGCTACTGACATAAAAATCACCCCAATTACAGCATCAATGATAGGTGTTATCCGCTGCATTTTTTGCTGCACCTTTGCTTTAGAAAGCATTAGGGCGAGAAAGCCAAACCAAATCAATGACAAAACAAATAACACCAGTGCTGCAGCAACCTTAGTCGCTGGCGTCACACTGGGGGTGATTAAGGCTGAGAACAAGGTTAAGAAGAACACTAAGGCTTTAGGATTCAATAAATTGGTATAAAGTCCCGTCATATATCCCTGCCGTGGTGATAGGCTTTTTTCCGCCTTGGTTTGCGAGTTATCGCCAGTGTTTGCTTGAGCCGCTGTCGCTACGGATGACTCCGCCTCCTCACCCTTCAATTGCCATTTGGGCTTTCTAAAAAAAGCGATTGCGGCTTTGAGCGCGCCAAATCCCATCCAAGCTAAGTAAGAAGCGCCAAGCAGTTGCACCAAAAGATACAAGGAGTGGGAGCTTTTAATCACTAAGCTGACACCAGTTAAACTCAAAATCGTATGGGCTAAAATCGCCATCGATATTCCCGCCGCAGTAGCGATAGCTGTATTACGCGGCTGCGAAGTAGCAATCTTCACTATAATGGCAAAATCCGGCCCAGGGCTAACTAAGGCAACACAGTGGATCAGGGCTAAGGTGAATAATAGGGATAAATCCATCAATATGGCTCCGCAAGCAAAAAATCAGAAAGTCCATTATGACCAAGGGCTCAGAGCTTGCATTGTAAGAAATTGCACGAGAATAAAATAACAAAAATAAGATCAAAGCATACGCCGCTGGAATTGGACAGGTGAGAGCAAAAAGGCCTGCTTAAACGCCTTGTTTAAATGACTTTGGTCGAAAAAACCTAACTGCTGCGCAACATCCACCACTAAGGTGCCATGGGTTAAAGACTTTTTAGCGAGCTCTAAACGTACCCGCTTAAGATACGCATGGGGAGTCATGCCCGTAGCCTGTTTAAACTGTCGTAAAAACTGAAACTTACTTAAGTTAACCTCATTGGCTAACCCCTCGAGCTGAGTATTCTGCCAAGGCTCGTCGTGGATCTTTTGTTTGATTAGCTTTAACTGCTGCGAGGATAAACCTTGATCCTGGCCCAGTTTAAGTATGCCTGCAGGATGGCGGGTTAATAACAGCTGCATAAAGTTTAATAGGTGTGATTCAGCCTCTAGCTCAGTACATTGACCTTGCGTAAGTAGATTATGTAACTGAATAAAATATTGATATAACGCGGGATCATCTACGATCGGTGCGTTAAAAAAGTGCGTAGCTTGCCCCATCTCTTGGCTGATCGCATTCATAAAATCCACCGGGATGGACATCACTTTCACCCGATAGCCTTCGGCATCGCGGCTTTGTCCATCGTGGGTTTCATCGGGATTGAGGGTCGAGAGGCCGTGTTGCCCTAACTGATAATGACTGCCCTTATTGATAAATTGCTGCGCCCCTTGAGTGACTACGCCTAAGTGGTAATCCAGATGCACGTGTTTATCAAAACTGAAGTGGGTAAATTCCGCCTGACTCAGTTCAATGCCCGAGAGGCTGGGATGGCGCCAGTAATTGATATGTTCAACGGGAGTCGTGCGGCTCATAGGGATTAATTCAATTTTTCTCAGCAAATATCACTTTTGATACTACATTCTAGCTGCCCACAACTTGGCTGGAATAGTAAATTATTGCAGCGATGCCAATACCCAATGCAAAAACGCCCAAATGCGGGCGTTTTGTGGTAACTCAAAAGTCGCTTAGTGCGAATGACTGCCGTGGCCACCTTGAGCTTCAATAGCATGCCCTTCACTGCTATAAAAACCGCTACTGCCGTGTTCGATAAAGCCTTGATTAATCATCTTGGCGATAAAGGGATCTGACT
Source organism: Shewanella cutis (assembly GCF_022410515.1). Taxonomy (GTDB): domain Bacteria; phylum Pseudomonadota; class Gammaproteobacteria; order Enterobacterales; family Shewanellaceae; genus Shewanella; species Shewanella cutis. The sequence continues at coordinate 19,905 of NZ_JACSDI010000006.1, read as the reverse complement.
CACTGTCGCCAACATCGGCAAAGTCAATATCTTGATAATTCTGGGTTAACACCGTAAACGCCTCATGGCTGTAGGGCTCAACCGTGAGCAACTGATAACTTAATTCTGCACCTAAATTAAATTGCTGCGGCAGCTCAATGCTAGTAATCCAATCAAGCTGGCTCTCCATGCCATTAACCTTGCCTGCAAAACCTTGTATCGAGAAACAAGGTAGTTGTTTTAGCTCGGTTTTCGCCATATTAGCGGGCAATGCCGGAGACACCACATGGTATAGCTGCTCGCGATCGTGCTGAATATTTAACGCCCGCAAATCCCCTTTACGGTAGGTAACTGAGCGTTTTTCAACGGGAAAATAGCGCACATACTCGCCATTCCTTGTCCATTGCTCAAAAGTGGTGTTATCCCGTTGAATAATAAACTCTTGGCCATCTCTTAGCAGGGTCATCTGCCAGCGGTGCCCTTTAGCATTGGTCACTTGGTATTGGGCTTTTAGATGGGCGGCTTGAATATTTGCGCATTGCATACCAGCTTTGCCTGCAGCTTGAGCAGTAACGGGCGTCGCTAAGGCGATTGCGGGTGAAATCAAAGCCGATAATAAGGTGATCAATAGGAGCTTATTCATTTATTTCTCACTTACACGCTAATTTTATAACTGGCTTTACAGACAGTTAGATAAAAGCCGATAGCAGGCCAACCCGCCATCGGCATTGGGCTTATTTTGCCGCTACAGCAGCTTCTGCTTTAGCGACCAAATTAGCCGCACGGTTCATCACGTGGAAGATATGGTTTTGCTCAACCGTGCCTTGGATCAAAGCCGAACTTGGGCCACGGGCAAAAATCGCCACATCTTCACCCGCATGGGTTTCATCGCTTAATGGCACCAGCGCTTCTTGATGGAACCCAGCGTTTTGCGTATCCACAAAGTTCAAGTCCTTACGGCCGCCATCCACAGGGAAGTTATAACGCTCATCACCACCAGTCGCTAATGAGGCATAACCCATACCGTTGGCGTAACCAACTGTCGTGTAAGGTAAACCGTTAGCATCAGTTGAGTTGGTCACTTCGGCGATACCATTTTCATCGTTGGTTTTCACCAAGCCAAGGATAGGGTTACCACGGGTTGGATAACCTGCAATGGTGAACACATGGCTGTGGTCAGCGGTGACCATGATGAGCGTGTCTTTTTCCGAGGATTTTTCCATGGCGACGCGCACCGCTTCAGAGAGCGCGATAGTATCGTACAAGGCGCGAGCAGCATTACCCGCATGGTGCGCATGATCGATACGACCCGCTTCAACGATCAGCACATAGCCTTTGGCATTTTTCTTCAAAATATCAATCGACTTGGCGGTCATTTCCGCCAGTGATGGCTCCCCTTTTACGCCCGCTTCGCTGCGGTCATAGTCGTATTCCATATGGGATGAATTAAACAAACCCAGTAAATGGTCAGTGCTCTTCACATCCACATTGAGGAAGGTATCTCGGTCCTGAACATAGGCCGCATTAGGGTACTTAGCTAACCATTCAGCGGTTAGATCGCGACCATCGCTGCGCTTACCCGCTTTACCTTCTGGATCTATCAGGGTTTTGGGGATAAAACTGCGGCGCCCCCCCCCCATCATCACGTTTAAGCCACTGCCATAATTAAAGTCGAGCATTTGGGCGGCAATATCTTTACAGCCATTGGTTACCGCTTCGGCAGGTAAATTTGAGTCAGCTTCCCAGTCACGATCAGGCACATGGGCGTAGGTCGCAGCTGGCGTTGCGTGGGTTAAACGTGCAGTTGTGACCACACCAGTAGACATACCCGCCATCGCAGCCAGTTCTAATGATGTCACCAGATTTTGATCTTTGGTCGATGCACAGTTAGCACGTACTACGCCTTCAGCCTGTGAAATCACACCTACATCGGTTTTAACCCCTGTTACCATCGCGGACATAGTGCCCGCAGAATCCGGTGTTTGACCATCGACGTTATAGGTTTTAGATAAGCCTACATAGGGCAACGTCTCAAAGGATAAAGCGTTTTCTTCACCCGTTTTGCCCTTTAATTGGCCTTCTAAAATACGCGCTGCAGTGATGGTCGATACGCCCATGCCGTCGCCAACAAACAGGATCACGTTCTTCGCCGCACCCACCTCGTTATTCACGCTCAGGCCATCAGCTTTAGTCACGCGCGCTTGAGCATCCACATACCATTGATTGACTGCGCTCCAATCTTTACCGTCGCTGCCATTTGAACCATTTGAACCCGGTGTACCTGCCACGCCATTGTCACCATCGTTACCGCATGCGGCTAAACCCAGCATGGCTGACATCGCGAGTACTAGTAATTTCTTATTCATGTTTAACTCCAAAAGTGAGAACCGTAGGTCGCTGACGCCTAGTACTTAGTGCCGCCAAGCTGTTGGGCTTGGTTAATAATGTGGAAGATCACGTTTTGCTCAATCACGCCCTGCACCAGATTCGAACCTGGGCCCATTGCGTGCAAGCTGATGTCTTCACCGGCGTGAGTCTCACTTTCCATTGGGATAAGTGCTTGTTGCATGAAGTCTTTATTTTGAGTATCGACAGAGGTTAAGTCGTCACGAACGCCAACCACAGCGCCAGGGCCGTTTGTGTAGGCCAGCGTGGTGTAAGGCTTGCCGTCGTTAGCGAGGGCTAACGAACCATCCACATCGTGTACTAAGCCTAAAATCGGATTGCCGCGTTTGGGGTAGCCTGCAATGGTAAATACATGGCTGTGGTCAGCGGTAACCATGATTAGCGTGTCGTCGCTGCTGGTGGCATCGATCGCGGCTTTAACCGCGTTGGATAATTCCACCGCATCGGTCAGGGCGCGGCTGGCATTGCCCGCGTGGTGACCATGGTCGATACGACCCGATTCCACAATCAGCAGGAAGCCCTTATCATTTTTCTTTAAAATTTCGAGGGATTTAGTGGCCATTTCAGTAAGTGATGGCTCACCTGCTACGTCATCATTGCGGTCGGCTTCGTATTCCATATGGGATGGATTAAAGAGGCCAAGTAAGTGATCGGTATTAGCAACATCGACGGCATCAAAGCCTTTTTTGTCCCAAACGTAGGCCGCTTTACTCAAGTTTGTCACCCACGCTTTGGTCAAATCTTTGCCATCTTTACGCTTTCCTGCTTTGTTCTCTCCATCTGTCACTTCTTTGGGTAAAAAATAGCTGCGGCCACCGCCTAATGCCACGGTGAGCGCATTGGCTGGATCGCGCATCACCAGTTGGCTAGCAATATCAGTACAACCATTGGCAACCGCTTCGGCTGGCAGGTTTGCATCGCTTTCCCAATCGCGATCAGGGGATTTAGCGTAAGCTGCCGCTGGGGTCGCATGGGTTAAACGGGCCGTGGTGATCACCCCTGTCGATAAGCCCTTCGCATTGGCAAGATCAACGAGGGAAACTAATTCATTGCCTTTAGAAGACAAACAGTTACCGCGTAAACTGGTGTCAGAGATTGAGATCATCCCCGCTTTAGTTTTCACGCCTGTGGTCATGGCGGTCATGGTGCCTGCTGAGTCCGGCGTTTGCTGGTTGGTGTTATAGGTTTTCACTAATGCGGTGCGGGGAAATTGCTCGAAACTTAAGAAGTGCTCTTCGCCGCCTTGGTTACCTGTTTGCTGCTGTCCCTGCAAAATACGTGCAGCGGTTAAGGTTGAAATGCTCATGCCATCGCCAACAAAGAGAATCACATTTTTTGCTGTTTTTTTGGTTTCAACCTGCGCTTTGGCCGCAACGTTAGCGGCACTGTCCTTAAACCACTGACTATCGGTTTGGGTTGCGGGTAAGACTGCAGCATGGGCCACAACCGTCATTAAACTGCAGGAAATAGTTGCAGCAATCCGTTTAATATTCATCACGTTCATCACCGATTTTATTATTGTGTGTATGAGGGTATTCCCTTTAGAGGCGCGCCGATTTTCTGTGATTTATATGACGAATAAGCGTGATTTATATGGAGATTTTGTTACAGCTAAATGTCAGTATGATTGCAGTAAACAACATGAAAAACGCTAAGTTTATCTTTATTGCAAGATAAACTTGGCGCCAAGGTTGATGCTAGAAGTGTTCACTAATATTAATTGTGGTAACTGATACCCAAGGGCAAGGTTAACTAGCGTAATAGCATGGGCTAACTTCATGTGCATCACTCCAGTGCCCAAAAAACCAACCGCATCATGACAATCAGCCCGTTTGGCATAAAGAATTCTCCCCCTGTAAAGCACTCGCTGAGAATAAACAAAACCAATAAATTAGGCTGACTATACTCAATGGTACTGAGTGCTAATGAAAGGGAGTTGATATGCAACAATGGAACCTCGCCATATCGAATAGCTTGATTGGGCTATTATGTTGTTTTTCCGCTTATGCAAGTGATATAGCTCCTTCCCCAACCACCCCATCAGTACAAGATAAACCCACCATTACCATGGCGTTTTTCGAAGATCCCAAAAATAGCTTCTACATAAAATGGGCAGAATTACTTTATACCCACGCATTTACACAACTAGGCTATCAGTTTAACTACGAAATCGTACCCGCGATTCGAGCCAGTAAAATGCTGGAATCGGGTAAAATTGATGGTGAACCAGGCAGGATTTTTAGCTATGGAGATAAGGTGAATAATGTTGTTCGGATTGAAGAACCCTTTATTGAAACCCATTTAATCGCCTTTACAACTCACCCACAAATCAAGATAACGGATTGGCAATCATTAACTAACATGGGGTACAAAGTAGAATATTATCGAGGCATGATTCAGGCAAAGCAAAAATTAACTGAGCTTATTCCGGCAACGCACCTCAGTGAGTCCTCCTCGCCAATAAACTCTTTTCGAAAACTGTTACATGATCGCATTGATATCTATATTGACTCCGAGGTGAGTTTGCACCTCCTTCAAAAAACACCTGAGTTTCAAGATGGCAAAATTCGTCCAGTTGCATACTTAGAGTCGGTGACAAATTATGGCTATTTACATAAACGCCATAGCCAACTTGCAGTCGATGTTGCCAAACAACTTAAAAAAATGAAGCAAGAAGGCTTATTTGAGTATTACAAACAACAAGCACAAACAAGTTTTGAAGATCATGCCAAATAAGCCCCTAAACACACCTAATGAGCCGTTAATTTTCGCCAACGTAATATATCGCGAATACATTCATAACTCGGAAATAACGCAATAACCAACAGCGCATGGCCGAGCCATGTATCTAACTGCTGCAGGGTAAAAATCCCCTCTACTTCGCCCCCTTGGTATTGTAGTAGCGGCGAACTGAATGCCAGAAACACTAAGCACAACGCATACGCCAAATTAACCCCCGCATTTGCCAACAATAATGGCGCAGTCCATAACCTACGACGCAACTGCCACAGCGTATTAAGGAGAGAGAGCAGAATAATGGGGCTAAACCACTGCAATAATTGCTGTGCATTGGCGCTAAAAATCACCGAGCGAGCAGCTAACTGATCTGCGCTCATCCAGAGGTTATTCCAAATTAACAGTAACAAAAACAGATAAGTGGCTAAATCGGAAAACACATCACTTAAACTGATATGCTGCCAATCTGGCCCAACCTTAGGCAAATTCTGCGGTTGCCAATGTTGGCAACGACCACCAGATATCACCTTGCCCTGAGCTGAAATACTCCAAAAAGACAGTAGAATGGCGGTAAATGCAAAACATGCGTCCACGATAAAACCACTGGCAATATGGCGGATAAATCCAAATAAACTCCCCTCGGTTGAACCCAACCACTGAGTCGCACCGCTCACCACCTGCAGCACAAATAACACCCCAAGCACCATCACAAGTGTGTGTTTAAACAGTGGAATATCATCACTGGCGACTATGGGTGTGGGTGGCACAAATTGTCGCGCAACCTTTGCCGGATGGCCCATTTGCTTTAGTACGTCGGCGATTTGTGATTCCGTTAACTCGGCGTGTTCCGCGAGCGCATCCAATTGATCACAGATATTGGCTTTTAGCTCACGTCCAATTTCCTGACGTTTATCTTCGGGCAATTCCCGTTGCACTGCGGCAATATAACGGTCAACTAAATCCATATCAGTTTTCCTCTGCATTCTCGTCGGTAACTTGCCCTAGCAAAAATGCTAAAGCCCCATTCAGTTGCTGCCATTCCTCGGTCAGTTGGCCAAGTAACTCAGCCCCCGATGAAGACAATTGGTAGTAGCGACGCTCACGCCCTTCGGCCTGTCGCCACTCACTGTCTAACAATCCCTGTTCGGCTAAACGACGAACCAAGGGATACAGCGTCCCCTCATCAATATCGATACCGCCATCCTGCAACTGTTTGCGGAGTGAATAGCCATAATGGGGTTGTTTTAATAATCCCAATACCGCCAACACCAACACTCCACGGCGCAACTCGAGTCGCATTTTGACTAGCTGTGAACTTGTCATGATCAATTCCTATGATTAACACTGTGCCGCACATACTATGTGGCACACAGCAAATACTATGCACCACACAGTAATATGGCAAGTTTTTAGTGCAAAATTTCACCAAAAAAACTTAATGACTGGTTTTTTAAATAAGATAAAACGCAAGATACTTAGGCGAACTCCCCAAAAATGCAAACGACATCTATTGCTATGCGACCAAGATACAAATTGCCAAAAAGCTGTAACTTGAGTAACTTAGCAGCCAGCTTTTACAGGAGAATCCGGTTTAACGTCGAATCAACTTATAAGGAAATAATCAATGCTCATGGATAGAGGTGTGTTAGTTCGCTGGAACGATGAAAAGGGATTTGGCTTTATTGAGCCGGAACAAAGCGGCGCTCGCGATGTGTTTATTCACATTTCCGCACTAAAAATGATGGCGCGAAAACCCAAAGTGGGCGATAGCATTCTGTACCGAACAGAAGTACAACACGATGGCAAAATAAAAGCCGTGATGGCCTCCATTGAAGGAGTAGCAGTGTTGACTGCAAGTCCAGTATCAAAGGAACCAACACGCACGCCACCAGCTAACCGAGCCACCAACCCCACCCATTCCCGTAAAGGGCAAGCCTCGTTCAACCGCGTGATTTCAATCTTGTTGCTGATTGCATTGGCGGGTTTTGGCTACGGCCAGTACCAGCAAAGACAAGAAACGACTATTGACGTAAACCAAGATCCAGTCGAAGTATTACAACAGCAAAACTCACTCGAGGTGCAATTCCAGTGTGAAACGGGCAAAACCCATTGCAGCCATATGCGCTCCTGTGCCGAAGCGACCTTTTACATTCAAAATTGTCCCAACACGCAAATGGATGGCGACGACGATGGCATCCCCTGTGAAAGCCAATGGTGTAGCTCATCCATGCTGTAACGAGGTAAAGCAAACATGATAGATAAGCTTGCGCACTGGATAGCTCATCTTCGCGGAAAACAGATGACTGGGTTAATCGTATTAGGCGTAATCATATTGACGGTGAGCCTATTTTTCGTAGGCGCATTTCTCGGCAGTAGCGCCGTAAAATGGGGATTAATTCCGTGATATTCTGTCTGTAAAAAACCACATTCGATAGGATTGCCCATGCCTAATGCCGTTATCCACAGCATTGAAACGCCCGAGCAATTGGATGATATACTAAAACAATATCCAGCGGTATTACTGCTATTCGGTGCGCCAAGTTGTGGCGTGTGTCAGGTACTAAAACCGCAAATCGCCGCTATGCTAGCCAAGGATTTCCCGTGGATGCAGCTCGCTTATATCGACTGTGAGGCTCACCTAGAGCTTGCCGCGAGATACAATGTCTTTAGTCTACCCGTAGCGGAAACAATATTTTATGGCAAAAGCTTTGCACGGTTTTCGAAGGTGTTTTCCCTCGGCGATCTCAAAGGGGCGATTGCCCGCCCCTATGAATTACTGAATGCAGAATAACTGTCATCAAGTAATAAAGAATCATACCGAAAAGGCAGCTAACACATCTGTGTACAGCCTTTTCTAAAGCATTTATGCCCCATTGCGTGTATCGGCTCGTTAGCTCAACCGAAAATTCCCACTCCAGCTGCCATACAAATTCTTATCTATTTGCCTATGTTTGGCCTTACCAGAAATCGACTAACAATGTATGGGTATACAGTCGTATTTAAATTTAGATGCTTTTGAGTGTTTTTACACTCATTAGTTTGCGCGTTTATCCAGCCTAAAATTTATAAAACCCTTAAAAATCATCCGCATAAACTTTCCCAAAATTAGTTAATAGGTTTGGAAAACGCGCATGCGCGTTTTTCCGGATGGTGTATTAGATAAAAAGCTGATAAGTTCTTTGCAATACAAACAGTTAGTGATGCGCGTTTTTACTGGTCTAATGAGGTAAACGCGCATGCGCACTAATAAAATGTTAGGCTCGCAATGTATAAAGAAAACATTAATGCAATTAGACTCAAAGGCAATTCCATCAATTGCTGAACTCAAGCTGCGCGCTAAAGCACTAGCTATGCTTGACGCCATTATCGCGCCCGACTGGGAAGATCGCTATTACAGCTATAATCAAAATTGGTGCGCCGGCGAAGAAATGGCGTCTATGAGAAATGGTTCTGGTGACGACTGGTTTATTTTATTTTTCGAATTTGGTGCGGCTATCAAAGGCCTTGACCATGAATCAAAAATTGCAAGAAACTCTATTTTGTCTGAAGAAGTACAGCGCCAACTTCCAAAGTCATTTTCTACATTCTATAAAGAGCCTGCTTTTGGAATGGACTGGTTAAGTTTCTGCTACTGGTGTGAACCAACTAAAGGCTCATGGAAAAAGGTAATTCATCCAGACACAACTTATTCAGAAACACCAGACGGTTCGCTTGAGCTTCTTTCCTTGCTTTATGAGCCAGCTAGCTCGTATCAAGAGTTTGCAAGTTGGTACTATGAACTTGAAATACCGTTAGAACTCATTGAGAAAATATATTCTCATCATGCAATTACAGAGCAAATCGTTCAGGTTCTTAATCCTGAACTATCAATAGTCTTGGCTAAAGAGTTTGCGGCAGAAATTGGTTATCCAACTTAAAGCCTAACAAAGCAATGAACCGGATGGGTTTTAAGTAGCATTTTTGCCATTCCGCTTCGCTCCATGTTAAGGCAAAACTGCTACTTAAAACCAAAAATATCGGGGACAGCCATATCTTTTTGTGTTTTTCAGCACCTTCACCTAGGCTTTAAATTATCCTGATTTTGTCTGTGTGGAGTTTGCTATGACTTCGGCCAGAAGACAGCTAATTGATGCTAATGCAACGCCCTTCTATCATGTGATAAATCGCTGTGTTAGAAGGACTTTTTTGTGTGGTGAGGATAAGCTCACTGGACGTAGTTACGAGCATCGACGCGGCTGGATAGTTGATAAAATCAAAGCCTTGTCTGCGATATTTTGTATCGATATTTGCGCTTACGCGGTGATGAGCAATCATTACCACTTAGTGCTTAAAAAAGATGTCGATAAGGCCAAATCGTTAACGCAAAAAGACATTATCAGTCGTTGGTGCCAAATTACTAAAGGTCATGCAATTGCTACTAAGTATATGAATGGTGATGCTTTAATCGACGTTGAACGCATGTTACTTGATGGCTTAATTACCGAATGGCATGAGCGATTGAGTAGTATCTCCTGGTTTATGCGTTGTTTAAACGAAGAAATTGCCCGCAAGGCTAATCGTGAAGATGAGTGCAAGGGCGCCTTTTGGGAGGGGCGTTTTAAGTCGCAAGCGCTGCTAGATGAGCAAGCCCTGCTCGCGTGTATGATGTATGTGGATTTAAATCCAATCAGAGCAGGCATTGCCGATTCTTTGCAATCCTCTGATTTTACATCGATTCAGGAGCGAATTACCTCGCTAGATTCACCCAATCGCCCATTAGCCATCCCTGTGCCACAAACTGACTTCTCAACTAATGAAGCTCATATTCCCCACAAGTCTCTGGTTCAATTCGATGGCGCAGCTCACCTGAATCAGCAAACGGGCATTCCATTTCATTTTGCCGATTATCTCGAACTGATTGATTGGACAGGCCGCGCCATTCGCCTTGATAAGAAAGGCTATATCGATAATCAGCGACCGAAACTACTCAATGAATTAGGCATTGCACCCGATGCGTGGCTCACATCAGCCAAAGAGTTTCGTCGTCAATACAGTGGCATAAGTGGTCGATGGGATAGCATGTGCGCCTTTAAAAAGCAGCATAACAGCGGCAAATGGTGTAAAGGAAAAGCCTCAAGCCAAGCGTTACATCCTTAAGTTGCTCACGACTCAGCGTTTAGGATTATTTTTGTTTATCCGAAATGGAGATAATTTCGCGCAAAACATAGCACGCTTTTGTCCCTTTGCTTTTTACGTACATATCGCATATGGGTAGTTAAAATTGGCATTGGGTCTACAGTGACCGTCGGTGACATGGCAGCTCATTCACATCTGACCCATAGGGATATGGGAAATGCCACTATGATGTTGGGAACATCATTGGCCATGTGATCGCTGCATTAGTACATCCTGTACCGCAGATGTCGCCGTCGAGCCTATAGGGATACTTCATGTTAAATAAAGAGGCGGCGTGTCACTGTGGAAACAACGGCAATAAACTTCCTGAGTAGATAAAAGGCTATTTAGCTTTTGTCCCGAAGTGAACTACAACGGGTATGATACTTTAATACTCGGTTGTAGCTCGATTCAGACTGAGTAGTAGCTATTAGTATGAATCTTTATTTTTGGTCATGTTTAATCTAAAACGGTACTCGCAGGGGTAATTGATTGTTTAGTATCTAACTTTATTCCTCTCCTACAATAACGCCATGACTATTTTGATAATCTAAAACCACTGTATGCGATGGGTTTAGCTAAGGTTAAGCTTGGCTGCGCTTGAGTCAGGCTCAACAAGGTTTGAGTTGTCTTTGCCTTACCGCCGCAGCCACAACTTCCTTTAGCACCACAGCATCCGCCCTTGGCTAAATGTTTTAGGGATGCACGCCCCTGTGATGCCTCGGTTAAACGCAAATTCACCTCTTTACTCTGGGCGAGCAGCGTGGCAATCGATAATTGATTATCCCCTCGGCTCACACTGATCCCTGCATCGAGTAACTTACCAAGCATACGCTCACCAATATGTTGCACCACCACAATGCAGGTGTGCTGAGCACGAATGGCATCTAACAAGGCTTTTTTATCTTGGCAATTGCCGCCAAGGGCGGGGTTTGGGATAGAAAGTAAAAGCTGATGATTTTCATCATAAAAATGGACTTGCTGCGCCTTAGTAAAATGGCTGGCAAGCCGTCCACGGCTAATAGGCAGGGCGATAATCATATTGGGTCCTTATCATTTGGAGTCGGTAATTTCAGCACTAACCCTTGAGTAATGGCGGTCGCCACTTTTTGGCGAGCACTGGCGAGGAGATAACCAAAGGTTTGCCGCGAGATCCCCATTTGCGCCGCGGCCTCAAGCTGACTTAAGCGCTGCACATCACCAAGATCTAAGGCTTCAAACTCGTCGGCAGCTAAAAGGATTTGGGATAAGTTGGCCGCCGGTATGCCATTAGGTTTAAACAGACTACAGGGTACACAACTCGATAATTGACGGCATTTTTTGGGTCTTGGCATCTATGATGGTACCTCAAGGGCAAATGTTAGAAAGCAATCGAGCATTGATGCTCCCTTTGAATAGTTTTTGGCGTACGCCAAAAACTATTATGGTCATTTACCACTTTTAAACCGAGGCTGTTATCACAGTTTTACTCACCATGATGATAAGGTTAGGCTCGATAGCTAAGTCGAGTTACACATCGGCACCCTCACTAATCTCAACCGAATAACCTTCTTCCTGCTTGATAAAATCGACAAAGTTTTTAATGGCTGGCAAGGCATCTTCCCTATGATGGGAGACATACAGCAACTGACTCAGATGATGCTCGGCAATCATCTCCAGCGCCCGCATCACCAAAGTGCGATTAATAAAATCTAATCCTTGATACGGCTCATCTAAAATCAACAGTAAGGGCTGTTTAATCAAGGCTCTACCAATCAGCAATAGTCGCTGCTGGCCGTAATCCAATTGCTTAAAACCCGTACTGGCAAACTCACTCATATGTAAAATTGCCAGCCATTCCTTCGCCAAATCGACCTGAGGTTTAGTGGGTTTATGGTAAAGGCCAATGGAATCGTAAAAACCCGATAACAAAACATCAAGCGCCGAACAACTCACTCGGTATTGCAAATGCAAGGCCGATGACACCATGCCAATCCGTTGTTTAATCTGCCAAATACTCTCACCACTGCCTCGTGGACGCCCAAAGAGGGTGATATCGTTACTGTAGCATTGGGGATGATCGCCCAAAATCAGCCCGAGTAAGGTACTCTTACCGCAACCATTTGGCCCGCGCACTTGCCAATGTTGGCCCGCGTTAATTCGCCAATTCACGCCTTTAAAAATCAAGCCGCTAACATATTCCACCTTGCCATTTTTAATCTCGACTAGGGGATCAAAGGCTTCGGCATTGTGGCGTTGGCGTTCCATTAACGCCAACAACTCGGCACTGCGGCTGGCCGAAAGTGCATTTAAGTGTGCCATCACAGGGTGACTATGCCATTGCTCAATCGACATAGGTGCGCTGAGCTTATGCACATGCTGGCCAGATTTAAGCATCTCACTATTAAACAGTGCCACGTGGCTAATGCACGGCGGTAATTCCTCTTGGCGGGAGGTGATGATAAGCAACTGAGTATATTCGGCAATTTCAACTAACAGCCGTGATAGGCTGAGTTGATGCTCGCTATCCAACCCAGCGTAGGGGTCATCTAAAATCAATAATTCAGGTTCAGTTGCCAGTGCCCTCGCTAACATCACCCGCCGGGCCTCACCAGTCGATAACTGTCTAAATCCTCTTTGCGCTAAATGTTCGAGTTCCACTTTTTGTAAAAAGGCGCTCAAACGTTCAGTATGCAGACAAGATTCCAGCACTAAGGCCTCAACCGTTGAACCATAGTCGAGTTCATCCTTTGTTAGCTCACGTTCAAGTAATGCCTGCTGTAAACCGAGTGACACCCAACCAATTCGCGACGGTAATCCAGATATCTCGCCTTCATCAGGCTGTATATCACCCGCTAATATTCGCCCAAGGAGTGAGCCGTTATAACTGTCGGTGGCAAAAATCGCCCAATGCTGGTTCGGCATTAACTGCCAATCGTCGACCACCAGCAGCTCATTGCCACGGCCATAACGTAATCCCTTCACGGCAATAGCCTTGTCCCCGTGTGTCGCACTATTCCCCATTCCACGTCCTTAGGTATTCAACCCGATTAATATCGACTCGACTGAATGCACTTAAAATCTATCATGGCATTGATACTACTGAGTAAATAAGCAGAATGGAATGCCAGTCAGCAATCGCTCAAACACTGATTATCCATAAAAATAAAAAAGCCCACCCCGACGAAAACGCGCGGATGGGCTTGAGGTTAACCGCTCACTTTAGATATCGAAGCGATCGGCGTTCATGACTTTATTCCACGCTTTTACAAAGTCTTGCACAAATCTGTCTTGGCCATCCTGTGCACCATACACTTCAGCCACGGCGCGCAGTTCAGAGTGAGAGCCGAAGATAAGATCGACTGGGGTTGCTGTCCACTTAAGCTTACCGCTCTTACGGTCTTGTCCCTCGTAAATACCCTCTTGCTTGGCTGACTTGCTCCACTTAGTCGACATATCGAGTAAGTTAACGAAGAAGTCATTACTCAGCACACCTGGCTTATCGGTAAATACACCGTGCTTAACGCCAGCACTATTGGCATCCAACGCACGCAAACCACCTACCAGCACCGTCATTTCGGGTACGGTCAGGTTGAGCATATTGGCGCGCTCAATCAACATCTCAGCGGGAGATAAGCTGTTGTCTTTTGAATAATAGTTACGGAAACCATCAGCCGTAGGTTCAAGCACCGCAAAAGAGTTTACATCGGTTTGTGCCTGTGTCGCGTCCATTCGTCCAGGGGTAAAGGGGACTGAAATAACGACTCCCGCCTCTTTGGCAGCTTTCTCAACCGCGACGCTACCACCCAGCACAATCACATCCGCCAAGGAGACTTTTTTGCCACCTTTGAGCGAACCGTTAAAGTCTTTTTGGACTTTCTCAAGCTTAGCCAACACCTTAGCTAACTCTTTTGGATTGTTGGCCTGCCAGTCCATCATAGGCTCTAAACGAATGCGCGCGCCATTTGCCCCGCCACGCATATCGGTGCCACGGAAACTACTGGCCGATGCCCATGCGGTTCTCACCAACTCAGGCACTGTTAAACCAGAAGCCAAGATTTTGTTACCTAAGGCTTTAATATCGGCGTTATCGATAAGTGGATGATCAAGGGCAGGGATTGGATCTTGCCAAATCAACGCTTCGGCTGGTACATCGGCACCTAAGTATCTCGCCTTTGGTCCCAAATCACGGTGAGTTAATTTAAACCACGCCTTAGCGAAGGCTAGCTCAAACTCCTGTGGATTTTTTAGGAAACGCGTGGTGATCTCGCGATAAATAGGATCTTCCTTCAACGCGATATCGCTGGTGAACATAATCGGTGCGTGGCGCTTATCCGGCAGGTGCGCATCGGGCACTAGATTTGCCGCTTTGCCATCGGCTGGCGTCCATTGGATATGGCCCGCTGGACTCTTGGTTTGTACCCAGTCAAAGGTATACAGCCAAGTTAAATACTCCATGGTCCATTTGGTTGGGTTTGATGACCAAGCTCCCTCAAGACCACTGGTAACAGTGTCTTCAGAGTGGCCTTTACCACATTTGTTTTTCCAGCCTAGACCTTGCTCTTCAATGCCTGCTGCGGCCGGATCTGCCCCCACGCATTTTGCAGGATCATGTGCGCCGTGCGCCTTACCAAAGGTGTGGCCACCAGCGATTAAGGCAACGGTTTCTTCGTCATTCATCGCCATCCGGCCAAAGGTATCGCGGATTTCCTTGGCCGAGGCTAAGGGATCAGGCACCCCGTTCGGGCCTTCTGGGTTAACGTAAATTAAACCCATTTGGGTCGCGCCCATGGGTTTAGCTAACTCACCCTTTCCATTATGTCTTTTGTTATCGAGCCAAGCTTTTTCTGAGCCCCAATTGACCATTTCGGCTTCCCAGTCGTCTTCACGACCACCCGCAAAACCAAAGGTTTTAAAGCCCATCGACTCTAATGCCACGTTACCCGTCAGCACCATCAAGTCGCCCCAAGAAAGCTTGCTGCCGTATTTTTGCTTGATGGGCCACAACAGGCGGCGAGCCTTATCTAAACTCACGTTATCCGGCCAGCTATTTAAGGGTTCAAAGCGTTGTTGACCACCCGCTGCACCACCACGGCCATCAAAAATCCGATATACGCCTGCGCTATGCCAAGCCATACGAATAAAGAAAGGTCCGTAGTGACCATAATCGGCAGGCCACCAGTCTTGGGATTCGGTCATCAAGGCTTTGATATCTTTTTTTACCGCATCAAGATCTAAGGTGTTAAAGGCTTCGGCATAGTGATAATCACTGCCATAGGGATTGGATTCAATCGCATTTTGCCGTAATGGGCTTAAGTTTAATTTTTCAGGCCACCAAAATTGATTACCAGTTGCTTGCTCTTGCGCAGTAGCCATTCCCGCCCCCAATGCGAGAGACATAGCCAAAGTTAACGCCGATAGCGTAGGAAGAGTGTTAATTTTCATGATAGTTACCTAGTTTCGTCCTGTTCAGCCCATTGAATAATGTTAAATGTGGGCCATCCATTTGCTGCGTAACGGCATACAGCAATCCTTCTGGTTGTGTTGTTCCAAGGCAAAAATCGCATATGCCGTTAACACAACCGAGATTGCAGTCTAATGACAGGCTTCTAAGTATTTGAAACGATTAATACCGATGGTTGGAATCGCGAAAATAGATTAACGATGGTTAATTTATGAAAGCATTAAGAAAGTTGCCGTTTACCGAAATTCATACTGTATTACCCCTAGTACTAAACTTATAGGTAATGACTATGGTATAAAATTGTTCATCCAACTGGTTTAGCTATCTGTGATAGCATAGCGGCCGTTTTCCGTTAACCTTGATAAGGTATTGCAATGAATCCGATTATTGCCATCTTAAAAGAACACAATGTCACAGATGCAAAAATTAACGAGCTTTTTCAAGCATTAACCGATAATCCCCTGATGGCGATGGGCATTATTGGTCAGCTCGGCATTCCACCAGAAAAACTGCAACAACTGATGGCTCTGGTAATGCAAAATCCCGCCCTGATTAAAGAAGCAGTACTCGAGCTTGGTTTAGACTTCGCCAAGGTTGAAGCCGCCAAAGCCCAGCTACAAAAATAGTCAGCCCTTTCTGCAAAGATAAAGAGGCATAGCACACTTTGCTTTACCTCTTTATCTGCCATTAGCTAGGCCATGCCTTTGCGGGCATCTTGCTCGGTACATAAAGATATACAAACCTTATCGTTTTGCTAGAGTGGTCATCTCTGCAGCGTACAAACATGATGAAAAGGAAGCAACATGCGCCCACTTACGCCCCTGCTTACACTACTGCCGCTATTTTTCTTGGTTTATCAACAACAAGCCCAAGCGAATGAGCTGCCAAGCACCGATAAACTTGCTCCTCAAACCATCACTCCAACCCCAGCGGTGACCCCAGAGGCGGCTAAGGCCCATCGCGCGGAAGAACTCGCTCAGCCGCAGCTTAAGCGCGCAACCGACAAGGGACTAACCAAACCCAATATGCCAACCAAAGGAGAAGCGGTGATGTTACAAGGTACGGTTCGATATCTGCATATAGAAGGCGGTTTTTGGGGAATTGTCGCCGATAATGGCCAACACATATTGCCGAAAAATCTACCGCAGGAATACCGCAAAGACGGCATACGTTTAAGTTTCAGCGCCCAGGAAATCACCGGCATGATGACGATTCAGCAATGGGGCAAACTATCAAATTTGAGTGATATCACTGTCATTGGCCAAGTCGAAAGCCAATCGGCAGATCCGCGGCTGTAGCGACATCCCAAGCCTCTCTGCGTATCGCCCATCATTCATCTCAGCATCTATGTGGGTGATATGAAAAGTAAGGTTTACAGCATCAATCAATAATTCCCTTTTAAAACATCACTCACAGGCTTTGCCTTGATCACATAATGGCAATTAAAACCTGACCTCAAGGTAAAATCCATATAAGCTATCGCGCATATTCAAGGTAGGAACAATTCTCATTTCTAAGCATAAAGGTGATTGATGAAACCGTTGCCGCTCAGTCTGTGCGCCCTTGCCGTAGCAAGTGCATTGCCCGTTTGGGCAGAAGAACAAGCTAAACCACTGATTAACGAAGTTATTGTGGTCTCAGGCTCCCGTATGGAACAAAACATTGAGCAGGTGGCTGGCTCTATTTTGGTCATAGATGAAGAAGCCATTGAGCGCAATATGAGCAATGATTTTGGTAGCCTGTTCCGTAACGAATCGGCTGTCGATATCAAGGGCGGCGCGGGCAAACCAACCTCAGTGACCATTCGCGGAATTGGCGGTAATCGGGTAATGATGGTGAAAGACGGCGTGCGGGTAAATAACCAGTATGCTTCGCCATTAGGCCCAGGTGCTGAAGGCACTGGCCGTGGTTTAACCGAAGTACAAAGTCTTAAGCAAATTGAAGTAGTTAAAGCCGCTGCATCCACTATGTACGGCTCCGATGCCCTTGGTGGTGTAGTCGTGATGCGCACAAAAGATGCCAGCGACTACCTGCGGGGCGAAGATTATTATGTGTCGCTCAATGCGGGCTATTCAGGCATCAATAACGAGTACTCCGGCGGTTTTACCAGCGCCGCGGCCTATAGCGATTTTGAGAATTTGCTCACCTACCAGCACCGCAAAGGCGAAGAGTTACCTAACTACTTTGATACTCAGCCTGAAAGCGATCTCGTGCAGGACAGCCTGCTATTCAAGAGCAAATACCGCTTTAATGAGCACACCACAGTGCAGCTCACCCTCGACTACCTAGAGCAAACGCTTGAACGCTGGGAGGATAAACTCAATCGTGCCCAAGTGCCGCAGGAGCGGATTGATACCGATCGCGATACCCAAGTGATCAACGGCGCCCTACAACTGCGCTCCGATAAAGCCACTTATTTACACGATGATTTGACCGTTACCGCCTATTTTGGCCAAACGGAGCAACTCGAACACCGTGATTATTTTGATTTGCGTACCGCAGCGCGCCCACTTACCGAATATCGCGACTATGAATTTAAAGATCAGCGACTGGGTTTAACCAGCACCTTTAGTAAATACATAGGCGCAGAGGGATACGGCCATCAGATCACCTACGGTATGGACTATGAATGGTCCAAAATGATGCGCCATCGCAACAACAATATCGCTAGCAGCAGCGGTGATTGGCAAACCGAAACCCCCTTTACCTTTGCCGATACCGATAGCCACCGTTTAGGGCTATTTCTGCAGGACGATATCACCCTGTTAAATGGTGATTTAAACCTGATTGGCGGTTTACGTTATGACTATTTCCGTAACAGCCCCGACCAA
This sequence comes from Shewanella cutis, assembly GCF_022410515.1. Taxonomy (GTDB): domain Bacteria; phylum Pseudomonadota; class Gammaproteobacteria; order Enterobacterales; family Shewanellaceae; genus Shewanella; species Shewanella cutis. Next base: position 1,356 of record NZ_JACSDI010000006.1, on the reverse strand, counting down.
CAACAAGCGATGGAAGCAGGTAAAGATCCCGCCGACTTTGCGGTAATGAGCGACACCTTTTGGTCACCTAAACTGGGCCTCGTTTATAAACTTACCGACACAGTGAGTGCCTACGCCCAATATGCCTATGGCTATAAAATGCCTACGCCAGATCAAAAATGGGGTGAGTTAGAGGTCGATGGCGGCTCGATGACCGATGTGATCATTCAAGCCAACTATGACTTAAAGTCTGAGCAATCCCACACCTGGGAACTGGGTATCCGTGGCAATCATGCAGATACTCAATATGAGCTCACCACCTTCTACACCCACGCGGTCGACTTTATTGACTGGCAATATGTCAGCTTTAAACCGCCAGTGTTTGGTCCGGTGATGCAGCCCATGGAGTTCAAATACCAGTACTTCAACCGCGATCAAGTGACACTCTACGGCGCTGAAGCCCAAGCCAACCATTGGCTGACAGATTCTATCGAGCTATGGGGCAATATCTCCTATACCCATGGAACCGATGAAAACGGTCAATACCTTAACAGCGTTAGCCCGCTAAAAGGTAACCTAGGGGTGAATTGGTATAGCGATATTGGAGGAATGGAAACCGATATTGGCGCAGTAGTTCGCTGGGCTGATAAGATGGACCGCACCCACGATATCAACCTGACCATCGATGATATTTGCGTGATGGGCCAATGTATTCCTAAAGAAAGCTTTAATGAAGTCTACAACACCGCCGGTTACGCCGTGTTTGACTTAACCATGGGCCTGCGCGTTACCGACAATCTGCATCTGCGTGCTGGGGTGTATAACCTGTTTGATAAGGAATATGTTGACTACGCCGATGTAGCTGGCCAATCCGTATTCTTACTCAATAGCACCATGAACTTGCAAAAGGATGATTTCACCCAACCTGGGCGTTATTTCAACCTGAGTGTGAATTATCAGTTTTAATTCAAGCTGTTGTACTTTCTAAGCCATTCCCCGGTGTTTACCGGGGAATGTTTAGCGTTGCCCCCACCTTAGCTTGAATCAATCTCCAGAGTAGTAATCCCGCTATCGTGCTAATCGCAGATTTTCTCAACTAAATGGACATCCATCTTTAATGGTGCGGTAGCTAACCTCCGACTATGCTTTGGTTAAGCATTGAACAAGGAGGTTTGTATGCCGCGTCCTCGCAGAACTCAATTAAGCCTTGAAGACACCCCCTATTACCATTGCTGTAGCCGTGTGGTACGGCGTGCATTTTTATGTGGCGATGATAGTTACTCGGGTAAAAACTATGACCATCGCCGTGGTTGGGTAGAATCGCTACTGTTTGAACTTGAAGCTGTTTTTGCTATTGATATCGCGGCCTTTGCGGTG
>NZ_JACSDI010000005.1 GCF_022410515.1 Shewanella cutis | reverse complement strand
TAATTAAAGAGCTCGCTCGCACAAAGAACCAGCAAAACATGCTTTATTGGTGATAATATGCACCGAATTTACTGGCTAGGGTAGTGAGTTTGGCATATAGACAAAATATGTGCAGGCAATTCTATAGATCGAATAACCTTAAGGAACGAATCTTTAAAACTTTCGCATATAAAGAGTAAATGTACGTGAATAGGTTTAACGTAACGGTTCAAGATACTGTTCATCTTGAACCATCAGCCAGGATGCTTAAGGTTGACTACTAATTATGAGTAATCGAAAAGTCTTCTAGATTATGGCTTTTCACCAGAGTTGATTGAACTCTTATTTTCTTCAACCTCTTTGTCTTGTTCACCATCGCCAACAATATGAGCCACTTTTAGTTTTCGAACTGTATGAATAGTAATCACAGGACCTGAGATGGCATAAAGGTAAAAACCAATGCAGAGGATTAACGCGGGCTGCACCGAAACCACCACAAATATGCCCACGAGCAATAGAATGGCGATAAAATTCACTTTGCCGCGCCAGTCGATCTCTTTGAAGGAGTGATAACGGAAATTACTCACCATTAATAAGCCAGTAGTAGCAGTGATCAATCCTGCAATCCAACTGATATTTTTACCATCGAGGCTATATTGGTTACCGAGCCAAATACTGCCAGCAATGACGGCTGCAGCGGCAGGACTTGCTAATCCTTGGAAGTAACGTTTATCCGCTACACCGACTTGGGTATTAAATCGAGCAAGCCTTAATGCGGCGCCAGCGCAATAGATAAACGCCGCCAACCAACCGACTTTGCCTAAATCCGCCAAGGCCCAATTATAGGCGAGTAGTGCTGGCGCCATCCCAAAGGACACCATATCAGCCATGCTGTCGTATTCGGCACCAAAGTCACTTTGAGTATTAGTCAACCTTGCCACTCGCCCATCGAGACCATCACATATCATGGCCACAAAAATCGCGATCGCAGCTGCTTCGAAGTTAGCATTCATAGAGGCAATCACAGCGTAGAAACCGGAAAACAAGCCTGCGGTTGTGAATAAATTGGGCAGTAAATAGATACCCTTATTCTTTACTGTTTGATTAGAAGAATTTTGCATACACTTATAAAGCTATGAGCAGGAATGGAAGTAGGCTTCAAGATAGCATATTTTACTATCATGTCGATGGGTGCCCTAAGGGATGATGTTTATGTTAATGAAAACAAATTTAAGCGTGGTATTTTTAGGTTTTGTATGCCTAGTGCTGCTCACACAACCCGTGCTGGCGGGCGCTATTTACACTTGGGTCGATAAGAACGGGGTGACTCATTACAGTCAACAACCACCGACTCAGGAACAACAAGCGCAGCAGTTGAATAGCAATGATCTTGAACCGAGTAAAATTGGCTATATAGCTCCCGTTAAAAAGGAAGCGCCTCCTGAAATGTCTGAGTCCGAAAAATCGGCGGCTTTAATTAAAGAGAAAGATGCCAAGCAAGCAGAAGCAATTTGTGAAAACGCTAAACATAATTTAGATGTGTTAACGACCCATACAAAACTCACCCGCCAAGAAAACAGTAATAAAGAACCTGTCGCGATGACAGAAGAAGAGCGCCAAGCTGCAATTACAGAAAATCAGCAACGGATTACACTTTTCTGCGATAAAAAATAAGCTAAACACTTAAGTAGACTTCCATAAAAAATCGCACAAAAGTCTCTAGGGCGTGTTGACATTTCAGGGTTACTTTTGCAGCAATTTGGCTGGCTTTTATGCAAGGCAAAGTCCGTACAGTGTAGTTATTCTACATAAACGGACGATAACGCGGCAGAAAAGCCAACCAAATGCTGCCCGAAGGGTTCGTCTGGCAAGCCCTTGCTCTTTGTCACTTGTCATTTGAGTAGAATAACTACACATCATTCCTCGTTTCGCGAGCACGTACTTGCCAGAACGAACAAAATCTAATCTCGAAACGTCAACACGCCCTAATGTAACCCATTAAAATGGATATAAAAAGCCGAAGTCTTGGACTTCGGCTTTTGGTTTTGATCTCAAGATAATTACCACGGCACGGTTTTGAGCAATGTTATTGCTCAAATACCAGTTCACCATCCACACAGCTGACCTTGATAGGTTTGCCGGGTAACAAATCACCACGTAGTAATTTTTGTGCTAGCGGATTTTCCACCTCTTGTTGCAAGGCACGTTTCAGCGGTCTTGCTCCATAGACAGGATCGAAGCCAATTTCAGCGATAAGCGATAATGCATCGTCGGTGATCTCCAGGGTATAGTCTTTCTCCGCCAAACGCTTACGTAACGAAGCAATTTGTATAGAAGCAATATGCTTGATATTTTCAGCATCCAAGGGATGGAATACCACAGACTCATCGATCCGGTTCAAGAACTCGGGTCTAAAGCTATGGGTTACCACATTCATCACCGCGCTCTTCATTTCACTGTAACTTAGGTGGCCAAATTCTTCTTGAATAATGTCAGAACCTAAGTTCGAGGTCATGATGATAACCGTATTTCTAAAGTCGACGGTGCGACCTTGACCATCGGTTAAGCGGCCATCATCCAGCACTTGCAGCAAAATGTTAAACACGTCAGGGTGCGCCTTCTCCACCTCATCAAGCAAAATCACCGAATAAGGCTTACGACGAACAGCTTCAGTTAAGTAACCACCCTCTTCATAACCAACATATCCTGGAGGCGCCCCAACTAAGCGGGAAACCGCGTGTTTCTCCATAAATTCAGACATGTCGATGCGTACTAAGGCCGATTCCGTATCGAAGAGGAACTTAGCCAGTGATTTACATAGCTCAGTTTTACCCACACCAGTTGGCCCTAAGAACAGGAACGAACCAATAGGACGATTTGGATCGGCAAGCCCTGCGCGACTACGGCGTATCGCATTGGCGACCGCATCTACAGCTTCATTTTGGCCAATCACCCGCTCATGCAGTGCAACTTCCATTTGCAGCAGTTTTTCACGCTCGCCTTCGAGCATCTTAGATACAGGAATGCCCGTTGCCTTAGACAACACTTCGGCAATCTCTAAGTCAGTGACTTTATTACGTAGCAGTGTCATATCCTGCATTTCAGCTTGCGATGCTAAGTCCAGTTGCTTTTCAAGCTCTGGAATACGGCCATATTGCAGCTCGGACATACGCGTTAAATCACCGGCGCGGCGCGCGACCTCTAAATCCATCCGCGCTTGTTCCAAATCAGCTTTAATATGCTGAGTGCCCGCAAGGGCGGCCTTCTCGGTACGCCAGATTTCGTTCAGCTCCGATGCCTTAGCTTCTACTTCGCGCAATTCCTCTTGCAGATGATCTAGCCTGCGACGGCTCGCCTCGTCATTTTCTTTGGCTAATGCCTGCTCTTCCAGTTTTAGCTGGATAGCACGGCGCTCCAATCTGTCGAGGGATTCAGGCTTAGAATCCATCTGCATACGGATGCTCGATGCCGCCTCATCAATTAAGTCGATGGCTTTATCGGGTAATTTACGGTCCGACACATAACGGTGCGACATGGTAGCCGCAGCCACAATCGCTGGATCGGTAATTTCCACATGATGATGCAGCTCATAACGCTCTTTGAGACCACGCAAAATCGCGATGGTGTCTTCAACGCTTGGCTCATCCACTAATACTTTTTGGAAACGACGCTCAAGGGCGGCATCTTTTTCAATATATTGACGATACTCGTCGAGAGTCGTCGCCCCTACGCAGTGAAGATCGCCACGGGCCAAGGCAGGTTTTAACATATTGCCCGCATCCATGGCGCCATCGCCTTTACCCGCGCCCACCATAGTGTGCAGCTCGTCGATAAAGAGGATCACTTGGCCTTCTTCCTGTGCCAGTTCGTTAAGCACGGCTTTTAAGCGCTCTTCAAACTCACCACGATATTTAGCGCCCGCAATTAATGCGCCCATATCTAAGGATAAAACACGTTTATTTTTAATACCTTCAGGCACTTCACCGTTCACAATGCGCTGAGCAAGCCCTTCAACAATCGCAGTTTTACCCACGCCAGGCTCACCAATCAACACAGGGTTGTTTTTACTACGACGTTGCAGCACTTGAATGGTGCGGCGGATTTCATCGTCACGGCCAATCACAGGGTCGAGTTTGCCCTGTTCGGCACGCTCGGTAAGATCGACGGTAAACTTTTTCAGCGCTTGGCGTTGGTCTTCCGCATTGGGATCATCCACATTCTGACCACCACGCACTTGCTCAATGGTTTGCTCCATTAGCTCTTTGGTCGCGCCAGATTTTTTCAAGCATTGTGCTAACGAATCGCTGCCCTCAAGCGCCGCGAGAACGAACAATTCGCTGGAGATATATTTGTCTTTACGCTTTTGCGCCAATTTATCGCAAAGGTTTAATAAACGAATTAATCCTTGGGATAACTGCACATCGCCGCCAGTGCCCTCAACTTGGGGAAGACGCTCAAGCTCTTGGCTCAAGAGCGAGCGCAGCGCACTCACCCGAATGCCAGCTTGGGTTAATAAAGGATGGATAGAACCAGAATCCTGGTTAAGCAGCGCCATCATCAAATGTAACGGTTCGATAAACTGATGATCACGCCCCAGCGCGAGCGACTGGGCATCTGAGATGGCAAGCTGAAATTTATTGGTCATACGATCGAGTCGCATACAGCCTCCTAAAACTCACAAATGAGGTATAACATTTTGTTAGTTAAAAGATGGGGGCTATTTAACCGATTTCAAGCAAGACGACGGGAAATTAATACAATTTGTAGGGGAATAAACCTAAGATTTAAGCCAGATCAATGAAGCCATGCGGCCAGTGATATGATCGCGGCGATAAGAGAAATAATCTGGGCTAGATACAGTGCAAATATCGGCGCTGTAGACTTGGGTAATCCCAAGTTTGTTTAAGCGCAGTTTGGCTAATCCAATAATATTCGCGAGGTATTTATTAGGCTTAGTTGCCTGACATTGAGCGACAAAGCAGTTTGCAGCGTTAGGATCTGTTGCCATAAAGGCTGCACGCACCTCGGCACCCACCTCAAAAGTCTTAGGCCCGATAGCAGGCCCTAAATAGGCAATCAGCTCACTCGGCTTAGAGGAAAATTTTGCCACACTAGCCTCAATCACCCCATCACATAGTCCGCGCCAGCCGGCATGAGCCGCCGCAACTTCAGTCCCTTGTTTATTACACAAAAGCACCGGCAAGCAATCAGCGGTCATCACCACGCAAACTCGTCCGGCAAGATTGGTATAGCTAGCGTCAGCAATATGGGGATGAGAAACTGAAATACTCGCTTGCTGAGCCAGAGCTTCTGGCGCTAATTCAACAGATTTGATATCAGCTAAATCAATTACATGAGTACCATGAACCTGTTCTAACCACACAGGCTCAGTAGCGAGCCCTAACCGTTTCGCCAAAATGCCACGATTAGCCAATACCTGCTGCGACGCATCCCCCACATGCAACCCTAAATTCAGGCTGTCGTAGGGCGTGAGACTCACACCGCCATGGCGGTCAGTCATCGCAATTGCCACATTATCCGGTACAGGCCAATCGTGAAACAGCATAGCTTAGTACTCGATCGGATTTTCTAAGGTGTCTTGACGCAACGCTTTGGTCAGAATCACCATGTCTTCTGGGATAGGCGCCTGCCAGCTCATGATTTCACAGGTGACAGGATGCGCTAATTCCAAACGCACCGCATGAAGCGCTTGGCGTTTAAAGTTTTTCAAAATCTCGAAAAACTCAGGACTTGCCGCTTTCGGCGGTTTTGGACGACCACCATAAACGGGATCGCCAACCAGCACATGACCAATATACGCCATATGTACACGAATTTGGTGAGTACGGCCCGATTCTAAACGTAATCTTAAACGGGTGTGATTACGGAATTTTTCCGCCACACGGTAATGGGTCACCGCGGGTTTACCCGAATGATGCACCGCCATATGAGTACGTTTTGTCGGATGACGGCCAATAGGCTCATCGACTGTACCGCCCGCCGTCATAGTGCCCAGCACGATCGCCTCGTACTCACGGGTGATTTCTCGCGCCTGCAAGGCTGCAACCAAATGTGTTTGCGCTTCAACCGTTTTGGCCACCACCATCAAACCTGTGGTGTCTTTATCCAAACGGTGCACAATACCTGCACGTGGCACGTGCTCAATATTTGGGCAATGATGCAGCAATGCGTTCATCAGAGTACCATCGGCATTGCCAGCACCAGGGTGAACCACTAGGCCCGCTTGTTTATTGATGACTAAAATATCATCGTCTTCATAGACAATATCCAACTCAATCGCTTGCGCAGCCGCATGCACTTCCTCTTCGAGCGTGGCATTAATTTCAATTTGCTGCAGCTCAAAAACCTTTTCGCGTGGCTTGTTTACCATCAAGCCATCAACATAGACTGCATCAGATAGGATCCATTCCTTGATGCGCGTGCGCGAGTAATCTGGAAACAACTCAGCCAGTGCTTGATCCAATCTCAGGCCAGTTTGTGTTGCCGAAATCTCGCTTTTTAGATTAATCTCTTGTGTCATAGGAACCGTATCCCCATTTTGGGGTCAAAAAATGTGTGCTATCTGTTACAATCGAATGCTTTCTATTTTATCGTGAAATGGAAAAATTCTTAACTACAACTTATAAAGAATTGAATTCAAGTATGTATAAATTCTCCAAAGGCTTAACCTTAGTCCTATTTTCACTAGCGTTATCAGCCTGTAGTAGCAGTCCTGAAGATAACGACATTGCCGCCAAAACCTCGCCTGACGAGCTTTATTCTCAGGCAAGAACCTCCATGGAGCTTGGCAATTACTCTAAAGCTGTCCGTTCATTGGAGGCGTTAGACTCTCGCTTCCCGTTCGGACCACATAAAACTCAGGTGCAATTAGATCTGATTTATGCTTATTACAAAATGGACGATGTTGCCTCTGGTATTGCTAACATTGACAGATTCATCCGTTTAAACCCAACTCACCCAAATATTGATTATGTCTACTATATGCGAGGACTCGTCAATATGCAGGCGGATAGCTATTTATTCCATGATATGTTGAATATCGATAGAACCGATCGCGATCCGAAAAATGCCCAAGACGCCTTTAAGGATTTTGATCGTCTAATCAAAACTTACCCCAACAGCAAATATGCCGCTGATGCGCAAAAACGCATGTTATCGCTGAAAAACCGTTTAGCAAAATACTCCATTCAAGTTGCTGAATACTATATCAAAATGAATGCTTGGAGTGCTGCGGCCGTTCGTGCACAATCTGTGTTAGAAACATATCCTGGCACACCGTCAACTGAGCGGGCTCTGGAGATCATGGCAGAAGCTTATGGCGAGTTAGGTCAGAACCAACTGAAGCAAAACGTGCTAATGGTAATGCAAGCTAACTTCCCAAACAATGAAATCTTATCGAACTAAGTATAAATGCCCCTTCTAAGGGGCATTTTTTTGTCCTTAACAGTTCGTTTTTGCGTTTATTTCTCCTTTTATCACACAGATTATTTTTCCTCATCACCACAGAAAGACTCAATAAACACACGATTCGCGTAAAACTTATCCAACCGCGTCACTTTTTACATTATTTAGTAAAAATCAGTTGACTCAAAAGCCGAAAAGCCTTTAAATTGCGCCCGTCGCCCGAATAGCTCAGTCGGTAGAGCAGAGGATTGAAAATCCTCGTGTCCCTGGTTCGATTCCGGGTTCGGGCACCATCTTTAAATTGGTGGCCTTAGCGATCAGTGTTAAAGAATTGCAATTAAGTACAGTGCAGGTGTGGTGGAATTGGTAGACACGCCAGCTTCAGGTGCTGGTGCCCTTGCGGGCGTGGAGGTTCAAGTCCTCTCACCTGTACCAAATTGCAGTTCAACTTAATTCGACAAACTGTCGAATACCAATGCAGATGTGGTGGAATTGGTAGACACGCCAGCTTCAGGTGCTGGTGCCCTTGCGGGCGTGGAGGTTCAAGTCCTCTCATCTGTACCAACACTTAAACCTCGCTTAGCGAGGTTTTTTTGTATTTGTAATTTTATTTCCTTAAATATCCAGCCTATTTTGTCATATTTGCTATAACTATTCATACAGACTCATCATGGACTGCCCGAGCTCTGCCTAAAAGACTCCCTTAGCACAAAGAGGAACTCCATATGAATGGTCTTCAAATTAAACAAAAAATGTTTATTGGCATTCTCGCGCCGCTCCTAATGCTAGTAACGATTGGTATTATCGCCATCAATATGATGGGTAAAATCCAGCAGAGCGTTGAACGAATCTATAACGACAGAATCGTACCAATTGATGATCTTAAAGTCATTGCAGATAAATATGCGGTCGATGTCATTGATGCGGTGAATAAAGCCAATGCCGGTGGATTTAGCGCTTCACAAGCGGCGAATGCGCTTGAAAGTGCGAACTCCGCGATCAATCAGCATTGGCCAAAATACCTTGCAACTGAACTAACCCAAGAAGAATCTCAACTTACACTGCAAGCTGAACGGTTGTTTTTACCAGCCAATCAACAAATTGAGCAACTCATAGCGCATCTTAGAAACTTTAATGGCGACTTAGCTCATCAACTTAATGACAAGATATTACCGCTTTACCAAGCAATAGACCCTATCAGTGGAAAAATATCAGAACTTATCGAACTGCAAATCAAAATTGCAGATCAGGAAAGAGCGGCAGCAAAGGAGCTTTACTCCTCTTCGATTGCGATATTTGTCACGCTCGCAGGATTTGCGATGTTGCTCAGTATCTTAATTGGCCTTTGGGTTAATCGCAGTGTAATGAATCCCATCAACGACATTGTGAGTAATTTAAAAACAATCCGCCAAGACTCCGATCTTACCGTTAAATTTCGTACTTTTAACGATGATGAACTCGGGCTTATCTCAACTAGCCTCACTCAAGTGATTGATCATTTGAGAGGAATTTTGCAATCTATCACCGAAGCGGCTAACACAGTAAATAGCTCTGCAACTGACCTTAGTAGCTTCACTCAAGCAACCAATAAACGTATGCAGCAACAACAAGCAGAAACCGAGCAAACTGCAACTGCGATGAATGAAATGACGGCTACGGTGGCAGAAGTGGCTCAAAGCACTTCTGCAGCAGCAGATTCGGCAAAGAATGCGGATACTTATGCTGCGAATGGCAATCGCATCGTCATCGACTCAATTAGCAGCATGTCTCAACTCTCGGAACAAATTCAAAAAACAGCGCAAGTTATTGGATTTTTATCTAATGAGAGTCAAAACATAGGCCGAGTTTTAGATGTGATTAAAAGCATTGCCGAACAAACCAATTTACTGGCATTAAATGCAGCGATCGAAGCAGCACGCGCAGGTGAACAGGGCCGAGGTTTTGCGGTTGTCGCCGATGAAGTCAGAACATTAGCTCAACGCACGCAAAAATCCACCCAAGAAATTGAAGCAATGATTGCAACGCTACAACAAGGCGTTAAAGAAGCGGTTAGTGCGATGGAAGTTGGCATCAAACAAGTCGATGATGCCAACAATAAAGCGAATCAAGCTGGCCAAGCGCTAAAAGAAATTGTCGCTTCAGTAGATAACATCGCAGAACTTAATTCCCATATTGCAACCGCGGCAGAAGAACAAAGCAGTGTGGCCGAAAACATAAATCGTAGCATAATCGCGATCAGTGACATTACCGACGATGCGACTCGCTCCGCACTTGAATTAAGTGAGTCTGTGATAAACCTAACCAAACTGGCTAACAGTATGCGCTCTCAAGTCAGTGCTTTTAGACTTTAATAACAATAGCGGCGTGCTTATTCGCACGCCGCTTATTTACTCAATGGCAAACTGAGTCAGAAAAATCATAGCACACTCAAATCACACAACATTAAGATAATGTTTATCTCGGACAGATTGATGCGACCTCTTCTACTGTTAGCATCCGACTCTCACCAGGGCTTAAAGCTTCATCCAGTGTAATATCGCCAATGGAAAGGCGATGTAACTCCACCACAGGATTACGAAAACGCCCAAACATCCGTTTGATTTGATGGTATTTTCCTTCATTCAGAGTCACTTCGGCTAGATGAGAATCTAAGATCACAAGCTTTGCTGGCTGAGTGATAATATCTTCAAACGCAAAATACATGCCCTGAGCGAATGCTGCGATATACTCCTCACTCAAAGGATTGGCTAAAGTTACCCGATACACTTTATCCACTTTTTGTTCAGGTGACATTAACGCCTCAGACCAACGACTATCATTGGTGAGCAGCAATAAACCCGATGAATTTAAATCCAAGCGGCCCGCGATATGCAGCTCATGGCGAGTTTCACAATCGAGCAAATCAATCACAGTGCGATGCTCTCTATCTTGGGTGGCACTGACTACGCCAACAGGTTTATGCATCATCAAATACATGGGGTGATTGGCTTGCAATATGTGCCCATCAAACACGATATGGGTAAATTCATCCACCTGCAGATCGAGCGCTTTGGCAGGGATGCCATCCACATACACTCGCTCTGCAAGCAAAAGCGCTCGCACCGCTTTGCGGTGAATTTGCAACTTAGTTGCAAGGTATCTATCAAGGCGACCACGTTTAGATTGCATAGCTAACTTTACGACTCAAAATCAAGATAACGGTGCGATTCGGTAAGCGCAGCGACGGGCCCCTTCGACAATATGCTCTTCGCGACTCACACTGGCGACATCGGCAAACAATTGCTGGAATAATTGCAGTTCTGAGCGACAAAAATTTTGGCATTTCGTTGCCGCGCTACAGATAGGGCAATGATTTTCAAACAACCAGAACACCCCATCCATTTCCCCCTGCGATGCCATATAGCCCTCAAGGGTTCGCAGCTCCGCCAGTTTAGCGAGACGACTCGCAATATCGGCCATACCAAGCATTGCCGCACTATACTGCTGCATCGCAGTGTGTTCGCGGTGTTCGATCAGTTTTTCTAACCCCTGATCGCCAAATATCATTTTAACGGAATCAATCAATTGCAAACTGAGTTCACTGTGACGGTCGGCAAAATGTGTCCGGCTCTGTTCCGTGAGTCCCCAATATCGTGTTGGGCGGCCACGACCTTCGACTCTATCTTCAATATCGACATCACCCGACTCTTCTAAGGCTTGCAAATGCTGGCGAACCCCCATGGTCGTTAATGCCAACTCTTCAGCTAAGGTCTTAGCCGTTAACGGGCCATGCAATTTGAGTAATTGAATAATCTTATCAGTGGTTTTCATATGCGCTCTCCGCTCTTCGCCGCAGATTATCCCTTAATCGCCCATCTTTTAACAGAATAAATAAAGTTTTTTATTTATTTTATCCTTTACAAGATTAAATAAAGTAATTACCTTACAAATAATTTATAAACAAATAGGTTTACATAATGAAGTTACTCATCGTCAGCACCAGCCAAAGATCCAACTCGCAAAGCACTAAAGTGGCAAGATATATCACCGAGAATCGTTTTTTAGCACCGCATTCGGAAGGCTACGAGGCTATCCATCATTTAGAACTTTGTAAGTTCAACCTGCCATTTTGGGATGGTGAAGAAGACAACAAGGGCGAGCATTGGCCAGAAATAGCACTAAAAGTGGCACAGGCAGACGCGCTGATCCTGATCACGCCAGAATGGGGCGGAATGGCTTCGCCGCTTCTGAAGAACTTTTTATTGATGTGTAGCCGCCAAGAAACGGCCCATAAACCAGCCTTGTTGATCTCAGTATCCAGCGGTATTAGCGGTACTTATCCTATTGTTGAGGTCAAAATGAATGCATTAAAAAACAATAAATTGGTCCCTATTCCTGACCACTTAATTATTCGTGATGTTGAGAATGTGCTCAATACAACGCCCCAAGGTGCACGCAATATCGCCTTAAGAGAGAGAATGGAATACAGCCTGTTTATGTTGCACCAATACGGCCAAGCATTAGCACCGATTCGCCAACGCCATATTCATCAATCCTACCCCAAGCAACAGGAGTACTGCTACGGTATGTAAGCCGCTTGGATGAATAACACTTATAATAAGGAACGCATTATGATCCATTTAGAGCACATCAACCTCGTCGTCGACGATATCCCTAAAGCATTAACCTTTTACCAAGCCGCATTCCCCCATTGGCGTGTTCGCGGTGGTGATAAAGGAACATGGTATGGAAAGCCCCGCAATTGGATCCATTTTGGTGATGATTATCAATATATTGCTTTTAGTGATAACGGCGAAGGTGAAAACCGCGATTTAACGGGTCATCAAATTGGATTAGCTCATTTTGCCTTTGTCGTAAGTGATTTAGATGCCGTCATTACCAGACTGACTCAAGCAGGTTTTCCGATAGCAAAAGAGGGGATGGAAGATCCCTATCGCCGCAATATTTACTTTTTTGATGCCCACGGATTTGAGGTCGAGTTTGTAGAGTATCTGAGTGATATTCCAGCAGAGCGAAATTGCTATTAAATCCTAAATGTACTAAGGCGCAGGTATAGGATAACTCTGTATTTTGCGCCATATCTCTTGTACAGACTATTCCCTAAAAATCGTTACATTGAGAGGCTAACCCGCTAAACTAGCACGCTATCCGACTCTTGATTTTTAAACTTTCGATTAGTAAATAAGACGATGACAACACCCTATTGTTATTCCACAACTTACATCTTAGATAAAGCGCATTTTGAAGAATGTTATACCCAGTCCGTTAAAACCGATCCCACACTCAAACCTTACTATAAAGCTATGGGATTTGGGCTCATTGGTATTGCACTGATTTTTGCGGATTTCAGCCTCTATCTAGCCTATTTCTTTGTTGGGCTCGGGGTGATTGAAGCATTAAATGTAAAATACAACAAAGCGTGGTGGTTGATGCGGCAAATGATGAGCAAAGCCGCCAATAATGAAGTGACACTTATTGTTGATGAGCAAGGTATCCACACAAAATCACAATATGTAAACGCTCAAATTCTCTGGACGGATATTTATCGTATTGTGCAAACGGATAAAGGGTTCCTAATAACCCATAAAACGGGGACCAGTTATATCTCTAACCGTAGCCTAGATGATGTCTGTATCGGATTTATCCAAACCAAAATCTGATATTGGAAATTTTAAATTACTGACTCATCAAAAATGAAAAAGGCTGAATAATTCAGCCTTTTTGCTTAAATGAAGAACCACATATTAGCTCTTAGGCTTAAGCTCACCTATCGGCAAAATCGTGCGACCATATTCATTATTAAGCACTTGCGCCATGGCAAAGTAAATCGCACTCGCGCCACAGATAATCCCTTCAAAACCGGCGATAGTGCCAATTAGCACGCTGCCAGTAAAATCTCTTGCCGCCAGAAGGAAGAATAGAATCGTCAGCGAGGCAAACACAAACTGCTTAGCCCTTGGATAACGTAACGATCCCACAAACATGAAGGCTGTAAAAATTCCCCACAGGGTTAAGTACCACCCCATAAAATAGGTTGGACTCGCCGCAACCCCAGCATTTGGCATCAAAATAAGCCCAACTAAGGTCAACCAGAATAAACCGTAAGAGGTAAAGGCAGTTGTGCCGAAGGTATCACCGCGCATAAAACACATAATACCCACGATAATTTGACCCAGTCCGCCATAGAAAATCCCCATAGCTAAAATCATCGAGTCAATCGGAAAGTATCCCGCATTATGAATGTTTAGCAGGATAGTCGTCATACCAAAGCCCATTAAACCTAATGGAGCAGGATTCGCCAGTTTTGTCGACACAGAAAGTCCCCAAAATAAATAAGTAAATTTCAGTACAGTGATTTGTACTTCTAGTTCGATAAAAAGCGGCGAATTTTAGATAACAATGAAATGGATCACAACCTAAATCTGATTACTGTAAGATATCGAAATATTTTAACTTAAAATCATATACATATAAAAAATTAAAATCAAAAAACTAACAGTTCAAAAATTAACCTCTTAAGATTCAACCATCTATAAAATGCTTGTATAAATAGTGCGCTAACTCTTATTTAAATAGCATTCTTGCTGTAGCGCAAACTTCACATATTTCCACCATAAAAAGCTTACTCACTAAACGGAGATAAACCATCAAAAAGATTAACTTCATCCCATAAACCTAACAAAGTTGATATAAGTCTACTTTTAGAAAAATTCATAACATTGACTCCCCCAACCATAAATGAAACTTTGAGGCTAAAAGGAAGTCGTAGTAAAACAGACTAAGCTCCGCTATGGAAAATTCAGGAAATCAAAGCACGTTGCGACGTATTTTGCCTTGAAATGGTAAGCTGCACAGCCCCGAACTGCTCATAAAACAACCAAATTAATGCGGCAAAAATGGCTCACCAAATTAGCGAAAAATTATTTATATCTAAAAAATAATAGCAATGATAGATTGCTATCTGTTGACGCAGCGGCATGATGGGAAACCAGTTAGGCTGTTGTTAACTATCAATAACTAAAGGAAATAAAATGAAGACGTTATCAGCTGTAATCACACTCTCTGCGCTAATGAGTTTCGCAAGCTTTGCCGAAGAATCGACACTTCCCCCTGCGCCTGCAAATGATATCGCTCAACTGACTGAAGTGTGCCAACAAATGGCCTCAGAAGATCAGATTGAAAATGCCGAGCTTAAGCAATATGTCCTCGACTGCGTCAATGACCAGCTAACTGAAATGGGCTATCAGACAGTAAAAGAACTCAATTAATCGGTTTTACTTCCTTTAGCCTGTGGCTCTAATTAGGCTTCATCGTGTGTTACGAATGCCATTCCCACAGTGAATGGCATTTTATTTGCTCAAAAAACCTGTTTTCGCAACTCCCACTGTAAAAAAGCAAAACAATACCGATACAAATTGCCAATATAGCCTAAAGCGCTAAACAACCGCATTTTATACTTTTATTCCTCCTTTCAACTGATTACGTTTCCTACATATATGCTATTTGTATGATATCTGTATCATTTTGCATCTCCACAGGTGAAATCGATGTGGAATTCAGCATAAAATGCTAATCTGTTGCCCATTACCGACTGACATTAAACCCGAACGCAAAATCATGTATCGAACATTATTAATCTTACTCGCCGCACTCAGCCTGCCTTCAATCGGGGTGGCAAAAGAGCCGTGCGTAACTAAAGATGAATGCATTGAAATGCGCAATTGGGACTTAGGCGTGGCAATAGGCTGGGGGCAAAAAACTAATCCGCTTAGGGATTTTGATGATATTCCGGTCTTTTTTATCCCGACAGTTGCTTACTATGGTGAGCATTGGTTTTTTGATAATGGCAACTTAGGGTATAGCCTAGTTGAACAGCAATATTTCAGCTTAAACTTAGTCACCAGCTATAGCATGGACAGAGCTTATTTCTATCGCTGGGATCCTTCAAATATCTTTTTAAAACGCAGCACACAAGACGGGGTAAGAATGTTCGACACCCCAGCAGTGATAAACGCTGAACCTGAACCAGTGTTTAATTCCTTAGAATCGCGCAATTTTACCTTGTTAGGTGGCGCTGAAGCATTTATTTATACCCCATTAGGTGTAGTTAGGTTAGCCTACACCCATGATATGTTTAATGTGCATCAAGGTGCTGAAGCACAAATAAAATGGACCTATGGCTGGCATTTTACTCGCTGGGTCTTTGATATGTCACTCGTCCTTGATTGGAAAAGCACTAATGTGGTTGACTATTATTATGGCGTTCGCCCGAGTGAAAATGACTATTGGAGCCAACATTACCATGCTGATGCAGGCTGGGATAAAGGGGTCGAAATGACAGCCCGTTATATCTTAACAGATAATTGGGATATGCTATTTGCATTCCGCTACACTCAAATTGCAGATGAAATTGCCGCCAGTCCCTTGCTCGATCAAGACTATAGCAGCACATATTTTATTGGCGCAGCGTATAGGTTTTAATTCGAGTGACTCCCCTTCAGATCAGGATGCTGTACATCTTGGGCCTAAGCGTAAGCTTGATGGGGTCCTTTAAGGTACTTGCGGCACCAAATGAAGAGTCAAAATTAAAGCTAACCCCTGAAATCTGTATTACAGGGGATGAAAACCAAGCTTGCGAGATCCATGTAGAATTACAGTGGCAACTCGCCAAAAACGAGCTGGTGTGTATCTTGTCTGATAATAACGCCTATCCTAAATGGTGCAGCGAATCACTAGAACAACACAAAATGACATTGAGTGTCAGCACGCAAAGCGATATTCACTTTGTTTTAGTCAGTAAAGAAACCAATCAAACACTGGCTGGAGCCAAATTAAAAATCACGTCGACCTCGCAGCCTCAGGTGCGCAGACGTTACCGTAACCCTTGGAGTTTATTTTAATGACGAATCCACAATCACCCCACAGAGTGTTATTGGTTGAAGACGATGTCCGTCTTGCGAATTTAATCGTAGATTATTTGAAATCCCACGGCATGCACGTTGAAGTAGAACGTCGTGGCGACACAGTGTTAACCCGCTTAATCAACTATAAGCCTGATATCATACTGTTAGACATTATGTTACCAGGGATTGATGGCTTAAGCCTGTGTGAAAAGTTACCCGATTACTTTGCCGGCCCTATCCTGCTGATGAGTGCCTTAGGTTCGAGCGAAGATCAGATCAAAGGGCTAGAACTCGGCGCCGACGACTATGTCGTCAAACCCGTCGATCCTGCACTGCTTGTTGCTCGAATTAACAACCTATTGCGCCGCCAAAACCAACCGCCTCAGGCCGAATCCCATTGCCTGACCTTTGGTAAACTCAGTATCGATCCCCATACCCATGCGATTAGGCTCGACAACAAAGAAGTCGACCTCACCAGCCATGAGTTCGAACTCCTATGGTTACTGGCATCACAGGCAGGACAGGTGCTGAGCCGTCAGTACATTTATCAATTACTGCTTAATATTGATTTTGATGGTAAAGACAGAAAAATTGATGTGCGGATCTCAAGACTTCGCAAAAAGCTCAACGATAATATTGAGACACCTTTTAGAATTAAAACCGTTTGGGGACAAGGCTACCTCTTTGCCCCAGAGGCTTGGAACAACTAAGTACTACCGTGAAACGTCTCTTTATCAGCTTATATTTACTGCTGAGCCTCAGTTTTCTGGGCATAGGCTGGACATTGGACAGCCTGTGGAAGAAAAATGTTGATGAAAATAATCCCTTAGATGCTCCTCTGGTCGCATTTGCCCAGCTGTTAACCCAGCTACCAGAGGAGAGTCGTCAAGACTACTTAAGCGCACTGCCAACCGATCCCCAGCTGCCGTTAAACCTGCTGAGTCCAGATCAAATTGCATTGCCAAAAGATCAAATTATCACCCCCAATCACCTAGTCACCACGACAACCAGTGAAGGTGAGCAATTCCAGTTTATTCAAGTAGGCGAACAAGTGTTGATGGCGGGCCCTATCGAGATAGACCCAAGAGCCGATCTGCGTAATTTATTCACCCTATTTTTCTATTTGTCGCTGGCATTCGTGGCGCTAATTTGGGTTGGGCCACTCTCGCGGGATTTAAGTATTCTGCGTAAAGCCACCAAGGATTTTGGCGAAGCTAAGTGGGATACTCGCATTAACCTCTCTAACCGCTCTCAAGTAAAACCCTTAGCTAATACCTTTAATGAAATGGCGCGTCATATCAGCGCGTTAATTGAAAACCAAAAACATCTTTCCAATGCAGTTTCCCACGAAATACGCACCCCTCTGGCGCGGCTAAAATTCGCCCTCGCCTTAATGCCCATGTACTGCAAACCCGACTCTGACGAACAAACACGTCAGGATTTTCTCAATGAAATGCAGCTCGACATTAAGGAAATGGAAAACCTACTGCAGGAATTACTCACCTACGCCAGTTTAGAATCCCAGCGTGAAGGTATACCTTTGGATGAATACGACCTTATCACCCTGATTAACCAGTGCATTAAGCGCTTAAGTACATTAAGTGAAACCCCAATAACCTTACATGCAGATATGGACGCTTTACCCTTGGTCGGTGAACCCGCTCTGATTGAACGTGCTCTGCAAAATCTACTGACCAATGCGCAACGTTTTGCTCGCCATCAAATCTTGATTGAAGTTAGCCAAACCCCGCAACGGGTAACCTTAAGTGTAAGTAATGATGGGGAACCGATTCCAGAGGTGGATTTACCTAAGGTGTTTGAGCCCTTCTATCGCAGCCAATCGGTGCAAAATGGTAACAAAGGTCATGGATTAGGCCTGGCGATCATCAAGCGGATCATTCAGCGCCATCAGGGAGAGGTGAGTGTAAGCAGTAATCCCACTCAAACACGTTTTACCTTAAGTTGGCCAAAGAAGCGGCAAATTTAGCTTCTGTAGTTTGTACTATCGTATCAAAAAGGCTCATTGAGATTATTCATCGAGAGCAAAATCCCCTAAATCCAACTCTGCTGCGATCTGAGGCTCGAAATCAAGCTGTGGATTGATAGCTGCCCGCTCCTGCTCAAGCGCTTGCTGACGTGCTTTATATAAGGCCAGCTCCCGCCGACGTTTACGTTGATGGCACAAGCGGATCACATCGTGCTTTTGGGCATCAGTAAAATACAGCCAATTAAACCGCTCATCACGATTGCGCAGGCAACCTTTACAATAGCCCCTTGCATCGGTTTGGCACACACCGATGCAAGGGCTGGGAATATCAAAAAAGGCTAACTGTTCCATTAACTTGGGCTACTCTGCCAATTTAAGCACATGAAATGCGAGAGCATATATACTTAACAAAAATCAAACACTTTTCACTAAATTACTTGCAGTGAGCAAGTTAATCAAGGCACATTGAATACAGTTTGTACAACTTGGAGTGCAATTATGAGATACAAATACTTCGCCAGTTTATTCATCACCATGGTCTTTTTAGGTGCCTGCAGCACTAAGCCGAAAAACGATTACGATCTCAATTACGACTTTAAGACATTGCAGAGTTTCTCGCAGCTTGCTCCACAGCCTAATGACGATCCGCTCAGTGCCCAACGCATTCAAACTGAGATCTCACAGCAGTTACGTCAAAAAGGCTTTACCGAAAGCCAATCTTCCCCCGATTTTAGCGTTGCCTATGGGCTATTGACTCAAGATAAACCCAAAGACTCAGGCTTATCGATAGGCTTAGGCACGGGCAGTTTTGGTCGCTCTGGCGGCATTGGCATAGGTACCAGTGTGGGTGTACCTCTTGGCAGCGATACCGCTAAAATCCAAACCATTCAAATTGATATTATTGACACCAAAACCAATAAGCTGATTTGGCGTGGCAGTGATAGTTTCGATTTTGATGTGGGTGGCGATAAAAAAGCCCAAGACACAGCTAAGGCTGTAAGCCGGATTTTGGCGCAGTTTCCACCACAGCCATAATCATTTGGCCATAATGGCTTAAACAATGATTGAATTCGGGTATGAGTAACAAAAATGGGTGATAAACGCCCATTTTTATTGCCCAAAAAAACCGAATAAGGTGCTTAGGAATAGGGTTAAGAAAATAACCCAGATGACAAATAACGATCGCCCCTATCGCACACAATCGCGACCACTACAGAGCCTGGATACTGCCTTGCTAACTCAAGTGCTGCATATACCGCGCCGCCAGAACTCACGCCAGCACAAATGCCCTCTTCTCGCGCTAAGGCTCGTGCCATGGCTTTGGCGTCTTGCTCTTCGATATCCATCACTAAATCGACACGGGCAGCATCAAAAATACCCGGTAAATATTCTTGCGGCCAGCGGCGAATGCCAGGAATCGAACTACCATCGGCAGGTTGTAACCCCACAATGGTCACATCAGCATTACGGCTTTTAAGGTATTTCGACACGCCCATAATCGTGCCAGTGGTGCCCATGCTAGAGACAAAATGGGTGATCTTACCTTGGCTCTGCTGCCAAATCTCTGGGCCGGTTGTGAGAAAATGCGCGTTAGCATTATCTTGATTATTAAACTGATCCAGTACCTTGCCCTTACCTTCAGCCTGAAGCGCTAAGGCTAAATCCCGCGCAGCTTCCATGTTGTCCACCAGCAGCAGCTCAGCACCAT
Organism: Shewanella cutis; assembly: GCF_022410515.1. Classification (GTDB taxonomy): domain Bacteria; phylum Pseudomonadota; class Gammaproteobacteria; order Enterobacterales; family Shewanellaceae; genus Shewanella; species Shewanella cutis. Next base: position 163,551 of record NZ_JACSDI010000005.1, on the reverse strand, counting down.
ACGCCTGCATGGCATCTTTACGCTCTTGGGTCGAATTAGACGGCATAATCAGGATCATCTTGTAGCCTTTAATGGCCGCGGCCATCGCTAGGGCAATTCCTGTATTACCACTGGTGGCTTCAATCAAGGTATCACCTGGGGCGATTTCTTGGCGAAGCTCCGCCTGATTAATCATATTCAGTGCAGCGCGATCCTTTACCGAGCCAGCAGGATTATTCCCCTCCAGCTTTAACAACACGGTTGAGCTACCGCAATCAAGCCGCTGCAGACGAACTAGCGGCGTTTGCCCGATACAGGCTTCAATAGTCATAAAGTCAGACACAGGATTTATCCTTTATTTGATAAAAGCGACTTGCATAGGGATATTTTAAGGGGCTTAGCTACAACTCACACGATGAATCTCACCTGAAGCATACAATTATTCGCTCATAGTTATTCAAAAAAGTTCTATTCGACTAGCTTTTTATAAACAAAAACTTCAATTACTCTATCTCTAAAGCTGACACAAAAGCTGACACAGTTGCCAGATTAAGGAGTACAAAATGCCAGTAAAATTCACTAAGGCCCTGCTGGGAACCCTATTACTGGGAGCCTCCCTCAATGTCGCAGCCGCCGATCAAACATTACTTAATTCCTCTTACGATATCTCACGGGAATTATTTAACGCCTATAACCCTGTATTTGCTAAACATTGGCAAGAAAAAACCGGCAAAACGGTTGAAATCAAACAATCACATGCAGGCTCATCAGCGCAAGCTCGCTCAATTCTGCAAGGCTTACCAGCGGATGTGGTGACCTTTAACCAAGTTACTGATGTGCAGATCCTGCATGATCGCGGCAAATTGATCCCAGAAAATTGGCAACAATTACTGCCTAATGCGAGCTCACCTTACTATTCAACCATTGCGTTTTTAGTCCGCAAAGGTAACCCAAAGCAAATTAGCGATTGGAATGATTTAGCCAAAGATGACGTCAAGCTAGTATTCCCTAACCCAAAAACCTCAGGTAATGCTCGCTACACATATTTAGCCGCCTTAGGTTTTGCCCAAAAAAACTATGGTAAAGATAATGAGGCTTCTTTAGATGCGTTTTTGAAAAAGTTCTTGGGTAACGTCGCTGTGTTTGACACTGGTGGTCGCGGTGCAACCACCTCGTTTGTTGAGCGCGGTATCGGTGATGTGCTGATCACCTTCGAATCTGAAGTAAACAATATTCGCCAGCAGTATGGTGCCGATGATTATCAAGTTGTCGTGCCAAAAACCTCGATTCTGGCAGAATTCCCTGTTGCGGTTGTGGAGAAAAATGCCAAGCGCAATGGCACACAGGAGTTAGCGACTGAGTATCTAAGCTATCTCTACAGTGAAGAGTCACAACGTTTGCTAGCAGGGTTTAACTACCGCGTTCACAACGAAAAGGTGGTTGCCGAATTTACTAAGCAATTCCCTTCGGTAGAGCTGATGACGGTCGAGCAAATCATCGGCAACTGGGACAACGCCATGAAGACGCAATTTGCCAATGGCGCCAAACTGGATCAGTTATTAAAACGTTGATATTGCCCAAAAAGAGATAAGTAATCAAACTGACAACCCGGGCAACGTCCCGGGTTTTATGGTTATATCACAGCAAGGATTTATATCAGTTGCCTTTAACCGCAATTGGGTAATAACTTGCTAATAGCATGATAATATTGGATTAACTCAATTAATCTTATCGGGTGGTTATTCAGTGATTTTTACTAATGGGCGTTTACGCCATAAGCGAGTTCTGCCAGGGTTTAGTATTAGCCTTGGTGTGTCCTTGCTATTTGTCAGCTTAATTCTCCTACTCCCCACCACGGGCCTGATTATGCAAACCAGTCAGATGAGCTGGTCTGAATACTGGGGTGTGATTGCCGATCCTCGTGTGCTGGCAAGTTATAAAGTCACCATTTTGTCGGCGCTCGCTGCATCGATATTTAATTGTCTTTTCGGACTTTTGCTCGCATGGGTACTGGTTCGATATGAGTTTCCCGGCAAACGCATCCTCGATGCCTTGGTCGATTTACCCTTTGCCTTACCGACAGCGGTTGCAGGTATCACCTTAGCCACTCTCTATGCTGAAAATGGTCAGATTGGCAGCCTATTAGCAGAATTAGGCATCAAAGTGGCTTATACGCCACTGGGCATCGTGGTTGCAATGATCTTCACCAGCATTCCCTTTGTGGTACGAACCGTACAGCCAGTACTGGAAGAATTATCCCATGAGGAAGAAGAAGCGGGCATGACCTTAGGCGCAACAGATGCAGCGGTTTTTTGGCGAGTGATTTTACCCTCACTGTGGCCAGCCTTAATGGTTGGCACGGCATTGTCTTTTACCCGCAGTTTGGGTGAGTTTGGCGCAGTGATTTTTATCGCTGGTAATATGCCATACATCAGTGAAATTACTTCATTGATGATCTTTGTTCGCCTACAAGAGTTTGATTTTGCAGGCGCAAGTGCCATTGCATCTATCGTGCTGATGACATCGCTACTGTTGTTACTGCTCATTAACCTGTGGCAAGCGCGTTATTTACGCCGTATTCACGGCCGATAAGGAGCAAAAATGAATTCATTTAAACCTTTAAAAGTCGGTGAAGCGCCCCTGATAAAATGGAGCCTGATCACCCTTGCCGTGCTACTAGCGATGTTGTTACTGCTGCTGCCCTTAGTCAGTATTTTTCAGCAAGCCTTTGTCGGTGGCTGGGAGCGTTATATCGAGCATCTGAGCCAACCCGACTCTCTTCATGCCATTGGGCTAACGTTGATGGTGGCGGCGCTCACCGTGCCGATAAACTTAGTGTTTGGGGTCATGCTCGCGTGGAGCGTGACACGCTTTGAGTTTCCGGGTCGTAAGTTACTGATCACCTTAATTGATATCCCGTTTGCGGTATCCCCCGTGGTTGCAGGCTTACTCTACTTATTGCTTTACGGTAACAGCGGTTGGCTCGGTGCATGGCTGTTCGAACACGATTTACAAGTTATGTTTGCTTGGCCAGGGATTTTACTGGTAACGATATTTGTCACTTGCCCCTTTGTCGCCCGCGAACTCATCCCCTTGATGCAACAACAGGGCGCCTCGGAGGAAGAAGCCGCGGTGATCCTTGGCGCCTCTTGGTGGCAACTGTTCCGCCGCGTAACACTACCCAATATCAAGTGGGCACTGATTTATGGGGTGATCCTCACCAATGCCAGAGCCGTAGGTGAATTTGGTGCCGTTGCCGTGGTATCAGGCAATATCCGCGGTGAAACCAACACCTTACCTTTGCATGTGCAATTACTTTATGAAGATTATCAGGCCGAAGCCGCCTTCGCGAGCGCCTCACTGCTTGCCTTAATCGCCCTATTCACCCTCATGCTAAAAGCCTTAGTGGAATGGCGTCAACAACGCAGCTTATCCGCCAATAACAATCAACAGCAGAGCCAATCATTATGAGTATTCGTCTAACTAATATTTCCAAAAAATTTGGCCAATTTCAGGCGCTATCGCCACTCAATCTGGATATACAAGAAGGCGAAATGATTGGCCTTCTCGGACCATCGGGTTCGGGTAAAACCACGCTGCTACGCATTATTGCCGGCCTTGAGGGCGCAGATAGCGGCCACATCCATTTTGGCAATCGCGATGTGACCCAAGTGCATGTGCGCGACCGCAGAGTGGGATTTGTCTTCCAAAACTACGCGCTATTCCGCCATATGACGGTAGCCGATAACGTCGCCTTTGGGCTCGAAGTTATTCCCAAAAAACAGCGGCCTTCGGTTGCAGAAATCCAAAAGCGCGTCAGCCATTTACTCGAAATGGTGCAACTTGGTCACCTAGCACAGCGCTACCCTGAGCAGCTCTCGGGCGGACAAAAACAGCGTATCGCCTTGGCCCGCGCCTTAGCGACTCAGCCCGAAGTGCTGTTACTCGATGAGCCCTTTGGCGCCCTCGATGCTAAAGTGCGTAAAGAACTGCGCCGCTGGTTGCGCAGTCTTCACGATGAGCTGAAATTCACTAGCGTGTTTGTGACCCACGATCAGGACGAAGCCTTAGAGCTTTCCGATAGGGTGGTGGTGATGAGCAACGGCAATATCGAGCAGGTCAATACTCCGATTGAGTTGTATGCCCAACCCAATAGCCGCTTTGTGTTTGATTTCTTAGGTAACGTCAATCGGTTTGAAGCGAGCTGGCAACAAAATCGTTGGACCAATGGTGACGCCTTCTTAGTACCGCCAGAACAAGCGCCACTGCAACAAAACGGCGCGCTCTATGTGCGTAGCCATGAGCTGGCACTGGCGGATAAGCCCAACAGCCAAGCCCATATTCCCTTAACCATAGTGGCGATAACACCGGTGGGCGCCGAAGTGCGTGTCGAACTGGCGCCTATCGGCTGGCAGAGTGAAGAACTGTGGGAAGCCACCTTTACCCACCATCATCTGCAAGAATTAGGACTGCAAAAAGGCAGTGTGGTCTACGCCACCCCAAGAACGGCTTATTTCTTTGGTGAACAAGGTGATGGCTCGCCCGTGCGTCAAAGCTGGCCCTTCCTCCCGCCGGGCAGCTTGGCCTTCGATATTTAATCTCAGCCTGCATTCACCTACTGCACATAACAAAAAAGCGCAGACAGTCTTGTCAGCGCTTTTTTATTCACTCTTGGACAGCTTAACACCAGCTCCAAGCGAAGTCGTTAGCGTAAAACTCTGCTAGTGCCCATCGAAGAACAGGTAGTTTAACCAGCCCTGCATCCGCAGCAGCACTTTACGCATCACGGCCACATGGTGGAAATGTTCAGTGTACACAGCCACTTGTCCAGCAACACCCGCCGGGAATTGGCGGCGTATCGCGTCATCTTCAATATCGATTAATACGATAACCCGACCACTTTGGAACAGTTGATTAGACGACTGCAGCGTACCATTCATCTGAATTTCCCCCTCAGCCATCGCAGGGAGAACCTTAGCGACTTTACCCTTAAACACTTGCCCGGGCGCCGCATCTAATACCACTTCTGCCTCATCCCCTTCCTGCAAACGCAGCAGGGAGTTTTGCCAGAATGCGCCAGCAAAATAACGCTGCTCGTCGGGGATAAAACTCATCACCGGCCGTAAAGGTAAAGGCACCGCCATCGCACCTGGGCGCAGCGCCATTTGGGTGACAATACCATCGGCCGGAGCCCGCACTATAGTTTGCTCGAGATTATAGAGCGCGCTTTCAAGATCACCCTGTAGTCCAGCAACTTTAGAATTCACCCCATCCACATTGGACTCATAGGCAAGACGCGCGCGTAACTCTTCCGCTTGCACCGCGGTCAATTGTGCATCAGAAGCTAGATACAGTTGCCGTTTATTGTCTAATTCAAGCGCGGTGAAAGGAGAATTAGCGCCCCCTTTACGATGACCTTGCTCATAACGATCATAGGCAGACTTATTGCGCTCTCTATCTGCAGCCACTCTTGCCACGTTTGCCTTGGCAGATTCCCAGGCCGCCTTGAGTTGAGGAACCTCTTGCTCTGCCGCCAACAACGCCGCTTTTTTGGTTTTAACAACCGCTTGATAGGGTGTTGGGTCAATACGGAATAACACATCACCTTGTTTGATAAACGTATTAGGTTTGACATCAACCGAAATCACTAATCCTTTTACGGCTGGCGTGATGGGGATAGTGACATAGTATTCCCGTGCAAAACGCGAATAAGGGTGGTTATAGTTCATGATCAGTAATAACGCCCCGATCAGGAACACACCACCTAATACCGCGGTTGGCACTGTCCATTTGTTCATCGGGATCTTAAAGACTTTAAAAATCACAATGCAAATCGAGGCATAGGTTAGTATTAGTAGTAAATCCATGTTATACCTCGACTTTTTTACTATTTTCGACAGTATTGGCTTCTATCGTATTCACTTCTTGCGCAATAACGGCCGTAGAAACGGGTGTCGTTTCAAGTTGTTCAAGCTTTGCCTGTAACGCTAATACCGTTTCTCTAAGGGCTTTAACATCATCCTCCAAAGCCTGCTCACGCTTCATCACAGTGCTAAATCCCCAGCCCCGATCCTCTCGATACAAGGTCGCCCAAATCCACAAAAAAGGCCAAATGGCATGTAAGGTAAATAAACTCACCCATCCCGCAATATGCAATGCATCCTGTTGCGGATGATTGCGCTTTTTTGCTATTTCATAGGGGATATCGTGAATGGCAATCACCCCATAAAAAATCACCACTATGACAAAAAACAAAACGCCTAAGGCAAAATAATCCAAAAACATGCTCCCCCCCATTCCCTACCTAATGTTTATTTCGGCTAGAACCCCTTCCCAATACCGAAATAACGCTATACCTGTCGTAAATTTTGATTTTATACACGCCATATATCGACACTCTAAATGATAACGTTTAGACACTCTCCTATTAATAATTTGCGACATAACGCCCGCATTGATATCTGCATCTGTCATTCCGCACAGGCTAACTCATAGACTGAAAATGCTTGTAATCTTGGGATGTTACATAACCCAATACTTAGTCTAGAACTAAAAGTTGATAACCACATCTGGCCACCTATAAAAATCATTTAAGAGTCACATCTGATGAATGTATTGTCGTAAATTTGCCCAAAAACCTTACCATCAACGCGCAAACCAACAACATCAAACACTTTCAGCTTGCTTACCATTAACGCAAGCCAACATTAGCTTAACAACAGCAATTAAAGTGATTGAATGGCAGATTACCAGCGTCATATAAAATGACTTAAGGCTAATACCAAAGCTAACCCAAATGGCAGGATTGTATGCGTGAACCAGACTAGGCAAGTCTGATTCACTAGCTCACTTTGGGACAAAAGAGGGTTAAATATTGAAGGGCGCCCCATGGTATTTGCTCGACGACACGCTGCGAGTCCATCCTTGGATGCTCGACCGCCCCGTCCGTGAGGCGGACGGTCGTCTCGCTAATCGCCATGGCTCACCTGTTTAGCATCGGCGAAGCCTGTTTGTTTTAAAGAAGATAGTGACTCGTTTTGGGACAAAACCTTGTTAGATAATTCACTCTTATTAGCCAGATTCGGATTAGCTATTCTATTAGTAATGCTTCGGTTGGCTGCAAACTAATCAATGCTCAATATAACCAATCGGAATAGGCATAACAGGGACATGAATAAGTTCTCTAGAGATTTGATTCATCTTAAGAAAAAACCGCCCCAGAATAACCGCAAATGGGGCACTAGAGCGGGTTTTAGCGGTTGGCGTGAATCAGTCTGGTGTAGAGTGATTCACTGGCTCACTTTTGGGACAAAATGAGTTAGGTTATTAACTCTAACTCGTCATTTTAGGATGAAAATCTCTATGGGCTAGTACAGCTAACTTTTACTTAAATGGCGGCACGTAGTGCCGTCCAGTTTCAAGTTTTTGTTATATTTTTATTATGATTGGTATTTCATTTAGCGAACCACGATACAATTCATGATGCATTGCAAAATGAACCTTTTCTCTAGTAAATACATCAACTGACTCCCATAAATCAGGTCCTAAACAAATATCTTCTGATTCACAAATAGCGATATAGTTAATGAATTTTTCTAACTGATTTTCCATTGCATCGTCAATCCAGTGATTATCTTTGTCATGTTCCGTCAACCAAGATACAACAACATGAGTTTCATTAGCGGTTGGAACTAGATTGAAAGTAGACATGACCTGAGGACAGGCAATTGCTTGGTGATAATACCTTTCTACTGAGTCTCTTATCGGACAAAATACCGTACAATTGGAAGCTTTAATAACTTTATTTATAACAATCCACTTGCTTTTCAGTACACCTGAGTTTGGTGTGTTACACGCTGAATAAGCTTTTTTTAGATAAAATGGCAAGTCATTATTAATGAATTTCTCTCGACCTAGATTTTGGAGTTTATAATTTTCTACTGTTTCTGCAGGTAGTAATTTGGCGCACTTTTCAAGTATTTTGTTTGTTTTAAAATGTGCTAGTTTTTTACGTGTAATTTCGTAAGTGATCGCACGTAAAAATAATGTTGCTACTTGTAGTGTATTATTTAAATGTAGTGAATGCTTTTCTATTGGTGCGAATATCTGGCCATCATGACTTTGACAAAACCCAGGATATGTTGACGCATTTTTAATTGGAGTTTTAACTAATGAGAATGCACTTGAGCCTTTAGTTAGAACTTCATACATATTGAAATTCATTGCGTAAACTTCATCATTTTTGCTTATTATTTTAAGCTGTCCATTGTGTTGCTGTGAATGTGAACCAATTGACATTGCTTTACAATCAGGATGAAGGCATTCAAATTTTTTATTTTTATTCAGTTTCTCAATAGATCCAATTTCTTTCTTTAGTTTATTGTCCACTGAAGTCTCCAAAAATATAACATTTTATTAGTGCGCATGCGCGTTTATCACGTTAGACCAGTAAAAATGCGCACAGCTAACTATCTGTTTATGCTGAATTTATCAGATATTTATCAAATACACCATCTGTAAAAACGCGCATGCGCGTTTTCCAAACCTATTAACTAAAATTCAGTTACTATATTCAACTGATTTTAAAGAGTTTTATTTATTTCAGATGGAATTAGTGCGCACTGATTTTGTCTAAAAATCATACCAAAACACCTAAATTTAAATACGACTGTATACCCATACATTATATGTCGATTTCTGGTAAGGCCAAACATAGGCAAATAGATAAGAATTTGTATGGCAGCAGGAGTGGGAATTTTCGGTTGAGCTAACGAGCCGAAACACGGAATGGGGCACCCGAAGCCAGGGCAAAATGGCTGTGTTTTCGCGTGTGAACCAGACTAGGCAAGTCTGATTCACTGTAACTGATGTTGAAATCCCTTATCGTCAGGTCTGACTTTTCGGTATCCATTATTTTATTTATCTCAAATGTTCAGCGACAAAGGGCTAGCCTTCAAGCTATGGCAAGCCTTGGGGGACTAAAATGCCAAACCTATTCATGGGCATTGACTGTGCGGCCTGCGGCCCATTGCCTGAGGGCATTTATCTTATCGCCCATCACAATCGATAACGGTCTGGTTTTAGTTAGCTCTTCTAATAACAAGTCTTGGTCAAGACTGCGCCCTAAACTGCGGGCGCTGTACATGGCGGCGATCACCGCCTGCTCGATTTCAGCCCCCGAAAACCCTTGGCTATGGCGTGAAAGCTGGGCAAGATCGAGCCGAGTCACATCGATACTGCGGCGCTGGCAATGGATCAAGAAAATCGCCTTGCGGATGGTTTCGTCGGGTAAATCAACAAAAAAGATTTCATCCATTCGCCCTTTACGCATCAATTCTGGCGGCAAGGCTTGAATATCATTGGCTGTGGCCACCACAAACACCTCGGATTTGCGCTCGGCCATCCAAGTTAATAGGGTGCCAAGAATGCGGGTGGATGTGCCTTGATCACTGTTACTGCCGCTTAAGCCTTTTTCAATTTCATCAATCCATAGGATACAGGGCGACATCATATCGGCCAATTCGAGGGCATTGCGTAGATTCTTCTCGGTTTCGCCTATGTATTTGTTATATAAGGCGCCCATATCGAGTCTAAGCAGTGGTCGTTGCCACACACCCGCCACCGCTTTGGCCGCGAGACTCTTGCCACTGCCCTGCACTCCGAGTAATAACACGCCCTTTGGAGTATCTATCTGGGCGGCGGCACTCATTCCTTGGGGACTATGTGCCGCTGGCGCGCGCTGCTTTAACCATTTTTTGAGATTATGTAATCCGGCAATCTGCGAAAAATCACTGGTGTCGTACTCAAATTGCAATATGCCGTTAAGATCGAGCAACTGGAATTTGGCTTTGTTAATCAGATCCACATCTGAGTGAGTAATGGCGCCATCATCCACAATGGCTTTATGGATCAATCGTCTGGCATCATCCAAGGTTACACCACGCAGGTTTTCCGCTAGTTTAACCACAGCCTGCTCATCCACATTCAATGGCATGCCTTGGGTGCGCACTTTATCCACTTCAAGGTAAATCAAGTTCTCAAGCTGCGAGGTGCTCGGCAAAGTCAGCTGAAAATAGGCACAGTAACGCTTAATTTCGGGCGGGATCTCAAAGGCATGGCTGACCAGCACTAAGGTATGTTGCAAAGCATCGTATTCGAGGGCGATTTCTTTCAGTAGGCGGACGTTCTTAGGTGCGTCAACAACAAAGGGATGAAAATCACAAAGCACATAAATCCCCTGCTGGGTCGTCGCTTTAATCTGCCCCAAGATATCGCCGGGTTCAGTATTAAATTTCTGTGCTGGCATCGGCTTATCAACCCGCGTGAGCCCTTGGGTAATACTCCAAGTAAATAGCGGCTGATAGAGTACATTCGCGATTCGCTTAAGCATGTCAACAACACGATATTCTTCATAGGTTTCAATCACCACGATGGGCGTTTTAGAGCGTAGTACAGCGGTCAAATCGCGAATGTCTTGCATATCTTAAGTCCATAATCCGTTATGAAACGAAAAGTTAACATAAAATACCGCCACAAACAGGATTTTTACCACGCCAAGCACTCATCGAACTTAAATAGCTTGATCAAAAACACAGTTGTTAATTTCAGTCTCATGCTTTGCCACTAATCGGGGTAGACTATGACGTAAGAACGTCCCAAGGCGTCAATTATCCCAATATAAAAAAGGTACCCACACCATGATAGGAACCCCCTACACCGAGGGCGCTCGACGCGCCATGTTGCTTGGCTGCGGTGAGCTAGGTAAAGAAGTCGCCATTGAGTTACAACGCTTAGGCGTTGAAGTGATTGGCGTTGATCGTTATCCCAATGCCCCCGCCATGCAAATTGCCCATCGCTCCCATGTGATCAATATGCTCGATGCTAAGGCCCTTCGCGCCGTTATTGAGCTAGAAAAACCCCACTTAGTGATCCCCGAGATTGAAGCCATTGCCACCCAAACCTTGGTAGAGATGGAGGCCGAAGGCCTCAATGTGGTGCCGACCGCGCGCGCAACCAAGCTCACTATGGATAGAGAAGGCATTCGCCGCCTCGCCGCTGAAACCTTAGGTTTACCGACGTCGCCCTATTTCTTCTGCGACACTGAAACCGAATTTAATCAAGCGATTAGCAAAATTGGTGTGCCCTGCGTGGTCAAACCTGTGATGAGCTCATCGGGTAAAGGCCAAAGTGTTATCCGCGAGGTGGCCCAAAGCGCCAAAGCTTGGCAATACGCCCAAGAAGGCGGCCGTGCGGGCGGTGGCCGCGTGATTGTCGAAGGCTTTATCCCCTTCGATTACGAAATCACCCTATTAACCATTAGTGCGGTTAACGGTATCCACTTCTGCGCGCCAATTGGTCATAGACAAGAAGACGGCGACTACCGCGAATCATGGCAACCTCAAGCCATGTCAGCCGACGTGCTGGCAAAATCCCAAGCAATCGCCAGCAAAGTAGTCGAAGCCCTCGGCGGTTACGGCTTATTTGGCGTTGAGTTATTTGTGAAGGGCAGTGATGTGTACTTCTCTGAAGTCTCACCTCGTCCGCACGATACCGGCTTAGTGACCTTAATTAGCCAAGATTTATCAGAATTTGCACTGCATGTCAGAGCCATTCTCGGCCTGCCGATCCCTAATATTCATCAACATGGCCCCAGCGCCTCGGCGGTAGTTTTGGTGGAAGGCAAATCGAAAAATATTCGCTATCAAGGCCTTGCAGCGGCATTAGCGGCAGAAAATACTCAACTCAGATTATTCGCTAAGCCTGAAATCGATGGTCGCCGCCGTTTAGGTGTCGCCCTCGCCCGCGATAAAGATATCGACAGCGCCGTGAATAAAGCACTGGATAGCGCATCTAAGGTAAAAGTGATTTTCTAAGGTTAACCACGAAGCCATTGTTCGCAATGAGATTGCCGCGTTGAGTTTGCGATAAGCACTGCGCCCAGCGATATCGCTGGGCGTTTTATTGTATCCCCCATCTTAGAGACACACAGTTCGCCTTAAAACAGCATTGATTTGTCTTCTGATGCAAAAGCCTGATGCAATAGCGGGGTGTTTTAAGGCATAGTAGTCCCACAATTAGCATGACCTACGCTAGGCTTTACTGTTACTCAATGGATTTACTCAGCCGTTATTTCCAGCTCCCCAACTCGCTGTTAACCTATACGCGACCCACAAGTGCGCCGTTAAAAAACTCAATTAAAATTCAACTAATTAACAAATTGACCAGTGCTCGATGCCGCTCATTATCACGATTGATTTGTTTAGGTTTAGCCTCTTGTTTACTTTTACTCAGCGCTTGTCAGCCATCGAGCAATGACCCTTCGCCCTTCAAGGAAGATAAAGCCAAAACCCGTGAATTGTCCCAAGAAGTCTATGTATGGCAACGCCAATGGCGCGATGCCAATCAGAGCGCCTTGGTTGAAAGCCAAGGGGCATTTAACGGCGTGAGGATACTCGCCCTGCAAGCTCACCCTAAACCCAATGGCGCCGATATTTGGTTTGAGGTTAACGTCAATCATGCATGGTTACAGGCAGATCCTCGCCCTAAAGTCGCGGTCATCAGATTAGATGGGCAACTGACGCGCCTTAACAATAGCGAAGTGATCAGTAAAATCCGCGAGTTACTAAAACAATGGCAAGCTCAAGGAACTGTTATTGCAGGCATTGAAATCGATCATGATAGCGCCAGCAGTAAACTCGCGGCCTATAATGCCTTTTTGCGCCAGTTAAAAAGCCAAATACCAAACACGCTCAAACTCAGTATCACCGCCCTGCCCGCTTGGCTAAGCAGCAGTGAATTTCCGTCCCTGTTTGAGCATATCGACGAACTCGTACTACAAATTCACAGCGTGAGCGATCCGCGTTTAGGGCTGTTCGATGCCACTCAAGGTTGGCACTGGATCGAACAGCTTTCTCAATTAGCTAAGGTACCCTATTTGATTGCACTGCCCTCCTATGGCTCGGCGGTGTATAGCACTACATCGGATTATCGGGTGGAGAGTGAAGTGCCACTACGAATGCCACTGGCAGACACTTCATCGCAGTATTTAGCACGGCAGGAGCTAATGGCCGATCCCGAGGTGTTACAGTCTTTTGTCAAAAAACTGCATACCTTTGCCGATCCCAACCTGCGGGGAATGATTTGGTTTAGATTGCCATTAGAAGGCGATAAACGGGTGTGGCCACTATCAACCCTCATTGCCGTCGCCAAGCAGCAACCGCTCGCACCTCAGGTAGAATTACAGATGGTAAGCCAACCCATGACAGAGTTAGCACAAGAGCCAGCTCCGAATGCAAAGCAAACCGATCAGCAACCCAAGGCGAACAAACCTCCCCAAACCACATTATTTCAACTTGTTTTAGTCAATAAGGGCAATCTTGCAGGCAAGGTACCGAGCCAGTTGTCCCTAGCGGCACAGTCGTGCAGCGGGTATGATGCACAGAATGGTTATATAGCCAAATTGGCAAAGGGAACATTAACGTGGCAGTTACCGCAAGTCGCCCAATTAGAAGATAAAGCCGCGCCACTCACCCGCCTTTCTGCGCCGAGTGCAATATCGGCAACCGTGTTAAGCCCTAACGGACGCAGAGTTATCGGCTGGGCACGTTGTGAGTCATTACATTTACAGGGAATTTATGCGCCATAACTCAAATCCATTGCCAGCGAATGCGATTCAACGCTGGAAAACAAGCTTAAAACAAACCAGCCTGATTGGGTTAAGTCTCTTATCCCCCGCGCTCTTAGCCTGCGGCCCAGATTTCCCATTGCAATTAACTCAAGACAGGCAATACAACTTAAGCTATTTACCGCAAACCGCCTTTAGCCAGCAGCTGAGTAGCCTTGCAAAGCCATTGGCGTGGCAATTTCAAGATGCGCCAGCGGCGCAGGAATACCTTTGGGATGAGGTGCACAGTCGCTATCTTTCCCAAACCCGCGCCTATGAAAACAGTGAGTTATCTGAAGCGCAGCTTGCACAGGTGAATAGTCTGCGGGATGCACCCAGTTTGGCGCAGGCCGAGCAAATCGCCGTACAACTGAAAGACTCCTTACCACCAGCTTTAAGCTGGTACAGCCTTGGTGCCATGGCGTTTGATGCAAAAGAGTACGATAAAGCCAGCAATTACTTTAAAAAAGTCATTGAGTTACCAGCAAGTGAGCGCGCAGGACGCAGCTTGTGGGCGCTGTATAGCTTATCTCGCATTGAGCTTATCCAAAGCAAAGCCTCGCCCGAAAACGCCCATTTTGCAAAGGCCAATGCCTACTTGATGCAGCTACAGGCTGAGGTCATCCAAGGAGCCGCCGATCCGCTGCGCTTAAGTCTCGCCAGCCTAGGTGAGCAAGCTTACATTCTGCTGCATCAAGGCCAACCGAGCATTGAGATTGCCCACGAGGAATATGAAGCGCCTAAAATAGACGTAGCCTTAAATCCCGCCACCTTAGGTAAGGTGATCGAACTGTATGCAACACAATCGGCCGAGGGCGACAGTAGTGGTTATGACTCGCTACTCATGTTAAGCCGCAGTTTGATGGCGAAAAATCTCACCGAGTTAACCCCCTTATTACAGCACCCAAGTGTGCAGCAGTTACTGATTGCTTACTGGCAAAGTAGCGCCAATGATTTCGCCTTCGATGGACAGCTCACAGAGATGGGTCAACAGGTCGCCAAGATCCTCAGTATATTTCCAGCCGATGGCGTAGTGCTCACCCATGGCGATAAGCTCGCGGCGATTTATTATCAATTGGGCGACTATGCCAGTGCCGAGCGGCTGATTGCGCTCGCTAAACCGAGCGGACTCACCTGGTGGCTAACGGCTAAATTAATGCTACAAAAGGGCGATCAAGCACAAGCTGCCAACGCCTACGCCCAAGCAGCGCGTCATTTCCCGACGGATATGAGCGCATCCGCCGCCAATTCAACATCACAGCAAGATACGCAACAACAAGCCATTGAAGCCGATGCAGAACAAGCAACCTATTGCCGCATTCGCGCCGAACAAGGAGTGCTATCCCTTGAGCGCGGCGACTATGTCGATGCCCTCAGTCAACTATTCGCCAGTGGTGATGAATATTGGCAAGATATCGCCTATGTCGCCGAACGGGTACTAACCACCGCCGAACTAAAACGGTTTATCGACGAGCATGTGCCGGTGATGAACTTTGAATATCCAAAGGATAGCGATTGGTATGACAGCGTTGAACCTATCAACAATCGTCTGCGTTACTTGCTTGGCCGTCGATTATTACGTGAAGGCGCCATGGCCGAAGCCCCTGTTTACTTTAGTAATCCCAAACTCAATACCAGTGTACAAGACTATGCTAACGCATTGACCACAGCGAAGAGTCGCAAAGGAATTGAGAGCGCCAGAGCCTATTGGACTGCCGCAGAACTCGCTCGTCATCAAGGCATGGACATTTTAGGTTTTGAATTAGCGCCGGATTATTCAATTTACGCGGGCATGTTCGACCTAAGAGATTGGTATTCTGCGGAAAAACTCAACGATAAAGAACAGCAACGCATTAGCGCCAGCCAAGCCGTTCCTGATAAACGCTTTCACTATCGCTACCAAGCCGCAGAGCTGGCAAACAAGGCCGCCGACTTAGTCCCCCACAACAGCCAAGCCTATGCAGCGCTATTGTGCCAAGCCACAGGTTGGGTGTTATATCGCGATGATGAACTCGCCCGCCGTTACTATAAAAAATACGTCGCCAACGGCCCCTTTGTGCCTTGGGCCGAAAACTTTGGTTTGCAGTGTGAAACACCGGATTTTGACCGCGCGGTTGAAAGGGAAAAAGCCAACCAAGTTGCCAAGTGGAATGCGATATACCATAAGTTGAAAAAGCCCGTAGCCTTCAGTTTTGCCGTTATCGCCGCCCTGCTTGGTGCTTACGCGTGGCGCAGAAGAAAGCGTAAACAGTAATAATGCCAAGCGCCTTTCTTAGACTCCCAAAGAAAGGCGCTAAAGCTGAGCAAATATTCCAGCCTCTACACAGTGCTATATCGTGCACATTTACTTTTATTCATGTTGTTACCTAAATGGGTTTTGAGGGGAACATAACATTTCTTATTAGGTGCCCAAATTCACTATGCCACTTCATTCTGCGATTCAGCTGAATGTGTAATACCAATCGTATTAAATATCTGTTCATTCAGCGGGAGTTAAACGCGCTTTAGACAAGGCGAAGGCTTGAAGGCATAGTGGCGCTCTGTCGAAAGCCTTAAACGCAGTATAAAGCCCGTTCAACCCCGCCCTTCGGGAGCCTCACAGGCATCTCACTCCCGTGTTACATTGACTTAAAAGGGAGTAACCATTTCTTCGTCAATGCGCCTTGGATTGAGATGCCTGTGAGGCTCTGAACTGATTAGATATTTAATGTGATTGGTATAAATCTGCTCGAATCAGCTAGACTAAAAAAGATGTTATGGAAGCACTACAATGACAAGGAAATCTCAATGCAATCATTACATATCAAGCAATTCAATCAATTCGGAAACACTCGATACGATAGAGCCAGCCTCAAAAAGCAAATTCTAACCGCATTAAGCATACCAATTAATTGTGATTTGGCAGCGGCCAAGTCCAACAAGCAATTTATGCCCTGTAAACTGCACAGCGCATAAAGACTAAGACGTTAGGGAAAACTCTACTGCAATCAACCAAAAGGGAGTAAGCACAATGCTATTTGAATTACTTTATACGAGTATCGCACCGGCAGGTTTATCTGATACTGAACTTTTAAGCATTTTAGAAAAAGCCAGAGCAAAAAACCGAGCCTTAGATATAACTGGGATGCTGGTCTATCACAATCGGGAGATAATGCAAATTCTTGAGGGTGAAGAACTAAAGGTCAGAGGGCTTTTTCAAACTATTTTTAGGGACGAAAGGCATACTAGTGTCGAAGTTTTTTATCAGGGTAATATTGATCATAGGGCATTTTCTGAATGGTCTATGGCATTTAAACTGCTCGATGAGAACACAGTCAAAAAAATGTTGATTGGGTATGAAAATTTCAACCCCGCTAAATCCCCCATCAGTATGATTGCAAGCAGTCCAAATCGAGGTAAGAAAACCTTTCTGAAATTGCGAGACTCGTTGTAACAGAACATTCGTTGCTGCAGGTTTTACCCTAACAATCGGCTTAATTCGACCCCACAAATTAGAGTAAAGAAACCTCACGCGTATTTGTCCAAAAGTTTGTTGTATGTGGCCTTTCAATCTAAAGATTACGGAAGTACTAAAAAAGTGAGCCATGGTGATCATGGCTCACTAAAAAATGGGCAACTGTCAGATCAGGTCAGAGCTAGTACAACTTAACCTGTCGTTCGACGTTCTATTTTATGGGGTATTATTTAATCTAAAAGTGGGAGCACGATAAGATTCACTTCTTTTATCTCAGAAAAAACCTCTGAATCAGCGGATAAAACCTCTGTAAAAGGCGATGAGATAAACACTGCAGATTTTACAGCTTCATTAAGCTTAATAACTTTGCTAGGTTCTAATATTGTGTAACTAATAACATTAGCGCTTTGATCAAGATGAAAGTTAACTTTTACCGCCTGATCTTTAAATGATTCATCAAATTCAAGATTGGATTGAATTTTGAGCTTTATTAATTCTGCACACTCGTTTACGGTTTGGCAGGAACTTGGCACCCTGATCTGATTAGCACAGCCATTTAAAGCGAATCCAAACATACATACTAATAAGGTTCTATACATAACATTCCTTGTTCACATTATTTGCTATTTAACCTGAACTCGGGGTAACGAGTGTCGGAAAGATCTAAATTTAACAAACTAAATCAATGCTATAAATGATTATTTTGAAAAGAAGAATTTTTTTCTGACTGAATGCGCAGATTTTTGCGCATATCAAGGGACTCTGTCATACACCCTAACGAGCTATGGTTAGACTGAGCAACGCAGAGAGGCCCGAAAAGATGCCTATTCAGCGGCTCTATTTATTCCGAGCTCAGGTTATTTACACAATTGCGAATATTATCTTGGAGAAAAGACTTAAGATTTTCCGTCGCGATATTAAGTAAATTCTGCCGCGCTTCCTTTGTCGCCCAGGCATTGTGCGGGCTGATGCTAATATTAGGCGCACTCAGCAGCGGATTATCGGCACTCGGTGGCTCAGTTGATAACACATCAACGCCAGCAAAGACTCTGCCCTGCGTTAATGCAACAGCAAGCGCAGCCTCATCAATTAATCCACCGCGGGCGGTATTGATAAGTAATGCCTTCGGCTTAATCAACTCAAGGGTCTGGGCGTTGATAAGCTCGTTAGTTTCTGGGGTTAATGGGCAGTGGAGTGAGAGAATATCGGACTCCTTTAAGACCTTATCCCGTGATGTCCAACTGACGCCTTGGGGTAAGTGTGCAAGTTCAGTGCGGGTATTGACTAATACTTTCATGCCGAAGGCTAAAGCAAGATGGGCGACCTGTTGACCAATATCGCCATAGCCAATCAGTCCTAAGGTTTTGCCTTTAAGGGATTGCAGCGGCATTAAGGTAAAACAAAAGTCACTGCAATTGCTCCATTGCCCTGCGGCAACGGCTTGATGGTGCGCCGCAACAGCTTGCGTGTGATGCAAAATATGGGCAAACACCATTTGTGCAACGGCATCGGGACCATAGGCGGGCACGTTTGTTACGACTATGCCGAAGCCTTTTGCTGCTGCTAGATCTACCACATTAGTGCCCGTAGCCAGCACACCGATATATTTAAGCTTGGGCAGTTTGGCTAAGGTGTTGGCATCGAGGGGGGTCTTGTTGGTGAGCACAATTTCCGCATCCTGCGCACGCGGGATAATCTCGGCATCGGGTGTGCGGGCAAAACAGTTAAATTCCCCTAAGTCGCTGATAGCCTGCCAACTTAAGTCCCCAGGGTTTAACGTTTCACCATCGAGTACGACTATTTTCATCTTTACCTCTTAATCTCGCTTAGCCTTACCAATCACATCGGATATTAGAAACTCAGTTTTACCCCTACGTTAGCTTGAACCTGCCACATCACATCAGAGGTGACACGCCATAAGCATTCATTTTCATTACAAAAAAGTGAGGTATCGCTATCAATAAAGGTGGCGTATCCCCGCAGATCCGCAAACACAGAGAAATGTTGCATCATGCGGTACTCGACGCCGCCACCAATGCCCATGGAGAAACGGGTTTCCGTAGACCAATCATCGGGCATCATACGGGTTACACCTGCACTGGCGGTAATGTAAGGCTGAAAATCCCCGTTAGGAAAGAATAAGGTACCGCCTAGATGGATATAGTCTACATCCAATGAGGCGACTAAATCTGGAGTAAACAGGCCGCCACTTTTGAGCTCGGACGACTGACGACTATAAAGAAGATAAATATTGCCAGGATCATTGGTACCAATCCCGAGCATTAAGCCTAAGTGGCTCGCCTCTTCAATACCCACGCTCTGTTTATTACTCGTTCCCGCGTTTTCGGCATCCACTTGATTGATATCAAACGAACTGCCACCAAAGCTGTAACCACCAAAGGGGGCGACAAACAGCTCTGGATCAGCGTGGGCGGGTAAGACAAGACTGAGGGGTAACAAACCTGCTATAGCAAACAATTGGTTAGCGTATTTCATCTTAATCCCTTTATGTATTTTATAATTCCTTGCGTCGACAACGCTAACCGAAGGTTTAGCGCATCCCACGCTCCGATTTCACCCTATCATACGCAGCTTGAATATCCTGCGCTTTACGGTTAGCAATTTCCATCATTTCAGGCGGCAAGCCCTTAGCGACTAACTTATCGGGATGGTGTTCATTCATCAGCTTACGATAAGCCCGCTTAACCTCCTGATCCGTTGCCTCAGCTGTTATACCAAGCAAATGATAGGCATCGGTAATTGAGGTTTTATTACCGCTCGAGGTTTGATGGAAACGAAATTCCGCCTGCCAACGTTTAAGTAGTTCATCGAGTTGCCCACGACCATACCCTAATTCTTGGGCTACCGTCATCAAGATCGCATGTTCAGCGGCATCGAGCTCACCATCCGATAAGGCGGTTTGAATTTGGATCTCGATAAACATTTGTACTAATTCTTGACGGCCTTGGGTGACTGCACGAAAAGCTTGCAGGCTGCTACGCAGGTCAAAATCAGGCTCCTTGCCCTCACGAAAGGCCTGCTGCGCTTCTTTGCGGGCATCCCCCGTTAAACGCATTTGATCCATCAACAGGGTCGCGATGCGAATATCGGTCTCGGTTACCCGCCCAGATGCCTTAGCCACATGGCCCATTACAGCGAAAGTGGTGTTAAAGAATATGCCTTGGCGATTCTTTGCCTGCCCTAAGATTTGGCTAAAACTGGCGCCAACACTGGCGCGTTTGTCGTAGAGATGCCCAAGCCATAAGCCCAGTAGCGCACCAAAGATACGGCCAAACATAAACCCGATAACAAACCCAAAAAACTTACCCCAAAAGCGCATCTTATATCCCAAATTTTTATGATGTATTAAGTCACTCAATCGAAACAAAGAGTGAAAACCACTAACTTAAGGCGTCAGGCTATATGGCTAACGCTTACGTCAGTGCGGACTCCAACGTTGACTCTAACGCTTGCAGACGTGGTATCGTACCTACGTCGCACCAAAATCCATTAAAGCGTGTCCCTGTAATGTGACCATCGGCCATCTTTGCCCGCAGTAATGGGCCAAGGGCAAACGCGCCATCGGCCGTGCCATTAAATAATGATGGACGATATAAGCCTATCCCCGAAAAAGTGTACTTATGCTCGCCTTGCTCACGCACAATACCTTCGCTCAAGGCAAAATCCCCATGGGGATGTTGTTCGGGATTCGGCACCAGCCATAAATGTGCGAGTGCAGCCTCAGCTAATGGCATGATTTGCGGCAACGCATCGATAAACACATCACCATTAAGCACTAAGAATGGCGCATCAGAGTCGTCATCACAGAGCAATGGCAGGGCTTGTTTAATCCCGCCCCCAGTTTCGAGGGCGCAAGCTTCGGCGCTGTAACGGATTTTAACCCCAAAGGCACTGCCATCGCCTAAGGTTTCAACCAGTTTATGCCCAAGCCAAGCATGATTAATCACAATATCAACAATACCTGCGGCGGCTAATTTCTCAATATGGTACACAATCAGCGGTTTACCTAAAACGGGCACTAAGGGTTTTGGCAAAGTGTCCGTTAATGGGCGTAAACGCTCTCCCCTACCAGCCGCCAGGATCATCGCCTTCATTGCTTGTCTCCCTGCTGAGTATTCTTTTCCTTAGCCGCAAACGCAGGCACAACGCGCGATTGCAGCCAAGCGGAAAACGGTGCCAACTCAGGATAAAGGCTGGCAATATCCACAATGTAGGACAAGGTCAGCGGAATGTCGGCCATATAGGCAGGCTTGTTATCACGATAGTGTAAACGGGCAAAAATCCCTGCGGCCTTGATATGGCGCTGTAGCCCCATTAAATCAAACCAGCTTTGATACTGGCTAAACGACGTACCTTCGGGAATGTGCCCCGACTCAAGCACTTGCTGATAATGCTGCTGCATTAATTCCTGCACCATGGTTTGCGGCCAACGGATATAGCAATCACGTAGTAAAGACACAGCGTCATAGGTCACAGGGCCTAACACCGCATCTTGGAAATCAATCACACATAAGCAACCATCTTTAAGCATCAAGTTGCGGCTATGGAAATCCCGGTGCATCCCCACCTTTGGCTGAGCGAGGGCATTTTCGACTAAGAGGCCAAAACTCTTCTCCAGCAGTAAGCGTTCCTCATGGCTAAGTTCGAGTTGTAAATGCCTCTCTAACAACCACTCAGTAAAGATCCCCAGCTCACGGCGCACAAACGCCTCATCATACAAAGGTAATGGTTGCGTGATGCCAGAAACGGGATCTTGGCTTTCAACTACAGTCGCTATCTGCGGTAATAATGCCAACGCGCGCAGGTAATAGTCGGCTACATTGTCATCCGTGAGCACAGACAATAACTGGATATCCCCCAAGTCGCTCAATAGCATAAAACCTTGCTCTGCATCAGATGCGATAACTTTTGGAACTGTCAGTCCCGCTGCCGCGTAAGCACTCGCAAGGGCGATAAAAGGCGCGATAGGCACCAGCGCAGGCGGTGAATCGGCGACAATGTAACGAGTATCATGTGCAAACACGCGAAAATAACGTCTAAAACTGGCGTCCCCTGAAATCAATATCGGGGTCACATCATCGGAAAAATAACGGTTCAGCCACTGATTAAGGGAAATAAATCTCGGATCAGATAAAGTCATTTCATGGCTCTTATAGAAAAATTGCTTTATTATAGCTGGCATATAATTTGGAAACAGCTAAGAAATTGAGAGATTTATTTGCTGCGTTGCACTTGTAGTTTGCAACTTTCCCCGTCGATACTTGTCCAGACTAAGAAATCATTATTATTGACCTAAGATGCAGATCCGTTACCTTCTGGCTTTGAGCCTGTTACCTAAATTAGTCCTGGCAGACGAATCTCCCGCAACCTCAGCATCACAATGCCTAATCGAACCGCCAGTACCTCGTATCGTATCTCAACCGGGGTTGAGTGCGGCTGATCAAGAAAAAATTCGTATTGCATCAGACCGCTCAAAAGCTGAAATGGGTAAGCAAGCGATTTTTACAGGTGATGTGGTCTTCAGCCAAGGCGATAGACACATCGCGGCCGATGAAGCCATCCTCGATCAAGCCACAGAACAATTTGATGCTAATGGCAACTTAGTCTTCCAAGACAGCAATTTTACCGTTACCGCAGACTCGCTACAGGCGCAAATGCGCAGCAATCGAGCCACCCTCAAAGGCGCACAGTATTGGCTGCACGGGCAACAGGTGCACGGTGATGCAGAAAAACTGCAAATCACCATAAACAACAACCTGATTTTAACCAATACGAACTTTACCACCTGTCCGCCTGACAACGTCTCTTGGTTGCTTGAAGCCGAAAAAATTAAGATAAACAGCGAAGAAGAATGGGGCGAGATCTGGAATGCTAAGCTTAGAGTCGCTGATATTCCAGTGTTCTACATCCCTTATATGACGGTTCCGGTTTCCGATAAACGTAAAACAGGCTTCCTCTATCCAAGCTTTAGCACCAGCACCACCAACGGTTTTGAGGTGTCAGCGCCCTACTATTGGAATATTGCACCTGAATACGATCTGACATTTACACCAAACTATATGACTAACCGCGGGTTATTCACTAAAACTGAGTTTCGCTATCTTGCGGGTGAAGCTCAAAATGGCCGTTTGAATCTTGAGTATTTGGGCAGCGATCAAATGATTAGCGGCAGCCCCAATCGTTACCTCTACAACTGGCAACACCAAGGCGCTATCGATAAAAATTGGCGAGTACTCGCAAACTTTACCGAAGTGTCAGATAACAACTATTTCAATGATTTAAAGTCAGATGTTAACCGAGCGACCGATAACCAATTATCACGGATCGGTGAAGTCAGTTACTTCGAGCGCGATTGGGATATCAGCACTCGGGTGCAAGACATTAAAGTACTGGGCGAGGATGAAAAACCCTACCAAGTGATGCCGCAGGTTAACTTTAACTATCGCGCGGCTGACTTTTGGAACAACTTGGACTTTGGCTTTAACTCAGAGCTGACCAACTTTGCCCATCAAGACGACGACGTCAATACCGCAACCCGTTTACATATGGCGCCCAGCTTAACATTGCCAATACACGGCCCTTCGGGTTCGTTCACCAGCCAAGTTAAACTGATGCAGACCAACTATTGGCAAGAAAAAAACAACAGTGGATTTGATGAGTTAGACGACACAGTCAGCCGCACCATTCCGCAGGTGCGAATTAATGGGCAAATCAACTTCGAACGTTTTACCGAACTGTTCGATCAAAACTACCGCCAAACACTCGAACCCCAGTTCCAATATCTTTACGTTGGTTATGAAGATCAGCGGGGCATTGGTATTTACGATACCGCCCAATTACAGGACGACTATTTTGGTCTGTTCCGTGATCGCCGTTTCTCTGGCCTTGACCGTATCGCAGATGCCAACCAAGTGACCCTTGGTATAACAACGCGTTTATTCGATGATCACAACCAAGAAGCCACCAAATTCAGCCTCGGGCAAATCTTCTATCTTCAGGACAGTAAACTGGGTTACGAAGATAATATTTTTGAACAAGATCAATCGACTTCAGTGTTGGCTGCCGAATTAGATACCCGTTTAACCCAAGATTGGTATCTGGGTGCGGCTATTCAGTACGATACTAACACCAGTGACAATAAGAAGACCGAAGTCACTTTAGACTTCCGTCCCGAAACGAACAAGCTACTACAGTTTAGCTACCGTTATGTACCGGATCTTTTGAATTCCAACACTAACGATTTGGTGAACATCTCCCAAGCGGGTGTGCGCGGTGCTTGGCCAATCAATGACAGTCTCTATTTTGTCGGCAACTGGTACTATGATCTCAACGAGAGTCGTAGCATAGAAACCTATACGGGTTTCCAATATGAATCATGCTGTTATGCTATTCGCCTCAGTTATCACTACCGCATTAAGACCAACTACGATGACAATATCGGCTCAACCATTATCGATGAGCGCGAGCAATTTGAAAGTGGCGTTTACCTTAACTTAATCATCAAAGGACTCGGTGGTTCAGGCCCACTAGGTGTAACCGATATGCTTAATGATGGGCTGTTTAACTACAGAAAACCGCTTTATCTGAGGAATTAGTGAAGAATTGTGGTAGATTGCTGAACCTCAACAAGGACTGAGAGTCCAAACAGGTTAATGAAAGCCGTGCGTTCCCCAAAACAGAACCTAGGAGCGCACAGTTTTAGAGTTACTAATAAAAGAATATTTAGGCAACTCACTGTAATTTAAATATAAATGGTAAAGTTAACTTAAATAAGCCGTCGAATCTGACCTTAGAACGTGCCAAGGATTTTGTGGATGAAACCCAGTAAACATCTGATTTTTGCTTTATTTGCACTCGCTATCAGCCAGCCAACCATGGCCGCACCCCAGCCACTCGACCGTGTTGCCGTTCAAATCAACGACGGTATTGTGCTCGAAAGTGAAATCACCAATATGATTGACACAGTCAAAGCCAACGCTAAGGCTGCCAATCAATCGCTGCCCTCCGACAGTGCACTGCGCACTCAGGTTATCGAGCGATTAATTTTGACTCGTCTGCAATTACAAATGGCGGATCGCATTGGTCTGCATATTGGTGATCTCCAGTTAGACCAAGCGATTGAAAATATTGCGCGTGAACAAAAAATGACCGTAGCGCAAATGCAGCAAAAAATTGCAAGCGAAGGGATAAGTTTCAGCCAATATCGCGAACAACTTCGTGAAGAAATCACCTTAGGTGAAATTCAACGTATTCAAGTACAGCGCCGTATCCAAGTTTCACCTCAGGAAATCACCGGTCTAGTGAAACTGATCCAAGAACAAGGCATGAAAGACGTTGAATACCAAATCGGCCATATCCTGATTGACGTTCCGAATAATCCCACCAGTGAGCAACTCGAAGCGTCAAGCAAACGCGCGAATGCCGTGCTTGAACGTTTAAAGAGTGGTGAGGATTTCCGCCGTACCGCCATCGCGTCTTCATCTGGCCCAAAAGCACTTGAAGGTGGTATCTGGGATTATATGAACATCAACGAGATGCCAACCCTGTTTGCCGAAGTCATTAACGGCGCGAAAAAGGGCGATATTATTGGCCCAATTAAGAGTGGTGCAGGCTTCCATATCATCAAAATCATGGATGCTCGCGGCTTACAAACCAAAGAAATTGAAGAGGTAAGAGCACGTCATATCCTGCTCAAGCCATCACCGATTTTGTCTGAAGATCGCGCTAAAGCAATGCTCGAGCAGTTCCTTAAACAAATTCGCTCTGGCGAAGCTAAGTTTGAAGATTTAGCCCGTCAATATTCTGAGGATCCAGGTTCTGCGACTAAGGGTGGTGAACTAGGTTGGGCTGAGCCTAGTATTTATGTGCCAGAATTTGCGCAAACACTCAATAGTTTAAGCCCAGATCAGATCAGTGAGCCTTTCCGTACAACCCACGGCTGGCATATCACTCAGTTAGAAGAGCGCAGAAAAACCGATGCCACGGATCAATTTAACACCAACCGTGCGCACCAACTGATTTTCCGTCGCAAATTTAATGAAGAACTGCAAAACTGGCTAGACGAAATGCGTGCCGACGCATACATTGAAGTCTTTCAGCCTGAGTCTAATCGAGGTTAAGCTAAATTGACCACTAAACGCATTGCCGTTACCCCCGGGGAACCAGCGGGTATCGGCCCCGATTTAGTCGTACAACTAGCTCAGCAGGCTTGGCCTGCTGAGTTAGTTGTTTGTGCCGATCCCGAATTATTAGCCAGCCGAGCTAAACGACTCGGCCTGCATGTCACTTTTCGCCCTTATTTGCCCGATCAAGCACCAAGGCCTCAAGATGCGGGCACACTGACGATCGCGCCTTTCAAACTGGTGACTGACGCCGTTTGTGGGCAGCTCGATGAGCAAAACAGTGCCTATGTGGTTGAAACCCTGCGCTATGCGGGTGAAAAAAACATGAGCGGCGAGTTTGATGCTGTGGTCACTGGCCCGGTGCACAAAGGGATCATCAATCAAGCAGGGATTTCCTTTAGCGGCCATACTGAGTTTTTTGCCCATCAGGCAAACTGCCCCGATGTAGTAATGATGCTAGCTACCCAAGGTTTACAGGTAGCTCTTGTAACAACCCATATTCCATTGGCCTATGTGGCAAAAGCCATTACACGCCAGCGATTACACCATATTATCAAAATCTTACACGCAGACCTTATCAGTAAGTTTGCCATTACATCTCCTAAGATTTATGTCTGTGGTTTAAATCCCCACGCAGGTGAAGATGGCCATTTAGGGCGGGAAGAAATCGATGTGATTATTCCGGCATTAAATGAGCTTCGCGATGAGTTTCAAATGAACATTGTCGGCCCACTCCCCGCTGATACCTTGTTCCAACCCAAATATTTACAGGACGCAGATGTCGTCTTGGCCATGTACCATGACCAAGGTCTACCCGTCCTAAAGTCACAGGGATTTGGCAAATCGGTAAACATTACCTTAGGTTTACCTTATATCCGTACCTCGGTTGACCATGGTACGGCGCTCGATCTTGCGGGAACGGGCAAAGCCGATATTGGCAGCTTTGTCTGCGCCTTGAATAAAGCCATTGAGTTATCCTCAAAAAACTAAACGATTAGATATTAATGAGTAGCAAAGTACATTTAGGCCACACGGCCAGAAAGCGTTTCGGACAGAACTTCTTAACCGACGACAATGTAATTAATCGCATTGTGGGTGCGATCGCCCCAGATAATGACCACGTGATGGTCGAAATCGGTCCAGGCCTTGGCGCCTTAACAGAGCCTGTCGCCACTGCGATAGATAATCTCACCGTTGTCGAGTTAGACCGCGATCTGGTTGAGCGCTTGCAACATCACCCCGTACTTAAGGATAAGCTCACCATTCACCAAGGCGATGCGCTGCAGTTCGACTTTAGCCAATTGGTCGTGCCGGGTAAAAAACTCAAAGTGTTTGGTAACTTACCCTATAACATTTCGACGCCTTTAATGTTCCATCTGTTCGAGTTTGCTGAGCAGATTGAAACCATGCACTTTATGCTGCAAAAAGAAGTGGTACTGCGTTTATCAGCAAGTCCGGGCACGAAAGCCTATGGCCGATTAACCGTCATGGCACAATATTTCTGCCAAGTGGTCCCCGTTCTCGAAGTACCACCACACAGCTTTGCGCCACCACCGAAAGTTGACTCCGCAGTGGTGCGTCTGTTGCCCTATGCTGAAAAGCCTTTCCCCTGTAAGGATGTGAATGTGCTGCGTCAGCTGTGCACCACAGCATTCAATATGCGGCGCAAAACGCTTCGCAATAACCTTAAGCAAGTGTTAAGCGACGAAGAATTCGAGCAGTTAGGTATTGATCAAAACCTGCGTCCAGAACAAATCTCCGTTGAACAATATGTTGCAATGGCGAATATGGTATGTGATAAGCAGGCTTAAGCAGTTAAGTTTGATGGGCACTTAGGTGCCCAATATCATTGTAGGAAGTCAAATGAGCGCATTGGATAACTCTATCCGAGTCGAAGTCAAAACCGAGTACATTGAACAACAATCCTCACCTGAGGATGAGAAATACCTCTTTAGCTACACTATCACCATTATTAACCTCGGTGAGCAAGCTGCAAAACTCGAAACCCGTCACTGGATCATTACCGACGCTAATGGCAAAACCAGTGAAGTACAAGGTTCGGGTGTTGTCGGTGAAACGCCCACCATTCCCCCTAATACTGCTTACCAATATACCAGTGGCACAGTACTCGATACCCCCCTTGGCATTATGTATGGCACTTATGGTATGGTCAGCGAATCTGGCGAGCATTTTAACGCGATTATTAAACCGTTTCGCTTAGCCACCCCAGGCTTATTACATTGATTTAACTAAAGAAAGGATACTGTGGCCCATTATTTTGTCGGTGATATCCAAGGCTGTTTTGCCGAACTCCAAAGATTACTTGCTAAAGTCGACTTTAATCCATCCCGTGATGAGCTCTGGGCAGTTGGCGATCTTGTTGCTAGGGGCCCAGACTCATTAGCTACCCTGCGTTTTTTTCAGTCCCTAGGTGATGCCGGAAAAGCCGTCCTCGGTAACCACGATCTGCATTTACTCGCTCTGCATGGCAAACTTAAGCGGGATAAACCCAGTGATAACCTCACACCACTCTTAAACGCACCAGATATTTCAAGTCTTATCGACTGGCTTAGGCAGCAACCCCTCATGCGGGAATTGCCAGAACATAAAGTCATCATGACCCATGCTGGCGTACCGCCGCAATGGTCGTTAGAAGTACTCAGGCAAGAATCCCTTTTAGTAAGCCAAGCGCTCAAACAACATGATTATCTTGATGCACTTATTAGCCAAATGTACACCGACACCGCAGAGCGCTGGGACCCGAGTGCCATAGGTATAAATCGCCTACGATTTTGTATTAATGCCCTAACCCGCATGCGCTATCTTTACGTCGATGGCCATTTAGATTTTGACTGTAAACAGCCCCCCGAGGATTGCAGCAACCCACAATTACGCCCTTGGTTTGAATTTACATCTGCGCTACGCAATAGTCACACATTAGTCTTTGGGCATTGGGCTGCACTAATGGGAAAAGTCGACAGCCCCAACCTAAAAGCACTCGATACGGGCTGTTGTTGGGGAGAACACTTAACCCTATGGCACCTTGAAAAAGACCAAAAAATTACGCAAAAAAGGTTAAAAAGGAGTTAAACTTGCGTCAAGATTGGTCGATAAACGCAGTGCATCTTCACCCTGAATTAAATAATCTTTTCATTCGGAAAAATATAATAATAACCGGAGTATCCTATGAAAGTTAATGTTGCCACCCGAGTCATTGGCGGGTTTAGCGTAGTCACGCTTTTACTTGTGTTGTTAGGATTCACCTCTTATCTGACAAACATTAGCCTCAAAGATAGTTCAACAATGATGCAGCAACTCAGCCTGCCAGCACTTAAGTCGACCAATCATTTAACTGAGTCCCTGAGTGAACAACAACGCCAAGTGTTAATCGCTTACCATGCACCGAAATCCCTACTTATTCCCGATATCCGCAAAGTATTTAACGACCATAGTGGCCAGTTTAAAAATGAAATAAGCAATCTGACCTTACTCGTTCAAAAGCAAAACAACTTGTCATCCTTGATTTCTCAGCTAAGTAATAGCTTCACCACCTTTGAGCGGGATAGTTTGGCCATGCTGAGCGAGCGAGAAGCTGCGCTAAGCAAACAAGAACAGCTTATCAACCTAAAGAAGAAGCTTGAAAATGCCGCCGATGATGCCTCATCAGTACTGTTAGATGTTATCGATCTTGAGAATAGCCAAAACCCAGATGCACAAAGTATTGCAGCCTCTGCAAGTGCCATCGATACCAGTATGGGCAACATCATCACCACAATCGCAGATTTAGTGACCAACGACGAAATGAGTAAACATGAGCTCATTTCAAAAGAACTTGACTATATCTTAAGCGAAACGAAGAACAAGCTAGAATATGTTAACCGCCATGCCGAAGGTATTGTTGATGCGGACACCTTAGAATCGATTAACCAAGATGTTAAAAAAGTACTGGATCTACTCGATGGCTCAGACTCTATGGTGCAACAAAAAGCGACCCAGCTGAACCATGCACAAGCGACATCGAATCAACTTGCCATCATAGAGAAAGACGTTAAAGTCATTAATCGTAATATGGAAGAGGTTAGCGATAATATCGAAGCGGTTGCAGCACAAATGAGCCAAGCAACCATAACCCAAATTGATGCAGCCAGTTTCCGCACTATGATAGTGGTACTTATCGCCATAGTTGTCGCCATTATCATTAGCTATGCCGTCGTAACACCTTTAAAACGCTCACTCAATCAAGTCAATAATGCTTTGAATGTGCTTGCCTCTGGTAACTTAACCCACAAATTAGATGATTCTGGCCACGATGAGTTTGCTGAACTTGCCAAAAACTGTAACCGTTTAGTGGACAGTTTACGTGGATTAATTGCGGGTATTTTAGATCGTTCAAACCAGCTTGCGGCCGCAGCAGAGCAGACCTCTGCAATCACGGCGCAAACCACCACAGGCATCCAAGAACAAAAAAGTCAGGTCGATCAAGTGGCAACGGCCACGACAGAATTAAGCTCAAGTGCGCAACAAGTGTCTATGAGTGCTGATGATGCCCTCGCACAAATAAAACAAGCCGATCAAGAAGCCAAGCATATGCGCGCGATTGCCGAGGAAAATAAACACACCATTCTCGCTTTGGCTGAAGAAGTCGCTAAAGCAGGCCAAGTGATTAATAAAGTCCATTCAGATAGCGCCGCCATTGGCTCAATTCTTGATGTGATCCGGGGCATTGCCGAACAGACAAATTTGCTAGCATTAAACGCAGCGATTGAAGCCGCGCGTGCAGGTGAGCAAGGTCGCGGCTTTGCAGTTGTCGCCGATGAAGTGAGAAGCTTAGCATCACGAACCCAAGTCTCGACCCGTGAAATTCAACAAATGATTGAAGTACTGCAACAGGGGGCACAGCAAGCGGTAGCAGCGATGGATATGGGTCGCGCCCAAGCCAATGCTTGCGTACAAAAGACCGAGCAAGCCAACCTCGCCCTTGAGACAATCAGCCAGTCAGTTCATAAGGCCTATGATGCAGGTACTCATATTGCCCATGCGGCGCAGGAACAAAATTTAGTTAGCCAACAAGTTTCCGAAAAACTCGAACATATTGCCGCGATTTCAGAAGAAACAGCGATTGGTGCCGATCAAACCGCCCAATCGAGCCATCAAGTGGCTAAATTGGCTGAAGAGTTACAAGCCTCGGTCGGTGAGTTTAGGGTGTAATCAAACACTCAGTTAACTCAGGGTCGCTGCTGCGGCCCTTTTTTCCCAAATTAACCTGAACTCAGGGTAACGAGTGTCGAAAAATATCAATTTAACAAACTAAATCAATGCTATAAATTATTTTTTTGAAAAATCTTTTTCTGACTAAATGCGCAGATTTTTGTGCATATCAAGGCGCTCCGTCGTACACTATGGCGAGCTATGGTTAGACAGAGCAACGCAGAGAGGCCCGAAAAGAGCCTATTCAGCGGCTCTACTGTTTCCGAGCTCAGGTTAATTAAAGTGTTCTCTTTGCTTTTTACAGCGTTGTATTTCAATGAACAACTCACCTTGGTTGACAGAAATGCTAATACCAATCGTATTAAATATCTGTTCATTCAGCGGGAATTCAACGCGCTTTAGACAAGGCGAAGGCTTGAAGGCATAGTGGTGCTCTGTCGAAAGCCTTAAACGCTGTATAAAGCGCGTTGCCATGCAGTGAACATCAGCCGCCCTTTGGGAGCCACACAGGCATCCCACTCCGATGTTGCATTGACTTAAAAGGGAATGACCATTTCTGCGTCAATGTGCCTTGGATTGAGATGCCTGTGAGGCTCTGAACTGATTAGATATTTAATGTGATTGGTATAATGCAAAGCGCTCACATCAGTCCCATAAAAAATGCCGAACTGAGTTCGGCATTGTTAATGAATCATTTTTCCTTAGCAAAACATATTGGCAAATGAGAAAAGGTATTACTCCTCCTCACCGCCAGCAGCAGCGCCTAAACGCTCTTTCACAGCCGCGGTGATGGGGTTAGCGCCGTGACCATTCGCCTCAGCCCAAGCTTGAATGGTCATGCCATCCGCTTCAGCTACGCTTAGTTCATTGACTGATAAACGCTTAGCCACAAACTCACCCGCATCATTCGCATTCGTGGTATAGGCGGTGCGTAGTAAGCTTTGGCCATCGCAGCTAATACCACTGTAAACTTGACGTAATTTTACACGACTTTCTTTTAGTTTTTTACGTAACCGGTTTTTATCGTTCGCTTTTACGTAATCACATATACTTGCAACAAGTGGATCTGCTTCAGCAGCTTTAGCCGAGGTTGGCACAGAAACGTAGCTAAATCCAAGTAATGCAGCCAAGGCTACAGGCATTAAACGCATCTGATACTCCTTAATACTTTCTTATAGTTTTAATATGTTTTGTATGGTCTGCGTCTATATCTAGCTTATATTTGCCTCTTAGGTTCAGATAATTCGTAATAACACCGTTATATCGACCTACTTGCACCTATCAGATCTAATACCTTAGACATATTGGCAATCCATACGTTCAGGGTACACAACAGAACGACACAATTTAACATTTTTTTACCAAATTGATAAAGTTATATTCAAGTCCATCGGCGCTTATACTCGGCTGGGTTTCAGTCTTTTGCCATTCATTTTCTTCCCACAAGGGGAAAAAAGTATCACCATCCACATCGAGATTAATCTGAGTCAGGTAGAGTCTATCGGCTTGAGGTAATAACTGCTTGTACAATTGTCCACCACCTATTACAACCAGTTCTTCACAATCGCCAGCAGCCCGTTTAGCAGCTTCGAATGAAGTCACGCAGGTTACGCCCTCAATTTGCAAATCTGCTTGGCGAGAAATAACGATATTGTGGCGCCCAGGCAACGGTCGACCAATAGACTCGAAAGTTTTACGTCCCATCACTACAGGCTTACCTAAAGTCATGGCTTTAAAATGGCGTAAGTCTTCTGGTAGATGCCATGGCATTTTATTGTCTTTTCCTATGACTCGATTTTTTGCCATCGCGGCTATCATTGCAATGCGCATGGGCACTCCTTTGGGATTGTTTTTATTGAATGACTGGACGGGTTCTAAAATACAGTAGACTAGGTAAAGCTAGGCCTACCGACAGTGCACCTAAAATAAAAACCGTTTTCAAACCGTTACTGATCACTTGTCCTGTCAGCTCTTGGCTAACCTGCGATTGTGCCGTTAGTTGCACTAAGGCGATCACGGTATTAAAGGCGTAAGTGCCAGGGATCATGGGAATAATAGCTGCAACTGCATACATTAACGGCGGCGCTAAATGACGCTTAGCAAAACCGATGGTGATAGTGCCCACTAGCGCCGCTGCAGCAAAGGTTGCCCACTCAATAGGCAGTCCAAATTGCAGCATAAGCGTACGGGAACTATGTCCAATCGCCCCCGCTAACGCGCAATAGGGTAAAAAGCGTTTAGGCACGTTAAATACCATGGCAAAGCCAACAGCAGGGATTGCCGAAAAAAAGGCATCGTGCAACAAAATGCTCAGTAATTCCATCATAGAAAAATACCACCAAGCTGCATTGCTATCGTGATGCCAATGACCGAAGAAACTGTCAAGAGAGTCGCATGTCCCCAGCGGGAAATACCGACATTCATATGGCCTTTGACCATATCGGAAATGGCGTTAATCATAGGAAAACCAGGCACCAGCATGAGCACACTCGCTGCCATCGCAGACTGGGGCGTATCGCTTAACGAAAACATATAACCCAACTGGGCAATCATGCTGGTGACAAAGGCAGTCACGGCAAAATTCACCAATAGATTAAAGTGTCGCTTAGCAATTGTCAGTCGTACTGACATTCCCACTGCAGAAGCAAAAAAAGTAATCACACTAGCCGCGATATCGCCGCCAAAGAGGTGACAAAAACTGGCACAGGATAACCCTATCATTAACACCACCAAATAAGGTGGGTAGGTTTTTGGCTCAATTCGAGCTAAGCGCTTACGCACTTCGTTAGGACCATAAAGCCCTTTCTCTGCGAGTAAGCAAATGCGCTGTAATTCGCAGACTATGGTCATGTTAATGCCATGCTCACGGATCCGACGCGTTGTCGTGATACAGCGACCATGCACTAAACTGGTTAATACGAGGGAATTAGAAGAGATAGAAAGCTCGACACTTGCCACCCCTAAGGCCTGACCTAGGCGCTGGCTGATTTCTTCAACTAAATCAGATTCAGCACCGTAGGCCAGCAAGAGTTGTGCAACCCGCACAACTTGCCGAGTAATATCATTTTGAGTATCAGCGTACACGGGACTCTCAAAACTTAGATATGGTTATTATCTTTGGTAGATTACTTCTACATCGTAGTCGTCATCATCATCAAAGTCATCGTCGAAGTCATCATCATAATCTTCATTGATGGCATCAATGTTGGCTTGATGATAATTATCCCACTTGAATTCGACTTCATCGTCAGGATTTGCATCTTTATCTTCAGGTGGAAGACTCTGGATGAAATCCCACAGCTTAGCGGCTAATTCCTTAGTGCCATCGCGGCCATAAGCGGAAATAGTGTAAACCTCACCTTCCCAACCCAGCTCCTTAACAACACGATCAACCTTGTCTTTGAGCTCATCTTCGAGCAGTAGATCCGCCTTGTTAAAGACTAACCAACGTGGCTTGCTGGCTAATTTAGGCGAGTATTTTTCAAGCTCACCCACAATTGCACGGGCAGAATCGACAGGATCGGTACCATCAATCGGCTCGATATCGATGATGTGTAACAAAATTCGGCAACGTTCTAAATGCTTTAAGAAACGGATCCCTAAACCAGCCCCTTCTGCAGCACCTTCGATCAAACCAGGAATATCGGCGATCACATAGCTTTGGCCTGGGCGTGGGTTAACCACACCCAAGTTAGGTACTAATGTAGTAAAGGGATAATCCGCAACCTTAGGTGTTGCACGAGACACAGCTCGAATAAAGGTAGATTTACCCGCATTAGGCATGCCGAGTAAGCCAACATCGGCTAACAACAGCAATTCTAATTTTAGGCTACGCACTTCACCCGGAGTCCCTAAGGTTTTCTGGCGTGGCGCCCGGTTTGTACTGCTCTTAAAGCGAGTATTCCCTAAACCATGGAAACCACCTTTTGCCACTAATAACTTCTGGCCATGGGTGGTTAAATCACCGAGCACTTCCTCGGTATCATTATCGATAGCACGAGTACCTACTGGTACTTTTAAAATCAAATCTTTACCGCTATGGCCGGTACAGTCACGGCCACGACCGTTTTCACCGCGCTCAGCCATGTGGAAACGTTCAAAACGATATTCGATCAAGGTGTTAAAGTTTTCGTCGGCCTCCAGATACACGCTACCGCCGTCACCACCATCACCACCATCAGGACCACCATCAGGGATATATTTTTCGCGTCTGAAACTCACACAACCGCTACCGCCGTCGCCTGCTTCGACCCTAATTACTGCCTCATCGACAAACTTCATACTTACTCCTGGCATCACTGAATGAAGGAATTATACCGTTTAACTTCATCGGTCGCCAAAAAACTCGAGATACTTGCTCCCAATCTTACCAGTCAACGCCCTCAATTTGATAAAGATTTACCAAACTCTCCAGAAACGCAGGCAAGTAGAAGCATAAAAAACAGAAAGCCCCACCAAAGGCGGGGCTTTACAGTATAAGCTAGACTCGAAAATTAAGCTTCGATGCTAATAAACTTACGGTTATTAGGACCTTTAACTTCGAATTTTACTTTACCGTCGGTCAGAGCAAACAGAGTGTGGTCACGACCAATACCCACGTTTACACCAGCGTGGAATTTAGTACCACGTTGACGAACGATAATGTTACCAGCTAGAACTGATTCACCGCCAAAGCGCTTAACACCTAGACGTTTACTTTCTGAATCACGGCCGTTACGAGTAGAACCGCCAGCTTTTTTATGTGCCATGAGTTAGACTCCTATTATGCGTTGATAGCAGTAATTTTAACTTCGGTGAACCACTGACGGTGGCCCAACTTCTTGTCGTGGTGCTTACGACGACGGAACTTAACAATAGTTACTTTCTCGCCACGACCATGACTTACTACTTCAGCAACGACTTTACCGCCAGCTACTAAAGGAGCACCAACGTGCACTTTTTCACCGTCAGCGATCAGTAAAACTTGATCGAATTCAACAGTTGAACCAGTTGCAACTTCTAATTTTTCTAAACGAACTGTGTGGCCTGGGGCTACACGGTGTTGTTTACCACCACTTTGAAAAACAGCGTACATAGCTATTTTACTCCGATATTCCTAACACGCTGGCCCACATTCTTGGGGGCAGGATGCTACAAAAACTTTATTGACAATGGGCGCGGAGTTTACGCGAAGAATCCTTATCTGGCAAGCCCTAATTAGGAAAGAATAAAAAAAGGCCGGAATAACTCGCACATTACAGTGTGAGTACTGTCATATGTCGGAATTTTAGGTAAAATTCATTCTATATAACACGTGAGCCTAAAATAAAGGCCGGGTACGCAATGGCCCCACAACCAGAGTCTATTATGGATTTAAACGCTATTCGTCAACTGGCTGACACTGATATGCAAGCAGTCAATCAGCTGATCTATAAACAGCTGGAGTCAGATGTCGCCCTGATTAACCAGCTAGGTTTCTACATTATTAATGGTGGTGGTAAACGTCTTCGCCCTTTACTGTCCGTACTTGCTGCTCGCGCAGTCGACTACCAAGGTGAAGCCCACCTCAAACTCGCCGCCATTATCGAATTTATTCATACCGCCTCACTACTGCATGATGATGTGGTCGATGAGTCAACCCTAAGACGCGGCCGCGAAACTGCAAACGCTCTTTTTGGTAATAGCGCCAGTGTATTAGTCGGCGACTTCCTTTATACACGCTCATTCCAAATGATGACTGAACTCGATAGCATGCGCGTATTGCGAGTATTAGCCGACACCACCAACGTATTAGCAGAAGGTGAAGTATTGCAGCTAATGAACTGCAATGATCCAGATACGACTGAAGAAAGCTATATGCGGGTGATTTACTGTAAGACCGCAAAGCTATTCGAAGCGGCGACCTTACTTGCCGCAGTATTAGCTGGCGCCTCACCTGAGCAAGAGACCGCATTAGGCGACTATGGTAAGTATTTAGGCACCGCCTTCCAATTGACCGACGATTTACTCGATTACACCGCGGATAGCGACGAGTTAGGTAAAAACATCGGTGATGACCTTGCTGAAGGGAAGCCAACCTTACCGCTGATTTATGCTATTGCCCACGGCACAGAGGAAGAAAAGCAGCTTATACGCCAAGCGATTGAGCAAGGTGATGGTACTCATGCCATTGAGAAGATAGTTGCCGCTCTGCATCATTGCGGCGCCCTCAACTACACTCAGCAAAAAGCCATTGAAGAATCAAATAAAGCCATTGCAGCGCTCTCGGTATTACCCGACAGTGATTTCAAAACCGCATTAATTTCGCTGGCAAAAATCTCTGTTGATCGCAACCACTAAGTAACTGTTAAATGAAAAAAAGGCCTTATTCTGTAAGGCCTTTTGTTTTTTATGCATTGAGCTCCCCAGTGCTTAAATCTGCCATTGAATCGGCGCTTCACCCCGTGCCATTAGCAATTGATTCACTTTAGAAAAATGCCCACAGCCAAAAAATCCGCGATAAGCCGATAACGGTGATGGATGCGGCCCAGAGAGAATTTGGTGTTGTGGTGCGGTAATCACCGCGCCTTTTTTGATGGCATGACTGCCCCACAGCACGAAGATTATCGGGCGTTCCTGCGCATTAAGCAGCTTTAGCGCTTCAGTCGTAAAGATTTCCCACCCCGCATTGGCATGGGAATGCGCTTGCCCCTGCTCAACCGTCAGCACGGTATTAAGCATTAAAATCCCCTGCTCTGCCCATTGGGTTAAATCGCCATGATTAGGAATCTGGAAGCCGGGCATATCGTTCACCAATTCTTTATACATATTGGCAAGCGAAGGCGGTGGTTTAACGCCGCGTTT
Source organism: Shewanella cutis (assembly GCF_022410515.1). Taxonomy (GTDB): domain Bacteria; phylum Pseudomonadota; class Gammaproteobacteria; order Enterobacterales; family Shewanellaceae; genus Shewanella; species Shewanella cutis. The sequence continues at coordinate 125,282 of NZ_JACSDI010000005.1, read as the reverse complement.
AACGGAGAAACACAAACCATGGGCTTGGTCAGGGCCATGATAGGGGTCTTGGCCAATTAACACTACGCGTACTTGCTCCAGCGGCGTAGTCTTAAATGCATTAAACACATCCTCTTTGGGAGGATAAATTACCTTGCCTACTTGTCGCTCTTGATTCACAAACGCGATCAGCTGTTGATAGTAAGGCTGTGTACGTTGATGGTCGATAAATGCTTGCCAAGTCACCAAAATCAGTTTCTCTTGCTTAAGTTACAATGCCGTTAGCTTAAAAGTGATAAGCAACCATGACAAGCTAACAGTGCGGTTAATTCGCCAGAATTAGCGATAGTTCAAGTTAAAATGCCGCTAATTAAGTGCTATAGTGTCGCCACTTATTCCCTATTCATTCAGATAAATGATCCGCGACCGCTTACAAGGCTTAAGTCCACAATCCGCAGGCTTTACCTTAATTGAACTCGTTGTTGTGATTATTGTGCTTGGGATCCTCGCTATCGTAGCTCTGCCCAAATTTATCAACGTACAACAAGATGCGCAGATAGCGACAGTCAAAGCCGCGGGCGCGGGTTTTAAATCGGGGTTAAATTTAGCGCGTTCAGTTTGGGCAGTTAAAGTCGGCTCAGGCCCCAAGGAAGATTTGCCCGTATTTGGCACAGCACAGTCTGAACAGGTGGACTTTAATGCTAACGGCTGGCCCGCTCAGCACTATATTTATGGCAATGAGGCGTCACCTTCACTCGATAATGTGGAAGATTGTGTCTCGGTGTGGGAAGTGTTATTCCAAAATGCCCAACCTAGTGTCTCACGACTCAATGTTGATGCCACTGAAACAGACTATAAAGCCAGTTATCTCAACCCTAATCAATGCCGATATTTTTATCGGGCTAACAATAAATTATCTATTTATTACGATTCACGAACGGGAACGGTCACAACAGACTTAGATCCCAATAGTTAAGCCTTCGCGATTCTTTCCTATCAAAATTAGGATAGAATCGCGCACCAATAAATTATTTTGAGTAAGCGCTATGACTGACACGAGCAACACCACTATTTTTGAACTTGCCGATCAATTTATTGCCTTAGCCAATCAGCTAAGCCAGCAAGAAGGTGATGTGGGCAAAGTAGGTACCGCCCTACGTTTTGCGGCGGCCCGTTTTAATGCCTTTGAAGCAGCGATTAAATCCGCCGACTTAGGTGCTGAAAAAGACAATGCTCTCGAATGGTTTAGCGCAGAATACCGCGAAATGCTAAGCGATAATTTAGACGACCATATCGCCAACCCGCCGGTAATGCAGGAAGAACCTGCAGAAGTGGATGATTCGGTACAAATCTTTAAAGGCTGAGTTGGTATTTAGAGCAAAGCATTGCCAAACCATATCCCATAAAAAAACGCCATCTTGTGATGGCGTTTTTTTATCTCATTGATAACCTAAAGGGTATACAGCACTCTTATTGCCAGCAGGATCAAAACCACGCCAGAGAGTTTATCAATCAACCCTGCTTTTTCCCGCAATTTGGGTAATACACTCGAGTGGGATAACACTAAAGCAATTAAGCTGTACCAAAGTCCATCCACCACCATTGGCGTTAACACGATCAGTGCTTGACCGGTAAAACTATCGGCCACCATTACAAACTGACTGAATAATGCTAAAAAGAACAGCATAATCTTGGGGTTGAAGAGGGAAATCGCAATGCCATCGCGCGCCGCTGTAAGTGCATCTGTGGCCTCGCCTGCCGCAAGTTTTGCCTGCATGCCACCGTTTGAGCGCAGCGCTTGAATGCCCATCCATGCCAAATAAACGGCACCTAATATAGCGATACCATTAAATATCAGGGGCGCCTTTTTCAACACCACCGCAAGCCCGAGTAGTGTCACCAACGCATAAATGCCGATACCAATCGAGTGTGCCCAAGCACAAATAATTCCCTTGCCGCGTCCACCGCCTAAGGTATGACGCACCACCATGGCTAAGCTAGGCCCAGGTGACATGGCCCCCAAACAACAAATCGCAAGCAATCCTAACCATGTACTAAAACTCATCTTTACCCCTTCAGCGCATAAAAAGGCCCGCTAGAGTGCCTTCATAGGAGTAGCAGTTTAACACTCGCTAACCCATGAGGTAACACTCATTTAGCCGAGTTTGGATGATAAAAAGCACCAATAGATTTCCCTCGATGACACTAACGACGCGGGATTCACTTTCATCTTACTGCCCGTCATGTAACCGTACATAATGACGTAAAATCGATGTTATCAACCTCAATACCATTAATAGAGGATTGATCCCGCTGGATCGATAAACACAGGACCAAACGCTCAAACATAGCGCCATCGTTAGCTTTTATACGATAAGGCTTGCAGGCAAAAACATAAATTCACGCAGATTTAAGCTGTTAGCCGTTAAGATAGGGATGGATTATCTGAAACTTATGTAGGCATTTATGGGCACGATCACGCTTATCAGTCTTATTATTCTCGCTTTGCTCATCGGTGCCATTGGCTTGTTACTCTGGCAACGCAGCAAAGGTAAACGTATTCCACTGGCAGTGATTGTTGTCCTTGGATGTTTCGCCCTTGGTCTGGGTGGGGCTATCGGTTTTGTGCATAAAGGCGAAGATTATCAAGCCTATCAAAAGCTGCGTTGGCACACGCTGGCACCTGAAAAAATCGCCCCGCTGGTTGCCCAAGGTTACACAGTATTTGTGGATATCACTTCTGATTGGTGCAGTATTTGTCAAACCAACAAGGCAGAAGTCACCCATAGGGAACAAGTCGTCAATGCGCTTATGGCCGATAATATTATTTTGATGCAAGGAAACTGGAGCGAAGCCGATACCACCATTGCAGGCTATATGCAGCATGAGGGCATCCTGGGTACGCCTTACAATAAAATTTATGGTCCTAGTGCACCTAACGGCATAGTGCTTCCTTCTAAACTCACTATAGAGGCAGTTATCGATGGTCTAGCACAGGCCAAAGCATTATAAATCGCCTCGATATACACCAATACCACAGCCAATAAAAAAGGCTGCATCGCAGCCTTTTTGCACACTTCAAATCAGTAGAGAGTGAACTTCCGGAAAGGTGGGCAGAAAATCACTCTGTACTCTTAACAGCTGTCTAACCCCAAAACGCTATTTAAATCGCTCACTAGCATCTAACTTCAATAAATATCCCTGCGTTGCCGTGCCCCCCAATATTAAGGGCAAGCCTGCTTAGTTCAGGTAAGCTGAGCAAAGATATTTATGAAACATTTTTATAACAATTAATTCCTTTACGCCAGCACTAAATACAACTTTCGATCGATTAAAATATAAGCTTTTCATTATCAACAAGTTAATGGTCTGACCTCTAAAACCTTCCACATACATATCATCCACGTCTGATATCACTCACGATATATCGCGACACGAGTCGACGGGTTATACTCAGGGCTATTCATTCGTATTAAGGAATCAACTGAATGACATCAATACAGCCAGCCACAATGCCTTTAGACAAACATTTTCTGCCAGAAAATCAGTTACTGCTTAATGCCGTAGGTGAAGGTATTTATGGCTTTGATTTAAATGGTAATGCCGTATTTATCAATCCCGCTGCCGAGCGTATGACGGGCTGGAAGAATGAAGAGTTACTCGGCAAGAATATCCATAATTGCCATCACCATAGTCATGCGGACGGTAGTCATTACCCCCAAGAAGACTGCCCGATTTACAACACCTTAAAGGATGGGATTGCAAGGGAAATTACCCACGATGTGTTTTGGCGTAAGGATGGCAGCAGCTTTCCCGTGTATTACAGCTCTACGCCCGTCTATCGGGATAACAAGCTTATCGGTGTGGTCGCGATATTTCGCGACATCAGTATTCAGAAACAAACCGAGCAGTCGCTACGCCAAGCTTTAGCGCAGGTTCAGGCGCTATCGGAACAGCTGGCGAGCGAGAATCACTATCTCCAAGCCGAATTAGCCGATAAGACCGGCGATGTGGACATTTCGGGCAGTAGCGCGGTGACCCGCCATATGATCCAGCAACTGCATATGGTGGCTAATACCGACAGTACCGTATTGATTTGTGGCGAGAATGGCACGGGCAAAGAACTGGTTGCCCGCAACTTACATCAACTGAGTCGTCGTAAAGATAAGCCGATGATCAGCGTTAACTGCGCAGCATTTTCAGCATCTCTATTAGAAAGTGAGCTCTTTGGCCATGAAAAAGGGGCATTCACAGGCGCGACTTCGCAACGCAAGGGCCGCTTCGAACTCGCGCATCAAGGCACGCTGTTTCTCGATGAGGTGGCCGAATTAAGTTTAGAGGCGCAATCTAAGTTGCTGCGGGTGATCCAAGAGCAATCTTTTGAACGCCTTGGTGGCAGTGAAACCATTAAGGTCGATATTCGCTTAGTCGCCGCCAGCCACCATGATTTACTTAAGCGAGTTGAGCAAGGCTTATTCAGGATGGATCTCTATTACCGCTTGAATGTGTTCCCAATTCAAGTGCCGCCTCTGCGAGCAAGACTTGGGGATATGCACGAATTAGTCAGCCATATTCTTCACACTCTTAACCGCAAACTCGGTAAAAAAATCCGCGGCGTAAGCCAAAAAGGTATGCAAAAACTACTGGCCTACAGCTGGCCCGGCAATGTACGTGAATTGCAAAATATCCTCGAGCGGGAGGCCATTTTATCTCAAACGGATATTTTACATATCCATGCCATGCCCACGAATAATCTGCAGACTCAGACCGCGACATCGACGTTACAAACCTTGGCCGAGGCGGAAGCACAGCATATAGAACAAACATTAAAGCAGCTCAACTGGCGTATTTCGGGTCCTAATGGTGCGGCCAATGTGCTTGGCGTCCCGCCCAGTACACTCAGATCGCGGATGAAGAAGCTAGGGATTACACGTCAAATCACTAATCAAATCACTAATAATGAATAGTCTCAAAAACGCGATATATCGCCAATAAGCGATATATCGCGAATAAAGCTTACAGCAAATCAATTTTAACCATTAAATATCAATACGTTAATAACAAGCCCATATTGGCCTAACGCTTGCTATAAGGAGCCGAATCTTATTTAAGCCGTTAGGACTGCATATGCCAAAGAGTGACCCCCTACAGAGTGAGAGCGCAAAGCGTCCCTCTGCCGAGCAATTTATCCCCGTTAAAAATCTATCGACTGGCGATAAGCCTACACAAAAAAGCAGTGGCCAGATTCATTTCCGTGAACAAAAAGGGTATTTTCAACGCCTAAGAACCACGATGAATAGCCTGTTAATTCTGCTCTTTTTCACTCTGCCTTTTATCTCCTTTGATGGTCGGCAAGCGATACTGCTGGATGTGCAGCAGCAACAATTCTTCTTTTTTAACCTCACACTCTGGCCACAGGATTTCACCTTACTCGCTTGGGTGTTTATCGCCGCTGCCTTCGGCTTATTTTTCATTACCGTGTTTTGGGGGCGAGTCTGGTGTGGCTATCTTTGCCCGCAAACCGCGTGGACCTTCATGTTTGTCTGGCTAGAAAACCGCATTGAAGGCAACAGCAATAAGCGAAAGTTGCTCGATAAGGCACCATGGTCTGCCAATAAACTCGGCAAAAGAACGCTTAAACATAGCCTGTGGGGATTAGCCGCCTTGATTACGGGTTGTGGCTTTATCAGTTATTTCATTCCTGCCCGTGAACTCTATTTGGAGATATTTACTGGCAATGCTGGCTTTTGGAGCACCTGCTGGGTGTGGTTTTTCGCGATTTGTACCTATTTGAATGCGGGCTGGATGCGTGAGCAAATGTGCTTACACTGCTGCCCCTACGCCCGTTTTCAAGCTGTGATGTTCGATGCCAATACTAAAACCGTAACCTATGATGTCGCGCGGGGCGAAACGCGCGGCCCACGTAAGCGCAAACAAGAAACTCAACTCGGGGATTGTGTCGATTGCAATTTATGCGTCGAAGTCTGCCCTACGGGGATTGATATTCGCCAAGGCCTTCAATACGAATGTATTAACTGCGGAGCCTGTGTTGATGCCTGTAATGAAACCATGCAAAAATTCGACTATCAACAAAACCTGATTAGCTATGTTAGCGAGAATGAATTAAAGGGCATAGCCCATTCCAACTGGCGTTCGCCACGCTTTTTAGGTTATGGCACAGCGGTAGTCATTATGTTGATTGTAATTGCCATAGACCTCTCTAATCGCAGTGAAATTCAGCTCAATGTGATCCGAGATAGGCAGAGCCTATATCGTGAAACCGCTGATAATAGAGTTGAAAATACCTATCAGCTGAAGATCCGTAATAAGACTCAGCAAACTAAGCAATACCAACTCGCCGTCAATAGCGAAATGCCCTTTAGCTTAATTGCTGCCCCGGTTATCACGCTGGCAGCGGGGGAACAAGCGGATTATCCCGTCACAGTACTAGCCGATAAGGACGCAATCCCAGCGGGGCGCAAGATTATCGAATTTTCGGTAACAGATATAAGCGAGCCTAGGCAAAGCGTGAGCCAAGAAACCGGTTTTTTTAGCCCTTAATTCATAGCCTCAACACTCCCATTTAGCTGTAGACAACCAATAAGACGCCATCGATTGAGCGTCTTATTGGTTTTTAAAATGGCCACATCCTATTGCGCGCCCTTTTCTTTCCCCTATTCACCTAGCAATTGCTATAAAAATGCCCCTAAAACATCAACACGCCCTAATATACCCAAGTTAATAAAGACTTAACTTTACTCCGCCTATATAGAGTAAAAACACTATTTTTAACATAAAGATAGAGCCTGTTGCAGGATAGAATTATTTATCGATAAACATTGACCTTATAGGTTGAATCCTTCTAATCTAAACACCCGTTTGATTTTAAAATAATAATAACGACTAAACCTATTTGAGGTAGTTAGGCATGGCATACGATCAAGAGTCACAACTCGAACTTGGCAAGTACTCATCACTCATAGACTTAATCGAACGCACTAGCCAACGCTTTGGCGATAAAACGGCATATGCTTGTTTAGGGAAAAACAGCAGTTTCAATGAGGTAGAACGCGACTCACGTTATTTTGCAGCCTATTTGCAAAATAACACTAACTTAAAACCTGGTGATCGCATCGCGATTCAATTACCCAATATCACCCAATTTGTCATCGCGGCCTATGGGGCGCTGCGAGCGGGTCTTATCCTTGTCAACACGAACCCGCTGTACACTGAACGTGAGCTCATTCACCAGTTTAATGATTCGGGTGCTAAAGCATTGGTGGTGTTATCGGACTTACTGCCAACATTAGCCAAAGTCGTTGCTACCACCCCCATAGAACTAGTGATTTCGACTCATCCGTTAGATCTTATCGACCCACAAGTTCAGCCCAAGACAGGGCTTAAAAATGTTGAATTCTGCCATGTGTTACAACAAGGTGCGCTGTTACCCTTCACTCGCTTTGTACCAACATTGAGCGATCTGGCGGCACTGCAATATACAGGTGGAACAACAGGTCTTTCTAAGGGGGCAATGCTAACCCACGGCAATATGCTTGCCAATGCGGCGCAGGTCAAATCCCGTATTGGCAGCGTGATCAGCGAAGGCGAAGACATTTTTGTCGCGCCATTGCCGATTTACCATATTTACGCCTTTATGGTGAACTTGGTGCTTTATTTTGAATGCGGTGGTTGCTCGGTATTAATCCCAAATCCCCGTGATATTAATGGCTTAATCAAGACGCTGGCGAAATACCCCTTCACAGGCTTTGCAGGGCTTAACACCTTATTTGTCGCCCTCTGCCATCAACCCGAATTTAAGGCGCTAGATTTTAGCCATTTAAAAATCACCATTTCGGGCGGAACAGCACTCACCGCCGCCGCAGCCAACCTGTGGCAACAAACCACTGGTAATACTATTAGCGAAGGTTATGGATTGTCAGAAACCTCGCCTGTAATCTCTCTCAATGCGCCGGGATATCAAAAGATTGGCACGATTGGCAAACCCGTTCTCGGCACTGACGTCAAACTGTTAAACGAAAACGGTAATGAAGTCGCGCAAGGGGAAGCCGGTGAGCTCGCCGCACGTGGCCCGCAGGTGATGCTAGGTTATTGGAATAATCCCCAAGAAACAGCCAATGTGATGACACCCGATGGCTTTTTTAAAACGGGGGATATTGCGATTCTAAACGAGGAAGGCTTCCATCAAATCGTTGATCGTAAAAAGGATATGATTATTGTCTCCGGCTTTAACGTCTATCCTAATGAAGTCGAAAACGTGCTTGCTAGCCACCCAAATATCATTGAATGCGCCGTCGTTGGCGTAAAAGATGAGCACTCGGGGGAAGCGGTTAAAGCCTTTATCGTACTGAAGGATGACAGCCAAGAGCATGAGAAAATAAAAACGGCCATCCTCAACTTCTGCCGAGAGCAACTCACGGCCTATAAGCTACCTAAGCAGATTGAATTTATGCCGCAGCTACCTAAGAGTACTGTGGGTAAGATTCTGCGTAGAGAACTCAAAAATCAGGCTTAAACTTGGCTAAACATCAGTTAATTTGAGCAGACTTAAATCCAAAACAAAACCCCAGGTAGCACTCTGGGGTTTTATTTGAGCCTCTTTACCCAATCCAAGCCTTACTCGCTCAATGGGCTAACCTCATCCGTTAGCAGCTGCAAACTGGCAAACTCTCGATATAAGGCATTGGTTTGCATTAGAGTTTGATGCTTACCACTGGCAACAATTCGCCCCTTATCGAACACGATAATTCGATCGGCATTAATTACGGTGGCTAGCCGATGGGCGATGATCAGCGTAGTTTTACCCGCCATTAACTCATCGAGCGCCTGCTTTACTTTTTGCTCGCTTAAGGCATCGAGTGCACTGGTAGCCTCATCGAGTAATAGGATGGGCCTGTCGGCTAAAATGGCCCGAGCAATAGCAATCCGTTGTTTTTGCCCACCGGATAAGCGCACACCGCGCTCACCCAAATAGGTTTGATAACCTTCATTAAATTCACTGATAAACTCATGGGCACGGGCCGCAATACAGGCATCGATCACTTCCTGCTCGCTAGCATCGACGCGGCCATAGCGCACATTTTCCAGCACACTGGTGGCAAAAATCACTGAGTCCTGCGGCACCAGCGCAAACTGCGCCCGTAAATCCTGTGGTGAAAGCGCAGCAATATCAATCCCATCCAATAAGATACAGCCCGATGACGGCACATAAAACCGCTGTAATAACTGAAATAGCGTGCTCTTGCCCGCACCACTCGGGCCGACCAAAGCCACACGCTCGCCGGCATTTATTACAAGGTCTAAGTCGCTGAGTACTAACTGAGTTTGCTCTGGATAATGGAAGTTAAGCTGATGTAGTTGCAGCTCGCCGCGGACTTTATCAGGCAGGGTTTTAGGCACCAGCGGCGCCGGAATATCGACCTCAGTTTCGGCTAATTCGATTAAGCGTTCTGCAGCGCCCGAGGCACGTTGGATTTCCCCGACCACTTCACTAATGGTCGCAACCGCGCCAGCGACCATCACGGCATAAAACATAAAGGCAGAGAGTTCGCCGCCCGTCATCTTACCCGACATCACATCGTGGGCACCGACCCAAGTCACTAGCGCAATGGCGGCAATACTGAGGAACATCACTGAAGAAATCAGCAGCGCGCGGTAACGAATGCGGCCGCTGGCGGCGGTCATCACATCTTCGACACGGCCGTTAAATAAGCTGCGGTCTCTATCTTCGTGGCCATAGGCCTGCACTGTGTGGATCTCATGTAAGGTTTCATCCACATAGGCACCGAGATCCGCCACCCTATCTTGGCTTTCGCGCGCTAAGGTACGCACTTTTCGGCCAAAGAAACCGACAGGCCCCAACACCAAAGGCACGGCCAGTAGCACGAGCAGCGTCATCTTCACGCTGGTGATCCCCATCATCGCCAGCCCACCAATAACCGTCACGCCAGAGCGCAGTGCCATAGAAAGACTCGAGCCGACAACGGTTTGCAGTAAGGTTGAATCGGCGGTAAAACGCGAAATCACCTCACCAGTGCGCACCTTGGCATAAAATGCCGGAGATAATTTAAGTAATTGATTATAAACTGCAAGCCGAATATCGGCGCTGACACGCTCTCCAAGCCATGTCATCAAATAAAAGCGACAGAACACCGCTGTGCCACTCACAGCAGTAATCACCAGTACGAGTAGAATGATCTCATTGAGGCGCTGGGCGTTATCCTTAATAAAACCTTCGTCCACCATTAAACGCACACCTTGGCCGAGGGATAACCAAGCCAAAGAACCGATCAATAAAAATACAATCGCCGCAACAACTCGCAAACGATAGGGCTTAAGAAATTGCCAAATCCACGGTAACACCGCTCGCTGGTTAACCGAGGTGTATGAAGGTTTTTGAGACACTGTTAACTCCAATAATGGCCGATGGGATTGGGGGCTCGAATCTGTGGGCTCTGTGAGCGGTTTGTTCACTCTTGATATCCTGCGGCTTTATTTGTTATTCAACTTAGCACAAATAAAAGTGAACTGAGCATACAAGAAATCGCATACGATAGCTTAAGTTATGGTGACAAAGTAAAAATTCAAGGCTAAGAACAGCAAAGCCAACAATAAACCCGCATTGATAGCGGGTTTATGATGGACGGTATTTATTTAGGTAAGCATTAAGGTGTTAACTACTAATTCAGTTTTACCTCAATCAACGAGGCTAACTTAGGCCACCTGCATATCTTCAGGCGTTTTAGGCGTGCCATGGTGACCATCGCGCTTCCAGTTAACATCAAGCAGTTCGCTACCTGTTAAACGAAAAGCTTGGCCAAAGCCTTTGACATACAATCCTTGATGGGGCGCTAACTTGTACAGGTTAAAGTCCGTCAGTGCCGCCAAATTATCCGACATATCGCCAAAACGTTTAGATAACAGGCTGACTCCTTTGCTAAACGAAGGCGTATCACGCGCAACCGCTTGAGCCATGGCATCAAAGGTTAATCGTTTGCGGGCGAATACAGATTTTGCTTCAGCTTCATCCTCCACCAGCATGACAGACACTTTAGTCGACTGTTTAAGATTATGGCCGTGGCGCGCTAAATCACTCACCAAGATATAAAAACCATCGTCTGCTAATGCAAATGGCGCGTAACTGGCATTAGGTTGACCATCGGTATCGACGGTGGCGAGTTGTAAGGTTTTACGTTGCTGTTTAAAGGTCTCAATTTCAGGTAACAATTTGTCCCTTAAACGCTGTTCTTGCTCGGAAATTTCAGGCTTCATATTAGTTTCCTCAATAAATTACGTTCATCAATGTTAATCAGCAAAGGTGGCGACTAGCGCTTTAAAACGGCGCACTTGGTCAGGAAAAAGCACTCTTTGCTTGTCACGCCCTAAATAGACCTTAAATACCACCTCTCCCTGAGGCCCAAAAAAGTTAATTGAATGGCTCTCGCTGCCCCTAAAAGGTCTGCTGATTAAGGCAATCGCCTGCATGCCATCCAATTTAAGATGACCATGCAGGCCGTCTCCTTTGCCGTAGAGGTTGTAGTAGCCATGGGCAAATTTTCCTTGGGGAAAATTGCCTTTAAATTCAAATACACTGCCCGAAAGCATCACTATGGTGGTTAACGACCCCCACTCAGGTAAGCTTTGTAGTAACTCGTCCATATGGGCCAAAGGTAAAAACACTCGCTGCGCTTGAGGTAAGGCGGTAACCACCTCAAGCTCAGCAATCCCTAACTCACAGGCCAATTGTGCAGGCATTAAATCTGGTTGAGTTTCAAATCGTTGTCGCAACATTTGCAGGGTTTCAGCATTTGAATCTCGGTGGCTCAGCACGTTATCCGTGTTTTCAATGTCAACTGTTTGGGTCATTTCACAGATCCTCTATCCCAAGACTTAGAACATGTAGCGTGCAGACAGCTTCATATTACGGCCGGGCTGATACAAGGTTTGCCATGCCTGCTGATATTTCTCATCACCAATGTTTTCAATGGCAAAATCAACTCTCAGGCCCGACATCACGCCCATCGCAGGCTCCCAAGCAAGGTACACATCCCACAGGGTATAGTCGTCATACTTAGCAACACTGTAGCCTGTAGGTGTATTCGCTTGGCTGGCGACATAGGTCACTCGGGTGCCGAGTTTCATATCGCCTTCCATGATGCCTTGGGATAAGTCGACATTAAACTTATTGGCTGGCATCCCTTCGATATAATCGCCAGTGTTACGATCTTCTCCACGGGTTTGACCATAATTCATCGCTAAACGCGTTTGTCCGATGCGATAACGACCGCTGAGCTCAAAGCCCGTTAATTGAGCGTCTTCCACGTTGTTCCACGAGGTTGTTTGCTCAAGTCCTGGGATCCCACGATATGGATTAGAGACTTGCTGAACAATAAAATCGTCCACATCGTTACGGAAGATGTTTAAGGTAATCGCTAACTCATCATCACCCGCTAACTCATTGAAGCGAAAGTCAGCTTTAAGCTCTTTATTACGCGCCACTTCAGACTTTAGGTTGGGATTCGTCGCAAAGGTGTTACATAACCCTTTGGGTAAGAATCCGGGGATCGGTGGGATGCAATAATGGGTGCCGCTAGAGAACATTTCTTCCACCGTCGGTGCTCGGAAGGCCTGATCATAGCGCGCACTTAAGGTCAACCATGGCTGCGTTTGCCAACTTAATCCAAGTGAAGGAGATAGCTCAGTATCATCAGCAGATGCATTAAGGTTATGACTCTCGTTTTTAAAACTGTCATAACGTAAAGCAGCATCGAGGTTTACCGTTTGTGTCAGTTGCACATCCGCCCGAGTAAAAGCTCCCCATACCGTTGTTTCGCCATCAATATCCTCAGGACGCTGTCCAATCTGTCCCTTATCGTCTCTGACGGTTTTAAGGGTATCGCGATAGCCATCAACACCGTAGGTCAACTTAGTGTTACCGAGTTGAGAACTATTGTTCAAATTAATGCCAACGGTGCGGTATTCAGTACTATCTAATTGGCCTTTAGTGACACGGTCTTCGTCGTAATCTGTGCTATTCCAATAAACCTGCACATGAGTATCCAAATAAGGATTATTGGCTGGGGCTAAGCTGTAATTGAGGGTGATATTTTGATCGTCCGTTTTGCGGCGCACTAAAGGCACCGAACTACTCACCGCAGCAGAAGGGTTACTTGGCACCAATTCATTAATCTTGTTAACTCTTGCAGATAACGCTAAGCGCGAGGCTTCATCAGCCTGCCAGCCGAATTTAGCCAATCCACTACTTCCTGAAGAAGCACTGTTGACTAAGGTTTCATCATTGCCGGTATTAATATTATTGGAATCAAAATAACTACCATTGAGCAACCAATCGACTGTCGCTTGCTGGCCATAGACTGCACCGCTGGTTTTAGTGCGGTCGCCATTGGTGTCATAGCCTTGCTTGACATAACCACCAAAGGTTTCATTTGGCGCTAAAAAATCCTGAGCTGACTTAGTATTTTGTGCAACAACACCGCCGAGGGCACCACTGCCCCACAAACTACTGGCAGGGCCACGGATCACCTCGATAGATTTAAGTAGTTCAGGGTCCATAAAATAGGAACCGCGATGGCCCGAACTAGTATTTTGCCTTGCGCCATCGATCGTTTGTAAAACACGATCACCGCTTAAACCGCGAATTTCGACGCCCTGAGAGGTCGCTCTCGGGCCATTTGTTAAGTTAATATTCGCTTCGTTTTTTAATACTTCGGCAACCGATGAGGCCTGTGAAACGTTAAGCTGCTCTTCTGCGACAACAGCAACACTTCGACTGGTTTCAGACACTTTCTCACTCAAACGCGTCGCACTCACTAACACTTCATCAAATTCAGTTTCGACAACGCCCTGTTCAGCACTCTTCTGAACCGCGGTGGGTTTGACGCCTTCTTCAGCCGCTAACGCAAAACTTAGCGCCGTACTACTTAGTGCCATCGCAACGGCGATCACTAACGGCTTTTTGTTCATATTATCTTCCTCAAATTATTAATTTTATTAATCAATTAGTATCTAAAAAGACCCGTAACTGTCATTCGCCTACCTTGGCATTTTGCTAGTTTTTTGAGCATTCACTTTAGCAATTGCAGGCACTCTAACTGAGAATACAAATTTGATCAAATAAAAATCATTATCATTTGCGATCTTATTTATATTTATGTATCTTAATTAGCAATGATTGATGAGTGAATGCTTTTGGAACTGGAAGGTTTGCCGTGACACCGAAACGATATTTAGCTTTTGGCGCATTAACTGTTGCGATTCAAACGGGGGTTATTGCTTCGCAACCTGTGCCTGCTCAGCTAAAAATAATCAATTCACCGACCATTCAGGGTGAATCACATCAACTCGTTACCTTAAACCCGGTTACCTTAAACCTTGCTAAGCCTCAAATGGCTGCAGCATCGGATATTGCTCCTAACGCGGTTAACAAAACCCAATCCCATCACGCATCATTGGCACACACTGTTACCGCACCATCGACACGAGTGGCTCAACCGAAGCTGACAACATCCAAACCTAAAAAGCCAAATCAAAGTAAGACTGAGCAAAAACAAACTATTACTGCATCAATTGATAAAAAAAACATCGCGCAGCCAAAGTCTAAACAGTCGCAGGATCATCACTACGTCGCCAAGACTGACAATCTAAAATCCACAGAAAAAGTGACGGAACACGCTGAGTTAGCGCCAACCAAACCAAGACCAAGCTTGAATGAGCAACAGAATTCAATGGATAGCAATATGGCGCCTCATCAAACCGTGGTTGAACTCACATCCCCCACATTTGCCAGTCAACCTCCCCAGCCAACATATCCGCGCATGGCGCGCAAAAAAGGCTTGGAAGGAACCGCAACAATTGAAGTGATGTTTAACGAATTTGGACAACAGCTCGCCCTCACGTTAGTCAAAAGCTCTGGTGTCAGCCTGCTGGACCAAGCGGCACTAGAGGCGGTAGAGACTTGGCAGTTTGAGGCGCCAAGCCCAAAACTGGCAAGCCATTACAAGGTGAGGGTACCGATTCGTTTCGCCTTAAATTGATCCTGTGGCGATGCAATGCTTAACCACGCTAATCCTATTGCAACACATTTGGCTGAATGCTTGATAACAGATCTAACTATAGAGACTCACCGCTTATGACTGACTTTTCGCCCCTACATGGCCAGCTCGGTTCACTCACCTGGCCTTTGCTGATATGTGCATTCCTTGCCTTGATGATTTGCCTTGAGCGTAGCGCACTGTTTTTACAACAATCCGCAGCGTCAATCTCTCCAAAAAAACAAGCTTGGGTTAAAGAGCTACGCCACTCTGATGCCAAACCGACAAACGAAAACATTCAAGCCTTACTCACTAAAACCAGCCACCAGCAAGATTTACTGGCCCGTGGCGCAACACTGCTGTTAGCGCAAGCACATCAACCCAAACCACTCAGGGAAGAATTACTCAGTCTATGGCTGAATAAACAACAAAGGGAGCTGCAAGCGGGCCTTAAGATTTTGCAAGTGATAGGGATTATTAGTCCGCTACTGGGGTTACTCGGCACAGTACTTGGGTTAATTGACATGTTTGCCCAACTTGGCCAGTCCCAAGGGCCAGTCACACCCGCGCAACTCAGTGCGGGGCTTGGGCTGGCAATGAATACTACCGCAGCAGGCCTTATTATTGCGGTGCCGACTATTACCGCCGCCCATTTATTTGGGATCTGGGCACATAGCCAATGCTTAAAAGCGAGCCATGTGCTGAATCAAATTAACTTATGGTTATCCGGTGTAGACAAGCAGCCACTTGAGCAGGACTTATATCAGGCATTCGCTCTAGGAAATCAGGCTAATCAAACACCTAACACTCCACACGCAGCATCTCTTGAGTCTCAGCCATGATAAGCACTCACCACACGTCGTTACCCCAAGCAGGGATCAGTGCCTTAGAGCCACTGCCCAGCGTCGATCTTACGGCATTGATTGATATTATTTTTATTGTTTTAGTGTTTCTGTTGCTCACCGCAAATAGCCGTTTGCTGAGCTTACCCGTTGATGTACCTCAAAGCCCAAGCAACGCCATTACTGCACTCGAGCATAAGCAATCGATAGCCATCAATATTATGGCGACTTCACCCTACTGGGCGATTAATGGCGAAAAATTTGCTGATTTAACCGCGTTTACTACAGCCTTTGAAGCGCAGTTAACGGCTCAACCACAGGCCACCGTCATTATTGCTGCCGATAAGGCCGCGCCAGTTGAACCACTAATGCAGTTACTCGCACTTTTGCAGGGTAACGCCATTAATCAAACCCAAATTTTGATGGAACATTAACCCTAAACCTTAACTCAATCGTGTTTTAACCCGTTTACCCTGCAAGGTTGATAACACCTCGACCTTGCTTTTAGATGGATCAGGAGTTTACCCATGTTGTTTCAAGCTGTGCGTTATAGATTTAATAAACTCAGTCAACCGACCGATAGCAATGCATTCAATAAATGGTTGTGTCTACTCCCCGCAGTCATAGCACTCTTTTCATTTAATGCTTGGAGTGCAACTCAGGATATAAAGTTGGTGAGCGCGGGTGCGGGTGTCACCGAGTTAGTGCTGGCGTTAGGGGCGGCCGATGAGTTAGTGGCTGTCGATGCCACCAGCTATGTGCCTGAACAATTAAGCTCAGTCGCCAAACTGGGATACCACCGCATGCTTTCAGCTGAAGGCATTATGGCACTCAGCCCTACACTAGTTGTGGGGTCCGACGTAATGGGCCCAGAAACCACCCTCAACGTACTAAAACAAGCCAATATCAAGGTAGTGCAATTACCCTCAAGCGCCGATGAGCAACAATTAATGAGCAATATCGATACGCTGGCACAATCGCTTAATCGAACAGACAAAGCGGCCCCGCTAAAGCAGGAGTTGCATCAAAGGCTAGATAAATTAAATAAGCAAAAACAACAACTCAGCCAACATAATGCTCAGCCAAAAATCCTCTTTATGTTATTACAGGAAGGACGAGGAGCCAGAGTCGGTGGCAAAGGTACCGCTGCCGATACCATTATTGCGCTATCGGGCGCAAAGAATATTGCAGACTTTGAAGGCTATAAGACATTGTCCCAAGAGGGCATTCTCGCCTTACAACCGGATGTGATTTTAGTGTCTAACCGTAGCGAAAAAACTGACTCGCAAACCAACAGTCAAACAACCCAGGCTCTATTAAAGGAGATGCCGCTGCTAGCGCATACTCCCGCAGGCCAAAATGGCCATATCCAAACCCTTGCCCCGCAAGCTTTACTAGGAGGCTTAGGCATTAGCGCCATTGGTGCTGCCGAAACGCTTGCAGATACCCTGCTCACTCAAGGTAAAACGGCGGGCAAATAACCATGTTACAGTATCGCTGGCTTTGGCCCACAATGATGATGATCCTCATCCTGAGCAGCTTACTCTCGGTGAGTGTCGGTCCCGTAAGCATGAGTCTTATGGACTCCCTCAGCGCTGTATTTAATTGGGCAACCCAGCAAAGCATTGGCAATCTTGCACCCCATGAGCAACTGGTGGTAAGTAACGTGCGTCTGCCAAGGACCTTGTTAGCCCTTACAGTAGGCGCGATCCTTGCTCAATGTGGCGCAGTGATGCAGGGATTATTCCGCAATCCACTGGCAGACCCAGGTATTATTGGGGTGTCATCGGGGGCCGCATTAGGTGCGGCCATCTGTATCGTGTTATTTCCCGACGTGGGATCTTTTATGATTTCCCTTGGCGCCTTTCTCTGTGGGTTAGCCACAACCCTGATCGTTTATCGTCTGGCGAGTAACGGTTTAGGCACATCTGTGGTGTTATTGCTGCTGTCCGGCGTGGCGATTGCAGCGCTAGCAGGAGCGGGCATAGGCGTACTAACTTATCTCGCTAATGATATGGCATTACGTGACTTAACCCTTTGGCAAATGGGCAGTATTGCGGGAGCTCAATGGCAATATGTCGGCCTGTGTTTACTGGTATTAGTGCTGCTGAGTTGGCGGTTTCAGCGTGATGCCATGGCACTTAATGCCCTGCTACTGGGTGAAGCTGAAGCCAGACATTTAGGGATTGATGTCGACCGTCTTAAGTTAAGACTCATCCTACTCTGTGCATTAGGCGTAGGCGTGAGTGTGGCCGCAACAGGGATTATCGGTTTTATTGGTCTAGTGGTTCCCCATTTAGTGCGGATGATTTTGGGGCCAGATCATAAACGACTTTTACCCATGAGCGCCCTCTTGGGCGCTGCGCTTTTAGCCTTAGCTGACATAGGTGCGCGGGCATTTTTACCCCCCGCCGAATTACCCGTCGGCTTAGTCACAGCGCTTATCGGTGCGCCATTCTTTATCTTTTTACTCCTGCAACAACGCAGCAAATTAATCTAAACGAGAACTTCATGGCTATGAGCTTATCGGCTGCGCCCGTCGCTAAACAACATTTTGAACGTACCCAATTAACCGTGGATAGGCTCAGCTACGCTATCGGCGATAAGGCGGTGTTGAACAACATTCGCGTGCAATTTAAACCGGGCAGTGTCACCGCACTTTTAGGGCCTAATGGGGCAGGTAAATCCACACTGTTAAAGGCACTGTGCCAAGAGATCCCCACTGCGCAAGGCAGCATCAAGCTTGGCCACTGCCAACTGGTGGATTGGCCAAGGGCTGAACTGGCAAAATCCCTCGCCGTTCTGCCTCAACATGCCAGCTTAACCTTCCCCTTTACCGTGGATGAAGTGGTGGCAATGGGGCTTTATCCCTTAACCTTGAGTCAAAAAGAAGGCCAGCAGTTAGTCACAAAATGGCTTGCCGAAGTGGGTGTATTGCATTTAGCCCGGCGCAGTTACCCCACGCTTTCTGGGGGAGAAAAACAAAGGGTGCAACTGGCGAGGGTGTTAACGCAGTTAAGCCAATCCCCCTTCCCGCCGATTTTACTGTTAGATGAGCCTACCTCGGCACTGGATTTGGCACAGCAACACAAAGTATTAGCGCTAGCAAAAAATCTCGCCCACAAGCATGCCTACACTGTGATTGTGGTACTGCACGATCTCAATCAGGCAGCCCGTTACAGCGACAGAGTTATCGTCCTCAAACAGGGGCAAATCGTCAGTGAAGGTACACCTAACGACGCATTATCGATTGATATAATTCGCCAAGTGTGGGATTACGAACCTGAGTTTATTCCTGCACCACAGGGCGGTTATCCATTGATTTTTTAATGCAAAATTGACTTCACTAGCGCCTTTAGCGGCACAGTTGTGGGTATAATCGCTGCAATCGACACCTAAGTCACAGTGTGAACAGATGAAAACCACTATCTCAACAGAAACCCAGCAAGATGCCTTAGCCATGGCGAAGGCTACTCAAAAACCAGGACAAACCAAAGAACAAACTAAACTGATTGCCCAGGGGATTGAAAAGGGCATTGCCGAATATAAAAAACTGCAAAAAGCCAAAGCTCGCGAGCGGGATAAACAGAGAAAACAACAGTTAAGGGCAAAAAACCAACAAGCAAGCGCGGCTGGCGAGATGGATGACGGCGAAGATTTTTCGCTGCCACAAACTCAATTTACTCCTATTGCTTGGGCTGCCATCGCCCTGTTAGTCCTTAGCTGGCTGGGTTTTGGGGCATATATCTTCCTTTAACAGATGAAATTCGCGCGTATCGTATCAAAGTAGCCAGTCAGCTCCTGTGGTAGAAACTCTTGTACTGTTAGTGCTTTAGCGTCGATATTGCCAGCCCTTAGCTGGACTCGCCCCATATCGAGCAAAAAGGCCAACTCAAGCCAGTTGGCTCTATCGGGGTAGCCATCGAGAGTTAGGCAAAGCGCGTTATCCCGCTCAATCGCAGACTGACAATCCCAGCATTGGCCGATAAGATCGAGCAGCACTTGCCCGCTTTTCATATCGGTTAATCTGGGTGCGTACACCCAATGGGACATACGCATTTCGTGGGGAATAGTCTCAAGCTTAACGCGGCCCTGTAGGAAAAACTGTTCGGTTAACATCATCGGATCAGCAAAGTACTTATCGTGTATAAATAAATCGTGTATGAATAAAAATGACTCAGTAATGGCCTGATTAACTCTCTGGCTTGCTGTTTAACTCTCTGGTTTATAAGTAGATTAACTCATTAAACCTTCTAATCGATTCGCGAGTCGCTTAGCTAAGCCTTTTTGCCAAGCCGCACTCTTGGGCTGGCTGTAGAGCCTATCTTCCCATGCAAAAATCTTGTTCATGCCATGATAAGCGAGCCACGGCAAAGGTTCAGGTTCCCAAGGCGTTAATACTTGCTGAACAGGGGCATTAAACGCCCAAGGCATAGTGGTAAGCGGCGTATCACGCGCTAAGATCAAGTCCACCAGCGTGCGAGCAAAAAGATTGGCAGCCCCAACACCTTCGCCGCCGTAACCACCAATAAGCCCCAATCCTACATTTTTATCGTAAATAGCGTGGGGCGCAAACTGCCGCGCTAAAGCTAAGGTACCGCCCCAACCATGGGTGATTTGCACATCCGCCAATTGCGGAAATAACGCCAACAATAGCTGATAACGAAAACCAAATTCACCTTTTAACGCCGATTGACGATGACTAACGGGAGATTGGGCATTAAAGCACTCGGGATTAAATCCAAATTCAGTCCGCACTTTAGCACCAAATCCGTAGCCGCCACGGGCGCCAAATATCAAGCGGTTATCAGGACTTCGCTGACCATAGGTAACGATGCGGCTAGCATCACTAAAGGTTGCGCGATTAGCTAAACCAATGTCCTGCCACATTCTGTCCGTTAACGGCTCAGTGGCGATCAGTAAACTCTGAACAGGCAAGGTGAATCGCCCCAACTCCCCCAATTGGCGAAGATAGCCTTCAACGGCGGGCACGACAATTGCGGCGCGCGCACTCCCCTTTGGGGTATGTAATCGGGTTTGTGCCGCCCCCAAGTGCTCGATATGCGTCACAGGAGTCTGCTCAAATATCCTAACCCCTAAGTTTTGTACCACATCCGCGAGGCCACTGACTAACTTTGCAGGGTGGATCCGCGCACAATGGGGCGTAAAAAGCGCCGCTTGGCCGTAGGCCATAGACACTTGCTTATCAAGCTCGGGCTTATCCAGCCAACGAATATCCGCCTCGCCAAAACCTTGCCGACGCCAATGCGCAAATTCGGCTCGAATATTGGCTAATTGCTCAGGATAACGCGCGGCTACCCGTAAATTGCCGCCATGGTGTAAATCACAGTCGATATGATGCTGGGCGCAAACTGCGGCAACTTCAGCAATAGTTTGTTGGATCAAGGCTTTTGCTAGTAAGCGCGACTCACCTTGAAGCTGATTAAGATAGGCTACATCGCCACTAAAACCGCCCATCAACCAACCGCCATTTCGCCCCGAAGCGCCTTGGCCAATGGTATCAGCCTCAAGAATCACCACGGATAAATTGGGCTGGTATTGCTTAAGATAATAGGCCGTCCATAATCCTGAATAGCCCGCGCCAATAATGGCGATGTCAGCGGCAATATCATGTTGTAGCGCAGGTAACATAGTCCTTTGAGTTAACTTAGCTTCAGTATCAAACCAAAATCCGCGCTCTTTCACGCCACTGATTCACTTAATGCCACGGTTTCACTTACTGGAGCGACGCCGATAATTGAGGCAATTTCCTCGAAATGTGTATCAACCCACGCACTGCTAATCGGCCCCCAGGTCAAAATGCGATAATAACCTGCATTGTTTCGGCTACCATCTTGGATAAACTCGACTCGGATACCTATATCTTCAAACGCGGCGATAGCATCCTGCAACGTTCGCCTCGGCATTCCAGTCAACTTATTGAGTGATAACAAGTTATGTCGATCATCATCCATTAAATGCGCTAAATATAGCTTACGTAAAAATGCTTTATGTTGTTTCGATATTGACTGAGTAGTTGCGGGTTCAAGGGGCATAAAGAATCAATCCAAATATTGACCAAGTGAATATAAAACTACTGGATATACAGTGAATAAGAAATAGTCTCTGTTCAAATTATTCAAGCAAATTGACTCGTTTGACATTTGTTCGCGTAGATACATTTTCGCATTTGCTTGTATAAGCTCTCCATCACTGTTATTTGTAAAAAGATTAATCAATGGGAGAGCAAACGATGGGCCAAATGATGACCGCACAGCAAGTGCTATATTTCTGGTTTGAGGAAATTTCACCTCAATCTTGGTGGATAAAAGACCCAACATTTGATGCACAAATCCAATCTCGCTTTGAAGACCTATTAAAACAAGCCAAGCGCGGTGAGCTTGCGCATTGGCGCGTGACACCTCAAGGTCGTTTAGCCGAAGTCATCGTACTGGATCAATTCTCGCGAAATATCTATCGCGACACGCCAGCAGCGTTTGAGGCCGACACCATTGCGCTGGTCCTTGCACAAGAGGCTGTTGCACTCCAAATTGATAAGGAGCTTTCTCCCAAACAAGTACCCTTTTTGTTTATGCCTTTTATGCATAGCGAATCCCCAGTCATTCATCAAGTTGCTGTAAAATTGTTCAATCGAGAGGCTGCTATCGCTAATCTCGAATTTGAACTAAAACACAAAGCTATTATCGACAGATTCGGTCGTTATCCTCACAGAAACAAAATATTAGCTAGAGAGTCGACAGCAGAAGAAATCGCTTTTTTATGCCAGCCTGACTCGTCATTTTGAATATAAACAAGCTTTATTCAGATAAAAATAACTGTGGCTGTAGATTAACAAACTACACTTACAGTGATATGTCAGGGGACAACTCTGGGCATCATGAGATGGCCAATGGTGCGAAAGGTAACAGTGGGTAATGAAACAAACTAACCATATTTCCTGCGTCTCTAGAATGACCTGTATTCGCTATCCATTACTAGCAGTAATTGCATTATTGTATCCCCAATTAATCCAAGCGGCGGAACTGAAAATTGGCGTGAGCCTCTCCATTCCTCCCTATGTCATCCAAGAATCTGATAGCGGCCTAGAACTCGATTTGCTGTATCAAGCACTTGCAGTCAAAGGGCATACCGCCAATATTGAATATTTGCCTTTAGCACGCACTTTCCATGAACTTAGGGTGGGCAAACTTGACGGCATAATCAACGTAAAAGAAGGCATGATCGAAAACGTTTTTTACTCTAATGTGGCGATTCGTTATCAAAATTGCGCAATCAGCCTAGAGAAAAATAACTTTTCGATTAATAGCATTAAAGACTTAACGAATAAAAAAGTCGTTTCCTTTCAACGCGCTGCAAGCTTCTTAGGTGATGAATTTACTCAAATGACTAAAGCTAATCCTAGTTACCAAGAACAAGCTCGGCAAATACAGCAGGTTTACATGCTGATGAAACACAGGGCTGATGTCGTGGTTATGGATAAGAACATTTTCACTTACTATCTTAGACAGGCATTTATTGAGGGAAAACTCACCGAAATAGAGAGTAAACAGGTGGCGGTATGTCATCGCATTTTTCCACCGACTGAGTATAAATTTGCGTTTTTAAGCGAGCAAATCCGTGACGACTTTAACCTTGGGTTAAAACAAATTACCGAAGATGGGACACTTAGCGCCTTACATGAAAAATATCGGCAACTCATGTCCCTAGAGAATGAAGCTGAAGCCTCAAATACCATTATGAAGCAGCCAGAACTCAAGCAAGATCCTTTATAAGTTAACTACTTAACTACTAATACTGGGCATTTCGCCAATCTAACAACATCTTGACTCACATGGTGCTTTAAAAAATCCACTAAGCCGCAGCTGCCATGGCTTGCAATCACAATCATACCCGCATCGGCTGACTCAGCTAAAATCTCTTCGCTCGCATCACCATGACGAACAATACATTTAACCTTTAGTCCAGCCGCTAATCCCTGCTGCATTTGCAGCTGTAGACTCTGCATTTTTGTCTCCACAAACTCGGCCAGCTGTTGCTCAAGTGTCGCCGGAGTGTCGACCGCTACACCATAACAATGGGCACTTCTTGCGGGACTCACCACATGCAGTAAGCGGATATCCACATGATAAAGATTAGCCATTTCAACCGCATAATTAAGCGCATGGGCGGCAGTTGCCGAAAAATCCGTAGGGCATAACACTTCTTGAGTACGCATAATTTTATCCATCACTTAGGTTGTTGTGCCCAATATTAGGGCAAATGGCATTGCTTATAATCTGTATTTTATCGCAGTAACTCGGGACAAGCAGCTAGGCCGTAAAATTAATTATGCTTTAGCAATCAAAAACAAAGGGCGCCTTAGCGCCCTGTTATCTACCCAATACAAGCTATTTCACTACCAATACAGGCTATTTCACTACCAATACAGGCTATTTCACTACCAATACAGGCTATTTCACTACCAATACAGGGCATGCCGCGCCATTGGCAACAGCTTCGGCAACATTCGTATGTAAAAAGTGCGAAATTCCAGTTCGTCCATGGCTAGCAATCACCACCATACCGACGTCCTTACTATTCGCCTCTTCTAAAATCTGCTCGACAGGCTCGCCACGGCGGATAAGCGTTGTAATTGGCAAATCAGTCTTAAGTCCCTCAAGTAACGCCTGCATTTTAGTTGCTGCGGCCTCCTCCATGCTTTTAGCGAGTTCCTCAGGGGTAATCGCTAAAATCATAAAGTTTTGATCACCAATAGGTTGCTCAACAACATGTAAAATTTTTAGCCCTACATGGTATAGATTAGCCATTTCAATAGCATAGCGTAGCGCATGGGCCGCCGTTTCTGAAAAATCGGTGGGCCAGAGTATTTGACCTGAACGCATAATCTGTTCTCCTTCAGTGTGAGAGCTGTTTAAATATCGATACCAGTGTGTTTTGTGAGCGTGAATTAACAGTAACGTACAAATCTAACCTTGGAACGTCAACACAGCCTAATCGTCAAGTTCTTCTTTTAACCAAGTAATAGCATCCAGTTTATCGACAAAAAACTTAACCTTGGCTGGCGTTAACCCATTTGCCAGCTTTGCCATGACTTCCTGAAAGGTTGTTTTTCCCACAATGGCAATTCGCTCAAAATGGCGAACATGCTTTAGCCCAAGTTTGAGATCGTCCCAAGCGGCTTGAAGCTCCCAGCCATCAAGCTCAGTGACATCGACTAAGGCATAAATATCGGGATCTTTTACTCCGACGAGAGCAGCCTCGAGGACTGGCACCATCACCTCATAATCTTGATGAGTTAGTGTACCAATCGCTTTAAAGGCGACAAAAAAGTCATCGTCACCATAACGCTCTATCCCAACTGAAATTCCGTGCTTTAACAAAGTCATACTTCCTCCTTGTCTAACAACTATCCTGCTTTCAGTGTAAGAGCAAAGCCTATGACAGGCCGTGATCTTGCTCATAAATGCACCAGAATGCTTGCACAAAATCACCTGAGCCGCTAGGATAAACCGACTAATCAGTCTGTTTATGTTTTTTGAACAAAAAACGACTTTCTTTTTTAAGACTTGCACCCGAGGGATCACGATGAACATGGCAACAGACCCAGCAAAAATTTCGCCGTTAACCGAGTTACTCCAACGTCAGCGTGCAAGTTACTTAGCCGCGCCCAACCCTGATTACGCCATCCGCAAAGAACGCTTAACGCGCCTAAAGACTGCTTTGCTCAACTATCAGCAACCGCTAGTAGAGGCGCTATCACAAGACTATGGCCATAGATCGACCGACGACAGTCTGATTTCAGACATTATGCCGGTGGTCAACAACATCAATTACAGTTTGAAAAACCTCAAAAAATGGCTCAAACCGAGTCGCCGTCATGCGGGCATCTTACTCGCCCCCGCCCAAGTCAAAGTGCATTATCAGCCACTGGGCGTTATTGGTATTATCGTCCCTTGGAACTTCCCCGTGATGTTATCCATTGGCCCCTTAGTCACGGCCATTGCAGCGGGCAACCACGCCATGCTCAAACTCTCGGAATTTACTCCAGCGACCAACAAAGTCATCAAACAACTGCTGGCCGAAGTGTTTGATGAATCCCATGTCGCCGTTGTCGAAGGTGAAGCCGATGTTGCCGCGCAGTTTTCAGCCCTGCCCTTCGATCATCTGTTGTTTACTGGCTCCACCACGGTTGGCCGTCACGTGATGCGCGCTGCGGCGAATAATCTCACTCCAGTTACCCTTGAACTCGGTGGTAAATCGCCAGTGATTATCGCCCCCGATATGCCACTAGAGATAGCGGTAGAACGAATGATTTATGGTAAGTGTTTGAATGCTGGGCAAATCTGTGTAGCCCCAGACTATGTGCTTTGCCCTAACGCTAAGGTGAGTGATTTTATTCAAGCCTATCAAGCCAAATTTCTGGCCATGTATGGCGAGGTTGCCAAGAATAAGGACTACGGCAGCATTATTAATGCTCGCCAATTTGATCGGTTAATGGCTGTGCTTGAGGATGCCAAAACCAAAGGCGCCAAGATTATTTCAGCCTCAAATGAAGCGATAGACAGCCAGAATCGTAAAATCCCCACTCAGCTGATTACCCAAACAACTGAAGATATGCTATTGATGCAAGAAGAGATCTTCGGACCGTTATTACCGATTATTGGTTACGATACCTTAGATGAAGCGATTAGCTACATCAATCTTCGCGCCAGACCCCTAGCACTCTATGTGATGAGTTTTGATGAGGCAAACCAACAAAAAATTCTCCAGCAAACTCACTCTGGCGGTGTTTGTATCAATGAAACAGTATTCCATGTTGCCGCCGACGATGCGCCCTTTGGCGGCATAGGCCCATCTGGCATGGGGCATTACCACGGCAAAGAGGGGTTCCTCACCTTTAGCCACGCTAAAACCGTACTGAGCCGCGGCCGCTTCAATACCGGTAAATTTGTCCATCCTCCCTATGGCAGCTTTATTCAACGCATGTTGATGAAGCTATTTTTACGCTAATAGGGCCGAATTAGGAGGGTTCATGACAACACTGTTATCACCGAATGTTGAACATAAACCGATGACCGATAAACGTCAGGCGATACTCGATACCGCATTATCGTTATTTGTCAGCCAAGGCTTTCATGGCACGTCAACCGCTTCGATTGCTAAGCAAGCTGGCGTGGCAACTGGCACATTGTTTCATCATTTTCCAACCAAAGAAGTGTTGATGGAAAGCCTGTTTCTCACGATTAAACAAGAGTTTGCCAATGCGTTATTGTTAAATATTAAAGAAGGGGGCGATCTTAAAGAGCATGCCGAACAGCTATGGCAGAGCGCGATTGATTGGTCGATTGATAATCCAATCAAGCAATTGTTTTTTCAGCAATATTCAATGTCTCCTATGATTGCAGCTTCTATCCGCGAGCAAGCGATGAATAGCATCTTAGGATTTATCGCCCAATTAATACAAAAAGGGCAGCTAATGGGATTAATTTCCCACTATCCGATTGAATTAATGCTTGAAAATTGCCACGGACAATACTTGGCTGCCACTCGATACTTTATTGATAATCCTGAGTTGGGCAAAGATAAACATCACCGCGATGCTAGCTTTGCGCTGTTTTGGAAGGCATTACGGGCTGACTAAACCTAAAAACAACCGAGCCAGACTTATATCTGGCTCGGTCGTGGGGATATTTAATCAGCTTTGGCTTAATTCAGGTTGTTTTTCTATAGGTTGAGACAACTGCGAAGCGCTCCAATAGCCTTGCTTGATGCCCTTTTCGATAAGCTCAGCGACCGCTAACTCAATCGCTTGAAGCACACAAAACTGCACCGGTTCATTTGTGGTAAAACCCACTTCAGCTTCAGCCAAACGGTTCAAACTGGTATAGCGGAACAAGCCCGCACGCATCTCCTGTGACAAGACTCTTTTACTGGTAGAAACCGACATCATCACTTTGCCCGAGTGCACGTCGACAGCACGCAGATAAATCGTGACTAAATCCTCACGGTACATTTCTGACGCGCCAATACCATAATATTCCACCCCAGTACCACCAGTACTGGTATTGGTCTCATAGCTGATAATCCCGCCTTCTAACAATAACCGCGCAGTGGATAAAACAGGAATATCTTCGCCCTTAGTGCCGTTTTGCTTATTACTGATTTTGCGCTCAGTGAGCAAGTTTTGCAGGCCTTCACGCTCAACAGGCGTAAACCATTTAGAGTCAATCAAGGTCTGCATTAACATTGACGTCGCCCCTTGAGTGACCGCGGTGGAGAATGAACTCACGTTAGCCTGGGGCTTATACTGGCCTGTTTGGTCGCGAAACGAGTACACCGCGACTGGAATAGGAAACTTAGGCCCGGGCTGACTCTGTAGCTCCTTCATCACCTCACTCATTGGATTAACTTGAGCTGGAGTAATATTTAAGTCAGGCTTTGGGATCAAGCTACAGGCGGACATACTCAGCAGCATAGAAGCGATAAGGATGGAACGTGCCATTAGTTTCCGCCTCCAAAAGTTGGCATTTCAATCACAGTGACTTCACCGGTTTCGTTGTTAGTGATAGTCAACATCACCCCAGTGCCTGTGGAGGCCACTTCAATCCGAAAATCCCCCGTGTCATACACACCATCGGTAATCTCACCATCGGCCACACCACGGGTAATAGCATTGATAATGTTACGTTCTAAGGATTCTTTAAAGCGGGTAACAAAGTCTTTTTCGGTCGAGGTGGCTTGATTATCGTTTTGCGCCTGCGCTTTATTGAGCAGGAAAGTCCCATTGAGCGGATTACCACCAAAGCTGGGATTGACTGGCGTATAGATTAATTCGGTAGCTTGGCTGGTATGCGCTATGCAAAGCATAGCTAGCGTAAGTAACGTCCTGTAAGTCATTATTGTTATCCTATAAGTCGTCCGATGTTCCTGAAAAATCACCTGTAATCGCATTCGCTCTGATTAGAGCTAAGTAATCAATCGTCAACAAAATGGCCTGCTCAGCACTCTCCTTAACCGGATTGGCGCGGCGACCAAAATGCGTGCTATAGATGCGGGTACCATTCACCTCTAAGGTTAAAACGGTGCCTGCCTGCGGAAACACAGTCTCATACAAGGTCACATTCACCCCTTGAGTAAACGGCAGTTCTCGCCAATAACTCGCATAGTAAAAGCCAAAATCCTTACCAAAACGGGTAAGCGTTCGGTCTATCACCAATCCACTGATTTCAATGTCATCATTGGCTAACGCACTAGGAGCGCTCACAAACAGGAACGAGCATAAAATACACAACAACCGCGTCGTTAACGATTTCACCTATCCCTCCTTATGAATTAATGCGTAAACGTGACTCAACAGCCTTAAGCCCAAACGCGTTAATACTTGCGCCAAAAGACCTAACATTTAGCACTCATTTTCACAAAATAAGGTTAACAGGATTGAAGATCCTTAGTCATTACACCAAGGAGCAAATTAGTCCGAAAAGCTAAGGTAAAAACCGCAAAATAGCCCATTTGGGTAATACGTTAGAATGAGAAATGAAAACTATTGATACAAACCCAAATCAACGCTATTGCGGTAACCAGAGCAGTACCGATAAGCCGCCTTCAGTGCGATTGTGCATACTGATGCTACCGTCATGGGCTTCAATAATTTCACGGCAGAGCGGTAAGCCTAAACCTGTACCCGATTGTTTTGTTGAATAAAAAGGCAGTAACGCTTGCTCTAAGACTTCCTCAGACATTCCGCTACCACGATCCTCTATCTTGATACTAAAGCCGCCGCCATCGACCATTTTCTGATAACGAATCGACAGTGTTACCTCTTCAGGATTTGAGCCGGATTCATGGGCATTTTTAAGTAGGTTTAACAAAACTTGTTCCATTTGTCCCTGGTCAACATAACCATCTTCTATCGGCAACTCATGGGTTAACGCAAAGGGATAATGCTGTGTCAACTGCTCAATAAGCTGAGACCACGCTACTTTACGTCGCTGTGGTAAAGGCAACTTAGCAAAGCGGGCATAGTTGTAAATAAACTGGCTAAGATGATTAGTACGGCTTTCAATGGTATCAAAAATCAGCTTGAGCTTTGGATTATCGAGATCTTTTGTTAGCAAACGCCCCGAATTCACCATAGAAGCAATAGGCGCCACTGAGTTATTCAGTTCATGGCTGATAATACGGATGACTTTTTTCCATACTGCCACTTCCTGACGATTAAGCTCGCGGGTCATCTGCTTGAGCAAGATTAAATTATGCTGTTGGTTATTCAGTAAAAACTGTCCACGACTCAGATACCAAGTCTCGGCATCATCCTCCCCCATGGTAAAGAGGCCGCTCTTTTCCTGCTTCAGTGCTAAAGCAAGGGCTTCAGGTAATTCTTGCTGCAGCTCCTCAAGGCTCAATCCCTCCATTTTGCCTTTAATCTGAAATAGATGCCGAGCTGCATCATTGGCATACATCAGCCTCTGATGGTCATTTAACAGCAACATGACATTGGGGGAGCTTTGGATCACTTTATCGAGCAATAACTCCCGCTGATAAATATATTGCCGCTCTTGGCGTAACTTTGCCGCTGAGTGATTAAATAGCTCGGCCAATGTCTTAAGTTGCCCCTCGCCGTTTGTAGGAATGCTCACACTGAAGTCATTATCATTAAAGTTAAGTAATCCAACTTCTAGTGCATCAAGACTTCGGGCTAAATGTCGCGTAAACCACACAACTCCCAGAGCGCAGGCACTACAGGCAAGTAAGATAATCAACACCAATTCAAATACTGGCGGTGTATGCTCTGCCTGCGGCTCTAATGACAACGGCGGCAATTTACTCTGCTCCACCACAGGTAACGCCGGCACCATATTGGCAGGATGGGGAGCAGGGTTAAATAGCCCTTGCTTAAGCAGCTCTAGCTTGTAGAGCTTAATTTGCAGTTGCTCTTGCTTCAGCTGTTCTAATTTTTGCAGTTCATGCTTAATTTGATCGGCTCTTAAGCGTTCCTGCAATGAAAACGCCTGTTGAAATTGCTCAGTATTTTTTATTGCGGATTCGATGGCGGCTACCGAATCTTGCAATTGCGCTAAATCCAGCTCGGGGATCTGGACATCGGGTAGTGTCGCAGGCGTAGCCACTTCAGGGGACGATGTGGAAAAAAGGTACTTCATGCTAGCAAAGGTGAGCAAGACACCCAAAGCACAACAAACAGTTGAATAGATAACTAATTTTGTTCTCAGCTGCACCTTAACTTCCACCTAATTGCCACGTTTATTCACCACTCGCCTAAAGTCACTTGGCCGTTATTTCTCGAGACCAAACTTATCCATACGCCGATATAACGCCTGCCGACTCAAGCCTAAGGATTTTGCTACCCGAGCAATCACACCATTATGTTGCTGTAAAGCCGCTTCAATGTCTTCACGACTAACATCCTGCGCCTCATGGGTGTCAGTCGGGCTAACTGCATGGGCAGCGGGCAGATGGCTTTGGCGTTCAAAAGCGGAAGATAAATACTTGTTCTGCTCAAACGCGAACGCATTTGTGGCACTCAACTGGCGTGCCAAGGCTTGCGGTAAACCAAAATCCGTTTCTGTTAACACGCGGCTTTGGGCCAATAATGCAGCGCGCTTACAGGCATTTTCTAACTCACGCACATTGCCCGGCCAACGGTGCTGTAATAGCGCCTGCTGAGCCGGTTTACTCAGGCTAAAGCCTGCACCGACAAAATGTTTTACTAAGGGCAGAATATCGTCGATACGCTGATTGAGTGGCGGCAAAGCCAACTCAATCACATTTAGGCGGTAAAACAAGTCCTCACGAAAGCGGCCTTCGGCAATATCTTGGGCAAGGTCAGCATTAGTCGCACTGATCACCCTCACCTTCACCTTTAAGGTTTTATGGCTACCTAAACGTTCAAACTCCCCCGTTTGTAATACCCGTAGCAACTTCACTTGGCCAGAGAGCGGTAAATTGCCTATTTCATCTAAAAACAAGGTGCCACCATCGGCGGCCTCAAAACGGCCTATTCGCGCTTTATTGGCCCCGGTAAACGCTCCAGCCTCGGCACCAAAGAGTTCGGCCTCAAGCAATTCCATTGGCAAGGCGCCCACATTAACCTTAATAAAAGGTTTGTTTTTTAAGGGAGAATTAGCGTGAATAATATCGGCAAGCTTATCTTTACCGGCACCATTTGGGCCAGTGATCAACACGGATACATCGGAGCGCGCCAGTTGTAAAGCTAAGTCGATACAGCGCTGCATCGCGCCGCTACCAAAAACAATCCCGCACAGTTGCGCATCAGCAATCGCTACCTGGCGCTGTGAATTCACCCGCTCGAGTTGATGATTCGTGCGAGCAAGTTTATAGAGTGTAACTAAATTCGTAATACTATTTAGTAACTTAGCATCATCCCAAGGCTTACCCATATAATCGGCAGCGCCCGCTTTAACCAACTCGACGGCAGTTTCGAGCTGTGTCCACGCTGTCATTAAAATGATCGGCAGATCCGGTTGCCGCTCACGCAATGCATAAAACAGCTGTCGTCCTTCTTCCCCTGAGGTGGTATCGCGGGTGAAGTTCATATCTTGGATAACGAGATCAATATCGTGGGTCGCGATCAGGTTAAGGGCATCATCTGGTGTATGGCAAGTCAACACCTGATAACCATTGATCTCCAGCATTAATCCCAACGCCTGGCAGATGGCATGGTTATCGTCGACAATCAGAATAGTGTCCATTTTAAAAAGTATATCCCGAGTAAATCTATTAACCTTAAAGTAACAAAAAGTGCAATAACATCCTACTGTTATCGCACTTTATGCCGCTCACCTTACGCTACACCGTGCGGGTTGCTGTCGCCGGAGATATCTTGGCAGCCTTGCGTGCAGGTAAGTACACCGCAAGCGTTGTCACCACAAATAATCCCACAACAGTTAATAATGGATAGGAAAGCGCCAGCATAGGTAAGCTATACAGACTCATCAATTGCTGGCCTAACTGAATAGCTAACAGCACACCGAGGGTGCCACCCAACAGACAAAGTAGATAATTTTCCACTAAGAAGTAGCTGATAATATCGCGCTTCTTCGCTCCTAGCGCACGGCGAGTACCAATTTGCTTAGTGCGGCGCTGAATATTAAACATCACCATCCCCGTTACCCCAAGTGAGGTAATCAACAGCAGCAATACCACCATCATGGTCAGCACGGTTGCCATTAACTCATGGTCACGGTATGCCTCGATACGACGCTCACTTATGGTGGTAAAGCCTTCAATCACCCGGCTCGGATACTCTTTATGCAAGATCTCGGGGATGACCTCTTTTAGGCGCGCAATATCACTTGCCTTAGCTCTGACTAAATAACGTTTATAGTCAGCGGGATAATTCACTGACAACACAGAGCTAAACTCTACATTGCTGTTATCCACCCAAGCCGTTTGTAAACGCTCAACCACACCAATCACCACAAAATGCTGCGCTCCCATATATACGCTCTTTCCGAGTGCAGAGTCATTCGGCCACACCTTATCGACAAAGGCTTTAGTGACGATCATCTTGCCACCATCCTCTAACAGTTCAGTGGTGATCTCTTGGGGATAGAAGTTACGTCCTTCAACTAACTTAAGCCCTAAGGAGTCGATAAAATGCTCATCACTCATATACATGCCGGTATTGGGCGTGGACTTCGCACGCTCCTCTGGCCCTAGGGTAAAATTACTCGACCAACCGCCACCGCTCAGGGGAGCCATGGAACTCGGCGCAACATCAATAACCCCAGGTATAGCACGTAGGAGCTCTAAATCCCGTTTATCCTGCACAACTAAATCCGTTGATTTATCAAAATGATAAATACTGAAATCGAAGACTTCATTTTCAACAATCCCAGACTCACGCGCCATTAAACTCAAGCGTTCGACGATAATAAAGCTGGCATTAGCGACAATCGCCACTGACAACACAATCTGTAATAACAGGAGTAAAGGGCCACTTTTACTGTGTAATAAACTGCTAAAGATAGGTTTGATATGTAACATATTGCCCCCGATTATTGGCTCTTAAGATAAACACTTGGGTTAGTGGTACACACACGCCAGGCAGGATAAATTCCCGCCACTATCGCCGCTAAAATCGCAATAATAGGCGCAATGAGCCACATGCTGGCATCGAGGTGAGTGAGCGAAGCCTCTAATTGAAACTTGTTTGTGAGCAACGCAAGTGAGCCCCAAGCCCAAGCGAGGCCCAATAATCCACCGAATAATCCCATCATTGACACTTCTACCATATGTTGGGCAAAAATTTGCCCTTGGCTGGCACCTATCGCGCGGCGCACACCAATCTCGGGGGCACGGCGTAAAAACTTGGACAATAACAAACCTAACATATTGACCAAGCAGACAATTAAGAACAGTGCACTAAGGCCCACCAGCACTTTATTATCTTCAGGTACCACTTTATTAATGGCTAACCATTGGTCAACATCAGACAATTGCACATCGGCCTTAGGTGAGCTAAAACGGCCCAACTGCTTTTGCTGCTCAATATATTGGCGTACCCACTGGCGATACTCAGCTGCTTGCTCTGGCGTATCTAGTTGCACCCAAAATTGCGTCCAATGCTTTTCAGAGGTCAAACGCTGAGCATAGGTATTGATACTTTCATGGCTCCAGCCATTGGTATTGCCCCAACTACCGTATTCCTCAATCGGCGCTAGGCTATAGGGTACAAACAGGGTATCGACATTACCAAAGGCGCCATTGTTAAGGTCATAATAATTAGGACTCGGCGCCCAAGGCTTAAGCACTCCCACGACCTGATAAGGTTTAGCGTTGAAATAAATCGTCTTACCCACGCTGTTTTCGCCCGCAAACAGGGTCTTATTCAACTCATTGGTCAACACAACTTCATAGCGTGCCGTTTTGTCGACACTGTCATCCCATGCCTGACCATATTGAAATTCAAGACCAAAGAGCGGGAAAAAGTCATTATTAGTGACGCGCACCCGAGATTGCAGCACAGGTAAAAAACTAGGGTCTTCAGTCTGCACTGCACCTCCCGTGCGAAACATGGGGGTTTGTAGGCGCGGAATATCACTCTTAAGTAAGTTAAAGCCGTCCTGATAAGTGATCTGAGGATCAAAATCATCCCAAGCATCGGGGCCTTGGCTCCATAACTGCACTGCAAATAACTGGCTGGATTTATCCCCTGCAGGGTTGGTAGACATCATTTTGTAGATGTTTAGCGTAGTGATAGTGATGCCAATGCCGATAGAAATCGCCATGATCATCAGTGCCGATAACATGGGCGTTTTTTTGATACTACGCCAAGCTAAATCTAAGTAATAGAAGAACATAACCGCTCCTAGCCTTGGGCGTTAGCAACCAGTTTATCGACACTGCCGTGGCTTGCGCTGCGGGCCGCATTGGCTTGATACATGGTAAAGTCGCAGACTTGTCCATCGACGATTTGAATATTGCGCTGGGCGCGGCGCGCCAGTTCAGGGTCATGGGTTACCATGATAATGGTGGTGCCTGCCTGATTAATATTTTCAAGTAATTCCATCACTTGACGTGCCATTAAACTGTCGAGGTTACCGGTTGGTTCGTCGGCGAGTAAAAACCGTGGCTCACCCGCAAGTGCACGAGCAATCGCCACCCTTTGTTGCTGACCGCCAGATAATTGGGTAGGTAGATGCTTCATGCGGGCAGCTAAACCGACTTGCTCCAGCGCCTGTTCCACACGGCGGTTACGCTCTTTGGCGCTAAAGCCACGGTAACGCAGAGGCACTTCAATGTTTTCAGCTAAATTAAGATCGGGGATCAGGTTAAAACCTTGGAAAATAAAGCCAATTTTCTCATTACGCACGGCAGCGCTTTTGTTATCACTGAGATTTGAGACATTGATGCCATCTAAAAAGTAATCCCCATGGGTAAAGCCTTCGAGTAAGCCAGCAATATTTAGAAAGGTGGTTTTGCCCGATCCTGAGGGCCCGGTTACCGCCACAAACTCGCCCTCGCTCACCTCAAGATTAAAATCCCGCAGCGCATGGGTTTCCACTAAGTCCGTTTTAAAAACCTTACTGATATTCTTCATTGATAACATTTTAATTTCCTTAATTAATTTTATCTTTGCGCGTAAACGACTGATAAAACGCGCGGGGACTTCAATTTATCTTGAGCATGTAACAGACGAAGCAGAGGCAACCGCTTATCACCCCACAAAGGCGCCAATAATGAACCCACTCAACTTACCAAACAGCCAATCGAGGCTGGAAAATAGCAAATGCATACTCTCCATAGTGACATCGCCAATTAGACGCACCTCCTCTAAGGGATTAGTCCATTCCAAAATATTTAACCCAAGGAAAAACCAACTATTGGTCTCACCAATACCCAGTTCTACCGCCACAACCAATAACGCTAAGGCGAGGACGCTAACCAACTTGGAGGACATCAACACACTCTTATCAAGGATTTTTTGGCGCATCATTGGCTCCTATTTGCTTATCGCCGTCGTTTTTTTAACCATGGCGATGCTAATTACATCAATTTGATTAATAAGTAATTTTTGGCTATCTGTCATCAATGTATTTTGACCTGTTCAGCATGATTAAAAGGCTCAACGCTAGAAATCACCCATACATCACCCGCTTTACCACCTTCAACCACTTCCACCTGACTCATGCTGGTGCTACCCAGTTTAATCTGGCGGCGAGTCGCAATATCCCCTTCAACTTGATACACCTCATCACCACCGCTGGTCATAAAGGCGCCGCGTTTGACCATCAACACATTATCCCGATGTTCGAGCAGCACTCTGGCGGAGATCCGCTGGTTTTGGCGTAACTTAAGACTGTCATTCTGGGTAAATTGCACTCGTGCAGTGACCTCGCGATTACGCACCTCGGGAGAAATGGAGGATAATTTGCCAATCAGTTTCACCTCACCAAAACTCAGCTCAACCTCCATACCGAGCCCGAGTTCATCGGCGTAAGACTCTGGCACTGCAAGCTCGGCCTCATAGGCACTTAAATCCACCACGGTCAAAAT
Organism: Shewanella cutis; assembly: GCF_022410515.1. Lineage (GTDB taxonomy): Bacteria > Pseudomonadota > Gammaproteobacteria > Enterobacterales > Shewanellaceae > Shewanella > Shewanella cutis. The sequence goes on along the minus strand of NZ_JACSDI010000005.1, from coordinate 88,333 downwards.
AGGTTGGTTTGCGCTGAGGTGGTTTTTTTGCTCCGTTAGCCAGTTACCTATGATGCCGTTTACGGGTGCTTTGATATTTAAGGCTTCGACTTGGCGTTCTAATTCACGCACCGCTAACTGTTGGCGCTCAACTTCGAGTGCCTTATTTTTTACCTCAAAGGTTAAGGTGTCCTTGGTTAGTGCCACTTCCTGCAAAGCATGTTCAAATTTCAATTTGGCCTTATGCAGATCATCTTTGCCCTTTTCATAGTCAATCTGTCCTATGAGCTTACTTTGAATAAGCAGTTCACCACGGCGACGTTCACGCTCTGCCGCCTCAAGATCCACCTTGGCCATATCTAAGGTTTGATTTGCCTGCAATTGGCTGCGTCTCGCATCTAACTTGGCGCGCTCTAAGGCACTTTGCATACCCGCTAAAACTGATTGAGCTTGCTCAAGGGCATTAGTCAATCTTGGACTGTCGAGTTTCGCCACCACATCCCCGCGCGCCACGTTATCTCCCGGATTACTCAGGAGCGTAACGGTGCCCTCCTCGGTGCTATACAAAATAGGCGCATTAGCCGCAACGATTTTGCCTGTAGTGGCTACATCGCGAGTAAGGGTGCCCACATGCAAAGTGGCTGTGGTGAGCTCACTTCGGCTGATGGATTGACTCACTTTATCGCTACTGAAACTGGCCCACACTAAGGCGCTCACTAATAAGGTGCAGCCGCCAATAATCAAGGGCAGCTTAAGACGTTTGGCTGTTGATGGCACAAGGAGGGTATCTTGGCCGCTGGTATCTTTAATCATGGCGTTTCTCGCTTCCCTGACGGGTGGTGCTGTGTACCTATCACAACGGACACTATTAAAATTCGATATCCAGTAATAGCAACGCCTATGCCAAAAACACTAAGGCATTAATTTTCAAATAGTTAATTTAACTTATCGATAAAAGTGTCCGCGGACACCTCGGTCGCAAACTAAAAGTGTCCGCCTAGTTTTACAAAAGTGTCCGCTCGAGTTGAGAATGGCCCGATGTTTGGAGTGCTGTACGCAATAAAGAATAAGTAGCTAATCTCTCAACATGCGTTAACACTTTTATTCGCCAAATGGCAGAGTTTCCCTTTACAGCTAAAACCTTGCCACATAAGATCCTGCCACCCTCGCAGCAGACATATCCAATAAGATGAATCGCCCTATGAAAACACTCACAATTACGCGTCCTGACGACTGGCATATTCACCTAAGAGACGGCGCCCAATTAACCGATACCGTCCGTGACATCAGCCGCTATATGGGCCGCGCGATCGTCATGCCTAACTTAGTGCCCCCCGCGATCGATACCGAAACCGCCTTGGCTTACTATGATCGCATCAAGGCGCAAGTGCCCGCAGGCTCGCAATTCGAACCCTTAATGGTGCTGTATCTCACCGACAAAACCAGCCCAGACGAAATCCGTAAAGCTAAAGCCTCGGGCAAAGTCTTTGCCGCTAAGCTCTATCCTGCTGGCGCGACGACGAACTCAGACTCTGGCGTCACCGATTTAAAAAATATCTACCCCGCCCTTGAAGCGATGCAGGAAGTGGGCATGTTGTTTTTAGTGCATGGTGAAGTGACTGACTCATCAATTGATATTTTCGACCGTGAGCGCGTGTTTATTGAGAATATCTTGAGCAAGATCGTGGCCGATTTTCCAAACCTTAAAATCGTCCTCGAGCATATCACCACTAAGGATGCGGTGGATTTTGTCACTCAGGCGTCTGATAACGTGGCCGCCACGATCACCGCGCACCATTTACTTTATAACCGCAACCACATGTTGGCTGGCGGTATTCGCCCACATTTTTATTGCTTACCAATTTTAAAGCGCAATACCCACCAGCAAGCACTGTTAGCGGCTGCGGCGAGTGGCAATAAGAAGTTCTTCCTCGGTACTGACTCGGCGCCACACGCAAAAGACCGCAAAGAGGCCGCCTGCGGCTGTGCGGGTTCTTATACCGCCCATGCCGCCATTGAGCTCTACGCCGAAGCCTTTGAATCGGTCAATGCGCTGGATAAATTAGAAGCCTTTGCCAGTTTCAACGGCCCAGATTTTTACAATCTGCCCCGCAACCGCGATAGCATCACCTTGGTGAAAAAAGCATGGGACGTACCAGTAAGCTACCCGCTTGGCGACACCAATGTCGTCCCCATCCGCGCTGGTGAACAAATTGATTGGCAGGTTGAATAAATTTGCTTTCGGAGATGTTGCAATCGATGCGTTAACCTTCAGTTAATGAACATCGGAACGGCTAAAAGTCGCCTCTAGGCGACTTTTTATCGGCACCACAATTTTTGCCTTTTATCGCCTGATGCGCGAGTACACTTCACAGCACATCAGGCCCTAACGTATTATCTTTTTAGGAGAAAAAGTATGTACACAAGGATGTTATTCAATATTGTGTCTTCAAGCCTGATGATTGTCGCAACACTTCCCTCCACAACGTTTGCGGCCGATGAACTCACAGGCGTTTGGCTGGGGCAACTGGGTAAAAGCAAGATAAGAGTCTGCTTTAACCAATACGGCACCGGCAGTTATTACTATCAAAAATATCTCACTCCAATTCGACTCGAGCTGCAAGATGGCATCTGGAAAGAAGAAAACAACACCGGAAACTGGCAGTTTGATACCACAACGCCACAAAAACTAAGCGGCCACTGGTTTAAAGACAGCGCCAGCAAGTCACAGCCAATACAACTTGAGCGGCAAATAAGCCCAGATAACAATGATGATTGCAGCGCCGATGCCTACAACCTACCACTCGAAACGACGCCTTCACTGAGCCGTGGAAAGTGGCAAAGCTATCAAACCATTGAGTACCGTCCACTGACCTTTGGCACTGATATAGGTATCGAATTTAAAGGCCCACAAACTGGAATCACTTCGATTAATCAATTCCTTGAACGCAAACTGACCGATAAAACCCAATTATCAGATACCTTTGAAACTCGCCGCCGAATGCTGGCACAAATGGGCAGCTTTGTGGCTGACGAAACCTTTGCTGAACCGATTTTTATCAACCAGCATTGGCTCAGTGTGCGCTTGTATCGCTGGGCAGCGGGTTATGGTGCCAATGGGATCAGCCAAGAGTTTGTCAGCTTCTCGCTTGCAGATGGAAAACCTTTCCATCCGTGGCAATGGTTTATCGAAAATGAACAGCCTCAAGCTCTGCCGGAAAGTATGAGTTATCCGTTACCACAAGCACTTAAGCAAAAGCTGTTTGCCGATATCACGCCAAACGCAGAATGCCCCACCTCCGACGGCTCTGGCTATTATCAGCTGACCCTTGAAGCAAATGGAATTAAATTTTGGGAAACTCCCCGTGGCGACGGCTGTGAACAGGAGTTTATCTTGACGCCTCAAGAAGCGATGCCCTTTGCCACATCATGGGGTAAAACACAGCTTAAGTTATTGGAATAAATTACGTATTACAAAAGTACGTTAGTGGGAAAGTGGCAGTAATGGTGATAAATATGATACCAAAAGCGCTTTCCCAACCAACACAGCAACGCATTGCAAACTTACCCGTTTCAGTAAGGGATCATCCTTGAGCAATTTAACTGTAAACAGCGTGACGGCCGAAGCCTTAGTGCAAGCCCAGTTGGAAGCCTACAACCAACATGACCTTGCCAACTTTGTATCACAATTTAGTGAACATATTTGCATCTATCGTCCACCCGCCACAGAACCCGTTATTCGGGGTAAAGCCGCATTTCGCGATTTCTATCAAAATGAACGCTTTAACTTGCCGCATTTACATGCCGAAATCCTCAATCGTATGGTCGTCGGCAATAAGATCGTGGATCACGAACGGATCAGCGGCATACACGACGAGCCTTTTGAAGTGATGGTGGTATTTGAGGTGAGTGATGGGCTAATCCAAAATATGTGGAGTTTTGCGACTAGCTGATGGGTTATCGGGCGTAACTTAATGCATGATTGAGCCGCTATAAATCACTCCACATCATCCGAGTAAGGCCTGGCCTGAACAGCATCGTATGCTCAACACCTCAACATGCCCGAGTAGAAAATGGCTAAAGACCCACTACACTTAACCATCTAAATTCGCCATAAACAAGGCGCACTTCAATAGCAACGAGGGAACACATGAACGCTAAAATCATCTTCACAGCCAGTATTGCACTATTGCTATCCGCCAATAGCCACGCCATTAACGATGAGTATCGCAAGTTACTTGAGCGTTCAGGCTGTACCCAAGTATCCGAAATGCAAGGCTGCGATATCCACAAAACCAAAGAAGAAAATGCCAAAGCGATGGCGACACCCAAAGCCGCCGATGACGCTACGATCCCAAATGCCAAACAATGGCTTGCAACTGCCAGTTCAGGTGCAACGGTTGCCAAGATTCAAATCGATGATAAACATCAGGTTTGGGTTAACGGCAAACAGGTAAAATCAAGCCAAAGTGGTGGAGCGATCAAATTCAAAGACGGTATGGTGGAGTACACCATTTATCCCGATGCCAGCTCGAATAAAGACAGTGTGTGGATTGATAACGATGCAGGCTCACAAGGCCCGATTACCGCCAAGTAACGAGTGGTAGCAGCCTTCACTCGTCATCCCGCAACCATAATGGGGAAGCATTTCCTTGTAGAACATAAATGTTCGCCAACATATGCGATGAGCCCTTTAATACCATGGTCGTTTTGCAAGTATCCAATGGGCTCATTCAATCTATAAAGCGTTTGCCACCAACGGAAGTGGGAAATGACACTTCACATCCCTGAACCTCAAAGCGCACTTTACAGCATGAGTCCATCAGGGGCTCTTAACATTTACCTTTGATGCTTACACAGGCTGGTTAATCCAGTTAGGATTCACTTTACTAGAATGGTTAACCTGCCAATGTTTATCAGAAAAGTGTTACACCTATCCCATATTTACTTTCAACGACTCATTTTAACGTGAAATCAACGGATTCTGTGAGGTGGATGACTGTCCCTTGGCCGCAAAATGCCTTAGGGTTAGTAGCAATTGCCAAAAGGGTAACAGCCAAGCGCCCTTTTTCTTTAGCCACTTTGCCTAACAACAGGACTTGCTGATGTCTAATAACGAAAACGCCTTTTACGCCCGCGCCACTGAGTTGATTAAGCTCGCTAACCAGCAAAACCAAAACACCGAGATCCAAACCGGTGAGGTCAGTGCTTCCTTTATGTGGGCTCTCGCCCGCTACAACGCATGGTTTGGCTCCACCAGCTTTGAAAACAAAGAGCAAATGCAGGCCAAAAAGCAGGAAATGATGGACTACTATATGGAGCGTTATAAAGAAATGCTCGATGCCAATCTGGAAGACTATATCGAGAACTTCGACCACTACCGCGCAACGCAAAAGTAATAGTCCATCCACCATGGCATCCCAAAAGGTATGGTTGAAAAGATAAACTACGCCATACTCCTTGCCAGAATCTACAAATCAATAACCTCACAATGTTGCGAGGTTATTTGTATTCATTCCAGCTCAACTCCATACTTTCTATTCAACAGTATTCATGGAAAAATAACCTCTCTCATATCGGATGAGGCCTATCAAGGATAGCTACGGATGAATTATCGCTTTGCTCAATGCTTGTCATGCATACTGCTCATGCTGTGCACGCTGCTGACGAGTTCAATCGGCATTGCAGCCGAAAGACAAAAGTTGATCATTGCCAACTCAAAAGCATGGAAACCCTATTCCTACATCGACGAGCAAGGCAAACCATCAGGTATATTAATCGACCTATGGATCGCTTACGGCCAAGCAAATAATGTTGATATCGAATTTCAGCTTATGGATTGGAATGACTCTCTGCTAGCTGTTAAGTCTGGAAAAGCAGATATCCATGCAGGATTAATCCGCTCACCCGCAAGGTTAGAATATCTTGATTTCGATGAGCCTCTTATGGAAATCGACACACAGCTTTACGTGCACCAAACGCTGCTTGGCGACAAATTACAAGATCTTCTCACCGGACGATTGAATATTGCCGTCGGGGTCGTAAAAGGCGGATTTGAACAAGAATTTGCACAGCAACATTTTCCTCAGTTGTCTTTGATCGAATACATTGATAATGACTTAATGATGCAAGCCGCAAAACGCGGTGAACTCGACGCCTTTATCGCAGATGCACAAGTCGGCAACTTTTATATTCTGGTTGCTAATGGCGCGAAAGAGTTTATGCCTGCACAATTTCTCTATTCAGAGCCTCTTCGCCCCGCCGTTCAAAAAGGCAATCAAGCATTACTAAGTCAAATCAATCAGGGGTTTAAAAAACTCAAATCACAAGAGAAGAATCGTATTCTAAGCCGCTGGATCCATATTGAAACCGTTTATCCTCGCTATCTTATTCCTGCTTTGGCTGCAGGAATGTTGAGTGCAGGATTATTTTATACCCTGCAATTACGTCGCACGGTAAGAATACGAACACGTCAGCTTGAAGATGCAAACCGTCAATTGACGCTGCTCGCCCAGACCGATAGCTTAACGGGCATCCATAATCGCCATTACTTTTTTAACCAGTTAAATGACACTCAAGATCTGGCTAGCAGCTTAACGTTAATCGTATTTGATATTGATGATTTTAAGTCGATTAATGACACTTACGGACACAGTGCAGGGGATAGGGCAATTTGCCTTATTACTACTTGTGTACGCGAAGTCCTTGAGCCTGATATGCAGTTTGCCAGAATTGGAGGTGAAGAATTTGCCATTTTAACCCGAGGCCAATCGGCACAAGCTTCACAGCAACTGGCTGAACATATTTGTCAGCAAATAGCACAAAAAAAACTGCCGTTAACCTCAAATACAGTCATTTCATTAACGGTAAGCTTGGGATGTGCCTTTTATCCTACGCCAGACAATCCATTCACTCTTAATACCGCAGATAGTCTGATGTATGAAGCGAAGCACAAAGGGAAAAACCAAGTTGTTTTTAGAGAGTTCTGGTAATGGATAAAATGCATCGATTTACAATACGCTAATTTAGCGCAATCAACAAAACCACCTTCAACATATCTAAACAAGTGATTTATATAAAATAGCGACTGAATGATTACAAAAACATTCAAAGGTAAGGCGAATTAAAATTTATACAACTCAAAAAAACACAACTATAATACTTTAATCAATATATTTATTATGGATAGTAAAGAATTCAGATTTATTATTTAGCACAGCCATAACGCATTGGGGATCAAACTGATGACCCGCATTATTTTCTAGATAAGTAAATGCATCTTCAAATGACCATGCATCCTTATATGGACGTTTACTTGTTAAGGCATCCAAAACATCCGCAACAGTAACTATTCTAGCCTCTAAAGGAATTTCATCTCCCTTTAATCCCTCAGGGTATCCTTTGCCATCAAAACGTTCATGATGATAGTTGATGATATTTTTCAACATTTCTATATGATAAAGTCCATCTAAGCTGAACTCATTAATCATAAGATTAATCATATCTCTGCCTTTGACTGTATGAGTTTTCATCACCTCAAATTCTTCAATGGTTAATTTCCCAGGTTTTAATAGTATTGAATCTGGCACTGCAATTTTACCTATATCATGCAACTCAGAAAACAGATAAATAAACTCAACTTTTTCATCACTTAATCCAAAATCTGCCGCTAGTAATTTAGCTATAACTCGCGAATATGATGACATACGGTGTAAATGATTTGCGGTTTCTTCATCTCGATAGCGACCAAAAGTCCTGGCCGTAATAAGTGCACCATTGAAAGTTTGAATAGAAATAAATTCAACCGCAATAATACCCGCAAGAATTTGTGCATATGCAGAAAGCTCCGCACGAATTGCCTCATCAAAATAGCCAATTTCTTTTGAATTGCAAAATAAAAAACCAATAAAATGTTCATTAAAATAAAGAGGTTCGGTATAGCTAGACTCATAACCTGCCTCAAGTACTTTTCGACTATGTTCGGAATGATTCAAAAGTTGATCACATAAATTATCTAATACCCTAGCCTGACGAGTTTCAACGATATGTTGAAGAGATGGAGTCTCACTCAACTTTGCCTCATACAGGCTCAAAGGTGGCTTACCATCAGTACTGTGAACAAAGGTTTTAATTTTATCTGTGTGTTGGTCATAGATAGCAATGGCAATTCTGGTTAATTTATCAAAATTTTTACGTAGTCGCTCATGAACATAATTTATTCGTTCGTTAATGGTCCTATCCATAGCCCTATCCTCTAGTTTAAATGACAAATGATTAAAATTTAGAAATGAACAGCTATTAATCAACCATTTTAAAATCAATCTAACCAAAAGTTTGACTTAAATTCTTAAGCTGCTCTGCTCTATTCAATAAATTTTTACTCGTAGCATTAACACCTTCAACTTTAATACTATTGTCATGGGACAGGGATGAAATAAGATTGATATTTTTATTGATATCCTCAATAACTGCTTGCTGCTCATTTGCAGCAGAAGATATTTGAATGGAAAATGCTGAAACTTTATCAATTTCAACCACAATTTGATTTAAATATTCTGCACCAACCCGAGTACTAGAAAGGCATGTATTCGTTTTGCCCACATTCTGGTGCATTAACTCTTTCCACTCATTTAGTGTTTGCTGAATATGCCCTATACTCGTTTGAATCTGCTCAGTCGCAATATGAGTGCGGGTCGAAAGATTACGCACTTCATCAGCAACAACTGCAAATCCGCGACCTTGCTCTCCAGCGCGAGCCGCTTCAATAGCAGCATTAAGTGCTAACAAATTCGTTTGATTAGCAATGCCTTGTATTTCGGACATAATAGTGTCTATTCGTTCTGACTCATTAGACAAGGCCACTGCAGAATCGAAAGCTTTTCCGGCTTGACTGGCTAAAGAGGCCACTTCAGTTTCAACACTTTTTAGTTGTTGACTCGTCACAAGGCAGTGATGACGGGCTTCTTCAATCTGCAAATTACTCGCTTGGATATTACGATTAATTTCTTCCGCAGCGGATGCCATTTCAGTCACCGCAGTAGCGACTTGTTGGATCTGCGAATCTTGTGAGGTGATGTCACTACTAGTGGTAGACATAGACGTACTGATCTGATCCGCAATAGATTTTAATGAAAGGGTGGCATCATCGACTCTCCCTAACACAGTTCTTATCCGTGCCTGACCAAGTTTGATATGGAAATCAGCGATACTATGGGGAGCATCGCCAGAAAAAATCAGCCGGCTAATGCTATCGTAGTCATTCTCTAAACGCTGCAAGTATCTAGGAGTCAGGAATAATTGCTGCCGATTTAAGGCAATAATAGCGAGTAAGGGCAAGATAACTAAGAGTGATTGAGGCAAGGTTAGCCACCAAACACAACAAATAATGACTATTGATAATAGAAGAAAACTGATTAAGTGATTTGATAGTAACTTATTACCCCAGAATATATTTTTCTTGTTTTCAAGCGCTCTCAACTCCTTATACATCACACTAGCGCGCGCTTTATGCTCAGGTGTAGGGCAACAGCGGACAGATTGATAGCCAGAAATCCTTCCATCTTCATAGATGGGAGTAACATAGGCATCAACCCAATAATAGCTACCATTTTTGCAGCGATTTTTGACCATGCCACGCCAAGGTTTACCTTGCTTTAAATGTTTCCATAAATCGGCAAAAGCCGCTTTGGGCATATCAGGATGTCTGACTAAATTATGAGGCTGGCCAATCATTTCATCTAGTTGATATCCAGCAACTTGACAAAAACCTGGGTTGGCGTAGGTAATGACGCCATTCAGATCGGTTGTGGATACGAGCTGTAGATCTTCAGAAAATTTGACTTCACTCTCTTTAGTCATTACATCCTTGTGCGCCATGTTAACTGTCCTGATTTACGTTTGAGTTTATGTCAAAGTATAGTTAGGTTTTCCTTATCTGCACTTTTATCAAACAGCTGTACTAAATAATCCTAATACCAATCGTATTAAATATCTGTTCATTCAGCGGGAGTTAAACGGGCTTTAGACAAGGCGAAGGCTTGAAGGCATAGTGGCGCTCTGTCGAAAGCCTTAAACGCAGTATAAAGCCCGTTTAACCCCGCCCTTCGGGAGCCTCACAGGCATCTCACTCCCGTGTTACATTGACTTAAAAGGGAATAACCATTTCTTCGTCAATGCGCCTTGGATTGAGATGCCTGTGAGGCTCTGAACTGATTAGATATTTAATGTGATTGGTATAAATCAAGCACAAGCATATGCTAAACATTCAAGGTAAGAGATATTTTTACCGGCAAACGCATAATCAACGGCATTACATCAAGGAGAAAATCCAAAAGCCTAATTTCTTGATAAGGTGTAAGCAGAGCAACTCAACTTGATAAAATGTTAACCCCTAATTGTTAGTTTGTTCTTGTAAGCAAATGCAATGGTATATCATCATTTAGATAGGCATCATCCGCCAAATACAGCTTATTGGTGCGGATCATCTTCCGGATCATCTCAACATAGGCCTGGCCGCGCTCTGAATAGCGATCTAAGGTGCCAGCGAGTGCAGTCCCCGTAATCATTTGATTTGCTTGCCTTGATTGAGCGCGAAGCTGACGCATTTTGTAATAGGCGCTATGGGTATTTAAATTCAGTAAGTATCCTTCAACGGAGGCCAAGGGTGTCTCGAATCGCGCAAGTCCGTAGCGCCCCATCCCTTCGCGCTTATGCTTAGGCTCCATACCATTGCCATTAAAATCCCACTGACCAAACAAAGCATTACCTTCAAGCGTAAAGCGCGATGTTCCCCAACCACTCTCCTTTGCCGCTTGAGCCAATACTAAAGAAGGAGGCAAAATATCGACCCGTTCCAACAAGGCTTGTCTATGGGATGGTAATAACGACTGTGTTGGATTGCTGATGACCTTGTATTTAATAGCTAAAGCAATCAACCCTGAGTCATCTAAGGGGGCTGACATCACCTGTTGCCGCTCTTGTAACACTCTCTCATTCGCTAACAACACTAAGGGGGTCATCAATCTAAAAAATACCATTTTCTTTTGCTTTACAGGAAGTTGGTCTGATACTGACCGCCATCCCTCACCCACGGCATCAAAGGTAATTCTCGGTACCGATTTATTTCCGCCATGAAAATTTTCTGGTGTGTAATTAAGAGATTCAAAAAAGAGCATCAGTTCATCAATTGAATTAATACTCACAGTGACAGGTTTAAGCTCCGCAGGCTGCAAAGATTGCGGCTCAGGTGCCAATTGAAATCCAACACCATTCCCCCAGTGAGAACCGACTATTCCTTGAGTATTCGCTTGCATATGTGAAGGCTGAATTAAAGAAGATAATCCCATAATAGCCGGCATTGTTGCCTGACAATTTGCCAAGGGGTAGCAAACAGCATCAGAGTGGCTAGCTAATCCACTGGTTAATATCTTATTAATTTTCAGATTGTTGCTGCCAAAATCGGTTGCCGCCAGTTGAGGCGACAATATAGACAATACCATCGACATGAGCATTGCTAAGGGCAATTTACACTTTATCAACATGGAATCTCTCTGGAGTAAATCAATCGCAATCCGACTAGCCAAAATACAAGGGGGGAAAGGTAACAAGAAAAACCTGACAATTTGCTTAATAGATAGGCAATTTATCTAGGGCGTGTTGATGTGTAGAGATTGAATTTTGTTCGTTCTGGCAAGCAAGTGCTCGCGAAACGAGGAATGAGGCTAGGCTATGTTAACGTTTGGAGTGTGCAAACGCACTTGAGTGGCACTTATAAACAATGGGATGAGTTTAAACCTAACTAACCTCTGGGTTTTACCAACCACGACCAAGGATAAGACATCAGAAACTCAAAGAGGGGCAAATAATCCTATTTGCCCCTCTGATGTGGTGACACAGTAGCGAAACCGTTTCTTACATAGCGCTGCAAGAACAAACGCAATACATCGCCACTATTGAGAACATGTCTTTGTTGCTTGGCAATCTACGGCTGCCTGCTGCTTAAGTTGCTGTGCATATTGCTCTGCCGCCGCTTTTGCCTTTCACGCTTCCACCTTATGCTGTACATCCTCGGCTAAAGCCTTATCAAAGGTCTCCATGCCAAAATACTCGGAAGCATCCTGATAAATAAACCAAGCGCCAAAGGCAACTAGGCAATAGGTCAGTAGACGTAACATGGTATTTAAACCTCAAAAATGGTATCGACTTCTGCAATATAGCTGAGGTTTTTGATAAAGAAAACTGTCAAATTAATGACCAAAAACAGTCAAATAAACACCATTAATCAATAGGATACAAAAACACAAACACCTTAAATTACATAGTTTTAGCTGTTTAAGATAAAAGTTTGCTCTAAGCTGTCAAAATTAACAATTTACCAAGAAGAATGATCGATTATTTGACAAGAGCCCTTAGGTGACAAAAAATCACAACTCACTTAACTAACGTCAGAAAATCGGCGATAAAATCATCAACTCATATTTTTGACATAACACGCTAACGCCAAAGAGATCCTCTCTCGGCTTCATTGCGGTAATAGCCTTTGCGCCAATAACCAAAGCTAAATAACCTGAGCTCCCCCTTGCTTATTGGCACTTTTTAAAAACAGGAAAAGTAGCTTTGCGCGGCATTTATAGCTTAATGATTGAGCAATTCATCTCGATTTACTGTGGCGAATAACACCATCAATTGCTACTCAAAGGCTTAAAAAGCCTCAGCACCAAAATGATCGACTGATTAAAGCTTACTCACTCGCGTAATTAACTAACCTAATATTCTAAAAACAGTTTTTTGAATTATTTAGTTTGTTAATTTATCGTTTTTTAGCCTTAAGACGCGCGCTACTGAATCTTCTTAAAAAACAACTGCAACGGCCTTTAACATCAAAATATGCTTATATTTCAATCGACTCATCATCTTGAACATAACAATTTACTCACAGTCCCCTTGTTTGTTCCACAAAGTGAGGATTGCTAACATTCCCGCACCGCCCCTTTTTAAAACATCAATATGCAAAATCCCCTACAAGTATCAGCCAGCAATACACTTTCCCCTATTTTGGTTCAAGGAGCGATGGACATTGAAGTTGAGACCTTAATTGCCGCTCTTGGCAAGGTCACTATCAACACGTTTGGATCATGGACGTTCTGGGAGGGTGAACTGAGTGGCCACCCTGTCGTGGTCTCCCGCACTGAAATAGGCTTAGCAAATGCAGCGGCGGCGACCACTCTGGCCATTGCCCACTATCGACCCAAGCTAATCATCAATCAGGGCACCGCTGGCGGCCATGATCCTAAGCTGTATCGCGGTGATATCGTCATCGGTGAAACTAGTTTTAATATGGGTTCGTATCTCACCAAGTTAACGCCAAAGGGTCAGGGTATTCACCCTACCCAATGGCAAAACTTCGATATGACCATGTACCTGCGTGAACACGGCGAAGTGGTCAAGCATAACCACTTTAAAGCAGATCCAGCCTTAGTGGAGGTGGCATTATCCCAAGCACATCAATACACCAAGGGAAAAGTTGTGAAGGGAATAATAGGTACTGGTGATGAATGGAATCGCGAGCTCGACCGTATCAATTGGCTACACCACACCTTCGGCACCGCAGTCGAAGAAATGGAAACGTCAGCGGCGGCGTTAGTTGCAGAGGCTTATAAACTCCCCTTTGTCAGCATTCGCATATTGTCAAATACCGATCAACACAATCAGGACTTTGACCCGCAGACCGCAGTGGATTGCCAGCAATTTGTGCTGAACATCATCCAGCAACTGATAGGCACCACTAAATGAGTGACTCGGGCGGGATAAAAGCGATCTAGCTTCCCCCCCCATCCACAGTGAGCTTGGCCTGCACTTTGCACTGCCAAGCCTGCGATTGTTTCGCTATTCCAATGTAGATTAAATCCATGCAAATCTTAGTTAGTCTCTTAGGCATCATCACCTTACTTGCTGTTGCATACCTGGCCTCGGAAAACCGTCGAGCCATTAACTACCGCACTGTCGGCCTCGCCTTTTTACTGCAATTGGCCCTTGGGGCATTTGTGATGTACTCCGCGCTGGGGCAATCGATGATCTTCTCGATGGCTGCAGCCGTCTCCAACGTCATCAGCTACAGTAATGACGGCATGTCTTTTATGTTTGGCGGCCTTGTTAGCGATAAAATGTATGAGCTATTTGGCGCAGGCGGTTTTGTCATCGCTTTTAAGGTATTGCCAATTATTGTGTTTTTCTCAGCATTGTCGGCGGTGCTTTATTATCTGGGGATAATGCAACTGGTGGTCAAAGCCGTTGGCGGGGCGCTGCAAAAACTGCTCAACACCAGTAAGGCAGAATCCATGTCAGCCAGTGCCAACATCTTTTTAGGGGTAACTGAAGCGCCACTACTCATTAAACCCTATATGCCGCGTATGACTCGCTCAGAGTTATTTGCAGTAATGTGCGGCGGTTTAGCCTCCATCGCGGGCACTATGCTCGCGGGCTACGCCCAATTAGGTATAAAGATGGAGTACCTGCTCGCGGCCTCGTTTATGGCGGCCCCCGGCGGCCTTCTGTTTGCAAAGCTTTTGATCCCACAAACAGAAACAATCAACGATGCGCATCTACAGCTCACAGAGGAAAATCAACCTCGCAATCTGCTTGATGCCGCCACCACTGGCACCATGAGCGGACTTTCACTCGCCCTCGCGGTAGGCGCAATGTTGTTTTCATTTATCAGTTTAGTTGCCTTATTCAATGGGATGCTCGGTGGTATTGGCGCTTGGTTTGGCCTCGAGGGCCTTACGCTGCAACAGATCCTTGGCTACCTATTTGCACCACTGGCTTGGTTAATGGGCGTCTCTTGGAATGAAGCCATGCTGGCGGGCTCTTTTATTGGCCAAAAGATTGTGATCAATGAATTTTTTGCCTACATCAACTTAGCGCCTTACCTGTCAGGGGACGCCCTAGTCGCAACCACTGGGCAGCCAATGTCTGAGCGCACCCAAGTGATTTTATCTTTTGCGCTGTGTGGTTTTGCCAATATTGGTACTGTGGCTATCGCAATTGCAGGGATTGGCGGCCTAGTGCCAGAGCGCCGCGCCGAAATCGCCTCCCTCGGGCTAAAGGCCTTGGCTGCGGGGATTTTATCTAATCTTATGGCGGCGACTATCGCAGGATTATTTATGAGCTTAAGCTAACGCGGCCATCAATGCGGCGGCCCTAGCTGCCGCATTGATGCCAAATGGCCTCGAGACCAAGACTAGGCAGATAGGGCGAAATCGAGCACTAATCAACAAACGCTTGTCAACCAATTACCTTTGAGATGTTGATGCTGAGATGTTGATGCTGAGCTGTTAATGCTCAGCAGTGTCCAGTACTTATTTGTAAAATGGCGAGCATTAAAAAGCTTGAAAGAAAATCCCAAAGGCACTGAAAATCGCCACAAACCAAGAGAGGGAGCGTAAGGTGCCTTTATTTAATAGATATAAAATCTGATACGCAAAGCGCGCCACAATATGCACAATGGCTAACCATTCGGCCATGGGTGTCACCTTGCCAGTTGCGATGACAGTCAGCACCGCCAAGCCAAATATCAGCAGTGATTCAAAGGCATTTTGATGCCCCGCTAAAGCCCTCGCACCAAATCCAGTTAACTGCGCCTGCTGGCTGCGAGGATGATGGTTATCATAGCCCCCCGTTTTGGCCATCGCCCACGCGACAGGACCTTTGGCTAAATACGGCAATAACATGGCGATAAACAAACAAGTCAGTAATGTATTCATAGGGCTTCCTTAGCCAATCTCACATAATGGAATAAATATATATTAAACAGTACATTGCTGTGCTCACCACGTTAAATTTAACAGCAAGAGGCGAGCGATTAACGCGCCTTATCTAAGGCATCGCAAACAGCCTTTACGCCAAGTAAAGCTCTAGGCGTCGCGCGGTGCAATAAATCGGCATTTAATTGATAAATATGCTGGTTTTTAACGGCGGGGATTTCGGTCCATTTGCGCCAATCAATCCCTTTTACATTACCTTCTTCTTCGCTTTGTAAAATCACCTCAGGCAAGGTCAGTAACACATTCTCAAGACTCACCTGCGGATAATCACTCGCCGCATCGTAAAAGACATTTTGCCCATGGCACACGCCAATAATCTGCTGGATCCAACTGTTTTTAGCAACCGTCATTAAGGGCGTTGACCACAGCTGATAAAACACTTTTGGCTCAGATTTAGCGGCGTTTTCATTGCGAAGCCGAAGCAGTTCGCGGCGATAATCCGTTGCCACTTGATTAGCCTGCTCCACATGCCCCGTTAATTGGCCTAATTCTTCCATTTCTTTGGCGACATCTTCAAGCGTTTGTGGGGAACTGCTGTACAGTTTAAACCCTAAGTTTTTGAGTTGATTAATATCTTCAGCTTTATTACCCGTATCCCACACGACAACCAGATCGGGATTAAGCTCTAATACCCGCTCAATTTGGATCCCGTAATAACCACCAATACTGGGGATTTTTTTCGCCGCTTCGGGATAATCCGCATAATCTGTCGCGGCTACAATCGCCTCCCCCGCGCCAATGGCATAGAGCATTTCAACCGCGTGGGGAGACAACGCAATAATCCGTTTTGCTGGCTCTGCCATGGCAGTAATGGGTAATAGGGCAAGGCTCAAACTGAGGACAATAAAGCGGCGCATTAACATTAAATTCCTTATTATTTAATCAATTAACTCTTGTGGCCAGCCGAATTTTTCAAGGTAAGCCTGCAGGTTTTTAGGCCGATACTTGGGATCTTGCTCCCAACGCACTTTGACCGAGCGATGCAACAATACCGGTGCAACATCGGGATCAAGCGGTCGCAAATACGGCTGCTTAATCCGATAAAAACTGCGGCGAGAATCGTGCAGCGTCGCCAAGGGATTTGGCTGCAAACTCGCTGCTAAGTGCGGCTCTATGCTCAAATTAAACCGCTCAGCCTCTGCCATCATCCACGCAAGGGCATTATCCGACAATAAAGAGCCATCTTTATCCGGCTGATAACTGCCGCCAATATTGCTATGGGCGCCAGCAAACCACACTTGCTGCATATCCATATTGTCGCGCAATTGCCAAATGGTCGGCTCAAAGTCGCTGCGATGCTCGTCTATCGCCAAGGCATGGCGGGCAACACGCACATTGCGGCCAATTTTAGTGTCGTAAAACTCGTCTTTATCTTCAAATAAGCCGAGGAAGGAAATCGGGATCCCCATGGCGCCCACCGTATCCCACACGCCGACAAACTTAATCTCCCGCGATTCGTGGCAATGTTCATGCCTAAACTCAACGGATTTATCGCCGCTTGGGGCAAAGGGCGCACTGCTTTTTTTATAATGGTCAAAGGCTTGCTGGATAAGCCGAGCTTCAGGACGCTTAAGAATACCGCAGTTATTAATAAGGCCGCACAGACAGCGCACTGTATAGGCACCGCGGCTAAAACCAAAGAGATAAATCTCATCACCGGGCGAGTAGTTTTGCACAATATAGCGATAACCATCCATGATGTTTTTATGCAGCCCACGCCCCGTGGCGCCGCCAATCACTTCATCGTAATAGGAGCCGACACCCCAGTCATAAAATACCTGCTGAGGTTTACCATCGGCCGCCATCGGGCTAATGGCCCGCGCCAAACGTAGCACATTGGTGGGAAAATCCACCTTAAGATCTTTCTCGGGTCGATTCCACGTGCCGTCGGCACAAATCACAATACGTTTATTCATCGCATCATCCTTGAGGCACTGATGCCCAATCTAGCAGGTAAAAAGCTGTCGATACAGACGCTAACGGGTTTTACCAAGGGATCACCGCCTCGATAGCCTTGTTTACGGGCGATCTAAGACGGAAAAACTGACCTTGCTTTACATGCTCACGTCGCAGCAAAAAACCTATACTGACATAAAACCCTAAGCTAACAAATTGGAACAATAAAATGCAGCGACAGTTTGCATGTGCAACCTTCATACGAAAGCAAGATTAATGCAGCCTTTAACAAGGTATTGAACAAAAGCGATTAATCTTTTTATCTATTTATGGAGTTTATTGTCATTGTTTCCCCAGTGACTCGCCGTGAATATATCCCTATAGGCTCGACGGCGACATCCATGTCGCCAACGGTCACTGGTGCCCCAATGCCAATTTTAACTACCCATTTGCGATATGTACGTTAAAAGCAAATGGACAAAAGCGTGTCAGCACGTCGACTGTATCAGGTGAATTTCGGATAAAAATTTCTATGGGTTAACGCTTTGCTAATGGGCAGCCGAAACGCAGTGTAGGCTGTCCCGTGGAGGCCACGCTTTTTGTGGCCGGAACGAAATTTAGCAACTTGTTATACGTCATTTTCAAAGGCAATCAATTCCTAAGGAACATACTGTGTATATGCCAATTAAAGGGAAAAACGCCGTATAAATAGCTGAGAAAACACCTGCAAACCAATGAATAAAGAGTGATGAAGGTTTCTTAAAAAAGCTGGTTGCAACAAGCATTAATATAATCGGACTCCCATACACAATAATGTTGCTCAAAGCATACTTAATTGGGGGCTGCACTATTCCATAGGGAGAACTTTCGAAGAAATACCCATATGCACCAAGCAGAATTACTACAAACAATACTATAAAACAGACAGGAATTGCTCCCATTCTAATTCGTAACCTAAAAATCAATTCAGCAGCCGCGAAAAGAAGTAAGAAAATAGTGATTAATATCGTGGCCAAGATACTCTCCTTGACGTATAACTACCGCCACACAGGCGAGCAACTTGTTGCGAGTCCAGCGCCACAGGCGCGGTGTGCTGGCGTTTGTTATGCATTTTGCGACAATGCCTCTGAAATGGCCTTTTTCATTAATTCTTCATCATCAAGTAATTCACGGTAGTTTTCGTAAGGCAAGTTTCCATCGTTTACTTGCCTCACAACAAAGATCTGCATTCGCCACGGATCTGGGTCGGGTTTGTCAAAATCAAAATCGATCCCTCCAACATCAGGAGTTTTAAAAACATCTACACCGATACCGTGAGTTCGAATATACCAAACTGTTCCTGGCACTAATTTGCAGCCACGATTTTCGCTAGAAAGAATGTCTTCAGCTTTCGATAGACCGAATCCAAGTCGAATTAGCTCTTTCGCCCAGCTCATCTGGGCATACCATAATGGAATGGCCGCTGAGATTGGATTCGTACTCATGACATCCTTAATGCATAACGCTTTGCTAATAGGCTGCCGCAGCGCAGCGTAGGCAGTCCAGTGTAGGCCACGCTGTTTGTGGCCGGAACGAAATTAAGCAACTTGTTATAAGCCATTTGTGTTGACCCTGTTACCGCAATGAATACAAACGATTGAGCCTGAAAACCAATGCCAAACAACTTTAGACCAATCTCCACTTGATGCTGGATGTGGCGATTTAAACCCTTGAATAGTTAAACACTTATTGCAGTGAGGGCAACGATTAAAAAATGCCAAAACAATATGTACAACTACGGCGCCAAAAAACGCACCGAAGATGTATATCAAATGACTCGCACTAGACTCCGGCGGAGAGAAAAACTTAACGTAACCTAGTGCTAGAAAAAAAGCGATAAGAAGCAACCATGAAATAAAAACGCTGAGTACATCAAGTTTCCCGACTAACGATTTCATCACCGATCTATCCTATGGCTTATAACATTTTATTAGTGCGCATGCGCGTTTACTTCATTAGACCAGTAAAAACGCACATCATTAACTGCTTGTATTGCAAAGAACTTATCAGCTTTTTATCTAATACACCATCCGGAAAAACGCGCAAACTAATGAGTTTAAAAACACTCAAAAGCATCTAAATTTAAATACGACTTTATACCCATATATTATTAGTCGCTTTACGGTAGGGCCAAACATTGGGTAAATAGATGAGATTTTGCAGGGCAATTAATTCTTTATTTTTCAATTCACTAAATGAATGCTAGCCAGCTTTGGGACAAAAGCTTTTAGCCAGATGAACAGTTCAATGGTCATTAAAATTGCCATTGTTGCAACAGTGACCGTTGGCGGCATGGATGCCGTCGTCGAGCCTATAGGGATATATTCACGGCGTGTCACTGGGGAAACAGTGGCAATGCATATATCGCAATATCCGATTCAGCCGACTTGTTTTGGGGCAAAAGCATTTATCCTGATGATCAGTTCAATAGTCGTTAAGATGACATTGTTGCAACAGTGATCGTGGCGGCATGGCCGCCATTTTATCTCTGCCCCATATGGGTATAGGAAATGTAGCTTTATGGCTATAGCGACACACGCTCAGTTTAATAATCAAACCCCGGTTGTGCTTTTATGCCAGCCTCAAAGGCATGTTTTATCGGTTGAACCTCGCTCACCGTATCGGCAAGCTCAATAATCGCGCGGTGGCAGGCGCGGCCAGTGATAATCACATGTTGCATCGGCGGGCGATTTTTAAGTGCCGCCAGAACCCGCTCGACATCAAGATAGTGATAACTGACCATATAGGTCAGCTCATCGAGCATCAGGCAATCAATGCTCTCGTCTTGCAGTAAAGCTTCAGCGGCTTCCCAAGCGACTAGGGCGGCAGCGGTATCCTTTTCTTTATCTTGGGTTTCCCAAGTAAAGCCTGTGCCCATTACATGAAAAGTCACGCCTGCACCTTCAAGTAGATTACGCTCACCGCATTCCCAAGTGCCCTTGATAAATTGCACTACGGCGGCTTTTTTGCCATGGCCAACGGCGCGGGCAACGGTGCCAAAACCTGAGGTCGACTTACCTTTGCCATTGCCCGTTAGAACTAACAAAATGCCCTTTTCATCCTGAGCGGCGGCAATTTTTGCATCAACACCCGCTTTGAGTTTTTGTTGGCGCGCCTTGTGGCGTTCAGCCTTTAATTGTTCTTGGTTATTATCGTTTGCTGTTGTCATGGTTTAATGTTCATCCTACGGCTTAACTGATGCGGTTAAGATTGCCTGTAATTGTGGTAAGTCTAGATGTTCGGCTAGCACATCAGCCAAACGATTCAACTGTTGTTCGCGAATTTCATTGATATCAATTGCTTGTGCGTCTTCTAATCCCGCCCAACGCAGAATTAACTGGCACGCTGCAGGGCTATCGAATAGCCCGTGTAAATAAGTGCCTAGCACTTGCCCGTCTTCACTTAAGCAGCCGTCGGCAAAAGACTTTTCCGCCTGTTCATCGCAAGCTAGCTCATTGTTCAAGCGTAATGGCGCGCCCTTGGCGGCATCACTGTAGGTGAGATATTGGGACTCTCCGCAGTGGATCTCATAACCTTTGACAGCCACAGTCTGCCCTAGCAATGTCAACTCGCCTGCGACGCTACGTAACTGCTTTTCGGCTTTAAATTCGGTGGTTATGGGTAAATAACCCAACCCTTGGCTAGTCCCGAACACATCTTCAATCGCTAACGGATCGGCAATGCGCTCACCCAGCATTTGATAACCACCGCAAATTCCCAGCACTTTACCGCCGTAGCGCAAATGCTTGGCAATTTGCTTATCCCAGCCTTGCTCCCGTAAAAAAGCCAGATCGGCTCGGACATTTTTACTGCCAGGCAAAATAAGTAGATCGGCGACAATATCTTGTGTCTGAGCAGAGGCTTGCGTCTGGAGTGACACATAATCAAAATCGATCTCGGGATGCAGCCTCAGCGGATCAACATCCGTGTGATTGCTGGTGCGTGGATACACCAGTACCCGCACCTTAAAACGACTCTTTGCCTGCTTAGTTGGCGAGTCAATCAGCGCATCTTCGGCATCTAAGTGCAAATCATGCAAATAGGGCAGCACGCCCAATACAGGCTTTTGCGTATGCGCCTCAAGCCAGTCGATACCAGACTGCAACAGGCTGATATCGCCGCGAAAGCGATTGATCACAAAACCCTTTACCCGTGCCTGTTCTGACTCAGATAACAGCGCCAAGGTCCCGACCAAATGGGCAAACACGCCGCCTTTGTCGATATCGGCAATAATAATCACGGGGCAATCAACCGCTTCGGCAAAGCCCATATTGGCAATATCCCCAGCACGCAGGTTGATTTCAGCTGGGCTCCCCGCTCCTTCAACCACA
This sequence comes from Shewanella cutis, assembly GCF_022410515.1. Classification (GTDB taxonomy): domain Bacteria; phylum Pseudomonadota; class Gammaproteobacteria; order Enterobacterales; family Shewanellaceae; genus Shewanella; species Shewanella cutis. Next base: position 66,267 of record NZ_JACSDI010000005.1, on the reverse strand, counting down.
ATCGTTTGGTATTGCTGACCTAAACGCGCAAAGGATTCCAGCACGGCATTAAGGGCCATGGCTTTATAATCTTTCGATTTTTCACCAAAAAAAGCCGAGGCTTCGAGTGTCGTTAACGCTTTACCCTGCACAATAATTTGCGCGCCCGTATCTGAACTGGGTTTGAGTAAAATCGGGTTGAAATCAGTATGAGGTGCTAAATAACAGGCCGCGGCTTGCAGCGCCTGTGCGCGGCCAATCTCGCCACCATCAACCGTCACGGCACTATTGAGCGCCATATTCTGCGGTTTAAAAGGCGCGACGTTGACGCCCTGACGGGCCAGCAATCGACATATTCCCGCCACCAATGTACTTTTACCCGCATCTGAGGTGGTGCCCTGCACCATTAACACCTGTACACCTTGGGGCTGCGTTTGCGATAAGCTAGAGGTTGACGCTATATCGGTTACCGTGGATGCGGGCGTTTTATTTACATGCATGGGTAGGAATATGACTCAATAGAGGAAATTAGATAAAAGGCGCATCTTTTAATACGAACGAAACGCGAAAGCAGCTCAGAATAACATTCACTCGCTCAAACATTAGCTCAATCTAAGCATTAGCTCGATTTCAGCACCAACGGTAAACCTGCCACCACTAAGGTCACATTGTCCGCAACTGCCGCAACGGCTTGATTTAACCAGCCCGCCTCATCCACAAATTGGCGACTGAGTTCCCCCATGGGCACAATGCCAGAGCCAACCTCATTACTGATTAAAATCACCGCACCTTCAAGCGAGTTTAACGCCCCCACAAATTCCGCTTTTGCCTGTCGCCAGTGGGCTAGCGCATCATCTTTAGAGGATGTAGCAACCGTTATGGCAAAATCGGAATCGGTCGAGGCGGGTTCATCCGCAGAATTAGCTGCAAGTAATTGATTGGTTAACCAAAGTGTTAAGCAATCCACCAAAATCACTCGCCCAGGTTTAGCTAAATGCTTAAGCCTGGCGGTTAATGCCAAAGATTCTTCGACTAGCTGCCAGTCGATGTCATCCATGGCTCGACCATCTTGATGCAAACGGATCCGGCTGGCCATTTCAGCATCGAGTGCCTGCGCAGTTGCGACATAGCAAGCATCGAATCCTAAGGCCGTATACTGGCGCACTAAGGTTTCGCCGTACCGACTCTTGCCGCTACGTGCGCCGCCTAGCACTAAATGGATCACAATATGCCACCCACAACCAGCAGTACGAAATAACACACGATTTCACAGATTTGCTGCGCAGCGCCTAAGGTATCGCCAGTGTAACCACCAATTTGACGTCTAAAGATCATTACAATCAAACGGCGTAAACCTATCATCACCAACAGCAGCGACAGTGCGGCAATTCCTTTAAGCACCAGCAGCACCAACACACCGCTTGCGATCAAAATAAATAGCTCATTAATGCCTTGATGCTGGGCTAATGGCTTGGACTTACTGGTCTCATCATCACGCACGTATGTCTCGGTAAAGATAAGACTCGCGGCCACCACACGGCTCACTGTATGGGCGACTATCATCGCCGAACCGGCAACCACGGGGTCATAAAGTGCTAATTCTACTAATAATTGCCATTTAAGCAGCAGCACCATAATCAAGGCTAAAGCACCGTAACTGCCAAGGCGAGAATCCTTCATAATTCGCAGCTTGTCTTCGGCCGTCCAACCGCCACCAAAGCCATCGAAGGTATCGGCTAAGCCATCTTCGTGGAAGCCACCGGTCAACAGGATACCCGTTAACATCGACAGCAATACCGACACCCCTGCAGGCAACCAGTTTTGGGTGAGCCAAAAGATAATGGCGCTTAACAGTCCCACCAACAGACCCACTAGGCCAAAGTAACGACTGGCTTTATTGAGTTTATCGGCATCAACTTCGACCCATTTGGGCATAGGAATGCGGGTAAAATAGCCCATGGCCACAAAAAACAAATCTATCTCTTTGTGCCAGCTTTCGCGTTCTGACATAAAGCATCCTTAGTGAATACACACTTGCAGCAAGGTTTAAAGTTAAAACGGTTAGCTAAAAGTTATTATTTTAAATTAAGTTAAATAAATAACTTAGCAGGGCTACATCATACAACAGCCTCAATCCCAGCATCACTAAAACTCGCCATTTGATTGTAAAAATTTGCTGCAGCTTGAATTAACGGCAATGCTAAGGCTGCGCCCGTGCCCTCACCTAGTCTTAGCCCCAAAGATAACAATGGCTTAGCCTGTAAGTGTGCCAGCATACGTTGATGACCTTGCTCCTCTGAGCGATGGGCAAAAATCAGATAATCCCGCACATTAGCATTGATAGTCACCGCCACTAACGCAGCGGCAGTCGCGATAAAACCATCCACAACCACCAACATTTTCCGCTCGGCAGCAGCCAGCATAGCGCCAGTCATTTGCACAATTTCAAATCCGCCAAGACACGCCAGCACTTGTTTTGGCCCCGTCATGGCACTTTGATGCGACAGCAGCGCCAACTCGACCAGCGTTAACTTACGCGCTAAGGTCTCGCTATTAATGCCCGTACCTCGGCCCACACAATCGGCCACTTCTAATTGCATCATCGCCGCCATAATCGCCGCGGCAGAGGAAGTATTGCCTATACCCATTTCGCCAAACGCAACCAGATTACAACCCGCTTGATGGTGACGCTCAATTAACTCCCGTGCCATGGCAAAACCCTTATCCACGCTATCCAAAGACATAGCGGGTTCTAAGTGAATGGCCCCCGTACCCGCACCAAGGCGTTGATCGATAATCCCTTCAACTCCCTCAACCGGAGTCAAAATACCGCAATCAATCACTTCGAGCGTAAAACCTAATTGGCGACAAAACACATTGATGGCCGCGCCGCCGTGGGCAAAGTTTTGCACCATTTGGTGGGTCACTTCACTTGGGGCTATGGACACCCCTTCAGCGGCAATGCCATGATCCCCTGCAAATACCAACATGGTCGGTTTGACTATCTGTAATTGCTGCGGCCCTTGGATGCGAGCGATTTGCAGAGCTAAGGATTCGAGCATCCCTAAGGCACCGGGCGGCTTAGTCTTAAGATCGATTTTCTGTTGAATAACGTGATCCTGCGCTTTACTTACAGGCTCGATTTGAAATGACAGACTTGATTGAGACATTCACACTCCACTCGCTAATCCAAATTGAATAACTAAGGCGCATCCCACGCCTATTTTCCATACATCTTAAGCATTAAATTAACTGGCAACCTTTCGCCGACGCAGAATAAGCAAAAAGAAAAAACTGCCTATCGAAGCGGTGATAATCCCCACGGGCAGCTCTTGATTGTCCAGCAAACATCTCGCTAGCACATCAATCCACACCATAAACAGGCCGCCCACTAACGCAGTGAGCAGGATTGGCTGGCGACCAGGAAATAACAAGCGCACCGTATGGGGGATCATTAATCCAACAAAACCGATGCCGCCGCAGGTCGCCACTAAAATGGCCGTAATTAACGAGCACAGCAGCAACATATTGAGGCGTAATTTGGGCACATTCACCCCTAAGGTGTGGGCGGTTTCATCTCCTGCTTGCAGGGCCATAATCTGCCGCTTCCAACCGAGGATGATAAAAAAACTCACCAGCACAACGATGGACGGCAAAATTAATAGCGACCAACTGGCCTTAGCAAAACTGCCCAAACTCCAAAAAAGCACGGATGCTGTAGCCTGCGGGCTGGCAAAATACAGCAGTAAACTGGTTAATGCGCCAAACATAAAGGAAGTTGCCACCCCAGAGAGCAGCATGCGTTCAACTTGGCTCTTTAACCCTAAACCTGCCAACGCGAGCACAATCAGCACGGATAAACTGGCACCAATAAAAGCGCCTAAAGGTAAGCTAAACCAGAGAAGCCCCGCCAATATTTTCGTCCCACCCAATAGGCCCGAGCCCCCCAACATCGCCGAGTTGGCAATCACCCCAGCATTGCCAAATAGGCCTGACCCCGTAAACAAGGTCAGCATCACCACTGCACCAAAGGAGGCTCCTGAGCTAATCCCAAACAAATAAGGATCGGCAAGGGGATTACGAGTCACGGTTTGCAACACACTCCCCGCCAAAGACAGCCCTGCTCCCGCCACAAAGGCAAGCAATATCCGTGGCAGCCTTAATTCCATCACAATCCGCTCCGTCATCGCGGCAGAAGTTGGCGCATCGTCATTAGCAAAAAACTGATTAAATTGATTGATAAACACATGCAGCACATCTAAAAAACTGATATTCGCTGCGCCAAAACTGGCGGCCGCAATCGGCGTCAGCAGAGTAAACCCCGCCAAGGCTAACATCAGCCATTGCTGGCGAGTTAAGGGCGTAAAAATAGGGGCTAACAGCTTCATCAGCTTAAGTCTGCTTATCATGATGGGGTTTTCACCCCATTGATGGTGTCGGGAGAGTGGGATACAACCACCTCATCCATTGTCGATTTTTGATGACCATATGATTTTTGATAGCCATAAAAGTAATTAATCAACGGGTTAGCATGTTGAGGATGGGGCATCACTTGGGCGCAAACCCCAAAGACTTGAGCAATGCGCTCCTCCGTCAACACCTCAGTTGGCGTGCCCATGGCGCTCACTTGCCCATTATCCAGTAGCAGCAAGCTATCACACAGGGCGCTTGCTAAATTCAGATCATGAATCGAGGCAATCACACTAATGCCAAGGCTTCGAACCAGCTCCAAAATTTGTATTTGATAGCGCACATCGAGGTGGTTTGTGGGTTCATCTAAAATCAGTAATTGTGGTTGCTGAACGATAGCACGGGCAATCAGCGCCCGTTGTTTCTCACCGCCCGAAAGCCGCTCATATTGCTGATACAGCTTGTGGCTAAGTCCAACCTTTTCAAGTGCCTTGCTAATTTTTTCGCTATCACCGCTGGAATTAGTATCGAACATCCCTTTGTGGGGCGTGAGCCCCATAGCAACCAGTTGCTCTGTGGTCATATCAAAATAGTGCGGCGTATCCTGCTGCACTACGGCCACTTTACAGGCAAACGCCTTGGGCGAAAGCTCGCTAATGTCCTGCGAAAACAAGCTGATTTGCCCTTGCGTCGGGCGAATAAAGCGATATAGACAACGCAGTAAACTGGATTTACCCGCCCCGTTAGGGCCGATTAATCCCAGCATTTCACCACGTTGCAGGGCAAAGTTAACCCCAGAGAGAATGGTTTTACCTTCGATGGTCCAACTCAATTGGCTGACATTGAGTGCCACATGGGGTAGCGCCGCCGAAGGTTGCACAGCTGTTGATCTAGCTGTTGATCTAGCTGTTGATGTGGAAGGCTTCATTACAAGCCACTCCCACAGGCATATTTGGTGTTACCAAAACCTTGCAGCGCCATAGGCCACAGGGCGAAATGTATCAATTTCATTTTCTGCTCCCTCGAGTCACCCGCTCGAGAACTAAGGCTGCATGCAGCGACAACAGAAATAGGCAGGTCTCCTGACTTGTAGAAAAGAAGGAGCTAGGCTTTAGAATCTAGAATCTAGGCGCTTCTTTTAACTACTCACAGTTGCGGGTACAGTTCGGGCTGGCTGACGGGCAGCACCCCGATTCCCTATTATGTTTGGGTTGATCCGGCGTTTATAACGACTATTGCCTTAAGCGAATAGCGCAGGATAAAGCGAAATTCCCAACACCTATTTCTGCGACATTTAAACTTAGCGAACACAATGCGCTATCTCGCTCAAACGTCAGGGAAAAGCATTATCCTATATCTTGCTCATTAGGCAATGCAGTTTAAATCAGAAAATTTTCATCATCCCATTTAGCATGAGATTTCAAACTCAATCACCATGGCCCGATGGCCAGTCTAAGCGCCAGTATCGAGTCCCATGTTTATCTTCGAGTACATTAATCGTCACCACCGCGGCAACCGGTAAAGTAAGTTGACTGTAAAACCCTACCGTTCTCACCGCCCCCAACGCTCTTGCCATTAAATGACGGATCACCCCGCCGTGGGTCAGAACCCAAATATTGGCTGTGGGTGCATTGGCATTACGCTCGCCGTGGGCCTGTTCATCATCCAACGCCAGCAGGGCAAACTCTTTATTGAGGATCTGCTCTATTGCGCCATCGATACGAGCCTCGAAACTTGCCATCGTTTCACCATTGGGCGGCGACACGGCCCAAGGATCTTGCCAATAGGCCGCCATGCGCTCGCCATCCTGTTGATATAACTCATCGAGCACGCGACCATCCCAATCGCCAAAATCCATTTCTTGTAGATCCTCCAGCAGGTTGACCTCAAGCGGCGAAGGCGTTGGTGCCGCTAAATGTGAACTCTCAGACAACCTGGAATGCGGCTCCAGCGCCAACACCTTGGCAAATTCAGCGCCGCGCCTTGAGGTGGAGCTATAAATACCGTGGCACACAGTCGCATGAGCCTCCACCGCCGCCGACATCTGCCGCCAGCCCTTGTCACTTAAGGGCACATCAACACGGCCACGTAAAATCGCCCCACCTTCGCATTCCCCGTGGCGCAACAGTAATAAGCGAACTTGTTTCATATCTGCCTTTTAAAAATCTTAGGACCTAGAATCTAGGTGCTAGGAACCAAAGCCTAGAATCTAGATTCTCGCTCCTAATGACTTTCACCTTGCCCTGACAATCCGATGTCGCGTATTATGGACGTCTATACGTATAAATGTCCAAAACAAAACGAACGACATTCAATAATAAAATGCAATTTGCCGCAAAATTGCATACTTTTGGACTCAACTTAGCTGTAGTAAAGGTAATCATTTTATGGCGATATCACCCAATCGAGCGAGCCACACACTGGCAGACATTCGTAACCAACTGTCGAAGCGCATTCTGATCTTAGACGGTGCCATGGGCACGATGATCCAAGGCTACAAGCTGGAAGAAGCCGATTATCGCGGCGAGCGTTTCAAGGATTGGCATACCGATGTAAAGGGTAATAACGACCTGTTGGTCCTGACTCAGCCACATATTATCAAACAAATTCACACCGACTACCTATTAGCCGGTGCGGATATTATTGAAACCAATACCTTTAACGCCACCACTATCGCCATGGCCGATTATGACATGCAGTCATTGTCCGCCGAAATTAACCGCGAAGGCGCGCGCCTCGCGCGTAAGGCCTGTGATGAAATCGAGCAAGCCACGGGGAAACCTCGTTATGTCGCCGGTGTGTTAGGGCCCACTAACCGCACCTGCTCTATCAGCCCAGATGTTAACGACCCAGGCTTTCGTAATATCCACTTCGATGAGTTAGTCACCGCTTACTGCGAATCGACCCGCGCGCTGATTGAGGGCGGCGCCGATATCATTATGGTCGAGACCATTTTCGATACCTTAAATGCCAAGGCCGCCTTATTTGCCATCGAAACCGTGTTCGATGAACTCTTTGGGCCAAACTCTCCAGCGCGTTTGCCAGTGATGATCTCCGGCACCATTACCGATGCCTCGGGCCGAACGCTTACCGGACAAACCACCGAAGCCTTTTATAACTCCCTTCGCCATATCAAGCCCTTATCCATCGGCCTTAACTGCGCCCTTGGGCCCAAAGAACTGCGCCCCTACGTCGAAGAACTGTCTCGTATCGCCGAATGTTATGTGTCGGCGCACCCTAACGCGGGTTTACCGAACGAGTTTGGCGGTTACGATGAAACCCCAGAGGACATGGCCAAGGTTATCCAAGAATGGGCCCGTGAAGGCATGCTCAACATTATCGGCGGCTGCTGTGGTAGCACGCCCGAGCATATTAAGGTGATCCGTGAAGCCGTGGAGCCCTTTGCGCCGCGCGTGTTACCCGAGATCCCCGTCGCTTGCCGTTTATCGGGTTTGGAACCGCTCACTATCGACGCCCAAACCCTGTTTGTGAACGTGGGTGAACGTACCAACGTCACCGGCTCGGCCAAGTTTTTAAAACTGATCAAAGAAGGCAAGTTCGAGCAGGCGCTCGATGTCGCCCGTGAACAGGTAGAAAGCGGCGCGCAGATCATCGACATCAACATGGACGAAGGCATGCTCGATGGCGTGGAGGTGATGCATAAGTTTTTAAATCTTATCGCCTCTGAGCCGGATATCAGCCGGGTGCCGATTATGATCGACTCCTCGAAGTGGGAGGTGATTGAAGCGGGCCTCAAATGTATTCAAGGCAAGGGCATTGTTAACTCAATCTCCTTGAAGGAAGGCGAAGAGAAGTTTATCGAGCAGGCGACCCTCGTTAAACGCTATGGCGCCGCGGCCATTATTATGGCATTCGACGAGCAAGGCCAAGCCGATACGAAGGCACGCAAAGTCGAGATCTGTACCCGCGCCTACCGCGTGCTGGTCGATAAGGTCGGCTTTCCGCCCGAAGATATTATCTTCGACCCGAATATCTTCGCCATTGCCACAGGTATCGATGAGCACGATAACTATGCTGTCGATTTTATTGATGCCATTAAAGAGATTAAGGCCACCCTGCCCCATGCCATGATTTCGGGCGGGGTGTCGAACGTGTCGTTCTCGTTCCGCGGTAACAACCCAGTGCGTGAGGCGATCCACGCGGTATTCCTGTACCACGCGATTAAAGTCGGCATGGATATGGGGATTGTCAACGCGGGCCAGTTAGCGATTTTTGACGATATCGACCCTGAGCTTAAGGATAAGGTCGAGAACGTGGTGCTCAACCTACCTTGCCCAGTTGAAGGCTCGAGCAATACCGAGCAATTGCTTGAGATTGCTGAAAAATTCCGTGGCGATGGCTCAAGTAGCGCCAAAAAAGAAGATTTAGAATGGCGCTCATGGCCAGTTAATCAACGTCTCGCCCATGCGCTGGTCAAAGGCATCACCGAATTTATCGACGAAGATACCGAGGCCGCTCGCCAACTCGCCTCCCGTCCGCTGGATGTGATTGAAGGCCCGCTGATGGACGGTATGAATATCGTCGGCGACCTGTTTGGCTCGGGTAAAATGTTCCTGCCACAGGTGGTCAAATCCGCGCGGGTGATGAAAAAGGCCGTGGCCTACCTCAATCCGTTTATTGAAAAGGAAAAGGTTGCAGGCCAGTCGAACGGTAAGATTTTGATGGTGACCGTAAAAGGCGATGTGCACGATATCGGCAAGAATATTGTCGGCGTGGTGCTCGCCTGTAATGGCTTTGAAGTGTTCGATTTGGGCGTGATGGTGTCGGTAGAGCGCATTCTCGAGGCGGTGAAAGAACACAATATCGACATTATCGGCATGTCGGGGCTGATTACCCCAAGCCTTGATGAGATGGTGCATAACGTCAAAACCTTCCACCGTGAAGGCCTCACCATTCCGGCGATTATCGGCGGCGCAACCTGCTCGAAAATCCATACCGCGGTGAAGATTGCGCCCCATTATCCCCATGGCGCCATCTACATTGCCGACGCCTCGCGCGCCGTGCCTATGGTCAGCAAACTGGTCAATAACGAAACCCGCCAAGCAACCATTGATGAAACCTATGCCGAGTACGACGATATGCGCACCAAGCGTTTATCCCAAACCAAGCGTAAGGAAATCGTCTCGCTAGAGGCCGCCCGCGAAAACCGCTGCCAGCACGATTGGGCCAATTACACCCCGTTCAAGCCCAATGTGCTGGGTCGCCAAGTATTTGATGATTATCCATTAACCGACTTAGTTGACCGTATCGACTGGACGCCGTTTTTCCGCGCGTGGGAGTTGCATGGCCATTACCCCGAGATCTTAACCGACAAAGTAGTCGGCGTTGAGGCGCAAAAGCTGTTCGCCGATGGTCAGGCGATGCTTAAAAAAATCATCGAAGAAAAATGGCTCACCGCCAAGGGCGTGATTGGGTTATTCCCCGCCAATACCGTCAACTTCGATGATATTGAACTGTACACAGATGAGACTCGCACAGAGGTCGAAATGACCACCCATCACCTGCGGATGCAGCTTGAGCGGGTGGGTAACGATAACTTCTGTCTCGCCGACTTTGTGGCGCCCAAAGACAGCGGCGTTGCCGACTATATGGGCGGCTTTGCGGTCACCGCAGGCCATGGGATTGATGAGCATGTCGCGCGCTTTGAGGCCAATCACGATGACTACAACGCCATTATGCTCAAATGCTTAGCCGACCGTTTAGCCGAAGCCTTTGCCGAGCGGATGCACGAGCGGGTGCGTAAGGAGTTTTGGGGTTATGCCGCCGATGAGCAGCTGGATAACGAAGCGTTAATTCGCGAGAAATACAAAGGCATTCGCCCCGCACCGGGTTACCCCGCTTGCCCGGATCACACCGAAAAAGGCCTGCTGTGGGAACTGTTAAAGCCGAATGAAACCATCGACTTAAACATTACCGAAAGCTACGCCATGTTCCCCACCGCCGCAGTATCCGGCTGGTACTTTGCCCACCCGAAATCCCGCTACTTTGGCGTGAGTAATATTGGTCGCGATCAGGTGGAAGATTACGCGAAGCGTAAGGGGATGACAGTTGCAGAGACGGAGAAGTGGCTAGCGCCAGTGTTGGATTATGATCCTGAATAGAGAGTGATCCAGAGTAAGCTGGATCGGACTTACGCTAACGCGGTTTGAAAAGCTGATTCAAACTTCGTTTGAAATTTTAAATCAAAGTCGTGGAATTCCATTCCACACCAGGGCAAGAAGGGGATCAACAGCAATCCCCCTCTTGCATCTCCCCTTGCCGCCCCTAGCGAAGTTACATGCATTGAATACTGGCTTCGTGCTTATTCGAAAATCGCTAACGCTTCCGATGGGGCGTCCCTTCCCCCCGAAAGCTACGCAGACGTCCTGTCTGCGTCACGCGATTTTCTTCAACGCCCTTCAGCAACTTCGCAGGGGATAGGTGAACTTCTGCTGCTTTTGTGTTGCTCGCTAGCCATGCAAAGTATGCCGAGTAATGTTTACTACCAATTTTAGAGATTTAGCAATGGATTTCCAATTAAACATTAAAGCGATGAGGATTTAATCTCTAGGATAAATATCATTTTTCTTAAACCATTTTTCTACAGGTGTAGTAATCCAATTTAAGCAATCTCCATCATTATTTCGCTGTGTGCATTGGCTATCATTTGTCTGTACTTTTACTATATTTTCTTTTACTTCTATAATAATACCAACTGAAGAATCATCACCTACAGATAAGTTAGATCTAAAAGAGCGAACCTTATCTTCATAAGCATTAATTTTTTTACTCTCTTTCATTTTCCAAGCTTTGAACTCTTTTATAGACGTCACATCTGATGGTGCTGATTCAATTAATTTTCCATCTTCAAACAATCCGTGATCTGTACAACGTTGGCAACCAATAAACTTACAGTTACAACGGTAAGAAAACGTACCAAATCCATTAAACTTACTATTCAGCCATTCTCCCTCATAGTAGTCACAACCAGAGGCTGGACCACATTCTTGCCATTTGCCTTTCCCTGTCCGCTTCCCATCGACCCAATCCCCTTCATATACCCTACCACTTTGCCATGTATAGGTACCTTTTCCATGTAAATACCCATCTTTAAATTCACCTTTATAGGTATCCTTTCCTGTTGAAACTCCAAAACCATTAGCTTTACCAGCTACACAATCTCCCTCATAAGTTCCTTGAACATCAGGATCTTCAACCCAACATTCTGAAGGGTTTGAATAAGCAGATTTTGATATAAAAAGTGCTAAACCAATTAGCAAAGCCTGTTTCAATTTCATTTATCGCCATACTCCATGCAAATTATTGTTAGATTTTTATATTATTAGTCTATCGGCAGTTAATTAGGTAAAAATGACCATATAGCTAAATTTTCATGCCAATTTGCTGATTCTAAATTTACTTTTTTAGTCCTCTTCCACTACAAATAAATCAGGCAGCGATACATCAGGCCGATACATCAGGCTATCGATACATCAGGCCACCCAAAATAAAACAAGAACATAATGTACTTTATGAGGGCATTCAAGTGACGAAAAGTCACTTAGCCGTTAAAAGGGTAGCGAAGTAGGGTTACAAAGGATGATGACTGACTAAATTGACCTATTTGGCTGAAAAAACGATATTTTTAGTAAAACAAGCCCAACCCATTGCCTCGTTGGAGGTGTTGGAGCTTTTGAAGGAACGAGCAATGAAACAGGCTTGAAATCAGCCTGTGTTAAGGTAACGACAGCATTTAGCAAAGTGCCGTCGTCGCTTCTCTAAATGCTCGCAGTAATCGGTCAGTTCTTGCAACGTACCGACTGGGCCATGAAATAGCTTGCCAAACTCGGTGGTCAGTTTAAGCCAATTGTCTTGGGATATATTTAATCTGGTCAGTAACTTGTTGCTATTTCCACTTATTGCACCACGCTTATCGTTGCGGATGATCCGCCCTGTATCCTCAACTAACTCAAGATAATCCTTGAGCGTAAACGCGATTCCATTAGGTTGGTTATCGCGTTCATTACCAATGAAAGGCAGTAAATTGTTAGGCTGTTCACCTTTCAATGCAGCCCTAATGCGTAGCTGAATGCTGGTATGGTCTGATTGTTCTGGCGTGTTAGCCATTTTGGCTCTGATGGGATTCAAATCAACATAGGTCATACAGGCTAAAACCGCAGCTTCATCAAGTAGAGCCTGTGACTTAAAGCGACCTTCCCAGAAACGACCACTACAGTTATCTTCTTGATTTGCTTGTCTTGCTATTGGTTCGTTTAAGCAACGCATGAACCAACTGATATCACATAAACGGCTACGGTAAATTGCTATTGCATGTTTTAGCCTGAGGACTTGGTGAGGTTCAACCAACTCACCTTTAGCGAATTTTTGCGTTAATTCATCACCTTTAAATAGCTTATGCCACTGCTCAAGCACTTCGCGATCAGTCCAACGATTAGCACGGTCGATATCCACCCGTAACACCACATGCAAATGATTCGACATTATCGCAAAGGCCGCTATATCAATAGAAAAAACTGCTTCAAGTTCAAACAGTAGCGATTCTACCCAAGCGCGGCGATGGTCATAGTTTTTACCTGAATAAGTATCATCGCCGCATAAAAATGCACGCCGAACAACGCGACTACAACAGTGATAGAAGGGCGTGTCTTCAACACTAATCTGAGTTCTTCTAGGCCTCGGCATAGCAACTCCTCCACATAAACACTTTTACTGAGTCTAGTAGAGGAGCCTAAATAACGCGATTTGTAATGGGTGGCTAGATTTTACTTCGCTAGATTTTACTTCTGTTGATAAGACTAGTGGCGCACTTTCGTTTAAAGCATCCATGTTTTCAATAAAATCAAAAACGACATCACTAATTTTCTTTTCTTCCATAATACTCTCAATCTGGATTAGTGCTCAAACACCTAACAATTAAACTAACTGGCGAGCAAAAGCGTAGCTTTTGTGAGTCCAGCGAACAAAGTGAGCGACAGTTAAGCTCATTGTTGAACGAAGCCGCTTTGCAAAAAAGATCGGACAGGCACATTTTTATTAACGATGGATATCCATTTTATTCTACGGATTTAACAATGGAAGACCCATTAAATCCTTTTCCTTGACGGATTTGTTCAGGGTCAATCAAAGAGATCTGTTTGAGATTTTGAAAACTTAGAAGCTTGTCGGTATGACTTACCTTGCATTGTCTCATAGACAACACCACCTTCTATTTTTTCAAGCACCGTTGAAACACTATAGCCTTTAATTTTTATATCACCAACTTCATCTAACTCGCGGTGTACATTTAATACACACCTTATTGTCGAACCATGCTTAAAACTATGCTTTTCCAACAAAACCTCGTCCCTGAACTGGACGTCTAGCATATCAAAACTAATTGTTTCTTCATTATATATGCCTTTCCATTTGTGCTTAGTCTCTCGTAAGACTGGTGACACAATTTGTATGATTGCTTCAGAATCAACTTCCGAACGAAGTTTGTTAGTTGAAAGTATGAACTTCCGAAATTCACTTGATTTGACATGGCGTTCATCAAAAACTGCTTCATATTTATCATTAACTGCTGCAAATGAAACTTCAGTGACTTTGTTATACTTACTCAAGTGAGTATAAAAATTTGATTTTCTTTTTAGTATTTTTAAATTTGAATCGACTACCTTTGTTACTTTACCTATCGTTTCAGGGTTAAACTCATTTTGTTCTAACTCCTGCTTTAGTTTTTGGATGTTTAATTTTTTCTCTTCGATAGATAACTTTTTTAGCTCATTCTCCAATGTTTCGGCTTCAGGATCGGACATTGGTACTCTTGAAAAATAATGGTTATCACAACTAAAATTAACGAAATTTGGTTATTATTATTTCCTAGAAAATTCCAAAAGTCTCTAAATCCGCCTTCAGCTACTATGTCTGAATTTATATTTAAGCTTATTTCTAAAGCCACAGCAGCTTCATATGCTATAGCGAGAAGCTCTGCTTCACACTTATTTCTAACCAAAGCGTCTATTTGATGAGAATTGTCATTAAAAAAATAATGCAGCTCTAATTTATTTGCTTCTTGCATATTTTTATAATTTCCTTGTTTAAAAAATGAGGTGAAAGTTGAACCCTAACAGTGCATAACTCGGACTTCTAACAAAACCTAAGCGGTAAATGGCTTAACCTTCGAACAATCCGAATAAATAATTTAAATATTGCAGCAACTTAGTTTCGCTTATGATGAGTTTTCAACATTTTTCATACAGAAAAATCGAGACCTTACATACCGAGAAGCGTTTTAGAAAAGATCGGACAGGCGCATTATTATGCCTTAACAATCGTCCAATAACACCTGAGCCGAAGGAATACACCATCCCCTCGGAGTTGCCGCAGGGCATTTGCGTTCGTTGCGTGAGCGAGGCATGGAGGCCGAGATAGCGTCAGTCGAATCAGGGACGAGCGTCTGACGCGATAGCATAAGAACGCTTAATGCCCAAGGGGCTTTCAACTCCGTTAGGGGCGTCTTGGAGCATCCAAGGAGGATAGGACGAGCAGTCCTCCTTGGTCGGGTGTGGGGTGAAGCCCCACGACCTTGATCCACCTCGGCCGACAGGCCGCCATAAACAGATAACCGAGATAACATTGCCAATTCGCAGCGCCAAGCAAATCAGCACCATCAAAACGTTTCAACTTTGTCGTTCGACAAAAAAGCTCTGCCATGGCTACCGCACTTGGCCAACACCCATTAGCCAAGGGATTGCACTGCTGTAATGCTTTTATAGAATCTAGAATCTAGAATCTAGAATCTAGAATCTAGAATCTAGAATCTAGAATCTAGAATCTAGAATCTAGCACCTAGCACCTAGCACCTAGCACCTAGCACCTAGCACCTAGAGTCTTATCGCATATTGTTCAGGAGGTGTTCTTGCGAAATAAAGACACATCTTCCTGATGCAAGTGAACTTAGCCGTGGTCACGGACAAGTCTCATCCTTGTTAAAAACGTAAGATAACGTTCTGTTTAACATCTGTCTACCACTTTCACATTACAAATTAGATAGTTAAGTGATGACTAACATAAATTAACTTAGATGGCTATGGGCTTGAGTAAGCCCACAAAAAGCAAGGGGCCCGTGGGCCCCTGGTTGATCGCGTGTAAAAGAGCCTTATGCCGTGGCTAACAAAGGCTGATTTTTCGTTTTACGCAGATGATAGGCAGTGAAGAGCACAAACCACAGGGCGCTTACGGCAAATCCAGCTAAGGTTGAATGCATAATCCCCATGGCTAAATAGCCTAAGGTGGCACCAAAGGCGATGGCTAAGGCATAGGGTAGCTGGGTCATCACATGGTCAATATGGTGGCAACCTGCACCTGTGGCCGACAAAATACTGGTGCTCGAAATCGGCGAGCTATGATCGCCAAACACTGAACCTGCGAGCACTGCGGCCAGCATTGGCAGCATTAACGCGATATCGCTGGCTGCGGCTATATCGCCAGCCAGTGGCAACATAATACCAAAGGTGCCCCAACTGGTTCCGGTGGCAAATGCCATGGCGCAGGACAACACAAACACCACCGCGGGCAACACTTCAATTGGCAAGTTACCATTGGCAAGGGAGGCCAGATATTTGCCGGTCTCAACATCGCGAACAACCGCACCAATCGCCCATGCAAATAGCAAGATATTGATCGCAGGTAGCATGGCCATCACCCCTTGCGGGGCGGCTTTAAGCCAGTTTTTAGCGCCCAATTTTAACCGCAGTGCAAGCAGAATTGACACCGCCAAGCTGCACAGCGCGCCATACACGAGCGAGGAGCCCACATTGGTGTTTTCAAAGGAGCCAAGTACGCTAAATGGCAGCCCTTTTTCATCCAATACTGCCGCACCAGAGGAAATCATAAAATACACGGTCGCGCCTGTGAGGGTTAGGATCGGCAATACCATATCGATCATGCCACCGTTACTTTCTTCAGGGCTTTCCATATCTAAGCCGATTGGACGAGGCTTAGACGGATCCCAAAGCTTCCCCTCCAGCGCCCATGCTTCATGTTTACGCATCGGGCCGATATCCATTTGAAACGCAATCACCACCAGCACCATTAACAGGGTAAACACGGCATACAGATTCATCGGGATCATCTCAACAAAGGCTGAGATTGGGCTTTGCTCGGTAATGCCGTGGGCGGCCATAATGCCACCGATAAGCGCGATAATATAAGCGCCCCAAGAAGAGATTGGCATCAGCACGCACACGGGCGCAGCGGTAGAATCTAACAGATAAGCCAGTTTGGCGCGGGAGATTTGAAAGCGATCGGTCACCGGACGGCAAATGGCGCCAACCGATAAACTATGGAAAAAGTCGTCAATAAAAAACGCAAACACCATCACGCCAGTTAAGCCTTTTGCGCCGCGACGGGTCTTAGCGCGCTTAGCCGCCCACTCGGCAAAGGCGCGGGTGGCGCCTGAAACCGTCATCAGACTAATGAGTCCGCCAAGCAGCAACATAAATAGCAACATATTGATATTGTCGCGATTAAGTGCGCCATCGACCCAAAAAATCTTCAGCACGGTATTAAACATATAGTGCAATGAATCAAGGGGAGAAAACTGATTGAGTAACAAACTGCCGGCCACAATCCCTACGCCAAGGGATAACAGTACGCGGCGAGTGATGATCGCCAAGGCGACGGCTAACAAAGGGGGAAGTACTGACCAACCGGAGTCGGCAAAATGACTAATGTCCATGATCTCTTTTCACCTAAAGAAAACGGGTGGAGATCTACCGAGAGGATAAAGAAACAAAACCTATAGGGAGGTAATACTCCTCAGCCCCTTCAGGTAGCGCTCCATAGTGGATGACTATGGCAGTCTTGCACCTATTTGATGCAAAACCAGCAGCTCGGTTTGATGACCTGGCTACTTCGGCGCTGACTCCTTTCCTTGTACATCTGCGGCATCACCCTCCGCACAAGTAGTCATAGGCAGCGCGCCTCTACTTAAAGGTATTCGAGCGGGCATTCTAGCGAGATGGGAACTGATAGCAAGTATTTTGATCCCATTCGCGCATAAAACAACGAATCACCTACAAGTTGGCAACGGAAGAAACATCTGCTTTTCAACCGTCGCAATGGCGCAAAATGGCCTTATACGAGTAAATGTTTACCAAAGAAATCCAAGGTTCTTGCCCATGCAAGCTCAGCCGTTGGCTCATCATAACGGGCGGTGGAATCATTGTGGAAACCATGATTCACATTCGGGTAAAGATACACGACGTAATCGGCTTTATTGGCCTTTAATTGGGCTTCATACTCGGCCCATGTATCGTTAATTCGTTGATCTAAAGCGGCAAATTGTAACATTAGCGGGCCTTTAACTCGGCTACGCAGCTCAGTTGCTGCGGGTGTGCCATAAAAAGGCACGCCTGCGGCAAGCTCGTCCGGAATGGTAGCGGCAAGCATATTGACGATATAGCCACCAAAGCAAAATCCGACGGCGCCGAGTTTGCCACTACTCTGCGGGTGCGCCCTTAAAAAGCGCGCGGCGGCGATAAAATCCTGCTCGATTTTGGCCCTATCGAGGCTCGCTTGCATGGCGCGGCCCGCATCATCATTACCAGGATATCCACCAAGGCTATAAAGCGCATCGGGGGCAAAAGCAATATAGCCCTTGGCCGCTAAGCGGCGGGCCACATCTTCGATATAGGGATTAAGGCCACGGTTTTCGTGTACCACTAACACCACGGGCGCTTTTTTAGTGGGATCTAAGGTCTTAGGATCGCCCGCCTTTTGGCCTGGGATCAGCAACGCGCTTGGCAAGACTAAATAACCCCGCCCTTCGCCATAGCCTTCGGGGGACGGAAACTTCACATAACTGGCTTGGATTGTGGGATCGTTAAAGGACACTTGTTCGGCTAAGGCGTAATTAGGCATCAGTGCGCCTGTGAGTGTGCTGAGGGTAAAACCCAGAGCCACTAGACCTGCAAGGCGCGCCATAAACTCACGGCGATCGATAATGCCATGGGCATACTCATCATACCAATCAAAGGCTTCCTGCGGGATAGGCTGAGAAGTATGGGCGTTATTGTCGGACTTAGGTTGTGGGCTCATCGTTCTTTCTCCATTGAACAAGCTACCACAGGTTTATCTTCCCTAGCTTGTGAGTTATCTAGCTGTGCTCACAAGAGTAAAGGATGAAGCCTGATTTGAGCAACCGGCTTTCTCACCTTAGGCTGAAGTTCATCAGCCAAACTTATGACTGATCTTGCTCCCATATTGGCGTGTGCTTTTTATTTCCTAGGGGCTTTTTTGTGTATAATGTCGCCAATTTACAAATGAATAAGTTTACATTTCAATAACATAAATTGCCAATGGAGTTCAGATGGCTATAGGGATATGTAGGATAATTTGCATCACTGCCACGCTCACGCTGTTAACCGCTTGCGATAATAGCGTTTCTGCCACGTCGGCTGGCATACCCACTGAGCGCGAGTATCAGATTATTTCCACCTCGCACCTCAATGATGGTTTCGAAACCCGCAAAGTGTTGCAGGCAAGATTGCTGCTGGATTACCAATTACCGGATGCAGAAGGTAAGGCGGCCAGCTTAACCACGCCATTAACCCATAACGCCCGCTTTTTTATCCAACCTAACCTGCTGCAAATTAACGATTTCGGCATACCGATCCCAGTGAGTAATATCGACCCAAAAGCCAAGTCCAATGAAATCGCTCAGTTGGTTAAAGATGGTTTTAAGGTGGAGTTTAGTAATGGCGAAGTTCGCCAATTAACCCCCATTGCCAAGATGGATCAAAAAGATATCAAGGAATTATTTGACCACTGGGTGAATCTTAATAACTTGTTTAAACAAGCCCCAACCTTGCCAGTGATGCTTGAGCCTCGCGTCGGTTATAGCACTAGCGCCCCAATGGATGCGCGCTTAACTTGGACGGTTGAGCAGGTCAGCGAAGATAAGTTGCTCGCCGTTTTACAAGGTGAAAAAGGCAAGTATAAGGCCTATGGCAAGTTCGAAGTTAACCGCAAAACCGGTTGGTTAGAGAGCATGGTGTTTTTTCAACGGGAAGAACGCCAAGGCAGCACCTTCACCCACCGTACCGTGATGACGCCTAAGGATCGACCTTATATCATGAGCATGCTTTGGCATGCCGATGATACCTTTGATGCTGAGCGCGATAGGGATGATCGGCAAAAAGAGTTGTACCGCATTAGCGATGTACCGCAGCAATATCGCCCTAATGACGAGGAATTTATTAAATCCTTATTACCTGAGCAGCAAGGTATTTTAGATAATGTTGGCCCTTGGGGTACAGATACCCCCGAAGATCTGCAATTGCGCTTTGTCCACAATATGAGTCCGCAATATGTAGAGGCCGATGTGCGCTATGAAGACTTAAGCGCCTATGATGCAAGCGGTAAACCGATTGACATTCACTTCTGGCAACATGGCAAAGGTTGGGCGAGGAATTACAATCGCACGATTGAGTCTTCAACCGATATTATTGCCACAGGTTGGGATAACACCGCGAATAAACTCAAGCAGATAGACCATATTAATGCCAAGCTAACGCTTATCCCTCAGGCGAATAAGATCGTCGAAAAGTCCTGGGATGAACTGGTCGCAAAACCCTACACCTTTGGTGATGCCAGCCTAACAATCCAAGTGCTCGATGCCGAGGCAAAACTGTTTAAAGTCATATCAAAGCAGAGTGACAATCAGAGTATTAATCTTCCTTTCCAACAGTTTAAAGGCATGATGGCGGAAGCTCGTCGCGAGGGTAATTATCCTACATGGCTTGCGGCGACGGAAAAGGAACTGCTAGAGCAATTAATAGGTGCCGATGAGAGCCATCATCTGACCACTAACGCCCTGCTACTCAAGCTGGATGAAATCCCCAAAACGGTGATGTTGATAGAGCAGCAACCCCAGCCAGAGTTAAGCCAAACCAAGACGATCCGCTTTGTACAATTTACCGAGTACAACAAAAATCTGGCAAACCCTCCTAGCGAGTTTGGCAGCACTAGCCTAGGTAGCTTCACCAATCCGACGCTAGATACCGCTAAAAATGAGATCAATACGATCCAAGGAATAAAACCTGTGTCTGACAATGGCCATAATCTGTATATTCCCATGTCAGCGGCTTTGGCGACTTCCTGTAAACCTGAAATAGAACAAGGTTTTAATGAGGGTAAAAACCCAGTCACTTGGCAGTTTGATCCCAATGGCCTAAACGGCAGTGCTTATATTTTGATGACTCCGGATCATGTGCGGCAGTTTTTCTACGATAAACAGATAAAGGGTAAGATCCGTTGCCAAGGTGATATCAATTGGCAACCACTGGTGCTGCCCGCCACTCACCGCCCTTGGCTAATCGATTTACAGTCTTGGCTGACGCAAACCGGATATGGTAATGAGCCGAGTAGCAATCTTAACAATTATTTTAAGGTCGAAGATGCCCAAGGCAATCAGTTAACTATTCGACTCCCCGAAAATACTCAGCAGCGGATTAACGAGGTGCTAATTGATGGCCGCTATTTAAGTGTTGCTGGCCCCGCCGCCAAGGTGAGTTATATGACGATAGCCAAAGAAAGCGTCGATATCCCCTATGAATTCACCTTTAAACCTTTGCCTTGAGGAGCGGTTATGCGTCCATTTACCTTAAAACTGCTCCTAGGAGCACTCGTACTTACCAGCACCCATGCCAATGCGCAAAAGGTGTTACTCGATGCCCATTGGAAGGTTGTCAAAGATGAAAAACAGGCTCAGTACTATCTAAAACAATCGACCGAAGTGATCGATGGCCATTATAAGGCTGAGGTTTATTACAAAAACAAAGATATACTTTTTTGCGCCAGTGCCCTCGCCGATAACAACATAGGTAAAACACTCACCAGCGAACAATTCCGCGGTGCTTATCAATGTTATTTTGAGGATGGCAAGCCGTACGAACAAGGCTTTCGTAACGAACAAGGCCAACTTCATGGCTTGCTTAAAAAATACATTGCCACCGGCCAATTATATAGTGAATCGCACTATGAAAATGGTGTGAAACAAGGCCTCGAAACGGGTTATTGGAATGGCGGCAATATCCGCTACAAAGTGAACTTTCAAAAAGGCAAAGAAGTCGGCATCAGCGAACATTTTGGCCCAGAAGGCGAAGTCACCGCCAAAATCTGCAATGAGCCGACCTGTGTGAGCCAATATTTTAATCTTGGCAAACTTAACCGTGAAGAACATCGTGTTGATGGCCTACTGCAAGGCACTGAGACCACTTGGGGCCTGAATGGGCAAGTCATCTCGACCCAAGAGTATGTTAAAGACAAAAGGCACGGTGACTATTTTGCATATTTTGACAATGGCAAAGTCAAACACCACTTCCAATATCAAGCAGATTATAAGGTCGGTGAGCAACTGACTTACTATGAAAATGGCCAAATCCAATTAAAGGAAGTGACTAACGATAAAGGTGATGCCCTCCAAGCCATCGAATACGATGAGCAAGGGCAAATTAAAAAAACCACCAACAGCAAATACCAAGGTAATCGCTGGGTTTATCGTAAGCAGCAGCGCTTTAGCAAGGGGCAACTGATTGAGAGCACAGAAAACGACCTACTCAAAAACTGGTCACTTAGCGAAGATTACGAGCAAGGCGAGTTAGTCAATCGTCGCGAGGAACTCGATAAAAAATTAACTGGCTTGTATGTGGAATCCGTCAAGAGCCGTAGTGGTACCGACGTTATCACCCGCGAGCATTTTAACGCAGGCAAGCGTGAAGGCGCCTATGAAATGGTGAAATTCGACCATGAAACCGGTAAGCGTTGGGTGGCTGAGCAGGGTCAATACACCAATGACAAGCCCTCGGGCAAATGGAAGAAGCTGCAAGAGGATACCAGCCTCACCTTTAGCTATGATGACAATGGTGAACTCCATGGCGAGTTTCGTAATCAGACAAGTTCAGGGCAACTGCTTGAATTAATAAATTTCAACCATGGCACCCCCGACGGCTTAGTGCAACGTTACGCCAACAATGGTCAATTGTATGAAAAAGGCGTATACCGCAATGGCCAACAGGATGGCGATTGGATCTTTACCGATGGTGAGTACGGTTTCCGCCCAATACCCAACCCTGAAAGACGCTATTGGTATGGTCGCTTTGACCAAGGTAAACAAGTCGGCCATTGGGAACTGCGCTCATCTGAGGACTATGTGCTCCAAATCGCCAATTATGATGAGCAGGGCAGGCTTGATGGTAAGCAATACGAGTTTGAGGAGCATGGCTGGATAGAGGTGATTAATCGCTATGATCATGGGCAGTTTTTAAATCAGGAAACACCGCCGCCAGTAGTGACTCCTGACCCTGTTTTCTCAGCGTTTTAGCTTAATCAATTAACGTAAACATTGGCGCCGGGCACTGCATTATGTCCTGCGCCAAAGAGATAAACTCAACAGCAAAAAAATTAGGACTCTTATATAGGCCGCAAACGGCGCGGCCTTAAGACCCAGAGCAAAGGATCAGCATGAATAATACGCCATTTCGCTTTATCAGCCTCGCGATTGCGGGAACCAGCCTAGTTTGCGCCTATGCACAGGCGGCCCAAAACCTCTCCTCTATGATGGTCGAAATCCGTCAGCAGGATGGCATCCCCAGCTATTACAATCTCGCTACTGGCATGCCGCTAAATGGTGATATTGCCATCGTCCGCGATAACCAAGGCTATACCTTAGGGCAATTTTCTCAGGGAATACCTAATGGGAAATGGCAAGTATTTCATACTAATAACAGCAGAATCGTTGAAGGTAACTACCTGCAGGGCTACCAAGATGGCACATGGCGACTGTTCGATTTAGATGGCTCGATAACCGAAGAGCAGCAATTTGCCAAAGGCGTCCCCATTGGCGAATGGAAAGAATTTAGCGCCACAGGCCATGTTACCCAAAGCACTGTCTATCAAAATGGTCA
Organism: Shewanella cutis; assembly: GCF_022410515.1. GTDB lineage: Bacteria > Pseudomonadota > Gammaproteobacteria > Enterobacterales > Shewanellaceae > Shewanella > Shewanella cutis. The sequence continues at coordinate 42,907 of NZ_JACSDI010000005.1, read as the reverse complement.
AAAATCCCAAGTAAAACGTTTCTTCCCTAGCGGAAAATTGCAGGCGCAAGAAAGTTATCTTGATAACCTGCGCCACGGCAAATGGGAAAGCTTTTATGAAAACGGCACCCTATCCCAGAGCCAAACCTACGCCAATAACCAACTCACCGGCCCCTATCTTGAACAAAATCCCGAAGGCCAAGTGGTCGTAAGTGGCCGTTTTGATACCGACGGCCGCCGCCAAGGGGTATGGGAAACCTTTTTCGACGACGGCAAAAAAGCCAGTGCCAGCCAATTTAATCTTGATAAACTCGAGGGTGAAGAACGCACCTTTTACCCCAGTGGTGAACTGGCGAGCCTGTGCCACTATCAAGCGGGGCTGCGCCACGGTAAGTGCCAGCAATTTAATGAACTCGGCAAACTCCAAGTCGAAGAGCTTTACCTCGATGATATGTTAGATGGACGTCAGCAATACTTTAGCCTTGAGGGCGTTTTGACCAGCGATTTGTACTATAAGCAGGATATGCTCGCGGGTGTGCAAAAGTACTTTCACCCTAATGGCCAACTTAAAGAACTGCGAACCTACCATGATTCCCAACAGGCCGATAATGGCCAGTATCCCCTACATGGCCCCTCAGAGCGTTATGACGCTGATGGCAACATCATCGAAAAAAGCAGCTATAACATGGGGTTAAAGGATGGATTGTTTGAGCGCTATCACGCCGGCAAATTGCAAACCGCAGAAGTGTGGAAACAAGGCCAACGTGACGGTGAATTTCGTCGCTACCACGCCAATGGCCAGCTCCGCAGTTTAGATGTCTATGTGAATGGCAAACTGACTGGCCGCTCAGAATCCTTTTACGAAGATGGCTCAGTTAATGAGCGCGGCGAGCGCCTCGAAGGAGCTTGGGTCGGTAAATATGAGTCCTTTTATGACAATGGTAAACCCAGAGAACTTGCCCACTACGCCCGCAGCAAGGCGGATAACAGCAATAGTTATCCCCTCGACGGCCACTTTAGCCGCTGGTACTACAATGGCGATCTTAATGAAGAAGGCGATTACAAAGAAGGCTTAAAGCAAGGGATTTGGGTCCAATATGCTTCAGGCCTTAAGCAAAAAGAGCAAACCTTTGAACAGGGTAAACTCAATGGCGATTACGTCGAATATTACCAAGGTCGCCGCCGCGTCACTGGTCAATACGAGGATAATCAAAAAACGGGTCTCTGGATTGATTACCGCTATGAAGCCAAAGATCCAACCTATGGTGCAATCCCTGAAGGCAATGTCAGTCAAAAAACCTACTGGAAAGATAATAAACGCCATGGCACTAGCGAGTACTACAGCTTTAAGCAAGTGGTTTACCGCTTAGAAACCTATGATAATAATGAAAAAACTGGCACCTATGCCGAATATTATCCCAATAATGGCCAGCTTAAACTCAGCGGCACTCTGGATAAGGGACAACAAACCGGATTGTGGGAAAGCTGGTATGAGGACGGTATTTTAGCCAGCAGTAGCGAGTTTTTGGATAATCAACAGCATGGCACTAGCAAAGAGTATTACAGCAATAGCCAACTAAAACGTGAAGCCCAATACAGCAAAGGGCTACTTGATGGCGAACTCAAGGAATACCACCAAAATGGTAAACCCAAACTGAGCGAAACTTGGTTAAAAGGCCAGAAGGAAGGCGATGCCAGCTATTATCACGCCAATGGCAAACTCGCCGAGCAAGGCACTTATCTCAAGGATCGCAGGGAAGGTTTATGGCAACAATTTTGGCCAAATGGCGAAAAACGCAGTGAAGGCAGCTATCTTGCCGACCGCCAAGCAGGAGATTGGAACCACTTTGACCAACTCGGCAAGTTAATTAATACCGAGCACCATGGATAAAGCAATTGCGTTAAGCTGAAATTGCTCGTAAAGACCGCTCAATCCATGGATTAGCCAGAGGAATGGGTTTTGAATAAAAAGTGATCAAGCTCAAACATTTATTCTCAACCCAAAATCTAAAGGAAAATTCATGCAAAGTGTGTCATAACCAATGTCTATACTAATGGCCTTTTTCCGCTTTGGATCAACTGCCTATGAAGACATTTATCAAAGACGAATTTGCCCTATTACTCGGAATACTCACCTTAGTATTCTTTAAGACGGGCGGTGATAGTTTACTGGCCGATGACACCGCACTATCAACTTACATTCCCGTCTCTCTCGCCCTCTTAGGCGTAGTGACTTGGGCTATTTTTTCCGTGGTGCGACACTCTGACGCCCTTGCGATAAAACTGGGTGACCCCTATGGCACCTTAATTTTAACCCTGTCGGTGATTTCACTCGAAGTGGTGATGATTTCCTCGGTAATGTTAACTGGCGAACCCAACCCCGTCATGGCTCGGGATACTATGTTTGCCGTAGTCATGATTATTACCAACGGGTTAGTGGGATTTACCCTACTGCTGGGCGGTTGGCGCTATCATACCCAACACTTCAACTTAGATGGGGTTAAATCCTATTTAGTGGCGATCATTCCCCTTGCCCTACTCTGTTTAGTGCTACCTAATTTTACCGAGGGTGGCACTGTCGGTGGTATGTCAAAGCCAATGTCTTGGATGCTGATCATTATTTCGATTTTGCTCTATGGCATCTTTTTAGTGGTCCAAACCAAGAGCCACAGTCACTTCTTTGTTGATGCCGATAATGAAGATCACGAAGAGCACCACGGCATATTGCGCAGCAATATCTACCATACCTTACTGTTGATTGGTTACTTATTGGTGGTCATTTTGCTGGCAAAAACCTTAGCCATGCCCATTAATTACAGTGTTGCGTCCCTCGGTGCGCCGCCAGCACTTGGCGGTTTTGTTGTCGCCTGTTTGATCTTATCCCCCGAGGCTGTCGGTGGTTTTAAGGCTGCACTTAACAATCAACTTCAGCGGGCGATGAATCTGTATTTTGGCTCAGTGCTGGCAACGATTGCGCTCACAGTACCAGCCGTGTTGATTGTGGGTAGTGTCATAAATCAAGAGGTGCATTTAGGCTTATCGGCGGCGGATATGGTACTGCTGGCCACCACTTTAATGGTCTGCAAAGTAAGCTTTAGTAGCGGCCGCACCAATGCATTACATGGTGCGACCCATTTAGTGCTGTTTATCGTGTATCTATTTTTGATGTTTGAGCACGCATAAACACAATGAGTACACAACTGAGCCGAGGTTTTACCTCGGCTTTTTATGCATTTGATTCAGCGCTATTGGCCGTAAAACGCATCCCAATAACAAACCACTCACTAAACCACCTAGATGTGCCGCATTATCCACGCCGCCCAATAGCCCCATCACTAAGCTTGCGGATACAAACAGTGTGAGATGTAATGCCAGCAGCATATGGCTGGCTAAGGGCAGGAACCCCATCCAAATCCACATGCTCAACACGCCAAATAATCCCATAATGGCACCGGAGGCACCTATGCTGATGGTCGCCTCGTACCAACTAATACTGGCAATACTCGCCGCTAGAGCACTCATCAGATAAACCCCAAGTAAGCGCCATTTGCCGAGTAACGGTTCTAAAAATATGCCCGCAAAAAATAGCCCATAGAGGTTAAACATCAGATGCATTAAACCGCCATGTAAAAACACATTACTGATTAAACGCCAGACTTGCTGGTCAAGCACCAGTTGACGCAGGTTAGCTCCCCAGTCGAGTAACACGCTGTTAGGTAAGGTAATAAAGTGATGGCTCGCAAACACCATCAACATAAATATCAGGACGTTGCTCAAGAGCAAAATGGGCGTGATCACAAAGCCTGATCTAGGTTTAAATTCAGCTAAAAAAGCATAAAGCACAGCCTTGGGTTCGGCCGTTGTTAACTTCGCAGCGAGGGCTTTTGGCGCTAGTTGAGTGCCATCCAATGTTAACATTAGACTCATCACCAACCACAGAATGGCGCCAAAGCTTAACCATCCCAGCATCCAAGCCAGTTTATGCCCATTACGTGCTTCAAAAGGCTGATTCACTGGCATTAAGATCGTTTGATAGGCGTCATGGTACACAGTGCTTTTTTGAGCAGCCGTTAATAGTTGAGTGTAACGACTAGAAGGGCCTATACGGTCAAGATAGACAAAATCATCGGGATTAAACCCATTAAACTCTTGCTGACTTTGATAGATAAACTCCTGATATAGTGATTCTTTTTCATGTTTTTCGAGTCTATTGCTAATCGTCTGCTGATAGTGCTTACCATACCAAGCTATAGCCTTTGCCCCCTCCCGCCAACTCTCACTGCGACGGGAAAAAATCGGCATGGCAACATACAGGCTCATTTGTAGCTCACTATTACCCTTTCCCACCGGCTCAATATTACGTTGTACGCCTATGTGCTTTTTATCGATATAAAACTGTTTTAATTGGTAATACTTGGTCTGCGGCTGTAGCGATAACTCGTTAATAGAATCAAGCTGTGTCAACTTACCGGTTGCGCTATTTAGGTACTCCTGCGCCACTATAGTTGGCACCGCCAGTAACAGCGAAGCAATCAATAGATAAATAAAGCGGCTATTACTTTTAGTAAAGTGGCATAACTTAAGCCTTGGTCTTAAATAGAAAAACAACAAGGGCCATGGCAATAGCATCGGCAGCCAAAAGTTAACAAGGGATTCATCAATACTCACCAGTTGCAGCTTGATCAGCAACAACCAGTGCAGCAAGCTGTAACCTGAGACAAATAACAGACTAAGTAATAGAAAAGGCACATAAATCAGTTGGAGTTTTTTAAATACTAACGCCACACGCATATCATCCATGGTAGAAAACCATCCAATGATACGGCCAATCAACTCACAAAGCACCCTTATATGGGTCAATTGATGGTTGTGTTAGATGTCGCTAATCGTCCTTTACTAAGTGGATGCCGCATTGACAATAAAAAAGCCAGAATCGCTTCTGGCCTATTTATTTAATGATTTTAAAGGGAAATCTTAGGTCTCGCTGACCTTAGCCAATTGCTGCTGACTGCGCTGCTTTTTATATTGCTTAGCATCTGCTGGGATCGGCGTGACTTTACCCGTTTCTAGCCAGTTGCGTAAACGGTTGGCATCGGCCATGTGGGTATATTTACCCTTGGCATCAAGCACCACAAAAGCCACTTTACGCTTGGCCATTTCAGTACGCATCACAAGGCAATGGCCAGCTGCATTGGTAAAGCCGGTTTTGGTGAGGTGAATATCCCAATTATCTTTATAAACCAATCTGTTAGTATTTCTAAAATCAAGACTGTACTTTGGCTTACCAAAGGTAACGGTTTTCTTTTCGGTTGAGCTTAACTGGCCTAACATGGGATAACCTTGGCTGGCCTTGAGTAACACCACTAAATCGCGCGCACTGGATACGTTTTTCGCCGATAGCCCTGTAGGCTCAACAAAGCGGCTATTTTTCATCCCTAAGGCTTTGGCTTTAGCATTCATCGCCTTGATAAAAGCTTTATGCCCACCGGGATAATGGTGGGCAAGACTTGCGGCTGCACGGTTTTCAGATGACATTAATGTCAGCAATAACATCTCTTTACGGCTAATTTCACTACCTATGCGCACCCGAGAATATACACCGCGCATTTCCTTAGTATCCTTGATATTGATGGTGAGCTTTTCATCCATCGGCAACTTAGCGTCTAAGGTCACCATGGCTGTCATCAGCTTAGTCACTGAGGCAATTGGCCTCACCGCATCAGGATTACTGGAATAGAGAATTTCATTGGTTTTAAGATCAACCACCAGTGCACTATTGGCCGCAACTTCTTGCTTCGTATTAGCTTTTTTAGGAGTTGTTGCTTTAGTGGTGGTGCTTTTTGTAGTGACAGAGGCCGAATCGGCTGAATGCGCTGTCGCGGCAACAGTTAAACTGCTGCATACCAAAATAAAACTACCAAGCAGATAAGAGATCTTCATGTAGATGTCACTGAGTCGTTAATAAGTCGAATGTGCTACGGCACAGGATTGTGGCTAAGTATAAGAGGTATATGGTGAAAGGAATAGAACAGAACGCCACTTTTATCAGCAATATCAGCACTTTTTAAGCAAAAATTATAAAAACATCTTTGTTTTTGGTTCCAAAACACTTGAGAAAAAAAGTACCAACAATCAAAAAACATCAAATAAACAAACAAACAAACCTTTAATAAAGATAAAAATAGAGTAAAAAACTAAAAAAGCATCATTAATCAATGGTTATTGCCTTCTTATTAATTAGCAATTAAGCGAGCCGCCATCTCGATAAAAGCATCAAAGCGTGATGGCAAAGGTCGAGTGCTATTATGCACTAAATACAGCGACTCCTGCACTTTTTGTTCAAGATCAACGGCCCATAGACTCTCCCTTGGAATAAAGGCGTTGACCGTACTTAAGGGAAGTACTGTAAAACCTAGCCCTTTAGCTACGGGCAGCAGAATTTGACTCAGTTGGTTAACATAACCCGTGCGGCGGATATGATGGGTAAAAGCCATGGTATGCGCTTTGCTTGGCGATCCAGGGCGAGAATTCACCATTGGCGCTCTCCCACCAAAATTGGCCTGCAATACTTGCTGGAGGTAATAGTCACCATCTGGATGATCTATAAAGCCAATTTGTTCAAGGAGTTCAATGCCAATCTTATCAACCAGATATTGGCTTGGGAGCACCAAAGATAACTCAGCGTAACCTAAGGTTTGATACGTGAGATCGGCCTCCTCTCCTCGTTTTGTCACTATGCCCATATCGAGCTGGTTAGTTAAAATGCCAGATACGATTCGCTGATTGGGCGCCGCCTCTATCTTCACGCAAAGCTCAGGGTACTGGATTTGACGCTCAAGAAAATGGGGATAGAGCAAACTCGCAATCGCCCCAGAACAGCCAAAACGACACTCGCCAACATAGGCATTATCCGTTTGCAAGCGCGCTAGCAGCTCTGTTTCAGCTAGCTGATATTGTCTAGCATGTTGATAGAGAATGGCTCCCGCCTCCGTTAATTCAAACCGCTTACCCTTTCTAAGCAATAGGTGCACACCAACTTGTTCTTCAAGCTTTTTAATATGTTGGCTAACTCCCGGCTGTGTCATAAACAGCTTATTGGCAGTATGAGTAAAGTGTCCAACCTCAACTAAGCTGACGAACGTGGCTAACCATTGTTGATTAAGCATAAGCATTTCCGAATCAAGCACTCATCAAATAATAACTATAAATTATCAAAATAAGAATAAATGATAATTTTTAATATTCAATACAACACCATAAACTAACCCTATACAAAATGAGGCGGTGATGGTTCAGCTTCATTGGCGCTTATTCCATTCTCAGTAAGGAGTTAATATGAAACCGTATCCACGTACTTTTTCGCATATTGGTATTTCTGTGCCCGACCTCGATGCCGCAGTGAAGTTTTATACTGAGGTACTCGGCTGGTATTTGATTATGCAGCCCACAGAAATCATCGAGGATAATTCGGCGATTGGTGAAATGTGTACCGATGTATTTGGCCCGAATTGGGGATCTTTTAAAATTGCCCATTTATCAACAGGCGACAGAATTGGCGTCGAACTATTCCAATTTGCTAATCAAGTAAACCCAGAGAACAACTTTGAATATTGGAAAACCGGTGTATTCCATTTTTGTATTCAAGATCCAAACCTAGAAGAGTTGGCTGAAAAAATTGTCGCCGCTGGAGGGAAAAAACGCATGAAGGAACCAAGATATTACTATCCAGGCGAAAAGCCGTACCGCATGATCTATATGGAAGATCCCTTTGGCAACATTCTCGAAATCTATAGCCATAGTTACGAGCTACATTATGCCAGTGGTGCTTATCAATAAGTCATTCACTCTTAATAGCCCATAAAAAAACCAGCCAAAAGGCTGGTTTTTTTATATTCATCCAATGCATTGGGTCGCAGGTTTTATCTGCAACCCAATAAGCAATTAAGCTTGTGGGCGCATTGCTGGGAACAGGATCACGTCACGGATAGTGTGAGTGTTAGTGAATAGCATCACTAAACGGTCGATACCGATACCTTGACCCGCTGTTGGTGGTAAACCGTGTTCCAGTGCAGTGATGTAGTCTGCATCGTAGAACATGGCTTCGTCGTCACCTGCGTCTTTGGCGTCAACCTGCGCTTTAAAGCGGCTGTCTTGGTCCTGCGCATCGTTTAATTCGCTAAAGCCGTTAGCCACTTCACGGCCACCGATGAAGAATTCAAAGCGGTCGGTGATGAAGTGATTGTCATCGTTACGACGTGCCAGTGGCGAAATGTCCGCTGGGTAGCCAGTGATGAAGGTCGGTTGCATTAACTGCCATTCAGCAGTTTCACCGAAGATTTCTTCTAATAGTTGACCACAGGTCCAGAACTTCTCGATCTTGATGCCTAGGCTGATAGCCAGTTCACGCATGAATTCAAGATCTTTCACTTGCTCGTAAGTCATGGCTTGGATAGTCGCGTTGTCAGGATTGTACTTCTGAATCGCTTCTAACATGCTTAAACGAGCGTATGGGCCACCGAAATCAACGGTGTGCTCGCCGTATGGCATTTGCGCACTGCCTAACAGTTCAATCGCGATAGAGCTTAACAGTTCTTCGGTTAAGTCCATCAGATCTTTGTAGTCAGCATAGGCCATATAGAATTCCATCATAGTGAATTCTGGGTTATGGCGTGGCGACAGACCTTCGTTACGGAAGTTACGGTTGATTTCGAACACACGCTCAAAACCACCTACCACTAAACGCTTGAGGTATAACTCTGGCGCGATACGCAGGTACATTGGCATGTCCAGCGCATTGTGGTGAGTGATAAATGGACGCGCTGAAGCGCCGCCTGGGATCACGTGCATCATTGGGGTTTCAACTTCCATGAACTCTTTTTTGATCATAAAGTTACGGATAGCAGCAACCACTTTTGAACGCATTACGAAGGCTTGACGAGATTCTTCGTTAACGATTAAGTCAACATAACGTTGGCGGTAACGGGTTTCTTGGTCAGTTAAGCCGTGGAATTTTTCTGGCAGAGGGCGCAGTGCTTTAGTCAGCAGTTGATACTCTTCCATGTTGACGTACAGATCGCCTTTACCAGACAAGTGCAACTGACCAGTTACGCCGATGATGTCACCGATATCCAGACCTTGGTAACGATCCTTTAGATCCGCTTGAACGCCCTTTTCAGCGTAAGCTTGGATACGACCAGACACGTCTTGGATCACCAGGAATGGGCCACGTTTTGCCATGATACGGCCAGCGATGCTGGTTCTAAAACCTAAGGCTTCGAGTTCTTCCTTCGTGTTTTGACCGTATTTTTCCTGCAACTCAGCCGCTTTATGGGTGCGACGGAAGGTATTAGGGTGAGCATTAGCGCTGCAGTTCGGGCGAATGCTGTCTAGCTTGGCACGACGCTCGGCAATCAGTTTGTTTTCATCTTGTACTTGTTCAGTCATGTTATTTCTCGTCTATACCTTTGAATTAATTACAGCCCTGATTTCAAACTGGCTTCGATAAACTTGTCCAGATCGCCATCGAGTACCGCTTGGGTATTGCGCGTCTCCACGCTAGTGCGTAAGTCTTTAATACGGGAATCATCCAATACATAAGAACGAATTTGGCTGCCCCAACCGATGTCGGATTTGGCATCTTCAGCGGCTTGCTTTTCGGCATTTTGCTTATGCATTTCTAATTCGAACAGTTTGGCTTTTAACTGTTTCATCGCCGAATCTTTGTTCTTGTGCTGTGAACGGTCGTTCTGGCACTGCACTACCGTGTTGGTCGGTAAGTGGGTAATACGTACCGCAGATTCGGTTCGGTTAACGTGCTGACCACCCGCACCCGAGGCGCGGTATACGTCGATACGTAAGTCAGCAGGGTTGATATCGATGGTGATATCGTCATCAATCTCAGGGTAAACGAATACCGAGCAGAAAGACGTGTGGCGACGACCCGATGAGTCAAATGGCGATTTACGCACTAAACGGTGCACGCCAGTTTCGGTACGTAACCAACCAAAGGCATACTCACCGGTAAACTTAATGGTCGCGCCCTTAATACCGGCCACGTCACCGTCGGTCACTTCCATCAGCTCAGGGCTGAATCCGTGGGCTTCGCCCCAACGCAGATACATACGCAGTACCATGTTGGCCCAATCTTGCGCCTCAGTACCACCACTGCCCGACTGAATGTCTAAGTAACAGTTTGAGGCGTCCTGTGGACCAGAGAACATACGGCGGAATTCGAGTTCAGCCAAACGGCTCTCTAAATAATCCAGCTCTTTGGTGGTTTCATTGAAGGTGTCTTCGTCTTCTTCTTCGATGGCAAGCTCAAGTAGACCTTCAACGTCTTCAAGACCTGAGTCCATATCATCGATAGTTTTGACAACGGCTTCGAGGCTAGCGCGCTCTTTACCTAGGGCTTGAGCACGTTCAGGCTCGTTCCACACCTCAGAACTTTCAAGTTCACGGCTGACTTCTTCTAGACGCTCATGCTTAGCATCGTAGTCAAAGATACCCCCTAAGAAGCTGCGTACGCTCGGCAAGCTCCTTAATTTTGAATTTTACTGGATTAACTTCAAACATGGATTTTTAACTTCGCTTTATTTTTGCCGTTTCAATGGAGTTTCCATCAAAGGAGGCGGCGCTTAACGGTAATTGCAACCGCGCATTTTAACCTAACAACGCTGGTAAACCTAGGGCGTGTTGGCCTTTCGCTGCGATTTTCTAAGCATAAAAAGCACAGCTAGCGGTGTGAGATTAACAGACAAAGCCCAGTTAAGACTGTGATCTTACATAAAATTGCCAGCTTGATGCCCAGCTCCGCTGAGAATAGTAAAGTCAAAATAGTAGTAACCACTAAAAATACTTATTGATTAAACAAGATACGAATACAACCCACTTAAAATGCCAAGATAATCACAATATTCCTCCCGCAAAGCTTTAACAGCGCACAATCTACGATGAGTTTGTGATAAGCGCGGCAAATTAGCATCAAACTTCCCTCGCCCATAAGCGTCTTCTAAAGCGCTCTAGTTATACTCAAATCCACCTTAAGCCTGCCGCTTTACGCTATGCAGCAAGCACCCTACAAATATAAAAGGCCTTGGGATGATAGAACTTCGAATCGACAATAAGATAGTCTCGGCCGAGCCGAGCGATAACCTATTACACGCCGCTCGTAAGGCTGGCATTGCTATTCCCAGCCTGTGCGATCCCACTGACGCATCCTCTCAATTGGGCACCAATCCCCAGCCTGATAAACAGGCCTGTGATTTATGTGTAGTACAAATTGAAAATAGCGATGCGAGTCTGCGCTGCGTAAAAGCCTGCGAAACACCAGTCCAAACCGGCATGAAAGTCATCACCCAATCGGCGTTTTTAACCAAACAACGCCAAGCAGCATTAAGCGCTATTTTGAGCGATCACTTTGCCGATTGTGAAGCGCCCTGCCAACAGGCCTGCCCTGCGGGCGTCGATGTGCAAAGTTACCTCTACCACATTGCCCAGGGCGACCATACCCAAGCGATTAGAGTCATAAAAGACACCCTTCCGCTACCGTTGTCGATTGGCCGAGTCTGCCCCGCGTTTTGCGAAACCGAATGCCGCCGCGGTCTCGTCGACGACCCGATTGCCATTCGCCAACTTAAGCGCCACGCCGCCGATTTAGACTTGGCCGACGATGAACAAGGCGGCAGTTATCAACCACCACGCCTCGCAGACACCGGTAAAAAGATTGCCATTATTGGCGCGGGTCCTGCGGGCTTAAGCGCCGGTTATTACCTGTCAAACCAAGGGCATAATGTTGAGATTTTTGAAGCCATGCCCAAGGCTGGCGGCTGGCTGCGCTATGGTATTCCCGAATACCGTTTACCCAAGGATATTCTCGATAAAGAAATTGAGTTGCTGTGTCGTAATGGGTTAACCATTCATACCCAAATGCGCCTAGGTCATGAGATCCATTTAAACCAGTTGGTCACTGATTTTGATGCCGTGTGCCTTGCCATCGGCGCCCAAAAAGCGGTGCCGATGCACTATAAAGGCTCCGAGCTAGCAGGCTGTTACCTTGGGGTGGATTTTCTTAAGGACCATTGTCTCGATAAGCAATTGAAGCTTGGAAAAAAAGTGGCAGTAATTGGCGGCGGCAACACCGCCATAGATTGTGCTCGCACAGCGGTGCGCGAAGGCTGCGATGTCACCTTAATCTACCGCCGTACCCGCGCCGAAATGCCCGCTGAAGCCTACGAAGTGCACGAGGCCGAAGTTGAAGGAGTGAAGTTTCACTTCTTAACCAATCCCATTGAAAATCATAGTGATGAAAACGGACGAGTACAGTCGGTCACCTTTAGCAAAATGACGCTCGGCGAAGCCGATGCCTCGGGCAGACGCGCGCCAGTAGACACAGGGGAAACCTTTACCGAAACCTTTGACACTGTCATTGCCGCCGTATCTCAAGCGCCAGACCTGAGCTTTATGCAGGATCCTATGGGGCAACTCAGCCATGGCGAACTGGCGCTGAGCCGTTGGAACACGCTAATGGGTTGTGAGCAAACCATGTCATCGGGCGTGGAAAAGCTGTTTGTGATGGGCGATGCCCGCCGCGGCCCAGCCACTGCCGTTGCCGCCATTGGTGATGGCCGAAAAGCAGCAAAAGCCATTGATAAAATGCTTCAAATTGGCCTTAGCTGCGATTTACATGCCCATGAATTTAACTCGGTAAAAACCATTCCGGGCCCCCTTAAACAGGCTGAGGTCAAATCAGCAGAAGCAAGTTCAACCCTCTATCCCCATACAAAACGTCAGCCCCGCTTAAAAATGCCCGAACTCACGGCGCTGCAACGGCTGCTCAATTACAGTGAAGTGGAATTGGGCTTTCCCGCAGATGCGGCGATGCAAGAAGCTGCGCGTTGCCTTGAGTGCGCTTGCCAAGCCAATACCGACTGTAAACTCAGGGATTACGCTACGGATTACGGTGTTGAGAGCAAAAGCTTAGCCACTGAAAATGCAAGGCATTTCAGCGTAGATAAGAGTTCACCCTTTATTCAATTCGATGCTAACCGTTGTATTAGCTGCGGCAAATGCGTTGATGTGTGCCAGCAGCAGAGTGGTCACTGCGCCATCCAATTTACCGAAGATTCCTATCAGGCGCTGCCACAGGGCATCAGTCAAAGCCACGTGCGCCGCGCGCCGAGAGTTGGCTTTAGCGCAAGTATGGCCGATAGTCTCTGTGTACAATGTGGCAACTGCGTGCAAGTGTGTCCCACTGGCGCACTGGTCGATGCGCGGGACAAACGCCAAGGCGATAAAACAGCGCTTAAAACCGCCTCGACGATTTGTACTTACTGCGGTGTAGGCTGTCGTCTGGATCTTAAAATCGACCCCAGCACCAATCGCATTCGCCATATCGAAGGCAACAAAGACTCGGTCGTTAACCAAGGCATGTTATGTGTTAAAGGACGTTTTGGCTTCGATTTTATTCATAGCGACAAACGCCTCACCACCCCACTAATTCGTAAAAACGGCAAGCTGCAACCTTGTAGTTGGTCTGATGCTATCGACTATGTAGCAAAACGCTTAAGTGAGATAAAACAAAAAGATGGCAGCAATGCCTTAGCAAGTCTCGCCTCGGCCAAAGCCACCAACGAAGATAACTTTGTACTGCAAAAGTTTGTTCGTAGCGTTCTTGGTACCAATAATATCGATCACTGCGCCCGCCTATGCCACTCCTCGACGGTAACGGGCTTACAGCAGAGTATTGGTAGTGGCGCGATGACCAATGATATTCCTAGTATTAAGGACTCCGACGTCATTTTTATTCTGGGTTCCGATACCACCTGCGCCCACCCGATTATTGCCTCAAAAATCCAGCAGGCGGTAATGCAGCACGGCGCACGATTAATCGTGGCCGACCCGAAACGCGTAGGCATAGCAGAAAAGGCCGAACTCTATGTTGCCCACAGACCGGGCACGGATGTGATGCTATTAAACGCCATCATGGCGGAGATTATTCGCAATAATTGGCAGGATAAAGACTATATCGCCGAGCGTACCGAAGGCATTGAGGCACTGTATGCCGAGCTTACCAAGGAGGATTACTCCCTTGAAAACGCGGCACTTATCACAGGTGTTAAGGCTGAGGATATCGCCCGCATCGCGCGTACCATAGGCACAGCGCAAAAAACGGCGGTGTACTACGCCATGGGTATTACTCAGCATACGACAGGCCACGATAACGTCACCGCCATTTCTAACCTGCAACTACTCTGCGGCAATATCGGAGTAACAGGGGCGGGTATCAATCCGCTGCGCGGCCAGAGTAATGTGCAAGGTGCCTGCGATATGGGTGCATTACCCAACTACTTCACAGGCTATCAAAAGGTCACGGATATTCATGCCAGAATGCGCTTCGAAAACCACTGGCAAACGCCGTTATCGGGGGAAATTGGCGTCACAGCAACCCATATGATGCACGACATTACCAAGGGCAAAATCAAAGCCTTATATGTGATGGGTGAAAACCCAGTGCTGAGCGACCCAGACCAAGCCCATGTGCTTAATGCCTTTAGCCAGATTGAGTTTTTAGTTGTACAGGATATCTTTTTAACCGAGACGGCCGAGCTTGCCCATGTCGTTTTACCCGCCGCCGCATTTGTGGAAAAACGCGGCCACTTTACCAACACCGAACGTCGCGTGCAGCGACTCGAGCAAGCGCTTGCCTCACCGGGGGAAGCCTTACCCGATTGGCAAATCGTACAAGCGCTGGCTAATGCCATGGGCGCAAACTGGGATTACAAAGATGAAGCAGCAATTTGGGCTGAAATTAATGCATTAACGCCACAGTATCGCGGCATTCTTTGGGAGAGATTAACCGCTGGTGCGGATGGTCAAATCCCTCAAGGTATTCAATGGCCCTGTCCAGATGAAACCCATCCCGGAACGCCGATTATGCACCAAAGCCAATTCACCCGCGGTTTAGGCTTATTTACGCCCGTCAGTTATCGCCTGCCTGCTGAAATGCCCTGTAGCGAGTATCCACTTACGCTCTCGACGGGGCGTTTATTGGAGCAATTCCATACGGGCACCTTAACGCGCAAAACGCTCGGGCTGGACTTACTTGGTGCACCTAAAGTGATGATTTCTGTCTACGATGCCGAACAACTCGGGATTAATAATGGCGACAGAATTAGCCTTATCACCCGCCGCGGCGAGATTGAGATAGATGCCTTTGTGACTAAACGCGCGCAAGCCGGTGTACTGTTCTTGCCGTTCCATTTTGTCGAAGCCGCAGCGAACAAACTCACCATCAATGCCTTAGATCCCGTGGCTTATATCCCCGAGTATAAAGTGTGTGCGGTAAGAGTTGAAAAGGTGACAAAGCAACTGTGTGAGCCCGCCTAAGCTGACATCTTGTGGGTGAGCACCCAATAGACTGATATAAAAAAACGGGAGATGTTATCTCCCGTTTTATTTTATAACCCAATAATAAATCAGTATTAAACTTTAAACTGCCCAACCAACTTGCCAAGGTTAATGCCTTCCTGCGACATAGTCTGACTCACCCTGGCCGCATCTTCACTGGAATGCAGCAGCTCATTGACGATTTCTTGTATGGCGTACACGTTGCGGTTAATTTCTTCAGTCACAGAGCTTTGCTCAGTCGCCGCGGTAGCAATTTGGGTACTCATATCATTAATCGCCGTTACCGCCGAAGTGACAGAACCTAGACTTTCAGAAATCGCTCGGGAAGATTCAACCGAACGCACACAGCTTTGTTGGCTCTCATCCATGGTTTTCACCGCCTGCGATACCAATTTATGCAGTGCCGATAACATCTCGTTGATCTCTAGAGTACTTGCTTGGGTGCGGCTGGCTAAATTGCGTACCTCATCGGCAACCACTGCAAAACCTCGCCCCTGCTCTCCCGCTCGGGCCGCTTCAATCGCCGCGTTTAAGGCTAATAGGTTTGTCTGTTCAGCAATCCCCCCTATCACCGAAAGTACACTATTAATCTTTTGTGATTGCTCGCTTAAGGACTTGATACTGCCCGCCGCATGGTTGATTTGTTCCATCAAAGCGGCAATTTCTTCTAGTGAAGCATCGACGCAGCGCTGAGCATTAGCCACATCACCTGTTGCCGCTTGAGTCGCCTCAGCCACTTGAGTGGTATTTTGTGCCACTTCACTCGCGGTTGAAGACATCTCAGTAATCGCGGTAACGACTTGATCTGTCTCATTGTTATGACTAAGCAGTTGGCTTGACATCACCTTGGTTTGATCGTGGATTGCATTAGCGGCTGTTTTCACTTTGGCTGTCGCACTCGCCACATCGCCGATAATGTGTTGTAGCTTATCGACAAATAAGTTAAAGGCTCGACCTAGTTGCGCAATCTCATCTTCGCCTTTAACACTTAAGCGTTTAGTTAAATCCCCTTCACCTTTAGCGATATCATTAAGATTATCAGCCATATTTTTGATAGGCACGACCATTCGATGGGCGGCAACCATGATGACAAAGGCCGTGCCGCCGGTTAAGACCAAGGCAATTAAGAGGATCATGAGAGATTTCTCAGCCATTTGCTCAGTCACGGTTTGACGATAATCCTCCACTACAGCCTCAATATCGTCAATGTAAGCACCAGTGCCCAGCATCCAGTCCGTACCGGGGACCATCATCACGAAGCTTATTTTCTCAATTTGCTCGTTAGTATTAGGTTTTTGGTAATAATAAGAAAAATTACCATCGCCCCGTTTTGCCGCATCCAATAGACCAACAATGATCTTGGTTCCACGCGGGTCGGTCATATCGATTTTGTTTTGCCCTTCTAAATTGGGCATTAAGGCATGGAAAATATTTTTGCCTTGGGAATCATACATAAAAAAGTAACCAGCACTGCCGAAGCGAATATCTCGCAGCGCTTGATTTACATTACCTTTATCCTTTAAGGACAGTTGGTATTGCACAATGCCAGCCGCAATTTCAGTCGCTTCTTTAATTTGTTGTTTACGTTCACCGACTAATTTTGTTCTAAAGGTCACCACTTCTTCAGCGAGGGACTCCTGTTCAACATAGTAGGAGAGCGTAATGAGTACTAATAAGGTAAATATGAGGGGAAACAAAGATAACAGCAGTAATTTATTACGCAGGCTTAAATTCGACATGCTTGCTTACTCCAGAGTGATTTAGCTTATATTTTTTATATGGTCGAAGTATAGCCAAAAAGGTGCATTAGCTTAACGTATCGGTTAACAAAATTTTCTTTAGCTCGTAAAAAGTACCTTTAATTGATTTTACGCCATGAATATTAATCCGATACCGCATACGCTAAAACCTAAGACCAGTAATAACATCTGCGGTTTAAAAAGTTTTAATGCACCAAAACCAAGCAAGACAACAGCCATATCCACCGCAGATAACACCCCTTGGGTAAATACAGGTTGGTACAGCGCACCCGCCAGCAATCCCACCACACAGGCATTTACCCCTGCAAGCATCCCCGCCATCTTGGGTCTTGCAGCAATCGCATGCCAGCTTCTTAATCCAACCAACATCAGCAAAAATCCGGGTAAAAATATCGCTACTGTGGCAATCGCTGCACCGATAAAGGGATTGTCGAGCATCATCTCGGCCCCAAGAAAGGTGGCAAAGGTGAACATAGGCCCAGGTACGGCTTGAGCAAAAGCGTATCCAGTAAGAAATCGATCGCCGCTCATCGTATCACCCACAGCGGTTTCAAGCAGTGGCAGCACCACATGGCCGCCACCAAAAACGAGGCTCCCAACGCGGAAAAACTCGCCAAAGAGTCCGGCTTCAACCCCAAGATGTAAGCTAAAAAAGCTCGCAACAAATAAGACGACAAATAACCCTAAGCTTAAGTAATTTAATCTAATGGGTTCAGGCTGATTAGGCTCACTCTCGGTCGCACTCAGGAATAATCCCCCCAAAATAGCAGCAAGGATTAATAGCGCAATTTGTGTCCATAAGAAGGGCAAAATAAGTATAGCGGCAGCGCTGCCTAGCATCAGTAAGCGGCTGGGTTGACGTTGGCAAAATTGCTTAAACATCGCGATTACCGCATCCGCCACCACGACTACAGCCAGCAGTTTTAAGCCATGCACAATGCCTTGCATATATTCATTGCCTAGCCAAGCGGCAGTGGTCACAGCGAGTAAATACATCAATATAAAGGAAGGTAAGGTAAATCCAGCAAAGGCGGCTATCGCCCCTAAAAGCCCACCACGATGATAACCAATGGCAAACCCCACCTGACTCGATCCTGGCCCCGGCATAAATTGGCTTAAGGCTACAAAACTGGCGTAGTGTTTATCATCAAGCCAGCCGAGTTCGTTGACAAAGGTCTGGCGAAAATAACCGATATGCGCCGCTGGCCCACCAAAGCTCATCAGGCCAAGAGTCAAAAAACGTAGGAATATCTGTAGCATATGCTTTGTCCTTCTATGCATAAAGTGACCAAGATTATGCCACTAAAATGACTATTTGATTAAGGCCAAATCAACAGGACTTAATAACACGACCCCAAAAGTAAAAAGCCGGCAAAAATCCATTTTGCCGGCATCCTAAATTCAGGATAAATATCAATTAATTAGAAAATAAAACCCGTTTTAGTGAGCTTTTCTTCTTCTGATCATTACTCCTAAAGCAAATAGCATAGATAGGCCACCTAAAGCACCGCCGCTATCCTTATTCGGTTGAGGCTTCGGCTCGGGTGCCACAACCGGAGGCTGTGGCTCTACACCATCGGATTCAACGGTCAGCATAAAGCTGGTGCTCGCTGCATCGGCTGGGTTTTCCACATCACTCACAGTTACTGTGACTTCTACGTCACCGTGGAAGTTAGCTTCTGGTGTAATAGTGATAGTTGAACCAGAGGTATTGCCATTCACCACTGCGCTGATGTGCTCACCCGTTACGGTGATCTTATTCACGCTGTTTTGCTCATCGGCAAACATAACCTTCAGACCTTCTAAGCTCGTGTTTTCTGCAATCGTTTGGTCAGCAATCGCACCGATACTGATATTGGATGGTACCGTCACACTTTGGCTCATCTGAATATCGGCGATGCCATCGACTTGGCTAACTGCATCAACTGTCAGCACCTGACCTGCTGCGTTATTTTTCACGGTAGTCCATGCAGTCACTTCAAACTGTGACGACTCAGGGCCAACATAGTCATAACAAATCACTAAACCGTTGTGGATTTTGCCCTTCAAATCATTAAAGGCATACTGTTCACCACGGTACCCCTCCAGTGGACCATATTCATACAAATTGCCCACAAAGCCCTGCAGACCGATTGAACCACGACCATCTTCATTACCAAAATTGATATTGTCGTAGGCCATCATCAGTTCATATTCACCGTCACCGAAGCGGGTGTTTACATTGAAGAGTAACTCAAAGTCAAAGCGATCGTCTTTTGCTTCCCATTGGTTAACACGATTCGCATCTGTACCCAATGAAACATAAGAACGGGCATTATCATATTCCAAAATCCCCCAACCCGTTTGAGTACTCGCAATAGAGATACCCGCACGTTCAGCTGAAGTATTGATTAATGGTGCACTTAAAATGGCTTTACTCGCCCCAACGCCTAAGCCCCATCCTCGCCACAGCATACCTATCGAAGAATATGGGAAGCTCTTATATGGGAAGATGTCATGGTACGGGAAGAAAAACGGTTGTTTTTCAAAAAGCGACACAATACCGTGACCACGAATTTCTAGTGAGTTCTGTTGGCCAACGTTGGTTTTATCTTTATTGTTGTACAGATGGAAGCCATCGTAAGCACCATTAAAGATCGTACTGATAGGTAAGTTAATACCACTGCGATACAGGATATTATTATCCTTACCACTTAATGCCTTACCATTAGTACCGTATTCAACTGGCGCAAAACCACTAAAGATTGGGTAGATAGCAAACTCTTCTAAGTTCACATACCCGCCCGGCGTTTTGTTACCAAAGTTTGGTGTACGGCACATAGTATCATCGACGTTGGTGGTGATCTTGTAGCCTGGATCCAGATCACGAGTATCGGGTTGAATACCACTAATGGTTAACTTACCATTTTCCAGTTTTATGTCCTTAACGATAGCGCTTGAAGAAGTCAGTACATCCTCTGCACGCAAGCTCAATCCTGACGGAATGGTCGCAACTATGTTAAATGCACGGTCAACACCAGAATCGTTAGGTTGCACCTCAAAGGTAAATGGAATTTGATCGCCAGCCACAGCCGCCGTTTGGGTTGAGTCTAAGTGAACATCATCTATGCCGCGCTCTAGTTTAAAGGCGACTTTACCAATATTACCGGCGTTCACGGGCGAAGTGCCAAAATCCAGTAACGAGTAATACACGTCACCTTCTTTCATCTCTGGCATATCCCAGCTGACTTTGATATCAACAGCATCGCGACCGTTGCTCACAGGCACTTCTACACCCATGTCGCTGGCAACTTGGTCAGTCACTACCGTAGCAGCATATTTAAACGTTTCCTCAGGAGAATCAAAATAGTTATTCTGAGGAGTGCCCTTTCTTGGGTTATAGAAAATCGCCCAATATTGGCCTTCTTCTGGTTGGTTAATATTACAGAAGTTGTTGTATTGAATGTGGTTAGAGACACATAACAGTTCTTCGAAAGGATCGGCTTTACCGTTACCGTTGTAGTCCTTACCGACGTACACCATTAAATTGCCTACATCGAATGTGCCCTTAAGTGGTGATTTTTGCGTCCCGAAGGATTCCACGACTAAACGGCGCGCATTCGCAGGCACATCGATCATCTCGATATGAGTTGCTTCATCGATACGATCTTCCATTGGTACACTTAAGTCAGGATTCGTTGACCATGGGAAGCTGCCATCACCATCCTTAGGTAATACGATGGTCTTAATATCGGCTTTTACTGGGCTAAAAATTCGACCATGGATATTATCACCCTCAGGTAAATTTATGCCTTTAATCAACGCATTAGCATCGTTACGATGAGCAACCGCATTTAAACTCCCAGGCATACCGTTTTTATCGTATTTAAACACCACGGGCCAATGAGCTTCTGCAGAAGTACCATTCGTTTCAGTGAATGTTAGATTTGAATGCAGTTCAACTTCCGCATTACTAAACCAATCTTGAGTATCCATGATTGATGCTTCAACCACGATATCCATGGTTTCACCAGCTGCTAAAGTAAACTCGCTTGGTGACACCTTAATCGACACCCCGTTTTGCACTAACTGTGAACGTGAATCGACGCTCCAGTTAATCACATCACCGTTGGTCACACTCCAAGTACCGTCTTTGGTCGCTTTAATGGTACGGATCCATTGGCACTTTGGCTTACATTCAAAGTTCACTAACTGTGGGATGTTCAACTTATGAACCGCGCCACCATTGTGTGGATCCGCCGCCTTGAAGTTATCGACGGTTTCATCCATCACAAAGCCCGCATTCACTGCATTGGCCACGTTGATACGGCCAGTACCCGCACGGTAAGTTGACGCTATAGCAACATCCCCATTTTTGTCATCTAAACGATGGTATTGCACTTTGTTTTCAGCCGTCATCGCCAATGCAGATTGGATTTCAGTTGCGCTCCAGCTCGGCTGCGCTTGACGTAACAGTGCCATAGCACCAGCAACGTGTGGCGATGCCATTGAAGTACCACTTAAAAATGCAAAATCACCCGATGCTGATGCAGCACTGAATGGATGCTCGTCGGCGAAGGCCGCGTAAATATCCACCCCAGGTGCAGCAACCGCCGGGATCAAGGCTTCAGGTGTTGATGGGCTTGGTCCACGGGATGAGAATGCGGCTAACCAATCGGCACGTTCAGGATCTAACGTACGCTCGATTTTCGTCTCAGAAATGGTCAGAACATGGTTAGTGCCTTTGTTCAACCAATCAACTAATCCGTAACCCGCCATGTCATTATCCCAACGACCATCCCACTCTTCCTTGGTAATATGAATACTAGGAACAGAGTAAGATGCCGTCGCAACGAGTGGATCACCATTAGCATAGTTATACATAATCATGCCATCGGCGCCGCCCGCTTTAATATTGTCGGCTTTAACCCCACGGCCAATGCCGTTGGCATCCGTTAAGCTATTTCGCTTACACACCACAATCACATTGGTCGGATTACCATTAATATCTTTCAGATCAAATGTACCCGCAGGGAAAGGCTTGCCACAGAATTCATCACCATAATCACTGGCGTTAACCACCATACCCGTCACTGATTGGCTGTTAATCACACCACCCACAATTTCGGTCCATTTAGGTTGCTCTTTGCCCCCCATTGGATCAATCAGTTTGGTTTCCACTTCCACTTCACGAGCATGAGTGCTGGCCGCCACATTCATCAACCAAGGTGAAGCATGGTCAATTGCACCAAAATATTCTTTATAACCAGTAGGTTGGCCAGAGTTACCCGCCGCTACCGCAACAGAGATACCCGCTTCACGAGCCGATAGGAAAGCTAACTCTACATCGTCGGCCCATGGATTTGAGTCTTGACCACCGATTGAGAAGTTGATGACATCTACGCCATCGCTAATCGCATCTTCAATGCCCGCAATTAATGCCTCACCAGGACATCCCTTATTGATATTGTTATCAGGATGACACACTTGATAAGCCACAATGTTCGCGTGTGGCGCGACACCACTCATACGCGGAAATAGCTTAGGCTTAATCACTGAACCATCGGATGCGGTTTTGCCCGCGTCTGGACTCACATAATCCACATCGAGTAAAACGTTACCCGCAGCGGTAGAGGCTACGTGGGAACCGTGACCTTGATAGTCCTCACCCACGGCAGGACGAGTCGCACCGTAAACCCCACTGGTAAAGCTGTCGGTAATGACCGGATATGAGCGTACGCCAATTAACTTGTCGTTACACATGGACTCAAAATCACTCTTGGTACAGTCGCCGATATATTTGCCGGCTCCCCAAGGGTTGGTGTGATCGTAACCATCATCGCCTAAATCAGCAAATGAGCGATGATCCGAGTTAATCCCAGTATCGACGATACCAACAATAATCCCTTCACCTTTGTAAGATACTGAATCTGTTGCTTCACCAGACCAAATTTTATTGGCTTGGATTAGTTCAGGGCCTGCATCCGATAATAATTCATAGGTTTTAGAGCGACGAACAGAAGAGACATTTGCCAATTGAGACACACGTTGCGCTTCTTCCTGAGTCATCGCAATGGAGAAACCGTTGACCGCATTAGTAAATTGTTGGCGAACTTGGCGCGCACCGACGGTCGATTGAATGTCAGCAATCACTTGTCTTTGGCTGTCGAGTAAGCGGCTACGGTAGTTCTTTACCGCACTACTTGCAGGTTGTCCGGCAACGAATAATTTTTGGCTTGACGATTTCGCAACGGTTTTGCTGGCGTTGCTGCTAGCAAACAGTTCCGTACTCACTTGTGCCAGTGGTTTTTGGTTTAAGCGAACGATGTAGACTTGCTCACCGGTCAAACCTTCCTCATATTCAAATTTGTTAGCTTGAGGGGTAATTTGAAGGTTGAGCCCAACCCCTTGTGCCGAATCATCGATCTCGGCTTGGGGAGCATTTAACTTTGCAATTTGTTCTGGTGTTAACTGCATACCTTTAAGTTGATGTACATCGCCTATGCTCGCAGCAGCCTGCATAGCACCAGCACCATAAAGGGCAGCAGCAATAGTACAAGTTAGTATTTTAAGCTTCACTTTGCTTTCTCCATTATTGTTATCGCAAGCCGTTTATCACGGACAAGCTGCCTAGCGGCATACCATGTAACCACTCAATCAGGAGAAAACCTCAACACTTTCAGGTAGCATTTTGTACATCTAGATAACAAAGCGTAAACACAAAAGTCACACCCCCCCCCCCCTTTTAACAGACAAAGATGTAGCATTTTGTAGCACCATGGATAATTATGCTTAAATTCTGTAAACAAAATGATAGGCTGAGGCTCGTCTTAATGCGGTTTAGCAATGCATTTAAACAACATTGGGGATTATCTAAAAAGTGACGGTTAACGTTAGAAAACGATTCTTACTGCTCGTATTACTGAGTTGGTGCACCACACTGCAAGCTAAAGAAATTGAAACAGTTTCCGCCGGAGACTGGCAGATTTCCCTTGCTGCAGGTTATGGCGCACTCGAAAACCCAAGGGCAAAAGTTGAAAATATCAACACTTGGATACTGCCCACTTGGTATTACTACGGTGAGAACTTTTATGTCGAAAACTTCACCTTAGGTTACAGCTTGTACGAGTCAGAAAGCTTTATTGTTGACCTGCAGACACGCTTTAATGAGGACGGTTTTTTCTACGAATTCGATGGACTGAATAAACTATTATTGAGTGATATTTTAGGTTATACCCCAGTGAAAGAACCATTAAACCCTAAGATCAAAAAATTTGAGGAAATTGAACGCAATCTTTCCTACCTAGGTGGAGTCAATACCACTTGGGTGACGCCCTATCTCGATGTGAGTCTCGGGTACTTCCACGATATTACTGGAGTGCACCAAGGTAACGAGATCCAGCTTAGACTCAAACGCAGTCAAGCGTTTTCATGGGGGGCGCTCGGCTTTGAAGTCGGTGCGATTCGAAAAAGTGAAAACCTCGTCAGTTACTACTACAAACTCACCGAGGCTGAACAAGGCCCACTGCGTAGCAAATATCAACCCTCGGCCGCCATCAATTACCATGCCCGTACCGTGGTCAATGTGCCCATTTTCGACAATGTGAATTTTATTGGGATCCTCGAATATACTTGGTTGGGACAAGAAATCACTGATAGTGTGGTAATTGATAAAGCAGGCTATTTCTCTGGGTTTGTAGGGATTAGTTATGACTTCTAAACCCTATCGTTTAGGTTCACTCTGGTTCTCATATTGTGCTTATTGCAGCTTAGCCCTTATCTGTTTACTCAGCTCATCCATACTAGCCGACGAGATCAGGATCACACCAGACACTTGTGCAATTACCTTAGAAAGACCTACCTGCCACTTAGATCTACTTATAGAGTACCAATCACAGGTCCCACAATCCCTGTGCCTTTGGGTAGTAAAACATACCACTGCACTGGCCTGTTTCAACGATCGCCTCGATTTTAAATATCAGGTACAGCTAACGATTGCAGAAGACACAATGTTTGAATTAAGGGATTTTAAAAACAATCAGATAGTTACAACGGC
The DNA here is from genome assembly GCF_022410515.1 of Shewanella cutis. Taxonomy (GTDB): domain Bacteria; phylum Pseudomonadota; class Gammaproteobacteria; order Enterobacterales; family Shewanellaceae; genus Shewanella; species Shewanella cutis. The sequence continues at coordinate 17,728 of NZ_JACSDI010000005.1, read as the reverse complement.
GTTAGTTAAAGTCGCAAAATTTGAACCAGCAAACACCAGAAGACGCCGCGGTCTAAATTGGAACTTATTATGATAAGTACACCAACACCTGAGTCACTAACGCAGATTTTATTAGTAGAAGACGATATTCCCCTCGCAGAGTTAGTCTGTACTTATTTAACTCAAGAAGGGTACAGGACAATCCACATTGATAATGCTGAGGATGCTTTAGCTAGGCGAGATACCGATAACTTTGACTTAATCATTTGTGATGTCATGTTACCAGGATTAGATGGCTTTAGTTTTTACCCGCAATTGGCCGCGAGTTATCCCTGCCCGATTATCTTCCTGACAGCGCTCGATAATCATACCGATCAAATTCGTGGCCTGAATCTAGGTGCCTGCGACTACTTACTTAAACCCGTAGTACCACCACTACTGTTAGCACGCATCAAAGCAACTCTAAGGAAACAGCATAACCCCCTTAGCCGAAGTCAGCTCAAAATATACGACTTATCCCTAAACCCTAACCTGCAGCAAGTTTGTCTAGGAGATGAAGTCTTATCCTTCACTACTAAGGAATTTTCTTTACTGTGGATCTTCGCCTTACATGCAGGGAAAGTGCTCTCTCGGGAGTTTTTATTCGAGCAACTTGTCGGCCGCGAGTATGATGGTTTAGACAGGGCTATCGACTTAAAAATTAGCCGTCTGCGTAAACGCTTAGATGAGCTATATGTGCCAGGATTAGCTATTACAACTATTCATGGTAAGGGTTATTTATTCAACTACTTGCCAATCCAAGGTAGAGTCTGACCCATGAAATTTCAGTTCTACCGTTTATTTATATTTTTATTACTCTCATGTGGATTGGTCATTTGGAGCTTTGGGGAGCTTGCCGAACATTTCGCTGATGATGAATACAGTTACCAAATCAATGTCGATGACCTGCTACGAGTCGATAAAAAAACTCCTCAAATAATGCGCATAACCGCCGATTCACTCTCCCTCCCCGCCGATTTACATGCCTCTCTACAGCAAGGGGCAACCATCGCACTGCGTCATAGTGATAATGATCTCTATTACTATCGCCTAGATAAAACCACTAATGCCATATTAATGTTAGGCCCTATACAGACATCAACCCCTAAAGAACAAAATACTAGCTTAGTTCTATTAGGATTATATTCTTCACTTTGCTTAGTTGCATTTGGATGGATCTGGCCCATTTTTCGGGATCTTCACCATTTGCAACAGTCAGCAATTGAGTTTGGGCAATTGCCCCGTAAACGTCCCTTAGAAACGAATAAGCATTCGACTATTTTTCCCTTGGCTAAGGTGTTTAATAGTATCAGCCACCAAATTGTCGACTTCGTACAAATGCATAAGGAGCTGTCCCGCACCATCTCCCACGAGGTTCGTACACCTTTGGCCAGAATGCGATTTGTGCTGGAAATCATTCGACCACAAATTGCGCCCAATTATGCCAAGCGATTAAGTGAAGATATTGATGATATCGAACAACTTGCAGCTAATTACCTCTCTTTTGCCCGTCTAGAGCATAAGGAAGAAACCTTAAGTCAAGAGTTACAATCATTAACCCTTTTTATGGATAAACTCGCACATAAATACGCCATCTATCAGCCTAAGTTTAATATTGTATTTCACCATCAAGCGCAGCTGGCCCATTTCGATCCCATTACAATGACCATTGCAATTCAAAACCTAATCCAAAATGCAATGCGTTTTGCACATAATGAGATCCATGTGCATTTCTATCAAGAAGGAAACGTAAATCGTATCAGTGTCGAAGATGACGGTCCGGGCTTTGAAGGTAAAGGTAAAAAACTCTTTGCCGCCTTTGAACGGGATTCCCAGCAGAGCGATACCAGTGGTTATGGCTTAGGGCTGTATATAGTCAAAAAAATCGCCACTTGGCATTATGGCCAGCTGGAACTCTGCCGCTCAAAAACCTTGGGCGGCGCCGAAATCAGCATTATTTGGGATGATAAGTTAGTACATAAAGCTGATATAGGTTCTGACTAATTGAAGATAGTTATCAGTAACTAACCTTCAGCTAACGCGAATCTTTTACCAACATGGCTAATACTTCAAAGTGATCTGAATGGGGAAACAGATCAAACAGTTGCACCCGAGTTAACTGGTAGCCACGAATGTGGGCTAAATCCTTCGCCAGTGTTTTAGGATTACAACTGGAATACAAAATCGCCCTTGGGGCAAATTCACTTAACGCATCGCATAGGGACTCACCAATCCCGCGGCGCGGCGGATTAACGATAATCAAATCGGGCTTTGTTTGCGCCGCATCACCCTTGGCAAAATCGGTGGAATCGAGCGCCATAAACTGCACGTTATTCAGCCCCATCATTTGCGCCGACATCTTCGCGCAAGCAATTGCCTCGGCTTCGATTTCAATCCCAGTTAATGGGATATCTTTGGAGGCACAGTGCAAACCAAAGCCGCCCACACCACAAAATAAATCCCACAGCGAGTTTGGCGCAAATTCACCAACCCATTCACGGGCGGTTTGATACAGTTTTGCAGCAACCTGTGGATTCGTTTGAAAAAAGCTCTTTGGGCGAATAAACAAAGGCACATCGTTAAAGCGCTCTTCGAGGCGAGTATTTTCAGTTAAGAAAATTTCCTCATCCCCCTCAAGAATAGCCATATGAATGGGCTGAATGTTTACCGATACGACGTTGATTTGTGGAAATTCAGCCATCAGCGCGGGTAATTCCCGTTCGATACGGGCAATAGCATTAGGCGATCGCAGCACAAAACGCAGCAGATATTCGCCGCGCACTAGGCTGCGCGTCAGTAGAATAAACTTAAGCTCGCCTTTAGCTTTATCGATACGATACGGCGGGATACCCGCTTGCTGCACAAAACGTTCTAGGCGATGGAGTAACGCTTGCATATCAGCAGGGTACAGCAAGCAGTCACAAAGACTTACCGCCTCTCCATTTGGACTGACAATCCCCAGCACAGGCGCATGGGCGGCGCCAAGCACCACCATTTTCGCCTTGTTACGAAAGCCCTTGTCTTCACCCACTACGGGGGGCAAAAATTGAGTATTAGTGCTCACAACAAAAGGGGCTAACAATTGCTGCAATTCTTGGGTTTTCGCCGCCAATTGCTGTGCCATCGGGAGCGTAATATGGCGACAGGATTGGCATTGGCCTCGTTCAAAATACCCACATTGCACTAATGTACTCACAGCATCGTACCCACAGCAGTTCCCGTCTATCTTATCTATTGAGATGGCGAGTGAAATTGAGATGACAACTGAAGCATAACCAACACAGTCAAGGCCACAGTCAAAAAGCGCCACACTTTAGCGTTTTTATGCCGAAAAATCACCTTGAACCACAGCATCACGCCCAATGTTAGACAGAATTAAGTTAATCTGAGGCTGTCTACATCGGCGATTGGTGGACGTTTTCCTAACTTTTGTTCAATCCATTCAATTACTTCAGCAGAAGTGCTTCTAAAGGTGGTGAGCTTGCCACCATATAAACTCAGCAGCCTTGGATGCGAAACTGAGGTTTGCATCAAGGTATCCCTAGGCCGCTCAAAGGCAGAGCTTGCCTGTTTAGGTAGCACTCGCACGCCGCAATAGGTTTGCACTATCTTAGCCTTAAGCTCATCAATCGATGGGGAAAGTGGAAAGTAATGACGATAAATACCTAAGAGGTAATGAGTTTCAGATTCCGTTACTTGGGGAGGGGTATCGATGGACGCCAGCACTGTTTCAGTGGTGCCGATGAGCATTTGGCCATACCAAGGCATCACAAAAATCACTCGCTTATCGAAGCAGGATTCTAAATATAAAATCCCCTCTGGTGCAGGCAAGTCGAGCAATAAATGCGCTCCCTGCACCCAATCGATTTCAACACCCGCAAGTGGCGGGTCTACGTGAGCTAATACCTGATTAACCCACGGGCCTGCAGCATTTATCACTAACTTAGTTGCAATCTGTTGTACTTCGCCGCAATGGCGAAAACTCAGTTCAATATGCTCTTTTAAATGATTGAGCTGCAAAAACTCTGCCTCGACATAGATATGGGCGCCGAGTGCTTGAGCGCTACGCGCTACTGCTTGGGTAAGTAATTTATCGTCGGTTTGGGCATCCCAATATTGGAATACCGCCTTTAAACCAGAGAGTTTAAGCCCTTTAAAACGATGCCAATGCACCGCGGGAATAGAGACAAAACGCCCCAGTGGGTCGAATTCACTTAATAGCGCGTATAGACTCAATCCGGCACGAATCGTCAACGGATTGCGCTGGCTGTCCTGATAAACGGGAATGTAGAAAGGAACGGGTTTCACTAAGCTAGGCGCCAGATCCAGCAAATTGCGCCGCTCGAGCAATGACTTACGCACGAGATTAATTTGGCCACTTTCGAGATAACGTAAGCCACCGTGAATAAGCTTGCTGGAATTGGCTGAGGTTTGGCCGCCAATCTCACCCTTTTCGATAAGTAAGGTCGAGTAGCCCGCTGCAGCAGCATATTGGGCAATACCCACACCACTGATCCCGCCACCGATAATCGCAATATCGTATGAACTCATAGAGATTTTATCCATCTTTGCGTGCTTATGGCTAACGTATCCCAATACTTTCTAAGATAGCTCCCTAATCTATACTGGCATGCAACTGTGCTAAGGCTTTATCACACATAGCTTTTAGCGCCTTAAGATCATCAAGCTCAGCACCGATTTTACAGCGCATTAAATGTGGGATCTCACTGGCCTCACGCTTTAACGCCTGTCCAGAAGGCGTCAAACAGAGCACCCTAACTCTTTCATCCTGATCGCTACGACCACGACTTACCAATCCCTTTGACTCTAAACGCTTGAGTAAGGGCGTCAATGTACCCGAATCGAGGAATAATTTATCCCCTAAGGTTTTAACACTAATCCCCTGCTCCTGCCACAACACCAACATCACCAGATATTGGGGATAGGTTAAATCGAGCTTATCTAACATAGGACGATAAGCGCGGACCATGGCATTGGCAGCACTGTAAAGCGAGAAGCAAACCTGATTCTCTAAACATAACACATTGTCAGTATGGGGATTTTCAGGCATTTCTAGCGTATTTACCGCTGAAGATAACTCAGTATTTGGCATAGTCGATCCAAAAAACTTAAATATATTGCGCACAATATACTTGCATTCACACTAAAGGTCGAATTATAGTTTATCACAATTATATTGCACACAATTTAAATCATTCATTTAAAAACCGAGGAGCAAAACATGAAAACATTGTATGAAACACGAGCAACAGCAAGCGCAGGTCGTCAAGGACAAGTCAGCACAGATGATGGCTTATTAAATGTGGCACTGGCTTATCCAAAAGCCATGGGCGGAAGTGGGCTTGCGACCAACCCTGAACAACTCTTTGCAGCAGGTTATGCGGCGTGTTTTTCGAATGCCATTTTGCACGTTGCCAAAATGGCTAAAGTCGCCATTACAGAGGCTCCTGTGAGTGCCGTCGTCGGAATCGGCGCAAATGAGTCAGGTGGATTTGCGTTAACAGTGGCCTTAGAGGTCAGCCTCGATCTTCCTCAAGCAGATGCGCAAGCCTTAGTGCGTCATGCCCACCAAGTGTGTCCCTATTCCAATGCCACGCGTAATAATATCGATGTAAAACTGAACGTTAATGGTACAGCATTAAACTAAGCTACTAAAAAATAGGCTGAAAAGCACCTTGGGGTGCTTTCAGTTATTCGCTGCTTATTTCCCCAACAGTAAACCTGCCTCACTTCCCAAAAAACAGCTAATCGCGAGTTAACTAACATTTCTTAATGCTTAATTTAATCAAGGGGATTGAATTAAGTAGAGTAATAGTCAGAAATCCATTTAAAACACATCTTGTCCACGATTGTGGAGGCACTATGACTAAATACTTAACCAAATTCGCTCTGCTATGCTCCCTAGCATTAGCAATGCTAAGCACACCGAGTTGGGCCGACACCCCAAATACATCCGATCAAACTTGGCATTATGTAAACGCCCAAGGTGAGCTTAAGATCAAACTCTACTTTTTTTGGTCTAAAACCTGCCCACACTGTGCTGAAGCACACCCCTTTATCGATTCACTGCCACAAAAATATCCATGGATAGAACTCGAATCCCATATGGTTTCTGCGCCGGGAGTGCAGGATATTTGGCAAAATATCGCCGCGAAAACCACCACTGAAGCTCGCTCAGTCCCCTATATGGCTAGCTGTGAAAAAGCCATTGTGGGTTACTCGAGTGAAGCCGTGACCGGAGAGTTTCTCGTAAATCGTTTGAAGAATTGTTACTTATCCTTAGGTGGTCAGCTAAGTGAAGCGGATATGCCGACAAAAGGCACGCCGAGTTCAGCTCCTACCAGTAATGCGCCATTGTTTGGTACTTGTGGTTCTGACTCGGGCGAAGGCACCTGTGATGCATCAAGCCTGACAAGTACCGACCAAGCCGAAGTACAACCCGTTGAATTACCACTGGTTGGAGTGGTTACTCCCGAGACAATGTCACTCCCTTTATTGACCTTAGTGTTAGCAGGGGTCGATGCCTTTAACCCTTGTGCTTTCTTCGTGTTACTGTTTTTACTGTCTATTATGGTTAACGCCAAGAGCCGCAGCCGCATGCTGTTGGTAGGTGGTATCTTCGTATTCTTCTCCGGCTTTATTTACTTCCTGTTTATGACAGCGTGGCTGAATATCTTCAAACTGTTAGGTGCGGGTAGTGATGGCGGAATGATCATCTTAGCCGCAGGGATCTTGGCCTTGATCGCTGGGACGATTAACGTAAAAGACTACTTCTTTACCAAAGGTGAAGTCACCCTCTCAATGTCAGCGGAAAACCGCACTAGCCTTATCAAACGTATGGCCAAACTCTCTAATTCCAGTAGTTTAGGCGCCTTGATTCTGGGGTCAACGGTGCTAGCCATTTTAGCTAATGCCTATGAGTTGCTCTGCACTGCAGGCTTTCCAATGATTTATACCAGTGTACTGTCAATGCATAACTTGCCAGACATTGAGCGCTATATGTATCTAGTTTTATACAATATTGTCTATGTAATCCCACTGGCAATTATTGTCATTGTCTTTAGTGCGACCCTAGGTAAACGTAAATTGACCGAAAAAGAAGGACAAGCACTCAAGCTAATGTCCGGCGTGATGATGTTTGGTATGGGTATCGCGCTAGTAATTGATCCAACTGCGCTACAGAATGTAGGGCTAGCACTGGGATTAATTCTGGGGTCATTAGGGTTAACCGCCATCATAGTACTTAGCCGTAAGTTACTCGCGGCAAAAGCCAATAAAACGGCATAAGCTATAGCAGGGGTTGGATTGGCAAACTTGGGATAAAGGACTAAAGTAGATCCTGAGCTTGCCGATACAAAGACTCAGCTTACAATTGAGGTTAGTTATGTCTATTTCACTGAACACCCAAGCTATCACGCCAAACTTAGAAAACGGTGCCGTTGGCGTAAAAGTGGCCCAGTTAGCCAAGGAGCAGCAAAAGGCAGAAGGTCAAATTGCGGTTGATTTAATTAACGCAGCCACACCTCAGCCAGTGGGAAATTCCGGCCACAATATCAACACCACGGCCTGATCCTAGCTCAAGGTTTTACTAAAAAAACGCCCCAATATTCGGGGCGTTTTTTATCAAACCGCTTGTTAAACTATTCGCCGTAAGCAGCAAGCTAGCTCAAGAAAAAGCATTACCGTTGACATGCATAATAGTGAACGTCCACACCACAAAGGCCAGAGGGATATGCACTAAAGCATAAAAACATTGATCGAGCCGGCTCATCCCTTTGGCAAGCCAAATCAGATACAGATGCAAACCAATAACCAAGGGAAACAGGAGAAATAGCGGGTACAAGGCAAAAGGACTGGCATCGGCTAACAGGCTATGACTCAACAGTGCCCAGCCCACCATTAAGGCTGTAGTTAAAGGTGGGGTTGCAACACGATACTGCTCTGGATAGGGAAACATCCTAGGCCTCTTACACTTAATGATTAGCAACTTTGTCAATAAAGCCACGTGGGCTCACTGCGATGGTTTTCGCGCGATTAGCTGTGCCTTTAAACTCTGCGCACCTGAAACTGGATCGCTTAACCGCCCTTCAAAGTAATGCAATGGCTGCCAGTTAGCAAATACGGATTGCAGTTCGTTCTCTCTGAGTAAAAAATCAGGGTTGCGAGGGCGACCAATTTGCGCTTGCTGCCAAGTAAAGGTCTCATAAACAATCAGCCCACCATGTTTTATGCTTGAAGCGATTTGCGGAAACAGTGGCCGATGTAAGTAATTAAAGACGAGCACTATATCAAAGGTTTCTTGGGGTAATTCAGGTGCACTGCCATCTTCTAAATTCCACTGCCAATGATGTGCTTTGTCGTGTGCCAGCTTGGCCATGGCACTCAAATCTTGGTCGATAAAAGTTACTTCACAACCTTGTGCCAAAAACCAAAAGCCATTTCGGCCCGAGCCACAGGCTAAATCCAGTACCTTTAGCCCCACAAGCTCTGGCCATGTAAACTGGGTAATTAAGCTCGAGGCCTTGCAGAATGTGGCGTGCGTCATCCCTTTATCTCTTTCTTAGTATCAATTTGTCTGCGATGCACTATCGAATAATGCCTCAGTCCCGATGGACCATGCGAGACTATTACAGATAAAAATAACACTAAGATAAACAACTCAGGCTTGTAGTTGGCGAATGGGACAAAAAGGCAAAGCATAGCTAATTTCCCTAAGGTTAACACACCTTTAAGCTGAATGAGCCAACGCCAATCCCTGAAGATTTCCCACATCATTAATATGATGCCGGTACTCATGGCCAGATACCAATAATTCAGCCAAAAGGATTTTTCGACAGAAAGTAATATCCCTCCGCCCGCGCCCGCAATCCCCAAGATATGCAAAGCCCTTAAGGTTGTTTTACTAAGTCTCTGTACCCAAAAACTTTTTTCAGAAATCTGCTGCCCAGACATAGATTTAACCCCTTAACACCACACAGGTAACATTTTGGAAAAATATAATTCATTTTTCAAAAAAACACTGGTGACAGTTAATTATTTATTGAATACTCACATTATAAGAGCTCGCATATTTAAACCCAAGCACAAATAAATAAACAATCACAAACAAATCAAATAATTAAAAATACTTTCACTTATCCTTCCCGATTAAATGTCAATTAATAAAATATAATTTAGCCCACCAAATTATGTTAACTAGCGCAAGTTTTACCGTATAACTTAGGTGATTAACTTCAATTTCGTTAATATTTTAAGCCGTATTGCACATTTCAATTATGTAATTCTCGGTGTAACAATCGTTATGTGACCTAAGTACGCATATACCTCTTTAGATAGTGATAACTTTGTCCATGGAGAATGCTCTAAAAGTGCGTGAGCTAAGCAAAATATAAATATCACGCCATAATTAATACCCCTTATTAAGTAGATGAAATGTACGGCGGAGGAACTACTATGTTCACAAGAAAGATTCAAAAAACAGCACTAGCCATGCTGATCTCTGGCGCAATGGCAGGCACAGCCTATGCCGCTCCAGAAGTACTAGCCGATTTTCACGGTGAAATGGGCGGCTGTGATAGCTGCCACGTATCAGACAAAGGTGGCGTAACTAACGACAACCTGACCCATGAAAATGCCCAATGCGTTAGCTGCCACGGTGATTTAAAAGAACTGGCTGCAGCAGCACCCAAAGATAAAGTTTCTCCGCACAAATCTCACTTAATTGGTGAAATCGCTTGTACTAGCTGCCACAAAGGCCACGAAAAATCAGTAGCTTATTGTGATGCTTGCCATAGCTTCGGCTTCGATATGCCATTTGGCGGCAAGTGGGAACGTAAGTTTGTCCCTGTTGATGCAGACAAAGCCGCTCAAGATAAAGCCATTGCAGCAGGTGTGAAAGAAACCACAGACGTTGTGATTATCGGTTCTGGTGGTGCTGGTCTTGCCGCTGCCGTATCTGCCCGAGATGCTGGCGCGAAAGTGATTCTGTTAGAAAAAGAACCTATCCCAGGTGGTAACACTAAACTGGCTGCTGGTGGTATGAACGCCGCAGAAACTAAGCCACAGGCTAAGTTAGGTATCGAAGATAAGAAACAAATCATGATCGACGACACTATGAAAGGTGGTCGTAACATCAACGATCCTGAATTAGTCAAAGTACTAGCTAACAACTCCTCAGACTCAATCGATTGGTTAACCTCTATGGGTGCCGACATGACTGACGTGGGTCGTATGGGTGGTGCGAGCGTTAACCGTAGTCACCGTCCAACTGGTGGTGCGGGTGTAGGTGCTCACGTTGCGCAAGTACTGTGGGACAACGCTGTTAAGCGTGGTACCGACATTCGCTTAAACAGCCGTGTAGTGCGTATCCTTGAAGATGCGAGCGGTAAAGTGACCGGCGTTTTAGTGAAAGGTGAATACACTGGTTACTATGTGATCAAAGCCGATGCAGTCGTCATTGCAGCGGGTGGTTTTGCGAAAAACAACGAACGTGTTGCTAAATACGATCCTAAGTTAAAAGGCTTTAAAGCGACCAACCACCCAGGTGCGACGGGTGATGGCTTAGACGTAGCTCTGCAAGCGGGTGCAGCAACACGTGACTTAGAATACATCCAAGCTCACCCCACTTACTCTCCAGCGGGTGGCGTAATGATCACCGAGGCAGTACGTGGTAACGGTGCGATCGTGGTGAACCGTGATGGTGACCGTTTCATGAACGAAATCACTACCCGTGACAAAGCATCTGCTGCGATCCTGAAACAAAAAGGTGAAAGCGCTTACCTAGTATTCGATGACTCTATCCGTAAGAGCTTAAAAGCCATCGAAGGCTATGTTCACTTGAACATTGTTAAAGAAGGTAAAACCATCGAAGAGTTAGCGAAACAAATCGATGTACCTGCAGCTGAATTGGCAAAAACAGTAACGGCCTACAACGGTTTCGTTAAATCAGGTAAAGATGCTCAATTTGAACGTCCTGATTTACCACGTGAATTAGTTGTAGCACCTTTCTACGCCTTAGAAATCGCACCAGCGGTTCACCACACTATGGGTGGTCTGGTGATTGATACTAAAGCCGAAGTGAAGAGTGAGAAAACCGGTAAACCTATCGCTGGTTTATACGCTGCGGGTGAAGTGACTGGTGGTGTTCACGGTGCTAACCGTTTAGGTGGTAACGCTATCTCTGATATCGTCACCTACGGCCGTATCGCGGGTGCATCTGCCGCTAAATTCGCTAAAGATAATTAATATCAATAAGTTCTAGGTTAATGGACTAACCTTAAGCTCACATAGCACGACCATGAGAGCCAAGCTTGAATACTCAAGCTTATCCATACAAGCGAGCCGTCAGGGGCTCGCTTTTTTTATGGCTTTTTGTGCAATAGATGACAAAGCTCACTCTTTTTACGGGGTAAATTCATCACCAGAGGACAAATGTCGTCGAGTCACATACACTCAGTGCCAGTAACAATGTAACCCTGAGGTGATTGGAATGAGAATTGGATTTTTTAGCGCAAAACACTACGACATGCAGCATTTTAATCGTACTAATGCCGCATTTGGTGCGCAAATTGAGTATTTCGATTATCGTCTCTGCATGCAAACGGTAAAACTTGCCGAAGGTTTCGAGGTCGTTTGCGCATTTGTTAACGACTCTCTTTGTGAAGAAGTACTGGTCGAGCTCGCTAAGGGCGGCACCAAAATCATCGCCATGCGCTGTGCAGGCTTTAACAATGTCGACTTAGTCGCCGCGAAACGTTTAGGGATGCAAGTGGTCAACGTACCCGCCTATTCCCCCGAATCCGTAGCCGAGCATACCGTTGCCTTAATGCTCACGTTGAACCGCAAGATCCATAAAGCCTACCAACGTACCCGTGATGCGAACTTTTCCCTCGAAGGCTTAGTCGGCTTCAATATGTTTGGTAAAACCGTTGGTGTGATCGGCACGGGGAAAATTGGAGTAGCCACCATTAAGGTGCTACTCGGTTTTGGCTGTAAAGTGATTGCCTTTGACCCCTACCCTAATCCAGCGGTAGAAGCGCTCGATGTGGAATATCAGGATCTGGATACCATTTACGCCACCAGCGATATTATTAGCCTGCATTGCCCGTTAACACCCGATAACCATCATCTGCTGAATAAAGACAGTTTTGCCAAGATGAAACCCGGCGTTATGGTGATCAACACTAGCCGCGGCGGCTTACTCAATGCCTTTGATGCAATGGAAGCCTTAAAACTAGGGCAAATTGGTGCATTAGGGCTAGACGTATATGAAAACGAAAAAGAACTCTTTTTCGAAGACAAATCTAACCAAATCATTCAAGACGATGTTTTCCGTCGCCTATCAGCCTGCCATAACGTGATTTTCACCGGTCACCAGGCCTTTCTCACCGAAGAAGCATTAGGCGCGATTGCCAACACCACCCTAAGCAATGTGCAAGCGGTACTCGCGGGTAAACGTTGTGGTAATGAACTGTTTTAACTGACAGATAAATACCTGACTGCTAAAGTGAGGCTTCAACATTGAAGCCTCACAGAGAGAATCTCAATATGTTAGTGACTCAGCAAACTCAGGATATCAACACGCCCTCAGGGCTAATGCGTACTTATCTCTATCGCCCAGATGCCAGCGGGCAATTCCCATGTATCATTTTTTATTCTGAGATATTTCAGCAAACGACGCCCATTGCCCGTACCGCAACCATACTCGCTGGCCATGGTTTTATGGTGTTAGTCCCTGAGGTGTTTCACGAGCTTAATCCTATCGGCACAGTGCTCGCCTACGATGATGTCGGTAAAGACAAAGGCAATGCTGATAAATTCGCCAAACCCTTAGAGCAGCATGATAGCGACACCCAAGCCCTGATCGATTTTGCCCGTCAGCAAAGCTATTGTACAGGTCACGTTGGCAGCATGGGCGTCTGTATTGGCGGCCATTTAGCCTACCGCGCTGCACTCAATCCTAAGATTTTAGGAGCTTTTTGCCTTTATCCCACCGACATACATTCCAATACCTTACCCTGTGCCTATGGTAATGACTCTCTCACTCGCACAGGCGATATTCAAGGGGAATTAGTATTAGTGTTTGGCAAGCAAGATCCCCATGTATCACCTGAAGGTCGGGTACTGATCCACCAGCAACTGATGGCTAAAAACCGCAATTTCAGTTGGCTTGAGGTCAATGCTCAACATGCCTTTATGCGTGATGAAGGCGAGCGTTACGATCCCGCACTGGCACTGCAAATGTATCAGCAAGCAATCGCATTTTTTAGCAGAGTCCTCAGGTAGTTAACATCATCTATACTAAGTTCTGTTGAAAACATAAGGTTCTGATCATCGCAACTTTAATCTTCAGCGATAGAAAAAATCTGGCTGCCCTGTCGAAAAGATTAGGCTTCAACTAGGCTTAATTAGGCATTCTCGCGGTGAGAATGAAGACTAGGGAAGAAAAGATGAACAAAACCATATTACTTCTAGCTTGTTTAGTGGGACTCGTTGGTTGCAGCTCACAGTACATTATGAGTACTAAGGATGGCAAAATGATCACCTCCGATAGCAAGCCTAAACTGGATAAAACTACGGGGATGTATCTTTATTATGATGAAGATGGACGAGAAGTGATGATAAAACAAGATGATGTCACTCAAATTATTGAGCGATAACAAGTTAAAAATTTTAGCGTACACACCTTCTCTAAAGGTAACTATCAATAATATTGCGCACCTAAAGATGAAGAAATGAAGGGCTTAACTCTTTAAGCCCTTCATTTCTTTCGCACCAATCTCAATCTTAAGCTGCCATGGCATTATATAGTGGTAATACACACATCATATTCAAGCAACTTAAGTAGTTGATTTAAAACTATCTTAAACGGCTTTGACTATAAGCAATCAGTTCTTGGTTGCTGACACGAGTGATAAAAGCATCATCGAGGAAAAAGTCTACATCATTGCCAACTTTATGGCCTGATAACAACTGAGTGCTGCCATCCTCGTAAGCCAAGGTCATAGTAACCGTCTGGTCATCAGGGTAAGCAATTTGCGCCTGAGTCAATTTAACGGGCGCCGATTTCAGATCATCACTCACATGGGGATTGATCTTAAAGATGGCCTCGACTGGCATATCAACCACCGCGGGAGCTTTATCGGTAATCAGATTCTTACCAGTCCAAAACTCAATGGTATTAAAGATGAATAGATCGCCTGTCGCCGCGATGCCATACACTGGGCTTAACAGCATAAACAAGCCTGCACGACCATAACGATTATCCACCGCACTTAAATTTCCCTTAGTCACCAATTGGCTTAAGCCCATTTGTCCCATACAGCCTGTTAGTTGGGTCGCGAGCAGCGTGCCAATCGTCACCGCTAAAAGTTTAGATTTCATTAGATTCGATCCATTAGATAAAAACAAAAGCGCGGATTTTACGGATTCGTGAGCACTAAACCGTGCAACAGGGCACAATCTAAGGTAAACAAATGGAGGGAAATGTAATCAACACCACTGATTTTGTTATAAAAAATATGTTAAGCAACGAAAACTCACGCCAAGATAATAAAACTAAGAGCTTACGAGTGCGCCGACAACAGTTTGCTAATACATGTACAGCTGCGGCGCACGTAGAAAGGGGATTACTCCAGATCAAACTTCTTTTTTCCATCCTGCAACGCTTGGCGCTCGGCTAAAGGCGCCTGATCCGCCAGTTTTAATACCGCCTTTTGCAACATTAGGTTGTTGGGGTAGGTAATGGTATCGCCATTATCACGATGGATAAGCACATGAAAGAGCGCGATTTCAATGATCACGCCACTGATATCTTCATCCTTATCCACGACCCGAATGCGCTCACCGATACGGTATGGAAACACAAAAAAGATCAGCACTCCGGCAGTTAAATTACTCAATATCGACCACTGGGCGACTAAAGCGACCCCCATCACCGCAAATGCGGAGGAGACAAACAGCGACACATCCTGATAGCCCAATCCAAGGGACACCGCCATTAGAGACAAGGTGATAAAAAACATCACATAGGAAATAAACCGAGTCACAAGACTGGTACGGGCCGCACTGACTTGCTTCATCAATGAGAGTTTTTTCACCCATTGAGTTAATGCGCGCTGCAAAAAGATAAACACCGTAAGATAAATACAGGCAAGTAGGATTTGATTTGTCATAATAGTCACTTAAAAAACGAAACCAGCTGAATTCTATCTTTTTTGCACCTGCACGCAAATCAGCTCAACGCAAATAGAGTAATAACGACCATGGCCGACGCAATTCTGTTACACGAAACTCAAGATACATTCGGGCCGATCCGCGTGCTCGACTATGGAGATTCGCGCGTGCTCTCCTTCGGTGACAACGATGAGCAAAGCAAAATCCTAAAAACGGCCCCCCATATCCCACAACATACCTATGTACAGGGCATGATGCTCGTCTTGTTATTTTGTAAACCCAAAAGTGCGATAGTACTGGGTCTGGGTGGCGGTGCGCTTATCCATGTACTGCGCCGATTTGACGCAGCCATCAAGTTGACCGCTGTAGAACTTCGTCCCACAGTTATCGAGCTGGCCAAGCGTTACTTCCAGCTACCAATAGGTAAAAAACTAAATGTTATCAACGATGATGCCCTCGTCTTTATGGCATCGGCCGAGCATAAAAAAGTGGATGTGATTTTTGCTGATATCTACAGCGCCAAGGGCGTTAACACAGGGCAACTCTCTGCCACCTTCCTTGAGCAATGTACTCAACGGATTAAACCCAATGGCTATTTAGTACTCAACTGCTGGAAGGAGCATAGCCAAAATCGTGAGTTACTGGCTGATCTGCAACAGCATTTTGCCCACGTTCATGCCTGCCTCACCAGCGGTGGCAACTGGGTGATATTTGCCAGTCAAACACCGCAATCTTTGGGCGCATCGGCACTAAAGAGTCAGGCGCAAACCCTGTCACAGCAACTGGATTTTGCCCTTGAGCGCTCACTAACACGTTTTGGCCCTTGGAATTAAGATTAATCTCAGTCAAATAGCGTAAATTAGTTAACCCTAAGACTCAGCTTTGCTATGCTTCTCACTCTCCACAGATATGAGTTGTCACCATGAAAAATAAGAATAAATTTTTGTTAAGCGTTATGGCTCTGGCGTGCCTTAACTCTCTCAATGCTAACGCCGAAACCTTTAGTTTTGACACTCGTAATTCACTGAATTCAGATACTTTAGTTCTGTTCCACAGTGCAGATTCAACAACCTATAGTCTCGATTTTTTGCCCCAGTCGACCCAAGACCAACTCAATCTTGCCGTGGCCGACAATAGTTTTTCGGGTAAACGCGGCGAAGTATTAGAGATTTTAGTCCCGAGCGAAATCGATGCCAAGCGTGTGTTACTCGTTGGAATTGGCGATGCTAAGACTCTAACACCTGGTGAAATCAATACGTTAGGTGGCAACATTGCCGCCAAGCTTGAAACCGTGCCGCAAGCCACAGTACGTGTACTGACCCAAGGCCTCAATAACGCGCCGCTGTTTGGCTCAGAACTGGCCCACGGCATCGAGCTGCGCAGCTATCGCTACACCCAATTTAAAGCGAGCAATCGCGTTGAAAAAAACTATCAAATCGGCGTTGATGATTTAAGCCTCAACCAAAAACACCATAAGAATCTACAAGCCGTAGAAGCCGGTGTGTTTTTAGCGCGGGATCTCACCAATGCACCTGCGGGGAACATGTATCCCGAAAGCTTTGCTAATGAGGCTCGTAAGCTCAAATCCTTGGGCGTTAAAGTCACCGTACTTGAAGCGAAAGATATTGAACGTTTAAACCTTGGGGCCTTAGCCGCAGTAGGAAAAGGCAGCGAGCGCCCTCCAAAACTGGTGGTTGCCCATTGGCCCGGTAGTAAAGACGCGCCAATCGCCCTCGTCGGCAAAGGGATTACCTTTGACTCTGGCGGTTACAACATAAAAGCAACGGGAACCTCTATCGCGCGGATGAAGTCCGATATGGCGGGCGCAGCAACTGTGCTTGGCACCGTAAAAGCCATGGCGATTCAAAAGGCACCGGTGAACCTGGTCGCTATTATGCCGATGGCTGAAAATATGGTGTCGGGCCATGCGATGATCCCTGGCGATGTGATCACCACTGCGCAGGGGCTGACTGTTGAAGTGCTAAATACCGATGCCGAAGGTCGTTTAGTGTTAGCCGATGGCCTATGGTATGCCCGTGAAAACTACCGACCATCGGTAATCATCGATGTTGCCACCCTTACAGGCTCAAAAGTCAGTGCGCTAGGCACTGTTTATGCTGGATTATTTACTGATTCAGAGCAGCTAGTGCAGCAGCTCACCTTTGCTGGCCAGCAGGTGGGTGAAAAAGTTTGGCGTTTACCCTTGGATCAAGCCTACGACGATGAACTCAAATCCACCATCGCTGATTTAAAGAATACCGGTAAGGAAGGCAGCGCAGGAGCATCTGCGGCAGCTATGTTCCTTAAACGCTTTGCGGGCGATCAGCCTTGGGCGCATCTTGATATTGCTGGTCATGCCCTCACCGCAACTGATACCGCTGTAGTCCCAGCAGGTGCAACAGGTTATGGCGTGCGTTTACTTAGCACTTGGCTAACCCAGCCCAAAGCGCAAAACTAGAAACTAGAAACTAGAAACTAGAAACTAGAAACTAGAAACTAGAAACTAGAAACTAGA
>NZ_JACSDI010000050.1 GCF_022410515.1 Shewanella cutis | reverse complement strand
TGGCACGTTATGATAACTTGAGTGTGTACGCCCCTTGGTGTGATAACCCATTAATTGCAGAGGATAATCATCCTTAGTATCTTCATCATCGTAACCTTCCCATGTGGGTTGATACATGGGGATTGCAGTGATGTAATCGCCTTTAACATTAGGATTAAAGATCCAGTCTTTACCCTTTTGCGCCATCGACAGTGAGTAGATCTCTACCTTACCTGACGGTGTGCTCACCGCTTTACCACCATTGATATAGCTATCGAGTGCAAGTACTGGCGTCTTACTAAACGCACGGAACACACCAATCTTTTGTGCTTCAGCGTAACTATTAGGGAAGGCAGGTTGAGCATTGGTATTCGCGCTGTTTGTTCGAGTCTTTTGGTATAGTTCCTCTAACCAAGCGGCTTCATCTTTACCTTCTGTGTACTCAGCTTCTTTACCCATTTTGGCAGCAATTAAGCGTCCCATTTCAAACATTGAAATGCTTTCCCACATTGGCTTAACAGCAGCCTTCATGGCAACGAGATAACCCATGATCCCGGATGCGTAGCTATCATTGACTAGGTCATTCGACTCTAACCAAGTAGTATCGGGCAGTAAGATATCTGCATAACGTGCGCTCGGTGTCATCCAACAATCACACACGACAATAAGCTCACACTTGGTGTCATCTTCGAGGATTTTAGCGGTACCGTTACAGTCGGAATGTTGGTTAATTAATGCGTTACTGTTAATCGCAAAGACCGCTTTAATATCTGCGCCAAGCGGAGTATCTAAGTCAGCTGTACCACGGATCCCATCTTTACGGGCGGTCATTTCATGGCCACGTTCAATCGCTTCAGCCCAAGTAAAGAAGGAAATG
>NZ_JACSDI010000004.1 GCF_022410515.1 Shewanella cutis | reverse complement strand
GAAGGTTCCGCCTTTAAGTCACTGTAGGTGTAATACCGTAGCTGTGATGTCTGCACGGCTTGATAGGTTCTGAGTGCTTGGTGCGCCTTAGCATCTAAGTAGCCATCCAGACGCTCGAATTTATAGTATTGATATTCGCTCACGATGGCCTTGCTATGCGTTAATGGTGAATTGAAAAGTTTGTTTTAACAAAGGCTGTACCTTAACAACTCTGCCGATCGGTTCAGCGTCTTTGTAACGCCTTGGCTCAATGATCAAAAATCCCCAAAACTGTAAAAATCGCTCAATAAATCTTGATTCGATGAGCATGCTTAAACTTCTTTCTGGCGAGAAGTAATCATCCGTAGGGAATGCCAGCAATAAATCGGGGAAAGCCGTCATCACCTCTTCAACCAGCTGATCCACACTATTTGGGCTCTGAATGCGCCACAGCATAAACAGCCAAAAGGGTCGCAAGTCGATATCGTATTCAAAACGGTCCAAATACCCCCAGTTATATTTGCTGATGGCGGCCTCTAACATAGGTTTAAAAAATGCCTGTATTCCTAAGGCTTAATAATGCTTTTGCACTGACTTTTTAACATGATAACGGCCGCTGCGCAGGTAAATAATTCCGCTAATGTCAGCCAGTACTCGGGTGTAGTGCAAGGCATTAAATTTATCTTCGTTACTGCCCGCAAACTCGCTGATGCTAATATTTATTGGAAACTGAGCAACGGCAAGCTCAGGCAATAATTCACTGGCCTGTTTAACCAACTTAGTCGTTAAGTTGCCTTTACTTGTGGCTTTGAATGAGCCTTCTTGTGCCATGGCCTCATCAATAATTAGCGCTAGATAACGCATCACAGGACTGGCTGAAAGAGAGTCTGGTGTGCTGATTTTCACCCACTGTAATTGCTCAAACAGCGCATAAAGCCAATTGGCCATTTGCGTTGGTGTTACGCCACAAAATCGGGATGAGGTTGATTATTGCGATCCTGAACTTTGTGTTGTAAAGCGGCGTTGAGTTCATCAAGGCTCAAATTTGGGTTCATTGCCAACATGGCCTCAGCATCATCGAACACTTGGGCATGCTGCCTGGATACGCTGCTCATACAACAACGTTTAAATTTTTTACCGCTGCCACAATGGCAAGGATCGTTACGACCGAGTTTCATTACTGTATCTTTTTATTGTTGTAGATACCTACTGACAACACCTCAAAACTTTGCACTCACGACAACACCATTGAAATTAAGGCAATCTTTGATTCTTTGCTGCTGAACCGCGCTAAGCGTGTCGACATCATGGAAGGCAAACGCAGAGTGCTCATGGCTTAAGCGAATCAGCGCATCGGCAGATGCAAACTCACAACGAAAGATAAAAGCTTGGGATTGATAGACGCTGTGATAATACACGCCGCTAAGATAGTGAATGCTCACCTCTAATCCCAATTCCTCTTGGCATTCGCGCAGCAGCGCTTCGTGAATGGTCTCTCCTGGTTCTAAGGCGCCGCCGGGTAAACCCCAAGCAAAATTGCCATAGTTCGCTTTGAGCAGCAGCACTTGCCCTAATTCATTGGTGATAACTGCATGACTACTGAGCCGAAACCTATCTTCAAATGCCATCTACCCATCCTACGTTGGCGCGATTACCAGCTCGCTATTTGCTATTAAAAGCATTACAGCTGGCAGGTTTGCCGGAGGCAAAGCCGATATTAAACCATTTCACTCTGTCAGCCGAGCTACCATGGGTAAAGGCTTCGGGTTGCACGGCGCGACCCGCCATTTTTTGCAGGCGATCATCACCCACAGCACTAGCGGCGGCAATGCCTTCTTCTACATCGCCAGGCTCAAGCAAATTGAGCTGTCTATCGACATAATGCCCCCACACGCCAGCGTAACAGTCGGCTTGCAATTCGAGGGCAACACTCAGTTGATTGGCCTGCGCCTTGCCAGCAGCTTGCTGGGCCTGACGCACTTTAGTGCTGGTGCCGAGTAGGTTTTGTACATGGTGACCGACCTCGTGGGCGATAACATAGGCGAAGGCGAAATCCCCCGGTGCTCCGAGTTTTTTCAACTCCTCGAGAAAACTCAAATCGATATAGACTTTGCTATCAGCAGGACAATAAAAAGGCCCCGATTGCGCCTGCCCCAAACCGCATCCGGTTGAGGTCATATTGCGATAAAGCACTAGCTTAGGTTCGACATATCGCCCTTGTAGCAATTGATTCCAAACGGTTTCCGTCGTGCCGAGAATCGCCGCCACAAACTGGGCATTTTCATCTTGAGCCGCTGCATTGCTGGCCGATTGTGACTGACTAAATCCCGCTTGATTACTCGGCTCGAGGGATAATCCGCCAGTAAAGTATTGAAACGCAAAATATAACCCGCCTAGTAGCAATATCACTCGGCCGATTTTAGTTTGCAGCAGAAAAGGCAATAACCTAAGCAGGAGCGCACTGGGCACACCCGCGGAGGCCATCTGTTGGTCCCGTCTGTCTTCGATATTGGAGCTGCGATCACTGTCACGCCAACGCATTGGATTTCCTCGGCTATGGGTATGCAATAGACATTTCAGTTTAGCCGTTATTTGGGATCATTCTGCTCAGTAGGCGCCGCTTTTAACGAGCGCAAAAACAGCCCGAGCCCACCAAAGGCTAACACTAAAATCACGATCAAATCGAAGGCCGACATGGCTTTAAAGTGAAACTGAATCGAGCTTATCACGCCAACAATTAAGGCGACTAACGCGCCTAAGGTAAGCAGCCAACCGAGCTTAGTCTTGCCATCAAAAAACACCATCACTATCCCGAGGATAAACGGCAGCATTACCATACCTGTGGTGATCGATAATCCCTGTCCAAAGGCATTCATGCGGTAGAGGCCGTAACCTAGCCCAAAACTGGAACTTACCTGTATCGCATTGAATAATAGATAGAATCCTGCACACATCATGGCAAGTCCAATAAAAAACTGGCCAGTGCCGCCCTGTGTTCCTCCCGCTCCCTTCATACCAATCCTTTTATTGACGTTGTTTAATCGCCCGATCCACAGCTTCTTTAAGCTGTTGTTCCTCTTCGGCTTTTTTGGCCTTTTCATAGGCAGCTAACTGCTTATCCGCCTCCGCCACGCAGCGCTGCTTATCTAGCATGGGCTCATAGGGGTCGACATCCGTCCTTGCGGAGCAGGCCAACTCAGCGCAGCCAGAAGTCAACAATAATGTCGACAAGACTAACATAATCAATGGGGTTTTCATCTTCGGCACCTCAACAAATGCTACAAAATAACTACACTTAGCCAAACTAACATTGCCAAGCTTTACTTGAGCTGTATCGATTATGTGCTCAACGATATTGACACAGATCCACGAAAGGCAAACACTGGATGATGATTTTTTATCCAGCCACGATCGATGCTCCATCGATTCATTACGGCATTAATGAAGACAAGGACTGCGCTTGAATACTCTACTCTTAGGTAAAGGTGAGCAACAGGTTCACTTAAATCTTAAATATGCCAACCGCCACGGACTTATCGCTGGCGCCACAGGCACAGGCAAAACCGTTTCGCTGATGACCCTAGCCGAAGGTTTCTCGCGCCAAGGGGTGTCAGTATTTATCACCGATATCAAAGGCGATATTTCAGGACTCGGGGTTGCAGGTACTCCAAACGATAAGCTACTAAAAAGGGCCGCTGAAATCGGGGTTGAGGGTTATCAAACCGAGGCTAATCCCGTCGTGTTCTGGGACTTAGCAGGGATTCAAGGACATGCGCTGCGCACCACTGTTAGTGAAATGGGTCCCACCTTGCTTGGTCGCATACTTGGGCTCAACGACACCCAAAGCGGTATTTTAGACATCGTTTTTCAACTAGCTGATGACCAAGGTTTATTGTTACTTGACCTTGACGATCTGCGCGCGATGCTGAACTTAGTAGCCAATGAGCGTAAGGAAGTCTCCGCCAAATATGGGCTGATTAGTGCCCAATCCCTCGCAGCGATTCAACGCTCAGTGCTTGGTTTAGAACGCGATGGCAGCAAAGACTTTCTTGCCGAGCCAGCATTGCAACTCGAAGACTTAATGCGCACTAACTTGCAAGGCCGCGGCATTATCAACCTGTTAGCCGCCAATAAACTCATCTTGACCCCAAACCTCTATTCTAGCTTTCTACTTTGGTTATTGTCAGAACTGTTTGAAAATCTTCCCGAAGTTGGCGATCTCGATAAGCCAAAATTAGTCTTCTTTATTGATGAAGCGCATCTATTATTTGAGGGCTGCCCTGCAGGTTTGCTCAAACGCATAGAGCAAATTATGCGGCTTATCCGCTCCAAGGGCGTCGGCGTGTATTTTTGCTCGCAATTTCCGGACGACATTCCCAACGAGATCTTAGGTCAGCTCGGCAATCGCATCCAACATGCCCTCAGGGCTTACACGCCAAGGGATCAAAAAGCCGTTAAAACCGCGGCAGAGACATTTGTGCCCAATCCTAAATTGGTGGTCAGCGAAGTAATTTCACAACTCGCCGTGGGCGAAGCTTTAGTCTCGACACTCGCCGAGAAAGGCGTGCCGACTATGGTGGAGCGCACCTTAATAGCACCACCACGCTGCCGCATGGGGCCCGCAAGCCCAGAAGAATTAGTCGCAATCCGCGCCCAGAGTCCAATAGGCGGTAAATACGATACCTTAATCAATCGCGAATCTGCCTATGAGCGACTGAATCAACGACATACCGACGAAACGAATGGCGCCAATACTGCACAAACAACACATTCGCCAGCCACGAATGAGGCTGAGCAAGGATGGTTGAGTGAACTGATTTTTGGTAATAAACGCCGCCAAGGTTTAGCCGAAACCTTGTCCAAACAAGCGGCAAGAACTGTTGGTAATCAACTCGGGAAACAAATTTTACGCGGATTACTCGGCGGCATACTCGGAAAATCGACCCGTAGGTAAATTGATGAAATTTGTAAATACCGTGTTCTGATTCGCATATTTTATATACAGATTCGCACTAGCATTAGCGTGAATTATTCTAAGCAGCGAGTGGATCTTCCTTAGGATTTAGGTGATAAGATTATTTTGCGAGTACAGCTCAGAGAGGCAAACAAATTCAAATAAATTACCTATCGTTTTAAATAGTTGTGATTTAAAAATGGTGTAATTCGAGTTTAAACGTTTCGCTTTAATCAGGACATCATGGAACGGGTTTTACGCAAATGGCTTACATGATTAGCCTGATGAACAACCACTGAAAGTACATGGAGTTAACTATGAGTAAAGAGCAAAAAAATCGCAAAGAGGCCAAGAAAAAGCCGTTAATGTCGATGAAGGAAAAACGCGCTGCAAAGCACGCCAAAAATGCGACTAAGGGTCTCCTCGATAACGTTAAGTAATATTGTGACACTTTAGGGTGCACTCCAATATCTTGATTAAGGGTTAACTGCGGTTAGCCCTTTTTATTGAGTTATTTTTATTTGCACCTGCCTACTGACGATTTATGCCGTAAAAAATTAACCAACTGATTTTTAAGTGCATACCGGCTATAGCGCCTTATATTTAGAAAGTCACCTAGACTAAAGCAACATCTACAATGCTTGAGGTTTTTGCTATGGTTTTCTTCACCCAAATCTACACATCCTGAACGCAACACACTCGCCGATATGTTCCTAGATACAGATGTAATCTACGCATTATCGACTTATGGTTACCCCGATTAACTCGACACATTAGCCGTAAAAACTCACCGTCTAGCTTGTATCGAAAGGCGTGTTAAAGCTTGTATTTTGAACAGATTTGGGTATATAAGGTCTGTGACTTGAATAACTTATCAACGATACCGATTTAATTAACCCTATATAACACAATAATAAATAAGGATATTTTAGCATGAAAATCAATAAACGTTTTATCGCCGTGGGCGCCGCTCTCACCCTCTCACTCAGTGCAGCCACTATGGCGGCCGCGCCAGCCTTTATCAATATTTTGACCGGTGGCACCAGTGGTGTGTATTACCCCATTGGTGTGGCACTTTCGCAGCTTTACGGCTCGGGCATTGAAGGCGCAAAGACCTCTGTGCAAGCCACAAAAGCCTCGGTTGAAAACCTTAACTTACTCCAAGCGGGTCGAGGTGAATTAGCATTAGCCTTAGGTGATTCGGTGGCTGCAGCCTACCAAGGAGATTCCGAGGCTGGCTTTAAAAAACCGTTAGATAAGGTTCGTGTACTCGCGGCGGCTTATCCTAACTATATTCAAATTGTCGCGAGTAAAGAATCAGGTATCAAAACCTTAGCCGATTTAAAAGGTAAGCGTATTTCTGTCGGTGCGCCTAAATCGGGTACAGAACTCAATGCTCGCGCCATCTTCAAAGCGGCAGGTTTACGTTATGAGGATATGGGCAAGGTAGAGTTTTTACCTTACGCCGAATCCGTTGAGCTGATTAAAAACCGTCAGTTAGACGCAACCTTACAATCCTCAGGCTTGGGTATGGCTGCAATTCGCGATTTGGCGACAACTATGCCAATCAACTTTGTTGAAGTCCCCGAAGATGTCATCCTCAAAATCAATAACCCCGCCTATCAACATGGGGTGATCCCTGCGGCGACATACGAAGGCCAAACTGACGATGTATCAACAGTTGCCATTCAAAACCTATTTGTTACTCAAACAGGCGTGTCAGACGATTTAGCCTATCAGATGACTAAACTGATGTTTGAGCATTTAGATCGTCTCGGTAACGCGCACTCTGCGGCGAAAGCCATTCAATTAGACAAAGCGACCAAAAACCTGCCTGCACCACTGCACCCAGGTGCGGAGCGTTATTTCAAAGAAGTTGGCGCACTCTAAGGGGGTAACCTCAATCTGTGCGACCCTTTTCCAGCGAAGCACTTGGGTGATGCACCCGAGTGCTGCGTCGCCCTCTGTCGTCTAATGCTGTGAGACATAAATATGAGCGATTCCGAACAAGGCCTAGGTGCAAGCACCAGTGACTGGCCCAAAGCGCTGTTTTATACGGCACTTATTTTCTCGATTTTTCAAATCATTACCGCCGCATTCCACCCCGTATCAACCCAAGTGCTGCGGGCAACCCACGTTGGCTTTTTACTTTTAGTCGTTTTTTTAAGTTATCCGGCGGCGGGCAAAGCTCGACCTTGGCAACCCTTAGCTTGGCTGCTTGGCCTTGCGGGCATGGCAACGGCCGCCTATCAATGGATTTTTGAGGCCGACTTGATCCAGCGCTCAGGCGAACTCACCGATGCCGATATGGTCATGGGTATTATTTTGATTGTATTAGTGTTTGAAGCCGCGCGGCGGGTGATGGGTTGGGCATTACCGATCATTTGCTGTATTTTCTTGGCCTATGGTTTATTCGGCCAATATCTCCCCGGTGACTTAATGCACCGAGGCTATGGCGTTGACCAAATTATCAATCAATTATCCTTTGGTACCGAAGGGCTCTACGGCACACCAACCTATGTGTCGGCCACCTATATCTTCCTGTTTATTCTATTTGGCGCCTTTTTAGAACAAGCAGGCATGATCCGTTTGTTTACCGATTTTGCAATGGGCTTATTCGGCCATAAACTGGGTGGCCCGGCCAAAGTCGCCGTAGTTTCTTCGGCGATGATGGGGACTATCACAGGCTCGGGCGTCGCCAACGTGGTGACCACTGGGCAATTTACCATTCCTCTGATGAAACGCTTTGGTTACCGTCCCGCCTTTGCCGGCGGTGTGGAGGCCACCTCCAGTATGGGTAGCCAAATCATGCCGCCCATTATGGGCGCGGTTGCCTTTATCATGGCTGAAACCATTAACGTGCCGTTTATTGAAATTGCCAAAGCCGCCTTGCTGCCAGCGTTACTGTATTTTTGCTCCGTTTTTTGGATGGTGCATTTAGAAGCCAAACGCGCCAATCTTTGTGGTTTGCCTAAAGATCAATGTCCCGATCCTTGGGCGGCGGTTAAAGAGCGCTGGTATCTGCTTATTCCATTGTTTATTTTGGTTTACTTGCTGTTTTCCGGTAGAACGCCGCTGTTCTCTGGCATGGTCGGCTTAGCGCTGACCTCGATAGTGATCTTAGGCTCAGCCATTGTGCTGCGCCTGCCTTCTAATGCCTTACGTTTTGCCTTTTGGATTGCCCTTGGCGTGCTGTGCGCGGGCTTCTTTCAGATGGGGATTGGCGTAGTATTTGGGGTCATTGCCATACTCGTTGTCATTTGTTGGTTTATCAAAGGCGGTAAAGATACTCTGACCATTTGCTTACATGCATTGGTTGAAGGTGCGCGCCATGCTGTACCAGTTGGGATTGCTTGCGCCTTAGTAGGGGTGATCATCGGTATTGTCTCGCTCACGGGGATTGCTTCTACTTTTGCCAGCTATATTCTCGCTGTGGGGCAGGATAACCTGTTCTTATCCCTAGTATTAACCATGCTCACTTGTCTGGTATTAGGCATGGGAATCCCCACCATCCCTAACTACATTATTACCAGCTCAATTGCCGCACCCGCGTTACTGGATTTAGGCGTGCCGCTGATCGTCTCACATATGTTTGTGTTTTACTTTGGGATTATGGCTGACTTAACACCACCCGTTGCCTTAGCCTGTTTTGCGGCCGCGCCGATTGCAAAGGAGTCGGGATTTAAGATCAGTCTGTGGGCGATTCGTATTGCTATCGCGGGCTTTGTTATCCCTTTTATGGCGGTTTACGATCCAGCACTAATGCTGCAAAGCGATAGCTGGTTGGCCACTATTTATGTACTGATCAAAGTCACTGTCGCGATTGGAATTTGGGGAGTGGTCTTTACCGGCTACCTGCTGCAAAAGCTGTATCTGTGGGAGAGGGTCATCGGCTTCCTTGCGGGGGGCAGTTTGATCCTTGCCACCCCTTTGAGTGATGAAATAGGCTTTGGACTGGCGCTACTGTTTATCGTGCAGCACAGCCTTAGATCGCGCAAGTTGAAACGTCTTGCCGAGCAGGGGTAAGAGTTTGAGCTTAGGCAAAGGTAAGGCAATAAGATGCTAGGCCTATGTTTAGGCCTAGCCGGCACACTGTGGGCACAAGTGCCCACAGAGCAGTTCACCCTCGCATGGAACCACAGCATCGAAAAAATCCGCTGGGAAGAAGACTATCAGCTCAAACCACAAGGCTTAGTGTTAGTTGAAGCCAGAGTGAAAGGCACAGGTGCGGGTATGGACCCCCCCGATAATGCAGTGTTTAGCAATGGTAGTTGGCATTATCAACCTAAGTTGCCAACACTGCCCAAGCTAACCTTGGGCCGAACGCCGGAAGCGGGTGACTATGACTTATGTTTTGCCAACAATAAAGGTGAAGCAAGCTGTTATCCACTGGCGCACTGGATTGGCAAACCTGAAAAACAGCAGGCAAAAGTAGAAGTTTGGGGATGCGAGCTGACAAGCACTCCCCAGTATCCGGATTAGTCGCGCGTTAGCACTTCAAGCAATTCAATTTCAAAGGTGAGATCAGAATTGGGTTTGATATGAGCCCCAACTTGGCGCTCGCCGTAGGCTAAATGCGCGGGTACCAATAACTTGCGTTTGCCGCCCACTTTCATCCCCATAATCCCTTGGTCCCAGCCTTTAATCACTCGGCCAGTCCCAATCACACATTGAAATGCCTGACCACGGTCATAGGAGGAATCGAACTGCGTACCATCCTGCAAGAAACCGCGGTATTGGGTAGTGATCAACGCGCCTTTTACAGCCTCTTTTCCATCACCGACAACCAGATCGATTATTTCTAATTCAGTCATTTAATTAATCTCTTACTCTTCACTCAACACAGTGATTTATCAAAGTGTCTATTCTAACATCGGCACTCCTACTTGTCGGCGTGCAGTGGGAATTTTGTGGCTTATACCAATCTTGCTTGATCCTATCCTCCTTTAAATTCCACTTATTCAACCCCATATCTAGATCATCCCCGAGCTTAGGAGCCAGATTATGATTATTGCTTGCCCCCACTGTGACACCTTAAACCGCGTGCCCCAAGAGCGGTTAACTGAGCAGCCAACCTGCGGCAAATGCAAACAGGAGCTGTTTGCGGCGGCGCCTATTGAACTCACAAGCACCAATTTTATTAATCATGCCCAAAAATCAGAGTTACCCATAGTTGTTGATTTTTGGGCAAGTTGGTGCGGCCCCTGTAAAAGTTTTGCGCCTATATTTTCTGATGCCGCAACAGCATGGGAGCCAATGTTCCGCTTCGGTAAGATTAATACTGAAGAACAACAATCCCTTGCGGCTCAATTTAATATTCGCTCCATTCCCACCTTAATGATTTTCAAGCAGGGACAACTCCTCGCGCAGCAAGCTGGCGCCTTACCTAAGCCAGCGTTCGATCAATGGTTAAAACGTTATAGTTAATGTGTGCTTCGCCCATAAAAATACCCAGCTAAGCTGGGTATTTTTATTTGGATGAATCAGAGGCGATTACACTTCCCAGAAGGTGTGAGCAATAATGCCCAGCACTATCATGCTGAGGAAGTTAACTATCATGCCCACTCGCACCATTTCCGACTGCTTGATATGGCCAGAGCCATAAACAATGGCGTTAGGCGGCGTCGCCACTGGCAACATAAAGGCGCAGGATGCGGCAATACCAATTAGCACGGATAGCATGACGGGGGATACCCCCAATGCTTCGGCAATGGCCGCAAATACAGGCACTAACAGCGCCGCACTCGCGGTATTACTGGCAAATTCGGTTAGCATTACCACAAAGGCGATCACCGCAAACACAAACAGCGACATGTGGGTGCTGCCAAAAATATCCGTCATCCAGTGCGCGAGGAACACACTGGTACCGGTAGTTTTGAGCACGGCACTCAAGGTCAAACCGCCACCGAATAAAATCAACACGCCCCAGTCAGTGGTCGATTCAATCTTCTTCCAACCAACTAAACCGAGCCCCGCCAGTAATACCACAGCACCGAGTGCAACGACGGTATCAAACTGGGTTATTCCGCCAAGCGCTTTTGCCAACGGCACACTGAAAATCCAGCAACATACGGTCGCAAGGAAGATAACCAGCGTCAGTTTTCCTTGGAACGTGAGCTTTTGATCTTCAAGTGCAAGCTCGCATTTGGCCGACAAGTCTGGCTTAAAGTACCAATAGAGCGCAATGAGCATCATAGGGAGCATTAAGATCACGGTTGGAATGCCAAATTTTAGCCAATCGCTAAAACTTAACCCCACCTGCGCTGCGGCAATCGCGTTGGGCGGACTGCCGACTAAAGTACCAATACCGCCGATATTAGCGGAATAGGCAATCCCCAATAATAGGAACACATAGGTACTGTGATAGGTTTTACGATCTAATTGCTGCAAAATTCCCAGTGCCAGTGGCAGCATCATTGCCGTGGTTGCGGTATTACTGATCCACATCGACAGCAGCGCAGTTACCCCAAACAACATTAAGCAGGCAATACTCAGCTTGCCTTTAGAGGCCAGCAGCAATTTTTGCGCGATTAAGGTATCAATCTTTTGATTGTGCAATGCAGCTGCAAGCACAAAACCACCGAAAAACAGATAGATAATTGGATTGGCAAAGTTACTCATGGCCTCTTTGGTTTCAAATACCCCAAAGAATACCGCCAAAATAGGCACTAAAATCGCAGTAATACTGATATGAATCGCTTCGGTTAACCACAGAATGGCCGCAAAGACTAAAATCGCAAGCCCCGTATTCACGCCCTGCTCAAAGGGTAAACCGTAATACAGTGCAAATAGCAGCACAATATCCGCCATTAGGACCAGCATGTTTTTCTTTTCAAGCCCAGTATTGGCGGGCGAATGATTAGGGGGAACCGACGTTGATTGCGTTAAGGACATGGTGACTACTACCTTCATACCATTATTTTTTCTAGCAAATTTAGGGCATAGGTCACACTAGTAAAAGCAGTTTATTTTGTACTTTAGCTACATAGCAACAACAAAATGCTAAGACTTAAAACGCAAAAAAACCATTTTCTCGATAAAAACCACCTATTTTTGATCTCAAGTGATGAACAAAACTTTCAAACGGATAAAAATACTGCAAAAGTTTGATAAAGCTGTAACTAAATAAATATTTAAAACTGTGATAAAGATCAAATCATAGCGTAATTCAAAGTGATAAAAGCCTTAATTTAATATTAATTTTTAACAATATAAAGTGCTAATTAATTGCATAACATCCAGATAATCATCCAACTGACTTTTCATCGCTAATAACAAAGCTTATGAGCACCAGAGCGTGTTAATATTTCGAGATTAGATTTTGTTCGTTCTGATAAGTAAGTGATCACCAAACAACGCGTTACATGTTGCTTTTCCACCCAAACCAACAACATTTAAACTTCAATATCTATATGAATAATAAACACAAATATTATTCACCATCTCAGTCAATCTTACTCACTTTACCCTGTGAGCAATCCAGCCTAAAGTCGCGCTCGCAACCTCGCCGCCTGTTTATTTTTTTACCTGTTTGGTACCGCTTGTGGAAAATATGCTGTTAGCTCAACCCAATCAAAAGCCAGGGCTATTTGTTCCAGTGGCTGGACTCAGTCTATTTGCCTTGGCGTCAGGCTACTTGATGAGTTTGATCCCACTCTCACTCACTTACTTTGATCTAAGCCTTGATCTTGCACCTTGGCTGGCGAGTATTTTCTACCTTGGCTTATTACTGGGCGCACCTTGTATTGCACCGATTGTCAGCCGCATAGGGCACAGTAAGGCCTTTATTTTGTTCTTAAATATCTTACTGTGCAGCGTTGTGGTGATGGTTTTGCTGCCACAGAGCAGTGTTTGGTTAGCAGCACGCTTGATTGCCGGCATCGCCGTGGCGGGGATTT
Source organism: Shewanella cutis (assembly GCF_022410515.1). GTDB lineage: Bacteria > Pseudomonadota > Gammaproteobacteria > Enterobacterales > Shewanellaceae > Shewanella > Shewanella cutis. The sequence goes on along the minus strand of NZ_JACSDI010000004.1, from coordinate 222,132 downwards.
TTGTGGTAGTTGAATCCTGGTTACTGATGGCCGATACCCAAAAACAAAGGGCAAAACGTTTAGGCCTATACATGACTGCCCTCTACGGCGGCACCGCCATTGGGCAACTCGCCGTAGATTATTTAGGTACCACGGGTAATTTACCCTACTTGGTGGTAATAGGTTTGCTGGCCGCCGCCAGTTTACCTGCACTGTTGGTTAAACGTGGCCAACCACAGTCCAGTGAACAACACTCCATTGCCCTTTCCGACCTAAAAACCTTGAGTAAACCCGCCATTGCAGGCTGTTTAGTTTCAGGATTATTACTCGGCCCCATTTACGGCCTATTGCCTGTGTATGTGTCGCGGGACATGGGTTTTGCGCAGCAGACGGGGCAATTTATGGCGCTAATTATCTTGGGCGGCATGATAGTTCAGCCCTTAGTGAGCTATTTATCTCCCCGCATTCAAAAGAGTGTGTTGATGACCGCCTTTTGCTTAGTGGGTGCCGCAGCGCTGTTGTTACTGATGCAAACATCGCTTGTGGGATTATGGTTGGGTTTTGTGTTACTCGGCGCCTGCGCCTTTGCCCTCTACCCCATCGCCATCAGTCTGGCCTGCGATCATCTGCCCAGCAGCCAAATCGTCTCCGCCACTCAGATTATGTTGCTAAGCTATTCTGTGGGTTCGGTTATCGGCCCCGTTGCCGCCAGTCGTTTTGATGATATAGAACATGGCTTACCACTGTATTTAGCCGCAAGTTTTTTAGTCACGGCTTGCTACCTCAGTGCACACTTACTGGCCCGAAGTAAAGCTCGCCTACCCACTGCGAAGGCTTAGTCCAGAGCCGTTAATGTTAAGTCTCTCCCCCTGTGAATAGCAATGGGCGCCGATAACTGCGCCCATTGTGATTACGATGTTTGTTGGGTTAATTCTGCCACAGGCACTTTGGCGGGAATGGCCCAGACACTGTCCTGCGGCCCATTAAACACCCGATGGCGAGTAAGCTTGTAACCATAAAAGAACATCCCGCTAAAGGCCAAGGCCGCCAGATCGACGCCTAAAGTTGCCGCAGAATAAGGTGCCCATAAGCCTAAACTTGGCGCGATTACCGCAACTAAAGACGTGATTGGCATCGCCAATGTAGCCAAGGCGCACAAAGGCAAAATCACTAGCGCCGCCTTGGCTGCACCACGCCAAAAGGCGAAAGCCACCAGCAATCCAAACACCAGATAATAGAGCCACAAATAGACGTGGTTAATATTGCCAACGTGTACATATAACCATTTACCCAGCAGCATACTTACCGCTAAAGCGGCAACAGAGCCAAGGCAAATCCCCACTGTGGCGCTGGCCATTAAACGGCAGGCACGGGTTTGCTCAGTTGCCAACTTTTTACGACGCTTTTCCAGCCACAGCAAATTGCCACTGTAAAATAAAAAAGCACCGCTCAAACCTAAAAAGAAATACACCCAGCGCCCGAGGTCGCCCCCATAACTGCCAAAGTGTAATCCAAAGAATACCGCGACTGTTCTGGCCCAAATCCCCTTGTCACTTTGGTCAATAGTGCTATTGGATACCTTAAGGCTATAGGGATGCAGATATAAGTAATCAGTGACAGGTCCACGCATAAAACCATTGGGGTTATATAAGCCTAGCCGCAAGGTCGCACGGGGATTATCCAAGTTCATAAAGGTCATTTCATGAACTTGATAGTCAGGAGCCAACTCCTGCACTTTAGTCAGTACCGTTGTGATCTTAGGCAAATCGGCAAGTGTATAGGGCGTTCTGTCGGGTGCCGATTGGGCAAATAATGGTTTTTCACCATAAACCATATGCTTAAGCCCATCGTAAAGCTGATCATGGAAGGCAAACACAATCACAGTTACACATATCACTAGATGAAACGGCAGGCTGGTAATCCCCACTAAATTATGGGCATCGAGCCAAAAACGGCTCTCACCCTTATCTTTGCGCAGGGCGAAAAAGCTTTTGGTTAAGGTGGGTAGTAAAAAAATCACCCCAGAAACCAATGCCAAGAAGTATAAAACGGCGGCTATCCCCAACACATAGACACCGGCCTGATCGTGGCCGACTTCGCCAGCAATCCCTGCGGTGCGATGCAATTGGTCAATCAGTTCAGCCAACTCACTGGGCGTACTTAGTTGAGTGACTAATTGCCCACGCTCGTCAAGACTGGCATGCCAAAGCTGGTGACTCATGCTAAGTTCACGCTCCGAGCCCTGTTGATACCAAGTCATCGGCGATTGATGCTCATCATTTAAGTGCAAACTAAAACCGATTTTGGCCTTATCATCCTGCGCTAATACCTGCGCGACTAAGTCATCCAGTTTCTCGGTGGGCACTTGAGGCAAGGTCAGGGCTGGCGGCATTGACCAAGCGTCAATCGCACCCTTAAACATGGTGAGCGAGCCGGCATAAAAGCCAATAAACAATACGACTCCAGCGATGATACCAGTCCAAATATGGATAGACTGATACACCCGTAACACATCACTGCGAACTTTCATCCTTGTCACCTAAAGGTATATAACACTATATAAGTCAATACGTTAAACAAGCTCAAGTAGCCAATTGCCCTGAGTCCGGTTTTAAACATAAAGCTAAAACTTAAGATCAATAACCAGATAGGCGTTATCAGCCACATGTTGAACTGCACTTTGGTATCAGCATCGATACCGCCCGGGCCAAACCAGGCAAATAACCCCACCAATCCAAGCGCTAAAGTAAATCCTAAAATCAATCCCGCTAGAGACTTAGTCCACCAGTCGGGTTGTAATTTGTCCTGCTCAGCTAAACGTGCCATGAGTTATTTCCGCCCGATAAGCGAGAGAAAAGGCACTAACCCCGTCAATAACATCAACAGGGCTAACCAAATAAAAATCGCGGCGCTAAGGGTAAATAGACTGAGCCAACCGATTAAGCTGGCAAAGGCAAAACCATAGGCGAGTAAACGCCAAGGCCGCTGAGGAAGGGAACTTGCAAACAGTTTTTGCTGCTTGTTGGTCACATAAAATAACAAACAGGCCAACAGCGTCGCTAACAGAAATATAAGTTGCAACACAGGAGTTTATCCTCTCACCACAAAGCGTTAGCACTCGAGTCCATTTGCCTATGCTTGCTGTACATCCTGTAAAAATATAAGCGCATGAAAGCTATGGAAGAATTTGAATTTCAGGACTCTAGTATTGGTGAGAATAATTCGCAATAAGATTTACACTGTAAGCATAGGTTATGGTAGTTCAGTCACAGCGCTACAACCCAGACACCTAGTTGTTGCCTGTTGTCAACCATTAAGATACATTTTGCAGCAACCGTTTCGTCTCGATATAAATAGTCATCAACACGATCCGCGCCCACTCCAAACCCATCTCGACGACCCTAGCAAAGGAAGCTAAATGATAAAAAATGAACTCAACCTGCCAAGTTCCTTTGGCCTGTCTAAAATCATTCCTTTAGTGATTTTACTCATCCTATTCATCTCACTCTTTGGCAGTTGGTACACGGTTGACCAAGGTGAGCGCGGGGTTATTCTGCGAAACGGTAAAATCATTGGCACCGCCGAGCCAGGGTTAGGTTTTAAAATGCCGCTGTTTGATACAGTCGTCAAAATCTCAACCCAAACCCACACCACCAGCTACAGCTCATTACAAGCCTATAGCCGCGATCAGCAACCTGCGACACTCAATGCCTCGGTAACTTTTAACGTACCGCCGGATCGTGTCGAAGAAGTCTATGCCAACTTTAAGAGTATCGATGCCATGGTGGCTCGCTTGCTTGACCGCCAAGTGCCAACGCAAGTCGAGAACATTTTTGGTAAATACACTGCAATTTCGGTGGTGCAGGAGCGGGTTAAATTTGGTATCGATGTGACCAATGCCATCACCCAATCGGTGAAAGGGCCCATCGAGATCACCTCTGTACAAATTGAAAACATCGACTTCTCTAACGCCTATGAGAAGTCCGTCGAAGACAGAATGCGCGCCGAAGTTGAAGTACAAACCCAACTGCAAAACCTTGAGAAAGAAAGAGTCAGTGCCCAAATCGCCGTGACCCAAGCTCAGGCGGAAGCCGATTCGCAACTGGCTCGCGCGAAAGCCGAAGCCGAAAGTATCCGTATCAAAGGGGATGCTGAAGCCTCGGCCATTAAGAGCCGCGCCGAGGCACTGGCACAAAATCAAAACCTTGTCGAACTCACCAAGGCCGAGAAGTGGGATGGAAAACTGCCAACTACCGTCTTACCAACCGGCACACTGCCCTTTATCGATGCGAAAAAAGGCAACTAACCTTAGGTTTAACCCGACAATAAAAAATCCCAGTGTTAACCCTAACACTGGGATTTTTCGTTATTCGATGACCTAGGGTGAGATAGATTAAGAACAGCAATCGCTGCGGCGTAACCAGCTTCTTGGGATCTTCTCAAACACCACTTTCGCCATCAACAACGCCAGTACGATACCAGAGGTGGCGACTAGCCACTCAGGTAACATTTGATGCTGTTCACCGATCAGCGGCATTACTTTAAAACCAAAGGTAGCAACCAAATAATTCACCAACGCGCCAGCAACTAAGGCAACCCCTAATACACCGCCAAGATAACCGTAGAGCGCACGCTTACCCAGCTCCTTGGTCACTACGCCTAAGGTGGCGATATTGGTCGCAGGACCCGCTAACATAAACACCAATACAGCACCGGGTGACACGCCAGCGAGTAACAAGCCCGCCGCAATCGGTGTCGAAGCCGTGGCGCAAATGTACATAGGCACTGATACCAGTACCATCACCAGCATCGCTAGCAATCCATCGCCCCACTTAGCTAAAAAGTCAGTAGGTACATAAGTCTGCACTAACGCCGCAAAGAATAACCCCACCAGCAACCATAACGTAGTATCACGCACTAGATCTGTTGCGGCATATTTAAGGCCAATCCCTACCCGCGCAATCACAGACTCAGACTTAAGCTCCGTCGCCATATCTTGCGTAGAGGCGCAGCAGCTTTCACCTTGAGGCTTGTCAGCAACCTGCGAGCTTGTGCTGCAGCAGGCGCCTTTTTTCACTACCACCAATTTTTCAGGCTCAGCCGTTTGCATGCCACAACATGAACCCGCGCTTTCACTCTTAACAGGACTCACCTTTGCCACAGCCCCAAACGTTTGACCAGCCATCACACTGGAGGAAGCCGCCATTAAGCTCGGTGTAGCCATCGGCGTCATTTTGATTTTCGGCTCGGTTGATGGCACTTTCGCGTTATCACTGCCGCAGCAGGAAGATTTGACAGGCGTGATTGCAGGCACCTTGGTCGATGAGCAGCAGCTTTGCACCGCTTCGGCTTTTATCATCGCAGGTTGCGCCGAAGATTTAGAAGCGCAGCATGAAGCAACAGGAGTACTGCTAGCTAATGGTTTGTCTGACTGAGCCTTGTCTAACTGGGCCTCGGCCTTAGCCGCAGGTTTGCCATCGTCATCATCACGGCCAACCAATAAGCCCGCAACAATAGCACTGGTGATCGCCGCAATTGGCCGCACTATTGCCATAAAAGGGCCGAGCAAGACATAGGAAACCGTTACGGAATCGACCCCTGTTTCGGGGGTGGAGACTAAAAAGGAAGTGGTTGCCGCTTTCGATGCACCAGAGCGGCGCAGCCCCACGGCAGCGGGGATTACCCCGCAAGAGCACAGCGGTAAAGGTGCGCCTAATAATGCCGCCTTGACCACAGTTTTAAACCCATGTCCGCCTAGCTGTTTTTGCATCCATGCCATGGGCACAAATACCTTCAGCAATCCTGCTAAAACCAACCCAAGCAACAGCCAAGGGGCGGAATCTAAAAATAGATCGATAAAATTGTTCAGTAACATCATTAATCCCCTGATTTATCTGCTGTTGCAGCAATATGTACATGCTCTGAATGGGAGCCTTGCCCATGGTCATGCTCAAACCGAACTCGCTCGGTACTCGACTCCAGCGCTTCTAAAATCGAGCAATGTTCGGCGCTACGCGGCCCGCCACAGCAAGCATCCGATAAACTCTGCAAACTGGTTTGAAAATGCAGTAACTCGGCAATCTTCGCCTGCACCTGCGCCAACTTGAGGTCAACCATGCCCTTGACATCGGCACAGGCCCAATTGGATTTGTCGAGGTCGATAGATAACAACTCACTGATTTCACTCAAGGTAAAACCCACGGCCTTCGCCCGCAGAATAAAACGCAACCTCGCCGCATCGGCATCGGTATAGACCCGATAGCCAGAGTCGGTACGGCTCGAAGGCGCAAGCAGGCCGTGTTTCTCATAAAATCTGAGGGTATCGGCCTTAACCTCACATAAATCGGCTAACTCACCAATTCGGTACATAGTTAATCCTTTGCAGTTTTACTCGCATCATCTCAAGCAACACTGACAACCAATATGATAGAGCGAGTATAAACCTTGGAGCCTACTCCAAGGTCAAGGGCTATTTTTAACTTTATACCGCACTCAAAAACCATTGCACTTTGTTCTGATATCAATATTGTGAAATCGCGCAGAAAAAACACCCGTAAATCCCGTTTTACGGTAGAATACGCGCGCCTGACGCTGGGACAAAAAATATAAGTAGGACCAAGGGGCTTTTGGAAAGCAGAACCGATTGAAGTTGTTCTGTTTTCCGAAAGATCCTTGAAACTAAAATAACTGGACCCTGTACCCAAATGACTGTTGCAAATCATGCCAGACCCATTCGTCGCGCGCTGTTAAGCGTTTCAGATAAAACCGGAATTCTCGAATTCGCCAAAGCATTACACGCCCAAGGCGTTGAACTGCTGTCAACGGGCGGCACCGCTCGCTTGTTAGCGGATAACGGTGTGCCTGTTATCGAAGTATCTGACTATACAGGACACCCTGAGATCATGGATGGCCGCGTTAAAACTCTGCACCCGAAAGTGCATGGCGGCATTTTGGCGCGTCGCGGTCTTGATGAAAATGTCATGGCCGCCAACAACATCAATGCAATCGATTTGGTTGCGGTTAACCTCTACCCCTTTGCCGATACCGTTGCTAAAGCCGGTTGCACCTTAGAAGATGCGATTGAAAACATCGACATCGGTGGCCCGACTATGGTGCGCGCTGCGGCGAAAAACCATAAAGACGTGACTATCGTGGTAAATGCGGCCGACTATAACCGCGTATTAGCTGAAATGGCCGCCAACAATGGCAGCACGACTCACGCGACCCGTTTTGATTTAGCGATTGCCGCCTTCGAACACACAGCGGGTTACGATGGTATGATCGCCAACTACTTCGGCACTATGGTTCCAATGCATAGGGTTCCTGCACACAGTACTGATGAGTGCTTCGAAGACTCAAAGTTCCCACGCACCTTCAACACTCAATTAGTGAAGAAGCAAGATCTGCGTTACGGTGAAAACAGCCACCAAACAGCGGCCTTCTATGTCGACACTAAGATCGATGAAGCTTCAGTAGCCACTGCCGTTCAGCTGCAAGGTAAGGCTTTGTCTTACAACAATATCGCCGATACCGATGCCGCCCTTGAGTGCGTGAAAGAGTTCAGTGAACCCGCCTGCGTTATCGTTAAACACGCTAACCCATGTGGTGTTGCACTGGGTAAAGACTTGCTCGATGCCTATAACCGCGCCTATCAAACTGATCCAACTTCAGCCTTTGGCGGCATTATCGCCTTCAACGGCGAGTTAGACGCAGCCACCGCCAGCGCTATCGTTGAACGTCAATTCGTTGAAGTGATCATCGCGCCAGTTGTGAGCCAAGGCGCCCGCGATGTGGTAGCTAAGAAAACCAACGTGCGCCTGTTAGAGTGCGGTCAATGGGATACTAAGACCAAAACCTTAGACTACAAACGCGTTAACGGCGGCTTGTTAGTGCAAGATCGCGACCAAGGCATGGTTGGTTTAGATGACATTAAAGTCGTGACTAAACGTCAACCTACCGAGAGCGAGCTGAAGGACTTAATGTTCTGCTGGAAAGTGGCTAAGTTCGTTAAATCTAACGCGATTGTTTACGCTAAAGACGGCATGACCATCGGTGTCGGCGCTGGCCAAATGAGCCGCGTCTACAGTGCTAAGATTGCGGGTATCAAGGCTGCCGATGAAGGCTTAGAAGTGGTGAACTCTGTGATGGCGTCCGATGCCTTCTTCCCATTCCGCGACGGTATCGATGCCGCAGCGGCAGCGGGCATCAGCTGCATCATCCAGCCAGGTGGTTCAATGCGCGATGCTGAAATCATCGCCGCGGCCGACGAACACGGCATGGCCATGGTGATGACCGGCATGCGCCACTTCCGTCACTAATGCCTCCTACAGCCAGCACGCCAAGTGCTGGCTGTTTCGTTTATCGCACTCAGTGAACATAAGAATCTAACCACAAGAATTTAAAACTCAAAGGGATGACTTAACATGAAAGTATTAGTTATTGGTGGCGGCGGCCGCGAACATGCCCTAGCTTGGAAAGCGGCACAATCGGCTCAGGTAGACACAGTCTATGTTGCACCGGGTAACGCGGGCACAGCCCTTGAACCCAACATCGAAAACGTCGCCATCAGCGCGACGGATATTCCTGCGCTGCTCGATTTTGCAAAAACTAATCAAATCGAACTCACCATCGTCGGCCCTGAAGCGCCGCTGGTATTAGGTGTGGTTGATGCCTTTAACGCTGCGGGTTTACCGATTTTTGGCCCAACCAAGGCGGCAGCTCAGTTAGAAGGATCTAAGGCGTTCACTAAGGACTTCTTAGCGCGCCACAATATCCCAACCGCAGGTTATAAAAACTGTACCGAAATCCAAGACGCTAAAACATTCGTGCGTGAGCTGACGGGCAAGACGGGTTACCCAGTCGTTATCAAAGCCGACGGTTTAGCGGCGGGCAAAGGCGTGATCATTGCCCAAGATCAAGCCGAAGCGGACGCGGCGATTGATGATATGCTCGCCGGTAATAAGTTTGGTGATGCGGGCTCTCGCGTGGTGATCGAAGAGTTCTTAAAAGGCGAAGAAGCCAGCTTTATCGTGATGGTCGATGGCAAGAATATCCTCGCCATGGCCACCAGCCAAGACCATAAAGCCCGCGATAATGCCGATCACGGTCCAAACACTGGCGGCATGGGCGCTTACTCACCTGCGCCCGTGGTCACCCAAAGCGTACACGATTGGACGATTGCCAATGTTATTCGCCCAACAGTGGATGGCATGGCGGCCGAAGGCAATGTGTACACTGGCTTCCTGTATGCAGGCCTGATGATCGCACCAGACGGCAGCGCCAAAGTACTGGAATACAACTGCCGCTTTGGCGACCCAGAAACCCAACCAATTATGATGCGCCTCAAGTCTGATCTGGTTGAGCTGTGTTTAGCCGCGACCCGTGGCGAGCTGGATAAAGTCACTGCCGAGTACGACGAGCGCGCCGCAGTTGGCGTAGTGTTGGCCGCAGGCGGTTACCCAGATGAGTATCGCAAAGGCGATGTGATTGATGGCCTTAGCCTAGGTAATAACGATGCCAAGGTCTTCCACGCCGGTACTGAGATGAAAAACGGCCATGTGGTCACCAATGGCGGCCGTGTGTTATGCGCCACAGCATTAGGTAACACAGTCACCGCAGCACAAAAAGCCGCGTATCAACTGGTTGATGAAATCCACTGGGATGATGTGTACTTCCGTACCGATATTGGCTATCGCGCCATCGCCCGTGAACAACAGGACTAAGTTTAATCCTGCTAAAAAACCGGCTTTAGCCGGTTTTTTTATGCCTTAATTTTGACGATAGTCAAAATTAAGGCAATGATTTATATATGTTTTTACCCATAAACCCCTACTTTGGTCACGATTATTCCTATACAATGCTGCATAAATGTTAATTACCTAAAAGATTAAGGACTCCCTATGGAGATTAGACTGATATCTGCCGCCATCGCCTTACTCATTGGCGGGTGTGGGGGCGGATCTGAGGATACGGGCACCACAACCCCCCCCACACCACCGGTTCCGCCTCCGACAGTGACCCAATATACTGCCAGTGTCAGTCAGGTAGCGGGTGGCAAACTCACTCCCGCAAGCCAAAAAGTCGATTCGGGCAAAAGCGCCAGCTTTAGTGTTCAAGCGGACGCGGGCTTTGTACTGGATAATATTAGCGGCTGTGGCGGCTCATTAACCGAGTTAACTTACACCACAGCTGCAATGACGGCAGATTGCGCTATTACCCCAGCCTTTATCAGCAATGCAGAAAATGCCATTCGGCATCAAGATCATAGCCTTGCCAGCGCCAATGAGCTTATTGACTTCAGTACCGCTAAACTGGCAAGCATTGATGCGGTACGTAAAGCGCAAATCACCCAGCTCTATCAAGGTGTAGGTAGCAGCATTAGCTGGCATCCGACTCACGACTCCATTACCTTTTCGAGCTTTATGCCGGAAAACACATTTACCCTACTGCCATCAAATGTGGATGGCAGTGGCGCCAGCGCCGTGCGCGGCCTAGTGATGGCGGGTGAACAGCAAGGACAACGTTATGCCGCCATGGGTGGCAACTTGTTTAGCGTCAACACTTCTGCGCAGACAGATGTGCTGCTGAAAAACCTCATCTCATGGCTGACTAAAGGTGGCGATCAACAGGATGGCCTCAGCATAGTCACGGCACAAATGCCGAGTCGCGCCGACAGTTGGTATTTCCCCCATAACGAAGGGATCCGCACTTGGCTAAGCAAGTACTACCCAGATACTCACAGTATCAATGCCGCCAATAGCTGTGATTACAGCGCCCTCGCCAGCTGCATTGATAACCAAAAGCCAGATTTAATTGTTATCAGTGATATTGACCGCGACAACCTAGGTTACGCAGGCATTCAAGCTGCAATTGCTAAAGCCAAGGCCGCAGGAATTCCGCTGCTAGTCTCAAACTACTGGCGTAATCAAAGCCCAATGCTCTCACCCCTTTACCTTGAAATGGGGCTCTCCACCGCAGGTAACTATTGGTCCAAACTCAATGCAGATAATCTGAGTGTGAGCACTATTCTGACGGAAGATAAAGCACTGACAGATGTCGAAAAACTACTTGTTAACTTGCGGGAACAACGCTTCGATACGCAGGTATTAAATGACTGCGGCGGCAATTATTTGAGCTGTAATAGCAGCGCCTTTGTTGAGGCCTTTAAAGCGGGTGCCGACTGGTACCGCAGCAGCGCTGAAACCTTAGATAGCAATGGCATTGATGTGTTTAGTCGCACTAACTTCCCATTGATGAAAGCCGGTTTACTACTCGCCGATAAATACCGTAGCGAAATTGACTATCCCATCGCCTACAGCGAGTTCACTCAATGGCAGCAGGCCTTGTTTGCCGATTGGACTGTGAGCTACGCCCGCACGCGTAACCTTGCCCAAGCGGATTTAGGGGAATATGTCATCGACAAGACAAAACTCAGCAAAGGCACCAATGCTCACTACGCTTATCCGGCCACAGTATCAGAGCGCAAAACCATCACAGTGCCTTACTCAGGCCAATGGACAACAACCGGCTGGTACGCCTTACCAGGGCAAACCATCAAATTCAGTCGTTTGGATAACACCAATGCCAATGTGGAAGTTAAACTCAATTATCATAGACGTAATACCAACCGCGCCTTTGAGCAAAAGATATATCGCGCGCCGCTTGAGTTAGCACAACAACGCATTAAACTCGCTAAAGGACAAAGCATTGAGTTTTCAACACCCTATGGTGGCCCAATTTACCTTTATATCAGCGGCGGTCAAGGCGCTCTCAGTGTCGATATCAATGCACAGAATGTGGCTAAGCACCCAAGTATTATGGATTTCTCCAATCCTGCTGAAATCACCGCCTTCAATGACAACATTCAAAACACCGAGCTACCCCATGTAGATCTGCGCACCGATGGCGCTGAGCAGCATTTACGCCGCGACCGTTTTATGAATGCCATTGGCGGTAATGTACCCGATGTGAATGCGCTGCTTAACAGTATTGTCGATGACCATATCAACAGTGTTTACACCTTAGCGGGACTTAAGATCCAAGGTAAGAGCTTAACTGAGTCGTTACCCACCGATGTACTCTCAAACTGCCAGGCACTGTTTGGGCAAGATTGCACCGATGCCAGTCTGCACACGCGCACGATTATCCAACATGCTAACTATGACCAAAATGCCCACTGCGGCTCCGGTTGTAGCGGTAACCCTTGGGATGCCGCTTGGAATATTTCACCCACGGGTTGGGGAGATAACCACGAGCTAGGGCATAATCTGCAAACCAATCGCCTCAATGTGCAATATGCCACCGCAGCCAATCGTGACAACTGGACTGGCTATGGCAGCCGCGCAGGGGAAAACTCCAACAATATCTTCCCCTATGTGGTGAAATGGAAAACTCACTATCTGCGTGATGGTAATACCAACACCATCAATGATGGCCATATGAATCACAAAGATCTCTTCTATGTGTTTATGTCCGATGCTGCAGGCACGACGGATACCAGTGGCAAACGCGTGGTCTTTGGTGCCAACTGTAAAGTGCTAGATGTAGGCGAAGACCGATATACCGCGCCTTGGGCAAGTAATGATTATGCGGTACATAATGGCTATCGCATGGGGTTTTATATACAAATGGCACTTAAGGCCCATGGCATGACCTTGAGTGACGGCACCACCTTAGCTAATGGTTTTAATCTTTTCACCTTGCTGTATCAGCACAGCCGTATTTTCGGTAAATACGCTAATAACGCCAGCGATTGGGAGGCAAACCGCAGTAAACTCGGTTTTGACTTGTTCCCCTTCGATGGCCACAGCGTTTACGGTGGTAAAAACGTCAGAGATATTCCGGGCAATGACTTTATGTTGGTTTCCTTGAGTAAACTCACAGGTAAAGATTGGCGCAGCCATTTCGACATGCTGGGGCTGCGTTATTCCAGCCTTGCAGTAGCGCAAGTCACGGCAAACGCCACTCTCGGTTCTGTGCCAATGGGCATGTATGAACTCGAAACCGATTTACCACCCGCCAACATGAGCCAGGGCCTAACCTTTATTCCTCTTTCACTTAGCGATAGCAGCACACTGTGGAAAGGCACTGGCTCACCTAGCCAATGCACAAAACCTTAAGATATTGAAATTTAAATGTAATAACCAATAAACCTCGCAAATGCGAGGTTTATTTTTGCCTAAATACGTGATCTGACGCACATCAGCAGAGGGAGGGATGGCGCACTATTTAACCTCAATAATGACATCCAACAATAAATCAGGGGTTTTCTATGGGTTATTCAATCAAAGACATCATTTATCAAGGCGAAAAGTCCGGCGTACACAACTGGCAAACCCTATCGGGGCAGGATTTTTACTGGCATCCAGATTGGTTACACATTGCCGAGGATCTTACAGGCCACAAAGCGACAGCGAGTATTCAGGCAGAGGGAACAAAAGCGACTCAAAACGAAGCTGAGCAAACCATAGTTAAACACCTCAATAAAAGCTAACGCCCTGAAGCAATTGCTTTACGGGCAATTTTATCGATTAAGCCCGGTGCAATCAGCTTTAGCCAGCGCCCGAGTCGGCCACGTAGCGAAGTAATGAGCAGCCGCCCTCGGGTCGCTATCACTGGGAGCATCATGTTGGCACATTGCTCAGCAGTGATAATTTTGGCTTCCTGCATCGGAGATTTACCAAGGGGCTTACCCTCACCGTCGAGGGCGCGCTTATGAATTTGCGAGACAACAAAGTCAGGACAAATAACCGTGACCGCCACATTATCATCAGCAAGTTCAATCCGCAGTGAATCAAAAAAGCCGATAACCGCATGTTTGGACGCCGCATAGCCACTACGAGTTGGCACCCCCGTTAACCCTGCAACCGAAGCGACCACCACCACCTGACCTTGGCTCGATTTTAAGTAGGGTAAGGCGGCGTGAGTTAAATGCGCTGGGCCTAAATAGTTGACACGCATGATATCTTCGAGCACAGACAACTGGTTAAGCTCATCAAAACGTGACCACATCGTCATGCCCGCATTGTTCACCAGAATATCGATACGACTATAATGGGCTATCGTGGCTTGAATTAAATCTTCACACTGGGAGGCGCTACTGACATCGGCTGCAAACACAAAGGGAGTGGGACCATAGTTAGCCACTTCGAGGGCAAGGGAGGCAAGCCGCGTTTCATTGCGAGCACTCAATACAAGTTGGCATCCTATCCGCGCCATCGCAATGGCCAGCGCGCGACCAATACCTTCAGACGCGCCAGTAATGATGACCACTTTCCCCGTCAGTCCATCCATAACTATTCCTTTGTTACTAATGAGTTAATTACATTTAAGGCTAAGCTCGCACAATCACCTTAAAAGCGCAATCCCTATGCGCGTTGTGCTAAGCACGTCTCAAACTGCTCACAATAACTCGCTAAAGGTTGCGGCCGTCCGATTGCATAGCCTTGCGCATAGTTGATACCAATCGTTTGCAACCTATCAATAATCTCTTGATTTTCAACAAATTCAGCAACCGTTTCGATCCCCATAACACGACACACGTCTTGAATGGATTTCACGATGGCATAGTCCTTGGCATTAACGGCAAGGTTTTTAACAAAGCAACCGTCGATTTTTACGTAATCCACTGGTAATTCCCGTAAATAGCCGTAGGACGCAAAGCCACTACCAAAATCATCCAAGGCAAAGGAGAACCCGAGTTTGCGCAGCTGCCTTAACATTTCCATGCCGCGGTGACGATTTTGAATCGCGGTAGTTTCAGTAATTTCAAAACAAACACACTGGCTTGGAATATCAAAAATCTGTTGCTGCTTGGCAATATATTCCACCATGCCCTCGGCGCCTAAACTATTGCCCGAAAGGTTGATTGAGATACAGTGATCCTGCCAAAGCTGCGAATTTAAAGACAGCCATAAAAAGGCTTTACGTATCACTTCTTTATCAATTTCAGGCATCAGCTTAAAACGCTCTGCTGCGGCAATAAACTGCGCTGGCGCCAAAATACGGCCGCAGGGCTCTTGGATCCTAAGTAAAACCTCCATCCGCTGACGTTTAGAACTGGCTCCTAAGCCGCGAATCGGTTGGTAATAAAGCAGCAGTTCATTTTCCTCAATCGCCTGGGCAATACGCACCGCCCATTTAGGGGCATTACGCTGATAAGTCAGCTCTTTATCTTTATCATCGTAAATATGAATTTGGTTGGAACCCTTGGCTTTGGCGGCAAGACAGGCAATATCCGCGTCTTTGAGTAACTCCTGCGCATTAATATAGGGCGCTCGACCAAAGGCCACACCGATACTTAACCCCACTTTGTAGTTACAGTTTTTATCGTGCAACACTTGCAGAGATACTTGAGCAATAATTTGCTTCAGTAACTGCGCCACAGCTAACGCGGTGCGATCGCAAATCACCAATCCAAACTCATCACCACCCAAGCGGGCTAATAATTCCTGTGGCCCAAGACATGACTGCATCGCCCTAGCGACCATCGCCAGCATGCGATCACCCGCAGTATGCCCACAGCTATCATTGATTAGCTTAAACTGCTCTAAATCCAGATAACATACTGCAAGGCTCCTCGCCTGACTGGCAAATTCGGGCAGTTGCTCTTCAAATGCTTGCCGATTCAGTAGTCCAGTGATGCCATCGAAATTAGCGCGTTTTTGTAGCTGATGTTTAAGGAGTTCTTCTTGGGTAATATCCCGCAGCACCACCACAGTACCGACAATCTCTTTTTCATGATTAAGGACATTGCTAATGCTGCGTTCAATAATCCGCGGCGTTGTGGTTAATAATTTGATTTTAGCGACCTGAGGCATTGTCTCCCCAAGACGAATACAGTGAAATACCGCTTGATTTAACTGCTCTCCCGCCTTTAATAAACTGGCAAGGCTCTCACCAACGGCATCAGCACTGGCGACATCTAGCAGTGTTTCGGCCTTAGGATTCATATAAATCACCTTGGCATCGATGTCGGTCAGGATCACGGCTTCAGCAATCGACTCTAAGGTTATTTTACCGCGCTCTTTCTGCTGATAAATGCGTGCGAGCAAGCTATTGACTCTACTCGCCAGCACAGATAACTCTTCATTGCCCTCGCTGGTAACAGGCCGATAGACACTTGCCATGGGATCAACGAGCGCCAATTGCTGCATTAAGCTTTTAAAGGGCTGTAATAGGCACGCACGCAACCAAACATAACCTAAGGCAACAATCAATATCCCCAGTAAGATCACCGCGAGCGACACCCAGTCGAGGCTAAGTTTTACATCACGGAAGGGATCATCGGAAAATTCAACGTGAAGATAAATAGGTTGCTGACTAATCAAACTCGGCAACGCAACCGAACTTGGATGTGAAGTAATATTGGTTGTTTCAGCATTCGACATACTGACTCGAGCAACGAGGGAAGTTTGAGCATATTCCAGTAGATCACGCTCGGTAAGTTGCCGCACCAACAACACATACTCGTTCAGATGTGAAGCGACAGCCGTCACCACATATCCTTTATCGCCAATTAAATAGGCGCTTGCAAACTCGGGCTTAGCCTGCGTTGTTATCGCCTTAGCGATTTCCTGCCGATTGGCTTCTGCGATTGGTTGCTCGTTCTGGAAAACATTTTGCAAATTTCCATCGCGCAGAATAAACCAACTTAAATTGCCAGACATGGAGCTCTCAAGCCACGAGGACTCGAGGGATTTTAACTGCTCACTATCGAGATGAGCTAATGGTGAGGCGTAAATATTAGTGAGGAAACCTAACCGATCAACATCGATTCGAAACTGCTGCTGGATATTTGCCAACTCGCGCTGCACATTATCTTGACGTAATAATTCGACCCTATGGTCAAACCAAACACTGAGGCAATAGGAAACAAGCACAACAGCTGGTAAACAGAACCCTGCAATAAATACCAATATTTTGTTGCCTATACGCATCTTTTACCACGGCTTACGTAATTAAATTAACAAACGGCTTTATTTAGTCCCTTATAGCGCCACGCAACATATCTCATTTGCAAATAGTATTAAATATCACTTTGCTTTATCCGTTGCTAAAATAAGCAATAGCATGCATTTAATTGTGTTAAACGCCTTTGATTTAACGCAGCTATTCGATAAATAAGTTATTAAAAGTTAGACATTAATCAACACCCTATACGCTAAACCCCTGGGTAAGCGCTTTCTAATACATTTGCTTAACGCACTTGTTATCATCCAAGCTTCAAGTCACCGGGGTCTAATACCAATCACATTAAATATCTAATCAGTTCAGAGCCTCACAGGCATCTCAATCCAAGGCGCATTGACGAAGAAATGGTTATTCCCTTTTAAGTCAATGTAACACGGGAGTGAGATGCCTGTGAGGCTCCCGAAGGGCGGGGTTGAACGGGCTTATACCGCGTTTAAGGCTTTCGACAGAGCACCACTATGCCTTCAAGCCTTCGCCTTGTCTAAAGCCCGTTTAACTACCGCTGAATGAACAGATATTTAATACGATTGGTATAAAGCATAAGATTATGGCTTGGCGGCTTGTCCCATAAAAAAACGGACCCTGAGGTCCGTTTATCATTTAGTGCTGTTTACTTATGGTATTGCTTAGATTGAGCGTGAACCGCCTTAATAAAGGCGCCTGCATGCTCTGGATCGACATGCTGGTGAATACCATGGCCTAAGTTAAATACGTGGCCTGTACCTTCACCGTATCCCGCAAGGATTTGACCAACTTCCTCTTCAATGCGTGGAATTGGCGCATAAAGCATAGAAGGATCCATGTTGCCCTGTAGTGCAACTTTATGGCCTACACGGCGACGGGCATCGGCAATATCGACTGTCCAGTCTAAACCTAAAGCGTCACAACCGGTTTCAGCCATGGCTTCTAACCATAAACCACCGCCCTTAGTGAATAGCGTTACTGGTACTTGGCGACCATCGGCAAAGCGAGTCAGACCATCGACAATCTTCTGCATATAACGCAGTGAAAACTCACGGTAAGCTGTATGCGACAATGCACCGCCCCAAGAGTCGAAAATCATTAAAGATTGAGCACCATTAGCGACCTGCGCATTCAGGTATAAAGTCACTGAGTCAGCTAACTTGTCGAGTAACATATGCAGTGCAGCAGGCTCGGCATAGGCCATTTTTTTGATTTTTTCGAAGGTTTTGCTCGAACCGCCTTCAACCATATAAGTGGCCAGCGTCCAAGGTGAACCTGAGAAGCCAATTAATGGCACTTGACCATTTAATTCACGACGAATTGTGCTAACAGCCTTCATCACATAACCCAGCTCATCCTCTGGATCAGGAATTGATAATTTTTTGATGGCATCAATAGTGTCTGTTGGGCGCTCAAAACGTGGGCCTTCACCCGCCTCAAAATACAGACCTAATCCCATCGCATCGGGAACCGTCAGAATGTCGGAAAACAGAATCGCCGCATCTAGCTCATAACGACGCAGCGGCTGTAGCGTCACTTCACAGGCCAGTTCATGGTTTTTGCATAAAGACATGAAGTCACCCGCTTGGGCACGAGTCGCTTTATATTCAGGGAGATAACGGCCCGCTTGACGCATCATCCACACTGGGGTCATATCAACAGGCTGTTTTAGTAGGGCGCGTAAATAACGATCATTCTTTAATTCTGCCATTTGGCTTGATTCCTAGACTTATTGAGATCCGCTGGGACGGTAGTTTAGCATTTACGCGAATAATGTAACCAATATGAGCTAATTAATGTGAGCTATTCCCCATCATTGCTGTCCATTTAAGCACTTATCCTTAAAATGCTAGCCAGATAACATACTGTTTACTAATCGAACGACAAATCACACTCAGACAGAAAAAAGTTGCACCGGTTCCCCGCGTTTGGTATAAAAAGTCTGCGCTAGCAAGAACAATCAAGAAGCTCGTCGCATCGAGCCTGCTATATACATACTCGCCCAACGATAGCTTTCTATCGTTGGGCTTTTTATTTCCACATTTTTTTATACAAAACAGCTGGTTTGTCCATCAGGCAATTCTTACAAATCCCGATAAAAAGGGTTGATCGAATAGCTATTTCTCCCCTACATTAGAGTAATGTCCTGGCACTTAAATGGAATGCATCATGCTGAGAGAACTCGAAAAAGCAGAACAAAAGTGGGGCGGTTCAAATAAGCTTATAGATCAATGGCTAGAAAATCGCCGCAAACTCTTGGTGCATTATTGCCAAATTGCAGGGCTCCCCCCCTACACTAACGCGGAAAAATCGCTTCCCTCCTTCGAACACGTAAAATCCTTTTGCGACTTATTAGTGGATTACGTTTCCGAAGGTCACTTTGAAGTGTATGACCAAGTGATTAATGCCTGTGAAAAATTTGGCGCCCCTTGCAAAGCCGCGATTCAACAGGTTTTGCCAAAAATCACCCCAACAACCAACGTAGCGTTAGACTTTAACGATAAATATGCAGAAACGCAGGACGATCAAGTGCTGTATCAGCTCGATAAAGATCTCTCCGAATTAGCCCATAGCATGGAGACGCGTTTCGAGTTAGAGGATAAGCTCCTCGAAGTGCTACACAGCAAATACTCAGAGCACGCCCAACAAGCTTAATGCTACTCGATAATCAATGGATAACTCTATATCAATGGAGTTAAACCATTGATATCCAATGAACAGCTGCAATGCCCTTCGTATTTGAACATTATCCTTGTCCCAAACAGTATGATTGAAACAAAAAAGCCAGCTTTCGCTGGCTTTTGCATTTTATATCAATCAATTATACAGCTGATTGAAAGATCACTTGCGATGCTTTCTTGGTGTAAGAATCGATTTGATCGAAGTTCAAGTAACGGTAAGTGTCAGCTGCAGTTGCGTCTAACTCTTTAGCGTATTCTTGGTACTCTTCTACCGTTGGCAGACGACCTAACAGGGCTGCTACCGCTGCTAATTCGGCAGAGGCTAAGTATACGTTAGCGCCTGTACCTAAACGGTTCGGGAAGTTACGAGTTGAAGTAGACACAACAGTTGCACCTTCGGCCACTCGTGCTTGGTTACCCATACACAGTGAACAACCTGGGATCTCGATACGCGCACCAACGCGGCCGAAAATACCGTAGTAACCTTCTTCGGTCAGTTGATCTTTATCCATCTTAGTCGGTGGTGCAATCCACAGACGGGTTGGCAGTGTCTTAGCAAACTTGTCTAACATCTTACCGGTCGCACGGAAGTGACCGATGTTAGTCATACAAGAACCGACAAACACTTCGTCAATCTTAGTTTGCGCAACAGATGACAGTAATACTGCATCATCAGGATCGTTAGGCGCACATAGGATTGGCTCTTTGATCTCGTTCAGATCGATTTCGATTACTGCAGCGTACTCAGCATCTTTGTCGGCGCTCATCAGCTCAGGATAGGCTAACCACTCTTCCATGCCTTTGATACGACGCTCGATGGTGCGACGGTCACCGTAACCTTCGGCGATCATCCACTTCAGCATAGTGATGTTCGAGTTGAGGTACTCGATGATTGGCTCTTTGTCTAACTTAATAGTACAACCGGCTGCAGAGCGCTCTGCAGAGGCGTCAGACAGTTCGAATGCCTGTTCCACTTTCAGGGTTTCTAAGCCTTCGATTTCCAATACACGACCAGAGAAGATGTTGATTTTACCTTTCTTCTCAACAGTCAGCAGACCCATTTCAATCGCTTTTAATGGGATTGCATGTACTAGGTCACGTAAGGTGATGCCAGGTTGCATCTTACCTTTAAAGCGAACTAATACTGATTCAGGCATGTCCAGCGGCATCACACCGGTCGCAGCCGCAAATGCTACTAGGCCAGAACCCGCTGGGAATGAAATTCCGATTGGGAAACGCGTATGTGAGTCACCACCAGTACCTACTGTGTCTGGTAATAACATACGGTTTAACCATGAGTGAATAACACCGTCACCTGGGCGCAGCGACACACCACCACGGTTCATGATGAAGTCTGGCAACGTGTGGTGCGTGTTAACGTCAACTGGCTTTGGATAAGCGGCAGTGTGGCAGAATGACTGCATAGTCAAGTCAGCACTGAAGCCTAAACAGGCTAAGTCTTTCAGCTCGTCACGGGTCATAGGACCGGTAGTGTCCTGAGAACCCACAGACGTCATCTTAGGTTCGCAGTATTGGCCTGGACGTACGCCAGCAACACCACAGGCTTTACCGACCATCTTCTGTGCAAGCGTATAACCTTTGCCATTATCAGCGATGTCTTGAGGACGTACGAATACATTTGATGCTGGTAAACCTAACACCGCACGCGCTTTATCAGTTAAACCACGACCGATGATCAGTGGAATACGACCACCTGCACGCACTTCGTCTAACAGTACGTCGGTTTTCAGGCTGAACTCAGAAATCACTTCATCAGTGCCGTGACGCTTAACAATGCCAGCATATGGGTAAATGTCGATCACATCGCCCATTTCCATCTTGCTCACATCAAGCTCGATTGGCAGTGCGCCCGCATCTTCCATCGTGTTGAAGAAAATCGGTGCAATCTTGCCACCTAAGCAGAAACCACCAGCACGCTTGTTAGGTACGAACGGGATATCATCACCCATGAACCACAGTACTGAGTTAGTCGCTGACTTACGTGATGAACCTGTACCAACTACGTCACCCACATAAACTAATGGGAAACCTTTGGTTTTTAGTTCTTCTAATTTCTTGATTGGACCTACGCTGCCAGCAACATCTGGCTCGATGCCATCACGGGCGTTTTTCAGCATAGCTAATGCGTGCAATGGGATATCTGGACGGGACCAAGCATCGGGTGCCGGTGACAGGTCATCGGTGTTGGTTTCACCAGAGACTTTAAATACCGTCAGGGTCACTTTGTCAGCTAATTTTGGACGGCTTAAGTACCAATCTGCATTTGCCCATGCTTCAACCACTTGCTTAGCAAACTGATTGCCCGCTTCCATCTTCTCAACCACATCGTGGAAAGAATCAAACATCAGCAGAGTGTGAGCGAGTGCTTTAGCGGCTAATGGCGCTAACGCAGGGTTATCGAGCTGCGCAATTAACGGCTCGATGTTATAACCACCTTGCATAGTGCCAAGTAATTCAGTAGCACGTTCGGCAGACAGGATTGGTGAAGTTGCAGTGCCTTTAGCAACCGCATCTAAGAATGCAGCTTTAACGTAAGCCGCTTCGTCAACACCGGGGGGAATTCGATTTTCGAGCAGGTCAAGAACAAACGCTTCTTCACCAGCGGGGGGATTTTGAACCAATTTAACCAGTTCAGCCACTTGATGGGCATCTAATGGCTTAGGGACTACGCCCTCTGCAGCACGTTCTGCGACGTGTTTACGATATGCTTCTAGCACGGCAACATTCCTCTTTGTTTGGCGCTCTAACAACGAAACTGCACGTCTTCTCAATTGAAGCTGACAGTCCGACATGATCGACCCGTATTTCCGGCCAGCAGTATACTACAGCTTTGCAAAAGTATGAATCAGGTCACACTCGGCGAAAGACGAAATAAGGGCTAAATCCGGAGGTGCAAGTCAACTTACGGCATGAATAAAACAATGGAAATTAGACAATAGTTTGAAAAGAGACAAAAAACTATAATCTACAGATAGTTAACATAAGTTGACCAATTTAAAATCGAACGATCATTTTCCTGATAACGAAATGCTTTTCACAGTAAATATTTCTCAACTTTGTGTATTTAGGCTTTGAAGATAGCTGGCTTAAACTTACACTCAAGCTCCAATAACCCATTTCCCGTCCTTTGGAGTAGTAATGGCATCCCTTAGCATTCAAGCCGTCATTTTTGATATGGATGGCGTTTTAATCGATTCTGAACCCCTATGGCAGCGGGTTGAATATGAAGTCTTATCGGCGCTTGGCGTGCCAGTCACTCTCGAAACGATTCAGCAAACCACGGGGCTGCGTATCGACCAATGTGTCGATTATTGGTATCACAAAGCCCCTTGGGCCGACTACGACAATGCCAAAGTCAGTAAAACAATTGTCGATAAGGTCGCAGAAGAAATCCTGCAAACTGGTGAACCTATGCCAGGCGTTCAGCAAGCCATGGCATACTGCCAAGCTAAAGGATTAAAAATTGGCTTAGCAACCTCATCACCAATAGTGTTGATTGATTCAG
Organism: Shewanella cutis; assembly: GCF_022410515.1. GTDB lineage: Bacteria > Pseudomonadota > Gammaproteobacteria > Enterobacterales > Shewanellaceae > Shewanella > Shewanella cutis. The sequence continues at coordinate 199,011 of NZ_JACSDI010000004.1, read as the reverse complement.
TGCTGGCAAGGCTTAAGCTTAAGGGCCAATTTATGGCAGTCGAATCGGCAGAAGCGCTCACCTATGGTAAACCGCATCCCGAGGTTTACCTCAATTGTGCTACCGTTTTAGGGGTTGATCCACGTTATTGCCTCGCGATTGAAGACTCTTTTAATGGGCTGATCGCAGCCCGCGCAGCCAATATGCAAACCGTTGCGATTCCTGCGCCAGAACAACGCGGAGAAGCAAAATGGATCATTGCCCATCACCAATTAGAGAGTTTATTGGAGCTTGATAAGGTGGTCTAAATCAATTCACCGAGTCAATTTGAGAAAGGTTAATCACTGCTAGGACAAACCGATGAAGTATTATGTGTTGTTAATACTGTGGGCGGCGAGCTTGCCAGCCTTAGCGACAGATTCTATGCGCTGTAAGCAATTCGTCATCAACGTAGGCGATCCCTTAGACGCAGTGTTAGAAAAGTGCGGTCAACCAAACGAAGTTAAAGAATACAGCAAACCAGCAACCTACCGAAATTCCGCTGGCGATATCGTGATTGATCCGAGCAAGTTGCCGATAGAATACGCTGAATGGACCTATGATTTTGGCCCGACACGATTAATGCGGCGGGTTTATGCAACCGATCAAAAAATCGAAAAAATTGAAACCCTAGGATATGGGCATTAATCCTAACCTAAGCAAAAAGCCAGACAAATGTCTGGCTTTTTCGTTATAACAGAATGGATTACCAGATTTTTACGCGCTCTTCTGGTTTTAAGTACATCTTATCGCTCTCTTTCAGCTCAAAGGCTTTGTAGAAGGCTTCAATATTACGCGGTGTCCCCATAGCACGGTAGTGGCTAGGTGAATGAGGATCAGTCAACAGACGACGACCTAACTCTTCATCACGGTAGTTACGGCGCCATACCTGAGACCAACCGACGAAGAAACGCTGCTCGCCGGTTAATCCGTCAATAACTGGTGCAGGCTTACCATTTAAGCTCATCAGATAAGAACGAGCAGCCACAGTTAACCCTCCTAAGTCACCGATGTTTTCACCTAGGGTTAAATCACCGTTTACAAACTTACCGGGCAGTGCTTCATAACCTGAATACTGTGCAGACAGTTGCTTACCGCGTTTTTGGAACTCTTCACGGTCTTTATCTGACCACCAATCACGCAGGTTACCATCGCCGTCGTATTTCGCACCTTGATCGTCAAAACCATGGCTGATTTCGTGACCAATAACCGCACCGATACCACCGTAGTTCACCGCATCATCGGCTTCCATATTGAAGAATGGCGGTTGCAGAATCGCCGCAGGGAACACAATCTCATTGCCGACGGGGCTGTAATAAGCGTTTACCGTTTGTGGCGTCATATGCCACTCAGTACGATCAATCGGTTTACCTAGCTTGTTGAGCATGTCTTGATATTCAAACTGGGCATAACGTATATAGTTGCCCACCAGCTCATCAGGCTTGATTTCTAGCGCAGTGTAGTCTTTCCATTTGTCTGGATAACCAATCTTGTAGGTAAACTTAGACAGTTTTTCTTGAGCAGCGACTTTCGTCTCTGGCGTCATCCATTCAAGTTCATTAATACTGACTTCGAAGCCTTTGATCAGATTTTTGATCATGGTTTCCATGCGTGCTTTAGCTTCAGGTTTGAAGTATTGCTTAACATACTCCTCACCCACCAGCTCACCAATCACAGTATCGGCACCATCCACCGCTTTTTTCCAGCGCGGTTGCTGCTCTTCAATACCCATCAAAGTTTTGCTCTTAAAAGCAAAGTTAAGATCGACAAAGTTTTTGCTTAACAGCTCTGCGTAGCTATCCACGAGGTGGAACGTTAAATAATCCTGCCAAGCCGAAACAGGGAAGGCATCAAAATTGGCACCTAGCTTTTCAAAATAAGAGGGTTGGCGCACAATCACGTCAGCCACTTTATCACCTAAGCCAGCATTCGCAGCAAAGGCATTAAAATCAAACTGTCCCAACAGCTTTTGCAGCTCAGCGCGGTCAAGTTTGTTATAGGATTTGTTTGCATCGCGCGACTCAACACGGCTCCACTGACTTTTCGCGATCATCATTTCGATGTCGGCCACGTTTTTCGCGGCGCGTTTCGCATTTTTATAGCCAGCTTCAGTCAGAATATCTGTCACATATTTCGCCATCGCTTGGCGGTTAGCGACAAATTTTGCATCATCTTTTAAGTAGTAATCGCGATCAGGCAGGGTTAAACCCGATTGGCTTAAATACACCGCGTATTGGCTCGAGTTTTTCGCGTCGTTATTGACGTAAAAACCAAAGGGAATACCTGAGCCGCTGGTCAGTAACTTGCCCATCACTGCGGGTAGTTCGCCGTGGGTTTTCACCGCTGCGATATCCGCCAACAATGGATTGAGCGGTGTAACACCTAAGGTTTCGAGCAAATCGGTGTTCATAAAGCTGGCGTTAAAGTCACCAATTTTTTGATCGTTGGAACCTGGGGCGGCATTCTTTTTCGCGGCTGCGGCATCGATGATTTTTTTCAATGCATCTTGGCTTTGATCGTACAGCACAGAGAAGGCGCCGTAGTTAGATTTATCAGCAGGAATGGGCGTGTTCGCTAACCATTTACCGTTAACGCTGTAGTAAAAATCATCTTGATGGCGAACTGAGGCATCAAAGTTTTGTAATTCAATGCCAGAAACCGCGGCGACTTCAGTTTTAGGCTCGCTGCTGCAAGCGGCTAAACCTAGGCTCAAGGCAATACCCAGCGCCAGTGTGCTAATCTTCTTCATTGTTTTCCCCAGCTTCCGTTGAGAGTGTGGTTATTTTTCTCGCAAAACCTTAGCATTTTGCCAAGTTTCACTGTAGTAAGATTTTGTAAAAGGTTATGACACTTACCAATAGGACTTATCAATAGGGCATCCTATAAACCTAAGCACAAGGTGTTTAGTGAAGACGGCTACTCTACTCGTGATAAAAACAAGGGCATAACTCCAGTTATGCCCTAACCGTTAGAATGCTTTACCGATGAATAAATAAACTGACTTATCACCCATATCGGTAATACCAAACCCCAGTGCCGCAGGTCCCATTGTGGTATCCGTACCAATATACAGGCTCGATGCATAAATAAGGTCAGAGAGTGATACCTCAGAACGTTCAAACCACACATTACCCGCCTCTAAACTTAGGCCTAAATAAAGTGGATAATCTTTCATGCCTAAGGCATCTCGACCTAAGTCATACTGATAAATAAAGGCTCCAAAAAGTTTATGGGCACCAATGAGCGAATTTTTATGGTATCCCGAAAGATTTAAGAACCCCCCAAGATCTGACAAATGTAGGGTATTTAGCGCATCAAAATTGGTTGCAATCGAAGCTTTACCCACAAAAGCATGGTTACCAACACTCAGCGCGCCCTTCCAATCTGCTTCAACCTGAACACTGAAGTCGGTTTGCCTAGGCTCGATAGAATCATCAAATCCCTCCTTACGCAGGTAAACGTTTAGGCTAATACGATTCCCCGCAGTTGGAAAACTAATACTGTCTAAGCTGTCATAACCCACTCTTAAGTAAGCACCATAGGAGTTAAAATCAAAATCCTCAAATAGCCAAGCATCATTAACTAAAGCACCTTTTTCAGCAAGCAAGCCTAATTCAATAACACCCTGTAATACATAGTTATAACCAATACCCAACTCAATTGTATGAGTTTTTCTATCGAAGACAAAGGCACGGTTATTGTTATCATATAGGTCCCAAGTTTGGATATCATATTGATAACGAGCCCGGCTATAAAACTCTTGGTCTCGATTCAAGGGTTGGTAAAACTCAGTTGCAAATAGCTTCTCGAATCCAAGTTTTACTTCGTTTCGCCACTCCCCGCCATTCAAGGTTAAGTCTGTCATGGTGTAAGCCATATCAAAGCTCATGGCCGAGTCAGAACTAAAATCATCTTCCCAGTTAAAGCCGAGTTGGAAATAATTGGGCCCCCAGGATTTAGCGCGCGTGGTCACGGTAAGCACTCGCCCTTCTTCACCTTCTACAAATTCAGCATCAACTCGCTCGAACTTGTTTAAGGCATAGATGCGTTTTATCGCCTCATTTAATTCATCTTTAGTAATGTTTTGGCCAGGTTGAAGCTCTAGGGTTTCTTTCAATAAGTTGAGACTGACTTTAGATTGATTATCAAAGACGATGTCCTTGATAGGATGGGCGACCTCCGCCTTAAGCTGCTTACTCGCCACCCTTTTATGCTCAACATAGGCAAGGTATTGCTCTTCACTAACACTCAGCTTTTGCAGCTTAACTAACTGATTGGTAGCCGCTTCCTTTCCAAGAGTTAACGCCAAGGGCATGATGGTGAAATCGGTGGTGCTTAGCGCTCCGATCGCAGGGCGAATTAGCACGTCTTTTTCAGTCAGTAGTTGTTTTTGTTTTTCAGTGCTGGCGTTAGTCAAGAAATTGGATAACTGATCTAATACCGCAATTGTGCTATCGAGCTTATCCTTTTTTACCAGCGGCGAACCGATATCCACCGCAATAATAATATCGGCGCCCATGGCTTTCACGACATCCACAGGCATGTTGTTGGCAATACCGCCGTCTACCAGTAACTTACCATCGATTTGCGTAGGCTGTAACGCGCCTGGCACTGTTGCAGAAGCCTGCATAGCTTTGACAATACTGCCATGGTTAATCACCACAGGTAGGCTGGTTTCTAGATCAGTCGCTACGGCACGATAGGGGATGGCTAATGCGTTAAAATCACCAAACTGCTGTATCAAATCCGTAGACTGACGTAACAGCTGCGACATGGTTTGCCCACGCAACACCCCGCTTGGCGCTTTCACTTCACCTTCGGTGTAACCGATATTGAGCGGAATGTTGTAGCGATCTCGTAACTGCTTATCTCTGTAACTCAATACATTACGCGGGATGGTATCCGAATAACCACTCCCCCAATCAATACCCATCATAATGGCTTCAACTTCACTGGCACTGTATCCCAAGGCGTACATACCTGCGACATAAGCACCGATACTCGTGCCAGCTATATAGTCCACAGGAATATGATGTTCTTCTAAGACTTTAAGCACGCCGACATGGGCAGCACCTTTAGCACCACCACCGCTTAACACCACTCCTATTTTTGGCCGTTCAGCCGCATATAAAGGAGCGAGTAACACACATAAAAAGAGAGAAGCTACTATTCGGCGCATCATAATAAGTACTTTTTATAGGGTAAAAATTCGAGTTAATATTAACAAATTTATCAAGTTAACCGTCAGTCATATTTTATCTGACTAGATGAGTGAAAATATTCTCAATCAATGGCTATATCCTTTCATTTCCGCTTAAAAACACCGAGCCTCAATCGGATGACTGAAAAGTTTCATCCTTGAGTATTAACCTAGATAGGTGAAGTGCAATTAATCCAGCTAAAATTGCAGATTAAGATTGCAATAAATCAAGCGGATACTGCGACTGTAGGTATTTGTCAAAATCACTGACAGACATAGGCTTAGCAAAATAATACCCCTGAACAATATAACAGCCACGGCTAAAAAGCTGCTCTAACTGTTCTATGGTCTCAACGCCCTCAGCTACAACGGTTAACTTTAAATTACGCGCCAGTTCAATAATACTGCTCACAATAGCCTGATCTGCAGCGTTTGAGGCGATATCGATCAAAAATGAACGGTCAATTTTAAGCGTATCCACTTCAAAATTACGTAAATAAGCTAAAGAGGAATAACCTGTACCAAAGTCGTCAATCGCAACTTCAATTCCTAGGTCATCAAGTTGTTTTAAATGGGTCTTGGCCACTTGCAACTCTTTCATTAATACCCCTTCGGTAATTTCTAAACATAAAGACGAAGCAGGCATCCCGGTGGCAGCGAGTATTTTCTTTACACCGTCAATAAAATCGGGTTGACGGAAATGCACGGCTGAAATGTTAACCGACATTTTAAATGGCTCTGTCGTTTGCTTAACCCATCTTGCCCCATCCAAACACGCACAGCGCAAGACCCAGCGATCAATATCAACGACTAAACCACAAGCTTCGGCAACTTTAATAAAAATATCTGGGCGAACAAAGCCATCGACGGGATGGTGCCAGCGAATGAGCGCTTCCATCCCAATAAATTTATCCCCCCGCAAAATATCAATTTGTGGTTGGTAATACAGTTCAAATTCTTGCCGCTCTATCGCTTTACGTAAATCGGCCTCTAGCCGTAAATGGTATAAGGCTTGGGCATTACGCTCTGATGAATAATATTTGAAGTTACCGCGCCCCTCCTCCTTGGCGTGGTACATGGCCAGATCCGCATTTTTTATGAAGGCTTCTGGCTGCATTGCATCATCGGGCCAAATACTGATCCCAATACTGGTTGAAATGTAAAACTCGCGGCCAAACAACCTAAATGGCGCGACGATTTGTGCGAGTAGCTGCTCAGCCAAATGGTTGATATCGGTTAACTCTTTGACATTTTTTAATAAAATAACAAACTCATCACCGCCAAAACGACAGAGTAAATGCTCACTCCCAATACAAGACTGTAGCCGATTTGACGCCTCAACTAAGAGTGCATCCCCCATACTGTGGCCATAGGAGTCATTCACATGCTTAAATCTATCGAGGTCAAGGAACAGTAACGCTAATTTTTCACCGTTTTGCTCCGCTGCTTGTATCGATTGCATCAACCGATTCGAGAATAAAGAGCGGTTAGGTAGCCCTGTTAATACATCGTAATTAGCCAGACGTCTAAGATCCGCCTCGGTACGCTTACGTTCGGTAATATCAGAAAATACAACTACATAATGAATGGCATTTTGATTCACCGACTGCATCACTGACACGTTAAGCCACACGGGACATACCAAGCCATTTTGCCCCACCAACTCACGCTCACCCGTCCATGAGGTTTCCTGACCAAGCAACTGGGCCACCTCAGTAGACAATCCATCCTTCATTTGTACAAACTGCGAAAATGATAAGCCGACAAGACTCTTTTGTTCAGAGCCAATAATGTGCTGTGCGGCATGGTTGGTCACTCGAATATTTTCATCCACATCTAAAATCAACACACCTTCAGATGTATTTTCAAATGCTTGGGCTAAGAGGCTCACCTCATCTTCAAGCTGACGCCGTAAGGTAATATCACTATAAATCCCCGCTACCCGCTCAATTTCCTGAGTCTGTTTATTGCGAGCGACAGGACGCCCACGTACCCTCAACCACCCCCAATTGCCATCTCTGCGATGATATCGATATTCGGCTTCAAACCGATCGATGTCACCTGATAGCATACTATTCCACTGCACAAGCACGTTTTCTCGATCCAAAGGATGAACGGGAAGTGTTTCAAGGGTAAGCACAATTTCGTTTGCATGGTTTCCCAATACATAACCGCGGTTATCGAGGTAAAAACACTGGGTATCCCTGTGCCATTCCCACAAATCCGAGTCACTGCCCCGTAACGATTGTCTGAGGCGATCATCACTTTCGGTTAACGCTTGGTTCATGGCCATAAAGGTGCGAACCTGACGCTGGCGGTACCCAGCTAAACTCAGTGCGATAATCGAAAAGACTAACAATAAGATGCCTTTAAATCCTTGAGAGAGCCACCAATGCTGCTCAACATAGAAAGGAAAGGTAAAGGGCTTATCCGACCAAATACCGTTAACTTGGCTTAAGACCTCAAGTACATATTCCCCAGCAGCTAAACCTGCAAGGTTAATCTGCGATTCCCCCTGAAGTAGTACATAGTTATCTTCGTCACCTTGGTATCTAAGCCGATATTTAAATTGAATAGGGGAATCATCAAGGTAATCCAAATTGGTAATTTGCAGACTCACCATATTGGCGCCAGGTTTAATCACCATCATGGGCTGAGGCAATAGTGAGACTTGGGTGTTATTGTCGTAATAAACCGATACCGACTCTAACATCACATGATCATCAGCAATGCGGTTCGTCAGCTTATCGGCATCAAGATGCATCACCCCTTCTGGCGTACCAATATATAATCCAGCTCCTGGAGAGTAAAAATAGGCGCCTTCATTCATCTCGTTAGAAATCAGGCCATCAAGCTGAGTAAACATCGCGATTTGCCCAGACGCCCTATCTTGGCGAATAAGCGAATCAGCGCAGGCCACTATGTTGGCATTAGTGGTCTTTTGTATGAAAAACACTGAACTACAGTTAACTTGCCACTGTGAAGTGAGTGAAACCAGTTTGCCATCTTGGAGGTGGTACTCGAATAAGCCCCTCTCATAGGAGCCAAACCACATCACTCCGGGTGAAATTTCTTCAATATGGCCAATGGTGGGCTCAGAATTTAAGCCACTAAACAATTGCCTTTGATCATGGAAAAGATTTTGCTCGTCAATATAACCAAAGACTTTTCGACCGCTTATCCATAACTTACCATCGGAAGTGCGATACAAACTACGAATCGTTGGCCGCTTGGGCTCAGGCGAATCATCCCCCGTTGGCCCATCGATGTTAAAAGGCTGCGGCTCAAATAGCCCCTGCTCCCAAAAATACAGTCCCGTAGCCGAGGCAACCCAAAATCTTCCTTTTAGCTTGGGATCTGCATAGGTGCTATAAATGAGTTTATTTTTAAATGCTTCACTCCCATGCGCCCACTGGGCAAAACTGCTTCCTTTTAAGGTCCGCTTATCCACAACAAACAAACCACTGGTGGTAGAAACTAATAAGTGGTGATCAATAAAATCACTGATCCCATAGATACTCTCATGGGGCTTTAATCCATCAATGTCTATGGTCATGGCTTTTTGGCTATTTCGAGCGATAAAGCTGAGCTGTGAAGCGCCAACCCATACCCCTTCATCACTTGCAAATACCGACCATACCATAGCATCCGATAATTCATGGGGCGGTTCACTGGTGAAAGTGTCGAGAATGAAATCAGGCTGTGACGCCAGTAAAGCTAAACCATCTCCAGAACCACCGACCCACATCAAACCTGATTTATCAAACAAGATTGCCTTTAATGTTTCCATATTGGCTTGAGCCTTAAGCTCTTGTTGATAATTTTCAAGCTGACGAGTATCTGGTGACCACTTGAGTAACCCCGCGCGGCTTGAAAACCAAATCTCACCATGACGGCCTTCAACCATGGCCGTACTCCAATCCGGTAATTCAGGCACAGGCGAAATCTGTAAGGTCTGAGGTTCAAATCGATAAACGCCTCGACTGGTCGCAATCCAAATACGCTGTTTTGAATCCTCAAGTATATCCAGAATACTGCCCATAGGTTCAGTCCATTGGTAATCAACGACTTTTTCCCCTGCACTGTTGAGGAGTAACAATTGAAATTGACCCGCAACAAGAAACTGACCATCAGGCATGCTCAATAACTTGCGCCAGGGTAGATCGCGATTAACGGGTAACTGACTCACTAAAGTTAAGGCCAAGGTTGAGGGGGATAAGTCGTAAATCTGGCCGTTATCAATCAACAAGCGCCATTCTTGGGCATTTTTACGAACAGCAGAAATTAGCACGCCACCTGAAAAATGTGGGAATAAATTGGGCGAACCCATTTGAATAAACTGATTTTTGGCGATGTTATACAGATAGGTTGCCGCATTGGTGCTCAGCAACAATAAATCTCGATCAATATTGACGACGGTCGTTATAAACTCATCGGCAAGGCGTAATTCTGAACCTGTTTTATCAATCCGCCTCACTTTAGAATTACTAACTCGATATAAACCTTGCTCCGTTGCCACCCATATAAAGCCATGGTCATCGAGTGTGAGCGCGCGAATACTGGTTGCTTCAAGTCCATCCCTGTCGGTAAAAACCCGTTGCACAAAACTGCCTGCCCAAGCCGGATACAGACCAGAGCAAAAAACCAACATAGATGCCAAAAGGAAGTGAATTATTATTTTTTTCATCTGACGACTTACTTCACACCATAGTTGTACAGTAACAGTTCAACAGCCTGAATACACTCACACATTCACATTAACGTCACATCTTTACTTAGGCAATAAAAAAGCGCCTAAAAGGCGCTTTTGTAAAATAAGCCTAGATTACTTTTTCTTTGCCTTTGGGTTTGGCAAGTCAGTAATAGAACCTTCGTAGATTTCAGCCGCTAAACCAACAGACTCATGCAGCGTTGGGTGAGCATGAATCGTTAATGCTAAATCTTCAGCATCACAGCCCATTTCAATCGCTAGACCGATTTCGCCTAACAGCTCGCCACCGTTCACACCGACAATTGCACCACCGATTACGCGGTGAGTGTCTTTATCGAAAATCAGCTTAGTCATACCTTCGCTGCAATCTGACGCAATCGCACGACCGCTGGCAGCCCATGGGAAAGTCGCGGTTTCGTAAGCAATTCCTTGCTCTTTCGCTTCTTTCTCAGTCAGACCAACCCAGGCCACTTCAGGGTCTGTGTAAGCGATTGATGGGATCACTTTTGGATCGAAGTAGTGCTTCATGCCCGCGATAACTTCAGCCGCTACGTGGCCTTCGTGCACGCCTTTGTGAGCCAACATTGGTTGACCAACGATGTCACCGATAGCGTAGATGTGCGGTACGTTAGTACGTAATTGCTTGTCTACGTTGATGAAACCACGCTCATCAATCTTAACGCCCGCTTTTTCAGCGTCGATCAGCTTGCCATTTGGCGTACGACCGATTGCAACTAACACTGCATCGTAACGTACAGGCTCAGCTGGTGCGCTCTTACCTTCCATAGAAACGTAAATACCATCTTCACGGGCTTCAACCGCGGTGACTTTAGTTTCAAGGATTAGGTTGAATTTCTTCTTGATTTGCTTAGTGAATACGCGAACAACGTCTTTGTCAGCCGCAGGGATCACTTGGTCGAACATTTCAACCACGTCGATTTCACTGCCCAGAGAAGAGTAAACCGTACCCATTTCTAAACCGATAATACCGCCGCCCATTACCAACAATTTGCCAGGGACTTCTTTCAGTTCTAATGCGTCGGTCGAATCCCAAATACGTGGATCTTCATGGGGAATAAATGGCAGTTTGATTGGACGAGAACCCGCAGCGATGATCGCTTGGTCAAACTTAACGACAGTCACAGTACCGTCTTCAGCAGTCACTTCTAGGCTGTTAGGGCCAGAGAATTTACCGAAGCCATTAACAACGTTAACTTTACGCATTTTAGACATGCCGCCTAAGCCGCCAGTCAACTGGCTGATCACTTTTTGCTTGAAGCTGCGTAACTTGTCTAAATCGATGGTTGGCTCGCCGAACACCACACCGTGCGCCGCAACAGCTTTGGCTTCTTCGATGACTTTAGCAACGTGTAACAGGGCTTTAGATGGGATACAACCCACGTTAAGGCACACACCACCTAAAGTGCTAAAACGTTCAACAATAACGGTTTCCAGACCTAAATCCGCCGCACGGAAGGCCGCAGAATATCCCGCAGGACCCGCACCTAATACCACTACCTGAGTTTTGATTTCGTTACTCATGTTTTCCTCTAATTCTCATTCAATCCGTTGGAGGGGAGTAATCCTGCCAACCGAAAATGCGCCAGCGCGTAAGGTGGGCGCATTTTAACCTGTGTTTGATACTGATCACAATAAACAAAAGGCCACTCTAGATGAGCAGCCTTATTTGTTTACAGAATCAAAGTACGAATATCGGACAGAATTCCTGACAGGGTCACGCTAAAGCGTGCCGCCATTGCACCATCGATCACGCGGTGATCGTAGGATAGCGACAGTGGCAACATCAATTTAGGCTCGAACTCTTTACCATTCCACTTAGGCTTAATTTCAGATTTAGACACACCTAAAATCGCCACGTCTGGGTAGTTAACGATTGGGGTAAACGCTGTACCACCAATGCCACCTAAACTTGAAATCGTGAAGCAGCTGCCCTGCATATCGGCAGATTTGAGCTTACCATCGCGAGCGCGGATAGAAATATCGGCCAGCTCACGAGATAACTCGATGATGCCTTTCTTATCCACATTACGTACCACTGGCACAACGAGACCGTTTGGCGTATCCACCGCCACACCGATATGGTAGTACTTCTTCTGGATCAGTGATTCGCCGTCACTGCTTAGGCTTGAGTTGAACACTGGGAACTGTTGCAACGTTTTCGCCACGGCTTTCATCATAAAGACCAGCGGAGTGATCTTATAATCGGCTTTTTTCTTCGCCGCCGCGTCGTTCTGCTGCTTACGGAACTCTTCCATTTCGGTGATATCAGCTTCATCGAACTGAGTCACGTGGGGAATCGTTACCCAGTTGCGGTGCAGGTTTGGACCAGAGATCTTCTGAATACGGCTTAATGGAATTTCTTCCACTTCACCAAACTTGCTGAAATCCACTTTAGGCGCAGCAATCACTTGCAGACCACCACCGTTACCCGCTGCAACTGAGGTTGCCGCTGTCGCCTTAGGACGCGACAGTTCGTACTTCACATACGCCTGTACGTCTTCCTTCATGATGCGACCTTTACGGCCAGAACCCGTCACTTGAGTGAGATCCACACCAAATTCACGGGCCAAACGGCGAACCGCTGGAGACGCATGCACCGCCCCCGTAGACACTGGCGCACCCGCACTTGGGTGATGTGGAACGGGCGGACGGCTCGGCGCCGCAGCAACAGGGGCTGGTGCCGCTTCTTGGGCAACAGGAGCAGGAGCTGCGGCTTGAGCTACTGGCGCTGGCGCAATGCCAGCACTTGCTGTTGCAACGGAAGTAGTTTCAATCGTCGCAATCACGCTACCTTGAGAAACCTTGTCACCGACTTTAACGGTTAACGACAGCAGTTTGCCGGCGAATGGTGCAGGCACTTCCATGGTCGCTTTATCGGTTTCGAGTGTGATCAAACCTTGGTCAGCACTGATCATATCACCCACAGACACTAGCACTTCGATCACATCAACATTGCTGGCATCGCCAATATCAGGCACTTGGATTTCTTTAACCGCAACCACTGGCACAGCAGCTACTGGAGCAACAGGCGCTGCTGCTTGTGTGACGGAAGATGCCGCTTGAGCTACAGGAGTTGACGCTGCTGGCGCGCTCGCTTGTTGAGCTGCAGCAGGAGCCGCGCCACCCACTTCGAGCATGATCACTAATGAGCCTTGGGAAACCTTGTCACCCACAGCCACTTTCACTTCTTTTACCACCCCCGCGAATGGCGATGGTACGTCCATGGTCGCTTTGTCGGTTTCTAGCGTGATAAGGCCAGCGTCAACCTCAATCTTATCGCCAGCGGCAACTAAGACTTCGATAACCGATACATCGGTGTCGCCACCGATATCAGGCACACTGATTTCGACAACCTTAGTTTCAACCAGTTTGGATGCGCCCGTCGCAGGCGCGGCAGCCACAGGGGCAGGAGCCGCTTGTACTGGGGCTGGCGCAGGAGCGGCAGCTTGAGCAACTGGCGCAGCAGCTTGAGCAGATGCACCCGCTGCTTGTATCAATGCAATTAAGGTGCCTTCGCTGACTTTGTCACCAACAGCCACTTTCAATTCGGCTAACACACCTGCGAAAGGCGCAGGAATATCCATGGTCGCCTTGTCGCTTTCAACGGTCAGAATCGACTCTTCCGCTGCTAAGGTATCGCCCACAGCTGCACAGATTTCGATAACCTGTACTTCATCGCCGCCGATATCAGGAACAAAAACTTCTTTTAATTCAGCCATTTTTATTGCCTCTTACGCGTACTGTGGATTGATCTTGTCTGCGTCGATGCCGTATTCCTTGATGGCATTCGCTAACACATCAACAGGCAGCTCTTTACGATCAACCAGAGATTTCAGTGCCGCGATGACGATGAACTTAGCGTCCACTTCGAAGTGGTGACGCAGATTGTCACGGCTGTCTGAGCGACCGAAACCGTCAGTACCTAGCACTTTGTAATCGGTTGGCATAAATGCACGTAACTGCTCGCCGTAGATCTTCATATAGTCAGTCGCCGCAATTGCAGGCGCATCACTTGAGATCACTTGGCTGATATACGCTTGTTTTGGCGTTTGCGTTGGGTGCAGCATGTTCCAACGTTCTGCCGCTTGACCATCGCGAGTCAGTTCGTTGAAGCTGGTCACGCTAAATACGTCGGCAGTGATACCAAAGTCTTTCGCCAGCGCCTGCGCCGCTTTACGAGTTTGCTCAAGAATAGTGCCACAGCTCAGTAACTGCACTTTGCCTTTACCCGAACCGCTAACCGTTTCCAGCTTGTAGATACCTTTAACGATACCTTCCTCGGCACCCTCTGGCATTTCAGGCTGAATATAGTTTTCGTTCATCGTGGTCAGGTAGTAGAAGATATCTTCTTGTTTTTCGCCGTACATACGACGGATACCATCTTGAACGATAACGGCAATTTCATAACCGTAAGTTGGATCGTAGGTAATACAGTTAGGAATAGTGTTAGCCAGTACGTGGCTGTGACCATCCTGATGCTGTAGCCCTTCACCGTTCAGGGTTGTACGGCCAGACGTACCACCGACTAAGAAGCCGCGTGCACGCATATCACCCGCTGCCCAAGCCATGTCACCAATACGTTGGAAACCGAACATTGAGTAGTAGATGTAGAATGGAATCATCGGTGTATCGTTAACTGAGTAGCTGGTTGCAGCCGCTACCCAAGATGACATTGCACCCAGTTCGTTAATCCCTTCTTGCAATACTTGACCGGTTTTATCTTCACGATAGTAAGCCACTTGGTCAGAGTCTTGCGGTACGTATTTTTGGCCTTCGTGGGCATAAATACCCACTTGGCGGAACAGACCTTCCATACCGAAAGTACGCGCTTCGTCAGGGATAATTGGCACAATGTTTTTGCCAATTTTCTTGTCTTTTAACAGTGCAGTCAGTACGCGAACAAACGCCATGGTCGATGAAATTTCACGGCCGTTTGAGCCCTGTAAAATCGAATCGAAAATCTTCAGTGATGGCACTTCCAGCTCTTCGCTGAACTTCTCACGACGTTGTGGCACGCTACCATGTAGTGCGGCACGACGGCTCATCATGTACTTCACTTCTTCCGAATCTGGACCTGGGTGGTAGAACGGCAGATCTTCTAATTGATCGTCTGGAATCGGGATATTGAAACGATCGCGGAAATAACGGATAGACTCGATACCCATTTTCTTCACGTTGTGGGCGATGTTTTTACCTTCACCAGCATCACCTAAGCCATAACCCTTAACGGTTTTCGCCAGGATCACCGTTGGGCGACCTTTGGTTTTTTGGGCGTGATCTAATGCCGCGTACACTTTAACTGGGTCATGACCGCCACGGTTTAAGCGCCAAATGTCATCGTCTGACATATTCGCCACCATTTCGGCGGTTTCAGGGTATTTGCCGAAGAAGTGTTCGCGGGTATAAGCGCCACCTTTGGCTTTACAGTTTTGGTATTCACCGTCAACGGTTTCTTCCATTAACTGCAGCAGTTTACCGCTGGTATCACGGGCCAATAATGGGTCCCAATAACGACCCCAAATGACTTTAACCACTTCCCAGCCTGCGCCGCGGAATTCACCTTCCAGCTCTTGAATGATCTTACCGTTACCGCGAACTGGGCCGTCCAGACGTTGCAAGTTACAGTTGATGATAAAGACTAAGTTATCTAACTCTTCACGCGCCGCTAAACCAATCGCACCTAAGGCTTCTGGCTCATCACACTCACCGTCACCTAAGAAGCAGTAAACGGTTTGTGCTGAACAATCCTTCAGACCACGGTCAGTTAGGTATTTTAAGAAACGCGCTTGGTAAATCGCTTGGATTGGACCTAAGCCCATAGAAACTGTTGGGAATTGCCAGTAATCTGGCATCAACTTAGGATGCGGATAAGAAGATAAACCTTTGCCATCCACTTCTTGACGGAAGTTAGCTAATTGATCTTCGCTTAAACGACCTTCTAAGAATGAACGCGCATAAATACCTGGAGCGATATGGCCCTGGAAATACACTAAGTCGCCGCCGTCTTTTTCATTTGGTCCGCGGAAGAAGTGGTTGAAACACACATCATAGATGGTCGCACTGGAAGCGAAACTCGAAATATGGCCGCCTAATTCTAAATCTTTTTTAGAACCACGCAGAACCATTGCCAGAGCGTTCCAACGGATGATGGCACGAATGCGACGTTCCATCTCTTGGTTACCCGGCATGTGCGGCTCAAGACCCGCTGGAATCGTATTCAAATAAGCCGTGGTCGCAGTGTAAGGCAAGTGTGTGCCATTGCGACGGGCTTTATCGATCAGCTTCTCTAATAAGAAATGGGCGCGTTCAGGGCCTTCCTGTTCTAATACAGCTTGCAGGGCATCAACCCATTCCTGAGTCTCTAACGGATCTACGTCTTGTAGCATATCTTCAGACATGACACTGTCCTTCTCTATATACATGATAATGAATGGTGTTTGCGGCATATTCCGCTTTAGCTACTGCTAAATGCGTGAACTTAAGCGCCACTCTTTAAACGGCGCAAACTTCGCTGCAACCGGCTATCTTCTTCCCGCACAGATAACATCACCTCTTCGATGTAACTTAAGTGTTCATTCGAGGCTTCTCTGGCGGCTTCAGGATCACGACGAACGATTGCAGCGAGCAGCGCTCGTCTGTGATCGTTAGCCATAGTGGAAGCTTCTTCGCGGCGGCTTAAAAGCTCCAAGTTTTGCGCCACATTCTTATGCAGCACAGGGGTTAAACTGAGTACGAGATGCAACATAGCCACATTGTGTGACGCTTCAGCGACGGCACGGTAGAAACGCACAATCGCGGCGGCTTGTTGTTCGATATTGGTGGCGGCTTCCACCTCAAGGATCATACGCTTGATATTCTGCATATCGGCGTCGGTGCCACGCAACGCGGCAAAATAGGCCATCATGCCTTCAGTTGCATGACGGAACTCCAGCAAATCGTACTGACTTTCTGGATCGGCAGTCATTAATTCAACGATTGGATCGGCAAGACTCTGCCAGAGTTGTTCTTTAACATAGGTGCCACCGCCTTGACGGCGCATTAATAACCCTTTCGCCTCAAGCTTTTGAATGGCTTCACGCAATGAGGGGCGAGACACTTCAAACTGGATAGCCAGTTCACGCTCCGGCGGTAATTTCTGGCCGGGCTGTAAACTGCCTTCGAGGATCATTTGCTCGAGTTGCGCCATGATCACATCAGAAATTTTTGGCTGATTTATTTTGCTATAGGCCATTTGGCGCTCAGCTCCGTTGTAAATTGGTCTTACCAATTTTTATGAGTGAGCGCACTTTATCAAATCACACTTTTGATGTCCAGATTGAAAATCAACCTTAAAAGGTGATCCTACTCAAAACCGCTCACGATGAGAGAGCATAGCCTAAAAAACTCATCAAGGGGTCAGACCATTAAACCACAACAAGAGCAGGTGCTAGCAGCTAGGTTCTAGAGCGCTGCAAAAAGCGCAGCTGCTAGAAAAAGCAGAACGGGCTGCGCCCTTATAGATTCTAGATTCTAGGTTTTAGGTGCTAGAGCCACGAAGTGGCGTCCTAGAGCAGCACTTTTTGCTGCGTCCTAGATTCTAGAAGCCGCGCAGCGTCCTTTTATTAATTCACCAACCCAAAAATGGTCAGCAGCGACAGCACGGCAACCATCAAAGTAAAGTTGCGTTTACTTAAGACTAATAATGCTAATGTCGATTGTACACAAACTGGTGCACTCGACTCCTCAGGCAGCGGCTGAGAGGCTAACGCCGTTTCTGCCACCACTCGTCTGGCACTCGCATGAATATTTAAGGCATGGTCACGCCAAGCCGAGAGCCCTTCGCTAAACTGACCACTGAGCGCATAGCCAAAGGAAAATATCCGACTCGGGATCCAATCCATAACAAACATAATATCTTCAATCAGCGGTAAATTAAGCGACTTACGCACATTCTCTTCGGCATAAAAGCGAGCGGTACAATATAACACCGCGCCGACTGGGCCAAGGAAGATAAAACATAATGCCACTGCGCCGTAGTAGCGATAGTTAATCCAAGCAACGCTCTGCCCCACCTTGGCACCTAAGTCTTTTTCAGAAACCGCATTTAAACACTCACTGCAATCTAACTCAGCGGCATAGTGGTAACAGGCCTGTACATCGGAGCGGCAAGCGGCCTGCATATATTTTTTAAAAGTATCGCGTTGTTTTTGATGGTTAAAACAAATAATCGCCACCAGCACCCATAGGGCGAGGTTTAGTAGTCCCCAAAACATATCAGACACAATCCAGCCCAACAGATAAACCACAACGGCGGGTATTATCAATGCCAGCAGCATGTTGGTGCTGTTAAGGGAGGCTTTATCACCAAAAAAGGTAGATTGGTAAGATTGCAGCACGCGATCACATTGCCAAGCAGCGGGAAGAAACTTTAATCGCTCCACAAGAATGGCGACCAGTAATGAAAATAATGCCATCGGTAGTACTCCTTGTATAAAAGCTGGACAGGCTAGAAACAAACAGAGCGGGCCTCGCCCTTCTAGACCCTAGATTCTAGAGCCACGAAGTGGCGTCCTAGAGCAGCGCTTTTTGCTACGTCCTAGCAGTTGCGCAGCAACGTCCTAGATTCTAGAAGTCGCGAAGCTTTGTTAAATACCTTTTCCAGTCAAAGCTTGGGCCAGGGTCTGTCTTTCGCATTGGCGCAATATCACAATGCCCAACAATCCGCTCAGCACTCAAGCTAGGGTATTGTGCTAACAAGGCTTGAGTCAATTCAACAAGTTGTTGATATTGGGCGGCAGTATAGGGCTCAGTATCGGTTCCTTCAAGCTCAATACCAATGGAAAAGTCATTACAATTTTCCCTTTCAGCATAACGAGATACACCAGCATGCCAAGCTCTATCGTCACAACTCACATACTGCACACATTCACCATCACGGCGAATTAAAAAATGCGCTGATACCTTAAGCCCCGCTAAATCGGCGAAACGTTCATCGGCACTGGTATCTAAACAGCCTTGAAATAATTGATCAATGTAAGGCAAGCCAAAACATCCTGCGGGCAAACTGATATTGTGGATCACCAACAGACTCACTTCCCCAAAAGGGCGCTGGTTAAAATGTGGCGACTCACAACGTCGCGCCGCATTAAACCAACCAAACTCAAAACTCATGTTTACTCCTTAAAAGCAGAACGGGCTGCGTCCTTATAGATTCTAGAGCGAGCTTGCGAGCGTCCTAGCAGTTGCGCAGCAACGCTCTAGGCCCTATATCATAGCCGTTGCCTAGCGACGCTCTAGCACCTAGCGGCGCAGCCATGATAATCTTAAGCCCAAATGCAAGCTGGCAGACGGTTTACCCCATGTTAGCCCATGCAACTCGCCCGACGTACTAGAGCAAGGATTCCAATCATGCTAGAAAACGATATTCGCCACGCCGTAAAAACCGCGCTCAGTGAAGACCTTGGTGGCACTGAAATCAACGAACATACCAAAGCCATTGCCTACGGCGATATTACTGCCGAGCTTATTCCTGCAGATAAATATGCCGAGGCCACATTAATCACTCGTGAAGAAGGCGTTTTTTGTGGCAAAGCCTGGGCAGAACAAGTCTTTAATCAACTCGGTGGCGAAGTCGCGCTGCATTGGCATGTCGATGATGGCGATCTTGTGTTACCCAATCAAGTCTTGTGTGAATTATCAGGCCCCGCTCGCGCCTTATTGACGGGCGAACGCACTGCGATGAACTTTATCCAAACCTTATCCGGTGTCGCCACCCTCACAAAACACTATGTAGACAAACTGGCTGGCACCCATACACGTTTGCTCGATACCCGTAAAACCATTCCAGGACTGCGCACCGCCCAAAAATATGCTGTGACCTGCGGCGGCGGCAAAAACCACCGTATCGGTCTGTTTGATGCCTTCTTAATTAAAGAAAACCACATCATGGCCTGTGGCGGCATAAGCCAAGCGGTGGAGGCGGCCCGTCGCTTACATCCCAATAAACCCGTTGAAGTGGAAGTCGAATCCTTAAGTGAACTGGCATTAGCACTGGATTCGGGCGCCGATATCATCATGTTAGATAACTTTGATATCACCATGATGATCGAAGCCGTAGAGCTTAATAATCATTACCTTGCAACAGGCAAAGCGAAAGGTAGCGGTGCAAAACTTGAAGTCTCAGGCAATGTGACCCTAGACACCTTAGCAGAGTTTGCCAAAACAGGTGTGGATTATATTTCCGTCGGCGCCCTCACCAAACATGTCCGCGCCTTAGACCTATCAATGCGGCTGAAAGCTTAAAAAGAAGGTTATAGGCTCTAGGGGCTAGTTCCTAGAGCCTAGCTCGTAGCTCCTAGATTCTAGCTTCCTGCCTTTTACAGCATAACCCCACTAAATACGCTGATTAAAAACAGGTATAACTCGCGTCGATGTTTTGACTCTGTGTTAAATGCGTCAACTTAACTAACATTGTCAACGCCTTGTTAGAACGCAATACGTTTTAGCATCAAGTTTTTAGACAAAATAATCATTTAATTAATACTTTATGCGTAAAAGTAGTTTCAATTTAGTTAACTTTGTACTAACTTTTACCACAGGCGAGATGGCCGTTTCGGCCTTCCTTATCAAAATAGCCCAAAGTGAATTGTCGCTAGCCAAAAAACCAGCAATTCATTGCAAGCAATCAAGATAAGTAGCCGAAACGAACACAATCGATAAACGACACTTTGCACTGTATTGGAGCGAGAAAATGAAAAGTATCAAGATGAACAAACAAGCTCAGGGTTTTACCTTGATCGAATTAATGATTGTAGTAGCCATTATCGGTATTTTGGCCGCAGTGGCATTGCCTGCTTATAAAGATTATGTAACATCTGCTCAGGGTAGCGGTGCAATGAAAGGCGTTTCTACATTTGCACAAAAAATCCCAACCTGTATTCAAACTGGTGTTGGCTGTGACACAATTAAAGAAGAAGTAAATGCAAATCCAAAGTTTACTGATCTTGCAGATGAAGTAACGCAGGACGAAGGTGTTACTTTAGTTTGGACTGAAGCAAAATGTAAGCTCACAGCGTCATTCTCGGATACTGGCTCAGTCACCTACTTAATGGAAAAAGCTGGTACAGGTAGTGATGAGGATTTAGTTCTCTGTAAAAAATCCGCTGGTCTATAAGCTAGCAAAAGTTAGTAAAACTGATAATAGCCTCGTAAATGTGTAGTCGTTACGAGGCTATTTCCAACAAATTGAATAATAAATGCCAACTTCAGGTCTTCATTTAGGTTTATCCACCCTTTTTATTCGTAAAGGTCTGCTTAATGAAGAGCAGATGGCGACTGCCATCACCAAATCGCGCCAAAATAAACAAACCTTAGTCACGACCTTAGTGCAAACTAAGCTAGTGTCGGCCCGCAGCATCGCCGAGCTTTGCTATGAGGAATATGGCACGCCGCTGCTGGATTTAGCCGAATTTGATGTTAGCGCCATACCTGAAGAGTTTCTTAATAAAAAACTGATTGAAAAACACCGCTGCTTACCGCTATTTAAGCGCGGCAATCGCCTATATATCGCCACTTCCGACCCCACCAATATTGCCGCCCTTGAGGAATTCCAATTTAGTGCTGGCCTACATGCCGAAGCCATTTTGGTGGAAGAAGATAAACTCGCCAAAGCCCTTGAAAAGGTACTCGAAGAAGATATTACTGGCCTTGATTTAAGCGGCATGGATGAAGCAGCACTTGCCGGTATCGAAGTTACCGATACCGATAAGCGCCAAGAAGAAAACGCAGGAGAAGCCAGCGATGACGCCCCTATTGTTATTTATATCAATAAGATATTAACCGATGCAATTCGTAAGGGCGCTTCTGACTTACATTTTGAGCCCTATGAAAAACGCTACCGTATCCGTTTTCGTATTGATGGTATTTTGCATGAGGTCTCAGAACCGCCCATTAGCTTAGCAGGACGACTCTCGGCACGCTTAAAGGTAATGTCAAAGCTGGATATTGCCGAGCGCCGCGTCCCCCAAGATGGCCGGATTAAAATGAAGCTATCCCGCACTAAGTCGATTGACTTTCGGGTAAGTACATTGCCGACCCTGTGGGGCGAGAAGATTGTAATGCGGATATTAGATTCTTCTTCCGCCCAGCTTGGTATCGAAAAACTCGGTTACGAACCCGATCAAGAAAAGCTTTACCTTGAAATGCTAGCCAAACCTCAGGGCATGATATTAGTGACAGGCCCAACGGGGTCGGGTAAAACCGTTTCGCTCTACACAGGCTTAAATATCCTCAATACCGCCGAGCGTAATATTTCCACCGCCGAAGATCCGGTGGAAATTAACCTTGAGGGGGTAAACCAAGTCCATATTAATTTAAAAGCGGGTTTAACCTTCGCCTCAGCACTACGTTCGTTTTTGCGTCAAGACCCCGATGTGGTGATGGTCGGGGAAATCCGCGACCTTGAAACCGCCGAAATAGCCATTAAAGCCGCGCAAACTGGCCACTTAGTATTATCAACCCTGCATACCAACTCCGCCGCCGAAACCTTAACCCGCTTAATCAATATGGGCGTACCTGGCTATAATATCGCCAGCTCAGTTAACTTAATTATTGCCCAGCGTTTGGCACGACGGCTCTGCCCTGAATGCAAACAACCCGAGCAAATACCTGATCATGAGTTACAGCGTTTAGGCTTTAGCGATGCGCAAATCGCCCAAGGTTTTACCACCTACAAACCCGTGGGCTGCGAGCATTGCTCCGGTGGCTATAAAGGACGGGTGGGGATTTACGAAGTGATGAAGATGTCAGATGAAATTGCCCGTACTATTATGGAAGGGGGCAACTCGTTACAGATTGCTGGCCAAGCGAAAGCGCAAGGCATGCGCGATCTGCGTCAATCGGGGCTGCTAAAAGTAATCCAAGGTGTCACCAGTATTGCCGAAGTGAATCGGGTTACCAGTTTTTAATAGTGGGACGGGCTGCGCCCTTATAGATTCTAGAGCGAGCATGCGAGCGTTCTAGCAGTTGCGCAACGTCATAGAATCTAGAAGCAAGCTTGCGAACGTCCTTCTTAGCTTTACAACCAATAGGGATAATTTATGGCTACGGCAACGACAGTAAAAAAGCCTCGCCCAAAAAAGATTGAGCAAAAAAGCCAACCTAAAATTTATACCTTTGAATGGAAAGGTGTTAACCGCGATGGCCAAAAAACCAGTGGCGAGCTGCGGGGGGCTTCTGCGGCAGAGATCCGCAGCCAGCTAAAATCCCAAGGGGTAAATCCTAAAACGGTACGCAAACAATCGGCCGCCCTATTTAAATTAGGCGACCCTAAAATCACCCCAATGGATATCGCCATGGTGACTCGGCAAATTGCCACCATGCTTGCCGCTGGAGTGCCATTAGTTACAACAGTAGAATTACTGGGCCGTGGCCATGAAAAAGCCAAAATGCGTGAGCTACTGGCAACGATTCTTTCAGAAATCCAATCGGGTATTCCCTTATCCGATGCGATGCGCCCCCATCGACGCTATTTTGATGATCTCTATGTCGACTTAGTCGCTGCGGGTGAGCATTCAGGTTCTTTAGATGTGGTATTCGATCGCATTGCCACCTACCGCGAAAAATCTGAGGCATTAAAATCCAAAATTAAAAAGGCCATGTTTTATCCTGCTGCGGTAGTCATTGTGGCCATTTTAGTGACTGCATTGCTGTTACTCTTTGTGGTGCCACAATTCGAAGATATTTTTAAGGGCTTTGGCGCCGAGTTACCCGCGTTTACCCAATTAGTACTGCAAATCTCCCGAGGCTTACAATCCTCTTGGTATATCTTCTTAGGTGCAATTGTGGCTGGCGTATTTTTATTTGTCCGCGCCCACCGAAACTCTCAAATGGTGAGGGATAGAGTGGATGAAGCCATTTTAAGAATTCCAGCTATTGGGCCGATTTTACACAAAGGTGCTATGGCACGTTTTGCCCGCACCTTAGCCACCACCTTTGCCGCTGGTGTGCCATTGATTGATGGTTTAGAGTCCGCGGCGGGGGCATCGGGCAATGCGGTATACCGCAAGGCCATTTTAAAAATGCGCCAAGAAGTGATGGCGGGGATGCAAATGAACGTGGCCATGCGAACCACTGGGTTGTTCCCCGATATGCTGATCCAAATGGTGATGATTGGCGAAGAGTCTGGCTCACTCGATAATATGCTCAATAAAGTTTCAACCATCTATGAGATGCAGGTGGATGATGCCGTGGATGGTTTATCCAGCCTGATTGAACCTATTATGATGGTGGTGATTGGTACTGTCGTCGGCGGCCTTATTGTTGCTATGTATCTACCCATCTTCCAAATGGGTAAAGTGGTTGGCGGCTAGAACGCAGCAAACAGCGCAGCAGCTAGAAAAAGCAAAGCGGGCTGCACCCTTATAGGTTCGAGGTTCTAGCAAAGCGTCCAAGACCCTAAAATCCGTTTTACATTGAACAATATAATTAAGTAAGAATAATGACTGAATTTTTCACTTTATTGGGTCACACCTTTGACCAAGCACCATGGCTTTTTATCTGCTTAAGTTTTGTGTTTGCGGCCACCATTGGCAGCTTTTTAAATGTGGTGATTCACCGTTTTCCGGTGATGATGAAACGCGAATGGCAGCAGGAATGTAATCAGTATTTGCAGGAGTATCATACTGATATTGTTAAGCAGGTTGGAATAGACAAACTCAATAAACCAATAGATCACTATCCTGAAAAATACAATCTCGTGGTGCCAGGCTCCGCTTGCCCTAAATGTAAAACCGCCATCAAACCTTGGCATAATTTACCGATGTTAGGCTGGTTAATGTTGCGAGGAAAATGCGCCGCCTGTAGCGCGCCAATCTCAGCCCGTTACCCCATTATTGAATTCATAACAGGTTTGCTGGTTGCGACATTGGCTTGGCATTTTGGCCCCAGCTGGCAATTTGTGTTTGCTGCAATCCTCACTTTTGTGTTGGTTGCGTTGACGGGAATCGATCTGGATGAAATGCTGTTACCCGATCAGATGACCCTTCCCCTGCTCTGGTTAGGGCTAATCATCAACCTAAACCATACCTTTACCAACCCAACCGATGCAATAATGGGGGCTGCAGCAGGCTATTTGAGTTTATGGTCGATTTTTTGGCTGTTTAAGCTGTTAACTGGCAAAGAAGGCATGGGCTATGGCGACTTTAAACTACTCGCCGTATTTGGCGCTTGGCTAGGCTGGCAAATGTTGCCGCTAGTGATTTTACTTTCATCCTTGGTTGGCGCCCTCGTTGGCATCACGCTGATCGTGACCAAGCGTAATCAGCTTGCTAACCCGATTCCCTTTGGTCCTTACATTGCCGCTGCTGGCTGGATCGCCCTAATATGGGGCAAACCTATAGTGGATTGGTATTTAAGTACGTTATAGAACAGGCTTCGGCCTTACAGATTCTAGATTCTAGAAGGAGCGCAGCGACGCCCTAGCAGGACGAAGTCCGCTCTAGGTCCTATAAGCACGTCCTTCTTCGCTTTAAGAGAGTTTTATGTCCAAATTTGTTGTCGGTTTAACAGGCGGGATTGGCAGCGGCAAAACCACTGTGGCGAATCTGTTTGCCGAAGAAGGTATTTGCCTAGTCGATGCCGATGTGGTTGCTCGAGAAGTCGTCGCACCAGGCAGCCACGGGTTAAACGCCATTATTCGCCATTTTGGAACTGAAATGTTAACAGCCTCGGGCGAACTTGACCGCGCAAAGTTAAGGCAACGGGTGTTTAATGATGAACAAGAACGCCAATGGCTAAACCAACTACTTCACCCTATGATCCGCCAAGAAATGCTTTTGCAAGTCGAAAAAGCCACCTCAGACTATGTAATTATGGTTGTGCCCTTGCTATTTGAGAATGGGTTAGATAGGTTAGTCCATCGGACTTTAGTGGTGGATATTTCGCCAGAATTGCAAGTCAGCCGTACTGTAAAACGGGATAATGTTGATGCAACTCAAGTAAATAACATCATTAATAGTCAATGTAGTCGCAGTGAAAAACTCGCCAGAGCCGACGATATTATTGATAATCATGGAGAGATATCAAGATTAAAACGAGAGGTGCACGCATTGCATCAACGCTATTTACAATTATCCGGTAATCACAACGCCCATGACTGACTTAGTTTATGAACAGCCTTTAAATGAGAAGATTCGAAGTTACTTGCGACTCGAATACCTCAGTAAACAGCTCTGTAATAACCTAAATAACGACCACCAACATAGATGTTTCTACCCTCTTTTTTCCCTGTGCGAGTTGTCGGAACGCTGTGACTATCGCAATGAAGTCCTTAAAGATATCGAGCGAAATCTACTGCAACTGAGCAAATGGCAAGAACGAGATCATGTCGATCACAAACAAATAAGTTTTTACATTCAAGCCTTAACTCAAGCCAGAGAGCCATTACAACGCCCAGAGCGTTGCGGGAATCAACTAAAACAAGACCGATTTTTATCCGCACTCAGACAGCGCTTTGGTATGCCAGGTGCCTGCTGTAACTTCGACCTGCCCCAACTGCATTTTTGGCTCGCCAAACCCTGGGATGAAAGACGACAGGATTACCAAGCTTGGATAGGTCATTTCGAGCCCCTACTCACCCCCATCACGCTTTTGCTTCAACTGACCCGCAGTACCGCTGATTTCGCTAAAGCAACCGCCCACGCCGGATTTTATCAAGGGGATAGCACCCAAGCCCTGTCCTTGGTTCGAGTCAAAGTCGATGCTTCCCACGGTTGCTATCCAACGATCAGCGGCCATAAAAATCGCTTCGCCATTCATTTTGTACAATTCGATCAACAACGCCACACAGACCGCAGCATCGAATTCTTACTAGCGACCTGTGCTTGAAGCCATTACACTAACGGCATTGAAATTTGTTATTCCGCAGTAAATCAAGAGAGCCCCATTATGCCGTTAACCGTAAACTGCCCTATTTGTAAAACCCCAGTAGAATGGGGGCCTCAATCAAAATTTAAGCCTTTTTGTAGCGAACGTTGCAAGATGATCGACCTAGGAGATTGGGCGTCCGAAAAACATGCCATTCCAGTTAAATCTGAATTTGATCTCGACGCTTTAGACGAACTCGGTTACGACGAAGACAGCTTCTTTAAAGAATAAGTTTTATATAACAAATCCGTCTATTTACCAGCGACCAGAAGCGACGAGTCTCGGATTGTTGTTCATACAGTGATAAGTAGAAATTTATGACAAAACGCATCCATGTTGCCGTTGGCATAATTGTTAACCGCAACAAACAAATCTTACTCGCCAAGCGCCCTGAGCATCTGCATCAAGGCGGCAAATGGGAATTCCCCGGTGGTAAGGTTGAACAGAACGAAACCGTTACCCAAGCCTTAATACGTGAGTTAAAAGAAGAAGTGGCGCTAAACGTCCATTCAAGCGAACCCTTTATGGCGTTAAGCTATGATTATCCCGATAAACAGGTTTTACTCGATATTCATACTGTGAGCGACTTTACTGGCGAGGCGCAAGGGCTTGAAGGGCAACAAATTGCTTGGGTCGATAAGCATGATCTCACCCATTACGATTTCCCTGAGGCGAATAAACCCATACTCGCCAAGTTATTGGAACAATAACTAACTTTTTGCGGGCAGGAGCAAGTTTTACATTAGCGATACGTGATCTGCCTTGCAGCAAATTCATTGGCAACTTTTAGAAAACCAAAATTAGTGTTTGAATGCAAACTCATTCTTCTTCGATTTTGAGGGCATATCATGCACAATAACGTTAAAGCATTACTCGCCACGACCGCGTTATTTTTTAGTTGCCAAGTACTAGCAAATGGCGGCTGTGGATTTGAAGAACAACAACAGGGCTTGATTGCCACCTGCAGCGAGGAGAAGCAAGAAGTGATTTTAACCGGTGTAGTTGAAGCGCAACATTTAGTAAAAGATCTCAATGAGTTTGCTGAAGGCTATAAAAGCTATCAAGTGGATACCGATGCCTTAGCACCTTTGAAAAAAGTCAGCGAACCAACAGAAATTGTGGTGATTATTGGTACTTGGTGCCCAGACTGCCATCGCGAAACGCCACGTTTTATCCGCATTATCGAAGAAGTGGCCAACCCCAATATCAAAGTGACGTATATTGGCGTTGATCGCAGCAAGCAAGATCCTGAAGGGCTGGCGGCAAAATACGAGTTTAAACGCATCCCCACCTTTATCGTGCAACAACAAGGTAAAGAAATTGGCCGCATTGTTGAGCGTCCAACCGTATCGCTCGAAAAAGATTTAGTCGAGATCTTAAAGTAATCCAATCCGTTAAATAGTAAAGGCCGCCAAGTGTTCATTTGGCGGCCTTTGTCTTTTAATAATAGATGAGAGGTTAAATCGCTTCTTCTAAAATCCGCTGCGCCAGCATCACTAACACGCCCTCACGCAATGCACCACCTGATAGCGTCAACTGCTCAATTCCTAAGAGTTCAAAGAGCGCGAGTAAAATCGCCACCCCAGCAGCAAATGTCGGCGCACGTTCGACACTTAAGCCGATAATCCCCTCTAGGCTCGCATCTTCCTCGGTAAGAATTTCCGCTTTCAGCTGTGTCAGCACAGATAACGTGATGATTTCAGACAGCTTACGGTGCATTAGCACTTCGACCACAGATTGCACTGCGCCAGAAGCCCCCACCACACAATGCCATCCTAAATCTTTTAGCCTTTGTCTATGCTCTCCTAACACTTCCAACACTTGTTGTTTCGCATCATCAAAATCGAGTTCTTGCACCGGCGCATTGCTAAAGAAGCGTCGATTAAAGGTCACACTGCCCATCGGCAAGCTAGTTTTAAATTGGACTTGATGACCATCACCGATAATAAATTCGGTGCTTGCTCCACCAATATCAATCACTAAGCGTCGACCTTGACCACAGGTTGTTGCCACCATCCCCTGATAAATCAGTTCAGCTTCACGCATGCCCGAAATAATCTCAATTGGGTGACCAAGGAGAGGAATGGCCTTCTGGTTAAACTCGTCAGCGTTATTGATGGTACGCAGTGTTGCTGTGGCAATCACAGCAACATGATTGGGATGGATTTTATGCAGTGCTAACATTTGGGCAAACATGGCGAGGCAATCTAAGCCTCGCTGCATCACTTCCTGTGATAAATAACCATCTTCGCCAATACCTTCGGCTAACCTGACTTTACGTTTGTATTTAGCAATAATATGTGGCTGACCGCCTTTTGTCTTAGCGATCAGCATATTAAAACTGTTAGAGCCTAAAGTAATGGCAGCATAAGCAGGTGTTGGCATTTACGGCTGTCTACGCGTCCTGTCATGGCGAGGCGGACGACCACCACTGCGATGAGCACCTGGAGTACGACCCGCTCCTGAGCGCTCACGTAAATTACGGGCACCCGCAGGGTGTTTACGGTGAATCTTGACCGGCGATGGAATATCATCGAGCAGCGCATCGCGATCATAATTACTCACAGGAATAGAGTGATTGATGTAAGTTTCAATCGCAGGCAAGTTTAGTGCGTATTCCTCACAGGCAAAACTGACTGACACCCCTTTGTTACCCGCGCGCCCAGTACGACCGATACGATGGACATAATCTTCACAATCATCAGGTAAATCATAATTGTACACATGGGAAACATCGGAGATATGTAGACCACGTGCAGCAACGTCAGTCGCGACCAGAATATCTAACTGGCCTTGAGTGAATTGCTCAAGGATTCGAATACGTTTCTTCTGTGGTACATCGCCCGTGAGCAGACCCACACGGTGGCCATCACCCTCAAGCCAAGACCATAAGTTTTCACAGCTATGCTTGGTGTTTGAAAAAACAATGGCTTTCTCAGGCCAATCTTCTTCAATCAAGGTTAGCAGTAAACGCATCTTATCTTCTTGGGAAGGATAGAAAATTTCTTCTTTGATGTTCTTGGAGGTTTTTTCTTCAGGCGCGATTTCGACTTTCACTGGATCATTCATATGATCATAGGCCAACTCTTGCACTTTCATCGAAAGCGTCGCTGAAAACAACATGTTCAGGCGCTGGTCGGCATTAGGCATACGTCGGAATAGAAAACGAATATCCTTGATAAAACCGAGGTCAAACATACGATCGGCTTCGTCTAACACAACAGCTTGAATCGCATTTAAATTGATAATGCCCTGACGCACATAATCGATAATCCGTCCGGTAGTACCGATTAAGATATCAACACCTTGGTCAAGCACTTTACGTTGAACATCATAACTCTCGCCACCATAAACAATACCCACCTTTAGGTGAGTATGTTTCGCGAGTAAAATCGCATCCTTAGCAATTTGGATCGCTAATTCACGGGTAGGTGCCATGATAATGGCACGAGGTTGATTTAATTGGCGCCCTTCAGGAATGGAGGATGACAATAAATGGTTAAATGTGGCAACCAAAAACGCCATTGTCTTGCCTGTGCCCGTTTGAGCTTGGCCAGCGATATCTTTTGATTGAAGTAATACGGGTAATGATAACGCCTGAATTGGCGTACAAAATTCAAAGCCGTTCTCGGCAAGGGCCTGTTTTACCTCAGGATGTAGAGGTAGGTCGGCAAATTTTTGATTTGATAAATGTGTTTGGCTCATAGCGCAAGCATACCATTTGGGGTTGCAATAAGATACTCGATCGTTTGAAATAGCCACATTGTAAAAGGTAACTTGAAAAGCTATTTTTCAGCCCCAATATACATGGTAAGCCATTAACAAACCAGCAATGGCAACCAAACTGGAGAACATCATGAGCGATAAAATTATATACTTGAGCGACGACAGCTTCGAAAACGACGTGTTAAAGGCCGATTTACCAGTATTGGTAGACTTTTGGGCTGAATGGTGTGGTCCATGCAAAATGATCGCACCAATCCTTGACGACGTTGCCGAAGAGTACGCAGGTCGCGTGACTATCGCTAAATTAAACGTTGACCAAAACAATGTTTCTCCTGCTAAATATGGCGTTCGCGGTATCCCAACTCTACTGTTATTCAAAAACGGCGAGTTAGCTGCGACCAAAGTTGGCGCCCTCTCTAAAACTCAATTAAAAGAGTTTATCGACGCACAAATCTAATTTGTTGTCGCTATGAGTGACGTCCGGCACAAGCTTAAATTAAATTGTGCCGGAATCCCCCTAAATTTCTGGACGCCCTGCTTTGTTAGTGCTACTTTAATAACCAGACTCTTTCTAACTAAACCACTTCTCGCTCATCAATCACTATCCTGAATCACAAACTTTACTGATTGATCGAGGTAAGCTTTGTCGCGTAACACAAGATCCCCAACATGAACTTAACTGAATTAAAAGACACGCCGATATCCGACCTAGTTTCGCTAGCCGAAAACATGAAACTCGAAAATATGGCCCGTGCTCGCAAGCAGGACATTATTTTCTCCATCCTTAAAGCCCACGCCAAAAGCGGCGAAGACATTTTCGGTGGCGGCGTATTAGAGATACTCCAAGACGGATTCGGTTTCTTACGTAGTGCAGATGGATCTTACTTAGCTGGCCCAGATGATATTTACGTCTCACCAAGCCAAATTCGCCGTTTTAACATGCGAACGGGTGACACCATTTTTGGTAAGATTCGCCCACCAAAAGAAGGTGAACGTTATTTTGCCCTGTTAAAAGTTAACGAAGTTAACTTTGATAAACCTGAAAACTCTCGCAATAAAATCCTCTTTGAAAACTTAACTCCACTCCATGCAGAAGAACGTATGCGTATGGAGCGTGGTAATGGCTCAACTGAAGACATCACTGCCCGTATTCTGGATTTATGTTCACCTATCGGTAAGGGTCAACGTGGTTTGATCGTTGCGCCACCAAAAGCGGGTAAGACGTTATTACTGCAAAATATCGCCCAGTCAATTACCTACAACAACCCTGAAGTGGTGTTAATGGTTCTGCTGATCGATGAACGTCCTGAAGAAGTAACCGAGATGCAACGCCTCGTTAAAGGTGAAGTTATTGCATCTACCTTCGACGAACCAGCAAGTCGTCACGTACAAGTGGCTGAAATGGTGATTGAAAAGGCTAAACGTTTAGTCGAACACAAAAAAGACGTGGTGATTCTACTGGACTCGATCACCCGTTTAGCGCGTGCTTACAACACTGTTATCCCTTCATCGGGCAAAGTGTTAACGGGTGGTGTGGACGCTAACGCCCTGCATCGTCCTAAGCGCTTCTTCGGTGCGGCTCGTAACATTGAAAACGGCGGCAGCTTAACCATTATCGCAACAGCGTTAGTCGATACCGGTTCTAAGATGGACGAAGTGATTTACGAAGAGTTTAAAGGTACTGGTAACCAAGAGCTGCACCTGTCACGTAAGGCCGCTGAAAAACGCGTATTCCCTGCGATTGACTTTAACCGCAGCGGTACTCGTCGTGAAGAGAAGCTGACAAATCCAGACGAGCTACAAAAAATGTGGATCCTACGTAAGATCCTCAATCCAATGGATGAAGTCAGTGCAATGGAATTCCTCATTGATAAACTGGCGATGACTAAGACTAACGATGAATTCTTCACCGCGATGAAACGCGCCAAGTCTTAAGCCATACAAGATTGCATTAAAAGTAAAGGCCGCTCACTGAGCGGCCTTTTCTATGTTTTACAAATGCTTATGCATTGTAATACCAATCACATTAAATATCTAATCAGTTCAGAGCCTCACGGGCATCTCAATCCAAGGCGCATTGACGAAGAAATGGTTATTCCCTTTTAAGTCAATGTAACACGGGAGTGAGATGCCTATGATGCTCCCGAAGGGCGGGGTTGAACGGGCTTTATACTGCGTTTAAGGCTTTCGACAGAGCACCACTATGCCTTCAAGCCTTCGCCTTGTCTAAAGCCCGTTTAACTCCCGCTGAATGAACAGATATTTAATACGATTGGTATAAAGCCGCGGGTGCGGCTCACTCGATTCAAGTGACTTAATCAAGCACAGGTAAATAACTGAGCACTAGCTGATCTCGATTTAGCTGCCTATCAATGATCTCACCCACAGTGCCATTGTTTAACTTGATGGCAAGCGTGGCCTCACCAGCTTGCGTCTTAAAGGTTTCCATTTCTTTAATTCGGTTAATCAATGCCAACGCTAAAGTGTTTTCTGCGGTCGCTGCATACACTCGACCATTTACCGTCACTTCTGCTTGAGTCGCCAATGCTGGGCCAGCTAAGCGAATACCAACGTATTCACGCCATACCCTAGCTTTTTGCTCACCTTGATAATCACTGTCCACGGATGCAAGCACCACTTGGCGTAATATCATCTGCAGTAAATTGCTCTTACCTTTTGGTTGGCCGTTAACAGTATCAAATTGGAAGTAACGTGATACTGAACGGTCGTAATTAGGTAATGGTTCAATACTTTGTTGCGCAAAATCAGTGTAATAAGGCAGATAGCTATCAAGCTTACCACTCACGCCACAGCTTTCGGTAAAGAGCGGCGTATTACCACGAGTAAGGCCAGGACCTTCACCCATGGTCATCTTACACAACATGTCTTGGAACACCGGACCCACATTCGGTAAATCAACCAATGCTTTATAGCCACGGCTTGATGTGCTACGTGGGGTGGTACGTGAGACTAAGGCTCGCACGGCTAACAATTTATCTGGCCACACACCCAACACGTCGCGCTCATTCACATAAGGATGGTTAGGTGAAGATGCAGGTGTTTTAATACCATTGAGTAGGCGACCCGAAAAGCTGACATCCGCCGTTAATAAATCCTGAAATTTAGGATTAATTTGCGATTTAATGATCAGCTCTTTCAAGGCTTCTGGAGAATCAGAGAACTGACTAATCACCTCACCCGGCTCAAATTGCGCCTTCATATCGCCGCTTTTAAAACGATATTGCTCAAGTACTTTGGCAAAATTGTACTGTTGCCTTAAGGCTACGCTGCCATCGGCTTGCTTGTATGTGACGTCCAGTGTGGCGTCATTTTCTCCCACTAGCTTAAGGAAGAAATCTGCCGACTGATTCATCGCCCGCTGATTCGCGCAATACCAAGCATCGCCTCCAGTCGCCGCCAATCGTTCACACTCACCGACGAAAAAGTTTTCAGATAGACCAAACAGTTGCTCTAAAAAGCTCACATCTTCAATGAATTGACGTATTTCATCAAACTGAGCTTTACGATTGATGGTGTAACTTAGGCTATGATCTTCAAACAAAGATTGCCGATTATGGCGTAGGTTCATAGTCTCGTAGCTATCGAAGTACTTTTCGATATAAAACTGACCAATATCATCCAAGTTTTTGCCCGCATCTCCACGATTACAGTTGCTGTTAAGGGAGACGTGCTCATCAGTACAGAAAGAATACTGACGTAGGCTATTGTTTTGCTCGATGTTATAAAGCGCGCCAAATCGGGTATCACCGTTAACGACGCCTTTGGCAAGTTCGTCACGACGCTTAGCATCTTCCGCTTTGAGCGACACAAATTCATTGGTCTTCGTTTCTACTTCACGGGCATAGCCAAAACGTAACGCAGCTAAGTCATAGGGTTCAAACGTGGTCGCAAACCGATTCACGTTGTAGTCCATTTGGCTCGAAAACTCGGCATTAACAGTAATGTCTGGATAACCTGCATCACTAAAGGCGGCTTTTAATTCAGCTAGTTGTGCTTGGTTAAAGGTATTGTCGTGGTCACGACTCCCTGCAAAGTTATGCCTTAAGCCAAAAGTATGTCCTAACTCATGGGTCAAGGTGCCAGCAAATGCTTGTGCAGCTAGGGCTGTGGTTAGTGAGTCTTGCAAACTTAGGGGCAGATCTTCAAATGCCGCTAACTTACCGCCCACTTTGCCATCAACCCACATTTCCGCTTTTTTCCAGTCAATTTCATGACCTTTGATGCCGCGAGGTAATTCACGATCACTCCCCCCTGTAGCAAACACGGTATCCACATGCATCATTGAGTTTTCAGACCAAAACGCTTGTGTTTTTTCATCAAAATCCGCTAAGGCATCGAAGCTATTATCCTTGGGCGTTAATAACAGCGATTTGGGTGCCGCAATGAGTTGCTGAGTCGGTTGCTCAAATGCTGCCGCCTCAACAGGCGCAGTATCGAGGCTGACATCAGGCTTGTCTAAATTCGACACATATGGCTCACCCGTTAACGATGTCACTGAATTAGCGTCCAATTTGCCTCTGTTATAATCTAAACGCACTTGGCGATAGTAACGAACGGCGCCTTGTTTTAGATTCGAGCTGTATTGATTGACTCGCGCACTCACAATTTCACCTGTTAGCGGGTTTGCCGCAGATGGACCATAACCCGCTAGACCATTATCCAGCGGCTCATCGAATAAAGTGATGTTGCTATAACGTAGGTCGCCATGGCGTTTATCGTGGGCTTGCTCAAGTTTTATCTGTGGAAATCCGGTTTTATACAACTTATTTTGAATGTTAATTGCCGTAACAGACTCAATGGCTGCATCCAAAAAGGGTTTATTTTTCGCATCGTAGAAATTATTACTCAGGTAATAAGTCAGTTCCGATTTGGCCGGATTAAAGCGATTCAAGTAAGTGCGCACATACCCGTCAACACCCTCAGAGTCAGTCGCGTCACGATAGGTATGGGAGGAGGTAAAGAAGCCAAATGTACCCTTTTCGTTTTCAGCATAGGGTATAGCTTGATAGTCTTTACTGGCTAACTGATCCACCGCCACAATCGAAATAAACTCGGTGGTCGTAAAGGATAAGTTGTCGAGATTGCCACCGTAAAATTGGTTAAAGCAACTTGGTGAAGCTTGATAGGTATGCTCAATTTCAAAGTTGACCACGCCCTTAGCTAAATCCATCTCATAGCCTTTTTGGCCATTAGAGTTGACTAAACGGGGCGCTTCGGTTTCAGTCACGCATTCCCCAAAGGTAAATATATCATTAATGCCCAACTCGGCAATTTTGGCTTTGGCAAAATCAGGGACAAAATAGCGTTTATTCTGCCATGTTAAATTAGCATCGGTATTAACTTGCTCCACGTTAATACACTCACGCCATTTATCTTCAGTACATTTAAAGTCGATATATTCGCCAGGAATAGTTAATACTGGCGCTTGGTTATATTCATTAGGATAACGACTGTCATGGCCTAATCCGATATTATCTCGATCTATTTGACGTACTTGGATGCCATTCTCAGTTTTATGCAAGGTCACCAACTTAGGATCACCTTGAGTAAAACCTCGCACCTCAGCGGCATAACGCGGAGCCTTACCCACGCTGCGAATGTAGAGATACTGCCGCTCAGCGGCTTTATCGATGTCGGCAGTGGTGACTTGCTTTTCATCTTTCGGGAGTTCTTTATAAGGCTCATCGCCAGCACCACACCCCACAAGGGTCAGTGCGCTGGTGATCGCCAGACATACCATTGACTTCTTCATAGATTCCTCTTAACTACTGTTTTTATAGATATTTAGTAACTGACAAATAAAAGGTTGAACTCTTTTTGTCATAAATCTCAAATCCCTGAGATGTCCCCACTTCTGGGTTATAGAAACGACCACTATTGTTGTGACCAACAGCCAACACCCAATCAGGCTTAAACGACCAACCGAGTTCTTGGGCGAAGGTAAATTGATCGTCGAGTCGGCGACCGTAATAGTTTTTGGAAATCCGATAACGACCACTGATATCCAAATACCAATTGGCCGTAATTTGCCAATAAGCATCGACTAATCCATCGAGTTGCTGTTCAACTAACACGCGCTCACCTGCGGTTTTGTATTGGTAAGCGTTGTAGCGATAGCGCGGTGAAAAATAAAAACTTAGGTTATCTAGCGGGCTCCAAAATAAGTACCCAGCAATACGCGGTGCATATTGCAACCGATCCAATTTTGATTCACGTTCTGCGGGCAGATACACACCCAAACTACCTTTCAATGAAATGGTATCGGTCAAGGCATACAGTGGCGTGCGGTACTCCAGCAAAGGGTCATAAAAACTGGACTCCTTGCCATGTAATGTTTGCTTTTCACCCCCAAGGGTAAATAGCACATTGCCCCAATTTGCCTTGTAATCGATCCGGCTATCGATGTTAAAGGCTTGATAGGCGTAATAACTATCTGAGTCATAAATGTTTCGGGTAAAACCCACATTAACGTAGCCAGACCATTTTGCGGCTTGTGCATCCGTTGCTAACTCAAATTCATTGACGGCCAATGCTTGGCCGACCAATGAGAAACTGGCTAGCATCACCTGCACGCAGAAAAGCACTGACCATTTATTTCGCCGACGAGAAATCGACGAATAATATTGATTATTCGTTGGTTGCATAATAAAACCTTGATTTATATTTTTAATGGAAAATTTTGATAGTGAGCATTCGCTCTATGTAGCACTAGGATGTACTTGCTTGAACTGATTTCATCCAATTAAGTAAAACTGAATAATAGTTTTCTATATTAGTAATATAACCACGAATAAATATGGTTAAGATTAAATAAATAAAACTAAAAAAAATAAAAAAGGACGCTCCCCAAAATATGCTTTCAAAATCCGTTTGGCTAAAACCAGTCCAAAGGGGAGCGCCATATTCACCAACTATTACGGCTGACTGATGGCTAACAGGTTCACAGTGAGACACCATCACAGAAGCCATTGATAAGCTATTTTTTCCAACAACACATGAATCAGACGCAGCGGCAATATTCACGGGTAAGCTCACCCATAATATTCCAAATATCAGCCACTCACCCACAGCGATAAGAAAACGCTTTGATATTTTTGGATAATTTTTTGTGGCTAATTTAATTAACATTGCTCGTCAATACGTCATGCTATAAATAATCTCCACTGCGACCGCGCAGCCAAAGATACAAAAAGATACATTTATTGCATCATACGCATGAACAAAAAATCTTTTCAACTCACGCAAGAGCTAACTCATATTAAATTAAAATAAATATGAGTTAGATCAGAAAAACTTAGCAAAATTAAACATAATAAACACAAGGAGCAACAACTAATCTCATCACCAAAAACAATTTTAAAAACTTTATTTTAAAATAAATAACAATATGCGATACGCTTATTTACATATACTACCACTATGCAATTGCTTAACGGTGTTTTGGGGGAATATGATGAGCCGCCAACTGCGTTTGCAACGCTTTACAACGCTGACGTAACATTTCGCGAAGCAGTAATACCACCGGAGTGACATGCTCTCGCCCAGGACACACTAAGTACAAATTGACCGACTCGCCGCGATATTCTGGCAACAAGGGCACCAAACGCCCAGCCATAATATCCTCTGCCAAATCTAAACTCGACTTAAACACCAACCCCTTACCCGCAACCGCCCAGCGGCGCGCAATTTCAGCATCATTGGCACTGCGATTGCCTGTGACTCTTACTTTACGTTCCTGGCCATCACGCTCAAATTGCCATTGGTCGTGGGTTCGATCATCTAGTTTATAAAATAAGCAGTTATGCTGTGTTAGCTGCTCTAATGTCTCGGGTTGACCAAACTTGGCAAGGTATTCTGGCGATGCACATAACACTCTGTCGGCACTGCAAATCGGAAAGGCAACTTGATTAGAATCCTGCGGCTTACCATAGCGCACTGCCACATCAATTTTATCGTGGTAAAAACTGCTGATATTGTCGCCCAAATGCAAACGTACTTGCAGCTGTGGAAAATCCAGTAAAAAGTCATCGAGCCAAGGGACGAACAAGTTACGCCCAAAGTCTGATGAAACCGACAGGCTTAAGGTGCCAGAGACCTTACCTTTATCGCTGGCGATCGCCTGCTCTCCCAGGGCGAGATCACTTAAGGCGCGGCGACAATGGATTAGGTAACGCTCACCTTGAGCGGTTAACCTAAGGCTGCGAGTTGTGCGCACAAATAGGCTGGTATCAAGCTGTTTTTCAAGGCGCTTAATCGCTGCACTGGCCGACGCTGCCGAGAGTTCCAATTCAGCCGCGGCGGCCGAAATACTGCCGCAATCGGCAACCCGAACAAATAATGCGAGATCATTGAGCAGCATGATTATCAAATTTCCTTTGAAAAAATTACAAACATTCCCCCGTTTATTTAAAGGTTAATATTTCACACAATGGCACTCAATGACAAGTGACTGACACGAGTCGCCAGTGAGGAATGATTATGAGAGCCGTAGGTTACCAAACAGCAGGTGCAATCAATGCACACAATGCACACAATGCACACAATGCACACAATGCACACAATGCACACAATGCACACAATGCATTAGAAAACATCACATTAGCAGAACCCACCCCAACAGGTTTTGATCTTTTAGTCGAGGTTAAAGCCATATCGGTTAACCCCGTCGACACCAAGATCCGCGCATCCAGCTCAGCGCCCGCAGGGGAATATAAAATCCTCGGTTGGGATGCCGTCGGCGTTGTAAAAGCCATTGGCGACAAGGTCAGCCTATTTAAAGTGGGCGATGAGGTTTGGTATGCCGGCGATATTAGTCGCAGTGGCAGTTATGCTGAATATCAGTTAGTCGATGAGCGCATTGTCGGCCATAAACCGAACTCCCTCAGCAACGCCCAAGCCGCGGCTCTTCCCTTAACCAGTATCACGGCTTGGGAATTGCTGTTTGACCGTTTAGGTCTACCACAAGATGGCTCAGCCACAGATGCACGTATTCTGATTATCGGTGCGGCTGGCGGTGTGGGTTCGATTATCACTCAACTGGCGGTCAAATTGACTGGAGCAGAGGTTATCGGTACCGCATCACGGCCAGAATCCGCAACTTGGGTGCAAACCTTAGGTGCAGATGCCGTCATCAATCATAACCAACCCCTTTCGCAAGAGCTGGCTAAGCTCGATATTGCCGATGTCACCCATGTGATTAGCCTGACTCAAACCGATAAGCACTTTGACGAAATCGTAAAAGTGCTCAGACCGCAAGGTAAACTGGCACTGATTGATGATCCTGTCGGCCCGTTAGATGTGATGAAACTGAAGCGTAAAAGCCTGTCGCTACATTGGGAGCTGATGTTTACCCGCAGCCTGTATCAAACCGAGGATATGATTGCCCAGCACCATCTACTCAATCGTATTGCCGAGCTTATCGATACCGGCACAGTAAAAAGCACCTTTGGTGAGCATTACGGCACGATCAATGCGCAAAATTTACTTAAAGCCCATGCACAAATTGAGTCGGGTAAAGCGATTGGTAAAATTGTACTTGAGGGATTTAGCCAATGAAAATCACGGTTTTTGCGCAAATCCAAGCGCATTCAGGTCAGAGTGATGCGCTCTTTAACATCCTCAAACAACTGGTGAGTGACACCCACACCGAGGCCGGTTGTTTTGAGTATACGCTGCATCGATCTTTAGATAATGCAAATCACTTTTGGATGTATGAAGTGTGGCAATCCCAAGCGGCGCTGGAGGCACATATGGCAAGTCCGCACTTTAATGCTTTTTTAGCCGTCTCGGCGGCATTAGTTAAACAGGTGGATATTCATAAGACTTTTGCCTGTTAAGCTCCCAAACAAAAAGCGCCTACAAAGGCGCTTTTTATTTTAAAATCAAAGTAATAAAAGGAGCTAAACCAGCGTCATTGCCATTTTACGGCGTAGATAAGCAATCTGCTGCATATGGGGTAAATCTTTAGGGCAATTATCTTGGCAGCCGAGTAAGGTCATACAGCCAAACACCCCGTCCTGATTACCAATCACATGGTAAAAATCCTCAGCGGTACGGGCATCACGGCTATCGAGTTCAAAGCGGGCGATCTTCATCATGCCGACTGCACCAACAAAGGTCTCGCGCATTTGCTTGGTCGCGCAGGCTGATACGCAAACCCCGCATTCAACGCAGCGCTCTAACTCATACAAGCGCGCAGCTTCTTCCGGCGCCATTGGATCTTCGAGGCGATGGATGCTGATATCATTCGCCTTTGGGTGTAACCACAGCTTTAACCGCTCAGCAAGTTCACGCATAAACTTACCCGTATT
This sequence comes from Shewanella cutis, assembly GCF_022410515.1. GTDB lineage: Bacteria > Pseudomonadota > Gammaproteobacteria > Enterobacterales > Shewanellaceae > Shewanella > Shewanella cutis. Next base: position 158,102 of record NZ_JACSDI010000004.1, on the reverse strand, counting down.
CACCGAGAGATCGCCAATTAACTCAAAGCCAGGTAATGGCATCAGGGTGATCTCGCCCTTGGGATATTTGGCGGTTAAGGTGCGGCAAGCCAATGTTGGAAAACCGTTGATCACCATGGCGCAGCTGCCACAAATGCCTGCCCGACAGACAAAGTCAAACTGCAATGAGGTATCTTGCTCTTCTCTGAGTTTATTGAGGGCGATAAACACCGTCATGCCTGGCGTTTCAGTGAGTTGGTAACGCACCATCTTCGGCTTATCGTTTGGCTCCTGCGGATCATAACGAAAAATATTAAAGGTTAACTGACGACCTTGGCTCATTATGATTTTTCTCCTAGCGCATTGGCGGATGGTCTTTGTAAGGTATCACTTAAACGTTCATTGTTAGCTTGCAGGCTGGGCGGCAGCTCGAAAGGCATCAGTGCCGCTTGGCGTTGATAACGATCGGCATCCTTCCCAAGCTCTGCCAAAATCTGCGTGATTTGTTGCTCACGTTTAGCGGTATCAGGGTGAGCAATGGCATTGTCGATACCATAACCACGGTATCCCGGTGGCAACTCCATCTTCATCACATCCAGCGGCTCGTAGCTTAATACGGGTTCTAACGCATTAGCATCGGGCCAACTGGCAAGGGTGCGATTAAGCCAATCGCGGTCGTTACGCTGCGGATAATCTTCACGGGCATGGGCACCGCGGCTTTCGGTGCGAGCGGCAGCGCCGCAAGCAACGGTCAGCGCGACTTTGAGCATACGCTTAACCCGCAGCGCCTCCACCAGCTCTGGGTTGGCGTGGCGTTTTTTGCACTTAATGCCGAGCTTGCGTGAACGCTCAAGCAGGGCTTTAAGCTCAGCCACCGCTTTATCGAGTTCAGGCCCATTACGGAAAATCCCTACGTAATCCATCATAATCCGCTGCATTGCGTGCTTAAGCTCGAAGGGGTTTTCGTGGCCATCGCCATCAACTAAGGTGTCGATTTCAGTCTGCACCTGCTGCATAAACTTTTCGGCAAGCGCTGTGTTGATTTCAAGGCTGTTATTTTCACAAAAATCAGCGACATACTTGCCGATAATCATACCGCCCACTACGGTTTCCGCGAGCGAGTTACCACCTAAGCGATTAAAGCCATGCATATCCCAACAGGCGGCTTCGCCCACGCTGAACAGGCCCTTAAGCTGCGGACTCTCGCCGGTGGCTTTGGTGCGAATGCCACCCATAGAATAATGCTGGGTTGGACGCACGGGGATCCAATCCTTCGCGGGGTCGATACCGAGGAAGTTTTCACAAATCTCTTGCACTTCACGCAGGTTGGTTTCGATATGTTTGCGCCCAAGCAGGGTGATATCGAGCCATAAATGCGGGCCATAGGGGCTATCGACGCCCTTACCTTTACGCATATGTTCGGTCATGCGGCGGGATACCACGTCCCGCGATGCCAGTTCTTTTTTCTCAGGCTCATAGTCCGGCATAAAACGATAACCGTCTTTATCCCGCAATAAACCACCATCACCGCGGCAACCTTCGGTGGTTAAAATGCCAACTGGCACAATCGCCGTGGGGTGGAACTGCACCGCTTCCATATTACCAAGCGTTGCCACGCCCGTTTCGAGCGCCAGCGCCTGCCCTATGCCTTCGCAGATAATCGCATTAGTTGACACTTCATAAATTCGGCCATAACCACCAGTGGCGATGGTGGTTGATTTCGCTACATAGGCACGCAATTCGCCCGTGATTAAACAACGGGCAATCACCCCGTGACAGCGCTCTCCATCGTGGATAATCGCCAGCGCTTCGACGCGCTCATGGACCGGAATATCCATTGAAATCGCTTTGTTATCCATCGCATAAAGCAACGAGTGACCCGTTCCATCGGCGGTGTAGCAGGTGCGCCATTTCTTGGTACCGCCAAAATCGCGGGCATTGATCAACCCGTGGGCTTCTTCGGCTTCTTGCAGTGTGACTTTTTGTGCGTTAACAATCACTTCTCTTGGACCTGCACTGACGCGTGACCAAGGTACCCCCCAGTTAGCTAACTCACGTACCGCCTTAGGCGCACAATGGGCAAACATTCTGGCGACCTCTTGATCGCAGCCCCAGTCCGATCCTTTCACTGTGTCTTGGAAATGCACGTCTTCATCATCGCCCATGCCTTTAACAGCATTGCCAAGACTTGCCTGCATTCCCCCCTGCGCCGCCGCAGAGTGAGAACGTTTAGCAGGAATAAGCGAAAGCACTAAGGTATCAAGCCCACGCTCTTTAGAGGCAATGGCTACCCGGAGCCCTGCCAATCCGGCCCCCACCACTAATGAATCGGTATAAATCAGTTTCACGCCTGCTCCTTAACGGGTACTGCAATGATTATTTTGGGATAACACGCTTTTATTATTTGTTTTGCTCAACTTGCATAGGGTAAAAATGCTAGCAATGAGGCAAGCCCTACGGTGACAAAAGCCACACTCACAATGGTTTTGATCTTGCGTAAACGGCTGCGGCTATTAAGATCCCGCGCCGCGCCCCACTTAAGTGCCACACGGTAAATACCAATTGCTGCATGTAACTCCACAGTGAGCAGCAAAGGCAGATAAACCATCCACACACCTTGATTCCAAATACGATCGGCGCTCCCTTGCGGACCTATGGTTTCGGGGGCTGAAGCGATAAGCCATAGATGCACAGGCAAGAACAACAAAATCACCACGCCCGTAATGGCCTGCCAGCGCCATAGGCGAGTATCACTGTGGTTAATCACTTGCATCTGCTGTTGCAGCGCCCTTTGCTGGCGCAAACTCATGGGTAACTTTTGCAATGCCACTAACACATGCACTAACGCTAAAGCGGCGATACCGATAGCAATACAGGTCACAACCCAAGGGAAGCCGCGGCCATCACTGGAGAGAAAACTCAGCTCCATCGCACGAGCCACCCAGTGCATGGCATCGCCACCCAATAAAATAGACGACACCAGCACTAAGTGAGTCCATAAAAACACCGCCAAAATGACACCAGACACACTCTGGCTTAAATCCAGCCACGCACTCCATTTTTTTATACTTAGTTTGATTGCCATTGCTTTCGCCTCACGCTACCAGCTTCATTAAGCCACCAGCTTCATCAAGCCAGAGTGATTAAGTCCTATCCTCGAAAATTAATATCGCTCACAAATCCAACAACAAACCTGAGTTAGATCAACTAGAGGGTGAATAATTCATCGAATGCTTAACTATTCGCGGTAAAACAAATTAAAACGAGTCGCAGCTAAACAAAATCCTACCGAGATGCCCCATTACAGGACAACGCAGCAGGATTGGCATTCAAATCACTGGGGCACATAGGGCTGCACAGGAACGCTCAACTCGCTGCCGATAAACATATAAGCAACCAAGCTGGCGCTACCAAGGCACAACAAATAGATAATCAAAACCTTAGCGAGTTTGCGTAAACCTGAACGCTGAGCCGTTATGCCCCACTTAACCGCCACACGGTACAAACCAATCATGGCGTGGATCACCACAGCGGGCAGCAATAAGGCATACAGCAGCCAAGCATTATCGTGATAAACACGCTCGGCGGATAAATGTGGGCCAATCTCAGGATTTAAGATCATGGTAAACAGATGCACTGGCACAAGGAAAAACAGAATAAAACCAGTGATCAACTGCCAAAACCAAGCATGGGTATCGCGGTGGTTAATGCCACCTAAGTGCGAGCGCAATGCCCGCCACTGGCCCAGTTGTGCCGGAAACCGTCTAAGCGCAACCGCGGCGTGTACTATCACCACCAACAGCATAAAAACCGAAAAGACTTTAGTGACCATCGGAAAACCATGGCCAGTACTACTAAACATGCCGCCTTCAAGCAGTTGTACGACTTGGTAAAATGCCTCCTTACCCAGCAAAATGCTCGACTCGAAGTGCATATGCAACAACAGAAAGCATCCCAGCATAATGCCTGTCGCGCTCTGTAATCTATCGGCCTTCGCCGACCAAGGGTGACCTATCCCCTGTGTTTTCACCCTAGTGTGAACGCGCGTTACGCTTATCATCCTGCTTTTACCCTTTGATGGTTTGTTGACACCTCTTTGCAAACTACACGATAGCAGTAACAAAATACCCAACTGAGCGTCACAGATTTAAAGCGTGAGATAACTCACGGGGTGAACATCAACTCTTAGAAGGCGATCACAAAAACAAGGTAAAAAACCAAACAAAGGTAAAACCAATTAACCATTATATTTCATAGCTTTATAATAAATATCGAAACGAGTGGTTTGCATTTGCGTACAACAAAATGCTGACCCAATAACGCCTTGTCAATGCAGGAATAAAAGCCATTTTTATCTAAACGTGACGATAGAAACCCATTTACACAACCAGAGTTAAAAACGGCTTTGTTATGGTAATTTCTCGCCAAATCCTGCCGCTTAAGATGGTTTAGGTATACAATAGCGCGATATTTTTTAACCCTAGCCACAGGATTTACCCCATGCCTTGGATCCAACTTCGCATTAACACTAACAGTGATGATGCTGAAACCATCAGCGACTTACTCATGGAAGAAGGCGCAGTCTCTATTACTTTTGAAGATGGTAAAGACACCCCGATCTTTGAACCTAAACTGGGTGAAACCCCGCTGTGGCGTGATACCGTGGTTGTCGCGCTATTTGAGGCAGATACCGATCTAACGCCAACCATTGAGATGTTGAAAACACTGCCGTTTTTAGGTGAACACTTCAGCCATAAAATCGAGCAGATTGAAGACAAAGACTGGGTTCGCGAGTGGATGGATAACTACCACCCGATCCAATTTGGTAAACGCCTGTGGATATGCCCAAGCTGGCGTGAAGTGCCAGATCCAACAGCGGTAAATGTGATCTTAGATCCAGGTCTTGCCTTTGGCACAGGTACTCACCCAACCACCGCACTCTGTTTAGAGTGGTTAGATAGCTTAGATCTGAGCAACGAAGAAGTGATCGACTTTGGTTGTGGCTCAGGCATTCTCGCCGTTGCCGCACTAAAGCTGGGCGCGAAAAAAGTCACCGGTATCGACATCGACTACCAAGCCATTGACGCCTCAAAAGCCAATGCCGAGCGTAACGATGTTGCCGACCAACTCGAACTCTACCTACCTGAAGATCAACCCGCCGATCTTAAGGCCGATGTATTAGTTGCCAATATTCTCGCAGGCCCACTGCGCGAACTTGCCCCCCTTATCGCCGACCGAGTCAAAACCGGTGGTAAATTAGCCCTCTCTGGACTCCTAAAAGAGCAAGCGCAAGAAATCTCTGACTTTTATAGCCAATGGTTCGACATGGACGAAGCGGCTCACAAAGAAGATTGGAGCCGCTTGACAGGTACGCGCAAATAACGCTAAAGGGTGGCGCAACATGCGCCACCACTGGCTTAGGCTTATTTTGTCGATGACTTCTCAAGGCTAAAAAGTCAAGAAAAAAAATTGCTCCTAGGTCATTTATTGACCTTTTCACGGCCAATAAAAAGGGCTACTATAGCGCCCCTTTGAAGAGCTAAGGTGAAACAGTAAATGCAGATTGGACCCTATCAACTGAAGAATCAGCTGATCGTGGCACCAATGGCAGGTGTCACCGATCAAGCTTTCCGTAATCTCTGTCTTCGTTATGGCGCAGCCTTAGCGGTGTCGGAGATGCTTTCATCCAATCCTGAGGTTTGGGATACAGATAAAAGCCGCCAGCGTATGACACATTCTGGTGAGGAAGGTATTCGCTCAGTGCAAATTGCAGGTGCAGATCCAGAGTTAATGGCGCAGGCCGCCCAGTTCAACGTTGAACAAGGCGCCCATATCATTGATATCAACATGGGATGTCCTGCAAAAAAAGTGAATAAAAAGCTGGCTGGCTCAGCCCTAATGCAAAATCCGTCCCTCGTAAAAGACATTTTACAAGCCGTGGTTGCCGCAGTAGATGTGCCCGTTACGTTAAAAATTCGCACAGGCTGGGAGCCTGAACACAGGAACGGTGTTCAAATCGCCCAGATTGCCGAGGATTGTGGCATCGCCTCACTGGCCGTTCATGGCCGCACGAGACAATGCATGTACAAAGGCGACGCCGAGTACGACACCATTAAAGCAATTAAACAGAATGTCTCGATTCCTGTTGTCGCAAACGGGGATATCGACAGTCCGGAGAAAGCCCGCTTTGTGCTGGATTACACCGGTGTCGATGCTCTGATGATAGGACGGGGTGCTCAAGGACGACCTTGGATTTTCAGAGAAATCCAGCACTACTTGGAGACGGGTAATAAGCTAGCGCCCATTGAGGTGGCAGAACAGCGTCAAGTGATGCTGGAACACCTCACCAAACTTTATGATTTGTATGGTGAATATAAGGGTATCCGCTTCGCCAGAAAACATATTGGATGGTACCTAGACCAGGAGGATCAGCGCCAGTTCCGGGCTGACTTTAATCAGCTGGAAACCGCTGCAGAACAGTATTCCCTCGTGGAATATTATTTTGATGAATTAGTACAGAATTAATAAAGAGCAGAATAGAATGTTTGATCAGACAACTAACACAGAAGTTCACCAGCTTACCGTTGGCAAAATCGAAACCGCAAACGGCACTATCAAGCCCCAGTTATTACGTGACGCTGTTAAGCGTGCCGTAACTAACTTCTTCGCACAGTTGGACGGTCAGGAAGCACAAGAAGTGTATGAAATGGTGCTAAGTGAAGTTGAAGCACCTCTGCTTGACATCATCATGCAACACACTCGCGGCAACCAAACCCGCGCAGCAAACATGCTAGGTATCAACCGCGGTACTCTGCGTAAGAAATTAAAGAAATACGGCATGAACTAATCATTTCGATTAAGTGATTGTTAGAAAAGGGGTTAACCTGCAAAGGTTAACCCCTTTTCGCATTATATGTACGGCAATATGTACCCCAAATGTTGTCTTAAAGCCCCAGTATCTGTTGCAGCTCTTGATGGGAGTTCACTTGATAATTTGGAGTGATCCCCGCAGATGCGGCATGACCATGGACGTTGTACCAGCAGGTATGAATACCGGCATTGAGACCACCTTGGATATCGGAATGCAGGTTATCACCGACCATTAATACTTGCTCACGCGCTGGCCGCCCCATTAACTCAAGCGCATGCTCAAAAATACCCACATCGGGTTTGGCAATGCCAACTTTTTCTGAAATTACTAAAATATCAAAATGATGCTGCAAGCCTGTTCGCTGTAAGCGCACCGTCTGCAACTCAGTAAAGCCATTAGTGATAATCCCCAGTTTAGCCTTACCTTGCAATGCCGATAGCAATTCGCGCGCACCAGGCAGCGGCGCACAAATCTCAGCCATAGCAGATAAAAAGGCACTATTGAGCGCTTGCGGCGCTACCGCAAGTTTGGCAGCCCAAGGCTCGAAACGTGTGGTTTGCAATTCGGCAGCAGTGATTTTACCGTCTTGATAGTCAACCCATAGCGGTTTATTAACTAACTGATACTCATCAAAATCCGCTTGAGTAAAATCGACCCCAAACTCACCAAACATCAACTTAAGCCCTTTTAAGGCATCGAAATAAAATAGGGTTTCGTCGGCATCGAACAGAATCCATTGGTATGGCAATGACATAGGAACTCTCTTTCTAACAAAATAGCTAAGCTCCATTCCTATGCCGTTCAGAGGCATCAGAGAATGGTACATCGGCAATTGCGGCACTGCTGCGGCAAGTTGCCGAACAGTAATCAAGATAAGCGATAAACAAAGAGTGATGAATCCAAAAATAACGAGGCTTCACAGTCAACACCCGCAATCAGCAAGTGCATTAGTCTACCTTGCATCAAGGGCAATGATAACCACGATAATAAAAACTGACTGTTGAGGTATTATCAACAATAATGGCAGGGGACAAGATAATCTAAGGACACCATGGAGCAATTTTCGGCATTACCCATTTTTGTCACTGTGGTCGAATGCGGTAGTTTTTCTGCGGCGGGACAAAAGCTTGGACTGAGTAAATCAGCCATCAGCAAACGAATCACACAGTTGGAGCAACACTTAGGGATTCAACTATTACAACGCACCACCCGCAGCTTAAGCCTAACCGATGCTGGCGCGCGCTATTTCGAGTACATTCGCCCGGCGGTACAGCTCACCCAAGAAGGATTGGATGCGATCTCTGAATTGCAGCAAACACCTAGAGGCAATTTGCGGATTTCAGTACCTATGGTGTTTGGACGCAGATATATTGCGCCATTAATAGCTGAATTTTTAAGGCGTTACTCCGATATCCAGCTGCAAATGCAAATGGATGATAAGACAACGGATTTAATCGCAGGCGGCTTTGATTTAGCCATTCGTATCGGCGAACTGCCCGACTCCAGCCTTATCGCCCGCAAAATAGCCCCGTGTTTAAGCGTTATTTGCGCGTCCCCAACGTATCTAGCGCAGCACGGTTCACCTCTTACTCCTTGCGGGTTAACTCAACACAACTGTTTGTTTTACAGTTACTTTCAAGATGGTGTGGAATGGAGTTTCCACAGTCCCGATGGCGTGCAACGTGTTCAACCCAAAGGCAACTATCAGGTCAATAATAGTGATGCCATCCATCAGGCCTGTCTCGATGGTCTCGGCATCGCCAACCTACCACGTTTTATTATTGAGCCGGATCTGCAAGCCGGACGTTTACAGGCGTTACTTACAGACTATCCGCTACCCGAACATGGCATTTACGCTGTGTATCCACAGCGAAAATACCTCCCGACCAAAGTGACGGTATTGATTGAGTTTTTGATGGAGAGGTTGGCGAGTGACAAGGTTGGATAAATTTCAAAGTGATAGAACAATTTTGAGTAGTGGCTCTAACTGATTGAAAATCAGACACTCTCAATGCTACATTAAAGGGCGATTTAACAACCAAGGATGGAGAATGAACCAAGAATCACTTTTTGAAGATTTACCTGAAGTAGACACAGGTAAATATGAAGCAAGCATGTTATCCAATCAGAAATTTTGTGATCAAGTAGAACAATCCCTTGTAGCGCTAGGCTTTTGTGAAGCACAAGGTGTTCCATCTCAAAACGAGTTCCTTAAAAATGTGCCTTATACAGATATGTATGGTGGAATTCGAAAGGCAGCCTTCTTAGTACAACATCAAACACTAGGAGCAGTCCGAATTGAAGCTCACAAGCAAGAGCAAAGCGGCTCTGTCGATCAAAAATTTCCTTTTTTCCTAGAGTCTCTCCGCCTCGCACCAGAGCAAAATTTAGTCATTTTACTCGGTGGGAAAGGCTATAAACAAAAAGCTTTTGACTGGATAAAAACTGCTGCAAGTAATATTCAAGACAAACAAATCAAAGTCTTTAGTGACCTTGATGAATTTATTAATTTTTTCGTTTCAAAATAACCAAAAGGGTCGAACAATTTCGACCCTTGCTTTTATTAAATCACACCAATCCCACAATTGATCAAGTACTTATAGGTATGATCATAAAACTTGGGATCTCGAGTCTCATCTGATTTATCGCCTTTAGGAACAAATATCACCATGCCCTGACGAGCCCGAGTCAACAATACGCGATAAGCATTTTCAAGATATCTCTTACGTACAGCTTTATGCCGCATTTCCCATTTAGTTCCTCTAAATTCCCAATGCTCAAACACTTGGCCGTTGAAACGATAATCAGCATCCCAAGCAACGACACACCAGTCTAGCTCTAATCCTTGTACGTCAAACTCGGTGGCTACATCCTCTAAAAACTCAGCAGAACGAATATCTTCAACTCCACTTAAAAACCACTTTGCAGGATCTATCTCATTTTTAACGAAAATCCCTTCAGCTTTAAGCCTAATGCCGTTAGAAGAAGCAAGAACTCCCATAGATTCATTAGCTCTTCTGTGCTGCCGAACCCAAGATTTAGCCTTAGCTAAATCGCGAGTGACTTTGATTGGGTAGACATGCTCTAGATCTTTATAAACGTTAATAGCAAGCCCGCATTGCCCAGCTACCAAGTAATGAATAAAACTGGACAACTTTTCAGCACGGAAAGATCGCATGGATGTGGCAAGATGTAAGTTAGGTAAGACATTAGCCCTTGAAACCGCATTCAGATCAACCCCTAGCGAAACATACTCACCTGACAATAAAGCTGTGGAAAAATAGACATCCCAATCTAAGAACTTAGCCTTAAGCGCATCCAACCAACCAGCTAGTCCTGCCTCACCTTTATTAATCTCCTGTCCACCACCAACTAGCGCAATAATAAACGCCCAGTCTTGACGACGGTCCATTACTTCGATGAGAAATTCAGGCTCTGATTTATCAAAGTCGACAATACCTCGCTTACGACGCATAAAATCGCTTGCCTGCTCTTTATCCCACGCCCGTTGAGCCTCATCAAATATGGCCACTTTTTCAGGCGGCACGCCACCATGCAAATATTCATCCCTAAAGCGATGGATATTTTGAATAAATGATTCAGTCTCCTTTCTAGTTGCACTGATAGAATCACCAGTTCTAGAAGATCGATCCCTAGCTAAGGCTTCCTGTAATACCGCCACCAAGGGGCCATTACCACTGAGGAAAACAGAATACTCATTCTCTTCCCTGTTTGCGTGAATACTCGCAATATTAAGCCCTACGAGGGTTTTGCCCGCACCCGGAACGCCGGTAACGAAACAAATTATTTTTCGCTTATTGATACGAGCATCGTGAATCAACTGAAGTAATTGCTGGCTCGTTTGCCCAAGATTTTGTGTATCCGCTTCACTACGAGCAATATCTTCGACATTGTGCGACGCATACAGAGCTTGTGCCGCTTCGATAATGGTTGGCGTCGGCAAATAACCAGAATCAGCCCACAAGTTTGGATCAAAAGTAGGTTGATTCAACCGCTCAGCAATTAGGCGCATTCTTGAAAACAATTCACCGGGCGAAATACACAAAGTCAAAGCAACATTATCGCCTGCGAATACTGGATTTTCCGATTGGCTGGTCGCGTTGGTGGCGACAAGCAGAGGGACTAGATATTTATCATGACTACCGCGATGAAAGTTCTTTAAATCTAAGGCATATCCATGAGCCTGCCTCATATCGGCAGCAATAAATACTGTTGCGCCAACTTTAAACTCTACTACAAAAACAATCCCTTTAAATATCATCACGACATCGGCACGTCGCCCCATTCGTGGGATCATAAACTCAATGAAAATATGCCCTTCTCGCTCAACACTCTCGGCCAAGGATCGTTTGAGAATTTCAATTTCAGTCAACCAAGCGCGAGTTTGTGAATGCAATAAATGCTGTGTATGGAAACGTGATATCTGCCCGGTAATCGCATCGGGCTCTGCTGATAGAAAATCTTTAAAACTCGCCGAATAAAATGATCGTTGAGTCATAATGATCCCTCAACGGTAAAATCTAGAAGTTGTTTTGCGGGAATATCTAAGGCTTCAGCGAGCTTGAATATATTAATCAAACTCACATTACGCTGACCACGTTCAATGCCGCTGACATAGGTTCTGTCCATGTCCGCTTTGAATGCGAGCTGCTCCTGCGAAAACGATCTCTCAAGTCGCAAACTTTTTAGATGAGTACCAAATGAGGTAAGCAAATGATCTTCCATGAATAATCCTGCTAAGAGTTTTCATGATGATCTTTACTTGTAGACAATACGTCTACGGACTATGAGTCACATTCAATCTAGCACATAATGATTTGGGCATAAGATCACGCAGGGTAATCACTAACAAAATGCAAAATGATTATTGGCGCTGAATCCATCTACCTCCCACTCGGCAATAAGTACCTCGTACTTCGGCCGCCAGCGTCGGCTTTCACTAAAAAGCCTTGCTCGACCATTTGCGCAAGGTGACGGGTGGCGGTGGCGCGACTCACCTTAGCGACCTTTTGATACTGGCTACTATTCATCCCTAATTCAAAATCGCCATCTAACATCCGATTGAGCACTTTGGCTTGCTCTTGACTCAATAAGGATTGATCGGCATTTTGCCAATACTGCGTTTTTAGCAGAGTCTTGTTCACATCAGCCATCGCATTGAGTAAACAATCATTGAGGGTTTCAAAAAACCATACTAACCAAGGAGTAATATCGACATTCCCCCTTTGAGTGGACTCTAAAATGTCATAGTAGGCTTGGCGACGGGCCAGAATACTGACCGACATAGCGTAAAAACGAATCGAGCGTTTTTCCGCTTGCGCCAAAGCTAAATCGGTCAATAAACGCGTGATGCGCCCATTACCATCATCAAGCGGATGCAGAGTCACAAACCAAAGGTGAGTTATCGCCGCGCGGATAAGCGGATCTAAGCCAGGCTCTTGCCGTGAAGCATTAAACCATTCGATAAACAGTGAGAGTTCAGCGTCCAAAGTCGCTCGAGAGGGGGCCTCAAAATGCACCCTTGGTTTATCAATCCGGCCTGAGACAACTTGCATAGGCGTATCGCCACGTAGCGCTCCACCAATAACGGGGTTAAACAGCGTATAACCCTGGGGAAATAACTGTTTATGCCAACCTAATATCCGCTCAAGGGTTAACTCTGTATCTAAATTTTTTAAGGCATCGAGCATAATGTCGGCCAAACCATCGGTTTGTGCCGTGGTCGGATACGGTTTGTCTTCGGACACACCGAGTTTTTTAGCCAAGGATGAGCGCACCGAAGCCGCATTGAGCTTTTCACCTTCAATGGCACTGGAGTGGATAATGTTAGCAAGTAAGGTGTCGAGTGCTGCCGCTGATGTTAACTGGCTGTCGTCGTGACTTAGCATTTGCTTGCCGAGCAGTTGGCCCTGATTGAAATATACCTGACGCAGCAGGGCATCAACTCTGCTGATATTCCAATGAAACTTAGGCCAATCGGCTTGCTGCCAAATCCACATATCTTACCCCATGAGTCAAATAACAAGCCTATTCTACTCACATAATGAGTCAATTAACAAATCTATTCGCCTCATATAATGAGTCAAATAATATCAACTATCGCCTCATCTTGCCCAACTGCTTCTAGCATAAAGGGATTTATGCTGTTGATTGCCCCTACAACGCAACGCCAGCTTTGCGCTGCCAAAACCTGTGCACTGCGATATACTGCCAGCGTTGATAAAACGCTAATGTTAAACCCCAATTTACACACCCATCGCGACCACGCTGACAAGAATGCTGAGCCCAATCCATGCCTGATAACCCAACTATTGCCACCCTTCCCGATTCTCAAGGGCATAACCATAGTGCAGATGTGCAGCTCAATCAGCCACAGTGCGATTCAACTAAACCCAATGACATCAGGCCAAATGCAATTAAGCATGAATCTGTGGTTGCCGAGCAAAAACAGAAGGTTATTTTTATCGGCTTACCCAGAACAGGGACAACGAGCGTAAGCGTGGCGCTATTGGAGCAAGGCTTAAAAGTGGCACATATGGCGTTTACTAAAGCAGCCTTTATGCAGGCCGATGCGATTTCCGATGCACCTTGTTTTAGTGATTTCAAGCAGTTAGATAAACTCTTCCCCGAGGCCAAATTTGTCTATATTGACCGCGAGTTAGACTCTTGGGTGCCGTCGATGCAGATGTTACTCAGCCGAATGCTGCCACATTTGGACGCCAAAACCGGCCGATTTCACCCAATCATGAAGCGCAGCTTTCGCCATAGCTTTGGCGTAGGTATAGTCGAAAATCCGCAGGATGAACAACATCTTATCGATTGTTATCAACGTCATAAAGCTGAGGTGGTTAACTACTTTGCGGGCAGACAAGACTTACTCAGTATTGATGTGAGCCAACAAGGAGCCCTCGGTCAGCTATTGGCTTTTATGGGCCTAGCCGCTACCGAAAATCAGCAGAACTTTCCTAAGCTCAATGTCGGCCGCAACGTCGCCAGTTGGGATGAATATAAACACCCGAATAAGATCAGCGCCAATGCCTCGGGGCCTGACAAACGTAAGTTTTTTGATTATAAAATCTAGGGCCTAGATTCTAGATTAATCATTATTTTTCCGACACTTAACCACAGTTAACCAGTCGAGACTCACGCCCGAAATCGCGTTAAAGCCACGGATACGGAAGATAAGTTGCAGTAACTGCGGCCTAGGCCTGACTTTAGGTTCGACCGAGCGCGGAATAAACCACAGCGTCACGAATGCGCGCAATATGGTCGACACTAAAAACACCACAAAAATCGGGCTACTGAGCCAAGTATTCCAACCCGACCACACTAAAAAGTCCGCCGCATGGGAGGCAATCGTGCCGCCAACCATCGCCCCCACAAATACGAATCCCGCACTGAGTGACGCTTGCAGCGCTGCATAGGTCGCAAAGTCACTGCGAAAGGGACGAATATCATAAAGGTAATTGGCGGTGCTTAAGGTAAAGCCGCTCCACGCCAGCCCAGAAAATGCCTGAATAAGGAGAATATACAGATAGTTATCGGAAAACAGCCATAACAATGGCAAGCTTGGGATCATGCAACTGGTAATAATCATCACCAAACGATTACCGAATTGATCGCTAAATCGTCCCCAAAATTTCAACGTCACAAACTGAGTCGCTATCGAGGCCACGCTCGCGAGCACAAATTCGATATAGCTAAAGTGCAGGTCTTCTAGCATATACACGGCGAAAAACGGCGCCGAGATGGCCACCATCGCCTGCATACTGGCCACAAACAAGCTGTACTGGCGAAAGGTTTTATCCTTCCATGCGCCGCGAAAATTGCGGATAGTTTGGATAAATACGCCCCGCTGCTTGGCTTCGCGCGGATCAGGATCGTGCATTTGCAGTAATAACCAAGCCGAGACAAAACGCCCCATGGCGGCAATCGAAAACAGCAGCGTAAAACCCAACCACGCCATTTGCCGCGAATCGGTAAAGGTAAGAATGCCACCGCCAATAAAGAATACACTTAAGGATGCGCCCATAGTGAGTCGGGTGCGCGCCGCAAAAAAAGTACCACGGCGACGTTCAGGTACAATCGACCCCATCCACGCACGCCAATGGGGTTGGATAAGATTAATAAAACCGTGATACCCCACGGCGAGCGCGATAAATATCCACACTGCGTGTTCGGGGCGAAAGGCCGCCAACACGCCCATTGCCAATACCACAACCGCCTGCAAAGCTGCGCAGCAAACGATAAACCCGCGACGGGAAAAATGGCTCGCCAACCAGACGGAAACTAACTGCGACATCGCCCCGAAGAGCTGCGGTAAACCAGTAACAAAGCCCATTTGCGCAAGACTGGCGCCGAGAAAAATCGCGTAAGCATTAAAAAAGTTATCGCTGGTTGCCGTCATCATCGATGAGGCAACGGCTTCCTGCTGCGAGCGGCGCAGAGTACATCTTAACCAAAGATTTCTGGCACTACGGCGCGCGCAAGTTAATGCGGTGGGTACTTCGTGGTTGCCCATTCCAAGCCAAATCCATATGAGACTGAGGGTTTTTAATGGTGCAATTATGTCGTATATAAGCAAAAAACAAAACGCCCCGTTTGGGGCGTTTGATTAGGGCTAGAAGCAAGCCTTTAACTCGGCTTCTTGATCTAACAGGCTTTGATACAAGGTAAATTGATTCGCAGCCCTATCCAGATTGTGGCCCTCACGGTGCACATGGAAATACACGTCACCATTCAGATAATCCGTTAAAAAACGCACACCAATCATCAAGCAAATGACTCGCGCCCCAAGCCAAAGACTGCGTTTTTCGACCTCAGTTAATACCTCGGAGAGCTCACTTAAATAGCCACGGCAAATGGCGGCAAAGATCGACTGGCGCACTTTAACATTTTCAAGGGCGGTAGAATCTTCCTCCTCGGGCGAACAGAAGGTACGCACCATATCGCCAAAGTCATACATCAGATGACCCTTCATGCAGGTGTCTAAATCGATAATCGCCATGCTCGACATATCACGCTTATCAAACAGCATATTGTTGATTTTAGTGTCGTTATGGCAGATCCGCAGCGGTAACTGCGGCGAGATTTCGGCCAGTTCATCCAATAAACTCTGCTGCGACAGCGCATAATCAACCCATTGACGGCACGACTCTAAGCGCTTGGCTTTATCCTGCTGCACCGCTTGGCGCAGCATTTCCATCCGCCCTGGCAAGTGATGAAACTGCGGGATCACATCTTCAAGCTCAGTGGCGTCAAAATCACTTAATGCACAGGCAAAGTGACCAAAGGCCTTGGCGGCCATTTCAGCTTGCGCTTCGGACTTCACCACTTCGATACTTAAACTATGGGGTAAATAACTGATCGCACGCCAAAATCCCTGCTCACCTAAGTCGATGGCAAGTTCACCCTCTTGGGTAAGACAAGGGCTGACCACTTGCAGACCATATTGCTGCTGCAATGCCTTGGCGCATAAATGATGGCTAATTTTATCGGCATTACTCACCAGCGCCTGCGGCGTCTTAAACACTTGAGTATTAATGCGTTGTAAAACGAGCTCGCCCGTAGGCCAACGCACTAATAAGGTGTCGTTAATATGACCATTCCCTAACGCTGAGATTTTTGCCTCGTCGGCTTCAATTCCAAAATGAGGCAACACTGACTGCCTAATGAGTTTTATCACCCAATAACTCCATTAATTTTTGCTTTACCCAGACAGAATCCTGCGGATAGGTCACACCGAGCCAAGGTTCGCTGCCCACATCAACATAGACGGGTACTCCTTGCTCAATTGCCGCCTGAACCACAGCAGGCAAATAGCACTCCGATTTCGGCAATTGGCCCTGTTGTTCAATAAATGCGGTTAATTGCTGTTTAATAACATCAAATATGCTTGGCGAAAAGCCCCAACAGGTCATAGACACCAGCGACTGTGGAGGAAGCTTTGCCAATCCATTTGGACCTTCGCCAACAAAACCATCATCTTGCGCTTGAATATTTAACCACTCGGCGACCGAGCGTAACTGCCCATGCTCAACTTGGCATAAGCCACGATTTACTCCGCCATGCTCAGATAACGTCAGCTCGATAGGATAAGCCACCATCATCCAATCGTTAGGTCTGGCGGTTAATCCCTTCGCGAGTGAGGCAAAGGCGCTGTCACCGTAAAAGTCATCGGCATTGATCACTGCCATTGGCCCTGTTACCCAATCGCGGGCACACCAGAGCGCATGTGCTGTCCCCCAAGGCTTTAAACGATGGCTAAAATCAGCAAGCATTGCGTCTTGTGGTAAATCACTTAATGACTGGTAACAAAAGTGATATTCAAAGTTTGCGGGTAAAAACTGCGTCAATATCCCGGAGAGCTCCGCCTCAAGCTCAGGGCGGATCACTAATACGGCGCGCTGAAATCCACTGCGAATAGCCGATAAAATAGATAACACCAACATGGGTTCGCCAGCAGGCCCAAGGGAGGCTAACTGCTTATCGCCGCCAAAACGACTACCAAGGCCCGCCGCCATAATGACTAAGGTCAAATCTGTATTCATGTGGGATTGAGTTTTCAGTTCGTATTAAAGATATTTTCCCGAACCTCGCCGTCATCGGCTATGCGAGCGCATGTAACACAAGATTGGAGAAAAAGAGGAGCAAAAGTGTAATCTACCCCTCTAATCCTGACTAGCATTTAAGCTTATTTTTATCTATTTAACGGGCTAAATAAGTTCCAAAGGCACGATTTGGCTCTAAAACCGCTTGGCTGCCCTTTAAACTGAACTTGTAGCCACACAAACCAATGCTGCCACGGCGGGCTAAATCGGTAATAATATTAGCGGTATCAAGCGGCGTGAAACGCGCCTCAGTTGCAGAGTCTGCAAGCAAATCCACTGTGATAGTGCGATACTCAGTGCCATTATTAAACACTAGAGCACTACAACTCTTATCGCCCTTTGCAGTGGCAATAGACCACAGGTTTTGCGGCTTGTCGCGTTCACCCAACCAACGAATAATTAGCACATCTTGCTCTAACGCCACCGAAAAACCATCGGGCAGCTCTAAGGTCACACGATCGCTTGCTGCAATAGGTGCTGAAGGCACTGCTGGCACAACTGATTCGTCTACCTGCGACTCATCAGAACTTGGCCATAATCCCCACACTAACAGCACTAACAGCACTAACAATACCGCACCCACACCGCCGCCAACGGGTAACCAGTAACGGCGTTCCAGCTTAGGTAATGTAGGCAACTTAATATAACGACGATAAGGGGCGAAAAACTCCGCAACGCCCCTAAACAATTCAGTCATAGAACCGGATTCTTTTGCCTCGGCGCGGCGACGACGTACTTCTTCAGCATGCTCGGTATCATTAAATACCTCACCATCGTCATCGGGATCAAAGCGCCACACCGGCTCATCACGTTGCTCAGCATCAAGCGGCGCTCGTTTAACATCTTCGTCCGGTAAATTGACCTGCACTCGATCTACATCGGCGATGTCGATTGGGGCTTGCTCTACTCGGCTCTGCTTGACGGGATGAAAATCGGCATGCCCCTCAATTACAGCATCAGGCACCACAAAATCCGCTGGATTGGCAGTCATTTTAGTTAAGGCATCAAAACGCAGCTCATCTTGCCTTAGCGCTTCAAGCTCTGGAGCCGTCACCGATGGTGCAATGGTTGGCTCTGCGTGGGTATCTGCCACTACCGGAGCAGTAACAGGAACATCCACTGACACATTCGGCGCTGCCTTTGGCGTGATCACAGGCTCAACTCGGCGGCGAGGGATCGCCTGCGAGGTTGGCGTATCGAATGCCGGACCATAATATCCGAAACGGTAATCAACTAAGGTTGGCGAACTAAAACGAGCGCCCCAAAACGTTGCGCCAGCACCCAACACTAACCCTAACATTGCCAATACTGGCGGTGCAGCCACGATATGCAGCGCTAATAACACAATAAGTGGCAGAATAAGCACCACCACTAAGGCCTTAGGCTTAGCCGCATCGGTTAAACGACGCAGCGCAGTTAAGCTAAGCAAAGGTAGGCCCACTAGCGCTAAAAGATACATTAAAAAATTCGCCCCAAATGCGGCGACAGCCAATGAAATGCCTAAATAGACACCAACACTGATAGCAACAAAGCGGGGGCGGGAATCACGCCCGTGAAGGCAGAAAAGAGATTTTAACAGCACGACCCTTCCTTTATAGTGAAATAATCCAAGCGCACACGACCTTAAATGCCGTATAGGCATGAGCGTAACGAATTTAGCTGCAATTGTCAGTGCAATATGGCGCTAGACATATAAAAATGCTGATACTAATAGGCTAAAACTAAATTAGGCTTAAATCCTCGATTAGCGCCGATGCTGATGTGTAGATATTTTAAACAAGCAAGCTCGAGCTAGCACTTAACCGCTAAAATCGTCCAAGGGAATTCGTGTCGACCACAAAACCACCAATTGAGTGCCATTGGTAGCTAGCCTTTTTAAGGTCAAAATCTGTATAATACTCTGCTTTCTTGGCCCTTCTTGTGTTAACCAACTGGATATTTAGCTCATGACCGCACGCGGAAATTTATTTATTGTGTCAGCGCCAAGTGGTGCGGGTAAATCCTCGCTGATTTCGGCATTGTTAAAAGACAAACCTGCCGATATGCAGGTTTCAGTGTCGCACACCACCCGCGCGCCTCGCCCTGGTGAAGTTGATGGTCAACACTACCATTTTGTGAATGTTGAAGAATTTAAAGCACTGATCGAGCAGAATGCCTTTTTTGAGTGGGCCGAAGTGTTTGGCAATTACTATGGCACATCGCGCCATGTAATTGAGCACACGTTAACCCAAGGTATCGATGTATTTCTCGATATCGACTGGCAAGGTGCACAGCAAGTGAAAGCGGTGATGTCAGATGCAGTGGGCGTATTTATTCTCCCCCCCTCACGGGATGAGCTAGAACGTCGCCTTACTGGCCGCGGCCAAGACAGCCAAGATGTAATCGCCAGCCGTATGGCACAGGCGGTTTCTGAAATGTCGCACTATAAAGAATATGATTTTATTATCGTTAATGACGATTTTGACACAGCACTGGCGGATCTGCGGGCGATCATTCGCAGCCAACGCTTAACGGGTGCTAGTCAGATCCACGCGCAAAATGATATGCTTAACGATCTGTTGGCAGGCTAACTGCCATAGTGTACAATTTTGCGTCATTTTTTCCCTAGATAAACTGGAGTTTCAACACATGGCTCGCGTAACTGTAGAAGACGCCGTAGAACAAATCGGCAACCGTTTTGATATGATCCTGGTTGCGGCGCGTCGTGCTCGCCAAATCGCCGTGCAGGGTAAAGACCCTATGGTTGAAGAGATGAACGACAAACCAACGGTTATCGCCCTGCGTGAAATCGAACTAGGTTTAGTGAATGCTCACACTTTAGATGCTGATGAGCGTCAAACCGTGCGTGAGCGTGAAGCTGCTGAAATCGCAGCTGTTGCAGCTATCGCTGAAGGCCGTTCACTATAAGTTTGATTGAGTCACACCTGTTTGGGTAAAGGAGAGCTGCCACTTGTATCTGTTTGAAGGTCTAAAGGAGTCTGCTTCCGGTTACTTAGAACCTGAACAGGTAGAATTGCTCAAGCAGGCTTACCAAGTTGCGCGTGATGCCCATGAAGGGCAAATGCGCACTAGCGGCGAACCTTATATTACCCATCCGGTTGCGGTTGCCCGCATCCTCGCCGAAATGCGTCTCGACCATGAGACGCTGATGGCGGCATTGCTGCATGACACCATCGAAGATACCTATGTCACCAAAGAGGATTTGGCCGAGCGATTTGGTGAATCGGTGGCTGAATTGGTTGAAGGGGTGTCTAAGCTCGACAAGCTGAAATTTCGCGATAAGAAAGAAGCCCAAGCGGAAAACTTTCGCAAAATGATGATGGCGATGACGCAGGATATCCGCGTTATTCTCATCAAGCTTGCCGACCGCACCCACAACATGCGCACCTTAGGCGCCTTGCGTCCTGACAAACGCCGTCGTATTGCCCGTGAAACCTTAGAGATTTACGCGCCGATTGCCAACCGACTTGGTATTCACAATATCAAGACTGAGTTAGAGGATTTGGGGTTTCAAGCCTATTATCCCATGCGTTATCGGGTATTAAAGGAAGTGGTGAAAGCCGCCCGCGGCAACCGTAAAGAACTCATTCAAGGTATTGAGGCTGCAGTGTTAACCCGCCTAAACGATGCGGGCATTAAAGGCAAAGTCAAAGGCCGTGAGAAAAATCTCTACTCCATCTATAACAAGATGCAGAGTAAAGAGCTGCAATTTCAAGAAGTCATGGATATCTATGCCTTCCGCGTGATTGTCGACTCCATCGATACGTGTTACCGCGTGCTCGGTGCAATGCATGGTCTGTATAAGCCGCGCCCCGGTCGCTTTAAAGACTATATTGCAATCCCCAAAGCCAACGGTTATCAGTCGCTCCATACCTCGTTATTCGGCCCCCACGGTGTGCCCGTCGAGATCCAAATTCGGACCGAAGATATGGATCAAATGGCCGACAAAGGGGTTGCAGCCCATTGGGCCTACAAAGGTGGTGCCGATGGCCAAGGCACGACAACACAAGTGCGTGCCCGTAAGTGGATGCAAAGCTTGCTGGAACTGCAACAGAGCGCCAGCACCTCCTTCGAATTCGTAGAAAACGTTAAAACCGAACTCTTCCCCGAAGAGATTTACGTGTTCACTCCCGAAGGCCGCATTTTAGAATTACCGGTTAACGCCACCGCCGTCGACTTTGCCTATGAAGTCCACACCGATGTGGGTAACACTTGCGTTGGTGCCCGCGTTAACCGCCAAGCTTATCCGTTAAGCCAGCCATTAATCTCCGGCCAAACCGTTGAGATCATTACCGCCAAAGGCGCGCGCCCGAACGCTGCTTGGCTGAACTTTGTGGTAACAGGTAAGGCCCGCGCTAAAATCCGCCAAGTGCTGAAAAGCCTTAAGGGTGATGATGCGATTGCACTCGGTCGCCGCCTGCTCAACCATGCACTCGGCAAGACTAAGCTCGATAGTATTCCAGCGGAACAGATTGAAAAGGTGGTGCGCGATACTAAGCACGCCAATTTAAACGCCTTACTCGCCGATATCGGCCTTGGCAATGCCATGAGTATCGTTATCGCCCAACGTTTAATTGGCGATAATCTTGAGAATCAAGAAAATCGCGATTCCCACCAAATGCCAATCCGTGGCGCCGAAGGCATGTTAGTGACCTTCGCTAACTGCTGCCGCCCGATCCCTGGTGATGCGGTGATTGCCCACGTGAGCCAAGGCAAAGGCTTGGTGGTACATATGGAAAACTGCGCCAACATTCGTGGCTATCAAGGCGAGCCTGATAAATATATTCCCGTCCAGTGGGACAATGTCGAAGGTGTTGAGTATCAAGCCAATCTGCGGGTGGAAATTGTTAACCACCAAGGCGCGCTGGCCAAGATCACCTCGATTATCGCCGCCGAAGGCTCAAATATTCACAACCTCAGCACCGAAGAGCGCGATGGTCGAGTGTATCTGATTAACCTGCGGATTTCGGTGAAAGACAGGATCCATTTAGCTAACGTGATGCGCCGTATCCGGGTACTGCCCGAGGTGCTACGCACATCTCGTAATCGTTAATCCACTTATTTTAGAGAGAACGTCATGGCAGAAAAAATCATTATCGCGACTGAAAACGCTCCTGCGGCAATTGGCACTTATTCACAAGCGGTAAAAGTGGGCAACACTGTGTATTTATCTGGCCAAATTCCGCTAGTGCCAAGCACTATGCAAATCGTGAGCGATGATTTTGAAGCGCAAGTCGTGCAAGTATTTGAAAACTTAACCGCTGTTTGTACAGCGGCTGGCGGCACGATCAACGATATCGTGAAGCTCAATATCTTCCTCACCGATTTAAGCCACTTCGCCAAAGTGAATGAAATCATGAGCCGCTACTTCAGCCAGCCTTATCCAGCACGTGCTGCTATCGGTGTGAAGCAGTTACCCAAAGATGCGCAAGTCGAAATGGACGGCGTGATGGAGCTGTAAGCTTCAACTGATATGAAAGGCGCTTAGGCGCCTTTTTTATTGCGCCAATGCGCAGTAATACCAATCGTATTAAATATCTGTTCATTCAGCGGGAGTTAAACGGGCTTTAGACAAGGCGAAGGCTTGAAGGCATAGTGGTGCTCTGTCGAAAGCCTTAAACGCAGTATAAAGCCCGTTCAACCCCGCCCTTCGGGAGCCTCACAGGCATCTCACTCCCGTGTTACATTGACTTAAAAGGGAATAACCATTTCTTCGTCAATGCGCCTTGGATTGAGATGCCTGTGAGGCTCTGAACTGATTAGATATTTAATGTGATTGGTATAAAAGCTCTGATCTGACCTGTTATTAAGTTCATTTTGATTTCATATTCGGTCATTAGGCTATTTTGTAGATTTAGCAATTTTACAATCTTGCAAACTATTTGCGCCGCATCACAAAACTCGCCATACTGAGCACCTAAGTTGGGGTTCAAAATAACAATAAAGAACAGGGAATTGCCTATGGATAAAGCGATTAAGACGCCAATTGAAATGCTGGCGCACTGGGCGAATACGCGTGGGGATGAGATTTATTTGCGCCAACCAATCAAGGGGCAATATCTTGATTTCACGTGGAATGAAGTGCAAGAAAAAGTCCAACAACTCGCCGGCGCACTACGTCATTTAGGCCTAGAGCCAGGCGATAAGATTGCCGTTCTGTCTAAAAACTGTGCCGAATGGTTTATCACCGACCTCGCCCTGATGCACGGCGGCTATATCAGCGTTCCTATTTATCCGACGGCGAATCCGGATACCATTCGCTATGTGTTGCAACACAGTGGTGCGAAAGCGATTTTCCTCGGTAAACTCGATCATTGGGCTGACCAAGAGGCTGGCGTCGGTGGCGAATTATTGCGCCTTGCGATGCCCTACGACACCATGCCAGCCCAATATCAATGGGAACAATTGCTCAATATGGGCAACCCGCTGATTGAAGCGCCATTACCCGAACCCGACCAGATAATGACGCTGATTTATACCTCGGGCTCAACGGGCCAACCTAAAGGTGCGATTCAAACTTTTGCCAGCTATGGTTGGACGTGCCAAGCGGTGGTGCGCGACCTACGCACTAATGGTAACGATAGATTGTTATCTTATTTGCCTTTGGCCCACATTACCGAGCGAGTCGCGATCGAAGGATCGTCTTTTTATTCAGGCAGTACTGTCGCATTCGTTGAAAGTTTGGACTCCTTCGTAGCCGACGTGCAACGGGCTAAACCGACGGTATTTTTCTCCGTTCCACGCCTCTGGAGCCTGTTCCAAAAGAACATTATCGACAAAATTGGTGTCAGCAAGCTCAATCTGTTACTCAAGATCCCGCTCATTAGTAGCCTGGTGAAGCACAAAATCCACAAAGGGTTAGGGCTCAACCATTGCCGTTTGCTCGGCTCTGGCTCAGCGCCGATTCCACCGTCACTGATCCATTGGTATCACAGCATTGGTCTGAATATTTGTGAAGCCTGGGGTATGACAGAAAACTGTGCTTACTCCATTATTAACTACCCCTTCGATGCGCGCAAAATCGGCACTGTGGGTAAACCCGTGCAGGACTGCCACATCCGCCAAGGTGAGGATGGTGAGCTGCTCATCAAGAGCCCAGGTCTAATGACCGCCTATTATCTGCAACCTGAAGCGACAGCAGCAGCCTTCGATGCTGATGGCTTCTTCCATACCGGCGATCTCTGCGCTATCGATGCCGATGGTTGTGTGACTATTACCGGCCGAGTGAAAGATAACTTTAAAACCGCTAAGGGCAAATATGTGGCGCCAGTGCCAATTGAGCGCAAGCTTGCACAAGATCCTCATGTGGAGCTGATTTGCGTTATCGGCTCAGGCTTACCGCATCCAGTCGCTTTAGTGCAACTTTCTGAAGGTGCCAACTTACAAGCCCGCGAAGAAGTGCGTACATCCCTTAAAGCGACACTCGATAGTGTGAATCCACATTTAGAATCCCACGAACATGTTGATGCCATTGTAGTAGTGAATGAGCCATGGTCTATCGAAAACGATGTGTTAACGCCAACGCTTAAGATCAAACGCCACGTACTCGAGAAAGCCTTTAGCGAACGTGTCGATGGGATCCGTGGTGCTCAAGTACGTTGGGAAGATGAGTTAGTGACAAAATAACCGTTGAAAATCCATGTGAGTATTCAAACGGCTGAGGCACATCCTTGAGGTGTGCTTTTTTATGACATATTCTGTCAAAGCAGATTAAAAACACGTATCATGTGCGCCTATCGGCGTAAGGTGATACACCTTAAATTAATTCAATCAATCAGGTTTAACAGAGTCCAAAATGCTTATTGCACTTTCAATTATCGGCGGCTTTATTATTTTAACCCTGGGCGCAGAAGCCTTAGTTCGCGGAGCAACCACAATTGCGCTGCGTTTAGGCATAACTCCCCTAGTGATTGGCTTAACCATTGTCGCCTTTGGCACCAGCGCCCCAGAGCTTGCGGTCAGCGTTAAAGCGGCTCTTGCTGGCAACAGTGGTATCTCTCTTGGGAACGTCATTGGCTCCAACATTGTCAACATCGGCCTGATCCTCGGGATCACCGCGTTAATACGTCCTATCGAAGTCAAATCAGAAATGGTTAAGCGTGATATTCCTATCATGATCTTGGCATCAATGCTGTTTTGGGGTTTGCTGTTAGATGGCGAACTCAGCCTGATTGATGGGGTGATTTTATTATCATTCATGCTGGGCTACTTAGTTTTCAGCTATTTCAGCGCTAAAAACACTAACGATGCTGATGGTGAGGTTATCGAAGAAGGACCCAAGAATCCTTTATTATCGCTGCTATTTATTGCTGTCGGTATCAGTATGCTTGTCGGCGGTGGCATTTTATTTGTGAATGGCGCGGTTGATTTAGCCAAAGTGTTTGGTGTGAGTGAAGTCATTATCGGCCTGACTATTGTCGCTATCGGTACCAGCATGCCAGAGCTAGTGACTTCAGTTTTAGCGGCACTCAAAGGCCAAAGTGATATTGCAATAGGCAACATTGTTGGTTCTAACATATTCAATATATTAGGTATTCTTGGCGTGACCGCCGTCGTTTATCCTGTATCTGGTCTTGGTTTCCAATCCTTAGACTTTATCGTCATGCTCGCGTTAGCCGTCGTTATTTTACCCTTCGCGTGGACAGGGCTACGTATTGGCCGCCGTGAAGGTGCCACACTGCTTATCGCCTATCTTGGCTATTTGATTTACCTTGTAAACCAAGCCAGCACCCAAGCGGTAGTCTAACGATTTAAGCATTTATTATCTAAGCTGACTAAACACCGGAGCCACTCCGGTGTTTTGCTTTTAGGGTTAAGACATGACATTTGTCATGCACTATTGATGACCTTTGTGCCTGCACTCAGACCAAGGTATTTCTGATAATGAAGCCGTCCCCAAGCAATGGGTTATCACTTCAATAAGGAAATACCATGAAAACACTTTTACTGTTATCAAGCCTTACTCTCGCCTGCACGCCTGCGTTCGCGGCTTCGAACTCAAGCTCCAATATCGCTGAAGTAGACAAAGCGGCTAACACGCTGAATATTGATAAATTGCAACAGCTCAGCACTGTCACTCAAGATTACGAGGCAGCTTATGCTAACTATCGCTTAGCCATCAGCGCTAATGTGATGGGACAAAAAACAATGGCAGAGAATGCCTTAGCCTCGGCTCAAGCAAGCTTAGAAACCTTAACCAACAGCCAAGCCGATGCCGAATCCCTTGCACTTTTATCATCCGTTTATGGCATGCAAATCGCCTTAGACAGTAGTAAGGGAGCCACACTTGGCAGAAAATCTGCCAAAGCCATTGCCAGCGCCGAACAACTCGAGCCACAAAATCCTCGCGTTGCATTAATTAAGGCTATTGCCGCCTATAACACTCCCGTCATGTTTGGTGGCAGCATGCAAAATGCTAAAACACTGGCCAGTACCGCTATTGAGCGCTTTGCCCAGCCCTGTGACACTATTTGCTGGGGTGAGTCAGAGGCTTACACTTGGCGCGGACTCGCAAAACAGGAGTTAGGTGACGCACAGGGGGCTATCGAAGATTGGCAACAGGCGCTGCAAGTGGAAAAAGATTATGGTTGGGCTAAGTTTTTACTTCAACAAAATCAGCAAATAAGTGCAAAATAACCGCGAAGCGACCTGAACAGCGGATTGGCACAATTTTGCTGCCAATCCCGCTATCAGCAGCCACAAAAGGATCTAAGGCGAAGCGATATGACAAACACCCCCCTACAATTGGAACGCAAGCTCGCATGGGTCTACTTGATAAATCTCGTGTTTTATCTGATCCCGCTGTTTATTAAGCCTTATCCTAGCTGGCAAATTATCTTAATTTTAGCCGTGCTGGCTCCCTTTATTTACTGCTATTTCTGGACCTATCGCAGTAATTTTCGTAGCGCCTATCGGCCTATTATCGGCATGTTAGTACTTGCTATAGCCATTACCCCTATTAATCCCGGGTCCATCTCATTCTTTACCTTTGCCAGTTTCTTTATTGGTTTCTTTTATTCCTTTAGAGTTAGCCTGTTATGCTGGCTCGGGATACTAATTACAATGTTCTTGCTCAACTATGTTAGTCAATTCAATAGCTACTATTTTCCAATGTACGGCTCAGCCTTAATATTAGGGGTTGGCATGCTCGGTAAAGCAGAGCGAAGACGTTACCAGCATAGATTGAAGGAACTACAAAGTGCTCAGGAAATCAGCACCTTAGCCACTATGGTTGAACGGGAGCGTATCGCCAGAGACTTGCACGATATTATGGGGCACAGTTTGTCATCGATTGCTCTAAAGGCTGAATTGGCCGAAAAACTACTGACGAAACAAGAATATCAACTTGCAACGACTCAACTACAAGAGCTAGGACAAATCGCGCGGGAAAGCTTGAGCCAAATAAGGCATACCGTCTCAGACTATAAACACAAAGGCTTAGCAAGTTGCATCACTCAGCTATGTCATTCACTCCGGGATAAAGGCATCTATGTGGAGCTGATTGGGGAATTACCAAAACTGCCCGCCAGAGCAGAAAGCCAGCTCGGACTCATTTTGACCGAGCTTGTAAATAATATTTTGCGCCACAGCAGCGCCAGCCAATGCAGTATCACGTTTCGCGAGCAGGCGAATACGCTCTTTGTTGAAGTCAAAGATAATGCCTCAGCAAGCCCCTTTATCGAGGGTAATGGCCTAACAGGGATCCGTGAGCGTCTCGATAGCCTCGGAGGTCATTTCAGTTATAATCTTGAGCAGGGATATACCTTTACCGTCAGTTTACCTCTGCAGGGAGCAACCGTTTAATGAAGATTCTATTGGCAGAAGATCAAGCCATGGTGCGCGGCGCACTAGCGGCACTGCTAACCCTTGCTGGCGGTTTTACCATTACTCAAGCCAGCGATGGCGACGAAGCGTTAACCCTTCTCAAACAACAACATTTTGACCTGCTACTGACGGATATTGAAATGCCGGGACGGACCGGCCTAGAGCTAGCCGCTTGGCTAAAGGAGCAACATAGCCAAACCAAAGTGGTGGTGATCACTACTTTTGGCCGCGCAGGTTACATTAAACGCGCTATCGAAGCGGGTGTCGGTGGATTTTTGCTAAAAGATGCGCCCTCGGAAACCCTCGTCAGTTCAATTCAACAAGTGATGGCGGGTAAACGCGTTATCGATCCTGAGCTTGCCATGATGGCAATTGGTGATATCGATCCCCTCAATGATAAAGAACGCCGCGCCTTACGCTTTGCCAGCGAAGGCAAATCTACCGCCGAAATTGCCGAGATGCTGTTTATTGCCGAAGGCACTGTTCGTAACTATTTATCCGAGGCCATCGCCAAACTCAATGCGAGCAACCGAATTGATGCCGCCCGTATCGCCAAGCAAAAAGGTTGGCTGTAGCCAACCTTTAAATGAACTAATAATCATAAATGCAGTAAATGCGCTCGAATTTACCCGATGCGAGATCGTCTCGGTGGATAATAAAATTCAATTGCATAGAATGCTCACTGTAGACGACTTTAAGCAGCACTAGATAATCTTCGGCATTACCGCCTAATTCAGCCGCGGCGTGAAGCTCAGGGGCTTTATAGCGGCTATCACCATGGCCATTAATACTGGCTATCCCATCGAAATAAGGCAGCGGCTGCTCGGGAACGAGCAATTCCTGCACGTTGGATGACTGCCATTCAGGTAGTGCCGCCCACTGCGCTTGAGTGAGAATCTGACCGGGGATTAACCCGTGTTTATTCATTTTCATCAGATCAAAGAAATAGAGCTGATCTTGCCACTCTGGAGCCAATTCATCATCCACAACCGCTAGGGCATCCAGCACCATAGCTTGTTGCGGTTCTGGTAGCGCTTGTAAACGTGCCTTGGCTAACTTTACTAAATGCGGGTTGTCACTATTAATCATGTCAGGGGCTATCATCTTAATGCTGGCAATTCCCTGAAGTTGATAAGCCGCCTCATACTCATAGTTTCCACATACAGCATCGTCGAATTTAGGTTCAGCAATCGCTTTCCCAGAGTTCAGTTGCTGATCTTCAGCGACATAATAGACATGGCCGCGAAGCATTTCTGAGAATCGCCAGCGCTCCAAAAAGAACAACAATCGCCCTTCTCGGGGCAAGTAGGATTGTAACGCCTTCAGTTCGCTACAATTGATCTGCGCGATAAATTGCATGGGTACACGAAAGGCCTGCGCCGCCTCGTCCCAGTCCGAATCTTGCGACCAACAATAATGCTCCTCGATATACTCGCGTGTATGGTCGAATTCCTCAGCGTAAGCATCCAACATTTCCTCCCTTCCGACCAAGGTCACTGGATAATCCATGCCTATAGGCAAATCCGGCAATCCACCCAGTCGGCTATTACCTAATTGGGCATAGTCCTCGATTGCACAGGGATAGAGATCGACACTACTGCGAATAAATGCCGAAAGCGTATGGGCAAGATGCGGGTCTTTAAACTGCGCCAACTTTTGCTCGAGCAGCTGCTGACGAATGGGGGAATTTTCTGCTAACAACATATCCATATTTACCTCACGACTCCAATATTGGCTTTTTATCATTTCTATCAAATATTTGCTATCGCTTAACAGCTCAAATTGCCGAGGCTATCACGCTAACGCTAAAGCCTGAGTCAACAGCTTGCGGTGCAGGCGGGCAGCGATCCTATGAATTGAAAACCCTTAGGCGAATTACTGCTACACTCAAATTCAGCGCAAAAAGATCAACAAAAGGATTTGTTTATGGCGATAGCCTGTGTACATACCCGAGCCAGTTGTGGTGTTGAAGCTCCCGAAGTCACGGTTGAAGTCCATCTCAGTAATGGGCTGCCAGCTTTTAATCTGGTGGGTTTGCCAGAAGCCTCAGTCAAAGAAGCCCGTGAGCGGGTGCGCAGTGCCCTGATCAATGCGGGATTCGAGTTTCCGATGCGCCGGATAACCGTCAATCTCGCCCCCGCAGATTTACCCAAACAGGGCGGCCGCTACGATTTACCTATCGCCATCGGCATTCTAGCCGCGTCAGAGCAAATCCCCGCCACGAGCCTTAAGGATACCGAATTTGTCGGCGAACTTGCCCTCTCAGGGCAAATCCGCCACTGCCAAGGACTGCTGCCTGCGATCATTGCGGCTAAACGCCATAATAATCAGTTAATTCTGCCACTCGAGAATCGCCACGATGCCGAGTTAGTTGGTTATCCCAAGGTCTACTTTGGTTCCCATTTGCAAAGTTTAGCGGCGTTTCTCCATGGACAAGCGCCACTCCCCATGCTGGAGCAACAACTCGAGTGGATCTCGAATGAGCCAGTGGAATCCGCACCTTGCCTTAGCGAGGTGATAGGTCAATACCAAGCTAAACAAGCACTTGAAATCGCTGCCGCCGGCAACCATAACCTATTGATGTTAGGCCCGCCTGGTACTGGCAAAACTATGTTAGCCAGTCGCATGATGGCGCTATTACCGACACTCAATTATGAAGAAGCCTTAGAAGTCGCTGCAATTCATTCAGTAGCGGGCATCAATATCAAACCTCAGGATTTTCTTAAGCGGCCATTTCGTGCGCCGCACCATACTTGCTCCTCTATTTCCTTAGTCGGTGGCGGCAGCATTCCTAAGCCAGGCGAAATCTCACTGGCCCATCGCGGAGTATTGTTTTTGGATGAAGTCGCCGAATTTCCACGTAAAGTGCTCGACTGTTTGCGTGAACCTATGGAGACAGGTGAAGTGGTGATCTCCCGCGCAGCGGCAAAACTGACCTTTTTAAGCCGCTTTCAACTGATCGCCGCCATGAATCCCAGCCCGAGCGGCGATATCGACGGCCCCAATAGAGCTACACCAGACCAAATCCAGCGTTATCTAGCCAGACTCTCTGGCCCATTTATCGATAGATTTGATCTCACTATCGAAGTGCCTAAGCTCCCCGCTGGCACCCTAACCCAACAGTCGGCGCAAGGCGAAACCAGCCATCAAATCGCCCAACGAGTAAAATGCGCCCGCGATATTCAACTCGCCAGAGCGGGCGTGCTTAACAGCGAACTATCAGGTAAACAACTTAAGCAATTTAGTGGCCTCAGTGATACCGATCTGAGTTTTTTAGAACAAAGTGTCGTCAAACTCGGATTATCCGTGCGCAGCTTCCACCGCATTCAACGGGTCGCCCGCACCATTGCCGACCTTGAACAGGCCCCCAATACCGAAAGGCGTCACCTCGCCCAAGCCTTGGGATATCGGGCTATGGATAAATTATTGGCCCGTTTATCCCAACAGTACTGAGGCTCGAAATGTTATACCAATCGTATTAAATATCTGTTCATTCAGCGGGAGCTAAACGGGCTTTAGACAAGGCGAAGGCTTGAAGGCATAGTGGCGCTCTGTCGAAAGCCTTAAACGCAGTATAAAGCACGTTCAACCCCGCCCTTCGGGAGCCTCACAAACATCTCACTCCCGTGTTACATTGACTTAAAAGGGAATAACCATTTCTGCGTCAATGCGCCTTGGATTGAGATGCCTGTGAGGCTCTGAACTGATTAGATATTTAATGTGATTGGTATTAACAAATGCCCCGACCAGCTGCTGTAAGATTGAGCCAAACGCCGACACCGAGTAACATAGGCCTCCAATTTTTATCAGGGGGCACGAATGGGGACCTTGTTTTCACAATTAAAAGGGTGCATAGCGTTTTTAGGCTATGTCGTGAATACGCTGTTTTGGGTTGTGCCCATTGTTCTGGGTAGCTTGATTAAGCTTATTCCTTTGCCTGTGCTAAGAACGGCGACAAGCTATTTTCTCGACTTTTGCGCCAGCGCCTGGATAAGCGTCAATGGGGTGATTGAACGTGTGCTGCACCCAGTGCACATTGAGCTGTCGGGCGAGACCCAATTCTCCACCAAAGAATGGTATATGGTGATTGCGAATCATCAATCTTGGGTGGATATTTTGATCCTGCAGCGCGTATTTAATCGCCGTATCCCATTTTTGAAATTCTTCCTGAAACAAGAACTGATTTATGTGCCCGTGTTAGGGCTAGCATGGTGGGCATTAGATTTCCCCTTTATGCGCCGCTATAGCACGGCACAGCTCAAAAAGAATCCGAAACTCAAAGGCAAGGATATCGAAATCACCCGTAAAGCCTGCGCAAAGTTTAAAACTAAGCCCGTGAGCGTGATGAACTTTGTCGAAGGAACACGCTTTACCAAGGCCAAACATACAAAGCAAAACTCACAGTTCCAGCATCTGTTAAAACCTAAAGCGGGCGGTATGGCCTTTGCGCTATCGGCCATGGGAGAGCAAATCCACAAATTAGTGGATGTCACGATCTACTACCCAGATAGCGTTCCAAGCTATTGGGACTACCTGACAGGCAAGCTGCCAAAGGTTAAAGTACACATAACAGTGACGGATATTTCGCCGGATATGCGTGGCGATTATATCAATGATCGCGATTTTAAAATTAGCTTCCAAGAACAATTGAACGAACTTTGGCTCGCTAAAGATCAAGTGATTAGCCAACTCGCTAGCCAAGCAGACAAAGAAGTAAGGTAACGCTCCTATGTTGAATTTCCTCCCCAGTCCAGTACTGTTTATTCTCAGTCTGAGCTTGCTGATCATTAATACTGCCCTTTGGGGAAGTTTGGTCTGCCTCGGTGGTTTGGTGAAAATGTTGATGCCGGTTCAAAGCGCGCGTAATGCCGTCACGGCGTTAATGAACCGGTTTATGTGGGGGTGGGCAACCTGCAATGGCGGCATTTTGTATTTGATTGCCAAAATCGAATGGGATGTTGAAGGACTTGAATCACTGAATCAAAACAGTTGGTACTTGCTGATCAGTAACCACCTCAGTGGCTTTGATATTGCTGCGCAGACTTACCTGCTGCGTAACCATATCCCCATGTTGAAATTCTTCCTCAAAAAAGAGCTGATCTATGTCCCCATTATGGGCCTAGGTTGCTGGGCGCTCGACATGCCTTTTATGGACAGAACCAGCCCGGCAAAACTCAAGAAAAATCCAAAACTTAAGGGTAAAGATTTAGCCACTACTCGCCGAGCCTGCGAAAAGTTTAAAAACATGCCCACATCAATTATCAACTATGTTGAGGGCAGCCGCTTTACCGAAGATAAACGCCAGCGCCAGGGTTCGCCTTACCGTCATTTACTTCGGCCTAAAGCAGGTGGTATTGCCTTTACACTTTCCGCCATGGGTGAGCAATTTACCAACCTACTGGATGTGACGTTAGTGTACCCCGATGCGCCAGACGATGTGTTATTTGGGGTAATGAACGGCAAAGTACGCAAAATTATCGTTCGCGTGCGCGCTCTGCCAGTACCACAGGTCGATGCCAGTCGCTACTTTTCAGAATCGGAATATCGCGTCGAGTTCCAACGTTGGTTAAACCAAGTTTGGGCCGAGAAAGATGATCAAATTGCTGCACTCTTGCAGCAACATCAGCAGCTAACGGATAGTGCCACCAGCACCCACACACAGCTTCACTAATACAGATTAACGAATACAGCTTCACTAACGTAAGTGAGTCGATAGCGGGTTAGGCTTACCTAGCCCGCTTATTCCACTTCTAGCTGTGCCAGCCTCATTGCCGCTTCTGCTAATTCCGTTTCATTAAACACACTAATACCTGCCGCCAGTAGAAGTTCGGCTGCCATCCCCCGCCCTGCGATTAAACGTTTACTGAAACTACCATCATAAATCTGCTGATTGCCACAGGAAGGACTACGCGCCTTTAAAATCGCCACCTTAATGCCTTGCTCCTGAACCAAAGTAAGCGCCTTTTGTGCTCCCAACCTAAAAGCCGCCGTTACATCTTCACCCTGCGCTGTTAGCACTAGATCGCCAACACGCTCGGCCGCAGGCCTTGGTGTGGGTAATCCGCCCGCGCATTCAGGACAAAACGCCACGATACGACCTTCTCGTTGCCATCGCAGCATCCACTCGTCTTGCCGCAGATTATGACCGCCGTCATAACGTACCGTCTGCCCGAGCAAACAACTGCTAATGAGGATTTTCTCCATCTTGCCCCTCTATACCTTCACCCTGTGAGTGCCGACCAATAATTCCTCTGCATTGTACTCAATAAGTCGCAATGGGGTAAAAGCTGTGCTTGATCGCACCATCTGACATCACTCAACACCAAAATTGTCGACAATTACCAATTGAAAAATAGAGAAGATAAAATTATAAAAATCAAATAAAACACAAAATAATCAACAAATACAGCAATTAAAACCTAAAGCAGCAGAAATATAGACTTACGTCTAAGTAAACATATTGTTGACAATGGCATTTAACGGGACTATTTTTTACTCATTGTCGACAATCCAGCAATCAACGAGTGATGCGCAGTATGTTGAAGCAAGAGACCATATTCCCCACAGATGACACCCAAAGCTCAGTGGCTCATGCCGCGACGAGCCCAACGAATAAGGTGAAATCCCTCGCCAGCGAAAAATCGTCGACCACCTTAGCCGATCAAATTTTGGTGCAAATACAAACCAGCATCATCAAAGGCGAACTGCCTGCGGGCAGTAAGATCAACGAGCAAGCCCTCGCCGAAAAATACGGCATCAGCCGCGGCCCGACCCGTGAGGCGCTGCAAACCTTAGAAAGACAACGCCTCGTAGTCCGAGCGCCCCATGTCGGTGCCCGTGTCGCTCAACTCACAGTGAGCGAGTTAAACGATTTATATCAATTACGTAGCGTGCTAGAAGGCATGGCCTGCGAACTCGCCGCCAGCCGTATTACTCCAGAACAGCTTGCGAAACTGCAAGACTTACTCGCGGTGCAAGAAACCGCGCTGGCCAATGGCGATACCTATTTCCAAGAGGAAGGTGATGTCGATTTCCACTACCAAATCATTCAAGCCAGCGGCAATAAGCATCTGCAAGAAACCTTAATTGGCGGGCTCTATCATCTGCTGCGGATGTATCGCTATCAATGCACCAATAAGAACCGCCCAGTAAAAGCCATTGCCGAACACAGACGCATAGTCGAAGCCATTGCCCAGCGCGATGGTGAACTCGCTAGCCTGTTGATGCGCCGCCATATTGAGCAAGGCCGTAAAAATACCGAATTACGCTTGATTGAATTACAAGCTAACGCCGCCGCGAAAGAAACCTTAGCCAATATCAGCTAAGTCGCAGCCCATAAGCATCGAATACTGATCATTCAGTACTTTTTAATTGGATAAGGACAAGACCATGACCCAAAGCGCAGGATTACGTTTTCGCCAAGCTCTTGCTAACTCAAAACCCTTACAAATCGTTGGCACCACCAATGCGTATTTCGCCTTGATGGCGGAGCAAACCGGTTTCCAAGCCCTGTATCTGTCGGGCGCAGGCGTCGCGAACGCTTCCTACGGTTTACCGGATTTAGGCATGACCTCGATGAATGATGTGCTGATCGATGCAGGTCGTATTACTTCAGCAACCAAACTGCCACTGCTGGTCGATATCGACACAGGCTGGGGCGGCGCCTTCAACATCGCCCGCACCATTAAAGAATTTGAGAAAATCGGTGTTGCCGCGGTGCACATGGAAGACCAAGTGTCGCAAAAGCGTTGTGGCCACAGACCCAACAAAGCGGTCGTCAGTACCGAGGAAATGGTTGACCGTATCAAGGCCGCCGTTGATGCCCGCACTGATCCTAACTTTGTGATCATGGCGCGTACCGATGCGGTTGCCGTTGAAGGCTTAGAAGCGGGTATCGAACGTGCAAAAGCCTATATAGCCGCCGGTGCCGACATGATATTCGCCGAAGCCTTAACTGAGCTCGACCAATACCGTCACTTCAAGGCCCAGGTTAAGGCGCCGATCCTAGCGAACATGACCGAATTTGGCCAAACCCAATTATTCAACAAAGAAGAACTTGCCGAAGCGGGTGCCGACATGGTGCTTTACCCACT
Organism: Shewanella cutis; assembly: GCF_022410515.1. Taxonomy (GTDB): domain Bacteria; phylum Pseudomonadota; class Gammaproteobacteria; order Enterobacterales; family Shewanellaceae; genus Shewanella; species Shewanella cutis. The sequence continues at coordinate 121,704 of NZ_JACSDI010000004.1, read as the reverse complement.
CGGCACTTTCCGCGCTGCCAACCAAGCCGCGCTGAAAGTGATGCAAGCGTTGATTAATGATGGTCATCAACGCAATGTCTTAGACACTATGCAGACCCGTACGGATCTGTATAAGTACTTGGGCTACCACGCCTTTGAAGACAAGTTAGACCAACTGTTTAGCCAAGATAAGTAAAAGATAAGTACAGACCATGGACGTCAGTAGAAGCTTAGGCTTCGCGTTGTTACTGATACCCAGATGCATAAGCTGTGACCTCAAATAACGGCTTATTCATCACCGACACGCTGCAACCCTACATAAGGCTAAAACATTGTATTTAGCAAACATTATGCAGCTTTAACCAAAAAAGTAGACGGCGATATTGAGCTTGTCTGCAATAACCATAGCGTTAACGGAAGGGAAGGATTATGTCAGACGCAAAAAAATTAACTGGTGCAGGATTACGTGGCCAAAGCGCGGGTGAGACCGCATTAAGTACTGTAGGTGTATCGGGCAGCGGCCTAACTTACCGCGGTTACGATGTGAAGGATCTGGCCGAAAACGCCACCTTTGAAGAAGTCGCTTACCTCATCCTCTACGGTGAACTGCCCACCACTGCACAACTCGAGTCCTATAAAACCAAACTCAAAGGCATGCGCGGCCTGCCACAGGCATTAAAAGAAGTGTTAGAGCGCATTCCAGCCGACGCTCATCCAATGGATGTGATGCGTACCGGTTGCTCTATGCTGGGTAACCTTGAAGCTGAGCACAGCTTTAGCGAGCAAAGCGAAATTGCCGACCGTTTGCTGGCGGCCTTCCCATCGATTATCTGCTACTGGTATCGCTTTAGCCACGATGGCGTACGCATCGACACCGAAACCACTGACGAGCAAATCGGCGCCCATTTCTTACACCTGCTACACGGCAAAGCCCCATCGGCGCTGCACGCTAAGGTAATGGACGTTTCGTTAATTCTGTATGCAGAGCATGAGTTTAACGCTTCAACCTTTACCGCCCGTGTGTGTGCATCGACGTTATCTGACATGCATTCATGCGTCACTGGCGCTATCGGCTCACTACGCGGCCCGCTGCATGGCGGTGCCAACGAAGCGGCGATGGAACTGATCCAAGATATGAAAGACGAAGCCGATGCCCGCGACGTACTCATGGGTAAACTCGAGCGTAAAGAGAAGATCATGGGCTTTGGTCACGCTATCTACCGTGATTCAGATCCTCGTAACGCCATCATCAAAGAATGGTCTGAAAAACTGGCCGCAGATTATGGCGATGATCGCCTCTACCGCGTATCGGTCGCCTGTGAAGCCCTGATGTGGGAACAGAAAAAACTCTTCTGTAACGCCGACTTCTTCCACGCCAGCGCCTATCACTTCATGGGCATTCCAACCAAATTGTTTACCCCAATCTTCGTTTGCTCACGGGTAACAGGTTGGACGGCGCACGTGATGGAGCAGCGTTCAAACAACCGCATTATTCGTCCAAGTGCCGATTATGTGGGTGTATCACCACGCAAAGTGGTACCCATTGCCAACCGTTAAGCAAAACTGACCACACTTAGCGCGAGACTTCACTCAATGTGCGTCTCGCGCCGACTTCATTTTCCGAAATGGATGATGTTATGAGCACTGTTATGAACACCCAATATCGCAAGCCTTTACCCGGCACAGCACTCGACTATTTCGATACCCGCGAAGCCGTTGAAACCATCAGCCTCGGCGCCTATGCGAAATTGCCTTACACCTCGCGCGTGTTAGCGGAAAACTTAGTGCGTCGCTGCGAGCCAGAAGCACTCACAGACTCACTAAAACAAATTATTGAATCAAAACAGGAACTGGATTTCCCATGGTTCCCGGCCCGCGTGGTGTGCCACGATATTTTAGGGCAAACCGCGCTGGTTGACCTTGCGGGTCTGCGTGATGCGATTGCCGCTAAGGGTGGCGATCCAGCGCAGGTTAACCCCGTTGTGCCAACTCAGCTAATTGTTGACCACTCACTGGCGGTAGAATACGGCGGCTTCGATAAGGACGCCTTTGCGAAAAACCGCGCCATTGAAGACAGACGCAACGAAGACAGATTCCACTTTATCAACTGGACGCAAAAAGCCTTTAAAAACATCGATGTGATCCCACAGGGTAACGGCATCATGCACCAGATTAACCTAGAGCGTATGTCACCCGTGATCCATGCTCGCAACGGTGTGGCCTTCCCAGATACTCTAGTCGGCACCGACAGCCATACTCCCCATGTGGACGCGCTGGGCGTTATCGCCATCGGTGTGGGTGGGCTTGAAGCCGAAAGCGTGATGTTAGGCCGCGCCTCCTATATGCGTCTGCCCGACATTATCGGCGTTGAGCTAACAGGCAAACCTCAGCCGGGTATCACTGCAACCGATATCGTGCTGGCTCTGACCGAATTCCTACGTAAGGAAAAAGTGGTTTCTTCTTACCTTGAGTTCTTCGGTGAAGGTGCTGAGGCCTTAACCCTTGGGGATCGCGCGACTATCTCTAACATGACGCCAGAATTTGGCGCCACCGCCGCCATGTTCTATATCGACCAACAAACGCTAGACTACCTAACCCTCACGGGCCGTAGCGATGAGCAAGTTAAATTGGTTGAAACCTATGCCAAGACCGCAGGTTTATGGAGCGATGATCTCAAGCAGGCCGAGTACCCACGTACCCTGCATTTTGACCTGTCATCGGTTGTGCGTACCATTGCAGGCCCATCTAACCCCCATGCTCGCGTTCCAACTTCAGAGCTGGCCGCGCGCGGCATCAGTGGCGTGGTTGAAAACGAGCCAGGGTTAATGCCAGATGGTGCAGTGATTATCGCGGCTATTACAAGCTGCACCAACACCAGTAACCCACGTAACGTGATTGCAGCAGGCCTGCTGGCACGTAACGCCAATGCCAAGGGTTTAAGTCGTAAACCTTGGGTGAAAACCTCACTCGCCCCTGGCTCTAAAGCGGTGCAACTGTATTTAGAAGAAGCCAATTTACTGCCAGAGCTTGAGTCTCTAGGCTTTGGTATCGTCGGTTTTGCCTGCACCACCTGTAACGGTATGAGCGGCGCCCTCGATCCGGTTATCCAGCAGGAAGTGATCGAGCGCGATCTTTACGCCACCGCCGTATTATCCGGTAACCGTAACTTCGACGGCCGTATTCACCCTTACGCCAAACAAGCTTTCCTCGCATCGCCACCGTTAGTGGTGGCCTATGCGATTGCGGGTACCATTCGTTTCGATATCGAGAAGGATGTGTTAGGCCTCGATAAAGACGGCAAGCCAGTGCGCTTAATCGATATTTGGCCAACGGATGCTGAAATCGATGCCGTGATTGCCACAAGCGTTAAGCCTGAGCAGTTCCGCAAAGTCTACGAGCCCATGTTTGATTTGAGCGTCGACTACGGCGATAAGGTCAGCCCGCTGTACGACTGGCGTCCACAATCAACCTATATCCGCCGCCCACCTTACTGGGAAGGCGCATTAGCGGGCGAGCGCACCCTCAAGGGCATGCGCCCACTCGCGGTATTAGGCGACAACATCACCACCGACCATTTATCGCCCTCAAACGCGATTATGATGGACAGCGCGGCGGGCGAATACCTGCACAAAATGGGCCTGCCAGAGGAAGACTTTAACTCCTACGCGACCCACAGGGGCGACCATTTAACCGCCCAGCGCGCGACCTTTGCCAACCCTAAACTCAAAAACGAGATGGCGATAGTCGATGGCAAAGTTAAGCAAGGCTCACTGGCACGTATCGAGCCAGAAGGCATAGTCACCCGCATGTGGGAAGCCATTGAAACCTATATGGATCGCAAGCAGCCGCTGATCATTATCGCCGGCGCCGACTATGGCCAAGGCTCATCCCGTGACTGGGCGGCAAAAGGTGTGCGTTTAGCGGGGGTTGAGGCGATTGTCGCCGAAGGTTTCGAGCGTATTCACCGCACTAACTTAGTCGGTATGGGCGTGTTGCCACTGGAGTTCAAAGCGGGCGAGAATCGCGCCACCTATGGCATCGATGGTACTGAAGTGTTTGATGTTTATGGTGATATCTCGCCAAGAGCAGATTTGACCGTTATCATCACCCGTAAAAACGGTGAGCGTGTCGAAGTGCCAGTAACTTGCCGTTTAGATACCGCCGAAGAAGTATCAATCTATGAAGCTGGCGGCGTACTGCAACGGTTTGCGCAGGATTTTTTAGAGTCGAATCTGAAGTAAGATTCGCGCTAAAAGGCGGCAATGCCGACAAACTTGCCGCCTATATCGACACGTACCTTTTCGCTATTCCCCTTGGAGTTAATAGCATGAGTAATAAACTTTTCCCGCCCCAGATTAAAGTGGCTGCAACCTATATGCGTGGTGGCACTAGCAAAGGGGTATTTTTCCGTCTGCATGATTTACCCGAAGCAGCCCAAGTATCCGGCCCAGCCCGTGATGCACTACTGCTGCGCGTCATTGGCAGCCCCGACCCCTATGGTAAACAAATTGATGGTATGGGCGGCGCAACTTCCAGCACCAGCAAGACGGTTATTCTGTCTAAAAGCAGCCAAGCCGACCACGATGTCGACTATCTGTTTGGCCAAGTGTCTATCGACAAACCCTTTGTGGATTGGAGCGGTAACTGTGGCAACTTAACCGCCGCCGTCGGCGCCTTTGCCATCAGCAATGGGCTGATTGATGCTGCGCGCATCCCGCAAAACGGTATCTGCACCGTGCGTATTTGGCAAGCCAATATTGCAAAAACCATTATTGCCCATGTGCCGATTACTGATGGCATGGTGCAAGAGACTGGCAATTTTGAGCTCGATGGCGTGACCTTCCCCGCCGCCGAAGTCCAAATCGAATTTATCAACCCCGCCGATGATGATGGTGAAGGGGGAAGCATGTTCCCCACGGGTAATTTAGTGGATGTACTGGAAGTGCCCGGCATTGGCGGCTTCAATGCCACCATGATTAACGCGGGTATCCCGACCATTTTTATCAATGCCGAAGACTTGGGTTATACAGGCACAGAGCTGCAGGACGATATCAACAGCGATAACGCTGCTCTTGCCAAATTTGAGACCATCCGTGCTTACGGCGCTCTACATATGGGACTGATAAAGCATGTTGATGAGGCCGCCGCCCGCCAACATACCCCAAAAATCGCCTTTGTTGCTAAACCGAAGAGCTATGTGTCATCCAGCGGTAAAACCGTAGCGGCAGAGGAAATCGATCTTCTGGTTCGCGCCCTTTCCATGGGCAAACTGCACCATGCAATGATGGGCACCGCTGCAGTTGCCATTGGCACTGCCGCAGCGATTCCCGGAACATTAGTTAACCTCGCCGCAGGTGGTGGAGAGAAAGAAGCAGTACGGTTTGGTCATCCCTCTGGCACGCTGCGCGTTGGAGCACAGGCAATACAGGAAAATGGCGAATGGACAGTAGTCAAAGCCATTATGAGTCGCAGCGCTCGAGTACTGATGGAAGGTTTTGTTCGCGTGCCGAAACCTTAAACCAATATAGAGTTCAACCAAAGGCCTTGCTTCTCCTCCTTCCGGCAAGGTCTTTTTTATTTCTCTGCTCAGTTAATCCCGATATGTTGGCATTCAGTAAAAAATGCTAAACTTGCTTTGGTTACAGCTGCTAATTATAAAATCCTTTGGGCTGCATAAACCTGTGAATAAATTAATCATTATTCTGAAACTGAGTTCGCGTCTACCTTATTCTTAACGCGATATCCCCAAAGTAAAGTTAGCAATACCTCCCAATGTTGGGATTTATAGGGGTAGCTTTGAGTCAACCAATCCTTAGACTAATCTTTAGCGTGCTCTGCATTATCAGTTTTTTTGCGGTGCCCCCCAAAGGCTTGGCATTACCTTTAAATGCAGCTAACACACAGCTGAAATTTGAACACATCCGTAGTGAAGAAGGGTTAAACCAGAATACGATTACTAGCCTTTTTATGGACAATGCTGGCATGCTGTGGATTGGCACTCAGGATGGTCTCCATAGCTATAACGGCTATAACTTCAATCTTTTTATCCACTCACCTAATGATCCTAAAAGCATTTCAGAAAGCTATGTATCAGATATTATTCAAGATGCTGATGGCTATCTTTGGGTCGGAACCTTTAGCCAAGGGATTAATCGATTAGATTTAAAAACGGGTACCTTTGAGCGCTTTGGAGCTGAACAAGGTCTGACAGACCCAAGAGTCACTAAACTCAATATTGTGGGTAATACCCTTTGGATTGGTACTCAGGGAGGATTATTTTCAGTCTCGACCAAAACCAAGCGACTTACACAGGTTTCATTAGGGACTAGCATAGAACCTTACATTACCAGCCTTGCCAACGTTGATAACACCTATTTACTTACGGGCACTAAGGCAAGTGGGACTTTTGCAGTCAGCGCCAATACAATTACTCGACTCAACGTCCCTCAGGACAAGACAGCATATCAAATCAAAGCAAACTCAACCCGCGCCATTACTTTAGCTCTAGATAATCAACTCTGGCATTATGATCTGGCGACTCAGCAGGGAAAAATGCTTTGGCAAGCAGAAAAGAATATTCCGTATATCAAAGATTTTATCCGTACACCCCAAGGACAATTCTGGGGTGTGGGCCCTGGGGCAGGATTAATCCAACTAGAGCCAGATGCTGATCATTTTATCGCTTCATACCATAAGTACGATATGAAGCGCACAAACAGTATTAGTGAAAATAATATCCTGTGCCTGCTTGAAGATACCTTCGGTAACCTGTGGCTTGGCACAAGCTATTCAGGTTTAAATAAGATCAATACCCGCCGGCAATATTTTCAGCATTTGTTTGAATATACCACCGAATTACCGCTGCAGAGCAACAATGTTCGCACCATTTACCGCAGCCAAGATCAGGCGCTATGGATAGGAACTGAAGGCGCAGGCCTTAAACGCTTAGCCGCCAATAGCACCACATATGAGCACTACACCGCCTTTTTTGCCAAAGCGTTAGGGCAAGAGACTCAGCAGTTAAATTTAATCCTGCGCTCGATTATCCAAGATAAGCAAGGCATTCTCTGGTTTGCCAGTAATTATGGATTAGGGCGCCTCACTCCCAATGGTGAGTTTAACCTGCTTAATGTTGCAGATAGCCAAGATACTTCAGCAGAAGCTAACTATATCCGTAGTCTAGAGTTAGATAATCAAGATAGGCTGTGGGTGGCGACATCCCATGCGCTATACCGAAAATCCAGCGTAAATGATGAGTTCACCCCTGTGCCACTCACTGGAATTGAAAATTTCCATCCAATTCAAAACCTGTTGCTGACGCTTAAATCGGATAAAAATATCCTATGGATTGGCTCGCTTAATGGCCTAGTGAAATGGGATATGAAAACGGAACATGGCGAAGTTTTTTATCATGATCCCCATGATAAAAATAGCATTATCAACAATCGCATTAGAGACATTTTCATCGCAAGTAATGGTGATACCTGGTTTGCTACCCATGGGGGCATTAGCAGGCTATCAGCTCAAGCCTTATCCCCTATTTTTAGCGACTATACCCGCGAGCAAGGCTTGCCCAGCGATACAATTTACGCCCTGTTGGAGGATGATGACAACCACATATGGTTCAGCAGCAATGCAGGAATCGGCAAGTTGAATCCTCATAATGGCAAAATCATCAATTTCAACGAACAGGAAGGCCTGCAGGCGCTGGAATTTAACGGTGGCGTTAAACTGAAAGACAGTGATGGCGATCTATGGTTTGGCGGGATTAATGGCATCAATCGCTTTAACCCCAAAACCTTGCCTAATCAAAGAAGTGAAGCCAGAGTCGCACTCACTGCATATAAAATTGCCGGTCAAAAACAGACTATCTTAGATCTTAGCCATCCTCCGCAAATCGTGATGAACTATGCAGATCAATTAATCAGTTTTGAAGTGACCTCACTGGATTTCAGCTACCCAGGAAAAAATCGCTTTAGTTATTTCCTCGAAGGATTTGATAATCAATGGCACGATTTACCCACTGGTAATGAAATCACCTTTACCAATATCGATCCTGGCAACTACCTACTGCACGTGCGTCACTCTCTAGAGTACAACAGCAAAGGTAACTATGCGCTTTTGGTCAATTTAACCGTCAACGCGCCTTTTTATCGCACCCCATTTGCGTATGCGCTTTATATCCTATTAACTCTGGGTTTAATGGGGTGGGCTTTTAGGTGGCGTAAGCTAAAACGCTCGCAACAACAAGAGTTTGAAACCAGCATTCGCGCTTCGGAGGAGCGGCTTAAACTAGCCCTTTGGGCTTCTGGCGACGGGTTGTGGGACTGGAATATCCAAGAGCAACAAGTGTATCGAACCAATACCGATATTGCCGTTCCGCAATGGAACGGCCACCATCTGCTGCACGACAATGCTCACCCCGAGGATAGGGAAAGATTTAAGTATGAGCTGACCGAACACTTACAAGGCCACTCTCCATTCTTTGAAGTCGAATACCGCATTGAGCATTCACCGGGCAAATGGGTTTGGATCCTTGAGCGGGGCAAAGTGGTCGAAACCAATGCACAGCAACGCCCTATCCGAATGACGGGGACAACCCGTAATATCACCTCGCGCAAGTTGATCGAAAATGAACTGGTGCTCTCATCCCAAGTACTCAACAGCATGAATGAAGCCGTAGTCGTTGCAGGCTTAGACTATCGAATTCGCTCAGTCAATCCGGCCTTTAGCGCTATCACAGGTTATTCAGAGCGGCAAATCAGCGATAAATTCTTAATTCATCTAGCCTATAGCAGACAACAACGGGATCTGTTTAATAGCATCGAGCAACAGTTACTGCGCCATAAACATTGGGCGGGGGAAATTTGGATCCGCAATAAGGCCCGCCGGGCGATTCTCGTTTGGCTCGAGATTAACCAAGTTATCGACGTAAAAGGTGAAACCAGCCACTTTGTCGCGGTATTTACCGATATTACAGAACGTAAAAAGGCCGAGGAAGATTTACGCTTTCTTGCCAGCTTCGATACGCTCACAGGACTACCTAATCGCACCCTATTTCAAGACAGGCTTAATCACGCGATATCTCAAGCACATAGGTCGAATAATATTGTCGCCCTGCTGTTTTTAGATCTCGATCGTTTTAAACATATCAATGACTCCATGGGACATCATATTGGCGATCTGCTGCTTAAAGCGGTTGCCCACAGGCTGCAAAGTGCCGTCCGCGAAGGGGATACGGTTGCCCGCTTAGGAGGGGATGAATTTACCATTATTTTAGAAGGTGTGGCAAAAACCAAAGCCGCCACCTTGATCTCGGAGAAAGTGCTTAAAGCGTTCCAAGCGCCCTTTTTATTAGACGATAAATCGCTCAACATATCCACTTCGATAGGTATTAGCCTGTATCCAAATGATGCGAAGGATGTCGATTCGTTGATTAAATTTGCTGATACCGCCATGTACCACGCCAAAGCGCTCGGCCGGAATAACTTCCAGTTTTATACAAACAAACTCAATGAGATGGCCACTCGCCATATACAACTCGAAACCGGGCTAAAACAAGCCATCTCACGCAATGAGTTAAGCCTTGTATACCAACCTAAGTTTTGCCTTCGCAACGGTTCTTTGACTGGGCTTGAGGCGCTATTGCGCTGGCAGCATTCAGAATTAGGCCCGATCTCACCTGCTGAGTTTATTCCTCTTGCGGAAGAAACAGGCATGATCAATCAAATCGGCCATTGGGTGATTAACCAATCTTGCCAACAACTGGCTGAATGGAATGAGTTAGGGTTTAGCGATATCAGCATGGCCATCAACCTGTCCGCTCGGCAGTTAAAAGCCGATATTATCTCGACCATTGAAGTGGCCCTTGCGGTATCGGGGCTGCCCGCCAAGGCGCTTGAACTAGAATTAACCGAATCGATGATCATGGGCAACCCGCAGGAGTCGGTGAATATTCTATCTAAACTCAAGGCACTAGGTTTAACTATAGCAGTGGACGATTTTGGCACTGGCTACTCGAGCTTGAGTTACCTTAAACGTTTCCCTATCGATACCTTAAAAATTGACCGCGAGTTTGTGCGGGACATTACCAACGACCCCGATGATGCGGCCATTACCAGTGCGATTATCGCACTCGCCCACAGTCTGGAGTTGAATGTGGTAGCAGAAGGGGTTGAAACCCAAGAACAGCTGAACTTCTTAGCGCTGCAAGGCTGCGATCAGGTGCAGGGCTTCCTGCTGAGTAAACCGCTGAGCGCCAAAGATTGCCAAACGCTATTACAACAACGCACCAAAGATCGGCAAGATGTAAAAAAATAAGGCTCCATAATGGAGCCTGATTCTTTCAATTTAGCCGCAATTAAGGCGCAACACGCTCGACGCGTTTTACCCATCCCTTAGGGCCTTGAACATGACCTTTTTGGATATCGGTATACAGTTTGTAGATGCGTTGAATATGCTCACCCACCTCGCCGTTGCCAACAGTCACCACTCGGCCATCTTCAAAAATATAAGAACCAACAGCTGACACTACGGCGGCAGTTCCAAAGCCACCCGCCTCGATAATCTCGCCGGATTCGATATCAGCAATAAACTTATCCAGCATGACTGTCTCTTGACGCACTTCGCAGCCGAGTAGCTCACTGAGTTCCATAATGGATTGTGAGGTAATCGATTTTAAGATGGTGTCGGTGAATGTCGGGATAATCACTGTGCCATCTTTGAGAATGTGGAAGTGGTTCATGGCGCCTGCTTCTTCAATCTGCTGATTGTTGGCATCTAAATACAACACCTGTGAGGCGCCAAACTGCGCGGCTGCTTTACCGGCACGTAATGAGGCGGCATAGTTACCCGCCGCCTTCGATGCACCGGTACCACCCGATACAGCGCGGTGATAGGTTTTACTGATCAACAAACGGATACCTTTGTTCACTCCGGCAGCATAGTAAGCACCACTAGGGCTTAACACTACGCAGAAAGTGTAACGAGAACTTGGGCTTACAGACAGACGGTCTTCGGTCGCAAAAATAAAGGGGCGAATGTATAAACAGGCACCTTCTTGCATCGGGAACCAGAGACGATCCACATCGATCAAGGCGTTGATCGCATCGATTTGCATCTGCTCATCGATATTAGGAATACAGACAATATCCGCAGAACGATTCATACGCTCAGCGTTTTTATTAATACGGAACGTATAAATTTCGCCATCTTCATGCATAAAGGCTTTAGCGCCTTCGAAGATTGATTGGCCATAGTGCAACGCCATCGCACCCGGCGCCATTTCAAACGGGCCATAGGGCACAATACGAGGATCGCGCCACTCACCATCGCGATAATCCATTAAAAACATATGATCGGTTCTGAGGCTACCGAAGCCCACATTTCCCTCGGGCTTGAATTGCTCAGTACGGCGTTCGGACGCAGGTTTTAAATCGTATTTTATTTCCATCGCATACCACCTTGATTACTGAACAAGCAGACTAGGTAGCAGCAAGAATAAAGTCAATAGGTGACATTCATCTAAAAGTCTTAGCCGATAAAATAACCCAATAAAAAATGTCTTATCTCCCTCCTGTAATAGTCAATCCCCTGATTCCACCACGCTTATTGACCTTATAGGTTATCCCGAATTTGGCTCAAGTCTGCTCAAGCCAGCCACCAACAGCCTGTATTGGTTCACCATTAAGCGTTAACCACACCACCCAAGCCAAACGGGGCGCTTCTAGTGCAACCGTTGGAATCGTATTGAGGGATTGATCAAAATACAAAGTTGAATCTGAAGCCGCTAGCTCTGTAACTCGGGCGCTGCCGGAGATTGTTTGCAAGCTAAGCACGACAAAATCATGGGTTAATTTTTTATGGCGATTCTCACCGCGTTTTGTCTCAGTCGTTAACCCTGAGCCAACGAGTGCTAAGTGTAACCGTGCTTGACTCAAGTCTTTATCCTGAGCCCAAGGTTGTTGCGGCGCAAAACTCGCTTCGAGTTGCCGATTAGCGATGCGCACCTTAAGCAACCCCACTGCTGGCTGGGGCGCAGTAAATATGCCAGTGAAGTCACGGGAGAACCAACCCCGCCATTCCTGTGCATTAATCACAAACTGCGGTGTATAAACTTGCCGTATATGCTTCTGGTTTAAATGCTGATATTGACGCTCACTGAACGTCCTTTGCCCAAAAATATCCTTCCATCCTAGGTAATCCCAATAGGTGACATGAAAGGCCAGCGGAAAATATTCCTGCCATAGGTCGGTCTGATTAAAATGCTCTGACAGCCACGCATCGGCGGGCGGGCAACTGCTACATCCCTGTGAGGTGTAAAGTTCGATAATATATGGACGGGTCGCTGCACTCTGCGCTTGAAAAGGGGCCAATGTCTGAGCCAATACGGGTTGCCAAAACTGCAACCACAAAAGACCAAAGAGTACGATGCACTTCATATTCAATTCTCCTATCGCTGAATATGAGACCTTGAATTGCATCTAAATCATTCAACTGAGAACAAAGATGATGTCTGAGTATAAAATAATCCCCTGTGCCCACTACGACTACCTTGAACTGGCTTGCCTTCGCGGCTATTGGCTCAAGATTGAGTTGCAAGACGGCAGCCAGTGCCAAGCACGGGCAATTACGACTCAGACCCATGCAGATAAGACTGAATGGCTAATCGTTGAACATCAAGCGGGACAGCAAACACTGCGGCTAGATAGCATTATCGCCATCACGCCGACGGATCCCGCTGCTAGTTTTGGCCGTGTTATGATTGCGAGCCAATAACAAAGGAGCAAAAATAAATGGCAAGGATGATTCTGCTATTGGAATTAGGCGATTGGACTGGTGGTCACCACGGCCAATCTCCCTACTTGGTGGAGTTTGATAGCAAGCGACTCGATTCCCCCTTTGACGTTAGCGAAGGTTGGGGACACGGATTGGGTGGCAGCCGTTATTCGTTGGCACGGTTTGTTGAAACTGAACATTATACTCAACTCAAGCTCCACGCATCTTGGGCTGCGGCCATCATAGCGCAAGATTTACCAACACTGGATATTGAAGCCATCTCCCAAGGCTTGCAGGCACATTATGCCTCGCACAGCCCAAATATTCCGGCAAATCTGGCTCGGTATTTCTAACTGAAGATCTTGTTCTAATTGAAAATCGCGTTGTTGCGACGGATATGACACCAGAATCTCTGGCAGCAATTACCTGATGACGAATAAAGCCAAGTATTAACTTGGCTTTACGACCAACTTAGCTGTCGATCGCGGTTTACGCCTTGGCTACAGCCGCAATCACAGAGACTTCAACCAGATATTCAGGCTCGGCAATCGCCGCCTGTACACAGGCACGGGCTGGTGCATGACCTTGTGGTACCCAAGCGTCCCAAACGGCATTCATGGCATCGTAGTCATTCATATCCTTTAGATAGATAGTGGCTGACAACAAGTGCTCGCGGGAACTACCCGCCTGCGCTAACAAAGCATCCACCTCTTCTAACATAGTGGTCGTTTGTTCGGTGATGTTTTGATACTTATCCTTTGCGACCTGACCACATAAGTACACAGTACCTTGGTGGATCACTATGCTGCTCATGCGTGTACCAACATCTAAACGGGTAATGCTCATAGGGATAATCTCTTAAATCAGATAGTTAATTCTGTGACTATTTTACCCCGAAAGGCTCAGTTTGTCTGCGAACGAGCGCCCACCCAGGGCGGATAAAAGCGCGTCATTAGCATGAGCAAACCTAGCGCCGTAAATATCACGCCACACCATACAAACACTGTTGCCACGGATAAATTGACTAGCTGAAATCCCACCAATGCCGCAAAGGCAGCAATAAGTGCGAAGGGTAACTGAGTCACTACATGATCATGGGGCAAACATCCGGAGCTGGTCGCGCTCAGCACGCTGGTATCGGAAATCGGCGAACAATGGTCGCCAAACACCGAGCCCGCCATCACCGCGCTCAATACGGGTAACAACATGCTGGCATCCATATTATGGGCAATTTCACCGCCAATTGGGATCATAATGGCAAACGTCCCCCAGCTCGAACCTGTGGCAAAGGCCATGATGGCGCAGAGTAAAAACATACCCGCCACCAGCAAACTGGGGGATAAATACCATTTTGCCCAATCGGCCAATAAACTCGCCACGCCGAGATCTTGGATCACCGCGCCAATCATCCAAGTACAGAGCAATATTGCAATCGCAAACGCGATCATACGGATCCCATGGGCTAGGTCACCCAATAACTTACCTATGCTTCGGCCTGACATCATTAACAAGCCAAGGGTCACCGAGGTCGATAACAAACACGCATCACGCATCGCAGCACCAATATCGGCGCTGGCTAACCAGGCCGAAATATCCCATGAAGGCACCTGCTGCGCCCCCGACCACAGGGTTAACCCAACAGACGCGCCCAGCAAGGTCAGCATAGGAATCGCCAGCAACCAAGGATTACCTTGGGAGCTAGACGGCGCAATTTCCATCTGAGTCACCTTACTCGGCTCAGCCGCCATTAACACTGCCCCCTCGATTGGGCGAAATCCCACCCCAAACCAAGCCACAATCAGCGATAACCCTAAGGTCGTAATCGCATAAAAATTGGATAAAGCCACCTCGATAAAGGCCTCAACCGCAGAAACTGGTAAGAAACTTAATCCCGCCAGCAGCGCCATCACATAGGGCCCCCAACTAGAAAAAGGTAACAAGGAACAAAGTGGTGAGGCATTAGAGTCAACCAAATAAGCCAGTTGCTCCTGACGAATACCGTAACGTTGGCTCAAAGGCTGGCACACATGGCCCACGGCAAGGCAACTAAAAATACCATCAATAAAGATCAACCAGCCCAGTAACACCACCCCGATACGTGCCTGTCGCCCCGAGCGAATACGCCGATATAACCAATCACCGAACTGCCCGACTGCGCCACTTCTGGCAAGTAGTTGCGTCATGCTCCCAAGCAGTAACATGGCCATCAGTACATTTAAATGCCACCATTGCCACGCATCTTGGCTATAAAACTGTTTAACACCTATCTCGAGGAGATAACTCACGCTTTGCAGGATATCGAAATGGGCAATAATCAAGGCGCCAGAGAGTATTCCGACGCCTAACGCGACTAAAGTACGTCGCAACCAAAGGGCTAATACCAAGGTTAAAACCAGAGGAAGTATGGCGAGCAAATTCGACAACATGGGCCATTCCGACAATAAATAAAACCAAGAATACTAACGAGTTAATAACAAATGCAAAAAAACTTAAATTAGCACTCGGTTATCGGACGTTTTTTAGCCAAACGACAAAGACTGCTATTCCTTATGCTAGTGGCACTGCTAGAATCACAGTCCCATCCAGAAACTATAGGACTCTCCAGATGAGCCTTGAATTACTGTCCAAACTGGAAACCAAGATCCAGGCTACACTCGAAACTATCGAGCTTCTAAAAATGGAGCTAGATGAAGAGAAGCAAAAGACGTCGACCTTGAGTGAGCAAAACAATCAATTAATCGAGCAAAACCAACAATTGCAACAGGAACTCAGTTCTTGGAACGAGAAAGTTACCGGACTTGTTGGCTTGCTCAATAGTGAAATCTAAGCTGTTTTAGTTTGATGATTCTGCGCTTCAATCAATTCGTTCAGCTCTAAGATAGCCTGCTTTACTTTTGGCAGGCTTTTTCTCGGCAATAAAAATCGCCCTTTTTCAAATTCTAATCGGCCTAAGTCTTTTACCCATATCACGCCAGTGAGAAAAATACGCGCATGCTTAACGATAAGCTTAGGTGCGTAGACAGGGAAAACTCTCATATAACCCCCTACAGGCATTTTTTTGTTATAGATCACAGTATTTGACAGAAAGATGACCAATTGAGTTTCATCTTAAAGACATTATTTTCAAAATTTACAAGATAAAAATGTAATCATATGATTTATTTAAATAAAAATTACTTCAATTAAAAAACCATCAATCGTCAATATTTTGACCATTGACATTATTTTGACGCACAACTAGAATCAACCACGTTACTCAGGGTAAAAATGAGCCCTATGGCTCAAGTCCGTACTCTCCATTATCGGAAGTACGGTTTTTTTTGCCAAAATTCTAATAAGCATACTTCGCAATACTGGTTCAGCGTATTTTTGACCAGTCACTGACCAATAAAAAAGGAGCACTAGGCTCCTTTTTTATTACTAAATATTATCAATCAGTTAGATTGCAAATAGATGACTAAATCACTGCAATCCGGTGATAATTACTTTCTTGCTAAGTAGTAAGCAATGTCTAATAGCTCGTCATAGGACTTAATCGCACCCGTTTCGACACGGTATTTGCCATTAACAACCAGAGCGGGTACGCCTGTCAGTTTAGCGTTCTCGGTATCGCGCTTCATTTTCGACATTTGGGCTTTGACCATAAATGAATCTGCAGCGGCATCAAAGGTTTTACCATCAACACCATTTGCGACAAACAAAGCTCGAACATCATCACGGCTGGTGAAGTGTTGTTTCTTATCATGGATGGCAGTAAATAAAGCGGCATCGATTTTTTCATCCACATTGAGTTGGTGAGCAACCGCAAAAGCGCGTGACATTTCTACGCCCATTTCTTTACCAATAAAATCAACGTGAGCTTGGTTAAATTCCACACCCGCAGGCTTCTCAGCCAAAATTTTAGGCACTACGGTTTTAGAAAAGGTATAGCAATGTGGACAATAGAAAGAGAAAAACTCGGTGATTTCTGGCTTAGCGGTCGCAGGACCATCGTTAATCACGGTGTAATGTACGCCTTCTTTGTACTCTGCTGCTGAAACCGTTAATGGAGCCAATAACAGCGCTGCCGCCATAAGTAATGCTTTTTTCATGAATTTTCCTTAAATCAATTATCTAAAATAGCTGGAGCCTAATATATTTCTGTTTTTGAGTGTAACTCAAGCGAAGAGTTCAATCTGCCAAACAATTGAACCACTTAATCCGCGCCAGTTACACATCTAATAAGGGATCAAGCTGAGCGGTGGTTCATCAAGCGCCGCCAGTTGCTCCTTAAATGCCAAAATCTGCTGCTCCCAATACTTTTCATCCCCAAACCATGGGAAATGCATAGGGAAAGCCGGATCTTGCCAACGTCTACCAATCCAAGCGTTATAGTGCACCATACGTAACGCCCGCAGAGGTTCAATCAGCGCCAATTGCCGCGTATCGAATTCACAAAACTCCTCATAGGCTTCGAGTAAGATTTCCAGTTGCAGTTGCTGCTGCGCCCGATCCCCTGTCAGCATCATCCATAAATCTTGAATGGCCGGCCCCATACGCGCATCATCTAAATCCACAAAGCCTGGGCCATCGGGTGTCCACAAAATATTCCCGGGATGTAAATCGCCATGCAAGCGAATCGGCTTGAAGCGTTGCTGCGCCCAAAGGGTATTAACCTTCGCCAATACTTGTTCAACCACAGTGAAAAAAGCCACTCGCAGTGAAGTTGGCACTAATCCTGATTGCTTCAACCACGCCAATGGCTCATCACCTAAGATTTGCGGATTGAGTGGCTCACGGGCATTAAAAACTGACTGCGCGCCATACTGATGTATACGACCGATAAAACGGCCAACAAATTCCAGCTGCTCTAAATTATCCACTTCAAAGGCTCGACCACCGATGGAAGGAAACAGTGCAAACCGAAAACCTTGGAAATGCTGCAAGGTTTGCCCTTGCACTGAGGCTGGCACTGCCATGGGAATTTCCTGCTCGGCGAGGGCGAGCGCAAAATCATGTTCTTCCTGAATTTGCGCATCGCTCCAACGATCGGGGCGATAAAACTTCACCACATAGCGTTGCCCTTCATCGCTACGAAATTGATACACGCGGTTTTCGTAGCTGTTGAGTGCTAATAAGCCAGTTTCTGGATAAACCCCAAGACTTTCGATCGCATCTAAAATCAAATCCGGCGTTAAGGCTTGAAAGTCAAAGGCTACGCCCGAATGAGTATCATCCGCGGCACTCTTTCGTAGGTCTAACTTCTCTTGGCTCATTGGGCTCTCTCATAAACATAAAATAGTGCTTTCAGAACACTCATAGGTGGGATGTTAGCAGTGTGGCTAAGTATTCTAGCACCTCAACATCGGCCTCACGCTCCACACTCAGCCAACAGATATTGCCGTAAAACTCATAGTTAAGCCAAAGCGGTGTACCTTCAAACTCCAATAACCATTGATGACGATCGGCTCCCCATTGACGCTCGCGCACACGGCAATCTAATGCGCGTGCTAACGGCTCGGCAAAGACTTCGAAATGATCAAAGTCGATATCACCGCTCACACTTAAGCTTAAGGCGGCACTATCTAACTGAATGGCGTTTAATTTCATTGTGACTTCCATCAACTACTGCACGACATGATCAGCCCTTGCCCCCAATCAGGTGGACGCTTGGCCAGATTTTCATGCTCAATTTGCTCGGTAAAAGGCTGGCGCAATACTTGATGTAAACGCTGTAGCGGCGCCAAATTGCCCTCCTCGACCGCGATAATTGCCTCTTGGGCCAAATAGTTACGCAAGATATACTTGGGATTGACTCTATTACACTGCTGTTGCCATGCCTCGACATCGGCAACCTTTCCAAGCCGCGCCTGATACACCTGATACCAAGCATCAAACTCGTTGAGATCGATAAAATCATCCCGCAGGCTCGAGTGTAAACTACTGGGATCAAGCTGACCAAAGCGACGCCAAGTATGGCTGTAATCCAGCTGATTTTTCTCCATCAACACGGTAAAGCGGCCAATGAGTTCTAAGTCCTGCTGATCCTGCTCTGCACTTGAATCAGCTTGCTGCACTAATCCCAACTTAGCGCGCATCAGCGCCAAATAATGCTGCACTAAGGCGTGCTGATATTGATTCAGGGCAGCGATTAAATCATCGGAGGCAATCACAGGTGTCAACGCCTGCGCTAAACGTTGCAAATTCCACAGACCAATACCAGGTTGCTGGCCAAAGGCGTAACGTCCATCGGGGTCTGAATGATTACAAATAAAGTCTTCTTGGAAGGTATCAAGAAAGGCAAAGGGGCCAAAATCGAAGCTATCCCCAAGAATCGACATATTATCGGTGTTCATTACCCCATGGGCAAAACCGATTGCCTGCCAATGGGCGATCATCTTGGCGGTATCTTGCACCACTTGTAAAAACCAGGCTTTATAACCCGCAGGATCGCAGCTTAAATGGGGATAGTGTTGGCGAATGGTAAAATTGAGTAACTGCGTCAGCTTATCAGCTTGGCCACGCTCGCTATGGCTGAAAAATTCGAAATGACCGAAACGGATATGACTACGGGCCAAACGTACGGTAATGGCAGCGGTTTCTTGGCTCTCGCGCCAAACGGGCATATCAGAGCCAATCACCGCCAAGGCACGGGTTGTAGGCACACCTAAATGATACAGCGCTTCGGAGACCAAAAATTCACGCACCGCTGAGCGCATGACAGCCCGACCATCACCATGGCGAGAATAAGGCGTCGGACCGCCGCCTTTAAGCGCCACATCCCACGCACCATTAGGGCCAATCGCTTCACCGAGGATAATTGAGCGGCCATCACCTAATCGAGGAGTGTAACCACCAAACTGATGCCCACTGTATACCTGCGCATAATAAGTTGCGCCCTCAACGGCAGCGTTACCCGATAAGCCCAGTAATAGCTCATCTGTCGGCTCATGTAAGCCAATTAACGCCGCAGCATCGTGACTCCAAGCAAGCCAATGGGGATTGCTTATCCCCTGCGGATAAACTTGGGAATAAAACTCAGGCAATTGGGTGAAAAAATCCTGTTTGAACTTCATCGGTGATTTCCCTATGGCGCCCTATTGAGTAAGTTGCTTACATACCAGCACTGACTGGTCGTTTAACTCGCACTGCTGGCCACATTGGTAAACGCCGGTGCCACTTGGATTAACGTCGGAATTAAAGCCACTAATGCCGGAGCGAGTCAAACGTTGTAGGCCATGGGCTTTACGCTGACACTGTTCTAGCGTGTCGTAATAGCCATTAATGGTATCAGGTTGTAATGGTGCATCTGGCAGCACGCTCAGTTCTGGGTAATAGAATAACGTCCACTCGGGCGTTTTAGTGCAACCACTTAAGCCAAGGGTGAGACAGATAACCAACATGGCCAAGGAACATCTGACCTTTATGGCGCGATAACAGTATTGAGCGATAACATTCATAAACATAGCCCATAAAAAAAGCGAACCTTAGTTCGCCTTTTGCGCATTAAGTCGGTGAATTCTACACGGCTTTTAGCGGTTAAATAACCGCTTTTAGGTTATGAACTTTTGAGGCACTTAAATTAACAGATTTTTGCCAGGCTCTTTAACCTTAAGCCACGGCAACATTGCAAGTCACACTCTCACCATTACGCCGTTTCAGCCTTTGCCTGCGCCTTCTCAATGCGACTAATACGGCCTTCGAACCCAGTAACTGTGCCATCGGTTAATCCAAGCGCAATAGCTTCCTTACAGAGTTCAATTGCTTGATCAAAGGCTTGCGTATCATTTAGCAGTGTTGCTAACTGCAAAAATCCTGTTGTTTTAAGCTCAGTCTCTTTAGGTTTTGTGGCGCTCGCCCTGTGGAATAATTCGAGGAAAAGCGTAGCAAGTGCTGCCCCATACTGTACATATTCGGTTGATTTTCGCTGCTTGTAACACTCTGCGATGACATTCAGTAGGGCGTTATAGCGCGTCAATTCCGTCTCTGCACCTTGGTATTCTTCTACCGCACGCTGAAGTGTTACATTCGCCCATGGGCCAGGCGTCACAAGCTGCGGAACACTTTTCGCTGAATCTTGCTTTTCCCCATCAGCAAGACTACTGCGATTCACCTCGACTTTAGCTGATGATGCAGCCGATTCTAGTTTTACCACTGCCGCACTTGGCGCTAGGATATCAGCCTGCATGGATACAGGTGTTGTAACCTCGTCAGCTTTCAGCGTTTCTTTGCTGGCACCGGCTAAGATGATCACGCTTTGTTCATTTGTTTCGGCGGGAACATCCACATCGATAATATCTTCAGCCATCTCGACACGCCCAAGCTTGGTTTCGGCTTGCCTTGGCATCAGCTCGGCTTCATGGGATTTAGTATCAATTGAGGTATCTGTTTTAGAAGGGATGTCAACGCCTTGCTTAGGTTCGATTGCTTGTGGCGAAGTGGTCATATCCACGGCGTTCTCGGCGGATTTTTTCGCCATCATTGCCGCTTGTTCTTCCCTCGCTAAACGCTGGGCACGAACAAATAAAAACACTCCGATTGCGATCAGTATAAAAACGACAATGACCTTCATTCTTCTTCACCTTTTATGGCAGCTTCCCGTCTGAAGCTATTTCTGTTGGCTTGCCACACCGGGGAGCTATCTATGGTTGGCAAGAGGTTTTGTCCAAAAATTAAGCAGAGATTGATCGCTATTAAAGTCCATTGTGTCTGAATAAATCAAGTATTTATGCCGTTTTATCCGATCTTGTACGCAAATCTATATGACCAATTCGGCTAGACTGTTAGGCTTATGACTGTTTGCAGAAATTAAGGAAAGCCTAATGCAAAAAATTCTTATTGTTGCCCACGCCAGCCCCTACGGCACAGAGAAACTGTTTAACAGCCTACGTATTGCCTTAGCACTCAAGGATCAAACTGACCAAGATGTTGATCTCAAAATATTTTTAATGTCTGATGCCGTATTTGGTGCACTTAAACATCAGACAACTCCCGATCTAAGCTATAACTTGCAACAAATGTTTGAGATCCTAAGCGCCCAACAAGTCCCTGTTTTACTGTGTAAAACCTGCGCTCAAGCAAGGGGCGTCAGTAGCGAAATGCTTATTGAAGGCACTCAAATTGGTACGTTGCAGGATCTTACCCGCTGGACACTTGATGCTGATAAGGTGATGCATATTTAAAGTCTTATTTTGTGCGCACCTTCATAAATTGATACTTACGTTTTGAACAAGCCTGCGCCACTGCTTATGATGGGATTATCCGAGTCACAGACTAAGGTATTCCCATGAATTCAGCGGCCCTACTCACAGGTAAACTGCGCTACGAGCATCAAACCATTAGCGCGATGGCTAAAATTTATTGTCAGGCCAAACACCAAAAACAAACGGAATCAGGTCTGTGCACCGATTGTGTTGCGCTATTAGACTATGCAGCCGTTCGTCTCGACCGCTGCCCCTACGGACAAGAGAAACCTACCTGCAATAAGTGCCCAGTGCACTGTTACAAACCCGCACAAAAAGCGCAGGTAAAGCAGATCATGATTTTTGCTGGCCCGAGAATGCTGTTACCGCATCCTATTCGTGCAATCAAACACTTATTGGCAGAACGCCATCCTGTGCCAACATCAGTGCCCGAAGCGGCCTCAAATCGTCATCACCGCATCGCCATTTCACAGAAAAATACCTAGGAACACTTTTTCGCCTCAAATTTCCCTGCTATAACAGAACGTCGAGGTGACAAAATGAACCAATTTGATACGTTTTTTGCTCAAGCCTATTGGTGGTTATCCCTATTTGGTGGCTTACATTGCCTCGCGTTAGCTATTTATATTCGCTACTTCTATCATTCGGGCAGTAATCAAAAGCTGCTGGCAGGTTTTCTCAGTCTCGTCGCCTTTTATTTTCTGACAGGCATGCTCAACCACGAAAACACGCCTATTCCTATTCATGTGATATTTAAGCTGATCACCCCAATTTATTTTTTACTCATGCCATTACTCTATCTCTACTGCAAACGCAGCTTAGAGCGACACACTGGAAATATTGGGTTTTCATGGCATTATTGGCCAGCTATCATCACGTTATTGCTCGCAGTGCTGGATATCATTTTACGGTTAGAGTTACATAAAAATGCCGTTAAATTTCAGACAGAATTCTTTAATTATCGGCAGGATATCGACCTCAGCCACTGGAGTTTAATCCTACCGTTACTGTTATGCATCCAAACAGCAGCCTACTTTGCAGCTCTCTGGCTACTGCTTAAACAGCATAAATTACATCAACAGCTAGTCAGTAATGCACTACAGGACACCTTAAGAGTCATCCGCTTTCGCTGGTTATTTGGCCTCACTCTTGCCATGTTACTTAACTGGCTACTACGCGTATTTCTGGTGGTATTACCTTTTTACTCAGGGGATTACGTTTTACCCCTATCCCATGCCATACCGCGCTTAAGCTTACTATTAAGCTTTTACCTGCTTGCTGCCTACGGCCTTAAGCAGATCACTCACACTGCCTATTTAAAAGGGCATTTATCAGCCCCACAGCCTAAGGCTGAAATTCAGTCCTCGGTAATACTAACGCCAGAAGAGTTTGAGTTTATTCAAAAAGTACAGCAGGAATCGAACGATAGTTCAGATAAAATAACCAATCCCCCTCCAGAGATTAAGAACTAAATCGCCACCGCGTTATCAAAACAAGCAGCATATGTCGCTGAATAAACTGAATCTGAGCTGACATTAACGCAGCTTTAGGCTGTCATTTGTGGCAACACAGGGTAGTCTGATAGAACGAGAAATTAAGGAAGGAACGCCATGAAATCATTTTTATCCCTTATTGCCGCATCAACCTGCTTGATTGCCAGCTTGATGACGCCTGTTGTACAAGCGGATGACAGTTACACTGAGGCTTTAAAGAACTTTCACCAAGCCAAGGAAACCCGCAAGTTTTTTGATACCGCCTATGGTTATGCCATCTTCCCCACGGTTGGCAAGGGCGGGATTGGAATTGGTGCAGCCTACGGAAAAGGTCGGGTCTTTCAAGCTGGTCAATATATGGGAGACTCCAGCCTGACCCAGCTCTCCATTGGATTCCAATTAGGTGGACAAGCCTATAGCGAGATTATCTTCTTTAAGGATGCCAAATCCTACAATGAGTTTACCAGTGGCAGCTTTGAATTCGATGCCCAAGCTTCAGCCGTTGCCATTAATATGGGCGCCAATGCCAAAGCAGGTACCACAGGGAATTCCGCGGGGGCAGGTCAAGCAGGTGGCAATCAATCGGCCACCGCAGCCTATATCAATGGCATGGCGGTCTTCACGGTAGCGAAAGGCGGGTTGATGTTTGAGGCCGCACTGGCGGGACAATCCTTCAGCTTCGAGCCGAGGGGGAACTAAGTTTTTTGATCTATTCTTGATAAAAAACCTCTGCTATCGAAAGATGCAGAGGTTTTTTATTAGTTTTAGTATCGGTTTAGCCTATGTCGCTGAAACCAAACCATGACATAGTAGAGTTTCTAAGAACTGTTCTGGTCTAATCCCATCGGACACTTAATTTTGAGACAGTATGGTCAATAAATTAAGAGGTCTATATGAGTCTGAAGAAATCACATAAGAGTTATCCGCAAGCATTTAAAGATGAAGCTGTCTTGATGGTGCTAGAACAAGGTTATAGCGTTGCCGATGCGGCAAAGTCTCTTGGAGTTAGTACGAGCCTGCTTTACAACTGGAAGGAAAAACACGAAGCCCTGAAACAAGGTGTTACCTTAGAAGAGTCTGAGCGTGATGAATTAAAGCGATTACGTAAAGAAAACAAAGAATTACGAATGGAGAAAGAAATTCTAAAAAAGGCCAGCGCCTTCTTTGCGAAAGAAATGAAGTAAAATTTCGTTTCATCAAACGGCAATCCAACCTGTTTCCCGTAGCACTGTTATGTCGAGTAATGAGTGTAAGTAAATCAGGTTATTACGATTGGCATAAGCGCCCTGCAAACGTGATAAGCCTTGAAACACTGAAGCTTTATCGCCTTGTTCGACAGCTATTTAAGCAAAGTCGAGGCAGCTTAGGAAATCGTGCAATGGTGAAGAAATTACGCAAGGAAGGCTACCAGGTTGGTCGCTATCTCGTTCGTAAAATTATGCACCGCCTTCGACTTAGAGCAACCCTGCGACGCGCTTACAAGGTGACTACGCACCGAAAACACTCAGATGCAGTGGCTGATAACCTGTTAAACATGAACTTTAATCCAGTATCGGCTAATCAGGTTTGGGCGGGTGACGTGACCTATTTAAAGACGGGTGAAGGCTGGATGTATTTGGCAGTGGTGATGGATTTATATTCACGCAGAATTGTAGGGTGGCACATAGACAAACGCATGACCACAGATTTGATATCGAAGGCATTAATAAAAGCATACAACCTGCGCCAACCGGCCAGAGGGTTGGTATTTCACAGTGACCGAGGCTCGCAATATACCAGTAAGCAATTCGGTAGGCTGCTATTGAGCTATGGTATTCGAGCCAGCATGGGTGATGTGGGTGCGTGTTGGGATAATGCCGTTGTTGAGCGTTTCTTTGGTAGCTTGAAACACGATTGGATTTTTAAAGTTGCTCAACCAACAAGGGAGTTTATGAAGCAAGATGTGACGGCTTACATGAAATATTACAACTTAGAGCGACTTCATTCTGCTAATGACGATCTGTCACCTGTAGAGTTTGAGAATTCTCAAGTAAAAGTGTCCAGTTTGAGTTGACCAGTACAGTAACACCTCAGGCGCATTGTTGAATCAGATCGAAGTATTCAATAAAAAATTACCGGAATTCTTTTCACGTAAAGCGGGTATGGAACTGAATCTTGGAGATATTGAGCTTACTTACTATAGAGATTTTATTTATTTAGCATTGGCTAGACACTATGAAATTTTCTCTACTGATTTGTTATCAAAGTTTAAGAATATCATTTCTATTTCAAATGAGTGGCTTAGCGTTATGGCTTCTAGCCAATCTCAGTTCCAGAACTTCTTATCAAAGACTCGGACTTTAGTATGTGGAACTTGTGTCGGGATAGGACGTAATCATTATGGAATCCAAGAGAACATTTATGATTTAGTAGTTATTGATGAAGCTGCTAGGTCACCAGCAAGTGAGCTTGCAATAGCTATGCAGGTAGGGCGTAAGATTCTTTTGGTTGGGGACCATAAGCAACTCCCACCACTATTTGATGAAGAGCATATAAAGGCTGCCAAAAGAATTTTACCAACAGTTAGTACTGAAGAGCTTAAACGTAGTGACTTTGAAAGAGCATTCGTTTCTAGTTATGGGAAAACTGTAGGGCGTTTTCTCAGAATTCAATACCGTATGATTCCTGCTGTTGGAAATCTAGTTTCAGAATGTTTTTACTCACAAGAAGGTGGCCTAGAGACTGGTAGGGGTGTAACGGAAAAAGCTTATTTAGAGCTATTTGAAAAAATTTGTACGCCAGTGACTTGGATCGATACTAGTAAAGCTAAGAGAAAATCTTTTGAGTCTGAGCCAACAGCTAAAAATGCAAACAAGAATAGTTATGTTAATAGGTACGAAGCTGAAATAATATTAGAGCTTTTAAGCAAGCTAATCGCTCATAAAAATGCGGAAGCCGTTCTTGTAGAAGATGATGATCCTAAGGTCGGTATTATTTGCATGTATGGAGAACAAGTTAGGCATCTAATTCGTGAAATTAATGGTGTTTCATGGGCTCGAACGTTACTAGAAAGAGGAATAATAAAAGTAGACACGGTAGATAGTTATCAAGGTAAAGAGAATGATATTGTTATTGTCTCTTTAGTCAGAAGTAACCCAAGTGGCAGCCAAGGACATGTTTCTTCAGAGAATAGAGCAAACGTAGCACTTTCTCGAGCTAAGGAAGCACTACTCATAATTGGTAATTCGGATATGTGGAGGAATCGTAATGAAGGCTCTGCGTTTGGCCGAGTATACAAGTATATTTCAGAGCACAGTGATAAAGCATACTCGATTGTAAATTCCCAATCTCTGGAGTCAAAAAAATGAAGATTCAATTAAGTAAGGTTTGCTTTGGCTTACCCATGAAGTCCTTTTTTATGGATTACACCGTAAGTAAGAAGCGTGAGTTGCCAGTTGTTAAAGAGTTTGTGATCAGACTCATTTACTCATTGACCACCACTAGTTTGGAGACGATTCAGGATTTCTTTGGTTTAACAAATAAAGAAATGCTAGCAATTGTTGATGATCTACAGGAAGAGAATTTGATTGAGTGGGAAACAGGTAAGATAAAACTGACTTATTATGCTATGAGTAAGTTTACAGAGGAAGATGGAAATTTGAGACCTACTTTTTTTGAAGTAACTGACGAAGCGTCTCCAGTTGAGTTTGAATTGTACAGTTTTAGAATGCTGTCTACTGATGTAAGACGTTCTGGCTCCCAAGACTTTAGCGTTTCACTAAACTTGCCAGATGAATGCTACCGAAATTTATTAAATAAAGCGCAAAGTGCTTTTGATACAAATTTCAATTTATTTAGAGAGCTTGTATTGAAAGAGGATGTTTTTTCAGAGATAAAAGAATTATATAAAATCAATCAAGTATCAAATAGATTCGACTCAACACTCCCGCTCGAGGTTGAGTATTTTGTGGATACAGAATCACCTAACATACTAAAAATGGAATATGTTTCAAATACAGTCGATGAATGGGATGAGAGTAAAACAATGTTCTCACTCATGGACTCTACGATTCAAGTAGATACAAAGAAGGATCAGTATGACAGCTTTAACGAATATCTTGAAGTATCAAATGATCCATTTTTACTTCAGTATTGGGATGAAAGCACTAAAACACTTAATATTAAAGGTTTAGTTAATCATTATGAAAATAGCTTAACCAGGCTAAATGATGATACATTTATGCTAATTGGTAACCTTTATACAGAAAATAACAGAGACATTATATTGGGTCGGCTTGGGACTATTTTTGAAAATAAACAAGATAACTCAGGTTTGATCTGGCTTACCAATGCAGAATCTAAAACATGGGGTAAAACTACTGATTTAAGTAAATTAGTAGATGGAATTTATAGTCTCTTCGATAAAAGGAAGAAAACATCAAAAGTCGTTTTAGGTATGGTTTGTGAGAGTTATCAAGAGTCGATAATCCAAAGGAATAACTTTTGGAAACTATCTGATGCTGAACTAATGGACTTACCAGCCAGATTTGGCGGTGAAGATGCAGAGTTTATGATGATTCCTGGTATAATGGTGGCCAGTCTATTTCATCTACAGTTAGATGACAAACGAGATATTTCTTTTCCTGTAGGCTATGTAAGCTTTGAGTCTAAGTTTATTTCTAAAATCTCTAACAAGTTTCTTGATTGGATTACTCATCAGCCAAAGTATAATGATTATTTGGAAAAGAAGGATACACAAGAAGACCAAAAAGTTAGAAGTAAATACCTTATGCCAATACTCCAACAAGGCACTTTAAATCCTAAATTGTATTAGTTTAGACTAGTTCTAACACAACATCCTGAAAAGATGAGAGTTACCCGTTTTGATAAAGGTGTCGAAACTTAATCAAAGCAAAAAGGTAACTCTCATGCTTCCCCCCTGTGTCAGGATTGTTGTCACCCCTAAATAATCATTATTTTTAAAGACAGGGTGCGGCAAAAGAGAACGATATGGCTCGGTATTCACCTGAACGTAAAGAGGCAATCCTTAAAAAACACCGCTTCATACTAGGGTAGCGTTCAAATTTCTGTGTCATTCCTTTTAGTTATACCCAAAAGAGATTATTTATGACCAACCTCCATACTATGATAACGGCGAAGTAGCTAGTTTGACTACAGGAGGGGAATCTGGGGGACGAACATTAGAGGGATTTTATACTAAAATTAATCACCTTTAATTTGATGCACTAGTGCAACTTTTTCTTCCTCAGTCATCTTTTCAAGCAAGCACAGCAACTCTGCTGTGCTTTCTGACTCACAAAAAAAATACGCCACAGGCACACCTAGCTCATGGGCCATGGCCTTTAAGGTCTTGTAGTCAGGCGTGTGTTTGCCTTTCTCATACTGATTCATACGCGCACTGGCGCTGCCAACCTCCATACCTAGCTGAATACCCAGTTGTTTTTGACTAATTCCCTTAGCAATGCGGGCTTGTTTAAGTCTAATTGGTAATGGATTGATGATTTTATCTGCCACAGCTTCAACATGATTTGTCCTTTGATGCTCAGATTGTCTTAGTTTTTTCACTTGAGGTATACTAAGGAATCCTTAGCTTTTTATCGCAAGTTGTCAAGCTCTATACGAACTAGGCGTTTAGTATAAGGAAAAATATTGAATGAATGTCATGGATCGGCACATTACATATTGAAATTTAAGACTATTAGTAAATATTTTGGTGCAATAATGATCCGCATAAATGCAGTATTACACACGATTTTGATTGCTAGTGAATTACAACAATTCACTGTTACCTACCTGAAAAACCAAATGATTACAGTAGAACCTTCAATTTTGCCAAAAGAGTCAGATCAAATTGTGCGTCGTACTCTTTCAAAACTGTTGAAAATCGGCTTTCTAGAGAAAGTATCTACTGGAAAACAGTTAAATTTTGAGAAGACGCTAATGTTCGATGCAACTCGACTCATTCCGAGTAAAGCGCGTCCTACAAAAGAAAAAGTACCTCACCCTAAGAACTCTGAAATAGAGAGCCTGCATGCAACTCTAAATCAGTATCAAGTCGATTTACTCGGCTTTATTGGTGAAGCGGAAGAGTTTAAACGCCTGTATGAAGAGTTTCCAAATTCTAAAGCTAATCTTTATCCTCATTACATGAATGCCCGAAATCAAGGCTCTACACTCATGGGTAAAATTAAGGCTGTTGAAGCCTATTTAAGGCACCTTAAAGGAGCTTCAGAGTGAAATTAAGGCAATGGCAACATGCTTGTGTTGATGAGGCGCTTAGACGTTACCAAACACAAAGCCATTTTATGTGTTTAGCAACGCCTGGTGCAGGTAAAACTATTATGGCTGCAGAACTAGCTGCAAGACTGATTGCTATGGGGAAAATTGATTTTGTGCTGTGCTTCTCTCCATCATCAGAAGTGAATGACAGCATTCGCTCAACCTTTTCAAAACGTCTGGACAAGCGATTTGACGGGCTAATGGGGGCTATTGGTAGTGTCTATACCTATCAGTTCATGCCCTCCTTAACTGAGGCGTTCTGGCAGCTCTTAAGAACGCATAAAGTGTTTGTGATCATGGATGAAGTTCATCATCTAAAGGGCAATCTTCTTAGTAATGCCAATGCATGGGGAGAAGAAGTTCTATTAAATATCCAATACCATGCTGCGTATACTTTAGCGCTTTCTGGCACGCCTTGGCGTTCGGATAAAGCCCCGATAGTGTTATCACGATTCACTGAACCGGATAATACAATTCACTGTGATTTTAGTTATGGTCTACAAAAAGCTATCGAAGATAACGTTTGCCGAAAACCAAATATAGTATTGATTGATAACGATAAAATCAAACTTGAAACGAGTCAATCAACAGAGGTATTTTCATCGATTAAAGAGCTTATTCTGGATTCTAAATTTAATTACCAAAATCTGATCATTCATGAGCAAATCATGCACTATATGCTTAGTCAGGGTGTTAAAAAGCTTGCCGATATCCGTGTTAGCAATCCTGACGCCGGAGGCCTAGTTGTCGCTAGCTCTATCAAGCATGCTAAACGTCTACACCATATGCTGGTTACGGATTTTAAGCAAACTGCCAGCATTGTGACTTCCAGAACCAGAAATCCATCGGGTATTATTGACGATTTTAGGAAAAATTATTCTCAATGGATTGTTAATGTCGGCATGATTTCAGAAGGTACCGATATTCCTCGTCTACAAGTATGTTGTCATCTGAGCCGCATCAAAACTGAAATGCACTATCGTCAAGTTCTAGGTAGAATATTACGAGTCACTTCAGATGAGACCCAACAAGCTTGGTTATTCACTTTAGCGGAGGCTAGCCTTACTGAGTTTGCGTATCGAATAGATCAAGATCTCCCAAATCATTCGGTTGTTATATCTTTGACTGAGCAGCAAGAACTCGATTTAGGAGCCGAACAAGATAGAAAGAACGTTCCTTCTCACCCTATGGTAATAAGACCCGAAGAGCTAACCCTAGAGGGCTTGCCAATAGCAAGGAAAGTCTCGACAAATATTGCTGATATCAATGAAGAAAATCTTTATAACCTCGCGCTAATTGGCGGATATAAAGAACAAATTGTTAGGATGTTTGATACTCATCCGTTCAATAGCTGAGCTAATGTTTTGGGCGTCGAGAATTCACGCGCGACTAACATGTCTTCAGGACTCATAGCATTAGGATTATACCTAGAGGGCTTAACGACCTCTGAAATCAATATGTTATCTAGAGACTGCTTAAACGGATTACCTGAAGGCCTATTTTCATTCTGAAAAATTAAATCGTAGGCATTACTAACGTGCTCAATGTCGAGGTTTTTTGCGTCTTTCCTCAAAGCTATTTTTAAAGACTCTATCAGTAAATGCTTTAGCAGCCTGTTTTCACCTTTGCATGCTGCAAACAGCGGAATTGCAAAATTCTTGTCTTCTAGCTTTGGCGGATTATCAAAAGGCATAAATTTGGCCAAGCTCATTAAGTACTGTCGGAAAAACTTGATATCTTTTCGCAGACTAAAATACTCAAGCTTCCTTCTCCGAACTAAACGAGATGACCATTGTGGCTCATCAGCAATTTGTTCAGCCCAAGGCATTCCAACAAGAACAATAGGTATCTTAGCTTCTTCGCTGATGTACTTTAAACCGTTAGCTATATCTTGCCGTTCCAATCCTGTTTTAAACTCAATTAACTCCTGAAACTCATTGATGATTAGCAGCTCAACTTGAGCCTTAGTTAAATTTTCAACTAACTTTTTCCTTAAATCTGTCACATAACCACGTTTCCTTCTCTGGTAGCTACCAAAATGGTCTAAATCTGCAAGCATTTGAGTTAAGGTTGCATCTAACCCCTTACCACTTGATATCCTGCTCACAAGAACAGGCATAGATTCTCGTCCGCAATTTTGGCTGGCCATAACACTTTTTTTATAGTGGTTAACTAGATGACTTTTACCTACACCAGTATCTCCAGTAAGTAACATGCACTGCTGATCCGATTGAAAATGCCTATTTAGTCTTAACTCATCAAAGTCATTAAAAATGTCTTTAACCAGAGGATGCATAACAAAACAATCACTAAATCTTTGTAACTGTTCAATTTGATTGGGCGATAACATTTTCACTCAAAAGCCTCTACATCATCATCCCAGTGCTCGAGAAGATTACTAATATTAGATTCTGATTTTTTAGGTAAAGAAGGGAGCAATTCTTCGCTTTCGAGGCGTATTGTCCCCTGACCGGTATTACTCACATCTGCAAGTTGAGCTTGCTTTTTAACCCCTGAAATTTTCGCTTTTGTATTAGATATTTGAAACGCTTCTTGCTCTTGCTTTACTCGAGCATGAATTGCCATACGCGCTTTAGCTAATCCCAAATTATCTTTCCCTTCTCGAATAATTTCACGATTAATTTTCTTAATCACTTTATGCTCATGAAGGCTCAAGCCGTGGGTATAATCACTATTATCAGTACAGGGGACTTTAAGATAACCGCCTAATTCCTCGAGGTAAACATGGATACTCGATAGATCATCAGGGTCGACTTTAATGATTTTTTTGATGGTTTCTTTGGTTTGTGGGTAATGCTTTCTGTAATCGGCCAAAGCAGTAGAGTCATACATTAACTCTTCAAATTTGAAACCATTTCTGGTTAATGTTCGCTCATCTGAAATACCCATCAGCACAGTAAACCGTTGTTCGTCCTCTGCACTCATCTTTAGTGGCGGGTAAATATCAAAGCCACGCTGCCACTGTTTTATAGGAATTCGTGTTTCACGTGAATTTGAATCTTGATGATAAATATCAACAACCCAGCGATGGAATTCTTCAACAAAAGTAGAAAAGCGCATAATGGCGTCTTTTTCCGGTTTATAGTCTTCTTTTGCTAGGATATTCGAGAAGGTTTTACCTGGCATTTCGGCTAAAAAGCATTCGTTAATCATCCCGAAAAAACGTTCTACAAAAGGCTTTAACCAAGGTTTACGAACTGGGTTATATTGAATGTTTATTCCTGCCTCTTTACAGGCATGCTCTAAACTTTTCGACCAAAACTCTGCTCCATTATCCACAACTAGGTTTTCAAATTTACCATAGCAAGGCCACTCATGTTGAAGTTTGATCCCAAGACCTTCAAATGATTTAGGTTTTATTGCATGTACTATTGCTTTGGCAGCTGAAACATATGAAGGTGCTCGATAACTTAAGTGAAACCCCAAAACACAACCGCTGAAAACATCAACAATCAAAGTTAAATAAGGTCTGCCAATTGGGATAGATAATTCATCGTCAATCAGGATTAGATCTAATGGGGTATGATCGATTTCTACTCGCTCTAATATTCGCGTTGGGGGAATATGGGAAGAGCAATAAGCAAACCATTGATCTGCTTTGAATTTACCATGCCGCGCCACTGCAACAGGATAAGGAGGTAATGACTTTATTCTTTGATTAAAGCTTTTATAAGAAATGATAGGAATTTGTCCATCAACAATGCTCTCATTTTCAATTGTGATGGCATCTTTATAGTACTGATATGCTGTAGATACTTTAGGCCTTTTAGCATCTAAAAAACGAGTTAGGGCTTGCTCAAAAAATGCTTCATCCCCCTTAACTCGACTGGTTCTATTACCCATTTTGTGTCGCTTAACGACTAATGATGCAAGGTCACCATCACTTTCAATGTAGCTTTTTCGCCAACGGACTAACGTTCGCCAGTTAGGCCGCTTGTCCATGGCCGTAGTAAAAAGAACATCAAGAATTGGATCTAGATTTTTTTGAGTCCATCCACCAGAAATTTTTTTGTCTATGAAGACAATGAGTTGATATTTGTTTAACGCATTGTCTCTTAAAAATTCAGGGAAGGTATCTAAGTCTCTTTTGACTAATGCTGTATCTTCTAACTTCACATATTGAATGGGGGTATCTGGTTTTTTAACTAATTCAGACTCACTAAATTCATCCTCAAAATCCATCATTCAATGCACCATACCGCTGGATTACAACCAAGATCATCCTGGCTTAAGTTCGCCTTAACCAATCCTTTATGCATAAGGGAATACAAGTGTGAACGGATTTCCCCTAATGCTAATGATTGCTTTGCAGCCACCTCGTTAACACTAATTTTCCCTGATTTTTTTATAAGATTGAGCAGTTCAACTTGAATGTCGCTCAAGCCGTAAACTCCCGAATATCGATGCAAAATTTTAAGATTATTTAGAATCGGGTTTACACGGATTTGCCGTTCAGTGACCAAGATAAGATCTGCACCTAAAGACTGAGCAACCGCTTTCTTTGCTAGAAATTTAGCCCTAAAGATTGGATCGAATGTTTTGCTATAAGGTTTATATTCATGGAACTTTACCGTCCCATCGATAAAGTGAACTATCATATCTGGTGTATAGGGCAATCTTTTGCCCTCAAAATCGTAATAAAACCCTTCAGGCTGGCTACCAAACACCTCTATACAATCATTGTATTCATGATGAAAGCACGCATCAAATTCCAATGAACTTTCACACATTATCGTTTCGCTAACTTTTGCGCTAGCGAATTTAAATACGTTTTTGTTCGGTGATGGTTTGCGTAAGCTTCTTATGTACATGAGTTAAATTCGCACAAATAATGTACATTTAGTGTACTGGCATGCAGTTTTTTGTCAATCTATGGGTTATTAATTGTTCAACATACTAATATTAAAGAAAATAGCTTTTGTAAAATGATTACAAAAGCCATTTTTATGTCATTGAATGAGTTAAATTTGTCAGACTATGGGTACATTATGTCAATGTATGGGTTCAGCGACAGCCTATTTATGCCCCCAAGGCGCTGGCGGTAAAGGCTGCGGTTGGCTTAGATCAAAATCCACCTGAAAATGACGATTTGCACGAGTAAGCAAATAACTAAAGGTACTTGGCGTAACCTCCATATGCCACACATTGGTGACTGACTGGGTTAGGCCATTTTGCATAAAGTTATCAATCGATGCCTGATCGATGGGAAATGATTGCTTTTGACTGGTTCCCATACTGGCGGTATCGCCACCATACATAGTGACTTTATCTTCTGTCCCATCTTGATGACGATGGTCGTGCTTTAATCTTAATCCTTGAGCCGTTTTAGTGATGACCCAAGTACGCGAGTGGTCATCCCCCACATGGAAAGGAATTTTTAGCTCAGTATCACTGCACTCTCGCACATGCATCACTAATGATTGTCCACGAAAAGCAGCATCGGCACTGTCTTTAGAAACAACTGTACCCGCAAACGCTTTACCGCAATGGGCGGCCAACTGAGTAAAAAAGCTCTCTTGCTCTTTTGCAAGTGAATGCTCAGGCGCAGTATTGGCCAATACTGGCATGGCAATAAACAGACCAAGGAGACCGAATCGGGTAAGAATAATGGGTGGCATGCTGTTTTCCATGGCAAATTTGATGAAAACACGCTAACACAGGGGAATAAATTTAAACTTAATTCCCCTGTGTTGGTATCGCGATTTAGTGAAGCATTACCAACCGATAAACAAGCGTGAACGGTTGCCTAAACGTTTTTTAATCAGGCGCGCCGTCATCATACTGCTCACCATAAGAAAGAGGAAAATGCCAAACGAAAACAATACACTAGTAACCCATGAGTCAGGTGGGAAACGATAACGGAATATTGTTGCAGTGGTATTAAACAGCATATCGAAAAGTGGATGAATAAAGAAAATCGCAAAACTCATCTCAGCAGTTTCAATAAGCCAAGGTACGCGGCTAAGCCTTGACAACCAATCACAGAAGTTCAGTACCAGCACACACAAGCTCAGCTTCTGAATAAACTGCCAGTCGATGCCGTTATATTCAAACGGCGCTTTATGGTAATTACCCACGTGCTGCACTATGTAACTCTGTTCAACCAAACTCACAACGAGGAAAATCCCTGCTAATGCACTCAAAATAGAGCCATAGCGCGTTACAATATGTTCATCTTGGGAGTATAAAATACCAATCAAATAGAAAGGCAAATAGTACACCACAGAATGGATAAAGTTGACGTTACCTATAGGCCTGTGGAGCAGGATAGCCACCACACAACTCAATACGAATAACGTCCAACGCATCTGCTGGGAACAACGGATAAACCACAAAAATACTGGCGAGAATAAAAATACCGCCATGATAAAAGGGATATACCAGTGAGGATACAAAATGTAACCATTTCGCACGGTATAAAAAATGCTGAGCAGTACTTGTTCAAGCGATTGATGCTCCATAAAAACCCAGCGTAAACTCAAGCAGAATAGGCCTACTATGGAAACAAATAAGAAGGGGTAAAGTACGTTTTGTACTTTATTCTTCATAAACTTACCGTAATCAAAGTCCTTATAAAAAATTCGATGGAAAAAATAACCTGAGATAAACACAAATAACGCAGTGCCCCCCCTCAGCAAATTTTCTAGTAGTACAGGAAACCCTTCCCCAGAGTTATAGATGCTATGGCCAAGCACGATAAAAATAATCGCGATGCCACGCATGTAGGTAAATTCGAGCTGATTTTTTCTCATATTAATTCATCGCACAGTAGAGAGTTCTTCCCTCAACAACACTTGCAGAAACCCTTATTGTTCCATGGATTTCCGGCTCATTGAACACCAGATACTGACCTTCGCGTTGGAAGGTAAACCCCAAAGGTAACAGAGTTGCGGCCTCAATGCCCTCACAATAATTTTGTAACGGCACATCCAACAAGGGACTGCCACTCACATTTAGGTTGCTAAATTGTGCGCTCATTCCTAAATAGGCCTGGGTCACATCCTCCTGATAGGGCACCACATAAAACCCAGAGCGAACTGCGCCCACATCAATAAAACTGCTGCTATCACTCACGCTCGGAATCACTAATAATGGCACTTTAGGATCTTGAACATCCTTGAGTAGTTGGGCCAACTTTTGTTGCGTTGCCGGATAGTAGGCCAGCATGTCTTGCAGACGTTTCTTCTGCACCGAATCTTGTCCAACTGGCGCAATCGGCTTAATACGCCCGAGTAGCAAATCCACCGGCAGCATGCCCGACATCACCGACTCTTTCCACACATTGGCATCTTGAGTGCTATCTAACAACACTCCCGCAAGCGCACCGATATTCTCGGCCTCAGCCGTCCATCCGCCGAGCATTTGCTGCTGCTGATAATAATCCTGTACATATCGCAGCAGTATCTGCTGGTAACCGAGGTAGGTTTGGTTTTGACTCAAAAAACGCGCCCCCGCAATTAACTCAACGTATTTTGCGCTGCCTTCAACCAAGTCATTTACATAACTGATTTTATCTTCGTTAGGTGCCGTTTGACGCCATAACTGTAGCCAATAGGCAGCATGGCCTAAGAACAACGCCTGTTGCTCAGGCTGTTTTAAGGCCGACATTAACGCATTGAATAACTGTAAACGGGAATAGCGCGCATCCAGATTAAGCGGATAAACCTCCCCCTCGTAACGGCGCGCATCTTCTAACACGCGCCACTCTGACTGGGCATAAAAATGAAACGCCTCATGCACACTGTTGCCAGCCCAAATCACAAAAGGTAAATCGGCAGTTTTGGTTGTGCTATCAAATTGAATCGTGGGAGACTCGAGCTGGATAAGCACACCTGCCTGCCCTTGATATTGGGGAAAACCAAAATTAATCGATAGGCCAGAGTGCAAATTAACTGACTCTAACACACTGTTATCTTGAACAATCTCACCTCCTGGCTGACGTAACCAAACGTTGCCCGCATAACTGAAGAGGTGCACTTTATCGTCGAGACGAAATCCCGGCCACAGAGCTTCACTTTGGCGACTGGTTTGAGCCATAAAATCGAGGTACAGACGAGCGAGTTGTTCTGGCGAGGCCTTATCGGCGAACACAGGAGTGGCGGCAGAGACTCCTAAAAACCACAGGATCACCGCCATAATATTTTTCATTTCTTTGCCTAAACACACACAATGGGTTCACAAAACAGCGCTAGCATATAGCGCAATGCCTTAATAGTGAAACATTTAACCAAAAATATTTTTCCCCTCAAAAAACTAGGCCAACGCCTGTTCATTATCCATTAATAAAATCATATTTTTAGCATTTAATGCTCAGTGCACTTCAGCACTAGGGCGTAGTCGGCTCATCGCCAAACCAATGCGCCATCTTATCTGCCGCCAGCGATTTAACCTCATCATCAATATAAAGCGTTACCATGGTCAGCGCGGCCGCTAACGCACCTAAATCATCGGTAAAACCCACTAAGGGCGTGAGATCAGGAATCGCATCTAAAGGCGAGATAAAGTACGCCAACGCGCCTAAAATTACCGACTTAGCCCATTTAGGGGTATTGGGCTTTTGCGCCGCATAGTAAAGCCACAGGGCTCGTTCAACCACCTCGCGCCCTGCTTGGCGACCAAACAGTTTGATTTTGTTCCAAAAACCAGTCTCGGTAAATTGCTCTTCTGCCATATATACTCCCCAATTTTGTGATAGTTACCGCTCACAGTGTACGGCGATATGCGGCGGGTGTCAGGCCAAAGGCTTGTTTAAAGCGTGCCGAGAATTTTTCTGCTGACAAGTAACCGCAGGACAATGCGACTTGTAGCACTGAATCGCCAGAGTTTTGTAACAGTGTTAACCCCTGACATAAACGCACTTCGGCGAGTAACAGTCTAAAGCTGGTGTCTTCCTGCGCTAGCTTACGTCTGAGGCTGGCACTGCTCATATGTAACTTTTCGGCAAGCTGTTCTTGCTGCCACTGAGCTGAAGGATGTTGGCTCAGTATCGCCAATACGGCTTGGGTGACACTCGATTGCTTATGCCCATAAAGCCAATTGACACTGCTTTGCTGCGGCAAACTTAACAGTAATGCGGCTAAATAGTGCATCTGCACCGATGTTGGCAGCGCTAACGTTAGGCTATGCAATAACGCATTCCAAGCAAAATCGACCGAGCGCGATATGGCTTGCGTCGGCTTAGGTATTATCCTATCCATCGGCGCAGGTATCACGCCAGATGGTAACTCGTAGGGCAAGAGTAACTGCACAGCCCGATAGCGCCCACTCATCGGCCGATTCACAAAACTGATATGTGTGCCCGCGGGCAATAGCAGCAGTTGGTCAGCATTGACGGATAGGGCGTCATCTTGCCAAAGCAACGACTTCTCCCCTTGGATCACGCGAATAATCGAGGGCTGATGCACTGGCACCCTTGAAAGTGACTGCGCCTGTTTCGAGTCGTATTCAAACATTCGGATCATTCATCAGCCCAGCCATATTAACGGTGATACACTGCAGTCAACTTAGCACTACCCAAGGCCTGCGCCCTGAGCATAAATCCCAAGAGGGCTGGAGTGGCATCCTTTGGCAATTCCAATGGATTAGGTAATGCCCACACTGTGAACTCATATCGGTGCATTCCATGCCCCTGTGGTGGGCAGGCGCCACCAAAGTCGGTGGTGCCAAAATCATTTTTTAGCGCAATCGCCCCCTTAGGTAGGCCATTTGGCTTAGAGCCAGCGCCTTGAGCTAATTGCTGTTGATCGCCACCAATATTATAAACTGCCCAATGCCACCAGCCGCTGCCCGTTGGCGCATCGGGATCATACGCAGTCACCGCATAGGCTTTCGTGCCTTCAGGGGCATCACGCCAAGCAAGTTGGGGGGAAATATTCTCACCCGTACAACCAAAGCCATTAAAGACAAATTGATTGGATAATGGCTGACCTTCGCCAATATCTTTGCTCGATAATGTGATGGCTTGAGCCGACCCTAATACCGCGGTAAATAATCCAATTCCTACTATCCACTTATGTAAATGCTTCATCACTGTCTCCAATAGATACGTAACACCGCTAATTTACGTCAGCTCAAGGTCATAAACCTGCCTCAAAACGTCAAGCTTCTGCCCTAAACGCTCAAAATTGAGAAAAAGAGTACGCTTTTTGTCATCTTTAAGCATCAGGATGATTTTGTAAAGGCTATATCTGCATTTTTATGCAAACATGCCGTACTTTATAAATTTCAAAATGAATTAACACAGCGTTTAGAGGGTAATTAGATATTTATTATTTATTAAATTATGCATTTTTTAATTTTTAAAATTACATATAAATATTTAATTTAGTTATTTAGACAATGGTACTTAAGCATGATTTACAGAAATTAAATATGTAAAAACAATTTAAATAAATAATTACCGCAAGCTAAAAACAAGACACTGATCATATTTTTATTGGCAACACCTAGATAAACTCTATTCCGTAATAAAACAAACCAATAATTTTCTCTACTTTCATAATGGAGTTGTATATGAAGAGGAAATCAAAAATCATGGCACATATCCGACGTACTAGACATATCATGATGCCTAGCCAACGTGACTATTTCGACCATTCATTTATCTTCCTTCGCTAATCTTCGCGTAGAGAATAGGCTAATTAACAGGTCAAAAGTGGTATTGCCATTATAGGCTTACACACTTACCACACTGTTTCACAAGGCTTATTGTCTCGCATTCAAATCAAAGCATTTTTGTTAGTGCAGCAAAGCTGCGGCTAAGTCACTCACTTGGAATAAATCTATTTATTTTATTCTAAAGTGACTTATTGCCTCATCATATCTGCACACGGAATAGCCATATCTAATTTTAATGCCATTAATATATTTAATTAGGTATAGGCGTTGTTGTATCCAAAACTTTTTAAGTAAAAGGGAAATTAACGATGAAATCATTAAAAGTTGCCGCAAGCTTATCTGTTAGATCTTGTTTTGATATCGACAGAGAAGTTGTCAATGTATTAACCACTGATTTTTGCGATGTGGGTGCGGCTGTAGTCTCTGTTGATGATGTTAAAGATGGTATTGTTGAAAAAATTAAAAATACCGGATTAAAACTGCCTATTTTCGTATCAGTTTGCTGCGAAGAAACCTTCCCAGATGATATTTGCTCCTCAATTACTGGGGTATTTGAACTCTGCGGTAGCAATACCGATTTCTATGGTAAGCAGGTCGAAACCGCTATCAAAAAATATGAGCAAGCTCTATTACCGCCCTTCTTTGGCACCCTGAAAAAATACGTAGAAATGGGTAACTCCACCTTTGCCTGCCCAGGCCATCAGGGCGGACAATTCTTCCGTAAACATCCCGTAGGTCGCCAATTTTTCGATTTCTTTGGCGAAACCATTTTCCGCTCCGACATGTGTAATGCCGACGTAAAACTTGGTGATCTGTTAATCCACGAAGGTGCACCGCTGGATGCACAAAAATATGCGGCAAAAGTCTTTAACGCCGATAAAACCTACTTTGTGCTTAACGGCACTTCCTCCTCGAATAAAGTCGCCACCAATGCGCTACTTGCTAAAGGTGATTTAGTATTATTCGACCGCAATAACCACAAATCCAACCACCATGGTGCGTTAATTCAAGCCGGCGCAACACCGATTTACTTAGAAACCGCCCGTAACCCCTTCGGCTTTATTGGCGGTATCGACGCCCACTGCTTCAAAGAAGCTTATTTAAGGGAACAAATTCGCGAAGTTGCACCAGAACGTGCCGATGAAAAACGCCCGTTCCGTTTAGCGATTATCCAACTCGGCACCTACGACGGCACCATCTACAATGCTCGCCAAGTGGTTGATCGTATTGGTCATCTATGTGATTACATCCTGTTTGACTCGGCTTGGGTTGGTTATGAACAGTTTATTCCTATGATGAATGACTGCTCGCCACTGCTGCTGGAACTGACGCCTGAAGATCCCGGTATTATCGTGACTCAGTCAGTACATAAACAGCAGGCTGGTTTTTCTCAAACCTCGCAAATCCATAAAAAAGATAAACATATCAAAGGTCAAGCGAGATATTGCAACCATAAACGTTTCAACAATGCCTTTATGATGCACGCCTCCACCAGCCCCTTCTATCCACTTTTTGCCGCATTAGATGTGAACGCAAAAATGCACGAAGGTGCCAGCGGCCGTTATCTGTGGCGTGAAGCGGTAAAAGCAGGGATTGAAGCTCGTAAGTTACTGCTCAAAAAATGTAAGTATATCAAGCCATTTATCCCAAGCATGATCGATGGCCGCCAATGGCAGGATTACCCAACCGAGCAAATGGCCGATGATTTGCGCTTCTTTGAATTTGAACCTGGACAAAAATGGCACTCATTCGAGGGCTATGAAAAAGGCCAATATTTCGTTGACCCTTGTAAGTTCCTATTAACCACACCTGGCATTGATGCTGAAACGGGTAAATATACTGAATTTGGTATTCCCGCGACTATTTTGGCTAACTTCCTACGTGAAAATAATATTATTCCCGAGAAGTGCGACTTAAATTCAATTTTATTCCTGATGACGCCTGCGGAAGATATGGCAAAGATGCAGCACTTAGTGTCGCAAATATCTCGCTTTGAGAAATTAGTCGATGAAGATGCGCCATTATCGGAAGTATTGCCAAACGTCTATAACGCCAATAAAACCCGTTATAAAGACTACACCATTCGCCAACTCTGCCAAGAAATGCACAACCTTTATGTCAGCCATGACGTAAAACAACTGCAAAAAGAAATGTTCCGCCATGCTCACTTCCCAACCAAGGTGATGGACCCGCAGGAAGCCAATCTTGAATTTATTCGTGGCAATGTCGAATTAGTGCCACTGTCGCAAATCGAAGGTCGAATTGCCGCAGAAGGCGCCCTGCCATATCCACCAGGGGTGTTATGTATGGTGCCAGGTGAAATATGGGGTGGCGCAGTACAGCGTTATTTCCTAGCCCTTGAAGAAGGCATCAACTTATTACCCGGATTCTCCCCTGAATTACAAGGTGTTTATCTCGAAAGCACCCCAGAAGGAAAAATCCAAGCCTTAGGTTATGTATTAAATAAATAATTGAACCTGACTGCAGAGTTAATAACCCCGCTCTGCAGTCAATTTCAACCTTCTATAATGAATTACATTATTAGGTCATTATTAT
The DNA here is from genome assembly GCF_022410515.1 of Shewanella cutis. Taxonomy (GTDB): domain Bacteria; phylum Pseudomonadota; class Gammaproteobacteria; order Enterobacterales; family Shewanellaceae; genus Shewanella; species Shewanella cutis. The sequence goes on along the minus strand of NZ_JACSDI010000004.1, from coordinate 78,800 downwards.
GAGTAAATCAGAAAATAAAATTGGCGTTGTCCAATTAACGATTATCACCATAGTGAATATGATGGGCTCTGGGATTATCATGCTGCCCACCCAATTAGCACAAGTCGGTACTATCTCAGTGCTTTCTTGGCTTGTTACCGCTGCTGGCTCAACCGCGCTGGCCTTTGCATTTGCAAAATGCGGTATGTTCAGCAAAAAATCCGGTGGTATGGGCGGTTATGCCGAATATGCCTTTGGCCGCAGCGGTAACTTTATGGCGAACTACACCTATGCGGTTTCGCTACTTATCGCCAACGTCGCCATCGCCATCTCCGCCGTAGGTTACGCAGCCGTATTACTCGAAGTTAACTTAAGCCCTATGGCCATCTGTCTTGCCACTATCGGCGTGCTTTGGTTAGCCACTGTGGCAAACTTTGGCGGTGCTCGCATTACTGGCCGCGTGAGTAGCGTGACCGTGTGGGGGATTATTCTGCCTGTAATTGGTGTGTCGTTGATCGGCTGGTTCTGGTTCGATATTGACCTCTATAAAGGTGCTTGGAACCCACATGATATGCCATTCTTCAAAGCCTTAGGTGGTTCTATCGCGATGACCTTATGGGCATTCCTTGGATTAGAATCTGCCTGCGCCAACTCAGAGGCTGTTGATAATCCAGAGAAAAATGTTCCTATCGCCGTAATGGGCGGAACCTTAGGTGCAGCACTTATCTATATTGTTTCAACTAACGTGATTGCCGGTATTGTACCCAACGCTGAACTTGCCAGCTCAAATGCTCCTTTTGGTTTAGCCTTCGCGCAAATGTTTAACCCAGTTGTCGGTAAAATCGTGATGGCCTGCGCCATTATCTCCTGTACTGGTTCGCTGCTCGGTTGGCAGTTTACTATTGCACAAGTGTTTAAAGCCTCTGCCGATGAAGGTTTCTTCCCTAAAGTGTTCGCTAAAGTCAGCAAAGCAGATGCGCCAATTTGGGGGATGACCATCATCGTTTCGATTCAAACCCTGCTGTCTTTGATGACTATCAGCCCATCACTGAGCAAACAGTTTGAAGCGCTCGTTAACCTTGCGGTGGTAACTAACATTGTGCCTTATATCCTGTCGATGGCAGCCCTAGGCGTGATGCAAAAACAGCTCAAAGTGCCTGCGAACAAGGCCCGTGTTGCCAACGTGATTGCGGTTATCGGCGCCCTGTATAGCTTCTATGCCCTCTATAGCTCTGGTGAAACCGCAGTGATGTTAGGCGCTATCGCGACCTTCTTCGGTTGGACCATCTACGGGGTGATTTCAAATAAAACCCCAGGTGTTGAGATTAAAGCGGCGTGAGCACAACGCCCCTGCGAGTCTCATTTAATACATAAGAAACTTAACAGCAATCCGTCATTAGGGGCCTTAAGCCACAGTGCCTAAGGTCCCCAGACAAAACTTGCCTAATTTAGGTGGAATGATGAAAAAAACCTGCATCGCATTAATGCTTCCCATGCTGTTGGTGGCCACCAGCAGCCAAGCGGTTGAACTCTATAACGATCAAAAAAACTCATTAGATTTAAGCGGTTGGTTAGGATTTGCGGCACTCAACGACAGCCACGATACCTCAGTGATTGATGACTCCTCCCGAGTACGATTTAGCTTTGAACGCAGCGAGAGAAACGGCTGGACCGCCTTTGCTACCACGGAATGGGGCATCAACATGGTATCCAGCGATGACAGTTTAGTGATGCAAGGTGGCAAACTCGCCGCCGAAAAAACCGAAGACTTCCTCTACAACCGTTTAGGCTATGTCGGTATGTCCCACGATAAATGGGCGCAATTGAAAATGTTCTATCTATTGATTTCTGCGCTACATCTGGCTTTGAATCGTGTTTTCCTGATTTCATAGACTCGCCTCAGTTGCTTCCAGTTTCTTGCAATTTCCTGCAATTTCGGTATATGGTGCCCCATATGTGCCCCATTTCTGGGTAGGATTTTTAAAGGTTAATTTCATTCTATGGCGTCTTTTACTATTGAAAAACGCGCAAAGGCTAACGGTGATTTTAGTTACCGTTGCACTGTGCGCGTTAAAGAGAATGGCGAAATTATACATCGTGAGTCTAAAACTTTCAGTAAAAAGGAGGTTGCTAGGACTTGGGGCAAAGTCCGTTGTGACGCCATTGAGCATGATTCTGTTTTGAAGAGTAACAAGGCTGTTTCTATCGGTAACCTTTTAAACCTATATTATGAGGATACTGATTTGTGGTCACGAACAGGCCGCACTAAACGGTATGTGATCTGCATGCTAATGGACTGTGATATTTCTAAAATTAAATCAGATAGTTTAAAGACTAGCGACTTAATTGAGCATTGCAAGAATAGGCGCGCTTCTGGTGCTGGCCCTTCTACCATTTATCAAGATATTGCCTATTTGCGCAGTGTGATGAAAAAGGCGGCTCCCGTTTGGAATATTGAAGCTAATTGCCATATTTTTGAGGAGGCTGTTCCTGTTTTGATGGAGATGGGTTTAGTCGGCAAAAGCCAGCGACGAACACGGCGACCAACAGAGAATGAACTTGATAAGTTAAAAGACGGTTTGCTACAGCGCATGTCTTACCGACCTAATGGCATGATCCGTATACCGTTCATCGATATTCTTGATTTTAGCATTCTTACGTGTATGCGTATCGGTGAGGTTTGCAAGCTTAAGTGGGATGATTTGAATGCTGATCATAAAACCATTTTAGTGCGAGATAGGAAGGATCCGCGAAAGAAAGAAGGCAATCATATGATTGTCCCGCTGCTTGGCGGTTCGTTTGATATTGTGATGCGTCAACCCAAAACTGATGAGCTGATTTTTCCTTATAACTCTAGGTCTGTTTCTGCTGGTTTTCAGCGGGTACGCAACGAGTTAGGTATTGCTGATTTGCGCTACCATGATTTGCGGCGCGAGGGTGCTAGCCGTTTGTTTGAAAAGGGTTACTCGATTGAAGATGTTGCCCAGGTGACAGGTCATCGTAATCTAAATATTTTGTGGCAAGTATATACTCAACTATTCCCGCATAAGCTTCACGATAAGTTTGGCGATTAAATTCATTTCAGTTATTGATCTAGTTAAGGTGTTGATTTTACTTAACTAGATCTTTTTATCATTTTTCACGCCCACTTCAAAAACCTCACAAAATCCACGCAATAACTAATTAAATCAATAGTTAAGTTTTCCCGCTCACGTTTAAACGCGCTGTATAGAACTGTAAAACAGTGAAATAAACCGCGATCATTTCAGATCTTTGATCTTCTAAAAGCCCTAGGAATGGCGCTGTTTGCGCCTATGAACTGCAATAAACCAAAACTGAAAAAAAATTAAGATGCAAACCGCGCAGGAGGGTGAGGAAGAGTGCGGATTTCGTGGCTTAGTTTCTCTGTTGCGCTGGTTTCCGTGGCGTAAATGGTCGGTGCTGATGTTTTGTGGCGATGATGTGATGACGTGGCCAACATAGTCGGCGGCGTCTTTAATCGATGGATGTGTTTATGTGGTTTGGTACCGCATAGATGGGTTTGTCTGTACTGCAGCAACATAGATTAGTTTGGCTTTGCTGCAGCAAATAAAAAGCCCAGCGTGTTGGCTGGGCTTGTGCGTGTAGCTTTGCGTTAACTTACTTTGTAGGTGCCTGCGCTGCTGCCTGCTGTTACTACCACGTCGGCGTTGGCGGTGATCTCATCTATCACTGCTTTGGCGATGGCGGCGGCCATCTTGCCCGCGAATGCGTGCGTGCCGTCGGTGGTAAAGCCTTGCGCTTGTAGTTCGCTGATGATTTTTTCTTCTAATGATCCGCTGCTTAATGCCATTGGCTTTCCCCTTATTTACCTGCACTAACGGTTGATGATCCGTCGCCATGTGGTGCGCCAGTGAAGTGGCAGATATGGGCACAGGTGACGACTGGCGAACCGCCGTTTAGTTTGATGGTATCGGCGTCTTCGGTGATTTTTTTCGCGGTGATGCGCAAGTCCTTAGTGATATTCATCGTCATTTGTCCCAAGACTTCGGTTAGCTGGTCCTCTAGTACCTTAATGCGCTGATTAAGACATTCAATCTCGCTGTCTTTATCGGTCACGCTGTAGAAGTTGCCCACGTCATCTATATGCTGGTAAACGCCCTCGCGGGTTTGGGTGCGCGATTCGCCCGCTTTGATGGCTGGAAGATCCCAGCCGAACGGCAGAATAGTACGAATGAATGGCTTATCAGGCCGACCATAGGCAAAGCCGATTTCGACGATGGAACCAATAGCCGGCGGCTCGAGTCGGCCTGCTTTATTGCCTGCACCGTTGAGTGGTAACGGTACGGCCTGCAATGGTTTGGATTTAGTTGCGGTGCCGTTTTCATCGAGTAGTTGCACGTCGGCTGCATAGCGCGGATAAAACGCATCGCTGCGGCGTTCTCCGTCTTCTGCTGGCAGCTCTGGCAATGCCACCACTTTACCCCAGCGCGGTAAATGCAGTTGCGCGCTGAGTTCAGGGAATAATCGATAAATAATTTTCTTAATGACTTGTTCCATGCGTTCACCATGTGATGGTCATGTTAGTGCCCTTAAACTCGACTTTGGCAATTCTGGCGCCGTTGGCGGTGACGTTAGGGCGAATTTTTGGCACGGCTGGAATAGTGGCCGTTTTGCCCGCTTGCTGGTCGGTCATTAATCCTTGCGGGATGGTGATCGCTTTACCCGCCCAAAACGAGTCTTGATAACTGCCTAAGTAGATTTTGCCGTTGCCCTGCTGCTGCCAGATAAAATCCGGCACCTTGTAAGTGCGACCTAGATTATCCAGCATGGCATAGCCTGAGGTGTCGCTATAAAAACAGGGGATCGCAGTATCGGCATACGGCTTTTCAGGTAACACAAATTCAAGGCCCGTTTGCGCGCTGATTTCGTCGCACACTTGGCGCAAGGTTGGGTGTCGCAGTGTTACGTCTAAGTGGTTGGCTAATACCGATGACAGCTCACGACAAAACACCGTATACAGTCCGTTAGCCGCTGGCATGCTGCGCTCAATATAGCCTAAAAATACCCGTTCAATCATTTCACCCCAGCCCATTTCAAAGGCGACAGGCGTTAGGCGCTCGGCGGGTTTATCAATGGTGAGCTGGCAAGTTCCCGGTGATGCGGCTTGCAGTACGCACCAGTGATCACTTACGGCGGCCAATTGGCCGCCGATATATGCTCGAGTCATAAACTTGGCATTGGGTTCGGCCATTATGCGAGCCCCTCATCGACCTTTTTTAAAAAAGCCATAATGCCCGTAAGTTCTGGCTCGGTATTGGGCGGCGTGTTGCCGTCGGCCAATACCGTGCCTTGGCCTGTTCCGCCCTGCTGCGCGGCGGCGACTTGCGGCGCGCGTTCTTCCTTTTTCTGCGGCACGCTGCGCACTTCGGCTAAGGTAAAACTCACGTTCCATTGGCGGGTTGTTTCTTGCTCCACTGCTTCAATTTTGCTGGCGAATTTTACTTGTTTAATCCCCAGTGCAGAGGCGGTTTTATTGCTGATGCGGTACGTGGTGCGCGCGCCGCCTTCCGTGGCTTCGGCCAGCTTAAACAGGTCGGTTAACTGCTGCTCATCCACAAATAGGATAAAGCCGGTTACCGTGAGCATTTTTGCTTTTATGCCCGTTTCGGCTGACTCAGTGCTTGAGCTTTGGCCGCTGGCGTCCTCAGTCGCCAGCTCTTGGCTGGCGGTGATGCGTAAAGACTTAAGAGTTAAAGATATACTGTTAAGAGATAACATTTGCTAACTCATTAAGTTGATTTGAAAGTAAATATCTTTATAAACAGACGGCTTATTTATGTTTAAGACAATCTGCCCACTGGCAGAAACAGTGCAACCACCGATCACCTCTGCACCATCAATCCTCATTACTGGTACGCATGCGCCTTGTCCTGCAAAAATCTCCGTTTTAGGATCAAATGATTCCGAAATTATGTATGTGCCTGTTGGGAATTCTCCTGACGTTTCTTTTTCTAGAAAAAGATTGATCAGAATTCCGTTACCACTGCGTTTCACTGTAGACAGTTGACCTGCGCCTAAAGAATTTTTTACGGCGACAGCAGGGTCTAACGTAATCGGCATAGCGTAATCATGTAAATTTAGTGCCTGAGTTTTGCTTGTGCATGATAGCCCCATCGCCTTTGAAATATTCTCAAAAATCCACTTGTTACCATCAATATTTGGATGTGAACCATCCACCCACATTTTTAATGTGTTTATTAAATAGTCTTCCGTTGGTTCTAAACCATTTGGCATGACCAATAACTTAGGTAAGTTAATATATTTCCCGTTGGTTTCTTTAGCTAATCTCTTAAGCTCAATACGCATCCAATTATTTTCAGGCGCTGACCAACAAAAATCAGGTACAAATATATTCACATTATTTTGTTTGGCGTAGGCAATAAACCAATCAATCCGTTTCTTAACCTCTTCGATATAGTTGACATCGGTTTCAGCATAGTCATTGTGACCTAATGACATTAATATCGTATGCGAATTTTCACATAACAATTTTATTGTATATTCACTTACATAGCGCAAACGTCTTCCACTTCTACTAAAGTTATTACATGTAGTTTCTGCAAATGCTGATAAATAGCTCACACCAGCAAAATCAACAATATTATTATCTTTAGTGACTATCTTTACGTTACAACCTCCATATCTATTATCAGTCATAGCAACCTCAGCCGAATAAAACCCCATGCTTTGGCTGTATGTTGATATTGTTGCGACAACTATCCCATTAACTTCGATATCGAATGATCCGCCATTTTGTTGCCCTATGAAATAAACCACACAGCGACGCATAAATGACGGCAGATTAAAAGTTATTTCGTTCCCAGCAGACTCAGAACGATGACCAACGCCAGCCACCATGTAGTCGCTGTCATAGTCATGTATAGCAGTCCATGAACCTGTAAAATTAACACTATGAATATCTATGCTAAGCGTAGGTCCTGCCCCCAAACTTAAATAAGGTGTAAATCCATAGCTTGATGTTTCATATTCTCCATTTAAGGCACGCGTCAATAATCTTGACCATCCATTAATGAATAAATTTCCTGAAAACGCACCATGCGAAATAGAGTCACCAATATTTGATGTGCATTTATATCCGTTGAAAACTCCTTGTTTTTTAATTTCAACATTACCTAACAAACTAAGCTCTATACTGTCAGTTTTATATTCAAGATCTTCATTTTTAACTACTAGGTGGTCAATCTCTTGCTTTAATCCGTTGGTGCTACGCAAATCTTCCACCACATCGGCGGCGGTGATGCGTGCCAGTTTAAACACGTAGTGGTTTCGGCCGTTGACGTCGATATAGTCGTCCATTTCGGTGTTGGTTACGGTAAAGGCCACTTTACCTTTCCAAATGCTGTCACTGGTCGCTTCGAACCACGCATCAACGTAAACAAACTGCGGATAGCTACTTAATGCGAGGATATGATCAGCTGTTAGTTCGACGCGCAGGCCTGAGACATAGCCCACACCAGCGGTCACTTTAAAGGTGTTAAGCGTCGAACGTGGCACCACTTTAAAACCGTCGCCAATAAACCAGTCTTTACCGTTCATATCGGCAGCTAATTGGCGGGTGAGTTCGTCCATACCGTTGAGTCTGGCTTCAAAGTCATATTGCCATGTTTCTGGGGCAACTGTGATGCCTGTTAAATCTGAAATGCCGCTGTACTCTATTGTAAGGTTACGGTTAAGTGTGTTTCCTGCTGCACCTGGCTCTGTCACTGTTTTGACTACAGTGGGAATATGCTGAATCGCGACTAATGTTTGGTTAACGGCTGAATATAGCCCCACCCAGTTAAATTGGAATGGTCCCGTTAAGCTGTTGAGCACGGTGCTATACACCACCGCGTTATCTTCCAGCATGCCGTATTGCTGCACGATTTGCGTGTGCACTCGCTGGTTAACTGGTGGTAAGTCTTCATTGCGGTCAATCGGCGCGGTGGAGTCTTGCCCCGGCACATAGGCAAAAATAAAGGTATCAATGTCTAATTGCTGGTTGTTTTGGGCTTTGAGTGCAAATAAACGCTCGCCTGCTAATGTGATCACTTGTGACATGGTATGGGTTCCTTTGTCTTAGTTCTGTTTAATGCTGTTTAATGCGTGCAACGTGGTAGCTAGAGTCGCAGTCCATCGTCATAAATCGTTTTGCTGGAAACAGGTTGGTGTTAGCTGTTGCCGTGTTAACTGTGTGCTGGTTATCAAAACTTTTTAGCGGTGCTACCAGCGGCACTTTTGAAATGGTGGTCAACTGATAGCGGCGCGTGGTGCGGCCATACTGGCGGCAAATGTAGTCAATCAGTTTTTGGCGGTTGCCAAAGTCGCTATCGAGCAATTGCAAATCCACTACGTCCCAATCGACTTGGCTGATGCGCTCATCCATGCCCACCCATGTCATGCCGAGTTTTTTAAACATATCGAGCCAGCCGCTTTTGCTGCCTGCGCCCTTGGCGAACGGCAAGGCGTATTTAACCCGCGTGCGGTACATGAGTTCGGTTTCACTGGGGATTTGCTCTATATCCCGCTCCCATGCCAGTAAGTGCACAAATTCAAGCTCGGCGGTCATGGGGTCGAGCTGTTTTGATGGAAAGGCGAGCATGTCGACAAAGCGCTGCCAAAAACGCACCGCGCCTTTGCGCAGTTTGTCTAGCTCGCTGGCTGGGCGTGCCAGCCAGTACGGCATTTTGGTGAGTGCGGCCCAATCGATTTTGATGCTCATCATAGATTCCCGTTTTCAATGGTGAGCGTGCTTAAGCGCGGCACGTTGTTGGCGCTGGTGATGTCGGTTTGGTGCCAGTTAAGCGACTCGATGCCCGCAAATTGGCGGTGTAACTCTTGGCCTAACTTACTAAAGCTAAAGCGCACAAACGGCTCGGTGCGGGTGGCGGTGTAGTCGCTATTTTCGCGGAATGCACAGCGGATAAACTGCTCAACGTCGGCCAGTAAGGTGGTGACTTCCTCAGCTAATAAGTAGCTGTGTGGGTAAACCGTGACGCCGACAGTGACGTCAACCCCTGGCATTGCGAGCACCAGTAAATCGTCACCGTGGCCGTGGTAGCCCTTGTCCATCACGTATTGGTTAAGGTCTTCCAGCATGGCGGCCGAGGGTTCGCCCGTGTCTAACAAGATATAGGCGTTAGCCGTGCCCGGGCCTCGTGGCGCGTCGTGCTCAAAAAAGATGTTATCGGTATCGAGTCCGGCGCGTTCGGTGAGGATGGCGCGGTAAACGGCGTCGATATGCCAAGGCGCGGCGGCGGTAAAGGCGTTGCGGGTGCGCAGCTTTAAGTCATCGAGGCTTTCGCGATCCGCTCCGGCTTCGTCTATCCAGTCGGCCTCATTGGTAACGCTGCCAATGCCTGTTACGGCTTCCGGTAATACGTGGTAATAACCCGCGCCGAGGTTGTAGGCCGCGCCCGCGTTTTCGGCAATCACGGGCACTAATACGCTTAAGCTGTTTTGCGGCAAGATGGCATCGGCCAGCGTGACCACCCGATACACCACGCCGTTAATGGCATCGGTTTGCACGTAGGTGCCGGCGGGGATTAATAGGCTTGGGCCACTGGCGGCGGCGCGGTTAACGCGCACTTTGCCTTTGGTTTTGCTGCTGTCTTTACGGGTGAGGTCGTGCTCCCACGCTTTGGCCTCGACAAACTGGTCATCGTTGGCGGTGAGTAAAAACAGGTTGGGCAAGATCACCCCGATTAGCACTTTGTTGACTATCCATGCCGCTGGCTTGGCAACAATGGCGGTGATCACGCGCCAGAACGGTGAGTAAGGTGAGTCGTTGGCAATGATGCTGCCCTCGGCTTCAACGTCCTGTTTAAATAATGCCTTCCAGCCGTCCTCCGTGGTCGGTATGCCTGCGGCTTCGACGATTTTGGCAAAATCAATGGTTGGCACGTCGATTTTATCAGCCATTAAAGATCCCCTGTGATTGGATTAGCGATAGGGCCAAATTCGATGGTGTCGGCAAATACCCACCATTGGCCGCTAGCGACTTGCTCAATGCGGACAGTGCCCGGCATGATGCGCAAATCGTCCTCGACTAATAACTTGAGTTTGACTTGGGTGTCGGCAGTGACGCCTGTGCCACGGTCGCTAATTAAAAGATGCGCTAAGCCGGTGTCTAAAATGGCGTGCACTATGTCTTGGGCAATGGCGGCTCTGTCGGTTAAATAGCTGGGGTTTAATCCGGCATCTAACACCACGTCGCCGTTGCTGATGTGCAAATCAATGTAGGTGCTCATGAGTGCATCTCGACATAGTTAGCAAAGTTGGTATCAACTTTTTGCGGATAGATGTTAATTGCGCCGACGCTGGTCGATTTGCTGTTGTTGGCGTTGGCGATTTGCTGGCTAATGCCGCCGCGGGTGAGGTTGGTTTGCACGGGTGAAATGGCGTCAACGCTGGGCATGCTGCCCGCGCTTACGTTGGTGCTAATGTCGACACCTGGGATCAAATTGAGCTTTTCAATAATCCAATTGATGGTGTCGTTAAAGACGGATTTCACCCCGCCCCAAACGGTGTCGAAGATGCCGACAATCGCCTGTACCCAGCCCCATTCGCCCATGGTGGCCTTAAGGTCGTCCCAGTAGTAAATCAGCGCACCGACTACGGCAATGGCGGCGGCAATGCCCGCTACAATCAAGCCGATGGGATTGGCGTACATGGCAAGGTTAACGGCCAGTAACATAGCGCGCATGGTTGCTAGGCCACTGGTAAACAAGGCATTAGCGCCCGTCCATGCCATGACCGCAAGGCCGTAGGTGGTCATTGCCATTTTGCCCGCGCCCATCATCACCGTGAATAAGCCGCCAGCAGCCACGGCTAAGGTAAAGCCGATAGCCACATAGCCCAGCCAACGGGTGATATTGGGGAACATATTGGTAAACCAAATCACCTCTTTGCCTGCATCGGCCACTTTGCCGATAAAGCTGTTAAAGGCTGGCAAAATCGCGGTGCCCACGGCGGCGCGGATCACATACCAGCTTTGTGCAAGGCGTTCGCTTTGGTCGGTCATGGCTGCGGCCATTTTTTCGGCTTGTTCCATGCCTTTGACTTTGCCGAGCATGTTGATTGAACCGCTTAGGCCGTTAATGTCGTTTAACAATAACTTGACCATGGACACAGCCTCTTGCGAGCCGAACGCTTTGGCGAGTTCGTCGCCTTCTGCCACGCTGATCACGTCGCCGTACTTGCCTTTAATTTTGTTGAGGATGTCAACAATGGGCAGCATAGCGCCATGTGAGTCGGTAAATTTAAGGTTTAGCGCGTCTTGGGCTTTGCCCACTCCGGCTAAAAATGATTTGTATTTGGTGGCTGATTCGCTGCCCTGCATCGTGGCTTGCAAGGTGCCCATGATCGCCATTTGTTCTTCAAGCGGTGTTTTGTCTGCCGATGCGCCTAAGGCACCAAAGGCGTCGGCCATTTTTTTACCGTCGGTTTTAAAGGCTTGTACGGCGGTGGCGGTCATGCCTGTTAGGCGTTCTACCCATGCGCCTTCACCCATTTGCATGGCATCGTTTTTAAATATGCCGTACATGGTGCCCATGTAGCTGGTTACGGTAGCGGCGTCGGCTTTAGTGGCGGCGGCCAGCACGTTAGACGACATGGTAAAGCGGGATAAATCGGCGGCGTTTAGACCTGCTATGGCCGATTGAATATCGTAGCTTGAGCGCACAAAATCGGTGGCTGATTTGCCATATTGCAGCGCGTAGTCGTAAGCGTTGTTAGCGAGCATTTTTAAGGCGTCGTCTTGCACGCCTAAGGATTTAACTTCGCCCAGTGCGCGATCCATTTCAATTGCTGGCATTAAGGCTTGTTGCAGTGCCATGCCGCTGGCCGCAATGCCACCAATACCGGAGGCCATTTGCATGGTTCCGGCTTGGTAGTTGGAGGCAAGACCATTAAGCGACTGCGTTATTTTAGCAATCGGCTTGGTGATTTGGTCTATTAGTCCAACAGTGAACATTAACGGCTGCGGTAAGCTCATGTTTTCCTCTACTTACCACCAAACGCCTTACAAACGGCGTTGGTGATAATGGCTTCTAGGTCGTCGCGTTGGCGTTTCATTAGCCAACATGCCCTTGCTAAACTTTGTTCGTCATCGGCCTCAAACGGCAAAAAGTGGCGGCGCATGATGAACAGTTGCTCAAGCTGATTTGAGTCGATAGCCTCAATCAGCCCCTCTATTTTTTTACTGTGATTTCCAGCACTGGCGCGAACTCGGTTTTAAGTTCGCCCGCGATTTGCACCTCGGCACCTGGTGCGTTTTCGAGTAGCTTTTTAAAGTCGTCCTTTTGCTCGCCGTCGATGGTGCGCATGGCAAAGTTGTGCGATGCGGCGGTAACTGAGCCACCACGAGCCATTGCATCAATAAAATCGCTATGGTCTTTGGCGGTAACGTTAAAGCTGAAATCCGTTCCGGCGATGGTTAACACGATGGTCTTTTTCATGCTGCGTCCTTATCTTTTCGGTTAGTGAGTAGTTCTTTTAAGTTGTCGAAGCCGTCGCGCATTTGCCGCTCCATCCTGTCGCCCAGCTCTTTAACGTCGTGCTTGGTGGCGTAGGTTTCAGCAACGTGGGTTTTGTGGTTGCTGAGTTCTGCGCGGGTGTTATGAGTCACGCTGTTTAAGTAAGCGATTAACGGCACAACGATGGTAAGTAATATTCCTGCAGTGCTGATGATCACTAATAACCAATCTGTTAGCTGCTCCATGCGTTAGGCTCCTGCTTTGGGTGGCACGTTTGGCGCTGGCGTTTGGCCTTGGCTGGCGAGCGTCATGAGTTTTTCGCGGTTGTTTGCGTCGCGGGTTGAGCTGAGCCAGTAACCGACGGCGGCGGCGACAAATGGCACAAAGTTGCCCGATAGATACACAATCAAATCGCGGTTTTCTGCGGGGATTGGCAGGTAAAACAACACGATTAATTGGGCGGCGAAGATCAGCACCAGCGCAATGGTGAGCGTTGACGGCATCCAATGGTCTTTATGCACTTGGCGCGCTTGTTGGCGGTCGCTGAGCTCGGTTTTGTATTCATCCAGTGCAAGGCGTTGCAACTCGATATGGCCTTGGCGAATTTGCTCACGCTCTTGCATGGCCCACTCTTGCAGCTTAAGCGCGGCGTTAGGATCCTTTTGCAATGCGGCGGCGACGGCTTCGGGGGTGTTATCGGTGCCCAATGCGCCCGCAATTTGGCTGCCAATGCTCACGGCTAAACCAATTGGGCCGCCGAGTAGTGGTGCTACCGCGCCAGCGATGCCGCCGACGGTGCTTGCTATGTCTTTCCAGTTCATGCCGTCACCTTTGTTCTAATCAGTTGTAAATAGTTGGCTTCGCGGTGGCGGCGGCTTGGGTAACGGTCGCCAAAGTCGCGCAGTTCTAACGCCATGGCGTCGCTATCTGCTTGGGTGGCTGCGCGCCAAAACTTGGGGCAACGTTTACTTAAGTCGCCGTATTGAAACGCCACTGAGGCGATCACGGTTTGCATCGGCTCGGATAGGTCTTCAAAGTCAGTTTTGCTATCGCGGTTATAGCGTTGCACCAGTTGCGTTAGCATTTGGTGCTTTACGCTTAAATCGATTTCTTCCGCTTCGTCTGCGGTGATGGTCAGCGGTATCTGTGCGAGCACTTTTACCGCGTTTTGTTTTTTCAGCCCGCAATATGGGCCGAGTTTGGTCGCCAGTGGTGCTGGTAACAGGCGCTGCAATTCATCAAATGAGCGTTGGCCGAGATCGAACCCTGTGGCGATGGTGACGCCTGAGTTTGAATTTTTAGGATCAGGCACATAGCCGCGTAATACGGGGCCGCCTTCTAATCCTGAGATAAAACCAAAGTTCACTTTTGTCATTGCTATCGCTCTGTTAGTTGCTGGCACTCGGTTATTAAACTTCTTTAATCACCAGATACTGCCCTTGAAAAACAAGCCCTTCCGTCATCGCCGTTGGATAATTCAAAGGCTCTTCTTTGACTAGCACATGAGGCTGATCATCTGGCGCCACTTGCCATGTTTGAACAACTAACTTGTGATCACTGGTGTCGGCATTTTCGATTCGTACTCTCTTTGTCATTAGCTTTCTCTCCTCGTTTGGCACGTCACACATAGACGTACACCTAAAATTGCTTGTCGGCGGCCTTCTGGTATTTCGTCGCCGCACTCGGTGCATTCCGTTGCGCTGGGTGGTACTGGCTTGGCGGCTTTTGCTTTGCGCTTGGCTAATACAAGAGCATCGAATCGGTGCTCGGCGCGTAGCTGCTCACTGGTGACTAAATCCACTGCATCCATTCGTTATTGCGCCCTTACTGCTTAATGTTTTCGATTTCTTCTGGGCGCAGGTATGGCACGCCGTTGATATGCACAAAATCAGGGTCCGTTACATCAAACGGGATTTTGAACAGTGATGCTTGGCCGCCTTTTTTGTCGACGTCGAGCAAATCGCTGAGTTTGATACGGCAGCCGAACGCTTCGACCTTCACTTCATCTTTTGCGGTTTTGCCGTAAAACATCATGTCGAACACTTTCATGCCGCGCCAAGAACCGGCGGATTTTGCCTCGTTAGAGATCAGCTCAAATTGGCTGGCATTAACTGACAGTTCACCACTGGCGGCGACGTCGCCGTCGACATAGCCGTCCGGCACGCCGCTGGTTTGGCTTACCGCGCTGTTGTCGGTAATGGTTAAGGTGCAGGTGTCAACGTGGATCATGGTGTCGCCCAAGGTGACGTTAAAATTCATTCCAGATAAACGCATGGTGGCGACTCCTTAGATGCTGTTTAGGTCTAACAAGATGTTGACTGTGATTTCTTTCGGGCTGTTGTACGGACGGACGATCATGTAAATGGTCACCGCTTTGTTGCTGGTCCACTCGATGGTGATGTCGCCATCGCGTGGCGGCTGAATATCCCCTGGGAACTGCGTGCCCAAAATCACTGTTGATTTGCTCATGTTGCGCAATGGCTTCATGAAATAGGCTTTGTTTAATTCGATGCTGGCTGGCGTGGAGTTAAGCGCGCGGTTAGCAATGCGGCGGATGGCAAGGATGCGTACTTCGCGGCTGGCTTTATGCACTGCGCGTAAGTGCTCAAGGTATTGATAATCTCCGCCTGCTGCGTCTAGCGTGGTGGCGTCGCCCCAGTATGTGCCCTCAAAGTCGGGATACCACTGCGGCACGCTCATGCGCGCATTGGCTAATGTCTCGAGCGTGGCGAGCGTGAGCGGTGCGTCGCTGCTATCAACTGGCGCAGTGCCTAGGCCGAGTACCTCGCCAGTGGCGACGCGCATCGGGCTATCGGCAATACTCACTGAGCGATCACATAAACGGCCAGCGAGCACGCCAACATTGTTACCGTGTAACTGCGGCACTGGCACCACCAAATGGGCGGCAATGCCTGCTTGTAGTGCCACCATGGCGGCTTCGTACTGCGGCCATGTTTGGGTGGCGGCATCAATGCCCGCAACCGCGACTAATGCGTTAACAAAGCGGCCATGGCTGGCGCGCAGGCTTAACAGATAGTCGTGAATATCTTTCAGTTTTTGCGCGGTGGTTTGCACGTCGCAGATCACTACCATTTCAAAGCTTTGGACTTCGTTGGCGCGGGTGATGGCGTCGAGTAGGTCTTCGTCGGCGGCCAGTGGATAGGCTGCGGCTGTCCAGTTTTGTCCGGCGTTAAGCTGGGCGGTGACCAACTGTTTACGCAGTGCGCTATCGGCAAAGGTTTTTTCAAGATCGGTTTGCGCGCCAAGGCTAAATAGCTGGCTTTCTTCACCGACGGCGCCCGCGCGGCCGATGTACAGAAAGTGGCGCTCGATGGCTTGAATGTCACCTTGGCCTTGATTGAGATTGTTTACCTGTACTTTACCTAGTGACATTTTTAGCCCCTTTTCTGATTAATTTGCTCGATGATGCTGACTAGCTGGCGCTGGACGTTGTCGGCGCTATCGCCGAGGAACGGCCGCGCGGCGACGGGGATTTCCCAGCGCTGTTTATTGGGTTTATCGCGCATTGAGCGCAGGATCACGCCCGCCTGACCTTGGCTTAAGGTCGCCATGATTTCGTTAAGGCTGGCGCGGCGGTAGCCGTTGCCCTTGGCTTTACGGACTTTGTAACCTTCTGCCGATAGCGCTTTGGCTTGGCTGCGGCTGCAAGGTGCGTTGTAGTCTGGCGTTCCATGTATGCGGGCCATGCGTGACGCGCTCATTTGCTCGCTGCCGCCGTCTTGATGCAGTGCGGCGATGCGACCAGTGAGTGCGGCTTGGTGCTTGAGTTCAAGGCGGTTAGCGTTTTTAACAAACGGCTCTAAGGTTTTGCCTAATCGTTTGAGCATGCGGCCTTTTTTGCCGTTGGCGCGGGCTTCGAACTGGCCGCCGTCAACCGTGGTTTGGGTGCGGATGCGTTTACGTGCGAGCGCGCGCTCATAGCGGCCTAAGTTTTTTAGGATGCGAATACGTTTGGCGCTTGGCAGCTTAAGCAATGCTAGCTGGTTGCTGGCATTGAGTGCTTGATGGCGGTTTGGCGTGATAGTGAGGCTCATTGCGCCCCCTCTGGCCGTGTTTGCACGTCGGCAGTTTCGGCCACGTCAACAGGCACCAGTGCGACGCGATAATGCTCGCCGTTAAATAACACGGGGCCGTTGGCGTCGGGGATTAGGTCGATGTCGTCAATCAGTTCGAGCTCAATCAACACCATGGCGTGATCATGACTGACCACATCAATATCAAGCTGTGGATCGGCTAGACCGTGTTCGTCACGCGGCCAGCCGCTGTCGAGTAAAAAAGCCGGTAGCATGGCGAGCAAGTTGTAGGCGTTAAATTTGCGGTGGGGGAATTGCTCAATCGCGATCACGGCGCTGTGCTTCCACTTGGCGACTTGATAGCCGTTATTGCCGAGGTCTTCACCGCTTAAGATCAGTGTGCCGCGCTCTTGCCATGCGTCGATATTGTTGGCTTTAACGTAGGGCTTAAGGCTCTGATATAAAAATTCAGTGACTTGTTGTAGTTGGCTGACTGTTTGGCTCATGTCGAGTGCACTCCGGCACGGCCAAGGCCGAGTAATAGGCGCACGGCGCGGTTTGATTGCGCGAGGATCGCTTGTTGCTGGTCAACGTCTTGGGCTTTGTTGTTGCCCGCGTCTTTTTGATCGACGGCAGAAAAATAACCCAGCAAATCTGCATGGGAACGAGCGTACACAGCCCCGCGGTAAATGCTAATTTGCTGCGCACTAAAGTTAGGCGCTAGGCTAGCGCCTAGGGTGAATGGGACGTCCGTGTCAGTTGCCTGCGCTGTAAAGCTTAAGAGTTGCTGCTGGATTTCGGCCACGCTGCGGTTGAGCGAGTCTTCAATGGCTTTTTCTGAAAAAAATTCAGGGATGCGGCGCAGTTCGCGAAATTCGCCCGTTGATAATTCGGGCCAGCCGCTAGCCGCATCGATTGCGATGCTTGGCTCTGCTGGTGCTTGAAATCCGAATCCGCTCATTGCTTTGCCTTCACTCATTAAATTGGGTTCAGTGCGGTTAACGTCACAGTGGTTTTTAACAGTCGCCCGTTAAACACTCGGTTAGCGCACTGGAGGGTTGGGAGTCGTTCCCGTGCGGCTTAGGTCATCTGCTCGGCAAGTCGCCTTGACTGCCGTAGGCTTCTAGTGCCCTAAGTCGCATCGCTATCTTGTTTCTAACGGTTTTTACCTGGGCATGACGATGCAGGCTGGCGGCCTTTTCGAGCAGCCGATCCGCTTCATTAAGCCGCTCCACATCACCGATATGGCTTGGGGTAATGTCGCCGTTTGCTGCGCGTAGTAATGCGAGGCCCGCAAACTTGTAATATTTGGCGGTAACAGGTTCCGGCATTTTCCAATCGTTAATAACGCGCTTAAACACAGTGCCGAAATACGGCTCAATGCTGTGCCCATGTTCCGCTTGAGCCTCTGCCCAATCGAATATGGTGTCGGCAATAAAGCCCGGCCATTTGCGGCGAATGACTGACGGCATCGGCTGGCCCAGTTCGATAGCTCTGAACGAAAGTTCGAGGCCGCGCGCGAGATCGCCGATATCAAAGGCCCAAACTGTGCAATAAGCGAATATAGGGTTATCCGTGATTTCATTGGGCTTATCCTGTTTCTGGTTTAAATACTCTTCGACGATTGGCAGCCATTTAGGCAGTAGTACGTCGCGTTTATGGGCGATTTTGTCGCTTCGCCGTGCGAAGGCTTTGAGCCGCTTTAGGTCTGCATCCAGCTCAATGAGCTGTAAGTGCAGGCTGGGCGCGTGCTCTGCGTTGCCTGTTAGCTTTACTTTTTCGAGCTGCGTTTTGGCGCGGCGGCTTTCGCGCCACGCGAGGATGCGGGCGCCGCCGACGGCTTTTTTAGTTCGGCTGCTACGTCCTTAAGTTCGTTTTTAATGTCGCCAAGATCTTCGGCGGTGTAGGCAAGCGAACTGGCGCTATCGTCTACAGCGCCAGCGGCGTTTTCTAAGTTGGCGGCGACTGATTCGAGATCACAGGCGGCGGTGCTCACCTTTTCGGCTGAGTCGCTGACTTTGTCGGCGGCATCTAATGCGGTTTCGGCAGCGTTGCTCACAGTGGCGGCGCTGTCTTCGAGTTCTGCGGCGTGCTCGATGATGCTGGCGATGTTGCCTTGTTCGTCGGTGGTGACTGTGGCCTGCGCGGCTTGGTCTTGGCCTTCGGCTGCTTGGTAAAAACCGATTTTAAATTCAATAAAACGCGCTTTTTGCTCAACAGCTTCACGCGCTTTTTCAATGGCTTGGTCAACTTCACAGCCAAGTAAGGTGGCGAGCAGTAACAGCGCTTCATTTTCTGGCGCTTTGGTGTTTTCTGGTGCGTCTGCTGGTAGGCTTTGGGCGCGTTTAGCGGCTTCACGGCGCTTTTTGAAATCGGCGATGGCACTCATGGCAATGTCCTGTTTTTTAACTGCATTGGTTGGTTTACATGGCCTAGGCACGGGTTAGGTGCCTAGGCTGGTTTTACAGACCTATGGCCTAAGGCGCTGCGCCGATGGTCATGGCCGCTTCGTCGATTGCTGCGTAGCCTTCGAACTCTTCCACTGCGTAACCTTCCATGCGCCAGTATTTGTCTTCGTGCTGCTTGCGGTCTTCGACGTTTTCTGACTTACGCGAACGGGTGTTCTTTTGGGTGTAAATGTGCAGGTTCGATAGCATGGTCACGACGATGCGCTTACCTGGGAAGAACGGCGGCGTGTAGGCTTTTAAACCACCGATGGATTTATCCATTTGCTGCGCGGCGACCTTTTCGCTTGGCTTGTCCGCTTGGTTCATTAACTTGGTTTGTGCGGCGGCGGTTAAGTCGCTACCCACTAACACCACTAGGCGCGGGTCGTTGCGCAGTGCTGGGTGGATTAGGGTGTTTTTCAACTCGGTGACGATGGCGTCGAGGGTTTTATATTCGCCGTCTTTTAACGCGCCTGTGGCGTCTGGGTTGAAGTACACAGGATCCGTCATGATTTGGTCAGGGGCTTTTTCAGACACAATTTTGTGCCAGCCCTTGTTGACGTCTTGGCCCATTGGGTTGGCAACAGGGTCCGACGTGGTGGCGACTGATGTGCCGTTAAAACCGACTCGCAGCATATCGAGGGCGAAACGCATAGTGGCGTTTTGGCTCATTAGCTGCAAAAATTGGTTAGTGGTGCCTGCGTTGGCCCATACGGCTAAGGTTGCCCAAGGCACTGCGGCGCAGGAGTCGGTTTCGACTAACTCGTAGGTGTGGCCGTCGACGCCGTTGGTGGTATTAAAGCGCCCGCCTTCTTTGCGGCCAGTGGCAATGCCATAGTTACCGACTTTCACCACTTGGCCTTTGATTTGGTCAACGTCCATGGTGGTGATGAGTTTTAGAAACTCGACTGACTCAAGCAATGCGGCTTTGAGTTTGGTTTCCATTGGTCCTGTGACGCTAAACTGCTTGGTGACGTCAGCAACGCCGTAGTTTTTGCCCATATTAGTGCTGTATGCCAGCAAACAGGCGATTGCGAGTGGTGATAAGTTCATGCTGTTATCTCTCTGCTTAATTTTTACGTTTGTTTAGGCGCGATGCACTTAAACCACTTGGTACTCGTTGCCCTTGCCTGCTGGGTTTGGCTCTTGTCCGTCAACCTCGGCGCTTAATTTGTTGAACTTGGTTTCCATGCCGTCCACTTTGGCAACAAGGCCGTTTACGCTGGTCATTAGCGTGCTGAATTGTTCGGCGGTGACGCCTGTTGCTTCTGGCTTTGCCGCTGGCGCTGTAGTGGTTGTGGTGGTTGCTGCGGCTGGCTCTGGCTGTTCAGTTGTGCCTTCTGGCTTTTTGCCAAATGCGTCGACTTTGCCTTCCAGCTCGTTAAATTTTGTTGAAAGGCCATTAACTACGCCCATGAGCGTTTCAAATTGCTGTTTGTCCATCGGTTGTTCCTCGGGTTGGTCTGTTGCCGCTTCCTGTTTGGTAGGGTCTGGCGCTTGAGTTGAAAATAAGCTAACTAATTTGCTGAACAGGCTGGCGGCTTCCGTGGCCTTATCCGTTGGTTGTTGTTCTGTGTTGGCGACGGGATAGCTCATTACAAGCTGTTCCGGTGCGCCATATTTGTGATTGGCTAAGCGGTCTTTAACTGAAAACTTAAGGCGATCAGTGCCTAGGCTTGCTGGTTCGTCGGTCACGCCAAGGCCCGTTAGATAGGCTTTGCCTGTGCCTGCGAAGTTAGGATCAATCTCAATGGATGAGAAAACTTTCTGGTCTTGTTCGTTAGCCAAGATCAGCTGAGAATTTGGGGTTAGTTTGGCAAATAGGCACATCTTGCCATCAATCTCTTGCTTTTTAACTTCAACCACATCACCCCAGGCACCATACCAACGACGATGATCAGGCCAAATTCGGGCACCGTAGGTTTTAGGGTTGTAGGTTTCGGCAATGTCGATAATCCATTGGCGCTCAATCGGTACGTTTTGAAAGGTGTTCCCTTCGGTGGCGATACGTAGCCAGTCTGTCACCAGTTGAGTCATGTTTTTGCCTGCCCATTGCTAAAAATTACCTGTAAGGCCTACAGCTTACGGCTTTGTAAATGGGGCATCACGCGGCAAACTTCGGCGCGATTCCGATTTTTTCTAAATCGGAATTTATAGGAAATTTAGTTAGTTAAGCCTTAGTTGCAAGGCAATACACTGATGGCATTGTTTTATTGACCTTGGTGTTTTACCCGCATTTATGGCCTATTCCCCCGAGATCCGCGAGGCAGCCAAACGGCTGTATTTGAAGCGTTGGACGCCCGACGAGATCCGCCTCGACTTAGATTTGCCGAATACCCGCATCATTTATTTTTGGGCGGACAAGTACGGCTGGCGCGATTTGCTGCGCGAGGAAGAAGTCGACGAGGCCATCGCGCGACGGATTGTGTTGTTAACTGATATTGCGGATAAAACGGGCAATCAGATAAAAGAGCTGGAAATGCTGATTAATCAGCATGTGCGGCTTAAAAAGCAGCGGGTAGATGCAGAGCGCGCGGCGCTTAATGAAGGTAATAGCTTTGGCCCCGCCAATGCCAATAAAGGCGGCAAGAGCAAGATTAACCCCACGGTTGAGAATAATGTCGGTGAAGGTAATAAGCGCAAAGGCCGCAAGCGTAAGAACGATGTTAGCCATTTAACCGCCGAAGATTTTGCCGCTTGGTATGAATCGCTTTATGAATACCAAAAGACGATGCACGGCAACTTGCATCAACGCATTCGTAACATTCTTAAAAGCCGCCAGATTGGCGCGACCTATTACTTTGCGGGTGAGTCGTTTGAACAGGCGGTATTAACTGGCGATCCGCAAATCTTTTTATCGGCTTCGCGTAATCAGGCCGAGGTGTTCCGCTCGTATATTGTGGCGATTGCGCAAGAGTTTTTTGAGATTGAGTTAACCGGTAACCCTATTGTACTGCATACCGCCCACGGCGACGCCGAACTGCGGTTTTTGAGTACCAACAGCAAGACGGCGCAGAGTTACCACGGCCACGTTTATGTTGATGAGTATTTTTGGATTAATAAATTCGATGTGCTCAACAAACTCGCCTCAGCCATGGCGACGCATAAGAACTGGCGCAAAACCTACTTTTCGACTCCTTCCACTAAGGCCCACGCGGCTTATCCGTTTTGGACTGGCGACCACTGGCGCCAAGGTAAACCCGAGCGTGAGGAAGTGGAGTTCCCGACCTTTGACCAACTGCGCGACGGCGGCCGCCTGTGCCCTGATAAACAGTGGCGCTATGTTGTGACGATTGAGGATGCGCTCGCGGGTGGTTGCGACCTGTTTGATATTGACGAGCTGCGCGAAGAGTACAACGGCGATGATTTTAATAACCTGTTTATGTGCATCTTTGTGGATGATGCCGACAGTGTGTTTAAGTTCAGCGACCTTGAAAAATGTATGGTCGATGCGGCGCGCTGGCAGGATCACAAACCCGCCGCGCCGAGGCCGTTTGGCAATCGCGAGGTGTGGCTCGGTTATGACCCGTCGCGAACTCGCGATAATGCGACGCTGGTTGTGGTTGCACCAGGTGAAAAGAAAGGTGAAAAGTTCCGCGTGCTCGAGAAGCATTATTGGCGCGGGATGAACTTTGCGCACCATGTGGCCGAAATCCAAAAGATTTACGCTAAGTACCGCGTGACTTATATCGGCGTCGATACAACAGGCATCGGCGCTGGGGTGTTTGACTCGATTAGCACACTGTACCCGCGCGAGGCCACGGCGATTCATTACAGCGTTGGCAGTAAAACCCGCTTAGTGCTCAAGATGATTGATGTTGTTGAAGGCGGCCGGATTGAGTGGGACGCCTCACACAAAGATATTGCTATGAGCTGCTTATCTATTCGCCGCACGTCGACCGATGGCGGCGGCGCGATCACGTTTAAGGCTAGCCGCGACAATGTGACCGGACACGCCGACGTATTTTTTGCGATTGCCCACGCGGTGATCAATGAACCCCTCAACTATGAACATAAGAGACCATCATCATGGGCGATGCAACATTAACAGCGGCGAATGACGACGGCAGCACTTTGGCCGCCAATGGAGCGGCCAGCGCGCCGAAAACGGTGGTGTTTAGCATGCCTGAGCAAGTCATGCCGAATATGTGGCTGACTGACTATGATTCGCTTTATTACAACGAAGGCGACGGCTATTGGGAACCGCCCGTCGATAGGCAATTGCTGGCTAACTTAACCCGCCGTAATGCGCAGCACGGCGGCATTGTGCAAAGCCGTGCCAATATGGCAACGGCGCGGTTTACGTCTGGCGGTATGAGCGCGCAGGAAGTTGGCGCGTCGTTTTTAAACTTGGTGCAGTTTGGTGATGTGGCGCTACTTAAGATCCGCAACGGTTTTGGGCAAGTGGTGCGGTTGTTTCCGCTGCCGAGTTACCGTTCCCGCGTGGGTGGTGATGGCGGTGCAGTGGTGCTCGAGCGGCAAAACACGTTTAAGCGTTACAAAGCCAAAGACATTATTTGGGTGCGAGTGTATGACCCGGTGCAACAGGTGTATGGCTGCCCCGATTATTTGGGCGGGTTACAGTCGGCCTTGTTAAACGAGGATTCAACGCTATTTCGTCGTAAATACTACATTAACGGCGCGCATATGGGCTTTATTATGTATGCGACGGACCCTAATTTAGATCCCGCGGTTGAAAAGGATTTAAAGGAAAAAATCCAAGAGTCTAAGGGCGTGGGTAACTTTAAGTCGCTGTTTGTGAATATCCCCAACGGCAAAGAGAAAGGGATTCAGATCATCCCCGTGGGTAACTTTGAGTCGAAAGACGAGTTCTTTAATGTGAAGGCGGTATCGGCGCAAGATGTGTTTAACGCGCATCGATTCCCGGCGGGTTTGGGCGGGATGATCCCGACGAACACGGCAGGACTTGGCGACCCGACTAAGTACGATGAAGTGTATTTTAAATCCGAAACGCGGCCGCTGATCAATATGCTGGTTGATGCTGTTGAGCGTGATCCCGAGGTAAGTCGCCCGCTAAAACTGGTGTTTGATATGGATTTTGGCAAGGCAGTTTAGTGACTGATAATAAAAAGCCCTCGATTGAGGGCTTTTTAGCTATAGGTTTAATTCTTTTAGTTCTTCGTCTGTTTCGATAAGATCTTCTGCTCTTGCCAGTTTTGATGCTATAAAATCATAATAAATTGTGTGATCTTCATCTGTAACTGATGTTTTAGAATTTTCCACATAATCAATGCATTGCTCTAAAGCTCTTTTTACTTCCTTGTAACTCAATACACTTTCAACCATATCTTGTCCAAATTGCGCTCTAATAGTTTCAGCGATATTTTCGACATTTTTTAAAGTTGCTTTTGCTCCAGCAGCTGACAATACAGTGTCATGCTTACCTTCAATAATCTTTTTGCACATCTGGTCGAAAAGTTTTGTTTTCATGTTCACATCCTTGATTTATTAAACAGACTTAGACTCTACTTTTTTATGTATTATTTTTCCAGTTTATTTCTAATGCTATGTTACTGTTTAAAAAAACAGTATGTTGGCTTACACTGTGCATTGTTGCTCTGTTAAGAGATAGTGCGAACGATTGGGAGATCGTGATGCGGATATTATGCCCCACCTGCCATTGCAAAGCTGTGATTGGTAAAACCGACCGTTTAAGTGTTGCCGTTGCTAATCTGTATTGTTCGTGTACTGACCCTGAATGCGGTCATACGTTTGTGGCTAATGTGTCTTTTAGCCATACCTTAAGCCCTTCTGCTAAAAATACCTCTGAGATTGTGTCGGCATTGGTAAAAGCCTTGCCACCGGAACAGCGCAAGGCTTTGCAACGCGAGCTGGCATTTTAGGCTGCGCGCGGTTCTTCTGGTTGTTGGTGTTGGTGTTCGTTAAGGCATGAAGTAATTAATTCTGCGAGCAGTGCGATGGCGATTTCCTTATCTGTTGTTGTGCTGTTGTTTTCTACTGCTCTGATGACCAAATCCATTTGTTTAACTCTAATCAAATCGCACATTTAGTGTTGTTCTCCTTATGAGTTTTTGAACGTAAGTCCTTTAGTACGTACGGTATAATATCGACTTTATTCTGCTGGCATCGGCAAGTTGCTGCAGATTGAACTAGGATTTGTAGAAGTTTTTTGCTGATTTACTCACACTGTGATCTATAACACTAAGAGTTTTAATGACGATAAGCCTACTTGAGATTGGGCAATGGATTGTAGATCAACGAAAAAAGCGCGGTATGACGCAATTAGATTTAGCCGAGGAGGTTGGCGTGAGCCCTCGAACGCTGTCGAAGATTGAGAACGGTTATGATATGAAAATGAGCCTGTTTTTGGCGATTACTGAGGCCGTTGGCGCGGATGCATCGGAGATTTTGGCGCTGCCTGTTGAAGCGCCAAAGTTGACCGATGATAAGGTGCATGAGATTGAGCAGCACTTGCAGGCGATTAAGCAGATTTTGAGGAAGTGATGCCTGATGTTTTTTCTCTTTCGAATATTTTATCAAGCACTTCACTTAACACCGGATCATCGGTGACTAATGCGTTAGGCGGTAAGAATCTGTCCTGTATAAATTTTATTTCCCCTTTTATTATTCCGCTGCCATAGAGTGCGCCTGTCATTTTTTTAACTGCGGTAAATACCTCCACGCCGCAATATAGGGTTCTATTTCCTGCCATCGTCTTATTGTCTAATTTAAACGCTATCAGTTGTTCTAGTTCATTCATGATAAACCCCGTTTTTAACACTACTTTTCTAGTGTGGATTTTTAACCTTATCAATCATCGCCTGGTGGTGTTTGGTACTGATGATTCATGAGTATTGGTTGATATCCGCCGTTCTGTTTTGCTTTGATGATTTTTTCTCTAAGTTCATCAAAGTTGTTTTCCGCTTTAGTTTTTTGCAATGCGGCGTACTGCATCGCCAGATCCGCTTTTTGGTTTAGTGTGGCGAGTGCTTCGCTAAAGTGCTGTTGCGTTACCCCATAGCGCGCATAGGCGCGCTTTGCTGGCAGTCCATCGACGAGATACGCGCGTAAGGCGTCTTTTTTGGCTTGGCTGCTGATACTGGTTAGCTTTAGCAAGATCTCGAACTGCTGCGCGTTTTCGCAGCCTTGGATAAGTGTTTTCATTTTGCGGTACTCCATAGTTTTAATTGTCTATAGCGAGCAATGCGGCCATAACTGCTTGGCGTTCTGCGGCTGGTAATGCTTCAAAGTTTTTTGCCCAACGTTCGGCCTTGCGCTTAATCCGTTGTCTGTCGGTGAAGTCTTTTCCCGCAAAGGTGTGGTAATGCTGTTCGCCTGGCATAAAGTTGCACCATACCGTTTCAGTGCGAACCCCGCCGCGTGTCATGGCTTGAAAGTCTTTGCTGTACCATTGGCTTAATTCATCGTCATACAGCGGATTGCGATAGCCAGAGATAATGATAAATACCTCGTTAAGTGTCGCGATCTGCTTGATTGTGGCTAATAGCTCGGCATGATCCGCGTCTGTGAGTTCGTTTTTATATCTGGCGTTGCTGGTGCGGGTTGAATGCACATAAGGCGGATCAAGATAAATCACCGTTTTGCCTGTTGGCGTAAATGCTTTTAGCCATTCGATGGCGTTGGCGTTGATGATGTTCATAGATAAATTTAGCTGTGCTGCAGCATGGTTAAATTTATCGATTACGCTTTGGTTTATTTCGATACCGATATTGTTTAACGCTGGCGCTTTGCGGCGCATGATGGCACCTGTGCCGAGGAACGCTTCGACATAGGTTTGGTGCGGCGGGATCAGGTTAATGATGGCTTGAAAAACACCGCTGCCATTTTTGGCGCCCAAATAGCTTTTTACTCGAGTTGACATAGCTACCTCTGACTATCTTGGCCAACATAGTCAAAAACATCTTTATGACCAGGTGACATAGTTGTTTTTGTCTTTAATCGATACACGTCTGGTACCACACAGATAACTTTGACTATGGTTTTTTCGCATACTGCCGTTTGGCGGTGATGATGTTATTCAGGACCGTGCGGCAGCGTTCGCGCTCGGCGGTGTCGGTGATGCCTTCTAACCATTCGCGGGTGCGGGTTTTGCCGTCGGCAAATTTGGCATTGGTATCTAAGATCCCTTTGCAGCGTTTATAACGGGCAAGACATTCGGCGGTTTTGGCGTAGGCCGCGTCTAGCTGCTGGCGCTGTGCGTTAGTGATTAGGTTAGATAGGCTCATCGTTATCCCACTCGTTGATTGAATCGTGGATGGATGCGGGTTTTTCGGTTGGTGCGTAAACACCTGGCGAGGCGTAGCGGTCTTGTCTGTGTAGCTCGACAATGGCCTCAAGCTGCTTAAGTGCGCGTTTGGCTGTGGCTGGCGGCATATCGGCAATCCAGTTTTCTACATCGCGATCACCATCGAGCACGCGCCACGCTTGGGCGCGCAGGATGGCGTCGAGGTCTTTATCTTGGGCGCGCTGCATGGCTTCTAAGTGATAATTTAAGGCGGGATCATCCCAATCGTTTTGGTTGGCCGTGGTATCCACGGCGACTAATGGTTTACGGCTGACGATTAAATGACCATTGCGCAGGCGCACAAACTGATGAGAATCACCCACTAGGTTATCAATCACAGCCCCCGCACGTAGGCGCTTAAGATTATCCGCGTCGATACCCAACTTTTTGGCCTCTTGTATTAGCAACCAATCCGCTGTTTTGATCTCATTAGCGATCTTTCCTTGCGTTTTGATCGTCTGCGTACAGTTATTGTCAGAGCTCCAAGGTGCGCGGTTGTCACCGCTCCTAACGTCAAGAGCACAATCAAAATCAAAAGCCACATCAAGAGCACGATCAAAAGCCCGTTCATCGGCGCTGGGTGGCTCGGTGGCGGCCTGTGGCGCGCGGATTTGCCAGCCATCTAAGCGGGTGTTAATGGAGGTGTGATTTTCTAGCGACATCACGCCCATGATTTTCAACACGTCTTCGCCGTAGACGTTGGCCCCTTCGTGGCAAACCTTGGCCAGTTGTACCGGACGTTCATCACGGCGGCAGAATACCCCGCCCATGGCCTCGACATAGCGCGCCCAATGGGTTGAGGTGTTGCCGTCTGAGGCTTTGCGGGCGAGTTCGACGGCGTCGTCAAAGTCGATTTCATCGCGCAGGCGGCGCAGCTCGCGCCACACGGTAACGCTAGGGCCACCGATTTGTTGAAACTGGCGAATGTTCCATTTGCTGGCCCATGCCGCCACGTTTTGCGCGCCTTGTTTACCGTCGGTTTCGGCCTCGTAGTCATCGTCTACCATGTGGCCGTCGATGTTTTTAGCGATGTACTTAGCGATGTAGCCTGTGGCGCTGCCCTTGGCTGGATCAATGGTTTTAAAGTCAAACCGTGGGCGGTAGCCTTGAAAGTTGGTGCCGCGCTTGCCCTTTGGCGGCGCGAGTTCGGCTTTGTCATCTTGCAGGGCATAGCGGCGCATAATCGAGCGCGCTAGGCGTAGTTGTGCGGGTTTAAAAAACAGTAATAAGTGCCAGTGTGGTGTGGCGTCGTGGTGCGGCTCGACGACGCGAAAGCCAAACACTTCGATATCTTCACGGGCAAAGGCGGCGCGGGCTTTGGCCCATTGGCCGCACAAATAGCGTTGGGTGTCTTTTGGGGTGACGCCGCTGTAACGCTTGTTGGAGTAGGTTTTGCCCTTTTTGCTTTTGCCGTAGGAGTGGAACTTACTCGGCGCTGTCCAAGTGTAAAACTCGCCTACATAGCCGCCCTCGACGGCCAGTTCCTCAAAGCCTCGCATACGGACCATGAGTTCAGCGCGGCGCACTTCTGGGTTAGCGATAGAGGCGGCCACGGCATCGGCGAGGGTTAACTCGATGCCGTGTTCTTCGTTAACGACCATCATGCTATTGAGCCATGCGGCATTGGCGCGCTTACGGGCTTGATACTGCTTATAGGCATGGTTAGAAACATATGGCGATACACCGCTGCGGACTTTGCCAACGATGATCGCGATATGTTCCTCGTAATGGCCGTACGCCTTGTTTAGCTTACGTTGCCACCAGTTTTCATCCGTGAGGCGTGCCAGTGCGCCCGCGATTAAGTTATACATGACTGGCGAGGCATCAAATACGCCTGCGGCCTTTTGCGCGGCGTAATTTTTTAGGTCTGGCAGTGCTGGGCAAAAGTGCCATTGGTCGGCTGGCTCTTTTACCGCTTTAAGCAGCTCGAGCGCGTCCACTTGTACGGTGCCGAATTGCGTCATGTTGTTGAGCACGCTTAGGCAACGGTCGGCCCATTCGCGGGCGATATCGGCGCGGCGGTCTTCGGTTTTTAGGTGGTAAATCGGGATTGGGAACTGCTGCATAATCTGGCGCAGCGAGGCGCAGCGTTTACGCAACCAAATGTTAGCGCTACGGCCAAGGTTAAGCGCGCGGCGCTTGCGGCAGTATTCGCGAAATAAGGTTACGGCCACATCTTCCGGTAAATCAATAACGGTTTTTACCGCCCAATTGAGATCGGTTATCGCGTGCGGAGTGGTAAAAATAGCCGCGGTATTAATCGCGGCTTTACGGATTAAATCATCGTGAGTCATTAGGCGGCCTTGGCTTTTAGCTTTTTAGCTTTTGGCGGCTCTTCGCTGATGATGTGGCTTAGTCCTTTAGGCATAGTTGGGAAGCGGTTGCCACGGTCCCAAATAAACCATGAGTATTCGCACGAATCACTGCCGCCACCCACAAAGCGCGGGCGCGGAATGATGATCGGCGTTTTGTCAGGAAAGCCAATTTGTGCCCAAAATGGCACGCGCACTTTACTGCCTAAAAAATTCACCCGTTGCAGATAGGCTAGTGTGCCGTCTGGCGCCAGCTCGCTAAGTGACTTAAGCAAAAACTCAGTGGTTAGCGAAAATGGCGGGTTGGTGATGATCACGTCTTGCTGACTAAATGGCGTGGTTAAGTAATCCACGCCGCGGTCAAGCTCTGCCCAACTCTTTTGCGCATCTGGTAAGTTGATTTTGTCGTATATCGCGCCAGTGCCGATACATGGCTCTAAAAATCGGTCTGTTGGACGTAATACCAATTGCGCGATTAATGCGTCGACGACATTATCCGGCGTTGGGTAAAGTTCGTTTTCGCGTACATTGCCGTGTGTGCTGCTCATATGCCTGCCATCCGTTCAACTTCGTTTGATAAAACCATCGATAGGTTGTCTAGGTTTGAGGCTTCTTTTTGCGATGCTTCATAACGGCCATAATCGACGCCTTCTAGATGCACCTCTAACTCTTGCAAGTAACGCTTGATTTCGTGATTACGATAATCAACATAATGGCGGATGCCATCTAAGCTACTAATGGATAAGTTGCTTAATGCCTGCCCAACTTCACGGCTAAAGCCTTCCTGCTTGGTTTCGGTTTCGCTGACTTCTGCAAAGCAATGCTCAATATTTTCTATCAACAGCTTTTGCATTATTTCTGGACGAACAGGCTCACCTAAATGACCAAAACCCGCGAAGAAGTCGCCTATTTCAGATTGGATAAGTTTTTTTAGTTCGATAATGGCTTGATTGTCGCTCATAGCGCCCCCGTTAATTCTTGTAGGCTGATGCCAAGTTCTTTGGCGAGTTTTATGTCCTCGATGCGGCGGCGTTTAGCCAAGCGCGCTTTATCCTCGGCCGATATCCTAATTGACTGGATGACTGGCTCATTTTCCTCTTGGAATCGAACTGTCTTAGCTTTAGATGCAGCAGTTGAAGGTTGAGAAGTCGATGAGTTAACGACCTTTATCACCTTTGGCTTTCGCGCCTTAGTTTCGTATTTAGCCCGTTTTTGCGCTTTGATACTTTCCTTATGCGCTTGGTAGTAAGCCCTTGCCGCGATTTGCTTTGGTGTGAGTTGTTGGCTCATGCGATGGCCTCCGATTCGCTTTCTTCCTCATTGGCCTTGGCTTCTTGAATGCAACTTGGGCAAGCGATTGAACAATGTTCATCGGCTGTTTCGTAGCTGTGCCAACCTTGTGACGCTGCGGCGACGGCGGCATCGCTGGCCGCGCCCACTTCAGCGGACAGGTGCAATTGGTTGTTACACATAAAGCAGTTGATGACGTAAACCGCTTGAATGGTGATTTCGTTAACGTCGACACGGTCTAGTTTCATGCGAATGACCTCATGAGGTGGCTAGCGTTTAATGCGCTGTTCATTTCCGAGCAAACCGCACCTAACTGGGCGTCGTTTAACACGTGAACGGCCACACGCTCCAACCCTGCTCCCATGCCGCGATAAACGTTGGCGGATTGAGGCAGCCCCCTATCAACCGCATTGAAATAACGGGCATACACATCTGCCATGAGTTTGCGCATGGCTAAATGCTGTGGATTGCTTAAGTCAAATTGCGGCGCTGTGGCCGCTGCGGTTTGTGCGCTCATAATCAGGCCGCCTGTATGCTGTTAACGTGGATTTTGTTACGTATGGCGATTAAGCGAATGCCAAGGGTTTTGCCGACGGCTGGCGCGATAACATCGGCCACGGCTTTGAGTGATTCGAGCACTGACTCGACCATTTCGCGATCGGCTGGTGTGCTGTAATTGAGTGTGGCGATAACGCGATTAGCCTCGTTGATGATGGCTTGCGCGGGTGTGACTTGTACTGCTATGCTTGGTTTTGTCATTTGGTGTGCCTCATTGAATGATATGGGCCACAATCGTTAGCGCGGTTGTGGCTTTTGCTTTTAGTGCTTGTCTAACTCTGTTATCTCGCTCGCCAGCTCGGCGGCTAGTCTGCTTATCTCATCAAATCCGCTGTTAACCTCTTGGCGCTGTGGCGCTGCTTGCTGCGCTGGCTTTGGCGACGCCATTGGCATGGTGATTTTTGGCGCAATAAACTGATCACGGCTTAATGGCACGGCAGCAAAGGCGCGCCCTAGGTCGACCAAACTGATTAGCGCGTGGCGGATGGCCTCGCGTTCGTCGGTAGTCAGCGTCATTAATGGGCGGTTGATATAAAGCGATGGGCGTAAACGGGCGGCGGTTAGCAAAATCACTTTTTGCTGTGGGCTTAAGCGGTCGAACTTGCTGGCGGCGCTGGTTTTGCCCAGTGCGGCGCGCATGGCGGCAATGGCGTTTAACCCTGCGTCGCCGCCGTGTTCGTTGGCGGCTGGCGGTAGTTGGCGCGCGGCTGGTGTTGGCTTAACGGCTAATTGGCTCATGGTGTTGCCTCTTACTGTTTCGCTTGCTGGATGGTGTCCCAGTCTTTGCGTGACTGGGCGTATTGGTTGTCCATGTACTCACCAAGATCCGCGACTTTGACTAATGTCGGTGAGCGTTCTGAATCGCGCAGTTTGAAGGTAGGAAACGGCAATTCCTTAGCACTCGCTTTTTGCTCTGCGGTTTTTGGCGTTAACCCTAAAAACTCTTGGCAAATCTCTTTTAGGCTCACCACTGGCGATTGATAGCGGGCCAATAATGCAAATGTGGTATTCATCGAGTGACCTTCCTCTTTACATCACGCCCGGCATGGGCATGGTTTGCATGGCATCGAATGCCACGGATAACACGGGTACGGCTTGAAATTTTTGTTCAACGTCGTGCACAAAAATGGCTAACTCGCTCATCACTAAGCTGGCACGCTTAACCACTTCGTGGCGCATGCGCTCGTTAACACGGCGACGGGCTTTAATATCCAGAGCAATGGCGCCCAAACGGGCTGAATTGGCGGTGATTTCTAACGCGCGGTCTGTCAGTGATAAGCGATCACTGTTTTCAAGCTCGGCCACTGGCACCGATGGCACGCAGCCTAGCTCAAGCAGCATGCCGTCGATAATGCAGCGATTGCCGCTTACCTTGGCAATGTCCACGGCTTCGTGAATGCTCAATTGGTGCGGCTGGTTGAGTAGCAGCTTATTGCGCAGGATTTGCGGCTTACTGATGTTGGCCGCGCTGGCGACTTCGCTCAGTTCTTCGCTATCGGCAAATTGCCTTAGCGCGCCCGCCACGTGTGGCTGATGTGCTGCTTTCTGGGTGCTGGCTGCTTGTGTGCCCGCGAGTTTGTTATACATGGCCGCAAATCTCCGTTTTGCTTATGCTCAATTTACTCACTCAAATGAGTCGGTTAGCTAATATGGTTTGCCTGTATCGTTTGAGTGCCACACAGTGCGGCAGCCTCAGCAAATAGCGCCACCATGTTGATCATTGGGTCTTCTTTTGGTGACTGTTTTGGGCGGATTGGCAACTTGCCGACTCTGACTAAATAGCGAACGTTATCAACGGTTGTACCCGTTCTCGCTGCATATGCGGCATAAGGTAAAAAAGGCGCATCAATGTTTATGGTTATGTTGCTCATTGTGTTAACCTCGTTTTTTGGGCTTTCGAGTAATTGGCGTTACTCGGTGTAAAAAATCATTTCGAGTGAGATTATTATCCAAAATGTCAGACTTTTACAAGCTAAAAAATAATAAATTTCGATATCCGCTAGATAAACCCATTCAATATGAAGGCGGAAAGGTCATTATTGAAAGGCTTATCCACCTATTCAAAGTGAGCAATCGCCTTGAATTAGCTGAACTTATTGGCGTCACGCCTGCGACACTTTCAACATGGACAACCAGAAACACCACTCCGCATGAATTAATCATTCGTTTGCATCTTGCGATGAATACACCTGTGGAATACTTGTGTTTTGGTACTGGCCGAAGTTTTGGCGTTGAGATTGATGAAGGGTTTGTCGTCGGTGAATCGGCACCTAAATACACTGCGTTGATCGAGCCTGATGAGGCATACAAAATGCCGATACTCACTGTTTGCGAGATCGAGAACGGGGCGTTAAGCGTTATTGAAAAATTTAGGATGGATAGCGGGTTGTTTTTCTTAAACTCAATTCAACCTAATACCGATGACTTTTTGTTAAAAGATGCTGGCCGAAAACTGTTTATCAATGCCCGTGAAACGGTTGTCACTAAAGGCCGTTATCTGTTCAGTGTTAATGGGGCTTATCAAGTGGGTGATTTGCGTCAAATGCCTGATGGCAACACTTACTTTTTTGATGGTGATGACAAATACCCAATCAATCCCAACGCAACCAAGATCCACGGCAAAGTGGTCAGTGTTATCGAGACTGTTTAACAAGGATGTTTTATGAGTGAGTATCTAAAGAATGCCAAAGTGATATGGCAAGGAAGTACAAAGCCTGTTGAATTTTCATATATAGACTTTGGCGGGAATAAGACTAGAAGAAAGGTCGATGTTACCCATGTTCTTTATGACCCCGATACTGACGTGTTGTACTTGCAAGGTCATTGCCACTTAAAAAACGCTGTTCGACATTTCCGAGTTGATAACATTGAGACAATGTTACTGATTGGATCTAAACGTATGTATGTTGAAGAGTGGTTATCTGATTTAGGTATTGATGATCATCGTGATTGTCTTGAGCAGCAAAACTTTGGCGATACTCAAAATCGTTTCCAAGATCCCGAAACAAAATCTCAATTAAACAGTCACGTTAAAAATCCAGTAGCGCCGCCAGCAAATGCAGGTAAAGGCTGTTTAGGTATCATTGTTTTTTCGCTGATTTTCGCAACTGCTATGTATCTTAGTGAAGATAAATTCAAGCTTACTAATGCTATCAATCAGTATGAAACTCAATTAAATAGCCAGCCTGCAACCGTTTTTGCCTTTGGCGGTGACAATGATAATTTCTGTTCTGTATCGATAAATAATGATTTTTTTAAATCACAGAATGGTGAGTTTTCTAACGTAAGGCGAAACGAGCCTCAATTTAATATGGATTGTAACACTGGCGGCAATTACTACTTTATATCAAGTGAGAAAGACACTTATGCCAAAGTGAAGTTTTATGGCCGTAGTGAAACGCCAAAAACTATTTATGCGAATATCGATGCAAAGCTAACCACTGTTGATGGTGATTCGTTGTTTGTTTCAGGCAGTGATATTGCCGTTAATTTAGATTAATGACTTGGTGCCCCACCTCTATCCGGTGCCCCATTTATAGTTTAAAAATTTAGCAGTCCCCCAATGGTGCCCCACAACAGTCTACAGGCCGCATTTTTACTGGCAGTTAATCCCACGATAAATGGGGTAGCCTCAGCTTTGGTAAACAATGGGGCGCTTACTACGATGTCGCAGGCACCACGGACTTACCGAACGTCTTCGCCGGATATAGTGTCGGCGCCTATGCCTTTAGCGATGGCGGTTTAACCGGAACAGGCCGCGCCGACTCCGCCTTTATTTACCGCAATAATTTTGGCCCTGTGCAAATCGCCCTGCAATACGCCGCCAAAACCAATGGTGATGTCACCTTGAAAAACGATGACGGCAGCGAAATGCTCAATTCAAAACTCAATTTCGACAGCAGTTACGGTGCCAGCCTGACCTACTCGCTCACCGATAAATTTAAATTACTCGCCGGCGTTAACCGTGGCGACTTCGAAGGCCACTTAGGCAGCACTCAAGTTGATGAAACCAATGAGATCATCGGAATTGGCGCCATGTACGGTGACTATTATCACTATGCCGATAATCGCGAGGCGAGTGGTCTGTATGTCGGTTTTAACGCCCATAAAAGTAAAAACAATGAACTGGTCGGCGGCGAACTCTACGATGCCACGGGTGCCGAGCTGATGACGGCCTATCAATTCGATAATGGCTTTGTGCCTATGATTGTCCTGAGCTATCTCGACTTAGACACCAATGCCAACACGCCCATCCAAGGCAAATGGACCCGCCAATTCGCCATGCTTGGCCTGCACTATCGTTACAGTAACGACACAGTGATGTTTGCAGAAATGAAGTTGAATTTCAGCAATATGGATGATGCCGCGCTCGACGCTCAGGAAGATAACGGCTTTGCCGTTGGGATTAACTACTTCTTTTAGGGATGGAAAGTCTTCATCAGGCTCTCCCGTACATTGAGGGGCTAATGGCTCACGTTCCTCATATCCGTGAGCCCATTTGAGACCGGAGTGCGGCGCACGTTCCGTCTACAAACGCTCGCCAAACACTCATTGGATGGTACCGCTGGTTTGCCATCATCTCTGCGCCACTCCAAATTGGTTTACTGGAGTGGCTTTTTTCGTTGACGAGCAGCTTGCCGTTACTTGGCCTGCTGACGGCCAGAAGAGGCTTTACCCGCACGGCCTTGCTGGCCCGCCTTATTTTGACCCGCTTTACCCTGCTCAGCTTTGCCCTTAAAGCCCGACTGACCAAATGGCGCCTTAGCTCCAGGACGGCTGGTTTTAGGTTGCTGACTTTGCGCTGCATTCGCCCCAGACTTTGGTCCCTTAGGCTTACTTGCGCTCGGTTTGCCCTTGGCATCGCCCTTACCTTTACGCTCATCAAACTGATTACCCGAGAAGCGAGTCAGCGCTTTTTGCCCTTGGTTGGCATCCTTCATCCATTTCGGGCCACGTTCGTTGCGCCCTTCTGGCGGCACGAGGTGATTCGGGCTGTTACCAATCAAATCTTCACGTCCCATGGCAATCAAGCCTTCACGGATAATCGGCCAACCCGCTGGATCGTGGTAACGCAGCAGCGCCTTATGCAAGCGGCGTTGGCGGCCCTTCTTCGGCACTGGCACCACTTCACTGGTGTGCTTGACGTTTTTCAGTGAGTTCAGCTCAGTGTGATAAATGGTCGTCGCGTTTGCCATTGGCGATGGATAGAAGTTTTGCACTTGGTCGAGCTTAAACTTACGCTCCTTCAGCCAGAGCGCGAGGTTTAACATATCCTCATCAGTCGTGCCCGGATGCGCCGAAATAAAATAAGGGATTAAGAACTGCTCTTTACCCGCTTCCTTAGAAAACTTATCAAACAGCTCTTTAAACTTATCATAGGCGCCCATGCCGGGTTTCATCATCTTGCTGAGCGGCCCTTCTTCGGTATGCTCAGGGGCGATTTTCAAATAGCCACCCACATGGTGCTGGACCAACTCTTTGACATAGGCCGGATCTTCAATCGCTAAATCGTAACGCACACCCGAAGCAATCAAGATTTTCTTAATGCCGGGCACAGCGCGAGCGGCGCGGTACAAGTCGATGGTATGTTTATGGTCTGTGCCTAAATGGCCGCAAATCGATGGATACACACAGGATAAACGGCGGCAGGTTTTCTCCGCTTTTTCGCTGGTACAGCCGAGGCGATACATGTTGGCAGTGGGGCCGCCTAAGTCGGAAATCACCCCAGTAAAGCCAGGCACTTTATCCTGAATATCTTTGATTTCTTTGATAATCGATTCTTGTGAACGGCTCTGGATAATCCGGCCTTCATGCTCGGTAATCGAGCAGAATGAACAGCCGCCAAAGCAACCGCGCATGATGTTGATCGAGGTTTTGATCATGTCATAGGCGGGGATTTTTTCCTTACCGTAGGCAGGATGCGGCACCCGTTTATAGGGTAAATCGAACACGGCATCCATTTCGTCGGTATTGAGTGGCCAAGCTGGCGGGTTCACCCACACGCCACGGTCACCGTGGGGCTGGAACAACGCCCGCGCACAACCTGGGTTTTGCTCTTGGTGCAAAATTCGCGAGGCATGGGCGTATAAGTATTTGTCTTCAGATACCTTTTCAAATGCCGGCAGCAGCACATAGGTTTTATCCCATGGCTTAGGGCGTGGCGGTTGCACACTGATAGGCTTTAGCGCATCGTTATCAAAAATCTTTGCATCCGATGGGCCAGATAAATTGGCGCAGCCCACATCGTCGGCCCCGTACGGGTTCGGAATAGGATCGATCTTATGCAATTGATCGATTTTGCGTGAATCCATACCGCGCCATTCGGGCATAGGTTCTTTACGGATCACCGCTGTACCGCGCACATCCTGAATATCAGCAATAGCTTCGCCCGCCGCTAAACGGCGCGCCACCTCAACCAGCGGGCGCTCGGCGTTGCCGTACATTAATATGTCGGCCTTGGCATCGAAAATCACGCTGCGGCGGACTTTATCCGACCAATAATCGTAGTGGGCGATACGGCGCAGACTCGCCTCGATGCCGCCGATAATCACGGGCACATCTTTAAAGGCTTCTTTACAACGCTGGGTATAAACCGTGACTGCGCGGTCGGGGCGTTTACCGCCCACATCACCTGGGGTATAGGCATCATCGCTGCGAATACGGCGATCGGCAGTGTAACGGTTGATCATTGAATCCATATTGCCGGCGGTGACACCAAAAAACAGATTCGGACGACCAAGCTGCATAAAGGCATCTTTGCTCGACCAATCAGGCTGGGCAATAATCCCAACACGGTAGCCTTGGGCCTCTAACATGCGGCCAATGACCGCCATGCCAAAACTGGGGTGATCCACATAGGCATCGCCAGTGACAATAATGATGTCACAACTGTCCCAGCCCAATTTCTCCATCTCCTTGCGGGACATAGGTAAGAAAGGCGCAGTGCCAAAGCATTCGGCCCAATACTTGGGATGGCTAAACAATGTGGATTCAACTTGCATCGATTTTGACCCAAAAACGTAATGTCAAACAAAGGTGCGGGCAAAAAACAGGCCGCACCGATTTAGGGACGCGGAGTATAGCAGGCAAACGGGGATAAGCGCGATTAAAAAAGCAGCAGCCGAGGTGTTTTTCGGGGTATTTGCGCCAATGCGCTTAATACCCCTAAAGTGCCTAGGGACATGGCGTAGACTGGGATTGCCCTATCCTTACGCCTACATACTTTGGGCAAAATGCACCAAGTTGATTATGGCTAGGCTGATAGTCACTAACCATGTGAGCAACACGCCCCAAAAACGGCCCAAATGATAACCGCCTTTCCCCTGAGTTAACCCTATCGCATGGAGCAAACGCGCCACAATCCACACGGTACCAAAGCAATGCAAATAAAAATGCGCTAAACCACCCGCCTCTGCCACCAGCATTAAAATCAATACGATGGGCGCATTCTCAATCAGATTCGCATGTACCCTGCCAGCCAACGCCAAGGCATTGTTACCGCCATCGCCGATGCCGATTTTTTGGCTTCTTCTTATTTTCACCACTCGATACGCTAAAGCGACGATCAATAATGCCGTCAAGCTGGCGTAAAACCCCGTAACAATTAATGGCATAGCAAGTCCCTTCTGATTAACATAACCGCGGTATACACCGCAAAAATTCAGCAATTTATTTGTATTAAGGTTAAAAGCCATTAACCTTTTAGTGACGAGATAGGTTAATATGCGCGCGCAATTTCTTACAACTTTTTATACAGTGAATACCCCGATTGGATAACGAACAGTTTCTCGAAAAGCGTAAATTTATCATTAAGCTAGGCAAGGCTTTACATAAGTTTGGCACTCCCGCTTATCGTCTTGAAACCCATCTACAAACCGTATCTCGGACACTGGGCATCGAAGGGTATTTTTTAATCTCGCCAACCTCGATGACCTTCGTACTACAACACGATACCGATCAAGAATATAACCATGTTGCGCGGGTAAAACCGGGCGAGTTGGATTTAGGCTCCCTCGCCCGCACCGATGAACTGGTGGATGAACTCACCTCAGGCAAACGCACACTCACCGAAGCCTTAGACAGGCTAGAGGAAATCGCCAATAAACCCAACCCCTATGGTCCAGTATTAACGTGTTTTTCCTTTGGCACCTCGGCGGCGGCTTTTGCCATGTTGATGGGCACAGGCTGGAACGATGTCTTTTGGTCAGGCTTATTAGGCTTATTAGTTTATGGCTTTGTTTACCGCGCCGAGCGTTCGAGCCGCATGGCTGAAGTGTTAGAGCCCTTTGCGACTATCGTCTGCGCCATTGTCGCCTGTGCGATTGCGCGTATTGACCCCAATATTAATATTCCAGTGGTGATCCTCTCCTCGATCATCATCTTTATTCCCGGTTTAGCCTTAACCTTGGGGCTTGCTGAGCTTGCCGCCCGCGATTTGATTTCGGGCACGGCGCGGATCATGGATGCCAGTATGCTGTTGTTTAAGCTGTATTTTGGTGCGGTACTCGGCATGGCGATTGGCAAGGCGATGTTTGGCGAAGCGATTTATATTGAGCCAGAAGGCTTGCCCCGCTGGGCGATTTGGTCGGCAGTGCCCATTCTCTCAATGGCCTTAGTATTTATCTTTAAAGCACGGATGCAAGATTCACCTTGGGGCGTGCTGGCGGGGATTGTCGCGTTTTTCTCTGCGATGTTAGGTGGGCATTTTTTTGGAGATTCGGTTGGGATCTTTTTCGGTGCCTTAGCCGTTGGGGTTTACTCCAATCTTTATGCCCGCTGGATGAAGGCACCCGCATCGATTGCGCTCCTGCAAGGGATCGTTATCTTAGTCCCCGGCAGTAAAACCTACATTGGCCTTAATGCGCTGATATCGGGTGAAACCATGCTTAACCAGTCCCATATTGGCTCGCAGATTTTTTTGATTTTTATGTCGCTTATCGCCGGACTGATTTTTGCCAACGTCGTGGTGCCGCCAAGGCGTACGCTATAACCGCTCACCCTAGGGCTGGAGCGAATTCCAGCCCGATTCTTAAAACAACCTTATGTAAAATCATAATCTTATTAAAAGTTTACTTGACTAATTGTCGCATCCCGTGTGTTATTAAATTGTGAAACGCAGCAGAGTCTTAGCCTGCTGCTATCCATTTTGCGGGAGTGGCTTTTATGCAAAAGTTTACCCAGTATGCGCTTATTCCTTGTTGCCTCTGTGGCCTCGTCAGCCTAGCCAGAGCGGACGAAGCCGTGCCCAAAACCACCACGGATAAAGCCCCTAAAAAGGTGAGTAAGATTGTGGTAGTGAGCAACCCAATCTTCGATGAATCCGACCCCGATGCGTTTTTTATCCACCGCTGGGCGAACTATTTACATATCAATACCAAGGAATATGTGGTTCGCGACAAACTGACCTTTAGTGAAAACGATACTGTCACCCAAAAAGATCTCGATGAATCACAACGTTTACTGCGTGCAGAACCCTATATTCGCGATGCAAAAGTCTATTTTAGCGAGAAAGATCCGCAGGCCGATGTGCCAGCCAACGACGAGTCCATCATTATCGAAACTTGGGATAACTGGTCGCTACTGCCAACCGCCAGTTTTGGGAGTTCGGGAGGTGATACTCGTTTTTCCTTTGGGGTGAAAGAAGACAACCTCTTCGGTACCGGCATTCGTACCCGCTTAAAGTATCAATCCGACGAGTCGCGCACGGGTTATAAATTTGCCTTTGAAGCCCCCGTCAGCTTTATTGACCACGGCATAGTTGCAGCCGAGTTTTACGATAATAGCGACGGCCAAGCAAAGCATGTGTACGTAAGTAAGCCTTTCTATTCATTGAATACGGACACCATGTACTCGGCGGAATATTTAGATGATAGCCGCACCGATACCCAGCGACAAAATGGTGAAGACATAAACGAATATGCCCATACAGTCGACTACCTTAACCTGCAATATGGCTGGTTAATCAATCGTAATAATGACCATCTTTCCCGCTTTATCACTGGCGTGACACAAGACAGACACGAATTTGCCCATTCAACAATTTACCCTAACGCTGAATTACCGCAGGACCGGGATTTTATGTATCCCTGGGTCGCCTATGAGTATGTTCAAGATGATTTCCACATACTCAATAACGTGCATCTTATCCGTAATAACGAGGACTTTAACTTAGGCTGGCACCACTATATTCAACTCGGTATCGAAACCAATGATATCCGCGACAATCAGCCCGTGGGTTACCATGTAAAATGGCAAACCAGTCGCGGTTATAAATTTGATAAACATCTCTGGCTACTGGCAATGGGCGCCACCAGTACTCTAGGCACCACTCAAAAAGACAGTTATCAAGCCAGCGTGCAAGCGGAATACTTCTATCAAATCAATCCTAAATGGACTGGTTACGCTAAAGCGTGGGCGAGCCTGTCGAACAATACTTACCTCGACCTCACCAAAGGGCTTGGGGATGAAACGGGTGTGCGCGGTTATCCCAACGAATATCAACAAGGGGATAATCAATGGTCATTGACCGCCGAAATACGTAATTATCCCAATATCAACTTATACCAATTCGCCGAACTCGGCTGGGCAGTCTTTACCGATGTCGGCCAAGCCTCCGGTGGTCCATTAGCGACCAATAACGAGGTCAGCGGCCCGCTCGGTAGCATCGGCATTGGCGCACGAATTTACTCCTCCCGCTCCAGTTATGGCAACGTCGCCCATATCGATTTTTCACTGCCCTACACGGGTGGAGATTCAGTCAACAGCTGGGAATGGCGCTTCTTAGTCAAACAAAGCTTTTAAGTGGTTGGGTTAGTTCGCGTGCCAAAGTGACACACGGATTGCGTATTGAACACTTTGCCACCATAATACCCATGTGACAGTTTGACACAACAGGAGATAAAAATATGGCAACGAATTTGCCTCGCATCACCGCAAGAGTTGATGTCGATACTCAAGATTTACTTACAAAGGCTGCTGCTATCGCTGGCATGTCCAGTATTAACTCATTTGTTTTGAATGCGGCAATCGAAAAAGCAAAACAAGTGATTGAACGTGAGCAAACTCTAAAGCTAAACCAAGCTGATGCGGTATTGCTGATGGAAGCGCTCGATAAGTCAGCGGTAGTCAATACCAAACTCAAATTGGCATCAGAGCGTTATGAGTGTAAAACCCAATAATGAACACGGTACTTCTCGACAAAGACAAGCACGATAGAAACCGTTTCAATTGTGGCACCGACGCCCTCAACAATTACTTTAAAGTCATGGCGAGTCAGCAAGCCAAGAAAGACAACACCAGAACGTTCGTTTTGGAAGATGATAATAACAACGCCCATATCATCGGCTTTTACACCCTAACGATGACCCCGATTGATTTGAAGGCATTACCCGAGAAGTTACAGAAGAAACACCAATCTTCAACCTCTGGTGGTCTTATTGCTCGTTTAGCTGTTGATGACAGATATAAAGGAAAAGGTTTTGGCGAGTGGCTGCTTATTGATGCACTCCGAAAACTATTAGCTGCCAGTGACAGCGTAGCGTTCCCCTTTGTTATCGTTGATGCCAAAGACGGTGCCAAACACTTCTATGAACGCTATGGATTTCAAGCGTTTCAAGATGCTGAAAACAAACTCTTTATGACTATTGCAGATATCAGGGCAAGTGTAGGCTAATCGACTAGGGCATGAAGTGCATGGCCAATGATGTTCCATAGATCATACTGACACTGTCTATTTCGCTAGGGATCAGCTGCACAAGAACAACCATGCCTAGATAACACAACGAACGCCAATGCCCTGCCGCTCTCCAAGGAGATGGCGTATTCCTTTGACGCTAGTGTTATTGGCCAATTTTTTAAGGAAGAAAAGTTATGCCTGCCCGATCTTTGTACATAAATACTAAGACGTTAAGCTACTTATTGGAGTAATAATGATAGAAATAGAATTTCACTGTGACGAAGCTGGGAGACTTGGCTATATCGACCAGCCAGAAAATTACCGTGGCGAATTTACGTTGGTTGCAGGAATAATTGTCGAAAAGCACAATAAATCCCCTATTTCTAATTTCTGTGATTACTTGTCTAATCGTTTTAATCAATCAAATACCAATAGTAAATTTCATGTAACAGATCTAGAAAGTAACCGTGAATCTGTTCGGAACGAGGTATTTAATTTATTGAAATCAAATAACATTCCAATAGTCTATGGCGCAAATTATTTTCAGGCACTTCATCTAGATTTCGCAAAACAAAAACAAATAAATTTAGATTCAGTAAGAAAAATGAAAAGTCAGGGGATCGGTTTGTCTAAAAATCTGAGTATGTTTAAAAAAAATGCTCAAGCTGAAGCATTTTATAACTTTTACGCAAAAGCTATGGGAATTTCATTGGAGATCTTTAATCAACCAATTTTAGGCTTGGTTAAAACCGATAAAATAGATAGTAAAGTTCATGAGTATTACGTGGAATCTGTAGATAGATTCCATTCACTTAACTCACGCCATCCATTAAAAGGGCGCAGGTATGATTATCAAACAAAAGAAGTTGATAATTTTGGGGTGTCAGTGAATCTTCAAATAGACGATCCCAAGTATCGAATACTCTTTGAAAGCCGTGGAGAGGTTGAGATTATTGATTCAAGTGTTTCAATACTATCCGATGTAGTTGCAAATAGCTTAAATCACCATTTATTAAGTTATGTAAAACGTTCAAATTGTGGTGCACTAAATGGCTATGAAGCTATTGATGGTTATCCTTTAGCTGACCAAATCATAGTTGCAGGTCAGAAAAGTATGGATTTGATATATCCGTACCCTGTAGCTTAACTAATAAGAATAAAGTTTAACTAGACACCCATTGTTAAATTCTGCTGCGTCTAAGCTATTGAGAACTTGCCTGACTTACTCAAAGGTATATACCTGCTGAGATGGTACGCTTAGGTTTCACGTCGCACTTAGACGCGGCTTTAGGCTAACAGAATACAATTTAGCTCACGAAATTATGCATAGTCATGGAAGTGACCGTTGGCGGCATGGATGCCGCCGTCGAGCATACAAGGATGTACTTGCTGCGTGTCACTGCAATGGCTTTGCTTAATTGCAAAACGATTAACTTTCACAGTTTATTGAGACACCCACGGTTAAATTTTACAACGTAACGACAAAATTAAGATATGTTCAGGCGAATAGGATACTTAATGGTTCACAGGATTAAGCATTGGCATGGAGGTGACCGTTAAAATCTGGCCATATGGACGCTCCCGGTGAGCAAAGACAATACTCTAGCCGAACGTTTTTTGGTTTTCATTTTCGGCTAAACAATCGCACTCTACTCGTTGCTTTGATGCGATTCATCTATCGCTAAGGACGCAGTTTTAACAGCAAACGCTTGTCAGCCAACGACAAAACGCATAGCGTTACTTAGCGTTCAACGGGAATAAGGAACTAAAATGAAAAACTTCGCGGCAGGGTTCAACAATTTTTGGGTGGGATTGTTTACTGGGGTCATGCTGCCGATAATTATCATCGCGGTGTTGTTGTATGCCACTGTCGATAAATTCACTGGCCTTAT
Source organism: Shewanella cutis (assembly GCF_022410515.1). GTDB lineage: Bacteria > Pseudomonadota > Gammaproteobacteria > Enterobacterales > Shewanellaceae > Shewanella > Shewanella cutis. The sequence continues at coordinate 33,812 of NZ_JACSDI010000004.1, read as the reverse complement.
ACAAGACGCCGCCATCGCGCCCTTAATTAGTCGTAGTGAACAAACCTTCGACAAAGTCGATAATCTATTAATCACCTTAGACAATAAAGTCGACGATGCGAATTTAAAGGATTTAGCATTATTCGCTCCACTAAAAAATGCACAGTTATTCCCAGAGCTACAAGCCCTCGCCAGCGCTGTCGCCAACCTTAAACAGACAGTCACGGCTATAGATAAACAAGCTGTATTGGTAAACCTGCAGGAAAAACTACAAGCTTCATTGGCGACGAAATTCCCCGAAGATAAAGCAAAAGAGCTCGCTCAGAATCTCATCAATATTGCGCAGGTGCTTGCGAGTGAGCAGAAACTCACATCGATGGAGATGGGACAAACATCTAACAATTAAGCCTGCTATCGTACATAGGTCAGGCAAGTAGAATCACCATCTTATTGATAGATAAGATTCTATAAAACATGCCAAACAAAAAGCCCGCTTGTCATTACGACAAACGGGCTTTTTATTGAATGAGGTTGAGTTGGCCGATAAGCCGGGTCCTGTCGTGGACAGTCATTCATCTAGGCCTGCAATCGCTCACAGGCTCAAGCGACCTACCCGGTTCCAACGCGAGCCACGCCCATACTATTTAAAGTAATGGAACCCTATTTGGTCTTGCTTCGGGTGGAGTTTACCTTGCTACGGACTATTGCTAGCCGCACGGTGCGCTCTTACCGCACCCTTTCACCCTTACCACCTTAGCCGAGGCTAGGATGGCGGTCTCCTCTCTGTTGCACTTGTCGTCGGTTCACACCGCCCAGGCGTTACCTGGCACCCTGCTCTTTGAAGCCCGGACTTTCCTCCCCGTTCTTGCGAACGCGGCGACTGTCTGGCCAACTCGGCGCGGATTATAGCCTAAGCCTTCTACCTGCACCACTGTTAATCCTGCCAGTGCGCGTCTATCTGTTAGATCTGCTTATAAATCAGACTCTAAACCGAATTTATACAGGGCATTTTTTTTAAGACCGTGAATTTGCGCGGCAATGGCGGCGGCCTTTTTAAGCGGCAATTCTTCACAGAGTAACTTGAGTGTGTTGATGGCAACGGTTGGAATGGCTTCATCATCCTCGGCCGTACGGTGACCATGCACCATAAGCACAATCTCACCTTTTTGCTGGTTAAGATCGCTACTCACAGTGGCTAACACCTCAGCCACGGGGCCAGAGAGGAAGGTCTCGAAGGTTTTCGTCACTTCACGCGCCATCACCACTTGGCGATCGTCCCCTAGCACTTGGGCCATGGTCGTTAGGCTATGCTCGATACGGTGGGGAGATTCATAAAAAATCAGCGTGCGCGGATCTTCTTTTAGTTCTAACAACTTATCGGCGCGAGCTTTTTCTTTCGAGGGTAAAAAGCCTTCAAAAGAAAAACGATCCGACGGCAAACCCGAGGCACTTAACGCCGTAATCGCCGCACAGGGGCCCGGCAGCGGGATCACCTTAAAGCCAGATTGGCGCACATGGGAGACCAAGTGATAGCCGGGGTCGGAAATCAGCGGCGTGCCCGCATCGGAAATCAGCGCAATCGACTGCCCAGCAGCAAGTTGATCCACAATCCACTGGGCACGGGCGCGCTCATTATGGTCGTGCAGTGCGATGGTTTTAGTTGAAATACCAAAATGACTCAATAACTTGCCGCTGTGGCGGGTGTCTTCACAGGCAATTAATGCAACCTGGCTGAGCACGTCGATAGCACGTGGGCTCATGTCCCCCAAATTACCAATTGGAGTGGGAACGATGTAGAGTGCGACGCTTTGGTCCATATATACCTCTGTAATGACAGTGCCAAGACTTTCGTCAAGCGCAAGAGAAGGTTAAACTAGAGGCAGCATCTTACCAGAGTGAAGCCCAGTGTTAAAAAGCCTGAATACAACTAAGTTCGTTTCCGTGGCCATTTTATCCGCAGTGTTGGCGGGTTGCGGCAGCCAAGCGCCCAGCAGCTCTACCAGTACAGCGCCCACAGTGGCCACCTCTTTAGCCTCTGCCCCATTGGCGCCTAACGTGTATTTAGCACAGGCCGCCAATAGCAAAGATCCTCAGCAGCGTGATACTTATCTGCTGCTGGCGGCGCATTCCTATATTAATGCGAATGACTATGCTGCGGCGCAAAAGCTGCTCAAGTCGATGCTGCCAAGCCTGACTCAGGTCCCGACGCTAGTGGCTGAGCATAAGTACCTGACTGCGCGGGTGCTAGAGCATACATCGACGCCGCTTGATGCTCTGAAAACGCTAACTTACCCAAGCACTTGGGTATTACCCGGCTGGCAAATGGCTGCATATCATCAATTGAGAGCACATTTGTTCCAACTGAATAAGCAACCTATCGATCAAGTACGCGAATTAAGCTTATTGACCACCTATTTGCCTCCCGCTGAGGCGAGTGAAGTCAATAATCAGATCTGGCAAGTATTGCAGCCAATGCATGAGCAAACCTTGCTCGAATTCACTAAAGATGCCAAAAGCCCGGTTTTTGCCGGTTGGTTACAACTGGCGTATATCGCTAAGCACTATGCGGTCGACCCCAATCAACTGGTCCGTTACTTAGGCGACTGGCAAAAGCAAAACCCTTATCACCCTGCGGCAGCGAAGTTGCCCGCGGATTTAGATCATGCGTTAAACGCTAAACCTTACGCCCCCAAAAATATTGCGGTACTTTTGCCACTGACAGGCCAGCGCGCCAGTGCTGCCAATGCGATTCGCCAAGGTATTTTGGCCAGCTATTTGGCAAAACCAAATGAGCAGGTCTCGGTGAATTTTTACGATACCGCCAACGACGCCGTTTCCGCTTATCAGCAAGCGGTAAATGCCGGTGCTGAGTTTATTATTGGCCCGTTACTGCCAAACGAAATCGATCAATTATTGGCATTAAACACTGGCACTGCGGCAACTAATACCCCTGCCACTGGCACGCCAGCAACACCTGTTGCGGCAAGTGCGCCGATCCCGCAGCTGTTTTTAAATCAAACTGACAAGTTTGTCGCTGATGCCAATAAGTTTTACTTTGCTCTATCGCCAGCCCAAGAGGCGGCCGATGCAGCAACGCGCATGTACCAAGATGGTGTCACTATGCCACTGCTGCTCGCCAGCAACGACGCCATTGGCAAACGTATGGCCGAGAGCTTTATTCAAGCTTGGAAAAAGAAAAGCGATGCGCCTATCGAAGTCTATTACTACGATGGTGGCGATAAGATGAAAACGACTGTGCAAGATGCGCTCGGCGTTCGTGATAGCCAAGCCCGCATTGCGCGCATCAAAGAACTGCTAGGCAATTCAGTACAGGCCGATTTTCGCTCGCGCCAAGATATAGATGCGATTTATATGATCTCGACGCCGCAGGAGTTAACCCTGCTCAAGGCCTTTATCGACGTCACCTTTAGCGTCTTTACTCAGCCTGTGCCGCTGTACACCTCGAGCCGTAGCCGTATCGACAACGAATCGAGCCAAACCGCGCAGGATTTAAATAACCTAACCCTCAGTGACGCACCTTGGCTGATGCAAAATAGCGAAGAAAACCTGATGGTTAACACACTATGGCCAGGCTGGAACAACGGCCAAAAACGCCTGTTTGTGATGGGCTATGATGCCATGGATTTGATCAGCAAACTCGCGCAAATGCGCTCATTTACCGGTTACCAGTTCAATGGTCGTAGCGGCGTGTTATCGGTCAATCCCGATGGTGTAATTAACCGCCAATTAAGCTGGGGACGCTATCAAAGAGGCAGTTTCCGTCAACTATGACACTCGGACAGCAGGCAGAATCGCTCGCCCAAGGTTACCTTGAACAACAAGGTTTAAGCTTTGTTGAGCGTAATGTCCGCTATCCCTTTGGTGAAATAGACTTAATCATGCGCCACAAAAACTACTGGGTATTTGTTGAAGTAAAATACCGCTCAGCAAATCAATTTGGTGGCGCAATACAAGCACTTAGCAAAGCACAAATCGGCAGGATCCGCATGGCGGCCAGTCATTATTTACAGAGCCATAAATTGGATGTACCCTGCCGATTCGACGTTGTCGCCATCGAAGATACGCAGATCCAATGGCTAGTCGATGCCTTTTAAACGACGTGCTCGACTCAGCTAATCGAATAATTTTAACGCTTATGCCTCAACTCCACCGTGGAAATATGGCATCATAGCCACACTTTATCCTGAAAGGATGTATCCATGTTAGAACGCATTAAAGACAGCTTTACTGAATCTATCCAGACTAAAATCGATGCAGCCGAAGCACTGCCTGAATCCATCGCTAAAGCCGCGGAGATGATGGTGCAATGTCTTTTGGGCGGCAATAAAATTCTTGCCTGTGGTAACGGCGGTAGTGCGGGTGATGCTCAGCACTTTTCGGCTGAACTGTTAAACCGTTACGAAATTGAACGTCCACCATTGCCTGCCATTGCCCTGTCGACCGACACATCGACCATCACTGCAATTGCCAACGATTACAGCTACGATGAGATTTTCTCAAAACAAATCTTAGCCTTAGGTCAGCCTGGCGACATCCTGTTAGCCATTTCCACCAGCGGTAACTCTGGTAACGTGATTAAAGCGATGGAAGCGGCACTGAGCCGCGATATGACTATCGTAGCCTTGACTGGTAAAGACGGCGGTGCGATGGCAGGATTACTCAGCGTGGGTGACGTTGAAATCCGCGTACCTTCCAACGTGACAGCTCGTATTCAAGAAGTGCACTTACTGGTGATCCACTGCCTGTGTGACAATATCGATCGCACACTCTTCCCACAGGACGAACAGCAATGAGATATGCTGCCCCACTGTTAATGGTTTGCATGCTGCTGCAAGGTTGCGCCGGTGCCGTTATGGTGGGCGCAGTCAGCGGCGCCATGATGGCCAACGACGAGCGTTCAGTGAAGACACAACTCGATGATACAAATACCGATTTTAAGATCACCAGTGCGCTACTAGAGCATGAAGATCTTAAAAAACAAACCAATATCACTGGTGTGTCGGTAAACGGTAATGTGCTGATGATAGGCCAAGCCCCCAACTCGATGTTGAGGGATAAAGCGGTTAAGGTCGTACAAGACCTTAAGCTTGGCGGTAAAATCCACAATCAGATCCGCATCGGTAATCCAACGTCTTTCACAACTCGCAGTAACGACACTTGGGTAACAACCAAAGTGAAGGGACGGATGCTCAACGAGAAAGAATTGGATGTGACACGGATTAAAGTGATCACTGAAAACGGTGAAGTTTTCCTGCTAGGACTTATTCACCGCTCACAGGCAGAGCTGGCTGTCGACATTGCCCGTAATACCGCAGGCGTGCGCAAAGTCGTTAAAGTGTTCGAATATATCGAATAACCGATTGAGCCTAAACATTTAAGGTTTAGGCTCACTCTCTACCGCCGCATCAATCCCTAACGACTTCACCTGCAAGTTATCCATCACTTTGGGTGACTTCGCTACCCAAATCCCTATCCAAGGTAAAAACAGCGAGGGCAATACAATCAGCGCCGCGCCCAACCAGCTTAAGCTATCTAACCATTCATCGAACAACAGCCAGCCTAAGAAGACAATAAATAACAAGCCTGTATATTCAGCAATCGCAATATCACTCGCCTGCGCCCGACGATAAGCCAGCACACAGAACCAGTGATAAATCAGTAAGAAGGCATTACTGAGTAGTGCAACCGCGAGCAGTTCCCAACTCAGTCCCTCAAGCCCTTGAAAGGCCGCAATCACTAAGGTGGCGGGAATACCCAGCAGGTTATAAAGCATGAGGGTTAATACCGGATGCTCAGTATTTGGGACTTTTTTCAGCGTCAACTGATTGACTGCAAAAGTAAATGCAGAAAATAACACGGCAAGACCAAACCAGTTCATTTCACTCGGTCTGAGGATAATTAAGATACCCACAAAGCCTAACAATGTGCATATCACCTGCCCTGTGGTGATCCGCTCCTTTAAAAACCAGTATCCCATTAAAATAATCATCAGTGGGGCGGAATAAAACAACGAACTCACAGTGGCTAAAGGCAGCGCCATGAGTCCAATAATTAAAAAAAGCGCGCCAACCGAGCCTATGTTGGCACGCCAAAGGTGAACTGAAATATGTTCCGTCTGCGGCCGCTGCGAGTACAACCAAATCGGGGTTAACATGAGTACCGAAGTGATTTGTCTCACGAGCAGGAAAGTGGCCGCATTTGCATCTTCGGGTAACCATTTGATCGATACATCGTAAAAAGCACTAAATAGATTACCCACAATCAATAAAATCAGACCGATAACAACAGGGCGCTGCATGTTTGACTATCCTCAAATCTCAATGCTCGCATGATAATGTCCACAAGACTTAAGCTAAAATGATGCTTTCTCATGCTAGATGAATTAAATTCATACTAAATCTTTTAAACGTTGAAAATTATGCGAAAGCTCCCTCCATTACGTGCACTGCAAGTGTTTGAAACTGCCGCGAGGCAACAGCATTTTTCCAAGGCAGCCACTGAACTTTGCATTACCCAAAGTGCGGTTTCACACCAAGTACGTGTATTGGAGGAGTACTTTGGCGAACAACTTTTCGACCGTCAGGGACGAAAATTGCAACTCACGCCAAAAGGCCAAAGCTTATTTATTGAGTTAGAAAGGATTTTTAATGAGTTAAGCGATCTTAATCTCAAGATCCGCGATACCCCAAACCAACAACTCTGCTTAGCGGTATACAGCTCTTTTGCGGTCAAATGGTTGATCCCGAGGTTAGCGGATTTTCGGCGCCAGTATCCCAGCGTTAAAATCCGCCTCGAAATGATCACTCAAGACCCCGACCTCAGCACCAGCACGGCCGATATTTTTATTGCGGGCAAACTCAATCAACGGGGTTATTGGCAGCAATTACTGCACAAGGAACGACTGGTCCCCGTATGCAGCCCCAGCCTTTATCCTAAATGGCGCGAGATTAATTTAGGCAATTTTCAGCAGCAAGCGTTACTGATTGTGGATGAAGGCCCACTTGGGCTCGATTGGCACAAATGGTCATCAGCCCATAAAATCCCCCTTAAGAACGAGCAGCAACATCTTTTTAGCCATATCGTGATGGCAATTGAGGCGGCGATTGCCGGCCAAGGGCTTGCCCTCGCCCCCGATTTTATGGTGGCAGGGGATATCAGCACCGGACGACTGGTGGCGGTAAATCTTCCCGATGTTCATACCGGCTTTGAATTTTGTTTTTTATGCAAACAGCGACGCCTAAATGAGCCTGCCATTGCAGCTTTTTCTTCTTGGTTAAAATCGCAGGCATAAAAAAGCCGACTTCTATTTGGAGTCGGCTTTGTCAAAACTAGACGGGTTTTACGTTAAATTAGACTAGTAAACCAATCTTCTCATAAACCTTTTTCAAGGTGACTTCAGCACGAGCTTGAGCATTTTCAGCGCCCGCTCTCATCACTTGGTCGAGGTAAGCACGGTCAGCACGCAGCGCACGGTAACGCTCTTGCAGCGGCTCTAACATGCCCACTACCGCTTCACCCGCTGCGCCTTTTAAATGACCATACATCTTGCCTTCAAACTCTGCTTCGAGGCTGGCAATGCTTTGGCCTGTGATACCGGACATTAAACTCAGCAGGTTGGATACACCTGGCTTGTTTTCCATATCAAAACGCACCACTGGCGGCTCGTCACTGTCGGTCATGGCTTTTTTCAGCTTTTTCATGACAGCTTTAGGATCTTCAAGCAGGCCAATCACGTTGTTACGGTTGTCATCGGACTTTGACATCTTCTTTAGCGGATCCTGTAGCGACATCACCTTAGCGCCATGCTCAGGGATAAAAGGCTCAGGGATAGTAAACGTCTCGCCGTAAGCGTTGTTAAAGCGAGTCGCAATATCACGTGTTAACTCAAGATGTTGCTTCTGATCTTGACCAACCGGGATTTCATTTGCTTGATACAGCAGAATATCCGCCGCCATCAACACCGGATAACCAAACAGACCCACGTTAATATTGTTGGCGTGCTTTTGTGACTTATCCTTAAACTGCGTCATACGGCTCAGTTCACCCATTTGGGTATAGCAATTTAACGCCCAACCCAGCTGAGTGTGCTGCGGCACTTGAGATTGGATAAATACCGTGCTCTTTTTAGGGTCGACGCCGCAGGCTAAATACAATGCAAGCGTATCTAAGCAGGCCTCACGCAATGCTTGAGGATCTTGGCGCACCGTAATGGCATGCAAGTCCACCACGCAATATAGGCAGTCGTGGCTATCTTGCATGGCAACCCATTGACGCAATGCACCCATGTAGTTACCTATGGTTAATTCGCCGGACGGCTGTGCACCGCTGAGTACTATGGGTTTGGTCATTACGTCATTGCTCCAAATAAAGATAAAAAGAATCGATTAAACTGCTTGGCCGACATTTAGCCAGCTAAGGATCTCGGCAAACTGCTCGCACACCGCGTCAGGGCCAGTGAGCCCAATATCTTCACCGTAGTTGTAGCCATAGGTCAAGCCGATTGATGCAACACCTGCTGCTTTCGCCGCTAAAATGTCGTTTTTAGAATCGCCCACCATCAACAACTCACTTTTATCGAGCTGCCATTGCGCTAATAAATGCTCTAGCGGTAATGGATCCGGCTTCATCTTCGCCAACGAATCGCCACCAAGCACTAAGCTAAAGAAGCCATTAATCTTAAAGGCTTCAAGCAGCGGCAAAGTAAAGCGGTAAGGTTTGTTTGTCACCACTGCTAGCTTAAATCCTGCGTCAAACAGGGTTTGTAGCACTTGGTGCACATCGGCATAAAGTGCGCTGTGCTTCTCAAGATTTTCTTGATAGTGATGCATAAAAATCGGCATAGCGGCATCCAATGCCTTTTGCTCGACATCCGCGCCCAACGCATGGCTCATGGCACGACGCATAAGCATTTCAGCGCCATTACCCACCCAAGTTCTCACCTGAGCTTCAGTGCAGGTCGCTAAACCTAATTCGGCGAGTGCCGCCTGTGTCGCAACTGCGAGATCAGGCACACTGTCAATCAGTGTACCGTCGAGATCAAAGGCAATCGCTTTAATCTGTGCTCGCATTATTTGGCCTCAACTTTTGCTAACTCGGCACGCATTTCATCGACGACGGCTTTATAGTCTGGCTTACCGAAAATGGCAGAACCTGCCACAAACATATCGGCACCTGCGGCAGCAATTTCGGCAATGTTATCCACTTTTACGCCACCATCGACTTCTAAGCGAATATCAAAACCGCTGGCATCGATACGCTCACGTACTTGGCGCAACTTATCTAAGGTTGAAGGGATAAAAGATTGACCGCCAAAGCCAGGGTTGACCGACATCAGCAGGATCACATCTAACTTATCCATCACGTGGTCAAGATAATGCAGCGGTGTTGCAGGGTTAAACACTAAACCCGCCTTACAACCGGACTCTTTAATCAGTTGCAAAGTACGGTCGATATGCTCAGAAGCTTCTGGATGGAAAGTAATAATAGAAGCGCCAGCCTTAGCAAAATCTGGCACGATGCGATCAACTGGCTTAACCATTAAATGCACATCGATGTCAGCCGTAATACCATAATCGCGTAAGGCTTTACACACCATAGGGCCAATGGTTAAGTTAGGCACATAGTGATTGTCCATCACATCAAAATGAACTACGTCAGCCCCTGCATCTAACACGGCTTTAACGTCATCCCCTAAACGGGCGAAATCGGCGGATAAAATCGATGGAGCAATTAAAAATGGACGCATAGGACACTCGCTGCTATTGAACAAAAAGTGCCTCATTTTACCCTTAGCTAGGCCACGCCTCTATAGCCAATGCCACATTTATCGCGATTGAAACCCTATTGAAACCTAATTCAAGCGCTGATAATGAACCGTAACTCTCAGAAAATACCGAAGCGTTAGAAAGATTTTAGTGAAGATTGATAAATTATTGTTCATAAACTAAGCGAGTTTGTTATACTCGGGTCGCTAGCGCGGATCATTAAATGATTTCAAAGGAAGTATCATGAAGGGGCGGTTAACTCAGTTTTCACACATTTTAGGCTCGGTGACATTTAAGTCATCGATGATGTTGGCATTTACCGCAGTGGTAGTCGCCTCTTTAGCCTTTGGCGTGGAACAACTGACCGCAAGTAACGATACCTCAGCCTGCGCTTGCAGCAGCGATACTCGCTACAACAACAGTTTACCTAGCAATCATCCCAATAACCGTTGTGCCGAACAGGCGCAAACCTTAAGCTGGAAGACTTGGCTCACTGGCAAAAATCGCTCTAGCCAGTTCCATTTTGTCGATTTGCTTGAGCTACTGCATGGTCATCAAGATAAACCTATCGATGACATGAAGCCTGCCAATTCACAACAGTCCTATTGATGCTAAGCCGCATATGGCAAGTCTTTCACAGTACCATCGCTGCCTTTTTTGGGGTGCAGTCAGATAAGAATCGCCAAAAAGACTTCCAGACCAATTCACCTTTGCCATACATTTTGATGGGAATCGCGTTAGCGGTTGCCTTAGTCGCCAGCCTTATTCTGCTTGTAAACCTAGTTGTTGGCTAAGTCGCTCAATATTAATAATCAAACAAACCACAGCAATCAGTCATCCTGCGGATCGTAAGTCTCATCGTATAAAGCAATCAGCTCATCGACTTTATTGCGACCACTGCCATTTTGGCTAATGTTGCGTTGCACTTGAATCTTGGCAAGGTGGGCACCACGATACAACTCACGTGTCAGCGGAATATCATGGTTACTAATCACAACAGGAATGCGTTGCTCTAAAGCCATATGCCGCGAATAACGCGCCAGCAATGCCTGATCATCCAAGCTAAAACCGGCACCGACATAGGTGGTAAAACTTGCAGTGGTCGATAACGGCGCATAGGGCGGATCGCAGTAGATCACATCACCACTACGGATTTGCTCGAAGGCTTTTTCATAGCCAATACACTTAAATTCGGCGCACTGTGCTTTCTTGGAAAAGGCCAATATCTCCTTCTCTGGGAAATAAGGTTTTTTGTAAGAACCAAAAGGCACATTAAAGCCGCCTTTGCGGTTGTAACGGCACAAGCCATTAAAACCATGGCGATTTAAGTACAGGAAATAAACTGAGCGTAAGAAAGGGTCACTGGATTTGTTAAAGTCAGTCCGAACGCGATAGTAGGCTTCCTTTTGATTCATCTCATCAACAAATAGCTTCTTAGCAGCCGCTATATATTCCACGGGCCTTTCTTTGACTATGTTGTAGAGATTGATCAGATCTTGATTGATGTCGCAGAGTAAATAGCGGGGATAGTCAGTATTCAAAAATACCGAACCAGCACCAACAAAGGGCTCAACTAAACGCTCACCTGTGGGTAAGTAGTTTGAGAGTTCATCCACCAATTTAAATTTTCCGCCGGCCCATTTCAGGAAGGCTCTATGTTTTTTGATCATTTAACTTGATGAATGCCGACAAAAATAAAGGTCATGATTGTACTCTGTTTATTCTGAAATTTCACCGCTTGGGAGCGCATCTTGTAATTGATAACCACCTAGCTCAGCCCATTTTTTTATCATGGGTTGACTCAAACGATATTGTTTGACCAATTCTGCAGCAGCATTCTGAGCTGACTGCTTATCGCTAAACTGTCCGACCAGCACAACCCAAAATTGCTTGTACTTAGCGACTCGCACATCCGGCACTGCATGTAGTTTTTTCAGCAGTGACTCTACTGTGTCACGCTGGGAGACTGTAGCGATCTGGATAGCATAACCAGCAGTTGGCCGAACCAAAGCACTCGCTTTTGAGCCTGCTGTCAGGTTGTTCTCTGGAACTTCTTTATCGACCTTTTCCCTCACGGTGTTATCTTCATCCGGTGTAGAATGAGCAGCCGTTGCAACGATATCTTCAGACTTACTTGTCGCTTCATCAATGGGTTGCTCCATCGCCGCCCCCTCTTCTTGCGGAGTTTCACCATGAAACTTAGCCAAAGGGTCGGCTTGCAAAGTCGCCTGCGTTAACAATACCTGCGCCAATGACTCCGCTCGTTGCTGGAAATACGGCGTTAATATTTGTTGGCCATGCGCCAAAAACTCATCGGAATCTAATGCCGGATAAGTAAGCACTTCAGCCGTGGGCTCACTGGAAAAGGGTTGAGCCAATCCAAACCAAATCAAAAAGGTAATCAACAAACTACAAAGTCCAAGTACTGCGACCTTATAGTGCACCCAGACTGACTTCCTCTCACTCTGACCATGCAGCGCCAACTCCAACAAGGTTACAACCTCCTGAGGAGTACCGTCGTGCTTTTCAAGCTGTGCGCGCACAATGTCTCTTGGAGTAAATGGGTTTTGATCGCTGTATCTTAACAAGGTTTGATACAGCGCCTCCCGCTCCGGTAGACTTAGCGGTTCAACACTCATCGGCAGGATTTGTCGTCTGAGAGACTCAGGCAATTGCGGCAATAAATCGGCTAAAAACGCAGGGGGAACCGATAAGGTCAACGCAATTCGCTGACCCCCGCACAAAACTTGATTAAGAATGATGCATTCTGCCCACAACTCCTTTGACAGCAAATGAGCATCATCGATGATGATATGTAATGGTTTACTTTGGTTAGGAGCAACACGCAGGATAGTTTCAGCGAGGGGGATCTCATCATCAAAAATGGGAGACGACATCAACTGCACTAAAATCTTGCGACGAATCTCAGCGTTATCGGCATGCATTGGACAAATAACCAGCGCCGTATTCGAGTCATCAACGTCAGTGGCTAACGCAGTGAGCAGCGTTGTCTTGCCGGAACCTTGGGCGCCAACAAGCACCAGTAATTGGTCGCTATAACTGGCAACATGATGCAATCTTTGTATGAGGGCTTCCTGTGAGGGAAGCAAGACTTGCCCCTGAAATGTCACTCATCCACCACACAAGGTTTATGCGCAGCAGATAACCTGTTCTAGGGTAGATTCCGAGACTTGGCTAAATACTTCTGCTCGACCAATGGCCGTCGGAAGTATCAACCGGATCTGACCGCCTAACACTTTCTTATCGCGACGCATATGTTGAATAAAACTGTCGAAATCCATGGATTCCGGCGCTTTTACAGGAAGATCGAATGCTTGGAGCAATTGCACAATACGACAGACAATTGACTCATCAATCAATCCTAAAGACTTAGCCGTTTGTGCAGCAAGGACTGTGCCAGCCGCAACCGCTTCGCCGTGCAACCAATTACCATAGCCCATCTCAGCTTCAATGGCATGGCCAAAGGTATGTCCAAGATTCAAAAGCGCGCGCACGCCCTGCTCTGTTTCATCTTGGCTCACCACATCCGCTTTAATCTCACAGCAGCGGGAGATGGCATAGACTAAGGCTTGAGTATCTAAGCTTTTCAGTGACTGAACATTATTTTCAAGCCATCGAAAAAAATCAGCATCCCACATAATGCCATACTTAATGACTTCAGCCATCCCCGCCGCAAATTCACGCGCCGGCAATGTTTGTAAACATTCAGTATCGATAATGACAATTTGCGGTTGGTAAAAAGCCCCTATCATATTTTTGCCCAGAGGATGATTGACCGCCGTTTTGCCACCGACCGAAGAATCCACCTGAGATAATAGCGTTGTAGGGATTTGAATAAAATCGATACCACGTTGATAACATGCCGCGGCAAAGCCCGTCATATCACCAATTACCCCACCACCGAGGGCCACCAGCACAGAATCACGGCCATAATTGCGTTGCAGCAAAGCCGTAAAAATTGAATCTAAGTGGGTTAAATCTTTAAACTGTTCGCCATCGGGAAGGATGACGCTAGATATCTCACCAAACGAAGCCATCGTGTCTTGCACCTGCTTTAGATACAAGGGCGCGACAGTTTCATTGGTGACGATAAGGATACGTTTTTTCAGCAGGTAGCGAGACAAGGTCTCGCTATCACTCATCAAACTCTGGCCAATGTAAATGGGGTAACTACGTTCACCTAAATCAACCTGAATTTGTTGTGTCATTCTGCCTAGAAACCTAATTTCTCTATGATTTGATTCGCAACTACCTTTGCACTTTGATCGTCAGTTTTAACGACCACATCAGCAATTTCTTCGTACAGAGGGTTACGGATTTCTGCGAGGCTCTCTAGTACTTCTCGCGGATCATCTACTTGCAGTAATGGGCGGCGCTTGTCTCGTTGAGTTCGCGCTACCTGTTTGTCGATAGTGGTTTCGAGATAAACCACAATACCGCGAGCAGATAAATGATTACGGATATCTTTGCTCTGAACTGAACCACCACCAGTGGCAAGGACAATACCCTGTTTTTCAGACAGATCAGCAATAACCTGAGCCTCACGACGGCGGAAACCTTCTTCGCCTTCAACATCAAACACCCAAGCAATATCAGCGCCAGTGCGTTGCTCAATCTCTTGATCTGAATCGTGGAATTCTAAATGCAGCATTTGGGCCAGATGGCGACCAATTGTGCTTTTACCTGCGCCCATTGGGCCTACCAGAAAAATATTACGTTTTTCAGCCATTTCTTGTACGTCTGAATCTTAATGAAAAGTATGCCTATATCGACTCATGATCAAGCCGACCTACTGTATGTTACCTTGCTCTTATGAGACTTGACCGTGGATTATCTCAGTTTAATGTCTAGTCTGGCAAGTGATGCTCGCTATTTATGATAAGAATTGTATTGTTGATACAGTAAAGCCAGCAAGTTGTGCTGGCTTTATTTGAACGGCTACATAGCGTTAGAGTTTCTCGTTCACGATTTTTGGAGTCACGAAAATTAACAACTCTTGGCGCTCATTCTTATCAGTGGTGTTACGGAATAAGAAACCTACCAAAGGAATATCGCCGAGAATAGGCACTTTACTGACACGGCTGATCAAATTCTGCTGGTAAATCCCCCCCAGCACAATGGTCTCGCCATTATCGACCAAAACTTGCGTACCAATGCGTTGTGTATCAATCGCAACCGCTGGCCCCGTAGGCGTATCCACGGTTTTCCCCTGGGAATCTTGCGTAATCTCAAGATCCAAAATCACACGGTTATCCGGTGTAATTTGTGGCGTAACCCTTAATGATAATACCGCCTTTTTAAAGGTTACCGACGTTGCACCGCTGGATGTAGATTGCACATAGGGAATTTCCACACCCTGTTCAATATACGCCGCTTTTTGGTTAGAGGTAGTGATACGAGGGCTAGCGATAATTTCACCTTTGTTTTCTTGCTCTAGTGCACTGAGCTCTAGATCCAAGATAGTACCATCGGCGAGCTTAGCAACATGGAAAGCAATGCTTGTAGGGTTAGTCACGGCCGCAGGTAAATTCACATTCAAGCGATTATCTAAACTCGGCACTTTGCCATTGGCAATATCACCCGCGCCCTCTAAAGAGCCAGAGGTTCCTTTATTACCCTGCTGATCAGTAACGCCCCAACGGATACCCAGATCTTCAGAAACGTCGTCTTTTACGGTGACCATACGTGATTCAATCAATACCTGCCGAATAGGAATATCAAGCACTTCTACCAAGCGATGAATATTCTCTATAATTTCTGCGGTATCTTTTACGAGAACTGTGTTGGTGCGCTCGTCAACGGCCACTGAACCACGGGGAGACAATAAGCTTGAGTCGGCGCCTTTTAACAGCTCAGCAATATCGGTCGCCTTGGCATAGTTAATCTGTAGGTACTCAGAATAAAGTGGCGCCAGCTCTTTAACCTCTTGTTTGTTTTTAAGGTTTTGGCTTTCACGAATCGCAAGCTCTTCACTCGGGGCCACCATCAAAATGTTCCCTTCAATGCGCTTATCGAGTCCTTTGGTTTGTAAAATCAAATCCAACGCTTGATCCCAAGGCACATCGTCAAGTCTGAGAGTAATATCTCCCTCGACGGAATCACTGGTCACTAAGTTAAAGTTGTTATAGTCAGCAATAATCTGTAATACCGTACGAACAGAAATATTCTGGAAGTTCAAAGAGAGAGTTTTACCGTTATACTTCTTAATGTCTTTAGTCGCTACAACCCGTTCAACCTTGTTAATAGAAAGGATAAAGAGATTATCTTCCTGCTTAAAATTGAACTCATAGTTGCCAGTCACATCGACTAAAATGCGAGCCGTTAAATCATCTTTAAAAGTTTCAAAGTTCTTAACTGGTGTAGAAAAATCCTGCACATCCATGACATATAACAAGTCGTTATTGATATCAGTGTTATAAAGCTGAACCTCAAGTTTGGCGCCAATTTGCTCAACGTTAGCCGCAACGGAGCGATTATTGAGATAGACTAATAAATCTCCACCGCCATTTGCATTGCGACGAAAATCGATATTTTTAACACTATTCACGAAAGGATTATTATTCGCTTGAGAACTTGCAACGCCATCATTAATCGTTAAACGGTAGGAGTTACCGACTACGCTTCCTTGGTAAGGTTTTACTTTGGATAAACCTAAAGTGACCTTCAAACGTGCATCATGCTGTGAAGTGACAATATCCTTCACCCCGACTTGATTAATCGGTAAGCGATCTTTAGAAAGACCCGAAATACTGTTATCAAAGGTCAACACCAACTCGGCGGGTGAAGCATTTGAGTCAATTTGAGGGGCTGAAATTGCGTCCTCAAATACCAACTCAACCGCTAATTGATGGTCGACTAAGGCATGGTATTTCACATCGATGAGCCGATTTTCCGCAAAGCTCGATGGCAAAAATCCAAATAGTAATGCGATCCCAATAACAGACTTAACTAAGCCTGAAGTTAAAAACGATAACGGGATTTTTATCGCGGCAGAAGATTTCATTGTTCCCTCATCCTTCGCTTGTTATTTTCCTGAAAGTTCAATGTTGTTTGTACGCTCTGACCAACAACCTGAACCATCGGGAATTAATTCTACAACTTCCACATTTTGTGGAGCCACTTTAGCTATACGTCCATTAAACAACCCTAGATACTCACCCACACCCATCCGATATACACTGCCATCATTCGTTTCAATCAGAGCCCAGGTCAAATTTGCCTCACTTAAAGTGCCGCGCATTTTCAGGTTATCTAAAGCATAAGTTTCTAAGCGCCCCTTACGACGTTTTAAATCAGGTTGTAAGCAGTTTTTACTGGTATCAACCACTTCTTCCGTTAATTCTCGAGAAGGAGGAACAAAGGGACTGCGCATCAATTCTGCCTGATAGGCAAAATGCTCAAACTTAGGAGGCTCTTTTAACGGGGGGATATGGGCCACATGTTGCGCTTTGGTTGTAGTAACAAATAGCTCTAAATCACTACGCTCGCCAATGCACCCCATTAAAAAAAGGCTTATCGCCAATAGAGGTAAGGTCTTCATTATTTACCTCCTTTGTTTGGCTTTTCAGGAGGTAATTCTGCACCTTCTTTGAAACGGTAAGTCTTCGCAAGGATATCCATGGCTAAATTACCACTGTCATCACGCTTAATGGTAAAATCATGCAAGCTTACAATCCTTGGTAATTTAGCGACTCCGCTCACCATATTGCCAATCTGATGATAATCACCAGTGACAGACATCTTTATCGGGAATTCAATATAAAAATCCCGCCCAATTTCCGCTTCCCAATTTAAACTTTTTATCCGTAACCCTGCGTCAGTTGCAGCGAAAGTTAAGTCATCGAGCAATCCTGGCATCTCGTTTTCTGAAGGTAACATTTTAAGCAATTCTGCAAATTGCCCTTCCATCACGGCTAATTGTTCACGATAAAGCTTTAAGTTTGCGGCCAGCTGATACTTGTTTTTAAAATCATCTCTTAACTGTAGCTCTTTGTCTTGCTCGCTACTGAATACATCAATAGCATCGGACAACACAACGAAATAACCCGCTGCAAATACGCACAGCGCAAGCAAAATCGCGAAGAAAACTTTTACTTGGTTTGGCCAACTACCAATATTCTCAAAATCGATATCGTTAAACTGACTTAGATCGAGCTTCATTTACTCGCTCCTTTTGCCGGTTTTACAGGCTCTTCAGCAATGGCTCCTTTGATACTCACCCTTAAACTAAAGCGTTGTAACTGCCTTAACTCATCATCTTGCGTTACGATCGATTGCATATTGGGATCAGTTAACCACTCAGAGGCCTTCACCTTACGCATCATGTTCGCCACGTTGTTGTTAGATTCACTTCGTCCTTCAATCAGCAATAAACTACCTTTTTTCTCAAGACTCGATAGATATATTCCAGGAGGAACAATGCGAACCAACTCATCTAATACGTGTGTCGGCAAATTACGGGATTGCTGAAGGTTCAAAATAATTTCAGTTCGACGTTCAATGTCTTTTTTACGTTCTGTGATTTTTTTGATTTCGGCAATTTGCGTTTCGAGCTGCTGAATCTCTGACTGTAAATAAGCATTTCGCTCACGCTGCTCATCGGTCATTATTTCGAGTAAAGAAAGCGCTACATAGACTAAGATCCCTGAGCCTAAAAATACCGCTGCCAATATCCCAATATAGTCGCGTTTCTGCTTTTCTCTCGCCTCTTCACGCCAAGGAAGCAGGTTTATGTTCGCCATTGACCGTAGCTCCTCAGCGCTAAGCCACAAGCAACCATATATTTGCTGATGCTAGGTTGCAGTATATTTTTAACGGACTCATCTGCATGCAGACACCCTTGGAAAGGATCGGCAATAATGGTGTGGACACCTAACTCATTGGTCAATAAGTTAGCCATACCTTCCAGTTTAGAGGTTCCACCGCATAAAACGAGATAATCAACTTTATCTTTGCCGCTCGAGGTGCAATAAATTTGCAGTGTTCGCTTAATTTGCTGCAGTAATTGCGTTTGGAAGGGAGATAACACTTCAAACATATAATTACGCGGTAAATCCCCCTCGATTTTGGCTTTTTCGGCTTGCTCGTAGGACATGCCGTAAAAAGAGAGAATCGACTGCGTAAATAACTCACCACCAAAGGCTTGCTCACGGATAAAGGTGGTTTCGCCCGACTCTACCACACAGAAAGTCGTCATATTCGCACCGATATCGACCATTGCTACGGCCTTCTGTCTAGCTCCTTCGGGTAATTGCCCAAGGACTAACTCAACCGCTCGACCTAAAGCATAACCTTCAACATCAACGACTTTGGTTTCTAGCTCAACCTCATCGAGTGCGTCGACTCTGGTATCGATATTGTCGGTACGACAAGCACTAAGCAACACATCGACCTTAGACGGATCGGTACTGTTGACGTTTAGCGTTTCAAAATCAATGCTGACTTCGTCAAGGGAATAAGGGATCAGGTTATCGGCCTCAATCTCGATTTGCGCTTCCATTTCCTCTTCGCTAAGCGAAGCATCCATGTAGATGACCTTGGTCATCACCGCAGAGCCTGAGACCGCAACAGCTGCATATTTTACCGATTTAGGCAAAATGCGCTTAATCTGTCTTAAACATTCAACAACGGCATCAGCATCACGAATATCATGATCATTAATTGCCCCCTTTTTTACGGGAACCGCTGCATGACTTAAAATTTTGTATCCATCAGCTGTCTTACCCAGCAAAATGGCCTTTACTTCATGGGAACCAATATCAATCCCGACCATTTGCGGAGCCTGACGCTTCCATAAATTTGAAAGCATAATCCGTTGTCACTTTATTATTTATATTTCAATAAGAGAGATTAGCACAAAATCAACCCGTTATACGTATTTGTATAGAATGTTTCAATGTTTTACAAACGCTATTTTAGGGCCGTCACGTTTTTGCTTCACCCAAACGTGCGCGCCTTATATACTGTCGCACTTAACTGAACATTAGGATCAATTTAGGTGAAGTGGTTAAAACGTATTGTTATAGCTCTATTCAGTCTAGCCCTTTTGGGCGTGGGCGCCATTGTTGCAGCATACTTTTATGTTTTGCCGGATCTGCCGGATGTTTCGACACTAAAAAATGTGCAATTACAAACACCTTTGCGCATTTACAGTAGCGATGGCAAACTCATCTCTCAGTTTGGTGAGAAACGACGAATTCCGCTAAAACTGGAAGAGGTGCCCAAACCGCTGTTACAAGCCTTCCTTGCCACCGAAGATGCGCGCTTTTATGAACATGGCGGTATTGACCCTGTCGGGGTGATGCGTGCCGCAACAGTCATGCTTATAACGGGTGAAAAGAAGCAAGGTGCAAGTACCATTACCATGCAGGTAGCGCGTAACTTCTTCTTAACTCGCGACAAGACCATTATTCGTAAAGTGAAGGAAATTTTTATTTCCTACCACATCGAGCAGTTGTTAACGAAAGATGAGATTTTAGAACTCTACGTTAACCGTATTTATTTAGGCCAAAGGGCCTATGGCGT
The DNA here is from genome assembly GCF_022410515.1 of Shewanella cutis. Taxonomy (GTDB): domain Bacteria; phylum Pseudomonadota; class Gammaproteobacteria; order Enterobacterales; family Shewanellaceae; genus Shewanella; species Shewanella cutis. The sequence continues at coordinate 13,503 of NZ_JACSDI010000004.1, read as the reverse complement.
TGGTGCAGCTGCCCAAGTGTATTTTGGCAAGAACGTACAAGACCTTACGCTTTCTGAAATGAGTATGATTGCCGGTCTGCCAAAAGCACCGTCAACGCTTAATCCAATTACTTCACATTCGCGTGCCCTCGCACGCCGCAACGTAGTGTTAATGCGGATGAACGAAGTGGGTTATATCAGCAAAGCAGAATACCAAGCGGCGCTTCAAGAACCGTTAGTTGCCAAATATCATGGTGCCGAGATTGATCTCTACGCTCCGTATATTTCTGAAATGGCGCGGGATTACATGGTGCAAAAATACGGTGAAGAAGAAGCCTATACCAATGGCTATAACGTCTACACCACTATTTCATCCGATCTCCAACTCTTAGCACAGCAAGCGTTACGCAATAATGTGTATGCCTATGATGAACGTCATGGCTATCGCGGTGCTGCCGCGGTTTTATGGACGGGTGCTAAGCCTGATAATGCGCAGATCAAAGCTGAACTGGCTAAAGTGACTCCAGTCCAAGAGCTTCAACCTGCGGCCGTATTAACCGTTGAAGGCCAACAAGCGAGCGTACTAACCGCAAAAGGTGAAACCAAAGTCATCAAATGGGATGGGTTGAAGTGGGCGCGCAAATTTATCAATGATAAACGCCAAGGCGCTGTTCCTAAATCGGCCTCAGAGATACTGACTGTAGGTGAGCGCATTTGGATCCGTGATAATGGTCAGCACTTACAATTATCGCAAGTTCCCGAAGTGGCCAGTGCCACTGTGTCACTCGATCCGGAAAATGGCGCCATCCGAACGTTAGTCGGTGGTTACAGCTTTAGCCAAAGCCAATACAACCGTGTGACTCAGGCTAAACGTCAATTAGGTTCGAATATCAAGCCTTTCATCTATGCCGCGGCATTAGAAAAAGGCTTTACCCTCGCGACCTTAATTAATAACGCGCCAATTAATAAACCCGATATAAGCCAAGGTACTGCGTGGCGTCCGAAGAACTCGCCCGATATTTATGGCGGCCCAACTCGTCTACGAGTGGGGTTAGCGCAGTCGGTCAACGTGATGTCTGTTAGGGCCATGCGCCACATAGGTTTAGATGCGGCCATCGCCGAGCTGACTAAGTTTGGTTTCGACCCTAATGACTTACCACGTAACGAGTCATTAGCGTTAGGCTCTCCTTCGGTGACACCACTGCAAGTGGCAACCGCTTTCAACGTGTTTGCGAACGGCGGCTTTTTGGTTGAACCTTTCTATATTGAGCGGGTAGAAGACTCCTTCGGTAACGTAATAGAAAAAGCCAATCCAACCTTAGCCTGTAAGCCTAACAATAGCCAAGTGCAGCCTAACAGCGATCCAATGAGCTTTGGTGAACCAACGGCTCAAACTGATGCAGCTGTTGCCCATTGCTTTGAGCAAACAGGTCGTTATGCACCGCAAATTATCTCTGAACAAACGGCATTCCTGATCACCGAAGCGCTGAAGAGTGTGATCTGGGGTGGGGGTGATTGGAGCAAAGGCACGGGCTGGCAAGGTACGGCATGGCGGGCGGCTCAATTAATCAAACGTCATGATATTGCTGGTAAAACAGGTACAACCAACGAATCTCGCGATACATGGTTCAGTGGTTTTGGCCCAACGTTAACTAGCACCTTCTGGGTCGGATTTGACGATCATGGTCGCCAATTAGGTAGAACCGCTTGGAACGCCAATGGTGAGAAGGATCAGATCACTGGGACTGAGGCAGGAGCTAAGACGGCGGGACCTGGCTGGAACGAATTTATGAATAACGTGCTGAAAGGCGTTCCTGAAACCACGGCAATTCCACCAGAGGGTATCGTCTCGGTGCGGATCGACCTTGCAACCGGTAAGCTCACCCGTAAAACCGATTATACCAGCGCATTTGAATACTTTATCTCGGGCACTGAACCTAAGGAATACATCAGTGAAACCCAAGATGAAAACAATCTATTTATAGATGCGCCAGCGGATGATTTGTTCCAGTAGCCGTAAATAACCATAAAAAAAACGCGACCTTGAGTCGCGTTTTTTTATTACCCGTTCAAGGCATTAACCCGCTTTTTTAGCCGCAATCGCTTGTTTAACCTGAGTCAATGCAGTGCCACCGAGCACATCACGCTTCGCCAAACAGGCTTCAATGGTGAGATTGGGATACACATCTTCCTCGATAATGTCGGCGAAAGTTTTAAACTCGGCGAGCGTAAAACCTTCCAGCGGAATTTTTTTCGCAATCGCTGCAACCACTGCCACACCGACTACGTGGTGCGCTTCACGGAACGGCATGCCCTTAGACACTAAATAATCCGCCAATTCGGTCGCATTGGCATAACCTTGCTGCGCCGCAAGTAGTGCATTAGGGCGATTGACCACTAAGCCAGATAACACCAGCGCCGCCATATCTAAACAGATGGCCCAGCTATCAACCACATCGAACAAACCTTCTTTATCTTCCTGCATATCCTTGTTATAGGCCAGCGGTAGCGCCTTCATGGTGGTGAGAATACCGACTAAACTGCCGTACACTCGACCCGTTTTACCGCGGATAAGCTCTAACGCATCGGGGTTTTTCTTCTGAGGCATTAAAGAGGAGCCCGAGGTCACCTCATCGCTCAAGGAGATAAAGCCTGCTTCACCCGTGTTGAAGAAAATCAAATCTTCGGCCATACGGCTTAAGTGCATCATGCTGATTGAGGCCGTAGAACATAGCTCAACCACATGGTCGCGATCCGACACACTGTCCAAACTGTTTAAGGTTGGCGATGCAAAGTTCAGTGCTGCTGCCAGCGCATGTCTATCCACTTGATAGGCTGTGCCCGCCAAAGCTCCTGAACCGAGCGGACAGGTATTGGCACGCTTTAAGGCATCGGTTAAGCGGCTAAGATCACGCTCAATCATCTCCACATAGGCTAAGCACCAGTGGCCGAAAGTCACAGGTTGTGCCCGCTGCAAATGGGTATAGCCCGGCATCACCGCATCCAATTCACGTTCAGCCAAAGCGATAAGTTCGCTGCGTAAAGTTTGCAGGCGAGCCACTAATGCCGCACCTTCTGATTGGCACCAGAGTTTTAAGTCTGTCGCCACTTGGTCGTTACGGCTACGGCCCGTATGGAGTTTCTTACCCAGATCGCCGACTTTAGCGATCAGCTCAGATTCCACGAAGCTGTGAATATCTTCCGCGCCCGAAGCAAGAATAATCGCAGGATCGCCCTTTACTTCCACCAGCAGCTCGTTCAGTGCTTTTTTCAAATCGCTGCATTCAATGGCAGTGATAATACCGACGCTGGCAATCGCATCGGCCCACGCGATAGAGCCGACCACATCCTGCTCAAACAAACGATAATCCACTGGCAGTGAATCGTTGAATAATTTAAATAGCGCGCTGGTTTCGCCCTGAAATCTTCCACCCCATAAAGCCATGCTCAATCCCCTCGGTCACTGCTTTGAATACGTTAAAATCATTAAAACTTAAGATATAAAAAAGGGCGCTAGGCGCCCTTTAAGTCTGCCTATTACTTAGCGTTGAGCGCGCGGATGCGACTCGCTAACGAGTACAGACGGATAAAGCCTTCAGCGTGTTTTTGGTCGTACACTTGGTCTTCACCGAAGGTGGCAAATGCTTCAGAGTACAAGCTGTTTGGCGAGCGCTTCTTAACAGCTATCGCATGACCTTTGTAGAGCTTAACCACGACTTCACCGTTGACTGACTCGGCTAATGACTCAGATGCCGCCAGCAGCGACTTACACAGAGGTGTGAACCAACGACCGTCATACACTAAGTGAGCCATTTGTGCGCCCACTTGCTCGCGCCAATTACGGCTGGTTTTATCCAGTACTAACTCTTCAATCGCGCGCAGCGCGGCAAACATTACGGTGCCGCCAGGGGTTTCGTAGCAACCACGGGACTTCATGCCCACTAAACGGTTTTCGGTAATGTCGATACGACCCACGCCATGTGGTGCAGCGATTGCGTTCAGCTTCATCAGTGCTGCATATGGCGTTAAGGCTTCGCCATTTACTTTAGTCACACGACCGTTTTCAACTTCGAGTGACACATATTCTGCTTCGTTTGGCGCATCTTCTGGATCGGCTGTCAATGTCCACACACCTTTGCTTGGCTCGTTCCATGGATCTTCTAACTCACCGCCTTCATGGGAGATGTGGAACGCGTTGGCATCACGGCTGTAGATCTTAGTAGCAGAAGCCGACGTCTTAATATTACGCTCGGCTAAGTAAGCCAATAGATCTTCACGACTCTGCATGGTCCATTCACGCCATGGCGCAATCACTTTTAAATCCGGTGCCAATGCCGCGAAACAACCTTCAAAACGCACTTGGTCGTTACCTTTACCGGTACAACCGTGACACAGGGCATCGGCGCCCACTTTACGTGCTACTTCAACCTGCGCCTTCGCGATGATTGGACGAGCCATTGAGGTACCGAGCAGATAAGTCCCTTCGTAAATCGCTCCCGTTACCATGGTTGGGTAGATATAGTCTTTAACGAATTCTTCTTTCAGATCGACGATATGGCATTCTGATGCGCCAGAGGCTAAAGCTTTTTCAGTCAAACCAATCAGCTCTTCTTCGCCTTGGCCTACGTCAGCACAGAACGCAATAATTTCGCAGTTATCGTAGTTCTCTTTTAACCAAGGAATAATGGCCGAAGTATCTAGACCACCCGAATAGGCTAAAACGACTTTTTTCACGCCAGTGTTTTTGTTCTCAATAGACATCTTAAATTCCTATAACTCGTTTCTCACCTTGGAGAAAGTAGGCTGCTAAACAGGGTTAAATTAACTAAATAGGGTTACCAGTACTGCATTTTGAGCGTGCATCCGATTCTCTGCTTGTTGCAGGATCAAGGAGCCTTCGCCATCCATCACCGCATCGGTGACTTCAACACCACGATGTGCTGGCAAGCAATGCATAAAGAAGTGAGCACCCGCTTTCGCCATTAACGCATTGTTGACTTGATAAGGTGCAAACTTGTCCTTAATTTCCGCTAACGGTGTTGGATCCCCCATAGAAATCCAAGTATCAGTATAGATAGCATCGTGACCTTCAATCGCATCAATATCTGAGGTCAGCACAATTTTGCCGCCATATCGGCTAGCGAGTTCTTGTACTTCAGCCACAACGTAGCCATCAGGAAAGTGACCCGCAGGGCAGATCACTGTCATGGTGGCACCGAGAATAGCCGCGCAATACATCAATGAGTTAGTGACGTTATTACCATCACCTACATACGCTAACTTAACATCACTGATATTTTCAAAGTGCTCGGCCAAGGTTAAAAAATCGGCCAGCGCTTGGCAGGGATGATACAAATCCGAGAGCGCGTTAATCACGGGCACAGTGCCAAACACTGCTAATTGTTCGATAGTCGTGTGCGAGTATGTTCTCGCCACAATGGCATCGGCCCAACAGGATAGGTTAGAAGCAAAGTCAGCGACCGATTCCCGCTTACCTAAGGCACCATTTTGCTGGTCTAGGTATAAACAGTGGCCGCCGAGCTTGTTAATACCGATATCGAAGCTAACACGAGTCCGCAGGGATGGCTTTTCAAATAACATCACCACACTCTTACCATCCAGCGCATGACGATACTCGGCGGGATTCGCTTTGATCGTCTTGGCTAAGGTAATCAGATCCAGCAACTGCTGCTGGGTTAACTCTTTTATCGATAGAAAATGCTTCATAACCTACTCCGTTTACGGTTGAATTTGTGTGCCCACGGCCTCACCTTTGGTTAATGCGATTAATTGGCTTGCATCACGCCATGAGGCAACTTGCACCGCCTGCCCCATCCACTGCGCGACTTCGAGCGCAGCTTCTACTTTTACTTTCATTCCCTTTTCGATCACGCCTTGCTTTACCAAATCCGCAATCTGTTGACCATTAAGAGATGGGATTAATTGGCCTTTACCATCGAGCACGCCAGACACATCCGATAGCAGCACCAACTTGCCACCGACCAGCTTGGCTAATACCGTCGCCGCTTGGTCGGCGTTCACGTTTAGCATTTGGCCATCGTCCATCATGGCAATCGAGCTACAAATCGGCATCCAACCTTGGGACAAAATAAACTTAAGGTAAGTGGCGTCCTTAGGAGAAACCTCGCCCACTAAGCCTAAACGCTCATCTTTAATCTTGGCCGATACCGTGTTGCCATCGGCAAGACACATGCCCACACTCACAATCCCAGCTTTAGTCGCTGCGCCTTGAAGGATCTTGTTTGATGTTCCGGCCAATGCCCCAGCGATAATGGGCATTTGCTCAGGCGGGGTCACCCGCAAACCTTCTAACTTGACGGTTTCCATGCCATTGGCGGCTAATTGCTCATCGACCAAACAGCCGCCGCCATGCACCATCAGCACCTGCTGACCATTAGCGATCATTGCTGCGGCGGTATCCATTAAACGCGCCATCCCCATTTCACACTGCAGCAGCGCGCCGCCGACTTTAAGAACTAATACTGAGTTGTTGGTAGACATCTTGACGACTCTCTTAAATAAGGATGAACGGTTAAAGGTTAAAGTGAATCTTTATGCACTGCAGCGCTTGGCTTGCCGCGCCTTTCATCAAATTGTCGATGGCGCTAGCAACCACTAGGTAGCCACTGCTCTCATCAAACTTCCAACCTAAGTGGCAATTCGGTGTCAGCACCACGTCATCCACTTTCGGGAACTGGTTCTGTTTCACCGTCACCAGCGGAGCTTGGTCATAAACACTGTACGCCGCGGCCACATCGGCAGTGGTGGTGCCCGGTTTTAGCTGTACCGTGATAGTCGCTAAAATGCCGCGCTTAAAGTTGCCAAGGTGCGGCGTGAAAATCACCTCTTGCCCCAGTTGAGTAGCAATTTCGGGTTGATGTCTGTGGCCTAATACACCGTAGGGGGTGAGGCTCACTTCGCAAAAACTGGTATGCAGCTGTGCCTTACGACCCGCACCAGTTACACCACTGACAGCGTTGATCACTGGATAGGCTGAAGTCAGTAAATTCTTTAATGGTTTCAAGGCTGTTAATGATGCTGTTGGGTAACAACCTGGCACAGCAATCATCTTAGTGGCGGCCACTTCTTTGGCATTCCACTCAGCAAGGCCATATACGGCTTTGGCTAAAACCTCTGGATATTCATGCTCAAAGCCATACCACTTCGGGTATTGCGTCACATCGCTGAAACGATAAGCACCGCTTAAATCGAATACCGCTAACCCTTGGCTATAAAACCAAGCCGCTAAATGCAAACTCACAGAATGCTCAGTCGCTAACACCACAGCATCTGCCTCAGCGACGATCTTGGCCTTCGCTTCTTCGGTAAGCGGCGACAGGGTTAACTCAATGTGACTGTAGACAGGGTACAAATCTGCTAAAGCTCTACCTTTATCTAAACTATTTTCAGAGACATACAGACCTTGAATTGATAATTCAGACTCCGCATGGACTAAAGCCGTGAGTTGTGCACCTGTGTAACCACTGGCGCCGATAATGGCGATGTTTTTCATATGTATTTTTATAAACCAAATCAAAGAGACTTAAAGAATAGATGAATAGCGTACACGCAACGGCGTATATCTATGATGACAAGACTATCGTCGTGGGAAATCGTAATGGCTTGTTATTTTATTCACTGACGGATTAACACTATACATCATGATATTTACTCTACAGGTCGCAGGCTGTAACTCATCTCAACTGCTGGCTAGACTACCACAAAGATCTACTTATGCAATATATATGCATATATATTTTTATTAAATTTTGTAATTTATCATCTCTTAAATCGAGTTCGCGGATTACTGATCACTTCACTAACTACTTAATATTTCAATTATCTCTGATGGAAATGATGGTAAACCAGTCCTTTTCGTTAACATCTAAGTCACATGCTTGCAAAGCTAAAAATAATGCAGTTCATATTCACTTCCACTAAACATAATAAAATATTGCGTCAGTTCGCATTTATATTGAATATTCCTCAACAATTAACGCGATTAGTTGCATAAAAGATAAGCCAGTCGTATAAGTTATAAGCCCTGCTGTTGACCATTGCCCTTAGTGGTGGGTATTGTGCTAGCGGGCTATATACCCAAGCTACCTGAAGATACGAATTTCATCATCTTCAGGTAGCTTAGGTATATACAAAGCGGATTTTTATGTTTTTCTATTCGGAGTAACTATGGCAGGTAATGTGGCAGACAATGTGACCGACATGTATGCGTCATTGAGATCGAACGTGAGTATGTTAGGTCAGATCCTTGGCGATACGATGCGCACCCACCTCGGCGATTCTTTTTTAGAGAAGGTTGAGCAAATTCGTAAGCTCGCGAAAGACTCCCGCCGTGGCGATGAAGCTGCAAGGGAGCAAATGCTAGAACTGCTCACCGCTCTCCCCGATGAAGAGTTAGTGCCGTTTGCCAAAGCCTTTAACCAATTCCTCAACTTAGCCAACTTATCTGAACAATTTCATACGATTAGCCGAAACTGTGACGAACTAGTTTGCGTGCCCGATCCCGTCGAACAGTTGCTCGGTCGTATGCTCAATGGTCGTGTCGATCAGACCAAAATGTTGGATTGCCTAAAGACGTTAGATATCGATCTCGTGCTCACCGCACACCCAACAGAAATCTCTCGCCGCACGCTGATCCAAAAATATGCCGCAATTGTGGACTGTCTCGCCGAGCAAGAAAACAACCAGTTGTCGGATAGAGAACGTCAGCAAATTAATTTACGCCTACGTCAGCTAATCGCCCAGATTTGGCATACCAATGAAATTCGCCGCGAACGGCCAACGCCAGTGGATGAAGCCCGTTGGGGGTTATCCACTATCGAGGAATCCCTCTGGCATGCTGTTCCCGACTTTTTAAGGCAACTCAACGATCAAGTGCAAGAGCGCACAGGCCAACAATTGCCCATCGATATCGCCCCTGTTCGCTTCTCCAGCTGGATGGGCGGTGATCGCGACGGCAACCCCTTTGTGACGGCTAAAGTCACTCAAGAAGTGTTAGACCGTAATCGCCATGCCGCGGCACGTTTATTCCTGAAGGATATAGTGCTGCTGGTTGGCGAACTGTCGATGGAAGAAGCCAATGATGAATTAAAGGCTTATACCAACAATAGCTGTGAACCCTATCGCTTTGTCCTGCGATCATTAAGACAAAAACTGCGCGACACTATCGACTACTTAAACGCCCGCATCGAGGGGCATAATCCTGAAGTCGATAAGTCAACACTGATTTGGCAAGAGCGCGATCTGAAAGCGCCTCTGGAAATGCTCTATAAGAGTTTATGTGACTGCGGCATGCGGTTGATTGCCAATGGTTTACTACTTGATATTCTGCGTCGTCTCGCCTGCTTTGGCATTCATATGTTAAGGCTTGATATCCGTCAGGACGCTGGCCGTCACTGCGATGTACTCGCAGAGTTAACCCGCTACCTCGGCATGGGTGATTTTAATCACTGGGATGAAACCGAAAAACAAGCCTTCTTGCTGCGTGAACTCAGTAACCGTCGCCCACTGATCCCAAGCAACTGGCAACCGTCAGCCGATGTCGCCGAAGTACTTAATACCTGTCGCTTAATTGCTAAACATCCCGCCAAAGCATTAGGTTCGTACGTCATCTCGATGGCTAGCAAACCTTCTGACGTGTTAACGGTTTTACTGTTACTCAAAGAGACTGGCTGCACGCATCCAATGCGTGTTGTGCCGCTGTTTGAAACCTTAAGTGACTTAAACAACGCCGCGACATGTATTACCGATTTGCTCGATATCGATTGGTATCGTGGCTATACCAAAGGCATGCAAGAGGTCATGATTGGCTACTCAGACTCAGCCAAAGATGCGGGCGTGATGGCAGCCGCATGGGCTCAATACCGCGCACAGGAGCAGTTAGTTGCGGTATGTAATCAAGCGGGCGTCAAACTGACCCTATTCCATGGCCGTGGTGGTAGTATTGGTCGCGGCGGCGGCCCAGCTCATAAGGCCATTCTGTCGCAACCACCCGGTTCGGTTGATGGCCGTATTCGTGTCACCGAACAAGGCGAGATGATCCGCTTTAAATTTGGCCTACCAAAGTTAGCAGTTCAGAGCTTAGCCCTGTACACCTCGGCGGTGTTAGAAGCCACACTGCTGCCACCACCTGAGCCGAAACAGGAATGGCGCAATTGTATGGAGCGTATTGCTGCGGAGTCAGTAAGTGCTTACCGCGGCATTGTGCGTGAAGAGCCTGATTTTGTAGCTTATTTCCGCGCAGCTACGCCGGAGGTTGAACTGGGCAAACTGCCATTAGGTAGTCGCCCCGCCAAACGTCGCGTTGATGGTGGTATCGAGAGTCTGCGTGCGATTCCATGGATTTTTGCTTGGTCACAAAATCGCTTAATGCTGCCCGCATGGCTCGGCGCTGGCGAAGCACTGCAAGCGGCCTGTCAACGTGGCGAAATGGGCTTGTTACAAGATATGGAACGCGAATGGCCGTTCTTTAGTACGCGAATTTCAATGCTAGAGATGGTTTATGCCAAGGCAGAGCCCAACCTTGCACGCTACTACGAAACCTGTCTGGTACCGACAAACCTACATCACTTGGGTGAAACCTTGCGCCAACGCTTAGATCTGGGCATTAAAGTCGTGCTTGAGTTGACCAAATCGGATACCTTAATGGCGCATACACCGTGGAATCGCGAGTCAGTTAAACTGCGCAATCCGTATATCGATCCATTAAACTTCTTACAAACCGAGCTGTTAGCTCGTACCCGTAAGGAAACCAGCGAAACGCCCGCCTCCGAACATGTACAGTTAGCGCTAATGCTGACCATTGCAGGTGTTGCGGCGGGCATGAGAAACACAGGTTAATGAAAAAACTCATACTTAACATTTGCTTGGGATTCACTGTACTGCTTGGCGGCTGCGTCACGCAGTACAGCATCAGCGAGCGCGAAATGGAGCAATATCTCAGCAAAGAGATCCATTTTGAGGTGAAACAAGGTAATCAATTGATTGGTGCCGAAGTGCGCATTAACGACATCAGTGTCAGACTCGGTGAAAAGCCTGACACAATGAGCGTGAGCGCGGCGACACAAGTATCAATTACTAATCCGATTTTTCCTTTAAAGGCTCAACTCTCGACCACCTTTGAGGCTAAACCTTGGTATGACAGTACTACCCACAGTGTCTATCTACGCCAGCTTGAATTAGTCAAAGTAGAGTCAACACCAAAGGATATTGAAAAGGCCATTAGTAGCGCCACACCACAAGTGATGAGCTATTTACGGCATTTCCTTGAAAGCCAGCCAGTTTATGTACTGAATACGAAAGACAGTAATCAAGCACTAATGGCGAAGATGACCGAAAGCATCCAAGTTGTACCAGGCAAATTAGTGCTTAAGTTCACTCAATAGCGGCTTGTTTTAGAAACTATCGGCCATAAAAAAATGCTCCCACGGGAGCATTTTTGTTAATCCATCGAGGCCGACTTAACTCAGTAAGCCTGAAAAACGTTACTTGCTGAAACGCCCAATCGACTGATAATCCACAATTACCGCCTCCGACAGCAGTTCACGCCGCAACATATCATAGGCGACCGCCGCACTTAAGCTACGCACTAAATCCCGTGAACGTCTTGGCAACTTAATCATTTGACTGTATACACCACTACGGGTAGCCAAGGCAATTGCTACAGTTCCGACGGGCTTTTCGTCGGTTCCGCCATCCGGTCCCGCGATGCCACTGGTCGCTAAGGCAAAATCACTGTCTAAAATAGCACGAGCACCCTTGGCCATCTCTTCAACTGTAGAGATTGACACCGCGCCGTGATCATCTAAGGTCGCAGGATTAACGCCCAAGACTCGCACTTTGGATTCGTTACTGTAAGTCACTAAACCGTGTTGCAAATAGGAAGAGCTACCAGGGAAATCCACTAACTGACTGGTAATCATCCCACCCGTACAAGACTCTGCCACACTCAGGGTCAGACCAGAATTTAGCAGTCTAAAATGAATCTCTTCCGCAAGTGTCGCTTTATCCTCAGCGACGACCGCAGTACCCAGCACCATTTTGATGTGCCCAGCCACCCGTGGCAACAGAGCAATTGCTTTTTCACCTCGCGCGAAAATCTTAATTTCGATATGCGGCATTGACGAGCGATAACCAATAGTAATGCCTTCGGGCAACTCCAATGGCTCAATTTTATCGGCAAGGGCTGATTCGCCATGACCAATGGTCAGCAGTTTTTTAAGCGCCACCTTAGCGTCGAGATTAAACTCATCACGAATAAAGGGAATAAACTGCTCTTTAACCATATGCTTGAGTTCAAATGGCACACCAGGGGTGAAGAACAACCAGGCCCGATTTAACTTAACCCTAAATCCACAGGCCGTACCTACAGGGTTATCCACCATAACTGCCGATACTGGCAGCATCGCCTGCTTTAAATTACTCACAGGCATCTCGCGATTATTGCGCGTAAACCAATCTTCTAAACGTTGGCGCCACTCGGCATTTTCGACCAGCGACTCCCCCTTGGCCTTAGCCATCGCTTCAGCGGACATATCATCGCTTGTCGGCCCCAAGCCACCATTCACTAAAATCACATCGGCATGTAAGCTGCGCTCTTGGAAAACGGCAATTAAATCCTCAAGGCGATCACCCACTGTAACGCGCCTCTGGATCTCAATGCCATGCTCCATCATAGTGCTGGCGAACCAGGCTGCATTGGTATCAACAATCTGACCCGACAGCACCTCTTCTCCAGTACAAATCATCTCTAACTTCATCATAGATCCTTAACTACCCCAAAAAGTTACTGCATAAGGTAAGTAACCTCTGAAGTAATAGCAAGAGCCAAACTTTAGCTCAGTGTAGGATAGGGGTGAAGAAAACAGCGCAGTAACAACAGACTACTCTCAATAGCCTTTAATGAAACACCTTAAACTTGGGGACAATTTGAAGAGTACGACTTGATCAATGTTATCGTTTAATACCAATTCCATTAACTAATTGGTCAGAATTGCCCATTGTCTGGTACACAATTCTATCACTCTTGCTTTCTTCTCAATGAGGGTATTCCATGCGATAGAGCACTGTTCGACAATATCGTTGTAACCACTAAAACAACGATTAGCCAACACATGTTGACGCAACCATTGCCATACCTGCTCTATCGGATTCAACTCCGGTGAATAAGGCGTCAACTTGAGAAGCGTCAGATTATCAAAGTCATCGGCCAAATCCTGTTGATGCCGGCCTGTGCCGTCCATGATGACCAGCGCATGCCGCCCAAATGTGGTGGCGGTTGAAATCAGTTTTAAATGCTAGTTCATAAATTCGCTATTGGCATGCGGGGCAATAATCGCTTGTGTCGCCCTCGTTGCCGGACACACGGCGCCATATAAATACGCAGATTCAAATTGTTGTTAATACCAATCACATTAAATATCTAATCAGTTCAGAGCCTCAAAGGCATCTCTATCCAAGGCGCATTGACGCAGAAATATTAAGTCA
>NZ_JACSDI010000049.1 GCF_022410515.1 Shewanella cutis | reverse complement strand
CTCCACTTATCTTTCCCTGGGACTGTCCGGCCTAAATGACAAGCCAAATCCGGGACGTCCCGCTAAATTGTCCTCCTCGCAACTAGCAACCCTAGCAGAATTCGTCCAGCTCAAAAGTCTATCTGAGCAAGGTGGCAGACTAATGGCCAAGGATGTCGGCGACTTTATCCAGTCTGAATTTGGCGTGACTTTCAAGCAAACTAATCTCTACCGTTTACTACATCAATTAGGCTTTTCGTGGAGCACGACGAGATCACGTCATCCGAAGCAATCTGAAGCTGTGCAAGAGTCTTTTAAAAAACTTCCCAATGGCAATGATCCTTAACACCCCAGGACACGTTGCACTCGATCCCATTGATGTTTGGTTTCAAGATGAAGCCCGATTTGGCCAACAAAACACCACCACTCTTATCTGGGCTGAGAAAGGGACTCGGCCACGAGCAGTAAAACAGCAACAGTTTGAATCAGCGTATTTATTTGGGGCTGTGTGTCCGGCAACAGGCGCCACGGAAGCCATTCTCGCCCCGTTTGCCAACAGCGATTATATGCATGAACACTTAAAATTGATCTCGGCCGCAACAG
>NZ_JACSDI010000048.1 GCF_022410515.1 Shewanella cutis | reverse complement strand
GAAACTTTTTGTGCAAGCGCTTTTTGCAGGTTTTTATGATTATTTTTCAAATAGATTTTTATACCCAGGCTAAGCACAATCTACACACTTGTTATACCCAAAATTATCCACACTGTGAGGGTTTAAGGGCTAAATTGAATAATTAAATTATTCAATTTAGCTTTAGAAGAACTCATAGCGGTGTGTATTCGAAGTTAATTTGAGGCCAGATTTTATGGAAAAATGCCATCACTTCACACACAGTTCATGTGTTGATTAACTATGACATCTATTTAGCAATTAAAATCCATAAAATTGCCCAAATTATCGACTACTTTCCAAATTAAGCATTACATTGAACCTGGATTTAATCACTGCCTTAACATCTTAATCGCTACTTATAAAAATAACGGAAACAGCCATCATTAACTTTCAACGATATACCTGAATACTCAATGCTAAAACCTAGTTTTATCCGCTATCAGGCTTAGCTCGATTTCATCACCGTTCATTATCGTCCCTCAATCACAAATGTGCTCAAAGCATTTATATAATGCGAAAGTCAATCTGAACAGGAGGCGAATTTTGAGCCCAAAAGGAGACTCGCCAGATATATTGAGTTCAAATCACAATCAGATGAGAGCGGCAGACTTACGGGGGCCGACATCCAGCAATACATCTCGAGTGAGTTTAATGTCGAGTACCATCCCAATCACATCTACAAGCTACTCAAGAGCATGGGATTTTGTTGGATAACCAGCCGCTCCAGGCATCCAAAACAAACTCAGA
>NZ_JACSDI010000047.1 GCF_022410515.1 Shewanella cutis | reverse complement strand
CGAGGGTTTAATCATGGCATATAACACATCACGCCCTGCACCCGCAGATGTACCGTTAACAAAAAATCGGATAACCGGGGCGGCAAGTACAATCGTTGAAAATAACTTGAGTGCAAACCGCATAATGTTAACCGATGCCGGTGGGAAAGTAAGTTCCGCACCTGCATTAACTGCAAACAGGCTGCTAAAGAGTGATTCTAACGGACAGCCTGCTATTATAAACGCTATTACAGCTAATCGGGCACTTGCGTCCGATGCTAATGGATACCCCGTTCATGCTACAACTACCAGCTCAGAGCTGAATCTGATTGCAGGAAGTACGTCTCGCGACACCAGCAACACACCCGAAGATGCAGATGGTGTACTGATGAACGACAACGGCACTATGCGCATGTTAGCGTTTAGCCGCGTATGGGAATGGATGAAATTCAAGTTCACGGGGGCCATTTCAGGATTATTAACCACTAACCTTACTGCTAGTAAGATATTGGTTTCTGATGCTAACGGTAAAATTGCAGCAAACGGTGCACCTGCAACATTACTGTCTAATCTGAGCGAGTTTGTTGGCGTTTCAAAGTTTATCACACAAGCAAGACCCAGCTCGGGTTCGACAGTTGTGCAGTTGATGACCGCGAGTATTCGGACGATCACCCTTGATTTGGAGGTTACTGCTACAGCAACCAACATTAGAGCATATCAGGACGCTTCATCTGGTATGCAATTGTTTAAGGTCAATGCTGTTACTACTACCAGCAGTTGCACTCGAACATC
>NZ_JACSDI010000046.1 GCF_022410515.1 Shewanella cutis | reverse complement strand
AAAAAATCTGTGTAAGTGGCATTCTATCCATGTATTTGAAAGGACATAAGAATGCCAGTATCAGACCAGCTTATCGACCAGTTATTAGCTGACTACAAATCCCCGGAAGACCTGCTTGGTGAGCAAGGTATCCTGAAGCAGTTAACCAAAAAGCTTGCTGAGCGTGCTCTTGAAGCCGAGATGGAGCAGCATCTTGGTTACGCCAAACATGATGCCGCCGGTAAAAACAGTGGCAATTCCCGCAACGGCAAAAGCCGTAAATCAGTGCGCAGCATTCACGGTGATATCGAGCTTGAAACACCGCGAGACCGTAATGGTAGCTTTGAGCCTAAGCTCATCAAGAAAGGCGAGAAACAGCTTGGTGGTTTCGATGAGCGTATTGTCTCGCTGTATGCCAGAGGCATGTCTACCCGTGATATCCAAGCCCACTTTGAAGAAGCTTATGGCGTTGAAGTCTCGCCGACTTTTATCTCACAGGTCACCAATGCCGTGCTGGATGAGGTGAAAGCCTGGCAGCAGCGGCCATTAGCGCCGGTATACCCGATAGTGTACCTGGACTGTTTGGTTGTGCGTAGCCGCGATTCCGGCAGCATCCAAAACAAATCCGTTTATTTGGCCCTTGGCGTGAACACTGATGGTGAGAAGGAGCTACTGGGCTTATGGATAGCACAAACCGAAGGCGCTAAGTTCTGGCTGTCGGTGATGAATGAGCTGAAAAACCGCGGTGTGGAAGATATCTTTATTGCTTGTGTTGATGGCCTAAAGGGCTTCCCAGATGCGATAGAAGCGGTTTACCCTAAAACGCAGGTACAGCTGTGCATCGTGCATCAAATCCGCAATAGCCTGCGCTTCGTCAGCTGGAAAGAGCGCAAAGCCGTCGCGGCAGACCTTAAAACCATTTATGGCGCAGCCACGTTGCAACAGGCTGAGCAGGCATTAGCGCAATTTGCTGAGACGTGGGATAACCAGCATCCAAGCATCAGCAAATCGTGGCGCGACAACTGGACAAGGCTTAGCGTGTTCTTCGACTATCCACCGGAGATACGAAAGGTGATCTACACCACCAATGCCATCGAATCGCTAAACGCCAGCCTGCGTCAGGTTACCAAAACCAGACGATCATTCCCAAGTGATGATGCGGTGCTGAAGTTGCTTTATCTGGCTTTACACCAGATTGCTAAAAAGTGGA
>NZ_JACSDI010000045.1 GCF_022410515.1 Shewanella cutis | reverse complement strand
TAGGGAACATGCGATTAAGTCAGTACGTTGAGGTTTAAATCCGCCTAAATTTCTTCCTCTACTTTTTCCGCACCGATTTTCCCTTTTTTATCCAAAAATTAGCTGTTTTACCCCACTTTTAGCCTGTTTTCTGGCTTACTACCTGATTTTAGGTAGTCTTCGGCTCATAGCGTAACATCTGGTCCACTCTGACGATGTTGGCCAACGCAAATAACATCGCCAGATGATTATCGTTTTTCACCAAGCCCTTATAGCGAGCTTTTACAAAGCCGAACTGGCACTTAATGATGCGGAACGGATGTTCTACCTTGGCTCTAATGCTAGCCTTCAAGTATTCTGCTCTGATGAGCACTTTATTGAGCCGTGGATGTTGCTTAAGTGTTCTGACTTTGCCTGGACGTTCTGCTATCAGCCAATCAACCTTCTTATCTGCAAGCGCCTCGCGCTTTTCTGCGCCTTGATAACCGGCATCGGCTGACACAAATTGTTCTTCACCGTGCAGCAAGTTTTCCAGCTGATTTAAATCGTGCTCGTTAGCCGCCGTGGTCACCAAACGGTGGGTTAAGCCACTTTTGGCGTCCACCCCGATGTGCGCTTTCATGCCGAAGTACCACTGGTTACCTTTCTTGGTCTGGTGCATATCGCCGTCACGTTGGTTTTGCTTATTCTTGGTTGAGCTTGGCGCTTCGATAATCGTTGCATCAACTAACGTGCCTTGCGTCATCATGACACCGCATTCGCTAAGCCATTGGTTAATGGTACTGAGTATCTTGCGGGCCAATTTATGCTGCTCCAACAGATGGCGAAAATTCATGATGGTCGTGCGGTCTGGTATGACGCTATCTAAGGATAGATGTGCAAACAAGCGCATGGATGCAATTTCATAGAGCGCATCTTCCATGGCGCCATCACTTAGGTTGTACCAATGCTGCATGCAGTGGATACGCAACATGGTTTCTAATGGATAAGGGCGGCGGCCATTGCCTGCTTTAGGGTAAACAGGTTCGATAACAGCAAGGAGTTTTGCCCAAGGAAGAATCGCATTCATCCGAGACAGGAAGATTTCTTTACGAGTCTGACGGCGCTTACTGGAGAATTCGCTATCGGCAAATGTGAGTTGATGTTCCATGAGCTGACCTGTTCCTTGGCAAACTGGATGAGTACATGATCTCACATCGGGGACTTATTCGCACCTTCC
>NZ_JACSDI010000044.1 GCF_022410515.1 Shewanella cutis | reverse complement strand
CAACGACACGCAGCAAGTCCTTCCTTGGATGCTCGACCGCCCCATCCGTGGGGCGGACTGTCGTCTCGCTAATCACCATGGCTCACCTGTTTAGCATTGTCATAGCCTGTAGACTTAATAATCTTACTCAACACACTTTTAGACAAAAGCTCGTTAGACGAATCACTCTAACGCTCTTTATTCTGATGAGAAAAAGTATCTTTAAGCACTAAACACTTTTTATGTACCTAGCTTGTGGATGTTTTGCGAAATTTCCATGATTACAGCTTTTAAAACTTGCAGGCAGATTTTAGCTGTGTGCTCTCTGGGTGTAAAACCTGACGTCATTTGTTGATATGGGTGTATGTAGTTTCGAAAATCCCTCAACGTGTGCGAAAATTTATGGGTATCCAGTTGAATTAACTCTAAATCTTTTGCAACATCAATAAACGTCGCCAATGTCCAATCATGAAACTGCTGTACTTTACCGTCGCGGGTTTTCGGTGATGATTTAGCGGTATTAAACGCCCTAGGATTACTCGATGCAAGTCCAAGAAATATCCCCTCTAACGAGCTACCCGCTAGTAGAATAGTCGATAAATATGCCCCAGAATTGTAAGTTTTTTCAATTTCAACTAATCGTTTGTTTAGTACGTCAGTGACATTAAGATCCAAACCTAAGTCAGAGATCGTGAAACCGCTAAACTCTCGGCTCAAGAAATCAGACTCAGACATGCTGGGCGCATGCGTTCCATTTTCATTTAATTCTACTTTTTGGAGCTTTTTAAAGGTAATTTCGGCTTCATTTCTGATCACTCGCCATTTGTCGAAAGCAAGATACTGATTGAAGTCAGCAATATAACCGTCTAGTTCTCCAATACGCCCGATAAAGCTGACTGGATTAAATACGCTTCTGATACAAGTATCGAGGTTGGGTGTACCATTGATAGTCTCTAAACAATCATCCGTATACTTCCAACGAGAAGGGAAGCCTTGTCCATAAGAATGGTTAAATCCTAATGCGTTAAAAAACCTAACCAAGTTTGGACCTGAGCGATACTCAGTTTCTTCATTGATAAGATCTCGAAGCTTTTCGCTCGTTTTGCTACTGATGATCATTCATTTTCCTTTAGAACATGACGCTGCATTAAAGAATGAACAACGCTTACCACCGAATCTAAGCAATAGTAACTTAGATATAAAACCCAATTTAAACTAAGGATGTCATGCATTGAGAATCTATCTAAATGTTTTGTCCACTCAATTTTTTCGCCAATAAGCACATGAAACTTGCTAGACGATGAAAAAGGTATTCAATGTGGTCACTATTATTCAACTTAACCTGAGTAACCTCTGAGTGACGAATAAAAA
>NZ_JACSDI010000043.1 GCF_022410515.1 Shewanella cutis | reverse complement strand
CCCACACAGATTTCTTGTTTAGATTGTTAAAGAGCATTTGACCTTCAGCTTTCGCGTTACCGCTCAGCGGGTCAGGGCTGCGTATTTTACGCATTTCCCGTGTCGCGTCAAGGCGTTTTTGCAAACTTCTTGGCGCTTTCGAATCAACTGCACAATTTGCATTCGATTCGCACTGAAACCGCGTTAGCTTTCGCTGTCTGCCGTGTCAGTGGATGCGCATTATAGGCAGCTGAACTTTTTGTGCAAGGGCTTTTTGTCAGAAAATTACGATTAATCATCTAGACGCCTAGATATCCAGCAATATGAATAAAAAAGGGACTAAATAGTCCCTTTTTAAACTCATTTGGTTAACGAAACAGTAACTATGGGCTGAAGAAGCGCGATTCTTGCTCGACTTCGACTTCTTCACCATCAATATGGGTTTTCACTTTTATCTCGATGTTTGTCACTGAACGCGAAAGCTCAACAGGATCGACTCCAACGCTTATAGGTAAAGTTAGTACTTCACCCCCAGCAATAGTGACAGAAGTTGGTCCATACCACTTATAGTTGTTCAGACCTTCAACACTCATAGTGTATTCGTGGGCTTGTTCAGTCTTATTGAGAATCTTTAGGGTAAAGGTGTTTTCAATCAAGCCTTGATTATTTTCGCGATAGAGTTGATTACGGTCGCGGATAATATCCATACGTAAAGGCGCAATTGTCGCACTCGCATAGATAAAGATAAGGATCATCACGGCCAGTACCACGCCATAACCCACTAGCTTAGGACGTAATACTTTCTCTTTTACGCCTTCGAGTTTATTTTCGGTGGTATAGCTAATCAACCCAAGAGGGTAACCCATGCGTTCCATGGTTTGGTCGCACGCATCAATACACGCACCGCAGTTAATACATTCGTACTGTAAGCCGTTACGAATATCGATACCTGTTGGACATACTTGAACACAAAGATCACAGTCAATGCAGTCACCTAAGCCCATTTCTTTTGGATCGGCTTTACGTGAACGTGGACCTCGAGTTTCACCGCGCTTAGCATCGTAACCAACAATAAAGGTGTTTTTATCAAACATCGCTGATTGGAAACGGGCATAGGGGCACATATGGATACACATGATTTCACGCATCCAGCCCGCATTGCCGTATGTTGCGAGGGTAAAAAACACCACCCAAAAATAGATGCCACCTGAAGCATTAAGGGTAAAGACATCAATGTAGACTTCGCGGGTCGGCACAAAATAGGACACAAAAGTCATTGCTGTGAGTAGCGAAAGCAGAATCCAAGCTGCGTGCTTTGCGGTTTTTCGCCAAATTTTGTCAAAATTCCATGGCATTTGATCCAGCTTGATGCGTTTATTGCGTGCACCCTCGAGTTTTTCTTCAAACCAGATGAACATAAAAGTCCATACAGTTTGGGGGCAGGTATAACCACACCAAACTCGGCCAAGGTAGGTTGTCACAAAAAATAAGGCAAAAGCCGCGATCATAAAGAGTGCCGCAAGTAGGGTGAGATCCTGAGGCCAAATGGTTAAACCAAAGACGTGGAATTTCTGTTCGCCCAGATTAAACCATACGGCTTGACGGTCTCCCCAAGGGATCCAAGGTAAGATGAGGAAAAAGAGCATGGCAACCCAGCCCATACGGCGGCGTAAACGGCTCCATAATCCATCGATTGCGCGGACATAAATCCGATTGCGGGGGTTAAAACGATCAGCCTTATC
>NZ_JACSDI010000042.1 GCF_022410515.1 Shewanella cutis | reverse complement strand
TTTATGGGCCCGGTGAGCGGCATTCGCCAAAGTACAATCCGCCAGAAAAATGAGGTTGTAAAAAGCAGTCACTACAATCAGGCCTTGGCGGTACTCAGGAGTATTGATCTAGGTCATGACTATCAAGACGTTGCCTTTCTGTATCGCCTCACTCCTGAACGCGTTAAACGCTGGATAGATGCTGCAACTGCACTTCGGATGTTAAAAACACCACGAGGTATTGGCCGATTATTTTCAAACAGACGTTGTAATGCGCTGCTACCCGCAGACCCCATTGATATTTCTGTTCGAAAGGATATTTATTCAGCCCTACAAGTATGTCGCGAACTCAAGTCGAGTCAAAAAGGAAACGTCGAATTACAATGGGCTATTCAGTATTACTTAACGCATACAACCAGCAGTAACCCGTCGATTTTCTTTAACAAAACAACAGAGTTTCAGCGATTTATGGCAGTGGTAAGCAAGCTTTTTACTTGGAAGCGCTGGCACCTTAGACTGCATTATCAATATGGAAAACCCTATAATCAGTGGAAATGCCACCGCAACCTTCAGATAACCTGCTACACGTTACAGAAAATAAATGAATATCCAGAAGGATCTGGAGCATTATTTTTACGGCACATAAAAACACGCGGCGACGAAGCAATAAGCCAATATTCCTCCCCGGCACTGAAAACCTTATTCCACCAGCTGGCGATTATCCTGTTCAAAGCGGAGCAAATAAAGCAATGGGAACAGAGTTAATGTCACCAAGCGTCATCCGAGCCGCTTATACCATTGATCGTTCATAGCAGAATGAGCGTACCAATGATGTGGAGGCACATCTGCAAAAGCGGTGCGCCAATGGCATACTTCCATGGAGAGATTGTCGCATAGTCTCACCATAGAGGCCGGAATATATGCCTCAGAGCGGCGCCCGATCTTGACCGATAAGCAACTACTCAACGCCTCAAAAATCTTGGGGGAATTTCGATACAACAACGCTAATGGCTCAGCCAACACCATAAAATTGTATGACTCGTGTGAACCTGCAATGCCATCCCGAGTATCTGCATTATAAAAAAGGTGAATTTTACCTATGTCATGTAAAAGGCCTCCAATAAAAGCGACGCATACACTTAAAGGCCCAACATTGTATCGCCAGCACAGCATTGCCGCCGTAACAGCCACCTCATGGCTATGTTCCAGTAATCCACAAGCATGATTATGATGATGACTTCGGCTCGCTCTAGCGTTAAAAAACTGCCCCATCAGCTCATTGTTGAGTAATACCGCTAAATAAAAGCGTCTTAATGCCTCATCATGGATAAGTCCCAAAATCCCCCAAATATCGATAATGATTGACTCACAACCTGCGGGGACAAGTTTAAAATGATGATGCACAGCAGCTTTATCGGTAACCTCATGGATATTCAAGGTTATTTTTACCCGCTGCAAATCATTGCTAGGGCTCCACTGAACCATCACTAGCTGCCCCTCAGGGTTTACACCTTCCATAATATTTGGGGATAGCTCTAGCGAATAAGACTGTCTTAAGCAGCTAAATTGCCACAACTCTACCTGTTTTCTCCGCTCTATCAGATGTACCCAGGCCAAGTCATCAGCATTATTTGTTCGGGATTTAATATTCATTTTGACGACTCCCCTTTTGGACCATTACCAATCAACCGTTCAAACGCTGCGCCATCTTGCCCTAATAAATTAGGTACATAGCGAGAATACACTCTAAATAACATCCCCGTATTGGCATGTCCTAACTGCCGAGCAATCCATTCAGGACTCTCTCCTGCTGCAAGCCACAGGGTTGCTGCAGTGTGTCTGGTCTGGTAAGGATTTCGCTTTTCGAGTGCCAGACTTTCCAGCAGTGGATACCAAACACGTTTGGTCACATTCTGATGGCTCAGTGCGTCTCCACGGCGGTTACAAAAAACGAATTTGCTCCGAATTTTGGTTAGCTTACTTTGGGCCTGAAGTGCTTCATATACAGGCTGATTCATTGCAATCGCACGGTCTGAACTTGACGTTTTAGTTAGGCCAAGGCTGCCACGAACTAATGATTGGCGGATGTGGATCAATCTGTTTGTAAAATCAATATTTTCCCACGTCAGACCATCGATTTCCCCTGTGCGCATACCTGTAAAAAATCGAACGGTGTAGTAAGGGCGAAAATCATCCCTTACACTCTCGATAATCCGATATACCTCTACCAACGAAAATGGTTGAATATCCGTTCGCGGCATAGG
>NZ_JACSDI010000041.1 GCF_022410515.1 Shewanella cutis | reverse complement strand
AAGCCATTGCCAGACTTGCTCTACTGGATTGAGTTCAGGTGAATATGGGGGGAGTTTGACGATACTGAGGTTATCAAAGTCATCGGCCAAATCCTGTTGATGCCAGCCCACGCCGTCCATGATGACCAGCGCATGCCGTCCAAATGCGGTGGCGGTTGAAATCAGTTTTAAATGCTCGTGCATATATTCGCTATTGGCATGCGGGGCAATAATCGCTTGTGTCGCCCCCGTTGCCGGACACACGGCGCCATATAGATACGCATGTTCAAATTGTTGCTGCTTGACGGCCCGTGGACGGGTGCCTTTCTCAGCCCAAATACGGGTGGTAGTATTCTGTTGGCCAAAGCGGGCTTCATCTTGAAACCAAACGTCAATGCGATCGAGTGCAACGTGCCCAGGTGTGTTAAGGATCGTTGCCATCCGGAAGTTTTTTAAAAGCCTCTTGTATAGCCTCAGATTGTTTCGGATGGCGAGAGCGAGTGGTAATCCATGAGAAGCCAAGTTGATGTAACAAGCGGTAGATATTCGCTTGCTTGAACGTCACGCCAAATTCAGACTGAATAAACAGGCCAACATCCTTGGCCATCAACCTGCCACCTTGTGCAGATAGACTTCTGTGCTGTACAAACGCGTTAAGCTTAGCGAGCTGTGGGCTGGAGAGTGTCGCAGGACGGCCCGGATTGGGCGTATCGTCAAGGCCAGTCAGTCCATGGGTTAAATAGGCGGTGACCCAGCGATTGATACTGGTTCTACTGACCTTAAGCATGCTCGCGATGGCGGTACGAGAATGACCTTCAGTGAAATGGAGTAAGGCAAGATAGCGCATACGTTTGCGTGCACTTTTCTCCGATTTAACTAAGGCTGAGATGTGGGGATGATTCATATTTTGTATGATTAAAAACTGATGTTCAATTAGATCACATAATTAATATAATTGGTATAATAGCAAGCAACCCAACAGCTTAAAATTGGATTATGAAACCTGAAACCGCTGAAAGTCTGCTTAGCCTCTCCAAAAGAGAAAAAAATTCGTATAATACCAATCCACATTAGATATTGCCCACTTTAGCCCAATCTCTTGTGCACAAACTTTTTACCCAGTCCTTGAGGATCCTCAATTTAATACGGATTGGTATAAGACTCTTCAACAATACCTTCCTAATCTTCAGTATTTAAGCTGCTGTATTCACAACTATTGATTGTTGGATATTGGATGGGGATTGGTCTGTTTATCCTAAAGTGACAAAGTTAACAGCTTGGTTCTGCCAAACAAAAAGAGCAGCGCTTAGCTGCTCTTTCTGCATGAAATAGGTTTCCCAAATCTGATTGTTTAGCTTCTTTTAACCACTGTGTGGCACGTTTTGCAAAGTAGGTAAGGATGCTATCGGCACAAGCGCGTTTGAAGCAAAGTAATGATTCCATGACGCTCGCCTTTTCTGCTAACCAGCCTGTTTGGATTGCAGCCCTATGCATGACATATTCACCACTCACTTGGTATGCAAAGATAGGTACAGCTAACTCAGTTTTAACGCGATGAACGATATCGAGATATCGCATGCTAGGTTTTACTATCACCATATCTCGAAACGTGAACACACCCTAAATAACAAAGCATACATGGGCTTATTGCTCGCTAATTTTGGCCTTAAAACGTGCTTTGGTCGTGTCATCTGCAAGTTGATACCAATAATCGAGCATATGGCTGATTTCGGCTTGAGTTGGTGTATTGGGCGTTGAACTTTGTTTAATTGTTGTCGTCGGCGTTATCGCCGCAGCTAAGGGCGTTACAGTGTTATTCATCGTAGGAGATGATACTTGAGGTGTGGGTTGCTCTGCCCTTATCGTTAGTGAGGCTAGATGTTGCCCTTGGTTGTATTGAAAGATTTCCTGCTCGAAGTTTCGTCCTATCTGTAGACCATTTTTTAGTAATCTATCTTGGTCAAAGTGAACTGATTGGTTTTGCTTGTTAACAAGCTTTAGTGTGGGGGAATCATTAAACTGTTTTGCGCTTTTAGCTGAGTTGATACTAGGCAATTCAAGCTGTAGTTGTTGATCGGCTTCCTCAAAGCGGATGATCAAAACGTCGGATTGATATCTTACAGAATTTGTCTGCTGCCTATACTGCGTATTATAACGAAAGGCAATTTGGTTCAATCCGTTACTAAGAATCAAGTGAGTAGTGCCTGATGGCTTTTGACCATTGACAGCTAATAGTTCGACACCACTTGGAAGCTGCAGAATCACTTCTGCCGCTACGGGGTGAACACTTGCTAACATGATGACGGAGGCGCACAGGATAGAACGGGATTTCATAGGCTTTCTCTTAGTTGATGTCGCAGTCTAATGATAAGTGAGATAGCGAGTAACACAAAGTGACTGTTCGCGCTGTAAGAACACGTCAGTATTTACCTAGGGCGTGTTGGCGTTTCAGGGGGGCTGCAGTTTGGTTGGCTATTATGCAAGGCAAAGTCCGTGCAGTGTAGTTATTCTACATAAACGGACGATAACGCGGCAGAAAAGCCAGCCAAATGCTGCCCGAAGGGGGCGTCTGACAAGCCCTTGCTCTTACTTTTGGCCATAAGAGCCGCTCGTCAT
>NZ_JACSDI010000040.1 GCF_022410515.1 Shewanella cutis | reverse complement strand
GTGTTTATCCACCTTTGAGATGTTGGATTGTAATTCAGCGCGATAGCGTATTGTTTTATCTAATTAATTGCCTTCAAGCGTCTTGCTCTCGCATCTAGGTGTGGAATTGTGTATCGGTTCTGGGCTAACTGATATATCATGCGCCACCCTTAATTGCCCATGCCTTCTCTTTGCTGCTATGTCTTCTAACGCGCTTTATACCGACCTATCCGGTTATTACGATTTAATGTGCTCCGATATTAACTATCAACAACAGAGTGCGAGCATCCATCGATTGCATCAGTTTTTGGGTAATAGCGGAAAGCAGCACCTTGATTTAGCCTGTGGCACAGGCCCGCATGTACGGCATTTTATCGACCTTGGTTATCAGTGCAGTGGCCTGGATATTAATCAGCCGATGCTCGATATGGCCATGCGTCGTTGTCCTGAGGCCCAGTTTAATCTGCAAGATATGACCGCCTTTTATCTTGAGCAGCCAGTTGATTTAATTACCTGTTTTTTATATTCCATCCATTACAGTGCGGGCATCGAGCGCCTAAAAAGTTGTATTGCCAGCGTGCACCGCGCCCTCAATGACGGCGGGATATTTTGTTTTAACTCGGTTGATAAGCACCGCATCGATAACCGCTTATCGATTAAGCATTTTGCCGAGTTTGAAGGGCACCATTTTGCCTTTGAGTCTGGCTGGCATTACAGTGGCCAAGGCGAAAACCAGTCATTAAATCTAAGCATTGTAAAGAGTCTCCAGCCGTTTACTCAACTCACTGATTTCGAAGTCGATGCTGATACATCTGTGCATCAGACTGAGTTATGGCAAGACCAACATACTATGGTCGCCACCAGTTTTGCCGAGCTGCAAGCGTTACTCGCGCCATATTTTGAAGTGCATATCTTTGAACACGATTATGAAAAAATCGTCCCATGGGATTTAAGCTCAGGTAATGCGCTGTTTGTCTGTGTGAAGATTTAACCTTGGGTTGAAGGTGTGGCAACTTTCTTACTTTCATCAGTCTTCTTTAGCTTATTTAGACTGTTGATGGTTTCTTTATAAAATCAAAAGCCAAACCAAAGTCAACGTCGTGGGGCTTCACCCCACACCCGACCAAAAGGGGAAAAACGCCTGTTCCCCTTTTGGAAATCCCCCGGCGTCCCTAGCGAAGTTACATGCATTAGTTAGTGGCTTCGTGCTTATTCGAAAATCGCTAACGCTTCCGATGGTACATCCTGTACCCCGAAAGCTAGCGAGGCATCCATGCCTCGCTCACGCTATTTTCTTCAACGCCCTTCAGCAACTTCGCAGGGGAAGGTGAACTCCTGATGCTGACGTGTTCGCTGTCAATCCTGAAAGAGTTATGCATGTTCCATCTTTCGCTAAAATTGAGTGGCATAATTTATTTGTTAGTGATAAAGCGGTTATAATTCGAACAAATCAATAATATGCTCTCTCATAACAAGGATAATCAAAACACTAAAAGCAATGATAAACAGCCATTTGGTCACTAGCGATTCATTATATGTGAAGTTTTTGTTATAGCGGTCATGATTGCTCTGTTTCATCTTGTAAGCCCTGTATACAGTTATTGCTTTGCCTAATACATGAACGAACAGCCAGGAGCGAGAGGTTTCTTTTCTCGATTTATTAAAGAAATCATCTAGTCTCTTTTGTTCGGGAAGTTCACTAATCGGGATAATTTCTATTGAGGGAATATCAACTTTATGAGTGGTATGAAGTGAATCCAGTTTAGTTATGTGCTCATGCAGTGATTGCTTATCAATAAGTGACTTGGCTGTAAGTTCAAAAATATCGGATGTGTGGCTATAACTTAATTTTTCACGGTATATAAAAGCTGCTTTTGGTTCATTATTTTGAGAGTATCTAACTACGAACTTGGCATTGGATGGCACGGTATACTCAAATCCGTTTGGAAAGTTTTCTGTGATTCTATATGGATTCAAAGCGGAAATTGCATTATTTTTGAGGCTTTCAACAATTGGGCTCCAGTAGTGCTTTTTTTGCTTAGTTAGATATTTACCTTTATTCGTTGTTAGAACTACCACACATCCCATCTTCTCTTGAATTAATCGGTTGATATCTACTTTGTAGCTGTTAGAACCATAGAAAGATACTGGCTTGTAGTTTCGTACTAAAGTTTCGAATGGTGCAATTACAATTGGAGAGTCTTCTAAATTCTCCATTGATATATATATATTGTTGCTAAGCTTTATATGGATGCCAAATATTGCTTCAGACTTATCTTTAAGGTTTTGGAGGACAATTTTATTAGGGTAAATATCATTGAAATCGCAGTTTCTAGAAAAACAAACAGAACCGATAATTTTGGTTGATCGTTTTAATCTGTACTGAGCAATGGCAAACCATACCCCTAGAATTGCCACTAGAAGGCTAAGTAATACACCTATAACTGATACTACAATGCTTATAAACGTCAGGCTGTTTGAGTCCATACCTTGCAGGTATAGAGTAAGTGCAGTTAAGTGGTTATTCATTAGTATTTAGAAAGTTACAAGCAATTGAAAACAAAATATCAACTATTAATGTATAAGTCAGCTATTATTGTGGGAATAAATCCGGCTGCGAATAAATCCGGCCGAATAAATCCGGCCACCCAAGGTAAAACAAGAACATAATGCACCTTCTGTTTGCATTCAAGTGACGAAAAGTCACTTAGCCGTTAAAAGGCTAGCGAAGTTGGGTTACAAAGGATGATGACTGACTAAATTGACCTATTTGGCTGAAAAACCGAGGTAAATG
>NZ_JACSDI010000003.1 GCF_022410515.1 Shewanella cutis | reverse complement strand
CCGCAAATAATATAAGCATCATCGGCGCTTGTAAACAGCAATCTTTCAATATTGTGTCAAATGCTCATCTTATGTTCAGGCGGATGATTTTTCGGCCAAATTACCTACACATTTTCAGCAATATCTGGGTAAACCCTCATAAAAACACCTATACAGTAAGAGACTTGCCGTCTTGGTATGGTAAAATCGCGGTAACTTTTCACGGTAAATGCTTATATGAATTCACTCTTGATACCTTCATCCTCACTCGCTCCTGAATTTAATCTTCCCGTCCTGCCGCAATTGCCGACAGGATTCAAAGCGTTACTTTTAGGTCAAGAGCGCGTGTTGGATGCCTTTAAGTTACATAACGCCATTGCCGATCAACAACTGTATCTCGCAGATTTCCCTGGCATCGACAGACTATTAATGATGAAAGCCTTAATGGAAACGCTTGAGCCATTGCCGGCGGCTTATTTGGTGGCAAAGCGCCCCGAAGACAACGCCATTCAATTCCATTGGCAATATGAAGCACCGCAGGACAATCAAGGCTCAATTGCCGAAAAGCATGTCAGTTATCGCTATCTGAGCGGCAATATCCGCCGTTCAGACCTTCTTGGCCGTATGGTGCAATCAGGCAATAGCAGTAAATATCAAGCAGGTGCACTAGCCGAATGCCACTATGTATTTATCTGCGCAGAATCCCTCTGGAAACGTGAAAGTTTATGGGATTTGCTGATGCAAATCCTGACGCAAAAAGAGTATCAAATCAGCCACAACCTAAGCCCTATTCCATTAAATTGTAAAATTATTTTAATTGGCGCTGGTTTAATCTATAGCCAAATTAGATCCGAAGATTGGCAATTCCAACGCCACTTTAACCTGTTGGCCGAACTGGCAGGTGAACTCGATTTGACCCGTTTTAAAGAAGCGCAATATGCCAGTTGGCTACAAACAGTGGCGCAAAGTGTCAATGTCACATTAGAGCAATCCAGTCTTGCACCACTCTTTAGACACAGTGCCAGATTAACTGAGCACCAACGTCGCTTAAGTCTCTCTATGCTTGATTTGGCCCAGTTAATGGCACAGGCAAAAGTCTATCGCGGTAAATCGACAATCAATGCCGCCAGCATTGAACGTGCGCTATCGCAAGCCAATTATCGCCATAACAGCTCTGAGGAATTTTCGGGCCAAAGTTTTGATGATAATTTCATAAATCTGCCAACTGAAGGCGCTATGGTAGGACAAATTAATGGTCTTACTGTTATTGATGCAATTGATCACTGCTATGGTGAACCTGCGCGGATCACCGCAACGGTGCACTATGGTGACGGCGAAGTTGCTGATATTGAAAGAAAGTCTGAATTAGGTGGCAATATTCATGCTAAAGGGATGATGATCCTTTCAGCCTGTTTGTATCGTATCTTTGGTCGCGATGCACCATTGCATCTTAATGCCAATATTGTATTTGAGCAGTCCTATCAGGAGATCGATGGCGATAGCGCCTCGCTTGCCGAATATTGCTGCTTGATGTCGGCCATTGCAGAACAACCGATTATTCAGTCGTTAGCCATTACGGGAGCGCTGGATCAATTTGGCAATGTGCAAGCGATCGGCGGTATTAATGAAAAAATTGAAGGCTTTTTTAATCTTTGTGAGCGCCGAGGGTTAACGGGTGAACAAGGCGTGATTATGCCCAAGTCGAATATGTTACAGCTGAACCTTCATCCCAAAGTCATTACAGCTGTAGGCAAAGGCTTATTCCACATTTATGCCATTGAACATATGGATGAAGCGGTCGAACTTTTGATGCAGATGCCCGCCGGGGTTGCCGACGAAGATAACGACTTCCCAGCGGAGTCCTTATACGGTCTAGTACAGCAACGACTAGACAAGCTTGCGGGTAACGGTGAAGAAGAAATTGGCTTAATAACGAGATTACTCGCAAAATTAGGATTTTTCCGACATTAATTAGCTGATCGGAGTTGTTTAGCTTACACGTGTTCGCTAATCTTGGCGCTCTTATTGCTGGAGTAGTAAAACAATGAATAAAGCAAACAGTTTCAATAAAGAAGAACTTATCGCCTGTGGCCATGGGAAATTATTTGGTCCAAACTCCCCTCGCCTCCCCGTAGACAACATGCTGATGATCGACAGGATCATTACCATTAATGACAACGGTGGTGAGTTTGGAAAAGGTGAAATTGTTGCCGAGCTCGATATTAAACCAGAATTATGGTTTTTTGATTGCCACTTTATCGCTGACCCTGTTATGCCTGGCTGCTTAGGCTTAGATGCTATGTGGCAACTCGTTGGGTTTTACCTAGGCTGGGAAGGCGCAGAAGGCAAAGGCCGCGCCTTAGGTGTGGGTGAAGTTAAGTTTACTGGTCAAGTATTACCCGGCGCGAAAAAGGTCACTTATAAGCTCAATATCAAACGCACCATACACCGTAAATTGGTAATGGGTATTGCCGATGCCATCCTTGAAGTCGATGGTCGCCAAATTTACAGTGCAACCGATCTTAAAGTCGGTGTCTTTAGCGATACATCGACCTTCTAATTCGCTTTACCCTACATGATCCAATAGACACAAAAATGCCCTCATCTGAGGGCAATTATGCTGCATTACTCTGTCTGTTCAGGGCTATTTAACTGCGAGAAAAACTCGCTATTTATTAAATAGCCCATTAACTCGGCCATCAACACCTTCACGCCAACCACCTAACCACTGTGATCGCGAATCAAGATTTGCATAAGGACAAAGCTCTTTAGAGCGTCCACCAATACCGGCTTGGAATCCTTTTGAAAAAGCTCTGTCTAAACGATCTCGTTTTTGTCTTTTCATGCAAGCGTCCTCTGTTCTACGTGAAATAGAAGCAACAGCTTCACCCATAGAAATAGTGCTTTTCAACGCTGAGATCAATCAAAAAATTGTTCATTTTATCGACTATTTATTAAACTATTGAGATCATGATTAAAAAAAATCGAGGCATTTTGCCTCGATTTTTTGAGTCTGAATTCAAGCTTAAAAACTAGCGAACGCGACGACGCAACCAAACTAACGGTAAGGCAAGTAACCACGCAAGTGATGCGGCGCCTTGACGTTCATAATTGCCCGTATCTGTGCTGTCATCCACAGTACAAGCTTGCCCATTGGTTGCGGGTTTAAGCACCACCATACGAGGAACGTAGGCGGTAACAGGTTCGCCATTGCCACTGAGTTCAAACAGAGGTAAGCCGTTTTCGCCAACAATAATGTTGCCATTCTTATCGAATTGATAAGAAGGCTTACGAATAAAGGCAGTCCCCACAATGGTACCATCTTCATTAATGCTTGACGCTTCTACCACCTGGATATCGCTGTTATAGCTGAGTACTTTGCCAGTACCGTCCTGCACTTCAACCTTATGGCGAGTCCAATTGCCATCTGCACCCTTTTCAAAGCCCTTAGATTCACATGTCAGCAATGTGTTGAGGTTACTAAATTCACCCGTTGATTTCTCATACAGGAAGCCAGCCTTAGGACGCGGTTTTTCTTTGTCATAGGTGGTTTCAATGTAACCAACTATCTGGCCTTTATTATTAATATCTTTAGGTTTGCTAGACAAATCTGTCGTAGTTGCAGCAAAATCATTGGGCGTGACGTAAGGCACATCCGGGGTATTGATATCAAAATAGAAGAATTTATCGCGTAAATAACCTGAGATATAACTGCGATAGCTACCGACAACGATACCATTGTCGTTTACATCATAGGCAATAGAGCTCGAAACAGCGTCAGCCATTGGGATCCAATGATATTGGTATTTACCCTCAGCATCTTTACTCCAATAAGCCGCATCTTGATGTAGCCTACCGGTATCACCATAACGATAAACGTGCGAGCGACCAGCCACCACGCCGTCATTATTTACGCCCAATGCCTGCGCGGTAAATGTCAGCGTGTTATCACTTGCAGGTGTTAATCCAAGCGGTAATGCTGTACCTGTGGCAGCACCATTTTCCAATTGCCAAATGAAAGCACGCGTTTGGTACTGAATGTTACGCGTGCCTTGGTCATTAGGGTATTGTTCACGCTGAATACACACATCTAACGGTAAAGTGTTATCAGTGCTTAAACAGTAAGCCACACGATCAGCACCATATTTGCTGATATCTGTACTGGCGTAACCCACTACTAAGTTATTATTGTTTACCGCTGTCGCCGCTGACCAACCGCCCAGTTGAACCGTTTTATCGTCCTTAACATACTGAGTATAGGGAGGCGGTAATGGGATTTCGGTGTCCCCCACTTTGGCAACACCACGGTACTCGTAATCACGATAATACCAGTAGTCGGTGGTATTATCTGTTGTCGCGGTATTTTCTGTTTTCTTTTCAGGGGCCGTCATGCTGCCCACTTTCAGGCCTGCATCATTGATGTCGTAGTAAAAAGTGTCGACAGAGTTGACAACCGAAGTATCACTTGGTGGCGTGGTGCCATTGATACTATCGAAAGTTGGCAACCAAGCACCAGCCGCACCATTTTGCGCCGCAATAAAGGCAAAGTTGTTGGCAACAATCGCCGCCGTAATTGAATAGGTGATGGTTTCCTCTGGAGCGATACCATCTTCAACGTCGATAATCCCACCTTCGACATCAGATGTACTGAGTTTTTTCTTACCTTTAGCAATACCAACCAACTCATCGTTAGCATTGATGCCTAAAGCGTAACCATTACGGGCACCTTCGAGGGTACCTGTACGTTGCAAATCATAATTTTCAATGTTAACAATTTCATAAACTGGTGCAGCATGGGCACTGTGTAATACGCCAAGGACACCTAAGGCAACCAAGGACAGGGCTTTATCCAACTTTGACTTCATTAATTCTATTCCCATTTTTATTATTGGTTTACTTCAGTGACTCAAGCTCTTCCCATCGCTCGAAGCAAACTTCCAATTGCTTTTCTTTATCCGCTAACAGGCTCAATACCTGATTGATTTTATCCTGCGTCTGACTATAAAAATCTGGGCTCGCCACTGTAGTTTGCAACTCGAGGATTTCGGCCTCTAATTTCTCCATCAGCTCAGGCATAGCCTCTAATTCACGCTGTAATTTATAGGACAGTTTTTTTGCGGCTTTGGCAGGCTCTGCCACTTTAACCTCAGCGGTTTTTGCGGTCGCAGGTGCTTCGACCGTGTTTGTCTGACTAGGTTCCTCAGAATAAAACTTTGCACCTTGATCGATAGCATCCTGATAACCGCCAACA
Source organism: Shewanella cutis (assembly GCF_022410515.1). Classification (GTDB taxonomy): domain Bacteria; phylum Pseudomonadota; class Gammaproteobacteria; order Enterobacterales; family Shewanellaceae; genus Shewanella; species Shewanella cutis. The sequence goes on along the minus strand of NZ_JACSDI010000003.1, from coordinate 415,406 downwards.
TACTCTGTCCAGTGACCATTGCCGGCATACCACCAGCTGCTGGTCACGGTATTATCAATAAACGCCCGGTCGTGGCTGACCAGTAATAACGTGCCTTCATATTCAGTCAGCAGCGACTCTAGCAATTCTAGGGTCTCAATATCAAGATCGTTTGTCGGTTCGTCGAGAATGATAAGGTTTGCGGGACGAATAAGTAACTTCGCCAGCAATAAACGGTTTTTCTCACCGCCTGATAACGCTTTCACTGGCGTTCTGGCACGCATTGGCGAGAACAGAAAATCCTGCAAGTAACTAAGGATATGGCGGTCTTGACCATTGATAGTGATGGTCTTTTTACCTTCTCCCACGTTATCTTCAACGGTTTGCTCAGGATCCAATGCTTCACGGTATTGATCGAAGTAGGCAATTTCGAGCTTAGTACCCACTTTCACTTCACCCGATTGAGGTTGTAGCTTTTCAATCAATAATTTTATTAACGTCGATTTACCACAACCGTTTGGACCAATCAACGCGATGCGATCGCCACGCAGCACTGTGGTGTTGAAGTTTTTTACCAGATTTTTATCGGGCAAGTTATAGTTTAAGTCCTTCACATCAAAGACCAATTTACCCGAACGTTCTGTTTCGGCCACCGCCATTTTGGCATTGCCCTGACGATTTAAACGTTCACTGCGTTCTTGGCGCAAGGCTTTTAACGCACGCACACGGCCTTCATTACGGGTACGACGCGCCTTAACACCTTGGCGGATCCACACTTCTTCATCGGCTAAGCGCTTATCAAATAATGCGTTTTTCTCGGCCTCGACCCGCAGCCATTCCTGCTTACCATCAAGGTAGGCTTGATAATTACCAGGCCATGAGGTCACAACACCGCGATCTAAATCCACAATCCGCGTAGCCATGCGCGCAATAAAGCCCCTGTCGTGACTGATAAATACGATGGCGCCTTGGAAATCCAGCAGGAATTTTTCTAGCCATTCAATAGTATCGATATCGAGGTGGTTGGTTGGCTCATCGAGTAGCAATAAATCTGGCGCACTGACTAACGCACGGGCAAGAGCCACTTTACGTTGCCAACCACCGGATAACTCACTTAAAGATTTATCAGGATCTAACCCCAAAAGCTCACAATTTTGATTGATCCGCGAGTCAAGTTGCCAGCCATTATGGTGATCTAAGGTTTCCTGCAGCTTTTGCATCTGATTGAGCATGCGCTCCATTTGCTCAGGCTCAGCAAAAGCGACATCGTGGGACAACTGATGATATTGCTCTAGGGCTTCACCAACTTCTTTCAAACCTGCGGCAATGTAGGCGTAAACCGTGCCCTGCTCAGCTTTAGGTGGGTCTTGCTGCAAGCGACTAACCGTCACACTGCCGTCGATGTTAAATTCACCTTCATCGAGCAGTACATCGCCAGATAAAATCTTTAATAAACTCGACTTGCCTGCACCGTTACGGCCAACAATACAAACCCGCTCGCCGCGCTCGATAGTGAAATCGGCATTTTGCAGTAGCGGGGTGTAACCATAGGCTAACGAGCCATTATTGATACGAACCAGACTCAAACTAAGCTCCTAAAAATTCTTGTAATTGCGTGGCATCAAATGGCCAACATAAACAACGCTCGTCCTGGGCTTTAACCACAGGAATCGACACGCCATAACGCTCTGCTAAGGTTTCATCATCGCAAATATCGATGGCGGTATAACGTACCTGGGCGGCATTTAACAAGGCTGCCGCCAGTTCGCACAAGTGACAACCTTCGGTGTGATACAACACATAGCTTGCCTGCAATGCATTATTTATCTGCATGGGTAATTAACCAGGTGTTATGGATATGAGGATTACGTTTGTAATCCAGCGGCAACGTCATGTCGTCGATGTTTTGCACCTTAATCTTCATTTTGGTTAAAGTCTCAATGTCCATCTTAAACTTGCGCTTATTGTTAGAGAACACCAATTCACCGTTTGGACTTAACAGCTTGATTAGCATACCGAGTAAATTTACATGATCACGTTGCACATCGAAGGAGTCTTCCATGCGCTTGGAATTTGAGAAGGTGGGCGGATCGATAAAAATCAAATCATATTGTTCGTTACAATCGCGGATCCACTGCAAGCAGTCAGCCTGAACAAACTCATATTGTTTGCCACTGAGATTGTTAAGGGCAAAGTTCTCTTTCGCCCAAGCAAGATAAGTGTTTGACATATCGACAGTCGTGACTGACTTTGCCCCGCCTAACGCGGCATGCACCGAAGCTGAGCCCGTATAAGAGAATAAATTCAGTACTCGGCGGCCCTTGGATTTTTGCCCCACCAAACGGCGAGTTAATCGATGATCGAGGAACAGCCCAGTATCTAAATAACCCGTCAGGTTCAGCTTAAATTTAGCGCCATATTCAGTGGTGATAAGCTCTAACTTACGTTCATCCAGCTTTTGGTATTGACTAGTGCCCTTTTGACGCTCGCGGGTCTTCATAATGATTTTGTGTGGATCGACACCAATCGCCGCAGGCAAAGCCAGCAGCACATCGCTTAAACGACGTTTCGTGACGGCCTCAGGAATACTGGCTGGTGCCATGTATTCTTGTACCACAACATAATCAAGATACTTATCGACCGCGACGTTGTATTCCGGAATGTCAGCATCATAGAGGCGATAACTATCGATCCCCTCTTTTTGGGCCCACTTTTCAAATTGCTTAGCGTTTTTCTTAATACGGTTAGCAAAAGCGGGGGCGATATCAGCAATATCGACGCCCTCTGGCAATACTGGCGTATCGCGGCGGGTACTTTGTGCGTGAAGCGTGTATAAGTTAAAGGCACATTCTAGGGCGCCATTAAACATCTTCATCTGTTTATCGGCTTTAAGTTTCAGTGCTGAGATAAGCTCGATATCGCTACACAGCATGGCCACTTTCCAGCCACCAAATTCTTTTTTGAATTTATCGCCTAATTGATAGTACAGCTGCAACAGCTCAGACACACTGCCTAAACGCTCACCGTAAGGAGGGTTGGTGATGAGGTAACCTTCAGCCGCTGGCGGCTCTACATTAAGGGCATTTGCCACCTTAAACTCAATCAGTTCAAGCACGCCGGCATTTTGTGCATTACGTTTTGCTAGCGCCACTAGGCGTGAGTCGATATCCGAGCCATAGAACTTCACTTCGCAGCGCTTCACCCCAAGCGAAGCACGCGCTTTAGCTTCTTCGACAATTTCGTGCCAAGTGGCCTTATCGTGACGACGCCAATGTTCGAAACCAAAACGGCTGCGTTGTAGACCAGGAGCAATATCGGCGGCCATCAAAGCCGCTTCAATCAACACTGTACCGCTACCGCAGAAGGGATCGAGTAAGGTGGTTGGGGCTGCTTTCCAGCCACTGCGAACCAGCATATTCGCCGCGAGGTTTTCTTTTAAAGGCGCCTCCCCCGTGGTTGAACGATAACCGCGTTGGTGCAGTGATGGACCAGAAAAATTCATCGCAATGGTAATGACCCCATTGCGAAAATGGGCATCAACTTTAATGTCGGCATCGATACGGGCGACGTTTGGACGGGCATCACCGTCATCACGGAAACGGTCAACAATTGCATCTTTAATCTTTAGCGCACCAAACTGGGTATTGTTAATAAAACCACCCGTGCCATGGAAATCGATACTAAAGGTGTTGCGATTAGAGAAATGTGCAGACCAATCAATACAGTAGGCTGCATTATATAACTGCTCCGCCGACTCACAGGGGCCCTTATAGATCACCAGTACAATACGGCTGGCTAAACGCGTCCACAGGGTAATACGATACGCTAAGGTGAGAGGCGCGGTAAAATAGACACCGGCTACACTTTCTTTAATCTCAGTCGCACCAAATTCTGTCAGTTCTTGGGCTAAGCTATATTCAAAGCCCTTAGGGGCGGCAGCAAAAAAATTAAGCATGGGATAATCAATACGCAGTCAAAATCAAACCGACATTATACCTGCGAAGCAACATAAAAGATAAACAGTTATTAGCCAAAACTCGATTTAGTCAGGCTGTTGACCCGCTTTTAATCCACTAAAATCCCATATCGCGGCCAATAATGGATGAATTACCCGCACTACGCTTTATATTTAAGCATTCGTCCGTTTTTTTAGAATTCCTCCTTGCAATGCCACCGCGCTGCCGTTATAGTCTGCCCCGCTTTGAAGACGGACGCGGGATGGAGCAGCATGGTAGCTCGTCGGGCTCATAACCCGAAGGTCGTTGGTTCAAATCCAGCTCCCGCAACCATTTGAAGCAAATATAAGTAATACAAATAGATATCGGACGCGGGATGGAGCAGCATGGTAGCTCGTCGGGCTCATAACCCGAAGGTCGTCGGTTCAAATCCGGCTCCCGCAACCAATTCTAAGATGACAGAATTAAAACAGTGATCAACAGTATAAATCGGACGCGGGATGGAGCAGCATGGTAGCTCGTCGGGCTCATAACCCGAAGGTCGTCGGTTCAAATCCGGCTCCCGCAACCAATTTAGATGTATCCGTTTATAAAAAGAAACCGCTCGTCGGGCTCAACTCTTTATAAACAACGGGCGAAGGTCGTCGGTTCTAATCCGGCTCCCGCAACCAATTCTAAGATGACAGAATTAAAACAGTGATCAACAGTATAAATCGGACGCGGGATGGAGCAGCATGGTAGCTCGTCGGGCTCATAACCCGAAGGTCGTTGGTTCAAATCCGGCTCCCGCAACCAATTAATACAAAAATCTCGCCTAGGCCAGCATAAGCTGGTTTTTTTGTACCCGAAATTTATCTACAGAGTTGCAATATGGTAGCTCGTCGGGCTCAACTCTTTATAAACCCCGAGCGAAGGTCGTTGGTTCAAATCCAGCTCCCGCAACCATTTGAAGCAAATATAAGTAATACAAATAGATATCGGACGCGGGATGGAGCAGCATGGTAGCTCGTCGGGCTCAACTCTTTATAAACCCCGAGCGAAGGTCGTCGGTTCAAATCAGGCTCCCGCAGCCAATTAATATAGAAATCATGACTAGGCCAGCATAAGCTGGTTTTTTTGTACCCGAAATTTATCTACAGAGTTGCAATATGGCAGCTCGTCGGGCTCAACTCTTTATAAACCCCGAGCGAAGGTCGTTGGTTCAAATCCGGCTACCGCAACCAATTTATACAAAAATAACTACTAGGCCAGCATAAGCTGGTTTTTTTATACCCGAAATTTATCTATAGCGTTGCAATATGGCAGCTCGTCTGGCTCAAGCCTTTATAAACCCCGGGCGAAGGTCGTCGGTTCAAATCCGGCTCCCGCAACCAATTTATACAAAAATAACGACTAGGCCAGCATAAGCTGTTTTTTATACCCGAAATACATCTTGACTTGAGTTTTGCCTGATTTGCCTTAATCGTTTATCGAATTGCGCTAACTACATTCGGAATGTGCCTTACGAAAACTAAGCCGTTAACTCGAACAGAAATAGCTTTCTGAACTGACATTTGTGTCTATTGCACCTTAGCAAACTAATGCCTTTTGCCTGTACAGTTGCCGATTTTCACAACTCCCAGTTACGGATTCACTTTTCCCTCTAAATGCAGCCATCGTCGTTTGCCGCCCAACAAGCATTTCTGTTATGATCCGTCGCTGACTAATCATAATTCCACAAATTGGCAGATAATCAGCACTCAAGCTTTATCTTGCGATACCAACCCATCGCCTGCAGGTACAAATATGATTAACCACTTTAGTGTGCTTGGTATCAAACCTAGTGCCAAAGAAGACGACATTAAAAAAGCCTATCGCCGGCTCTCAAACAAATATCATCCCGACAAGTTGCTAGGTGCCTCTGATGAAGAAAAAGAGCAAGCATCACAACAACTTGAACGCGTTAAAAAAGCGTATGAAGTCCTATCAGATCCTAAGCTTAGAAATGCGTTTATCCGAGATTTCAACAACGTGATAGTGACCGACCCCAATAGCGCCATGCGCGAATTATGGGATCAGTTCTACCCTTAATATTTATTTTGAGTACCAAATAAACGAGCGGTTAAATTCGCAGCTCCTGATGTTGAGCAATTTATTTCGGTACGTTTTATTTCGATAAGCTATTTGTTTTAGCGCTTATATTTCGAGACATGCCCATGGCCAAAAAACTGAATATCTCACGCATTAATGAGCTTAAAACCAATGCCTACGACAATATCGAGTCCTATGATGACCCTGATACTCCTAAGGCTCTGGAGCAATTTACCAGTCAAATCAAAAAAGTATTGCAGGCTGACCCTAAAATGCTCGAGTCAGTGCCTGAGTATCTGCCAGTCGCACTTTATGGCAGAGTAAAATTCCCCAGTGACGCCAAGCTCAAATGGGCTCACTGGATCAATACCGCAACGCAACCCGACTGGGATGAGTTTAAAGTCACTATCGGCTTTAACAATGCCGATTTACCTTTAGTGTTGGCGGTACGCGCTTATTCAGAAGATTTATTGATCGAAAGCTGCGCCGTGCTTTACTTACTTGAAAACCAAGGTAAAAGTACGCCAGCCCCTAAACGCAGCACTGATGATGATTTTGAAGACGAAGACAGTGACTATACCGACTATTCGGATGATGACGATGAAGGCGAAGAGGAAGATGGCTACTACGATCACTACGATGATGAGGACCGCTAATGAACACGAGTCTAATTGAGATAACCGTTGCCGAGATTAAAGAGCTCGCCGATGTCGAGCCAAAACAGGCAAGCAAACGTTTCGAACTCATCGCCACCACAATGAACGATGAGCAATTAGTTGAAGTCATTGAAAAAATGGATATTGTGACGCTGACCCAAATCAACAGTCACCATGATATCTCCTGCCCGTCAATTATGTCGGAGCTGATGACCCCCGAGCAAATTCGCGACATCGTCTGTCAGCAACCTTTGTATTGGGAAGAAAAAATCAAAAACAATGCCGAAGAACTCATTCAGCATACCTTTGATTTTTTAACTTATTTAATTCGTATTCAAGATAGCGAAGAAAAACAAACCGCTATTTTAGAGTGTATTGCCGAAGATCCCGCCGGCCTCTTCTATCTGTCTATCCCCTTTATCGAAATGATGTTGGGCGAAGGACACGATGATGAGGATCATTTCAACGACTATTACGACGATGAAGAAGATACCGACACCATCGGTTACGACGGCCGCGTCGCCAGTGAAGAAGCCCATAGCTTAAGCCTAGACGACCCCCGTAGTCTGATGGCGTTAATCCATGAGCTGGCACCCGATGTTGAAAAAGCCATTAAAAACCTGCTGCGTAACGAAAGCTCTGGTTGGGAAACGATCATTAACAAGTTCGTTAATGAATTAGTTATCCAAGCCAAAGAGAAAAACCAAGTTACGGATGAATACGCAGAAGTGGATGATATGTTTAGCTTTTTAGATTAAGGATCTCTAGATGCAACTGGTACTGCGCGATATAGACCAAGGCCCATACCTGAGCAAGGTATTGGCCAAAGGCCAAGCAGACGACACCCTCAGCGGTGAGCAGCTCGCACAAATCAAATCTAAAGCCATTTTGATGAGCCTCAAATTGGCGGATAAGTTCTATAACAAGTACAAAATGCACTTACTGGAACAGGCTGCGCACGATGTCATTGGCGTCGTTAGTCTCGGCTTAATGGAACTGTCGAATCAGGATCAACAACAGGCATTGCGTTTACTCATCACCGCCGATGGCGTGGTTAAGTGCTTCCAAAAGGGCTGGAGTATGCTCAGTGTCGTGAGCAAACATAAGTTGGTTAACGGCAAATCTCTTTATGGTGATGTCGATAAATTCCTGCTGGAACAAGTCTCAACACCACCAGACGCCGAAGAATGGCAAGGCTATGAAGCCTATCAGGACGCCCTACTCGAGCACCAACGCCAGCAATCGATTGCGGCGCTGATGGCGCAATTTTATGCCCAAACCAGCTACGATCCGTTGGATTTCTTAAATCTTGAGAGCGTATTGGCCGAAGCAGTACTGTATCGGATGTTATTTGATAATGCGAAAGTCAGACAAGATCTGAAAAAGCGCATTGCCAAAATCAGCTTGCAGGACGAATGGTTTAGCCTTGAGTATATTGAGCAGCAAACCCAAAAAGCCTTGGCAGAGTTACCCGCAACACTTGCCGAAACTATTGGTAAAGATTTGGGTAAAAACTTTGCGCCTGCACTGCTGCGTACGCTGCATTTTGCCAAAAGCTACCGTGAGCTGCTGCTTAATGACGCTTCCCCTGAGCGTTTAGAAAGATTCGAGCATAAAGAAGGGCTTGTTGGTCTACTCGGCTGGCCGCTTTATATCGTGCTGTAATCCTTATCAGGGGCGTTAATCCAGTTAACGCCCCAATTTTCATCTGCTTTTTGAGTTTTACTCAGCTTCCTTTATCGTCTCGCCACCAGCCGCAATACAAAATGCAGGCATAGTTGCATCGCAGCGAAGATAGCCCCAAATCCGAAACCTTTGTGTCTCTATACTGAAGGGAATAGCGTATTTGTGCAGCTGAGTCTGAATATAGTCAGAAAAATCAGTGGTCTTTTCAGGTAACAATCGCCCTATTTTTTCTCTTTTAAAGGGATCAATCTCAAGCCATTCAATGGAGTCGGCAATCTCCAGCAACTCATGCCACCACACTGGCGTAAAACTAGGGTTTGGCCCATCCTCCACCAGCAGCTTATAACGTACATGGGGCACAAACTCTGGCTCTTCATGGAGCGCCTGCTCAAGCTTACGCCATTTAGTGAGGCTCATAACGGAGGTTAATTGATGCTGATTAAGGTACGCCAAGGTGTCTGTATTCATTGCGATGAGACCACCCTCTGTGAGTAAAATCCATTAGTGGTGCCATCTTAGCTTAAGCGGGTAGGTACATAAATCGACTTAGCTTGAATTTAAAGCATTCTATCGTGAATTAAAGTAAAAAAGCCTGCTACGCAGGCTTTTGATATTAAAGGAAAGAGGCTCACGCTTAACGGTATGTCAGTGTTGCCGTATCCGTTAATTTATCATTATCTTTAACGGTTAACTCGACGGTATGTTCTCCGCGGCGAGCCAGACGCAGTACTACAGGACCATTGGCACGGGTACCATTATCAAACTTCCACTTATGCTGCTTAATAACCCCATCGGTGTCATAGCTCGTCGAAATAAACATATCGACTAACCACAGATTAATGCGCTGAATTTGGGCAACAGGTGGCTTTTTAACGTTTTCAACCACTACAGTCACCGTTTGCGAGCTGCTATGGCTTAAGCCGTCATTGTCCGTCACGGTTAACGTCACTAGATAATCACCACTTTGCGCATAGGTGTGAGATACGGCTTCTCCCATGGCTTGAGTGTTGTCACCAAAGTCCCACTGAGTAGAAACGATTTGGCCATCACTGTCGGTTGACGTTGAGGTAAATTGCACAGCTGCACCATTCACCACTTTAGTAAAGCTGGCTTCTGGGACGACTTTTTCGGCTTCGAGCAGAAGTGAAATCACCACAGGATCATGATCCGAAGAGCGATAAGCATCACTGGCGTACAAGTCTTGTAACTGCGCAGGGGTCTTAAACTCTTCGTTGTAGTCTAATACGCGCGGCTCATCGGTATTGATATGCCACTCGGCCACATCCACTACTTTATCCACTAGCGCTGCATTCGCTAAAGCATGGTCTAACTGTCCCGATTCCCCTGAAAACACATAGGAATAAGCATTAGCTTTTTCAAGTTTGGCAAACAACTCGCTAAAACCAGCATTCGCCAGCGCAGTCAGAGGATCTTCCTTGGCATAAGCGTTTAAATCTCCAATCAGCAATACACCTTGCTCCGGATATTGTTCGCTAATCCACTGCCCTGCTGCCGTAGCTGCGCGGGTACGGGTAATATTGCAGTTACCTTGGCCATCGTTCATGTCAGGATCGCCGGCACACTCACTGCCCTTAGATTTCAAATGATTAACCGCAACGACCACACTCTCGTCACTGCCATTAAGCACGAAGGCTTGCGTCAACATTGGACGGTTTTTGCTGTCATCGAACAACGGTTGGCCAGTTTCATCTAACGGTGAATTGGCGCTAGATAATATGCGCGCATCGCCCTGTGGGCTGACCTTATCACTGCGGTAGATTAAACCGACGGTAATCGCATCTGTACCAATTGTACTTAAGTTAGTGCCATTAACCTTTGGAATAACATAGGTATAACGATTTTCACCCACGGCAGTGTTAAGGCCTGCCACGAGATCGGCAATCGCTGAGTTTGCACCAAAGCCATCGTTTTCGATTTCCATCAGACCAAAAACATCGGCACCAATACCAACCATCGCACTGATAATCTTCGCTTTTTGACGCTCAAACTCACTCACGGTATTGGCACCGCGCGCAGTCGGGAAACCACCACCCTGTCCATCGCCATTAAAGTAGTTCAGTACGTTAAAGCTGGCGACTTTGAGGTTACCGCCCTCAGCCAGAACAGGTGACTGCGGACGAGGGTTTTCTGCGACAAAGTTAACAGGTTCACTCGGCATAATGCGATAAAGATTAAAACCATAGTGCATTACGCCCGTGACTGCAGTGGCTTTATCCCCCACGCGCACAGTGTTTGATGCACTCAAACCTGGCGCGGGGAAAATCACCGGATCAGGGTTTTGTGCCGTTAAGCCATCATCAAGTAAAATACTGTCTTTGAGATTGGCTGCTGTAACAGCTAAGGCATCGGCGCCTGGTGCGGCGACTTGCGTCCCAATAAAGTGACGGCTGCTACCGAGTGAAATTTCGCCATAGCGACCTAGGTTGTAAACTTCGTTCACCACTAAATCTTGGCTAAAGCGTACGCGCATGCCTTCGAAGGGCTCAAAATCATCGCTTGAGTTCACGGGTAAAGTCACTACCGCGGCGCTCGGCAAAGTTTGTCCCGCGGCGCAAAGTTTATGCTCGGCTACCGTAGTCAGCTCCGTTAAACCTTGATACTCAGTGACTTTAGCCTTTAAGCGTACACGGTCGCCCGCCACGTAACCCGTGGGAGCATTGCCAGTGTAAACAAACACCCCTTCAGAGGTTTGCGGATCGGTATCGGCTTCGTTGTCGGCCATTTGTACGAAAATACCCTTCAAGCCCGCTTCTTGGTTACTCACCACTATGGCCTCAACCACTAAGGTTTGCCCGTTTAACGGACTTGCATTAGTCGAACCTTGCAGGGCATGGATAGCAGTTGATGCTTCACCACAAGCGAGTGAGCTCGGTGGTGGGTCAACAGGATCAGTTGGCGTACCGGCGCTGAACTTACCGAGATCGGCAATATCATCTTTTGCAAAACCTAACCAAGTATTAAAGGTAACAGCATCATCAATAATAGGATCGGCAATTAATTGATCAGGATTACGGCGTAGCGTGTTGTCCTGTGTCGATAAATCACCACTACCCCATTCACTACCTGGGTCAACCCCCACTTGGCCTAAACTATCAATCACTTGGTTTTGATGGGTTAGGACAATAGCATCATCGCCGTTGAAAAAACTGGCGTTACTTTGTTGATCAGTGATCGCCAAAATATCTGCAGAGGCATCGTTATCTGCGACCACATAAGTCGCACCTGCAGCCAAGGTGCCATTGAGGCTGATCGTGCTGCCCACATTTGTGCTGCCATTAAAATAAAAGCGTAATTGATACTGGCTTAAGTCGATGCTGCCGGCAGTTGGGTTGTACAACTCGATGGCTTTATTATTGCCGCTGCCTTCGACATATTCAGAAATAATTAAATTATCGGCCGCGTTGGCAACGCCAAAAGCGCTACTGATGGCTAACGCCAACAGTGTTTTGTGTTTAAACATAGTGACCCCTAAAAGTATCTTTTATATTGATATTTGATTTAATGATTGATCATTTCACGAAGCATCAGCTTCGAAAACTGACGATACTATAGGGAACAAAGGTTACAAATTGGTTGCACCCTGGTTGCAACTTAAGGTGGATATTTAGGCGAAAGTTTAGCGGTTTGAACTAGGTAAAATGGATAAAGATGGCGAGCATGGCTCACCATCTTGTTAACATCCATTTCGGTTTCCCGTTATAGCGGTTGCAACTGATCATCGAGCAGGTTCACCAACAACAACTCTCCCCGCTCACTAACTCTGAATTCACCAAATTTGGCTTGGCTGAAGTGGTCAGCTTGGCCCTCTTCAAAGAAAAAACTATTTGAGGCCAGCTTTACTCTATGATTACGCAGGCGAAAATCTACCGTGAGCTGCTCAGCAGTTTTGGGTTGATCACGGTAAATACCGACAAAGCGCGCCACCTTTTGCGAGTCGAGCGTCAATAACAGTTGCCCCTGTGTCATCCCCTCAGGCAATGCGGCGCGCACTTCCTGCGCAATGGCATACTCCAAGACCATATAATCCCCCTGCATAATCGAGCGAGGATCAACTGGCGCTAAGGCAAAACGCACCACTTTGCCATCTTGCAATAACTGCTCAAACTGGGCGATTCGCCAATTCACCATCGTCAACAAGGCCACCACTGTAACAACAACCCAAAATAGGACTCTTCGGTGGCTGTTTGCTAAATACAACATCGCCGTCCCCATCAAACATGCTCCTCTAACTCAGCTTGTGCGTCTGAGATAGGAAAGTAACGCCACATCACTAATCGCGCGGCAAGCAATAACAATCCTAATCCCATCAAATATAGCGATTTGAGCATAAGCGTTGTCTCTAAGGAATAATAATAGCCACTCACAAACACTAGCCCTGAGCCAATCCCAATGCCTTTTAGCCAAACTTCGCGAGTATAATGGCCCAATAACATCAGTAGCACTGCTGTCGATAAGCCCTGCATAGGTAAGGACAACGCGGTGACGAGCACTAAGCCTAAAAACATAAACAACACAACGGGGGATGTGGGTTGAGTATGCCATTGTTTAAACGAGCTAAAAATTAAAAAACCACAGATTGAGAACACGACAATCAAATGGATGGCAGTCATTCCCGACTGCCAACTGGATACAAATAACTCCTCGAAGATTCTGTCCATACTGAATACATGCATAAGCTGAATGGTTAACAGCAGCGTAGCTGCACCAAAAACCAACATTCTCGCCCGTTGATAGTGGTATCCAGTACGATGGATATTTAATAACACCACACTCAGTAGCAATACCAACAACGTCGGTGTTAAGTTGAGTAAATGCCACTCAGCCAACAGCCCCGTCAAGCAGGCCAATAAACTAAATGCAAATACCCATTGCGCAACAGCGTGTTTAATTATTCCCCAAAGCAGCAGAAACAGCACCGACATACACAAATACCAGATCAAACTGAACTCATAGCCGAGTAAATCAAACAATCCCCAACCAAATGCCATAGCGCCACTTAAGCAGGACGCAAACGCAAACTGTTGCAAAAAATGCTGTTGGCGTCCTCCCCAATATAAGGCAAGTCCTAATCCTAAATAGCTTGCGCCGGTAAAAAGTGCCGCTCCCCCCTCAAGTCGCTCCCACAAGGCATAAAAAACCGACACCATAAACCCCAATAAAAACCAGGCAGCAATCCAAGCCGCAAAGGCCTGCATCAAAGCGAGATACCAAGGTAGTTCATTGGATTCGGGCGGTTCAGGTGAATTCACTTTGCCTTGTGCATATAACATCTCCCACAAGGTTTGAGCAGACGAAGTCGATAAGGGCTTAATGTGTGAGGCGCCATTATCTTGAGTCGACGTATGTGGAAGCGTGTTCATGACGCCGCTCCTTGCTCATTGATTGCAGACATGTCGCTAGTGGTAACTTCGTTCTTAAACTGCCGATGCAATCGTCGCAGCATTGAACTCAATCCTGTGCTGGCCAAAATAATGTAGAGTCCAATCAACAAAAAACCACCTATAGGATCGCTATCTTTATATAACAGTTCGGTGAGTAATGCCGCCCCGACAGCGATTAAACTAAAACCGCCCAACGCTAAAGGGTAAACCTCTAATAATCTGTACCTGAACCACCAAAATCCACACAACAGATGGATAAAATACCCAGCCCAAACACCCACGAGAAACGGCTTAGCATCACTGGGCTCAAAAATCATCCAACAGAGTAATAAGGTGAAACAGCCCATACCCATAAGTGATGTCGTATACAGCACAAGTGGCGCATGCCAGCGTTTGTTAGAGCCTTTGCCCATAAACACAAATCCATAATAGGTAGTCAGATTGAGCACCGCGAAAATAAATAACCAGATCTGTTCATCCAACAGGTGCGATGATGTGTCGGCAAAGAGTCCAAGGCTTAAATTAATTAAACCGACGAATAACAACCATAAACCATCAAAACCTGCTACCCAAGCTAAGGGGAGAATCGCTAAGGCCCAAAGCGCGAATAATTGCCAAGGATCGGCTCCTGTTTTGTAGGTTTGTCCCACAAGCGCTAAAAGCCCACCAATTAAGATGCTCACCACCAACAGTGCCACATTCGCAATTGTAGCCCCAAACATACTGTAGGAGGCTGAACTCTGCTGTTGCGACGCACCTCGATAATAAAGCCACACAAAACAAACAAGACTGAGCAAAAGTGCCGCTTCGATCAGAGCAAATTTGCTTATTCGGTTGAGGGACTGCCAGTTATAGGCAAAAAAGAAGATAATTCCTGTCGCTAAGCTTAACGCTCCCGCCCACTGTAAAAGCTGAGCAATTAAGCAACGCCAACTGGCGGCACTTGGTGGTGCGCAAACATGGCGGTACAATTCATCTACCTGCGCCCGAGTGAGATGTCCTTGATCCAGCCACTCATAAACTTGAGATGTAAGATTGCGCAATATGAAATCTCCCTATTTTGATATTGACTCACACAAAATACGCATTTAACCAACTTAACTGCAATAATTAATTGTATTAACTTGTCTCACATCAAGATAACCTTAAGACTTAATGATGAATGGGAGAACCTATGCGACTAGCCGTATTACTCAATTTGCTATTTTGCCTAGTGTTAAATTTATTCAGTGTTGCCACTGCAGATACATTATCCCCTGTGCAAGCAAAATCTGTTATTCGCGTTGGCGGTTATCAATTTGCTCCCTACGTCAATTTACAAACTGACGGTCGTTATACAGGCCTGACGCTGGATCTCATCAATGCCCTAAACCAAATTCAGCAAGAAATCAGCTTTGAGTTCGTATCCACCAGCATAGAACACAGATACAAAGCCTATGCTGCGGGAAGATTCGAGATGATCATGTTTGAAAGTCCGCTCTGGGGTTGGCAAAACCTCGATACCGGATTTATTCCTCTCCATATCCATGATGGTGAAGTCTTCATCGCGTTAAAAGAAAAAATAAAAGACTCACAGTTTTTTACTCATCTCAAACAACGAACGCTGGCATTAGTTAAAGGTTACCACTATCGTTTTGCCGACTTCGAAACCGATCCCACAATACTTGAAAAAAACTTTAATGTTATTTTTGTAAACAGCAATAAAGCATCAATTGAAACCGTGCTTCGAGAGCGTGCAGAAATTGCTCCTGTCACCCTCTCTTACATCAATTTTTATCTGGCCTCAAATCCGCAAGATCAGCTACGACTCCATATTTCAGATCAATGGGATCAGCACTATTATCACGGCGTATTATTAAACCCTCATTCGCGACTAAATACGAAGAAACTCAATTTTTGGCTACAGCAATTACAACAAAATGGCAAACTCACAGAGCTCGTCCGCCAATATGGATTGGAACTCGCCACTCAAAACCCTAGCGAAAAAAATAAGGCGAATTAGGGATTTGCTAGGGCGTGTTGACGTTTCGAGATTACATTTTGTTCGTTCTGGCAAGCACGTGCTCGCGAAACGAGGCATGATGTGTCGTTATTCGACTCAAATGACGAGCGGCTGTTATGACAGAAAGTAAGCGCAAGGGCTTGCCAGACAAACCCTTAGGGCAGCATTGGGCTGAGGTTTCTGCTGCGTTATCTTTTGTTTATGTAGAATAACGACACAGCACAGACTTTGCCTTGCATAAACGGTGGCCAAGCTGCTGTAAAAATCCCCCTGAAACAACAACACGCCCTAAACACACGACGTTAAGGCTCCCAACAAAGCAAATAATGCAACAAACAAAAAAAGCAATGCCATTATATACATACCAATACCTCTGTCGGGTGGGCTCAAAATCGCAATATAACAATGCCAAATAGCGAAAATGCCGTGATTAAGCCCTATAAAAAGTAACAAACTATAGGCATACATACGAGGAATCAGGCCTAAAGCACAGGCAAATAGATAGAGGCTAGAGATGAACAAAAAGCCCGTTTGACAATGGAATAAGCTGCGCAATATTTGCTTATTCCATTGACTCATACAGGCCTCTTTGAGGGAGCTGATAATCCTTAATCTTCCTTGCCATGAGTAATAAGTACAAATCATCAAGCTCAATAGCGCCGCCACCAGTAAACTTATCCGCATGGTGTTTACCCTCTTATATTGCTACTCCAACTTGAAAATAGTGCTACCACATTTCAGTCAATAACCTCAATTCGGGTTAAGAGATTGATCAATGCAATATACATTGCAAAATTCAAATCGTTACCCTCAAACTTGCGCTTTGCGCTGTTAACAAGGTGAATTTCCCCCTCAATAGCGAGCCCATTGTAAGTCAATTCCACGCAGTAAGCGGTGCAAAAGCTATTTGATATAGATTTATTATCCCAAGCTGAGGTTAAAGAGTAAGACCCGCTTCAACCTATTTACATTTCACGATGTTGTAAATGAACAGAGTCGAGGTAATATTGTGCAAAAAATAAAGGAGCCTTATGGCTCCTTTATCATTGAAATAACACTTAAATCAATGATGGCAATGCTCATCATGAACGTGATCATCATCGTCCATAAACTCATCGTCGCCATCTTGATGTTGCATCACGCCCCAGCCATCAGTCATGCCACCGAACTCAGCCGCAAAATCATTGAGTATGGTTTCTTGCTCAACCAAATCATCGTATTCAGGCACCATATTGATGCATACAATAATTTCCCACTTGCCAAGCTCATCGTTCAAATTCAGCTCAACTTCACCTTCGAGATCCGAATTGGATAACTCTTCAAGTGCAGTTTCAGCATCACGCTGATCATCAAAGACTAAAAAGAAATCAACATCGAGGGCCTTAGTAAGATCAATACCCGCCTCAGCCATTGCAGCCAGCATTTTACCATTATCGTCGTCTGGAAATTGCATATCCTACTCCACAGTTTCAGGCTTATTCAGCCGCAATGATTTGAACCGACTCACCGTTAAAGCTGACGATATCACCCGCAACGACTTTTTTACGCTTGCGGGTTTCTACTTCGCCATTGAGAGTAACTAAACCTTCATCAATAAAGTGCTTAGCTTCACCACCCGCATTAGACATGCCTTGTACCTTTAACACTTTGTACAATTCAATAAAATCTTCGCCTGGATGCAAAGCTAACTGATTAATTTGCGCCACTTAAACACGCCTCTAAAAATAAACCTGCGGCATTATAGCAGTATGTCCCCAGCGATGCAGATAATTTAACTTATCTTTGCCTTTCATCGGCAAGCAGGCCATAGGCACATTCATCAAGCCAGAGATCACCAATCTTAAACTGCTGGCGAAATATGCCCTCAAGTTGAAAACCGCACTTTTCCATTACACGGGCAGAGGCAATATTGTCTTTGGCACAATAGCCAACAAACTTATGCACCTGAAGACTCAAACAGGCCCAATCGATGACAGCCTGCAAACTTTCAGTCGCGTAGCCTTTACCGTGACTGGTGTGCACCAATAGGTAACCAACTTCAGCACGTTGTTCCTCAAGATGTTGACAATGAAAACCGGTTAATCCAATAAACTCATCAGTTTCAAGGGATTCAATCACTAGCGTTAACCAATCGCCAGAGGGATAACTCCATGTCTTGGCGCGCTGTTCGAACTTTTGATGGATCACTTCGACTGGTTCAGGTATTCGCACATAGCGATTAATGTCAGGATCGAGATGTAATGCTAAAAAATTTTCCCAATCATGATCTTGTAAACTGCGAATTCTTAATCTGTCGGTGTAAAGTTCAAGCATAACGGCTCCGATATGGCTGGACACAAATAAAAAAGGCAGCGATAAGCTGCCGTTTTCTAGGCAAGTTGGGATTTAACCGCGGCTTGTCACTTCGAGTAAATGGTAACCAAACTGTGTTTTTACTGGGCCTTGAACCACATTTAATGGCGCACTAAACACCACCTCATCAAACTCACGCACCATCATGCCGGGGCCAAATGAGCCTAATTCACCGCCTTGAGCACCGGATGGGCAGGAAGAATGCGCGCGAGCTATTTGCGCAAAATCCGCACCGTCTAGAATTTGTTGCTTAAGCACTTGGCATTGATCTTCGCTGCTCACTAACAAATGTCTTGCTGTCGCTTGAACCATAATAAAACTCCCTGAAAAACCTGAGACATTTGCCCCAAATATCATATGGTTCCCGTTTATCACACTAAACGGGATGTGAATGTTGAGTATAAAAACATTCTATTAAATTAAAAAGAGTTAAACAGTGCCGTTATCGATTTTATCATCCGATAACGGCGACAATACATTAAGCCTTGTTTGCCGCAATCCAGCGATCT
The DNA here is from genome assembly GCF_022410515.1 of Shewanella cutis. Classification (GTDB taxonomy): domain Bacteria; phylum Pseudomonadota; class Gammaproteobacteria; order Enterobacterales; family Shewanellaceae; genus Shewanella; species Shewanella cutis. Next base: position 396,794 of record NZ_JACSDI010000003.1, on the reverse strand, counting down.
ATCTTCTGCTCCATGACCGCCATCGGTAACGAGCCAGACGTTAGGATCTGATCATGGAAGGCTTTAAGATCAAACTTATCACCCAAGGCTTTTTCAGCCCGCTCACGTAGAGCAAGAATTTTTAGCTGACCCACTTTATAAGATAGTGCTTGGCCAGGAATCGCCATATAACGCTCAACCTCGGCAACAATATCCGACTCTGCCATCGGGGAGTTGTCTTTCATATACTGAATGGCTTGCTCACGGCTCCAGCCCTTGGCATGTAATCCGGTATCCACCACTAAACGCATTGCACGCAGCATTTCGTCTGACAGCTTACCAAAGTATTGATAAGGGTCGCTAAAGAGCCCCATTTCGATACCTAAGTATTCAGCATACAGCGCCCAGCCCTCTTCGAAGGCAGTATAGCCACTAAAGCGTTGGAACTCAGGCACCCCTGTTAACTCTTGCTTAATGGCAATTTGAAAATGGTGGCCAGGTGCAGCTTCATGCAAAGACAGCGTCGTCATGCCCCATTTGGGTTGCGCCTTTAAGTTGTAAGTGTTGATATAAAACACCCCTGGACGGCTACCATCCACCGCAGGTGACTCATAGGATGCACCCGCGGCAGATTGTTCCCTAAAACTCTCAACAGGTTTAACAACGTAGTCCGCTTTGGGCATCACATTAAAATACTGTGGTAACACAAGGTTAATTTTATCTTTAAGCGCCATATAGCCATCAATTAAGCCTTGGCGATCGCTATAGAAGTACTGTGGCTCTGAGGATAATGACGCGAAAAAGGCTTTCAAATCACCTTTAAAACCAACCTGCTCACGCACCTTATCCATTTCAGAAAGAATTCGTGCAACTTCACTCAAACCAATTTGATGGATTTCATCCACGGGCATAGTGGTTGTAGTATGTGAATTGGCCAAATGTTGATACCAAGCTTTGCCATTAGGCAAACCAGACCAACCATCAGTCGCACGGGACTTAGGCAAGTATGTCTGTTTAAAATAGTCACGAAGCCCAGTTAATGCCGGGACTAAACGCTCATTAATCATCGCTTGATAACTTGCGGTTAACTCAGCTTTATCCTGAGCTGAAAACCCTTCAGGGAAATGCGTAATCGGCGAGAAAAAAATACTTTGGCTGGCATCAGTCGTCAGCATAGCATCAAGCTGAGGAATGATACGTTCAACAAGAACCCGAGGAAGCACAACCTTACTTGCAATCCCCTCATCCATACGGTGTTGAGCGAGTTTGATCCAATCAATGAAACCATTCACGCGCAGCTCCCAATTACGGTAGTCTTGAACCGTATTAAAAGGCTGAGCACTTTCACCACTCCCTAGCTGCACCATGGTAATAACAGTACTGTAAAACTGACTGATAGGCATAAAGCGTGAAGGATAGGTTTCATCAACTAACGCCATTTCACGGTCATAAACAAATAACGAATAACTTAATTGCAGATCCGCTGGTAACTGGTCAAGATCAATGGCCTTAACTTGTGCTAAATAGCGGGTATTTAGATCGTGGCGAGCCTTGAGATATTCTTCGGTTAAATCACCACCAAACTGAGCGTTGTAGTCATTGACGCCAACAAAGGTTGCGTATATCGGCTCTAGCTTCAAATAGTCTTTAAAATAGGCATCGACGAGAGCGAGATAGCGCGATTCGGCGGTTTGCGTTTCAGCTTGAGCTTGAGCTGCAGCAGAAATTGAACCGTCCTGTGCAACAACATTTGTTTCAGGCTTTGAGCACCCCTGTAAGGCTAGCGCTAAGGCCAGTGTTCCCGCTAATAAACTTAATTTCATCTTTTATATTTCTCCTTTTACGTCCGTGATAGGCAAACTCTTCCTAATACTTAGTGCAAAGTCTGCTTACGGGATTCATCTATGATCTACTCATTTCGTAACTCAGGTTTTAGGGTTTCCAGAAACGGGCGTCTATAACCAAACTTATTTTATGGAAGTCTTTAACCGAGAATGGCATAGACATATACGAGAGCAGCAAAGCTTGGCGCTATTGTATCTGTGCCCCCACATTCATGAAACCGTAAAACAACCGCATTTACTCGAATTTTTTACTAAACAAGTACAAGAAGCCTTGCTACGAGCAACTGATTTAATTGCAAGATTGGATCACAACCATTTTACTTTAGGGTTATTCAATATTGATGAAGAAGGCTCTGAAGTTGTTTTGAAGCGAATAGGACAACATATTCAAGAATTTAATCAAGAGTTTAGTAAAAATCATAAGCTTAAAATTGATTATAAACTCGCGGCTTGCCTCTGCTTGCCAACTCAGGAACAAAAAATTGAATCCATGTTTAATAATGTCTCTAAACTCACACAGAAACTTGAGCGCAATCCCACAGCAATCACAAGCACAGATAAAACTACAATAAAGAAAAAGCCCCTTGCGGGGCTTTTTAGATCTGCATTGCAAATAATATGAATTACAGCGTGACGTTATGCATACGGGCTTTCTCTTTGATGTAAGAGATATAGCTGTTTGCACTCTTCTCAGTCTTCTTATCCTTTGCAGCTAATACTGCACGGTTATAAGCAGACTTATACTGTTTCAAACTTAAATGAGCTAAAGCCAATTCAAAGTTTGCTTCACCAGGATGCTCAATACCTAAAGAGATGGCTTTTTCAAGCACTGGTATCGCTTCAGAGTATTTTTCTTCCAAGCTTAGTAAGCGACCTTGCTTTAAATAAAGCTTACCGTCATTGCTGATTGCAGCGGCTTTGCCATAAAGTTCTGCAGCTTCTTTAAACTCTTTCGCGTTTTGATAGAAACCAGCCAAAATCTCATAGGACTTAACATCCTGCGTGATCAAGCCAGATTTCATGTGCTTCTCAAACACTTTTGCTGCTTGGTAAGGCGCACCTTTTTGAGCCATCAGCTGAGCTAAACGAGTAATGTTAGCTCCAGTATCTAAGAAACCATTACGATAAGCTAAGTCATAAGTTGCTAGCGCTTTATCATAGTCTTCAATCATCAGATAAAACTGTGCTAATTGAACCCATAATCTGCCATCATCAGGAAATAACGGCACCATGGTTTCTAACACACCAACGGCATTTTTATACTTCTTCTGGTTGAAGTATGACGTTAGCTTCATCTGGTACAGACCTTTATCAGGAGATTCTGCGAGTGAAAGGCCTTTATCAGCCACTTCTATCACTTTATCCCACTGTTTAAGTTCTGAATAAGCAATACCAATACGGCGGTACATCTGAGAATCGGCTTTACAGGTGAATTCCATCCACTTGTAATAATAAGGAATCGCTTCCTTGAACTTTTTCTCTTGTAACAGCAAATCGGCATAAAGGCGCAGTGTTGCAGCATGATCTGTACCACCTAAAATATCCGCTTCAACAGCTTGTTTTAGGTACTTGATCGCGGTATCCATTTTGCCCTTTTCGGCATAGAAGTTACCGAGCATACGCGCAACATAGGCTTTATCGAAATCATTCTTTGGGTTTGCTTCTAACAGAATGGCTATGGCTTCATCAACCTGACCATTTGTGTAAGCTTCAAAGGATTTCTGTACCTTTTTTGCCGCACTTTCACCTACCGCTTTAGATTGGCGTGTATCAACTTCGCATTTTTCAGCTGCAATTGCCGAAGATACGGATAAACTACCACCACAAAGGGAAAGTAATAACGCAACTGCGATTTTATGAGCATTACGCATTATTAATTGCCTCCTTTGTCTAAAGTGAAGTCAAGTTGTACAGTCATACCAGGCTGTTTAAGTGGCTTACCATCAACAATCTTTGGCTTGTACTTCCACTTATTCAGCGCACGGATGGCTTCTTTATCAAATAAACGCTTAGGTTCAGCTTGAATTACTTCTACGTCTTCAACACCACCTAATTCGTTAATGGTAAAGCGCAATTGCACCCAACCTTCTTTGCCATCACGTGCTGCAGCGATTGGGTATTGTGGCTCGATACGAACGATTGGTGTCGCATCTCCGTCACGGCTCATCATATTACCCAGTTTAAAACCACCAGCACTATGACCACCTGCTTCCACTCCCCCCATATTGAACGACATGGCCGTATCAATATTTGATGATGTTTCTGGCGGCGCAGCTTGAGGCTTCTCAGGCTGTGCTGGTGGTGGTGGTGGCTTAGGGACTACCCTTGGCTTATTCTGTGCTTTTGCATCCTGTCTATCCATCGTGATTTCAATTACAGGGGTCTCGGCCGATGTTTCAGCGCGCTGCGCTCCTCCACCGACCAAGAACGCCATAAAAGCGAACAGACCAAAAGTCACAGCAGCACCAATAATGATTGATACTAGTGCTCTTAGCATATTAATCGTTCCCCGCAGATACCGAAATTTTATCTATACCAGCCGCTTTGACTTGGTCTAGAACTTTCACAACTAAACCGTGTTGCGCATCTTTATCCGCCTGAATCAACACAGCTGCTTCAGGGGCCTCAGCGAGCATACGCTCAACGTTTGCTGTTACACGCTCGATATCAACCTGACGGTTTTCCATCATGATCACGCCAGTTTTGCTGACGCCGATAAAGATGTTAGCCGAAGGCTTTGAAGTCGCTTGTGAAGCCTTTGGTTTGTTGTAGTCCAAACCAGATGGCTTTACGAATGACGTTGTTACAATGAAGAAGATCAGCATGATGAACACGATGTCGAGCATCGGTGTCATATCAATTTGCGCTTCCTCGTCTACACTGGAATGCTTTTTACGTGCCATGTTCAATCTCTCTCTAGTGGTGCGGCATGCTGTCTTTTAGCTTTTCTAAACTGATTTTCATTTTCACATCAAGGCGAGTACTAAAAAATACTCCCGATAATGCTGCAACCATCCCCGCCATGGTGGGCATTGTTGCCATTGAAATACCAGCCGCCATTAAACGAGCATTACTCGTCCCCTGAACTGCCATCACATCGAACACTGAAATCATACCGGTAACGGTACCTAACAAACCTATCATAGGACAAATGGCTACTAAGGTTTTTATCATCAGCATACGTGCATTCAAATCTTGATTCGCTTGGGACAGCCAAGCTTCACGGATACGGTGTGCATACCAAGAGGTAGTTTCCTCTCTTGCATCCCATGCAGCTATAATTGCTTTATGTTGCTTTGGTGATACCCAATTCAGATACCAGTAACGTTCAAGCATCAATACCCACATTAAGAACAGCACAAACGCAACTAACCAGAGAACATCGCCTCCGGAGGCCATGAAGCCCCTGACGGAATCCCATATGTCCATCAGGTGAATCATCATTAGTCAGCCCTCTTCTCAGCGTGTGCCGCGATGATACCAGCACTTTGTTCTTCTAAAATTTGGGTGATGGACTTACTACGCGCAACTAACATTGCATGCAGTAACATCAGAGGCAGTGCCGCAACCAAACCTTGAACCGTTGTAACCAATGCCATAGAGATACCGCCAGCCATCAGTTTTGGATCGCCAGTACCGAACAATTGGATACTTTGGAAGGTTGCAATCATACCTGTTACTGTACCTAACAGACCTAACATAGGACCGATAGCAGCAATCACTTTTAGAATTGGAATACGCGCTTCTAATGCTGGTGTTTCTTTTAGAATGGCTTCATCCAATTTCAACTCCAATGTTTCAACATCAACATCTTTGTTTTCATGGTAAACCTTCAAGATACGACCAAGTGCGTTATTACCTGGTTTATCAACATTCTTCGCTTGATTTTTAACTTTTGCACCAATAGCAGCCAGAACAATGAAACGCTCAGCAGCAATTAATAAACCAAGTGCAAGTAGTACCAGAATGATATAACCAATTGTGCCACCAGACTCGATACGATCTTCCATACTCGCTTTGTTAGTGAAGATATTTAACAAAACACCACGAGCAGGGTCAATGTAGAAAGGAGCAGTACCAGACGTGGTTTGCTCCCACTTGCCTACAGCACTGACTTGATAACCTTCAGGCTGTTGCGACAACTCTTGAACTAAACCTAAATCTGGATTGTAAACAACGTATTTACCATCAGCAGTTAAGTTATAAGTACCAACACGGTGAATAGTGGTATTTTTAACACTTCCATCAATTGCAGTAACAGAACCTTCGTATTTTACAACCTTACCAGATTGTACCATCTCGAATAATTGCTCTTGCCAGAATTGCTCTAACTCTTCAATCTTTGGTAATTGCTTACGCGCACCTAAATCAGCAACAAACTTGTCACGATTTGGGTATTGAGCACTTACGTTTGAACTCGCTAATTTACCAGCGAAATCGCCAGCTTCACCTTTAACAACACCAAACATTTCACCCAAGTCACCTTGAGCTGTTTTTAGATCTTCTTCTATTTGAGCAATTTTGCGCTCGTTATCTAAGAAAGCTTGGTTTAGGTCTTTACCGCGTTGTTTTTCAGCCGCTAAAGCATCTTTTTCACGCTTTAACAGAGCCGCTTTATCGCCACGCTCAGCCTGAAACTCTTGTTCACGTTTGCTATTAACTTTACCTTCAGCAGCGCGATCGACTTTAACTTGCTGCAATAATTGGTCGATGGTCTTTGGCGCATCAGCAGCGCTAGCCATACCAGCAGTTAAAGAAAAACTTGCAGCTAATACAGCTGTAGTAATTAACTTCTTCATTATTGTGCAGTCTCCGCAGCAGGAATTGGTAATGCGAATAGATCTAGAGCGCCTTGTTTACGGGCAATGCGGATACCTTTTGTCAGTTCACGCAAATAGCTGTCTTCTAACTTGTCCCAACCCTTAGTTTGTGGGTTGTACATCCAGCCAGTCTTTTGATCTAAGCTTTGCGCATAAAGAGCCACACGACCTAAGTTGAAGAAGTCAACTAATACTTCTTTACCATCTAAGGTTAATTTACCTTGGTTAACTGCAACAGCACTACCATATTCACGCTCGATGCTATACGCATCAAGGATCAAACGGTATTTTTCAGCTAAAGTCACTTCAGCTGTGTTTAACAGTGTTTTTAACTCTTTTACGCGGTTAGCACGTACTTCAGAGTTGAATGGTAAATCTAATTGAACGAACTGTTCTAAAGACTCAACCATTTTAAACATTAAAGGCACAACACCCTGACGCAGTTTATCTACGCCATTAATGTCGTTTTGAATCGCGTCCATTGTTTTTTGTTGGTCAGCAACTAAGCTGGCAACATAGTCGTTATAGGACTTCAGTGACTCACGTTCATCAGCAACAGAACCATACTCAAAAAGCATGTCTTGTGCTTGATCGAAATACTTATCAACGTTCTTTTGCGACGCAGCAGCATCAGCATGGATCATACTATCCGCTTTTTGCACGTCGGTAAGAGGATCTGCAACTACTAAGTTGCTGCTCGCTAATGCCAGCACGCCAACAAGTGCAGTAGCGATTTTTGTTCTATTGCTTACCTTGGACATAGTTCCCAACCAATTTGAAGTGAATAAAAAGTTAACTTACTAGCAACATCACTTTAATCAAGACTTACTTTAGGAAATGCTTACCGTAAGTTCATCTTTCTCTTGTGATTCTTAGTTTTTTCTTCCCTTTCCTACACCCTTACGGGTATAGACCCGCTGGCATCATTTCACAAAATGTTGACCTGTGTCAACATTCAGAACATGTAAAAAATGAGTGTAAAGAAGTCTAAGTTATGAATTTTTTTTCGAAAGGTGTTTTTTTAAACAAACGTTCTGATTTACTGGATAACAGATAAAAATGCTCGTCATCTTCAGCAGTACAAACAATTAACGTTGTTAAAAGTTGCACGGCCTAATTATCACGAATTTGAAACTGCGTTAGATTGAAGATCAACCATTGTTATCCGAAGGCAATATGTATGTTCTATAGCTAAAAAGGCTGCAAATAATGAAAAAGCCGAACACTTTTCAGCATTCGGCTTTATTTCAACTAAGCGGTTCTACCATTAGAACTTGGTTGTTGCACGTAAATAGATAAAGCGATCCATATTCACATCATACTCTGTAACAGAGAAGTTGTTGCTAGAAAGTGCTTCGTTATTAGTTGGGCCTTCAGCCTGTGGCTCTTTTGCGAACAAGTTATTAATACCTAAAGAAATCTTAGTATTATAATCTTCTATATTATAACCAACAGAGACGTTATGAACCATATAAGCACTGAATGTCTCTCTATAACCATTGTCTTTATAGAAGTCATAATTGTCTGGATCATTAGCATAAAAATCACTGGTCAGCTCACCAACATAACGCATTTTCCAATGTGCATCCCAATCCCCCATAGCCCAATCAATGTTTAAACTACCTTTGAGTTCAGGGAAACCACCATCACCATACTGAATCCCTGCACGATCTTCTCCGTCAAACTCATTACCCAGCACATAAGCTAGATCAAGTGAAGTTTTGAATGAGCCAAATGATGTTTCAGGGAATCGATATGCAGTGAAGAAGTCGATACCTTCTACTTCATATGTGCCAGCATTTTGGAGGAAGTTACGTAAATCAACAATATTACCTAAACTATCACGGTCAATCTTATCGCAAGAGGAAATCTTATCTCCAGTAGCACACTCGCGAGCAATAATGGTATGTCCATAACGACCAATTGCATCTTCAACCTTGATATTATAGTAATCAACGGTAAACTCTGCCCCCTCTAACCAAGATGGGTTATACACTGCACCAAAAGTGTATGACTCTGACGTTTCAGGTTTTAAATCGGGTGATGAAACCTGAGAAATCCGAATTTGCGTGTTGGCTTGACGATAGCCATCAGGCACACCAGCACATCCTGGTAAACCTGAAATATTAAGTACATTACCTTTAGAATCTCTTGTATTACAAGGATCATTCCAAGTTGGATAAGAATCTGCACTACCTGCATATAAATCAGAAATTGAAGGTGCGCGATAACCTTGAGCCCATGTACCACGTAACAGCATATCATCCATTGGGCGGAATTCCGCGCCCACTTTACCCGTAGTATTGTTACCATAGGCATCGTGATCAGAAACCCGAATAGCAGGCGTAATTAATAAGCTTTCTATTACGGGAATTGCTAATTCAGCATAAGCTTCATCTAAACGGAAACCGCCTGACGTCGCATCACGTTGGTTACCAGAAGACTCACCTGTTACAGTTAATGGATCTGGCGTATCAAAACCTGTTTCCTCACGACGTTCTAGACCTAAAGCTAAACCAACAGGACCAGCAGGTAAGTCAAATAGGTCACCCGCGATGTTGAATGTATAGTCTTTCATCGTTAAGCCTGAGCGGCTAACACTATCGAAAGTAATATAATCAACCATATCTTGAGTTACAGAACCAGGGCCACCAAATAGGTTTAACGCAACACAACCATTGCTTGCATTACAATTATCGCCTAATGCTTGATTGATACGCGTTAAATTGAGTAGACCTGTGGTCAATACATCTTGGTTATTTTGGCCGTAGATGTAACTTGCAGTCCAACTCCAGTTATCATTGATATTGCCTTCAAGACCAACCATTGCACGATAAGTGGTATCGTTCTGATTGTATTGACGAGAACCGGCCTCAACCATACGGCGTTGTAAAGCATAAGGAACATACCCAGCAGGTTTACCATTAGCAACCGCACGAGCACTATCACCATAAAGTGTTTCACCGAATGGGTTATAGATATTATTCGCGCCAATATCCACACGACTTGCGGCCGCGCCAAATGAAGCGCCTAATGTCAGTGGCATAGGCGCTAATTCTTGAGATGACTTACGGTTGGTCATCATAAAGTCTGAAACAACTCTTAAGTTGTCTGAAATATCATAAAAACCTTGAACATAGAAAGAGTTACGGTTTTGCGGTGTTGATAGATAGTTATCAGGAGCATAGTTATAAACATCGCTACCAGTACGTGGACGGAATTGATCCATACCAACATTGGCGCCAGTTCCTTCTTTAGACATATAGTCGTAAATACCAGAACTGTTTGGTTTACCAATAGCAGCTAATGCATCTTGGTTAGCTTGATTCAGTTGCGAGCCCTTAACGCGGATACGAGTGTTATCCGCAGTAGAACTGTAACCAGTGTCAGAAATATCACGGTCACCAGCCCAAATAGGTTGCTGAGTCACGTGGGCCATGTTGAATAATAAGCCACCTTTTTCAGATACGGAACCAACAGTAAAATCAGCGGTATATTGGCGACCATCGTCATATTTAGCGTTTTGTCCGCCATATACAGAAACTTCAACACCTTCAAAATTTTTGCGGGTAATAATGTTAACTACACCAGCAATAGCGTCAGAACCGTAAACCGCTGAAGCACCATCTTTTAATACTTCAATGCGCTCAATTGTTGATGTAGGAATTGTGTTTAAGTCAACTGTTGAACCCAAAGAAGATATCCAACGCTTACCATTCACTAACACCAGTAGACGTTGAGCGCCTAGGTTACGCAGGTCCATGTTAGTAGAACCGTCGCCACCATTGTTGAAAGCAGTGTTTAGTGCAGAACCTGCAGCTGGAATTGTTTGTAAGATATCACCAATACTGATCATACCTGTGGCTTCGAGCTCATCTCTATTCATTACAAGAACAGGACTTGCCGCTTCCATATCGGTACGCTTGATACGTGAACCTGTTACTTCTATACGTTCTACTTTTTTATCAGCACCAGCTTCATCAGCAGCCATGACTAATGGCACGTTTAATGCGGTTGCAGCTACACCACCAATCAATGCGAAACGCACAGATTTGGCTAATAAGTTATTCTTATGCATTGTCTATCTCCCTGGACATATTATGTCTTTATTATAATCCGCTTATTTAATAAGCAGTTTCAAACAAAAGTACGTCAAAAACACGCTGTACTCGGCAGAAACAATAAAATCACATATGAAACCTTTAATCAACATAAAATAAACAAATTAAACCATCTAGCGACATTGTGGTCACTTTACAAACGCGAACCTTAATACTCCTAAATCCAAATACAAAAACGCCAGTCATTGCTGACTGGCGTTTTTGTTGAACTTAGGCCCTTTCAGGCAACGTTATGACTTACAGTGTATAACGGATCCCGATAGCGATACCATCATCTTCTGAAAGCGCCATCGCAGCTTCATCCACTCCGGTAAAATCGCTAAAATCTTTACGACCTTCCAAGTAGATAACCGTATTGGCATCCATCAGATAGTGCACACCAGCCACGACAAATTGGCGCTTAAACACATCGTTGGCATAAATGGGTAAATTGGGCTGAATGACATAATCTTTACCCGCATCTAAAATGTTATAGGACACGAAGTAACGTAGACCATTATCGAATTTGTACGACAGTAACGTTTCAGCCCCAACAGCCTCTTTAATCAAACGGCCTAAATTATCGGTATCGTGGTTTTCTTGCTTGTTAATGTTAGCGGCGGCATACCAACCATTAGCATCAAACCCGCCCCACATTATGCCAGCACCATAGATAAGGTCGACTGCAGTAGTTGATTCGCCATTCCCAAAGCTAACGTCAAATTCACCACGGTTAACACCAGCGGTTAAGGTCAATTTGTCAGTTGCATTATAAGTCACAGCAAAACCATAGGTTTCGTCATAATCAACTTGCTGGGCAGATCTATCACCAGTCTCCCATAACTTTTTGCAGTCATCTTGGTCAGGCACAGAATCACAAGTATAAAAACTGCTATTTTTTAGCTGTACCTGCGCCGCGATGCTGACATCGCCAAAGGTGTTACGGTATTGAACTGTTTTATCACCCCGACCGACACCGTTAACAGCACCATCATCTTTGTTAAAGGTGTAAACACCAGCGGTATTGCCATCCCAGACAAAACCATAGTTAGTGCCATAAACGACATCGTACCAAGCTCCCCATTGTTTACCGATGGTGAGTGTGCCGTATTTATCGTGGCTCAGTCCGGCATAACCTAAACGGTTATAAAAAAATTCATCTTGAACAGATTCAAAGCGATTGCTATATACAATATCACTGTTGCCAACTGGGTTAACGCCCCATTCCAACTTAGCAAACGCATTCCAGCCATCGCTTAACTCGCGGCTGAAACCAAAATTAATTCGAGAAGCACCATTAACAACCTCTGTTTCACCTTGAGTGTTGATTACGCGCGCATCAATAAACCCCCCTATTTCCACTGCATTTTTATCATCTTTGTAGATTTCAATTGCAGATACGGTTGGTGCAAGAAAGAGTGCTGCTAGCGCAGTGGCGACTATCGTTTTGTTCATTTGGTGCTTAACCTTCTTGTTTATGTTCTATCAACGTCATTCCGTTGTTATTTTTCCTTACAATTTCCCACTGAGAGTAGCAAAATTTTATTAAACTCTCCAAGGGAAACCTAAGGAATCTATAGATAAACATCACAAAAACAGACCATTTAACCGCCACAAAACAGATTAAAACACTACAAAACACAGTTAATAAAATACAAAGAACACATTGGCAACATTAAATTAACATTAGTTGTTTTGAGGCAATATCAGTGTAATTTAATTTCATTATTGAAAAAACAGGCTCAGCGATAGGACCGATTTGTTTATCAATGTAATACTGATAGTCAATTGTAGACGATCTATGGGAAACAGGTTCAGGACCGTTTACCGTGATGACATAATCAATCTGTGCGCCTCGCTTGCTATAGGATACCTTCCCTGTTAACTCACATAGCTGACGTGCGACTTTGACATGGGGGGAGGATTTTGCGGTGTACTCTTCAAGATTTCGGCGCATTCGTTTGCTAAACACTAATTCAGCATCCCGCTTTCCGGCCTGAAGTTCGCCTATGACATCCGCGAGATAACCGCTAATATCTCGCTGATTGAACATTCGCTCATAGAGTTCAGCCTGAACCTTTCTCGCTAAAGGGCTCCAATCACTTCGAACCTGTTCCATCCCCTTAAAAGTGATTTCCAACTCGTCACTCACATTTCGCCAAGCGCCCACATAGCGCTTTTTGCTTCCTTCCTCTGATCCCCTCAAGGTCGGCATAAAAAATTGCTCGTAGTGGCGCTCAAACTGTAACTCGAGAAAACTTTCTAGCTCAAAGTCCTTGGTGATTTTAGCCTGCCAGTTTGCATTTATTTTCGCGGCTATCTGTTTACCTAAAGTGGAAATATCACTTAAATCAGGCTCATCACCTAAATAGACAAAGGTAGAATCGGTGTCACCGTAAATCACTTGATAGCCCATCTCCTCAATCCAAGCGCGCGTCTGTTTCATAATCTGATGACCGCGCATGGTAATGGAGCTCGCCAACTTTGCATCATGAAATACACAACCTTGGGAACCTAATACCCCATAAAGTGAATTCATAATGATTTTAATCGCTTGCGATAAAGGCGCATTCGCTTCCCGCTTAGCTTTTTCGCGCTGTTCCGATAGTGTTTGAATAAGCTTTGGCAAAATAGGCTGTCGCCGACTAAAACGAGCCCCTAAAAATCCGGGAACCGTTTCAGATTCATCTGTAACCTGTACCGCCCCGCAATCCAAGCCTTCAATGAGCCCTTTGGGATCGATCAAAAAAGTACGGATTATCGAGGGATAAAGACTTTTAAAATCAAAAACTAAAATATGCTGATAAAATCCAGGGACAGAATCCATCACATACCCGCCAGGGCTTTCAATCCCTTGACTGGCAGGTTCTGCAGGCGCGACATAGCCAGCACGGTGTAAATGCGGTAGGTATAAATGATTAAATGCAGCGACCGATGCCCCCACTCGGCCCAGTTCTAATCCCGTTAACTCGGCGCGTGCGAGGACAAAATCCCACAACTGGGTGTGCTCGAAGATATCCCATACCAATCGGCTATCTGTCAGGTTATAGTGAGCAAGTGCCTGTTTATTTACAGTAAATAAAGCGTCAATTTCTTCAACTCGGTTTTCGACATTGTTAATTGCCTTTCCCTCACCGAGCAGCGCTTGGGCCACAAATTCCAAAGAAAAGCGTTCAAAGTGATAAAATGCCGCCTTCAACCAATCGATGCCATCCAGCACGACTCGCCCCGGTAAATTTAAGGTTTCAGGGCGAAACTTATTCTCAACCTTCCACTCAAGGATCGCGCCACCACGACCAACACGTAACGGAATGCGATGCAGTAACGCTCGCCGATATAACAGTGCTAAGTCAAAGGTCACCACCGACCAACCAATGATCACATCGGGATCAAACTCGGCAAACCATGCAATCAATTGACGAATAAGCATCGCCTCATCGCTCACCCATTCTATGTACTGCGGAGCATCAGATTGCACCTCCCCCACCATAATCACTTTTTCATAGGGGTGAGCCTGAACGTCACGCCCATAAAGCGCCACAGAATAGAGTAAACCGTCAAAACTGCATTCAAAATCAAGGGAAATCGAGCGCAACCGAATCCTTGGCTGCGGCGCAACCGCTTTTGCGCGCATAGCAGTGAAAACCGGTAAATGTCCCTGACTGTTCTCACTTTTGTTAATAGTCTGAATGGCTGCGTCATTGCCACATTTGATGTTGTTAGCATAGTGCCCTAAAAAAGCCACATCGAGAGCGACAAAGCGTTCAATTAAAAAACGCTGCTCAGGGCGAATATCAGCCTCGAATAATGGAATACCCGCATCGTTTGCAATCCGTTGTAAACTTCTAAATGCGCTACTGGACTTGGCATAAATCCCCGCCACAGCTTGTCTTTTAAAGCTCTTAAGTTCAAGTGGCACGAACCGTAGCGCCAATCCCGGCGTTTGTAGCTGCAAAGCCTGCATATCTGTTTGATGGCAAAAACAAATGTATTCAGTGTCAGGCAATTCCACCAGCACAGGACCCGATTCTGTAGCGAGATAGTATTGCAACAACAGATTACCATCTCGCGCAATCGCGTGGCGTGTCAGCACTCGGCCCTGTACACTCTCAGGCGTGAAGCTGGCAAAAGTCGGCGTGCTGGGGCTGCTGAATGGCGGTCTCAATCTTATGCTCTCGCTAGGTTTTCAATTAAATAGCCATAAAATGGCAGAAAAGTTTCTTAGGCTATGCAATCACTGTTATTATGTACAGCATTAATTCGATAAAGTAGTGCCGCATGTTACCTGACAACGTAAAAAACCAGATCCGCGCTATCTATAAAGATATTGCCGCCTCTTTGCCTAATTTTAGGCCTCGGCGCGAGCAAAACTTTATGGTGGCAGAAATCTCTAAAACACTTGCAGGTGACTATGACAAGGATAGACGCATCATTGTGGTCGAAGCGGGTACGGGGATAGGAAAATCATTATCTTATATTTTAGGCACGATCCCGCTGGCGCTGGCGAGTAAGAAAAAGGTCTGTATCGCCACCGCAACCGTGGCACTACAAGAGCAATTGCTGCACAAAGATTTGCCGTTTTTCCTTGAGCAATCAGGATTAAACTTTCGCTTCGGGCTTGTCAAAGGGCGTCAGCGTTATGTTTGTTTATCTAAGCTTGCCATGCTAATTGGTGATGATAACAGTACCCAAATGGCTATGTGGCAAACTAAGCCGGATAATAGCCAAATTGCCATGCTGCAAACGCTGTTAACCGATTTTAATGAAGGCCGTTGGAATGGTGAAATTGACACTTTATCAACGCCGATACCAGATCATCTCTGGCAACAAATTGCCTGCGATAAACACAGTTGTCATCGACAAATCGCCAGTCATCGTAATTGCCCGTTTCATAAGGCCCGTGAAGATGTCGATACTTGGGATGTACTCATTGCTAACCACAGCTTATTGTTTGCCGATTTAGAACTTGGCGGCGGGGTGATTTTGCCCGATCCCGAAGAGGTATTTTACGTCATTGACGAAGCCCACCATTTGCCAATTGTCGCTCGGGATTTTTCCAGCGCACAGGCAACCCTAAGAGGCGCCACCGACTGGCTCGAAAAAGTTGGCAAGACCAGCGCTAAATTACAAAATCAAATAAAAAGTAACAATATCATTGCCCCCGCTCAGGCAATGCAAGATCATATTGGCGATCTCATTGGCCAACTCAATCAAGTCGCCCACTACTGTGACACCCAAACTAAGCAGTTTGCTAACCCCGAGAGCCGTTATCGCTTCGAGCATGGCAAATTACCTGACGCACTAAAAATCCCCGCAGAGAACCTCGCGACGACAGCCAATCTCGCACTTAAGCAATTTAATAAAATGCAATTATTGCTCGCAGAAGCAATAAAGGATGGCGATATTCCTAAGCATCAAGCGGAAGCACTGCAGGCCGAAATGGGCTTTATGTTGCAACGGCTAGAAAATCTCCAAAAACTCTGGAAGATGATGGCCAAGGAAGACTCCAATAAAGGCGCCCCTATGGCCCGTTGGATTGAGTTAATTACAGGCAAGCAAGTCGATTACCTATTCAGCGCCTCGCCGATTGAAGTGGGCTTTATGCTGGAAACCATGCTTTGGCAAAAGGCCGCGGGGGTTGTGCTGTGCAGTGCCACGCTGCGCGCACTCAATAACTTCGACCACTTTGCCCATCAAGTGGGATTATCACTCAAGGACGGCAGCCGTTATCTTGCCCTGCAATCGCCCTTTGATTATCCCAATAACGCCACACTTTACTTACCTAAAATGAAAACCGAGCCGACGGACGATGCCTATACCGCCGAACTTGCCGAACAAATCCTTCAACTGATTGAAGGTGAAATGGCAACCTTGGTGCTGTTCGCTTCCTACTGGCAAATGGAAAAAGTTGCCGAATTACTCGAAGGCAAACTTGCGCAGAACCTCCTAATTCAAGGTAATGCCCCGCGCCAACAACTGCTCGAAACCCACAAGGCCAAATGTGACAAAGGGGAGCCGAGCATCTTATTCGGTACTGGCAGTTTTTCTGAAGGCTTAGACTTACCCGGTGATTACCTGACTAACCTCATTGTGACTAAGCTACCCTTTGCCGTACCAACCTCTCCGGTTGAGCAAGCCCATGCTGAGTATGTGAAAATAAAGGGTGGAAATCCGTTTCTGCAACTGACCATTCCAGATGCATCGCGAAAACTGATTCAAAGTTGTGGTAGATTACTGCGTAAAGAGCAGGATTATGGCCGCGTCACTATTTTAGATAGGCGATTAGTGACCAAACGTTACGGCAAATCTTTGCTAGACGCTCTGCCTCCCTTTAGACGAGTCATAGAGTAGGATTAAGATTTGGAGTTGTTACTCGAGCCCAGTAACTGGGCCTTATTGGCCGCCATTGGCTTAGTTGCCGGTTTTATCGATGCTGTGGTCGGTGGTGGAGGCCTATTATCAATCCCAGCCCTACTCACCCTTGGTATACCACCTCATACCGCCTTAGGTACCAACAAATTTGCCGCCAGTTTTGGCTCCTCAATGGCTGCGTGGACCTTTTATCGTCAACACTTACTCAAACCCGCCTTTTGGTATATAGCTTTTATCGCCACTTTTATTGGTGCAGTCTTAGGTAGCATATTGGTTTATTTGTTAAATGCTCAATGGCTTGAAAAAGCCTTACCACTGTTGATTATCGGCATCGCGATATACAGTTTACTCAGCCCCAATGCCATCTCAGATACTAATTGCCAAGCACCAACACAAACCCAGCCCAAGTTGAAACAGACCCTGCAAGGTTTGATACTGGGCGCATACGATGGTTTTGCTGGCCCAGGCATTGGCGCGTTTTGGACGGTCAGTTCAGGAACACTCTACAAACTGCCATTGTTACATAGCTGTGCGCTCGCTAGAGCCATGACCTTTACCAGTAACCTGACCGCACTGGCGATTTTTGGCTTTCTAGGACAAGTACACTGGCAGATAGGCCTGTGGATGGGTCTATCAATGATGCTAGGTTCCTTTGTTGGCGCCCGCTGTGCAATAAAATTTGGCATGCCATTTATACGGCCTTTATTTATATTAATCGTCCTGTCAATTGCCGCTAATCTGGCTTGGAGCGCATGGTTTTGAACACATCGCAGCTAATCAGTACGTTGAAAAATCAGCTAACAACATTAGAGCAAGAAGTACTGCAACACGACAGTCACCTTGTGCCAAGCCAACGCAAACTTCTGCAAGATATTGAGCGCTTTAATCAGTCACTGTTCATTCAGCATGGCGCTCAACTTATGCCATGCATTGAGCAAATTCGCAGTAGTATCGTTCAGTTAGAGAAGCAAATAGCACTAAAACTCGCGCCGCAAACCATCGCCATGAGCTGTGAGCGTATCCAAGACAGATTTACCGCGGTTAAACGCGCCTTACTGACAA
Organism: Shewanella cutis; assembly: GCF_022410515.1. Taxonomy (GTDB): domain Bacteria; phylum Pseudomonadota; class Gammaproteobacteria; order Enterobacterales; family Shewanellaceae; genus Shewanella; species Shewanella cutis. The sequence goes on along the minus strand of NZ_JACSDI010000003.1, from coordinate 378,617 downwards.
CATCGATTGACGTAAAGTCCAAAAATCAACAACGAGCAAGTAAACGCGCGCGTTTTGCTCAGCAGCAAAACCAGTCTCACCAAGCGAGTGGGTTTGCTTGGATCGCTAGCAATGTGTTACAAAATAGCCACGAAATCTATGCAGAGCTGAATAAGCATCTGAATTGGGCGAAGAAATTCGAACAAAAAATTGCAGAAATGGAATCAAAACTTGAAAACTGTCATAGTGCTGACAAAATCAGTTTGCAAAATGACATCCTTTTGATGCATCGTCGTTTAGGTAAATGCAGGCAAGCTATCAGTTATATCGAAGATCGCATTCAAGCATTCGAACGTCCGTATCAGAGCCATAATCGTTAAGGAGCAACAATGAAATCACTTTTGCCAATCAGCAGCCTGCTAGTGCTACTCGGCTCTGCCTCAGTCTTTGCCGCAGATCTGAATATCCCTATGTCATTCGAATACCTTGCCCTCGACGGCAAAAAAGTCGAGTCCAGCGTATTCAACCATAAAAGCAGTTTAGAATTGGCACCCGGCACCCACAAAATCGCTATTCGCTACCACGAAATGGTGGAAGATGATTTCAGTGACAGCCAAACTTTTGTTAAGTCATCTCCCTTTATTGTGACCCTAGAGGTCGATGGCGATCATCAATATTATTTACAAGCCGCTGAAGGCAAAGTCGTTAAAAAGCCTAAAGTGTTTGCCCAAAATCCCCAAGTAGTGCTAACCCGTGCTGACAAAGCTCAAGTGAACTATCAGGTCACCAATACAAACATTGAAGAAGAGAGCTTCGTATCTCGTCTATTCAGTGGTAACCAAGCGGTGGATGTTTCTGGTACTGCTGCCACAGCAACAGGTGTTGCAGGCGCAGCGGCCGTCGCAGCGACACCAGCACCTACATCAGCGCAAGTCGCAGTAAGTGCAACATCAATAACAGCACCAACCGACGCCTCAAAAGCAACCGGTGCAAACCCACAACAGATGTTACAGTACTGGTGGTTACAAGCTGACGAGAAAACTCGTAAAGAGTTTATGAGCTGGGCAATTTCACAGCTCTAATTTACATGATCCCATTGGTTTATCACGCCAGCTACTCTAAGCTGGCGTTACCCGCCCACCATCGCTTCCCCACCACCAAATACGCACATCTTTATCAGTTTCTCCTCGATAACCAACTTGCCACGCCTACACAATTTCACACTCCTACGCCAATGACAGCCGAGGAGATAATGCAAGTGCACCATCGGGATTACGTTGAGCAGTTTATTGATGGCACCTTAGCGACTTCTGCACTCAGGCGCATTGGATTTCCCTGGAGTGAAGCATTGGTTGAACGCACTTTGCATTCCGTTGCGGGCACCAGTTTGACAACAGCCTTAGCATTGCAAACAGGTATAGCACTGCACTTAACCGGGGGTTATCACCATGCGCACTATGAGTTCGGCAGTGGCTACTGTATTTTCAATGACTTAATTATTGCGGCGCGAAAACTTATAGCGGAGCAGCAACTGCATAAGATTTTGATTTTTGATTGTGACGTTCATCAAGGCGATGGCACTGCCACTCTTAGCCAACTACATCAAGGGATTATCAGTTGTTCTATTCACTGCAAAGACAACTTCCCTAGCCGTAAACAACATTCACACTACGATATTGAACTTGTCAAAGGCACGAATGATAGCGCCTATTTAGACACCGTTGAGCAGACACTCGAGTTGCTAATCCGTCTACATCAACCGGATTTAATCCTCTATGACGCTGGCGTTGATATCCATCAGGATGATGACTTAGGTCATCTCAAGATCAGCCAGCAAGGGCTGTATCAGCGCGATATCACCGTACTATCCATAGCCAAAGCGGCAAATATCCCTGTCGCCGCGGTAATTGGCGGCGGCTATAGCAGAGACGCACTACAATTAAGCCAGAGACATAGCCAACTTTTTATTGCAGCAAACCATTTGTGGTTGCACACTCAATAAAAACCACCATGGAGCACAACGATGCAACTCGAAATCCGTAACTATTACGAAGTTCTCTTAATGGAAATGTTATCCGATGAAGGCCTCATCGATGAACTGCCGGAGGATTATTTAGCCGATCTCTGCTGTGTCACGCTCAATCAACTGCCCGTACGTTATATTCGCCACTTAGTCGACACCTACTTTTTTGAAGATTACGATGAATTGCAAGAACTTAAGCGGGAAATCCAAGCAGCACTCGAAAAATCGCGCGTCTTTCTAAAACAGAATTTACAAAAAAGAATACAGGAAGAAAGCGAAGGGTAAATCGATTTTAAAATACATGAATTGGAATAAATAATCGTCAACCGATTAAATTCATTGGTGAAATTATCAAAGAATATGGTTACACACCGATATAAAAGTGAAAACGAATAGTGATTGTAACAAGACAGGATATTTGGAGGTTCCCCTAGAGCCGACACCCCGGCACACGAGTCGCTTGCTGCGGTTGCTCCCTTCCGGGCCTGGCCGAGTTCACAAGTTATCATTGCGGGGGGACCCTAGGGTCACCATAACTTCGAGTGCATCAAGATGATGACTGAACGACGCGGATTATCCCCCATGCCTTCTATGGGATCAAGTGTTAATCCACCCGTTTGGTAAATATCCAGTTTAACTGGACAATCTATAGGCAAACGCAAGTATTAAAATGATAAAAGCCTGCAAATGCAGGCTTTCTCTTCGCTAAACAACACTCAAGCTCAAACAACTCGAGATGATGCAATCGAGTTACAACTTAATCATATGTCGATTTTGCTCAATCAATTTAGCGCCGATACCTGAAACATTGGCTAACTCATCAATAGCCTTAAATTGTCCATTTTGGGTACGATAATCGATGATGGCCTGCGCCTTTGCGACACCAATACCCTTTAGCAGTTGTAACTGTTCAGCTGAAGCGGTGTTGATATTGACTTGCGCTGCATCAGGTAATGCTTGCTTAGCATCACTTACCATAGTTTTGGCTTCAGTTTTCGCTTGGCTTTGCAACTTAGATACTTCTTTTACCGCATCTGCCGCTATCGCAGGCATGGTTAACAGTGCGGAAAATGCAATAGCACATACCATCGCAGGTAAACTAGATTTTACTTTCATAATAGCTCCTCTCTCCTTGAAATTCGGCCTTTCGTCCAACTTCCGTGGCCACCAATCAAACATAGACGAAGCTTTTACAAATTTCCAAATGCCAAAGTACAAATATTACCTATGGCTAAAATTGGGATCTTCAGAACCGTTATTTTAGGGATGCCATACCACGAAAAAACACTGTGAAGGCATCCTTTCCTAAAAAATGGTTTTTTAAAAATTACACTAACGCAGCTAATGCCTGGCTCAAATCAGCGATGATATCGTCGCAATCCTCTAAACCGACAGAAATTCTCAGCAGATTATCCCCAATGCACGCAGCGGCACGCGCTTCTGGCGAGTAAGGAGAGTGGGTCATTGAAGCCGGATGTTGAATAAGAGATTCCGCATCGCCCAGACTGACCGCAATCGAAAATAATTTAAGGTTACCAACAAACGCCATCGCCTGAGTAAAATCAGCGGCTAATTCAAAGGCGATCACCCCTCCTGCACGCCGCATCTGTTGGCCGATAAATCGATGACCCGAATGGGATTTAAGCCCTGGATAGTAAACTCGAGTCACTGCGGGGTGTTGCTCTAAAAACTCAGCAACTCGCTGCGCATTGTCACAATGGCGTTGCAAGCGGACATCTAAGGTTTTAAGGCCTCGTAGGATAAGCCAAGCATCGTGGGGAGACATCACCGCACCAATATCTTTAAGAATTTCATATTTGACTCGGTGTAATTGTGCTTCACTACCACAAACAATGCCCGCAATCACATCACCATGCCCATTTAAGTACTTAGTCGCACTGTGCACCACAACATCAATGCCCAGCGCTATCGGTTGCTGCAGCAGCGGCGTCATAAACGTATTATCGACAATACTTGTCAGACTATGTCGTTTGGCAATAGCTGCAATGGCGCTCAGATCAAATACCTGCAAATGAGGATTCACTGGCGTTTCACAAAAAATCACCTTGGTATTGGGTTTAATAGCCCGCTCAATCAACTCTACCTCACTAAAGTCAACTAAAGTCACATCAATACCGAAACGGGCAAATTGGTTGGTCATTAGCGCAAAAGTACACCCATATACCGCATTAGATGCCACAAGATGATCACCTATCTGTAAGTTTGCAAGTAGCGCCGCAGACACCGCCCCCATCCCCGATGCCGTTGCTGCTGCAGCTTCAGCCCCTTCTAATATCGCCATTTTCCGCTCAAGCTCTGCAACGGTCGGATTACCAAGGCGGGTATAGATATAGCCTGGCTCGTTGCCTGCAAAACGTTCGCCCCCCTGCTGCGCCGAGTCAAACACAAAAGTTGCAGTTTGATAAAGTGGTGTGACTAACGAACCGAAGGCCTCTCGCTCATGTCCGACATGAATGGCTTGGGTCGCCGCTTTCCACATTTTGCTTGATTCATCTTGCATTGCTTGCTCCTTGTTATGCCATTACATCATTCGATTCTTGATTGATTGTTCGAGGAATGATGATTTGCTTGTGTTTTTAGTCCATATAGATAAGTTAATAAAACATTAGCCCTATCGAATAAGCACTAACATACCCTGCTGAACAGTTGAAACCAGTGCAACGGTGAAAATAGCAACAGAACCACTGTAACTAAGTTGTTACATTCAGCGTTTAGGGCAGAACATCGGCGATAAAAAATGCGCTAATGACAGAGTCATTAACGCATTAGCATTTAGCCTAAAGTGCACTCGCGGTTTTGTGCATTCGGCTATGTTATTTGTCTTTTGCCGTTGAGCTGGTTTTTAGCTCAGCAGCCTCTAATTGGCTCTTAAGCGCATCACGCCCATCTTTGGTCAATAAATTCCCCGCAAATTGTTTAAGTTCCAGCAATAACTCTTGATGGACTTTAGTCAATTTAGGCCGCTGTTCATCCTTGAAACGGATGGGACGGCATAGTGCCATGGCCTGATATCCTAGGCGAGCGGTTAACAAACCGCCCCCTAATCCTTGGGCAAGCCGCGCGGATAATTTACCTGTCATCTCAACCGACAGCAGTTGAGTGCCTAAGTCCGTGACTAACTCACTGGTGCCGGCATAAATAATGTTGATCACTATGCTGCGAATGAGTTTAATCCGGCTCCAGTAACCCAATTCGATACCATAACAAGCGGCGACATCACGTAGCATTCGCTGATTACGCCAAAGAATGATCGCCATATCCAATGCAGCAAGCGGGCTAGCCGCCAATAACACTGCAGACTCGGCCGCATATCGACGCACGATTTTTTTCGCGAGTTCGTCCCGCTCCGTTAGGACTAAGTCCTCAAATAACAGCACTTTTTCGGCATCGTTATGTTCATCTTTTAACGAGTGGCGCAGCCGTTGTAATCCTTGGCTATCGGGATAATGTCGTACGATATTATCGATAAAACCATCGGCCTCACCCATTTGCATACTCAGGGCTAGCCTTGCTCCTGTCTCTTGCGTATCAGCAACTTGTTTAAGCCGTTTGAGTTTTCGATATTCGCCAATAACACCCACTATGGCCCAGCTGCCCACAATCCCAAGCACGGCGCCATAAAAACTAAATAGCCACGGACTTTCAAGCCAAGCATCCCGCAAACCAAGACCTGTCTGCACTAGCGTGAGTAACAGTAATGCCATTAGTGATAAGCGCGCCAACCGAGACCTACGGCGGGATTGATGTAATTTAGGGCGTATGGATGCCACATCTAAAACCTGCGGCTGGGCCGCTAACGTCTCTTCAACAACGTTATCAATCGCTTTTATCGGGGTTTGTGGCGCAAACATTTGCGCACTTTTTAACTCATCCGTTGCAGACTGAAGCTTGACCTGTTCAGCATCAAATACTTGCTGTTTTTTAAGCGTTTGAGTTGTAATCGAAGTAACAGACTGCTCCGACTCATTTATTTGTGACTCAGTTGAATGTGGTAACGGGTCTTTTCTCATTCAAGCTTATCCCCCACAAGATACTGCAGAAGGTGATCAAGACGGATATGGTCAAAATGCACCGAAGAAGGATCGAGATTGCGGTTGTCCGGCGGTGCAAAACCAATAAAGTTAAAGCCTTGCTCACGCCAGAAAGTAGACTCGGGTAAGCGAGTAGGCACTTCACCAGGAAACAAGGTCAGGGCTTGGCCATTCAATCCGGTGCCCTGCACGACTTCCACATCCCCATCTTGAGTAGTCACCATGCCGTGGCGCGTGGCCTTAATCGCACTAATGGCCATAGTCTCAACTTTACAACCATCAAAACCAGCAAAGTGCTGACTGTGCTTGAGCATATCGGTGAGCAAAGATAGCACATGACTTTGTTGATCCCGCGTGACATGGTCAACCTTACTGGCGGCAAACAGCAAACGGTCAACCCGCGGCGCAAAAAGCCGGCGTAAATAACTGGATTGTCCGTATTGAAAACTCTCCATAATGGCATTTAGTGCTGCGCCCATATCTTCGAATTGTGACTTGCCACGATTTAACGCACTAAAGCAATCAACGAGCACCACCTGACGATCAAACCCTGCGAAATGTTGTTTATAAAAAGGTTTAACAACCTTAGCGACATACTCTTGATAGCGCTTTTCCAGCACATGGAAAGCACTATGCTTATCACTTTGTTTAAGGTTGCTCCACTGAGCATCAGTCACAGATAACAGCGGGAAAAACGCCAGCAGCGGCGCACCTTGCCACTCTCCTGGTAATAACATCCGCCCAGGCTGCGCTTGGTAATAGCCCTGCACGTGTACTAAATCATGCAATAACTGCTGATATTGATCGGCAAGCCGTTTCAGTTCCGATTCATCGGCCATCGCCGTTAAATTGAGTGCACTTAACGACGTTTCAAACCCTGTGTATAAAGGTGAACTCTTCAAAACCGCAATCCGCTGCTGCTGAGCAGTACACCACTCAACATAGCTTTGGCGCAGCATAGGTAAATCTAAAAGCCACTCACCGGGGTAATCCACAATATCTAAATACAGCGTTGCGGTATCGGCAAACTTGGCGAGAAATCCCTTTTCTGGCCGATATTTAATGGCTAAACGCAATTCAGAAATAGTGCGAGTCGATTCAGGCCAAGTAGGAGGATTTGAAGTCAGCGCTAACATAGCGCCCTGATAATCAAAACTCGCGATTTCAAGATCCGGCTGCATCGCTCGCTTAACCCCAAGCAAACGTTGTTCACGGCTCACCTGCCAAAGAGGCAAACCATGTTGGCGAGAATGCGATGCAGATGATGCAGCGCCGCTATTGAGTAATTGATTGACTAACCCTGTAATAAAAGCCGTTTTGCCCGCCCCCGATAACCCTGTTACCGCAAGGCGCAAATGCCTATCGGCCGTTCTGTGGAGCAAAGATTGACTCTTTTGTGTGATTTTATGGAGCGATACATCAAGCATTCCCATAAGGATTTCCCTAAATGTTGAATGAGATAACTATATACTGGAATCAACGAGAGATGACACTGGAATCAACGAAAGATAAAACAACAAGGGCGGACATGGCCGCCCTTTAGAGGGATTACAAGCTATTGATTTGTCTTTTTAAATCAAAATTGTCAGACGTCACATGCCGTTCAAGGTTTTGCAATCTCACCTCTAAGCTTCTAAATTGACGACTCACATCGCTCAGTGCTTGTTTAGCAGGCTCCCCCGACTGCCAAGGCTTCTTCTTCACTTCAATGTCATCCCTAACAGAGCTATTTTGGGGTTTAATATCGAGTATCACCCATAACGCCACATAGATAATAAAGACGACACCCGAACCACCCAATAGGAAGATAGAAACCGCAAGCACTCGTACTAACCAAGTTTCAATTGCAAAGTATTCAGCTATCCCTGCACACACACCAGCGATTTTACCTGACTGGGGAATACGGTACAAAGTTCGACCATTAGATCCTCTCATGTTTCCCCCTCCATTCAGGCGATTCTGAATCAAGAATCGCCTCTAAGGTTTCAATACGTGCAGCCATTTTATCGGCTTTGGTGATCAACTCATTAAGCTGCGAAAACTCTTCCTCAGTGAGTCCCTGGCTCACTTGTCGCTTACTGCGATAATGAAGAACTAACCATATTGGCGCGACCACTACCATGAAGATGATAATCGGAGCCATTAGTATGTCCATATCCATAACTCACCTCTAAAATGTTATTCTTCTGCCTTTGTGGGAGCTTTGCCTTTGACTTTTGCCTTGAGCGCCTCCAGCTCCGCATTGACTGAATCTTCAGCTTCTAATGCCGCAAACTCATCAGCTAAGGTTTTTTTGCTGCCAAGATCGTAGGATTCAACCTGGGCTTCTAATCCTTCAACACGGCGCTCATATTGCTCAAACTTAAGCATGGCGTTATCAATTTTGCTTGAATCTAACTGCTTTTTCACTTCTAAACGTGATGACGCTGTTTGAGTGCGCAAAATAATGGTCTTTTGACGCGCTTTTGCATCTAACAGTTTTTCCTGCAGCAGGCTCACTTCGTCTTTTAAACGAGCGATATGCTCATCCAGCACCGCCAATTCTTGGTTTAAGGTATCCACCAAACCAGCCGCTTTTTGTTTTTCAACTAAAGCCGCTTTGGCTAAATCTTCGCGGTCTTTTGAAAGAGCCAGTTCCGCTTTATCCTGCCAATCCTGAACTTGCTCCTCAACTCGGCTGATACGGCGATGCAATTCTTTCTTTTCAGCCAATACTTTTGCTGAGGTTGAACGCACTTCTACCAGTGTATCTTCCATTTCTTGGATGATCAGGCGAACCATTTTTTCAGGGTCTTCGGCTTTGTCGAGTAATGCGCTGATATTAGAGTTAATGATATCGGCGAAACGAGAGAAAATACCCATAATGCTATCCTCAAATTAATGTTGGTCTCGCTCAGGGTAATACACTAACTGTGCCAACTTTTATTTATTATTTAAATTCAAATAGATAAACATTTAATTAACTTTTACTTTATTTTACAGCTCAAGCCACTTATTATGATTTTCACCAAAATTTAGCGTTAAAGACTAAAAAATATCGTGGATAATAAATTTCAGCAAAACAACCTGATCGGCCAATCGAACGCCCTACTCGAAGTGTTAGAACATGTTTCGCAGATAGCGCCGCTTTCTAAACCTGTACTGATTATTGGTGAACGCGGTACGGGTAAGGAGCTGATTGCCGAACGCTTACATTATCTGTCTAAACGCTGGGATCAAGGTTTTATTAAGCTAAATTGTTCATCTTTGAGCGAAAACCTGCTTGAAAGTGAATTGTTTGGCCACGAATCTGGGGCCTTTACTGGCGCCAAAGGCAAACACGAAGGCCGTTTTGAACGGGCCGATGGTGGAACGCTATTTCTTGACGAGTTAGCCAATACCTCAGGGTTAATTCAAGAAAAACTGCTGCGTGTCATCGAATACGGTGAATTTGAACGGGTCGGCGGCAGTAAAACCATTCAAACCGATGTACGGCTAATATGTGCGGCCAACGAAGATCTGCCTTCATTAGCCGAAGCAGGCGAGTTTAGGGCCGACTTACTCGATCGTCTGGCTTTTGATGTTATCACCCTGCCACCACTGCGTTGTCGCCCAGAAGATATCATGACATTAGCGGAGTACTTTGCCGTGGGCATGGCGCGGCAACTTAAGCTGGAACTCTTCAGTGGCTTCAGTGCCAGCGCGATTGATCAACTGATGAGCCATGACTGGCCAGGAAATATTCGTGAACTTAAAAACGTGGTCGAGCGTAGTGTTTACCGTAATTATGGTGAGAATAGGCCCATTGAGCATATTATTCTCGACCCCTTCGCCTCACCGTACAGACCGACAACACGAATTCGTACTCGAGAGCGACAAATCACACCACCACCTCATGTACCTTTAGCGAGTCCGCCTATCGTTACCACAATAACCGATACAGAGGTTACCAAAACCTCGGAATCGATAACAATCAACTTTAATTTTCCCTTAGACTTTAAAGAGCAAACCGAGCGTTATGAGATGGAGCTTATTCAGCAAGCCTTATCGGCAAGTCAGTACAATCAAAAGAAGACCGCTGAAATCCTTGGCTTAAGCTACCATCAGCTGCGCGGCATTCTTAAAAAGTACAATTTGCTCGATAAAGCATAAGCAGATTGCCCATCGGCGAGATGCACTGCTAAAATAGCGGTTCATAGTCGATAAAATAATGATTTTTAAATGAGTGTGTTAATAAGACGCCTTTGCCTAACAACTGCCGTTTTCTGCATGAGTGGGTTGTTGGTTGCATGTGGCCCCCAACAACTCCCTTCTGGTTTGGTTTATTGTTCCGAAGGGAATCCCGAGTCTTTTAATCCGCAGTTGGTGACCTCTGGCACCACTATCGATGCAACATCACACCAAATTTATAGCCGCTTAGTGGACTATGATGCTATCTCTGGTCAACTCGTGCCCGCGCTGGCGACTAGCTGGGCTGAAAGTGATGATGGTCTTAGCTATCGTTTTACACTCAGGGAGAATGTTAAGTTTCAGCACTCGACCCGTTTTACGCCAAGTCGCTCTTTTAACGCCGATGACGTGCTGTTTTCCTTCAATCGAATTATCGACGAGCATCATCCTTATCATGGTGTGTCGCGCACTGGTTATCCTTTTTTCCAAAGCATTGGTTTTTCAGAACAAGTTAAAAGTGTCGAAAAAATCAATGACCATGAAGTGGTGTTTCGTTTAGCTCGAAAAGATGCGTCATTTTTATCGAATCTGGCCACTGATTTTGCAGTAATCCTTTCCAGTGAATATGCCGAGCAACAACTTGCGCTTGGGCACCCTGAAAATATTGACCACTTCGCCATCGGTACTGGGCCTTTTACTTTAGTGCATTACGCTAAAAACGAATATATTCGCTATCGCCGTAATCCTGACTTTTGGGGAGAACCCGCCAATGTGGAGATGCTGGTCTATGATATCACGCCCAAAAGTACCGTGAGACTGGCCAAATTGATCGCGGGTGATTGTAGTGTTTCAGCCCTGCCCAAAGCGGGAGAACTGCCGGTTATCAAACAACATGAGCAGCTCAAAATCGAATCACAACCTGGGCTTAATGTGGCATTTTGGGCCTTTAATACTCAAAAACCACCATTAGATGATGTTCGAGTGCGCCGCGCCCTCGCCCATGCGGTGGATAAACAAAATATCTTACGTGCTGTTTATCAAAATACAGCGATCGAGGCGATTGGCGTGCTCCCGCCAGCCTCATGGGCCTACGACAGCAATAAAAAGCTGTTGGATTACAATCCTCAAAAAGCCAGAGATCTGCTAAAAGAAGCTGGCATCAGTAATCTGAGCATCGATATTTGGGCAATGCCTGTTGCGAGAGCTTATAATCCTAACGCACTGAAAACAGCAGAGTTAATTCAATCTGATTTGGCCAATATCGGCGTAAAAGTCAATATCATCAGTTACGACTGGAGTGTCTTTACCCAAAGGTTAAGCCGAGATGAATATGACTCAGTACTGATTGGCTGGAATGCCGATAACAGCGATCCAGACAACTTTTTCACACCACTACTTAGCTGCTCATCGATGGAATCGAACAACAATCGCTCCCGCTGGTGTAATAAACAATTTGACGCCATTTTAGATAGAGCCAGAGAAGTCTCAACTCAAGCTGATCGCAAACAAATTTATCAAGAAGCCGAAGCCTTTTTAGCTGATCAAGTGCCCATGCTAAGTTTAGCCCATGCAAAACGGGTCGCTTTAACCCGTAATAATGTACATGATATGCAACTCACACCTTTTGGCGGCATTTCTTTTGTAAAAACAAGCCAAACCTCGCAGGAGACTAACTGATGTTAAGATACCTGTTACGGCGCCTGAATTTATTCCTAGCAACATCACTCATCATGATTGGTGTGCTATTTTATGCAACAGGCCTGTTTCCAGTTGAGCGTACTTTTGCCCTGACTGGCATACATTCACCTTCGGCGAGTCAGTTACTCCAAATTGAGCAAGACTATAAATTAGATAGCAACAAACCGATGCAGTTTATTGCTTATTTACAGCAAAGACTCGGCGGAAATTTGGGCGTATCTGTCACGTCCCATCAAAGCGTTGCAGTGGAGTTGAGTACCGTTCTCCCTGCCTCCTTTGAACTCGCCTTCATGGCCGCAGTGATTGCCATTGGCTTAGGTGTTCCTTTAGGTGTTTTGGCTTCACAAAGCCAGCATAAACTTACCCAAAATACCATTATGGCCATAACCCTTACGGGCTACTCTGTTCCGGTATTTTGGTTAGGTTTGTATTTATCGCTATGGTTTGGTGTCGATCTCGGTTGGCTGCCAATTTCGGGGCAACTCAATCTTTTATATGAAATAAAGCCTGTCACTGGTTTTATGCTGGTCGACATCCTACTTTCCGATTCGCAATACCGTATACCGGCTTTTAAAGATGCCTTATTGCACATCATTCTGCCCGCGACTACGCTCGCAGTGCTGCCTTTTACCGTAGTAGTACGCAGCACGCGCTCTGCGATGATGAATGTGATGAATCAAACCTTTATCCGCGCAGCGGAAGCCAGAGGTATGCATACTAATACCATTATTTTACGCCATGCCTTACCAAACGCGCTTATCCCTGTATTAAAGCACTTGGGTTTAATGCTTGGCTCGTTTGCTAGCTATGCTATTGTTGTGGAAGTAATATTTTCATGGCCAGGTGTAGGTTCTTGGTTAGTATCGGGGATTTATCAGCGGGATTATACTGTTATTCAAGGCGGGATCTTGGCTGTTGCCTTGCTGATCATCTTTTTAAGTATCTTGATTGAGGTGCTGCACACAGTCTTCAATCCATTAAGCAGAAAAGATCTTTATGCCTCTAGTTAAAATTTATCAGGAAGATCAAATTGCCTCCCCTATGATGCGGGTCTGGCAAAATTTTTCGGCAAACCCTTTTGCCTTAGCAGGGCTATGGACCATTGCTTTTTTGCTGCTGCTCACCCTCTTTGGTCCTCTCATTGCCCCCTTTGCGCCAGAGGCGCAAGATCCACGCGCCCTATTATTACCGCCCTCTTGGGATCCCTCCGGCACTGTATCGCACTTTTTAGGCACAGATGATCTTGGCCGCGATATTTTTAGCCGCCTGCTACATGGCGCGCATTTGACTTTTGGTATGGCATTAATGATTGTCGGTACAGCTTTATTTACCGGATTTATCATCGGGTCACTTTCAGGAATGATGCGTGGATTAAAATCCAGTATTTTGGGCCATTTACTCGATGCGCTGCTCTCCATCCCTTCACTGCTGATGGCGATTTTAGTGGTTGCAGTCATGGGCCCTGGGCTTGAAAACGTGTTTTGGGCGGTAGGAATCGCCTTAACGCCACAGTTTGTGCGCTCAATTCATCAATCGGTTCATGAAGAATTACAAAAAGAGTATGTTACCGCGGCCCGTTTGGATGGTGCCAATTCGCTACAGATTTTTTGGTATGTGATTATGCCAAACGTATGGGAGGTAGTGATTATTCAAACCACCTTAGCCATCTCTGCTGCCATTTTAGATATTGCCGCACTTGGCTTTTTAAGCCTTGGCGCTCAAGCCCCAAGCCCAGAATGGGGGGCGATGGTGGCGCAAGGCATGGATAATTTACTCACCGCACCTTGGACTGTGACGATTCCAGGGCTTGCGATTCTCTTTAGTGTGCTTGCCATTAACTTGGTTGGCGATGGCTTAAGATCGGCGCTTGCGCCCATCAGAAACTAACCTATGCCATTACTCGACGTTAGAAACCTGACCATTGAACTCGACACGCCCCACGGCAAAGTGCGGGCCCTTGAGAAAGTGAGCTTGACCCTCAATGCCGGTGAAATCCACGGTTTAGTGGGGGAATCAGGCTCAGGACGCAGCCTGCTTGCCAGAGCAATTCTTGGGATCCCAGGCCCCAACTGGACCATTACAGCCGACCGCATGATGTGGGATGGTAATAATCTGATGGCCATGAGTTCAAAGGAGCGCCGTAATCTGATGGGTTCGGATATGGCGATGATCTTCCAAGACCCTTCAGGCAGCCTTGATCCTTCGCAAACTGTAGGCAGTCAGCTTATGCAAGCGATGCCGAAAAATCCTAAGGCCTTTTTTTGGCAAAAGCATAAACATGCCAAGCTCACGGCGCAAAAGTGGCTTCACAAAGTCGGCATTAAAAATCCGCAAAAAGTCATGTCCAGCTACGCTTGGGAGTTGTCAGAGGGCGAATGTCAAAAAGTGATGATCGCCATGGCGATTGCTAACCAGCCAAGATTATTGATTGCTGACGAGCCGACAAACTCGATGGAACTCAGCACTCAAGCACAAATTTTCCGCCTATTGTCGCAGCTCAACCAATTGCAAAACGTGTCGATTTTAATCATTAGTCACGAGCTTGAAACCCTAGCCCAGTGGTGCGATCACTTATCCGTGCTCTATTGCGGCCAAGTGATGGAGTCCGGCCCAACGGATGAACTGATTAATCAGCCCTATCATCCCTACACTAAGGCGTTATTAGATAATATGCCTGATTACTCGGGGATAGAGGCGCACAAAGCGATTATGCCTACGCTGCCAGGATCTGCACCCGCTTTGCAACATCTGCCAATTGGTTGTCGCTTGGGGCCAAGATGCCCAGAAGCGCAAAAGAAATGTGTTAATCAGCCAAGTTTAAGTCATTCGAGAGACCGCTACTTTGCCTGCCATTTCCCTTACCACGGTGAAACGACAAATGACGACCCCACTGCTTAAAGTTAACGATCTCTTTAAAAGATATGACACCGGTTATAAGGGTTTTACCCGCCAATATAACGATGCCCTCGCACCGGTCTCGTTCGAGCTGAATCGCGGTGAGACCTTGGCTATCGTGGGTGAAGCGGGCTCAGGTAAAAGTACCTTAGCACGCATTTTAGTGGGCGCTGAACCTCGCAGCGGCGGTGAAATTTATTTCGAAGGCGAAGCTTTAGATAGCCGCAATATCAAACAACGCTGCCGCCTCATTCGGATGATTTTCCAAGACCCTAATACGTCGCTCAACCCAAGACTGACTATTGGCCAATTGCTCGATGAACCTTTACGCTTCAATACTCAGCTATCCGCGAAAGAGCGTAACACTCAAGTAATTGACACACTAAGAAAAGTTGGTTTATTACCCGAGCATTCTGACTTTTATCCGCATATGATTTCTGAAGGTCAAAAACAACGGGTCGCCGTAGCGCGAGCACTCATGCTCAACCCAAAAATCATTATCGCCGATGAAGCCCTGACCGCTTTGGATCTCTCTGTCCGCTCGCAAATCCTCAATTTGTTGCTGAAATTGCAAAAAGACCTAGGTTTGTCATACATTTTCGTGTCCCATAACCTTAATATTATTCGCCATGTTAGCGATAAAATTATGGTATTACACAAAGGGGTAATGGTTGAAAAAGCCCCTACAGAACAGATATTTAATTCGCCTCAGCATGAATATACCCAAAGGCTTGTTCAGGAGCAGAGCCTGTTTGTTCACAAACGTTAAACTGCTCCAACCACTTAAATATTCAGGTAAATTGGCTAAAAATAGATGCCATTTAGTTGCCGAAGTATTTATCCTATTGGTCATTTTGATAGAAGAAGCTTAAACATGATTATCAAACCCAAAATTCGTGGATTCATTTGTACCACCACTCATCCCGTTGGTTGTGAAGCTAACGTCCAAGAACAAATTGCCTTGACCAAAGCCAAAGGCAAAATCGCCAACGGCCCGAAAAAAGTGCTTGTTGTTGGTTCATCCAGTGGTTACGGCCTGTCTTCTCGTATTGCCGCCGCTTTTGGTAGCGAGGCAGCCACAATTGGCGTGTTCTTCGAAAAACCAGGTACCGAAGCTAAACCTGGTACTGCAGGTTGGTACAACTCTGCCGCCTTTGATAAGTTTGCTAAAGCTGAAGGCTTATATTCTAAAAGCATTAACTGCGATGCCTTTAGCCATGAAGCCAAGCAAAAAGTCATTGAGCTAATCAAACAAGACTTAGGTCAAGTGGATATGGTGGTGTATTCATTAGCATCGCCAGTACGTAAACTGCCAGATTCTGGCGAGGTGGTGCGCTCAGCGCTCAAACCAATTGGTGAGACTTACACTGCAACAGCGGTAGACACCAATAAAGACTGCATTATTGAAGCCATAGTAGAACCTGCTACAGAACAAGAAATTGCCGATACTGTTACTGTAATGGGCGGCCAAGATTGGGAATTGTGGATTAACGCGCTCGCTGAAGCTGGCGTATTGAGCGACAACTGTAAAACCGTTGCTTATAGCTACATTGGTACTGAACTAACTTGGCCAATTTACTGGCATGGCGCACTAGGTAAAGCCAAAATGGACTTAGACCGTGCTGCAAAAGCCTTAAACGACAAGCTTTCAGTGACAGGCGGTAGCGCCAACGTTGCCGTGCTTAAGAGCGTTGTCACTCAAGCCAGTTCTGCGATACCAGTGATGCCACTATATATTGCGATGGTGTTTAAGAAAATGCGCCAAGAAGGCCTGCATGAAGGCTGTATGGAACAAATCTATCGCATGTTCAGCGAGCGTCTTTTCCGTGCCGATGGTGCAAAACCTGAAACTGACAGCGATAACCGTCTACGTCTAGACGATTGGGAATTGCGTGAAGATATCCAGCAGCATTGCCGTGATCTGTGGCCACAGGTAACGACAGAGAATCTGTCAGAACTGACCGATTATCAAGAATATAAAGCCGAATTTATCAAGTTATTCGGCTTTGGTATCGAAGGCATCGACTATGACGCTGACGTAAACCCCTACGTTGAGTTCGATGTGATTGAGCTTTAATCAAACAGTTTAATCACTTATGTAAAACGCCACCCTCGGGTGGCGTTTTTATTTGCCGAAAATGGCTGACAATACGCTAGACTAGCATGAGTATTTAAACACTAAATAAGGATAAAAAATGAAGATCAGTGCACGTAACACGCTAAGTGGCAAAATTACCGCGATTGAAATTGGCTCAGTAAACAATGAAGTCACCATCGAGTTAGCACCAGGCGTGGTATTAACCTCTGTCGTCACAAAAGCTTCCTGTGAGCGTTTAAACTTAAAGGTGGGAGATTCTGCCTACGCGCTGATAAAAGCCAGCAGTGTAATGATTGGCGTTGATGATTAAATCCATAATGATTATCTCTGCTGCTTGCTAAACAAACATCATTAAGCAATTCATCGTAGAGACAAATAGAAAGGCCAAGTGAATACTTGGCCTTTTTATCTTTTTAGTAACAAAACCATCATGTTAAGGCACTATTAAGGGATAACTGAGCGTTATCCCTCTGTTCTTAACCTTCTACAGGATAGAGCACTTTCGCATTTGCTTTAAGTGACTCAATCAAACCACGGTAATCCGCTTCGCTGTATTGTGCATTTAAGCGTTGTTTAAGCGCATTGACTAATTCATCACTAACAGAATCTGCCGCATTGACTTTATCCAGAGCTACCACAGCGTAACCGTTTGCTAAACCAACAGTACCTACTACTGGCGCAGCACTCGGTGTTGGCATTTGGAAGGCTTTACCCACAATAGCAGCATCGACATCTTGCGCACCACGACCCAATTTAGCCTTAGCGGTTAAGCTCACATCAGCAGCGCCCGCTTTCACTTGCGCCATTAACTCTTCAGCTTTAGCACGGGCCGCTTCGTTTGCTTGTTCTTGCTTTAAACGCTCCGCAATACCTGCTTTCACTTCTGCTAATGGCATAGTACCGGCATCGTGATGTTCTTTCATGCGAATAACCACTACATGATTAGGCTCAAGCTCAATCACTTCACTGTTTAGCCCTTGACGCATCACTGAGTCTGAAAATGCAGCTTTAACGACATCGGGCTTATTCAGCGCCGCTGGCACATCATCACGTGAAAATAGCGGTGTTGTCTTTATCTCAACACCCACCACTTTTGCGGTTTCGGCTAAGGTATCAGGTACTTCGTAGCTGGTATCAGCCAGTTTGCTTTGCAGGCTATAGAATTGATCTACCGCTTTTTTCTCTTGCAACTGAGCAAAAATCTTCGTTTTGACATCAGCAAATGGCACAGTGGTACCAGGCTGAATGTCTAACAGTTTAATGATGTGGAAACCAAAATCAGTTTTCACTACACCTGAATGCTGACCTTTTTGCAATGCAAAAAGTGCAGTATCGAATGTTGGGTCCATTACACCGGGTTCAAACCAGTCTAATTTACCGCCTTGCTCAGCACTCAAGGTATCTTCCGAGTTCGCTTTGGCTAACGCAGCAAAATCAGCACCGCTATCGAGTTGCTTAGCTAAATCTTCCGCTTTGGCTTTCGCGGCCGCCTCATCATTACCAAGAGCAATTAAGATATGCGCAGCTAAACGTTTTTCGTTAGACACGTATTGGGCTTTATGCTCATCATAGTAAGTCTGCGCTTCTTCTTCAGTCACTTTACTGTCTTTGGCAAAATCCGCCGCATTTAATTCAACATACTCTAGGCTCACCTTCTCTGGGCTCATAAATTGCCCTTGGTTAGCGTCATAGTAACTTTTCACTTGCTCATCGGTTACAGATGCATTGGCTAAGAATGGCGCTGAATCAACGACCAAATAACGAATGTCACGAGTTTGACCTTGAAGCTCAGCTAGCTGTTTTGCTTCACCGGGTAAAACAAATTCAGTACCAACCAAAGCTGCCGTTAGCTGACGACGAGTCATATCTACACGCATCATGCTTCTGAAGGTTTGTGGTTGATAACCTAACTGGCGCAAAATGGCTTGATAACGCTCGTTATCAAATTTACCGTCTGTTTGGAAAGCGGGCTCGGATTTAATCGCCTCAATAATTTGCTCGTCAGAAATGCGCAACCCCATCGCAGCGGCAGCTTGATCGACTAGTTTGTCAGCCACTAAACGTTCGAGTACGCTCTGCTTAATGCTTTCTAGGTATCTTTCGTCAGCAGATAACGCAGCAAACATTTCACCCAGTTGTTGTTCCATACGAGCACGTTCGCTCTGATAGGCTTGTTCTAACTCGGCTTTAGTGATCTTATCACCGTTGACTTCTGCAGCAGGGACTTCGGAGGTTGAGCCTAAATAGCTACTTACGCCTGCAAATGCAAAAGATAAAATCACAAGTACGAGAATGCCTTTAGCAATCACGCCTTGCGAACCATCGCGGATCTTTTCTAACATCAGATATCTCGCTCGTTGCGATTAACAAAATAAAAAGGCGCATCACGTTGAGATGCGCCTTTCTGTAATTTATAGGGATTATTCAGACGCTACCACAGGTAAGTGCTAAAACCCCAAGTAATGGTAGAAATTTACCTTCAAAATCCATTACTTTCAATTCGTAAAAAGCACTGTTTTAACAGTGCTTATCATTACGAACGCCTTACAAAGGCTACGATATCAAAAATTAATTGACAGCGTCTTTCAGAGCTTTACCAGCTTTGAATGCTGGAATTTTTGCTGCTGCGATTTTGATTTCTTCACCCGTTTGTGGGTTGCGACCAGTACGCTCAGCGCGCTCACGCACTTCAAAAGTACCAAAACCAACAAGAGAAATTTTATCGCCATCTTTCAGACCTTCGGTCACAGCTGCGATAAAAGAATCCAGTGCACGGCCAGCAGCGGCTTTAGAAATGTCAGCACCAGAAGCGATTTTCTCGATTAGTTCAGATTTGTTCATGTCATCCCCTTGAATGTAATTTTTTTGCGCCGCAACCAAATCCGTCTCTAGAGCGGTCTGCGGAGGCTTTTATAACAAGCTTGAATTCAAAGTTCAAGCTGAGTTCGAAAACCAAAGAAATAAAACTGGATACAGCTCAAAGCCAGTTGCGCCAAGGGCTTGGAGCAGCTGGCTCTCCACAGACCTAGGCTACCACAGGTCTGCGCTTTGTTAAGCCCCTTTTTTCATTTTTTTTAACGTGATAGCGCAATTTCTTGCGTTATGCCAAGTTTTTAACCACTTCAAAGCCTTGAACCGGTCTTTCAAGTGCCAGTTTTAACACTTCGTCGACCCAACGCACGGGACGAATTTCTAAATCAGCAATCACATTGGCAGGAATTTCTTCCAAATCACGCTCGTTTTCTTTTGGAATAAGCACCAATTTTATGCCGCCGCGGTGTGCCGCCAGCAGTTTTTCTTTTAAACCACCGATAGGTAATACTTCACCACGCAAGGTAATTTCCCCCGTCATAGCCACGTCGCTACGCACAGGGTTACCTGTGAGGCTTGAAACAAGCGCAGTACACATAGCCGCCCCCGCAGATGGGCCATCTTTGGGTGTCGCACCTTCTGGCACATGCACGTGGATATCACGCTTCTCATAAAAGTCGCCATTGATACCTAATTGCTCAGCACGGGCGCGAACAACTGTCATCGCTGCTTGAATCGACTCTTGCATCACATCGCCAAGGGAGCCTGTATAAGTTAACTTGCCTTTACCAGGCACAGACGTCGCTTCAATGGTCAGTAAATCACCACCCACTTCGGTCCAAGCAAGACCTGTCACTTGACCGATTTGGTTATTTGATTCTGCTTTACCATAGTCAAAACGCTGCACACCAAGGAAAGACTTGAGGTTTTCCGCTGTCACAGTCACTGACTTGACGGATTTGTCGAGCAGGATCATCTTCACAACCTTCCGGCAAATCTTCGACAATTCTCGCTCGAGTGAACGTACGCCCGCCTCGCGAGTGTAGTAGCGAATAATACCGACAATCGCACTGTCATCGACTTTAATTTCAGAGGCTTTTAAGCCGTTACGCTCGATTTGTTTCGTCAGGAGATGCTGCTTAGCGATATTCAGCTTCTCGTCTTCGGTATAACCCGACAGACGGATCACTTCCATACGGTCCAGTAGCGGGCCTGGAATGTTCATCGAGTTAGAGGTCGCCACGAACATCACATCGGATAAGTCGTAGTCGACTTCGAGGTAGTGGTCGTTAAAGGTCGCGTTTTGCTCAGGATCAAGCACCTCTAACAGTGCTGATGCTGGGTCACCACGCATGTCCGAACTCATTTTGTCGATTTCATCCAGCAAGAATAAGGGGTTTTTCACGCCCACTTTGGCCATTTTTTGGATGACTTTACCTGGCATAGAGCCAATGTAAGTACGGCGGTGACCACGGATTTCCGCTTCATCACGCACGCCACCTAAAGCAACACGCACATACTTACGACCAGTCGCCTTGGCAATTGATTGACCCAATGAGGTTTTACCCACACCTGGAGGTCCAACTAAACACAGAATTGGCCCCTTAAGTTGACGCACACGGCTTTGAACCGCGAGATATTCCAGAATGCGATCTTTAACTTTCTCTAAACCATAATGGTCAGTATCGAGCACTTCTTGGGCTTTAGCTAAATCGCGTTTGATTTTAGAGCGTTGGCTCCAAGGCACAGACGTCATCCAATCCACATAGCTACGAACCACGGTCGCTTCGGCAGACATCGGTGACATCATACGTAATTTGTTCAGCTCAGCGACGGCCTTTTCTTTGGCATCACTTGGCATGTTGGCTTCTTCAATCTTACGATTTAAGACTTCAAATTCATCATGGCCTTCATCTAAGTCACCCAATTCTTTTTGGATGGCTTTCATTTGCTCGTTGAGATAGTACTCACGTTGGCTTTTTTCCATCTGCTTTTTAACGCGGGTGCGGATGCGTTTCTCAACCTGTAGCAGGTCGATTTCCGACTCCATCATCGCCATTAGATATTCCAGACGCTCGCCAATATTAGTCATCTCAAGGACAGATTGTTTATCCTCAAGCTTGAGTGGCATATGGGCCGCCATAGTATCGGCAAGGCGCGCGGCTTCATCGATACCAGAAAGTGAGGTTAATACCTCCGGCGGGATCTTCTTATTCAGCTTGATATAGCCTTCAAATTGACCAATCGCACTGCGCACTAACACTTCTTCTTCTTTATCTTCTAAAGGCTCAGATTCGAGATACTCGGCCTTTGCCACAAAAAAATCAGCTTCCTGGGTATAACGGGTAATACGGGCTCGGCGACCACCCTCTACCAGTACTTTTACCGTCCCGTCCGGCAGTTTAAGCAGTTGCAGAATAGATGCCACAGTACCAACGTTAAAGATATCGTCTTTAGCTGGCTCGTCTAACTCAGCATCACGCTGAGCAACTAAAATAATTTGCTTATCCTGGGCCATTGCTGTTTCGAGACAACGAATCGATTTTTCTCGGCCAACGAACAACGGAATTACCATATGGGGATAGACCACCACATCTCTCAGTGGCAGCACGGGGAGTTCGATATGCGCTTCACGCTCTAAGGTCATAGTTCGATTCCGTTTAAATAAAAGGGATTTGTTAGGGAGTATATTGGGGCGGTTTATGCCCTTTCAATGGTCAATACGAAAAAAGGAGCCCATTGGACTCCTTGATTTTCAGTTTATTAGCGTTCTGTACAATTATTGTTCGCCAGAAGCAGCTTGAGCTTCGTTGTGCTCATAAATAAGAATGGGGGCTGACTCACCATTAACGACTGACTCATCAACAACCGCTTTTACAACGCCATCAATCGAAGGGATATCATACATTGTATCGAGTAAGATACCTTCTACGATTGAACGTAAGCCACGTGCACCGGTTTTGCGGGACATTGCCTTATGAGCAATGGCTTTAAGCGCATCTTCGCGAAACTCTAATTCAACACCTTCCATCTCAAACAGCGCGTTGTATTGTTTCGTTAAGGCATTTTTAGGTTCAGACAAAATTTGCACTAGGGCTTCTTCATCTAACTCTGTAAGCGTCGCTACAACCGGTAGACGGCCGATAAACTCAGGGATTAGACCATATTTGACTAAATCTTCCGGCTCCACCTGAGATAGGGTTTCAGAAATCGTAGCCTTATCTTTTTCGCCCTTCACTTGCGCACCGAAACCGATACCCGAACCAACGTGAGCACGCTGCTCAATCACCTTTTCAAGGCCTGCAAATGCACCACCACAGATAAATAGGATCTTAGAGGTATCAACCTGTAAGAACTCTTGCTGTGGATGTTTACGACCACCTTGTGGCGGAACCGCGGCAACCGTACCTTCGATGAGCTTCAACAGTGCTTGCTGCACGCCTTCACCCGATACGTCACGGGTGATAGACGGGTTGTCCGATTTACGGCTGATTTTGTCGATTTCGTCGATATAAACAATACCACGTTGCGCTTTTTCAACATCGTAATCGCACTTTTGCAAAAGTTTTTGAATGATGTTTTCAACGTCTTCGCCCACATAACCCGCTTCAGTCAGTGTGGTCGCATCAGCCATGGTGAAGGGCACGTTCAATGAGCGCGCAAGCGTTTCGGCCAGCAGCGTTTTACCACTACCCGTTGGGCCAATAAGCAAAATGTTACTTTTGCCTAATTCAACACCATCTTTTGGAGATGAATTTTTAAGGCGCTTATAGTGATTGTATACCGCAACAGAAAGCACTTTTTTAGCTCTGTCCTGACCAATCACATAATCGTCTAAATGCGCGCGCAACTCGTGTGGCGTGGGCAATTTATCATTATCACGTTTGGGAGAGATTTCTTTAATCTCTTCACGAATGATGTCGTTACATAGTTCTACGCATTCGTCGCATACATATACTGATGGGCCTGCAATCAGTTTTCTGACTTCATGCTGGCTCTTACCGCAAAAAGAGCAGTACAGCAATTTACCGCTGTCACCATTATTTTTGTTGTCGCCCATTAATTACCTCATTTGCAGTCTGCTCTACTGCTTATTTTAAATCTGTTCACTGTCAACTCAGCTTTACTTTACAGAGCATAGCCCAGTCGAAAGTAAAAATCAGCCGCGTTTAGTCATCACTGCGTCAACTAAACCATATTCTACAGCTTGAGTAGCACTCATGAAGTTATCACGATCGGTATCACGCTCAATTACTTCGAGGGGTTGTCCAGTGTGATCAGCTAACATCTGGTTCAGTTTATTCTTAATGCCCAAAATCTCTTGAGCATGAATCGCGATATCAGAAGCCTGACCTTGGAAACCACCCAAAGGTTGATGGATCATAACGCGCGAATTAGGTAAGCAGAAACGCTTGCCCTTTTCACCGCCCGCTAATAAAAATGCGCCCATGCTAGCCGCTTGGCCAATACACACAGTGCTCACATTAGGCTTAATAAACTGCATGGTGTCGTAAATTGCCATACCCGCGGTAACAGATCCACCAGGTGAGTTGATATATAAGAAAATATCTTTATCAGGGCTTTCTGACTCAAGGAATAGTAACTGCGCCACAATCAGATTCGCCATATGCTCTTCTACTTGGCCCACTAAAAAGATAATCCGCTCTTTTAACAAACGAGAATAAATATCAAATGAGCGTTCACCTTTAGCAGTCTGTTCGATCACCATAGGCACTAAAGCACTTTGTATATCTGACGCATTATGCATTATTCATTTCCCTAAATAAAAATGGCTCGCATGAGGAGCCTCATACGAGCCATTATAAATGGCGAACTGCTAATCAAGTCAAGCTTAGCTTATGCGCGACCTGTAGCCTTGTTCATAAATTCTTCAAAAGCGACTTCTTTTTCGGTCACTTTAGCCGTTTTTAGCAGTGCTTCAACAGCTTGCTCTTCAAGCGCAACGTTGCGCATGTTTTGCATCAGCTCTTTATTGCTGTTGTAATAAGCAATCACTTCGCTTGGATCTTCATAAGCAGAAGCCATAGAAGCGATTAAACCTTGTACACGCTCATCTTCAGCTTTCAGTTCGTTAGTCTTGATCACTTCACCTAGTAACAGACCGATTTTCACGCGACGAGCTGCTTGCTCAGTGAATAACTCAGCTGGCAGTTCAGGCATGTTAGCGCTTTGACCACCGAAACGTTGCATCGCTTGTTGACGCAATACGTTAACTTCACCATCAATCAGTGCTTTTGGCAGTTCGATGTCGTTGTTCGCTAATAAACCTGCAATCACTTGCTCTTTCACGTTAGCTTTTAACGCTTGCTCAAGTTCACGGTTCATGTTCTTACGAATTTCGGTTTTCAGTGCTTCTAAGCCACCTTCAGTGATACCGAATAATGCTGCAAACTCATCGTTTACTTCTGGTAAGTTAGCCGCTAACACTTCAGTTAAGGTGATAGCAAACTTAGCCGCTTTACCTTTTAAGTTTTCAGCGTGGTATTCCTCAGGGAAAGTCACGTCGATAACGAATTCTTCACCCGCTTTGTGACCTAAGATACCCGCTTCAAAACCTGGGATCATACGACCGCTGCCTAATTGCAGTTCGAAATCTTCAGCCTTACCGCCTTCGAATTCAACACCGTCAACAGAACCCACAAAGTTCATTTTCACTTTGTCGCCGTCAGCTGCTTCGCGCTCAACTGCTGCGAAAGTTGCATGTTGCTTACGTAAAGTTTCGATCATGCTGTCTACGTCAGCATCCGTCACTGACGCTTTTGGTTGTTCAACTTCGATTGCATCTAAACCTTTCAGCTCAACTTCTGGGTAGATTTCAAAAGTTGCAACGAATTCAAATTTTTCGCCGTCAGTCGCACCTGGTACAAAAGTCGGTGCACCGGCTGGGTTTAATTTCTCTGCGATAATCGCTTCGATAAAGTTACGTTGCATCACTTCACCAGTGATGTCTTGACGAATAGCAGCGCCATAACGTTTGTTGATTACAGTAACAGGCACTTTGCCAGGACGGAAACCTGGAATACGAGCACGCTTAGCTTCACGTTGTAAACTGTCTTTAACCAGTTTTTCAATTTGTTCAGCAGGAACAGAAATGGTCAGGCGACGCTCTAGGCCTTGGGTTGCTTCAACAGAAACTTGCATTGTTTTACCTCGAAATTTGTCTAACGTCCTTTGTAATAGTCGAATCTTCAACTATTCAGGTATTCGTTTCTTGATCATTAAATTTGACTACAATGCCCACCACTACTGGCTTTTGGCACAGGTCGCTGTTAGTTGATATCTATCAAGACGCGACATTATAGCCACCGTTTTGTATAGAGTCGAGCCTCAACGGCCGAATCTAGGGTATAAAAAAAGCGACCAGAGGTCGCTTTTTTTATTTTGTACTCAAAGTACTAAAAATGGGGTGACTGATGGGGCTCGAACCCACGACAACCGGAATCACAATCCGGGACTCTACCAACTGAGCTACAATCACCACTGAAACTGGTACGCCCGGCAGGATTCGAACCTGCGACCACCCGCTTAGAAGGCGGGTGCTCTATCCAACTGAGCTACGGGCGCATGGTCTACAGATTACTCTGCATCCTAACCGGCGTTGGATAGCGTTTGGCTATCCATGTTATTCACTGACTAAGCAAATAACAATAAAGTGGTCGGTGATAGAGGATTCGAACCTCTGACCCTCTGGTCCCAAACCAGATGCGCTACCGGACTGCGCTAATCACCGAAGGTCTTACTATATTTGGCATTAACTTAGAGGGTTTCCTCTGGTCGGCTCTCATCCAAAATCTGGATTCGCTACCGGACTGCGCTAATCACCGAGTATTAAGTTTTCAATGCAAATCAACACATCTGCTTGAGAACGGAGCGCATCTTATCCCCTCACTTTGCACCCGTCAACGATTTTTTTAACCGTTCACGCTAGATGCTGAATTATCAGTCGAATACGCTTTTATTTATCCATTTCACGACGGCATTTGCCATGACACACCCGCAACGCCCTGTTAAAATAGCCGCGATTGCCAATCTCTGTGTTAACAATTGTTTTCACCATCGCCCATATAAAGGATATCCTACACCCATGACAGCCCAAATAATCGACGGCAAGGCGATTGCTCAATCCATCCGCACACAACTTCGCGAACAAGTAACTGCCCGTAAAGAGGCTGGACAACGCGTACCAGGTTTAGCCGTCATTCTCGTTGGAGCCGACCCCGCCTCTCAGGTTTATGTTGGCAGTAAGCGTAAAGCCTGTGAAGAAGTGGGATTTATTTCTCGCTCCTATGATCTCGACACCAGCTGCAGTGAAGCTGAACTCTTAGCACTGATTAATCAACTCAACGATGATCCAAGCATCGATGGGATCTTAGTCCAGCTGCCGTTGCCTGCGCATATCGAAGACTCTAAAGTGATCGAGCGCATTCGCCCCGATAAAGATGTCGACGGTTTTCACCCTTATAACGTTGGCCGTTTAGCCCAGCGAATTCCTGTATTACGTTCATGTACCCCAATGGGGATCATGACCTTAATCAAATCAACGGGTGTTGATACCTATGGCTTAGATGCCGTTGTAGTAGGCGCATCGAACATCGTTGGCCGCCCGATGACACTGGAGCTACTACTTGCAGGATGCACCACAACCACATGCCATCGCTTTACGAAAAATTTAGAACAAAAGATCCGTCAGGCCGATTTAGTTGTAGTAGCAGTGGGTAAACCCGGCTTTATCCCAGGTGAGTGGATTAAACCCGGCGCAATCGTTATCGATGTAGGTATCAACCGCTTAGAAAACGGCACCTTAGTGGGTGACGTGCAATATGAAACTGCAGCGCAAAACGCCAGCTTTATTACGCCAGTGCCTGGCGGTGTCGGCCCAATGACCATTGCGAGTCTATTAGAAAACACCTTATATGCCGCTGAGCAATATCACGACTAGGTTCTAGGTTCTAGGTTCTAGGTTCCACAAGAATAAAAAACCTGCCATTGGCAGGTTTTTTATTATCGATGCGAATCTAACTTAGGCGATGGAATTATTTCTTACGCCAAGTGGTACCGCTTGGGCCATCTTCAAGAACCACACCAAGCTCATTTAAACGATTACGCGCCACATCAGCCGCTGGCCAATCTTTTTCGGCGCGAGCGCGGTTACGTTCAACGATCAAGGCTTCAATCTCCGCCACTTCATCGTCACTGCCCTCACCTTTAAAGAAGGCATCGGGAGATTGATGCAGTATGCCTAGCACATCAGCAAGTTGTTTCATTGACACGGCTAATGCGGAAGCCTCTGCCATATCAGTAAGTTTCAGACGGTTGATCTCACGCACCATATCAAACAGCACTGAATAGGCTTCAGGGGTGTTAAAGTCATCGTCCATTGCCGCTTTAAACTTAGCGACAAACTCTTCGGCAGGTGCCGGCGCTACAGTCAGGTCAACATCTTTAATCGCAGTGTATAAACGCTCTAACGCCGCACGCGCCTGCTTGAGGTTTTCTTCAGAGTAGTTGATTTGGCTACGATAATGACCCGATAGCAGGAAGTAACGCACGGTTTCAGCGTCGTAATGGCCTAATACATCACGAATGGTGAAGAAATTACCCAAGGACTTGGACATCTTTTCGCGGTCAACCATCACCATGCCGGTGTGCATCCAGTAATTCACATATGGCGTATCATGGGCGCAGCAAGACTGAGCAATTTCGTTCTCATGGTGTGGGAATTGTAAATCTGAACCGCCACCGTGAATATCAAAATGCAAACCTAAGTGCTTGCTGTTCATTGCCGAACATTCGATATGCCAGCCTGGACGACCCGGCCCCCATGGTGATTCCCATGTTGGTTCGCCCGGTTTGGACATTTTCCATAGCACGAAATCCATTGGATTTTGCTTGTTATCGTCAACCTCAACCCGTGCGCCCGCCTGTAATTGCTCCAGATTCTGGCCTGATAGGCGACCATACTCAGGGAAAGAAGCCACACTGAACAGCACATCGCCATCAGCAGCCACATAGGCATGCCCGCGAGCGAGTAAACGCTCAACCATATCGATGATTTCGGCAATGTGCAGAGTGGCACGTGGCTCGAAATCGGGACGGATCATATTCAGCGCATCAAAATCCTTGTGCATTTCACCAATCAAGCGATCGGTTAATGCATTGCACTCTTCTTGATTTTCGTTGGCGCGTTTGATGATTTTATCATCTATATCAGTGATATTACGTTGAAAATTCACTTCATAACCCGCGTAACGCAGGTAGCGAACGATCATATCGAAGGAAACAAAAGTACGCCCATGGCCAATATGACACAGATCGTATACGGTCACCCCGCATACATACATCCCAACTTTTCCGGGAGTAATTGGCTTAAATTCCTGTTTTTGGCGGGTAATACTGTTGTAAATCTTCAACATCGGCATTCTCTTCAATGGTAGATTCGAGTGTAAAATCAAGGGGTCAGTCTACCACGCTGACAAGGGTTTTGAATACTGCACTTTGCGTGCAATCCGAGATAAGTTAGAATCGCGCCACTATTTACAGAGAGTATGAAAACATGATCACATTACACACTAATTTTGGCGACATTAAACTGCAACTGAACGCCGAAAAAGCACCGCTGACCGTGGCAAACTTTATGAAATATGTTGACGAAGGTTTCTTCGACGGCACCATTTTCCACCGTGTAATTGACGGCTTTATGATCCAAGGTGGTGGCTTTACCGCTGAAATGAGCCAAAAACGTTGCCATGAGCCAGTGAAAAACGAAGCCAACAACGGTTTATCAAACCGTACTGGTACTATCGCGATGGCGCGTACTTCAGATCCTCACTCAGCAACGGCCCAGTTCTTCATCAACGTCAACGATAACACCTTCCTCGATTTCAAATCTGAAAGCATGCAAGGTTGGGGTTATTGCGTATTTGGTGAAGTGGTTGAAGGTATGGACATCGTTGAAAAAATCAAAGCTGTCAGCACTGGTAACCGTGGCATGCATCAAGATGTACCATTGGAAGCGGTTGTGATTGAAAAAGTAAGTGTGGCTTAATTCCCTAGGATGCGAACCTTATTTATTGGCGATCTGCACTTAAGTGCCGATCGCCTCGATATCACCCAAGCCTTTAATCGTTTCCTCGATACTGAACTTGATGATGCCGATGCCCTCTATATTCTGGGGGATCTATTCGAGGTATGGGTCGGCGATGATTTAGCCGCGCCCTTTGCCCTCGGATTAGCATGCAAGCTCAAGCAAGTCTCCCAAAAATTGCCCATCTACTTTATTCACGGTAATCGAGACTTTATGTTAGGCAAACAATTTGCTGATGCTGCAGGCATGCAAATGTTGCCCGAAGTCACTTGCTTAGATCTCTATGGTGTTAATACAGTTATCTTGCACGGCGATAGCCTATGCACCTTAGATAAAGCCTACCAACGCTTTCGCAAATTACGCAGTTTTGCCTTCGCCCGTTGGCTTTATAGCTGTTTGCCGAAGAAAAAACGTCAAGCGATTGCCAATAAGATCCGCAGCAATAGTCAGAGCAGCAATCAACAAAAAAGCTATGTCATCATGGATGTGGAGCCGTGTGCGGTAGATGCGTTATTTACCCAGACCCACTGTAAACAGATGATCCATGGTCATACCCACAGACCCGCCATCCACGACTTAACTAATGGCTGTAAACGAATTGTGGTCGGTGATTGGTACGAGCAAGGCAGTGTATTGATGGTCAGCGCCGACGGCATGGAGTTAAAAAGCCTGCCCTTTGAAACCACTTAAAGGCCATTAAAAACTCTATTAACGGCCTCAAGCCCAAACAAGGTAACGGCCGTTAATTCGCTCATGCATATCAGTATTAGATAACCTGAACTCGGGGTAACGAGAGTCGAAAAATCTAAATGTAACAAACTAACCCAATGCTATAAATGATTATTTTGAAACGAGAAATCTATTTTCTGATTGAATACACAGATTTTTGCGCATCTCAAGTCGCTCTGGCGTCTGCCATAGCGAGCTATGGTTAGACAGAGCAACGCACAGAGGCCCGAAAAGATGTCTATTCAGCGGCTCTGCTAATCCCTAGCTCAAGTTAGATAGCCAGCGGCTGGCCACTGTGGAAATGAAATTCGTCATCGGGCGCCATAATCAATTCGGCTTCTCTCTCGCCAAAATAAGCAACTCGCTCGCTGATATCCTCAGTCGATACTAACTGTGCCAGCTTAAGATAATCCTCAAAATGACGCGCCTCGGAGCGCAGCAAAGACACATAAAACTTACTTAATTCTGCATCTAAATAAGGCGCTAATTTGGCAAAGCGCTCACAGGAGCGTGCCTCAATATAAGCACCGACAATGAGCTTATCGCGCAGAATATCCTTCTCATGAGTTGTCACATGGCTCATCATGCCCTTGGCATAACGTCCTGCGCGAATATTGCGATAGGGAATTTGCCGTGCGTGCATTAACTCTAGCACTTGCTCAAAATGATGAAACTCTTCTTTTATCAAACGAATCAATGGCGGAATAAGATCCTGAGCAAAGACAAAATGTTGATTGGGTTGTAGATTTGCAACCAACTCATTCTTTTTGACATCGCGGGCCAAAAACTGCTCGATATCACGATCCTTATGATACACAAAATCCTCATAGGGTTTTGCCCAAACCAACAGCGACTGTCCGCTGTCCTTATCCAAGGCATATCGCCTTAATAGGAACATCGCAGTCTGCGCGGCTTTTAGCTCACAATTACAATGGTCAATCAAGAGTTCATCTAACGAGGAAGAGCTTCTTGCCATATCAATCCAAGTTTCTGGCGTCTCACAACGAAGAAACGCATGAACAGGTGCCAATAATTGCTGCATGGGATCACTCAAAAATCGCTAAAAATATTGTCATATTTTACGCGTAATTCCCAACAAGCTATAGCTCTACACAGCAGGAAACTTGACGAGTTGAACTTTTTGTTCAATAAATAATCTACACACTAAGAATTGAGATACTGCTCACAGCACATCTCAATTCAAAGAGTAGGCAATCGGGAGTTAAATGGGTTAGAGAGCATTGACCCTGATTGTAGAGCTGTTATCAGCTCGTCTGACGTTTGGCGAGCCATCATCAATGCTGAACAAGGATAATTATAATGATACTGAATCACTTAATGGGGTTATACACTCATCCAAAACAAGAGTGGCACGCAATTGAACAGAACCATGAGGCACTGAAAAGCAGCTTGAGCCATGTTCTTCTCATCGCACTCATCCCTGCTGTCTGCAGTTTTATCGCAACCGCTTACATTGGTTGGAATCCGGGAGCTGGAGATCCCATTTATCTCACGCCGCAAAGCGCAATGTTTATGTCCGTAGGTATGTATTTTGGTCTCATAGCTGGCGTCTTTGCCCTTGCCTATTTAGCCTTTTGGATGGCAAAAACCTTCGATGCTCATCCCACCTTTACCCAAGCATTGGAACTGGCATCTTACACTGCAACACCATTATTTATGGTCGGCCTAGCGGCGCTTTATCCTGTACTCTGGTTTATTATGGTTGTCGGACTCATCGGTTTAGCCTACTCGGTATACCTGCTCTACGCTGGCGTACCAATCATCATGAATATCCCCGAAGAGAAAGGCTTTATTTACGCAAGTTCAATGGTGACAGCAGGTTTAGTGCTTTTGGTTGGGTTAATGGCCACCAGCGTTATTCTCTGGAGTATTGGCTTTGGCCCTATGTATCAATAAGAAGTCACGATTAACATGCAAGAAGTTGCTTGAGCACTGAAAAGTGACAGATAAAGTCGTTAACAAGAAAACGTCTAAAGGAAAATAGAAAAGGCCCTTATAGGGCCTTCTCTATTAGCGATAGCAATTAACGAACTTGCTCGAACTATTCAAACGAGTCACGCAGTGCAACGGTTAAGTTAAACACTAAATGCTCGGCTGATGAGTCTTGATTATCAGCACAGAAATAACCTTCCCGCTCAAACTGATAGGCTTTTTCCGCTGGCGCGTTAGCAAGGCTTGCTTCGACTAAACCATTAACCACTTCAAGTGAGTTAGGGTTAAGTACTTCATCCACTGTCTCTGCTGCTGCAGGATTTGGATCAGTGAACAAACGTTGGTATAAGCGGAACTCTGCAGGTTTAGCCGTAGTCGCTTCAACCCAATGGATTACGCCCTTCACCTTGCGACCATCGGCAGGATTTTTACCTAAAGTATCCGCATCATAGCTACAGTAAACGGTGGTGATATTGCCTTCGCTGTCTTTATCACAACGCTCAGCCTTGATCACATACGCATTACGCAGACGGACCTCTTTGCCCATCACTAAACGCTTGTACTGCTTATTGGCTTCTTCTCTGAAATCGGCCACATCAATAAAGATTTCACGACCAAAAGCTAGGTCACGCGTGCCCATACTTTCATCGCTTGGGTGAGAGGCCGCTTGAATAGTCTCGATTTGACCTTCAGGGTAGTTTTCAATCACCACTTTTAATGGACGCAATACTGCCATCGCACGTGGTGCATGCTCATTAAGCTCTTCACGAATACAAGCATCAAGCATCGCGGCTTCAATCATGTTTTCTTGCTTGGTGATACCAATACGTTGGCAAAATTCACGAATAGATGCAGGGGTATAGCCACGACGACGTAGACCCGCAATCGTTGGCATACGTGGGTCATCCCATCCAGAAACTAACTTACGCGTCACTAAGTCATTTAATTTACGCTTAGACATCAGCGTGTATTCAAGATTTAAGCGAGAAAACTCGTACTGACGAGTACGATTTGGCGCTTGGAAATCATCTAAATTGTCGAGAACCCAGTCATACAAACGACGGTTGTCTTGGAACTCAAGCGTACATAACGAGTGAGTAATATGCTCCAGCGCATCGGAGATACAGTGGGTAAAGTCGTACATTGGATAAATGCACCACTTATCACCCGTTTGGTGATGGTGAGCAAAACGAATACGGTAAATCACCGGATCACGCATACACATGAAAGGCGATGCCATGTCAATTTTGGCACGCAGTGCGCACTCACCTTCTTTGAATTCACCCTTACGCATTTTTTCAAATAAGTGCAGGTTTTCTTCAACGGAAGTGTCACGGTACGGGCTGTTTTTACCCGGCTCTTTTAAGGTGCCACGGTATTCACGGGTTTCATCGGCATTGAGGAAACACACATAGGCTAAGCCTTTATTGATTAACTCAACGGCATATTGATGTAATTGGTTGAAATAGTTAGATGAATAACGCACCTCACCATCCCACTGGAATCCCAACCAACGCACATCCGCCTGAATAGAATTGACATAATCGATGTCTTCTTTTTCAGGGTTGGTATCATCAAATCGTAAGTTACAGAGACCTTGGTAATCGCGGGCGATGCCAAAGTTCAAACAGATGGACTTAGCATGACCTATATGTAAATAACCATTTGGCTCGGGTGGAAAACGCGTCTGCACATTGGTGTGCTTTCCGCTTCTCAGATCCTCATCAATGATATTACGAATAAAGTTACTCGGACGTACTTCAGTGTCCACATGACTCATGGAATTCCTCTTTGCGAACAATGGCAATTTTAACAAAACCCGCATGATCCTACAGATCTCGGCCAGTTACAATGCCCAGTATAAAAAACTATGGTTTATGGCATGGATAGTAAAACAATAAAAGCAGCCATGAAAGCTGCTTTTATCTTTGTCATTACTAAGCTGACATTTATTACTCAGCGGTTACTCGGTAATGATCCTAACGCCTGGAATGATCTGCTGGGTTCTACGGCCCTTACGTTTAAGCCATAGATAGAACACAACTAAGGCAACGAGGAAGAAACCAATCCACAGACTCGATTGCAATGGATGCGCGCCAAAGGTTGCCGCTTGGTAAGCAATGGTTGCACTACCATAGGCGAGTGCGAATGTCCAAGTTGCGGCAAAGGTCGCCCAGCGAGTACCAAACTCATTCACTAATGCGCCCATGGCTGCAACACAGGGTGTATAGAGTAAGATAAACAGTAGATAAGAAAATGCTGCCACCTTAGTAGTAAATCCTGACTGCAGGGCGCTAAACGTCGAAGTAGCTACACCCTGTGTTTCAGACGCCACCTCAGTATTAGAAACATCACCAACGGATAGCTTCAGCGGGTCTTCCAAATCTAAACCGAACAAGTTTGCAGGAATGGTCGCAAGTGCCTCATTAAAACTGTCTGCTAATGATGTTAATTCACTGCCCTCAGGAGTTGCATTAGTATATAAGCTATTGAGAGTCCCTACCACAGCTTCTTTAGCAAAAATACCCGTGATAATACCCACAGTCGCTGGCCAGTTATCTTGCTCAATACCCATTGGGGCAAAGATAGGTGTGACTTTTTGACTCGCCACACTTAAGAGTGACGCTTGGCTATCTTCATGACCAAAAGTGCCATCAACCCCAATCGCATTGATAAAGTTAAGCAGGGTTACCACAAGTACGATAGTTTTACCCGCACCAAGGATAAAACTCTTAGTCCTTTTACCAGTACGTACCATCACGGCTTTAAATTTTGGCAACTCATAGCTTGGCAGTTCCATTACCACAGCGCTACTAGTGCCGGGTAATAAAGTGCTACGCAGCAGCAACCCCGTACCAATGGCGGCAAAAATCCCAATCACATAGAGTAAAAACACGAGGTTTTGACCAGAATCAGGGAAGAAGGCCGCGGCAAATAGTGCATAGACAGGTAAACGCGCACCGCAGGACATAAAAGGCGCCATCATACCGGTAACGATACGCTCACGTTCACTGCCTAAGGTACGTGTCGCCATAATGGCTGGCACAGAGCAGCCAAAGCCAACGATCATGGGCACGAAGGCTTTACCCGGTAAACCAATACGGCGCATTAACCCATCTACCACAAACGCGGCGCGAGCCATGTAGCCTGAACTTTCAAGAATGGATAAACCGAGGAACAATGCTGCGATCACCGGAATAAAGGTAGAAACCGTTTGAATACCTTGACCGACACCACCCGCAAGGATAGTCACCACCCATGCAGGCGCACCGATATTAGTAAGCAGTGCACCAAAATGATCGACCAGTAATGCCCCAGCAAACACATCGAAGAAATCAATAAATGCACTGCCGATGTTGATGCTAAACATAAACATCAAATACATGACAAATAAGAACACTGGGATGCCAAGTACGGGGTGTAAAACTAATTTATCGAGTCTATCACTTAGGGTTAAAAAGCCGTCGGCCTTGACCGAACCTTTGAATACTCGCTCGACAAAGTTAAAACGCGTCGTGGCGACCAGTACTTCGATGTCATGCCCTTGCTGCGCAATTTGCTGGGTGCAAGTATTCACCTCATCCTGCAACTGCGCATTTTTACAACTGCCACAACCAGAACCATTACCTAACATCGCCAAGGCGCGGCCACGGCTTAGATTTGGATCTTTACTGCAAAGTAGCTGCACACCCGCTTCTATTTGCTGGTCATAATCGAGCATCAGAGGCGCTTCGGAAACGCGGCCTTGGAGTAAATCCAATACCTGCGCTTGTACTTTGGCCACATCGGCAGGGTCTCGAGAACAAACACCAATCACAGGGCAACCCAGTTCTTGGCTCATTTTCGTTAAATCAACACGAATACCACGCTTGATGGCAGCATCGATTTTATTTAATACCACTACCATAGGGATCGACAATTCACGCAGTTGTGCCGTCAAATAGAGGTGGCGTTCGATATTGGTTGCATCGACTAAGTTAATAATGCCGTCGACACGTTGTTCGGCGAGATATTGCTGAGCGATCTGCTCATCGAGGGAACAATCACAACTATTGCCAGCGGGCAGTAAATCGTAAATACCGGGTAAGTCGGTTAAGTAAACGTCAGCACCATTAAGAGTAAAATGGCCAGTTTTTTTCTCAACAGTCACACCGGACCAGTTGCCAACTTGTTGATTTGCGCCTGTTAGCGCGTTAAAGAGCGTCGATTTCCCTGCGTTTGGGTTACCGACGGTGACGCAATGAAACTGCTTAGTCATTCGCCTTTTCCACCTCAATAATGTCTGCCAAGTCTCTGCGCATACAAAGCTTACTACCCCGAATATCCAGCTCTAAACCTGAGCCCATTGGCGCACGGCGGATCAACGAAAACCGTGTATTTGGGGTAATGCCCATGGATAATAATTTGCGCTTCACTGTTTGCGGCAAATCTAATCGCCCGATTTCAGAAATAATGCCACGGTCACCGGGACTGAGTTCGCTTAACTTCATTACCTATTTCACCTTGTAACAGCTTCAGCTTGAAAAACTGCGCTCATTCTAACTGAGCTATGGAGCTAATAACTTTACCTAGATCAACCTTTATGACTGGTAACGATAATAGTTTTCAATTGTGTTGGGTATTATGTGACAAAAATCTCAATGAATAAACACCAATCGCAAATTTGATGATTCAACCCTACCACCTTGCAGGCCCCACATCCGAGTAGCGCGGATGACAAAATGCCCATCGCAATATTGCAGCCATACCTCAGTAAGCGCCACAAGGTTAATCAAATATTAATTGGATAATCAACTAATTGAATGTATTCAGCTAGAAAAGAAATGACACCAATCGTATTAAATATCTGTCCATTGCACGGGAATACAACGCGCTTTAGACAAAGCGAAGGCTTGTAGGCATACGGTGCTCTACCTAAGCCTTATACCAATCGTATTAAATATCTGTTCATTCAGCGGGAGTTAAACGCGCTTTAGACAAGGCGAAGGCTTGAAGGCATAGTGGCGCTCTGTCGAAAGCCTTAAACGCAGTATAAAGCCCGTTCAACCCCGCCCTTCGGGAGCCTCACAGGCATCTCACTCCCGTGTTACATTGACTTAAAAGGGAATAACCATTTCTTCGTCAATGCGCCTTGGATTGAGATGCCTGTGAGGCTCTGAACTGATTAGATATTTAATGTGATTGGTATTAAACGCAGCATAAAACCCGTTTCCATGGTGTGAACATCAGCAGCCCTTCGGCAGCCACACAGGCACCACACTCACGCATCACATTGTCTTAAAGGGGATAACCATTTCTGCATCAATGCACCTTGGCTTGAGATGCCTGTGAGGCTCTGAACTGATTAAATATTTAACCATACATCGAGTTCTGGTTAACTAAAGTGCGGTGAGATTTTGTTGGCAATAAAAAAGCCCGCAGTGCGGGCTTTTGACTATCAATAAACGCAGATTAGAGCTTGTAACTCATGCTCAGCATCAGCATTTGTGCGGTGTAGTCATGGCTATTAGTACCAAAACCTACAACGTTCCAAATGCCATCAACGGCGATATCGTTGGCAGCGTCATTGTCCTTATAGTTCTCAATTTTGTAATCGAAGCGCAGCGCGAGTTTCTCGGTGGCTTGATATTGAGCGTATAAGTTAATGTTGTGCACTTTGGCAAAATAATCACCATAGTCGCCAGTGATACCTTGTCTGACTTGAGTGTTGCTGTCGGAGTTGGAATAGGTGTAATCCAGTCCTAGGCGTAACTTGTTCTCCAGCAGATTGTTGTAGCTAATACCTGCACCGACCACATCTACCTGATCTTCAATAAAGCCTGTCCAAGTTGGGGTGCTGTAATTGCTGCTACCCGCCTGTTCAGACT
This sequence comes from Shewanella cutis, assembly GCF_022410515.1. Taxonomy (GTDB): domain Bacteria; phylum Pseudomonadota; class Gammaproteobacteria; order Enterobacterales; family Shewanellaceae; genus Shewanella; species Shewanella cutis. The sequence goes on along the minus strand of NZ_JACSDI010000003.1, from coordinate 340,258 downwards.
CAATGGTTTGGTAGTTGTAGAATGCTGTCGCCAGTAAGTCAGCGGTGATCATATAGCTGATATTGGCATCATAACTGGTGTCTTTTGACTCAGTTAAGCCAATCACAGTATCGGTATAATCATCTAACGCGTAACGGGCGCCAACATCGATAGTCAGGCTTTCAAGCGGCGAATGGGTGATCCGCGCTTCGACTTGGATTCTGTCACGGTCAGCCAGATTGTACTTACGTAATAGGCTGTTGGTTTCAGAAGAGGTCCATTCAGACGCTTGGTATTGTGAGCCGTCACGGTTACCGTAACTGCCTTTTACCCACATGTCCCAGGTATCGAAGCTGTTGACACGTAAACGGGCCCAAACGGTATTTTCATCCGTGGTTTCACGGTCTTGATAATCACGTTGGTCACGTTTGAAGTCATAACCACCATCGAGTTTAATATCGCGAGTAATGCGATAATCTGCGGCAACTTTAAAGCGTTGCGTACGATTATCGTAAGGGGTGTTATAAGCCACCTTACCGTTGACATTATTGATGCTGATCTGAGTCCATTCTTCCACTTGGGTATTATTGTCACGATCGTAATAATCGTAACTACCTGTTAAGCGAAGGTCTTTACTCACTTTGCTAACGACTTTCAGGTTCATACCCAGTAGATCGACTTTGGCATCGACAGCATCGGTATTGAGCTGATTCGCATAACGGTAGTTATCCGTCACTAACGCCTGATCTTGGCTCATTTGTCCGGTTAGAATACGGCCTGACAGTGCATTGCTGCCATCGTTGTACTGTCCCATCAACGACACTGTGTGTGCCTGGTTATCCGGATCGAGCGCCATCGTACCTTGGGTTTGGGCACCAAAGGTGGGGTTGAAAGCATTTTCAAAGTCCAATTGATTGTATTCGTTTTTGAATATTGACCCATTGTAACTGAGTGCTGTAAACCAACGATCACCCTTGAGTTTCACGCCTGCTTCGATGGTATCAGTGGTGTAATCCACTGGCTCTGCTAACATCATCGATTGGTTGAAGAAGCTACCAGAGGCTTGTTTTAAGCCGGTTTTTTCTTCACGCAGGTAGTTAACATAGGTGCTCCACAGGGACTGACCTTGATATTCAAATCCCAATCCTGTGCGTTCACGTTTAAGTGATAATTCGAGGGCATTGAGGCTGTCCATCAAGAGTGGCATTTGGCTACTTGAACCAGCCGTTATCCAGTTATCCGGTAACGTGAGGTTATTGCCACCCATACCCGCGTAGGGCGATAGGGCGCTATTGCTGTCGTAGGTAGCAATTTGGCGATAGTTTACATTGACGTTGTACTGGCCTTGTTTGCCCGCATTGACATCTAAACGACCGCCATCCATACCGAGTTGATAAGCTTCAACATTGGCACGGTAACCTTTTTCACCTTTAAAGCGTAAATCGGCATCAAATTTGCCAGCCACTTCATTGGATGTACCAAAGGCATTGGCTGAGCGAATATCGTCTTCGCTGTTAAAACCGACACCCACACCTACAGTGCCTGATGTACCCGTTTCAACAACGCAGCCTTTACAGCTCCATGCGGATAATTTCACTTTTTCAGTATTGGCATTCGCTAGACCATAACCATCAGCGGCGACGGCAAAACCTGTGTTGGCTAATAACGCTAGAGTGATCAAATTGAGTTTAAATTTCATTTTCTCGTCTCCTTAGCGCTGTAATAGCTTGCCAGATGGATGGTTAGAACCATGAACCTGACTATGGCAATTTAAGCAGCTTCTTCCACCAGTAAAGGCATTGTCACCGACATTGGCACCTAAGCCAGTGTTACCTAAGTAGGCGTTGCTGGCGTGGCCATCGCTGGCGTGACATTGCTGACACAGCTGCGGTGCGCGGGTTTTCAGCATAGCGTCATTCACACTACCGTGAGGATTGTGGCAAGTAACACAATTCTCAGTGACGGGTGCATGCTCCCAAAGTTTTGGGCCGCGTTTTTCGGCGTGGCAGGAATAACAGGTATCATTCACGCTAGGCTTGTTAAGATCGGCATCTGTCATGCTCCCATGGGGATTATGGCAGTCGCTACAGGTCATTTGTGCCCATTTAAGTGGGTGACTTGAGCGTTTATTCATATCCGCTTTTTGCTTAGTATGGCAGCTAGTACACACTTCCATCTCAGTGTTTTTAGATAACACAGGATCTTTTGCGACGTGTACTTGGTGACAAGAAGCACAAGCAACATCGGCATTGTCATGGTGACCGCCATTCCAAGACATACGCTTATCGTCTTGGTGACAGCTCATACATACGCTGTTTTGCTTGTCGGCACTTAAGGTTGATTGCTTACCAAAAGTGATCATCGGCTCGTTGCCGCCTTTGTTGTGCTGACCCAGTGGGCCGTGGCACGCCTCACATTGCAGGCCAGCCATGGGGCTTTTTGATGAATCAATCGCGCCGTGGACACCTTTGAACAGGTCCATCACTTTTTCAGATTTCTTATGGCACATCAAGCAAGAATCGGCGCCTTTAGGGGAGTAGTTGCCTTCGGCAAACTTCTTATCTAAGGTGGCTTCGACTTGCTCTGGTGTCATTTTTGCGTCCCACTTCGACGCATAAGCATTTGGTGTGATGCATAAAGACATGACTGCAGACATTGCCATTGTGATGACAAGTGCCGGCAGTAGATTTTTCATTTTGTGGCTGTTCTTCATAATAGGCTTCCCAATTTGTCCCAACAAAACTCAAGAAAGGGGGAGCGAACTCCCCCTGCTTGGGCAAATTACATTTTCACTTGAGTGTGATCTGTTGGTGTGGGTTTATGACAGTAGAAACAGGTTTCTGACTGTGCCGCTTGGTTAGCTTGAGTATAATCACCATCAATAACAGCACCGTAAGATTCGAGTTGTTCCTTGGTATGGATCATGTACTGGCTACCGACGGTATGGCAGGTTGTACAGGTAGCTGCGATAGGAGTGGAGTAGCCTGGTTTTGTCACATCATCACTGGCCGTTGCGGCTGTATTCAATGCACCTTTCTTCTTGAAAGAGTCAAGATTGAAGTCATTGTGACAAGATGCACAGTTACCACCAATTAAGCCATAAGCCTTGTCAGCGTGAGTTTTGTGTACTTTTAACTCTAACGCACCGCGGTTGGCTGGACTATAAGTGCCGTCTGGTGTATGGCATGCCACACAAGCATCAACGCCGACGATTGGCTTACCGCTTGCATCTTTGGCATGTGAAACTTGTTCAGACATTACAAAGCCTGCATGGTGACCTTTATGGATTTCAAAGGTGTCGCCGTGACAGTTTTGGCATGTCGCAAACTCAACCGAGTTAACATGGCGCATGCTTGGTGCATTACCAGACTTAGTGCCAAAGGCTAACTCGGCTTTCATACTGGTGGTTGTGCTATTAGCGGTACAAGCTGTTAGATCTGTGCCGGTATTGCACATTTCTAGACCGATGAAGCTAAAGGCGGTGTCAGTATCGCCCGAGCCAAATGGCAGCGCAGGTGTAGTGAACACCAGTTTACCGTCAACGATGGTCACATCTGCTTGCAATGCGCCATCTTTGACCAAGTCTTTAGTCACTTTCTTATATTGTGTTACTGGGCTTGGGTTATAGCCCATGATGGGGAAGTTAGGACCAACGTTAGTGATAGTTTCTAAACGTTTGATCTTATTTTGTATGCTCGCCGCATCAATGGCATTGCCGTCTTTATCTAAGATAGACACGGTTAATACCGCAGTATTATCAGCTTGAGCAGCTAACGTTGCAGACATACCTAATTGAGCGATAACGGCTTTTTTGTCAGCGGTTTTAGCTGTATGTAACTCGGCTGTCCAAGTGCTGTTATGGCAAGCGATACAGTTAGAGTTATCGAGTTGTTGAGAGTGGCCTTTACCCGCAGCAAAATCGATGTCTACGTGACAGCTAGAACAGACTTCCATTGTTGGAACTCGTGACCAGTTTTTTGCCTCGGTAAGCATGTCGGATTCAATGTGACACACTTGGCAATTATCTTGGACAATTTTTTGCGCAACTTCAGGGACTTTATTGTTTTTGCCCCAAGCTTTGTTGGCATTATGCACATTGTGAATTAAGTGACTAAAGGCGACATGGGGTTTACCGCGACCATCAGCAAACTCTTGTGTGTGGCAAGATATACAGGTTTCGACTTCAGTTGCTTGGTGATAAATCTTTTCGCCTTCTACGTGGCAAGAAGCACATACTTCGTGGCTAACGATATTTTTGGTGTATTGCGGAGCATTGCCTTGGCCGTCGAAATCTTCAACCATTTCGGCAACGGGGACGGTCGTTCCGTCTGCTAACGTACCCGCAGCAGAAACAACGTTAAACCGTTGTGTTAATTGGGCATTAAAAACTTTATTGCTATCGAAGGCGTCGAACTTGAAGGTATAGCTACCGTTTTTATTATCGACATAGCTCTTTGAAGAGCCTAATCCTTGCCAGTTAGCACTATTACCAGGGCCTGTCGCCCCTTCCGGTATTAATTGCAGTGCTTTTTTGATTTCTAAATTTGCGAGACCCACAATTGGCAGATCGGCTTCGTTGGTAGCGAAAACAGTGACCACAGGCGAACCGTTTTCATAGCTCACTTTCGTGATATCGAGGTTTACCTTATGGATAGTACCAGCGGGTTCTCCACCTGGCTCACCAGGGTTACCATCGGTACCATCGCTACCACCACAACCGGTTAAGGCCATGGAGATGGCACTTGCTGCGAGCAGCAGTGCGATTTTTGATTTTTTTGCGTTCATCATTTTTTTCCCTGCATAGGTTTGGCATTACCTAAGTGCTTATCTCCTGCGCCCGACAGATTCTTTGTCTGTGCTTTGGTCTGGGAGGCAACCTAAGTGGATGCTGGAAATAGAATTCCCCAAGGAAAGGCTAACCTAACATGCCGTTAAAATCTTCTAGGCCTTTGCTAATGTGTGACTTGGATCTTTCTATTTCTAAAGAGGTAGTTAAACCACAGGTGAAAAACAAATCAAGAACAAAAAAACAACAGATTGTGAGATAGAAATAAAAAAGAGAGAGGGGACACCTCTCTCTTTTCGTTTTGGCTCTCTATTCAGAGCATTAAGCGGGCTTAGTTACCGTGTGCTTCCATCAATTGCGATGGCGTATGGCAAGTTGCACAGCTTTCAGATGCACGGGTTTGAACATCTGCAGCACTAGTACCATTTAAGATACCGCCATTAGTCTCGATGTGCGATTTAGCTGCGTCAGACAGATACTTCTGGTGGCAACTTAAGCAAGTACCCGCATCGGAAGAAACCCAAATCTCTGTACCAGGATTATTGATGTCACCAAAGCGCCATGCACGCTCTGGTGCTCTGCCTAAGGTGATGCCCGATACAGTCCCGCTGTTTTCAACGTGACAGGTTGCACAATCACTCTTCAGCACTGTGCCTGATTGAACACCAGCGTACTTCAGGTAGTGACCTTCTCGCTCGTGCGCTTTCCACGCAAAGCTAGTTGGGATTTTGCCACCAGGGTAGTTACTATCGTTCTTTAAGCCTTTATCTGATGTATGGCAAGCTTGGCAGTTCACACCGTTGTCATAGTGATAGATTTGTTGATTATGACAACCTTGACATTTACCTGCGTCGATAATGTCGCGACGAACACCAGGTTTCGCACCTTCATCTACGCCTGTGCCTTTCCACACGAAATGATATGGAGCTTCTTTGATGACTACTTTGCGTACTCCAGCTGTTGAGCAATCAGTCAGTGCAACGTCTGCTACTCCATAGCCGCCATTGTTGAAACATGCTTCAAGGGCAGACCAAAGTTCAAATGTTTTACCATCTTTATCTGCCGGTAAAGTGAAGCCAGTTCCGACCATAGAGTAAACTTTAGTTGCATCATTATAGGTGCCCGTTTTTAATTGGATACGGCGAGCACTGTATGATGCATCTGAGTCACTTGGATAATCTTTGTCAGAATCCCATGCAACAACGACACGTGAGTCTTGGTTCACAAAGACTTTATCGACAGCATTACCATCTTTGTCAACGACTTGTACATCAAATGTCATCTTACCCGCATCGTTTATGCCGACATTACTAAACTTAACTGCTAATGCTTTTGCATCAGTGTAAGCTTTCATCACATCGCCATGACGTTTGGCTGCACTATTTGTTCCACCATAAGGTTTAGTTGCATTGTGACAAGATACACAATCTTTACCCACAGTCAGATGGCTTTTCGATGGTGTTTGATGGCATGCAATACAGGCAGTGTTGCTTAAGTCCGCTTTGAATAAATCGGCATTGGCAGGAGCATTTGCGCCTTCCACGTGACATGCTGAACAGTCTGCAGCGGGTTTTTGTGGATATTGTACTTTGCCATAATCAATGACTTTGCCGCCGTAGCCCACGATTTTGTAAGGGGCTGCGACTTCTACGCCTTCAGCGTTAACCGTTTTTCTGTCTGCACCTTTATGAATCGAGTGGATCATATAGGTAAAGTCAATGCTGTTACCTGATTCCGGATCACCTGATGTGGCAGTGTGGCAAGAAGCACAGTTTTCAATGTCTAAACGGCGACCGCCGTGTAGTTGCAAACTGTCAGGTTGGTGACAGGTATAACAGGTGTCAATAGACACGACATTGCGACTAGTTATGCCTTCAGTTTTACCTGTTGATGGTTGCCAATCTAAGTGTGCGTTAGCGACAACTTGTGGAAGTTCTAATTCGAGAGTGGCACGCTGAGTGTAATCAGCATTGTAGGTCACAGCTACTGGGGCGGTGACATTGGCGATATTAGCTTGATAGGTATAGCTGTAACTACCATCACCGTTATCGACTAAGCAAGTGTCACATTTACTTGCTGACTCAACGTTCGCTTGGAACTGAGCAGATGGATTAAGGTTATCAACTCCTGGTGGAATTGTACCGGGTTCTTTTTTTGCATTGATATAGGCTTGCCATTGATAACCGCGGTCAGCTTCAGTTTCACCCACTTTTTCTTTAACGGGGGCTAATTGCGCAATACCAAATCGCAAATCGTGGTCTTTGGTTAAGCCTAATACGGCCACACCATTAGCATTTTCTAAGGTAAAGTTGACAGTGACTTTACCTGCATCAACAGTTGCATTAGTGAATTTTGCTTTTAAGGTTGAGGTTGAGTTGATATTAACTCCAACAACGCCTGGTTTACCGTCTTCACCATCTTTACCATCACTGCCACCGCAGCCAGTGAGAAGGAGTGAAAGTAAACCGGCACCCAACATCGCTTTTGTTGCGGTATTGAAATTGAACCGTTTCATCATGATATTTCCCTGCAATAGTTTTAATCATCATTAAACACTAACTAAATAAGAATAAATCTCATTAGTCGTATTTAATGTGTGGAATTAGATCCCACCTGTAAGGCTAACTAAGTCATTGGTATTTATCAGTCACTTTAAGCGGGTAATGTGATTGAGATCTGACTATTTCTTTAGAGGTAGGTGACGATTTTGCGTTAAACCCTTGTCGTTCCCCATGAACAGCTTGATTAGGTGATGAACACGGGGGCTATCGCGATTTCTCATTGCCCTTGCATGTGAGCTTAATCACCATTGGCTAATTCAGCGAGGGAAGTCACAATGGGGCACTAATGGTATTGCACTGTTTGATTGAGGCGCTTCGCATTTTACGTACTTATTCACTTGCTTTTAATGATTATGCAGTCACGCCAATCGCATTAAATAACCTGAACTCGGGGTAACGAGAGTCGAAAAAATCTAAAATTAACAAACCAATGATATAAGTGATTTTTTGAAGATAAAAAATCTTTTTTCTGACTGAATGCACAGATGTTTGCGCATATCAAGGCGCTCTGTCGTACGCCATAGCGAGCAATGGTGAGACAAAGCAACGCAGAGAGGCCCGAAAAGATGCCTATTCAGCGGCTCTGCTTATCCCGTATATGGACTCCACCTGGTTAGCAATTGCTTTGACAAAAAGATTAGATGCGCACGTATATACGGTTTTTTATTGAAGAAGCTATCTTCTAACCTATGATCTATTCGCCCCCTCTGTCCTTATCGAGATTGTAGCGTTATTAACGCTGTCGGGATAAACAGGTTTTCAGAAGGTTGCTCTTACCTATTTGTTAATGCATTTTGCTGAACTTTTTATAAACTCTTTCTAAAACAATACTCTATATAATCTGATTGGTATATTCGGTTCTGTAATTGAGCAATGCCCATGCGGTGCGAACGGTTTTATTGATTAACGCGACACAAGCACGTTTTATACCCACTCGCCTGACTAAATTGATAAGCCATGGCTGTTTATAGGTTTTCACCTCTACTGGCAGCCTTGATATGACAGAGAGTGCCACTTGATAGAGGATTGAACGCAGGTATTTATCGCCACAATGCTTATCTATTCCAATCATCACAACCTTACCTCCACTGCCGTGTTGTTTAAGGGTAACACCAACGAAGACAGCCGCATCTCTGCCATTCTTAACACCTTGACCGTCACCTAAGTAAGCCAGTAAACCGGCTGCACCAATATGACTAACGCCTTCGAGTTTCATCAAGCGCTTACAAGGTTCTGATTGAGTAACCCACTGCTGTAACTGTAACGTTATCGCTTTGTAGTGCTCTTCTGTTGTTTGATATTGTTGCCATAAAATCATGAGCAATGGTTTGATTTGCTCAAGTAAGTCTGTTGATTCTGGCGAAATAAAGTGAGTGATGGCTTGCCCTAATGACTTTTTACCTAACGTGATGATAGCGCCATATTCAAAACACAACGCTCGTATGTGATTACCCAGTGATGTGATTGTTCGGTCGAACCATTTTCGGCTGATTTGAATCGCTTGAATGTTCTGTTGTGATAGGGCTTTAACCTGCCAGCAAGTCATTCCTAACTGTGTTGATGCGATGGCAATGCCGATAGCATCATTAGCGTCTGTTTTTTTGATTGCTGATATAGGGTTTTACTTTTTTTAGGTGCCATCTCTCTGACGTCATGTCCAAATGATTGTGCGACTCGAGCCCAGTAGTGAACGCTAGCACAGCCTTCCATCGCAACGACACAAGGAGGAGAGTTGGCCAGAAGGTCTTTCGTTTTTGGGATGACATGGCGTTATTGAATAACAACTCACCATATGGATTCACTTTACAAACTTGAATGACTTTTTTGCAAGGTCGAGAGAGATGATTGTAGGCTTACTCATGTATGGACTCCTTTTGTTTTGGTCGACACCAACTTACGACTGTAGGTTGGTGGAGTCCATACATCGAGTTCAGGTTAGTTAAAAATCGCGCTATTCCAACTCACAAAATCTTGAATAAGATCATTCTCTGGGGTAAAACTCGCACTCAAAATAAGGTATTCCTTGAGTTTACAAGCACTTTAGCGGATGTTAATTCAGCCCGTTAATTTTCAGTGGATATCTGATGTCGTTCTTCATATCTTCTTGGCGTTTATCGCCTCTGCCTGCCTTTGTCGGCTTAAGTTTGCTCACTCCCCCTGCCATGGCATTTGGTTCAAGCGCTGGCACGGCAAGCCTATTTATCATCGTAGGTGTTGGCGGATTTACCTTGCTCAATAGCTTGATGCAAGGATTGTTCTTTTTTGCAGGTCAGTATCGTAATCCCATTTTTGCTAAACGCCACGTGCTGAGCGCACTCATAGTACCTCTACTCGCCTTTGCCTTAACCCTTTATGATCACCGCACTTGGAGCGACTTTACCCTTCATCTCGGCATGATCATTGTGGGAGTAGGATTGATTTTATTGCCACTGCAGTTGAGTCAATTTAACCAGCCCAGTAACCAACATGCTGACTGGTTACTGAATCTTGGCGCCATACTCGTGTTAGGCATCAGTTATCTAGTGCCGCCCTGCGCCCTGTTTGCGATGATTCTTGCGCATATTGCCATCGCCTCACGCCCCAACACAGAAGCCAAAAAAATCATCGCCAAACCATTGAGTTATCTTATATTAGCTGCGTCCTATGCGCTCTTTGGCTACTGGCTCTTTCATTTATTAAGCAAATTTGGGGCTTGATGATGACAGACACTTCACGCCCAGCTATCGAGCCAAATTGCTCCGCAGAACTAAGTGAACTGCTCCTGCAAATCCGCGCTTGCCAACAGTGTCAGGCCGAGTTGCCCTTGCCGCCTAAACCTATCTTGCAAGCCAGTAGCCAAGCACGAATTCTTATCGCTGGCCAAGCCCCCGGCGTAAAAACCCTCCATAAGGGCATTCCCTTTTACGATGCCAGTGGTGAACGCCTTAGGGCTTGGCTAAATGTAAGTCGTGAGCAATTTTACGATCCCGCCCTGTTTGCCATAGTACCGATGGGATTTTGTTTTCCGGGCAATATTGAAAGCAAGGGGAAAAAGCAAGGAGATAAGCCGCCACGTCCAGAGTGCGCTGCAACCTGGCACAAAGCACTACTGGCGCTAATGCCAAATATTGAGCTAGTGATAGTACTCGGCCAATATGCCATGGATTACCACCTTTCACGGCTGTTAATGGATAATATGCATAAAAACAGGGGGTTCAATTCAACACCGTTAGCGGCAGCAAATACCATAGGCAAGGCGACACCAAACAAAAAAATCACGCTTACCCAAGCCGTTGAGCAGTGGCCATTATATTGGCCTCAATTAATGGTGATGCCGCACCCAAGTCCTCGAAATAATCTTTGGCTAAAACAACATCCCGAGTTTGAACAGCATCTTATTCCCACGTTAAGATCACGTATTAGCTCCTTATTAACCTGATAACCACAACAAGGCCGGACATGTATCTGCTCGATTCAACCATCGCCAAAAAAATTGTCAGTCGCACGATGAAAATTATCGGACACAATATCAATGTGATGAATGGTCAGGGCGTCATCTTAGGCTCGGGCGATCCCAAACGTATCGGCTCAACCCATGAAGGCGCTTTGCTTGCAATTGCCCAAAATCGCAATGTGGAATTGAGTGACGAAGTCGCCTCTGGCTTACATGGCGTGAAACCCGGCATCAACTTACCCTTGCATTACCAAGGACAAATCATTGGTGTAATTGGAATTACAGGCGCTCCCGATGAGTTAGCCCATTATGGCGAGCTACTGAAAATGACTGCTGAGATGATCGTCGAGCAGGCCAATCAGCAGGACAAATTACAGTGGGAAAATCGCCAGCGGGAAGAATTTATTCTGCAACTGATTAAAGCAAACACCGATGATGAGCAGCTGCAGCGCTGGGCGAAACAACTCGATATCGATATTAACCTTCCCCGAGTTGCGGCCATTATCGAGATCAGTGAAAAGCTGTCTGCGCCCATCCATAAAACCGCATCGCATATCAATGCAGCAGCTAGCGAATCAAGCGTTGATGAACGTAATCCCAGAGTCAGTGAAACCCTCAAACAAGTGCTGCATTTACTGCAAAATCCCGACCGAGGCAACCTAATTGCGATGACGTCGATGTCGCAACTGGTGATCCTAAAACCCGCCTTTTTAGATGGCAAACAATGGGACCCCGAGCTTGAAAACCAACGTATCGATAAGTTATTGCAACGTTTACCGGCGCAAATGGGTTTACATTTTAAAATAGCCCTCGGCCACTTCTTCCCCGAAAAAGGCGGCATTGCTCGCTCTTATCAAACCGCCCAAGAGACGTTGAACTTAGGTAAACAGCTAAACCCTGAAGGCACAAAATATCTGTTTGAGGATTATTCCTTACAAGTGTTGCTCTCTGGGCTTAAACATGACTGGCGCGGACAAGCACTAGCAAGTCCCTATCAACAACTGACTCAAGCCGACAAAAATGGTCAGCTACGCAAAACCTTAGCGGCCTATATCACCCACTTTGGTGATGCGCAGCAATGTGCCAACGCCCTGTTTATCCACCGAAATACCTTAAGATACCGTCTAGATAAAATTCAACAATTAACCCAAACCGATATTCAATCCTTGCATGGCTTATTGAGTTTGTATCTGGGGCAACTGCTTGATACTTCTGCAAGTCCAAGGTAACGGCCTCTGTACTGCAAGATGCACGTTTAGCGCAAAGTTTAGCGGCTAAATTTTACGGCTAGGTATTTAGCTCCCGTAGCTTAAGGACTCATTGGATATAGAAATAATCTCTCAAGTTGACGTTATTTCCTGCGCCATTGGATAAATAATGCATTGAGTGAAAGATTTATACCAAATCCCCTGTCCTATGGGTTCAGATAACGTTCTCACGTCGACATAGTAAACATTCGACCCAGTGCATAAAAAGGAATTGCAATGCCCCTATTCAAACTGACTTTACTCGCCCAAGCCTGCATCCTCACAGGCTTAGCCTTCAGTTCACCGACATTAATCGCCGCCGAAAAAACCATTCCCGAGCTAGTTGATGCAGTCAATGGCACGCCGGATGCGGCGAGTCGCGAAGCGGGTAAAAAAGTGAAACTGCGTAATCACACAAAAGGATTTTGCACCTCCGGCTATTTTGCGCCTAACCCAGAGTTACAAGATTCGCTAGCGATTCCATTTTTTAATCAAAGCCAAATTAAGGTTACCGCTCGTTTTTCCCTAGGCGGTACCAATCCTAAGCTTTCCGATAAAACCCCAGGGCGCTTTATGTCACTCAAAATTGATGGCGATAAAGAAAACCTTAATTTTGTCACCACCAATGTGCCGGTGTTCTTTGCCAGCAATCTGGATGACTTTTTTACCTTTCAGACTAAAGTGAAGCAAGGTGCCGAAGGAAAACAGTGGCTTATCGATAATAAGCCCGATGCCAAAGCCTTTTTCGACTATGTAAAACAACTGCCTCCCAGCCCCAGCTTTGCCAATAGTCGCTACTTTGGCGTAAACAGCTTTCTGTTTACCGACAAGCAAAATAACAGCGTTGCGGGTAAATGGATTTTTGAACCCGTCGCTGGCACCGCAGCGCTGTCAGCCAGCGAACTTGCCAATCTGGGTGATGATTTTTTAAAGGCGGAATTACTCCAGCGCATAAACACCCAGCCAGCACAATGGAACCTCTATGTTCAACTGGCGGAATCGGGTGATGACATTAATAATCCAACGGTGATTTGGCCTGAGACTCGTAAGCGATTACTGGTCGGCCAAGTGGTGATTAACGGTGAGCGCGATAGCGACTCCCAAGTGCAAGAATGCGACAAAGGCATTTTCAACCCGCTGTTATTGCCTAAGGGGATTGCCCCCTCAGCCGATCCGATACTCAATGCTCGAACGGCGGCTTATGTCGAGTCTTTTATTCGTCGTCAATAACTCAAGATATTAAACGCTACACTTTTTAAGGTTAGTAAACCGCAGGTTTACCAACCCCTCGCAACAATATTTCTGCTATTGCATTCGAAGTCACACGCATTATTTTGTGCACACGCACAAAATAATGCCCTATTTATCCCGTAATTCCGTCAGTTTAACCAAAGCTATTCAATCTGCAGTATTCAATAATAGGCTGACCTTAAAGCAGCCTTTATTTGACTTGGGGTTAAATAAAGACTGCGCCCTACAAAAACAGCCAAAACCACTTAAGAACTTCAGCCAAGACTGAACGGGACATCCTATGAACTTAGTGCTCATCCTCATCGGTGTGATTGCATTTATTGTTATCGCGACCTCAAAATTTAAGCTCCATCCATTTTTAACCTTAATTCTCGCCGCCTTTATCGGCGCCTTCGCCTACGGTTTACCCAGTGGCGATATTGCCAAAACCATCACCACAGGCTTTGGTAATATCCTCGGCTATATCGGTCTGGTGATTGTGCTCGGGACGATTATAGGTATCATCCTCGAAAAAAGTGGCGCTGCCATTACTATGGCGGACGTGGTGATTAAAGTCTTAGGTAAACGCTTCCCTACACTCACGATGTCGATTATCGGCTATTTAGTGTCGATTCCAGTGTTTTGTGACTCAGGTTTCGTGATCTTAAACTCGCTTAAACAATCCATGGCCAACCGCATGAAGGTTTCGAGTGTGTCCATGAGTGTGGCCTTAGCCACAGGTCTTTATGCTACTCACACCTTCGTGCCACCGACTCCTGGCCCGATCGCCGCGGCCGGTAACTTAGGCTTAGAGTCAAATTTAGGCTTAGTAATAGGTGTCGGTTTATTGGTTGCTGCTGTTGCCTCGTTTGCAGGCATGTTGTGGGCGAATCGCTTTGCAGGGGTTGAACCCGATGGTGAAGGCGCGGAAGAACTCAAAGCCCAAGCCGCGGATTTTGAAGCCTTAAAACAAAGCTATGGCACACTTCCTAGCCCATTAAAGGCTTTTGCTCCGATTTTTGTGCCTATCCTATTAATTTGTTTGGGTTCTGTTGCTAATTTCCCTTCTGCGCCACTGGGCAAAGAAGGTCTGTTTAGTCTATTAGTGTTCCTCGGCCAGCCCGTAAACGCGCTATTGATTGGCCTGTTCCTATCCGCGCTGTTACTGAAAAGTACCAACAAAATCGCCGAGTTTAGCGAGCGCATCAGCCAAGGCTTAGTTGCAGCAGCGCCAATTATTTTGATCACCGGTGCCGGTGGTGCCTTTGGTGCTGTATTAAAAGCCACACCTATCGGTGACTTTTTAGGTAGCTCACTGTCGGCGCTCGGCGTTGGTATCTTTATGCCCTTTATCGTCGCCGCTGCGCTGAAATCGGCACAAGGCTCATCAACGGTCGCCCTGGTCGCAACCTCGGCCTTAGTCGCCCCAATGCTGGGCGATATCGGTCTTGGCAGCGAAATGGGCCGCGTGTTAACTGTGATGGCAATTGGTGCTGGCGCGATGACAGTCTCCCACGCTAACGACAGTTTCTTTTGGGTTGTGGCCCAATTTAGCCGCATGAGCGTTAAACAAGCCTATAAAGCCCAAACCATGGCGACCCTTATCCAAGGCGTCACCGCAATGCTGGCCGTGTATGTACTAAGCTTAGTGCTGCTCTAAGCCGCCTTATCTTGTCCTTGGGCGCATCCGTGCGCCCAAAAAGCTGTAGGATTTTGAATGAAGATAGTTATTGCCCCCGATTCCTTTAAAGAAAGCTTAAGCGCACTCGATGTAGCTAATGCGATCGAACAAGGCTTAATGCAAGTGATCCCTGACTGTGAGATTGTCAAAATTCCCGTCGCCGATGGTGGCGAAGGCACGGTGCAATCTATGGTCGATGCCACAGGCGGCAGCATTGTCAATCTAGAGGTCATGGGGCCACTTGGCCATAAAGTCAACGCCCATTACGGCATTTTAGGCCAGCAAGCCAATGGTACGATTGCGGTGATTGAAATGGCCTCCGCCTCGGGTTTACACCATGTACCGCGTGAGCAACGTAATCCCCTTATCACCACCAGTTATGGTACGGGCGAGCTGATTTGTGATGCGCTCAATCGCGGGATAAAGCACATTATTTTAGGCTTAGGCGGCAGTGCAACCAATGATGGCGGCGCAGGTATGGCCCAAGCACTGGATATTTTGCTGCTGGATAAAGATGGTAAAAGCCTCAGTGCAGGCGGCGCGGGGCTAGCGGAACTCGCCAGTATCGATATGAGCCACGCCCATCCGCTACTGAAGGAATGTACCTTTGAAGTGGCCTGCGATGTCGATAATCCCCTGTGCGGCGAGCGTGGCGCCTCGGCCATATTTGGCCCGCAAAAAGGCGCAACGCCAGAGATGGTGAGCATTTTAGACTCGGCCCTGAGTCACTATGCCGATGTGATAGTCCAAAGTGGCGTGACCGATCATCGCCACCAAGCTGGTGCGGGCGCAGCGGGCGGTATGGGGCTCGGCGTAATGGCCTTTTTAGGCGCTGAGCTTAGACCCGGTGTCGAGATTGTGATGCAAACGGTGGGACTGGCTGACAAAATTCGCGGCGCGGATCTTGTTATCACTGGCGAAGGCCGAATTGATGGCCAGACCATATTTGGCAAAACCCCGATGGGCGTCTTAAAGCAAGCGCAGTTGCAAAATATTCCGACTATCGGGATTGCCGGTTGCCTTGGCGATAATGCCAATGCCGTGCTTGAGCAAGGTATGGCGGCGATTTTCCCTATCATTCCACACTTAAGTCCGCTGGACGATGTGCTGGCTAACGCCAAAACCAATCTGACCAATACCGCCCGTAACATTGCCGCGGTCTTGATGCTAGGCCAGCGTTAACTTTACCTTAGTATTGTGATAGCTAACGACATACACCTAAGGCGCTATTGATAGCGCCTTTGTTTATTCTTTAACCCAAGCACTAACTCAAGCGATATTTTAGTGCTTGATGCCTAAAAGGCCTTGCAGTAAAGTGAGCTCCCTTTTTGGTAATCCGTAAACGGGTTTAAGCGCCATGTATTTGGTTATACGCTTAATCACCTTTTCGGTTTCACTATAAGAATAACTAGACGGCAAGCCCCATGACCCAAAAACTCCCTCGCCAAGCCATCGCGTCTGAAGAAAGCCTGATGCGAATTTTTACTGTGCCCGAAGATGCAGATTCCACCTTAAGCATTATCGAGCAGAAGCTTTCCGAGGACTTAGCAGGTTTTTTGGGTGACAGTATTGCCGCGCTAGAAAAGCCGCTATCAGAGATCGAAACCGATTTTCAAACCTTTGAAATTCCAAACCAGCCGCGTTTTGTCTCCGACTATACCGACGAAATTATGCAGAATCTGGTGGCGCATTCGGTGCATACGGCGGCGCCGAGTTTTATCGGCCATATGACCTCGGCACTGCCCTATTTCGTGTTGCCACTGTCTAAAATGATGGTGGGGCTGAATCAAAACTTAGTCAAAATCGAAACCTCCAAGGCGTTTACCCCGCTTGAGCGCCAAGTGCTCGGCATGATGCACCATTTGATTTATGCCCAAGATGAAGATTTTTATCGCAATTGGATGCACAGCGCCAACCATTCCCTTGGCGCATTTTGCTCCGGTGGGACTGTGGCCAATATCACCGCCCTATGGATTGCCCGCAACCAATTACTCAAGGCCGATGGCGACTTTAAAGGCGTCACCCGCGAAGGCTTAATTAAGGCGCTGCGCCACTATGGCTTCGATGATTTAGCGATTCTGGTCTCCGAGCGTGGTCACTATTCATTAGGCAAGGCGGTCGATCTGCTCGGCATTGGCCGCGACAATATCATCAGCATCCCAACCGATGCTGATAACAAGGTTGATGTCGCCCAAATGCGTAAAATCGCAGCTGAACTTGCACATAAGCGCATTAAAGTCATGGCGATTGTGGGTGTGGCAGGCACAACCGAGACGGGCAATATCGACCCGCTAAGGGAGCTTGCGGCCTTAGCAAGTGAGTTAAACTGCCACTTCCATGTGGATGCGGCTTGGGGCGGCGCAAGCTTATTATCCAATAAATACCGTCACTTACTCGATGGTATTGAACTGGCAGATTCGGTCACTATCGATGCCCATAAGCAAATGTATGTGCCCATGGGCGCGGGTATGGTGCTATTTAAAAACCCTGAGTTTGCCCATGCGATTGCCCACCACGCTGAATACATTCTGCGCCGAGGTTCTAAGGATTTAGGCAGCCAAACGCTCGAAGGCTCACGCCCCGGCATGGCCATGTTAGTGCACGCCTGTTTGCAGATTATCGGCCGCGATGGCTACGAAATCCTGATAAATAACAGCCTTGAAAAAGCCCGTTATTTTGCCGAGCAAATCAACGCGCACCCCGATTTTGAGTTAGTCACCGCGCCAGAGCTGTGCCTGCTCACCTATCGTTATGTACCCGCGCAGCTGCAGGCCGCCATGCAAGTGGCGATAGAACAAGGCGATAAGGCAAAGCTTGAGCGCTTTAATGAGTTGCTCGATGGCCTAACCCAATTTATTCAAAAACACCAACGCGAACAGGGCAAATCTTTTGTATCTCGCACCCGTATTCAACCCGCGCGCTACTTTAGACAGCCCACAGTGGTGTTTCGCGTCGTATTAGCTAATCCGTTGACTAGCCATGAGATCCTTAATCAAGTGCTTATCGAACAAGGTGAAATTGCTGCTTTGGATAACGAGTTTTTACCTGCGCTATTAGCTATGGTCGCTGAATAGCGAGCGGTTTAGCATAAGCTTAAAATCTCATTTAAATACAATGCGTTAACCACAAACAGCCGCAAATATTTGCGGCTGTTTTTGTTTGCAGGCTAAATTGGCGGAAAACTTGGTGAGATAACAAAGATAAAGCGCTTCTGTTCAGTCGTAGATACGCCGAATTCAATTGCTTCCGTGACACGCCGTAAAGCCATCCATGGCGGCTCTGCGATGATATCCATATCATCGAAGGTCACGTCCGCAATCGAATTCGGCTAAACAAATTACGGCTTAATCTGTTGTATATTCAGGATAAATACCGTGTTAACAGTGCTGTATTGTTCACCACTTTCCATAGGAATTATGCAGTAAAATAGTAACTATGGGGGATATTAAGGAGTAGGAGTCCTCCCCCTTGAGAGGGCGCGGCATACAAACCTCTTGTTCAATGTTTAACCAAGGCATAGCAGAAGGTTCACTACCACGCTATTAAAGTTGAGAGTCAATATTTTCACCCACTTTTTAGTTTATATATTGCCGTTTGTATGTAACTAACGGTTACTTAACTCATTTTTAATTTTCTGTAATCCGACCAACGCTCTCTTAATGAATCAATTAGAGATAGTGCAATGAAGAAAAATACCAAGCACCAAATATTCGGCTCGTAACTAACACCTAATCCATTTACGGGATAAATTAATGGCTCGTTCGTTCTTCTAAGATCAACGGCATAAATCCATAGAGTTCCTTCACTATTTGGGCTAAAAACACCATTATATCTCTTGGTATAATAGGTTACTTTTTCGGGAAAATGTAACTCATTTAATGCTCTAGATAGATTTTTGCACTTTTGCCAACCACTAAACCATACCTCTCGCTCAGGAAAGGATGTATACAAAATAATACTATCCGCCCCTGCAATTTTATTTTTACATTCAATCGAGTAGAGAATACCTTCAACTTTTACAAGTTCAGATTCATTAACACCGCTAACAAAGTATCTAAAGTGCCAAGTCAGATAGAATAAAGATATGATTAATAGTACTTGCAAAGAAATTGGTAACTGCTTCAACCAGCTCATTAATTTAGATTTTTTCGGTACCGTGGGAATAATTTTCACTGTTTATCCTTTTTCACAGAAAATCGAGCAACCCTTTTCAAAACAATAACATAATGTGCTTTCTGCTTACGTTCAAGCAATTAGTTATTAAGTTAGCTCTAAGAAAAATTTAACAAGCACCCATTGTTAAATTTCCAAAAGTGGTTGTAAGCATTACTCGGTTTACTTTGCATGACTTGCAAATAACACAAACGCTGAAGGAGTTCACCTTCCCCTCGGAGTTGCCGCTGGGCATTTGCGTTCGTTGCGTGATCGAGGCAGGGAAGCCGAGATGGCGTCAGTCGAATCAGGGACGAGCGTCTGACGCGATAGCATAAGGACGCTAAATGCCCAAGGGGCTTTCAACTCCGTTAGGGGCGTCTTGGAGCATCCAAGGAGGATAGGACGAGCAGTCCTCCTTGCTCGGGTGTGGGGTGAAGCCCCACGACTTTGACTTTGCTCTTAAATAAGTTAACTAAGCAAAATTTAACAAAACACCCATTGTTAAATTCTTAGAATGTCCTAATTGTAAGTAACAGACCATCAGCCATACCAACGGCTTAATGGGATTAGGCTGTGGGGTAAAGCCCCATGACCTCGCTGTTGGTTTTTACACCACGACAGAGTAATCTAGCCAAAATCAACAATGGGGTGTTCTATGGACAGAAAATCATTATTGCTAGTGACACTTATCCTGCCTTTTTCGGCCAATGCCGCCGTATACCAATGTGCCGATGGAAAATATCAGGCCGATCCCTGTGATGAAAATAGCCAACCCATAGATCTCAGCGGCGTCGGTAGCGTGGTTAAAGGCCCTGATATTGCCCATGCAAACGCAGTTACTCACTCGGATAAAAAACAAGAAATAACCGATTTTATTGATAAACAACGCATTAGCCGTGAAATCACTAAACTAGAAAACGACAGAAAACTCATTATCGACCAAAGGGATAAACGTATTGTCGAGCTGAGAAACGATAGAAGTTACGCCAATAACAATCTTGCTGGGGCGACTTGGGAGCAAAGCTTGGCGCAAGAAATGTCTGCGGTGGCGCAGCAAGCAGATACACAGGTTGCGTCTATCGATAGGCAAATAGAACAATTACGACTCAAGTTAAAGTAGATAAAGCACAGCCACTCACGCTTTCCCATGCCAAATACATAAGAACCAATACAAGGAATGACGATGTATTTTATTGCGGCTTTTGGCCTATTGATGCTGTTCTTTAGCCTTGTGATGGTCGTTAAGCCCGCGGCTTTCGCGGATGGCATTATAGCATTTAGCGAGCAGCCCTACTTCCATATTGTTGAAATGGTTAGCCGAATTATTGCGGGTGTGATTTTTATCAAATATTGCGGCGATACCCGATTTCCACAGCTCATTCTTGCGATAGGCATTGTCTTACTCTGTGTGGGAATCGGCTTGGCATGCACGCCGCCAAGTAAGCATCGTAAATTTGCCCTATGGTCAGCCCAAGCGTTGAAGAATCAATTCCGCTTAATCGGTGTTGTTTCCGTCCCACTCTCTTTGCTACTGATTTATGCCGCTGGCGTTGCCTAAAACTCAGTGACAATCCACCCAACTTCCACGACGTTAGCATCCGAGTGTAAAAGCGCAAGATTCGGGTCGAGTTGCATGCCCTAACCCTTCACTATGTCTCTATCGGCGCATATTGGCCGAGGCAATCAACGGAGACATATCTATGGCAATGTTACAGGGAAAGGTCGCAATCATTAGTGGGGCAAGTTCGGGGATTGGCTATGCCACCGCAAAACGCTTTGCCCGTGAAGGCGCAAAACTGGTACTGGGGGCGCGCCGCGGCGCCATATTGGCCTCATTGGTGGATGAGATCATCACCCAAGGCGGTGAGGCGGTTTATCTGGCGGGCGATGTGACCGACGAGGTGTATGCCAATGATTTAGTGGCACTTGCCGTTGAGCAGTATGGCGGATTGGATATCGCCTTTAACAATGCCGGCATTAATGGTGAGTTAGGCGTAGATTCGGATGCGCTTAGCCGAGCCGAATGGGAAAACACTCTAACAACCAACCTTACCAGTGCATTTTTAGCGGCAAAATATCAATTGCCACAGATGCTTAAACGTGGCGCGGGGTCGATTATTTTTACATCTTCCTTTGTTGGCTATACCATAGGTTTTCCTCAAACGGCAGCCTATGCGGCGAGTAAAGCGGGGATGATTGGCTTAACCCAATCCTTGGCCGTTGAATACGGCGCGCGCGGCATTAGGGTCAATGCGCTATTGCCAGGCGGCACAGATACGCCGATGGGGCGGGAGTTTGCTAATACCCCGGAGGCCATGGCCTTTGTGAAAAACCTCCATGCCCTCAAGCGCCTCGCAGATCCCGCGGAAATTGCCCAATCGGCGCTATATCTCGCCTCCGATGCGGCCAGTTTTACCACAGGAATCGCCTTATTGGTCGATGGTGGTGTGTCCATCTGTAAAACCTAGGGAATGGATAACGATGACCCAAGATTACGAACGAATTGCGCGTGCCATTGACTTTATTCGTCAACATGTGGGTCATCAACCCTCACTGGCAGAGATTGCGGCGCACGTCCATTTAAGTGAATTCCATTTCCAGCGGCTCTTTAGTCGCTGGGCTGGGATCACACCCAAACGTTACTTGCAGGCCTTAACCCTAGAACGGGCAAAACAGTTATTGCAGCAGCCGTCCCACTCGACTTTGAGTGCCAGTTATGAGTTAGGTCTGAGCAGTGGCTCACGCTTATACGATCATTTTGTGCAACTCGAGGCAGTCACCCCCTTCGAATATCGCCAGCAGGGTTTAGGGATCAGCATTGCCTATGGCTATCATCCTACGCCCTTCGGGTTGGCCTTTATCGCCCAAACGGCCCGGGGCATTTGCCAGTTTGATTTTGTCGATATGCAGCAAATTCAATCGCCATTGGAACGTTTAAAGCAAAGCTGGAGTCAGGCCACCATTTATGAGGACACGGCGCAAACGGCAAGCTTAATTGATCACCTCTTTAGCCAGTACTTTGCGGGCTCGAGTGCCACAGAGGTTAATTTAACTGCGCCCAATACTCAAGCAATTCACCAAGGCGAGCCTGTCCCGTTATCACTCTGGGTAAAAGGCACTAATTTTCAGCTCAATGTGTGGCGCGCCCTACTGAATTTACCTAAGGGAGAGGTTGCCTCCTACGGTGATATTGCCAAGGCCATTGGTAAGCCTAAGGCCTCACGCGCCGTCGGCACCGCGATTGGCGCCAATCCGGTGGCATTACTTATCCCCTGCCATAGAGTGCTACGTCAAAGTGGTGAACTTGGCGGCTATCGCTGGGGTGAAACCCGTAAACATGCCATATTGGCAAGGGAAGCGGCCTATTGTGAGTAAAAAGATCCACCAGCAGGTGTAACTGAGCATTCCAGTGCTTAACGGCGCTCGACTCTTAACTGCGCTCAACTCTTATCGGCGCGACGACCCAATTCTTAGCCATTGAATAATCAGGGAGGCAAACATGCCGACGCATTCCCCATCCCAACTGGGACCTAACCCGAATGACAAATCCCCCTTAAAAGGCTTTCCTCAGGTGGGGTTTCTGAAGAACTTTATTGGCCGCGACAATATTATCGTCGGCGATTACACCTATTATGACGACCCAGCGGGGCCTGAAAGATTTGAGTCAAATGTGCTTTATCACTTTGACTTTATTGGCGATAAACTGATTATTGGTAAATTTTGTGCCATTGCACGGGACGTAAAATTCATTATGAATGGCGCCAATCACCAAGTGTCGGGCTTTTCCACTTATCCCTTTTATATCTTCGGCAATGGTTGGGAGAAGGCGGCGCCAGCGCCCGAGGATTTACCCTTTAAGGGCGACACCCGCATAGGCCATGATGTGTGGATAGGTTATAACGCTACCATTATGCCTGGAGTAAACATTGGCCACGGCGCCATTATCGCCAGTCAAGCCGTGGTCACCAAAGATGTGCCGCCCTATGCCATCGTCGGCGGTAACCCCGCGACTGTGATTAAATTGCGATTCGAGCCAGAAGTAAGAGACAAATTACTCGCCATTGCGTGGTGGGACTGGCCGATTGAGAAAATCAGCGAGCATTTACCTGCCATTGTAAGCGCCGATCTTAGCCAATTAGCCCGCTTGGCCGATGGGATACACACGCAGCCCTAACCACATATGTCAGAAAACGGCGCCCAACGCATCCCCAAAAACACGGCAAAGCGCAATTTTGTACAAAAGTGTCGAGGCGATCTGGGTTACTATCTGGCAAAACACCTTGATCTTGATAAACCAACTCGCCATTCATCCAGTCGATATAGGAGGCCGAATGAACACTGAACATGCGGCCTACCAAATTGCCAATGAATTAGGTGGCCTTGAGTTACTCAATGCCCACTACCACAAACAAAATTTTAGCCGCCATACCCACGAAGGTTACACCGTCGGCGTGATTGAAACGGGCGCCCAACGTTTTTATCGCACGGGTGGCAACCATGTGGCGCCAAAACACAGCATTATTCTTGTTAACGCCGACGAAGTGCATAATGGTTGTAGCGCCACAGAGGATGGCTGGTCCTATCGGGCTATGTATCCAGTACCTGCGCAGTTTGCCAATATAAACAAAGAGGTCACTTCAAGTCGCGGCGCGCCGTATTTCCCAAATCCCGTGGTGTACGATCCGCAGCTCGCCGAACTGCTGCGCCTCACTTTTACCACCTTAGATACCTCGGATAATCGCTTACTGCGCGAAAGTCTGGTCTATTCGAGCCTGACGCAACTTATGGCGCGCCATGGCCGTAATTATCCCTGTGACCAGTTGGCAGCAAACGCTAAGCCTGCGTTAGCACTGGTAAAATCCTTTATCGACGATCACCCCGCGGCCGATATCTCCCTCGAAGAGTTGGCCACACTCGCGGGATTAAGCCCCTATTATTTGCTCAGACAATTCCAACGTTGCTATGGTCTGCCACCCCACGCCTATCAAACTCAAGCCAGAGTGAGACTCGCCAAGGCAAAAATCAAACAAGGCACTCGGCTACTCGATGTCGCCCTCGATTGTGGTTTTCACGATCAAAGCCACTTAAATCGCCATTTTAAAAAAACCGTTGGCGTAACGCCGGGGCAATTTGCCAAAGAAATAGGCCGCAATTTTATCCAAGCCTAATCAAGCACTTTACGTTAATCTGCCACTCATATTCTTGCAGACCGGCTTAATTGATTGAGCACATAAATCTGCTTCACGCATTCAATGTTCACAGCGGCCCTCGCGTCGCCACTCTTTTTAGGCGCTAAAATGAGAACCGAAAAAACTATCGAAGCTGAAATTGCTCGCACACCGAACTCAAAAGCCAAGGCGTTTTTAAAAGGCACGTTGGCGATGATGCCACTCACCATCGCGGTTATTCCTTGGGGGATCCTCGCGGGCTCGTTCGCCATTGAGGTTGGACTGACACCAATAGAAAGTCAGGCCATGTCGGCGATTATTTTTGCGGGCGCCGCACAATTGGTCGCTCTTGGAATGGTTAAGGCGGGGATTGGTCTGTGGAGCATTTTAATCACGACTTTGCTGATCACTTCACGTCATTTACTTTATGCCATGGCGATGCGCAGCCAAATCAGCCCCTTATCACTGAAATGGCGTCTCACTCTGGGCTTTTTATTGACCGATGAACTGTTTGCCATTGCCAATCAAGGCAAGTTACATAAATTCGACCCTTGGTACGCCCTTGGTGGCGGCTTGAGTTTTTACCTCGGTTGGAACCTCGCCACCTTGCTCGGCATTATCGCCGGCAATGCCATTGATAACTTGGGTGAATTAGGACTGGACTTTGCCATTGCCGCAACCTTTATAGCCCTCGTGGTGCCCACAGTGAAAAAACCGTCCATCCTAGTCTGTGTGCTGGTGTCACTGACCTTAGCAGTGGTATGCGCCGTGCTGGATATTCAGGCGGGACTATTAATTGCAGCCCTATTGGGAATGAGCGCTGGCGTACTCTATGCCAAAGTCACGGGCGAAGATAAGCCAGCCCCCAAAACCAACACAACCGCCATTCAAGCGGAGGAAACACTATGATTTGGTTAATGATTTTTTCAATGGCGGCGGTAGTGTTTATCAGTCGGCATTTACTGCTCGAGCCCAAACTGCCGCTAAGGCTGAGTAAAAACACTCAGACCTTTTTGAGTTATTCGGCGCCCGCGGTACTCACGGCCATCTTTTCACCTATCGTATTTGTGCAGGAGGGAAAACTCGATTTAAGCTTAGATAACAGCTACTTGATATGCGCTGTGGTCGCAACGTTATTAGCATTTGTCACGCGTAATACCCTATTGACCACAGTGCTGAGTATGGGATTATTTTTCACTATTCATTAAGGCGTTAATCTTACCGTGTATACAACCGTAAAAATAGCGATAAGGCAAAGCTAAAATACAAGAGAATAGTGACTTAATGATATTTTTCACATAACGTCGAAAAGTCACTACTTGGATTGATTAAGAAGTCCTTGCCAACAATAGATGTCATTTCCGCTTCAGAAACCAGTGGATTATTAATCTTAAAAACTGTTCGATGATTCATATTACTTTTTAATAAAAAATCGCAATGCCGCTGATAAAATAATTCATCAAACTTTCCATTAGCAATAATTCGTTTAAGCCCCTCTTGTATTCTTGATGCTAAGCGAGGTTGATCAGGTGCAACGTAATAATAAGTTGCAAGAGGGATATGCAGCAAAATATGGTTATCTACGACTAAATCGGGATAGCGAGACTTAAACAGCTCAATTTCTTTAAATGCTTCATTAATGCCTCGTCCAAAAGTCACAAACCTCCCCATAGATAACATATTAAACAAATTATCATAGTGAATACTCTCAATGACCTTAAACCCTGCACTTTGCATCGCGGCTTTACTTGACCATTGACTGCCAGAGCCTGCCTCTAACGCGACTAGCTGCGACAATGTGTTTACCTTGGCCATAATAGATACATTTTTGTCCTTGATAATAAATACTCTAAAACCCTGAATACCTTTGCGGATAGGAATTTTTATAGGAATTAATTGTTCATCCCACTGAGCATTAGAAGCCTCTGCCATTACATTAATGTTATTACCTTCTAATAACTCCCTAAAATTTCGATTACGGCTCATAGTATCATCAGATATTTGTATCGATGCAACACCAAAATCATTGTTAGTTGCTTCAATAATTAACGTCAAAAGATCATAGGTATATTGATATCGATGGTCATTCTCTGACTCGGGAGGATTCATCTTAAAAGTATCGACAGCATGAGAGTTTGGAATACAGGTCAATATTCCAATACAGAAAAGCCAACTTAACAGACTAACACGCTGAATTATCAACATATATGCTCATTACACTATATTAAAGCTACCCATTAGGTTTAATTTTAGCAGAAAGAATAGCTCCGGCAGATATTCCCTGAACCACATGTCATGAGTCAAACCCAGCAAATAGCTTAGCCTAAGCCGTGGCGAGGCATCTATTTATACAATATAGCATTCCAAAATATTCAATTTGGCGGATAATGTCGCTCTCTATCAATATGCCTTGATCACAACTGATTATTGCATTGTACACATAATACGGAATGCTGGATCAGCTAAGAGTTCTTTTACGCCATTAATCATAAATTGCATTCCCATGCTAATCAGCAAAAAGCCCATTATACGAGTTAAAGCATCAATACCGGTTTTCCCCATAAAACGGCAAACTGGCTGCGCCATTCTTAACACTATCCAACTGGTAAGACTAATTAATGCAAACGCAGCCACCATCCCCGCATAAATGGGCATTCTTTCATAATCTGTTGGTAAATCCGAAATTTGAGCAGCACCACTGATCACTAGCGCCATTGTCCCTGGGCCACACATACTTGGAATCGTTAATGGGACAAATGCAATACTGTCCTCACTAGGCAACTGGTTATCTGATGTGGGCGCAGGAAATAACATTCTGAAGCCTATCACACCTATAATTAATCCCCCCGCTAACCTTAAGCCGGGAATGGATATACCGAAAGTGTTTAAGATTGAAGAACCAATAAAAAAGGTAATGCATAAGGTCAGAAACAGCCAAATCGCAGCAAGGTTAACCTGACGTTTAATAAACGCTGGGGTCTGATCTTTTGTGAGCCCAAGTAATAATGTGGCTGTGGTTGGGGGATTGACCATAGGTAATAGCGCGGTGAAGGCAAGTAATGTCACCTGAAAAAACATAGCAAAACTCCAAAATAGAGGGGGCCTAAATTAAGCCCCCTTTGCACATGTGTTAACGACGTAATTAAACCACTGGACGCGGTATTCTAAAAAATGCAGCGTAAAGCAATGGAATCACAATCAATGTCAACGCGGTCGCAAATAATAAACCAAACATGATCGTCACCGCCATACTCTTAAAGAACGGATCCATAATCAGCGGTGCAACACCTAATATCGTTGTAAGCGCGCCCAATACCACTGGGCGAGCACGGCTGACCGATGCTTGGATTAATCCTTCTAATGCTGGTGTACCGGCGCGAATTTCACTATCCGCTTGGTCAACCAGCACTATCGCGTTTTTCACCATCATCCCGATTAAGCTCAGGAAACCGAGAATCGCCATAAACTCAAAAGGTGTCTTAAATAACACTAAACCGACCACGACCCCAATCACGGCTAATGGCACTGTCAGCCATATCACGAGCGGTTGGCGCAGCGCATTGAACATAAACACCACGGCAAGGATCATCGCGGCAAAACCAAAAGGCGCTGATGAAGCTAAACCTTCGTTGGCATCATTTGAGGCTTTATATTCACCATACCATGTTAGGCTATAGCCTGGTGGCAGTTTAATGGCTTCAATTTGACCACGCACAGCCGAAAATGCCACGTTTGACAGCACGCCCGGCGCAGGATCGGCCTGAACTAAGATAGTCGCTTGCCTGTCAATACGACGCACAATCGCATCTTGCCATTCAACCGCAATGCTACTGACCATTTCACTCATGGGCACTTGGCGACCTGCAACAGGACTGTAAACCAGTAGGCTTTCAATCGCCCGCTCAAATCGACGTTCGCTCTCGGGAGCACGCACGACGAGGGGAATTAAGTCATCGCCTTCACGGTATGAGCCAATCGTCGTCCCCGTGAGTAACTGTGCCAACGCCTGATTAAGCTCTACACTCGTCAGCCCCATTTGCTGCACAACCGTTTGATTATACTGTGGCACCAACACAGGCACTTGCTGACGCCAGTCATCCTGTACAGCAATCAGTTCGGGATTTTGCAACATCACGGCTTTAGCTTGTTCGGCTAGCTCACGTAAAACTTTTGGATCTGGACCACTAAATCCTGCCTCAATTTTCTTACCACCGCCTCGGCCGAGCATAAATTTCCATACCTTGATAGACGCATCAGGATATTGTTCAGAAAGGCCCGTTTGCAGTTTTTCCACCAGCGCTGAGATGTGTTGATAATCGTCCACATCAATTAGTAATTGTCCATAGGCAGGATTGCGGGGCTCGGGTGAATAGGAAAGCATAAACCTCAGCCCTCCGCCTCCGATAAAGCTGGAGATCCCTGTTACCGCGGGTTCTTTGGCAACCTCATCACTGATACGACCAACCACAGAATGGGTGTAGTTAATATCCGTGCCCTGCGGCAAATAAACATCAACAACAAACTGTGGTCTCTGTGATTCCGGCATAAATCCAGGCGGAACCAAACCCATGCTAACTAATGCCAAGGCTAACAGGCCGATTAATCCAAGTCCGGTCAGTTTGCGATGACCAAGCACCCAGATAAGCATCGCACGATATGATGTAAGAATTTTGCCTTCGTCCTGCTCAGCTGATTGCGGCTTAACATGCAAAAACTGATGACATAATAAAGGTGTAATCGTGACCGCAAATACCCAACTGAGCATCATAGAGTAGAGGATTACCCAAAACAGGGACCCCGCATATTCCCCCATATCACTGGGTGATAAACCAATGGCGCTGAATGCGAGAATACCGACTAAGGTTCCGCCTAAGAGTGGCCAAACCGTGGCGTTAACCACATCACTTATCGCCTTTTCACGCGCTTCGCCCTGTTGCAGTTTCACTAATACGCCATCGGTGACCACTATGGCATTGTCGACTAACATCCCGAGCGCAATAATCAGAGCCCCTAAGGAGATACGCTGCATGGCGATATCATCCATCAGCATAATAATCAGGGTACCCGCAACCGTCAGCACCAGCACAAAGCCAATAATAAGCCCCGATCTTACCCCCATAAATAGCAAGAGCACGATAAACACAATCACCACGGCGGCGATAAGATTATCCACAAAATTAGCAACCGAGGCCTTTACCGAATCAGATTGCATGGATACCACATTCAGTTCCATGCCAATAGGACGCTGATTTTCAAGTTCCGCAAGTCGTGCTTTAACCGCATCCCCCATATTAACGACGTTACCGCCGCTAATATTCGAGATACCTAACCCGATGGCACGTTCGCCATTGTAGGCCATCATCAAACTCATGGGCTCCTTGTAGCCACGAACCACATTAGCCACATCTTTAAGCCGTAATGTTTGGCCTTGACTCCCCACTCCAAGTGGCAAATTTTTAAGCGAATCAATACTGTTAACCGCCGCTTTTGGGATAACAGCTAAACGCATATTGCCCGCGGGTAATTCACCGGCCACGGTGACGATATTTTGCTTTTGTAGAACGGTAAAAATTTGCTGGGCGGTCATCCCTAATGACGTCAGGCGCTCAGCAGAAAACTCGAGATAAATTTCTTCCTGACGATTGGCTAAAATAGCTGTTTTTGCCACTCCATCGACTAAAGCCAACTCCTTACTCAAAAAATCAACATAGTCATATAATTGCTTGTCTGAATATCCCTTTCCTGTCACGGCATAAAACAGCGCATAGACATCGGAAAAGTCATCATTCACCATCGCAGGCCCCGCGCCTTTAGGCAATTGCCTTTGCGCATCAGCGATTTTGCGACGTAACTTATCCCATACTTGATCGAGCTCACCTTTGGAGCGGGCAAACTGTAAGTCTATTTCAACCGTGACCTCGGACATGCCCTGTTTGGAGACCGATTTAATCTCCTTTACTTCTTGCAATGCTTGAACAGCAGACTCGATAACATCGGTCACTTCATCTGCCACTTCCTTAGCGGTCGCCCCCGGATAAGGTGTAATCACCACCGCTTGACGGATCACAAACTCAGGATCTTCAAACCGCCCCAATTGTTGATAACTCAAGTAGCCACCGAGCAGCAGCAAACATATGATCACCCAAACGCTGGTTCGCTTGGCAATCGAATAACGAGCAATATCCATTAATTCGACTCCTCAGCATTCATTGGATGTACCTTCATCCCCTGGGTTAACGCATGAACGCCTGCAACCACAATCTTATCGCCAGCGCTGAGGCCTTCTGTCACTTGTATTTGACTACCGAGAAGATTACCTACTTTGATTTGCTGTTGGCTAACAGTGCTGTCTTGTCCAACCAACCAAACAAACTGCGAGCCAGTATTCGATGGCACTACTGCATCAATCGGCACCATAATAGATTTGGCCGCGGCTGACGCATCCATCAACGGATATACTTTAGCCGTCATTCCCGGCAGCAAAGGCGCCGACGAGGGGTCATCAAACCCCAACACAACTTGGTAAGTTTGCGAAATAGGATCAGCATCAGCGGCATAGTAACGGTAAGTCAGATTGAAACGTTGATCTGCTAATCCCTCAATTTCAGCGATAGCATGTTGACCACTCGTTGGCTCTAAAAATAACTTACCGGGAACATTGATCATCACCTCTAAATCGCGAGGATTATGCACCACATAAATAGGTTGATTGGGCTGCACTGTGGCAAAGTTATTCACCAACTTTTGGGCGATTATGCCGTCAAATGGCGCTTTGATTATCGCATTATCCACATCCTGTTGTGCCTTAGAAACCTTATTCGCCGCCAGATCGCGTTTCACTTTTAGCTGCTCCAAATCACTACGAGAAATCGCTTGGCTGGTTGAGAAAATCTTATTGCCACGGTCAAAATCGGTTTGCGCTTGTTTGTATTCCACCTTGGCAGAATCCAATGCGGTTTTTAGCTCTGCATCGTCTAGAGTGGCTAATACTTGACCACGTTCAACTTTATTCCCTT
This sequence comes from Shewanella cutis, assembly GCF_022410515.1. Taxonomy (GTDB): domain Bacteria; phylum Pseudomonadota; class Gammaproteobacteria; order Enterobacterales; family Shewanellaceae; genus Shewanella; species Shewanella cutis. The sequence goes on along the minus strand of NZ_JACSDI010000003.1, from coordinate 309,002 downwards.
CCTGAGCGACCATAGTCGCCAACTTACCAGATTGCTTAAAAGCCAACTCAGCGCGCTCGGCTGAACGAACTACGCCTGTAAAGTGGGTTTGTGAAACACCTTGAGGCTGAAGCGTCAGAATTAAGGCTGGTCTGGAGATATCCGCAGCAACCGGCGGAGTACTTTGTTCATCGCCACATCCACTCAACACTGTCATAACGCATCCCAAAAATAGGACTCGCTGAAAACCTTGAAGACACTTCATTCCTTACTCCTGACTCAATAATTTATGCCATACATTGAGCATCAATATGCCCTTAAGGACATATTAATATCAATATGATTCTGACGATGTTATTTCGATGGAGTTAGTCTATAACTTATTGATAATTTTTCAAACTTAGGCTCATATATTTATTACTTCAGTCCTATAGTGGTCATCATTTCTGCTAAGCAGTAATGAGAATTTACATTCTATAACGTAATAAAATAATACCTCTAACCGATTAACTTATAATGTAACATCAAGATACTGTTGGTAAAATAATTAGATAAGTGAGTCACTATCATGCTTAATCATTTTTAGTGACTGCCATGCCAATAAAGACCCCACCAGTGGCAAAGTATTTTATTGGCTAATGTAAATCCAACGATATGATTAAATAAGATATCAATAACATAGAACAAATATCAGGTAACAATGAGCGTAAATGATTAAGACTGATTTTCCATCAGACAAATATAATCTTCTAACTCTTGCCCCGGCGTCGGTTCAAAATGGCGGTTAAGCCTTAATAGTCCGGTGATACGATCAACCCGAAAATTACGAAAATCGCTCCGTAGCTCACACCATGTGAGTAAGGTCCAAGTACCACGCCAGAAATAGATCGCCAGCGGCCGTACTTCGCGCTCAGTCAGTGCTTTATTGGCATCTTGATAGAAAAGCTTGACGTACTCGCGACGCTGAGATGCATGACGCAGTGGGTCAAGAAACTGAAACTCATTGGAATCTAAATAAAAATCCGGTGAAAACATTAACGATTGATAGGCTTGCAAACGCTTAGGTAGTACGGCTTCTACTTTTATCATCGCCTGGCGAGCCGCACTCCCAAGCTCTTTGCCACCCCATGTTTGCACCATACGCATACCGACTTGAATCGCTTCTAATTCGGCCTCGTTAAACATCAGCGGCGGCACATTCACTTCGTGGCGCAAGAGATATCCCACGCCCGCCTCCCCTTCAATGGGAATGCCGCTCAAACATAAATCCTGCACATCGCGGTACACGGTGCGGGTCGAGACTTCTAAACGATCTGCCAGCTCTTGGGCGGTCGTTAGCCTTCGATGTTTAAGAATTTGCACTATTTGGAATAGGCGGTCGGCACGGCGCATGGACAGTAATCACACCTTAAATTGGCTTTGCGGCAATGTTGGGATCTTACCCGCTAAAGTGGGCTAGCCCAAGCGATAGTGTATAAGCACAGTGTTATGGATTCGGCCTACACGATCCCGATATAAATCTCGACCTTATCGGCACTTCGATACACTTCAAAGTCCGTTTGATAACCACGCTGGTGCGGACAATCAGGGGCACTAAAGTAGCGCCAAATCTGTCCCCAAAGATCAACCACACAGTGGGGCATTTCCCCCTCGGCACTAAACTTAAGGTAATTCCCCTCACGTAGCTGTAATGCCGTAAAAGGGCCGGTCTCGCTGACAGACTCAACGCTTTTCCCCACTAAAACCGAATAGTCTCCCGTCATATCGGATTCATAGTCGTAGTAAACCCCATACATGGGAGAATCGAGCATCGTCGTGAGTTGAGATGACTCAAAGAATGCCTGCCAAAGCACTGCAATCTTACCGCCCTCAGCCGCCATTTCAGCGCTATTATTGGTGCGCACACTCAGCCCTAGCATAGGTTGAGCCGTCATAAAAACCTGTTCCATTATCCTTTCACCTTCATCACTGAAATTTGCTATTGCTTGTTTTAGATCGATAGTAAGACGTTATTGCCCGTCGCGCTTTATCCGCAAAACAGACCTTATACCAATCACATTAAATATGTAATCAGTTCAGAGCCTCACAGGCATCTCAATCCAAGGCGCATTGACGAAGAAATGGTATTCCCTTTTAAGTCAATGTAACACGGGAGTGAGATGCCTGTGAGGCTCCCGAAGGGCGGGGTTGAACGGGCTTTATACTGCGTTTAAGGCTTTCGACAGAGCGCCACTATGCCTTCAAGCCTTCGCCTTGTCTAAAGCCCGTTTAACTCCCGCTGAATGAACAGATATTTAATACGATTGGTATAATCCACTTGAGGTAAAAAGCGGCGTAATAAAGTCAGTACAAAGAGCCGTGCCCAAGGCACGACTCGTTAGGATATTAATTAACCAGAGCTCTGGATAAGCAGAGCCGCTGAATAGGCATCTTTTCGCGCCTCTCTGCGTTGCTTGTCTAGCCATAGCTCGCTATGGCGTACGACAGAGCGCCTTGATATGCGCAAAAATCTGCGCATTCAGTCAGAAAATAGATTTTTTCCTTTTCGAAATAATCAGTTATAGCATTGATTTAGTTTGCTAAATTTAGATTTTTCGACACTCGTTACCCAGAGTTCAGGTTAATTACTGATTTTGCGACCAGAGGCCGACCTTATTGCCTTCGATATCCACAAACAGCGCGATATAACCACAACTGCCATCCTTGATAGGCGTCACAGGCAATAGCATAGTTACATTGGCGGCCACGAGTTTATCCACTAGAGGTTGCAATTGTGCGCTGAAATGCAGATATACCGTGCTACCATCCATCGACGGTTTACTCATGCTGCACTTGACTAGGCCAATGCTTGGTGCGCCTTCATCCTCTGTTTCAATCGTGGCGTATTGCATGTCTTCCATATCGTCACGCTTAAATTCAACCCCAAAATGTTGCTGATAAAAAGCAATAGCACGATCCATATCATTGACAGGAATTTCTCCCCAAACTAACGGTGCAATTGATAACATTTTCACTTTCTCCTTGTTGAAAAATGCCAATGATTCATCATTTTATAAATGTGTATCACCAGCGGACGACAACAAGAATAAAACAAGGCTACTGACAACATCATGTCAGTAGCCTTTGAGTAAAAGTGAATTTATTTAACGAAGGGGAATAGAGTTACTTAGGCAAACTCGCCTGATGGGCCGAGATAAATGTCTCCATCGCCTGAATTGCCCGCGCTTGAGCGCTGGCTAAGGTATCTTGCGCCGTCATAGGTTCTACAACCTCGTAGTAACACTTGATTTTGGGCTCAGTGCCCGATGGCCGTACTATCACCCGCGCGCCATTGGCTAAACGATAGGTTAATACATCACTGGCGGGCAGATTGATTTTCTCGACCTTGCCATCGGCAAAACGGCGCTCTAATGCCTTGAGATCATCGGTTGACACCACGGCATGCTCACCAATCGTCAGCGGCGGATGCTCACGCAGATACGCGCCGATATTAGGCGTGTCGGGTTTTAAGGCAATGCTGACTTGGGCATTGAGATGGAAACCCTGCTCGCGGTAAATCTGCTCAAGCCTATCCCAAATGGTTTGTCCTTTGGCAGCAAGCTCTGCCGTTAATTGGGCGAAGGCAACGAGAGCAGACAGGCCGTCCTTATCCCACACCATGCTACCGACGGTGTAACCTAGAGCTTCTTCGTAAGCAAACAGGAATTGATTATCAGGCTGACTCAGTTCAATCCCCACATTCATCAGCCATTTAAAACCAGTGAGCGTGGTATAGCTTTCAACGCCAAAGCCTTTAGCGATTTTAGATAACAGACTGGAGGACACAATGGTTGTACCAACGAGACGTTGATCTGCACTTGCATGACTCAGGAGATAATGGCCAAAGAGTACGCCCACTTGATCCCCCGTCAACATTTGATACTCGCCATCATCCTTGCGCACAGCAACGGCAAATCTATCGGCATCGGGGTCATTGGCGCAGGCGAGCATAGCACCATGCTTTTTCGCTTCGGCGATGACTAAGTCCATCGCGCCCTTTTCTTCCGGATTGGGAAAATTCACCGTAGGGAAATCACCATCTGGCTCGCGCTGCGCCGCCACCGAGTAGACTTGGGTAAAACCGGCATCCTTAAGCACGGTTTCAGCCATATCCGCGCCAACGCCGTGCATGGCGGTATAGGCAAGGCTGACTTTTTCAGGCGCGGTATGATTTTGCAGCACCTTGGCATGCATTACGCCGCGGCGGTAGGTTTCATAATAATCATCATTAAGCCAAATCAGTTTGCCCTGCTTGATGGCGTCGGCCTGTTCCATAAACGGAATAGCTTGAGTCGCTGCCAGCTCAATCTTGGCAGCAATGCCTGAGTCATGGGGCGGAATAATCTGCGCGCCATTTTCCCAATATACTTTATAACCATTGTATTGTGGCGGATTATGGCTGGCAGTCACCACAATGCCGGCGGCGGCATTAAAATGTTTCACCCCAAAGGCCACCAGCGGCGTTGGTGCGACTTTTGCGGTTAAGCGCACCTTAATCCCCATGGCGGTGAGTACGCTGGCGGTATCATGGGCAAAAGTGTATGAATCATGGCGGCCATCGTAACCAATCACAACGCCACGTTCGGCCGCATCATGGATCTGGTCCAGTAGATAGGCGCCAAGTCCAGCCGATGTTTGGCGGATCACCAGCCGATTCATGCCCATAGGACCTGCGCCCACCACACCGCGTAACCCTGCGGTTCCAAACTCTAAACGCCCCGCAAAACGCGCTGCGAGTTCGGCGTCATTTCCGGCGTCGATTAAGGCTTGCAGTTGCGCCTGAGTGCGGGGATCGGGATCATTTTTAAGCCAATGCTGAATTTGTAATTGCAGATGAGTATTCATAGGTTGCCTCAGTGAAAATCATTTTCAATTACCTTAGAAAAATCCATGCGGAAGAACAAGCACATTTGCACTTCTCACAGTGTATTTGAGTGTAAAGAAGGCGAATGTTGCAACTTAAAAGCGATGAAATAACCCAAACTATCGATTAGTTAACTCTGTTAATTCTTGGGTAACAGCAAGCCGTGGCTCGTCGAAATAGCTTGCCACCTCAAGCTAAAATGTATCGAAACAGGCCACAGGTAAACAGTGTTAACGCAGAAGATTAATCGACACTACGTTAGAAAACAGATCCGTTTCGCAATCCTGCTCCAGTTGGCGGCGCCAAGGTTTATCACACACTCGTACCAGATAGTAAGTATCGCGCCCTGTGTCCGTCACAAATGCCATACCAAAACGCATCAACTCGTAGTGAATATCATGGACAAATACTAATGAGAAATTTTGACGCCCAGTCAGCTGATTAATATCTTCTCGCGTTAGACTGACGCCCTTTTCCACACCTTCGAAGCGTTTCATTAACCAATGAGCAAATTCTTTCGCACTCACCATAGACATGATCGTTCTCCTCGTTATACAAACCTCGGCATAAAGGCCTGGCTCGCTGTAATCTGTTAGATTGTTGGCAATCATGGAGTAACCTAATCTCCTGTATCTCAGAATGAGTCCAACTGTCGCCAACTTGGCAAGATAATGGCTTAAGCCACTCATTTGATGATGCGAATAATTTATTGTTATTAGTGCAAAGCTGAAAAAGCTCAGAACTATGGCTCGATTGAACGAAATTCAGGTCTTTTAACGCTTCAAAAACACTGAGCCAAACTGTCTGTCTATACGAAAAATAGAACAGTTTGCGCACTTTTACCAAATTCAACAACGGGAAAAACTAACGGTGGCATCGGAAGATGTTCAATCATACCGACACAAATTGATGCTACAGGTTTAATAAAAAACTGGCGGACTGTTAATAAAAAAACTGACGCACTCTGGCGTCAGTTTTTAGGGTTGTGTTACAGCTTAAAGATATTGTCCCTCGCATCGCGGTCAATCAACTTCACAAAGGGATCGACACCCACATAACTGGGCTTTTCAGCTAAGGTAATGGTGAGTTTATTTTCACCGCTCACTAAGTGATGTTTTTCGAGCAACAAAATTTGCTTTTCATCTTTAAGCTTATCAGGGTCGGCACTAAAGGCGCCTATGTCTATAGACATATCCAAAGGCTGCTCGGCTTCTTCACCTTTACCTGTAGCTACCTTTCTGCTTGCATAAATCGTTAACTCAAGCTGCGTTTTACCATCTGGTAATGTTTTTGCTACTGCGTTGGTAAGGCGCAAATCATAGAGCGTGATGTCATTGAAAGATTCATCGATAAAACGCGACTGAACCTCATCCGTCCCCTGCTTTAGATAACTCACTAAATCTAACGTGATGGGGAAAGGATCATTACGAAATTTATAGCGTGTCAAAAAGGCTTTGAGGTTTGCATTTAACTTGGCCTCCCCTAGCACATCCTTAATGGCCATCATCACCACAGAACCTTTTTGGTAATGAATGTACTGCTGATTTTCGCTACGCAGTAATGGCTGCTCTTTTATCGACTCAGCTGAACGACCACGCAAATAGCGATCAAGCTCATATTTCAAGAACTTGCGGATCATTTTATCGCCATACTTATGCTCTAACACCATCAGCGCCGAATACTGTGACAGACTTTCGGAGATCACCGCACTGCCCTGAACATCCGCCGCCCCCACTTGGTGTCCCCACCACTGGTGAGCGACTTCATGGGCAGTGACATAATATACAGGGTCAATATTATCCTCATTGCGTAAATCGGTAATAAAGCCAATACGCTCGGAGTAAGGCACAGTATTGGCGAAACTTTGTGCGAAACTTCGGTATCCAGGAAACTCCATAATACGCATTTGCTTATGCTGATACGGACCAAATGCAGCCGTGTAATAATCGATTGAATCCTTAACCGACTCCACCATTCGAGCAACGTTCCAAGGATGATCCACATGGTAGTACACCTCAACGGCAACCCCATGATGTTCAACCTTTTCAACCTGATAACGGCCAGAGATAATGGCATAGAAGTTCACCATTGGGCTGTCCATCAAATAATGGAAGTATTGGCGACCATCTTGCTGCCACTGCTTTTGCAAATAGCCAGGCGCGAGCGCAATTTGATCCGCACTGGTTGAAATGGTGGCTTCAAATTGAATGAAATCACCATCTACCCCAAAAAAGTTTTGCTGATAGAAACGGCTATCCTCAAGCTTATTGGCGCGATCTTTTTCTGCCAGCCCACGTTTTTGGCGTTCATGGCGGTCCATCAGCTCATAACCGTCTTGATAACCAAATAAGGGTAAGAGCTCAAGGTTATTGATAAAAGTGCCATTTTCTACCACGGATAAATCAAAACCAGACTCGGCCATACCGACAGACTCACGCACTAATTCAATATTACCCACCACCAACTGTCCTGGCTGCACTGGCGTTGAAAACGTCAGCCACGCGTTGCGATAGCGGCGATCAAACTCGCCAAGGTGCGTATTCGGAATATTGATTTTTACCGTTTCAGCCTGAGTATGCTCGGGGAACTGCACTAGCATCTTTTCAATTGGCTTATCCGACTTGTTTTGCCATTCAAACATCACCTTAGCGGCTATTTTTCGCTGCTCAGGGAAAATATCGACATTAGCATTAACCCGAGTGGTCACTAAAATAGGCATGCCTTGATATTGTTTGAACGTCTTTTCGTAATCAGCTTGTAAATCCGTGGTTTCATCTTGGGTAAGGTAGTGATTAACCACCTTGGTCTGATAAAACAAATAACTCCCAGAGCCCACAAAGATCACCAGAGCCGCCGCTATAATCACCTTGCCATTGTGGCCAAGTTGATAACCTAATAATCCTAATCGGGTTTTAAGACTTTGCTGTGGCCCACGGTGGTACAATCCATAGCCTAAGACAAACAACAAGACACTAAAGGCGCCCCAATAAATCATATACAAACTATGGCTGAGTAAGCCCCAACCATAACCGTTCATATCTGAGTAACTGACGCTGGGTGATTGGCCAAAGTTATACAAACTATGGCCAAAGCCCCAATTGGCCATCACAAAGGTAGTCAGGTAATAGGCGACAAACAGCCCCATCCCTGCGTATTTATTAGGGCTAAGAACCTGAAGGAAAAACGCTAATACTGAGGTCATCAGCAAAGGCAGCAGGTAATAAAATCCAAGGCGGATCAGATATTGGGATATTTCTAAATTGCTTTGCCCTTTAATCAGCTGAAACACTATGGTGGTGCCCATCGCGAGCAAATAGAGTAAGGTCATCACAATCAGCACGGCGACTAATTTTGACGCCCAAAAACTTAAGTTAGATACTGGTACGCTATCTACGATATCGCCCATGCCAGAGCTACGCTCCCGCCATACAATTTCGGCGCTGTAATAAATCAGCACGATCACCATTAATAATCCAGTGGCACCGGCAATGTTATCCACCATATCCTGAGTTAAAGGCCAGTTGGAGGTACCGTACCACCCAAAGTCATCAAACATGGGGCCGACTAAATTGAAAATGGTTAGTGCACCCAATACTACAAAGGGCGCAGTAAATAGCACTTGGCGAACCTCAAACTTCACCCGAGTCCAAAATTGCAATCTACCATTAGGCAGGGTTGCCATCGCGAGTGCAGTGAGAGGGACTAAATCAGGGATTTTGTCGACTTTGGAAGACTTTTTATCACGCTTTTTCGTCAGAGTTGGTTGACTAAAAATCCCCGACATCGCGAGTAATACGCCAGCAATCGCTAACCAAAGTGCGCGGTTTTGTAACACAAGCCCTGACAATTCGAGTAACTGATGATTCTTTTCGCTGATCGTCCAATAGCGGGTCACTTCGGCAAAGGTGCGCAGTGCAAATGGATCGAGCAAGGCCGCAATGGTGCGATATTGCGGCTGGCTCGCCATTTCGCCAGTCAGCGTGTACAGCACCAACATAGCCACCGCGGTTAAATACAAGGCCATCAATGAGCGAAAACGGCTTGCCATCGCATAAAATAGGCATGAAATCAGCAGTAAACTTGGGACAGACAACTGCAAATACGGTATCAAATAGTGACTCAAGGCAAAGGGCCCAAAGCGACTCGCGTCGACCCATGGCATAAATGAGCCCAACATCAAACCAATTGGCACAAAGGCAAATACGGCCAACACCACCATAAAACTGCCTAAAAAGCGGCCGAATTGATAGGCGAATGGAGACAAAGGTTTACTGTAGACAAGCTCCTCCATCAAATGCTGATGGTTACGAATCGCAGTGCTGCCGACAAAATTCACGACCGCAAACATAGAGATAAGCCCCATGATCAGCAAGGTTTGGCTAATGCTAAAAGGACTGTTTTTCATCACTTCGCCACCGCTACCAATTTGAATATTATTGGAGGCTACGGATAAAAAACTCATTAAAAACAATAAAAAAGAAACAACGTAAAAGGATGGCTGACGTAAATAATAACGCCACTCAAATCTCAACATAGATAACAGCATAGGGTTTGCTCCTTAAGCTGCCTGATGGCGATGGCTGTGCAAGGTTGAGAAATACAAATCCTCAAGCCCAGCTGCGGCGGGAGTAAAACCTTCAGGGCACGTCTCGGCCATCACATTCAGAACGGTTCGCCCTGCGAGTAATCGTTTAGAAATCACAGGTAAGGTATTTTCGAGTCGTTGAGCTTCAGCCTGATCGACCGTTTTAGTCCAAATTTTTTCGGTTAACTCGCTTACTAATTGTTGTGGATTACCCTGTAATAAAATTTTTCCTGAAGCTAACACCGCCATATTGGCGCACAGCTCAGACACATCTTCCACAATATGAGTCGAGAGGATCACCACTTTTTCCTCACCTAGACTCACCAACAGGTTATGGAAGCGATTGCGCTCTTCAGGATCGAGCCCTGCGGTTGGCTCATCAACAATCAATAATTTAGGATCGCCAAGTAACGCCTGAGCAATCCCAAAACGTTGCCGCATCCCCCCAGAAAAGCCACTTACCGCCTTATTCTTATGTTGATACAAGTTAGTGTGCGCCAGTAAACCTTCCACGATTTCTTTGCGTTGTTTGCTCTGATTAATGCCTTTTAGCACCGCAAGATGATCTAACAAGTCGTAGGCACTGATCCGCGGGTAAACATTAAAGTCCTGCGGTAAATAACCTAAAGTTTTGCGTAACGAGTGCGGATCAGCTAACACATCAATCCCGTCGAAAACGATGCTGCCACTATCAGCACTTTGCAGTGCAGCAATAGTACGCATGAGAGAGGATTTACCCGCCCCATTAGGGCCAAGCAGCCCAAACATTCCCTTAGAAATCGTTAAGTTAACCCCATCAAGCGCCCTAACGCCGTTATCGTAGGTTTTGGTTAAATCAGTAATTGTTAGCATGCTTCCCTCTTGCTTTTGTGTTCAAAATAGCACCACGTTATCATAAATATTTAACCAGTACAGTAGTTACTAATATATTCATACACTTACCGAATAGACGCCCAAAAAATGCGAATAGGAATCCTAAATTACACACAAGAAAAAAGGGCTCAACATGAGCCCTTCTACATTGAAAATACAAATAATTGTTAACGTGTTAACTTTATCGCTATGGCGAGCATAAAATACAACTCCTTACATAAATCACGTGTTAACGGGATGGCAGCGTGCCATCGAAAACACGCACATTAATATTCTTCTGCAGATTTTGCTGATCCTGTTGCCACTCTTGCCATTGGGTAAGGCTAATACTGAGTTGCAGCGAGAAATCAGTCGAGATCCACTGTTGTTGCCCTTGAGGATATTTAGGTAAGGGCACGATATTTTGAGGACCCGTGAAGGATTCAGCACACTGGAAGGACTTAAAATACACTTGGTCAATCGCAAGATCGAGTTTGCTGGGCGTTGTCAAACATTGGCCACTACCAGGCTCTTGATACGACGCAAACTGGTACATAATTGCGGGGGTGTTGTTGGTGCTATCGGGCACTGAAGCCGTTTGATGGCAAGATAAGCAGCTACTCAAGGCATTATCAGCTGGACCATTTAAGCGTCCATTACAGCCTAAATGTCCCGCATTGGTTTTTTCATTTAAACGTGTAACAACCTCTTGAAATACCGCGCTATCTTTAAGGCCTGATACAGGGTTTTGTGGAAATGCTGCCGCACCCACAGTGACGGGCGGCGTATCATTACCCCACATAAGCCCAAGCGGTGAAATACGGTTCCAAGGATTTATTTCCTTAGCTTTAAACTGTCCATCGGCCACAAAGGTACCATAAGCCCAACCAACGGGTGAACGGCTGTCACGCACTGCTATATCAAACTGTAATAGGTAAACATCGGCGACAGAACGCGGGCATTGCTCGGTTTCTTGTTGAAAACTACAGGCGCTGCCATCGGCATTTTTACACTCACAATACTCACTTGCACTGATATTGGCGCGCCATACCGGCACATTTTCTAAGAAGGGGTAATTATTAGGTGTTGCGGTGGTAAATAGCAATTTGCCAATCACACTGCCTTCGTTAAAGGCAAAATTACTTTGAGGCATCACAGGAGAGTCCGCACCTGTCCATACCTTTGAGATGCTGTTGGCCGCTTGTGGATTATAAAATCCCACCGCCCACATGGTGGTTTTAATCTCCCCTTGCCCTTTGATTGTCATCGTTACTGGAGCTTCACGGGTCAATCCATGAATAAACTCTCGACCACTCATCGGGTCATAGGTCTGATATGGAATGTGATACCAAGAACGTACTTTATTGTTGCATAGGTCCCAGTCGGTATTAACATCACCGCTGTCGATATTCCCTTCTTGGATATACGCCATCACCGCCCAGAGATAATTCCACGCTTGGGTATTCTTATCTTTTTCAGAGAGATTTTTATCAAATGGATTGAACTTAAGCCATGGCATTTGTGTATCAGCTTTAGCACTCGAGTAAGCATCACTTAACCGAAAAATAGGTCCCTGCCATCCGGGATAGGCTTGATTAATGATGACTTGATTATCCCACATACCCGTTTTGCTAAAGGCTGGGTCTTGAAAATAGCTAGGATAGGTTCCTGTACAGGTAGTGCTAGCGGGAGATTTGTGTTGACTAACTTGGGGTTGTGCAGCTTGAGCAGTAAATCCCAAAAACGCACATAAAAATAAGCTCGCGATTGGCAATTTCATAGTTTCATCCTTGAAAGTATTCGTCATATTCAGTTTTGCATCTTTATGATGCAAATTAAGCATAGACTAATTTTTGACGTTGCAATTAGCGCTCTTTATTTTCATAAAAAAAGCCATTGAGCATCTGCTCAATGGCCTTAATTTATCAATATATGACCGTCGTTACTTCTGCTCGCGCGTCTTCCACAATGAGAATAAAACACCCGCAAGCAGTAGACCAAAGGTGACGCCTAGGGATAACGCAGTTGGGATCTTAAAGTCCACAATACCTTCATGATTGAAGTACACCAACCCCACTTTTACGCCGATAAACACTAACACGACCGACAACGCATACTTGAGGTACTCGAAACGATGCACCATGGCCGCGAGGGCAAAATACAATGCCCTCAAACCTAAAATAGCAAAGATATTAGAGGTATAGACGATGAAGGGATCTTGGGTAATCGCAAAAATCGCCGGGATACTGTCAACCGCAAACACCAGATCCGCGGTTTCCACTAAGATCAACGCCAAGAACAAGGGCGTTGCCCACCAGCCTTTGCTGAGTTGATGCTCCTCTCCCCTTACCCAAAACTTCTCTTGATGAAGGCTTGGGGTAAAACGCATTTTAGAGCGTAACCATTTGTAAAACTTATTATCTTGGATATCACCATGCTCATCATCGGAAAAGAGCATCTTAATACCGGTGAAAATCAAGAACAGGCCAAACAACACCAACACACCTTGGTATTGCGCCACCAGCGCCGCGCCTAAGCCAATCATAATCGCACGTAGCACAATAACGCCCATGATCCCCCAGAATAACACTCGGTGTTGATACAGACGGGGAATACCTAAACTACTGAAAATCAATGCAATAACAAAGACGTTATCCATCGACAGCGATTTTTCGATAAGGTAACCCGTGAGATATTCCATCCCCGCGGTCGAACCCTTGTACCACCATAACCAAGCACCAAATAATAGCCCCATACAAATATAAAAGGCCGATAACTTGAGGCTCTCTGCGACAGTGATTTCATGCTGCTCTTTGTGTAGCACGCCTAAATCAAAGGCTAACAACGCCAACACAAAGCCAAAAAACATTAACCAAACCCATATCGGGTAACCCACAAATAGCGTGGTAAAAAACTCCATAACACTCCCTAAAACCTAAAAATACCGAGTTTTCTCGGCCACATCGCCATGCTCGATCTTAATACTTAGCGGCACCAAAAACAGTGAAACAGGGTAAAAAGTTTAAAATAGCAGATTAAAATTTGTTTAAATCCATACTAAACAGCCAAAACAACTAGTTGCACTAGATCCTATCTTCGAAGCATTTATCGTACTCTTATCAGATTTAAGCCTAGTCCTAACGCTCACGGGATCATCACTACTTACGCCTTAGCCAGCACAAATCGATAGCGTTTGCACTAACGGTGTGAAAAGCGAGCTGTTTGAGCGCACTGTTTAACACTTGAGTATTAAGCGAAAATGAAAAATCCGCGGGCAAGAATGGCCGCATGAAATAGCGTAACTGGCGAGTATAACTATCCACTGCAAGGGGTAAAAAATGATTCGATAAAAAGTGCAAAACTATTCGCGCCCGAGCAGACGACGCGCGACTAGTACCACAAGATGCAGTAACAACAAACCACTAAAGGCTGAGCAGAAAAACAGTAAGGCGATGGAGTTGACCTCACGTGGAGCGTCACTGTAGAGATACCACCACAACGGCCAACCGATAAGCGACAGCAACGTCAACTGCCACATGCAGCGTTTGCAGCGGCCAATCTTTTGCTGAAAAATCGAAGTATTACAATCGTCGCACGCCATTAACGTTTTAATCCATTAGCTTACCGTAACGGCATAAGATATCACCAAGTTTGTCCTGTGCTAAATACCGCACTAGAGCGATGCCTTGAGGCGCCTCATACCCTCTTCTATCGACACTAAGGCGCTATAGCCAAAATCTTGCTTTGCCGCACTGATATCAAAGTAATGACTGCAGGAAAGTTGTTTTGCCACAAAGCGGGTCATTATCGGCTCTTCTTGCTTATTCAGCAGGCGATACACGACTTCTAGCACGGCACCCACAAGGTAAGCCAATGTCTGTGGAACCCTTTTTGTAACGGGTGGTAACCCATCACAGGCTAGAATGAGGTTCAGCATCTTGGCCATAGTTACAGGCTCATCGTTACTGACAAAATAGGCTTTCCCTTGGCACTTAGGCGAGACTTGGCAAAGCTCAACGGCCGCCAGAATATGGGCATAAGCGGCGTTATCGATATAAATGGTATCGACCAATTTATCTTCACGGCCAACCAGTTTTAACTTTCCTAAACGGCCACGTTCCAGCACCCGCGGCACAAGGTGGGGATCGCCAGGACCCCAAATCAAATGCGGCCGCAGGGCAACAGTTTTAAGGAAAAATGCCTTGTCCGCTGTCGTAAGCTGATTGGCATCGAGCATCATCTTCTCGGCAATCGCCTTGGAATGTGCGTAATAATTTAAAAAGCGGCTGGCGTAAGGTGTTGACTCATCAATCCCCGATTCATCTTCGCCGGCAAAGGTCACGCTAGGAGTGCTGGTATAAACTAATTTACTGATTTTAAGCGCTTTACAAGCAGCAATCACATTAGCGGCGCCCTTCACATTAGGGCAAAAATAGCTGTCCCTGTCGCCCCATACACCCGCTTTTGAGGCCACATGGAACACGATATCGCAGCCCTGCATCGCCTGTTTGACTTGCTCAGGATTGGCTAAATCCCCCTGTACCATAGTCACACCAAGGGCTTCAAGCTCAGGATAATGGCCACGGGCAAACCCTGTCACCTTAATCCCAGCAGCAAGTAAGCGTAGGCAAATGGCCTTACCCAAAAATCCGCCCGCGCCAGTCACAAAGGCATGACTGACATTAGCCGCCAAGGCATAAAGCGCGACTTGCTCACGCATATCGAGACTTAGCTTGCTACATGCTTGGTCACCGCCCACTTGGTTTAGGCCTGTTGGTTGCGACGGCGTACATTCTAAGTCCGTAGGGGCGAGAGAAATGGAACAATTATCGGTCATCTTGCTATTCCGAGACACACAGTGTCGTTTACAGTATTAAGTTCAGCGCTTATATGCAATGGAATAATATTTCATCCCCATGCCACTAAAAAGCAACAGAAAATCTAGACGAGTAAGGTTAAAAGTCCCTTAAATGAACATCAGCCTTTGGTTTGCGATTGTGCCCAAACGGCTAATTTTTCTCTAAATATTTTGGCATTGTGCCGCACATCCACAGGGAAATCGGGATGAATGAGAAAACGTCTAATCCCCTGAGTGTGGCTATACTGCTCGGCAATCGCCATTAGCTCTTGATACAGCTGCGCGCTCTTATTGCATACCAAAGATTGGTCAAGCTCGATGCAGATGAGGGGTTCAATCTCACTCGCGCCGCCTTGCCCCTTCACTTTGATCCCCACTAACGCCGAACGCTTCACATTTGGATGGGTATTAAAAATCCGCTCACAGGGAATAGAGTAATAACGTTTAGCAAACTGCCCACCTTGGGTGGCATCGACGCTATGGGCTTTACGGCCACACATCCACAAGCGGCCGCTGTCATCTAAATAGCCAAGGTCGCCCATTCTGTGCCTAAAGGTTTGCCGCTCGCGGTCCCAGATTTTAGCCGCCGTCGTTGCCGTTTCGCGGCGATAGTAGGATTGGCTCACCATAGGGCCTGTTACCACTATTTCGCCAATTTCCCCCGCGTTAAGACGCAGGCCATTATCCCACTCAGGGATGTTATCCTCAGTGATGGCGATAATCTCGATGCTGACACCATCGATGGCGCGACCAACACAAATGCCACCACCATTATCGGTAACCTGAGTAGTCGTAAATAACTCATCGCTGGCGATCATGCTGATGGGTAAGGATTCGGTAGCGCCATAGGAATTGAGTACAGGCACGCCGTCACTGAGCATTTTGCTAAAACGGGCAATCGAGGCAATAGTGGCGGGTGCGCCAGCGGAAATCACGCGTTTCACACTGCTGAGTTTATGTTGGTGCTTCGACTCGGTTTGCTCACCGGCGCGGCCTAAACGCTCAAGCAAGGCTGGATTGACAAAGATATTGCTGCATTGGTATTTCTCAATGGCGGCAAATAAAAACTCAGGATTGGCCGTAATCGGTTTGCTGGCATCCATCTCTGGCACAATCGATGCCATACCGAGCGCCGGACCAAAGAGGGAGAATAGCGGAAATGTCGCTAAATCACGCTCGCCATGTGCAATGCCATAATCCTGTTTTAGCGCCTGAATTTGCGCCTCAAACATGCCATGGCTATAAACAACGCCCTTTGGCGTCCCCGTGCTGCCACTGGTAAAGAGAATCGCCGCCATCTCGTCATGCTCTAGCAGCGCCATCGGGTATTCAACCTGTTCCGGCAACTTAGCCGCAGATGACTTAGCTGTTGATAAGAGTATCGACGCTAAACTTGGCGCGCCCGTGAGTACGCGCGATAAGGCGCCAGCAAGTCCGCTGGGATTGCCATCCACATTGATAAGATGCTTAACGCTGCCCTTGCCCCAGCCTAATAAGCGTCTGGCGATATGGGCTTTAGGGATACCGATAAAGGCATCGGGCGCAGCTTCAATAAAACATTGCTTAAGGTTTTTAATCCCCATGCCGGGGTCAACCAGTACGGGAATAATCCCCGCCTTGAACAAGCCGAAAGTTAACGCAAAAAAATCCAGACTCGGGGTGACCATCAGCACCGCCTTCATCCCCCGCGTCAGCCCATGGGCATTGAGTGCGAAGGCGATGGCATCGCTTTGTTTATCGAGGCTGATAAAGTCGAGTTCTTGGTAAGTCAGATTGGCAAGGGATTTACCCTTGCCCAGCTGCACCGCAACCGCGAGATGATGGGGAATGTGATGGGCGGCCTGCTTTAAATGCCGACAGATATTGGCATCTGGTGCTTGCTCGACGGCAGATGTCCCATGGCCGAGCTGCGCATCCTCCACCCTAGTCATTAATGTACGGCCTGTGGCGCTTGAGTCTCAGCCTCAGGCTCTGTGACCTGCGCCGTTTCAAGTGGCTGCACTTCTGGCTCAGGCGTTTGCCCCTCAGCCATAAAGTGCTTGATATGGGTAATCACCTCATCGCTCGCATCTTCGAGGATATAGTGACCACAATCGGCAAATTCATGCACCTGTGCATGGGGCATATGTTCGCGCCATTTGGCTAAAAAGTGCTTATCGAACACAAAGTCCTGTAATCCCCAGCAAATTAGAGTCGGCACCTTAGCAAATTTGGGCAGACTGGCGGCAATATCCGACACCAGCTGATAGTTTCTGTCACCCGGTTTTAGCGGAATATCCTGCACAAAACGCAGGGTCGAAATCCGATTTGCCCAAGAGTTAAACGGCGCGACATAGGCCTCGCGAATGTACTTTGACATCGGCTGACGCTTTACCCCAACGTAGGAGGCAATCGATGAAAAGGCATTAAAACCGCGTACGAGCACAGTGCCAAGCAAGGTATTGCGGCAAATCCACAGCGCCAGCGGTAAAGGCTTAGTTTCGGGTAAATGAAAGGCGCCGGTATTTAAAATCACCAGACGTTTAATTCGCTCAGGATAACGCGCCGCATAGCCCATACCTATCATGCCACCCCAGTCATGTACAACTAAAGTGATGTTTTCTTTTACCTTTAAACTGTCAAGCAGGGCTTCTAAATCGTCAATGCGATTCTTTAAGGTGTAATCGTAGCCACTGTCATCTGGCTTATCCGACAGACCACAACCAATATGGTCGGGCACGATACACTGGTGAGTATCCTTAAGGGCACTAACTAGATTACGGTAATAAAAACACCAACTTGGATTACCGTGTACCATGACCACAGGTTCACCTTGGCCTTCATTGATGTAATGCAGCTTGTTGCCATTACGGCTGATAAAATGACGTTTAAACGGCAACAGAGTGTCTAACATGACGCTTCCTATCTTTTGTTCTAATTATTTTTGTATTGGTAGAAGGTTGTGGCTAATTTGCCTTTACCTATGCTCAGTGCTAATGCTCATCGCTAAACCAATAAGCATAAAAATGCCCTAGCGAGCCTTGCTCTCAAGCGTCAGCTAGGGCAGATAACAGCACTTGAAAACTACCACTTAATGCCCAGCATCATGCAGTTCAAACCACTGCCTATGCCTAAAAAGCTCACCTGATCCCCTGGGCGTAAAAAGCCTTGATCATGCGCCATTGCCGCGGTTACGGGTAACGACACCGTACCCATATTGCCAAGCAGTTGATATGTTGGGAATTCTTTTTCAGGCGGAATGTTTAACGCACTCAAGACCTGTTTACGGTTTGAAGCGCCGACCTGATGACAGATCACTTTATCGACCTGCTCGACCAACCAATTCCGTTGAGCGAGGAAATGCTCCCACGTATGCTTCGCCAGCTCGACCCCTTCTTTGAGCAAGGTCACCGCATCGGTACGCATAAACTCACGGTAAATATTGTGCCCTACTTCCTGCAAGCCCCACTGACACAGTTGGTGGTGCTGCGGTGCAGATAAATGAGAAGCCCCAAGTAGCTGGTGTTTACGCACATTGGTCAGCGGTAAGCTACCATCGGTGAGGATCACCGCCACCGCACCCGAGCCGCCAGTTAAGGTCGCCAGCGACTGGGCAAAATTCTGCATGGTCGGATCGGCGAGCATGTTATCAATGGTCACATCCACAATATCCCGCGCCGATTCGCAGGACACCACCATGCCCGCTTTAATTTGACCAAGCTCAATACGATTGGCTATGTCTAAAATCCCTGACAGCACCCCAAGGCATGCATTGCTGATATCGTAAATTGCCGTATCTTTAGAAACACCCAGTGCTGCTGCAATACGACAGGCGGTGGCCGGTTCATGTTGGTCACGGCACACGCCGGTATACACAACCGCGCCCAGCTCAGCCACATCAATTCCCGTTTCTGCAATGGCCTTATGCGCCGCGTTAATCGCTCCATCGGATAATTGATGCCCTTTCGGCCACCAACGACGTTCAGTGATGCCCGTTAACGCCGCAAGTTGCCCCATGGGAATGCGAAATTTTTGATATAGAGGCGCGAGGCGAGATTCTAGCTCACTACTGGAAACCACCACAGGTGCCAGTTCATAGGCAAGACTATTGATAAATACGCGGGAATATTTCATGAAACTGTTTTATTCGCTCACTAGGATCACTGATCTTTCGGTCAGTTTTGAGTTGTTATTTGTCATTAAGGCGACATTTGAACAAGAAAAGCCCGATGATTCAATAAAAAACCACCTTTCACTTAAGACTTGTCCCACGGCACCTCAATAAGCTCACAGAGATCATGCCACTTGGCCGTTAATTCAAAATGAACTAATAAAGAAATACTTTATAAAAAACAGTCAGGTACAAGGTTAAATCTCAGATTAATTTTTAGTCGCTCAATTTTTGCGCCAAAATCAGCGCATTTCTGGGCGTGACACTGTTTGCACAAAATTCCCCCACGCTGACGCGATAGCCACTTTCCTGCAAAAAGCAGCAACGATCAAGAATTAACCATAGCTCCAGCGCACGGCGGAATAAATGCGCGGCTAAATCGATGCGCCGCGTTAACCTTTGTCGCTGCTTACCGATTTCAAGCCACGCATCAAAATCGATATTGGCGGCTAAATTTACCGTTTTTTGCGCCGCTGCCCACTGACAAAAGTCGGCAAAACTGCCGCTCAGTTGACTCTGTTTTACTGCGGGTAGCGGCAAATAAGCATCTATGCCACGACAGCTTCGCTGCAACGCATCAAATCCGAGCCGCCAAGCGATTTCCTGATGGCGCAGCGCCTGCTGCTTGGGATTGGCTATCACACTTTGCTGCAATGGCAATTGCAAATCATGGCGAGTTAACGTCAAGCCACTTTGTTGAGCAAGCGTCGATAAGCCTTGGTATTGATTGGCTTGAATTAAATGATAGCAGCAAGGTGAAATCGCCACCGCCTGCGTGCCCGCCGCTGCGGCGAATTGCAGTAAACGCACATGTAAATCGCCACAGGCATGTAGCGCTACCGCCTGTTGCTGGGCGCGAAAAGGGTTGGTTTGATGAGTGGAATTTTCGCAAGCATTACCTTCGATAGCAAAGGCATCGGCGCAGATAAATCGCTGTGATAATTGCCATTTATCGGCAAAGGCTTGGCCCTCTTCACAGAGCGTTGCTTGCCACTCAAGGCTTAGCACATCCACACCACGAGTTTTGGCTATTAAGCGGCCTAAATGGCCTTTGCCCGCACACCACTCCAGCACGGGGAGTCCCGCATCGGGTAAATGCTGCACAAAGGCGGTAATTTGTTCCCATTTACGGCCTTTAATATGGGCACTAAAGTGAGCCAGCTCAACAAGATCAATGTTAGGTGAAGTAGCTGTTTCAATATCGTCAGAGCCAATATCAGCGGCAATATCAGAGCCAAGCGAAAGTTCGGCAAAGGACAATGTGAGTAAAGCCAGATCCCACTCGAGTCCTAACGTGGCAAGATCCTGCTTAAGTGCGGGAGATAAGGCATCGACTAACGCCGATTGCTCGGCATCCAAGGCATCGAGCACAGCATCATCGAGCGCCCAAAGGGTTGTCGCTAAAGTCGGAAATTGCGCCTGCCAAGGCAATGATTTCGCCTCAAAGGCACGCACTTGCCATAGCGCGCGGCCCTGCTCAAGTAATTTATCTAATTGGATAAATTGGGCTGCCAGTCTATCTAGATTGTGATCGTTAATTTGATGCACGCTGATTTTTACCACTCATCTTTGTTAACACGCCCTAGGAATCGATTAACTTTGAGAACCGCTCAAGTTGAACACACAATGGCCTTGAGCCTATACGATTAAGGCTTTGCTAATATCTGTCTAATATCACTGCCCAAATGGCGCTTAAAGCTGCTACCATCGGTGCAATTTGTGCCTAGACCCGAGTGCCCATTAAGCTGATAACTCACCTTACTCATTGAGCACCATATTAAAAACACGGTTTTAGAGGATGACTATGCGTTCCCCCTGCGTTGCCCGCTGCGGCTTAAATGATGAAGATTATTGCATGGGCTGTTTTCGCCATATTGATGAAATCGTTGCCTGGCGTGATGCCAGTGACGCAGAGCAAGACGCCATCATCGACAAACTCGCTGCCCGCAAAGCCCATTTCGAAGGCGACGACAATAAACAGATCTTAAGCCGCGCCAAATGGCTCGAAGCCGAAGCTCGTTTAGCGCAAAAAGCCTGAAAATTTCAGGCTTTTTACTTTTATCGCTACTTTTTCATCATCGCCTTTAAATCGGCAAAGGGATTATAGGTGGCAGCGGCTTGTTTGGTTTCGGTGGTGCTACCGTAGCGGATCAGTTCTTCAAAGCGTGAATGCTCATTATCATGGCAGTAAAGGCACAATAACTCCCAGTTGGAGCCATCGGACGGGTTGTTATCGTGGTTATGATCTCTATGGTGAACGGTCAGCTCACTTAAGTTTTTTGGGGTAAATTCGCGGGTACAACGGCCACAAATCCAAGGATACAATTTAAGCGCCTGCTCGCGATAGCCCCCCTCACGTTTAGCGCGGTATTCGCGCTCTTGGGCTAAAACTTGATCTAATTTACTCTGACCTTGATTTGCTGACATGCTCACACCTAACTGATTGCCCCTAAAAAATTGCCCCAAGGATAATCCGTGTTATCGCTTGGGGCAATATTCTTGCCGTCAAAAGCCTTTAGGCAACGTGGCCTTGATCGGCATTAGATAGGTGCAAATAGTGCAGGTATTTCTCATATTGGGTAACTACATCCGCCAAAAGCTGCTCTTCGGTATAGCCCATCACATCGTAGTGCTGGCCGCCCTGCTCTAAATACACTTCGGCGCGATAATATAAGTTATTACCCTGCTCCAACTCTTCACCAACAGGATTGACGATTTCAAAACAGCGCATTCGCACACCGTAAACAAAGGGTTGATGGACTTCATTGCTAATAACTAGGCGTACTTTACCGTCAAGATATTCTAAATCTGCCGTCAGGCCTCTAGTCATAAATTGCTGACATACCTTAGATAACGCTGGCGTTGCCACATTATTAAGGAAGATACGCGCCTCATCTTCGGTGGGATGCGACACTAGCACCTCGATACGTTTCTCCCAGCTGATATTGGTCTTAGCATATTGCACACTGGTGGTATGGAGCTGCACGCTGTTAATCTTCAACCAATCGTCCTTAAGCGCCTTATACAACCCCAAACACATTAGCAGCATCACACATAAAAATGGCATCGCACTGGCTATGGCCGCAGTCTGTAGCGCCTGTAAGCCGCCCGCTAACAGCAATACCGAGGCCACTACACCTTGCAACAGTGCCCAAAACACCCGTTGCCAGACAGGGGCATTGTTATCGCCCCCCGATGTCAGGTTATCAATCACTAAGGAGCCTGAGTCCGATGAGGTCACAAAAAACGTGACCACTAAACAAATCCCTAAACCAGACAATAAATTAGGGAATGGCATATGTTCAAAAAAGACGAATAAGGCCACAGGGACGTTGGTATTGACCGCATCACTCAAGTAAGTCGCGCCGTGATTCATGATGGCATCGATGGCAGAGTTACCAAATACCGTCATCCACAGGAAAGTTAACGCTGAAGGCACAAATAGAATTCCGATTAAAAACTCACGGATAGTACGGCCGCGACTCACTCGCGCAATAAAAGTGCCTACAAATGGCGACCAAGAAATCCACCAGCCCCAATAGAGCAAGGTCCAGCCGCCAAGCCAGTCTTCCTTGTGCTGATAGGCGTAGAGATTAAAGGTTTTATTAACGATATCACTCAGGTAACTGCCGGTATTTTGCACAAAAGCTTGAAGTAACATCACCGTAGGCCCAAGGAGCAACACAATCAGCAAAAGCAGTAGCGCTAAACCAAGATTAAGCTCACTTAAGCGCTTCACCCCTTTATCGAGCCCTGAAAATACCGACAAAGTAGCGAGTAAGGTAATGCCAATAATCAGCGATACTTGTACCGTGGTGTTATTGGGTAGCTTATCAAATAAATAACTAAGGCCCGAGTTAACCTGTAACACCCCAAACCCTAGGGAAGTCGCTACCCCAAACATAGTCCCCAATACAGCAAAGGTATCGACACAGTGGCCAATCGGACCATGAATACGCTCACCGATTAAGGGATAGAGTGCGCTGCGGGGTAACAAGGGCAACTTATGCCGATAGGCAAAATAAGCCAAACTCAGGGCGACTACGCCATATATGGCCCAAGCATGTATGCCCCAATGGAAGAAAGTGATCTTCATGGCCTCTTTGGCTGCAGCCAAACTCTCAGGCGTTGCATCGGGCGGCGCGAGATAATGCATCACAGGCTCGGCAACGCCGAAGAACATCAACCCAATGCCCATCCCCGCTGAAAACAGCATCGCAATCCAGCTCTTGTAGCTATAGTCGGGCACGGAATGGTCTGGGCCAAGTTTTATATCGCCAAAGCGACTGACCATCACAAAAATAATAAAAATCAAAAAAATCGCCACGCCAAGGATATATAACCAGCCTGCTTTAGACTCTATCCAAGACTGCATAGATTTGAAGAACAGATTAGCCTCAGTGGGCCAGATAGCGCAGATCATCACCATAAATGTGATAAAAAACACCGACGAATAAAACACTGGTGGATTAATACTCGACTTGATAGACATAAAACTCCCTTGTTCTAGCCAGTTCCCTATTAACATCCCTTCGATGTTGAAGAGATAGCGCAATACATAGGTAACCCTAGCCTCGGCTAGTATGTGGTCAGGTTAAAAACGCACAAATAATCCATGACAAGGGCTCGCGGTCGGCAATACCTTGTGATGTCATACTCATATTGATAACTCTTCTCCACCAACCTTGTTTGCTCAACCGTTTTGCTCAATAGCAAAGTCGGCGAACAAACCGCTCGATAAACCCGCTTGACCGCATAAAGTCATGCTATCGCGGCGGCTTTCTTGGAGACGGGAACGCCCATAAAAACAACAATCAGCCATACCATAACGTCGGAGCCGTGGTTTAACCTCAATGGCGACATAATGCATATAAGCGGTTCGATATAGGTGATATCGAGAGTGAGGAATGCAAAGCGCGATTAGCGGCTAACGGTTAACCTGTAGCAAATATCGACTCGGCCTTGCTTAAGCTCTATTAAGACGCGTTCGAACAGAGACCACAAACTGTCGAAAAACCGCTTAACAGAAACACAGATAATGCTAAACAATAATCATTGAATCAGCATAAAAAATGGCGACCTATTAAATCGCCATCGGATTGTATCACAAAAATACCTCTATTTGACACAAAAAACCAAAACCAACTTATTCAACTTTAGTTTTTACCGTTGCCGCGCCCGGCGTTTGCGAGATCCCCGCCGTTAAATTAAACCGCATCGCCTCTTCAAATGACCAATCCACTAAAATCAAATCATCCCGATTGACGAGGCTCGTTACGCCCGCCATTTGATAACTTAATTGGAATAAAACCGGCACCCAATCTCCCTCTGGCAACGCATCGAGCAACGGCTGTGGCGGCGTATCCGTCATAATAAAGCCCACCACATAGCCACCATTGGCCTGCTTAACCAACACGGTTTGCTGAGTATTGGGTTTGCCCTCACGGTTCATTAAAGAAGCGATATCACGGATACTGCCATAGACAGATTTAAACAGCGGAAAACGCATTAATTGACGCTCAATCCAGCCATAGAGCCAAACAATCGGACTCACTGAAAATAGCAAGCCCACCGCAAACACAATGGCCACGACTAAGAGAAAGCCCGCGCCGACAAAATGTTGGTTAATCCCTACCAACGCTAAAATAAAAATCCCTAAACCATCTAACGATACAAACAATGACCAAAACAACCACAGGCTTAAGGCCATAGGGAGTAGATTCATTAAGCCACGGGCTAAGGTTTTCTTCATTACAATCTCATCAAATCCAATGGGATAAAAAAAGGCATAAAATATTTACGCAAAAAAGCGCGTTAAATGCTACCACAGCGTCACTTTTGTACCAGCACTTGATGTAAGGTAAGGCGCAGAACATTAGGGCGTGTTGACGTTTCGAGATTAGATTTTGTTCGTTCTGGCAAGTACGTGCTCGCGAAACGAGGAATGATGTGTAGTTATTCTACTCAAATGACGAGTGACAAAGAGCAAGGGCTTGCCAGACGAACCCTTCGGGCAGCATTTGGCTGGCGTTTCTGCTGCGTTATCGTCCGTTTATGTAGAATAACTACACTGCACGGACTTTGCCTTGCATAAAAGCCAGCAAAATTGCTGCAAAAATAACCATGAAACGTCAACACGCCCTAATAACAAACCGCTACGGCATCGAGGGAGAGAATATGCGCGTGACCCGTCTAGACCATTTAGTGTTAACCGTGAAAGATATCGAGGCAAGCGTCGACTTTTATCAACGCGTGCTAGGGATGAAAAAGTCCGTATTTGGTCAGGGCCGTATCGCCTTAAGTTTTGGCGATCAAAAAATCAATCTTCACCAAGCAGGCGCCGAATTTGAACCTAAGGCCAACCTTGCTACGCCCGGCAGTGCCGATCTTTGCTTTGTAGTTAGCCATAACATTGAAGAAGTGGTCAGCCACTTAAACGCCCTTGAGGTTGAAATTATTGAAGGCCCAGTCCTGCGCACCGGCGCCACAGGCCGCATCAACTCCGTCTATATCCGCGACCTCGATTTGAATCTATTAGAACTATCCGAATATCTGCCGGCCTGCACGCAGTAGCGCCTAATCCAATCATTTTTAATCGGCACGGATAACCTTATTTCAGAATAGAAACACTATAGCTTATTGTTTTACAACGATAATCTTCACCAACAGCTAGCCAATGAAGTCAACAATAAACGGAATGATAAGATGATAACAATACCCATCCTAGGTTTGCTTGAAGTTGATCCCTATGATGGCTGGCTTAAAAGCCAACCCATTGAGATCAATGCGCTAAGCGGTAAATTTGAGTTTATCTTAGAAGAGTACGAAACCGACCCACAGGTGGAGGATTTTCATACTGCGGTACAACATTTTCTCGCCCTAGACCATACCGCACTCGAGCAAGCTCAGGACGCGATTTACCAATATTATCAAGATTGCTGCGCATATATTACGCCTGCGAGCGAAGAATATATTGATATTCCTAACCCGAACCAAGTATGGCGCCATATTGAGTTTGGCGACGAATTAATGGTGTCACGCCGCGCCCATGGGGATAACGCCGTGTATATCTCCCTTACTTGCCACTGCGATTGGGAGCCCGAGCACGGTTTACAAATCGTGTTTAAACAAGGATTGACCGTCAATAAAATTGGGGCTTTTGATGGACACCTTTCCCACGCAGATGCCTATGACGATCCAAGATTCGAAGACATGGTCTATGTGCCGTGTTGCAGATAAATTCAGATCGTTTATCTGATTATCTATCTGATTTATAATATTTTTCATTTATAACGCTAGGCAAGTAACATAATACTCGGCTGAGCATCAATTTATATAGGCTAATGTTTTGAAAGGAAAAGTTGTCTCATACCTTGCCGCTAAAAAGTATGGGTTTATCCAAGGCGATGATGGTGAAAGCTATTTTTTGCATTTTTCTGAGCTATTAGACAAGAAAGATGAAGGCAGTTAGTCAAAGGCAGTATGGTCGATTTTGATCCAACGCCCACACCTAAAGGCCTAGCCGCCAAAGCGATCAGTTTACCCGAAGTCTTTATCAGGGATCGATTAGTTGACTTTTTTACCACTAAAGACCGCCACCCTAAAAACGGCACAGTGCTTGTTAGCTATCCCATTACGACCCGCTTTTTTAAAGACCCCAGCGAAGGAAGACGTCATTTAGAACAGCTTGCAAAGCATTGTGGGTGCAATGCAGTACTTAATGTCAGCTTTGAGAAGGACACTTTCTCAAAAGGTAATTATCGCTATATGGTACACGCCTTCAAAGGTGAACTCGCCCTAGTAACCGAGAAAGTTCCTGCTGACTCTCAAGAACTGGTTATCGCCTCTGCAGAGTTACTCGAAAAACGAAAAGCAGATGTAGAGCAGGCAGTTAAACAAATGAGTGAAGCCGAAAATTTAGCACGACAAAAGCAGTTATCTGGCTGTTTAGGTACCCTTGCCATCATCACGCTGATACCGCTCGCACTGGTGCTCAGTGCTATAGCGGTTTTTCCTACTTAGCGAGTCAAAACAAGTCGATAGTGTTATTTATTAAAGAATATATGGACGGATTTATAACCCATGATAACTGGCTTAAACTGACCACCGTGTTTGGCAAGCTATTTCACCAGTGACACGCCATAAACTCATCCCTGAGGGCTCGACGGCGGCATCCATGCCGCCAACGGTCACAGTTGCAACAATGACAATCTTTACGACCATTGAACTGTTCATCTAGCTAAAAGCTTTTTGCCCCAAAGTGTGTTTCGCAGCTCAAAAACGCAATAGGCCATGTAAAGCTCTGCTTATAGAAAAGTTGATGGTTTGACTTAGAAGTTATGTATTCCTTCTTTTTTGTAGCTTCAACGCTTTAATCAAAATCAAAGTCGTGGGGCTTCACCCCACACCCGACCAAGGAGGACTGCTCGTCCTATCCTCCTTGGATGCTCCAAGACGCCCCAACGGAGTTGAAAGCTCCTTGTGCTCATTGACAAATTTGCTATCGCTTCCGAAGGATGCGTCCCTGCACCTGCGAAAGCTAGTTCGCCATCCATGGCGAGACTCACGCAATTTGTCTATTCGCCCTGCGGCAACTCCGAGGGGAGGTGTATTCCTTGGCGTTTTGAGTCGTTAGATAGCGATTCATCAGCAAAAATAAGCGTAAAAGAATGAGAAAGCTAAAACAATATCAAGTGATTACCCATTAAACTGTATAAAAAACTGCTACCGCAAAAAAGCAAATTCCTATAGCATCATTTAAACCAATTGGCACGGATGTTACAGCGACTAAGTCCAACAAGCGATTTATGCCCTGCAAACAGTGCAGCGCATAAATACTAAGACGTTACAAGGCTTAAATATGAATAGCAGGGACTATGAATAGCAGGGACTATGAATAGCAGGGACAGCCATATCTTTTTGTGTTTTTCAGCACCTTCACCTAGGCTTTAAATTATCCTGATTTTGTCTGTGTGGAGTTTGCTATGACTTCGGCCAGAAGACAGCTAATTGATGCTAATGCAACACCCTTCTATCATGTGATAAATCGCTGTGTTAGAAGGGCTTTTTTGTGCGGTGAGGATAAGCTTTCGGGGCGTAGTTACGAGCATCGACGTGGCTGGATTGTTGATAAAATCAAAGCCTTGTCTGCGATATTTTGTATCGATATTTGCGCTTACGCGGTGATGAACAATCACTATCATTTAGTCCTTAAAATAGATGTCGATAAGGCCAAATCGTTAACGCAAAAAGACATTATCAGCCGTTGGTGCCAAATTACTAAAGGCCATGCTGTCGCGACTAAGTATATGAATGGAGATACATTAATCGACGGTGAACGCATATTACTGGATGAGTTAATTACCGAATGGCATGAGCGATTAAGCAGTATTTCTTGGTTTATGCGCTGTTTAAATGAAGAAATTGCCCGCAAGGCCAATCGTGAAGATGAGTGTAAAGGCGCCTTTTGGGAAGGCCGATTTAAATCGCAAGCACTGTTAGATGAGCAAGCCTTGCTCGCGTGCATGATGTATGTCGATTTAAATCCAATCAGAGCAGGCATTGCCGATTCTTTGCAATCCTCTGATTTTACATCGATTCAGGAGCGAATTAACTCGCTAAATTCACCCAATCGTTCATTAGCCATCTCAACGCCACAAACTGATTCCTCAACCAATCAAGCTCATATTCACCACAAGTCACTCGTCCAATTCGATGGCGCCAAGCGTTACATCCTTAAGTTGCTCACGACTCAGCGTTTAGGATTATTTTTGTTTATCCGAAATGGAGATAATTTCGCGCAAAACATAGCATGCATTTGTCCCAAAGCATGCTGTGTCTCTTTGAAACCTACAGCCAACAACGATGCTAAGCAGGTGAGCCATGGTGATTAGCGAGACGACCGTCCGCCCCATGGCCGCTCTTTGGCATCCATGCCATCGCAGCATTCGTGAATCCATTCACATCAGACTGGGCGGTCGAGCATCCAAGGAAGGACTTGCTGCGTGTCGTTGAGCAAATACCATGGCTCGTCCATCCTCATAGCGAACAAACTCACCAACCTACTTGCCGTCTACTCAAGTACCCTCTTCCCATTTATCCCCTTAAACAAAAACGCTCTGCGGATTAGGCAGAGCGTTTGAGGATAAACCCTTGTAGTAAAAGGCGTTTAGCTCTTCATATCCTTTTCCATATCTTCGTAGGAAGTATGGCGAACGTCTTTACCTTTCACATAGTAAATAATGTATTCACAGATATTTTTACAACGATCGCCTACACGCTCAACCGCACGGGCAGCCCAAAGTACGTCTAAAACGTCAGGGATTGAGCGTGGATCTTCCATCATATAGGTCATTAGTTGACGGATAATGCCCTCGTATTCACGGTCGAGCTTGGCATCTTCTTTGTGAAGTTCCAGCGCGGACTCAGCATCCATACGCGCTAAAGCATCGAGCGTTGCGTGCAGCATACGAATCGCATGGCGGCCCATATTTTCAATGCTGACTAATAACGGCTGCTGATTATTCAAACGCTTATCTAATGCTGCCTTGGCAATACGTACACAGGCGTCACCGATGCGCTCAAGATCAGCAATGGATTTTGAAATCGCAATGATCATCCGCAAGTCGCTCGCAGCGGGCTGACGCTTGGCGATAATGCGGGTGCATTCTTCGTCAATCGAGACTTCCATCCCGTTGACTTTATGGTCACCCAAGATCACCTTTTGTGCTAATTCAGCATCTAAAGTACTTAACGCATCAATAGCCTGCTCTAACTGGCGCTCAACCAAGCCACCCATGGCGAGTACGCGGTTACGAATATCTTCTAACTCGGCGTTAAATTGCCCAGAGATATGTTTGTTTAAATTCATATTTTCCATTTGGCCAACCTTTTACTCAACTGTATCAACGCCTAGATGAAGTTTGCAATGTTTAACGCTCATTTCTAGGCGGTGGCATTTATGTGGTTAATCGTCCATCAATCACTTTATCGCTGCCAATCGCAAGGTGATTAACCGTAACGTCCGGTAATGTAATCTTCGGTTTTACGTTTTTTCGGCGTAGTAAAAATGGTATTGGTATCAGCATATTCCACCAACTCACCCATATACATAAAGGCGGTTTGATCCGATACCCGCGCCGCCTGTTGCATGTTGTGAGTAACGATAACCACTGTGTACTTGGTTTTCAGCTCGGTTATCAGCTCTTCAATGGTTAAGGTTGAAATCGGGTCAAGGGCAGAGGTCGGTTCGTCGAGCAGTAATACTTCTGGCTCGATGGCTATCGCACGAGCGATGACCAGACGTTGCTGCTGACCGCCTGATAAGCCAAAGGCATTATCGTGAAGACGGTCTTTCACTTCGTCCCAAATTGCCGCGCCGCGCAGTGAGCGTTCAGCCGCTTCATCAAGCTCACGACGGTTATTAATCCCCTGCAAACGCAGGCCATACACTACGTTTTCGTAAATTGACTTAGGAAACGGGTTTGGACGCTGGAACACCATTCCCACGTTGCGGCGCAGTGCCGCTACGTCAATTCTCTTGTCATAAATATTCTGACCGTGTAGCAAAATTTCGCCGTCGATATGGCAGTTATCCACCAGATCATTCATACGATTAATGCAACGCAGCAGGGTAGATTTACCGCAACCACTGGGGCCGATAAAGGCAGTCACTTGCTTTTTTGGGATCTTCATTGACACATTAAACAACGCTTGCTTATCGCCATAGCGTAGATCTAAGTTGCGGATCTCGAGTGCGGTATCGTCCTGGCTCAAATTTGCTAAGTCAAAATTATTGGTTTTCATGGCTGTCGAATCTATAGAAATCATATTCAGTCCTAATACTTTCAGGATAATCGCTGATTAATGCTCAAGCGAACGATATTTTTCACGTAAGTGGTTACGCACACTAATTGCGGTTAAGTTCAGTGCCATAATCACTGTTACCAGCAAAAAGGAGGTGGCGTATACCAGAGGACGTGCCGCTTCAACGTTAGGACTCTGGAAGCCCACATCATAAATATGGAACCCTAAGTGCATGAATTTACGTTCTAAATGCACAAACGGGAAGTTAAAGTCTAATGGCAATGTCGGTGCTAATTTCACCACACCCACCAGCATTAACGGTGCCACTTCACCCGCAGCGCGAGCTACGGCTAAAATCAAGCCTGTCATAATCGCAGGGCTTGCCATTGGGATCACAATCCGCCACAGGGTTTCAGCCTTAGTTGCACCCAGCGCCAAACTGCCCTGACGTACTGCGCTCGGAATACGGCTTAAACCTTCTTCGGTCGATACAATCACCACTGGCAGTGTCAGGATCGCTAATGTCAGCGCCGACCAAATCACCCCAGGCGAACCAAAGGTCGGTGATGGCAAGGCTTCAGCGTAAAATAGTTGGTCGATTGAACCGCCCATCATGTACACGAAGAATCCTAAACCAAATACCCCGTACACAATTGAAGGTACACCGGCTAAGTTGATTACCGCGATGCGGATCATCTTAGTAATCGGACCTTTTTTGGCATATTCGTGTAGGTAAATGGCTGCAACAACACCAAATGGCGTCACGATTATCGCCATCAACAGCACCATAAACACGGTACCAAAAATCGCTGGGAAAACACCGCCTTCAGTGTTGGCTTCACGGGGGTCATCCATAAGGAAACGACCTAAGCCAATAAACCAATGACTGACTTTGCCGATAACGCCTAAGTGATTCACATAGGTTACGTCCAACACGGAATCAAGCTTAAGTTCAACCTCGACGCCGCGCATATCACGCACAACCACAGAGTCACGGGCAGCCTCATCACGCAGAGCAAAGAGTTGTTTTTCAAGTACTAAATAATCTTTCTGCAGTGCGTCTTTTGCTGCTGCCAACTCAAGCTTGCGGGAATCGGTCAACTCTCCATCGAGTTCATAACGGCGTTCCTTTAAACGCAAACGCTCAATTTCATAGTTGATTGCACCGATATCTTGTTTCTGTAATTTCAGCGCCTTATCAGACAACTCAACCGCACGGTGGATATGATCCATTAGAGAGGATTCAATGGCATCATCAACCAAATCTAGGCGTTTACCATCTTCAATCACGGCCACAGGATAACCATAAAAGTTACCGTTCTTGGTTCGTTCTAGTTTGGCAACATCGCTAGGCTCGGAGCGGCTAATAATGTCAGTCGCTAATATCCAACGAAAATCTAAGCCGACAAACTCACGGTTACCCGTTTTCACTAAGTAACGTGTAACAAACTCATCGGGTTGCTGTTTAAACACATGACCCGCGGCAATTAAACGCTCAGTGGGTACTTCTTCCCTATCGTAGATTTCACCGATTAAGGTTGAACGTACACCCGAGCTGTCTTCCAGTTCCCATTGATAAATTGTCGTAGGCCAAAAGTAACTTAATCCGCGCCATGCAATCAGCAGTAACAAGCCTAATACTGCAATCAAACTGATGCTCACCGCGCCGCCTGTCATCCAAATCCATGGCGAGCCTGATTTTACCCACTTACCCATTGCACAAACCTCTCAAGGTCACTGGCGAAATAGTATTTAGTATCATTATGTTATCTCCATTACAGCGAGCTATAGCGGTCACGCAGACGTTGTCTAACCACTTCGGCAACCGTGTTAAAGAAGAAGGTAAATACGAACAGAACAAAGGCCGCGAGGAACAGCACACGATAGTGTGAGCTGCCAATTGCCGATTCAGGCATTTCTACCGCAATGTTAGCTGCCAGCGTTCGCATACCTTCAAACACACTCCATTCCATAATGGCGGTATTACCTGTGGCCATCAGTACAATCATGGTTTCACCTACCGCGCGGCCAAGGCCCATCATCACCGCAGAGAAAATCCCTGGGCTGGCAGTCAACAGCACAACGCGAGTTAAGGTTTGCCAAGGGGTTGCACCGAGCGCCAAACTGCCGTTCGATAAATGGCGTGGCACAGAGAAAATCGCATCTTCCGCTATCGAGAAAATCGTTGGAATCACCGCAAAGCCCATGGCGATACCGACCACCAGCGCGTTGCGTTGATCGAAGGTGATACCTAATTCGTTAGTGATAAATTGGCGAGTGTTACCATCAAACAGCGCCACCTCAATCATTGGGCTGATGGCAAAGGAGAACCAACCCACAAAGCAAATCACAGGGATCAACATCAGCTCCTGATACACTTCAGGTAAACGTTGTTTCCATTTACCGGGTAATTTGCTCCAAGAATAGGCTGACACTAAAATGGCCGTTGGTAATAAAATCAATAAGATTAATAAGCCCGGCAGGTGCTCTTCAACCAGTGGTGCTAGCCACAGACCCGCGAGGAAACCTAAGATAACCGTGGGTAAGGCTTCCATAATTTCAATGGTCGGCTTCACTATGCCGCGCACCTTTGGCGACATAAAGTAAGCAGTATAAATCGCCCCAGCAATCGCTAATGGCACAGCAAACAGCATGGCATAGAGCGCAGCCTTCATAGTGCCAAAGGCCAGTGGCATCAAGCTTAATTTGGCCTCAAAGTCATCACTACCTGAGGTTGATTGCCAGACAAACTGAGGTTCTGGATAGCCTTCGTACCAGACCTTGTTCCATAGCGCACTCCAAGACACTTCGGGGTGGGAGTTTTCGACTTGGAAGATATTGAGTTTATTGTTTGCTTCAACCACTAAGCTATTAGAGCGAGGGCTAAAGCCCATGGCTCCCGGGTTTTTAAGGTCAAAGGTTTTATCAAACAATTCGCGTTCACTGGTGGTGTATAGCAGCGATAACTCGCCCTCGGGACTGACCACCGCAAAACTTTTGCGGTAAAACTCAGCAGCAATGGAGGCGACTGGCGCTAAATCGCTAAACTCACGGATCTCTTGGTATAAACGGCCTTTAGGACCATTCACTTGGAAGTATTGCGTGACCACGCCTGTGTCATAACTCACCAGAATCGAGCTCGCACCGGCAAGTAAGGCAATATTGTTAACCTTAGACTTGTCCTTTTCAGCGTCGATAACTTGGATTAAATCAACATTTTCAGCATCGCGAATATTGTAGATAAACACCTTGTTGCCCATCTGCAGCATCAGTTGACGTTGATCTGGCGTCATCAATTGGTGCGCGGCTTTTTTAGGCGCATCGGGGAGCAGCGAACTTGTTGTTGTCCACTCAATCTCTTCGGTCATCATGTTTTCTTGACCTTCGAGACGGCTTAAACGCCAAGTACCATTGTTATCCTGATAGGCAAAGGTGATTTTATCGCTACTAAAGCTAAAGGCTAAATGCTGGATTGCGCTGCCAGATTCATCAATCGTGATCGGCGTTTCACCTGCACTGTAGCGTAATTTAGGAGTGATAAGGCGTTTGTTATTGGGATAGCTTAAGCCAAACTCAATCCCCACAATAAGGGCTTGGCCATTACTCAAACCAAGTGCAAAGCGTTGCTCACTCGGCGCGGCAACCGCAGCGCTGGTCACGCTCACATCTGCAGGCAATGGCGGGGTAAAACTAGAAAGTAAGCTGCCATCGGCAACGGTATAAAAATCCACTTGGCCATCAACGGCCACACGGTACATAACCTCATTTTGCTCATCGGCACCGACCATCAGGGTCGCGACTTCAGCATGTTGATAACTCACGCTTTTTACTGGAGTCACATCTGCGCTGTCGAAAATGGGTTTAATCACGTACAGCAAATAGAAGAAGATCAACAATAAAGCGACAAACACCATAGTGCCGCCAATCGTGACCCCAATTTGAGCCGCTTTATCCTTAAATGCCCTGCGACTTGAACGTCCGCCTTTCAGCATACTGTGCGGCGCAGAACCAGGTTGAATGACCTGACTTTCCATTAAGAACCTCTATTATTAAAGCCTGTGAGTTTTTTCGCTAGGAATTGCGAAATGCTATGCTTACACTGTTCGAGCGTAAACTGAGCAATAACAACACCCTTCATTCTAAGTGCGATGAATTATATGACGCAAAGATGACAGTTGTGTTACACCCCGTTGTAAAACAGGTGCCTTTTACAAAAAATAGGAGTCAGTCGCCATGCTACGATACTTAATCACACTGCAAGCACCTGATAGAAAAGGATTAGTGGAGCAGATTGCCCATGCTGTGAGTCGCCATGGCGGCAACTGGTTAGATTCAGAGCTACGTCATATTGATGGTATTTTTGCCGCTATATTGTTACTCGAAGTGCCATCTATGCGCATAGATGAGCTGATTGAAGCGTTAGAGTGTATCGACGGCCTCACACTCACCTATGCTAAAACCTCAATTGCACTTAAACCCATTAGGCGACTCAGCTACAGCTTGGTCTCCTACGATAGACCAGGGCTGGTGCTAGATATCTCCAATCGGATCACCACCCTTGGCATCAATATCGAGCAATTTAGCAGCCAATTTGAAACCGCAGGCCACACAGGTATTGCACTCTTTCGGGCCACCATAGGGTTAGGCTTAACCGAATTGGCCCAAGAGGAGCAACTGGTGCAATCACTCTATGCCCTAGGCGATGATTTAGTTTTAGATAAATTAACCCGCTAGTTGCAGGCTAAACAGCGCCATGTGATTAGGGCGTGTTGACATTTCGAGATGAGATTTTGTTCGTCCTGGTAAGTTTGTGCTCGCGAAACGAGGAATGATGTGTCGTTATTCTACTCAAATGACGAGCGGCTCTTATGACAGAAAGTAAGCGCAAGGGCTTGCCAGACGAACCCTTCGGGCAGCATTTGGCTCACCGTTTCTGCTGCGTTATCGTCCGTTTATGTAGAATAACGACACCGTACGGACTTTGCTTTGCATAAACGGTAAGCCAAATTGCTGCAAAAATACCCCAGAAACGTCAACACGCCCTAGTAATAAGAAATAGTTGCTACGTCTAACATGCTATATTTATGACGATATGCTTTTAAACATGCTAGATAAACACCTTATAAGCCACTTTTTAAAGCTCGCGAACACGATATAACAGGGGGATGAACTGAGACGTCTTAAGATAAAACTAAAATAATCAACCACTCATTGAGCATTTTAGCAGCAAAATCAACAAAGTTTAATGAAGTCATCTCTTTCCTAATCAGGATGCTTTGATAAACTTCAACCTGCCAAAGGGCATAGCAGATTTAGTGTTCGGAGCACACCGTTTCAAACGACAATAGCGCTATATCCTCCATTTCAATCACCTATCCCAAGGAGTAGTGCGTATGGATCAGTTATATCAACTCGCGCAAGCCATGATCCATAATGATTTAGCGGTATTATCAAACCCAAATGTGACGTTAATGGTCAGCGCGGTGATTTTATGTTTCTTGGTGATGGAAAATGGCTTCATCCCGACCGCTTTTTTACCCGGAGATACACTACTCATACTCACCGGAGTATTGATATATCAAGATGTTCTTCACATGGGGATAGTACCACTGTTAATGCTGGCGACATTTATTGGTACAGCAATGGGCTATTTGCAGGGCTATTTCCTTGGACATACACAAATGTACCACAAGCTGTTATCACACATAGATGACAAACATCAGCAAAAAGCACTTCATCTCATTGATAAATATGGAATACTAACTTTACTCGTCGCGCGTTACATCCCGTTTGTACGCACCATTTACCCCTATATTATTGGTGCTACGGGCGTCTCATGGAGCCGCTTTTTAGTGATAAACTTCATCAGCTCTGTGATGTGGATAACCCCTTTAGTCGGTTTTGGCTATGTGATTAGTCACAGTAAACTTGCTAACGAATATCAAACTCAGTTTATGAGCATTATCGTGTACTTACCAATTGTGTTACTTGTCTCTGGCATAGTTACTTTAATTTACAAATGGTTACGCAAAAAGAAAAAACTATAATCCTTGCCCACATTTTTAGGCCAAGACCTAATCTCCCCGCTCGACAGTGACATAATAAACACTAGGAACACCTATGTTAGGAACGCTAAAAAAGTTGCGCGCACACTTAGATGAGGCGCAACAAGTACAGTATCAACTGGTGGTTGGTGAAGAGTTGCTGCCACTGAATCCCTTAATCGGCAAGCCGCTAACCCTTACCCACACGGGTAACATCTTCTGCTGTAACTGCGGTAAAAAGACCAAAAAAAGCTATTCGCAGGGCCATTGCTTTGTGTGTATGCAAAAGCTCGCCAGCTGCGATATGTGCATCATGAAGCCCGAAACCTGTCACTTTGACCAAGGTACTTGCCGCGAGCCAGAGTGGGCGCAAAGCCATTGTTTTGTGCCGCATTATGTTTATCTATCGAATACTTCGGGTATCAAAGTCGGCATCACCCGCCACACTCAACTGCCAACCCGCTGGATAGATCAGGGCGCAACTCAAGGTTTACCGATTTTTAAAGTGGCGACACGACAAATATCAGGTTTAGTAGAAGTGGAATTAGCCAAGCTCATCAACGATAAAACCCACTGGCAAGCCATGCTGAAAGGCCATGCGGACGATATCGACCTACAGGCTAAGGCGGCAGAGCTTATCCCACACATCGAAGCTAAGCTGCATGAAATTGGTATGCAAAAAGGCGATTACAGCATCGAGCGACTGCAGGAAAATATTCAAACGATTCATTATCCAATTGAGGTATTCCCGAAAAAAATCACCTCGCATAACTTTGATAAAGAAGCCGTGGTCAGCGGGATTTTACAGGGCATTAAGGGCCAATATTTACTCTTTGATACCGGCGTAATTAATATCCGTAAATTTACCGCCTATGAAGTGAGCGTAGCGTTAACTGACTAATATAGTTTAATTTTCATAAAACTAAGCGTTTTGCTAGCTGTCATGGCTATCAACACGCTTATAGTGAACATCAACATGCTTAGACTGAAACCTCGACATAGCCATACTAAAGCATTGAAGCAGTGTCAGCGCCTAGGCCGATTGATTACCGTAATCACATTATTACCCCGAAGAACTTAAGCCTTGTATCCGTATAGATGAAAACGGCTACAGCTTTCCCCAAGGTAAAATAATCTTTATATGGAATATTTTTATGAAACAAGGACCTCAAAATTTTATCCGTCGCTGTGCCTTCCAACAAAAATTACGTGATAAGCAATCTGGAATAATTTTGCTTTGGATACTTCCGTTGATAGTAGCATGCGGCCCCTGGAAGGAACTCACGGCATCCCTATGGGCAGAACCATGGGATATAGGATTTACTGTTATTGTCGTGTTATTCGTTTTTATAGCAATTTTCTTCGTCTATTTCATCATTTCTGAAACGATCAGACTGGGTAAAGCCGCTAAACATGAACAGCGTAAACTAGCCGAAGCGGGGTTTGATGGCTATTATATTGATATCTATCAAGAAGGCCTTATTTTTCATGTCTACGATGCCGAATTTCAAGGTTTTGATATGAAGCAACAGTTTGTTCCATTGGATGAAATTACCAGTGCAAAATACACAAAATACAAAGGCACACGTAGCTTAACTATCAACTTTGCCAATACTCACCGCCAAGTGTACTTCACGACTAGCGAAATGAATGTGGATGATTTTGATTTTATAAAGGAATTCCTCAATACCCATATCCCTAGTCCAGAGCATTAACTAGGGATATGGGCTTATAGCCCCCTATTTCACCGCTTGGGTGACGGGTAGCGATGACAGCATTTCATCGATTAACACATCGAAGCGGGCTCTCACTTCATCCATATCCTTAATATTGGCAAATCCTTGGGCAAGAACTCGCCATACCATCTCATAAGGCTGACCGACTATTCCTGTCGGTTTAAAAAAGCTAATCAGCACGGAACCTTTATCGTATTTTTTAGGATCAACGCCTTGGTTTGATAACCCAGGTACTAAACCAGCCACGGCTAATATCTGCTCATCCGATATTTG
This sequence comes from Shewanella cutis, assembly GCF_022410515.1. Classification (GTDB taxonomy): domain Bacteria; phylum Pseudomonadota; class Gammaproteobacteria; order Enterobacterales; family Shewanellaceae; genus Shewanella; species Shewanella cutis. The sequence continues at coordinate 269,817 of NZ_JACSDI010000003.1, read as the reverse complement.
CGTACCCATCACAATCCCAAAACCCACTTGAAAATCAGCTAATAGCGGATCTTCAACCCAGCGATAACCCTTAGTCAACAGTACTTTTTTAAGCGTCTCTTGCATATGTTGTAGGACTTGCTGTTGATTGAGCCTGTCATCAACAAAGATCTTCTGCACTGTTGGATGCCAAGTGTAGGTCATAGCACGGGGCGGTAATTGACTCAAATCCCCCGAAGTCACCACTGTGGTTCGCAGCGGTTGCGAATCTTCAACAGTCACACAGGCCGTGAGTCCTACTAGGCCAAAAATCAGCAACGTCATTACACGCCATATGGTTTGCGGTAAGTTCATACTCATTCCCTTATTGCTATTATTTTTGAAGCTTAAGGATAGTTATTATTTCCAAGACTGAAAGTCGATATACATCATAGTGTTAAAACGTTGTTATCTACAAGCGTCAAAGCTAAGTTGTATCTGGGCATTCGCCTCTTCCCAATTCGTTATGATTTGTTACTTTATAAAGCCCGAACTGTGTATAGGCGCAGCACCATTTACCCGCTAGAATGCCTCGCCTAGCGACTGCTACTTGCATAGTCATAGCGCAACAATCGGGGAATATCCCGACTCACAATGCTAAAAACAACAATAAATAAGGTGTGAAAATTATCTATGGAGTTAATACTCGCTATCGCATTGTTTGCCTTCTCGTCGGGGATCACCCCAGGGCCTAACAATATTATGTTGATGACTTCTGGAGTTAACTTTGGCGTTAAACGCAGTATTCCGCATCTGATGGGCATAAGTCTTGGTTTTCCCACTATGATCCTCGCCATCGGCTTAGGACTAAGCACTGTATTCCAAGCTTATCCCATTATTCACCAAGTCATTAAGGTGATTGGGATTGTGTATCTTCTGTACCTGTCTTGGCTGATTGCCAACAGCAGTAGCAAAATGGAGGGAAAAAGCATCGCTAAACCCTTTAGCTTTTTGCAAGCCGCAGCATTTCAATGGGTTAACCCTAAAGGCTGGATTATGGCGGTAGGCGCGATAGCCACTTTCACCTCTGTACAACAGGATCTCACACCCCAAGTTGTCACTATTGCCACAGTGTTTTTATGTGTGGCTTTTCCCTGCGCCGTGGTTTGGCTTGGGTTTGGTGTGGCACTTAAACGTATTTTGAAAAACGAACGCCAGCAGAAGATCTTCAATATCACTATGGCTGTCTTGCTTGTGGCGTCTATCATCCCTATGATCGCCCCCTAATTTTGGTCAACACGAGTTAAGCATTAGCATGAATGAGATAGATCTGATCACTCAACAAACCGATAACTGGGTGAAAAAAGTGATCATGAAATACAATATTTGCCCCTTCGCCAGACGTGAGGTGGAGCGTGGCAGTATTCGCTATCTCGTTGTTGAACAAACCAAAGTCAAGCTAGTGCTTAAGGCCTTGATTGAAGAATGCCAATACCTAGATGCCCACCCAGAGCACGAAACCACACTGTTTATTCTGCCGCGGGGTTTTGAGGGCTTTTATACTTACCTCGATCTCGTTGATATGGCGAATGACGCCTTGTTCGACAACGACTATGAAGGCGTGTATCAGCTCGCGCATTTTCATCCTGACTATTGCTTCGAGGATGAACCACAGGACTCGGCCGCCAATTTTACCAACCGCGCGCCCTATCCAACCCTGCATATTATTCGCGAGGCCAGTATGGAGTTAGCCCTGGCTAACTACAACGACCCTGAATCGATCCCCGAGCGCAATATTCAGTTTTGTGAGCGTAAAGGTAGCGAGTTTTTTATTAAATTACTCGCAGAGTGCATGGGGAAATAGCTTCATCACGGTGAATAGCACATGCGACCAGCATCTCAGCAACCAACTCAACGGCAAACTCATAACCAAGACATAACACCATGATTTTATGAGCTATAAATTTAATCCCCATACTTCAAAGGCATCGCGACTCAGTTGCTCACGAAAATCCGGATGGGCGATATTAATCAAGGCCTGTGCCCGCTCGCGCAGGGAGCTACCACGCAGGTTTGCCGCGCCATATTCGGTCACTATGTAATGCACATGGGCACGGGTGGTCACAACGCCAGCTCCAGGAGATAACACGCTAGCGATACGAGAAATACGCCCCGCCGCCGCAGTGCTAGGCAGTGCAATCACAGAGCGGCCGCCTTCGGACAAACCCGCGCCACGGATAAAGTCCATCTGGCCACCCACGCCCGAATAAATCTTAGTGCCTATCGAATCGGCGCAAACTTGGCCAGAAAGGTCGACCTGCAGCGCCGAGTTAATCGCCATTACATTGGGGTTTTTACGGATAATAGACGTGTCGTTGACTTGCTCGATATCCATAAAGATAACCGCTGGATTATCATCCACATAGTCGTATAACTTCTGGCTACCTAGGGCGAAACCGGTCACCAGTTTTCCAGGATAAAAGCGTTTTTTACTGTTGTTAATCACGCCCTTTTCAACCAATTGCAAAATCCCGTCTGAAAATAACTCAGTGTGAACACCTAAGTCCTTGTGGCCAGTCAAACAGGACAACACCGCATCGGGAATCGCGCCAATGCCCATCTGCAAACAATCACCATCGCGGACTAATTCGGCCACATGCCGACCTATGGCCAAACTCACGGCATCGCCAGTGGCAAAGGAATGGATAGGCAAACTGGCGCTTTGCTCATACACAGCGGCAAAACGATCGATATGGATAAAGCCATCGCCATGGGTGCGCGGCATTTGTGGATTGATATGGGCGATGATCTTGCCCGCCACTTGGCAAGCGGCTAAAGTCGCCTCAACCGAAATGCCTAAGGAACACATGCCGTGTTTATCGGGCGGCGACACTTGGATAATCGCGGTATCAATTTTTTGCTCGCCGCTACGAAACAGTTTGGGCACTTCCGAGAGGAAAATCGGCACATAATCGGCATCGCCACTTTGCAATAACGGCCTTGTAGGTACCCCACCGAAAAAACAGCGATGGCGCAAATGACCACGCAAATCGGGATGACTTAAAGATTCAGCACCTTCGGTATGCAACTGTAATAACGTAATATTATCGAGAGTGAGCGCATGTTTTGCCAGCGCATCTAATAACACTTTTGGGGTTGCCCCCATGGAATGGGTCCAGAGTGTTTCACCACTTCGGATTAACGAAACCGCTTCGAGGGCACTTTGACACACAATCGCAGGCATACAGAATTCCTTCACTAAGCTAATCCCCATTCCTTTTACGTGGGATGCAACATTAATACGCATCGCGCTGGTCAGCCAGATAGGCCTTCACATTTACTGAGCTGATAACCTCACGTATCGATTTACACATATCGCTCTACACGTTTCGAGCTAAGGGATACGCTAAGCCGTCACATAAAAGGAACATTTTGTTAGCAGCAGTGTAAGCGAGTTCTAAAGTAACTAATATCCATTTCAACTACTTAGTCCAAATCTTTACGCATACTTTGCGTTAAATCAAAACTCACGCCTAAAGCGTGAGTCCGCACGCCATTTAAACTCCCATTGTCACCAGCTAATCCAAACGTTTGGAAAAGCGCAAGCTCGCCACCAGCAATCCTAAACAGGTAAAACCTATCATCCACAGCGCATCAAATTGCAAATCGCTCACCTGGGCATCCCGCAGCACAATCGCACGGGACATGCGCATAAAGTGCGTTGCTGGTAAGGCCTCGGCAATCCACTGCGCCGCCGCGGGCATGGCCTCATAGGGGAACATAAAGCCAGATAACAGAATCGAGGGTAAGAGGATAAATACCGTCATTTGCATCGATTGCAGCTGGGTTTTGGCTATGGTCGAGATCACCAAACCTAAGGTTAAACTGGCACAAATAAACAACATCGCGGCAAGGGCAATAGAGTCGATCCCGCCTCGGATAGGCACATCAAATAATAGATGTCCCGCGGATAAAATGATCGTCACCTGTACAAAACCCACTAATACATAAGGCGTTATCTTACCCAGCATCAACTCCAGCGGCCGTACGGGTGTGGTGATTAAAAATTCCATATTGCCCTGCTCACGCTCGCGCACTATCGCGGCCGATGTAAACATCACCATGGTCATAGTCAAAATTACCCCCAATAAGCCAGGGACAATATTCACCACCGAGCGCTGCTCGGGGTTAAAATACTGCACCACCTCAAAACTGGGTGGATTCGATTTGAGCACCCTGCCAGCAATATCATCCAGCGGCATTTGCCTTAAACTGCGAATGGTCGATGCCACCACGGTATCCGAGCCATCCACCAGCCACTGGCCAACAGGCTCGGCAAAATAGGCCTGCCCCGCAAAGGCTGGATGGCGTACTAAACGCTCATCCAGATCGGCCCCTAAATACAACACGGCTTTCACTTCGCCCCGCGTAATGGCCGCCTCCGCCTGTGCTGCACTCGAATAACTGCGTTTAAAATCGACCACTTGCGTCGCCTCAACCGCCTGGACTAAGGCTCGACTGTAGGATGAATCACTTAAATTCACTAAGCCTGCCGGCAAATGACGTGCATCGGTATTGATGGCATAACCAAACAGCATTAACTGCACTAAGGGGATCATCACTATCATGCCGAAGGTCATGCGATCCCGCGATAACTGCCGCAGTTCTTTGACCACAACCGCCCAAATTCTACGTAGCATGTTTGGCCTCCCCTTGCACAACATGGCCAAGGATTGCAGGTGATAACTGCGCCCGCCCGCCCGTGCAGGTCACAAACACATCCTCAAGACTGGGACGAACTTCTGTCAGTGCCCGCCCCGCCACCTGCGGGCTTAACCAAGCCAGCGGATCTTCAATAGAACTTTGCACTAATACCCGTAAACGACTGCCAATCTGCGCCGCCGATAATATGTTGGGGTCGCTTAGCAGCGATTGTTTTAGTGTGCGTAAATCGTCGCCAGAGACTTCAACCACCCTAGCGCCCATGGCCGCCATCAATTGTTGCGGCGAGCCGTCGGCACGTTTTATCCCCTTCTCTAAAATCGCTAAACCATGGCAGCGCTCGGCTTCATCCATATAGTGGGTCGAGACTAAAATCGTGGTGCCTTGGGCACAGAGATCGAATAATCGCTCCCAAAATTCACGGCGATTTTCAGGGTCGACCGCCGATGTTGGCTCATCAAGGAATAACAGCTCGGGGTGATGTAAAGTCGCAGCGGCCAAGGCTAGACGCTGTTTCTGGCCGCCACTCATGGAGCCCGCCATTTGTTTCTCGCGGCCGACTAAATCGTATAGCGTGACTAACTCGGCTATTCGCAGCTTTGATGCTCGGCGGTTAAGCCCATAAATTTGCGCGACAAATTCAAGGTTTTCCCGCACCGATAAATTATCGTAGAGGGAGAATTTTTGCGTCATATAACCAATACGGCGGCGCAGTTTTTCCTCGGCGCCGGGCAAGGTTTCACCCAACACCCGAATATCCCCCGAGGTGGGACTGAGCAGCCCAGTGAGCATTCGGATGGAGGTTGATTTGCCGCAGCCATTAGGGCCTAAAAATCCATAAATGGTGCCCTTAGAAATGGCTAAATCGAGATTTTCCACCGCATTTACGCCACCAAAGGCGCGGGTCATTCCATGGGTTTCGATGGCAAATGCTGCATTCATGGCAATCGCACCTCTAGGGGCATTCCCGTGGCTAAACTCTGCCCTTCTTCGGCAATATCAATATCGGTCAGATACATCAGTCTTGCTCTATCGCGCTCGTTTAACGCATAAAAAGGGGTATAAGCGGGCTGGCTGCGGATATTGCGCACTGTGCCTGCAATTGGTGCTGCGTGACCATCGACTAAAATGTCCACATGACTGCCCGCCTTGACCCTATCGAGCCAAGTTGCAGGCAGATACACCCGCACAAAGGGGCGCTCGCTCGCCAATAAACCAATGAGTTGGCTCCCTGCGGCCACCCTATCCCCCACCCGCCAAGGTAAGGTATCGACCGTCGCAGCCTGTGCCGCGACAAGGCTTAAATCCGACAGAGCTTTTTGCTCCAGCGCCACGGCTGCGATTGCCGCATCCACGGCCGATCTAGCCTGCTCGACCTGCTCACTGCGAGTGCCGTTTTGCAGTAATCTTAAGCTCTGCTCAGCTTCGGCCTGCTTAGCAAGGCTGGTATCCTTTGCTGCGCGCGCCGCATCTAAATCCGCTTGGCTGAGCACCTTAGTCTTAAATAACCGTTGCGTACGCTCAAAACTCTGCTGCGCCTCTTTCACGCTGGCATTGGCACCATTGAGCACGGCGCGGGCTTTATCTATGTCTTCCAAGCGCGCACCTGTCACAGCCTCATCGAATTTGGCCTGTGCTTGTTTTAGCTCCGCTTGGCGCTGTGCAAGCCGAGCATTAATGGCCGTACTATCGAGTTCAAGCAAAACCTCGCCCGCCTTTACCTGCTGCCCTTCGACCACATTGATCTTATGAATTAACTCCCCCACGGGCGCAGTGAGCGTTAACCTGTCGCGCTCAACCGTGCCCAGCACTCGGGGGGATTCATCACCACAGCCCACCAGCAGAAGCAATGCAGCCGCAAACATGATCACCACGGTGATGTTTGCGCCATATTCTTTGTGCAACAGCGCGCTTTTACCAGCTGCTAACCCCTTGGATAAACTCATGACTCACTCCTTGGCAATCGCAATACGCCCTCGGTAAACACCTGCATATTGTGCAGTGCTAAACGTTGCAAATCAGTTTCTTGGGTGGTTAAAAGACCAAACTGGCGAATTAACACGGGCGGCGCGATAAGTGGAAACACCATTAAACTGACAAAACTCAGGCGTACCAAATTGGGATCGAGCCCTTCCTTTAATAGGCCTGCGTTGACTAATGTCGATTCAAGCCACTGGCGTGAGAGGGATAACACTTGCTCAAACACCGACAACATGATCCGATAGGCTTCAGTGCCATCGCCTTCTTGCAACACGCGAATAATCAACCTCGGTAACCCTGGATTGGGCGCCATTACCCGATAGTAGGTTTGCATCAATTCACCAATCGTATTCGGAGCCTGAGTCGTTGAGATTTCGCCTAAACGCGTGAGAACAGGCGCGAGGGTTTCCCGCACCATTTGCTCAAATAATCCCGCCTTAGAGCCAAAATAATAGCGGATAAGCGCGGCATCCACTTCGGCCTTTCGAGCGATTTCTCTTGTAGAAACAGTTTGATAACTTCGTTCACTGAAAAGAATGACTACGGCGGTGATCAGCCGTTGCCGCGCATCAGAATTGCCTTTGGGGCGACCCGCAGCCTGTAAGTGTTCGAGTTGAGCAGTAAAGGGGATTACACCTCTAGGGCGAGTCGGAGTGAGCGGCATAACAAGCTCCAGCAGAATTCTTCTACTGATGAATATACTGAAAAGCTGTTTGAAAAGGCAGCAGTTAAATTCCTCATTTTGATTCAAATTGAGGAATTTAACCTAAATACTTAAACCCGAGGTTTAAAGCTTAAGTTCATCACTTTAGTTTATTGCTTAAGCGCGTCATGCCCCTTTAACGATAGTACTTAAGCGCTCAATAAATTGCTGCGCCGCCTCAATGGAATCAAAACTAAAGGCCAATCCATAGTGGGTTTCGTTAAGGCTTTTATGTAAGCGTTTGGGAAATCGCGTCATTTCCGCACTGTGGTAATAGTCATACTTAGCATGCACGCCAGCTAAGGAGGTAAATTCACCCGAAAATATCTCAAACGCCGGGCGAATAATCAGTTGCGGCGTTTTGCCCTCCATATGCAGATAAAAGGCTTCCTTCGTGCCTGGCAACATATATTCGGTAATGCTCTTCACCGAAAAATTACTGCGGCAATTTAGATCGGTTAAACAGCGGCTCATTTCCTGTTGTGTGATGGCCAAAGGCGCCTCCCTATAAGTGTGAAAACACGATCGAACGCTCAAGAGTTCGAAACGTTAACGTAAAATTCATTTTTGAGCCATGCCTGCTAATTCAAACGGCAAAATACGCCATACGTTTTATTAGCAGTTACTGATCAATCAATTAGCTTTCATTTAGACCATATTAAAACAAAGTCAAAAGATTGTCGCTATGTCATTAAATTATATGATGAATTTTTACTTGCCAGCCAAAAATGTTGCGGCTAGGTTAATAAGCCAGAGTAAGAGTCTACCCTGCCTGCCATAGCAAGGTCACTCAGCTTGTAAACTTTTACTCCCAGTGGTTTTACTGCGCAGCATTCCTTAAAACCAGCATAAAATTGCCTTGCACCAGAGTGCAACTTAACGTTAATCGGCACAGACACCGGATTAACGTTCACGATTGCAATGCATTGTAAGGCCGCGCTCAATCACTAAGAGATGAGAAACGCCCATGAAGATAAAAACCACCTTAATGCTCTTGGGTCTGTTAGCTGTCAGCCCCGTTGTGTTTGCCGCAACAGGTATTGCCTTTGTCCACGGAACCGGAAAACAAACCAATGCCTTAGCCGACTATTGGACATCGGAGTTTGTAAATTCGGTGCGCCAAGGGATCCCCGTCCCCAATAACTACACCGTGATTAACTGCGACTTTGACCAATATATGTGGGAAGAAACCGCTGCGGGTTGCCTCGCCACTCAGCTCAATAGCTTTATCCAAGCAAAAAATATTGATGATTTAATCCTGTTAACCCATTCCAATGGCGGTAATGTGGTGCGCTGGATTTTATCCAACCCCACATGGGACAGCCGTTATCCTGCGGTGATTAACGCCACCTCCAGAGTCATCGCCCTCGCGCCATCGAGTGGCGGCACGCCGCTGGCCGATGCAGTCAATCAAGGCAATGTATTCGAAACCACCCTAGGCTGGCTCTTAGGTTATGGCAGTAATGCAGTCAAACAGCAACAAGTCGGCTGGATGGCAAACTACAACAACACATGGCTCTTTGGCACCGCCGGTCGCCCGAGTTTAGGTAAACCCTTTGAAGTGGTTGTCGGCTCGGATGTGGATTCCGCCATTTGGGACAGCGACAGTTACTGTGCAGGCTATCAATATCAGGTCGCTCTCGAGACTACCCAAAACTGGCTCGATAGCTGCTCCGACGGCTTCTTAAATTGCAGCTCCCAAAAAGCCGCAGGCACAGTCTGGTTTACCGATAAACAAAAAACTCGGGGCCAAGAGCCGCTTAGCCATCAGCAAAGTCGCCGTGCTTGCTTTAATTTAGACACGCTGATCCGCAATCATATTTAAGGAGCCCACTATGCCACCTTTTACATTTCGCAACCTAAGCAAACTTGTCAGCCTCATTATCTTAGGTGGCTTGCTCACGGCCTGTCAGGATGAATCGACTACGCCTGAGCCGCAAAAAGAAGCCAGCCCACTGTATGCCAAGGGCGTAACCTTATCAGCGCCAACAGATAGCGACATAGTCGATACCCATATCGCCTCGCCAACCCTCGCGCCGATTAATACCAGTACCGATTATGTCAGCTTTATCACCCCACTTTATGGTGAATATCACGCCAGCACGCCCGCACTCGAGCAAGCAAGCCAAAGTGATGAATATTGGCTCAATGTCACCGGCGCTGAGCTTAATGCCGGCGTGCAGCTTAACTTAAGCCAAGCAGGCAGTTTAGTGCGGATTGCGCCCCGTGGTGATGTTAGTAGTGGTGCCTTAATGCATGCCGAGGCGGTCGCCCCCGAGCGAGTGCAAATTCAGCGGATGGGTCAAACGCCGCAGGGCAAAAACGCCAACAGCCCACAAGCGACTGAATCTTTGGTTAAATCGCTGGTGAGCGCCGACGCCTTAGCCAGCGCAGGACTCGCCGATGACTCCAGCGCGCTACAAATGTCAGAAAAGGCCACAGCCGGAGAATATCGCCTGCAAGTCAGCCAGACCTTGGTCGCTAAGGCCAACTATTTGGTCAACGTGAAGGAAAAAGGCTCGCCCTATCAACTGAGCATCAAGGCGCCCAGCGCGATTGCGGCTGATGCCCAAACGGTTGGGATAAAACTCAATTTAAGCCAAAGCAATAATCAATTTGCACCTCAGGCCAAACTCAAACAAGCCGATGGCACAGAGCAAGCGCTGACCATGGTGAAACAGGGGGATGAATGGCAGGCTTTAGTGCCCGCAGACTTGCCCCTTGCCAGCAGCAATGCCGGGCTGAGTGAAATCGAAGTCACAGTCCAGACTCAGGTTGATGGCCGCCCAGTGCAGCGCACGGTGAAAACCGCCTTTAAGTCCTATGTGAACTCGGCCAGTATCAAGCCCGAAGTATTGACCATCTGGGACAAAGGCGTGCCGAATCAAGTCAACTTTGAGCTAACTGTCGCCGAGGCGGGACGCTTTGGCCTTAGTGGCGTGCTAACGGGCACCAATGCCGAGGGCCAAAAAGTGGCGATCATGCGCACCCAAGCGGCGACTTGGTTAACGCCCGAATCCCCCAAACTTAAGCTGATGTTTGACCCCAAACTTATCCAAGCATCCGGTCTGCAACCACCCTTTGAACTCAACGAGCTAGAGCTGCAAGACCAAGGGCAAATGGCACGGTTAAGTTTTCAGGCCAACGCACTGGTGCTTACGCGCTAACTCAATTTAACCCATTTCTCCCTTCCCAACCGCTTTGAGTGCCCACCTTGGGCACTCTTTTTTTTTACCCGTCATCCGAGTTAATGCAGCCGAGCCAAGCGTTTACCCTAGCGAAAGTACAATTATCGCGCAATCCCCCAACCCTGTGACAACACATGGGTCTCAGTACAAAATGCTGTCACAATTTCAAGATAAAATTTACATTGATTATAAAAGCTTACTGCTTTTAAATAACAAATAGTCTAGGCATAATGCCAATGTTTTGAGGCAAAACCCCATCGCAAAATATGCAAATGGAATATAAAAATAACAATGGCTAACGGCACCGCGATCCCCCCGCCTTAGTCGATGCTCAAGCAATGGAAATCCTATGAGTGACAGCACATTTTTTTTTGGTGAATGGCAAGTCAATCCCAGCGCCAACAGCCTGCTCCTTGGTAAACAAGTTAAACAACTTGAACCTAAGGCGATGGATGTATTGTTGTTTCTCTGCCAAAACGCCGGTGAAGTAGTCAGCAGCGACGAAATTGTCAGCCATTGCTGGCCGGGGGTAGATACCGGTGATAACCCGCTGCACAAGATTATCAACCAGTTACGTCGTGCTCTTGGCGATAGCGCCACCGAATCCCGTTACATTGAGACCATTCGCAAACGTGGCTATCGCACCTTAGCCGAGGTTCGCTTTCCCGTCGGCCACGAGGCCAGCGCCACGCCACAGACTTGGCAAGGCGGCTCGCCGTTTCCGGGCCTGCAAGCCTACAGCGCCAACTATGCCGACGTGTTCTTCGGCCGCAGCGAGCAAATTAGCACGCTGTTAAATCGCATTAGCCAACAAATCCAGTTTGGCCGAGCCTTCTGCTTAATTTTGGGCCCCAGTGGTAGCGGTAAATCCTCCTTAATCAATGCTGGTGTATTGCCTAACCTTATGGCCGCCAATGGCTTTAATGGTGTTGGAGTTGTGGCCTACAGCAGCCTCGATTTTGCCGATGTCAGCAAAGGACAACTGCTCACCGATCTGGCCAGTGCCATGCTCGACTGGGAGCTAAACGACACCCCAGTATTTGAGGGAATGAGCGCCGATACGCTTGCCGCCAAGCTTGAGCAAGATCCGCAGAGCATTATCGAAATATGTAAACAAAGCCTTAAGAATCACACCTATGCTACACCTCGCTTTGCCTTATTTATCGACCGATTAGAAGTCTTATTATCATCGCCGCTGTTTAGCGACGCCGAGCGCAGCGCTTTTATCGAGCTATTAGAGCGCCTTGCCACTTCCCATGCGGTGTTAATTTTAAGTGCTTGTCGTAACGACTTTTATCCGTTGCTGGTCAATTACCCCAGCCTGATGGCGGGCAAAGCGCGCGGCGCCCATTTCGACTTAGCGCCGCCCACTCGCACCGAGCTGTTGCAGATGATCCGCCTGCCAGCCGTTGCCGCCAATTTAACTTGGGAAATCGATAACGACACCGCCATGCCGCTCGATGAAATGCTCTGTAGCGATGCTGCCAGCAACCCAGACGCGCTGCCTATGCTGCAATACACCTTGCAGGCGCTGTATTTACAACGCAACGACGATGACAAACTATTGGTCTCTGTTTATCGCACCTTGGGCGGTATCGAAGGCGCTATCGGTAAAAATGCCGAGCAGGCCATCTCCCATTTAAGCGATGCCGAAAAGGCCAGTCTGCCGCGGATTTTATCCCTGTTAGTCACCCTGCGCGAGGATGAAAAGTCCATCACCAGCCGCACCGCCCGCTGGTCGCAGTTGCAAAGCACGGCCGAAACCGCCCTAGTGCAAGCCATGGTCGATAGCCGCTTATTTGTGTCCCACCTGCAAAATGGTGAGCCCTGTTTTAGCATTGCCCACGAAGCCCTGCTGCGCCGCTGGCCAAGGGCAACCGCTTGGATTAGCGAACATAACGACAGCCTCAGTATTAAAAGCCGACTACAGCATTTATCCCAGCGCTGGCTAAGCGAAGCCAAACACAGCGCCTACTTATTGGCCGAGGGTAAACCCTTAAAAGAGGCACAAAGCCTTAGGCAAAACCCCTTATTTGACTTAGACGAGCGGGAAACCGACTTTATTGCCGCCTCCAGCAAACACGCCACAATCCTATGCTGGACGAGGCGCATCACAGTCGCCCTGCTGTGCGTACTCACCTTAACCTCGGTCATTATGAGCGTTCGCAGTATAGAAGCCGAAAAACTTGCCCAGCAAAAACGCCTCGCCGCCGAAGATCTGCTCGGGTTTATGGTGGGTGACTTCGCCGATAAGATGCGCGGCATCGGCCGGATGGACTTACTCGACGGGATCAGCAATAAGGCATTGGAATATTTCACGGATTTCTCCAGCCAAGACGATGAGAAGTACTTAAGCTTCGACGCCCGCTTCCAGCATGGACAAACTTTAGAGGCCATGGGCGAAGTCGCCTATTCACGCAATAAAATCGATGAAGCCCGCAGCGCCCTACTCGCCGCGCAGGAAAAAATGCTGCCGCTGCTTAAGTTGCAGCCAGAAAACTTAGCCCTGCTAAAAACCTTAGGCGCCAATGCCTTCTGGTTGGGTCAGCTTAAATATGATGTCAGTGATTGGGCCGCCACACGCCCCTATTTCGAGCAGTATTTAGCCTATAGCCAAACCATGTATACCCTAGCGCCTGAGGATAAAGATGCGCTGATGGAGCTGTCCTATGCCCATAACTCGCTGGGTTCTGTTTCCATGAACCAACAGGAATTTGCTAACGCGCAGCAAGATTTTGAGGAATCATTAAGGCTTAAATTGCTCGCCTTGGCAAAAGCACCAGAGGATAGTCAACTGATTGCGGATGTAGCCGATACCCGATCTTGGTTAGCCAGCGCAGCTGTATCACAAGGAGATATAAATACGGCTATCCAAATCCATGAGGAAATACAAAAAACCTTGGCAACCAAAAATCTTGAAAAACAACCTTATTTGCTCGATAGGCTCACAGGAAGTTATCAAAACATCGCCACACTTTTAAGTCATCAAGGTCGCCTAACAGAAGCGTTGAATAAAGCCTCTTTGGGACTTGCTACTATTGAGTTTGCATTTAAACAAGACCCTGAAAATGAGCGTTGGAAAAGATTAAAATATTATTCTTATTCACAACTTCTTGAATTAAGCACAAGTAAAAGCCAATATTTGGAAATTGAAAAATCAACTAACATCAATTTTGATGACAAATCTTTATTGGTCAAGTCCTTAACATACAAAGATATCTCTGCAAAAATCTTCTTATCCGAAGCAAAACTCATGCTAAATATTGGGAACTTAAATGAGAGTCTGCAACATGCAAAATTAGCAACCGAATCATATAGAGAATTAGTAAACGATTTTAATCAAGAAATCACCTACATAGCAAACCTTGCTATAAGTGAGTTACTACAAGCTAGTATCTATAAAAAACTTGGCCAATCACCTTACAGCATCGAGTTATGTAAAAAGGTAAAACAACAAATAAAGCCTTTTACTGAAAAAAACAAAGACCCAATATTTATGATTTCCTATGCAAAATCGCTAGATTGTTTAGGGGAACTTGATACACATAAAGAACTTATTCTTTTTTTAGAAAAAAAAGATATTAAAAATATTCGATTCTAACCACAGAAGGAAAATAAACATGACGGCACCACAAGGCTTTGCACAATTTATTAAAGTGAATGTCACCCTAGAAAATGGAGAACCTGTATTTATCTATACCGATGCAAACGGTCAGCAGTGCCCAGGTGATGTCACCATCACTCAAGCGGGTACTGTAACTTACCTACTCAATGACCAAACCGGTAAAGGGCTAAAATTTGTCGGTGTAGGTTTTGTGACCCCGTTCGATGAAATTGTTGATGCAGTCACCATCAGCAGCGATGGTATGTTAGTGCAATTCGTTGACCTCGATAGAACCCCTGGTACCACTAAGTTCCAATTTGTATTAAGTAATACAACAAATACCTTACTTGTGTTAAGCCCAGATCCGCAAGTTATCAATCATCCTAAAAACTGAGGTCTACAGCCTAATTCGCTAAGATAGCTTGGGACAGCTAACCCTGTCCCTTTTTACTAGCCCAACAATCATACTTAAATACATAAAACCAATTGAATTTAAATGGAATTATAATGAAAAACACTCTGATAACACTAGCTCTAATCACCGCATCCTTAACCGCTCAAGCCGCGACTCAAGTTGAAATCGACCAAGCCCTTGCACCAGTGAAAACCCCTGCCGATTTACAGCAACTGCTCAATGCACCGTCACCACTGGACGCCTTAGCAGGTAACTTACCGCTATTCCTCGACAGCATCACTGGGCTTGCACAGGGCCAAAATATCAGTTTTGATAAACAGTTACTCTCTGCCCCCTTGACCGCCACCGAGGTCTATCACATTTTGGCCTTGTTTGGCCAGCAAACACACATCGACCAATAAAAATAAGTGGGGACAGCCATATCTTTTTGTGCTTTGTCCCCTCTTCTACTAGTCTTTAGATTATCTTCACCTTGTCTGTTTGGAGCGAGTGATGACCTCGGCCAGAAGAATGCTTATCGATGCCAATACAACCCCCTTCTATCATGTGATAAATCGCTGTGTCAGAAGGGCTTTTTTGTGTGGTGAGGACAAACTCTCAGGGCGCAGTTATGAGCATCGACGTGGTTGGATTGTCGATAAAATCAAAGCATTATCCACCATCTTTTGTATCGACATTTGCGCCTATGCGGTGATGAGCAATCACTATCATTTAGTGCTTAAAATAGATGTCGACAAGGCTAAATCGTTAACGCCAAAAGACATTATCAGTCGCTGGTATCAAATCACCAAAGGCCATGCCATTGCAACTAAGTATATGAATGGTGATGCATTAATCGAAGGAGAACACATGTTGCTCGATGCATTAATTGCCGAGTGGCAAGAGCGATTGAGTAGTATCTCTTGGTTTATGCGCTGCCTAAATGAAGAGATTGCCCGTAAAGCCAATCGAGAAGATGAGTGCAAAGGCGCCTTCTGGGAAGGTCGTTTTAAATCCCAAGCTTTGCTAGATGAGCAAGCCTTACTAGCCTGCATGATGTATGTCGATTTAAATCCTATTCGAGCTGGCATTGCCAACTCTTTGCAATCCTCTGATTTTACATCGATTCAAGAACGCCTGAATGCACTTTCCCCTAACAGCCTTACACCACTGTCAACCCAACCCCCTGTAGATAACACTCAACCATTACCTCATAAATCCCTTGCAAAATTTGATGGTGCAACACATCTCCATCAGCAAACGGGTATCCCCTTCCATTTTGCCGATTATCTTGAGCTTATCGATTGGACTGGCCGCGCGATTCGCCATGATAAAAAGGGCTTTATCGATAACCTACGACCTAAGTTGCTTAATGAGTTAGGGATTGAATCCGATGCCTGGTTACTTTCAGCCAAGGAGTTTCGTCGCCAGTATAGTGGTGTAAGCGGTCGATGGGATGCGATGTGCGCATTTAAGCACAAGCAAGGCGGTAAATGGTGTCGAGGAAAATCCCATAGCCAAGCACTACATCCCGAGCAAATTAATGGACTTACACTGCTTTAAATTGCCCCAACAACAAATATTCGACTCAATCTTGAGGCTTCAGATTAGGGGCTGTTTAGCCCAAATTTTGCGAGATGAAAGCAAGCACCCAGCCAACCAGGCTCCTAATCGCAGATAAAACGACTCAGAAGGTAAAATTTAAAACATTTAAAATCAATAAATTATACCAGAAGGTAAGCAGAAGGTATCTTTTCTTCCACCAGAATAAAGTCATCCTCAGAAAAGCGCCTAGCGCAGATGATTAAAGTTCACGGAGAAAGATAACAATGACAAACTCACCGAAACTGGTACGCCAACAACCCGCCTTATCCATTGTCGATGATACTGCATTGCCCACAACTCAGCATGCAAAGAGTGCCGAGCTACCGCTGAACTTTTTCGAGCATTCTTCCCTCGAGACCATTGAACTCTTTATTCAACATTTAACCGAGCCGTTAATCTTAGTAAGTGCCAACGGCTTCATCCGTTCGTGCAACCAACGCAGTACCGAGCTGCTCGATTGCCCACAAGCGACTTTAAAGGGCCAAGATTGGCGCAATTTTTTGACCGAACATCATCAAGCGCGCTATGACAATCTCCTGAGCCACGATGTGCAACTAGGCACCAACTGTGGTCAACCCGTGCAGCACCCTGCGCAGGAAACCACACTGATCTGCGCCTCTGGTAAGGCCAAAGATGTTGAATTGTCTATCTCTTATATTCCCAGCCATGAACCTGTGTTTGTGATGGTGATGCACGATTTAACTCACCATAAAGCAGAAAACCAAAAACTGCGTAAATTGGCCGCCACCGACTCCCTCACCCAACTGGCAAACCGTCGCTATTTTGATGAAATGCTGCAACAGCACTGGGAAGAATGCACCGCCAAACTACGCCCCATCAGCGTAGTCATTATCGATGTGGATTATTTTAAGGTGTTTAATGATCAGTTTGGTCATATCCAAGGTGATGAATGCCTTAGAAAAATTGCCAAAGTGATCGCCACCATTGTGCCTATCGAAATCGGTCTTGCAGCCCGTTATGGCGGCGAAGAATTTGCACTGATCCTGCCTAATCACAATGCCAAAATGGCGCTGACCATAGCGCAAAAAATCCAGCAAGGGATTAATAATATTCGCTTTACCGACCAAGGGCTCAGGGATTATGTCTCTATAAGTGCTAGCCAAGGGATTGCCAGTGAAGTCAATGGCCAGTTCCGAACTTCACTCGCCATGGTGTGCGCCGCTGATACCGCGCTTTATCGCGCCAAAGCCGATGGTCGTGACCGGATAAATACCTCGCTATAGGCCTTTTATCGCACAGGACAGAATTTAAGAAAATGGAATAAAACAAGGATGTTACCAATGAAACCGCCCCAAATGACTCAAGCACTATTAAGCACTCAACCTACGGAGTTGACTCAAAAGACTGCACATAAACATAATTTGGTAAAAACCTTAGTGCAGGATGCAGGAACACTAAATGTATTTACCTTTCAAGCTTGGGTCAAAACACATCAAGGCGGTGTAGTCTTTCAATATTATAGTCAAACAAATAACACTGGCTTTATAATTAATATCAATGCCCTCGGTCATATCGAAACCCTAGTAAATAGCCAACTGTTACAGATTGAAACCATTTCAACTCTAGGCAATTTAAATGATGGCTATTGGCATTTATTATCCATCACCTACCAATATCATGAATTAACCTGTTATATCGATGGTGAAGAAATTCATCTACAGCAACATTCAATACCACTAAGCGACTATAGAAAATTAAAGCTTACGAATGAGACATCAACGTTATTCGACGGTGAAATAGTTAATATCAACCTTATTGAACAGTGCTTAACCAAACATCAAATTTTAGATTATTATTTACAACCACAACACCAAATAACGCTGACTGATAACAACCTTTATATTTACCCCAAAAATCAAATTAAACCAAGTACCAGTTTTCATCCTGACTGTTCAACAAGACAAGAGGTCATGCTGGTTATTTTTAACGACACTGACTATAACTTTAATAAGCAGAACTTAAACACTAACAACTTTAAAAAACAGTTACCCCATACTATTCCCGCCCATGAACGTTGCGCCTATATTATTGAGTCCAATTTTGGCCACTGGCCACACTTTATTTACCAGGCTAATTATCATTCAGAAGAAAGTACCGACATTACCCTTAGCTTTGATATTTTAAAATCCCTCACGCCCAATCGCTCACACATTAAGCTACAACTAAGTAATGAGCTTGAATTTGATTGTTTTATAAGCCAATCAACATCCAGCCGACTCACAGCTGAAATTCGAATCAGTGAGAATGTAGTTACCCGTCAAGTCACACATTTTATGCGTTTTATTAACGAGGTACGCAGCCACATTCCCAGCGAAAATATCATTACCGATGGCCAATACTACGCCGAGCAAGATTTTTGGGTGAGTACGGGCCAACAGATGCTGGCTTACGAAAAAGCCTGCCAACTTTTTAATCGCCGCTTGCAAAAAAAACCACTCGCGATAATTAAATGCCGCAGCCGCCAAGACATTAAAATCGTTTATAAAACAGCGGTTGACTATCACCTTGCCATTAGCGTGCGCTCCGGCGGCCATGATCACGAAGGCGAAAGCGGCGAAACCAATAGCATAGTGCTCGATCTCGAATTGATGAATGACATCGAACTCGACCCCATCAGCGGTATTGTGGCCGTAGAGCCCGGCTGCACAATAGGAAGATTAACCAGCTATCTCGCCCAAAAAGGCTTAATGTTGCCCCATAGTACTAGCGCTTCCCATGCGTTGGCAGGCTTTATTATGGGAGGTGGTTGGGGGCCTTGGTGTCGCAAATACGGCATGTGCTGCGAAGGTTTAGTCCAAGCAGAAATTGTCTTAGGCGTTGGTGAAACCCAAGTTGTATCGGCGGCTAATAAACCCGAATTGCTCTGGGCATTAAAAGGTGGAGGCGGTTTAAGTTACGGTATTGTCACCCGTTTTTTTGTACAAACCTTTGCTCTCCCCCCAAGCCTGCTCAAATTCGAACTAGAATGGAATCCCTATCTTCAGGACAGCCAACAACTGCAGCAAACCACCCCGACCTTAGGATTATTGGAACGTTGGGAGCAGATTATTCTGGCGGATAATTTGCCTTGCTTACTGGGCACTAATCTTAAAATTCAGGCCAAATCCGCGATAGTCGAAGAGCAAAAACGCCCCTTAGCGAGCAGTGTTACAGAAACTGAAGATCCGATGTTTGCCAAGCATAACTGCATTATGTATGGCTATTGGGAAGGAAATCCCGCCAGCCTTGCGCACTTTATCAAAACCCAATTTAGCGACGTCAGTTTAAAGCCAAGCAGAGTACAAATTGATGCCATGGGCGGCTTAACGCAAGCCTATGGCGATGAATTAATGGAAAGCTGGAATCGCGAAACCATTCAGGATTTGCAACCCATCTTGAACCATAGAATGACGGAACTGATTAACGATAAGGATATACAACTCTACAAAAACCAGCGCCAACACGCACAGGATCTGCTTCGTCCTGCGCCCCATAAGGTGACATCACGCTTTGCCCATTCACAGGGATTAAAACAAGGGCATATTGCATTGATTGAAAGCCTAACCTCATCACAACTGATTGAGGATAATCGGCAATTAGGTTTATTTACCTATGTTACCTTAAGCGCGATTACTGGCGACTTTTACCGCAAACTAAGTGATAGCCAAAAAACTCAAAGTGCATTTGCCTTTAAAGACCACGCCTATATTGTTCAGTATCAGGCATGGTGGAACAACGAACTACAAGAACAAGTGCTGATGCAGGCCAACCCTGTTTATACCCGGGTAAACAGAGCACTTGATTGGATTGACAGCTGCCGCGATGCCACTATTGCCAACAGCTCAGGCGCCTTTATTAATTTTAAAGATAATACCATCCCTACCGCCCGTTATTTTGGGAAAAACTATCCATTGTTACAGCAGGTAAAGGCCAGCTATTGCCAAGATCCGTTAAATCATTTCCGCTCGCGTAAGTCGATTATTTAGCAGGCGGTTGAACTTGCTAGCGCAGTCAAGTTATCAATCTTTGCGCGATAGGCTCTGCAACCATCGTTGGTACCCCATGCCTGCAAAGTGCTTACAATAGCACTCGATAAGGCTGAGTTTTTAAGGCAAACTCAACCCCTTAATCGTTGAATTATCGGTATTAAAAGGTGATACATGACCCCGCCACCGACACTGGCCATAGTGCTTGCTCTGCTGGCAGCAAGCTTGATGGGCACCATTGGCGTATTCGCACGTTTTGCCGCCCTGCCTGCTGAACATATCACCTTTTATCGGCTATTACTGGGTGCGCTGTTTTTAACCGCATATATGCTGTTAACAGGTAAAAGAGACCAGATCCGCCATAGGCCCAGTAAACGCACCTTGATTAATGGTGCTATGCTCGCGGGATTTATGGCTTTTTATATCGAGGCCATTGAATACACCCAAATGGCAACCGTGATCATGATTATCTACCTTGCGCCTGTGGTAACGTCACTCTTTGCCCACTTTGTTTTTAATGAAAGGCTCAACCGATTCAGTATCGTCAGTGTGGTCCTTGCCTTAATAGGCTTTATATTAATGTTGCCAGTCACATCGAGCCAGTCGCTATATGATTCTGAAATATTGGGATATTTTTATTCGTTTCTTGCGCTCATCACTTATAGTGGCTTTATCTTAATCAACCGAAAACCCAGCGCGGCCTCGCCCTACCAAAGCACCCTAGTCCAGTTAAGTGTTGGCGCGTTATGTTTACTTCCCTTAATGTTAACGACGCCATTAGTACCAAGCCTTAATCAGTTGACTTGGCTGCTAGCGATTGGATTTTTGCCGGGATTTTTAGCGATTTTATTTGCAGTAAAAGCCCTAAACCAACTGCCCTCGGTAACCTATGGCACACTATCCTATGTGGAACCTGTTGTGGTGGTCGTGCTGGCGTGGTGGCTGTTTAGTGAAGCCTTAACTACACAGCAATTGATGGGCGTGGCGCTAATTATACTTGCAGGCATAGCTCAGGGGTGGCAGAGTCAACGTAAAGCGCTAAAAAGTACAAAAGAAACATTGGTTTGCCCTCATGACTAAAAGATAGACTCAATCAGTTGCATAGGAGCATCACTTGAAAAAACTACTCTTAATGATCAGTGTGTTAGTCCTTACTGGCTGCCTAGGCATGCCCAACTACGTCGAACCCGTTAAGGATTTTGAACTCGACCGCTATTTAGGCAAATGGTACGAGATTGCGAGGCTTGACCACTCCTTCGAGCGCGGATTAACCCAAGTCACCGCCGAATACAGCCTTAAGCCCGATGGTGGTGTTAAAGTGATTAATCGGGGCTACTCCACAGCTAAACAGGAATGGAAAGAGGCTGAAGGTAAAGCCTATTTTGTGAATGGAGAGAACGAAGCTTACTTAAAAGTCTCCTTCTTTGGGCCATTTTATGGCGCCTATGTGGTGTTTGGACTCGACCAGCAAAATTACCAATACGCCTTTATCTCGGGGCCGGATACGGATTATTTATGGTTATTGGCAAGAACCCCAACGGTATCCCCCGAGGTAATTCAGCAATTTGTCGAGATGGCGAGCGCCCGCGGTTTTGATACCAACAGCTTGATTTATGTCGATCAAAAAACCGAGGTGACGCCATAACTGCTCATCCAAGCGCAAACACTCAAGGGCAATACTCAAGCTAAAAGCCAGCAACAAAAACGCCGCTCAATTTGAGCGGCGTTTTATTCAAACAGGGTTTGTAAACACGTAAGGCAATTTAATACTTAAAGTAACTGATTAGCCTTCGATGCCCTTGCTAGCAAGGAACTCATCGTAGGTGCCCTTGAAGTCATTCACACCATTTGGCGTGATTTCAAGGATACGGTTTGCCAGTGACGATACGAATGCACGGTCGTGACTCACAAACAACAGCGTGCCTTCGTATTTTTCCAGCGCGTTGTTTAAGGATTCGATCGATTCCATGTCCATGTGGTTGGTCGGTTCGTCGAGCATCAGGATATTTGGCTTTTGCATAATGAGCTTGCCAAATAACATACGGCCCTTTTCACCACCCGACAGCACCTTTACAGACTTTTTAATATCGTCGGCGCTAAACAGCATACGGCCTAAAATACCACGCACCGCTTGGTCATCATCTTCAGGTTTACGCCATTGGCTCATCCACTCGAAGAGGGTCATATCGTTTTCAAAATCAGACTCATGATCCTGCGCGTAGTAACCGATATTGCTGTTTTCAGACCATTGGATATGGCCTTCATCCTGTGGAATATCATGGATTAAAGTACGCAGTAACGTGGTTTTACCTACACCGTTCTCACCGAGGATAGCGATACGCTCGCCCACTTCGACAATTAGGTTTAAGTCTTTAAACAGGGGGGTGTCGTAACCTTTAGCCAAATTCTCAACCACTAAAGCGTTACGGAACAGTTTCTTTTCCTGATCGAAACGAATGAAGGGGTTAACACGGCTAGAGGCTTTAACCTCATCCAGCTTGATCTTATCGATTTGACGCGCACGAGAAGTTGCTTGTTTTGCCTTAGAGGCGTTGGCAGAGAAGCGCGCCACGAAGGTTTGCAGCTCAGAGATTTGTGCTTTCTTCTTGGCGTTATCGGCCAGCAGACGCTCACGGGCCTGAGTCGCAGCTTGCATATATTCGTCGTAGTTACCAGGGTAAACACGCAGTTCACCGTAGTCTAAGTCCGCCATATGGGTACAGACTGAGTTTAAGAAGTAACGGTCGTGCGAAATGATGATCATGGTGCTGTCGCGTTGGTTCAAGACGTCCTGTAACCAACGGATGGTGTCGATGTCCAAGTTGTTGGTGGGTTCGTCGAGCAGCAGTACATCAGGGTCCGAGAACAGGGCTTGCGCCAATAACACCCGCAGTTTTAAACCTGGAGCAATTTCAGACATTAGACCGAAATGGCTTTCGATACCGATACCCACACCAAGTAGCAGTTCACCAGCGCGAGATTCGGCGGTGTAACCATCCATTTCAGCAAATTCCATTTCAAGGTTTGCCACGGCAATGCCGTCTTCTTCGCTCATCTCTGGCAAAGAATAGATACGGTCACGCTCTTGCTTGACCTTCCACAGCTCACGGTGGCCCATGATCACTGTGTCAATCAGCGTGTATTCCTCGTAACCGAATTGGTTCTGGCTCAACTTACCCAGACGCTCATTGACGTCTAAAGATACGTTACCGCTGCTCGGCTCTAGATCACCGCAAAGGATCTTCATGAAGGTTGATTTACCGCAGCCGTTCGCACCGATAAGACCGTAACGGTTACCGCCGCCAAATTTAACTGAGATGTTTTCAAACAGTGGCTTAGCGCCAAACTGCATGGTGATATTCGCTGTAGTGATCAAAATGAACTTCCAAATCGAGTTAGGTTGGCCGGACGTCTGGCAGGGCAACTAAGTATAAACCTATTTGCTAAAACCGAGGTGTCCAACCTGAGGGGGCAAAAATAAACGTTGCACTATAGCAGTTTGGGCTAAATTATCAACTAAAAAGGCCCGGTTAGCTGCGAATGCTTAAGCTGTTCTGACACATTTTACCCAAGGATAACTGTTTATTTAACCTGCATTTTTGCAAGTAAGACTCAAGATAATCCCATTGGATGACAACCAAATGAACCCCAAATCCCCAATACAGCCCAACGAAATGGACGGTATTGGGCATGTTCGCTCACTCACTTGCATATGGGACGATGTTATTGACTTACAGTTTTTGCTGCCTTAAGCGGTTCGCATTGGTGACCACGGTTAAGGAAGACAATGCCATTGCGGCCCCTGCGATCACAGGGCTTAGCAGCATCCCCGTCAGCGGATACAGCACCCCAGCCGCGACTGGAATACCGATACTGTTGTAAATAAAGGCACCAAATAGGTTCTGTTTAATATTGGTCATGGTGGCACGGGAGAGCGCTAATAAGTTAGCAATCACTATCAGCTGATGGGACAGCAGTGTCATATCCGCGCTTTCGATCGCCACCTCTGTGCCCGATCCCATGGCGATCCCGACATCGGCGCTCATCAGGGCGGGCGCATCGTTAATGCCATCACCGACCATGGCAACCACGTGCCCTTGCTGTTGTAAGGCTTTAATATGCTGCTGCTTTTGTTCAGGTAATACGCCAGCAATGACTTCCTCGATACCGACTTGCTCCGCAACAGCTTGGGCTGTTTGTGGATTATCCCCCGTCAGCAGCACCACACGGATACCCTGTGAGCGTATTGCACTAATCGCTTCTTTCGCATCGGCTTTTATCGGGTCGGCAATCGCGATAGTAGCCACTAACTTACCCGCCTTGGCGACATAAATCGGTGTTTTACCCTGTTTGGCAAATTGCGCGGCGGCTTCTACCGTAAAACCTGAGCTGCTGCCTGTCACCCCCTCCTCTGACGACACATCAAATGCCGCCATTAAGGCTTGATTCCCCACTAAAAAGTCGGCGCCATCGACTCGCCCTTCTATGCCCTTACCTTGATGATTAGTAAAAATCTCGGTTGCGGGCAATGGAATCGATGCTTGCTTAACATAGCTGACCATTGCGCTGGCCAGCGGATGCTCTGAATGCTGCTCAAGACTGGCGATAGCGCCAAGGAGTGCGCGCTTGTCTTCATCACTGAGCGCTTGGCCTTTAGTAGCTTGGTCATTGTCCTCAACCCAATGGATATCGGTAACTTGGGGTTTGCCAAGAGTCACTGTGCCGGTTTTATCCAGCACCACACAATCGACCTTGCTGGCGCTTTGTAGTGCTTCACCATTTTTTACCAATACACCCATTTGAGCGGCGCGGCCAACGGACACTATGATAGACATAGGTGTGGCTAACCCTAAGGCGCAGGGACAGGCGATGATCAGCACGCTGGTGAGTACCACAAGCGCATGACTGAGCGCGGGTTCTGGCCCAACAACATACCAAACCGCCGCAGCGAGTAAGGCGATGACCACGACCGTTGGCACAAACACCGCCGAAATGTTATCGGCCAGACGACCAATCGGCATCTTAGAGGTTTGTGCTTCCTGTACCAGCGCAATGATTTTGGCAAGGCGCGTATCCCGCTGCCCAGCACTAACCCGATAGACTAAACTGCCGTTACCATTGACTGTGCCCGCGCTGAGATTATCGCCAACATGCTTAGGCACAGGAATAGGTTCCCCCGTCAACATGGCCTCATCGAGTAGAGACTGACCCGACTCCACCACGCCATCGAGTGCGACCCTGTCGCCTGGGCGAAGTCTGAGTTTATCGCCTAATTTAAGCTGGCTTATCTCAACCTCTTCATCACCATTGTCGCCAATACGAATCGCCCTTGAGGATTGCAGCCCAAGTAAACGTTGCACCGCTTCACTGGTCTTACCGCGCGCTTTTAATTCAAGGGCATGGCCTAAGTTAATTAAGCCTAAGATCATCACGCTCGCCTCAAAGTACACGTGGCGAGTATCCATTGGGAATGCACTCGGAATAAGTACCACCACCATTGAATATAACCATGCAGTGCTGGTGCCTAACACGATTAAGGTATCCATATTGGTGGTTTTGGCCTTAAGCGCGCGCCACATACCCTGATAGAAGTGGCGACCCGTACCGACTAAAAGAGCCAGCGTGATTAAACCCATTATGCCCCAACCTAACTGCATGCTGGGGCGATTAATCATCATCTCGCCACCCAGTAATCCCCATAACATCATGGGGATACCGACAGCAAGTGCAGCCACAGCTTGGCGCATCCGCAATTTATATTCCGCCGCATCTTCGACCCGCTTTTCCTCGGCCGCCGCCTTAGCATCCACAATCAACTGTGCGGGAAAGCCCGCCTTATCCATCACAGCGAGGGCTGCATCAGGGCTTATCTTGCTATCCACAGTCACTTGTTTATCGGCCAGATTAATACGGGCACTCACATTCGACTCGGCCGCAAAAGCCTTTTCAATTTTGGCCACACAACCTGCGCAATTCATATTGGCGACGTAGAGTTTTATTTGAGACATAGAAGATCCCTCACTTGAACTTAACTGCTATGGAGCTAAGATAAAGTCTCCCATCACGGGAGAGTCAAGGGTGTTTTTGTGGCAAGTATCACACTTGTCTGCACGAGTATTTAGAACTGATAATGACCGAGGTCAGGATGAAAATAGGCGAAGTGGCAAAGCACACAGGGTTAAGCGTTAAAAGCATACGCTACTACCACGATATCGGCCTCGTTTGCGCAGAACGTAACGACGCTGGATACAGGGTGTATCGCCATCGGGATATTGAATCGCTGAAATTTGTACACCAATGCCGCGACTTAGGCTTTAGCCTAGAGGATTGTAAACTCCTACTCGATTTACGTAATAACGACAGCCGTAATGCCGAGGATGTTAAACAACTGACCCGCAACCATTTGGCTTATGTAGAGTTGCAAATCAGTAAGTTACAAAATCTACGCAGCCAGTTACAACAAATGGTGAGTGAGTGCCAAGGCGGTGAGCAGCCCCACTGCACCATTATTAACAGCCTTAATCATCAACATTAAACACCATTTGGCTTACGCCAAAGACAAAAGCCTACTGAAGAGTAGGCTTTTGCTTTTAATATTATGGCGTTAATGCGTTTGCATTATCGAGTATTAATGGAGGCAATTTACCCGCAGGAGTAAACTTAAACACTTGCCCATAAAAGGCTAACTCAGTTTCTAATCCCGCTGCCTTATGTTCTGGGGTGCGCCCTTCGTCAGAATCATCGCCATAATCGATATAGGCCGTCGGTACGCCTTTAGCTTTAAGGGCATCATAAATTTGCCGTGACTGCGACGTAGGGACAATTTTGTTTCTTAAACTTTGGAAAATCAGCAACGGCTCATTTAACCCATCTAAATGATTTAGTGGCGATAACTCACGGTATCTGTCTGTATTTTCAGGATATGGCCCGATTAATTGATCCAGATAGCCCGACTCAAATTTATGGGTGCTCTTAGCAAGCTGTTCAACATCGCTGATGCCTTCATAGCTTACACCCGCTTGGAATACATTATAAAAAGCTAAGGATGACATCACGGTCAACCCTCCCGCACTGATCCCGCGAATGGCCAGCTTATTCGCATCGACCCATCCCTTAGCCACTAAGTATTTAGCGGCATTGACCGCATCTTCAACATCGCTTTCCCCCCATTTACCGTACAGGCTTTGACGATAGGCTCGACCAAAGCCACTGCTGCCACGGAAATTTAAATCTAACACCGCAAAACCGCGGCTAGTCCAAAATTGGATCTCACTGCGATAGGCTAAACTCGCCCTTGATGTCGGCCCACCATGTAACATCACAATCAGCGGCGGACGGGTATCATGGGGCGGCACGAATTTGGGATTGACGGGACCATAAAAATAACCGTAGGCCTGCTGGTCTTTGCCCGTTGCGAAGGCAATATTTTTCGCCCGTGACACATAGTTAGGATTTAAATTGGCGAGTGCTGGCGCATACACAAGTTCGGTACCGCGGCCAACCACCCGGTAAATGCCTTTCTCTGGCGTCGCCTTTGCACCAACAAAATATACACCGTCTTCACCCTTCACCACTTGAGTGATCTCTGCAAAATCAATTGCAAGGGATTCAGTTAATCCCGAATCTAAGTGAATGCGCAGTAATGCCGCTCGATTGCCTTCAACATAACTAGCAATCAAAGTTGTTGCATTTTCAAAGGCATAATTATGGTTACCTAAACGCCAATCGGGCACAGCAAACTCGGCATTTTTACTCAACACGGGCTCTAAAGTGTAACTTGGAGTGACGCGATAAATGTTCCACCAATTACTAAGATCGGAGACCACATATAATTTTCCGTCAGGGCCAAACAAAGGCTGAGCCACTGAAGACGCCTGCGGTGTACTTACCTTGCGAACATTTTTTAATTGGCCTTTGCGGTCAAGCTCCCCAAGCCACAGCACGCTGTTATCCCACGGCATATAAGGATGTTCCCATGTGATCCACGCCAGTTGGGTGTTATCGGGTGAAATGGCCGGGGAAGAAATAAAGTCATGTCCCGAGACAAAGGTATCGCCTTCACCAGCAAAGTTAAGATTAATGGTCACTAGGCTCGCTTTCGGTTCCCCTCCCTGACGATGATCTTCACGCACGCAGATAATTCGTGAGCCCTTAGGATAAGCCACGCAATCAGCATGGCGCGTGCCATTGGGGGTTAACGGCAAAGGCGGCTGGTTAGGGGCAAAACGGTAAAACAGCTGATCCTGCATTTTGGTGGCAAAGAGGCTCTTGCCTATACCCAAAAACGCTGCACCGCCATATTCATGCACAGTGGATTTAACATTAAAATCCGGCAACACCACTTGAGTGACTTTACCAAGGCCGTCGAGGCGCTTGATGCCCACCTTACCTTGGTCGCGCCCACTCGATTCGGCAAAATAAATCGCATTACCTACGCTTTGTAATTCTGCAATATCATCGGTTTGTTTAAAGACATCTGTCGCAGACAAAGGTGATTGCCAGCTACCATAGGGGGCAACTTTAATTTCGCCGTTTTCCTTGGCGGGTTGAGCATGTGTATCCGTACGCTCACATCCGCAGAGTAGCAACAAAGCCGCACTCAGCAGATGTGGAAGATAGCGTCCTAAACCCATTGTATTCCCCAAGTTTGCAAACTAAACAAGCCAAAATCGAAACGAAAGCGATGCAAATGCCCTTAAGGGCTTATTTTTTAACTTTTTTAATAAACCATTTCAGTACATTAGTCTGTTGTTCTTGCGTCAAGCCACAATAAATACAAATCCAAGGTGAAAGTAAAAAAAACCATGGGATCACCGCGACCGAACGACCACTGAAGAGGAGAAAAAAGAAGCCGCCGTAGATCACTAGTACACCTAAGGCACCGACAATTAACATCATGCGTTTGGTGATTTTTTCAAGCCATAGAGCCTTATCCTGCCATGACATTCAGATATTCAACTCCAACACCATAATGTCAACCCTATATGGGCGTGTTGACGTTTCAGGGTTATTTTTGCAGCAATTTGGCTGGCGTTTATGCAAGACAAAGTCCGTGCAGTGTAGTTATTCTACATAAACGGACGATAACGCAGCAGAAACGTCAGCCAAATGCTGTCCGAAGGGTTCGTCTGGCAAGCACTTGCTCTTTGTCACTCGTCATTTGAGTAGAATAACTACACATCATTCCTCGTTTCGCGAGCACGTGCTTGCCAGAGCGAACAAAATCTAATCTCGAAACGTCAACACGCCCATGTAAAGTTATGTAAAAAAAGAGGAGTGCGATTGTTGAAGGATAGCCCTTAAATGTCAACTCCCATCGATCATTCCATTGAACTAAATGTGTCAAAACTAGTGCTGTCTTTCTCCAACAAAAAACCGAGCAAACGCTCGGTTTTGTTGATTATCAATAAGATAATCTCTTACAAGCGAATACCGCCATCCACTTCAAAGACACGACCATTTACATAATCGTTTTCAATAATAAAGCGTACGGTGGAGGCTATTTCCTCCGCTTGACCTAAACGACCAACGGGTACGAGCTTCTCTAAACGCTCTAATGCTTCTGGCTTCATCGCCGCCGTCATTTCGGTCGCAATCACCCCCGGTGCTACCGCTGCGCTACGGATATTGTAACGGGCCAGCTCTTTTGCCCAACCGACAGACATCGCCGCCACACCCGCTTTGGAGGCCGCATAGTTGGATTGTCCCACGTTGCCTGCTTTGGCAAGACTAGAAATGTTAACAATCACCCCAGCTTGTCCCGATTCAATCATTGCGGCAGCCGCTTCACGGCCACAGAGGAATGTACCAGTAAGGTTAACATTGATCACCGATTGGAATTGGTCGAATGACATACGATCTGTCACCTTACCGTCTTTGGCTTTGACTAACATGCCATCACGTAGAATGCCGGCATTATTGACTAACACGTTGATTTTGCCAAAGTCTTCCAATATATAGGCAAAACCCGCGACCACGTCTTCTTCATCGGTAATATCTAACGCATAACCTTGGACTTCGGTGGATGAGCCTAAATCGGCACAGGCGCGTTCTAACTTTTCTTGATCCACATCGATAAGTGCCAACTTAGCACCCGCCTGCGCAAAATTATGCGCCATCGCTAAGCCTAAACCACCCGCGCCGCCAGTGATGACGACAACCTTATCTTTTAAATCCATCTGGTTATCCCTTGTTTTTAATGTCTATTTCTTAAGTGGTGCAAATTGTTCAAAAATACTGGAGAAATCTCGGCGACCATTGCCTTGTCGTGCATGATTCACATACAAGCTGCGCGCGAGTGAGCCCATGGGTGTACTCGAATTGCTCAATAATGCGGCTTCTTGGGAGAGGCCGAGATCTTTAACCATCAAATCTACCATAAAGCCGCCCTGATAGCCCTTAGAAGAAGGCACATTCTCCATCACACCCGGGCAAGGGTTGTACTTTTCAAGCGTCCAGTTACCGCCGCTGCTGACCTTCATAATGTCCGACAGCACTTTAGGGTCGAGACCATGGTCTATCCCCATTTGCAGGGCTTCAGATGTACCGACCATCAGCACAGATAACAGCATGTTATTGCAGATTTTAGCAATTTGCCCAGCGCCTGGACCGCCCGCATGGAAGATATTCTTACCCATGGCATTGAGTACAGGTTGCGCGCGCTCAAAGGCGATGTCCGAGCCACCACAGATAAAGGTCAAGGTGCCTGCCGCCGCGCCTGCGGTACCACCGGATACTGGCGCATCGATAAATTCGATACCACTCTTAGCCGCTTCGGCCGCCACCAATTGAGCGCTTTGGGCATCAATGGTCGAGCAATCAATCAGCAAGGTATCACCAGCGACGACGTCGAGTAGACCTTTCTCGCTACCATTTCCTGCACTTTTATTTCCTAAGTATAAGTTTCTGACATGCTTACCCGCAGGCAGCATAGTGATCACCACATTGGCGCCTGCCGCTGCGCCGCATGCCGTGCTCGACACTAATGCGCCTTGGTCGGCCAAGGCTTGCATGGCGGCTGGCACTAAGTCGAAGACACGTACCGTCATGCCCGCTTTTAATAAATTGGCCGCCATTGGGCCGCCCATATTACCTAAACCGATAAATGCTACTGTACTCATGCCATCACTCCTGTGTTCTGGTGTCTTTTATTATTCCAGATAGTTGTTATTCCAGATAAAAATGGCAGGCAAAGCGCTTGCTTTACCTGCCATCGATTGGCTTAGCTTAATTGGCTTAAGGGATGTTCTTCTCCCCAAGGTGAGGTCAGCATGTCCTCGATAACGCGGTTTGGCACGGATTGCACATCGGCAAATTGCCATTTGGGCTGTTTGTCTTTATCAATCAACAGTGCCCGTACGCCTTCACTGAAATCGCCCTTAGCACAAACATTGACGCTAACGGTTAATTCCCATTTAAAACATTGCGCTAGACTAAGTTTGGTACCTAGCTGGCTTTGGATATACGCCAAATGCCAACTGATCGGGCTGCCCGCGAGCATAGTCGCGCAGGCTTTATTTAACCACGCTTCTTCAGTGCGTAAGCTCGACATACGGCTGACAATATCCGTCAAACTGCCCGCCATCAGCCTATCGATAATCTCTTGGCTCTCGGCAAGTAAACTATCGCCCTTAGGGATGTCCACTTGGTTCGACAGTTCGTTGATCATCGAATCGAGTCGTTGATGATTAAGTGCAGGCGAGTCACTCCAATCGAGGGTCGCCATGGCATCGAACATCAGCTCTTTGTCGTCACGATTTAGATAATGATCGGCAAGGCCAACGTAACAGGCATCGGCGGCGTTCATTTGATAGGCGGTTAAGCCTAAAAACAGCCCCATTTTGCCCGGCATGCGGTTGAGGAAATAGCTGCCGCCCACATCGGGATAAAGCCCGATGGTGACTTCAGGCATGGCGATTCGGGAGGTTTCTGTCACTACTTTGTGGCTGGCACCAGCCATCAGGCCCAGACCACCGCCCATCACTATGCCATCACCCCATACCAGCACAGGTTTACCAAAGGTATGCAGTAGATAATCGAGACGATATTCTTCTTCAAAGAATACTTTAGCGACCTCAGTCACTTGTCCCTGAGCGGCAACAGAGGCGTGATATAACGCCCGCACATCGCCACCCGCACAAAACGCCTTTTCTCCGCTGCCATCCAGTACCACACAGGCGATTAACGGATCTTTTTTCCACAAATTGAGCTGCACCGTCATGGCCCGAACCATATCAAGATCCAAGGCGTTGAGGGCTTTTTCAACATTGAGCGTCACCACCCCAACTAATTTGCCCGAGGCGGTGGCTAAAGTTTGAAAAACCACATGTTGAGTGGCGAACGAGTGTGCAGCCTTATCTACTAAGTTTGTCATTAGCGGTTCTTCCAATCAGCTTTACGTTTTTCCAAAAACGCGTTTACGCCTTCGGCCTGATCTTCAGTATCGAACAAACCGACAAACAGTTCACGCTCTATTGGTAAGGCTTGGCTACGCGGCATTTGACGCCCCGCTTGGATAAGTGTCTTACAGGCAGTGACACTGCTTGGGCTCTGATTGGCCACTTTGGCAGCTAGCGCTATCGCCGCATTTAAGGCTTCACCCGTTTCAACCACTTCCTCGACTAGACGCAAATTCAGCGCTTGGGCGGCATTCACCCGCTCACCGCAGAGGATCATCCGCTTCGCCCAACCTTCGCCCACCAAAGCAGTGAGGTTTTGGGTACCACCCGCACAGGGCAACAGGCCAACGGTGGCCTCAGGCAGCGCCATCACGGCTTGGGTTTCGGCAATACGAATATCACAGGCCAGTGCGACTTCTAAGCCGCCGCCCATGGCATAACCGTTAATGGCGGCAATCGACACGCCGCGGAACTGGCTTAGGGTTTCAAATGCTTCGCCAAAGTGTTTTGCCATGCTCGCCGCATTGCCCTTATCACCGTCGCTAAACAGTTTTAAATCGGCACCCGCGGAGAAAAACTTGTTGCCCTCGCCAGTTAACACCAGCGCGTAAATGTCATTGTTGGCATTGAGTTCCAGCACTTTGGCTTTAAGCGCCTGCAAACTCTGGGCGGTCCAAGTATTGGCCGGCGGATTGTTCATGGTCAGAATGGCCGTATGGCCTTCAATTCGCTCAACTAAATAGTCCATCTGTTTCGGCTCCCTTATATTTCCAATCGATTATCGCCAAATCCTACAGTCCTATTAGGGCAGCTTAAAGGATTTGTCCGGCATTTTCGTCGAGTAAACGACGGGCGATAATGAGGCGCATAATTTCGTTAGTGCCCTCTAAAATCTGGTGTACACGAACATCACGGAAGTGACGCTCTAACGGATACTCCCTGATATAACCATATCCGCCATGAATTTGCAGCGCCGCATCGCAAACTTGAAAACCCACATCAGTAGCAAAGCGCTTCGCCATCGCACAATAGGCGGTGGCTTCTGGGTCACCACTGTCGAGTTTAAAGGCGGCCAGACGCACCATTTGACGCGCGGCCACTAATTCGGTCGCCATATCGGCCAGCTTAAATTGCAGCGCTTGGAAAGCGGCCAGTGGCTTACCAAATTGCTGGCGTTCGTTCATATACTGGGTTGCACGCTCTAGAGCCGCCTGCGCCGTACCGACAGAGCAAGTAGCGATATTGATACGGCCACCGTCTAAGCCTTTCATCGCAAAGGTAAAGCCTTGGCCTTCTTCACCAAGCAGATTTGCAACCGGCACACGCACGTTATCAAAGGTAACTAAGCGCGTCGGCTGCGCGTTCCAGCCCATCTTATCTTCGGCCTTACCATAGATAATGCCTTCACTGTCGGCAGGAATGGCAATCGCCGAAATCCCCTTTGGCCCAGCTTGACCCGTGCGGCACATCACCACCAGCAATTCAGTTGCGCCCGCGCCCGAGATAAACATCTTCGAGCCAGATACCACGTATTCATCACCATCACGCACCGCTTTGGTTTGCAAAGATGCCGCATCCGAGCCAGCGCCAGGTTCTGTTAAGCAGTAAGACGCTAACATTTGGCCCGTTGTCAAAGGCTCAGACCAAGCTTGACGCAAAGTCTCTGTACCCCAAGTGGTGACCATCCAAGTAGCCATATTATGAATGGTCAGCATGGCGGTGGTGGCTGTACAGCCCTTTGCCAGCTCTTCGAAAATAATCGAGGCATCTAAGCGCGATAACCCCATACCGCCTTCCGATTCGGGGGAATACAGGGAGCAGAAGCCCAGCTCACCGGCTTTTTGGATCACATCCTTAGGGAAATGATGTTCTTCGTCCCATTTGGCGGCAAAGGGGGCGAGTTCATCCGCCGCGAACTGGCGAGCCAGATCGGCAAATTGGCGTTGGTCTTCGTTGAAATTAAAATCCATTTGGCTCTCCTATGACTCTTTGGCCATTTCTTTCGTAAATATCTTGGCGTGATACACAGTGAATTTATCAGCAGGCTTATCATCAATGGGCGCCAACTGCGCCACGTTTAGACTGAATAACCTGCTGTTTCACAATGCGTTTAAACTGTTTTTTAAACCGCTTAGCGCAAGTTAATGCTCATATTAGGGCCAGCTGCCACCGCAATGTCCGACTCGAACCAGCGAGAGGTAATGGTCTTAGTTTCAGTGTAGAAACGTACCGCTTGCTTACCGTAAGCGTGTTGGTCGCCGTAGAAACTGCCCTTCCAACCCGTGAACGAGAAGAAAGGTAATGGCACAGGGATTGGCACGTTGATACCGACTTGGCCGACTTCGATTTCGTGTTGATATTTACGCGCCGCGGCGCCGCTGGCGGTAAAGATAGAGGTACCGTTACCGTAGGGGCTGGCGTTAACGAGTTCGATGGCATCTTCTAATGAATCAGACTCCATACAGCAGAGCACTGGGCCAAAGATTTCTTCTTTGTAGATGCTCATATCGGTCGTGACCTTAGTGAACATGGTCGGTCCTACCCAGTTGCCTGACTCGAAACCTGCCACAGTAAAATCGCTGCCATCGAGTAAACACTCTGCGCCCTCTTCCTTACCTTGGGCGATAAGTTTGAGCACGCGCGCTTTGGCGGCTGGGCTGATCAGCGGACCGTAACCGGCTTCTTTATCGTGCCATAAACCTGGGCGAACCTTCGCCAGCGCTTCTTTGAGCTCAGGGATCCACTCTTTAGCCGCGCCGACAAATACCGCGACTGAAATCGCCATACAGCGTTGACCCGCCGCGCCGACAGATGCGCCCACTAGGTTGTTGATCACTTGCTGCTTATTCGCATCAGGCATAATCAC
Organism: Shewanella cutis; assembly: GCF_022410515.1. Lineage (GTDB taxonomy): Bacteria > Pseudomonadota > Gammaproteobacteria > Enterobacterales > Shewanellaceae > Shewanella > Shewanella cutis. The sequence continues at coordinate 234,413 of NZ_JACSDI010000003.1, read as the reverse complement.
GCAGTGGTTTTTCGCCCCAGCAAAGGCTTGTACGCGTTTTAAGTTATCGGTACCGGTTTTGTAGATGTATTGACCTACAGCCACAGAGCCGACGAAGGAAATGGCTTTTACCGCAGGGTCTGCCAGCAGAATATCTACCGCCGTTTTATCACCATGGATCAGTTGCAATACGCCCTTTGGCGCGCCCGCTTCGACAAATAGCTCAACTAAACGCTGCGGCGTCATTGGGTCTTGCTCAGATGGCTTAAGGATAAAAGTATTACCGCAGGCAATCGCCAGTGGGAACATCCACAACGGGATCATCGCAGGGAAGTTAAACGGCGTGATGCCCGCACACACACCAAGAGGCTGAGTGTAGCTGTAGGTATCGATAGAGCGCGCAACGTTTTCAACGGTTTCACCCATCAGTAATGAGGCAATGTTGCAGGCATGTTCTGCCACTTCAATTCCGCGCCAGACATCGCCCTTGGCATCTTCAAAGGTTTTACCGGTTTCATGGGCAAGGATGGTCGCTAACTCATCGTGATGTTCTTTAAGTAGGTGTTGGTAGCGCAACATGACACGGGCACGCTCAGACACAGGTACTTCTTTCCACGTTTTAAATGCCGCCTTGGCACTGGCGATGGCCGCATGGACTTCATCGGCCGTGGCGCTATTAATAACGGCAATCGGCGCGTTATTGGCAGGATTGGTCACCACGATTTGTGATGTACCAGTGCCTGTGGTGAATTCGCCATCAATGTAATGCTTAACTTGTGTGGTCATGTTGCAATCCTTTCCTTGTTTAGGGTCGAGCTGGCGGTGCGATATTATGAGTATCCTCGATGGGATGTTTGCCCTTGCCAGCTCAGTCTTGGTCTTGTTGATTTAGCCGTTATTAGCGATTAAGCCTTTGCTTAGACTTCGATAGCCATAGCTGTCGCTTCACCGCCACCGATACAGAGTGAAGCTACGCCGCGCTTAAGCCCACGGGCCTTAAGTGCATGAATTAAAGTCACCAGTAAACGCGCGCCCGAGCAACCGATAGGATGACCTAAGGCGCAGGCGCCACCGTTCACGTTCACTTTTGCCATGTCTAAACCTAATTCAGAAACGGCCAGCATAGTCACCATGGCAAAGGCTTCGTTGATTTCGAACAGATCAACCTGATCCTTTGACCAGCCCACATTGCTTAACAGTTTTGCCATCGCGCCAACGGGTGCGGTGGTAAAGAGTGCAGGCTCCTGCGCATGGGTTGTGTGGCCCTTGATGGTGGCGAGCACTGCTAAGCCTAACTGCTCGGCGTTGGCGCGCGTAGTTAGCATCAGCACCGCTGCACCATCGGAAATCGAGCTGGAGTTTGCCGCTGTAATAGTGCCGTCTCTAGCAAAGGCGGGGCGCAGTGCAGGGATTTTTTCAGGGCGAGCGTTACCTGGCTGCTCATCGGTATCGATAGTCACATCACCACGGCGATCGCTTACCGTTACGGGCACAATCTCCGCTTTGAAGGCGCCAGATTGAATGGCCGCGTTGGCTTTTTCCAGTGAGCTTAAAGCAAACGCATCCATTTGATCGCGAGTGATACCAAATTCATCGGCGGTTTTTTGGGCGAATGTGCCCATGGCGCCGCCGGTGTAGGCATCTTCTAAACCGTCGAGGAACATATGATCTAATACCTTGCCATGGCCCATACGCATGCCGCCGCGGGCTTTATCTAGCAAGTAAGGCGCTTGGCTCATGCTTTCCATGCCACCGGCAATTACCAGCTTTGCACTACCCGCTTTAAGTAAATCGTGGGCAAGCATCACGGTTTTCATCCCAGAGCCACAGACTTTGTTTACGGTCGTTGTGCCTACAGACAGGGGTAAACCGGCACCTAAGGTTGCTTGGCGTGCTGGCGCTTGGCCTAAACCCGCGGGTAATACGCAGCCCATTAACACTTCATCGACCTTGTCAGGCGCAACTTGGGTATCGGCTAACAGGGCTTTGATGGCGGTGGCCGCTAAGCTCGGAGACGTTACGCCAGACAAACTGCCTTGAAAGCCACCCATTGGGGTGCGTTTAGCGGCAACAATAACGATCTCTTGGTTAAATTGTTCAGTACTCATGGGGACTCCAAGCTAAAGGTGCCTTGGCGGTAACACTCGCCAGCGGCGGATAAATAATGACAATGAAACCACTCTGACGTTTACGCGAACGTAAAGCAAGTATTCCTTGGTCTAATGTGTCGAGAAAAACACACAAGAATTGTCAGTCAGAATTTACAGTCGAGAGACTTTAACGGCATTTGAAATGGTAACGAGGAGGAAGTGACCTACTAAAAGCGCTAGCCTTGCAGCGGGAACAAAACCTTACCAGCAGATGATGAACAACACTAAAGACAAATGAGGTAAACAGGCGAGCAAACAGTAGCTAAACGAATGGTAAATTTATTAGGGCGTGTTGACGTTTCGAGATTGAATTTTGTTCGTTCTGGCAAGCTAGTGCTCGCGGAACGAGGAATGATGTATCGTTATTCGACTCAAATGACGAGCGGCGCTTACGACAGAAAGTAAGCGCAAGGGCTTGCCAGACGAACCCTTCGGGCAGCATTTAGCTGGCGTTTCTGCTGCGTTATCGTCCGTTTATGTAGAATAACTACACAGCACTGACTTTGCCTTGCATAAACGCCAGCCACATTGCTGCAAAAATACCCCTGAAACGTCACCACGCCCTAGTCAGTTCAAATGATTCAAGCAAATAGAAACAGCTTAGCAAGGTGATTCGACAGGCATTGAGCTTAAGAAACCGTCAATGCCTGACAAACTAAAACAACGTCCCTACTGCGATTCCCATGGTGTCATCGCCGTCATATCACTCAGGTCGTAAGGCGTTAATTGGTAAACGTAATAGTTAAGCCAATTACTGACCAACAAACTGCCATGGCTGTGCCAACGGGCAATGGCATCGGCCTTGGGATCGTCATTACGATAATAGTTTTGCGGCACATTTGGATTTAATCCCTGCGCCAAATCCCGATGATATTCATCGTTTAGGGTGGATTTTTGATACTCAGGGTGGCCCATTACAAATAGGTTGCGATTATTGCGACTGAGGACTAAATAGGCTCCTGCTTCCTCAGACTCTGCCAGCACCTGTAGTTCAGGGTGTCGCTTAAGCTCCTCGATATCCATCTCGGCAAAGCGCGAATGCGGCGCAAAGAACTCATCATCGAATCCGCGCAGCAGCGGGAAATGCTGGCAGGTACGGCGGTGGACAAATACGCCAGAACGCTTTTGCTGCAGGATTTTACGATTTAATCCATAGAGATGGTAAAGCCCCGCATGGGCTGCCCAGCAAAGAAAGAGCACTGAGGTTACATGCTGCTGTGACCAATCGATGATTTCACGAATATGGTCCCAGTAAGTCACATCCTCAAAATCAATTTGCCCTAACGGCGCGCCCGTGATGATCAGGCCGTCGTAGTTTTTATGGCGCACATCCTCAAAATCACGGTAGAAGGTGTTCATATGATCGATTGAGGTGTGTTTCGACTCTTTATCGTGGATACGCAGTAAATCCACATCTACCTGCAAGGGCGTGTTGCCCAAGAGGCGTAGAAGCTGGGTTTCGGTCTCGATTTTATTGGGCATCAAATTCAAAATCAGTACCTTCATTGGCCTGATATCTTGATTTGCAGCCCGAGTTTCGGACATGACGAAAATATTTTCAGATTCTAAAATCCCTGCTGCAGGCAGATGATCTGGAATTTTAACTGGCATACCGCGCCTCTTCTGTTCAACAATCAAGGGTTCCGGCGCGCGTATGCCACTCAACAAAGAGCAAACAAATTAGCGGCCGACTTTCTCAAGCAGTATCGTCATAGGCTCAGTCGAGTTTAGGTCGACATGATAGGCTTGAGTATTAATAAACAATAACTTATCACCGAGCATTATCCTTGCCCCAATGGCATAGGTATGCCCTGCTTCAAACTGATCACGCCCTATAGTAAAACTAAATGGCGTTGGGGTTTTAGCGCCTTGACTCTCACGCTCTGCCATCACTACAGCAGGCACATCCATCTTAGAGACATCAAGCAACTGCACAATCAACTTGGCTTCGGCAGGCAGTGCGATACGCTCGCGGTACATAGCCTCACCTTTAATCTCGACAACCGCATTTGGTGTTGCACAACCTGTCATCATCGTCGTCACCGCAAGTAATACCATTGCCACCCATTTTTGCCATGCAGATGTCAGTCCGCTAATCCTTAACCCATGTGTCATTTCATTTCTCCCAATCATACATAAAGACTTCTGGATGTCTATACGCCCAAGCTATAAATCTTGTCATGCTGGACATATCTTCCTATGATAAGCCACCATTTCGTTGCCGAAAAACTTATGACCCAAGCAACTGCGATAATTGTGGGCGCTAGCTCACATTTAAGCCGCGAACTTGCCAAACAATTGGCCGAACAGCAAGTTGAATTAGCGCTTTTTGCGCAGGATGTTGAATCGCTGCGCGAGTTCGCCTCGACCTTACCTACCAAGGTACAAGTATTTTCACTGCAAATTGAACAGCCAAGCGCCATCATCGAACAGCTTGAAAACGTCTGGCAAAGTCTCGGTGGTGCCCATTTAGTCTTGGTGAATACCGGACTCAATAGCTACGACCCAGCTTTACCATGGTTACCAGAGCAAGATATTATCGACGTCAATGTGCGGGGCTTTGCGGCTATCTGCAATACGGCATTTAGATTATTTCGCGAACAGGGTTACGGCCAGCTTGCCACCATTAACTCGATTGCAGGTTTACGTGGCGGCCCAAGCGTGGCTTATCATGCATCCAAAGCCTTTGCACAAAACTATTTGGAAGGCTTAAGCATGCATGCCCAGCGGCTTAAATTGCCGATTACCATTACCGATATCCAACTCGGTTTACTGGACAAAGCGGCAATGCAGCAAAGCACCCTTTGGCTGGCGCCACTCCCGCAAGTGGCGGCGCAGATTATTAAGGCTATGCAGCAAGGTAAACGCCGTGTCTATGTAACCAAGCGTTGGCGCTTAGTGGCTTGGCTGACTAAATTACTGCCGGAGTTTATCTATAACACCCGCCACTGGAAACCGAAAAAGGCTAAAAAGTAGTGTTATTAATCTTTTGACGGCATAATGGCCTAGAAAGCAAAAAGGAGCCCCAAGGCTCCTTTTTTAACTTTATAATCAGATGATTAGAAAGTGTAACCTACGCTAACCATATAAACCCATGGGTTAATATCGGTACCAATTGTTACTGCAGCGGCCTTATCTACACCTGCATCTTTGTAGTGATAGTTAAATTTCACATCAGTGCTAATTTGCGCATACCACACAGAAGCGTTCACTAACCAGTTTTTATTGACTTGATAATCTAAACCAATTTGAGCCGCAACGCCCCAAGAGTTGCTCAAGCTTAAATCTGTTAATTTTCCGCCAAGATCATTAGTGAATTCATTATCGAAGAAATTTGTGTAGTTCACACCCACGCCCACATAAGGACGCAATGTTGATTGAGCATCACCAAAATAGTACTGCGCTACTAGGGTTGGAGGTAAATGTTTCGTTTCGGCAATCTTAGTCCCACCTAAAGACACGTCATGGCTAAAAGGCGTCGCAGCTAATAGCTCTAAACCAAAGTTATCGGTCAACATATAACCAAAATTCAAACCTAGCTGAGTGTTATTGCTCACACTAAATTCGCGTAGATTACCGAGATCAGGAGTTACAACATCATCACTCGATTCATTTGGTGCAACAACCACCGCACCAGCACGAACAATAATATCGCCCGCTTGATGGGCAGAAACAGAAGCAGAGAAACCAGCGGCTAGCAGGGTGGCAGCGAACAGTGTAGAAACAGTAGTTTTATTCATCATCATACTCCATATGTACAACATTGGTTTTTATTTTACATTACATCCTTAACAATTGACGCCTACACTGCCAGATAAATTTCTTTACCTTATTGATCCAAATCAAAATTAAGTGGCGATACTTATTTTTAGGTATAACCATTGAGATCTAAATCACGCAAAGCAAACATTTATTGATAATGCCAGTTAGTTTTTTGTGACTTAACACATGAATTAGTCATCACTAATGATCTCCACAAGGAGTAATCAGGGGGAGGATAGTCAAGTTCTTTATTTACATTTCAGTTACACAGATGAGAATCAAAAAACGCTGAAGAATTAATATAAAGTCGGTAACCAAAATAATAAGGAAACGAGGGAGGTGGTACTTATTGAGTGCCGATACTTAGCTAGAAACCAGAGCGTAAAGCTCTAACGCATATTGATGAAATGGCTTCATCGGCCAAGGTCAATCGTGGATATTGCTTAAGCCAATTCTTTGCGGCAATACGCTGCTCAAATACCGCTAACGCACGCTTGGGATTATGGGTTAACTGCAAAGCAAATAACGAGGTTAGCCCGAAGGGAGCAATAAGGTGTAAGTTATCGACCGCGGAAGATACTGTGTTAGGCATATGTTCAAAATACACAGCAACAGCCGTTTCCTGCTCTGGCCAATAACACATCGCATCCTGCGTCGATTGGTAGGGATTATCCTGATTCTTAATGTGCATTCGCGCCTGATTTTTTACTGACCAGGGTAACTCTGGTGCACCAGCTCGCAGATAGGCTTCTATCGCCCTATCTCGCTCAGGTCTCGTATCCAAGGGACAATAGTAGATGAGATCGATATCGTTTAATGGCTGGCGGTCGAAACCATGCAACTTGTCCCACACCAAATTTCGAACAAACCCGGCCGCAATACACCACTGCGGCATGCTATGCACTTGAGCGCATTGCAATACTAACTCAAGCGCTCGCATCCGTTCGTTATCTTGGCTTAGCCATGAGCGCAATCGCTCGCTTAATTCGATTTCTGTCATTGGCTAAAATCCGCTTTAATATCAGCAAGAAATTCAGAAGTGACATCGACTCACGCCACTTCATCATCGATTTCATAGCACTTATTTAGCCGTAAATGCTAGGTTAAACCGCATCGGCTTGGCGCTCGGGCGCCGCATCCGCAAAGGCGGGTAGCTGATTACATTCTGCCCACACTCGCATAATGTTCGGATAAGGCGTTAAATCCACATTAAAACGCTGGGCATTATACACCTGCGGTACTAAACACAAATCTGCGATAGTCACCTTATCCCCAAAGCAATAACGGCCACTGTGGCGCACTAATTGGGTTTCGAGCGCCGTAAATCCTGTGACCACCCAGTGGTGATACCAAGCATTTTTAGCATCTTCATTCACGGTCAACTTTTGCGTTAAATATTGCAGTACACGCAAATTATTGAGGGGATGAATTTCACAGGCAATAGTCAACGCCATGGCGCGCACCTGGGCACGCTCAAGGGCCGAAGCTGGCAATAGCGGTGTTTTAGGATATAGCTCATCCAGATATTCGATAATCGCCAAAGATTGGGTTAACGCATCACCATCCTGCTCATCATCAACCACCAGTGTAGGCACAAGTTCCTGCGGATTTAAGGCAATATAATCCGCTTTATGTTGTTCACCACCATCACGCACTAAATGTACCGACAGTTGCTCTGCACTAATCCCTTTAAGATTGAGGGCGATACGCACACGATAGGCCGCGCTAGAGCGCCAATAACCATAAAGTCTCATCTCACGCTGTCCTTATAAAATTCTGATAAAAACGGGGCTATATAGCCCCGTCAATATTATCTATCACTTTTCAAATAACAAAGCCTTACGCCTTGTACTCAACCACTTTTTGATCGATTGAGCCAAAAATAGACACGCCATTGTCATCGAGCATTTCAATGCGCACTGTATCACCAAAGCGCATAAAGGGAGTCGACGCTTTACCGTCGGCAATCACTTCGAGCATACGTTTTTCGGCTAAGCAGCTTGAACCTGCACTGCGGTCATAGTTAGAAATCGTACCAGACCCGATAATGGCGCCCGCGCCCAATGGACGGGTTTTAGCAACATGAGATACTAACTGACTGAAGTTAAAGGTCATATCGACACCTGCATTTGGGCGACCAAATAACTCACCGTTTAAGTAGGTGATAAGCGGTAAATGCACCTTTGAATCTTCCCAGAGCTTGCCTAATTCATCTGGCGTAATGGCTACTGGAGAGAAGCTACTCGAAGGTTTAGATTGGAAGAAACCAAAACCTTTGGCGAGTTCTGCAGGGATCAGGTTACGCAGTGACACATCGTTGACTAACATCAGCAGTTTGATGTGTTTTGCAGCATTTTCAACACTCACGCCCATAGGCACATCGTCAGTGATCACAGCGATTTCAGATTCAAAATCGATGCCCCAATCTTCGCTCGCCAGCGGAATATCAGCCTTAGGCGCGATAAAGCTGTCAGAGCCACCTTGGTAAAACAGCGGATCGGTCCAGAAGGTTTCAGGCATTTCCGCGCCGCGCGCCTTACGGACTAACTCCACGTGGTTAACGTAGGCACTGCCATCTGCCCATTGATACGCCCGTGGCAAGGGGGATAAACATTTAGCTTCATCAAAGGTTTGCGTGTTAGGTAATTTGCCTTCATTGAGCGCATCGTACAGTTCTTGTAATTGTGGTTTGAGCAGATCCCAACCATCAAGTAATTGCTGCATCGTATGGGCAATCGCTGGCACGGCCACCGTTTGAGTAAGATCGCGGCTCACTAACATCAACTGACCATCGCGGCGACCATTGTTATAACTGGCAAGTTTCATATCTGCTCCTGTGCTTCTACGGCTCGGCGTACTGGGCTTTTTATCTCGTTATGGTTAACCGACAATATCAGCTAACGCGAATTTTTTGCTGACGAGAACATAGGTGAATAAAAACCTATATTGACTCGGTATTAGGGTTTGCTGCGCGTAGAAATACCCGAAGCGACGGCGGATTCCTATAGCGTGAGCAAAATCACATTTCAGCTTATTTTTTCACATTTTGTAAACTAATCATTACGTTTCAGATAATGTTGCCGCTTGTCACTATTTCGCTGAACGATATGGTGAAAAAGTCGGCAACAAAGTGGAACGATACTGTTACATCTCAAGCTTAAGCCAAGATTACTTTGGCTTAGCAATCTTATATTCCCTAAGTTTATTGGCGATAGCCGTGTGGGACACGCCCAATTTCTTTGCCAATTGCCGAGTACTAGGGTAAGCCGGATATAAGCGTCGCAGTAAGCTGGCCTCAAATTGCTTCATCGCATCATCGAGATTGCCTTCGAAAGCATTATCGAAATAACCAAAACCTTCAGCGTAGGATGGCAGCTTAAGTTGCTCAACGGTCAATTCGCCCGAACCATCCCACATGGATACGGCTCTGAAAACGGCGTTTTTAAGCTGACGGACGTTCCCCGGCCAAGCATAAGTTAACAGATGATCACGGCATTGGGCCGAAATTCGCCTGACAGGGCTAGAGAGTTGCTGGCTGTAATGCTCGAGGAACATCTCTGTCAGCGGAATAATATCGACCTTACGTTCACGCAGTGACGGAATGTGATAACTAAGCACATGGATGCGATAGTACAAATCTTCCCTAAATTCACCGGTTTGACATAGCTCGGCTAAGTTTTTCTGGGTCGAGCAGATAATTCGCACATCGGCGCGGACTTCTTCGTCGCCGCCAATGCGTCTAAAAGTGCCATCCTGTAACAACCGCAGCAGTTTGACCTGCGCCGCCTTGGACATTTCAGCCACTTCATCGAGGAATACTGTGCCACCCTTCGCCTCTTCAAAAAAGCCACGCTTGATCACTTTGCCTTGGCTGACGTAACCAAAGAGTTCCTCTTCGGCGGCGCTATCGGGCAATGCTGCGCAGTTAATGGCGATAAACGGCTTTTCGCGGCGCATACTGGCATCATGGCTGGCTCTGGCCATTAACTCTTTACCTGTGCCCGTTTCGCCGGTGATCAGTAATGGCGCATCAAGCTGCGCCATGCGGCGGGCTTGCTTAAGCACTTCTTTCATCTTGTCGCTGCTAGCCAACACATTTTCAAAGCCTGTGGTTTGATTTTGCAGGGCATTAAATTGTTTACCCACACGCGCAGGCGATTTTAGCGATACTACGGCGCCCACTAGGATGGTTTTTTCATCCTCATCGGGTAAATAAATCGGTAACATTTCAGCCAGATATTCGTTTTGGCCAATATTCACCCGCGCCGCCTGCGGCAGCACTTGGCCCTCACTGAGCCAGCGGCTGAAGTTAAAACCTTGCACCCAATGATTTAAGGATTCATCGAGCACTTCATGTTCTCCCATGCCCATATTGAGCAGCGCCGATTCGTTCACAATGCGAATACGCGCCTTCACGTCGATGGAAAACACTGAGTCTGGGAGGGTTTTAAGCAGGGTTTTTAAGGCGTAGTGTTCTTGCTCCGACGGCATGAATGACACCGTTCGCACATCGTGGACGCTCTCCACTTTACGGATCTGCGGCATCAAAGCACTCAAGGTTTCAAAACTGACTTCGGCAAATTGCAGGTAGAGAAAGCCTTGATTACTGGCATCAATGGCAATGAGATTAATGCCATAACGTTCTAACACGACTAAGATGTCTTTCGCTAAACCCACGCGATCTTGACAGCTAACTTCCAAGCGCATAATGACTGATATTCCTTTTTTGATTCGAATTTTGGAATAAACCGTGCGAGCTATTCTCCCTGAGTATGACCTCATAAGAGATTCGTTTGGCGAAACGCATTTAGTTTACGCAAACGTAAAGGGCAGGATTAATAGCTGGGCGTGTATACGTTAGAAGGTTACGGTCAAAGTGGCAAGCCTAGTTTACAGCGCATTTGTAACAGGAAGAAAAAATCAGCATCAAAATTACATTAAGATGCTGATTTTAAATATTAACTTTTTAATCTAATAACTGGTCGGTCTTGGCTGCCATAATGAAGTCATTCTTATGCAGCCCCTTAATCGAGTGTGACCACCAAGTCACGGTCACCTTGCCCCACTCGGTTAAAATACCTGGATGGTGGAATTCTTCCTCGGCCAGTTCCGCCAACTTATTGGTAAACACCATTGCTAGTTTAAAGTTCTTAAACTTGTACACCCGTTCCAATTGCATGATGCCGTCACGCACTTGCACGCCCCAATCGGGGATCATGCGGATAAGTTCGGCCAACTCTTCATCGGTGACTTTTGGCGCATCGGCTTGGCAAGCTTCACATTTCATTTGGGTTAACGCGGTCATACATACTCCTCTTGGCAACATCACGGATCACTCCGTTGCACTTATTACGCTTTATTTAATTCGTTTATGACTAGGGCGTGTTGACGTTTCAGGGTTATTTTTGCAGCTATTTGGCTGGCGTTTATGCAAGGCAAAGTCCGTGCAGTGTAGATTATTCTACATAAACGGACGATAACGCAGCAGAAAAGCCAGCCAAATGTTGCCCGAAGGGTTCGTCTGGCAAGCCCTTGCGCTTACTTTCTGTCATAAGAGCCGCTCGTCATTTGAGTAGAATAACGACACATCATTCCTCGTTTCGCGAGCACCGTGCTTGCAAGAACGAACAAAATCTAATCTCGAAACGTCAACACGCCCTAAAAGTCGGTAATTAACTCGCCTTTGCCTTTGGCGGATATTTAGGGGCAAACAAGCCGAGCTGCCGCGCCTTGGCCACATAAGCCATAATGTCCATTTTGGCGATTTCATCTAACATATCAATATGTTCAATTACATAATAAATCGGCTGCATAATATCGATACGATAAGGTGTACGCAGCACATCTAATAGATCAAACGGCTTACGTTCAGGCACTTTGCTTTCCATGGCATACAAGGTTTCGCCAGGTGAGCTCAAGATGCCGCCACCATAAATACACAGTTCGCCATCTTGAGGCTTAAGTAAACCAAACTCCACGGTAAACCAATAAAGACGAGCTAAAAACACTCGGTCTTCCTTGCTCGCATTTAATCCTAACTGGCCATACATATGGGAAAAATGGGCAAAGGATGGATTAGTCAACAAAGGACAATGGCCAAAAATCTCATGGAAAATATCCGGCTCTTGTAAATAATCAAACTCTTCCTTACGACGGATAAAGGTCGCAACGGGGAATTCCTTGTTGGCCAATAGCTCAAAGAATCGACCAAAGGAAATTAAGGCTGGCACAGCGGCGGTTTTCCAGCCCGTGGTGGCCATTAACACCTTATCAATCTCGGCCAATTGTGGAATTCGATCCTTTGGCATAGCTAAGGCATCAAGCCCCTGCAGATATTCCTTACAAGCACGCCCCGGCAAATTCACCGCTTGGCGAGCATACAATTGGCTCCAAATGTCATGTTCTTCCTGCGGGTAATGGATATACCCTGAATCATCGGCACTTCTGGCAACATAGGGGGCGATGTGGACGGTATCTTTAGTCATAAAATTCACTTCATGGCTGACGCTAATACCTCCATAGTGATCTAAGCCTCGATTTTTGTTAACTCCCTCACAGTTTATTGTCCGCCCCAAAATGTGACGCAAACGTAAAGCAAATATTACAAGGCGTTTAAAACCCCTAATGGATACAAATTGAATCTGATTGAGACGGGTAGCAAACCTTGACACTGCTACACAAAAATGACGACGATAGACAGATAATATGCAGAAAAACCGACAAATTTCGGTGTTTGTAAATGGCTTTTCTGTGCAGGTCATTTACAATATTGCCCAATAATCGCCTCTCCTTAATCTGAAGGTTCGCAATGAAACAACATCAAATTCGTAAAGCCGTTATTCCTGTCGCCGGACTTGGCACTCGTATGCTTCCTGCGACTAAAGCTATCCCTAAGGAAATGCTACCCGTTGTTGATAAGCCATTGATCCAATATGTCGTTAGTGAAGCCATCGCTGCGGGTATCAAAGAAATTGTGCTCGTGACCCACGCCAGTAAAAACTCCATCGAAAACCATTTCGACACCAGTTTTGAATTAGAGGCGCAACTAGAGCGCCGCGTGAAACGTCAATTGCTCGAAGCCGTGCAATCCATTTGCCCGAAAGACGTGACTGTGATCAGCGTGCGCCAATCCCAAGCTAAAGGCTTAGGTCATGCGATTTTATGCGCTAAATCCGTGGTAGGTGATGCACCTTTTGCCGTATTACTGCCAGATGTGATTATCGATGAGGCCAGTTGCGACTTAAAAACCGACAACCTTGCTGCGATGGTAAATCTTTATGATGAAACCCAGGTGGGTCAAATCATGGTTGAAGGCGTGCCACATCATTTAGTAAACCAATACGGTATTGCGGATGTGAATGGTCACGATCTGCAACCGGGTGAGTCAGAGCCATTAGTGGAACTGGTTGAAAAACCACCGGTTGATGAAGCACCATCTAACTTAGCTGTTGTTGGCCGTTACGTGTTACCAGCGGCAATTTGGCCATTGCTCGCCAAAACACCAGCAGGCGCAGGGGATGAAATCCAATTAACCGACGCGATTGCGATGTTAATGAAGGAAGAAACGGTAAACGCCTACTACATGCAGGGTAAGAGTCATGACTGCGGTAACAAGCAAGGCTATATGCGCGCTAACGTGGAATACGCGCTGCGCCACAGCGAAATCGGTGAAGATTTTGCCCACTACTTAAAAACAGTTGTAAAGGGAATTAAATAATGACGATTTTAGTGACCGGAGGCGCCGGTTATATTGGCACTCATACCGTAGTGGAATTACTCAATGCGGGAAGCGAAGTGATTGTATTAGACAACCTATCTAATTCAAGTATCGAAGCCCTAAACCGTGTTGAGCGCATTACTGGTAAATCGGTCACATTTTACCAAGGTGATATTCTCAATAAGGCTCTGTTACAGAAAGTCTTTAGCGACCATAGTATCGATGCCGTTATCCATTTTGCTGGATTAAAAGCGGTAGGCGAATCTGTTGCTAAGCCACTCAAGTATTATGAGAATAACGTGACTGGCACCTTAATACTTTGCCAAGTGATGGCCGAGTTTAAGGTAAAAAATCTCGTCTTTAGTTCTTCTGCAACGGTATATGGCGATCCTGCTAGCCTGCCTATCACTGAAGATTTTCCTACGGGCGCAACCAACCCTTACGGTCAATCTAAGTTGATGGTTGAGCATATACTGGCAGATTTACACCATAGTGACCCAAGTTGGAATATTGCTCGTTTACGCTACTTCAACCCAGTTGGCGCCCATGCCAGTGGGTTGATTGGCGAAGATCCTAACGATATTCCCAATAACCTGATGCCGTTTATCGCGCAGGTTGCCGTTGGTAAACGCGAGGCCCTCAGTGTGTTTGGTAATGATTATCCAACCCACGATGGTACGGGTGTGCGCGACTATATCCATGTAGTAGATTTGGCGATTGGTCACCTTAAAGCGCTCGAAAAGCTTGCTACCCAACCAGGGCTTGTCACCTACAATCTAGGGACAGGACAAGGTTACAGTGTGCTGGATATGGTTAAAGCCTTCGAAAAGGCCTGTGGTAAGTCGATTGCGTATCAAATTGCTCCACGCCGCCCAGGTGATATTGCTGCCTGTTACGCAAATCCAGATCATGCAAAAACCGATCTGGGCTGGGAGGCAACTCATAGTCTTGAGGATATGGCAAATAGCAGCTGGCATTGGCAATCAATCAATCCCAATGGTTATAAAAGCTAATCATCTAAATGGCTTGTGGTAATTCCCAAGCCATTTTTCTTCTCGGTTAATAAAAATTGTTATTCATTAAACACCTATGTCAGAAAGCATCAATCACAGTCGCCGTAGTCTCTTTAGCCGCCGAAAATCCTTGGTGATTAGGCCGCCTTGGGTGCGCAAGGGAGTGGAGTTTACCGATGTGTGTACTCGGTGTTCTGCCTGTATTACTGCCTGTGAAACCAAGATTATCTATAAAGGTGATGGCGGCTTCCCAGAAGTCTCGTTTAAGGACAATGAGTGCACTTTTTGTACTCAGTGTGCCACCATCTGCCCTGAAGAAAAGCTATTTGATCTGAGCCAAACGCCATGGCTACACCAAGCGATAATTCAAGATAACTGCTTAACCTTTCAAGGCATTTGGTGCCAAAGTTGTAAGGATGCCTGTGAGCCCCGCGCCATTGGTTTTATCCTAAGTGTGGGTCAAGCGCCTATACCAAAAATTGACACCAGCCTATGCACTGGTTGCGGCGCCTGTGTTGCACCCTGCCCAAGTCAAGCGATTAGTATTAAGCAACCAGAATAACCATCAAGCAATTCACACTGCAGAACTGGGTTTCCCTTTGCTTTTACGTTACTATTTCAATCCCAATGCTATTTCAATCCCAATGTATTAGGTCTTACATCACCATGTTCGGTAAAAAGTTCTTGTTTACCCGCAAATCGTCCCCCACTTTGAGCTTTATTGCCGAAGGCACTAAGCTAACAGGTAATATCGAATTTACGAGTGATGTATTGATTGGTGGAGCTATTCAAGGGCAAATCCTGTCGCAGGCAAACATTATTGTTGAGCAAACGGGCCATCTTCACTGCGAGGTAAAATGTCGAGAATTGATTATCGATGGCTATTTTAAAGGTCGTTTGATTTGCGAGCGCTTAGTTATCCAAGCTCATGGGATTGTTGACGGTGATGTAGCTTGTACCTCCATGCAAATCAATGAGGGTGGCCAGTTTATTGGCTTAAGGATCAAAGAGGATCGCCAGACAATCCATGCCCATAGCCTCCCCAGTACAACAGCGATTAACACCTTAATATCGCAGGGGCAAGAAAACTAATTTTTTACCAATACAAATCAATCAATGGTCCTATTTTTCTGCACCAAATACTGTTCAATCCGTTGCCTTAAGAGCTTAATAAACTCTCGAGGGTCCCGATCTAAACTGTCATGGGGAATATAAAGATGATAACCAAGGTGAGTGTTGAGCATCACGCAGCGATGGCCAAACATCGCCAACACACCTCGGTAACGGTCGCCATCAATCACCAAAGGACTAAATTCCGCACCAAGATAAGTCTCTAAGGTCGCTAAGTCTTCCAGCTGTGATGCGGCGGTAACCAGTAACGGCCGTTGCTCAGTCAATAATCCCGCCGCAAGCCGTAATGAAATATTATCAAGTATCGGATTTAACTGTTTGAGCTTAATACCAATATAGGAAAGCTCAATAGTCTCAACACCCTGAGTCACCCGTGGGATGTCAACCCGCTGAATATTATCCCAGTTTATCGACACTTTGCCGCGGCGATGAAAATAAGTCAGCCCCAGCTCATCCATAGTCAATGTGGTGTCAGGCTCATAAACCTTTGCAAGGCCCAAGATCAAGGCAATTGCACCTAAGCTGAAAAACACTAAGCCCACGGCAAATAGCTCAGGAAACATCACAAACAAGCCAAAACCCAAAACAAAGGCACTACCGCCCACAATGGTTAAGGTTAAGCCATTACGTTTAGAGAGCGGGCGAACCGAGACAATATCTGACTCTAAGGCCATATTTTTATTCCTGTTTTATCCAAAGCCATAAACGACCAATGTATTCATGTAACGCACGTTGCGAGGCTAATAAGTTATCTGCAGTAAAGCGCAAGTAAAAATCGTCTCTGGCCCTAAAATCCGTCGGCGCTGCGCTCGCGATTAATCCTTTACCACTAAAAATCGCCATCGCCCGTGGCATATGTGAGGCCGACGTCACTAAACGAACAGATTGATTGCCAAAGTGATCCTTAAAGTATTGCGCTTCTTCAAGGGTGTCACGCGCGAGCGGAAATTGAATAATGCGTGATGCATCAACGCCAAGTTCTGCTGCAGCCTTGGCCATCACTTCGGCGTGGGGATGTTTGGTTAGCTCACCGCCCCAACCGCTGACGACCAAAGTACAATCTTGACCTAACTTAAGCTGCCGCAGTCCTTCTGTTAGTCTCGCTAAAGCGACCGCCGATAAGGATTGCACCGCCGTAGCGTCTTCTATATCCGAGTGAGCCGAGCCGAGCACCATCACCACGCACTGACCAGTGATGGAGCTTGCATTGATGGGATATTGGGTCTCAAGCGGCTTGACTAAATAATCGACACTAAGTTGGCTACTTAATAACAGTAGAAGAGTAAAAGCGCTGGCAATCGCCCATTTTGCTAGCCGCGGTCTGCGCCAAATAATCAAGGAAAATAGCAATAATAATAGGATAAATGGAATAGGCATGATTGCCTGAGAGACTGCTTTTTTAACCCAAAACATGCGCTAGCGCCCAATAATCCAAAGGAGCGCAATCATAACATCAAAAGAAAACAAAACGCATCGCGTAGGCGATGCGTTTTAAGGGAAAGATTGCCTTATTTTTCCCATAACCACGCAGCGCCACGCACGCCGGAAGAGCAGCCATAAAGATTCTGCACAACTGGTGTTCGGCATTCGCGCCCTACAACATAATGGCTTAATAATGCAGGTAATCTTGGGTAAATAGCCTCAACATTTGACATGCCACCACCTAACACAATCGCATCAGGGTCAAGTAGATTAATCACATGGGCCAGTGAGCGCGCAAGCCTATCCACATAGCGATCAAAGGCTGCTAAGGCAATCTCATCGCCCCCATCGACTAAGGTCATGATCTCTGAACCGGATTTAGCGGGTACACGTTGGACGTTTGCTGCGCGACTGAGCGCCTCATTGTAATCTCGGACAAAGCCAGTACCAGAAATAAAGGTTTCGATACAATCAGGATTACCGCAAAAACAACGGGTGGTATTAAACTCCTCCTTGGTCATCCATGGCAATGGATTATGCCCCCACTCACCACCGATACCATTGCCACCAGCGTGTACTTTACCGTTAATAGCAACCCCTGCACCGCAGCCAGTGCCAATAATGACGCCAAACACGACCGACTTACCCGCTGCAGCACCATCGACGGCTTCAGATACCGCAAAGCAGTTGGCATCATTGGCAACACGCACTTCACGGCCTAAGAGCTCCCCTAAATGCACATCAAGGGGTTGTCCATTGATCCAAGTTGAATTGGCATTTTTCACCAGTCCAGAATAGGGGGAAATCACACCAGGGATCCCTACCCCCACTGAGCCTTTTTCACCTAAGGTCGCTTCAGCCTCATTGACTAAATCGACGATCGCCTTAAGCGTGCCCTGATAATCCCGAGGGGTATTGATACGCTTACGAAAAACTTCATTTCCTTCGTCATTTAAGGCGACGAGTTCAATTTTTGTGCCGCCTAAATCGATGCCCATGCGTATCATGAATGACCTTCTCCGCTATTGTTTTACCAAGGAGTCCGCGCAGACTCACTTGTGATTGCTCGTTATTTTGCCCAGCCAGGCGCTGTGGCAATAAAATAAGGGTTTAATATGTCAGGTTTTTGATTGTAGGTTAAGGGTAAACCTGAGTCATAACACACGACTTTACCGCCTGCGCTTTCAAGTACCGCCTGCGCTGCCGCGGTGTCCCATTCGCTGGTAGGCCCCAATCTTGGATAGAGATCGGCTTTCCCTTCTGCCAACATACAAAACTTCAGCGAGCTTCCCACGCTTAGCATTTCATGTTGACCAATATTGTTCAAATAATCAGCCACATCTGGGCTTAAGTGCGAACGACTGCCCACCACTATCGGCACCTGTCTTGGTATCTTGCAGCCCTGAAGAGGCTGCTCTTGCTGTCCATCCTGTCGCCACGCACCTAAGTGTTTCGCCCCATAATAAGTCGTGTTCAACACTGGAGCATAAACCACACCCGCGATAGCTTCGCCTCGATGAATAAGCGCAATATTGACGGTAAACTCACCATTTCGCTTAATAAATTCCTTCGTGCCATCTAAGGGGTCGATAAGCCAGTAGGTCTGCCATTGCTTACGTTCATCCCAGCTAATATCGGCAGCTTCTTCTGACATCACAGCAATGCCTGCAAATTGCTCAGCTAATTGACTGACAATCACCCTATGAGCCGCAAGATCGGCAGCAGTGACAGGACTCTCATCACTCTTTTGTGTAACAGCAATATGCTCTTGCGCGTAAATCGCCATAATGGCATCACCTGCCGCATGGGCTATATTCACTAGCCGCAACAAGTCCGCTTTAGAAAAATGCAGTGCAATCGTGGTGATATCGGTCACTTAGTCGTCCTTTATTCAATCAGCTTTGCGGCATTATGCCATTGGCAGCTATTGAGAATTAAGAACAAATTCGTCATACATCAAGCAAAATTGACTAAGCGGGCTTAAACACCAAAGCTTAAGTCCTAAGCAACAGGCGTTAATTTTAAATAAGTCGAGTCTAAGCCAAGCAAGATACGCTGAAAAGAGTCATTCCCTAGGTTGCATTCGTATTCACCGCCTTGAAAATAAACCACATAGGATTGGAATACTGGCAAAGGCAATCCGCTTGCCTGTGAGCAGCACTGAGCTGCATCGGTTTAGGGTTTTGCACCTTGTGTTATAAGGGCGTTAAGCATGCAGTTAAGTTGCACTCGCCAATTCTGCCAAACTTCAGGACATTGCATAGCCGCAAGATTATCCTTCCCTAGCGTCTGTCGCAGTTTATCGCTATTCAGCACGCTGTAACTCGGCCTTTGTGCCAGTACATTGCCTTTCTCAAGCACTTTGGCGGCATAACTGAGGCTATCGATAGCAACAACAGGCACGGCTTTATCTAATAACTTAAGAGCCAACGCTTGCTGCTGAATTTCAACAGCAAATTCATACCAACTGCATTGCCCCTGTCCTGCGTAATGAAATAGCCCCGCCTCACCCGATAGCATCAGTTGCCAGATAAGCGACGCGAGGGCATCAACCCACGTAGGTGAGCCGATTTGATCGTTTATCACTGAGAGCGGCTGACCATCGGACGTGGCGGTCATCAACCGGAGCATGGTTTTCACAAAATTATGCCCATCGACACCGTACAGCCATGCGGTACGAATAACAATCGCGCGCTCACCCAAGATACGCAGCACCGCCTGCTCTCCGGCGAGCTTACTCTTGCCATAAACGGATAATGGCGAAGGTGTCACGGTTTCACTTAAGGCATTGGCCTCAACGCCCGCAAGCAAACCGCTAAACACATAATCACTTGAAATATGCACTAACCGCGCGCCCGTGAGCGCACACTCGGTTGCCAATAATTCTGGGCCGAGGCTATTGACGCGATAAGCCTCATCCACCGCCATCTCAGCCTTGTCGACCGCATTATAGGCCGCGCAGTTAATCACCCAGTCGGGTTTCACCTGCGCAAACACCTCAGCGACAGTGTATTTATCGCTGATATCTAACGCAGCATGCGTAAGCGGATGGAGATTAAATGCTAATCCACCATTGAGATGCGTTCGGATTAATGCTTTCGCCAGTTGGCTGTGCGCGCCAGTTAAGAGCACTGTTGGTCGCAAGGGATTGACATCCTGCATTGATTTACTCACGCACCTCAAAATGCTTCATCGCGAAAGAGCGGTATAAAATCAGCAACAGTTTGATGCCCCCGCAGAGTCAAAAAGTCTAACAGCGCCATGGGCGAGCGATTAAGCAGCTTATCCTTTGGATAATCAACCGCATTGATAATGCTTAAGGCGCGATCAAATCCACCAAGGCTAAATGCCACATGGGAATCAGACCCCATGACTAAGGTTGCACCTAACGCTTTCGCCGCCTTGGCTATCGCGGTGCAGTTGGCTTCACTGCCCTTGCGAGACACTTCAAAGGAGGAATTATTAATTTCAAGTGCAACCCCATATTGGGCGGCAGCGGTGACGACAGCTTCAATATCAATGGGATATGCGGGGTTTCCTGGGTGAGTAATAATATCGACCTTGCCACTTTTAATGGCATTAATCATCGCCTCGGTATGGGTTGCCTTATCCGAGGGCGCAAACACAGGTTCATGGAATCCCGCCAAGACGATATCGAGGTGAGACAGATAATCGCCAAAGTAATCGATTTCACCGTCGCGATTTTTAATATTGGCTTCAATGCCGCGTAAAATCCCGACACCATCGACCATGCGCGGCAATACCCGTAAATTAACGAAATGCCAAAAATGCGGCGCATCCGCCATGGCAGGGCCATGATCTGTCGTCGCAAACAGGCGGATCCCCTTTTGTTTTGCCACCGCAAGATAATCATGGATAGTGCTATAGGCATGGGAGGATGCCACGGTATGGGTATGGGTATCGACTGGGTACTGCATGGGTCACCTCTGTCTTTTAACTCGCATTTTAAAAAGAATTTTTAAACATCAATCTGTTAACGCTCGGCTTGTACATAGAGTCGCCAAGTCAACGACCACAGGCGGTGATATACAACAATGCCTTAGTGGAATAAAGAGAGCAGTTCATCGGCGCTACCTTGCCACGCGCAATTGCCCTTACCTTCAAGAATACTATCGGCTAAACCTTGTTTATGCTGCTGCATCTCTTGGATTTTTTCTTCCACCGTCCCCTCGGCGATAAGCTTGTAGACAAACACCGGATTTTCTTGGCCAATACGGTGTGCTCTGTCAGTGGCTTGCCTTTCGGCCGCAGGATTCCACCAAGGATCATAATGGATAACCGTATCGGCAGCGGTCAAATTAAGCCCGGTTCCGCCCGCCTTTAAACTAATTAAAAACACTGGCGTATCGCCATCTTGGAATTTATCAATCTGTACCTGACGCAGTCGAGTTTGCCCCGTCAATTTGCTGTAGTCGATATCTAAGGATTGCAGTAATTCTTCAATCAAAATCAGCATGCTAGTAAATTGGCTGAAGATTAAAATCTTGCGTCCTTCCTGGACCATTTCCGGCAAGTTTTGGCTAAGCCAGTTAAGCTTGGCGTTATTTTTAACCTTTTGAGCCTGCTCCAGTTTGACCAATCTTGGGTCGCAGCAGGCTTGGCGCAATTTAAGCAGCGCGTCTAAAAACTCAATATGACTCCCAGCAACCCCTTGAGTAGCAAATAATTCCCGAATTTTTTTCTCCATACTTAAGCGAATACTCTCATACAGATTGCGTTGGTCTTTCTCAAGCTCAAGGGTTTGATAAATTTCGGTTTTAGGCGGAAGCTCAGTCACTACCTCCGTCTTAGTTCGTCTGAGTACAAAGGGCGCGATGCGTTGACTTAACACTTTTGCCTGCTCGCTATCGCCGTAACGCTCAATCCGATTGCGAAACTCCTTATTAAAATAAGCCGTTGTCCCAAGGAGTCCCGGCAAACAAAAATCCATTAAGGATTTGAGTTCACCTAAATGATTTTCAAGGGGCGTCCCCGTAAGGCAGAGTTTAAATGGCGCCTGCAGTGCTTTAATCATCTGACTGACTTTAGCTTGAGCATTTTTAATTTGCTGTGCTTCATCGAGCACGATGTGCTCAAAAGCTTGTGCCTGGTAAAAATCGTTATCCCTCACCATTAACGGATAGGTAGTAACAACCACATCAAACTCACTTAACCGTGCCAAAAGCGGCCCACGCTGTGCGCCATGGATCACCGCCAGTGTTAACGAAGGCGCAAATTTTGCGGCCTCCTTTGCCCAGTTCCCAACCAAACTGGTGGGGCAGATAATTAAACTGGGTAGATGAGGGGCTGCCGCTGACTTAAGCTGTTTTTGCTTCAACAGGAATGCCAAAGTTTGAATGGTTTTACCCAATCCCATATCGTCAGCTAAAATGCCACCTAGCTGATATTCCTTTAAAAAACATAACCAATTTAAGCCCTGTTGCTGATAGGGACGCAGTTCTGCCTGTAATTGGGTTGGCGCAGTAACCGCAACAACACCAGTAAATTGTTCTAATTTGGCCGCAAGTTGGCGCACCGGCTCACCATTAAGCAAGCTGATATCGCTCTGGGCCAACTCATTGAGTAACTGCGCCCGATATTTAGGTAAGGCGATACTGTTGCCGCGGTGCTGTTCAAACAGCTCTAAAATAATGCTCATCAAGGGTTTGATAACACTGGCTTTAATTTTAAGCCACTCACCGTTTGGGCTAGGTAGCAATAGCTCTGCATCATCGGCGGGCTCACCATGTTGTTTAAGCCAAGTGGCCACCAGCGGCAACATGGGTAGGCGCTGACCATTGATATCCGCATGCAAAGACAGGGAAAACCAGCCCTCTTTACTGTCATCCAGCTCAACGGTTAACGCCGTGTCGACAACCTTAAGGCTAAACTCTGGCGCAAATAACACCTCAACACCTTGGGCTTGTAATCTTGGCACGTCTTCCTCAATAAAGTGCAGCCACTCCCGAATCCCATCGGGCAATGCCCCTAAACGCCAGTTGGAGGCTAAACAGCTAAGATCGAATATAAAGCGACTAAATCCAAGTGTATGTAGAGTTTCAACCGCTGCTTGCTCTTCGTCCAGCGCACGGTTAATTTGATAGGTCGTTCCGCCTTGGGTAACAAGGGTTAAG
Source organism: Shewanella cutis (assembly GCF_022410515.1). Classification (GTDB taxonomy): domain Bacteria; phylum Pseudomonadota; class Gammaproteobacteria; order Enterobacterales; family Shewanellaceae; genus Shewanella; species Shewanella cutis. The sequence goes on along the minus strand of NZ_JACSDI010000003.1, from coordinate 211,105 downwards.
GCTTCTTTAGCAGCATTACCACTCAACACAACATCACCGTAGATAAATTCCAAGGTCAAATAGGGCTGGCTGATAGTTATAGCTTGAGCATGCGACGTTGTTGTCTTGAGTTGGGTCGTATTAGGCAGGATCGTATTAGGCAGAGTAGCATTGGCCTGAGTCGATGCCGCCGTAAGCATATTCAGGCTCAACCGAAGCCGTAGTTTATCCCTCAGTTCGACAAAATTGATAGCGCTTGGCAACGGCACTGTACGCGCCGAAAAATGTTTAATCAGTTTATGACTCACCACCTCAACCAGTGAGCGAGGCACGGGCGGCATTTGGCTGAGTAGACGCAATTTTTCAATACTGATATCGGTGTCGATAAGACCAATTTGAAAGTAATCGAGTTCGATATAATACGCAGGCTCGGTTGGCACAAGCTCCCAGTTCTCTCGCTTAGGCAAAACAAGGCGCATTTGCTTGTGCTCACTATCAATATCTTGCCAACTAAACTGCGACGTAATGGCATCACCCGCGGTCAATGCGAGGCGACTTTCCTCCCAAAAACAGCGCTCGGTCGCGAGCATTTTCTCGAGCGCAACCGCACCTAACTGCGCTTTAAGATAGAGCCGCGAAGCGCCATGGCGCCTCGTGGACATAATCAGGTTGATGATCAGCACATCCTCTGCACCAATCCATGCGGGCATATAATATTGCACATCCGAGAGCGCAATTTTGGAGCCCTTGTTATAACCGCCCTTCTTGCCAAGCTTGCCGCGTCTTAGCTCGATAAAAACCCCGTTATTATCCTTTGACAGGATATACAGCACCCGATCATCGTAGAGAGATTCAACATCGTTCAAACGAGGATCATCAGCATCATCGAGCAGATGTAACCATTGGGCGATACGTTGATCCTCAACCGTTTTATCAGTAAGCAGGCTATAAAGCACCGCAGCCATATGCTTGCAATGTCCCGTTGCGGGACAGGAGCAAAAACCGTTCATGATGAGCTTATGATTGACGCTGACCAGACGTATATCCTGACGATAGGGCGAGGTTTCACTGCCCGCTACCGAGCCTTCAATATGGCGAAAATCGGCATTGGCTTTTGCACTTAACACCCTCCCCTGCATCACATAATCACGGGCACGCATCAACGTCGGCGGTGTGAATAAAGACTCAATAGCCGTTTGAGTCAATTGAATGGGCTCTTGGGGGGAAAAGCGATTCATCAGCAAAACCTTGAAACTCAAAAATACCTCAACAGACAATAAACCATAATTGTCAAAGGCATTTATCAACGTGTAAGGGGGAATTGTATTGAAACAAGATGGGGAAAGCCAGAAAGCTAGGGCGTGTTAACGTTTCGAGATTAGATTTTGTTCGTTCGGGCAAGTTAGGACTCGCAAAACGAGATAACAACCCCGCAGGGAATTCCTGCGGGGTTGTTCAAACTAAAATAGCGCTATCTTAAGCTTGGCTGCGCTTATCCGCGATATAACGGTCAACCAATTTTTCTAAAATATCTAAGGGAACAGCACCATTTTTGAGTACCACATCATGAAAATCCCGCAAGTCAAACTTATCCCCAAGGGCTTTTTTGGCTTTTTCCCGCAGTTCGAGGATCTTCATCATCCCCACCTTATAGGCCGTAGCTTGGCCGGGCATCACAATATAACGCTCAATTTCAGCCGTCACATCGCGGTCTGACATTCCGGTATTTTTCTTCATATAGTCAATGGCTTGTTCCCGCGTCCAACGGCTATGGTGAATACCCGTATCAACAACGAGGCGCACTGCTCTAAACAATTCCGCCTGCAAGCGACCAATATTATCAAAGGGATCTTGCTGGAAACCGAGTTCCCAAGCTAAACGCTCACTATAGAGTGCCCAGCCTTCAATGTAAGCGGTAAAAGGCGCCATCTTGCGAATAAGCGGTTGCCCTTCAAGCTCCATCGCGACAGCAACCTGAAAATGATGTCCAGGGATCCCCTCATGGTAGGCTAGTGTGCGCATACCATATTTAGGCGTTGCTTTAATATCAAAGAGGTTGGCATAAAAACGTCCAGGGCGGCTGCCGTCAATCGCCGGTTGCTGATAATAAGCACCTGGAGCCGTTTTCTCTTTAAATTCAGGAATACGCACCACTTCCATTCCCGCCTTTGGACGGATACGAAATGCGTTGTCGAGTCCTGCATTGATCTCGTCGAGGATTTTTTGGTAATCGACTAAGATCTGCGCTCTGCCAGCAGCTGAGTCTTCATAGTAAAATTTAGGATCGGCGGCCAAGGCCTCAATCGCTACCGAAAATCCTTGGCTTGTATCGTACCCTTGTGCTGACAAGATGGTCATGATTTCACCTTGGATACGGCTCACCTCGGCCAAGCCTTTAGCATGGATCTCATCGGCGGTGTAATTTGTCGTAGTAAAGAACTTCAACAGCTGTTCATAGGCGACATTCCCATTAGGCAAAGCCCAATAACCATCATCCGTGCCTGCTTTAGTCTGTAACTCAGTAAAATAATCAATGAAGAGTCGATACGCTGGCTGTACGTAAGCTTCAATATTGGTTTTTGCGGTGGCAAGCAAACGCGCCTGTTCATCGCTGCTAATCTGAGTTTCTGCTAATTTGGTTTTAAAGGAGCTGTAGAGAATATTGTCTTCAACTGGCGCACTGATAAAGTCATTCATTTCAGTAAGCACCCGCTCAATCACAAACTTAGGCGGAATAATGCCCTTAGTTTCTCGAAGTTTGAGCCCTTCTAAGGTTTGTCCAAACTTAGTCTTCACCGCAATTAAGCGCGAGAGGTAATTTTCAGCATCATCCACCGAATGGATTTGATGCTGCGCCTGCATAAAGCTTGGGTAACCATTTTGCACACCAAACAGCTGATTCACAGGATAGTTGTGGTAGCGGTATGGTTCAGCTGCCAGAGCGAAATCTGCCAGATACAGTGCAATATCCTTCGAAATACGCTGATTATTATCTAATTCGGCGTTTTGATAACTCAGTAATGTGTCCCGTAAGGCACGGACTTGAGTAAAGGTTTTGTCCATGGCCTCAGGGCTATTATCATCCAGCAGGGCGTTATGCCCCGTGATCCCAACCGATTCTAAAAATCCTAAGGACGTTAACGTCTCAGGACTTTCAAAGGCCATTTTTACAACACTTCTATCTAAAAATGCGCGAAAGAAAAAAGGCTTTTTCGCAAACCATTCATGGGCGGCTAGCGCCATCAACAATAGCACTAGGGCTAAAGTGCCAAGTCCAATTCGTTTTAATACCGTTTTCAATCTTTACGCTCCACTGGTCATTATTCTCAAATGGGAGAACATCCCGAATGGAAACAATATCACCAACACATTTTAGCAACAAATTAATAACCAAATAAAAAGTAACAAATGATTAAGCACCCGGTCTCATCAATTCACGCTATTTATTCTCCAATTGAGACCTGCCGAAAAATTATTTTCACCTCATCATTTATGTATGTAAAAAACCTATCCTTATGAATAATTGAGATAAAAATATTTATTTTTCAATAATTCTTTTGAAACAGCCAATTAAAAATACCCTTATCCAAAATAAAGCTATACAAAAAGTGGAAGTATGCTATTCTGCGTCTTGGCCTGTGAGTCAGACCTATTTATAAGCAATATTATGTTTTTGAAAACCTTCGCTGCACCCGGTAATTTTTTACTGTCATGAAGCTTTCCACTCATAACTTATCATCAATGTAAATAATTCTATTTCTGGCTAAGTTTCCGCATTATTGCGAATTATTTTTTTGAAAAATTTGGAGACATTCATGTCTAAAACTACTGGCGTAGTAAAATGGTTTAACGAAGACAAAGGTTTTGGTTTTATTTCCCCTGATAACGGTGGCGCTGACGCATTCGTTCACTTCCGCGCAATCGTATCTGATGGCTTTAAAACCCTTGCTGAAGGTCAAAAGGTTTCTTACGAAGTCGAACAAGGCCAAAAAGGCCCTCAAGCTGCGAACGTAGTTGTTCTGTAATTAAACTCCCGCAAGGGATTTGATTGACAACAAGTTCACAGACAAAAATGCCGACTCAGCGTCGGCATTTTTATTTATGTGGTTTATTTAATTGCTTTATATTTTAGTATCACTAACTAGCCCTGCAGTAGTTTCGCTTCCGCTTTTTCTAATCTTCTTGGCTTACCGACGATCAACAGAATATCCCCCGCTCGAAAAACCCAATCAGATGCAGGATGTTCAATTTCCTGACCACTGCGTCGTATCGCCCTCAGTTCTACCCGCAGCAACTCCCAATCGATATCCGCTACCTGCTTACCAACAGCGTCTGCGCCGCGGTGTAACAGCACGGCATGCAAGGACTCTAAGGTGAAATCCGTCTCGGTGCCCGAAAAAAAACCATGTAAAAACTGATAATGATTGCGCCGCTCTGACTCCAAACGTTTAAGGATCCGCGCCAATGGTACACCACACTGATGCAGCACCTGCGAAACTAACATCAAACTTCCCTCTAAGGTTTCAGGAATGACTTGGTTAGCCCCCGCCTTTTGCAACAGTTCTAGCTCGCTGTCATCACGGGTTCGGACCAAAATGTTAGCTTCGGGCGCCAATTGTCGACACAGCGATAAAGCTTCTTCGACACTACGGGACTCACAAAAGGTGATGACAATCATTTTCGCACGCTTAATGCCAATTTGTTTTAGAATGGCCCGCTTACACACATCGCCAAAGTAAATCGGCTCCCCCGCACGGCGCGCCTCATAAACCCTTGTGGGATCAAGATCGAGCACCAAATAAGGCACGGCTTCAGTCTTTAAAAAACGTGCAATGGTTTGCCCTACGCGTCCATATCCTAAAATCACAACCAAATCATGGTCGTCGGTTATCACGGGAACAACATCCTCCACATGTCCAGACTGGCGGATCCCCAATAGCCACTTTGCAATATCCATACAGTGGCGGACCAACCAAGGGGCGATACTCATCGATAATATCGCCACCATCACCAGCATAGTACTGGTCTCATTACTCAATAGCCCATAACTTACGGCAAGGGCGAGCACTACAAAACTAAACTCCCCCACCTGCGCCAAGCTTAAGGCTGTGCTAATCGCAATCCGAAAGGGCTCGCCCACCAAACGTAATAGTCCGTGGATGATAAGTGCCTTGCCGAACACAACAGCGAGCAGGATTAATAAAATTTGCCACCAAAACTGAATCACAAGCGCAAAATCCAGCATCATGCCGATAGAGATAAAAAACAACCCCATTAACAAATCACGAAAGGGACGGATATCCGCCTCTAGCTGGCGACGATATTGACTCTCACCGAGTAACATCCCCGCCATAAATGCGCCCAAGGCCATCGATAATCCTAACCACTGAGTAAATGCCCCCGTCACCAAGGCAACGACCAGCGTCGAAAGTACAAAGAGTTCATTCGAGCGCGACCTTGCGACCTCATCAAAAAGCCTTGGTAAAGCCCACTTGCCCAAAGCCATCAAGAAAAAGAAGGCAAGAATGCCCTTAAGCAAGGCCCACGCTATGGACGCCAAAACCAAGGGCTCATCACTCTGCCCAAGTAATGGCAGCAAAATCAGCAGCGGGACAACGGCTAAATCTTGGAATAACAGCACACTAACTGAAAGTTCACCATGGCGACGCCTGAGCCAATCTAATTCATTGAGTAACTTAAGGACAATCGCGGTGGATGAGAGTGCTATTGCTGCACCGATGACAAGGGATTCACGCCAATTCAACCCACAGGCTAACGCCACCAGCATAGCCAACACTGTGCTAACGAGCACCTGTGCGCTACCTAAACCAAATACGGTTCTGCGCATCGCCCATAGGCGCGGCACCGAAAACTCTAGTCCTAAAGTGAACATCAACAGCACCACCCCAAGTTCGGCGACGGACTGCATTTGCTGCTGAGTGAACCAATGAAAGCCACTCGGCCCACTGAGTACACCGGTTAACAAATACGCCAAAATAGCAGGCAAACCGATGCGCCGAAGTAGGGCAATCGCGATGATGGCAATGACTAACATCAACAGAATTTGGATCAAGAAACCATGTTCCATAGATGCACTATCTCCTGTCAAATTACTGGCATGTTAAAAAATAAACCGCAGAGCTTTAAGCTTAACTGAGTGACATATAAAGACAAATTTAATTAGTAAATATTCCGGCACACATATTGCTTAAACAAGGTAACAATTTTTATCACCATTTAATTTGCTGGGGTAATCATCATGGACTTTGGCTTAGTGACCACGTTATATCCAGATGAATATAACTATCAAACCGACGCATACAGCCCGACATCCTCTCCAGTGGATCTCGTGCAAGTGATCCAGCAACTTCACGCCACTTTAGACCCACGGACAGTCTTTGCCTGCTACGGCAAAGTGCTGGGACAACATCTGCCTATTCAAGGTGTTCGTCTGCAATCTGAGCAATATAAATTAAGCTGGGGCAAACGTTATGGCATTAGCCTTAAACGGCAGATCATTTGTGGCGGTACACCACTGACATTGCAGTATCAACTGTTAACGCCGCTGACACCATCACAGAGTCTCTGCTTGCAAGAAATCGAGCCACTGTTGTTACAGCCATTACTGAATGCTATGCAGTACCAAGAAATGTCCATGCAAGCGATGTTTGATGCGTTAACTGGGCTAGGCAATCGCCACTATTACTCACAAAGTCTTAAAAATGCGGTGGCTAGGGCACAAAGAAAACAGGGCAACGTTTCGCTTATCGTGTTGGATTTAGATAATTTTAAAAAGCTAAATGATAAATATGGTCACAAGTGTGGGGATTATATTCTGAAGGAGTTTGGTGACATTATCCGTAGCAGCATCCGCAGTACCGATCAGGCTTTTCGGATTGGTGGGGACGAATTTGTGGTGATAGTCCAAGGGAATATTCATGCCGCAGGATTACTGTGCGAACGTATCGTATCTGCCACTAACACCCATGCCAGTTTTCATCAGTTTGGTGTGAGCTGCAGCTTAGGTGCTGCAGAAGCGAGTGAAACAATGGAAGCTGAACAACTTTATGAACAGGCGGATAAAACCTTGTATCAAGCCAAAGCGTCTGGTCGAAATTGCTACAAGCTAAGCCAAACTCAACTGTCTTAATCGTGCATGGATGCTCTTTTTTGGCAAAACATATCTAATAGCATTAAACCTCGATAGAGACAAAAACATCGCCACTTATGGCTTAGCAATTAAATAACTTAATCCCAGTTCATCTCCTTGGACGCAAAATGCCTTTTCAACCCAAAGTCCAAAGGCCATCACCAGTTTATCGTTGTAGAACACGAATCCCACATCAGCACGTAACCAAGGCGGCACTGCGCATTCCTGCCATAACTTTTTCAGCTCACGTCCCTTATCACGAAAATGTGGCTGACACCGAAACTGCCCCGGCAATCCATAACCTAGACTCACCACTTCATCCACTTTGGGTAAACGCAGCCTAGTGCCATGCTGCACCAACGCCAATGGTGGGATGGGTTGCACAGTGATTGGCTGGGATAGTCTTAAAAACGCCAGTAAATGTTGATGCAGGTTCAGATCGGTTATCTGATAAATGGCAGGTGTTCTTTCCCGACAATCCTCTCGCCCAGCCATATTATCAGTGAAACTCTTCGTTACATTATCGACATAGAGTCTGCCAGCAAAGCGGCGAAGTACACAGTCACCAATCTGGATCTGCACTTTGGCATCGTCTTTTGCATACATTAACTGCTGCAGGATTTGCTGTAGCTGTATATAGGAAGGCAAACCAAACCCTTGGGACTCAATAAAGCCCCGCAGCAGTATCCCTTGCCATTCAATCGGTTGCGCAGCCAATTCAGTCAGCTTGAGTACAGTTTGCTCAGTAACAGCCGCCTTAGCTAACAGCTTAGGTAAACGCTCACTTACCTCAGTTTCTACTATGGCTTGCTGCTCGGCACAAAGCTGGGCACTGCGGCTGGCGGTGGTGGCAATACTTGGCCAGCGCGCTTTTAGGCGTGGAATAATCTCAAGACGAAGAAAGTTACGATCGTACTTATCATCTTGATTACTCTCATCTTCGATATGCACTAGCTGTCGCGTTTGAGCGAAAGCTTCAATCGTCTCGCGGCTAATATCGAGCAAAGGACGCACTTGTAAGCACGATCCTTTGCCTGCTAATGAGAGTGGCTGAATGTGCCCCATGGCGGCTAATCCTTTTGGACCTTGACCACGTTTGAGAGCGAGTAGAATGGTCTCAAGTTGATCATCCTCGTGGTGGGCGGTCAACAACACATCCTGTGGATTAAGATGCGCTAAAATCGCCTGATAACGCGCTTTTCGTGCCTCGGCCTCGACACTCACCCGAGGACCAAGCACAAGCTGCACCCGTTCTACCGTCACAGGTAAACCATAAATGGCGGCGCGAGTTTTGCAATGCTTGGCCCAATTATCGGCATTAGGGCTCAAGCCATGGTGTACATAAATCAATTGATAGCGTAAATCCGGACGCTGTTTAGCATATTCACTTAAGCCGCAGGCGAGCACTTCGGAATCAACTCCGCCACTGTAAGCGAGGACTAACTTGCTGCCTGCTTGGAGAGACAAGCTATCTAACCATCGCGCTATATGTACACTTAAATCCTGCGCAGCCATACCCTTCCCCACTAAAAAACCTAATTAGATCGACTTAAGGTTGATATTGACTATGGAAATACAATCCGCACTTTATGGGGGCCAAGTAAACTTTCCAAGGCAAAGACCAGCTCATCACTTGGATTAACTCGCCAGGCTTCAGCCAATCTAAACTGCCCCTTGGCCTGAGCTTGACTGTAGTTAATCAGTACTGGCACAGCGCCATTACGCCATGGACTTATTGCCTGCTCGATGCTATCGAGCATAGTCGGAGTCAACTGCGATGCCTCTAAATCAATCTCCAATGCACTGGCAAAGTGGCTACGCGCCTCACTGATATCGATAATATTGCGCGCCGTCATCCGGTTACCACCGGCAAAATCATCGAAACTCACTTCACCTTCGCAGATAAGGATCCGATCCTTTTCAAGCAGGTGATTAAACTTCTCAAAGGCTTCGGTAAATAGCATCACCTCAAGCCGTGCGCTCTTGTCATCTAAGGTCAGCAAGCCCATTTTCGAGCCGCGTTTGGTGAGCATCACGCGGGTTGCCACCACTAACCCCGCCGCCTTCACGGTTTTACCGCGATCAGTTGGATGCACATCCTTGAGCCGACCAGAAGTATAATGCTTAAGCTCTTTAAGATATTGATTAATGGGGTGACCTGTTAAATACAAGCCTAAGGTTTCGCGCTCACCTTCGAGCCAAATTTTATCCGGCCACGGAGTACATTCAACAAACTGCTGCTTGCTGTCCTCGGGATCGCTATTTAGCAGACCAAACATATCGTGCTGGCCAATGGCCTCGGCCTTAGCGTGCTGATCTGCGGCGCTAATAGCCTCAGGCAAGGTTGCTATCATCGAAGCGCGGTGTGGCCCAAGCGCATCTAAGGCGCCGGCGCAAATAAGCTTTTCAATCACCCGCTTGTTAAGCTTTTTAAGATCAATACGGGCACAAAAGTCGAATAAATCTTTAAAGGGACCATCTTTACGCGCCTCTAAAATCGACTCAACCGGCCCCTCACCCACGCCCTTGATGGCGCCGATGCCGTAAACGATACGTAGATCATCATCGACGGTAAATTTAAATAAGCCCTTATTCACATCCGGCGGAATAATGGTGAGTCCCATCCGCTCACACTCATCCACTAAGGTCACAATTTTATCGGTGTTATCCATATCGGCCGACATTACCGCAGCCATAAATTGCGAAGGATAATGGGTCTTCAACCACAGGGTTTGATAGGAAACTAACGCATAGGCTGCGGAGTGGGATTTGTTAAAACCGTAACCAGCGAACTTTTCCACGAGGTCGAAGATTTTCATCGACAGCTCACCGTCGACACCGTTTTTAATCGCGCCCTCTTTAAAAATACTCCGCTGCTTAGCCATCTCCTCAGGTTTTTTCTTACCCATAGCACGGCGCAGCATGTCAGCACCGCCCAAGGTATAACCCGATAACACCTGTGCAATCTGCATCACCTGCTCTTGATACAAAATAATGCCGTAGGTGGGCGAGAGTAGTTCCTTTAAGGATTCATGCTGGTATTGGGAATCGGGGTAAGACACCTCTTCACGGCCATGCTTACGCTCGATAAAGTTATCCACCATGCCCGATTGCAGCGGCCCTGGGCGGAAAAGTGCCACCAGAGCGATCATATCTTCGAAACAGTCAGGCTGCAGGCGTTTAATCAAGTCCTTCATGCCGCGGGATTCGAGCTGGAATACCGCGGTGGTTTCATAACGTTGTAGCAAGCGGAACGACGCAGGGTCATCTAGGGGAATCGCCTCAATCCGCACCGGTGGACGGCCATTTTTAACCTCCACCTTGTTGATCATATCCAGTGCCCAGTCGACAATGGTGAGCGTTCTTAACCCTAAGAAGTCGAATTTTACTAACCCTGCAGTTTCCACATCGTTTTTATCAAACTGAGTGACGGGGTTTTTACCTTCAGCATCACAATACAGCGGCGAAAAGTCGGTGATCTTGGTGGGTGCAATCACCACGCCCCCCGCGTGTTTACCCGCGTTTCGGGTGACGCCCTCAAGTTTACGACACATGTCGATAAGATCTTTGACATCCTCATCGGCATCGTAGGATTCCTGCAGCGCAGGCTCCACTTCAAAGGCTTTGGCCAGTGTCATCCCAGGCTCTGGTGGGATAAGCTTTGAAATACGATCCACAAAGCCGTAGGGATGACCGAGCACCCGGCCCACGTCACGGATAACCGCTTTTGCCGCCATCGTTCCGAAGGTGATAATTTGCGATACCGCTTCACGGCCGTAGAGTTCGGCCACGTGATCAATCACCTCATCGCGTCTGTCCATACAGAAGTCGACGTCAAAATCGGGCATCGACACCCGCTCTGGGTTCAAGAAACGTTCGAACAGCAGGTCGAATTCGAGTGGGTCTAAGTCGGTAATTTTAAGGGCGTAGGCGACAAGCGATCCTGCACCCGAACCACGGCCCGGGCCGACAGGAATACCATTGTCCTTGCCCCACTGGATAAACTCCATCACGATCAAGAAGTAACCAGGAAAGCCCATCTGGTTAATCACCTTGAGCTCCACATCGAGACGCTCATCATATTCACCGCGGCGCTCGGCGCGCACAGCCGGATCGGGGAATAAAAATGCTAAACGTTCTTCAAGCCCCTTTTTCGAGCAATCAACCAGAAAATCTTCAATCGACATGTCGCCGGTAGGGAAATTGGGTAAAAAGTATTCGTTTAAACGAATGGTGACGTTACAGCGTTTAGCAATTTCAACGGTATTGGCAAGGGCTGCGGGAATATCGGCAAACAGCTCGCACATTTCATCTTCACTGCGAAGGTACTGCTGTTCACTGTACTTTTTAGGACGGCGCGGATCAGCAAGCGTAAAACCATCATGAATAGCGACCCGGATTTCATGGGCCTCAAAGTCCTCAGGCTTTAAAAACACCACCTGATTGGTGGCTACCACCGGAATGCCCTTTTCCTGCGCTAATCCCACCGCCATATGCAGGTAACGTTCCTCATCGGGGCGCCCCGTGCGCAATAATTCGAGGAAATAACGTCCTTCGAAATACTGCTGATAAAACTCGCATAACGACTCGACTTGGGTATTGTTGCCTTTTAACAGCGCTTTACCTATGTCCCCTTCTTTGCCGCCAGACAGTAGCAAAATGCCTGGGTTGTAAGTGATCAACCACTCTTGGTCAATCACTACACGCCCTTGAACTTGACCACGTAAATAGGCTTGGCTGATGATTTGAGTGAGGTTTTGATAGCCTTCATTATCCATTGCGATAATGGTGACAGCACAAAATTCATCCTCAAAGCCTGGCACTTGCATCCAAAAGTCCGCGCCAATAATCGGTTTGATCCCCGCACCGTGGCAACCGCCGTAAAACTTGACTAAACCACAGAGGTTGTTTTGATCCGTCAAAGCCACCGCCGCCATTCCTTTCGCTTCAACTTGAGCAAGGATCGGCTTGACCTTAGCCACACCATCGGACATAGAAAAGTCACTGTGGACACGCAGATGCACAAAACGAGGATCGGACATAGTTAGAATTATCTTTGAATAGCAGGTTAACAATCACTAAAAAGCAGACTAACAAAGTCACCGCCCTTGGGCTAGTGACTTTGCACTCAAGCTGAAATGAAAACACGCAATTGGTGTTAACGCTCCAGTAATGCCTTGACGGGTTTGAAACTTTTACGGTACTGGTCGAACACGCCATGCTCGGCGATGGCCTCAAAATGCGCCTTTGTGGGATAGCCTTTATGCTTGGCAAAACCATATTGAGGATAGGCTGCATCAAGGACGTCCATCTCCCGATCGCGGGTCACTTTAGCAATAATCGATGCCGCACTAATGCTGGCAATCAGGCCATCACCCTTGACTATGCTATGGCTGGAAAGCCTTTGTCCCGCATGGTTAAACGCTGGACTGCGATTACCATCGACTAAAACTAACTCGGGCGCACGCGCAAGCCCTGCCACCGCGCGCTGCATCGCCAGCATTGTGGCATGCAGGATATTCAGATCATCAATTTCCGCAGGACTTGCCCGCCCCACATGAAAGCTTAAGGCTTTTTCACAAATCTCATCGAATAATGCCTCGCGGCGCTTCTCGCTGAGCTTTTTAGAGTCATTTAAGCCCAAAATAGGTCGATTAGGATCGAGGATCACCGCTGCTGTAACCACATCGCCAACGAGGGGGCCGCGGCCAACTTCATCCACCCCGGCCACCAAACTGGTTGAGAACATGGCGATATCTGCGTCAGTCAGCGTCTTAAATACCGCCATTAATTCACTTCCTTAAAATCGACGAGTGCTAACACCGCCTCTGCGGCTTTTTGGCTGGCATCACAACGCAGCACTTGATGTAAACGCTCAAATTCGGCCTTAATCGGCGCAAAGTCTCGGTTAAGTTCAACACCAACTGCGGCAGCAATCTTCTCGGGCGTGCAATCGTGTTGAATCAGTTCCGGCACCACATCGCGTCCTGCTAATAGATTCGGCAAGGAAAAACGATTCACCTGCATCATACGCTTGGCAATACTATAGGTGAGTGGACTGACGCGATACGCCACCACCATCGGACGTTTGATTAACATCGCTTCTAAGGTCGCCGTACCCGATGCGAGTAAAATACCATCAGCGGCGGCCATCACTTCACGTGACTTACCTTCTACCATATGGATTTCCAGATCTGGTGCGTGATCTTTTAAGGCTTGTTCAAACTGCTCACGGCGCTTTTGGTTCACTAAGGGCGTCACAAAGCGAATATCAGGAAATTGCTGTTTAATAAGCAATGCCGCCTTAACAAACGGCTCGGCGAGTTGCTTTAACTCGCCACCGCGCGAACCCGGTAAAATGGCTAAATATTCCACCTCGGGATCCAACTCAAGCAGTTGACGCGCGCTGGCCTTATCGCTTTCGAGCGGAATATCATCGGCCAAGGTATGGCCTACAAAGGTACAAGGCACTTGATGCTTGTCATAAAAGGCTTTCTCGAAGGGCAATAACGACAGCACCATATTGGTTGCCTTGGCGATTTTAAAAATACGCTTAGGCCGCCACGCCCATACCGAAGGGCTAACATAATGTACCGTTTTTATACCCTGCGCTTTTAGCTTGAGCTCTAATCCGATATTAAAATCCGGTGCATCGATACCGATAAAGCAATCGGGCTTAAGTTCGGTGATGGACTTAATCAGGGATGATCGCACATGAAGTAACCGCGGCAAGCGCGATAGCACTTCAACAATCCCCATCACGGCTAACTCTTCCATCGCAAACAGGGATTCGAAGCCTAAGGCTTCCATTCGGGGTCCACCAATACCGACAAAACGAGCATTGGGGTGTGTTTTTTGCAGCGCGGCCATTAACCCCGCACCTAAAATATCGCCGGAGAGTTCTCCGGCGACCATTGCAAACACTAATTGAGATTTTTTGCTCATAAACCAATCATATCTGACAAGTTAATGGCACCGCAGCGAATCTCTGCCATGGCATTTTCTAAAGCAGAATTAACGAGCAGTGCCTATGAATGGCATAGTGTAGAGTCGTAACTCTTAACCCATAATGCCGCTAACGAATAATGCCGCGACCCGAAGATTTGACAAACTCAACGAGCAACTTAACTTGCGCATCATTTTGCGCATCTTCGGCAAGTGCCTCAACCGCTTCTTCAACGGTCAGGCTGCTGCGATATAAGGTTTTATAGGCGCGGCGCACGGCTAATTGACTTTCCTTAGAAAAACCACGGCGCTTCATGCCCTCGCTGTTTAAGCCACGAGGAATCGCGGGCTGACCCGCAGCCATCACAAAAGGTGGCACATCCTGTAGCAATAACGAGCAACCGGCAGTAAAAGCATGGGCACCAATATGCACAAATTGATGCACGCCTGTCATGCCGCCAAGAATCGCCCAGTCACCCACATGCACATGGCCTGCGATAGACGCATTGTTAGCCATAATCACGTTATTCCCCACCACACAGTCGTGGGCAATATGCACATAGTTCATAAACAGGTTGTTGGAACCTATGCGGGTTTCGCTATTGTCTTGAACCGTACCACGGTGAATGGTGACATGCTCACGGATAACGTTGTTATCGCCAATGATAAGGCGTGTTGGCTCACCTGCGTATTTTTTGTCTTGGCATTCTTCACCCACTGAGGCGAATTGGAAAATACGGTTGCCTTTACCTATCACGGTTGGCCCCTTCACCACCACGTGGGAGCTTAACCAACAATCGTCGCCAATTTCGACACCCGCGCCCACATAACTCCATGGACCTATGGTGACGTTTTTACCAATTTTTGCATCTGGATGCACAAACGCTAATGTATCTATCACTGATTAATCTCTCTGCGGGCACACATGATTTCAGCGGAACAAACCACTTCACCATCCACTTTGGCCTCACCATAGAAAACGCCAATCCCGCGGCGCTCTTTAATCATTTTAACTTCAAAATGGATTTGATCACCAGGTTCAACCACACGTCTAAAACGCGCATTATCGATACCCGCAAAATAATACAACACACCAGGAGGTGGCACATCGTCGCTCATGGTCTTAAAAGCAAGTAAACCAGTTGCCTGTGCCATGGCTTCTAAAATCAGCACGCCAGGCATCACAGGCTGGATCGGGAAATGCCCTTGGAAGAAGGGCTCATTAATCGTCACGTTTTTAATCGCATGGAGACTCTCACCTGGGGTGAAATCCAGTACGCGATCGATTAATAGGAATGGATATCTATGGGGAAGATACTTAAGGATCTCCGTAATATCCATAGTGTTCATTTGATTAGACACGAACCTAGTTCCTCAAAATTGCCTAAAGCAATTACTCTGGTGTATTTAAATTCTTTTCGAGCGCCTTCACGCGCTGGAACAGTTCGTCCAATTGACGGAACCGAACTGTGTTTTTACGCCACAAGTTATTATCCATCGCAACTGTCGCAGATGAATATAAACCCGGCTCACGCATATTGCCGGTAACGTTGGTCGCGCCAGAAAGATGCACACCATCAGCAATCGTTAAATGGCCTGCAATCGCGCAGTTACCGCCAATAATACAATGCTTACCAATCGTCACACTGCCCGCTATCGTGGTACTGCCGGCGATGGCGGTATTTTCCCCAATGATATCGTTATGGGCAACCTGCACTTGGTTGTCAATGATCACTCCATTGTGGATCTCTGTATGACCCAATGCACCGCGATCAATGGTTGAATTGGCGCCAATTTCGACTCTATCACCAATACGCACCCCGCCAGTTTGGGGGATCTTAATCCATTGTCCACGCTCATTGGCATAACCAAAACCATCAGAGCCAATAATGGCACCAGAATGAATAATACAATCTTGGCCTAAGTGAACATTATGATACAGAGTGACATTGGCCCATAGACGGGTGTTAGAACCTATGATGGAGTCTTGTCCAATCACAGTGCCCGCGCCAATTTGCACATTTTCACCGAGAATAACATTAGCCCCAATCACCGCATTTGCACCAATCGCAACCCCTTCTCCCAGTTGGGCAGAAGGGTCGATTTGCGCCGACGGATGGATACCCATAGCCGCCTTAGGTGTGGTATCTAAAAGCTGTGCCACACGGGCAAACCCCACATAGGGATCTTTAACAACTAACGCAGTACCTTGATAATCCTGCGCATCTTTAGCCGACAATAACACCGCGCTCGCTTGAGTTGATTCAAGCTGAGCACGGTATTTGCTGTTGGCTAAAAAAGAGATTTGTCCCGATGTGGCATGTTCAAGCGTTGCAACACTGTTGATCACTAAGGTTTCATCGCCCTGAACAACGCCATCTAATAACAGGCTTAACTCTTTTAAAGTCACACTTTTCATTAATTACTTGCCTTTGCTTAAGGCTTCAACCACTTTGCCACTGATGTCAGCGTTTGGCTTAACATAAATGACGGCACCACGCTGTAAAACTAAATCGTATTTTTCTTTTTCAGCGATAGTGTTAATGGCTTTTTGAACCTTCACTAACAGTTTGTTTTGCTCTTCACCTTGGCGACGACGTAAGTCTTCATCCAACGCTTTACCTTTCAACTGATATTCAGATTTTAACGCTTCCATTTTACGGACCAGCTCAGTTTTTTGCGTGTCATTCATTAACGCGCCATCACGTTGCTGCTTCTCCATAAGAGAGCGCATTTCTTCTTGCATTTTCTGAACCTCAGACATGCGATCACCAAACTCTGACTTCAGAGATTGCATGATTTGCTCACGTTGAGGTAACTGTTCAAACACAGCGCCCATATCAACTACAGCAATATTTTCTGCTTGCGCCGCTAAAGGTGCACCTAATAAAGCTAACGTCACCAGGGCACGGTTTACCATCTTGTTCAAAATAGACTCCTTGTTACCTTTGTTATATTCAGCAAAACCTGCCGAGTGTATGCCTTTTAAAAAGTTTTGCCAATATTGAACGAGAAGATCTCTGTTTGATCGCCTTCGTATTCTTTAATCGGCCATGCCAAGCTGAATACCATTGGCCCCATAGGTGATAGCCACTGTAAGCTTAAACCCCAAGAGGCTCTGATACGGCCAGGATCACTGTAGTCCTGCAACTTATCAAACTCTTCCGCTGGCAGCGTTTGATACTTAGCAAAATCGAACTCAGTATCCCATACGTTACCGGCATCAACGAAGAAACTGGTACGTACAGAGTTGGTATAAGCCTCATCCAAGAATGGCGTTGGAACAATTAACTCCAAACTGGCGGTTGCAATGGCGTTACCGCCGATTGAACGACCAGAACTGACCTGAATTTTGTTTGGATCGCCCGGTAAGCTACAGCCATCGCCCGATGGATCAGGCGAGCAGGGTTCACTACCACGGAAAAGATAGAATGAGCGCGGACCAACCGAGTTAGATTTAAAGCCACGCAGTGAACTACTTCCACCTGAATAGTAGTTCTCCCAGAATGGCAGGATTTGGTCATTATCATTATATTGACCATAACCGTTACCATAACCTAAACGACCGCGAGCTAAGATCACAAAACTTTGACTACGGTTGATGGGGAAATAGTAGTTGGTATCGAAATCAGTCTTAAAGTACTGCAGATCTGATCCAGGAACTGTCATTTTACCGCTTAAACGCTGTGACGAACCGTCCGTTGGGAAGGTGCCACGGTTTAAGGTACTGCGATACCAGCCTAAACTCAGTTCAAAGTTATCAAAACTTAAGTCAGCATTTGGATCATCGTCACGGTAAATGTTATAGAAACGCAGCGCCTGCTCATAGGCGGAGATTTCCGAAATCGTGTTATGGCGATAGCCAATACCGCCGTTGATACGGTTGTATTCGTTAATCGGGAAGCCAGAGTTTAACGCCACACCATAGGAGCTGTTTTTATAGCGTTCAAGGTTAGCTTCGTTCGCATCAAACTCGTTCCAGTAAACGCTGCCACCTAAGCTCACACCATCTTTGGTCCAGTACGGATCGGTGTAAGATAAGTTAACGTTTTTAGAGTACTTGTTGGTGCTTAAACTCACCCCCGCTTGGTTACCCGTTCCGAGGAAGTTATTTTGCTGCACACCAAACTGCAAGCTTAGACCTGATTCAGTACCGTAACCCACGCCGGCGTTGAATGAGCCGGAAGGCTGTTCTTTCACCTTAACGGCCACATCGACTAAATCGTCAGTACCGGGGACTTGAATCGTTTCAGTATCAACGGTTTCAAAGAAGCCCAAACGGTTTAGACGCGCTTTAGATTGCTCAACTTGCGCAGAGTTTAACCAAGCACCTTCCATCTGACGCAGTTCACGGCGCATCACTTCGTCTTGAGTGACTGTGTTACCGGTAAAGTTGATGGAGCGAACATACACACGCTTGCCGGGTTTGATATTGATGTTTAAGGTCACTTCCTTCGTTTTATCATCAATTTCTGGGTAGGTTTTCACCTCAGGATAAGCGTAACCAAAGCGGCCTAGGTACTTACTGTACATTTCTTCGGCGAACGTTACATCACCACCGTTGTACATATCGCCCGCCTTAATTGGCAGAATCGATTTCATTAACTCTTCACGGCCCATCAGATCGCCCGTGAGGTTAACGTCTTTTACCTTGTACTTCTCACCTTCATTGACGTTGATGGTGATATACAAACCTTTACGGTCAGGGGTCATCGCCACTTGCGTCGAGGTGACTTCAAAGCGGATATAACCCTTATTGTGGTAATAGGTTTTAATCGTTTCAAGGTCAGCTTGCAGCTTTTGCTTCTGATAGCGGCGCTCACCAAACAGATCCCACCATGCCACATAATCTTTCAGTTCTAACATGCCGATAAGCTCAGCATCGGTGAACTCATGATTACCGACCACGTTAATTTGGCGAATTTCAGCCGCTAAGCCTTCGGTAAATTTGAATTTTAATTCGACGCGGTTACGAGGCAAGTTAATGACTTGCGCTTCGACTTTAGCACCATACTTACCCACGCCGTAATAGAAATCCTGCAGGCCTTTTTCAATGCCCGTCAGCATAGTACGGTCTAAGGATTCGCCGACTTTAACGCCAGAGCCGTCCAGACTTTCCTGTAACTGCTCATCTTTAATGTCTTTGTTGCCTTCAAAGGTCACGGCACTGATGGTTGGCCGCTCTGTCACTTTGACAATAAGCACGCCGCCTTCATGACTGACTGAGATATTTTCAAAGTTAGTCGATGCATACAGGCTTTTAATGGCTTGCTGAAGTTTTAACTGATCTACAGTGTCACCCACTTTCACAGGTAAGCTTAACAAGGCAGCACCCAGTGCGACTCGCTGCAAACCTTCAACTTGGATGTCGGTCACTTCAAAGGGTTGGAAAGTATTCGCCAACACAGTCCCTGAAAACGACGCACCGACGAATAACATCGAGGCAAAAAGTTTATTCAATCTCATAGAGCACTTCTAATTATTAGTCTGTCCTTGCTCAGAGTCGGGCAAAATCGTTGAAGAGCGCAATGCTCATCAACATCAGCAGTAATGCTGCCCCAAATCTGAATCCTATTTCCTGTACCTTTTCAGACACAGGCTTACCTGTAATGACTTCAACGAAGTAATACAGCAGATGTCCCCCATCGAGCACAGGCAATGGCAACAGGTTAATGATGCCTAAATTGACACTGATAAGCGCGAGGAAACCGAGAAAGTAAACCAAGCCATAGTTTGCACTATTGCCCGCACCTTGTGCGATTGAGATAGGTCCACTTAAGTTTTTCACTGACACATCGCCAGTAAATAATTTGCCAATCATCTTAAAGCTCACAGCAACAAGTTGCCATGTTTTATCGGCTGCGATAGCAAAAGAATCGATTGGGCCATATTCGAGTTGCAGACGCATATTCTCAGGCCATTGTGCCTGAGTAGGGCTTACACCAAGCACACCTACATCTTTACCATCACTATTTTTAACACTCGCAGGTGTCACTGAGATGGCAAACTGCTCGCCATTACGGCGCACCGTTAACGCCACTGGCACATTGGCAGAATGTTGAATAATGTCAACAAAAGCTTGCCAATCGGTGTAATTTTGCCCATTGATGGCAACCAAGGTATCACCGACTTTCAGTTCACTCTTAGCCGCCGCACTGCCTTCGCTGATGAGCGCAATTTGTGGCTCAATCGCAGGGCGGTACACTCCCAACCCCAGCGCCGTGATCGGCGACTCTTTCTCAGGGTCGAAACGCCATTGACGGGTATCTAACGTATAGGTGCGAGTATCAGTGTCTAAACCCTGTAAGCCATTTAGCGGCGCAAGGGAGACGGTTATACTGTCATCACCAATATGGCCAACAAGCGCTAAATTGACTTCTTCCCAATTTCGTACTGATTGACCAGAAATCGCCGTCACTTGCATTGGCTCATTCACTTGAATTTGCGCCGCAGCAGTGCCAGGTATAGTTGAGGTAATGACGGGTTTTAGCGATGGCACGCCAATTAAATACATAAAATACAATGCGATAATCGCAAAAATAAAGTTCGCAATGGGGCCAGCCGCAACAATAGCAATCCGTTGCCAGACACTTTTACGGTTAAAGGCTTGCTCCTTTAACTCATCGGGTACGTCTTCAACACGCTCATCGAGCATTTTGACATAGCCACCCAGCGGGATCATGGCAACGACATATTCAGTGCCATCTTTACCGACTTTGCGCCAAATAGCTTTACCAAAACCAATCGAAAAACGTTCAACCTTCACACCACAGCGGCGTGCAACATAGAAATGGCCGTATTCGTGGGCAGTGATCAACAGCCCAAGCGCTACGATAAACGAACCTAAGTTCCACAAAAAATCTAACATTCCACTCCTTATGTCATCGTCAAATCCACTTAAGCCTCACCGAGTGAGGGATTAAGCAAATTTTGCTAACTGTTCGCGGGCATAAATCCGCGCTTGTGCATCGAGGGCGATAATATCATCGATGCTGGGCATCGCCCGTTTTGGCACAGAGGATAAACAGGCTTCATTCACCTTGGCGATATGGGTAAAACCAATCTGCCCTTGTAAAAACGCCTCCACGGCGATTTCATTGGCCGCATTAAGTACCGTTGTCGCCTCTTGACCTTGGGAGCAAGCCTCTATTGCTAACGCTAAACAAGGGAAGCGATTAAAGTCTGGCTCACAAAAGCTTAACTGTCCGACTTTGAAAAAATCTAAAGGTTCAACACCGGAGCGAATTCTTTGCGGATAGGACAAACAATGGGCGATAGGGGTTCGCATGTCTGGGTTGCCCATCTGCGCAATCACACTACCATCGCGGTATTGTACCATCGAGTGAATAACACTCTGCGGATGAATAACCACTTTCAACTGGTCTTTCTGGGTGTTGAACAACCAACGGGCTTCAATAAACTCTAAACCTTTATTCATCATAGTGGCGGAGTCGACTGAAATCTTCGGTCCCATTGACCAGTTTGGATGTTTACAGGCCTGCGCAGGCGTCATTGCCGCAAGATTTGATAGCTCAGTAGTTAAAAATGGACCGCCAGAGCCAGTCAGTAAAATATGGGAAATACCTGAGGCCGCTAAGTCACAGCGCCCTAAATTGCTCTGCACTTCTTCAGGCAAGCATTGGAAAATCGCATTGTGTTCACTGTCGACCGGCAGCAAGGTGGCGCCCGAGGCTTTGGTGGCCTCAATAAACAGCTCGCCGGACATCACCAACGCCTCTTTATTGGCGAGCAATACCCGCTTACCTGCCTTCACCGCCGCCAGTGTGGGCACTAACCCCGCTGCACCAACAATTGCCGCCATCACAGTATCAACCGCTGGTGCGGTGACTAAGGCAATAAGCTCATCCTCACCACTGGTGACTTGGATATTCAGTGCTGCAGGTAATTGCGCCTTGAGTGCTAAAGCGGCTTTGTGGTCAACCATATGGGCAACCTGAGGGCGATGAGCCAAACACAAGGCCAGCATCTTATCAACGCTCGCATTCGCCACTAAAGCATACACTCGATAGGCTGTAGGATTAGCCGAAATCACACTTAAGGTGCTGGCACCAATCGAGCCTGTCGCACCCAAAATCACCATATTTTGCATAGCGTCACATCCAAAATGCAATGTAGATTAGGGTAAACACCGGCAAGGCTGCAGTAAGGCTGTCGATGCGATCGAGTACGCCGCCATGTCCAGGCAAAATCGTGCCCGAATCTTTAATGCACGCGGCGCGCTTAAACATACTTTCTGATAAATCCCCAAGGGCAGAAATTAAAGCCACAAAAAGTGTTACCGCCACGACCAAGCCCAACTCTTGCTCTGGAGAAATAACCATAACGCCAGCAACAACAATTAGTGTAGTGACTAAACCACCGAGCAAACCTTCAAGGGTTTTAGCTGGGCTCACCGCAGGCATTAACTTAGTCTTGCCGACGGCTTTCCCCACAAAATACGCGCCAGAATCGGCCGCCCACACAATCAGCATCACCAGCAATACCAACGATGCACCGTAATAAGGCGATATTTGCGAGCTAATGGATTTAAGGGCAATGAGCGCGACAAAACAAGGCACTAAAGTCAATTGTCCAAACATGGACTTTAGCATCGGATTTTTTTGCCACAGCTTAGCGCTTTTGGGATAAGTCAACACAAGCAGCAGTGACATCATCCACCAAAGGGAACCTATAGTTACCACCGCAAAATAGATGGGGTGAATTTGCCCCCGAAGCCAAATGGTGTCGGCGGGAACAATTAAATTAAGGGCGATCAATAAAATGCCAACGGTGCAAGTAAAACTCCATTGCGTGACATTACATTGACTATCGATGATCCTGCCCCACTCCTTCGCGGCAATCAGAAACACGGCAATCAAGGCCCAAGCAAAATACTCGACAGGGAGTAAATAGATCGCTCCCAAAACTAATGGAATCAACCAAATTGCTGTTATTATACGTTGTTTTAGCAAAAAAAATCCCTCATGACGTTTTACAATGCGCGCATCTCATCAATTTGACTTCCGGTCAAACCAAAACGGCGCTGGCGACTGGCAAAGGTAGCAATCGCTTCATGAAAAGCCTGCTCATCAAAATCAGGCCAAAGGGTGTCCAAAAACACCAACTCAGCATAGGCTGCCTGCCAGAGTACAAAATTGCTGATCCGGTAATCCCCACCCGTACGGATCATTAAATCAACTTCACTCTGATTTTGCATGCACAAATGTTCACTCAAGGCTTCTTCAGTGAACTGACTGCTGGTCATTTCACCAGTTTCAACCTTTTCAGCTAACTTTTGCGCAGCTTGCAGTATGTCCCAACGACCACCGTAATTGGCCGCCACATTCAATATCAATCCGCTGTTGCCTGCAGTTTTTTCTTCTGCGGCACGAATTTGCTTTTGTAAACGCGCAGAAAAACGGCTGATATCGCCAATGATATTCAATTTGACTTGGTTCTTATCGAGTAACTTAATTTCCCGCTGTAGCACGGTAAAAAACAGTTCCATCAACAAGCTGACTTCTTTATCGGGTCTACGCCAATTTTCGCTGGAAAACGCAAATAGCGTTAGCGATTGTATCCCTAACTGACTGGCCGCGCTCACCGCACGTCTCACCGCTTTAACCCCGGCCTTATGCCCCATCACTCGTGGTTTGCCCTGGGTTTGGGCCCAACGTCCATTACCATCCATAATAATCGCGACATGCTTAGGTAATGACTGTTTAACGAGTTCGGGTAATACCTCCGGTAAGCCTGTCTGAGCACAAACATCCGCCTCAGTCGGCCTAGATTGCGGATCAAATTCCACTGTGGATGACATCTAATACAACCCTTTAAAATAGACAAACGCCGTGTAGTATACCCCTACACGGCGTAGCAACTCTAGCTTATAGCGCCTGAGATTAGACTTCCATCAACTCAATTTCTTTGGCCGCTAAAATCTCATCGACCTTCTTGATATGAGCATCGGTGAACTTTTGTACTTCATCTTCAAAGCGACGGACATCATCTTCAGTACATTCTTTGGCTTTTTCGAGTTTCTTCACATCAGAAATCGCATCGCGACGTACGTTACGAATCGCCACACGGCCACCTTCGGCTTCAGCACGTACTACTTTGATAAAATCTTTACGACGCTCTTCAGTCAGCGCAGGTAATGGAATACGTAAGGTCGCACCCGCTGACATAGGGTTTAAACCTAAATCAGAGCTCATGATGGCTTTCTCAACCGCTTGGATTGCGCTGCGGTCAAATACGGTTACTGACAAAGTACGCGCATCTTCAACGCCCACGTTTGCCACTTGGTTAAGCGGTGTCATAGTACCGTAGTAAGATACTTGGATTGAGTCCAGTAAGCTTGGGTGTGCACGACCAGTACGTACTTTAGCCATTTGATTTTTAGTCGCGTCAACGCATTTACCCATGCGCTCTTGAGCATCTTTTTTAATATCTGCAATCACGTTAAATGTCCTTCTTGGTCATTGAATAACTTATTTCGCTTTGATCATTGTGCCTTCTTCTTCACCCATGACCACGCGGCGCAGGGCACCAGGCTTGTTCATGTTGAATACTAGGATTGGCATGTCATGATCACGCGCCATCGTAAAGGCTGCTAAGTCCATTACTTTTAATTCTTTATCCAGCACTTCAGTGTATGTTAATTCATCGTACTTCACTGCTTCTGGATTTTTCATCGGGTCGTCAGAATAAACGCCGTCAACTTTAGTGCCTTTTAGCACGACTTCTGCTTCGATTTCAATGCCGCGTAAGCAAGCAGCAGAATCGGTAGTGCAGAATGGGTTACCAGTACCTGCAGCAAAAATCACCACACGACCTGATTTTAATAAGCTGATCGCCTCAGCCCAATTGTAGTCATCGCACACCCCTTTTAATGGGATAGCCGACATCAGACGAGCATTAACATAGGCACGGTGCAGGGCATCACGCATGGCCAAGCCGTTCATAACCGTTGCCAGCATACCCATGTGATCGCCCACCACACGATTCATGCCCGCTTTTGCTAAGCCTTCACCGCGAAATAGATTACCACCACCAATGACCACCCCCACCTGAATGCCTAACTCTACCAGCTCTTTCACTTCTTGAGCCATGCGATCTAACACTTTAGGGTCGATGCCGAAGCCTTCGTCGCCCATCAGTGCCTCGCCACTTAATTTTAGAAGAATGCGTCTAAATGCAGGTTTTGGATTGGTGCTCATAATTTTTATATCCTGGTCATAACAAGACCGCAGCCATTGCTGCGGTCTTGGGGGTATTTAGCGTTGGCGATTAAGCCTTTTTAGAAGCAGCGATTTGAGCAGCAACTTCAGCTGCGAAATCTTCTTCTTTCTTCTCAATACCTTCACCAACTTCTAAACGGATGAAGTTAGTGACTTTAGCGCCTTTCTCTTTCAAGAATTCGCCAACAGTTTTCTTTGGTTCCATGATGTAAGCTTGACCAGTCAGAGAAATCTCACCTGTGAACTTCTTCATACGACCAACAACCATTTTCTCTGCGATGTCAGCAGGTTTGCCTTCATTCATAGAGATTTCGATTTGCAGAGCTTGTTCGCGAGCAACTACGTCAGCTGGAACGTCTTCTGGGTTAACGTATTCTGGCTTAGAAGCAGCAACGTGCATAGCTAGGTGCTTCAGAGTTTCCTCGTCCGCTTCACCCGTTACAACTACACCAATACGCTCACCGTGACGGTAAGAAGCTAATTGAGTGCCGTCGATGTACTCAACGCGACGAACGTTGATGTTTTCACCGATTTTAGCAACCAGAGCAACACGTGCTTCTTCGAATTGGGCTTTTAAGTCTTCTAAAGTCACTTTAGACGCTGCAGCAACGTCTAAAACAGCGTTAGCAAAACCTAAGAAGTTCGCATCTTTAGCAACGAAGTCAGTTTGGCAGTTTACTTCTAACAGTACTGCGAAACCTTCACCGTTTTTGATCAGGATAGTACCGTCAGCAGCAATGTTACCTGCTTTCTTAGCAGCTTTAGCAGCACCAGACTTACGCATGTTGTCAATTGCTAACTCCATGTCGCCGTTGGTTTCTTCTAACGCTTTTTTACAATCCATCATGCCTGCGCCAGTACGCTCGCGCAGTTCTTTAACTTGGGCAGCAGAAATTGCCATTGTTAAATCCTCTCTAAAAATTCGACTAATTTGCAGATATAAAACAGGGGCCGAATGGCCCCTGTTAACCAATCAAAATCTTGGTTAATAAGGGTGATGAAACTCATCCCGCCTTATTATTATTCGGCTTCTACGAAACCGTCTTGCTCAGCTTGAACAGCTAAATCTTGACCACGGCCAGCATTAGCTGCTGCAGCAACAGAAGTAGTGTACAGGCGAATAGCACGCATCGCGTCGTCGTTACCAGGAACGATGTAGTTAACACCATCTGGCGCAGAGTTAGTATCAACAACTGCAACAACAGGGATACCCAGGTTGTTAGCTTCTTTAATAGCGATATGCTCGTGGTCAGCGCCGATAACGAATAATACGTCTGGCAGGCCGCCCATGTTTTTAATACCGCCTAAAGATTTTTCCAGCTTTTCAAGCTCACGAGTACGCATCAGCGCTTCTTTTTTGGTCAGCTTGTCGAAAGTACCGTCTACTGATTGGCTTTCCAGTTCTTTCAGACGTTTGATTGACTGACGAACGGTTTTCCAGTTAGTCAGCATACCGCCTAACCAACGGTGATCAACATAGTACTGATCACAAGAAATTGCAGCTTCTTTGATCGCTTCGCCAGCAGCACGTTTAGTACCAACGAATAATACTTTACCTTTCTTTGAAGCAACGTTGCTGATGAAAGCCAGTGCTTCATTGAACATTGGCACTGTATGCTCAAGGTTGATGATGTGAACGCCGTTGCGAGCACCGAAAATGAATGGCTTCATTTTTGGGTTCCAGTAACGGGTTTGGTGACCGAAGTGGACACCGGCCTGGAGCATATCGCGCATTGAAACTGTAGTCATTTCTATTACCTTAAAATTTAGGGGGTTAGACCTCCACGTATCCCATGTCTTCGACCCCGCAGTTAACAGCTGAGGGCACCCCGAAGAATGTGTCGACACGTGTGTGATTTAGTATTTAGATAAATTGCCATGTATAATGGCCGCCATCTTTAGTTTTGCTATCGCCCAAAAGCAGTTTAAAGCTGAGCTTGGGTAATTCATCAAGACTTAAACATAACGGCGCGCTTTATACCATAAATAGCCCTAAAGCACAAATTTTTGCATCGGGTTGATGGCGCCAATAGACATCGAAGACACAAGAGAAAACACAATGAGTATAGTCATTAAGACAGCAGAAGAAATCGAGAAAATGCGCGCAGCGGGTAAGCTTGCGGCACAGGTGTTAGAAATGATCGCGCCTTATGTTAAGGTGGGGGTCAGCACTAATGAATTGAACGATATCTGCGCAAAATATACCGAAGAGCAAGGCGCGATTTCAGCTCCGCTCAACTACCATGGTTTTCCAAAATCTATCTGTACTTCGTTAAACAACGTGATTTGCCACGGAATTCCGAGCGATCGCGTTTTAAAGGATGGCGATATTCTCAACATCGATATCACTGTTATTAAAGATGGTTACCACGGCGATACCTCTAAAATGTTCTTAATTGGTGAAGTGAGTCCTAAGGACAAGCGTCTGTGCCGCATCGCCCAAGAGAGTTTATATCTTGCCATTCGTAAGGTTCGTCCAGGGTTAAAACTGGGCGAAATCGGCAATACTATTGAAAAATTCATCAAAGCCAGCAAAACAGGCCTTGAGAAATATTCCATCGTGCAAGATTATTGTGGCCACGGTATTGGCGCGGGTTTCCATGAAGAACCCCAAGTGATGCACTACCGTAATGGCGACAACACCATTTTACGCCCAGGCATGTGTTTTACTATTGAGCCGATGATCAACGCCGGTCGTCACACCACAGTACTAGATCGTGACGATAACTGGACGGTAACGACCTCCGATGGTAAAAACTCAGCCCAGTGGGAACACACGTTATTAGTGACCCCAAACGGTGTTGAAGTCCTGACGCTGCGCGATGAGGAAGATTTCCCGCGGATCATTAATCACTAATAACAATCGTTAAACTATCCACCAAGCCATAATATGACCTTGGTGGATAGCAAATATCTTAACGCATCCAAACAAGGGACTCGATGAATACAGCGCTGCTAGCAAAACAATCATTAATCGAACAGAATCAAACGCTTTTAGCAAGATTCAAAGCCAAAACCCCGATTGAAGAGCTAGTCACTCAGCGCTGTCAGTTTGTTGATTCCCTCGTTAAACAGGCCTGGCAACAGCATGGCCTAGACCAATACCCTATCGCCCTGATTGCCGTTGGCGGTTACGGCCGAGGAGAGCTGCATCCTCACTCGGATGTCGACCTGTTATTTCTCTTCGAAGGTGAATTATCAAAAGCCGCTGAAACCACGCTAAGCGAATTTATCGCCTTTTTATGGGACGCAAATCTCGAGATTGGTCATAGCGTCCGTACCCTCGATGATACGTTGCGCCTTGGTCGAGACGACATTACCATTGCCACCAACTTGCTTGAGGCGCGCTTGCTCACAGGGCCTGAAACCTTATTTGACCAGCTCTATGATGCCATTCGTCAAAGCGATTTTTGGACTTCGAGCAACTTCTTTATCGCCAAACGGGATGAGCAAAATGCTCGCCATGCCAAGGCGAGTGCCTTTGATCTTGAACCCAATATAAAAAGTTGTCCGGGCGGCCTTCGGGATATTCAAACCATCGCCTGGGTCGCCATGCGCCACTTTGGCGCCTCGCGCCTAGAAGAACTGGTTGAATATGAGTTTTTAGAACCCGCCGAATTAGAAGAGCTGCTCGAGTGTCAGCATTTTTTATGGAAGCTGCGTTTTGCCCTGCACATGGCTGTAGGCCGTGATGAAAACCGCCTGCTGTTTGACGTACAGCGTCAAGTAGCCGAGTTGATGGGGTACGAAGACGCCACCCAACTTGCCGTTGAGCAAATGATGAAACGTTACTATCGCACGGTACGCCGCGTGATGGAACTCAACGAAATGCTGCTGCAACTGTTTAAGCGGGCAACTCTTGGTCAAACGAAAGCTTTAGAAATCCAAGCCATTGATGATAACTATCAGCGCCGTGGCGCCTTTATCGAAGCATTAAGCGACGATCTATTCGATAGCGGCGAAGAAATTGTGCGTTTGTTTGTGCATATTGCCAAAAACTCCAATATTAAAGGCATTTATGCGCCAACACTGCGCTCACTAAGGCGTGCACGCCGGGCGCAGCAGCAACCCTTGCAAGAAAATCCACTGTGCCGCCAAGCCTTTATGGAGATATTAAAGCATCCACGCGGTATTGCAGCGTTATCACTTATGCATAAGCACGGGGTGCTCTCAGCCTATTTACCTGCTTGGCGTAATATTGAAGGCCAAATGCAGTTTGACCTGTTCCACGCCTATACGGTGGATGAACACACCCACAGATTGCTGCTCAATATCGAACGCTTCTCGCAGCCAGAACAAAAAGAAGAGTTTCCTTTAGGCTCAGTGCTGATAAACCAGTTGCCGAAAAAAGGTTTGTTAGTGCTCGGCGCCATTTTCCATGATATCGCCAAGGGCCGCGGCGGCGATCACAGCAAGCTTGGCTCAAGCGATGCCCTCGCCTTCTGTAAACTTCATGGCTTGAACGACCACGATGGCCGCTTAGTCGCTTGGCTGGTTGAGAATCACTTAGTGATGTCGGTGACAGCCCAGCGCCGTGATATTTCCGATCCCGATGTGGTCGCGGACTTTGCCAGCAAAGTGCGCGATGCGGTGCATTTAAGTTATTTGTACTGTTTAACCGTGGCCGATATCTGCGCCACCAACGAAAAGACTTGGAATAACTGGAAAGGCTCACTACTGCGCGACTTATATTTTTCCACCCAAAGGGTGCTCGCGCGCGGCAAAGAAAAGCCCGTCGATATTCGGGCTAGGGTGCGCGAATACCAAGCCAAGGCCAAAAAAGAATTACTGCGGCGCGGCATTAAAGAAAAAGATTTAGATACCCTTTGGCAACGCTTTAAGGCCGACTACTTTTTGCGCCACCAGCCCAATCAGGTAGCTTGGCATGCTGAAGCCATCCTCAAGCATAAGCAGGTAGATGAACCCTTAGTGCTGGTTTCAAAACACACGACCCGCGGCGGCACAGAGCTATTTGTCTATTGCCAAGACAGACCTAAGTTATTTGCTACTGTGATGGCGGTGCTAGACAATAAAAACATTAACGTTCATGATGCTAACATCATGACATCAAAAGATAATTACGCGCTAGACACCTTTGTTATCCTCGAGCAAGACGGCGAGCCCGTCAGCCAACTCTCGCGCATACAAAGTATCCGTAAAGCCCTTGAAAAAGCGCTCGCCAGTGATAACCCTAAACTGCCACGCTTTAGAAAACTGTCGCGCAAGATGAAACCTTTTAATGTTCCCACCCAAGTGAGTTTCCTTGAGAGTAACCGTCATGGTACAAGTATGATGGAGCTTATCGCCTTGGATACACCGGGATTATTAGCTAAAGTGGGCGATATTTTTTATCGTTGCAACACGACTTTGCTCTCCGCCAAAATCACCACCATCGGCGAGCGAGCGGAAGACTTTTTTATTTTGCAAACCAATGATGGCTTGCAACTCAATGAAACCCAAGAGCATACGCTCAAGGAAGCCTTGATTAGCGCACTGAGCGCCATCAACACAGAGTCAACCAATTAACCACAACGGGAGAAGTAAATGGAGGCTTTACGCCAACGTATTGAGGCCGCTTTTGAAGCGCGTGCCGACATCACACCAAGCACTGTTGACGCTAGCGTGCGTAGCGATGTGCAACATGTCATCAATATGCTCGACAAGGGTGAACTGCGCGTTGCTGAAAAAATCGACGGCCAATGGCATGTTCATCAATGGTTGAAAAAGGCGGTATTACTGTCATTCCGTATTTTTGATAACGCCGTTATTGATGGTGCCGAAACCAAATATTTCGACAAAGTGCCGTTAAAGTTCGCCGAGTACGATGAAGCTCGCTTTAAAGCCGAAGCCATCCGCGTGGTGCCTTCAGCCACTGTTCGTAAAGGCTCGTTCATCGGTAAAAACACCGTATTAATGCCATCTTACGTTAATTTAGGCGCTTATGTTGACGAAGGAACCATGGTCGACACTTGGGCGACTGTAGGCTCATGCGCGCAAATTGGTAAAAACGTGCATTTATCGGGTGGTGTAGGCATTGGTGGCGTACTGGAGCCACTGCAAGCAGGCCCAACTATTATCGAAGATAACTGCTTTATCGGTGCGCGCTCTGAGATTGTTGAAGGCGTCGTGGTTGAAGAAGGCTCAGTGATTTCCATGGGCGTATATATCGGCCAAAGTACCCGAATCTATGACCGTGAAACCGGTGAAGTCCATTATGGCCGCGTGCCAGCAGGCTCTGTAGTCGTATCAGGTAACCTGCCCTCAGCTTGCGGTAAATACAGCCTCTATGCTGCGATTATCGTGAAAAAAGTGGATGCGAAAACCCGTAGCAAAGTTGGTATCAACGAACTGTTACGTATCGTCGATTAATGACTAGGGCGTGTTGACGTTTCAGGTTTTAGGCAGCAATTTGGCTGACGTTTATGCAAGGCAAACGTCCGTACAATGTAGTTATTCTACATAAACGGACAATAACCCAGCAGAAACAGTAATCCAAATGCTGCCCGAAGGGTTCGTCTGGTATGCCATTGCTCTTACTTTCTGCCATAAGAGTCGCTCGTCATTTGAGTAGAATAACGACACATCATTGCTTGTTTCGCGAGAATGAGCTTGCCAGAACGAACAAAAGTTAATCTAGAAACATCAATACGCCCTAGCACTCCCCCAAAAGTCCTTGTTGGTATTGGGGAGTGATTTTAGATTAAATGGGCATACTCATTGATAGTACTTCTCGCCATCGCAATCGCCCGCCAACCAATTAATCCTATCGGCCGTTGCTGTTTATTCAACACAATCAAAAACTCATTATCTGATTGATTCAGCTGGATCCGCGCATCCTCAAGGGTAGCAGCCTCATTAATGGTTGCGATATTGCTTTGCATGATGTGATGGGCTTTTTTATGCAAAAGTATCCCATCGTATTCAATGATGTCCGCCATTTTGGGACTAATCCAATGCTCAAGAATTGCTTGGCTCACTAACCCAATCATTTTTTGGCTATCATCCAACACAATAGCAACCTTGATATTGGACTTGAGCATAACAGCTTTGATATCCAGTAAACCCTGCTCTGCAGAAATCTCAATTATAGGTTCAAGCACCACACTCCCGATGTGATCACTAATACTAATCTCCTGATTGACTAAGATCGTCAAACACGTTTCAACAATTTCAGGATCATACAAAGTCCCCTTTCCATCACGTAACACTTCCGTCATTTTTTTAAGGCCCAAAGAGGGACGATAGGGTCTATGGGATAAAATAGAATCCGCCACGTCCGCTACCGCAATAATTTTAGCCTCGTATAAAATTTCGTTATCCGTTAATCCCGCAGGATAGCCAGAGCCATCAAGACGCTCATGGTGCTGAAGGATCATCTCTCTTATCGGCCAAGGAAACTCGACGTCTTCGACAATTTCGGCACCATGTTGAGGATGGGTTTGGATCAGCGCAAACTCCTCCTTAGAGAGTTTGGCTGGCTTAGTTAAGATCTGCGACGGAATGGCTAACTTACCAATGTCATGCACAAGCGCACCTATTTTTAATCCCTCTAATCGATGTGGCGATAGTCCTAACTTTTCACCAATTAAATAACTGAGTTGAGCGACGGACTTTTGATGTCCTGCGGTATATGCATCTTTAAGTTCAAGTGCTTCTGAAATAGCACTGATCAGTTGAGTTAACGATTGGGATAACTGCTCTTTTTGAGCTTTTATAATTTTTGATTGGCGAGATACCGCCCTTAATGATCTTGGTAGCTCAATGGAATGCCATAAAATATTGGCAAACGTCAGAAGGGACCGTGCGTCACTGTGGCTGTATGGCTCACTACGATGGAGCACACAGACTAAGCCCATAATACGCGAGCGAAATAAGATCGGCACAGCCAAATAAGCTTCTTTTAATAATAAGTTATCCATTGTTGCATTAATAATATGGCCAACATTATCGCTTAAATTATGAATGATCGGCCGATAGTTTTTTACGCACTCTAACCACAGCCGACAGTCTGAAGAGGCGATTTTAGTGTTTTCTTCAGGCAATCCACCCTCCGCACAAATACCGTTCGGATAAGCAGAGCGCGCCACTAAGGTCAGAGAATCGGATTTCTCATGATGCAATAAAATAAAACCATAACGACTACCTGTAAGCGCCATCGCCTTAGCGACTGCAACCTTAAAAATATCCTCTTGGGGAGATTTTATAACATCCTCAATATGTTGCAGCCATGAATCGCTAGCTTGGATAATACGGCGATAATCGGGGTGTAACTCATTAAACTGCGGATCGGTGAAATTGATATCTGACAACAGTAAATACCATCCATCACACTCTCTGTAGAGGGAGAAATGGATACTGTTGCCCTCCTGATCATGCAGTTGAAATCCAATGTGTGGGCTTTGACGGCAAACAATCTGTTCGCGTAATTGCTCGTTAAAACCAGTAAAGATATGACCTATCGGTTGATTAATAATTTGAGCGGCAGACCGCTGACACCGCTGATAAAAAGCCTGGCTCATCTGTTTAACACAAAATTGCTCATCCAAATGAGCCCACGACAACGCTAAATTTTCAGGTAAATCTTTTATTCCGACAATCAGACTGTGAATTTTTGGCATCCAACACCCCTTCCATGACAAATCCTTAAACTGTCGTATTGGCTAAGAATCGCTTGAAATGAATCCATAACTCCTTAATAAACATAATACTAGCAAAGTAAACGTTTTTTGCAGGCTAAAAAATTAACAGGCTCAGTCAAAGCCTATGGGTAAACTCAAACTGAGCGTCCACACTGATTAACAGCATTAGAAAACGATGGTTTTATTGCCGTAAACCACCACTTGCTCATTTAACACTAACTGCAACGCCTTGCTGAGAACACTTTTTTCAACGTCTCTACCTGCTTTTGCCATTTCTAATGCGCTGTAGCTGTGGTCAACTGGGATCACATCCTGCTTGATAATCGGTCCTTCATCGAGGCAGTTATTCACAAAATGCGCCGTCGCACCGATGATTTTGACTCCTCGCTCCCACGCCTGACGATAGGGCGCAGCACCAATAAATGCAGGCAGGAAAGAATGATGGATATTGAGGATGCGGTTAGGATATTCGGCCACAAAATCGGGCGTTAACACTCGCATATATTTGGCGAGCACTAAATAGTCTGGCGAGTATTGCGACACAGCAACCAATAACGCCTGCTCATGCTGAATTCTGTCGAGCCCTTCGTGACTGACAAGATGAAAAGGAATATCAAATTTTTCAACAAGTTCTCTAAGTACATCATGGTTGCCCACCACGGCGGCAATTTCAACGTTCAAGCCACCGTAATAGGCCTTCATTAACAGATCGCCGAGGCAATGGGCCTCTTTAGTGACTAATATAACGATGCGTTTCTTGCCCGCACTCACTAAAGTCATATGATTTTGAGCGGGTAATACTTGACGCAGATCCTGCAATAATTGCTCGCTGTGAAAATGGCCTTCGAGCTCAGTGCGCATAAAAAATCGTCCCTGCGCATTATCCACAAACTCACTGTTTTTAATAATGTTAAGTTGATGGTTAAAGCACACACTGGTGATTTTAGCGATAAGCCCTTGGGCATCGGCACAATCTGTCATCAGAATTTTACGGGCTAAAGCTGGCTGAGCGCTTGTTCGATGTTCATGCTGTGACTGCAAAATCTGATCTCCTCTATAACCCCTCACATGAGTGTGCCATAGTCAATCTGGCTGTACAGCATGAAAAACTTATTATTTCGCTCAAAAAGTGATATTAACGGCAATTGACTTCATTAAATACAAAAAATCAGTAATTAGTTTCAACAACCAACAATATTAACGCCGCGTATCTAAATAGCGTTGCAACACTTTACGCAGGGTTTCTGCCTTAGTGCCATAAACTATTTGTACCCCTTTGCCCATCACAATCACCCCCTTAGCGCCTAACTGACTGAGCCGAACTTTATTGACTAACTCAGGGCTATGTACACTTAAGCGTAATCGGGTTAAACAGGCATTGAGCTCCACAATATTATCGCGCCCTCCTAATGCCGCAATGATTGCCCTTAAGCTCTCTTTTGAACCATGGGTGCCATCAGATTGAAGCCGTCCTGGCGTTTTTAAATTAAATGCCAGAATACTTCCCCTAAACAAGATGTAATAAATCACCGCTGTGAGTGGCCCTAACACAGCAAACCACCCCGTATTGCGCGAAAGTGAAAACAACAGCGTAAAATCCACCAGCCCATGGGAAAACACAATACTGTGGTGAATATCGAGCATAATACAGACAAAATAAGCCAGTCCCGACAGCATGACATGGATAAGAAACAACAGCGGCGCCACAAACATAAAGGCAAATTCAATGGGTTCAGTCACCCCAGTCAGCCAACTGGCTGCTGCAGCCGAGAGCATAATACCCGCCACTCGATTGCGCTCCGAGGCATCAGCGCAACGCCAAATGGCCAGCGCCGCTGCTGGTAATCCCCACATTTTAATCAGATAACCACCCGCTAAATTTCCCGCTTGCGGATCGCCAGCTAAATAACGCGCCACTTCGCCACGCACCACTTCCGCATCCTGCAACTGATATTGACCGACTTCTAAATAAAACGGCGCATTCCAAATATGGTGTAAGCCTAAAGGGATAAGTAATCGCTCAAGCGCGCCATATACGCCAAAAGCAATCGCAGGCTTTTGGTAAACAGCCCAGTCAGAGACTCGCTCAATCAATAAGGATAAAGACGGCCATATATGGGCTAGCACATAACCTAAGCCCATTGCCAAAGGAATAATCAACAAAGACGCACTGCGTCGCCCTTCAAAAAAGGAAAAAATCGCCGGCAAGCGAATATACTGGCTCCAACGCACTGCAAAGCATGTGACGCCGCCAATCAGCATACCACCCGCAATTCCCGTATCTAAGGTTTCCATGCCAAGTACTAATTGAGTGGGCAGTTGGTAAAGGTCGGCTAAGGCAGCCAAGGTTGCTGTCATCACGCCATAGCCAAAAACGGCAGTAAATGCTGCAATCCCCTGATCTCTGCAAAAACCAATCGCCACCGCCACCGCAAACAAAATCGGCATAATCGCGAAAATCAGCTTACCTACAGCCAGCATTAATACATTAAGTACTTCTGGCATAAAGGGGATTGGGCTTACCGTCAACCCCAGCATCACCCCCGCGGCGGGTAAAATGGCAATAGGGATTAACAGCGCTTGACTTAAGCGCTGGGCAAATTTAAACCATTGCTGGGTGACAAAATGGCCTAAGCGGCGCGCTCGGATTTGACGATTTGATTCCAGCTTTGCAGCCATTTTATCGCTTCGACCTCGGGTTCCATGGTTTCACAGGCATCAATATCAAGACGAGCAACAATGGGCTGTGCGCCTAATTCTGTCAGTAATTCATCCACTGACTTGCCCGCACCGCAAAAGGTGTCGTAACTCGAATCACCTAAAGCAATCACACTGTATTTCAGTTCAGGTAGATAAGGCGCAGTTTCCTTAAGATGATAGTACCAAGGTTGGATATCATCGGGTAAATCACCTTGACCAGTGGTTGAAGTCACCACAATTAACAGCTCGTCTTGAGGGGGAATAAACTGACTGATTTCATTCGGCTGCCATAATTTGGCATCATAACCGAGTTCTGTAAGGGCTTTTTCTAAGGTTTCTGCGGTAAATTGTGCGCTACCATACACAGTACCAAAGACCAGATTAACTATTTTCATGATATACTCCGTCCCACATGCGTAAACGCAACTTAGCTGAAGTTACTTTATTGTTATGCTTTAGGGCAAGCGACAAGGTAAAAATTTTATAAATCAAGTTATTGAGCATGAGGAAGTACACTGATGCGACAGAGCAATAGGCAAAAACACCTCAAGCACCAACATAAAAGCACTCAAATAAGACGTAAACATTACTTTCACGCTGCTCAGCAAAACCTGCAAACGCCACTGCAACCCACAGTGGGGTTTTCAAGCTTAGTCACCCTAATGCAAGAGTTAACCAGTAATTAAGCTGTCAACCGCATTGTTAAACAGCCAATGTAAAAGGCAAACACACTCCATTAGCAAGGTCGTATATGTATGCGGAGATCTTGATACATCGTCTTAACCTGCAATAAATATGCTCGGTGCACAAGATAGCGCCTCATCATCCCAACCAAGACCTGCAAATACGGTTTCCCATTCAGGCTCTAGCTCTGTTTCAATACTCAGGCGCTGACGGGTTATCGGGTGAGTAAAGGTTAATTTTTTCGCAATCAGCCAAAGTCGATTGATGTCAAAATGCGTTCTAAAAAATGCATTTTGCTTACCATCACCATGGGTTGTATCGCCAATAATCGGGTGACGTAAGTGCGCCATATGGCGTCTTAGTTGATGCTTGCGCCCCGTTTTAGGGCTTAGTTTAACTAAAGCAAATCGGCTACTTGCATAACGCCCTGATGGATAAGGAATTTCGGCATTGAGTAGCGGTTCATATTGAGTCACCGCTTCTTGGGCTGCTTTATCTTGATTCGCGAACTTATCCGCAACCTCATCTAATTCGACCTTCAACGCATAATCCAATACACCACTCTCGTGCATATTGCCACGCACCAACGCCAAGTACTGCTTTTCGATACTATGGTCAGCAAACTGGTCGCAAAGCGCGTTCGCCACCTCACTGCTCTTGGCAAATAACAATACGCCCGAGGTCGGTCTGTCTAAACGGTGTACCGGAAACACATGACACCCCACTAGATCGCGTGTTAATTGCATCGCAAAAAAACGCTCTCGGCGCGCTAAATAGCTGCGATGCACCAGTAATCCTGCGGGTTTATGGATAGCAACGAGATGCTCGTCTTGATATAAAATGTGCAGTTCAGGCGCGACTTCAGCATCATCACTATCGGTATGCGGTTGTTTATCCTCAGGGGTATCTAGCCAGATATCATCTTGGTTCATTTAACAATATATCCAATTCATTTAATACAGCTATCAATGGCGCTAATGCCGCCTGCTCAGACCACAGATGCTCAGCCATTGGGGCGATGGCAATTTGGCTAGGCAAGGGGTGTTCTGCATCGATTAGTGCCTGCATCCGCGGGATAAAGATAAACTGTAGCCATTGTTCAAACGGCATAAGATCGCAGGCAAACGGCGCCGTGCTGGCCATAGATTCATCGCTTGGCGTACAGCCCCCCCAAAGCCCAACATTTTGAAGCTCTTGGGTAATTTGGGCTAATTTAGTTTGAGTTTGGCGGTATAACATCGATTTAAAGTCCAGTAAACCACAGGCGTTAAAGCATAACGCCCAGCCATAGGGGCGATAAAAGTGTGGCAATCATACCATCGTGAACAACTTCCCCCTATAATATCGCCAATTTATTGAGCCTTTTTGATTGATATAGCGACCAAATGACTGAAATCACGACTCTTAGCCAATTTTTGACAACAGCCAAAACCCAATTCCAAGTCTATGAACTGGGTAGAAGGGTACAGCACATCGACATGTTGGCCTTCCATCAAATCGAATCTCTAGTCACCCCTTATCCTTATCCCATTCAAGGCCATGCACAGTTTGCCGTGGTTTTTTGGAATGAAAGCCAACAGCATTTTATTTGGTTTCTCAAGCTACCTTTAGATGAGCAAGGCCTGCTCTCGCCAGCCCCTCGTTCACAATTCATTGAAATGGTGCTCACAGCACTGGGGCAAGATCCGACTCAGCCATTGACGGATGAACAGCAGGATCGCCTCGCCAACAATCCATTTAGCTTTAAACCCAGCCAAGAGAAATTAGCAGTATTCAACGCCTTGGTACGTAAACAATTAGGTTTAAGTGCATCAATCCAATATGAATTTGCCATGCAGTATTTATCGGGCCAAATTGCCCCGAGTGAATGGCAGCATATTGGCATGCAAGGTTTGAGTGATGTTTGTGTCCGTCTCGGTGAATTAGACCATGAGCAGCATATCCTTGCCAGCTTTGACCAAGCAGCCATTGAAGTGCAAATCGCTCTATGCCAGTGCCTAGAACATCTACATTTGACTGAACCGCTTGCGACGAAGATCTTTAGCAAGTTCATCACAGCACCTAATGAATATCAAGCCTATTACTTGCGAGCATTAGCATCACAGACTGAATTAAGCCAACAAGCCTTGGCCCACTTAAAGCAAACAAACCAGCTTGATGCTAACGCCCTCATCAGTATTGCAGGTAGAAATTGGCCGATACTAAAGCAAGAGCTGAGTCGCAGTATTTATCTAGAAGCGCTGGCACTTCAGCCTCAAGCCTTTTTTAATCAGATCTTTGCTGATATTGTGGCTATTCCTAATTTACGCAATCACTTATTGGGTGAATTACGCAATCCCAATCGTAGTGTTCAACTATCACAAGCCATTGGCGGCTTGTTTAAGGCTGCAAGTAAATGATGTCAGATCTTCTGTTAATTATTGCACTGATTATCGTTGCCGCTTTCTTTTGGCAACTTCGTCAAATGGCAGAATTAAGCCGTGTTTTTGCCGAAAAAGAGTGCTGTAGACAAAAAGTACAGCTATTAGCCATCGCAATGGAAACCGCTCGTCCAAGCCTTGGCGGCACCACAGGGATCTGTTGGAAGGCAAAATATCTATTTGAGTTCAGTACCGATGGTATCAATCAGTATCGTGGTCATATCTGGATGCTAGGTAAAAAAATTCAAAAGATTGAATGGCCTATCTTCCCAGAACCCGAATGGCAAGAAGCACCTACGGCGAAAGGTAAATTTGGTGGCTGTGGAAGCCAAAGTAGTTGTAGTTCAGGTAAATGCCATTAGTGGCTTATTTTAGATAACATGCAGTTAGGACGACCTAAGTTAAATTCCCCATACATTTAATCATCCATAAAAGAAAGGGCGTGGTCTGAAGACCACGCCCTTCTGTTCTTTGTTAAGCTATCCCGCTATCGTTGTGCTCCCTGCACCATCCATGCGTCAACTTGCATCCTGCATCATCCCTGTTCAATCCGTGATATTTCCCTGTACTCAAGGTACTTCCCTATCTCTTGGCATTCCTTTTACCAAGCTTGCTCTTTCCTGAGCGGTTCCAACATCATCCGTGAAATAGGTTCAATTGCTTCCTTTCTGCTGCACTCCTTGTGCCATTGCAATCCTGTGCAATTAGGCTATCTATCCGTGATAGTCTATCCCTCCGTGGTTCGTATCGCTTTCATCCTGAAAGTTTCTCCTTACGACTCCTTAAGTGCTTATCCACTAAACACTGCTCGGTCATCCTAACCGCTAACATCCTGTTATCTGTAGTTCCGTCTACAAGTGAAGTCTATGCCAAGCATGATAAGATTTGTGCTATTCAAAATAAAAACTTCCATAGCAATATTAACGACACAATTCAAAAAAATAACTTAACATACTGATTAAAATATATTTAATGAATATGAGACAGCTTTTGCCAGTCAAAAAACTTACAAATTACTTACATGCTTGTGAGACATATCTTACAAAGAGATTGGCAATTTTAATCCCTTTAAGGAATGTAGCTTGCTTACAAAAGAACACTTCAGATTAAGCGCGGTCGTAAATAACCGCTTAAAAGAGCAATAGTCTGCAACTTAATTTATTTTACAGCCATAAAAAGGGTAAAAACGGACATTTTGATGTAAACCATCAAAACTTTATGAACATACAAAATTGTAAATCCCGTGCTATGTAGTTATTCTACATAAACGGACGATAACGCACCAGAAACGCAGCCCGAAGGTTCAAAATCTAATTTCGAAACGTCAGCCCTAGCCAAAGCCATTTACCCTTTGGTTTGTATCAGCAACTAAAGCCGAGCAATGCTAGAACGCTATTTTTCAATGTATAAGCGGGTCGATATTTATGTACATTGCAATGGGAAATAGAGCGCATTCACACTCGAAAATTTTATAGTCTCAAAAGAAAGGGCGCACTGTGTGCGCCCCATTTATCCTCTATAAGCCATCCTGCTCATTCGTGCTCCCTGCACCATCCATGCGTACGCGTGCATCCTACAATCGTCCCTGTATCCCTAAATTTTCCCTGTGTGATGGTTTCACCATAACACTCAATCCATTGACCCGAAAATCCTATTTCGGCTCCAGTCACATCCTATGACTCACTCCATAACGCATCCTGCTTAGTGCCTTCCATAGACGAGTACAAGCTGTTCACCCTTATACTTATCCCTTTACTCGACACATCCTGCACCGAGTCATGCTTAATCCTTAAGCATATCCTTTCTCATCCTTAAACCTGTCGTCCTAACAAGCGTTGTATCCTGTATCATCCGTGAGAAAGCAGTCCTGCTTTTCCTTAACCTATCCTAGGTTGATGACAGTTTCCCTACCATCAGAGGTTCAAATCCAAGAACCTAAATTCGTAGCTTCTTGCGTCCATTTCGCCAGTATTGCTATCCGTGCTATCCATTTATTTTGGCGATGAATGAATTCTACGTGAATCCCGCCTTTTTTGTTCCCTCAGAAGAACAACTATCAGTTTAAATTTCATCCAACATATGCCAACTGCAGCTCAAAGCATTGAAATTTAATTATTTTTAAAAAAATGATGTATAAAACAATCAGCAAGAAAACATTTTATCTTACAGGCTTTGTAAGCGATCTCTCACACGCGAGTCAGCTTCTCACTAATAGGTAAAAATTCAGTACTTTATTTTACCCATCAGTATTTGGGCAAACATCACCCAATCTCCCATCAAACTGTATAGCGGATATTGGAATGTCGCAGGTCGATTACGTTCAAAGACAAAATGGCCAACCCAAGCAAATCCGTATCCCACTAGCGGGATAAGTACCAATAAACCCCAGTGGGTCGTAATCAACGCAGATCCCAATAATGCCAGCACAATCATACTCCCAATAAAATGCAGCTGCCGACAACGCCGGTCTTGATGCTGGGATAGATAGAAAGGATAAAACTCAGCGAAAGAGCGATAACGTTCATTCATCATGTTTACCTGTATAAAAAAGTAGTTGTCCAGTCACACTGCCAATGACCAACTCTCCCAAGGAGACAAAGTCATGTTGTTTAAATAAATGCGTATGGGCTTCCTGAGTGGTAAACACGCCTATACCTTCAAGATTTGGCTGCTCATCGCACCAACTCACTGCAGCTTGGACAAGTTGATGGCCCAGCCCTTTACCTTGTTCGTTTGG
Source organism: Shewanella cutis (assembly GCF_022410515.1). Classification (GTDB taxonomy): domain Bacteria; phylum Pseudomonadota; class Gammaproteobacteria; order Enterobacterales; family Shewanellaceae; genus Shewanella; species Shewanella cutis. The sequence goes on along the minus strand of NZ_JACSDI010000003.1, from coordinate 168,611 downwards.
CGCTAAAGCAATAAATTGCAAAACCCCACAACGCTGGTTTGGTAACAACTCCAAAATGGTTGATTCTTTTTTCATCATGGCCTGGGTAGATTGCCAACCAGTGCCCAGCAACATTTTGAGCCGCCAGTGCCAATAGCGACCTTCTCCCAGTGGCACTTCTTGGGTAACAACGCAAGCGACCCCCACTAAGTGCGTACCGTCAAAGAGTCCAATTAAGGCTTGCTTTTGCTGCCATAAGGTATTGAGCTCTTCGCGAATCGCGGCGCGCAATTTTTGTTCGTAGGCAAATTTGTCTGAGGAGGATAAAGCATCAACAAAAAAGGGATCATCATGATACGCATTGTAGAGAATTGAAGCGGCCAAGCGTAAATCTTCTGCGGTGAGATAAACTGCACGATACTCATCCAAGGTATTATTGTCCATTATTAGAATTCCTTGATTTAGCTCACACTCTTATGAGTCTTTATCAATGTACCAAGGAAACAAAAAAGTGCAAATTTTAATCATTGATTGCATCTTTCACACAAAAACATAACCTAGATAACAGGCTAATCATCGGAGGGAGGGAGAGATAGAATGGATACAACACCAGTCGATTTAAGTCATCTATTTGAACAGCTAGGCTTAGAGAGCCAACCCAATGCCATTGCGCAATATATGGCACCCCACAAGCTGGCATCGCAAATCCACTTAACTGAAGCGACTTTTTGGACACAAGCGCAAAAGAGTTTTCTCACCGAAGCGTTATAAGCTGACGCACAGTGGACCAAACTAATTGAACAGCTTGATACTCAGTTAAGAAAGCCCTAATTTTTTGGGCTTTCAGTGTCTTTGAGGCGTTGTCTTAGCCGTGGTTAAATCTTGTTATAGGCTGTATCACCCCACCCCACTAAAACATGATTACTCAGCACAACGGGCGTGCATTCATCCTTAGTGGTTTTGCCATCGCTATGGGAACGTTGAGTACGATAAAACAGCACCAATACTTCTTTATCGGCTTGCCCAGCGCTTTGCTGCAAATAAGACTCGCTCAAGTCTGGGGCCCCCATTAGCGTCATCACTTGGTCTTTACTCATACTAAGGCTTAGCTTGGCCAGATTAGAGCGATTTTTATCCTGCACTTTTTCCCAAGACTCAGAGCGATCCCAATCCGATTCACCATCGCCGACATTGACCACACAACCGCTAAGACCTAAGCTTGCTAACCCTAAAAACGTGACCGCGATAAGTTTGCGATTAATATTTGCGTTCATATTATGACTTCCTGTGTATTTGTTATAAAAATGCTTAAAAAGCAAAATCAATGCCAAACATCAATCCATTGATTTATAATAACTAAAATAACCACACCACAGGTAAGTTAGTAAAAAACACAACATAAAATAAGGAATTTCACTTATTATGAGTCCGATTGACCAAGTGTTAGCGGCAGCATGTGCACTCGACGCCAGCGGTAAAACCCCAAGCCTTGCCCTGATAAAAAGCCGTGTTGACAACAAAATTCCTATGCCGATATTAATCCAAGGATTACAGCAATTTAAATCGATACCTAAAGCCGAGCGGGAACGTTTAGCGGCCCAATCACAGCACGTGATTGAAGAAACACATACCGCCGAAGCTTCGCCACTCACAGTCGCCACACTGGCGCAACAGTTAGCCCAGTTGCAACAAGGCATTGAACAGGCCCTCGCTTTAAAAAACAACGAGATCATGCAACTGACAAATGAACTTATCGAGTTAAAACACCGCGTTAATCAACTCGAACTCCAAGGAAAATCCGTTTAATGTTTGTCACCGAACTGCGCTTTGAATGCTTTGCCGATACCACCATTAGTGCGGCAGAGCGTGCGATTAATCAATTACTGGAAGCATACCGCGCCAATGGCCAAGTGTTAGGTCGCGAATTTGCTGTCGCCTTTAATGATGGCGAATTTCGCGTACGCCTGCTTACACCTGAAAAAAACAGCCTAACACATCGCTATCACAGTCCTTGGGTAAAAAAGGCTCTAGCAGAATTAACTGATGCTAAGCTCTTAGCACCGCGAGAAAAATTTATCGGTCAGGACATTAATTCTGAGGTCAGTAACACTGAGCAGCCTAGCTGGCAGTTACTCTACACTAGCTATGTCCATATGTGTTCGCCCCTGCGAAGTGGCGATAACTTGCTGCCCATTCCGCTGTATCAGATCCCAGCCACTTTTAATGGTGATCATAAACGTATTATCCGCTGGCAGAGTGAATGGCAGGCCTGTGATGAATTGCAAATGGCCGCGGCCACTAAAGCAGAATTTGCTGCGTTAGAAGAGTTATCCAATCCAAGTAGCGATTTATTTAGAAGAGGTTGGGACCTCCGCGGCCGAATCGAGTATCTCACCCACATTCCCACTTACTATTATTTGTATCGGGTAGGAGGCCAAGATCTGGCATCAGAACTCGCTCGCCCCTGTCCGCGTTGTGGCAGTCACGCGTGGAAACTCGACGAACCTTTATTAGATATGTTCCACTTTCGTTGCGAACCTTGCCGCATAGTGTCTAACTTGTCTTGGGATCATCAATAACCATCCCATTTTATACCAATCACATTAAACATCTAATCAGTTCAGAGCCTCAAAGGCATCTCAATCCAAGGCGCATTGACAAAGAAATGGTTATTCCCTTTTAAGTCAATGTAACACGGGAGTGAGATGCCTGTGAGGCTCCCGAAGGGCGGGTTGAACGTGCTTTATACTGCGTTTAAGGCTTAGGCAGAGCACCACTATGCCTTCAAGCCTTCGCCTTGTCTAAAGCCCGTTGAATTCCCGCTGAATGAACAGATATTTAATACGATTGGTATTATAGCAATACTCGGCCGCTCAAATGCGTGATGTCGAGTTTGCAAAACACTTTGCAAGAGTCTTTTGTAAGAGAATTCGTGCGTTTAGCGCTTACCCGTTAAGTTGTGCCACATTCGTTTAAAGCTGGCAAAAATCCCCGGATGATCCTGTGCCGGCATGGGGAGTTCCTCGTGTTTCACCGGTGGCGCAATACGTGGCGATAACGCCGCAATAAATTCCGCTAAACTCGGTGCCAATTGGGTAGAGGGAAGCTCGCCGGGGATTTCCACCCATACACTACCATCAGCATTATCCACCGTTAGCATCTTATCGCCTTCATCAAGCAAACCAATAAACCAGGTGGGCGGTTGCTTGAGCTTTTGCTTCATCATCAAATGCCCAATGATATTTTGCTGTAGGGCATCAAAATCCGCCTCATTCCATACCTGTAATAATTCTCCCGAGCCCCAGGTTGAGTCAAAGAGCACGGGCGCGGCAAAATACTGACCATAGAAGCTATGGATATCGGGCCATAACGTAAGCTCCAATGCATGTTCAACGTTAGTAAAGCTGCCAGGCTGTTCACGCTTAACTGGTAGCCAACTCACCGCCGCAGTTGACGCCTCAACAAACTCCCCTTGAATACACAAAGATGGCTCACCTTGAGGGTAATATCGTGGTAATTCGCCTAAAGTTGATAGGTAAGACTGATGATAGTTTTGCAAAAATTTATCGAGAGCAGGCAGACAAGACACTTAAGCACAATCCAATTTCGGGTATAATGTGCGCCTATTTTGACATGGAAACAGTATTGATGACACACAATCACGATCCCTATAGTGATGCAAAAGAGCTTGCGGGCTTAACGTTAGGTAAAGTTACTGATTACCAAGCCGAGTATGATGCGTCGCTGCTGCAAGGGGTTCCTCGCTCACTTAACCGTAACGCTATCAACCTAACTGCAGAAAGTTTACCTTTCCACGGGGCCGATATCTGGACGGCCTATGAGCTGTCTTGGCTAAATGCGAAGGGCAAACCTATGGTGGCCATCGCTGACATTCAGCTCAGTCATGCAAGCCAAAATCTGATCGAGTCAAAATCCTTCAAACTGTATTTAAACAGTTTTAATCAAACCAAATTCGATAATCTCGATGCGGTGCAAAAAACCTTAGTGAAAGATCTCAGTGAATGTGCCCAAGGTGATGTGACCGTTAAGATTATTGAGCCTAAAAGTTTTGGTATTCAGCGTGTCGTCGAACTGCCAGGCACCTGCATTGACGACCTCGATATTGAAGTTAGTGACTATGATTTTAATCCCGATTATCTTGAAAACAGCACAGATGACAAACAAATTGTTGCCGAGACACTCAACTCTAATCTGTTGAAATCAAATTGCTTAATCACCTCTCAGCCCGACTGGGGCAGTGTGATGATCCGTTATCAAGGGCCTAAAATCGATCGCGAGAAGCTACTCCGCTATCTAATTTCATTCCGCCAGCATAATGAGTTTCACGAACAATGTGTCGAGCGAATTTTTGTCGACCTAAAACATTATTGCCACTGCGCTAAGTTAACTGTATACGCCCGTTATACCCGTCGTGGCGGCTTAGACATTAACCCCTACCGCAGTGACTTTGAGCATCCGGGTGAAAGCCACAGGTTAGCCAGACAGTAATTAAGATAGCCAACCAACACTTAGAGGTAAGCACCTCAAACTAAGCTCCGACTCACTCGCAATCACTACGAGTGAGTCAGAGCTTTTTCATTCGCAGACATTCTACTGGCGCTGAGCAATAAGCTTCGTAACCATTGATGGCTCGGGTTTTGGGTGTATTTACTGCTCCACACCATATACAAATCAATCGGCCTTGTTTTCAGTGGCATAGGCAAAATTTGTAAGCCAAAAATGTCAGCGTATTGGCTGGCATAACGTAAAGGTGCGATACCTATAGCCTCACTTTTACCTACGGTTGCAAACATGCTCAATAGGGATGACTGTTCACTGTACATCTTGCGCCTTGGTAACACGCCTTCGGTAAACAAATCCCCCGCAGTCAAATTAAAACGCCTTAGATTTAAAAAGACATGTTTCTCCTCAAAATACTGTTCATGGCTAATGCCCCCCTGAATACGAGGATGCTGCCGACTGACAATACACACTAAATTTTCGGTAAAGAGCAATTTACTTGAGAGCAAACTTTGCTGCGCGGGTTTAATATCGATCGCCACCGCAACCCGCTCTAGCAAAATATCGCGATATAATTCCGCCTCCTGTGGCGGCGACTCACGAAAAATCACTTCGATATCCGCATCCAGCAATAAAGCTTGCACACCTGCTTGCAGCGTTTCAATAACCGACTCATTGGCATATACATAAAAGCGCCGCTGGCTTGAGCGGGGATCAAAATGCTCAAATCCCAGTAATACGGTTTCGATATCAGCCATGGGTTGCTCAAACTTACGGTACATTTCCCGCGCCACCGCCGTTGGCTCAATACCTCGCCCTACCCGATTAAACAGCGACTCCCCAACCCAGGCTCTGAATCGACTTATCGCATTACTCACGGAAGACTGAGTTAAATCTAACTCCTGCGCCGCTTTGGTGAATGACCGAGTACGGTAAACCACCATAAACACGCGTAATAAGTTTAAATCTAATGGTTTTTGTGTCGGCATAAGGGAGCACACTCATTCACAATATGAATATTACAACCCAAGCTAACTCGAGTTATCTAAATACACAAGCTGGTTATACTCAAACCATCAACGACACGATCCCACTAATCGGTAGGTAAAATAATGCAAAAATCTTTGATGACATTGAGTATTATCGCCAGCTTCTCTTTAAGTGCAGTGGAGGCAGAACACGAGCATGAACATATCAGCCTGCACTATCAGGGAAAGCCTGCCACCGAGCAAACCATTGCGGTAAACAAAGCCACGGCAGCGGACCTTAATTTTGCCGATAAAAAAGCCTTTGAAGAATTTTCGAAGAATCTTATCGCGGAGCTCGATGAACCTACGGCAGCGATTTTACGGGCCGATTTCAGCTTTATTGGCGATAAAATCCCAGACACTGTGAACCCTTCTCTGTATCGCCAGGCCCAGTTGAATATGGTGTCTAACGGCTTATACAAGGTCACCGATGGTATTTATCAAGTTCGAGGCACCGACTTAGCCAACTTAACCCTTATCCGCGGTAAAACAGGCTGGATCCTTTATGACGTATTACTCACCAAAGAGTCCGCCAAGCAATCCCTTGAGTTTGCGCTTAAACACTTACCAGAGGGTAATGACTTACCCGTAGTCGCGATGATTTATTCCCACAGCCATGGAGATCATTTTGGCGGCTCCCGCGCCATCAAAGACATGTTCCCAAACGTCAAAGTCTATGGTTCCAATAACATCACCAAAGAAATTGTTGACGAAAACGTGCTTGCCGGTAATGCCATGAGCCGCCGCGCCGCCTACCAATACGGCGCAACGTTAGAGCGCAACGAGCAAGGCATTGTCGATGCTGCACTTGCAAAAGGCTTATCCAAAGGCGAAGTCACCTACGTAAAACCCGAGATCACCCTCAACAGCAAAGATAAATGGGAAACGCTCACTATCGATGGTATCGAAATGGTGTTTATGGATGCCTCGGGCACCGAAGCCGCCTCGGAAATGGCCACCTATATTCCCTCCATGAAGGCCCTATGGACAGGTGAGCTCACCTACCACGGCATGCACAACATTTACACCTTACGCGGGGCAAAGGTACGGGATGCCATCAAATGGTCTAAAGATATCAATGCATTGCTAACACGCTTTGGTGATGATGCGCAGGTACTGTTTGAAGCCCACTCCGCGCCCGTCTTTGGTAATGCGGATGTCAACGCCTACTTAAGAATGCAAAGGGATAACTATGGCCTTGTCCATAATCAAACCCTGCGTTTAGCCAATAATGGGGTGGGTATTCAAGATATTGGCGATGCGATTCAAACCACTATCCCTAAGGCCGTGCGCGACACTTGGTACACCAATGGTTACCACGGCACCTACAGCCATAATGCTAAAGCCGTGTACAACATGTATTTAGGCTATTTCGATATGAATCCGGCCAACTTAAACCCACTACCAACAAAGGATGAATCCGCCAAATTTGTTGAGTATATGGGCGGCGCTAACGCCGTGTTGAAACATGCCAAAACCGACTATGCCAAAGGCGAATACCGTTTTGTGGCCACCGCACTCAATAAAGTGGTGATGGCAGAACCTAATAATACAGAGGCAAGACAATTACTTGCTGATACCTATGAGCAACTGGGTTATCAAGCCGAAGGCGCTGGCTGGCGCAATATTTATCTGACGGGTGCCCAAGAGTTAAGGGTAGGTATTCAACCCGGCGCCCCTAAATCAGCCTCTGCAGATATTTTAAGCGAAATGGATATCTCGACTCTTTTTGACTTTCTCGCAGTGAGAGTGGATAGCATTAAAGCCGCTGAGCTTGGGCTGTTAAGGCTTAATGTGATCACCCCTGACACCCAAGAAACACTCTATGTCGAGCTAAGTAACGGTAACTTAAGTAATATTCAAGTTGATAAACCGATGGAGGCCGATACCAATCTTTATATTGATAAGCGTTATATTACCGGTATTTTACTCGGTAAAACGCCCCTTAAAGACTTACTGGCTAACGGCAGTGCCAAACTGGAAGGCGATAAAACCGCTTTTGGAAAAATCATGTCGACCTTAGTCCAGTTCGATGCCAACTTTGAAATTGTCCCACTACCACCAACTGCTAAATAAATAATCCAACGCCCTGAATATTCAGGGCGTTTTTATAAGATGAAGGCGTGACGTTCACACTGGTTAGTTGGCAGTATTTGTCGCTGGGGATGTGGTTTTACACTCCAACAATAACTGCTGAAAATGCGCGCCTAAATCCTGCTGAGCAAATTGCTCACTCGCCAGTGCCATTTGCTTAAGGCTTTGTATAGCTTGATCTAATCCTTGCTGATCAATAAGGTTTTTCGCATAGGCTGCCGCATCAGCACTCTTTTGCAGTAAACCTGCGACTTGATCAAAACTCACCTCTTGTTCCATTAGCTTCTGTAGGTCGCCGAGTAATTCTGTCACCTTGGCCGACTCCACTAAGGCGCCTTCGACATTGACTAACTTACCTAAGGGATCTTGCGTCAGTTTTTCTGTCACGCAGGCGGACACTGTGCCCGCCGCCGCACTTTGAGCCACAACATCGAGTCCGCGACTGCGAATTTGCTCAACCACTTGCTGTAATTGAGGGTCTTGTGCAAGCCATGCTTGCTCTAATTGTTGTTTTTCATCGCCACCAAAATAACCGCAGCCACTGAGTAGCACCACAGCAGTTGTCGATAAAAGACCTGCAGGTGAAAAGCACGCACGTAAAAAGCAATTCCGTTTTGTCATAAAAACCCTTGTGAGTTAATGCTATGACATGACTATAACCAGCGATGTTTAATCCAAGATGAATGACTCTGTCATATCAAAGCAGCAACCTGCAAACTGAGTAATAGGGGTAAATAAGCCTTAGTCAGCCAAACTAACCGCTAACAACGATTTAATGCTGGCAAGCGTCATCGAAATCTGCACATTCGATAACGCATTAGGATGGATGAGACTCAAGCCAAAGCGATATTCATCATTTAGTCGACCAAAGTAGCTTTGCACCTGCCCAGCATCAGGCTGTACAGGTTCAGCATTGGGAAGAGGTTCAGTGACCAGCTTAATCTCGCAATACAATTTAAGCTGGCTCGGTAATGCAAAAGGTTCTCGCCTTTTAAGTTCAAGCCATTGATGGCGAAGCGCTACTTGATTGGGATGGGTCTGAACAAGTGCATCGGGCATCAACTCAAAGGCAAAGGATTTTAATGACTGCGCTAAGCCTAAACCTGTCGCCTTGATATAGGACTCCTTCAGCGCCCACAGGTCAAAAAATCGTTGTCGCTGGGCGATTTCTCCCGGCAATGCTAGTAGCGCCTCGGTTTCTAGCGGAGAAAAATAATGATTCAGAATGGGATAAATATTTGTGCTTGCCCGCGACCGTTCAATATCCACACCTAAACCTAAACGAGGCTGCGGCCTTTTCGCGGTTGCGGCCGTGTCATCATCTTGCGCCAAGGCTATCAATAACCAGTCGCCACTGTGACTTAAGTTAAACTCGATCCCCGTTTTAAGGAACTGCTCATGGCTGAGGCTGGGTTTGCCCTTTGCCCCATACTCAAAACACCAATCTTGGGGAGTCATCAGTCGTTGGGAGGAGTAAGGTGAGGATTCTCCTCGAGATTGCAGTCCTTGGGATAACACACAGCGCAGTGCTGCTCGCACCAATAAGCCATGCATTTGTGCCTTAGGCGCCCGGTAACGCGCCACTTTTGCGCGCTCGTCCTCACTCAACAGCGCCATACAACGGCTCACCATTTCAGCATCCATCTCGGCTAATGGTATAAAAAAAAGCTCAATATTCATTAAGTTATCTCAATAACACCTGAGTTTAACGGCAGCCCTATTCTACTCAGTTCTGCTCGGCTGACGAACAATATCTGAACCTTACCAATAACCAACTGAATTTTAAAAACTATTTTTGATGAAATCGCATTTAGCTGCTTTGTTCGAAAACAATTTGAACATTAAAAAACCATTTCAAGTCCCACATGATTGTATCGAGCAAAAACCTCAGGTAATCTGCATCACCATTGTGTACTGTAAAATATCTAAAAACACGGGTTTTAAGCCTCTCTTAAGCATGAGTTCTGACTCTAGTTTAAAGGCCATATCATGCAGTCCCGATAGATTATGTTGGATGAAAATAATAATGATGGGATCGCACTGACAAGTATGAGCTCTCCAAAAGTTGGCACTCAAGTCGCAGATATTGCTCGCAAAAAGAAATCGAGCACAGAGAAAAAGTCTCGCCACAAGGTGGTAAGACACCGAAATGCCACCACCACGCCAGAAATGCGCCACTTTATTCAGCAATCTGAATTGAGTGTCAGTCAGCTTGCCAAAATTTTAAATATTACCGAAGCCACAGTGCGTAAATGGCGTAAGCGCGAATCGATTAACGATAGCCCGAATACGCCGCATCATCTCAACACTACCCTCACCCCAATTGAAGAATATGTGGTGGTGGGACTGAGGTATCAGCTAAAGCTGCCGCTCGATAGGCTACTTAAAGCCACGCAAACCTTTATTAACCCCAATGTATCGCGCTCAGGCTTAGCCCGCTGCCTTAAGCGTTACGGGGTATCGCGCCTCGATGAGTTTGATCAAGAACTTGTCCCTAAACAGTATTTTAATCAATTACCGATTGCCCAAGGCAGCGACGTACAAACCTATACAGTTAACTCCGAAACCTTAGCAAAAGCACTCGCCCTGCCAAGCACAGATGGCGACACCGTAGTGCAAGTGGTGTCGTTAACGCTGCCACCGCAATTAACCGAAGCCGAGCCTAAATCAGTGCTCCTTGGTATAGATAGCAAGACAGATTGGATTTATATCGATATTTATCAAGACAGTAATACCCAAGCGGCCAATCGCTACATCGCCTATGTGCTAAAGGATGGGCCGTTTCATCTGCGTAAATTGCTGGTGCGCAACTACCACACCTTTTTAGCCCGCTTTCCTGGCGTGCAAACCCCAAAAGCCATCGCTAAATCCCTTAATAAGGCAACAGCCACCCGCTTTGCCAGTGGAGACTCATAATGAGCCATACCCCTTCACAGCCTCAATTATCAACCGATGAAAAAGCCGATAAGAGGTTGAATAAACGCTTAAAAGATATGCCGATTGCCATTGTTGGCATGGCGAGTATCTTTGCTAACTCTCGCTATTTGAATAAGTTTTGGGATTTAATTTGCGACAAGATTGATGCCATTACCGACGTGCCCGCATCCCACTGGTCGATTGATGACTATTATGATGCGGATAAGTCTAAAGCCGATAAGAGCTACTGCAAGCGCGGTGGCTTTATGCCTGAAGTTGACTTCAATCCAATGGAGTTTGGTCTGCCGCCCAATATTTTGGAACTCACCGACAGCTCACAATTGCTGTCCCTCGTGGTCGCCAAAGAAGTGCTGCAGGATGCCAATCTGCCGGACAATTATGACCGTGACCGCATAGGCATTACCCTAGGGATTGGCGGTGGCCAAAAGTTAAGCCATAGCCTCAACGCGCGTCTGCAATATCCAGTGCTGAAAAAAGTATTTAAAAGCAGTGGCCTGAGCGATGAAGATAGCGAGCTACTGATCAAAAAATTCCAAGATCAATATGTCCACTGGGAAGAAAACTCCTTCCCTGGCTCCCTTGGCAACGTGATTGCCGGACGCATCGCCAACCGTTTCGATTTAGGTGGGATGAACTGCGTCGTCGATGCCGCCTGCGCAGGCTCGCTTGCCGCCATGCGTATGGCGCTCACCGAACTGACCGAAGGTCGCAGCGACATGATGATCACCGGCGGTGTCTGTACCGACAACTCGCCTTACATGTATATGAGTTTCTCAAAGACACCCGCCTTTACCACCAACGAACAAATCCAACCCTTCGATATCGACTCTAAGGGCATGATGATTGGCGAAGGTATCGGCATGGTCGCTCTAAAACGTCTTGAAGACGCCGAGCGCGATGGCGACCGGATCTATGCGGTGATCAAAGGTGTAGGCGCCTCATCGGACGGTAAATTTAAGAGCATTTATGCGCCGCGCCCCGAAGGCCAAGCCAAGGCATTAGAGCGCGCCTATGATGACGCAGGCTTTGCGCCGCACACAGTAGGCTTGATTGAGGCCCACGGCACAGGCACAGCCGCAGGCGATGTAGCTGAATTTACTGGCTTAAGCTCAGTGTTTTCTAAGGATAATGAGCAGTTACAGCATATCGCCTTAGGCTCAGTTAAATCTCAGGTCGGTCATACTAAGTCCACCGCGGGCACGGCGGGTGTGATTAAGGCTGCATTGGCGCTGCACCATAAAGTCTTGCCGCCAACAATTAACGTTAGTCAGCCTAACCCTAAATTAAACATTGCCCGCTCGCCCTTTTATCTCAATACCGAGGCGCGCCCTTGGATCCAACGCAGTGACGATACGCCGCGCCGCGCTGGGGTCAGCTCCTTCGGTTTTGGTGGCACTAACTTCCATTTAGTACTCGAAGAATACCGCCCAGATCACACGCGCGATGACGCCTATCGCCAACGCAGCGTGGCACAAAGCTGGCTGTTTGCCGCCGCCGATAAAATCGCACTGCTTGGCGAGTTAAAAAACGCGCTACAGCAAGCAACTGCGGCTAAGGCTGAGCTTTCTGATGCCCATTTTGTTGCCTTTGCAAAACCCTACGCCCTGCGCGAACTCCCCCCGCAATCGGCCCGTCTTGGCTTTATCGCCAAAGACTATGCCCAGTTACAGACTCTGTTAACCCAAGCGATAGCGCAGCTTGAAGCCAATAACGCTGAGAGCTGGCAATTACCTTCAGGGATCAGCTACCGCGCCAAGGCCTTAGTCAATGAGCAAACCAAGATCGCCGCGCTATTTGCTGGTCAAGGCGCGCAGTACCTGAATATGGGACTGGAGCTTGCAAATAACTTCCCCGAGCTTCGCCGCCATATCCACGCCAGCGATAAAGTGTTTAATGCCCATGATAAGCCTGCGCTTTCAAGCGTGCTCTATCCTATTCCAGCCTTTGATGATGAGTCGATAAAAGCGCAGGATACGGCATTAACCGACACTCTTTATGCCCAAAGCGCCATCGGCGCGCTCTCAATGGCGCAGTACGCACTGTTTACTCAGGCAGGTTTCGCCCCGGATATGCTGGCTGGTCATAGCTTTGGTGAGCTTTCGGCCCTGTGCGCCGCAGAAGTTATCTCAATGGATGACTACATCAAACTTGCCTTTGAGCGTGGACAGGCGATGGCGCAGTCATCCCAAGATACCGATGCGGGTGTTATGTATGCAGTGATCCTTAAGCAAAAACAGGATATTGAGGCTATCAGAGGTTGCCTGGCGCAGTTTGACGACGTCAAGATTGCCAACTACAACTCCCCCACTCAGCTGGTGATTGCAGGCGCTAGTGCCGCCACCCAACAGGCGGCTAAGGCCATTAGCGAGTTAGGCTTTAAGGCGATTTCCCTGCCCGTTTCCGGCGCCTTCCACACGCCATTGGTTGCCCATGCACAAAAGCCCTTTAGTGCAGCCATCGATAAGGCTCAGTTCAACACACCTAAGCTTGCCCTGTATGCCAATGGCACAGGCCAGCTGCATCCAACCGATGCCCATGCCATCAAAGCCGCCTTTAAAGACCATATGCTGCAGTCGGTGCGCTTTAGTGAGCAGCTAGAAGCTATGTATGCCGCAGGCGCACGGGTGTTTGTCGAGTTCGGCCCGAAAAATATTCTGCAAAAGTTGACAGAAAATACCCTCGCGGCGCAGTTAAACGAGCTGTGTATTATCAGCGTTAACCCTAATCCCAAGGGCGATAGTGACAGCCAACTGCGCAGCGCCGCAGTGCAACTGGCTGTTGCTGGGGTAAAACTGGGTGAGATTGATCCGTATCAAGCAGAGTTGATTGCCCCAGCAGCAACGTCGGCCATGAATATCAAGCTCAATGCCACCAACTACATCAGCCCTAGTACCCGCCGCAAAATGGTCGATTCGCTGCAATCGGGCAAAATTACCAGCCAAGTGCAGTATGTGGATCGCCTCGTTGAGAAAGTGGTTGAAAAAGTCGTTGAAAAACCAGTGATTGTCGAAAAAATTCTAGAAAAGGTTGTCGAAGTGGAAAAGCCCGTGGCACAAAATAACAATAATATTCAACAGCAAACACCAGCACAGCCAGCCAGCTTTACCGCTGGACAGGCGAATCAAGATGCCCTGAGCGCCTTTTTTGCCGCCCAAACCCAGGCAGCGCAATTACATCAACAATTTTTAGCGATACCGCAGCAATACGGCGATACCGTCAGTGCTCTGATGGCAGAGCAAGCGAAAATGGCAAGCCTTGGCATCGCCATTCCTGAGAGCCTACAACGCTCGATGGAGTTGTTCCACCAGCATCAGGCACAAACCCTAAAGAGCCATGCTGAATTTATGCAATTGCAAACCAGCAGCAGCCAAGCGGCATTAGCTCTACTCGGCCAAATGCCTGCGCTTCAGGTTCAAGCCCCCATTCAAGTCGCTGCACCAGTGGCGGTAGCTGTGGCAACGCCTGTCGTTCCAGCGCATGCGCCCGTGGTTCAAGCCTTAGCCGCAGAGCCAAAAGTGACTGCTGTGCCTGTGAGCGAGCCCAAAGTTCAGCAACCACAAGTTGCCCAGCCACCATTAGCGCAACCACAAGTGCAAACTGTGGCGGCAGCAACCCGCGTGCTTTCCGAGAAGTCAGTCGTGCAGCAAATCGAGCACGCTATGCTCTCGGTGGTCGCAGAGAAGACGGGCTATCCGGTTGAAATGTTAGAACTTAGCATGGATATGGAAGCCGACCTAGGGATCGATTCTATTAAGCGCGTAGAAATTTTAGGCACTGTGCAAGATCAATTACCCAACCTGCCAGAACTCAGCCCAGAAGATCTTGCCGAGTGTCGCACCCTTGGGGAAATTGTGGCGTTATTTAGCCAAGCAATTCCTCTAGTATCAACAGCCGTAACAGTTGCGGCCACAGTTAGCCAGGCGACACAAAGTGCAGTCGCTGCAAGTGCGGCGGTTTCTAATGATGAAATTGAGCGTACTATGATGGCGGTGGTGGCCGATAAAACTGGCTATCCCGTGGAAATGCTTGAGCTAAGCATGGATATGGAGGCCGACCTTGGGATCGATTCCATTAAGCGTGTAGAAATTCTAGGCACTGTGCAGGACGAATTACCCAACCTGCCAGAACTCAGCCCAGAGGATTTAGCCGAGTGTCGCACCCTAGAGGAAATTGTGGCGCTCTTTAGCCAAGCAATTCCTCTAGTATCAACAGCCGTAACAGCTGCGGGCACAGTTAGCCAGGCGACACAAAGTGCAGTCGCTGCAAGTGCGGCGGTTTCAAATGATGAGATTGAGCGCACTATGATGGCGGTGGTGGCCGATAAAACCGGCTATCCCGTGGAAATGCTTGAGCTAAGCATGGATATGGAGGCCGACCTTGGGATCGATTCCATTAAGCGTGTAGAAATTCTAGGCACTGTGCAGGACGAATTACCCAACCTGCCAGAACTCAGCCCAGAAGATCTCGCCGAGTGCCGCACCCTAGGGGAAATTGTGACGTTATTTAGCCAAGCAATTCCTCTAGTATCAACAGCCGTAACAGCTGCGGCCACAGTTAGCCAGGCGACACAAAGTGCAGTCGCTGCAAGTGCGGCGGTTTCTAATGATGAAATTGAGCGCACTATGATGGCAGTCGTGGCCGATAAGACTGGCTATCCCGTTGAAATGCTAGAACTTGGCATGGATATGGAAGCCGACCTTGGGATCGATTCCATTAAGCGCGTAGAAATTTTAGGCACAGTACAAGACGAGTTACCCAACCTGCCAGAACTCAGCCCAGAGGATTTAGCCGAGTGTCGCACCCTAGAGGAAATTGTGGCGCTCTTTAGCCAAGCAATTCCTCTAGTATCAACAGCCGTAACAGCTGTGGCCTCAGTCAGCCAGGCGACACAAAGTGCAGTCGCTGCAAGTGCGGCGGTTTCAAATGATGAGATTGAGCGCACTATGATGGCGGTGGTGGCCGATAAAACCGGCTATCCCGTGGAAATGCTTGAGCTAAGCATGGATATGGAGGCCGACCTTGGGATCGATTCCATTAAGCGCGTAGAAATTTTAGGCACGGTACAAGATCAAATGCCAAACCTGCCAGAACTCAGCCCTGAAGATTTAGCCGAATGTCGCACCCTAGGGGAAATTGTGGCGCTCTTTAGCCAAGCAATTCCTCTAGTATCAACAGCCGTAACAGCTGCGGCCACAGTTAGCCATGCGACACAAAATGCAGTCGCTGCAAGTGCGGCGGTTTCTAATGATGAAATTGAGCGCACTATGATGGCGGTCGTGGCCGATAAGACTGGCTATCCCGTTGAAATGCTGGAACTCAGCATGGATATGGAGGCCGACCTTGGTATCGATTCTATTAAGCGCGTGGAAATTCTAGGCACGGTACAAGATCAAATGCCGAACCTGCCAGAACTCAGCCCTGAAGATTTAACCGAGTGTCGCACCTTGGGTGAAATTGTCGCCCTCTATGCTGGTTCGCAAGCCTCAAGTGAGGCGCTACAACAAAACCATGCTGCGCCAATTCAAGAGGCGATTACAGAAACAGTCGAGGAAATCATCGACCTGCCGCCCCATAGTGAGGTGATGCTAAAAAAGTTGCCAGCGGCGGCTGAGTTAGCGCGCATCATCTCAACTAGCGATATTCAACTGACGTCAAACAGTTACGTCGTTATCGGCGACGATGGCCACAACGCGGGGGTGATTGCCGAAAAGCTTCACGCCCAAGGTGTTAAGGTCGCGGTTGTACGCTCACCGAAAACGGTTGTGGCCAGTGCATCGCCACTCGATAGCCATATTGCCAGCTTCACGCTAGAGGCGATTGATGATGAAAGCATTTGTGAGGTCATCAATCAGATTGAAGCACTTGGCCAAATCGCCGGTTTTATTCATCTGCAGCCACAGCATAAGTCCGTTGCCGATCAAGGTGCAGGCTTAGTGCTGGCAGACGAAGCCAAAGCTTCGGTCGAGCAAGCCTTCTTGTTCGCCAAGCACTTACAACCACTTTTAACTGAACGTGACTATTGCCGCTTTGTCACCGTCAGCCGTATCGACGGTGGCTTTGGCTATATCGGCATGAATGAGTCTGCAAGCGCCCTCATCAGCCAGAGTGAACTCAACCAAGCGGCACTCTTTGGACTCACTAAAACCTTAAATCACGAGTGGCCGGGAGTGGTCTGCCGCGCACTGGATATCGCGCCAAACTTGGACGCCAAAACGGTTGCCAATGCGGTGGTGCAGGAATTCTACCTCCAAGATGCGCCAGTCGAAGTCGGTATTGATAGCGAGCTTGAGCGCACCACCTTAGTTGCGGGCAGTGCAGCACTTCTTCATCCACCCGCGGCCCTTAGCAATGCGGACAAAATCCTCGTCACAGGCGGCGCTAAGGGCGTTACCTTCGAGTGCGCCTTAAGTTTAGCGAAACGCTGCAAGGCACATTTTATCCTCGCGGGTCGTAGCGCCCATCAGGGGATCCCCGCTTGGGCTCTGGGTAAAAATCGCAACGAGCTGAAAGCCGCAGCCATTGCGCATCTGCAAAGCCTGGGTGATAAACCCACACCAAAACAAGTGGATGCCTTAGTTTGGCCAGTACAAAGCAGCCTTGAAATCAGCCATGCCTTGCAGGCATTTGAAGCGGTGGGCGCCAGCGCCGAGTACTTAAGTGTGGATGTCAACGATCCTGCCGCCATTGCCAGCACTATTGCGCCTATCAGTGCCCTATCGCCCATCACGGGGATTATTCACGGTGCGGGAGTCCTAGCCGATAAACATATTCAAGACAAAACCTTAAGCGAACTTGAACGCGTTTATGGCACTAAGGTGACCGGACTTAACAATCTGCTGTCAACGCTGGATCTGAGCCAAGTAAAACTCATTGCGCTGTTTTCCTCGGCGGCAGGTTTTTACGGCAATACCGGCCAGAGCGACTACGCCATGTCTAACGACATTCTCAATAAGGCCGCGCTGCAACTTGCGCAGCAATTACCTACAGCCAAAGTGATGAGCTTCGATTGGGGTCCTTGGGATGGCGGCATGGTCAATCCAGCGCTGAAGAAAATGTTTATCGACCGCGGGGTTTATGTCATTCCACTCAAAGCCGGTGCTGAGTTATTTGCCAGCCAATTATTGGCTGATACAGGGGCGCAGCTGTTGGTCGGAACCGATATGCAGGGCAATACCGCCAATGCCGTTGAAGTTGCATCAGTAAAAAAGCCTGAAGCGGATCTAACCACGGCGTTAGATCCGCAGCCTATGGCCCAAACGGTGCCGCAGAGTATTCGCGTTACACGCAGCCTCGACCCTAACCGCATGAGCTTTATTGAGGATCATCGCATCAATGGTCATGCGGTGTTGCCAACGGTGTGCGCCATAGATTGGATGCGTGAGGCCGCCAAGGCCCATTTAGGTACGGCGGTGAGTGTCAGCGATTATCGACTACTCAAAGGAATAATCTTCGATGAGGCGCTGCTTGCCCGCGATGCGCCTATTGAGCTCGAATTGATGCTCACGCCGCTTGCCGACGCTACACAGCAATCGACTGAGGCGTTAGCCGCGCTGATTAGCTTTGAAGGTCGCCCGCAGTATCAGGCGGTGTTAGTAGCGCAGACGGATGATAAGCAAGACGCGCAGCGTTTCGAGGTTGGCGAGTTGCATTCTCTGATAGAGGAGATAACGCAGCAACCCGCTATCGCGAGCCGCGAGTCGCTCTACCGCGATGGCACACTGTTCCATGGCCCAAGACTGCAAGGCATAAGCGAAGTGCTCACCTTTGATGACCAACAGCTTATAGCCAAAGTAGAACTGCCACAGGTGACATTAGATGACTGCGGCGAGTTTGCGCCAAAGCTTGAGGATAAGGGCACACAACCCTTTGCCGAAGATCTGTTATTGCAGGCCATGCTCGTGTGGGCGCGTCTTAAATATCAAGCGGCAAGCTTACCTAGCACAATTGGCGAGTTCGTGTCCTATTCGCCCTTAGGTTTTGGCGAGAAGGCGGTATTAGTGTTGGATGTTATCAAGCATTCGTCCCGTTCACTTGAAGCCAATATTGCGCTTTATCATCAAGATGGCCGTCTAAGCTGCGAGATGAAGCGAGCAAAAGTCACGATCAGTAAGACGCTTAACCAAGCGTTTTTGGCTAATAAACTCCAACAACAGGCGCAAGAGCAGGCAGTCGCCCAAAGCACGGCCGAGGTAAGTGTTAAGTGACACTCGACCCAATCGCACATGCCGCATTAAGCAATGCGGCACTAAACAGTCCGCATCCCAATGCCAAGCCACTGCGAATAGCCGTATGGCTTGGTGATGCCAGACTTGACGATACGCGGATGCAGAGTGCGCTTAACCATGCACAAACCGATGTCAGTAAGCTGCAACAGTTGATGGCTTGTCGAGTTCTGCTCAATGTTGAAGATAAGCCACTGATTGATGAGCCATCAGATGAGCCAACACTGGTCGCCTTGATCACAGATCAGCTCGCCCATATTGCGCAAAAACAACTCGTTGAAATCCGCTTTGACCATCAGCAGCAAGTACGCTGCCTGTATCTGCTTGATGGACTACTTGCCGCGCAATTACATCTGCATGCCGAGGCTTATATTTCAGCCTTGACACAGACTCAAGCCCAAGCGAATGAAGCACTTTGCGATATAGAAATCAAAAACTGTGCAAATCGCGCTTTTGCCCTCGCCAAACGCAATCCTGCTCAGGCGGTAAATTGCTACGCGGATGCAGGCAATCTTGCCAGTCAGTTGAATGTATTAGCTCAAGCGGTTGAGGCGTTAAGTCATCGAAGCCTTAAAGGCATTGAACCAATGCTTGATGCGACTGATGCAGTGCAACTTGCTGAGCAACACGCTGAACTGCGCGCTGAAAAGCCAGTAAAAAACGCGGAGAACAGCTATTGGTTTACCAAGCCTCATCAGGCAAGGGTATTAAGCCTAAATCTCTTGGGTAATCTCTTGGGTAAAGCCCCTCAAGCTCAGACAGCCCAGAGCCTTATCTTGACCCAAGGCACTCGGCTTATTGCTCAGCCATTACTCAATACTAACAGGTTGTTTATCCCCATCAGCGGCAATGAGTTTGAGTCGTTAACGCTTAAGTTGTCGCAACTGATTGATTCATTAGATTTATCGGTAAAACAACCTGATACGGATTGGCTTAGTATCCAAGGCAGTGATTGGTTTGAGCGTTATCAAGCACAGGATAAATTAGCCCTAGTGCTGATGGCTGGCTCTCTTGAGGAGCTAATGCAAGAAGCCAAGGCGATGCGCGCTTATATTGAAAAGACGCAACAGACTCCAGCGCCAACGCCATCGGCCAATCTAGCCTTTAAGACCCCTGCGGGCAGTTATTTTACGGCCTCGCCCCTTGGCGATACGGGCTTAACCTTTGTCTATCCAGGGGTTGGCACAGTTTATCCGAATATGTTCAGTGACTTACATGGCTATTTCCCTGCGCTTTATCGCGAGCTTGAACGCGAGGGGGATTTAGCCGCCATGCTGCAGGCCGAGGCGATTTACCAAAGCGCTGCATATGCCAAAAGTGCCGTTGATGTAAAAGATGCAGCAGAGATGAGCTTAAGCCAGCTTGCGATTAGCGGTGTTGGCGCCAGTTACCTATTCAGTAAGCTGTTGACTCGAGTCTTTACTATTCAACCGCAACTGGCTCTGGGCTATTCCATGGGCGAAGCGGCAATGTGGGCAAGTTTGGATATCTGGCAAACGCCACATGCCCTGATTAACGCCACCCAAAACAGCGCCATCTTTAATCAGGAGATTTCAGGCCCACTGCTTGCGGTGCGCCGCGATTGGCAGTTGAGTGAAGATGCACCGCTGGCGTGGAATAGCTTTTTAGTGCGAGCCTCTCGCGCCGAAATTAATACCCTGCTGACTGATTTTCCACGGGTTTATCTGGCGATTGAACAGGGTGATACCTGCATTCTCGCGGGCTGCGAAGCAAGCTGCTTACAACTCCTTAAAAGGCTGAATAAGCGTGGCATTGCCAGCAATAAAGTCACCGCCATGCATACTTCGCCCTCGCAGTCACAGCACAGTGCTATCCAAGGGTTTTATACCTTGGGCTTAAAGGCGAATGCCTACGAGACTCAGGTGCGTTTTATTAGCGCGGCGCAGCAAAGCACCGTCAGTATCGATAGCCAAAGCATTGCCAAAAGCATTGCCGACACCTTTTGCGCGCCGCTTAATTTTACCGGGCTGATTAACACCGCGTATCACCAAGGTGCGCGCTTATTTGTTGAGGTGGGCGCCGATCGGCAAACCAGCACACTTATCGATAAAATCGGCCGCCAATTAGAGTTGGGTGTCGATGGCATTCAAACACAGGAACAACCGATATTAGCCATGGCATGCAATGCCAAGGGCAGCGATACGATCACCAGTTTACTCAAATGCTTAGCCCAACTTATCAGCCATAGAGTGCCACTTTCCCTTGCGCCGCTAATGCCTCAATCGGCAGCTCAATCAGTAACGCACTCAGCAACTATTCATGCAGATAAGAATGCGGCTAAAACGATAGCGTCACACTCTGCCAACGCCTGCGCATTAGGCCATTTTTCAAACGTATTCCAAGAAGGAGAACCCCTTTGAGTTCTCAAATGCATGCTCACCCGACTCTGCAAGACAGCGCCGCTGTGCCAAACGACCAGCGCCAAAGCTCAAAGGCGATGCCAAAGATTGCCATCGTCGGCCTTGCCGTCCAGTATCCCGATGCCGACACACCGGAGCAGTTTTGGCAAAATCTGCTGGATAAAAAAGATTCCCGCAGCCAAATCGATGCGGCCAAACTCAATGCCAATCCAGCGGATTACCAAGGCGTTCAAGGCCAAGCCGACCGTTTTTATTGCGACAAGGGCGGCTATATCCGCAATTTTCGTTTTGCCCCACAGGGTTATCAGCTGCCGCCGACGGCCTTTGATGGGCTCGATGAAAGCTTTTTATGGGCATTAGATTGCAGTAAAAAAGCGCTAATTGATGCAGGCATCGACTTAACGGCGCCATTGCTTGAACGCACAGGGATAGTAATGGGCACATTGTCGTTCCCGACTGCAAGCTCCAATGAACTGTTTTTACCGATTTACCATCAAGCGGTTGAAAAGGCATTAAAAACCAAGCTTAATCAACCACAATTTGCCTTAGCGCCCTTCGCCAATGGTTCGATGGCGGCCACGCAACAGGCCGCCAATGGTGCCATTGCCCATACCGCATCAAAGTTAGTCAGTGATGCCCTCGGCCTTGGCGGCACGCAGCTGAGCCTCGATGCCGCCTGCGCCAGCTCAGTCTATGCCCTCAAACTTGCCTGCGATTATTTAACCACAGGCAAGGCCGATATGATGCTCGCAGGCGCGGTATCGGGCGCCGATCCCTTCTTTATCAATATGGGATTCTCGATTTTCCACGCCTATCCAGACCATGGAATTTCGGCACCTTTCGATAGCAATAGCAAAGGCTTATTCGCAGGCGAAGGCGCTGGCGTATTAGTGCTTAAGCGTTTAGAGGATGCCGAACGCGATGGCGATAATATCTATGCCGTGGTCAGTGGTATTGGCTTATCGAACGATGGCAAAGGCCAATTTGTCTTAAGCCCCAACAGTAAGGGCCAAGTGCAAGCCTTCGAGCGCGCCTATGCCGCCGCCAACACCCACCCGAGCAATATCGAAGTGATTGAATGCCATGCCACCGGCACGCCGCTGGGGGATAAGGTTGAGCTCACCTCGATGGAGCGTTTTTTCGAAGATAAACTTGAGGGCACACACGCGCCACTGATTGGCTCGGCTAAATCCAACCTTGGACATTTGCTCACCGCTGCTGGCATGCCTGGGATCATGAAAATGATTTTTGCCATGCGTTCAGGCCATCTACCGCCAAGTATCAACCTTAAGGCGCCGATATCATCGCCTAAGGGATTGTTTAGCGGAAATAATATCCCCACTCAGCTGCAGACTTGGCCCGATAAAACAGGCAACGATCGTCGCCATGCGGGGGTGTCTGTATTTGGTTTTGGCGGCTGTAATGCCCATCTGTTGTTGGAATCCTATCAGCCAACAATTCACAGCGCCGAGAAGCAAGCCAACAAACCTGTTTATCAGCAGCAAGCATTAACCGTTATCGGCATGGCGTCGCACTTTGGGCCTTTGGCCTCCATCAATGAGCTGGATAAGGCGTTATCAGATCAAACAGATGCCTTTATCCCGCTGCCACCTAACCGCTGGAAAGGCTTAGATAAGCACCCCGATATCCTTAACCACTTTGGCCTAAATCGCGCGCCCAAAGGCGCCTATATCGAGCAGTTTGATTTCGACTTTTTGCGCTTTAAAGTGCCGCCCAATGAGGATGACAGGCTAATCTCCCAGCAATTGTTGCTGATCAAAGTCGCCGACGAAGCGATTCGCGACGCCAAGTTAACCGCAGGCAGCAAGGTCGCGGTGTTAGTGGCGATGGAAACCGAGCTTGAACTGCACCAATTCCGTGGCCGCGTGAATTTGCACACCCAACTTGCAGATAGCTTAACGCGACAAGGCGTTCACCTCTCCAATGATGAATACCTCGCCCTCGAAGCCATCGCCATGGACAGCGTGCTCGATGCCGCCAAGCTCAATCAATACACCAGCTTTATTGGCAATATTATGGCGTCGCGCATCGCCTCGCTGTGGGACTTTAACGGCCCGGCCTTTACCATCTCAGCCGCCGAGCAATCGGTCGCTCGCTGTATCGATGTGGCGCAAAACTTACTGTCCCAAGAGGCACTCGATGGCGTAGTGATTGCCGCCGTGGATTTAAGCGGCAGTATTGAACAGGTCATATTGAAAAATGCTCAAGCCGCCGTTGATCTCGATGCCAACAGCGCGAATCCACAGTGGAAGGTGGGTGAAGGCGCGGGCGCTATCGTGCTGACCAGCCAGCAAGCGAGCAACAGTCAACAAACGGGTTACGGCCAGATTCGTGGTCAAGCATTTGGCACACATCATCAGCTGCCCAAGCTGCTTGATTCGTTGATAACCGAAACAGCTATCGCCAATCCTTCAGTGCCCTCTACCATCCATATGGTTGAGCAATGTATTGCCCCAGAAGAGCGACTGCCCGCAGAGCAGCTATTAACGCAGCTTAATCTTATGGGGACGCCATGCAGCCGAGTCGCCAATACCCTTGGGCATAACTTTGCCGCTGCGGGTATGGCCAGTCTTTTGAGTGCCCTGTTAAACCTAAAGAATGGGTCTGCGGGTTCAGATAAAAACGCCGCTAAACAGGCATTAGTCTCCACCCAAAGCCAAGGAGTGAGCTCGCTGCTGCTGTTAAGCCAGACTGCAACGCAGGCGGCACAACTAGAACAGCGCCTAGCGCAAGATTTAACCTTGAGTGAGCAAAAGCATTTAATCAAACCTGTGACGCTCGGTGGCCGCGATATCTATCAACATATTGTGGATACGCCACTGCCCGCACTTACCGCCATCCAAGGCAAAATGCGCCTGTTACAGCCTGTCGCACCACAGGCGACACAAACTGAGCCCATAGTAGAAGCAGCACTTGATATCACGGCAAAAAACGCCACCCCATTTGCCACACCATTAGCAGTAGAGAGCGGTATGTCATCTAACGCACCACACCAATATTCGGCGGAGCCCTTGGCGCAGGATAGGGCGTCGCAGGATAGCGCGGCACTGTTACAAAACCAGCAACTGTTGCAAAACCAGCAGCTTGCCCGCGAGGCGCACTTAGCCTTTTTACAGAGCCGAGAGCAAGGGCTCAAACTGGCCGATGCGCTGTTAAAAGCGCAATTGTCCCAGACGACACAAATGGGTTCTGTTGCACCCCATGTTGCCACCAGCGCCAATGCCGCTCCCGCGGTGCAGCAAGCGGTATCAGTCCCAGAACTAAAATCAGAGTTAAAACCTGATCATGCTAATGTGTTGCCCTACACGCCGCCGATCCCTGCGCTTAAGCCCTGCATTTGGGATTACCACGACCTAGTGGAATACGCCGAGGGTGATATTGCCAAGGTATTTGGCAAAGACTACGCCATTATCGATAGTTATTCGCGCCGCGTGCGTCTGCCGACCTCGGATTATCTGCTGGTCTCGCGGGTGACTAAGCTCAACGCGCAAATGAACCGCTATCAGCCGAGCACTATGACCACAGAGTACGACATTCCCGTGGATGCGCCCTTCTTGGTCGATGGCCAAATTCCTTGGGCTGTGGCGGTCGAATCGGGCCAATGCGACTTAATGCTGATCAGCTACTTAGGTATCGATTTTGAAAACAAGGGCGAGCGCGTCTATCGCTTGCTCGACTGCACCCTCACCTTCCTTGGGGATCTACCCCGCGGCGGTGACACCCTGCGCTACGATATCTCCATCAACCACTTTGCCCGCAATGGCGATACCCTGCTGTTTTTCTTCTCCTACGAATGCTTCGTGGGCGATAAGCTGATCCTCAAGATGGATGGCGGCTGCGCGGGATTCTTTACCGATAAAGAACTGGCCGATGGCAAAGGGGTGATCCGCACCGAGGCCGAAATTAAAGCACACGAGCAGGCACAAATTGCACTGGCCAATGAATATGCCCGAAACGGCAATAAGCCACTCTTCACGCCGCTACTTAACTGCGCGCAAACGGCCTTTAGCTACGGCCAAATCCATCGTCTGCTGAGCGCCGACATTGGCGGCTGTTTCGGCGGTGAACATGCAGCCCATCAGGCAAAGTTTGGCCTCCAGCCTTCACTCTGCTTCGCCTCGGAAAAATTCCTGATGATCGAGCAAGTAAGTAAGCTCGACGTGCATGGCGGCGCCTGGGGCTTAGGCTTGATTGAAGGTCACAAGCAATTAGCCCCCGACCATTGGTATTTCCCCTGCCATTTCAAGGGCGACCAAGTGATGGCCGGCTCCCTGATGGCCGAAGGTTGTGGCCAGTTGCTGCAATTCTTTATGCTGCATATTGGTATGCACGCTAATACACAAGCAGGTGGCGTCACAAACGGTCGTTTCCAACCCCTTGAAAACGCATCGCAAAAAGTACGCTGCCGCGGTCAGGTATTGCCACAATCAGGCACCCTCACCTATCGCATGGAAGTCACCGAAATTGGCATGAGTCCTCGCCCCTATGCCAAGGCGAATATCGATATTCTGCTCAATGGCAAAGTGGTAGTGGATTTCCAAAACCTCGGGGTGATGATTAAAGAAGAAGCGGATTGCACCCGCTATTCGCAAAGCCATTTTTCACAGGGCTGCTCTTCGCAAAGCAGTTCTTCACAGAGTAATGCTCCCAAAGCAGCAAATATCGACAACCAAGCGGAACAAGCGCCACTGATGGCACAAATCCCGGATGTTGCAGCTCCGGTAAATAAAGGCGTTGTGCCACTAAAACATGTGAGTGCGCCGATTGCGCCAGCAGGCTCTAAGTACGCCAACCGCGTGCCCGACACCCTGCCGTTTACGCCTTACCATTTGTTTGAGTTTGCCACTGGCGATATTGAAAACTGCTTCGGCCCCGATTTTAGTATTTACCGTGGTTTAATCCCGCCGCGCACGCCCTGCGGCGATCTGCAACTCACCACCCGCGTGGTGGCCATTGAGGGCAAACGTGGCGAGCTGAAAAAGCCATCCTCCTGTATTGCCGAGTATGAAGTGCCCAGCAATGCTTGGTATTACGCTAAAAACAGCCACCCGAGTGTGATGCCTTACTCAGTGCTGATGGAAATCTCATTGCAGCCCAATGGCTTTATCTCGGGTTATATGGGCACGACCTTAGGCTTCCCGGGGCAGGAATTATTTTTCCGCAACCTCGACGGCAGTGGCAAGTTACTGCGCGAAGTGGATTTACGCGGTAAAACCATAGTCAACGATTCGCGCCTACTGTCCACCGTGATAGCTGGCAGCAATATCATTCAAAACTTTAGTTTCGAACTGAGCTGCGATGGCGAGCCCTTCTACCGTGGCAATGCGGTTTTCGGTTACTTTAAGGCTGATGCGCTTAAAAACCAGTTGGGTATCGACAATGGTAAAATAACCCAAGCCTGGCACCTTGAGCGCGCTATTAAAGCCGACAGCCAAATCAATCTGTTAGATAAAAATGGCCGCAGTTTTGTAGCGCCGCTGGGCAAACCATACTACCGCCTCGCGGGTGGGCAGCTGAACTTTATCGACAAGGCTGAGATTGTAAAAACTGGCGGTAAGAAGGGGCTGGGTTACTTGTACGCCGAGCGCTCCATTGATCCGAGTGATTGGTTCTTCCAGTTCCATTTCCATCAGGACCCTGTGATGCCAGGCTCCCTCGGCGTCGAGGCGATTATCGAATTACTGCAAACCTATGCCATAGACCAAGACCTAGGCGCAGGCTTTAATAATCCGAAATTTGGCCAGATCCTGTCAGAAATTAAATGGAAGTATCGCGGTCAAATTAATCCATTAAACAAACAGATGTCGCTGGATGTGCATATCACCAGTATTGAAGATAAAGACGGTAAACGCATCATCAAAGGCGATGCCAACCTGAGTAAGGATGGCCTGCGCATTTATGAGGTGACCGATATTGCTATCTGTATCGAAGAGGCATAACGCTAGCGCCTAACTTGCAGCATTAGCCACAGTTAGCTTAAGAACAGTACACAACAGCCGCAGTACAAGGGAATAACCCCTCTGCGGCAAACAAATTCAGGCCCAAACACCCAAAAGTGAACAGTCCAAATGACGAATACCACACTCGATAATAATAAGCTCAGTCCTTGGCCATGGCAGGTTGATGAAGCCGCCATCAGTTTCGATATCGATTCCCTTGGCAAAAAACTTAAAGATCTCAATCAAGCCTGTTACTTAGTCAATCATGCCGAAAAAGACCTAGGCATAGCCCAAAGTGCCGAGGTGGTGGGTCTTGCTGAAGCTCACCCCAGCAATGGCTTACACAAAAGCAATGGTTTGCATCCTGTAAGCGCCTTCGCCCCCGCCCTTGGCACCCAAAGCTTAGGCGACAGCAATTTTCGCCGCGTGCATGGGGTGAAATACGCCTACTACGCAGGCGCTATGGCTAACGGTATCGCCTCGGAAGAGTTAGTTATCGCCTTAGGTCAGGCGGGCATTCTGTGCTCCTTTGGCGCGGCGGGGTTAATTCCGTCGCGCGTTGAAGCCGCGATTAAACGCATTCAAGCGGCATTGCCCAATGGCCCCTACGCCTTTAACTTGATCCATAGCCCAAGTGAGCCAGCGCTGGAGCGTGGCAGTGTCGAACTCTTCCTTAAACATCAAGTGCGTACGGTTGAAGCCTCGGCCTTCTTGGGCTTAACCCCGCAAATCGTCTATTACCGCGCAGCGGGCCTGAGTCGCGACGCCAACGGCGAGATTGTGATTGGCAATAAAGTGATTGCTAAAATCAGCCGTACCGAGGTGGCCACCAAGTTTATGGAGCCCGCCCCCGTTAAGATGCTGCAGCAATTAGTGAACGAAGGGCTTATCAGCGAAGATCAAATGCTGATGGCGCAATCTGTGCCTATGGCCGATGACATTACCGCCGAAGCAGACTCAGGCGGGCATACTGACAACCGCCCTCTGGTCACGCTATTACCGACCATTTTGGCGCTCAAAGATACCATTCAAGCCAAGTACCAGTACAAAACGCCGATCCGTGTGGGCGCAGGAGGGGGGATTGGCACGCCCGATGCGGCGCTGGCGACCTTCAATATGGGCGCGGCCTATATTGTCACCGGCTCTATCAACCAAGCCTGTGTTGAAGCAGGTGCCAGCGAACATACCCGTAAGTTACTCGCCACCACTGAAATGGCGGATGTGACTATGGCGCCCGCCGCCGATATGTTTGAAATGGGCGTTAAGTTACAAGTGGTTAAGCGAGGCACCCTATTCCCTATGCGTGCTAACAAACTCTACGAGATTTACACCCGCTACGACTCGATTGAGGCGATTCCAACAGAGGAAAGGCAAAAGCTGGAAGAGCAAGTATTTCGCGCCTCATTAGATGAGATTTGGGCGGGTACTGTGGCGCACTTTAATGAGCGCGATCCTAAACAAATTGAGCGTGCACTGGATAACCCAAAACGTAAAATGGCATTGATTTTCCGCTGGTATTTGGGTCTTTCGAGCCGCTGGTCAAACACGGGCGAAGTCGGCCGCGAAATGGATTATCAGATTTGGGCAGGCCCCGCCCTCGGCGCCTTTAATGCCTGGGCTAAAGGCAGTTATTTAGATGATTACCGCGAGCGCAATGCGGTGGATTTGGCCAAACATTTAATGCAGGGCGCCGCCTACCAAGCACGGATTAACCTGTTGTTATCCCAAGGGGTAAGTATTCCGGTCAGCCTGCAACGTTGGAAACCACTGCAACGCTGCTAATTCGCTTTGCTAAATCGTATTGAGCGAGTTAAGTGAAAACTTAACTCGCTTTTTTGACTTCAATTTTTGATTCATTTACGGGTCAACTTCCGCTCGGCATGATTGCTATCAATCGAATAAATAATACCAAAAGCCGATTGGAGTTCCGTTTCCGCTCTGCATTGTCACTTCAGTGGCACGCCGTAAACCCATCCTTGGGGGCTCAACGGAAAAATCCCTTTTTCCGATGGCCACTGCCGTGACAATGCTCACCTGCAAGTTATGGCATAAAATGGAGCTAAATCGATATGGAAATTAATCTGTAACATCATTATGAATAACATCAAGCTAGCTTTTGTTAAGTGCCTAAGCTTTTTATGAATTAGAATCCTAAAAAACTTAATTACATAACCCCATATACTCATAAATCAGATCTTGCACCTCGTTTTTATCTGTGAAGCATCCATATCCTGAATAGCCACGTATGGGCGTCCGCAAGCGACAAATTTGCCCACCGCCCTCATCTAGAACACCTGCCCAATGGCCATATATTTCATCATTAGACAGAGGAGTTCGTGTAGTGGCTTGAGTTTTGTTTAGTTCAAAAAATTGTACTAGGCATGGATCAACCTTATCCCCATTAAATCGTACTGAATTATCACTACCTGATGGCGTAAAAAGGTCGCTGATTGAAACACCACCAGCATAAGAAAGCTCTGATTCTAATTCAAAATTAAAACTTATATTTTTATTCCCTTCCCTATAATATTCACCTACATATGAAACACTAAAAGTTAGTCTATTATCTGGAGCAACACGGTAATCATTTTTGTCATAAATCACATGCACAAATATTTTGCTAGCATTACTGTGATTAAAAATAATCTCAACATCAGTAAGCTCTAGAGTTAGCCCAGTCAGATCTGTATCCTTAAAGCCACCAACAAACTGCGTCCAAGTTAGACCACCTAAACTTGCCTTCATTAAAGCACCAAGCTCATTCAACACTCGTTGTTTATAATCTTTTGATGTAAAAAAATCAGTTGGGAAAGATGACATACTACACTGGGCATTTTTATTATAATCAATTCCTTGAACAAACTTTGTAGATGGAGTTTTCTTATTTAAATAGCTGTTATCATATTCTCCAGCATAAGCCACTATTGATTTCAAACTAAGTTGGCGGAATGAATTATCAATTTGATAAAACATGTCTAAATCATTCTTCTCACTTTGTGTTAATGGTATTGACTTTATCTCACTGCCACCAAATTTTTCCGCGGATTGGACAATAAACTTACTTGCAATTTTTGCAGTGGGATTTACTACAATCACTTTTTCATTTTGTTTATAACAAACACTATCTTCTCGAGAAACTTTTCCTTTTGAAGTTGAAAACTTACAGTTATTAGAAAGAATCTCTTTTTTCACTAAGCTAATAAAATCTGCATTGCTACAATTATGACATACGTATGCTGCAGTCTTTGAGGTTATGGAACCATACGAAAAAAAACTGATAAGCGGAAAGTTAAAAAAATAACTTGAAAAAATTTTAACAGCCTCATTTATAATTTCTTCCAAACTCTATTAAATTTATAATATTGCCATGCAGTCTTGGCACATAAAATACATCATTAGTATAAAAATCACGACCACCGTGAAGATGAAAACAAATTAACCTTTAAAAACATAAATTTAAAATATTTAATTTACTTACAAGTTGCTCTTGCTTTAAATGACTTGAATGAGAGTCATCAAAAGTCGCGGGGACTACATCTGAGGCAGTAGATTGAGCTAATTCCTTCAAAAATAGTGTACTTCAGACGAGGTAAGTCATCCCATCGTGTTTAGGAGATGCTCAGCAAGGATTGCTTTTAAAGTGATGAGGTAGTTTTTAGTTGCTGTAAAAATGCAGGCAGCTTGCCGCAAAGTGCCGTCGTCGCTTTTCAAGATATTAGCAGTAATCGGTCAGTTGTTGCAGCGAGTCCATTGAACCATAAAATAGTTTGCCAAACTCTGTGGTCAGTCTGAGCCCAATGTTATGGTAAATGTTTAATTTTGCCAGTAACTTAACTGTATTGTCACTGATTACGGCCCGTTGAACATTACGAAAAATTCGGCCTGACCATCCGCTCATTCAAGGTAATCCGTTAGCAAAAATGCAATGCCATTTGACTGGCAATTTCCCATAACTGAGAACCCAATTCCCATAACTTAGACACAAAAATAAGCGGTGGTTTTAAAGATCCATCGATGACAGTATCACGATATTAATCAGGATAAATATCGTTAGCACAATTAACACCCGCATAAAATTAAATTCCCTGCTTTTGGGAAGGGATTTTTGAGTGGTGTTGCTAAAGTCCTGAAATTTACAGCCTATATCCTGGACACATTGCTGCAACGCTTGTTGTAATTCCTTTCTATCAGTGCTGTTAGCCAATTTTAGTTGCGCGCCCTTAGGCTGCTGCAATTGTAGATAGGCGAGATAATGCTCAACGATATCTTCTGCTTGGCGATTACGCTCGAACTGGTGCCAATGGGTTGTTTGCAGCAGGTAGAGTTGCACGGCGTGAATATCCGAAAAGGCATAGGACCGCCAGCGCCATAAGCCAAGCGATTTGCCATTAATAACGCCTTTACCGAGCCAAAATTGTTGTCGTTCGACATCTAACCAACACTGTTGCCGAATCAGAGCTATCGGTAACGCGGGTAGAAACAAGAAAAGTGCCGCCCAGCCTAGCACAAGTCGCAAAACCGGATCGGGTTGTAACCATGCCGCACGAGCACTGAGTAACGCGAGCACTAACAATACAACGGCAAAAAACCATAAAATAGGTCGGTATTGGGTACTTAGTACCTTGATATAATGTGCATTTTTTGAAGGTCGATTCTGAGCCACTTAACCCATTCCTCAAATAGATGTTGACCTTGCACCTCAATCATCGACAATGCCGCTAAAACCTCAATACGATCTAAGCTTCAACTTCCGATGCTGGCTCAAAACAAAAGCTAAATTCATAAAAATGTTGACCGTTTTCAATGCTGATCGCCATTGTGCCGTAGAGTCCTGTGAGTTCACCCGCACCAGAATGGGGGACTACCTCAAGGTGTAAGCGGTTTTGTCCATCGGTCATAATGCCAAAATGTTGCAGTACAAAACTGCCCTGTCTGCCGCAGAGTTTACCCACCACTTGTTCAATCGCCACATAACCCGCTGAGCCTTTTACGGCAGTCATAGCGCTAAGCATTTCCCCTTGGCTGCGGGCCTCTAGCTCACCATAAAAAGTTTTATCTAAAGTCATTCTGCCCAAGTTCACGCCGCCCACACCTGTGGCATAGGCATTCTCGGGGGTGAGCTTAACATCAAACTTGCCCGTGACTTTGGTCATCTCCATAAACTCACTCCTTGTTTTGATATTATACGTTGCTTCAATATCTTAGCGTTCCAGACTGCTAGATGAAATAAATACCTCAGCCGAAGCTGAGGTAAAAATAACTTAGCACAAGGCCAAATATTAACCTAATTTAGCGCTTTAATTTCAGCTGCACTGACACCTATTTCAAGGGTTTTAATAACACTTGGCGGTGTTGTCATGGGTTGATCAGCGGCTCTTTCGCGGTAGGTAACGGCGACTTTAAATGGGGCTTCAAAGGGATAAACGGGCTCAATATTATCGACCTCAATACGATCGCCAATAAATACACTGCCTAGTTGCTGCAAACGATTGTGTCCATAATCTAGGCTAAACAAGCCGAGATACCAAAACACACCTGAACCTTGGTTAGTCACAATAAAAGGCGCCACAAAGGGCATGGTTTGCTGCTGTGGATCATCCTGTAATGGTGCATCACTTTGGGTATCTGGCTCTAAAGCAGGGTCGAAATTAAGCGGCGTAATACGTAAATAATCCAATAACACTCGGCCTTTAGCCTCGCCATCTTGATAATCCCCAATAGCAAACTCCGTTTGTTTAACGTTAATAAAGTGAGTTAACACCACCGCTTTGTGGCTGTCTGGTAAGCTCACTTCAAATGGATTGGCGGTATTTAAGCTAAACAGCTTAAGCATCACTTCAGAGGCATTAACAACAGGCTTAACTTCACTGGGTACCACAGATTCAATCGCATCTTCGCGGCTCGCAAATTGTGCTTCTTTAGCTTGTGCCTTGGCATCGGCTTTAGCCATAGCCTCATCATATTGCAGCACTTGACCATCTTCCATGACCATATAAATATCATCGTTGGTCATATTAAAGCGATAAACACCTACGGCCAGAATAGCCAGTACTAAGACTGTCGCCGCGATGGTTAATTTAACAAACATACTCATTTTCTCCCCCATTTCCCTACGCGCTGCATCATTTGCGCGGATGGCAAGACCAGCCTTGCTGATAGCATCAAAAAATAGCCCGTTCTACAAGGCTAAAACAGCTTATTTTTGCTTTTAGTCAGTCCAAGTTCAGCAAGTTACCACCCGCTTCTCTAATAAATTCAAGCCAGCTTGATAGGCGAATTTTAGGGTACATTGCCGACTGCAGATGATGGGAAACGATTTAGGCTTTTCATTCATGTTCCCAATCGGGCTATAATTCCTGAGCTTAAGCACCTGTTGTTTCGAAAAATCTCCGAGTATTAAGGATTTTATTGCCTATGACCAATGCATCTACCAGCCCCTTTGCGGTGTTAAACCAAACCACTGCGCACTCGTTTAATGAACAAAAAAACTTAATTAAACGTGTCTTTAAGGGTAAGCCAGTGCAATGTCCAAGCTGCAATCAAACCCTTAAAGTGATATTGCCAGAAACGGCCAAAGCCGAGCAAGCCGCGGGGATTTTCTGCCCTAAGGGTTGTACTGATATCGAATTAGATATGCAAGCCGTGGCAGGCATTTAATCGGCGGCTTTCGCCTTACGATGGAGTTAATTTTTCGCGCAAATAATGCCGATAATAGCCCACTAAATTGCTGCCGATAAACAACATTTCCATTAATACCGCAACGGGCGACCCCACTAAGATATTGTGGATTAACCAAAAACTGGTGCCGACAATCATCAGTAGCCGCAAGTCTTTATCACGCTGACAAAAAGCCGCCCGGGTTTGAAATAAGGTGCCAAGGCAACTGATTAAACTCGTTATGCCGCTAAATGTCAGCGCGCTCATCACGACCGCTGCGCCACTAAAACCCCACATGGCCTTTTTAGACGTTGTAAAAATGCTGGTGAGATAACGCACCGTGGCAATCCCCATCAATCCCGCTGCGGTCCATTGCGCTAATAAGCAAAAGTGGATTGAAATCAAGATCCCCGAAATAAACAAGCAGGCGACAATACGTTCGCGCGCCTTAAATTGAAACGATATCAAATCAAATACAATGGCAATGGCCACCAATAGTTGCGACAGGGTAAAAGCACTCAACAGAAGCTCCTTAAAGGTTAGGTATAGGCTCAGGAATAAGCCCAATTTGCTTGGATTAGCAATCGCTAAGGAGCATGAAAGGAATAGTCTTTAAACGCATTAACTTAAGTTAACTGGCAGAAGATTTTACCGTGAATCTTGTAATCGTTTACGGATCCGCGACAAGCTAATGGAGGTAATACCAATATAATTAGCCAGTTGGGCGTGGGTTAAACGAGTCACCCACAGGGGAAAATGTTCGAGTAGATATAAGTAACGTTGCTCTGGCGTATTGAGTAGCAAAAAAGCTTCTTTTTGTTCTTTATAGAGTAATTGCTGTTTAAGCAGCGCCAGTTGAACGCCCTGCATCGCGGTATCATCCAGTATTGAGAGGGGCATTTGCACCAGTTTACAGCGCGTTACGGCTTCGAGTTGATAAGGAGCAACCTCCTGCTTTAGCCAACTGATATACAAAAAACACAGCTCACCCTCGAAATAAAACTCTTTGCAACGCTCAGTCCCCTCTTGGGCATAGTGGCAGGCCCGCACTATGCCATCTACCACATAATAGGCCGATGTTTGTTGCTCACCTTGGGACAAGAGCACTTCGTTAGGCTGAGGCTCCAGTATCCGCGCCTGTGTCTGCAATGGCGTTAAAGCCGCCGGCTTAGCACCGAGTGATAAGAGATATTGCCACAGGGGCTTAATCGCCAGCTCAGTAGCAGACTGAGGTGTGAAAGCAGATAGCGCCATCATCTTTTAACCATTCATCCTCTGTGATTACAGGCTCAGCCACTGATGCTCAACCAAAGGCGTTTGCTTGACCGTATCTTTTATATGTAACGCCACCTTAAACATGCTATTAGGCGCTATGCTACCCACCCCTTGAGGCGTGCCTGTCATCACAATGTCGCCGTCTTCTAAAGTAATAAAGCGTTGTAACTCAGACAAAATCGTCCGCGGATTATAGATCATTAAATCTACATGGCCTTCTTGGGTTAACACCCCATCAATGCATAAGCTAAATTGAAATTGAGCATTTGCGTCATCAATGGCAACAAAAGGGCTAAAAAGCGCTGCACCATCAAAGGCTTTGGCTTTTTCCCAGGGTAATCCCTTTGCCTTAAGTTTACTTTGCAGTTCACGCTTAGTCAGATCAAGCCCCACGCCAGCATGGCTAAAGCGCCCCTGCTGGTAGATAAAACACAGCTCGGTTTCATAGTGCAGTGTCTCACCGAGATGCTGGGAATATAATTGAGCACTGATGGCCGAGTTTGGCTTAAAAAACACCACCATATCATCGGGGATTTCATTGCCGAGTTCATGAATATGGTCCACATAATTGCGCCCAATACAGAGGATTTTGCTGGGGGCAATGGCTTTGTTTTCTAACATCACGGTTTTCATTAACACTCCTTTAAACATCAGCGGGCAACATAATTATCCAAGCCTTCTTCGTTACGGCTTTACTCTGGCAACTCTCTGCTACACTTATTTTTATACTCCAATAAAAACAAGCAACTAATACTTGTGATCCGGCGTATTCTTCCCTTGTCCACTCGATGTTACAGCCTGATTTGGCTGACATCATAGACGAAAAGGTCGATGACTCAATGTTAACACTCAGTATCAAGCAAAAAATGCTGTTAAGTTTCAGTGCAATTGGCATTCTACTGTTGGCTGGAAACAGTTTTTTCTACTACTCACTCCACCAAGTACAAATCAGCTATAGCAATATTGAAACCCTCGCTGTCCCCGTACAAAAACAAAGCGATAGTTTACAACTGGTATTAGTCAAAATGTCACGCCTTGCGACATTAGCCCATAGCCAAACTAGCTCTGCCGAATTAACGCACAGCCAACAGGGATTTAATGCCCTAGAGCAAAAATATCAGAACATTGAAAACGAGCTAAAGCAACGCGTTAGCGACCAGTCACAAATGCAATCATCCCTTAATGATGCACAAAAACACTACCAAGCTTATCAGCAACAAACCCAGGCCATGTTTAACGCTAAGCTTGCCAATGAACAGGCAAAACAGCATTACCAAACACTTTTAAATCAATTTATTGAGGCTAAAACCCAAGCCAGTAATGCCATGATTGATTTGGAGACAATCTCACTACCTGATAACCCTGCCCTACTTGAGGAGATTATCGGAACGGGGACACGCATTGACGATATGCTTTACACGCTAACAAATACCCTGTCAGAACTGACCCATGCTCTGGACGTAAATACGGTCAACTCCCATAAGCAGGACGTTGCGATTTTACTGGGGAATTTAAATACCAATTTTTCCTTTCTTAAACAACAGTCAAGTGGGATAGACACGTTAGGATTACTGCAAACTTTTGAGCAACAAGCGTCGATCCTCAATCGGTTAGTTTCAAGCCCTGGCGAACTTTACCAAGCCCAGCAACAAGTAGTTGACACCCACACACAGGCAGAGCTGCACTTTAAAAATGCCGAACAGGAGTTTAATGCCAATACTCTTGCACTGGATAAATTAGTGACCTTAGCCGACCGACGTTTTAGCCAACTACAAAATATTGCTAATAGTGATATTCAACAGGGGCAAACATTAGCGATAGCCCTCACGGTAATATTTGTATTGATGGTGAGCTTTATTTCATTTTTCACCCTCAGAGCCATGCTCACACCGCTGTCTCTTGCTAATAGTGCCCTTGCAAATATTGCACGGGGAGATTTATCGAAACGCATTCCAAAACGTCACAATGATGAATTTGGTAAACTTATCGATAACATGAATACCCTATGTGATGATCTGGCAAAACTGTTAACCCACATCAGTAATGACGCTCACTCATTAGATAATTCCGCGACACAAACGCATCAGCAAGGCCAAAGCATCGCTAATGCAGCATCGGCACAAATTGAGCGAATTAATGGCACGAAAGCCTTAACAGAACAAATGTTTACTAGCTCTAACCTCGTTGCGGAACAAGCAAGTAGTTCGGCAACACAAATCA
Source organism: Shewanella cutis (assembly GCF_022410515.1). Taxonomy (GTDB): domain Bacteria; phylum Pseudomonadota; class Gammaproteobacteria; order Enterobacterales; family Shewanellaceae; genus Shewanella; species Shewanella cutis. The sequence goes on along the minus strand of NZ_JACSDI010000003.1, from coordinate 131,337 downwards.
CCCAAGCGTCGCGACATAGTCAGCAAGCACAGCTTATTGCCGCCAATAATCAGGCCCAAATTGCCGAGTTAAGCACTGAGTTGAGTGAATCTGTTGCTATCATGTCGCGCCTGAGTGCACACAGCCACAATATTGGCGGGATTCTCACCACCATCAGTAGCATTGCGGAGCAAACTAACCTACTCGCCCTCAATGCCGCCATCGAAGCTGCAAGGGCAGGTGAACATGGCAGGGGGTTTGCTGTTGTTGCCGATGAAGTGCGTTCACTCGCCTCAAGGACACAAGCCTCAACCGCCGAAATCCAAAAGATGATCTTAGCCTTACAACAGGAAACCACTACGGCCTCGACGGCCATAAGCTCTGGGCAAAAACAAGCCAACGACTGTGTGGAGCAAAGTAAAACACTCCACCATGCGATCGCTCAAATTGAAGCCACATTCAGTGCAATTAATGAGATGAGTTTACAAATAACCCAAGCGGCCCATGAACAACTCGATTACAGCAGACATATTGAATCCAGTATGGGAGAGGTCGCCCTCGCGGCAGATCAAAATGCCCATGAGGCTATGGATATGGCAAAACGCAGTGACCAAGTGACTCAATTAGCCCACTCGCTCACCCGCTCTGTCGAACGCTTTACACTTTAGTGATGAGCAAATGAGACTTGCGTGGAAGTATTAATAATGCTGCGGCACAAATCGATATAAACAGGACAACAACGGCCACCAGCAATCTAATGGCCACTTTTTTCTTAAACATCAACAAAATAACAAAAATGAGAGAATAACAGACTAAGCATATTCCATTAAAAACTCATCGAGTTGCTCATTAGCGATTTCAATCTCGTCGCCTTCAAACTGTGCAATATGGAACATGCCCTCGCCTTCATTCGTCACAGGTATATTGCTGATCCCGATGATAATACCATCCGTTGGCGCACGAATGGCCACACTGTCGCCCCCATGCGGACTGACAATATGGGCGATGATATAACCCTTATTGACCCGCTGACCAAGTTTGAGCTTCATATTGACTAAGCCATCGGACTCACTGCGGATCCAATAGCTGCGTATCGCACTCACACTGGCAATTTTATTACTGACACGCCCCTTAAGCATACCAAGACTACGCATCACATTGAGCACGCCCTTAAGACCCGACTTAATTGCAAGCTCACTAAAGCGCAGCGCCTCGCCCGCCTCATACAAAATACAAGGAATGCCCTGCTGGTTAGCATAGCCACGCATCGACACGCTACGCGCCTTGGAATGCATGATAAGCGGCGCACCAAAGGCATTCGCCATGGCGAGCATAGTCTCATCATTAGTATCACAGCGAATTTGCGGCAAGTTATCTCGATGAATGGCGCCCGTGTGTAAATCAATCACATGGGTTGCATGAACCAGTAATTGGGTCGCAAAAAGGTTGGCTAAACGGCTCGCTAATGCACCTTTACTCGAACCAGGGAAGCAACGGTTGAGATCGCGCCTATCGGGCAAATATCGGGATTGTTGAATAAAACCAAACACATTCACAATCGGCACAACAATCAAGGTACCGACCAGATTTTTAGGATTAACCCGTCCCAGTAAACGCCTACAGATCTCAATGCCATTTAATTCATCACCATGAATGGCAGCGCAAACCAGAAGCGTTGGGCCGGGTTTTACGCCATGAAACACTTCGACATGAATATCAAGCTGGGTATCGGTATAGAGCTTGGCTGCAGGTAACTTAATCCCCATTTGCGAGCCTGCAATCACTCGCTTGCCTTCAATCTCAAATGCTTCGCGTCTTTTAACCATAGTCACTCCCTGATACACATTGCGCCTTGTGTGATAACTCAAACATCAAGGCATGACACGCTTAAACGGTTATTCCCCTTCAAACTGGGTTAACCAATGTTTTAGAATCTGCTGCAATGCCGTGCGCTCGGCACTTGGCACCCCCGCCAATAACGCATGTTGACATTGCAGATGTTTGGGTAACGCTGCATCGATCAGTACTTTACCTTCGGTTGTTAAGGACACATGCACAGCGCGGCGGTCTTCCTTACTGTGTTCACGGGCAATTAACCCTTTATTTTCAAGCCGGTCTAAGCGGCTAGTCATGGCGCCAGAACTTAACATCATACTTTGATACAGCTGCGAGGGTGATAGTGTGAAAGGCTCACCAGAGCGCCTGAGTGTCGCGAGCACATCAAACTCTCCCTGACCTAAACCAAATTCGCCATGGCATACCGCAATGGCGTTTTCCACATATTTTGTCAGCCGCGCGATGCGACCTAAAACTGCCATAGGGACAAGATCATCCGTAACACCCTGAGTCTGCCACTGGCCAATGATTTTATCTAATCCATCTTCTGGCGAAGTGAATCTCTGCTTTGCGTCGAGTGATTGTGGTATTTCAGCCATGGTGTTATCTCTATATAAAGATTCTTTACATGCTAACCATTTTATCGCCTATTTTAACGATTTGTATATGCTTTTAGTGGGCAGACAAGATTCAATTCTGCATAAAAAACCGCCCAATCTATAACAAATTGGGCGGCTTAGATGACGGGCTAACAGATTGTCGTTTAAGACTTTTTAACAAAGCACGTCAGGATCACAATGCGAGTACCATTGACGCGGCCTTCAATATGCTCTGGATTATTGGTCAGCGCAATATTACGTACCGCAGTGCCACGCTTGGCCACAAAGCTGGTACCTTTTACGTTGAGATCTTTAATAATTACCACAGTATCACCCGCGTTAAGCACGGCACCGTTGCTGTCTAAAGTCGGTGGCGTATCATCGCTGGCGGCAGCGGCTTCTGCGTCGCCCCAAGCGCGTAAATCATCTTCCAGATACAACATATCCAGCAGATCCTGCGCCCAGCTTTCACCACTTAAGCGTTTTAGCATGCGGTATGACATCACTTGAACCGCAGGGACTTGGCTCCACATGCTGTCGTTCAAACAACGCCAGTGGTTCATGTCCATCGTATCCGGTGCGGCGATTTGGCTGCTGCAATTTTCACAAATCATGATCTCGTTTTCATGACCATCGGAAGCTGGTAAGTCATAAATAGCGAGTTCAACATCGCTTCCACAGAGTTCACATTTGCCGCCACAGCGAGTTAGCAATTCATTTTCAGTCATTTTTCTGTCTACATGCGTAATAAAACGCGGATTATGCCATAAATTGGCTTTTCACGGCAGGGGGGAAGGCAAGATAACCCTATTTTTAATATGCGTTATCTATTGACTATCCCACCAGCACTACATTTTATCTTTAAAACTCATAGGCTAAGCTAAGTCTCACATCACGCCCAGCGGCGGGAATACCGTCCGATAAAAACGGCGTCACCTGCTGATTTGTGAGATTTTTTGCCATTAAACGTACACTCAGCCCTTTTAAACTATCGAGGGGTTCATAGGCTAGGTATATATTTTGTAGAAAGTAATTCTCACTTGGGGATTCTGCATTAAAAATATCGCCTTCAGGCACATTATCCTGTGCATCATACCAAGTTCCCTGCCAAGCGACTGAAATGTCATCCGTAATATACATACCCACCCGCAGGCGAATATCCAGCGGCGCAATGTTGGCAAGGTATTCATCCTCACCTTGGCTATCTTTGAGTGATCCACGATGCTCGCCCTGTAACCAAGATACAGCTAAGTCACTGAAAAAGCCTTGATAACGGTATTGAGACTCCAGATCGGCACCGTAGATATCATAACCATCAAGATTGGTATAGCCGCTTTGGATGGCTTGATTAGGATCGGACTTCGCCCCACGGCGCTGGGCAATATCATCGCGTCCAAGGTTAGCATATACGGTGATTTGGGTTGAAAGCGCATCTTGATCGGCAAAAAGATCGGTTTGCTGGTTCATCAAACCCAATTTAAAGGCATGTAAACGCTCAACCTCGATATCGCGGCTCGTGGCCGTAATGCTGGCCTTGGCATATTGCACCGCATAAATTTCATCGACAACAGGCGCCTGTAAACTGTAGGCGTAATCAAAATTCACTCGGGTATTAGGTGTTAATTGGTAATCCACGCCCAATCTTGGTGAAAAGCCTGAGTGGTGAGTCGAACTATAATCATGCCCTGCAGTAATATCATTATAGTCGGGAGCAATATTAGGCTTACCAACACTGTAGATAAAATCATATCGTAATGAAGGGGTTATGGTCAGTTCATCTGTTAGGCTTATTGCATCTCGCAGATACGCCGCATAGGTATCTTGACGTCCCTCAGGCTGATAATAAGGGGTATACCAGCCGAAGTTTTTCTCAGGATTCTTCTCATAGCTTTTATTAAAGACTAATGAAGTCCTATCGAGACTCCGAAACTGCAATCCCGCGGTAATTTCATGGGCACCAACAACACTTAAGTTATTGATGTCGATATAATCACGTTTGTAATCCAACCAAGATTCATGGCCGAAATTGCCCACCGATACCGTCATTTTCTCCCAAGCAATCGGCGGGCGAATCCAATGCCGCGCATTGGCAGAATGGGACACTACAATTTGTGTATCAATCAACGGATTGCTGGGCGAGTAACGGTAATTTGCCGACCAAGTATTGTCTTCATAGGTGTTGTAGGCCGTTGTGGCATAAAGTGCCTGTTCATAAGAGCCGTATTTACGAATATTAAAGTCAGAAATCGCGGGCATGGGTCCACGACGATTGGCCCAAGGCTTACGACCTTCATCCAAATAATGGGTCACGCTTAGCATAAGTTGATGATCGCCCTGCTCATAATCAACTTTACCTAGGTAATTATTTTGCTCATAACCTGAGTATTCGAATGCTTCGCCATTGGCGAGCGTCACATCCTGCGCATCGCGACGGGTAAAATGCAATAAGCCAGAAAGTTGTTGATTAGCTCGTCCATAAACCGTTCCCGTATAGCTTTGGGCGTCGTTATTACTGGCGTAACTGGCTTTAACCCTAGCACCAACACTTTGGTCATATTTTAAAAAATCATCCGCCGATTTAGTGACAACATACATAGCGCCACCAAAACCACCGTTGCCAGAGCGCACATCGTGGGCGCCTTTAATCACTTCTACCCGTTTAATTAAATCCGGATCTAAGAAAAACGACCCATAACGATATTGCTCAAACCCCACGGGGGCATTATCCACATAAACGTTAAAATCTTCGGTTTCACCAAATCCCCACACATTGATACGCTCGCCACCGCTGCGAGTGCCACCATCAATATGGGCTCCCGCCATATCATCAATGACCTCGGCAAATGTGGTCGCTTGCATCTCTTCAATTTGCTCCATCGAGATGATCGCTTCTCCCGGCTTAGTCATGGTTGTCGCCCGACGATATTGCTGACCATGGACCGTTAAGATCTCAATTGGCTCAACTTTAGGCGCACCTAATACTTCTTTGGCATTAAGTGGCAAGGCAGGTAACGCACATAAGCCTAAACACCCAATCATTGTTTTAGATATCCCTATCTTAGGTTGATATCCCATCCTCGCCCCCTGATACAAAATGTAAAAAATAGGGCGGCATTATAGGCATCAAAGACAAAGATGAGAATAATTCTCACATAGCTTTACATGTAAATCATAAACAGATTGAAAAGTCTGATAAAAACTATAAGAATCCAGCCTTAAGAACGTACACTTGCGGCTGCGAAGGCGATCAAACGGTCTGCTTTCAAGTACATCAAAGGTTTTAGTAATATGACGAAGCTTACCGCTCAACCCCAGACTGAAGGGACATTTACAGTCGCCAGCTTAGCGTTTCTCAAACAACTGGCTCAACATAATTCCCGCGACTGGTTTAAAGCCCATCAGGATGAATATGAAGATAACGTCAGAACGCCCGCACTGCGTTTTATCGAGCAAATTCAGCCTCATATTATTGCGATTTCACCAAGGCTAACCGCGGTAGCTAAAAAAGTCGGTGGTAGCTTAATGCGCCCGCAGCGCGATAGTCGCTTTAGCAATGACAAGACGCCCTACAAAACCAATGTGGGGATCCAGTTTCGGCATTTTCAGGGGAAAGATGTGCATGCGCCTGGGCTATATTTGCACATCGCCGAAGACGATTGTTTTATTGCCGCGGGTATTTGGCACCCCGAATCGAAAGCGCTCAATGCTATTCGCACTTGTATTGATGAAAATCCCAATAGCTACAAAAAGGCGCTGCAAACCTTAACAGATCATGGATTTATGATGGATGGTGATAGCCTGACTCGCCCGCCAAAGGGATTCGATAAACACCACCCCATGCTAGCCGAGCTCAAGCGCAAAGACTTTATTGCGGTAAAAAATATTCCCTTTGAGCGGCTCTGCCAAGTGGATGCCGTCCATTACTGCGCCGAGCAATTCGCCCATTGTAGCCAGTTAATGGCTTACTTGTGTTTTGCCCTCGAATTGGACTTTTAGTTTTTGTATAAGTGTTTATATAAGTTTTGCAGTTAACGAGGCCAAGCATTCACTTGGCCTCATGCTTTTCGGTTTTGCTTAAGCGCTATTTTCCATCAATCGGTTTAAGTGGTGTTAATGCCAAACTCTTAAGATATTCGCTTAATACCCCAAATGCATTATCCAACAAGGCATATTCCTTCGCCTTACCTAGTACTCTAATCCCTTGTAATTGCAGCACTAAAAATGCCGCTAACGCCTCAGGCTGAACCGATAAGCTTAACTCGCCCTGCGATTGACTGTGCGTTAATACTTGAGTAAAAGTCGATTGCAATTGTGCAAACCTCCGCTGGCATTCCTGCTGCACACAATCATCATCGAGACACTTTTCCATTAGCGCATTCTGCATAAAGCAGCCGTATTTTTGCTCACGCTGTAAGGCCACAAATCGCACGAGATAAGTCAGTATGTCTACGAGTCCAGCCTGCGGATGCAACAATTTTTCCTGTGTTCCAAAGGAAAAATGGTCGAGGTAAAACCGCAGGCACTCGCGATACAAACTCTGTTTATCGCCAAAGCTGTTATACAAACTAAAGCGATTAATACCTAAATGCTCAACCAGATCGGCAATCGAGGTTTCGGCAAACCCCTTCTGCCAAAAGAGTTCCATTGCGAGGATGAGCTTTTCTTGTCTATCAAAGTTACAGCTACGAGCCATGGACGAAACCTAACGTTATTCAAGTGGTAAACGAAATATCTTAGGACAAAAACATTCTTGACTGACCGTTTAGATATGGCGTAAATTTTATCCTAACCGATCGTTCCGTTAAAGTACTATTTGACAGCACATCCTCATCAGAACAAGGAAATTCCATGAAGTTATACGAATTAGCCCCTACGCCAAGCGCAAGACGCGTCAGTATTTTCCTCGCAGAAAAAGGTATTGTTATTCCACGTGTGAATGTTGATATTCGCAGCGGTGAAAATCTCAATCCCGAATTTAAAGCAAAAAGTACCAACGGCCGTATCCCCCTGCTCGAACTTGATGATGGTAGCTATCTGTGTGAATCTGTCGCCATTTGCCGCTACTTAGAAGAAATCCATCCCAGTGAAACGTCCTTATTTGGTAACAATCCGCTAGAGCGTGCCAAAGTAGAAATGTGGCAACGTATCATTGAGTTGCAAGGTCTGATGGTTGGCTTTCAAGCCTTTAGAAACCTAACGGGTATCTATAAAGATAGAGAAAATTGCATCGAAGCATGGGGCGCAGAATCACGCCAACGGGTCATTGACTTCCTACCGACCTTGGACCAACAATTAGCCCAATCAAGCTATGTGGCGGGTGATAACTTTACGATCGCGGATATTACCGCATATGTTTTTATCAGCTTTATTAAAAACTTAGATATTCTGGTGGATGATTCCTTGCCCCATATTCAGGCTTGGTTTGCGACAATGGCGCAGCGTCCTGCGATAGTGTCGCTTAACCCCAAAAACTAACAACAACGCCTTGATTAGGCGTTCAAGTTCAGTATCAACGAGTCAAGACTTAAAGGATTACTATGATTGATTTATATACCGCCGCTACCCCAAACGGCTTTAAAATCTCCATCGCACTCGAAGAAATGGGGCTCGATTATCGAGTACATAAGTTAGATTTCAGCACCAACGAACAAAAGCAGCCCGAGTTTCTCGCCATTAACCCCAATGGCCGTATTCCAGCAATTATTGACCGAGATAACGATGACTTTGTGGTGTTCGAATCTGGTGCGATCCTGCTTTATTTGGCGGAAAAAACCGGTCAGTTCCTGCCTGCCGATCCGAAAAAACGCTCTCAAGTCATTCAATGGCTGATGTTCCAGATGAGCGGCGTTGGCCCGATGATGGGTCAAGCGAACGTATTCTACCGTTACTTCCCTGAAAAAATCCCAGCAGCGATAGAACGTTACCAAAAAGAAGGTCGACGTTTGTTTGAGGTAATGGACACTCAATTAGCCAAACATCAATATCTTGCGGGTGATGAATACACTATCGCCGATATTGCGACTTGGCCTTGGGTACGAATCCATGAATGGAGCGGTATCAATATGGTAGGTCTACCCCACTTACAACATTGGTTAGACGAGTTAGCACAGAGGCCCGCCTGCCAAAAGGGCATTGTGACCCCACCACCCGCCGTAATGACAGATGAAGAACGTGCAAAGCAAATTCAAAAGATGGTGACTAAGTAGGTCAATATTTCCTCTCGCGCACATTCGTTTTTACCCATCAAGCCCCAATTCAGTATTGGGGCTTTTTTACTGCTAGCGATACGTAAAACTGCTACACTCTGCGCCACTTATTTTTGCTTGGCCATATTCATCCCACCGGATGGATGTCACTCGGCCGAGCCCCTTTTCAGGCTAACTTTATGGGCAATCCAAACGGCTTATCATCTATCACTATTCACTCCGCTTTTAATATCGAACCGCAAACGCCCGCGCAAAAACGCGCGTTGAGCTATGCCAATACCATTAAGTTGTTGTTTGATGAGATTTTAAGCGCAAAACAACCCGCTGACCGAGTATTAGCGAACTACTTTCGGGAACATAAAAAGCACGGTTCGAAGGATCGCAAAGTCATCCGCGAATCGCTATTTAGCCTGTTCCGTTGGTGGGGCTGGTTTAAAGCCGCAGGCGATTATCAGCAGGCGGAGCACTTTTTTTCAATGCTGAGCGCCAGCGCCTTACTTGAAGCGCACCCTTGGCAAGACATTGCCCAAGCGTGGCATGAACTCTCTCAATCGACTCACGATTATCAACGCTTACAATCCATCCCCGTTAACAATCTCACGGATAAGTTGGCGTTAGTTCGGCAATTATTCCCTCAGGTAGTCTTGGAACTGACAGATTTATTACCCGAGTGGTTTTGGCAGGTTTGTCCCATTGATGCAAAGCGCCGCCCCAATTTGATAGAAGCCATGTCAAGCCGTCCGCCTATTTGGGGGCGAGCACAGAGCATAAACAGCCAAACTGCGGTGAGCCAATTGCAAGCATTAGGCATTGAGGCGAGTCTCAGTCCATTTTTTGAAGATGCGATCAATCTTGGCAGTAAAAGTATGAATCTCAATGAAATTACCCTCTACAAAGAAGGTAAAATTGAGATCCAAGATTTAGCCTCACAGGTAATAGGCCAAATTTGTGCACCTGAGCCTTGGCAACACTGGTGGGATGCCTGCAGTGGCGCTGGAGGTAAAACTCTGCAATTACGTTCATTAATGCAAACCGCTGCAACCAAGCAACGTACACCATTACAGGGCAGCATAGTGTCATCGGATATTCGCGCCAACGCCTTAGAAGAACTTAGCAAACGCGCGCAGCGAGCACAGTTTGATGGGATCAGCATTGCGCGCTGGCGCAGTGATGTCCTTCCCGTAGCCACCAACTATTTTGATGGAGTATTAGTCGATGCCCCCTGCAGTTGTACTGGCACATGGCGACGCAACCCAGATATGCGCTGGCTCGATACACTTGACGCCGTGATGGATAAAGCAACGTTACAGCTCGATATTTTAAGCCGCAGCAGCAAGGCGGTAAAAGCGGGCGGAACCTTAATCTATGCCACTTGCTCACTGTCACCGGTTGAAAACGAGGAAGTCGTTTCAGCCTTTTTGCAACAACACCCAGAGTTCAACTTATTACCGATACGCCACCCCTTTACCGGTGAACAAACAGAAATGTTGACCGTGTGGCCCTTCGAAGCTAACACAGATGGGATGTTTGTTGCGCGAATGCAACGTAAACACTAGGGTATGTTGACGTTTCGAGATTAAATTTTGTTCGTTCTGGCAAGCTCGTGCTCGCGAAACGACGAATGATGCGTAGTTTACTCAAATGACGAGCGGCTCTTCTGACAGACAGTAAGCGCAAGGGCTTGCCAGACGAACCCTTCGGGCAGCAAAAATAACCCTGAAACGTCAACACGCCCTAGCACTAACTCCTTATTTTTTATCAGAACTTGGCACTCTTTCCCAGAGTGCCATTTTTCACATAACTTATCAGATTAACGAGTCAGTTAATTTATTCATTTAATAATCATTAAGATAAACCATACGCACCACAGTCAAATCCCTAAAAGCGTTCTTTAACTCGTCAAAGCCCCTTGTTGAACAAAACTTTTCACCATTAGTGATTAAATATTTCACTTTAGCTTAATCGCACCTTTGGGTAAAAAGATCGAGTGCTGAGAATGGCACAGATATTTTTGGAATTTTGACCATGTCACACTCCTATGAATTTGAAGACGATGATGCGCCATGGGGCGATAACGTCAAAGGTAAGCAAAAAAACAAACGCGTAAAACAACGTCGCAGGGATACTAAGCGCCGTTATTCTGATGATGCAGAGGTGGATTTCTATCAGCATAAATCGAAGTAACCGACCAACGACCCGTTTGCCTTAGCAAATTCGATCTTTACCAAACCAGTCAAATCCCAGCAAGTTGGAGCCACTCCAACTTGCTAGTTAATTCAAATATTTCCCTTCTGCTTTTCTTTTTAATTCAATTGTAAAATCAATAGGCTAATTAGTTTATTTACCCTATGCTTTTTAGGGTTTGTTAACGCATTCATCTCCATTACTCGCTTCAACTCCGAGTTAAGAGATGGATAAATGCAATCAACAAAGCAAAAACTTAAGTAGTTACACGCAAACGTACGCTTTGCGCTGATAACAAGGTGAATTTACGCGTCAATAGCGAACCTATTGCAAGTAAACTCAACGCAGTAAACGGTGCAAAGAGCTGTTAAATATATATTTATTATCCCGAGCTGAGGTTAGCTACCTTACACATTTTAACGGGTTTAAAGGATGATCCCATGGAAAAACAACGCCCTGATTTTATCTATCCTCAAGGCAGCATGTTAATGCACTCTCCCTTGGTGTTGAATAAAGCCGATATGTACGGTTTCTTTCTCAAGGGAAAACTCGCAAATCTTCAACGCTCTATCGATAAAACACTGAATCAAGTCGCAGGTAGCGCCATGTACTTTAAAGTCTTGTCGCCCTATGTATTGACCACCTTTACTCAGATAGAAAAAGCTTATTCAGACTACCCCACAGATAGAGCAAAGGGCTGGATCCAAGAAACCGACATCATCACTTGGGTTATGGTCGGCCGTCAGGACAATAGCAGCAGTACAAAAATCAGCCATGTATATTTTCAGCCACTGCATATCTGGGTAAACGATGCGATGGCCTTAATCAATGGCCGAGAGCTATTTGGTTATCCTAAGTATTTGTGTGAATACACTATGCCCGCGGTCGGTCAGCCGTTAACTCGCCTCTCCCTTGCCGCAAAAAGCTTTTTACATTTTAGCCCTGACACAGAGCTTGCCATGCATCCGCTGCTTGAGGTGAATTGTAATGCGAAACCAGAGGCGCAGCTTTCAACGCTCGAAGCGATAACCCAAACCTGGCAATTCTTTAAGGAACAAACAGATTTTATTCCGGATCTTGATAAACTCGGTGAAGAGCAAATCTTCCGTCTACTGTTTAAGCCCGCTATCGATCAAGTATTTTTAAAGCAGTTCCCCGATGCGTCAGGCCAAAAAGCCGTTTATCAAGCGATTACTGCATCGCCCGCTAAGGTCAATAAAGTACACAGCGTTGCACTACTGGAAAATGATTTTGTCGCCACCCTTTTTGACAATGCCAGTTTCCCGCTCAAAGACACTCTTGGGGTTGAACTTGGCGAGCAACACGTGTTACTGCCCTATCATGTAAACTTTGATTTTGAAGTGCCGCCGGGCGAAGTGCTCGTGGATAACTCGGAAATCAAAAAACAGAAAATTGCCATTCTAGGCGGCGGTGTCGCAGCCATGACCGCAGCTTGCTACCTCACTGATAAACCCGGTTGGCAAAATCAATATGAGATTGATGTCTATCAACTAGGTTGGCGAATCGGTGGAAAAGGAGCAAGTGGTCGCAATGCGGCGATGGGACAGCGTATTGAAGAACATGGTTTGCATATCTGGTTCGGATTTTATCAAAACGCCTTCGCCTTGATGCGTAAAGCCTATGAAGAATTAGACCGCCCGCCCGAAGCGCCACTGGCAACCTTTTTCGATGCCTTTAAGCCCCATCACTTTATTGTGCTTCAGGAGGAAATCAATGGTCGCTCCGTCAGTTGGCCTATCACTTTCCCATCATTGCCGGGGATCCCTGGAGATGGCACTGAAACCTTAACCTTCTGGAAGGTCGTTAAAGCCGCCTTTGCATGGATAAAAGAGTGGCTTAAGGATATGGACACCTTACTCGAAGCCGATGAAAAGGCCATGGAGACACCTAAAAACTGGCTCGATACTCACTGGTTTGAGCAATTGAAGGATAAATTAGAAAATTCCGTTGAAGATGCAATGGAGTCCCTCGACGCCTTGGGTGATAAGCTAGAATGCCATTTTAATCAGATGATTGGCCGTGAATGCGATGAGCATGTGCATAGCCTGAGCGATGATGGACTGGTCGAATCCGCCGTCGATGCCCTGCACCAACGACTGGTAAACCGCTTTAGCGACCATTTAGACACCAATGATGATTTGCGCCATCTGTATATCGCCGTCGATTTAGGCTTAACCATATTAAAAGGCATGTTTGTCGATAATGTGTTTGAAAAAGGCTTCGATGCCATCAATGACTATGATTACCGCGAATGGCTAACCAAACACGGCGCAAGCCAAAAATACACTGTCGATAGTGCGCCTGTGCGCGGTTTCTATGATCTTGTTTTTGCCTACGAGAAAGGCAATTTTGACCAACCCAATGTTGAAGCGGGTACTATTATTCGCGCCATGCTGCGTATCGCCCTTTGTTATCAAGGTGGGATCATGTGGAAAATGCAGGCTGGCATGGGCGATGTGGTCTTTAGCCCCTACTATGAAGTACTCAAACGTCGCGGGGTCAACTTCCACTTTTTCAATCGAGTCGACAATCTAGAATGTCGTAACAACAGTATTCAAGCGATTGAAATCACAGAGCAAGTCGCACTTGATCCTTCGGTGGAGAGCTACAATCCTTTGGTGGATGTAAAGGGCTTAGCCTGTTGGCCAAGCACACCTAATTATGAGCAACTTGATACCGCCCAAGCGGCGCTACTAAAAGCCCATGATATTAATCTCGAACACTTTTGGAGCGATTGGGACAATATCTACGAGGCAGAATTTGGCCAAGCACTACCGAAAAAACGTCTGGTCAAAGGAGTCGACTTCGACAAAGTGATTTTTGGCCTGTCAATCGGCTCGGTTCCCCATGTGGCTAGTGAAGTCATGGCGCAGAGTCCGGCACTAAAAACCTGCGTAGATAAAGTGCAGGCAGTAGCGACCCAAGCCTATCAACTGTGGATGGACCAAGATCTTAACGGAATAGGTTGGCCAAATTATTCAGAGGATGGCGAGCAGCCTGTATTATCAGGATTTACCGAACCCTTTGATACTTGGGCCTCAATGGATCAATTACTCAATAAGGAGGACTGGCGCGGCACTGAGCCTAAAAATGCCAGTTATTTCTGCTCGGCTTTGCCCGTTGATATTTATCCACCGCGTACCGATATAGGTTTCCAGCAACGTAAAACAGCCGAAGCCAAGGCGGGTGCTATCCATCAACTCAACACAGAAATTCATAAGCTATGGCAGCATGTTGGCGACACCTTCCCGTGGGAATGGTTACATGATGAACAAAACCGCCAAGACGAGGCACGCTTTGATAGCCAATATTGGCGGGCGAACGTGGACCCTTCCGAACGTTATGTGTTATCGGTCAAAGGCAGTTCACAATACCGGATAACCACGGATGGGACCGGTATCGACAATTTGTACATGACGGGCGACTGGATTAAAACTGGCCTTAATGCCGGATGTGTTGAAGCAGCCACGATGGCGGGGATGCATACTGCTAAAGCAATTTGTGGCCATCCAGCAGTGATAAAAGGTGAAAAAGACTTCGGCTAGTCGACAGAGGGGCTGCATCATGCAGCCCCTCTGTATCGTGGTATTTTTTAAACAACGTTAGAGCGAAACAATTTCACCCGTAAGGGTATCGGCATATTCCTGACGCCGTTTTTCCATACGCGAGTGATATAAACTCGTATCAGCGCTACGAAGCCATTCATGGGGATTGGCTACATCAGCATTAATCGCAAGACCAAAACTAAACTGGCAATCCCTAAAGCCCTCGGTAGCAAATTGCGCAGTTAATCCTCTTAGCGTGTTAACAAAACTCGTCACACCACTCGCAGGCAGGATAGCAACAAACTCATCACCACTGATTCGGTAGATTTTAAGTTGAGCAATATTGGTCGATTGCAAAAACTGCACAAGTCTTTGTAGTAAACGATCCCCCTCTTGATGCCCTAAGGTTTCATTCACCATTTTGAGGCTGTCGGCATTGAGCAGCACCAGCGCCATAGGGTTAACGACCTTATTGGCAAAGGCTAATTGAGAATTCATATATTCATCAAAGGCATAACGGTTACCTACTCGCGTTAAACCATCAAGCCGTGCTTTTTCCCAAGCAATACCCAACTCTTCGATGTGCGCCTTACGTTCCTCAGACATAAGCTTAAGTTTATTCGCCAAAGCAAGGGATAACAGTAAGGCATCCACAGTACCGCCTAGTAGAGTGGCAAACTCAGCGTGTTCAATAAAATCGGGGGTAATTCCCATATTACCGGGTAAAATAATGACTGCGGGTAGCAATAAACAGGTAAAAGCCATAATAAAATAGCGTGCGGGAGCAAAGCCTTTCATCAAGCACACATTACCGCAGGTAATCGCCAATGCAATCCACAGCATAATGAGTACAGAGGCAATAATCGCGGTATAGGGCAACAACCAAATGCTGGTTGGTAAGGCTATAACACAGGCAATCAACAAGTATTGGCTAAGCCGCCACAATCGAGGTGAATAACTAGGAAGCTGCAAAAAATGCTTGTAGAACATAATGTTAAATATCGGCAAACTGATAAAAAACAGATGATGTAATTCAAGCTGATGGAAGTTAAATAAGTGAGCGGGTAAATGGAACGTCAGCGCCCAACCACCCAAATAAGCCAATACATATAGGCCGTAATACAAGAATGCCTTGTCAAAAATAGAGATATAAATCAGTAAATTATAACAAGCGATAAACAGTAATCCGCCCAAACAAAGCAGTATCGCCATGGCCATGCGGTCAGTCGTTAACTGATGTGCCTCTTGCGACTCTAATGCCACTTCAGGCGCGGAGGAGAAATATTGACTGCTGAGTCTGGTCACTAACCAATAATCCGTGCCCATATTCAGCCTAACCTTGCGCCCATAATCGAACAAAAACTCATAGGGCGCGTAGTAACCACTGTGGGCGAATTGTACGGACCCATCACTGCCAAGCAACCAATAATCCACTGATTCAATAATTGAATTGCTGGCATCTACTACCCAACGTGTTTGGCGACTATTGACCATCACAGGGGAAACCATCCAATAATCACCGCCAGCAAGACTGACCGAACTAGCCTCCTTTAATTGACCCATCCACTGGGTGACCTCTTTAAAATCAGCAGGCGGAAGTTGATTAGCCTCGGCATGGAATAAGTAGGGGGAATCCAACGCAATTTCAGCGCTAAGGGTAAACGGACTAAAAGTCCAAAACAGCAACAAAAAGCACCAGAAATTATGCAAGTTAGTTTTGCTCATCGGTATTTTGGTTTATATACCCGCGTCGAATCCTACGCAGAAAATCAATTTAGAGTGTTAACTTTATGACTACATTTTATTTTTTACAATTCATTAGGCTAAATTAGTCGGCAATTAGGGGCATTATGATGATATTTTAGTCGTTAACGTAAAGAACCACACTTTAGCTCCAATATCAGCTTTTAACTTGGATATCTATGGCACCTTTATTGATGATTTTAGCGGCCCAATTGTTGATAGCCAGCGGTAACCTATTGGTTAAGTTGCTTGAAACTAACGCGCCAGTGTTTCAACTTGTGCTTTATCGCCAATTATTTGCCACTCTTTTGGTACTGCCTTTTGTCTGGCACCTACAGGGAAATCTAAAGTTAAGTCCCTTTTACAAAGTCCACTTAAGCAGAGCCTTGTTAATCGGCTTAGGTAACGCCATTTTTATGTTAGCAGTATTACATTTACCCCTTGCAACTGTCACCGCGGTTATTTACACCTCACCGCTGATACTGCTGTTATTGTCAGCATTCTTTTTAAATGAACGCATAGGCTACCGACGCTCAGTAGCTGGCCTCATTGGTTTTACGGGAATATTGCTGATTAGCCAGCCGACCGAAGTTAATCTCTATATTGGCTTAGCTTTTTTTGGTGCAATGATCTCAGCAATAAATAGCCTCATTTTGAAGGCATATTCAACCCATGAGCATCCATTTTCAACACTCTTTTGGTCTAATGCCTTTGCGATGGTTTTTCTGATACCAGCAACCTGCTATGAGGGCGCAGATTTTAGTCTACCTGTAGCCCAAGTTGGGTTAACTTTAGGCGTGTTTTATATCGGAATGACCTACCTGATTATCCACGCCTATCGACGCGCAGATGCCAGCCAAATTGCACCGGTGGAATATACTGGTCTTATTTTTGCGGCACTGCTTGGTTGGTGTTTTTTAGATGAAACCCTAAGCGTTGTCGTTTGCATAGGCATTGGCTTGGTGATTTTTTCATCCTTACTGCCAAGCTATGGTGAACTGAAAGCAAAATGGAAAAGCCGGCGAAGGTAACCTTGGCCGGCTTTAAATTCGAGGTAGCTAATTTAGGCCGCCAATTTGCTGCTTCGATTAGAAGCGGAATTTACCGCCAATGTATGCACCATCTTCAAAGGTAAAATCACGGGCATTATCGTATTCGAAGGCAATTTTACGGTAACCGACATAAAGCGCCATATTCGGATTTATGTTGTATTGTACCTTTGAATCCAACTCGTATTGACCATCGACATCACCGAAAGACAATACCGATGGCGCATAGTAAGCTGCGGCTTGCAAAGAAATATTTGGCCCTAACGCTAAGGCATAACGAGCACCGACTGATACAGTGCTTCCGTTTGGCGCCTCGTCAGCCCATAATTGGCTTAATTTAGCCCCAACTTCAAAATGATGTACACCGGCATCGTGAGTCATATGAATTGCGCCTTGGGCAATATGACCGCTATCGTCTGAATAAATGTACCCTAATACGGCATTGGTATCTTTATTCATTTGCAGTTCTAACTCAGTAGAAACGACATCGTTGTTTAAACCAAGATTAAATTCTGACGCATTCACTTGCAGCGCAGCTGCACTCAATAATAAGACACTTGCAACTCGGAACTTAGCCATAAAACACCTCAATAATGACTGTGGGTAATGGCGCGGATCATACCGAATAAAAAAAGAAAATCTGCATATTTAGGCGTTTGGAGCCAAGATTTTTGAATTTGAAACCAAACAGAAACCGATATAAAACACCGAGAAAACCAAAAGCAAACAACTGCAAAACATTTAACTCACAGGTACACGCTCCCCCACCAGAGTTTGCATCGTGCCGACAATATCGACTTCGTCACCCAAGGCTAAGTAATACCACCCCACAGTATTACCCGTCCCCCGAATGCTCAAGTAATTACGCCAAAAGTGAAACCCGGCTTTGAGTAAATTTACCCGACTGGCGTGATTCTCATCTCGGATCGTGGCAAACAACAAGGCAACCCCCTGCGCTTTAGCCACTTCAATCCGCTTAAGTGTTAATCCTTGGCCGATACCTTTGCGACGAAATAAAGGCGATACCACCAGATAACCCAGCTCCGCCACATTGCCTGTGCCCGCTTTAATCGCGGCGCAGCCGACAATCTCGCCTGCGATGGTTTTCGCCAACACTACCGCGCGCGAGCGCGCAAATGCCTGATGATCGAGCGGGTGAGCATTGTCATCCCGCTGGTCAATTAATGCGGCCGCGGCCGCTAACTCTTCAGGGCTTTTGCATAAGACGTAGTGAATATCGTTGTGATTCATATCAACCAATTACACGCTTAATATCAAACTCAAAGGTACAGCATTGTCGCCATGCCAAGGAAAGTGAAAAAACCCACTACATCTGTCACCGTGGTTAAAATCACTGAACCAGAGAGCGCCGCATCCTGATTAAACCGCTGTAGAATCATCGGCACAAACACCCCAGCTAAGGCCGCAACCGCCATATTGATCAAAATTGCACAGCCAATCACTATGCCAATGATACTGTCGGCAAACCACCAACCCGCAACTAACCCAATCACTATCGCCCACAGGGTGCCATTCACTAATCCAATCCCTAACTCGTTCTTCATCAAAGAGAATAAGTTACCAGCAGAAATTTGCCCCATTGCCATACCACGGATCATCAGCGTGAGCGACTGGCTTCCCGCAATCCCGCCCATAGAAGCGACTATCGGCATCAACACGGCCAACGCTACCACTTGGGATAATACATTTTCAAATAAGCCAATGGTTGCCGACGCTAAAAAAGCGGTGAGTAAGTTAATCCCTAGCCACACCGCTCGGCGCTGGGCACCTTTTAAAATCGGGGCAAATAAGTCATCGGACTCATCCATACCTGCGGTTGCCATTAATTGCGCTTCATAGTGCTCACGCACTAAGGCGGTAGCAGCTCTTAAGGTGACACGGCCGATTAGCTCCCCTGCGTCATCAATGACAGGTAATTCGATTTCACGACTATGTTCTATCGCTTCAGCCGCATCGAGTAATGTTGTGTCCGCGGTTAAGGCACGACTATCTTCCGATAACAGCGAGATCAGCGGCTCATGGGGTTCGTGCTTAAAAATATCATAACGTCTAACAGTGCCGAGGTATTTATCCGCTTCATCGACAATAAATAAATTGTCGTTACAGTCGAGTTCTATTCGTCTAAAAAAACGCTGTGCCTGTGCGACTGTGGCTTTATCGCTGAGCACTAACATTTGGTGATCGGTATAACGGCCAATTTCATTTTCAGAATATTGATCGTACAACTCAAACCGCTGCCGCTGACGCTCGCCCATTTGGGCCAAGGCTCGGTCAGTAAAGCTTTCGGGGAGATAATCACTCCACTCAATCAAATCCTCAGGACTTAATTGGGCAAAAAGCAGATCGACCTCGTGATCGGGCATCTGCTTGAGGATCCCCATACGGGGATCGGCACGCATTAAACTCAGCACCGTTACACGTTCACTAAACTCAACCTGCTGCCAACGCTCGTAACGCTCGTCTAAAGGCAAGGACTCCAGTGCTAATGCAATCGTGCCTGGCTCAGCTTCATTTAAGATTTCACTGAACACTTCAGCTTGTTCTTCACCTTCAACTTCAGTGAGTTGCTGAACAACTTGACCAACATCGGCCTGTGTGTTTGTTTCGTATTCGGCTTCATGTTCAGTCACCTAAACACCCTTCTACTGAGATAAAAATTAACGTAACTATATTGATATTGAAGAAGATTAGCAAACCAACAAAATAAGTTGCACGCAAATTGATTGATCGCAATAGAAGTTTTATTTATGCTAATCTTCACACTTAAGGAGGTAATGATGACATCCACTATCTATCGCCATAACGCAATCGACATTCAGGGTAATCCAACCCCATTGACACAATATCAAGGTAAAGTGATATTGATTGTAAACACCGCCAGCGAGTGTGGTTTTACACCACAGTACAAGGGGTTAGAAGCGCTTTATCAAGAATACAAAGCGCGTGGATTTGTGGTTTTGGGCTTTCCCTGTAACCAGTTTGGCGCCCAAGAAAAGGCTAATGAGCAAGGGATCAAAAGCTTTTGCGAACTCAACTTTGGCGTAAGCTTTCCACTGTTTTCGAAAATTGAAGTCAATGGTGAACATACCCATCCTCTCTACCAATATTTAAAGAAAGCCGCTCCCGGCCTGTTAGGCACAGAACGCATAAAATGGAATTTCACCAAATTTTTAATCAATCGTCAGGGGGAAGCTGTCGCTCGTTTTGCACCGACAACCAAACCAGAAGACATTCGCGACAAAATAGAGTCACTTTTAAAATAAGTAGTCCACTATCTCGTTGAAACTTATGTTTAATAAAAAATTTGAATAATTTTTGATTTGAGGTGGAACTTTCGTCCCATGAACACCTCAAATAGATTGAACAGCGAATGTCTTTTTCATGTTCATCATTCTCCCAGGGGCTTCTAGCGCGGCCCCCTTGACCCAGGAAGAGGTCACTAGGCAACCAATTGGTTGCCTTTTTTTATACCTATGATTTATTTGTAAAATAAATCTAGCCACTTATCGATTGCGGTATTTACTGCCAAAACCAAAACCAAAACCAAAACCGAAACCAAAACCGAAACCGAAACCGAAACCGAAACCGAAACCGAAACCGAAAATAATTTTAAAAATTTTTATCACGCACTGAACTTTTTAAAAATGCCTTAGTCTGATTAAGTGTAAGGATTAACGAATACGCTTTAATGCACAATTAACTACTAAATGATGTGTTTAGTAGTGAGTTAAGCAGGTTTAATCACCACTTAATTCAATGAACCGTTTCACGTTATCGCATAGAGTTGAATTGGTTGGTCGTTCATCATCTCCCTTTGGGGAAGCAATCGAATACACGCTAGCGCACTGAATTCCTTTGTCTCCTTCTTTGATTTTTTTATGGCAACCTTGGGTTGCCATTTTTTTATCTCTTTTTACGACTTAAACATTCTATCCAACTGCACTTGAATGGATGGGTGATAGCCCGAGCGCGCGCTTGAATAAATGCTTTGTAACTCAGTATGATAACCAGCTATCTTTAATTCGGCGTAAAGCGGACGGACAAATTTGCCCCGGCCGATACGCTGCAAATAGCGGCTGAGTGCTGGCAGAACGGGATCATAATGATTACGGATGGCAACTCTAAACCAGTCACAGGCAATTTCAGCATTGTTCGATTCGGTCAATTTAAAACTGTCATCCAAATCCATTAATTGTACTTGCGACAGCACTTCAGGTAATTGAGTCAAAAAATATTGCCAATGATGCACACGCCAGCTTTTTACATTAAGCAGAGCCGCAGCCTTACCCTGTAAAAAATCGTTCAAGGCATCATCGACTTTATCTAAACTTCGCGATGTCGGCCCCACATATCCCTGAGGCAACCCCTCACCGTAAATCCACTCCAGCAGTTCGGCTTCACTTATCTTATCCGGATAGGCTTCGACTAAAGCCGCTTTTGCGTATTTGACAAACATTTCTGTAGTTATCGCCTTAAAAGCGAAGTGCTGCACATAGGTAAACAGGAACTTATCAAACTCGGCTCGCCCCAGACGACGCTCTAAATCATGGACGAACATCGACGCCTTATCATAGGTAAAGCGATTAAAGGCCAAATTAGGATCGGCCTGCTGCACATTGGCGGGCAAGGTTTGCCGATGAAGTGGCAAGGCAGCGATTTCTTCTTGTAGTCGACCAAATTCAATCACCCATTCCAGTTCGGCCTGTTCCCTGCCATAGACTTGTTCCACAATCCTATTGGTGAAATAGGTCGTAAAACCTTCGTTTAACCAGAGATCTCGCCACGTGGCATTACTGACTAAATTTCCTGTCCATGAATGAGCCAGCTCATGGGCAACCGTTGAGACTAGGCTCTTATCCCCCGCAATCAGGGTTGGGGTTAAAAAAGCTAAACGCGGATTTTCCATCCCACCGAAGGGAAAACTCGGAGGCAAGATGATCATATCGTAGCGCCCCCAGGCATAGGGGCCTAATAATGATTGCGCCACATCAAGCATATGTTCGGTATCGGCAAACTCAGTTGCCGCAGCTTCCAACATACAAGGTTCGGTATAGACGCCACTACGTGGGCCAATGGCTTGAAATGCTAAATCACCAACGGCTAACGCCAATAAATGTGTGGGGATGGGCTTTTCCATCTCAAATTGAAATGTCCCTTCTAGTGGCGTCTCAGGATGATTCATCGCACTCATTACAGCGCGCATTCCTTTAGGTACTTGAACTTTAGCATCGAAGGTAATCCGTACCTTAGGCGTATCCTGCAATGGTATCCAGCTGCGGGCGTTAATCGGTTGCGATTGGCTAAACAGATAAGGTAACTGTTTACCTGCCGTTTGCTCTGGCGCTAGCCACTGTAATCCCTGTGCCTGCATTGATGTGAGATAACGAATGCACACCCGTTCACATTGTAACTGCGGTAAACGAATGGATAATTTTTGGCCGAGTATTTCATTCGACTCCTCGAGTGAAAACTCAAGGGGAACTTGAGCCTCGGTCATTACCGATAAAATAGCTAAACCTCTGGTATCTAGCCATAATTCAGCAACCTGCGACTCTATATACCTGAGAGAGAGCACTGCCTCACCAAGCAAGGTACGAGCCTCAAAGTCAACCGTAAGCGTTAAGGAAAGGTGGGTTACCTGCACTTGGTCAGTATTAGCAAAAGAATGATAATCCCGAGTTAAATCCCATGCTGTGGGTGCTATTGGCATTTGCTGGTCTTCTGAATGTATCACTTAGCTAACCTGTGGAGGATAAATTATCTGATCATATTATCGGTCGCTGATTTACTCATGCGCAATCGAATAAAGCTTTTCCCACATCCTAATTTTGTAACAATGCTTAAGCCCATACCTAGTCATTGTCGACTTTAGTTAACTCGTAATAATAAAATTCACATATTTTTCAATATATAAGGGTTGTAAGAAAAAATATTTTCAAAAATTTTCTATTTTTGCTGAACTAATTTCTCGCCCTTGAGTCAGATATTATGAACCGAATCTTTGCAATGAGTTTCTTCGTTCATCATCATTCTCCTTTAGATGGTTTCTAGCGCGACCGTCCCCGGATTCCGAATTGGAATTTACAGCAACCTAATTAGGTTGCTTTTTTTATGCCCACTTTTCAGCCTCAGTGAACAATCCCCAAAAATGATAACCACCAACAAAAAGTTGGTGGTTTAGGACTGAAAACAAAAAGGGTCTCCGAAGAGACCCTTAACGTTTAGCGATAAAGAATTAGAGGCGGATGCCTAACTGTTCTAAATCTTTGGCAACTACGCTCTTAGGCAGCGTCACGTAACCGTCTTTTTCTACAACTTGCTGACCTTGCTTAGATAACACATAACGGATGAATTCTTTTTCCATTGGTGCTAAGTCTTTGTTTGGTTGCTTGTTCACGTATACATACAAGTAACGTGATAATGGGTAAGTACCATTAGCGGCGTTTTCTGCAGTCGCTTCGATAAACTCATTACCTTTTTTAGCGATTGCAACGGCTTTTACGCCTGCAGTTTTATAACCGATACCAGAGTAACCAACCGCATTCAAAGATTGAGATACAGATTGAACGACTGATGCTGAACCAGGTTGCTCGTTTACGTTCGCCTTAAAGTCGCCTTTACAAAGCGCTTTCTCTTTGAAGTAACCGTAAGTACCTGATACTGAGTTACGTCCATATAATTGAACGTCTTTTGCAGACCAATCACCACTAAGACCTAAATCACCCCAACGCTGAATATCCGCACCACCACATTTATGAGTAGAAGAGAAGATACCGTCAACCTGTTCAGCCGTTAAGCCTTTGATTGGGTTATCTTTATGTACGAATACTGCTAAAGCGTCAATTGCAACACGAATTTCAGTTGGCTTGTAGCCATAATGCTTTTCAAACGCTTCTACTTCGTTAGGCTTCATCTTGCGGCTCATTGGGCCGAATTGTGAAGTACCTTCAGTCAACGCTGGTGGCGCAGTTGAAGAACCAGCCGCTTGAATTTGAATATTGACGTTTGGATACATCTGTTTAAATTCTTCAGCCCAAAGTGTCATCATATTGGCTAAAGTATCTGAACCTACAGATGATAAGTTGCCAGACACACCACTTGTTTTCTCGTAAGTAGGTAGAGATGGGTCAATAGCTGCCATGGCAGTTGTAGAGAATACACCAGCGGCTGTGAGGGTCATCGCGCCGACAAGTTTTTTCAGTTTCATTATGTGCTCCAGTTGTAAGCTAACTAATTTGTAACTTAGGTTTCTTCAGACGCAGCCAGTATCAATCGCCACAATGACAATTCTATGTCCAAGATATGACACTTAGATGACAAAACACTTTTTTTGCATTTTTTTGAAAAATCACTTCTTTTCGAAGTCTGAAAAAAAACAGGCCATAATGGCCTGTTTTTAATAACAAAAATAACGTTACATTAAATAGCAATTATTTTTTACGTTCAATCAAATGCTGCGGGATCACAAAGCTGAAAGTGCTACCCTTTCCTAATTCACTGCTGATATTAAGCTCACTATGATGATGACTTAACGCATGTTTCACAATGGCTAAACCAAGGCCGCTGCCTCCCGTTTGTCTTGATCGCGCGCTGTCGACTCGATAAAAACGCTCGGTCAAGCGACTAATATGCTGCGGTGCAATCCCTTCCCCTGTATCGGCCACACTAAAGAGACCTCCGCTGGCAACACTGCGCCACTGCACACTAATCTTGCCCCCAGGTTCAGTGTAACGAATAGCATTAGAAATTAAGTTAGAACAAGCACTTCTAAGTTGTAGCTCGTTTCCATGTGAATCTAAGCCCGGCTCACAATGGAAACTTAACTCATATTTGTCCTGCGCTAACGCTTTGGCCTCTTCCTTCAAGACTTCCATTAGCTGCGACATATTAACCGTATTCTCAAGATTAATATCCGCCGCATCTTCGATGCGAGATAGCACCAGCAACTGCTCCACCATAGACTGCATTCGCCGCGTCTGCTGTTGCATTAACGCTAATGGCTTTGCGTTCATCGAATCCGGCTCCGCCATGCTTTGCATCATTTCCAAGTATCCCTGCAAAACGGTGAGCGGTGTTTTAAGCTCATGTGACACATTGGCGACAAATTCTTTACGCATACCTTCGAGCTGTCTTATTCGAGTAATATCACGGGCGATCAGCAGTAGTTGCCTATCACCATAGGCCATGATACGGATTTCGAGTAAACGCCTCTCCGATACTGGCGATGCTAGCTCTAAGGGCTCTTTATACTTACCAGCTTTAATATAAGCGGAAAAATCGGGATGACGGATTAAGTTATCAATACGCTGCCCATTATCCTGTGGCCAAACAAAACCCAACATTAACTGAGCTAATTTATTACACCATAAGATATTATGCTCTGAGTCGAGCACCACAGCGGCATCGGGTAAGGCTTCAGCACCTTGACGGAAACGCCCAAGTAACGCGGCTAATTGGCCGACTCGACGACGGTTTTTACCTTGCAGGCGGTAAATACCGTTAAACACGCCTT
This sequence comes from Shewanella cutis, assembly GCF_022410515.1. Classification (GTDB taxonomy): domain Bacteria; phylum Pseudomonadota; class Gammaproteobacteria; order Enterobacterales; family Shewanellaceae; genus Shewanella; species Shewanella cutis. The sequence goes on along the minus strand of NZ_JACSDI010000003.1, from coordinate 105,642 downwards.
CCCAGCTGCCACTGCCCTGGGGAGGAGTTAATTTTCTATCTCGCCATAACCAAAAATTAAGTCGCGCTAACTGACGGTAATGCCAGATCACGAGACCTAGCAATCCAATGATCAGTATCCAGAGGGGTTTCCCTACCAATAAACCAATAAGCAAACAAAGCAGTAAGAATACGGCTAAGCGCGTAAATAACCGGTACCCTGAATAAGAGTCGAACATAAATAAACCCAAACATCAGGCTAAATAAGGAGAGCACAAGATAGCCGAAAAGCTAACCTGTGCCTATCTCTAATTTGGCACTAACTACGTGTAGAAAAGCGATAACCCGCACCACGAACCGTCTGAATAAGACGATCATGGCCCGACTCTTCAACCGCTTTACGTAGGCGGCGAATATGCACATCAACGGTTCGGTCTTCAACATACACGTTGGTGCCCCACACGTTATCAAGCAGTTGTTCACGGCTATAGACGCGTTCTGGGTGTGTCATAAAGAAGTGCAACAAACGGAATTCCGTCGGCCCCATATCGAGTACAGTATCGCCAACACTCACCCTGTGACTGACAGGGTCGAGTAACAATCCTTGTACATCAATGGTTTCTTCAAGGCGAGTTGGCGCACTGCGGCGTAACACCGCTTTGATGCGGGCGACTAGTTCCTTGGGGGAGAAAGGTTTAGTGATGTAGTCATCGGCGCCGACTTCGAGCCCCTTAACCTTATCTTCCTCTTCACCGCGCGCGGTAAGCATAATAATAGGGATCTGGCGGGTAAACTCATCCTGCTTAAGGCGTTTGGCTAATTGAATGCCGCTTCCACCAGGAAACATCCAATCCAACAAAATCAGATCGGGGTAAGGCTCCTTTAGCAGCGCAATGGCCGAATCAAAATCTTCTGCCGCAGAGGTGGTAAACCCATGCTGTTCCATTACAAAAGTCAGCATCTCGCGGATGGCTAACTCGTCTTCTACTATCAATATCCTTGCAGTCATAGGTGATTTTCTGTCAGTGAATGTCAACACGGCTATTATTAGTCATTTTTATTACAGATTTATGAATAAGAGTGCCGCACAAGCAATATAGTCGCGATAATTGTCACATTAAGTTTATATAACTGTTTGTTTATCGCAATAAAAAAGGAGGCAAAAGCCTCCTTAATTCAATCTTAATACTGAGATTAGAACTTGTGCTCTAAACCAATACCGATATATTTGTCATCATCAGTATTCGCTTCTAAAGAGCGATTGGTGTAGAAAGCAAACACTTTAGTCGGCTTGCCTAAGTTGTAATCCGCACCTACTGACCATGAATCACCTAAGTCTTCCATGTCTTGGAATTGAGCTTTTAAGGTAACAGCGTTGATATCATAAGCAGCACTCAACAGGTAACCAGTTGCACTATCTGCAGTCACCTCAACAGGTTCGCCCGTTGTTGTGTTGTATTTGTATGTTTGTTCCTGTTGCTGATACATACCACCTAACTTGATACCAGCTAACTTGGCTTGTAAGCTAGCACGCACGATTTCATATCCAGACACATCCGAATCGTAGGCTAAAGCTGCATAGACAGCGGTTTTCTTTAACTTAGCGTCACCATACATGGCTGCAACGCTGAAACCATCTTGAGCAAATTGACTTTTTACATCATTACCTTCCGCAACATAAGTGACACCAAACACGAAGTCACCAAAAGAAGGTGTTAGGTAAGTCGCTGTTTGAGCGGCACGAACTTCACCTTTAAATAATTTTGTTAAGTCGCCAGAAAGATCGTTAAATTGGTCAACATCACCTTGAGAAATCTTGAGCAAAGTATCGTTACGACCAACGGACAAAGAACCAAAGCCACCTTTTAAACCAACAAATTGATTACGGGCAGTAAAGTTGTCGCTCGATGCGGCACCTGTATCGACTTGATACTCAACAGTATAAAAAGCGGTAAGTGAGCTTGATAATTCGAAGTCACCTTTCACACCAAAACGAGAAGCATTACTTTGAATAGATGTTGTAGCGTCACCTTTCTCATCGTTTGATTGAGCGGTAACATTCAACTTACCATAAACAGTCAGTGGCTCAGCGGCATAAGCAGAAGCCAGAGTTGCAGAAGCTAGCGCAGAAGCAAGTAGAGTTTTACAAAAAACGTTCATCATTTAATCCTTTCGACGTTATGTTCGTCTTGGTTATTGGTTTGGAACGACCGAAAGTTTGCAATGAATCTGTTTCAGTTTTATTTCAAATGTGACAGCTTTGGTCTATATACACAAAACACCCTTATACCTCAGCGGCAAAATCCAGATACACCAAGGGCTACAGCTAAGTTTTTCCCAATGTTACATTTTGATGAATTCTGCAACTTAGCCAAAATTTAACGATTTAGGATAGGTTTACCCCGCTGCAACTATGCCGTAAACTGCGACTTTATTTTCCAATGAGCGCATCTTATGTGGTTTAAAAATCTTACTCTTTATCGTTTCAATAAACCTTTTTCCATCGAGACAGAAGCACTTGAAACCGCACTTGCCGATTTCACATTTTCTCCGTGCGGCAGCCAAGACGTCAGCAAATTTGGTTTTTCGAATGCCTTAGGTAAAAAAGGTAGCACCTTAGTACACAGTGCCAATAATCGTCACCTAGTCTGTGTCACTAAAGAAGAAAAAATTCTGCCTGGCCAAGTGATTAAAGAGTCGTTAGAAGAAAAAGTGGCACAAATTGAAGACGAAGAAAATCGCAAACTTGCCAAAAAAGAAAAGGATGCGCTAAAAGATGAGATCATCACCAGCCTATTGCCGCGCGCCTTTTCACGTCGCAGCCAAACTCGCGCGCTGATTTTACCCGAGCTTGAAATGATCCTCGTCGATAGCTCCAGCGCCACTAAAGCCGAAGAATTATTAGCCTTGCTACGCAAGGCATTAGGCAGCTTGCCCGTGATCCCATTAAGCTTTAAAGCGCCGATTGAAAGCCAATTAACTGAATGGCTTAAAAATGGCAGTGCGCCCTTACCTTTTGAAATGCAAGATGAAGCCGAGCTGAAATCAGCTGCGGATGAAGGCGGTATCGTACGCTTTAAGCAACAAGATCTGAAAGAAGATGAAGTGCTAGCTCACCTCGAAACCGGCAAAGAAGTGCATAAATTAGCGCTACACTTTGGCCAATCCATTGCGCTCTTACTGCAATCCGATGCCAGTGTGAAACGCTTAAAATTCTCCGAAGAATTTAGAGCGGGTAATGATGAACTGGGTAATGAAGATCCAATGGCGCGCCTCGATGCCGACTTCGCCTTAATGGGCAGTGAGTTAGTTGCCCTAATGCACGCCCTGGTTTCTGCATTGGGCGGCATTGAAGAGACTCAGGCTTAAGTCTTAAGCCTATATATTGAAAACCAATAGATTGAGCAAAAGCGTTAAGTGAGCTTAAGCTTACAAAAGTAAAAAGGTGCAGCAGTTGGACTCACTCAATTCACTGCGGCACCTTTTTAATATCAATTTCTGACACAAAGCGTATGGTACGATTCGAGTAAGTCATCACTGGTGCAGTCACAACTCACTCAAGCCAGCAACGAATTAGCTTTTGGTCACTAGTTCGCCTTTATTATCAAACGGCCAATCAATACCTAACCAAGCTTTAAAGAAGGCTTTTTGCTGCTTAGTCGCCTTCACATCGCCTTTGAGTACGAGCTTACCGCTTTGTTTCTCACCAAGGGTTAAAGTCACTTGCTTAATTTTATCATTGTTAAATAAGATGACATCTACTTTATCACCTACCTTAAAGTCTTTGATCCGCTTATCAAAACCTTGAGCGGTCACTTTTAGCCCATTAATTGCGATAATCTCGTCTCCCGCCACGATCCCCGACTGCCATGCCGGACCATTACGCAATACTTGGGAAAGTACTAACGAGCCATGTTCACTGCTTAAAGTCATGCCAGTAAAAGGTTCCGCTTTGGCGTCTTTACCGTAGGACATCACTAACCCCGCCTGAGACAGCAAGCTTGGAAACTCGAGTCTCATCGGGCTATTTACATGCCTTTGCCACCATGGGCCATAATCCTTGCCCGACAAGTCCTTCAGGATTTGCTGCACATCAGCCACCGTGTACCCCTTAGGCACACGGTAATCTTGGTAGAGTTTACGGTGTACATCGCGGTATGAATGGGCGAGGTTCGAGTCAGTGAGCAAGGAAAAATCCAGCGCCAATGAGGCTAAATAGCCTTCAGAGTAAATATTGACGCTATGGTTAATCGCATAATCTCCGCCCGTGCTACTCCACTGACCTAAACTTGCCTCGGCAACCGATTGAATTTCACGCCCTGGGGTTAGCTCGCTTTTTTCGATACGTTTCGCTAAGTCTTCCAAAAACTCTTTTGGCGTCATCACGCCCGCACGCAGCAACAATTGCCCTTGGAAATAACTGGTAGACCCCTCTGCAATCCATAAGAGTTCAGTCATATTTTCATGTTGATAATCATAGGGAACTAAACCCGCTGGGCGGTATGCTTTAACGTTCCAGGTATGAATAAACTCATGGGAAGCGGTACTGATAAAGCGTAAATAGTCATTTCGCTCACGAAAACTAAACCGTGGTAACTGAATAACCGTCGAGTTTAAATGCTCTGTTGCACCGCTGGCACCACTGGTGGCATGCACCATATACACATAGCGCTCAAAGGGATAATCATCCCAAATCGCCTTGGCTTGCCCGCTCAATGCCGTTAAGTCTTTAACCACTTTATCCGCATCGTAATTACCTTCGCCCCAAAACACCAGCTCATAGTCTTTGCCATTGGCCGTAAACTTTTTATGGGTGCTAGTACCTGTTTCAATGGGAGAATCAATCAACACATCATAATTGGGTGCGATAAAGGAATGTGCCATTTGGCCCGATGACATGCCCGAATAACTCTGCCAGTTTTCGGGTACGGTCAACTGCACGCTTACCGGGTCTTGGCGAAATTGGGGACTATACATCAATACACCGCTAGCATCTAAGTAAGCATGTGTGGCATCAATATGTCGCACCCGTTGGCCTAATTCGTTAGCATAGAGTTGATAACTAACAGTCACGCGACTTGGTTTATCAAGGGCTATTTGCCATTCACCACTGGTGGTGCGTTTCCATGCGAGTGAGTTACCTTGGCTGTCTTTTGCGGTAAATAAACGAACCCCATCAGATAAGGGTAATACTTGATACTTACCCGTACGCCACACGGGAAGATGAACACTCAATTCTCCCGCTTTAGCCTCGGGGAAAGTCACACTCACCTGCGCGAGATGGTGTTGGGGTTGGCTTAAATCAATGCTGTAATTCACGTCAGCAAATACGTTAGCCGAACCTAATGCACTGAATGCAAAAATAGATAATCTACTGGGTTTCACTCTTACTTCCTTCAGTCTTCTGTTATTATGCTTCTTATATTTTTTTTCAAGTATAACAAGTCGATGTAGCATCCTCATTAGGCGCTAACAAAAGCTAACAAAATAAGTTCCTTGACTTAGGGAATATAGGGCCACCTACACATGCATAAATTCATTGTTATTTTCGTGACCTTGTTGATATCTATTTCTGTTCAAACATTAGCGGCCGATTTAGAGATCGAAGAAATAGAATTGCGTGAAACGCCACAAAAGATGTACGACCGGCTTAATCAGTCTATCTCTTTTCCTATTAGCTTTAAGAACCGTGAACAATTTGAACGCGCAGCCAAAGAGCAGGGCTATAGCCCTGATGAATTTGAACACATACTACAATTACTGGCGCGGTTAAATCTGGAGCCGAGTATAAAATCCAAAGTGGGATTTCAAGACGCCAATAGTTTAATTGAACTGTTGGCTAGCATCGCACAAACGCCCTTCCAACAAGCTACCGTCGCCATGCTAAAGGGGCGTTATATCGGCCGTACCGAACAAAAATACCAAGAAGCGATCGCCTTTTATAACCAAGCTCTGACACTCATCAATGACAGTGTTGATCTTGAGTCTATGTTGCTAAAACATACAATTCATGAACATCTAGGCGGCTTGCACTTAGTGATCCGCCAAGATGTGCCAGCCCTAATGCATTTTCATACCTATCGCGATATTGCTTATAAACTCAGGAACGATTACCTGATTGCGGCAGCCGAATCGAAACTAGGGCATTACTACAATAAAAACCAGCAGCTGACCAAATCACTACAACACTATAGTGAAGCCATTCGACTATCGAATCGTTCCAATTATCCGTCGATGAAAACCCATTTGCAGTTGCAACTCGCTAAGGTATATCGTGATTTAAAACAATGGGATGAAGCCTTAAAAAATGCCCATGAGGCCGCTGCAGGCTTTAAAAAAATGGGCAACGACACTTATCTGTCAAGTTGTATGACGGTTATCGCTATGGTGTATGGCGAACAAGGGGATTGGAACCGCGCCATTGATTACTATCTCAACGCTCAACAGCTTGATGCTAAACGCGGCAACTACATCGCTCAAGGGCTTAACTTCCACAATTTAGGCCAAGCCTATTCGCACCTCAACGATAATGTGAATGCGCTTAAATATTTGCTGATGGCTAATAAAATTTTCACTGACAAAGAAAGCCATCATTACTTGGTCTATAACGAATTACTGATTGGTGAAATTGCTCAAAGTAAGCAAGATTGGGCGCTGATGATGAGCCATGCTGAACATGCTTTAGCATTGGCGAGCAATTTAGCACTGCTGGATGAGCAAAAATCAGCACTGACGCAAATCGCCCTGTCCGCAGAAAAGATGCAAGATCAGGCCAAAGTCATCAGCACGCAAAAACGGATCATTGAGTTAAATAACACCTCAAAAAATACTGCCAAAGATCCCGCGGTTGCCGCTTCTGTTCTTGCCGAACAGCAACTTAAGCTTGAACTCAATATGCTCCAAGGCAAATTAAAAGATGCCATTGAAAGCGCGAAGGAAACCAATAAATTACTTACACTAAGCGGTGTCATCCTAACATTGCTGGTGATTGCAATCATTGCCCTGCTAAATCAACGCCAAAAAAGCAGACATCAAAATGAATCTCTACTTCAATTGACCTTAGAAGAGCCATTTACCCACCACAAGGGGTATGCCGCATTATTAAGGGATCTCGGCCCAAACACATCCGATACAAGAACGACGGCACTGGCCTTAATTGAGTTTCGCGATCATCTCACTACTGACCTCAACCACGGCCAATATTTTGCCAACGCTATGACCCGTCAGCTTGCAAGCCATATCAGCAATAGTCTGTTTATGCCGGTTTATGTGATCCGCCAAGGCTTGTTCGCGGTAAGATTTACTGAGGCGGTGGAGCCACAGCAAGCATTAAAGCAACTTCAGCAACAGCTCGATAAGAATGCGTTTAGGGCTATTTTTAATCTCGGCTTTATCAATTTACCCCTGCTTACCAAAACCGAGATTAATATTGCCCCCAAATTGCTGTTCGAAACGGTACAAATGGCACTCGCTGGCGCGCGAAGCTTGCCGAGCGATACTTGCCATTATGTGAGTCTAAGAGCATTAGATTTTGTGCCACCGACACTGTTTGCCGATCCACTGTTTTTACACCTAGAAAAAGGGATTGAGCGCGGCCTCATTCGAGTCGAAACCAATGCGATGAAGGAAGACATTGTTTGGCCCTGCTGGGAAAATAACCAAAATCGACATTTATTAGGAAATATTTGATCAATATCGACAATTAATCACAAACGCATAAATAAAGCAATTTGCACTCTACAACCATTGTTATAACATTAGAAGCATATGAGTTAAACGCTAATCTGGACAGCGGACGTCATGCTTGTTAGCACTGCAGAGTTAGGAAAATACTCCGGATGAAGGATTCCAACGCGACCGTTACACAACTGGCATTACTTCAACAAAAGCTTCATTCGGCAAAACTTGCCCTCGATGAAGTCAATGAAGATAGAAACGCTAAGTTACAAACCTTACTCCAATTTATTGGCCATTTAAGTCTTGCCTGTAAAGGCCAAAACTTAGAGTTGGATAATAAGCTTGCCAAACTTCGCCACAACTTAAATACCTTTGAGCGAGTCGATGAAGCCTTGCCGGAGTTGGTCGATGTTGAACGCCTATTAAAAGGTCAGTACCACCATGTGATGGTACAACTTGAAGAAAGTCGAGCCGGACTTGCGCAGGTTATCCGCCAGATTCAACGAGTTAACTCTGTACCTGAAAAACTCAAAAAAGAAATTAACTACTTTAAACAGGACCTCGCCAAGCCGTTTCATACGGTGTGGGAGTACATTCCTAAAGTTAAACAAATCATCGGCTTCTACGACACCATCCTACAACAACAGTTTAATGAAACTGAAAAGTTAGATGTGTTACCAAAGCACAGACAACTCGCCCATGAGTTAGCACAGATGATTTCGGAAATTGAGTTCCGTAAAGATCAACGTGATCAAGTGCTTGTCATTAAAGAAATGCTAGCCTCTGATATCGAAATCGATAATTTACTCGAGGCTTATCAAACCATTTTATCCCTGCTGCTCGACAATATTGCACGGGAAAAATCGGCCTCACAGGAATTTCTCTACGCCTTAAACGATGCCTTAGCGGCTGTGCGGGAAGTCGTCAGCGAATCCTATAACCATAACCAGCGTAGTTTCCAGCTCAAAACCCAGCTCAATCGTGAAATTAATTCTCGAGTCGATAATGTGGGCGAAGCCATTATCGATACCGATGATATTGTCGACCTCAAAGCACGCTTAACTGAGCAGCTCAATTCGATTCGCTCCGCCCTCGCCCGTAAAGAAGCCTTAGAGCAGCGCGAGCAAGCCTTACTGCGTAAGTCGATGGAAACCATGCGAAAAGAGCTTAACGAGCTGAGTAATGAGGCCAATACCTACAAAGAGCGGCTTTTCGAGCAACAAAAACTTAATCTATTGGACAGCCTAACTCAATTACCTAACCGTGCAGCCCTAGAAGAACGCATGGAGCTTGAATATCGCAATTATCAGCGTCACAAATCACCGCTGTGGATTGCGGTTGCAGATATCGACCACTTTAAGAGCATTAACGACAGCTTTGGCCACAGTACAGGAGACAAAACCCTCCAAGTTATCGCCATGGCATTAAAGAATTCCCTGCGGGATACTGAGTTTGTCGCCCGCTACGGCGGCGAAGAGTTTGTGCTCATTTTGCCAGATATTGATGATAGCGATATCGCTCAACTTTTAAACAGAGTCCGTGAAAAAGTAAAAAATATTCCATTTAAATTTAAAAATCAGCGAATTACCGTTACAGTATCTATAGGGGCTGCGCGAGTGATGGGCAATGAGCTCATTCATGAAACCTTTGAACGCGCCGATGCAGCACTCTACAAAGCAAAACATGAAAGCAGAGACAGGGTCGTGATTGACGTATAACTAAGTCAGACTATACGTCACTTTTTATCACTCCTGTCGATACGAAGGAGTGGTAAATGATAGTAAAAGTCAGCCCAAAGGGCAGCATGGATCAGCTTTCACAACTTGAAGTTGATCGCCTCAAAAAAAGCGCGCAAAGCGCCCTATATCAACTGTATCGTAGCTGCTCCCTCGCAGTACTCGCCGCGGGTCTCAAGACCGACAATTCTAAAGCACTGTTCGAGCAATATAGTGACTTCGACATCCATGTCCTACAACGTGAACGTGGCGTTAAACTTGAGCTTATTAATCCACCAGAACAAGCCTTTGTCGATGGCCAAATTATTACTGGGATCCAAGAGCATTTATTTTCGGTGCTTAGGGATATCCTCTACATCAGCGACAAGTACGACACCTTAAAACATATCAATTTAACCAACGCGAGCCACATTACTAACGTCGTGTTTGATATTTTGCGCAACGCCCGTGCCATCGCGCCCATGAAAGATCCAAACGTAGTCGTCTGCTGGGGCGGGCACAGCATTAATGCCATTGAATATCAATATACCCGCGAAGTGGGTTATCAACTTGGCTTGAGAGAATTGGATATCTGCACCGGCTGCGGTCCAGGTGCAATGGAAGGCCCGATGAAGGGCGCAGCCATTGGTCACTCAAAACAACGGATTAAAAACGCCCGCTATATTGGCCTCACTGAACCCAGTATTATCGCCGCCGAGCCGCCAAACCAAATCGTTAACGAGTTAGTGATCTTACCCGATATCGAAAAACGCCTCGAAGCCTTCGTACGCTTGGGCCACGGCATTATCATCTTCCCCGGCGGCGCGGGGACAGCCGAAGAACTGCTGTATATTCTTGGGATTTTGCTCAATAACGAAAATCAGGAAACCCCCTTCCCGCTGGTGCTGACGGGGCCCAGCGAAAGCGCGGATTATTTTATTAAAATAGATGAGTTTATCGCTGCAACCTTAGGTGCTGAGGCGCAGCAGAAATATCAAATCATTATCGATAATCCTGCTGAAGTGGCTCGGGTGATGAAACAAGGCATGGAGCAAGTGAAAAACCATCGCCGCACCACCGGAGATGCTTACCAATATCAATGGGGACTCAAGATTGAACCCGAGTTCCAACTGCCCTTTACTCCAACCCATGATGTCATGGCAAACTTAAATTTACATTTCCAAAGCAACAAAGCGGAGCTTGCCGCCAACCTGCGTAAAGCTTTTTCCGGTATCGTTGCGGGTAATGTAAAATCAGAGACCATCAAGCAGATTGAACAATTAGGCCCTTTCCACATTAAGGGTGATCCGCATTTAATGGAACTGATGGACAATTTGCTCGGTGCCTTTGTCGCCCAACATAGAATGAAACTGCCTGGAAGCGCTTATGTTCCCTGCTATAAAATAGTGAAGTAATGCAATAACCTACAATGAATAAGTTTTTAATTATTGATGGTCTCAACTTGGTTCGCCGCATTTATGCGGCGATACCAGATGAGAATGATATGGAAAGTTTAACGGAGCGCGTGAGTGTAGCCTGTACTAAACTGCTGCGCATTCACCACCCAACCCATGTCGCTGTCGTCTGGGATGGGGATGAGATCTCATGGCGCAAACAACTTTACCCCGATTATAAAAAGGGCCGTAAACCTATGCCAGAGCCCCTTGCTGCTGGGCTGATAGCATTACAGGAACACCTTCAGAACTTACAAATCCAATCTATTTATGCCGCCGCAGAAGCCGATGATGTTATCGCAACCCTAGCGACAAAAACCGCCAAGGCCCAAGGCGAAGCCATTATCGTCTCCACTGACAAAGGCTTTAGCCAGCTCAATCATCCCCGTATCAGTCAATGGGATCATTTCAATCAGCAATACCTGAATATCGCCGAACTCGAACAAAAACTGGGTGTGGATCGCAGCCAATTTCTAGATTTAATGGCGCTTGCTGGAGATAGCGGCAATAAAATCCCCGGCATCCCAGGTATTGGCCCAAAATCGGCCGCAGAATTACTGAGAACCTTCAGGACCTTAGCAACCCTGTTTTCCTCTTTGCCCAATCTTGGGGCGAAACAAGCGAAAAAACTGGCCGAAGGTCGAGATATGGCGCGCCTAAGTTATAAATTAGCGCAGTTGCAGACTGATTTACCCTTAAATATCAACTTACGGGATTTTAGGGTCAATGGCCCAACTAAAGCATCATCGAACAACTTGTGACCGTTGTTAACACTAAGTTGCAATTAAGCCGTTTACCTTCAGGGATCAAAAGCGTATTTTATTGACTAATCGAATAGCACATTGGATACCCAAAGGAATTAGATTCAATGAAATCAAAAGCTTCAGTCATTATCGGTAGTATATTTGCCGCTTATACCGCCTTTGTCGCGGTCGTTGTGCTGGTGTATGAACCCACACCTGACGAAATGGATTGGGAAGATAGACAAGTTTATAACAGTCAGAAACTAAATGATTTAAGCCTTGGGCAGGATATTTCTGAGGTCAAAACCCTATTTGGCAAAGCCGATTTTTCAGAAGCTAAATCCCTTAAAGATGGCCAGCTACAAGTACTCTTTTATCGTACCCAACATGATAAATCTGATGGTATCACCACAAAAGAGGAATGTACCCCACTGATATTTAAGGATAATAAACTCGTCGCCTGGGGCAATGACACCTATAAACAGTATCTCGAAACCGGAACTGATATTGTTAGCCGCACCGCCAAAGAAGCTGAAAGCTCAAGCAAAAATTGATTTGGCTCTGACATCGCTATCATCCCTAAGCTAAATATCCAAAGCTTATTAAGCCAACACCAAAAATGGCAGTGCAATATTAATTCATTGCCATTTATGAACCATAACTGCTTGGAAGCGAGATAACTTTATCTGTGTTACTTAGCAACGAGTCATTTAGTCTAGACCTCTATTTCTCCTCCTTTGCTAAAGCAGGGTAATTCCAAGGGTATAAAAGGACTATTTCAATGAGCTAGCTCGCACCCTTATTGCCATAAAAAACGCCACATTTCGGTGGCGTTTGCTTATAGATAAACCTAAACCAGAGAGTTACTCATCATCGGCTTTATATTCGACATAGGCTTCGCCTTGGCTTAACCAAGCTGGTGCGGGTTTGCCTTTAAGATAATGGTCGAAGTATTCCATCATCCGAATGCTGTAATCGAGCTTATTAGGGTATTTTTTCAGATGATGGGGTTCATCTTCATATTGTAAAAACACCACATCTTTACCCGCACGGCGCATCGCCAAGTACATTTCAACACCTTGCTCCCAGGGCACCGCATCGTCTTTATCGCCAAACATGATCATCAACGGCGTTTTAATGCGATCGGCATAAAACACTGGCGAGTTCTCAATGTATTTTTGTGGCGCCGCAAATAAACTTGCACCAATGCGGCTTTGGCCGGTTTCATATTGGAACTGGCGCGCAATGCCTGTGCCATGGCGAATTCCGCTATAAGCACTGGTCATGTTCGCCACTGGGGCACCAGCAACGGCGGCTTTAAACATTTTAGTTTGGGTGATGGCAAAGGCCGTTTGATAGCCACTCCAAGAATGTCCTTGTAAGCCAATGGCGTTAGCATCGGCAACGCCCATATCGATAAGCTTTTGCACCCCCGAGGTCAATGTTTGTACTGAGCTGGCACCGGGATAGCCAATATCGAAACGAATATCCGGCAAGAATACCGCATAACCGTTATTCACATACCAAGCGAAGTTGGGTCTGTGGTTGACCTTCATTTGCGGGAAGGCATGCAGTCTGTCGGTCATCAATTCATAGTAGTACACCAGCACAGGATAACGCTCGCCCGCTTGATAGTTGGTTGGTTTTATCAACACACCATCGAGCGGTTTACCATCGCCGTTGGTCCAATGCACTAATTCGGCTTGGCTCCAATTAAAAGCTTGGCGCTGTTTATCTAAATCGGTTTGCTTCACTGCTTGTTGTGGCGCTTGATAGCTTGCGGTGTATAAATCGGGGAATAAATCAAATCGCTCCTTGGAAAACACCAAGGTATCGGTATCCTTACTGCGCCCAAGCACAGTTAACTTATACTCACCTTCCATCAAGGTCTTAACGCCCGCTTCGCCTAAGGTCGCTTGGTAAAAACCATCGGCCTTAGTCTTGTCGCTGTAACCATGGAGCAGCACAGTAGCGTTGTAGGCAAGCGTCGTTGGCTCATCGGGATTATCGACTAAACCTTCTAGGCGATATTGAATTTTTTGAGCGCGTCCCTGCCCTGCTGTTAAGGCAAAGCCCGTTTTCGATGCGGTGTTAAACTGCCACACATCAAATTTATCGTAGACGAGGATCCCAGCATCGTCCTTAAGCCAAGGGCCAAAACCATAACCTGGCGCATTGGAAGGAGAATCATGGTCTTCATCGGCAAAACTCACCTTTAAAGACTGGGTCAGATTGGTGCGACGTCCTTGGGCAATATCGTATAAATACACATGACCTTGTTGATAATAAACCACAAATTTGCCATCACCCGATAAGCTGGGATCTGAATCGCTGGGTTGTTGGGTTAGCAGTGGTAACTTGCGGCCAGTGTTGATATCCACCAAGTAGTAATCTTGGTAAAAACCCGCCCAAGTGATCATCTTGCGATAGGGTAAGTCAGAGCTGGCCAGCATATAACGCTTGTGCTGCGACAGGGCCACATCTGGCACCGTTTTATCACCAAGCTGCACCACATTATGTGAGCCTAAATGCAACACGGCTAAATAAGTGCGCTTTTGCTCCGCTTCATATTGTTTGATTTCATGGGGTTTAATCCGTGGTTCGTCCCCATGCCACACTTTAAGCCCGCGCTGGCCTGTAACAATCTCTTTATCGTAAAGATCTTTTTCGTCGGCGATTTTTTTCAGGCTAAGCTGCTGACTCACCTCAGGAACACGGCCAAAGAAGAGCCGCTCACTGTCTAAGGAGAAGTTCAAACTGGCATAACGGTTTAGCGTCCATTCATTGGTGTTTGGTACAGTGCGAACTTTACCTGAAGCAATATCAACTAGGTTTAGCTGATAGCTGCGGCCATAGGGTAATTCACTGGCATCACCTTGAGTAAAGGCCAGCCAGCGGCCATTTTTTGAAAGTGCTAGCGCACCAATTTGTTGATGTTGGGATTCAAATGCCGTTGATTTATTATAGTTTTTTAAATCAATCAGCTGTAATTGATGTTGCTTTGCCTCGATATCATTGACTGCAATTGCTAAGCGGCGGCTGTCTTTATCGAAGTGATAGGCGGTCACATGCTCCACATCTACCCGCTGCGAGGGTGAAGACAAATTCACTAAACTAAAACGACGACCTTGATCGAACTTATCGACCTTCACCTTCTCGGCTTTAGGTTTATCCCCAGTGCCTTCGGTCTTATCTTTGGCATCTTTCTTAGCTTCTTCGTCAGCTTCAAACCAAATGGCTAAATGCGCACCATCGTCGCTAAAGACAAATTCTTTCACCCGCTCGAATTTAGTTTGCGTGCCAGTTTGGGTATCAAGCAGCACCATATCGGCTTTGAGCTTTTTCTTGGCCTTAGCATCGCTAGTTTCAACTTTTAGCAAACTGGGTTTAACGGCCATCGCCACATAACGACCAGTGCGACTCACGATAGGGTCTGAGCCGCCTTCAATCTGAAAGTCTTTTCCTGATTGCAGATGTTTAATCAAGCCGTGGCTATCGCCACGATCGGGCGCCACCTCGACCGCTAGCACTTGACCATTGTCAGCGATAACAGGCTTTTCGAGGGACTCAAAATGCATTATGTCAGTAAGGGTAAGGGGTTTAGTACTGGTTTCAGCTTGTACGGCTGGCAGTATTCCAAGGGATAACAGCACCAGAGATGTGATAGGTAATAACTTCAATGTCTTCCTCTTTTATGTAGTTGTTAGACTAAAGTAGACTTTTTAAACGATTGACTCTCCATCATCGTTATAACCCAGTATTTTTACAAGTTTTACTCAATAAAAAATCGTGATATTGCTCACTATTTCCTGTGAAGTTTGACCAAAGATGGTTAAAATAATAGTGAGAAAAAACACCAAATTCATAGTCATGTTACCCGGCTTATCCCGGGTCGGACAATTGCAGTAACGACGAACCGTGGAAGGACTTCTCCATGTCAAAAAGAACGATAACCGTAATTCCAGGTGATGGAATTGGCCCAAGTATTATTGATTCTGCCTTAAAAATTCTTGATAAAGCAGGTTGTGATTTTGAATATGAATTTGCCGATGCTGGTTTAGCAGCACTCGAAAAACAAGGCGAGTTACTTCCGCAGCGTACTTTAGAACTGATTGAAAAAAACCGCATCACTCTGAAAGGCCCGCTAACAACTCCAGTGGGTGAAGGCTTTACCTCTATCAACGTAACATTACGTAAAAAATTTGGCCTGTACGCAAACGTGCGCCCAGTGTTGTCTTTCAAAGGCACCCAAGCCCGTTATGAAAACATTGATATAATCACAGTGCGTGAAAACACCGAAGGTATGTATTCTGGCCATGGTCAAAAAGTGTCTGAAGATGGTTTAACGGCAGAAGCGACCAGTATCGTCACTCGCCAAGGTGCTGAGCAAATCGCGACCTTTGCCTACGAACTGGCTCGCAAAGAAAACCGTAAGAAAGTCACTATCGTGCACAAGGCAAACATCATGAAGTCAACTTCAGGTCTGTTCCTGAAAGTAGCTCGTGAAGTAAGCCTACGCTATCCAGATATCAAAACTGAAGAAATGATCGTCGATGCGACTTGCATGAAGTTAGTGATGAACCCAGAAAACTTTGATGTGATCGTGACCACTAACCTGTTTGGTGACATTCTGTCGGATCTGTGTGCGGGTTTAGTCGGCGGTTTAGGTATGGCTCCTGGCGCCAACATTGGCCGTGATGCGGCGATTTTCGAAGCGGTTCACGGCAGCGCGCCAGATATCGCAGGTAAAAACCTCGCGAACCCAACCTCAGTGATCTTAGCCTCAATCCAAATGCTGGAATACTTAGGCATGGCCGATAAAGCGGCTCTGATCCGTAAAGCGGTATCTGCTGTGATTGAAGAAGGCGACCGTACGACTCGCGATTTAGGCGGCACCCACGGCACAACTGACTTCACACAAGCGGTGCTTGACCGTCTGTGATCATCGCTTTGCTGTCAGCCAAACGCACCCTAGGGTGCGTTTTTTATTGCTGCGAAAAAGAGTTAACCCGAGTTGAGGCTGATTAACACAATTGAGATTGGTATTAAGCACCAAATAAAAAAAGCCCCAACTATGAATTGGGGCTTTTAAAATGAAAACCCTATCGACTTAATTCTGGGCTCGATAATTCAGAGCTAAACAATCACAGATCCCTAACCAAGTGATGATAAGCGTCATTAGTTCCAAGCCTGGCTTGGTTTAAGCCATAAGTGCACCGTCACTTCGTCACGGTCATGGTATAAATGCTTACACTGCAACTGGAACTCGTTGATGCCATTTTCCTTGAGGATTTCCTGCATGGTATTCAAAATCGCCATCACTTCTTTATAACGGCTCTTCATCGGCAGCTTGAGGTTGAAAATTGCTTCTTTAAACCAGCCATTGATGGCCCAAGCCTCAATAAGCTCGGCTACACGCGCCGGTTTTTCAACCATGTCACACACTAACCAATAGATGTTTTTACGCTGTGGCTCGAAGCGGAAACCATCCTCACGGAAATGTTTTACTTGGCCAGTTTCCATCAGTTTTTCGTTCATCGGGCCATTATCGACCGCGGAGACCATCATGCCACGACGCACCAGTTGGTAGGTCCAGCCGCCAGGACACGCGCCTAAATCCACCGCATTCATACCGCTGCGAACCCGTTCTTCCTGTTCCTCTTTAGGCACAAACTGTGCGAACGCTTCATCGAGCTTCAGGCTAGAACGGCTCGGTGCATCAGCGGCCATTTTAAGACGCGGGATCCCCATAAAATTGGGTGAACTATTGTTGCTGAGCGAATAACCAGCGTAGGCACGTCCTGGGCCAATAAAACAAACATGAATAATCGGCCGTTTAGGATTTTCCTGCGCGAGTAAACTGCCGGATTTTTTCAAATGCTGGCGCAAAGGCACGGTAAACTTACGGCAAAATGCAGAGAGTTCTTTCGCTTCGTTGGTATCAGGGGTTTCAACCCTAAGCTCACCCGCTTTGCTCACTTCGCTGAGTGCGGCCACAATTGGGCTAACGCGGTCAGACTCGGGTAAATCAGCCAATAACTCGCTCGCAGCGAACATTTGACGGGCAAAAATCAGCGAATCTAACGGCAGTTGCTTAACTAACGTATCGGCACCATCGTCTTCAAAACATTGGTATACCACATAGGCGTCGTTATTATTGGTCTTAACAAAGCCACCCACATTGAGCTCGGCGGCTCGCTGTTGGATTTCTGCTGCGCATTCTTTCTCGTAGCCTGCACGGCAAAATAAAAATAGGTTTTTCATGGAGATCCTTAAGAAATCCAAGCCATAAACATGGCCGACTAACAATTTGGGCGCCAGTATAGCAATTTCAATACACAAAAGCCCGATTTGCTATCGGGCTTTTGTCTCATTAGCGCCATGGATTGGCACAATACTTTACGCTTAAGGCGGGTTATGACTCGTTGCCATCCACGACTTTATGACGCCATACCGCTGCGGCCAGAAGTAACCAACCGAGTAAAAAACAGCCACCGCCCATCGGCGTGATAGGGCCAAACCACTTACTGCCGACCAGTGCCAAGCCGTAGAGCGACCCAGAAAACAATACGATACCTGCAATAAACAGATACGCTGCCCAATCCAGTAAACGTGAGGTTAACCACTGTCCCGCAAAGGCCACCGCAATCAGCGCAAAGGTATGGTAGAAGTGGTATTGCACCCCTAAATTAAACACTTCAATCAGTTCAGGTGGCGCCACAGCTTTTAGCCCATGGGCACCAAACGCGCCCAGCGCGACCGCCAAAAAACCGCTTACTGCGGCGAGTAACAACAATCCTTTACGCATTTTAACCTCCAAAAACCAATAGGCTTTACGACGGATGACGCCCGAGCCGTTAATCCAGACTCTAAGCACTTTACGCCATATCAAGAAGAAACATTAGCCAATAAATTTTGCTGATAAATCAACAGCCAGTGCAAGGTTAGCCGCTTCGGTGGTGCCTGACGACTTTCTTGGGACAAAACTATGATCCCCATCGGCTAAGTATTCAATTTGGATATCGCGCTTAAGCGGCCAGCTAGGGATTTGCATCTTGCCGCCAAACTTATCCCGCTCCCCTTGCAGCACTAACACGGGCACTTGGCAGTCGTTCAGGGGTGCTAACCTAGGCTCACCGCCCTTCAGTGGAATAAACGGATAACCTAAGCAAATAACCCTATCGATACGGCTAGCTTGCGCGCTATCGCAGGCCAGTGACGCCGCCATGCGTCCGCCCATGGATTTGCCCATCAATACCACGCGTTTAACCTTAGGTTGAGCATGTGCCACATCGAGCATCTCGCTAAAACAGGCAAGCAGCTTTGGCGCCCTGTCTGGCGGACGCTTTTTACCATCCACAGCATTGGCTTGCATATAAGGAAAGTTAAAGCGCATTACTTGATAGCCTTTAGCCGCCAGACCTAAAGCCATCTGCTGCATAAACGTCGAGTCTCGATTCGCACCTGCGCCATGGGCAAATAAAATCAAAGTGTTGGAGGGTACGCCATCTAACACAAAGGGACTTGGTGCAACGCAATCGTTTACCAAAGGGTTATCCGGGCAACAACTCACTGCGGGACTCCTCGGCAAACATATCTAACATCCACTCACGAAACGCAACCACTTTACCCAGCTCGGCATGATTTTGCTGGCAGACGAGATAGTAAGCATCTTTACTCACTAGCACCTCTTGAAACGGGCACACAAGTCGCCCCGCCTTGATATCAGGGCGAGCAAGTACGCTATAGCCCAGCGCCACACCTTGACCATGGGCCGCCGCCTGCAATACCAGGGAGGAATGACTAAAAATCGGTCCTTGGTTTACATTGATATCGTTAATACCACATTGCCTAAACCAGGCTTGCCAATCATGCCGACTCATATCATGCAGCAGGGTGTGGTGTTTTAAATCTTCTGGCTTTGAAAGCGGCTTAGGACCATTGAGTAACATTGGCGAACACACGGGGATCAATACTTCATTACGAAGTTTATCGGCGCGCAGCCCTGGCCAATTGCCTAAACCATAATAAATAGCGACGTCCACGTCGTCGGTTAATGAGCTAGCCTCGGAGTCTACCGCCTTGATCCGTACGTCAATCTCGGGATTTTTTTCACTAAATTTAGACAGACGCGGCACCAGCCACTGAATTGCAAAGCTGGGCGACATGCTTACCGTTAACGAACCAATGGCGCTGCGAGCCAAAAGTCTGTCGGTCGCATCCGCCAATTGAATGAAGATATCCTTAATGTCGAGAAAATAGCTCTGGCCTTCCTCTGTCAGCAACAGTGAACGATTCTTTCGGCGAAATAATTTTAATCCGAGAAAATCTTCCAATGCTTTAATTTGATGACTCACCGCAGCCTGAGTCACAAACAATTCTTCAGCCGCGCGAGTAAAGCTCAAATGCCGTGCGGCAGCCTCAAATGCTTTAACCGCATTCAGTGGTGGTAAACGTCTTGACATAGTGATCTCTATCTCAATTTTTAATTAGTTTTTCTAATCCGTATTGTTACATTTAATCGTTTGTAAAGGCCAGCATTTTTGATTAAATTTTGCGCCATTGAAACACATGAATTGGGCAATCTCGAACGGGTGATGGGAATGCCTGACAGTAATACTTTGTCAGCCCGGAGGCGACTATGTTCAATTTAAAATCTGCTTTTGCGTTAGTATTTATCAGTGCACTCAGTGCCAACGTCTGCGCAAACGTGATCAATGCTGAAATCATTATCGACACCAGTGATTTACAGACAAGCATCAATGCCGAACTGACGGCAACAATGGACAAAATGCACCAAGAAGCACTGCAAGAACCCACGTTATTAATTGCAGATGAGGTGTTACCTACTCAGCAAGTGGTCAAGTCGGAATAAACTTAAGCCAATTTATCAACAACAAAGCCGCATCATCATGCGGCTTTTTTATATCCTCTCACTTGCATATTGGTGCAGATGTAAAGGCCACAACTTAAGTTTGGCCTTTACAATCAACCCAAAGGCAATCGATTAAGGTCGGTAGACCTTAACATTGTGATATCCTTGTTCAATCAGGTATAGCGCCTGCAACTTGCTCATTACACCTCGCTCACAGTACAGCAGGTAAGTCTTTTGCTTATCGAGATCGGCAAACTGCGTCGCTAACTTGAAGAAAGGAATACGCTTGATTTCGACACCTTCAATCTCAAGCGGTTTATTTTCTTCTTCCTCTGGGGCACGAATATCAATCACCACTTCGTGAGTGTCGATAGTAACAACGGTTTCGGTTTCAGTGATACGGGTATTCATTTGTTCTGCTATCTCCCGGATATCAATGGCCACGGCTTGCTCTACGATACGGTCAATCAAATCCTC
Organism: Shewanella cutis; assembly: GCF_022410515.1. GTDB lineage: Bacteria > Pseudomonadota > Gammaproteobacteria > Enterobacterales > Shewanellaceae > Shewanella > Shewanella cutis. The sequence continues at coordinate 84,723 of NZ_JACSDI010000003.1, read as the reverse complement.
AGAGAATTTCGTCTCTTCCGCTTCCACCTTAGCTAGTACCGCCTTAACAGTAGGTTTTTGTGAAATCACCCCACAATATTCAGGCATAGACTTGGCAAAATCTTCGGTGCCGATACGACGACATTCGTTAATAATATCTTGCTTATCCATGGTGATCAGAGGACGCAAAATCAACATGTCGGTGCAACGGTCAATCACGTTTAAGTTGGTTAAGGTTTGGCTCGACACTTGGCCTAAGCTCTCACCGGTCACAATTGCCTGAATCCCCATACGTTCAGCAATACGTGCCGCGGTGCGCATCATCATACGCTTGAGGACCACACCCATTTGGCCGTTGTCAATTTTCTCTAAAATCTCGGCAACCACAGGCTCGAATGGTACAGACACAAATTTCACCTTGTGGGATTCACCATAGGTTTTCCACAAATGGTAAGCGACTTGTTTCACACCAATCTCGTGTTGCGCGCCACCTAAATTAAAGAAGCAGTAGTGAGTACGAGCACCCTTTTTGATAAATTGATAACTCGATACGCCCGAGTCGAAACCACCGGAAATTAACGACAACACATCTTCTTGAGTGGCCATTGGGAAGCCACCTAAACCTTCGATACGCTTAGTCACCATATACAGTTTATCACCCTCGATTTCGAGGTTGACCGTGACTTCAGGATTCTTTAGACGCACGCCAATCGCATCGGTAAACTGGTTTAAACCACCACCGACATAACGCTCAACTTCGATAGAGTTGAAGTCGTGGGAGCCAGTACGTTTAACGCGCACACAAAAGGTTTTACCGGCTATTTGGTCACGGTAAACTGGCAAGACTTGCTGATAAATATCATCCACAGAGGTAAAGCTGTATTCATCCACTTGCACTACGTGGGCGATCCCAGGAATGCAAGCTAAACGCTCGCCAAAAGCCTGCGCTAATTCAGGTTTATTCTTTGGCACCATCACCATAATCCGGTCCCATTGACGCTGCACTTTGGCGTCTTCGTCGACTTTTTTGAGCACGTTACGGATGTTGGTTTCAAGCATTTTGGTGAAGCGCATCCGCACAGGCTTGCTCTTCATCATGATTTCTGGGTACAGCTTTACAATAAACTTCATGGGATTTCCGCGGGCAATTTTGTAAGTAGCAAAATTGGATAAAAGAATAATCGCCGGATTATACCAAACTCACCGCGATTGGCGCACCTGTTTCCACATTCAAGCTGCTAAGGGCGTGCGTTAGCGCACAGGAGAAAAAATCTACAATAACGCAGAAAACAGCCGCGACAATATCATCACGGCCGAATATTAGGACGTGTTAATTTGGTTTATCCACTTGAATCTCTTCCGACTCTTTCGCTTTACCTTGCTCAATTGCAATTTCAACGCGGCGATTTCTGGCTCGATTATCAGGTGAATCATTAGGGACGATTGGATTATTTGAAGCCATACCCACCACTTTCATCCGTTTAGGATCAAAGCCCTTGACCTGAAGCAATACATCCGCGACCGCCACAGCCCGCTTACTGGAGAGATCCCAATTCGAACTATAGAGCTCATCGCTTATCTGCATATCGTCGGTGTAACCGGATACGGTAATAATTCCCGGCACATCTTTGAGCAATTCACCAACAGAGCGCACAACAGGTTTAAATCGCGGTTGCAAGAACCCCGAACCAGACGCAAATGACCCCTTTTCACGAATACGAATAATGATTTGTTGCCCAAGTGACTCAATTTCAATCGCGCCATCGGTGATCTCTTTATTGAGCTCCTGCGCCATTTTCTTTACTTGCTGATTGATCTTATCTTGAGCCGCAGCGGCTTCAGCTTTAACCGCATCCGCAGTTTCTTGGGCGGTTGCTGAAGCTTCTCCACCCCGCTGCGAACCATTTTGCTGCTGAGTTCCCCCCGCACTGTCGTCTTCCCCCGCTTGGAAATCCAACGTGGGTTCGGTCATTTCATTGGTTTGTTGATTGATGATCTCAATCGGCGTGGGATCGGGACGACCAGGACGGAACTCGAGGGCAATCACAGACGTCCCCTTAGGAATATCTTTGACTTCGACTTTGTTTTGCACCCCAAATGCATACTTCATCGAACCTGCAATCTGCTTAAACTTCATCACATCCATTTCGGAGAATGACAGCAGCAACACGAAGAAACACATCAAGAGGGACATCAAATCGGCAAATGTTGCCAACCAGAGTGGTGCTCCGGGCGGTGGACAGTTGCACTTAGCCATGGGCTACTCTCCGTCCGTTGTATCGATTTTCCGCTGTTTTTCAGCAAGATAGTTTTTCAAAAAGCCTTCTATCACTCGAGGGTTTTGGCCATCTTGAATCGCCAATACCGCATCCATAATCAAGTTTCGGTTTAGCATTTCCTCACCCATTCGAAGGCTAAGTTTATCAGCGATAGGAATACACACCATGTTTGCCACCACCGCACCGTATAGGGTGGTTAACAACGCAACCGCCATTGAAGGGCCAATGGATTTGGGGTCCGACATATTGGATAACATGGCCACAAGGCCCACTAGGGTACCAATCATTCCCATTGCAGGTCCAACATCACCAAAAGCACGGAAAATGGCGATGCCATTACGATGGCGCTCTTCGGTGAGCGAAATGTCTTTTTCAAGAGCCGCTCGAACCACCTCACCATCGTGGCCATCGACCAACATGTCGACGGCTTTTTGCATAAAACTGTTGGAAATTTGCGCTTCTTCAAGGGCGAGGAACCCCCCTTTACGAGCCGCATCGGCCATAGTCACTGATTGCTCGATCAGATCTTCAGGTTTATCAATCTTGAACATAAAGGCTTTTAAGGCGATTTTTACTGCACCTAAAAACTGTTTTAGATTGAATTTCATCATCACGACGAAAAAGGAACCACCAAACACGATAAAGACGGAGGGAATGTCGATAAAAATTGCAATGCCGCCGCTGGTTACCATGGCCCAAAGGATAAAACCAAAGCTCCCGACTAATCCTATTACTGTAGCTAAATCCACAACGGCTCCTCAATGTTCGGTTTAACCGACATAATACTGACTCTATTGGTAAAATAACACTAAATGTCATCCACCTAGGATTAACACTTAGGTCTAAACCCAAGCCTTATTTTAAGTTGTCTTACGATGATTATAAGCATAATGCTATTATTGTCATTTATCGGACAAGCACTCAGCAAGTTTAGCGACTATTTCTATTTTCTGAAAAAAATTCAGCAACAAAGCGTGCTATCGAGCAAATATCCGTCGTCTGAATTTGACCCTTGAGCCGCCCTGATATACCTTGTGTCCGCTCTTTCAAAGGAATTATTAACGTGGCGAAGAAACCCGAAAACCTCAGTTTTGAAGAATCCCTTGGTGAACTCGAGCGCATCGTTGCTGAGTTAGAGCAGGGCGATGTCTCTCTGGATGATGCGTTAAAACAATTTGAACGTGGCATCAATTTGGTGCGTAACAGCCAGGCAAAACTTGAACAAGCTCAGCAAAAAGTGGCCATTTTGCTTAAACAAGATGAAAATGTGTCCCTATCTCCCTATGCCGTTGAGGGCGAATAAGCGTGTTAGTCAATGCAATAAAAGAATATCAACTGCGGGTTGATGACCAATTAAAACAACGTTTTAGTACACTCGAAGATACAGCTCCTCAGTTAAAAGCCGCGATGACCCATGGCGCCCTTTTAGGGGGGAAACGCATTCGTCCCTTCTTGGTTTACAGTGTGGGACAAATGTTTGGCGTAGCACTTGAAAAACTCGATGCCTGCGCCGCCGCTATTGAATGTATCCATGCCTATTCGTTAATCCATGACGATTTACCCGCCATGGATGATGACGACCTTCGCCGTGGTCAACCAACAGTGCATATCGCTTTTGATGAAGCTACCGCCATACTTGCTGGCGATGCACTGCAAACCTTAGCCTTTGAAATTGTGACTGAAGCAGTCCCTGGGATTACGAGCGAGCAACATATCGCTATGGTCAGGGCATTGGCAAAAGCCTCGGGTTATCGGGGGATGTGTGGCGGTCAAGCTATCGACTTAGCTTCTACCGATAAGCACATTGATCTTAAAGCATTAACTCAACTACATAATATGAAAACAGGGGCGCTTATCAGCTGCGCCGTTGAGTTAGCCTTGATTGCCGCCAATGCGCCAAAAGATCAATATCAGACTATGATGGAATTTGCCCATGCGGTGGGACTTGCCTTCCAAGTGCAAGACGATATTCTGGACATTATTGCCACCACAGAAGAACTCGGCAAACCCCAAGGCTCCGATGCCGAGTCAAATAAGAGTACTTTTCCGCAACTACTTGGACTGCAAGGCGCCAAAGATACCGCCACGCAACTGATCCAAGAGGCACTATCAGCGCTGGCTAAATTGCCATACAATAGCCAGTTAATTGCAGACTTCGCCCGCTATATTATTGAGCGAAGAATATAAAAGAGACGAAGTATCTCGCTATGAGTTTGGACATTTCTCAGTTTCCGGTGTTGGCACAGGCCAACACACCTAATGAACTCCGCCAGCTTCCACAGGCCCTATTACCCCAATTGGCCGATGAGTTGCGGGAGTTTCTTCTTAAGTCCGTTGGCATGTCCAGCGGACATTTCGCCTCAGGCCTTGGTACAGTCGAACTGACTGTCGCCCTGCATTATGTCTATAACACCCCGTTTGACCGTTTGATTTGGGACGTTGGCCACCAAGCCTACCCCCATAAAATCCTCACTGGTCGCCGTGACAGAATGCACACCATTAGGCAAAAGAACGGCTTACACCCCTTCCCATGGCGGGAAGAGAGTGAATACGACACCTTTAGTGTGGGTCACTCTGGCACCTCCATCAGTGCCGCATTAGCCATGGCAGTTGCCGCCGAGAAAGAGCAGGCAGGACGTAAAGTGGTTGCCGTAATTGGCGATGGCGCGATGACAGGCGGGATGGTGTTTGAGGCAATGAACCACGCCGGTGATTTGCACAATGACATGCTGATGGTGCTAAACGATAATGAAATGTCGATTTCAGAAAACGTGGGTGCCCTCAACAATCACTTAGCCCAACTGATGTCAGGCCGCTTCTATACCACCATTCGTGAAAGCAGCAAAAAAGTGCTCAAGGGCATGCCTGTCATCAAAGAAATGGCCAAGCGCACTGAAGAACACCTCAAAGGCATGGTGGTCCCTGGCACGCTGTTTGAAGAATTAGGCTTTAACTATATCGGCCCCATCGATGGCCACGATGTCGATGCGTTAGTGGAAACCCTGCGAAATATGCGCAATCTCAAGGGGCCACAAGTACTGCATATCATGACCAAAAAAGGTCGCGGTTATGAGCCAGCAGAAAAAGATCCAATCGGTTGGCACGCCGTCCCTAAATTTGACCCATCACAATTTAAGAAGCCAGCGACTAAACCAGGACTACCGACCTTCTCCCAAGTGTTTGGCAAATGGTTATGTGATATTGCCGAGCAGGATGAAAAAGTCTTAGGGATTACGCCTGCCATGCGTGAAGGTTCAGGCATGGTGGAGTTTTCACAGCGTTTTCCGAAACAGTATTTCGATGCCGCTATTGCCGAACAACATGCGGTGACCTTAGGCGCAGGGTTTGCCTGTGAAGGCTATAAACCAGTGGTCGCAATCTATTCGACCTTCCTGCAACGCGGCTATGATCAGCTAATCCACGATGTGGCATTGCAGCGTTTACCCGTACTATTTGCCATTGATCGTGGCGGTATCGTCGGTGCCGACGGCCCAACCCACCAAGGAGCATTCGATTTAAGCTTTATGCGCTGTATCCCCAATATGGTGATTATGGCGCCATCGGATGAAAATGAATGTCGTCAGATGCTGTATACCGGTTACTGCTATGACGCAGGCCCAAGCGCTGTGCGCTATCCAAGAGGCAGTGCCACCGGCGCGACTCAGGTAGAAGCCATGACGGCGCTGCCAATTGGTAAAGGGGTGATTAAGCGTTTAGGCAAACGTATCGCCATGCTGAACTTTGGTACCACCTTGGCCGCAGCACTCACTGCCGCAGAAAGCTTAGACGCCACCGTAGTCGATATGCGCTTTGTGAAACCGCTCGATGTAGATTTAGTTAAAGAAATGGCACAAACCCATGATGTGTTAGTCACCGTGGAAGAGAACGCCATTATGGGCGGGGCAGGCTCTGGGGTATTGGAGTTGTTACAACAGCTTAAAATGCCTAAACCTGTACTGCAAATTGGCCTGCCCGATGAGTTTATTAAACATGGATCGCCAGAAGAAGTGATCCATGACTTACAGCTTGATGCCGAAGGCATGTTAGCGCAGATTAATGCCTATCTCGCCGATTGATTATTGATGGGGGCCAAGCTCCCATCAATACTGCAAACGTGATAATTCACGATTAACGGCAAATAGAAAAGCAACAGACAAATAAAAAGGACTGCATCTGCAGTCCTTTTTATTACGTAACGTTTAACGCTCAGCGCGTTAACTTAGGCTTCACTTACGCTTCAATGTCAATCGAAGCAGATTCTTGGCTAGGGCCACCTTGAGACACCATTACCATGGCTGGACGCAGTAAACGACTGTTTAGCTCATAACCCTTTTGCATCACTAACATCACTGTATTGGCTGGATACTCAACACTTGGCTGCATACCAATAGCTTGATGTTGATCTGGGTTAAAGGCTTGCCCCTGTGGATCGATAGGTTTAACCCCAAATTTAGCGACAGCGGTCAAGAAGCTTTTTTGCGTAAGCTCAACACCTTCGTACATCGCTTTAGTAGTTTCATCCTGCGGATTAGTCCCTTGCAGCGCTCGCTCCATATTGTCTAACACTGGCAGCAATTCATTAGCGAATTTTTCCAGCGCAAACTTATTGGCTTTCTCCACATCCATTGCCGCGCGACGACGAATGTTATCCACTTCGGCTGCAGCACGTATAACTGAATCTTTTTGCTCATCAACTTTCGCCAAAGCGTCAGCGAGTAACTGTTCCAGCTCTTCAATACGGAAATTGGCTTGGGTAAGCTCATCAATCAGACTCGCTTCTTCAGTAGAAACTTCAGACTCTACACCCTCTTGGATCAGATCCTGTTCTGCTTTAATCGACTCGTTGCTCATTTTCACTCCAGCTAAAAATGCTTTGTTTCTAAATACTCTGGGCATATTATGGGGATCAATTTTGACGTTTCAAGGCCTAAGGCCAGATCTAGCATAAATATGACCACAAAGTTCCACACCATTGGCCTAATTGGCAAACCGCACCACCCAGGGACAAATCAAACCCTCAAACGTCTGCACCATTGGCTAACGATGCAAGGATATGAAGTTCTCGTGGAAGAACGGGTAGCGACTGAGTTAGGGCCACATATTGTGGCGGTCGATTTATTAGAGATTGGCGAGCGCTGTGATTTAGCCATCGTCGTTGGCGGCGATGGCAATATGCTCGGCGCAGCTAGGGTGCTTGCACGCTTTGAGGTCGGTGTGATTGGCGTAAACCGCGGTAACCTCGGTTTTTTAACCGATTTACCACCCGATGCCTTTGAAGAAGCCTTAGCTAAAGTGCTCGACGGTGAATTTGATACCGAGCACCGTTTTTTACTCGAGGCTGAGGTTTATCGTCATGGTCAGCTAAAAGCCAGTAATACCGCGGTCAATGAAGCAGTGCTGCATCCGGGCAAAATCGCTCATATGATTGAATTTGAAGTCTATATAGACAACCAATTCATGTACAGCCAACGCGCCGATGGCATGATAGTTTCAACACCTACAGGCTCTACTGCCTATGCCCTGTCAGCGGGAGGAGCGATTCTTACCCCCAATTTACAAGCATTAATTTTAGTCCCTATGTTTCCGCACACCTTATCATGTCGCCCAATCGTGGTGGATGCTTGTAGCACCATAAAAATGGTCGTTTCACCTGAAAATGGCGAAAACCTCGAGGTTAGCTGCGATGGCCATGTGCATTTAGCAGTATTACCCGGTGATGAGATCATCGTGCGTCGTAGCTCTGAACAACTCAGACTTATCCACCCCAAAGGCCATAACTACTTCCATGTGTTACGTAGCAAACTTGGCTGGGGCAGTAAGTTATTTTGAGCCATATCGCAGCAAAAGCCCTTTGCACATATGAAACAAATGTTTAACCAGCCCGAGGTTTTGTTAAAAACAAGACATCCATGTTCGAATCAGCTGTAAATATTTTTATTAACCGTTATTAAATTTCAGATTAACTCAAATTTCATTAAGTGATATCGATCACACTAATTCCCCCATTACGACAAAGCGTGATCTAAATCACGCTCAAATTTGCAGCTAAAAAACAAAAATACCCCTAATTATCAAAATTTTATATTTAACCCTTAAAGACAATCCCGCTCAACAAATACAATGTGAGTGATATGAATCACAGCTTAAAATTGTCTTAAAAAATCATCAAACACTCATTAATGAAATAAATGGATCAGTTAATTGCAATACTGGTAGCTAATTTAATGAAAATTTCCTTTTTTATAACTCTATGACATGTTTTTTAAATAAATATTTGAAGAGAGTTATATACAGACCACTCTTTAAGTGACTCCGATCACAGTTAGAAAAATCCCATGAGAGAAGCCTCCCGCAGCACTGTAAATTAGCATTTCATACAGCAGCCAAAATGATCTAGATCATATAAGTTCGCCCCCGAATAGCGTCTAGTACACACCACAGAATGTCGTTACAGCGGTGAAGAGTAGTGAATACTGCTGATTTATCCGCCATAAGTTCCGACATAGAAACACTAATTAGATTCCTATAAAAAATAAGACAGACCACTTTATGTAGAGGCAAGCATGACAATACTTCAACTTTTCGCCAGCTTGACGCCGGTGCTCAGTGTAATGATCTTTCTAGTATTACTGAGAATGCCAGCGTCAAAAGCTATGCCCATTTCTATGGTAGTTACGGCTATCGCCGCCGTGTTTATTTGGCAAATGGATACCACCCTATTGGCCGCATCCGTTGTTGAGGGACTGCTGTCAGCGATCACTCCCTTAACCATCATCTTCGGGGCTGTATTCCTTCTAAATACCCTAAAATATTCAGGTGCGATGGATACTATCCGCGCAGGCTTTACGAATATCAGTGCCGATGCCCGCGTTCAGGTGATCATTATCTGCTGGTTATTCGGTGCCTTTATCGAAGGTAGTGCTGGCTTTGGTACACCCGCAGCCATTGGTGCACCACTACTGGTTTTGCTCGGCGTCCCGCCTGTTGCAGCAGCAGTTGTGGCGTTGATTGCCGACTCAGCTTGCGTATCCTTTGGTGCCATTGGTCTACCCGTGCTCTTTGGGATGGAACAAGGGCTGCTTCAAGGCGGTGTAAGCATGGCTGCTGCGCAAATTGCCGAGCATGGTGGCAGCTTTGCCGATTATGCCCAATTCATTGCGATGCATATGATCACTATCGACTTAATCACTGGTTCATTAATTCCGCTGGTTATGGTGACGATGCTGACAGGATTTTTTGGACGCAATAAATCCTTTAAAGAAGGCTTAGCCATTTGGAAGTTTGCGATTTTCGCAGGTCTAGCCTTTACCGTGCCCGCTTGGATCATCAACTATCTTGCTGGCCCCGAATTCCCATCGGTTATCGGTGCATTAATCGGTATGGCAATGGTGATCCCTGTTGCGCGTAAGGGATATTTGCTGCCTAAAACACCTTGGAATGACTTTGCCGAAAATGATAATCAAGATGGTGTAAAACTCGAAACCACGGCTAAGTTTTCACAAATTGCCGCATGGACTCCCTACATCATCATGGCGGCGCTATTAGTGTTATCACGTACTGTAGCGCCACTCAAAACTTGGCTATCTGGTTTTAACATTAACTGGACAGGTTTATTGGGGACTGAGCTTAAAGCAAGCTTCGCAACACTATATGCACCAGGTGCCTTCTTTGTTGCTGTGTGTATTCTAGGTTTCTTCCTGTTCAAAATGAAAAGTCCCGCGATTAAGCAATCCATCGGTGTTTCATGTAAGTCGATGTTGCCGACGATTATTTCATTGGGCGCATCAGTGCCAATGGTGAAAATCTTCTTAAACTCAGGCGCAAATGGCGCAGGTCTTGCGTCGATGCCTGTTGCGTTAGCGGATATGTTGGCAAGTTCTATGGGCGCAGTGTGGGCCTGGATGGCACCAATTGTGGGGATTTTTGGTGCCTTCTTATCAGGGTCGGCTACCTTCTCAAACATGATGTTCTCAGGCCTACAATACAGTGTGGCTGACAACATTGGCATGAACCACACGCTGGTTTTAGCACTACAAGGTATCGGTGCTAACGCCGGTAATATGATGTGTGTAATGAACGTGGTTGCCGCTGCAACGGTAGTAGGTATGGCAGGTAGAGAATCTGAAATTATTCGTAAAACCATGCCAGTTGCCATTGGCTACGCATTAGTGGCAGGCACAATCGCAACCCTTTGGGGTGGCTTCTAATCCATCTTGTTCGAAGTCACGGCGAGTGACTTCGAGTTTCACCTTTGAAAAAGAGAGTGATGTTATGTCAATTAACTATAAAGAGGTCATCAATGATCTCAGAACGCAATTAGGTGATCATCCTGTTACAGATGATCCAGTCCGTCGTTTCGCCTGGTCTACCGATGCCAGCTACTTCAGAATCGTGCCAGAAGTTGTTGTCCATGCAGAAACCTTAGAACAGGTAAAACTCACCTTAGCCGTTGCCCGCAAACATAATGCGCCCGTCACATTTAGGGCGGCAGGAACAAGTTTATCAGGCCAAGCCATCGGTGAAGGGATACTGCTTATCCTTGGCCATGATGGTTTTAGAAAGATTGAAGTCAGTAGCGATGCGAAAAAAATCACCTTAGGCGCCGCCGTTATTGGTTCAGACGCCAATGCGGTGCTCGCACCACTGAACCGCAAAATTGGTCCCGATCCTGCGACAATTGCCTCGGCTAAAATTGGCGGGATTGTCGCCAACAACGCTTCAGGCATGTGCTGTGGTACGGCGCAAAACAGTTACCAAACCATCGCATCGGCAAAACTGTTGTTTGCCGACGGCACTGAACTTGATACTGGCTGTGAAAAATCTAAAGCTGAGTTTGCCAAGACCCACGGGAAATTACTGCAAGATCTGAGTGAACTTTCCCACCTAACGCGCCATAACACCGCATTAGCAGAGCGCATTCGTAAAAAGTATTCCATTAAAAATACCACGGGCTACGGTATTAACTCCTTAATCGATTTTACCGACCCATTTGACATCATTAACCACTTAATGGTTGGGATGGAAGGTACGTTAGCTTTCATTAATGAAGTCACTTATCACACTGTAAATGAAGCTAAATTTAAAGCTTCAGCCATGGCTGTCTTCCATAATATGGAAGATGCTGCACGCGCCATTCCACTGATTAATGGTGAAAGTGTTTCAGCGGCAGAGCTTCTCGACTGGCCATCCATTAAAGCGGTAACCGGCAAGCCTGGCATGCCGGATTGGTTGTCGGAACTGCCTGCGTTATCTGCAATTTTACTGATTGAATCCCGTGCAGATGATGCGCAAACCCTTGAAGCTTATACCCAAGATGTTACTGCAAAACTGGCTGGTTTTGACTTCATCCGTCCGATGGAATTCAGTACCAATCCCGCGGTTTACGACAAGTACTGGGCGATGCGTAAAGGGCTTTTCCCGATTGTAGGTGGTGAACGTCCAAAGGGAACCTCGGTCATTATCGAAGACGTCGCCTTTGAACTTGAACACCTGGCCGCGGCTGCGCACGATATCACTGAGCTTTTCCATAAACATGGCTACCCAGAAGGTTGTATTTATGGCCATGCGTTGGCGGGTAACTTCCACTTCATTATCACCCCCGCCTTTACAACTCAGGCCGATATCGATCGTTTCCATGCCTTTATGGACGATATTGCCGATATGGTGATTAATAAGTACAACGGATCGATGAAAGCTGAGCATGGTACTGGTCGTGCGGTGGCGCCATTCGTTGAAAAAGAATGGGGACAAGATGCTTATACTTTGATGAAGAGCATCAAACAAGTATTTGATCCTCAAGGTATTCTAAACCCAGGCGTTATTCTTAACGACGATAGCAATGTTCACGTTAAAAATATCAAGCCCTGTCCTGTAGTTGATGACTTTGTCGATAAGTGTATTGAATGTGGCTTCTGTGAAAAAACCTGCCCAACATCAGCACTCAACTTCTCACCACGGCAGCGGATTGCGACTCTGCGTGAAATTGAGCGTTTAGAGCAGTCCGGTGACAAAGCCGCGGCCGCCCAAATGCGCGCTGATGCCAAGTACGATGTAATTGATACCTGCGCGGCTTGTCAGCTTTGTACTATCGCCTGTCCAGTCGATAACAGCATGGGTCAGTTGGTACGTAAACTACGCACGCCTTATATCAGCACCACTGAACAAAAAGTATTGGATTTCCAAGCCAAGCATTTTGGCGCCGTCAACCAAGTGATCAGTACGGGCTTTGATGTACTTGGGGTTATCCATAAAATCACCGGCGATGGTATCACCAACGCGCTGATGAAAACGGGCCGGCTGATTTCTAAAGAAGTGCCCTATTGGAATCCGGACTTCCCCAAAGGCGGTAAATTACCTAAGCCATCACCAGCCAAAGCAGGCCAAGAAACTGTGGTTTATTTCCCAGCCTGTGGTGGCCGCACCTTTGGCCCAACACCTAAGGATCCGGATAATCGCACCTTGCCAGAGGTGGTTGTTACCCTGCTCGAACGTGCGGGTTACAACGTGATCACCCCTGAAAAGACCCGCGATTTATGCTGTGGCCAAATGTGGGAATCAAAGGGCGACTTTAAAAATGCCGACGCAAAACGCCAAGAGCTTATCGATGTGCTCAGCAAGATGAGCAATGGCGGCAAGATCCCAGTGTTAGTCGATGCCCTGTCTTGTACCTATCGCACCCTCACGGGTAACCCACAGGTGCAAATTACTGACCTTGTTGAGTTTATGCACGACAAACTGCTGGATAAGTTGAGCATCAACAAAAAGGTCAATGTGGCTCTGCACTTAGGTTGTAGCGCTCGCAAGATGAAGTTAGAGCCCAAGATGCAAGCGATTGCCAATGCTTGTTCTGCACAAGTACTTAAACCTGCTGGCATAGAGTGCTGTGGCTACGCCGGCGAAAAAGGCTTATACAAGCCTGAGATCAATGCCAGTGCTCTGCGCAATATTAAAAAGTTAATCCCAGTTGAGGTTAAGGAAGGCTATTACGCCAACCGGATGTGCGAGGTCGGTTTGACTCAGCACAGCGGTATTTCCTACCGCCACTTAGCGTATCTGCTCGAAGAGTGCAGCCGCTAAAACACTGACCAAACGGGGCTAAAGATAGCCCCGTTTTTCTTTAGAAGATAACTATTCTCATTTATCGACAACTCCGCAAAGTTAACGAAATAAATCTTAAAATAAAAACCAAATTAATCATTTAAAATCATATTGTTAAAAACTTCTCATTTTTGCAAAAATCTAGTAGATCATTTACTAAATTAGGGCTACTTATTTACTTTAGATAAGCCTATATTGGATCAACTACCTTAGCATTTGTGTGGACTTTGGGGCCACAATGCAAGGCAATGTCGTTCACTAACAAGAAAGAGAAAGCACAATGAAAATCGCCCTTTTCATCCCGTGTCTTGTTAACCAAATGATGCCGGATGTGGCCATTGCCACTCTGGAATTACTGGAAAAACTCGGACACCAAGTGATTCTACCCGCAGGCCAAACTTGCTGTGGCCAACCGATGACTAACTCGGGTTGCTTTGATGCAGCACGCAGTACCACCTTGAAATTACTCAATGCTTTCAAAGGTGTAGAATGCGATGCCATTGTTTGTCCTGCCGCTTCTTGTTTAGTGGCCGCCAAAGAAAATTTCCACGAGTTTGATAGCAGCCCAGAAGCTCAAGCCGTTATCGACAAACTCTATGAGCTGACCGAGTTCCTCCACGATATCGCTCCCATTCCCGCCTTCAACAAACCTTTTGCCCATAAGATCAGCCTGCAACTAAGCTGTCACGGCATTCGTATGCTGAGCCTTGCCACGCCAAGCGAGCAAATGGGCCCACGATTCAACAAAGTTGAAGCCGTGCTTGCCAATATCGCAGGTATCGACATTGTCTATCCAGACCGCCGCGATGAATGCTGTGGCTTTGGTGGTACGTTTGCCGTCGATGAAGGTGCCGTATCCGCCAAGATGGGTAAAGACAAAGCCCAAGCACACGCGGCAACAGGCGCGCAATATGTGGTTGGCTTCGACCCTTCATGCCTATTACACCTCGATGGCATGATCCGCAGACAACAATTGCCGATTGAAATTCGCCACATAGCGCAAGTGCTTAACGCCGCGCTCTAGGAGACCCACTATGGCATATCAACATAATCACGGGGCCACGGGTTCACAGGTTCACGCTCATAAAGCCGATATTTTCTGCCGCGATGAAACCCGAGTTGACTGGCACTCTAAAGCCCTTTGGGTGCTGCGCGAAAAACGCGATCGCGCCGCTGGCAGCTTACCCGAATGGGAGCAACTGCGTCAGTTAGGTTCTGAAATCAAACTGCATACCTTAACCAACCTTGCACAATACCTTGAAACCTTTGAGCAAAACTGTCTTGCCAACGGCATCAAAGTGCATTGGGCCAAAGATGGCGCCGAGCACAACCGTATCGTGCACGAGATCTTAGCTAGCCATAAAGTGAAGAAGTTAGTTAAGTCCAAATCCATGCTCACCGAGGAATGTCATCTCAATCCTTACTTAGAGCAGCGTGGAATTGAAGTCATCGACACCGACTTAGGTGAGCGCATTATTCAGCTCGCGAAAATGCCGCCTTCGCACATTGTGGTGCCCGCTATCCACATGAAAAAAGAAGAAGTCGGTGACCTCTTCCATGAGAAACTCGGCACTAAAGCGGGGGCAGCCGATCCCTTGTATTTAACCCGTGCCGCCCGCGCGCATTTGCGTGAAAAATTCCTCAGCGCCGATGCCGCCATGACAGGGGTAAACATGGCGATTGCCGATAAGGGCGCCGTGGTCGTTTGTACTAACGAAGGTAACGCCGATATGGGCGCTAACCTGCCCAAGTTGCAGTTGCATTCAATGGGGATCGACAAAATTGTCCCCGATATCGACAGCGCCGCCGTGTTACTACGCACCCTCGCACGCAACGCAACTGGCCAACCCGTCACTACTTATAGCGCCTTCTACCGTGGACCACAGGTCGATGGAGAGATGCATGTGATCATCGTCGATAACGGCCGTACCGAGATGATGAAGGATAAAATCCTTGCCGAATCATTGAAATGTATTCGTTGCGGCGGTTGTTTAAATACTTGTCCTGTGTATCGCCGCTCTGGTGGTTACAGCTACAACTACACCATTCCCGGCCCGATTGGGATTGCGGTGGGTGCCAAGCATGACGATACCAACTCCATCGCTTGGGCTTGTACTCTGTGTGGTAGCTGTACCTATGTCTGCCCGACCAAGGTGCCGCTCGATAAGATTATTCACCACCACAGACGCCTTAAGGCCGAAGCCGGACAACTCCCCTACGGCAAAAACGGCTATATGCCATTAGTGGGTAAATTTATGGCAAGCACCACTCTGCTCAATTGCTCAATGGGCGCGGCCCGAACTGCACTGCGCATTCTGCCGGGTAGTCTGCTCAAGCCCTTTAGTGGTGCCTGGGGTAAATACCGTGAACTGCCAGTCGCCCCCAACTCCAGCTTCGAAGCTTGGTTTAAGAAACACAGGAGCCTATAAGATGTCTAGTAAGCACGAAATTCTCAATGCGCTCAAACTGTCGGCTTTAACAAACCATCCTATGCCGAGCATCGATGTCGCCCCAAGGGTTGAAGATCTGGTTGGCCAGTTTGAAACCAATCTGAAAACCGTTGCGGGTACACTTCACCGTGAAGGCGGCCTCGCGGCACTGCAAGCCAAAGTGGATGAGCTTGTCGCCCAAGGCTTACAGGTTATCTCCCTCGTTGAGGGCATCACAGCAAACCGTGATGTGCCACCAACGGCTCACGAGCTCAGGGATATCGATTATGCGGTGATCCCTGGGGATATTGGTGTTGCCGAAAATGGTGCCATTTGGGTAAACAATAAGAACTTAGGCCACAGAGTAACGCCTTTTATCTGTGAAAACCTGATCTTAGCCCTGCCAGCCAATAAGATTGTGCCAAACATGCATCAAGCGGCAAAAGAAATCACGCTAGCCTCAGGTGAGTTTGGGGTGTTTATCGCCGGTCCCTCAAAAACCGCCGATATCGAACAAGCCCTCGTCGTCGGTGCTCACGGCGCCTGCAGCTCGAACGTGTATTTGCTGTAATGCCTCAAGATTTAATGTAACCAAGAAACGCAAAGGTTACGGGACAATCGAAACATGAAAGCCGACCTTTATTGGCGGCTTTCTTATTTAAAATTTAGCATAACAATATTTGAAACATTTGATTTATAAGAATTATTCGCCTACAGGTACAGGCTTACCATGGCATTCGCCGCCGACTCGGTGAATAGAGAAATCTAGGATTTCTAAGCTTATGAACGAGAGCCATGGTCGTTCTCACGTATCCCTGCATTGCACGACATTCAGGCGTCCTGCCTATAAGATGGCGAACGGGCTGTTAAACACGGATGTAGTGCAAGTCAATCAGTGGATGCAAGGCCGCGCCGTTCTGCTCTTTGATGAGCGCCGCAGCCAAAGCAATAGCTAGTGATAAGTAAAGGATCTTTATCAAGTCGCTTTAACCAGATGCGATAGCGCAATACTGAGGATACCTTACGAGTATACTCGACGCGGCTGGTCGTATTCTCGACTATATCTATTAGGCATTTATAGTAAAGGTGAGTAAATGAACGAGGTATTACTACAAATAAAGGCGCTCACCAATAGTGATCCTTTGTTGACGGCTGTCATTGTTGGAGTATTAACATTTACGTTAATTGGGCTCGTAGGCTACATGCTAAAAGATGTCCCCGCGAAACTGTTAAGCTGGCTCAGTAGCCTGCTATTTGTGCGGCTCACTATAGACGATAGCCATCAGGCACGCACAGAGATCTTCAATAAGCTGTCCTTTTTGATCAGTAATACTACCATTCCGTTTTTTTCACGTTCGATCTCTGAGGCTGTGTACTTTGACTATGGTGTGAATTACGACGGGCGTGTCAGTGTTAAGTCTATCGGCTATGGTATGCATCTGTTTAAATACGGTGGTTGTTTTATGTTGGCAACCCGTACTAAGGTCGATAGTACGATGGCATACGATTCTATTACTGTAAGAGCACCATGGTGGGCAAAAGATAAACTATATCGTTTTTTAGAAGATACTCGTGGAGACATTTCTACTGAGCCGAAAGTGAATATTTTCGAAGAAACCGAATGGTGTCGCTACGGTACATTGAAATCATCGGGTTTTAGTGACTTAGTGCTAGATGAAGGGTTTAAGCAGGACTTGATGAGGGAAGTTGATAACTTCGCAAGTCGGGGAAAATCGGTTGTCAGTAAGCTAACCATACTGCTACATGGAAAAACGGGCACGGGTAAGACGGGTATCGCGAGGGCCTTAGCGGTTGAGTATCATCGCGATCTATACATATTGAATCTATCGACTGTCAATGATGCCACTATTCATAAGGCGATTAGAAAAGTAGCGCCCGGAGCGATGTTGTTAATAGAGGACTGTGATTGTGTAAAGGCTACGGTATCACGTACAGCTGAAAGCAACGTAGACAACCCACCACTCACTTTAGGTGGCGTACTCAACGCGTTAGACGGCGTCATTCCTCTTGATGACTGCCTTGTCATAATGACCACAAATCATCTCGATCATCTTGACCCTGCGTTGATACGTAAAGGTCGTGTAGATGTCAGTATTGAAGTACCACTTATCAGTGCAAAGCAAGTTAATGAGGACTACTTTGAGCGTTTTGGTGCAGTGCTGAATAGAACTGAGCCATTGTTAGGTTGTGAAGTCTATGAACTCCATCGCAGAGCGAGCTTAAGATATGGTGTGTGTTGTAAGCCAGTGTAACCCTCTTCCTCCGAAATAGACCCTCTATTTGGCCAGCGCTTTAACCGAGTACTTATTAGAGTCTGAGTTAACTTTCCTCAGGCCCTTTAACTTGCCAAACTCAATAATGAGCTTGAGCCAATTTTCATGGGGGATATTTAATCCTGTCAGTAACTTGGTGCTAGTTTCACTGATGGCGCCACGTTTATCATTGCGAATGATTCGCCCAGTATCCTCTTCTACCAATTGTTCTCTAAGGGCAGGTCATATCTGCACAAAAGTCTCTTTCAAAATACAACCTTAGCAGCTTCAAATTCTCAATCCGCTATTGGCATAATAGCGTGTCAACAACCAGCATCGGGCTTGTTCAACACTTGCCATGCCTTTTGAGAATGGGTCGCGGCTACGCGCGGCCTATCCTAATTTGTTATGTTTTGACGCGCATATATCATTTCAAGTTTTTTCTAGCTTTAAACTTTAATTTTACATAATCAAACAGAAAAACGGCTACAGACAATACAACTGCCAAGATTATGAAAAAACCATTAAAGTTATCACCAACAAGGTGAAATAATTTAAGTATTTGGTAGATAGGCTCCCACCCACCAATAATTATCAAAAAGCCAATAGATCTAGGACTAATGGTAGCTATATTACTTAAGTAAGTTTTAACTAACATAAATACAACTACTTTTTACAAGCCAAAAGATGAAAAACACACACATCATTATATAAAAATTTAACGCCAGCAACAGCGGGCGTGTTTTAAGTTGATTGAGTGAAACGAAAGCAGCTTAAAACCGCTCCGGCTGCTTGCTTTTGTTAGGGCTATTTGAGCAGATACAGGCCTGATTTTAACACCGCATTCTCAATAATTCCCCACTCTTGTTCCTCTGAGATAAACACCGGAAATGTAAGGTCAAAGTTACCTAAAATTACGCAGTCAAATTGGTCTGAGGTAAATGCATCAAACCTTTTTTCTCTTACATTGTATGAGATAGCGTCACTGATACTGCTGGAGGCTAACTTGGGAGAGTGAGCATTAATGTTTTGCTCACAGATATAAAGCCCAATGTCGCGCTCCAAATCACTAAATAGCTCTTTGAAGCTGTTCTCAGCCTGAGAAAATTCAGCCCAATTAGGATCACTTTCACCGGACAATGAAGTAAATGTCATCCAGTGCTTCTCTGCTTCACTTTGCGAAAGGCTGTGGGAATGATTCGATATAAGAGCACACTTCCAACCAGCTGGAATATCATCTTCAAAGAAATCATCAAGGTTAAAATTTGGCATGCTACCGATGAGCCCTAACATTTTATTAGTACGCATGCGCGTTTACCTCGTTGGACCAGTGAAAACGCGCACAGTTAACTAGCTGTATGCAAAGAACTTATCAGCTTCTCTTCAAATATACCATCAGGAAAAACGCGCATGCGCGTTTTCCAAACCTATTAACTAATCCTCAGCAACCATATACAGTTGATTTTAAATGGTTTTTATAATTTCAGATTGGAAAAATGCGCAAAATAATGGGTTTAAAAACGCGAAAAGCTACTTAAATTTGAATATGACTGTACACCCATCCAGTTCCGCTCACTCATGAAGAAGCACTAAAAACAGGGTTCATCGATAAGAACTGTTAGGGAAAGTAGTTCGTCAATTTTCGATTCACTAAACGAGTGTTAGCAAGTTTTGTGGCACAAAGCTTTAAGCCGAGTGAATAGTTCATTGGTCGTTAAGATTGCCATTGTTGCAACAGTGACCGTTGGCGGCATGGATGTCGCCGTCGAGCCTATAAGGACATATTCACGGCGTGTCACTGGGGAAACAATGACAATTCACTCAGTACACCTAATGATCAAGCTATCTTGCTTTGGGGCACTTTGAGTTTACGAACAACACTATGGATAACATAAAATGGCAGCGCAAAACCTTCGCTGCCATTTTAATGAACAAGCCCCGTAAACCTATCTACAACAATCCACTACATAAAGGCCTTAGTAAAGGCTTCCTTCGATTGGCGAATATAATTACGCGCACTTTGGGCATGTTGCTCCCATACCGCCCTATCGCTTGGGTCGGTAAAGGGATTTTGCTCGGCGGCAATCGAGCGCTCAAAGCGATCGTAGAAGGTTAACATCGCTGAGGTGATTTGATTAAAACGCTCTTTAAACTCCTGAAACTCATCCATTTTTTCAGTCGTTTTAATCATGTACTGCACCAGTTCAGCATTACTATTAGAGGCAAGTAAAGCTTCGGCCTTGGCGCTGATATTGGTATTCACATCGGCCATTATTTCCGAGCGTGTCTGCTCATCTTTGCTCATCACCTTACTGTAATTTTCGGGCGTGCGGGCAATGCTGGCATGTTGCAGGTAGCTACGCAGATGCTTATCTAAATCCTTACGGAAAGCATCTAAGTTCTTCTGCATACTGACTAAATCATTATCGAGAGCCGTCACTTGTTGCAGCTCTTTCTCGATTTCGGCCATAAAGCGTTCGGCCTGTTGATAGATCTTAAGGCCGTTTTCCTCGGCAAACTTTTTATCACTGCGACTTAAATCGCTGTTGTCGTAGTTTGATCGATCAAAGGTCGCCGCAAGGAAGGATTTAAAGGGTTCAGCAAAGGCTGAATAGGCACCAGCACTCACCACATTTAGGGTCGCTGTGGCTAAATCACCAAAGGGTTTGACCATAGAGCCTAAACGCGCCTGCTGAATGGGCGACGCAATCCGCTTAGCATCGGTTAATACCGACCTAAAGGTGTTATAACCCAAAGGGTTAGACATCTTATTGCGCTCAGAGGTCGCCAATACAAAGGTGATACTGGAATAAATCGCATTAGAATACTCAAGGTACTGTCTTTGGCTTTCAAGCTGGGCGGCGTAGTTTTTGCCTAGGGTTCTAAAGGATTCGGCCTGAACCTCGTAGTTTTTGTCTTCTTTAAGCTTATCTAAGATACCGCCAATGATTTTTTGCTCGTTTTTTTGCAGCGCAATATCGAGCCGAATTTTATCTAGGGTTAGGTCATCCAAACTGATAGGGCCATTAATGGCTTCGATATCGAGGCGAATATATTGGCGGCTCGGATCGTCAATCGATACCCTGTGAGCTAAATATTCATTTGTGCCAGGAGTGACATCGATAAGCGCCACGTTCTGCCACTGAGCATCCAGTTTTAATACGGGCGATGTGAGTACATTAATCCGGTATTGAGTTTGGATATTTTGAGTTTTCACCCAAAACTCCAACAGCCCCGCTTCGGACACGGGGTATTTACTGACAATACTGCTATTGCCTTCGGCACATAGCAACGCGCTCTCGCCACTGTGGGGCTCTGCCCCATCAAATTGGCAACCCATGATCCAAGACCAAGGTTGGGATAAACGGTTACCCTCAAAATCGCTAGCAAACACTAACTCATTATCTTTGGCGCTGGCATTAACACTGGTTAACACGCCAAACAACAGCATTGAGATGACTGCAGCGGTGCGCATAAAAGCCTCATAAAACATAAATAACATACGAAGAGCTCAAAGAACGGCCCAGAATTTTACCCTATTCACCGGCTTTTACCGTCAGTCGCTAGCGGTATTTTATCGATATAACACACGCTAAAAACTGAGCTAATTTTAAGCTGGGATTAAACCAGCGAAATGTATCAGAGCGCATGCCGACACGCTAGTATTAACTCGGTTTCGCTCATAAAGATATCGTTAGGCATTAACCTTAAGCCGCTGCATGGCGATAAACATCCAAATCACCAGCATAGTGCTACAGGTCGCGAGCGACACCCACACGCCAATCACGCCAAAAGCCCAAGCAAAACAATAAATAATCGCGGCAATCAGTATGAGTTTTGCGCCGGTTAAAATCGATGCCTGTTTTGAACAATTAATCGCTTGGAAGAAACTCGCGCCAACTAAGATCAAGCCTTCCATCGGCAAGCCCCAAAAATACCAACGCATCCCTTCAATCGCAACCGGCGTAAGGCTTGGATTATCGCCAGCAAACAAATACACCAACCACTCAGGGCGCGAGTAAATTAACACTAAGCCAAGCGCGGCGGTGAGTAGGGTCATGCCAAAGGCGATATTGCGAGCTTGCTTTACCCGATCAAACCGCCCCGCTCCCGCATTAAAGCTATAAATGGGTTGGGTGCCGAGGGCAATACCTTCAAAAATCAAATAAAAAAACGCTTCGGTATAGCTAACCACCCCGTATGCCGCCACGTGCAATGGAGCGCCAACCCACAAAAAAGCCGTGTTGTGCAAGGTTAACACAATCGACAGATACAAGTTCATCAAGAAGCTTGGTAATCCAACACGGGCGATATTGATGCAGTTATCAAGCTTAAGCTTCATCTGCTCGAGGTTGATTTTGAGCTGAGTACGCGCGCCAAAAAAATGCTGCAAACATAGCAGTCCGGTGACCGCCTGTGACAGCATGGTCGCAATCGCCGCGCCTGCTAAGCCAAAGGGAAACACCACAATAAACAGCCAATCTAAAAAGGTGTTAAGCACACCGCCTAAGATCAGCACGAAGGTGACCATCGATGGGCGACCGTCATTACGCAGCAAGGTGGTAAATGCCATTGAGATAATCGGGAAATGGCATAGCGCAAAATACCAGAATAAGTATTCGTTGGCGTTTTCGAGAATCTCTCCCTCAGCGCCAAGAGCAATTAAAATATCCCGAGAGAAGATCCCACCCACTAAAGCAAAAAATGCCCCCGCTAATAAACATAAGCTAAAGGCATTACCAAGTAATTTACGCGCCTTGGCAACGTTGCCTTGCCCAAGGTTGATTGAGACTAATGCCGCACTGCCCATGCCAATCATGGCGCCGATGGCATATAAAATCGCACCGACGGGATAGGCTAACATCATGCCCGCAAGTCCTGTTTCACCCAGATAGTGACCCACGAAGATACCATCAATGGTGACATACACCCCTGTCACCAGCATGGAGGCGATTGTCGGTATGGTATAGCGCCAGAAAAGCTTAGCGATCGGCTCTTGCAGCAGGCGTTGATCCGTTGCGCTATGGGAAATTGCAGTCATAACCAAGTCTCACAAAAAATAAAGGCAGGGCGCACGGGCTTTGTTCTGATGGTATTTACACAAATAAATAAGGAATGAACAAAAATGCGGCAGTGGATTGTACCTAAATTTTACCTTAATACCAAACCCGATTAGCACGATTGCATTGTCACAAAAACGAATCTGCACAATATCTTACTGACAATACACTTTTACCAATCCGCCGCGACAATTTAGCAACCACTAAATAACAGATGTGGCGAAACTCATCATTTTTAACTACTTTTTTGGTATTTAACCCTTAATTAGGTAAAGTGTAGGCTTAAATGACCCCATAGCGGTTAATTATCGTGGCGTTATTTGCCTATACAATTGAGTTAACTCTCTAATTAATAATCAATTAGTACAATTAAATTCAATAACAATAATAAAGGGAAGGACATGAGTCACAATAGTCCAAATGCAGAGAATGATCTGCGCGAAGTCAAACAGTTAGGCATGTGGGCCTCCATCACTAGCCTAAGTTATATTTTTTGGTTAGTGGGCGGCATGGAGCTGGTCGAGCGGATTGCTTATTACGGCGTTAAAGCCAGTGCGGGCCTATACGCAAAAGCGCCTGAATCGGCGGGTGGTTTGGGTATTAGTCTGAGTGACTATGGCATCATTATTTCACTTTGGGCCATTATGCAGACCTTTGTGCCCGTTTTTACCGGTGGGATATCCGATAGGGTCGGCTATAAAGAAACCATTTTTGGCTCCACCATTATTAAAATCATGGGCTATTTGACCATGGCATTTTTCCCCACCTTTTGGGGATTTTTATCGGGTTCATTACTACTCGCCATCGGTACTGGGATATTTAAACCCGGCATCCAAGGGACATTAGTGCTCTCCACCAATCGTAATAACACCTCGATGGCCTGGGGGATTTTTTACCAAGTGGTGAATATCGGTGGCTTTTTAGGGCCACTGGTTGCCGTACATATGCGCCAACTTTCTTGGGATAATGTGTTTTATGCTTGTGCTGCAATTATCTCACTAAACTTCCTGTTTTTATTAACCTATACCGAGCCGGGTAAAGCCGAGCGTATCGCCCGTAATCAGCAAATTAAATCCGGTGAAGTAAAGCAAGAAGCCCTCTGGCGCGATGCTTGGCATGAGCTTAAAAAGCCTATAGTGATTTATTACATGCTGGTGTTCTCTGGCTTTTGGTTCTTGTTTAATTCACTGTTTGATGTGTTACCCATCCATATTTCTGAATGGGTCGATACCAGTGTGATTGTCACCAGCCTGTTTGGCAGCGAAGGAACCAGCAACGGCATTTTACAATTCTGGCTTGGGTTAAATAACGAAGGCACTAAGGTGATGCCTGAAGGTATGCTGAACCTCAACGCCGGCCTGATTATGACCAGCTGCTTTTTAGTTGCTGCCCTGACTGCCAAATACCGTATTACCACAGCAATGCTAATTGGCTGTTTACTCAGTATCTTAGCCTTTGTGTTTATCGGCGCCTTCCATGCGGCTTGGTTTATCGTACTTGCCATCGCCATGTTCTCCCTTGGCGAGATGATGATTAGCCCGAAGAAAAACGAGTTTATGGGTAACATTGCCCCCGAAGGTAAAAAAGCCATGTACCTAGGCTTTGTGATGTTACCCCAAGGAATTGGTTGGGGCTTAGAAGGCTATTTTGGCCCTAAACTTTACGAGATTTATGCTTCTAAAGAGTTATTCTCACGCGACTTATTACTTGAGCGCGGCATGAGTGCGACGGATGTGAGTGCTATCCCACAGGGGGAAGCCTTTACCACCTTAGTGAGCTTTACTGGCGAAAGCGCCCATGATCTGACTCAGCTACTCTACCACAGCCACAATATCGGCATGGCTTGGTATATTATCGCCGCGATCGGCACCATTTCGGCTGTCGGTATTTATATCTATGGTAAGTGGTTACTGACGCTGCAACGGGCGCAGCAAGCAGCACACTAATGGATTAACCGCGTTATCTAAGCCGCTAATCGATTCCAATAAAAAAGTGAGTGTGCACGCACTCACTTTTTATTTAACGGCCTTGATTCGCGACTAAGTCATTAAATCTAGTCTTAAAACCCAGCTAACAGTTCGACCTCAAATTGCTCAGCCGATAGCGTTAACCCTAAAGCTTCACACTGTTTCTGTACCTGCGAAAGCTCCTTATCAACGGCTGATAAAGTCAGCGTATTATCATCCAGCAAATACACCTGTCTTAAACTGGTGAAATAAAACAGTAGTGTAATCAATGAATTTATATCATTGCTCGTGGCTGCGGCTTTGATTTTATTCAGCTTACGGTAAATGCGATTTTGCAGTTGCTTTAACTGCCATACATAATAAATTTCTTTCAAAAAAGGCTGTGTTTTTAGCTGATACACTATGGCGCTACAAAGCAATAGCGCCAATATCACCCCGAGTAGATTCCAGTGGAAATTCCCTGTTGGCTCACCGGGCACAGCCTCAACACCAAAGAGCGCAATCAACCCAGCTCCAAAGCTTAGGGATAAGACAATCAAACCTAATACTAAGGCCACCATAAACCGGTTCATATTGCTGCGATAAAGGGTTTTATCAATTTGCTGTAACTTCATGGACTCACTTTTTACCAAAATACGCGTTTGCGGCGCAGCATAACCCAGTTTGCTTGAGCTTGCCTGAATAATAAAAGCCTCAACATATTAAGAAAAAGGGGCAATGATACAAATTTAAACCAATAAGTCTGCGTTAACAAATCGGTTAATTATGGATAAATTCAATCAGTTAAACAATTAATCATCAAAATAAGTTGCTCTTAAGTAAAGGACTGGTACGCGCAGGTAGGAATACATAGTCATGTACAATTTGCCAATATCCAAAATGAGTGACCATTCAATTAACACACTCCTCATACTTGCACTATATTCCTCTTGGGATGAGCAGCGTTAAAAGGAATGCCATGGTATCTACTAACACATTGATAAAGTTGGCATTAACAATTCTAACTTGCTTAATCACTCCCGTAAAAGCGCAAGAATTGCTCGCCGTTGGCACCTCTTTTAGCCAGATTTTTGAACAAAAATCGAATGGTGAATACAGCGGTTTAGGTGTAGATATTCTCAATCGATTTGCCGAACAACAGAAAGTCGTTATTCATTATCAAATCGCTCCTTGGCGACGGGCTCAGGCAATGGTCGAAAGAGGACAAGCGGATATTCTAATTGGCCCCTATATTTCAGAAGCACGGCAAAAAGTCTTAGCCTTTTCGTCCCTCGCCTTTTATCGCGATGAAATTGTTTTTTATGCGAAAACAAATAATCCTACAACTTGGGATGGCAGCTATGACAGTATCCACGGCTTGCGGATAGGTAAAATGCAGGGCTGGAGTTACGGCTATCGGTTTAATGAGCGAACAAAAACACTGACAATTAATGAATTTGCCGATCTCAAAAGTGGTATAGAGCGCTTATCCCGCGGCGATCTCGATTTACTTGCCACCAATGTGCGTAATACTCAAGCCGTGCTTTCGCAAATCAAAATCCCGCAGGCCATTACACCTATTATGCCGGTCATTGATATTCAAGATGGTTTTATGGCCTTCCCCAAATATCCGAAGTTTCAACCGCTTCAGCAAGATTTTGATCAATTTTTACAAGCAATGCATGACTCAGGAGAACTTGCAAAGCTTGCAAAAATCAGAGAGGTTACCATCCCTAGCACAGCGCTTATCGATTAATCTCTTAACCACACTTAGACGACTAAGCAATCAAGCAGCGCTTGTTCAATGGCATCCCAATTCAATGCCTCGGTGGCAATAATTTCCAGTCGGGAATCTAGGCTATCGTCCAGCTCTGTCACCGCCATATCACCATCACTCCAATTTATCCCAGCAATACCCTCGTTGGTGATCATCACAGCCTTTAATCGCAAAAGTGCAGAATGGCCTTGAGTCTGCGCCGAAATAAACTGCATGAATTTATCAAAATCAAACTCTTGCATTGGCTCAACGACCCAGCCGCAGCTAAAACAGCCTTCCCCCTGATTGTGTTTACGTACTAGGCCGCGCGCATCGAATTGAAATCGTTGCTCGCTCGCGCCCTCGGCAAAAACACCCTGTAATCCTAAGTTGTCAGTAGGTTTACGCAAAAAACTTGAAGATGCTGTCACTGGTGTAAAAGCGGCGGATTTGCCATTCAATGCTTTTTGACGCCGTGGCAGCTTAAGGCTGTCGAGCAACGTTTTGGATAATCCCTGTGACGCATTGTGTTCAATCACACGAGTATCACTCAGCTGTAACTCATTCAAATATTGACTTAAGTCGTGCTTCAAGTGTCCGCCCTCTGCCGCTTCAAACTCGGGGTATAAATCGGTTTTCGTTGTGACTATCACATCGGCAACTTGCAACTGCTGGATAAAATTATCGTGCCCATGGTAACGCTCATCCCTTAATTTGCGGACATCGATAAGGCATAGGGTGCTCTGTAAGCTGATAACATTGTGATAATGGGGCGCACTTAGCACTTTGATTATCTCGTTGGGATGCCCAAGCCCCGTCGGCTCTATCAGCAATCTGTCGGGTTTAGCACGGGCGATCAGTTGATTAATGGCCACTTGAGTCGGCACGCCTGCGGCGCAGCACATGCAGCCACCCGCCACCTCTCGAATTTGTACGCCGCAGCCGCTGGCATCCATCAACCCTGCATCAATCCCGACTTCGCCAAACTCATTGACTAATACCGCCCAGGTTTCGCCTTCGGGTTTAGTCTTAAGGAACTGTTTGATAAGGCTAGTTTTACCGACGCCTAAAAAACCTGTGATGATATTGGTGGGAATAGCTTTGGCTATCATGGACGACACTCTCATGGCAACGAACAGAATTGAGGGCACTCGAGTGTAGGGATTATCCCGTTAAAGCTCAACAAAAAGCGCGCCAATGGCGCGCTGATAAATGGATAAACCGATGCTGATAAATTATTTACCCTTTTGAGTATTCGGCTTATTTTTAGCGTATTTACCTTCACGGGCTGGCGATTTACGCGCCCGAGCTTGGCTTTCGCTCGATTGACCAAATCCGGCGTTGCCGCCAAAGCCACCCTTACCTCGCGTGCCATTAGCTTTAGTGCCATTGCCGCCCGCCCCTTTAGCCCCTGTATTGCGACTACTCTTGTAATTCCACTTAGCTGGCTTTGTGGTTGTCGTAGGCGCCTCACGGTAACGCGCAGGCAGCGGTGTGCCTTCCTCGTAACCCGGTTGCACCGTCACTGGCAAGGTTTGGCCAATCAAGGCCTCAATCTCGGCCAGCATCTCATCATCAGCAGGAGACACAAATGATATCGCACGCCCCGAGAGCCCCGCACGGCCAGTGCGACCAATACGGTGAACATAGTCTTCCGCCAAAAAAGGCAACTCTAGGTTTATCACTAAGGGCAGCGCCTGAATATCTAAGCCGCGCGCCGCCACATCGGTCGCCACCAGCACCCGCAGTTTGCCCGCCTTAAAATCATCGAGTACGCGATTACGCGCACCTTGGGTTTTATCCCCGTGGAACACGCCCGCACTGATCCCATCGAGGGTGAGCTCCTGCAATAGATGCTCAGCGCATTCCTTGGTGCTAGCAAATACCAGCACCTGACGCCAATTATTGCGCCCGACAAGCTCTGACAATAACTCGGCCTTGCGGCGCTTATCGACTCGATAAACGAGCTGCTCAACGGTGGATGCCGTGGTATTTTCAGCCACATTGACCCACTCGGGTTGATTGAGCATCTTATGGGAAAGCTGCTTGACCGCATCGCTGTAGGTGGCTGAAAACAACATGGTTTGATGCTCAGTGGCGATTAGACGTTTTACCTTTTCAATATCGCGCACAAAACCTAAATCGAGCATACGGTCCGCTTCGTCGATCACTAAGGTGGTCACAGTCGAGAGATCTAAATGGAACTGGCCAATAATGTCGAATAGTCGCCCTGGCGTTGCCACCAGAATATCCACGCCCTGCTCCACCCCTTTACGCTGGGGATTCATATTCGCGCCGCCATAAACGGCTAAGGTTTTCAGGGGCAAAAACTGGCTATATTTCTGAATATTCGCGCACACTTGAATCGCCAGTTCTCGGGTTGGCGTCATCACCAGCGCCCTAAGCAAAGGCTTATCATTTGGCTGCTTTGACAGTTGCTCAAGTACGGGTAAGGCAAAGGATGCGGTTTTACCCGTGCCCGTTTGGGCGCAGGCCATAATGTCTTTTCCTTCGAGCGCGAGGGGGATCACCTGCTGCTGCACTTGCGTGAGCTGTTGATAGCCACACTCAGCTATCGCATTCAAAATAGGGGAAGATAAGTCGAGTGTGTCAAATTTCATAAAAGCTCTTTTTGTTAGTGCGAAGTGTTAATGCAAAACCACTGAGTGCAGCTTGGTTGAATAAAGTGCGGCGTCGTTAGCTGTCATTATCAACCGCCACTCTAATCAACTGCGGCAAGAATGAACTGCCATTCGAATCAGCTGCCATATAGCCCTTTACGGGGCCGCGGAGTCTAGCAAAGTTTACGGCGCATTTATAGGCAAAAAATGACCATCAGCGCAGGGCAATAGTTTCACTGCTATCAACTAAATATCTTTCACTAAATACTTGTTCGCAAACTCACTGGCGTTCACCGGCTTTGAAAATAAGTAACCTTGACCATAATCGCAGCCTGCGTCGAGTAACACTTGACGCTGTGCCTCGGTCTCAACCCCTTCTGCGATGACTTTCATGCCCAATTTATGGGCCATCACAATAATGGCTTCACACAGGGTGTGATCGTTTTCATCCGTATCAATATTACGAGTAAATGATTGATCGATTTTTAAATAATCGATATCGAATTTTTTCAAATACGCCAGTGATGAATAGCCAGTACCAAAATCATCTAAAGAGACTTGTACACCCGCATCCCTGTAGGCTAACAGTTTTTCGGTCACCCCCATGCTGGCATCGAGCAATAAGCCCTCGGTGATTTCGACGCAAACGCCCGCGCCCGTAACATCAAGCTGTTGCAGTAACTCGAGCCAATTGTGTAACAATGCCCCCTCATCACGGAACTGAATGGGCGATTTGTTCACACTGATCTGAATTTCAACGCCCAAGGTCTTACGCCACTGGGCACTTTGGCGCGCGGCCTGTTCAAATACCCAATTACCAATCTCAACAATTAGCCCAGTATCTTCAGCGACGGGAATAAACTCCGCCGGCGACACCGAGCCCCGCTCCGGATGGAACCAGCGTAATAAGGCTTCAGCCTTAAGCACTTCACCCGTCGCCATGGTCACTATAGGTTGATAGTGCAGCTCAAATTCTTTGTTAAGCACGGCTTGGCGGAGATCGTGGATTAATCGCATGCGATATTTTGCGTATTCCTGCATCGAAGGGGTAAAGTAGTTGAAACGATTACGCCCCTGATCTTTTGCAGCATACATGGCTTGATCTGCATGTTTTAGCAAACCCTCAATGCTGGTCGAATCGTCCGGATAAAGCGTGATCCCAATGCTCGCACTGATATAGGCGGTTTCTTCACCTAAGTAATAGGGCTCGGCAATACGCCTTAAAATATGTTCCGCAACGCGCTCAATCCCCTTATGATCCGCCATTGAACTGAGCACAACGGTAAATTCATCGCCGCCAAGTCGCGCAACCACATCCGCCTCTCGCACGCTGGATTTTAGGCGAATAGCGGTTTCTATCAGTAATTGATCCCCCATAGCATGACCTAAGGTATCGTTGACTTCTTTAAAGTAATCGAGATCAAGAAACATCAAGGCAAAGTGAGTACGGTTACGGTCGGCATTTTTAATTTCAGCACTTAAATATTCGAGCAACATGCGCCGGTTAGGTAAGCCAGTCAAGGTATCGTAGTTTGCCTGCTTCCAGATTAAATGTTCACTTTGTTTTTTATCGGTAATATTGGAAAAGAGTGCAACACGGCGGTACGGTAAACCGTCTTTATCTTTGATGGTGTTGATGGTTAACCAAATTACATATTCTTCATTGTTTCTGCGCCGTTGCCGCATCTCCCCCTGCCACTGACCTTTATCACGGATATCATCATTCATCTGCTGATAAAACTCATGGCCATTGAGGTCGCAATACATCATACGAATATGCTGCCCACGGATTTCAGACTCGCTATAGCCTGTGATTTCGGTAAAGGCAGCGTTTACGGTAATAATCACACCGTTTTCATCGAGCACGCTCATGGCTTCTGAGCTATTGTCATACACCAATGCCGAGAGTTTTAAGGACTCTTCAATCAACTTAGCTTCAGTGATATCGGTATAAGTACCACACATTCTTAGGGCATTATTGTTGGCATCGCGACTCACCACCTTGCCCGTATCTAATATCCAGCGAACATCACGGTTGAGGGTTTTTAAGCGGTATTCCATCCTATGCTGCGGCGTTTCTCCGCGAATGTGGGCTTCAATTGATTGCAGCACTTGAGGTCGATCTTCTGCAACAATCGAGTCCATCCACTGGCGACTATTGGCATTAAGCATGTCGATATCACATCCTAAAATATCGGCGCTGCGAGTATTGCGCTCAATATGATCATTGCGAATATCCCAGTCCCATACCCCAAGATCACTACTGCTTAATACCAATTCGAGCTGTTCACGACTGGCAAGTACTTCTCTATCGGCAAGGGTTTGAGCTGTTACATCCAAATACCCCGAAATAACCAGTAATACCTGATGATTCGTACGCTTACAGGCCACCGTCATATGGGTGTAAACCAGTGAACCATCCTTAGCGATAAAGCGTTTATCTAATTCATAATTATCAATATTACCAGCAAGCATCTGCTCAAATTTGGCAACATCAGCGTCAAGATCATCTGGGTGAGTAAGCTGCTTCCAGGTCATATGCAACAACTCATCCTCTGAGTACTTCAGCATCTGACACAGCCTTGGATTCACCTTTATCCACTTTTGATCAATACCCGTTATCGCAATTCCAATATTGCCGATGTTAAATTGGCTACGGAACAAGAAATCATCTTGCAAACGGATTTGTTCATCTCGCTCCAATTCAAAGCGGCGGGACAGTAAACGACTCAACAACCATGTTGCGAGGGGATAAATCAATAATATCGGTAAGGTGATTTTAGACAGAACAGGTACTACATGTTGGCCAGGCAATAGAAAAAACCATGACAACATGACTAAATGCACTAAGAAAGCAAAACTAATCACTTCTGTGCCCGAAATACTCGCTAGGTGAGCCTTTCGATAATGGCGCCATATCACACCAATAAGGCCAGAGGTAATAATCACTCCAACCCCAACCCACATGGCAACACCACCAATACTCAGCCGGTAAAGCGCGGTGATAACCACGGCTATTGCCGTTGGCAAACCGCCAAAAAATAAACCTGAAACACATAAAAGCACTGAACGGGTATCGAAAATAATCCCAGGTTCATACATCCATGGTGTACTCATAATCGCGACACCAATGCCACCTATGAGTACGCCAATTCCCAGCCGCCAGAGTAAAAAATACTGCCGCTGATGCTTTTTAGGAATCGCATCATACAAAAATACCAGCGCCAGCAATAAAGCCGCATTTTGCACTAAAGGTAAGAAAATGCTTTTATCCATGAATGTGG
Source organism: Shewanella cutis (assembly GCF_022410515.1). Lineage (GTDB taxonomy): Bacteria > Pseudomonadota > Gammaproteobacteria > Enterobacterales > Shewanellaceae > Shewanella > Shewanella cutis. The sequence goes on along the minus strand of NZ_JACSDI010000003.1, from coordinate 51,999 downwards.
AAGCAACTCCAGAAATGAGTGAGAGAATTATCTTACGATAACTTTTTCCCACAAGTGTAGCAGAATTGCTTACAAATCATGCTCTAATTACAAGGGCTAACTCACAAAATGTTATAAAGTTGTTTATTGTAATCAAGGGCGATGCTATGCCAATCAAACCGCCGAGCCTTTGCCTTACGTTTTAGTTGCGTCCAATCACTACTGTCAAATCTCTCTAGTGCTTCGACCAGCTTCGCCAGTAAAGCCTCGCCCTGACTTTTGATATCTTCGCCATAAAACACAAAGCCATCGACACCATCCTCGATCGTATCTCGTAATCCGCCCACCCCATGGACGAGGCAGGGTTGACCGCTACGCATGGCGAGCATTTGGCTGATACCGCAGGGTTCGAAGGAGCTTGGCATCAGGAACAAGTCACCCACTTGGTAAAGGCATTGGGAGAGTTCCTCATGGTAGCCCTGAAGAAACACAAAATGGGCATACTTAGCCGCAAGGGTTTGAAAAAACTGCGCGATCTCTGGGTCACCACTACCAAGCAGCACAAATAACGCCTTGGGCTGCGTCTGCTGTAACTGTTGCAGTAACGTCTCTAATACCGATAAGCCAGAAGGTAAAATATGGCGAAGGATCAGTACTTTTTGATCGGTAAGTCGGCCAACTGACGTCAGCAGAAAAGTCGGAAATTCCCCCACAGAGGCTTGGCGCCACAGCGCCTGCAGCCGAGTAAAGGCAATCATATCGACGCCACTAACCTGACTTTGAGCTGCCTGCCACTGTACTAAAGCCGACTCAATACCACTCAGTAGCGCCGTAAACTCAGCTAATCCCATTCGCTTGAAAGACTTTTTCGTCAACGCTTGGGGATATTCACAACCATTTAAAATCCCCAGCACCCGACCTTGGTCAGCTTTATGTTGCAAATCGGCCTCAAGCCCTTCGCCACCGAAAAAACCTCGCTCGGGTTGCGAGGGTAATAGCACTTCCTTGGCATAGGTGGGTGAGACTAAATGCACTCTATCGGCGAGTCGAATACCCATCCGCATCGGGTTAATACAATGGGGATAACGCGGATCAATAATGTCCGCGAGTTGAGTGACATCCAAGTGGGCAAACAGGCTAGGAAACCAAGCCGCGAAAGAGGATGCATCATGGCTGAGCGGCCTAATCCCCTGTAACGCCAGATTATGAATTGAAAACACACATTCAATGGCTTGCAATGCCTGATATTCAGGCGCGAATGCCCGCAACATGGCTAAACAGCCCGTATGCCAGTCGTGCAAATGCAGCAAATGCGGCATAGGCACAAGCCCAGTCACTAAGGCTTTGGCAACGCTTACGCAGAGGAAGGCAAACTTAGTCGCATCATCGGCAAAGGGGCGATCCTTTGTGCCTTGGCTATAAATTTGCCCGGGGATCGATTGCCAAAGCCCGTGCTCAAGCAAGTAAATATTGGCGCCCTTCACCTTTGGATGCGCCAGCCAATACAACTTAATCGGCTCGTTGCGCCCAGCAAAGCTCACCTCAAACTCACCAATTTGCTTAGCGCCTTGGGCGGTTAAAAAACCGTAGCTGGGCATAATGACATCGGCTTGGATCTCAACGCCCGCGAGAGCTTGGGGCAAGTCGCGGATCACATCCGCCATCCCCCCTACTTTTGCTCCTTTGAGTGCCCCATTTTCGGCTGCGACCATTAATATGCGTTTCACCTAACTTAATACTCCAACAAGGTTAATATTCAAGCTCATTAACGGCTTAGCATTATTCGTAGCCCACCGGCAGCCCTAACATATCGCGGGTGACTAAGGTGATGCCCTTCTCGGACACCCTAAAGCCTTTTGCCCTGTCATGGTCGTGGTTATAACCAATCACAGTACCTTCGGGGATAATACAACCCCGGTCGATAATGGCGTTTTTAATCTTGCAGTGGCGCAGCACCACCACGTCGGGCAGCACTACCGAATCTTCAACCAGCGAGTAGGAACAGACTCGCACCTCATTAAACAATACGCTGCGACGTACGGTTGCGCCCGAGATAATACAGCCACCGGAAATGATCGAATCCACCGCCATGCCGCGTCTATCATCATCGTCGAATACAAACTTGGCGGGCGGTAATTGCTCTTGATAGGTCCAAATGGGCCATTTCGCATCGTAAAGGTTTAATGCGGGTGTAGGCGATAACAATTCCATATTGGCCAGCCAAAAGGAGTCTAAGGTACCCACATCGCGCCAATAGGCTTGCTCGTTCGGGAAGGCACTCTTAAAGGGATAGGCAAACACTTTATGTTTTTCGATGATCGAGGGAATAATATCTTTGCCAAAATCGCGATCGGAGTTGGCGTTCTGCGCGTCTTTTTTTAGCTGATCGAATAAAAACTCTGTGTTAAACACATAGTTGCCCATCGAAGCTAGGCATTTCTCGGGATTACCGGGGCAATGTTTTGGTAGCTGAGGCTTTTCTTCAAAGCCTAAGATACGCATATCATCATCGACTTCCATCACCCCAAATGCGCCCGCCGCTTCAGCCACTGGCACTTCGAGGCAGGAGACGGTCATATCGGCGCCAGATTCAGCATGGGCGGCCAGTAAGCCTGCATAATCCATGCGATACACATGGTCACCCGACAGTACCATCACATACTTAGGTAACTCGTGGCGGATAATGTCGATATTTTGGAATACCGCATCCGCCGTGCCTTGATACCAATTCTCAGAGTAGCGTTGTGAGGCAGGCAAAATCTCTACCGACTCGCCCAACTCCTTTTTAAAGTGGCCCCAACCGCGCATCACATGGCGAATTAACGAGTGGGATTTATATTGGGTCACCACACCAACGCGGCGGATCCCCGAGTTGATACAATTCGACAGTGGAAAATCGATGATCCTAAACTTGCCACCGAAATACAACGCGGGTTTAGCCCGCCAGTCAGTGAGTTCATGTAAACGCGAGCCTCGGCCACCAGCCAGAATCAATGCATAGGTTTCACGAGTTAAATTACTGATATAACGTACATTAGACATAGGCTCTACTCCCCAAATAGCACATTAGTGCCGATGACTTTTCCACCACTCATTTCAGGACCGAATAGGCCACATAGCGGCGTTTTCCTGCGTGTTCCTTCGCTCATATTCCGACTCCCTTATAACTTCCAAATTTCATCCCGATAGCCTGCAATCGTCACATCGCTGGAGAAACGGCCGCTGGCCGCCGTGTTGCGAATGCTCATTTGGGTCCACTTTTGCTGATCTTTGTAAGCGTTAGCGACAGCCTCCTGAGCTAAGCGGTAACTATCAAAATCCGCCGCCGTCATCCATTGATCATCCTCACTTTCAATCGCGGCGATAATGGGGTCAAAAATCCCCGGCTCCAGCAGATTAAAGTGGCCACTTTTTAGTAGCGCCATCACCTCAGATAAGGCTTGAGACTCAGCGATAATGCGTTTTGGTTGATAATTTAAGCGCATAGCAGCAACTTGCTCAGCATTGAGTCCAAAGAGGAAAAAATTATCCTCGCCCACCTCTTCAAGCATCTCGATATTGGCGCCATCTAAGGTGCCAATGGTAAGTGCGCCGTTCATCATAAACTTCATATTGCCCGTACCTGAGGCTTCCTTTCCCGCGGTGGAGATTTGTTCGGAGACATCGGTGCCCGGACAGATTTTTTCCATGGCACTGACGTTGTAATTGGGCAAAAACGCAAAACGTAGATAAGGCGCCACCACAGGATCGGAATTGACCATATGGGCGACATTACTGGCGAGTTTGATAATCAACTTCGCCATAAAGTAACCGGGCGCGGCCTTACCGCCGATCAGCACACAGCGTGGTACCAGATGCTCTGTATGCCCCTGTTGAATTTGATGATAAAGATGGATCACATGCAGAATATTGAGTAGCTGACGCTTGTACTCGTGGATCCGCTTAACTTGCACATCAAACAGCATAGAAGGGTCAAACTCAACGCCACATTCCTTGGCGATCATATTTGCCAGCAATACCTTGTTGGCTTGCTTCACCTCACGCCACTGTTGAATAAAACTGGCATCTTGGGTTAAGGCATTGAGCGCCATAAGCTGGCTTAAATCCGTTACCCAACCCTGCCCCAAATGGCTACTTAACAGTTTGGCGAGCGCAGTATTGCAATGGGCTAACCAACGCCTTGGCGTTACTCCGTTGGTACGATTATTAAACTTCTGCGGCCAGAGGCTGTAAAAATCCTTAAACAGACCCGACTTTAATAATTGGGTATGTAATCCAGCGACACCGTTCACCGAAAAGCTCGCCACAATCGCTAAGTACGCCATCCGCACATGGGGATCGGGGCCTTCTTGAATAATCGACATACTGGCAAGCTTGTCAGCATCCCCTGGCCAGTGGTGAGCGACTAAATCGAGGTATCTGGCGTTGATCTCATAGATGATTTCTAAAATCCGCGGCAACATCAGCGCCATCATGCGCACAGGCCAACGCTCTAATGCTTCGGGTAACAGCGTATGATTGGTGTAAGCCATCGTTTGGCTGGTTATCGCCCAAGCGGCATCCCACTCGAGGGCGTATTCATCCACCAGTAAACGCATTAACTCAGGTACGGCGATGCTTGGGTGAGTATCATTCAGCTGCATCACATTTTTTGCCGCAAAATGGCTGAAGTCATGGCCGTGGTGATGCACCCAACGTTTCAAAATCGCCTGCAAACTGGCGGAGGACAAAAAATACTGCTGACGCAGGCGCAGTTCCTTACCGTTCTCACTGGCATCATTGGGATACAGCACCATAGTGATCTGTTCGGCGAGGTTTTTGCGCGCCACCGCCTCGGTATAGTCTCCTTGGTTAAACTCTGCTAAATCAAAGTCATCGGTAGCTTCAGCCTTCCAAAGTCTGAGGGTATTGACACGGCCATTGCGATAACCGGGTACAGGCATATCGTAGGCCACGGCGAGTACATCTTGGGTATCAACCCAAATCATGTGTCTGCGCCCTTGTTTATCGACATAGGATTCGGTGTGACCGAAGAACTTTACAGTCACATTATGATGGGGAACACGTACCTCCCAAGGATTACCCTCACGTAACCAGCGGTCTGGGCGCTCAACCTGATAACCATCAACAATTTTCTGGGCAAACATGCCGTATTCATAACGAATACCATAGCCAGTGACGGATAAATCTAGGCTTGCGCAACTGTCGAGAAAGCAAGCCGCGAGTCGTCCTAAGCCACCATTGCCTAACCCCGCATCATGTTCGGCCTCTTCAAGCTCCTCAAGAGAAACCGAGTAATGACTTAAAGCTTCACGACTATCTTGCTCTAAATCTAAGCTTAACAAGGCATTACCTAGTGTCCTGCCCATTAAAAACTCAAGTGACAAATAAGCAACTTGTTTGTTGTCATAGCTACTATCTTTGATGCGAGTCTCACGCCAATCGTCCAGCATTTGCTCTTTAACGCTAAGGGCAAAAGCCTGAAATAACTCTCCTCTAGCGCCTTCGCCACGACTTAATCCGTAACGCACATGGCGAGTAAAAGAAGCGGGCAAAGCATCGCAGGGGTCACAGGGTTCATGGGCAAGCGTTTTTAGACTCTCAACAGCTATCGTTGCACGCTTTTTAGGGGTAACGCCGCTGGTACTTGGGCTCAACTCACTGTCGTGGCTCATAATTAATTCCTTATAAAATCAGCATGAAACAGCATAAGACTGCGATCTTGTAGTAAGTATCGTGTTGGTGAGGACTGAGCATCCAGCGGCTCAGTGGGAGTAAGGTATTGCGGTTCGGTTTGAGTATGTAGCAAGCATTGCCACGGACCTAAATGCTCAAAAACAGGCAGGGTAAAAGCCAATGGATGCTCATCGGCATTCACCATTAACAGCAAGGCTTGAAAGTGGTTGTCACCAGCCACATCGCTGCCGGCGGTTAAATCACCGGATAACACCACGCAGAGACTGCGGCACATAGACTCGCTCCACAGGCTTTTTGTCATTGGCTTACCTTGTCGACTAAACCAATCTAACCTCGCGCTTGGCTGGGTTAAGAACTTTGCAGCACCTAAAGGCGACTCTGAGGGCGATTCGAGAGAATGAGCCACCAGCTGTTCATGGATAAAACGTTTGGCGCACAACAGCGGAAAGCGTTTACGCAGGGCGATAAGTTGTTGGGTAAAACTCAGCAGATTTTTATCCATTCCCTCAGATGACCAATCAAACCAATTCATCGGGTTATCTTGGCAATAGGCGTTATTATTTCCGCCTTGAGTGCGGCCCGTTTCATCACCGCTGAGCAGCATTGGCACGCCTTGGGATAAGAATAAGCTGGTCAGCAAATTGCGTTGCTGACGGGCGCGAAGTGCCAGAATGGTGGCGTCTGTAGTGTTCCCTTCCACTCCGTAGTGATAGCTGAAGTTCGCATGGTGTCCATCGCGATTCTCCTCACCGTTGGCCCAATTGTGCCGCTCGCAATAACTCACTAAATCTTTCAGGGTAAAACCATCGTGACTGGTTAAAAAATTGATACTGGCAGCGGGCGGGCGGCCGCTATGCTCAAAGAAATCCCCCGAGCCATGAAATCGCCGCGCAAACTCCGGCAGCATGCCATGATCACCACGCCAGAAACGCCGCATGGTATCGCGGTATCTGTCGTTCCACTCGCTAAAGGCCACCGGAAAATTACCGAGCTGATAACCGCCTGGGCCAATATCCCAAGGTTCAGCAATCAGTTTCACCCGGCAAAGTACCGGGTCTTGCAGCAGTGCATCAAAAAAACCACTACCAGGGTCAAATCCATAGGCTTCACGGCCAAGGCAAGCGGCTAAGTCGAAGCGAAAACCATCAACGCCCATCACTTCGACCCAGTAACGCAGTGAATCTAACACCAACTGCAACATGCGAGGATGATTGAGGTTTAAGGTATTACCGCAGCCGGTATCATTGATATAAAAGCGTTTATCATTTGGATGTAGGCGGTAATAACTCAGATTGTCGATACCGCGAAAGCTAAAGGTCGGCCCGAGGCGACTGCCTTCGGCGCTGTGGTTGTAGACCACATCAAGAATCACTTCAATGCCCGCGCCATGTAATGCATCCACCATAGTGCGAAACTCTGCGATATTCTCACTCGACAGATAACTCGGCTCTGGTGCAAAAAAGCCTATGCTGTTATAACCCCAATAGTTAGATAGCTGTTTTTCAAGCAAAAAGGGTTCGGAGAAAAATGCCTGAACCGGTAACAGCTCAACGCAATTCACGCCGAGGTTAACCAAGTAATCTATCGCAGCCTTTGATGCCAACCCGGCAAAGGTGCCACGTAGCGGCACATCTATCTCAGGGTGCAGCACGGTAAAACCCTTTAAGTGCATCTCATAAATAATGCACTGCTCAAGCGGTAGTGGATTTCGATGAGGTAAAAGTGGCCGAATAGCCTGCAATTTTGCCGCAGCAAGCAGTGGGCGAATATCGACGACCTTGCATTTGGGGATAAAAGCCGCGTTATCTAAGGTACTGAAAGACAAGTCTTCATTAGGACTATCTATCTCATAGCCAAAGTTGGCGATATGATGGTGATAACGCCCCACGAGCTGGCGCGCGTAAGGATCTAACAACAATTTATGCGGATTAAATCTGTGGCCTAATTGCGGCTCGTAGGGACCATAGACACGGTAGCCATAAAGCTGACCACTACTCAGTCCATGTACATACAAATGCCAGATTTGCTGGGTCTGCTCCGTCAGGGCGATGCGCTGAATTTCCACCTCGCCTTGGGCATCGAACAGACATAACTCCACCCCAGTGGCATGGGCCGAAAACAGGGCGAAATTCACCCCGCCATCATCGACCGTCGCCCCTAAGGGAAAAGGCTGCCCCGCGCTTAGGTTATAGGCGATTGAGCCATCAGCATTTACAGGCACAGGATTCGTCATAAGCTAACATCTCTGTCGGGCGCATCCGTCGCAGGCCCGAGAATTAAGCACCCCAGAGGCGGTACAGTGATCAACGCGCTCGATGCCATGCCCTGCCAAGGTAAATCTTCGGCAATGACCTTACCCGCATTTCCCTGATTACTGCCACCATAGAGATGGCTGTCGCTATTGAGGTATTCGCAGAAATCCCCACCTTGAGGTAAGCCGATGCGAAATCCTTGGTGTAGGGTTGGTGTCATGTTCACCACAAACACCAAGGGCACATCACTGCCCTCACCATAGCGGACAAAACTAAAAATACTGTCGCGGCCATTATCGCAGTCGAGCCAGCGAAAACCCTGTGACTCATAGTCGAGCACGGATAAGGCGGGAAATTGTCGATAAAGCTGATTCAGATCGCGAAGCCAGCGCTGCACGCCTTGATGGGGCTCGAAGGCGAGCAAATGCCAATCGAGGCTATGGTTATGGTTCCATTCGTTGCGCTGGGCGAACTCGCTGCCCATAAACAATAATTTTTTACCTGGATGCCCCCACATAAAGCCGTAATAGGCTCTAAGCGTGGCGAACTTTTGCCAATCATCGCCGGGGATTTTATGCAGCAAAGAGCCCTTGCCGTGCACCACTTCATCATGGCTTATCGACAGCATAAATTGCTCCGAATAGGCATACATCAGGCTAAAGGTCAGCTGGTTATGGTGATATTGGCGATAGATGGGATCGCGGCCTAAGTAGCTTAGGCTGTCGTTCATCCAGCCCATATTCCACTTAAAGCCAAAGCCAAGCCCAGAGCAGTCCGTCGGCTTAGTCACCCCAGCAAAGGCGGTGGACTCTTCAGCAATCATGCAAATACCCGGAAAAGCTTGGTACAAACGCTGATTCAACATTTGCAGAAAATCTATCGCCTCTAAATTTTCCCGTCCGCCATAGGCATTGGGTAGCCATTGCCCCGGCTCACGGCTGTAATCGAGATATAACATTGACGACACCGCATCAAGCCTTAGGCCATCGAGGTGAAACTCCCGCAGCCAGTAGCAGGCATTACTGAGCAGAAAACTGCGAACCTCACCACGGCCATAGTTGTAGATAAGCGTGTCCCAGTCGGGATGCGTCCCCTTACGCGGATCTTCATGCTCGTAAAGACAAGTGCCATCGAAACGCACTAAACCGTGGGGATCTTTAGGGAAATGCGCCGCAACCCAATCGAGTAATACCCCAATATCAGCTTGATGGCAGGCATCGATAAAGGCTTTTAAGCCATTAGCATCGCCAAAACGATGGGTTGGCGCATACAGACCAACGGGTTGATAACCCCAAGAACCATCAAAGGGATATTCGCTCACCGGCATCAGCTCAATATGGGTAAAACCTTGTTCCTTAACATAGGGGATCAACTGTTCGATTAAGTCTTGATAATCAAAATATTGCTCACCAAACTCACCTTTTCGCCGCCATGAGCCCAGCTGCACTTCGTAGATAGACATGGGCGCACGGTGCCAAGCCGTGGTCGCACGTTTTTCCATCCATTGTGCATCCGCCCACGAGTGTTGGTGTTTTTTCGGCACGATGGAGGCATTGTGCGGCGCGCATTCCATTTGAGTCGCCATGGGGTCTGATTTGACGTGACGCTCGCCATTTTGATAAACCAAATCAAACTTATAGTGCGCGCCTTCAACAACATTGGGCAGAAAAATCTCCCACAAGCCGTTGGCCATATGTTGACGCATCACATGGCGAGTATCATCCCAATGATTAAAATCCCCCACCACTGAGACGCGTTTAGCATTGGGTGCCCAAACGCAAAAATGCACGCCTTCGACGCTATCGACTTGACGCCAGTTGGCACCGAGAAAACGATAGGCCTGCTCAGAGCATCCCTCGCCAAAGAGGTATAAATCCTCACCATTAAGGAAAGAGCCAAACTGATAAGGGTCGATAATATCGAGCTCACAGAGAGGATAAGTCACCCGTAACGCATACAAAAACGGCTTAACCCGTCTGCCAAGCGTGCCCGCAAACAGTCCCGCCTCATTGACGCGCTCAAGGCTCGCCACTTTACGGCCATCCTTAAGGCTTATCACATCAACCTTTTGGGCATTGCGTAAAAAACAGCGCACAACCAAGGCCTTGCCCTCATTGATGCTGTGCATGCCAAGCAGGGAAAACACATCCGTATATTGACCATTAAGCAGTGCGACATCGCTACCGTCATAGAAGTAAGTCTGGGCTTGAGTCATCATTTGGCTTCCATTTTTAGTCAAAGGTGTTATCTGTTTGTTCAGCGATTTCCGGCAAATGTCTCGCAGCAGCAATGCGTTGCAAACGCAGAGCGACAGTGTTTTGGGCCGCGGCATCCCTTAAGGTGATCGGCAATCGTCGCTGCCAATTGGGGTACTCGAGCCAAGTGCCGGGGATATTGACCGCATGGCGATCAGCCAGCAGATCGCACCACTGCACGCTGTAAAGCGCGCTGTTGCCCGAAGCGCCAAATGCCATCCATGCGGTTAATAAATCATCAAGATCAATCTGTTGAATATCTGTCTCAGGCAATAAACCTTGTGAGATTAACCTGTGCACAAGCTGGTGTTTTTCCTGCTCACGCCCCGCCAGTGCCTCACCTAATTGATCGTCGGTTGTGAGCAACTCGAGTTGACGCCTCAGGTGCAAATCGCTGCCCGTCCACCAAGCGACTAAGGTCGGCACATCGTGGTTTGCCAACATCATCAAACTTTGAAACTTATATTGGCTCGGCGGCTTAAAGCCCTGATGGTCTTTGCAGAAGTAGAAAAGCTCGTTGGAATAGACTCCCGCCTGATACAGGCGATGAATAATATCGGGTGGGACTAGACCTAAGTCTTCACCAATCACCACACAGCGGGCACGTTGACTCTCAAGACAGAGTATCGCCAGCAAGGTTTCAACGGGGTAATAGACATAGGCGCCCTGCCCGAGACGTTTATCCAGAGGCCACCACCAGAGCCGTAATAGCCCCATCACATGGTCAATTCGCAGTGCGCCACAGTGCGTCATATTGGCGCGGATTAACGCAATAAAATGGCGATACCGATCTTGCTTTAACTTAATCGGATCGAGGGGGGTTAAGCCCCAATTTTGGCCTTGGGGCGCAAAGGGATCCGGCGGTGCGCCTATGCTAGCGTTTAGACAAAACAGTTGTGAATTGGCTTGTACCTCAACACCTTGTAAGGCTGCACCCACAGCAAGATCGCGAATAAGCCCGATGCCCATGCCCGCTTCTTTTGCCTTAAGCTGGCACAGTTGCAGTTGCTCTTCAGCCACAAACTGCAGGTACAAATAAAAGCATTCATCCTGCGCAATGGCGCTAGGGCTACGTAAATATTCGGCCTGAGCAAACTCCCGTAGCGCCTCACCCTCTTGTTTGACAAAATCATCAAAACGCTGCGCCCTCATCGTATGTTGTTGTAAATGGCTTTCACAAAACACTGTATATAAACGGGCAAAGGCACGGTACTTAAGCTCACTCACCTTGGGATAATCGAGCCAATTTTCAGTATTGAGTAGTGCAATGGCTTCTTGCCATTCCTTGGCGGCAAATTCCTCAGCCAAGAACTCAAACTCAGGCACGCTCGACAAGTGAATATACAGAGGATTAAGCCGGCGCCGATCACAGGGACTATAGGGACTAGGCTGTTCCGGCACGGCAATATCTAAGGCATGTAATGGATTGAGTTGAATAAAATCAGCGCCATATTCGGCAACTAAGGTGATGAGTTGCTCTAGATCGCCAAAATCCCCGATCCCCCATTGGTTATCACTGCGCACACTGTAAAGCTGAACACTCACGCCCCAAGGTTTATGTCGCCTTCCTTGAGCCACAGCGCTCATAACCCCTTGATAGGCGGTTCGCGGTGCCAGCATAAAGTGGCCATGGAACTCATTCACCTTCCTTGCCGTTGGCTTAACGTGGTGATCCCCTGAAGTGCAATCCCCCAAAGTTGAAGTCGTATCACCCAAGCTGACGCTGACTTTGTGATAACCCAGCCCGAGGCAGGACACATCGCTGAGCTTGCCTTGCTCAGAGGCATCGCCGCAATCAAACTCATGCGCTAAAAGATCGAGACGATATTGAATAAACTGGCATTCGTCGGCAAATGGGCTATCGCCATGTCGCGCTAACTCGGGTTTCTCAATACGATAATCGCCGATAGGCTTTAAGGCTGAGAACAGCGCCTTAAAGACAATCACTTCACCTTGCTCACAAGCAAACTTAAGCAGCAGATCGCCACGGTAAGATTGAGGTAAATATAAGCACACCCATGGTTCATCGACATAACACCAATGAAATGCCGGTATTACTTGGGTCCAATGCTGTGCATCTAATTGATAAACTTGGGCTGCAATAGTGCCCTCAGTCAGCTTATTTGCCACAGGTGGCTCAGCACCGGTCTCGTCATTCGGCACATAAGTATCCTGTAACATACAGGTCAAAATCCCTTGCCTGTCAGCTTCGGGAATGCGAATGTACTGGCCGAAGCAGTCGGTAAAGTCTGCTCCTACGCCCCGCAAATACAGCAACTTCTCCAGCCCCATATTTTTGTCGCTCCCGCAACCGCTCATCCATAGCCTTAGATAGGCAGTAACCATGCCAGTCCAAAATAACAGCTTGAAGACAAATTTATGTCAGCCAGATGACAACAAATAAAATTTATAAATCAGCATCTTGAATAAAAAGCATCGAAGTAAAAGCCAATGTTTTCTCATCTATCGCTCAATCCAAATGCACAATATTGAAGCAGGACGTGGTTAAAAAAGGTGCAGCGCGCTTAAATGGCGCAAGCAACTATAGGAGCAAGCTTTATCTCGACCTCCCGAATTTTCGGCTTAGGCCTGTCTTAGCCGTGCGAGAAAGTCATCATAGTTTAGCTGCAACACTTTGTATCAATAGCATTTTTCATCTTGAACTCCTATTCACACCTCTGTCACTATCCGCGCACAAAACAAAAACAACACCAAATAGCAACATTCCATCACCTTACCCAACACATTCGAGCAAGGTGTGTCGCAGGGCTGATGGTGCGCAATCAATAAGGAAATTCAGATGAAAAGCATGACGGGACTGATATTAGCCAGCAGTTTGAGCTTAGCCCTCAGTGCCTGCGGTGGCAGTGGCGATGAGCAAACCCCTTCTATCCCCACACCGGATCCAACGCCTCCCACGTTAGCAGCAGATGTGTGCTACTTAATGAGCACGACGAAGGGAGATATCACCCTTGCCATCGATCTCACTAATACCCCCATTACCGGTAAAAACTTCAAACAATATGTCGATAAGTCTTTTTATAACGGCACCTTATTCCACAGAACCATCAATAACTTTATGATCCAAGGCGGGGGCTTTACCACGGGATTACAAAGCAAACCCACAAATGCCCCGATTAAAAACGAAGCCTCTGTCGGTATCAGCAATAAACGTGGCACTATCGCCATGGCGCGCACCACAGTGCCGGATTCCGCAACATCACAGTTCTTTATCAATGTGTTAGATAATCCGCAGCTCGATGCTTCAGCGAGTAGCTATGGCTATGCCGTATTCGGTAAAGTGGTTGAAGGTATGGATGTCGCTGACCAAATCAGTATTGTGCCGACTAAATCAAGCAACGGCTTTAGCGACACCCCCGTACAAGAGATTTTGATTAATAGCGTGAAGGAAACCACCTGCCCCACTGCTTAGTGCTTAATCAAACTGAACAAAAGCTAAAAAGCACTGGAGATTCAGTGCTTTTTGGTGCTGTGATAGTATGAAGGGATGATTCATCTCCTTGGATGTTACCAACTAATGGCATGGGCCCCGCATCCATTTCATCTGCGTCCATCTTAGCTGCAATATGTCCAGATTATCACCAATCTATCTTCGCATCGCTAAACAAGCAAAAGCTGAAAAAAGCCTTCAAAAACATAGCGTATGCAAACCTTAATCTCTGTCATAAAAGTTCATTATTTAGTTATCTAGTTCCAACTTTAGTGGGAATTTCACCTCAGGAATCTACCTAAACCGATCTAGATCACAACTTGGCTACCCCTTAATTGGTAGTTTGGTCACCAGAAAGAAACAAATTTAATATACAAGCAAATAGGTGGACATATGGCTGCTAAATTTTTTATTCCTTCCGTCAACGTACTAGGCAAAGGCGCTGTAGATGATGCTATTGGTGATATCAAAACCTTAGGCTTTAAGCGCGCGCTTATCGTAACGGATAAACCTTTAGTCAATATTGGTCTGGTCGGTGAAGTGGCCGAAAAACTCGGTCAGAATGGCATTACATCAACCGTATTTGACGGGGTACAACCTAACCCAACCGTTGGTAACGTTGAAGCAGGTCTTGCGCTGTTAAAAGCCAATCAATGCGATTTCGTGATTTCACTCGGTGGCGGCTCACCACACGATTGCGCTAAAGGTATAGCCCTTGTGGCAACTAACGGTGGTAGCATTAAAGACTACGAAGGCTTAGACAAATCCACTAAGCCACAACTGCCGTTAGTGGCAATCAACACGACCGCCGGTACTGCCAGTGAGATGACGCGTTTCTGTATCATCACCGACGAAGCTCGCCATATCAAAATGGCAATTGTCGATAAACACACCACGCCATTACTGTCAGTGAATGACCCAGAGCTGATGCTGAAAAAACCAGCAAGCCTAACTGCTGCAACAGGTATGGACGCGCTAACTCACGCGGTTGAAGCCTATGTGTCTATTGCCGCGAACCCCATTACTGATGCCTGTGCAATTAAGGCAATTGAACTCATTCAAGGCAACTTAGTGAATGCGGTAAAACAAGGCCAAGATATTGAAGCCCGTGAGCAAATGGCTTATGCGCAATTCTTAGCGGGTATGGCCTTTAACAACGCCAGCTTAGGTTATGTGCATGCCATGGCGCACCAATTAGGCGGTTTCTACGATCTACCCCACGGTGTGTGTAATGCCCTATTACTACCCCATGTTCAAGAATACAACGCTAAAGTGGTGCCACATCGCCTAAAAGATATCGCCAAAGCGATGGGGGTCGATGTAGCCAATATGACCGATGAGCAAGGTGCAGCTTCGGCTATCACCGCAATTAAAACCTTATCCGTTGCGGTGAATATCCCTGAAAACCTGACATTACTCGGTGTGAAAGCAGAAGATATTCCAACGTTGGCTGAAAACGCATTGAAGGATGCCTGTGGTTTCACAAACCCTAAACAGGCAACCCATGCAGAGATCTGTCAGATCTTTACTAACGCGTTATAAGGTTATAAGCCCATACGCTTTATAGAGCATACGCATTAGCGCCCGTTAATTTGCGCACCAATTGACAGGATGTTGTTCGGCTAGCGCCAGCTAACGACATAAGGATCGGCCCAAACAAGGGAACTTGTTTGGGCCTTTCTTTTATCCGCAAAGAGCGCCAAACAGTCATTGTATCGTTCATAAAACCGCCACCAAGCCTTAATTTTCAGCAATTGGGATCGCAGAGATCGAAAATTTTTTCAAACAGCGCAAAAACGTGATCTTGGTGGGTTACATGCTGTTACAAATCCGCTAGACTGGCTTCAGTTCGCTTTTTCCCTGCAAAAGATGAAGCCAGCTGAGAGGCCCATTCTAAGGAATGGGCCTCTTTCCATTCCAGCCCTCACCAAGCACACACTTCCCCCATATTTTGCTAATGTTAAATGGCTTACTCGTAAAGCATCTTTTATATTTTACCCCATTCGTAATTGGTGCTTTATTGCGCAGTAGTTAAGCAAAAACGAATTTGAGTGCAAAACTGAGAGATAGCCCAAAGTTATTCGTTAAAAACTCATGCTAAATAAGACCTATGGGAAATCAAATAACTGGCTCATTTTTATATAAAAACACTTGTAAAAACTGTGATTTATCTCGGGCGATATCAGCGTAATTAATGATTGACCGAATTCAAAAACGATGCCTATGATGGCAGCAATATCCTCTACAGGTAGGTACGCTATGACAGCAATTACTCATGTATACAACTACACAGTTAGATGTCCGCATTATAAAGATCCTGAACATAACGCAAGTTGGTTAAACCATATCGAATTAAACCAGTCGAGTGAAATTGCACTAAACCGTATCACCAAATGGCATGAGCTCTCAGGCACTAAATCCTTTGAAACCAGCAAATTTGTCGTGCGCAAAGCCGAAAATGAAGAAGCCTATTTTTCGATGCAAAGCGATAGACTTAAAAATGATGGCCATGCGCTAGTCACCTTTAAAATCTTCCTTGATACATGCTGCGACGACGCTGCGCCAGAAGAAATTATGCAGCACCTTATTCAAGACTATCAGCAACGTTTAGCCAAACTCGAGCAAGCTTAATTGTTATTGGTAAATTACAGTTAACTCGAGCAAATCGAATCAAACAAAAATGCCAGTGCAAAAGCTCTGGCATTTTTTTATTTGTTAAAGCAGTACAAGTTGTGCCAACACAAAATCGACCCTCAACGCACTACCAAACGCTAATATTTGCTAAACGCATTCTTGATTCATATCAGTAATAAACCTGAACTCAGGGTAACGATTGTCGAAAAATCTAAATTTAACAAACTAAATCAATGCCATAAATGATTATTTCAAAAAGGGAAAACCTATTTCCTGACTGAATGTGCAGATTTTTGCGCATATCAAGGCGCTCTGTCTTACGCCATAGCGGGCTATGGTTAGACAGAGCAACGCCGAGAGGTCCGAAAAGAGGCCTATTCAGCGGCTCTACTTATCCTGAGCTCAGATTAGGGCGTGTTGACGTTTCGAGATTAGATTTTGTTCGTTCTGACAAACACGTGCTCGCGAAACGAGAAATGATGTGTCGTTGTTCTACTCAAATGACGAGCGGCTCTTATGACAGAAAGTAAGAGCAAGGGCTTGCTAGGCGAACCCTTCGGGCAGCATTTAGCTGGCTTTTCTGCCGCGTTATCGTCCGTTTATGTAGAATAACTACACCGCACGGACTTTGCCTTGCATAAACGGTGAGCCAAATTGCGGCAAAAATAACCCTGAAACGTCAACACGCCCTAATAACATTCGCAAGATTCTTAAGGCGCAGTGCGCAACTATTTGGTATCTTGCGTGGCACAAGTTAGTTTTCAGGATGATTACAATGAAAAAAGCCACACTCCTTATACTGTCACTGCTACTTGCGACAACAGCCTGCGCTGATTTAAAAGATGCCGGACGCGCCATCGGCACAACCACTAAGGATGTCACCAAAGAAATTGGCCACGCGACCCGTGACACCACCAAAGCCATTGGCCATGCCTCGCGAGATGCAGTTAAATCGGTAAAAGAAGATTTGACGAAGGACTCAGAGTGACGCCAGTGCGTCACCCTGTATTAGCTAAAGGTCTTATCAAGCTCAAGGCATTATGCCGCATTAGCGCGAATACCATGGGGGACTGGTAACCCTTGTGCATTCACGTTTACAAACACCATCTTATCGATACTTACCACCGGCGCTTGCGTCATCTTATTACGCACTTGGCAGCTGACCGTAATTGAACTGTGCCCTAGGCTGACAAGCTCCAAGCCAAATTCCAACACATCCCCTTGACGCGCTGGTGTCATAAAATTGATTTCCGAAATCAATTTAGTCACATGACTCGTAGTCTTCATCTGGCAGGCGGCAAAAATAGCGGCTTCTTCGTCAATCCAACTCAATAACTGGCCGCCAAATAGGGTATTTGCAGGATTTAAATGCTCGGGTTTAACTAAACGACGACTGTAATATTTCATGACGGAGACCTCACTGTGAATGCCAAGTTTTACAACCAATTCATAGCATTATTTAGGCCAAGATAAATAACCATTAAATAACAATTAGATAGCATTATGTCTTTGTAAAACGTTTAAAAATTTGCACCAACTCGAGCCAGCGTTGCACCACAAACATCAGAGGTATAATGATAAAAAAATAGCGACTCAGAGAGTCGCCAAGCACAGGCAAGCAAAGTATTGACTGGGTAGGAAGTTAAGTCACAAGAGTTGACTTAAAAACCCGTGCAGCACATGTAGGAGAACTGCACGGGGACAACAGCTGCAATGCAGCTAAACACAGGGTTTACAGGTACAACATCTTACGGGTAAAACAACATGGTTGGCTTAAAACTGCTCTTCTTCGGTAGAGCCCGTCAGCGCAGTCACTGATGAATGGCCGCCTTGGATAACCGTAGTCACTTGGTCGAAATAACCTGTGCCCACTTCCTGTTGATGCGCCACGAAGGTGTAACCTTTCTTCGCTGCCGCAAACTCAACTTCTTGAACTTTCTCAACATAATGCTTCATACCTTCACCACGAGCATAATCGTAAGCCAGGTCAAACATGTTGTACCACATGTTATGAATACCCGCTAAGGTGATGAACTGGTACTTGTAGCCCATGTCCGACAGTGCTTGCTGGAAGCGCGCAATCGTCGCGTCGTCCAAGTTTTTCTTCCAGTTGAACGAAGGTGAGCAGTTATAGGCCAGCAATTGGTCTGGGTACTGAGCATGGATTGCCTCAGCAAAGCGGCGTGCTTCTTCTAAGTCAGGCTTAGCAGTTTCACACCAAATTAAATCCGCATAAGGTGCGTAAGCCAGACCGCGAGAAATGGCTTGGTCCAGACCCGCTTTCACGCGGTAGAAACCTTCACTAGTGCGCTCGCCAGTGACAAAATCACGGTCATATGGGTCGCAATCAGAGGTCAGCAGATCCGCTGCGTTCGCATCGGTACGCGCAATCACTAAGGTTTCAACACCGCTCACGTCAGCAGCAAGGCGCGCTGCAACCAGTTTTTGTACTGCTTCTTGGGTTGGTACTAATACTTTACCGCCCATATGGCCGCACTTTTTCACTGAGGCTAATTGGTCCTCAAAGTGCACACCAGCGGCGCCTGCGTCAATCATCGACTTCATTAACTCGAACGCATTCAGTACGCCACCAAAACCTGCTTCCGCATCGGCAATAATTGGCAGGAAATAATCGACAAAGTTTTCATCTTCAGGATTGACACCGTTGCTCCACTGGATTTGGTCTGCGCGGCGGAAGGAATTATTAATACGTGAAACGACCGCAGGCACTGAGTTAGCTGGGTATAAGGATTGATCTGGGTACATGGTGCCCGCTAAGTTAGCGTCGGCCGCCACTTGCCAACCAGACAGATAAATCGCTTCGATACCCGCTTTAGCCTGTTGTACCGCTTGGCCGCCAGTCAGTGCGCCTAACGAGTTCACATAACCTTTTTTTGCGCCACCGTTGACGAGATCCCACAATTTAGCTGCACCACGCTTGGCAATGGTGTTTTCAGGAACAATTGAACCACGAAGTGCCACAACTTCTTCTGCAGTGTATGGACGACGGACGTTTTTCCAACGTGGATTTTCTGCCCAATCTTTTTTGATCGCGTCAATCTGCGCCTGACGTGAAGTCTGTGTTGCCTTAGTCATAGTGTCACTCCTTTCTGTGTGGTGTTGTAGCAAGTGACGCTGCCCCACAGCGCCACTCTGCCCATTGGTTTAATTGACGGTTCCACCGCCATAACGCATTCCATAGGACGCATTAAGTGTTAACGCATTTAAAATTAAGCAGTTAGCATCTCGTAACCGGGTAAGGTTAAGAAGTCGACCAACTCATCCGAAGTGGTAATATCCTCAAGCAATACCGCCGCTTGGGTAAATTTGCCGTGAGTAAATCTGTCACTACCCACTTCTTTTTTCACATTAGCCAACTCCTCTACCAACATGTCTTTAAACAATTGTTTAGTAACAAGTTTGCCATTGGAGAGTGACTTACCATGTTGGATCCATTGCCAAATCGAGGCGCGGGAAATTTCAGCGGTTGCCGCATCTTCCATTAATCCGTAAATCGGCACACAACCGTTGCCACTGATCCATGCCTCAAGATATTGCAGCGCGATGCGAATATTTAGGCGCATGCCTTGCTCAGTGCGCTCGCCATCGCAGGTTTTTAATAACTCAGCGGCTAAAATCGGGGCGTCCACATCGCGGGTAATGTGTAATTGGTTTTGATGGTCTTGGCCGATATACTCGTTAAAAATCCCCATGGCCGTATCCGCAAGACCGGGATGCGCAACCCAAGTACCATCGTGGCCATTACGGGCTTCGAGCTCTTTATCTTTGCGAACTCGCTGCAACACTGCTTCGTTCTGCGCAGGATCTTTTGCTGGAATAAAGGCCGCCATGCCGCCCATCGCTAACGCGCCACGCTTGTGGCTGGTTTTGATCAAAAGTCTTGAATAGGCGCTTAAAAAAGGCGTATCCATAGTCACCGCTTGGCGGTCCGGTAACACACGATCGCCATGACGTTTTAATGTTTTGATATAGCTGAAGATATAATCCCAACGGCCACAGTTTAGCGCGACGATGTTGGAGCGTAATTCATAGAGAATTTCGTCCATCTCAAACACCGCAGGCAGCGTCTCAATCAAGCAAGTACATTTGATAGTACCCGCTTGAAGACAGAATCTTTCCTCAACAAAAGCAAACACTTTTGCCCACCAGCGCGCCTCGATATGACTCTCAAGTTTTGGAATATAGAAGTAAGGACCACTGCCCTTCGCCAGCAATTGACGATAGTTATGGTAAAAGTACATCGCAAAATCGAACAAGGAACCGGAGATCGGCAAACCATTAAATTCAACATGCTTTTCTTTTAAATGCAGGCCACGCACACGGCAGACCAATACCGCAGGGTTTGGGCCTAACTTATAGTGCTTACCCGTTTCTGGCGCCGTGTATTCAATCTCTCCGCGCACTGCATCACGTAGGTTAATTTGGCCTTCAACCACTTTTTGCCAGCTTGGTGCTAAAGAGTCTTCAAAATCAGCCATAAACACTTTGGCATTGGCATTGAGCGCGTTGATTACCATCTTACGTTCAACGGGGCCGGTGATCTCAACACGACGGTCGAGTAGATCGTTTGGGATGCCACGGATCTTCCAAGCGCCATCACGAATCGCACGAGTTTCAGGTAAAAAGTCAGGTAAAGCACCTTTATCGATACGCGCTTGTCTATCTTTACGTTTGGCGAGTAAGGTTGGCACTTCAGCCCCAAATTCACGACAAAGTGATTCAAGCAACGCCATTGCACCTTCGGTAAAAATCACCTCTTGCCCAGGAATGGTGTTTCCCACCAGAGCCAGAGTGCCATTCGCAGTGGCTTTATTCAGCGTCAAATTTACTTGTTGCTCACTTAAAGTGTGTTCCGTCATCTTCTCGCCCTCCCAAGAGGCTAAACGTTTGCTTGCTTACGACTCAATTACCAGCAAAGACATTAATAACAGTACAAACATTCACCGCAAAACATTCAAATGTTCGTTTAGAACCAAAACTTACAGACAAACATTTGTATTTGCAACTATCCAAAAGTGGCATAACAACAATTAAATTTGACCAAAAAAAGCGAAAAAATTGGTCTGACCAACACAAAAAATAACATCTTAACACTTGATTTTAATAGCTTTTTCAAACAAACACTTTTCAAGCATTAACATCTAGTGAAATTTGTCAGACAACTTTACCACTTAAACATCAATGTAATTTTATACGTAATTAAATTACCAGGTGAAAATAAATAATTACACCACTTTTAACCTATTCGACCTAAGTCGAAAACGATAAACGTTTTGAACTCACGTGAAAGGAAAGCATTAAAATAATTATTAATCATATAGATATATAAAACTCACCCAAACCAAAATTCAAACATACGTTTCATTATTACGTTTACGTAAACTTACCAAACAATAACAAAGCCGTGATAGTCGTCACGGGTTATGTTTCTCGATCAAAAAGCTTAGTCCAAATGGTTAACCCTAAAAAAAATCACTTTTTTATAAAAAAAATGAAACAAATTAGAAATCTGACCGAGGGTACTTCAAATTGAGCACCACAGTGATGGCAAAGCTCGCCACAGGACAAATCGGTTAACCGTTTTTCATACGTAAAGATGGCAAGCCTTTGGGACCTAATGTTCATCAATCAAAGGTTGCAAAGAGGATGTAAATCATTATCATTCGCGACCATTCTGTTTGGGGGAACTTTACATGCCAGTATCACAGCCTATATTTCGCTTATCATTAATTGCACTCGCCTGTTTCAGCGCTTTAGCGCAAAACGTCTACGCCGAAAATACATCCACGGCACCGGACACCAACGTCGAGCGTATAACGGTTTATGGCAAACAAAACTCAGTGGTGAAAAACTCTGGGCTCGCGACTAAGTCAGACATGTCTTTGATGGAAACACCCGCCGCTGTGGTGGTAGTAGACCAAGAACTGATCAGTACTCAAGGGGTCGATAATCTCCAAGATTTAATTCGCAATATCAGCGGTGTGACTCAAGCGGGTAATAATTACGGCATAGGTGATAACTTAGTTATCCGTGGACTTGGTGCAAACTACACCTTTGATGGTATGTATGGCGGTGCAGGCCTAGGCAACACCTTTAACCCAACACGTTCTTTAACCAATGTGGAATCCGTTGAAGTATTAAAAGGTCCCGCAACAGGCCTATATGGTATGGGCAGCGCTGGCGGCGTTATCAACCTAATTGAAAAGAAACCGCAATTTGAGTCCAAACATAAATTCACCACAGAAGTTGGTCAATGGGACACCTACTCACTCGCCGTCGACAGCACGGGAGGAATAACCGATGATGTCGCTTACCGTTTAGTGGCCAAAACTGCCCGCAGTGAAGGATATCGCGATTTAGGTGCAGACCGAGATGAAGTGTTCGGCTCACTCAAGTGGGTATTAACTGATAGCCAAGATGTGATGCTGTCGGGCGCTTATATCAAAGACGCCATTGCCGTTGATTCTATTGGCCATCCAATCCGTATTTATAACGCCGATTCTGTAGGCGGTAAAACCGCAGGCGAAGTGACTTGGCAAGATTTGATTAACGATCCAAATGGCCGAGGCATACAACTGACCGACGAGCAGCGTCAGCAATTAGCGATGTCACTGGCCAGTGGTGATGGCTTAACCCCCTATGCTTTTGGTGATGCTGGATTAATTTCCCCCATGGCAAAAGATAATGAAGGTGAAGAATTACGCTTTAAGCTGACCCACAATATCTACTTTACCGATAATTTGTTCCTCAACCAGCAGTTGCAATATCGTGACTACACCACAGGTTTTGCCCGTCAAACTGGCGCTTACAACTATGTCTACTGGAAGCGTAAAATCAAGATTGGCGGCGTGCAGACTGATGTGATTAACGAAGATCCTAGAGCACCGCTCGTTGAAAATGGTGTGCTTTATCCCTTTGCCGCCAGACGCCAGGAATACCGTAAACTCGATGCCGAAGAAACCTCATGGCAGTATTTTGCCGACCTGCGCTATGACTTCCAAATCGGCAATATCGATAATGAACTACTGGTAAATGCTAACTACGAAGATCGCACGATTCGACTCGAACAATTCTCGATTTACGATGCGGATCAAGTCATTAAAGACAAGAAAAACAACGTCATCTACCGTGGTTCGCTGCCCTATATTTACGATATTCGCAATCCTAATTGGGGAACGGGTAAATTTGAGGACTACGATCCACTCAAAACCGCCAACTACAATAAAAAAGTCAGCGCTTGGGGCTTAGGCGTGCAACATGTGGGTTATTTAGGTTATGGCTTTACCACTCGTGTTGGCGTGGCCTTTAACGAAATTAAACAAAGCTATGAGCATTTAGGTCTCGATGCGCGTTATAGCGCAGGTCAAGCGAGCCCAACCCCTGAAGCCGATAGCAAAGATAATGGTGTGACCTACAACTTGGGCTTAACCTATATGCCCATCGACGATTTATCGTTTTTTGTTAACCACTCTAAAGGACGCACTGCCTATAGCATTTTAGGCTCAATTACAGGGAAAAATACCGACCGCGAAGACTCAGAATCCGTCAGTAATGATCTTGGCATGCGCTTTAAAGCCTTTGATGATCAAATGCTTGCTTCACTGGTGTTCTTTAAAAGCTCACGGACTAATGTGCCTTACAACAACCCAGACTATAACGCCGGCGTGTCAACTGCCGATGTACCAGTGTATTTTTACGATGGCAGTGAAGATACCCAAGGGGTTGAGCTGGATCTCAATGCCCACCTAAATGATCAATGGCGCGTTAACCTCAATGGCATGTATCAAGATGCAAGGGATAAACAAAACCCGAATGACAAAGCCAACTACGACAGCCGTCAAAAAGGGGTACCTTATGTCACCGCCAGTGCTTGGGTAACCTATGGCGCTGACTGGTTTGCCTTATCGAGCCCAATTGAGCTGAGTTTAGGCGCCAAATATGTGGATGAGAGAAGCACTCACTCAAAAGATTTTGGCATCCCTGATGGCTATGTGCCTAGTTATACTCTGGTAGATTCAGCAGTCAGTTACGCTACCGACTCTTGGAAGTTACAATTGAATATCAACAACCTATTCAATAAAGACTATTACAGCAAAGCCATGTTCCTCGGCGGTATGCCAGGCGAAGAGCGTAATGTGAAACTACAATATAGCTACAGTTTCTAAGCGTTTTCCTTAAACCCATAAACCACAAGAGAGCCAATTGGCTCTCTTGTTTGTGTTAGCTGGCGGACTTAACTTACATTTTCCCGGTCGCCACGCATCAAAGACTCCAGTTCAGCTTTCCCCTTATTGGATAAATCAATAAGTTTTGCCAAATCATGTTGATGAGCGGCACTGGCAATCACAAGCTTTTTATCGTGCTCGGCAAAAATCTTCACCCGTTCATTGGCCTGCACTTGAGATAAACCTAAGCCCTGTAATATCTTCTCACTGGCTGATAAAGCCGAACCAAAGGTTTCACGGAACACATCGGTCACCCCAAGGCTCATTAATCGGTAAGCATGGTTACGATCCCGCGCTCGGGCGATAATATTGATATGGGGGAAATGGGTTTTTACCTGCTGGGCAATTTCAATCGAATCCTCAACATTATCAACGGCCAGCAGCAACAAGCGCGAGCGTGCAATCCCCGCCGACATCAACATATCTAAACGTCTAGCATCGCCAAAATAGACCTCACCACCATATTGACGGATCACATCCACATGGCTGGCATCCTTATCTAACGCCACAAATGGAATGCCAGAGGAGGCTAAAATCCGTCCGGTGATCTGCCCTACCCGACCAAATCCGGCAATCACTACCTCAGACTCAGTGACATTGATAGTGTCGGGCAAGCGCGTATCCACCATATTAGGTTTAGTGGCTCTAAACAGGGTAAAAATCATCGGTGTCACCGCCATCGATAAACCAATGGCGAGCACTAAGATTTGGGCAATCTTATCATCCACTATGCTGGATAATTGCGCCTGCGATAACAGCACAAAGGCAAACTCACCGCCCTCGGCCAAGATAAGCCCTAATGCGATACTCGGGCGCCATGTATGGTGCCGCAAGCGCCCAAGCAGCATCAGCACTAGGGTCTTAATCAGTAACATGCCGAGCAAAATCGCGAGGATAAGCAAGGGATCGGTTAAAAACAGCTTGAGATCCATACTCATACCCACTGCCATAAAAAACAGCCCAAGCAGTAAGCCTTTGAAGGGTTCAATATCGGTTTCAAGTTGATGCCGATAACTGGAGTTCGCCAGCATAATCCCAGCTAAAAATGCGCCCATCCCCGCCGACAACCCCAGCCACTCCATCAATTGGGCACTGCCCATCACCAGCAATAATGCAAAAGCCGTTAACACCTCACGAACGCCACTGCTGGCAACAAGTTTAAGTACCCGCGGTAACAGATATTTGCCCACCAACACAAAACCGATTAAAGCCACACAGGTCCAATACCAAGGCACTGCATGGTGTTCAATCTGGGCCGAATTGGGCGCAAGGTAAGCGGTTAACAGCAACATGGGGATCACCGCGAGATCTTGCATCAATAACACCCCGAAAGCATCGCGGCCAAGAGGCGTGGTTAGCAGTCGATGTTCACTCATCAACTGCACTGCAAAGGCGGTTGATGACAGCGATAATGCCGCCCCCACCACTAATGCCGCCTCAACGGATAAGCCAAATCCCCAAGCTAAGCCACCAATTGCCGCCCAAGAAAGGAGTAATTGACCACTGCCGAGACCAAAGATGGCGCTGCGCAACTCCCATAACTTGCTCGGATTAAGCTCAAGCCCAAGTACAAACAACATG
Source organism: Shewanella cutis (assembly GCF_022410515.1). Classification (GTDB taxonomy): domain Bacteria; phylum Pseudomonadota; class Gammaproteobacteria; order Enterobacterales; family Shewanellaceae; genus Shewanella; species Shewanella cutis. The sequence continues at coordinate 25,904 of NZ_JACSDI010000003.1, read as the reverse complement.
AGTACCACGCCAAGCTCAGCAAAATGCAGCACAGCGGCGGGATCAGACACTAGCGCCATGCCGCCTGGGCCTAAAATTACCCCTGCAGCGAGATAAGACAGAATCGGTCCTGCGCCAAAACGTTTGCCCAAGGGCACAAAAATCACCGCGGCCAATAAAAATAACAGTACAGAAGTGAGCAGACTCGACTCTTCCATTAGGGCTCCACAACGTTAGCGAAAGGCAAAAATATTGAGCAAAATACAATAGGCAATTGCGTGCAATCATACTCTATTTGTTAAGTAAAAAGTTTGAAAAGTTGACTTAAAAATCGTCAGAAAAAAGCAGGAAAATCTAGAGAGTGTAAAAGTATCGAGTTGTTTTACATTAGCCTAAACAATCAGTTACAGATAGAGTACAAATCCGCTTAGGGCTGTCTTGCTAACTCGCTTGTGGGATTGGTGGCTCGCTTATCGCACTTTAAGGCATCCTGGTAACAAGATACGCAGTTACGACCATTCGATTTTGCGGTGTAGAGCGCCATATCAGCACGGTGCAAAAGTGGATCCAAGCTTAAGTCATCTTTTGTCATACCACTGACCCCAAAACTGGCGGTGATGGTAAATTTATGTCCCGACAGATGAGTATCAATCGCTTCAATTCGGCTACGGCATTGTTCGGCAACGTCCAGCCCCTTAGCCTCATTGGCATAAGGCAAGAACAACGCAAATTCTTCACCGCCAATCCGAGCAAATACATCGCCATTACGAATATGAGGTTTTAACACCTCAACGACTTTTTTAAGTGCCCAGTCACCTGTGCCATGGCCGTAGGAGTCATTAATCCGTTTAAAATGATCTAAATCGAATAAGATAACGCAGAAATCCTCACCACGGGCGGCCACTTGCACAAACAGGTTTTCGCCAAGATCTTGCCCCGCACCACGGTTAAGCACCCCCGTCAGCGCATCCATTTTGGCCATCCGCATAAAACGCCGCTTTTGCAAATGGCCCACCACTAACAAAATTGCAAGGAAGAACAGTCCACCCACTAATATGGTGATAAACATCAACATATTAGTGTATTCCCGCTCTTTTACCATTTGCTGGGCGATGTAAAGTTCGCGCTCTTTATTCAGCAAGTTGATTTCACGCGCCTGCTCATCGGCATTAAACTTAGCCGCCTGATAAGCAAGGGTTTTCATCCTCGACTCATCAAAAATCAGTTGATTATAATGCTGCTCTTTTCTGGAGTATTCATAGGCTTGTTCAAATTGTTTATCCGCAGCCATCAACTCGGCAAACACTTTGTAGGCAATATGCTTATGTTCGATATAACTATTATCATCGGGAAACGTGAGCACCTTAACAGCGTGACTTTTTGCTTGCACCAGTTCACCCGTTGCAAAGTAATTTTCGGCAAGTAGAGCATGCACATGGCTGATTTCTAATTGAAATTGAAAAGCTTCATACCCTTTTAACGCTAATAGCAAAATCGCTCTCGCGCCTAAATAGTCACCTCGCTCCTGCAAAACCATCCCTTTGCCTTTCATCGACATCGTTGCTAAAAGGGGAAATTGCTTCGCATCACAATATTGACGGCTATCTTCGAAGGCATCGAAGGTGTCGGGATTTTTTACACCGAGCAAGTAAATCGCCTGCAGCAATTTGGCATGGCAAATATCGCGAACATCGGTTTCCTGAGCGAGTTGTAACACCTTATTGGCATAGAGGCCCATATCGCTATAAGCATCCATTTCGGAATAAATATTGGCAATTCTTAGATAGGAGTGACGTTTAATCGTAATATCATCGATATTTACCACTAGCGCTAATGCTTTGGCGACAGCCGATAAGGCTTTATCATAGTCGCGCATCCCTATATATACCGTGGCTTTATAGCTATAAACCGATGCTAATAATTCAGAACTTGTGATTAAGGTTTCGGCCTGATGCAGATCGTCTAACGCTTTGGCATATTCACCAGTGAAAAAATAACCTATCGCTCTATCTATCCTCAGTCGACCTTGTTGCACTGAAGTTAATTTGCTGAATTCTTTCTCATATTCGGCCAGTTTTTTCTGCGCAGTACTAAGATCAGATTGCAGTAATACATCAAGCTCATTGAGTGCCTGATCAAAATCGAGAGAGTTAGCCATCAACGCTGTAGAACACAAAGCAAAGATGGCTAATAGGGCACTACGCAACCGTTTCAAGATAAGTTAATTATTACCGTGATTAACTAAAACAAAGGTTTGATAATTTTGGTCGCCATTCAAGACTTTTAGCTTTTCCATATCCCCAGTCATTACAGCGTTAATTTCTTCATCAGTTAACCCATGGGCACGCATCACCGCCTCAGGATTCTGTTTATAGTCTTCCATTAACTGCGCATCTTGGCCTAACTGGGTAAAAAAATCCGATAATGCAGACATGTTTTCTCCTTAATTGTTAATAATGATTCAATATCACACTTCAATTTAGCCCAAATCTTCAGGACCGATCCCTAACTTAGCCAAAATAGCATAGTTGTACTCCAGCTTTTTTGCTGGCGGAATTAACAACGTACTAATCGGTGTTAAGTGTGCTTGGGGTAAATTCGCTAAAGGTAAACGCTCAATACGCGGGGCTTGGATTGGCAAATTGGCCGCTTCGTAGATGACCACCTCATGGTCGAGGGGATACCATTGGTTCAACTGCTCCACGAGGATCTGCAACCTATCACTCGAGGTATGAAATTGGGTTAAGGTATGTTCGCCCGCAATCGCGATTTGCCAGAGTAATAAGTGGGTAGTGGGATCGGGCACATGGTTGAAAAACATAAACTGGCTGGCTTCAAAGCTTTGATTCCCTGAGTTGCCAGGATCAATCCCTAAATCGGCCCACAGGCAAGCTTCGGCCGAAATCCCCGGCTCCATCTTGGCCGAAAACCCTTCGGCCTTGGCGCGAGTTATCGCCATATGGGATACACAGGCAAACACGCCCGGATGACCATAGAGTGCACACACAGTTTTTTTACCCGCTCTCACCGCATCGAGAATGGCATTGACCATTTGCTCGTAGGTGTCTCGGCGATTTTTAACTTCCCCATTTTGCGCATAAAACTGCTGCAAATTGATCACATTGGGGTTGAGCTTCGTCAACCAACGCTGCGAGAAACCGTCGGGTAAGAGTGAAAACACAATATCGGCATGTTCAATATAGCTACGACTTAACACGCTAATTTGCCCCGCGAGCTGTAACCCCGTACCCACACAAACGAGTGATCCCAAATGCCTCTCCTTAAATGGTGCTAACGCAAACTTCTTATCAAATAATCAAGCAACAGCATACTTATCACGGGCTAAAAATGAATCCTTAAAGCTACGCCATACACGCCGACATCATCGCCAACGTCACCAACACAAAATCTTCACAACACTACCCTCATTTCAGAAACAATACCACACCATAATACTGTATTTGGTTAAGTTTCCAGACCTTTTTGGCGCCCTACACAATAAACACAATCCAAAAAACGATGCTGGTAACAATCCCCATAAATCAGTGTCCATGATAAAAATCTTCACTCAAAGAGAACTAAAACCTGCGGCTTAGGTCGAAAACTCACACAATTGCAACGATAAGCGCCGCAACGCCCAATTACCCTTGTCATAGGGGGGACTGCTTGGGTATGATGGCCGCCAGATTTTCAGAAGTAGCGCATACAATGATCAATAAAAAGCAAAGTCTTACCCTGCTGAGTGCCATTGCGCTCTCAGTTTCGCTCAGTGCCTGTAGCGTGTTTGATTGGCTGATCTATAAGCCCGATATTCCGCAAGGTAACTACATGGAGCCGCAACAGGTTGAAAAGTTGCGTATCGACATGACTAAAGAGCAGGCCGAATACATTCTTGGCCGCCCAGTGCTGCGTGACAGCTTTGCCGATGACACTTGGTACTATGTTTACCACTATAAGAGTGGCCGTGATGCGAGCATTACCCACAAAGAACTGATCCTGCACTTTACGGGTAACAAATTAAGCTTAGTAAAGGGTGATTATGAATTAAGCCCAGAGTTTAATACGCCGCTTGAGCAAAGTAAGTTGCCGATGGTAAACACCGCAGAAACTGCGCCGCTGGTGCCGGCACAGCGCCCTGACGAAAAGCCATTAGTGAAAGAAAATCAAACTGAAGCGCAAGTTCAAAAGCCAATCAAGTAAGTGCTATGTTTTAACATTTGCCTTAAACAAAAAAGCGCCAATGGCGCTTTTTTGTTTACTCACGAGAAAGACAGCTCAAGACACCCGCCCACCAGTGACTTTATTAGCACGGCCTTCATCCTTGGCCTTATCAGCTCTGCGACGGCGCACATCCTTAGGATCAGCAATTAATGGGCGATAAATCTCAACCCGTTGACCAGGCACAATCACTTGATCATGTTTAACCACATTGCTAAACACCCCAAGTTTTACCGTCTCTAAATCAATCTCAGGGAAAAAACTCACCATATTGCTCTGGCGCACAACATCAATGGCACTCGTGCCGGGTAATACGTTAACCGAAATCACCTTCTGCTGAGTCGGCAACGCATAAATAACATCAACTACAAACTTATCTGCTTCATTTGTCACTGTAAATTACCTTAGCGCGGCTGGTAAATGCCGTCACCATAGACACCATAAGATCATTAAACACTTTACCAAAAGCCATATCGACCAATGAGCTGGAAAACTCGAAATTTAAATCGAACTCCACCTTACAGGCATCTTCCGTCAACTCGGTAAAACGCCACTGGCCGAATAAGTGTTTAAAAGGCCCATTTTCAAGTCTTAACTCGATGCTCTTTCCCGGCACCACCTGATTGCGGGTGGTAAAAGTCTTACGGATCCCCGCCTTACTCACATCGACCGAAGCCACCATGGTTTTACCATCAAACTCAAGCACTTTACCGCCCACACAACCGGGTAAAAACTCTTTGTATGACTCAACATCATTAACTAAGTCATACATCTGCATGGCACTAAAACGAACTAACACACTTCGAGAAATTTGCGGCATAAAGCTTGGCACTCTCAATCTAAGGAAACACGCTGTCTCAAGCAAACTCCGCGCGCCCTAATCTCTAGGGAAGCTAACAAATATTGGTTGGGATTCTACCACGATACACAAAAAACGCATCCCTCACATATCCCTATGATGACCAAGTGAACTGCACAAAAAACCAGCAATGAATTGATGAAGGCTTGAAATAGCTCAAATAAACCCTTATATCCATTTCAAATTGATTCACCGTGCGTATAATGGCGCCACTATGGTAAAGAAAAACTCAAAAAAAGCCGCGCCTGCGACAATCGCACGAAATAAGCGCGCAACCTTCGAATACCGTTTCGAAGAAAAAATGGAAGCTGGCCTGTCTCTCATGGGATGGGAAGTGAAGTCTATCCGCATGGGCAAAGTCAACCTGTCGGACTGCTACGTCTTCTTAAAAAATGGCGAAGCCTTTATGCACGGCTGTACCATTATTCCACTCAATACCGCCTCAACCCATGTGGTCTGCGACCCTATACGACTAAAAAAATTACTGTTAAGTCGTAAAGAGTTAGACAAATTAGCAGGTTTAGTGGAACGCCAAGGCTATTCAATTATCCCTATCTCCATGTACTGGCGCAAAGGTGCATGGGTCAAAGTGGAAATCGGCCTAGGTAAAGGTAAAAAAGATCACGACAAGCGTGAAGATACCAAAGCACGCGAATGGGAAGTCGAAAAAGCCCGTGTGATGAAAAAGGAAAAAACGCGCGGATAATGAACAAACGATTGAACTTGCAGCAAATGATACTAGGTTATCTTCAAGCTACGGGTTACAATCAACTTTCTTGGGGGCGATTCTGGATTCGACAGGATTCACGAAACCCTGGGAGCATGCCGAGGGGCGGTTGGCCTCGTAAAAAGCCGCAAAGTTATAGTTGCAAACGACGATAACTACGCTCTAGCCGCTTAATGCCGCTAGCCATCTACCACACGCTTTGCACATGGGCAGTGGATTTGATGGTCATCTCACATCGTGCTAGCGAGGGAACCCTGTCCGGGGGTGAACCGCGAAACAGTACCGGACTCACCGTGTGGGATCCTGTCTTTCGGAGTTCAAACGGTTAAACAATAGAAAGACTAAGCATGTAGTGCCTTGGATGTAGGTTTTCTGGACGCGGGTTCAAGTCCCGCCGCCTCCACCAAATAAAACAAGGACTTAGCAGAAATGCTAAGTCCTTTTTTCTTTTGAGTGGCGGCAAAATGGCGACAGCGAGATATTTCTGATTTGGTTTTTTGTCGTTCCCTGCTGCCGCTTTAACACTTAAGCCTGCTAAAATTCATTTCAGTTTTTGATCTAGCTAAGGTGTTGATTTTACTTAACTAGATCTTTTTATTATTTTTCACAGCCAATTCAAAAACCTCACGAAATCCACGCAATAACTAATTAAATCAATAGTTAAGCTTTCCCGCGCACGTTTAAACGCGCTGTATAGAACTGTAAAACAGTGAAATAAACCGCGATCATTTCAGATCTTTGATCTTCTAAAAGCCCTAGGAATGGCGCTGGTTGTGCCTATGAACTGCAATAAACCAAAACTGAAAAAAAATTAAGATGCAAACCGCGCAGGAGGGTGAGGAAGAGTGCGGATTTCGTGGCTTAGTTTCTCTGCTGCGCTGGTTTCCGTGGCTGAATTTGATGGTTGATGTTTTCTGCATGGTTTTTTATGGACGCGGGTTCAGTTCCTCGCCTAGGAGTTGAACCGGAGTTGATTTAAGGCATGGCCAACATAGTCGCAAACATCATTATGACCAAATGACATAGTCACGCCCGTCTTTACTCGATGGATTTATTTATGTAATTCGGTGAGCATAGATGGGTTTGTCTGTACTGCAGAAACAAAAAGTCCAGCTCGTTGGCTGAGCTCTTGGCTTTGCTGTTTTTGTATCTGTAAATTAAAGCAATGGCCTTTCACAATACAGATTCACATGACGCGCCCACTGTTTTTTAAAGCTATGATTTAATTATTTTTTGGTCATTTTTATTTTTGAGTCTGACACAACTGTGCTACAGGAGTGTGCTACATGGCTTCCCTTTTGTTTACCTATCTTTATCAACGAAATGCGATCTGGTGATAACTAGCACTGGCTTGTTCAACACTTGGGATAAGGTCGCGACTACGGGCGGCCAATCCTTATTTGTTAGGTTCGAGGATTAAAAATATTAACTGTGTGGTCATAGCAAAAGTTTAGAGTCAGGCTAATATATCTATTGAATGTAACAAGCCTACATTGGGCTGCACCTAAGTGAATTGAAGCATAATCACCATTTCGGGGTTTAAATGCGTAATCTAAAGATAATTCATCTTTTACTTGGAGCTTTTGCGATTCCCATAATTGCGATTATAGGGTTAGCCATGTTGGCGATAAGTAAAATGCAAGTCATCAATGAGCAGTCAACAGTCATATCAAGCAACTGGTTGCCTTCGGTCCGTGTAATCGAGCGACTGAATGGCCAAACAGCAGATTTACGGGTGTTAGAATCTCGACATATTCTTTCACTAGATAATGATCAAATGCAAGACACTGAGCGTGAGCTGGAAAAAATAAAATCGAAAATTGATGATTCTGTCCGCTCTTACCAACAACTGGTTAGCAGCAATGATGAACAGTTAATATTTAATAGTTTCAATAAATTATACAAAGAATACCTGAATATTCAACAGAAGATCCTCATCTTATCAAGGGAAAATAAAAATGAGGATGCCAAACAACTACTACTGACCAAATCACTAAAAACTTACAACGAATACTCGGATTTATTACTGCAATTATCTGATATAAATACTAAAGGAGCCCAAGCTGCGAGCAACTATGGTGATGAGATTTACGATGAATCCATCAAGATGATGATAGCCATCTTAGTTATTGTTTCGCTGTTAGTTTTAACTACATCTATTGTTATCTCAAAATTCATTATTACTTCCATCAGAACAGTCCAACATTTTATTGCCAAGCTGGCTAATGGTGACCTCACCGATCGAATTAATGATATCGGTAATAATGAATTGGGCTTATTGGCCCAGGATTGTAATCATACTGCAGATAAAATATCTGAAATGACGGAACAGTTGATTACTGTTGCCAACAATACCGCCACCTCGGCGGAAGTACTCGCCTCCACCATGAATCAGGTTGAGAATAATTCCAAAAAAATGCTGGTTCAGGTAGAACAAATAGCGACTGCACTTAATGAAATGTCCAGCACAGCTCTAGAAGTGAGCAGAAATGCAACAGAAGCGGAAACCAGTGCCAGCGAAGCGATGGAGAATGTCACTGAGGGTAACAAATCTCTCGGTGAATCCAATAACATTTCGGTAAAAATCGGCACGGCCATTCGAGATTCCGGCACCATAGTAAATCAATTGAAAGACTTTTCGATTGAAATTGGCTCTGTCATTGAAGTAATTACAAGTATTTCCGAACAAACCAACCTATTAGCATTAAATGCAGCTATTGAAGCTGCAAGGGCTGGAGAAGCGGGTCGAGGTTTTGCCGTAGTCGCTGATGAGGTTCGCTCCCTTGCCGCTAAAACCCAGCAATCGACTGTTGATATTCAGGGGATCATTTCAAAGTTACAGTCTCAAGCGGAAAAAGCTGACCATTATATGAAAGCTAATGCCAGTTTGTTGGATGAATCTCAAATTATCTCGGAAAAAGTGCGTAACGCTTTCCATGGCATTTCAGCCTCCGTCAGCGCGATTTCCAACGTCAATACAGTGGTTGCCACTGCTTCTAGTGAACAATCAAGCGTCACCGAAGATATTTCCAAAAATATCTCATCGACTGTAGAAATGGTTGATCAAAATGTGATGGGGGTGGGTAACGCCAGTAAAGCCTGTCACGATGTTTTAACTGAAGCCGGTAAACAAAAACAACTACTTGCGTTTTTTAAAACCAAACGTCGCTATTAATTAGGTGTACTAACTCAGACTTGAGCTAATACACCCTGTTCAATCAAAAACCACCCAAGGTAGGTTTCATAGGTTATTGACCGACATCGACACCATGTTGATAACGGTACTCGGATGAGGCTTCACCATTGAAGTAGTAAACCAATTTACCGTGCAATTGGTTATCAACATACTCCTCGCTTCGCAACAGACTGCCATCTTCATTAAAGCTGTAGCTTTTACCTTGCAATTGGCCTTTATTGTCATATTGCATTTGGCCTAATAAATGGCCGTTCGCGGAAAAAGCTTGCCATTGACCGACTTCGTGCCCAGCCCGATACTGTCCATGCCATAGCTTCACCTGATTGTAGCTACTTTCATCAACCAGCCATTTGCCTTCACGTTGACCATTAATATACTGGCCTTGGGCCTGCAGTTGCTTATCAAAGTCACGCTGTAAATACGCACCATGTAACTTATCGTTTTTATAAAACGCTTGCAGCATCACCGTACCATCGGTAGCGATTTCAATCTGTTCGCCATTAAGCTGGCCTTGTTGGTTAAACTGCTCATTACGGGTCATATCAGCGTTTTTGGTCACCCACTTGCCAACTTTTGCACCGAAGTGATATTGCCCAGTGACAAACCCGCCGTCTACGACATTATCTTCGCGATATGCACCGTGCATTTTACCTTTGCTGTAGTTTATCCGTCTGATATAGCCATTCCAGCCATCACCGATATACAAACCTTGGTATTGCCCCTTGAGTTGTTCTTCGCGTCCAATTAATTCACCGCTTGCAGTAAAACGCTGACTTAAGCTCCAGTCCTTTACGGTATCACGCTGATATTGATAGATTAATGCGCCTGCTGCATCGAAGCGTTTTTCCGTTGTCACCTGACCTTTGGCAAGATATTGTGTGTCAGTTTTGGTCGCAACGTTACCTGCATTATCATAGGTAGTATTTTGTATTTCACGGCCATCTTTATCGTACAGTTGTTGCTCAGCTAACCGCCCTAGTTGATCAAAATGCTGCTGATTTCCAACCTGCTTATCATGCTGATAGTGTTTAATTTCTCGTAGCACATCTGCGGCCTGATAAACCAACACTTCACCGTGTAATTTCCCCTTAATGTAAAACTCTTTAGTGAATAGCCAACCTTCCTTTGTCCAATACAGTCGCTCACCTTCTCTTTTTCCCGCCACCATATTCACGGTTTGCTCCGGCTGACCATTGTTATGGAAGCTTTCATATAGCCCTTCCATACCGTTAGCGCCATAGGTTACGCGTGTTTGCAACTGGCCATTGTCAAAATAACTTTGCGCTAATCCTGACTCTGTACCATTCACGTGATGCTGATGATCGCGCAATTGGCCATTGGTATAGTAACTTTTCTGCTCACCATGCAACTGGCCATTAAGATAGTGGTACTCACCCGAGAGTGTTCCATCTTCCCAGTAATGCAAATGTGTCCCCTGATAGCTCCCGTTAGCATCACTCTGCCCCTTACGAGACAGTTGGCCGTCAGGGTAGAAAAACTCGAAATCACCAACGATATAACTCTCCGCTAAATTGGGTCCATTGACGCTGCCCTTAAAGACTGGTTTATCCGTCTCCACATAAAATAACTGTACTGGCCAAACGCCATTTTGCTCTGTTGCCGCTTGTTTCAGGTAGTAGATAGCCTCGCCCGGCACATCGCTAAGCCGCCATTGTTCGTCGAGTAAGATCCGCTCAGCTGACAGGTTAAACGATAGAAGTAGCGCAGATAATAGTAATAAGACTCTCATATTCTACTCCTTAAGGTAACGCAGAGAAGGTGTTAACCCACTGCTTATTAACAGGTTCGCCACTTATCGTCAGATACTCAATTGCTGCAGCGCGTCCCGCCAGCATGAACCAACGCTGCTCACGTAATACTTGCTGCAACGGACGCTGATAAAAGTCGCTGCTATCAACTTGCATAGCAGGAGCTAACGGTAAATTCTGCGCATTTAAAAAACGATACTGCCGCATAAAGTCAGCCACGGTTTGATTGGTATCGAGATTTGGCAACTGCGTAATATCAATCAACCAACCTTGTTCTGGTTGATAGGCAAGTGCTTGCCATTGGGGCGTGCCCGAGCAAGCCAAGGTACTGCTCACTTGGATATCGTAAAAGTTGCGGCGGATGCCATCAGCACTCGTCAGTTGATACAGCATTAATTTATCCAGCCCACCACCCAAACTGCTGTTAGAACTTATATGAGTCCATTGCAGTGTGTGCCCATTTACCTTAGGTGCATCCACAACACTTAGCCTACAAACCGCAGCCTGCTCGGCAGTTAACAACAGACTAACGCCGTATTTGGCCACCATTTGTGGTTCCAGTAATGCGGGGTCAACGGGTATCGCAGGTTGTGCTTGGTCATCATGGCTCGCATACATATCATCACTGTAAAGTGTTTGCTGATATACAGGAGGATATGCAGCGTTTTGCACATAATCGTTTATCGGAATAAAGCGAACATTTTTAGTGAGTTCACTGCTATCCGCGGCAGTATTAACATAAATGGTGAGCATCGGCGGCTCAGCAGGAAAGTTAAACAGCGTGGTGGATTCATAGTTCACTGATGAGACTAGCGCCAACATATTCTGCTCTGCTGATGTTAACCAATCAGGTCCGTTAGCCAACGCGAATTGGTACTTCACCATTGCGCCTTCAGCGCCATCAAATCGCCCTGCCAACCAAAATTTATTGGTCGCATCCCGCGATTTGAGCAAATAACTCAATGGTTTATCAGGGATTGGACTAAGTTCAAGCTGCAAATCTTTATACTGTAAAGTCACCGTTTTGGTTGGATCGGGTTTTAGCTCCAATTTAACCAGTTTCGCCCCTTGATAATGGGCCTTGGCACGAAACTCAACAACCTGGGCTAAAAGTTCAGCTGGCGCATTCCAACCAATAAGCAGGTTTTGCTCAACGGAGCGATAAAAACCATCCTTTTCAGCGTAACTGTAACTCCCTACCTTGTTCAGTTTTATCGGTAAAACACTACCATCGGCACTGTGGGCTGTGATATCGGTTAGCCGAAACTCACCTTCTGGCTTATAACCCGAAAAATCATGTTGATAGCTAATATTTAATAGATCATCTTGTTGCTCAAAGTAACCCGTATCAAAGTGAAAAACATCATCTTGAGTTAAGGGTTTATTAACATCATCCAGCACTACTTCTGGCGTTTTTTGATACTCAAGCGCGGGGAAATCATAATCCAAACCCACACGTTGCGTCAGATCACCTAACCGCCGCTGTTGCGGCACCATAAGCACATTGCTGCGCATTGTCCCTTTATAGCCATAGCGCTCAAAAGGCACCTCTGCCACTAAGGCCATTTGCTCTAACCAGCCACGTTCACGTTCTAACAGCAGTTGGCCGTAAATTTTGGTTTGATCACCAACACTTTCAACTTGGGTTAACACATGGGAATCAGTCACCTGCAACACGGTAAGCTTGGCATTAGCATGGCCTTGATAAGCAGGAAGCGCAACGATAGCCCCAACTTTAGCGGGTATGGTGTTAATAAAGGCCGATGAGCTAAATAGCTTTTTGAGCTCCAGCTCAAGCTCAATGCCGCGTTCTGCTAATTGCGCTTGCCACAGGGGTTTGTTTAGCGCGCTAAATTCCTTAACGCTGCCATCGTCAATATTTAACGTAAATTCAAATCCCTGTGAGAAAATAGCGTGCATTTCGGGATTCAGCTCAGCCCGTTCGCCGCTACTTACGCTACTTCCTTGGCTATCACGCATTTTCAAATAATCGACGTACACTTCAAACTGGCTGTTTTTACCAGTTTCGATAACCTTATAACGCAGTAATTGATGGGATGCGGCATTAACCGTTTCGGTACGACCGCCATTATCAACGGTGATCTTGGTGTTACTATACAGCTGATACGCGCGTTCCTCACCTTTTTGGGGATTAAACTCAACATCAGCATCCCCAAAAGAGCAGGCCGATAATAGAAAACAGGTCACTACGCTAACCAAATACTTCATGGTTATTCCTTGTATCTAAATAATTAGACACTGATTATGCCCATTCATGGGCCATAAACAACATTATTAGGTTATTTTTACCTTAATAAGGGGATGAAGTTGAATGTGTTAATAGGCGCGAATACAACACAATTGAGAGAGCTAACTCAACTTTATTTTTATGCAATTACTGAACGCAGCAATGTCGCTAAATTTAAATTTCCCACATTTTTTATGCTGTTTAGCAAAATACGGCTGAGCAGCCACCTTTGTAATAAAAATGTTAAACAACATGCTCAAGCCATGCATTTTGCTTAGCTTGAACATTTACAATGTGTTGATGCGGAGTTGATTTCGCGAATTCCAATATCGTTTGGTAAAGTTTAAAGGTTGATTCGTCCTGCATATGCTCATAGGTACTGACCAGATGATATGCAGGCGATTTATGTTTTGGCATATAAATGTCAAAAGGTTGAATTAACCTGCCATTACTCAGCTCCTTTGACACAAGAATTCGGTTTACATAGGCAATACCAGCACCTTGAATAGCCGCTTCAATTGCTTGAATCGAGTTTTGAAAAATGAGCTTACTCTGGGTCGATTTTCGCTCTAGACCAAAATATTGCATAACAATATCCCACTGAACCAAGCGATTATTCGTAAATATAAGCGTGTAGTTATCGATAATCTCCTGAGTAAAACCCGTAAATTCTGAAACAAAATAATTAGGATGGCATACTGGAATCATTTCCTCATGAAATAGAAAAACAGAGTAAAGATTATCCCACGAGTCATAACCATAACGTATTGCTAGATCTAAATCACACTTAGAAAATTCAAGATAATCTAATGTATCAATAAATTCCACACTACGATTGAGATCTTTTAGTTTGTTATCAACCAATCTGGGCAGTAACCAATTTTTTAATAATGAGGGTGGAATTGCTATTTTAATTTTTGGTTTGCTGCCTTCGATACCGAGATCAACAGTAGCCTCCTCCATGTTTTGTAAAATAATAGATATTCTGGAGTAATACCTTAAACCACAATAAGTTAGCGTCACCCTTCGACTACCTCTTTCAAAAACCTTTTTCCCAATAAAATCCTCTAATGTGCTTATCTGATGGCTAATTGCGCCTGGCGTAACATTCAGCTCCATTGCAGCAAGTTTAAAACTTTGCAATCTAGCAGCGGCCTCAAAATAAATAATAGATTTTATCGGCGGTATAACTCTCATGCTTTCCATCCTGTTAAGTGAATTTTTCTCTTCTGACACATCAATTTTTTTGCTTTGTCAATTTTTAAGCGTGCAGTAATGATGAACATGAATTAAAACACTAGTGAGGTAAGAGTAATGTTTAATACCAAATTATTACCGTTAGCCATGTCGGCTTTTTTTATATCAACATTTAGTTATGGACAATCTTTATCAGAATTCCATATTGATAACGGTAACAACTGCCAAACGTGTCACACAAAACCTATAAAAGTTGATGATGCAGAAAACCATGAAAATAAATCCTGTGAAAGTTGTCACGGAACGATGGGCGAATTAGCTGCAAAATCAAAATCTAAACTATCACCACACCATAGTCATCTTATTGATGTGTCCTGTACCAGTTGTCATTCCGGTCATAAACAACCGGTATTTGTTTGCCAAACTTGCCATGATTCTTTTAAAAACGAGTTTAAAATCCCCTTTTCTGGCGATAAACCTATTCTAGATAACTATCAGTTTCCTGATGTTACCCAAGAAATGATTGATGCAGCCCTGACAAAAGATCCACTTGAACAACATCAAGTCATTGTCATTGGTGCGGGAGCAGCAGGACATGCGGCAGCCATTTCAGCGAGGCAACATGGCGTTGCAGATGTCGTCATTCTTGAAAAACAACCTTACATTGGTGGCAATAGCATGTTAGCTGCTGGCGGTATGTCTGCCGCAGAAACCGTTACACAAGCCCTTAAGCATTACCCTGACAGTAAGGCGCTGTGGTATGAAGATACAATGAAAGGTGGGCATAACATAAACAACCCTGATCTCGTTAAAATCTTGACAGAAAACGGCAGTGCTGGTGTTGATTGGCTGCAAGCAATGGGGGCAGATTTAACGTCGGCATCAAGTGCGGGCGGACATAATGCTGAGCGTTTACATAGACCAACGGGTGGAGCGAAATCGGGTCCAGAAATCGTCAACACCCTAAAAGAAACCGCCAAAAAACTCGGTGTTGAAACCCGCACCAACAGTAAAGTCATCCGGCTAGTGCAAGATAAACAAGGAGTTATTACTGGTGTCCTTGTTCAAGGAAAGCACTCAAAATTACATATACTCGGCGCGAAAGCGGTCATTATCGCTTCTGGTGGCTTTGCACGAAATAATGAATTAGTGGCTAAATATCGCCCAGATTTAAAAGGTGTCGATGCCACGAATAATCCGGGTAACGTAGGCGATGCGCTCACTTTCGCTCCCAAAGTCGGTGCAGATGTTGTTGATGTTAAAGAAATTCAAGCCTTCCCGACAGCAGCGGCAGGTAAGATGGTTATCTCAGGCACTGCTCGGGGAGCGGGCGCTATTATGCTGAATAATGATGGCGAGCGATTCTGCGATGAGATGGGGCCAAGGGATAAAGTCTCTGAATGTATCTGGGCGCAAAAAGGTAAAGATGCATGGTTAGTATTTGATGAAACTGTTTTAGATAGGTTGGGTCAACTGCGAGGAATGTTAGATTTAGGCATTATCTTCAAAGGCAATTCAGCTGATGAAATGGCTAAAGCGACGAATATGAATGCTCAAAAATTTGACCAAGCGATAAAACGTTATAACGATTTTAAAGTGAAAGGCAAAGATGCAGATTTTGGTCGTAAGAATATGGCCGATGATCTTCAATATCCTATTTATGCGGTCAAAATTAAGCCCGCTGTTCACCATACTATGGGCGGCTTAAAAATTAACACTAAAACGGAAGTCATTGACCAGAACGGTTTACCGATAAAAGGTCTATTTGCAGCGGGAGAGGTCACTGGCGGAGTGCATGGTGCAAATAGATTGGCAGGCAATGCTATTGCGGACACTATCGTATTTGGAAGGATAGCTGGAGAACAAGTTGCTAATTCAATCAAGTAGCTAATTGAATTAAATAACACTATCTTATCAACTACGGAGGATAGCTTAGTTTGAATTAATATCGTGATAATTAACAATTGTCACCTTGCTAAATACAATACATAACTTAGCAAGGTGACAAATTATTGATATATGTTAGAAGTCGTAACGCATACCAAGGCTGACAATAGTATCGTCAAAATCATCATACTGCTTCACATCAAACTGACCGATTTCAGTATGTAGACGTGTTGATTTACTCAATTTATATTCAGCACCAATCGCCCATTGGGAGATTTCTGGCACCTCATCAATCAATGTATTTTTACTAGCATAAATACGGTTAGCGATTAATCCAGTACCGGAGTTATCAAATCCATATTGAGCCTTTAATGATAATTGGCCTAATTGATATTTGGCACTAACGATAACACCGTCACCTTCGCGCTGTTGCCAATCGGTTTTATCCGTATTGACCAATTTTGAATGTTGTAGCATTGTCGCAAACTGCCACTTATCCCACTTATATTGAATGACACCGCGGTAAGCTTCAATATCTTCCACACCGTCACTGTAGGCGACCGCTGCATACACATCACTGGTTTTAAAGAACTTATCACCATAGGTAACCGCTAACTGGTAATTGCCATTATCACGGCGGTTATCATTATTACTGTAATGATTGTCTTCCAACAAATAACTCACACCTAATTGCAACTTATTCCAATGGGCGGATTTGTATTCAAAGGAGTCACCCCAACGCTTATCACCGGCAAATAAACGGTCATGTTTTAAGGAGTAATTGTCCATTGCATCAGACATCCCCTTAGCCATTTTAAATACCGGATCAATGCGTCCAACGGCTAATGCACCATAAGAGCTATGCTTCACACCAATAAATGTTGGGCGTGCTGAGAATGGTTTATCACCACTATCTTGACTCTCACCATTTACGCCAACCTCAATTTGGTAAAATAATGAGGTGCTATCCGTTAATTGGCTAGAGCCTTTAATGCCGATGCGGGTAAAGTTATTTTCTAATACGGTGCCGCTTTTATTTTTATGGGTCGCACTGCCGCTATCGGAATTGGTTACCGAGTAATCGATACGACCATAAAATTTATGTTCATCCGCCACGGCCTGTGTAGCACACAGCGCCAAGGTGAGCATAGAAATAGCAAATGATTTATTCATAATGTTAAATATCCAATATTACTGGGCAGGTAAGGCATGTTCATTAATCACACCATCGGCGCGCATTTGTTTGTACAACACATCAGCGAGTCGCAGATAGTTGTCCCATGCATCTGAACGCTTAGTAAACCCAGTTTGTGCGTAACTACCGGTATCTCCTGCTGCGGGTAAATCATTAATATTGAACAGTGAACCGCCCTCTTTAAGGTGCAAAGATAAGGCATCGATCATCACGTTGAATCCAATACGTGCGGGCTCAACATAATTAATCGAGTCATATTTAGATTGGCGATAAAATGCTTTCAACGAGGCGTCTTGAATATCTTTCTTCTCGTCAGCAAAAATCTCATCGTAATGGGCATGGGTAATTTTGTGGCTATTTTTATCAACCACTAACCGCAGCATGGCAGTTACACCTGTCCAACGGCCCTTTTCATCGAGTATTTTTTCCGCTTGCTGATAAAAAAGCGCATCACTCGCACCCGCTTGAATGCGGTTGTGGATCTTAGCGGTCAAGGGGATCATCGATTGTTGGATACTATTTGAGGCGCCAGCAACAATATCAATACCTTGATATTTAAGACGATTAGGCTCAGTTAGCTGGTTACCTAATTTTGGATCATAGTTGGGATTTAACTCAAAGGTAAGTTGGTCTTTTTCCATCATTAACTTTTCCATGGTTAATGCAGATTGTACCCACGCAGTGCCTTTCTTTTTGCCCATGGAGAAATTGTATTCAGACATACGCTTAGGCACATTTTGGTATAGGCGAGTGTAATAATTCGGACGACCACTCTCATTAAACTCGGCCAGAATCACATCCTGAAGGTTGTTTGAATCCACCACCACTAACATGCTACCCATATGCCCTTGACGGAAACGTGCTTCTTCAAAGTAGTAGTCACCTTTCACCATGCCTAAACGGGGTTGGATAGACCATTTCAGTTTAAAATCATCATCCCCTGATTGGCTGCGAGCCCCAACGCTTTGATACTCAGGCTTGGTGCCATCTACACGGGGTAAATCATTGATGGCTTTTAAAATACCATTAGATGAGTAAGTCGCGCCTGAAATAGCATCAATACCCTCATGGCCATTGTGGCTCACAATTTCTGGCAGTAAACGCTCAGCATTAAGGTACAGTGACTCGGTTTCTTTATGTGACAGGGTTTTGACCTGAGTGATATTGCCCTGCTCAACCTTAACCTCTAGGGTGATTTCACTCTTTTTGCCCTTACCGCTGACATGATGGACACCATCAACATATTTCCCTTGAGGCGCAGTAGTAGCGCAACCCGCTAGGGCAAACGTTGCCAATGCAACCGCACTAACCAGCAAACTTTTTTTGAAATGTAATTCAGTTTTCATCATATAACGCTCTTCAACTAATGAACTTGCCGCCAGCATAGACCTCGGAAATAATTCGACAATTGCGGATAACCGCAATATGCCAACCTCAATTCAAAATAGTTGAGTTAGCTAACACTTTACCGATTGATTGCTGTCATCAAAGGCAATTCATGCTACTAATTTAACCGTCATCAAGATGGGGGTTGTATGAAATACGTTTTTTCTTTTGCTGTATTAATTTATATCTTTTTCATGCCAATAACGGCAAATGCGGTTTTTTCACCGTTTGACTGCAATACCAATGCAACGTTTAATTACGAGCAAGGTAAAGGCAGTATGAATACGCTAAAGTATTTTGGCACATCCATTACCATTGATATTTATGAGGCGGACAAAGATAAAGCTTATTTAGCATTATGCCATGCACTTAACGTGGTGCAGGAATATCATTATTTAGCATCAAACTTTAGTACTTACCCCGGTTACACCAATATTCAGACCATTAATAACAACCCTGAAAAATTACACCATATCGATGTAAAACTCACCGAACTATTAGCAACCAGCATTGAATGGCATGGCATTACCCAGGGACGATTTAACATTGCCTTAGCCCCAGTTTTAGAGGTTTGGCGAAGCTATCGAAAGCGCTGCCAACAGGGCGGAGCATGCGAACTACCTAGCGATATCGAATTAGCCAACGCAGCAAAACACATTGATATAAAACAGATAAAACTCGACAAAAAAAATAATACCATTCAGATGAAAGCCGGAATGAAGCTGGATTTAGGTGGTATAGCCAAAGGTTGGATGGTTGAAAAAGTGTATGACCAATTGAAAGCCGATAACATTACCGCCTTTATGATTAATGCGGGAGGAAATATCCGCCACTTTGGTACGCATCCTGATGGTCGCCAATTTATTACGGCTATCGAAAATCCATTAATTCGCAAATATCAATTAGAGCATAAAGATTTTAGCGAGATTAATAACGGTGAAATCTATCATGAAATTATTCAAGGTGAAGATATTACCATTGTATCAAGTGGTAATTATCTCAATTATTACGCAGTGAATGGTCAAGAGTATCATCATATTATTGACCCAACGACACTTTACCCGAAAAAAGAAGGTGTTTCAGTGTCGGTTATTATGAAGAATAAACCCATTCTAGCTGATGTGATTTCAACCAGTTTATTTTTATTGCCGATGCCCGAAGCACAAGATTTAATAAAGCGTATCGGCGATATTGAAGCAGTATGGTTTCTGGATGAACAAGGCCACAAAATCAACACCCCACAATTTGATCAATATCGCGCCAAGCTCAATCCTTAGGCTAATGTGTGAAGCGGCTCAATATATCAGCAATCACTAATAGGCATAATATGGCCAATATTGTTGGCCATCAGCTCAGCATCGCGTAGCCTCTTTACTGCCGAGCTGTTAGGTCTTGTGTGTTAACCATTTAATGAAATCGCCCTGTCAGGTTTAAACCATGTATCAATTCTTCACTCGATTAATGTTTATCCTGGCCTTTTTTATTGGCTTCAATCTGCCAGCCATTGCCGCTGCTCCCCCTGCAAGTGATCCGGTGCGGATTGGTATCATGGCATTTAATGAGCCCGATGAAGTCATGGCTAATTGGCACCCAACCGCTGATTGGCTGAGTCAGCAGCTGCATCGTCCTGTACACCTCACGCCATTAACGCCATCTCAATTAGATGAGGCATTAACTAAGCAAAGTATCGACTTTTTAATTGGCAATGCCCTCACCACGGTCGCATTTAAAAAAAACTATGGCACCAGTCACTTACTCACCCTAGTCCATAATCGAGTTCGTTCGCCAGAACAGAGCATAGGCTCTGCCATCGTCACACGGATTGACAACAACCTGAGCCAATGGGACCAACTTAAAGATGAAAAGTTAGTATCAAGCGACCCACAAGCCTTTGGTGGATTTCAAATTTTTGCAGCGACAATGGCAACCAAAGGCATCAATGCCTACCGCGATATCCCCAAGCTGCGCTTTATTGGTTTTCCACAGCAAAAACTGTTGCAAATGCTGTTATCGGGTGAAGCTGATATTGCAGTATTACCTAGCTGCGTTTTAGAGAACGCAGTAGATAAAGGGCTGGTTCCAGCCAATAAATTAAAAGTCGTGCTTAAACAACCGCATCCAGATTTTGCCTGCGAAGTATCGACTCAATTATACCCCGGCTACGCCTTAACCAAATTAGGCCATACGGATCATAAACTCGCGACACAAGTGGTCGCCAGCCTGCTGCAAATTACCCCAGACAATCCAGCGGCTCAGCAAGGAAGATATCAATATTGGTCAGCCCCAGTAGACGATAGCCCAGTATTTGAGCTGTTAAAGCAATTAGAACAATGGCCCTTTGTCACTAACTGGCAGCGATTACTGCACAATGCCTTGCCTTGGGGCGCAAGCTTCATCTTTGCCTTGTTACTGGGCTATATTCATCACTTAAGGGTTAAGCGCTTAGTGGTTAAACGCACCCAAGCCTTATCCGCCGAAATAACCCATCATCAATACACCCAAAAAATCTTACTCGAGCAACAACAACAGTTTTATCGAGCCCAGCGGGTGCTACTGACGGGCGAAATGGCCTCAGGCATTGCCCATGAGCTTAAGCAACCCCTAGCTGGTATTCGTTATCTCACCCAAGGTTGTATATATCGTTTAGATAACACCCAAACCGAGCTTGCCACTGCGCTCAATAAGGTTATAAACCAGGTCGATAGAGCACAAACTACTATCCATCGATTGCGCACATTTTGCCAACAAACCAGTGATTACCAGCACTGCGATTTACGCACAGTGATAGAAGAAACCTTGACCTTAATGCAACCAGAGTTTCAGCGGCTCAAACTCAGCCCTAAGGTCAGCTTACAAACCTTACCCGTATTTGCCGACGCCAGTTTGATGCAGCAAGTGCTGGTGAATTTATTACGTAATGCACTGGATGCGATGGAAAATGTCCCCCACAAATCACTGGTTATTGACACGGGTACCATGGGCGAAAACATCTATATTCACATCACCGATGCTGGTTGCGGCCTTAGCGATAGCGCGTTAGAGCGATTATTCTTCCCCTTTGAAACCTCCAAACCTCAAGGGCTTGGGTTAGGCATGGTGATCTGCAAGCGTATTATTGAAGAGCACAAAGGCAAAATTGACGCACAGCACGCCAATCCAGGATTAACCATTAAAGTCACCCTGCCACTCAATTCGCAGCCAGCTTAGGAGAGCAAAATGACACCGCTTTACCTTGTAGATGATGATCAAGATGTACTGGATTCCTTAAGTTGGATGCTTGAAGGGATGGGGCTTAACTGTAAAGGCTTTAACGCTGCGGATGCATTTTTAAAGAGTGTCGATATTAAGCAACCCGCCGTACTACTGCTGGACATCAAAATGCCAGGCATGGATGGCGTGGCACTGTTAAACCATTTAAATCAAGCACAAAGTGCAATCAGCGTCATCATGCTCACTGGCCACGGCACCATCGCAATGGCCGTAGACTGCATCCAACAGGGAGCACTCAATTTTCTTGAAAAACCGGTAGATGGCGAGAAACTATTTCAGCTGTTGACCCAAGCCCAACAACATACTGAGCAAAAATGGCATCAACAAAATTTGCAATTAGACATCGCCAATCGACTCGCCACCCTTAGCCAGCGTGAAACACAGGTCATGGAAGGCATACTGGCAGGGAAAATGAATAAAGTCATCGCGGCTGAACTGGATATCGCACAGCGAACCATTGAGTTACACAGGCAAAAAGTCATGCAAAAAATGCAAGTGAGTAACGCCGCCGAACTTGCTTGGTTGCTAGCCAATCATAAACTTTGAAATTAAGTTTATGTTTAATATGCCTAATTTTTAGTTGCAGTGAGACAACGCTCACTGCGGGTGAAATAAACCCAGAATTGCAGGACGCCCTAACCACAATGACGAGTACAGGGAGATAATGCCTTAGTGTCGGTATTTGACAGCGCGCAACAAGCCGAGCAGGTCATATGGTCACGATAATGCTGATCAAAAAACTTGATGGTTCTGGCCTCTAACGAATCAAACAGTGCAAGGGTTAAAGGCTTTTTCCACTCGTATCGCTCCATCAGGTTTGCCAAATGCCGATAACAGGTTTCACGACGATCAGACAAAAACTCAGGGGCGATGAGTTGACTTTCAAATTGTGTCAAAGCCCCTGTTAAATAAAACGTTATCCCTTGGACCAATTCTTTAATTTGTAATGGGGTTGCCACTAATTCGCCATTTTCAACAGCTAAATGCAGTGAATCAGTAAACCAACTCCAAAAAGCATTAATGCGTTTTTTAAACCGCTCAACTTTTTCGTCACTGGCCAGTTTCCATACCATGGTATTGACAGAAACCGAACGCAGCGTAAAAAAGCTGCTACTGCGCTTAATGGTTTCAAAGGTAAATAAAATGGGTAACAGCACTTTTTCTTGTGCGGTTAACTCTGGATTTTTATGGATAAATATCGGTAAGTGATTTGAGGTAGCACTTCTCAAAAATAAACAAACCAACACATCTTCTTTACGTTCAAAAAATTTATATAAGGTACCCGTAGAGCACCCCACCTCATGTGCAAGCTGAGAAAATTTAAAAGACACAACACCTTGTGACTCAATGAGCTTTTCAGCCGCATCCAATATTTGATTACAACGTAAAATGGACAGGGAGTCCGAAGGACATTTCATTTATTCATTCCAGCATACCGAAAAGTACATTATGGGTTGCTCACAAATACGAGGCATAGCCAATAAACAGTTAATCGGGATAAAGGTCACACCTAAAAGTCTTAAATTTCAACCTTTGTGAGTTACTTCAAACACACATTTTATCAACAGGAGTTTGTCATAAATTAAATTGTGTTCATTTAGGGCGTGTTGACGTTTCGAGATTAAATTTGTTCGTTCTGGCAAGCTCGTGCTCGCGAAACGAGGAATGATGTGTCGTTATTCGACTCAAATAACGAGCGGCTCTTATGACAGAAAGTAAGCGCAAAGGCTTGCCAAACGACCCCTTCGGGCAGTATTTGGCTGACGCATCTGCTGCGTTATCGTCCGTTTATGTAAAATAACTGCACGGACTTTGCCTTGCATAAACGGAGAGCCAAATTGCTGCAAAAATCCCCCTGAAACGTCAACACGCCCTAGTCATGTCTCGCCCCCAATTATCAAAGAAAAGATATTCACGAGATAACTCACGAATAAAATTGTCACTGAAAAAAAGTCGTGACTCACTTCTCCTTAGACGCGGTTCATAACCTCTATCTTGCTTGCAACAGACATAGAGGGTTAACAAAAATGCATGATAGAAGAAGTTTTTTAAAGCTAGGTGCAGGCGCTGCGGTAGGCGGTATCGCAGCAGCACTGCCAAGTGCAGCATCGGCCACTGAATGCGCCTCAAACATTAAATGGGATGAAACACGCGATATTATCGTCGTAGGTTCTGGTTTTGCCGGTTTGTCATCTGCGCTTAATGCTAAGCGTCAAGGTTTAGGTTCGATACTGGTATTAGAAAAAATGCAGGTGATCGGTGGCAACTCAGCGATCAACGGTGGCTGGTTAGCTATCCCTAAAAACCCAATCCAATTAGCTCAAGGCATCAACGATGACTCACCTGAAGAGCTAGTGAAAGATCAAATCATTTCTGGCCGCGGCATGCAAAATACCGACATGCTGCGCCAAATGGCTAATCGCGCCCTCGATGCCTATCAATTGTGTATCGACGCCGGAGTCAAATTCCGCGAAGGCTTTAACCAACAAGTAGGTGGCCACAATAAAGCCCGAGCCATCCGTACCCAACACGGTGTTGGTGGCGATATCACCACTAAACTGTATGAAGTGGGTAAAAAAGAAGGCGTTGAATACCGTCTGCAGCATTATGTTGAAGACTTCATCATGGATGGCCAACAGATTGTTGGCTTGAAAGTACGTCAAAATTATCGCTTCCCAGATCTCAAAACCGGTAAAACGATCTACATCAAAGCCAATAAGGCCGTTATCCTTGCCCACGGTGGTTTCTCACGTAACTTAGTACTACGTGAACTGGTCGACCCTGCGTTAGATAAAACCTTAGATTGTACCAATGCCCTAGGCGCAACGGGCGAAGTCACACTAACGGCTATGGCCCACGGTGCTTTCCCGGTTCATATGAGCTTTATTCAAACAGGTCACTGGGGCTCGCCCGATGAAGGCGGCTTTGGCTGGTCAAATGCTCTGCTCTCGATTGGTTTCCATAAAGGGATTTCAGTCAATGTGTTAGACGGTAAGCGTTTTATGAACGAACGCGCCGATAGAAAAACCTGCTCCGACGCCATTATGAAAAACCGTCATCCTGATGGCTCACCCGCCTATCCTGTGGTGTTTTTTAACCATGACGATCATATTGGTGCAGAAGAAGTCACCCGCGCGGTACGTGACCAAATCGCTTGGAAAGTCGATAGTTTTGAGCAATTAGCTAAGCAATTCAATATTCCACTTGCACAGCTCAAACAAACCGTTGCCGAGTACAACAAGCAAGTGCCACAGCGTATTGACCCCTTGTTTGGCCGCATGATGGATACGGCTGTCGAGCTTAAACCACCGTTTATTGTGTCGCGGATTTGGCCAAAGGTGCACTACTGCATGGGCGGTTTAAAAACCGATTTAGGCGCGAGAGTGCTGCATAGTCAAACCCTAGCTCCGATGAAAAATCTCTATGCCGTTGGTGAAGCAACTGGCGGCACTCACGGTGGAACCCGTTTAAGTTCAACAGCTTGTCTGGAGTGCTTAACGATGGGAATTATTGTTGCTGAAACCATCAAATCTGACATGCAGGCTTAAATCATGATGAAAACATTACTACTCACACTGGTTGTTGCAACCCTGTTCACTGGCGCCGCCAATGCCGGAGACCTCGTCAAGATGAAAGGCAGCACCCAAGGCAGAACCAACCACGAATTTATCTACCAAGATGGCTGTAAAGGATGCCACCAAGGTTCGGGTAAACAAAATGCCACCGATGCGGCCTGCGTTGAATGTCATGGCGAAATCACCAGTATTCCGGTTGATGAGTCCAAACTTGCCATCCCTGAAGCCCATCCACACAAATCGCTGCACTACAACGAAGGCGCCAGCTGCTTAGCCTGCCACGGCGAGCATGAGAAAAAGGCTCCCGTGTGCGCTGAGTGTCACCGTACTTGGTTCAAAGAAATGTAATTTAATTTTTATAATACAAAAACTTAAGAAAGGTAATGATGATGAAAAAG
>NZ_JACSDI010000039.1 GCF_022410515.1 Shewanella cutis | reverse complement strand
TCAAGAGTAAGCTTCAGTTTCTTCGTCAAAAACAGAAAAGCGCCTAAAGGCGCTTTTTTTATTAGCGATAAATGGCAAGTTAGTAAACTAAATCGTTACTTACGTACACCTTCAACCACGAGATCTAACTCAACGTGACTAGAAACAGGACCTAAGTCCATCTTGATGCCATAATCTTTCATCGCAAAAGTGGTTTTCCCTGTGAAACCTACGCGGTATCCGCCCCAAGGGTCTTGACCTTCACCAACTGCATGGGCTTGAATTGCCAGAGGTTTAGTCACGCCATTTAAGGTTAAATTACCGTTAATCACTAAGTCGCCATTACCTTTATCTTCCACTGAAGTCGATGCAAACGCTGCTTTCGCAAATTTGCCAGTATTAAGGAAATCTTCGCCACGAATGTGTTTATCACGCTCAGCATGATTTGAATCGACACTAAGCGTATTAACAGTAACATTCACCTTCATTGCAGTAGGTTTAGCGGCATCAAAGCTAAAGTCGCCACTAAAATCATTAAAACGGCCTACCACATAGCTATAACCTAAATGATTAACTTTAAAGGTAATAGAAGCATGAGCTCCTTCTGTATCAATCACATAATCAGCCGCAGAAACCGCCATAGGAGCGAAAAGAGATGCACTAATCAGTGCGCTTAACAGTTGCTTTTTCATTATATTATCCTCGTTTAAATTTAATCATTTTGAGTAGTGTTGAATCTTTATCGATAAAGTGATGCTTTAATGCTCCTACAGCGTGGATCACAACCAGTGCGATTAAGCTATAGGCGGCGTATTGGTGGATATCACCTGCTATATCTGCTTGGTTTTCAAACAAAGGCCTAAAACTGGGCAATTCAAACCAGTCAAACAGCATGATTCCGCGACCTTCTTCAGTAGAAATCAATATTCCAGCAGCCATGATCAGCAGCAGTAGAAAATAAATGGCGATATGGGCCACATGAGCCGCTAACTTTTCCCATGGCTGGTGATTTGGCTCTGACGCAGGTTTAGGATTAACCAAACGCCAAACAAGACGAAATAGCGTTAATACCAGCAACAAAATCCCGACGCTTTTATGCCAATGTGGCGCAGTTTTATACCAAGGACTGTAATAAGTTAATTCCACCATCCAAACCCCTACAGCAAATAATCCAATCACGGCTACAGCACTCAACCAATGGCTAACAATAGCAATAAGCCCATAATTCAAATTAGTATTTCTAAACATATCGCCACTCCAAACCTTCATACTTAAGCCGTGTCATTAAATAATAGTCATTATCATAGAACGAAATTTAAAAACTAAAATCAGCAAAAATCGCCCATACCTTTCTAAAATTTAGAAATATAGTTCAAAACCACGCTTTATTGGTAAAAAGTAAGTGATAGATGGAGCCATAACGGTAAGACAAACAATATTCCCCCATGAAACCCGCCTAGTTTTGACGCGATAATTGACAAAAAACACTCAAAGTGCACATTAAACAGTCGAACGCATCATTTATCCGGAAAAAGCGCTTGCAGAGGCTAATATCCCTCGTTAATATAGCCGCACTTCGAACGAGGCAGCATTGAGTTGTCAGTTTTTAGTAGTCAACTAACGCTCAGTTTAGTTGCCCGAATAGCTCAGTCGGTAGAGCAGAGGATTGAAAATCCTCGTGTCCCTGGTTCGATTCCGGGTTCGGGCACCATTATTCAGCAGTAAAATTTAAGCCGGCATAGCTCAGTTGGTAGAGCAACTGACTTGTAATCAGTAGGTCCCGAGTTCGACTCTTGGTGCCGGCACCATAAAAAAACAAAAAAGCCACTCAATGAGTGGCTTTTTTGTTGCTAGGATTTCGGTCAAGTCATATTACTCCAATCTAAATTACAGCTAATCTACTCTCGATAATTACAGAGGTGTCCAAGTTCGACTTTTGCTCCTGACACCATTGAAACAAATATTGATTCACTGCTTTGCACTTAGCTTCGCGAATTATCAAAGTTCGGAGACATAGACTAAGGTTTTATTCACATCTCCCACTATTTAATTGTTTTAACCCATTGATAGTTCGGCTAAGTAAACCATTCACATTCAAGTAAAGCGATAAATTTTGCGCACCTTGTTTAATACTTAACCAGTCGAATTAAAAGAGCTTGCACAGCGAAAGCGAGCACTATATTATACGCGCACTTCGAACGGATGGGTGCCAAATACTCAGTTTGAAGTAGACAACTAACACTTAGTTAGTTGCCCGAATAGCTCAGTCGGTAGAGCAGAGGATTGAAAATCCTCGTGTCCCTGGTTCGATTCCGGGTTCGGGCACCACTATTTAGCAGTAAAAATTTAGCCGGCATAGCTCAGTTGGTAGAGCAACTGACTTGTAATCAGTAGGTCCCGAGTTCGACTCTTGGTGCCGGCACCATACAAACAAAAAAGCCACTCACTGAGTGGCTTTTTTGTTTGTATGTATTCCTAAAACTCAATGCATCAAGAATGTACATCAACTGACTTCCAATCATTCCAGTGGGTTCTGAGTTCGACTCTAACTACCCACACGCTAAAAAACAGCTATTTAATTGACTCATGCATGACAGGCCTACCACCGGCTTGTACTTGATGCTGCAAATGTCGCCAGCTATGAGTTAATTCATTAAGCGGTTCTTTTCGCTCAGGAAAGCTAGCAGACAGTTTATCAATCATATCAATTTGTTTTTTGCACAGTAATGACCAACGGTCAGCGTTAGATAGGTACATGGCGTTTTCCTTAACAGTGGGAGTGACATTTCCTTACTAGCTTAAGACTAGGTCAGAATCCTGCGATTGCCAAATTAAAATTGCGTGTTAGCGCACTGTTAAACATCATCACTCCAGAGTATCTTTGTCCTATAAACATAAGATAGGAGGCGTTATGACAGCCACAGTTTTTAAACTCATTTTTATCGCGATTGGTTTGTTTCTTGTTTATAAACTGATATTTGGTGGTAAGAAGGGATTCACTATTTTCGAAATGCATTTTAAAGACGGTAGAATGACGCATCATAAAGGCAAAATCCCTGAGCGTTTCGAGAAGGAATGTCGACATCTTGCTAAAGCGGAAAAACTCACTTGCACAAT
>NZ_JACSDI010000038.1 GCF_022410515.1 Shewanella cutis | reverse complement strand
CTAGTAAAATCAGCAGGTTGATTAGGGGGAGTTTTTGAATTTATCTTGTTAGTTTTTTGACTTGTGTCAAGTCAAAGTATATTTAATAGTCTAAAAGGTAAGGGATTAAATGATGGAGCAAGTATCAAATTTGTTGGCTCAAAACCAAATATTAGCAATCTTAGTTGCGGTTATTGGCTTAATTGTCTTTATATTTAGTATAAAAATTACATCAAAAAGAATATTCGCCACAAATCGTGGAGTTAGTGCTGGTAGAGATATTAATGCCCCTATAATGACTGGAGATATTAACTCTAGTCGCACAAGTATATTAAGCATGTTAGCTAATATAGCGACAATTCTAGCCCTTATAGTGAGCACGATTACCTTATATGTTTCATATCTAGCTTTGATTAAATAGGGCTGAGATGTTGTTAGAGAAGTTACAAACTATTATTAGTAAAGTGATAGCTACAGATAGAGGAGTAGCAGCGGGCAGAGATATTAATGCGCCGGTTATCACTGGTGATATTCGTGATTCAGAAGTTAACATTGATCAGAAATCATTTGCTCAAGCCACATTCCTATCACAAGCAAGCACTTTTGATAAGTGCACTGACAAAATACCACTTCTTTGGGTTACCTATCAATGCTTGAAGTTATTATCTCCTTATAAAGAGGGAGACGAAAAATTAAAGTTAAAAATCCTTCAAGACGATGTTAGTTTTACAGCCCAAATATTAAATGAAGAAGCTAAAAGCCTACGTGTACTTTATTTTAAAAATACTGATGGAAAAATAGAATGTGAAGATTTAAAAACTATAGTTGGGAGCTTTCCCGAAAATTGTGAACATTTATATTCAACTAAAATAATCACTAACAAATCTATTGCTTCAAATGTTAAAATCTTTTGGGATAATGCAGCCAAAGGAATATTTAAATCCAAGATTTTCAATAAAAGCAAAGACTCTTTTACGGGCTTTAATCTTAATTTTCTAAACAATGTTTTTGCAAGTGCAGATTTAGAAATACTCGATTTTGGTGGTAATTATTTTACTTCTTACATTTGTAATAACAATTCAGAAAGTGTAAGTGAGTTAACTAAAGCCTTTGCAATTAAGCTTTTGTCACAACTACCATCAAATGCATTCCATGAAGTGAAACGTCACGACTTAGAAATTAGGTTTGGTGCAGAACATTACAGTGATATTTTCCCTTCACCTCCAAAGTTTGAAGCTTCTATCCCCCCAAGTTTAAGAAATCACCAAAAATCAATTTTACACTCGATATTCGATGAAAAGAAAAACTCAATAATTCATGCTCCAGGAGGTGTTGGGAAAACAGTAATGGCTAGGTTAGCTCATACCGTTATACCTTCACACTCATGCGCTATTGTCTATGATAGCTTTGGGGATGGCCTATATCGCTCAATTAATAACCCGAGGCACTCTTTTGATAAAGTGCTAGTACAAATTATTAATGAGTTAGCTATCGAAGGAATATGTGATCCTTTGCTTGCATCTGGCAAAGATAGACAGCGTTTAATGACAGAGTTTCAATCTCGCATTGAAAGTTCAGTGAATTTCCTGAAAAAAGGAAACAAGCTTGCACACTTATATGTGTTCATTGATGCTGCCGACAATGCAGTTATGGCTGCTAATGAAAAAGCTGAAAATTCAATTGTACCAGAGTTGTTAAATAGCTTAATGATTAATGGTTGCACTGTTGTAGTATTATGTAGAACCGAGCGAATAGACCTGCTGAACCCTAGAAAAGAAATTAAACAATATGAGTTAAGCGCATTTACTGAAAATGAATCATTCGCTCATTTACAGTTATATTACCCTGATGCAAATGAGGAACATGCCAAAGAGTTCCACCGACTATCAGGAGGAAATCCGCGAGTTCAGTCTTATGCTATCGAAGAGTTTCCAGACTCTCTTCCTCGCATGCTGCAAAATTTAGGACCTACGTTAACTACCGTAGATGCACAGATTGAGGTTCAGCTTGATAAAGCTATTGAAAGATTAAAAAACAAAAATGTATCAAGCGAAGGTGTAAAAGTTGACCTGATATGCACAGCCTTGGCTAGTTTACCCCCGTTCATTCCAATAGGTGTTATATCCAAACTTACTAAACTTCCCAAAGCCGAAATAGCAAGCTTTATAAGTGATTTTGGTCGCGGTTTAATGTTAATTGACGATAGTATTCAATTTAGAGATGAGCCTACTGAAACATGGTTTAGGAAGCAATATGCCTCTACATCGGAACAAGCGAAAGAGTTTGTAGAAAATATACGCGAGCTTGCTAATACAGACAGTTATGTTTCTGAGTGCTTACCATATTTAATGTTGGCAGGTGGTAATCATCAGGATTTAATAGCTCTAGCGCTTTCGGAGGAATTTTTACCTATAAACAATCCTATCGATGCCAGAAGTATAAGTACTTCCAGACTAAATGCGGCATTAAAATCAGCCCTACAGTTACAGGATTATTTGTCGTTTATAAAATTGGCGTTGAGGACTGGTGAAGAGTTTGCTGGGGACCAACGACAAATTGAGTTATTAAATCAAAACGTTACATTAATTAGCACAATTCAATCACCTTCTGAAGTTCAGAAGTTAGCATTTCAAGGAAAGTTATCCGGGGGATGGAAAGGTTCTGAGAATCTATATAAATCAGCATTACTGTCGGTACATGAAGAGTTTAAAGGAGAGTCTTTAAGTTACCTAAGAGCAGCAGAAAATTGGTTAAACACATATTTTCAATCAACAACGAAAGAAAAGAAAAAAAGGCGTCATGAAAGTGTTTCTGCCGAAGAGATTGCATTATTATTTACAGTCTATTTTAATCTATTTGGGGCAGAAAAAGCAGTTGAGCGAATATTAAGTTTTTCTCCAACAAGGGCAGTTCAGACTGCAATTGACATACTTAACAAAAATTTAATCGACGCATCAAGATTTGATGAATTACAAGAGCTTGCATACTTTTCCAAGGAATTTGGCTATATATGCATTAACTTTATATGTTCACTGTTTTCAGCTCAGCGTTCAATAGAAAGAGAGGTCATTCAGACCTGTCTTACTAATATACAAAGCCCTAATGGCAAGGAATTTTCCGATGCCAATAAAAATATTCCAAATAGCAAACTTTATTTATTCATCGAATGTTGCTTAGCGAATGAAGTGGACAAAACGTTATTGCATGACTTGTTGAATAGTAAAATCATCTTGAGCCCTAAACCCTGGTTCGCTAACCCAGCGATGTACCATAACGATGATTTAGTTGACTTCGTAGAGGCGGTTGCACTAATGGAAGTATTATCTGGAGAATCTCTTCCGGATAAACATATACTCCCAAATGAATTTTTAACCGATGATTTATCCTACAAGCAAAATCAAGAAAAAGAAAAGTATAGAAAAACGTTAAACGCTACGATTCCAGCACAAAGATTTTTAATTCGTACTCGAACAGGAATTATTGATGATTTTGAGCTTGAGTATGAAGCTGTTTTTAAGGGGATCTCGAAACACCTTCCACATTCTTATGAACGTCAAAATTTCATACCTGAATTAGTTAGTACGCTAAAGCAAAAATGCCTATTCTGGGCAGAAGGTTTAGATAAAAGTCAGCAAAAATCGATGCTCTCTAGCATTATTGAAAATGCATCATATAG
>NZ_JACSDI010000037.1 GCF_022410515.1 Shewanella cutis | reverse complement strand
TAATATAAAGCCCTTACTAAACAGATCTGCGTATTCTTGTTATAGTAAGGGTTACACCTTCAACTCAGGTGCTAACATTACCGACATTAACCCTGATTTTGTGATTGTTGGTGAAACCCGCTCCTATAACTGGGATATGATCCATAAAGCAGCAGGATTTGTTGCCCGTGGCGCCCGTTTTATCGCCACTAATCCCGACACCCACGGCCCCGCTTACAGTCCGGCCTGCGGCGCGCTGTGCTCCCCCATTGAACGAATTACTGGCAAAAAACCCTTCTACGTTGGCAAGCCCAGCTCGTGGATTATCCGCTCCGCACTCAACCATATTGACGGTCACTCCGAAAACACGGTGATTATTGGTGACAATATGCGCACCGATATTCTGGCGGGTTTTCAAGCAGGACTTGAAACCATTCTGGTCACCAGCGGCGTAAGTAAACTTGAAGATATCGATAAAGAGCCTTTCCGCCCGAACCATGTGTTTGCCTGCGCCGGCGATATTGACGTGGTTTAAACCTCAAACTGCTCGCTTCTCAGCGCCTTAGCGTGCTGAGAAGCGCCACTGACTTTAACATTAAGTAACATTTTTGCCGCTGTACTTCCCTTGTACCCCATTGCCGCTTGCTTCATGATAAGCCGCGACATACTCCTTTGATATTCGTCACTACCCCTAAAAAATAACAGTAGGATTAACCTATGCGACGTTTGTATCCGTTTTGCGCGCTAGCCTTGCTCAGTGCCTGTAGCCCTAATTCGGCGCAGCCTGATGCCAATAACAGTGCAGCACTTAAACCCGTGCAAATGAATGAAGCACGCTTTAGAAACGATATTAAAGCCCTGTCTTCCGATGAGTTTGAAGGCCGCGCCCCAACCACGCAGGGTGAAAAACTCACCTTGGATTATTTATCCAAAGCCTTTACGGAGATGGGACTTAAAGGTGCATATCAAGGCAGCTTTTTACAACCTGTGCCTATGGTGAGCTATACCGCAGATGAAGCGCAGCAAGTCACACTGGCAGGATTACCCTTTAAATACCGTCAAGATCTGGTGCTCAGCAGTCGCCATGATAACGGTGGAGTTAACATTCAAAACGCGCCACTGGTATTTGTTGGCTATGGGGTTAATGCACCTGAATATGCTTGGAACGATTACCAAGATCTCGACATGAAAGGCAAAATCGCGGTGATCTTAGTGAACGATCCCGGTTTTGCCCGTCCAGATTCAGGCAAATTTAATGGCAAAGCGATGACCTACTACGGTCGCTGGAGTTATAAATTTGAAGAAGCTAGCCGCCAAGGTGCGCTCGGCGCGCTGCTCATTCACGATACTGAACCCGCATCTTATCCTTGGTCAGTGGTCGAAAACAGTTGGACAGGACCGCAGCAGGATTTAGTCCTTAGTAAAACCGAGCAGGATAGCCGCATCCAAGTTGAAGGTTGGTTAACCTTAGATACCGCCACAAAACTGTTTGAAAAGGCTGGCCTATCACTTCCTACTCTCATGGCTCGCGCTGCCGATAGCCCAATTAGCTTATCCCTAGAGCAAACGGCCAGCATCGCCTTTAAAAACAAAGCGGAATACGCCAACAGCTATAACGTCGTCGCCACCCTTCCTGGCACCAAGCAAGTAGATGAGCAAATCCTGTTTACTGGCCACTGGGACCATATTGGCAAAGATGACAGTAAAGAAGGTGATAAAATTTACAATGGCGCAATGGACAATGCATCGGGCATTGCGGGCATTTTAGAAATCGCCAGACAACTGGCCGATAACGCTAAACAGGGCCACGGCTTAGCTCGCTCGGTGACCTTTATCGCCACCACGGGCGAAGAGCAAGGGTTGCTTGGCTCACGTTATTATGCCGCTAATCCTATCTACCCCATTGATAAAACCGTGGCAGTGCTAAACCTAGATAGCACCAATATCTATGGAAAAACCAAGGACTTCACTATCGTCGGTAAAGGCAAGTCCGAGCTTGAAAACTACCTAATCGATGCCGCCAAACAGCAAAACCGCATTGCTTTGGGTGAAAAGAATCCTGCATCGGGCGGTTTCTTCCGCTCTGACCACTTCAGCTTCGCTAAACTCGGCGTTCCTGCGGTTTTTGCCGGTGGCGGTAGTGAGCCTATCGATGCGGCAACCGCGGACTATAAGACTCAAATGCAAGCAACCATGAAGGGCTGCTATCACAATGTCTGCGATGAATATCATGAAGACTGGGATTTGAGTGGTGCGATTCAAGATCTGGAAATTTACTATCAAGTGACTCGCAGCTTAGGTAACAGCCAAGATTGGCCAGGCTATTATCAAGGTACTGAGTTTAACAGCCTGCGTCCCGCCAAAACGGAACTTACCACGACCGCAAAGTAAGCGGCTTGAGCAAAGGGATTAATCGCTAAAAAATCTCATAAGGCACCTTGAAGGGTGCCTTATTATTTTATGAGTATTTTATGATCAGCCCCATTTTACGCTCACTGTTGACCTTGACTGTAGCAACACGGGCAATAACTGCCGATAAGCTGCTTATAAAATCAGCAGCGGTTACTCTTAAATCACTATCTTGCTCACATTTATGATGATTTTTCCTCAAATAGATTTTCTTGAGTGCACATTGCGTATTTGCCAATATCTCGCTTCACAAGTAAGCACCAAAAACACTTTACTCACAAAAATACGGAATAAATTGAATAAACATTAATTATAATCGTTTTAAACACAAACAAAACCCATTAAAACAATCAAAAATAGAATAAATCATCAAAAATAACATTTGGCAAATTATCGAATCGCTGGCACATTGATACTCAATTGAGACATCCTCAAATGAAATGCAGTGGTTTAGGAGTGGGATTATGTGTTCGATTTTTTCAATTTTAGATATTCAATCCGATGCAAAAGAGCTGCGCCAAGTCGCACTAGAAATGTCCAAACTGATGCGCCATCGCGGCCCAGATTGGTCAGGCATTTACGCCAGCGATAAAGCGATTTTGGCCCACGAACGCTTGGCGATTGTCGATATTGAACACGGTGCGCAGCCACTGCTAACCGAAGATGGCAGCCTTATCCTCGCGGTCAACGGTGAAATCTATAACCACAAAGAACTCAAAGCCCAACTCGGCGATAAATACAGCTATCAAACCAACTCAGATTGCGAAGTCATTCTGGCGCTGTATCAGGAATATGGCACTGAATTTCTTGATAAATTAAACGGTATTTTCGCCTTCGTACTCTACGACAAAGCCAAAGACGCTTATCTTATTGGCCGCGATCATATGGGTATCATTCCGCTCTACACGGGTCGAGATGCGGCAGGTAACTTCTATGTAGCCTCCGAAATGAAAGCACTGATGCCAGTGTGTAAAACAGTGGAAGAATTCCAGCCGGGCCAATACTTATACTCAAGCGATGCTGCTGCAGTGAAATACTACACCCGCGATTGGCAACAGTATGATGCAGTTAAAGATAATGGCGCCAGCCAAGAAGAATTGCGTGATGCTCTAGAAGCCGCAGTTAAGCGTCAATTGATGTCCGATGTACCTTACGGGGTATTACTCTCCGGTGGTTTAGACTCATCAGTTATCTCGGCTATCACCCAGACATTTGCTAAACGTCGCATCGAAGATGACGGTGAAACGGGCGCTTGGTGGCCGCAGCTACACTCCTTTGCTGTCGGTTTAAAAGGCGCACCGGATTTAATCGCGGCCAAAAAGGTTGCAGATGCTATTGGGACAATTCACCATGAGATCAACTTTACCTTCCAAGAAGGGCTAGATGCGATTAAAGAAGTGATTTATCACTTAGAAACCTATGATGTCACCACCATTCGTGCTGCCACCCCCATGTATCTGATGGCGCGTAAAATCAAGGCGATGGGGATCAAAATGGTGTTATCGGGTGAAGGTGCCGATGAACTCTTTGGCGGTTACTTGTACTTCCATAAAGCGCCAAACGCGCAGGCCTTCCATGAGGAACTCGTGCGTAAACTGGATAAACTGCATCTGTTCGACTGTCTACGCGCCAACAAAGCTATGGCCGCATGGGGACTCGAAGCCCGCGTACCCTTCCTCGATAAGGAATTTATGGATGTGGCGATGCGCATTAACCCTGAGGCAAAAATGTCTAAGGATGGCCGGATTGAGAAACACATTCTGCGTCAAGCCTTTGAGCATAAATTGCCCAAAGAAGTCGCCTGGCGTCAAAAGGAGCAATTCAGTGATGGCGTGGGTTACTCTTGGATCGATGGTTTGAAGGCCCATGCCGCAGAGCAAGTAGATGATTTGCAACTGGCCAACGCCAAGTTCCGCTTCCCGTACAACACGCCAGAAACCAAAGAAGCCTATTTCTACCGTTGTTTCTTTGAGGAGCATTATCCACTGCCAAGTGCTGCCGAAACGGTTCCTGGTGGCAAGTCGGTCGCCTGCTCTACCCCAGAAGCGCTGGCATGGGATGAAAGTTTACGGGGTATTATCGACCCATCAGGCCGCGCCGTACGCTCAGTGCATGCCGCCAGTTATTAACCACGATATCCCATCCTAATAATAACGCCACCCTCGGGT
>NZ_JACSDI010000036.1 GCF_022410515.1 Shewanella cutis | reverse complement strand
TTTTTTTATGTCTGAATTTTCTAAAGAGCTACTCGTTACTGCTGAATTTTGCCAATCGCAGGATATTGATGTATTCGCCAAACATGTTCCCATGGATTGGGTGGCTGAGGCTGTGCAACAAACTGGCAGGGCATCACTTCGAACCCGCCGTTTCCCTGCAGAGCAAGCGGTTTGGTTGGTTCTAGGCATTGGTTTGATGCGTAACCGCTCGATTCCGCAAGTCTGTGATACGCTCTCACTGGCGTTTCCCGACGCCAAGGGGGACCTCCCGCCACTGGCGACCAGTAGCATCATCAAAGCCAAAGAAAAGTTGGGGTCAGAGCCCATGCGTTATCTGTTCAAAACAACCGCTGCACAGTGGGAAACACTGTGCGAATTTGATGAGATAGCGGGATTGAAATTGCTCAGTGTTGATGGGACGTATTTTAAGACGCATAACACTGAAGAAAACCATCACTTTGGCTTTGCACAAAGCACGGCTTCTTTTCCCTCTGTGCTGGCGGTCACCTTAATGTCTACTCGCAGCCACTTACTTTCTGATGCGGCTTTCGGGCCTGTTACCCACAGTGAAATTCACTATGCACAGCAATTGGTTGGCTCAGCTCCCGAGCATTCGCTCACGTTGTTTGACCGTGGGTTTATGTCTGCCGAATTGCTCATCAGCTGGCAAGGAAGCGGTGTAAACACCCATTGGTTAACCCCGATAAAGTCTAAGACCCGCTATAGAATTATCGAGTCATTCTCAGAGTATGACCATCTGGTTGAGATGCCGGTATCACCCCAAGCTAAACAACAAGCGCCTTATCTGGGGGAGCGCTGGCAAGCCCGCCTTATCCTTATTCCGTCACCCAAAGGTGATATCAAAGGGTTTATCACGTCCTGCCTATGTCCCGACACTTACCCAGTGAACGATTTGCTCAAGGTGTATTGGCAGCGATGGGAGATAGAGAGGGGTTATGGTGAGCTGAAGCAATATCAACTGGAAAATAAACCCGTCCTGCGCAGCAAGAAGAAGGATGGGGTGTATCAAGAATTATGGGGGATCTTGACGACCTACAATATTGTTCGGCTAGAGATGGCAGCCATGGCAGTGCAGCATAAAGTTGAGCCACAGAGGATAAGTTTCATTAATGCCCTGTTTTTAATCCAGGATGAGTTTGGTTGGAGCGACAGAGGGAGTCCTGGAGCGATCCCACAGCACTTAAAACGACTGAGGGAAAATGGCAAAAGGTTGATTTTCCCCCCGAAGAGGAAGCGGCCTAGCTACCCGCGTGTGGTGCTAAAGAAAACGGTGAAATATCCAAGTAAAAATGCCACCCGCTCTTAAGCGAGTGGCATTAACCCTCGGGTGGCTTTATTACCTTTAACGCTTTGCCCCATTCATTTAGCTTTGCCAAGCAAGCTAAAATACGGCCGAGCAATAATACCTTGAGTGATTCAAGAAGAAGCGAACCAATGATCTAGGCCGAAATTGCCAATGGTAAAACTGGCGTCATATCTTTAGCCTTAGAGATTTGCCAAGAGAACCCAGCAAGAAACGCCTTCCCCGCCTTTATCCCTTGCTGGTAATCAATCCGTAAATCCGCATCTGTGCTGCCTAACAGCTTACTCTGTAATGGTGACTTTGCAAAAATCTGCACAATTTCAACATCATCGGGAGGATTGGCAATAAAGTCTAGCTCGGCCTGATAGGCTTGTTCATGCTGCACTAAGTAATCAATGGTCTTAGGGCAAAAACCTGAGACGCAGATCCACGACTTGAGTTTATGTACCCAAGCGGATTGGGCTTGAAAATCCTCATTCACCGTTCTGACCACTACAATTCTACGGGCACCACGTTGATAGGCCTCTCGCACGGGCAAAGGCGCCGCTAAGCCGCCATCAAGGTAAAAATCCGGCTCTGGCTCAACAATAACTTCGGCATGATTAGCAGATTCAATCGCTAACCAAGGCGTTAACTTCACCCCTTGTTTATATAAAAAAGGCAATGCGCTAGAGGCTTTTAGTAGTTCACGCCAGTGCTCATGGCTGGTTGGGCTCAAGAAATACCCTTGGCGATCGCTGACTCGCGTGGTGGTGATAAGAAGTTCTCGCCCACGGAGGGATTGACTCGCCGCGGCTAAATCCAGCTTAAAGCTGCCACGTTGAGTCTGCTCAAAATACCAGTCGAGATCGATCACATTGGCGCCAATCAGACCGCGTCCTAGTTGATAAAAGCGTTTATGGCGCGTTAAGTCACGGATGAGTTTTTTAGCGTAACCCTTTTGTCTAGCTAAAAAACTAGTCAAATTTTGCGAGCCTGCTGAGGTACCAATCAATAGATCGAAAGGGTCGAACTCCGCATCAAGCCAAGCATCAAGTACGCCTGCGGTAAAAATACCGCGCTGACCACCACCTTCTGCAATTAACGCCACTTTCGGCGCGGTAACAGATTGAGAGACAGAAGATATATGGCAAATCGGCGGCATAACTGACCTTATCGCAACAAAGACGTAATGGAGAATAGATAAGCACAGTCTAAACAAAGATTGTCACAGTAAAAAACGGATAGAATCTATTGT
Organism: Shewanella cutis; assembly: GCF_022410515.1. Lineage (GTDB taxonomy): Bacteria > Pseudomonadota > Gammaproteobacteria > Enterobacterales > Shewanellaceae > Shewanella > Shewanella cutis. The sequence goes on along the minus strand of NZ_JACSDI010000036.1, from coordinate 5,647 downwards.
TGTAATCGATAAATGTAAGAAGCGTTTTGCGCGGATTACAACACTTTAGCAACAATGCAATACTCGCATACATAGTTAAAAGCTATAGGTAAAGTTGCTTGTAGATACAATGCGTTGCATATGAAATCCATACCCGCGAACCATCACGCGGGCATAGATGACACTTGGAAGCTTTACCCTAGAACTTATGGGTCAATTCGAGGGTGACATTGCGCGGCTCTCCGGGGAAATGGCCATTGCGCTCACTAAATCCGCTGACCGCATATTCCTTATCGAAGATATTCTTCAGATTTAAGCGCACTTGGGTTTGGTCCCACTGGGTCGTCCAGCTCATGTCAAATACTGTATGAGGTTTCACCGTTTGACCATTAAGGCTAAATTGCTCGCTCACATAGTCCATCCCAAAAGCAATCGCCGAATCAATCGCTTGAATATCGTAACGCGTCCACAGCCCCGCTTGATGACGCGGCGCATTGGCAAAGTGTTTGCCGTCGCCAAAGGTGTTGGTCAGGCTGTCGTTGGTCACGCCTTTAATCACTTCGGTATCGTTATAGGCATAGTTGGCGGTCACGGTAAGGTTATCCGTAAGATCGCCCACCAGCGTCCATTCCACCCCTTGGCTACGTACTTCACCAAAATTCACTAAATTCGGTATACCATCGTCATCCCCAGTATCTAAAGGGTTAGCCTGGGCCACATTTTGTTTTTCAATGCGATAGAGTGCGAGTGTGGTCATAAACTGGCCATCGAGCCACTCGTTTTTCATCCCAAGTTCTATCTGATTACCAGTTTCAGGATCGAGTGCGCCGTCACTTTTAATGCTCTCTTGATCGGACAATGATGCCGGATTAAAGCTCTCTGAGTAGTTCAAATAGAAAGACATAGATTCGATTGGACGATAATTCAGCCCTGCCCTTGGAGTAATGGCATTATCGCTAAAGGAGAATCCGGTCTTTTTATCGTAATCATCAAACTGGCTAAAGCGTAGACCCGCAATTAAAGACCACTGCTCGTTGAAACGCAGATGCTCTTGCAGATATAGACCAAAACGGTTTGAGCGGGTACCGTCGGTATTCATGTCTTTTAACTGATAAGTACTCGGATTAGTTTCTCCGTAATTCAGCTCAAAGATATTCAGATTACCCACGCCTTCCTTATTGGTCGCCAACTTGTAATGGTATTCGGTTTCGACATAGTGATAATCACCACCAAACAGGAACTCATGCTCAAAACCTAAGGCATTAAAGCGATAAACAAAATCGTTGGTTAAACTGATTTCGTCATTGGCACGAGCTTGGACACGATATTCACGTTTGATGGTGCCATCAGCGCTGTTTGCCTTACCATCACCGTTCACATCAACCCAGCCACGGGATTCGTGATATTGCTGATCGGATTCATTATTCAGGTAACGAATTTGAGTTTTTACCGAAAAATCATCACTAAATTGATGATCGAGAATCGCTTGTAACACCAAGGCATCCATTTTCTGGAAGTCGCTTTTCTCGTTGGCATTGTAGGAAGGATCGACAAGGAAATTACCCGCATCATCCACGGGGACACCACGGAGTCGATTACCACCCAAATCCTGCCTTATCAGATCGAATGTGGTGGTGAGCTTAGTATCGTCACTGATTTCATAGAGTAAGCCACCTGCCACTTCGGCATTTAAACTATCGGCATTGTTACGAAAGCTATCTTCCTGCTGATAGTAGCCCCCCAATCGATAGGCTAAATCCTCAGTTAAACCGCCGGTGAAATCCAGCGAGCCGTCCATCATGTCGTAACTACCCGTGCTTAAGGTGAGCTCTTTACGCTCAACAAAGGTCGGTTTTTTCGTCACATAGTTAATCATACCGCCGGGTTCACCGCCGCCATAGAGTGCCGATGCAGGACCTTTTAATACCTCAACCCGCTGCACGTTGAACAGTTGTGGCACCGAAAAACCTGAATACGGGTCGCCACGCACGCCATCGTAAAACACGTTGGCATCGTCGCGAAAGCCACGAAAGGTCACGCCGGAATAGCTAAATTCACTTACACCGGCAATGGAGCGATATAAGTCTGTGATGTTGCGGGCGGCTTGATCGTCAATCAGTTGCTCGGTCAGCACTTGTACTGACTGCGGCAATTCCATCACATTGATTGCCGTTTTAGTGCCGATTTCAGTCTCTTTATCGACGTACATTTGCATGGCGCGACCACGCACGACAATTCGCTCAGGCGCCTTAGTCTCAGCTTGTGCTTCGGCCTGCGTGTTGGTTTGCATAGCAACTTGTGCCGTTGAAGCACTTTCTTGCTCGGGTTTACGCTCTTGAGCGTTAGGCTCAGCTGCAAAGGCCAAATGCGGCATCAGGGCAAGCGTTAGTATTGAATAGGCAAAACGTGTTTTCACAAAGTCCCCCAACCTTGAGCAAACCTGTGGTTTACCCATATCATCAAAATGTGCCGTCATTATAAAGTTTGATCACTAGATGACAATAATTCTCATTTGAATTTACATCGGTCAGGATTGATAGCAATTGTAAAGAGAGTCTACTCGTTATGTGTGGGTATAAATTGCATTGGCTTTGCAGAATACCGCCTCAATAAGAAAGCCAGCATCACTTTGCTGGCTTATTGTTGTTTTTTACTGGATATAACACTGCGGATGTAATTACTTAAAAAATAGCTTCATCAAGCGTGGTTAGCATCTCACTCGCCTGCTCCAACTGTTTACGCAGGCTGCGGCTCTGCACGGCCCAATACGCCATATAAAAGTCCGCCGTTTTCAGTTTAGCCTGGTAAAACTGCGCCTCTTGCGTGCCATTTGCGAGCGCAGTTAGCGCAATCTTCGCCATACGCGCCCACATCCACGCTAAAGCGGTTATACCGAACAACTCCAGATACGCCATCGATGCGGCGCCGATAATGTCGGGATTGCTCGCCGCATGGGTCGCTAAATAACCACTCGCCTTTTGTAAATCGGTGGCGCAATCCATTAGTCCACTCACATAGGGCAGCATTTGCGGATCTTTGCCCTGTGATTGAATAAACTCAGTCACTAGCGCAGACCATTGCTGCATAGCCGCGCCCCGATCGCTCAGCAGTTTACGGCCAACTAAATCGAGCGCCTGAATACCGTTAGTGCCTTCATAAATCAAGGCGATACGGCTATCGCGCACAAATTGCTCCATCCCCCACTCGTGAATATAGCCATGGCCACCAAACACTTGCTGCGCATCCACGCAGGCATTAAAGCCTCGATTAGTGATAAAACCTTTCACCACTGGCGTAAACAAGGCCGCTAATAGCGAGGCCGCTTTGGCTTTTGCAGGATCGCTATGGCGCTCTGCCTCATCGAGCCACAACGCCTGTTGGCCAACGAGAGCCCGAGCACCTTCATTAAAGGCCTTTTGCGATAACAACATGCGGCGCACATCACCGTGTACCAAAATTGGATCGGCGGCTTTTTCAGGGGCTTTCGCCCCACTAATAGCGCGGCTCTGCAATCTGTCCTTGGCGTAGGCCAAAGCATTTTGATAGGCGATTTCGGACACGCCTAATCCCTGCATCCCAACCCCAAGGCGTGCTTGGTTCATCATGGTAAACATGGCGCGCAGCCCTTGATGGGGTTCGCCCACTAACTCACCGAGTGCGCCATCAAATACCATCACACAGGTTGAGTTACCGTGGATGCCCATTTTATGTTCAAGACCACTGGCATAGAGGCTGTTAGCTTGACCTAAACTGCCATCACTGTTGACTAACACTTTTGGCACCGCAAAGAGTGAAATCCCCTTCACGCCTTCGGGCGCATCGGGCAAGCGTGCTAAGACTAGGTGGACTATGTTATCGGTGAATGGATGATCGCCCGAGGAGATAAAAATCTTCTCGCCAGTAATAGCAAAGTAGCCGTCCGCCGCTGGCACGGCCTTAGTGCGCAGCAGTGCTAAGTCGGTTCCCGCATGGGATTCGGTCAAATTCATGGTGCCGGTCCATTCACCACTCACCAATTTAGGTAAATACTTTTGTTTTAAAGCGTCACTACCGTGGGCATGAATGGCTGAGTAAGCGCCATGGGTAAGTCCGGGATACATAGCAAAGGCCATGTTGGTCGAAGTTTGCATTTCGGTGACGAAAATCCCAACCACTTCGGGCAGTCCTTGGCCACCGTATGCAGGATCGCAGGTCAGTGTCGGCCAGCCATTATCGACAAATTGCTGATAGGCATCGGCAAATCCTTCTGGAGTCACAACGTTACCCTCCACTAATTTGCAGCCTTGCACATCACCGATACTATTTAATGGCAACATCACCTCAGTGCTGAAATCCGCCATACCTTGCAGGATGGCATCGACCAGTTCAGGATCGATTTCATCGAAGCCTTTTAGAGCATCTTGCTGATAAACATGCAACATTTCATCGAGGATAAATTGATAGTCACGCAGTGGTGCTTGATAGACTGGCATAATCGCTTCCCTTTCTTGTTTTATGGCAATGGACGAAGTGCTCTGACCACTTTAGCTAAATCTGTTGAAAAAGGAAGCATCTGAGCCTCTGTGCAGTGACTTTTGTTTGCACAATCGAACAGCAAAACCGTAAATTGATCGCAACAAAGGCTTATGCTCAAGTGCAAAAGTTTGTAAGCTAAGTGTCTGTATTGCTGATACGTCATCAGGTTGAGGATATTGTTGCTATGGGTTCAGTTACCACCAAAAAACACGCAAATGGGCTCGATTATGTCGAAGTGAACACTGCATTATGCCAAGCGAGAATTTTTTTACAGGGCGCGCAAATCGACCATTTTCAACCTGTCGGTAAGCCGCCCTTGCTATGGGTATCTTCGGCAGATGACTATCAACCCGGTAATGGGATCCGTGGTGGCGTCCCCGTCTGCTGGCCTTGGTTTGGTATGAGCAACCAAGCTAATTTTCCACAACATGGTTTTGCTCGCACCCGAGTTTGGACGCTGGAATCAGTTGAGATGCGTAATCAACTGGTGGATTTGCGTTTCAGCTTAACCATCAGTGAAGAAGATCAGGTCTTTTGGCCGCACAATACGCGTGTCAACGTACTGTTTACCTTAGGTGAAACTTTAAGTATCAGCTTGGTTAATACCAACCTTGGTGATGTACCCGTGAGCCTCACTCAAGCGCTACACAGCTATTTTCCGATTGAAGATATTCACCAGCTTAAAGCGACAGGATTTAGCGGTGCTCAATATATTGAGTTTGCTGAAGGCCCATACCCGCAAACCACAGATGACGTGTTATTTGACCGCGAAACCGACCGCGTTTACACCAACCTAGGTCCAGTACAACACTTACATACGCCCAAAGGTGTGATTGAAGTGAGCCGTGAAAATAGCCACTCGGCCGTGCTGTGGAACCCTTGGATTGAAAAATCGACCCGTCTTGCCCGCTTTAATGACGATGACTATCTGACCATGGTGTGTCTCGAGGCCGCCAATGTGCTTGAAGATAAGTTAACGCTGGCTCCCGGCGAGAGCCACAGTTTAGTCACCCATATTCGCTGGGCAGACTAATCAGTCTTTATCGCCTCATCAAATGAAAAAGCCCAGTGTATGACTTAATGCAGATCGTTTTAAATAGTTCAACGATCTTTCAAGGGCTTCATAATCAGCCGCAACCTAAGTTGCGGCTGA
>NZ_JACSDI010000035.1 GCF_022410515.1 Shewanella cutis | reverse complement strand
AACCGTGAGGGTAATGCAATTATGCTCTAGGCAGTGGGCAAAGATGAACAGTTAATTAATGTAATTGGTATAAATACGCAGATTCAAATTGTTGTTAGTACCAATCACATTAAATATCTAATCAGTTCAGAGCCTCATAGGCATCTCAATCCAAGGCGCATTGACGCAGAAATGGTAATTCGAATGAACAGATATTTAATACAATTGGTATAACGGCCCGTGGACGGGTCCCTTTCTCAGCCCAAATACAGGTGGTATTCTGTTGGCCAAAGCGGGCTTCATCTTGAAACCAAACGTCAATGGGATCGAGTGCAACGTGTCCTGGGGTGTTAAGGATCATTGCCATCCGGAAGTTTTTTAAAAGCCTCTTGTATAGCCTCAGATTGTTTCGGGTGGCGAGAGCGAGTGGTAATCCATGAGAAGCCAAGTTGATGCAGCAAGCGGTAGATATTTGCTTGCTTGAACGTCACACCAAATTCAGACTGAATAAACAGGCCGACATCCTTGGCCATCAACCTGCCACCTTGTGCAGATAGACTTCTGTGCTGTACGAACGCGTTAAGCTTAGCTTGCTGTGCGATGGAGAGTGTCGCAGGACGGCCCGGATTGGGCGCATCGTCAAGGCCTGTCAGTCCATGGGTTAAATAGGCGGTGACCCAGCGATTGGCACTGGTTCTACTGACCTTAAGCATGCTTGCGATGGCGGTACGAGAATGCCCTTCAGTGAAATGGAGTAAGGCAAGATAGCGCATACGTTTGCGTGAACTTTTCTCCGATTTAACTAAGGCTGCGATGTGGGGATGATTCATATTTTTGTATGATAAACATCAGATAATTAATATAAATGGTGTTAGAGAATCGATGGCGATATACACGAAATCAGACTATCTGAGATGCGCCCAATCAGGTACATAATAGAAAAGGCCAGCAACAAGAGCTGGCCTAGAAATTGTCAATCTATCCTAAGACGTGACATTGAGAGCTGTTATTGAGTTGCCGATTTCTGTTGGCTGTAATCAAGTTTCTCATGCTTTTGGCCCATAGCCTCGGCAACTTCAGGTGGCATATAGTTTTCGTCATGCTTGGCTAAGACTTCAGTCGCGGCCAACTTACCATCTTCACCCAATACGCCTTGTGCCACGATACCTTGGCCCTCACGAAATAGATCAGGTAATAAATCATCATAGGTCACTAGAATTTCGCCACCTAAGGAATCGTGTACAGCAAACTGCACATGTAGGCTGTTTGGATCACGCACCATAGAACCAACAGTTACCATGCCGCCCACACGAATACGTTGGCCTGCTTCGGGTTTTACACCAGTATCGGTTTTGCCGTTAACAATCTCAGACGGTGTATAAAATAGGTTTAAGTTGGAGTTCAGCGCATACAACAAAAGTGAAGCAATTGCGGCAACGCCACCGATTAATGCTACAGCTAATGTCAGTCTCTTTTTGCGTCTTGGGTTCACGATTTGTTACTCCTAGTTTCTTTGAGGCGCTCTTCGCGGTTCATCTTTTTCGCTATTTCAATAAGTACTTTGCGCTTTTGGCGTGCGCTTGTGATGATCAGCGTCGACAAACAGAAGAAGGTCACGCCATAGGCAAGCCATACATAAAAGGCATAGCCACCCATGTTGAAAAAATCACTGATAGAATCGAATTGCATTATTTGACCTCCTCAGCTTTAGCAAGTTCACGCACCCATGGGCGCATTCCATTTCTGGCTAATATTTCTGCTCTAAATCTCACAATAGTGATAGCCCCTATCATAAGCCCGAAACCTAAAATATTGATTAAAAGTGGGTACAACATTTCGCTCGACATCGTCGATTTTTCAGTAATCCGAATAGTTGAAGGTTGATGCAGTGAGCTCCACCATTCAACTGAGTATTTAATGATCGGAATATTGATTACGCCGACGATTGCTAAGATCCCCGCAGCACGTGCCGCAAGTACCTTGTCTTCAAAAGAAGCATAGAGCGAAATAACGCCTAAATAGAGAAAAAGTAAGACCAATTCAGAGGTTAGGCGCGCATCCCACACCCACCATGTGCCCCACATAGGTTTACCCCAGGTCGCACCTGTAAAGAGAGCGATAAAGGTGATGACTGCGCCAATAGGTGCGATAGAGGCTGCTGCCCAATCTGCCAGTTTTACCTGCCAGACAAGGCCAATAAATGCGGCGGTTGCCATGCCCATATAGGCGGCCATAGACATTGATGCGGCCGGCACATGGATAAAGATAATACGGTAACTGTCACCCTGTTGGTAATCAGTTGGGGCAAACAATAAGCCCCATACCGTGCCAACGGTAATGAAAAGACAGGCTAAGATAGCAAACCATGGAAATAATGTTCCTGATAACTTGTAAGCGCGTTCAGGATCCGCGTAAGGGTGTAACCATTTCCACATTTTAGTTAGTACTCACTCGCAGAGATGCACCTATTGCAAAAGGTGCCAAGGTTAACGAACCGATCAACATTGCGCCAATTATAGCGAGCTGACCGTCATAGGGTAAATTCATTCCTGCTGCATCAATGGCGCTGGTCGCGAATATTAGCACAGGAATATAAAGTGGTAGAATGAGTAGACTCAACAGTACACCGCCTTTGCGCAGACCAACCGTTAATGCTACGCCAATCGCACCTAAGAGTGACAACACAGGAGTGCCTAAAGCCAATGTGGCAATCAATGCTCCATAGCTGTTGGCTTCTAAGTTAAGTAACACTGCAAGCAGTGGTGCGATAAGGATAAGGGGCACACCCGTGAGTAACCAGTGAGCTAATACTTTTGCCAATACTAAAATGGCGAGCGGTTGTGGACTAAGCAGCATCTGCTCTAAGCTGCCATCACTAAAATCGGCTTTAAAAAGGCGCTCAAGCGATAGCATCGACGCGAGCAGAGCCGCAACCCAAATAATCCCTGGGGCGATACGCGCCAACATTTGCGGTTCTGGGCCAATACCAAGTGGAAATAGGGTGACAACCATAATAAAGAATAACAATGGGTTAAAAATATCACCGCGGTGGCGAATCGCGATTTTTAGATCCCGCTGGAGTAATGTAAAAAACGCTTGAGTAAAGCTGATGCCTCTTTTCATTATGCCAAACCTTATACGAAGCGATAATCTAGACGAATTTTACGAAGCCTATCATCTTTGATAATGCCCATATCTTGGTGAGTGGTAAGGATCACGCAGCCACCATTATCCGCATGTTTAATAAACAATTGCTCAAGTTCTTCGACGCCTCTTTTATCTATCGCAGTAAAAGGTTCATCCAAGATCCATATTTTACAATCATTGTGCCAGAGTCTTGCCAATGCTGTTCTGCGATGCTGACCTGCGGATAAATGTCCTGCAAGGGCTTCTTCAAATCCAGATAAATTCACTTTTGCCAATATGGCAGATGTATCAAAATCATCATAGCCACTGATTCTTAAATTGAAGTTAAGGTTTTCTTCAGCAGTTAACTCAGATTTCACGCCTGCGAGATGGCCTAAGTACAGCAGATCTTCATTATATTCATCGCGACATCGGTTGATGTCTTCACCGACATAAAAGGTTTGCCCTGCATAGGGTCGAGATAAGCCTGCCAAAATACGTAATAAACTGGTTTTGCCAGCACCATTGGGGCCTTCAATCTGGACGATATCGCCAGCATTAATCTCAAAACTTAATTCATCAAACAGGATGCGTTCTTCGCGGATGCATGTCAGCTTGCTCGCTGATAACAGTGTGTCTACTGAAATTATATTTGTCACTGAACCCTCTATCTCAAGCCGGAAGGAAACACAAGTGATTCTAACACAAACGTTATTGCGGGGTTTACAATTGCTTAGGACTAGATGTCAGCAATTTGATATGGTTCCAATAACCGCAATATTTCTCGTACAAATCGAACTTTTTTAATACTTGCTAATATATTAACGAATTTGTCACGCATGTCGCCTCATATCATTTATGCTGAGATTCTAATCACAAAAAGATGAGATTTATTGAAGTTTGTAGTAATCTTAGTTCGCTATAATGAGTCTGCCTCAAAGGGCAGCGCGAGCTTTGTACGTATTTGCATTAGGAACATTGAACATGAAAAAACTGTTAGCAATGACTGCAGTCGCTGCTTTGACTATGTCAGTCAACGTTTCAGCTCAAGATGCTGAAGCTATTTATAATAAGGCATGTACCGTATGCCATAGCATGGGTGTTGCTGGTGCTCCAAAAGCGCACAATGCTGCTGAGTGGGAACCACGCTTGGCTAAAGGTGTGGATAATCTGGTTAAAAGCGTTAAAACCGGTTTAAACGCAATGCCTCCTGGTGGTATGTGCACTGATTGTACTGATGAAGATTACAAAGCTGCTATCGCGTTTATGTCTAAAGCTAAGTAATTTTACAGTGTTAAAAAACCGGCATAAGCCGGTTTTTTTATCTCTGCCCTAAGCCAAGACTTAGCGCTATGGTAGATGATTTATTGTACTTGAGTATCCAATACTAAGTTTGCGGTTTCACCCACATTCACTTTGCTAATCTTTCCTTGGATATCACCAGCTTGTGGTTTGATATTGCCATGCTTAGATAAGACCGCAATGACTTCAACACTTGCTGTTTGGCTTAATTTAACATCGCCACCCATGCCAGTGCTATCATCTAATGTCACAGTAACAGGTAGGGATTTTGCGCTGACCTTGGTCGCTGCTAACGGCACTTTAGGGCCTTCAGTTGCACGGGCGAATACAAAGATAGTGTCATCTGGACCTGCTTTCGCCGCAAGCTCTGGTGAGATTGAAATCGCAATACTCACTGATTTACTTGTGACTTTTGCCTGCTTGTGTACATCATCGTTAGGCATGCCAGAGGTTTCGGCTTGAATACGTAAGTTAGCTGTTTCAATCGCATTCATCAGTGCAGCGCGATCCACATCAGGGCGGTTACTATCGAGAATGGTTTGCCATGAATCGATAGCTTTTTGATACTTAGCAGTGAAGAAAGCATCCATACCCACTAACAATAATGTTGATGGATCCTGCGGATCTAATGCTAACGATTCATCGATCAAGGCTTGAACTTGTGGCGTCATTTGCTGGCCAGCTTTGTAATACAATGCTGTCGCTTTTGGACCGATTAACTCTGCGTGCTTACCTACTAAATCCATCACTTTGTCGAATGCAGTGACCGCTTTATCGAATTGGTTAGCAGAAATATAAGCATGACCCAGACTAAACCAAGCTTGACTATTTTCAGGCTCTGCTTGTACTTGGGCTTCCATCATCTGCACGCGTTGCGCCATGATTTGAGCTGTGTCCATACCTGCATGCGGGTTAGCAGCTTGGTTGTTGCCTATATTTTCAAAGGCACCTAAATGTTGATAAAGATAACCGGAGATTGCTATCAAGCAGACCGACATGACTGATGGCCAAAGGATGCTCTTAGGTTTGATTTGATTGACGAGAGAATCATCGCTTGCTTGTTTGATGTCTTGGAGCAAACTGATTTCGAGTTCTCTCTTAAGCGCATCAAATTCTGCTTGATCGAGTAGCTCTTCATGAAGCTCTTTTTCAAGGGTAGAAAGACGCTCATTGAACAATTCGAGGTTCGTTTGCTTGCGAACGCCAGCTTCTTCAGTGCGCAACAACTTTTGCTGTCTGAAATGCGGGATCCAGATCAGCGTTAAGCTGATCAACATAACAAGCGCAATAAAAATCCAAAATGTCGTCATTGTTTCTATATTCACTTTAGTTTGCATATAAAGCGGTGTTACCGCCGGCTTGGAAGCAAGATTATACGTAAAGATTATTCATTGAACAGTAATATAAGACCATCATTAGTGTGAAAACTGATAGTTGGGCACTGGTTCACAAATTGATCCATCGAGTCATTTATGTATGAAACTTAAGGCTCATTTATCTGTCACATGCAAAACTGTAGGCTTTTAGTGACTCTCTTTCGGCAAAGATTGAGAATGAGACAAGTCACCCAGTTTTGTATGAAAGAGGCAGACAGGAACAATAGCAAATACTAAAATGAACCAAATTTCGTGCATTTGCGTGAACAGAATGTTGTGCGTTGGTTTGGAGTATTTCTAAATCAACTTATTATTAGAGACTGAGGAAAACCCATGATCCCAGAACTTGGACACTTTTCGTTGATAATAGGAGTGGCTTTTGCCTTCTTATTAGCCAGCGTTCCCCTTATAGGTGTTGCCCGTAAAGACCAATATCTAGTGAGGTATGCTTGGCCGTTAGCCTACGGAATGTTCTTTTTTATTGCTTTATCCGTAGTATCACTTGGTTACAGCTTCGCCGTTGATGATTTCTCCGTGGCCTATGTGGCACATCACTCTAATTCTCAGTTACCTATCTTCTTTAAGATTGCGGCCGTATGGGGCGGTCATGAAGGGTCGCTGCTATTCTGGGTGTTCGCGCTATCCACTTGGGCTGCTTCTGTTGCTTTATTCAGTAAAGGCTTAGAAGAAGTCTTCACCGCTCGCGTGTTAGCGGTATTGGCATTGATTGTGATTGGCTTCAGCTTGTTTATGTTACTCACTTCTAGCCCATTTGAACGTATATTCCCAATGCCTGCTGAAGGCCGCGACTTAAATCCAATGCTGCAGGATGTGGGCTTAATCTTCCACCCTCCGATGTTATATTTGGGTTATGTGGGTTTCTCGGTCAGTTTTGCATTTGCGATTGCAGCTTTGATGAGTGGTCACCTTGATTCTGCTTGGGCTCGTTGGTCGCGTCCTTGGACCTTAGCCGCTTGGGTTTTCCTCACTGGTGGTATTGCATTAGGTTCTTGGTGGGCGTATTACGAATTAGGCTGGGGTGGATGGTGGTTCTGGGATCCAGTAGAAAACGCCTCATTTATGCCTTGGCTAGTGGGTACGGCTTTAGTGCATTCACTGATCGTGACGGAAAAGCGCGGTGCATTCCGTAACTGGACGGTATTGCTGTCTATCTTCGCGTTCTCGCTAAGTTTACTCGGTACCTTTATCGTACGTTCTGGCGTTTTGACTTCCGTGCATTCATTTGCAGCCGATCCAAGCCGCGGTATGTTTATTCTATTATTGCTTGGTCTGGCTATCGGTGGTTCGCTTACTTTGTTTGCCTTCCGTGCAAGTGAAATGAGCAGCCCTGCACGCTTCGAGCTGAAATCAAAAGAAACCATGCTGTTAGTTTGTAACGTGTTACTGACGGTTGCAGCTGGTACTGTGCTGTTAGGCACTTTATACCCACTGCTGATCGATGCGTTAGGCATGGGTAAGATTTCTGTTGGACCTCCATACTTTAACGCTGTGTTTGTACCCATAGTACTTGTACTGTTTGCCTTTATGGGCGTAGGTCCAATCATTCGCTGGAAAAAATCGAAAGCCGGTGAGTTGAAGCGCCAGTTACTGGTACCTGCATTAGTATCTCTGGTGATTGGTATTGTCACGCCGTTTATCGTCGATGGGGCCTTTAACGCTTGGGTTGCTTGCGGTATCGCCGCTGCAGCTTGGATTATCTTGGCAACCGCAAAAGCAGCTTACAGTATCGTTAAGCCTAAAGACGGCGAAGTAAGCATGGCACGTATGGGCCGTAGCCAACTTGGTATGATCATCGCGCACTTAGGTATTGCTGTGTCTGTTATTGGTGCCACTATGGTGTCTAACTACTCAGTGGAGAAAAGTGTGAGAATGGGGCCTGGCGTAAGCCAAGAGCTAGCGGGTTACACCTTTAAATATCTCGAAACTAAAAACGTTGTTGGCCCTAATTACACTGCACAGCAAGGTCAAATTGAGATTTACAAAGGCGATAAGTTACTGACACTGCTCAAACCGGATCGTCGCCAATACAATGTGCGTACTATGGATATGACCGAAGCCGGTATCGATTGGGGTCTGTTCCGCGATCTGTATGTGACGATGGGCGATCCGATTAGTAGTACTGAATTTGCTGTGCGTTTGAACTACAAGCCGTTTGTGCGTTGGTTATGGTTCGGAGCAATATTCATGATGGTCGGCGGTTTCTTTGCCGCATCGGATAAACGCTATCGCTCAAAAGTCGCGGCTACCGTTAAGCTGCAAGCTGAAAAAGCGAAATTAGCTACTGCTCAATAATTGGGGAATGTATGAAGAAGTTGGTTCTGTTTATCCCATTAGTCATTTTTCTTGGCATGGGGGTATTTTTATACAAAGGATTGTTTTTAAATCCACAGAAACTGGATTCAGCTCTGGAAGGAAAGCCTATTCCGGCTTTCCAACTGGAACGTCTCGAAACACCAAATGAGATGATTACCAATGAGCAACTGAAAGGTAAAGTGGCATTACTCAACGTATGGGCGACTTGGTGTCCATCTTGTAAATATGAACACCCTTTCTTAGTCATGCTGAAACGTCAAAATATTCTGCCTATCTATGGGATTAACTACCGCGACGAGCGTATCCCTGCACTGGAAGAATTAAGACGTCAGGGCGATCCATACAATATCAATATTTATGATAAAGATGGTCGTTTAGGTTTAGATCTTGGCGTTTATGGCGCACCCGAAAGCTTTATTGTTGATCATAATGGCATTATTCGTTATCGCTATGCAGGTCCCATTGACCAGCGTGTATGGAGCGAAACCCTCTATCCTATGATCCAACAACTACAAGCTGAAGCGGCGAAGGATGGTGCAGCATGAGAACGCTGACAAAAATCATCGGCGGTTTAGTGTTGTTGCTGAGTATGGTGACAACCGTAATGGCTACACCTGTAGACACTTATGAGTTTAAATCGCCAGAAAATCAAAAGCGTGCGCTCGAATTGGCGCATTCCTTACGCTGCCCTCAGTGTCAAAATCAAAATTTAATTGATTCTAATTCACCTGTTGCCAGTGATTTACGTCTTGAAGTGTTCAAGATGGTCGATCAAGGCAAAGGTGATGATGAGATCATCGAGTTTATGACTAGCCGTTATGGTGAGTTTGTACTCTACAAACCTAGAATGGAAACCAAAACTTACATATTATGGTTAGGTCCTGTAGGTTTATTGTTACTAGGCTTAATCGTTGGCTTTATCTTTATTCGTAAGCAACGTATCACAGGTGCTGCGGCGCCAGAGATTAGCGCCGAAGATCAAAAAGCGTTAGATGCCTTATTGAAGCGTGACAGTAAATGAAGTCTCTCGCATTAATGGCTGTAATTTTTGCAAGTTTATCCGTTGCTATTGCTGGTAGAGCTTATGCGTACCCCGGCATGCAGCAGTCAAATAAACCGATAGAATCTACGGCCGACTTGATTAATGTATTGCCTCAAACCTTTCCTATCGAGCCCGTTGCCTTTAGTGACGTCAATGGCAAGCCTATCGACTTTAGCCAATACAAGGGGAGAGTCGTGATGGTTAACATGTGGGCGACCTGGTGCCCTCCCTGCGTAAGGGAGTTACCAGCGATTGAGCGATTGGCGACAAAGTTTAAAGCGGAAGAGTTTGCTCTATTGCCTATCTCTATCGATGCGGATGGCAAACAGCAAGTGCAACCATTTTTAACTTCATTAGGAATGGCAAACTTTAATTCCTACTATGATCCTACGCAAAAGCTAGGACAGGTGTTTCCACTTGATACCATCCCGGCAACCTTTATTCTCGATCAAAATGGTCAGTTGATCGCGTTTGTACGATCATTTGTCGATTGGGATGATGCAAAAGCCGTAGCGCTCATCCAAGCTTTTATCGATAAAGGCGCGAAAAAGCTCAATTAAACAGCATTTTGAGTGTAAATAGAGCCCGTTTGCAGAAAAGATCGCCATGCGATCTTTTTTCTTTT
>NZ_JACSDI010000034.1 GCF_022410515.1 Shewanella cutis | reverse complement strand
TTGATAATATGGTGCTGCATTGTTTTTTTGAGTGCTGTAGAGTTTTGTTTGTAAAACAAGTATCTACTAATCAGCCTTTAGGGCAAGCCGAGCAACTGATTTTTACTTTAGCCGAACAATGGCGTAAGCAATATACCAATGCTGCAAACACAGATCCGCTAGCGCAATCGATGTGTTTGATGCTTGAGCGCTTGTCAAATCAACTGATTGCGCTTCGTCTAACCCAGCGACAACACACGCGTAATATGGGGGGGTAATTACTCCCCCAAATTATTTATCCACTCACTCATCACCACATGGGTTTTGATTTTGATGATATCTGTATGGGTATCAATGTATTCGCGGATCTCATGCAAGCGGCGCATTGAAGGCGCGTGGACATACACCAGCAAATCCATATCACCGGAAATACCGCGGCAGGTAATTACTTCGGGAATCGCATGGAACACATGCACAACATCAGCGCAGCGCGGACATTTATGTTGGATTTCGAAGTAGGCCGACACGCCTTCTTTTTGCGACTCACTCAGCAATACCTGATAGCCACGGATAACCCCAGTTTGTTCCAGCTTTTTAATCCGCTCCGCGACAGCACTTCGGGAAAGATTTACTTGTTCAGCAATACTCGAAACACTTTGGCGAGCATCTTGGCGTAGACAATGGATGATCGCGGTATCAAACTTATCCAACTTGGACTCCGATAAAAACGAGTGGTACAAAGCAAGAAGCACATCGCCAAGGCAGGCTAGTATCAGTTATACAAACAGCCAGAGCTAAGGTTGCGCCGTCATTTTGCCGGAAATATGCATTTTTTCCGTCATTTTGCCGGTGTTTGCCACTAAGAACACTGAGATTAACGGCAGATTGCGGCGTAGAATCTCACTATACTGACGGCTTCAAAACCACTGAATATTAACAGATGAACTCACATAGCGGAACTCATGGCGGAACGATAGGACGGTGGCAAGGGGCAGGCTTAATGGCCACCACTTTGCTTGGCACTGGGGTATTTATTCTCCCGCAAATGACAATTGCAAAAGCCCATGCTGGCGCACTTATCGCTTGGTCACTCCTTACCTTAGCCATTATTCCCGTCGCGCTGATTTTTGGCAGGCTGGCGAGTGTCTTTCCCCATGCAGCAGGGCCTGCTTATTTTGTCGAAAAGGCGTTTGGTCGAACCGCTGGCCGTACTATTGGACTGATTTTTTTGCTGGTGGTGCCTATGGGCGCGCCGGCCGCGATTTTGATGACTTTTCAGTTTGTTAATGCCCTGATCCCCCTCGATGGTTGGTCCAAGGTATCGGCAGAGGTGTTGGTGATCTTCGGCTTATTTTTGCTGAATTTACGTGGTATCCAAGTCTCGGCCAAACTGCAATTTGGCTTAACCCTCTGTATTGTCGCCATTGTGGTGGTGCTCTTCGGGGCTAGCAGTCTGCAGCCAGGGCATTTAACCTCACTCGCCAGCTATGGCATGCCACAAATCTCCACCATGATGATTGCCGCAGGTATCGCCTTTTGGAGCTTTTTAGGGATAGAGGCGATGACTCACCTTGCCGACGATTTTCGTCGTCCGCAGCAGGATATGATCCCGGCAATGATGATGGGTACTGTGTTGGTGGGCATTATTTATGTGGCCTGTACGCTGATTTTACTGTTAGTGCCTACCGATAAAAGCGTAGCGATGATCGGCGTATTCGATGCGCTTTTAGGGGGATACGGTGCGCAAGTGATTGGAGTGCTTGGGATTGCCAGCGGCCTTGCTACGGTAAATGTGTATGCCGCCAGTGCCGCACGCCTTGTGTGGAGCTTTAGTTGCGAAGGTATTTTACCGCGCTGTTTTGCGGTTAAGAATCGTCATGGTGTCCCCATCCGAGCCTTAGGCGCGTTACTGAGTGTGATGGCGAGTGTGATAGTGCTAACTCACACCACGGGCCAAGAGCTTGAACATCTTATTGCTTGGAGCAATGGCGTGTTCGTGGTGATCTATTTGATGGCGATGTTAGCCGCAGCTAAGTTATTGCCCCGCAGTAATATGCCTTTAGTAGTATTAGGTTGTGGTTTTTGCTTGGCGCTCGGAATTGCCCTTGGGGCGAGCATGGCCTATGTGTTGGTGTTAATCCTATGTGTTGCGCCATTCCTATGGTGGCAAAAGACCCATATCAGCCGCAAACAACCTTTAGTGGATAATAAGGTTTCTTAATACTTGACGATTTGAACTGCCAAGATTACCAAGACCAGAACGTACAGCTGTAAACGTTCTGGTCTATCAAGCATTAAATCTTTTGCTCCAGTTTAAAGTCGAGTTGTACTTGTTGGTTAAGTTGGGGAACGGCTTTGCCCGCATCAAACTTCGGCTTGTATTTCCAATTTTGTACCGCTGACAGTGCAGCCTTATCAAACACTCGCTTTGGATTGGCATCAAGCACGCGCACATTGCTTACAGTGCCTTCCGCCGTAATATCAAATCCCACGACCACATAACCTTCTTTACCATTCTGTGATGCTTCAATGGGGTAGCGAGGGGATACTTGCACCAGTGGCAAGGCTTCTGCTGACATGGACGATGGGGTAAAGAGAGTCGTTTGAATCGGCATTTCGGGGGTAAAAGTTTGGGGGCTAAAGTCGACGACTTCAGTGCTTTCGCCCGGAGTTGTGACCCGCTCCCTTGTTGGGATGGGCTTTGGCGGTTCGGGTTTGCGAGTTTCCTTCGGTGGAATTGGCGTTCGCTCGCTCATCAAAATATTGATTTGCGGCGCATCTGACGCTTGTCCGCTCAATGGCTGTGGATTATGGATAAGTTGCGCCATAAACACGAACAAACCCAAGGTGATTAATGCACTAACGACGATGATCCCAGTACGATTAACGATGACATTTTGCCCCATGATGCTTCCTTACAATGGATGAACAATATTTAATCTATATCATTCATTAGTTATTTTTAGAAACATTTATTTACAAACAAGTCTAATTATTGAGCGATAACCTATAAGGCAAAGCGTAAATCCCTGAGGTTTATTGAGCGTTGCAGAAGCATTCTGATGCTTTATGAGCGGAGTTTTTGCTTAGCTAGGAATGACTGATCGTTGGCGGAAAAGCTCTACACCCTATTGATAAGTCCTTATATCCTTGAGGGCGGGGCGAGATTTTGTGTTCTATATTTTGATCATTCACTAAGAAGGAGAATGAATATGGATTCCGCCGCGTTACTAAGCCGAGTTGATGAGTTACCCCGTTTACCTAAAGCCATCAGTGAATTACTTGAAGTCGTGAATGATGACAATGCAACAGTAAAAACCATTGCGACTAAGTTATCGCGTGATCCCTTAATCAGCGCCAAGGTACTCAGATTAGCCAACTGCGCCTATTATGGTCACAGTCGCGAGGTTGGCAGCATTGATGAGGCCGTTGTGCGCCTAGGTATGCAAACCTTGCGCACCCTAGTATTAGCCTCCGCGGTGATGGGTGCCGTGCCTAAATGCAATGGCGTTGATTTAGCACAGTTTTGGGGGCAAACCTTTGAAATCGCACTCTATAGTCAAGAGATGGCTAAACGGTGTGGTGTTCAGCCCGATGAGGCGTTTACCTGTGGAATTCTCCACCGTATTGGTGATTTATTGATTGCGGCAATTTCTCCAGAAGACGCTGAAAAAATTACCGAAGCTGTCGCGCAAGGTAAAGATAAGCATGCTTTTGAGCGTGAATTACTCGGTTACGACTCTCCTGATATTGGTGCGTTATTAGCACAAAACTGGAAGTTTACCCCAGCACTGGTGCAAGGCATTCTGTTTCAGGATCATCCCAAGGATTCAAACCCTTTTTCGAAATTGGCGGCATTGCTGTGTCTTGCCCATAAAGTGTTAGCTGATTGGGACACCATTGAGGATGACGACAAAACCAGCTGGTTATCGCAACTTGCGACCAAGAAAGGCTTAAAAATGGAGATGGGTGGGCTGCGAGTTAAGTTAACGGATCTCAGAGGTGTCGGTTTTGAGATAGGAAAGGCGCTGGCTTAGTATTTCTAGTAGACGTTTTAATCTAGCCTAGCCGCTGAAATCGAAACCCATTGAAGTGACTCACATAGCCTGAATAGCACGATTTGCTTTTCAGGCTTTTTATTATGGGGTTTTAGTCACTGAGTTTGATTGAGTTTGATTGAGTTTGATTGAGTTTGATTAAGTCACTTAGCTCGCATTGATAGCTTGATTACGCATCTGAATCAGTTCGCTGTGTTTGAGATACAGCAAATCAGCGGTGCGGCGGATGATCTGATCTTCGTACTGTGACAGTTGCCCGTCGGCATAGGCCAATTGCCACATGGCTAATAGCAACTGTTGCTTTTGCTCCAAGCTAAATTCGGCATTAATGGTATTGGTAAACTCAAATAATGAGGTGGCATTACCTTGGACTTTTTTGGCCTCTTCAATTAAATCATTAGCATCCTGCACTGACATCGAGAGGGTTTCCGTCAGCAGCTTAGGTAATAGTGTTCTTTCTTCTGCCGCGAGCGTCTCATCGGCAAACACCACTTCGAGCAACATGCTCGCTGCCGCTAATTTTAGCTGGTGGGCTTTCTCCTCTGGGGAGATGGCTTGGATATGGGATTGAAGGAATCGTTTCAGCTTCGCAATCATAAAGTGGCACTGCTCTGGCAAAAAGGAATAACTACATAGAGTGATTTTACACGCTAAAGTTCACCCTAAGTACGGGCTTAGGGTGAGGTGTAGTGATTAGCGTAGCGCGTTTAAGCCTTTCATCAGCAGATCAGAACTGCCTTCGGCACCATTGGTTTCAAGGTATGATTTAGCGATGTTGATCATCGGCATCGCTAATTCCTTAGAAATCCCAAGTTTTTCAAAGGCATCTAACACCATTGCACTGCCTTGCAGGGAAGAGCCAATATTACCAGCCTTAGAGAGCAAACCTGATACCCCTGAATTGCCATCGAGTTTAGGTGCCGCAGCTAATAGGCTATCGGCATTGGGAATACTGGCGGCTAATTTAGTGTAGTCATTGCTGCCTAAGCTAGATTGTGCAAGACCTAATAAACTGCCTAACCCGCCTTCGGCTTGGGTTTGACTTAACCCTAGTTGCGACATCACATTTCCCACTAATGCATTGGACTCGGTGACGGTACTGGTTGCCGGTTTTTCGGTTTTTGCTTGTGTGCCAGCGAGGTTATCTAACCAGCTTGCACTGGCGGGAGCGGCTAAAAGACAGGTGGTCATCAGCACTGATAGCGTGAAAGTATGTTTCATAAAGTGGCATCCTTTGAGGGTTTGCGCGCAACAAAGTAGACAGTGTAGCGGCTTTGAGACTTTTGTTGCAGCCCTTTTCTGTGATTTACGGTTCACTGAAGTGATTTGTGTTGTGCATTGGGCGGGGATTTTGGGTATCCTTAGCGGCAATTCACGGTGTTAATTTACTTCAATTATTTTTGGAAAGGCGCATGTCACTATCCGCAATTTTGACCGAAGCTTACTACTTTTTCCGTAATCATCTTACTCAGCTTGCCATGCTGACGGTGCCGCTACTATTAGTGCAGGTCGGTATTCAGCTATGGCTAGGAACCGAGATGAGCAAAGTTGATCTCGAAAATCCGCAATTTGGCGCGCCATTGATGATTGCCATGATGATCCTTCTGCTGCTTTTCTCGGTGCTGATTGCGGCTTTGACGCTGTTTTTAGATTTGAGATCTCAGGGGCATAACCCATCGCCAGGCATGGTACTGAAAGCAAGCTTACCTTTTGTGCCGCCTTTACTCTTAGCTGGTGTATTCTCAGGTTTGGCCATTTTAGCGCCTGTGATGTTATTCGCAGCCTTTGGCCCTATGTGGTTAGTGGGACTCGTTCTCAGTTTTTATCTGTTTGCCCGCCTTGCTTATGTGAACTTTATGGTGGTGGTTGAACGCTTAACGCCGCTGGAAGCCATTAAGGCAAGCTTTAGCTTTAGTGGCCCGATTGTATTAAAAACAATCGCCTTATTAATGCTTTATTTACCGCTGTCCGTGATTGGTAGCCAGCTTTCGGCCCTAGCCTCCTTTGGTGGTTTACCAGTACAAATGCTAGTGGATACTTTTATGGCATTTATTGGGTTATTCGTAAACTTGGCGCTGTTCCGTTTGTATATGGTGTCTAAAAAGCCGAGCGCAGAATAATTTCGACTGAGTGCAATCGATTGAGGTAAAGATTTATGGTGACAGAGGCTAAGTTACTGGATAGCGAATTTATCCAAAGGTTTTCGGCCTCTCTTCTCGATGATTACCTCAATGCCAAAAACTATGTGCAAGATGTGCCAACGCAGTCATTACTGCATATCCGCAGTTTTACCCATAGGCTGACAGAGTTGTTAGGGCAGAGTAAGGATGTCTCCTTCACTAGCCCTAATCTTTATGATCGCATCGAGCTGTTAAACCAAAAGCGACTGATCGATGTGAAGACCACCAGAGCCTTACATCGCCTTCGTGGTGACGGTAACCGTGGCGCCCACCCTGAGAAATACCACCTCACCCAAGAGCAATTACTCGCCTTAGCTCAAAAAGCCATTAAGGATGTGCTCGCTCTGGTGGAACACTTGTATCCGAAGGTGGTTGGCAGCGAGGCTCCCGCGTACCGTTTCCAAACCAGTGATGCCATAACGATAAAAGATCTCTGTTATCGCGCGGTGATGGAAGATGATCCCGAGGCGCAGTATCTTGTTGGTATATCCTTTAAAACCAAAGCATTAATGCTTAAGGAGCAAGAGATTGCCTTAGTCGAACAGTACTATGGAACTGAAGACGATAGCTCTGTTGTAAAAGAAGTCGCACAAAAAGCCAGTGACACCTTTGCTAAGGCCGCCTATTGGTTTGCCCTTGCAGCCCCAACACATATGCAAGCCCTCTATGAGCATGGGGTGAGTTTAATCCACGGTTACCAAGGTCAGGTCGATGCCATTAAGGGCGAGGCGGCGATTGCAAAGGCGGCAGAGGCGGGTGTGGTCAATGCGATGGCGCTGCTTGGTTATTTTTATCTGGTGGGCAGTGAGTCATTTAAGCCGGATTTAGCGCAAGCTAAACACTTTTTACAGCTGGCGGCTGAAGGTGAGCAAACCGAAGCCATGGCAAATTTAGGTGTTCTCTACTACCAAACAAAAGATCTACCTCAAGCCTATCATTTTATTAGTAAAGCTGCGCAGGCGGGTTATCCCCATGCTCAATATCATTTGGCCTTAATGCTCGCCAATGGTGATGGTTGTCAGCGAGATCCTATCGTCAGTGAGTATTGGATGGCCGAAGCGGCGGAGCAAGGTCAGCTCGATGCCATGCTCACCCGCGCGCAACATATGCTCAATGATGAAAATGGCTTAGGCGGCGACGTGAGTCAGGCAGAACGTTATCTGCGCGAAGTGATTAAATATGGCCACAGTGTGCCAGCCATGATTGAGCTCAGTATGGCGTTAGCTGACGGTATTTTGGGGCGCATCGATGTGGTGGGCTCTGCGGCGCTGTTAAATCTGGCGCGGCGCCATGCAAACACCAAAGAGGCCGAAATTATCGAGCCTCTGTGGCAATCACTTTCCTTACAAATTGATACTGTGCTGGAGATGACTCAAGATCCCGGCGAAATTCATACTCTTAATCGCGCCAAGGATCTGCTAAGCGTTTAGGGATTAGCCTTCATCTTTTTGATGTTCAAAGGTGCGACCACGGTACTGATCCGCATGGAGTTCTCGCACGACATTTGCGGTTTGATTACACGTCGAGGCTTGGCTTGCCGCTTCTCTTGCTTGTGCCTGCGCACGATGTGCTTGTTCACGGTTAAACTTGCTCAATTGGCGAGCCACATAAATACGGCTAAATAACACTAAACTGCCGAGAGCAATTGCGCCAAATAATAGAACAAAAGGCAATAAAAACAGGGATAAGCAGATCAAGCTGACAGTGACGGCCATCGCTAACCAAGCCCGAGGGCCGGAAATGCGTTGCTGAAATGGGCTCTGTTGAAATTGTTGATAAATCATAAGAACTCCTAATCAAAATGGGTGAGGCTGAAGGTGAGTAGCCCAAGGTGTTATGACGGGCTTAGCCAAATTGGCTTGTTCGAGAAGCCTCTCTCCCTCTGTTATGGAGGTTCAGTGTGCAATAAATAAACGATTTGAGTCACGTTAATTTGGGTTAATTTACGTTGTTTTACGTCGGTTGCATCGGTTTGTTGGAAAGTTGTGCTTGCTGTGACCCTTGGGTTGATATTTAGTTATGCTTTGATTGTTATTGGTTATCTTTATGTTTTTGCTTAAATATTTATTAATTTGGTGACGAGTGATTCTTTGTTTGCAGTGTAACATGTGCGAAAATTTAGGCTAATTTTTGATTGGCTTTGGCTAAAACTGTAATTTTTTTACAGTAAATGCCTGTCAGTCTTTCCACTCCTTCCTTTAAAGCTGTGTAAAACCGTAGATACCAACATGAACTCATACTCGCTTAAACAAAAGATCCTGATTTCGGTCGTGATTGCGCTTTCCCTCGTGATTGGCTTGCTGTCATGGCAAAGCTATTCCAGCCAAAAGTCATTGTTGTTGCAAAATAGTTTAGAACAGGTGCAGCGACTGGGCGATCAACAGGCTGAACGCATTCAAGAATGGCTCGCTGGACGTCAGGATATTGTGGGGGCGTTGGCATCTAAGGTTGCAGGTGACAGTTTAAACGCATTACAGCAGGCACAGGCTTCGGGCCGATTTCAGCTTACTTACTACGGAACGCAAGCGGGGCAGATGCTGGACTCCGACCTTAGCATAGACCGTACAGGTTATGATCCGAGAACTCGCCCTTGGTATAAGCAAGCGACAAATGAGCGTGGGCTTATCCTGACTAAGCCCTATGTCGATGTGGCATACAATGTGTTAGTAGTTACTATGGCGCAGGCGGTTTCCCAAGGTGTGGTTGGGGGCGATCTGTCGATTGCGAGTTTGGTAGAAAGCGTCAATCGTATGACCTTACCAGCCAATGGTTACGCCATTATGATGCACCAAGATGGCACTGTGATCGCTTACAAAGATGCCTCTAAAGCGATGAAGCCTGTAAGCGATATCGACAACGACCTTAACCATAATTTACCCCAACAGAGCCGTCAGGCGGGCACATGGCTGCCGATGTATTTCGAACATGAAAGCCGCGATAAGTTAGTTTGGGGTGTCGATATTCCCAATACCGATTGGGAACTGGT
Organism: Shewanella cutis; assembly: GCF_022410515.1. Taxonomy (GTDB): domain Bacteria; phylum Pseudomonadota; class Gammaproteobacteria; order Enterobacterales; family Shewanellaceae; genus Shewanella; species Shewanella cutis. Next base: position 10,572 of record NZ_JACSDI010000034.1, on the reverse strand, counting down.
GATAGTGCTGGACAAAGAGACACTCGAGGCGCCATTAACCAATTTACTGCTGACTCAATTGGGTCTTTCAGCGGTGGTGTTATTGCTGAGCGTATTGGCTATTTCTTGGTTGGTGAATCTATTATTGGGGCCATTAGGACGCGTATCGCAGGCGCTTGCGCGCATTGCCGATGGTAACGGCGACTTAACCCAACGTATTGAGGTCGATACCCAAGATGAAGTGGGCGTACTGGCCGATAGTTTTAACCGTTTTGTCGGTAGTCAGCATCAACTGATCAGCCATATTCGCCATTTGGCCGGTGAGCTGGATGCGGATGCTGAGCGCAGTCTTAAAACCAACCATCTTGCCGTGGCCGAATTACAACGTCAGCAGCAGGAAGTCGCTATGGTCGCGACTGCGGTGACTGAAATGGCAAGCGCGACCAATGAAATTGCCGCCAATGCGGAAAATACCGCGACCGCGGCGCAGCAGTCGGCTGCAAGCAGTTTTCAAGGTAAAGAGTTAGTTAATAAAACCCGTAGTTCAATTAATTCCTTGGCTGATGAAGTGACTCAAGCGACTGAGGTCATTGAAGATTTAAGTCGCCATGCTCAGTCGATTTCTAGCATTTTAGCCACAATTCAAGGGATTGCGGAGCAGACCAACCTATTAGCCCTCAATGCGGCAATTGAGGCTGCCCGTGCTGGCGAGCAGGGCCGAGGCTTTGCGGTGGTCGCCGATGAGGTGCGGGTATTGTCGCGCCGGACTCAAGATTCCACCCAAGAAGTGCATGCAACCATTGAGACCTTGCAACGCACAACGGCGAAGGCTGTAAGCTTGATGGAAAGTAGTCAAATGTTAGCGGGCAATAGCGTTGAAGATGCCAATGCTGCGGCCAAGGCGCTGGAGGAAATCACCCAAGCTGTGAATGTGATTTCGGATATGGCGGGGCAAATTGCTACCGCCGCCGAGGAGCAAACCCAAGTGACAGGTGAAATCACCCAAAATACAGTGGCGATTAAGGATGTGACCGACGAAATCACCGAGGCGGCGAAGTCGGATCTCACTCAAGCGCAAGCATTAAAGGCGCGAGCGAACGATCTCAACGCTCAGGTTGCGACCTTTATTCTGTAAGTTTGCTTGAATAATAAAGCCCAGAATGGGTTAGTGTTCTGGGCTTTTTATGTAGTACTCAATTAACCCTGCGGCAGCATCAGCTTTTCGACACTTTGGCAGATCGTGTCGCGCATCCATTTATGGCCTTGATCTTCATCGTTGCGTTGATGCCACAAGAGCACATAAGCCATGGGCATAAACTCAAAGGGTAAAGGTAATAGTTTCAGTGGGTATAGCTTGCAGGCGTGCAGAGCAAAGCTTGAAGGCAAGGTAAATATCAAGTCACTGTGGGCGCAGACACTGGCCGCACCGTAAAAATCCGGAACTGTGGTGCTAATTTGGCGCCTGTGGCCGCGATCTGCAAGAAAATAGTCCAGTGCCCACCAATCACTTCCTTCGCAGCGAACCTGCACATGCGCCATATCCAAATACAAGGATAAATTCCACTGGGGTGACGTGAGTGCTGCCATCAAAGGATGATCTTGGCGCACTAGGCATACCTGCCGGTCGGTAAACAGAGTTTGGCAGGCAATGCCTTCAGGCAGGCGATCTGTGTGTGGATCGGAAAGCGGATGGAGATCGCGCCCCGAAATCCCAAAGTCAATTTGCCCTTGCTGTAAATCGTGCATCGACTTTTCGGTCCAGACATAAGAGTCGAGTTTTATATTGGGCGCGGTGTTTAGCAGCGGACCAATAAAATAGGGAATCAAGGTTTCGTAGGCGCTTTCAACCATGGCAAAGGAAAACTGCCTGTTACTACTGGCCGGATTGAAGGTTGGCGGTTGGGTCAGTTGATATAAATCCTGCAAAATATTAGGCAGCTTTTGCCCTATATTTAGCGCATGGGCTGTGGGTTTTAGCCCGTGGGCTGTGCGTTGGAACAGGGGATCATCTAAGGTGTCTCGCAGGCGATTCAAGCTCTTACTCAGCGCAGATTGACTAATATGCAAACGACTTGCTGCGCGGGTAACACTCTGCTCTTCAAGCAAAACCTTCAATATCACCAGTAGGTTGAGATCGATTCTGGCTAAGTTGTCGAGATTCATAGATATTCCTCAGAGGAAATTCACTTTGGAAATTATACCATTTCTGTTCATACCTTGAGTTATTTAAACTAGCGCCCACTGAAATACCTTTTATTGTTTAACCGAGATAAGTGTTATGCGGCGCAATCTGTTACCTATTTTGATGTCTTTGGTGTTACTCAGCCCATTGGCAATTGATATTTATCTACCCTCTATGCCCACTATGGCGGCAGAGTTCGCCGTATCTGCCAGTGAAGTGCAGTCCACGCTGGTATTGTTTTTATTTGCTATGGGTGTGGGGCAGATATTGATTGGCCCATTAGCCGATCGTTACGGACGTCGCCCAGTCGCACTCTTTGGCGTGTTGCTCTATGGCGCCAGCAGTTTGCTTGCCGCCGCCGCGATTGAATTCCATTGGTTACAAATTGCCCGTGTGCTACAAGGATTAGCGGCCTGTTCGACCTCAATTGTGGTCTTTAGTGCGGTGCGCGATTGTTATTCGCCGAAGGAAGGCGCCAAGATTTACAGTTACTTAAATGGTGCTATCTGCGTGATCCCGGCACTGGCGCCAACCTTAGGGGGGCTGTTGGCTATGCAGTTTGGCTGGCGTTCAACCTTTGTGTTTATGACCTTGTACGCGATTTTGATGATGCTATTGGTGGGATACCGTTTACCGGAAACTCGCCCAGCCAATACCGTGAGTACTGGACCTTTGTACCGTTGGAGCCGTTATAAACCCGTACTGAGCAATACCCATTTCCTGTTCTATGCCTTTGCTTGCATGTCGGCAATGGCGGCGATTTTAAGTTATGTGTCTTACTCTCCCGTATGGCTTATCGGCCATCTAGGGGTATCCGAGCTGGCTTTTAGCGGTTTATTTGGATTGAATGCTTTGGTCAATATCGGTGCTTGTTTTGCTGCACCAGTGGTGATCCGTAAATTAGGTAATCGTCCAACCGCCATCCTCGCTTTAGCACTGTTGGTGCTGTCGGCGATATTGATTGTGATGGCACAGACCTTTGGCCCGAGTGCTGGAATGGCTGCTGCCTTTGCCTTTATGTTGCCTATGATGTTGTTATGTATTGGTTTTGCATTCCTGTTAGGCCCAGCAACCAGTATGGCACTGTCTGCCTTTGGCGAGCGTGCAGGCACCGCAACGGCAATGTTAGGTTTTATCCAAATGAGTGGCGCATCCGTCATCGCAGGCTTAGTGCAGCAAACAAACCTGACCGCCCCCTATGCGGTGGCGTTAGTGATGGGATTTTTCTCTATCGGATTACTTTCAATGATGGCGCTCAGCCGATTTGACCACTGGCACCAAGAGCAGTTAGTCGCCGAGCATTAATAGGCCCTAAACGGCTAACCTAAGATACACCCTTTGCCCGTAGCTTATTTGACCAGAGCTACGGGCATTTTTTTATGATAATTCAAGCTGCTATACTGCTTGAAATTGTGTTATCGAGAACTCGCTGTGAGCCGCCACTATTGCCCCACTTGCTGTTATCCGATGAATGCGTGCTTATGCTCCCATGTGCAGCAGATAAAACCGCAGACGCAGCTGTTGGTATTACAGCATCCCTGTGAAGTCGAACATAAAAAGAATAGTGTTAGGGTGTTAAGCCTAGTGATCCCCGATACTCAAGTGTATGTAGGTGAGTCTGAGGCGGATTTTGCCGCGCTGCGGGCGCAATTAAGCCGATGTCAGCGCCCTATCTATCTTGTATATCCCTCGGAACAGAGTGTGAGTGTTGAACAACAGATGATTAGTGCAGATTGCGTGCTGTTGTTGATCGATGGCACTTGGCGCAAAGCCTTTAAAATATTGCAATTAAATCCATGGTTGGCGCAATTACCCGCGGTGCATTTGCCCGAAGGTTATGCATCAAGGTATAAGATCCGCAAATCGAGCCGTAGCGATAGCCTATCAACCTTAGAAGCGAGTGCTTATATGCTCAAAGCGCTTGATAAGGGCTTAGATGTGAGCCCATTATTGGCGGCGTTTGATGCTATGGTTGCGCTTAGACTTGAGGCGATGCCCGCTGAGGTGAGGTTGCGCTATGATTAATTTCACTTTTTAGAATTGCTCTAAGTGATTTTCAATTTTTGCATTTTTGAGACTCTGTACGAATTAAAATAGTTAAAATCTTATTCAGATCACGCTAACGTAACGTAAAACAAGGTTTAATAGTGGCGATTCATTTGCACTGCAAATGATGAGATAGCTTTGCCAGCCAATTGCTTTGCAGGGGAGTGATTCCATATTTTATGGTGTGCTGGCAGGGCTATCGAGCCCCGCATTTATACTTCTTTATTATCTGAATGAATAATATTAACGTATTGATTTTAAAGCCTAGGCAATGCACTTCTCGGCTAAGTAGGCCTGTGTAAATTGTTCTACGGAGCTTGGGTAACCAAATAAAAAGCCTTGGGCAAAACCTCGCCCCATATGGGTGATGATATCTTTTTGTTGCTGAGTTTCTATCCCCTCAGCCACGAAGTGGATGTCGAGTGCCTGAGCTAATTGCACTATGGCATGGCAGAGTTTTTGTCCCGAGGCGTCATTTAAACGCAGGGCAAATTCCGCATCAATTTTTACGCTGTCAATCGGCAAGGTGCCCAAGCGACTGAGCGAAGACAGACCCGTGCCAAAGTCATCAATGGCAATACCCACCCCGAGGGCTTTGATCCGTTCTAACGTATGTCTAGCAAGCTCAGGTTGGCGTAGAAGTGCGGACTCAGTAATTTCTAAAATTAATGCCTCAGCGGGTAAGGCAACCATTTCAAGAGCGCTAACGACTTGACCGACAAAGTCCACATGCTCCAATTGTAATGGCGATACGTTAACCGAAATTTTAAAATCGGGTTGGTATTGTGCTCGCCATACTGATGCCTGCTTACAGGCTTGTTCGAGTGCCCATTGCCCAATGCTGACAATCAGGCCTGTTTCTTCCAGCAAAGGCACAAACTCAGCGGCTTCATAATGCTCAGTTGGGGATTTTTGCCAACGCAACAGCGCTTCAGCACCAATCGGTTCGTTAGTATGTAAATCGACTATGGCTTGGTAGGCAAGTTTAAACTGCTTTAGGCTGTGAGCATGTCTTAGGTTATTGATAAGTTTTAACTTTAGCTCTGCAGCTTGGCTCATTGATTTATCGTAAAACACTAAATGAGGCTGGTTCTTTTTAGCGCAATACATGGCGGTATCGGCCAAGCTAATCAGTTGGCCAGCTTGATCACTGTGTGTTGGGAAAAGTGCGATACCGATACTGGTGCCAAGGAAGAATTTTTGGCCTTCAATTTCAAACGGGCTATCGAATAAACTTAAAATTTGTTCGGCAAACAGCTGAATTTCTTCCTTACAATTGCAGTCTTGCAACACTAAGGTAAATTCATCGCCCCCCATACGAGCAATATCCGCTTTTTCAATGCAACCGGCTTCTAATCGTGCCGCGACCAGTTGTAATACTCTATCGCCCATGGAATGGCCAAAACTGTCATTAATATTTTTAAAACCGTTTAGGTCCAAAAACATCAGTGCACCAAGGGCGAGGGGATCGTCCTTTAATTTGTCGAGGGCGCCATTAAGGATCTGTTTAAGATGAAAACGATTTGGCAACCCTGTTAAGGTGTCATACATGGCACGGGTAGTGAGTTGTGTTTCGAGCAGTTTTTTAGTGCTGATATCACTGAAAATATTTACATGATATTGAATACCATCAGTTTCGATACGGCGGCTACTTTGCCAAGCGGGAAAAGTACTGCCATCAGAGCGCTGCTTCTGGGTTTCACCCTGCCAAAATCCACGTTGTTTCAAGGCAAGCTGGCATTCGTTTTCCGCTCTGGCATTGGTTGGGTTAGCCTCTAAAAATTCAGGATTTTTATTAATGAGTTGTTCGGCGCTGTAGCCGCAAATTCGGCACATCGCTTTATTTACCGCTAGTACTCGATTGCTCGTGTCAGTGATATAAACAGCCTCGGCGCTTTCCTCCAAGGTCGTTGATAGAATCTCTTTTGGAATATGGGCGAAACCGTCGGCAATGGCTGGCCTGACTTGGGTTCTACGGTTTAACGCTTGTAGCTCTACCAGTACAACAGGCTGTTGCTGTAAATAGCAGCGATAGAGGTTCACCCTAGTAGGTAGTTCATTACCCTGTTGGTTAAGGTGAAGCCAGCTAAACTCGACATTGATGCCTGATACGGCTTCAAGGATCATCTCCCGCGCAAATTCAACGCTATTACGTCCAGATGATTGAATTCTAGGGGAAAAATCATAGGGTGTTGCATTGACAAAGGCATCATACTCAGTGCCAAAATAATCCAAAGTGGCACTGTTTGCACTAATAAAGCAAAAACCTTGAATCAAGGCGAGGGGAGTTTTATGGGGATTAGCTCGCCACAGCGACAGCTTTTCTTGCAACAGAGGATCATCTGTTGTGAGTTTATTCAGCAAGTGTTGCCATCGAATCATTAGGATACTCCCTCGGTGACACTGATTAAGGTCACATCCTTTCCCTTAGTTTGCTTGAATCAAAAGTTTGCTTGTATCAAATCGTACATCATTCATATGGGGTTAAAAATAAACCGAATCGATGTTTTGCTCAAATATAAATTAAAAAATAACAGTTTAAGATAACTTTATTTTATTTGCTGAAGCGAAAATAATGCTAACTGATCACGGCAAAATAATGATTTATGCTATGTTTTGCTCGGCAAACTCAGTTAGCAGTGGCAATAAGGTGAACAAGGATTCAAGGGGAATATAGGATGCAAAGAGTCATTAAAACCATCTTTTTAGGGATGTGTCTTGGCGCGTTATTGCCCGCGGCACATGCAGCGGAGCAAGCCAAACCTCGGTTAACCTTGGAGCAAAGGGCTGATAAGGCCCGTATCGATTCTGAGCGAGTCGAACAGGCACAACTCGAAAAAGCACGCCAAGCAGCAAGCGAGACAAGGTCGCGGGAAGAAAAAATAAAACAGCAAACCAATCCGCATGATTGGGAAGTGCAACAAAAGCTCAAGGCGCAAAAGCAATTTGATGAAAGGGAAAGCCGTGAGCAAAAATATCTGCAAGAAGCCAAGGAAGCTGCAGCCAAAGAGCGTAAAATCCCTAAACCTTAGCGGTACTAGCTCAGACCTTAGTTGTTAATCATTATCTACCTAAAGGCAATATCGCTGTTTGCCTTACGACTCTTGTAGGATACTGCTGTTGAATACCTGTCCGCTGTGCCATAGTGCCGATTTAGTTGCCTATCACCAAGATAAACGCCGCCATTACCAACAGTGCCTGCACTGTGCCTTGGTGAGCGTACCCGCCGAGTTTTATCTAAGCCCTGAAGCGGAAAAAGCCGAATATGATAAGCACGAGAATCACCCGCAGGATCTCGGTTATCAGCAGTTTCTAGACAGAACCCTCGCCCCCTTATTGGCGCGTTTTGAATCCTCTGCATTGGGACTGGATTTTGGTTGTGGTGAAGGCAAAACCTTAAGCCTGATGGCCAAAGCACGGGGTTACCGTATCGAAAACTATGATCTTTATTATGCCAATGATCATAAGGTTCTCACTTGCCAATACGATTTTATTACCCTTACCGAAGTGATTGAGCACGTAAGTGATGCCGATGCTTTGCTGACTCAGTTAAAGGGGATGCTCAAACCCAAGGGCATTTTAGCCGTGATGACCAAGCGAGTGCTTAATCCCACGGCATTTAGCACTTGGCATTATAAAAATGATCCCACTCATATTAACTTTTACTCCGAAGCCACTTTTCAGTGGCTTGCCGAGCATTATGGTTGGCGGCTCGAAGTGATAGATAAAGACGTGGTGTTTTTGCATCAAGCCCACTAATGCGTCGGAGGCTTTTGTTGGCGCAAATAGGTCGGGATTTGCAAATTATCCACATCGTATTTAGCTTGCAGCGGTTCTGGCACATGTAGGGCTGGACGCTTAATAAAGTCATGCACATTGATATAGCTATCCTCAATAATCTGTACGGGTTCTGGCTTTGCTGTCTGCTCTAATCCAATACCCGTTGCAATCACCATGATTTCAAGCTCCGACTCGAGATCCGGATTGATGGTTAACCCAATAATCACCAAGGCATCTTTGGGTAATTGCTCATGCACTGTGGCACCGATTTGGTTGTATTGACTGAGTTCGATGGTGTCTTTGGCTACCACACTGACAATCGCAGCTTGCGCTTGATTTAGCTGGATATTATCGAGCAGGGGATGTTGCATGGCGCGTTTAACGGCTGAGACTAGATCGTCATCCGCCTTAAGGTTACTCACGCCCATGGCCGCACGGCCTTGGCGACTGATGACGGAAATAAAGTCATTTAAATCAATATTGATAAGCCCAGCTTGGCTAATGGTAGTGGCAAGCCCAAGTAGTACATCTTGCAAAATTTTATTGCTCTCCTTAAAGGCGTTAAGCAAGGTGACTTTGGCCCCGAGTACCTCGGCAAGCTTGTCATTGGGGAGTACGATAACAGCATTGGCACTTTCCAATAATGCTTGTAATCCCGCCTCGGCATTGGCCGCTCTATGTTGCCCCTCAAAACTAAAGGGGGTAGTGACGACGGCGATGACGGGTTTCGATAGTTCTCGGGCGAGTCTTGCGACCTGTGGAAGTGCACCAGTGCCCGTTCCGCCACCTAAACCCGCAGTCAGAAATACAATATCCGCGTGCTGCATTTGCTGACTTAATTCCTGGGCCGATTCAATCGCAGCCGCACAACCGACATCAGGTTTAGCGCCAGCGCCTAAGCCTCTGGTGGTTTGCGGGCCAATTTGAATGCGGGCGTGGCTGTTGGTGGCCGCCATGGCTTGCGCGTCGGTATTGACCGAGACCAGTTCGACGCTTGGCGGCAGATTGGCGTGGCTGAGTTGATTAATGGTATTGCAGCCGCAGCCTCCTACACCCAACACGGTTAATTTGGGCATAGTGCTAGCGGATCCTTCACTGATAAGTTCAAACATGGTGATTCTCACGGTTAGCTATTATGTCTTAAGGCTAACCTTGAGTAGCGACTAGGCTTGTCGCATCAAACACTTAAACCGCAGAAAGATATTTGGCATACATTTTTTGGCTTAAGGCTGCAAAATGCTCCCGCAGTTTTGCTGGGGCTAATACCTCAACGGTGTCGGCCATTTCCCATAGCGCCGCGCGAAGTTTTGGGGTGTCATTGACCTCAGCCGTTACATAAAAGCGCCCATCCTCACGTAATTGCATGGTTTGGTTTTCGCTAAATTTAGCTTCACGCATGATAAAACTTGCCCGATCGGCGAGCAGTAATTCGAGGTGAATTTTTTCACCACTTAGACCTTGGGCGGTTTTATTAATATCAAAATCTGCACTCGCCACCGCCGGGGTCGACAGTAACTGAGCGTTACGCAGTAAACCTATCGGTTTATGATGGCGGCGCTTATCAAAACGGCCAATGGTAAAGGCGAGCAGCGCAACACCGTCGCGGATTAAAATTCCCTGTGGATTGATGGGGTTGTAATGCAGCCAATCCATTTTGCCATTGATCCGTTTTTTTATATCGCAGCTAATTTGCTTTTTATCCAAAATCGCCTGTTGTATTACCTCTAGGGATTTAGGTTCGTGCTGCGGCAGGATAAAGGGATAAGGCTCTGGGAGCTGTGCAACTCGGCAAGCCCAATAAAGCCAAGGATTCTCAGGATCGCTAGCCAGCACTTGATCGGCTCTGTCGAAATAGGGTTGCAGTTGTTGCAAGCTTTGCGGCGGCATCAACTGGCTTGCACTTCGCTTTAAGGTGGTTAATGCCAGCGCCATATGTTGATCCATTAACTCCAGATTAAGGCCACGCCAGCAAGATTCAATCGACCAACCATAGGGCTTGTTTCTGTCATCGAGGCGCAAGCCAAAGGTGCCCATTTCATACATCGCCTTGAGATCCCGCTGGACTGAACGCTTACTGATATCTTGCGTGCGGTTTGCCAGTCGCTCGACTAATTCATTCACCGAAATTTTGCGCGGAGCCCGCGGGATTAAGCTGAGTAGGGTCACTTGACGCTGAAAATTAGGCTGCATATTAATTGATAAGTTATAGGCTTATGCTCGAATATCCGTATATTAATCAATAGCTGCGACAAAAGCTGTCGTAGCTTTTGAGCTTTGGCCTATAAATGATGCTTAAAAGTGAGGGAGAGTTAAAAGCAGTGAAACAGAATCACCTAATCTCGTTTATCCGCCAAACTTTGCTATTTGGCATTGGCAGTTAGCTAACGCAGTTTGCCCCAAAGCGAGATAAGTTTGTCGTCAGGTGTGTAGGATGAATTGTCATTGTTTCCCCTGTGACACGCCACCCTTTGATTTCACAAGAAGCATCCCTGAGGGCTCGACGGCGGCATCTGCTGTACATGGATGTACGAATGCCGCGATCACATGGATGTGAAAGAGCGGCCATGCCGCCAACGGTCACAGTT
>NZ_JACSDI010000033.1 GCF_022410515.1 Shewanella cutis | reverse complement strand
TTATATTAAGTCATTTTAGTGTTTGTTATTTCTTCAATAATCTCTATTTTAAGATCATCATCTAGAACTAGCTTTAATCTTAACTTAGGATTTTGGATATCTACGAAATCATAGATTGCTTGTTTGTTAGCTCGCGCATCGTCTTGAAGCTTTTGGATATCGCTTATAATTGCATCTGTATCTCTAAGTGCAATGAATGGGATTCCAGATGGAGTCACACCACCCCCCATTTTTTTATACACAACACCATCATTTACAATAGTGTTTGCTCCGCCATTCTTTTTTCGAAGGTGCTTTCTTTCTTCATCACTAATAATCCTTTGTGATTGAGGTGTAGCTGAGTCTTTTAATGGATTATGGAAAATATGTTTGGAAATTGCCTGCGGCCAATTGTCATGTAATATTTGAACCAAGTCACTTTTAGTCCATGTAATGTTTTCTTTTTCGTGCGGCAAGATATCAATCAAATATGCGTTATTTTCGTCAAGATAGACAAATAGCATATCATCACCATTTCCACCTAACTCAAAATGAATATGATAAATTCCCCACTCGTAAAGAGTGCCGTCAGGACATGTTTTCTGTTTTTTTCTCTTAACTTGTTTGCTTAAAAAACGATTCACATCTTCACCTGCAGAAAGCTTTGATGCTATGTTTTGGATTTCTACGCGGTTTTTAAGTTTAAGTGATACGTGAACATTCCATTTTTTTATAGGAACTCTGCGTTTTACCACAGTCAGGAAATGGTGCATAAGATTAGTTATGTTGTAACGTTCGTAACTTTTATTAGCATCATCAGCTCGTTCGTCCTGAGCTCTTAGTTCCTCAAAAGACGGCACAGAGTAACCAAACCCACTTAGTATTCTTGTTATTTCGAGTTCTAAATCCTTAAAGAAATTTACTTCCATGTTGTGCTCCTATTACTGTGCAAAATGTTATTAGAAGCATTCTATCGCTTTAAGCAAATATGGCAAGAAGTAGGGGAGGTAACTAGCTGTTTTAAAATGAGGTTTGTGATGTTGTTCGAGAGGCATTACTATAAGTGCAATACGCATTAGACCACTGTAATATTAGCACCTGAGTTGAAGGTGTAACCCTTACTATTACAAGAATACGCAGATCTGTTTAGTAAGGGCATTAGAGTTCAGAAACTAAAGATTAGCTGCATCGATTGGGTAACCAGCATCATGTAGTTCTCTCAATAAATCCATTTCCCAGTTAGTATCATCGATATAGACAACCCCACTAATGTCACTTGGTAGCTCAATATCGCCTTTAACAATAGCTAGCACATTTTCACGACCAATCAGTCCCATTAAATAACCGTGTTCGAAGATGACATTTTGACGTGCTCGATTATCTAACTCACCATTTGACGCTTTAGGCTTCACTTGCCCTAAATCATCAGGTGTATACAGGACAATGCCGTAGCCAACATCTTCAGTATATTTCTCTAACTTCTCTATGATTGTTCTATTGCGGTTAGCTTTGAGGTGCAAAATGATAGGATCAAGTCCATGCTGACGCAGAAAATTAGCTGTGCGATATTTAACCTCACCATCATGTCCATGCACAATGAACACTTTATTTGATTTTGCTTTAGGCGTTGATTGTGTTTTCACTTGTTTAACTTCCTTGTGTTTAGGTGTGAAATCATATTCATCGTCAGTAACAACGCGGATTAGCGATTTTAAATAAGCATCATACTTTTCTCCATATGCTCGCCAATAATATTCGAAATCAGTTTCGAATGACCTGCGAAGTAGTATTCCACAAGACATTTTTAGAATGCCTAACTTTTTAACTTCACTGGGCATATGTTCTTTGAAGAATGATGTTGTTAATGTAGTCCAAACGTCTAATCGTTCAAGACCATAATATGAACCTTCGTTTTCAAATGATGTTCCAACATCTAGCAAAAGACGTTCTTTCAAAGTATTGAGATTTTCTAATATTTCTTGCTTATCCATCCATGCCTCACAAAACAATGCTATTAGAAGCATTCTATCGCGTTATGTAGATATGGCAAGAAGTATGGCGGTAACTATCTGTTTTAAAATGAGGTTTGTGATGCCGTTCTAGTGGTATTACTAGCAATTTGATCCACAATTGGAATTTGACACTGTCACAGATTTCAAACCATTTTAAGGGACGTTGAGAAAAATACATCAATAACCTAACACCGAATTAAGAACAGCCTCTATTTTGTTTATAGTGCCCAGCGCCGAAAGCACTGGGCACATATTGGGAAATGAGCTTAATTAAATAGAGAAGATTTAAACCACATCAATATCGCCGGCGCAGGCGAATACATGATTTGGGCGGAAGGGTTCTTTATCGATATCTTCAAGTTTACTTACGCCGCTAGTGACCAGAATGGTTTCAAGTCCGGCTTGGAAGCCCGCCAGAATATCGGTGCGCATATTGTCACCAATAATCACCGTGTTTTCGGAGTGACCGTCAATATGGTTGAGTGCGGAGCGGATAATCCACGAGCTGGGCTTGCCAACGTAGAAGGGTTTTTTGCCAGTAATTCGTTCAATGGGGGAGCACAGCGCGCCGCAGGCCGGACTGTAAGCGGGGCCGTGGGTGTCGGGATTAGTGGCGATAAAACGGGCGCCACGGGCAACAAATCCTGCTGCTTTATGGATCATATCCCAGTTATAGGAGCGGGTTTCACCGACAATCACGAAGTCCGGGTTAATGTCGGTAATGGTAAAACCGGCTTTATAGAGTTCATGGGTGAGGGCGCCTTCACCAATCACAAAGGCTTTGCTGCCTTCTTGGTGCTTTAAAAAGTCAGCGGTGGCCATGGCCGAGGTGTAAAAACATTCTTCGGGCACGTCGATTCCTGCGGCGCTAAGGCGATTTTGCAGATCTTTGCCCGTTTGTACCGGATAGTTGGTGAGAATAACAAGGGGATTGCCTTGCTCGAGAATGCGCTGAATAAATTTATCGCTGCCGGGGATCAGTTTATTGTCGTGCAGTAGTACACCATCGATATCGCAGATAATATTTTTCATCTAATAATCTCTTGTATGCCGAACAAAATCACTTTTCGTTAGCTTATCTAATGCCACATTTGTTCATAAAACAATGGTTTTGTGGTGTCATTGCGAAAAAAAAGAGACCTTAAAGGTCTCTTTTTCAAATATTCAGAAATTAATCGGGAGCGTAGCCGCTAGGTCCGATAAGCGTGCCATCAAGATAGGCTTGACCATCTTGCATGTTGAGACGTTGATGGCTGAACCATTTCACCACGAGGGGGTAAATGGCGTGCTCTTGCTCGTGGACACGGGCGGCGAGCATCTCTGCTGTATCGCCTTCATAAACGGGCACTTTTGCCTGTAAAACTACCGGGCCAGCATCTAGCTCTGGTGTGACAAAATGCACGCTTGCGCCATGTTCTGTTTCTTTGGCATCAATGGCGCGTTGGTGGGTGTTTAATCCGGTAAATTTGGGCAGCAATGAAGGATGGATATTGATCATACGACCTAAATAATGATTTACGAAATCATTGGTTAGAATGCGCATAAATCCGGCCAACACAATAAGATCGGGTTGGTATTGTTCAATCGCTGCCAGTAAACGTGCATCGTAATCAGAGCGAGATTCACCTGGGCGAGCAATCACGCAGCTGGTATCAATTTCACTATGATGGGCGCGAACTAGGCCGTAGGCATCGGGATTATTACTGATCACTCCGACAACTTCGGCCTGCAAGTTATCGTCACAACCGTCGATAACCGCTTGCAGATTACTGCCATTTCCGGAAATTAATACAACTACACGACAGCTTTGGGGCATTACAGGATCTCCACTTGCTCTTCATTGCCTTCACGTGCGGCGATTGCACCGATAAGCCAAGCTTGTTCGCCTTCGGCTGCAAGCAGTGCAAGGGCGGCATCGACTTTATCAGCTGGCAACGCAACGATCATGCCGACACCGCAGTTAAAGGTGCGGTACATTTCATATTCTGCAATGTTGCCATTTTCCATTAACCAACTGAAAACAGCAGGCCATTGCCATGAATCACCTTGGATAACGGCTTTGCAGTTTTCAGGCAGTACGCGGGGGATGTTTTCCCAGAAACCGCCGCCAGTGATGTGCGCCATGGCGTGCACATCTGATGCTTCAATCAGCTTCAGCAATGATTTAACGTAAATTTTGGTTGGTTCTAACAGATGTTGGATCAATGGCTTGCCATTGAGATCCTGTTGAGGGTCCGCTTGGCTGACTTCTAATACTTTACGGATTAATGAATAGCCATTTGAATGTGGACCGCTTGAGGCTAAGGCGATCAATGCATCACCTGCAGCGACTTTACTCCCATCAATAATGTCGGCCTTTTCAACCACACCCACACAGAAACCTGCGAGGTCATAATCTTCGCCTTCATACATGCCTGGCATTTCAGCGGTTTCACCGCCGATTAATGCACAACCAGATTGAAAACAACCTTCGCCGATGCCATTAACAACAGAAGTTGCTGTTTCAACATCGAGCTTGCCTGTTGCGTAGTAATCGAGGAAAAACAACGGCTCAGCGCCTTGAACGATTAAGTCGTTCACACACATCGCCACTAAATCGATACCGACTGTGTCGTGTTTTTTGTAATCGATAGCTAAACGCAATTTAGTACCAACACCATCGGTGCCTGACACTAAAACAGGTTGTTTGTATTTAGTCGGTAATTCACACAGTGCGCCAAAACCACCTAAGTTGCCCATTACCTCTGGACGACGGGTACGTTTAACAGCCGCTTTAATGTTATTTACCAGTGCATTACCAGCATCAATATCAACGCCAGCGTCTTTATAGCTCAGTGGGGTAGGAGTGCTCACGGAGGATCCTCTCGGGTACATCGTTATTGGATTTTTATGCGGCGGTATTCTATCAGCTTGTGCTAGGGGTCGAAAGTCATGATTTGGATTTATCAGTATCTAGGGAGTTTTTTTAGCTTCACAGGGGGATATTTCACATTTTCTATCCTGTGATTGGTCATAAAATAGTGCGTTAGTGGGCGTATCTTAAGCGATAGGTAACCTTTCTTGGGATATTGCTCACGATTAGCTCGAATGGCAAAACTTTATGTTTTACCGAATAAACAAATCATCTAGAATCTGAAAAATTTGCCTAAGATAATTCGCGAACAATAGTAGGAGAGAAAAATGAAAGTTGTCGAGGTTAAACACCCGTTAGTGCGTCACAAAATCGGCCTAATGCGTGAAGGTGACATTAGCACTAAACGTTTCCGTGAGCTAGCCGCCGAAGTGGGCAGCTTGTTAACCTATGAAGCTACCGCAGATTTCGAAACCGAAACTGTTACGATTGAAGGCTGGAATGGTCCGGTTGATGTGGATCAGATCAAGGGTAAAAAAGTCACAGTAGTGCCCATTCTGCGTGCGGGCTTAGGCATGATGGATGGTGTACTTGAGCATATTCCAAGTGCGCGTATTTCGGTTGTGGGTATCTATCGCGACGAAGAAACCTTAGAGCCAGTGCCTTACTTTGAGAAGCTTGCTAGCGACATGAACGAGCGTATCGCACTTATCGTTGACCCCATGCTCGCGACGGGCGGCTCAATGATTGCGACCATCGACTTACTCAAAAAACGCGGATGTACGTCAATTAAAGCTTTGGTACTTGTGGCAGCACCAGAAGGTATAAAGGCGCTTGAAGCGGCCCATCCTGATGTGGAGCTTTATACTGCAGCAATTGATAGATGCTTGAACGAGAAGGGCTACATTCTGCCTGGTTTGGGTGATGCTGGCGATAAGATTTTTGGGACTAAATAATGTTCTGATGGCTTAAATGCTATCTCGATGTGATAAGGGGGCTTAGGCTCCCTTTTTGTTTTTGGGCAATACCATTTTTGCCGACACGTTCTAAAGTTAACAATAAGATTTATTACAACATAAGGCGTCGTCAGTGCGCAGTAGGTTACAGTAAATCGAGTTTAACTATGGTAACCATCGGGGATACTAATGGGCTCAAAACTCAGTTGGTCTTGTGTTCGTCAAGCCTGTTTATTGGCAACCTTGGTATTTATTTTACTGTTACTCATCCTTTTGCCCTTGAAAATTGATAAGGAACATAGGGCATTTACAAATTTTGTGCGGGCAAAGCATGTGGTGCCAAGCTATGTTGAATTGCTGGGTAAGGCATTGTCCCTACATGATATTATTGATTTTGACAGTACCCTACTCGCCCCCTTTAAGCTTGACCCATCACGCTTATTACTGCCACTCGGAGGCACCTTGCTGCCGGAAGAAGAGCAGATTATTCGTTATTTTGACTACCTGTATTCGAGCAAGAAAATTCCAGTTAGAGACGCGTTTATTTATATTGGTCTTTACAAAAGCAATGCAATTTATGTTACGACACCTTTTCCTGAAGAGGTGAAAAGCCGTTTAATGAATAAACAAAATTCTGCAAATGAGTTTTGTCAGATCCTGAAATATTGCAGCAAGGATGCATCGGTTGAATCTTTAGCGGATGATATTGTGTTATCTGCGCCTTATCTAGATGAATTTACTGGAGATATTGTTTTATCGATGGCCGCACCCATTTCATCCTCCCATGAGCCTGAACACCTTTTGGGGGATGTGATTGCCGATACATCATTCATGGCATCGGATTTTATGCAAGGAAAAGTATTTGAAATCCAACCCTCTGCTTATGGCACAGAGATTGTGATTACTGGAGATAGTATTTGGGCGCGGATCACGCCGGATTTTTTGTTTTACGCTATGAGTGATCATTTAGATAACCTGAGTTTTTTAACCTATAAAATCAGTGTGCTACGTTTTATTGTATTGTATTTTCCTCTATGGTTGTTAATCAGCGCAACGATCATTATTTATCAAATAAAAATTAATAATATTAAACAGTTGCGAGTTGAACGTCAGCGCTTTAGGGAGGCTATGCTGTTAGACCCAGCAACCAAAATTTACAATAAAAAAGTCTATGAAACGCTGATTTTTAAGGCTGTTATAGCTTCGCAGTATGCGGTGATTTGTATTGATGGCGATAAGATCAAAACCATTAACGATAGTTATGGCCATAAACTGGGTGACATGGCGATTATGCAAATTGTCGAAGCTATGCGAGCCGTGTTTCGAGAAAGCGACATACTTATCCGCACGGGAGGCGATGAGTTTGTAGTGATTTTAGCCAACTGTCCTGTTGCTAAAGCATTACAACTAGCTGATAAATTAAAGGATAATATTGCACAGCGACATTTTTTAAACATGTTGACTGTATCTTGTGGTGTCGCGGATTCAACAGACTACTCATCCTTTGATGCGGTATTACAGGCTGCAGACCAAGCGCTCTATGCGGATAAGGCACAAAAAAGAGGTCATGCTGGCGATAATGCCCTGCGGTAAAATGCAAAAATGAAATCAATAAAATCCAACCATAAAAAAGCGTGGCTTTACCACGCTTTTACTTAAATCTTAATGCTTTAGAGCACCATGGCTGCAATCCAACCAAATACTAACAAGGGAATATTGTAGTGAATAAAGGTCGGGATCACGCTATCGCGGATATGATCGTGTTGGCCATCGGCATTTAAGCCGGATGTTGGGCCAAGTGTCGAGTCTGACGCTGGAGAGCCTGCATCTCCCAAAGCTGCAGCCGTGCCTACTAGCGCGATGGTTGCGGGCACTGAAAACCCAAAGCTTAGCGCCAAAGGCACATAAATGGTCGCGATAATCGGAATGGTTGAAAACGAAGACCCAATTCCCATCGTGATTAAGAGTCCCACGACTAACATCAAAAAGGCGGCGAGGGCTTTATTGTCGCCAATAAACGAGCTTAATGATGAAACCAGCGTACCGACTTCACCGGTTTCTTTCACGACCGCGGCAAAACCCGCGGCCGAGATCATGATAAAACCGATGTTGGCCATCATGCGCACGCCCTGAGTAAAGATATCTTGGTCGGCTACGTGTTTTAGAGCGCCTGAGAAACTAAAGATCATAAAGCCGACTAAGGCGCCGAAGATCATTGAATCTGTCTCTAGCTGCACAAACAAGGTGGCAAGGATTGCTAATGCCGCAATAACAATATTGCGCTTATTGAGGGTCTCTTCTGGATCGGCACTGAGCACTTTAGTTTCATCATATACCCGTGGTTTGCGATAACTGACAAAAACAGCGAGCAATAAACCGACCAGCATGCCTGCAGCGGGGATCAACATGGCAGGGGGAATTTGGTCACGCACAGCGACTAAGCCATTACTGGTGAGGTTTGAGAGCAAAATATCATTTAAGAAAATTCCACCAAAACCCACGGGTAAAATCATATAAGTAGTGACAAGACCAAAGGTCAGCACACAGGCAACCAAGCGGCGGTCGATATTCAGTTTGGTCATCACATGCAAAAGTGGTGGCACTAAAATCGGAATGAAGGCGATATGGATTGGCAGGATATTTTGCGATGCCATCGACATTGCTAGCAGTGATAACAATAGCAACCAGCGCACCCAATTGGTGTTTGTTGCATTGGGCTCTTGGCCAAAGCTTTTAATGATCGTGTTTGAAATCAGCGTTGTTAAGCCTGAGTGGGATAATGCCACGGCGAAGGCTCCGAGTAAGGCGTAACTTAGGGCGATTTGTGCGCCGCCACCTAGTCCCGTATTGAAGGCATCAATCGTTTGATGCAGATCCATTCCCCCGACTAAACCTGCAACCAGGGCACTGATAGTGAGCGCAACAACTACATTCACCCTTGCTAAACTGAGGGCTAACATCAAACACACAGCAATAACGACTGCATTCATAGACAAATTCTTAATTCTGTAAACCAAAAGGGTTATTTTTGACTGCAAATGCTATGTCTGTCCAGTTTACCGAGCCTTAATCTGAAAAATATCTGAGAATGTGAATTGGGTGGGTTTTTGCTGTTAGACGAATGTGGCTTACAACGCCTATCTGTGGCAAAGATTGCTCTATCCTTAAGCAGTAATGTCAAAATGCCCTTGAAAAATGTGATATTGGTCTTAAATAGGTTGTAAGGCAGAGCACACGACTTATAATGCCTAAAGATTTGATTGGTAAGCGCTCTCAAAAGCACTCGCGTAAATTTGCGCAAGCGTGATTGGGAGTTGTTTTACTTTATAGTTAGTTCAACTCATAGATGGAGATATAAAATGAGCGTATTAGTAGGCCGTCCGGCTCCTGATTTTACTGCTGCAGCTGTATTAGGTTCTGGCGAAATCGTCGATAGCTTTAACTTAACTGCAGCCATCAAAGGCAAGCCAGCGGTTGTATTTTTCTATCCACTTGACTTCACTTTCGTTTGTCCATCAGAGTTGATCGCGTTCGATCACCGCATGGAAGAGTTCACTAAGCGTGGTGTTGAAGTGATCGGTGTGTCTATCGATTCTCAATTCACTCACAATGCATGGCGTAACACCCCAGTTGAAAAGGGTGGTATTGGCCAAGTGAAATACACTTTAGTGGCTGACGTTAAACACGACATTTGTAAAGCATACGATGTTGAGCATCCAGAAGCTGGGGTGGCGTTCCGTGGTTCATTCCTGATCGACAAAGAAGGTATGGTGCGTCACCAAGTGGTTAACGATCTGCCATTAGGCCGTAACGTTGACGAAATGCTGCGTATGATCGACGCACTGCAATTCCACGAAGAGCACGGTGATGTTTGTCCTGCTGGTTGGGAAAAAGGCGACAAAGGTATGAACGCAAGCACTGCTGGTGTGGCGGCTTACCTTGCTGAAAACGCAAGCTCTCTGTAATTTGCGAACCTTTTGATAAAAAGAAAGCTGCCAATGGCAGCTTTCTTGTTTTAGGCGATTTTTTGCAAAGCTATTCTTCGCTATCCATATCTTCAGATTCGCTGGCGGCTAATAATGGCCAGCCCCCTAAGGTTTTCCAACGGTTGACGATATAACAAAAGAGTTCTGCGGTGCGCTCAGTATCATAGAGTGCAGAATGGGCTTCTTTATTATCAAAGGGAATGCCCGCCATTATGCACGCTTTGGCCAGTACTGTATGACCAATCGCTAATCCGGCCAAAGTTGCGGTATCAAAAGTCGCAAACGGATGGAAGGGTGATCGCTTTAAGTCGCAGCGTTCGATAGCTTTACTGACAAAGCCATGATCGAAGGCGGCATTGTGTGCCACAATAATGCTGCGGTGACAATCGGATGCTTTTTGGGCTTTTTTAACGGCTTTAAATATCTCTAAAAAAGCGTCTTTTTCGTTGACTGCACCCCGTAGCGGATTTGTCGGATCAATGCCATTAAATGCCAGCGCTTCGGGTTCTAGGTTTGCACCCTCAAAGGGTTCTATATGAAAATGCAGGGTTTTATCAATTCCGAGTAAGCCTTCATCATCCATTTTCAGCAGCGTGACGGCTATTTCCAGCAACGCATCGGTTTGAGAGTTGAAGCCCGCCGTTTCGACATCTATCACTACTGGAAAGTAGCCTCGAAATCGGTGTTTCAATTTGTTTGCGTCGCAAATATTGCTCATTAAAGTACCCAAGAAAAATCACAGGGCGCTATTATGCTAAATGTACTAGGATGTGTCATGTTTGATTGCTGGTTTTATGAGCTAAAGGAACTAAAAAGTTTGCCGATAAAACCTCGTAACCAGATAAACACGAGTAAGGGCTATGTGGCGAAAACTGATATTAGTATCAATTTTATGCGTTCCAGCAACTGCAATGGCAGAGTTGCGTCACTATGTGGCCTCGTTGGGTGAGTCCCAATGGCGAGTCAGTCAAAACAGTCCCATCGTTTGTCGTCTTGAGCATGATATTCCATCCTATGGTAAAGCAATTTTTACCAGTGAAGCGGGTAAGCAATTAAATCTCAACTTCACTTTGGATATGTGGGTAAAACCTGATCAAGTAACCCAGGCAAAACTGATGAGCAGAGCACCGAAATGGCGACCAGGCGTGGTATCTAAAGAAATCACCTCGTTACGTTACCAAAAGTATTTTAATGGTGAAGTGCCTAAGCGCGCAGCTTGGTCAATGCTAAGCGAGTTAAGTCGCGGTATGGAGCCTACTTTTTACTATGCAGATTGGTACGATGAGTCTACTAAAATTGCAGTAGGGCTTTCATCGGCCAATTTTGGTCGAAAATATGCCGAGTTTAAGGCCTGTTTATCCCATTTATTACCTTATAGTTTTGAAGATATTGCGTTTACTGTGCTTAATTATGATGAAGGTGGAACAGACTTAACTCGCTTCTCACAGCAACAGCTTTCACGGATACAAGAATATCTGTCCTACGATCCAGAGGTCGAACTGGTGTTAGTCGATGCCTATACCGACAGTTATGGTGGCCGTTCAGTTAACCAGAAAGTGTCGGATAAGCGTGCTGAATCGGTAAAAGATTTCTTTGTGTCCAGTGGCATTCCTCAAGATAGGATTGTGACTGTAGGTCACGGCGAGCGACGCCATGTGGCTTCAAATGAAGATATTGAGGAAAGGGCGCTAAACCGCAGGGTTGTTGTCCGAATTAGCAAACCGCTCTAAATCAAGCCTGAATTTTAACAATGCCAAGTCTTTTGACTTGGCATTGTCGTTTATTGATGCAGTTTGTATTAGCGTTTACCTGCGATGCTACTTTGTAGGTCTGATGGCAAAACCTCGGATAGGCGCAGTTTATCGAGGCGCTACAGGGATTTTTGTGTAACAAAAAATGCTGAAAGCTGTTAAGTGTTAGCTTGATGTTTGAATTGGAGTAAAAAAAAGCCCACTTAAACTAAGCGGGCCGCAAAATAATGCATTTGCAATCAACAAATTGAAGGAAGGAAGTCAAGCATAAGAACCAAGGATGAACTGACGTGTTGGGTACACATCAGCATAAAAGTTCTTTGTTTTCAATATCCGCTGGCGGATATCTCCTGAAAACAAGCACATTTTAGTGTGTAGCCACTGGGCAAGCAAACGAGAAAAATTGCCTTGATACATTAGCTAAACTAATGATTGATTAAGTGATCTGCCTCACTTAAGTCACTATTTAGCTTGATTAATAACTTCTCAGTCATAATTAATGCATAAAAATACACTTCAATAAGCTTATTGTTGCTAACGGTTTGTTAAATTTTACTCAAGCCCTAGATAGCTTCATCTTTAGCAACAGCATTGCCATGAAATTTTTTGCTTGTATAGTACTTGCTGCAAAATAGCGTTAAGCCGGAAATCACCAAAAGGACGATAATAAGATGGCATTAAGATTTCGCCTTGCTCAGCAAGGTTTATTAGTGGCCACATTGGGTATGGCGTTGGCCGCCTGCCAGAGTGGGAATACCCCAGAAGATGCTGCTGCACAGCAGATCAGCGCAAACAAATTGGTTTACCCTGAGACGAAAAAAGACGCCTTAGTTGAAACCATTCATGGTGTTGCCGTGGCGGATCCTTACCGTCATCTTGAAGAAAATACCCCAGAAACAGAAAGCTGGGTCAAAGAACAACAGGCCTTTGGTCAGACTTACTTAGCGAAGATCCCCAATAAACAAGCCGTAGTTGATCGTATCACTGAGCTGTGGAACTACGAGAAAATCTCAGCTCCCTTCGAGAATGGCGATAACCAATTTTATTACCGTAATGATGGCTTACAAGCGCAATCTGTACTCTATGTAAAAGGTAAAGATGGGGTTGAGAAAGCCGTGCTCGATCCCAATAGTTTTTCCGCCGACGGCACTGTCGCATTGTCTGGCGTATCGGTGAGTAATGACGGCAAAATTTTAGCTTATGGCGTGTCTAAGTCGGGCTCTGACTGGCAGCAATGGCAGTTTATTGATATTGCCACGGGTAAAAAGCTCAACGATGAACTGAGCTGGATTAAGTTCTCAAGTGCAGTGTGGGACAAGGAAAACCAGGGTGTTTTCTATGCTCGTTATGATGCGCCTGCGGGTGGTGATTTACTGGCTGATGTGAACTTCAATCAAAAAGTTTACTACCATAAATTAGGTACCGATCAGCACCAAGATTTATTGATTTACGAGCGCCCCCAAAACAAAGATTGGGGATTCGGCATTGATGTGTCTGAGAAGGGCGAATATTTACTGCTGTCGATTTCGCAAGGCACGGACAAACGTAATCGTTTCTTCTATAAATCGCTATATGAGCCTAAAGCCCAAGTGGTTGAATTAATCCTCAAGCTTGAAGCAGAGTATGAGTTTTTAGGCAATGACGGTTCGGTATTTTATTTTAAAACCGATTTAGATGCGCCAAATGGTAAAGTGATTGCGATCGATACGCGCAATAGTGAAAAATCCCAATGGCAAACCATTATTCCTGAATCGAAAGATCCCATTAATAAAGTCGCCATTATCAATGACCATTTGGTCGTGAGTTATTTACACGATGTATTGGGGCAATTATCGATTTTCAGTATGGGCGGCCAAAAGCGGCAAGAAGTGACTTTACCGGGTAAGGGCAATGTGGCTGGTCCTTTTGGTAAAGCGAGTAAAGACTATTTTTACTATGTCTTTAACAGCTATATTCAACCTGAAACCACCTATAAGTTTGATTTTAAAACCGCTGAGTCGACCGTTGTGGCTAAACCACAGGTGTCATTTAATCCCGATAACTATGTATCTGAGCAAGTGTTCTACACCAGCAAAGACGGTACCCGTGTCCCGATGATGCTGTCCTATAAAAAAGGTTTAGTCAGGGATGGCCAAAATCCAACCTTGCTTTATGCCTACGGTGGTTTTGCTATTTCGATGACGCCGCGTTTTAGCCCTGCCAACATTGCTTGGTTAGATATGGGCGGTATTTACGCCGTACCAAGTCTACGTGGTGGCGCGGACTACGGTGAAAGCTGGCATCAGGCAGGCATGTTCGATAAAAAGCAAAATGTGTTTGATGACTATTTTGCCGCGGCCGAATACCTTATCAACGAAAAATACACCAATAGCACCAAGTTAGGTGCCTATGGCCGCAGTAATGGCGGTTTGTTGATGGGTGCCGCGCTCACGCAACGGCCTGAACTGTTTGCTGCAGTATTACCCGCAGTTGGCGTGCTCGATATGCTACGTTTCCACAAGTTTACTATTGGTTGGGCTTGGACCAGTGAGTATGGCAATGCTGACAATGCAGAGCAATTCCCCGCATTATTAGCTTATTCGCCTTACCATAACGTCAAAGCGCAGGCTTATCCTGCTACAATGGTGATGACTGCTGACCATGATGACCGTGTGGTACCATTACATAGCTTTAAGTTTGCCGCCATGCTGCAAGAAAAGCAGCAGGGTGATAAACCTGTGATTATGCGTATTGAGTCCAATGCAGGTCACGGCGCAGGTAAACCAACGTCGATGAAGATTGACGAGTTTGCCGATATTTACAGCTTCCTGTGGCAAAGCTTCGGTCTCACATTACCGCAAACGCTCGCAAAATAGCTAACTATGTTAATTTAATGGGGTCGTTTGACCCCATTGTCATTTACAAATCCCTCAATTGTGTTCAAACCCGCGCTAACCCTATCTATATCTTCGTTGGGTCATTCACAAGTGTTGTTTCCCTAGGTATAGTAGCGTCAATTTTTCAACCAAAATTTGCTGATTTCAAATGACGTTTAATTGGCCCATTTCAGTCTATTACGAAGATACTGACGCTGGCGGCGTTGTCTATCATTCGAACTATCTCAATTTTTTTGAGCGGGCACGTACCGAGTGGTTAAAAGCCTTAGGCGTAAGTCAGACTGCACTGTTAGCTGATGATACGGCGTTTGTGGTCAAGCGAGCGGAACTTGATTTTAAAAAAGCCGCACGTTTTGAACAGAACCTTATTGTGGAAACTAAGGTCATAGAGTTGAAAAAGGCCTCGTTGGTATTTCATCAACGTCTGGTTGATCATCTGGGTGACTGTTATTGTGAGGGCACAGTGCTGGTGGCCTGTGTTGCGTTATCACGTATGCGTCCCCGAGCAATTCCCTTAAATATTGTGCAGGAGTTTGACAGTGCAAGCTGATATGTCGTTTATCGGGTTATTTTTACAAGCCAGTTTATTAGTGAAATTTGTTATGTTCACTTTACTTGGATTGTCGATTATGTCTTGGACGGTGATTTTGCAACGCCGTAGCTTATTGACAGGTGCAAAAAATAAATCGGCAAAGTTTGAGGATAAATTTTGGTCAGGCGTCGACTTAAACCGCCTGTATAAAGAATTATCGGCGCGCCCAGATAATACGGGCTTAGAGTCATTATTTGTAACGGGTTTTAAAGAATATTCACGCCTGAATAAATTAAATAGCAAAGTACCTGATGCGGTGATGGATGGTACATCGCGGGCGATGCGCGTGACTTTATCCCGTGAATTAGAAAAGTTAGAAGCCAACTTACCGTTATTGGCAACCATTGGTTCAACTAGTCCTTATATCGGTTTGTTTGGTACGGTATGGGGGATTATGAATTCATTTATCGCAATTGGTTCGATGGAAAACGCAACCCTAGCTATGGTGGCTCCTGGTATTGCAGAAGCTCTGATCGCAACGGCAATGGGTCTGTTTGCGGCAATTCCAGCTGTTATTGCCTATAACCGTTTTGCGACACAAGTTGAAAAGCTAGAAATTGCCTACGCTAACTTTATGGAAGAGTTTTCTAGCATCCTGCACCGCCAAGCATATAGTGAGAAGGAAGGGGCATAATGCAAGTCGGTTATCAGCGTAAACGTCGTCGCCCCGTTGCTGAAATCAACGTGGTACCCTATATCGACGTCATGCTCGTGCTACTGATCATTTTTATGGTAACAGCACCGATAGTGACACAAGGGGTTAAAGTGGAGCTGCCCCAAGGGGCGGCCGAAGTGTTACCTGCAGACAGTAAGCCACCGGTCGTGGCGTCTATTGATGCAGATGGTGCTTATTTCCTCAATCAAGGTGGCTCCAATAACGAAGAGATGGAATTGGAAGAGTTAGCGACTGCCGTGGCGGCTATTATGGTGACTGAACCTCAGCGCCCAGTGGTCGTGAAAGCCGATAGAAATATTCCTTACGATAACGTGATTCAATTGATGGTGACCTTGCAACAGGCAGGCGTTCCCTCAGTCGGTTTGATGACGGATTCACCCAAGGAGAAATAGGTGGCGGATAATTCAAATGTTGCATTACCTCTGTCAATTTCAGCAGGTATTCATATTGGCGTGATAATTATTCTGGCCATTGGCATAGATTTCACCCATAAACCTGAACCTGTGCAACAAGTTAGCGCCCCTGCAGTAAAAGCTGTTATGGTTGATCAGCAACAAGTGGCTAATCAAGTTGAAAAGCTTAAGCAGGAAAAGCGCGATACCGAGCGTCGTGAGCGTGAGCGCCAAGCCGAACTTGAACGCAAAGCACAGGAAGCGAAGCAGGCTCGCGAGCGTGAACAAGCTCAGCTTAAACAGCTAGCCGAAGAGCGTAAACAGCAGGAAATTGAGACCCAAAAGGCCAATGAAGCTGCAAAAGCCGCTCAATTAAAACAGCAACAGGAAAAGGAAAAAGCGCAAAAAGCCGAAGCCGATCGCAAGCTGAAAGAGCAAGAGCGTAAGCTTGCTGAAGACGCTGCCCAAAAAGCGGCGGAAAAGCGCAAAGTAGAAGAAGCTGCTGTTGCAAAGGCCGAGGCTGACCGTAAGCAGAAGGAAGCAGAAGCCAAGGCGAAAGCAGAGGCAGATGCTAAAGCCAAAGCTGATAAAGCCAAGGCTGAGGCAGAGGCGAAAGCAAAAGCTGAAGCTAAGGCAAAAGCCGAGGCTAAAGCAAAAGCAGATGCTGAAGCTAAAGCACTTGCTCAGCAGGAGCAGGAAATGGCCGATGCATTAGCCGCAGAGCAGGCTGCGTTATCGCAAACCATGAATAAGCAAATGCAGACAGAAGTGGGTAAATATACCGCGATGATTAAATCAACGATTCAACGTAACCTCGTGGTCGATGAGTCGATGCGTGGTAAAACGTGTACCGTTTCAGTGCGTTTAGCCAATGATGGTTTTGTGATCAGCAGCCAAACTCAGGGCGGTGATCCTAATGTGTGTCGAGCAACCAAAGCGGCAATTTTAAAAGCAGGCAAGTTACCCGTGTCTCCGGATCCTGCGGTTTATAACTTGATGAAAGAAATTAACTTAATCGTTGAACCAACGTTTAATTAAAGGAGTCCCATGAAAATTTTGGCAAAATGGTTAGCAATGGCAGTTCTGCTTTGCACTATGCCGGCAAAAGCGGCACTGGATATTGTGATCACTGAAGGTGTGGATGCGGCCCGTCCAATTGCAGTGATGCCATTTCAATGGCAAGGCACTGGCGCACCACCACAGGCGATTGCCGATGTGGTGATGTCTGACTTAGTGCGCAGCGGTACGTTTAAACCCTTAGATGAATTAGGTTTACCGCAACGAGGTATTGGCGCATTAGCGCAGTTTGATGCAAATGCTTGGACTAACGTGAGTGCTGAAGCTTTGGTAGTTGGTTCAGTCAAACCTTATGGTGCGGATCAGTTTCTGGTGAGCTTTGAGCTTATCGATCTGGTTAAAGCGCAAAACCAAGCCCTAAAGGGCTCCGCAAATCCAACGGAATTGTTGATGGATAGTCGTCAGACCGTGATTTCTGCGACGCAGTTTCGTCAATATGGTCATAGGATCAGCGATATCGTCTATGAGAAGTTGACGGGTATTCGTGGTGCCTTCTTGACCCGTATTTCCTACGTGGTGGTGAATCATAGTCAGAAAGCGGCTTATTCACTGATGATCGCTGACTATGACGGTTACAACGAGCAAATGTTGCTGCGCTCTCCAGAGCCTTTAATGTCACCTGCTTGGTCACCCGATGGTCGTCGTTTAGCGTATGTGAGTTTTGAAAATAAAAAGGCTGAAATTTTTGTTCAGGATCTTTATACCCAAGTCCGTACTAAGGTGAGTAGTTTCCCTGGCATTAACGGTGCGCCTTCTTTTTCACCCGACGGTAAATCACTGGCCGTGACTCTCTCTAAAGATGGTCAACCGGAAATTTACGTCATTGATATTGCCACTAAGGCAATTAAACGAATTACCAACCACTATTCCATCGATACTGAGCCTTCATGGTACCCCGATGGTAAGTCACTGTTGTTTACCTCCGAGCGTGGTGGTAGACCACAGATATATCGTGTAGATTTAAATTCAGGCAAAGTGACCCGTGAAACCTTTGAAGGTGAATGGAATTTAGGTGGTTCTATTACCCCTGATGGTCGCAGCATGATTTTTGTTAACCGCACAAATGGTAAATTTAATATTGCACGTATGGATTTAAGTACGCGCTTTATGCAGGTGTTGACATCGACGCGTTTGGATGAATCTCCAAGTGTGGCCCCCAATGGTACTATGGTGATTTATGGCACCACGCATCAAGGCAAACAAGTTTTAGCTGCTGTCTCTACGGACGGACGCTTTAAAGCGAGATTACCGGCAGGTCAGGGCGAGGTGAAATCACCTTCTTGGTCTCCGTTTCTCTAATGTATTAGTTTGATTTATTAACATTTAATTTTATAAGGAACAAGTAATGGATCTGAACAAGTTGTTAAAAGCTATGTTGGTAGCACTTCCAATTATGGCTATTAGTGCGTGTAGCTCAACTTCTGAATCAGAAACTGATGCTATGGGCTCTACTAGCGGTTCTGGTAGTGAACTCAATGGTGGTGTTCAAACAGGCGGTATTGGTGGAATGTTGTCACCTGAAGAGCAACAACGTCAGGAACTCGAGCAGTTGAGAAAAGAGCATATCATTTACTTCGATTTCGACCGCAGTGAAGTTCAAACTGAATATGCAGCTGTACTCGAAGCTCACGGTACTTACTTAGTTGAGCACCCAAGTGTACGAGTATTGATTGAAGGTCATGCCGACGAGCGCGGTACACCAGAATACAACATCGCGCTAGGCGAGCGTCGTGCTAAAGCTGTTGCTAAATACTTACAAGGTATGGGTGTACAACCAAGCCAAATGAGCATCGTCAGTTACGGCGAAGAGAAGCCACTTGACTTTACTCGTACCGATGAAGGTTTTGCTAAAAACCGTCGTGCAGTTTTAGTTTACTAAGATTGAATTACGGAGAGTAACGAGATGAAACGTGCCGTCTTAATTACGGCAATGTTCTTCGGCGCAGGGGCTGCAGTTGCAGCTCCTGCTCCTGTTGAAGACCTTGCTGGTGGTTCAGGTGATGACAGACTCGCTCGTTTAGAGCGCATTGTAAAATCGAGACAACAAAGCGAAATTGATATGCAGCGCCGTCTGGATACTTTGCAGCAAGAAGTTCTCGACTTACGTGGTTTGACTGAACAACAGAATTATCAAATAGAGCAGATGCAGCAACGTCAGCGTCAGCTTTACGATGAAATCGCTAATTTATCCTCTAAAGCGACTGCCACACCAGCCGCTTCTGTCCCTGCAACGCCAGCCGCTGCTGCAGCAACCGCTAATGCGGCCGCAAGTAGCTTAAGTGAAACGGCCAGCTACGAAAGTGCGGTTAACTTAGTGCTCAAAGAGCGCAAGTATGATGATGCTATTCCTGCCTTTCGTGCTTTCATTAAACAGTACCCAGACTCAGTCTATGCTGCCAATGCAAACTATTGGTTAGGACAGTTGTTGTTTAATAAGAGTGAGTTTGCTGAAGCTAAGCAAGTATTCAATACGGTCGTGACCCGTTTTAGTGATTCCAATAAACGTGGCGACAGTTTAGTTAAGCTTGGCATGATCGCAGAGAAAACGGGCGATAAAGCTGGGGCGACTCAATATTACCAACAAGTAGTAAAAGACTACGCCAACAGCGCCGCAGCGCGCATTGCTCAACAACAATTGGCTGCAATTAAAGCGTAATTAACTAAAAAACATACTCTTAGTCTGTTTTTCATGCAAACGACAAAAAATTGGGAATTTACGCTTGCATGGGGAAATGAAAAAGGTATTATAGGCGCCCTCGGAACGGCGAGGTCGTTCGGGGCGCAAAATACCTGTATGTGGGTCGTTAGCTCAGTCG
>NZ_JACSDI010000032.1 GCF_022410515.1 Shewanella cutis | reverse complement strand
AAAGGTTCCGCCTTTAAGTCACTGTAGGAGTAATACACCTGAAAGGACGTAGTTGTGATGTCTGCACGGCTTGATAGGTTCTGAGTGCTTGGTGCGCCTTAGCATCTAAGTAGCCATCCAGACGCTCGAATTTATAGTATTGATATTCGCTCACGCTGGCCTTGCTATGCGTTAATGGTGAATTAAATAAATTGTTTTAATTTCATTGGAAAAGGGCGGCATTTATCACTTCATTCATCTTTACATCGATGTGTTAATCAAATTATCACAATAGTATGAACTGCATCAGGTGCTAGGAGACAAATGTCCTCTGGCATTCGCTCTTCCCTCCCTATAATCCACGCCATGACTTCGTAACTCGGTGCTTGAGCCTCTGGTTTTGGCTGCAAGGTGGCGCCGTTTTCTCTCAGGAGCTAGCAAATGAACATACTCGTGCTAAACGGGCACCCAAACTTAACCCAGTCTGTGGCCAATGCCAGCATACTTGCCCTTGAGGCTGAGCAACTAGGCTGGCGTATCAATTCTGTGGCTCAGTTTGATGGGGATATTGCCACGGAGCAGCAACAGTTGCTTGATGCCGATGTGATTGTTGTGCAATTCCCACTCTATTGGAGCACCTACCCCGCCGTGCTCAAACATTGGATTGATGAGGTATTTACCTATGGTTTTGCCTTTGGCCCCAATGGTAGTCAGCTCCAAGGTAAACCTGTCCTGTTTTCTATCACAGCGGGGGCGACCGAGGACTCCTACAGCGAGACAGGCTTTAATTTTTTACCCTTTAACGCATACAAGCAAGCTTACGAACACCCATTTCGCGCAGCCGCTGTCGAGATTATCGATACCATTATTAGCTTTGAGATGAACTCCACTGCTGCCGAAGGTGGCAACAAATCCAACACCCTTTCCCTTGCAAAGGCCCACGCTGAGCGTGTGATTGCAGCCGTTAATTCATATAAGGACCACTCAGTATGATCCAGTCCATCCTTGGCATTTTAGTGCTCTTAGGCGTTGGTTTGTTGTGTTCTGACAACCGCCGTTTGATCAGCTGGCGCGCCGTTATCGGTGCATTTGGCATTATTATCGCGCTCGCTTTTTTTGTGCTGGCAACCGAGATTGGTGCCGATGTGCTACTAGCGGTATCAAATACCGTAGGCAAAGTCTTTGGTTATGGTACTGAAGGGATTAAATTTGCCTTTGGCAGCTTAGTTAATTTCAGCGTTGAAGGCATAGGTTTTGTCTGGGCGTTACAGGTATTACCGCAAATCATCTTTACTGCCGCACTCACCTCTTTGCTGTACTACTTAGGCATTATGCAGTGGTTTGTGTTAATCATTGGCGGCAGTTTACAAAAAGTGCTCGGCACATCACGGGCGGAGTCAATGAATGCGGCCGGCAATATTATTCTCGGCCAAACCGAGGCACCGTTACTGATCAAACCCTATCACCGAGTCCTCACCCGCGCGCAAATTTTTGCGGTCATGGTCGGTGGATTGTCTTCGATTGCTGGCTCCATTTTAGCGGGCCTTGCGGGGATGGGCGTTGCACTTAATTATCTGATTATGGCTTGCTTTATGTCAGCTCCAGCGGGGTTGATGTTCGCTAAGTTGCTTATCCCTGAAACCGAGCCAACCGTTAACGAAGTGCCAGAATTACCCGATGATGAAAAGCCCAGCAGCTTTATTGATGCCATAGCCAAAGGCGCTATTGCTGGCATGGGAATCGCTGCCATCGTCGGCGCAGTCATTATTGCCTGTATTGGCCTTATGGCCTTGTTGAACGGCGGATTGGGCGCAATTGGTGAACTGTTTGGCATGCCAAGCTTAACCGTAGATATGATCCTCGGCACCTTGTTTGCACCAGTCGCTTGGTTGATTGGTATTCCATGGGCTGAAGCAAGCACAGCCGGCGCTTTCCTTGGGCAAAAAATCGCCATGAATGAGTTTGTTGCCTTTGCCAATATGGGCAATGTGGAACTGTCTGCACGTAGTAATGCCATTATGACCATTGCCCTTTGTGGTTTTGCCAATATCGGCTCAGTGGCCATGGTGTGTGGCGCCCTGAGTAAAATGATCCCACAACGTGCAGGGCTGATTGGCCAGCTCGGGATGAAAGTACTGCTAGCGGCAACGTTAGCAAACTTAATGAATGCTGCAATTGTCAGTTTGTTTATCTAAGTTTCCCTTCGCGGTAGCCCGATAAAGCTCGGGGCTACCGCCAAGCTAAGTAATTGATAAAGGTTAACAATGAGCATTCAACCCCATATTCTCGTCGCGCCCCATCAAGTCAGTGAAAAAGCCGTCGTCTGCGGCGAACCCAATCGAGTCAACCGCATCGCAGCGCATCTAACTGATGTCGAATCATTGGCGGATAACCGTGAGTTTCGACTGATGCGTGGCCGTTATGGCGACACTACAGTCACCGTCTGCAGCACTGGCATTGGCGCGCCCTCGGCGATCATTGCCCTTGAGGAACTGTATCAATGCGGTGTAAAGCAACTTATCCGCATCGGCTCTGCTGGTGCGCTACAACCGCAAATAGCCATAGGCAATGTGATTATTGCCGAAGCCGCCGTACGTGATGATGGCGGCTCTGCCAGCTATGTAAAGCCCGGTTTTCCGGCCTGTGCCAATCATCGCTTGGTCGGCAAACTGCAAGCATACTGCGCGCAGCATCATATATGTGCCCATAGCGGCGTAGTGCGCTCCCACGACAGTTTTTATACCGATCAAGAACAGGAGCTCTGCCACTATTGGCATCGCCAAGGCGTGCTCGGGGCCGATATGGAAACCGCTGCGCTATTCACCGTCGGCCGACTGCGCCAGCTTGAAGTGGCGGCGATACTCACCAACGTAGTGCTGTTTGAGCAGGATGTTAAAGCAGGCGTTAATGACTATGTAGCATCGTCCAAGGCAAGCGCCGAAGGTGAGCGACATGCCATTTTAGCCGCGCTCAACGCCCTGTGTGATTAGGGCGAGCAAGGCTAAAGTGACCCGCATTGCCGCTAAACACAGCATCCAGATAACCACAAAGTCATCCTCTTAATGGCGCAGCCAATGCGCCACTCTCCCATTCAACTCACACTATCATTCACGTTCATACCAATCAGCCCAACAGGCGTTTGCAGCGCCACAACAGCGGCGACGCGCATTGTGCGCTATCATCCACCGCTACCAAAGTGCCTGTATGCACGGATTAACAGATTTTATGATCGAATAAGTATCAATCCGGCGGTGAAATGCGTACCTTAATCGCATTAGTAATCCGCAACTATCATCAACATGCAGTTACATCCTGAACTCTCTAGCCGCTTTGGCGACACCTTAAACGAGCAGCGCGAACTCTTTAAGCAAGCTTTATTTCAGTGCCAAACGGCCAGCCGCCAATTTGCCCCCGGAGATATCATGTTGCAACAGGGGCAAAATGTGCGTGAGCTCTACGTGGTGTCAGTAGGGAAAGTCGCCATGTATACCAGCGCCAATAATGGTCGGCGCTTTCAACTAGGCGAGCTAAATTGTGACCAACATATTTTTGGCGAAATTGAGTTTTTTACCCAACTGCCCTGCCAGTGGACTGTAATGGCCGAAGAGCAAATAGAAACCGAGGTAATTTGTGCGGCCAAACTGCAGCAATGCATCATCACGCAACCGCAATTAGCGCTCTTTTTTGCCTCCGCGTTGGCATGGGATTATCAGGACTCAATGGCAATCTACACCAACCGCTTATTGCATCCTATCGCCGTCAATATCGCCCTCGATTTGCTACAACGCAGCCAAAACAATCTCGCCCTCGGAGCCTTTAACAAGGTCGAGCAAGAAGCCGAACGCTTCGGCACCAGCAGTCGCGTCTACCGCCGCGCACTCAACTCCCTGATTGAACTCGGCCTT
Source organism: Shewanella cutis (assembly GCF_022410515.1). Taxonomy (GTDB): domain Bacteria; phylum Pseudomonadota; class Gammaproteobacteria; order Enterobacterales; family Shewanellaceae; genus Shewanella; species Shewanella cutis. The sequence continues at coordinate 18,573 of NZ_JACSDI010000032.1, read as the reverse complement.
GTCGAAAAACGCGATCAGCAGCTGCATATTATCGATCCAAAGGCGCTCACCGCTTTTATTGCTGAGTAGTTAAACTGAATGCGCTATCAAGCAACACATTTACTGCTAAAGGCGATAAATCCAAACCTAAATAGGCAAAGTTAATATCCGATCTGATGGTTCTAAAAAGGGTTAGGTGTTGATAATGTTGACGCAAATTTACCTAGCGTTATTCGCTGAAACAGATTTATCTAGGGCGTGTTGACTTTTCGAGATTAGATTTTGTTCGTTCTGGCAAGTTTGTGCTCGCGAAACGAGGAATGATGTGTCGTTATTCGACTCAAATGACGAGCGGCTCTTATGACCGAAAGTAAGAGCAAGGGCTTGCCAGGCGAACACTTCGGGCAGCATTTGGCTGGCTTTTCTGCCGCGTTATCGTCCGTTTATGTAGAATAACTACACTGCACGGACTTTGCCTTGCATAAAAGCTAGCCAAATTGCTGCAAAAATAACCCTGAAACGGCAACTCGCCCTAGTAATGTGTGGAATAAATTTATATGAAAAACTATTTTGAGACCCCGTTTAAAGGGGAGCCTCTCAGCGAACAGGTCAAGAATCCCAATATTAAGGTTGGCCGTTATAGCTACTATTCAGGCTATTATCACGGTCACTCATTTGATGATTGTGCGCGCTATCTTTTACCAGATCGTGATGACGTTGATAAATTGATTATTGGTAGCTTTTGCTCAATAGGCTCTGGTGCTTCTTTTATTATGGCGGGCAATCAAGGACATAGGCATGATTGGGTGACATCATTCCCTTTTTTCTACATGAATGAGGAACCTGCATTTTCAGAAGCTGTTGATGCATTTCAAACCACTGGCGATACCGTTATTGGAAATGATGTGTGGATTGGTTCAGAAGCGATGATTTTGCCTGGCGTCAAGGTTGGCCACGGCGCGGTGATCGGGAGTCGCGCCTTAGTGACAAAAGATGTAGACCCTTACACTATTGTTGGCGGTAATCCAGCAAAACCAATAAAGAAGCGATTTTCAGAACAGGAAATTTCAATGTTGTTGGAAATGGCGTGGTGGGACTGGCCATTAGAGCAAATTGAACAAGCTATGCCTCTTTTGTGTTCATCAGATATAGCAGGACTTTACCGCGTCTGGCAAAGTTCAAACGCTTAAAACCGCTGCCATCTAACAAGAGAAAGCTTAGGGGAAGGCAGGAAGAATGCATGGGCACCCACCTCTAAGTACTTGATAATCAACATCAAACTATGCTTTGGCTAAGCATTAAACAAGGAGATTTGTATGCCGTTCGGGTAAAAATTATGACCATCGCGCGTATGGATTGAGTCACTACTATTTGAACTTAAAGCGGTTTTAGCTATTGATCTGGCGGCCTTTGCACTTTTGCTAATGAAGAACAGTAACCCATCCTCTGCATCTAGTGCAGTGGCTTTACTTGCCACATCGGAATACATCATTTTTAAAGGAATTAGCTCCATTTTTTGACTCAAATGCAGCCCAGCGATTTTTGATGCCCCTCATTCAAGCTATTTTAGCCAGAGTAGGTTGTAGGCAAATTGAAAGTGGATTATGTTGTTGATTTAAAATGGTTGGCTAGTTTTTTTAGAAAATAATTAGTTAGGAAATGGAGTGTCGTTCATGCATTTTTTTTGGACCGTTTGTGTTTTAAGCCTTTTCCCTATTACGGTCTGGTATTTTATTTCCTTTAAAAGAATGTCGTCACTATTGGAAAGCAGGTATCCAGAAAAGTGGGAAGTGTTAGGTAAAGTTGGCTTTATCAACAACAATAGTCTTAGCAATTCAAATAAAGTAATTATGTTCTTATTAAAAGAGGAATATCGAGAACTTAACGATGGAGATTTAAATAAAACCGCCTCTTTTTGTCGAGTACTGTTGATTATAGGTACTACATTAGCCGTATTGGCATTCATTATGCCAATCTTAATAGGTAAGTACGGCTAATTAATAAGCCCCAAATTTGGACATCCAAAGCTTTCTGCACCACAGATAGCTCTTGAAAAGGTTAGCCCCAAGTGGCTAGTTTTCACAGGTAGGTAGACTGACTAATTTTTTCGGAATGCTGGCCAATCTGTTTCGGAATGGTGGCAGCAGCGGGACGGAATCTACAAAATTTGAACGCAACCTTTTTGACCAGCTTTCCGATTATGTTTGACTCGGTGAGTCAATACAATCTAGCCAACGTTCCGTTAATGATTGGCCAAGCTAGTTAGCATCTTATGCTTACTTATGTGATTTTTGACTAGGTAGTGATTAACGATGTCAATCAGTTCATCACAAATTTTAACCTGAAACACTAATTCGATTTAAAGGTCTAACTCAACAATACCCACAAATAAAGTAGTGAATCACTCGACACCAGACTCATCCAACGCCAGTTTGATAATCCTTTAGATGACTTTTTTAACAGACGCAATTTATGTGACTGTTACTGCAAATCTTGACTATTTTAGTCAGGATTTATTGCAACACTTTAAAGCTGCAAATAATATGCACGTAAATTATTTGTACTTTGGAGTGTTACTATGTCATCTGCCAGCCTTGCCTCAGCGTCTCAGCTTGAACAACCATCGACCCTTTTGTCCCCATGGCTTGAGCGTAAAGTGGGTGAGTTAGTTGCTGAGGATTTTCGTCGCGCCCATGTGTTTAGCCAATTTGGTATCGATTTCTGCTGCGGTGGTGGTAGAGCACTGATCAATGCCTGTAAGCGAGCAGAAGCAAATCCTGAGCAAGTTGTTGCGGCATTGGAGGCAGTCTCGGACTCTGGCGCTAAAGAAAATGAGCTCAATCAGCTACCCCTCGACCAGTTGATCGATTATATCGAGCAAACCCACCACCAATACGTTCGTGCTAAGGCGCCATTATTGCTCGAATATTCAGAGAAAATGGTACGCGCCCATGGCGAGCATTATGCCGAAATAGTGCCTTTTGCGGGTTGGATTCGTGCGTTGATAGAAGATTTAATGCCGCATTTGATGAAGGAAGAAAACATTCTCTTCCCCGCAATTCGCGCCATGAGCCAAGGTGAGCAAGTGCAAGGCTGCTTTGGTCATATCGGCAATCCTATCAATGCGATGCAACACGAGCATGAAGACGCTGGGCTGATTTTACAAAAGCTACATGAGTTAACCAGCGGCTTTACGCCTCCAGAATATGCCTGTACCACTTGGCGAGTTTGTTATGCCACGCTCGCAGAATTTGAGGCGGATCTGCACAGGCACATTCACTTAGAGAACAACATTCTTTTCCCCAAGGCGCTGCAACTCGCCTAATCAATAGGATTGATTAACCACAAGGGCCAGCACAACTGCTGGCCTTTATAATTGTGGCGTGTTACAAAAAGTGGTGTGCCTTGCTAGGATAAGCCGCCATGACATACCCCACATTCGCACTCGATGATATTACTTCCCTGCATGAATCCGCCCAAGTGGAGTTTAAGCTCGCGCGGGGCCGCGATGGTCAAGGTCAATTACCTGAAGATATTTGGGCAACCTATAGTTCCTTCGCCAATACCTTAGGCGGAGAGATTATTCTTGGGGTACGCGAAGATCGCGGCCATTTCACCATTGAAGGCATCCCTAATCCACAGCCTGTATTACAGGAGTTTTGGGAGATCCTCGACAATCCTAGCCGGGTCAGCTGCAATATTTTGGCGATATATGATGTGCAGCTTATTGAAATTATGAATAAAAAACTGATAAGGATTCGGGTTCCGCTCGCGCCGGAGCATTTAAAACCCGTATTTATCGGCACCGATGTCTACACCGGCAGCTATTTTCGGGTTGGGGATGCCGATATGCATGCCAGCCGCAAGCAGGTGATGCAAATGCTGCGCCGCGCCCATCACTGCAATAAGCAACTTAAGGCGCGGTAGCATTTCTAAAAACCAGCGAGTAAATAGCCACCCATAGCGGCAATCGCCACGCCCGACAGCCTCATTAGGCTGCGCTGTCCAGTGACCCGCTGCATGCCAAGCCCTAGCATAACGCCACCTAAATGGATAACCGCAGTACCAAATAAGAAACCAAAGGCATAAAGAACTGGGCTGGCGAGTTCAGGCATTTCCATACCATGGGCATGGCCGTGGAAAATCGCAAATACGCCAACAAACGCCATGGCAAACAGCAGAGGCAATTGACGATCGCAAGCAATCGCAACGCCGAGTAATAGTACCGATAAGGCAATACCTATTTCGACAAAGGGCACAGCAATGGCATAGAGCCCAAGTATGCCGCCAACCAACATAAAACACACAAACGCTAAGGGCACAGTCCAAATCGCGCGACCACCAAGCTGCGTGCTCAGCATCCCCACACTCAACATGGCGAGTAGATGATCAAAGCCTAAAACCGGATGGTTAAAGCCTGCCATAAAACCACCACCGGAGTGTATTTCGTGTGCAGAGGCGGGGGCAATCAACAAACTCAATAGGATCAACAAACTTAAACGCACCATAGCAGTTCCTTGTCAGTAAATGGTGTATTCATCAGGTTAAATAATTGCTAATACTCTAGAGTAAAGCCAACGGCTAATCCTTGATCTTTATCACTTAACATCGTCAGTCATTAGGGCAGTAACATCTCTAGCAATGAATCAAGTGTGGCAATTTCCATATGGGGCAAGATTGCAGCTATCGGCAGCGATGCCACGCGGCCAAAACTGGGATTAAGCCAAACTGACTGACACCCCGCTAAGCGCGCGCCGCGAACATCAGCGTTCATACTGTCGCCAACATGCAGCAACTGATCTAAGCCGATATTTAGGCGTTCACAGGCCAGCGAAAACATATCCTTAGCAGGCTTCATCCGCACACCGCACCCCGGATGCAGCACAAATTCAAATACTTCACCTAAGCCAATCCGCTCGGCATCAACGTTGCCGTTGGTAATCCCTATCAATCGAAAATGGGCCGACAAGCGCGCAAGTAGTGCCAAGACGTCGTCTGAAACGCGAAAATGGCTGCGATGAAAATAGAAACAGGCCAAACCTTCCTCTGCGCCGCGTTTCGCCTCCGACTCGCTGTAACCTAGGAGTGATAAACCATGGTGGAGTGTGGCGATTCTTGCCGCCGTAGTATCATGAGCTAAGGTTGGATTTTGTTGTAACAGCTGTAATTTGAGTCGTCGCCACTGCTGCGGCTGCCAAGCTTGTGTCAGCGGAAAAGCCTGATGCAAAAACTGCGTTAACTCAGCTTCAGCATTAAGAATGTGGGGTTCGTTATCGTAAAGGGTATCGTCGAGATCAAAACTAATCGCGCGAATATTTTGCGGTCTAAGATAACAACGCATTATTTATCCTGTTGTTTTTTAGCCCTAGGATGGGCGTTATCATACACCTTGGCTAAGTGTTGGAAATCTAAACTGGTATAAATTTGCGTGGTAGATAGGTTTTCATGGCCTAATAATTCTTGCACTGCACGTAAATCAGCACTGGATTCGAGCATATGCGTGGCGAAGGAATGGCGCAACTTGTGGGGATGAACTCGCATCGATAACGCCTGCTCTTGACCCCATTTACTCATGCGCGCTTGAATACTGCGATGGGATAAACGCTTGCCCTTTTCGGTGACAAATAATGCGTTATCTTCACTGGGGATTTGCCTGCGACACTCAAGCCAAGCGCTTAAGGCATCAATCGCGTAACGCCCCACGGGAACAATACGCTCTTTGTTACCCTTGCCCAACACACGCACCTCACGCTGATCGTATTGCACACTGGCTAAATCGAGCGCGGCGAGTTCTGCTAAACGTAACCCGCTGGAATAGAGCAGCTCCATAATCGCTTTATCACGTAGCGTTAGCGGATCATTACCGTCAATCTCCAGTAAATGCGTGAGAGAATCGACATCGATATTTTTAGGTAAAGGCTTAGCTTGCTTGGGCGCACTGAGCCCCTTGGCTGGATTGAGTTCTATCGCACCTGCGCGCAATAAAAACTCTCCCCATTGTTTTACCGCCGATAACCATAATGACAGCGATCGGGGGCTCAACCCCTTACGGTGCAACTTGGCGAGCACTTGTTGCCAGTGCTCGCGCCCGACATTAAGTAAATCAATCCCTTCGGGCAATAATTCGCGACCACGCTGCAACTCGTACAGATAGTTGCGCACCGTATGCGCCGATAACTGTCGCTCCGACTGCATATAGGTTTCAAATTGCTGTAAATAGGAGTGACAACGCGCAGGCATATCATCAGCTGGCGGGTTCATATCGGACTCCTCATCTAGGCTTAAAGTTTAGCGAGCATATGTGCGAGCAATCGACGTATCTGCTCAAGCAGCATATTGTCCATATCGGGATGAAAATGGGTAGCATCGTGGCTGGCAACAGCAAAAATAACAGGAATATCATCGGCTAATTTAACTAACGCCACCGAGCCAACCTCACTGCCAAATAAGCGTTTCGCCTCCTGCTGCGTCAGGCGACCAAAATAGTAATCTTTGCGTAAACGCTGCGCCCAAATCGCCTTCATCTCGACATCGGCTTCTAACACACTGATAAGGCGCACATGGGTAAAGTTAAACTGCGCCTTAAGATTATCGGCCAATACTTCCTTAAGCGATTCTAAATTAACGCAATTGAGCAGTTTAAAAGACAGCTCAGTATTAAATAGGAAGATCTTCTCATTGCGCGCCGCCATTGTGAGCAGGCTGGTAATTTCTTCTTCGAGCTGGTCAACCCGTTGGCGCAGTAATTCTTGGCGTCGCTCGACCAAAGAAATCGCACCGCGCTCCGAATGAGGCAGACGCATAGCCAATAACAGCTCGGGATAGCGATTAAAAAAGTCAGGATTATCGAGTAGGTACTCGCGAATAATCAACTCATCGAAGGGAAGATCGGTCTGCGGCATCAAAGGCTCGGTCATAACTGAATTTGTCCATCATAAACATGCTGTGCAGGGCCCGTCATCCACAGTGGTTTGCCCTCACCTTCCCAATTGATGGTTAAGCTGCCACCCGGTAAATCCACTTGTACTTGTTGGTCAAGTTTGCCTTGAATTTGCCCCACAACAACAGCGGCGCAAGCACCGGTACCGCAGGCTAAAGTCTCAGCCGCCCCGCGCTCATAGACTCTCAGCTTGATATGCCCGGCATTCACCACCTGCATAAACCCTACGTTTACCCCGCGCGGGAAACGCTCATGCTTGGTGAGTAGCGCACCGATTTCGGCAACATTAGTATTTGCAACATCTTCCACATCAAGCACGCAATGGGGATTACCCATGGAGGCCGCACCACATAAAAAGGTTTGTTGCGGCGTTTGCAGCAGATAGGTTTTTTCGGCTTTTTTGGCTTTAAAGGGGATTTGGCTAGGTTCGAGCACGGGCACGCCCATATTGACCGTTACAGTGCCATCGCGCTCAAGGCGCAGTGTCATCTTACCCGCAGAGGTACTTACACGAATTTTATTCTTATTCGTCAGCCCTTTATTACGAACAAAGCGCGCAAAGCAGCGGGCGCCATTACCACAGTTTTCAACTTCGCCACCGTCGGCATTAAAGATCCGATAGTGAAAGTCGAGGTCAGGATCATAGGGCGGCTCAACCAGCAAGAGTTGGTCGAAACCTATGCCAAAGTTACGGTCAGCTAAACGGCGGATCTGCTCAGGCGAAAAGAACACGTTCTGCGTGACACCATCGACCACCATAAAATCGTTGCCAAGTCCGTGCATCTTAGTGAATTGGATCAAGATACTTATCCTTTAAGCCTAGGCGCCGCCACTGAGTAGCCAAGCGCCTGAATCAATATAATTTTCTAGTTTACGGCAGGAGTTGCTCACCTTGCCAGAGCTGCGGTAATTTTTCTCGCTCTCGCACCAGATAAGCCTTATCGTCATCCACCATGACCTCGGCCGCACGCGGACGAGTATTGTAGTTCGACGCCATCGCAAAACCGTAAGCACCACTGGAGCGCACAACCAGTAAATCCCCTGGGGCGATGGCAAGCTCACGGTCCTTACCTAAAAAGTCACCGGTTTCACAAACAGGGCCAACGATATCAAATACATGAGCCTGATCATCCCTTGGAGTAACCGGAATAATTTTTTGCCATGCGCTGTAGAGTGCGGGGCGAATTAAATCGTTCATGGCGCCATCGACAATCGCAAAGCGTTTGTCGCTGTTTTCTTTGAGGTACAGCACTTCAGTCACAAAAATCCCTGCGTTGGCGGCAATCGCACGGCCCGGTTCAAAAATCAGTTTGAGTTTGCGCTTACCTAAACGCATGAGCAGTGCAGCAGCGTACACATCAGGGTGTGGCGGGGTTTCATCATCATAGGTCACCCCTAAACCACCGCCGACATCAAAGTGTTCAATCACAATGCCTTGCTCAGCTAAACGGTCGATGAGCGACAGCATTCTGTCCATTGCATCGAGAAACGGCTGGATTTCAGTGAGCTGTGAGCCGATATGGCAATCAACCCCTTTTACCTGCAAATGCGGCAGTGCATGGGCGCGAGCAAATACCGCTTCTGCTTCGTCCATGGCAATACCGAATTTGTTTTCTTTAAGGCCAGTAGAAATATAGGGATGAGTGCCCGCATCCACATCGGGATTAACGCGCAGCGACACGGGCGCCACTTTACCTAAGCGGCCTGCAACATCGTTAAGTTGTTCAAGCTCAGCGCTCGATTCAACGTTAAAGCAGTAGATACCAAGATTTAATGCCTGCTCCATTTCGGTAACGGTTTTACCCACGCCCGAAAACACCACTTTAGCCGGATCGCCACCGGCCTCCATCACCCGCGCTAACTCGCCACCAGAGACAATATCAAAACCACTGCCTAAGCGAGCCAATACGTTAAGCACCGCTAAGTTCGAATTGGCTTTAACCGCGTAACACACTAAATGGGGATGGCCTGCCACCGCATTATTAAAGGCATGCCAATGGCGCTCGAGGGTCGCACGGGAATAGATGTACAGCGGCGTACCATAGGTTTGGGCTAAATCATTGACCCGACAGCCTTCGGCGTACAGGGTATTATCTTGGTAGAGAAAGTGATCCAATGTCCGATTCCTTACTGCGCGTTGTGGTAATTATGCTGATTATTATTGTGTTTTATCAGTCTCAACTTGAGGCTCAGCAGCTTGTGCTGGCGTAGCATCACGCTTAGCTGGCGTGTCTTTTTTAGACTGACTCACCTCGGCGGGCGAGGATTTATACAGAGGGCCCTTTTGACCACAGGCTGTAATAGATAGGCTACCAATCAATAACAATAAAAACAGTCTCATTTTTCTCAACATCTGTGCATCTGGTGACTAATCGTCTTATAATCGCACCCATCTTGACGAAAGCAAAGGACAGAAATGCATGGCCATGACAGATACAGAATTTCACCAACTCGCCGATGACATGTTCCAAGCGATAGAGACCGCTATCGAAACCGCGATTGATGAACAAGATGCCGATGTGGATATCGATGCCAGCGGTAACGTGCTACAGCTAGAATTTGTCGATGGTTCGAAAATCGTCATCAACAAACAAGAACCTTTGCATGAGATTTGGGTAGCAACGCGTTTCGGTGGCTATCACTTTGGTTATGTAGAAGGTAAATGGCTTGATGGTCGTAATGGCGGTGAGTTTATGCCCTTTGTGCTGGACTCGATTCTACGTCAGAGCGGTATCAAACTCAGCCTCTAATAGGCCACGGCTTTATTCCTAAGCGGGAGGTTGCTCCCGCTTAAAACTCCACATTGGCGTTATTCATATCCACACCGAAAGGCCTTACCGTCAGCTCACCCGCCACCCGCACCAGCTGGAAAAACTGCGGAATATTAAAACGTGCTTTTGATGCATAAAATTCATCAAATACATAGTGATGACTCACTTTGTTGACCAGTTCACTCATATCCGAACCAGACTGCACATAATGGCTCAACTGATTATCCTCATCGAGAATAAACACATCTAGGCTGTCGGCACGTTGGCGCAGAAAATATTGAATCGCCCCCTTCGCGGCAAAGTTTTGAATAATTTTCGGCATGCTCGAAAAAGGATCATCCCCCAACTCTGGCCGTGGCAATTGCACTAAATGACTGCGAGAAAGCTGCTGATAGAAGGATTTGGCATCACTCAAGTCCTGATAGGCCATCCCCAGAGGATTAAAAAAGATCCCATAACGGGTATGACTAATTTGCAGTGGCTGCACTAAGGTGCTCGATTGCTGCACCTGCTGGCATAGACGCACCGTTTGTTTGAGCAAGTTTTTAACCGCTAACTTAAGTTGTGGTCTGAGTCTTTGCGAGCAGCTAATCACATCCATATCCACCGGATGAGTCGCACGTCTCAACCCCGGTGTGACAAACGCGAGTGCCTGCAACACCGCGGTTTCACCCTCAAAACGATGGCATTGCCACTCCCCCCAACTATTAAGGCAAATGGCATCGAGGGCGCCGAGCATATTTTCCTGCTTGCGACCTAACGAAAACACGTTGGCATTCATGACATCGATCATCATTTCCTGCCCACGCCAGCCAATAGTCGGGTCACAGTCGAGGTTTAAGATAAAAATGAGCTTTCTAAAATGCCAGGGCTGACACAGGTCAAGCTTTGAGACCCGCCAATCATGATCAATAAAATTAAGCAGTCGCTTTGAAGCCTCAGTCAACCGTCGAGATTTCACTTTACTCTGACCAAACTCATACCATTTGGTTTCTGGTGTCGCCACGCCGTTTAAGCAAGCCCAAATCATCAGTGCTGACGGGCTTTTGCCTTTACAAATAGCTGACTCACCTAACAGATTTAACGGCTTTGGCCCTTGTCGATAGAGATAATATTGGTTTTCCTTGGCGCTGGATACCATAGTCAATTCAGCTTCAGCGACTGAATGGCTCCAGAGTAAATTCAACTTGGCAATTTGGTCTTCATCTTGGCTAAAGTAAGTGTGCAGTTTACGGGTTAACATCCCCAACTCTTCGATCTTGAGCCCTTCATTTAATTCATGGGTTGAAGCGAAGCGCAGCAAGGTTTGATAACTGGCCAACAGCAATTCGTTGAGCTGCTCATTAAACCAATTGAGCTGGCCACTGTGCCAATGCTCGCAATCGTCTAAGGTCGTAATTAAACTGTTGGGCCACTGCCACTCTTGTACTAACTTCTGCATTTTGGCGTAGCGCCAGTCTTTGCCTTGGTTTGACAAACTTAAAAACACACCACATTTAAGATAAAAACAGCGGCGCACAATCTCTAACCGGCGACCATCATTCTGCTTTAATAAATAGGCTTCAATCACCTCATAAATCGCGTAATAAGCATCGTTAGCGGTAGAAAAATCCCCTGCCAAGGTCTTTTGCCAGAGTCGATCGCACAGTAGTTGTGAGTGGGGATACTCGCTGGCATAAGCCTCGAGTAAAAGAACCTTAATTAACGCTTTATGCGGCTTATTCAAACCTTTATAAAGCTGCCAAAGCGAGGCACCAAAATACTCACTGGCAGGTAACTCGTGTACATTACCAAGGTATAGCAGTTCAGGATTAAGCTTAGCATCGGGCCACCATGCAATGATTTTTCCCGCCAAGCGAATTTGGCTGCGATAAAACTCTTCAAGCAATAACCAATGCTGCGTGCTACCACTGTGCTCATGGGCCATTGAAGACTGGCAAACTGTTCGCTGCGACATATCACCACAAAATTGCAGTGGATGAACCAAGTAAAAATTCACCTCAAATTGATATTCTGCAAACCAAGCGGTTAGTCGCTCCGTTTTCAGTTTAATTAAGGCTAAGTCGTCATCACACAAATCCGCATGGTGAACTAACCACACATCCACATCACTTTTGGCATTCTGGCCAAAACTGGCCGTGCTGCCCATGGCATATACCCCTTCAAAAGCATAAAAATCCACCTCGGTTGCGATAAAAGGTAGCTTAAACACACCACAGGCTTGGGCTTCTAATGATCCCGCCTTGTAAGCATAAATACCGCAAGGCGTATTGGGGTCAACGAATCCGGGATACTGAATACTATTCTGTTGAATTAAAAAGGGGATCAACCGGAAGAGATGCTTTTGCAACGGCGACAACAAGGCTAAGGCTCGTGCAATACGAACCTGATTAAGTCTTTCTGCAATATCAGGAAAGTGACCTTGCTGATCCATCCTAGAACACAACGCTCAAACACAATTAAGATTGTGCTCATGTTAACACTTTTGCCAAGCCGAGCAACTAAATGAGAGATCCATCACACTTTTATACTATATAGAACGCAGCCGACTTCAAAGAATCGATACGGCTTCCTTACATTCACCAATAGCCAATGTTAGCATTGGCGCAACTAAGATCTCGGATGGAAACTAGGCATGTCTGAAAACCGCATACGTATCGCTACCCGCAAGAGTCCGCTGGCCATGTGGCAAGCAGAATTTGTTAAAGCAGAATTAGAACGCGTTCACCCAGGTATCGTGGTGGAGCTATTGCCAATGAGCACTAAGGGTGATGTTATCTTAGACACGCCATTAGCTAAGGTTGGCGGCAAAGGCTTGTTCGTTAAAGAACTCGAAGTCGCCATGCTCGAAGACCAAGCCGATATCGCGGTGCACTCAATGAAAGACGTGCCTGTAGATTTCCCCGAAGGATTAGGACTGGAAGTCATTTGTGAGCGTGAAGATCCTCGTGATGCTTTTGTCTCCAATAATTATAAGTCGATCAGTGAATTGCCACTTGGTGCCACGGTTGGTACTTCTAGCCTGCGCCGTCAGTGCCAACTGCGTGCCTCCCGTCCCGATCTCATTATCAAAGATCTGCGTGGCAACGTAGGCACTCGCCTCGCGAAACTCGATAACGGTGAATACGATGCGATTATCCTTGCCGCGGCAGGTTTAATCCGCCTGAAGTTATCCGAGCGTATCGCTAGCTTTATCTCTGCCGAGGAATCCTTACCCGCCAACGGTCAAGGTGCTGTCGGTATCGAATGTCGCACCGATGATGAACGCGTTAAAGCGTTATTGGCACCATTAGAGCACCTAGAAACACGCTACCGCGTGATCGCTGAGCGCGCGATGAATACTCGCCTTGAAGGTGGTTGCCAAGTTCCCATTGGCGCTTTTGCCGAAATTGATGGTGACGAGATGACACTGCGTGGTTTAGTGGGTAACCCAGATGGCAGTGAAATCATCGAAGGCGTGATCACCGGTCCTAAGACCGAAGCCACGCAATTAGGTGTTGCCCTTGCGGAAGAACTACTCAGCAAAGGCGCCAAAAGCATCCTCGATGCTGTTTACGCCAAAGCCTAAGTCGATGAAAGTCTTACTGACGCGCCCCGAGGGGCGCAATCAGTCCATGGTCGATGCCTTGAATGAAAGAGGCATCGAACACTGCGTTAGGCCACTCCTCTGTGTTGAGGCAACGCCTCCTCTGCCCCCAGACACCTCACATCCACTCGCGAATGTCGATATGGTTATCTGTATCAGCGCCAATGCGGTGAGCTTTGCTGATGCAGCATTTAAAGCCGATGATGCCCAAGTTAAAGACTGGCCAAAAGTGCCTTACTTCGCTGTAGGGCATGCCACTTGGGAAGCGCTACAACAAATCGACATCGATGCCCTTGAGGCGCCCGATGATTGCCAGCAGACCGAAGGGTTACTGACCCTACCTACGCTGCAACACATCCAAGGCAAAAAGATTACCATTATTCGCGGTGTGGGTGGCCGTGAAGCACTCGCAGAACAACTGACATCGAGAGGCGCACAGGTGCGCTATTGGGAAGTCTATCAACGTGCTTGTCCGCCGCTGGATGGCACTATTATCACCCAGCAGTGGGTAGACTTAGGGATAGATACTATCGTGGTGACAAGCGGAGAAGTACTGGATAATCTGATTAATCTAGTGCCAAAAGAGTTATTTGCATGGCTGCGCTCATGTCATATCATAGTCCCCAGTAACCGAGTAGAAGCTCAAGCTCATGCCTTTGGTATAACCCAAGTCACCAATGCCAATGCCGCCAACAGCAAAGCCGTGCTAAACGCCCTTAAACTCTAAGCGCTAGTTAGCCCGATTTTACTCGAATATCGGCAGTAGCATGATTTTAAGGACTGTAAAATGGATAACAACAAGCACGACGCCCAAAGCCCTGAGTCGCAGGCTACCTCAATTCTCACATCATCGGTCAGCAAGGATGACGTTGCAGCCAAAGGCGCGGCGCCAGAGCCACAGGGAATAAAAGCCGAAGCACAAGAAATTAAACATCAAGAAGCTAAGCCGCTAGAAGCCAAGCCAGAGCCGCAAATCGCAAAATCGGCAACCGTTTCACGCCAGGTTACCCAGGTAAATCGCAGCTCTTGGGCGATTCGTTTTGGCGTGCTCCTCGCTTTAGGGTTAACCGCCAGTACACTCGCTGGAGGATATTTACTGTATCAGCACATGCAGCAACAAATCCAACTCCAAGCGGCGCAAAATATTGCCTTACAGGATCAGTTACAACAGGCTCTAATCGTTCCGAATCAACGCATTGCGCAACTTGAACAGCAACAACTCTCAGATGCCAAAACCTTCCAGGAGTTATCTAAGCTCGCCACAGACCAAAGTCAGTTGCAGGACAGATTAAATAAACTCGCCCAGCGCAGCCCAACCCACTGGATGGCCTCGGAAGCCGAATATTTGGTTAATATGGCAGGGCGTAAACTCTGGTTAGAAAAAGATCCGCGCACGGCAACGGATTTATTAAAATCAGCGGATGAAACCATTGCCGCAATGAATAACCCTGCTTTGCTACCGATCCGTAAGGCATTGGCAAAGGATATCGCCGCAACCACCAATCTTAAGAGTGCTGATATTGAAGGCAGTGTATTGGCACTTGATGCATTAATTGGCCAACTCGATAAACTGCCACTCAATCGTGCCGACGGTGAAGCAAGCACGGCGGAAGATACGACGATTTCAGGCGATCTCAATGACTGGCAAAGCAATCTAAGTAAAACTTGGAAGGCGTTGACGCAAGATTTTATTACCATTCGCCATCGCACTGCCGATGCGCCAGCCCTACTTGCGCCAGACCAACAATGGTATTTGGTTGAAAATATTCGCCATAAACTGCTGCAATCGCAACTAGCACTCTACCGTTATGATAGAGCGGCCTACCATCAATCACTGATGATGGCGCGCCAATGGATCCAAAGCTATTTTGATGTTCAAGCCCATCAAACCAGCGAGGCCATTGCCGCAATCGATAAGTTAGCCACACTTGAGCTTGACCCTATCACGCTCAAAGCCTTCGAAGCTAAACCCCTGTTATTACAGTTAACTAGCTATGGTGAACTCACCTCATTAGAGGAACCACAGCTATGATTAAAGTATTAATATTTTTAGGAATTATACTTTTAGGCCTGTGTATTAGCCCTTGGATTGTTGGTAATACGGGTTATGTATATATCGCAGCGGGTGATTATCAAATTGAGACCAGTTTAGTCTTTGGGATCATCATGTTAATCGTGTTCTATGCGCTATTCCAAGTACTGGAATGGCTGGTGATCACAGTGATTAATTTGCTGTTACGCAGTCGCTTTATTCCACATCAATGGCGTCGCCGCTCCGCAAAAAAACACACCTTAATGGGTGCTCTCGCCATTGCAGAGGAAGATTGGCCAGCCGCTGAGCGCGCCATGATTAAAGGCGCAGACAATGGTGAACTGCCCGCTCTGAATTTGTTAGCGGCAGCGCGTGCGGCCCAACATCAAAATAAAATCGCCGAGCGAGATCAATATCTTGCCCGCGCTGAAACCCAACCTCTGGCGGCAAATGCCGTTGCAACCACTCGCACCCGCTACTTACTAAAACAAGGCGAGTTCACCTTAGCCAGAGCCGAGCTCGATAAGTTAACACCTACCAGCAAGAGTAAAGCACCAGTCCTCAAGCTCGCCCTTGAGTTGTACCGCGCACAGCAGGATTGGGAAGCACTTAAATTACTGCTACCAATACTGAAAAAACGCCAGATCCTTGATGATATTCAGCTTAACTCCCTCAGTGTTGAAACCCATAGCGCTTTGTTACAAACAGCGAGTCTCAAAGGGGAAGATGCCTTAGAACAATGCTGGCAATGGTTATCACGTGATGAACGAAACCAATCTGAATTTTTAGCGATTTACACCATGGGCTTATGCCGTTTCAATCGCAAAGAGCAAGCCATTAAATTGCTCTCGAAAAAGCTGCGCAGTTCACCAGAATCGGCATTGCTAGAAGTAATACCACAGATAGTAACCGCACATGATGAAGATATTCGTAAGCAATTGCTTAAGCACGAAATCACCCATGAGAACAATGCCGATTACCAAAGATGTTTAGCACTACTGTATCAACAAACCAGAGACATGAAAGAAGCCAAAACCTGCTGGCAGAATGTTTGCCGTATAGCACCAACCAAAGATTCTTGGCTCTCGCTAGCACGCATACAAGAGCAACTTGGCGAACAAGGTCATGCTAATCAAAGTTATCGTCAGGCTGTGACTCTATAACTTTCATCTGCCGCAATCCATTACTAGGATTGCGGCAAGCCCTCATCCAACCATCGATCATACCTAACATACAATATTCATAAAATTTTAATCCCTATACTCAGAATAATTTGTTATAAATATGTTTCTTTGCGGAGATCAAAAACACTAAATGCAGTTTCATTTGTGTTTTAAGATACTACATCTAGTTATGCGACGTTTAAACGCCATTCGCTTGCATCCATCCTCTTCAAATCCAGCAATAGCAAGCCATTTCGGCGCGTCAAAAAATTGACTTACACACGCAGCCAAGCTAATATTTCACCACTTGTATCATAATTCAGCATCATTCGTTGAATTTATGCGTCTTCGGATTAACACACTTTGGCTGTTGGGAGCTAATTATGGGATCGATCATTACAACAAAGAAAGGTTTGCTTAAACTTGTTAATGGGCAAATCGAAGTCGAGGTTAATGGTTCAAATCAACCCGCTAAGGATGGCGAACAACTCCCAAAGGGTGCAGTTCTCCACATTGGCGAAAATGCCACTTATGAAATCACCTTTGATGATGGCACTAAGCTGTCTAACGAAGAAGTAGACCCAGCATCCGCAGCAGTGGCGACTCCTGTTACAAGTGAAGCAACACCTGATGAAATCCAAGCATTACAAGATCTCATTGCATCTGGTGAAGACCCAACTACCAATTTACCGGAAACCGCAGCAGGCAATGCACCAGCCAGTGACGGAAGCTCAGGCTATGTAAGCCTTGCCCGTGACGGCTCAGAATCTCTTGCTACATCTGGTTACAGCACCTCCGGACAAACACTAGCCGCATTTGCACCCGACACTCCCGAACAGTCAATTGTCACAGACTCCCCATCCTTGCTCGCTAATGACAGCATTACCGCAGATGAAGACTCAGCTGCCACTGGCAATGTGCTCAGCAATGATAGCGATGTGGACAACGAACTCTCGGTGACCAGCTTTACTGTCAATGGTCAAACGGTTGCGGCAGGTACCACCGTTGCTTTAGAAGGCGGCAGCTTAGTCATCAATGCCGATGGCTCTTACACCTTTACCCCCAATGCCAACTGGAATGGCCAAGTACCGGTTATCACTTACACCACCAACACTGGCTCAACCGCCACTTTAACCATTAATGTCACCCCAGTGGATGACCCATCTGTTGTGGTTAACGACAGCAATACTGTGGATGAAGATTCCGTTGCCACTGGCAACGTGCTCAGCAATGATAGCGATGTGGACAACGAACTCTCGGTGACCAGCTTTACTGTCAATGGTCAAACGGTTGCGGCAGGTACCACCGTAGCTTTAGAAGGCGGCAGCTTAGTCATCAATGCCGATGGCTCTTACACCTTCACGCCCAATGCCAACTGGAATGGCCAAGTACCAGTTATCACCTACACCACCAACACCGGATCAACCGCGACCCTGACCATCAATGTCACCCCAGTGGATGATGCATCTGTTGTGGTTAACGACACCAATACCGTTGCTGAAGACTCCGCTGCCACTGGCAACGTGCTCAGCAATGACCACCACCAATACTGGATCAACCGCGACCCTGACCATCAATGTCACCCCAGTGGATGATGCATCAGTTCTGGTTAACGACACCAATACCGTTGCTGAAGACTCCGCTGCCACTGGCAACGTGCTCAGCAATGATAGCGATGTGGACAACGAACTCTCAGTGACCAGCTTTACGGTCAATGGTCAAACGGTTGCGGCAGGCACCACCATTGCTTTAGAAGGCGGCAGCTTAGTCATCAATGCCGATGGCTCTTACACCTTCACGCCCAATGCCAACTGGAATGGCCAAGTGCCAGTTATCACCTACACCACCAACACCGGATCAACCGCCACTTTAACCATTAACGTCACCCCAGGGAACGATGACTTCACTGATGCAAGCGAAGTGATTTCCGTAGCAGGGTAACTACAGCTTCACCCCAGCGGCAAACTACAACGGCTCCGTGCCCGTTATCACCTATGTGTTAACTGACGGCTCTGGCCCAACGGTCACCTCGACCCTGACCATTAACGTCACCCCAGGGAACGATGACTTCACTGATGCAAGCGAAGTGATTTCCGTAGCAG
>NZ_JACSDI010000031.1 GCF_022410515.1 Shewanella cutis | reverse complement strand
TTGGCTTAATGTGCAAATGTTAAGTTAAAGGAGCGGTAGTTCAGTTGGTTAGAATACCGGCCTGTCACGCCGGGGGTCGCGGGTTCGAGTCCCGTCCGCTCCGCCAACATTCATGAAGCCCATGCTATTAATTAGCATGGGCTTTTTGATTTTAATCCGTGTACAATCCCATTCCTCCCTTTGTGACCGTGACCAAAATGTGACCATATGGTGACTTTGTACTGTGTTTGACCGGAGGTCATGTCATAACAATCCGCATCAGATCTTGACCACTTTAGCCCAGCCTCTTGTGCACAAACTTTTTACGCTGTCCTTGCACTGAATAAATGTGTTCCAAGCACTACAACACGGCTCAACGATATCGTTATACCCTTCAAAACATCTATTGGTTAAGCAGTGTCGTCTCAGCCATTGCCAAACTTTCTCTGTTGGATTTAGCTCTAGAGAATAAGGGGGAATTTGAGGACTTATATCATCCGTATGCCATCCCGCACTATCAATGATAACAACAGCATCTCTATCCGAATGGGTTGCCTCTGAAATTTGTTTTACCATTCGATCTAATGTACTTCTACAGACCCTGCAACGCTATCTATCTGTTGGCCCCAAAATTTCGTAAGCTGTGCAAATGATGAAGCCCAATATAAAAGTCGGTTATGCGCTCTCCAGACGTGTAACTGGAGAAAATGCGTTGTATCTTTTTGTACATATAAATTCATGGAGATGAAGTAGAGTGAATAGCGTCAAATTTAGCCAACTAATACGTCAAGTAAGCCAAGGGAAGCATCTCCCCGAAGCCATTTACATACATAAAGATGCATTCTCGGTTCTGCCTACCGAACTTGTCACCTTCATTCATGCGGTAGCAACAGCACTAAAGATAGATACCGATACCTGGAATTTAGTGAAGCTTTTTAAGCGTGATTTCCGTCTATCACTACTGAGTTATCCAACTTTTTATACCGACTCCTACCCATCCTTGACGCAGAGCGTTACAGTTGACCTAAATAAACTCTCTCACCGAGTCACCACATACAAAGACTCTGATAATCCGCCGATTCTTCATCGTAAAGAGCTTATGGTGTTACCAAACAGTAATTACCACTCTTTATTTTCGCAGATAACTGAGGAGGGCGAAAACGCAGGGTTATATCAAAATACAAGGATAATTGGCTTCAAACAATCATGGGAAAACCTGATTAGACAACATGGATACGAAGTTGTGGACGGTCGCCTATTCCGCTCGGCCATGGTCAAACAAACTCATGGACATCAAATCGACCGACACTTAACAGCTATTACTCGCTATGCACTCTCTGCGCCCATGAAAGCTTTAGCTAAGCAAGGCTATCTACAAGGCGACTATTCACTGTTCGACTATGGCTGTGGCAGAGGCGACGACATGAATGAGTTGTTGGCTCATGGCATAGATGTAATGGGTTGGGATCCAAATTTCTACCCAGATGGGGACAAAACCAATGCTGATATTGTCAACCTCGGTTTTGTACTCAATGTTATTGAAGATAAACACGAGCGACTTGAAGCTTTGCTAGGTGCCTGGGAATTAGCAAACAGACTTTTAGTTGTTAGCGTGATGCTGGGAACCAATGAGTTTGTCAGCCAATTTAAGCCATACAAAGATGGCGTCATTACCTCGAGAAACACCTTTCAAAAGTACTACCAGCAAAGTGAAATCAAAGCCTACATAGAGCGCTCACTGGATGAAGTGCCAATAGCTGTAGCACCAGGTATTTTCTTTATATTCAAAGACAAGTTAGCAGAGCAAGACTATCTCCAAAATCGTTATCGCCGCTATCACAATTGGCAGCAGCGTACTTCGCCAACACCGATAACCACTGAAGACAAAGTACACCTCATAATCGCACAAAATAAGGCTTTGTTTGACGCCTTTTGGCAGCAAAGTTTAGATATGGGTCGAGTACCTGCACAAGACGAATTCAATGATTCGGCGCAGCTAAAAAACCTGATAGGCTCCAACAACAAAGTGCATCAGTTATTGCTGAACATTTATGGTAAAGACGAGTTTGAAGAGGCAAAACAAAGCCGTAAAGAGGATCTACTTCTGTACTTTGCAATGGGGTTATTTGAGAAGAGAAGGCCTTATACACAGCAACCAGATAGCCTAAAACGTGATATCAAGGCGTTATTTGACGACTATCGCACAGTAACCAATCTAGCTACAGAGTTGCTCTTTGCTATAGCAGACACCAAGCTTATTGATGAACAATGTGCAAAAGCACATCAGCAGTTACCAGCAAGTATTCTTAATCAAGGGCACTCTCTCATTTTTCACAAAAGTTACATTGACTCATTACCGTTGTTATTACGTGTCTATGTTGGGGCGGCTATCCAAATGTATGGTGAGTTAGATGACGCCATTGATCTTGTTAAAATACACATAACATCTGGTAAATTAACTTTGACCCTCTACGATGACTTTGAGCAATCTGTACCGTTTTTAGTTGAGCGTATTAAGGTAAAAATGGCTGTTCAGGACATTGATTTCTTCGATTATGTAGAGGCCTCACGGCGGCCACCACTGCTAAATAAACACCTGTTGCTTGGTAGTCTAGACGAACAATATGAAAAGCAAAAAAGCTTTGATAAGCGACTCTCGAAGATCTTAGGTACGAACGACAACACAGAAGTTATCATGCCTAGGCAGGCTCTCGAAGAGCGGCTTCTCTTAGCAGGAAAAAAGATCGTAGGATTTCGAATTACTTCCAGCTAATCTGGTAAGGCGGAAGACTGATGCGATAGGTTCTTCTAGCTTGTTCTTCCGTCATCCCAAGCGCTATTAGGACATGCGATGCAACGTTAGATAGAGCGTTGCAAGCGGAGCCTTGAGAGATAAGCCAAGGATTATTGTGGGTGAAAGATTTTACATCATCATCTGACTTAAAAGTTACACTCCAGGTTGTGGGTACTACGTCTACGCCGCCATTTCTCGTATATTCAAATTCTTTAATCGCGTTAAAAAATCTTTGCTCATCCGGACTTGGCTCTGTTGGATAACACTCAGCCGCAGCGGCTAAGCCGACAATAAGCGGGGTGGGAGACGTCCCTCCGCGCAAACCGCCTTCTTGCCCCCCGCCATGAATCAGTGGCACCAGCTCTGAATCACGAGCGTTACGGAGGTATAAAGCACCTATCCCTTTTGGGCCATAAATTTTATGTCCAGAAAGTGAAAGCATGTCGATGTCCATATCATCAACATCAATCGCACACTTACAAAAGCTTTGGGCTGCGTCAGTGTGGAAAGGTACACCGTTTTCGAAAGCGATAGCACCAAACTCTGCGATCGGCTGAATAGTCCCTAGCTCGTTGTTAACGTGATGGATAGAGATTAAAATAGTGTCGCTACGTAAAGCTTCGTTAAGTGATGCCGCAGATATCCGCCCGTAGCTATCTGGGGCCAAATAAGTAACATCAAATCCGATTGACTCGAGAAAAGCGCAAGTATTGAGGATGCATTTGTGCTCAATCGAAGATGTGATGATGTGCCCTTTTTTATCCAAGTGCTTGAATGCAAGGCCTTTTATTGCGAAGTTATTTGCTTCGCTGGCGCCACTTGTGAAGATAATCTCGCTAGGTAATGCCCCAATTTTATCAGCAATAATCTCTCGTGCTTTCTGTATCGCCTGATGACTAGCTTGCCCTGCCTGATGTGCCGATGATGCATTGGCGAAATTGTCAGTTTCCCATGTTTTCATTGCCTCAAGTACTTGCAGTGAAACAGGAGTAGAGGCAGCAAAATCGAAGTAATCCTTCATTGAGTAATAGCATAGTGTGGTTAAAACGAAGGTTCTATCATATACCGAAGTAAGTTTTATCTTAAAGAGATATTTTAATCCCAAAAGAGCGATATATGTTCGGCTAGATTTCTATTTCGAAGAACAACATATCGGTACGCACCTGTGGGTGAGGATGTGTAAACCATTGTTTTAAAATGAATTTAACAGCATGAATGCTTAGCGACATAAACAGTTCCTGCGACATTTCTGATAAAAGTGCCTAGACCTGAGAGTTTTAATGTGTAAGATCACTGTTTGGATAAAATCTCCAATTCAGCAAGGTAAGCACATTGAGCATAGAAACTACGACCCTGAAATTCTCCGGACATCAAACCTTCCCTATCCGCTATGGATGGATTTACAAGATCATTCAAGAGGTTGCAAATGGGGAGTCACTTTCAAGTAGTTCAAACGTCGAAAAGCAAATGCAATCAATGGGCATGGGCAAAAACATGGTGCTTTCCGTGCGTCACTGGATTCGAGCTTTAAGCCTAGTCACTTGTGTCGATAACGCAAAGCAGTTGTACAAGCTAACACCTTTAGCTGAGCAGCTGTTTACTAACGGCGACGGGCGCGCAGCTTACGATGAATATCTCGACAAGATTGGTACAACATGGTTGTTGCATTGGTTATTGCAATCAATGCCGTCGAGTAATGGCGAACTAAATGCATCTAGGTTTTTCTTTAATTATTTCAACGGCATAAAGGTTAAGAAAGAAGTGTTGATGCTGGAGATCAACGATGCGCTTATCAATCACGAAAAAGAACTAACGGAAGCAACACTAAGCAAGGACATTGACTGCTTTCTTCAAATGTATGCTCACAAATCATTGCAATCAAACAAAGTCAATGAAGATAGTTTTGCATCTCCTTTTACTGAGCTTGAATTGTTAAAACAAGAGGATTCAAAAAACTATCTAGCTGAGCTCACGAAAAGGCCAACTCTACCTGTAGAGGTCTTCACTTTTGCTCTAATTGATTTCATGAAAAGAAAACAAAAAGACAGTAATACAAGCACACTGTCGTTTGACTCATTGCTAAAAGATGTTGGTTCACCAGGATGCATTTTTCGCCTATCTTCGAGCGGATTGAGCGACAAGCTAGATGAAGTAGAAGCGCTTACGGATGGAAAAATTTCTTGGACTGATACGCAAGGCTTGCGGCAGGTACAGCACTCTTTTTCAGATATCAACGATATGATCCCGGAACAATATTTAAAATCTTATTACATCTCAGAGGGAAAATAAGTCGTGACTTTAAGTAACATATACTCTATTGCGGCACGCCATCAACGTTCAACCCGTATTGATAGTGACTTAAGTGACGACTTTTTCTCCGGTTTAGTTTATCACGGTACAGCGCAATCATCCCTAGAGACTCTCTTCCGGCAATACTCTCAAACAGGCCAGAGTGCTTTTACATTAACAGGGGCTTATGGTTCTGGTAAGTCTACGGTTGCATTGCTTTTAGCTGGTTTACTTCACCCTAGCTCGGGTATTCGTAATGCAGCGATTAATACAATTGACGAACCGTCGAAAACATTATTCGAGGAGAGCGCGAAATATCGAGATGGCTGGCTGCAAATACGCTCCGTAGGGGGGGTACACAGCCCGGTAGAATCTTTTTGGAATGCAACAATAAAGGCGATAAAAGAACACCCTAATACATGCAAAGCTAAAATATTAGATAAATATCGTGAAGCGACTGTAGAGAGTGAAAGCGAGCTGATCAGTATTTGGAAATCGCTGTTTGAAGACGTGGAGTCACTTGTTGATGGCGTGCTTATCATTGCTGATGAAATGGGGAAAAGTCTCGAGTACATCAATCGCAAAGGTGGAGATCTGCATCTTTTCCAAGACATTGCAGAAGAGCTCTCTCGAATTGATACCCCATTCATATTTTTAGGTCTTTTGCATCAAGCTTTTAGCGAGTACGCGAAGGAGCGAGGTTCAAAGTTACAAGATGAATGGGCGAAAATTCAAGGGCGTTATAGTGACATTCTTTATAATGTATCAACGGACGAAACTGTTGCCCTCATTAGTAACTCGATAAAAACGATGCGACCGCCGCAAAAGGGTAATACTCTTGTTCGACATGTGCTAGATGCGCTAGATGATAAGCAGCAGCGAAAAGACCTCCTATTAAGTCGCTTAGAGCAATGTATCCCCCTGCATCCCCTAACAGCATTGTTACTAGGCCCGATCGCAAAACGCCGATTTAGCCAGAATGAGCGGAGTACATTTAGTTTTCTTAACTCACATGAGCAGTTTAGCTTTCAGCTTTTCTTGCAACAAACGAACGATGAAAACGCGCGTTATGACCTATCCAATCTTTGGGACTATCTCGAAGCAAATATGGAGCATGCCATTTTGGGCTCTCCTGATGGTCATGGTTGGGCTACAGCAGCAGAGGCAATTCGAAAAGCATTAAAGCAAGACTTCTCGCCTGAGGCGATACAGTTACTCAAATCGATTTCCCTGATCACCTTGTTTGGTAAAGCTGCTAATTTGACAGCAACTAACCAGTTACTGCTTACAGCAACAGTAATTAGTGAATCTGAACAACTAAACCAAGCGCTAACGCAGCTCAAGGATGCTTCGTGTATTGTGTACAGAAAGCATCTATCGTCTTGGGACGTGTTCGAAGGTTCGGACCTCGATATTGCAGGATTAGTTGAAGAGAAAATTGAGCAGCTTCAAAACAGTAATGAAGCCCTAGAGCGGATTAGCTACAGCGCGCAAGTTATTGCAAAAGGCCATTATCATGAGTTTGGGACGCTCCGTTGGGCGACACAAAGCATAGCCTTACAGCTGAGCAGCATAGATTTTCCAACGATAACGAAATCACGCAATGGAGAGTTTGCTAACTTCTTATTGCTTCTTAAAGAAGAGTCTGAAGAACAATTACTTGAGCTAACCCGCAAACATAAGTCACTTATGGTGGCTTGTGCTTCAAACGCGGCTGAGATTATTAATTTATCAAATGAAAAGTACGCGTTAGAGCTAATTAAAAGCGACAAAACTACAGGTGCCGATCTCGCACACGACAAAGTTGCGAGAGAAGAACATAGAGCAAGGACATTCAACGCGCAATCAGCGCTTGAAACGGCGCTTGCAAGCGCTTTTAACAGTGCTCGTTGGATTTACAATGGCGTGGTTTATGAAAAGGAGACCATGAGTGAAATTGCGACGTTTGCCGCGGATACCATTTTCAAAAAAACACCGAAAATCCTAAACGAACTGGTAAATCGCAACAAACTATCAGGTACAGCTGTAGCAGCTCTTAAAAGACTTCTACAAGCCATGCTTGAAAATGAGTCATCTGAAGACTTAGGCATTGAAGGCTTTCCACCAGAAAAGTCTATGTACATCAGCTGTCTTAAGAATACCTATATCCACTCTTCAGAGGGAGAAGGAGAGAAAAAACAGCATTGGTTTATAGATAATCTGGACGCGAATCTCGATGCCGCTTTCGCAGCAGCGAAGTCTCGCTTGAAAGAATGCAAAGGGCAGCAGGTTGTTCTGTCAGACATCGTTGAGCTATGGGCTAGCGCTCCGTTTGGTTTAACGAAAGGTGTGATTCCGATATTTCTTCTTGCTTTGCTAAAGTCTCTAGGAGAGCAGATTGCTTTCTATGAGAAAGATATATCAGGTGACTTAGCCTATATTGCCGAGCCTGATATTGACTACGTACACAAGCTCATTCGAAGTCCGAACGATCTTGCCGTTAAGTACATTGTCCTAGCTAAAGAAGAGCAGGAATGGCTTCAACACCTGGCTGTATTTGCTGCCACTGAAACCAACCGTAATATATCGAACAATATTCTGGCTGTTGCAACTCCACTGGTGACCACTATACACAATCTACCCCAGTGGGTTAAAAACGCACACAGTATTGTTGCTGAGGACTCTGAGCTAAATAAAGCATACCTGCGAATCCGGGATCTCTTTTTACAAGCCAACGACCCGCATGCTTTGCTAATTAGAGATTTAAGTAGGGAGTTAAAACTGTTAGGGAAAGATAACTTCACTAGTCAAATTGATGTACTCGCAGATTGCTTTAAAAAACTGCGCCAAAAGCATGAACAAATGTTGATTACTATCAAGACAAAAGTAAAAACTATCTTCCCTGAAACGGGAGAAGAGCTTGAACAGATGTGTCAATACGTAGAGCAAAACTCGGGTGATTTGCGCTTGAAAGCATTTGCTCGGGAATTGGCGAAAAGTGATACTGGTTTGTTACAGTGGCTTGAGAGCATCATTCAAATTGTAACAGGGCGTGGTAAGCAAAATTGGAATGAAGGCATTCTACAATCTGCGAGTAACAAAATCAGCGACTATGCGCAAGATTTTTTGAGCGTGGTAAAGTCTCAACATACCCTTGAGAGGCATTCTAACAACGCAAAAACAAAACTTGTGTCACTCGTTTTAGAAGGGGAAGATGGCAAACTGACTTCCTTTAGACGTGAAATCAGGGATATAGAACTCGCTCCCCTACAAGGCACAATGGAAACAATCGAGAGTCAGCTAGCAAAATTAGATGATTTTCAGAGAATCAATGTGCTAAAGCAACTTTTGAGAAATGCTCTCGAAACTCAAGACTAAAGAATCCAGGTATTGTCAATGAGTAGTCTACGTAAGGTAAAACATGTTCTTGGTCTATCAGGTGGAAAGGATAGTGCGGCGCTCGCCGTGTATATGGCAAGGAACTACCCGGAAATCGAAATCGAGTACTTCTTTACGGATACGGGTAAAGAACTACCTGAAGTCTATGAATACCTTGAACAACTAGAAATTGTTCTTGGTAAACCTATTTTGCATATCAACGACAAAAAAGGGTTTGATTATTGGCTAGAGCAACATAACAACTACTTGCCTGCAGGTCAGCAGCGTTGGTGTACTATTCGTATGAAGCTAGAGCCTTTTGAAAAGTGGATAAAACCTTATCTTGAAGAAGGCTATGAAGTCATTTCCTATGTTGGCATTCGAGCTGATGAGCCTTGGCGTGATGGCTACAGGCCTAATGAAAGCCAGAAATACCTTACGATTAAAATGCCCTTTGCCGAAGATGGCATCAAAAAGCAAGGTGTCTTAGATATTTTGGATAGCGCTGGATTAGGGTTACCAAAATACTACCAATGGCGTTCTCGATCTGGGTGCACATTTTGCTTCTTCCAAAGAAAAATCGAATGGGTTCGCTTACGTGAAGAGCACCCAGAAGCGTTTGAAGAAGCTAAGTCGTATGAGAAACGTGCAGAGACCAGTGCTAACGGAGAAACCTTTTTCTGGATGGGGCCAAATGAGCCTTTAGAAACATTGGAAGACCCTGAACGTATTAAGCAGATTAAGGAAAATCACGAAAAGGTAAAAGCACGTTTTGAGAAGAAAAAGCAACGTGAGCGCAATCGTCGCTTAGGTATGCATGCCATGGTTGATGAAAGCATGCTTATTGATACCCTAGATATGGATGCCATGTATGACCTTGAAGAAGGCGGTGGTGCTTGTATTACGTGTTATAAATAATGTTTATTAGTTCAGGCAAGCCTCACATCATTTTTCAAATAATGTGAGTTACCAGTTTTGTAAAAAGATGTCAAATATTAATCAAAACAGGTAACTGTCAGATCAAGTCTGAGCTAATACATGTGAAAGTAACTGTTGCCACTGCTGGCTTGTTTTGTAACTTGTCACCTGCTCAAAATTGATCATTGAGCAGGTATTTTCAAATTGTAAGATTAACGATGCTAGGTGTGGTTCTCTGGACGTTTACACCCAAGCTTTTGGAAGCGTGATTACGTTCCACTGTTGGTCCTAGAGAAATACTCTCGGACCAACAGTGAACTGTGTTTTTATTCAGTAGGAAAAATCTTCAGTAGGTCTTGATATGTGGCGTACTTCCTTCAATCCAAAACTATTTCTATATCAGTTGGTTTAATCGGCGCTTTCATACGATTCTTGGTAAGCTTCTCAAAAACTTTATCTAGTAATGTATCCAAACCAATTGGATCCGATGGATTTTCATCAAGCCATTTAGTGATGATGTATAACCCCCCGTTACAGTATTCTTCAAATACTTTGACTGTTTCTCGTAGATTTTCGTTTTTGAGGCAAGTACCGTTTCTAGTCTCTAGAAGACCAAGAAGGTAGATGAAGCCATCTTTTTGGTCGCTAGAGTAAGTGTCAAGTGAAATCTCAATAGTCTGCCCAGTCAACGAGATCCGCTTGTCCTCTGAATATCCAACCATCGCAGCAAATACCATCAAATCCTTAAGATAGCTAAATATTGTTGTTCCGCTGACAGTAAGACGCTGAGTTAAAGCTTCATGAGTCCTTTCCCTTTTTACGCCCACACTACGCCAGTTGAACAAAGCTTCCTGCGCTAGGGGCACATTTGAATATTTGTCAGTCATTACGAACCACCTCCTTGACTACGACCTTGTCTATCGCTGAGCCATATTCAGTAACTACCACGCTTTGATCGCCAAAATTCAACTCATGAATCTCTCGATCGCCCCGCTCTCCCGCTATCTGTTCGCAGAAATAATACTCTTTCCCGAGTTTCCCCTCTTCCAAGAAAGTCGACGTAACATTCTTACCCTCATCTTGGTACATAAGAATTATTAACTGATCCACTAGCTTCGGAAGCTCTCGTGCTATATTTGGCGAATATTTTGGATCGAGCTTAGAAAACGGGGCGTCGAAGATTAATGGCGCAATCGCTCCGGGGGTAAGTATGGTGCTATCAAGATCTCTTCTTTCACGCGCTATCGCAATCAATGATGATATATAGATGAAACTCAGAATCGCCCCTTGCCCTCCGCTTGGTGGCACGGCTTTACCGTTACGATCTTGAAGGCATAAATTCAAGTCCGAAGTAATAAGCACTTTGTAATCTTGGCGCAGATACTTATCTAGGAAAGAATCGATTTTCTCTTTCAAAATACCATGGATGCTACTCTCAGCCTCTTCGAGCTCCTTTGCAATCTGCGTCTCAACACCTTCAATTACATTTAGTTTATGCTTGAGCACTTTCGCCCGCGGACTTAACCCCTCTATGCGTGAAGCCTCGTCCTGCAACGTCGAGCGTTCTTTGGTAAGCGACTTAATATTTTCCTCAAGCCGAACAACCGACCGTTGTGTTTCGCGAATTTTTATCTTCAACAAACCTCGATCTTTCTCAAGTTTTCTAATCTCAGCATCGTCAAGCTGAAGAATTTGATTTGAAATATCTTCTAGCTCCGCATCTAACGCTTGAATTTCGTCTCGTACAGCTCGCTCATCTTTGAAGTTTTTCTCAATACGATCATAAGCTTGCGGTGACAAAGTTTTTACCGCCGTAAGTCGACTTCTAGCCTTTTGCAATCTATGCAGAAGGTCTGGATCCGCGGCTTCCTTTGTCAATTCGTTGATTTTTTCAAAAGCCATCGTGCCAGGTTTGATACAAGCACCGCATACACACTCTTCGCGCTCAAGAATGTCTTTAACAAGCTGAAGGTTAAATGGCGCTGGAATCGTACCTTTTAGCTCAGCTTCATCAATAAAATCTAACGCTTCGTCCGATAATTTATGTGCAAATGCCACCCACGAATATTCACGAATTAGAGAGACTTTCTGAGCTTCAAGGGACTGTAATTGGTTCGCTCGAGCAGAACGATTTTTCTGAGCGCTATCCCTTTGCTTTATCAATTGATCAACGACCGCCGAACTTGAGTTCCCCAATCTTTTCTCAACTGTATCTAGCTGATCTTCATATAGCTCTAACGCTGACTTATTCGATTCGAAATCCGCCTTAGCCTTACTGATACTGTCGTCAAAACTCTGGATTTTTTCTTCTATCCTAGATAGTTCATGATCTTTATCGAACCTTTTCAGTTCATCCCGAACTTCCTTCTTAATAGTCGATAGGTCTCTCAATGTTTTCTCAGCGACATTGAACCCGAGAATGTCACGAATCGAGCGCCTAATAGAGATCATGCCGTTTTGTGAGACCTTGAGATCACTACCCTCACCATCATTGATGAAGTAACCTGCCATATCCCTCGGTATGATGCTGTTTACAAACATCGATGGTGAACCTTTGAGCTCTCGAGAGTTTCCATCCTCTTCGATCATGAAAACTTTAAAATTTTCGTTCTCGCCGCCCGTCCGTTTAATAGCATACTGCTGGCCTGAATCTTCTAAATGCAGTGAAACGTGATAACTTTTTCGTCCACGCCTAGCGGCTTCCCAATTCAGAATGTCGTTGTGATTCGTGAAGCTCGGCGAAAACTCACCGTGTAAACACCAAAGTACGGCGTTCAGAAGGTTGGTTTTACCGACGCCGTTTAAGGCGTATATGATTGTGGTGTTTCTCTTCGAATCATCAGCAAAATTTATTGTCTGCTCTCCGTAAAACGAGCGAAAATTTTCAACTGTTACTGAATTAAGAATCATCGCCTAGCTCCTTCGACACAGCATCGATCAGTGTACGCATCTTCGCTAACCGTTCTCGCTCAGGCTCTGAGCCATAAAAACTTTTCCGTTCAACAAGAATCAGTTCCTTCGCAAGCTTCTTCAACTTATCAATATCCTGGTCCACCTCATTCCTCTCTTAATGCAAGTCGGTCAACTTCTTTTTCAACAGATAACCTGTTGTTTGCTAGTAAAACGAAGTCATCAATCCTTTCTAATTCTGCCGCACGTAGTGCACGCGACGCGCTGCTATTACCAGTTGGCAGAGTTATGAAGTCATAAATTTCAGCAATTTCCTTGCCGGATGCCCTTCTCAATACTCGTCCTCGACGCTGAATATATTGCCTGGGGTTTCTCGTGCTAGCTAAGATGAAAGCTTTCCTGCAATCAGGAACATCAACACCTTCATCTAAGACTTTCATTGACACTAAGGCATCAATATCACCGTTAACAAAGTTACTCATGATTGCCCTGCGATCACTAGAAGTTTCCGCACTCGTAAACCGCGACGTTTTCCAACCCTCTTCAGACAAAGTTTTCGATACTGCCTGAATTACCCTCTGTTCATCTATTGAGCTTGCTTCTTCGTTACAAAGCTTACCTTCACCACAGTAAAATAATGATAGCTTTCTGTCTGCTGAAGATATTTTTGAGACAAGCTCTTTTAAAGCAGGTAGTTTATTCGCGGCGCTACCTAAAAGACGACTTCGCGTGCCGCATAGAGAAGTTAACTGGTTTCTCTGAGAGCTACTCAAACTATCCGAACGGCCAATCAATTTTCCGATCTCCGTTGAGAGTCGCTCATACTCATCCTGTTCCTCTGCTGTTAAAAATATGGGAACAAGGTGATAATTGTACTCGCACAAAATGCCATCATTTATGGCATCACCCAATGAGTATTCCGATACAATATTGCCGTAGTAAGCCAAGATTCGGTCTCTGGTCTCATTTGGAAAAGGGCTATCAACTTCATCATCATCAGACCTGAATGGAGTAGCAGATAACCCCATACGATAGAAGGCATTTGGCAGAGAACGATTGGTCTTTTTCGAACCATGATTATGACACTCGTCACCTATTAACATCATCATATTTGGATCGAGAGTGCTAACAAGACTCTGGAAGTCACTACTCTCCATTGTTCTATTTACAACGACAATCGCTAGAAAATCATTCGCCTTCATATTGATATCAAGGACTTCCTTTTTTAGATCATCGTACCAACGATTTCTGGACTCCCAACACCGTAGGGGGTGAATGTTGAATTGATTAAGATTCTCCACCCACTGACTAGCGAGCTCTTTGTATGGAACAGAAACGATTAGGACAGTAGGAGCACTTTTTTGCTTTCGAGCTTCAAATATCTTAGTGGCTGCAACGATAGAAGTGATCGTCTTACCTGAGCCCGTCGATAGTTTCAAAATGCCCTTATAATTGTTGCTAGCCCATGATTTAATAGCCTTTTTTTGATGCTCTCGGATAATAAATGCATTCTTCCCTATGTGACTCGGGACAGTCGGAACATTAAATGACTTTTGGTTTGTAAAGAAAGCTTCATCAGCCTCTTCATACAGACTTATTTCACTGTCGATAAGAGAAGTAAGCTTTGTATTTTGTCGTGCTTTGTCCGAAATTCGTTCATAAAAAGTTGAAGGCACGCTCACAGTAACTGTATTTAGCTGTTCCCCTTCCCACAACGTTTCAAACCCTTGTATGCAGGGAACCCCGTAAAGCTCAAAAGTCTCTTCTCGCCAGCTAGGAAAGACCATTATAGATTCCGCATTGTAGCCATCCTCAAGCGCATAGATAGTCTCGTTTGCAGAGCCCTGAAAAACCAATTTATCGCCACTGCTATCAGTGAGAACTCCTATTTTTTCGTGGTACATTCCTTTGCGCCGGAACGCGAACTTGATTTCAAGACGAGATGAAGCGATCAACATACTCAGCAATTGAAGATTAAGGTCGAGGCATGGGCTTTGTTCCTCCATGATTTCGGCCAACCTTTGGTCGAGATCATCGAAGAGCTCAGCAAGTCTGTAACCTTGCTTTACAGCCATAAATTCATTTGCTTCAAGTGGGTGGCCGATAATTAGGCGCATCGCCCCCCCATTCGCGATCAGTCTGCTCAACCCACGCAGATTAGACACCAAGCTATGAGAACTAAAAAAGCCTACAGCTCTGTCATAGGACACAGAACGCTCAAGTGCCGGTATGTAGAACTCTTTAAACAGATTTTGATCACCCGCACGGTAGACCGACTGCCACTGCAACCTACGAAACCCTTTCATTAAACCCCTTACTTTTCTTCTGTCATCAAATGAGCACTTACACATCTCTTTTGGAGAGCCTAGTACATCAGTATTCTGAGTTGAAGTGTGGATTCCGGTGATTGCGATCGCTTGTTTCGGTTTAATCCGATCACCTAATCCTGTTGTTTTTCTCTCTTCCTATTTTTACTCTTTGTAATCGGTTTGCGCCAGTTTTCTCATTGACTCACCTCCCAGCTCTATTCGATGACTATTGTGTACCTGCCGATCCATTAGAGCATCTGCAACAGTGGCGTTGCCGATCATGTTGAACGAATAGCTTTGCCGAAATGTTACTTTCATTAGGAAAGTATTCCGGAGTTAAGGCATCTAAAGGTGATATATTTTTCGTTATAGTATTTACCAAATTAATTTCTACCTATGAAAAACCATAATAACAATATAAACAAATTTATTAACGACGGTAAATTTGCTTTTGTTATAAATTTTTATTCTTTGCTATTTAAAATGAAGCTACCACTTAATTAGAAAACTACTCTTCATTAGGTCACTTTTAAACCCATTCAACTAGCACTAGGTTGAATTTCTCACTCTAATAATTTCACTTTTCTTCCCAGGTATAATAATTTCCAACTCATCTGAGGCATATAGCTTTAGGTAAGAGTATAAATTGACTTGAAGGTTTTTAACCTGCTGTCGATATGGCGCGGGATCATCCGCAAGCGCATCATGAAGCAGACGCGAGACTTGCCCAAAGCCTAAATCTCTATCACTTTTGTTTTCTATGATTTGCTTTACTAGCCATTTGTAGGCTTTACTTTTTTTAAACAGTGTGGAGGCTAACTCGAAATCTTCTCTGACATTCTCTATCTGTGCGAAGGGTAGCGATGGATTCACTTCATATTCTTTGACAAAATCTCTAGGAGCACCTAAAGGGAAATCTGACACAAAGAGGTCATTTGATTGTGAGATTATATTTTCTGGCCAATCCATTTGAATTCCTGACTCGTCGATTTGTTCTATCTCGGAGATGTATCTTTCCATAACATCAATCGTTTCTGCTGTTAGCTCATAAGCTGAATCCACAATCTTACTGATAAAGGATTTCGAATCCTCACACGCTTTTATCTTTGTGCAAGCTTCTAGATTGCTGACATCAACAAGTGCTAGACCTTTTCCTGTCAGGTTTGCACTGCCATTAAAGATGATATCTTCATCTATCTGATAAATCTTGGCATGAAGATTGGTGAGGGCTTTAACGGTGTAGCCATTGTTTACGCAATCTCGTAACGCATTTAAATCGCTAGAGCCTTTAATAAAATCAAGCGGTGAGAAACGACCTACTAACTGTACGATTGGTTTGTTCTCCGAAATTAAAGAACTCAACCAGCGAGTTGCTGGTTGAGTCATAAACGCAGAGATAACAGTCAAGGTATTGCAATTAGGAAGAATCGCTTCTAACTCCGATTTAAGTTCAGCATTAGAAATCAGGCTCGACATTAGAAATCATCCATACTGTCATCTGAGGGATCTTCCAAGAATTCGCTAATAACTACTCCCCAATCCCTTCTTATGGCGTTCAAGAACTTCAAGCGCTTGTCGTCGGTGGTTTCATTCATTACTCGAGCGAAACCTGCAATTGTTGTTTGCATAACTTCAAGTTCATCAGGGCCAAGCTTACTTACCAGCTTTTTGTAAAATACATGGTTTGTATTAAACAGGACGAGGGTTAGGCCCTTACTCGTTGATACATCAAAGAAGGCTTCAGAATCACGCGCTACGTCTTCAATTAAGAAGCGATTGCCCGTCAGAATAAGGCGTTCTGCTTTTTCTTCTGCCTCCTCGTCACTCATGCCGCCCGCTGATTTAAGATGATCTACTACATCCTTTTTCTCGAGTTTTTCAGGGGGCGCTTCTTTGGTTTTATGTCCATGAATATCGCGATGAACAGAACCTTGTGTTGCTTTTGATGCCGCAGATTCAGACGCTGATTTTGGTTCTTCACCTTTAACAGCTTTACCCGCAACATTGATCTCTTTTAGTCGGCGCTCAGCTTCTTTTATATGTTTAGTAATAGCATCTGTTATTTTGAATACCTCAAGCAGTGGGTCTGAATTTTTAAGTAGATCTCGTTTGTACTCTGACTCGGTGTCAAAACCAGCTTGCTCGGAAATAGTCCCCATGTTGTAGGGTATTAGTTTTACCGCATCTTGTTTATTGTTTGTTACACCGAATACTGCATCCAATGTGGGGGGGAAGGATACTTCAATGCCAAAAAATCTACCTTTATAGTTTCGTAAATCGCTGGGAATGAACGTATCTCTAAGCACTAATTCTCTATTTGCCCTTACGATTGAGACTCCAATATTTTTTGAGCAGTGTTTTCCCCATTTTGTCGAACCAAGTGATACCGTTTCAGATCTTAGGATTTTATCCGCTATGCTTTTTTTTACGATCGATGTCGTAATAGTCACATCATCTCGTTTCGGCTCACCGTTTTCGTCGATGTACTCAACGGATATCACCTCTTCGTCCATTTTTTCAAAAAAAGCTTCGCCTTTATAACTTCCTGGAAGTTCAGGCAAAGAAGTATTCTTTTTAAGGTACATTGGGTCATTGGCTTTAAATGTTTCACGTTCGTAAACATCAAGTCGGTCTTCACCTGACTTTCTATAGGTAATGCTTTCGATTTTGATATTATCGTCGCTGATGAAGTTGCGGTACATTCTGCCCACTAAGTGTTCACAATGGCGATATATTGACTTGCCCGTTTTCCAGCTGAGTCGATCGAGCTTTGACCAGATAATCAGTGTTCCTGATTCTGGCCTTTTCGTGAAAAATGCTTTTTCATATGTTGAAGGTATTGGACTAGCGACCGGAAGTGGAACCTCTTCTAACTGGCCGTTCTTCATTTCATCTACGTCTAGATAGGTGTAATGGGGCTCGCTACCGTTTTGCCAACTCCAGACTTCGACACGCCGACATTGGGATATAGAAGAGTTTGGTAAACCCATGCCGAATTTACCCATGCCTTTTGTATCTTTTCGATGCGTTCCTCCTCCAAACTGCATTGCAATTCGGAGTGTCTCGGGGCTCATGCCGATACCATTATCCCAAAGAGAAATTTCGGAAACGGAATAGTTTCTTCTAGTGGAAGATTGTTCTTCTATAAAACCAACTTCGACGCGACTCGCTGTGGCCTGCAAACTGTTATCGATCAACTCAGCTAGGGCATAAGCGGTATTGTTATAACCGTTGTCTCTTAACGACTCAATGACTGTTTCAGCACTTAAAAATCTATTACTCATTCAATTGTTTCCTTCTCTGCCCACATGTCGTTCCAATAGCCGAATGCGAGGCTGATGCTTTGAAATTCGGGTATGTCATCCATAACGGTGTAGATATTACACTCTTTGTTACCGCCGCTTTTGTAACCACGCATTGCGCGTCCTGCCATTTGCAGATATTGCACAAGTGAGTTCATGGGCTTAGCAATAACAGTGACATTTGTTTTAGGAGCATCAAAACCCGCAGTTAAGACGTTGAAGTTAACAAGAACCTGTAGTTCCCCATTTTTATATTGAGCAATTTTTGCTCTTCTACTTTCTAGGGTGTCATTCTTGCTATCAATAGACGCCGCTTTGATGCCTTTATAGGAAAGCGCAGTAGCGAGGTTTATGCCGTGCTCAACAGTGCATGCAAATACAATAATTTGGGAGTTGTTATGGCACTCGCTAATAATGGTATCTATGATTTTGCGATTTCGTTCTAGATTATTGGCTAAGGTTGTCATGGTCTCAATACCACCCGCGTCTCTCAACTCGTAAGCTGAAATTTTTGAATGGTCGTAATTGAGTGACTTAAAGTTCGCTTTAGCAAGATAGCCCTGCTCTACCAAGTAATCTATAGGAGATAGATAGCCTGGTATTTTCATTGATACTTTGTTGTTGTAGAAGAAGCTCGCCAGCCTTTCATCTTCGGCTGACAATCCCTCTGTAGAGTAACTTCGTCCTGGCGTTGCTGTTAGCCCTACTAAGTCAGCGTGGAATGACTTATCAGTGATAAAGTCTTGCACGACTTCTTGAAACTTCGGTGCAACTGCCTTGTGCGCCTCGTCAAAAATAACCAAGGTGACATTTTCTGCAAGTTCTCTATAAAGAAGCTTCAACTGTCTGGAATCATTTTTCCGTAAGCTTAGGAACTTGTGTAAGCCTGCAACAACAAACCCTGAGTCGATTCCGCTTAAGCTTTCGTTAGAGCTTGAATAAAAGCCGTACAATGATGTCGGACGATTGCCAAGATATTTCCAAGCTTTAGAAAATTCCTCATATGCTTGAGAGCATAGTTCCTCACGGTCCGCTAACCACAGAACAACATTGGTAGGAGACTCTCTTAAATGCTCGCAAGCAATATTCATCGCAGTGCGTGTCTTACCTGCCCCTGTGGGGAGATGAATCAAAACGCGCTCTTTCTTGTTGTTTAGACTCTCGAAAACTTGTCGACTGATGTCTTGTTGGTAGGGATAAAGCCCATAAGCAGGTTCAATATACGCAATGCTTTCAAACTCAGTTTTTTGTTCTAATTGGCTTTTGTAGAGTTCAGCCAAACCAATTACGGATGCAAACTCCTCAAGATTTTCTTCTGACCAACTCGTTATGGCATCGTAATGCCGAGGAGTAACCTCTTTTGGTTGAAGGCCGAAACTTGAGAAAAATTTGACAAGTTGTTGTGAACTTAGGCGTTCAATTAGCTTGTTGCGCAGTGATTTGTCAAAAATAAAATCAACTTGTTTCACACTTGCCACAACCCTTGCTAAATGCGCTTTATTGAAAGCCCTCGCTTCTGAGTCGTTACCAGGTTCATCTAGTTCGAGCGCAAAATTTATGGAACTTTTGGGGAGAAAATCTAAAAGTTCATCTTCGGAAAAATTTGAAAGTATTTCGCTAAGCATTCTTTCCCCTTTGCGGTTTTAGTGGCACGACTGGACGCGTTTAGTTGATTGGCTACTTATATAATTAGTCGATATTGCAGGCTGCAAAACTGCCGATACAACAATAATTAGATGTAACTCGTCTGCTTTTATAAGAGTCGGTGATAGTAGTTCATTATCAGTTGCTATTGCCTCACTCCGCCTTGGGACTGAAATTTGCGTAGCACCAAGGGGGAGTTGTACCAGTTGATCTTTTACGACGATACAACTGGCAGAGTCTTCAGAATACACCCGCTTCAGTGGCTTAGTTAGTCCATCAACTGTGACCATTAGTACAAAGGGCATGATGCGTTTGTGGGTAGGAATTTGTTCAACCATCCATGTTCTCTCAAATTGTGTATCAGTCAGTAGCAATCATTAACGCACGGTTACGTCAAGCTTGCGACCTACCGTATCCGGTTAAGTGTGCCACAGCTTACTCCAAAAATCCTTTGTCAAATCAACGTTTGTGAAATAAGTCTATTGTGCTAACCATAGCATATGAAAAAAGTTTTAAATTTGATAAAAGGCGAGTCAATAGTTGATTGTTCAACTCGAGAATTTAACGCTCAAGCTGAAGTGTCGCTTCAGCCAAGTGGTTTAACTTGGAACGCCATTTGTGAAATGTAGTCGAACTCATATTATGCTCACGACAAAGCTTAGGGACACTCGCTTCGGCTTGTTCCAAGATAGCCAGAATTTGGCTGTCGCTAAATTTTAATGTGTTCATGCAGAATCTCCTGCGTTTGTGTTACGAGAAAATTCTACTTTTGATGTCAGCTAATTTAAGGGGTGACTACCTAAAATAGGCTTTGTTTCCTAAAAGGATAAATAGCTATACAGCGCTTATCACGACAGGAGAAACGAGCCTATAGCCCTTGTCCCATCGTTGATTGTTTTCCAAAAGGCAGAATATTATCCTGATTTAGAGCTTATAACTTTGCGTTTTTACTATTAGGAAACAAAGCCCCTAAAATATTCAAAATATTCAAAATATTCAAAATATCAAAAGTTTATTTTGGTACATCTACAGCAAATTCCTTGCCTGTGATGTTACTTTGTACGGGATGAGTTAACAGATGAATGCTGAAATAAACTTAGAGTCATTCATTCCTAGACTAGTCTTTATAGTGTTGTACCTTAGTGTTATCAAGTTCAAATAGTTCACCTATTTGAATATCAAGATATTTGCAAAGAACCTCAATTACATCAAGCTCAACCCTTGTTGCTGTTTCATTGTACAGACGGTGGAGGGTGTTCCTGTTGATACCAGTATCTCGTGATACTTCAGCTATTTTTTGTTTTCTCTCGCCCAAGATCCGAGACAAGTGACACTTTACCATAAAATCCTCCTTGAGAAGAAAAAATACCTGCAAAAGAGAAAAATGACTTGCAATGATTAAATTTAGTGCTAAATTCTCTTCTGTGGGTCATTTTTGTTTTTAGAAGAGAAAAAAGCGAGGTTTGATTATGCCATATACCTATCTTACAACTGAAGAACTATCTGCGCGTATCCGCTATGACGTTCGTACTATCCGCCAATGTTTAAAGGATGCGGTGCTGTTTGAGGGGATCCATTACATCCGCCCCTTTGGCGGGCGAAAAATTCTCTACATTTGGGAACGAGTTGAGGAGTCTATGTTGCTTGGAGCCTCTGCCCATGATCTGATAAATCAGCTGAACTAGGGGGTTGCCATGGGAACTGTAAATAGCCGAGATGGCAAACTTTATCTAGATTTTCGCTATAAGGGTGTACGTTGCCGAGAGCAGACCAGTCTTGCCGATACTCCGGCGAATCGACAAAAATTAAATAAACTGTTGTTAATGCTGGAACAGCAAATGAAAGCTGGTTCATTTGATTATCGGCATCATTTTCCTAATAGCCCTAAAGTCGAACATTTCACTCAGTTAGCTAAACTCAGTCAATTCCATGCTGCTGGTGGGCGCATGTTGTTTAGTGCCTTTGCTAATCTTTGGCTGGACGAGAAGCGGGTAGAATGGCGCGCGAGTCAAATTGAGACGGTAGAGGGGATCTTAAGGTGTCACCTCATACCCGCGATGGGGACTAAGATGATAGCCACTATCTGTAAGCAGGATATTCTGGGTTT
Source organism: Shewanella cutis (assembly GCF_022410515.1). GTDB lineage: Bacteria > Pseudomonadota > Gammaproteobacteria > Enterobacterales > Shewanellaceae > Shewanella > Shewanella cutis. The sequence goes on along the minus strand of NZ_JACSDI010000031.1, from coordinate 154 downwards.
GCGTCTAAGTCTTTGTGAGGTCGATGCACTCACAAATCGCTCGCTGTCAGCTTCAAGAATCAATCACATCATGACTTATTTACGATTAATCCTAAACGAGGCTGCTGAGCGCTTTGGTTTTCAGACTCCTTGGCGAAATATCAAAGCGTTACCT
>NZ_JACSDI010000030.1 GCF_022410515.1 Shewanella cutis | reverse complement strand
ATCGCTTATCTATTACTTAATATACTAAAGCGGCCTATGCCGCTTTTTTGTTTTTATATTTTTTGAATTTTTTTTGTGCAAGCAACCGTCTTATCTAAGCGCTGTTTATGTGAGTTTATGGGGATTTCACTGGTGAATATCAGTCAAATTATGATAAGTCGTTTTATCGAGATTTGACTCGTTTAAACTATTTTAAAAGTTATAAAGATAGTTTTAGTCAAATTTCATTTCTCATTTTTCTCAGTATTACCATTCACTTGTTTGTACTTTTGTAAGCTTGCCGCATCAAATCAAAGGAATATCCTTATGTGCTAAATTGACAATTAATTGTTGCATTTGTGTGTTACCTGCCGATGCGGTGCATAAAAATCACAAGTTATTCATTTTGTATCATCTGATGTATTGAAACTGCTGATGTTTGCTCAAGCTTTAGCATCACGTTAATTACTTATATGCATATTTTTTCATTATTAGACACCACAGCATTCTGTGCGTTAGATAGTTTATCGCCAAAAAAGTGTGACGATAGTCACACTTTAAAGCTGTCGCGATGTTGCGAAAATGTTTGCTTTTTAACAGTGTAAATCCCTTTAAAATGGATAAAACTTAGTTTTAACTGCTTAGTTAGTCTGCGCGAAAGCATTTGATATATAGATATTACAATCAAGAAACAATCTATTATAGATAAACAAACAATTTGTGGCGGCAGGTTAAAAAAATGGACGTTGACTGAATGAAAGTGAATCCTCAGTATCAAGCGCAACAGTTGTACAGCAATTAGTTGTACAAGCTGTAAGCATAAAAATAATAGTAAGATCTAGGGAGCATTCATCATGATCAAAAGAACCAAAGTGGCGTCGGCTATTAATTTAGCAGTCGTTAGCTCAATTGCTGCGGGTGCCTTTGTGGCATCAAGCGCATTTGCGGCTGAAGAGACAGCAAAAGTTGAACGTATTGAAGTGACGGGTTCACGTATTCAACGTCAAGACATGGAAACAGCTTCTCCTGTTACCGTTATTGATGCTGCTGCAATTAAAGCCGAAGGCTTTACCTCTGTAGACCAAATGCTACAAGTTCAAACCTCAATGGCGGGTGCGGCAGTTGGCTCAACCACTAACAACGGCGCTGATGGTGTTGCACAAGTTGACTTACGTGGTATGGGTTCGCAACGTACTCTCGTTTTGTTAAATGGTCGTCGCATGGTGAACTCAGGTTCGGGCGCTGACAGTTCTGTGGATTTAAACTCTATCCCTGTTGCGATGATCGCTCGCGTTGAAATCCTGAAAGATGGTGCTTCAGCGGTATATGGCTCTGATGCGATTGCTGGCGTTGTGAACATCATCACTAAGAAAGACTTTGAAGGCTTCCAGTTTGATATGAACGGTAGCGGTACCGATAAAGGCGATGGTCAAAACGGTGATGTCAGTGCGCTATATGGTTTTAATACTGATGGTGGTAACTACACATTTGGTGCAGCTTACGCAGACCGTCGTGGTGTAATTCAAGGTGACCGTAGTTGGACTGAGCCAGGTGCAAGTTCTTATATCCCAACAGGCACCTTAGGCGGTAAAGTTCAAGATGCAAACGGCAACTGGGTTGACCGTACTTATGGTTATGATTTTACACAAGATAGTTACTATCAAACTCCAAATGAACGTCGCAGCCTATTTGCGAATATGACCCAAGAGTTAGGTAACGATGTGGTATTAACTGCTGACGCTATCTACACTAACCGTCGTTCTAATCAGCAAATGGCCGCCCAACCTGCTGAAGTTTTCTTGGATGTTTGTAAAACTGCAGGTCAAAAAGATTGTTTGACACTAGATCAAGCAATGATCGCTGGTGGTATCACTGCAAATAAAGATGGTCAAGTTAGTTACCGTCGCCGTACTAATGACGTTGGTCCACGTATTTACACTCAAGATACTGATACTTGGCGTTTATCTGGTGGTTTAGCTGGTACTCTGGATGTACATACTGGTATGAACTGGGATGTCACATACACCTATGGTAAAAACCAGGCTAAAACTGCTGTAGAAAACTCAATCAACGGTTCTGATATGAAAGCTTCAGTGCTGGCCAATCAAGCTGCATGGTTCAGTGGCGCACCATTAACTCAGCAAATGATTGATGCGATTAGCTACACTGAAGAAGCTAAAGGTGGCAATGAGCAACAAACTCTGTCTGCAGGCTTAAACGGTGAGTTATTTGATTTGAGTGCTGGTGCTGTAGGTTTCGCTATCGGTGCAGAGTACCGTCGTGAAAGTGGTTTCTACACGCCAGACGAAGTGGTTATTGCGGGTGAAAGTACTTCTGCTCAGCAAGACCCAACAAATGGTAACTACAATGTAGTTTCTATTTTCCAAGAAGTGAGTGTACCGTTCACTGAAAAACTTACTGGTGAGTTTGCACTGCGTTTAGATGATTACTCAACCTTCGGTAAAGCAACGACTTGGAAGATTGGCTTAACCTATACTGCAACAGATGAACTGATGATTCGTACTGTTGCAGCTACAGGTTTCCGTGCGCCGAGTGTTGCAGAACTCTATGGTGGTAACTCAGGCTCATTCGATTACTTAACTGACCCATGGGGTAATATTAAGGATCCTCAAATCCTAGTAAATCGCATTTCAGATCCTAACTTGAAACCAGAAGAATCTGAGTCTTACACCGCTGGTTTAGTCTACTCGCCAAGTTATCTTGACGGTATGTCTTTGACATTAGATTACTGGCGTTTCAAGGTAACTGATGCGATTGCTCGTGCTAACACTCAAGACGGTTTAGATGCTTGTTTTGCTGGTGATACTGCAGCTTGTGACAAGTTTAACATTGGTGCAGGTGGCGATTTAACCAATCTGTCAAATGCACTGACAAACGTGGGTTCTCAAGATACAAGCGGTATTGACTTTAACTTAGCCTATAACTTCGAGTTAATTGGTTTAGATTGGAAAGTAAGCAATGATACCACTTACTTAGTTCAATTTGAGCAAGATGGTGTTGACTACACTGGAACTATCGATGGTAACTTCGGTGCATATTCTCGTGTTCGTAACAACTTTAGCATCAGTGCTGGTCAAGACGATTGGAGTGTTATGTACTTCAACCGTTACATCGGTGACATGCGTGATCTTGAAGGTGGTAACAAAGTGGGTGATATCATTTATCACAACATTTCTGGTACCTACCACGTTAACGACAGCACCACTGTTAGCTTGGGTGTGAAGAACTTTACCGATGAAAAACCATTGACCGTATCTAACGGTAGTGATGGTGGTACAGTACCAGAAGTTTACGACACTATTGGTCGTACCATTTATGGTGGTGTGACTGTTAAGTTCTAATCTTCAAGATTGAACTTATCCTCAAAAGCGCCTTTGGGCGCTTTTTCTTTTTGGTGTAAAAGGTTACAAGCCTTTATCTATCGCTGCCAACTTGATCACAATTAAGTGGAAACTGATTTTTAATCATCTTCTAATGCTAGAGACAAATATTTAGTTATGGTAACATAAATGATATTGATTCTCGTTTGGTGTTTAGGGATGAGTAGAATACTGTTAGTCGATGATGATCATTTATTCCGAGTGTGGTTAACTGATGTGCTGCAAGCGCAAGGACATGAGGTTGAATGTGCAGTAAATGGTGTTGAAGGGCTGGCATGCATCCGCTCTTTTGCGCCTGACATTGTCATGCTCGATTTGGTAATGCCGCAAATGGATGGTTTTGAGCTATTGCAGGCAAGGGAATGTATGACGCCGATAATGATGTTATCAGCCCGCGATAATGAAGAAGACAGGATACGAAGCTATGAACTTGGTGCAGATGATTTTTTGACCAAACCTTTTAGCATTAAGGAGCTATTGGTACGTTTGCAGGCTATAGAGCGACGGTTAGTGCAGCGGCCCAAGCCTCCTATGGCCATTGAACAAGTCGCAACCGTTCAATCGGTTAGATTTGACGAAACGTCCTATAGGATTACTATCGGCAAACATGCTGTTGAATTAACTCAAACCGAGTTTAGGTTATTTAAGTATCTCTTTGAACGTAAAGGACAAGTGATCACTAAGCAGGAGCTGCAAAAGTCGGTATTGCAGAAGGACTTAGGCCGTTTTGACCGTAATTTAGATATGCATATTAGCAATACTCGGCGAAAATTGGCCAATACCCGTTTACCGCGAACCTTAATCAACACCGTTCGGGGCCAAGGTTACAGTTTTACGGTTTAATCAGTGATGGCTTAGGCATTGGTGAATAAAAGTACCACCGATGCCATCTTAGCTAAAATTGGTCGCTTTCATTTTCCCCTGAAACCGATTTGGTTTATTCTAACGGGCATAAAAGTAGATGCATGTTAAGCATCATTACCCTCACGTGAATAACCAACTAGGAATCATTATGCGGATCAGTGCCAATTTTGATGGCGGAAATATCCAAGTCATTAATCTTGATAATAAAGACGATATTCAACTGGCGATCCGTCCCGATGCGGGCGGTGAGTTTTATCAATGGTTTAACTTCAGATTCGAAGGTGAAGTGGGTGATCATTACGCCTTAAATATCATCAATGCTGGTACGGCTTCCTATCCTAAAGGCTGGCAGGATTACCACGCGGTTGCCAGCTATGATCGTCAGCATTGGTTTCGCGTTCCAACCCAATATATTGATGGCAAGCTAAGTATTCAGCTTGAACTTGACTGTGATGCGATTCAAATCGCCTACTTTGCGCCGTACAGCTATGAGCGCCATTTAGATTTACTCAGCAACGCGCAATTGCATCCCGATGTGAATCTAGAGCATTTAGGCTTAACTTTGGACGGCCGTGATATCACCTTGATGAAAGTCGGTGATGGCAATCCAGACAAGCGCAATATTTGGATCACAGCAAGACAACATCCCGGCGAGACTATGGCGGAATGGTTAGTTGAAGGGTTGGTTAATCGCCTCCTTGATAATGATTGCCCAACAGCTAAAGCATTGCTTGATAAAGCAAACTTTTTCATTGTACCCAATATGAACCCCGATGGTAGCGTTAGAGGTCATCTACGAACTAATGCGATTGGAGTTAACCTTAACCGCGAATGGCAAACGCCGAGTTTAGAAAGAAGCCCAGAGGTTTACCATGTCGTGCATAAAATGCAGCAAACCGGCGTGGATTTATTCTACGATGTCCACGGTGACGAAGGTCTGCCTTATGTGTTCCTCGCAGGTTGCGAAGGGGTGCCCGGTTACAGTGACAGATTGGCAAAGCTCCAAGCCGATTTTACTCAGGCATTGACCCTTGCGAGCGCCGATTTTCAAACCGAATTTGGTTACACCAAAGATGCACCTGGTCAAGCCAACCTAACGGTGGCGTCGAATTGGGTAGCGCAAAACTTCGATTGTTTATCCAATACCCTCGAAATGCCATTTAAAGACAACAACAACCTGCAAGATCCTTTTGTGGGTTGGTCTCCTGAGCGCAGTATTTACTTAGGGGAAGCCTCATTAATTGCCATGCTCGCTGTGGTGGATAAGTTAAGATAGGTACAACTATGGCATTAATTGAATGTCCTGTATGTCGCAAACGAATGTCGAGCAAAGCACCTGCTTGCCCGCATTGTGAGGCTAAAACCACTGGTGATAATGGCTCGATTACGCGGATAAGCCATATTCAAAAATCCAGCAGGTTGATGAACCAAAGTTTTATGGCCATGAGCTTGTTCATTGCCGGAGTGGTCATTTGGTTTTGGGGGGGAGAGCCCGCCGAAGGATTACGTGCCACCATAGGGGGCATCTGTTTTGTATTTGGTTTTGTGGGTTATTTAATCACCCGCGTCAGAATCGTATTACATAAGCGAAAGAGTGTATGACCGACATAAATCAAGTGATCGATCAAATGCCTGTTGAAGTCTACGACAGACTTCGTAGCGCAGCAGAATTAGGCAAATGGGAAGATGGAACCGTCTTAACGCAGGCACAGCGTGAATCGACATTACAAGTGGTGATGCTATACCAAGCTCGCCGCTTAGAGCAGACAGATCATTTCACCATTGGGGCTGGCGGCAAATTAAACGAGTTATCCAAGGCTGAGTTGAAGAAACAGTTTCGCGGTGAGTCGATAGCTGAGTTCAAAGCTGAAGATCTATAGTCACAGCTAACTGTCAACCATTAAAAGTCCATATCACCTTAATCTTGAACGGTTAAGGTGTAATTTATAGGGAGTCAGTGTTTCAATCTTCTAAGTTTAGGTTTTATTGTTAGAGGGGTTCTTTGGCTGGTTCATAAAGCTTCAGAATAAAGCCAAAGAATCTCTTCTAAAGCCTAAGTGTAACTCAATAGACGTTTTTCCATGTTGCTGCTATGCAGCTTGTTCCTTGTTTTAGTCATACGCAATTAAGGAGCTCGCTATCAACATCTACGATCCTAACATTGTTGCATAAAATCCTGTTATACCTTTTTCTGCAAGTGTTTTACTTTGCCATTTTAATAAGACGGCAATCATCTTGTAAAAATGTTGATGAATGAAATGGGTTGGGGTACTAAGAACATTAAAATTTTTAAAAATTAACATTTTCAAAAACATAATAATGGTGCGCGCAAAAAACGATTGTGGAGACTGTGAATTATTGGATGTCTGTTCTCGGATGAGTAATTGTTTTTGACAAATATGCAAGCAACGCTCCTGTAACCAAGTCAGATGATAGCCGTTTATAATCAACGATGGCCAGTGCATCAGGCGTTTATGGCGAATAAGCGTTAAATTATCCGACAACTAAAAAACTAATATAGCCATGTGCGAATTGCTCCACAATTGGCGTCACCTCCAAATTGTTTACTCCATCGACAAGTTTATGTCGCCGTGGCTGAATATTGGGCAAACAGTTTGCTTAAGCGCAATATTTTAAATTTGTTGATTGACTCTGAAGGTTAAATCGGTAGAATGCCAATCCGCAGTCAGGTAACGCGCAGTAGCGTGACTACCATGCTTACTAAATCAAGTTAAGCAGTGACTTTAATGCGACATTAGCTCAGTTGGTAGAGCGATACCTTGCCAAGGTATAGGTCATCGGTTCGAACCCGATATGTCGCTCCAATCTTATAGATTGGAAAGATGGCGCGATGGCAGAATGGCTATGCTGCGGATTGCAAATCCGTCGATCTCGGTTCGACTCCGGGTCGCGCCTCCATAGATATAATATATTGATGACATGATTCCCGTTGTTAATATGAAGAGTTTGCCCGAGTGGTGGAATCGGTAGACACAAGGGATTTAAAATCCCTCGCTGGTAACAGCGTGCCAGTTCAAGTCTGGCCTCGGGTACCATAATTAGAAAAGGCCTAACATTTGTTAGGCCTTTTTTATTGCCAAAACGCCTACAAATTTATCTATGATGTCATAGTGATCTGCCTCTAAAAAATCATATTTATCTAAAAATTCTGCTTTCACATAAATGATCTCTCATTTAGTTGTTATTTATTTTAATCAATCCATAATAGCCAAACTATTTCCTTAAGATGCGGCAATAGGCGCTATTCCCCCTCTTAAGACAGTGGTATAAATAAGCCGAATTTCCCCTACACGTGAACATTTAGGATAAGTAGTCATGATTTTCTCTCAGGTAGTACTCGCACCCGCTGATCCCATCCTTGGTTTAACCGATACCTTCAAGGCAGATCCACGCCAAGATAAAGTGAACCTCGGTGTTGGCATTTATAAGGATGAAGCAGGGCAGACTCCAGTATTGCAGTCAGTGAAGAAAGCAGAAGCCCTATTGCTTGAGCAAGAGAAGACCAAGAATTATTTAGGTATTGAAGGGGTTCAAGCCTACAACCGCGTGGTACAAGAGCTATTATTTGGCGAGGGCAGTGAGCTGGTCAATTCAGGCCGTGCTGCGACCGCTCAGGCGCCAGGCGGTACTGGTGCACTGCGTATTGCAGCCGAGTTTTTACTGCGCAACACGCCATCGCGCACTGTGTGGGTAAGTAACCCAACTTGGGCGAACCATCAGAATATTTTTGAAACTGCAGGGTTAACGGTTAAAGAATACGGTTACTACAACGCCAGTGCTCACGATATCGATTTCGATGGCATGATGACTGATCTCGCCAATGCACAGGCGGGTGACATTATTCTACTGCACGGCTGCTGCCATAACCCAACGGGTATTGACTTGACTTTTGCGCAATGGGATTTAGTGGCTAATCTCTGTGCAGACAAACAATTAGTGCCTTTGTTTGACTTTGCTTACCAAGGTTTTGGAACGGGTATTGAAGAAGATGCTGCAGGCTTACGTTTAGTCGCTTCAAAAGTGCCTGAGCTGTTAGTCGCAAATTCTTTCTCTAAAAACTTTGGGCTTTATAATGAGCGTATCGGTGCTGTAACTGTGGTTGCTCGCAATGCAGATGAAGCTGTCCGCGCTTTTAGCCAAGTGAAACGCACAATTCGGGCAAACTACTCAAATCCACCAGCACACGGCGCGTTAATCGTTAGCACTATTTTGAATGACGCATCATTAAAAGCCCTTTGGGTACAAGAGCTGACTGAAATGCGTGAGCGTATAGCCCTTATGCGTACTCTGTTTGTACAGAGCTTAAAAGATGAGGGTGTGACTCAAGATTTTAGCTTTATTTCGCGCCAAAATGGTATGTTTAGCTTCTCTGGCTTGAATAAGTCACAAGTGGCCCGTTTAAAAGACGAATTTGGAGTTTATATTGTCGGTTCTGGTCGTATTAGTGTGGCTGGAATGACTAAAGCCAATATGCCTGCGATCTGTAAAGCGATTGCTCAGGTCGTATAATCTGATTGATGATAACAAAAAGGACAGCCTAGGCTGTCCTTTTGATTATTATGTTGTTTCGAACTTGAGCATTTTTGTGCGAAGTTAAAAAAGTGATTATGACGCCAACGTTTCTAATGGTAACTCTGATTTTATGCGCAGTACGGCGCATAATGCATCACGAAGGCTTGCCTGATCATGCAATTGCGGGTTGTGGCGATTTCTTAAGGGGAAATAATTAACTAAGGTGCCTAGTCGTAATTGCTCTGAATGGCGCAGCACCTTAGTGATCACCGGCTTACCGATCACTTGATGGCACCATGAAATGCGTTGCTCAATGCTAAATTGGCCAGCGGGGGATGCTTCTTCATTCAGATTATCGATAAAAACCACAGGGGCAGTTGTCATTGCTAACGCTTTAGCAAAGCAGGGCAATAATAACGGCGGCATAATACTGGTCAGAAAACTCCCAGGCCCCAAGATGATCAAATCGGCTCGACGAATGGCTTCACAGGCTTCTGCTGTAGCATTGACTTGCGGCTCTAGACACAGGGCAATAGGTGCCTCATTCATTTTGTCGACGTTAACCTCTCCAAATACTTTCGAACCTGAAGCTTGTAAGGCAACCAAATGTGTTGGTTGTTCTGACATCGGAATGATATTGGTTTCAATCTTAAGCATATGTCGAATAAGATTGACAGCTTCTAGGGGCCTGACACAGAGTTTATCGAGTGCAAGCAGCATAAGATTGCCAAGATTATGGCCACTCAGTTCAGTTTCACCTTGAAAACGATACTCAAATAATTGTGAACCGACGGATGGGCGATGGGCTAGTTGGGACAAACAATTGCGTAAATCGCCCCAAGCGATACAATCTTGCTCAGCTCTTAATCGACCGGTAGAACCACCGTTATCCGTAGTAGCAACAATACCGGTGAGACGATTGCCCAGAAAATCAAGCGATGAGAGTACACGTCCTAATCCGTGACCACCACCAATAGCGACGACATGATTGAATTGATTTAAGATCTGCTGCATAAGGGTTCCTTCCTGAATACCCGAAAAATCCTGCCTTGTTGTTGACTCGCGTTGATGCTTGTCGTCGCCGAGGCTAGCGGAACCTTAGTATAAAAGCTCGGTCAAATGCATGCACTAAAAATTCACACGCACAGTCAATACTTAAGTTCGAGATCGCATTTTTTCTGTGGTTGAACGCAATCATTGGAATAAATGGGTGTTTTTGCATCCAAATTTCGTGAATTTCAAGATATGACATATAATCTGGCGCTTATTTTGCCACGAGTGACTCAACATTAAAGGTGACTTATTGAAAACGGGTAGAATTGGTTCGTTTATACTCGCGTTAGCCCTAGTGATCTTGGCGATCTTTTCGCTAAGATTATTGCTCGTTCCTACAATTGATGAGCCAGAATCTATCGTAACCCAACTGGAAAACGCCATAGACCCCGTTACACAAGTTCCCGATTTTTCTGCTATCACTGATGTAGCGGAAAAAAAACGTGCCTTTTTCGACTTTTTAAGACCTATCGTTCAACAACAAAACGCAATTATTGCTAGCGAGCGAGAGTTTATTACTGACATGCTAGCGATAGTAGAGAACGGCAATGCATTATCTGACTCGCAGTCAGCGCAACTCAATCAGCTATTTGATAAATATCTATATGCTGCCCGTAACGTAGATGCTAAATCCCTCAACAGTTTACTCAAGCGGGTCGATATCATTCCCGAATCGATGGTTCTGATCCAGGCTGCCAATGAGTCCGGGTGGGGTAGTTCTCGATTCGCGCGTGAAGGATTTAATTTTTTTGGTGAATGGTGTTTTAGTAATGGCTGCGGCATAGTGCCTTCCTCTCGAGGTTCTGGCAAAACCCATGAGGTGAAAATATTCCCATCGGTTGATGCTTCAGTATCCTCCTATATGCGTAATTTGAACTCAAATACCGCGTATAACCTATTTCGCTCAATTCGCGCAGATTTACGCGCTCAGGAAGCTGAGCTAAATGCCGACCAATTGATCTATGGGTTAGTAAATTATTCTGAAAGGCAAGAAGCTTATATCGATGAGTTACTCGATATGTTACGACACAATGCAAAATACTTGGTGAAGGCGGATGTTTAAAAAATGGTTGTTAGCGGGACTTTGCTTGTGCACATCAAGTGTGCAGGCTGAGACAATTTCCCTTGAGTATAAAGGGTTTTATGACAGATTAAAGCAGGTCAACAAAGGGAACTATCAGTTAGTTGAAATTGCATTTAGCGTTCCTATATTGCCTAATTGCCATATTCAACGCGGTACAATATCAAGTGAGTTAAATACAACGCCATTGACTTATACCGCCGCCCAACGGCTCTTTATTCCTTTTGACGACGCCCTAAAAGATCAACGTGCATTAGTTAATCTGGAGTTTGATGGCAAGGCTGAAGGCTGCGCAATTGCGATGCAAGTACGAGCGAAGCAGACTCACGCGCAATATGATAAAGAGCGTTTACAGCAAATCGTTACTGAAATGGATGCCTTATTAGGAGCTATGCAGGGCTTTCCTATGCGTTATTTTAAGGAGCCTATTGCAGGGTTAAACTTTGAATTTGGCCAAGAGCAAACAATCACTGTGATACTCGATGGTCGTGAGCAACAGGTCAATGGCAGCTTCAAGCTTGGTGTCGAGCAACTCAACACCTTGTCCTCTTTGCAATTTAGCCAAGCCCCAACAGTACTGAGTCCTTGGGTGAAATAGCGCATTTTGAACTCCAAAAAAGCCCACAGTAGTGGGCTTTTTACATTTAATGGTGCTTACACTTCATAAACGTTAACAATATCAATCCGTTTTGCCGCATCTAAATCGATATGACCGCTGTTTGCAATATCGAGAAAATCGAACGCGGGAAGATTGGCTTCAGCAACATCACCTTTCATGGGAGCGTTAGGATCGCGTTTTAACGATACAAAATCAAATTGTTCACGGTCAACCCCCTGCGATGGCGCAGTGTTTTGCATGGCGGTGAAGATGGTTTCAATACGTCCAGGAAATTGTCTGTCCCATTGATTGAGCATGTCTTTCACCGCTTGGCGCTTAAGGTTTTCCTGAGAGCCACAGAGGTTACAGGGAATAATCGGGAATTTTTTAAGCTCTGCATACTCTTCCAAATCTTTTTCGCGGCAGTAGGCGAGTGGGCGGATCACCACGTTAGCGCCGTCGTCAGAGAGTAGCTTAGGTGGCATGGCTTTCATCTTGCCGCCGAAAAACATATTAAGAAAAAGCGTCTCAATAATATCGTCTCTGTGATGACCAAGGGCGATTTTAGTCGCGCCAATGCGCTGAGCAAAGCCATAGAGGGTGCCGCGGCGTAGACGAGAGCATAGAGAGCAGGTGGTTTTGCCTTCTGGAATTTTCTCCTTCACGATCGAGTAGGTGTCTTTCTCGAGGATGTGATAGGGAACATTTAGGCTGTCTAAATAGGCAGGTAGAACATCTTCTGGGAAACCGGGCTGCTTTTGATCTAAGTTAACAGCGATGATTTCGAACTGCACAGGTGCGCGTTGCTGCAGATTAAGCAGAATATCGAGCATGGCATAGCTGTCTTTACCGCCACTCAAACAGCACATAACACGATCGCCATCCTCAATCATGTTGTAGTCGGCGATGGCACTACCGACTTCACGGCGTAGACGCTTTTGTAATTTATTCAGACGGGTAGTTTGTTTTTTTGATAATTCTTCAGGCATTTGACTCGCCGTAACTTCAGACATAGCTTGCAACATAAAAAAGCGCCCAGTAACTCAGTTTCAGGGCGCGTATTATTCCAGCTATCGAAGGCGGGGTAAAGAGCGGCGTGCGTTATGCATCTTCAAGCGGTGATTTATAACCGTCGGGTTTGATGGCTAATAAATCACAGTTGATGCTATCGATAACATGCTCTGCGGTGTTACCTATGAGTGCTGCTGAAAACCCCGTACGACCCACAGTGCCTAAAATCACTAATTCAGCATCGAGCTGCTCGGCAAGCTCGGGGATCACATCTTCTGGCAATCCTTCTTTGACATGGCAATGCTGCTTATCAATGCCATAGGCATCAGCCAGATACTGCACGCGTTGTTCATGCTGTAAGCGAATGGTGTCGTTATAGGTCTGTGCATCAAAATCGGGTAATTCAATGGCAAGATTCACTGGCGTACCAGGAAAGCCATTGACTAAATGCACTTCGGCAGCAAATTTTCCAGCTAAATCCTTAGCATGCTCAATAATTTTGCCGTTAAGCATTTGATGATCGGTATCTTCGGTCGCTACGTTTACTGCGCAGAGGATTTTACCTGTTTCAGGCCAATCATGATCTTTGACCATTAATACAGGAACCGGTGCTTTACGCATTAAATGCCAATCGGTTGGCGTAAAAATCACCGCTTTTAACTTGTCGTGGGCATGGGTACCTTTAACGATAAGATCATATTGACCTGCAATCGCATGGTTAATAATGCTTTCAAACGGACGATTATGCCAAATGACTTGAGTATCAATGTTGAGTCCTAGGTGATTGTAGGGGGCGAGTAGATCTTGGATCCACGCCACACGCTGATCAATCACACCTTGGCGCATCGCTTCGCGCTCTTGGCTCGATAAAATTGAAGTCATTTCATAGGAGAAGTCAAATATTGAGAGAAACACAGTCACATGGGCGTTACTTTTACTGGCCAAGGTAATTGCTCGGGCGAGAGCAACCTGATTTTCTGTCGTGGGATCGACAACTACCAGTATTTTTTGATAATCCTTCATAACATGTTCCTTTAGTCATAGGCTCATGTTTATCATGAGCCTTTGGCAATTAGCTGTATTGTTCTAGATCAAAACTCTTTTCAAAACTGATGACTAGCGTAAAGCATAAACACTCAAAGGTGTGACTTATCTGGCGATTCTAGCATTACCTGCCAAGAGATTAAGTTCATGATGGTCAACGATGATGATGTATTTGCCTTTCACTTCAATCAACCCCGACTTTTGGAAGCGACCGAGTAAGCGGCTAATAGTTTCAACGGTAAGGCCTAAGTAATTACCAATATCACCACGTGTCATGGTTAAGCGAAATTCTTTAGCTGAAAAACCACGATTACCGAAGCGGTTAGCAAGGTTACTGATAAAGGCTGCGAGACGCTCTTCTGCATTTTTCTTACTCAGGAGCAAAATCATTTCTTGATCGCTCATGATTTCATTGCTCATTAAGCGCATGATTTGCTGACGTAATTTAGGCATTGTGCCTGAAAGTTCGTCGAGGATATTAAAGGGGATTTCACATACCATAGAGGTTTCTAAGGCTTGTGCAAAACTTTGATGTGATTGGGCATGAATACCATCAAAACCGATTACATCACCGGCTAAATGAAAGCCTGTGATCTGTTCATCACCTTGTTCGGTAATAGTGTAACTTTTAATGGTGCCTGAGCGGATCGCAAAGAGCGACTTTAAAGGATCGCCTGATTTAAAAATCTGTTCACCTTTTTGGATGGGCTTCTTACGCTCAATAATGTCATCGAGTTGATCGAGTTCATTAGCATTGAGGGTGAACGGGATACAAAGGGTTCCCATACTGCAATCGTGACAATGAATTGCGCACCCACTGGCAGCGGGACGACGGTTTTTATTCTGCTCTATTGTCATGTCGGTTCTCAAGTTAATCCACTGCTGCCATGTTAAACCAATTCATTCGCTTGGGCTAGTTTAGCTGCGACAGGGCGATATATAAAGTTTGGCCACCAAAGACGATTAATAGTAAGCCGCTCAATAATCTAACGGTTTTTTGTTGTACCCAATTGGCTAAACGCTTTGCTGCCACGCCAGCACTGAGTAGCGCCGGGAGAGTGCCTAAACCAAAGGCGAGCATGATCAAGGCGCCTTGGCTGGCAGAACCTGCCGCCACAGACCAAGTTAAGGTGCTATATACCAGTCCGCAGGGCAGCCATCCCCATATCAATCCAGCGGTGATGGCTTGCATTGGCGTGGTGATCGGCACAAGACGCTGTGCTATGGGTTTTAAATAACGCCACAACACTTGGCCGAGACGTTCAATTTGCACTATTCCGACCCAAATTTTAGCAATGTATAAACCGGTTGCGATCATCATGATGCCCGCGAAGATCCGCAACACTAACAGATAGCTGTCGAGTTCAAATAAGTGGCCAAGCATTGCTGAAGAGCCGCCGACTAAAGCGCCAGCGAGGGTATAACTCAAGATACGGCCAAGGTTATAACTGAATAAATAGGTGAGTTGATGGGCTAAGTGATTTCCCTGTTTGGGATTGGGGAGCTGAGAAGAAAAGGCTCCGACAAGACCACCGCACATACCAAAGCAGTGGGCCGCCCCCATTAAACCAACAAGAAAGGCCCCCGTTACATTGTATTCAATTACAGTGTCAATCACTGCGGCATGCCTTTGTCTTGAGGTTCCTGTAGCTTAATGTTTGCAGGATTTGGCTTGCCAGCATCTTCATCGAAGAGGATGGAGACACTTTGGCGGTCTAAATCATCGAATTGTTCCGATTTTACCGCCCAAAAGAACACGGCTACAGCGATCAACACAAAGATCATCGCGATAGGGATAAGTACATAAATGATGCTCATTAGCTAAGCCTATTTTATTGTTATATTTTAATTCGTAATAATCTCAAACTGTTACCCACAACGATAAGTGAGCTAGCTGACATTCCAATTGCGGCAATATAAGGTGCAACATGACCTGTCACTGCCAAAGGTAAAATGAGTGCGTTATACCCTAATGCCCAAGCCAGATTTTGACGAATAATCTGTGTGGTCAGTTTAGCAACCCTCACGGCTTGGGTGAAGCGGGATAAGTGATCGCCCAGCAAAATTAAATCGGCACTATTCTTGGCAATTGCACTGCCGCTGCCCATGGCCACGGATAAATCGGCGCCTGCGAGGACGGGTGCATCGTTTATACCATCCCCGAACATTACCACCGGATTGGATTGCTGCAACTTTTTCACCAGTGCGAGCTTATCCGCAGGTGTTAGTCCACTATGTACATCGATAATTCCAAGCGCTTTAGCTAACTGATGCACATGCCCTGAGCTATCACCGCTGGCGATACTGACTCGACAACCTTGCTGTTTTAAGATGTCGATAGTTTCTTTGCTATCAACACGAATATTGTCTTTGATCTCAATAGTGGCAAGAACCTCAAGCGAGTCATCATTACCCCATGCCAACCAAATTTGTTGATTTATAAGCTCAGGATTGACTCGCGCGCCAGTAAACTGAGCATTGCCAATTCGGTATTCAGTGCCATTGATGAGGCCTTTTACCCCAAAACCGACTTCATGGTGAACCTGATTGGCGACTACATCTGGTGACAAATAGGCAGAAAACGCAGCTGCAATAGGATGGAGTGAACCCGTTTCCAAGGCTGCGGCAATGGCCAAAACCTCTTCTGTTGCAAGGTGACTATGACACTTTACTTCTGAGACAGATAAGGTACCGCAGGTGAGGGTACCTGTTTTATCAAATACGACATGTTTGATTTGTGGAAGTTTTTCAAAGACACCTGCTTTACGGGTAATGATCCCAAGGCGAGTAAAAATTGCAGTCGCGCAGGTCACAGCTGTCGGTGTTGCCAGCGCAAGGGCACAGGGACAGGTGGCCACTAATACTGATAAGGTGACCCAAAAAGCATCTTCAGGGGATATTTGCAACCACACAAAATAGGTGATTGTCGCGATTGTTAGGATGGTGCCCGAAAAATAGCGCGATAGTTTGTCGGCTAACATGGCCACCGCCGGTTTAGTGTTAGATGCTAATTCCTGCAGGCGAATGATCTCGGCAACTAACTGATCTTGCCCAAGGGCGGTCACCTGCACCTTAATCGGTTGATCAAGGTTAATGGTGCCTGCAAATACTTGGCTATCAACGGGTTTATCAATAGGCATTTGCTCACCAGTAAGCATGGCTTCGTTGATACTGGTATGGCCTTCAACGACGCAGCCATCAGCGGCGACCATTTCGCCGGGTTTTACGAGGATAACGTCACCAAGACGCAGTTTTTTGGCGGGGATTTCATCTTGCCCTTGCTCGGTGACAAGATGCGCTGTCAGCGGCACTAATTTATGTAAGTTACTAGAGCTTACCGAGGCCTTTTGTCGTGCCTTCTGCTCAAAATAGCGACCAAGCAGCAGGAAGAAAGTGAACATAGAAACAGATTCAAAATACACTTCGCCCGTGCCATTGACAGTGGCAAAACAGCTCGCCGTAAAAGCGCCGCCAATGGCGATGGAGACGGAAACATCCATATTCAGTTTGCCACTGAGCAGGGTGCGAATGGCGCTAAAATAGAAGGGCTGCGCCGAGTAAAGTACCACTGGCGTGGCAAAAATCATGCTGACCCAGCGGAAGTAATCCCGATATTGCACATCTAAATCAGTAAAATACCCAGTGTAAAGGGCAAGGGCAAACATCATGACTTGCATGGTGGCAAAACCCGCCAACCCTAAGCGCAATAAAAACTTGCGGCTATTTTGCTTGGTGGTCAGTTCTTGCTCATCCACTTGGTAGGGCGCAGCTTGATAACCAATACGGCTAATTTGCCCAAGAATATCACTGAGTTTGACTTGCTGTTTGTCCCAGCTAATCATCGCCCTTTGGGTGGTGGAGTTAACCATCACTTGGCGCACGCCAGTAAGTTGTTTCACTTTATGCTCGATTAACCAAGCACAGGCTGCACAGGTAATGCCATCAATGGACAGCGACACTGAGTCGCTATTCTCCTCTGAGTGAACAAAATCTTGCTGCACCTCGGGCAAGTCATAGGCGCTAAATTGATTTAACGCCTCTGGTACGAGTGCCGTCTGTTTATTTCCTGGCTCAGTACGGAACTTGTAATAACTTAATAGGCCCGCATCCACAATGGCTTGTGATACCGCTTGGCAACCTGGGCAACACATGAGTTCATCGCGATCATTGATCTGTGTGACAAACTGAGTTCCAGTGAGCACTGGCTCATTACAGTGAAAACAACTTGGATGTGTCATAGCGCTACTTATTCAACCACCATCAGTTCAACCACAATTGGATGTTATCTTTTAATTCAACGCGTTGATGAATACGCCATTTACCATCAAAACCTTCAAGGCGTACTTCCCAAGGACCGGATAATGTATCGGGAAGAGTAATGCGATATACATGGTTAGCATCAGCTGTGATTGTGGTTTTAAGGTCTTTTTCGGCAAGAGTGGGATGATAGAATTCGACTTTTAATGCTGCTTGATAATCAGGGCCGCCATGCTGAGTAAATAAGATTTCATGATGATTCTGCTCGAGTTGCCATTGCATGCCGAGCTGTTTGGCATATTTCACTTTGCTCAAGTCCATATTAATGGCTTTGCCATCTTTGTAATAATCCTCGGCAACCAGAGAGTCAGAATTTGAGAGAGCAATTTTTAGCGTGGCAAAACTTGCGATGACGGCACACAAAGGAAGAATAATTAAAAACCAAGGCCAAAACTGCTTATACCAGGGTTGTTGTTCGTTCATGTTGATTACTCATTATAAAAATTTGCGCCATTTTACCGTTAAAAGGTGGCTTTAGCACTTTAAAAAAAAGGCCTCGAGGTTATCGAGGCCTTTACGTTACACATAACTAATTACTTGTTTGACAAGCTATAAACATAAGCTGCAATTACGTGAACTTTCTCTTCACCGAGAACATCTTTCCATGCTGGCATCACACCAGTACGGCCATGTTTGATGGTTTCTTCGATCACGCCGCGGCTACCGCCATATACCCAAACATCGTCAGTTAAATTAGGTGCGCCCATGAGTTTGTTGCCTTTTGCATCCATACCGTGACATGCAAAACAACCTTTCATGAATGAACCTTGACCTTGAGCTGCGAGTTTTTCATCGTGTTCACGGCCAGACAATTTAACAACATACTCCGCTAAACCAGCAATTTCGCTATCGTCGATTGGCAGACCACCTTTTGGTGGCATCATGCCATTGCGACCACCCATGATAGTGGTTTTGATGGTTGTTAAATCGCCACCATATAACCAATCACTGTCGGTGAGGTTAGGGAAGCCTTTGCTACCACGTGCGTCAGAGCCATGGCACTGTGCGCAGTTTTGTAGGAACAAACGACCGCCCACTTTCAACGCTTCTTGGTTTTTCACTAACTCTTCGAGTGGTGTCGCCAAGTAAGCCGCGAAGATTGGGCCATATTTTTCGTTAGCATGTTTAACTTCTTGATCATATTGAACATACTGACCTTCTTTTGCTGCAAGTTCAACCGCAGCAGCAGAATCGGCTTTAATACCTTGCCCAGTACCAATACTTTGGTTAGAGCTGGTCCAGTTCAATAGGCCCTTGTAGTTACCTAAACCTGGGAATAAGGCTAAGTAAACTAAGCCAAACACGATAGTGATATAGAACATATAACTCCACCACTTTGGCAGTGGGTTATTGAGTTCTTCAATACCATCGAAACTGTGACCCATAGATTCGCCTTCTTTGACATCCGTGGTGTTCTTTGAACACACACGCAGCAACAGAAAACATCCTGCGATCACAATTAACGAGAGTACGCTAATCCAAATACTCCAGAAGCTACTCATCACTTATTCTCTCCTGAGTCCTTCGATTCCTTGCTGATTTCCTCATCAGAAAACACAAGGTTCGCTGCTTCATCAAAGGATTTTTGACGACGCGAGCTATATGCCCAAGCAAATATACCGACGAAGGTCAGCATCACAATAATGGTTAAAATACCTTGTAATGTGCCGTAATCCATATACTGCCTCCTTATTTGAGTGCGTGACCCAAAGACTGAAGATACGCGATCAAAGCTTCCATCTCAGTTTTACCTTCAACGGCTTTTTGAGCGCCCGCGATTTCTTCATCAGTGTAAAGATCATTACCCTTGTAACCGCCTTTATGCATGTTACGCAGAATAGTCATCTTATCGCCGGTCAACTTGCCGTCTAACTTGTTTTCGGCAAGCCATGGGAAGGCTGGCATATTCGATTGAGGAACTACTGCACGAGGATCGATTAAGTGAACTTCATGCCATTTATCGCTGTAACGACCACCAACACGGGCCAAATCAGGGCCTGTACGCTTAGAACCCCATTGGAATGGGTGATCCCAAACGGATTCTCCAGCAACAGAATAGTGGCCGTAACGTTCAGTCTCTGCGCGCAGTGGGCGGATCATCTGGCTGTGGCAGTTGTAGCAACCTTCACGAACATAGATATCACGACCTTCAAGCTGCAGGGCAGTATAAGGTTTCAAACCTTCAACTGGCTCAGTGGTATCTTTTTGGAAAATCAGCGGAGTGATTTCAACCAAGCTACCGAAGCTGATAGCGATAACCGTGAAGATCGCTAACAAACCGATGTTTTTTTCAACTATCTCATGATTAAATTTCATCGAGTTTGCTCCTTAAGCCGCTTTAGCTTCAGCCAGTTCTGGCAATGAATCTTTAGAGGCTTTCACAGTACGGATCACGTTGTATGCCATGATCAGCATACCGGTTAAGAAGAAACAACCACCGAGGAAACGTACAAAGTAGAAAGGATAAGAAGCTTCCAGACTTTCAACAAAGCTATAAGTCAAAGTACCGTCAGCGTTAACAGCACGCCACATCAGACCTTGCATAACACCCGAAATCCACATAGAAACGATGTAAAGTACAGTACCGATAGTCGCTAACCAGAAATGGACGTTGACTAACTTGATGCTGTACATACGGCCATGACCAAACAGTACTGGGATCAAGTGATACAGAGAACCGATAGACACCATTGCAACCCAGCCTAGCGCGCCGGAGTGGACGTGACCGACAGTCCAATCTGTGTAGTGAGATAAGGCGTTAACTGTCTTGATAGCCATCATCGGACCTTCGAAGGTCGACATACCGTAGAAAGACAGAGATACCACTAAGAAACGTAGTACTGGGTCAGTACGCAGTTTATGCCATGCGCCAGATAAGGTCATGATACCGTTGATCATACCCCCCCAAGATGGTGCGAATAGGATCAGTGACATCACCATACCTAACGACTGAGTCCAGTCTGGCAGGGCAGTATAGTGAAGATGGTGTGGACCTGCCCAAATGTACAGTGCGATCAGTGCCCAGAAGTGCACAATCGACAAACGATATGAGTAAACAGGACGACCCGCTTGCTTAGGAACGAAGTAGTACATCATACCTAAGAAGCCAGCGGTTAATAGGAAACCTACCGCATTGTGACCATACCACCATTGCACCATGGCATCGACCGCACCACTGTACATAGAGTATGACTTAAACAAACTGACAGGAACGGCCATTGAGTTCACGATGTGAAGCACGGCAACCGTAATGATAAATGCACCAAAGAACCAGTTCGCGACATAAATATGCGAGGTGGTTCGTTTGATAATAGTGCCGAAAAACACTATGGCATAGGATACCCATACAATAGTGATAGCAATATCGATAGGCCATTCTAATTCAGCATACTCTTTACCACTGGTGTAACCCATTGGCAGAGTAATGGCTGCTGACAGAATGATGGCTTGCCATCCCCAAAACGTAAATGCAGCTAATTTAGGTGCAAAAAGTCGGGTTTGACAGGTGCGTTGTACGACATAATAGGATGTTGCAAAGAGGGCTGATGTTCCGAACGCGAAAATCACCGCATTGGTATGTAATGGTCGCAAGCGACTATACGTAAACCAAGGAGTATCAAAGTTCAGATATGGCCAGATTAACTGAGCCGCAATTAAAACACCGACTGACATACCAACAATACCCCACAACACAGTCGTGAGGGCAAATTGGCGGACAATGGTGTAATTGTAATCAGCGCCTGTTGGCTGGGAATGGTTCATCATAATGCTTCCACTGCTTATTACTTTTACTTTTAGTAAAGACAAGCTTTACCTGTTATATATGACACAAAACTCATATTCCCTATAAGGGTTGTTGAGCGATGTCAATGCGTTATCCCTCACATTTGTGCGCAAATGTGAGGTTTCGCAATGATACTTGAGCCATGTCAAAAAAGATACCAAAGAAGGGGGTTGGAAAGTTGATCTAGATCAACCTGCTCCTTAGAATGTTAACATCTTGCATCAAAAGGTTAATTTTTGTGCTAAATCGTAATTTTTTCTTATTTTTAATCATGCTAGTTACAATGAATCTCACCGCTTGCAAAGAAAAAACCGAGCAACAGGTAAAAATACCATCTGCTGACCCTAGCCTTTGTGCGTTTAAGCAGGGGGATTGTCTTAAAATGGTTGGTGATGTCACTCTCAGAATTAGCCTTTCACCTGATAATGCGCCAAGTGAAAAACCATTAAAATTTAAGCTATTATCTTCTGATGTACTTAATAATCTGCAGGTCCGTTTAGAGGGGCGAGATATGTTTATGGGGGTTATCCCTGTAAATATTAGCCAAGTGGACAAAACGAGCTACGAAGGGCAACTGATTTATGGTTCGTGCAGTAGTGGCTATATGGTATGGCGAGGATTTATTAGTTTTATCCTAAATGGTTCTGAGCAAGTGGTTACTTTTGACTTTTTAGCCGACAACCCGCACTGAGTGGTGAATTTAAGCTAATAACATACTGATCCAATTAGGCTTTATAATCATTTGATCGCAATAATTGTTGTTTCCCCTGCTGATGATCGAGCCTTATGTTTTACTCGTCGTGATCTTTCCAATTTTCTTTAACCTTGACGAAAATATCGATGTTGTCGATAAAGAGTTCGAGTAAATCGGGATCAAAGTGCTTACCTGCACCTTTACGCATTTCTTCAATAACTTGTTCAAGAGGCCAAGCCGCTTTATAGCATCGTGCATGGGAAAGGGCATCAAACACATCTGCAATTGCAACAATACGAGCAAATATGTGAATTTGATCTTGCTTTAAATTTGCAGGATAACCTGAACCATCATATTTTTCATGGTGTTGCTGAGCAATAATCGCTGCAGCTTTCAATATTGGCCGTTCAGAATTAGCAAGGATTTGATACCCAATCATCGGATGTTGGCGCATAACCGACCATTCTTGATCGTCTAACTTGCCTGGTTTGAGTAGCACCGCATCAGGGATCGCGATTTTACCAATATCGTGCATAGGCGATGCTCGACGCAGCAGATCTGCTTCGCTTTCAGATAATCCAGCAATAAGCGCAAGTTGAGCACAATACTCCGCCATGCGTTTCACATGATTCGCCGCCTCTTTTGAGCGACTCTCTACAACATCACCTAAACGTAGGATAAGTTCTGATTGGGTATCTTCGACCTCTTGGTTTAGAAGTAGGTTCTCAAAGGCGATACCCACATTTATTGCAAAAATATCAATGAGTTTTTTATCTAAATCATCAATTTTATCAATACCATCCATATAGAGCAGGTTGATAAGACCACTCTTTGTGGGAAAATAGCCAACAAAGCAATTATCCTCGTACAAACAACGTTTATGGGCAAGCGCACTGCGTAATAACTTGTCTATATGCGAGGGTAGGGTTTTATTGATTGGGGTTTCAGCAAATTGTCCAGTTCCTGCTAAAATCTTAATGTCTGTCGATTCCATATGACCGCTAATCGCATCCATTGCATTGCAGGTTAGCAGTAGCGTTTCAGAATCGAGATTAAGTAGAGTTGCAACTTGTGTAAGTAAACCATCAGCGAATTTATGGAGTGTTCTCAGTTCAAATAATCCTGAGGTGGCTTCGAGTACTCGTTCTAATCCTTTTCGATGGTTAACTTGCGCACGTCTTGCCTGTTCAATTTCCATAATATCACGGTAAGAACGCAGGGCTGAGTAGACACTTGTCATTAATTTGCGAGAATCGAGTTCAGACTTTGCTTTATAATCATTGATATCGTAGTTGACGATGACGTCTTCTTCTGGAGCTTGGCCCGGTTGCCCTGTACGCAAAATGAGACGAATAGTTTTGTTTTTGTGGTCTTCACGGATCCATTTCACTAATTCTAATCCTGCGTGATCTGTTTCCATTACAACATCAATAAAGGCTATTGCCAGATCTTGTTCATTATTTAGGAATTCTTTAGCCTGCTCAGCACTGTAGGCATTGATGAACGAAAGAGCTCGTCCATCGAGTTTGAAACGAGAAAGTGCAAGTTTAGTGACTGTGTGAACATCTGGCTCATCATCGACTAGAAGTATTTTCCATGGTGCTAAAGATGCAGAAGTTTCAGTGTTTTTTTTTCCTGAGAAGAGCGGCTTTTTATTTGTAAGATCAATCACCATCTGAGACCTCATCAGTAAATTTATGTCGCACAAGTAGAGTGTAGTTGAAGCTTGTCAAGTCAGTGATAAATTATTATCAAAGTGGAGTAGGTCGCAATTTCATAAAACGTAATTGATAACTATTATCATTTGTGTATTATAAAAAAAGATAACGAAACAGGAATAGATATGGTACACATGACAGGAAGGATCAATTTATCGATATCAGAAGAGAAACTTGCGCAACTTATTCGAAAGGGAAGTGTGTGTGCCGCAGATTTTTCATGTCTAGATCATCAGTCGAAGCAAAAAGTCTGGCAACTTTGTCTCATATGTTGTCAGAATCGTATAAGTTGCGATCAATGTACACAAACAAGCTGTCCACAAATTGAACGACTCATTATTGCCGATAAATAACGTTATCGGCATTTGCATTTAAGTATTATCATGCAGCAAACCATTATATTTAAAAGTTAATATGCAGTTCCCTCCAGTATTACCCTTATTTGATTCAATTGAATTCATACAAGATGGAAACAGTGTGGTGAATCAATATATCACCCAAGTTAGCCTCACGGATGTGCCAGATGCCGGTTTAGTTATGGAGCACGCAACAGATTGGTTGTTTGAACAAAAACACAGTGAAAACAACTATAAAACATACCGGAGCGAACTCACAACATTCCTACACTGGTGTTTTGATATCGCAAAAATATCACCCACACAAGTAATGCGAAAAGATATGAGCCGCTATGTGGATTATTGCTTAGCGCCACCTTTGATGCTTATCGCTTACTTTAATGTGCCTCAGTTTAAGTTAGATAAACTGCAAGGGGAGCGAGTGCCTAACAGTCTATGGCGACCATTTGTGGGCAAAAAAAAACTGGGGCAAGTACAGCCGTATACATTGAGTGATAATGCGTTAAAAACCAAGGTCGCTATTTTATCTTCTTTTTATACTTACTTAATAAGTGAAGAATTTTGCGAACGTAATCCTGCGCAAATTTGGTTGAATCACAGTCGTTTTGCTCTAAATAAACAATATCAAAATCAAACTGATGAAGATGAAAATAGCTTGGCCTTCACAGAGTTACAGTGGTCCTATGTGATGACTACTGTTACTCAACTTGCTGAAATATCGCCAGAATTACATCAACGCAGCTTATTTTTGATTTCATTAACTTATTCTTGCTATTTACGTATTTCGGATGTTTCCGCGCGCGTTGGTTATTCACCCGTTATGGGTCAATTTAGGCAAAATACGCAGACAGGCATTTGGAGTTTTCACATTCCACTCAGTAAAGGTGGCAAAAAACGTAGTGTTGCAATTTCAAAAGCGTTACTAGCTGGTTTAGTAAAATATCGACAATTTTTAGGTCTTCCAGATTATCCAAGCCAGGGAGAACTTCATCCCTTATTTGTTCGGCACAGAGCCGCTGGTCGTGGACGAGATGTCGGCTTAGTGAATGCCAACCTTGGGATCCGTCAGATACGAGAAGAAATCCAAGCCATTATTAATTTGGCTGCGGATAGAGCTCAAATCGATGGATTTATCCAAGATGCAGCACAAATGCGCAAGCTCACTGCGCACAATATTAGGCATACAGGGATCACCCATGACATCAATATCAATCGTAGACCGTTGTCACATGTCCAAGCCGATGCAGGCCATGAGAGTATTGACACCACATCAAAATATTTGCACACCACACAAATCGAAAGACACGAAAGCGCTTATAATAAGCCATTAGATCATTTACAAGGCATTGATTAGCAGTGTGTTGACTAACCAAATCCCTCCCACACAAAACTGCGCACAATGTATAGACGGCATTATGTTGGGATTTACACCTTGGCATCATGGCGCCAGCGCCAAGGTGCGAGAGAGCGCGAAAAGGGTGGGCGAGCTTGCGAGAATCGCTTGAGCGTTATCGAGTGCGTAACATAATCCGCATTGTGCGAAGTTCGTTATAAAGATACTACATGTTGTGCCCTGTTCATTTATACAGTATCATCTTTGTGAGTGTTTTTTATACTGTTGTGAAATAGGAACTCTAATATGAAACGACCAAGACTAACCGTAATTAGTGAAACTAAAACTGGTGCAAACAAGCAATTCCGTGACAATAGCACCAATCAGAATTTAAGTAGAAATCAGTTGGTTAAAAAGATAGAGAAAGGAGAATACGACGATTACCATGTTAGAGTGATTAATGGTATCAAGTACCCTGTATCTAATCCCGACCCATCAAAAACAAATAATCTTGGTTAATCAATAACAGGATTATTAAGGGACGTGTCCCTTAATGCCAAGCGCTCTTAATAGGGGCGCTTTTTGCCCCGAGCTTTCTCCCTGCCAAGCCGCTTTTCAACGTCCTTCCAGCCCCGCCTAAAGTTGATTTCTGTCTACAAAATTCAAAGCGATTTCACGTTCTGGCGTTCTGGCCGGATGGGTACCTGCTAGCCCCGTTATGGGGCGGGCAGGTATCCGAGGCCAGAGAGCTAAAGTGCGTATAGTAATACTGCACTTTTGTACCACCGATGGTACTTTTTGAGGGGACTGAACGGACACTTGGAAAGGGCGCCCGCGTAGCGGGAAAGGCTCCAAGTGGAAGTGAATGACCATCACGTCCACATACTTTAACAGTGGACTCTACTCTCATTTTGAGAGTCTCGCGAAGCGTTCGGGTTCAGTGACACCCGAACTTTGGTGTGGTTTCCCACACAATTTAGCTGAACTTTACCCCGGTTTCCCGTGGTGAACTGCGGCCCATGCTTACGGGGTCTGGGGAGGAAGGGGGAGCAGGCGAAGCGCCCCCCGACCGACAGGGTTTTAGGTTTGGGTTCCTGTTACACCCAAACTAACTCCTGACATCAGGAATGGCATCAACCTTCATCTGATTTCCTTGTCATTTCAGGAGTGCTGCCAGTAACAAATGTGGGTATACCAAAAAGTGTTTTTCTATCAGTTAATTGCTGCATACTTAATGCAATACAATACTTGTCTATAACTGTTAATAGTATTTGTTTATCTTTATCTGGAATTTGCTTAACCCGCTCTAAGGCTACAGCCATGACTGAATCAACATTTGATCTTTCAGTGTCTATAAGCAGAGCGTCAGCCGAACACTCCAGCGCGTTCATTATTGAATAGATAGTACTGAGCTTTGGATCTGTTTCATCCCTTTCAATCTTCGATATTTGCCCCAATTGAATTTTGCATTTGTTTGCCAATTCACCTTGCGTCCATCCTTTATCACGGCGTAGGCGCTTTAGATTTTCACCTATAGACATAAAATTTCCTTGATAATAATCTTGCAGCATGAATTCTAACCCTATATATTTCGCCTTGAGGAATAATTAACTCTACAGAACTAATGATATTGTTGCTGTAGAAGTATTGACAGGGTTTTGGGGATTGTTTTTCATCGACCGTTTGTTCATGCAACAAGATCATCCAGAGGGCAATTTGCCGCTGGTCGGTCGGCATGTCATTGAACGGTTCGAACTCGAAACAGGTGAGCATTTACCGCCATCGGTTAACCAAAAAATCCTAGAAGGGTCATACAGCACCAAATTAACCATCCGTTGTGATGGGCAACGGGTGAGGGTGGAAGGCAATCCTTCACGCTGGCAGCGTATGGATAACCTATTTGGCTTACAGACGCTTGATGAATGCGTGGCGATCTTTAACCACGTCTTAGCCCAATATGATTTGCCACCGTTCACCAAAAATACCCAAATCTCATACCGCCAAACGCCAGACGGCAAAACCACTCAGCTTGTCGGTAATGGTGCTGAAATTACCGCTATCGACTGGACAGTGAATCATCAAGTAGGCAAGGGCAAAGAGGCCTCGTTTATCCGTGGTATGTCATCGATGCAAATCGGTCGAGGTCGTAAACCGAAGCTGTATCCCGATGGCCATACGTGCAACTGGGGCGAAGGTTCGACTTGGGTCATGACCAAGCTCTACAACAAAGCTGTTGAGTTACAACGGCACTTGAACAAAGAACTCCGTAAAAAAGATGGTGTGCCCATCGATAGGCTTAACTACTTAGAAAACTTAATTAAATACTGCGAAAACACAGGTGTAGTACGCGAAGAACATAGCTTAAGACAGGCCTTGCTAAAGCGTCATGCGCTGCAATTTTATGGCCGAGTGACTGAACAAGACTTTTATCCGCACCTAACTGACATAGAGAACGCCATGAAAACTATCCATATATCACACGATGAGCACCAAAGCATTGCAGACCAACTCTTAAATCTTGGCATCGTTAAAAGTCGTCAAGCAGCTAATGCAACTCAATCTTATGCATTAATTTGGCAACATGGCAAAGATATAAAAAGCGAACTCAGTAGTTCAAATTATTACGTTCATAAAGCCCGTCTAAAAGCTATCGGCATCGATATCGGCCAACAGTTCGATGTAAGCCGTATGTGTCCAACACTGAAACGCTCAGAAGTCATTGAAGTTAAACCACTAATTGTACCGCACTGGTATCAGTTGCCCATCGTTGCACAATCCAATGTTTTACCATTTAAAGCCTATGCATAGGAGCGATAACCATGTTTAAAATCGAAGTATTTCAAGAAGATGTCACCGTTAGCGCCCGAAACATGCCGCCTAAGGATGGTAAGCCTGGGCGAACCATTTACGAGCAAACAGCATACGCGCATCTAGGCGGAAAATTTCCTGTTCAAATGAAGTTGCAAGTCGAAAGTCCTGCCAATGTGCATCCAGCCGGTGAATATCAAATTGATAGTTCCAGCTTTGTAATTAACAACTTTGGCGGCCTTGAGCTTAAGCGCTTTGGTTTAAAAATCGTCCCAATCAACCATAAGGATTAACATCATGCTTGCACAAGGAACTGTGATACAGACTAACTTTGAACCCATTTATCAATCGCTGAATGCTTTAGAGCTTGCTGTTCGAGCATTTGCCGATGTTGCTGAGGATTGGTGCGAAGAAGACCTTAAACATGCACTGGTAAAGCTGTTATCTGAGAATCTAAACCAACAGCTGCAAATGCATCAAGAAGTCATTTATCGTTCGTTAATCAGTGTTGAGCCATCACAAGCGGCTTAGGAGTTACCATGCAAATTATTTCTTATGAAGGCGGCTACAGCATGGTTGAGCGCCAAGATAAACCCGAACTGCAATGCAATAACTGTAATAAGCCTTGGTGGTATGATGATTTTGATAGCATCTTTATCCAGTGCCCACATTGCCAAGGCGAACTGCGCAGAGTCACGCCAGAGGAACCATTTAGACATCGTTAAGGCATGGCAAGGAATGCCGACGAGCGAAGCCTGAGCGCAGGAGAAATGACGCGCCAATGCCGATAAGTGACGTTATCGGCACCCCAAATCCCTCTCACACAAAACTGCGCACAATGTATATTATGTTAAATTGAATATTTGAGCATTTAGACCACAAGTATCTCCTGCTTATCTCTTTATAAAACCTGCGCAGCTCAAGCTTGTGGTCCTTTTTACAATCATTGATTGCTCACACTAACGCACCACATATTAAGGATATATGGTGAATCTCGTCAGAGTTGGCGATTTTGTTTGTTATGTATTCAAGATTTCTTCATTTTCTAAATGATTCGGCTAATCACATACTGACAACCTAAGTTTATGTTGGTGTTGCAGTAATGACTTATTTCGATAACTTTCATCTGTCTGATATTTTAAGTTGCAGCCAAGAGACCTTCTTCTTTAAACCCAATGACAGCAAGAAATTTCACTAACGGTCTGGTGTATAGACAAAAAAACATAACCAATTTCTCAAGGATAAATCGTATTAAATATCTGTTCATTCAGCGGGAGTTATACGCGCTTTAGCCAAGGCAAAGGCTTGAAGGCATAGTGGCGCTCTGTCGAAAGCCTTAAACGCAGTATAAAGCCCGTTCAACCCCGTCCTTCGGGGGCCTCACAGGCATCTCACTCCCGTGTTACATTGACTTAAAAGGGAATAACCATTTCTTCGTCTTGGATTGAGATGCCTGTGAGACTCTGAACTGATTAGACATTTAATGTGATACAACATCCATATTTATATCCAAGCGCCCTAACCTCCTAGGCATATTCATTTACACAAAATTGCAGCAACTTGAGCAATTGATCAGAACATTAAACCATGGTTTGCAAGCTAGGGCTGAGTTTAGAAAATCATAAATGCAAAAGGCCGCTAATTGCTTAGCGGCCTTTTGACGAAATGTGCCGGTGGATCTCAACTTATAGTTAAATTGTATAAACAAAAAAGCCATCATTGTTGATGGCTTTTTCGTGAAATATGGCGGAGGAGCAGGGATTTGAACCCTGGGTGGGCTATAAACCCACGCCGGTTTTCAAGACCGGTGCATTAAACCACTCTGCCACCCCTCCGAACGAAGCGCATAATATAAGTAAGTTTACTGACTGTAAAGCACTAACTGATAATTATGCGCTAACTGTTCGTATTACATTCAATCTGCTTGATTTTGCTTCGCATCTGTAGCGATTCCTACTCGAGCAGGGTCTGGTGCAGTAAAGTGATGAGCAAAATCTCCCCATGTCTGTTCAGTTTTAAGTACATAACCTAGGATAACCAGCAGTGAACAGCATAGAATGCCCCAACCTATGGCTACTTCACCAGAATTAGCCCACATGGCAACTAAACTTGAAGCGCCGAAAGCGATGGTGATCTGCAAAAAGTTTTGTAACCCCGCAGCTTTAGAAGCATGCTGGGTAAATTGCTGCAAGGCACTATTCACCACTATCGGATAAATAGCTCCGTTCGCCGCCGCTAAGATTGAGAATGAAATGAGTAGTGGGAAAATTGTTGTTGCTTTAAATAGCAAGGTAAATAACACGATCGAGACAACACAAATCCCAAAAATAGACAACAATACGTTAAGGGTTTTATCTGCTCCAATGCGTTTTATCAATAACTTACTCGCATAACCGCCGACAATAAACATAATGGTTTGTGGGATAAAGCTGAGGCCAATTTCAGTTGCTTGATAACCATGCTGCTCCATCACAATAGGCCATACGGTCAGGTAGGCAAAAAATGCACCTGAACACGCACCAAAAATCACCACATTGCCTAAATAGCGGGTATTTTTCAAAATTTGCCCATAGGAAACAGCACTAGGCTTAGTATCTTGGTGTTTTGATTTACCTGGCACAAAGTACAAGGTCATCACAACGAGTAAAAAAGCAATCACACACAATGAGATAAATATTGCACGCCATCCAAATTCGTTCAGAATATAAGCGCCTAGGATCGGTGCTAACGCGGGTGACAATGCAACTAACGGCATAATATTGCTGAAGATCCCCTGTGCTTTTTCTGCATCATATTGTTCTACAACGATAGCTTGCCAAATTACGCCAGCACTGCAGGCACCAATGGCTTGGAAAAAGCGGGCAATATTTAACATCGTTACCGAGTCACTATTGGCGATGGCTACACTCGATAAAGCAAAAAGTGCCAACCCAATGATCAGAGCGTAACGCTTGCCCAGTTTGCTGACTAAAGGCCCATAGATAAGTTGCCCAAGTGCCAAGCCTGCAAGGAAACAGGTCAACGACATCGCCACTTGTGAGGGTGAAGAATTGAACGAACTTTCAATTGCTTTGAAAGCAGGTAAATACATGTCGGTGGCAATAAAGCCCAACATGCTTAAGAGAGCTAAATAAAGTAAGAATATAAAAAACTTAATATTTACAAAGATGTTACTTGATGTTTTCATAAAATAATCATGTCAAAAGCCTAAAGGCGTGCAGTCTAAATACTTGTTAATTTTATTGGAAACGTTTATTTTTGACAGATGCTATCAATTATTTTCATCACAATGGATGTCAGCTATGCTCTCGGAAC
The DNA here is from genome assembly GCF_022410515.1 of Shewanella cutis. GTDB lineage: Bacteria > Pseudomonadota > Gammaproteobacteria > Enterobacterales > Shewanellaceae > Shewanella > Shewanella cutis. Next base: position 12,008 of record NZ_JACSDI010000030.1, on the reverse strand, counting down.
AAGCGTTAGAACTCATTGATATTGTGGCCCGAGTGGGAAGTTTTACTGCAGCCGCCAATCGGTTGCACAAGGTCCCTTCCGCCGTCAGTTATGCCGTTAAACAAATCGAAGAAGAGCTTGGCGTGGTGTTATTCGAACGGCACCATCGTAGTGTGACTTTAACTCCCGCGGGAGAGCATTTTGTTAAGCAAGCGAGAAACTTGCTGACACAAATGGATGAAATGAAACGTGGTACTCAGCGCGTTGCTAACGGTTGGCAACCGACCTTATCAATTGCCTTAGATAACATTGTGCGCGCCGATAGAATTAGCGTATTGATCGCCGACTTTTACCGTCATTTCCATGATATTGAGCTAATAATCCGTATCGAAGTGTTTAACGGTGTGTGGGAAGCCCTCGCGACTGGACGCAGTGATATTGCAATTGGTGCCACCACAGCCATTCCTGTCGGTGGTGTCTTTCAGTATAAAGACATGGGCGACATTGAGTGGGCGTTTTTAGTCAGTAAAAACCATCCCTTAGCGAATATTGATAGACCGTTAACCGACGAAGAGCTGCGCCCATTTCCTTCCATTTGTTTGGAAGATACTTCCAGAGAAATTCCTAAACGCATGACTTGGTTACTGGAAAACCAACGTAGGCTAGTCGTTCCTGACTGGATCCGCGCTATTAACTGTTTTAGAGAAGGACTTGGTATCGGCTATATGCCTGTGCATTTGGCCAGTGTGTTTATTAAAGCTGGCGCACTGGTTGAGAAGCAGCTTGAAAACCCCAAACTGACAAGCCCTTGTTGTCTTGCTTGGAATGCTGACAAAATGTCACCCGCTCTTGCTTGGGTGCTCGATTACTTAGGGGATACGGATAAACTGCATCGCGAATGGCTAGCTTAATTGATGTATTGTGGTCAGATTAAGCTTATTTTAAAGTCGCTGTGTTGCACTATTGTAAAGAAAGAAGGTTGCGTCGTGGATGAATACAAGAATAAGGATTTACAACTTGTTATTTGTGGTAGGAATCCTTTAAGCAAACCACGGTTTTAGGTAGTATTCACTTAGGTTTACTGGATTTGCGATATTAACGGGAACTCTTGTCACCGTTAAAAATCAAAATGAACAGTTTGGATGAAAAGCGAAATGGAGCAAGATATGACTCAGCAAACCCTGTACTCAACGAGTGCAACAACTTTAGAAGTGAACAAACTTCTTAAAAATACCTATTTATTATTGGCCATGACCCTCGCCTTCTCCGCATTATGTGCAGGTTTAGCGATGGCGCTTAATATCAGCCCGCTGATGTCACTTGGTTTATCTATCGGTGGTTTAGTGCTGCTTTTTGTCACGCTCAGGAAAGCCGATTCAGCCGCAGGCATTTTCTGGGTGTTTGCCTTTACGGGAATGGAAGGCGCCTCATTAGGCTATATGCTTAACCATTACGCAGGAATGACAAATGGCTCCGAGTTGATCATGCAAGCACTTGGTTTAACATCTGTTATTTTTATTGCTCTGTCAGCCTATGCCGTCACCACCAAGAAGGATTTCTCTTTTATGCGTGGTTTCTTATTTGCAGGACTGATAGTAGTGATTGCTGCCGCCATTATTAATATTTTTGTCGGTAACAGCGTCGCATTTATGGCAATTAACGCAGGCCTGGCATTGTTGATGACTGGCTTTATTCTGTTCGATACTAGCCGTATCGTAAATGGTGGTGAGACTAATTACATCCGTGCAACTATCTCCTTGTACTTGGACTTTTTAAACCTGTTCATTGCCATTTTGCATTTGCTCGGTATTGGTAACGATGATTGATCCCTTTTTAGGGAAACTTACGCTAAAATGGCCCTACTTATAGGGCCATTTTTTTTATGATGAGCAAATTTATTATCCAAGTAAACGGGCCAGCCTATGGTTCGTCGGCAAGTGTGAATGCCCTACGTTTCACCCAAGCCACGCTTCAAAGCGGACATGACGTTGTCTGTGTCTTTTTCTATCAGGATGGCGTGTATAACTCTACTGACTTTAACTTACCAGCATCCGACGAATATGATGTCATCATGGGGTGGAAACAACTGGCCGCGCAGCACCAAGTGTCATTGGTAAACTGTGTATCGGCCGCGCTTAGACGTGGCATAGTGTCACAGCTGGAAGCACAAGAAAACGGTCTAAGCCATTGGAATGTCGAAAGTTCGTTCATTATGGGTGGACTGGGTGAACTGGTCACGGGTATTGAATCAGCCGATCGGTTGATCTGCTTTTAAGCTTCGGAAATCCTATGAAAAAAATCTGTATATTGTTTCGAAGTGCGCCCCACGGCACCACAAAAGGCCGTGAAGCTTTAGATCTTGCTTTGCTAAGTGCGAGTTTTGAACAAGAAGTGAGTGTCGTCTTTATTGATGAAGGTGTATTGCACCTTCTTAAAGATCAACAGCCTGAACTGATTGGTGGAAAAGATTATCTTGCGACACTGAAAGCCTTACCCCTCTATGATATTGAAGCGGTTTTTGCCTGTAAACAGTCCTTAGGTGACTATGGATTAAGCCATGGTTTATTATCCATACCGGTGACAATCTTAAATGATGAAGCGATTTCTGCTCATTTAAAGGTGGTCGATGAGGTCTTAGTATTCTAATGATTTTACATCATATTCAAACCTCGCCCAGCCGAGACAATGCCCTTAAGCTTTGCCTACGTTATGCCTGTAAAGAAGATGCGATTTTACTCTCGAGTGATGGCGTGAATGCCCTACTGTTGCGTCAATGGGCAATGGCACTTTCACCCTTTAAGGTGATGGTACTTAAAGACGATGTAGTCGCCCGTGGCTTAGGCGAGCGTCTTAAAAATATTAATCAGATTGATTACAACGAGTTTGTGGCGCAATCTCTCTTGCATGATAAGGTGATCACGTGGTAAATCCGCTTATGTTTAACGGTGTCGGCATCGAGCGCGACCATCAAGGTTATTTAAAAAATATCGCCGACTGGCACCCCGATATGGCGCCGATGCTAGCCCAAGAAGAAAATATTGAACTAACAAGCGCCCATTGGGAAGTCATTAACTTTGTTAGAGATTTTTATCTGGAATATAAAACCAGCCCAGCGATTCGCGTATTAGTCAAAGCCATTGGCCAAACACTTGGGCCCGAAAAAGGCAACTCCAAATACCTCTATACACTGTTCCCTGTAGGCCCAGCTAAACAGGCGACAAAAATCGCGGGATTGCCTAAACCTGCAAAGTGTATCTAGGTTGGTAAATGTGAGTTTTTAAATTCAACGTTTTAAAGGCATATCTTAGGATATGCCTTTAAAATATCTTTTTGCTTTAAAGTAAGTTTTGTAATTTTTGCTTTATTTCGGCATACCTTAAATTTTCGCAGCGACCAAAACCTGCAAGTTTGCGCACTTGTAAGCGGGTGAAGATGGGAAGACTCATTCCCGCTAAAAAGCGGCATTGGGTTTCAAGGGAAAGTAACGCAAGCCCCTTGCTGCTGACGAGTTGGTTAAGTTCGTTAAGATCGGCGCTAATACGCTGATCTTCTGGCCAAATGGGGGTGTTGGAATACGTGAGTTTGGCCACTTGACCGCGACAAACACTGCAATGACCGCAGGATTTAGGGGCGGCATTATCGTCAAAATAGCGCGCTAAATTATAATTTAAGCAAGTTGTTAGCTCAAAAAATCGCACTAACTGGGCAATCCGTGCCACTTCTTTGGCTTCCTTATCAGCAAAATAGTGATAGAGATATTCTGCTAATGTGGGCGTAGACAATTTGACTGTTTCCACCTGATATACATCGGTAATTTGCTTGGTTTCTAATTCAATGAGTTGCTGACTTGCAAGGTATTCTAAGGCCGCCAATACGCGGTTACGTTCAGCTCCCGTGGCCTGATAAAGCGCATTAAAATCTAAACTTCCCCAAACACGTTTCATCTGGGTGTGTGTAAATATCTGGGTTAAAAATGCCTGTCGCTCAGGTGAAAACTGACTTAATACGTGCGCTTGAGGTTGGAGAAATCGATATTGAACATCAGCGTAGTAGGCATAAAGCGGTTTGATCACGCCCTGAAGTTCAAGCTGTACTAGAAGAGTCTTAAGTGGCAACAATCTAATATTACTCTGATTGGCTAACTGATTCAGTTGCACTTCCCAACGATTAGCTTGGGTTCCTTGGCGAATGCTGTCAATCACGGTGGCAATACTTGCTAGCTCCGGTGTGTCGCCATACACAAAGTTTTCTACAGTGTTGATCCCATCTAAATTGGCTAAGGTAACGCAATGGGAAAGCTGCCCATCACGCCCTGCGCGACCAATTTCTTGGCAGTAGTTTTCGATGGATTTAGGTAAGTCATAGTGGATCACAAAACGGATATTGCTTTTATCAATCCCCATGCCAAAGGCGATGGTTGCAACGACGATTTGAGTCTGACCTAGCATAAAATCATGCTGAATTTGCTGACGTTTATCATCATCAAACCCCGCATGGTAAGCCTGAGCTACAAAGCCCATGCTACAAAGTTGTGATGCAACTTCTTCCGCAGTATGCTGCAACGTCACATAGACAATCCCCGCACCATCAAAGCTTTGTAGTTGTTGCTTGAGTATTCGTAATTTATTTTCACTGGCAACTGGTAGCACTGTTAAATCAAGATTTGACCGATAAAAACCTGTTTGCACAATGTGTTGTGGCTTTATATCGAAACGAATCGCCATATCCTGTTTGACTTTTCGCGTTGCGGTAGCGGTTAGTAACAGCACTAATGGAATCGATAACTCACGGCAATAATCGGGTAATTTCAAATAATCGGGACGAAAATTATGCCCCCATTCGGAGATACAGTGGGCTTCATCCACAACCAGCATTGATAGTGGAATAGATTGAATAAACTGCCGAAAACGTTCATTTTTGAAGCGTTCAACTGACACCATCAACAATTTCAACTGGCCTGAACGCGCCTCTCGCATGACCTGTTGGGTCTGTTCTGACGTTAAAGTAGAGTCGATACTTGCCGCTTTAATGCCCTTCTGTTGTAAGAAATTCAATTGATCTTTAATCAAGGCCAACAAAGGGGAAACCACTAAGGTTAAATGGGGAAGCTGCAGCGCGGTAAATTGATAGCAGAGTGATTTTCCTGAGCCCGTTGGAAATATAGCCAGGCTCGATTGGCCCGCTAAAAGCTGAGTGATAACCTCACCTTGGCCCGGTCTAAATTCTGAAAAACCAAATTGTTGCTGTAATCGTGAGATTAAAGCTGAGCCTTCGTCAGGCTGAGACGCTGAATAAGACATAGAGATACCCTTTTACCCTACACTTCAACAAGAAAAGGTCTAAGACTGAGGAAATAGTGAGTGCCGTAAACCTAGTTACTATGACTTTCTGGCTAAATATAAATTGATAAATGCGGTGAGCTTATCATTAAAAACTTCTTCAAATGTGTCGAGGTCTTGACCTAATGTATTGAAATATATAGAAACCTGAGGACGAGATAACCATTTGTTATCTATACTATATTCCATTTCAGGTAAAGTTTTATCGTAACGAGGCACTAAGGTCCACGTCACTAAGTCGACAGCAAAATGCTTCATTGCTTGCTGTGCTAAGTTGCAAAAAGCTTCAATATGTTCGCGACCATCAGGTCCAAGACAACCAGGCTCAACTCGGCAAAGTACTGATAGCTTTTTTGGCATTGGCATAGGTTTTCCCTGTAAGAAGCATTGGTAAATTTTTTGCGATTAATCCCCCATCAAACAACGTAGGCTACCGCTCTTAGTTCTCTTTAGTTTACGTCACATTATCAGGAAGTCACGTTACGACGATTTAAAACCTAAAGTTGTTAACTCAAATGAATATTAGTCGGCAGATTGTTCTTCATTCGCGATAAAAACGGCTGCGGCATGCTCAGATAATAACGTATCGATGGCTTGATCAAAACTGTCTAAACGTTCAAGTTCCATATAGCGCTTTAACCGTAAAATAATATCCTTGCTCACTTCAATATGCGACTTCTTCTGACGCTTTTTAATTTGTGAAAGTTCTTTGCGAACCGTGCGCCATCCTAAATCACTAAAATACTGATTCAGCATTCGATTAATCAGTTGCAATTGAAGATCAACATTTTGATTTTTTTTACGCAATTGAACTAGCACATTTAAGTTAGCGATTAATTCAGTGTAACTCGTAGATGTTTGCGCTAATAAGTTAAACCATTCGGCCTTCTCCCCTACAACATCGGGGTGAACCATGCGATAAATTAATGGTAGGGCGAATACTAATTCCGCTTTATCTAATAACAATAATTTTCGCCCTGCGGTCGGTGCGGCATGGTGGTATTCCCAAAAATAGGTTGTCATCATTTATGTAGAAAATCATAGTTCTTGGTAGGCAACATGATAGCGATAAATGCTGAAATACAAAAGAATGGTTACACCATTTTATCTGGAGTTTTTTGCAATGGCTTTTCATTGAAGTAAATATGAGGAGAAAAGGATCTGCTTCATTTAGATAGTGATGGCTAATCCCGTGTTTTTGTGAGGCTAAATTCTAACCAATACAGAATATGCAAACATTTTTCCCCCTCTCTAGTTATTTTTAAACACCAATAAAATGGTTTAACCATAATTTAAAAGTAGACTGATATCACCACACTATTGTAGTAAACATAAAAATTCAGGTTGAGTGTTTTATCGGCAAAATTTGGATTGCGCCAGTGCGACTGGCTAATATTTAAGCGGAGTTATTCTAAAGGGCTGCCGATGGTTATATTTAGACAATATAAGAGATTTCACGCTTCTTAACCTATCACTTCATCAATTGTTTTATTTATAACCAATTTGGTTATTTTAAATTCAAACAGTCCTTCTACCAGTGATAATGACGTTTATCACTGGTAGTCATGGCGACTATTTCCGTATAATTTAGCCAGTTTTATCAGCAGTGAAATAACATTAATGTCAAAATCGATTCAAATTTATCGCACGGATGACAGTCATCCTCATCAGGCGGTGGGTATAAGCGCGAATTTAACAAAGCCATTTACTCAAGGTGATAAGACATTTTTTGAAGAAATTTCACTACCTCAATCGGTGCATGCTGACTTTTATAATGCAGCTTCCGAAACTGAGTATGAAATATCCAACAATACTCGCCGTGTATATCGAATTAGCTTTAGTTTTTTTGAACAGTATTGCCTCGAACACAATCTGCAATCTTTACCAGCCGATCCGCGCAGCATTATTTCATTTATCGGTCATCAAAAAGAATTACTGCAAGCCAGCACTGGGATGCAGCTTTCCAAACAAACTTTAACTACACGGATTGCCGCCATTCGTTTCTACCATATTCAAGCAGGTTTTCCGACACCTACTGAGCATCCGCTGGTGATTAGAGTCATGCGCGGTTTGAGTCGTAATCATCAGCGTCTAGTTCAAGATTATGATCAGCAACCCATAATGTATGATGAAGTTGAATTATTGATCCAAGCTGTAGATCAGCAGCCCCATCCCCTACTTCGTCTAAGAGACAAGGCCATCATTCAGCTCGGTTTACAGGGGGGATTTCGCCGCTCCGAATTAGCCAATTTGAAGGTGCATTATTTAAGTTTTATGCGGGATAAATTAAAAGTGCGTCTGCCCTTTTCTAAAAGTAATCAGCAAGGGTTGAAAGAGTGGAAGAGTTTACCCGATTCAGAACCTTTTGCGGCTTATCATGCAGTAAAATCATGGTTAAATGAAAGTCAGATCACCGATGGGCATTTATTTCGATCTATTTCCCGTGATGGCAAGACATTAAGACCGTATCACGTAAACGATAATAGTAAGCCCAAATCTACATTTAGCCGAAATAGTGGTTTCTTAAATGGAGATGATATTTATCGGATCATTAAACAATACTGTCTACAAGCTGGATTGCCCGCGCAATATTATGGTGCCCATAGTTTACGAAGTGGGTGTGTGACACAACTACATGAAAATAATAAAGATATATTGTACATCATGGCTCGCACAGGGCATACTGATCCGCGCTCCTTACGCCATTATCTAAAACCGAAAGAAGATTAATATCCAAATTTTACTTAATTAATAACAGTAATTCAGGAGGCATTTTCTAAGTCAGGTTCATTTTAATAAGCGTTAAAGATGTAAATTGCAGTATTACTGTCATATAAACTCAGCTTTAGTGTCATATTGATACTTTAGGCTTAGCCACGAAATCTCATTCTTCGTACTAGCTGGAGTAAAATATGAGCAAGGCCACCTTTGATCCTACACGCTATAATAAAAGTAATAACGAACCTTTTAATCAAGTGTTGGATAAACATTTATCTCGTCGTAATTTTGTCAAAAGTGGATTAGGTCTTGGAGCTATGACTGCCTTTGCTGGCATGGGGTTGACTGGATGTGGTTCTGACAGTTCTTCTACCCCAGTAGATCCTGTGCCACCATTACCCCCAACCAAAAGTAGCGCTAAGCTTAACTTTACCTCAGTCAAAGGTGCACGCTTAAATGCTGTAGTCGTTCCTGAAGGTTATAGCGCTCAAGTACTTGCGCCATGGGGAACGCCATTAAATGCTAAAGCTTCACCATGGAAAGCCGATGGCAGCAATACTGCAGATGACCAAGCAAACTCAGTGGGTATGCACCACGATGGCATGCATTTCTTCCCGCTGAACCAAGCAGGTGATGACGGTTTATTGTGTATTAACCATGAATATATTGATGAAATAGCCTTACATCCTAATGGCCCAACGGTCGATGCAACGACTGGTTTACGCACCATTGTCGATGAAGTGCGTAAGGAAATTAATGCCCACGGTGTGTCTGTTGTCAGAATTAAACTGACGAATAATCAATGGGAAGTTGTGTATAACGACAAACATAATCGCCGCTTTACCGGCGCGACAGTGATGGATATCTCTGGACCTCTCGCCTATTCTCCACTGCTTGAAACTCGTTATTCTCCCGATGGCAGTCAAGCACGCGGCACTTTAAATAACTGCGGCAATGGTTATACGCCTTGGGGGACTTACCTCACATGTGAGGAAAATTGGCCTGAGTATTTCGTAAACCGTGGCACCCTCACCCGCGATCAAATTCGAATCGGGATCAGTAAAACGTCAAGCCGTTATGGTTGGGATGATCTTGCTGGTCAAGATGAAGAGCGCCTTGATGAGTTTAGCCGCTTTGATGTGACACCTAAGGGAGTTAGCGCTCAGGATGATTATCGTAATGAAGCCAACGGCCATGGCTATATCGTGGAAATTGACCCATACAATCCTACATCGCGAGCAATTAAGCGCACAGCCTTAGGGCGCTTTCGCCACGAAGGCTGTACATTCGGTAAGTTGAGTGAAGGTCAACCCGTAGTATTTTACTCTGGCCATGATGCGCGTTTTGAGTACCTCTACAAATTCGTGTCGGCAGCGCCTTGGAACCCTCAGGATGCCAACAGCAGCAATCGCCTCGAAATCGGTGATAAGTATATGAATGAAGGTACATTATATGTTGCTAAGTTTAATGAAAACGGGGGTGGCGCTTGGTTGCCATTGACTTTAGATAGTCAAACGACCGACGGTAAAACCTTAGGTAATAGCTTTGCAAGTCTTGCTGATATTATCCTTAATACGGCGGGTGCAGCAGATTTACTGGGTGCGACCCCAATGGATCGCCCAGAATGGTGCGCGGTCGATCCGTTCACCGGTTCAGTGTATTTAACACTGACGAATAACTCGAAACGTACCGAAGCCAACCCTGCAAACCCAAGACTAAAAAATAACTTTGGGCATATTATTCGTTGGGATGAAGCTGATAAAGAAACTGAATTTACCTGGGATATTTTTGTCTTTGGCTCACCAAGTGATGGTAATGCTGAAACAAACCTCTCCGGCTTAACGGATCTAAACCAGTTTGCTAGCCCAGATGGTCTTGCCTTTGATAAGCGTGGTATTTTATGGGTACAAACCGATAATGGCGCTGAAGAAGTCGCAGAAGAAACAAACGATCAAATGCTGGCGATTGTCCCTTCGACACTGCTTGATAGTGCCAATAAACAAACCAGTGTGACAGCCAAAAACCAGATGGAATTAAAACGCTTTTTCGTTGGTCCAAACGACTGTGAAGTTACAGGTTTTGCTATAAGCCCTGATTACAAAACGGTATTTGCTAACATTCAGCATCCAGGTAACTGGCCTTATTCAAACAATGCCGCAGAAGTCACACCGACAGGTGTTGTGCTTCGCCCACGTGCTGCCACTGTGGTGATCCGTAAACTCGATGGAAAAGAAGTCGCCGTTTAATCTATCGGGTCAACCATCTGATTAAGCTTTGTAATCCCCTCCCTCGAGGGGATTTTTCTTTAATGACATTGCTAGAGCGTCGCAGCGGTATAAGCCACTTCAAAGGCATTGGTAAAATCACTAATCGGGAGAATATCTTCACGGCAGCGACGATTGCGCCCCAGTAATGATGACTCGACAAACAGGTCGAACCATGCCGTTAATGCTTTACCATTTGCATCTTCTCCCATCGCAGCCAATGCAAGTGAAGCGACTTCTGCCGTTCCCAGTTGAAAATCGTGACTCCCCTTACGTAGTGCGTAAGTGGCTAACGTATCAGGATCAAAAGACAAGATAGGCAAGCCCTGCAAATAAGGACTCTTACGAAACATCTTAATGGCTTCTCGCCAACTGCCATCGAGCATAATCAGCAAGGGACGTTTACCTTTGGCAAGCGTAGCCATAGGGACTTGGCTTAAAACGGTTTGGCCTTGGTCCGCATATTGTGCCGGAAACACTAAAAACGGCTGATAATGGTCGCTGCTTAAAAGTGCAATTAACTCTGGTGCAGGATCGGTGCGCGACCAAAGAAACGCGTGGGTATCGGGGATAAGATCTGCAATCAAACGGCCACTATTTGTTGGCTTAAGGACCTCATCGTTATACATGATAAGCAGAAAGCTAGCCTGAGTGGTTAAATGCCGTCGCAGTGAGCAGGTGCAAAATTGCTCGCCTAATAAACACAAAGGGCAGCGGATGAGTTTTTTACCGCGAGCGCCAAAGGGTTTAGTCGAAATGGATTTGCGATATTCATATAAACGATGTACAGCGTGTGGGGCAAGAGCCATAGCAACCAATTCTCAATCAAACTCATTTTAAAAGGCGGTACAAAGCGTATGCCATTATTTCGCGGAGGCGCAGTGTATCCTTTGGCCGATAAAGGTGCAATTGTGGAAGAGTAATAAAGTATCATACTCAGGCAACTCGCTTTTGGACAAAAGCGTGTTAGATTCCCAACTCTAATTATTGAGTTTCGGATTAAAATTTCTATGGGATTAACGCAAAGCTTTGGGGCGGCTGGAGCGCAGCGTAAGCCGTCCCAGCCAAGATAGTGGCGACAACAGCGCCTTGTTATGTTGCCAAAACACGAATGCATTCCTTATAAGCGGAAATTGTGTTCTCAACAAACAGGATGACTTTGACCACATTTCCGTTGTTTAGAACACAACTTACCTCAATTTTATCTTCGATGATTTTAGCCCTAGCTACTGCATCATCAGTTGTGGGACCAAGATTAAAAAATGTATATCCGCTGGCAACTTCGCCTTTCTCAATATTTGCCAACTCACGTCTCAGAGCGTTTACAAATGCAGGCAAATACGCGGTATTGTCAAAGTAAGTGATCAAAACAGAGCCTAACCAAATATCCACGCTCTGCATCGTTGGAGTTTGCTTTTCTCCAATTGAAAAAGCCAATTCACTTCGTAAACCTATGTCCATATCTTCCTTGCAACATAACGCCGCAATAAAGGGCGAGCGCTAGCGAGTCCAGCCCACCACGCCTTTTGTGGGCGATTTTTAATTGCCTTGTTAGCTGCGAGCACTTCGCCAAACCTCTATAAAAAACAACGAAGATAAACCCATAGCTACCAGTACTGAGATTGCCAGACCAATCTTGTCATAATGATAGTGAGTAACTCCGTTTTGAATACTCAGCATCGAAAATAAAAAATCCGGCCACCCAAGA
>NZ_JACSDI010000002.1 GCF_022410515.1 Shewanella cutis | reverse complement strand
AATTGGTCGAAGGTTCGAATCCTTCACGACCCACCACTTACTGAAGTGTAAAATCAGGGTTCATCAGATGGGTCGTTAGCTCAGTCGGTAGAGCAGTTGGCTTTTAACCAATTGGTCGAAGGTTCGAATCCTTCACGACCCACCACTCTTTATCTTACTAGTAAAAACTCTTATTTCGCTACTCATCACTAAAAATCTTAATTTATTCACTGTATTTTCTATTTTGCTCATAGAGTTATTGCCAGTTTTGCTTACTTGCTAAATTGTCCATATTGGCTGCGGATAAATAATAACAACTGATGCAAAAGTAAAAAAGGAGACCTCAGATCTCCTTTTTATCTCGTATTAGGATTAACCTAATAGATTGTTATCACGAACATATTGTTCGAAATCTGTGCAGCCTCCTATGTGTTTTTCATCCACGAAAATCTGTGGCACAGTTTCAACTGGCTTACCGACGGTTTTTTCGAGATCTGCTTTAGAAATCCCTTCAGCGTGGATATCGACATATCTAAATTTAAAGTCATCACGTTTTTCAACGAGTTGTTCTGACAGTTGTACTGCTCGCACACAATAAGGACAGCCAGGGCGGCCAAAGATAACAACGTACATAATAGCTCCTTAGGATTACTTTAAGCGTTTTATACCATAGCGCTATCCGAATTGATAATGTCAGATGTGTTTATTTTCAGTTTGATAGCGACCTTGGTAATCGAAATAGCTTTCGAGCAAATCCCAGCCTTTTTTGTGTTTTTTCAGCAGTAAAAGATCCGGCATCCTAAAAGCGCCGCTATCGGCGATTAGCTCAGACACCTGTTTGTATTGCTTAGGTTTAAGGCCCGGAGTGCGGCTATGGGGGAAAATAAACAGCGCATACAAGGCACGCCATTGGACGGGTGTTTGCAGCTTAAAGCGCCGATTAAACTCATTTCCGTCAATGTCCAGATATTGCACCTTAAGATCGCCCGCATCATCCATTAACGTCATATGCTGGCAGCGGAAAAGATGATGATGCTGTTTATTAAGTACTTGCTTAAGCCGTTTGTCGGGGTCGATTAAGGTTGACTGGCAATGCTGGCAAATACGCGCCGCAATGTCGTTCTCTTGCCCGCAATCGGGACAGGATTTTGACCTAAATCGAAAGTCACATTGCTGCTTTTGCCCATGATGCTCGACTATGCCCTGACAGCGACGGCCAAAGTGTTCGATAATATCGCCATCATTGTCGGTTAATCCCCAAAAGATATTGGCAAACTGGCAGACAGGGCAGTGCACTTGTACCGGAACCGACTTGCTATTGGGTTTGGCTTGACCTACTTCAGGAAAATACAAATCATAGCCATTAGCCGCGTAATCAATCACTAAGCAATCTTTTTTACCTTCACAGATCCTAAGACCGCGGCCAATCATTTGCTGAAACAAACTCACTGATGCGGTGGGGCGTAAAATTGCGATCAAGTCTACATGGGGCGCATCGAACCCTGTGGTTAAAACCGCTACGTTGACGAGGAACTTAAGCTCTCTGGCTTTAAAGCGCTCTATAAGCTCATCACGCTGATTATCAGGGGTTTGCGCTGTGATTATTGCCGTTTGCTCGCTGTGCTCCTTGTTGAGCTGGCAAACTATTTCTTCAGCATGGCGCACCGTCGCGGCAAAAATAATGATCCCTTGACGATGATGACTCAGTTCAATCAGTTGCTTCACAATTGCTGTTGTGGCGCGTCCAGCGTGATTTAACAGCGCATTGACTTGGGCCTCGGGATATTCGCCATTGTCATTGGGCTTGATTCGGCTGAAGTCATATTGGGCACTTAACCCATCGAACAAGGTGGGCGCGGTTAAATAGCCTTGTTTAATCAGCGGACGGATGGGAAGCTCGAAAATACACTGCTCGAAGACCCCAAGCTCGGGCGAGCCGACTTTGCCATGGTAGTGGCGTTTATAAATCCAACCCGTCCCGAGTCGATAGGGAGTGGCCGTCAGGCCTAATAACCTCAGCTTGGGATTACGCTGCTGTAAATGACTTAAGATCTGCTGATATTGACTGGTTTTTTCGAGGCTGACTCGGTGGCACTCATCGATAATCACCAGCGAGAAGGGCTCATTGAATTGATTTAAGGCGCGTGCGGCGGATTGGATACTGGCGACAACGGTTTTGCCGTCAGTCGATTTTTGATTTAGCCCTGCGGAATAAATATTGGCCTCAGTGGTCAGTAATCCGACCTTTTGGGCGTTTTGCGCCACCAATTCTTTCACATGGGTTAAGACGAGCACTCGTCCTCTTGCAATACGAGCCAGTTCGGCGATGACGATACTTTTCCCCGCCCCTGTAGGCAGGACTAACACGGCGGAGTCAGTGCTTTTTTTAAAGTGCGCGATGGCGGCATCAACGGCTTGTTGCTGATAGTCCCTGAGGATAACGTTTGGGCTAGAATTAACTGACACGCTATTAGATATCTTGGTTGACCTAAACGAGTCGGCAAGCTTAACACAGAACCAAAAAAATGCCCCTTGGTTGGAGGGGCAAGTAAGAGAAAGGGCAATCGGGTTCTTTCTCAAGATGTCCTAATTCAAGCGAAAAATATGATCAAATGAATAGGAGATAAAGCTGCGCTTAATCGTGACTGTTGACGACTAAGCGCGGGTACTTGGAGTTACTCGTTGCGATTCAAGCGAGTCTCAATCAAGGTTTCAATCACAGCTGGGTCAGCTAGAGTTGATGCATCCCCTAAATTGGTCACTTCGTTCGCGGCAATCTTACGCAGGAAACGGCGCATGATTTTGCCAGAACGGGTCTTAGGTAATCCCGTAGCCCACTGGATAAGATCCGGTGTGGCCAAGGCACCAATTTCCTTACGAACCCATTGGCGCAGTTCTTGACGAAGTTCTTCGCTTTCTTCTGTGCCGCGGGTTAAGGTGACATAGGCATAAATACCTTGGCCCTTAATATCATGGGGATAGCCCACTACTGCAGCTTCTGCGACCAGTTCGTGTGATACTAGCGCGCTTTCTACTTCAGCAGTACCTAATCTGTGACCAGAGACGTTAATCACGTCGTCCACACGGCCAGTGATCCAGTAATAACCGTCTTCATCGCGGCGAGCACCGTCACCGGTAAAGTACATGCCACGGAAGGTTTTAAAATAGGTCAGCACGAAACGTTCATGGTCACCATACACGGTACGCATTTGGCCAGGCCATGAGTCGAGCAGTACTAAGTTACCTTCGGTCGCACCTTCTAAAATGTTCCCCATGTTGTCCACAAGCGCGGGTTGCACACCAAAGAAGGGGCGAGTCGCCGAGCCTGGCTTAGTATCGGTTGCGCCTGGCAGTGGGGTAATCAAAATGCCGCCAGTTTCGGTTTGCCACCAAGTATCGACAATCGGGCAATGCTCGTGGCCGATGACTTCATGGTACCAACGCCAAGCTTCTGGGTTGATGGGTTCACCTACAGAGCCCATGATGCGCAGTGAGCTGCCATCGTACTTATCAAAATGTTGCTTACCTTCGGCCATCAGTGCGCGAATAAGCGTAGGTGCAGTATAGAGAATATTCACTTTATGGCGGTCAATCATCTCGCCTAAACGCGCTGGGCTTGGGTGATTGGGTACCCCTTCGTGGATAAGCACAGTTGCACCGTTGGCAAGCGGGCCATATACCATGTAGGAGTGGCCAGTGATCCAACCCACATCGGCAGTACACCAGTAAATCTCACCGGGTTTGTAATCGAACACATACTCGTGGGTCATTGAGGCATACACCATATAACCGCCAGTGGTATGCAGTACACCTTTAGGATTACCTGTTGAACCTGAGGTATAGAGTAGGAACAGCGGGTCTTCGGCGCCCATTTCTTCAATGGCGCAGTGCTCGGATGCGGTTTCAACCAGTGAATGCCACCACACATCGCGACCTTCTACCCAGTCAATCTTACCGCCAGTGCGTTTAAGTACAATCACTTTCTCAACGCTGGTCACATCGGGATGTTTTAAGGCATCGTCGATGTTGCGCTTGAGCGGAATGGCGCGGCCGCCACGCATACCTTCATCGGAGGTGATGACGATTTTGGATTTACCATCGATAACCCGTGAGGCGATTGAATCGGGTGAGAAGCCACCAAAAACAACTGAATGCACTGCACCAATGCGAGCGCAGGCTAGCATGGCCACTGCCGCTTCTGGCACCATTGGCATATAAATCGTGACGATATCGCCACGGCGTACGCCTTGGCTGCGTAGTGCGTTGGCAAACTTACATACTTGAGTGTGCAGTTCACCGTAGGTGATTTTACGTTGTTCGCTGGCGTTATCGCCTTCCCAAATAATGGCGACGCGGTCGCTGTGCGCCGCTAAATGGCGATCTAAGCAGTTAGCTGAGGCGTTTAGGGTGCCGTCGTAGAACCAGTTAATCGATAAGTTATGATCGTCAAAAGTGGTTTTTTTGATTTTAGTGTATGGTTTTATCCAATCGATCCGTTTGCCGTGCTCTCTCCAGAACCCCTCTGGATTGACAATCGACTCTTGGTACATTGTTTTATATTGATCGTTATTTACAAGTGCATTGGCAGCGATATTGCCGGAGACTTTGTAGAGAGACTGCGAGCTCATAGGGCTTCCCTTTCGAAAAATTGCGTGGCCTGAGTATGGTATGCAAGGGGGCGGCAACTCCATTAGACCTTGGTCTAGTTTTAAAATTTCCTTTATATTTAGACTGTTGCACTCGAAAATCTGGCTAGATTTCAGCCATTATTTATCGCACAATAATGGAAAAAAGAGCAAAAATATGAATCTCACCTTAGTCGTTGCCGTTATTGCTATTTGTTATGTATCACTTTTATTCCTTTTAGCTTGGGGAGCGGAGCGCTGGTTTAGCGGCGTGACCAAGAAGCTACAGGTGGGCATTTATGGCTTAAGTCTGGCGGTTTATTGCTCTTCCTGGAGTTTTTTAGGTACGGTTGGACAGTCGGCTAAGGATTTTTGGTCTTTCATCCCAATTTTTATTGGTCCAATTCTTATCTTCACCTTAGGGTTTGGCATGTTGCGCAAGATGGTCCTCGTGTCCAAGGCGCAAAATATTACCTCGGTCGCCGACTTTATTGCTGCCCGTTATGGTAAATCACAAACCTTGGCGGCCATTGTTACTCTCATCGCGTTATTTGGCATCATGCCCTACATTGCCCTGCAACTTAAGGCGATGGTGTTTAGCCTTAACCTGTTTCAGCCAGCAGACGATCCTTTAAACGGCATTACTATCCCTTTGCTTATCACTGCATTGCTGGCGATTTTTGCCATTCTATTTGGAACGCGTAAGCTCGACGCTACCGAGCATAATCCCGGCATGATGTTAGCGATTGCTTTCGAGTCTTTAGTTAAACTCGCGGCATTTTTGCTGGTGGGTGTTGTGATTAGCTTTGGCGTGTTTGACGGTTTTGGTGATATCTGGCAGCAGGCGAGCGAAAAAGCATTAATTCATCACCCAAATCCTCGACTTGAAGCCCTTATGCCTGAGCTGCTCGTTGGCATGGCGGCGTTTTTATGTATGCCGCGGCAATTCCACGTGATGGTGGTGGAGTGCGCCGATGAATCTGTGTTGTCCAAGGGGCGCTGGTTATTCCCGTTGTATTTGGCTTTATTTGGCTTATTCGTTGGGCCACTGGCCTTAGCGGGCAAATTGATCTTGGGGGATAGCGTTGCCGCTGATACCTATGTGATTAATTTACCGCTTGCGTTAGATCATCCGCTGCTGGCGGTGATTGCGCTATTAGGCACCTTATCTGCGGCGACGGGGATGGTGATTGTGGCCGTGGTGACAATCAGTGTTATGGTGAGTAACGAATGGCTCGTCCCTGTGATGTTACGTACTGGCAATATTCGCGAGAAAAACTTCAGCCAGTTTTCGCAGATGCTACTAAATGCCCGCCGCCTCGCGATTGTCATCATCCTTGGGCTAGGTTATGGCAGTTATCTGGCGCTGGCCGATAGTGATTCGCTATCACACCTTGGAATGCTGTCTTTTGGTGCCTTTGCCCAATTAGCGCCAGCACTTGTTGGTGGACTTTACTGGAAGCACGGTAATCGTGCTGGGGTATTTTTAGGCTTAACTGTCGGTTTTGGCTTGTGGTTTTACATCATGCTCAGCGGCATGACAAATAGCCAAAGCGCGACCAGTTTAGTGTCGAGTAATATCGACCTGTTAGATGCTATCACGCCTAATGTGCGCGATGCGCTTACGGCGTTATTTGCCAATATCGCCTGTTATGTGTTGGGCTCGATTTGGTTCAGGGCTGGTGTGGCCGAGCGTATTCAGGCCAGTGCTTTTGTTAGCCCCGGTAAACTTAAAAATAATGCCAATAAAAAAAATGGCCCTATCTCGCAGCAGGATTTACTGATCTTAGCCAGCCGCTTTGTGAGTCCAACCCGCGCCTATGAAAGCTTTAGCCGATTTTCTATTGAGGCGGTTAAGAGTGACAGTTGGCACAAGGCCGCGACCCCTGAACTCATCGCCCACACTGAACGTTTACTCGCTGGCGTGCTCGGCGCTTCGAGTGCATCTTTGGTGATGGATTCTGTCTTACAAGGGCGTGACTTGGCCTTAGATGAAGTCTTTAGCCTTGTGGATGAAGCCTCATCCAAAATCATGCTTAGCCAAGATATGCTGCGTGGAGCGATTGAACATGCCTACGAAGGGATGAGTGTTATCGATAGCGACCTTAACTTGGTTGCATGGAACTACAAATATGTCGAGTTATATCAATATCCTGAGGGATTTTTACAGCAGGGTATGCCTATCAGTGAAGTGATCCGCTTTAATGCTGCGCGGGGCTATTGCGGCGATGGTGCTATCGAGCAACAGGTTGAAAAACGTGTGCAGCATATGCGTAATGGCACGCCGCATACCTCAGAGCGTCAGCGTAAAGACGGTAAAGTGATTAAAATTCAAGGTAATCCCATGCCCGATGGTGGTTTTGTGATGACCTTTACCGATATTACTCAATATCGCCAGCAGGAACGGGCGTTGCTCGAAGCCAATGAAACCCTCGAATCGCGAGTAAAAGAGCGTACTTTTGAATTAGCGATGTTAAACAGTGAGTTACTTGAGGCCAAAGCGCAGGAGGAAATGGCTAATGCCTCTAAGAGCCGCTTTTTAGCGGCGGTGGGGCATGATTTAATGCAGCCATTGAATGCGGCAAGGCTATTTACCGCCTCGTTATCCCAATATCCGAATTTGGATCGAGAGGCGCGCACCACCTTATCCCATGTGAATAGCTCGCTTAAAACCGCTGGCGAGTTGCTCACCGACTTATTGGATATTTCGAAGTTGGATTCCGGCATGGTGGAGGTGAATCGCCGCGACTTTGCGATTTCAGAGCTACTCAATGGTCTTGCGGTCGAATTTGAGGCGATGGCGGCGGACAATCAAATTCGCTTTAAGATGATCCCCTGCAGTGCGACGGTAAACTCAGATCCTTCTTTGCTCAGGCGCGTACTGCAAAACTTCTTAACTAATGCTTACCGTTACGCGCGAGGGGGAAGGGTACTGTTTGGTTGCCGTCATCGCGGCAGCGAATTGGAGATCCAAGTACTCGATACTGGCTGTGGGATTGATGAGCATGAAACTCATGAAATTTTCAAAGAGTTTAAACGCTTAAATAATCCGCGTAGTAAAAGTGTTAGTGGTCTCGGCTTAGGTCTGGCGATTGCTGATAGGATAAGCCGAGTACTCAATCACAGTATTCAAGTGTCTTCGCAGCTTGGGCGTGGCTCTGTGTTTTCGATTAGCGTGCCCTTAGGGGAAACCGTGCGTCAGCCGCTGGTGAAGGCATTGCCATCCTTATTGCAACCGTTATCCGGGATTAAAGTATTGTGTATCGACAATGAAGAGGCCATTCTTGCGGGGCTTGAGAGTCTACTGAGTCGTTGGCAGTGTGAGGTTATTTGCGCCAAAGACTTAGCCGATGCAAGGATTAAATTAGGCCTTAAGGGCGTGGCGCCCGATATCGTGTTAGCGGACTTCCACTTGGATGATGGTCAAAACGGTGTTGATGCGATGGATGGGATCCGCTCGCTCTATGGCAAAGAGTTACCGGGAATTTTGATTACTGCCAATACTCGCAAAGAGCTGGTGGAAGATGTACAGCGCCGCGGTTATCACTATATGGCGAAAATGATTAAACCGGCGGCGCTGCGGGCATTGATATCAAGCCTGGTAAAAAAAGCTTAATAACCCATATTCACGGTGTTTAGCCGTGGCTGATACTGATGTTTTGATCCGTGTGCCTGTTGTGACTTACAAGGCCAGAAGTCGTGTTTGGCGCGGCAATAGTGGCCGCCACTTGCTTCATCGCTTGGGTGAGTTGGGTGAGCTGCGCCGAACTTATCACATAGGGCGGCATAATATAAATCAGGTTGGCAAAGGGTCTAACCCATACGCCTAAGTCGACAAATTGTTGCTGCAGCGCAGCGGTATTCACCGCTTGGTGCATTTCGAGCACACCCACCGCGCCAAGTACCCGAACATCTTTCACGCTGGGAATATCGATGGCATCGCTAAGCTCGCGCTGCATTTGCTGCTCGATGGCGGCAACCTGTGCTGGCCATTCTTGCTGATTGATCAAATCTAAGCTGGCACAGGCAGCGGCGCAGGCGAGGGGATTGCCCATAAATGTCGGGCCATGCATAAAGACGCCTGCGGGCGATTGGCTAATGCCTTGGGCGACGTTATCCGTGCATAAGGTGGCGGCAAGGCTGATATAACCACCCGTTAAGGCTTTGCCTAGGCAAAGAATGTCGGGCGCGATGTCGGCATGTTCATAGGCAAATAACTTACCGGTTCGGCCAAAACCCGTGGCGATTTCATCGAGAATAAGTAGCACATTAAACTCATCACAAAGGGCTCGCAGGCCGCGTAAATACTCGCTGCTGTAGAAGCGCATGCCGCCAGCGCCCTGCATAATGGGCTCGATAATCACGGCGGCAATCTCTTGATGTTGCTCGCGTAAAATGCGCTGCATGGGTGCTAAATCGTCTGGGCGTAACGATTCACCAAAGGGCGTTTGCGGCGCGTCGACAAAACACTGTTTAGTGACTGCTTCACCAAACATGGTATGCATGCCACCTTCGGGATCGCAGACACTCATGGCGGCAAAAGTATCGCCATGGTAGCCCTTCTTCACGGTAAGGATGCGCTGTTTTTGGGCTTTTTGTGTTAAGGGCAAATCTTGCCCTTGCCAATATTGCAGCGCCATCTTGATGGCAACCTCAACGGCAATGGAGCCTGAGTCGCAAAGGAAGACTTTCGTTAATGGCTCACAGGTCATCGCCAGCAGTTTTTTGCAGAGTGTAATGGCAGGTTCATGGGTAATGCCGCCAAACATCACATGGCTGAGTTGGTGCAATTGCTGCTCCATCGCCGTTAATATCGCTGGATGACCATAGCCATGCACGCAGGCCCACCAAGAACTCGTGCCATCAATCAGTTTACGGCCATCAACCAATTCCAGCTCGCAGCCTTGGGCACTTTGTACCCCAAAAACGGGAAGTGCACGAGTCATGGAGGTATAAGGGTGCCAAATATGGGCGCTATCAAAATCCAAGTCGAGTAAATTGCACATAAAAGCTCATAGTGTTGATTGAAGATTAATCAGTGGTAAACCTGTGTCACTGGTTGGCGTTGACAGTTTAAGGGCTGAGGTTATCCTAGCCAAGGTAAAATACAAAAATAAAAGGGTGTTCAATGTCGCAGTTGCAAGTTCGTCATGATTGGAAGCGGGAAGAAATCGAAGCCTTATTTGCGCTGCCGATGAATGACTTATTGTTTAAAGCCCACAGTATCCACCGTGAAGTGTACGATCCTAATGAAGTGCAGATCAGCCGTTTACTGTCGATCAAAACCGGTGCTTGTCCTGAGGATTGTAAATATTGTCCACAGAGTGCGCGTTACGACACTGGCCTTGAAAAAGAGCGTCTATTAGCGATGGAAACCGTGCTCACCGAAGCGCGTAGCGCCAAAGCCGCGGGCGCTTCGCGTTTCTGTATGGGCGCCGCTTGGCGTAACCCGAAAGATAAAGATATGCCATACCTCAAGCAAATGGTGCAAGAGGTGAAAGCCCTCGGCATGGAAACCTGTATGACCTTGGGGATGTTAAGTGCCGAGCAAGCCAATGAGTTGGCCGAAGCAGGACTTGACTACTACAACCACAATTTAGATACCTCGCCTGAATACTACGGCGATGTGATCACCACCCGTACCTATCAAAACCGCTTAGATACCTTAAGCCATGTGCGTGCATCGGGCATGAAAGTCTGCTCCGGCGGCATTGTCGGTATGGGGGAGAAGGCCACCGACAGAGCTGGCTTATTACAACAACTGGCGAATTTACCCCAGCATCCGGATTCTGTACCGATCAATATGCTAGTCAAAGTAGCGGGTACCCCTTTTGAAAAACTCGATGATTTAGATCCACTTGAGTTTGTCCGTACCATCGCCGTGGCGCGTATTTTAATGCCACTGTCGCGGGTGCGTTTATCGGCGGGCCGTGAAAACATGACTGACGAACTGCAGGCCATGTGTTTCTTTGCGGGCGCGAACTCTATTTTCTACGGCTGTAAGTTACTGACCACGCCAAACCCTGAAGAAAGTGACGATATGGGGCTGTTCCGCCGTCTGGGTTTACGTCCTGAGCAGGGCGCAGTGGCGACTATCGATGATGAGCAGGCGGTATTAGCTAAAGCGGCGGCTTATCAAGATAAAGCTTCAGCTCAGTTTTATGATGCCGCGGCGCTGTAATCAATAGTTATCGCCTCAGAAACTCGCGTCTTTGGATTTGTGCTTCGTTAAGCTGTGAAGCGCGAGTCCCAAAGAATTATGCGGGTAGTGAGACTGCGCGAGAATTTGAGCCATCGTGATGTCAAAGATTGAGCGAAGAATGAGTCAAGATGCCGAGTAAGCCAGCTAAGAAAAATGCAGAGCAAGACAAGTTGAGCAAGACAAGTTGAGTAAGAAAAAATGAGTTCGCCACTCGCGTCAAAACTGGCTTCAAAAATCCGCGCCCGTCAGCAAGCCTTAGCAGAGCAAGGTTTGCTAAGGCAGCGTCAAGCATTATCAACCGATGCCGTGCTAAGTGATGCTGAGCCGCAGTTTTGCTTTGAGGGGCAAACTTATCTTAATTTCAGCAGTAACGACTACTTAGGGCTTTCTCGTGCACCCGAATTGATTGCGGCGCTGCACCGCGGTGCACAGCAATACGGCGTAGGCAGCGGGGCATCGCCACTGGTGACGGGCTACAATGAGGCGCATTTAGCGCTGGAAACCAAGCTGTGCCAGATAACCGGATTTGAGTCAGCGTTACTGTTTAGCTCAGGGTTTAGCGCTAATAGTACGCTCTGTAAAACCCTGTTCGATAAGCAAGATGTTGTGCTGGCGGATAAGCTGGTTCACGCGTCTATTATCGATGGTTTACGCGATAGTGGCGCAGATTTTAAACGCTTTTTGCACAACTCAACTGAGAGTGCCGAGCGGCTGTTAGCCAAAAACACGGTTTCAGCGCTGATCACTGAAAGTGTGTTTAGCATGGATGGCGATATTGCGCCGATTTCGGCGTTATCTGCACTTTGCCGCGCGCATAATGCTTGGTTGATTGTCGATGATGCCCATGGCTTTGCGGTGTTAGATACCATGGTAGGTAATACTTCTGAGCCTAGTGATATTGATGCGCAAATCGTCACGTTTGGCAAGGCATTAGGCTGTCAAGGCGCAGCAATTCTGGGTAGTCGAGAGTTGATTGCGTTTTTAGTGAGTAATGCGCGGGAATATATTTATTCCACTGCACTGTCACCGGCCAATGCTGCGCTAGCTTTGGCCGCAGTTGAACACTGTGAAGCTCATCCTGAACTTAGGCAAAAGTTGCAGCGTAATATCTCGATTTTTAAACAGTTATGCCAAGATGCCGATATTCCACTTCTTGGTAGTGACACCGCGATTCAACCTCTGATCATTGGCGATGCCGAGCAAACCTTACTGGTTGCGCAAAAGCTAAAAGCCATGGGGATTTGGGTTGGGGCAATTCGTCCACCAACGGTGCCCGTAGGCTCAGCAAGATTACGTATTACCTTAAGTGCATCCCATAGCGAGGCGGCAATTCGGCGCTGTGTTAAGGGCATTGCGCAAGTGCTGACCGAAGTTGCACTACCTAGGGTATCTGAGCGTCCTGCGCGATAAGCTAATGTTTTCGATACTGCTTATGGCCGACGATTCGATGGCTTAGTCTTGAGAGTTGAAAGATCAGAGTTTGATTTAAAAGTGAGAATAACCAGAGATGTCCATGCCGCTTGGCGTTAGCCTTAATCCCCATGAGCCCGCAGATCAGCTCTCGCATATTGCCGATCGGTTTTCAGCAGCAGCCAAGAGCTATCAAAAGCATAACAGTTTGCAGCGTTTAAGCGGTGCGAGTTTGTTGCAGGGATTTGTTGCCAAAGGCGCAATTCTCGATATTGGCGCAGGGCCGGGGACTGATTTTGATCATAATGCCACAGGCACAGATATCAGGGTCTATGCACTCGATATCGCTTTGGGCATGCTGCAACAGCTTAACGCGACTTATCCTTATCAACAGTGTGTTTGCGGTAATGCCGAGCAATTACCCTTTGCCGATGCGTGCATCGATAATATTTACTCCAATTTGGCACTGCAGTGGTGCCATGACTTTTCGGCTGCAACCAGCGAAATGGCCAGAGTGCTGAAAATCGGTGGAGAAGCGCATTTGAGTATCGTAGCGGCAGGCAGCCTTAAGCAGTTATCCAATCTTGGCTTGCGGGTGAATGGTTTCTTATCTCTTGAAAGCTTACAAGCGGCATTTGACGACACAGATTGGCAATTTCTTGATGTGAAGCTCATGCCAATGACCGTCTATTTTCAAGATCTTAAAGCCTTACTCTATTCCATTAAGGGCGTGGGCGCATCGGTGCAATCCTCACTGCAGAGCCTAACGTCTTCTGAATCCGATGCCCATTTAGGTAAATTGCGTGGCCGCTGCGATTGGCAGGCTTTACAGCAACGCGCGGAGCAATTTCGTGAGGCACAGGGGCTGCCTTTAACTTATCAGATCGCCCAATTTCGTGTGCGTCGCCAAGGTTGTTCGGTATAAGCCTCTAGCAACGGTTTGGCGCATGATTGGCCAGCAGATTAACAAGGAAAACGCATGTTTTTTGTAACAGGTACAGATACCGACAGTGGTAAAACCTTAGTCTCGACTGCACTATTAAGCGCATTTAATCGTGAGGCGGCGCGTGCAGGTGCTTCGCGCTTAAGTCTTGGGGTAAAACCTGTGGCCTCGGGATGTGAAATCACTGAAAAGGGCTTGCGTAACAGTGATGCATTAAAACTGATGTCGGCTTCATCCCTTAAACTGAGCTATGAGCAGGTGAATCCGATTAGTTTTGAACCTGCGATTGCACCGCATATTGCGGCGCAGCAACTGGGCGTCAATTTATCCCCCGAGGCTATTTTGAGCAAACTTGATCGTGCGGCATTTGCACAGGCGGATTTTTGTTTGATCGAAGGGGCGGGCGGTTGGCGTTTGCCTTTAGGGGAAGGGCGCTATTTATCTGAGTTGGTACAACAGCTTAATTTACCCGTTATTCTGGTAGTGGGAATGAAGCTCGGCTGTTTAAATCATGCCGTATTAACCCAAGAAGCGATATTAGCTGATGGTTTATCGATTGCAGGCTGGGTTGCTAATTGTGTCGATCCAAATATGAGTGTCTTCGAAGAAAATTTAGCGAGTTTACGGCAACTGATGCAGTCACCGTGTTTGGGGTGTGTGCCCTTTTTGGCGGAGCCAAACGCGCAAAATGCGGCGAATTATATTGATTTAGCGCCGTTATAGTTTGCGATTATTTCCAACGGGACGATGAGTGATTAACGCCTTAGTATAAGGCGGATACAGGACGGATAGTCTCTATACCGAGCACAATAAAATGTTATTTTTATCGTGAACTAATGGTGTTAGCCCATATTAACCCGTTTCTCTAATCTCCTAAATGTTAGTCAATATTGCAATAAATGTTTAAGCAACAACACTGTGATACCAATAAGGGCAGTAGTTATGCGTTATCTTTTTCTGAGCATGTTACTTTACGTCAACTTAGCACAGGCGGTTGGTCCAGATAATATTGCGACAATTGATCGGCAACTTTGGCCTGAGGCTATCAACAATCAACAGGCATTTGACCTAGCTTCAGCCCATGAAATACGTATGTTTACCCGCGTCATTACACAAACATCGCTCGAGACTAAAGCAGATATTCAACAATTTACCGGTATCGAAAATGTTAATGTCGACAGCGTGCATAAATGGGTAAAAAAGACCATCAATATATTGCTTGAAAACTATCAACATGCCTGTGTGCAATGTACTAATCAATGGGATGAATTAGTTACAGAAAGCCACAATTCCATTTCAACTCAATTACAACCATGGGCAGCCGCTTCAGAAAAGTTTTATCGGCGATATTTATATGAGCAAGTTAGACTTGCTGCTTTATTTCCAAGGATCACCAGTGAAATAGAAACCATGTCAGCCCAAGAAGTGACAGGTTTTGAAATGCAGGATGGGGAATTTCTCTTAACCTATGACGATGGGCCTTCTGCAACACGAACAGCCACGCTCATTTCGGCATTAAATGAACGACATATCCACGCATTTTTCTTTTTGCTGGGTGAGCAACTTCATCATGTAAATCCTGAGAATACTCTTTATAAACAGCAATGTGTGGGTTCACATGGATATACTCATCATAGCCATCAAAAGATGCAAGATTGGGCAACATCTCTCAGTCAAAGCCGTCAACAACTTGCGCTATATCAAAAAGGCCCCTATTGGTTTCGTCCTCCTTATGGACAAAGGACGGCTGAATTATTAACTAATTTAGACAAGAATAATGAAAAACTCATGTTATGGAATATTGATAGCCAAGATTGGAGTAATAAACTCTCTACTCAACAAGTTCAGGATCGTGTCATAAGCTTGATGCTACTTTGGCGCCGCGGCATTATTTTGTATCATGATATTCACCCACGTGCTGTACAAAATCTCGACGGATTAAACCAGGTTATTGCTAATACTAATAATCGGTGGGTAGATTGCCGCGGGTTTTAATTGGAGATAGTAAGGATAAGCGACTAATCGCTAAATAGTCATCTACAACTTATTTATTGGTTATTTATTGGTTATTTATTGGTTATTGATGGGGTCGCTATTGTTAATATATTCATATGTCGAAATATTACTAATGCTGAATATGCTGGTGAAATAGTTTAATGACTTATTAAAGAGTACGGTACAAACATCCAAATTTGATAAGTGATAATAAAATAGTTGGAGAGTAAATTTGCATTGCAAATGCTGTTCATAAATAATCTTAACTCGGGGTGACGGGTGTCGAAAAATGCCTGTTTAGCGGCTCTACTTATCCCTGGAGCAGGTTAAATAGCAATTGAAACTCGTAATTTTTTAGAGAGTCATCCCTAAATTTTCCATGAAAGTCATCAACTAGCATGATTCAATAGCATAGGAGTTAAAAGGCATATAATTTAACTTTCTTAGTTCGCGAATGGAATATATATAATAAAAAACGCCAAAAGCTCGGCGTTTTTTATTACTGGAATTGGCTAATGAAACAAGTCCTTAGTTGGGCCAATCGTCACTATTCCAGCGATATAGCCAGGTTGCAGCAACAGGTTTTTCATCTTTACGCAGTTGAATCCTAAGCTCTGCCACATTGGTACTTTCGGGGTCGAAAGTAATAAAGACTCGAGCTCCATTAATATCGGGGCGAGCGACTATACGAGATGACAGGATTTTTCCCTTATTGATACTTGCATCAATCACAATTTTTTCAATATCTTGTGGCTTGATATTGCTGTAGTCAATAAGGAGTTCTTTACCTTTAACTTGTTTTTGTCCCTTAGAACCACGAATAACCCGTGCTTTGCTTGTAAAACTTGGGCTGTCGTTAGCCGCTGTGATGCGGTAGGAATAACGATAAGGTTCGCTTTGCTTTAACCCACCTTGAGGCTCCCAATAGGCGACTATGTTGTCATTGGTTTCAGCACTCGATGGAATTTCAAGCAGTATTAATTGTCCTTTACCCCAATCGTTTAACGGTTCTATCCATGCTGAGGGACGCTGTTGGTAGTTTGCATTAAGGTCTTGATAATAATCGAAGTTACGATGGCGTTGAATTAAACCAAAACCTTTTATATCTTCGTCACCAAAGGCACTGATCTGCAGTTTGTTTGGATTATTGAGCGGACGCCACAGGCGTTCACCATTGCCACGATCGATTTGTAAGCCCTCGGAGTTATGCACTGCTGGGCGATAATCAGGTTTATCGGGCGTATCTAAGCCACCATAGAGAAACATCGAAGTCAGCGGCGCAAGTCCCACATGCGCGATATCTCGGCGGGGAAAGAGGGTGACATCAACATCAACACGTGTCGGCGCACCGGGATAAATACCAAAACGATAGGCACCGGTGACACTCTGACTATCAAGCAATGCGTGCACCACAATGGCTGTTTGGTATTTAGAGGGACGTTCTATCCAGAAACGTTTAAATAAGGGGTATTCTTCTCCTTTAGGCTGTGCAACATCGATTGCGAGTCCGCGATTAGATAATCCGTATGTTTGGCCTTTGGAGAGTACTCGAAAATAGCTGGCGCCTTGGAACATCACGAATTCGTCTTTGATCTCATCGTCATTGATGGGATAGTGAAGACGGACACCGGCATATTGTCCCACCTGAGTGAGCAATTTCTCAATAGTATCGTTGGGGACGTTAAAGGAGGATTCTGTTAACTCGATAGGTAAAGCTTGGCCGTTTTCAACCACATCGATATCAACGAGGTTCTTATATAAAAAACCTGGCGCAAAAAGCTGTACGGAAAACTTAGTGGGTGTTCCACCCCAAATTGCGGCGTTTGCTTGGTAATTGATTTTGCTATAGGTGGCGTAATCAAGTTCGATCAACTCCTTTGGAGCTTTTCTCGCTTCTTTAAAGGGTTTTTGGGCCAGTTGATGGGCATATTCGACGACAGTGTCATGGGTGAAAGGCTTTGCTTTTTTCTCGTTGCTTACGTTAGCGCCATAAGCGGGCACTAAACTGCTAATGCTTATAATACAGGCAAGCATAGAACCAAAAAAAAATGTATGCTTGGTGTTTTTTTGACCTGTAGCAGGGGTTGAATGATTGAATGTTAAATGCAGTCGCAAAACGAAAACTCCTCACTTGAATGGACCAAGGGTTAAAAAATACTCTTGTACTTTAGGTAAAACTCCCTAATTTTAAATAGCTTAGAATATATCTGTTTAATATGTCGCTAGGTGTTAATACAAATTTAATCTTGTTTATCAACGTGTTCGACAACGAAATTAGAGCAGATACTTAAGTGGTGCAAGTTTTTTCTCCCAAGGGCTTTTTGAAGACTTCGGTATGCCGCAAGGATTTTGATATCTGAAGTTGTCAATTATTAGTCTTGATATGTTGCAAAATTGACTCGCTAAAGGGAGCGAAATCTTCACTCCCTAGCCGCACTTTTCATCGTTTGTTTGAGTATTAATTTTACCTCATTGCGACAGTCCATGCCGTAAAGCAGATCTTATTTCAATAAATGGGATAAATCGCTGCCGACTGGAATGGGGATCTCTTGTTGTTCACCGCAGAATAAATAAGCTGGATTATCACCCAACAATGATAAAGTCTCTCCCTGACGCCATAGTGCACTGCCTTCGACAATACCGATAACCGGCGTGATAGGATCGACACGGGTAAATTCGAGTAATCGTTGGGCACGGGTTTCACCATTATGACCTGGAGCGCGGTAGTTAGAATAATGCGGATTTAATTGAAATGGCAGTATATTTAAGGCTGCAAATGAAGGCGGTTCAATAATCGGCATATCATTTGTTGTGCGAATGCTTAATCCAGAAACGTTTGAACCTGCGCTCCAACCAATGTAAGGCTTACCTTTTAGTACTTCTTCGCGGATAAGCTGTACAAGATCATATTTATAAAGCTCGTGCAATAGATGGAAAGTATTTCCTCCCCCGATCAGTATGCCATCGGCATCTTTGAGTGCTTGGCGTGGATCAGGATGCTGATGAATACCACTGATATCGAGCTTAAGTTCACTTAACCCCGTCACCACAGAGGCTAAATAAGTGTCGTAACTCATACTGACCCCTGCATAAGGAATAAAAATCCATTTCTGTGCATCAGCAGTGAGTGGTTTGATAAAAGGAATTGCATGGGATAGGTAGGGCGTGTCACCAACACGGGAACTACTCAGTAGTAGGGCATTGACTGTCATTTTTTTATCCTGAAATCACGGAATGTGCTTGCATATTAACAAAGTTTAATCACGATAAACATACAGAAATACACATGATTTTGGCTGTAACGTCCATAGCTGCTAGATTTAAGTTTGGCTTAATAGACTGTCCCTAGACTCACGAACCATAAAAGGCAGTGTCTAAATTGAGAGAAAAATTAGCGAGTAGAAAAACTCTTATCTTTACCCCTTGAATTTCGATTAATTGGACATATTATGTCTTTGAGCAAAAATAAATGGCATGTTTATGCCGTAAAGGAGCTGATATGAAGCGTATATTTTTATTGATTGCGACCAACCTCGCGGTGTTGTTGGTTGCCTCAATTGTGATGTCAATTTTGGGCGTAAATACGTCTACTATGGGTGGACTCTTAGTGTTCGCTGCGATTTTTGGATTTGGTGGAGCTTTCATCAGCTTAGCGATTTCAAAATGGATGGCGAAAAAGACCATGGGCTGTGAAGTGATTACCACTCCACGTGATAGCACTGAGCGTTGGTTATTGGACACTGTTGCCCGCCAAGCACAGCAAGCGGGTATTAAAATGCCAGAAGTGGCGATTTATCAGTCGCCAGAGATGAATGCCTTTGCCACAGGTCCAAGTAAAGACAATTCGTTAGTTGCCGTGAGTACCGGTTTGTTGTACGGCATGAGCCAAGATGAAATAGAAGGCGTACTCGCCCATGAAGTCAGCCACGTCGCTAACGGCGATATGGTGACCTTGACCTTAATCCAAGGCGTGGTAAACACCTTTGTTATCTTTGCGGCGCGTGTGGTGGCGGGTATCATCAATAATTTCGTATCGAGCAACGATGAAGAAGGTGAAGGTTTAGGTATGTTTGCCTACATGGCTGTGGTGTTTGTTCTCGATATGTTGTTTGGTATTTTGGCTTCTATTATCGTGGCTTACTTCTCACGCATTCGTGAATACCGCGCCGACGAGGGGGCTGCTCGTTTAGCGGGTAAGAATAAGATGATTGCTGCGCTTGAGCGTTTACGTCAAGGCCCAGAAAGCTCGGCGATGCCAGCGCAAATGTCTGCTTTGGGTATTAACGGTAAGCGTTCAATGGCTGAGTTGATGATGAGCCACCCGCCATTAGAAAAGCGTATTGCTGCGCTGCAGTCTCGCTAATCCAATTTATTAGACAGTATGTAAAAGGAGGCTTTGGCCTCCTTTTGTATTTCAGGGCTTTTCTTTTGTGCCGAATTACGCTAAGAGATTTTTGTGTGTAACCCTTTGGTTATTCAAATGTAAAACTCTTATATAAGCATGTGGTTACATGATGCAGCGCACATTTTACCTTGGCGTATATTGATAAAGTTACTTTGCATAAGTTTGGGTTGCTTATTACTCAAACCTTAGCTAAGTTAGATCAAGTCGTGCTATTTATATTGGTTGCAAGATGGAAGTCACCCCTGACAAGAATTTCCACTGTCAATCACCATTGGAGGATACAATTGTGAGCAAAAAACTATTAAGTGCGCTTTTCGGGGCAAGTCTTGCAGCGTTAGCGCTGTCACCAGCTGCATTTGCCGCGGATCAAAAATTATCAGACTTCCATGCTGAGTCAGGTGGTTGTGAGAGCTGTCATAAAGATGGTACTCCTTCTGCTGACGGTGCCTTTGAATTTGAACAATGCCAAAGCTGCCACGGTAAGCTTTCTGAAATGGACGCAGTACACAAGCCACACGATGGCAACTTAATGTGCGCTGACTGCCATGCGGTACATGATATGAACGTAGGCCAAAAACCTACTTGTGAAAGCTGCCATGACGATGGCCGTACTTCAGCGTCTGTTCTGAAGAAGTAATTGCCAAGTCTATTTAGATTTAACATTGAGCTTTATAAAAAACGCCAGCATTTGCTGGCGTTTTGTTTTCTCTATGGTGTCGCTCACTCGTCCTTTGGTTGCCCTTGGATAAGCTTTTTGCCAGAAAACATGGCTGAAATGATGCCAGGTTGGCGTTTGACTTCGGTATAAACCACTGCAAAAACGTGCAGCACTATCAGTAACATCAATAAATAAACTGCGTAAACATGTACTTTGCCTGCGAGTCCCTTCATGGATTTCATTGCATTGGCTTTATCGGTATCTACACCCGTAGCATCGTAGGGTTTTAAGCTACTTGGCTCGACATTCGGTGCCGCTAAATAACTTTGTACAGCATTACCAAAAGGGGGATAGTAAATATCTGTCCCTGCACGAATAAGACCTGTCGACATAATCGTCACTAATAAGAGCATAATGGCGAGTACAGCGAATTTTCCTTTAGGATTGTGACCTAAATATTGGGGATTTTTACCCGCAGCTATCTCGGCTTTATAACGCATTAACTCATTTTTGCTGTTGCTATTGGGGAACATATGGCTAAAGCGGGCGTATTTATTGCCGACAAAGCCCCAAATTAGGCGAATGAGTAAATTAATTGCAAATCCATAGCCAATACCGACGTGAAGCGTCTTGAGGCCAATTTTACCTGAGAGTTCTGAGATGCCTAATTCACTGCGAAACATCATCATCCCGCCGATGATGAGTAAGGCGAATACGAGTATGACATTGATCCAATGAAATAAGCGGGTGGGTTTGTCCCATACTTGATAAGATTTCATTTCGGTCAGAAGTGGTTGATGGCTGGACATAGTATTTCCTTATAGTTTGTGTTGTCTAATCTTACGCCTTTGTTTTAAAAATAATGCATTAATTTCAGTTAAAATTCAGCCTCGTGATTAATGATGCTAGATCGTAACATTGTTGAAGCATTTGATTTGCGTGCGGTAAATTTTTTGTCGTAAGCCTTTTGAATCTGTTTTATCTAATGCTAATATCGTGTGCATGGTAGACTCGGAAGTCTATTGAACGGATGTTGAAGTGGTATTGAGAGATGTTTCTCCTCTCAAAATGAATAATCGTTAACCAGACAGGGAGTGAGCAGGATGTTCAAAATATTACATTGGATCGTAGTGTCAAGATCGCAAGTATTGATGGAGTTGCTTGCAGGCCGCTGGCCGCAGGAGTTTCTCGTTAAGCTGTCGCAAGTCAGCCCGGATGAGATGTGCGATCACATCAAAGATAACCAAGCCTCTATGGCGGTGATTGACCTTTCCACTGTCGATCTTCAAAAAGCCTATCAATTTCAACGCTTGCTTGCCCGCGAACATCCGAGTGTGCGAGTCGTCTATATTCATTTTCCTAAACAGGTTGATGCCCGCTTCCTAATGCAAGCCTCGACTACAGCAGGGGTGTTTTATCTGGATGCGGGACTGACTGAAATCAGCCTTGGCCTCTCCAACATCCTGCGCGGACACAGGGTGATCCCTATCCAATTGGTTAACGGGGTGAATGATGACTTTGGACTGTTTGAAGATACCGAGCCATTAACCATCCGTGAGCGTGAAGTATTACAAGCCCTGCTGTCGGGCAGTACTAACCTCGATATCGCCAATCAGTTATTTGTAAGTGAGAGCACCATTAAGACTCACTTGTACCGTGTATTCCGTAAAATTGGTGTGTCGAGCCGTGGGCAAGCCATAGCTTGGGCGCAAACCTATTTACACGATGTGGTGGTGTAACGCATTGTTGATGGGGCGCTAAGCCAAGAGCAAACAAAGAATCAAATAAAAGGGGCAATCGCCAATACGATTGCCCCTTTTGTGCTTTAAGGCTTTCGACAGAGCGCCACTATGCCTTCAAGCCTTCGCCTTGTCTAAAGCGCGTTTAACTCCCGCTGAATGAACAGATATTTAATACGATTGGTATTAAAGGCTAATGCGTTAAAAATTAGCGACCTAGCCAAGCCTGCAGTTTGTCTTTATTCGCGATGCTTAAGGCAACTGTATCCTTTAGCGCCTCAGTAATAATCAGTTCTCCTGTCATCAATTCATCGCGTCTAAACCAATGTAGGTTTAAGCGTTCTCCGAGTGGGTATTGCTGAAGCTGAGCTTCAAATTGGCCAGTAACTTGTAGATTATCCGCCGCAATTAAGATATCTCCGGCACTTAAGCCTGCAAGGTGCGCCGGACTGCCTTGGGTGACTGTGGTGATTTTAAGGCCGGTTGCTACCGTTTGTGTTTTCGCACCAAAGGCAATTTCATACCCTTTGGCCGTGCCACCGCCTACATCCTGCGCGCCTTGGCTGGAGCGAAGAGTAAATTCAACCCCAAACTCGGCAAGTAGCGGTGCCAGAGGGATATCGTCGGTATTGTCTAAATAGGCGAAGAGATCTTGGCAATCTCGGCCCAATAAACGTTCAACAATCCTTTGATGGCATTCGTCTGTAGTGCCGCGATTTTGCAGGGCATATTCCTGCCACAGAATGGTCATTACATCGTCGAGATTATATTTTCCCTTAGTTTCGCTTCTTAGGGTTAAGTCGAGATACAGGGCAAACAGGGCGCCCTTAGTGTAATAACTGATAATGGCGTTTTGGGCGTTTTCATCCTGCTTGTAGAACTTAGTCCAAGCGTTAAAGCTTGAATCTTTGATACTTTGCTTAAAGCGGCCTTGACTGCGATATACCCTTGTAAAGGTTTCGCTCAGCATATCCAAGTAACTTTGCTCATCCACTAAGCCGGCGCGATAGGTGAGGAAGTCATCGTAATAGGAAGTGATACCCTCATAGGCCCACAGTTGTGGCGTATAGGTTTCTGCCTCGAGTTGATAGGGTAAGAAACATTCTGGCTTGATGCGCTTGACGTTCCAGCTGTGGAAATATTCATGGCTGCAGAGCGATAAATAGGTACGATAGTCGTTATTAATCGGCGCATCCATCGACAGCGGTAAGTCCTTGCGTGAACACATTAATGCGGTCGATGACCGATGCTCTAAACCACCAAAGCCATTGTCGAGCACTGTGGTCATAAACAGATAACGCGTAAAAGGCGCAGGCGTGCCAAATAGCTTAATTTGATATTCGCAAATCGCCTTTAAATCTTGGGAGAGTCTCGGCATGTGGGCGCGGTGGCGACCGTTAAGCACGATATCGTGTCTGACGCCGCAGGCTTCAAAACTGGCGTGGGTGAACAGACCCATTTCTACTGGATGATCGATAAGTTCGTCATAGCTTTGCGCGCAAAACTCACCAAAGGCAAATTCATCACCGTTTTGACGTGTCATGCTGGTGGCAAGGCGCCATTCATTTAGGCTCGGCTCGGTCGGCGCTGCCATCGTCACTGTGTGTAAGCCTGCCTCAAAGCCATGGGCGGCTAAAAATACACTGCTACCGTTAAAGAAGCCATGGCTCATATCCAGATGCGCAGTGCGTACCGACAAGTCCCAAGCATAAACTTGATAGGTTAAGGTCAGTTGGGTGCATTGATGTTCGACCGACCAGGTTTGCTTATCCAGTTGAATGAGCTTAAGCGGCTCGCCGTTATCGTCTGTGGCTTTAAGGTCGATAATGTTCTTGGCAAAATCCCGCACCATATAACTGCCGGGAAGCCAAGCGGGCAGACTAAAAACTTGCTTAGGGTGGGGCTTTTGTACCGTCATGGTAACGGCGAACAAGTGCGCCTTGGGATCGACGGGAATGATGTGATAGTGGATCATAATTTATCCTGTAAAACCGCTGCGTTTTAATGGGCGTCATGCTGCCAAAAATACGCACAACAGGCAAATGAAACGCAAAATATCTGGAGACACAACGCATTGAATTGCTAGTATACTATCCCAATTACCCCAAGGAGGACTCCCCATGGCCGAAGAAACCATTTTCAGCAAAATTATCCGCCGCGAAATTCCCGCCGACATTCTGTATCAAGACGAGCTGGTGACTGCTTTTAGAGACATCTCGCCAAAGGCGCCAACCCATATTCTGATTGTGCCGAATCATTTGATCCCAACCGCAAATGATATGAAAGCCTCGGATGAACCAGCACTCGGCCGGATGATGACTGTGGCAGCCAAACTGGCAGCAGAGGCGGGGATTGCCAAAGACGGTTATCGTTTGATCATGAACTGTAATAAACATGGCGGACAGGAAGTGTACCATATCCATATTCATCTCGTCGGCGGAGAGCCACTGGGACCCATGCTGAGCCAAGGTCAATGAAGGTTAATCCCGATTTTTTTCCGCTGACTCAAATGGCCCAGCGGTTTGTCGATCAGCTCGCCCAGTGCCGTCGCTTAGGGCTTACCGTGCTCGAAGCCAGTGAGCACCATGTGCTAATTGAGTTACCCTATAGCACTGAGTTAATTGGTTATCCAGATACTGGCGTTATCCATGGTGGGGTGATCACCACCTTGATGGACACCGCCTGTGGCAGTGCGGTGGTGAGTGCGATTTTTCAAAAATATCAATCCTTAGAGATTTCGCCCACCCTCGACTTACGCGTCGATTATATGAAGCCCGCGCAGCCCCATAAATCGGTTTATGGCTTTGCTGAGTGTTATAAGTTGTCATCTAATATCGCTTTTACCCGCGCCATTGCCTATCAGGACAGTATCGATGACCCCATTGCTCATGCGGTGGGCTCATTTATGCGTATCAGCCCTGAAATGGTAGGCGATGCCTTTAGACAAGCCTTGATGGGAGAAGCAGTGCCGCCCTTAGGAGAGACAAATGAGCTCAAATAAGACGACCGATACTATACCAACGGAGTCTAAAATCCTTGATGTACAAGGGATTGTTAAACGGGCGACCGAGCTTAACGATTTTGGGCATCTACTCGAGCACGTACCTTATGCTAAGTTTATTGGCATGAAGGTGGAGCGGTTTGGCGATGAGTTGATTTTTAAACTCCCCGCCAAGGATGACAATATTGGTAATCCCATTCTGCCCGCCATTCACGGTGGTGTTATTGCTGGTTTTATGGAAATGTCAGCGATCGTGCAGTTAATGGTATTTATGCAAACAGCCAAAGTACCTAAGGTGGTTGATTTCTCGATTGATTACCTGCGTGCGGGCTTACATAAAGACAGCTTTGCCGAGTGCAGGATTACCCGCCAAGGTCGACGGGTCGCTAACGTGAATATCAATTGCTGGCAAACCAATCGTAAACAGTTGATTGCCACCGCACGGGCGCATTTTTTAATTGATTAACAACTGCTTTGAGCTGAACTGGCGTTTTCGCGTTAAGCCTAAGTTCAGCTCGATTCGATTAGTGTCATTGCCCATAAGTCGTTTGTCGCTAAGGTTTTTTGAGTGAGGGAAAACAACATGAAATCAATTTACAGTGGATTAATGCTAGCAGCGGCACTGACACTTGGTGGCTGCTCTTCTAATACAGCGGGTATTTCAGTGAGTGCATTGGGTGAAACTCGCGTCGATAGCAAGAGCTTTGCCCGTGATATCAGTGTGCAAGGGGTTGAGGCGCGCCGGGTGGGGGATCTTATCCAAGGTTCCGCACTGATCGTCAGTAAATCTTCTAGCGATATGCGAGTGCAATACAAGTTTACTTGGTTTGACGCCAGCGGTTTTACTATTGAAGATGAAGGTAGCAGTTGGAAATCGGTTAAATTGCATGGTAAACAACAGTTGCAAGTGTCGGCAGTAGCGCCTAATACCCAAGTGGTGAAATTCGACGTTTATGTGCGCGAGACCTATTCAAACTAGTTTACTGCTATTGAGTTTGCACTGGTTTTTCTGCATTTTTGATTAAAACATATTCTAATAAGACTTACTCCATTTGCTGAGTAAGTCTTTTTTATTTGTATCAAATACAATGTGTTAAGCCGTATTTTGTTACTAAGGTTTATGATGCTAAGTATAAACGTTGCGACAAATTATCCACTTTTAACAAAAAAGGGGCGTTGCAAGAGAAAATCCGGACTTTAGTCCTAAAAAGTTTTCGTGTTTGAGCACTACTATCTGCATATTACCACATGAGGATAGAACTATGACGGCTCATATTAATGCACAACCCACTGATTTTGCTGAAACTGTTATTATGCCAGGCGATCCACTGCGGGCGAAATATATCGCTGAAACCTATCTTACAGATGCCGTAGAAGTGACTAACGTTCGCAATATGCTGGGTTACACAGGCTATTACCAAGGGCAACGCATTTCGGTGATGGGCCATGGCATGGGTATTTCATCGATGGTGCTTTATGGCCATGAGTTAATTAATTTTTTTGGCGTGAAACGCATTATTCGTATCGGTAGTTTAGGGGCGACCCAACAGCATGTCGAAATGCGCGATGTGATTTTAGCTCAAGCCGCAGGCACCGATTCCCCGACGAATGCTAAACGCAGCAGTGGCTACCATATGGCGACCTCAGCCACCTTTTCCTTACTGCATAAAGCCTACACCAAAGCCAATGAAAAAGGCATTAGCGTGAAAGTTGGCAACGTATTTAGTGGCGATCTTTATTATGATCCTGACGAAGATATGATCCCAGCGCTTGAGCGTTTCGGGGTATTAGGTATTGATATGGAAGTAGCTGGACTTTATGGCTTAGCACACCAACAGGGAATTGAATCGTTAGCCATTCTGACGGTATCAGACCACTGTTTAACGGGTGAAGAAACCACGGCGCAAGAGCGGCAGCTATCTTTCAATAATATGATTGAACTCGCCTTAGAAACCGCACTTAATTAGGGTTAAGGCTATCCTTTGTACCCTTAGCATTTCACTGATGGAATGACAATATGAATAATAAAATCACCTTAACCGCGATTAGTTTTCTCGCTAACTTTATTATGGCGGGTTTTGCAACTCAATTTGGGATGCTGATTGAACCCATAGCGGATAAATTTGCAGCAAACGTGAATGACGTTGCCTCCATATTCTCCTTGCTTAATGGTGGCGCATTGGCGGGAACAATTGCCGCATTTTTCTTTATTGAAAAATTGGGTATCAAAAGAATTACGCTGATAAGTTACAGTCTAGTGGCATTGTGTGCTCTGGCGTTACATCTCACCCTTTCTCTACAAGTCGTGATGGTCGCCATGACGTTAATTGGTTTTTGTGGCGGTGTAGGCTTATGTATTGCGGGTACGATAGTGGTATCTGTGTGGCAAGAGAAATTACAAAGCACCATGCTCGTCGTGCAAGATGCCACATTTAATATTGCGGGAGTTATTTTCCCTTTAATCACTACTTACGCACTCACAAGTTCATTGTCTTGGAGTTACAGTTACTTAGCCGTAGGTTTAGTCGCGTTAGGAACCGTGATTATTACCTTGTTCACTAATTTTTCGCTATGTGAGCAATCATCGAATACGGAAGATAAGCAACAATCTGAATGGAATTTCGGCATTATTAGCGGTGGCATTGGGTTATTTTTAGGCATGCTAGCGCTCTACACGTTTTTAACCTGGGCCCCTTTATTTGTTAAGCAAAAATTTGATATTCCATTTGAAGAAGCGGGTAATATTATTACTCAATATTGGTCTGCTGCACTGATTGGTGCGTTAATTTCGACGCTGATTGTGACTCGGGTAAAAATTCACCATTTCTTAGTTGGGATTATCGGCCTTGCTATGGTCATCACCTTTATGATTGTGACGACCGATAAGCTTAATTGGATCGGTTATTTAACCTATGGTTATGGCTTTGTGTGCGCAGCTCTTTACAACGCATTTATTGCTTATGGCGTGTCTTTTGTGAAAAAAGCCAGCAGTAAAAATGTGTCCTATATTCTGATCAGTGGTAGCACGGGCGCGATGTTTAGTCCCGCCATTAGCTCATTCTTTGAACGCATTATTGGATTGCAGACGGTGATGTATGTTATTCCGCTACTTTATGTAGCGATATTTATCATGTTGATTGTTTCAGGTCGAATAAAACCCGCTGCGGCCTAAAGTTCATTTGCGACGTTAATTGATTTGGCCCACTCTTGCGAATAAATAACCTCGCGAGTGGGCTTTTTTAATTCGGTTATATCGCAGCTTCAACAAATTGTTTAAGTGCATCGAGATCTTTAATCCTAATCCCTTCTTTGTTTCGTTCAATCAGGCCACGTTCTTCAAGCAGTTGTAGTGCTCTTCGGTAGACGCGATCGGTTGTACCGAATCGCTCCGCCTCTAAATAGCGTTTACTAAAGCCATCGACGGGTAAATCATTTAAATATTCGTGGTAAATATCGTATGCCACGTTATAGCTGATGGGATACAGCAGGCGCCGGGTAAAAATATCGACGGTGTCTTGGTAGTCAATGGCAATGGCACTGGCGAAAAATAACGCTAGCTGTGGATGTTGCCCAAGGGAGTGCTGCAGTTTTTCGGCACTAATGACCATAATTTCTAATGGCTCATTGGCAATAATATCCAACTGACAGTGATACTGAGTAAAAAACTCCATTTCACCAAAAAGTTGCGAATCACAATCGATAGTCCCTAATTGAAAGCATCGGCCATTTCTGGCGGTATGGCCAAGTGATACGCGCCCTTGTTTTACCAACACCAATGAGGTTATGGCTTCACCTTGTGTCATGAGGTGAGCGCCTTTTTTAAGCATTTTAACTTCGCTGATACAGCTGAGTATCACCGCTTCAATAAGGGGATAGTCTTGCTCCCATCGCTGGCTATAACGTCCTTTAGCTAACGGTTTTAGCTGCATTGAGTATTATCCTCTTATCCTATGTGCAATGGCGGCCTTCTATAACATTATCGTGATAAGCGGTCAAATGGGCCAAAGGAGTTGACTGGCGATTTTAGGCATTTGGGCTGCGGCGTTTTGCATAAGACTTTTAACATTCTTTAGAAAGACAAGGTTTTAGTGACATTTAAGGGTATCGCCAGCACAAGTGTGTCTACTTTATTATTTTCGTCATGTATACTAAGCGCCGCCAAGGGGTGTTTGCCAAAATTCGGCAGACTGAGATGTCATCAGACGAACCCTTAGAACCTGATCCGGCTAATACCGGCGTAGGAATGGGCCAATCAACAGCACACTTCTGAATCGCTTATTCGTTGCCGGATCTCAAACATGTATTTGAGGTCCTATGTCTAACAAAAAGTCTAACAACCAATCTTCAATCTTCACGATATCGTTAACTCGTGCACCATTAGCGCTGGCCGTCTCTGCGGCGTTAAGTGCGTCGGCATGGGCGCAAACCGATGCTATCGACAAGCCTGATCCCAATAATGATATGGAAATCATGGTGGTTACGGCGGATTTTCGCAGTGCCAGTTTAGAAAAAATGCCTTCAAGCATTACCGTTATTGATGCCCAGCAAATTCAAGATGAAAACGCCCAGCACTTTGAAGATGTGATGAACTCCATCGCCAACTTTAACTGGTCAGGTGGTAGTTCACGCCCCAAGTATTTCCAGATCCGTGGCGTGGGTGAGCAAGAGCAATATCAAGGCGCGCCTAACTCATCGGTAGGCTATATTGTTGATGATATTGATTTATCCGGTATCGGCATGGTGTCGAGCATGTACGATCTGCAGCAGGTTGAAGTGTTACGCGGTCCGCAAGGGACGCGTTATGGCGCCAATGCATTAGCGGGCTTAATTTACCTTAAGAGTAATGACCCAACCGATGTGTTTGAACATGGCGCCGAGGTTTCTTTAGGAAATGACGATTTGCAAACCTTCAGTGGCTTTAGCTCTGGCCCCTTGAGCGATTCGGGCAAATTGTTGTACCGCGTGGCACTGCAGCAACATCAGCAAAACGGTTATCGCGATAATCTGTATTTAAATAAAGAAGATACTAATGGCCGTGATGAATTTACCGGCCGCGCGAAATTGCGTTGGTATGCCACCGATGATCTGCAACTCGATTTAACCCTGCTGCATGCCGATTTTGATAACGGTTATGATGTGTGGAGTTTAACCAACGACCCTACAAACACCCTATCTGATCAACCGGGTGTCGATAGCCAGCGCACCACGGGCGCAGGTTTTAAAGCGACTTATTCGGGGGCTGAGCAGTTTGAGTTGACCTCGCTAACATCATTTGCCAATACCGATCATCATTATAGTTACGATGGTGATTGGGCCAATTCTGAGTATTGGGCATCGAAGCAATGTGATATTTATGATGCGGATTGGAATTCAATCGGAAAGTTACCTTGTGTTTATGATGCAACATGGTCAAAAGTGGGGCAGAGAAAAACCTTTACACAAGAATTACGTCTTACTTCAAGTGATGCTGGAAGAATATTTAACGAGTCTACAGATTGGTTAATTGGCGTTTATTTTTCGAGTTTGCAGGAAGATAACAGTCTGATCGACTATGCCAAATATAGTAATGGTGGTTTGAACCCCAGTTTTAATGAAAGAACTAAATATTTAGACTCAACATATGATGCGCAAAATTACGCAATATTTGGTCAACTCGATATTGATATGAGTAATGATTATTTATTGTCACTTGGACTGAGGTTAGAGAATCGCTCGAGTGATTATAGCGATACAAATCTGGATAATTTTTCACCATCAGAAACAATGTGGGGTGGTCATCTTGCTTTAAGTAAAGCACTTAATGAACAGCATAATGCTTACATTCGAGTTGCTAGAGGATATAAAGCGGGTGGTTTTAATATGACACTTCCTGCTGATTTCAGTGATAAAAAGGAGTTTAATACTGAAACTTTATATAACTATGAATTAGGTCTTAAATCCGCATGGTTATCAGGAGCGTTAAGTACAAATGTTGCTCTTTTTTATATGGATAGACAAGACCAACAAGTATCTGCATCTAAACAAAATCCTGAAGATTTAAGTGAGTT
The DNA here is from genome assembly GCF_022410515.1 of Shewanella cutis. Lineage (GTDB taxonomy): Bacteria > Pseudomonadota > Gammaproteobacteria > Enterobacterales > Shewanellaceae > Shewanella > Shewanella cutis. Next base: position 341,062 of record NZ_JACSDI010000002.1, on the reverse strand, counting down.
TATTCTTTTTATCGATAATGCCGGAAGTTCAAAAAACTATGGCTTAGAGATTGATGCTAATTGGTATATCGACAGTAATTGGCATTTATATTCTAGCGTTGGTTATTTAAATACCGCCTATGGTGATTATCAATACGAGGTGGCTGAAGACCAGTTTGTAGATTTAACGGGGCGCGATCTGGCCCATTCACCGCACTTAACCTATAGCCTAGGCGGTACCTACCGTGCGAACTCGGGTTGGTTTGCCAACGTCAATATGAGTGGTAAGAGTGAGTTTTACTACTCAGACAGCAACGACTCGCGCTCCGAGCCATATACTGTTGTGAATGCGCGTTTAGGTTATGAGGCAAGTGCGTGGTCGGCGTATTTATGGGGCCGCAACCTATTTGATGAAGAATATGGCGTTCGTGGCTTCTATTTTGGTAATGAGCCCGATAATGGCTGGGCGGAAAAACAATATATCCGTTACGGCGACCCACGCCAAATTGGGGTAACACTGAACGTTAAGTTTATGTAGTACCCAAGCTAGCCGCGCTGTGGAGAGAGACTTGAGGCTTCATGCTATACCGTTTCACGGTGCGGTTATTTTTATGATAAGTATTTGAAATAAGGATTGAAGATGAAACTGTCCGCCGAAATTAGCATGTATCCTTTTAATGAAAACTACCTCGATCCAATTAAATGGTTTATTCATCGTTTGGACAGTTATCCAACGATTGAGCGCGTGACTAATGCAATGGCAACCCAAGTGTGCGGCGACTATTCGGATGTGATGTCGATGCTGGCCACCGAAATGCAAGCCGCCCATGAGAAGTGGGGCAAAGCCGTGTTTGTATGTAAGTTTATTGGTGGTGAGCTAAATTTAGCCCACAGCGAGTAACGCCCTGAGTCAACTTGAGCCCAATGATGTTTTTAGTAAAGCGCGATGTTTTTAGCTAAAGCATGTTTTTTTTCGCTAAAGCGAAGTGGTTCAAGCAAGCGATATAGAATGGGAGTAAGGCAATGACAGATTTATGGTTAACGCTAGTCAATAGTGTTAATGCGGCCCTAGGGGAAGTCCATGTGATGACCGCATGGGAAGCCTTAGCCGTTGTATTGGCTATGGCCTATTTGCTATTGGCCATGAAGGCAAGCGTATGGTGCTGGGCAGCGGCATTTACCAGTACGGCTATTTACACTGTGTTGTTTTGGAAAGTGGCATTGCTGATGGAGTCGATGCTGAATATCTATTATATGGGCATGGCACTTTATGGCTATTGGCTTTGGACTCAAGGTGGCGATAAACATCAAGGCGTTAAGGTGACCACTTGGCCGCTGAAAACCCATTTAAAGTTGATTGCAGCTACGGCGCTAGTTTCCCTTGGTATTGGTCATGGTATGGCGACCTTTACTCAAGCTTCTTTTCCCTATCTCGATGCTGCGACCACCTGCTTTGCGGTGATGACCACCTATTTAGTCGCTAAAAAGGTGTTGGAGAACTGGCTATATTGGGTGGTTATCGATCTGGTGTCGATTTATCTTTACTTGAGTAAAGGCCTCATGCTGACATCATTATTATTTGTGCTTTATGTGGGGTTAGCCGTTGTGGGCTATTTCCTATGGCGCACCGCACTGGCCGAGAGTCGTCTCAATCTTAATGGCGAACGTGCCGCTAAGTTACTTGGTTAAGTGATGACAAATACCGATATGGGCCAACTGCCAACACCTAAGATCTTAACTGCAACATCAGTGGTAAGCCGTTAATGCAGCCGTTATCTGCTGAGGTGTTTGCAAGGCTGGTTCCGATATTACGCCAAGCAGGGCTTAGCCATATCACGCAAATCCACGAGTTGGCGGGTGGATTAAGCAATCATAACTATCTTATCGAAACTCCTACAGCGCAATACGTGTTACGCCTTAATGCCGAAGCTGCTGACCGATTTTGTTCTCGAGAGCAGGAGTTGTTTTATTGGCGTAATCTCGCTAAGGCAAAGCTTGCGCCTGAGCTGATATGGACAAGTTGCGATCATCGTTACTATCTAAGTGTGTTTATTGAATCACAGGACATCGCCAGTCGAGTTAACGTTTCACTGATGCCGGGTGTGTTAGGTGATGGAGCTGATTTTTATCATGCAGTTAACTGGAATGACTTGGAATATCAATGCAGTGCGGCCGAATTCACCGATGGAGAACTGTGGGTGCAAAGGTGGTTGCAAGCGCATGTACTGGAGCTTGAGTGTGCATTACACCAATCTTCCACGCCTCAGTCTTTTGCCGCACAGTTAACGCCGCTCGCCTTACTTGAATCTCAGTGCCCAAATCGCGTGCATTCCTTATTACTGCAATTATTACAACGGTTACGTTTACAATCGGTTGGGCCTTATCACATCAGTGTGACCGAGCAGTGGCAGCAATATCATCAACAGTTATTAGCCTTTGCTGCAACCGATAAAGGCAACGCTTGGCTGACGCGGCTGGATTCATTACAGGGCTTACAACCGCAAATTCACCGCTGGACAAAAGCGTTAGCGGATTGTTTGGTGGCGGCGCAATTTTGCCATCGAGACTTAAATCCACATAATCTGCTGCTAAATGATAACCAGTTGTATTGTATCGACTTTGAATACGCCACAGCCTCACATCCTTTATGTGAGCTGGCAGTTGTGCTGGCGACCCATAGGTTAACGCCAGCACAGCGGCATATTTTAGTGCGGCAATATCTTGTCGATCATCCTGGCCTCACATCCTCGGCGATAACGGCAGTTCCTGCCGCGATTGACATGTATTGGGTGTTTGCACTTTACTGGGCGCTACTGATGGCGGCGCAAACCGATGCTGACTGTCAGCAGGAGTATCTTGTTTGGTTTGATAGCTTTTGGGCGCTGGTAAGCCAAGACGCTTAAACACAGTCTTTAAACCACTAAACTTAACCAAAGATGCTTAAACCAACAAACCTTAGGAAGATACTTTAGCGACAAACATCAGAACTTGAATGGTGTTCAGAACTATGTTGCTGGCGCAACTTTTTGTTAACTTGGGTGTCGTAGGATGACAAAGAGTGAAAGGATGCGAATTGATGAAAAAAACCATGTTGCTGTTGGTATTGCTGTTAGGATTATCCGCCTGTTCGACTAAGTTCAGTTATCATTTTCTGGACTGGGCCATCGGCTGGGAATTAGATGACTATGTCACTTTAGATAAAACCCAGCAAAAGAGTATGGATAGGCTTATCGAAAAGTTTGTGCTTTGGCATCAATCTGAAGAGCTTACTCACTATGTTGCACAGTTAACGGAAGTTGAACATCTTATTCAAACCAATACCTTAACTCCAGAGCTGTGGGTTGAGCATGTGACTATCGCCAAACGGCATTGGTTTAGATTATTTGAGTTCGCCCTGCCCGAAATGTTGCCCATCATTGCCTCATTAACGGATGTTCAGGTAAAGCAAATTCTGGCTCAGTTACGCAAAGACGAGCAGGCGTTAATTAAGGAGTTTGCAGGTAAAACCCCTGAGCAGCTTCAGCAGGATGCTGATGATAATCTGATAGAGCAATTCGATGAATGGCTTGGTAGTGTCAGTGATGAGCAAAAACAGCTTATCCATCAATATAATCAACAGCGGCTATCTACCTTGGATATGTGGCTCGACTATCGCCATGAATGGCTCCGCCAGTTTGAGATTGCCCTTGGCCAGCGTGCCGATACTCCGTTGTTGACCGAGCGTTTAACCTTACTGATGATCCAGCCAGATGAGCTTAAATCTGAAAAACATCGTGCTTTTTTAAGACAAAATACTGAAGGATTTGGCGCATTATTGCTGACCATCAATGCCAGTTTGTCACCTAAACAGTCCAAACATTTTTATAAAAAGCTGAATAAGCTTATCCAAGATCTAAGGGAGTTAAATCAAGAGGGCGTCGAAAAGGCGGCTATGGCTGTGAAAGATTAATCCAGGTTATAAGGTCTATTGGGCAACGTCATTTTGTTGAAGAGATTTCCCCATGTCTTTCGTTACTTTTTACCAAAAATCACTCAATGTTAGCCGTCTGTTTGATGGACTAGCGCCCTTAGCCCTTAGACTTTATCTTGCGCCCGTACTGATGCAGGCGGGGTATAACAAACTTGCCCACTTTGACGACACGGTTGCTTGGTTTGCTAACCCCGATTGGGGGCTAGGAATGCCAATGCCCACATTAATGGCGGCGCTGGCGGCGGGCACTGAGTTTTTTGGGGCGATTTTGTTATTACTCGGATTAGCCACGCGACTGATTTCTATCCCGCTGATGATCACTATGCTGGTGGCCGCTATTACCGTGCATTGGCCGAATGGTTGGCTGGCGATTGCCGATGGCAGTTCATGGCTTGCTAATGATCGCGTACTGGAAGCGGGTGAAAAACTCGCTCAAGCCAAATCTCTGCTGCAGGAGTATGGCAATTACGATTGGCTAACCAGTTCAGGTAACTTGGTTGTATTGAATAACGGAATTGAGTTTGCAGTGACTTATTTTATTATGCTCTTGGCGTTATTGAGTCTAGGGGGAGGGCGTTACACTAGCCTTGATTATATTATCGCTCAACGTTACGGTGTAAAGTAGACTTAAACTGCGGTACTGACTTCAGTATTCAATCCCACCTTAACGTGGGATTTGTTATTTCCCTTTACGTACAATTTGTTATGCTTTAGTCAATTTAAACGCACTCATTGATAAGAACAGGGATAATCACTTGGACGCTATCGAACTTTTACTCACTCGCCAATCCACCCCAAGATTAACTTCTCCTGCGCCTAACGAGCGCGAACTAAAAATCATCTTAGATGCGGCGATACGGGTACCGGATCATGGCGCGTTAGCACCCTGGGAGTTCATTATTGCGACTGGCCAAGGGTTAGAAAGCTTAGCGGATATTTATGTTAATGCCGCCAAAGCCAGTGGTGCTGATGAAGATTTTATCAACAAAGCCAAAGGGATGCCGATGCGAGCTCCTATGGTGATTACGGTTGTGGCTAAAACGCAGCAACATCCTAAAGTGCCAGTGCTCGAGCAGCAAATTGCTGCGGGTTGTGCCACTATGGCCATGCAGCAGGCCGCATTTGCTTTAGGATTAGGCGCGGTATGGCGCACGGGGGATTTTGCCTTTGATGCCAATGTGAATGCGGCATTAGGCTTAGCTCCTGAGGATCAAATTGTGGGCTTTTTATATGTAGGCACCCCTGCAGTTGCTGCCCCAATTAAACCTCAAAAAGACGGCAGCCAGTACGCGCGTTATTTATAACGACCGTATATCATCCTTTTAATGGGAGCGCTTAGTATGCAAGTTGCCCAAACCCTAAGATTAATCCTTCGGCAGTTAACCCCTGAGGATGCTTCATTTATTTTGGTGTTACTTAATACCCAAGGTTTTATCGATAATATTGGCGATAAGGGGGTGCGCACGCTGCAGGATGCCAAGGATTATATCGCCAATGGTCCAGCCATCAGCTATCGCGAGCATGGTTTTGGGTTATTTGCCGTAGTACTGGCCGAAAATGGTTTTCCGATTGGGATCTGCGGGTTAATTAAGAGGCCAACACTGGCGGATGTGGATTTAGGCTATGCCTTTTTGCCCCAGTATTGGGGTAAGGGTTACGCCTTTGAGGCTGCTGCAGCATCCCTTGAGCTTGGTAAAACCCTTGGCATTGAGCGCATTGTGGCCATTGTGAGCCCGCATAACCAAGCCTCGAAAGCTTTACTGAGTAAATTAGGAATGAAGTTTGAGACCCAGTTGCAGCTCACGCCTAATGATGCTTCAGTTGAATTATTTGGCCAATAAACGCCTATTTATCAAATAAATAAGCCCCAAATTTGGGGCTTATTGTTACTGCACAAAACCTGTTTGTCTGTTAATTCATGAGCGATTTCAGTTTATCGTTGGAAGGGATAAACGCTGCCTAACTTCATGATTTGGGTCAGTTCATCTAATGCAGTGCGCGATTCGATAACTAATTGTGGATCTGCTAAATCTTCAGTCGACAATCGGTCGCGGTAGTGCTTTTCAACCCAAGTATTCAAGCGAGTAAATAAGGCATCGGTGAGCAGCGTGTGTTGGTTTACTGCAGCAACTTCGCGTTCATTCATTGCGACTCGTAAACGTAAGCAAGCAGGTCCTCCGCCATTTTGCATGCTTTGTTTAACATCGAAATACAGCACTTGTTTGATGGGGGTACTTAAGCTGAGTAGTTCATTTAAATAGGCGTAAACTGCTGGATTTTCTTGGCAGTCTGTCGGCGCAATAATCGCCATTTCCCCTGAGGGAAGGGTGATGATTTGGGTATTAAACAGGTAACTCTTTACCGCATCGTTTATCGAGACTTTTGCCGTTGGGACTTCAATAAAATACAACTCGGTATCCAGTTTGCGTTTTATTTCATCTAATTTTGCCTGCGTATTTAAAAACGCTTGCTCGTGGTAAAACAGCACGTTTTGGTTACCTACGGCAATGACATCATTATGGAATACGCCTTGATCAATCACATCAGGATTTTGCTGAATAAAGACGCAGTTTTCCGCTTCTAGCTGATGTAATCTGGCAATTGCCATTGAGGCTTCGAGGGTTTGTCTTGCTGGAAATTTCAGTGGCTTAGGTGCATGAGGATTTGTTGCCTCTTGCCCATAAACGAAGAGCTCTACTCCAGCATGGCCGTATTCTTGGCATAGACGTGTATGGTTGGCAGCGCCCTCATCTCCGAAGCTATTATGCTCAGGTAAATGATTATGGTGATGAAAATAGTGGGGATCATTGAAAGTTGCTGTTAAGATGCGCCCCGTTGTGATGGGCTCGATGCTGCGATGCAATTTATCGACCAGATTGGCGGGCGTAAAATGCAGTTTACCGTCACGGGTGTCAGCACTGGGCGATACGGTTGCCGCATTGGCCGTCCACATGCTAGAAGCACTGCAACAGGCATTGAGTAGTGCAGGTGCGGTTTTGGCGGCTTGTCGTAAGACCTCGGCATCGCTCCCTGAAAAACCAATTCGGCGCAGTGTGTTAAGATCGGGGCGTTCTTGCGGCGCTAATATGCCTTGGATCATCCCTAAATCAGCGAGTGCTTTGGCTTTTTGCAAACCTTGTTTGGCGGCGGCTTTAGGGTTGGAAACTAAAGCGGCGTTGTTGAGAGAGGCCACATTGCCAAAAGACAAACCGGCATAATTGTGGGTTGGCCCAACGAGTCCGTCGAAATTCGCTTCAAAGTGCTTCATTGCTTATCCTTGTGATAGGGAAGGTTATTATTTGTTCACATGGTCCCTGAGGGAACCCAGTATACTGAAGGTTTTTGTGGGCACAAGCGCACGCTTTTGTGCTCAAAGCGACTTTTTCGCGATAAATGCATAACTATTTCTTGCTTGCTGGCAAATAATGAAATATTAGTTTTTAATTACGCAATATTATTTTTTTACATTTTTTCAACTTTGATTAAAAAGTGACTCGCTGGTACATATAAAAGAGGGATTAGCTTGAAACTCTCAGTGCAACCCTCTATATATGGAGCCAATTTCCACCTTCTTGAGATTTTTTGGCGCAAATCAAACTATGGGTAAATCGCTAGTTATTGTCGAATCACCGGCCAAAGCTAAGACCATTAATAAATATCTTGGCAAAGAATTCATCGTTAAATCGAGCGTGGGTCATATCCGTGATCTACCTACATCTTCCATATCTGACGGCACTGAAAAAGTGAAATCCGCTGCCGAAGTGAAGAAGATGTCGCCAGAAGAAAAAGCGCGATACAAAAAGGTGAAAGACCATCAAGCGCTGGTATCGCGTATGGGCGTTAACCCTGAAAAGGGCTGGGCGGCTAAATATCAAATCCTACCGGGTAAAGAGAAAGTCGTTAAAGAGCTACAAGCTTTAGCCGATTCTGCTGACCAAATTTATCTCGCAACGGACTTAGACCGTGAAGGGGAAGCAATCGCCTGGCATTTACAAGAGGTGATTGGCGGCGATCCTTCACGGTATCAGCGCGTGGTGTTTAACGAGATCACCAAATCAGCGATTCAAGAAGCCTTTAGCAAGCCTGCGTCCCTCGACACCAATATGGTCAATGCTCAGCAAGCACGGCGCTTTTTAGACCGTGTGGTGGGCTTTATGGTGTCGCCTTTGTTGTGGAAAAAGGTCGCCCGCGGTTTATCAGCTGGCCGAGTGCAATCAGTTGCGGTGCGCTTAGTGGTTGAACGCGAAAGTGAAATCAAAGCCTTTGTGCCAGAAGAGTTTTGGGATGTGCATGCCCAGCTTAATACCCCTAGCAGCGAAGCGCTGCGCATGGAGGTGGTTAAGTATTTAGACTCAGCCTTTGAGCCCACAAATGAGCAGCAGGCGTTAGCCGCGGTGCAAGCTTTATCTTCGGCAAGCTTTAAAGTGATTGCCCGTGAAGATAAAGCGACTCAAAGTAAACCTTCGGCTCCTTTTATTACCTCAACTTTGCAGCAAGCGGCCAGTACCCGTTTAGGCTTTGGGGTGAAGAAAACCATGATGATGGCTCAGCGTTTATACGAAGCAGGTCACATCACGTATATGCGTACTGATTCGACTAACCTAAGCCAAGAAGCCTTAGACAGCGTACGTGAGATGATCGGCAAAGAATACGGCGCCAAGTATTTACCTGCCGAGCCAATCCGCTACGGCTCTAAGGAAGGCGCTCAAGAGGCGCACGAAGCGATCCGCCCATCGAACGTAAAAGTAGAAGCCGCGGCATTAACCGATATGGAACGCGATGCCCAGCGCCTATACGAACTGATTTGGCGTCAATTTGTCTCATGCCAGATGACTCCCGCCCTATACGATGCCACTAAATTGACCGTAAAAGCAGCTGACTACGAGCTTAAAGCAACGGGTCGAATTTTGCGTTTTGACGGTTGGACGCGCGTTCAGACCGCAATCAAAAAGAAAAACGAAGAAGATAATACGCTACCCGCGGTGAATGAAGGCGACGTATTATCCCTCGTTGAACTCGAGCCGAAACAGCATTTTACCAAGCCGCCAGCGCGATACAGTGAAGCGTCATTGGTTAAAGAATTAGAAAAACGCGGTATTGGTCGTCCATCAACTTACGCCACCATTATTTCGACGATCCAAGAACGTGGCTACGTGAAAGTGGAAAATCGCCGCTTTTATGCCGAAAAAATGGGTGAAATTGTCAGTGAACGCTTAGTCAATAGTTTTGCCGAGTTGATGAGTTATGACTTCACCGCCAGTATGGAGCAGACCCTTGACGATGTCGCCAAAGGTGAGCTTGATTGGAAAAACGTCCTTGATGGTTTCTATGCGGATTTCACTAAACAGTTAGAGAAAGCGGAACTTGCACCAGAAGAAGGCGGTATGCGCCTTAATCAAATGGTGATGACCAATATTAAATGTCCGTCTTGTGGGCGTCCAATGGGGATCCGTACTGGCACGACAGGGGTATTCCTTGGTTGTTCTGGCTATGAGCTACCGCCAAAAGAGCGCTGCAAAACCACCATGAACTTAACGCCAGGCATTGAAGCGATAAGCGACAGCGAAGATGCTGAAACCGATGCGTTACGTGCGAAGCACCGCTGTGGCATATGTGGCACTGCGATGGACAGTTACCTTCTTGACGAGAAACGCAAACTGCATGTTTGTGGTAATAATCCAGTTTGTGAAGGTTATGAGGTCGAGGAAGGACAATTTAAGATTAAAGGTTATGAAGGACCGTTAATCGAATGTGACCGTTGTGGCCATGATATGGAACTCAAAAACGGTCGTTTCGGCAAGTATTTCGGTTGTACAAACGAAGAATGTAAGAATACCCGTAAATTACTGAAAAACGGTGAAGCTGCGCCACCAAAAGAAGATCCTATTTATCTGCCAGAGCTGAAATGCAGTAAATCGGATGCGCATTTTGTGCTGCGTGATGGTGCCGCAGGGATTTTCTTAGCGGCGAGTACGTTCCCTAAATCAAGGGAAACCCGTGCGCCATTGGTTGAAGAGTTAGTGAAATATCGTGAACTCTTATGGCCTAAGTATCAGTATCTTGCCGATGCGCCTATCGCCGATGATGATGGTAATAAGGCGGCGGTGAAGTTTAGCCGTAAGACCAAAGAGCAATATGTGGCGACCGAGGTTGACGGTAAAGCCACGGGTTGGTCGGCCCATTATGTCAATGGTAAGTGGGTAAGCGAATCGTCAGCTAAAAAAGCGAAGAAATAAGCTTGCTCTAAAGGCATGTTTGCAAGATGAAATATGCCCTAAGCCGTTTCGATCAGATTGACGAACAATAAAAAAAGCCAAGTCACAGACTTGGCTTTTGTGTTTATTAAAGATTGATCACCATTTCTTTTTCGGTTGAAACAGCATATCGATATCATCTTCTTCATTCTTGGGTTTGGGCGCACTGGGTGCAGTGAGTTTTTGCGCACCCATAATTTCATCTAACAGCATTTTGGCTTCATCAACTTTACGGGCAATGAAAGGGTCATTAGGCGTCTGTGCTTTAATTGCATGCAAAGTAGCTAATGCCTTAGTTACCATTTGTTTTGAGGAGCCATATTGCTTCATAAAGCTTGCAGCACGGGCGCGTGACAACATAGAGTCAACGTTAATTCTAAGTTGTAAACTATCGATACGGTTCTCTTCTTGACCAAATATGGCCGGGTCGACTCTACCCTTATTATGCTCAGCGCGCAAAATGGCTTTTAATTTTTTTAACGTTTGAACCAACACTAAAATTTGTTTGTCATTATCAGGCAACCTAAAATTCTCAATAGGAGGCACTTGGGGTGGGTTAGCTTGCAATGTATCAATTTGATTTTTGATATCGGCAAGCCGGCGTTGAAAATCCGCTTGTTGTTGACTCGTACTCAATGTCGTTGCCATTTCTAAAGCATCGAGTACGCGACGGTAGAGCACTAACATGATATGTGTGCTACACGGTATCATCCCCGTATTAGATAAAACAGTTTCAGTTTCATCAAGAATTGCACGTTGACGGGCAAATTCGACCCGACGCTCTGCCTCTGCACGTTCTTTTTGTTGTTGTATTACGTTAATTCCGATAACAAGCAGTAATAGTGCACCGATGAGGATCAGAACCAAGGTGAAAGTCATAGCTGTTCCATTATTTATCCAATTGAGCTAATGCTACAATAAATCAATAAACTAGCATAGTTATCTTAGCCTAGGTTATCATTTCTGTCGTATGAAACTTAAGACTTGTGCGCTATATTCCTATTTGCTTTAATTTTCACTATATACTATAACGATTGCTTATAGCTGATACTGAGTGGTGCTATTTTCACCAATCTATTTCAGCCTGTTTGAGACAAGGAAAGAAGATGAAACTGCAACAGCTCAGGTATATTGCTGAGGTCGTAAAGCATAACCTTAACGTATCGGCCACAGCGGAAAATTTATACACATCGCAACCTGGGATCAGTAAGCAAGTTCGCATGTTGGAAGATGAATTAGGCATTCAAATTTTTGGTCGCAGCGGTAAACACCTAACCCATGTGACGCCTGCAGGACAACAGGTGATTAATATCGCCAACGACATCTTAGGTAAAGTTGAAAGCATTAAAAAAGTGTCCGAGGAATATACAAAACCTGATCAAGGTGAATTGAATATTGCGACAACGGATACCCAAGCTCGCTATGCTTTACCTAACATTATTCGCCAATTTATCGACCGTTATCCAAAAGTTAACCTACACATGCACCAAGGCACGCCATCGCAGATCAGTGAGCAGGCGGCCCGTGGTGATGCTGATTTTGCCATCGCTACTGAAGCGATGCATTTGTATTCAGATTTAATTATGTTGCCTTGTTATCATTGGAATCGCTCAGTCGTTGTGCCTAAAGATCACCCCTTAGCGACACGAACTCATATTAGCATTGAAGATTTAGCTCGTTTCCCATTAGTGACTTATGTGTTTGGGTTTGATCGCGCCTCAGAAATTGAAAAAGCGTTTAATCGCGCAAACCTAGAGCCGAGAGTCGTGTTTAGTGCCACCAGTGCCGATGTGCTAAAAACCTATGTACGTTTAGGTTTAGGGGTAGGGGTGATTGCTTCTATGGCGATTGACCCTAACATTGATAAAGACTTAGTCGCCATCGATGCTGGTCATTTGTTTGCCCATAGTACAACCAAAATTGGTTTTAGAAAAGGCAGCTTTTTACGTAGTTATATGTATGATTTTATTCAGCATTTTGCACCGCATTTAACTCGGGATGTGGTCGAAAAGGCCGTCGCATTGCGTGATCAACAATTAATTGATGAAATGTTTGCTGATAAGAACCTACCAATGCGCTGATTAAGGTCATTATCTTGTTGAAATCAATAAAAATGCCGCAATCTATGCGGCATTTTTATTGTGTTGAGATTTGAAATGAAACTAGGGCGTGTTGACGTTTCAGGGGTATTTTTGCAGCCAAATGCTGCCCGAAGGGTTCTTCTGGCAAGCCCTTGCTCTTACTTTCTGTCATAAGAGTCGCTCGTCATTTGAGTAGAATAACGACACATCATTCCTCGTTTCGCGAGCACGTGCTTACCAGAACGAACAAAATCCAATCTCGAAACGTCAACACGCCCTAATGACTACAACAAATCCACCTTATCCATTTCAAGCTGCCCTAAAGCGATAACAGCTTGAGTGCGATTGCGAACACCTAGCTTTCTAAAAATGGCTGTTGCATGGGCTTTAATGGTCGCTTCGGAGACGCCCAAGTCATAAGCGATTTGTTTATTGAGCAAGCCCTCGGCAAACATTTGTAGCACTTTATATTGCTGCGGCGTCAAATCTGAGAGCTTACTGGCCATCTTATCAGTGCTGTCATCTTCGATAGGTATAATATCAGCGCCTTTGGGTAGCCAAATATCCCCGTATAATACGGCGGTTAGGGCTTCTTTTAAGGTTTCCATCGACGCCGATTTAGGAATAAAACCGCTACCGCCATAGTGAATCGCACGGCTAATAGTGTTGATATCCTCGTGGGCAGAAATCACGATAACAGGCAGATCTGGGTAATGGGAGCGCAGGTGGATGAGCGTTGAATAGCCGTGTGAGCCGGGCATTTGCAGATCCAAGAGCACTAAGTCGTAACTCACTGTTGGTGAGTCTAATACCGATTGCAACGCATCTGCACTGTCGGCTTCGAACCACTGAGTGTACTCAAAGGCACTATTAAGGGCTTGACGTAGTGCATTTCGAAACAATGGATGGTCGTCGGCAATAATAATATTTAAGTTTTCTAGCTTCATGGCTTTTTTGATTATGTTCGTGGCACGTGAAGATTAAACTCAATGTAACAGAAAAGTAATCGATGTTCCTATCGCTTTATGCAAGAAGAAGGACAAAATTTTTATATGTTTCTGGTTGTTATACTTTTGCCTAGCTAAAATCAGCCAACAAAGTAGCCCTAAAACCTTGCTGTTAAAGGGCTGGAGTGCGTTATCTTGGTTGGCTAAATCTTATTCACCAGTCCATACCTGTGTGGGATGGCGTTGTTCGTCAACCGCAACAAAGGTGAACACACCACGAATGGCATGTTCTCGGTGATCTTGATACATGTCTTCGACAAAAATATTCACTTCGACTTTTAACGATGTATTACCGACGTGGATAACGCGGGCGATGAGTTCGGCCAACGTCCCGGCTGGGATCGGTTTTTTAAAGTCGATTCTATCTGAGCTGACAGTGACTAAGGTTTTACGGCAAAAACGAGTAGCTGCAATAAAGGCCGTTTCATCCATCCACGCTAAGGCTTCACCACCAAATAAGGTATTGTGGTGATTGGTAATGGAAGGAAATACGGCTTTAATCACCCGCGCTTCGGACTGATTTATCCGCTGTTCGATGGCATCTGAAAAAGTTGGGCGAGTAGAGTCAAGCGAATGTGGCATACGGCAACCTGAGGTTATGCATTTTTAAAGAGGCGCAATTATAGTGAGTTTTCAATTTGAATGATAGAAAACGCCTATACCATCACGTTTTAAGGCTAAACGAATAGTAAAAAGGCTTCCTTTGGAAGCCTTTACAAATCTAAATCTATTTTGGACTTATTTGCCAAGGAGTTCGCGTCTATCGCGTGAGGCGCTGGCAAGATCTCGCAGTAATTTTTCTGAGTCGTCCCAATGTAAGCAGGCATCCGTGATGCTTTGGCCGTAACATAGGGGTTGACCTTCAATCACCTTTTGGTTGCCTTCTTGTAAGAAACTTTCGGCCATGATGCCGGCAATGGCCGTACTACCAGCACGCATTTGTGCCATGATATTTTCAGCAACGACCAGTTGTTTTAGATGATTTTTTTCACTGTTACCGTGGCTAAAATCAACCACCACTCGCGGTGTAACGTTGACAGACTCAAGTTTTAATCTTGCTTGTTCAATATCTTGCTCAAAGTAATTGGGTTTTTTACCGCCACGTAAAATGATGTGCCCGTAAGGATTACCATGGGTGCGATAGACAGACATGGCGCCGTCTTTATCCGGTGAGTAGAAGATATGCGGCACTTTTGCGGCACGTACCGCATCAACGGCAATATTAATATTACCATCGGTTCCGTTTTTAAAGCCCACGGGGCAGGAAAGTGCAGAGGCCATTTCACGGTGCACTTGGCTTTCGGTGGTGCGAGCACCAATCGCGCCCCAGGTGATTAAATCGGCAATATATTGCCCGTTCACCATATCTAAAAATTCAGTAGCTATGGGCAGTTTAAGCTCAGTGATTTGCTGTAGAAGTTGACGTGCAATACGTAATCCTTTGTTAGGCTCAAAACTACCATCCAGATCGGGATCGGAAATTAACCCTTTCCAACCCACAATCGTGCGCGGCTTTTCAAAATACACTCGCATTAAAATACAGAGGTCGTCCTTTAACTCTTGATGTAGCACTGCTAAGCGGCGGGCGTAATCGAGGGCGGCTTGCGTATCGTGGATAGAGCAAGGGCCAATGATCACCAACAGGCGTTGGTCTTCGCCCATAATGATGGCTTCAACTTCACGACGTTGCTGAACGAGGTAGTCGGCTGCATCTTGGGTTAACGGGTACTCAGATGCCAGTTGTGCAGGTGAGATGACTTTAGCTAATAAGGAAGTGCGTAATTCGTCTGTTTTAATGGTCATTCAAAATACCGAGCTTGCATGCGGCGCTTTTCGCCAGATTGCCTCGGATTATAACGAATCGAGCAGCGTTGCACAGTGCCAATTGTGTTAATTGTCGGCAACTGTGCGATGAATTTGATTTAAGTTAGACTCATTTAACCTAAATATACAGTCAATCGATTGCGCTGTTCGAAATCGTCCTTCTTCAGAACATATGACGTTCTAACCCTGTCATATCCAAAATCTTCGTGGCGATTTCTTCCACCGAGTGATTGGTGGTATCGATATAGGGGATACGCTCACGCTTGAACATCATCTCGACTTCTTTTACCTCTAAACGGCATTGTTTTAATGAAGAATAGCGGCTGTTTTCCATCCGGCTTTGACGGATCTCATGCAGTCGTACGGGATCGATGGTTAACCCAAACAACTTCTTCTTATTACGTTTTAAGGCTTCAGGCAGTTTGAGGTTATCCATATCATCTTCGGTGAAGGGATAGTTTGCTGCTTTAATTCCAAACTGCATGGATAAATAAAGGCTAGAGGGGGTTTTGCCGCAACGAGATACACCCAGCAGGATTAAATCCGCCTGATCCATATGTTTCATGGTCTGGCCGTCATCGTTATCCATTGCAAAATTAATGGCATCAATACGTGCTTCATAGCCTTGATTGGCTTTTCCGTGGGTGCGGTGTAACACAGGCGATGCACTTACGCCTAAATGTTGTTCAAGTGGAGCGACGAAAGTATTTAAAAAATCGTAATCGAGACCTTCACTCGAATAAATAATGTCGCGAATTTCAGGTTTTACGATGGAATGGAACACTAACGGCCGTTCGCCTGTTGTAATAAAACAATCATTAATTTGGCGTTTCACATTCTCAGCTTTTGCCAATGTTTCAACAAATGGAATGGTAAGTGACTCAAATTCTAATGGAAATTGCGAGAGAACTGCATGCCCAAAAACCTCAGCAGTGATTGCTGTCCCGTCGGAGATGTAAAATACCTTTGGTGCCATACTGACCTCTTGTAGTAATAAAATTACAAATAAAATTATAGATTTACGCGTCTTCTGCAGGAGTGTAAAATGCCGCTGCCCTCGTGTGAAGGGGCCACTGAAATAAACTTGCGGAGATAGAACTGTGCAGCAATACGTACTCTGGTATCAGGAATTAGGCATGGGTGACGTCAACTTAGTTGGCGGTAAAAATGCTTCTCTTGGCGAGATGATCAGCAATCTGGCCAATGCCGGTGTTCAAGTACCTGGCGGATTTGCGACGACTTCTTATGCGTTCAATGAGTTCCTTGAACAAAGTGGAGTAAACCAGAAGATTTATGACATTTTAGCCACACTGGATGTAGATGATGTCAATGCACTGGCAAAAGTAGGTGCACAGATCAGACAATGGGTGATTGACACTCCATTCCAACCAGCATTAGAGCAGGCCATTCGTGAAGCTTACGATAAACTTGCCGCTGAAACGAGTGATGCATCATTTGCGGTGCGTTCTTCTGCTACCGCTGAAGATATGCCTGATGCGTCTTTTGCTGGCCAGCAAGAAACCTTCCTAAACGTGAAAGGATTTGACTCAGTACTCGTGGCGATTAAACACGTGTTTGCGTCACTCTTCAACGACCGTGCAATTTCATACCGTGTTCACCAAGGTTATGAGCACCACGGTGTTGCCCTGTCTGCCGGCGTACAACGCATGGTTCGCTCAGACAAAGCAGCATCAGGTGTGATGTTCACCATGGATACTGAATCAGGCAACAACGATGTGGTGTTTATTACTTCATCTTTTGGTCTGGGTGAAATGGTCGTACAAGGTGCAGTAAACCCTGACGAATTCTATGTTCACAAACCTATTTTATCTCAAGGCCACAAAGCCGTTGTTCGCCGTAATATCGGTAGCAAGCTCATCCAGATGGTGTATTCCGATGATGCTGCTCACGGCAAACAAGTTAAAATTGAAGACGTTGCTGCTGACAAACGTCGTCAATTTTCCATCAATGATGCGGAAGTGATGGAACTGGCTAAACAAGCTATGGTTATCGAAAAACACTACGGTCGTCCAATGGATATCGAGTGGGCAAAAGACGGTAACGATGGCAAACTTTATATCGTTCAAGCGCGTCCTGAAACGGTTCGTAGCCGTGAAGACGTACAATTAATTGAACGTTATCACTTAAAGAGCCGTGGCGCAGTGATCTCTGAAGGTCGTGCAATCGGTCATAAAGTTGGCTCAGGTGTGGCTAAGGTATTAACTTCAATCGCTGACATGGATCAAATCCAACCAGGTGATGTGTTAGTGACCGACATGACTGACCCAGATTGGGAACCTATCATGAAGCGCGCCAGCGCCATCGTGACTAACCGTGGCGGTCGTACCTGTCACGCGGCGATTATTGCCCGTGAATTAGGTGTACCAGCGGTAGTTGGTTGTGGCGACGTGACTGATCGTATCAAAAATGGTCAGTTAGTGACTGTTTCTTGCGCCGAAGGTGACACTGGTTACATCTACGAAGGTAAGCAAGAGTTCGAAGTAGTGTCTAACCGCGTTGACGCATTGCCTGCATTACCGATGAAAATCATGATGAACGTGGGTAACCCAGATCGCGCCTTCGACTTTGCTCGTTTACCAAACGAAGGTGTGGGTCTAGCGCGTTTAGAGTTCATCATCAACCGCATGATCGGTATTCACCCGAAAGCGTTGCTTGAATTCAACCAACAGGACGCTGCCTTGCAGGAAGAAATCAACGAGATGATCGCAGGTTACGACTCTCCAGTTGAGTTCTATATTGCCCGCTTAGTAGAAGGTATCGCCTCAATTGGTTCAGCTTTCTATCCGAAGAAAGTGATCGTACGTATGTCAGACTTCAAGTCTAACGAATACGCAAACTTAGTCGGTGGTGACCGTTACGAGCCAGAAGAAGAAAACCCAATGCTCGGCTTCCGTGGTGCAAGCCGTTACATCTCTGAATCATTCCGCGATTGTTTCGCGTTAGAATGTGAAGCGATTAAGCGTGTGCGTAACGAAATGGGTCTGAAAAACGTTGAAGTGATGATCCCATTCGTTCGTACCGTGAAAGAAGCCGAGCAAGTGATTGAACTGCTGAAAGAGCAGGGCTTAGAGCGTGGTAAAGATGGTCTGCGCGTCATCATGATGTGTGAAGTACCGTCAAACGCGCTGTTAGCCGATCAATTCCTTGAGCACTTCGATGGTTTCTCTATCGGCTCAAACGACTTAACTCAGCTCTCACTCGGTCTTGACCGTGACTCAGGCATCATCAGCCACCTGTTCGATGAGCGTAATGAAGCCGTTAAGATCCTGCTGTCTATGGCCATTAAAGCGGCTAAGGCGAAGGGCGCTTACATCGGTATCTGTGGTCAAGGACCTTCAGATCACGCCGATTTTGCCGCCTGGTTAGTTGAACAAGGCATCGATACCGTATCGTTAAACCCTGATACAGTGATTGATACTTGGTTATATTTAGCCGAAGCGCACGCTTGATCTCGGTTGTAATTTTATAAAGGTGTTAAAAAAGCCGCTTTTTAGCGGCTTTTTTTTGTTTATAATGGGCCGCATAACAATAATTGACTGAAGCCGCTCATGTTACCTCTGTTATCACACCAACAAACCCTAGAACCTGTGTATCTGGCTTATCTTGATGCTTTAGAACAAAGCGCCTACGCCGGTGATATCGATAAACGCTACAGTGCGCGCTTAGTGCAAGCCACGGATAACTCCGTCTATCAATTTTTACCCCAAGCGGTACTTTATCCCAAGCATCAAAAGGATATTGAGATAGCGCTTAAGCTTGCTGCGAAAGCAGAGTTTGCTGGTGTCACTTTTAGTGCCAGAGGCGGCGGTACGGGCACCAATGGCCAATCGCTGACTCACGGCCTGATCCTCGATGTGTCTCGCTACATGAATCGCGTATTGGAAGTGAACCCTGAGCAGGGGTGGGTACGCGTCGAGGCGGGTGTGGTTAAAGATGCGCTAAACGATGCGCTGCGTCCCCACGGTTATTTTTTCAGCCCAGATTTATCAACCTCAAACCGCGCCACCATTGGCGGCATGATTAATACCGATGCCTCGGGCGCGGGATCCTTAGTTTACGGTAAAACCTCTGATCACGTGTTGGCGCTACGCAGTGTCTTGATTGATGGCAGTGTGTTAGATACTCACCCCCTCGATGCGGGTCTGTTATGTAACCCCGATAACGTGAGCGATAATCCGCTCGGGCAAAAACTGATTTCGGCGATTGCCGAAGTGTGCCGCGAGAAGCGTGCGCTGATCGAACAACAATTCCCGAAGCTCAATCGTTTTTTAACCGGATATGACTTAAAGAATGTCTGGAATACGGGCTTAACCCAGTTCGATCTCTCGCGGATTTTGACAGGTTCCGAGGGGACGCTTGCCGTCGTTACCGAGGCCAAACTTAATATCACTCCCTTGCCGACTGAACGGGCGATGGTGAACATAAAGTACGATTCGTTTCAATCGGCACTGCGTCATGCGCCATCGTTAGTGGCGGCGCGGGCCACTGTGGTCGAAACCGTGGACTCAAAAGTGCTTAACCTTGCCCGCGAGGACATTGTTTGGCATTCGGTTTCTGACCTTATTCAAGAAGTGCCGGGTAAAGTGATCGATGGCCTCAATATGGTCGAGTTTGCTGGCGATGCCGGTGAGGTGAGCGAAAAGCTTGCGGCACTCGAAGCCGTGCTGACCGAACAAATCAGTCGTGGTGAGTGTGGTGTGCTCGGTTATCAAGTTACTCAAGATAAGGCTAGCATTGAGAAAATCTACGGCATGCGTAAAAAAGCCGTGGGCCTACTCGGTGCCACCAAGGGACGTCGCAAACCCATTGCATTTGCCGAAGATACCGCAGTGCCGCCCGAAATGCTCGCCGATTATATTATGGAGTTCCGTGCGCTACTCGATAGCCACAATTTGCAATACGGCATGTTTGGCCATGTGGATGCGGGCGTGTTGCACGTAAGGCCTGCGCTGGATATGTGCGATGTCGAAGATGAAAAACTGCTAAGAGTGATTTCTGATCAAGTCGCGGCGCTGACACTCAAATATGGCGGCCTGATGTGGGGCGAGCACGGTAAGGGGGTGCGCGGCGAATATGGTCCATCGGTATTTGGTGACGAGCTTTATGGTGTACTGCAAGACATTAAAGGCCTATTTGACCCTGATAATAGGCTCAACCCCGGCAAGTTAGTGGCGCCCAAGCAAGCGGGTGGCCTGTGTTTTGATGTGGACAGTACCAAGCGCGGCAAGTTTGACCGGCAAATTCCGGTTGAAGTGCGCGATGCCTATCCCGATGTGATGAACTGTAACGGTAACGGTCTGTGCTTTAACTACAGCAGTTTCTCTCCAATGTGTCCGTCATTTAAAGTGACGGGGGACAGAGTTCAGTCGCCCAAAGGTCGCGCCGGCTTAATGCGTGAGTGGCTGCGTTTGCTCGAATCCGAAGGCGTCGATGTTAATGTGCTGGCCAAAGCTAAACCCTTAGGTATTTTGCAGCGCATGCAAAATACCATCAATGCGAAGCGCGATTACGACTATTCCCACGAAGTGATGGAATCACTGAAGGGATGTTTGGCCTGTAAAGCTTGCTCGAGCCAATGTCCGGTGAAAGTGGATGTGCCTAAATTTAGGGCGCAATTCTTTAATATTTACTATCAACGCTATCTGCGTCCCGCCAAAGATTATCTGGTTGCGGGTATTGAAGACAGTTTGCCTATCATGGCAGCTGCGCCAAAACTCACTAATTTTGCCTCGCAAAATCCGCTCAGTCAGTGGGTAATCAAACAGGCTATTGGTTATGTAGATGCGCCAGCGTTATCTGTGCCGACCTTAAAACAACGACTCGATGGCCACGCGAGCCGTGGCTATGATTTGGCGGCATTGCAAGCAATACCGGTGGCTGAGCGTTCAAAATTTGTGTTAGTAGTACAAGATCCCTTTAACAGTTTCTACGATGCGGGATTGGTATATTGCTTTATCCAATTGATTGAAACCTTAGGTCTAAAACCCGTGTTATTGCCCTTTAAGCCCAACGGTAAACCTACTCATATCAAAGGCTTTTTGGATAAATTTGCCAAAACGGCGCAGTCGAGTGCGGATTTCTTAAATCAAGTGCATAAGTTAGACATGCCGATGGTTGGGATCGATCCCGCTTTAGTGCTCTGCTATCGCGATGAGTATAAAGAGGTTTTAGGTGCTAACCGTGGTTCATTTGAGGTGAAATTAGCCAACGAATGGTTACTTGGCATCTTGCACAATATTCCGGCAAAGGTCATGCAAGATAAGCAATTTACTTGGTTTAGTCATTGTACTGAATCTACTGCTAAACCAAATACGGCCAATGAGTGGACCAAAATCTTCACTCACTTTGGCGCTAAATTGACGGCGGTGAATTTAGGCTGCTGTGGTATGGCGGGTACTTACGGCCATGAAGCCGAAAACCTTGAACGGTCTAAGGCTTTGTTTGATATGTCGTGGAAAGACACTTTAAGCAAGATAGATGCGTCGCAAGTGTTAGTTTCGGGCTACTCATGCCGCAGCCAAGTAAAGCGGTTTGCTGGTTATAAGCCAAAACATCCATTAGAGGCTTTATTGGAGCTCGTTAATTCTTAACGCAATTTTGTATTAGGGATTGGATAATCCCTAAGGCAATGCCACACTAAACCAGTCGTCAGACTGGTTTTTAATTTGAAGAGGCTCTATGGAAAAGCTTACTGAGAATGTCATCGATGTGTTACAGCAATACACCGGCAAGCCAAAGCCGGATGACGTCGTCTCACGGCCAACGGAGCTGTGTAGTGAAGTTGCGCTATTTCGTATCCAGCTTTCTGGTGAATGGTTATATCAGGACAATCCATTACCGACTAAGTTTGCCAAGTTGTTTGCCAGTATTTTACATTGTATCGATGGCGAGCATTTTCTGATCACACCTGTTGAAAAAGTACGTATTGAGGTAGTTGATATGCCACTGGTGATTGTCGGTTATCTAAAGCATGCACAAGCGCCAATGTTAACCTTGAAAACCAGTATTGGCACCGAACATCACCTTACCGATTTCAATCTGCTCAAACTAACCGACTTTGGCATTTATCTGCCTTTAGAGCGCGGATTATGGGGAAAATTAAACCGTGCTTGCTACTACCATTTTGTGAATGAATTCAATCTAACCGATGATAATGGCCTCAATGCTTAGCGATTTTGATTGCAATTAGTTAGGGGCTGAAGGGTGTGTTGACGTTTCAGGGTTATTTTTGCAGCTATTTGGCTAGCGTTTATGCAAGGCAAAGTCCGTACTGTGTCGTTATTCTACATAAACGGACGATAACGCCGCAGAAACGTCAACCAAACGCTGCCCGAAGGGTTCGTTTGGCAAGCATTTGCTCTTTGTCACTCGTCATTTGAGTAGAATAACGACACATCATTCCTCGTTTCGCGAGCACGAGCTTGCCAGAACGAACAAAATTTAATCTCGAAACATCAACACGCCCTAGTTTATTACAGGTTAAGTGATAGTATTGAAACAGACCTTAACCAATATTTCTCTGGCAGTGGTCAGTGTTGATGGGGCTAAATGTTGTTTTCGGAGGTGTTGTTTGAACCGCTATGAAAGCTTAGGCTATCTTGTTTCCCATTTAAATATTGAGCTACAAAATGAGCTCGATTTGCATTTGAAACGCTATGAGCTTGACATTAAGTTGTGGCCAGTGTTATTTGCGCTTTGGCAGGAAGAGGGGATTACTCAGACCGAGCTGTCTAAACGCTGTGATGTGGCTAACTATACTATGACGCGACTGCTGGATCAGTTGCAGGTGCAGGGGTTGATTACTCGTCATCAGGAACTCGATAACCGCCGTGCATTTCAGATTTTTCTGACCGATGAGGCCAAAGCGTTGGAGCAGGACCTCATCCGAGAGGCCGAGCGAGTCAATGAAAAGTTTCTTGCTAATCTGAGTGAGGAAGAACGAATAAATTTCATTAAGCTTTTGAATAAAATAAATAAGCTTTCAGATTAGTCGATAATACCTTCGGCTAGTTTTGCTATTTACAAAGGGAGTAGCATAAAAATTAACACTAAGCTTGACCCCAGCAACAACCCTTGCTGAAGTAATCGCTGCCGCTGCATTAAGCTATTTTTTCCCTGCTTTAGACTCGTTAATAACTGATCGCGTCTGTAGATACGGCAGGTTAACTCATTGGTGAATGGATCAATAAACAGCTTAAAGAGACACTGTCCACCATCTTTCAATTTGATCAGATGTTCACTTTGATGGCCAAAATTGAGTTTACGCGAAACCATTTCACCATTGATATAGACTCTCTCTAAACCAGACCAATCACTTGCTTGTAATTCAAGTGAGTCTTTCCCCAGCTCATATTTGAAACTGACCATAGTGGCACCTTCTCTGTGACTGACGAGTTGTTAATTCAAGCAGAGGGATATCGACTTTTCCACTACAGAAACGTGAATTTTACGTGGCGTTTTATTATCTGGTTGGTATTGAGAGGAATTTATTTTTTACAGTATGCAAGAAGTGGAACTCATAGAGTAAGCGGACAACAAACCGTTGTCCGCCACAAATGCCGTGTTAGGCTTTGGCCGCTTGGTAAATGGCACGGGCCATTTCGTCAGCTACTGCACCTGTAGTGCGGTTTTCAGCATCAGCCTTAGCAAAAATCTTCAGCAGCGTGTTGTAGATTTCTCTGACCTTAGCTTCTGATTTTGCTGCGTCATAATCTTTTTCAAATGACACGTTGATAATGCCGCCTGCGTTAATCACATAATCTGGCGCATACAGAATGCCCATTTCTTTTAACTGCTCGCCATGGCGAACTTCGGCTAATTGGTTGTTGGCGCAACCCGCAACAACCTTAGCTTTAAGCTGTGGCAGCGTGACATCATTTAAGGTCGCACCTAGTGCGCATGGGGCGTACACATCAACGTCTTGGGAGTAGATATCCTGTGGTGCAACAACGGTAGCACCAAAGTCGGTAGCCACTCTATCAAGTGATGCCTGATGAATATCGGTAACAATCAGCTGTGCACCTTCTTCATGCAAATGTTTACACAGATAGTAACCCACATGACCAACCCCTTGAACGGCGATTTTAAGGCCCTTTAAGCTGTCTAAATCGAGTTTATGCTTAACAGCAGCCTTGATCCCTAAATAGGTGCCTAGTGCTGTAAATGGCGATGGATCGCCACTCTTGCCTTCAAGCCCTGCCATGTAAGGCGTTTCTTGATGGGCAATCATGATATCAGCTGTCGTGGTGCCGACGTCTTCTGCGGAATAGTAACGTCCACCTAGACTATTGATAAAACGGCCAAAGGCACGAAAGAGGGCTTCGCGGTCTGGACGCTTAGGATCGGCAATAATCACTGACTTACCACCACCCATGGTTAAACCTGCGAGCGCGTTTTTGTAAGTCATACCGCGGGAGAGGCGTAATACGTCTGTCAGGGCTTCGTCATCGGATTGGTAGTTCCACATCCGGCATCCACCCACAGCAGGGCCTAAATTGGTATTATGGATGGCAATAATGGCTTTTAAGCCACTTTCTTTATCATGACAGAATACGACCTGTTCATGCTCATCAAAGGATACATGATTAAATACAGCCACGTGAAATTCTCCGCTATACACAATAAAACGTCGATAGAATGACTTCCCATCGACCGCTCGTTATATTTATTGCAGAACCATAGCATTTAGCGATACTCTCAACCATGCATAAAGACCGAATAAATTGATTATTTGTGGCAATCTAGCTTTCCACTTTACGTAAACGTAAGGTTTTGAGTGTGAAACCAGTTTCAACTGGTGAAGTTTTCAGACATTAGTATGATTCGCGTGCTGTCCCAAGAATGAGAGCCGCGCTATAACAATAAGATAGGACGGAAGTATGACTGAACAAGCTGTCGATCAAGCTCAACCAACAATCACTCCTGAAGAAATGGAGAAATTGCGCCAAGAGTGGGTCAGAACACAATTCCAAAAAGCAAACCGTTTTTTAGCGGAAAAAGGGGTGATCCCAAGTAAGGTCTTAGCCGATGAAAGCCGTTACCTCGCACCTTATTTAGCGATTTGGAAAATGGAATCTAAACGTCCTACGACCAAAACCTATTGGGTGATGTCAGGCGATTTACCATCGGATCTTGTGGATGTCAAAGTGGCGAAAACGGCGCGTGATGCGGTTCGTCATTTCTCGATGATGTGGCAAATGCAGGCTGAAAATTTGATCCGTTCAGGCGCCACCAGACGCGATGCAACCCAGGCAAAATTTGCCCAGTTATTAGTCTCCCGTGCAGAGAGCTTATATCGTATGCACAATGATGAAAAACTGTGGAATAGCTAGACTTAGCCTTGTGTTAAGTCATAAAACCAAAGGCACTCAATCGAGTGCCTTTGTTGTTAAGTCAGTCTAAATCGTCGTGTTTTACGCTGAGCTTACCGTCGATTTCATTCAATATCGACTTAAGGATTACGCTTCTTCATCACTTAAATAGTATAAACCTTGATTAATCAGTTCCAGCAATAGCTGTTGTACTTCATCATGTTCGCATAACGCCAAAGCTGTTTCGCAATCAAAGCTGACATGATCACTTAACTGTGCAAGCACGGTTTCTGGCGTATTAGGGAGATTATAGATTTCGCCATTGATGAATAAGCGCGAGTGAGCGTCATTCTCTAAACGTAGTACTTTTAAACCGCCAATGCGATTCACGCCAGCGCCTTGTTCAAAGGCATCTTGCAGATCGTCAATACTATAGGCTTCTTCACCCTCACAAATATCTAATTCGAATCGGTTTTGGCTTAGCAGTTTACCTAACACTACCTGATAACTCGCAGGATCTTGGGCTAGTTGACTTAATAGCGACATAATGCCGAGTTGATGATCTTGGCTGATAATGCCTGGATTTGCTGGCTCGGATGCGGAGGTAAAACGCTGTTGACCCAAATTTTTGTCGAGTAAATAGTCGGCCACTTCGCTGACTAATTCTTGCTGACTGGGTGCGCGGTAACCAATTGAATAGCTCAAGGCTAAGGTTAAGGTTTCACCGCAGTGTGGGAATCCTGGCGGAATATAAAGCATATCGCCTTTCTCTAACACCATATCAATGATGGGGTCAAAGTCTTCAACCAGAGGTGAATTAGGATTACCACCACGACGTTGTTGTGGGGTGTTGTCACCTACGGTCCAGCGGCGCTGACCTTCGCCTTGAATAATAAACACATCGTAGTTGTCGATATGGGGACCGACACCGCCACTTGGAGTGGCAAATGACACCATCAAATCATCGAATCGCCAATCGGGGAGAAAACGAAAGGCCTCAACGAGGGGTTGTGAGTCGGGATACCAATGGTTAACCGCTTGCACCAATAATTGCCAGTGGGTTTCACCGTAATTGTCGTAATCCTCAAAGGGGCCTTGGATCACTTCCCAGTTATCTTTTTGGGTAACGACGATGCGCGAAGTGATTTCTTCTTCGCAGGCAAGGCCGGCCAGCTCATCGGCACTGATTGGATCTTCAAAGTGAGGAAAAGCGCCTTTGATGACCACAGGTTTTTGTTGCCAGTAATCCTTGAGGAACTGGGCAATATCGAGATTGAGTTTATACATAGTGTCAAAAAAGGCGACTACATCGAATGTAACCGCCTTAATCCTTATTTGTGGCTAGATAATAAGCTAAGCATGTCAGCTTAGCGTTAAACGAAGCGTTAGCCGTAAACTGAACTTTAGTTAAGTTCGTCAACGAATGCTTTTGCACGGCCAATATAGTTGGCTGGCGTCATCTTCTTCAGCTCAGCCTTCACGTCTTCTGGCAGGGCTAAACCGTCGATAAATACCGCTAATTGCTGGGCATCGATGCGCTTACCGCGAGTTAATTCTTTTAACTTCTCGTATGGCTTTTCAATGCCATAGCGGCGCATAACGGTTTGTACTGGCTCGGCTAAGACTTCCCAGTTTTGGTCGAGTTCGGCACGTAAATGTTCTTCATTCACCTGTAACTTGCTAATACCTTTCAAGGTGGCTTGGTAGGCGATCAACGAGTGGGCAATACCCACGCCTAAGTTACGCAGTACAGTAGAATCGGTTAAGTCGCGTTGCCATCTTGAAACGGGCAGTTTAGCGGCTAAATGTTGCATCAGCGCATTGGCAATACCTAAGTTGCCCTCTGAGTTTTCAAAGTCGATAGGGTTCACTTTGTGTGGCATGGTTGATGAGCCAATTTCACCGGCAATGGTACGTTGCTTAAAGTGGCCTAAGGCAATATAACCCCAAACATCACGGTCGAAATCGAGCAGAATAGTGTTGAAACGCGCAATCGCATCGAAGAGCTCAGCAATGTAATCATGCGGTTCGATTTGAGTAGTATATGCGTTCCAGTGCAGGCCTAAGCTCGTCACAAAACGTTCAGACAGTGCATGCCAGTTCACTTCTGGGTATGCTGATATGTGCGCGTTGTAGTTACCCACGGCGCCGTTAATTTTCCCCATGATTTCAACGGCTGCGATTTGCTTGATTTGGCGCTCCAAACGCACTGCTACGTTAGCCATCTCTTTACCTAAGGTAGAAGGCGAGGCTGGCTGACCGTGGGTACGTGACATCAAAGGTACTGAGCGGTATTCAACGGCTAGTTTTTTGATGGCGCTAAGCAGTTCATTGCAATAAGGCAGTACCACTTGCTCGCGGGCTTCAGTTAACATTAAGCCATGGCTTAGGTTGTTGATATCTTCAGAAGTACAGGCGAAGTGAACAAATTCACCGACAGCGGCGAGTTCCGCGTTGTCTGCGATTTTTTCTTTGATGAAGTATTCAACCGCTTTTACGTCGTGGTTGGTGGTGCTTTCAATGGCTTTCACGCGTAGTGCATCTTGCTCACTGAAATTGTCTTTAATGGCATCGAGAAGCGCGATCGCTGACTCGCTTAATGGCGGCACTTCAGTGATTTCAGGGCAATCGGCGAGTAACTTTAACCAGTTGATTTCAACTTGAACACGGTACTTAGTAAGACCGAACTCGCTGAAAATCCCTCGCAATGACGCTGTTTTACTACCGTAACGGCCGTCTACCGGAGAGATAGCAGTTAGTGCGGAAAGATCCATGTGAAGCTCCTTGATGAAAACTTATTTTATTATAGGGTAAGACTTTTCTTCGCTGTGTCTAAGATGGCTTTGCGGGCAAAGACTAAGTGTCGACGTTTGCCGCCCAGTTGTCGCCATAACACTGCGCTGCGCATGGCTGCGAGCAGCAAGGCGCGAATTTTTTGTTGCACTATTGGACGTTGTAAGCACAGCGGATTGCCTGAGATCTGAATCTTAGGTCCAAGATTACTGATAATATCGCTATAAATACTGGCCAGATTGGCAATCACTTGTTCGTCAGTGATCGCAAAATGATGTAACTGACGATTCACCTGATTAATGCGCTCGGCAAGCATGGATAAGCCACTGTTTGAACGCGCAAGTTTACGTTCAAGGGCTAAAATGCCCACCAAATAACGGGTAATTTCCACATCTTTTTGACTGCTATCCCCCAGTTGGTTTAAAACCAACTGATAGCCCTTGTACAGGGCAACCTTATCTTGGTAGACATCGGCGGGGGTTTCAGGATCGGTCACTAAAATGGTGTGTAAACTGGCTGCCAGCTCATCGGTGTCACTTTCACCGTGACGGGCTAAATACTGAACTTGCGTAATGGCCTGCAGTATTCCTGCAAAGGCCATTGTGCGATTATGGAGCTGTTCGTTCACGGTTTATCCTCGGATCAGTTGATCGATAATCCCGCCACCGAGGCATACTTCGCCATCGTAAAAGACGGCTGACTGCCCGGGCGTTACAGCAGCAACGGGCTCATCAAACACGACTTTGAGCGTATTCTCATCAAGATAGGTGAGGGTGCAGGGGATATCCTGCTGACGATAACGGGTTTTCACCACAATCTGGCTGCCATTGATAGGGCCTTTACGATCGACCCAGTGCAGTTGATTGACTAACATGCCATTGGACATCAAGCGCGGGTGGTGGCCACCTTGGCCAACAACAAGCACGTTACGTTTGAGATCTTTATCCACCACGTACCATGGGTCGTCGTTGCTATTTTTCATGCCGCCAATCCCCAGACCTTTACGTTGGCCTAAGGTGTGGTACATCAAACCTTGGTGCGTGCCAATCACTTCACCTTCGGCGGTTTCAATATTGCCGGGCTGTGCGGGTAGGTAATTACCTAAAAATTCAGTAAATTTTCGCTCACCGATAAAGCAAATACCGGTGCTGTCTTTCTTATCATGGGTAATTAATCCCATTTGTTTGGCGATCTCACGCACTTCGTGTTTTTCGAGTTCACCCACCGGAAACAGACTGCGCGCCACTTGTTCATGGCTTAAGGTGTATAGGAAGTAGCTTTGATCTTTATTGTTGTCGACACCGCGCAGCATTTGCGTCGTGCCATCGGCATTATCGCGGCGGCGCACATAGTGACCCATGGCGATGTAGTCGGCATCGAGAATATCGTCGGCAAACTCTAAAAAAGCCTTAAATTTGATTTCTTTGTTGCACATGATATCGGGATTTGGGGTACGCCCCGCTTTGTATTCGGCAAGGAAATACTCAAATACATTGTCCCAATATTCGGCGGCAAAGTTGACCGTGTGCAGTTTGATCCCAAGCTTATCGCACACGGCTTGAGCATCCTTTAAATCTTCAGCGGCCGCGCAATACTCGTCGTTGTCATCTTCTTCCCAGTTCTTCATGAAAAGGCCTTCAACCTGATAGCCTTGCTGCATAAGCAAATAGGCTGAAACGGATGAATCAACACCGCCGGACATGCCGACAATGACTTTTTTTCCTGTATGAGTGGGTTCGATTGATGTCATAGATCCTAAAAACCATTGAGTATATGTGTTAGCGAGTCGTGGCTTGAACCATCGTCATTCGCGCATGACTCACTTTTAAATCTGCGTTTATTTAGCTGCGTAGTTAGGGCAGGCTTATCGGTGATTCGTTTAGCATCTGAGTTACATCAGCCCAACATCATTAAGTACCAGATGTATGATGCAAAAATACCCCAAATTTTTAACCCAAAAGCGCAGTTAAATGCCTTATCGAATCGCGCATTTACGCGGGGGCGTATTCTATCACGCCTTGTTGCTTGGGGCTATCTTTGACATCCCTACAGACGCTGACTATTGAGTAATTCGAGCGAATGAATTTGCCCTTGTTGCAACTGTTTGCGGTAATCGTTGAGGCAATCGAGCACTAATGGACTGCGCAGTTGATGAGCTTTAGCTGCGATCTGCTCAAAGCTCAACCAATGGGCGGCATAAATATCCGCATCCTGTGGCTTAGGTGTGAGTAGCGTATCTACTTGCACCAAAAAGGTAAAACGCACAAATGCGAGGTCCTGATTGGCGCTAAATTGATAAATCCCGACCAATCCCTGTGGCTTGAGTTGAAGGCCTGTTTCCTCAAGGACTTCGCGCTCACAGGCTTGGATAAGACTTTCATTCGCTTCCAAATGTCCTGCTGGTTGATTAAAACGCTGCTCACCATCAATCCACTCTTCCAATAATAGATACTTATCCTCGGTAGGGGCATGGATAATACAAGCAACTGTTACATTGGGTTTATATCTTGCTTTTACTGTCACAGTGATTACCTTTGAGTGACTTGATTAGGATATTGGATTGCTTGTTGGCGCAAGACTATTCGGTCTTTTGAGCCACCAGTATGCATTTATGCTCACCTGTCGCTAAATCATCTAGACTCCATTGGCCTATTTTATAGCGAATAAGTCTTAAGGTCGGAAAACCAATATGGGCCGTCATCCGCCGAACTTGGCGATTGCGTCCTTCGTGGATTTGAATTTCCAGCCAAGTGGTTGGGATGTTTTTTCGCTCACGGATTGGTGGATTACGCGGCCACACATTCGGCGTCGCCATGATGCTGACCTTAGCGGGGAGTGTCATACCATCTTTTAATTCAACCCCTTGGCGCAATTTTGCTAAATCCGCATCCGTAGGTTCTCCCTCGACTTGCACCCAATAGGTTTTAAAGGTTTTCTTTTTCGGCTCAGTCAGTTTGGCCTGAAGTTGACCATCGTTGGTGAGGAGTAGCAAGCCTTCACTGTCGCGATCCAATCGTCCTGCGGCGTACACTCCCGGAATAGGGATGTAATCCTTTAAGGTTTTACGGCCTTGCTCATCGGTAAATTGACACAGAACATCGAAGGGCTTGTTAAATAAGACGATGATAGGCGCAGCTTGAGGCTTGACGCGTGAGGCCGATGAGTATTTTTGAAGTCGTGTTTTGGCACTATTCTGTTGTGACCCTGTATCGCGCAGCGAACTTACCTTGGCAGATTTGGCGAAGGAGCTTGGTTTATTTCCTTTACTGCGGTTATCTGCCCTATGCTGCGGGTGCGTGGTGGATGCGTTCTGGCCGCGAGTGCGAGGCGTTGCTTGAGATGTTAGCGGGTTATTTTTGTTCATGCTGTAACTAATTGTTGTTCATACCGTGGCGAATAGTCGCTTAAGACAGTCTAGTCATTTTACGTCGTCGCCGATGATATGCGACTGAACCTATCCGTTAGCAGACGTCAGAAAGAAGACGTGTTATTTATCTGCACACAGTGTACTTGGCATTCGCCGTTAGTGGAATTTGAATATTATTGTGAATGCTCTATGATGTCGGCCTGAAAATGTGATCTACGCCTAAATGTTTGTTAGGTATTAATGAGTCGATTTACCCACGTTGGCGAACGCAAAGAGGATGTTGCAGCGGGTTTATAGGTTTATAGGGGCGTTTACGATTGCCTCGATAGAGAATTCCTTCGTGCCAATGTTTGTTCGTCATGATATAAAATTATTATAAAAATACTAAATTTTACAATAATGTAGGATGTAACATGAAAGATAACTCACCAACAATTATTTATACCGAAACCGATGAAGCGCCAGCACTGGCAACGCTTTCTCTGTTACCTATCATCAAGACCTTTACCAATGTGGCGGGTGTGGCGGTTGAAACCCGTGACATTTCTTTATCAGGCCGTGTGATTGCTAACTTCCCAGAAAAACTGACTGACGCGCAAAAGATTGGCGATCACTTAGCTGAGCTTGGCGATCTAGCGAATCAACCAGAAGCTAATATCATCAAGCTGCCTAATATCAGTGCGTCAATCCCACAGTTAAAAGCTTGTATTTTAGAGCTGCAACAGAAAGGTTATGACATTCCAAACTATCCTGACGAGCCAAAAACTGACGAAGAAAAGTCAATTAAAGCGCGTTACGACAAGATCAAGGGCAGTGCGGTAAACCCAGTCCTGCGTGAAGGTAACTCTGATCGCCGCGCGCCGCTATCAGTGAAAAACTTCGCGAAAAAGAACCCACACTCTATGGGTAAATGGGTGAAAGACTCTAAGTCACACGTTGCTCATATGAGCGAAGGTGATTTTTACGGTAGCGAGCAGTCAGTGACTTTGGCTAACGCAGACACGGTTAACATCGTTCTGGCACAAAAAGACGGTCAAGAAGTCGTCCTTAAATCAGGTCTGAAACTGCTCGCGGGTGAAATCATCGATGCGTCAGTGATGAGCAAAAAAGCCTTAGTCAGCTTCTTTGAGCGTGAAATTGCCAATGCCAAGGCTGAAAACGTGTTGTTATCGCTGCACCTTAAAGCCACCATGATGAAAGTATCCGATCCCATCATGTTTGGCCATGCCGTGAAAGTGTTCTTCAAACCGGTATTTGATAAACATGCAGCATTATTTGCTGAATTAGGCGTTGATGTGAACAACGGTTTTGGCGATGTATATGCGAAAATCGCCAGCTTACCTGCCGATGTACGTAGCCAAATTGAAGCCGATATCGCGGCGGTCTACGCTGAGCGTCCTGCGCTGGCGATGGTGGATTCTGACAAAGGCATCACCAACTTACACGTCCCAAGCGACATTATTATCGATGCTTCTATGCCAGCGGCTATTCGTTCATCTGGCCAAATGTGGGGTCCAGATGGCAAGTTGCACGATACTAAAGCGCTGATCCCAGACCGTTGCTACGCAGGTGTGTATCAAGAAACCATCGCGTTCTGTAAAGAGCACGGTGCCTTTGATCCAAGCACTATGGGCAGTGTGCCAAACGTAGGTCTGATGGCGCAAAAAGCCGAAGAATACGGTAGCCACGATAAAACCTTCGAAATTCCAGCCGATGGCGTAGTTAACGTGATTGATGCCAGTGGCAAAGTGTTAATGAGCCACAACGTTGAAGCGGGCGATATTTGGAGAATGTGCCAAGTTAAAGACGCGCCTATCCGTGACTGGGTCAAACTTGCCGTTCGCCGCGCACGTTTAAGCAATACTCCAGCAGTATTCTGGTTAGATGCAAATCGTGCCCACGATGCGCAATTGATTGTTAAAGTGAAGCAATATCTGCCTGAGCATGATACCAGCGGTTTAGACATCAGCATTATGTCGCCAGAAGAAGCAACACGTTTCTCTTTAGCGCGCATCAAAGAAGGTAAAGACACCATTTCAGTTACTGGTAACGTACTGCGTGACTATTTGACTGACTTGTTCCCAATCCTTGAGCTGGGTACCAGTGCCAAAATGTTATCTATTGTGCCATTAATGAATGGTGGCGGTCTGTTCGAAACGGGTGCGGGTGGCAGTGCGCCTAAACACGTACAACAGGTTGAAAAAGAAGGTCACTTACGTTGGGATTCACTCGGTGAATTCTTGGCATTAGCCGCCTCTTTAGAGCATTTAAGCCAAACAGTGGGTAACCCTAAAGCGCAAGTACTGGCAGATACCTTAGATCAAGCTATTGGTCAGTTCTTAGATAGCAACAAGTCGCCATCAAGAAGAGTCGGTGAATTGGATAATCGTGGTAGCCATTTCTATCTGGCGATGTACTGGGCACAAGCATTAGCCGCTCAAACCAAAGACGAGCAGTTACAAGCTCACTTTATTCCATTAGCGCACGCTTTAAGCGCCAATGAGCAAGTGATTGTGGCTGAACTCAACAATGCGCAAGGTGCACCAGTGGATTTAGGCGGTTACTATCGTTTAGACGCCGCAAAAGCTGAAAAAGCCATGCGCCCAAGCGAGACACTGAACAAGCTATTACTTGCTTAAGCAGCATTGATACTTGTAAAGGCCTGCATTGCAGGCCTTTTTACTGCACTAAATTTAGGAGTAAGTTGTAAATTAACCAGAGCGAGTTAACGTTTCGAGATGAAAATGTATTCGCTCCGGTACACCTATGCTCACAAAATGAGACATGACGTGTAGTTATTCTACTCAAATTAAAAAGGCAGGGATTAATCCCTGCCTTTTAGATCATTGGCCTCACCATACATTATTTTGTTGGTGAAATGGCTGAAGCATGCATTCCTTTTGGACCTTGTTCTACTTCAAATTGAACCGGTTGGCCTGCTTTTAGAGTTCTATAGCCTTCCATTTCAATGGTAGAATAGTGTGCAAAAACGTCCTCGCCACCTTGATCAGGGCAAATAAACCCGAATCCTTTGGCGTTGTTGAACCATTTAACAGTTCCGCTTGCCATACTTCCACTTCCTTCTGTTGTCTACTTACCAGTAAGATAGTAAAACCTGTATAGACGGGAGTGTTTCACCGTCTGAGCTACAGAATGTAAGGAGTAAAAGCGGAAGTCAAGCTAAAATTAACAAAGAGGTAACAACTGATTAATTTGAAGATAGCAATTGGAAGAGGACAACACGAGAGGCTAGTATTAAAAAATGGGTAAGACAGGAAACATAGAGCACGTTGAAGAACGTGTGGAATCAGAGTTAATGCCACCTTCGATGTATAAGGTGATCCTCAATAATGACGATTACACGCCAATGGATTTTGTGATTGAAGTACTGCAAATCTTCTTTCGCAAGAATGAGCAGGAAGCCACCGATATCATGTTGACGATTCATCACCAAGGAAAGGGGATCTGCGGTATTTTTCCATTCGGCATCGCAGAAACTAAGGTGATACAAGTAAATCAATTTGCAAGACAAAACCAACATCCGTTACTGTGTTCGTTAGAGAAGGCTTAACCGCGCTTACTCTGTTGTCAGTTGTTAATTTTGGGGGTGCTTATGCTGAACAAAGATCTGGAAGTCACCTTAAATCTGGCGTTTCAGCAAGCCAGAGAGGCACGTCACGAGTATATGACGGTTGAACATCTGTTATTGGCTCTGATAGACAACCCTGCGGCTCAAGACGCGCTAATCGCCTGTGGAGCGAATTTAGATAAACTGAGAGATGAAGTAGCAAGCTTTATCCAACAAACCACCCCAATCATTGCGGATATGGATGATGATAAAGAAACCCAACCAACGCTCGGGTTTCAGCGGGTACTGCAACGCGCCGTTTTCCATGTGCAGTCCTCGGGCCGCAATGAAGTCACTGGTGCTAATGTGCTGGTGGCCATTTTTAGTGAGCAGGAATCCCAAGCTGTTTATCTGCTGCGTCGCAGCGATATCAGCCGTTTAGATGTGGTGAATTATATTTCCCATGGTTTTTCAAAAAATGAGGACAGCGACGCCCATCAAGACCAAGAACGCATCGAAGATCAAACCGAAGCGAACGAAGAACGCAGCATGTTGTCGCAGTTTGCCAGTAATTTAAACCAACTTGCAAAACAAGGGGTGATAGATCCGCTGATTGGTCGTGATCAAGAAATCGAACGCGCCATCCAAACTTTATGTCGTCGCCGTAAAAATAATCCATTGTTGGTGGGTGAAGCGGGCGTGGGTAAAACTGCGATTGCTGAAGGTTTGGCCTATCGAATCGTTAATCATCAAGTGCCAGAAGTGATGGCGCAGGCGACAGTGTATTCCCTCGATTTAGGCTCCTTGCTCGCAGGCACCAAATACCGTGGCGATTTTGAAAAACGTTTCAAGAGTCTGCTTAAGGAACTCAGCGCCGATAAACACGCCATTTTATTTATCGATGAAATTCATACCATTATTGGTGCAGGCGCCGCATCGGGTGGGGTGATGGATGCCTCTAACCTGCTAAAGCCGTTATTATCAAGCGGTAATTTGCGTTGCATGGGCTCAACCACGTTCCAAGAATATCAGAGTATTTTTGAGAAAGATCGTGCACTGGCGCGCCGTTTCCAAAAGGTCGATATTAATGAACCTTCAGTGGCTGAAACCACTAAAATTCTGATGGGTTTAAAGTCTAAATACGAAGAATATCATGGCGTGCGTTACACCCAAGCGGCGATTAACAGCGCGGCAGAGTTGTCGGCAAAACACATTAATGACCGGCATTTACCCGATAAAGCCATCGATGTGATCGATGAGGCGGGTGCGCGCATGGCTATGTTGCCACAGAGCAAGCGCAAAAAGACCATAGGTCAGGCCGAGATTGAAACCATAGTAGCGAAGATTGCTCGGATCCCTGAAAAATCAGTCTCCGCCAGCGACAAAGATTTACTGCGTAACCTTGAGCGCAATCTGAAGATGGTGGTCTTTGGTCAAGACAAGGCGATTGAATCCTTAAGCTCGGCGATTCGATTATCGCGCAGTGGTTTAGGTACAGATAAAAAACCTGTTGGTAGTTTTTTGTTTGCAGGCCCAACTGGGGTAGGTAAGACAGAAGTGACCAATCAGTTAGCTAGTTGCCTAGGAATGAAGCTGGTGCGTTTCGATATGTCGGAGTACATGGAAAGTCATACGGTTTCTCGTTTGATTGGGGCTCCTCCTGGATACGTAGGATACGACCAAGGTGGTTTACTCACCGATGCTGTAATTAAAAATCCCCATTGCGTGGTGTTGCTCGATGAAATCGAAAAGGCTCACCCCGATGTCTACAACCTGTTACTGCAAGTCATGGATCATGGCACCTTAACCGATAACAACGGTCGCAAGGCGGATTTTAGGCATGTCACCTTAGTGATGACAACAAACGCAGGGGTTCAGGAAACGATCCGTAAGTCTATTGGCTTTACTCAGCAGGATCATACCCAAGATGCCTTATCGGAAATCAATCGGGTATTCTCGCCAGAGTTTCGCAACCGCTTAGATTCCATCATTTGGTTCAACCATTTAGATATGACCATCATTGCCAAAGTGGTGGATAAATTCTTGGTGGAATTACAAGCACAACTTGATGCGAAACATGTGTTACTTGAAGTCAGTGATGAGGCCAGAACCCTACTCGCCGAGAAAGGCTATGATAAGAGCATGGGCGCACGGCCAATGGCCCGCGTGGTGACAGAGCTTATTAAACGTCCATTAGCGGATGCTATTCTCTTCGGTGAACTGGAACATGGCGGTGTTGCTCATGTTGATGCCAAAGACGGTGAAATCGTGATCCACACCGAACGCCACGAGAAAAGTACCACTAAGGCTTAATCTCTCGCGAAAACCCAATAAAAATGGCCGCAATTGCAGCCATTTTTTCTCTTTCGCCAACAAAAAAACCCGGCCTTGCCGGGTTTTTCAACTAAAGGGGAATATTAGCGTGCGCGGAAGACAATACGACCTTTGGTCAGATCATAAGGGGTCAGCTGAACTGTGACTTTGTCACCAGTTAGGATCCGGATGTAGTTTTTGCGCATTTTGCCAGAAATGTGGGCTATCACCACATGACCATTTTCAAGCTCTACGCGAAACATTGTGTTTGGCAAGGTTTCAAGGATAGTGCCTTGCATTTCAATGTTATCTTCTTTCGCCATTAATTGTTTATCCCATTAGCTTTCGAATATAAAAAACCGGCGTATCATGCCGCAAATTCATCTTGCTGTAAAGGGGAACTACCTAGCAAACTTGGGAATAATCCCAGCCTTGAGGAGTTAAAATCTGGTAAGGGCGGTATAAGCGCTTGTAAGACATTTTGCGATTGGCATCTATTTGATATCCGAGATAAAGGAATGCTTTACCCTGTAATTTCGCCAATCTGCACTGGAGTAAGATCAACAAAACACCTAGGGAACGTCGTTCTTCATCGGGGTCAAAATAACTGTAAATGGCCGAAAGGCTATTTGGCAGAGTGTCGGTAACAGCAACAGCTACAAGTCGATTACCATCATAGACTTCAATAAACGTGGGTGGCAGCCAATGGCAGAATAAAAATTGCTCATATTGGGCTTTGCTCGGCGGATACATGGGGCCATCAAAGTGCCGCTCGCGAATGTATTTATCATATAAAGCATATTGTGTTTCGGTATGTTCAGTGGTGATACGCCAAGTTAAATCGCGGTTATGGGCTAAGGTGCGTTTTTGCCGTTTCGAAGGCATAAATTCTTGGATGGGGACTCTAATTGGTTGACAGGCGCTGCAACGAGGGCAGCGGGGTTTATAAATGGCACTTCCACTGCGCCGAAAGCCGATGGCTAATAGGCGTTCAAATAAAATGGGGTCGAGTGTATCTTCTTGGATCACTAATAATTGTTCTTGCTGTCCATCGAGGTAACTGCAGGGGAACACTTGGCTGATCCCGATAGCGATCGGGGTGTTATTGGCGTTAGAGTTCAAGGGAGACCTCGCTCGGTATCCAAGCCGCTGGGATGACTACTTCATCCCTAAATTGGGTTAAAAGCTGAATAAAATCAACACGCTTAAGCGCCTTGGCACCTAGGCTTTCGAGGTGGGGATTCATTACTTGTGCATCGATAAGTTTAAAGTTCATCTTGATTAAATGTTGTTGTAAAACAGCCATAGCGGCTTTAGAAGCATTGGTTTTGC
The DNA here is from genome assembly GCF_022410515.1 of Shewanella cutis. Taxonomy (GTDB): domain Bacteria; phylum Pseudomonadota; class Gammaproteobacteria; order Enterobacterales; family Shewanellaceae; genus Shewanella; species Shewanella cutis. The sequence goes on along the minus strand of NZ_JACSDI010000002.1, from coordinate 302,243 downwards.
GGTGGAACATGGATTCGCCACAAAATACTTGGCCGATGGCAATGCCATAAAGACCGCCAATTAAACGCTCGCCGTGCCAGACTTCGACGGAATGGGCATGACCATTATGGTGCAGCTCGCGGTAAGCCATTTGTATTTCATGGGTTATCCAAGTTCCTGCTTGTTTAGGCCTTGGCTGTGCACAACCCACCATCACGTCGGTAAAGGCATGATTAATCGTAAAGCGCCAAGGCTGTTTTTTTATATATTTACGTAGGCTGGTACTGATATTAACTTGCCCAGGAATGAAAATGGCGCGGGGATCGGGTGACCACCACAAAATAGGATCTTCTGCGTTAAACCAAGGAAAAATCCCATGATAATAAGCGGTCAATAAACGCTCTGGGCGTAGGTCACCTCCTATCGCCAGTAAGCCGTTAGGATCGGTTAAGGCGAGTTCGGGTGAAGGAAAAGCTTCAAACTCGTGATTCAGAAAAGACAGTGACTTCACAATTGCGTATGATTCAGTAATAAACCCTTCTATTAAGTTAGCGGAAATTCGGATATGTGGAAACCTACACTAGCAAGCTTTATGTTGATTTGTGCTTTTGTGATATCTCCAGTACAGGCGGGGTACGATCGCAATCAGGCCGTACCAGTTGAGAAAGTGCTTTATGGAGATATTAATTCAGTGCGAAATATCACCGAAACACAATTGATTGAAGACCGAAATCAAGGCTGGAAAACTTTTGGTGGTGCCTTGGCTGGTGGTGTTATCGGCCATCAGTTCGGTGGTGGCTCAGGCCAAGATATCGCGACAGTATTGGGCGCCTTAATTGGTGCGGGCGTTGGCAATCGTTACGGTAGTGGTACGACGGTTCAAACACTCAAACTGGTGGAGTTGATGATCACGCAGGAAGATGGCAGTCAAGTCATGGTGATCCAAGATTATGATCCCGGCATGATATTTAATGCGGGAGATAGGGTACGGGTAGTGTACTTGCAAGGTGGTGTGCGCATTGATTTAGCGATGTAATCAAACCTAACTGCCAAAAGAATCAACAAAGTAAGACGTTAAACGGTGATGGAATGACACGGACAGAACTAACCCAATATTTAGCCGATTTTTTGCGAGTATCGGCTTTCAAAGATTACGCCCCCAATGGGTTGCAGGTTGAAGGCAAGGCTGAGATCCGCACCATAGTGACAGGGGTCACCGCCTGCCAAGCATTAATTGATGAAGCGATTCGCCTGAAAGCGGATGCAATTTTGGTGCACCATGGGTTCTTTTGGAAGAGTGAGCCTGAAGTGATCACCGGCATGAAGCAGCGGCGGATCAAAGCGCTGCTCGCCCACGATATCAATCTTTTTGGTTATCACTTACCTTTAGATGCCCACCCAATGTTAGGCAACAATGCGACCTTAGGCCGTAAACTGGGCATTTTAGATGCCGAAGCAGTAGAAGATGTGGCGCAAGGATTAGTGTGGCGAGGAAAGCTTGATTTGCCGATGAGTGCCAGCGAGTTTGCAGCGATGTTAGCTGATGTGCTTGGCAGAGACCCATTGCATATTGGTGAAAGTTCAGATGAAATCCAATACTTAGCTTGGTGTACTGGCGGTGCGCAGGATTATATCGATGTTGCAGCAAGCCTTGGTGTGGATGCGTTTATCAGCGGTGAAGTGTCAGAGCGTACCTTCCACAGCGCGGTGGAGCAGGGGATACATTATTACGGCGCGGGTCACCATGCCACTGAGCGTTTTGGTATTGAGGCGCTAGGACGACATCTCGCTCGCGAATTTAATTTAGTGCACCATTTTGTGGATATCACTAACCCTGTGTGACACGCCTTGTTTAGTACATAGAGTTCGACTCAAACGGTGCGTTATCCTCAATAAAACTCATCAGTAAAGGCGAGCTAAGCTCGCCTTTATGTTTTGATGTAATCCTAGCCCTGTTATTTTCAGGTTGCATGACCACAGGGTCTTGCTGGATCAGGCAAGGTTTTTTAACAAGTCAATTCTTTCGAGAACAACGAGGCTCAAGGTGGGCTCAGTCCTCCTCATTTTTACCCGCCTTAGATTAATCCATAAATTGTCAGGATAAAAATACCTAAGGTGCAAGTGAACAGTGAGCAAACGGTGGTCAAGGCGATAATATTGGCTGCAAGCGTGGCGTTTCCTCCCATGGTCCGCGCCATCACGTAACTGGCAGCCGCTGTAGGCGCCGCACTCATTAAAAAGACTAAGGCGAGTTCGACCCCACGATAGCCAAGTATCAAGGCGCCTAAGGTGATAAACAGTGGAGCAAAGATAAGTTTTAAGGCGGTCGAAAACCAAGTTGAATACTTTTCATGCTTAAGCGAGCCAATATCGAGTGAGCCGCCGGTGCAGAGCAGTGCTAATGGGAGCGTCATATTGGCAAAGTATTGTCCGGCATCGAGGACCATTTTAGGTACGGGGATCGCCAGCAGATAAAACAGCATGCCAAGGATAATGGCAATGATCAGCGGATTTTTTGTGATGGTTTTTATGATCACCGTAAAAGCGTGGCGGCTTGATTCCTCACCCTTAGAACTTAAGCAAATCACGGCTTGAATATTATAGAGCAGCGTCATAGACGCCACATAAACTGCGGCTAAGGCAACGCCCGATTCGCCATAGGCATTAGACACATAGGCTAAGCCGATAATGGCTGTATTGGCCCTAAATCCCCCTTGGATAATAACGCCTTGATCCCTTGGCGCAGGGAACAGTCGTTTTGTCGCGTAGGTGTAAAGCATAAAAAACAGCAGATTAGCCAATAGACCATAGCCTATTAACGGTGCACTGGCGGCAAGATCATGGTGGGAATTAATAATGCTTAAAAACAACAACGCAGGCAGTGTGACATTAAAAACCAGTTTGGAGGCGACATCAATAAAGTGCTCGTCAATTACTTGAGTGCGTTTAAGCAAGACGCCTAGGGCTAACATTAAACAGATGGGGCCGGTTATCGAGGCAGAAAACAACAACTGCTCAATGATATTGCCCATAACGTCTCCTTGATGATTTCACCGTGTGTTATTGCTTAGCCATAGCCGCGATAGTGTCGCACTGTCAGTCACTTGTCGAGGCTACCTCAGGTTACGCTCCCTGATTAAGCGCAAAGGGATGTGTATACCAATAAATAAGGCCGCATCAATGCGGCCTTATTTAGATTTTGCGGTGATTACTTCACCCGCATACCAGGTTGTGCACCTTCATGGGGTTCTAAAATCCACAAATCGCTACCACCAGGGCCTGCGGCTAGTACCATGCCTTCTGACATGCCAAAACGCATTTTGCGCGGTGCAAGGTTGGCGACCATTACGGTTAGCTTGCCTTCGAGATCTTCAGGCGAGTAGGCCGATTTGATCCCCGCAAATACCTGACGGGTTTCGCCGCCGATATCGAGTTGCAGTTTTAACAGTTTGTCGGCTTCGGCCACATGCTCAGCTTTGACGATACGCGCAATTCGCAGATCGATTTTAGCGAAATCTTCATAGTTGATCGTGTCGCTAATCGGATCGGTCGCTAATGGGCCTTTAGGTGCTTCCGGCTCAGTTGTGGCTTGCAGGTTTTCCTTAGAGTCGGCCACCATAGCTTCAACTTTGTCTAACTCAACACGTTGCATCATGGCTTTGAATGGCGCAATTTCGTGGCCGGCCATATCTTGGCTCAAGGCATCCCAAGTTAGGGTTTGCTGGAAGAAGGCTTCAACGTCTTGTGCTAAGCGTGGCAATACAGGCTTTAAGTAAGTCACCAAAATGCGGAACAGGTTCAAGGCGATTGAACATACTTGGTGGGCCGCTTCCTGCTGATCATCTTGCTTAACTAACTGCCAAGGCGCAGCATCGGCGACAAAACCATTGGCGATGTCCGCTAGTGCCATGATTTCACGCATCGCTTTACCGTATTCACGGGTCTCATAAAACTCAGCGATTTGCTCTTGCTTGGCTAAAAACGCCTCAGTTAGCGTGGTATCAGCAATCTTCGCGAGCTTGCCATCGAAGCGCTTAGTGATAAAACCTGCGGTGCGCGAGGCTAAGTTTACTAGCTTACCGACCAGATCTGAGTTTACGCGCTGGGCGAAGTCTTCAAGATTGAGGTCTAAATCGTCGATACGGCTACTGAGTTTAGCCGCGTAGTAGTAACGTAAGTATTCAGGATCTAAGTGATCTAAGTAAGTGCGAGCCTTAATAAAGGTGCCCTTAGATTTAGACATCTTAGCGCCATTGACTGTCACATAGCCGTGGGCGTAAACGCTGTTTGGCTGGCGATAACCCGATCCATAAAGCATTGCTGGCCAGAACAGGCTGTGGAAGTAGACAATGTCCTTACCGATAAAGTGGTAAACCTCGGCTTTAGAATCCTTCGCCCAAAATTCATCGAAGCTTAGCTCAGGGCGTTTGTCACAAAGATTTTTGAATGAACCCATGTAACCGATAGGCGCATCTAACCACACGTAGAAGTATTTGCCCGGTGCATCAGGGATTTCAAAGCCAAAGTAAGGTGCGTCACGGGTGATATCCCACTGCTGCAGGCCTTGCTCAAACCATTCGTCGAGTTTGTTGGCCATTTCGGTTTGCAGTGCACCGGAGCGAGTCCACTCTTTTAGCATGTCTTCGAAGGCGGGGAGATCGAAGAAGAAGTGCTCAGTGTCTTTCATCACAGGCGTCGCGCCAGAGACGGCCGATTTTGGGTTAATCAGCTCAGTTGGGCTGTAGGTCGCGCCGCAGGCATCACAGTTATCGCCATATTGATCGGGCGATTTACACTTAGGGCAGGTGCCTTTTACGAAGCGGTCCGGCAAGAACATCGACTTTTCAGGGTCAAATAGCTGAGAAATGCTCTTGCTTTTGATATAGCCGTTTGCGCGCAGTTTTAAGTAAATATCACTTGCCAGCACGCGGTTTTCGTCACTGTGGGTGCTGTGATAATTATCGAAGGCGATATTAAAATCGGCGAAATCCTGCTGATGCTCTTTGTTGACTTGAGCAATCATCTCTTCTGGCGCCATGCCTAATTGCTGTGCTTTAAGCATGATCGGTGTGCCGTGGGCGTCATCGGCACAAATATAGTGGCACTCATGTCCACGAAGCTTTTGATAACGCGACCAGATATCCGTCTGGATGTATTCCAGCATATGACCTAAATGAATCGGTCCGTTCGCATAGGGAAGTGCGCTGGTCACGAGAATTTTACGTTGTGAAGTTGCCATCTTGTCTCAAATATCGTGGTGGGCCAAAAATAATGGTTGAGATACTAACCGATTACAGGATGATTTTCATCAAAACCTGAGTCAATTGGGTTAAAACTGCGCTAATGTTTTTGTCATTATCTGGTACACTTGGGCAAATTTATTGGTGGGGGTAATGCTTTTGTCTTCAACTCAAACTGATTATCGTCTGAGTGACGATCTTCTCGGGCCAGTTCTGGCCATTCTCGATGCATATATCGACCCGTATTTAGCTAAAGGGTTAGTGAGCGCAGGATGCGTGAATAAATTAGCGATAGAAGGTAAGCGGTTACAGCTTGGCTTAGTCTATCCATATCCTTGTATGACCCAGTATCGCGATACTGTAATGGCGCTGACCAACAAGTTAGCTGTACTCGATGCTATCGATGAAGTCGAATGTGAAATCGATTTCCAACCTAAGGTGTATTCGGCTATTGCCTCTATCGCACCGATTGCCAATGTGAAGCAAGTGATTGCGGTCGCATCCGGTAAAGGCGGTGTGGGTAAATCGACCACTGCGGTTAACCTTGCTTTAGCACTGGCCGCTGAGGGCGCGCAGGTCGGGATTTTAGATGCCGATATTTATGGCCCGTCTGTTCCCTTAATGTTGGGTATCCCCAATTTCAGACCCGTTTCCCCCGATGGCAAACATATGACCGCAGCCAGTGCCCATGGCATTGCTGCCCAATCGATAGGGTTTATGTTAAGTGGTGATGAAGCGGCTGTGTGGCGTGGTCCGATGGCGGCGGGCGCGCTTGCGCAGCTCTTGAATGAAACCCAATGGCCAGAGCTAGATTATTTAGTCGTCGATATGCCACCGGGCACTGGGGATATTCAATTAACCCTGTCGCAAAAAGTGCCAGTGAGCGGCGCGGTGATTGTCACCACTCCGCAGGATATCGCGCTGGCCGATGCCAAAAAAGGCATCACTATGTTCCAGAAAGTGAACATTCCAGTGCTGGGGATCGTTGAGAATATGAGTTTCCATTTATGCCCAGAATGTGGTCATAAAGAGCACCCCTTTGGTACGCACGGTGGCAGTAAAATGGCTGAGCGTTACCAAGTACCACTATTAGGCGCCTTGCCGCTGCATATCAATATCCGTGAAGCCATGGATGTCGGTGCACCGACAGTGGTAGCCGACCCCGACAGTGAGGTCGCGGCGCTTTACCGGGAAATCGCCCGTAAAGTGGGCGCCGAATTGGCCCTCAAACAGAGCCAAAAAACAGTTTCTATTAGCGTATCAGATGACGAGTAAGGTTTAAGGGTATGAATTCTCAGCAGTGTGTCATTATTGCAATTGCTGGCGCGTCAGCATCGGGCAAGAGTTTAATTGCCAAGACGATTTTTGACGAACTTCGCCGCGATTTAGGCACAGATCAGATTGGGGTAATTAACGAAGACGCGTACTATCGCGATCAGAGTCATTTATCCATGGATGAGCGGGTGTTAACAAACTACGACCATCCCAAAGCGTTAGACCATCAGCTGCTATGCACGCACTTGCAGTTGCTAAAGTCTGGCGAAGCTGTTGATATCCCTTGCTATAGCTATACCGAACATACGCGTATGGCCGAAACCGTGAAAATGACCCCTAAAAAAGTGATCATTTTAGAGGGCATCCTGCTGTTAACTGATCCTAAATTACGTGAATTGATGGACGCCAGCGTGTTTATGGATACACCGTTGGACATTTGTTTCCTGCGCCGTTTAACCCGCGACGTGGCAGAACGTGGCCGTACGATGGAATCGGTGATTTCACAGTACAAGAAAACTGTCCGTCCTATGTTCCTGCAATTTATTGAACCTTCAAAACAATACGCTGATATTATCGTGCCCCGCGGCGGCAAAAACCGTATCGCGACCGATATTTTGAAGACTCGTATCCAACATCTACTGGCAAAATAACGACCAATACTTAGGGAGTAAAAGGCAAGATGCGCTTAACCGATATCGAAATTGAACAGGCCCTTGATAACGGCACAATTGTGATTGAACCTCGCCCAAACAACGATGCAATATCAGGTGTGAGTGTTGATGTGCGATTAGGGGGGCAATTTCGCGTCTTTAAAGATCATACCGCGCCTTTTATCGATCTCAGTGGTCCAAGTGGCGAAGTCCAGGCTGCACTGGATCGGGTGATGAGTGAAATCATCGAAATTCCCGACGGCGAAGCCTTCTTCCTGCATCCTGGAGAGCTGGCCTTAGCCGTGACCTATGAGAGCGTGACGCTGCCTGCTGATATTGTCGGTTGGCTCGATGGCCGCTCCTCTCTGGCGCGTTTAGGCTTGATGGTACACGTGACCGCGCATCGTATTGATCCGGGCTGGCAGGGTAAAATTGTGCTCGAGTTTTATAACAGTGGTAAGTTGCCCTTAGCACTGCGCCCACGGATGACAATTGGTGCGTTAAACTTTGAACGTTTAAGTGGCCCAGTTGCGCGTCCGTACAACAAGCGCAAAAATGCCAAGTATAAAGATCAGCAGGATGCGGTTGCCAGCCGTATCAGCCAGGACTAATACCCTTGATTTGGGTTAATGGGGTATTACACGCAAGCATTGCCCCAACGGATAGGGGGCTTGCCTATGGTGATGGCCTCTTTGCCACGATGCGAAGTAGTAAGCGTGGCATTTTATTTTTTCAGCAGCACCAAGCACGTTTAGAGGCTGGTGCAGCAAGGCTTGGGTTTGACTGGCAAATGAGTTCAGCCCTTGCCGAGCAGCTCGATACACTCGCCGCGCAGTATCCACAGCACTGTATTAAATTGATGGTTACACGTGGGGTTGGGGGCCGAGGCTATGCGCCTCCTGAGCAGGCTAATGTCACGGAAGTCGTTTCTGTTCATCCCATTCCTGTCCATTATGCTGCGTGGCAGCACCAGGGTATTCGTCTTAAAACCTCTGCCGTACAATTGGGGCATCAACCCTTATTGGCGGGGATAAAACACCTTAATCGCCTTGAGCAAGTGCTGATTAAATCAGCCCCTTTACCGCAGGGGTATGATGATTGGCTTGTACTCGATTGTATGGGTAAGGTGATTGAGTCCTCTATGGCAAATATCTTTTTTTTCAAAGGCAATCAAGTGATTACCCCATCGTTGGAACGCTGTGGCGTTGCTGGTGTGATGCGCGAGCAAGTTATGTTAGCCTTACTTGCACGGCAGATGAATATCGATTGTTTGCCGTTTGGCGCCGAGCGTTTAGTGGAGTTTGACTCGGCATTTATCACTAACAGTGTCTTAGGCGTAGTAGATGTACTCGCGATCGATTCGCACAGCTTCAAGCCTTCTCCTTTGACCGAAGATCTTAGACAAACACTTTCACTCTCACTATGAAAAAACTCATTCTGATCGCAAGCTCTACCTTATTGGCCTTGCTGACCTTAGCTTGCTTAGTTGGTTATTGGGGTTACCGTACGATTATTGATTACAGTCAAACGCCTCTAGTCTTAACCGAAGCCAAAGAATTAACCATTGCCCGTGGTACGAGTGTGCACCAGTTGGCACAGCAGCTAGAAACCGATGGCGTGATCCAAGATAAATGGAAACTCAAATGGCTGCTCAAATTACGCCCTGAGCTGGCTAAGATCCGCACTGGTCTTTATGAGATGACCCCTTCGCAGACGCTTGCCGATCTACTCAATGACTTAGTCAATGGTAAGGTGAAAATCTTTAGCGTGACCCTCGTTGAAGGCAAAACCATTGCGGAGTGGGAACAACAACTCGCAAACGCGCCCCATTTACAATTAACCCCAGAGGTTTTCAGTGCCGTATTGATGGATCAGGGGGATGATTCGGCGTTACCGGAAGGCAAGTTTTTCCCTGATACTTATCACTACACCGCAGACAGTGATGCCAGGGAATTGCTTACCCAAAGTTACAAAATGATGGAGCAGGAGCTCGCCAAAGCGTGGGCGGAGCGAGTGCCTGGTTTACCACTAAAATCGCGTTATCAGATGCTGATCTTGGCTTCGATTGTTGAAAAGGAAACCGGCCAAGCTTTTGAGCGCGATCAAATCGCTGGCGTCTTTATCAATAGACTGAATCTTGGGATGAAGTTGCAAACCGATCCCACGGTGATTTACGGTATGGGAGATAGATTTAAAGGCAATATCACTCGTAAGGATTTAGTCGAAGATACGCCGTTTAATACCTACCGAATTTTCGGTTTACCACCCACGCCGATTGCGGCTCCGAGCAAGGCCTCATTGCAGGCGGTGTCTAAACCTGCCAAGGTCAGTTATTTGTATTTTGTGTCGCGTAACGACGGCACCCATGTGTTTTCAACCACCTTGGAAGAGCATAACCGCGCCGTGGATATTTATCAGAGAAAGAAAAAATGACCCAAGCATCCGCCAAATTCATCGTAGTTGAAGGACTGGAAGGCGCTGGCAAATCGAGTGCGATTGCCCTTATTCGTGATTTTATTGAAAAACACACAGGGCTCGCACCCGTATGCACCCGCGAGCCGGGCGGGACGCCGCTGGCCGAGCGCATTCGTGATTTAGTGAAAATTGCCGACCCAAGCGATCCCTTATGTGACGAGTCCGAATGTTTACTTATCTATGCCGCCAGAGCGCAACTGGTTGCTAATGTGATCAAACCTGCTTTAGCCCAAGGAAACTGGGTACTTGGAGATAGGCACAATCTATCATCCCTTGCATATCAAGGCGGTGGACGCGGCTTAATGCCTTTAGTGGAGGCCGTAAGTAACGCAACACTAAAAGGGTTTAAACCCGATTTAACACTCTATCTTGACCTTGACCCTAAACTTGGGCTGCAACGTGCGGCAAAGCGGGGTGAACTTGATAGAATTGAGCAACAAGCCATTGATTTTTTTGAGCGGGCACGCGCAACTTACCTCAAACTTGCCAGTGAAGATGAGTGTATCGTAGTGATTGATGCCAGCCAAACGATGGCCGAAGTGCATAAAGATATTCTGGCCGTGTTACAGGCGATGGCATGGTAGAGCACAGTGGATTTGATGTGTTAAGCCTGCCTTGGCTCGATGTGCCAAGACAGGCGTTTTTAACCCAGCTACAAACCCAAAAAGTCCCCCATGCGCAGTTAGTGGGTATCGATTCCGCCTATGGTGGGGAACTCTTGAGTGTGTTCATGGCGCGCGCTGCCATGTGTTCACAACCCACTCATACGGGAGGATGCGGTTTTTGTAAGTCCTGCCAGTTATTTGATGCGGGTAATCATCCCGATTTTTATCAAATCGAGGCCGATGGTCATCAAATCAAAGTCGATCAAATTCGTGAGCTTTGTAGCCGCTTAAGTGCGACCGCCCAGCAAAGTGGCCGCCGTGTAGCCATTATCCACCATAGCGAGCGCTTAAACTCAGCATCTGCTAATGCGCTACTTAAGACACTCGAAGAGCCGGGTAAAGACACCTTATTGTTGTTACATTCCGATACGCCTGCACGTTTAATGGCCACGATCAGCAGCCGTTGTCAAAGACTTCCCTTTGTGGTTCCGTCTAAGACCTTGATCAAAAATTGGCTAATTCAGCAATGCCAGATCCAAGAGGATGTGACTTGGTGCTTGAGTGTGGTCGGCGGCCCATTAAAGTTGGCAGAGAGTTTGCAGTCAGATGGCACGCACCCTAGTCGTTATCAAACCTTATTAGGTTTTCGCAAAGATTGGGCGCAAAGTTTGTCGTCAGGCCATCTGTGTGCTAGCTTGTTAATAATAAGTGAACAGCAAATTATTGATGCTCTTAAGGTTTTATACTTACTTCTGAGACAAATTTTATTGAAGAATGGCAACCAAGATGCGTATGTTCAGGCGCAAATAGGGAACTTGGCGGCGAAAGTCATGGGAATGTGTCATAGCTTAAGTGCCATGCCAAGTGTCAATTATTTGGGCTTGTGTCAAAGTTATGTTTTAGAATATAGAAAAATAACAAATAAGTAACGTACCATGGTCGATCTTGTCGTTAATTTTGATACCTTACATCAGCTTTATCGAGCCTATATGCCGTTCATTAAGCCGGCAGGGCTGTTTGTTGCCACGGGTGAGACACATTATCTCGGTGAGACCTTAACCATTGCTTACCGGTTACCTGGAGCGACAACATCAAACGAGTTTCGAGGCGTCGTGGTGTGGATTAACCCTTTGGGCGCGTCAGGTGGTCGCCCTGTAGGGATTGGTATCAAGATAGTTTCAGAGCCAGACAGCCACAAACATCATATTGAAAAGCTGTTATCCCGTGAACTTTCCTCAGGCGATTTAACCTGTACTATGTAACTGTAACGCATAGCACTGCTATCTCAGGCTACACTTAGCGATTTAACCTCAACTTGGGTTAAGAGATGGATAAATGCAATCAACACCACAAAAATTTCAATTACTTAATTTCAAACTTGCGCTTTGTGCTAGGGCGTGTTGACGTTTAGATATTAAATTTTGTTCGTTCTGGCAAGCTTGTGCTAGCGAAACGAGGAATGATGTGTCGTTATTCGACTCACATGACGAGCGGCTCTTATGACAGAAAGTAAGCGCAATGGCTTGCCAGACGAACCCTTCGGGCAGCATTTGGCTGACGTTTCTGCTGCGTTATCGTCCGTTTATGTAGAATAACTACACAGCACGGTTTGCCTTGCATAAACGGTGAGCCAAATTGCGGCAAAAATAACCCTGAAACGTCACACGCCCTAATAACAAGGCGAATTTACGCGTTAATAGCGCGCCTTTTCAAGTCAAATATTCCTGTAAGCATTTCACAATGCAGTTTGATGTGTTTTATCTAGATCTTAGGTTATTTTGTACCAAGTGAAACCTTAGCGATATTTGACCTCGATCCCATCGCTGAGTATCCTTGTACACCTTTTGTTTCACTGCTTGGAAATTGCTGTGCTTATCGATTCACATTGCCATCTCGATCGCCTTAAAGCGGCGCCTGATCAACAAACCTTAGAACTTATCCTCGCTAACGCTAAGGCGCGCGGTGTCGACTATATGCTCTGTGTGAATGTGCGCCAGCAAGGGTTTGAATCGATGCGCGACAAGGTTGCTGCTTTCGGGCAGGTGTTTTTGTCTTCGGGCGTGCATCCGCTGGATGTGAAAGACGGCCTCGATGTTGAGCAAATTCGCCGCTTTGCGCTGGAGCCTAAAGTGATCGCGATTGGTGAAACAGGCCTAGATTATTTTTATGCCGATGAAACCAAAGCCCTGCAACAACAGTGTTTTGAGCAGCAAATTGCTTTAGCCCTTGAAGTTAATAAGCCGCTTATTGTACATACCCGTGACGCCCGTGAAGATACCATCAATATGCTAAAAGCGGGTCAGGCAGATAAGGTTGGTGGCGTATTACACTGCTTTACTGAAAACTGGGAAATGGCCAAGGCGGCGATTGACTTAGGTTTTTATATTTCCGTTTCAGGCATTGTGACCTTTAAGAATGCTGGTGAGTTAAGAACCGTGATCCGCAAAGTGCCGAAAGAGCGCTTACTGGTGGAAACCGATTCGCCTTATCTTGCGCCTATTCCACATCGCGGGCAGGAAAATCAACCCGCCTATGTGCGTGATGTGGCGGAGTTTGTGGCAGAGCTTAGGGGAGAGCGTTACGAAGAGCTTGCACAGTATACGAGTGAAAACTTCTTTAACTTGTTTAAGGATGCGGCGCGTCTTATCGGACGTTGATACCTTATCCACCCGCTAAATCTATAAAAAGCCCATAAAAAAAGGCCCAAAACGAGTCTAGCTGTTTGGGCCTAGGGGAATGGCTCGTTAAAGAGCCGTGCGCTACAGCTGAAAGCGCCATATGGCGCGCTTTACAATAGAATCAGTGTAGTTGAGTTTAGTGCGAGTGACACTTTCTCCTTTCCCTTTTTTAGGCTATTTAAAGCTAAAAAATCGCTGAACTATAACTATTATGCCTGCGGTGGTAACAATAAGACCTTATCTTTCACTAAGTCTCTGGGCAGGTTGTTTTTTAATTTGTTGCCTAAATGTTTGGCCATACCTAAGGGAGCGCCACCATAACAGACAATGATTTCGCCTTGGGCTTTTGTGGTGGTATCGAGGGCAATATCTCGTCCCATCAAGTATTCTTTGGCCTGTTCATCATTAATCTCGATAATGTTGGCTTGGGTATCTGCCAATGCAATTACGGCCTCATGGCGGACCTTGAAGCCATGTTTACTGTGATCAGCAAGTTTAAGCCCTATCCTCTGAAAGCGCATTTTGCCAATAAAGTCAGTAAATTCACGCGGGAAGAGCCAAAACTCGTCGTCGCGAACCATGATAAGCTCATCGGGCAGTTCGATACCCAGATCATCGGCAAAATACGCTTGAATGGCTTTTGCTTGTTTAGGACTCGCCTCGGTAAAAGGGAAGTTTTTTTGTAGCTTAGGTTCAGGCTGAATACGAGGCACCGAGCGGGTTTTAGTTAGCTTCGCGACAAAAAAGCCTTCGCTGTCGTAAATCTGCGGCCAAACGTGTAAAAAGCCTTCAGGTGTGGTGGCTTTGTCTGCACCATCAAACAGTTGGCTTAAGGATTCAAATTGCACTGCATCGCCATAAGTCTGCTGCAAATATTCACATACGCCTTGGTTTTCGTGCCGATTGAGTGTGCAAGTCGAGTAAACTAGGCTGCCACCGGGTTTTAAGGCCAAAAATGCTGATTCGATAAGTGCTTTTTGGGTTTCGCTAATGGCGATAACCTCATCCAGCGACCAAGATTTTAAGGCGTCAGCATCTTTACGGACTGTGCCTTCACCGCCACAGGGCGCATCAATTAATACCGCGTCAAAATTTTCATACAGATATTCACCAAATACCCTGCCATCGAAGTGGGTTAGGGCGCAGTGGCTCGCTCCCATGCGCAGCACATTGGCATGTAACACTTTAACGCGACTTGCGGAATATTCATTGGCAACCAATAAGCCCTGATTGTTCATTAAGGCGGCAATTTGCGTGGTTTTAGAACCGGGTGCTGCAGCTAAGTCCAACACACATTGCCAATCTGCATTGGGAGTAAATAGCGCGGTCGGTGGTAGCATGGAGCTGGCTTCTTGGATATAGAATAAGCCCTGAATATGTTCGAGGGCGTTACCTAGCTGTTCTTCTTCATCGTAACTTATCCAAAAACCGTCCTTACACCAAGGAATGGGTTCAAAGGTCCATCCTTTAGGCTGCATTAAGCGCTTAAAATCCTCGCTGGTGATCTTTAAGGTATTGACGCGAATAGAACGCCTAAGTGGTCTCGCACAGGCGGCAATAAAGTCGTCCATTGAGAGATGAGCAGGTAATTCTTGGGAAATTGTATTGATAAAATTTTGATTTAATTGAACCATAACGGGATTAGGCTGTGTATCAACTGTTGCAAGTATATCATAATCCCTTACTGGGGCAGGGATTTTATCCTGCGTTTTATGCCGCGCTGTTGGGGGATTTAGCGGCTGGCGTGACCGCTTTGCATTAAGTCAGAAATGTGCAAAACGAAGACAAAATAATAAAAAATAAGGTAGGGGCAGAGTGTTGAATCGGGTGTGGTTAGTGTTTTTCCTCACATCGCTGTTGGCGATAGGGGTACAACTCGCGAATGGGCATATTGACGTGCTCGCTAATGCTGTTGAGGCGCTATTTGCCAGCGCAAAACTGTCAGCCGAAATTGCCTTAGGCTTAGTCGGGGTTTTATCCCTGTGGATGGGCTTGATGCGCATTGGTGAAAAAGCGGGGGTGGTTGGAGCCATTGCATTTATATTTGAGCCATTGCTACGCCGCTTAATGCCCGAAGTGCCTAAGGGGCATCCTGCTTTTGGCAGTATGACCATGAACTTAACAGCTAATGTGTTTGGGCTGGATAATGCCGCAACCCCCTTAGGTTTAAAGGCTATGCAGGATTTGCAGAGTCTTAATCCGGTGAAAACCGTTGCTACCAACGCACAAATTCTATTCTTAGTGCTCAATACCTCCTCGGTGACTTTAGTGCCTGTCACGGTGTTTTTGTACCGTGCCCAGCAGGGGGCTGCTGCACCTGCGGATATTTTTTTGCCGATACTCCTAGCTACCTCTGCATCAACATTAGCGGGATTGCTGACCGTTGCATTTGTTCAGCGACTATCACTGCTTAATGCTGTGGTACTAGGATATGGCGCGGTGATCCTCTCGGCATTAGTCGCCAGCGGCTTTTATCTGATGACGTTAACCGCCGAAGCGATTGGTACTGTCTCGACCGCGATGGGTAACGGGATATTATTGCTACTGGTATTTAGTTTTGTGCTGGTGGCTGGCGTGCGAAAAGTGGCTATTTATGATGAGTTTATTGAAGGGGCGAAGGCGGGGTTTAATCAATCTATTCAACTCATTCCGTACTTGCTGGCTATGTTACTGGCCATTGGTTTACTGAGGGCTTCGGGGGCATTGGATTACCTACTGCAACTCATCGCTGGCGGAGTGAGCCTGTTCGGGTTTGATACTCGCTTTGTCGATGCCATGCCAACGGCGCTAATGAAACCCTTTAGTGGCTCAGGCGCGCGGGCGATGATGCTCGAAACCATGTCACACCACGGAGTGGACTCCTTTGCTGGTCGATTGGCGGCGATTTTCCAAGGCAGCACTGAAACGACTTTCTATGTGCTTGCGGTTTACTTTGGTTCAGTGGGTATTCGTCACGGGCGCCATGCACTCGCCTGTGGTTTAACGGCCGATTTTGCAGGGATCAGTGCCGCCATTGTGGTTTGTTACTGGTTTTATGGATAAGTAGTATAAGACTGTAAGATGATAAAAAATCAGGCGCATTAGGATTTACCTAGTGCGCCTGATTTTAAAGAGTTAACTATCGCGTTTAGAGACTTTAGATACTTTAGCGTGTTAGCTTAAATCGATAGCACAATTATTTATTACACAGGAGCTATTGCGCGGGTGCCCATTCCAGCCATTCACTCTGGGCTTTATGCTGCAGTGTAATCACAGCACCTTGGCTTAAGCGATTGTTTGCTTGTGTCGTTTCCTTGGTAGCGACATAAATGCCGCCCGCCAGTAGGGTTTCAAGTGAACCCGCTTCTATCTGCGCGCCTGAGAAAATCCCTACATCCACTTTGATACCAGAAGCATCCCAGAACTGACTGCTCTGATTCACTAAGTGACTGTACTGCGGCTCAATGTGTGCTTGCATTAATACACTGTTACCTTGAGACGACAGGCTGTAGCCATCGATTTGGCCAACTTTAATACCACGGAAGAAAATAGGCGTGCCGACTTTCATCGAGCCTAGGTTGCTATCCTCTAGGGTAAACTTGAGTGCATCTTCGGCCACATTGGCATAGCTGCTCTCAACGAGTTTAGCTTGGAATTGCGTGACCTTTTGTTTGCTCTTACCTGGTAACACGCCAATATAAGGCCCTGTGATTAAGGTTTCTGGGGCTTTAATGCCCGCTAAAGAAATTTGTGCTTCAACCATATGATACTCGGCGTCACTGCGGCTGAAATGATCCGCATATTCGCCATAAAGATAGGCGGTGGCCGAGAGCGTATTGAGGTCAGCATTAAGCTTAACCTGAGTTACTTCACCCACTTGGTGCCCTTGATAACGAATGGCGGCTTTTGCAGCCAATTTAGCCGAGGCGGGTAGGGTGAGCCTAATAGCTTGCGCTTGGGCTAAGGCTAACTGTTTATTTTCATAAAGTTTGAGCGAAGCAGTCGCATCTGCTTGGGGACTTTCCAATAAGCCTAGGCTGATACTGCCTTTTAGTGCGCCCTGAAGCGGTGCAACGGCGACGTCAATACCAGCGAGGCTGGCGCTGACATCCAATGCATTATTACGCCAAAATACTTTCGGTTTTTGCACTAAGGGCTGGAACTGCTTATCTATGGCGATCTTAATCGCAAAGTCTTCCGTTTTACTTTGCCAATTCACCGACTCAACGCGACCGATTTGCATTTTTTTATAGTAAATCGGTGAGCCTTGGCTGACATCTGCGCCATCTACGCTGGTGAGGGTAAAGTACAGACGTTGCTGGCGCTCGAAAAACTGTTTCGCTTCCTCAACAGAGCTAAAGAGTGACAAGCGCGCATCGGCTGTAACAGGCGAGTTGCTGCTGCCGGGAATAAGACTCACTGCGCCTTTGGTTAATGTCGCCAGATCGCGAGCTTTGACAGATACCCCCTCAATGGATGCATCGACACTCAGCGCCGACTCAGGAATAAAATAACTATCACTACGGATCAAGCTGGCAAATTCAGGTTGTAGCTCAAGGTGATATTCTACCGCCGAAAGATCTTTAGTTAACTTCACCGCAAGAACTTGGCCTATAGGCAACTGTTTGTAGCGCACTTCTGCCCCAGCGGTTAATCCCATATTTTCTGCTGAGGTGATAGTCAACAGACGTTTTTTGGCTTGCAGTAAATCAGGTGCAGAGGATTGCAGAGCGAAGCTACTTGGTAGCGCCGTATTGGCATTTGTGCCAGGTAAAAAGTTTATCACGCTACCAGTCAGTAAACGTTCAGGATTTTTGATACCAGACAGTGAAATATCCGCACCTTCTAACCAAAAACGTCCGTCGCTGGTTAATAAATTGGCGTACTCAGGCTCAAACTTGGCAATTGCTGTGACACCCGTGGTGGTGAGGTTTTTACTCTGAATCGAGCCAACGCTGATACCCCGGTATACAATGCGGGTGCCTTTATCAATCCCATTGCCATCGTTCATGGTTAAGCTCACCTCAACTCCGCCTAAAGCACTGGTTTCGGAATCATAGAGGGCAAAACTGTCGCCATTTTGTGCAGGTGCTGCTTGGTCATCGGAACTGAAACTCACGCCACCCGCAAGGATAGAAGCAAGGCTCTCAGTGTTGACCTTAATGCCCGCTAAACTGGCGTCGACTTTTACACCTGAGACATTCCAAAAATGGGAATTTTTCTTCACTAAACGTGCGTATTGTTCTTGAATAAATGCACTGATAATGACTCTGGCGTTACCATCTAAGCGGTAGCTGACGACACTGCCTACAGGGATCTGGCGAAAGAAAACGGGCGAGCCAACGTCCAATGAACCCAGCTTATCGGCGGTGAGTTCAATCATCACCCCTTCGGAGCCGATTTGCATCGGTGGTGGTTGACGCTCAGCCTCAAAAAACGTTGCGGCATTACCTTTACCCGGTTGAATGGCAATATAGTTGCCGGAAAACAGCGCATCTAAACCTTCAACGCCTGTAATACTCGCCTTTGGGGTGACTAACCAGAAGAGAGTCTCTTTATTTAAGAAAGGTTTGGCGCGATAGTCCATCATCACTTTCACGTTAACGCCTTTAAGATCATCGTCAATGCCAATGTCTTTCACCTTACCGACGGTTAAACCTTGATATTTGACTAAGGTTTTACCCACATCGATTCCCGTTGCACTGGGAAAGTGGATCTGAATTTCAACGCCCGATTCTTTGATGCTTTTAATACCCAGCCAAGCGCCGAGTGCGAGCGCAACAATAGGGAGCAGCCAAATCGGCGAAAAGAGTTTTTTCTTCACAACTTTTGGCGATTCAATTTGTGTCATCTTGATTTTCCAATCGATCCCAGAGTAAACGAGTGTCTAAAACTTTTGCGGCAAGTTGAGTGAGTAAAATCACTAATGCAAACGCCGTGGCCGCAGGCGCCGGCTTCGCATCGAGTAATTGCCCCATATTAACAAGGGCAACCGTTAGTGAGATCACAAACAAATCGAGCATCGACCAGCGGCCGATCCACTCGATAATATGAAATCCTACCATGAGTTTCTTTTTTGAAATGGGCAAATTAAAACTGATTGCACACAGATAAGTGGCAAGACCGATAATTTTTACCCAAGGCACTAAAATACTGGCGATAAAGACAATAATGGCGATGGGTAACATATCCGATTGGACTAAATGAACAATTCCGGAAAATATCGTGTCATGGCGTACCTTTCCCTGATTGGTGAGCACAGTTATAGGGTAGAGATTCGCTGGGACCAATAAAATGGCAGCAGTGATCAGCAGCGCCCAGCTTTTTTGTAAGCTGCTATAGTCGCGAACATGTAGTTCTGATCCACAACGACCACAGTGGCTATCATCACTGCCATTGAGTTGCCTGCATACTGAACATAAACAGAGACCTAAATCTTTTCCTTGTTGCTTCATCTCAGTGACGCTCCTGCATAAGAAGACCCCACATATGTTCAATATCGTATTCACGCTGTAAAAATAGGGTGACTAAAAAAAGCATGGTGAAGCAAAAGGTCCCCATTCCAAAGTAAATGTCTGAAAAGTCAGATAACTGAAACGAGGAAACGAGGAAACTAATCACATAAATCTCGAGCATAGTCAGTTGCGACAGGAGTCCCTGAAATTTTAATAATTGTTTGAGACTATGGCGCCCCAACGGGCTATCAAGTCCCCATTTAACAATTAAGAGTTGGGTGAGAATCGATAGGATCAATAAACCTGGGCCTACCACCGCCGCAGCAAGCACGGCTATACCTACAACCCAATACCCTTGATCGAATACGGCAAAAGCGCCTTGAAACACCGTCGTAGTGCGAATACTGCCTAGGAAATGAATTTCCAACACAGGGAAAAAATTAGCAGGAAAATAAAATACCAACGCGGTAATGCACAACGCCAACATGCCATTCACTGAGCAGTATGGCGTGTCATAAAGAGCAGTGTTACAGCGCGGGCACAACGCTCTTACACCCGTCGGTAGGGCGCGCTTCCGAATGGCCAAGTCGCAGGAACGACAGAGGATTACAGAGTTTTCTGCTGTATTTTCATGCATATAAAAATATTATATTAGCCCCAAAGCCATTGAGATAGTGCAAATAATCCGAATTAAACAAATTATAAGGTGAGATACCCAATTTCTTGACTCATCTCGGCAACGCAAAACGTTCACATAATATCAGAATAATCAGAACACTTGCATCACTAGTTCACTTTATGTCATTCTGGTTACTGTATATAAAAACAGTGCGAGGGCAGTCATGGCAGTTATTACACAGTTTGTCGTGGTAAGAGAAGGGGTAGAAAAGATGACATTCACATCGAAAAAGGAGGCTGATGCCTACGATAAGATGCTCGATATCGCTGACAACCTCATTCCATTTATTCAAAACGCGCAGCTCGGAATTGATGAAAGTCTGACCGAACAGCTCGCATTCTATTTTGCTAACAATAAAGATGAGCTGACAAACTTGCTTAAAGGCGTCGTTCAAGTTAATAGTACGCCAACAAAACAAAGTGCAGCGAAAAAAGCGTCTAAGAAGGACGACGCTGTCGAATAATTCTTAGGATGCATATGAAACCGCAATTTTACGAATCATTGAATCGTCAAGTGCAGGCGTTACTTGAAGGTGAAGACGATTTAGTGGCTGCCATGGCTAACTTTTCGGCCCTGCTCAACGATAACTTAACTGAGCTAAATTGGGTTGGTTTTTACGTGATGCGTGGCGAACAGTTAGTGTTAGGTCCTTTCCAAGGAAAAGTGGCTTGTACCCGCATTCCTATGGGAAAGGGCGTGTGTGGCACCGCAGCACTGGCTAACCAAACCCAACGTGTTGCTGATGTACATCAATTTGATGGGCATATTGCCTGCGATGCGGCCAGTAATTCAGAAATTGTTATCCCTCTGCGGGCTGATGGAAAAGTGATCGCTGTGCTGGATATCGATAGTCCTATTTTTGATCGCTTCGACGAAGAAGACCAAAAGGGCTTGGAATTATTGGTAAAAAGCTTCGAAAAATGCCTATTTGCTTAATTTGCGTACAATAACGCATAATTCATGGTCGCAATCGGTGGCGTGCGCCTTATAATAGCGCATGCCCTGATAAGGCTTATTTAGGTATGGTCTGAATAAGCCTGATAGGTTTAGCCGTAAAAAATTGTTAACTTATATTTTTTAACTTTAGTTAACTCGGCGAGAATGCTAATTTGTACTTTGGCTCAATTGTGGGCTTAACCAAGATGAACGACACGTAAGAAGCTGATTTATATCACCTCGAATTCGATGTCCCTTTTTAACTGTGGAAGTAATGATGGAATCAACAGATAAGTTGACCGACACCAACGCAATTTTGGCGTATTTGTATGAAACATTTCCTTTGTGCTTTATTGCTGAAGGTGAAACTAAGCCATTAAAAATCGGATTGTTTCAAGATTTGGCTGAAAGGTTGGCTGATGATTCTAAAGTCAGTAAAACGCAACTGCGAGTGGCGTTAAGACGCTATACCAGCAGCTGGCGCTACCTAAAATCGGTAAAAGCCGGTGCACAGCGTGTCGATCTTGATGGTCAGCCTTGTGGTGAGTTAGAGCAAGAGCATATTGATCATGCTCAAGCCATGTTGAAAGAAAGCCAAGAAAAAGCCAAAGCTAAGCGTGCTGCTCAAGCACCGAAAGCGGCTCCAGCGGGTAAAGCTCCTGCGAAAAAAGCCCCTAAGAAAGTAGCTGTTCCTGCCCGTAAGACTGAGCGTCCAGCAAAAGCGGCGCCTAAGGCAGAGCCTGCTGTGAACTTAGTGCAAGCGCAATTGACCGATTTAGCGAAAAAACAGCGTGTCAATGTTAAATTAGGTATGACGCCAGTAGCCGGCGTGATCACTGACATTAACAAAGAAGACATTCATGTTCAGCTTGATAGCGGCTTAACGATAAAAGTGAAAGCAGAACATATTCTGCTGTAATCATTTAATCTAACGGAGTAACTTGTTGATGCGAAAACTCATTTTGGCTACATCCATCGCCACTGTTTTTGTCGGATTCTCGGCTTGGGCTGTGCCTCCTACGATTCAAATCAGCGAGTTACCCACTCTCAAGCAGGAAGCGCAGCATAAAGTGGCCAGTAAGCGAGTGACAGATTTGTATACTCGTTCGCATTACCACAGATTTGCGCTTGATGATGCGTTTTCTGCGCAGATATTTGACCGCTACCTACAGCAACTTGATTACCGTCGCAATGTGCTCACTCAAGCTGATGTCGACAGTTTTAAACCATATATCAATCAGTTTGACGACATGCTGAGTTCAGGTGAACTCGATCCTGCCTACAAAATGTTTGATTTGGTTCAAAAACGTCGCTACGAAGGTTTTGTGTATGCACTTTCTCTGCTCGATAAAGAAATGGACTTTACCGCCCCAGGTGATGTCTACGAGTATGATAGGGAAGATGTTGCTTGGCCGAAAGATCAAGCTGAAATCAATGAACTTTGGCGTCAGCGTGTTAAGTACGATGCCTTGAATCTCAAACTTACCGGCAAAAAATGGCCTGAGATCGTTGATATTCTGCAAAAGCGTTATAACAACGCCATCAAACGTTTGACTCAGACTAATAGCGAAGATGTGTTTCAAGCGGTGATGAATGCGTTTTCGCGCAGCATCGAGCCGCACACTAGCTATTTATCTCCCCGTAATGCAGAGCGTTTCCAAATGGAAATGAACTTGAGCCTTGAGGGTATCGGCGCGCAGTTACAGCTCGAAGATGATTACACTGTGATTAAGAGTTTGATCGCAGGAGGTCCTGCTGCTGGTAGTGAGAAACTGTCACCAGAAGACAAGATTGTCGGTGTCGGCCAAGAAGGCGGCGAGATTGTGGATGTTATCGGCTGGCGTTTAGACGATGTGGTCGAACTCATCAAAGGACCTAAGGGCAGTAAAGTCGTTTTGCAGATTTTACCGAAGAAAGGCGGCTCAAATGCTAAGCCGTTTAACGTGACCTTAGTACGTGACAAAATTCGCTTAGAAGACCGTGCTGCCACTTCAAAGATCATCGAACCTAAAGACGGTGTATACGCTAACCGTAAAGTCGGCGTGATCCAGATCCCTGGTTTCTATATGAATTTATCCCAGGATGTGGAAAAGGAACTACTTAAGCTGAATGAAGCAAAAGTCGAAGGTGTGGTTATCGATTTACGTGGCAACGGTGGCGGCGCATTAACCGAAGCGGTATTACTCACCGGACTCTTTATCGATATGGGGCCCGTCGTACAAGTCCGTGATGCTGATGGTCGTGTGTCTGCCCACCGCGATAATGATGGTAAGACGACTTACGCAGGTCCGTTGACCGTGATGGTTGATCGTTACAGTGCTTCTGCTTCTGAGATTTTTGCCGCAGCCTTGCAGGACTATGATCGTGCACTGATTGTCGGTGAATCCAGTTTCGGTAAAGGCACAGTGCAACAGCACAAGAGCCTCGGTCGGATCTACGATATGTACGAGAAGCCAATCGGCCATGTGCAATACACCATCCAGAAGTTTTATCGCATTAACGGTGGTAGCACTCAACTGAAAGGTGTGACACCGAATATTGCTTATCCAAGTGCATTAGAGCCTGGTGAATATGGTGAAGCTGAAGAGAAAAATGCTTTGCCTTGGGATAAAGTGCCTATGGCACAATACGGCACGCTAAATGATATCACTCCTGAATTGGTGGCCAGTTTAGAGAAAAAGCACGTAGCCCGTATTCAAAACAGTGTTGAGTTTAACTATATCAATCAAGATATTGCTGACTTTAAAAAGCATCACAAAGAGAAAACGGTCTCCTTAGTTGAAAGTGAGCGTATTGCATCACGCGAAGCTGATGAGAAAAAAGTACTCGATAGAACCAATGAGCGTCGTGTAGCCAATGGTTTAGCCGCAGTTAAATCGATGGAAGACATTAAAGACGATGTCGTAGCGCCAGATGCCTTTTTAGATGAAACAGCTTATATCACCTTAGATATGGTGGATGCGAAAAAGCTAGCTAACGCTGGCACTAAATAGGCGGTATTTACGCCTGTTTACCTTATCTTAAAACGCGCTTATGGCGCGTTTTTCTTATTTAAATCAGTGTTAAAGGGAACTAAATGACCCAAGCTCAAGCAAAATACCTTAAAGATTATCAAGCTCCCCCGTTCACGATTGAAACCATTGACTTAGATGTTAATCTTGATGGTAAAAACACCCTGGTTAAAGCCGTTAGCAAAGTCAAACGCACTTCTTCTCACGCTAATCCTTTAGTGCTTGATGGTGAAAGTTTGACCTTGGTGAGTGTGGCCATTGATGGACAAGCAGCGCCGTATCGTGCGAGTGAAGGGCAGTTGTCTATCGAGACGACACTGAATGAATTTGAGCTGACGATCGTTACTCAACTGGATCCTGCAGCCAACTCAAGCCTCGAAGGGCTTTATATGTCCGACGGTGCCTACTGTACTCAGTGCGAAGCCGAAGGCTTTAGACGTATCACTTATTTTCTCGACCGACCCGATGTGTTAGCCAAATACACAGTGCGAATCGAAGCCGATAAGCTGGCGTTCCCATTTCTGCTGAGTAACGGTAACTTGATTGAAAAAGGCGAGGTCGATGGAGGACGCCATTATGTGCGCTGGCAAGATCCCTTCCCAAAACCTGCCTATCTGTTTGCCTTAGTCGCCGGTGATTTCGATCTATTACAGGATGAGTTTGTCACCCGTAGTCATCGCAAAGTGGTACTGCAGGTGTTTGTTGATAAAGGTAATTTGCACAAAGCGCACCATGCGATGGTGTCGCTGAAAAAGTCCATGGCCTGGGATGAGTCCCGTTTTGACCTCGAGTACGACTTAGATATCTACATGATAGTCGCTGTCGACTTTTTCAATATGGGTGCAATGGAAAATAAAGGCTTAAACATCTTCAATACCAAGTATGTGTTGGCCGATACCTTGACCGCAACAGACGAGGATTACCACGGAATTGAATCTGTGGTCGGCCATGAGTACTTCCACAACTGGACGGGTAACCGCGTGACTTGCCGTGACTGGTTCCAATTAAGCCTCAAGGAAGGCTTAACCGTGTTTCGCGATCAGGAATTTAGTTCGGATTTAGGTTCGCGCGCTGTGAACCGAATTCACGCAATTAAAGTGATCAAGAATCAGCAATTTGCTGAAGATTCTGGCCCTATGTCCCATCCTATCCGTCCAGAGTCCGTGATTGAGATGAATAACTTTTATACGGTGACAGTGTATAACAAGGGCGCCGAAGTTATTCGCATGATGCACACACTGTTGGGTGAAGCCCATTTCCAAGCGGGGATGAAGTTATACTTCAAGCGTCACGATGGTCAAGCCGTGACCTGCGATGATTTTGTGGCGGCGATGGAAGATGCCAGCGGTATCGATTTAACTCAATTTCGCCTCTGGTATAGCCAAGCAGGTACGCCGGTAGTAACAGCAAACGACAGTTTTAATGCTGACACAGGAACTTATCAGTTAACACTCAAGCAAACCTTAGCTGGCTGTGCTTCACCCTTGCATATTCCCTTTAGCTTAGAGCTGTTAGATGAGAAAGGGCAATCGCTGGTAAACCAAGTGCTCGATTTTACTCAAGCAGAGCAAGTGTTTAGCTTTGAAGGACTAAGCCATAAACCCGTAGCCTCCTTACTACAGGATTTCTCTGCACCGGTTAAATTGCACTATCCCTTTGAAATCGATCAACTCGTGCATCTGATGCGCTTTGCTTCGAGTGAAGTGGCGCGCTGGGAAGCGTCGGTCGCGCTCGTGAGCCAAGCGATTTGGCTAAATGTGGCGCATTTACAACAACATCACACCATGACATTAGATGAGCGAGTGAAGGATAGCTTTAAAGGAGCCTTGCTTGATGAGCAGTTAGATCAAGCGCTGATGGCTGAGATTTTAGCGATTCCATCGGCTTCCGCGTTGATTGAACAAACGGAAACTGTCGATTTAGATGCATTGGCCTTAGCGCGTGAATTTGTGCTCACCGAGCTTGCCGCTTACTGCGAAGATGAATTAACGGCACTTTATCGCTCATTAGTTAATTTGGATTGCACTAAAGCTCGGGCCCTTAAAAATCAATGTCTAAATTGGCTTAGCCGAGTTAGCAGTGATGCCGAAACCTTTGTGGTTGAGCAGTTTGAAAAAGCTAACAACATGACAGACTCTCTTGGTGCTTTGAGTGCAGCCAATACAGGTTCTTTAACTTGCCGTGACCATTTAATGGCTCAGTTTGAGACGCGCTGGCGTGATACGCCGTTAGTCATGGACAAATGGTTTATGTTACAGGCGACCTATGATAGTGATGATGTAATTGATAAGTTACGGCAATTACAACAACATTCGAGTTTTAGTATGAGCAATCCCAATCGCGTTCGTTCGCTTATTGGTAGTTTTGCCGCAGGGAATATTTATCAATTTCACCGTATCGATGGTCAAGGTTATGAGTTTTTAACTGAGTGCCTTATTAACTTGAACCAGCTTAACCCACAGGTTGCTGCGCGAATGGTGACACCGCTAATCCAATTCAGTAAATTCGATGAAACACGTCAATCTAAGATTAAAGCCTGTTTAACGCGTTTATTAGACTTGCCTGGACTCTCGAAGGATTTATTCGAGAAAGTATCTAAAGCGTTAGCGCAGTAGTAATTAACCTGAGCTCGAGATAAGCAGAGCCGCAGAATATGCATCTTTTCGGGCCTCTCTGCGTTGCTCTGTCTAACCATAGCTCGCTATGGCATACGACAGAGCGCCTTGATATGCGCAAAAATCTGCGCATTCAGCCAGATAATAGATTTTTCTTTTCAAAATAATCATTTATAGCATTGATTTAGTTTATTAAATTTAGGTTTTCGACACTCGTTACCCCGAGTTGAGGTTAATTAGAGGAGGAGGGCCGCACTTTGCTGCCCTTATCAGTATGGAATTGTATTTTAAGTTAACCCTTAGTTACCAAGATTTTTTACCTTACTATCAGGGGCTTGCTGATAAAGTTGAAGTTCGTGAACGTCAAGGGCGGATACTGTGGATTAATGGGCGGCATTTTAGACGTTTTTTAACTGAAAACGGGATCCATGGGCAATTTAAACTGGTGCTTGATGATAAAGGGCAATTTGTGTCGTTAGAGCGATTGTAGAAACAAATTGTTGATTTTAACTTAGAGCAATTACTTTAAACGGTCGACTAATTACGAACCAGAAAATATGTTATTTTATTTGTAATTATGTTTATGAAAAATATGATTTTTTATCTTGTTTTTTTCATTTATTCCTATCTTCTGCTTTTCTAATTTAAATCCTATCTTTGTACTAGATGATATAAATGTATCTACGTGCTTAATTCTTCGGAAAATTTTCTCTAACTGTGCCTTGCTCATAGGGATTAATTGCTGTAACAATGATGTTACCTGTGAGCTAACAAGATGTTGGTTGTAATTCCAAGAACAAAGAATCCAGCAGGGTACGGAGAGCTAAAATGAAAATTGTTAAAAAAAGTTTTAACAAGTCGGCGCTTGCTTTGGGGGTGGCGTCGGCATTGAGTTTATTGATGGTGTCGAATGTTAATGCGGTTGCGTTCGATTGGGGGGAGGTGCAAGGTTCTTTTGACTCAACTTGGACCGCGGGTGCCAGTTGGCGTGTGGGTGAGCGCGATTGGGATGGACAAATCGGTAAGGTTAACCAGCCACAATTTGATTGGTCAAATTATACTGCTTTTGGCAATACTAAATACACTTCTGCTGAGATTTGGGCGCAACCTGGCTCCTATTCAAGCAACAACGACTTAAGTAATTTACTTTATTCTCAAGGTGATACTACTTCTGAGATCGTTAAAGGATTACATGAGCTGTCTCTGAAGTATGAAAACTATGGTTTATTTGCCCGTGGCATGTATTTCTACGATCGTAAATTAAACGATGGAAACTTTGACTACAATGACCCGTTAACAGGGAAAGAGTACGATCCTTGCCAAGATAACCGTGCTTCAGAAGTGCAATGTAAGGACATCCGTCTGCTGGATGCCTTCATCTATGCGAATTTTGATTTGAATGACGGTGCAAATCCTCTGTCTATCCGTGTGGGTAACCAAGTCGTCTCTTGGGGTGAAAGTACCCTTATCGCCCACGGTATCGGTGAGATTAACCCCGTTGATTTGAACATTCTTAATGCTCCTGGCGCTGAACTGAAAGAAGCCTTTAGACCTCAGGGTATGGTTTGGGCCTCTTTAGGGATCACGGAGAATTTATCGGTAGAAGCTTTCTATCAATATGATTGGGAACCAATTTGGGTTCCAACACCCGGTTCAATTTTTGCGACTAACGATTTTGCGGGGTTTGGTGGTTACAACCAAAACGCACAGTTAGGTTTTAACGCTAACCCTGATATTAATTTAGACTTTGTGATGCAGGAATATCAACGTCTTGCAGGAATGATCGCCAGCGGTCAGACAATTCCAACATCGCAGCTCGTTGCGATGGCGTTGGCGTATCCAACTAAAGTGACCTTAGTGCAGGATGAGCAAGAGCCGAGTAATGATGGCCAATATGGTATCAAGCTAGGTTATTATGCGCCTGAATTGGGCGATACCGAGTTTGGTTTCTACTTTATGAACTACCATAGCCGCCGTCCGCTGATCAGCGGTACTGCAGCTGATTTTAGCACAGGTGCGTTGTTATCCGATTTAGCGGTACTTGGGCAAAATGCTGGTGATATTAATCGCGACTTGCTGCTGAGCTTAAAAAGCTTCTCTAAGGCGCAAATTGTTTATCCTGAAGATATTAAACTCTACGGCTTTAGTTTTAACACTTCACTGGGGGATACCTCAGTCGGTGCTGAAATTGCCCACCGTCAAGATGAACCGTTGCAAATCGATGACGTAGAACTGCTGTTTGCGGGTATGCCACAACAATTAGCTAACGCGGGTATTCGCCCAGATTTCAACGGTATTTCACAAATTGATGGGGTAAAACCTGGTGAAACCGTTGATGGTTTTATCCGCCGCGACACTACTCAGGCTCAAGCCACGTTCACTCACTTATTTGGTCCAACACTGGGACTGGATAACTTGACAATGTTGGCTGAAGTCGGTGGGGTGTGGATCCATGATATGCCTGGCTTTGATGAACTGCGTCTCAATGGTCCTGGTACTGCACGTTCTGGCGGTAATCCCGATATGCCAGGGATTATTCAAGCGCTGCATAATGGCCCTGAAACTAACCCATTCCCAACAGATTTCGCGTGGGGATACCGTTTAGTGGCCAAAGGCGAGTTCAATAACTTGTTTGCTGGTGTAAACATGTCTCCACGAATGATCTTCTCACACGACGTTGATGGTATTACCCCTGATCCTATGTTCCTCTTTACCGAAGGACGTAAGTCAGTGGCTTTAGGTGTTAATTTCGAATACCAAAACCGTTGGGGTGCAGACTTATCCTACAACAACTTCTTTGGCGGTGTAGGAACAACCAACGCGATGTCAGATCGTGATTATATTTCATTCAATATCAAGTATTCGATCTAAAGGACTATAACAATGAAGAAACTGTCGATATTGGCAAGTGCGGTGATTATGGCACTTGTAGCACCAGCAACGATGGCGAAAGTCTCTGAAGCAGAAGCCGCAAAACTGGGTAACGAATTAACCCCATTAGGTGCAGAAAAAGCAGGTAATGCTGATGGTTCAATTCCGGCATGGGATGGTGGTATTACTAAGCCTGTAGCGGGTTACACAAAGGGAATGCATCATCCTGATCCTTTCCCCGAGGATAAAATTGAATTCACTATTACCAATGCAAATAAAGCCCAATATAAAGATTATTTGACACCAGGTCAGATGAAATTGTTTGAGCTTTATCCTGATACTTACAAGATGAATGTGTACAAAACGCGCCGCAGCGCGTCAGTGCCGCAATTTGTCTACGATGCGACTAAAGCCAATGCAACCCGTGCTGAACTGGTGGCACAAGGTAATGGGATTTCAGGGGCATCAATTGGTATTCCATTCCCGATCCCTGCTAATGGCCTAGAAGCGATTTGGAACCATATTCTACGCTTCCGTGGTGTGGATGTGGAAACCTCGCGTAGCCAAGCGGCACCAACGGCCGATGGTAGCTACACCTTAGTTGAAACGGCAGAGGAAATTCGCTTCGAGTATTCTCGTCCAGAGATCACCCTCGATCAGTTAAAAGCCAGTAACACCTTATTCTACTTCAAACAGGTCGTCACTCAACCCGCGCGCCTTGCAGGAACAGCACTACTAGTGAAAGAAACCATGGACCAAGAAGCGTTACCGCGCCAAGCATGGACCTATAACACTGGCCAGCGTCGTGTTCGTAAGGCACCAAACGTTGCGTTTGATACACCGGGCACTGTATCCGATGGTCTGCGCACTACGGACGATTTCGACATGTTTAACGGTTCACCCGTGCGTTATAACTGGGAGCTTGTGGGCAAGAAAGAAATCTATATTCCTTACAACGATTACAAATTGCATTCAGATAAGCTGAAATATGATCAGATTTTAAAACCCGGTCATATTAATCCTGAGTTTGTCCGTTGGGAAAAACACCGCGTATGGGAAGTAAAGGCGACACTGAAAGACGGTATGCGCCATATCTACAAAACTCGCGTGATGTATCTTGACGAAGACTCATGGCAAGTATCGATCGCCGATCTGTACGACAACCGTGATGAACTTTACCGTGTGGCGGTTGCCCATGGTTTGAACTATTACGAAGTTCCCGCGCAGTGGGATACCTTAGAAGTGTTCCACGATCTGCAGTCACGTCGTTACTTGGCCATGGGGTTAGACAACCAGAGCGGCATGTATAACTTTGATGCCAAACTGAGTGAAGCAAACTTTACCCCAGATGCGCTGCGTCGCGAAGGTATCCGTTAATCAGCCACGGTAAAAGGGGCGCTAAGCGCCCCTCATTAGTTTAAGGAAGTTTGTATGTCGTTTCGCATCCTTCAATGTGTCGCTGCGATAAGTGTTGGTTGTTTATTTTCTTCCCCTTCGTTTTCTGCACAGTCAGAGCGTTTCCCGCAAATTCAGCCTCTGGCAGCATCTTCTTTAGTGTTAGATATTGCCCATGCTGGCAAGCAGTTAGTTGCTGTTGGTGAGCGAGGCCATGTGTTAGTGCTAAATGACAAATGGCAACAAGTCCCTACACCGACTTCCGTTCAGTTAACAAAGGTTTTCTTTTTAAATGAAAAACTCGGTTGGGCTGTTGGGCACGATGCCACTATTTTGCATACCCAAGATGGCGGCCAGACTTGGTCGTTACAAATGCAGTCTACTGAAATCGAAAAGCCTTTCCTTGATGTGTTGTTTTTAAATGAGCAAGAAGGTATGGCGATAGGCGCCTACGGACTCTTTTATCGCACCCGCGATGGCGGCGCAAATTGGACAGAGGAATTCCATGAAGAGCTGCTTGCCGAAGAGGACGTCTCCTACCTCGCTGAATTAAAAAACAGCGATCAAGCGGCCTACCTCACTGAGCGAGCATCTTTATTGCCACATTTTAATCGGATGATAGCGCTTAAGGATGGACGCCTATTATTGGTGGGAGAGCTTGGTTTAGTGGCTATGTCGGCAGACAAAGGCCAAAACTTTACCCGCACGGGGTTCGATTATGATGGCTCTATGTTTAATGCCATTCAGCTGCAGGACGCGGTTTACGTGATGGGACTAAGAGGGCACGTCTTTAAGGCAGATTTGAGCCTTGCCCAATGGGATGAGATTGATATGCCCGTTAAATCATCTATCAACGGGGTCATGGCAGCCTCAGAGACTAGCCTATATCTTGTAGGTAATGCCGGCATTGTTATCCAGTTAAATCAGGATGATAGTTCGAGTATTGTGACTCGTCGCCAAGGGGAAAACTTAGTTTCAATTGCAAAAGATAACCAAGGGAATGTGTGGTTATCGGGTAGCCAAGGGCTACTCACACTTAAGCCATAAATTATAAAACAACAATAACAGGGCCGATAAGATGTTAGAAAAACTGGTCAACGGATTTGAGTCATTTTTGTTCCGCAACCGTGCTTGGGTGGTAAGCATTTTCATTTTGGTCACGTTTTTTTTGGGATACCAAGCCAGCCAATTAAAAATGGATGCGGCATTTATTAAAAATATTCCACTCAATCATAGCTATATGCAAACTTACCTCAAACACCAAAAGGATTTTGGGGGCGCAAATAGCATTATGGTGGCGGTTGAAGACACCAGCGGTAATATTTTTAATCCTAATTATTTTGATACCCTTAAAAACGTCCATGATCAGCTGTTTTTTATTCCCGGTGTTGATCGTTCTCAGGTGAAATCGCTGTTTTCTCCTTCGACCCGTTTTACCGAGGTTGTAGAGGATGGTTTTGCTGGCGGTCCTGTGATCCCCGCTGATTTTGCTACCACAGAAACGGGCTTAAATACGGTTCGAGATAACATTGAAAAAGCAGGGATTGTTGGCCGATTAATCGCTAACGACTACAGTGCTGCTATGGTATCTGCCCAGTTAATGGATTTTGATCCACAAACGGGTAAACCCTTAGATACCATTGCCTTTGCTGCCCAACTTGAAAAAGAACTGCGTGGCAAATATGAAACCGATAAAGTGAAAATTCATATTATCGGCTTTGCCAAGATGGCAGGTGATGTAGCCGATGGTGCCAAAGGTGTATTACTGTTTTTCGTGATAGCCATTTTAGTTACGGCGGCGATGGTTTATCTGTTCTCTAAATCGATTATTCTGACGCTATTACCCTTAATCTGTAGCTTAACTGCGGTGATCTGGCAGCTCGGTTTATTGACGGTAATTGGTTTCGGTCTCGATCCAATGTCGATTTTGGTGCCTTTCCTCGTATTTGCGATTGGGGTGAGTCACGGCGTGCAGATCATTAATGCCGTAAAGCGCCGGGTGATGGACGGGCAATCCACTAAAGCTGCATCAGCTTCAGCGTTTCGTAGCTTACTTGTGCCAGGTGGTGTGGCATTACTCTCTGATACTGTTGGTTTTATTACGCTATTATTCATTGATATTGGGATTATTCGTGAGCTGGCGATTTCGGCATCCTTGGGTGTAGGTGTGATTATTCTCACCAACCTTATCCTCTTACCGTTAGTGATTTCCTTTACCGAGATTAACGTTCCACCACAAGGTCAACCAACATCGGATGAAGTGCGTGCCGAGGCGATTTGGCGCTATCTGGCAAAATTTGCCACCCCTAAATACGCGATCGTGGTGATTATAGCGACTATTGCCTCGTATTTTGCTGGGTTAGAAAAGGCAAACCAGATGAAAATTGGCGATTTGCAAGCTGGGGCGCCTGCTTTACATCAGGATTCTCGCTACAACTTGGACACTTTCTTTATTACAGATCATTTCTCTATCACCACGGATGTGATGACTGTGATTGTTGAAGCCAGCCCTGAAGCCTGTACTTATCACGATGTGTTGACTCAAATTGATGAGTTTGAATGGCTAGTGCGTAATACTCCTGGTGTTGAATCAACTGTCAGTTTGGCTTCGGTGGCAAAAAAAGTGAACGCTGGCTTTAACGAAGGCAATCCAAGGTGGGAAGTGCTACCGCGTACAACGGCGAGTTTAGTACAGGCTATTGGTCAAATTCCCACGACTTCAGGTTTATTAAATGGCGATTGTTCAGTGATGCCAGTGTATCTGTTTATGAAAGATCACAAGGCCGAAACCATAGAAACAGTGGTCGCTAAGGTCAAAGCTGTCGCTGCAAAAATGGATAATGATAAGCTGCAATTTAAACTGGCATCGGGTCCTGTTGGTGTGATGGCGGCAACGAATGAAGCCGTAGCCGAAGCGCAATTACCTATGATGATCTATGTGTATGGCGCGGTATTTGTGCTGTGTTTAATCAGCTTCAAATCTTTCAAGGCCACGGTTGCGGTTATCATTCCACTCTATGTGGTATCGACACTGGCACAGGCCTTGATGACAATGCTTAATATTGGCTTAGCTGTCAGTACTTTACCCGTTATTGCTCTGGGTGTGGGCATTGGGGTTGACTATGGTATTTATATCCTGTCGACCATGTCGTCTAAGTTATCAAATGGTATGCCAGTACAGCAGGCTTACTACGAAGCGTTGGTTGAGCGGGGAAGTGCGGTGATTTTTACCGGTTTGACGCTGGCAATCGGGGTAAGCACTTGGTTTTTCTCGGCGCTTAAATTCCAAATGGATATGGGGATCCTGCTCACCTTCATGTTTTTGGTAAATATGTTGGGTGCCATAATTATCCTGCCAGCATTGGCGGCGGTATTCTGGCGACAACCTAAGTAATACCTTGAAATGGGGAGTTTAACTCCCCATTTTTTTTTTGCATAGTTAGTCTGTTTTTACGATTGTTTGGTCATTGTTTGCGCTTTAATCCCGCGGCGACTGGATTTCAAGAGGATGTACCACTAAAATTTTCCTCGAAATACAGAGGATTTAGTAATAAACTTCGCGCGACGATCTAGATCACACTCGCTTTTCTCAGATTGTTAAGCCGAAGCATCCAAATAATGAAAAAAAGCGCTGCCATAGACGCTTAAGGAAACAGCAACATGGCCTTGAAAGATGCAATGCCTTCAGTACTACTTGAAAATGTAGTCAGTTTAATTCACGCTAAAGTCCCTAATTCACAAGCCAAGCAAGTTGAACAGTTCGCGACCTGCCTTTATGCCCACATGTCGAAAGACGACCTCAATGCGCGTAATGACAGCGATCTGTACGGTGCCGTTCTCAGTTTATGGAATGCACTGAACAAAACCCCGAAAGGGGAGACTCACCTTAGAGTATTCAATCCAAGTCAGTCAAAACATGGCTGGCAATCAACCCATTCGATCATTGAAGTAATCCAACCTGACATGCCATTCTTGGTAGATTCTGTTGGTATGGCCTTGAATCGTATGGGTATTACGGCTCATGTGATGTTACATACTCCGCTGGCGATTGAGCGTTCAGCGCAAGAAGTGACTAAAGTAACTTATCTGAACCAAAGCCCTGACAGCACTGAACATGTTGCGGTTTTCTTGATTGAAATCGATCGCCAAAGCAGCACTGCGGACATCAAAACCCTTGAGCGCGAAATCCAATCTGTGCTTGCTGATGTTGCCGCATCAGTCAACGATTGGGGGGCGATGTCAGCTAAGTTGAGCGAGACCATTAAAGAGTTACCTAAACGTCCATTTCCCGGTGAGAAGCAAGAGTTAGAAGAAGCGATTAGCTTCCTCACTTATCTTAATAATCATCATTTTACTTTACTGGGTTACCGTCAATACGATTTAAAACGTGTTGAAGGCGATGTTGAGCTCGTACCGAATATCGCCTCTAGCTTAGGTTTAATGAACAAACACCATAAGACTCAACCGGAGCAAGGTTTGTTATTATCAAGCTTCTCTGACAGTGCCCGTAAAGAAGCCTTAGACCACAGTTTATTGATCCTGACGAAGAGCAGTGCCAAGAGCCGCGTGCACCGTCCAGCCTATGTCGACTATATCGGTATTAAACGTTTTGACAAGAAAGGCAATGTGATCGGTGAAGACAGATTTATCGGTTTATACGCCTCAACTGTGTATAACCGTAGCCCGCGTGAAATTCCGCTGTTGAACGAAAAAGTCCAGCGTGTATTAGACCGCTCAGGTTTAACACCTCGATCTCACGACTATAAAGCCCTACTGAACATTCTCGAAAACTTACCGCGCGACGAGCTAATCCAAGCTAATGTGGATGATTTAGCACACACAGCGCACGGTGTGCTCGAGATGCAAGACAGGGATAAACTGAAGCTCTTTGTTCGCAAAGACGGTTTCGGTCGTTTCTTATCCTGTTTAGTGTATGTATCTAAAGATCGTTACAACACTAAGCTTCGCCAAGATACCCAACGTATTCTGGCTCAACATTTCAACAGTAAAGAAGATGTAGAGTTTACGACATATTTCTCCGAGTCGACCCTTGCCCGTACTCACTACATTGTCAAAGTTGATAACAATAATATGGATGTAGATGTGGCTGCCATAGAGAACAACTTAATAGAAGCGGCACGTTCTTGGGAAGATAAGTTAAATACTGCGCTAAACAACGCCTTAGGTGAAGAAGCCGGTACTCATCTGATGAAGCGTTACGCTAACGCCTTCGAACAAAGTTATAAAGAAGATGTGCTGCCAAGCTCCGCCGTTGTGGATATGCAACAGCTCGAAGCCTTAGACGACGAACACAAACTGGGTATGTTGTTCTATCAACCGCAGGAAGCTGCGCTGAATGACAATAAAGTACGTTTAAAACTGTTCCACAAAGATGAGCCAATACATCTTTCTGACGTGCTGCCAATGCTCGAAAACTTTGGTTTGCGCGTGATCAACGAACGCCCTTATGAAGTCACCACCGCAGACGGCTCAACCTTCTGGATTTTAGACTTCTTAATGACAGTGAAAGTTGTCAACACCGACAATATCGCTGATAGCCAAGACAGATTCCAAACTGCACTGTCACAAGTGTGGCAAAAGAAGTTAGAAGATGATGGTTTTAACCGCATTATTCTGGCCTCTGGTTTAACGGGCCGTGAAGTCTCTGTATTGCGTGCTTACGCTAAGTACATGCGTCAAATCGATGCGACCTTTAGCCAAGCTTATATTGAAGAAACCTTCGGCCGTTACCCTCAAATCGCTGATTTGTTGGTGAAAATGTTTATTCGTAAGTTCAATCCTAAACTGAAGACCCGTACACTGGGCAAGTTTATGGAGCAAATTAACCTACGTTTAGACGAAGTATCAAGCCTTGATGATGA
This sequence comes from Shewanella cutis, assembly GCF_022410515.1. GTDB lineage: Bacteria > Pseudomonadota > Gammaproteobacteria > Enterobacterales > Shewanellaceae > Shewanella > Shewanella cutis. Next base: position 265,518 of record NZ_JACSDI010000002.1, on the reverse strand, counting down.
CCGGATCATTCGTCGCTATTTAGACTTGATTAACGCCACACTGCGTACCAACTTCTATCAACTGGATGCCAAAGGCGAATCTAAGAGTTATATCTCGTTTAAATTCATGCCTTCGTTGATCCCTGAAATGCCACGTCCACTGCCGAAATTCGAAATTTTCGTCTATTCTCCACGGGTTGAAGGTGTGCATTTACGTTACGGCAAAGTGGCGCGTGGTGGCCTGCGTTGGTCTGATCGCCGTGAAGACTTCCGTACAGAAGTGCTTGGCTTAGTGAAAGCGCAACAAGTGAAAAACACCGTTATTGTGCCTGTGGGTGCGAAAGGCGGTTTCGTTTGTAAACAACTGCCAACTGAAGGTGGTCGTGAGGCGTTCTTCACCGAAGGCCAAGAATGCTACCGCATCTTCATTCGCGCCTTGCTTGATATTACCGATAACATTTTGAACGGTGAAATCGTACATCCAGTGGATGTGGTTCGTCACGATGAGGATGATCCTTATTTAGTTGTGGCTGCCGATAAAGGTACTGCCACCTTCTCTGATATCGCGAACTCGATTTCGCTTGAATACCATTTCTGGTTAGGTGATGCGTTCGCTTCTGGTGGTAGTAACGGTTACGATCACAAGAAAATGGGTATCACAGCCAAAGGTGGCTGGGAATCTGTTAAGCGCCACTTCCGCGAAGTGGGTATCGATTGCCAAACCACGGACTTTACCTGTTTAGGTATTGGTGACATGGCGGGTGACGTATTCGGTAACGGTATGTTGTTGTCTAAGCACACAAAACTTGTTGCTGCATTCAACCACATGCATATCTTTATCGATCCAAATCCTGATGCTGCTGCCAGTTATGAAGAACGTGCTCGTTTATTCGCACTGCCGCGTTCAAGCTGGGAAGACTACAATAGCAAACTGATTTCTAAGGGCGGCGGTGTTTTCCTGCGTTCATCTAAGTCAATTCCATTATCTGCTGAAATGAAGCAAATGTTGGGCACAGAGAAAACCTCGATGACCCCAACTGAGATGATGAAAGAACTGCTGAAAATGCCTGTTGATCTGATTTGGAATGGTGGTATTGGTACCTACGTTAAGTCTTCACGGGAAACCAATGCTGAGGTCGGTGATCGTGCTAACGATGCTCTGCGCGTCAATGGTCGTGAACTGCGTGCTAAGATCGTCGGTGAGGGTGGTAACTTAGGTTGTACTCAATTAGGTCGTATCGAATATGCTGCTAATGGCGGCCGTATTAACACTGACTTCGTGGATAACGTCGGTGGTGTGGACTGTTCTGACAACGAAGTAAACATCAAGATTTTGCTGAACGCGATGGTGACTGAAGGTGAACTGACGTTGAAACAACGTAACCGTTTACTGGAAGAAATGACTGAAGAAGTCGGTGAAATTGTTCTGCAAGACTGTAAAGACCAAACCCGCACGATTTCTGTTACCCAAGTGCGTGGTGCTGAACAGTTAAAAGAGCAAATCCGCTTCATCCAGTATCTGGAGAAAGAAGGTAAGTTAGACCGCGCGTTAGAATTCTTACCCTCGGAAGAAGAACTGACAGAACGTCTCGCCAATGGCCGTGCATTAACGCGTCCAGAGCTATCAGTCTTGGTTGCTTACGCTAAGATGGTGCTCAAAGAACAGTTACTGACGCCAGAAATCACTGAAGATACGCTACTGAGCCAATTGTTGATTGCTTACTTCCCGAAAAAACTTCAGGAACTGTATAGCGCCAGAATGGCTACGCATCCACTGCGTGGTGAAATCATTGCTACCTCACTGGCCAACGAACTGGTCAATGACATGGGTCTGAACTTTGTTCAACGTATGCAAGATGAGACTGGTGCCTCAGTTGCTGATGCGGCAATTTGCTATACTATGGCTCGCGAAGTCTTTGGTTTAGCTGAATTAACTAAATCGATCACTGACTTAAACGGTATTGTACCTGCTGTGGTTCAGGGTGAAATGTTGCACCAGTTACGTCGTAATATGCGTCGCGCATGTCGCTGGTTCCTGCGTCACCGTAACCGTAGTTGGAGTATTGAGCAAACCGTTGCCTTCTTCAAACCGGTATTTGAACAACTCAAAGCGAATGTTCATTCATACTTAGCTGAAGAAGAAGCAGCAGGCATCCAGGCTGAGATCAATGCTCTGATTAAAGAGAATGTGCCTCAGGATGTTGCCTCTACCGTTGCCAATATGAGCACGCTGTTCTCTACGCTTGATATTGCGCAAATTGCGCAGGCTGAAGAGAAGACAGTCGCGCTTGTTGCCGAGACTTATTTCAAACTCGGCGCTCGCGTTGAGCTGCACTGGTTCCTAGAACAGATCAGTGCGCAACCAGTGACTAACCATTGGCAAGCACTGGCCCGTGCAGCCTTTAGAGAAGAGCTGGATTGGCAGCAACGTGCGTTAACGTCAGTGGTTTTAAGAACGTGCAGTGCAACCTGTAATGCACAGAGTGTTATTTCCCTGTGGATTGAGACTAATCAAGCCCTGTTGGAAAGATGGTTCCACATGCTAGCTGACTTTAAAACGTCGCAAAATCATGAGTTTGCTAAGTTCTCTGTCGCCCTACGTGAACTTAACCTTCTGATCCTTCACTGTGAAGGGCAAAAGTAAACTTTTATAACAATCAGAAGCCCTGGCGATCGCCGGGGCTTTTTTTAGGTCGAGGAAAGTACATGTTTTATAAAATCGCACAGAAAGTCATGTTTCAGATGGATCCTGAGCGAGCGCATAATTTAGCCATTGGCAGCCTGAGAATGACAGGCAATAGTCCACTGAATGCTTTTTATGCTCAGAATATTACGCCAGCGCCCGTCAGCTTTATGGGACTGACTTTTCCAAATCCAGTGGGCTTAGCTGCTGGTATGGATAAAGATGGCGAGTCGATAGATGCCTTTCATGCGATGGGATTTGGTCATGTGGAAGTGGGAACGGTTACCCCAAGACCACAACCTGGTAATGATTTACCCCGTTTATTTAGATTAAAACCCGCCAAGGCGATTATCAATCGCATGGGATTTAATAACAAAGGTGTCGATAACCTAGTCAAAAATTTGATCGCGAAAAAGACTGATATCATGGTTGGCGTCAATATTGGTAAAAATAAAGACACCCCAGTAGAACAAGGTAAAGACGATTATTTAATCTGTATGGATAAAGTTTATCTCCATGCAGCTTATATTGCGGTGAATATTTCATCACCTAATACCCCTGGATTACGATCGCTGCAATATGGCGATCTATTAGACGAATTATTAAGTGCCATTAAAGCCAAGCAACTTGAATTGGCCGACAAACATAAAAAATATGTACCTATTGCGCTTAAAATTGCCCCTGATTTAACGACAGAAGAAATCGAAAATATTGCTCAAGCGTTGATTAAAAATCAGTTTGATGGTGCAATTGCGACCAATACCACCTTGACCCGTGACGGTGTTAGTGGGCTTGCCAATGCGAATGAAAGCGGTGGTTTAAGTGGTAAACCTTTAACTGAACTTTCAACAAAAGTAATTAAACAATTAGCCACTTGTTTACAAGGTCAAATTCCAATTATAGGCGTGGGTGGCATTAATAGTGCTGAAGATGCATTAGCGAAGTTTGATGCGGGCGCAACTATGGTGCAGATTTACTCGGGTTTTATTTATCAAGGTCCGAAGTTAATTAAAGAGATTGTTGAAGCTTACCGTTTAAAATAACGATCTTTAGATCTCACAGAGGATCAAAAAGAAGATCCTCTATGATAACTGCGATCTAAAATGATCATGAGATCGCAGTTATGATCTTAAAACAGATCCACTAAGTAATTGTTAACTAATTTGTATTTTATTATTTTTATTTTGATATTGAATAAAATATCTACTATGATGTGCCAGTGTTCAAATAGTAGGTAAACGTTATGTTATTATTGCCGCAAAAGGATTGGCATTGGAAATATAACGATTCGTATGGTGTATTAAGCGTTTCGTTAGGTTCCGAGATAGAATTTCTGACGGCTTATAAAGCAAAATCATTAATTCCTGATGCCTTATCAAGCATGGAGTTCAATATTTCGCACGCCAAATTCTATATGAGCTTGCTCGATAAGTTACCCAAAACCTTAACTCTAACCGATGCTGCGGTAGTGCAAATAGCACTTAATGCGACAGCGGCGCATTTTATGCTAACACCACAAATGCCAAAATCTTGGTTTTTTGATACCAGTGAAGTGTGTGTTTACAGTGATGTGGGTAAAGTCTTTGAACTTAAATCTCAAAAGCAACGTGCATTAGTATTAGTTGTTGAAAATACACTGCAATCGGCGTTAGTGATGTTGTTATCGCCAGAATGTGTTTTATCTGGAGCTAAAACCTTGGGACAGTTTGAGACGATTAAGGTTATGCATAATCGCTTACATCCTCTTCGTGCGCAGCGACATGTCGTTGCGGCCTAGTTGCTAGCTACGATAATAAGTGTAACTTACGCTTAGATACTCTTTATTGCGCTGGTAATTATGAGTCAGTTAATTGTTCAGCTTTGGGCATTGAACGGCTATTAATACGCTATTTCAGTTAATTTTTCTAAGCCTGTTAGATAAATCTATAATCCTGCTAAGTTACGTTTTCGTATGAAATCCTATATCTGTGTATTCAAAAAACAGTCAAATAAAAAGCCAGCCCTGGTTAGGACTAGCTTAATGGCTAAAATTTGAACCAACGAGAGTCAACCAACAAATTGTGAATTTAGTTCTGCGTATTTATCATCTCGATTAGAACTTGATTTACCTGCATTAATCATTATGGCGTTTACCTGAGCGTTTGAGTTTTTCTGCTTCCAACTTCGCGGCCTTCTCGGCTGCTTTTTCGGCAAGAATACGCTCAACTTCGGCTTTTTCAATCTCTGCCATAGCGGGTGTTTCAAGGGATAATAAGCCGATTTTACCGGAACGATACTCATGCAGCAGTAATTCTGATGCCTTATGTAAATCAATACGGCCACCAGGGCGAAGGGCGCCACGTTTACGGCCAATTTCTTCCAGCAGTGCCATATCATCGTGTGGCAATTCGCTTAAGTTATAGCGCTCGCAAATTTCTTTTGGATAAGCAGTTAAAAAATAGCCCGCAGCAAATAGTGCCACATCCTCATATTCCATGGCGGTATCTTTAATCGCGCCCGTCACGGCAAGGCGATAGCTACTAGCTTCGTTATCAACCTTAGGCCATAAAATCCCTGGCGTGTCCGAGAGCACAATACCGTTGCGCAGGTTAATGCGCTGCTGGGTTTTGGTGACGGCGGGTTCGTTACCGGTTTTGGCGATAACGCGACCGGCTAAGGTGTTGATAATGGTGGACTTACCGACGTTTGGGATCCCCATGATCATAGTGCGAATATCTTTTTCAGTTTTATCTCGACTCGGCACTAACTTACGGCAAAGATCCGGCAGCATTTTCAACATACCCGGTTGCAGTGTGGTAATCGCAGTCGCTTTTACGCCTTGTTCACGTTCAAGATATTCAATCCATTGGGCGGTGATATCAGGATCGGCTAAGTCGGATTTATTCAGCAGCTTGATACAAGGTTTGTCGCCGCGAAGCTTTGACACCATGGGGTTTTCGCTACTGTAGGGAATACGGGCGTCCAGCACCTCAATCACCAGATCGACTTGAGGCATAGCCTCTTCGATCTCTTTGCGTGCCTTGTGCATATGCCCCGGATACCATTGAATTGCCATGATAACGCCTTGTCCTAAATGACTTAAAGACGACTATTCTACCTTGAAGGCGACGAATGTCATAAAAAAAGCGCCCGAAGGCGCTTAATTGCTTAATCTTGATGCGAATTTGAGCATCTATTGCTTGGAGCTGAGTTAAAGTACGCCCAGCTCGCGCAATCTTTCCATTAGATAACTGTCGGCAGTATAACGCTCTGACAGTACAACCGAAGGATGTGGGTGTAAGAATAAGGGCAGAGAAATACGTGACTTAGTCTTATCCGTGCCTTCTGGGTTGATCACGCGGTGCGACGTCGATGGAAAATAACCGTCCGAGGCTTCCTGCAACATATCACCAATGTTGATGATAATATTGCCAAAATCGCTTGGTACATCTAACCATGAGCCATCTTTCGCCTTAACCTGTAATCCCGGTTCGTTGGCCGCAGGCAATACAGTGATCAGATTGATATCCTCATGGGCCGCAGCGCGGATAGCGCCCATTTCTTCATCGCCGGTCATCGGAGGGTAATGCAGAATACGCAGCAGTGTTTTATGGCTGTTGGCAATCATCTCGGGCAGTGGAATGGAGAACTTAGCTTTAACCTCCTCTGGTGAGTAGGTTTCAATCCACTGTAACAGTTCAGATGCCAGCGCATTGGCTTTTTCATAGTAGGCCAGAATATTGGCGCGCAATGAGTCAGGGATCCGGCCCCAAGGGTACACGTGATAATACTCTTTAATATCTTTAACAGTGTGGCCTTTCGCGGTTTCTGAAATCGAAGCCGGAAAGAAACCATCGTGGGTTTCACGGTTAAACATAAACTCGTTTTTGGCTTCGGAGTTAAAAAAGGCTTGCCACTCTGTGTAGATACGCTCAACCAGCTCTTTATCAATAGGGTGGTTAGAGAGTACACCAAAGCCCGTTTCGCGTAGGGATTCGACAAAGCGTTTAGCACTATCGGCAGCGCGATAATCAATGGTTTCTAATTTCATATTGTTTCTACTTGTTATAAATGATTGTTAACCAAACGCTTATCTAAAGATAAAGGTAAGTGGTCATTGCCACTTATCTCATTATCGGTATGGCTTGCTTATTCCTAGTGTTTAAGCAGGCATATAGAAAGGTTTGGGTAGAGAATTGACCCGCAGCAAGTGTAGCTTTGCACTTTGCTTGGTGCAAACACTCAAGACAATGGACTGAGATTTCTGCTGAATTTTCCTCCAGTTATTTAAGCATTGACTCAATCAACAGGATTTTATCGACTAAAGCGGCTACTATGCCAAAAAGCCAATTCAGGTCGAGGCGCAATAAACCTGAGGAATAAACGGTCCTATGCAGGCGAAAACCTTAGGAGCTAAAGGAGACTTTTATGAACAAACTGACTGATTTTGAACGCTATGTCATAGAAGAAAAGGGCACCGAACGCCCCTTTAGTGGCCAGTATTATCAACACGATGCTAAAGGGGTGTATTTGTGCAAAAAATGCCATGCGCCTTTGTATCGTTCAGAAGATAAGTTTAATGCCCATTGCGGTTGGCCTGCCTTTGATGATGAAATTCCTGGCGCAGTGAGTCGTCATGTCGACGCAGATGGTCGCCGTACCGAAATCGTCTGTAGCCACTGTGGCGGGCATTTGGGCCATGTTTTTGAAGGGGAGTTTTTAACGCCGAAGAATATTCGCCACTGCGTTAATTCTGTCTCGATGTTGTTTAAAGCCCTGGATGAAGCCGCAGATATTGCCCCAAAACATGCTTTTGCCACCTTTGGCGCTGGCTGCTTTTGGTGTGTTGAAGCGATTTTCAAGAGCCTTAAGGGCGTGTTGAACGTCAGATCAGGTTACTCGGGCGGCGAGGCGAGCGATGCCGGCTATAAGTCGGTGTGTTCGGGATTAACCGGCCATGCTGAGGTGGTGCACATCGAGTTTGATCCCGCGCAAATTAGCTTTACGACGCTGCTGCAAGTGTTATTTGAGAGTCATGACCCAACCACTCTAAATCGTCAAGGCAATGATAAAGGGCCGCAGTATCGCTCCGTCGTCTTTGCCCACGATGCGGCGCAGATTGAAGAGACCAATGTCATGATTGCCAAATTAACCGAGGCAAAGGTATTTGACGCGCCAATCGTCACCCAAGTGGTCGCTTTTGAGTCATTTTATCCCGCCGAGGCTTATCACAATGACTACTTTGCCCTGCATGGCGAGCAGCCCTATTGCCAAATCGTGGTGCGGCCAAAGGTTGAAAAGATCAGAGCCCTTTTTGCCGAGCTACAAGCATAAGCTTAATGTGCGAGCAGATTAATTGATAAAAAACGCCACCGATTAGGGTGGCGTTTTCGTTAACTGCTTGGTCGATAGGCTGAAGACTTAGCGCATTAGCTGGATTGCGCTAACCACTCGGCATATTGTTTCGCGTAATAACTGACAATTAAATCGGCGCCGGCCCGCTTTAATCCGATAAAGGTTTCAGTAACTACGGCGCGCTCATCGAGGGCGCCAGCCATAGCGGCAAATTTAATACCGGCATATTCGCCACCCACTTGATAGGCCGCTAGGGGGAGGTGGGTTTCTTGTCTTAAGCGACTTAATACATCCAAATAGGGCGTGCCGGGTTTCACCATCAAAATATCTGCGCCTTCTTCCTCATCAAGCAGTGCTTCGAGCAATGCTTGGCGGCCATTGGCGTAATCGAGTTGGTAGCCTTTACGGTTTCCGCTAAGTTCGCAATCCACTGCGGCCCTAAATGGTCCATAAAAGGATGAGGCGAACTTGGCGGCATGGGCCAAAATGGCTATGTGTTCAAAGCCTGCTTCATCCAGCCCTTGGCGAATGGCTTTAATCTGGCCGTCCATCATGGCCGATGGTGCCAGCATATCAGCTCCCGCTTTAGCGGCGGTGACGGATTGTTTGACTAAGTTAGCCACGGTTTGGTCGTTGCAGACTTCGTCATGGTGCAATACGCCGCAGTGTCCATGGTCGGTATATTCACAAAAACAAATATCGGGGATCACCATCATCTCTGGCGCGACGGTTTTGATGGTGCGGATCATTCGTGCCAGTAAACCATTGTCATCCCAAGTGTCGCTGCCCTGTGCATCTTTGGTATGGGAAATCCCAAAGGGCATCACATAGCGGATCCCTAAGGCATAGAGCTTTTGGATCTCATCGGCAAGTGCACTTTCGGGCAGACGGCTGATCCCCGGCAGGGTTGAAATGGGCACAACTTGGTTAATGTGTTCTTCAATAAAGAGTGGGTGGATCAAGTCGGCAAGGGACACATGGGTTTCACGCACTAGCTCACGCATGGCTTCGGTGCGGCGCAGGCGTCTTAAACGGCGCAGGGGTTTAAGGGTATTTTCTCTGGTACTGCTCATTGAATTTCCTTATTAACAGTGTAAAAGCATCACGCGAAGCTTCGCGTCAAAGGGAGAGAGTAAAAACGATGCTTAGTTTGCACTTGTTGATGCTTTAGTGATTTTGATTAAGTGAGATAAAGCGTTAGCTCTATTTCCTCTGACCCAAAATAGGGTAAAAGTTTCCCAGTATTTGGCCAAAGGCCGAAGAGGTTTTTGAGTTGGTGATGGCGATCACAAACCCAGCGCTAAGCCAATCGAGCTATTAGCCACCGTTTTTAAGCCTTTGCTTTCGATTATTTGATGTTATCATTTGCGCCAATTTACACTTGGTATGGTGATTGGCATCACTTGCGATGTTGATCTTTTTGGCTATACCCTCTGCACGGTTTTTATATGACGACACCTCAAGACTCTGTTTGTATCCTCGCCCTCGACACTTGTACCGAAGCCTGTTCAGCAGCCCTATATTATCAAGGGCAGGTTTTTGCTGAGTTAGCTGATGCGCCACGGGAACATAGTCAGCGTTTATTGCCTATGGTGGAAGCCGTATTAAAACAAGCCAATGTCGGCTTAGATAAACTGGATGCCATTGCCTACGGCCGTGGGCCAGGCAGTTTTACGGGTATCCGTATTTGCACCAGCATGACTCAAGGTTTAGCCCTAGGGTTAGACCTACCAGTGATCGGCATTTCAACTCTAGCGGCCATGGCACAAATGGCGATTGCTGAACATGCTGCCGAGCAAGTGCTGTGCTGTATCGATGCACGTATGGGAGAAGTGTATTGGGGCCAATTTGTGGCTGTCGATGGCATTGCGACTCTCGTAGGTCAAGAAGTTGTGAGTGCGCCTGAACAGCTCCAACTTGCTTTAGATATGAATAAACCCATTGTGGGCTGCGGTACAGGTTTTGATGCTTATCCGAATTTGTTTAGTTTAGGCAAAGGTATCACTCCATTAGCTGAGGTGAAGTATCCTGATGCGCGTGCAATGTTAACGCTGGCTGAGGTGGGTATCAAAGCTGGATTAACGACGAGCGTTGATGAGCTTGAGCCTGTATATCTACGCGATACAGTGACATGGAAAAAGTTACCGGGGCGTGAATAAACTGTTCATTTTTACCCGTGATACGTTAGAATCTAAAGTGTCTGCATGGGTTCTCTGTGCAGACATCAATTCTTAGTTAGGCATCCGTCATAACAGCCTAGCAAGGTTAACCTGGGCAAATAGGATATAAACTGGGCATTTCGATGCAGGTAAATTCGCTTCAAACGAGTTTGACACAGGCGGTTGCGAGTAATCGTCCCGCGATTATACAGGGAATGTCGCCTACGGAAGCGCCGCGGCCTGTGATTGAACCCGATGCGGTTACTGCCTTAAGCTTTGATGATACTGCCGATAGGTCATCACAAAACCTACAATTGAGACTCGAAACGCGCCTTGAATATGAGCAAAATACCCGAGGTCACCAAGGAGCAATAGCCCAATATCTGCAAACACAACATGCCGCCAAACGTGAAGAAATTCAGCAAATGGTTGGTGTGGATATTTATGCCTGATAAAGCGTCAGTATCGTCTACATCTCGCTTCGTACCTCGTTTAACAGCGGGTCTTCCGAGTCGCGGTTTATTTATTATTGAGTTAATGCTGGCGTTATTAATTACGCGCATTCCTTATGTCAGCGTGCCTTTTAAATGGCTCGAGAGTTATTTTCATGAGTTATCCCATGGGATTGCGACCGTGCTCAGTGGCGGCATCGTCAGCCATATTCAATTATTCCCCAACGGTGCAGGTTTGTGTTTTAGCCAAGGCGGTTCAACAATTATGATTGGATTTGCAGGTTATTTTGGTGCGGCATGTTGGGGGTATATTATTTATTTGTTGGCCACTTGGCCTAAAGGGATTCGCATTAGTTTTGCTTTTTTTGGGGCATTAGTGGTGCTAAGTGGCCTGCTGTGGGGGCGAGACTTACTGACGTTAGCCATTTTAGTCGTACTGACGATAGTATTGTTATTGCCTTTGAAACTCAGCAAAAACAAAATATTGACTCAGTTTTTACGCATTATTGGCTTGGTGATCATGCTCAATGCGCTTGCAAGTCCAACTGTGCTGCTCGGTTTGGATGGTCAGGGCGATGCGGTGTTACTTGCGCAACATTCTTGGATCCCTGCATGGGTTTGGGTGGGGATTTGGCTATTTTGTAGTGTCTGTGCCTTGTTTTTTGCATGGCGCCGAATTGATTCTGCTCAGTAACCATAGTGTTAAGGCACATTTATTTAAATTGCTTAAAACCCATCACAAATATTTACAGCCTTAAACGTTAACTTGTGCGGCTATTTCTTGGATTTTTTAATATAGGCTGTTAGGTTAAGCCTTCGGTATCCAAGGAGAATTATTATGAAAAAAGTTACATTAGTCGCCAGTCTGCTTATTGCTGGTCTCTGCTCAGGTATGGCCAATGCCGATGAAGCGTTAGATAAAGCCATTAAGAGCGATTTTCGCCAAGCAAAAAATTCGAGCCGTGATATCTATCGTCACCCCGCTGAAACTCTTACATTTTTTGGTATAACCCCTACACAAACCGTGATTGAACTCTGGCCAGGTAATGGCTGGTACACTGAAATCCTTGCCCCTTATCTTGCGCCTAAGGGACAATATATTGCCGCCAGTTTCGAAACTACCCCCAGCACGGACACCCCTGGTAATCGCTACCGCGCCAATGCGGGCGTGAAATTCGATACTTGGATGACGGCCAATAAAGCCTTATTTGGTAATGCGAAAATGGTGGTTCTCGACCCTCCAGCCAAAATGAATTTAGGTGCCGATGGCAGTGCTGACTTGGTATTAACTTTCCGTAACTTACATAATTGGGCTTCAAGCGACCAGCTCGAAAACGTGTTTGCCGCTTCTTACAAAGTGCTTAAAGATGGCGGTGTATTTGGCGTTGTTGAGCACAGGGCGAATAAAGGTATGAGTATGAGCAGCGGCTATATGGATCAAGAAGAGATGATCGCGCTGGCAGAAAAAGTGGGATTTACTTTAGCTGAGAGCTCAGAAATTAATGCAAACCCGAAAGACACTAAGGATTACGCTAAAGGTGTATGGGCACTGCCGCCATCCTTTGCCTTAGGTGATACAGATAAAGAAAAATACCAAGCAATTGGTGAGAGTGATCGCATGACGCTCAAATTTATCAAAAAATCCCGCTAATCACCTGACATTAGAGGCAATATGTGGCAATCTTTCGCCCCCAAAAATCAAGTCCAGTTTGTGTTACCTCATATCAAGCTGAGTGGTAGATTATGGGGGACGAAAGATAAGCCGTTAATACTCGCGTTGCATGGGTGGTTAGACAATGCCAACAGTTTCGAACCGCTCGCGGACTATTTATCTGATTATCAAATACTTGCCATAGATTGGCCTGGGCATGGTTTTTCTGCGCATCGCCCAGGGCATTACCCATTGCATTGGATTGACTATTTATACGATCTTGATGCGTTATTGGCTGTTTTACCACAAAAGCCACAGGTTATTATGGGGCATTCGTTAGGGGGAATTGTCGCCTCCGCGTATACAGCAGCGTTTCCTGAAAAGGTAAACAAACTGATTTTAATTGAAGCTTTAAGCCCCTTGTTTGAGTCAGCGTCCCAAGCAAAATCACGGCTGAGGAAAAGCTTTTATCAACATGAGAAGTTTTTAGCACAAAAGCATAAGCAGATCAGAAGTTACGATAGTATCGATACCGCGGTTAAGGCCAGAGTGCACCTAACTGGATTGGCCGAGCCTTGGTGCCGCTTGTTACTCGAACGCAATATGCAAGCAACTTCTGATGGAGTTGTTTGGCGCAGTGACCCAAGATTACGACTCGATTCGCCAATGCGACTGACCTTTGAGCAAGTCGATGCCCTTATGCAGAATATTCCAGTGTCAACCTTGCTCATCTGTGGCAAACAAGGCTTTAGCCAATTACATGCTGCACTGCCTAAGGCTAGGAAATGGTTCAGCAATTTATCTGAGCATATGCTCGAGGGTGACCATCATGTACATATGGATAACGCACAAGCAGTTGGACAATTAATCCAGCGTTTTGTCGATTAATGCTTTTGATCACATAAAAAAGACGCTAGGTTTTTTGTTTTTTTTATGTGATGATGATCAAAATTAAAACGCCCGTATGATTTATGCGGGTAAATCAATAACAATAAAATGTAAGTCGGTATTTTCACTCGTTATTTGTCGAGTATTGACGGTAGTAAGGATACCGTGTCCGCAGTTGTGGGGATTTAGGAGAAAGTAGTGGATCAGCCTTGGATTAGACATTTACCAAAAGATGTGCCTGCTGAGATTAATGTGGATCAGTATTCATCGCTTATCGATATGTTCGAGACCGCGGTGGCTAAGTATGCGGATCAACCTGCATTTATCAACATGGGGGCCACGCTAACTTACCGCAAACTTGAAGAACGCAGTCGCGCGTTTGCTGCTTATTTACAAAATGAATTGAAGCTGCAAAAGGGCGACCGTGTTGCACTCATGATGCCCAATTTATTGCAGTACCCCATTGCGCTTTTCGGTATTTTACGTGCTGGCATGGTGGTGGTTAACGTTAACCCGCTATACACCCCTCGCGAATTAAAGCACCAGTTAATTGATTCGGGTGCGAAAGCGATTGTGGTGGTGTCGAACTTTGCTCGTACCTTAGAAGAAGTAGTCGATCAGACGCCTGTTAAGAGTGTGATTATCACTGGACTTGGGGATCTCTTAAGTGCGCCTAAACGCACTTTAGTGAACTTTGTCGTTAAATACATCAAAAAACTGGTACCTAAATACGATTTACCCCATGCACTTTCAATGCGCGAGACGCTGTCAAGAGGTCGCCGTATGCAGTACGTCAAACCTGTTATTACAGGGGATGACCTCGCATTTTTACAGTATACCGGCGGTACGACTGGGGTTTCAAAGGGTGCCATGTTGACCCACAGCAATGTCGTGGCGAACGTATTGCAGGCAAATGGTGCTTATTCGCCTGCGCTGCGAGATGGTAGTGAATTTGTGGTAACAGCATTGCCGCTTTACCATATTTTTGCCTTAACAGTGAACTGCTTGCTGTTTTTACACAAGGGCAGTCAAAACCTATTGATCACTAACCCTCGTGATATCCCTGGTTTTGTGGCTGAACTCAAAAAATACCCCTTTACCGCGCTGACAGGTGTCAACACCTTATTCAATGCTTTAGTTAACAGTAGTGATTTTTCTGAGTTAGATTTCTCTCGTCTAAAACTCTCCATCGGTGGCGGCATGGCAGTGCAAAAAGCCGTGGCCGACAAATGGCAGAACATTACCAAAACTCGTTTACTCGAAGGTTATGGCCTAACAGAAGCTTCACCGTTATTAACCTGTTGTCCATATAATTTAGATGGTTACAACGGTTCTATCGGTTTTCCTGCGCCATCAACCTTGATCCAAGTTCGCGATGATGCGGGTAATGTCTTACCGCAAGGTGAGACTGGTGAGCTGTTTGGTAAAGGCCCACAGATCATGAAAGGGTATTGGCAACGTCCAGAAGAAACCGCCAAAGTGATTGATAATGACGGTTGGCTCGCCACGGGTGATATCGGCTATATGGATGAGCAGGGATTCTTCTATATTGTCGATCGTAAGAAGGACATGATTTTAGTGTCTGGTTTTAACGTATTCCCCAATGAAGTCGAAGAGGTGGTTGCCTTACATCCTAAGGTGATTGAAGTGGCGGCAGTGGGGGTTCCCAATGACGCCAGCGGTGAATTAGTGAAGGTATTTGTCGTAGCAAAAGATAAATCTTTAACCGCTGAAGACATAATCAAGCATTGCCGTGTGCATTTAACGGGATATAAAGTACCGAAGCTGGTAGAATTTAGGGATGAGTTACCTAAAACCAACGTGGGTAAGATCTTGCGACGAGAACTTAGAGACGAAGTTAAGCGCGCGTGAGATTGAAGCCGGCAATAAGCCGGCTTTTGTTTTTATGGATTGTGATTACCCACAGGAACTGGAGAATAATTTGTCAGTGTTTCAGTATGTGAGCGACGAAGCGAGCCTCAATGCCATCGTCGCTCAATATCAACAGAGTCCGCTACTTGTGTTAGATACCGAGTTTGTGCGCACTCGTACTTATTACGCTAAGCTTGGCCTTATTCAAGCCTATGATGGTAAAACCTTAGCCTTGATTGACCCTGTTGCTTTGCCCGATCTCAGTGTATTTTGGGCTCTGCTGGATAATCCAAACATTATTAAACTGGTGCATTCCTGTAGTGAGGATTTAGAAGTGTTTGCCCACTATGGCCAGCGCCAACCAACGCCCTTATTTGATAGCCAAATCGCCGCTTCGCTATGCGGCATGGGTCATGGCCTAGGTTATGCCAAGTTAGTTGAAACTTGCTTAGGTGAAGTGATTGATAAGGGCGAATCGCGTACCGACTGGATGCGTCGCCCCTTAACCGATGCTCAGCTCAGCTATGCGGCCAATGATGTGTTGTATCTGTATCAACTCTATCCGCAGCTTGCCAACAAGCTTAATGCTCAACACCGTTTAGACTGGCTTTATGAAGAAGGCAAGCGGATGACTGACGGGCGTTTAGCTCCTCCCGATGTCGAGACTGCGTACCTTAAGGTGAAAAACGCCTTTCAGCTTACTGAGCATCAATTGGCTTACCTTAAAGTGTTAGCCAAATGGCGCTTAGAAAAAGCCTTAGCGCGGGATTTAGCCTTAGGCTTTGTTATTAAAGATCATGGTTTGATTGCGCTAGCGAAAAAACAGCCTAAGAGCATGGGTGATTTGCTCAAACTGAACGATTTGACCGAGCAGGAAAAACGCATCCACGGTAAAGATATTTTACGGGTAATGCAGACTGCTGATTTAAGCAATCCTCCCGAGCTAGTTGATGTATTGGCGCTTAAACCGGGTTATAAATCGGCTTTTAAGATCATTAAAACCTGTTTAACCGAACTCTGTGAACAAAATGCCATTCCGATGGAAATGCTAGGTTCAAAGCGTCATATTCATGAGTATTTACAATGGCGTTGGGATAAACAGCAGGGGGAATTACCGACAGTATTAAGCGGTTGGCGCGGGGAGATTGCGGCTGAGTCATTGGCAAAACTTGAAGTTTAAGCACGCTGCGCCTAGGTGTTGATATTTCACGCTTAACATCTAGGTTTGGGCGCTAAGATTTGCCAGCTAAGGTTTGACTGTTACGTTAGCATCTTCGTTGAGGCCCTGAACCGGCCAGAATTTCATTTGACTTGCAGGGCGAGGGAAAGGCCCAGCAGAAAACGTCATCCTCACGTGAGGATGACGTCCACGCTCGACTTATCTGTCTGGCAATGTCACGTTAAGTTCGAGTACCGACAAGTTATCGTCGTTCTGATCTAATTGCACTGAAACTTGATCGTCAGAAATCTGCACATACTTGCGGATCACGGCGATGATTTCTTGTTTCATCTGTGGAAAATAGTCAGGCGTGTCCCGTTGTCCACGCTGATGGGCCACAATAATTTGTAGTCGCTCTTTTGCCATTACCGCGGTGCTAGGCTTTTTCTTGCTTTTGAAATAGTCGAGTAAAGACATAATTAGCTACCAAATATCCGTTGTAAGAAACCTTTTTTCTCTTCCGTAATAAAGCGTACTGGGACATCTTCACCCAGTAAACGCGCGACTGTGTCACTGTAAGCGGCACCAGCATCACTTTCTTGATCGATAATCACAGGTACACCAGAGTTAGATGCCTTGAGTACGGACTGTGATTCAGGGATTACACCAAGTAAATCAATGGCTAAGATTTCTTTAACATCGTCAACACTTAACATTTCGCCTGATTTTACCCGACTTGGTGAATAACGCGTCAACAGTAAGTATTCTTTTATCGGCTCTAAACTGAGTTCTGCACGACGTGACTTGCTTTGCAGCATACCAAGAATACGGTCAGAGTCACGCACCGAGCTCACTTCTGGGTTGGTCGTCACAATGGCGATATCGGCAAAATACAGTGCCATCATCGCGCCTTGTTCAATGCCTGCAGGCGAGTCACAGATAATAAATTCAAATTCTTTGGCTAAATCGTCAAGCACGCGACCCACGCCTTCTTTGGTTAGGGCATCTTTATCGCGAGTTTGCGATGCGGGCAGCACAAACAGTTTTTCACAACGTTTGTCTTTGATCAGTGCTTGATTCAGGTTGGCTTCGCCATTGATGACATTGACAAAGTCATAGACCACGCGACGCTCACAGCCCATGATCAGATCTAAGTTACGTAAGCCGATATCGAAATCGATAACAACAGTTTTATGCCCTTGTAGTGCAAGTCCAGTTGCAATCGCCGCACTGGATGTGGTTTTACCAACACCACCTTTACCTGAAGTGACAACAATAATTTGTGCCATGTTTCTCTCTATCCTTTTTGATGCCATTTAGAGGGGCAATGATTCAACGATAAGCGACTCGCCATTTAAGCGAATACAGCCGCTTTTATCTGAGCTATGTTGTTGTAGATTTTCAGCGAGCCAATACTGTCCGGCGATTGAAACCAACTCAGCCTCGAGGGAATGGGCGATGATGACAGCAGTTGTGTCGCCTGCTGCGCCAGCCATAGCTTTTCCCCGTAATGCGCCATATATATGAATGCTACCATCGGCAATCACTTCTGCGCCATTACCTACCGCACCAAATATGATTAAATCGCCATTTTTTGCATAGACCTGTTGGCCAGAGCGAATATTTTGTTTCAGCACTTTAGTTTGGCGAGGAGCAGGAGGGGGAGACGCAGTTTGTTTACCCGCTTTCACTATGGCTAACCCTAGGGTCTTGGCTTGATTACTCAGGACGGTTGTCGCCCCAGTGATCCCCACGATCACTAACTGACGGGAAAGTAATAATTCTTTTAAGCCACGTAAATTGAAATTGCTATCTTGGATGGCGCTAAGATTGACGACTAAAGGGGCTCCCAGAAAAAATTGGGGGGCTTGTGCCAATTTGCTATCTAATTCAGCCATGACAGCATTTAAATCGCTGCTATTGATATGAAGCACTGAAAGAGTAAAAGTTGCGCCTTTTAACTCTAAGCTAGGTTTTGACATCCCGGCACTATTCTCCAGAAATCATCAGTCGGTTCGCTGATTTTACAATTAAATTACTAGGCGACCATGTTATAGTGTGCCCCATTGACTGGCAAGTTTGAACTATTGGATATTTATACTCTTATGCTATGTGCCGTTTATAAAAGTAGTCGAAAGGCTGACACTTACTTATTTGTAAACAAAAGGGACTGTTTCGACGACGTCCCGCAGGCGTTGTTAGATATGTTTGGGGTACCTCAGTTAGTGATGGTGTTTCCTATTGTCAAACGTGAATCACTCGGGATAGCCGATATTAACAAGGTCAGAGCCGCACTGGAAGAAAAGGGGTTTTATTTACAAATTCCACCGCCACAAGTGAATTTATTGGCTGAACACAGAGAAAACCTAGGGATTAAGGATTAGCCAAAGCGTTCTTGTATCGCGTAGCAGCATGTACATTGACTCTCTTGCCCTTGATAAGCATTTGTGTGATAGGGCAAGCGATGATTTTCAGCCAAATTCTTCTCAAGCTTAAGCAAGGTTACTTACTCTATGCCGCATTCCCTCAAATGATTGGTTTAAATAAAGCCAATGTTGCAGGTGCTTTGGTTAAATCCTAATCCCCGCGATACCCAATTATGCTGGAGTGTGAATTGAGTTTATCGCAAAGCTGGCGGAGGTGGAGGCAAGATGCCAGTGATCTAGGGCGATTATTTGAGGCTATCTGAGGGCATTTATCGGAGAGAATTAAGTATCCCGAGTGAAATGGTGTAAAATGGCGGCATGGGCGGTTTTTTATTAGAAGATAAGCGTAAACATGGCATTTTGGCAGAGTAAAACCTTAACAGAGATGACATCCCAAGAGTGGGAGTCCCTCTGTGATGGTTGTGGTAAGTGTTGTTTAAACAAATTAATCGATGATGAAACAGAAGAGCTGTATTACACCAATGCGGCTTGTTTACTGCTCGATCACCAAACAACCAGTTGTCAGCACTACAGTGATCGATTTCGCCATGTACCTCAATGCACTGTGATCACGGCTCAAAATGTCCATGAACTGACTTGGCTACCCGATAGCTGCGCCTATCGTCGTTTAGCGGCAGGCAGAGCATTACCGAGCTGGCACCCATTACTGACGGGATCTAAAGATGCGATGCACCTTGCGGGTATGTCGATTCAAGGTAAAGTGGTTGATGAGCGCAGGGTAAAGGATATTGAAGACCATATTGTGCTATGGCCGCTCAAAGATCTGGATTAATGTCGTTTAAGCCGCTTTTGTTTGTAATATCTGATAGTCATGAAAAAAAGGAGCAACTAACCATCTCGGTTTGTTGCTCCTTTTTCTGTCTAGAGTTTAAAACCCAATTATCTATCAAGAATGGCGGCGTTATTGTTGGACCACAACTGAGAAATGCAACACCATACATTGATTAGATAACGTCATTCAATAATCGTCACTTTTTCGATAATGATAGGCTCACGGGGCACATCTTCATGACCAGCTACTCGCGTTGTCTTCACAGCTTCAATTTTTAAAATCACTTCAAGTCCCGCGGTCACCTTACCAAATACCGCATAACCCCAACCATTATTAGTGGTTGCCGTGTGGTCGAGGAATTCATTGTTAGCGGTATTGATAAAAAATTGCGCAGTAGCTGAATGTGGCGCATCCGTGCGCGCCATAGCAATTGTACCAAAGACGTTTGATAACCCTTTGTTAGCTTCGTTAACAATGGGTTCGTGGGTGGGTTTTTCTTTCATTTTAGCGGTAAAGCCACCACCTTGGATCATAAAGCCTTTGATCACGCGGTGAAAAATCGTGTGTTCATAAAAACCTTCTTTGCAGTAACGCATAAAGTTTTTAGCGGTCACAGGGGCGTGCTCAACATCGAGTTCGATACTAATATCACCAAAGTTTGTTGTGAAAATAATCATAGTCTGTGCTTCTGTTCAATGAGGTTATTTGGTTTTGGGTCCACTAAGCCAAGGATTAAAAGGTTGTGAGGTTTCACCTTGTGTGCGCTGCGCTTCTGATCTTTCGTTTACAGGAGGCAGTGTTAACCTTGCAACTGATTTGGATTGCGGCTTAGCTTTGGCACTGCGGTGCTTTTTAGCCTGAGTTGCCTCAAAGGTGCCGGGTTTTCCACTGGAATAGGGCGATGCTTGATCTTTTGCCGCTGCAGTGTTGTGCTTATGCGCTGATCTTGAGGCTGATTTAGGCACAAAATCGAGTATTGAAATAGGCACCGCTTTTTTAGGTTCAAACCCCTCGATGTTCTTGCGCTCGATAATATGGCCTAAACGGCGCTCAATGGCGCATAGATTTCTAAAATCGTCCTTAGAGACAAAGGATATGGCTTCACCTTGATTGCCGGCACGTCCGGTGCGGCCAATGCGATGGATATAATCATCGGCCTCATCGGGTAAATCGTAGTTAATCACCCGCTCGAGCGCATCGATATCGATACCGCGTGACGCAACACCTGTAGCGACTAAAAAGGGCACTTTACCCGCTTTAAAATCGATTAGCAGTTGTTCGCGAATGGCTTGGCTACGACCACTGTGGAAAGCTTCGGCAATAATGCCACGCTTTTCTAATTGACTAACCAGTTTGGCTGCACCATGTTTGGTTTGGATAAAGATTAATGCCTGCGCCCAGTTATTCTCTTTAATTAAATGGCTTAATAGCGCTGATTTTCGATCTTTATCGACAGTCGTTAACCACTGTTCAATTTGCGTTGAGGCCGCGTTTTTACGACTGATTTCAATCTCAATGGCATCCGGAATTGCGGTTTTAGCCAGTGCTTTGACCTGTTTGGATAAAGTTGCTGAAAATAACAGATTTTGCCGCTGCTCAGGCAGCTTTTCAATAATGCTATTAATATCTTCGATAAAACCCATGTCTAGCATGCGGTCGGCTTCATCCAGCACTAATACTGAGACTTCATCGAAGCGAATGGCTCTTTGGGTATACATATCCAGCAAACGTCCTGGCGTTGCTACCAGCAGATCAACCCCTTCAATCAGACGTTTTTTTTGCGGTGCAGCATCAACACCGCCGTACATGGCCATGGCCGTTAATGACAGGTACTTGGCGTATTGATTGATGTTTTGTTCAACCTGCAGCGCAAGTTCCCGTGTGGGGGTCAGAATGATAGTGCGTACCCGTTTAGGTCGAATTTTGGGGGCGTCAGCAAATCGATGCAGCAACGGCAATACAAAACTCGCGGTTTTACCCGTACCAGTTTGGGCCGCGGCGAGCACATTTTTCCCTGCCAGAATGCAAGGAATAGCCTGAGTTTGAATTGGCGTGGGGTTTTGGTAACCCAGTTCTGTCACGGCTTTGACAAGCGCGCTGTGTAATCCAAGTTGGGAGAATGGCATTGAGGATCTCAACTAAATGATTTATTGGCAAACTGTTAGCGTGGCACTAACAGCGAAGCAGAACGCTATTATAGCAGTAGCATTATTGAAATAGGGGATTATCTCAACCTCTGCGTTAGGCTTACTGCAACCCAAACGCGGGCTTACAAATTTGTAACTGGGCATGTATTAGACTGCAACATTGCTGCAATTATACGGCTGATATGATTAACTTAAGTTCTTTTAAATACGCCTGACGAGCTCTATTTCAGGTGTTTATCGTCAAATTAAATAAGCCGCCTAGCATTCATTTGATCAGGTGCTTAGGTAAAGCCTTGCACCAACGCGCTGGTATAAACATAAAAAGGACAATAAAGAATGAAAAAAACCGCCATATCTCTTGCGATCCTGCTATCGCTCACCGGCCTTGCAGGCTGCCAATCTCAATCAAACCAAGCCCCGCCAAGTAAAGTGGTCAGTGGTGAAGTTAACGCGGCTTCTTTTGCTCAGTTTAGTAATGCTTTTATCGACGATTTGTGGCAATTATCGCCTACATGGGCGCTATACAGTGGCAAACATGTTAATGATGGCTATTTAGAAATTCCAGATGAGGCCGGTCGTATAAAGACACTCGCCTTTGTAAAAGCACAGCAGGCCAAACTTAAGCAGTTTGAGCTGAAGTCGTTGACTTCTAATGAGACCATAGATTATCACTTAATTGATAACTTGCTCAGTAGCATGGCTTGGGATATTACCCGTTTTAAATCTTGGCAATGGGATCCCTCCAGCTATAACGTAGCAGGAGGCTTTGCGCAAATCATCAATGAAAACTTTGCACCACTCGATGACAGATTACGCTCTGTATTGGCTAGAATGGAGAATATTCCCGCCTATTACGCTGCAGCAAGAAGTAATATTTCACAGCCGACCCTTGAACATACTGAACTTGCTGTGCTGCAAAACCAAGGCGCGTTTTCGGTTTTCTCTGATGATTTATTAAAGCAAGTTGCAGATTCCGGACTGTCAGATGCTGAAAAAGCCCTGTTCAACACCCGTTTTGATATCGCTAGCAAAGCCATCAATGAGCATATTAGCTGGTTAAATGCACAGGTAAGCCAATTGAAAAAAGAGGGCGCCCGTAGCTTTAGGATCGGTGAAGAATTGTACGAGCAAAAATTTGCCTTTGATATCCAAGCGGGCATGACGGCAAAACAGCTTTATCAAAAGGCCATGGCAGATAAGGACAGAGTCCAAGGCGAAATGGCTAAGATTACTGATAAACTTTGGCCAAAATATTTCACAACGCCAAAACCAAGCGATAATAAAATCGCTATTCGCCAATTAATCGATAAGTTATCTACTAAACACGTTAAACGTGAAGATTTTGTTAGTGAAGTTCGCAAACAAATTCCTGAGTTGATTGAGTTTGTGAATCAAAAAAATATAGTAACGTTAGATCCTAAAAAACCGTTAGTGGTTCGTGAAACGCCAGAGTATATGCGCGGTTATGCGGGCGCTTCGATTAGTGCGCCTGGCCCCTATGACAAATTAGGTAATACCTATTATAACGTTACGCCACTCGATGGTATGAGTGATGAATCCGCCGAGAGCTATTTACGTGAATATAATCATTGGATATTACAGATCTTAAATATTCATGAGGCAATTCCAGGGCATTACACTCAATTGGTATATTCTAATGAATCTCCAAGTCTTGTGAAGAGCTTATTTGGAAACGGTGCGATGGTCGAAGGTTGGGCCGTTTATACTGAACGCATGATGCTAGAAGAAGGCTATGGTAATTTCGAGCCAGAGATGTGGTTAATGTACTACAAATGGAATCTGCGTGTGATTTGTAACACTATCCTAGACTATAGCATTCATGTAAAAGGTATGACGGAAGATCAGGCCATCGCGTTGATGATGGATGAGGCGTTCCAGCAACGTGCTGAAGCGGAAGGTAAATGGCGCCGAGCAACGCTGAGCCAAGTTCAGCTTACCAGCTATTACTCAGGCTATCGTGAAATTTACGATTTCCGTGAAGAATATAAGCAACTTAAGGGTAAGAATTTTGAGCTAAAAGCGTTCCATGAAAAATTCTTAAGCTATGGTAGTGCACCTGTGAAATATATTCGTCAATTAATGCAAGAGAAGTAAAGTTGTATCAATGAAAGGGGACATTAATTGCCCCCTTTATTTAATACGAATTAATTAATAGGTTGTACGGATTAATGTGATGAGATAGATGATGGGCATCTAAATTTTTGCCATACAGAGTGCTCTGTATGGCGTAATTAAAAGTATGCTTTAATGGGGTTAACCCTGTGGTTATTATTTTTTTGCGGGTAACTCTGCCATAACGGCTAATACGTCTTCGTAGGAAATGTTAAATTCTCGAGAAAGGTTAATAATTTTAGTTTTATAGGTTTGAATGTTTTCTTGTTGTGAAAGTTGGTGTTTCTTTTCTTCTACTAATTCGTTGACTGTTTCTTGCAATATCAATAGTCGGCGTAAACTGTAATCAAGGGATTTGATATATTTCCCCATTTGTTGCTTATTACGGGCTTGCTCAAGATCCGTTGAGGCTTTTTTCTCATATCCATATTCATCGAGTGCAGCGATAGCGCTTTGCAAATCTAGATCAGTTGTCATTTGGTGTTCACTTTAATTACGAGAAGTTGAGAAGCTAGAAAATGAATCTTTTACCCGACAAAGGTAAAGGGTGTCATAGGTGCTTAACTATCGCAGATTATAATGTCAATGCCAATGCCGACCAAGTATTAAAGTGCTAAAACTAAGTAAAAAGATGGCTTTCTCATAATACTTGTCGACGTCTACAATAGTGAGTAGTCTAAACTTTTGACTAAGTGGAGCTCCAAATGCTTGATCTATTACCTGATTTGTTTGATCACTATCCATCAAAACTGACCCTGTTGCCGCTAGCATTTCGCGCTTTTGGTGGTAAGCGGTTGTTTTGGGGCGAAGTTGTTACAGTCAAATGTTTTGAAGATAACTCCAAAGTGAAAGAAATATTAGCCCTGCCTGGTCATGGAAAAGTACTTATAGTCGATGGTGGGGGATCATCTCGTCGTGCTCTGCTTGGAGATTTAATCGCACAAAGCGCCATGGATAATGGATGGCAAGGTGTGATTATTAATGGTTATGTTCGTGATGTTGCTAGACTAAGTACCTTTAATTTAGGGGTTTATGCTTTAGGTGCGATGCCAATGAAGACTGAAAAGTTAGGTCAGGGACAAATCAATGTGCCTATTGAGTTTGGCTCCGTGACTGTGAAACCCGGTATGATGGTTTATGTTGACGAGAATGGCATTGCGATCAGTGAGGAGTCTTTAAACTTCGCTTTTCTAAACTAAATTTCAAAAAAATTCAATACGTTATCTATAAGGGTGTTCCCATGACATTCATTAAGTGGCTTTTAGCAATTCTGGTGACCTTCGTTGTTGCTGTCACCTTATATCTCACCGTTTTTTTTGACCCTAATGATTTTAAACCTGAAGTTGTCAACGCCGTTAAAAAACAAACGGGGCGTGAGTTAGTGATAACTGAAGACTTGTCATGGACATTTTTCCCAACGGTAGGGATTAATTTAGGTGGGGTTTCCCTGTCTAATCCTGAGGGATTCACGCCTAAGTCGATGCTTGAAGTCCATAAAGCGGTCGCTGAAGTTGAGCTTATGCCACTCTTTAGTAAGCAAATTGAAATCGCTCAGTTAAGTCTTGATGGTGCAAAAATCAATTTGGTCACACGTAAAAACGGTAGCTCAAGTTTCGATGGGTTAACGGGTAGCGCGGCTGACAAATCATCGACACCATCTGAGTCAAGTCTCTCACAGGCTAAATTGGCCAGTATTGATGTGGGTGGGGTTTCTATTACCAATACGCAAATCAATTTAATTGATGAAGCCAAGGGGCAAACTGAAACTGTTACCTTAAAGCAGTTTACTTTGGGGGCGTTTTCACTCGATAAATTGGCACCAATTGCCTATGAATTGACCGCATCTTTGCCCGATATGACACTGAGCAGTAAAGGTGAAGGTCAAATTAAATTAAGCCGTGATTTTAATCAGTTGGTGATTGAAAAACTAGATATTGTAACGCAAGTAGAAGGTGACGCCATTCCCCATAAAAAATTGACTGCAGAGGTAAGTGTTAATAGTCAAATCGCGTTAGATAAGAAACAGTTATCGGCGGATATTAATAAGTTTGCGCTGGAAGATATCAGTGCAACGGGTAAGCTGGCCGTTCATTATGCTGGTAAAGTGCCACAAATTAATGCGAATCTACAACTGGGCGATATTGATCTTGATGCCTTGTTGCCAAAATCCGATATGGCAGAAAAACAACCCGTGATTGCATCTACTTCATCCCAAGCCATTGAACCCGATTTAACGGCGCTTAATGGTTTGGATGCGAGGTTAACATTGGCGGTTAAATCTATCAAAGTAGCGAATTTGTCTACGCAAAACTGGTTGATAGATTTAGGCATTAAAAACGGTGTGGTCGATCTTAAACAGCTAAGCGCGGATCTTTATCAAGGTAAGTTGATGCTCAATGCTCAGGTAGATGCTCGCTCAAAAGTCGCTAGTTATCAATTTGACAAGCAAATTTCTGCTGTACAAATCCAACCTTTGCTAAAAGATGCTGCTGAGCTTGAAGTGTTGGCGGGGACGGCAAATTTTAGTGTTAAAGGAAAAGGTAAGAGTTTAATTCCTGAACACTTAAAGAAAAATCTCCTCGCCAATGGCCGTTTTGAGATTACCGATGGCGCCCTTTACGGCGTAAATATCCCGCAAATGATCCGTAGTGCTCAGGCTAAATTAAAGGGGGATATGTCAGCTGAAACCCAAGAGGAGCGTAAAACTGACTTCTCAAGTCTGACAGGTAACTTCTCCCTTGAACATGGCGTTGCGGCAAATCCTGATCTCGCCATGTCATCACCTTTGATCAGATTGGCTGGTAAGGGCAGTGCAAATCTATTGACGCAAACCTTGGATTATCGATTAACCACCAGTTTAGTGAATTCCCTTAAAGGGCAGGGGGGCAGTGGCAAAGATGCCCTTGCGGGAATTGACATTCCCCTCGCCATAACCGGCACTTTCCAAAAGCCTGAATATGCCTTGGATACTCAAGCGTTGTTGAACAATCAGTTGAAGGAAGAGACTGATAAGGCGAAGGAAAAATTAAAAGATTCGTTACTCAAAAAGTTGGGCGGCTTTTAGGAATGGCGAACTTACTTGCTCCCACATTTGCCAAGCCAATATCGACACTGTCACGAATGTGGGTGCATGTAAGTTTAGTACTATTGGCTGGGCAGCTACTGGGCTGCTTTGCTATGGAGGCACAACCAAGTAATAACGCTGCCGATATTCGCGCTGACGTAGCGAAACACCCCGAAGTTATTTATTCGGCAAATTTGGCCACTAAACTCAAGGGGATAAAGGAGAAACCAAGCTTGAAGGTTGAAAAAGTCTCAACGAATGATTTGAAGAGTCAATTAAAAGGTGAGCTTACCCTCGAATCGTTTGTGGACTTTAAGCAAGCCGTCAACGCCAAGTTGGTGATCCATAATCCAGCTCCTCATGCGATTTCGCTGCGTTATCACTCGGGGATGACAGCGGATTTAGTGCTTACGACTGAACAAGGTCAGCGTCTTTGGGCTTGGTCTGACGATATGATGTTTACCCAAGCACTGCGGGATACACAATTAGCCTCTGCAGAAAGTCTTGTTGTAGCGTTTGCTATTCCGTCAAAAGCTTTAGCGGGTATTCCAATCGAGGGCGCGTACTTAGAGGCGCATTTTTCTGGAATAGAATTACAAAGCGGATTGCCTGCGATGGCGCCAATCGTACTTTTGTTAAAACTCGAATAACTGACGGCGCTAAAACGTGAGTGGCTAAATGAGTCTACAATAGCTGTGTCATTCATGAGTCTGTTTAGTGATATAGTGGCGCGTGACAATAAATAGCTTAGTCTATGATAATAAAACTATATAAAACAGTTGGTTGTAATTTTCTGTGTTAAGTTGACTTGCAATAGGCTTGTAACTGATGCGTTAATTCATTTCGGTATCAGTGCAGATTTGAGGTTACCTAAAGATAAAACAAAAGCTGAGTTATCAAAAAGGCAGCAACCTTTAGTTGCTGCCTTTTTGTTACTACGGTTATCACTAACGAGATAATAAGATCTATTTATCGCTGTTTGAGCTTCAGCTAATCAAACTTAAGCATTTAGGTTGCTTTCATCCACAACCAACTTTAACACTTGGCCGGGTAGAATGTATTGTGAAGGCGTTAAGCTATTCCATTCTAGGAGTTCAGCTACAGTTACCTTAAATTTGCTAGCAATTTGAGCGAGTGAATCACCAGACTTCACTTTGTAGCTAACGGTACGGATATGCTCGCTATCGAGTTTTTCCTGTGGTGCAACAATGGTCAGTTTTTGACCCGCTTGCAATTTGCTGTCTTTGCTTAAATGGTTCCAAGCAGTTAACTGTTTGACGCTCACATTATGAGCTTGGGCTATTTGCCACAGAGAATCACCGGATTTCACTTGATAGGTCAGCTTATTACCCGAGGTTGCACTTGCAGCTTTTTTAGGTAATTTTTGACTGGTTGACAGAGCATAGAGCTGCTTATCGTCTGCGGAGACTGGGATAATGAGGTGTCTTCCAGCAACGATGTTGTTGTTTTTCATACCATTAGCAGCGCGGATCGCATTCACTGTTGTATGATGTTTTTGGGCAATTGAACCGATACTGTCACCGGATTTTATGGTGTATCTAAGCCAGCTTACTCGAGCTTCGCTTTCGGTTTCTGCAAGTGCCTTTTTAAACTCTTCTGATTTATCAATGGGTAAAACTAATGTGTGCGGTCCCAATGGTGAGGTTGCCCAACGGTTATAACCAGGGTTGAGCTTTGCTAGCTCAGTGGTGGTCATATTGGCGAGACCTGCTGCCATAGCTAAGTCAATTTGACTATCAATATCAACAACTTCGATAGAAGGGCTGTTATTGATCGGTGCCAAAGTGATACCATATTCATCGGCATGTTTGATCACTTCAGCTAGGGCTAATAACTGTGGCACATAGCGTTTCGTTTCTTTAGGGAGATCGAGTGACCAGAAATCAGTTTTAAGGCCTTTATTTTCATTGCGTTTAATCGCATTGAGTACCTTTGACTCACCCGTGTTATAAGCTGCAATCGCATAAAGCCAATTATTATTGGTTTTATTGTACAAATATTCGAGCATATCCAAGGCGGCAGTGGTAGATGCGGGTACATCGCGACGACCGTCGTACCACCAGTTCATTTCTAAACCAAAATGACTCGCCATGGGCGTGGTAAATTGCCAAAGACCAGACGCTGCACTGGCTGATGAGGCGCTCGGATCGAAGGCACTTTCAATAATCGGTAGCAGAGCTATCTCGATCGGTAAATGCCGTTTCTCAAGCTCTTCGACGATCAAATACATGTAAGGCGCCGCACGCTCAGAAATCACTTCGAGGTGTTTAGGGTTGTTAATGTACCAATCGCGATAATAGTTAACGAGTTTTTTGTCAGGAACAGGTAGCTGCATTCCTTGACGAATTCGCTCCCACACATCAGTCACTTGCGCCGATTCAGGTTCGGTTGCGAGATAATATTGTGGGACGGTATTTTCGGTCGTGACGGTTTGTGCTTCAGGTTTGGTCACCTGATGGTTGTCTAACGTCTGGCAACCCGTGAGTAGGGCAAATCCCCCTACTACAACATAAAGTGATACTCTCATGGAAAACGATAGTCCTCTGTTAGTGCATTGCCAAAGCACTTTCGTATAATCTAAATTAGCTAATAAATTGATTATTATGTAAATAGTGGCAACACAGAGCGCAAAGTATTCACGCAAAAACGAGCCATTCTATGGGATCTTTTCGATCTTGTCCCTAAAATATCGTACATCAAGTAGGGGGAATTTTGATTTACGTGATCAACACTGGGAAAAACTGTATAAATTTCAGCCACGAATTGATCGTTTTTTTCTAAAAAATATCTTTCCACTGCCTAAGTAGGGTAAAACAAGTGAGTTCATCTACGTTACTCAGATCTTGATCACAAAACTGCTGTTTTATACTGTCCACTATGGTTGGCGTCACCGCCCGAAGGAAGGGATTAATTGATCGCTCTAATCCTATTGTGGAGGGAATGGTGGCTTTTCCTTGGGCACGAAGGGCTGTTGCTTGTTCATTATAAGCCTTGAGTTTGGCATTGCTTGGGTCGGCCGCTTGGGCAAATTTGAGATTCGCGAGAGTATATTCATGTGCACAGTACACTCTAGTCTCGGCAGGCAGAGCCGCGAGCAAACGTAACGAGTGCCACATTTGTGCAGGTGTTCCCTCAAATAACCGGCCGCATCCTCCACTAAAAAGTGTATCACCACAAAATAGTGCACCATCAACCAGATACGCAATATGCCCCGCCGTATGGCCTGGCACAGACAGTACCTGCACTGGGCTATCGAGCAAGGCTAGGCTGAGTGTTTGTGTGATTTGTGGCTCAATGGCAATATTAACACCTTGAATAGCTTCACTTTGCGGACCATAAACCGCTAAGGTGTCGCCTGTTGTTTGTTCAACATAAGCCACAAGTGCGGCAATACCGCCAGTGTGATCTCTATGGTGGTGGGTGATCAAAATTCCTGCAAGCGTCAATTGATGTGCGTTTAAATAATCGAGTACAACGTTAGCATCACCGGGATCAACCACATAGACGGCTTGCTGAGTGTCTTGTTGCAACACCCAGATATAATTGTCATTAAAGGCATTAATCGCTGTTATAGTGAGCATAGTACCGCCAATCGCTGTATTTTGATTTAAAGATAAGGTTATTATCCACAGGTGGATACCCGTTGGCGACTATTGTGATTTTTAAGACACCTAATGACGAATGCTCAATGAAGATTTTAACTCGGTAAAAGTAATAAGATAACGGGACGGGAGGAGACTTGTGTCGTATAACAGGACTGTGCGCAAACCTGAGCAATGGGAAGATTTGCCCAATGGCTGTGCACTCCAGCAAGCTGTTGCCGATAAACTCGCCGATTGGTGGCCAAGGGTTTTTGGTTATCATTTGTTGAAGCTCGGCCCCCTAAGTGCTGAGATTTCAAGTATGGCGTCACCTGTTGCCCATCATTTTTCTCTATGTTCAGCTCCTAATGCTTCGTTTATGGGGGATTTCTGCCATTTGCCCTTACAAAATGGGGTGATTGATGCTGTGGTGATGAGCCTATTGTTGGAATTTGAGGCCGATCCTTACCGGATACTGCGTGAAATTGACCGGGTGTTGATTGCGGGAGGTTACCTGTTTGTTGTTGGCTTTAATCCCTTGAGCCCCGTGTTCCTTGGGAAATTATGGCCAAAATATCAAGATGATTTGCCCTGGTGTGGGCGTTTTTTTATGCCATCTCGGGTGCGAGATTGGTTAGGGCTACTCGGGTATCAAGTGGTGAGTGATGAACGTTTGATTTACCACCCACTGATAGGCGAATTGAGTTGTGGCCGTTTTTTGCAGCACACCTTAGCCTCATGGCTCCCCAGTGCGGGTAGTTTGTATTTGATTGTGGCACGTAAATTAGAGTCCCCATTAACACCAATCCGCGACAAACGTAAGGTTCGACAACCTAATTGGGCCACAGCGCCAAGTGCTGGACGCTCGGGGCATTTATCTGAACCTACAAAATAACATTACCCATTAATGAGTCCGTTATGCGAATTACCTTAAGGCAACTTGCTGTTTTTGAAGCCGTCGCACGCAGTGGTCAAGTGGCTAAAGCTGCAGAGCAAGTCAATCTATCCCCCCCTGCAACATCAATGGCATTGGCAGAATTAGAAAAGCAGCTCAACGCCCGCCTTTTTGAAAGAATTGGCAATCGTTTGCAGCTTAATTCGCAGGGAAACCTGTTGTTGCCGCTGGCTACGGATCTGTTACATCGCGTCGAACAAATTGAGCAAGCCTTTACCCCCCAAGGCGGTGACTTAGTCGGGCAGTTAAGTGTGAGCGCAAGTTCGACGATTGGTAACTATTTATTGGCAAAGGCCGCGGTGGCATTTTGCCAGCAACATACCCAAACCCATATAGAAGTTGCAATCACCAACACCCAAGATGTTATCCAATCGGTTGCACAATTTCGCGCCGAAATGGGATTTATTGAAGGACATTGTACAGATAACCGTCTTCATATTGAGCCATGGCACAAGGACAAATTATTGGTGTTTTGCCACCCCGCCCATCCATTGGCAGGGCAAACGGTTAAGCCTTTTGCCGTAAAAGGCCAATCTTGGGTGCTGCGGGAAGAAGGGTCGGGTACGCGGGAATATTTTGTCAATGCGGCCAATGAACTTGATATGCAACCCGAGGCTAAGTTCTGTTTTACCACGCCAGATGCAATCAAACTAGCGGTAAAACAAGGTGCTGGTTTGGGGGTGTTATCAGAACTCGCGCTGGATAAAGAGATTAGTCGTAAAGAGTTGGCTCTAGTCACCATCGAAGGGTTAGTGCTAGAGCGACAGTTTTACCGCATCACTCACAAAAGTCGCCAAGCGACCTCATTAGGGCTGGCCTTTGTGCAGTTTTGCAGTAATTTTTTCCATTTATCGCGGGAAGGATGAATGACTCTCAGGCCTGAGTTGAGTGTTAAGACTCCGCCTGATAGCCAGTATCAATTTGCGTTGGATTTGCTTCTGCGGCCGCGCGAGCGAGTTGATCACAGCGTTCGTTTTCAGCGTGTCCGGCATGGCCTTTAACCCAGCGCCAATCAATTTGGTGGAGCTGGGCGGCTTTGTCTAAGCGTTTCCAAAGATCGACATTTTTCACTGGTGTACGATTAGAGGTCATCCAGCCTTTTTTCTTCCAGCCGTGGATCCAAGTCATGATCCCTTGGCGCATGTATTGGCTATCGCTGGTGAGGATGATTTTACAAGGTTCTTTTAGGGCCTCAAGTGCAACGATTGGGGCTAATAACTCCATACGATTATTGGTCGTCAGGGCAAAACCATCGGACATCTCCTTTGTATGGCCCTTATAATTCATTACAATGCCATAACCACCGGGGCCAGGATTGCCTAAGCAAGAGCCATCGGTGAAGATGTGGATTAGTTTTAGTTCAGTCATCAAATGGTTACCAAAGGCGTAAATATCGGCCGAGTATAACCAAAAAATGTCATAAGAAGCGCATAAAAGTATGAATATTATCTCAAACGCAAGCCGTCAGGTTATTTTAGATACTGAAACCACGGGTATGAACCAAGGCAGTGGTGCGGTGTATTTAGGGCACAGAATTATTGAGATAGGTTGTGTTGAGGTCATCAACCGCCGTTTAACGGGCCGTTATTATCATCAGTATATCAATCCTGGCCAAGCGATTGATCCAGAAGCGATCGCGGTTCATGGGATCACCGATGAACGCGTCGCGAATGAGCCAAGATTCCATCAAATAGCCCAAGAGTTTATCGATTTTATCAGCGGCGCCGAAATTGTAGCCCATAACGCAAACTTCGACGTGAGCTTTATGGACCATGAGTTTTCCTTACTGCAACCTTCAGGGCCAAAGACGCGCGACATTTGTGAGATTTTAGACTCCCTTGATATTGCTAAATTTTTGCACCCCGGACAAAAGAACAACTTAGACGCACTCTGTAAACGTTATGGCATCGACAACTCTCGCCGCCATTACCATGGCGCATTACTCGACGCTGAAATTCTTGCCGATGTCTATTTATCGATGACGGGTGGGCAGACTAAGTTTAATCTCTCTAACGAAGAAGTCGGTCAAGAGGGGGGAGGCATTCAACGCTTTGATCCCACATCACTTAATCTTAAAGTGATCCGCGCATCGGCCGATGAACTCGTTATGCATGAAGAGCGTCTTGATTTAGTCGCAAAATCTGGGAAATGCCTCTGGAGAGGATAATTTATAGTCTATGACGATGTCGCTGCGAAAATCCCTACTGAATACCACATTAGTGCTCAGCAGCCTTTGGCTGAGCATGCCACTGACTGCGGCCGATACTGAACCTGCAGTAGTTAAGCCCGCAGAGCCGCCCACCAATCTAGCGACTAAGGCTAAAGAGGTGCCACCGAGTGACGGGAAACCAAGTGCGGCCCAACCCATTGCTGCTGATAACCAAGGTGACGCGAAACCGAGCGTAGATGCTCAGGTAAAATCTCCCAAACCTTCGGCGGGTAAAGTGGTGCCCGTTGATACTGCCTCTGAACTTAAGAATCGTTTTCGAGTGGATCATATGGTCAGCAGCATGACGCTACTGATCCAACGGGAATACGGTTCAGCGCCTGTGGTCATCGTCTTGCCCGATGGCAGTAAGTGGTACGCCAATCGCCATCCTGAAACCGTCAAATGGGTCGATGGTATGACCGGGGATATTATTTATATTGAGTCACCTCAGCCTGGGCCTTGGCAATTGGTGGGTAAAGTGGTTCCGGGCTCGAAAATAAAACGCATCTCCAAGCTTGAGATTGAAGTTCAGCACCTACCACAACCGTTATTTCAAGGCGAAGAAATTAAAGTAGTCGCCCAACTAATGGGGGATGCAGAGCGGGTTCGTATGCCCGGAATGGACTATTTAGTTGAGTGGACTACACATTTTGTGAGTAAGCATCGTGCGGGTGATGAAAACTTTGCCGCAGGTGACATTATCGTTGGATCCTACAAAGATAATGGCGAAAAGTTTGATGAAAGACCCGATGATGGCATGTTTACCAGCGATATCAATCTTAAGCAGCCATGGGGAGAGTATGACTTTGTGGTGCACGCACGTAATAACGTGTTTGAAAGACAAGTTTCATTTCCTTTTACTTTATCCCCACGGCCAGTGAATGCAGAGGTGATAACCCCTGAAGACCCTTTAACGGGTCAATGGAAAATCATGCTTCATGCAGATAGTAGTGTATTACAACTGGCTGAAACCCATTTTTCATTCGAGTTAGTTGGGCCGGCAGGTTTGCAACTGCCTCTTGTTCTTCATGGGATTAGCCAAAGTGATGTTGAATTGGATTTGCCGCCTGTGACTGAATTTGGTAGTTACCGCATTAAGGGGTCTGTCGCAACAACGACAGTATCGGGACGTGAAATTGTGCTCGATTTGCCTGAGCTCTTCTTTAACTTAGTGCAACCACCCGAGCCGCCACCAAGCGAGGAAGAATTAGCGGCAGTAGCGGCGCAAAAGGCTGCAGAAGAAGAGGCGCTCGCAAAACAGGATGCGATTTTCTGGATCATTACCGTCAACGCCGTGTTGCTACTGTTAGGGCTCGTGGGACTGATTGTTTGGCGTAAACGTCAAAGTTTGGCTCAAGCTTTAGCCGCCGCAGAGCAGCGCATAATGGATGAAGCTGAAAAGAATAAAGCAGAGGCACCATCACTCGATGAAATTGATCTAACCATGCCTGATGAGTCCGATAATCGTAGATAACTAAAGTGGCAACGTTGAGATGAAACTTGCTGATATTTCGTTCATTTATCATAGGGTTTAGTGCATTTTGGCTAAATTTTAACTAAACGATGCAATAGAGTGAAAAAAACGGTTGACGCTTCGAACACTCAACCGTATTATTCACCGCAACTTGAGTGGAGCGGTAGTTCAGTTGGTTAGAATACCGGCCTGTCACGCCGGGGGTCGCGGGTTCGAGTCCCGTCCGCTCCGCCAGTCAAGTTGTTGAAAGTTAAAATTATAGTGCTGTAACAGCGGTATAATAAAAAGTTTGGAGCGGTAGTTCAGTTGGTTAGAATACCGGCCTGTCACGCCGGGGGTCGCGGGTTCGAGTCCCGTCCGCTCCGCCAACATTCATTAAGCCCATGCTATTAATAGCATGGGCTTTTTGATTTTTACGCTTTCTACTTACTCATACCGCTTCGCATATAGCGAGGGCATCGTTGGCATCTTCTTTTGGTTTGCAACTAATGGCTAAACATGTTGGGCAGGGATCTGTTGCACTTGATAACCAAGTGCTTGAAATAGTCTTCCCCAGTAATACGCCGTCACACAGGCTTACATAGCAATAGGCTACCTTCAGGGAGTTGTCTAATTTTATCGAGCAGCTTGTTTCTGCTAACCTTTTTCTTACTCATGATTGAGTTATCCATAAGACAAACTTGAAAAACATTTTTGGCTAAATCGATACCAATAACTTTAATATCCATGATGGAAACCCCTAGAACTATTTGTCAGCTGCGAGCTTGGCATAATACTGCAAGCTTAGGTGCTGAGCCGTCCATCACATCACTACACATCACTCAAGGTCTTTAGTCGCAGATGAGTAAGCTTAGAGCTAGCTTACGATTTATCGTGACTAAATCGCGCTATACCTTTGGTTTTATTTTTCTCTTTAAGCGTCATATAAAAATACTGGTGAACATTGAGATTGGCTGCTAATACTTTATAGGTAATGTATAGGACAAATGTGACACGGTCATGGACTGAGTCAGTCAGTTTGACGTGGTAACCCTATGAGGTGCTTATGAAAGGAATTATTTTTAATGTGCTGGAAGATATGGTCGTAGCCCAGTGCGGAATGTCAGTTTGGAACGATCTATTGGAAAAACATGCTCCTAAGGATCGCGTGTATGTGTCTGCCAAAAGTTATGCTGAGTCCGAGTTATTTAGCATTGTTCAGGACGTGGCTCAGCGGCTTAATATGCCAATACAGAATGTAGTTAAAGCATTTGGGCAGTTTCTTTTTAATGGCTTGGCCTCCCGTCATACCGATGTTGTAGACAAGTTTGACGATTTTACCTCCTTAGTCATGGGGATCCATGATGTGATCCATTTAGAGGTGAATAAGCTATACCATGAGCCTTCGTTGCCGCACATTAATGGACAGTTATTACCGAACAATCAAATTGCGTTAAGGTATTCATCCCCCCGTCGGTTATGTTTTTGCGCAGAGGGACTGTTATTTGGTGCAGCGCAGCATTTTCAGCAAAAGATCCAGATTAGCCATGACACTTGCATGCATAGTGGTGCCGATCATTGTATGTTAATCATCGAGTTACAAAATGACTGACAGCGAAAATCCCTATTATGTAGCCTATCTGCGGGAAAAAAAGGCCAGACAGGAAGTGGAGCAGCTACTTGAGGGCAGTACCCGCCAACTCTATGAGAAAAATGTGTTGTTGCAACAACAAATCGATCTGATTAAGCAGCAACAGCAATCAATGATCCAGCAGGAAAAATTGGCTTCTCTTGGTACAGTTGCCGCTGGCGTTGCCCATGAAATTAATAATCCGCTTGCCTATATTCTCTCCAATGTCAGGAGCTTAATCAGCTATGCTCAGGACTTATTGGCAAGCATGGACGAAGGCGATAAGCAACAGATTGATCAGGCTAAGTTGCAGTTTATCAAGGAGGATCTGCCTGAACTGGCAAGTGATACTTGCCAAGGTTTAATGCGTATTAAGGATATCGTTAACCATTTACTCTTTTTTGCACGAACGGATTCGACAGGTAAATCCGTTATTCAATTAGTCGATGCTTTAGAATTTACCCTTAAATTGTTGCGACCGATGCTTAACAATGTATTGATAAAAAAAGAGATTTCGCATGTTCCTATGATTTTGTTTAATGTAGGCGAACTCAATCAGGTGTTAATGAATATTATCGTTAATGCTTATCAGGCTTGCGATGTGGTCAGTGATAGACCCTCTGAAATATGGCTTAAGCTCACTCAATCTGATACAAACATTTGCTTAACGGTTGTCGATAATGGATGCGGTATGGATGAGTATACCTTGGGGAGAATGTTTGATGCTTTCTACACCACTAAGCCTGTTGGGACTGGGACGGGAGTCGGCATGTCGATTGTGTTACAAATTCTTCGCCAGCACGATTGCACGATTGAAGTGAAATCCGAGCCAGATAAGGGGACTGAGGTGATGATTCTTTTTCCAATAGATCCTCAAGCTGTTTATATGACTTCTAGCTCGATAACCTAGATAGGGTAGTTCAAATCAAAATTGATCCTTAGCCCTAATTGATAGGCGTGATCCTGCATAAGATGAGTCATCAACTCGATATCCTGCAACTGTGGTAGCGTAATTGGGCGGGCTTCCCATCTTGGGGCGTGGCCAGCATCATTCAAATGAGCAAGATACACGCGCAGTTGGCTTTGATGCAGGGTAAAAAAACGCATATTACAGCGTTCAGCAATTGATAAATAAGGTTCAAAATCAAGCTCGTACACTTGCATTGCCTCAAATTCAGACCAACGAATATAGCGTGTGCTTTCATAGTATTGAGCGGGTAACTGCGCCTCAGGCTTGATGCTATCAAATAAATTGATGACATCTTGCATCTGTTGCAGTTTTATCATTGTTTGTTCCATCAACTCCTTGCTCCTTTTTTTTGCTATTTTTATTTATTAATCAATTTTTTAAATTTTAATTGATTATCGACTTATCGCGCCAGAGTCTATCCGCTAAACCTGAGGCGCGCTGGGTAGCTTGCAAGCTAGCACGCTCGAAGACTTGCTGTGTACCTAAACAGCTAAAGTGTTGTTTTGCACGGGTAATAGCAGTGTAAATCAGCTCTTTGGTGAGCAATTGCCACTGAACTAGGCTCGGGCTTGGGGGGAGCACTAGGGCGACTCGATTAAATTCACTGCCTTGGCTTTTATGTACCGTCATGGCGTAACAGGTTTCATGGCTAGGTAGCCTTGCGGGTAGCACTTTAAGCAGTTTGCCATCGGCCTTAATAAAGTGGGCCATCAGGCGGTCAGCTCTCTCTTCATCCTGCAAAATCAAACCAATATCACCGTTAAACAGGCCTAAGTTATAGTCGTTACTTTGGATGATAATGGGGCGCCCGAGGTAAAATTCCTGCAGCGGCTGAATAAGTTTGGCCTGCGCTAACGCCTTCGTCACCGCAAGATTAATCCCTTCGACACCATAATCGCCGGTTCGCATGGCGCACAAAATGCGATATTGATTAAATTTGGCAATCGTCTCCATGGCGCTTGGCGGGCAAAATGGTTCACTCGTGTGTATTGTGGTGGCGTGCGTTGGCTGTAATAGGCGCAAATAGTCACCGTATTGCTCACAGGCTTGTGCAAGTAGCGCTTTAAGTCCGATATTGCTGCTAGGTTCACTGATTTTTGCTTGAGTTTGGCTGTGCTCTACGCTGTGTTCATACCAGGTTAATTCGGCAAGCCCCCTTTGCCAAACGGATAAAATACCTGCGA
The DNA here is from genome assembly GCF_022410515.1 of Shewanella cutis. GTDB lineage: Bacteria > Pseudomonadota > Gammaproteobacteria > Enterobacterales > Shewanellaceae > Shewanella > Shewanella cutis. Next base: position 226,775 of record NZ_JACSDI010000002.1, on the reverse strand, counting down.
GATCGGCGCGGTTGACTGCGCTGGCCAGCAAGCCAATCCCGGCATCGCCTTTAAATCGATGGCTGTGGGTTAACATACACAGGCTATCGCCAATTTTAGGCTCACTGTGGATAAAGGGGGTTAAATTAAAGCCCGTGAGCGCGGTTAATTGCTCGGCCTGTGCTTGGCTATAACGCATTTTCCACTCGGTATGTTGAGGCTTCAGTCCGGCGCAAATATCGGCAAGTACGGCGCCTGCCTCAACTGAAGCGAGTTGGTCCTGATCCCCTAGCAATATTAAGCCTGCGTGTTCCGGCAATGCGCTAAGCAGCTTGTACATCATAGGTAAATCGACCATGGAGGCTTCATCCACAATCAAAAGATCGAGCCGTAATGGGTTACCTTGATGATGGCGAAAATGCGCTGAGTTGGGGATGACACCCAGCAGGCGATGTAAGGTTGATGCCTCCTCGGGGATACGACTCAGTGCGGTTAATAACACTTGGTTTTCTTGAGGGTTTTCCTTGCTCGCTTGTTGAAGCTCTTGCTCAAGTCTGGCTTTAGAGGCCTTAATGGATTCGCTTAAACGGGCGGCCGCTTTGCCTGTCGGGGCGACAAGTCTTATCTGCTTTGGTGTACCTAATTGTTGTAACAACAGCAATTTAGTCACCGTGGTGGTTTTACCTGTACCGGGGCCACCGGTTATCACCGCCAGCTTTCTACCGAGCGCAGTAGCGGTGGCGACCTTTTGCCAATCGATGTTTGCTTCAACGGTTTGGGTTGCGCTTGGAAATAAGCAATCCAGTTGCCTGCGTAGCTGTAAAAGTGACTGATTATCCGATGCTAAAGGCTGCGAGGGCGTTAACGAAAGCGCCGTCGCTGATAACCTTGTTAAGGCGCTGGCGACTTGGGTTTCAAAATGATGATAACGCTCAAGATAGAGTCTACCATCTTCAAAAATCAGTGGTTTATTGCTATTTGGTGCACCAATGGCGTCAAAGTGTTGCAGTGCGTCAATCAGTTCAGTAAGGCTTAAACGGATTTGACAGCGGTTTACTGGCTCTGCCATCGGATTGGTTGGCACTATATATTCGAGCACTAGACAAGTATGTTGGGCCGACAGTTGCTGACTCAACAGGGCGCACAGCAGCATAAACAGTGGCTCTTGGGCGTCATTGGGGTGAAGACGGGCCATCTCGAGGGCAAAATGGCGATCAAGTGCAGTGATAAGCCGCTCTTTTTCCCAATATTTGAGCAACTCAGCCAGTGGTGCTTTAAGTCTCAGCGCGCCTGTATTGTACCAATTGGCTGCAAGGGCTGTGGCGTTATTCATGTCGGTGCTATTCATTTCGGTGCTGTGGTTCATACCATCGCTCCCGTATTATGTTGACTCATATGGCTTTCATCTTGGCTGCGGTTAAATAGCGCATCTAAGGCGAGAATGAGTGCCTTAGGTGGCTTATCGTAGTAAACCCCAAAGCCGGGATACTGAACCGACATTCCCCGTAAAAATAAGTAATAACAGCCGCCGATATGGGTATCGTAGTCATAGTTTGGCAGTCGCATCGCTAAATAACGATGCAGGGCGAGGGAGTAGAGAATATATTGCAAATCGTACCTATGATCGCTAATCGCCTGCTTAAGCGCACCATAATGGTAAGCCTGAATCGTGTCGCCTAAATGGTTTGATTTATAGTCGGCGATATAAAACTGACCTTGATATTCAAAGGTTAAGTCGATAAAGCCCTTGAGCATGCCCTGTAATTCATCAAAATGCAGCGCGGTATCGTAACCAAATTGCCCGAGGAGTTGATTAAGCTCTGCATCTCTTAATCGATTTAAAGGCAGGTAAAACTCCATCTCCACTAAGGTGTGTTGCGGCGCGAGCGCGGCTAAACACAGCTCGGGATTGATGAGCTGATTATCCTGCGCCATTAATGCCAGCGGCGCCTGCAATATTTCCATATACCAGTCTTGCAATAAGGGTTGCCACTTGGGGGCGATGCCGTATTGCAACATAGCCTTAGGTAACTCACGCGGTAAATCGATTTCAGCTTGAGTAAAATCAATTAGCTCAAGCACTAAGTGCATAAAACTCCCCGCATTGGCGCCGCGCTCAAAGCTAAAGCGATTGAGCAGCGGTTGCTGCGGCATATCAGCGCTATCTTGCCATGAGGATTCACTTAGGCTATTGGCGGGTTCTGCGCCAAATACCGCGCTAACTTCATCATCGGCGCCCGGGCTGGCTTTGGCGTGGGGTGCATTTTTGACTAAACCTGAATAACTGCCTACTCGCCATGGGGTGCGATACTGACGGGTGACGTTACGGGCATTTAAGGTGTGGGATTGCGTTTCACCCGTGTGTAGCTTGCTATCATCAATGCTGTCAGTAACGCACTCAACGCTGATCGCTTGCGCATTCGACTCTACACCATTAAGCAGCGCCTGCGCCGCACTGTGCAGACGTGCAAAATCACAGTCGGCATCGGTTACTCCTAAAAGATAACCGATAGCGGTTTCATGCAGTTGGCTTTTGAGCCCGGCTTTTAACATCCGGCTATGGTTAGCGATGTACAAATAACACAGGTACACGGGGCGGGTGAGTGCCACATAAAGTAGGCGAAGATCTTCGGCTAAAGTTTCTTGCTTTGCCTGCTCCCAGCCTTCGTCTGTGCCTTCAATATCCCATACCACCTCCTGCGCCCCATCCGCATCAGTTCTGTGATAGAGCATGGGTGTCGGGCGGCGGCGATTATCCCGCGCAAGGCTAACAAAGGGGATAAAACACACTGGGTATTCCAGCCCCTTACTCTTATGGATAGTCACGATTTGCACCAGATTTTGCTCACTCTCAAGGCGAAGCTGCTGCTCATCTGTCCCTGTATTATCAATAAGTTGTTGCTCATACCAATTGAGTAGGGCACTGATGCCATCAATCTCAGTGGCCTTTTGCTGCAACAGCTCGGCTAAGTGGCGAAAATCTGTTAGTCGTCTCTCGCCATTGCTCGCCTCATCGGGCTCTTCGCTATCTTGGTCGGCAGTGGCTGTAAGGCTGGGTGTTTGCAGTAGGCGGGCCACCATATGGGTGGCGTTGGCTAAGCTCAGCAGCGCCGGCATAATGCCGCGCTTTTGCCAGATCTGATGTAGCGCAAAAAACTGCTCGAGCAGCATTTGGCGCTGCTCTTCATCTTGGTTAAAGGCATGAATTTGCTCGGCACTATAGCCAAGTAGCGCGGTGGCGAGAGCGCTGCGCAGGGCGCGCTCATCCTTGGGGCTGGCTAATGCGCGCAGAATGAGCGCCATTTCTCGCGCTTCAACGGTATCAAACACACTATCGCGGCTTAAAAATACCGCGCCAATCTGGCGTTTACTGAGTGCCGTTTTCATGACTGCGGCTTCGTTTCTATCCCGCACTAAAATGGCAATATCTTTGGCAATTAACGGCCCTTTTGGCGTATGGCATTGGCCATTGGCGGCCTCGGTGAGTAAACGGGTGATCTCGGCGGCGGTATCTTCGGCCAAGGTTTGTCTGGCGCTGGCTTTATTCAGCCCCGTTTCGCCCTCGCGTAACAGTTTTAACCGCAGAGCGGCACTATTGGCTGTACTTTCGACTAACTGTTTTGCCGCTGCACTGGCGGGTGTTTTTACCCTGTCAAAGGGAATCGATTGGCTAATAAAAGGATTGGGATGCTGGGCAAATAGATGATTCACTCCCGCTACCAGATTACGACTCGAGCGATAGTTAGTGTCGAGAAAATAGTGCGCCTGGGTTTGCCTGCGCGCCTCGATATAGGTGTAAATATCGGCGCCGCGGAAGGCATAAATCGCCTGTTTAGGGTCACCAATCATCAGCAGGCTTAATTTGCTATCCGTGCGAGCCTTGGGTTCGACAGCCGTCGAATTTTGAGTATCAACCCCCAAACGGGTTTGATAAATCCCCGAGAAAATCGCAAATTGCAAGGGATCGGTATCTTGGAATTCATCGATTAAGGCCACGGGGAAGCGACTTGCCACCGCTTTGGGCAAAGTGTCGGGATTGGCCTGCATCGCTGCGGCTAAGGTGGTCAGCAAATCATCCGGTGTCAGCACATTTTTAAGCTGTTTTTGTTTGGCAAACCGCTCGCTGATCCCTTGTTTAGCACTGAATAAAAATGCGGGTTTAATCGCGTTAATCAGCGTGGCTAATTGCTCCATATGGTCAAGCAGTGGCGCATCGCTCGCGCTTGGGAGTACACCGCCTTTATTGAGCTTAAGTTCTGAGAGTGACAAGGCCTCAAGCACTTTTAGCGGCGGTAAGCCATGACCAAAGGCGATAAAGTTATCCAGTTGGTCGAACATTTCCGCCAGTTTGGGGTAGCTATCGCTCGCCTTACCAAAGCGCTGGCCATTAAGCGGCAGGCTATGAAGTAACGCTAACAGCGCATCGCGGCCACGCGGCCAGGCGAGTTTAAAGCGCTGCACACTCTGGCTTAAGGACTCAGCCAAACGAGCAAAGGGCTGCACGGGTTGAAGTGGTTTAGCCTCACTGGCACCCAACAAGGCCCGAAGCTGCTTGACTAAGCCATCGGGATCGCCAAATTCGCTGGCAATAATCTGGGCTAAATATTCAGGCAGCGGATAGCAGGCTTCACGCCAAAAATCCCGCACCGCATGGTGCAAAAACTCGCTGTCGTCTAAGGTAAAATCTGACTCGAACAGTAAAGAGGATTCGAAGGCGAGATCGGCTAAGATCCGTTGGCAAAAACCGTGAATGGTAAAAATCGCTGCTTCGTCGAGGGATTTGAGCGCCAAGTCGAAGCGTCTTAGGGCGATAGCGCGCTCAGATTCTGGGATCTTATCGTACAGCGCTTGTACAAAGGGATCGTTAATTTCGAGCCCTAAGAAACACTTAAAGGCCACCTGAATGCGGCGGCGAATCCTGTCCCTCAGCTCTTCGGTGGCGGCATTGGTAAAGGTCACTACCAGAATTTGTTCGCAACTCAGTGGTTCGCTTAAGCCATCTCCAAGCAGTAGTCGCAGATACAAGCCCGAAATCGTATAGGTTTTACCTGTGCCCGCACTGGCCTCTATCAATCGGCTACCACCAAATGGCAGGCTGAGCGGATCTAACGGCAGCGCCTGTGATGTAGTAGGAAGTATCATATTGTTTGATAGTTCACTCATTGCTGCGCTCCCTCAGATATTGCGGCTTGTGGTTCTGCATTGAGCACAAACGCCTCAAGTTGGGCGAGGGTGTCTTTATGGTACAAGCTCAGCATGGGTCGATAGATCTCGTCGGCCAGTTTGCCAAAATTTGCTTCGGTAAAATCCTGGGGAAACCGAAATAGCCGCTGGTAATGGGGATCGGTGCCTTCGCCAAGCTCACCTTGTTCGTCCAGCCATTCGCTTTGCGCCGCCTCGAGCCGCACACTGTGTTGACTATCGTGTTTGCCATCAAGTTGATTGGTTTCATCCTCATTGCTCTCTGCACTGGCGTAGGCAAGGGAGGTTTTGGGCATAAAACACAGTGGATGCAACTGTCCCTGATAAAAATGTTGTAACAAGTGAGCCAGTTGAGCATGGGCCTGCTTTGGCGCAATGGGCGAGAGGGCGTGAAAATGCCCCATATCGAGTAGATAGCTAGGTTGTAGATGATCGCTAGGCTGAGTTAGTCCTGCGGCCATTAAACATAAATGGCGCAGATACAGCGCTAAAATATCCCGCCCATGGGCACTGCCGGGGCGATAACTGACCAAGCCTTTTGGACTGATATCATCAATGCGACCTTCGAGGATCACGCGCTTTACCGACACCTTAGTCGTTGCAGCACCGTGAGATAGAGGTAACTCAAAGGCGAGCCGAATATCCGCATGGCGCGTGGATACATCGCCACGCATAAATAAGGTTCTGCCGACAAGCGGCGCGATATCATGGCTATATTGGCGTAGCAGCAGATCATCAAAGGGCTGCATGGGTAAATTACCACTGGCTTTTAAACGTTGTAATAGTTCGCTACTGGGCTGCGCCTGTCCTTGTTCAAGAGCGCCTTGTTCGAGCGCATCATCGAGCAACCTTGCCTGTAACAGATAACGCTCAAGCGCATTGAGGCTAAAGGGCTCATCATTATCATCCGCTTGAATATTCAGGTTTAAATCAATCTTTAATGTGCGGTTAAAGAAATATTGCGCGGGATTGCGAAAGAATCGGATAAAAGCGGAGATATCGACATGGTCTTCTTCGCTTAGTGGCTCAACATCTTGTTGAATATCATTATCCCCAATCGTGTCATCTTCGAGCACGATCAGCGTGTTGGCATCAATAAAACGACGCTGGAGTGATTGCGTGCTGATGTCCGGTGGGCACCATTGCTGGCTGTAACTTTGTTTTATCGCCTGCGCTTGCGGCTCTGTTGACTGATACAGTTTAGGATCAAAAGGTTGTAGCGGCTGGTGGCTTATGATGGTCTCAAGCAATGCCTGTTGGGCGGCTTCATTACCCACAGCTGGCGTTTCTGCTGCAAGCGATTCTGGCACATAACACAGCTGGCAATATTCAATCAGCTCGGAGACTAGCATCGACGGAATGCGCTCCGAGTTATCCCGCTCACTGCGGCCAATATAGCTGATGTAAAGCTGCTCCCGTGCCGAGAGTAGTGCTTCTAAAAACAAGTACCTATCGTCTAATCTGCGGGAACGATCGCCTTTACGCGCACCAAAATGTGCCATCAGATCAAAGCCCACAGGATGTTGCATGCGCGGGTATATGCCATCATTCATGCCGAGCAGGCACACCACTTTAAATGGAATCGAGCGCATCGGCATTAAAGTACAAAAATTTACACTGCCCGCCAGATAACGCTGGCCAACCCGTGACTCGGTTAAGCGTTGATTAAACCATTGTGCGAGTACTTCGATGCTTAAGTTTAAGGCGTTTGAGTGTAAGCCGCTTTGGTCTAAGAAGTTGGGGGTTAAGTCGTATGCCGTTGTATAGCTGTCAGCAGGGCTGGCGGCCAGTAACTCTTGCTCTAAGGTGGCAATGGCGTCGCGGATTTCCTGTAACTGTTCACGCTCATCCTCATCGGGAGCGTAAAAAGCAGTTAACAGTTCAGTCAGTTCAAATAAACGCTGGCAAGGCGCTTGAGGCTGGGCTAATTGCAGCGTGGTTTCATCGAGGACTTCAATAAAGTTCAACAGTTTGCCAAGGGCCTGTGCCGATTGGCCTTCAACCCCAGAAACCACTAAATAGCTTGGCGCCTGTGGGCTTGCTTGATACAAGGGGGCATCGTCCCTTAAGGCATAGCCCAAGATTAACCGTTTGATACCAAAGGCCCAGGAGTTTTGCTCAAAGGCAGGCACACCATGTTTAACACGGCTTTGCTCATCGCGCCCCCAACGTACACCAGCTTCATCTAACCAACGGCGGATCAGTGGTAGCTCGTCTTCTTCGAGTTGAAAACGCCGTAAAATCGCTGGCACTTCTAGAATGCTTAAAATATCGGTCAGTCCGAAGCGACTCTGATTAATATTGAGTAAATTCAAAAAGCTATTAATGAGTGGCGATTCCTGCGCTGCGCCGCGGTCGGCAATGGCGTAGGGGATATATTCGAGCCCCTGTTTGGCGGCAAACACCGCATCGATATAGGGCGCGTAGGCGGCGACATCTGGCATCATTACCACAATATCTTTGGGCGTGAGTTGGTTGTCGCGATCCAGCAGGTCGAGTAAATGATCGTGCAAGGTTTCGACTTCGCGCAGCGGGCTGTGGCAGCTCTTGATTTGAATCGAATGGTCGCTGTTTTTTAACACTCTTCGATTGGCAACGTATTGATATAGCTCGGCATCAGGCCCGAGTACGCGGTTGAGGGTTTGCATTTCTAAGATATCGTATTGCACCCCCGCCAGCATGCTGGCGTTGCTATGCGGATCGTTAGGATCGCCGCAGGGCTCGCAGTACACATCATCGCCAAAATCGCAGTGTTCAGGCGGGAGTTCGAGCAGCATATCGAGTAATTCGCGGCCCATTTTGCCATTGTTGGCAAGCAGCGGATTGCCGACCTCGAGTTTATCTTCCCATTGCTCGGCCAATTGGCGTTTGCCAGCATATTGCAGCGCCATTCGGGCTCGATGCCGAGGATCGATAATATCGCCCCAATAATGTTGGCAGGGGCTGAGGTTAAGGATGATCACATCAATTCGGCCCGCGAGCTGGTGGAGCACGTCTATGGTTTGTGGGGCCATAGACGAAATGCCAAACACAAATAAACGCTCAGGCAATTTGGCAATGGAATGGGTGCTATCAGCCAGCGCGGCAATTAAATCCTGATGTAAATTGGCCCTGTGGTAATGGCTTTGACGCAGCTCATCACGGTTGAAGGCAATCAGCGCCCGCCAAAGAATAGGTTGCCAGCGTTGTTCCTCATTCAATTTGAGTGTATCGAGTGGTTCATTGGCCTCCCATGCTGCAATCCAGTCGGGGCGGTAAACTAAATATTGGTCGAAGATATCGGCGATACGGCCGCAGAGCTGATAAAGCTTAATATTATCGGAGGCGATTGAGTTTGACGCTTCAAGTTGATTATTTGTTGTGCTCGAGCCAGGGCGACTTGACTCCATATGACCTAAATAATGCCGCAGTGGCCCAAAGGATTCCTCCTCAATCAGGCGAGGCAGTAGCTGCATTAATTTCCAAGTCATTGCCGCTTTAGTAAAGGCGTTTTCCTTGGGGACATTGGGGAGTAAATCGTGGCACAGTTGCCAGATAAAACTGGAGGGCAAAGGGAACTCAAGTGCGGCGGCAATACCATTTTGTTTTGCAATTTCAAGGCGTAACCAAGTCGACATCCCAGGGCTTTGCACCAAAATATGCTCGCTTTGCAATAACGCCGTGCTGGGGAGTGGTTGGCGCAAATACGCAGCGAGATGGGCACAGAGCACTTCCATTTGGTTGGATTGGATTAACTTCAGCATATTCGACTCACGATTTGGGATTGCTGTTATGCATAGCCAATTGCTTTTATGCATAGCAAACGGGCTTGGCAATTCTATGTGTTTGATTTATAAGATTCAACAATCTTATCTTTGAGCTGTTTCTGGCGTCTATTTTAACTGTTTACTTGGGCCAAATAGCAGCCAGTTGAGGGCTTTGGCCGCGGCATTAAAGCGCTTTAGCGCCTCTTGATAGTCCTTATCCGCCAGGTTTTGGTATTTCAGTGCGACGTAGCTTTGGGTGAACGTGTCAAACTCACGACAAAACTGAGGGGATTGCTGCTGGTGCGTGTCAATAAGCTGCGCGGCAAAGGCGTTCGGGCCTAAGTGGGCTGGGCGGGCGATGCCAAATTTACTGAGTCGCTGGCAAATGCGTTGGTACTTAGCGCTGATGGGATCTTGTTCCCTTTTAAAGCGAAATAGCCCTACGCTGTAGGCGATATAGATGCCAATAAGCCCAATACACACACTCATAAACATCGCAACTTTGGCCTTAGTGACTTCTCCTAAAATACCGCTTAGCACTTTGTTTTGTCGTTCTTGATTAAAACCGAGCACCCACAAACTCCAGTAATAATCAACGCTAGCAAAGCGTTGCCTCAACTCGTTGAGCCAAGGCATAGATTTAAACCGTAAACTGCTAAAAGGGCTTTCTTGCAGGTAACTTTGCTCAGGGGAAAACTCGGCATCAAAGCCTTGTTCAATCCGATTAGGTGCCACCATGGCGGTCGGATCAAAACGCACCCAGCCTTCATTCTCGAGCCACACCTCGGCCCAGGCGTGGGCCATGTATTGATACACGCTGAGGTAATTGGCCTGTGGGTTGTATTCGCCTCCTTGATAGCCTGTCACCATCCGTGCTGGTATGCCGCTGGCACGCGCCATAAAAATAAAGGCAGAGGCATAATGGGCGCAAAAGCCTGCTTTGTTTTCAAACAGAAAGTCATCGACTTGTTGGCGGCCAATCGGTGGGGGCGTGAGGGTATAGAAGAACGGCTGTTGATTAAAATAGCCCATCATGGCCCAAAGTCGCTTATGGGGTTCTGGATATTTAGCCTTAAATTCAGCGGCGAGTTGGCGCGTTCGGGGATTGCTGTCCGCTGGCAGATTGAGGTTTATTTGTCGCTGTTTGGCACTTAAAGTGAGATCCATTTTCGCCTGTGGCCACGAACTGGCATTGTAGCCCATTCGTTGATCGACATTACGCAGCGCATAGAGCCGATAGTCGGGCAAGTTCACTAGCTTATCATCTTGGCTGTAGGCCACATCAAGGCCAAATAGCCAAGGTTGATGACTGGGTTCGGCAATCACTTGGTAACGGTAAACCCTTGGCTGGCTATTGCTGGTACTGTTTTGTGTTTTTGGCGTTAACGAGGGCAACTGCCGCGCAGGATCTGGCCTTGAGGGCGGAAAGAAAAACGCATCCTTTTGAATTTGTTTGATACCCGCATCTTGGCGCCATGTTAAGCCGTCATAATCTTCCAGCACTAGGGCGCGCCAGTAGAGCTCGGCTTGCGTGGGGCTGGCATCGGTAAAACTCACCCTAAATGCCAAGGCCGATGAGCGAGTGAGTTTACTGATATCGCCCACGGCAAGGGAGTCCGACAGCCCGGTTTGGGCTTCCTTCATATTGGGCACAAGCCAAAGCGGTGCAAAACGGGGCAGTACCAAAAAAAGTAATAACGCTAAGGGCATACTTTGCAGCAATAATTTAGCGCCAATCCATGCCGTGTGTTGCCAGCGATGTTGGCTTTGGTAGAGGGTGACCAGTACGCAGGTATTGATAATCGTGACGCCAATAAGGTGCACGGTATTGAGCATGGATTGGTGGTCAATAAAGGTGAGGGCAATTAGAAAATAGCCGACAATCACGACGGCCCTTACATCCCTAACACTTCGCATCTCAATGTATTTTAATGCATAACCTAAAATGAGCAGGTTGACTAAGGCGTTTAATAGCCCTATTGTGCCCGAGACCAGTGCCAGCGTGATTGCCGCGCCGATAGCAAGGCTTGTGACAAGATAACGGGGGGGTTTAGCGACTTTGCCGACATAGATACCAATGCGCCACAGCAAGCAAATAGCGCAGATCCCAAGTGTCCAAGGGGTGGTTTTATCAAATAACGGGCTGAGCACCGCTAAATTGGTGAGCAATAGCCAAAACAGGGTTTGACGACTGATATTATCCCCAGTTTGAGGTCCATTAGCATGATAAGCACTTAGCTGAGCTGCACTCGCCTTGGATGAATGAAGACGTTGTTGATCTGCACTTTTAGTGGTCATTGCTGTGGTTATTGATTTGAGGCTCATAGGCGATCCTCAACATGTGATGCAGCATGAGTGCTATGCCTGTGGGGAGGAATATGTGGCTTATGACTAAGCTCATGATTAACAAGTATTTTGTCGCTTTTATTTTGCGTTTGTGCATGAGTTCCATAAAGTGCCAGCGCCCTTTGGCAGGCGATTCGGTGCGAGTTACCGAGGGCAGGCGCAAGAATAATATCTTCCCCATTAGGCTGTTGCAGCCAAAGGCCAAAATATTGCTCAAGCTGACTTAAGCGGTTCACCTGCCAGCTTAATTGACTGAGCTGCTGTTCGAGGTGCGTAGGAGTAGGGGCTAATTTTAACCAGACCGGATCACCTTGGGGCTGTTCAAACTCCTTGGTTAACATGCCACGCCCTTGGGCCCATTGCTTCCATGCCACTTGCTTTAATGACTCACCGAGTACATGGGGTTTAAGGCCTTTATATTCATCAATACCAGCAATATATTTGCCAGCCTGCTCAAGCGGTTCGTCCTGTCCGGATTCGGTTGCGGCTTCAAGCTGTAAGGGGCTTTCAAACGGCTGGGCATAGACAATATGGGCGTTATCAAGGTCGATATGCGACCAAGCTCGGCAGAGTCCTAAAGGGTAGGTGGATTCAATTTTCAGCCGTCCAGCGGAGACTATTCCACGCTGTTGATTGGCAAACGATACCAGTGCTTGCTCGTCCGGCGTGCCAACGTGTTTGACTAAATAACCTAAATTATTCGGATAATTTAGGTTGATATGATGACTGCTGTGGTTGGAGTTAAGCAAAATAGGAAAAGTGATCGTCTCGCCCGCATACACCTCCGGCGGCGTGAGTGCCCGTAGTCGCAGTCCGGCCAAGTTTTTGTAACTATAGAGAATGCAGGTATTGAATAAGCTGAGCAGCAAAATACTCAGGCCAATCACCAGATTGTTCTGATAGTTAGTACCAAACAAGTACAGTAGCAATACCAGCCCCAGCCAAACAAACCCAAAGCCACTGGGCAGAATAAAGATACTGCGATGGCTTAGGGTGAATTCAGCACTTGGCGGCATGCGCCTTGCCAACCAACGTTGCAAAAAAGCAGAAAACACGCGTTTCACACTGTCCTCATCTTCTTATTAATATTCACATTTAATGGCGGATGGAGTCGTTACATGATCGGATTCACACCTGCGAGGATCCGCTCCGAGAGCGCTTCTCCCTGTAATTGACTGCTGGTTCTAAGCCGGTGTTCGGCCACGCTGCAAAATACCGCCTGCACATCTTCGGGCACTAAATAGTGTCTACCTTCTAAAAATGCCCAAGCCTTGGCTGCTTGTAACAGGGCTTTGGTTGCCCGTGGCGACAGGCCAATGGCGTCCGTTTGGCTTCGAGAATCATGGATTAAGGCCAAAATATAATTAAGCAGCGCATCTGATGCAGTGACCTTATCGCATTGCTCCTGCAATTGGGTTAACGCCAAAGGGGTTAAACATTGCGGCAGATTATCCAGAGTTTGTGGCGTTTGCACTGTTTTGAGCATCGCAAGCTCGGCATCGTGGCTGGGATAACCAATGGAAATCCGCATCATAAAGCGGTCAAGTTGGGATTCGGGTAGAGGGAAGGTGCCTGATTGTTCAGTCGGGTTTTGCGTAGCAATCACAAAAAATGGATTGGGCAATCTGTGGGTAATACCATCGACAGAAATTTGCTGCTCGGCCATGGCCTCGAGCAAGGCGCTTTGCGTCTTAGGACTGGCGCGGTTAATTTCATCGGCCAGCACCATCTGCTTAAAAATCGGGCCGGGATGAAACACAAATTGCGCTTGGTGTTTATCAAAAATCGATACCCCGAGAATATCGGCGGGCAGCATATCACTGGTAAATTGAATGCGTTGATAACTTAAGCCTAGGCTCTGGGCGAGGGCATGGGACAAGCTGGTTTTGCCCATACCGGGTAAATCCTCAATCAATAGATGCCCACGGGCGAGAATACACGCAAGGGCTAAGCGAATTTGCCATGGCTTGCCCAATAAAACTTGTTCAAGTTGTTGTAATAGTTGGCTTAAACCAGAATGTGCCACGGGAGACTCCTTGTGCATGGATGAGGTCATTCGCTCTACCACTATGGCGGAATATGCCGCGCTTAGCCAGTCGCTTTTACTGTGAAATCAATCGGCTTAGTGTGATTCTTACCGTCCACAGAGAGGTGAGCCAAGGCATTCCATTATCTGCACACTCTATGATTTGAGGCTGAAAAGCGTTAATAGAGTAGATAAAGCGGTGAATGATTTATTAGATTTTTAAGCTCTTTCTGAGCCTGTTTATAGGTAAGCGATTAATAAATCCCACATACCTGTACTGGTCAACCCAAACTGGACACTTTTTACTTGAGAATTTTATAGTCTCATGGCTGTCCCCGCTATTGTACAAATTTAGGTTAAAATTTTAGTTTTTTTAGCTTGAGAAAATAGTAAATCATGCAGCCTGTTCTGGATCTCTCCTTGTTCCCCTAGCGCTGAATCAAATGGTTTATCATAAGCAGTTAAATGAACTACATTCTCTAACTCATCAACATCTAACCATTCGGCATTTTTTAGTGTACTAATAGGCAAGTTTACTAATTCGAAAAAACGCTTTCCAAGCCACATTTCAGCACCTACCGCTTCTATATACCCAGACTGAAACTGCCATCGCCCTGGATTATCGGAGGTATCAATAGTCATTTCAGCTAATGGCGGTGGAAGCCCATTATGCTTTTTAGGCAACTGACTATGGTCAATACCTTCTATCTCAAAACTTTGTATACTTGTCATATTTTGTAGAAAATCGAATCTCGTATTATATATCCTTGCGTGAACAAAATTTTCATGTTCAACAATGTTCTTCAACCACTTGTCTCGCAATGATATTAAACAATCAAGATCGCTAACCACTAATCTAGCAAATGCCCTATCAACTAAATGAAAAAACCTAATAGATGGTCGCATATTTGGCTCATCCAAACCTATTTCTATATCAAATGAAATCTGTTTAGACGCTCTATCCAAATACTCTTTAATCTTATCTCTTTCAATTATTACACCTGTAAAACCATCAGTTAACACATCAAAATTACACTTTGAAATATAATCACTAAAGCAAGTTATATCCCAAATATCACTAGCTCTATAAAAATTTTCGTACGAAAAAATAAACTCTATTGATAACGTCATTATTTACTATATTCCTTAACAACCATTTTTATATCTTGACTTGCAGCATATGCCTGCAAATACTCTGTGGCAGCAAGTCCTCCTGGCTGAACCCTTAAATCAAGAGTTCGATTATGACTTAAAATCACATTATTAACCTTTAGTGGTTATCTTTCTAGTAGCTAAATCGTCTATATGTGCTTTTATATCGGTATGCCATGACACACCATTAGTATTAACCGTCTTCAAACTCACTACCATATCATTAAGATGGAAGTCAATTAATGGGAAGTTTTGTGTTATAACCTTTTTCGCTACTCCAGTATCAGGATCGACTATCAAGTAATCATCAGTATTGCCCCACTGACTATATTCGGTTTAGCTAATTCAGCTTGTATCTGACGTCCTCTGTGCATAGGGTTTACGTTAGGGTCCCATACATCATCCACTTTCAAGTATTGCCCCGTCTCTCTGGGTGAGCCTATTTGCTGCTGTGTTCCATCGGGCTTAATGTAATAGTAACTACTTGATTCTCTTTGAAATATTACATTTCCATCGTGTATTGAATACAGGGCGTTCGCATGAATGTGCATTAATTGACCATTGATGCAAAACCAGCCAAAAGGACGCTCTCCAAGTTAATATCAATTAATATTGCCACCCAATATAAATCACCAACAGCGGCCGAGCGTAGCGAGTAATTTATCCACAGCAACTTGCTATAGGGCTGCGTTCTTTCACGGTTCATCAAACTATCTGCTTTCCAGATAATCTCTTTTCTTTTCATATTCAATAGATTTTAATTTATCTTCAATCTGTTTTTCGACGTAAGACCTATGCTCAAGAAACTTAATGGAAGTAAAAAATGGTAATAAACTCTCAAGAAAGTTCTTTTCACGCTCCAATATAGGGACTAGGCTACCCGACCAAGACCGGGTAGTTAACTCACAATCTAGAGTCTGAAAGTCTTTAAATTTAGTATTAGAATTTATAAATATCCCCAGCAATTCTCGCCTTGATTTTTCGCTTAAATATTGAGCTGCATTGAATATGAAACAAATAAACTTGATGTCGTCTGCATTCTTTGTGATGGAGACCCGAAAAAACGTATCCTTTTTGAGCGATATATCCTCTGATTCAACTTTATCTTTGGTAAATAATTTACTAAATATATTTTCTCTGTATCTATACGAGTACTCATCCTTACACTGAAGGTATTTTGCGTAACCTTCTATTTCTTCTAGGTATCTTTCTCTTTCCCATAAAAAAAACAACTCCGGCATATTGGTATGTAAATCAGGCCATTTTTCATTTTCGTAAATCTGGTCGATTAACCTATATAAGAAATTAAAATTTTCATTTACCAAAATCTTTAACGCATCGCCGGAATAATCCCAGTAACGCTTCAAATTGAATCCAGCGAGATACGCATCAAAAACCAATTCCTTGTCTGGCAAGAACTCATCAAACCATTTCCCAAATATGGTTGATTGCTTGCTAAACAAGTGCTCCAGCGGTCTTGCATAGTTTTTGTCTTCATTAGACTTGAGCACCAACACACTAACAACTTTACTATAAATTTCACAGTCAACATGCTTGTACTTGTCCAAGTAATCTAACCACCCATGCAATTCATTACTTGGAGTGTTTGAAATGTGCTCTACTAATAAAACTGATTCATTTTTAGTAATAGATTCTTCAGGAAATTGTGCAAAATATGCAGATAACCACAATTTCTTATACCGGAATTTTCTGTTACTCAGTAATGACAAAACCTCACTACTTGAAAGAATGTTAAACAAATTACTAACGACAAAATGAGGGTTAATTTCAAAATGGTCATCATATTCAAGGTATTTTGATACCAATTCCGGATAAATTTCAGGTGCGGCTTCAAACAATGCTCGAAGGCACATTTCCAAACCTGTTTTTAGAGAATAATCTCTATCTCTACCAGATAAAACTTGATGTAACATTTTGCATTTTTCAATAAAATCAACAAAATCATTCATTGAAACACCTGAAAAGTGTTCAACTAAACTTTTATGTCGATATTGATTGTACTCTTCGTAGCCCATGTCGAGCATTCGGCGTTCATGCCTGTCTTCAAGAAGTAAATTTGATAATTCAAGAGTTTCATTAAAAAACTCTTCTTTCCAGGCCTTTGGAAAACTCAAACCTAGAGACTCTAAGTGGTTGCAATAATCCTGCATAATCAGACAGTTGGAGATGTTTTTCGTATTAAGGGTTTTAATAAAATGCTTTTCAAGAAACGGCAAGTCAGCCTCAGCCATTTCCTTACCCTCACGTCTTATTCTACCAACGTACTCTCTAAAGCAACCTAGAACAAAAGGTTCAAGCTCAGGGTTCGCTGCAAGGATAGTCATATTAGAGACTATATTTTCCCTCAAAGGAAGTAGTTGTTCGTCAGGAAACAGCCTAAAAGTAATTATACTTATCGTATCACCGCTAGACCATTGGTGTTCCTGGTGCTCAACTTTTAAGAATGAATTTGCGATTAGTATGAAAAGCCTGCCAAATAAGTAGTTTTCCCCTTTGTCCATTAATCCAACTAGGGTATCTATAATATGTGCTTGGATATAATATGCGTATCGCCAATCGCCAATCGCCAATCGTCAAGCTTAAAGTTATAGCACCCTGATAATGCCCGTACAACAAAACCAAGAGAAGTTTTATCTTTGACTAGATATTTAAGCAATAACTCGAAAGACATTTTAAATTCTTGCTCGCCATAATACCTAAAATTAGTTAATAGGCTAATCAGAGATGAATTGCTTGGATCGTCCTTGGATTCTTCAAAGCTCTCACTGCTCCAATCAACGTTAACGCTTGGCATTTTTTCGATGAGGTTTGCAGCAAAAAGTAGAGCCTCAGTTGGAAGAGCAAACCAAAAGGTGCTAAGAAATTCTATTGATTTTTCAACACTTTCACTTTTATAAAGTTCGTCAAATATATCCTTTATTTCATTTCTAATATCAGCAACAACTCTCTTTTGATCAAAAGCACTTATAACAGGATTTAATGAATCAACAATTGTTCTTCTATAGTCAGGATAGAAATCATTAACAATAGACGAAAATGGCACGACCTTTTTATCAAATACAGCAATGTAGAATAGATATGTAGATAAAACTTGATCTGTTATCTTTACAACTTCATCCTCATACAAATCAACTATCTCATTCTTATGCAAGAAATCAACAAGCACCCAAAATTCTTCGGACTGAATGCCAAATGAGTTTTCTACCCATCTCATTTGCTGCTCGTTCAGCTTGTCAATCTTTCTAAAAAATGAAATAGCACAGGTTACAATAATTAACTTATCATCATCAACAACCTGTTTTACATTTTCATTTCCACCAAAATAGTCTTTATATAGAGAAGTAACATTCTGTATAGATTGTATTTGATTTGTTTCTATTACAACCTTTGACGCCATGATAGCCAAACGCGGATTGCCACAAGAAACTTCCTGTATTCTTTTTTGATATTCTCCATTTTTAATGCCATATATACTTTCTGATAACTCTTTAATCTGAGCGTTCGTTAATGGCACCATAACTTGCTCATGAAGTTCAGTGTATTTTTTAACTTTTTCTATAACGGAGGTGCGGGCATAATCCCTAACAGTAGCAATTATACGAAAGGTTCTGCTTTCATCATTCTCGTTAAGATAATGGAGGAGATAATCAAGCCTATTGTCCAACCTATTAGCATCATCCACAAAAATTAGATAATCACCAGGCTCGCTTAAATTGGCTGTTATATCTCTGATTAGATCTGCGCCTTTATCAAAAAGACAAATTACAATAAGACTATTATTCTCACGTTGCAACTTCTTTGCTAAGGTCACAGATAATAGTGTTTTCCCTAGCCCTGCGGCACCAGAGACGAGTAAAAATTTTGCTGTTTCTAGTGTTTTAGTTGCGCTGCTTAGAAGGTCATCACAAAATAATAATTCATTATCAATAGGCGTTGTGAAGTTACTTTTACCATACCGGACGATAAAGTCTTCAACGCTTAGTAATTGACCAGTGTCTAATGGTAAACCTAAGTATGTTTCAGAAAGAACTGGATAGGAGTTTTTAATGCTTAACGAAATGGAGTCGAGGCCGTTAAGAGTTAACATGCCCCCCTGTCATAGCAGAGAGTTCTAAGACTATTAATTTCTTTGGTTGTGAGTTTTCCTAAGTAGCAAATAATAATTCCACTTATTTTGTCTATGGGTATACCTGTTTTAAACTCGTCAAAGCATTTACCTAAGTCATCTTCTAGTTTTTGTGCTAGGCGCTCTTGTTGAATAGTGTATTCGGAAAAAACATATGTCCCATCTTTCTGCATAAACAAACAGTCAGGAGTCCCTTTTACTACCCGATCAGTAGTTTTCATCATCCCGATTGGGTTTATGTTTTCAAACCCTTTTCGGTATAGCCAATCATCACACAGCCGTTGAAATTTACCCCCCTCCATTTCAAGCAACTTGGATTTGATTTGATTTTGACTTCCCATAATCCCTCTGAGTGGAAATTGCTTCTACATATTAGTTGGCTGGATCCGATTGATCTTATCCAGTAATAATGGACACTTTGTATCATTACTAAAGTTTGGTCAATCTTGGTACCTCAACATTAGCCTAAAGTCACACTGCTGAAGCGGAATGGGGCAATATCTTTTAGCCTAATGAACAGTTCAATGGTCGTTAAGATTGGCATTGTTGCAACAGTGACCGTTGGCGGCATGGATGCCGCCGTCGAGCCTATAGGGACATATTCACGGCGTGTCATTGGGGAAACAATGACAATTCATCCTGCACACCTGACGACAAACTTATCTCGTTTTGGGGCAATACCTTTTTAGCTGAAAGAACAGCGAAAGGGTTAGTGAAGATTGGCATTGTTGCACCAGTGACCTTCTAAAACATGGATGTTTTAGTAGAGCCCTCAGGGATGAGTTTATGGCGAGTCACTGGCGAAACAATGACAATAAATGAGCACAACTGACGACAAATTTGTATTGCTTTGGGGCAAAAGCTTTTAGCCAGATGAACAGTTCAATGGTCATTAAAATTGCCATTGTTGCAACAGTAACCGTTGGCGGCATGGCCGCTCTTTCACATCTGACCCATAGGGATATGGGAAATGCCACTATGATGTCGGGAACATCATAGGCCATGTGAACGCGGTATTTACACTTCAATGTGTTGAAGATGCCGCCGTCGAGCCGTCAGGGATGATTCCTGTGAAATAAAATGGCGGCGTGCCACAGGGGAAACAATGACAATCAATATCTGCACTATGTGACTATAAAATTCGAAGAACACTTAACATTATTAATGGCGGCAAACCAATATGCACTCTGCCATTTTTGTATAACACCTTATCCTTCCCTAACAAATTAACTTTTCGCTTTGCTCTGGGCGGATAAACCAAGGTTTAAATAAAAATCCCTGTACGAGATCGACATTCAGTTCGCGGGCTAGCTGGAGCTGGGCTTCGGTTTCTATGCCTTCGAGGATGCATTGTTTGCCAGTGCGTTTTCCAAATTCAATCAATGCACTGAGTAGTGCGATACCGTGAGGTTCGGCAACTAAATTTAGCCAGTGACGATCAAACTTCAGATAATCCACATTCATCATTAAATCGACCGACAGCATGGAGTGGGGCGCGCCGATATCATCAAGTGCCACGTTAATATTGGCTGCTTTAAATTGATGAAACAGTTGATTGGCAAGCTCTGCGTCATTAATGCAGGTATTTTCAATAATCTCTACTGTTAGTTGCGGGTGACTGGAGAGTAGGTCGAGTAACTTTTGGGTATGCACGCCGTTTGCTGCATGGGGATCGACATTCACAAATAAGCTTTGTTCAGCTGGAGCGTGTTTAAGCTGAAAGGCTTTGGCCTGAAATTCGATCGAAGCAAGTGCATCGCTGTTTTCGTGTAACTGCTCAAATACCAGATTAGGAGCGATGGCTTGACCTTGCTCAAGGTAGAAACGGGCGAGTGCTTCATAACCATGAATGTGTTTAGTGTGAGGGCAAACGAAGGGTTGGTATTCGCAACTTAAGGATAAACCGCTGAGCTTGAGCATGTAGCAACGCATGGATAATGACTAATTGCTAATTATTCGCATTTAATAGTGCTAAGTGCAAATAAGTTTGCCTGAGTGATGTGCGTTTGCTGATTTTATATACATAGCTTAACGGTATGAATTTGAAACGGTATTATGTTTGTTAATGTAATAAAGGTGGCCTTTGCCACCTTTATTACATTTAGTCTTGTCCTTAGTAATGGAACTTCAGCTCAGCCTCGTTAAATAAAGGCTGTGGCTGTTGTTTTTGCGCTTCGTAAATCAAGCGATAACTTAACACGGCTTGTACATATTCACGGGTTTCGGTGAAGGGAATAGACTCGATAAAACTCATCGCATCGAGTTGACCATTTGATTCAGCTAACCAGCGGCGAACCCTTGATGGGCCTGCGTTATAAGCGGCTGTGGCTAATACGCGGTTTTGATTGAATTCCTTCAATAATTGGGCGTAATAGGCGCTGCCTAAGTTTAAGTTAAGTTCGGCACTGTAGAGATCCTTTGGATCGTTGTACTTAGCACCGTGTTTCTTCGCAGTCGCCTTAGCGGTAGCGGGCATGATCTGCATTAAACCGCGGGCACCAACGCCAGACGTTGCATAGAGGAAAAACGCACTTTCGCGTCGGCTAATGGCGCGGATTTCATCGATATTAACCTTGTGCTTTTTGCTCGCATGTTCAAAGCCCGATTGATGCGCCATTGGGAAGCGTAGGGGGATGTCGTCCCAAAGTTTGCCTTGAATACTGGCTTCGACGCCAAAGTCATACCAGCCTTGATCATGGGCATAACGACCATAGCGGGCGCGCATGTCATTATTGCTGCGTTTAAGCAGGGCAACCCATTCATAACGGGCGTCGAAGTAACGATCGAACGCCATCAGTTCCTGTACGCGCACAAAACCCAAATCATCTTCCATTTTCGGACTGGTAGCATCAACGACAGGCTCTGGGCTTTGATTTAAAGACACGGGTTTATTGAGTAATTGCGAGGCGGCAAAACCGTAAAAACCACGCTCATTGCTAACGGCAGCAAGGGCTTTGGTCGCGCTTTCTGGGGCGTGTTTGGCATTGGTGCGATACAGCCAATATTGCCAGCGTTCTTTGGCTTGAGCTTCAGGTGATAATAAATCTAAGTAGCGAGCAATATGGGTGCTGTCCTGCTCGCGAATCGCCCAACGTAAACGACGTTCGAACATATCGTCGCTTTTCATCTCTGGCAGCAGATTATCGGCCCAGTCTTTAAAATTATCATCCTGCTCAATCAATACGCGGCGCACCAGATACTTTTGCAGCTGTAGATCTTGCGCGGGACTAAAACGTTTGGCTTTGTGATATCGAGTATATAAATCTATTGCTTGGTCGAGATCCTTACGGGCAAGGCGCTTTAAGCCCGCTGCAACGATATCGCCTACAATCGGATTTTTATCCTTAAATTTTTCGGTGTGACGCAGGCTATTGGGATCTTTAAATACGGCGACTAAGCGTTTGGCTTCGGCGCTATGGACAGTGATTTTTTGCGATAGAAAGCTCAAAAGACTGGTTTGGCCCTCATCGAAGCTCAGTAACATCCGCGCCCAAATCACCTCTTGAGTGCGCTTGCCCGCTTTGGTCCAGGAATTGAACAGAGGGTCACATTCTTTCGGACGGGAATCACCATAGACCCATAGCGACTGCGCGGCGGTATAGGCGGTTTGAATTTCGCCTTTGGCAAGTTTGGCCTCATAAAAGTAACATTGCAGCCTGACATCGGTTGGTGCGTTTTGAGCCAGTGTCAGAAAGTCGTTCCAGCGTTTTTGGCTACCGGCATTGAGTAAATATTTTGAACGCAGTCTCTGATACATGGGTGTTGTTTGATATTTATCTATCAAAAACTTAGCGTCATTACCGCGTAAATCATTGAGCCGACCTATATCGATATCATGGTCTAAATAGATTGCCAGCGGATATTCACCTAACTTTGCGCGCAGGGGCTTATAGGTTGCATAGTCTTGTTTCTTCAAGGCTTTTTCAGCTTCAAGAAAGGTCTTTTGAGTCGACGTTAAAGCAAAAGCCGCAGAGGCATTAAATGCACCTGCGATAATAATTGCGCTGGATAACACCATCTTTGTGAATGGTTTGCACATGCAGAACTTGCCTCCGGGCATCAAGGTTACAATCGATTTTTCCCTATCGATTCAGGTTTATAAGATAATGATTTAGGCGTTTTGCTGCGTTTGGGTGTTGAGTTGTTCGAGTGCGGTGGCATCCTCAGTTTTTGTTACCCTGGTTTGGTATTCAGTTGTTTTAGCTGAGTTATCGTTTTCGATCTCGCTAGTTTCATCAACATCGCTGTCGTCTAAGGCTTCATTTAGCGCCTTCTCAAGTAACATCTTATCGAGTTGTTTGCTGGTATCAACACCCAGTTGCTGCATTAAATGCGCTTGACGCACTAAATTACCTTTACCCGAGGACAATTTATTCATCGCACTGTGATAGGTTTTCTCAGCGTTATCCAATGCGCGGCCAAGTTTTTCCATATCCTCGAGATAGCCACAGAGTTTGTCATAGATCCGGCCCGCTTGTTTAGCAATGGTTTGCGCGTGCTGATTTTGGTATTCGTAACGCCAAATATTATTGATGGTGCGCAGGGCTACCAAGAGGTTGGTTGGGCTGACCAGCATGATATTTTGCTCAAGGGCAAAGTTGACCAAACTGGGGTCATGCTCCAATGCCAGCAGAAAGGCTGGCTCAATGGGGATAAACATCAACACATAATCTAAGCTTTTAAGCCCATGTAAACGCTGATAATCCTTTTGGCTCAAGCCTTTAATATGGTTGCGAATGGATAGTACATGTTCATTGATGGCCTGCTCGCGAACGAGGGGGTCTTCACTGTTAAAATAACGCTCGTAGCTGATAAGTGACATCTTAGCATCGATCACCACGTCTTTATTTTCAGGCAAATGCACGATAACGTCAGGCTTAAAGCGCTTACCGCTGTCATCTTTAAGGTCTTGCTGGGTGTGGTATTCGTGACCTTCGCGTAGGCCACTTTCCTGTAACACTCTATCTAAAATGACTTCTCCCCAGTTGCCTTGCTGCTTATTATCGCCTTTTAGGGCTTTTGTCAGATTGATGGCATCTTGGCTCATTTTTAAGTTGAGCTCACGCAGGTGCTCTAATTGATGCTTGAGGGCGCTACGCTCGGATTGCTCATGGTTGTAGGATTCGCGGATTTGTTGCCTAAAACCTTCTAACTGTTGCTTTAACGGCCCGAGTACGCCTTCTAATTGATTAGCATTTTGATGTTTAAAGTTCTCGCTGCGTTCTTCAAAAATACGATTGGCAAGATTTTCAAATTGGGTTTGCAGACGCACTTCGGCACTTTCTAAGGTGGCAATTTTTTCCCGCAGTGATTCTTGCTGGGCGTCGGCCTTAGCTTGAATGGTTTGTTGTAGGGCATTGGATTTAGACAACGCCAGTTGTAATTCGAGCTGACGGCGGTGGCTATCGCTTAATTGCTGCTCTAAACTCGGCACGCGCTCGGCTAAGGCTTCAGCTTTGCCTAGATGTTCGATTTTTTGCTCTAAGCGCTGCTGGCACAGGCGAAGTTGGCTATCTTTGTCATCCACTAAAATTTGTTGCTGCGCGAGGGAGAGTTCTGCATCTTCGTTAACTTGCCGCATTTCTTGCTCTAACTCGTCCTTTAACTGTTGCCAGCGTGAACGGGTAAGACGTTGATTGAGTAGGGCACCGATTAACAGTCCTAAAAAGGCCACGGCGATAAGGCCGATGATCTGAGCGAGGGAAAATGATTGTGAAAATGGCATCGTACTAGCACTCCTTTTGCGATGGCGCTTAGGGTCGCATGCCCCTAGAAAGGCTTCAAGTGCTTTGGCAAACAATCTGTTGGGGAATCGCTTGAATGAACAAGTCTTAGTCGGTGAGATTGATAAAGTGTCGCGATGAAATTTTTTTGCGGTTTTCTGTGTCTATATTCCTACAGCTTACCAACACAGGTTCAATGACCTGTGTGATACTGGCGAACGCTTTCGTTAGCAAAACCGGTCCATATTTCAGTAGAGGTGTCAATTGGCCAATCATTCACGTTTTACACCGGGTATTTTAAAAAAAGCCCGCTGGCATATGCAGGATAATCAAGTTACGCCTGAGTCAGTCTTTAAGGCGCGCCGCCACATTGTTAAAGCCATGGGCTTAGGTGCGATTGGTGCCAGTATTCCGGGTTATGTGCAGGCGGGATTATTTGATTTGTTTGGTGAACAGCCCAAAACTAGCTTTATTACTACGCCATTGACGTTTGAAGCTAATGCTCGATTTGGCCAGGATGAGGTGCGCACACCTTTTGATAAGGTCTCGACCCATAACAACTTTTATGAGTTTGGCACCAGTAAACAGGATCCATCAGATAATGCGCAGCGGTATAAAGTCGAGCCTTGGCAATTGCGTATTGAGGGGGAAGTTGAGCGCCCCATTACGCTTGATTATCAGGATCTGACTAAGATGTTTCCGCTAGAAGAGCGTACCTATAGACTGCGGTGTGTTGAAGCTTGGTCGATGGTGATCCCTTGGGTCGGGTTTCCACTTGCGGCGTTATTGAAAAAAGTGGGCGTAACCAGCAAGGGAAAATATGTCGCTTTTGAGACTGCCTTCGATCCCGAGCAAATGCCTGGGCAAAAGAGTCGCTTGATGGGGGGCGGCATTCATTATCCCTATGTGGAAGGCTTAACCATTGCCGAGGCCATGAATGAACTGACGCTGATGTCAGTCGGGCTGTATGGTAAAACCTTACTCCCGCAAAATGGCGCGCCGATCCGCTTAGTGGTGCCGTGGAAATATGGCTTTAAGAGCATAAAATCCATTGTGCGTATTCGGGTGATGGACAAGCAGCCGCCCACCAGTTGGAATCAACTTGCGCCCCATGAGTACGGGTTTTATGCCAATGTGAATCCTGCAGTCGATCATCCCCGTTGGTCACAGGCGAGTGAGCGGCGCATCGGTGAAGGTGGGTTATTCTCGGCGCAGCGCATCGATACATTGCCTTTTAATGGCTATGGCGAGTTTGTCGCCTCTTTATATGACGGCATGGATTTGAGGCAGTTTTATTAACCCATTCGGCGACCGTATTCTAGGCGCAATCGATTGCACCAATAAGTTGCAATATCTGTCTAGCGAGAGAGTTGTTAGCGCCTTTAAAGGGGAAAAAGAGTAGGAGTCTTATGTTCAACATCACGGCGTTAAGAGTCTCGCCAAAACAGCTGCTCTGGGTAAAGTTAGTCTTTCATTTGATTGGGCTTATCCCGATTATTTGGTTGGTTTTTACTGTGTTGTCTGGTCGTGCAGGTGGTGACCCTGTGCAGCATATTATCCACTTTACTGGAATTGGCGCACTCAATGCGCTACTGGCAACACTTCTGATTTCACCGATTGCCAAGAGATTTAAGTTAGGTTGGTTAATGCAGACTAGAAGGCTTGTCGGCTTGTATGTGTTTGCCTATGCCACACTGCATATTGTGGCGTTTTTCAGCTTAGATCTGTTGTTTGCGTGGGGGTTGTTTTTTACTGAAGTAGCTAAACGGCCTTATATTTTAGTTGGCGCCGTGGCTTATGTGATAGTGAGCGCTTTAGCGTTTACCTCATTTAAGATCCTAATGCGTAAAATGGGGCGACGCTGGCAAACGTTGCACAATGGGGTATATCTTGTGGCGATACTGGCACCAATCCATTTTTATTGGTCGGTAAAATCCGAAATCGTTGAGCCTAGCCTGTATATTGTCGGGTTTAGTTTGTTACTGGCCTGGCGTTTACCGATTTGGCAGAAGATGCGCACCAGTCGTTTGGCAATGGCTGCAAAGGATAAGCAATAATTTATTGTATTTGAATAAGTTAATAAAATAAAACGGCGTTTACAGATCATGCAAACGCCGTTTTCATATTAAGTTGTCGCATGATAAGCGTTATGGCTTAGCCTAAACCCTGCGTCGCTGACTTCATTTGAATAAATTCAATCTTATAACCGTCAGGATCTTCAACAAAGGCGATTTCTGTGGTTCCACCCGCGACAGGACCTGGGGCGCGAGTCACTTTGCCACCCGCGGCTGCAATGGCTTCACAGCGAGCATAAATATCATCATCACCAATGGCGATATGGCCAAAGCCTGTGCCGAGATCGTATTTTTCTGTGCCCCAGTTATAGGTCAATTCAATCACAGCTTGACCTGTTGACTCTTCACCGTAGCCCACGAAGGCTAAAGAATATTTGTATTCTGGATTTTCTGAGGTGCGTAGCAGCTTCATGCCAAGCACTTGAGTGTAAAAAGCAATACTGCGCTCTAAGTTACCAACGCGGATCATAGTGTGTAACAGTTGTGACATAGGATTATCTCGGTCAATGAATTACGCCTGGCAGTATAACAAAATTCGTTGTTAATCGAGCTCAAATGTTAATCGAATAAACGTATTGCGCTACCTTGATTTTTGAAATTATCTGCGCTAGGTAAAAGCACGCACTGTGATCTAGGTCGCCTCATGATAGGTTTCGGTGTGAAAAATCCCCATTTATGTAGCGCTTGCTCACAAAATAACTATCTCAATATAGGCATTTATCTCAGGCTTGATAATAATGTGGCTATACCCACTAGGAGAGTGAATATGAACACCGAACTTAAAATGGCTCTAGGTACTACAGTTGTAATTGCTTTATTTTTCAGCGCATTCTTTGTATCTATGTTCTGATACTGCATTCTAATCTAATCCTGTGCTAAGGCGCTTAAATCTACTGATTTAAGCGCCTTTGTGTTTTTATACCCCACCATTCTTACGTATCTGCACGCTTTAGCATTCAGGGATTCACAGCCACATCGATGTAAATAGTTTGAAAATTGATTATTTTGATATTTATATATTTTGATTTTCAAACTAAAATGCTGGCATTAAGTCATCAAACACCACAAGTACTGTTGCCTCCATCGGTTAGATAAGGGCAGGGAGCGTAGGAAAAGACAATGAAAATAACACCCTCAACAGAAACGACTCAGCCAAGTAATGGCCTTGGACACTCTATCGCCCAGTGGCAACATCCCCATGGTTTTTCCAAGCAAAATACTGATGGTGAAAAAAATACCCGCTATGTGCTGTATTTAACGGTTATCACTATGGTGGCCGAGATTGTGGCGGGGACGATTTACGGCTCTATGGCCTTGCTTGCTGATGGTTGGCATATGGGAACCCATGCCGCTGCCTTTATGATTACGCTGTTTGCCTATTCCTATGCCCGTAAGCACGCCAATGATCCGGCCTTTGCCTTTGGTACCGGTAAGGTCAGTGTACTTGGGGGATATACCAGTGCAATTGCTTTAGGACTGGTAGCACTTATCATGCTTATCGAATCAGGGATGCGTTTGATAAACCCTGAGAATATTCACTTTAATGAAGCCATTTTCGTGGCCTTGATTGGGTTAAGTGTGAACGTATTAAGCGTGTTCCTATTAAAAGATCACCATTCCCACGATCATGGACATTCACATGGGCATTCACAGCATCATGCACATGACAAACATGAGCATAAAGCACATAAAGAAAATCATTGCTGTGCTGGGCACGAACATCATGCTGCTGACCATGACCATGACCATGACCATGACCATGACCATGACCATGACCATGACCATGACCATGACCATGACCATGACCATGACCATGACCATGACCATGACCATGACCATCCACACAATCATTCACATGGACATTCTCAAGCGCATTCGGGCCATGATCACAACCTTAGGGCGGCCTATTTCCATGTGCTCGCTGACGCATTAACCTCAGTGTTAGCGATTGCGGCGCTGTTATTTGGTAAATATATGGGCTTAACCTGGCTCGACCCGATTATGGGGATTGTGGGCGCCATTATTATTAGCCGCTGGTCATGGGGACTCATTCAACAAACCAGTCCAATTTTGCTCGACGGCGGGGTAAATATCTCGCTACAACGTAAAGTGCGTGAAGCCATTGAAGCGGTTCCGGATCACCAAGTCGCCGATTTACATATTTGGCGCGTGAGTGCCGATCACCATGCTATTATGGCATCCATAGTGTCCCACTCACCGAAAGAAGCCAGTTATTTTAATCAGTTACTGAGTCAATTTCCTGAGTTATCCCATATTACTATTGAGCTGCATACTTGCCGTCAAGGTGAGTGTGTGGCTAAGGAAGCCTAATGACAGTTGCACCGCAGCATGATGCTTTATCAGCCTCGGCCATCCATTCTACGGATCAGGCCTTGAACCATGTGATTATCGAGTTTTATGAAAAATTATCATCGTGGGAGCATGCTATTGTGCGAGATAAAGGTTTTAGCCTATCGCAGGTTCATACCATTGAATTATTGGGGGTGCACGGCGCGATGCGGATG
Organism: Shewanella cutis; assembly: GCF_022410515.1. GTDB lineage: Bacteria > Pseudomonadota > Gammaproteobacteria > Enterobacterales > Shewanellaceae > Shewanella > Shewanella cutis. The sequence continues at coordinate 197,854 of NZ_JACSDI010000002.1, read as the reverse complement.
AAGGAACTCGCCGATAAAATTGGGGTAACGACTGGCACGCTTACGGTGCAAATCGATAAGATGGTGGAATCTCAATGGGTCATGCGCCGCCCGCACGAAACCGATAGGCGCTCGATTTTGGTTGAGTTAACCGAAAAGGGCCAAGCACTTTTCCTTGAGCATGATGCGCTGCATTTGCAGCTCACCACGGATTTGACCGCTAAGATGAGTGCAGAAGAGCGAAGCCTGCTGCTGAACTTGCTCACGCGGATGAACCAAGAGTTTTAAGGGTTTGATTTATTGTTCGATTAAGCGCCTTCAACGGCGCTTTTTTTATGGCATAACAGCTGCAATGTTTTTCTATTGATTCTCGATTAATCGTCTCTAATTACAACATCTTATCTTTTGTTACATTCTTGTTGGATTAAAAGTTGAACTCAAAGTCAATTAAGGTAATGTAGAGCAGAAATTGAGATAGGCTCTGTTTAAGGACTCTATTTAAGGACTCGGTTTAAAAAGGAATAACATGAATCGTAAATTACTGCCTTGGTGCATTGCAGGTGTACTCACTATGACTGCTCAAGTCCACGCGCAAGAAGACAAGTATATTTGGCTTGAAGAGGTTGAAGGCGCCAAGCCTATGGAATGGGTTAAGACCCAAAATGCCGTTTCTGCCGCTGAAATTAAAGCCTTTAAAGGTTTCGATACCTTAGTCGCTAACAGCCTCGCTATCCTTAACGATAAAGAGCGCATTCCCTACGCCACCCATATTGGCGATAAGTTGTATAACTTCTGGAAGGACGATACCCATGTGCGGGGGATTTACCGTCGCACTACGATGGAAGAATACGCTAAGGTAGATCCCAAGTGGGAAACCGTGCTCGATGTCGATGCTTTGGGTAAGTCGGAATCCGTCAACTGGGTGTTTAAGAGCATTGATTGCCAATATCCCGATAATCAGCGCTGCTTTGTGTCTTTGTCCCGTGGCGGCGCCGATGCGGTGGAAGTGCGTGAATTTGATTTAACCACTAAAGATTTTGTGCCAGCAAAAGATAAACCATTCTTTTTAAAAGAAGCGAAATCTAGTCTAAGTTGGATAGATAAAGACCACGCATTTGTCGGCACCGACTTTGGCGATGGTCAAAGCATGACGGACTCAGGTTACCCCCGCGTGGTGAAGTTATGGCAACGTGGTACGCCGCTCGAGCAAGCAACAACCATTTTCAGTGGCGATAAAACCTCTGTCGCGGTATCGGGTTGGGTGATGTTTGACGATAAATCTCCGCTCAGCCTTGTTACAGAAGCACATACTTTTTATACCGCGACGCAGTATGTTTACCAAGACGGCAAACTGATTAAGCTACCCATCCCACAAGATGCTGAGATTAAAGGTTATTTCCAAGGTAAGTTGTTTCTTGAGCTAAAGAGTGACTTAGCAACGCCTGCAGCGACATTCAGCCAAGGCGCTGTGGTGTACGCTAATGTCGCGGATTTAATTGCCCAAAAAGCATCCTTTACTGAATTTGTGAGCCCAACGCCGACCGCATCAATTGCACAGCTAAGTTTCAGTAAGAGCGCGATTTTTGTTAATTGGCTCGATAACGTAAAAAGCAAATTGGTGCGTTATGAGCAAGATGACAAGGGCACATGGCAAAGCACGCCAGTCTCCTTTGAGGCCAATGGTGCGCTAACCGTGATGAATATGGAGCGCGACAGTGATGATTTTTTTGTTAATTACACTAGCTTCCTTGAGCCATCGAGCCTGTATACCGTTAATGCTAAGGCACTTAAACCTCAAAAAATCAAAGGTATGCCTCAGCAGTTTGCTGCGGATAAATTCAAAACCGAGCAGTATTTTGCTACCTCAAAGGATGGCACTAAAGTGCCTTATTTTGTGGTCATGGCAAAGGATCTCAAGTTAGATGGTCGTAATCCAACATTGCTTTATGGTTATGGCGGTTTTGAAGTGTCACTGCGCCCAGCCTATTCAGCCACCATTGGTAAAAACTGGTTAGAACAGGGCGGAGTCTATGTGCTGGCCAATATCCGTGGCGGTGGCGAGTATGGCCCAGCATGGCATCAAGCGGCGCTAAAACAGAATCGTCATAAAGCTTATGAAGACTTTGAGGCCATTGCTGAGGATTTGATCGCCCGTAAGATCACTTCGAGCAAGCATTTAGGTATTCAAGGCGGCAGTAACGGTGGTTTGCTAATGGGCGCTGCCTTTACCCGTCGTCCCGATCTCTACAATGCCGTCGTGTGCCAAGTGCCATTACTCGATATGTACCGCTTTAACAAGTTACTCGCGGGAGCTAGTTGGATGGGGGAATACGGTAATCCCGATATTCCACAGGAGTGGGCCTACATTAAAACCTACTCGCCATACCATAACCTGCATAAAGACGTGCATTATCCAAAGGTCTTTTTCACTACCTCAACTCGTGACGATAGGGTGCATCCTGGGCACGCCCGTAAGATGGTTGCTAAGATGAAGGATATGGGCATTGATGTGCTTTACTACGAAAATATCGAAGGCGGGCATGCGGGGGCCGCAGATAATAATCAAGCTGCGGAACTAAATTCAATGGCGTTTGCCTACTTATTACAGCAGTTAAAATAACCGCACTTGTAGTCGCAAAAAATTAACAAATTGTGGTTAGTTCCGAGCAAGTCCCTATAGGTTGGGGAGTCAAAAACGGTCGAATTTCTCTGATTCGGCCGTTTTTTTAATCCGTATTTTAACTTGTTAATTATAAAGATGATTTCATTGAGCTGGATCTGGCTACTTGTTAAAATGACACAAATAAGATTGCCTTAAGAAAACTAAGTTAGCTTCGGCTTACTATTGATTTGAGAGACTACAACCTGTGCTGACGAGATTTAAAACGCTGAGCGTGAATCGCTTCACCTTTATCACCGCCTTATTTTATGTTGGTGTTTTTAATATCCCGTTGTTTGAAATCATCAAAAAAGGCATAGAAAAACAACCGGATGTGGATCTCATCTTTATCGCAACTATGCCCCTGTTTTTACTCTTTGCACTGAGTTTTGTGTTTTCGCTGTTTACAGTAAAATATCTGCTAAAGCCCTTTTTTATCATCCTCACTTTATTGTCATCGAGCGTGTTTTTTGCAGCTTTAAAGTACAATGTCGTGTTCGATTACGGCATGATTGAAAACACTTTCCAAACCAACAGTGCCGAAGCACTGATGTATGTGAACTTTGCCTCCATACTCAATATGCTGTTAACGGGGGTGTTGCCTGCCTATTTAATCTACAAAGCGGATATACAATACCAACCTTTTTTCAAAGAGTTATTGCGTAAAATTCTGTTTATGCTAGCGATGTTAGCTGGGGTAGGGATTATCGCGTTCTTCTATTTCCAAGATTACGCCGCCTTTGGACGTAACAATGATGAGATTAAGCGTTATATCGTACCAACCTATTATATCGGTGCGGCGGCCAAGTATCTCAATGTGCATTACTTACAAACGCCAATTGAATATGAAAAGCTGGGTTTAGATGCCAAAAATGTCAGTCCCAATACTAACGGTAAGCCCAATTTATTAGTGCTGGTGGTGGGCGAAACCGCCCGTTCAATGAACTATCAATACTATGGCTACGATAAACCGACCAACGCCCATACTCAGGGACAAGGATTGTTGGCTTTTAAAGATACCCATTCCTGCGGTACGGCAACCGCGGTATCGCTCCCTTGCATGTTTTCCCGTATGGGGCGTGAGGATTATGATTCTCGCCGTGCCTATGCCCAAGACACTGTGATTGATGTGCTCAATCACGGTGGCATTAAAGTACAGTGGTTTGATAATGACTCAGGCTGTAAGGGCGTGTGCGATCAGGTTGAGAACATTACTATTGATTTAAATAGCGATCCTGCCTTGTGCTCTGGGCAATATTGTTTTGATCAAGTGCTGCTAAATAAACTTGACGAAGCGTTAGCTAAAGCCGAGCAAAAAGATACTGTGATTGCGTTACACATTATTGGCAGTCACGGACCGACTTATTATCTCCGTTATCCGCCAGAGCACCGTAAATTCACCCCAGATTGCCCACGTAGCGATATCCAAAATTGCAGCACTGAGGAGTTAATGAATACCTACGACAATACTATTTTGTATACCGATTACATCATCAGTGAAGTCGTCAATAAGCTTAAACAACAGCAAGAAAAATTTGATACTGCCATGTTCTATCTATCCGATCATGGCGAGTCTTTGGGTGAAAAAGGAATGTATTTGCATGGCGCCCCTTACAGCATTGCGCCCATTGAGCAAACGAGTATTCCTATGCTGGCTTGGTTTTCTGAGGATTTTAGTCAAGACAATCGGTTGAATATGGCCTGTCTTGCCAAAGAAGCTGAAAAGGGCGGCTTTTCCCATGACAATTTATTCGATAGTCTATTGGGGTTGATGAATGTTCAAACCCAAGTCTATCAAGCTGAGTTGGATATTTTTGCCCGCTGCCGAGGCTAATCCGTCTTTGGAATAACAGAAAAATCACTGGAGGATGGCAACATCCTCCTTTTGTTTTGCACTGGATCATAATAATTTTTGCAGCCAGTATCCAAAATCAAGGAGTTGAGTTAACTTAAGTGATACAAAAATATAACAACTCTTGAGTGCAAGATTCATGTCTTCTCCCGCTGCAAACAAAGAGCTCGATGCTTCAGCACAAATTTTACGCTTAGCTGTACCACAAATGTCCGCACTTGAAATTCCGGTAACGCCAGAAAACTACACGGTTTGGTATGAGTATTTTGCCCAGTCGAATCTTGATTTGAATCGTGCTATCGATGGTTTTCTTGCTAACAACGTGGTATTTACCAAAGAAGTGAATACCAGCCTGTACAAGAATTTTATCCAAGAAAAGTCCCCTGAAGTTATCGAAAATGTCCAGATTGAAACCCAGATATTGATTAACTCCCTCATCAGTAAAATTACTCAGCTAAACCAAGGAACAGAGGCCTTTTCTAACACATTAGCGGACTTTGGCCTACAGCTCCAATCTTCACCCGATGTGAGCACCTTAAATCAATTGGTCGATGGGGTGATTGATGAAATGCAGAATCTATTGGTCAATAACCAAGTCATGGAGCAGAGTCTCAATGCCATGGGGCAAGAAGTACAAAATTTAAAAACAGAAATGGAGAATTTAAGTCTGGCGGCAATGACAGACCAATTGACCTCACTACATAACCGCCGTGCCTACGAAATTGCCATTCAAGACCATATTCACCGCGCACAGGAGCAACATACCCGTTGTAGTTTATTACTTATCGACATCGACAGATTTAAGGTGTTTAACGATACCTATGGTCATCAGGTTGGTGATAAAGTGTTGGCTTATGTTGCGCTTGCTTTAAAACAATGTGTGCGTGGCGATGACTTTGTGGCCCGTTATGGGGGAGAAGAATTTGTGGTGTTATTGCCTAATACCCATTTCCATGATGCATTGCAAGTGGCTGAGACCTTACGAGGGCGGATCTCCGAGCGCCGCTTGGCCATAGGCAAAGATAAAAAACTTTCATTGGGCGCCATTACGGTGTCAATTGGCTTAGCCTCTTTGCAAAAAGGCGATGATGCAGAAACCCTATTTAGCCGTGCTGATAAAGCCTTGTATGAAGCCAAATCCGATGGCCGTAACTGTGTACGGGGCTAAGTGCCACTGAACTTTATTGCTGGCTTGGTGGTGATTCTTGGCTAATACAACGTGATAAATAATAAAGAGTTAACTCAGCACTTATTCATGAAATCACCTTTGCGTTACTTGATCACTTAAGCTTCAGATACTAAACAGTGATTTAGGGATGAAGCGTTTGAGCGCCTTACGCCAATAAATGCTTAAAATGCAGTAAGCGGTTGTTGGCGGGCATGGCGATATCTTCAACTAACGTCAAGCCTTGTGCTTGGGCAAGGGCGATAATCCATTCGATATCTCGAATACCACTTTCACTATCCCGTTGTTTTAAAAAGTGATCAAATTGGCGATTACTGTTGCTGGTATAGTGTCCTTGATAATTAAAAGGCCCATAGAGACATAGGGTGTTGAGTTGCGGTAAATATTCACCTAAGCCATTAAAAAACGCTTCAACCATGGATTTGCTCATAATATGCATGGTATTGGCACTGAATACTGCATCGATATGTGTCCCATTTACAGGCCAAGGTGCTGTCACATCAAGTGTGATGGGCAAGCCTAGATTATTAACCCCAAGTTGATGACCTTGTTGTAAACATCTTGCACTAATGCCTTCAAGATACTCGGCTTGATCGCTCGTTTGCCAAAAAAGCTGAGGGAGATGGGCTGCAAAATAAACCGCGTGTTGGCCGGTGCCGCTGCCGATTTCAAGTACCTGTGTGGTATTGGCAAAAGCAGATTTTAATACCGCAAGAATGGGCGCTTTATTATTTTCGCAGGCTTGAGAAAAGGGCAGCTGTTGTGTGGCTTGTGGTTGTATATCCTGCGACATGGTTTCTCCTGATAAGCCTTGCTGACGAGTGGTTGTTTAATCGGTCCTTATTGAATTCATCTTTCTAAGTGACGATTCCTCAAAGACGATAAGGCAGGCTAAATTTAGACATCACCCTTGCGGGTAGCGCCTAGCTTAAATCAATAAGCATATTCAGCCAATTTCTTAAGTTGTTTTGCCAAACTTGCTCATTTCCCTGTGATGGTGGGCATTCTTCTGTTGACCATGATAATAGCTTGGTTATACTCAAAAATTCTGAACGAATGTAAAAAATATAAAACAAAATAACGATAACAACATCCTGTAAGGAAACCCTATGTCAGCCAAACGCTGCGCCTCTTATTACAATGCTACCATTAAGCAAGAGTCTGATTATCCTGAGTTTGAAGGTGATATTCGCGTTGATGTCGCCATCATCGGCGGTGGGTTTACTGGTGTGGCAACGGCTGTGGAATTGTCTGAAAAAGGCTACAAGGTCGCATTATTAGAGGCAAATAAAATTGCCTGGGGCGCGACAGGCCGCAATGGTGGCCAAGTGACCGGAAGCCTATCTGGCGATGCCGCGATGACCAAACAATTACGTCGTCATCTTGGTCAGGATGCCGAGAATTATGTGTGGAACCTGCGCTGGCGTGGTCACGATATTATCAAAAACAGAGTGGCGAAGTATGGTATTGATTGTGATTTAAAATTTGGCCACATTCAGACAGCGTATCGCCCTGTGCATATGCAAGAATTACAGCAGATGTTTGATGAGGCCAATCGCCGTGGCATGGGGGAGTTTATGACCTTAGTGTCAGCGCAGGAGATGCCTGGGTATTTAGGTTCGCCCCTATACCACGGCGGTTTAGTTAATCGGCGCAATATGCATCTACATTCAGTGAATTTGTGTCTCGGTGAAGCGCGATCGGCCCAATCCTTAGGGACACAACTCTTTGAGCATTCGCAGGTAGTGGATATTCTGCCCGGAGAGCTTGCAACTGTGGTCACGCCCAAAGGAACGGTAAAGGCAAACAGTGTGCTGATCGCCGGTAATGCCTACCACAAATTAGGCCGCCCCAAGTTACGGGGGATGTTATTTCCTGCCTCCCTTGGCAATTGTGCAACGGCCAAATTACCCGAAGAGCTTGCAAACAACTCAATCCGCAGGATTTAGCTGTGTATGATTGCCGTTTTGTGCTTGATTATTACCGCTTAACCGCCGATAACCGTTTGATGTTTGGTGGTGGCACTAATTACAGTGGCCGCGATCCTAAAAACGTTGCCGCTGAGCTGCGTCCGGCGATTGAACGCACTTTCCCGCAGTTAAAAGGTGTCGATATTGAATTTGCCTGGGCAGGGATGGCGGGGATTGTGATTAACCGTATTCCCCAGCTGGGTAAAATTGCACCTAACATTTTCTATTGTCAGGGATATTCGGGCCATGGCATTGCGACATCCCATATTATGGCCGAAATCATGGGGCAGGCGATCGATGGTCAAATGCAAGAGTTTGATCTGTTTGCCGCGATGCGCCATATTCGGATCCCGCTGAATGAATGGTTTGGTAATCAAGCACTGGCGCTGGGGATGCTGTATTACACCCTGAGGGAAAATTGGCGTTAGTTTGCCTTGTGTGCAGCAGCACTGATGTTTGTCTTAAGCACAAATGATTAGCGTCGCGATGATGTTAATCGCGGCTTAACCGCCAGTCAGTTTTTCCGCTAGATAATCCACTAATACCCGTACTTTTGTGCTCAGGTGACGATTTTGAGGATAGAGCGCCCAAATGCCTTCCTTGGCTTCGCGGTGTGCATCGAGGAAGGAAATCAGTCTGCTGGCGTGAATATCCTCTTCAATATAATAATCAGGTAGTTGTACTATCCCAATACCCTTTAATGCCGCATCCCGCAGGGCATAACCGCTGTTGCAGAGCAGGTTGCCTCGTACTTTAATATTGCGCTCGCGGCCATTTTCAATAAAGCGCCAATAATTGTGATTCCCGATCAAGCAATTATGTTGATTTAACTCCGAAAGTGTATGGGGTTCGCCATATTTTTCAACGTAACTTGGCGAGGCCGCTACATAATGGGTGCGGCTGCTTAAGGGTTTAGCCATTAGGCTTGAATCGGCGAGTTTACCAAGGCGAATGGCCAAATCGTAGCCGCCTTCGATCAGATCTAAGGTTCTGTTGGTCAAGTCAACATTACATTCCACGCTCGGGTACTGCACCATAAAGTCATTGAGTAACGGCATAATAAATTTTTCACCGTAGGCCACGGGCGCGGTGAGTTTTATCAGTCCTTGAGGCGAGTCTTTAAGATCGGTAATGGCCCGCTCGGCCTCCTCTAATCCGGTTTGCAATTGGCGGCAATGGCGATAATAAATGGCACCTTCTTCGGTGAGGGATACCTTACGCGTCGTACGGTAAAACAGCTTAGTGCCGAGGCGATTTTCCAGCGCGCCGATTTGCCGACTCACGTGGGCGGTGGACACATTGAGGCGCAGTGCAGCCAAGGTAAAGTTCTCGGCTTCGGCTACAGCCACAAATTCGGATATGCCATCCCAAAGGTACATTGTTGCTTCTCAGTAAAAATGAATTGCCAAAATGCTAGATTATCAATCATCAGGAAACAAATACAATCTAATAACGCGATTATTTAACTCTGATCCTTAAGCTTATTTGTCCGTCCATTTCTATTCTTAAAAGCAGTGTTTATAGGTCAGGCTGCTGAGTAAGCAGAGTAGAGGGTGAGTTGTAAAGTTTCAGTGTGGATTGGCTCATTTATTAAAAGAAGGAAACCCAAGCATGTCGAACGAAAAACCACAGTTTATCAAGTCTAAGGCCGCGGTGGCTTGGGGCCCAGGGCAGCCGCTTAAAATTGAAGAAGTCGATGTGATGTTACCCAAGGCTGGTGAAGTTTTGGTGCGTATCGTGGCGACTGGGGTGTGCCATACCGATGCATTTACCTTAAGTGGTGACGATCCTGAAGGTGTGTTTCCTGCAATTCTTGGTCATGAGGGCGGTGGTATTGTTGAGCAAGTGGGCGAAGGCGTGACCAGTGTACAAGTGGGCGATCATGTGATCCCACTTTACACGCCAGAATGTGGCGAATGTAAGTTCTGTTTATCGGGTAAAACCAATCTGTGCCAAAAGATCCGTGCGACTCAAGGTAAAGGTTTGATGCCCGATGGCACCACGCGCTTTTATAAAGATGGCCAGCCGATTTTCCATTATATGGGTTGTTCAACTTTTTCCGAATACACGGTATTACCTGAAATCTCATTGGCTAAGGTGAATAAAACCGCACCATTAACAGAAATCTGTCTGCTGGGTTGTGGTGTGACGACAGGTATGGGCGCCGTGATGAATACCGCTAAGGTTGAAGAAGGTGCTACAGTGGCGATTTTTGGCTTAGGTGGCATAGGTCTATCGGCCATTATTGGTGCGACCATGGCCAAAGCCAGTCGGATTATTGCCATCGATATTAATGAATCTAAATTCGAGTTTGCCCGTAAATTAGGGGCAACCGATTGTATTAACCCTAAGCATTTCGATAAACCGATCCAAGAGGTGATTGTCGAGATGACCGATGGCGGCGTGGATTACTCCTTCGAATGTATCGGCAATGTCAATGTGATGCGCAGTGCGCTTGAGTGTTGCCACAAAGGTTGGGGCGAGTCAGTTATTATTGGCGTGGCAGGTGCGGGGCAGGAGATTTCGACTCGTCCGTTCCAACTGGTAACGGGCCGCGTATGGCGCGGCTCTGCCTTCGGTGGTGTGAAAGGACGCTCGCAATTACCTAAAATTGTTGAACAATACCTAGCGGGTGAGTTTAAGCTCGATGACTTTATCACCCACACTATGGGACTTGAGCAAGTCAACGAAGCCTTCGACTTGATGCATGAAGGCAAGAGTATTCGCAGCGTGATCCATTTCGATAAATAATCACGCTCTTTGGTATCACAACAGCAGATAACCGCAAACGGCTTATCTGCTGCTTATGCGTTTTAAGCTTGTGATAGGCCTTGAACGGCAAGCTAAACGTTAAAAGTGAACAGGAAAGGGATTGAAATGACCATAGAAAATATCAGCTGTAACAAGAGTTTTGGTGGTTGGCACAAACAGTATCGCCATCAATCTCAGGCGCTGAATTGCGAGATGCGCTTTGCGATTTATCTGCCACCCGAGGCGGCCAACAAACCTGTGCCTGTGTTGTATTGGCTATCGGGTCTTACCTGCACCGACGAAAACTTTATGCAGAAGGCGGGCGCGCAGCGTATTGCGGCTCAATTGGGGATAGCCATCGTTGCCCCCGATACCAGCCCGCGTGGTGATGATGTTGCCGATGCACCGGATAAAGCCTATGACTTAGGCTTAGGCGCTGGGTTTTATTTAAACGCGACCAGAGCGCCTTGGAATCGCCACTATAAAATGTACGACTATATTGTGCATGAACTGCCAGCGCTGATTGAAGCCAATTTCCCCGTGACAGATCAACGCGCTATCTCTGGCCACTCCATGGGCGGGCACGGCGCGTTAGTCATAGGGTTAACCAATCCTCATCGATACAGTTCAATCTCGGCCTTTAGTCCTATCAGTAATCCAAGTAATGCGCCTTGGGGGATGAAAGCCTTTACCGAGTATTTGGGCGAGAATCGCGAGCACTGGCGCCAATATGATGCCTGTGAGTTACTCAAATTGGCGATCAGCGAAGTGCCTATTTTAGTCGACCAAGGCGATGCCGACAGCTTTTTAGAAGCGCAACTGATGCCACAAACGCTTAATGATATCGCCAAAGCAAAAGGCTATCCCTTAGATTTGCGTATGCAGGCGGGGTACGATCATAGCTATTATTTTATTGCGAGCTTTATTGAAGAACACCTTAAATTCCATAGCTTGTACTTTAAATAAGGCTGCCTAGCGTTAACCCCCAAGCATTAAACTCTAGGGTTTAATATAAAAAGCGCAGTGAACATTAAGTTCACCGCGCTTTTTATTTTCTACGGACAAATTGCGATGTCATTCAACATGTCATGTTGATCCATTGCGCCTGAATGATTTGAATGCAGCGGCTATATCTCAAATAAGTAAAAGCTGTTAAGTTCTCGCCAATAGGGATAGTGCGGTGCAATAGCAATAACTGAGTTGAAATAACGAGATTAAAATAACTAGCTCTAAATAACTCAGCTGTCATTGCTTCGCGTGGGCTTTTTGATTGAGTTAATCCGCTCGCCCTATCTAAATGGCATCGGGACATAATGCGTATCACTCTAACGATTTTACTCCTCTGTTTTAGCCTATCGGCGTCGGCCATTGTGGTGCGCCACGATGTGGATGCGCAAAAGTACCTTGCTGACGCGAGCGATTTTCCAGCCTTAGCCACTTTTTATATCGATGGCGCCCATGGCGTCTTAATCAAGCCTGATTGGATTGTGACCGCGGCTCACACCACTTTTTGCATTACGCCCGGGAGTGATATCCGGATACTGGATACATACCATAAGGTCGACAGTGTATTTGTGCATAAGGGGTATCAGCCAGGCACTCGCCACGACATTGCGTTAATCAAATTAGTTGACTCCGTAAAAGGCGTGACGCCTGCTCGACTCTACGAGCAACCCGATGAATTAGGCAAAAACATCTGGTTTATAGGGACGGGTGGCACTGGAAATGGTTTAACGGGCCAAACCGAGGATAATGTCGCCAATGCAGGAGTGCTGCGCAAAGCGCAAAATAGCGTCGAATTTGCTCAAGGGCCATTATTAACATTTACATTCGATTCAGGGGATAGCGCGTTACCCCTGGAAGGGGTTTCTGGCGGCGGTGATAGCGGTGGTCCAGCTTATCTCACGCTTGAGGGCATACACTACTTACTTGGGATCAGCTCCAGAGTGGATGGGGGCGAAATAGGCAAGTATGGCGTGGTCGAAGTGTATTCCAGAGTGTCTTTCTTTACCGCTTGGATTGAGGATATCACCAGTGGCGACGCCAAACTGCAGCAGCAATTCGCCCTGCCAAAACTGGATAAACTACCAGCAGGACTGACGGTGCCAATGCTAGCTGAAGTCTGTGCTGAGATCGGGTTAAAACCATCTCTTTAATGCGGTACATTTAACCAAGGCTAATTCTACTTAATACCAACTTATGTCACTGCTAAGTGCGCGGTTAACTGAATAGTGGCGAAAGACAACATACAACGATAGGGAGTTCAATATGAAGTGGATGTTCGTACTGTTACTGGCGATAACGAGCACCGCTAATGCCATGATTATCAGGCATGATGTGGATGACGCAAAATATCAAGCGGCGGCGCAAAGCGATAATTCGACGGTCACCTTTTTAGGACTTTATAAAGGTGATGAAATCGTAGTTGGTACTGGCAGCCTTATCGATAAGCAATGGGTTGTGACGGCGGCGCATGTGGCTAATGAGCTAAAGACAGGCAATAAAGTGCAATTTAAAACGGATTTTTACTCGATCAAAGATGTGATAAAACATCCACTTTGGAAAGAACGGCACTTTCCCTACGATATTGCATTGGTTCAATTGGCTTCTCCCATTAAAGATGCAACACTTGCTAAATTAAATCATGCCTCAACCGAAATGGGCAAAATCACCACCTTCGTCGGGCGCGGCGATTATGGTAATGGGCTGGTGGGTGTCGCGGGGGCTGATAAACAATTACGCGCGGCACACAATGCCGTGGTTGGTGTGCAGGAGCAATGGCTGCAATTTGTCTTTGACCGCGACGCAAATGCTTTGCCATTGGAGGGGATAAGTGGCCCAGGAGATTCGGGCGGCCCCGCGTACCTTGTCTCGGCCGATTCAGTTTGTCTTATGGGTATCAGCTCATGGCAAAATGCCGAGTCAACGAATTGGGAAGAGGGCAAGTATGGCGTGATTGAACATTACTCACGTATTTCATACTTTCGGGATTGGATTGAACAAAGGTTATTTCAGGCATCAAATATTAAGCTCGCTGGCTGCTCTGATAGCGAATAAAACTTATGCCCAAAAGTGCTGCAATTGATGCGATATGGGCGAACAGCCTTAACATAAAACAAGTGCGTTTTCATTCCGGAATCAATGATAGATACCAAAACGCCTGCAATTGCAGGCGTTTTGCTGAGTGCTTAGCAGTATCAACACACTACTTTTTAACCCATTTACCCTGGGCATTCTGCACATAGTTGCCTTTATCTGTGGCTGCGATGGCTTTTTCGCCAGCCAGTTTGGCGACATCGGCGGCAGAAATATTGTTCTTTTTAGCAATGGTCTCGTAGTGGGCGCGGCGCTTGTTGTTTACTTCATCCATCACGGCTTTGGCATCGCTATTATTTTGTACTAGGCCTAAATAGCCATTGGGTTGCTCGCCTAAATAGCCTTGGGATTTGGCATCCTGTAATGACATGGCAAAGGCATTTAAGCTTAATAAGCCCAGACTTAATAACAGCAGTAATGTTGGCTTTAGTCTCATCAATTTCATCGTATATTCCTTAATTCTTTGTGATTAGAACAATTTATCATCCGATAGAAGCTGATCTAGCTCCTTATCCACTTTGATTTTTATCTCGTGTTCAATTTTCACATTGAGATTAATGACAATCGGTTTATCCGGTGGCTCAATCTTTACCGTCGGTGCACAGCCTTGCAATGTGCCCACTAGCAGCAATGCACCTAAACTGACTTGCTGTAATTGAATGATCTTCACTGAGGTTTCCTTTTACTTCACGGATTTTTCGATTCTATCCTGCAGATCGTTACCAATCTGAAGGCTCCTGAATAATTGCAGCATGTTCTCTTCATGAGAGTAATTCAAGTGGATGGGACGTTCAATCCCTTGGCTGCGGCCTTTGACTTCTACCAATAGGGCGGCATCGCCTGTGTTATCCATATCGAAGCTACTGGATAACTGGCTGTATGCTAAGTGCTCGAGCGCCGAAAATACAAAATCCAAGTAAGGCTGCGATTGGCGCATTTGATCGACTGCCGGATTGCCCGAAATCGCAATTAAGCCGCCAGGGGCGCGGGCCGCTAATTGTCCGCCGCTGATCGAGACTTTACCATCGACCAAGTCCACGGGTAACACGCCATCGAATATGCCATTGGCATAGATGCCTATTTGCGGCTGAATGCGCAGCACTTCTTCAAGATCCATGCCCTGTAATAACAAGTAAGCGTGGGATTTATCCTGTAATTTTAAATTAAAATCAGGCAGTAAGAACTGGCCGCTCAATACGTTGCCCTTAGCCGTCATTGATACATCGGTATCACTTAAGCCCGTGACTTGTTGTAACCAATTATCGGGTAGCCTCTCAGTATCCCTATCTAGGATAATATCGGCATTGACCTCGATATCGGTCAACGGGAATCCAGGGTCGAACAATTTAAAGGTCATGATCGTTTGAGGGCAGTTTAGGCGACTTAACATGTTGAAATCACCTGATGCGTGGGGCATTTTATAGGATTGGCCCCAAGTGAACTCGCATTGGGCCTGTAATTTCCCGCCTTCGAAGAGGGTGTCTTTGTAAAAACCTTCAAGCTCGGTCATCGACTGGGTAATTTGCATCGCAAATTGGGTTTGTTCGGGCTGATGTGTCAGCTTAAATTGTGCCTGTAATTGGTTATGCCCGGTCATATTAAATTCAGTGGGTAGCGGCTGAGTTTGATTAAGCAGGGATAAGGCTTCTGTCATGCTGGTATCTACCACCCATTGCCCAGTTAACAGCAGTGGCAAGTTTGCATTGGCGAACTGCAATTGATGATGACTTTGAAGTTGAACATTGCCGACTTGCCACTGTTCATCACCGATAAGCATGCTATTTTTCCAAAATAAATCTTGCACTAGGGCTAAGTTATCCAGCTTAAGCACAGTTTGTTTACGTGTGCGTCCCTTCGCCGAAAGTTGTTTTTCAATCGATAACTGTTTGGCTTGCCAGTTGAGTGTATTTTTGATTTGGCTCGATTGAATCGCTGTTAAAAAAGGAGGTTGGCTTGAGAAATTCACTGTCAATCCCTTTGATAATCCAAGGGAAAAATCCTGCACAGTGATATCACTACGGCTGCTCAGACTGGTTTTCGTGCTGTGATCTAAGGCCTGCGTTTGCTGTTGTGCATTGGCATTGTCATTGTCTATTGCAAGCGTTTCGACCGTTTGGCTAAAACGCAACTGCTTAAGAGCGAGTGACATTGGGGGCACGTTAAGCGCAAATTGGTTTCCTGCTGCAGAACTCGCATCCTGTGCTGGTAATGATGTTGAGCTAACTATGAGTGGAGCCTTGGCGTTTAGCTGAATACTCCCTAAGCCCAACAGGGTCTGTTTATTTTGAGTGGCAGATGCTTGTGTCGCATTTTGTAAGTGAATATCCCCAAGGGCTAATTGCAGTGTGTCAGTTGACTCCTTGGAGATGGGCGCAGTTTTAAGTTGCCAATCGATGCCTTGGGCTGACTGATTAAGGCTGATAACTCCAGCAGTTTGCAAAGCACCCGAGCCCCAATTTAACGCTTGAGGTGCATCTTGCCAACGCTTGTGTAAGTCAAGGTCACGTAAGTTAAGCGGCGTATTTTGTTGAAGCGCGAGGTGCCACTGAGTTTGCAACGTCCATGTATTCGACTCTTGGGTTAACTGCTTGTTATCTAATCGAGTGTTCGTGAGGCGAATACGCGTCTCGAGTTTACTACCTAAGGTGGTTAATTCCATCGCAGGCAAGGTGATCTCGCCTGATTCTGCCAAGGCATAATGCAGCGGCTCAGTCATTAAGAATGCCAGTCCAACAGGTGCCTGCGTGCTTTTAAGCCCTGAAAGTAAAGTGTTAAGCGCTTGATAGTCAGCATCATTTAACTGCAAAGAGTGATTTAGGGTATCTAATAACAGCGCTTGTTGCGCGGCATTGGGCGTTAACGCAAGGCTAAAAGGTTCCAGTGTCAGGTTTAGTGCAGCTAATGAACCACTGACACCAAATGCCAGAGTTGGTTGTGGTGCTAGGGTGAAGTCTGCAAAATGCGCCAAAGTGACACTCGGTTGGATAAACTGATGGTCACTCTTTATATCGCCCGTCGTGAGCTTGAAAGTACTTTGCGAGACTAACTGACCACTCAGAGTGATGCCAAGCGTTTGCCACTGTTGATCCCATTGTATCAATTGGCTAAGAATACTGGTTGGCGTTTGGCGTAGGCTAATTTGATGCAGGCTCTCAAGCAGCGGCGCGATATTCAGTTTACTTTTTAACGTCCATTCATTGCTGCCGAGTGTTGCGATTAAGCTGATTAGCGGCTCGTCCTCATGACTAAAGGCGGTAGTTAATTCCCCATGTTTATCAAGGCTGAGTTTATCCATTACCAGTTGATAGGCGCTGTGATCGGCTTGCGCCGTTAAGCTCAGTGTGGTTTTACCTATCTCAATTAAGGGTAATGATTTGATATTTAATGGTATTGCAGGCGTTTGTTCATCGGCAATGCTGGGGCTTCGCTCAAAGAGCGATTGACCGAGCTCGACTTCAATCTCACCTGTACTAATGCGTTGGATTTTTTGGCTCAAGACATCAAGCTGGCCAAGCTGCAGCAGTTCTGCAACACTGTTGGGCCAATTAAGCGCAAGTTGAATATCCAGATCTTTTACCACTAAGTGCGAGTCATGCACGCGCAGGCTTACTGAACTGACTTGCCAATGTGTTAAGCCCATGGAGCCTAAACGAATATCGGTAAGCTCACTGTCCATGCCGCTTAAGGCATAATTGGCGGCGCGCAGAATAAGGGTTTCGGTCTCACTATTGACAATCCATACTGTGAGCGCAATACCCGCTAACATACCTGCCAGTGCGGTGGCGATAAGGCTTTGTTTGACGCGCTTTTTCATTGTTGTTTTGCGCCTAGGTGCGCCAGTTTCTACCATTTGGGAATGTGACGTTACAGCCGAGCTCGCCTGTGGGGCGGGTTCGGCGCTAGCCTTTTTCAGTGGTATTGGCGTCTTAAGCATGTGAGTCGACTATCATCCTTATCATTATCGCGCTTTGGCTTACCTTAGTGCTGGAGATTTGAATGCCGGCGATAAAAGGCAAGCAGGATTAGCGGCAGTTTAGCATTCAAGCGCGTGGCTGACTAATCCTGATATTGGCAAAAAAGTTTAAGAGCCTGTAGTTAATCATCTTGAATTTACAGGCACTTATACTGCAGTGGTCTAAACCGACTCTAGCCTAAAAGCTGCGCACTAATCACCGCAAGGCCACATAGTAGTGCGAGAACTAAACCTAATTTTCCCCCTGAGACGCGGTAACCTTGAGGTAGCTTTGCCTTATCGCGTGCTTGTCTTTGTACCCACACCATGGCTACAGGTAAAAAAATTGCGAGGATCACTAGGGCTATGGCCGCATAACCTAGGGCGGTAATAAATCCCTGTGGGTAGAAAAGCGCAAAACCTAAAGGTGGCACAAAAGTGATCGCCGCGGTGACACTGCGACCAGTCGCATTATCTTCTTGCCTTAAGTTGGCGGCTATAAAGTCAAACAGACCTAGACTCACGCCTAAAAAGGAGGTCGCAAGGGCAAGATCGGCAAATACACTAATCGCTGAGCTTAAGTATTGGCTGTGCAGTACACTCGCTAATTGATTAATAAAGCCAGAAAGACTCTGATTGGTCATCAGTTGGCTTTGGCTGAGTACGCCTTGGCTGCCCAGTTGCCACAGCAGGTAAATCAGCAGGGGTAACGCCGAGCCGAGCAACATGATTTTGCGCAGGCTTTTAACCTCAACGCCTAAGTAGCGCACCACGGACGGAATCGAACCATGAAAACCAAACGAGGTAAAAATCACTGGGATGGCCGACACAATAAGCCCTTGTTCCAGTGGCAACTCGAGTAAATGTGTGCCTTCCACCTGCGGCAGTAATAACGCCAGCATCAAGATCAAGGCAATGATCTTTAAGCTAAAGAGCATGCGGTTAATTAAATCGACGCAGTGGGTGCCTAACCCCACAATCGTGCCGACTAACAGGGTAAAGAAGATGGCGCCCGCCTGTGGCGGCAGTGCTAACCCTAACCAAGAGCTGAGTTTTTGATGGACTTGCTCACCGCCGCCAGCAATGTAGGCGGCGCACAGGGCGTAGAGTAAAAACATTAATGCGATACTGGCAACCACTTGGCCTTTAGCGCCCAGCAGATTTCGGGCTAATTGGTTGAGACTGGCATCACTCGGAGCAAATTGGTGGATTTCGACCATGAGTAGGGCGGTGTAGGCCATTAATGCCCAGAGGATCAGCATGATCATGCTCGACATGCCAAAACCAAGGCCTGCCGATGCGATGGGGAGTGCGAGCATGCCCGCGCCAATGGTGGTGCCTGCGATCAGCAGTAAACTGCCGAAAAATTTATTTTGTGTCATAACTTACGCTCAAACGTCTTAATGAATGGCTCGAATATCTCAGATGAGATGAAGGCTTAAGCAGAATGGCGGCGCGATACAGCGGCTGAGAGTCGTACTTGTGTGAGTACAAAGCGTTGGGATCGTGGCGCAATCTGCGGATCGTTGGGGATATGGCCACAATGGAAGGTCAGGCGAGAGTGCCTATCTATGCCATTGCGGCTACAGATAGGGATAATAAGCTGTTGTTGTAATACACATAAAACGCGCCTTTTTAGCAAAATTTGCAGTTGATCTTAGTCTATGCGTTTAAGGCAACAGACGTTGATCTAAAATTTTATCTTAAATGTTAATAAGTTGGATCTTTCCTCGGATGTAAATCGAGGATGCGGGTTACGATAGGTAGTTAAGCTGTACTTGTCAACCATTACAACAGTATTTTGCTGATTTATTGACAGAGGCACGCTCTGGGGGCTTGGTCGGTTACCGTTTGGGGACGATATGTTGCGTTTACTAAAGCGTCGAACTACAACTCTGCCGAAGCCTTAAAGGCTTGCGGCAGATACAGATGCAGCGGTGCTGGTGGTTCAGGATTATTTTCGCTGTGCTTTTTGATGGCGAGCGAGCAGATTAGCCGTGATATCACTTAAGCTCAGTTGCTGATCTTCAAGCAGCACTAATAAGTGGTATATAAGATCCGATGCCTCATTAATCAGCTCTTCTTTATCGTGGGTGGCGGCAGCCAGTGCGGTTTCGAGCCCTTCTTCACCGACTTTTTGGGCGATGCGTTTTGTGCCTCGGGCAAATAAGGAGGCGGTGTAGCTCGATTCTGGACTCTGCCCTTTACGTGAGGCGATAAGCTCGGCCAGATTGTTTAAAAAGGGGTGTGCTTGGCCGTCGAGCCAGCAGCTTTCTGTGCCTTTATGGCAGGTTGGGCCATTGGGCAACACCTGTACCAGCAGGCTGTCGTTATCGCAGTCTTTATCGACGGCGACCAATTTTAGGGTATGGCCAGAGGTTTCGCCCTTGGTCCATAAACGTTGCTTAGAGCGGCTAAAAAACGTCACATCACCAGTTGCCAAAGTCTGTTCCAGCGCGGCTTTATCCATATACCCGAGCATTAATACCTTGCCAGAGAGGTGATTTTGCACTACCGCAGGGATTAACCCCTGCTGTTTTTCCCAGTCTAGACCGTTGACCAGATCCGTGCTTGCTTTGTCTTGGCAACATCTTGAAATTATTCCAGTTGTCATATTTGAGTACCTTATTCTTTTGTCGCAATCGATGAGCATTTGGTTTGGCCAATATTGACTATCGATATTAATCGCTCTGATCTAAAAGCTATTGGCGAATCGCAATACCTTCGGCGGCTAAATACTGTTTTAACTCGCCGATGTTGATAATGGCTTTATGGAACACGCTCGCCGCAAGCGCCGCATCGACCTTCGCATCAATAAACACCTCGCGAAAATGCGCCATCGTGCCCGCACCGCCCGAGGCGATTAAGGGCACATCGCACAACTGGCGTACTAGGCTTAACTGCTGGATATCATAGCCGCCGCGTACGCCATCTTGGTTCATCACGTTGAGCACGATTTCGCCGCAGCCGCGTTTTTGCACTTCTTCAACCCAGTCTTGGGTGTACCAAGCGGTTTCTTTGGTGGCGGCTTCATCGCCGGTAAATTGCTTCACTTTATAACTGTCGCTTGCCGCATCATAAAATGAGTCGATGCCAATCACGATACATTGGCGGCCAAACTCATCCTGCAGGCGTGAGATTAAACTCGGGTCGCTCAGGGCAGGCGAGTTGACCGAAATTTTATCCGCGCCAAAGGCGAGTAGCTCGCGGGCTTGGGTAATGGTTTTAATTCCACCCGCCACGCAAAAGGGGATATCGATTTGCTCAGCCACTCGGCTCACCCAAGATTTATCGACTACTCGGTCATGGGCACTGGCGGTTATATCGTAAAACACCAGCTCATCGGCGCCTTCTGCGGCGTAACGCGCGGCGAGTGGTACGATGTCGCCCACAATTTCATGGTTGCGAAACTGTACACCTTTGACCACGCAGCCATCTTTCACATCTAAACAGGGGACTATTCGTTTGGCCAGCATTGGATTGCCTCCGCCACATTAAACTGATTGATAAGTAAAGCTTTACCGATAATGATGCCCGCGGCGCCACTGTCTCTGACGGCGGCAACATCCTCAAGGGAAGCAATGCCGCCCGAGGCTTGCCAAGCGATGTTTGGATAGCGGCAGGATAGCTCGCGGTAGAGTGCGGTATTGGCGCCTGTGAGGGTGCCATCGCGGCTGATATCCGTCACCAGTGCATGTTTAAGTCCCACTTGGCTAAAGTCTTCAACGATAGATTCTAGACTCTTGCCGCCACCGCTTTGCCAGCCAGAAACCGCGACGATTTTCTCGCCGCTCTGATTGATATTCACATCCAGAGCAAGGCATATTGACTCGCTGCCGAATGTGTTAAACCATCCTTTGACTAACCCGGGTTCTTTAACGGCGAGTGAGCCAATCACTACCCGTTTTACACCAAGGGATAATAACTCGGCGACTTGCTCTTCAGTGCGGATCCCGCCGCCGACTTGAATATTGGCGTTAAGCCCTGCTGTTAGCGCTGCAATCAAAGCCGTTTGGCGTTTAGCAGGATCTTTGGCGCCAGTTAAATCGACAATATGCAGCCAGCTTGCCCCTTGGGCTTGGTAGGATTGTAACTGGGCCAGCGGGCTTAAATCGAAGGTCGTTTGCTGCCCATAATCCCCTTGGTAGAGCCTCACTACCTTGCCATCAATTAAATCAATTGCTGGAATGATCATCTTTTGTCCTTAATTCTTTTTTGCGCATTTGCTGCCGCGCTTTATTGCCCAATGTTGTGGCTGAAAAATACTGGTGGCTCAGCCAAACTTAGCTCCCCCACACTTAAATCAGTCAAAAGCTAATAAGCGATTGCATTTACTGCATTTTTAAAAAGTTACCTAGGATTTGTGCTCCCACGGCGGCGCTCTTCTCGGGGTGAAATTGCACGCCCATAAAGTTGTCTTTACCAATAGCGGCGCTAAAGTCTTCACCATAACGGCATTGTGCCAAGGTGTAGTCGCTTAATGGCGCGCGGTAGCTGTGAACAAAATACACATAACTGCCACTTGCCACTCCGGCAAACAACGGGTGAACCTGAGAGGGGTTGCTGAAAGTTAGTTGGTTCCAGCCCATGTGCGGCAGAGGCAGGCCTTCGGCTTTAAGGGTTTGACGGTCTAGCTCGTCAATCTCGGTTGGAATAATCCCTAAGCATTGGCAATCAAGCGCTTGGCCGCCGCGTTCTTTAGAAAGCAGGGTGAGCATTTGCATCCCTAAACACACGCCCAGTACGGGCTGAGTTAACCCTTGGATTAATTCGACTAAGGCTTTTTCGGTTAATGAGGCCATGGCGGCGCCGGCGCTGCCGACACCTGGCAATACCACCCGTTTGGCGGCTTTAATGCTGGCCTTGTCATCGGTGACTAACACCTTAGCGCCAAGGCGCTCAAAGGCGAAACGTACCGAACTTAAATTGGCGCAACCTGTGTCTATGATGACAACATCAAATTCATCTGTGTTCGCTGACATTGGGTTTTCCTATTGATGGATCAATGGTGAAGCGGTTTGTCGCGGCATTCCCGAAACTGCCCCTCGTTAAAATCATCAGGCTTTATGTTATTTGCTCATGTACCTATTTTCAGTCAAGAAGCAGATAACAAATCTTGTAGCACAGTGTTAGAGCACGCCTTTACTCGATGGCAAGACATCCCCTTCGACTTTTACTGCTTGACGCAGCGCGCGGCCCAGCACCTTAAAGAGCGCTTCCACCTTGTGGTGATCGTTTTCACCTTCGGCCGTTACATGTAGCGTGCAGCGTAAACCATCGGCGAAGGAGCGGAAAAAGTGCGGCACCATTTCGGTGGCCATTTCACCGACTTTTTCCCGTTCAAATTGGGCGGCGAATTTAATAAAAGGCCTGCCGGAAAGATCCAGTAAGCATTCGCCCTTGGCTTCATCCATCGGCAAGCTAAAACCAAAACGGGCAATACCACGTTTATCACCCAGCGCTTGGCGCAGCGCATCTCCAATTGCCAATGCGGTGTCTTCAACGCTGTGGTGATCGTCTATTTCAAGATCGCCATCGACATTCACCTCCATTTTGAAATTTCCGTGGGTGGCGATTTGATCCAGCATATGGTCGAAGAAACCAATACCGGTGTTAATCGTGCCTTTGCTGGCATTGTCGAGATCGACAGTCACGCGAATATCGGTTTCCTTGGTGGTGCGTACCACAGTCGCGCTGCGGCCCTTGTTGAGTAAGGCATCGGCAATGGCGTTCCAACCTAGACTGCCTCGCTGATATTGAAAGCTGTTAATCCCCATGGCATTGCCCAGTTCCACATCTGTGTGTCTGTCACCAATCACCGCGGACTGGGTAAAATCGATACAGCCTTGGGTCAAAAAGTCTTTCACCAGTCCCAGCTTGGGTTTACGGCAACTACAATTCTCATCGTTAAAGTGTGGGCAAATCAGCACATCTTCAAACTTAACCCCTTGGCTGGAGAGGATTTGCATCATCATATTGTGCGGCGCATCGAAATCTTCCTGCGGGAAGGATGGAGTGCCGAGTCCATCCTGATTGCTGACCATCACCAGCCTAAACCCAGCTTTTTGCAGGCGCAGTAAGGCGGGGATCACTTGGGGCTCGAATACCAGTTTGGCAAGGTTATCCACTTGCTTATCTGTAACCGGCTCTTCAATCAAGGTGCCATCGCGATCGATAAAAAGTATTTTTTGCGCGACATTAGGGGTAAATACTGGGTTCATGCTGCTACCTTTCAATTCAGTTTGTTATCTTTGTAAAATCAATCTATTAGGCAATACCGTGTCTTGGCTGGTGTCAAACGCTTACCGTTTTTGCGACTCAAACAGCGACACAATACGGTCAGTATCGGCCATGGAGCTAAAGCTAAAACGAATGGCTTTAGCCAGCCTTGGGTCCTTATAAGCCCGCGCGACAATGCCATTGTCGATAAGCAGTTGTGCCACTTTGGTTACGTCGTCAAATTCGGCTAAGACATAGTTGCCATTGGGTTTTAGCACGGCGCCGCCCCATTGCTCGCAGTACAAATTCAGCGCCGCCGCGAGTCGCTCGCCCTGAGTATTGAGCTCATTCACTTGGGTCTTCATCCGCGCAATCCCAGCAGGTGACAGCGCTTGCACGGCCACTTCACTCACGGGCAATGGCACGGGATAGGGCGCAATTACCCGCATGATGATTTCGATAATCTCTTCATTGGCAAGCAAAAAGCCGCAGCGTGCGCCTGCTAAGGCAAAGGCTTTTGAGAGGGTGCGCAGTACTACCAGATTTGGGTAAGTCTCGAGTAAATCCGCGACGCTATATTCTGGGCAAAACTCGATATAAGCCTCATCGACGACGACAATGGCATAGGGCAGGGCTTGGATGGCTTGCTCTATGCGCACCTTATCAATCACAGTGCCAGTTGGGTTATTCGGATTACAGATAAACACTAACTTAGCGCCGCGTGCGGCCGTTGCAAAGTCGGCAGGTAGACCGTACTCAGCCGTTAAGCCTAACGCCTTAACGCCTACATTAAAGGTTTGTGCGCTAATGGCATACATGCCGTAAGTGGGCCCAAAGATCGCAATGGAATCGATGCCAGGGGTACAAAAGGCACGAATAAGCAGCTCGATGGCCTCATCTGCGCCGCGACTGGCGACAATTTTGCTCTTCGCTACAGCGCTATATTGGCTGTAGGCACTGATTAATGCGGGTGGTTGGCACTCGGGGTAACGATTTAACTTAGTTAAATCGAGCTCGCCGACTGCCACATTATTGAAGGGTGATTCGTTGGCGTTGATCCAAATATCCCCACGACCACCCAGCCTGCGAGCACTTTGGTAGGGCGTTAACTCGAGCAGTTCGGGCCGCGCAAGACGTGCGGCAAGGTTTGTTGGTTCGATTGCCATTTTATCGAGAGTATTGTTATCGAGAGTATTGCTGGCGCAATTGGCGCTCGGAATCTTTGTCACAGGCACATTACTCGTTGGTGCTTGGCTAGTTGGCACTTGGCTCATCCTATTCATCCTAAGTCTTGCTACGGCGTTAATTCACGTTAAAGCGTACTGTTATTTCGTCTTGCTGCTATCAGTCCTTGAGACTGGCTAAGCGCACCGCAACTGCATTTTTATGGGCATCGAGTAGCTCATTGCTGGCAAGGGTCATCACCGCTTGCCCGAGTCCGAGTAGGCCCTTGGCACTGAGTTCTTGCACCGTAAAGCGGCGGCTAAAGTCTGCCAAGGAGAGGCTCGATACCGCGCGGCTGTAACCATAAGTCGGCAATACATGGTTAGTGCCACTGGCATAATCCCCAACCGATTCAGGTGTATAGGCGCCTAAAAACACTGAGCCTGCGGCGCGAATATGATTTAGCACGTCCCGTGGAAAGCGGGTTTGAATAATTAAGTGTTCGGGTCCATAGCGATTCGAAACGAGCGCCGCTTCTTGCATATCTTTGACCAAAATGGTGCGGCTGCCTTTTAGGGCGGTCGCAGCAATCTCTTGGCGTGGCAGGGCGGCCAGTTGCGATTCGAGTGCCTGATTAACCTCCTGTGCTAATGGCTCAGAATCTGTGACTAAAATGACCTGCGAATCCGGGCCGTGCTCCGCTTGCGAGAGTAAGTCTGCGGCAATAAACTGCGCATTAGCATCGCTATCGGCAATGACTAATACCTCGGAAGGGCCTGCTGGCATATCGATAGACACTGTGCAGCGGCTATCCTGTGAGACTAAGCGCTTGGCCTCGGTGACATAACGATTGCCCGGGCCAAAAATCTTATCGACGCAGGGAATCGTTTCAGTGCCAAAGGCTAATGCGGCAATGGCCTGCGCGCCACCGACTTGATAGATCTCGGTAATGCCGCAGACATTTGCTGCATAAACAATCGCATCATTGATCGGTGGTGGGCTCACGAGTACCCGTTGTTCGCAGCCAGCAATTTTGGCGGGCAGGGCCAACATCAGTACGGTTGAGATTAATGGGGCGCTGCCACCGGGAATATATAAACCGACTTTTTCAATCGGTTCGCTACGAAGCTCGCAGCGAACCCCCGCTTGGGTTTCAATGTCGATGGGACGAAATTGCTGCGCGCTGTGAAACACATCAATATTGGCCATCGCTTGGGCAATGGCGGTTTTTAGTTCTGCCGAGACTCGTGCGCTGGCGGCGCTAATCTCGCTCTCACTTAAGCGCAGACTGTCGATATTGGCGCTACTGATATTTACAAGCTTGGCGCCATCAAACTTTTGATTAAACTCTTTCAGTGCTGCATCACCACGGCTAGCAACGGCATCAACAATGGCGCGAACACTTTGTTCTAAGCCACTGTCACCAATTAAAGGTGAGCGCTTAAGCGAGGCTTTTTGTTCATCGGTGGATAACGCTGCCCAAGTCAAAATATCCATAGATCACCCCATCATTTTTTCAATTGGCATGACGAGGATTGAGCTGGCACCTAGCGCGGTGAGCTGCTCCATGGTGTCCCAGAATAAATCTTCAGTACTGACGGCGTGGATGGCCACTCGATTAGTATCGTCGTTTAATGGCAGCACTGTTGGGTTTTCTGCGCCGGGCAGCAGGGCGACAATTTGATCTAAGGTTTCGGTTGGCGCGTGCAGCAAAATATATTTACTTTCACGGGCGCGGATCACGCCGTTTACGCGGGATAAAATGCGATCGATTAAGGCTTGTTTGCTCGGCGTTTGGGTTTGGGTTGATTGAATAATGCAGGCCATGGAGCGGTAGATGACTTCAGTCTCGTATAAACCATTGGCTTCAAGGGTTGCGCCAGTGGAGACTAAGTCACAAATGCCATCGGCAAGCCCTGCACGCGGTGCAACTTCAACCGAGCCTTTTAACATACAATCGCGATAATTTATGCCTTTTTGTTGCATAAAACGGCGCAGCAGATTGGGGTAGGAGGTGGCAATTCTTAAGCCTTCCAAGGATGAGGCATCGGCATAGCTAAATTCGGTTGGCACGGCTAACGAGAGACGACAGGCGCCAAAATCCAGTTGGCGTAACTTCACAAACTCGGCGGGTTTATTTAAGGTTTGGCGCTCAATTTGCTCTTCTTCGAGCACGTTCTCACCAATAATGCCTAAATCCACTACCCCATCCATCACCAGTCCTGGAATATCATCGTCACGCACTCTAAGTAAATCGATGGGCATGTTGTCTGCGTGAGCGATAAGGCGTTGTTCATTAATGGAAAATTTTACTCCGCAGCTCTTGAGTAATTGCTGAGAATCGGTCGATAGGCGCCCCGATTTTTGAATGGCGATACGTAAACGGTTTGATTCGGTCATAATTTTATCTCGCTCAAAGTTAACAAATTCAAAATGATATTCTTTCGTTTCACGCTTTAACGGGTTTATCGATACTGCCAGTCAATGTGGCGGTTAACATATTGAAATTAATTACTAATTAGCTGTTAAATTGTTAGTTAAAAAGCCTAAAAGCAAAAACCCCCGGAATTCCTTCCAGGGGTTAATGATCATCTTTGAATCAGTCCGCCAGAAGGATACGGTCCTCCGGCAGTGAGCATCCGAAGGCTACCGCATATGGTGGTGATGATGGTGGATAGCGTTCAGTAGTTGGCTCATATGACTCTCTATACTCTGTGATTCTGTTTAATTTGGTGTCGGCGGATTCTTATCCATCGAATGTTTTTTTAAGCTAACCGCTTTCTGTGCCGTTTGCAACAGTTAATTTTAACTAAATAAGAATATTTATGCGTTTTGTGAAAATGTTTCATCTTGGTGGGCGCTGGACGATAATCTGCTTATCGTAAGGAGGGGCGAATATTAGATATTTCCTTGGAATGGCACAAAGCAGACTCTGCGTTTAGATAATGAGTTTAGATAAATTCGGCTGGCGACAAGGATGGCAAATCTTGTCTAGCAGCGTTCAATCTAGACTGGCGATTGAGGCTAAGTGTCAGGCACAGCGCTAATGCTGAATTAGCGCGTGACATCCTCTGTTATCGTGTTAAATATTCTCCAAACAGGCGGTCAACTGTCTGTTGGCAATATTTGTCTTCACCACGCCAATATTCGGCAAATACCCAGTCATTTTTGCCTTTGCGTTGTCTATCGAAACAGCGTGGTTTTAATATTCCCAGACTGGCTAATATTTCAATTAATGTTTGTCGCTCGGCTTTACTCGATTTAATCACACTCGCTAATATCTTCTCTAGTGTGCTGGGATAATCGCTCGGGTCTGATGTTTCGATAATCGTTAGTATCTCCCTAAAACAGGCAATATCTTCTGACGTCGGCTCTGGAATATCGGCATTGATAAATTGGCTTAAATCAAAATAGGTATACAAAATATCCCCATGGCGCACGCCGCCCCATTTAATACGCTCGAAATTGAATACGTTAATATCCATCTCGTTATAGGATTCGCTTCCTCGGATGCCATATTGACTGTCTCGGCAAATGCCGCAGGTATAGGAGTGTGCTGTTGGTTTCCCATCCGTGTAGGAAGTGCCTGAAATGACGGTTGTATAGTGATGGGATGGCATTTTTTGGGCGACAGCATAGGATGCAAGGGAAGAGCGCCAATCCAATCGCCTGGAGGTTAGGCTGCTTAAAAATCCTTTTGTTACTTGTGCTTGCGAAATGCCTTTAACTAGCGCCTTGATGGCAACGATGCATTCATCGTGGGAGATCGTTAAAGGATCAAACATTAATCCTTTCGATTTGGCGTAGCTAAAATCGGGTTCGGAGAGACTTCTGTTTTTTGCGTCAATCCAGCCATTCTTCCAATAGGTGGATAATAAAATCTTTTTTGCTTTTTTATCCATATCTGATTCTATTTGTTCCTTTAATCATTGGGTTTAATTTATCTTATAAAAACTTAATTAAAGTGGTTAACGCTCTAAATTTATATAAGCATCGGTTTGATAGTAATAACTGACTGCATGAATTAAGTCATGTAAGGTGGCATTTGGCATCTGTTGTTCTAAGTTAGCCTTGATGCTTTGCAAATCAGCAATACTCAAAAAATATTGATAGCCTTGGTTTTTTGGATAAAGAGGCTCATCCTGTTGGTCGCGCTCCTCTTCAAGTTCATCGTCAATGATTAACACCGCTATTGTGGAGTTCAATGGTTGCTCTAAGGCTTTATACACATCCAAGTGCCACGAAAAAGAACCGAGTTGAGATAATAGGGTTTCCAAGGTTAATGTGAATCGCATGAAATATCCTTTTGTGCGAGTATCATTTACATCATCAAGACGAGTTAATTAAAGCGAAATAATTAGGCTGAAAGCCTCAACAGATCCTGCGTTAATTCGGTTAATGCAAACGATGATAAAATAAACAGTAAATTAATCATGGCCCGCATAATCCAAGGCAATGCACCGTAGGAAAGGCCATATTTATTTGAGGCAATCACGATAACTCCCATGGTGCCAAACCAAGGTGTAAAAAAGAAAATAGCTTGGCATTTAACCAGAGCAACAGCTATATCATGTAGCGCACCGCTGACCAAAAAGGTGAGCAAAACGGCGAGCCACATCGGCAGAAACTGACTGATAGGCCGCATAACATTGCGTGATAAATAATAACCCCATATCGGATTCCAATAATGCCAAAAAATAGGGAATGACTTAGCGCCAAGGGCACGTGATAGCATATTCCTCATCGAGTGATTGGCACCCAGTGGAACACCATTTCGCTTTTTCACATATTGTGACAGTGATAATGTCGTTTGCATGGTTAACCTCTATGCTCCACGCTTACCTTCATAGTGAGTGATCTGCAGTCTGTTTTGCCGTCTAAAGTGTACGGTTATCAATATTCATTACAGCACTACATCTGGCAAGCAGTAAGTTAGGCTTTTATCTGCCATAGCATAACAGGTTTGATTGCTTTTCTCGGGGGACGGCCTAATGAAGACGCCTTGCTTGTCATTAACACGAATCAGCTGCGCTTGATTATCCTGTCTCATAAAAATCGTACCACCATTTTTTAGCGAGACATCAACTATGTATTCGTTCATATTGGCGCAAATCGTGATTTCACAGGATTCAGCATGTTCTTTATCCCCATTTATGACGAGGCATTGCGAAGTCACTTCATCACAACCTGCCCAAGTAAGGTGGCTAAAAGACAACAATAGTAAAAGACCAGAAGGGTATTTCATCGAATCATCCTGTCGCGTTATAAACCGTGCTCTGTGGCTGATAGCGGCAATTTTTTAAAGCGTATTGTCGACTGGCCGCCAACTCCGCAATATTCTCGCATAAAACTATGTTCATGTTGAATTCGGCGCAGGACTGAAACTATTGGTATTATTAGGCGGGCTTAATTACACTGCGGATTTACGGAATCAGGCTCTTTAACGCTTGCAGACTAATTTGCCCAGATTTAGCCGTCTCTGAACTGTATATGTTAACCTTATTAAAGGATCTCGTTCGCCCTTGAATCACTCCAGACGCCCAACTCCGCGGCAAGCCACGCTTCAGCAATCGAGCGATGCTCCACGTTCGATGAGCCGATTGGCGAGTGAAGTGCTGCTCGCTTTTGCTAGTGATGGCGTGCTCGCTAAGCATATTCAAGGGTTTAGTGCGCGTCAGAGTCAGGTTGAAATGGCGCAAATTATCAGTGACGCGATTGCCTGCAAGGGCAATGCGGTGATTGAAGCGGGCACAGGGGTGGGTAAAACCTTCGCCTATTTAATTCCCGCTATGCTGAGTGGCAAGCAAGTGATTGTCAGTACTGGCAGTAAAAACTTGCAAGAGCAATTGTTTTTAAAGGATTTACCCGCATTGACATCTATGCTTGGGATTGCGCCCAAGCTTGCACTATTGAAAGGTCGAAATAACTATTTATGTCAGTATCGGCTCGATAGGCAAATGCAGGAGGCCAGCCATATTGAGGCGCGATTATTGGATGATTTACTCAAAATCAACCAATGGGCAGGCATGAGTAAGGACGGCGATATCGGTGGCTTAACCTCAGTTGCCGAAAACTCTCCCGCGCTTCCCTTAGTGGTCAGTACTAAAGAGACCTGCCTTGGGCAACGCTGCGAATTTTATGATGCCTGCTTTACCCGTAAGGCCCGCAACCGTGCGATGGATGCAAAAATCATCGTGGTGAATCATCACTTATTCTTTGCCGACAGTGTGTTAAAGGACACAGGATTTGCTGAATTATTACCCGATCCCGATGTGGTGATCTTCGATGAAGCGCATTTGCTGCCGGATATCTGCGTCAGTTACTTTGGCCAGCAATCCTCGAGTCGCACTATTGATGACTATTTGCAAAAGTTATTGCAGATTTATCAAACTGAGCTCAGCGATACAGGGCAGATTGCCCAATTTTGTCAACGTTGTTTAGCCAAATTGAGTGACTGGCATAATGGATTGTTTTCTATCGCCGAGTCGGATTGGCGTGTGCTGCTTGGCAATAAGTCAATTGCGCTCGCGTCATGGGATTTACTCGCAGAGTTAACCGCGCTGCAAAAACTCTTGCTCGCCCACGTGGGGCGCAGTGAGTTATTAGATGATATTGCCGTCAAACTGGCGGAGCTTAACCATAAGCTCAATCAGTTTTTCCAATGTGACAATCCACAGGCTGCCTATAGTATTGAATTTGGTAGCCGTTTTGTGATGCTACGGATTTCACCGATTAATATTGCCCGCGAATGTCAGCAGTTATTTGTGGCCAATACCAGTTGGATATTTACCTCGGCGACTTTACAAGTGAATCGCAGCTTAGCGCATTTTGCCAAGGAGTTAGGGATCAGTGATGCCAAGGCGCATATTTTGGATAGTCCCTTTGATTATCCGCGTCAGGCGCTATTTTGTGTGCCAAGGCAATTAGGGAATGTGGCGAATCAGCAGCAGGCACTCAAACAGTTAGTCGATGTATGCGTAAAAGCGATTGAGGCGGCGCAGGGGCGCACCTTTATTTTGTTTACCAGCCATAAAATGCTTGAGCAAACGGCGATGGCATTGCGAACTCGGACTCAATATCCGTTGTTGGTGCAAGGGCAAGCGGGTAAACAGAGTTTGCTCACAAAGTTTCGCCAACTGGGTAATGCGGTGCTACTGGGTACCAGCAGTTTTTGGGAAGGCGTGGATGTGCGTGGCAAATTATTAAGCTGCGTAATTATCGATAAGCTGCCCTTTGTCTCACCCGATGAGCCACTTTACCGTGCTCGCGCCGATAATATCAGCCGGCAGGGAGGCGACCCTTTTACCCAAGTGTCGTTGCCACAGGCGATTATTGCACTTAAACAAGGAGTAGGTCGCTTGATCCGCGACGAAAAGGACTGCGGCGTATTGATTCTCTGTGATAATCGGATTGTAAATCGTCCCTATGGGCAGGCATTTTTAAATTCCTTGCCGCCGATGGCGCGTACCCGCGATTTAGAGCAAGCGCTAGCCTTTTTAAGGCAAATACCTTAATCGGAAAATAATTGTGGGGCAGACAAGCTTTATCTGGAAATGTCTTTTTCGGGAGAATAGATGTGTTTACTTGGCTAAAGGGGTTAATTTCTAAAGACTTATTAATTGAGTTAAGTGAAGCCAAGATTACGATAAACGCTTTTGGCGATAAGGCCAGTATCGAGTATGAACCCTTGCTCGCACTTGTTACTGAGCACAACAAAACGATGATCAAAGCTATCGGCCATGATGCTAACACATTGGACTGTGAGGGAATTCGCATTGTTAATCCGTTTTCACACCCTCGAATGTTTGTCGCAAGCTTTGCTCTGGCTGAAAAACTGCTTCAATACGGCATTTCTCAAC
The DNA here is from genome assembly GCF_022410515.1 of Shewanella cutis. Classification (GTDB taxonomy): domain Bacteria; phylum Pseudomonadota; class Gammaproteobacteria; order Enterobacterales; family Shewanellaceae; genus Shewanella; species Shewanella cutis. The sequence continues at coordinate 165,167 of NZ_JACSDI010000002.1, read as the reverse complement.
TTCACTCCTCAGGATTTAGAGCGGCACCTAGGGTAATATTGCATCAATTGGAAAAGACCGAAGGTGGTTTAACTGATATTGAAGATAGGGTTTTGCGTGAACTTGTAATGGGTGCTGGCGCTAGGGAAGTGGTGATTTATCTTGGCCCGCGTATCAATCCTCAATTTGAGCATTATGACGACATTAAACGTGCACAACTTATAATTAAGAAGGGATAAAAACTATCCCTTCCACTTCAGCTAGACTGAGACTTTTTAAGAATTAGACTTTTAGCCCAACCAAGAGTTGATCAAGCTGTCCCGCAGTTGCCTGCAGTTCATCACAACCCGACACAGATTGGTTGGCCGATTGCTCGACATCATGGGATTGATTGCGGATCTCCATCAAGTTAGTGGCAATCTCGTTAGCCACGGCCGATTGTTCCTCTGCGGACGTGGCAATCAACACACTCATTTCGAACACGCGGCTGCTGTGGTGGGCAATCGACTGAAGATCTTTACCCGTTTGCAGTACATGCTGCTTGCCTTCACTCGCTTGGCTTACGGTGCGTGACATCACTTGAGTGAGGTTGCGTGTGCCCTGTTGCAGTGATTCGATCATGGATTTAATTTCTACCGTTGCCGCCTGAGTACGGCCGGCGAGGGTTCGTACCTCATCGGCCACCACCGCAAAACCGCGACCCTGTTCGCCAGCACGCGCAGCTTCAATCGCGGCGTTAAGGGCGAGTAGGTTAGTTTGCTGGGAGATAGCATTAATGGTCGAAACCACCTCGTCAATCTTGCTGGCGTTGTCGTTAAGGATATTGACGGCATCCGATGCGACAGAAATCTCATCCGACAGCACATCAATCGCGCTTACTGTGGTTTCAATATCCTTAGATCCCGCATTGACCTGTTGATTAGCCTCTTGGGTTTCGGCACAGGATTGCTCAGCATTGCGCGCAACCTCTTTTACCGCTGCGGTCATTTCTTCCATTGCCGTGGCTAAGGAGTCGAGGTGCTGACGCTGATTTACCGCTAAGGCTTGGCCCTGCTGCGCAGTATTTCTAAAAGATGAAACCACTTCGCGGATTTTGCTGGTGGATTCAGCAATCTGCTTCACTAAGTTGTGTTGACGTTCAACGAGAGTGTCAATGCTGATGGCCAAGAGACTGAATTCATCTTTGACTTCGAAAAAGTTTAATCGACCCGTTAAATCGCCAGACGCTGCGCGTTTTAACGCCATAACGGTAGTGTAAAGTGCGCCGCCAACGAAGGTGGAAATGTAGTAGCTAAAGAGGAAGAGCACAAATAGCAACACCGCCATTACACTGTAAATTAACAGATTATCATCGGCTAACAGTGTATTGATTTCGCGATTATCCACACTGATGATGGTGAGTAGATTTTGTTCGCTTAGCGCGCTGATTGCTCGCTCAGGCGTGCTATTGGTATCTATTCCACCGCCATTTCGCGCAATGGTTTGGGCACGGCTATCGGCCTGCGAAATAGATACAATATCAACATTTTGCAAGCCTTGACTAACGAGATTGGGAATATTTTGCCGTTCTTGTTCGGGTAATTTGCCATACAGCGCTGTGGCAATCTGATTGATTTTTTGCGATGTACTTTGTAATCCGTTTAGGTGGCTTTCGAGCAAAGTATGCTGGAACTGGTTATTTAAAAACACCGCGAATCCCACAATCATAAACATGGGGACTAGGGCGAGTATTGCAAATTTGGTTTTTAAGGTCATGTGGATAAGATATTGATCTATCCAACGAAATTTAACTTCTTTCATTAGCGCCTCGATAAATTGGGCTGTGACCAAATGGGTATCGGTCGATTTGCCATAGACTTTATGCTTTTTTGTTTAGTAAGCAGTTGCTTGTATTATTGTTGTCCAATTGCGGCACTTTTGTTTCTTTTGCTGCAATTTTGGCAAGGTACAAACTTAAGTTTACAGTTTAGTTACATGCGTCGCTAGTGGGGAATATATGAAGCTGTGATTGCTGTAAAATGCATCAATTACTTTTTTAAGTGTCCAGCTACAGGTGATTTTTGGGGGTAACACATGAATTTGCATGATAAAAACCCCGAATAGACCCTAGTAATATGCCGCCCGCTCGCGTAGAATTTCTATCCTTTTATTTCGTTATGGCTAGCAATGCGTCTGGCATTAACGCCCGATAACCTGAGCACCGAAATAGCCTGAAAGTTTGGCGCCCATAGCACTTGTTTATCAAGCGCGACTATGCAGTGGAAGAGAAAATGCAGCAGTTAACTGAGATCGTAGAACAAGCCTTAGTCATTATTGACCAGGCCAGTGATCTAAAAGCACTGGATGATATCCGTGTCGATTACCTGGGTAAGAAAGGTAAGATCACCGACATGATGAAGATGATGGGCAGCTTAAGTCCTGAAGAAAAACCCGCTTTTGGTCAGGCGGTCAATGATGCGAAACAGGCCATTCAACAGAAATTAACTGAGCGCATCGATGGCCTGAAAAGTGCAGAGCTGGAAGCCAAATTAATTGCCGAAAAGATTGATGTGACGTTACCTGGTCGCACTATCGAAATCGGTGGTTTGCACCCAGTGACGCGCACTATTGAGCGTATCGAAACCTTTTTTGGGGAATTAGGGTTTTCGGTAAAGCAGGGGCCAGAAATCGAAGATGACTTCCATAACTTCGATGCCTTGAATATCTCTGAGCATCACCCTGCGCGTGCGGATCACGATACGTTTTACTTTAATCCTAAGCTGATGCTGCGAACCCAAACCTCGGGCGTGCAGATCCGTACGATGGAAACTGAAAAGCCGCCATTGCGAATTATTTCTCCGGGCCGTGTGTATCGTAACGACTACGACCAAACTCACACACCAATGTTCCATCAAGTGGAAGGTTTGTTGGTAGATGAGCACGTTAACTTTGCCGAATTGAAAGGCGTGTTACATGACTTCCTGCGTAACTTCTTCGAGGAAGATTTGCAGGTGCGTTTCCGTCCGTCATATTTCCCCTTCACTGAGCCTTCAGCTGAAGTGGACGTGATGGGTAAAAACGGCAAATGGTTAGAAGTGTTAGGCTGCGGTATGGTGCACCCAAATGTGCTGCGTAGCGTGGGTATTGATCCAGAAAAATACTCTGGTTTTGCTTTTGGTATGGGCGTTGAGCGTTTAACAATGCTGCGTTACGGCGTAAACGATCTACGTTCGTTTTTCGAAAACGACCTGCGTTTCCTGAAGCAATTTAAATAACGGAGCTGTATAGCATGAAATTTAGCGAATCTTGGCTTCGTGAGTGGGTCAATCCTGCCGTTAGCCGTGAAGCATTATCCCACCAGATCACTATGGCTGGACTCGAAGTCGATGGCGTTGATGCCGTGGCTGCCGAGTTTAACGGCGTTGTGGTTGGTGAAGTGGTCGAATGTGGCCAGCACCCAGATGCAGACAAACTGCGCGTGACTAAAGTCAGTGTCGGCAGTGGCGAGCTTATCGATATCGTCTGTGGCGCACCAAACTGCCGTCAAGGCTTAAAAGTGGCCGTAGCAATGGTCGGTGCCGTACTGCCAGGCGATTTTAAAATTAAGAAGGCTAAGCTGCGTGGTATGCCTTCAGAAGGCATGCTGTGTTCATACAGCGAGCTGGGTATTGATATCGATAGCGATGGCATTATCGAACTGCCATTAGATGCGCCATTAGGCAAGGATTTACGCGAGTATCTCCAGCTTGATGATGCTGTGATTGAAGTGGATTTAACCGCTAACCGTGCCGATTGTTTAGGTATGGTAGGTTTGGCCCGTGAAGTCGGCGTGTTAAACCGTGCTGCTGTGACTGAGCCACAATGGCAAGCCGTGACGCCAACGATTGATGCCAAAGTGGCTATCAATGTGAAGGAAACCGCAGCTTGCCCACGCTACTTAGGTCGTGTGGTGAAGAATGTGAACGTGAAAGCGGCTACGCCATTATGGATGCAGGAAAAACTGCGTCGCAGTGGTATCCGCTCAATCGATCCTATCGTCGATATCACTAACTTTGTGTTGGTTGAATTCGGTCAACCGATGCACGCCTTCGACCTTGCCAAACTGACTGGCGACATCCAAGTGCGTTTAGGTAATGGCGAAGAGAAAATCACCCTGCTCGATGGCAGCGAAGTGACTATTCCAAACGACACTCTAGTGATTGCCGACGATGCGCGTCCATTAGCGCTTGCTGGCGTGTTTGGCGGTGAATATTCGGGTGTGAGCGACACTACCCAAGACATACTGCTTGAATGTGCGTTCTTCGCACCGTTAGCGATTATGGGTAAATCACGTCGTTTAGGTTTGCACACTGATTCATCGCACCGCTTCGAGCGTGGTGTTGACCCAGAGATGCAACATAAGGTTATCGACCGTGCGACGCGTTTAGTGCTGGAGATTTGTGGCGGTGAAGCGGGCCCTGTTGTTGAAGCTAAATCTGATGCTGACTTACCAAAACCTGCACAAATTTTATTACGTCGCAGCAAGTTAGATAAAATCCTCGGTCACCATGTTCCCGATAGCGATGTGGTTGAAATTCTCGAGCGTTTAGGTTTTAGCGTGGTCGCAGGTGAGGGAAGTTGGCAGGTCACGACCGCCACTTACCGCTTCGATATGGCGATTGAAGAAGACTTAATCGAAGAAGTTGCTCGTATCTACGGTTACAACAACATTCCAAACGTCGCTCCTGTGGCGTCACTGCGAATGTCGGATCATAAAGAAACCGACTTAAGCCTTAAACGCGTTCGTTCGTTGTTAGTGGCCCGTGGTTTCCAAGAGGCGGTCACTTACAGCTTCGTCGATCCTAAGTTGCAAAATCTGGTGCATCCAGGTGAGCAAGCCATGGTGTTACCAAACCCAATTTCCAGTGAAATGTCGGCCATGCGTTTGTCGATGTTTACCGGATTATTGACTGCTGTAGGGTACAACCAAAGTCGTCAACAGGGTCGCGTGAGACTTTTTGAAACTGGCCTTCGCTTTGTTCCTGATATTAATGCAGAATCAGGTGTAAGACAGCAAGCTATGCTCGGTTGCGTCATTACAGGGCCTCAAAATGACGAACATTGGGCTATGGAATCGAAAACTGTTGATTTTTTCGACCTTAAAGGTGATTTAGAAGCAATTATCGGCTTGACAGTTTCCGCATCAGAATTTAGCTTTAGAGTAGCGACACATTCTGCTCTGCATCCAGGGCAATGTGCTGAAATATTGAGAAATGATCGAGTAATCGGTCATATAGGTGCTATCCATCCAAGTTTGGAGAAGCCTTTTGGACTCAATGGTAAAACCATCGTTTTTGAGTTGGAATTGGATGCTTTATTGCATACCAGTTTACCGCTAGCCCAAGCTGTATCTAAGTTCCCGGCTAATCGTCGTGACATCGCGGTTGTTGTAGATGAAAGTGTATCTGCAGGTGATGTAATGAAATTGATAAGAAAAGTTGGCGAAAATCAGTTGGTTGGCATAAACTTGTTCGATGTATACTTAGGTAAAGGTGTTGAGCCCGGCAAGAAGAGCTTGGCGATAGCACTTACATTACAAGACACTACTCGTACACTTGAGGAAAAAGAGATCGCTGAGACAGTAGAATCAGTTGTTTCTGCCCTGAAGACCGAGTTCAACGCATCGTTGAGGGATTAAAGTATGGCACTTACCAAAGCCGAAATGGCAGAACATCTTTTTGAAACACTAGGTATTAACAAGCGTGTCGCTAAAGAGATGGTTGAGTCGTTCTTTGAAGAAATTCGAGGCGCACTTGAAAGTGGTGAGCAGGTCAAGTTATCTGGCTTTGGCAACTTTGACCTTAGGGATAAGAATCAAAGACCGGGAAGGAACCCAAAAACAGGCGAGGATATCCCGATTTCCGCTCGCCGTGTCGTGACCTTCCGTCCCGGCCAGAAACTGAAAACTCGCGTAGAAGCTTCTAACGCGGGCAAGTAATTTTAGATGTTCGACAGTAAAGCCACTCCTTCGTGAGTGGCTTTACTATTTTCTTTTTATGATGAATGACTCTTCCACTGTCTGAGGTGATTTCTTTGTCAAGACAGCCCAAACATTTTGATCGACGTTTTCAACTGGCGTTATTGCACCCTAAATATTGGGTTACTTGGTTGGCGATCGGTCTGTTAGTGATTTTTGGGATCATGCCCGCGTGGCTGCGTGATCCTATTGCTAGAACCTTGGCCAAAATGGTGGCGCCTATTGCGAAAAAGCCGATAGGGATTGCCAGAGCAAACTTAAGCGCGTGTTTTCCTGAAAAATCCGCCGCAGAAATAGAAGCCTTAATTGATGACAACGTGCAGAACTTCGTATTAGTGCTGTTATCTCAAGGTGAGCTGTTAGTACGTTCAAAGGCGCATTTACGCCACCGTGTGAATTTGATGGGCTTTGAGCATGTACAAGCGGCACAAGCAGCAGGGCAGCCAGTGATTTTTATCATGCCGCATGTTTGGCCCATTGATTATGCAGGGCTTAGATTAAACCTCGAACTGCCTATGGTGACTATGGCCAAGGCCCATAAAAATGGCTTATTCAACTGGTTTAATAATCGAGTACGTAGTAGTTGTGGGGGCCACGTTTACATGCGTGAGGCAGGTATACGGGCCTTATTGGCCGAGCTTAAGCGTAATAACAGCTTTTTTTATCTACCCGATGAAGATTTAGGCCCAGATCAAAGTGTGTTTACGCCGTTTTTAGGCACGGTAAAAGCCACATTGCCAGTGGTCGGGCGCTTGGCACAAGCGGGCAACGCGCAGGTGCTACCTGTCAAAATTGGTTATAACCAAGTAACACGCCAGTTTGATTTGACTGTGATGTCCGCTATTGCCGCAGAAGATATGGTGGGTAAAGAAAATGAGGCACTGGCGCTTAATAAAGCGGTTGAGCAAGTGATACTCGCTCATCCAGAGCAGTATATGTGGTTCCTAAGATTGCTAAAGACTCGCCCTGAAGGGCAAGCCTCAATTTATCAGTAAGTGTTTATCGCTTATTGTAAACCCGAATAAAAATGGCTTTAAGTGTGTAGACTTAAAGCCATTTTATCACTGAAGCCGTGCTTGTAATCGATTAAATATCCTCTGCTTGCTCCATTTCAAGCTGCATCAGCAGCATATCTTCACCCTCTAATACCCGCGTATGATAACTGTTACAGGCGGGGCACACGATTGAACGCTCATCGAGCACCGACTCTTGTTGGCAATCAGCACATTTGATCACCAGTGGCTGTAGTGTCATGCTAAGCTCGGCTTCGCGGCAGATCCCATCGAGTTTAAAGGTCTCAAACGCCGTTTGAAGTAGGGTGGGTTCGACACCGCTCATCACGCCGAGTTTGATTGCTACTCGAGTAATTTTAGTTGCTTGATTTGCCCGCGCATGTTGCTCGCACTGTTCAATTAAGGCGCTTACTATAGAATACTCGTGCATTAACAAATCCTTGGTAGCAGTTCACCTTGAGGCAAGTCTAAGTAACGTTTGGTATTCCATGGCGTTCTTAAGATCACTTTTCCGGGTAATTCGTCGCTGACAGTGCCAATAATTGCCGCGCTTTCGCAGTGACCAAAACGTTGCATAATTTCCAACGCACCAAGGGCGATATCGTTGGGCACGGCCAAGATAAAGGTGCCTTCATTGGCTAAATCCATTGGCTCAAAGCCATAGAGTTCACATAAGCCTTTGACCTCATCACAAACTGGGATGCTCGCCTCATTGACTGTGATGCCGACATTGGCGGCAACGGCCCATTCATTTAATACGGCAGAGAGCCCGCCGCGGGTGGCATCGCGCATAGCATGCAGTGGAATATTAGCAGCGATCAATTGCTCCACGACTGGCCAGAGCGTGGCACAATCGCTTTGTAGCGTGGACTCGAGGGTAAGGCCTTCACGCGCCATCAAAATAGCCGCGCCATGGCAGCCGATATCACGGGAGACAATAATCGCATCGCCGGGCGCGACATTGGCCGCCGAGATATTCGGACGTAAAATACGCCCAACGCCTGAAGTATTGATAAATAAGCCATCGGCGCAGCCCTTAGGTACTACCTTGGTGTCGCCACAAACAATTCTAGCCCCACTTTGTTTCAGCTCTTTGGCCATACTGCGTACAATTGTGGTTAAGTCTTTGAGCGAAAAACCTTCTTCGATGATCACGCTACAGCTTAAATATTGAGGCTCAGCACCCATCATGGCGAGATCGTTAACAGTGCCAGCAATCGCCAGCTTACCGATATCACCGCCGGCAAAAAACAACGGTGATACAGTGAAAGAGTCCGTCGTAAAGGCCGTCGCACCCTGTAATTCAAGTTTTGCGGCGTCTTCTTCGCTACGCAAAATCGGGTTATCGAACTCGGCAAAAAACAGATCGCGGATGAGCTTATTCATTTCTTTACCGCCACCACCGTGGCTGAGTTGAATCGCTTTCTCTTTGGTTGATACATCAGCCATGATGTTGCTCCTTGCTATCGATGCCTTGATAGCGGTAATAAGCATTACAAGCGCCTTCGGAGCTGACCATGCAGCTACCGAGAGGGGTTTCGGGATTGCAGCCACGGCCAAAGACTTTGCAGTCCTTCGGTTTGGCGAGTCCACGTAGAATATCGCCGCACTGGCAAGCCTTATGATCATCAATTTCTTTGACGGGCAATCTGTCTTTAAAGCGCAGCTCTGCGTCCCTGTGGGCGTATTCATCCCTTAATTGCAGCGCCGAGTTGGGGATTGGTCCAAGCCCGCGCCAACGAAATTGCGGTCTGATCTGGAAAAACTGTTCAACTTTTGCCTGTGCGGCAAGATTACCTTGCTCAGATACAGCGCGGCTGTATTGGATATCGAGTTCTGCCTTGCCTGCGGCCTTTTGACGCACGATACGCAGGATAGACTCCATAACATCCACGGGCTCAAAACCAGAGACCACTACCGGTGTGCCGTATTGCTCTACGGCTGGGCGATAGATTTTGGCGCCACTGATCACACTGACGTGTGCTGGGCCAATAAAGGCATTGACCCTCGCATTAGGATCGTGCATCACGGCATCAATTGCGGGTGGGACTAATACATGGTTGATATGAAAAAACAAATTCGCCAGCTTTTCCTGCTCGGCCAGTTGCAACAATATTGCCGTCATTGGGGTGGAAGTTTCAAATCCAATGGCGAAAAACACCACGGTTTTATTTGGATTATCACGGGCAATTTTGAGCGTGTCTAAAGGGTCATAGATAGGCCGAATATCACAGCCTTTGGCTCTGAAACTGGCAAGTGAACCTTGGGAGCCGGGGACGCGGATCATATCGCCTAGCGTCACTAAAATCACATCTTCCTGCTGGGCAAGCACCGCGGCTTGATCGATCCGCTCTTTAGGCATAATGCATACAGGGCAGCCGGGGCCGTGGATAAACTCAATGTTATCCGGCAGCAAATCCAGTAAGCCGTATTTCATGATGGTGTGGGTATGGCCGCCACACACTTCCATAATGTTGATTTGTTGATCGAGTGAGTGAGCGACCTGGGCAATATCCTTTGCAAGCGAGGCAATGGTTTGGGGATCGCGAAAGCCTTGATAAAGTTGTTTTAATTCAAGCATGTTCAATCCTTGTCGCAGTGTATCGTCTGTGGTTTGTGATCGTTTACAACTGCGGCTGTTGCTTAATGCGTGGTTTCATTTTCAAGTTTTGCGACTATCTCTTGATATAATTCAAGGCTTTGCAGAGCATCATTGCGATCAATTTTATTCATCACAAAACCGATATGAATGAGCACATAATCACCAATAGCCAAGGGTTCAGTCATAAGATGGCTGCTGACATCGCGTCTTACGCCTAAGGTATCGACGGTTACAGATTGGCGCTCGTTATCAACTGCTACCACTTGTGAGGGGATTGATAGGCACATTATTGTGGCTCTCCCACAGTGTTTCGGCGCAGATTTTCATTTAGCCAAGCGGCAACGGCATGCATGGAATCGCCATTTTTAATCGAGACTTCGAGTATTTGAGTGTCCGGATTGAGTTTTTTAAGCTGGGCTTTGGCCTCGTCGACACTGAAATCGAAGTAGGGTAATAGGTCACATTTTGTGATCAGAACCAGGTCAGCACGGCGGAACATTACTGGATATTTTTCAATCTTATCATCGCCTTCGGGAACGGAGAGCAGCACGATATTTTTATGGGTGCCCACATCATAACTGGCGGGGCAGACGAGGTTGCCCACGTTTTCCACAAAGCAAATATCTAACCCTTCCAGCGGCAAGTGATGCAAAGCACCATGCACCATAAAGGCGTCAAGGTGGCATGCACTGCCAGTTTGAATTTGATGGGCTGTAATGCCCTTTGCGATTAAGCGGTCAGCATCACGGGAGGTCTCTAAATCGCCTTCAATAACGGCGTAATTAAGTTTTGTGTACTCTTTTAAGTGCTCAAGCAAGGTCGTTTTGCCGCTACCTGGGCTACTCATTAGATTGAAGGCGGTAATATGGTGAGCCTCGAAATGGGCTCGGTTGTGGGCAGCTTCTACGTCATTTTTATCGAGAATTTTATGGATCACCGACAAGGTTTTTTTATCGTTAAGCTGAGGATTGGTATGCAATTCCTGATGTTTATGGCTGTGTTCGTGGGAATGACCTGTATGGTGATCATGCCCTTGTTGAATCGCAGAGTGGCGGGGTAGAGAGCAGCCGCAGTCTTTACACATCTTGTCATTCTCCTTGTTCTCGTCACAGATTTGAGCTGTTGTCCGAACAATATGGTGATGCTATCGAATAGGGTTAATTTGATTACGCTAATGTTAAGTGTGATACAAATCCTTAAAGGAATCTTTGATGTTCGTCAGGTTATTAGGTCGTTTTGACCCTGAACAATCAGATTTTGGCCATTTGGTCACGGCGCATATCAAGCACTACGCAGATATGTCATAGCAGCGGTTTATTTGTGGTTTTTATATTGCCTCTTGATGAATTCCATACCAAAGCTGGCCAAGGGCGATACCGCCATCGTTAACGGGAATATGTTTGTTGGGGAGCACTGTATTGCCTTGGAGATGAAGTTTACTGAGGCAATATTCGAGCAGATATTGGTTTTGAAATACTCCGCCACATAGCGCAATGGGCAGTGATGGATAGCGCGCAGCATAACTACAAATAGCATCTCCAAGACTATGCAAAAACGCGCGGGCGATAATGCTTTGCCTCTGGGAGGAAAGTGGCGCCTCAGTGATGTGCACGATAAGCTGTTTAAACAGTTGGCTACTACACCAAACTTGTACTTGTTGCGGGTCATCCTCTGATGAACTCAGCGGTAAATTGAGGATAAGTGGCGGTAAATGTTTTTTATCGGCGCGTCTTGCTGCGGCTTCTATCAGCATGCCCGCTTGGCCTTCAAATTGTGTGGTGTCAATCAATCCTAAGGCGCAGGCGAGGGCATCAAATAATCGGCCAACCGATGAGCTTTTAATCGTATTGCCACTTTGCCAGATCCGGTGCAAATTGCTTAACGTTAAGGGTGTCAGGCTTTTTAGGATCGGTAACTCTAAGGTTTGTACCGCCGCTAAACTCATTTGTTCAAACAGCAGTGCCAGTAATAATCGCACAGGCTGTTTTATTGCTTGCTCACCGCCCAGTAGGGAGATGGCTTCAAAATGGGCTAAGCGCTCAGCTTTGTCTAACCTGGTCAATAACACTTCACCGCCCCAGAGACTGCCATCATCACCAAGGCCGGTACCGTCAAAACTAAAGCCTAATACCGGATCTTGATATTGATTGATGGCCATGACGCTAAGTACGTGGGCATGGTGATGTTGCACGCTTAAGGTTTGGATTGAACCAGAGGCTCCACTCTGTGTATCAAGGCTTTTTTGTTGCTGCGCTTCTGCCCAGCGCGATGGTGCGTAGTCTGGGTGCTTATCATGGACAATCAGCTCGGGACTGAAATGATACAGGCGCGCAAAGGTGCCTAAGGTGCGCTCGAAATACTGCTCGGCACTGACACTAAAAAGATCGCCAATATGCGGACTTAAAAATACATTTGCACCAAATCCGAAAGCGATAGCATTTTTTTGCTGTGCTCCCACGGCGAGGATTGAGCGTGTTAGTGGCGCTGTTAATGGAGAACTTAATGGCGCATAACCCCGCGCTAGACGCAGCACTTGCACCTGCGGCGTATTGCCATTTGGCTGTTGAATAAGTTGCACAACACTGTCATCACAGCCGTTGAGTATCGGTCGGTTATGATCGACGATAGCATCCACCACATGCCCAAGTTGGCTGATAAGCACATCGCAATCGGTGATAATGGGCTCGCCCGACACATTGGCGCTGGTGGCCACTAGCGGGCCATTAAATTGGCTAAGCAGTAAGTGATGCAGTGGCGTATAAGGTAAAAATACACCCAGCTTGGGGATATTAGGTGCGATTTCGGGGCTAAGGTCATGCTCATCCAACGCTTGCATCAATACGATGGGCCGTTCCGGCGAGCTTAAGGTTTGCCACTCCGCCTCCGTGCCCGTAACGTACTGTTTTGCCATTTCAATACTAGGCATCATTACCGCCAGCGGCTTGGCTTTACGCTGTTTTCGTTGCCGTAGTTGACTCACTGCGTAGCTGTTTCTCGCGTCACACATCAAGTGGAATCCACCGAGCCCTTTTATGGCGAGGATGTGTCCTTGTGCAAGCTTATCGGCCGCGGCGGCCAATACCGCTATGCTGTTGTTTTGCGAGTGGAGCAAGGGCGTCAATGCGATTAGCTCACCCTTAGGTGTTTTTAAACTCAGGTGTGGGCCACATTTTGGGCAACTGACTGGCTGAGCGTGGTATCTGCGATTTAATGGATCTTGATAGGCCTTGGCGCAATCGGGGCACATAGCGAAATCCGCCATGGCTGTATGATGGCGATCATAGGGTAAGGCATTGATAATCGTATATCTTGGGCCGCAATTGGTGCAATTAGTAAAGGCATAGCCAAAGTGGCGATCCTGCGGATTGCGCATATCGCCTAGGCAATCCTGGCAGGTACTTTTGTCGGCCGACACGGCAACGAGTGCTGCTAAGCTAGGGTCTTTTGTGCCATCACTTTGGCTATCGCTTTGAACAATCTCGAAGTGTGTCTCCGCTAATTTTACCGCTAGCTGTCCATGGGTTATATGGTCGATACGTGCCAGTGGTGGCGGGTTAGTTGCTAACTCTTGGATAAAAATATCCAGTTTTGCGCTCGGTCCTTGCAGTTCTATCATCACGCCCTTGGCATTATTGAGTACTGTGCCAGTGAGTTGCAAATCGCTTGCCCAGCGGTAGACAAAAGGCCGAAAGCCCACGCCTTGTACTATGCCAGTGATATGCAGTTGGCGACGTTCAATCATATCCTGTTGGTTAGCGGATGAGGCTGCTTGTTTCAATTTCAGTCTTCTTTTAGGTTTGTTCGCAACATTAGAAGATAACAATCTATTCTCTAATGTTGCGATATCTCTGGGGCAAACACGAATGTTAAGTATTTATCCAAGGGTGTTTAATTGCCGCTGCTTAACATACAGCGCACCTACAGCAAGGTTATCTCCCTCTAAGTCGAGACTACGATTGACCAGTAACGGGAAGTTTTTACCTAAGCGTAAACTCATGCGTTTACAGAGGGTTTCGTTAGCTAACTCATTACCCGCTAAAGCAATTGTCTGAACTCCAATATTTAAGTCTATATGCTCAAGCCAATTGGCAAGGTAATCGGCGAGGGAGTCCTGCATCGCAAAAGCCAGTTGGCTTGGGTCGCTGTGGCCAGCCACTCTAAAGCTCAGTAGTGTGCCAAGGGTTTTGCACCAATTAAGGCTCCGATGGGCTTCGCCTTTGGTGAGAGGGTAGTCGATGCGCGGTGCATTCGCTCCCTGATAACGCATGGCAGCTGCCATGAGAGCATCGCTCAAATAGTCTTGTGTCTGGGTTTCTTCCTGCGGATTCAAACCAATCAAGATCGCGGCAATAGCCCATAGGCTCTGAAGATTATCGCGTCTGCCGTGGAGTTTTAGGCTGAGCAGTTTCAAGTAGTCATCAGGAAACTGACTTTTAAACTTCTGCGCAACCGCTTTTTGCGGGCTGCTGTCGAGCCTGTGGAAAATGTCATATCCATTATCGGGCAGCTCAGGCAGGGCAAAAAACAGTGAAGTGTCGCCTTTATTATCGCAGGTGACAATTTGGCTCGGATGATCATGGCTTAAGTAAATCACCGCCGCATTTTTGGCCTGCTTATGGCTGGTAAATTTACCATTTAGCAATGCAGCAAAGAGCGCTGCATCGGTAATTGTATGATCTTCTTGAGCACCTTCGTAATTCGTTTCACTCTCTACAGAGGATAAGACTTGTACGCTAAGCGTGCCTTGGTGTGAGCGTGTTTTTTTATGCGCTTGCCATTGTGCTTTAAAACCGAGAAAGCGAATGTCTTCCCTTAACGGCTCCGGCGCATTGAAATGTTTGCTGATGTTATTAGCATTGTCTCCATCTTGGTGGGACAACTGGGCCCATGCACCGTCAATCCAAGCCAATTTGGGCCTATGGTGCTGACCTTGAAGATAAACCCAATCAATTCCTTTTTGCCGCAAAATTTCGCTAAGGACCGCTACCACGCGACTATAGCCAAAACAAATATCGTATAGCGGCGCAAACAGTTTTTGGTGATCTTGAATGGGTCTTGCGCAAATAAGCGGTTTTTCAATGCTGGATAGCGCAACGACTTGATGATCCTTTAAGCAAAAATGCGCATTTAAGGTGTTTGGATTACAGATCAGCAGTTGTGGTCTGCTGGCATCGCGAGCAAACGGTTCTAAGCTTAACGCTATACCTTCACAGCTTAACGCTAATGAGCCTTGGGTTATTAACTGCTCAGCCATGGCTTTAAGATCGGTTAAGGTGAGGGCTTTTTGGGCAGGGGTTAAGCGGGTTTCACCGTGACAACAGGAACAGGTTAAATCAATGGCGCCAAATTGCGCCGCTTGATTATCGCCAAACAGGGGATAACATTGCTGGCAAAAAGCGGCAACCGATTTATCCGTTTGCGAATTATGAGTCTCTAATAAGGTACGCTGGCCTTGTGGCTCATCGATAACTTTAATGCCTGAGTCAACCAACCAAACAGACATTAAAAAATCAGCGGCAATCGCATCGGCCAGTTGCTCTAGCGGCGCTTGCTCACCTTGGGCTTCAATAAAATAGGTTTGTGGACCAAAATCATTGTGGTTGTCGCAACCAATGCTAATATTCAGCGCATCATAATTTAGGTATTGATTACATAAATGCGCATACAAGGGCACCTGACGTGAGCAGGTAAAATCAAATCTGATGTTTTTCATCTTCTATATTTTCACCAAGAGTGACACCACGTTTATAGGAGTCGGGGATCAGCGAGTCGATACTATGATCGGCAATGCGTGTCGCAGTGAATCCAAGGGAGGCTAAGTGGGATAACAGGGTGCGCTCCATCAAAGGAACTGCGGATGCAACTTTGGGGGTGAGGCCGAGTGTCATAGGTTCAAGCACGGTTGGAGTAACACCTAATACAAAGGTTTTTGGCCTGTCGCCAACCATTTCCATCATGTTTAGGGTTTGTAGCATTTCGACTTCATGGGCGCTGCCTTGCCAGTCAATTTCCTGCGGGGCTTTATCAAAGTCGAAGAAATAGACCTCACCCGCTTCAACCCCGTTTGCATTCACGGTATCGACGACGATCAAATAATCGTATTGGCAAATAATCGGAATGAGTCCCTGGGCCAAGGTGCCGCCATCGAGCATCTCGAGTTGATGGGACTCGTGCGTAAACTGATAATTCTCAGTGATGTAATTGACAAAATGTACGCCGATGCCTTCATCGGCGTACAGGACATTGCCAATACCCAGTAGCAATATCTTCATTGGACTCCTAGTGGTGTGAGTCTGGTTTCGGGTAGTCGTAACCAGAGACAATTGAGTCAACTGAGTTATGTTTGAAGCGTATCCCTGACCAAACCGCCATGTAGACGTGGATAACCACAAAGATAACGAATGCCCAAGTGAGGTAGTGATGCCAAATCCTAACTTGTGCTAGCCCACCCATTTGCGCGGTGATCCAAGCTGCACTGCTCCAAAGCATGCCACCTAAACCTTCATGGTAGACATTGGCATACAGTACGAGACCAGTAATACATATCACAAGCGAAACAAAGGAGATTGCTACGTAGGTCACAAACTGCAGTGGCCCGTAAACGCCAGCTTTATGTAAATGTCCCATCCAAATGTAAGATTTTAGTTGGGTAATCCAGCTCTTAATGCTCATCACATCACGGAACGAGCGTCGCTCGATATCGCTGCGACTGAAAAAATACAAGTAGAAGCGGGCCAAAGTGACTGCGGTTAAGATAAAACCGCAGATCAAATGGGCAAAACGGATCCAACCTTGTACTAATACATCCGTACTTTCGGGCGCCACAAGAAACGGCCAAGCAATATAGAATCCGGTGATCACCAGCACTAAAATCGTCAGTGCCCGTAACCAGTGGAAAATCCGTATTGCGGGACTAAAAACCAGTGTCCGAATGCGGGTTTCAGAATGGTTCATGTTGCGTTCCCTCCCTCGTTGTTATTGACCATTAGGGCTGACACGGAACTCGCTCAATGCCTGACCTTTAAAATCCATCACGTGTACTGAACACGCCATGCAAGGGTCGAATGAGTGAATGATACGTATCACCTCAAGGGGTTTAGTGGGATCTTCCAGTTTCAAACCAATCAGTGAGGCTTCATAGGGACCGAGCTTGCCGTTGGCATCCACAGGACCTGCGTTCCAGGTAGTCGGAACCACGGCTTGATAGTTCTCAATGACACCATTTTTGATTCGGATCCAGTGGCTTAGCATGCCGCGGGGCGCTTCAATCATGGCGTGACCCACATACTCTTTACTAGGATCGATATGAGGATTCACATAGGTGGTTTCATCAGACTGAATGTTTGTTAATAAGGCATCGAAGGTTTTAAGGCCTTCCTGCGCCACGATAACGGTTTGTAGCATCCGCGCAGCGGTGCGGCCTAAGGTGGTGAAGAGTGCCTCCACGGGAAGACCTGTGCGCGCAAGCAGGGCATTGACGGCATCGACAACCACTTTATTGCCACGGGCATAGCTGACTAACAGGCAAGAAAGCGGGCCAACTTCCACGGGTTCACCTTGATAACGTGGTGATTTCACCCAAGAGTATTTACCATCACCATCTAAGGTGGGTAGTTTGCCGTAAACCGTATCCCGCTCAACAAAACCGGTATAATTTGGAATGGTGGTGCCATCGTAGGGATGTTGCGGTGCATCAGCATTGTACCAAGCGTGGCTGACATCCTCGGCAATAAGATCAGGGTTAATATCACTCACACCCGCTAAATCGCCATTCATAATCACGCCTTGGTCGAACAAATATTCGCCATTAGCGAGCACAAAATCATGGGTAGCCATGAAGTTTTTAACATTCACGCCGCCTAGTACGCTAGGCTCAGTGCCAAAGGCTTCGGCTGCCATCACGATATCAGCCTGATAAGCACGTAGGATAAAGTCGGTTACGATCTCATGTTTTTGTTTCCATTCTTGCAGACGAGCAGGACTTAACATATCGCGCACTGAGGTCACACCGCCCACCACTAAGGATTGTGGATGGGGGGATTTACCGCCGAAAATAGCGAGCATTTCTGCTGCAACCCTTTGTACTTCAAGGGCTTTAAGGTAGTGCGATAGGGCTATCAGGTTTTGTTCAGGGGTAAACTTATAGGTGCCATTACCCCAGTAAGCATTGGCGAAGGGACCAAGTTTTCCGGTTTCGACAAAGCCTTTTACACGCTCTTGTACTGCTCTTAATTCACCTTCGCCAGCGGCGATGGGTTTATCGGTATATTTGAGGGCGACTTGGGCGGCTTTCGCAGGATCAGCACTTAAGGCCGAAACCACATCAACCCAGTCTAAGCCGTGGAGATGATAGAAGTGCACTATATGGTCATGCATATATAAGGATGTTTGCATCAGTGAGCGCAGATATTTTGCGTTCAAGGGGATTTGGATCCCTAAGGCATTTTCCACCGCTTCGGTACCGCAGCGATAGTGTGAATAGGTACATACGCCACAGATACGTTGCACAATCAGGCCTACGTCCATGGGCGTACGGCCTTTCAGTATGACTTCAATACCACGCCATAACGTAGAGGATGACCATGCTTTGTTGATGACATTATTCTCATCAACTTCAACTTCGATACGTAAATGACCCTCGATACGGGTGATAGGGTCGATAACAACGCGCTTGCTCATGGGTTATTCCTCCAGCGGCTTGGCAAAAATACTGGCAACGGCGTGGGCTCCAATGCCAACGACTGTCGCGCCTAAAATCACCGCACCGACGGTGTCTGCGGTTGCATCCAATCCATGGAGCAGTTGGCGACCAAGGGGTTTTTCAAAGTCAGCCATATCGTCCCAGAAGTTAGGTTCAGAGCAGCCCATACAGCCGTGGCCCGCTAACACTGGCCAACTGGTGTGGTGGTTGAAGCGTTCCGTAGGGCAGTTATTATAGGTGTAGGGACCTTTACAACCGACTTTATAGAGGCAGTAGCCTTCTTTCGCGCCGTGATCGCCAAATTCTTCAACGAACTCACCTGCATCAAAACGGCCACGACGTTCACAGTTATCATGTACCCGTGCGCCATAGGCCCATTTGGGACGGTTGAACATATCGAGTGCGGGCAATTTACCGAACATGATGAAATACATCAGGGTGCCGACGATGTTCTTTTCGCTAGGTGGGCAACCACCTAAGTTAATCACGGGTTTGCTGACCACTTCGTGCACTCCCTTAGCCCCCGTTGGGTTAGGGTAGGCGGCTTGCACGCCACCAAATGCTGCACAAGTGCCAACAGAGATAATCGCAGCGGCGCCTTCAGCTGCATGTTTGACGATTTCTAGACCTGTGTGGCCTTTACAACCTACGGTTAAGAAACTGCCGTTATTGGCGGTTGGAATAGCTCCTTCAACGGCCAGTAAATACCGACCTTTGTAGGTTTCGAGTGCGTGCTCTAGGTTTTCCTCGGCTTGCCAACCTGAGGCAGCCATTAAGGTTTCGTGATATTCCAATGAGATATGATCAAAAATCAATGTATCTAAATTGGGGCTATCGGTACGAATCAAGGATTCGGAGCAGCCAGTACATTCGGCCATATGTAACCAAATTAAGGGTACACGGTCGGCGAGTTCGGCCGCTTCAGCAACTAAGTTACTAAAGGGGAGTGGTAGGGCGAGCATCCCCGTCACCATGGCACTCCATTTCATAAAGTCACGGCGTGATATGTTATGTTGTTGTAATTTTTCGAATAGGGTTTGCTGTTGACGGGGAGCGAATTGGCGCAATGCATCTAAGCGCGCCTTTCCCTGTTCATAGAGGGCTGCATGTGTGTCCATGGGTCAACCTTTTTTGTTGTTTAAATGTAAATTGGTAAGGGTTTACATAATTGACACATGCAGTTTAGGCGCTAGGTGGTCAAAAATTCTTGATGCATATCAAGAATTTTCCAGAGATGTGATTAAACTGATTTTGACATTTAATTAACATGATTCAGATCTAATTTTGGTTTTGTAAATGAGACAAAATGTCCCAGTTTTAACATTTTCTCTGCTAGCGCTCGCTTTGCAATCAATTGAAGTCATAAAGATTAATGCTTAATGCTGACTTTATTTATTCTTTTAACGTTTAAGCAAACCTTAAGATTCAGTTAATAAATTCAAACTTAATTGTGATGTAAGGGTAACCTATGAAAAAACTCGTGTTGTTCCTCGGAATGCTTAGTGCAAGTGTGCTTGCAGCGCCTTCACTCGATCACTTTGTATTTGATACACAAAGTCAAACCGTATCCCTTAATGAATTTAAAGGCAAAGTCGTTTATGTCGATTTTTGGGCCTCTTGGTGTGGACCCTGCCGTAAGTCTTTTCCTTGGATGAATGCCATGCAGCAAAAGTATCGAGAGCAAGGGTTAGCGGTTGTAGCCATAAACCTTGATACCGACAAAGCCCTTGCCGATGAGTTTTTAAAGCAAGTGCCAGCCCACTTTAGCGTGCGTTTTAATCCCGAAGGCGATGTGGCGCGAAGCTTCGATTTATTGGGGATGCCCAGCAGCTTTATTTTCAATCGCCAAGGCCAGTTAGTGAATCAACATGCTGGTTTTTTCCAAGACAATATTGCTGATTATGAACAAGAACTCGTGAATCTTTTGAAGGAGTGAGCTATGCGAAAAATCACATTAGTTGCTGTCTCGTTATTGATGTTAGGGGCGGGTGGTTGCTCAAGCTTAGGGGTTGAGCCCTGGGAAAAAGGGCAGTTTGCCCGAAGCGACATGGCGCTCGATAGCGAAAAGTTAGATCAGGCTTTGGACGATCATATCTACTTCAGTAAAGAAGGCAGCAGTGGTGGCCGCGCTTTTGCCGGTGGTGGTTGCGGTTGTAACTAACCTCAATTTAGTAATCGCTAATACCTTAGGTTTTTCGTCTAAATAAGCTTCAGTGATATAAAGGTGTTGTCAGCCATGACAAATAACAACAAGTTAGACACAAATGCCCCGCAAATTGTGCAAATGGAACCGCAGACAAAATACATCGCCAGTGCGTTGGCGTTAGCCAGTTGCGGTTTGTTTGTATCGAATGGACACGCGACTGAATTAGCAAAAAATCTCGATGACTGGAAAGTCGATGCAGCACTTATGTATTACGGTGAGCAGGATAGGGTACAGGCGGTTGAGGCCATAGGTACGGCGCAAAAAGCCTTTGGTGATGATAGCGTGCTTGATCTAAAACTGGTTGTTGATAGCTTAACGGGGGCTTCGGCCTCTGGCGCTGTCGCCCAAAGTAACAGTCAGACCTTTACCCGTCCTTCTGGTAATGGCCAATATACCGTTGCTGCGGGGGAGACGCCGCTCGATGATACTTTCCACGATACTCGAGTGCAGGCGAATGCGAACTGGTCGCAGGTACTGAATCCCGATTGGAAGGTAAATGGTGGTATTTATGGCTCTAAGGAATTCGACTACATGTCGATGGGGATTAATGCGGGAGTTGAGCGTGGTTTTAATAAGGACAACACGACGCTGTTTTTAGGTACCGCGTATAGTTTTGATGTGGTTGACCCTGTGGGTGGCAGGCCTGTTGCGTTATCAACTATGGCGATCCGTGATTACTTTACTAGCGACGAAGCTTATCGCAGTGCGTTTGATGCCACTCGTCAAAACAGTAGTGATGATAAACAAACCATTGATTTGATGTTGGGCATTACTCAAATTCTCAATCAGCGCTGGTTATTGCAGGCCAATTACGGTTTATCCAGTGTGACAGGTTATTTAACCGATCCCTACAAAGTGTTAAGCGTCGTTGACACTAACGGCACGACGGAAAACATCGTCTATGAAAATCGCCCTGATTCACGCTTAAAACATAGTTTTTATATGATGACCAAAGGGGCGCTCGATTCGGGAGTGGTCGATTTTTCCTATCGCTATACTACGGATGATTGGGATTTAACCTCACACACCTTAGAAACCCATTATCGTTATTACTTCAGTGGCAGTTTTTATGGTCAGTTGCATCTTCGTTACTATCAACAAACGGCGGCGAATTTCTATCAACCTTTCTTGATGGCGGAGTCGCCATTACCTGAGTTTGCCAGTGCCGATTATCGAATAGGTGACATGAGTGCCTATACTTTTGGCGTGAAGTTTGGTCATCGTTTAGCGGGTGGACACGAAATGTCCTACCGTTTGGAATACTATCAACAAGATCCGAAAAACAATGGCACCGAGATCCCAGGTCAGTTGCAAAACTATGATCTGTTCCCGACTCAAAAGGCGATCACCGCACAGTTTAGTTATTCTTTTTAAAGGTAAACTGTGTTAATTAGTACAAGTTAACGTTGCAAGTTAGCACGCTAGGAATTGGGCAACTGAGCTGCCCAATTCCAGTATCCTGTATGTAGGAACTGCATTTAAACCTGTCATTGGTGCAGCCACATTAAGCACCACCATAAGGAACGCGATATGTCATCATTTTCTCCAAGCACGCCATATCGACTCCTGCGCCGTGATTGGGGATTTTTGGGCGAATTTAGGGCTATGGCCAGCCCATGCGAATTATTGATTGCTAGCCATGATGAGAGCACCGCTTACGATATGCTCGATATGGCGGCTCGTGAGGCCTATCGCATCGAGCAAAAATATAGCCGATTTATTGAGGGTAATTACCTATGGCAGTTGAACCATGCCCAAGGCAAGCCTGTGGCTATTGATGAAGAAACTTGGCAGCTTTTATCCTTTGAAAAACAATGCTTTGTGTTAAGTGGTGGGTTGTTTGATATTTCGGCTTGCCCGTTGATGCAAGTGTGGCGTTTTACTCAGGACGCCATTCTGCCCGCAAAGGTTGATATTGATGCGGCGAGGGCCTTAGTAGGATTTGAGCGCCTTGAATTTAATTCTCGCGAGCTAAAAATCCCCGCTGGTATGCAACTCGATTTCGGTGGTATCGCAAAAGAATATGCGGTCGACAGTGTGGCCTATGAACTGGCTGAGTCCTATCCCAAGATTTCGGTCTTAGTGAATTTTGGCGGTGATATCGCCTGTCCTGTCGCGCATTCTGTGCCATGGCAGGTGGGTATTGAAGATCCTAATCGTCTTGACCATGCCGCCAAAGTGCTTGCCATCACACAAGGTGCTTTAGCAACAAGTGGTGACACAAGACGCTTTATTGAGGTTGATGGTAGGCGTTATGGGCACATTGTCGACCCGCGAACCGGATATCCCGTGAGTGGCGCTCCACGGTCGGTGACCGTTCTTGGGCCAAACTGTGTGACCGCTGGGATGCTCGCCACCATGGCGATGTTGCAGGGTGAGCAGGCTGAAGCCTTTTTAACCAAGCAATCGGTTCAGTTTAGTATTTTTCGATAGGGCATCATCATGCGTATCATGTTAGTGGAAGATAATGAGTTGCTGGCGCAAGGAATTTGCCTAAGCCTTGCTAAAATGGGCATGCAGGTTGATCACTTAAGTAGTTATCATCAGGCGTTGGTGGGAATAAAAAATGAAACTTTTAGCGCCATTGTGCTCGATTTAGGTCTTCCCGACGGAAATGGTAAAGAACTCCTCAAAGCATGGCGATCGCAGGGGGTATCTATTCCCACCATAGTGCTGACCGCGAATACCGATTTTGATACCAAATTAGAGTGCCTCGATGTTGGCGCCGACGATTATTTAGGCAAACCCTTCGATGTGCGTGAATTAGCCGCGCGTATTAGAGCAATCGTGCGCCGTCAATTCGGTCTTGACCATAACAGCTTAAATATTGGCGCATTAAGTATCGATCTCAACACTCGAGAAGTGACTTTTCGTGAGCAAAATGTGTCCCTCTCGCGACGGGAGTTTCAGCTATTACTGGAACTTGCTCAGTCCGCAGGCCGAGTGTTAACCCGTAATCAGTTAGAGCAACTCACCTATGGCTGGGATGAGGTGGGTAGTAATTCAATCGAAGTTCATATTCATCATTTACGAAAGAAATTAGCCAATGAGTTGATTAAGACGGTTCGCGGGATTGGTTATACCCTGACGGAAGTGAATTAGCCGTCATTATGGCAACTTGAGTAAGGATTTAAGTGACAAACCTAACGTATATCGGTATTTAGTAACAGCCTTTTAGGGCATGTTTACACTCACCATTAACAACGGGGATAACAGGGTGAATCGACTCAAGGTGCTGGATGTGTATTCTTTACGTTTGTTATTAACCTTACTAATGCTCTCAGGTATTTCATTATCTGTAGGGATTTCAAGCTGGTTAAGCACCCGAGATGCTAAGCACCAAATTGAAGAATTGTTTGATGCTCAAATGCTGCAAACAGCCAAAATGCTAGAGTTGTTTTACCATGATGAAGCGGATTTTAAGCATCCCCAAACACAGCCTCAAGTTCTCCATGTCCCAGATAGCCAAGTCAGTAGTTTTGCTGAAAAAGCTGACGCGCTTAAGCTTGCCTATGAACATAAATTGGCGTTTCAGATCTGGAGTGAAACCGGGCAGGCGCTGGTATTTTCTGACAACATTGAGCGTGAACCTCTTACCAAATTTGAACAGGGCTACAGTAAAAGAGTCTTTGAAGGTGAGTTGTGGCATGTGTTTAGCTTTTTTTCTGCCAAGCATAAAGTGTGGATAATCACGGCCCAGCAAGATGAAGTTCGTCAAGAGTTGGTTTCACAAATCATGCAAAATGCGGTAATCGTGCCACTAATAGTGGTACCGTTAACCCTGCTTATCGTCAGCTTACTGTTTTATATTTTGTTTCGTCCGCTAAAAACCTTCGAACGCGAATTAATGGCACGCTCGCCTAACGATCTCACGCCGTTAGCCATGTCGTTACCTAAGGAGTTAGTGCCAGTGCGACGGGCGCTCAATCAGTATATCAGCAGTATTGCACGTTTTATTGCCAGAGAGCGCCGCTTCAGCGCCGACGCCGCCCATGAGCTAAAAACGCCATTATCTGTGATTAAGTTACATCAACAGGGTTTAGAGGGATTAGTCGGAGATGATCCTGCCCAGCATATCCACCTCGCGGCGATTGATGCGGGTGTTAAGCATATGAGTCATACCGTTGAACAATTACTCCTGCTTGCCCGTGTCGATTCTATTGCTGAATTGAATGTACAATCCTATGCCTTGTTGCCTATGGTTGAGGATGCGCTCAATCAACTCATGCCTCTGATCACTGAATATGAATGGAATATTGATGTGGATGCGGGATTAATCCTTAAATGTGACCGATTTTATTTGTTGGTGGTCTTGAAAAATATTATTGAAAATGCCTGTAAATATAGCCCAATAGAAACCGAGATCAGCATCAGTGCAGTCAAAGTCGCTACAGGAGTTGAGATAAAAATTTCTGACCGTGGTCAAGGGATGACAAGCGAACAAATCGCCAGTGCAACCGAACGTTTCTATCGAGTGAATGAAAATGAAGGGATAGGGGCGGGATTAGGACTCTCTATTTGCCATCATATTATTGGTTTACACCAAGGCCAATTGACAATTGCTTCCCGTGAACAGGCTGGCTTAGTTGTCACGTTGTTTTTGCCACAATAGCGCCGCATAGGCAGGTGAGTTAAGTGTTTTATATCATCAAATTTTTACGTTAACAGGCTCGCATATTGGCGGCTATCACCTAAGATTATTGGCGATGGTCAGGCTGAAAAACTCACTAAATATGTGTTCAATCTGCGAACTTGGCAGCACTTTATTAGCATTTGTTACTTTTAAAGATCAATATGGTATGTTAAATCAAATTTGATATTCTTAATTGATATAAGTATATTGCTAAATAGTATCGGGCAAAGGGAGTTAACTGCATCTTTATTTATGAGTTTTTAACTCCTTCTGATATCTTTCGCGATATGTAACAGTATGTGTTTTTTTTCGTTCAAACAGCGGTAAAAAAATTTCACTGTACATATAAAAAACACTGATTTCTTAGATTATTTTTAGGTTACCTATTCTATGGTTAGCTTGTTGCGTTGCCAATCGTTTAAACCTTCTTCTTCACTCATTTGCTCACTGGCTCTTAGCGCGGCATTTGCGCTGTCGGGCACTGCGTTTGCTGATGAGTCAAAGCCTGCTGAGAACAAACCTGCTACTCCTGTGGTCAGTCCGCCAAAGGCAACGGCTCAGTCTGCAAATAAAACTCAAGTGAGATTCACCAAAACAGGCACCTTTGATGGTGACTCAGTGGTGAAATTGGCGCGTAAACTGGCTTCTAAACCCTACGTGGTTTTAAAGGACCCTATGCCAGCGGGTCTTGCTAAGCTAACCTATGATGAATACCGCGATATCCGTTTTAACCCTGTTTCGTCAATTTGGCGCGATCAAGGTTTGCCATTTCAAATGCAAATGTTTCACCGTGGGTTTTACTTCCAAGATTTAATTGAAATTGCCATTGTGGAAGCAAACCAAGCGACCCACTTAGCTTATGAACCTAAGTATTTCACAGCAGGAGAGGTGATATCTCAGGCCTTGCCCAATGATGACATTGGCTACTCAGGATTTCGTATTCATAACCAGTTAAATACCAATGGCGTTTTTGACGAGTTGATGGTGTTCCAAGGGGCGAGTTATTTCCGCGCTTTAGGTAAAGGTAACGCCTATGGTTTGTCTGCCCGTGGTTTGGCATTAAAAACCGCTGATCCTGAAGGTGAAGAGTTTCCGATTTTCCGTGCTTTTTGGGTAGAACGTCCATCCTACGACAGTAACCTTATTGTGGTGCATGCATTGCTCGATAGCCCAAGTGTAGCGGGTGCATATCGTTTCTCTGTTCGCCCTGGTGATAACACTCAAATCGACGTTGAAGCGACGCTATTTCCCCGTGTAGAGCTGAGTAAAGTTGGTTTAGCGCCAAGTACGAGTATGTTCCTACATTCGCTTAATGGCCGCCACGATACCGATGATTTTAGACCTGAAGTCCATGATTCTGATGGTTTATTAATGTTCAATGGCCGTGGTGAACACCTATGGCGTCCGCTGGCAAACCCACGTCAATTGCAGGTGAGTGCGTTTTCTGACAACTCTCCGCAGGGTTTTGGTCTTATCCAGCGTGAGCGCAACTATGCCTCTTACCAAGACCTTGAAGCACAGTATGAACGTCGTCCAAGTTTATGGATTGAACCTGTGGGCAACTGGGGACAAGGTGCAGTTGTTCTGACAGAAATTCCAACAGAATCAGAAATTCATGATAACATTGTGAGCTTCTGGAAGCCGCGTCAGCCTATTCCTGCTGGTAGCGAATATCACTTTGCTTACCGCATGAGCTGGGGCGATGAACCAGTAGCGAAAACCAATTCTGTCGTGGTGAGTCGCACCGCAAGTGGGCGTGCAGACATTGCGAAAGCGACCCCAAGACGTTTGTTTGTTGTTGATTATCATCTCAATGGCACTATGCCAGATGAATTACCTCTGGCGAAGGTTGAATCTTCCGGTGGGGTGATTTCAAATGTGGTGATCGCACGTAATGCGGCAAACAATGGTTATCGCCTCGCGTTTGAGTTAGAGCCGGAAGATAAAGACCTTATCGAATTACGTGCTGAACTCAAGTTCTCTACACCGCGTCAGGTTGAAACCTGGCTCTATCGCTGGACGCTTTAAGGTCCATGACGGAGCAATATAATATGACTGTATCCGAGAATTCGGTACTTGATACTGAAGTGCTCGTGGGTGGTAGTGCCATGCCTAATGAAAGGCCTGGCCCTATGGAGCCCCAAAGTTTAAGCCAAATGCCAGAAGGATTCCCTCGGCGCAGCACTGTGGCAAACGGTGTTCGTTCACGGACTTCCCGGCGGTTTTTTGTGGTCGGTGGCGCTTTGTTGCTATCGTCCTTTGCTATCTATGAAATGGGCGCTGTATTCAGTATAGGTGGTATTACCCCACTCGAATATCTGATGTTGGCGTTGTTTGCGATTAACTTCTGCTGGATTGCACTCGCGTTTTGTAGTGGGATAGCTGGTTTTTTACTTCTGCTGAAAAAGCCTAAGCCAAACGAGCTTGCGCAAACGGAGTTGCATACTCGCACCGCAATTTTAATGCCGACCTATAATGAATCCCCCGACAGGGTGTTTTCGGCGGTTTCAGTTATGGCTGAGGCATTATCGCAAACGGGTCATGGACATGCGTTTGATTGGTTTATCTTAAGCGATACTACAGATCCCGAAATCGCTCTGTTAGAAGAGCAGGCATTTTTGGTTCTTCGCCAAGAAACTCATAAACATTCGCGTGTTTATTATCGTCGCCGTCGTAAAAACGTCGCACGAAAAGCAGGGAACGTGGCTGACTTTTGCCGACGTTGGGGCTCGCGTTATGATCACCTATTAGTACTCGATGCTGACAGTTTGATGGAGTCATCAACCATCACTGGCTTAGCGCAGCGGATGCAAGCCGATCCTGATGCTGGACTCATTCAAACTATTCCATCACTCATCAATGGCACTACCTTAATGGCGCGTTTGCAGCAGTTTGCTGCGCGTATTTATGGGCCAGTGATTGGAACTGGACTAGGATGGTGGGTACAAAAAGAAGGTAACTTCTGGGGGCATAATGCCATTATCCGCACCGAAGCCTTTATGGGCGCGGCAGGATTGCCCAACCTTAAGGGTAAACCACCTTTTGGTGGGCACATTCTAAGCCATGACTTTGTCGAAGCTGCCCTTATCCGCCGTGCGGGTTGGAGTGTCGTCATTGCATACGACTTACCCGGCTCTTATGAGGAATGCCCTCCATCGATTGTCGACTTAGCCGTTCGCGATCGCCGTTGGTGTCAGGGTAACTTACAGCATTCACGCATTCTGCCAACCAAAGGATTACACTGGATCAGCCGTCTGCACTTAATGACCGGGATTATGGCGTATTTGTCTTCGCCATTTTGGTTGTTATTGATTTTAACGGGTTTGATGCTCGCCCTGCAGGCACACTTTATCCGCCCTGAGTACTTTACTGATCAATTCTCGTTATTCCCTACTTGGCCAATCATGGACTCCGATAGGGCATTAAGATTGTTCTATATCACCATGGTGGTGCTGTTTGGTCCGAAGATCTTTGGGGTGTTGTTGCTGTTGAAAGATGGCAAATTTGCCCGCAGTGTGGGTGGACGCATTAAAGCCATGTTCAGTGTGCTGTTTGAGGTGATCCTTTCTGCGCTGATCGCGCCAATCATGATGTTCATCCACTGCGGTGCGGTGATGTCTATCCTGATGGGGCGTGACAGTGGTTGGTCACCGCAGCGCCGTGATGATGGCAGTATGCCTTGGTTAACCCTGATTTATCGGCATCGCTGGCATATGCTTGCTGGCGTGATGTTAGGTTATGCGGCGATTTTGGATTCGTTAACCTTACTTGCGTGGATGAGTCCTGCGTTGATTGGTTTGTGGTTAGCGGTGCCCATTTCGGCTTGGACGGGTTCTATCAAGATTGGTGAGTTCTTCAAACGTATCGGGATCCTCGCCACACCAGAAGAACGCAATCCTGCGCCTATTTGTATTCGGGCACAAGAAGCGCGAGCAGCTTACCAGTCGCATATTGAGCAGCCTTGGACATTAGCGCAATTACTGAAGGATCCTGCGTTGATGGAGCTACATTTAGCGATGGTTGATAAACAGCCACTACGGGCTGCAGGTACACCGATTGAACCGGTTGAAGCCATTGTGCATGTTAAAGTGCACGAGGCACAGTGTCAGCAAAGTGCCTTGGCTCTCTTTAATCGTCAGGAAATGGCGTTGGTGTTAGCTAATCCACTTATGTTGCGGAGTTTGCAAAAACTACCTGAGCAGTTTGTGCCAGAAGATCTTGTCTCCTTCTGCTAATCGCTTTCTAATGAGCTAAATAGTCAAAATGCCATTGATAATCATCAGTGGCATTTTTGTTTTTGGCAGATAATCGTCTGCAATTCGTTAGTCGCTTCAGCTATAGTAATCTTAATACAGACGTAAGTTGCTGTTGTAACAGGGGGACGTTTATGGTGCCTGTAACTCGATTAACACTATCCTACACCTTAGGACCTTGCCGGAAAATGTCGCAAAGGCTGTGGTGGTTAACAGCATTACTGATGGCATTTATATTGGTTTCTATCGAACTGCAAGCGGTGGAGCCAACTGATCGACCTAATCTTGCTTTTGAGCCAGACATTTCGATTGAAGAACTCCTTGATCACACATTGTTGCTTGATCTTGCAGACGTTAGCCCCGTATTTAGTGCTAATTATCAAAAACTCAGGCAATGGCAACATAAGCACGTAAATCTCGATGAGCAAACTGAACTCATAAAAATGCGCCAACAACTTGTGCGCTATTGGCATTACCTCGATCAACAAGCGGAATGTGTTGAACCTTGTATTAGTCAGATATTTACTCAGCAATCTAGCTATTACCATGCCGTGAGCTTGACGCTGTATCAACTGATGCAGTTAGAAGATTTGACTTCATGGGAGTCGTTAATACTAGAGGAGAAACTCAGTCCAGGGCAGCAAAGCCCATTGATCTCGCCCATCGCTCGGCGGTTATTTGTATTGGGATTTCTGCCAAATGAACTCCGTATGGAACCATCGGTAGAGGCGAATAATGGTATGCTTTATGGTGATGAGCTGGTCACTGCCATTAAGCTATTCCAGCAGCAACACGGCTTACTCGCCGATGGTGTGATAGGTAAGCAAACCCTTTTCTGGCTTAACCAATCCCCGCGAGCCAGAGCTAAGTTGCTGGCGAGAAATGTGCTTAGACAGTCGATTTTTACAGCTCAGTTACCCGCACGTTATCTACTCGTCAATATTCCTGCTTTTGAGCTCAAACTAATTGAAGATGGGAAGGTGGCTTTACGCTCTAAGGTTATTGTCGGTAAAGCATCGCGTCCAACGCCCTTGTTAGCTAGCCAAATTTCCAGTGTTGTAATGAACCCTGAGTGGCGAGTGCCACGCACGATTATCAAACGTGATATTTTGCCGCATATTCGCCAAGATGGATATTACCTCACGGAACGTGAATTTGATGTTTATGCTTATGACGGTCAACAAGCCGAGCACTCTGCAGATGAATGGCAAGCACTCGCCTCATCACATTTTCCTTATCAGTTGGTGCAACGGCCTGGACCCAAAAATGCTTTAGGCCGCTATAAATTTCATTTCGACAATAGTTTTAGTGTGTATTTGCACGGAACTTCTGAACCAAGTCTCTTTAAAAAGGCTAACAGAGCGTTATCATCGGGCTGTATTAGGGTCGAGAATGTTGAGGAATTAGCCCTGTGGTTTAAGACCCACTTAGTCAAAGATCAACGTCTTTGGGATAAATTGCATACTGATACCACTCAATCCCAATGGTTTGCTTTGTCCGATAAATTGCCCGTATTTGTGGTTTATTGGACGGTATGGCTCGATGATGCAGGGCAAGTGCAATATCGCAATGATATTTATCAGCAAGAGAGTGAGCTGAGTCATGCGGTTTCTGCAACGATTTTTAACACTCTCTAATTGATTGAACTATTACAGTATTTTGCAATCCAATATTTTGCTTGTCGATGAAGACTTGATCTGGATGGCAATTCAATATAATTTGCGTTCTTAGTGTCCAAAAAAAGAACAAATGGTGATGATGTGACCTTACTTTGTCCTGCCCGTAGGCAGTTGTTATTAGGCCTCGGTGGTGTGGCATTGTGTTCCTTAATTCCTTCTAAAGCGATAGCTAGCCGTTCTACTAAAGGTGTGCGTGAACTCAGCCTTTTCAATCGCCATACAGGTGAATATAACAACGGTAGCTACTGGGTTGACGGCCATTACCAGAGTGAAGTGTTGGCCGATTTTAGCCATTTACTGCGAGATCACCGCCAAAATGTTGCAGCCCCCATGGATAAACGTTTATTCGATTTGCTCTACACCCTTAAGTCAACGTTAAATACCGATAAAGAGATCCATGTGATTTCTGGTTATCGTTCCCCAAAAACCAATGCGATGTTGGCAGGCAAGAGCGGTGGGGTTGCCAAAAAAAGTTATCATATGCAAGGCATGGCAATGGATATCGCTATTCCTGGGGTGAATCTAAAGACTATCAGGGATGCTGCTTTATCACTGAAATTGGGAGGGGTGGGCTACTATCCTAAGTCTGGCTTTGTGCACGTTGACTGCGGTCCTGTGCGGCACTGGTAGTTTGTTCGGTTTGTAATGTGAGCTGCTGATAAAATTGCAGCTCTAGTATTTGAATATCCTGTAAATAATGCTTTAGCAGTGGCAAAAAAACTTGCCTGAGCTTATTCATTTCACGGTGTTGCTGCCAATCGCTAATCTGCTGATTTAAACCTTGTGAAAACTTAAACTGTCTTAGTCTTTGACTCTCAACAGCCGATGATTCAAAAATCTGCATTAACATGAGTAAACTGCGGTTTTTTTGTTGGGTACAAGCAAGCAGTTCCAACAATTTTAACTCTATCGTGGTTTGTTGGTAGGGGACGGTGTCAATAAGAGAGACCAGTTCACGGGCTAATTGGCATGAGAGTCGATTTTCTTGTTGCAATAAATACAGCTCGTGACGCATGTTTTACAAGACTGAATTGACAAAATTTGCCCGAGCTTAACAGGCATCAAATAGTTTAAGTGTGATCAAAATCGCGTGTCTTTTGATTCAGATCAAAGGCGTTTCGCCTATGTAACAGTGCGAAAACAAGTCCTCCAATTTAATAAATACTTTTGTTTATTGATAACGATAACCCGCTTGTTTCCTATCTACACCGAGTCTTATCGTTGTTGTGCCTGCTGGGGAACTGTGTTAGTATGCGCGCGCTTTATATGAGTCACCATTGGTCGAAAATGGTGACATTTTTTACTCTAAATTTAAGTGAGAAACACATGTCTTACACTATCCCAGCACAAACCCGCACTGAAATAGGGAAAGGTTCGAGCCGCCGCCTACGTCATGCAGGTAAAGTTCCTGCTGTTATTTACGGCGCAGGCAAAGAGCCAGTTTCTATTGTTTTTGATCACAAAGATATCATCAACGCTCAAGCAAACGACGATTTCTACACTTCAGTAGTCACTATCGTTTTAGATGGCAAAGAAGTAGGCGTTCGTGCACAAGCTATGCAACGTCACGCGTTCAAGCCAATCATTGAACACGTTGACTTCGTTTACGCTTAATTGTCGTAATTGAAGAAAAAGCGCCTATATGGCGCTTTTTTTGTGGCTGTTTTTTTCACTAAACAGTGATAGCGACCCGCCCTAAATAGCGTTGACACTTTTCAATCGATATTTGGAGAGTCTCGGATGTATTGATATTTTATTGTTGTTTTTGCTGCAAAACTCAGCCTCAAGGGCCTACAGCAAACTTTTATATTGGCTCTACTACATAAGAATCGTTAGTCGTTTAACGACTCTTTATTCTTCGTTTCTCGAACTGCCTGAGCAAACCAAATCTAAACGTAAAACCTCAACACCCGAATGACTTCAACAAGGGTGACTTCTACAAGTAAACGATGACCTTCTTCTATAGCCAGCCTGCACAGAACTGTTGTTTATGGCGAGTTACTCCATTATTACTTGATATTAAAGTTGTAATAAATATCGAGGGATT
Organism: Shewanella cutis; assembly: GCF_022410515.1. GTDB lineage: Bacteria > Pseudomonadota > Gammaproteobacteria > Enterobacterales > Shewanellaceae > Shewanella > Shewanella cutis. The sequence continues at coordinate 132,059 of NZ_JACSDI010000002.1, read as the reverse complement.
GGCCTAAGGTTCCGGACACTGTTTCAAGATAGAGTTGGGATAATAGGTAATACCGAACCGTCATTTCATAGCCTGGGTTGAATACACCCACACCATATTTGACCATCAGCTTATCACCGATAAAACCACTGATCGCCACGCGGCCTTCATCGTTCGTGTCGAGTTGTACGTTAGAGAAACCGAACTCTTCAATAATCCCCGTTGCCGTGTTGCCGATGTTATTGATAGCGCCACCTCCACCCACTTGGGAACTGAGTCCGAGTGCTGCCCCCATCATTAATGAATTGTTCTGCTCGTTGTTACCGCTATTAAAACCGCTACCTTTAATAATGTAAGACAAGATTTCGGCTTGTTCCTTGGCCGGATTCGAGAAGAGGGTTACCACTGGACGAGTGGGGGTACCCGTCACTCGCACACCGGCGATAAGATCTTCACTTTTAATTTCCCTGATTGCTTCAATATTTAAGTTCGGAACCGAAATCGGCCCAACAAATTGGACTTCACCTGCGCGGATCTTCAGGGTTTGCCCCATAAACTTATAACTGCCTTGTTTGACCTTGATATCGCCAAACAGCAATGGTGGACGAAATGCCTGTTGCTGGAGTTTTAACGTGCCTTGAAGCTTACCTTTGAGGCCCATTCCATCCACTTTTAAGTCGTTTCCTACGTTGATGTTAAGATCTGCCACAATCGCATAGGGGCTGGCTTTGGGTTGTGTTGCGGTAATCGAGTCATCGAACACCACATCTTCTGACAGTGCAACACCTCCCTCGGCCAGTTGTACAATTTTGATACTGCCTGAGGGCACATCGACCACGCCTTTGACTTCGAGTTGTCGGCTGCTAAAGGCAATGGTTAGATCCGGAGATATATCAAGCAGTGCGAGTGGCGGTTGGATTACGGCGAGTTTATCACCTTTGACGGCGAGTTCTCCGCTAAATTGCCCTTGGGGCCAACGCATTTCTCCGATGATTCGACCTAAGCCGTTGCCCATCATCCAGCGGCCTTTAAGTTCAGCTTGTTGGCCACCAAGATCCATCGACATATCAATTTTATTGATAAGAGTCGGGTTTGCTGTTAGCGCGAGTGCACCTTGAGTGAGCGAAACATTTCCTGAGACCTCGGGCGCATCAAGGGTGCCAGCAAAGTTTAATTTGCTGGTCAGCAAACCTTCGAGGGTGTTGAGTTGTGGGAAAAATTCGCCCAGTGGTTGCAGGTTTATTTGTTTGATATTGGCATAACCTGACAGGGTACGGTCGGGCGTCACATTCACGGTGATTTCACTTTGCCAGCTTGCCACATCCTCAGAGTCAAAGCTGATTGACGACAGTAGGCGTTTGCCATCTAAGTTAGCCTTTAAAGCAAGTTGCTGATATTGGATAGTGACTTCACGATTTTTAGCGCGTTTGAGTTTAATACTACCTGGCGCAAAATTAAAATCGACATTCGCGGTAGGTTTACGTCCTGCGGCCCAGGCAAAGTTCGCTAGCAGTGAGGAACTACCATCCCAGTTCATATTGCTTGGCAATACAGGGACTAAGAGCTTACCAAGATTGCCCGCATAACTGAGTTGCGCGTCGCCTTTTTGACCTAGTGATACTTGATTATCTAAGCAAATTCTACTGTTAGGATTGACTAGACAGAAGGGGCTAATACTGCCCTTGGTGTTATTTTGATCCCAAGCGATAAGGATATCTTTATCTATCTCCCAGCGGCCGACAGGTGTGGCTAAGTTAATCTTGTTCACTTGTGCCAGTAGTTGGGATTTTTTCATATCGTATTGGCTGGTCACGCCAAGCTCGAGCCCTAAATCTCCAGTGGCACTTAAGGTCAATTTCTGGTTTTGGATATCACCCTTACTGCCAAAGGTAACGGTATCTAAACTCTTTGAACCAAGTTGTAATGCTTTTGATTTAAGAGATATAGCAAACTCATGCAAATCCAAAGGCTTATAGTAGGCTTTTAAGGTTGATTCCCTGAGTTTAATATTGTGGTGTACCAGATCGACCAGTTGGGCGGTTAACTCAAGCTGGGGATGTTTTTCATCTCCAGTCACATTGATATCGGCCTGTAGTTGACCACTGGCTTGGGGCAACCATAGACCGAAATCTGGCACGAGCAGTTTGCCCGCTAGGTTCCAATTTTTATTGGTTTCACCCGCTAAGGTTAAGGTCGAGCCTAGAACTTGGGCATTAATCCCTTTTGCACTAACATAGAGTTTATCGTTTATGCTGACATCGGCAGTAATATCAAATGGATATCCCTGCATCGTGCCAGATAATTGTGTCTGTGTCAGGGTGACTTGCCACGCGTTATCCTGTAGGCGTCCCGAGGTATGTAATTGGCCAGAGATCAAGCTATTGGGCAGACTGGTGGCAGTCGTTGCAGCATTATTTTTCGAATTTTTCGGGTCTTTACTTGGGGCAGACTCTTTGGTCTGCGCGGTTTCTGGTAAGGTGATTTCCTGTAATTTCAGCTTATCGAGTAATACCTTGGCTTTCCAAGTCATAGCGTTGGCGTAATCTAGCTCACCTTCGACATCAACTGCACCTAATTCTCCTTTAGCGCTAAATTGCTTTATCGAAAGCTTGGCATCTTGATGGTGTAGCTCACTGCGGATGGCTAAGATTTTATGGAAAGGCGAAATGACATTGGCTTCAATCGTTGCGGCTTGTTTATTGAGTGAGCCTTGGCTATTGAGGGTTAAATCACTGACGATATATTCGGGGTTGTTAAGTGGCCATTGTAAACGGGCTTTCTCTAATGTTGCCTTATAGGTAAGGGCAGGATCCTTGAGGGTGATTTGCCCCTCGAGACTAAAATCGGCATTCCCTTGTGCTAAAGCCTGGAGGCTGAGCTGCCCTACGCTGCCCGTTAGTTTAAGTTTGAGTTGTTGGTGGGTGAGCTCTGGTAACTCAGCGACTTGTGTCAAGTTAGCCTCGATATCGAGTGCAAGGGGATAATCCTGCTCGAGGGCAAGTTTGCCCATCACCGAAAGCTCACCGTAGCTGTGGGTGAGCATCAGTTTATCTAAGGTCAGTTGATACTGCTCAAATTGCCCTTGTAATTCAATATGGCTAAACACATCTTCGCGTGCGCCAATTTGTAAGTGGCTGTTATCTAAATTAAGACTTTTAACATTGACCGGAAAGGGCATAAACACTTGAGGTAAATGCGCGAGGGCCCATTCATCAGCGAGCGTATCAGTTGGCACTGCTTTATCGCTTTGAGAGGGCGTTGAAGGGGCTGAGGCTAGGGACTTATCCGCTGCCGGTTTGTCAGTCGCGTTTGTTGTATTTTCTTTTACCGCTTCTGTAGCAGGCTTAACCGTTTCAGGTTCCGTTGTTGCTGTCGTCTGAGTGACCTGTGTTGGGGCGGTTATTGCGGTAGTGGTTTCATCACCCGTTGGGATTAATATCGCTAAGCCTTCACTAGTAAGTTGTTCAACAGTAAGTCCTTTCGCAAACCAAGTGGCTGAGGTTGCAATATGATTGGCTGAAAAGCGCATGTTATCGACGCGGACATTAATGTGATTCAAATCCGCCGTATCAAGTGTGATCCCAAAAGGTAATACTAGCTCAGTTGGCTCATCCGTATCATCGGAGATGACTTCAATGTTGTTTGTGTTATTGTCAGCGTTTAGGGCATCAGTCTCTATGCTGATATCCACTTTACTGGCATTTAAGGCATTAACACATAACTGTTTTTGCAATAAACAAGTAGGCCGCCAAGCTAAGTGCAGATCCTCTAACTCAACTTGGATCCCCGCCATTGACCAACTGGCGTGGGCTAAGGTGAGTTCTTTATTTAAGGTGCCTGAGGTGTAGGTTAATGCCAGATCAGGCACAAATTTATCTGCTAACTCAACACTTATCCGCGAGCCAATCTCAGTCCCTAGCAGTAATGCCATTAAGACCAAGAGGCTTAAGGGAACGTAAACAATAATCCGTGTGCAGAGTTTAAATATTTGCCATAGACGTTGGGTAAAGGTTTTTGGCGGTGCAGCAGCTTGGCAAGGTTCGGCGCAAGGGGTGTCCGAAGATCTTGTTTGCAGTTGTTCTGGATCGGTTTGTTCAAGACTATTTTGCTCAAGAATAGGGGGCTGACTCATAGTTCTGTCCCCATGGTTAAGTGAATGCGCCATGAGCGATCCATAGTGTCCGTCTCTTTCAAACCTACCCCTAAATCTAACTTAATTGGGCCAATGGGAGATATCCAATGAATACCGCCGCCCACTGAGACGACTGGTTCAAATTGATTGTTATCAAAGGCGTTACCCGCATCTACAAAGGTGGCGACCCGCCAAGTCGGTGTCACGTAATATTGATATTCTACACTCCCGACCATTAAGTAACGGCCACCAATTACCTCTCGATTGACGTTGCCATCGGCATCGATATAGTCCAGATAAGGGCCTAACTCTTGATAGCCATAACCGCGAATCGTTTGATCGCCACCCGCAAAGTAGCGCAGCGATGGCGGGATTAAGGCCAGATCATTTTCATTGGCAAGGTTTGCGGCTAAATCCATTCGCGCCACGATTCTGTGATTATCAAAAAAGGTATCGATCCACTTAAATTTAGCTTGCAAGCGGGCAAGGCGTGTTTCGGAACCAAGGTAAGGATCCGCATAATCAAGGCTGTATGTTTGTCTATAACCGGATTTGGGATCGAGGGAGTTATCTCCACGGGTCGTTTTAGAAAAATTGATCCCCGCCAGATAAAAACTAGGGTTGTAATCTACATCTGACTGGGTGTACTCCTCACGAATGGCATCGAGGGAATAGCTCATGAGCCATTGATTATCCAGCCGTTGTTGCCTTAATAGCCCGAGTAAATATTTGGTCGATTCCAGTTGTCCAGTATTACGAAAATCGCGATTTTCAGGCTCGTAAATCTGTGTGACGCCGTATTTATCCCGCTGCAAGCCTAAACGGATCTTAAGTTGATCGTCTAATGGATGGGTGAGTGGGATGGTATAGGTCGTCAAAAACTTAGGTCTATCGGGTGACCACTCCAAACTGGTTTCTTGTGAATGGCCATATTTATTGATCTGTGGGGTTCGCCAAGTGACACGCACGCGAGGATCGAAGGTTTTATCTGAGCTTTGGCCGATATCGCCACCCAAACCTAATTCAATGGAATGGCTGGCTTTATTGGTAAGCTCCACTTTGACAGGTAGTTGATTATCCTTCGCCAGATCGAGCTGCGGTATCACTTTAATATTAGAAAAATAGCCAGTATCTAATAACTGACGATTGAGGGCGCTGACCCTGCGGGTCGAATAGGAGGCATCTTCCTTAAAAGGGATAAGCTTGGTGAGGATATCCGGCTCTAAGGTATGGCCCTCAAAACTCACTTGGCCAAAATGATAACGCGCGCCCGAGTTAAAATGCAGACTGATTTGGGCAGTGTTTAAATCGCGATTGATTTTGATCTGCGATTCAGTGAATTCGCCATCAAAGTAACCTCGAGCCAGGGCAAGGGTAACGAGCTGGGATTTTACATCCGAATACACACCGTGATTGAGTGTATCACCGGGCTTAATATTGACCTCAGCAAGCCATTTATCGAAGGCCCGATCATCAAGCATTTCGCCTGAAAAATTGATATCGACCCATTGGATTTTAACGGGCTCGCCTGCTTTCACCGTAAGTTTGAGTTCCCACGGGCCTTTGTCCTTTTCGATTAACTGTTCTTCCACCTCGCCATGGTAATAGCCCATGGATTGGAGGGCGGTAGTGACATTGTCTTCCACATTAAATAAGAAGGCTCGGCGCTGCACTTCAGAGTCTGGCATCGCACCTAAGTGCGCGAGAATATTACGCTTTAGGGCTTCGTCGACCCCATTGACTGAAAGCGTTAAAACGTTATCGGCAGCCAAAGACACTGACGTCAGCAAACTCAGGCCAAGTAGCAAATGAAGACGAAAAGATAATGACGTAATTTGCAAGAATCGCTGCACTTTATAATCCCTGTGATGTGGCTTTATTGTCGCCAGAATAGGCGTAACAGGCAAGGAGATGATTGAAATTAGTCATTGAAATGGTTACAAAGGACGTCACAGTTTAAGGGAATGTAAATAATGAAAATAAAATTGGTTACCTTTAGTTTAATTCTCTCGAGTGCACTTTTTATGTCACAAAATACCCACGCTAATGAAAAACCTTTTGCGATTGCGATCCACGGTGGCGCAGGCACGATTTCTAAAGCGAATCTCACGCCTGAGCTGCGCCAAGCCTATAAAGACAAACTAAAAGAAGCCGTTGATAAAGGCTCAAAGCTACTCGAACAGGGAGGCGATAGTTTAGTTGCTGTGCAAACTGCCATTAATGTATTGGAAAATAGCCCATTGTTTAATGCAGGCGTGGGGTCGGTTTATACCTATGATGGCGGCCATGAACTGGATGCTTCAATCATGGATGGTAGAACCATGAACGCGGGTGCTGTTGCGGGTGTGCGCCATATCGCTAACCCCATCGATTTAGCCTTAGCCGTGATGAACAAGTCCGAGCATGTGATGTTATCGGGCGCGGGCGCAGAAGAATTTGCGCTGACCCAAGGGTTTACCTTAGTGCCAAATAGTCATTTTGATAGCGATGCCCGTTATCAGCAGTTACTCGACGCGAGACAAAAACTACAGGCAGCTCAAAAGTCCGAGCAAATAGCGGGTATTGAGATGAACGATCTCGATTATAAATTTGGTACTGTTGGCGCAGTTGCTTTAGATAAAAACGGTAACTTAGCAGCGGGAACCTCCACTGGTGGAATGACGGCTAAGCGTTTTGGTCGAATTGGGGATTCGCCCGTGATTGGGGCGGGAACCTTCGCTGAGAATGGTGTTTGCGCCGTCTCAGCCACGGGGCACGGCGAGTTCTTTATTCGTTACCAAGTAGCTGGCGATATTTGCGCTAGGGTGAAATACCAACAAAAATCGATTCTTCAGGCGGCGGATGAGGTGATTAATCAGCGTCTTATCACTGCTGGTGGTTCAGGCGGAGTGATTGCGGTTGACCATCGAGGCAATATTGCAATGCCGTTTAATACCGAAGGAATGTACCGCGCAAGCCGCAGCAATGGTGAACCTGCTCAGGTGATGATTTGGCTGGATCAATAATGTGAGTTTGCTTGGCCCTCGTCCCTAATAAATAAGTGCCGCATACGCGGCACTTATTTTTTGTAACATATTAGAGATATTACGAATTGACTGGGCTGTTACTTTTGAGATCCATATGCATTTTGATTAAATGTTCTTCCATATCGAAAGTCACCTTAAACCCTAGGCTCTTAGCAAGGCTTGCCATATTACGGTTTTCAAACATGGTAAAACCAGTGAGTACGGGTGTGTCATTCGCTTGATAATACTTAATCAGTTTTTCGAGCAGCAGTTTACCCAGCCCAATGCCTTGATGATCGCCACGTACCGCCATGGCAAATTCAGCCTCAGTATTATCGGGGTCGATGGAAGCTCTAACCGCGCCTAAGGTGATGTCATCGCCGTCTGGCCCTTTGGCGGTGGCGATAAAGGCCATTTCACGGGCGTAATCGATTTGGGTCAGTACCGCCATTTCCTCGTGGGTCATTTTCGAACGCACGCCAAAGTAGCGCTTATATCTGTCCTCATCGGAGAGGGAATTGTCAAAGGCTAAATGCTTAGGCTCATCCTCGGGAAGAATAGGGCGCAGCATCACTTTAAGGCCATTTTTAAGCTCGGCAAATTCTTCTAATTCTTTGGGATAGGGCATAATCGCAAGGCGAGAGGGATTATCGGTATTCGCGTCGTGCAGGCGAATATTCACATCGAGCAGGGTAATATTTTCGCCGGCCGCAAGCACTGGGTTGAGATCCAATGAAGCAATCTCTGGGCAGTCGATAATAATGTGAGATATTTGCGTCAGCATCACGCACAGGGCATTCATATCTAGCCCAAGTGGTAAATGCCTATCCTTTAACTTATGGGTTTTTAAGGCTTGGATCACCATGTAGCGGGCGAGCGCCATATTCAATGGCGGTAAGGCTACGGCTGCATCTTTGGTGGGATCCCACTCTGAACCGCCTTCACCTAAACAAATGGCGGGGCCAAATACGGGATCGCTGATCACCGCCACCCGAATTTCCTGCGCGCCCGCGGTCAGTGCCATCTTTTGCACTATCATCCCTTCGATAATCGCTTCGGGATTGGCTTGGTGTACCCGCTGGGTAATGGCATTGGCGGCATGGCGAATGTCTTCCTCCGAGGTGAGGTTGAGCATCACCCCGTGAACATCGGATTTATGTAAAATATTCGGCGATTGTACTTTGAGCGCGAGGGGATAACCTGCTTGATTAGCGATGGCAACGGCTTCATCGGCATCTTTTACAAACCAGGTGTCTATCGTATTGAGGCCATAGGCGCGCAAAATGGGGCTGGCTTCATGGGTTTCGAGTACTGCTTTACCTTTAGCCTGTGCTGCTTGCAGTAATTTCCGCGCAGTTTGGCTATCGGTAGGAATATTGTCAGGAATTGATTGTGGTACTTCCTGCAGCAGTTTTTGGTTGCGGCGGTATTCCACCATATGCATAAAAGCACCGACCGCACCCTCAGGAGTGCGATAGGTAGAAATCCCGCCCTTAGTAAAGCGTTTACGGGCTTGATAAGCCGAGTCTTCACCGCTCCAGTTGGTTAAAATATTAAGGCGGTTCTTTTTAGGGTGGGCATGGATGACTTTCACTAAAGCATCAGCAATCTCAACGCTTTCACCCAAGGCGGAAGGAGAATGCAGTACCAAAATGGCATCTAATTCCTCACTATCCATTAAAATGGTGAGCGCATTGGCATAACGGCTTGCGTTAGCATCACCGATAATATCGACGGGGTTTTGTTTCGACCAAGTTGTGGGCAGTACGGCATCAAGTTTAGCTAAGGTGTCTTGGGATAATTCCGCCAATTTCCCCCCACGCAGGATCAGCTCGTCGACCGCTAATACTGCAGGGCCGCCACCATTGCTGATGATGCCTAATCGCTCGCCTTGCAGCGGATTAGAATGGGCAAGGCTTTCGACCGCCGCAAAAAGTTCTATTAAGTCATTTACCCGCAGCATACCCGCGCGCCTAAAGGCGGCTTCGTAGACGGCATCATTGCCACCAACACCACCAGTATGTTGTTTTGCGGCACGAACACCTTCGGCGCTACGCCCCGATTTAATCACCAAGATGGGTTTATTACGCGAGGCCGCGCGGGCAGCAGAGAGAAAATGACGTTTCTCATTCACTGAATCGATATACAACATAATGGCACTGGTATGGCTATCTCGACCGAGATAATCGAGCAATTCATCGAAGTTAATATCGGTGCCATCGCCAAGGGAAATAAAAGACGAAAATCCGATGCCTTTATTGTTCGCCCAATCAAGTACAGTGGTACATATCGCGGCTGATTGGGATACAAACGCAATTTTGCCAGGCAGGGCACTGGCATGGGCTAAGCTTGCATTGAGCCCTAGTGGCGGTAGCAATATCCCTAAACTATTAGGCCCTAGGATCCGCATACCATAGCGTTTAGCATGTTGCATGGCTAAGTCCAGTAAGCTAACACCATCATCATTCACTTCCTGCGCCATCCCTGAGGCCATAATAATTGCCACTTTACAGCCAAATTGGGCGAGCGTTTCGACAATCGCGGGCACGCGGCTGCCACGGGTACAAATCACGGCCAGATCGGGTTTTATTGGCAATGCTTCAATATTGGGATAGGCAAGCACTCCCATCACTGCGCGGTATTTGGGTGTGACTGGCATGATGGGCCCAGAAAATCCACTGGAGAGTAGATTTTTCATTAGCACATTACCTGCGCGTTTCTCGCTGTTAGAGGCGCCAATAATGGCAACGGATGTGGGTTTAAATAAGGAATGTAGTGTTCGTTGACTCATAAATGATCCCATCCCAGACGAAGACGTTGCCAGTGTAACCTACACCAGTGTGCCTGCACAGTTTTGATTCGAGTATGGCGCCTAAGTTTATTAGGGTCTGTTGATCTTTGCTGTACAAATGTTGCTCAGCAATGCATCAGTAGCCACATTAACATAAACGCCAGTGACACCATACTGGCGTAATTTCTTGCTAGCTTGTCATATCTTGTTGATATTTCTCGATAGTGTTTTATTCTTCCAAAAGCATTCTCCACTAAATGTCGATACCGATATAAGCACCAATCGACGCTTTCTTGAGGTGCATTCTTGTAGTGGCGCCTTGGAATAACAGATTTCCCGCCTTTATTGGCGATAAGTTCACGAAAAGCATCGCTGTCATAACCTTTTATCTACAATGACGCTATCAACTTGCTTCAGGTGCTCAATTAAGCTGGGGGCGTGTGTAATATCGTGTTTTTGGCCTTCTGATAATTCGAAATAAATCGATAATCCTCCGCTGTCGACGGCTAAGTGAATTTTGGTTGAATTACCGCCTCGACTTTTACCAATACTCTCATGACTTAGCGTCGCTGCACCTGCACTGTGCTGGAAAGCTCGCACTATCGAGCCATCAATAAAGACTCATTCTATATCAGCAATGTTGGCTAAGGCCTTGAATAAATGTGCTAAAACGTCTTTCTTAGACCATAAATGAAACCGTCTAAAGACCATGCTCCAATGACCGAACACTTTAGGTAAATCACGCCAAGGGATACCTATTCTAAGGCGGTAAAGAATACCTTCGAATGTTTGTCTATGATCAGGTTTGTCATAAACATGGTCTGTGCTTTTCATTAAATGAAATAGCTTTGCACAGCGAGCATTGGTTAGCATAAGTCTTGGCATGGCTTGAGGTTATGGTTACTTTTGGCGAAGCAAAATATAACGTCTTGCCATGCTGTCTAAAAATTACTCTCAAAAGATCAACAGACCCCAGTAAATCATCAAGTTAAATCTTGGCATACTACTATTATGATTACTTGGGTTAATAAAAAGTAAAATTTTTTTGATTGGTTTGAAAAAAACTGAATCTCAAACTACTTTTTACACACGGAACAATTATTGTGAACTGTTTATGAGATTCATGGATGGCGTCATTGCAGTTTTTGCAATAGCACTAGGTTACTTTGTTGGTTTAAACACCTTTGGGATCGTTAGCCCGGTACTGGCCGTTGTAATCATGTTGTTTTGGTTGTTTCTTCGTCTGCAACAATTCACTTTAGGCACTGGAACATCTGAAACAGAACAACATAATTTTGCGGATCCTAGTTGGCAAACACATCAGCACTTATACCAAGAGGTGATTACGACCGTCCATGAGTGTGAAAATAATATCAACAATGTTCTCACTGTTCAGGGAGATGCAGTCAACTTACTCGGCGATTCATTTGAAGGCTTAGGTCGACTTATGGCTGAACAAACTGGCTTTATTTCGGATCTGGTGAAAAGTACTGATGACGCTGAGATATTTCACTCTGAGCAGATGAAGCAGTTTGCGAATAACACCTCGAAAATATTAGAGCGTTTTATTCAATCGACCATAGAAATGTCTGCCTCAACGATGGAGCTGCTTGAAAAAGTTAATCTCATTTACGAATCCATGCCTCAAGCCATGAAGGCTTTACAGGATATTGACCAAATATCATCTCAGACAAATTTATTAGCATTAAATGCTGCCATTGAAGCTGCACGTGCAGGCGAGGCCGGCAGAGGCTTTGCTGTCGTCGCCGATGAAGTGCGCGCCCTGTCTAATCGCAGTGGAGGTTTTAGTGAAAGTATCCAAAAACAACTGAGATCTATTCAAAATCAAATTGAACAATTGACCCAGCAAGCCAGTAAAGTTGCCGCGCAGGATATGCGTTATATCATTGATGCAAAAAAAGATATTGATATAACATTGAAGCAAATTATTTTAAAAGCGGAAAAGGATTCTAAGGTCATTGCACGGATAGATTCAGCAGCCCATGAACTTGAAACGGCAATTTCAGACACCATAAGGGGCTTACAATTTAGCGATATAACCTCCCAAAGCCTCTCCCATACTCATCAGTCATTGTGCCATTTAAAAGAATCTCTTAAACAAGTCACTGAGATATCTCATGAGGAGTTTGGTATTGCCGGTGATAAGGTCACTGAAAGTATCTTTCATCATCGAAATAAAATACATAATCCTGTATCAAGGAATGAAATAACGAGTGGCGAAATCGAGCTCTTTTAAATGGATATCATGTTATGTCAACGATTCAAACAATTATCTTGCCAGAACGATTTGATTTTGATTATCACAAAGCATTTACTAGTGACTATCAGAAAATATTAAGCCTTAAAGAGGTTAACCATATCATTTTAGATTTTAGTCGCGTTTTATACCTTGATAGCTCGGCTTTAGGTATGATGGTGTTATTGCATCGCAGAGCACAAGAAAGAGGGATATCGACATCAGTAAAGGGAATGCATGGGCAGGCCGAAGAGATTTTAAATATCGCTAATATGCAAAAAATTTATATTATCGAGTAGTGATATCTATGTCAGCCAACTTAGAAAGTAATCACTTCATTCTGATTGTAGACAATGATGCCGTTGCCAGTCAGTCTATAAGTGATTTTATTCACGGAAAAGGTTATAACGTGATTATCTGTGATAATCTAGAAGATGCATTTTTTGAAGTGTCACTCAATAAAATTGATTTGATTCTAGTTAATTACTTTCAACCCGATGGTACAGCCTTAACATTGCTGGATCATCTTAATTCCTTGAGTAAAGAAATTCCTGTTGTAGTGATAAACGATAAGAAAGAGCCGCAGGCATTTTTAGATTGCTTTAAAATGGGGGTTTTAGATTTTGTTGTCAAACCAATTAATGTTGAGGTTTTTTGGTATAAAGCAGAAATTTTACTGACACGTATTAAGCTACAAAAGAAAGTCAAACAACAAAGTGTTGAACTAGAAAAGATGCTTTATGAAAAAGCAAGGGAAGAGCAACTAGCCCGCCATATTTTTGAACACTTAGTCAACATTGATAATAATCAATTTGATTTTATTAAATCATTTTGTCAAGCGAGTGCTAATTTTAGTGGTGATATTTTATTAAATGGGGTATCTCCCAACGGTAATTTATTCATCATGTTAGCTGACTCAACTGGTCACGGACTAAGTGCTGCTATGCCAATCATGTTATTGACCAGTACTTTTAGAGCTATGGTTTCAAAAGGTTTTTCATTAGTTTCATTGATTTATGAACTCAATGAAAAAGTATTTGATGAATTTCCTGAGGATAGGTTTGTTGCCTGTATTCTTCTGGAGGCGGATTTATTTCGTAATAAACTGTATGTGTGGAATGGTGGGATGCCACCTGTCTATCTTCACTTAGGTCATGATGAACAACATTCAGATGAACGAGCAGTAATCAACAAGGAATTAAAATCAACCAACATGGCCCTTGGTATTTTACCGCCAAACACATTTATTGCAGATATTTTTTCTATTGATTTACCCAGTGAAGGATATGCATGTTTATTTAGTGATGGTTTAATCGAACAACCAGCATTGGATGGAAGTCCATTTGGGAGGGTAAGACTAAATGCACTTTTTAATGATAATTTAGATGCATTACCAGTTTTTTTGGATGAACATTTTTCTGAATATTTCTATGGTGATAATATTGCTGATGACATTACTGTTTGCACACTTGATTTCAAGCGTCTACATCAATGGAATCAAACGCGAGACTTTAATTGTCTCGCATCAAATCTTAATGGTGAGTTTAATTGGGATGTGGAGATTTCAGGCTCAATGTTGTTAAGTGCTGATTATTTAGGGTCGTTGAATCAGTTTTTAAGTGTATTTGGATTTGCTACTAACTTTTGTCAGAGAGTATTTACTGTCGTGGCTGAACTGTTTAACAACGCTATCGACCATGGAGTCCTTGAATTGGACTCTAGACTAAAAAATGATCCTGAAGGTTTTGAATTGTACCATAGTATAAGGGATAGTTATGCAGAGCGGTTATCTTCGAATGATTGGGTAAAAGTGTGCATAACTTGGAACCATATGAATGAGCTAGTGATTACTGTCGCCGACAGTGGGAAAGGGTTTGTTGGTTTTGATAAATCCATTTCATGTTACCCAGAGCTTTCTGGTCGAGGTATATCACTTGTGAAAACATTATGTAAACACTATGAATTAATTTCACCCGGTAATATCACTAGAGTAGTCATGGAATAGCGCATGAGTAAAAAAATATTAATTGTTGATGATTCAGCGGCCATTAGGCAAATGGTTGAAGCCACATTGAAATCAGCGAACTATCAGGTCACTTTGGCAAAAGATGGCCGAGAAGCTCTCGATTTATGTAATAGCCAGCGGTTTGATTTCATTTTGACGGATCAAAATATGCCACGGATGGATGGATTAACCTTAATTAAATCATTGCGGGGAATGTCAGCATTTTTGCGGACTCCCATCATTATGCTAACCACCGAGGCTGGGGATGATATGAAAGCCCAGGGTAAGGCTGTTGGCGCTACGGGATGGATGGTTAAGCCCTTTGACCCACAAAAATTATTAGCAATCACAGCCAAAGTGCTGGGTTGACGGTATCGGGGGCACTATGTCCATTAATATGGCTGAGTTCCATCAGGTCTTTTTTGAAGAAAGCCATGAGCATCTCGAAAACATGGAACAACTGCTCATTGCTATCAATCTTCAGTCGCCAGATCCTGAAGAATTAAACACCATTTTTCGTGCTGCGCATTCCATTAAGGGGGGGAGCGGTATTTTTGGCTTTACAGCTTTATCCAGTGTGACCCATGTGATGGAAAACCTGCTCGATAAAGTCAGAAAGGGGACATTTGAGTTATCTTCTGGGATCATTGATTTACTCTTGAAGACGGTTGATACCCTTTCCCATATTCTTAGCCTTTATCGTGAAGAGGAGCCAATTGATTGGCAACAAGTTGAATTTGCAAAAAATCAGCTAGTAGCCGCATTAAATGGCGACCCTTTTTTGAGCGCTAGCCCTGAAGTCATTCCCGTCACATCGACTAAAACAGAAATAACACAAACTTCGGTGGTTGTTTCCGATGTGAGTCATCAGAATGATATCGGTTTTGGCTTCTTTGAAGATGATGTTGAGTTAACCTTAGCGATTGAGAATCAAGATTTTGGCTTTTTTGATGAAGCCTTTACCGCTAAAGAAATCAGTGTTGAAGATATTAATAAAACGCTTTTGGATAGTCAGCTAGTCACAAACACTGAACCTGATGATGACCTCGGTTTTGGCTTCTTTGAATCCCTTACACCCGAAAGCGTTGACAGTGAAATTGATGCGTTGGTGCATATTCAAGCTAACAAGGCAATAGCCGTAATTGAGCCCCTTACTAAGCCTATTAATAGTCCGTCTGCTCCAAAAATACCTCGCTATACAGGCAATACTGCTGAGTCTACAAAAGTTGCACCTGCAGATCCCGTTGATCCTGCCCCAGTGTTAAATAAATCCGTGGCTTCAGGTGCAAAATCGACTCCAACAGCGGCAACGAAGAAAGTTAACACATCTACTCAAGATGCCACTTTAAGAGTGGAAACGTCCAAAATCGATACTTTAGTGAATCTTGCCGGTGAGTTGGTGATCACCCAATCGATGTTAACGCTGATTGGTAATGAGATATCTGGCGAATTGGGAGAAAGGCTGAAGACTGCATTGGTGGAACTTGAGCGAAACACGCGGGAGATGCAAGAGGCCGTGATGTCGGTCCGAATGTTGCCAGTATCCTTTGTATTTAATCGGTTCCATCGATTAGTCAGGGATTTATCCGATCAGCTTGGTAAAAATGTCAACCTAGTGATTGAAGGGGGCAACACTGAAATCGACAAGGGCATGATTGAAAAGTTGGTCGATCCTCTCACTCACCTCGTGCGCAATAGTTTAGATCATGGCATTGAAAAACCTGAAGTAAGGCGCTTGTTGGGCAAAGCAGAAATTGCTGAATTATCGCTTCGGGCAAGTCAGCGGGGAGGTAACATTGTTATTGCGGTACACGATGATGGTGCTGGTTTGCATCGTGAGAAGATCATACAAAAAGCCCGCGAAAATAATATGTCAGTCACGGATAACATGCCGGATAAACAGATTTGGCAATTGATTTTTGCTGCTGGGTTTTCAACAGCGCAGGAAATTACCGATGTTTCAGGCCGAGGCGTAGGTATGGATGTAGTGCGTAGAAATATTGAGGCTCTTGGGGGACGCATCGATATCGATTCTGTGGCGGGTCAGGGCGCCACTTTCGAAATCCAATTGCCACTGACCTTAGCCATTGTTGATGGTATGAGCGTGAGTGTAGGCAATCAAATCTATATTCTACCGTTAGTTCATATTATTGAATCAATACAACCACATACTGAACAATTAAAGTACTTGGTTCAAGAACGTTTAATCCGCGTCAGGGAAGAATATTTACCCCTATTAAACCTTCATCAATTGATGGAAATTACCCCTTTCGCTAAGTGTCCCGAAGAGGGCATTGTGGTGCTCCTTGAAAGCAATAATAAGCGTTTTGGATTGTGTGTTGATGCATTGGTTGGTCAACAGCAAGTTGTGATTAAAAGTCTTGAAAAACATTATCGTCGGATCCCTGGTGTCTCAGGAGCCACCATCATGGGTGATGGTAGTGTCGCTTTAATTCTCGATGTGGAATCACTGGCACAGCAAATTAAGAATTAATTGAGGATATGCTAATGGATAGCCGCGCATCGCTAGCCCCTAAACCCGAATTTAGCGCCCATGATGAAGTCGAGTTTCTAAGTTTTGTGCTGGGTGAAGAACACTACGCATTGGATATTATGTCGGTAAAAGAAATAAGAGGTTACGAGCCTGTCACTAAAATTGCTAATGCCCCCAGTTTTATTAAAGGGGTGCTTAATTTGCGTGGCGACATCGTACCCATTGTCGATTTACGAATGAAATTTAACGTGGGTACCGTCACTTATGATGAGTTCACGATAGTGATCATGCTCAATGTTTGTGACCGCATTGTCGGCATTGTGGTCGATGCCGTTTCCGATGTGATTAAACTGTCGAGTGAGGCCATTTTACCTGCACCGGAATTTGGCGCCGCCTTTGATAGCCGTTACCTCAAAGGGCTCGCAACCGTCGATGAAAAAATGGTTATTTTAGTAAATATTCAAGCTCTTATCAGCAGTGATGACTTGGGGCTAATGGAAACAAACAGTCTTTCTGAGCAGGAGTAAACACTATGGGAATCTTAGATATATTCGGTAATACCGAAGAGCGCCAACAGCAAGATGAAGAGCGTCAACGTTATTTCCAGTTGCTCGATAATAGTCGTAATAATTTTATGATTGCAGATAGCGATCGTAATATCATTTATGCCAATAAGGCCGTACTGAATATGTTGTCAGAGGCTGAGGCCGATATCCGTAAACAGTTACCCCAATTTTCGGTTGCTAGGGTTATTGGCAGTAATATCGATATCTTCCATGTGAATCCTGCCCATCAGCGCAATATGTTAGAAAGATTAACGCAATCGCACACGGCACAAATAAGTATTGGTAAGCGTATTTTTAAATTAATTTTAACGCCGATTATTTCACGTGATAATAAACATTTAGGCACTGGAGTTGAGTGGATTGATCGCACTGAAAGCATTGATGCTGAGCGTGCAACGCAGCGGATATTAGAAGCACTAAACAATACCAGTACTAATGTGATGATTGCTGATGCTAATCGAACCATTATTTATATGAATCGCTCGGTTGAAGCCATGTTACGCCGCTCCGAAAGTGAAATTCGCCAGGTTTTACCCCATTTTTCGGTGGACAAAATCCTCGGCAGTTCTATGGATATTTTCCATCGGAAT
The DNA here is from genome assembly GCF_022410515.1 of Shewanella cutis. Taxonomy (GTDB): domain Bacteria; phylum Pseudomonadota; class Gammaproteobacteria; order Enterobacterales; family Shewanellaceae; genus Shewanella; species Shewanella cutis. Next base: position 114,240 of record NZ_JACSDI010000002.1, on the reverse strand, counting down.
CCAGCGCATCAAGCCAGCTTGCTTGACAAACTCGATCGCAAATATGAGTCGCAGATCCAAGTGGCCAGTTGTCATTTCCGTTTAACCGCCAGTCCGATTATCTCAACGTCTGGTGAGCGATTAGGCTCGGTTGTTGAATGGCTTGACCGAACTGAAGAAGTCCAAGTTGAGCAAGAGATTTCGCGGATTGTGGCAGCTGCTGCGGGGGGTGATTTCTCCCAACGTGTTGATAGTCATGGTAAACAGGGCTTTTTCTTGATGCTTGCTAATAGCCTTAACTCCTTGATTGAAACCTCAGATCGGGGACTACAGGATGTCGCACGAGTACTAATGGCCATGGCTGAAGGGGATCTGACAACCCGAATCTATAACGAGTATGAAGGTACCTTCAACGATTTGAAAAATTATTCAAATCAAACCGCTGAAAAGCTTTCCTACATGATACGAGATATTCAAAAAGCGGCTGACACCATCAACACCGCATCTTCAGAAATCGCCCAAGGCAATGCTGACTTATCCAGTCGTACTGAGGAGCAAGCATCCAGCCTCGAAGAAACATCCGCAAGCATGGAAGAGTTAACGGGAACGGTGAAATTAAATGCCGATAATGCAAGCCAAGCCAATGCCTTAGCATCGAAAGCGGCGGATGTGGCTGAAGATGGAGGCGAGCTTATCCAACAGGTTGTGCAAACCATGGCGTCTATTAATGAATCGGCACGAAAAATTGCCGATATTATAGGTGTAATTGATGGTATTGCTTTCCAAACCAATATATTAGCGCTTAATGCAGCGGTTGAGGCCGCAAGAGCTGGTGAGCAGGGGCGAGGTTTTGCCGTAGTGGCTTCAGAAGTTCGAAGCTTAGCTCAACGTTCTGCAAATGCTGCGAAAGATATCAAGGCATTGATCTCTGATTCAGTCAGTAAAATTGAGAGTGGTAATAATTTGGTTGGAAAATCCGGCGACACCATGAAGGAAATTGTCATTGCAATCAAGCGAGTAAACGACATTATGGCGGAAATAGCTTCCGCGTCTAATGAGCAAGCGATTGGTATTGATGAGATTGGTAAAGCCGTTGTGCAAATGGATGAAATGACACAACAAAATGCGGCTCTTGTTGAAGAAGCCGCTGCGGCCGCTGAAAGTATGCAATCTCAAGCGCAGCAACTGGCAGATAGTGTGGCAAATTTCAAAGTGGATGAGGAAACGAGAGCCGTTCGACATACCACAGAGCTTAAAAAAATCCCCCCAAAAATACCGACATTAGCTCGGGTAACCACCAAACCTAAAGCGATGACGCCTAGGCTGAATAAAGCAGATCAAGATGAATGGGAAGAATTTTGATTGAGTAAACTTAAATCGATGGAACGCGAATTTAATTATACTCCAGCACATTTTAATCATGCACGAACGACCCTTTATCGTTTAGCGGGGATAAAGTTAGCCGACAGCAAGGATGCTTTGGTTTACAGCCGATTAGTTCGGCGGATCCGTCAGTTAAAATTAGCTGGCTTTAGCGAATACTTTACCTATTTGGCAGAGTGCGAAAGCGAGCATCAGGAGTTTATTAATGCGCTGACGACAAATCAAACGGCGTTTTTTCGGGAACATCATCATTTCGATATTCTCAAACAATATTTGCAGACACACCCTCAAACACGACGTATTTGGTGTGCGGCAAGTAGTACCGGTGAAGAACCCTATTCGATTGCAATGTCAGTTGCTGAACACTTTGGTACGTTTCAAACCCCAATAGAAATTATTGCCTCTGATATTGACTCAGTTGTTCTGAGTAAGGCTGAAAAGGGAATTTATCCAATAGATAGACTCAGTGCCGTCAGTGATATACGTAAAAAACACTTTTTCCATAGAGGGATTGGTGCTCAGCAAGGTAATGTGCGTGTCATACCTGAGTTGAGGCAAATGTTGCAATTTACACGGATAAATTTGCTTGATCAGTCTTGGCCTATTTCAACACCGGTTGATGTGATTTTCTGCCGTAACGTCATGATTTATTTTGATAGAGTGACACAGGAAGTCATCCTCAAACATATGATGTCGACCTTGACGTCCACCGGACTTTATATCGCAGGTCATTCTGAAAACTTTGCTATGTTCCCCGACATAGTGACACCGTGCGGACGAACGACCTATAAGCCAACAAAAAGGAACGCTAGTGGCAAAACCAAGTCTTGAGTTTGCGCTTAATGAGCCAAATCGGTATTACGATCGTCACTTTGAGCGCTCCGCGGTCAAAATTTTACCAGGCGAGTATTTTGCTACCCGCGAAAATACTATGATAGTCACAGTACTAGGTTCTTGTGTGGCGGTATGCCTCTATGATCCCGTCTTGAAAATTGGTGGAATGAATCATTTTTTATTGCCTAGTGATAATGTTACTGCACCCAACATGATGACCGAGTCAGCGCGTTATGGGGTGTTTGCAATGGAATTACTGATTAACCATGTTCTCAAATTAGGGGCGCGTAGAAATGCTTTGGAGGCAAAAGTATTCGGTGGCGGAAATGTATTAAGGGGGTTAACTGTTCAGAATGTTGGAGAACGTAATGCTGAGTTTGTGCTGGATTATTTAAAGATGGAGCAAATACCGGTGATCGCTGCGGATTTACTCGATATATATCCGCGAAAAGTATATTTTTTCCCTGAAACGGGATTAGTGAAAGTTAGGAAAATCAAAGCAATACATAATAGCACCATCATGGACAGGGAAAGTGAGTACCGCTTACGGATCAAAAATCTCCCAAGTGGTGGAGATGTAGAACTTTTTGGTGAATAGCAGATGGCAATAAAGGTCTTAGTGGTAGACGATTCCACATTAATCCGCAGTTTATTGGGTAAGATGATCGAATCCGATCCTGAGTTATCTCTTGTTGGGATGGCGGCAGATGCTTATATGGCCAAGGATATGGTTAATCAATTTCGCCCCGATGTCATCACCTTGGATATTGAAATGCCAAAGGTCGATGGACTTACTTTTTTAGATCGGTTAATGAAAGCAAGGCCGACGGCAGTGGTGATGATTTCGGCCTTAACGGAAGAGGGCGCGGACGCGACGTTCAACGCGTTAGCGTTAGGTGCCGTGGATTTTATTCCCAAGCCTAAGCTAGACTCGCCACAGGGATTTAATGAATATCAGGATTTAATCCTTGAAAAAATTAAATCTGCGGCAAATGCAAAACTGCTTAAAGCACAGCCATCCACTTCTACACCCGTTAACTCAAGTATCAAGCCTGCATTAAGTCAGCGAACTGTAAATACCCAGCTAGTGGCTATTGGGGCTTCTACTGGTGGCACGGAGGCGATTTTATCTCTTTTAAAACAGTTCCCTGCAGTCATGCCGCCCATTGTGATCACCCAACATATGCCCGCTGGGTTTACCCGCACGTTTGCGGATCGGCTAAACAAACTCACTCGCTTTAATGTAAAACAAGCGGAAGACGGAGAGCGTTTATTACCTTGTCATGCCTACGTCGCGCCAGGAGATCAACACCTTGAAATCATCAAAGTCGGGGGAAGTTTCAAAGTAAAGCTTAGCCAAGGTGATAAAGTCAGTGGGCACAGGCCATCTGTGGATGTGTTATTTCATTCAGTGGCTCAATATGCTGGTGAAAATGCGACGGCAGTGATCTTAACTGGCATGGGTAAAGATGGTGCCGATGGTATAAAAGCGATTGACATGCAAGGCGGAAAAACCTTTGCCCAGGGTGAACAGAGTTGTGTGGTATTTGGCATGCCCAAGGAGGCAATCAAACGTGGTGCTATTCACCATGTGGTAGAACTCCCCCAATTAGGGGATAAACTGCTCCAATATTTGGCATCCGTAAACCGCGATTAACGAAAAAAGTGTATTTGGATATATGGTTGTGCTATTTGACTAAGGTATTGATTATGCGGTTTCGTCCAGTTCGTTTGGCTTCATACAGATTTTTATCTGCCAATAATAAACACTCTTGGAATTCATGACATTCGGTTGAAAATGCCAAACCGCCACTCAATGTGACTTTAAATTCAGCACCTTCTTCAACAAACACAATATTACTAAAACTCTCGCGAATCGCATTCACTTTGGCAATGGCCAGTGGTGGTGGCATATCTGGTATCACCAGCATAAATTCTTCTCCACCATAACGTCCCATAAAATCGGCAGCGCGTAGGGACTGTTGTAACAGGTGCGCAAAGGCTAATAGGACTTTGTCACCTCCAGAATGTCCATAAGTATCATTCACTTGTTTAAAGTGATCTAAGTCAAGCATTGCAATGCACACACTAGAATTTGCTCGCTTAGCTAAATTAATACAATGGCGAGCAGCAACAAGAATTTGGGTGTGATTTAGCAAGCCCGTTAAACTGTCTCGGCTGGCTGAACTGCGAATATCATGGCCACGTTGCGCACGGGAAATAACTTGGGTGACAAATAAATTGGGTGCTGTTTGTTTCGAAATAAGATCATCAGAACCTGCCTGAATAATGCTGACTTTATTCTGCATGGTGTCATCGGAGCTCAACACCAAAATAGGACTTGAAGTATATTTATCCAGCTGACGGATCATTCTTGCCAGTTCTAACCCATTCACCTCCGGCATATAGAGATCAAAGATAAATAAATCCGGTTCAAATTGCTCGAGGGTGGGTATGACTTTCTCGGGTTTAGTCATACCTTTGACCATTAAGCCATGGCTACGTAACAAGCTCGAAAAATAGTCCACCATAGATTGCTGATCATCGACTAATAGTACTTTAAGGGGAGGCTTATCGGACATTTTAAGCCATTGATGAATTTTACGGACCAATAGGGTCGTTTCTGCAGGTTTGACAAAATATTCACTGACATTGGCGCGAATGGCCAGTAAACGCATATCAAAATCGCTACGGGAAGACAGCACAAATACTCGAGTATTGTTTTTTTCAAATTCGCAGGCCGCTTCAAATAACGCATCTTCCGTATAATCTGGCAAGATAAGATCTAATAAAATTAAGTCAAATGGGCTGGTATATTGCACCTTGGTAAAATCGGTAAAATTTAAAAAATGTTGCACATTAAAGCCAAACTCGTGTAGCTGCTTAGTGATCATAGCCCCGACATTGTTGTCATCTTCGATGATGGCAATACTGTATTCGTGACGAGCCTTTGAGGGCTTGTAAGGACTTTGTTGCATTTGCGCTTCAACCACAGGGGCCGCTGGCAAATAGTGTTGATTATTTTGGAGTAACTGATGGAAAAGCGTATCTAAGCTCTTGATTAGGTTTAGAGTTGGTGTGGGAGCATCGAGTAGTTTTTTTAGCTGCAACTCCAATTTATCGACGATATCTTTAGTCTCTGTCAAGCCAAAGGTTTCACTGGAACCTTTTAAATTGTGTATCTCCCGATAGACAGCCGACAGCATATAGCCTTGCCAGTTTTTCCGCAGAGAGATCCACAACGTAATGATTTGTTTCTTTTTATCTGGCAAGGCATGTAAGTACTGACGTTTTAATTGTTCTAATGATTCTTCAAGACTCATAGGCAAGCACCATCGTCATTGCTTATTGGTTAAGTTGAGGCTTCATTTTGCGAAATGCCCTATCCAATAGCCTAATTTAATTAAGTGAGAGTTTATTTCATTCATTTAGAGTGTAAGCCAAGCTTGAAAAAATGCGGCGCAGAAACAGTGATTTCAATAGATTTTTATCTTGAGAGGTTCATGCGTATGATAAGTCTCAGGCTGAACTTAACTGCTTAGAGAATTTGGTTATATCAAGTACTATTTTGATGATTTATATTCAATTGCTTATAAGCAGTTGTTAGAGATGATTACACCATGGAGTCGTATAAGCATGAATGGATGCATAAAGGTGAGAAAGCTTTCCCCGCTATTTTTTAAGCGTTGGGTTTTTGGGCTAAACGTTATTTTGCTCTGCTTATATTCCTCCTCGCTTTGGGCTTTGGAGAAACAAGACTTTGAAGCGATTTGTATCCTCATCCAAAGTGAGATGCAGGATTGGCATCCAACCACGCCGCGTTATCAGGAGCTCAAAGCAAGATTCGATGAGCGTTGTCAGCAACCCGTAGCCAATGGCATAAAATCCCTCACTCACCATCCTAAAACGCAATTCACTGCTCGTCTTAATACGCCGGAGCAGAAACCCAATCTGATCCCTACCGAGATAACACCTAAACATACGCCCACTCCAAGCGCGATTTCCCCTATTTCTTCAATACTAGAGGCGCTATCTATTCTTCTGAGTATTCCTGTTTTTATGATTGTGTTGATGGTAGCCATATGGCTATTTCGGCCAACGCTAAGACGATACCGAGCCGAAAGGTTAGGCCAACAGGGGGAAAAGCGGGTCGCCAACTTGCTCAAGCAAGGACTAAAAGGTGAAGACTATCGACTTTATCGCAATTTAATTTTACCTATGGATGAGATGAGTGAAGGCACACCCTCTTTGACAGAGGTTGATTTAGTCTTATTGACTCATTTTGGCGTTTTTGTTCTTGAAGTTAAAAATTACTCCGGCTGGATATTTGGGGGAGAGAAGCAAGCTCTTTGGACGCAGAAAATTTTTACTAAACAAACCCGCTTTAAAAATCCGCTACATCAAAACTATAAACATTGTTTAGCGGTTGCCCACTGCTTAGGGTTCGTCGAGGGACTCCATTCAGTTGTCGTTTTTAGTGATGAGGTAAGCTTTAAAACCCCATTGCCTAAAAATGTGGTGAATGAGTCGGGACTTTTGAGTTTTATCGCTCAGTATAAAGTACAAACGAGTGAAACTTCTCAAAACACAAATCTAGAATTTTATCGCGCGGCAGAACGGCTCGATATTGCCCAACAGCAATCGAACTCTGATGCTAAGTCATTGCACTTAATGCAATTTAAGCATCGCCGCGTCGAACCAACCATCTCAAGCTGATATTACAGTTAATATTCTTGCTAAGGTGATAACGAATGGATTATTGCGCTATCTTTAAGAACACCATTAACCCATAAGCAATTGGAAGGATAAGCATATGTCGGATAACACAGGTACAGTGAGGTTACATCGGGTGCTGCGTGCGCCAGCGGCGTTAGTCTATAAGGCCTTTACCGATAAAGCTGCGTTAGCGCGCTGATTACCGCCTTACGGCTTTGTTGGGACAATTCATGAGTTTGAGTTGGCTGTCGGTGCAGGGTATTCCATGAGCTTTACCCAATTTGCGACTGGGTCAGTCATTCTTTTAAGGTAACTTATACCGAGCTAATCCCTAATAAACTTATCCGCCATACCGGCCAATTTGATGATGCTAATCTACCTGGGGTGATGCAGGTGACTATTGAACTTGCTGAGGTAGCCTGTGGTACCAGCTTGCAGATAGTGCAGGAGGGCATTCCTGCGATTATTCCTGAGGAGATGTGTTACCTTGGTTGGCAGGAATCATTACAACAATTAGCGGCTTTGGTTGAAGCGAAAACGGAATGAGGTCGTCAGTCACTGGGTGATATAAAAGGGTGATATAAAAAGACGCTTATCTCGAGTAGAGTGAAGCGTCTTTTTTATTGGGCAATTTTATTGGCAAAGGATAAAGCCTTTAAAAAGGCTTATCACCTAGTACCCGCAGGGCTACGCACTGGCAAGGTTTGCCAGATACTCATCAAATGTTCCTTGGAAATTCACCAGTTTTCTATCACGAATATCAATAATGCGAGTCGCTAACGAAGAAACAAACTCACGGTCATGGCTGACAAAAATCAACGTGCCTTCAAAATCTTTGAGGGCATTATTGAGCGCTTCAATTGCTTCCATATCCATATGGTTAGTTGGTTCGTCCATAATGATGACGTTGATGTCTTGCATCATTAACTTGCCGAAAATTAACCGGTTTTTCTCTCCGCCGGAGCAGTTTTTAGCCTTTTTATTAGCATCATCTTCTGTAAACAGCAAACGACCTAACATGGCGCGTACCATCAAATCGTTATGTTTGGGTTGGCGCCATTGATCCATCCATTCAATAATACTCAAGTCATTATCGAAATCGCTGGTGCTGTCCTGTGGGCAATAGCCGATAGAGGCATTTTCGGACCACTTAATCGTGCCTTCATTATGGATTAATTCATTGACTAAACAGCGTAATAGGGTGGTTTTACCCACACCGTTCTCGCCAATAATTGCCAGTTTTGCGCCAGCTTCGAGAATTAAATCACCACCTTCGAATAAGTTTTCGCCATCAAAGCCATGGCCAAGATTTTCCAGCACTAAGGCTTGGCGATGCATTTTTTTGCCAGCAGCGAAACGAATCGATGGGGTAATTCGGCTGGAGGATTTCACTTCATCTAGTTTAATTTTGTCCATGCGTTTAGCGCGCGAGCTGGCTTGTTTCGCTTTAGAAGCGTTGGCACCAAAGCGGTTAACGAAGTCCTGTAATTCTTCAATCTCGGCGCTCTTTTTGGCATTGCCGGCTAAGAGTTGTTCACGCAATAACGCTGATTGCGCTAAAAAGTAGTCGTAGTTGCCGGGATAAATACGCAGTTCGCCGTAATCGATATCCGCCATATGGGTACACACTGCATTCAGGAAATGCCTATCGTGGGAGATGATGATCATGGTGCACTTGCGTTTATTCAGCTCAGTTTCAAGCCAACTAATGGTATGAATATCCAAGTTGTTGGTGGGTTCGTCGAGCAGCAAGATATCAGGGTTAGCAAACAGTGCTTGGGCTAATAACACCCGCAGTTTCCAGCCGGGCGCGACCTGAGACATCGGACCGTAGTGGAAAGACTCTTCGATACCCGCTTCGATGAGGATTTCGCCAGCGCGGCTCTCGGCGCTGTAACCATCCATTTCGGCAAATTCACTCTCCAAGTCGCCTACGCGCATACCATCTTCTTCGCTCATATCTGGCTTGGCGTAAATGGCGTCACGCTCTTGCTTGATTTTCCACAGCTGGGTATCACCCATGATCACCGCATCGATAACCGTGTATTGCTCAAAGGCGAATTGATCTTGGCTTAGGGTGCCGACCTTTAATCCCGGCGTGATGGACACATTGCCCGATGTTGGGGCGAGGGCACCACTTAAGATTTTCATAAAGGTGGATTTGCCGCAGCCGTTAGCGCCAATCAAACCATAACGGTTGCCGTTGCCAAATTTTGCCGAGATATTTTCAAATAATGGCTCGGGGCCGAATTGCATGGTGATATTTGCGGTAGAGATCAAGGGTATGTCCTAGGGGTAACGTCTTAATAAAAGGCTTAAACCGGCTGTGTTGCTACAAATGCCGTGCAACAATGATGCTGATATCAGCAAAGTCTTGGCCAAGATAATTTGGCCGCGCAGTATAGCGATTTCAGGCAAAAGATGCGAGTCACAAACAACAGTCTAAAGAATATACCCAAGCTACCTGAAGATACGAGTTTCAGATTGCCTAGGGTGTTTCAATGCAAAGCGCATCAATTAATGTTGGCCACCTGTTGAAATGTGATAACCCTAAACCGAGTCCAAAGGACTCGGTTTAGTGGCTCCATGGTGAGTTACAGCAGAGCAAGTATCATCGCTATTTCAGCGAGATTTTTTCAACAATGCTACTCCAAGGTAACCATTTAAAGGATTGGTTATTATCGGGTAAATGGTTGTGTCCATCCTGTACCACCAGCATTCCCTGCTGCCAAGCACCTTTGCCAACGCTTAAGTGGGTCACGGCAAGGCCATCGGTCTCGCTGCTGGCGTCGATACTGGTTTCGCGGCCATTTTCAACACCGTTAAAATTCATCCCGATCCTAAAACGGCCTACTTGGGCATAGGGCGGTTGGGCCTGATACAAGATATAACTATTATTGCCTTGGCTTGAGACCACCAGCAGATCCTGTTTTTTACCTTGGATTTGAGCGCCTAAGTAGAGTGCTATACCTTCAACATCGGCCACTAAATCCCCTTCAGCTTTGATGATTAGCTCGCCTTGAGTACCGCCATTCGCCTTGGCATTAAAGCGCCAAATGCCTTGGTCCTCTTCACCGATAAACAGAGCATGTTGCGTTTCATCGGCAACACAACCTTCGACTTGGCTGGGGGTATGGATATTACGCACTAACTTGATACTTGGAGCGCTATTCTGCCAATCGACGCGGTATTGGGCGATGCGGCCGGACTTTTCATTGGCAAACACATAGAGATTGTCGGCATCCTGATACAAACACATGCCATAAATATCGACTAGGTCTGTGGCTTGGTTAGGATACTCGCTGATCTTGCCATGAGCGTCGATTTCATAGAAGGCGAGGCTGTCGTTATCCCTTAGGGTGGCAACGGCGATATCGCGCTTTTTACCGCCTAATGGCACTTGCTGGCGTAGATCAACGTTATTTATGCGCCCCGATGGCAGGGCTTGCACTTGCTCGCCGCGCATATTGAAGCTCAAGAGTCCCCAGCGTTTGTTGGTGCCAAGCACTAGGCTTTTTTCCGGTTGAGTTGGATGCACCCAAATTGCGGGGTCATCCATGGTATCGCCGGGTCTGTCCGAGGATGCGCTTTCAACCCAAGCAGAGATTTCGATGATATTATCGCTGGGCTTGCTACTTGCTTTACTCAGAGCCGGAGGCAACGCTGCTTGGGTAAATAAATACTGGTCGGTTTTATCATCATAGAGGGCAAGTTGAATTGCCCTGTAGGTGTCAGTTCCGCTTAGATAACCACTTAACCCTTGTACCTTCCCTAAGTCGTAGTTTGCAATCGCTTGTTTATCTAACGTTATTTGACCTTTTTTATTGCTTAACAGTAACTTGCCATTAATTACCTGCATGCCCGCGATATCATTATCAGGCGAGGCTAACATCAACTTGGCACTGTTGTCGGCAAAGGGGCTGGCATCGAATTGCCAAACACCGGCTTCGCCTTCGCTGACGAATAAGGTATCGCCATCAATAGCGCAGCTAGTGCTGTTGACGGGAATCGCTTGGCGGCGCATTTTTTTAGGGACAAAGTGACCCGCATCGCCTAATAACCACTGCTCGCTATAGCCATCTTCACTACCAAACCAGGCGTAAATATTGCCATCCTGCGGCCTTGGCTGAATACAGATCCAATTGATTTCAAACGAAGCCATTGGTAGCAGTGGCAACACATTGGTCGCGACCTTACCTTCTATTTGTTTGATCATGATAGGCCGAATGCGATCGGCGCGGCGATCGAGTGTTAAGGCGTAAGGATCGCTAAAGGCTAACAGCTCAAACTCGCCTTTGACTAAGGTTGTGGCCGCAGGCATTGGCGTATTGTCGGCTGTTGGCAGGGTTTGCAACATCAGTCCTTGTTTTTCACTGACCCAGAGCCAAGCTGGGGCTTCGGGTGTCGAATTCCTATTGGCGCCAAAGACTAAGGGCTGGGCTTGACTGCCCTTATTGGCGGCGGTCAAGTAGGGCGTCTGCGCTAAGCTGCTAGCGTGAATGCCCATCACACCGAATAGTGTTAAGGTGATTTTTCGAATAATCGATCCGTAATGTTCACGGAAATAAATTAAAGGTTTCGTCATTGTTTTCTTCTTTTATCAATAGAGTATTAGTAGTTGGTATACTGCAGGCCTAATTGGAAGGTGCGGCCATAGGCTTCGTATTGGGCGTTATAGGCGCTGTTACCCGTGTAGCTATAGTAGGGCTCATCCGTTAGGTTTACCCCTTTGAAATATAAGGTTAAACTGCTGGTCAAATGGGCTTTTGCGACAAAATCCCATTGCAGATGATTGTCTTCATAGAGATCAAAGCGTTCATCGCTTAGCTCAGTGACTTCCTGTAAATATTCAGATTTATAGGCCGCCGATAACCAGACACTGGCGTAGCTATTTTCGTATCCCAGTGACAGGTTGGCGGTCAGATCCGATTGACTTGGCATCGGGATATCGCGGCTCAGTAATTGGCCATCCTCAATCCAACTGATGTTGGCACTGGAATCCGTGTAGGTAAGGTTAGAGTTGAGCACCAAGGCATTAAATGGCTCGGGTAAAAAGTGAAACTCCTGCACATAACTGAGCTCCAGTCCGTAGATGTCGGCGCTGTCACCATTCACAAAAGTCACGGCGCTGTGGGCATCCGCATAGTCACCGAGGCCGGCTAAATCGGCTTGATAAATAAAGTTCTCGATATCTTTATAGAAAAGCCCCGCCGAAATTAATCCTATATTGCCGAAATAGTGTTCGAGGCTTAAGTCAACATTCATTGATTCAAGTGACTTAAGTTTTGGATTACCAAAGGTTAAATCAATATCGCCATCATCTTCTTCGAGCAAATACCCCGGCGCTAATTGGCCGAACGTCGGGCGCACTAAGGTGTTGGTCCACGCGGCACGCAGCACGGTATTGTCGGTATAACGATAGGTTAGGTGCAGCGCGGGCAGCCAATGATCTTCATCGCTAGAATGATTGATATCGATAAATTCGTCTTTGGCGCCATCATAGCCAGAGCCGCTAGAGTCCCATTGATTTTGCTCGAAACGCAGTCCTGTGAGTATCCGCAGCTTACCAATATCCATATGCCCCATCAGGTAGGCGGCATTAATATCTTCAGTAATATCAAAATCGTTAATGGTGGACTCAACGTCATCGAGATTATTCTCCGCATCGAGGCTATTGACGAGCTCCCACACTGGGGTTGAATTAATACCAGTACCGAAGCGGCCTAAGCTATAGTCGAGTTCATTGCCCGCATATTGGCTCAGCAGCAGGGCATCATCACTCACACCTTGATCGCCTAAGTCACTGTATATCCAAATATCTTCCCGATTAGTTTTATCGCGTCGGCTCACTTTTACCCCAGTTTTCACTTCGGCGCTGTAGTCGCCTAGGGTGAGTTGACGGGTAAGATCGACATTCACCGCGTTGATGGTGTCTTCGGCCTTGGAAGCGGCGATTTCAATTTCATCCAGTTCAAAATTTGCGTTTTGGTAATAGTCTTCAGGGGCGATAATCTGTGGCTTCTGTGTATTACTAAAGCCGGTGTTATCAATCTTGGCGACAAAATCGGCGCCCGCAATATCCCGCGGTTTTTCGGCGCTGGCGGTGCTGTGACTCGCTTGATAGTCAAAGGTCCAGCGGTCAAAGCGGGTTTGGCCGCCGAGCACAAAGGAGGTGATATTTTGATTCTCAGTACGCGACTTGAGCGAGCGGGTGGTTTTACCTTGGCTTAATGCATCTGCCTGCTGCGCTGACTTCCACTTGGTTTTAGCGCTGTTGCGGGTTTCAGTGTCATCAAACTCGCTATACAGGGTGCGTAGATACAAGTCGGTATCATCGCTTGGACGATAATCGAAGTTCACGCCGATACCTAAACGCTCACGATTGATTTCATAATCACGGGTATCAATAGATGTCAGTGCTGCGTCATCAAAGCCAGAATCCTCTGCAAACGTCCAATCGCCACCGGTTTCGACGTTATCAGAGCCAAAGTCGCGGTTATACCAACTGGTCGCGATAGCAATACCCAGATTTTCAGCAATGATATCGCTGTAGCTGGCCGCTAATTTGGGGTTGGTATTGTCGGTTAAGGTATCTTGGCTCGCCTCAGCGTTGAGGTTGAGGTATGTATCATCGCGGTCGAAGGCCGACAGGCTTTTTACCTCAATGGCGCCGCCTAGGGCATCAGCATCCATATCTGGAGTTAAGGTTTTACTCACTTCTACCGATTGCAGGAGATCCGATGGCACCACATCGAGGGCGACCGCGCGTCTATCACTTTCGGGGGAGGGTAAGCGTGTACCGTTCATCGATACCGAGTTATAGTCTGGCGCCATACCGCGCACACGCACAAAGCGGCCTTCGCCCTGGTCCCGTTCAATTGATAAGCCTGGCACCCGCTGCAGCGACTCACTGATATTACTGTCGGGGAAATTCCCCAACACATCGGCGCTTACCACACTGAGCACATTATCTGCGCCGCGTTGGCGGTTCATCGATTTACTGAGCGCGCCCTGTTGCCCCACTACGCGGATATGCTCCACATCATCTTGGCTGCTTAAACTGATATCTTGCAGTGTGGTTTGTTTGTCACGAATGCTGATCTTATGTTCACTCGTCATTGCGCCGAGGTAATTGACAACTAAGGTGTAATCGCCATCTTGCACGCCTACAAAAAAGAAGCGGCCATCGCGGCCAGCCTGTTGACTCAAGTTCAGTTCTTTTAAGGTCACAGTCGCGCCTGCAAGGGGTTGTTGGCTGTTGTTATCGCGAATTTGTCCTTCAAGTTTGCCCACGGCGAGGGCGTTGGCACTAAAGCCTGCAATCATCATTGCTAAGCTTAGCGCCGAAAGGCGTGCCGAAATGGATTTGGACGCTTTTGGGATTAAGCGTTCTTTATGTGGTGCAGACGTTGCTGCTTTTAAGGAGGATGTCGCAGATTGCATGTTTTTGTTCCTGTAGTGTTAAGACTGAGTCTTGAGCGATGTTCGGGCAAGCATGGTTGCCATCCGTTAATGGCCGCCAAGTTAGGGGAGCTTAATGTCAGATTTGTGACGAGATTGTTGAGCGCTTGCTTTTAGGTTGCTTTAAGCGGCGAAAATGGCATTTTTTGCGTTAGGATGAGCCAAAATGACTTAAGCAATATTGTGCTAATAAGCGACGATTGACGGGGCTGAGCATCAAACGCTTTGAGTATGGTTTAGGCATGTCATGTGGTTAAAAAGTCATTTTTTATAATGGGTTATGCGCATCTTTGTATACAAATCCTCTGGTCAAGGATTGCGGCATTACATCCCAAATAATCGCGTTAAGTTAAGATGAATTCCGTGGGTGTTATGCTGTTAATTAGCGTGTTCATTCTGATTAAAAAAAATGTTTGAGCTAATTTGACGCCCCAGGATGGAGCTGTGTATTGGAATTAGTCCTATTACTATTTTAAATTCAATTGATTAGTTAATTTCTATGTGTTTAGCACTGTTGCTAATCGGTAAGTCACGTCACAGATTTGTCATCAAAGCTCGCTAACTTGCAACCCCATAGCATTTTTACTGAATTTGCCCTTTTGGGGTTTTACACAAACAAGGTGAGTATTTTGGATACACCTGCAAAATCATTACGTTTAGCCTGTGTCTATGGCTTAAGTCTGGTTATTCTTTTTATCGTGCCGCTGTTTTTGTGGCAGAGCACTACGGCCAAAACCATCGCTGAAGTCGATTGGCTCGATGTCGCCACCGAAGGTGCGTTATTTGCGCTTGGAATGTGCTGGCTAATGGTGATTGTGTCGGTTCGTCCCTCTGGTCGCGTGACCAATCTGTTAATCGCGGGTCTCTCAAGCTATTGTTTAGGTTGTTATTTAGATTTACTGGATGAGATATTTATTGTCAAAACCCTACCTGTGTACAACGGGTTTGAAAAAATGCCTACACCCGTCGGGCTGTTGCTACTGACCTGTGGTTTATGGTTATGGCGCGATGAGCAAACTGTGGTAAATCGCCAGCTACAAACGCGAGAGCAATTTCACCGTGAGCATCAATTAACCGATAGTCTGACCTTACTCAATGATGCCAAGGCTTTTGAACATCACTTAGTTAAGCAATTATCACAAAATCAAGCGTTTGGATTAATCATGCTTGATGTCGATTATTTTCATCAATATAACAAAATTCAAGGCGTAGAAGAGGGCGATAGGCTCTTGTCACAGTTGGCATTGTGGTTAAGTTCAGCCTTGAGAAACCAAGATTTAGTCTGCCGTTATGCTGGAGACCGCTTTGTTATCCTGCTGCGCGGTGCGATACCGCCTTTAGTCAGTGTGATGGCAGAACAATTACAGCAAGGGGTTAAGGATTTTGGTTGTCATGCCTCAGTGGTGTGGACGTTGCCTTCGCCTAAAGTATTGGATAGACAGGCTAACAAGTTCAGTGCTAAGAACGAGGCCGCGGCATTGCTGCAATTGTTGAATCAAAAAATGTCACAGCAAAAAGAAAATCGTCGCTCGGCTGCGACTGTGCCTACAACATTTAATGGGCTAAATCAGTCAACCTTAAGCGAGCTTAACTAATGCGCGCGCTGGCCACCTGGCAGGATAAATGTATCGATAGTCAATTGCTGGTGGCAAGCCTTGTGGGGCTCTTTAAACAGCGAGAGCTTGATGGTGATAAGTTACTCCGGGGGACAGGGATTTTTGCGGCAGATATTCGCAAACCCGATCATCTTATTAGTCCAAAACAGCTCGCACGTCTGTTAGATAATGCATTAGCACAGTGGCCAAGTGGCGATTTGAGTTTTTTACTCGGTCAACTTTGGTTACCGTCCCAAAGCGGCGCACTTACGGCGGGGTTGTTTTGCGCGCGGGATCTTAAGGAGTTGACTCACTTCTGGCATAAGTATCATTGGCTCACCCAGCCTTGGCTACAAACTTGGCGTTGGCAGGGGGAGCAGGAATGGCACTTTCTACTCAGCCTCGACCTAGGTATGCAGCGGCACAAACAGTTTTTCATCGAATTAAGCCTGTCGTCCCTCACTGCGTGCTGTAAGCAATTGCTCGGACAAGCGTGGCGCGGCAGTATTTGTTTTCCGTACTCTGCACCGGATAATTTGGCCCATTACTATAAATATTTCGGCATGGATTTACGGTTTGATGCGCCGCTGTGCAGGATATCCATGGCCAAAACCTTGTTACGCCAGCCTTCGCTCTTTGCCAGCCAAAGTCTAGTTTATTCCCAATCCGACAATGTCGATACTCACTGTGCTGGGGATGCTCGGTTGCCTTCTCCATCTCAAACTTTTACTCATTTGGAAGCAACCTCTTTTGATCAGGATATTCAACACCCGCGTTCGCCATTAAGGCCACAACTCAATATGGCAAAGGGGGCTCGCCAAGCGTTATTAGCGCAGGAGTTTCGCCTAGGATTAGCGGCGGGCATTCGCCTAAAATTGATGCGTAGAACACTGTCATTGCCCGAAATGGCGCAATTGTTAGAGATGAGTCCTGCCACGTTAAAACGGCGTCTTGGGGAGATGGGGCTGACTTACGGACAATTAGTTGATGAGTCCCGTTTAATCAGGGCGCTGTATTATTTGGCTGAACCTGAGCAAGATGCCCAGAGTATTGCTACCTCGTTATCCTTTAGTGATGCCAGTAATTTTAGGCGTTCATTTAAGCGATGGACGGGCCAATTACCTGGTTATTTTCGCTATTGGCTAGCCTAGTTGCCCTCTAAAGTGAAGATTCACCTATTTACTGAACAAACTCACTGAATTTATTTGATTTTTGAATTGCCATTCATCATTTTGCATAAGTGTTAGCAAATTATCCGAGGTTATAGTTTTATTTATGCAAAATTTAGAATAAATATTCAAAAAGAACCTTAAGGGTTTGGAGTAGGCTATAAATGCATTCCGCTTTCACTTAAAATGCCTTTATGTATTACTTAACCTACGATTTTAACGGATAGTGTTAACCCATCAGCAGTATCACCGCCATGGCCCCGATTATCGCTTTGGGGAGCAAATGACCTTTCTGGATGTCAAGCAAACCTTTGGTTTTAGCCATGTGCGCGTAGGGCGCTGGGTCTCGCGGGAAGAATCCTTAATCGCCGCGAATTTAGTGTTTGATTCATTGGCAGATCTTGCCTTTATCCTCAATTTACCGCCATTGACCTTAGGATTGAGGCAAACCTTGAGCCTTGCTTTTGGTCATGGCGGACAAAAGGGCGTGCAGGCCCATTATGCGCCTGCAGCAAGAGAGCTCGCATTGGCAAAAAATGCTGGCGCTGGCGCCTTGGCCCATGAGTTTTGGCATGCGTTTGATCATTATATTGCGCCGAAGGCGTTTCAACGGGGAACGGGACGGTTTACGTGCGCCAGCGATCTTTGGCTTGCCGATCTGCCGCTCATTGATCATCCGCTAAATCAGCGTTTAGCCGAAATTTTTCGAGTGACATTACTCTCTGAGGACAATTTAGCGCCGAGTGATTATGTCTGCCGTGCAATAGCATTAGATAAACGTTATGGCGCGCAGTATTTTGCTAAACCCACCGAAATGATGGCTCGGGCCTTTGAGGCGTGTATCGAATCCTATCAAGGGATCCAAAATCCCTATCTGGTGTCTGGCACGCGCTATTCATCCTTAGCTAAGGAAGGCGCGTATCCCGACGAACCGCATAGGCAACGCATTTTCAAGGCATTGATTGCCTATTTTGAGCCGCTAGGCACCGCGTTAGGGAAAGCAGGATAAGCGTTTAGTGCTAATCCGCGAGTTGTTGCTGGCAATAGGCGAGCTGGTGGCGAATGGCATCGAGCCATTGTGAGGCGTGGTAATCCATTAAATACCAAGGGCTGAGCTGTGTTTCGGGCTGATGATTAAAAAACAGCGACTCGCATGCGATGAGCTTGGCTTTATCTGCACACTGCAACCAAATAGCACTGGGAATGCAGGCTAACTCGGCTAAATGTTGCCGTATTCCTTGCTTGGTATCCTCATTCACATCCTCAACGAGGCGATATTGTCTCAATAAATCCAGTTTACGAAAGGGATCATCATTTTCACTGATGAAATTTACTTGGTGTGTTGCCCCAGTTGTTTGCTCCCAAGGGATAAGCGTAAATTCAGCCCAGTCTAAGCGCTCACAGAGCAGGGCTTTAGCGATTCTTCTTTCCCCCAACCAGTTATGCACCATGCAGGGGAGATGGACTGTCTCAGGCAGTTCAGCACTGCGTCGTAAACTGGGTAGTAGCGACATTCGTTGAACTTGCAGTTGTTTTGCCAATGTCTTCATGAGTACGATTGCTGTTAAGCCCGATGATGGCCAGCAACCTAGGGCTGCAGTAAGTTCGGTGGCGACTTGGGTTAATGCCTTAGCAAGTTGTACTCCTTGGGTATGACCTTGAACTTCAAAGGCATATTGCGATTCGGCAAAGCCGCCATTGGCAATATTGACCACTTGACCTTGGGGAGCCAAATGCTGCGGACATTGCGTACCATTAAAAATAAAAGTGAGACCTTTCGTGGCGGGCTGCCACTCGCCTGAGGCATTGCCAATAATGGTCACTTGCTGAAGCTTAAGTTGTTCGGCGAGTATACTGAGGGAAATCCTAGGTTGCGGCTCAGCCAATTGACGGTGCATATGCGTATGTGGCTGAGGCACATCGGCTAAGGGCTGTGAATAGGACATACTCGCAAAGACTCTCTAAAGCAAAGAGGGTTAGTGTACTGGATCTTCTGTTTTGACTAAAGAATTATTGTCTGTAAGCTATCGACTTCATAATGAATAAATTTTCATAATAACAGTATGTTAGACTGTTTTAGGTTCAGCTGGTTTTTCTTTGAATTGGTTTGTTAAGCATATCGATGGCCGGTTTTATGGCGTGGGAGTACGCCATGTCCGCCTCTTTATCGAGGCTCACAGTACAGATTTTGCTGCAGAGTTGTTTTTCACTGATAGAGTTGGCATCCTCAATATTTTGGTTAGAAGTATAAAAAGGAATAGGCATGGAATTTTTTGACGCGGAGCTGGCGTTAATTACTGCAGCAAAACATAAGGTGAAGTGGGCGCAGCGAGTGCGGATTGGCGTGATTATTTTGCTTCTCTTAGGCACGCTGACGTTGCTTGCTGATCTTTGCAGCCATCCGTATGCCATATATATCGCTTTCGCGCTGGTGGTGTTTGCGGTGGCTTTGCCGCAGTTTGGCCAAGGGCCTAAATATGAGGAATTGCTTGCGCTATTACTGGATAAATCAAGTAGTCCAAAAACACAAAGTGTGAAAAGCAAAGGACTTTAAGCTTAAGAGTGCCTAGCCTATAAGCCCTTGAGCTTTTAACATCTTATCCGTGAATTTATTCTTCGGGGTAAACCTTCTCTTTAAATTCACACAAATCTTCAATAATGCAGCTGCCGCAGCGGGGTTTGCGTGCAAGGCAGGTGTAGCGGCCATGCAGAATAAACCAGTGGTGCACATCGACTTTAAACTCGGCGGGAACGACTTTTAGCATACGTTCCTCCACTTCGACCACATTTTTACCTGGGGCAAATTTAGTGCGGTTTGCCATGCGAAAGATATGGGTATCGACAGCGATAGTTGGCCAACCAAAGGCTGTGTTTAACACTACATTGGCCGTTTTACGGCCAACACCAGGAAGGGACTCGAGGGCTTCTCTGTCTTCTGGCACTTCACCATTGTATTTTTCAATTAGGATCTCGCAGGCCTTAATCACATTTACGGCCTTGTTGTTATACAGGCCAATCGTCTTGATATATTCCTTTAATCCTTCGACACCTAAGGCATAAATACTGTGGGCGGTATTGGCCACCGGAAACAGTTTATCGGTCGCCTTATTCACACTCACATCGGTTGCCTGTGCCGATAAGGTCACTGCCACCAGTAATTCAAAAGGGGTGGAGAAATTCAGCTCAGTCTGTGGTTTAGGATTATTTTCACGTAGGCGGGTGAGGATTTGGATGCGTTTTTGTTGATTCATAGTGATCCTTGTAAGAAGTGGGTTTAACACTAAACCCACTACTTAAGCTGTTATCTCAATAAAGGCTTAACTCACTTTGGTGATCCGCGCCCGCGTCACACTAGGCTGCGCTGCCACTTGTGGTTGGCGCTCTTTAAGCTTTTTATCGATAACGTTTTTAAGGGCGATAAGTAAACCCATGACGATAAAGGCGCCGGGTGGCAACATGGCCAGCAGGAAGGGGGTATCGACTTGCCATACTTGAATCGTTAAGGCTTTTGCCCAAGGACCAAGTAATTGATCTGCGCCATCAAACAGAGTGCCTTGACCAAGAATTTCTCGCGTGGCGCCAAGTAAGGCCAATACCAAAGTAAACCCTAATCCCATCATCAAACCATCGAAGGCCGAGCTTAAGGCATTATTACGGGAAGCAAATGCTTCGGCGCGGCCAATGATAATACAGTTGGTCACAATCAGCGGTAGGAAGATCCCCAACGACATATAAAGCCCATAGGCATAAGCATTCACCAGCAGTTGCACTGCTGTCACCAGCGCCGCAATGATCATCACAAACACGGGGATGCGAATTTCCTTGGGCACATAGTCGCGCACTAACGATATCAAGACGTTAGAACCCATCAGTACCAGCATAGTGGCGATACCAAGGCCAAGGGCGTTGGTGAGGGTCGCTGTTACGGCTAATAATGGACAAAGCCCGAGGAGCTGTACTAGGCCAGGGTTATTTTTCCACAGTCCTTGCCAGGCAATTTCGCGATAATTAGTCATGTTTGGCCTCACAATTCAGTGGTTGGCTGAAAATTTCTGCTTGATGCTGAGTAAAGTACCATACTGCGCGTTTTACGGCTTTCACATAGGCGCGTGGGGTGATAGTCGCACCGGTAAATTGATCGAAATCGCCGCCGTCTTTTTGCACCAGCCATTGCTTATCATCTTCGGATTTAAGCACTTTCCCTACAAACTTGGTGACCCAATCGGATTTACGTAATTCGATTTTATCCCCAAGCCCGGGCGTTTCTTGGTGGGCAAGCGTGCGCACGCCTAACACTTCGCCTTGGGTATTGATGCCCACAATCAGTTTGATATTACCGTTGTAACCATCGGGGGCAATGGCCTCCATGGCGATTGCAACGGGTTTACCAGCCGCGGTGGCGATATAGGCCGGCATGGCATCTTCTGTGCCTAGCGCCTCTTTATTTTGCAGCAATGTACATTGCGCGGTCAGCTCATTGTCATGGATTTCATCGGGGATCAGTTGATGTAAGATGCCCATCAATTCTTTCTGCTGTTGCAGCTTTATTTCATCAAAGGTCTGTTGATTGACCACTGCGACTAAGCCTGTGCAGAGCAGGGCAAATAGGGCGAGTAACAGACCATTTTTAATCATTGGGTTATTCAATTTATTTCCTCAAGAGTCTTTGTTCAAGCTCGCTTGATTCGCTATTTCACAGGCCTAGCCCGCTGAGTGGCCATAGGTGCGCGGACGCACATAATAGTCAATAAATGGTGCACACAGGTTGGCGAGTAGCACCGCAAAGGCAAACGCATCGGGGTAGCCACCTTGGGTACGAATGATATATACCAAGACACCAATTAACGCACCGAAAATGATACGGCCACGTGGACTGGTGGCGGCCGTGACAGGATCGGTCGCTATAAAGAAGGCGGCAAGCATGGTGGCACCCGAGAATAAATGGAACAGCGGGCTGGCATGGGTATCGGGCGATAATAAAAAGCCGACGTTAGATGCCACAAATAATCCCGCTAATACCCCCGTGCTAATATGCCAACGAATGGCTTTTAACTTCAGTAGCACTAAACCACCGGCTAAATAGGCTAAATTGACCCAAAACCAACCCACGCCAGTGCTGCCATCAAAGATGGTTTTAGTCATAATCTCGGTCGTTGTCAGCCCTAAAGAAAGGTCGGTCTTTAAGGTATCCAGCGGTGTCGCCATGCTGATGCCATCAATGCCTAAGCGAAATTGCTCCATGCCCGCATGGGCACCAACGTTGAAGATAAGTTGTAGGCTATCGATAATACTCGGGGTATTGAGTGCGACGGTACTTGGCGCAATCCAAGTTGTCATCTGCAGCGGAAACGACACCAGTAATAACACATAGGCGGCCATGGCCGGGTTAAACAGGTTATGGCCTAAACCGCCATAGAGATGCTTGACGATAACAATCGCAAAGGCGGTGCCCATGACGATCATCCACCAAGGCGCGAGCGGCGGAATGGCAACCCCAATCAAGATGGCCGTGAGCATGGCGCTGTTATCACTTAGGCTTGCCTTAATGCTGCGTTTACGCAGTTTCATCACCGCCGCCTCACAGCTTAGGGCCACGATAATTGCCAGTAACACTTGAATAAGCGTGCCCCAGCCGAAAAAGGCGCATTGCACCACAAGGCCGGGTAACAAGCATAAAATGACCCTTTGCATAACCGTTGAAGTCTGCAAATTGCGGGTGACATGGGGTGATGAGGCTATTTTAAACGCCATTGTGATCCCTTTTTATCTAATCTTGAGTCACTGATTTTTAAACTAATAATTTTTAAAGCACTGAGGCTAAAACCTGCAGTGCTATTCATTTGCGTCACTGCTCGCACCCGCTTCCCTTGCCAGCTTTTTGGCTTTCGCGCGAGCAACGGCGGCAGCAACTTTGGCCTTTTTCTCATCTTCTGGACTGAGTGGTGCGTTTGGTTCAGCATCTAAGCTTGATTGATTGCCTGCTCTATCGTCTGACTCATTGGTCGATTCTGGCTTAGCGTCTGCTTCGAGCTTGGGCTGAACTTCGGCAACGTCAGTCGATTCAGCCTGCTGCGCGGCGGCTTTTTTGGCTTTCGCGCGAGCAACGGCAGTAGCAATTTTGGCTTTCTTCTCATCTTCAGGACTGAGTGGCGCGCTTGGTTCAGCATCTGAGCTTGATTGATTGCCTGCTCCATCGTCCGACTCATTGGTCGATTCTGGCTTAGCGTCTGCTTCGTGCTTGGGCTGAACTTCGGCAACGTCAGTCGATTCAGCTTGCTGCGCGGCGGCTTTTTTGGCTTTTGCACGGGCAACGGCGGCTGCGACTTTGGCTTTTTTGTCATCCGTATCAGTGCTAATCGCCGATTCGGTTACTGGCTGATTGGCACTGACAGTCGCTTCAGTATCGCCATTGGCATCCGAGTCGGCTTTTAATGCTGCTTTTTTCGCTTTGGCGCGAGCGATGGCTGCGGCGACTTTATCTTTTTGTGATAAAGATTCGGCGTGCTCAGTTGGCTCACTTTGGTCAGAAGAAGCTGTTTGTAAAGAAGAGACTACTTGTTGAGACGATTCTGCGTCATCGGCCCCTTGAGCCGCAGCGGCGGCTTTCTTGGCTTTAGCACGAGCAATCGCCGCGGCAACGGCTGCCTTACCCTTAGGCGCTTCTGTGTTGTTGCTCGCATCAGCATCAACGACCTCGACCGTAGCCTTATCTGCTGTGGTTTCTGCCGCAGCCGCCTTTTTGGCTGCAATCCGCGCCATGGCCTGTGCAACGGCATCCTTATCCGTTGCGGTCATGGTCGCTTGGCGACGCGTAGCGGCTTCTTTAGCCTTGGCTTCACGGGCGAGCTTTTCTTCTTCGAGGCGTTGAATACGCGCCTCGAAGCGCAGTTTGGCCCGCTCGGCTTGATGCTTTTCATCAGCGGCTTGTTTTAGCGCCGATTTAGCGATGCGGTAGTATTCCACGAGGGGAATATCACTCGGACATACATAGCTACAGCAACCGCATTCGATACAGTCTTTAAGGTTGTAGCTGGCTGCTTTGTCATATTCTTCGGCTTTTGCATGCCAAAACAGTTGTTGTGGTAGCAAGAGTGCAGGGCAGGCATTGGCACATTCGCCGCAGCGAATACAGGCTTTTTCCTCTGGTGTTGTCCCAATCTCTTGACTACTGGGCACCAAAATACAGTTTGTGCCCTTTAAAATCGGCACTTGTATGGTTGGCAGCGCATGGCCCATCATCGGGCCGCCAATAATCACTTTTTGATCGGCTTCTGCATGAAATTCTGTGTGCTTGAGCACATGCTCAACGGGCGTGCCTATGGGTAACCAATAGTTGCCAGGTTTACCGACATTTTGCCCCGTCACGGTCACCACTCGTTCAATCAGCGGTTTACCTTGGGTGACAGCTTGGTGAATTGCAAAGGCGGTCCCCACGTTATGCACCACAATTCCAAGCTTGGCGGGGATGGCGCCCGAGGGCACTTCACGACCGGTGATGATTTGAATAAGCTGTTTTTCACCGCCAGAAGGATACTTGGTGGGGATCACTGTGACCCGAACACTACCCGTAGGGAGAACCGATTGGCTCACTGCCTGTTGCATCGCTTTGATGGCTTCGGGCTTGTTGTCTTCAATGGCAATCACGATGCGCTTGGGGGCTAAGAGGCGATGGATAATGCTAATGCCCGCCAATATCTCTTGGCTGTATTCACGCATGAGTCGATCGTCGGCACTGATATAAGGCTCGCATTCAACGCCGTTGATAATCACTAATTCGATTTCACTAACGGGATTAAGCTTGATATGGCTTGGAAAGGCTGCGCCGCCCATGCCGGCTATCCCTGCGCGATGGATTTTGGCAATCATCTCCTGATTGCTGAGCTCCAGTGAACCTGGCGTTAACTTGCACCAGCGGTCTTCATCATCGGCGGCAATCACACAGGTATTCACCGGCAGCGCGGAGGCGTGGTTACTGGCTCTTGGCTCAATGGCCACCACTGTGCCCGAGGTTGGCGCATGCACGGGCAAATGCCAAATTGAGGTGCCTTGAGTTAATGGCGTACCTTTTAATACTTTGTCACCCACTTTGACTGTAAGGGTACAGTTTTCACCCACCTGTGGCACAGGCACGAGGTATTCTCGTGCTAATGGCAGTTGGCTAATCGGTGTAGTATTGGAGAGGAATTTGACTTCGGGCGGATGAATGCCACCGGGTGAGCGCCAAAGGGTTCCTTTATCTAATTGATCTAATAAAGTTAGCACCGCTTATCCTCTCTTCTCTTCGTGCGGGATCTCTTGGATAAGAGTCACGGGAATCGCATTTAAACGCCAATTCCAGTTTTTCAGATTTGGGGTCACTGGCACCATATCGATACAGTCGACGGGGCAGGGCTCAACACACAGATCGCAACCTGTGCAATCGGCAGTGAGCACGGTATGCATTAATTTACCCGCGCCAATAATGGCATCGACTGGGCAGGCCTGAATACATTTGGTGCAGCCAATACACTCATCTTCACGGATATAAGCGACTTTTTTAACCTGAGACTGCGCCTCAGCATTGAGAGGCTCAGGCTCTACGCCCATTAAACTGGCGAGTTTTTCCATTGTGGCAGTGCCGCCGGGAGGGCACTTATTGACTTTGTCGCCATTGGCAATGGCTTCGGCGTAGGGACGACAGCCGGGATAACCACATTGACCACATTGAGTTTGCGGCAAAATCGCTTCAAGCTCATCAACGATAGGGTTGCCTTCAACTTTGAATTTTAAGGCGGCAAATCCGAGTAATACCCCAAAGAATAATGCCAATAGGGTTAATAAGATAACGGCAATTAACATGGTGGACATTTATTTAACCAATCCTGTGAATCCCATAAAGGCCAATGACATTAGGCCCGCGGTGATCATGGCGATGGCACCGCCTTTAAAAGGCACTGGTACATCGGCAGCCGCTAAACGTTCACGCATCGCAGAAAACAGAATTAACACTAAGGAAAACCCTACTGCAGCACCAAATCCATAGATAGCGGATTGAATAAAATCGTGTTTTTCATTCACGTTTAATAGCGCTACTCCTAATACAGCGCAGTTAGTGGTGATCAGCGGCAGATAAATCCCCAACGCGCGGTGGAGGGCTGCACTGGTTTTTTGCACAACCATCTCGGTAAATTGCACTACCACTGCAATCACTAAGATAAAGCTCATGGTGCGCAGATAACCGAGGTCAAATGGTAATAGCAGATATTGATTCACGAGGTAACTGAGAATGGATGCCAAAGTCAACACGAAGGTGGTGGCCATAGACATACCAATAGCGGACTCCAATTTGCTGGAGACCCCCATAAATGGACATAAACCTAAGAATTTAACTAAAACGAAATTGTTGACCAGTACGGTGCTGATCAACAACAGGAGATATTCACTCATCTCAATACTTGTCTAAACGGAACTTGGCCGTATTATCGACTTTTCCGTTTGCATAAACAACATATAGAATGCAGGGTTAACTATCTTTACTGTAAATTTGCGTGCTAGGTAAATACTGTTTTGACTTAAATTTGATCAGTTAAGGTAATGCCCTGTGGCTGCGAAATATAATAGCCTTGTAGACCATCGACGAGGAGTTTTTCGAGGGTCAATTTTTCTTCTTGGCGTTCAACACTGGTGGCAATCACGCGGATGCCGATGCGTCTAGCAACGTCCACCATCATACGCACAAAGAATTTGTTATTGCTGTCTTCATCGATCGCCGAAGTGTAGCTACCATCAAGCTTAATGTAGTCTGGGCGGACTTCGCTGAAGAATTTGAACGAGGTAAAACTCATACCAAAACGCTCAATTGATACCCTCGAACCTACGCTATGAACTTCACGGACAAACTTATAACTCGCCCCTAAATTGGCTTGCATACCGGATTCGTTGATCTCAAACACTAAGCGAGAGGCAATATATCGATGCTTACCGAGAATATCCTTTAACCAGCCAACAAACAGTTCCTGATGGGCAGAAAATGCACTGATATTGATGCCAAAATTTCCGCTAATGGTGGGATTTTCCTTAAGCATTTTTAATGTACTGATCACCACAAGTTTATCCAATTCGGTGCTCATACCATGACGTTCAGCCATGGCGATGACTGTGGTAGTAGGCAAAAACTTTCCTTCACTGTTGTAGAAGCGAGCGAGTAGTTCGCGATATACCTCAACATCATTGCGGCAGGGTTGAATGGGTTGTTGGAAAAACTTCAGCGCTTGGCGAGTGATTAAGTCATTTATCGCTAATTTCCAACGATCATCACCAAATTGCTCATCACCATTAAGTTTTTCTTGGATATGATAGCTGTTGGGACCGAGGGTTTGCGCGATACTGACTGCCGTATCAGCAAGTGAGAGCAAATTGACTGGTTCTGCGCCCTGTTGGTAAGGAACAAGTCCAACATGGGCAGCGGATTCAGTTTTAATCATCTGTTGATATTCATCGAGTAAAATCTTCAGTTGGTCTAAAAACTTAGGTCCATCCTTTAGCACTAAATCAGGTAGAAAAATCGCAAAATCGGCACTGGATACGCGGTAGCACTCCGCATCAGGATATTTTGAGCTGGCCTTGCGAATGCAAGTGGCTAAATTCGATAAATAATCATCCCCTGCAGAGCGGCCTTGGAGTTGGTTGATATGGGCCAATTCCGTAGCTTTGACCATGGCCATTAACCCTAGTTGGGGAACGGAGTGATTGCTAATGCTTTCCAATTTAGCCGTAAAACGAGGACGGCTACCAAACCCTGTAATAGGATCTTGATAGGCTACTTTATGCAGTTTTTGGTTTTCATTTGTGAGGCTATCCATTTGCGATTTTAACTGTGCGCGGCATTCCTCAAGCGCTAATCTGACAGGGGTCATTTCACCATTAAGTTTGGAAGACTCTATGGCTGAAAAGTTCATCTCTGGAATGTGGGTAATATAATCGGCAGCATAACGGATAGCTGCTCTTACTTTGTTGATAAGCAATATAAAAACAACCACCAACATAATATAGGTTACCAGCAGTACGAGTCCTAACTGCTGGGTATTGGCAATAGCATTTTCAATGGCTTGGTCGGCAGCTAATTTGACTTGTAAGCGACCCGCTGCCAGTTTTTGGGTATGGGATAAATCTAAGGCAAATAATCCTGCGAGTGGATGGGGCATTTGGGCGTTGAGTTCGCCATGTGTGTAATTAAGTTGACCATCGGTATCGTCGATATACTGGAAAAATTGCAATGGGTAGTGTGTTGAGATGCTTTGGTAAAGATCGCTACCATTGCCTTGCCATTGGGAAAAATTACCCATGTATTGTTTGAAATTATTGAGTTCTTGCTGTTGTTCTGCCTGTAACTGGTTATTCTCGTTTTGATAAATCCAACCAAATAAGCCTAAAAAAACTAGCAACAAGAAAATGGGATATGATTTAGACATCGCCATAAAAATCCGCTCTCAATATATCAGAGTACATGCAATAAGATAGTGCATGATATTTCAAGCAATACCGCTATCTGCGTGATGATACTCGGAATTTTGGTTAACAAATTGCTCACAGTGTAACCGTATTTACCGCAAAACAGCAATGAAAAGCGAGATGACTAAATTTGAAGGGTAGTTTAAGCAGATAAAATAGATATTGGCTCCCCTGACTGGACTTGAACCAGTGACATACGGATTAACAGTCCGCCGTTCTACCGACTGAACTACAGGGGAGTAGAGGGTGCGATATTGCTATCGACTTTAGCGATTACATTAAATTGGCTCCCCTGACTGGACTTGAACCAGTGACATACGGATTAACAGTCCGCCGTTCTACCGACTGAACTACAGGGGAGTAGAGGGTGCGATATTGCTATCGACTTCAGCTATTACGTTAAATTGGCTCCCCTGACTGGACTTGAACCAGTGACATACGGATTAACAGTCCGCCGTTCTACCGACTGAACTACAGGGGAATCATTTTAATGCATCAGTGTGTTAACTAAGTGGCTCCCCTGACTGGACTTGAACCAGTGACATACGGATTAACAGTCCGCCGTTCTACCGACTGAACTACAGGGGAATTGTTAGCTACCTAACTGTATTCTCATTGTTTACCGATACTTAGATTTGGCTCCCCTGACTGGACTTGAACCAGTGACATACGGATTAACAGTCCGCCGTTCTACCGACTGAACTACAGGGGAATCGTTTATCTTTTCTCGATGACTCGTTGAGAACGGAGCGCATAGTAAAACGCTCTGTGGGAGGAGTCAACTCGAGTTACTAAAAAAAGTGTAATTATGCTGTTAAGTGCTTATCTAATGTGCATTCTGGTGTAGAAATCAGCATTTTGATGAAGAAATAACTTAACTTTTCGCAAGATAGCGATGTTCAGCATCGTTTGAATTGGTTGATTATTGGGGGGGGAATGGCCGTTAATGCCTTCAGTATGCTTCGAGACTGTTTCGTCTATTAAAAGGAAGCACTTATAACAGCTTTGTCCTGAATGACTACCCGGCACAAAACATGAGCCAGTGCAGAAGCATACATTCTTTTTTGGGTGTCGAGGCTCTTTAGCAGATAAAAGAACATCCTTTGCGGCAGTGTCCCTCGTTTCGTGAGCACCAGCCTAGAGTGCACGATGTTGTATTTCTCTGGCGTGGGTGGTTAAGTCAATTTGAGTGAGAGGCGGTGAAATGAGGTCGTCAATTTTTGAGATAGCTTCAGCATTAGCACAGCGGAGTCTTTACTGCTTGGCTTAGCACTCCTTTGATTTACCATGGGAGTGCGATTGATGGCTGGAAAATGAAACTTTTTGACTAAGGTGTTTTAGTGCTCAAACTGGCGATAAAACGCCCTAGAATTCAGGAGAAATGCCAAATTAATACACAAGAGGGGACTTTCATCAGCTTACAAAATTGCAACTCCAATCTATGCCAAAAAAGATATGGCTTGCATTTATTAACCATTTGAAAATTAAAAACTAAATTTTTAATCGCCAAAATAGTGCAATTTAAGTCCATCGCCCGTGGCGCAAGGCTTTGCTGCTTGTTTTAAGCCGCAACTCACAGGGTTATCCACAGAATTTGTTGATAAGTCGAAATAAGCGAGAAACCATGCGGGATTCAGGACTTTTCTCGTCTGTGACATACGATAGGAACTGTTTGTAATTTAATTACATTTGATAAATGTTACTACTTGTTACGTAGCGTTTATGTCAGCAATGCTTTGATTGAGAGATAACTGCTGGAGCTTAATGGGCGTCTTGATTAGAATGGGGTGACTAACCACAAGGATATGTAAGCGTGTCAGAATCTGTTTTTCAGCTTGAATCCCAATTTGCTCCCGCAGGTGATCAGCCCACAGCCATCGCTAAATTGGTTGATGGCCTCGAATCAGGCCTTGCTTGTCAAACCTTATTAGGGGTGACGGGCTCTGGTAAGACGTTCACCATCGCCAATGTGATAGCCAAGCTTGGGCGACCGACTATTATTATGGCGCCAAATAAAACACTCGCTGCACAGTTATATGGCGAGATGAAAGAGTTTTTCCCCAATAATGCGGTGGAATATTTTGTCTCCTATTACGATTACTATCAACCTGAGGCGTATGTCCCCGCATCCAATACCTTTATAGAAAAAGATGCCTCGGTAAACGCCCATATTGAACAAATGCGGCTCTCGGCCACCAAAGCGCTGCTGGAGCGCAAGGATGTGGTGCTGATTGCCTCTGTATCGGCAATTTACGGTCTTGGCGATCCTGACTCTTACCTAAAGATGTTATTGCACCTGCGCCAGGGCGATACCATGGGACAGCGGGACATTCTTAAGCGTTTGAGTGAATTACAATACACCCGCAATGATATCGAGTTGCAGCGCGGTACCTTTCGCGTTCGCGGTGAAGTGATTGATATATTCCCTGCCGATTCAGATCGCTACGCGATTCGGGTGGAATTATTTGACGATGAGATTGAGCGCTTAAGCGAGTTTGATCCGTTAACCGGGCAGATTGTAAAACGTATCGCCCGCACCACAGTGTACCCTAAGACCCACTATGTGACGCCGCGGGAAAAGATCCTTGAAGCCACTGAGCTGATTAAACAAGAGCTGCGTGAGCGCAAGCAATATCTGCTCGACAATAATAAATTGATTGAGGCGCAGCGGATCCACGAGCGGGTGCAATACGATATCGAGATGATGGTGGAGTTAGGCTATTGCTCCGGTATTGAAAACTACTCCCGCTATTTATCAGGACGAGCCCCCGGTGAGGGGCCGCCAACGCTGCTCGATTACTTACCCGCTGATGGTTTATTGGTGATCGACGAATCCCATGTCACTGTGCCACAAATTGGCGCCATGTATAAGGGCGACCGTTCCCGTAAAACCACC
Source organism: Shewanella cutis (assembly GCF_022410515.1). Lineage (GTDB taxonomy): Bacteria > Pseudomonadota > Gammaproteobacteria > Enterobacterales > Shewanellaceae > Shewanella > Shewanella cutis. The sequence goes on along the minus strand of NZ_JACSDI010000002.1, from coordinate 82,717 downwards.
TTGGTGGAATATGGCTTTCGTTTGCCCTCGGCGCTGGATAACCGGCCGCTGAAGTTTGAAGAGTTTGAGCAGTTAATGCCGCAGACGATTTATGTGTCGGCAACGCCAAATCCCTATGAATTGGATAAGAGTGGCGGCGAGATTGTTGAACAAGTTGTGCGGCCCACAGGATTGCTCGACCCTGAGCTTGAGGTGCGCCCCGTTGGCATTCAAGTGGACGATTTGCTCTCGGAAGTCGCTAAACGGGTTGCGGTAAACGAGCGGGTGTTAGTCACCACGTTAACTAAACGTATGTCGGAGGATTTAACTGAATACCTCGACGAACATGGTGTCAAAGTCCGCTACTTACACTCTGATATCGATACCGTGGAGCGGGTGGAGATCATTCGCGATTTGCGCCTCGGTAAGTTTGATGTGCTGGTCGGGATTAACTTGTTACGCGAAGGCTTAGATATGCCCGAAGTCTCACTCGTCTGTATTTTGGATGCAGATAAAGAAGGCTTTTTACGTTCGGAGCGCTCGCTTATTCAAACCATTGGTCGTGCGGCGCGCAATGTGAATGGCAAGGTGATTCTCTATGCCGATCGCATCACCAATTCGATGGTCAAGGCGATGGGGGAAACCGAGCGCCGCCGCGAGAAACAGCGCGCCTATAACCTTGAGCATGGCATTGTGCCAAAGGGCGTGGTCAAGCGTATTACCGACGTGATGGATGTGGACGATGGTAGAGACACTGAAAAGGGGTATAGCCAATCGTCACTGGGTAAAGTGGCTGAACCTAAAGCGAAACGCTACCATGCTGATGCCGCGCAGCTGAGCCATGATATCGACAAGCTTGAGAAGCAAATGCATGAGCATGCGCGTAACTTGGAATTTGAACAGGCGGCAGCCTTGCGCGATGAGGTAAAACGTTTACGGGAGCTGCTGATAACGGCTTAACCCAATCTGTGTCTTAGCTGAGTTAGACGCAGGACAGCGATGCAAATCAAGCATATACCAAGGTTCTCTACCTAATAAAAAGCCGCCTACACAATAATGTGGGGCGGCTTTTATTTTGTTGATTCGCCAAAGTTGAAGATATTAGTGCTGCGTTTCATTGGCGGTTCTTGTTTGTTGTAACACAAACACCATAAGCGCACAGACTATGCCGCAGATCAGGCCGACTAAATGCGCCTCGGTGGCGACCCGTGCACCGATCATTGCGGTTACATCGTCACTGGCACCATAAAATTGTTCATGGCCAACTTTGACGATTACCCCGAGCAGTAGCAGATAACCCGAGCGCATTTTGCGGCGAATATCCTGTACTGCCCCATAGGCAAATAGGCCATGTAACATGCCGCTCAGCCCCACATAGCCTAATAACTGCGGATAACCCTGATACAGACCAATGCCTTCAAATAGACAAAGCAGGATAAACAGCGCGGTTAATTCCTTGAGCTGATAGTGAAAGTGGTGCAAAAATAGCACTACCCATAATCCCGCAAGGTTCATCAGCAGGTGCCAATGATTGGTATGCAGCAGATTACCTGTGACGAGACGCCACCACTGGCCGTCACCGATAGCGCTGCGACGATAAGCGAGCAGATTATCTATGCTCGGGGTAACAAGTCCCGCAACATACAAGAGCGCGCAGAGCACACTAACGATAAGCGCCAGCCAATAGGGGCCGAGCTTTTTTAACGTCAACAGTTTCACGCCTGTGGCTTACCTGTTTCAATTGCCTGTGTGAGCGAGGCCATCACCTCTGCTTTATTTTTCAGGTAATCCTCTAAGCCGCGTTTACGAAGATGGCAGGCAGGACAGTCACCGCAACCATCACCGACAATGCCGTTATAACAGGTCAGGGTATGATGGCGAACTAAATCCAGTTGCTGATATTTATCTGCTAGCGCCCAGGTTTGGGCTTTGTTGAGCCACATTAATGGCGTGATGATCTCAAGCTTTTTATCCATGCCTTGCACCAGTGCCGATTCCATCGCGCGAATAAAGTCGTGGCGACAGTCGGGATAACCGGAAAAATCGGTTTCACACACGCCGGTGATAATCGCCTCAGCCCCTAACTGATAGGCGTAGATCCCCGCTAGGGTTAAAAACAGAATATTACGCCCAGGCACAAAGGTATTGGGCAGGCCGTTTTCCATCAACTCGTGGGAAACGGGGATCGCATCGCGGGTGAGGGCAGAAATGGCTAACTCGTTGAGTAAACTCACATCCATCACTTTATGGCTGGTGATGTTTAAGCGTTGGGCGAGGGATTTCGCCACGTCAATTTCTTCACGGTGGCGCTGTCCATAATCGAAGGTGATCCCATGGACTTCATCATACTGTGTTAAGGCTTGAATAAGACAAGTTGTTGAGTCTTGTCCACCACTGAATACGACCACGACCTTTGAAACTGATGCTGACATAAGATCCACTTTAGAGTGACACAAAAATAGGGCGTAAGTGTAACTCAGGTGTTAGGGCTTGAAAACTCTTTGCTGGCGCGGCTATGCAGGCATTTATCTGTGTGGCTGCTTAAATGCAAGGCGGTAAAAACTTGCAGCTACCGCTAAAATCCTCTATAACTGCCGCCCCAGAAAAATGGAACGTTAGCATGAATTACCCAGTCAACGAAGTCTTTGAAACCATTCAAGGTGAAGGTGTCTTTACCGGAGTGCCCGCCATTTTTGTGCGTTTACAGGGCTGTCCTGTAGGTTGTGCTTGGTGTGATACCAAACAGACTTGGGACTTGCTTGAGACGAATAAAGTCTCACCAGAGCAAGTGATCACCGTTGACGGCACGGTGGGGCGCTGGGCAAATCACACCGCGCAGAGTCTTATCGAGGCGTTCAACGCGAAGGAATACACTGCGCGCCATGTGGTGATCACCGGTGGTGAGCCTTGTATGTATGATCTGAATGAATTAACCCACACGCTCCATCGCGCCGGCTTTGCCACTCAAATTGAAACTAGCGGGACCTTTGAGGTGAAATGCGATAAAGATACTTGGGTCACTGTTTCACCCAAGGTGAATATGAAAGGCGGTTATCCGGTGTTAGCGCAGGCCTTGAACCGTGCCAATGAAATTAAGCATCCGATTGCGACCGAAAATCATATCGATGAACTTGATGAATTACTTAGCGATATTGATGTATCAGCCAAAACCATCTGTTTACAGCCTATTAGCCAAAAACCAAGGGCGACGGAATTAGCGATGAAGGTGTGTATTGCCCGTAACTGGCGTTTATCGATTCAGACCCATAAGTATCTGAATATCGATTAATGTGTACTTAACTCAACGCAGAAATACTTCTTAGCGCTCCAAATGGGGCGTTTTTTATCAGCCAAATATTTGGATTAAAGGCAATAGGTTTAAGAGATAAAGCAATAGGTCTGAACAAGCTGGTGTGCTAAAAAGAAAACTTGGGGAATAACGCGAGATAAAGTGTGATATGAGAAAGAAGTGGTGGAGGGAGAAGGATTCGAACCTTCGAAGGCGGAGCCGTCAGATTTACAGTCTGATCCCTTTGGCCACTCGGGAACCCCTCCACATATTTTCTTTTGACGGTTAAGTGGTACCTAATCGTCATCTTAAATCTTGGCCGGATTTAAGGGTAAAGCAAGTTTACAGCAGACCAACCATTTACGAACCATACAAGATAAAAGTGGTGGAGGGAGAAGGATTCGAACCTTCGAAGGCGGAGCCGTCAGATTTACAGTCTGATCCCTTTGGCCACTCGGGAACCCCTCCACGAGTATTTTTTATAGCATCGCTAATTGTTAGTGCAAATGGTGGAGGGAGAAGGATTCGAACCTTCGAAGGCGGAGCCGTCAGATTTACAGTCTGATCCCTTTGGCCACTCGGGAACCCCTCCTCAATTGCGGCCGCCATAGTAGTCAGAAACCTTAGGCATGTAAAGTCTAAATATGAAAATTTTCCTAAAGTTCTTGTTCAACTGGTCGATTAACTAACAACGAGTTGTTTTAGCGATGTTTTTTTATGCAAATCGATGTTCCTTTAATCAATGAAGCCCAAATTGGCACCCGCTTAAATGCGGCAATCGAACACAACAGGCGAGGTGAGTTTGCCCTGTTGCTGTCGCTATTGTCTGCAGATGCGAGGGACATGGCGCAGTTTCAATGGCAAAAAGAACTCGATGTGGCCGAAAAATTACAACGTCAGTTTGAATTACCACCAAAACAAACGTTAGTGGCGGATTTGTCCTCCAACCATCACATTACCGATAATAGCGCTGTGTTTATGCAGCAAGGGGCGAGAGCGTTTCAATTACAACAAGCATTACGACCGGAAGCGTTAGTGATCCGAGGTGGTGAGCCTATCGCCATGGCCGAAGCTTTAAGTAACTGTGAGTTAACGACTCGCTTGCGGCAGCGAGGACAATTGCCGTCCCCTCAAGTTGAAATCATGCACTTTGCCGATCAACTGGCTATCCAGCGTAATTTAATACCTCGCTTAGCCAGTGCTTAATGCTACTGAGGCTATGTCTTATCAAGGCTGGGGTAATAAGCGTGAGCAATACCAGAGTCTCTTTCATCATAATTCCCTATAATTAGCCGTTAGTGATATTAATATCGAGTCGCTTATGTTGAGTTTTTAACATGAGTTCATTAAAGAGGATAACCCTATGAAAGGTATCATTGCAGGACAAACCCCCACAGTAAATGACACTTGTACCGATTGCGGCAGCTTTGTGGATATAGGCGCTGTGATAGATGAACAAGATACTGTGCTTGAAATGCAGTTTAGTGGGGCCGAAGCAGAAAATGAGGCCGCAAAGATGGTTGAGCGTGCTCAAGCTCGTTTTAGCCACACGCAAGCAAGTGTGTCTCACCATGAAACTGGCGTGACGATCAAATTGGTTTTTGATGTCAGTGTCGAAAAAATGATTTTCCAGTTAGAGAATGGTCTATAGCAAAAAAACTGTGATACAAGTCGAGGTTAATTTGTAATAAAGTGTGGCCGATGTTGCTGTTTTAAATGTAGATAGTGTAATCTGCGTCAACAAAAACAATGATAAATCGGCTTCATTAACATACCTATCTTTGTGTGTTAGTTGCAGCAGTATCGTTTTACCCAACACGAAGTTTTGTAGGGATCAGAGTGAAGCGACGTCAGCATCAGCACTTATTAGAGTCTTTAGTCCATTCTACGGCAAAGCAGCAGGGTGATTTCACTAAGACGGCAGAGTTAGCGACAGAGCTACTCTGTCAGAATTTAGCGGTTTCGCTGGTGTCTGTATGGATTTTTTCTGCCGACCAATTGAGCCAATCCCTCGTCGCTCAATTTGGCGCCATGGCGCTGCAAGATGTTCATCGCCCACATCTATTACAGCAGGTCCCACGCTATTTAACCGAACTCAAAAATCATCGCCATATTGATGCGGGCAATACCTTAGTTGATCCAAGATTGACTGAGTTAGTCGATAGCTACTTTATCCCTAGGCAAATTTTATCTAGCCTCGATGTGGGTATTCGTATTAATGGTCATCTCGAGGGCGTGCTCTGCATTGAACGCGCGCAAGTTACTCACCACTGGCATGACAGCGAAATTTATCTTGCCTGCCAAATGGCCGATCAATTGGCCCTGACTCTGGCGACCAAACACACCTATGACAAAGAAGAGCGCCTAAGCCTATTTCGCTGTGCAACCGAGCAGTCGCGCCAGATGAGTATGCTCATCAATCTACATACTGAAAAAGTAGAGTATGTAAACCAAGCCCATGAGAATATTACTGGGATTGCGCGGGATAAGAGTATAGGGACCAATTTACGCGATTTAACTTTTTTCAAACAGCACAATACGTTAGCTGAGCAGACCTTAGCAAAAATTTTCAGAGGTGATCAAGCAAAGGGTGAAGTGCAATTTAGTCGTGCAGATGGTAGCCGATACTGGCTTAAGTATGTGGTCAGCCAATTTATTACCGACCGCGGCAATCATTACGCCTTAGTATCATGTGAAGAAAGCACCGATGAACACAACTATAAAGCGGAGCTTGAGCGTTTAGCTTGGCGTTGCAGTCTGACAGGGCTGAATAATCGTAGTCACTTTAATCGAGTTTTAGAGAAAACCACCAAAGGATTGTTGCTACTTGTCGATTTAGTGGCTTTTAAGCGTTTTAACGATACCTATGGCCACGAAAATGGCGATAGCCTGCTGATTGAAATTGGTCGTCGCTTAAAGCATTTTTCAGAAATCAATAAAGCGACCGAAATTGCCCGCGTCGGTAGCGATGAGTTCGCAGTGTTACTTACTGATGATAATGCGGTTTACGATCTCGATTATTTTAGTACGCGGTTATATCAGCATTTAGCCATGCCGATTTTAATCGGCCGAGAGCAAATCGAGCCTAAACCAGCACTGGCAGTCGTCGATATTGCCTCTGTGGCGAATCTGTTCGCGCCGCTAACCTGTGCCGATATTGCGCTGCAATATGCGAAGAAGAAAAAGGGCAATGCAATTCAAGTATTTAACAGCACCTTGCTCAGAGCTTTTAAGGAAGATGCGCAAATCGAGCGTGATTTGCATAGTGCGATTCGTGGCCGTCAATTCGAACTATATTATCAGCCCTTACGGGATCTGGAGCTGCGGACTTATATCGGTGCTGAAGCTTTGATCCGCTGGCATCATCCCAAGAAAGGCGTGCTTTATCCCGGCGCTTTTATCGATATTGCCGAGCAGTCGGGCATGATTAACGCGATAGGCAGTTGGGTACTGGAGGCCGCTTGCCGACAATTAAATATCTGGCAGCACCATAATGCCGATTTAAGCATGCATGTTAACGTGTCGGCACGGCAGTTTTTTAGCGGGAACTTGTATGAACAAGTGTGGCAACTGTTGACGCGTTATCGTTTAAAGCCAAAAACCCTGATCCTTGAGATCACTGAGACGGAATTAATGGGGGATATTCGTCATGCCACGCTGTTGTGTCAAGAATTGGCGGAGCTGGGTGTGGGGCTGGCCATTGATGATTTTGGTACGGGCTATAGCTCGATGCGCTATCTTAAACAGTTCCCGATCAGTAAGTTAAAAATCGACCGCTCGTTTATCTCTGATTTGACCATTAGCCGCGAAAGTCAGGAAATTGTTTCAGCCATTATTGCGATGGCCAATGCGCTTAATATTTCCTTGACGGCTGAAGGGGTCGAAACCGCTGAACAGGAGGCATTTTTAGCCAAGAGTTTGTGCCATCAAGCGCAGGGGTTTTTATACAGCCCAGCCCTGCGAGAACCCGAGTTTGCACAGTTTTTACTGACGGCTAAACAACCTAATCTTATCGCACACTAAATCTGATGTTGGCATTCGGTGTAATGATAAAACAAAAGGCAATCAATTGATTGCCTTTTGTTTTATCTGTTGGTACTTGGTTAATCCTTCATGCAGCACTGCTTAAACTTCTTACCGCTGCGGCAGACGCAGGGATCATTACGCCCTGGACGTTTGGCATGCATTTGTTGCCCTTGAGTGTAATACCAACGCCCCTGTTGAAATACAAACTCAGATCGTTCATAGATAGCATCAATCTCTCCGGCAAGTTTATACCAAGCCTTGAAGGTGACAGTGCCGCGCAAAGTGCCATCGGGATGCGCTTCTTCATTTGCCGCTAATACCTCAAGCGCTAACCAATTTGGATTAGGGCCTTGTTTAAGTTGCTCAAGAGTTAAGCTACCCAGAAAGTCCACATGGTGAGTTTTAATAATGTAATCAAATTTTTTCAATACAAATGCACAGTAGCGAGAACGCATTAACTGCTCGGGACTGGTGGCAACTTGTGCCCCTGAATCAACATTAAGGTGCAATGCTTCACAACAGTTTTGGTAAGATTTTTGGCTGCCACAGGGACAGTGATTTTCTATGCTCATATATTTAAGCTATTCAAAGATAAGGAATGACTATTTGGACTTTTTACTGTCAGGCAAGGGGGGAAACTGGCGGCCATAATGAAGATTTGGTACAGGCTTGGCATTCAAATAAAAACTTGGCTCAGCTCGATTGTTCATATCAAGAGTGACATTCCAGCGATGCTGAGTATCTTTTTGCGTTCCTATCACAAATTTGCCTGCAAATTCACTCACAGGTTCGCCGGTTTCTTCTGCGGGATAAAACCGCACTAAATAATAACCGGTATCAAACGCACTATCGCCTGATAATTTGCGGTTAAGTACCCGAAAGTCGATGTCGATTCGGGCCTTTTTAGCGCGAATTTTATCGAAAAAGCGTTGGTAAATGGCAACGATATTGTCGCGGCCATAGTAGATTTCTTTACTTTGACTTTCAGAGAGATAACTTGCGTCTTCAGCATAAATGTTGGTAGTAATATCGTGATTTAGTTCATTAAACGCCTGAGTTAACAAAGGATAATTAGCATTAATCAGCTGATCCGTTGTTGTGGTGGTTTGGGCTTTTGTAGGCGTAGCAACACTTGGAAGCGATAATAGGCACATCAGGGCTAGCAGCAAAAATCTCATTACATTATTCTAATCAAGCATTCATGGCGCCACTATAATGGAGGTGCCCGCTGAACTAAAGAGTTGAATGTTTACAAAGTGTGTTTCTGTTATAAAAGTGCACACTGAGCGTGAAGAGTGGAGGAGCTTGCCATGCTGGATAATGAATCGGCACTGTTTTTTGAAGAAATGGCGGGAGTTGTGCCACTAAAAGGCGATATTAAAGCGGTGAATTTACAACCCAAGGCTCTAACGGTTGAACAAATACAACGTCGTGATGCGCTGCAACGGGAGGCTTATTTAGCCTGTATGCCCTTGGAGTTAAGTTTGATCCCCATCATAGCCCCAGATGATATTGTCAGTTTTAAGCGAGAAGGGGTTCAAGGGGGCGTTTTTAAACGCTTAAGACTAGGGCAATACAGCATTAAGATGGAATTAGATGTGCACGCCTATCGTTTAAGTCAGGCGCGTGAGGCGCTACTTAACTACCTATTAGCGGCGCAGGCCCATGGTGAGCGCTGTGTGATGCTCATCCACGGCAAAGGTCATAATAGTAAACCTCTGGCGGGGCTCCTTAAATCTGCTGTATGTCATTGGTTATCTCAGCTTGAAATGGTACTTGCCTATCATTCGGCGAAAACCGAGCAGGGCGGCACTGGCGCTTTGTATGTGATGCTGACCAAATCTGAACAGCTCAAGATTGAAAATAAAGAAGCCAATCGTAAGGGAATGGGCTGGCGCTAAGGATTTGCTCGACGGATTGACTTTACTGATTTCGTTTAACAGAGTGTCGCTAGTTTTTGTTTTCACAAATGAAGTAAAAAATGCCCAACTTAGTTGGGCATTTTTGTGGGGTCTGTTTTTTAATGTAATGGTTCCAAAGGCCAGCGACACTAGAAACTGATTACCAGCCGCATTGACGATTCGCAGCCTTGTTCTGCTCATCAAGCCAGATTTTGAGCGGCGCAAAATAATCGAGTACAGCGTTCGCGTCCATGGTTTCAGTGCCTGTTACTTCCTTTAAAGCCACAGGCCATGGCTGGCTCGAGCCCAACTCTAACATTCTATTAAGTTTTTCTCCTGCAGCTTGATTGCCGTAAATACTGCATCTATGCACTGGTCCTTTATCTCCAGCAGTTTCACACAGCGCCCTGTGGAACTGGAATTGCAAAATATGGGCGAGGAAATACCGGGTGTAAGGCACATTGCCAGGTACATGGTATTTTGCACCTGGATCAAAATCGTTCTCACTTCGCGGTGTCGGTGCTTTAACACCTTGATATTTTTCCCTCAGCTCCCACCACGCTTGGTTATATTGGGCAGGGGTGATTTCACCGCTAAATACCTTCCAACGCCATTGGTCGATCATTAGACCAAAAGGCAGAAAAGCGATTTTGTCTAAGGCTTGCTTAAGCAATAAACCAATATCCTTTGAAGCGTCGGGTACCTCTTCGAGTAAGCCTATCTGCTTGAGATAACTTGGGGTGATTGAAAGCGCTATAGTGTCGCCAATGGCTTCATGGAACCCATCATTGGCGCTGTTTTTAAATAGGAAAGGCTGTTGCTTGTAGGCGCGTTGGTAGAAGTTATGCCCTAGCTCGTGGTGAATGACGGTGAAATCTTCAGCGGTTTTTTGGATACACATTTTGATGCGGATATCATCGAGGTTATCCAGATCCCATGCCGAAGCGTGACACACAACGTCACGATCTTTGGGTTGTAAGAAGAGTGAGCGACTCCAAAAACTTTCAGGCAGCGGTGCAAAGCCTAATGAAGTGAAAAAGCTTTCGGCCTGTTTCACCATTCTGTGCTCGTCATAGCCTTTCTGGGCGAGTAGCTTGGTCACATCATAACCAGGGTCTGCATTCTCGGGCGCCACTAGGTCATACACATTACCCCATTGCTGAGCCCACATATTACCCAATAAGTGGGCAGGAATAGGGCCAGTAGACGGGGCAATGGCATCACCATATTCTTTGTTCAGCTCACCACGCACATAACAATGCAAGGATTCGTAAAGTGGTTTAACTTGGCCCCATAAACGGTCTAATTCCTGAGAGAATTCATCAGGTTTCATATCATATTGGCTGCGCCATAACTCGGAGAGATTCGCGTAGCCTAAGTCTTTTGCGCCTTCATTCGCGAGTTCGACTTCACGTTGAAATAGGGGGCGCATGGGTTTGGCTATTTCACGCCAGCCTTTCCAAGCTTCAAGTAATTTGGCGGGATCCCGTGATTCCGCCATGAGGCTGGACAACTCTGGTTGTGTCATACATTTGCCATCGGCAAAACAGTATTTGCCTTTACCGTAGAGCCCATTTAGCTCGGAACTGATCTGTGCCAGCTCAGCATTTTTGGCAGGATCAAGTGGCGCTGGTAACACTAATGCGCTACGTAGAATATTCAGTTTGCGTGCATTGGCGGGATCAAGTTCAACATTGGCATACTTTGCGGCTTCAGTGGCAAACTTGACGGAAGCTGCACTGACTTTTTCACCCACTGCGGCCGATAATGCGGCGGTATCTTCGGTAATAAAGTTGCTGTAAATCCATTCCGCACGGTTAGCCTCGATGGATAACTGCGCCATTTGTGCTTCAGCATCTTGAATAAAGGCAATGGCTTGAGCTTTATCAGGTGCACTTGTACTAGCAGGTATAGAAGTCTTTGTTTCTAGATTGTTTTGTTTTTCATTACAGCCACTTAGGTGTAATGTTAACGCTATGGTGAGTGCTAAAGTTGTGGGACGATTCAATCGAATAGCCATGTATCGCAGTCCTTTGTTGTTTTTGTGTTGCGCATTCTACCTAAGCACATCGTTTTTTGCACAAAACTTGATGGGTTTTCATGATTAATTGCAACGGCTGTGAGTGAACTGTTAAGCCTCGTTATTGTGACGCAGCTTATTTGGCCATTTTTCGTTTGACAACTCCCATACCAATGTTTAATTTAAACGAGTGTTTTAAATTAATTCAAGGTCACGGAATGGCAAGTCGATCTGATACAAAAACGAGAATACTTGATGCTGCGGAGAAACTCTTTGCCGAAAGAGGTTTTTCTGAGACGTCATTACGACTTATTACCAGCAAGGCAGAGGTCAATTTAGCATCGGTAAATTATCACTTTGGCTCTAAAAAAGAGTTGATCCGTGCAGTGTTAGCCCGCTATTTAGATGTATTTATGCCCGCTGCATCAACGGCGATAAAGCGTCTACATACAGCGCCATCTCAGGCTTCGTTAGAGGAAATTTTCTCAGCGTTAGTCGATCCGTTATTGGATTTAAATGACCTGCGGACTGAAGGGACCACGATTTTCCTGCAGCTACTTGGACGAGGCTATATCGAAAGCCAAGGGCATCTGCGCTGGTTTATCACCACCCACTATGGACAACATCTAGATACCTTTGTGAAGTCGGTGTCGGCAAGTGCTCCCCATATACCTCAGGCAGAAATGTTTTGGCGCTTACACTTCACCCTCGGCACAATCGTTTTCACTATGGCATCCGCTGATGCGTTAAACGATATTGCTGCGGCCGAATTTGGTGAGCACAACGATATTGAAGCCGTGATCCGCAAAGTGATCCCCTACATGGCTGCGGGCGTATCTGTTCCCGTGGCTTCTAAATAAAAGGTCTTGATTATGTTGACGATTATAATTATTGCCCTGATTGCGATTATTGCGCTATTTGCAGTAAAAAGCCTCAGAATGCAATTTATTACCCAACCTGTTTTCCAGTTTTTCAAAAAAGTATTACCGCCATTGTCCGATACCGAGCGCGAAGCGATGGAAGCGGGCGATGTATGGTGGGAAGGGGAGTTATTCCGCGGTAATCCGAATTGGAATACGTTGCACAGCTACGGCAAGCCAACGCTGACGGCAGAAGAGAAGGACTTTATTGATAATCAGGTCATGACAGCCCTGACAATGATCGACGATTTTGACATTGTCCATAATCGTAAAGATTTGCCGCCAGAGCTCTGGGATTACTTCAAGAAAGAAGGCTTTTTTGCGCTGATCATTCCGAAAAAATTTGGTGGTAAAGCGTTCTCGGCTTATGCCAACTCGACGATTGTGAGCAAGTTAGCCAGTCGCAGCGTGAGTGCGGCGGTAACTGTGATGGTGCCTAACTCATTAGGTCCAGGTGAGCTATTGACTCACTATGGTACTGAAGAGCAAAAAGAACGTTGGCTACCCGCATTAGCTAAGGGCGATGAGATCCCTTGCTTTGCGTTAACGGGCCCAGAAGCGGGTAGTGACGCAGGCGCAATCCCTGATGTGGGCATTGTGTGCCGTGGTGAGTTTAACGGCGAAGAAGTTTTAGGCCTTAAATTAACCTGGAATAAGCGTTATATCACCTTAGCTCCCGTGGCAACGGTATTGGGTTTAGCGTTCCAGATGCGCGATCCTGACGGTTTATTAGGTGAGAAAAAGAATCTCGGTATTACCTGCGCGTTGATCCCAACGGATCATCCTGGCGTGGTGATTGGTCGCCGTCATAATCCACTTAACATGGCCTTTATGAACGGTACGACTCAGGGTGATGAAGTCTTTATTCCGCTCGATTGGATCATTGGCGGTCCAGAGTTTGCGGGCAGAGGCTGGCGCATGCTGGTTGAATGTTTATCAGCGGGTCGTGGTATTTCTCTGCCGGCGCTGGCAACCGCTTCTGGCCATATGGCAACTAAAACCACCACTGCATACAGTTATGTACGCCATCAATTTGGCATGGCAATTGGTCAATTTGAAGGGGTGCAAGAAGCTCTTGCTCGCATTATTGCCAATACTTACCAGTTAGAAGCTGCACGTCGTTTAACCACAACGGGCATTGATCTAAAAGTCAAACCCTCAGTGGTGACGGCTATCGCGAAGTTCCATATGACCGAACTTGGTCGCGCTGTGATGAACGACGCCATGGATATTCAATCGGGTAAGGGGATCCAATTAGGACCTAAAAACTACCTCGGCCATCCTTATATGTCGAATCCAATTTCGATCACCGTAGAAGGCGCGAATATTCTTACCCGCTCGTTGATGATCTTTGGTCAAGGTGCTACCCGTTGCCATCCTTATGTACTGGCCGAAATGGAAGCGGCAGCAATGGAAAACCAGCACGAGGCGCTCACGCGTTTTGACTCGCTGTTGATGGGCCATATGGGTTATGCAACGCGTAACGCGTTTAGTGCGTTATTTAATGCCCTAACTGCGAGCCGTTTTGGTAGCGCACCCGTAAGTGGCGAAACCAAACAGTACTACAAAGATATGTCGCGTTTGTCTTCGGCGCTGGCCTTTATGACGGACATTTCAATGTTGATTATGGGCGGCGATTTAAAACGTAAGGAAATGTTGTCAGCACGGATGGGCGATGTATTGAGTCAACTGTATTTAGGCTCAGCAACCTTAAAACTGTTCGAAGACAATGGTCGCCAACAGGATGATTTACCTGTGGTACGTTATGTAATGGCTAATCGCTTACATTTAGCGGCGAAAGCACTAGAGGATGTGATCCGTAACTTCCCGAACCGGCCCGTTGCTTGGTTATTGCGTGCACTCATTTTCCCCATCGGTAATCATTTTACTGCGCCGAGCGATAAAATGGCGACTGAGCTTGTCTCTGGCATGTTAAAACCCAGTACTGCCCGCGAGCGTATTACCTTCCTTTGTCCTGAGTTTGAAGGCGATGTGGGTGGTATTGCTGAAGTGGAACAGGCGTTTGTGGCACAGTATGCCTGTAAAGATATTTACAAAAAGCTTAAAAAAGCACAGCGTAGCGGTGAATTACCTTCAAAAGTACCAAACTTGGTACTATTTGCTAAAGCGCTAGAGCAGGGCACAATTAGTAACGATGAACATCAAACACTATTGCATGCAGATAAGTTACGTTTAGCCGCCATCAATGTGAATGATTTCGAAGCTTTATAATCGTATAGGTTGAAATGAGTTAACTCAGTTTCTAGCAATGATAAGCCATAAAAAAACCACCTCAATTGAGGTGGTTTTTGTTTTTAAGCTTAATGACTTTTAGCCTAACTTTTTCGTCTAGCGAAAGCCCATCAAGGACTATTAAGCGACAATCAGCACTTTACAAGTGTTCGTGCCACCGATGGTTTCCATTGCATCACCTTTGGTCATTAACACTAAGTCACCGCTGTGCAAGTAACCCGCTTTGGTTAATGATTCCAATGCTTTTTGCGCAAGCTCATCGGCTGGATAGATCGTTGAGTCGAAGTAAATCGGTAGTACACCACGGTACAGAGCCATCTTCGCCAGTGTTGTGTCATGGCGAGATAAGCCAAGGATTGGTAAAGATGAACTGATACGCGACATCAGTTTAGGTGTCGCCCCTGACTCTGTTAAAGCGATAATCGCTTTAACACCTTCTAGGTGGTTTGCCGCATACATAGTCGATAGCGCGATGGTTTCTTCAACCGATGTGAAACGGGCATCTAATCTGTGCTTAGAAACTTTCACACTTGGGTGAGATTCTGCACCAACACACACATTGGCCATCGCTTTAACGGTTTCTTCAGGGAAGTCACCCGCTGCGGTTTCGGCTGATAACATCACAGCATCTGTACCATCAAGCACGGCGTTTGCCACGTCCATGACTTCTGCACGGGTTGGCATGGGGCTCGAAATCATCGATTCCATCATTTGGGTCGCGGTGATGACGATTTTATTGAGCTGACGTGAACGGGCGATGAGTTTCTTTTGTACTGCCACAAGTGCAGCATCACCAATCTCAACCCCTAAATCTCCACGGGCAACCATCACAACGTCAGAGGCTAAAATCACATCATCCATTGCTTCATCACTGGCAACCGCTTCTGCACGTTCAACTTTCGCGACGATCAGCGCGTTACTGCCAGCCTGTTGTGCTAAAGCACGCGCATAATCTAGGTCTGCACCACTGCGTGGGAAAGACACGGCCAAGTAATCCACTTGGATCATGGCTGCGGTGAGAATGTCTGCCTTGTCTTTTTCAGTTAGTGCCGCAGCCGATAGACCACCACCTTGCTTGTTAATCCCTTTATTGTTTGATAAAGGGCCTGCAACCGTCACTGTGGTGTGGACCTTACGACCTTCAACGCGCTCAACACGCAGCTGGACACGGCCGTCATCGAGCATCAGGATGTTGCCAACATTCACATCATCAGGTAATTGCTTATAGTCGATACCGACTTGATTCTCATCGCCTTCACCTTTAGCAAGTTCAGCGTCAAGAATATAGGCTTGGCCTAATTTCAGTTGAACTTTCTTGTTGTCTTTAAAGGTCGACACACGGATTTTAGGGCCTTGTAGGTCACCTAAAATAGCCACATGTACACCTAATTCTTTTGCGATTTCGCGAGCTTGAGTAGCGCGTTTGAGATGATCTTCGGGGGAGCCGTGGGAGAAGTTAAGACGAACAACGTTTGCACCTGCCGCAATAATACGGCGTAAGTTATCGTCACGGTCAGTGGCGGGACCCAGTGTGGTGACGATTTTGGTTCTGCGGAACATAAGATACTCCGTTAAAGTTAAAAAAATCTTGTGACTATATTAGCATGCAATTCCAAATTATGTAGTAAAGTTACAATCAAATTGATCTAAAGTTATGTTTCAAAATTGTGAGGTATCGCTGAAATTTGCTTTAAAAAAGGCTAGACGGTCGATTTGCACTAGCCTTTTTAAAGATAGGAAGTGAATTACAGTATCGGATCTTTATTGATACGAGACTCTTTCAACACTTCTTTTACACGTTTTAAATTGTCACGGAAACGCGGGCCGCGGCGTAGCGTAAAACCAGTCGCCAATACATCTATAGTCACCAATTGCGCTAAACGCGAGGCCATGGGTAAATACATATCGGTATCTTCAGGCACTTCCATCGTCACGGGCAGTGTACATTCCATCGATAACGGTGAGTTACGGGCCGTAATACCAATCACCGCCGCGCCGTTCTCTCTCGCTAAACGTGCTATTTCAATCAAAGACTTAGTGCGGCCAGTGTGGGAAATTAATACCACAACATCGCCTTCATTGCTGTTGATACAGCTCATGCGCTGCATCAGAACATCGTCAAAACAGATGACAGGCACATTAAAACGGAAAAATTTATTCTGCGCGTCATGGGCTACAGAGGCAGATGCGCCTAAGCCAAAAAAGGAAATTGTCTTGGCTTGAGTCAGAATATCCACGGCTTTATTGATGGCGGCAACATCTAAACTTTGACGCGCTGTATCTAAGGAAGCCATTGAGGATTCGAAAATTTTTGTGGTATATGACTCTGGTGAATCATCTTCTTCGACGTGGCGGCTCACATAAGGTGTGCCGTTTGCGAGACTTTGTGCTAGATGTAACTTAAAATCAGGAAAGCCTTTAGTATCTAAGCGGCGACAGAAACGGTTCACAGTAGGTTCACTGACATCAGCCATCTTAGCCAAAGTGGCGATGCTGGAGTGAATAGCCGTTTGCGGAGAGGCTAGGATCACCTCTGCAACCTTGCGTTCTGACTTACTAAAATGGGTGAGGCTTTTTTGAACCTTTTCTAGGGTATTCATACGCGTACGTCCGCTAAATTGAGAATGTAATTTTATTTATTTTTGTTTAGTGCTGCTGATCTGTTTGAAGATCTCACTAATCGACATTGCTTAAGTAAGTTTTAAGTACATTTTTGAAATAAGAATTTACTATCATCAGTAATTTAAGCACAAAAAGCATATCAGATTTCTGCATTAGGTGCCTAGTTAGCAAGAATGTTAATATTGATAAAAATAGATGCATTTAACAAATTCTGTTGTTATATTACAACAAAATGTGGATTTCTTCATTGGCATGAAGGGACACGACATACAAAGGAGAGCGTAACGCAATGGGCAAAACAACATCAGGCGCCAAAGCTTGTGACTTCGTACTCTTTGGTACTAAAGGTGACTTAGCAAGACGTAAGTTATTACCTTCTTTATACCAGTTAGATAAGGCTGAGCTTCTCGATAAAGATACTAAGGTGATCGGTGTCGCAAAAGATGAATTCAGTCAGGATGAATACAGAGACTTAGTCATCCTTGCGTTAAAAACCTTCGTCAAAGAACCCCTCTGCGAAGACACTCTCAACCGATTCGTGTCCCGTTGTTATTATGTAGGCACTAACTTTACTGAATCAGCGGGCTACAGTGCCTTCCATGAATTGCTCAAACCAGAAGAGCGTGTCATGGTCAGTTACTTTGCCACCCCACCATCGATTTTTGGTGATATCTGCCGCTGTTTACATGAACAAAACCTGATCCACAGTGATTCTCGCGTAGTACTCGAAAAACCCATTGGTTCTGATCTCGCATCTTCCCGTGTGATTAACGATCAAGTTTCTGCCTACTTTAAAGAAAGCCAAGTCTACCGTATCGACCATTATCTCGGTAAAGAGACCGTTCAAAACTTGATTGCGCTGCGTTTTGCTAACTCCTTATTTGCTTCTAAATGGGATAACCGGACCATTGACCATGTCCAGATCACGGTTGCGGAAGAAGTTGGTATTGAAGGCCGTTGGGGTTACTTCGATAAAGCTGGTCAAATGCGCGATATGATACAAAACCACTTGCTACAGGTGCTTACGCTCGTCGCAATGGATCCACCAGTTAACTTAGATGCCGACAGTATTCGCGATGAAAAGGTGAAAGTACTTAAGTCGCTGCGGCCGATTAATGCTGACAATGTGTATGAAAACACCGTCCGTGGTCAGTACAGTGCGGGCTTCCTGAAAGGTAGTCCGGTGCCAGGCTATTTAGAGGAAGAGGGGGCGAACGTACACTCGTACACAGAAACCTTTGTGGCGCTGCGTGTCGATATCGATAACTGGCGTTGGGCTGGGGTGCCGTTCTATCTGCGCAGCGGTAAGCGCATGCCGTTTAAGAGTTCTGAAATTGTGGTGTATTTTAAAAACCCACCGCACAACCTGTATCGCTCTAGCTACCGTAACTTGCCACCTAACAAGTTAACCATCCGTCTGCAACCACACGAAGGGGTTGAGATCCAGATGATGAACAAGGTGCCTGGATTAGAGCAGAAGCAACGTTTACAGACCACCAAACTCGACTTGAGTTTCTCGGATACCTTTAAAAACGAGCGCATTGCCGATGCCTATGAGCGTTTGTTGCTTGAAGCTATGCTCGGTAATCAAGCTTTATTCGTGCGCCGTGACGAAGTAGAGCAAGCTTGGACATGGGTGGATGGCATCATCCAAGCATGGGAACAGAGCAATGAAAAACCGAAACCTTATCCTGCGGGCACTTGGGGTCCCGTCGCTTCCGTCGCGCTGATCACCAAAGATGGTCGCTCGTGGGATGAATAGGGGGCTTTGATGATTAAAGAAACCGTATTTAAATCCTTTGATACACCTGCTGCGCTCGAGCAACAGTTGGCGAATAAGATCGCTAGCCAGTTACAAGAGGCAGTTGATGCCCGTGGCAAGGCCAGTTTAGTGGTTTCCGGTGGTTCAACGCCGTTGAAACTGTTCGAGCTACTTAGCATGAAATCCATCGACTGGAGTGATGTTTACATTACGCTTGCCGATGAGCGTTGGGTTGATGTGGAAGATAGCGCCTCTAACGAACGTTTAGTGCGCGAGCATTTATTGCAAAACCGCGCGGCCAATGCCAAGTTCCGCGGATTGAAGAATATGTTTTCCACCGCTGAAGCGGGCGCAGATATGACCAGCGAGTCCTTGTCTAACTTCCCGCGTCCCTTCGATGTGGTGGTGCTGGGGATGGGCAACGATGGTCACACTTGCTCATGGTTCCCTTGCTGCACAGAGTTAAACGATGCGTTAACCACTCAAGCTTTGTGTGTGGCAACCAATCCCACCACTGCGCCACATGGACGGATCACATTATCTAAGAATGCGATCCTCAATAGCCGACAGATTTATCTGCATTTGGTCGGGGAACAGAAATTATCCGTATATCGTCAAGCCTTAGAAAATGATGATGTTAATGCTATGCCCATCAGAGCCGTATTAGCGCAGCGTAAAACGCCCGTTGACGTGTTCTGGAGCGCTTAAGGAGTCACTCTCATGCACTCAGTCGTTCAATCTGTTACCGACAGAATTATTGCCCGTAGCAAAGCATCTCGTGAAGCGTACCTTGCCGCGTTAAACGATGCTCGCAACCATGGCGTACACCGCAGCTCCTTGAGCTGCGGTAACTTAGCCCACGGTTTTGCGGCTTGTCATCCCGATGACAAAAATGCATTGCGTCAACTGACGAAGGCTAATATCGGGATTATTACCGCATTTAACGATATGTTGTCAGCACATCAACCCTATGAAACGTATCCTGATTTGTTGAAAAAGGCCTGTCAGGAAGTGGGTAGTGTTGCGCAGGTGGCCGGTGGTGTTCCTGCCATGTGTGACGGTGTGACTCAAGGTCAGCCCGGAATGGAGTTGAGCTTACTGAGCCGTGAAGTGATTGCGATGGCAACTGCAGTTGGCTTATCACACAATATGTTTGATGGGGCATTACTGCTCGGTATTTGCGACAAAATTGTACCGGGTTTATTGATTGGCGCCTTAAGTTTTGGCCATTTACCTATGCTGTTTGTGCCCGCTGGCCCAATGAAGTCGGGTATTCCTAATAAGGAAAAAGCCCGTATTCGTCAGCAATTTGCTCAAGGTAAGGTCGATAGAGCACAACTGCTCGAAGCAGAAGCCCAGTCTTATCACAGTGCGGGTACTTGTACCTTCTATGGTACCGCTAACTCGAACCAACTGATGCTCGAAGTCATGGGGCTGCAATTACCGGGTTCATCTTTTGTTAATCCAGACGATCCACTGCGTGAAGCCTTAAACAAAATGGCGGCCAAGCAGGTTTGTCGCTTAACCGAACTTGGCACTCAATACACGCCTATTGGTGAAGTCGTTAACGAAAAATCGATAGTGAATGGTATTGTTGCACTGCTCGCAACGGGTGGTTCAACAAACTTAACCATGCACATTGTGGCGGCGGCCCGTGCTGCAGGTATTATCGTCAACTGGGATGACTTTTCGGAATTATCCGATGCGGTGCCTTTGCTGGCACGTGTTTATCCAAACGGTCATGCTGATATTAACCATTTCCACGCTGCGGGTGGAATGGCTTTCCTTATCAAGGAATTACTCGATGCAGGTTTGCTGCATGAGGATGTTAATACTGTGGCAGGCTTTGGTTTACGTCGTTACACCCAAGAGCCTAAACTGCTTGATGGTGAGCTGCGCTGGGTCGATGGTCCAACAGTGAGTTTAGATACAGAAGTATTAACCTCTGTCGCTACGCCTTTCCAAAACAACGGTGGTTTAAAGCTGCTCAAGGGTAACTTAGGCCGTGCAGTGATTAAGGTGTCTGCCGTTCAACCGCAGCACCGAGTGGTGGAAGCGCCCGCTGTGGTGATTGATGATCAAAATAAGCTCGATGCGTTATTTAAATCCGGCGCGTTAGACCGAGATTGCGTGGTGGTGGTGAAAGGCCAAGGGCCGAAAGCGAACGGTATGCCAGAGCTGCACAAGTTAACACCGTTGTTAGGCTCCTTACAAGACAAAGGCTTTAAAGTGGCACTGATGACCGACGGTCGTATGTCGGGCGCATCGGGCAAAGTGCCTGCGGCGATTCATTTGACCCCAGAAGCTATCGATGGCGGCTTAATTGCGAAGGTGCAAGACGGCGATCTTATTCGAGTCGACGCGCTGACGGGTGAGCTCAGCTTATTAGTTTCAGATGCAGAGCTTGCCGTGAGAATCGCTGCTGAAATTGACTTACGCCAGTCACGCTATGGTATGGGACGTGAGCTATTTGGGGCACTGCGTTCAAACTTAAGCAGTCCAGAAACCGGTGCGCGCAGTACCAGCGCCATTGACGAACTTTATTAATACATAGGAAGAATACCGCAATGCTTGAGAATAACTGGTCATTACAACCACAAGATATTTTTAAACGCAGCCCTATTGTTCCTGTTATGGTGATTAACAAGATTGAACATGCGGTGCCCTTAGCTAAAGCGCTGGTTGCCGGTGGGATAAGCGTGTTGGAAGTGACATTACGCACCCCATGCGCCCTTGAAGCTATCACCAAAATCGCCAAGGAAGTGCCTGAGGCGCTGGTTGGTGCAGGCACCATTTTAAATGAAGCCCAGCTTGGACAGGCTATCGCCGCTGGTGCGCAATTTATTATCACTCCAGGAGCGACAGTTGAGCTGCTCAAAGCGGGCATGCAAGGACCTGTGCCGTTAATTCCGGGCGTTGCCAGTATTTCCGAGGTGATGACGGGCATGGCGCTGGGCTACACTCACTTTAAATTCTTCCCTGCTGAAGCGTCAGGTGGCGTTGATGCGCTTAAGGCTTTCTCTGGCCCATTAGCGGATATCCGTTTCTGCCCGACAGGTGGTATTACCCCCAGCAGCTATAAAGATTACTTAGCGCTTAAAAATGTTGATTGTATTGGTGGCAGTTGGATTGCGCCTACCGATGCGATGGAGCAGGGTGATTGGGCGCGTATTACTCAGCTGTGTAAAGAGGCAATTGGCGGACTTTAATCCGTGATTGCTCGCCCTAATAAAAAACCACCTTCGCGGTGGTTTTTTGTTACTATATCAATAGGTTACATTTCTTTACTCAACTCCACGTTTGAGCCAGCCTTAGGACTAAAGAGTTGTTGATAGAGCCGTCCGGCAAACTCGTCCGTCATCCCCGAAATATAATCGGCTAACACCCTGTGACTGTTTAAGCCCAATTGCTCGCTTGCGCGCCAGCGCTCTTGAGTGTTAAGTGGTAACAGCCGCTCGGGATCGGAGGCAAATGCTTCAAATAATCCCATCACAATTTGCTGGCCTTTGTATTCGAGCATTTGGATCTCGGGTTTACGGATAACATATTTATACACAAGCTGTTTTAACACATTGAGCGCATGGGCAAACTCAACTTCAAGGCTGGCATTAAACCGCAGCAGCGGCTCTTCAAACGCACCATTGTCTGTGATGATAATCGCAGTCACAAAACCGTTGACTAAGGTGCCTATGGCGTCTTTACGCAAATGATGCTCGTGGGAGAAGAGTTTAGTACCGATATCGGCCAACTCTTGGCGGATCCAAGGATCATTACTGTACTCAAGTGTCGGCGCCACATCTTGTTGCCATTGTGAGGCGGTCACTATGCCCATGACGATGGCATCTTCCAGGTCATGCACCGCGTAGGCGATGTCGTCCGCCAGCTCCATGATCGAACAATCGAAGGATTTATATTGAGTGCGTAGATGCGGATAGTTTGGCTGCACACTTGGTTGGACTGAGGTAAAGCGAGTTCTATCTGCCGCTGATAGTGGTTTAAGCACCCAGTCAAAGATGTCGTTATCATCGTCAAAAATACCTTTAACAGGCGGCCATTGTGACGGTTTAAGTTGCCTGTGGTTGGTGATTTCAGGATGATTGCCTGCGACAAATAGACTCGATTGTGGCGCGGGATATTTTAAAATTCCCAGCATCGTTCTGCGGCACAAATTCATGCCAAAATCTAAGGTGTAGGGCTCGAGTTTAGACAGAATACGAAACGTTTGACCATTGCCTTCAAACCCACCGTGGTGGCGCATCATATAGTTAAGGGCAACTTCACCACCATGGCCAAAGGGTGGATGGCCAATATCATGTGCAAGGCATAAGGATTCTAGCAAACTCATTGAGTCTAATAAGGGCTTATGCTCGGGATATTTACGACTAAGCTGAGCGGCGATCCCCGTGCCGATTTGCGACACTTCCAGTGAGTGGGTTAAGCGCGTGCGATAGAAGTCATTCATCCCCACGCCAAGCACTTGGGTTTTTGCTTGCAGGCGGCGAAATGCCGCAGAGTGGAGGATCCGCGCTCTGTCCCTTTGGTATGGGCTACGATGATCATTACGTCTTTGTTTATCTTCACCATGGCGGCGTTCTTGCCAAACACTTGAGGTCATAGCTATTCCTTGGGGGAGTGATACATCAGAGCATCTTGTTTATTTCGTCTAAATTCAAGGTAAAACTGGGCACAAAGCAATCCATAAAATATTTCACCGCAGGATTTGGGTTGGATTCGAGCATAGCTTCGAGGCGTTTACGTGCCGTGTTAAATTCAGTATTGCCTGCGCGGTTTTCTTCTAAACATTTAAGGTAAGCACAAAGCGTATCGGCGGATTTCACTATGGCTTTGTAGGTTGGGTCGGCGTAATCACTGATAAACAAGCTGCGATAATCCTCTTTAAATTCATCGGGTACCATATCGAGCATTCGCTGCTCTGCAATGGCTTCAATCTTTTTATACTCGGCTTCAATTTCTTTATTGAAATACTTCACCGGTGTGGGTAAATCGCCAGTTAAAATCTCGCTGGCATCATGGAAGATGGCCAGACTCGTCGCTTGATGGGCATCGAGTGTCGTACCAAATTTCCGATTACTGATAATCACCAAGGCGTGTGCCACCATGGCAACTTGCAGAGAGTGTTCCTGAACGTTTTCAGTGCGCACGTTGTACATTAATGGCCAGCGCTGGATAAGTTTCATTCGGGCGAGGTGGGCAAATAAATGACTCATAAGGCTCCTTTAAATGAAGGCTAAATGGCGCGTCACTTGACTCTGAAGATAAGGGGAAAGCAAAGTACAAGTACGGTTACAGCGTATCAGCCTAACACTTATCGTAAGGATAAGTGAGTGAAATAATGGTCAAGTTTGCTGAGCAAAGGTAAAAATAAAGCGATCCATTGGATCGCTTTATCAGCTAGCTGAATGATATTTTCAAGCGTTGCGGTTAAACCCACCTATTGCTTGTAGGTTTCAAGGAAGTTTCCAAACTCAGTCAATGCTTTAGTCAGATCTTCTTTATAAGGTAAAAACACCACTCGGAGGTGATCCGGCTCTGGCCAATTAAAGGCGGTGCCGTGTACTAATAGGATTTTTTTATCCCTTAATAAATCGAGTACCAAGCGTTCATCATCCCTTAAATTGAACTTTTTCATATCCAATTTAGGGAAAGCATAGAGTGCGCCTTTGGGCTTTTTCACGCTCACGCCAGGGATTTGGTTGAGCAACTCATAGCAGGTATCTCGCTGCACGGTTAAACGGCCACTAGGCAAAATCAATTCATTAATGCTTTGATATCCACCGAGTGCAGTTTGAATGGCATGTTGATTTGGCACGTTAGCGCATAGGCGCATAGAGGCCAGCATATCTAACCCTTCAATATAACTTTTCGCGGCTTTGAGATTACCCGAGAGCATCATCCAGCCGATCCTAAAACCGGCTGCGCGATATGCTTTTGATAATCCATTAAAAGTGACCGTTAAAATATCATCGGATAAACTAGCTGCCGGAATATGTTTGGCTTCATCGTATAAAATTTTATCGTAGATTTCATCGGCAAACAGGATCAAGTCGTGTTCGCGGCACAGTTCAACGACTTGTAGTAATAATTCTTTACTGTAGACGGCGCCCGTCGGGTTATTGGGGTTAATCAACACGATGCCACGGGTCCGCGAAGAGATTTTACCCTTAATATCATCAAGATCTGGGAACCAATCTGCTTCTTCATCACAGCGGTAATGTACGGCTTTACCGCCAGCCAAGTTGGCTGCCGCTGTCCACAGTGGGTAATCGGGGGATGGGATCAGCACTTCGTCCGCGGTGTTCAATAAGCCCTGCATGGCCATCATAATCAGTTCTGACACGCCGTTACCGATATAGACATCTTCGATATCGACGCCATAGATCCCCTGCGCTTGATAATGCTGCACAATTGCCTTGCGGGCAGAGAATAATCCTTTTGACTCACAGTAACCTTGGGCACTGGGAAGATTAAGGATTACATCGCGCACAATTTCTTCCGGTGCTTCAAAACCGAAAGGTGCAGGGTTACCAATATTGAGTTTGAGGATCCTATGGCCCTCGTCCTCTAAACGTCTGGCTTCCTTGTGCACTGGGCCGCGGATGTCGTAGCAAACAGTATCCAACTTGTTGGACTTGATGATGGGGCGCATTTACACCTCGAAACATGCAGTTAATTTTGGCTTAAGTTTGTGCACCATAACGAAATTATCTGGTTTAAGGAAGGGGCTTTGGGTATAAAAGCGAGTTTTTTTCATTAAATATTTCAGTTAAATATGCTTTAACCAAGCATTAAATAAATTAAAACAAGTTTTATATGCTGAATCTTTGCAGAATATAGAATTATTAAACTATCGACTTTAGCGGGGATAGCCTTTGTAACTATCAAGCTGCTAACTTGAGCTTCGGCTCATTTTTTCGAGACTGCGAAATCCCCCTCGGATTAAATGTTAACAAAATTGTTAATCAGTTTTTGCTTAACCGCTGATTTATTGACGGTGATCTGAGTTAATGCGGGTTTATCTAGTGTTCAGTGATTTTTCGATATTTAGGCAGATTAACTGAATGCTTATTAAGCATTTAAGGTCAAATAAAGATTTCTTCTTTGAGGTTTAAAGTTTTTTAAAATCATATGGATATTTCATTTTTTATTTCAGTGCCAAAAATTATTCTTTGTTAGCATAAATTTATAGTTGACTCGATATTCGATGCGCTTTATTTTCTGCGCGATGTTTTCGGCAGGGCACCTAAGATAACAAGCTTTTAGCAGGTTTTATCAGCGGAGTTAGTCATCATGAAGCAGCAATATTGGCGTGAGATATCGAGGCGATGTCTGGCGCTGTTCTAAAAACTTTTGCCTTTTAGGCGACTTATTTAGAGGACCTAAGTGCATGTCTGAACCGACAGCGTTAAGTCTTATTCCACCTGTGGTGGTATTGGTGTTGGCCATTTGGTTACGCCGTCCCATTTTATCTTTGATTATTGGTGCGGTAACTGGCTTTTTGTTACTCGATCCGACGCAAGTTTTAAATAATTTCGCAAGTACCTCATTAAAGGTCATGACCGATGAAACCATCGGTTGGTTGATTTTAGTGTGTGGCTGTTTTGGTGCCTTGATTGCGCTGCTAGTGCGCACCGGTGGCGCCTTAGCGTTTGGTCGAAATGCATTGAAATTTGCCAAAGGGCCAAGATCCTCCCTGTTTATGACTTTTATTCTCGGGATTGTGATTTTTATCGATGACTATCTTAATGCGTTAACCGTGGGTGAAACCATGAAACGTGTAACGGATAAGTTTAAAGTCTCCCGCGAAATGCTTGCTTATGTGGTGGATTCAACGGCGGCGCCAGTGTGTGTGTTAGTACCACTTTCCACGTGGGCGGTATTTTTTGGTGGTTTGCTGGTCGATAACGGTGTGGCTGCAGAAGGTCAGGGCATAAGCGTTTATATGCAAGCTATTCCCTATATGCTTTACGCTTGGTTAGCCGTCGCCATGGTATTACTTGTGTCATTGGGGATTGTACCTGCAATTGGTCCGATGAAAAAAGCGCAGTTACGTGCTGCAAATGGTGAACCTGCTGAGGCGCAAGTTGATTTAGACCAAGTGCAAACCTCTGATGAATATGCAATCGCGGCGATTGAAGAAGAGTTTAAGCATGCTGATAATCAAGGCAAGCTGCATAACTTTTTAGTGCCGATTCTGTTGCTGGTTGGCTTCACCGTTTATTTTGATATCGATGTCTGGAAAGGGTTATTAGCGACACTGGTTATCACGCTACCTTACTATGCAGTTCAGCGCTTGATGCCATTATCAGAGATGATGGATCAAATGATTGATGGCTTTAAGAGCATGTTGCCAGCCATTGGTACTGTAATCGCCGCATTTGTGTTTAAAGATGTGTGTGATGCGATGTTGCTACCACAGTATGTTATAGAGTCCTTAAGCCCATTTATGACGCCTAAGTTGTTGCCTGCGGTGGTGTTCTTATCGATGGCGATTCTGGCCTTTGCAACGGGTTCTAGCTGGGGGATTTTTGCGGTAACGATTCCTATCGTAATGCCACTGGCGCAATCGGTTGGTGCAGATATTCCATTAGTGATTGGTGCGCTGTTATCTGCGTCATCATTTGGTAGCCAAGCTTGCTTCTACTCAGATTCAACCGTATTAGCCGCACAAGGCTCGGGTTGTAATTTAGTCAGTCATGCAGTGACTCAGTTGCCCTATGCCTTAATTGCCGCTGTTATTGCATTCTTTGGCTTTATCCTGATTGCTTAATGTTTGACTTAATTAATAAAAAACCAGCTTCGGCTGGTTTTTTTATGCCTGAGTCATCATGAGATGTTAAATTCCTATCGAATTAGTGTGGGAGAATAATAAAGTCTCAATCCTTAGGGTGACTTGCTCACCCTTTATTACTCTCCGACATCTCAAAACGTCAACACACCCTAACTATTTGTTATTCAGTGGGAGTGCTACGCACTTTAGATAAGGCTAAGGGGGAAGGCATTGTGTGATGCTCTGCCAACTGCCTTAAATGTCGTATATAGCGCGTTATCTTGTAGTGAATATCTGCCGCCCTTTGTGAACCTTACAGGCAGTCTGCATTGCCTTAAAATGCAAAAAAGGCGCTGATGCGCCTTTTTATGGAAAATGAACCAAGGTTATTTCTTATCTTGTTCATTATCTGCAGGAGTCGACGACTTTTCGGGATTTTGCGTTGTGCTTTCAGCTGTTTCAGTTGAAGGGCGAGAAGTGGGGCCAGTTTTGAGCTGTTTATCTTTATCGTGTTGACCAAACTGTGGCAGTTTGAATTTGGCACTGTATTTCAGCGCGGCAAGATTGCTGGCAATCACACCTACCACCAAAATAATAATGATCCATACTTCTAAGTCCGACATAACAACTCCTTATTGAGCAACACCCTGATTAATCAACAGCTAAACGCTGCTCACACTTACGAATATCTTCCGGGGTGTCAACTTCGATAGAGTCGAAGGCGCTGATAGCGACCTTGATTTTATGGCCGTATTCTAAGGCGCGCAGTTGTTCTAACTTTTCCAGATCTTCAAGGCGGCCTAATGGCAGGGCTGCAAAGGCCTGCACAAATCTGCGGGTATAAGCATACACGCCTAAGTGTTTGTAAACAGGGTAGTCTTTAGTATCGCGACCAAAGGGAATACGTGCGCGGGAGAAGTAGAGCGCATAATAGTCGTTATCAAAGACCATCTTCACATGCATAGGATCGTCAAGTTCAGCTTTGTTGACAATTTCATAGCCGAGGGTCGCCATTTCAAACTCGCTAGGGTAACGTTCGAAGAGGCTAATAACCTGCTCGATGGAAGTGGGGTCGATAAGCGGTTGGTCGCCCTGCAGGTTGATGACCAGATCATCATCCTTCAAACCTAATTGGTTGATGGCATCGTTAATACGATCTGTGCCCGATGCCGCATCTGGGCTAGTCATGACCACTTTGCCGCCAAAACCTTCAACGGCGCTTTTGATACGCTCATCATCGGTTGCAACATAAATATTGGTGAGGCCTTTGGCTAACGACGCGCGTTCGTACACGTGTTGGATCATCGGCTTGCCGTTAATCGGGGCTAAGGGTTTGCCCGGGAAGCGGCTAGAACCGTAACGCGCCGGGATTAACAGAGTGACATTCATTAAATTATCCTATTTTATCAAAGATATGCAGTGTAGATAGACAAAAGGGCTCACAATGAGCCCCTTGTCATCTGCTTGAGAGCTTAAATGCGACGGAACAGGGCAGTCAACATTTCGTCAGTGACTTTCTCTTCCCATGTTGGGCCGTACACGTTTGCCCATAATGGACCCATGCTCTTAGTCACCGCAACCATTTTCGCGATAGTTTCATCTGGCAGATCTTTACAGATGTTCTTCGGCAGGGTGATGTTGTGTTTCTTCATCATCTGACGGAACTCAGCCACACCTTCTGGGTAGAATTCTTCTAACACGTCAAAGGCGATACAGTTACCGATACCATGGTGGTAGCCGAGGATATAAGACAGACCATAAGATACCGCGTGGCACGCACCTACTTGGCTATAAGCGATGCTCATACCGCCCATAAATGACGCCATCATCAGCTTGTCGTCTTTTTCTGGGTGATCTTCTAAGTACACTTGGCGGCAAAGCTCCATGGCTTTTTCAGCATAGGCTTTAGAGAATTCGTTTAAGAAGGTACCTTCTAAGGATTCAACGCAGTGGATATAGCAATCCATACCGGTGTAGAACCATTGGTCAGTTTCAACGCCGTCGATTAACTCTGAGTCCATGATGATTTGGTCGAACACAGTGTAATCTGAGTTCAGACCGAGTTTACGCACTGGACCACATAATACCGCGGTGCGTGACGCTTCAGCACCGGTACCAGAAATCGTTGGAATACCAATGTGGTGAACCGCTGGTTTTTTGATTAAATCCCAACCTTGGTACATAGCTGAGCCGCCTGGGTTGGTCAGCATTAACGAAACGGCTTTGGCTACGTCCATGGTTGAACCGCCACCTAAACCGACAACGCTTACTGGCAGTTTGCCGTTAAAGGCTTGCACTTGTTCAGTCAGGGCATCGATTTGAATCGTGCTTGGCTCTTCATCAACGTTAACCCAAATCAGTAAGTCTTGGGCTTTGACTGGAATGCGTGCTTCGAGTGGTTTGCCTTGGTGAACGTCATCGACTAAAAATACCACGAAGTCATCGTCGGTTTTACGCTGGGCAGCTAAGACGTCGTCTAACTGGGCGAAAGAGCCACGACCGAAGATCATCTTTTCAACTACTTTAAAATTTTTAAAACTCATTGCAAAAACTCCCGTTTAATTATTGGGCAAATGCTTTCTTAATGTTTTCAATACGCTCGGCAATCTGAGCATCGGTCCAAGACAATTTAATGAGCATAGAAATAGTGCGGCTCATAATGGCATCAGATTTCGGCACAGAAATTTGAGTATAGTCAGGTCGGTCGGCGATTAATGTGATTGGTAACGCAGCAGGGGCCTTAAGCTCCTGAATGTGTTTCCAGTTTTTCAGATAATGCCAGTTGTTTACGTACCAGTAGAAGCAGCCGTCTACACCATTAGCAGCTAATTTTTTGCTGATCTCTTGGGTACGCGCTTCGGTAGGTAACATAAAGCTTAAGAAGCCGGCTGAATCACCTTCAGGATCGGGGATTTCACGGAAACTGACTTCAGGAATGCTCGCCATAGCTTCTTTAATGGCTTTTTTGTTTTTACGTTGAATGTCGATAATGGTATCGAGTTTACGTAACTGGGCTAAACCTAAAGCCGCATTCATTTCAGAAATACGGAAGTTCAGACCCATAATCGGGTGTGACTCGGCGCCACGGTCTTTACCAATATGGTCATGGCCGTGATCGGAGAACTGGTGGGCGTTATCGTAAATTTCGGTGTTATTGGTGATCACCGCGCCGCCTTCACCACAGGTGATGGTTTTGACTGAATCGAAAGAGTAACAACCTACATCACCGATAGTGCCGAGGGCTTGACCTTTATAGCTACCGCCGATGGCTTGGCAGGCATCTTCAAGTAATACGAGGTTGTGCTTTTTGCAGATGGCTTTGATTTCGTCCATTTTGGCCATCGAGCCGCACATGTGCACTAAGTTAATCGCTTTTGTGCGTGGAGTGATTACGGCTTCAATGCCTTCTGGTGATAAACACAGGGTTTCGTCGATTTCGGCAAAAATCGGTACAGCACCCGCCATAAAAATCGCTTCTACTGACGCAACAAAGGTAAAAGGTGGCACGATAACTTCGTCGCCAGCGCCAATGCCCGCGGCCATCATTGCCGTTTGCAGCGCGGCTGTACCGCTTGATAACAGATGGGCATGCTTAACATTCATTTTCTCGCAGAGCAGTTGCTCCATATCGCGAGTCTTCCAGCGATCATTACGCATATGGTCGAAGTTATAACGGAAGGTAAAGCCGTGCTCCATCACATCGGCGACTTCTTGTTTTTCTTCTGGACCAAATAATTCAAAACCGGGCATGGAAGGTATCTCCTTAGAATTTGTGGCGCATGGTCGCGCTGCAATTAACTGGCGGATTATAACTGGGCAAAAGATCCCTTGCGACGTTTTCTTGATGAAAATAAGGTCATGTTGAGATTTTGAGCTTAGTTTTTGCTCACTTAGCAAAATTAAGTGAATGAAATGATAAATCTTGTCTACTACGATGAGGTTAAATGGTGACGTTGGGGATGAATTATTGCAACGGCCTTGCAAATCACTAAAGGGTTAATGTGCTTAACGGTGTTAAAAGCAAAAACCTGCACATTGGCAGGTTTTTGTGGTGTAACAGTATCGTGCAATCTAGGTTATTAACCTTTTATCGCAGTACGAGAATTTATACGATTGGCGCACGGTCCACTGTGACATCAAGATCCGTTAATAGGCCATTATCGATACCGTAAATCCAGCCATGGACAGCCAATTCTTGGCCGCGAGCCCAGGCTTCTTGCACGATAGTGCTGCTAGTGACGTTGGAAACCTGTTCAATCACATTGAGTTCACACAGGCGATCAAAACGTTTGGCTTCATCCATTTGCATTAATTCATCATGATGCAGGCGATAGACATCGCGTAAATGGCCGAGCCAGTTATCGATAAGTCCCAGGCGCTGATTTCCCATTGCCGCACGTACACCACCGCAGCCGTAGTGACCGACGACCATAATATGTTTCACTTTAAGCACATCGATAGCATATTGCAGTACTGAGAGACAGTTAAGATCGGTATGGATCACCATGTTGGCAATATTGCGGTGAACAAAGACTTCACCTGGCATTAAATCGATGATTTGGTTAGAAGGTACTCGACTATCTGAGCAACCAATCCAGAGGTATTCAGGATTTTGTTGTTTCGCTAATTGCTCAAAAAACTCAGGATGTTCTTGACTGATGCGTCCGGCCCAACGGCGGTTATTATCGAATAAGGGTTTGAGTAGTTTCATTTTAACCTATTGTTTCATCGACATAATAAAATGTCTGTTGCCCTAAATGATGCAAGCCGCACCTATTTTCGCGCCTGAGTATACCAGTAAATTTGCCGCGGCTGGTCTATCCAATATCCTTCATTGGCCCATGGTGTATTGGGCCTTTAGTTGTCATTGCAACACCCTAGATAGAAACTGACGTAAGTGCTCGGTGACAAATTTAGCTTGTTCTAGGCTAGAAATATGGCCAGCGTTTGGAATATGCACTAATTGGCTGCCATCGATGGCATCGCTCATCAGGTAACTCTCGAGTACGCTGCGGGCCTTGTCTTCTACGCCGACCATGATTAAGCAGGGCTGAGTAAATTGTTCGGCAAATTCTAGGGTATCGCGGCGGCCAAAAATGATCCGCCCGAGTTTTACAATGCTGGGAATGCGTTCTGGCCTTAACGAAGCTAAATTGGCTTCAAAACAGTGTACCAATTCGGGATTATTCGCTTTGGCATTATCAGCAAAAAACAGTGGTGAAATTGCGCTGATAAGCTGTGGTGGAATACTGCCTGCGGTTTGGATCATATCCAACATGCCAAAATATTTGGCTCGGGTGATTTCTGGCTCAAAACCAATAAAACTGTCTAGCATGACAAGCGCCTTGACGCGAGTTGGCGCTTTAAGTACTAGCTCTGCGCCCCACATGGCGCCAACGGATAAACCGATGAGTGAAAATGTCTCAATCTCGAGGGCGTCCATCAGGGCTAACATATGCTCACTGATATCTAGCAGACTATGACAGTTTTCCGGTACGGCTGCAGATTGACCGTGTCCCCAGAGATCGGGCACGATGCAGCGATAGCTTTTGCATAAGTTGGCAATCTGTGGCGCCCACATGGCGCTGTCCCATAGGTAGCTGTGACCAAATAACAGGGCAGGGCCTGTGCCAATATCAAGGTAACTGAGTTGGCTACCTTCGATGCTAATCTGTTGTCTGTATGAAGAAAAATCCATAAAACCTACTTAATCTATAAAACAAAAAATGCGAAGTGAAGAAAGCTAAAACGTGGCGTAAAAAGCCATTAAGGCTGGGCAATCCGATGTACATATTCCGCCACTAACTCGGGTAACCGCCGGATCACGGCGTCTTTTAGCAACATATCGCTATGCGCGATAATTTGCGCCAATGTTTGCACCTCAAATTGGGGTAACAGGGCTTGAGACACGGGGAAATAGCTGATATGCCAAGGCTCTGCACTTACCGCGCTTTGGCCACGCTGAAACGGAAAATAAAACCCAAAATTCTTGGCATTAGCCACTAGCCACAGGTGCAAGCGTGCGCAGGGGCCGCCATCACGGTATTCCGCCTCTACCAGACGCAGAGATTTGGCCTCAATTTGCTCGGCATCAAATACATCGATATCCGTGCCCCAATGGTGACGCGAAGCACCGGGCAATGCCGACCAGAGTAAAATCAAATCGACTAATTCATCATCGCTGAGTGGACTGATATCCACGGGCTGTTCATTGATATCCAGTACTGCACGTTTACCACTGGCCTTGGCGTTCCAAATGGCGAGTTGCCGATCGAAGGGGCGATAGGCTGAGCAAATCGCCAGCTTAATACCGTTTTTAGCGGCACAGTCCGCCATCGCCTTAAAGGCGAGGGCGGTTTGGGCTTCCAGCCTAAAGTGGGTTTCGCTAGGATGGTAAGGACTCAGCAGTTCGACTAGCTTCAGCCTATCCGTTGATTCTTGTGTAAAATCAGCGAATAAGCCGGTGTTTAAGCCCATTTCTAAACCGCTAGCTACACTATTCTCTATCCCACACTCTATCCCATAAAGTTGGGCGGTGTTGGCTAAGCGTGGCGTCGTGTTTAACACAGTAGCTGTTCCAAAATCACTTCGTAACACAGCGCTAATTGCTCTAGATCGTCGACCTTTACGCATTCATTCACTTTATGGATAGTGGCGTTCACAGGACCGAGTTCCAACACTTTTGCGCCCGTTGGCGCAATAAAGCGCCCATCGGAGGTGCCGCCGGTGGTTTGCGGATCGGTGTCATAGCCTGTAACTTGACGAATGGCATGGCGGGTAGCGTCTAACAGTGGGCCTTCGCCGGTTAAAAAAGGCAGGCCATTGAAAGTCCAATGGATGTCGTAATCCAGTTCATGGGCTGTTAATAAAGCTTCCACGCGTTCGATTAATATTTCGGCGGTCACTTCGGTGGAATAGCGGAAGTTAAACATCACTTCCAAGGCGCCTGGGATCACGTTCGATGCGCCCGTACCGCCGTTAATATTGGCGATTTGCATACTGGTGGGCGGGAAGAATGCGTTGCCATTATCCCAATGGGTTTGGCTTAACTCGGCTAAAAAGGGGGCGGCTTTGTGAATGGGATTATCCGCAAGGTGCGGGTAGGCTACATGGCCCTGAACGCCCTTAACGGTTAAATTGGCGGTGAGACTACCACGGCGACCATTTTTAACCACATCACCGAGTTTTAAGGTCGACGAGGGTTCGCCCACCAGCGCCCAAGTAATTTTCTCATTACGCGCTTCTAAGGTGTCGATAACTCGAGTGGTGCCATTGATAAATGGGCCTTCTTCATCGCTGGTGATCAAAAAAGCAATCGAGCCGGGGTGATTTGGGTGCTTAGCCACAAAACGCTCGGTCGCGACGATCATGGCCGCCAGAGAGCCTTTCATATCGGCAGCGCCGCGACCATAAAGATAACCGTCAATAATGGTTGGCTCAAAAGGCGGTGTGTGCCAGCGGCTTAAATCGCCCGCGGGCACGACATCGGTATGGCCGGCAAAACAAAATACAGGGCCCTCATTACCGCGACGCGCCCACATATTGGTGGTGTCTTCAAAGACCATGGGCTCAATATTAAAGCCTATGGCGGCAAGACGCTCGGCCATCAGGGTTTGGCAGCCTTCATCCAGTGGGGTGACGGAAGGACGGGCGATCAACTCTTTTGTAAGTTCAGTTACTGGCCTAGTTGTTGAAGAGTGCGCAGCGTCAGTCATAGGGAAAAGGCCTTCTTATATTCGGCTTCATTAAAGCCTAGGAGCACTTGTTCACCCACCACCAACACCGGGCGTTTAATTAACGTGGGATGAGTGAGCATCAATTGAATGGCTTTAGCTTGGTCAATATTGGCTTTATCCGCATCACTTAAGGCGCGAAAACTGGTGCTACGTTTATTAAAGACGGTTTCCCATCCGGCAATTTGACACCAATGCTGCAGATCCTTTTCTGCTAATCCATCCTCCCTAAAATCATGAAAATTAACTGGGAGTTGATGAGTTTCAATCCACTTACGGGCTTTACGTACCGTATCGCAATTTTTAATACCATAAAGAGTCAAGATGATGTTCCTATCGAGGGGCGCCGATGGCACGCATTGATTTTGCTCGCATTGTGGCATTGTGTGTTGGATGCTACAAGGGGATATCGGATTGTTCGGCTAAGTATTGAGAAAAAGATGAAGTGAATAAAGGGAATCGAGTTTTGTAAGTCGTGACGTTTAAATCTATTAACTTTTAACTCTATTTAAGACGTTTTGCGTTTATCTTTTTGTCCACATAACATAAATAAATGCCCATCGATGGATGGGCATTTACTACTATGTGAAACAGCCTAAATCAAGCATAAGCTAGGATTTAGAATTTTTGGTTGTAGCGAACATAGTATTCACGGCCAATAGGATCGTACAAGTAGGTGTCATATCCTGGGAAGCCCAAGTTTTCATTCATTGCAGGTTCTTCGTCGAGCAGATTACGAATACCTACATTCACCTTAGCATTCCAAGGTAAGTTGTAACCTGCTTGCGCATCTAACAACCACTGGCTTGGTGTTTTGCCATAGTCCTCATCTTCTTGGCTATCAGTATAACGGGCAAACAATGATGCCTCCCATTCACCTTGGGTCCAAGTTGTGCTGAGGTTGGCACGGAATTGTGGTTGACCAACATCACCGACAATATCTTCAAGCTCGGAATAAGGACCATCCTTTGACTCCCAGCTTAATACGTAGTTAGTTTCTGCGCCGAAGCGGAAATCACCCATACTGGTTTCAAGTAGGTAACGAATATTGAAGTCAATACCAGAAGTTTTTAATTCACCGAGGTTCATCTTCTGTAGAACAACATAATCAATTTTACCTGTTACAGGGTCTCTAAACAGAACATTTGACATATCAAAGCCATCACGCTCTTGGTTGATGACGTCTTGGGTTGACATGGTGCTAATCACATTGTCGATTTGAATGTCATAGTATGAGATTTCAAAATCTAATGCGTCGGTGACGTTCCAGACCAAGCCTAAAGAGAGTGAAGTCGACTCTTCGGGTTCTAAGTCATCATTCCCTTGATATTGAGCTTTGAATTGTTCTTGCACGCAACCATTTGGATTACCTGGACATTGCGTCCAGTCTTTGGCCCAAAGATAGGTTTCTGAAGCTGTAGCGTATAAGTCATCAAAGGTCGGAGCTCTAAAACCTGTGCCATAAGAGGCACGAACTAACAGCGAGTCCACGGGACGGTAACTTAAACCCACTTTAGGATTAAAGGTACTGCCAAAATCACTGTAGTCATCGAAACGTGCAGATAATTCTAAATCAAGTCCATCGATAATCGGGAACATGGTCTCAGCAGAGAAAGATAACACTTCTCTTGATTTACCTTGGATATTGTCGCCACCTGAAGTACCGATAATATTACCTAGGTTTGAACCCGCATCATTAGTCTTGTCGTACTCGGTACGCATAAATTCAAAACCGATGGCTAAGGGGACTGTGCCTGCTGGTAATTCAAATAAATCAAAGCTTGCACCACCATCGATTCCGTAGGTTTGGACGCGACCAGTGAAAATGCCTGTATGGGCGGCTTCTTGCAGTTGTAGCTCGTTTGAGCCTTCAACATAACCTGTACCCGCTGCAAAGTAATCTAATTTACCATTATCCAAAAACTCTTGGATCATATTGGCATTGGCTAATCCAGTTTGAATGGTGGTGACATCTGAGCGAATCCACTGAGCACCTAAGTTCCAAGCGGTACCGCCTAAGATGTCACTATGACCTTCAAGCGAGGTTAAGAAGTTGATATCGGTATCTTCAACATTAGTAACACGTGGCCCAAGTGGTGTCGTGCGCATTCTTAAATTGATAGTATCACCACCAATTAAATTACCTTCAGTATCATACTTCAGTTGACTTTTTAAGTAATCGTTGCCGTATTTATTAACTGTCGCTAGATAAATATCACTGTTTTCTTTTGTCCAACGCAATTTAGGAGCATAACTGTTTGGTGCGGCGGCATATTGCCCCTCGGTCCAAACGCGGCTCA
Source organism: Shewanella cutis (assembly GCF_022410515.1). GTDB lineage: Bacteria > Pseudomonadota > Gammaproteobacteria > Enterobacterales > Shewanellaceae > Shewanella > Shewanella cutis. The sequence goes on along the minus strand of NZ_JACSDI010000002.1, from coordinate 45,124 downwards.
TCATTAAGCGGTTAGTCCAGTTAATATCTTCAGTTAACTCGTGGTCTACTTTTACGAAGGTTGAGAAACGTTCTTGTGCCGCCATCGTTGCCGACTCTGCTGCAGCATTATATGAACAAGTTTGATTTCCATCAGGTCCTGTGACTAAAGAGTTTCCCTCACCGCAACGTTCATCTGCAAATGATACTGTTTGATATTTTCCGGTTGGTTTTCCGTCCGCATCTAAAATTGGTTTTGTTTTATCAACATAAGAACCAGTACCTGGCCAGCCATGAGCGCTATAAAGGGTATCGCTGTAATCGCGATCCGCATCGTAAAGTGCTGCGCGATTATAGTATTCAACCGAGGCAACCATATTGGTTTTTTCGCCATTGACACCAAAAGTGAAACGAGCATTTGATTTCTCTGCTCCACCATGTTGAGTCGCACCTAAATCTGCATCAAATTCAACACCTTCAAATTCTTTTTTGGTGATAATGTTAATTACACCAGCAACTGCATCGGAACCATAAACCGCTGATGCGCCGTCACGCAGAACTTCAATACGTTCAATCGCTGCCATGGGGACAACGTTGAGGTTTTGTGTACCGCCACCAAAGGCAACCGACGAGCCCATACGACGACCATCGATTAGCACTAAAGTGCGTTGTGAACCTAAACCACGCATGCTTACTGTGGATTGTGAAGATTGTCCAGAACCAAAGCCTGATGCTTCGCGGAAAGAGCCAAAGCTGTTTTGCGATAGGTTACGCACAAAATCAGACACAGTAGCTGTACCAGAAGCATCAATTTCTGCGCGGCTGATAACTGTCACTGGAGAGGATGTTTCCATATCGGTACGTTGGATTCTTGATCCGGTTACAGCGATACGTTCAACTTTATCAGCATCTACAGCACCTTGTTCTGCAGCCATCGCAATCGGTGCAATCGAGGTGGATACTAAGGCTAATAAACTAAAACGAACCGCACGAGCTACGGTTGTTTGCGTAGTCATATTTTCATTCCCTTAACAATGCCGTGATGATCAGGAAGGTTTTCATCAAGGCTTATATTTATTTGCAACTGCCCTCCATAACCAGAAAATTATCATTAACAACTTTAATATCAACAGCTTAATTGTTGATCTGTTGATGCGTAAATGTTGCAGTTGTAATCCATGGTCGGCTAATTAAGTGAGATGCAAAATAAATAATGACGGCATAGCGTGCGTTTTGGGGTGGTTGTATCTGAATGTAACTAAACATTGTGTTTACAATGTCAGTTTTTGTACTAGGTCTTTAGTTTGATTGAGTTTTAGATTCTGTGAGCTAAATCAAGTTGGGATAAAAGCGGTAAATTGGGAGTATCTTATTAACTGTTGAAAATAAGTGCATTATTGTTGAGGCTTCAGAGATTTAACAAATCTCAACAGATAAGCGCATAACTCGGGCATTTTAAACTATGGCTTATTTCACAGTAGGGAGTTGGGTCCATTGGGTGGTATAGCGAGGAGAGAGTTGGCCACGCTTCATGCCCCAATCGGTATTAAGCCCTTGTCCTGCAAATTGGATCTTGGCTTTACCGCTGTGATTAACACAATCCAGTAGTTTCATCAATTCTTTACTTTTAGGTTGTGGTTTGACTTCATCAAATAATCCTAGCTGAAACACACCTGGTGCATAAAAGTCCCCCAGCATCACACCAGCCTTGGCATAAGCATAGCCATCACGCCAAAGTCTAGATAACAGCCGCTGTGCTAATGCAATGAAATCGCGGGTATCATCACTGGGATAAGCTAAGTTGCCCGTAAGTACCTGACTGCATTTGGGCTGAAGCTCAGTGAAATAACTGGTGCGAATAAATACAGATAGGGTGCGTGCAAGTTGGCCCTCTGCACGCAGTTTTTCGCAGGCTCGACAGGTATAGTCATTGATGGCCTGTTGCATTGCCGTGAACTGGGTAATGCGTTCGCCAAAGGATCGTGAACTCACGATTTGCTGTTTTGTTGCCACCACCTGCTGAATATCATCACAGGCGATACCGTTAAGCTCGTACACCGTTCGCTCAACCATGATGGAAAAATTGTCTCGGATAAGTGTAGGGGGAGTATCTGCGAGTTGCAGGGCGGTATGTATGCCCATCAGTTTTAGACGTTGCGCAATTTTTCGGCCAATGCCCCAAATCTCATCAATGGGAGTGAGTGCCATTAACCGGCGTTGGCGCTCCTTATCGCGTAAATCGACAACGCCTTGGGTGGCGGGATACTGTTTTGCGGCATAGTTAGCTAGCTTGGCTAAGGTTTTGCTCGGTCCAATTCCAACACAGACACTGATGCCAATCCATTGCTGGATCCGCTGACGAATATCCGTGGCTAACTGGTTAATATCTTGACACTTATCGAGCCGAGACAGATCCAAAAAAGCCTCATCGATTGAGTAGACTTCTACCCTAGGCACCATTTGCTCGAGAGTGGTCATGACGCGATTTGAAATATCGGCATATAGTGCATAGTTGGATGAAAAAACCGCCACATTGTGGGCGCGGATCATCTCCATCACTTGATAAAACGGCACGGCCATTTTTATGCCTAATTGCTTTGCCTCCAATGAACGCGCGACGATACAGCCATCGTTATTTGACAGCACAACGATGGGTTTGTCCTGTAGATCGGGCCGAAATAAGCGTTCGCAGGAAGCGTAGAAGTTATTGCAATCAACAAGGGCAAATAGCGAAGCAGTCATTTGAGTTTTTTCACCACACAAGTCACCACACCAAATAGGTTTAGCTCGGAATCATAGTGGATGGTAATGGCTCTAAATGCCGGATTACGGGGGATTAATTGCACTATCGGACGTAATTGCAATTGTTTAACGGTGAATTCACCATCAACGGCGGCGACCACAATATCGCCATGTGCCGCTTGCAATGACCTATCCACCACTAATATGTCGCCGCTGGAAATGCCCGCATCCACCATAGAATCCCCTTGTACTTTTACAAAAAATGTCGCAGTGGGATGTTTGATACAAAGCTCATTCAGATCAAGCGATTGCTCAATATAATCATTGGCGGGAGAAGGAAATCCCGCCGCCACCGATGTACTAAAGAAAGGATATTGGATTTTTGATTGTTCAGGAGTAACCATGATCATATGCATCTACATCTACATACTGTACATATACACAGTATAAGCTAACTTTAGCACATGTCGAAGGCGTTTATGTCATGTATTTGCTTAAGTAAACAATCACCCTATTGGAGTCTCGTGATCAAGCGTGCTCTTTGTGGCTCAAGCTCATTCAAACCTTGTTGATAGCGGTCTAAGGTTGGAGTGCTAGAGCAGAGGACAAATTTACCTAGCGGGTTATACATAAACTGACCGACGACAGCGATAGACAAATGAGCAGGGCAAGTCTGCAGAGGTGTTGTACCATCTAAAATCGCCGCGTAGCGATTCGCTGTGTCTTGATGTTGCATTAACGGCGTAAGTAACCATTGCGTCACGGTTGCAGTGATATCTTCATCATCAATTGTCTGTAATGCTTTGGTCATGCCTGTAAAGTAATACCATTCACCCGCTTTCGTGCTATCAAACGACATCACAGCTGATGGAATAGGCATTTGCCAGCTACCGGGAATAGCGCTGTTGAGTTGAGCGTGTGGTAATTGTTTCAAGACCAATTCGCCAAATTTCATATTTGTTGTGATGCCGTTTTGACTAACGATTTTTATGAGTAGCACATGGGTGTTGGCTGCTACGCGTTGCCAAAACAACATATCTTGATTAATCACTTCGGCAATCTGCTGCGCAGGCATGGTTTGAGCGTGAGCCAGTAAATCGATGAAGTAGAGTTTTTGTGCCGTGAGCAGATGTGAAAGTGATGGAGAAGACAAAAAGACATTAAACTGGCTGCCTTCTTGCCAAGTATCTAACTTAATTAATGTTTTATATCGCGCGATTAATTCGGCGTTTGTTGCGAGGAGTTCGTCAAAAGGCGTTTGTTCTGTCAGTACAGGGAGACAACTGGACATAAAATCATCACGATTAATGCACTCGTTGAATGGTGTTTGCGGTTTATCTATTGGAGTTGTGTTTCGTGTTGGGGAACGTTCCAAAATGCCAAGCTGTTGTATGGTTTTGAGTCGAGAAATCCCGGCATCCATAGGTGAGGCGCCACTATTCACATCAAAGCCCAGTGCATAGAGATACGCATTCTGAGCTTGGTTGTCGGCTAACGCTTTATCACTCTTTTGAATTGCGTCTAGGTAGGCTTTAGTCTGCTCTGAAGCTGGGCTATCTTTGATGTTGATGGCGACAAGGATCAGATAAAGACTCACTGGCACCAAGAATAGCGTGAGCAAAGTCCATTTGATTACGTTTTTTAAATGCTTCATCAAAACTCCATTTATTGACAAATTAACAAAATTGTAAACATATTAACATTTAAACCGACTTCTGTAAGTCAATTTTTTATTAAAGCAACTGCAATAAAAACAAGTATTCACGTAAAAATCAGAGAATGCGTTTACAGTACACAAATGGATGATGTGGGGCGAATTGAAGGAATTAAGTCGGTTCTGAATGAATACTACTGCTTTTCATCATAAAGCCCGCACAAAGCAATCTTGTACGGACTTTATTGACTCGAATCAGCATTAAAAACTATTTCAATGCCTCTGGGACGATAGGGTAGTTATCCCATACTCGACCATCGCTCATTGAACGCACCAGCTTGATATATTCAGCGTGGGTCCAGGCGAGCGGGGTGGCGGAGTTAGTGCCTTGGCCGAGTTGATATTGATAACGTGTGGCGTTACCTACACCATCCCATGCTTGCTCGGGGAGCATTAGACCCGCGTTGGCGAAGGTTTCCATCCCTTGTACATAGGTATTGATAAGTTGCTGCTTGGTTTGCAGTCCTTTCGTGCCAGTCAATTCTCCCTTTGCCCTTGCTAACGCCAACTCAAAATGGCCTCGTTCGCCAGTGAAGAAGGGCCATACGCGGCCGCGTTGGTTGTCGCTATTACTGCCCGATTCGGCGTAGTTCGCCCCCGTGACAGTATCTTCACCGTAGCCATCATTACCGTAACGTCTAAAGCCCGGAACACTGCTGCCGTCTTTTGCGGTAAAGCTATATTTGAGGCGGAAATTGTCTTCTAGCTTAGTGTTATCCACTAGCGCAAGACTTTGATTAATCAGCTTATCGGTGGCGCCACGCACGCCATAGCGCACCAATTCTAAAAAGCCTGCATCGAGGATCTGGCGTTGATCTAATCCCGCACGGCCATTATTAGCGGCGAGTTTCTCGGCGGTGTTTGGCTCACCGTTGGGACTTAAGCGTAGATAATAAGGCGCATTAATACCTTGGCTATCCGTGAGCAAACCTTGGGTCGTCACTAAGTGTTTTTCAAGTTGTTGATTAAGCGTTTTGGCGTTTGCGAGATAACGTTGACTGGCATCGCTGTCGTTTACTGCCTTGGCAATATCACTTGCGGCCACTAAGCCTGCGATCACTGCAGCGGTAGTGGAGGGGGAGTAACCCGCTTGTTCTTCCCAGCGTTCTTGCTGGGTTTTCGGTGGCGTAATTTGGGTGTGGTTCCAGTCGAGATTCACCTCGCCGCCGCTGACTAAAAAGTCCGCCGCGGCTTTTAGCATCTCTTGATACCAATGGCTCAATTCCGCTTGGCTTAGCACGCCTGCTTGCCAGAGTTTCCAGCCGAGCATGATCGGCATCGCCGTTTGGTCAAGCTGTACGCCCACCCATTCAATTTGGCCGTCAACATGGGTCTTTTGTAAAAACCAACCGGGTGTGCCGCTAAAGCCTGGGGTTTTATTGCTCACTTGCACCTTTTTAAGGTACTCAAAGGCGACCTTAGGCGTTTGGGTATCGCCCATGGCGAGAAATGCCATGGCGCACTGGTAAAAGTCACGTGGCCAAACGGCCTTGTAGCCTGTGCTGGGGGTGACTGCAGGGACGGTATCGCCCCAAGGATTAGAAAGCGATGCGATAAGGGCGCCCGCGTAGGTTTTATCTTCCTGCGCTTTGAGTACCATGGCACTGGTATACAGCAGTTTGCCATTATCTGTGGTGCTTTGCGCCATCGCAGGCATCGCGGGTAGCGATTGTAAATAACTGCGCCAACCGGCGTTGTATTGGCTCAGCACCGCATCATACCCCGCTGTTAAGCTGGCGTTGGCATTGGCTAAACTGCTGGCTTCATCCTGGCCAAATCCAATCGCTAAATTAATATTAAGCGGTTGATTTGGTGTTACTTCTGGATAACTTGCAGTAAAAGCGATATTGCCTTGAGTACGATTATCGGCGGCACTTGTGGCGCTATACAAGGTATCCAGTGTGCCGTTGTCGGCTAAATCGGCAAGTCCATCGGAGATACCCTCAAAGCCCGTGGTCGCCTGCGCAAAATCGATATCCGATTTAACCGTCATCACGCTGCTGTGGGGATCAGCGGTGCGAGCGATAAGGGCTTGATGATCGATTCTGCCAATATCATTCGCCCCCGCATTATCAATATGGGGATTAACGTATAAATGCGGTGTGATGCCCGCTTCAAAGGCGGTAAACGTCACCCGCATCATCAGCGTATCGCGGTCGGGATCGGTAAAAATGTGTTTTTCTATCTGATACTTACCTTCAACATCACGATTGATTATCTTATAAGCCAAGGATTGCGGTCGGCCATTAGCATCGGTATCTAAATATTCAATACTGCTGATCGTGTTGTCTTTCTCGGTATCGACAAAGCCATTTCCGGTGATCACAAATTGCAACTCTTTGAGCTGAGCATTGTGAATTAGGCCATACATGGTCTCGGTTAAAATCCCCTGCGCGATGGAGAACCACACTCGGCTAATGGGATTTTGCGCACTATCTTGGTATTGCTCTTGAGTATAAGGCTCGTATGAGGTGCCAATCCCGGTTTTGCCGGAGAACGCCCAAGTTGGTGTTTTGCCGGGGGCGCCGGGGGCAATTTGTGCATTTGCGTCTGTGGATTTGGTGACGATCGGTGTTGATGCGTCTGCATTGGGGGCCGAGGGTGAACAGCCCGTTAAACTGGCAACGCCGATAAGACTTGCGGCGATTGCAAGCGCAATCGGCTTACGGCTTAAGTTGCGGCGGTCTGAAAAGCGGCTAACTGTTGTTGATTCCATATTCATCAAAATCTCCCCAATCAATAGATGGTGCTTATTGCGATTTATTCTTGTTGTAAGCTAAGTGGCTATACGTATTGGCGTTTAGTTGTCCAAACGCCTAAACGGTATATTTGCCGAGTTGTAGGATCTGCGATTTACGCTTGAGTGTGCTGAGTATTAGGTTGCTCAACAAAGAGCACGGCAATCCCGGCGCAGAGCATCAGGATGCCGCCAGTGATCAGGGCGTAGATGGGCTGATCATCAAATAATCCATTAAGAATTACGCCTAAAACACTGGCCGCGAGTAGCTGTGGGATCACGATAAAGAAGTTAAAGATCCCCATATACACGCCCATTTTTTTCGGTGGCAAGGTGCCCGATAACATGGCGTAAGGAATCGAGAGAATCGAGGCCCAGGCGATACCCACGCCAATCATAGGCAGCCATAACAGGTTGGGATCTTTGATAAAATAGAAACTGATCAAGCCAAAACCACCGCAGAACATATTAAAGGTGTGGGTCAGTTTGATGCCGATACGTTTAGCAAGCAGTGGGATAAATAGGGCTGCAATGGCCGAAAATCCATTGTAGGAGGCGAACAGTACACCCACCCAATCGGCGCCATCGTTATAGGCCTTAGACAACACATCGCTGCTGCCAAAATGGTAGGAGGTCACCGCCGAGGTGGTGTAAATCCACATGGCAAATAGCGCGAACCAAGAGAAGAATTGCACTATCGCTAACTGATGCATGGCCTTAGGCATATGGAATAAATCGTCGACCACGTTAAACACTATACCCAGTTGTGTGCGCTGGCGCGGTTGGGATTGGCTTAAACGAAGCGCGCAATAGAGCTGTAATGGGCCAAAGGCAAAAATCCCTATGCTTAAAATATACAACTGTTTATCTAAATCCTGCGTCCACACCGCAAGAGTCAGTAGTGCGCCTACGACCATCCAAACGATAGCGGCAAATTGATAATCCTTGTGTGTGCGGCTGCGTTTGCATTGTTCTTCCACATCGGTCTTGGTTTTAGCATGGAAAGCCGCAAGCTCCTCGGGAGAGTACTCCTTGGTTGAAATCACTGTCCAAGTCACTGCAATAAATAGCACTGTACCGCCAAAATAAAAGGCATAACGCACCGAATCGGCAATTTCCCCTGCGGGCGCCGTATTGGCAACATGAAAAAAGTTGCTGAGAACATAGGGCAGGGCCGAGGCCACAACCGCGCCAATGCCGATAAAAAAGCTTTGCATGGCATAGCCTTGGGTGCGCTGTTTAGGAGGCAAATTATCCCCCACAAAGGCACGGAAGGGTTCCATGGCGATATTGATTGAGGCATCCATAATCCACAGCATGCCCGCCGCAATCCACAGCGTAGGGGAATGCGGCATCACAAAAATCGCGAGAGTTGTACAAATGGCGCCGATTAAAAAATAAGGCCGGCGGCGACCAAGGCGCCCCCAAGTGTTATCACTGAGATAACCAATAATAGGTTGAACTAGCAGACCCGTTAACGGTGCGGCAATCCACAGGATCGGAATTTCATCAATGGAAGCGCCAAGGGTTTGGAAAATGCGACTGACGTTGGCATTTTGCAGGGCAAAGCCGAACTGGATCCCCAAAAAGCCAAAGCACATATTGAAGATTTGCCAGAAATTCAGCTCGGGTTGCACCTTATGCACGGCGCATTGCGCCATATTGGACGAAACATTCTCTAATGGGGTAATCGTTTGTTGATCCGCAGACATGCAACTTCCCTTCAGTAGCGGGCAGCAAAGGGCTGCCTTGAGTCATTTATCGTTATAATTTGAAAGCCTAATCAATGGCTTTTTGCTCAGTTTACGCATTATTGTGCTAGTTCCCTGCGGTCGAGAAACAGACGTCCTGCGAGGCTGAAAAAATGGCGAATACACCTCTCCCTCAGAAGCATATTCGCCAATAAATTCAATTCATACTGTTAAGCTAGAAGCTGATGTAAAAGCTAATGAGTAGAAAAGAACCTAAGTCTGACAGCTATCCTCACAGGCTGCTACCAGAAACGACCTCACAGTGTTCAACCCCACAAGCAGAGGGTGGAACTAGCGAATTTATAGTAGCCGCAGCGCTAATTGGCACACAACCGCTTACATACGTATTCATCATCCATTGATAACTCAAGTTAAACAGCTGTGTAACCTAATAGCGGCCGATTTTACACTCCTGTGGGGGCTTGTGGGTAAAATCAATGGCAAAAGTCTCAGCAGCAGTAAGCAATAGACGTATGCTATTGATACTGCAAAAATAATGGAACAGTATGTCAGCAGATGCTCTCCTGTGGTCTTTCATTAGCACCTGTGTAAATTTATTATGTTTTTGAATATAAAGGATATCTATGTTTGTTATTAGCTTAACCTACAAAAAGCCACTTGCTGATGTTGAGCTGCATTTGGCGGCGCATATTGCTTATCTTGATGCGTATTACGCCAAGGGCGTTTTTATTGCCTCAGGCCGGAAGGTGCCACGCACGGGCGGCGTGATCTTCGCTAAGGCGGAGTCGCGTTCGGTGTTAGAGGCTATTTTGCAGCAAGATCCCTTCTACATTGAAGACGTGGCTGAGTTTGACGTGGTGGAATTTGTACCTACCAAAGCCGCCCCAGGATTAGAACAACTCATTGAGGTGCTTTAGCTATCGTTTGCTAAAGAATCAAATAGCGCACTGTTATTAATTGATTTAAAACACTCTTTTAAAAAAAATCAACTGCTTAGTCTACCCCCCTTGCAAGAGCGATAATATCATCGGCAAGCACAATCATCAGTACGCTTGCCGCTTTTTGTGTTGTCACTAAGCCCGATAATTTGAAGCTATCGAGAAAACACGCCCTAACATAGAGGCAATTAATATCAATCCTATTAAATCTCTATTTATGCAAGGGGAGTTCAACGCGCTTTAGGCAAGGCGAATGCTTCGTAACCTATAATGTGTAAAAATTAACTGTTTACACCGATGATATTTGCTATAAATGCAATAATTGCGGGTGTTGGCGCGGGAAAGAAAATGAAAACTCGGTCCGATGATTTAGAAATACTGCTTGCTGTCGTCGACAGTGGGGGTTTTTCTGCGGCAGCTGAGCTGTTAGATATTCAAGTTGCCCGCGTGTCTCGAGCGGTGAGCAAAGTTGAAAGCCAAGTTGGCGTTTCAATTTTAAATCGCACGACTCGCCGGCTCGAATTAACCGAGGAAGGCCGCCAATTTGTTGAAACCATCCGGCTTGGCTTATTACAGATCCAGCAAGCTGAAGAGGAGATCATCACTCGTGGAGAGCTACCAAGAGGCCGTTTGCGCGTCGATGCCGCAAGTCCCTTTGTGTTTCATCAATTAGTGCCGCTTATCCAGCCGTTTAAGCAAACCTATCCCGATATTGAATTGGAACTGACCTCCAACGAAGGTTTTGTGGATTTACTGGAAAAGAAAACCGATCTCGCGATCCGCATTGGCAACCTAACGGATTCGACTTTGCATGCTAGGCCGCTTGGGAAAAGTTTGCTTTACATTGTGGCCTCACCAGATTACCTCGCTAGGCGCGGTTTTCCCAATAAAAGCAGCGATTTAATTCACCACGATTCGCTGGGATTTTCTACTCCTAAAACCCTCAATGATTGGCCACTGAAAGGATTTACTCGGCTTACGCCTACATTAACCTCGAGTAACGGTGAAACGTTAAGGCAGCTTGCATTAATGGGTAATGGTATTGCCTGCCTATCGGGATTTATGGTGAAAAAGGATATCGCGGAAGGGCGTTTAATCCCCTTATTGGAGAGTGAAAAAATCACCAATAGCGGCCGAGAGCAGATCAATGCGGTGTACTATAAATCTTCTACCGTCGCGAAGCGTATCTCTGCCTTTATTGATTTTATTCAGCCAAAGCTAGCCCTGTAAGGCTTCATAACGATATCCATCCTACTGGCTTGGCCGTGGACACTTTTGCATTTATAACAAAAATCATTTGTCTTTATTGCGCTAAATGTCTCTTGTGGAGTTTGCTAGTATGCCTGCAACGAAATGAGAGGGTTATATTATGACGCAATCACTGTTTCAACTGATCAGCTTGGGTGCATTAACACTCAAAAACCGCATCGTTATGCCGCCAATGACTCGCTCTAGAGCCAGTCAGCCTGGCGATGTGGCCAATCATATGATGGCAACCTATTATGCCCAGCGCGCGAGTGCAGGACTTATTATCTCTGAAGGCACACAGATTTCTCCAACTGCAAAAGGCTATGCTTGGACTCCTGGGATTTATACGCCCGAACAGATTGCGGGCTGGCGTATTGTCACTGAAGCCGTACATGCTAAAGGCGGAGCGATTTTCGCTCAGTTATGGCATGTGGGCCGAGTGACTCATCCTGACAATATTGATGGTCAACAACCGATTTCTTCATCCGCATTAAAAGCGGAAAACGTAAAAGTGTTTGTCGACAACGGCAGTGATGACCCCGGTTTTGTTGATGTAGTTGTGCCTCGGGCCATGACAAAGGCAGATATTGCGCAAGTGATCGCCGATTATCGTCAAGCGGCGCTCAATGCCATGGCGGCTGGCTTTGATGGTATTGAACTCCATGCCGCTAATGGCTATTTGATCAACCAATTTATTGATTCAGAAGCCAACAACCGCAGCGATGAGTACGGCGGTAGTCTTGAAAATCGCCTACGTTTTCTAGACGAAGTGGTTGCGGCATTGGTCGATGCCATCGGTGCTGAGCGTGTAGGTGTGCGCTTAGCGCCCCTTACGACCCTCAATGGTACAGTGGATGCGAACCCGATTTTGACCTATACCACTGCCGCTGCGTTACTTAACAAGCATCGCATTGTTTATCTGCATATTGCTGAAGTGGATTGGGATGATGCGCCTGATACGCCAGTCTCTTTTAAACGTGCCTTACGAGAGGCGTACCAAGGCGTTTTGATTTATGCGGGTCGTTATAATGCGGAAAAAGCGGAGCAGGCTATCAACGATGGTCTGGCTGATATGATTGGTTTTGGACGACCTTTTATTGCCAATCCGGATTTACCCGAGCGGCTACGACACGGCTATCCCTTGGCTGAGCATGAGCCAACAACGCTGTTTGGTGGTGGTGAAAAGGGATTAACTGACTACCCAACTTATCAAGCTTAGGAGAAATTATGTTCAAGGCATTCAAAGGTCAAGCATTAGAGACCAAAAACCGTATCGTGATGGCCCCAATGACTCGCTCACGTAGTACCCAGCCGGGAGATGTGCCAAACGAGATGATGGCCACTTATTATCGCCAGCGTGCCAGTGCAGGATTGATTATTACCGAAGGCGCGCCTGTATCTGCGGTGGCGCGGGGCTATTCAATGACGCCAGGTATTTATACTCCAGCACAGATTGAAGGTTGGAAAAAGGTCACTGAAGCGGTGCACCAAGAAGGTGGGAAAATCTTTATCCAACTCTGGCATGTTGGTCGTCGCAGCCATTCGAGCGTGTCTGGCGCTGAGCCGCTCGCACCATCAGCGATCAAAATTCCAGACCAAGTATTCGGCCCATTGCCTGAAGGTGGTTTTGGCATGATTGAAACCCAGCAGCCTAAGGCGATGAGCGAGCAAGATATCCAAGCGACTATCAGCGATTTTGTCCAAGCAGCACAAAACGCGATGTTAGCCGGTTTTGATGGGGTTGAAGTGCATGCGGCCCATGGCTATTTATTTGATACTTTTTTGCGTTTAGAAAGCAATCAACGGCAAGATCGCTACGGTGGCAGCCAAGAGAATCGGCTGCGTTTTTTAGTCGACACTTTACAAGCCCTTACACAGACCATTGGATCAGGGAAAGTCGCTGTGCGTATCTCTCCCCATATTGGCGAGGGGTTTACTGGTGATAACCCTGAAATCATCCAATTAACACTTGCCTTGTTACAAAAGCTGCAACCTATGAAGCTTGCCTATGTGCATTTTTCTGAAAACATCTCGCGCTATGTGGAAGTCTCTGACGCTTTTCGTCAACAAGTGCGCCGTGTGTATCAACACCCCATTATGGTGGCGGGGAAATTAACCAAGCAATCTGCTCAGCGCTTACTCGACCAACACTACGCAGACTTTGTGGCCTTTGGCACGCCCTTTGTGACGAATCCGGATTTAGTCGCGCGCTTTGCCCATGACTGGCCATTAACCGAGTTTGATGCTGATGCTAGGCTTACCTTGTATGGCGGCGGTGAAGCAGGTTATATCGATTATCCTGCCTATCAGGCATAGCTTTAAAAAATAATGACTTAGCTTAGGCGCTAAATGTTCTCTTGGTGCCTAATGTTAAAAGAGCGTTGTAAAAATTGTGCTTTGTTTAAAAAGGAATTCCCATGGAACAACATCAAGTTTGGGCATACCAAACTAAAACCCACAATGTCACCTTGAGTTCTATGGACATCCCCGCCTTGGCCGCGGATGACATTTTGGTGCAAAACCAAGCCATCGGCATCAATCCTGTGGATTGGAAATTTATCAAGGCAAACCCCATCAATTGGTCGAATGGCCATGTGCCTGGTGTTGATGGTGCGGGTGTCATTGTCAACGTGGGGGCGAAGGTCGATAGCAAGATGTTGGGTAGGCGAGTGGCCTATCACACCTCGCTAAAATGTCACGGCAGTTTTGCCGAGTTTACGGTTCTCAATGCCGCTCGAGTGATGACGCTGCCCGATAATCTGTCATTTGAGCGGGCGGCTGCACTGCCTTGTCCTCTGCTTACCGCATGGCAAGCATTTGAAAAAATACCACTGACAAAACAGCGCGAGGTGCTGATCGTTGGTTTTGGTGCTGTTAATAATCTGCTGACGCAGATGCTGAACAATGCGGGTTACGTCGTTGATCTCGTGTCTGCAAGCCTAAGCCAAGCGCTCGCGGCAAAACGTGGTGTCCGGCATCTTTATCGGGAGCCATCCCAAGTTACACAAAAATATTTCGCCATTTTTGATGCTGTCAGTAGCAAAAATGCCGCGGCACTCGTGCCATCGTTAAAAGCCAATGGACACATAATCTGTATCCAAGACCGCATTCCCGCGCCGATAGATCCCGCATTTACCCGCACGATTTCTTACCATGAAATCGCCCTCGGGGCGTTACATGACTTTGGTGATCGTCAAGATTGGCAGATCCTCATGCAACAGGGGGAAGCACTATTAACGCTTATTGCCCAAGGTAAAATGGCGATCGCAGAGCCTGATATTTTTAGATTTGAGCAAATGATGGAAGCACTAGACCATAGTGAACAAACCAAATCAAAAACAGTGTTAAGCCTAAACCAGTGATAGCACTTTTGCTGATTGGTTAGGGCGTTGTCGATTTGAATTCCTTACGTGACCAGAGAGGAGCTTCAATAACATTGTTAACTGAGTCAGAACAGGCATTAAGGCGTCACTCAACCTGTGGCGCCTCAAATACCTAAGGTCAGATATAGGATGTTTGCGGGAATTTATCCGATATTTTGCCACTGAGTTTGCTATCATGCCGTTTTCCCCTTGAGACCTTACGCAGGTTTCCGCTGTTCGAGTCCCACTTTTATGTCTATTCAAACACTGTTATCGACGGCTTTGGCCAAGCGCCATGGTTTTTTCTTACAAGCAGAACAAGATCATACCGATTGTTTTCGGGTGTTCCATGGCACAGTCGAAGGCGTCAGTGGTTTGAATGTCGACCGTTATGGCGATACTTGGTTGGTACAGAGTTTTCACCAAACCTTGACCGTTGAAGAGTTAGCTGAAATAGCTGCGGTGCTGACGCAAGAAGTGGATTTGCCTGTGGTGTATAACGATCGCTCCGCTGGCCATTCCCGCGTGCTTAATGCATTAAGTCCTGAATTGGATGATATTGCCTGTGCCGAGTTGGTGATGCAGGAAAATGGGATTAAATTCACTACTAAACTGCGTCACGAAGGACAAGATCCTTTGTTATTCCTTGATATGCGTATTGGCCGCGAATATGTGCGAGCACACAGTCAAGATAAAACCGTACTGAATTTATTTTCTTACACCTGTGGCATTGGCACCGCAGCAGCCATGGGGGGCGCCGAGCGGGTAGTAAATGTCGACTTTTCTTCCTTCGCGCTCGCAGCTGGGCGAACCAATGCCGAATTAAACCAAGTGTCTGAGGTGTGTGAGTTTGTACAGAGTGATGCGTTTCCGGCCCTGCGCCAATTAGCAGGTTTGAGTGTGGGAGGGCGCCGCAATCAAAAATTACCCAGTTACCCTAAATTGGCGCAAACCCAATTTGATCTGGTATTTCTTGATCCGCCACGTTATGCCAAGAGCGCCTTCGGTATTGTCGATTTAGTCAATGATTATCAAGGGTTATTTAAACCCGCGTTATTATCAACTAAAACGGGTGGCACCATTGTATGTTGTAATAATGTCGCCAAAGTGGACCGTCGAGATTGGTTTGATAGCCTAGTACGCTGCGTTGAAAAACAAGGCCGAAGTGTGACTGAGCACACTTGGCTTGATCCCCATGAGGATTTCCCGTCATTCGATGATAATCATCCCCTTAAAATTGTGGCGTTGACCTTAAATTAATCGCATTGCAAACCTAATAGGGCGACCAAGATGGTCGCCCTATTACTTTGCTTAATTTTAAAGAGCCTTAAAGCGTATTGCCGTGCCGCCACTGCTGGCTAGCTGTAATGTCAGGCTATCTTTAGCACTCACTTCTTTAGTTTCAATTACATAATCATAGGGATTGGTTTTCCAATCTGCTTTGGCGCCATCGCGGTAAATCTGCGCTTGGTAGCGTTTGTGAGGATCGAGAAAATCCAGTTTGACCGTGACCGTGCGTGCGGTTTCATCTGTTAGGGCACCTAAGTACCAATCTTTTTGATCCTTCGCTTGGCGGGCAAACACCACATAATCACCCACTTCGCCAGCCAGTGCGATACTTTGATACCAGTCTGTTGGTACATCGCGGATAAACTGGAAGGCATCTAAATGTTTTTGATAATTGCGTGGCAAGTCGGCGGCCATTTGGATTGGGCTGTATAGCACCACATACAGGGCGAGTTGCTTCATTAAAGTGGTTTGCACGCGGTTTTCGGCATCTAAGCCCTTGGGGGCTAAGTCAAAAATCCCCGGGGTAAAGTCCATTGGGCCTGCCAGCATCCGGGTAAAGGGCAGCATGGCGGTGTGTTCTGGATTATTTGGCGGACTGCCCCAAGCATTATATTCCTGTCCGCGGGCACCTTCGCGGGCAAGCCAGTTAGGATAGGTGCGACGAAGCCCAGTATCTTTAATCGGCTCGTGGGTATTAATGCTGATATGGTGCTTAGCGGCTTCGGTGACACTGTGCAGATATTCGCCGACCATAAACTGACCGTCGTGCCATTCGTGACGGGTAATACCGTTCTCATCGATGCGTTTGATTTGTCCACCGTCAGCCACATAACCCGTTTTGACTTGGGTGACGCCATGCTTTTCATAAAGGGCGAAGGCATCACCCATTTGATTACGGTAATGGGTCACTGAACCTGCGGTTTCATGGTGGCCAATTAAGCGCACACCTTTTTGTGCTCCGTAGGCGGTAATGGCCGGCAAATCAAAATCATCATAGGCCTTGGTAAAACTGAATTGATCGCCATTATGAAACCAATCGCCATCCCAACCTTGGTTCCAACCTTCGACCAAAACGCCATCAAACTGGTACTTGGCGGCAAAATCGATATAGCGCTTAGTTTCGCTAGTGGTTGCGCCGTGTGTTGGGCCCGAGCCCCAAGTATTTTCATTGAGGTGCATACCCCACCAAATGCCGACGTATTTGCCGGGTTTAACCCAAGATACATCCCCCAGTTTATTGGGTTCATTCAGGTTGAGGATAAGGTGAGAATTCAGCAGTCCCGTAGCCTTATCGGCGATTTGAATTGTGCGCCAAGGGGTATAGAAGCCCGCTTGGGTTTTAACGCGAATGCCATCTGACCAAGGGGTAAGATCGGCCTTGAGCTTGCCATCGCGCTGTTGGTCGAGTGTCATCGAAGCAAAATCTACTAACGCCGCCTCGTGAATACTTAAATGGGTGCCATCGACCAGTTTAAAGGTAAAAGGAGTATGGGCTCGGTCGACTTGACTGAGCGCGCTGGTGCGATACAGATATTCGTAGCGGTTCCATCCCCGAGACGGGATCCACCAGGCGGTGGCTTTATCGCTTTGGCCAATATTAAATTCGGTCAACTCATCTGTGATTGCTAATGGGGTATGGGCTGGCAGAGCGGCTTGCTCGGCTAAGTGGTAGCGAAAACCAATACCATCGTCAAAGGCTTTAAACTCGAGATTTAAGTTTATTTTACCGTCGGTTAATACCACACTCAGTTGATTGTGTTGATCTTTAATCCATTGCTGCTCACCCCAAGGTTGCTGCCATTTTTCATCTGTGCTGGCGCTGTGGCTCGATTTGATCCGTAGACCTTGGCCTAATTCGCCAATCGATTGAAACACTAATCCCAAGCGACTTGGCTCTATGATTGTCTTACCGTGAAAGTCGATTTTATATTCGGCTCGGCCAGTATCGTCACTCAAGCTGATTTGAATGTGTTGATTCGGCGAGCTGAGAGTAACAGTTTGAGCCACAAGATTAGCACTAAAAAGGCTGCTGACGGCAAGGGCGATACACATAGGGCTTAATCGTCGTTGTAAGCGCGTTTGACTATATAAATTCTGCTGAAGCGTAGTTAACTGAAAAGGTTTGGCCTTGATGAACATTCCTTGATCCTTGTTTTTATAATGAATGTAACTCACAGCATACTAGTGGCGATGGCTTTTTAACCGCAACGGCTTGCATACGTATTCAACTTGTTCTGAGTAGGTGTGGAGTGAAGTGCGGCTAGGGCATCAACAAAAGGTGTGGTTTACTTTTGACTCGGGTAAAATGCGCGCCGTCATTATGATTAACAGCGCAATCTAGCGTGTTAAAAGCCGCAGTAGTTAGGTCAAATCGTGAAAATTAGTCAACGTTTACAACAGATAGATCGCATGATCCATGGTCATTACGATCATATTTGGGATTGCTGCTGCGATCATGGTCTACTCGGCATGTTATTACTGCAGAGAAACGCCGCGAAAAAGGTGCATTTTGTTGATTGCGTGATGCCCTTAATGCAGCAACTTTCTATTGAATTACAACGGTTTTTTCCTCAACATGAGGAAAGTGCTGCGGCGACGCTTGGTGCTAGCATCTGCCAGAGCCAGTGGCAAGTGCATTGCCATGATGCAGCAGCACTACCACTTGAATCCAGTGACATACAAGCTAACCACTTGATTATTATCGCAGGTGTCGGTGGGGAGTTATTGGTTGAACTGGTGCGCAGCATTTTGGCGCGCCATAGTCATCGTCGACTCGAGTTTATTTTGTGTCCCGTGCATCATAATTATTATGTGCGCAGTTCATTGGTCGAATTGGGGTTAGTTCTTAAGAGTGAATTGTTACTCGAAGAAAATCAGCGCTTTTACGAAATACTGCATCTAAGGCACGCGAAAGGGTCTTCATCGAAAAAGGAAGACGACATACAGTTGAGTTGCACTGGTTCCATTATGTGGCAGGGACTAAACGAGGATAAAAAGCGGCAGGCTAAGCGTTATCTAATGCAGACGATTGGCCATTATCAGCGTATCCCAGAGAGTCGATTGCCCAATAAACTGCCTATTTTGGCCGCTTATCAACAGATTTTGCAGCAATTGAATGACGGCGGCTAAGCTATAGCCTACTTATGTCCCAAGGCATCAATGCTCACTTCGCGAGTACCTTGCATAGCAGTTTTACTCTGTAAATCCATCAAGTTGGTTTATGCTAACAGGCCATCAATCTTGAGTTTTATTATGCGTTTATTGAAGTCCACCCAAGCTGCCAATATCGATCTTAAACAGGCACGGATCTTTTATCGCCAAGCGGCCCGTGCCATTGTGTTGTCGGGGGAAGATATTTTGCTGCTCTATACCCAAAAATATCGGGATTATGGCTTACCTGGTGGTGGTGTCGATAAAGGTGAGAGTCTTGAAGTTGGGCTTATTCGCGAATTACAGGAAGAAACCGGCGCTATTGCTGCTAATATTATCGCGCCCTTTGGCCGTTATGAGGAATATCGACCTTGGTTTCGTGAAGGCGCTAACGTAGTGCATATGGACTCCTATTGTTACCTGTGTGAAATTGATATGAGTTTAGGTAACCGTGGCTTAGGTGAGCCAAGACTCGAAGCCCATGAGATAAAAAATGGCATGCGACCAGAGTGGATCAATATCCATCAAGCCATTGCCCATAACGAAGATATTCAGCGCACCTTCCCCAATAAAGGCCAATCTATCGTTCGGGAAACCTTTCTGCTCAAACGAATCGTCGAAGAGTTGCTGTAGATAAAACCATGCTTGATGGGGTTATCAGCATAGTCGCATAAGTGCAGGTATAAAAAGCCATCCTGAGGATGGCTTGTGAGGATCTGTTGTGAGAGCAGCCTAGCGGCTAAATCACGGTTAAATAAATACAAAAGAAATGGCTCATCGCGCCCGCCAATACAAATAAATGCCAAATGGCGTGATTGTATGGGATGCGTTTACCGACATAGAAGAGCACTCCTAAGGTGTAAAACAACCCACCTAATAGCAGAAGCTTAAATCCTAGCGGTGACATCGCCGCAGTCAAATCGCCCATTACAGTCACACACAGCCAACCCATCACTAAATAGAGCACTAGGCTCATTTTTTTAAAGCGATGAATAAACAAGGTCTTAAATAAAATCCCACCAATAGCCAAGGACCAAATCGCCGTAAGGATAATGGTTGAAAGCTGTCCTTGCAGGCTGATTAACATTAGAGGGGTATAGGTACCCGCAATTAAGCAATAGATGGCACAGTGATCGGCAATTTTGAGTTTATGTTTCCAGCCTATATGCGTCACGCTGTGATACAGAGTAGAACTTAAAAACAACAGGATTAGGCTTGTGCCATAAATAATAACACCTGTGAGCTGAATGTTAGTGAGGTGGTCGATACCCTTGAGGATCATAAACACTAAGCCGACCACACCCGCGATCACCCCTAGGCCATGGCTGATGCTATTGGCAATCTCTTCACTAAGGCTATAGCCACTGATATTTAATGGTTTTTGATGACTCATTTGCGGCTCTATCAAACTCTGGCTTGGCATGCTGTTGATCCACTCGATGGCGATAATGCCTGAGTCTATCAGTTGGTAAGTTGGAATGCTATATTTGGCTTACACGTGTAAGCTAATTTATTTGAGGTTCACACTATCAAATAAGACTTAGGTGAGCCCACATCTAGTTGTATAACATTATGGTGTTTGTTTACGACTGAATCATGTCAGCACCTTGGAACTTTGTGCGGCGCGCTTTCTCTAATCCCCCGTATGATGTCATGGATTTTTTATGTACTTAATCCATTAAGTGCTAAGGGATGAATTTTGCCAGTTCGAACAAACATTGCCCCAGAAGATGGCCTCAGTATTGATGTGCACGGCCGCGTGACAAACAACGAGACCGCACTTTTTTCCGCTATACCTTTTTGTGCTACGTCTTTCAGCGCAACAGCCTCGGGTGCTACAGATTTGAACGCTAAACCTTTTAGCGCGTTGAGTGTTCATACAGAGTCTTTGGCGAGCGATATAAACCTTAATTTGAGTGAGACTAACCAAAGATCAATCGATAGCGCATTCCACATTTCTTCGGGATTAAGTTGGCGAGAGTGGTCGCATTATTGCAATCTTAAGCCATTGCTTTGGGTCATCTTGGGTCATGGCTTACTGCTGTTGTTATTGATTTTCCTATGGCGAAACCAGTCTCAACAGTTAGGGTTGTCTTTTACTGAATCTTCAGTTAACGCAGGTACTGCAACCAAAGCGTTAAAAGCTTATTTTATTTATGCACCATCAACACAAACCGCTCCAGTGTATTCGGATCAAAATATCGCCATGAAAGACTATGACGTTTCTAGTGAGCCGATAATTTCGCCGCTTAATACTGTAAAGCAGACAGCTGATGTTGAACCAGTTACAAAAGTGATACCAAAACTTGCAGAAACGCCGACACCTAAACCGATGGAGCAGATTGCAAAACCTCCCGAAGTCAGCGCTGCTAAATCAAGCACATTAGCGCCTAACACATCAACACAGGGGCAAACCCAGCAGAGTACAAAAGAAGCGGTTAAGCCTAAAAAGGCAGAAATTCAATCAAGCTCGGCACAAGCGGCAAAAACTCAGTTGTCTGCAGCCGATGAGCAAAGCGGAGGGATATCAGGCAGCGTAGGTTTATTTACCCAGCGTTATTTTGAACGTCAGCGTGAACAAGCCTTAGATGATTTAGTGTTAGAGCAAGCAAATCATTACAGCAAACGGTCGAATTTATCTGAAATGAGTCCCGAGATGGAGGTGCTTATTGTCCCTAATGCTGAGGATTTTAGTGGGCCAACTAGCTTAGATTTAGAACTGGATCCCAATCGAATTGTCCGTCAAGGTGATACCTGTTATCGGGTTGTCAAAGTAGGTACTCCAATTAATCCCTATGCAGAGAACTTAGGTTTCCCCTTCGATTGCAGTGGCAAGAAAATGAACCAAGAAATTGATGATGCCATTAAGGCGCAGCTTAATAAAATGATGGTAAAGCGGCCAAAAGGCTAAAAAATAATGATGATAAATTTTCAATCAAAATAATGATAATGATGATCATAAAAGTTAAATAGCATTAAATGCTTTAATATACAATTAGTTATGTGTTCTTTGTTTTTGATTGATAGTTAAGTTTTTGTCCTTAAATTACGCTTGTTTGTTCGCAGCGCTTCTGCCTATACTTTTGCCCATCTTGTCGGAGTGCCTCTTGGCTGAGACCGTTTATTCGGGATCCGTTGAACCTGATCAGGTTAAAACCTGCGAAGGAAACAAGCATAATAACTTCCATTAAATCGTTTCAGCGGCAATCTTTTGCCGTCTATTAACCCATCGATTTAGTCGTTATTGAGTCAGTAAATCCACTTACGGTTTACCAGGCTCAGCTCTCAACACTCAAGTCTCCAGACAAGCAACTCCATTTTTATTTGTTAAAGTGAGATTGCTTATGTCCAGTTTAGAATTGTCCTCAGAATCGATTGCCGTGAACACCCAAGGGCAAACTAGCCGCCGTGCAGCGCGTGCCCAGGCGCAAGCCTTTATCGATACCCTTAAACCATTACAACATCCTAATTCGCAAAAACTTTATTTGCAGGGAAGCCGTGAGGATTTACGTGTAGGGATGCGGCAAATTCTGCAAACCGATACGCGCATTGGCGGCTCGGCGATCGCACCCAACGTTGAGAAAAATCCTCCCATTCCGGTGTACGACTGCGCTGGCCCGTATTCCGATCCGGCTGCGCAAATTAACGTGCGCCAAGGTCTAGCTAAGCTCAGATTACCGTGGATTATTGAGCGCCAAGATACTGAAGTGCTTGATTGCGCAACCTCAGATTTTACCCAGCAGCGCTTGAAGGATGATGGGCTCGATCATCTGCGTTTCGAAGCTGGCTCAAGTGCGATTGTTCGTCCTCGCCGCGCCTTACCGGGTAAACGCGTGAGCCAACTACACTATGCCCGTCAAGGGATTATTACCCCTGAAATGGAGTATGTGGCGATTCGTGAAAATATGGCGCTCGCCCAGGTGCAGGACGAAATCTTAAACCGCCGCGGCCAAGGTGAATCTTTTGGCGCCGTAATAGGTAAACCGATAACCCCTGAATTTGTCCGCGACGAAATTGCCCGTGGGCGTGCCATTATTCCTTTAAATATCAATCACCCCGAAGCCGAGCCTATGATTATTGGCCGTAACTTTTTGGTGAAAGTCAATGCCAATATCGGTAACTCGGCGGTCACGTCCTCCATCGAGGAGGAAGTGGAAAAGTTAGTCTGGTCAACCCGTTGGGGCGCGGACACTGTGATGGACTTGTCCACTGGCCGGTATATCCATGAAACCCGCGAATGGATTATCCGTAACTCGCCGGTCCCCATAGGTACTGTCCCAATTTATCAAGCACTTGAGAAAGTGAATGGCGTGGCCGAAAACCTAACATGGGAAGTGTTTCGCGATACTTTGATTGAACAAGCGGAGCAGGGCGTTGATTACTTTACCATCCATGCAGGTGTGTTATTGCGTTATGTGCCGATGACCGCCAAGCGGGTCACTGGGATTGTGTCCCGCGGCGGCTCGATTATGGCCAAATGGTGTTTGAGCCATCATCAAGAAAACTTCCTCTATACCCATTTCCGTGAGATATGCGAGCTGTGCGTTGCCTACGATGTATCGCTGTCATTAGGCGACGGTATGCGACCTGGCTCCATTGCCGATGCCAATGATGAGGCGCAGTTCGCCGAGCTTGAAACCTTAGGTGAGCTAGTCAAAATCGCCTGGGAATACGATGTGCAGACCATTATCGAAGGGCCTGGGCATATCCCGATGCAGCTCATCAAGGAGAATATGGATAAGCAGCTTATCCACTGCGCCGAGGCGCCTTTTTATACCTTAGGGCCGCAAATTACTGATATTGCGCCGGGTTACGATCATTTCACCTCCGGAATTGGGGCGGCGATGATTGCATGGTATGGCTGCGCCATGCTCTGCTATGTAACGCCAAAAGAACACTTAGGTTTACCCAATAAGCAGGACGTCAAACAAGGGCTGATTGCTTATAAGATTGCTGCCCATGCGGCCGATATTGCTAAAGGCCACCCGGGCGCGCAGATCCGCGACAATGCGTTATCTAAGGCGCGTTTCGAATTCCGTTGGGAAGATCAATATAACCTCGGGCTCGATCCTGACACTGCGCGAGCCTATCACGATGAATCCCTGCCACAGGAATCGGCCAAGGTCGCGCATTTTTGCTCTATGTGTGGCCCTAAGTTCTGCTCAATGAAGATCACCCAAGATGTGCGCGACTATGCGGCAAGTTTAGCGGCGGGTACGTTAGCAGGGGCTTCGTCAAGCCAGAATGTTGAGAGCGCTGAAGCGTTTGCATCGATAAGCACTGCTCCACAAGGGCAAGCTAACACAGAAATAATCCAGCAGATCATCGTCAAAACCCAAGATGAGTTAACCACAGCCATGGCGCAAAAGTCGGCCGAGTTTGCGGCCTTGGGCGCTAAGCTGTATCTGCCGCTGGACAATGCCAATGCTGGCAATGAATCGGCCAAGCATAAGGACGGGACAAAGCTGCAATCTAAGCCGCAGGTTGCGAAGGTATGATGATGACCCCTACTAAGCATTTCAAACACTTACTGCCTAAACCTATTGTCTGGACTATTGCCGGTTCGGACAGCGGTGGCGGCGCGGGGATCCAAGCCGACTTGGCCACCATCAACGATTTGGGTGGTCATGGCTGCAGCGTGATTACCACATTAACGGCGCAAAGTTCAGTGGCGGTGGATTTAGTTGAGCCAGTAAGTGAGGCGATGCTGCTCACGCAGCTTTCGACCCTGTTAGCCGATCTACCGCCTCAGGCGATTAAAATTGGTTTACTTGCGGATCAGCAACAATTGCTGTTACTTGCAGATTGGCTCGCGAGCTTTAAAACTCACTATCCGCATGTACCCGTTATTCTCGATCCTGTAATGGTCGCAAGCTGTGGGGATGAACTAGGGGATAGGAGTACGCCACTGGATTTTAGCTGCTTTAAGGGCTTGATTAGTTTAATCACACCCAATGTGAAGGAGTTAGCCAGACTCACATCATTCGCTGATGATCAAATCACTTCGTCAAAAATGACGAAGGCTGATTTTGCCGCTGCGGCAATACAATTAGCTGAGCAATTAGGCTGTAGTGTGCTCGCTAAAGGCGGGGATATTCGTTTTGAGCCACATCTGGCTGAGGACCTGTTGGTGTGCCACGATGTTGCAGGTTGCTCTGAGCTTGATAGTCATGGCCATTTTTGGCTGGTTAGCGATCGTATCGACACCGTTCATAACCATGGTAGTGGCTGCACTTTATCCTCGGCGATTGCCTCGGTGCTGGCCTTTGGCTTTGTATTGCAGGATGCGATAGTGGTCGCTAAGGCTTATGTCAATCAAGGGCTAACCCATGCGGTGGGTGTGGGTCATGGCCCAGGGCCTTTGGCTCGCACTACTTGGCCGCATACATTAACTCAATACCCCAAAATTGTGGCGGTTTGCGCAGATAAACAACCGCAGCCTTATGCGTTTAAACGGCTTTCCGCAGATTTAGGGGTTTACCCTGTGGTTAATAACCTGCTGTTACTGGAGCAATTATTGGCTGCTGGCGTAAAAACTATTCAGCTGAGGGTGAAGTCTGACGCAGGAATTACTGCGGCAGAACTTGAAGCGCAAATTCAAACCGCGATTGCCTTGGGCAAGCATTACAATGCTCAGCTTTTTATCAATGATCATTGGCAATTAGCGATAAAGCATGGGGCATTTGGGGTTCATCTTGGCCAAGAAGATCTCGCTATGGCGGATCTTAACGCCATTCATGGCGCGGGATTGGCGCTTGGCATCTCGAGTCACAGTTATTTTGAGCTGCTGCGTGCCCATCAATATGCGCCATCTTACATCGCCCTTGGGCATATTTTCCCGACGACGACCAAGCAAATGCCGTCGGCTCCCCAAGGATTATTCAAACTAACTCAATATGTTGAGTTGTTAAATGCGCACTATCCCTTAGTGGCAATTGGTGGCATAGGGCCTTCGAATCTTGCCAAAGTCAAAGCCACTGGGGTGAGAAATATTGCCGTGGTGCGGGCGATTACAGAGGCGGATGATCCAACTGCAGCATTGGCCGAGTTGACTCGGACATGGGAGCTGGGCCGATGAGCGCAACCGCACAAAAACGACCATCACTTGATGATAAAGATTTTATTCGTTACTCACGGCAAATTTTCCTTCCTGAAGTGGGTGAAGCGGGACAGCTACAACTGAAACAGTGCCATGTGGTGATTATTGGCTGTGGCGGACTTGGGCTACTGGCCGCGCAGTATCTCGCTTGTGCGGGCATTGGCTCAATCACACTTGTGGATGACGATAGGGTAGAGTTATCCAATTTACCGCGGCAATTACTGTTTAGTGAAGCTGATATTGGTCAGCACAAAGCATTGGTTGCTAAACAAAAATTGGCAGTGCTTGCACCCAATTGTCAGTTATTTGCCTTTGCGCAAATGTTAACCCTTGATTCAGCGGAGAGCTTGCTTGCGCACGTTGCTACAGCTAATCGGCAACAATCAGCTTTACTGCTTGATTGCACCGATAATCTTGCTGCGCGCCATTCTATCAATCAACTGTGTATTGAGCATGCCTTACCTTTAGTAAGTGCGTCTATTGCCGCCTTTAACGGCCAATTGTTTGCGGTTGATCAGCGGCGATTTCCCGCAGGGGGCTGTTATCACTGTGTTTTTCCAAATGATACCTACGCACCACAAAATTGCAGCAACCAGGGTGTGCTAGGTCCGAGTGTCGGCGTGATGGCCTCCATGCAGGCATTACTCGCGATACAACTATTGCTCTCAGCCACCGCTCCCATTTTAGATCACTCAACAAAACCACAAGCCGGAGGAGTGGAGCATCTGCTCGGGCAATTTTGGCGCTTTGATGCTAAGTCGCTGCAATGGCATTCAGCACGTTTGACTCGAGATTCCGAGTGCGAGGTGTGTGCACCTTCTTGGAATGCAAACACCGCTCAGGCTCTCAAATCTGTCCATAAATGAGGTTTGTTGTGATTTTAATTCATCTCAATAATGTTCCCCAGACACTTCAACAACCGCTGAGTTTACAAGCCTTGTTAGAAGCACAAAATATTAGTCAACAATCAGTCGCCTTAGTGCTAAATGAGACCGTAGTGCCAAGGCATAGATGGTCATCAATCCTCTGTCATCATGAGGATAAAATCGATGTGTTTGCCGTGGTCGCAGGAGGTTAATATGTTAACAATTGCAGATGTAGAATTTGAATCGCGATTATTCACTGGCACGGGTAAGTTCAGCTCAAGTCAGCTGATGCTTGAGGCGATAAACGCTTCAAAATCGCAACTTGTCACTATTGCAATGAAAAGAATTGATTTAAAAACTGGGGCCGATGATCTGCTCTCGCCACTTCGGCAAGCGGGCGTGCGGCTCTTACCTAATACCTCGGGAGCGCGTAATGCTAAGGAAGCGATATTTGCCGCTGAACTTGCGCGGGAAATGCTGGGAACACAATGGGTTAAACTTGAAATTCATCCCGATCCAAAATACCTGATGCCCGATGCGGTCGAGACGCTAGCTGCGGCCAAAATCCTCTGTGAACGCGGCTTTATTGTGATGCCTTATGTGCATGCCGATCCCGTACTGTGTCGCCGCTTAGAAGAGGTTGGCTGCGCCGCTGTGATGCCATTAGCAAGCCCAATTGGCACCAATCAGGGGCTGGTGACGGAGCCTTTTATCAAGATGATTATCGAGCAAGCAAGGGTGCCGGTGGTGATTGATGCGGGAATTGGCGCACCATCCCATGCAGCCCACGCGATGGAGTTAGGTGCCGATGCCGTGCTGGTTAACACTGCTATCGCGAGCAGTACTTCTCCCATTCAAATGGCGCAGTGCTTTAAGGATGCGGTGGATTGTGGGCGCCGCGCCTATGAAGCGGGGCTTGGGCGAGTACAAACTCAGGCTGTGCATACCAGCCCGTTAACCGGATTCTTGCAGCAATGAGTTTTGTCGACCAATTTCCCCGTATTGAACGGGATAAGTTATTGCTGGCGTTGTATTCCTGCACTGCCGCTGATGTTGAACGTGCCCTAGTTCAACCTGAAGGCAACTTGCAGAGTCTACTCGCTTTGTTGTCGCCTGCAGCAGAGCACTATATCGAAGAGATGGCGCAGCACTCGGCGGCGCTCACTCGGCAACGCTTTGGGGCCAATATCGGGTTGTACTTACCGCTGTACTTGTCCAATCTTTGCGCTAACGAATGCGATTACTGTGGCTTTAGCATGAGTAATAAACTGAAGCGTAAAGTACTGAATGAACAGGAACTCGCTACCGAAATAGCGATTATAAAATCCCGCGGCTTTGATTCTATCTTGCTGGTGTCGGGTGAGCATGAAACTAAGGTCGGGATGGATTACTTTCAGCGGGTTTTACCTTTAGTAAAACAACAGTTTAGTTATGTGGCGATGGAGGTGCAGCCGCTTGAAGAAACCCATTACCGTAAGCTCGTCGAGCAAGGACTCGATGCGGTGATGGTGTATCAAGAAACCTATCAAGCCGCGACTTATGTTAAACATCATACCCGGGGCAAAAAACAGGACTTCGCCTATCGGCTTGCAACGCCCGATCGCGTTGCCCGTGCGGGTGTCGATAAGATAGGCCTAGGTGTGTTACTAGGATTAGATGACTGGCGGCTTGACGCGTTGATGATGGGCTATCATCTTGATTATTTAGAGCGGCACTATTGGCGCACTCGTTTTAGCATTTCGTTGCCACGTTTGCGACCTTGTACCGGCGGCACAACGCCAAAAGTGCATTTAACCGATCTGGGACTCGTGCAAATGATCTGTGCTTTTAGGCTCTTTAATCAACAACTTGATATCAGTTTATCGACCCGCGAGGCGCCTTCACTTCGGGACAATTTACTGCCACTTGGGATAACGCAAATGAGTGCGGGGAGTTCAACGCAACCAGGTGGTTACCAAGCACCTGACAGCCAGCTCGATCAGTTTGAGATCAGCGATGAGCGAACTGTTGAGCAAGTAATGACTCAAATGCGACTCAAGGGGTTTAATCCCGTCTTTAAAGATTGGGAATCCGCTTGGATTGCACCTAAAATGCGAGTTTAAAAATGTGTTAAAGACGACATTAAAATGCGGTTATAACGGGTGATAAACCTGTACTTTATACTCGGCTTGGTTAATAATTAATCGAGTGTTCACTAGGTGCAGGGATCCCTTTATGCAAATCCAATCAGCTTATGCTTCCGGTCTGCAAGGCTTACAATCGGCCCAATCTGGGCTAACGCAGGCAACGATTGATGTGGCCAAACCTAGCCCAGCGCAAAGCGCGGCACCCACCGAAACCACTAAGGCGGTTGATGAACCCGATAAAACCTCGGCGTTACTGACGGCAAACGAATCATTGAGACAAGGGGAAGCGTCGAGCGAAGTGCTTGAACGTGGTTCTGAGGCCATAGGTTCGATTATTAACATCAAGGTGTAACTATGTCGGTTATGGCGCTTTCATCTCAGGTTGGGGCGCCATCCTCTTCTTTTGTGGGGGCGGATAAGTCTTTAGAACTCAGCAGAGAGGCTAAACCTCATACTGGGCAGACTTATCAAGGTGGTGCAGGTCAAGCGGTTTCGATGTTTGCCGCTCAAACTGTGGGCCTTAACGCTCCCAAACTTGAAGCGAATGGGGCACTTGAACCATCATTGCACAGCCTTAGTCCTGTGATAAACCAAGCTATACCTGCTGGCGCGGTTAAGCCTAGTATATCGTTATTGAGCGGTGGTAATCTATCTAGTCTTTCTCCTAGCATTACTGACACCGGACTCGCTCAAACGGCGATAATGGAATTTGATACTAGTTTAAGTTCTTCTGTTCAGCGTTATTCAAACAATGCGAGTTTTAATCTATTAACGGGTCCACGATCGATTGCGGGAATGAGGGAAGGGCAAATTGCCGCCTCACCAACCACATCAACGCAAGGTGCTGCAATTTTAAGTGCATCGGGTGTGAGCCTCGCTGCTTTCTCGGGGGTGAATAGCACAATCGCAGACAGTACTATATTTGGCAGCGCTATCGGAACAACCATAGGCACCTCAACAGGGTTAACGAACTCATTCCCAGCCTCTTTGATGGGAGAGGTTTTACCTTCATTTGTTACGCCTTCTGTAGACTCCTCCGGTACTAATAGCGGAGCGAGTTCAGTCATGAGTCCTTTTGCGGCAGACATGACGGCGAGCGGAGTCACAGGTATTAATTCAACGGTTAAAACTGTGAACGATGTCACCGGCTCAATCAGTGCATCATCTCCTAGTAGTACCAGCGAGACCGTTTCGCCTAACAGCGGTAAAAAATCCAATCCTAAACAATCCAATCCTAAACAACAGTTTAATGCCATATTTGGTCGATCTGAAACGATAAGTGGACAAACAAATACTGATGAGTCTACCTCCGCGGTGCAAACAAAAGATCAGCAAGTTAAAGATGAACAAACCCAGCAAGCAAGAGAAAAGACCGCACAAGAGCAAAAACAGAAACAACAAGCACTAGCCGCGATTTTTGCGAAAGAGGCTCAACAAGCGCCAGCTCAGCAATCACAGGAGGAAACTAAAACCCGCGAGCAAGAGTTGGCGAAGGAACACATTAAGCAAGCTCAAGAAAAGGTGATTGAACAACATAAAGCGCAAGTGGAAGCATTAAAATCAAGGGATTCAGAAGTGAAAGCCCATGAGCACGCTCATGCGACTGTAGGTGGTCAATACGCGCAAAGTCCAAGTTTTAAATATGAGAAAGGCGCCGATGGGCAGCGCTACGCGACAGACGGTGAAGTACAAATTGATGTTTCCATAGTGCCTGGCGATCCATTAGCAACCATCAATAAGATGAAGCAAGTCTATGCGGCGGCAATGGCGCCAGTCGATCCTTCTTCTGCGGATATTCGTGTGGCCGCAGAAGCGCTTAAAAAAATGAATGAGGCCAGAACCAAGTTAGCTGAGGAGCGTCAGCAACAGGTTGCTGATCAACAAACCACTGAGACGTTGATTGGCGCGCAGGCGCAAATTGAAGGATTGCCACCGCTTAAAGAACGTCAAATCCAAGTAACGGGTGAGGTTGATGCTCAGGGCAATATCGCGGCGCCTCAAGATGAACCTTCATCTCCTGTCACTGACGTGATTGATAAGATTAAGCAAGCCATTACTGCGCAGATTGCGTCAAGTAAAACGTCCGATGCTATTGATGGTACAGCAGTTGATACTACCGATACCATTGAGCCACCCACTGCCACGCTTGCGATTGACTTGCCGCAAGCTGCTGAAGATAACAGCACGCAGCCTTTAACGAATACAGTTGCCTCACTCACTGTGATGACTTCATCTAGCCAAGACTTACTGCAAACAGGCCGTTCTGCGATGCGTTTTTATGGCTCGGTTGCTTTCGCCAATCTTACCAATAGCGATGGTATTAATGTGAGTCGAAGCGGAGTAAACACTCAAGTCGCTGCAGCGATAACCCATTCAGAAGAACCAAAAAATCAGAGTAATAGTGAGCAATCAAGCAAGCTAACTCTAGATTCACCCCATAGCCAAGACACTCGCGGTTTGTTTAATGCTCAAACCTTAGCTTTGCATCGTCCACGTTTTTTAGATGTGAGTGTCTGATCTGTCGCCTAGCGTCAATTCTAAATAATTGTCCCTGTTAATTGCCTACGCTACTTAACCTGAACTCGGGGTAACGAGTGTCGAAAAACCTCAATTTAACAAACTAAATCAACGTCATAAGTGATTATTTTGAAAAGATAAATCTATTTTATGACTGAATGCGCAGATTTTTGCGCATATCAAGGCTCTCTGTTGTACGCCATAGCTCGCTATGGTTGGACCAGAGCAAAGCAGAGAGGCCCGAAAAGATGCCTATTCAGCCGATCGACTTGTCCTTTGATTATTTTAGTTATTCTAGGTGGTGGGGACGTTTCAGGGTTTGTCTGGCAAGCCCTAGCTCTTACTTTCCATCATAAGAGCCTCTCGTCATTTGAGTAGAATAACGGCACATCACTCTTCGTTTCATGAGCAGAGCGTGCGAGAACGAACAAAATTTAATTTCGAAACGTCAACACGCCCTAGAGTAAACAAAGCCGCTTATATCGTATTTGGGGCTTTCACCCCATGGTGTTTCAAAATATAGGACGCAAGCAGTTTAGACGCGGGTCCTTGCTGATCGCGGTTGGGGATAATAAGGCTAAGCATAATGCGCCGTTTCTGGCTGCCCTGCAGGTGTAAACGGACTAATTTACCCGCGGCCAATTCTTCTTGAATAAGGAATGATGGTATCCAACAGAAACCAATCCCTTGATTTAAAATGACTTTAGCCTCATGGAAGTTGGACACGGTCCAGCGCTGCTCGGCCTTTAGCCAGCCGATATCAATGTTAGATTGTACGCCGGTGTCTTTTATGACTAATTGCAGATGCTGTGCTAACAGTTTGTCATCATCTAAGATGCCCATGTCTGCTAAGGGATGGCTCGGATGGCAAACGAGATACAACTCTTGCTCACACAGTGGCTCAGATAAATAGCCTTTGGGTGGAATGCCGGCACAAATCGCGATATCGGCTTTATTTTGTAGAATAAGCTCCTGCGTACCAGTGATCACCGAATCGAGCATAATAATGCGGGTGCCGCGGCTATGGGGCAGAAACTCACTCAGTGCACACACGAGACTGTCCATCGGATAGACAATTTCACGGGCAATAGTGAGTGTGGGTTCCCAGCCTTGTTCAAGATTACTGGCCAGTTGCTCTAATTCATTCACAGATTGAGTGACATGGCGAGAACGTCGCAGTAATACTTCGCCCTGCGTTGTTAAGTAAGCTTTGCGACCACGGACTTCGAGTAATTCTATTCCCAGTTGATGCTGTAACTTTGCTACGGCGTGGTTTAGGGACGATTGGCTCTTATTGAGTTTTTCTGCCGCCTGCGCATAGCCGCCATAATCTACGACAGCCTGCAAAATACGCCATTGCTCAAGGGTGGATTTAGCGCGAGTCATGGAGATCCTAATATTGACCAAGAGGTTTCTAAAAAAACCATAAGTTTCAAGCTATAGTGGCGAGTTATGATCGTTTTTTCAATAAAATCGGCGATTAAGTTGAGAAAACGCTAATCTCAGTGCGTGGCGCAGAAATTATCGCTGATGCAAAATGGATAGGTTAACGCTCGCCAAGTGGCCGTGATAGCGTGTGTAAATCGATAGTATGTGTAAAACGACCATGTTCGTCATCGCGTTAAGCTGCTAAAAACACAATGCTGAGTGGGGTTCTGCCCTCCAGAGACAGGGATAATCCTTTGGATGAGTGATGCAGCATCAACGGGATCGCCAATACTGGCACGCAATTGCTCGCTTAGCGTGAGTGCAGCTTCATTGACCACCAGCAGATTAAAAAGCCCAAGTTTATCTTTACAGTCTTGTGTGGATTGATAGACAAACTTAGCTAATTGCGTTTGCCATAGGGACTGATAATAGAGTGGGCCTTCATTGGCGATCGCCTTGAAACTATATGGATAATCAATTGGTTGTTCCCAATTTTCACCAAAACTCTTATTAAACTCCACTGTTAGATCGGAATAGCTTTGCTGGTTTAAGGACTGGTAAAAGTTAAGAGCCACTTTAGCACGAAAGACGCTAAGTTGTTTCCCATAGGCGTTAGCAAGCCTTTCCCTTTGATTCAAAAATCGCGGGGCAAATGGTGAAAACAGTGCTTCGCGTATCACATTGCCCAGCCAAAGGCTTGGTAACTGATTTGAATCCAGACTTGGGCCTAAGGTATTGTTCAGATAAAAATGGCTTCCACGAGCAAGTGACGTAATGGCATTGGCCAACGCGTTGGTAAAGTGTTCGATATCTTTGTAATTGAATAGCGTTGGATTAAGCTCGAGCGCCTGCTGGCCAAATTGTTGGCCAATCACACTTTGCCTTAGGGTATGTTGATTTGCTTTAGCATGTTGATTACCGATGGCAAGATACACTTCTCCAAGCAATCGCTGCTGGTGGTAAATGCGGATGATCTGTTGCTGCTCTTGAGACGCAGCAGGAGACTCTGTTGATGGAATATGCCTGTCTACCACCTCAACACTCAATCCATACTCACTTAAGATACCAAAGGCTCTTTCGAGCATTTCGCTGGTGTTAAGGCTGATATTTTCGGCACTATCTAATTGCGATAATCTGCGGCCAATATCCCAAGGTGCAACCTGAATCGATTCGGTTTGGCTGTCAAGAAACTGTTTGACCAACGTGGGAGAATAGAGTTGCTGTTTAGCCAAACTGTAACTGGCAAAATCCGCAAAGTGGGCATCATTCGCCATTTGTTGGCGTAATGTCGCAATACGATCCAATGCGAGTTGATTGTGCTCGCGGGTACGGCCTTGATAGGCTTGCCACAGTAACTGTCGACATTGTGGGTCCGGTTGTTTTAATAGGTAACTGGCGATAGTGTCAGAGAAAGCAGGGCTTGCTGTATCTGCGCTATTGTCAACGGCATTAAGTGCGATATTGGCTGTGCTGTTAGACGTCGTCTCTCGCACGAGTTGGCACTGAGTCCCTTGGATCGATAATTGAAACTGCTGACGGCTTAATCCTTGCCGAATTGTGGCCTGCGCCGTGTGTAGCTTCGCTTTATCGAGGGTAGACTGATGTTGCTCAAGTAGCGTTGTTAATTGCTCACCGAGTAAGCGTTGATCTTGGTTCAGATGCTCATTGTTATTCTTATCCGCCGCGTGGGTAAGCTCATCTGCAAGTTGGCGATATTCTGTTTGGATGATAAGGTGGCTTAGTACATCGGCAAGGCGTAATTGGCACTGCAGTAAGCCTTGGCGCTCTTCTCCCGAGAGTGACAAACCTCGGTAGTAGTTGAGTCTGTCATTAATGTTATTAAGCCCTATGGTTTGTTGCTCAAGCACTAAGGCTTTTTCAGAGAGCGTTAAGGCGGGTAAGCTATGCACATTGGCATAATGAATGTAGGCTCTGGCCAAATCGATATTCGGTTGACGCAAACATTGCTCAGCCAATAGCGGCACAGGGCTTGGTGCAGCATACACTGCACCAATGATGGAGGATAAACACCAGCCAAATAAGCTAGCTGCTAATATCGTTTTTTGCATAGGCAAGAGGTTCTGCAACTGTCATTGATTGGGATGACATGGCTTTGACATGCCTAAGTGTATCATGCCCTAGTTTAAATCTTGATTAGGCTGATTTTTCACTGCAATAATTGTTGCACGTTTCGGCGCCGGATATCCCTCGATCGTCTTAGTAATATCGTTAGGGTCAAGATATTCAACCAGTGATTCATTTGGCATCCAATCCGTTCGGCGCTGCTCAGCAAGGGCGGTGACATCGGTATCGACACAACGTATATCGGTGAAATCACACTTTTTAAGCCAGAGCATCAGTGCCGCAACGGATGGAATAAACCAAACGTTATTCATTTTCCCATATCTATCTTGCGGGACGAGTACCGCGTTTTCATCACCATCAATGACTAATGTCTCTAGCACTAATTCTCCACCCATGCGTAACTGATCGCGTAATTGCAACAGGTGATCAATGGGTGAACGTCTGTGATACAAGACGCCCATGGAGAATACAGTATCAAAGGCATCTAATGGCGGCAGTTCTTCAATACCAAGTGGTAACAGGTGCACAGGGTGATTTTCACCAGTTAAGCGTTTTACTGCTTCAAATTGGCATAAAAACAGCGGGGAAGGGTCAATGCCTACAACACGCTTAGCGCCAGCACCTAACATACGCCACATGTGATAGCCGCTTCCGCAACCCACATCGAGTACTGTTCGATTCTGTAGGGGAGAAATATGCGGTATCACCCGATCCCACTTCCAATCGCTGCGCCATTCGGTATCGATATGAATGCCATGAATATGGAATGGACCTTTACGCCAAGGCATAAAGAGTCGCAGTAAATTCTCGAGTTTTTCCTTTTCACCCGGCGTGAGTTGTTCGCCTGTGCCTATCGTGACACTATCAACCAAATCTACTTTGTCAGGGCTAGGATAGTGCAGTTTATTGAGCACTTTTTCCCATTTGGGTAAGTTGCCGTGTTTATGTTCTCTTTGCCATTTGCCAAGGATGGCTGGCAAGGTTTCAAGCCAATGCTGTAAATTGGAATCGGCAATTTGTTGATAAAAGGAACTGAAATTAATCACTTGATGGCCACCATAGAGGCAAAATTAAAACATTGGAACCAGGTACTAAAGTGGCTAAACCCTTGGTGGGTTAAGCGCTGCTGATGGGTACTTAACGTGTCTGGTTTCATGACATTTTCCAGCGCACTGCGTTTTTGACTGATTTCCAGCTCGCTGTAACCATTGGCGCGTTTAAAGTCCAGATGCAGTTCTTCAAGTACACTTTGAATGGGAGCGTCATCAAAGCGGATTTTTTCTGACAACACTAAGAGTCCACCGGGATTTAAGCCTTGATAAATCTTGGCGATTAGTGCATCCCTGTCCTCAGGTGGTAAAAATTGTAGCGTAAAGTTGAGCACCACTAAGGAGGCGTTTTCAATATCAATATCGCGAATATCGCCGCAGATAAGCTCAACCTCAGTATCACTGACATAGGCGTTGAGGTTTTCTTGGCAGCGGACCACCATAGATTCACTATTGTCTACGGCAACAATTCGACAGTCTCTGCCTTGGATCTGGCGACGAATGCTTAACGTGGCAGCCCCTAAAGAGCATCCTAAGTCGTAAACCTGGGTATTAGGTTTTACAAAACGATCCGCAAAATCGCCTATGGTATTGATGATTTGTGTGTAACCAGGCACTGAGCGGCGGATCATGTCACTAAAGACTCCCGCAACCCGGCTATCAAACTGGAAATCGCTAATGTGTTCGCTCGCTTGAGCGTAGATTGTATCTTGGGAAGCGTTCATTTGGGAATGTCTCGAAAATTCAACCCCGCATTTTAACGAATCCCGTTGACTAGCAGCAAGTCTCGGGCTAGTAATTTGCTAGAAATTTCTGTCTAATATGCGACAAATAACAAAGCGTTTACATTGTACATCAGGTACTAGGGACCTCAATTGAAGTTAGTGCTCCAGCTAATTGTGATCCTGTGTTGTGTTCTCTCGAATAGCACAGTTAACGCCGGTCAGGGACAGACAGAATCGCTTATTGTGGTGATGGGAGAAGACAGCTTTCCCTATCAATTTGTAGATAACAACGGCGAAGCGACTGGGTTATTAGTCGATCTTTGGAAGGAGTGGGGTAAACGCACCCATACGCCACTCGTCTTTGTTGCGCGGCACTGGAATGAGTCCCTTGCGCAATTGCAACAGGGAAAAGCGCAAGTGCATATTGGGATGGGCAAAACACCCGAGCGCGAGCAGCGCTTTGATTTTGCTGACGCTATTGTCAACGTCAGCACCTATTTATATCTGCATAAATCCTTGCAAGGCAAAAAAAATATCAAAGAACTGATCCCCTACCAAGTAGGGATTGTGTCCGGATCTTCCCATGAAGCTGAACTGCGCCGCCTCGAACCTAGGTTGGTGTTTAAATACTACCAAAGCCGTGAAACGCTACTTGCGGGTGTTGCGGCAGGTGAGACGGTCGTGTTTGCCGGGCTTGATGGTTATCTGCGCGATCCTGCTTCTAACCAAACGATAGCGGCAAATTACCCCCTCAATATTCGCATCCCTATCAAAGTCATGCAATTTGTTCCGGCTGTAATGAAAGGGAATACCGAATTACTGAATAAAATTAAGGCGGGATTTAATGGTTTTGACCCAAAATTTATTCAACAAACTGAGCGACGCTGGTTAGGTTTTAATGGGCAAAAACCGGGCATTGTGGTAGCTATGCAACTGGGAGTTGAGCCCTTTGTTGATTTAGGTGTTGATGGTTTACCCCATGGTTTTTATGTGGATCTTTGGCGACTATGGTCAGCGAAAACGGGCATTGATATTAATTTTATTTCGGGAGATATGAACGGCACAGTTAACGATGTACGCCAAGGTTTAGCCGATGTCCACATTGGTTATCCCGAAAGTGACGACATGAAAACCGGATTAACTCGTGCTTGGCAACTCTATACGGTGAAGAGTCGGCTGTTTTTATATCAGCAGCAATTAACTGACTTACAGAGTGTGAAAGGCAAGCGTATCGGTGTTGTGCCGACGGCACCTTATTTAGTGTCGCTGCGTAAAGCTCTGCCTGATGTGGCACTTCGCTACTACGACAATATGGATGCCATGGTCGCGGCAGCAAGAGCGGGTGAGATCATCGGGTTTGTGGCTGCGGGGGCTTGGACTTCCCATTATTTACTGCAAAACAAAGCATGGGCCGATTTTCATCAATATCCTGAACTGGAGTTTCCCACAGAGATTTATGTATTAACTCGAAGTGATGACCCTGGGCTGACTCAGCGGATCAGTAATGGATTTCGCAGCATTAGCATGCAGGAATTTGCTGATGTTGAGCAAAAATGGATGCTTAATCCTAAAGACAGGATCTTCAATCAAGCCGAATTGCACGGCATCCAACTTTCAGCCAGTGAACAAGAGTACCTTGCCAGTATAGAAAGGATAAAGCTGGGTTACCTTAAGCAGTGGCCGCCGATGGAGTTTACCGATGAACAAGGTCAATTTGCAGGGATTAATAGCGATATTATCAATATGCTTTCTGAGCAACTAGACCTTAAGATTCAACCCGTTGCCTTTGATGATTGGCAGTCGCTTATTGGTGCATTGCGAGCTGGGGACATTGCTCTGGCGGGCAGTATTGCCCAAACTGCTGATCGGCAAAAGCATATTGTGTTTAGTGATCCCTATTGGCCATCGCCTTGGGGCTTGGTATCACAGCTTGAGCAAGTCTCTGTCTTTAATCTGGCACAATTGGCGGGGCAAAGAGTGGCTGTGGTTGAAGGCTATCATCTTGTTACTCAACTGATGACGCTTCAGCCTTCGCTTAAGCTGGTGCTGGTACCCAACACGCAATCAGGGCTTTTAGCGGTGACTGAAGGCAATGCAGATGTGTTTATTGATAAGGTGGTGACGTTAGCTTCTGAGTTAAAAACGGGACAATATCCTTTACTTAAAATGTCATTATTAAGTGATTTAGCTGATCAGCACAGTCATTTTGGTTTGAATCCGCAATTTAGCTCGTTGGCACCATTAATCAACCGAGTATTAGCGCAGATTGATCAACAAAAGCAACAACAAATTTATTCCCACTGGGTCAGCTTTGCTATTGCCACCGACGATGGACAGTACTTGCGTTGGGTCCGCTATTTATTGTTTGGAGCGCTTGGATTATCTTTGTTGATGGTCGCGGTGTTAGTGGTTAATCGTCGTTTAAAGCGTGAGATAACTCGCCGTATTGCCGCTGAAAAACGTTTGCAACACGTTGCGAGCCATGATGTATTAACTCAGTTGCCTAATCGGGGTTTACTCGATGATAGATTATCGCAGGCATTATTAGCCCATCGTCGCGAACAGAGCCATTTTGCGCTGCTGTTTATTGATTTAGATGGATTTAAACAAGTTAATGATCAGCATGGACATCCAATAGGTGATGCCTTGCTTTTACGCGTGGCCGGGTTACTGACGCAAGCTATTCGCCATTCTGATACAGTGGCACGATTTGGTGGCGATGAATTTGTGATCCTGCTAAATCGTGTGCAAGATCTCGATGCCGCGATCCAAGTTGCTGATAATATTCTGCAGTCACTTTCAGCGCCATTGATTATTGAAGGCGTAACAGTAGAGGTTGCCGTGAGCATCGGTGTGGTGATTTATCCCCGTGATGGCGATACGGCAATTGAATTATTGAAAAAAGCGGATCAGTTAATGTATCAAGCCAAAACGGTGGGTGGCCGTTGTTACCGCGTGGCTTGATGTTTTTTTGAACGTTTATACGCAGATAGTGCGTTCGCCTCTAGTCAAGGGCGTAAAACTGTTTGATACTTCACCGCCTAAAAGTGAAGTACTTTGGTAATCGGCATTATTTGACTATAATGCCGCTTTTATCTCGTTTTGATTATTTCCAAAGCACCGGTTCCCGGATAAAGGATAGAGTTAGATGCGCAGTCATTATTGTGGAGACGTCAATAAGTCTCACGTTGGACAAGAAGTTACCTTGGTAGGTTGGGTTAATCGTAGCCGTGATTTGGGTGGCGTGGTCTTTTTAGATTTAAGAGACAGAGAAGGTCTGGTCCAAGTGGTTTACGATCCAGATTTACCTGAGGTGTTCAATGTGGCTAGCACACTGCGCGCCGAGTTTTGTGTGCAGGTAAAAGGCGTGGTTCGTGCCCGTCCTGATAGCCAAGTTAACGCGCAAATGAAAACTGGCGAAATTGAAGTGTTAGGTAAAGCACTGACTATTATCAACAGCTCTGAGCCGCTGCCGCTGAGCTTAGATAACTATCAAAACAACAGTGAAGAGCAGCGTCTAAAGTACCGTTATTTAGATTTACGTCGCCCAGAAATGGCGCAGCGCTTAATGTTCCGTGCGAAAGTGACCAGTGCTGTGCGTCGTTTCCTCGACTCAAACGGCTTCTTAGATATCGAGACACCGATCCTGACCAAGGCGACGCCTGAAGGTGCCCGTGACTATTTAGTGCCAAGCCGCACTTACAAAGGTCAATTCTTCGCGCTGCCACAATCACCACAGCTGTTTAAACAGCTGCTGATGATGTCAGGCTTTGATCGTTACTATCAAATCGTAAAATGCTTCCGTGACGAAGACTTACGTGCTGACCGTCAGCCAGAATTTACTCAAATCGATATCGAAACCTCATTTATGACGTCTGAGCAAGTGATGGCTAAGACCGAAGAAATGATGCGTGGTCTGTTCCTTGAGATGCTGAACGTCGATTTAGGCGAATTCCCACGTATGACCTATAACGAAGCCATGCGTCGTTTTGGTTCAGATAAGCCCGATTTACGTAACCCATTAGAGCTGGTGGACGTTGCCGATTTACTCAAAAACGTTGAATTTGCGGTATTCTCAGGCCCAGCCAATGACGAAGAAGGCCGTGTTGCGGCGCTGCGTATTCCTGGCGGTGCAAGCCTGTCTCGTAAGCAAATTGACGATTACACTAAATTCGTCGGTATCTACGGTGCCAAGGGCTTAGCGTGGATGAAGCTAAACGATCTGACTCAAGGCTTAGAAGGCATTCAATCGCCTGTGCTTAAGTTCTTGAATGAGAGCATTGTTAACGAAATCATCAGCCGCACTGGCGCACAAACTGGCGATATTATCCTGTTTGGTGCTGATCAAGCGACTGTGGTTGCTGAGTCAATGGGTGCACTGCGTCTTAAAGCCGGTGAAGACTTTAATCTGCTTGAAGGTCAATGGCGTCCACTGTGGGTGGTTGACTTCCCAATGTTTGAGAAGATAAACGGCAGCTTCCACGCAGTTCACCATCCGTTTACCGCACCGCGCGGCGTGACGCCACAAGAGCTAGAAGCCAATCCTGCTAACCGTGTGTCAGATGCCTACGACATGGTATTAAACGGCTGCGAATTAGGTGGTGGTTCGGTACGTATCCACAACCAAGAGATGCAATCTGCGGTATTCCGCATTCTGGGCATTACCGATGAAGAAGCGAAAGAAAAGTTCGGCTTCCTACTCGAAGCGCTACGCTACGGTACGCCACCACATGCGGGTCTGGCATTCGGTTTAGACCGCATCATCATGCTGATGACGGGCGCAAGCTCAATCCGTGATGTGATGGCATTCCCGAAAACCACCACAGCGGCGTGCCCGTTAACCAATGCGCCAGGTTTTGCTAATCCACAACAATTAGCAGAATTAGGCATTGCTGTGGTAAAAACTGCGAAAACTGAAGACTAATCCTTAGCGATTATCGAGTACCGAGGCGTAAGCCTCGGTCTATTTTTATCCCGTCATTTCATTTCTTATCAATATCTGCATTATCGACGTCACTTAATTTGCCGTCATTCACTGTGTAAAGGAACATTGAGTAAAGGCGCCTTATTGGAGGCACCGTCAAGGTTACCTTAGCTATTGATAAGATGTGCAATGGCTATGTGTAGAGGAGAACTCCCATGGCAGGTCATAGTAAGTGGGCCAATATTAAACACCGCAAAGCAGCGCAAGATGCTAAACGCGGTAAACTCTTTACTAAATTTATCCGCGAATTAACGGTTTCGGCCCGTGAAGGCGGCTCCGATCCCGATTCAAACCCACGTCTGCGTATCGCTATCGATAAGGCGCTGGGTGGCAATATGACTCGTGATACCATTGAGCGCGCAATCAAACGCGGTGCAGGCGAGCTTGAAGGGCAACAACTCGAAACCATTATTTACGAAGGTTATGGCCCGGGCGGCACAGCTGTGATGGTCGAAACCATGACAGATAATCGTAACCGTACCGTCAGCGGCGTGCGTAATGCCTTTAGTAAATCGGGTGGGAATTTAGGGACCGATGGCTCGGTTGCCTATTTGTTCACTAAGCGTGGCGTGTTGTCCTATGCGCCGGGCATTGATGAAGATGCCTTAATGGATGCGGCGCTCGAAGCGGGCGCTGAAGATGTGGTGAGTTACGATGATGGCGCTATCGATGTGTTTACTGAACCGACGGAGTTTTACGGGGTAAAAGATGCCCTCGATGCCGCTGGGTTTGTCAGTGATAACGCTGAAATAGCCATGATCGCCTCGACCAAAGCGGAGTTAGATGCCGAGACCGCGGAGAAGTTTATGCGCCTTATCGATACCCTTGAAGAGCATGATGATGTGCAAGAGGTGTATCATAATGCGGAAATCTCCGATGAAATTATGGAGAGTTTGGCTTAAGCCAACTTGTGGAGGCTCAAGTGTTTGCAAGCTAGATACTTGGTAAGACAAAGTGCCTCCTTTGATTGAATGAACGCGAGCAGGTTTTGAGTTGTTCTGAATGGCTCTTTAATCAGTCATGATTTGGCTGAAAGCATATAAAGATACGAATCGACCGATTGACGTAAGGCGCACGCATAAGGAAACAATGGCAATTATTTTAGGTGTTGACCCGGGATCGCGGATCACAGGTTACGGCGTTATCCAATGCCAAGGGCGGCAGCAACTCTATTTAGGCAGTGGCTGTATTCGTACCTCGGGTGATGATTTGCCGTTAAAATTAAAGCAAATCTTTGATGGAATAAGTGAAATTATTCGCCAATATCAACCCGATGAGTTTGCCATTGAACGGGTATTTTTGGCTAAAAATGCCGACTCCGCCTTGAAATTAGGTCAAGCCCGTGGCGCAGCCATTGTCGCTGCAACCGTGGCAAATTTACCTGTTGCAGAATACAGCGCCACCCAGATTAAAAGTGCGGTGGTGGGTACAGGCCGCGCCAAGAAAGAACAAGTGCAGCACATGATCCAGCAATTGCTTAAGCTCCCAGCCGCACCACAGGCTGACGCCGCGGATGCGCTCGGCGTTGCAGTATGTCATTATCACACTAATCAAAGTTTGGTTGCCTTAAGTGGCCGAGCAACAACAAGAACATATGGACGGTACAGATGATAGGTCGTTTACGTGGCGTATTAATTGAAAAACAAGCGCCAGAGGTGTTGATTGATGTGAATGGGGTCGGTTACGAATTACAAATGCCGCTGACCAGTTTTTATGAGCTCCCTGAGCTCAATCAACCGACCACGGTTTATACCCATTTTGTGGTGCGTGAAGATGCCCAGCTGCTGTATGGTTTTATCACCAAACAAGAGCGTTCACTGTTTCGCTTATTGATTAAGGCTAACGGTGTAGGTCCAAAACTCGCCTTAACGATTCTTTCTGGCATGACGGCCAGTGAATTTGTGGGCTGTGTTGAGCGCGATGATATAGTGACACTGGTAAAATTACCCGGTGTTGGTAAAAAGACCGCCGAGCGGTTATTGGTAGAAATGCGCGATAAACTCAAGAGCCTGATGGAGGCGTCAGTGGGCTCCGAGCGTGAGTTTGTGCTGCAGTCGAATTATTCACCTGCACCTATGGTCAACAGTGCTGAAGAGGATGCCATTTCAGCGTTGATCTCCCTCGGCTATAAACCGCCACAGGCGAGCAAAGCGGTTTCAGCAGCCTTTAAAGAAGGCATGGACAGTGAGACCTTAATTAAGGCCGCGTTAAAATCGATGCTCTAAGGCATGGTTTTGATTGAGGCAGTTTATTGCGGTGCGCGATTTTTGCAGCCAAGCAGGCTGCAACTGCAGCAAAATAGCAAGTGCCGCATGCCAAGAATGCAATGCGGTAACAGGAATAGTTAAATGATTGAAGCAGATAGACTGATACAGCCACAGCTGCAAGGTCAAGATGATGTTATCGATAGGGCAATGCGGCCTAAATTGCTCGATGAATACACTGGGCAGGATGATACGCGTGCCCAATTAAAAGTGTTTATTCAAGCGGCGAAGAATCGCGAAGAAGCTTTAGATCATATGTTGATCTACGGCCCACCAGGTTTAGGTAAAACCACCTTGGCGATGATTGTCGCCAATGAAATGGGCGTGAATATCAAATCGACCTCGGGTCCCGTGCTGGAAAAAGCCGGGGATTTAGCGGCGCTGCTGACTAACCTCGAAGCGGGTGATGTACTCTTTATCGATGAAATCCATCGATTAAGTCC
Organism: Shewanella cutis; assembly: GCF_022410515.1. GTDB lineage: Bacteria > Pseudomonadota > Gammaproteobacteria > Enterobacterales > Shewanellaceae > Shewanella > Shewanella cutis. The sequence continues at coordinate 667 of NZ_JACSDI010000002.1, read as the reverse complement.
GGTGGTTGAGGAGATCCTGTATCCGGCGATGGAAGACTATCAACTGGATATCATGATAGGTGAAGGACCGGCAGCGCGATCCATTAAGCTCGATTTACCGCCGTTTACCTTAGTGGGCGCGACCACGCGCGCAGGAGCCTTAACGTCTCCTTTACGGGCGCGTTTTGGCATTCCACTGCGACTTGAGTTTTATAATGTCAAAGATTTAAGCACCATTGTGACGCGTTCTGCCCAAGTGATGGGCTTAGCGATTGATAGTGAGGGCGCAACTGAAATAGCCAAACGCTCACGCGGTACACCAAGGATTGCCAATCGATTACTCCGGCGGGTGCGTGATTATGCCGAAGTGCAACACGATGGAGCTGTGACTCGACATGTTGCTGAGCTGGCGCTCAATTTACTCGATGTCGATGGCGAAGGCTTTGATTATATGGACCGCAAATTGTTGCTGGCGATTATCGATAAGTTTATGGGTGGACCCGTGGGTCTTGATAACCTCGCTGCAGCAATTGGTGAGGAGCGAGAAACCATTGAAGATGTGCTCGAACCTTTCCTTATTCAACAAGGTTTTATCCAACGCACACCCCGTGGTCGAATAGCCACAGCGAGGGCATATGTGCATTTTGGTATGATAAAACCAGAGTAATCCTCAAATCTCAAATCGCTT
>NZ_JACSDI010000029.1 GCF_022410515.1 Shewanella cutis | reverse complement strand
TTCTTACTGGTTAATTCTACGTCTGACGGCATTGTTTCCTCACTCCAGTGCTCACGTACTTCCGTACACTCCGCCCTTCGCTCGTCACGGCTTTGTCTGCCGTACAATTACTTGCGTAATTAACCTTTATTCGTTAATTTAGAAAGCTGTTTTGAGTACCACTTCTTAAGTGTTCATATTCAAGCTAAGTCTTAGCAAAACCCATCTGGGTTGTATGGTTAAGCCTCTCGAGTCATTAGTATCAGTTAGCTCAACGCCTCACAACGCTTACACACCTGACCTATCAACGTCCTAGTCTCGAACGGCTCTTTAGTGGACTTAAAGTCCAAGGGATGACTCATCTTGGGGCTCGCTTCCCGCTTAGATGCTTTCAGCGGTTATCGATTCCGAACATAGCTACCGGGCAATGCCATTGGCATGACAACCCGAACACCAGCGGTTCGTTCACTCCGGTCCTCTCGTACTAGGAGCAACTCCCCTCAATCATCCAACGCCCACGGCAGATAGGGACCGAACTGTCTCACGACGTTCTGAACCCAGCTCGCGTACCACTTTAAATGGCGAACAGCCATACCCTTGGGACCGACTTCAGCCCCAGGATGTGATGAGCCGACATCGAGGTGCCAAACACCGCCGTCGATATGAACTCTTGGGCGGTATCAGCCTGTTATCCCCGGAGTACCTTTTATCCGTTGAGCGATGGCCCTTCCATTCAGAACCACCGGATCACTATGACCTACTTTCGTACCTGCTCGACGTGTCTGTCTCGCAGTTAAGCTGGCTTATGCCATTGCACTAACCGTACGATGTCCGACCGTACTTAGCCAACCTTCGTGCTCCTCCGTTACTCTTTGGGAGGAGACCGCCCCAGTCAAACTACCCACCAGGCACTGTCCTTACCCCAGTCTCCCACCTATCCTACACATGTAGGGTCAATGTTCAGTGCCAAGCTATAGTAAAGGTTCACGGGGTCTTTCCGTCTAGCCGCGGGTATACGGCATCTTCACCGCAATTTCAACTTCACTGAGTCTCGGCTGGAGACAGCGTGGCCATCATTACGCCATTCGTGCAGGTCGGAACTTACCCGACAAGGAATTTCGCTACCTTAGGACCGTTATAGTTACGGCCGCCGTTTACCGGGGCTTCGATCATGAGCTTCTCTTGCGATAACCCAATCAATTAACCTTCCGGCACCGGGCAGGCGTCACACCGTATACTTCCTCTTGCGAGTTTGCACAGTGCTGTGTTTTTGATAAACAGTTGCAGCCACCTGGTATCTGCGACTCCCGTCAGCTTAGAGAGCAAGTCTCATCACCAACAGGAGCGTACCTTCTCCCGAAGTTACGGTACCATTTTGCCTAGTTCCTTCAGCCGAGTTCTCTCAAGCGCCTTGGTATTCTCTACCCGACCACCTGTGTCGGTTTGGGGTACGATTCCCGCTAACCTGAAGCTTAGAAGATTTTCCTGGAAGCATGGCATCAACTACTTCATCCCCTTGGGGACTCGTCATCAGCTCTCAGTGTATAGTGACCCGGATTTGCCTAAGTCACCCACCTACCACCTTAAACGCGGACTACCAACGCCGCGCTAGCCTAGCCTTCTCCGTCTCTCCATCGCAGTTAGCGGAAGTACAGAAATATTAATCTGTTTCCCATCGATTACGCCTTTCGGCCTCACCTTAGGGGTCGACTCACCCTGCCCCGATTAACGTTGGACAGGAACCCTTGGTCTTTCGGCGAGGGGGTTTTTCACCCCCTTTATCGTTACTCATGTCAGCATTCGCACTTCTGATACCTCCAGTGTGGGTTACCCCTTCACCTTCAACGGCTTACAGAACGCTCCTCTACCGCGCATCTCTAATGAAATGCACCCGTAGCTTCGGTGGTATGTTTAGCCCCGTTACATCTTCCGCGCAGGCCGACTCGACTAGTGAGCTATTACGCTTTCTTTAAATGATGGCTGCTTCTAAGCCAACATCCTAGCTGTCTAAGCCTTCCCACATCGTTTCCCACTTAACATACACTTTGGGACCTTAGCTGACGGTCTGGGTTGTTTCCCTTTTGACGACGGACGTTAGCACCCGCCGTCTGTCTCCCGAGTAGTACTCATTGGTATTCGGAGTTTGCAAAGGGTTGGTAAGTCGGGATGACCCCCTAGCCTTAACAGTGCTCTACCCCCAATGGTATTCGCTCGAGGCGCTACCTAAATAGCTTTCGAGGAGAACCAGATATCTCCCGGTTTGATTGGCCTTTCACCCCCAGCCACAAGTCATCCGCTAATTTTTCAACATTAGTCGGTTCGGTCCTCCAGTTGATGTTACTCAACCTTCAACCTGCCCATGGCTAGATCACCGGGTTTCGGGTCTACGCCTTGCAACTAAACGCGCAGTTAACACTCGGTTTCCCTACGGCTCCGCTATTCGCTTAACCTCGCTACAAAACGTAAGTCGCTGACCCATTATACAAAAGGTACGCAGTCACGGTCTCAAGAACCGCTCCCACTGCTTGTACGTATACGGTTTCAGGTTCTATTTCACTCCCCTCACAGGGGTTCTTTTCGCCTTTCCCTCACGGTACTGGTTCACTATCGGTCAGTCAGGAGTATTTAGCCTTGGAGGATGGTCCCCCCATATTCAAACAGGATATCACGTGTCCCGCCTTACTCGTTTTCATCAAAGGTTAGTTTTCGTGTACGGGGCTATCACCCTGTGCCGCTGGACTTTCCAGACCATTCCACTAACACCCCTCTGACTTAAGGGCTAATCCCCGTTCGCTCGCCGCTACTAGGGGAATCTCGGTTGATTTCTTTTCCTAAGGGTACTTAGATGTTTCAGTTCCCCTCGTTTGCCTCATTAAGCTATGTATTCACTTAATGATGACCGCTTATGCGGCCGGGTTCCCCCATTCGGACATCGTTAGCTCAAATGCTTGTTACTAGCTCGCCAACGCTTTTCGCAAGTTACTACGTCCTTCATCGCCTCTGACTGCCAAGGCATCCACCGTATACGCTTAGTCGCTTAACCATACAACCCAAATGAGTTTCACATCACTTGCGCTGTTGCGACCAGCTGGTTTTACTTGTCTCATCTTCGACCAAGAAGATGGACTCGCCTTAGACTTGAATATTCAAGACACTTAAAAAGTGTTTTAAGAACTCAATTTTTTTCGTATTAACACAACGACAGACATCATTGTATTAATTACTATCAGCTTTCCAAATTGTTAAAGAGCGGGCTTAAAAAAGCCAAAGATAATTTTTCAGTTTATCTTTGGCATCTCTAACCATAATGCAGTAAATGGTGGAGCTATGCGGGATCGAACCGCAGACCTCCTGCGTGCAAGGCAGGCGCTCTCCCAGCTGAGCTATAGCCCCATTTACATGCAGTGCGAGTAAATAAGATGTTCCAAACCTCTTAAAGGATTGGTTTGCCAATCGTTTCTTATCAAGGCGGACAGTGGCGATGTTTAGTTCACTAAACGAGTCACTTTCCAACGCTGAGAAGGAAGGATTGGTGGGTCAGAGTGGACTTGAACCACCGACCTCACCCTTATCAGGGGTGCGCTCTAACCAGCTGAGCTACAGACCCATCTTTTACTCTATCTTCTATCAAGCAAATCTGTGTGAACACTCAACAAACATCGAGTTAGTCGTATAGGTAAGGAGGTGATCCAGCCCCAGGTTCCCCTAGGGCTACCTTGTTACGACTTCACCCCAGTCATGAACCACAAAGTGGTGAGCGCCCCCCCGAAGGTTAAGCTACCCACTTCTTTTGCAGCCCACTCCCATGGTGTGACGGGCGGTGTGTACAAGGCCCGGGAACGTATTCACCGTGGCATTCTGATCCACGATTACTAGCGATTCCGACTTCATGGAGTCGAGTTGCAGACTCCAATCCGGACTACGACGAGCTTTGTGAGATTAGCTCCACCTCGCGGCTTTGCAACCCTCTGTACTCGCCATTGTAGCACGTGTGTAGCCCTACTCGTAAGGGCCATGATGACTTGACGTCGTCCCCACCTTCCTCCGGTTTATCACCGGCAGTCTCCCTAGAGTTCCCACCATTACGTGCTGGCAAATAAGGATAGGGGTTGCGCTCGTTGCGGGACTTAACCCAACATTTCACAACACGAGCTGACGACAGCCATGCAGCACCTGTCTCACAGTTCCCGAAGGCACACCTGTATCTCTACTGGCTTCTGTGGATGTCAAGAGTAGGTAAGGTTCTTCGCGTTGCATCGAATTAAACCACATGCTCCACCGCTTGTGCGGGCCCCCGTCAATTCATTTGAGTTTTAACCTTGCGGCCGTACTCCCCAGGCGGTCTACTTAATGCGTTAGCTTGAGAGCCCAGTGTTCAAGACACCAAACTCCGAGTAGACATCGTTTACGGCGTGGACTACCAGGGTATCTAATCCTGTTTGCTCCCCACGCTTTCGTGCATGAGCGTCAGTCTTTGTCCAGGGGGCCGCCTTCGCCACCGGTATTCCTCCAGATCTCTACGCATTTCACCGCTACACCTGGAATTCTACCCCCCTCTACAAGACTCTAGTTTGTCAGTTCGAAATGCGATTCCTAGGTTGAGCCCAGGGCTTTCACATCTCGCTTAACAAACCGCCTGCGCACGCTTTACGCCCAGTAATTCCGATTAACGCTCGGACCCTCCGTATTACCGCGGCTGCTGGCACGGAGTTAGCCGGTCCTTCTTCTGTAGGTAACGTCACAGATACCCTTTCCTCCCTACTGAAAGTGCTTTACAACCCGAAGGCCTTCTTCACACACGCGGCATGGCTGCATCAGGGTTTCCCCCATTGTGCAATATTCCCCACTGCTGCCTCCCGTAGGAGTCTGGGCCGTGTCTCAGTCCCAGTGTGGCTGATCATCCTCTCAGAACAGCTAGGGATCGTCGCCTTGGTGAGCCATTACCTCACCAACTAGCTAATCCCACCTAGGTTCATCCAATCGCGGAAGGCCCGAAGGTCCCCTCCTTTCCCCCGTAGGGCGTATGCGGTATTAGCAGTCGTTTCCAACTGTTATCCCCCTCGACTGGGCAGATCCCTAGGCATTACTCACCCGTCCGCCGCTCGCCACCTCAGGAGTAAACTCCCTTGTGCTGCCGCTCGACTTGCATGTGTTAGGCCTGCCGCCAGCGTTCAATCTGAGCCATGATCAAACTCTTCAATTAAAGTTTTGTTGCTTCCGTCTTGCGACTTCAGCGGCTCAATGAATTCTACTGTTTTGATTCGCTTTGCTCACTAAAAAGCATCGCGTTTCAATTCATACATTACTGTATGTACATATTGCTATGAACACTCATTCATTGATTTAAATTTTGATTACTCGCCAAACGGCAGAGTAATTTCGATTAACTCAACACCTGTGAGTGTCCACACAGATTTGCTTGATAAATTGTTAAAGAGCATTGACCTTCGCATTATCACAAGTGATTTCAGCGGGTCAGGGCTGCGTATTCTACGCATTCCCATTTTTGCGTCAAGTAGTTTTTAAAACTTTCTTTTCGCTCATCAAGGAGTGAATCACTCGATGAACTGGCACTTGCAACTGCGTATCGCTGTCTGCCGTGTCAGTGGATGCGCATTATAGGCAGCGAAACTTTTTGTGCAAGGGCTTTTTTGTATTTTTTCGATCTTTTTTCAATAGTTTCAGTTAGTCACAAAGTACCCACTAATTATCCCCTAAGTTATCCACAAAACGATCTTTTGCTGATTCATTTTTGAACTAAGGATTACTTACCTGATAAGAATGCTGCAGATTTTGATTGGCTCTATCTGGATACTGAAAAATTCAATGATCTGTATCTGGCTTTAATAGGAATGAAAAAGGCGACTATCACAGTCGCCTTTTAGAATGAGTTCACGTATTGAATTAGCTTAGCTTACCGTGACACTGCTTATATTTACGGCCAGAGCCACAAGGACAAGGATCGTTACGGCCCACTTTATCGCCATCGCGGATCATTGGTGTGTGCGCCATGATCTCGTCGTTACCATCATCCCCACCAACTAATGTTTCTGCAGCAGCGTGCTGGTAGTCGCGTTGGATCTTGGCATCTTCTTCGCGACGACGGGCTTCCATCTCTTCCACATCCGATTGAGCTTGAACTTGAACTTTAGATAACACGCTAATCACGTCATGCTTCAGCGTATTAAGCAATTGTTGGAACAGTTCAAAAGACTCACGCTTATACTCTTGCTTTGGATTCTTCTGTGCGTAGCCACGTAAGTGGATACCTTGGCGTAAATGATCCATTGCCGCTAAGTGCTCTTTCCACAAGCCATCGAGGGTTTGGAGCATCACTGCTTTTTCGAATTGGCGTAATACTGAGGCTCCGACCATCTCTTCCTTCGCTTTATAAGCATCTGACCAAGAAGTGATAATACGGTCGCGCAGGCTTTCTTCGTGTAAGTCGTCTTCTTTATCGAGCCATTCTTGAATTGGCAGTTTCAGCATAAACTCTTGATGTAGACGCTGCTCTAATCCAGGAACATCCCATAACTCTTCCACTGATTGTGGCGGAATGTATTGATCGATCACGGCGCTGATCACATCGTCTTGGATGTTTTGAATTGTGTCCGCAATACTTTCAGCATCCATCAACTCGTTGCGCTGGGCGTACACCACTTGGCGCTGATCGTTAGCGACGTCATCAAATTCAAGTAATTGCTTACGAATGTCAAAGTTACGTGCTTCAACTTTACGCTGAGCGTTTTCAATCGCACGGGAAACCCATGGATGTTCGATCGCTTCGCCTTCTTCCATCCCCAGTTTCTTCATCATGCCGGAGACACGATCCGAGGCGAAGATGCGCATTAAGCTATCTTCCATAGAAAGGTAGAAACGTGAAGAACCTGCATCACCTTGACGACCCGCACGACCACGTAGCTGGTTATCGATACGACGAGATTCATGGCGCTCTGTACCTAAAATATGTAAACCACCGGCAGCAACCACCGTATCATGACGTACTTGCCAATCGGCCTTGATCTTAGCCTTTTGCTCTGGTGTTGGATTTTCGAGGGCATCGATTTCCATGTTCCAGTTGCCGCCTAACACGATGTCGGTACCACGACCCGCCATGTTAGTAGCAATCGTCACAGCGCCAGTACGACCCGCTTGGGCAACAATTTCGGCTTCTTTTTCATGGAACTTAGCGTTAAGTACTTGGTGCGGGATCTTTTCCTTTACCATTAAGCGCGCTAACAGTTCAGATTGCTCGATAGAAACCGTACCCACCAGCACAGGCTGGCCACGTTCACGGCAGTCTTTAATGTCTTTAATAATCGCTTGATACTTTTCATTAGCGGTTAAGTAAACTAAATCCGCCATATCCTTACGGACCATTGGACGGTTGGTTGGCACGACGACAGTATCTAGCCCATAGATGTGTTGGAACTCAAATGCTTCTGTGTCGGCCGTACCCGTCATACCAGCTAACTTCTCATATAAACGGAAGTAATTTTGGAAGGTAATCGATGCCAGGGTTTGGTTTTCGTTTTGGATACGAACACCTTCTTTGGCTTCAACGGCTTGGTGTAAACCTTCAGACCAGCGACGACCAGGCATTGTACGACCAGTGTGTTCATCAACGATGATCACTTCGCCATCTTGAACGATATAGTCCACATCACGTTCAAATAGGGTATGAGCGCGCAGTGCTGCGTTTACATGGTGCAGTAGCGAAATATTAGCAGCTGAGTAAAGTGAGTCGCCTTCGGCCAACATACCTCGTTCAATCAGCAGGTTTTCAACCTTCTCTTGGCCGCGTTCGGTGAAGTGCACTTGTTTGGCTTTTTCATCGATGCTGTAGTCCCCCTCACCGACATACTCTTCAGAGTCTTCCTTATCTTGACGGATAAGATTGGGGATCAGTGTGTTGATTTTGATGTAAAGCTCAGAGCTGTCTTCCGCAGCACCAGAGATAATCAATGGTGTGCGCGCTTCGTCGATAAGGATTGAGTCGACCTCGTCGATCAGTGCATAGTGCAATGGACGTTGAACACGCTCTTGTGGCGAAAACGCCATGTTATCGCGTAGGTAGTCGAAACCAAATTCGTTGTTGGTACCGTAGGTAATATCTGCGTTATAGGCGTCTTTTTTCGCCTGCTGGCTAAGGCCTGCAACGTTGATCCCAACTGTTAAGCCTAAGAATTCGAACAATGGACGGTTGTTTTCCGCGTCACGGCGCGCCAAGTAATCGTTGACGGTAATAACGTGAACACCTTTGCCAGTTAAGCCATTTAAATAGGCAGGCAGAGTTGCGGTTAAAGTTTTACCTTCACCGGTTCGCATTTCAGCGATGCGGTTACTATCAAGCACCATACCACCAAGCAACTGCACGTCGAAATGACGCATTTCGAACACACGCTTTGACGCTTCACGCACCGTCGCAAACGCTTCCGCCATGATGCTGTCTAATGAAGCACCTGCCGCCAAACGCTCACGAAATTCAGCGGTTTTCGCTTTGAGTTGTTCATCGGTTAATTTTTCATAATCGGCTTCAAGCGCATTAATCTTATTAACTACTTTCTGTAACCCTTTGAGGGTACGGTCGTTGCGACTACCAAATACTTTTGTCAGTAATTTACCAAACATCTGAATCACTTATTTTCTGTAGGCCAAGTCCATGATGGAAACTAGAAGCCAATTGTTTCAATTAACCTGCTTTGCGGTAGACAAACTTTTGTGGATCTATCTGCTGTCCGCCACGCAACACTTCATAATGCACATGAGCCCCTGTTGAGCGCCCAGTGCTTCCCATACTGGCGATGGTATCGCCTTTTGCGACCACATCACCTACAGCTACTGACAAAGCTTTATTATGGCCATAGCGAGTACGTAAACCGTTACCATGGTCGATTTCGACCAATTCGCCATAACCAAACATATTCCCAGCCCAAGTCACCACGCCTGCTGCAGTCGCGACAACTTTAGCCCCTTCCCGACCGGTAAAATCGATCCCTTTGTGCATGGTTCGACGACCGTTGAAAGGGTCATTACGTAATCCGTAGGGCGACGATAACCAACCTTTATCGAGTGGGAGCCCTGATACATAACGTTCAGCATCTATATGGTGGTTAGATGACACTGTTTCAAGTAGTGATAGTTGAACATTATTGTTGTCAATTCGTGACGCCAGTTTATCCATATCTTCGATAAGCTGACTAATTTCGATATTCGAACCTAATTCACTTAAACCACCAACCCCAACTTCAGATGAGAAATCAAAGTCTTCATCTAATTTGTTTTGTTTAGCGACTTGTTGACCTAAGGCCTCGAGACGGGTGATTTTAGCTTGCATGCGTGCAACATGGGTCGCCAGCATCGCTAGCTGGGACTCTGTGGCACTTTTTAGCTCTAAGACTTGCTTCTTTTGTTGCTCGCGTTGGATCCGATCGTTATCGACACTGGCTTGCTGATTTTCAAACTTAGCAGAGTTGTGTTGATAAATACCGGCACCAGTAGCTAACAATAGCATGGGAAGGATCAACCAGCGTTTACTGGGTTGCCAGCGCGTGACGCCATTCCGACCTTGAATAAATACTGTTACACTCATAGCCTAATTCAGCCATCTTATTATCATATGAAAAAGCCCCCTCAGGATCTCAGCCAATTACTACACCAGTCAGGCACATTACCCGACATAGCTGAGAAAGCGGAACTACTTTTATATCTGGATCAGCACGTGAAGCAGATTGTCGCAGGTCCTGTTGCGGAGCAGCTGAAAGTCGCTAACTTCCGCCAGGGTGTTCTTGTGGTTGAAACCACTTCGGCAGCGTGGGCCGCACGAATTAATTTCCAAAAGCAGAAGCTACTCGCACAGCTTCAAACAGAAACGCTCCCAATCCTTACCGCAATTGAAGTTAAAGTCAACCCGAGATTAGCATTGTATGACGCAAAGCCGAAACAGTCGCATAAGCAACTCAGTCCTGCTGCTGCGGAACACATTGCTGCGCTTGCAGAAAATGTGAGCGGGACACTAGGCGAAAAACTAAAACGGCTGGCCAATTTGGCCAGCCGTAATAAGTAAACAGCAAACGCGATTAAGCGAAAACCACACCACCAGGAACAGTAAAACTGACAGGGACATCGGCTTCTTTCTCAAAGCTAACTAACTCCCACGCATCCTGCTGCGCCAATAAGGCACGCACTAACTGGTTATTCAGAGCATGACCCGTTTTATAGGCAGTAAACTCACCAAGAATGGCGTGTCCTGCCACATAGAGATCACCAAACGCATCTAAAATTTTGTGCTTAACGAACTCATCCTCATAACGCAGGCCGTCGGGGTTGAGGACGCGATATTCATCAAGTACAACCGCGTTTTCCATGCTGCCGCCTAAAGCTAGGTTGTTCGCACGCAGATACTCAATATCACGCATAAAACCAAAGGTACGGGCACGACTAATATCTTTAACAAAAGCTGAAGTCGAGAAGTCCATCACCACATGCTGTTGACTGCGAGCAATTTCGGGGTGAGCAAAGTCAATTTTAAAGTTGACTCTAAAACCTTTGAAAGGCTTGAGCTCGGCCCATTTATCACCGTCTTCAACACGCACAGGGCGTTTAATCTTTAAGTACTTCTTAGGCGCAGCCTGCTCTTTAATACCCGCTGACTGAAGTAAGAAGACAAATGGGCTCGCACTGCCATCCATAATAGGGATTTCAGGGGCGTCCACTTCGATTACGGCGTTATCTATGCCTAAACCCGCTAAGGCTGCAAACAAATGCTCAATAGTCGAAATACGAATACCTTCGTCATTGACAAGTGCCGTGCACATCGTGGTTTCGCGAACTTGTTCCGCCTTTGCAGGAATTGCAACGGCAGGACTCATATCGGTACGCACGAGTACGATCCCTGTATTAACTGGTGCGGGCATAATGCTCAAAGTGACTTTATTGCCAGAGTGCAAACCGACTCCGGTAGCTTTCACCATTTTTTGAACAGTTCTTTGAAATATCATTCAGTTACCCGTTTAGATTTCAATAATTAAGCCTAATATTTGCACACGCAGCGACGGCAAAACGACCACATAAGTAGTGCATGGTAACATAAGTTGACCATGTCATACAAATGTCGTCATTGGGTGGTATTGCCAATAAAGCAACACATCACCCGATACGCTGGACTCAAATACCTGTTTTAATCAGCTTGCTTACGCAAAAACGCTGGGATATCTAAGTAATCCAATTCATGCTTCGTTGAAGGCGCTGGCGCTGGAGCCGGTGCTGGCGATGCAGGTAATACGTTACCCTTTGGCGCCGCATAGCTCACGTGGGTTGCTTCTTCGACATAAGCTTCAACTTTTGGTTCCACAACAACAGGCTCTGGACGAGGCGCAGGCTTAGAAACCAATTGAATATCTGGACGCTTTTCAGCACCGATACCCGTTGCAACTACAGTTACACGCAGTTCGTCGCTCATTTCTGGGTCGATAACCGCACCCACAACCACGGTCGCATTGTCAGATGCATAAGCTTTAACATGATTACCGACGGTTTCAAACTCTTCGATGCTCATGTCCATACCCGCAGTAATGTTAACTAACACACCACGTGCACCGGCCAAGTCAATGTCTTCTAAGAGCGGGCTGGCGACAGCCGCTTCAGCAGCTTCTTCTGCACGGTCTTCACCACGCGCAACACCCGTACCCATCATGGCATTGCCCATTTCGGACATAACGGTTTTCACGTCTGCAAAGTCGACGTTAATCAGACCTGGACGAGTAATAAGCTCTGCAATACCTTGTACGGCACCGAGTAACACGTTATTCGCTGCAGCAAATGCATCGAGTAATGACGTGCCACGGCCCAATACTTTTAATAGTTTTTCGTTCGGGATTGTGATTAACGAATCCACGTGCTTGGCGAGCTCAGCGATACCTTGCTCGGCATAAGCCATACGCTTCTTACCTTCGAAAGGGAAAGGCTTAGTCACGACGGCAACCGTTAAGATGCCTTCTTCGCGGGCAATTTGTGCCACAACAGGCGCAGCACCAGTACCCGTACCACCGCCCATACCGGCCGCGATAAAGATCATGTCTGAACCTTTGATCGCTGCGCGAATGTTCTCGCGATCTTCTTCTGCCGCAGCACGACCCACTTCTGGGTTAGCGCCCGCGCCGAGACCTTTAGTCACATCGCGACCTAATTGAATCGTTGAGCCAGCGCCCGATTTACGTAGCGCCTGTGCGTCTGTATTGGTAACGACAAACTCAACACCTTCAATGTTGTGTTTGACCATATGTTCAACAGCGTTACCGCCGCCGCCGCCAACGCCGATGACTTTAATCACCGCGTCGTCTGAGTGAGTGTCCATGATCTCAAACATTGTCTGATCTCCGTGTTGCCTGCGTTATTAAAATTCACCCTTAAACCAGCTTTGGACCCGATTCCAAGCACTGGTAACCCCTTGACGCTCAGGACGCTCAAATTGACGCTCAAGCACCCGTCTTGCACCATAATGGAGCAATCCTACCCCGGTGGAGTAAATTGACTGATCCACGTATTCGTATAAGCCTTTTACTGGCAATGGTGAAGCGACGCGAACCGGCATACCAAAGGTTGCCTCCGCGATGTCTACCACGCCTTGAATCGACGCCGTACCGCCTGTTAGCACGATACCTGCGGCGATTTGATCTTCTAAACCACTGTCTTTTAGCTCCTTGAGCACTAACTCAAACAGCTCTTGATATCTCGGCTCAACCACTTCGGCCAAGGTATGGCGCGACATACTGCGCGATGGGCGGCCACCGACCGAGGGCACTTCGATACTATCTTCACGGCTCACCATGGAGCTGCGCGCGCAGGCGAACTGCACTTTAATTTGTTCAGCGTGTGACGATGGCGTGCGGAAAATTTTCGCAATATCGTTGGTCACTTGGTTGCCCGCAACTGGCACGACCGCGCAGTGACGCAGTGCGCCATTGGTGTAAACTGCAATATCTGTGGTGCCACCACCAATATCGACGATACACACACCTAAGTCTTTTTCATCGAAAGTTAATACCGCATCCGCCGACGCAATGCCGGAGAATACTAAGTCATCGACCTTCAAGCCACAGCGCTCAACACTCTTAGTAATGTTCTTCGCCATATCATTGGCACAGGTCACTATGTGTACCTTAGCTTCCATCCGCATGCCTGACATGCCGATAGGGCTGCGAATGCCATCTTGTACGTCGATAGCATATTCCTGCGGTAGCACGTGTAGAATCCGGCGCTCCGTTGGGATTTTCACCGAACGCGCTGTGTGAATTACGTTGTCGACGTCTTCCTGTGTCACTTCTTCATCGTTAATCGACACCATGCCATTTTCGTTTTGGCAGGCAATATGTTTACCGGAAATACTCAGGTAAACCGATGATACTTGGCAATCTGCCATTAATTCCGCTTGATCGAGCGCACGTTGTACGCTGCGCACGATGGAGTCTAAATCGTTAACGCCACCTTTATCCATGCCCCTTGAGGGGTGGTTACCAAGGCCGACTATGCTGATTTCGCCATCGGGCAGAACTTCGCCTATGATCACTGCGACTTTAGAGGTTCCTATGTCCAATCCGACGATCAGATTTCTATCTTGGTTTTTCGTCATTAATTATCGGCTCTCTTGTTTGTGCATCGCCCCAGCCTACGGCCAACCCTGTGTCGTAGCGCAAATCCACTCTGGCAATGGGTTTATCTTGTTTCGCCAGCAATGGGTAAACTGTGATAAACCTTTGTATCCTTGCCATTTTATCCTCTCGCCCTAGGTCTAAAACAATACCGTTACCTAAGGTCGCATGCCACGCATGACGTGGCGTTAAACTCAAACTTGCTAAGGTAAAGCCATTAATCTTCAATAGCGAGTTAACCTGCGCATAGGCAGTTAACACTTCAGTCCCCATATCATCTGGCCCTGATAAATGCGGCAGATGTTCCAGCTCAGGGTGCGATGGCGCTTCAAACACTTCACCATGCACATTAAGCCAAGCGGTACCATTCCAATGGGCGGCCGGTTGCTGCTCTTGCAAATACACCCTGAGTTTCGCTGGCCATTCTCGCCTGACTGACGCGCGATACACCCAAGGTAAAGCTTCTAATGCCTGTTGCACTAAGGTGATATCTGCGCTGAAAAAACTCCGTTGCATTAAATCCTGTAGTGCAATTTGTATATCTTTATCAGTGGTGTAAGTCCGTTCACCTTTAATAGCGACAGCTTCAATGGGCAAGGTGCTGGCATCATTTAAAAATTTATGCAGCAGGTAACCGCCGAACACAAAACTACCAATGACTAACGATAAAAAACCAATCCCACTCCACAGGTACCAATTAACCTGTGACTTCCTCGCCCGCCAGTGTCGCCTCTTATCACTCCAAGACACGTTTGTTCCCACCTTTCAACGACACTACTAAAACCACAGAAAATCGGCCATTATATAGCGCTAAAGCCTCGGGTCAAATTTCCTTTAAACTCGAGGTGTCACGCAATACATCAAGGTTTTACCTCAGTTGTAGCTCCGGTACTAAAACCCAATTCAGAAGCTGCCAACTTGCGCGACAAAGCGCCTATATTACCCGCACCTTGGGTCAACAATAAATCCCCCTCCTGCAACACATCAGGCAGCACCTCAGCTAACTGCTCAGGGCTAGCAATAAAGATAGGGTCTAATTGTCCACGAAGACGAATTGAGCGGCATAATGCCCGACCATCTGCACCAGGAATGGGTGCTTCGCCCGCGCTATATACGTCGAGTAATAACAGGCAATCGACCTGAGATAACACTTCAATAAAGTCTTCGTACAAGTCACGTGTACGCGTATATCGATGTGGTTGATAGGCCATCACTAAACGTTTTTCAGGCCAGCCTGCACGAGCCGCTTTAATGGTCGCCGCCACTTCACTCGGGTGATGACCATAGTCATCCACTAACATCACTTCGCCCTTAGGCGTCGCAAACTTGCCTAAGTGCTGGAAACGACGGCCAATACCTTGGAATTCAGCCAAGGCTTGAATAATGGCGCTATCGTCAATCTCATCTTCTGTCGCCACTGCAATCGCCGCGAGTGCATTTAATACATTGTGCTGGCCTGGCAGATTGAGCAACAGATCTAAATCTTCTTTACCTTTACGTCTTACCGTAAAGCGACATTGATGCCCTTGCTGGCTGAAATTGAGCGCCTGCACGTCGGCATCGTCTCTAAAACCATAGGTTACAATATGGCGACTGATACGCGGCATAATCTCACGCACGACCGGATCATCAATACAGACGACTGCCACACCATAGAATGGCAGGTTATGTAAAAAATCTACGAAGGTTGATTTGAGCTTTTCAAAGTCACCGCCATAGGTATCCATATGATCGGCTTCAATATTTGTCACCACACTGACCATAGGTTGCAGATGCAGGAAGCTCGCATCGCTCTCATCCGCTTCGGCGATAAGATAGCGGCTGGTACCTAAACGGGCATTAGTCCCCGCACTATTGAGTAAACCGCCGATCACAAACGTCGGATCACGCCCCGCTTGACCATACAAACTGGCAATCAAACTGGTGGTCGTGGTTTTACCGTGGGTGCCAGCAATCGCCACACCATGACGATAGCGCATCAGTTCAGCCAGCATTTCAGCGCGACGAACGATGGGAATACGTAGTTCTTTTGCCGCAATAATCTCTGGATTTTGGGGATTAATCGCCGTTGATACCACCACCACATCAGCTTGCTGCACGTTATCGGCGCCATGACCGATATGAATTTTCGCACCCAGCAGGCAGAGTCTGTCAGTCACGGCGTTTTGCGCAATGTCAGAACCACTGACAACATAGCCTTCGTTTACTAATACTTCAGCGATCCCGCCCATACCCGCGCCGCCAATGCCGACGAAATGAATACGCTTAATCCGGCGCATTTCAGGGATCATACTTCTTAGCTGTAAGTATCTTTCTGTCTTAGTCATACCTATCCTTTCTCGGCAAGAGCAATACACACTTGGGCCACCTGTTCGGTCGCATCCAACACGGCAACATCTCTCGCTCTTTGGCCCATACGGGCTAATTCTGCTCTGTCATTGGCGAGTAACTGTAATTTACTCACCAGCTTATTCACGTCCAAGATGGCCTGTGGCAATAGGAAAGCTGCGCCAGCCTCAACCAAAACTTGAGCGTTACGGGTTTGGTGATCATCCACCGCATGGGGATAAGGCACCAAAATACTAGGAAGTCCCACTGCCGCTAACTCGGATACCGTCAGCGCGCCGGCGCGGCACAATACCACATCAGCCCAACGATAGGCGGCTTCCATATCATCAATAAATTCGGCAACGTTGACGCCACCCTCTTGTCCTTGCTGCTGATAAGCGGACTTGACCCCAGCCAGATTATCCTTACCTACTTGATGCCAAACGGTAATCGACTGCTGTTTACTCAGTGCAGCCACCACTTCGGGCATTAAATCGTTAAAGACTTTAGCACCTAAGCTGCCGCCCACAACCAACACCTTTAGCGCCTCATCTGCGGCTTGTTTAGGCTCAGCGCCTAAGGCAATCAACTCACGACGAATGGGATTGCCCACGACTTTCGCCTTCAGTTGGGTGAAGGTATTTTTAAAGGCACAAAGTACTTGGCTAGCAATCCGCGAGAGCAACTTATTCGTCATTCCCGGTATAGCATTTTGCTCATGCAACACTAAGGGCACACCCGCTAATTTAGCCGCCACACCACCTGGGCCACTGGCAAAACCGCCCATGCCAAGCACCACATCGGGTTTAAACTCGGCAATCACCGCTTTAGCTTGCAAAATAGAGCGCACCACTTTAAAAGGCGCCGCCAATTTACGTACTAAACCATTACCACGCACACCCTTGATGTCGATAAAATCAATATCGAAGCCATACTGAGGCACTAATCGCGCCTCCATACGGTCAGCCGTACCTAACCAACGCACTTGCCAACCTTGCTGTGCTAAATACTTTGCCACCGCAAGCGCCGGAAACACATGTCCTCCCGTGCCGCCTGCCATGACTAAAATACGTTTACCCGCGTAGGTCATTACTTCAATCTCCCTTGCACGGCCTGAACTAAACTCATGCGCCGTTCGTAATCGATGCGTAGCAATGTCATTGCTGCCGCTGTCATGACCCATAGACTACTACCGCCGTAACTCACAAAGGGCAGTGTTAACCCTTTAGTGGGTAACATACCAATGCTTGCGCCCACGTTAACGACGGTCTGGAAACAGATCCAAATCCCAATCGCATAGGCCAGATAACCTTCGAAGGCTTTGTCCATCACGAGGCATAAATTGCCAAGACGAATGGCCCTCAATGCCACAAATAACAACACGGATAACACCGCGATAATGCCGATAAACCCTAACTCTTCACCAATCACGGCAAAGATAAAGTCGGTATGCGCCTCAGGAAGGTATTCCAACTTTTGGATACTGTTACCAAGGCCCTGGCCAAACCAATCACCTCGGCCATAGGCCATCAGCGATTGGGTTAACTGGTAACCACTGCCAAATGGATCTTGCCAAGGATCTAAAAACGATGTCACCCGACGCATACGATAAGGCTCGAGTAAAATCAGCGCCACGAAGGCCAAGATCCCCGCAAAAATCAGTGCGAAGAAGTCCAGCAACCGCGCACCAGCAAGGAACAATAATCCCACAGTGCCAACAAACAGCACCACAACCGTCCCTAAGTCGGGCTGCATCAAAATCAAAATCGCGTAAATCGCAAACACCGCAATCGGCTTGTAGAAGCCTTTCGCATTTTCACGCACTTCCTGATGACGACGCACCAGATAACCCGCCATATACACAGAAAACGCAAATTTAGCGACCTCAGCGACCTGAATACGGATCGGTCCGAGTGATAGCCAACGTGTCGCCCCGTTAACAGTGGTACCCACAGCTAATACCGCCAGCAGCATAAAAAACACCACCAGCAGCATGATTGGACTCATGCGTTGCCAGGTCTGCATATCCACGCGAAGGACAAATGCGGCAATGATTAAACATCCCAACAAATACCCCACATGGCGGGTCATAAAATGGAATGGATTGCCAGTCAGCGTTTGCGCCTCAGGCATCGAGGCTGACATCACCATCACAAAACCAAAGCCAATCAAAGACAAAACAGCCGTGAGCAAAGCCCGATCGTACAATTGCACGCCTGGGACGTCGGTATCACGTTGCCAGTTAGGCAGTGCATGCAGCACTCGCCCAAACAGGCTGAGCTGTCTTGCATCACTCGCCATCGAGTTGCTCCACTAGGCTTCTAAAATCATCGCCACGGGCCATAAAGTTACTGTACATATCAAGGCTCGCACAGGCTGGCGATAGGAGTACAATATCACCTGAAGTTGCTAATTGAGCGGCTTTAGCAACAGCGGCAGCCATTGAATCGACCTTGATTGCGCCTTCTTTCAGCGCCGCAATCTTATTGCCATCGCGGCCTAAGGTAATGAGATGAGTCACTTTTGTTAACGGCTCTTCAAGCGGGCTGAAATCCGCACCTTTACCATCGCCGCCAGCAATCAAAATAATGTCGCCGAGGTGATCACTTAAACCATCGAGCGCCGCAACTGTGGCGCCGACATTGGTAGCTTTAGAGTCATTCACATAGGTGACCCCACCTTTTATCCCAACCACTTCACAGCGATGGGAAAGTCCAGTAAAGGTGCGTGCGACTTTGGCCATCACTTGTTTATCCACACCCACGGCATAAACCAGCGCCATCGCAGCAAGTAAGTTTGCATGGTTATGGCTACCAATCAGCGACACTTCGGTGATCGGCATGATTTCACTGTGGCCGTGATAAATCCGGCTGTCGCAAATGCCCCACTCATCGCCCTCAGGCGGTGCTAAACCAAAGCTGTTTTGGTTCATGGGTTCGGTTGGAATAGTCAACGCATCATCACGGTTAAAAATGATGGCACGACTTTGATGGTACAGACGCAGCTTAGCCTTTCGATAGGCATCCATATCGCTGTATCTGTCCATATGATCTTCCGTCACGTTCAAGCAAGTTGAGGCAACGCAGTTCAAGCTATGGGTGGTTTCCAGCTGGAAACTCGATAACTCAAGTACAAAAATATCAGCATTCTCTTGCAGCAAATCCAGCGCCGGAATACCAATATTGCCGCCCACGGCAACAGCAATGCCCGCTTCTCGCAGCATTTCACCCACTAAGGTGGTCACTGTCGTTTTGCCATTTGAGCCCGTAATCCCAATCACACAAGGTTTACGATCGGCAATCTCACGGGCAAACAGTTCAACATCGCCAATCACTTCAATGCCCATATCCAGTGCAGCGCGCACTTCGGGGGTATTCATCGCAATCCCAGGGCTGATAATGATTTGCGTCGCCTGCACTAGGTAGCGGCAATCAAATCCGCCAGCAATCAACTTCACCTCAGGGAATGAGCTTGCTAGCGTCTCGGCGCCGGGGGGCTGGCGACGGCTATCCATCACCAACGGCGTAATGCCTTTTCCACACAAATAGCGCACTACCGAAAGCCCTGTGGCTCCCAACCCTAATACTATGTGTGAATACTGACTTTGCATGAGCAATTACCTTAACTTCAACGTGGCTAAGCCGAGTAAAACTAAGAAAATAGAGATAATCCAAAAGCGCACGATCACGCGCGGTTCCGGCCAACCTTTTAACTCGTAGTGGTGATGGATAGGCGCCATGCGGAAGATCCGCTGTCCACGTAATTTGTAAGAACCGACCTGCAAAATCACTGACACGGTTTCCATCACAAACACACCGCCCATGATCACTAACAGGATTTCTTGGCGAACTAATACCGCAATCGCCCCCAAGGCCGCACCTAAAGAGAGTGAGCCCACATCGCCCATAAAGACCTGTGCTGGATAAGTGTTAAACCACAAAAAGCCTAAACCTGCGCCTACAATCGCGGTACAAACGATCACCAGCTCGCCAGAGCCAGGTAAATGCGGAATATGCAGGTAATTAGCAAACTGAGCATGGCCCGACAGATAAGCTATCAGCGCAAATGCTGCAGCCACCATCACAGTTGGCATAATCGCAAGACCATCGAGACCGTCAGTTAAGTTCACCGCGTTGCTAGACCCCACAATGGTGAAATACGCCAATACGATAAACACAGCGCCCAGTTGCGGCATCACATCTTTAAAGAAGGGCACCACTAATTGCGTTTCACCAGGGTTAGCGGCTGTAGTGTAGAGAAAAAAGGCAATGATCAAGGCCGCTAAGGATTGCAGAATATACTTCCAGCGCGCAATCAATCCCTTAGTATCTTTACGTACCACTTTGCGGTAATCGTCGATAAAGCCAATCATGCCGAAGCTGCCCAATACAAACAGCATTACCCACACATAGCGGCTACCAAGATCGCCCCATAACAGCACACTGATAAAGATGGCGCCTAAAATCAGCAGGCCACCCATAGTGGGCGTTCCGCGCTTACTGAAATGCGATTCAGGCCCATCGTTACGCACCACTTGGCCAATTTGCATCAACTGCAAGCGCTCGATAAGTTTAGGGCCCCACCATAAGCTAAACATTAATGCGGTTAACAAGCCTAAAATGGCTCGAAATGTCACATAGGAAAATACGTTAAACCCCGTATGAAATCGGGTTAAATACTCGGCCAGATACACCAGCATCTACACTAACTCCCCACGCCCGAAGGCTACTGTTAGGCCATTCACGACCCGCTCCATTGCGGCACTTCGTGAACCTTTAACTAAAACCGTCACCTGTCCCGGCAACTGGTTGATGTGTTTTATAAGTTTTTCTACTAACGTCGCCACGCTGTCATGGTGCTCCGCCCCGAAAGCTTGGCTCGTGTGCTGAGTCAAGGTACCAGTACAGAACAGGGCATCGATCCCCTGTTGCTTTGCTAGTTGTCCCAGTTCAGCGTGTAAAAGGGGCGCATTGTCGCCTAATTCGCCCAAATCTCCCAGTACCAAACAACGATTTTCAGAAATTTCCTTTAACCAAGCGATAGCCGCCCCTACAGACACTGGATTGGCGTTATAGCTATCATCAATTAGACGTACACGTCCTAATTGAGTAGGCTGCATACGGCCCTTGACGGGGGTAAGCTGGCTCAGGCCTTCGGCGATTTCCGTTAGACTTAATCCCAATGCAATACAGACACTTGCAGCGGCCAAAGCGTTGCTGACTTGATGACGTCCCGCTAAGGGTAAAACCACTTCGCAAGACTCGCCCGCATAATTAAGCATAAAGCGGTAACAACCATCGCTATTAGCTTTGTGGCCAGTCGCAATGACATCGATTTGGCGTTTTGCCGCACCTTCCTGCTGGGAGAAGCTCAATTGCTTATAGTGCTTGGCTTTAACACGCATCACATCAGCAAAGGCGTCATCAGCGTTAATAATCGCTGTACCCTCTTCTTGTAGATGGTTATAGATTTCCGATTTTGCCTGGGCCACTCCTGCCTGTGAGCCAAAGCCTTCTAAATGAGCACTGCCGACGTTATTGACTAACGCCACGTTAGGGCGAACCAAGCCGGAGGTGTAATCAATCTCACCTTTATGGTTAGCACCTAGCTCAAATACCCCATATTTGTCTTCGGGCGTTAAGCGCAGCAGGGTTAAAGGCACGCCGATTTCATTATTAAAATTACCCGCGGTGTAAAGCACTTGATGCTTGGCCGACAAAATAGTGGCAATCATTTCTTTGACGCTGGTTTTGCCATTTGAACCGGTCAATGCTACACAAATGGGATTCACTTGGTCGCGAACATAAGCCCCAATCGCACCCATAGCTTTTTGGCAATCGGCAACAATAAGCTGCGGGATATCAAAGGCAAGTTCACGCTCAACCAACAGTGCAACGGCACCATTCTCTATCGCGGTGGCGGCAAAATCATGGCCATCAAACCGCTCCCCCTTTAAGGCGACGAACAAGGTTGCGGGGCCGATTTTACGGCTATCGCTACTTAATGCTTGGATGGTGACGTCGTCACCGACTCGATGCGCACCTAAGTATTGGCTCAGTGCCTCGAGGGAAATTGGGATCATTAGCTTTGCTCCGATAACTGACGTGCCAGGGCGCGTTCATCATAGTCATGACGCACACCTGCCGCCTCTTGGTAAGTTTCATGGCCTTTACCCGCAAGCAAGATCACATCCCCAGATTTAGCCTGTGCGACGACTTGTTTAATCGCAGCCACACGGTCAACCTCGGTCAGCGCTCGCTCAGGGTGAGTTAGCCCTTGGATAATATCGGTAATAATTTGGTTAGGATCTTCACTGCGGGCATTATCGCTGGTCACCATAATGCGATCGGCAAATTGCTCCGCCGCGCGCCCCATTAATGGCCGCTTGCCCTTATCGCGGTCACCACCACAGCCAAACACACACCAAAGCTCCCCCGCGCAGTGACGGCGCAAAGCATTAAGCGCTTGTTCAATCGCATCCGGGGTATGGGCATAATCGACCACTAAGGTGATGTTATCTGCGGTAGTAAAACGTTCCATGCGGCCAGCCACAGGCACTAAGTAAGGCACTTTGGCTGCCAGTGCACGCATATCCATTCCCTGTAAATACAGGGCTGATAGTGCGGCGAGTAAATTTGATAGGTTAAAGGCGCCTAATAACGGCGAACGAATATCGATTTCGCCCTCGGGCCAGACTAAGGTCGCCTGCACGCCTTGATCGTTAAATTGGGCATTCTTAGTGTAAAACGCTGCGGCTTTATGGGCTTCAATGCTAAAACCCCACATCTTCGCCGGGACGTTTGCCAGCTCAGATAACCAAGCGACGCCCACAGGATCGTCTAAATTCAGTAAACCATGGCGCAGGGAGTCGAAACGAAATAACATTTGTTTGGCGGCGGCATAGTTTTCCATATCGCCGTGATAATCCAAGTGATCACGGGTCAGGTTAGTGAATACAGCCACATCGAAGGGCACCGCATCGACGCGCCCCTGGACTAAACCATGGCTCGAGACTTCCATCGCACAGGTGTTAACACCTTTATCTGCAAATTCATGGAGCTGGCGCATTAGGGTAATGGCATCGGCAGTGGTATTGCCGCTGTCAACAAGCTCGCCCCACAGGCCATTGCCAAGCGTGCCCATCACCGCCGCTTTACCTGAAAGCAAGGTCACTAATTGCGCGCACAGTTGGCTTGTCGAAGTTTTGCCATTAGTCCCTGTAATACCCACAACGGCCATAGATTGACCTTGGATAACAGGGTAACGCACCGCAGCCACCGCTGAAACGTGCTTAGCTAACTCATAGAAATAAATCTGCACCCCTTGCTCAGCGGGCATTGCAATTACTTTGCCCTGCTCTTGCGGATTATCCGTATGCACTAACACCGCAGCCGCACCTTGAGCTAAGGCTTTATCAGTAAATTGTCGACCATCGACCTTATGTCCTGGCAGCGCCAAAAACACATCGCCGCGACGTATTGCGCGGCTGTCTAAGGTCAAATCTAAGAAGGTTTGTTCGCCCGCGTAGGGAAACCAAGGCGCGAGTAGCTCCCTTAACAACATCATTCAGCTCTCCCGGCGAGTCCCGCCAATTGCACCTGTTCTTTATCGGAAATGGGTTCAACATTTAACATTTGCAATGCGCCTGACATCACCTTAGCGAATGCCGGCCCTGCCACTGAACCACCATAATAGAGATCGCCCTTAGGCTCGTTGACCACGACCACAATGGCAAGCTTTGGATTATTTACCGGCGCAACGCCAGCAAATAACGCAACATAATCATCACCATAACCACCGGCTACCGCCTTACGGCTGGTACCCGATTTACCAGCAACCGGATAACCATCGATATGGGCGAGCGTACCTGTTCCGCCTTTTTCGGTCACGCTCACCATCATTTGCAGCACATCTTTGGCGACAGCTTCTGAAATCACTCGCTCACCCTCAGGCGGCTTTTTCAGTTTTAAAATTGAAACGGGAAATAACGTGCCACCATTACCTAAAGTGGCGTACATCCGGGCAAGCTGCAGCGTCGTCGCAGTTAAACCGTAGCCGAAGGATAAAGTGGCGCGCTCAAAGTCAGACCAACGGTGACGATCTTGGATAAGGCCGGCACTTTCACCCGTAAGATTAATGCCTGAAAAACTGCCTAAGCCCATAGATTGATAAGTGCCGAGTAACTGCTGTACTGGAATCGACAGGGCTAATTTACTGATCCCGACGTTACTGGATTTGGCTAAAATACGCGCCAGTGTCATATCACCATAATTGGATGCATCACGTACTTGCCGACCACCTAAACGCATCCAGCCTGGCGAGGTTGGGATCACATCGGTAGATTTTACTGTCCCCGCTTCCAACGCTGCCGCAACCACAAAAGGTTTAATGGTCGAGCCTGGCTCGAAGGTGTCGGTCATCGCGCGGTTACGCATTCTGAAGGTTTGAAAATTATCACGGGAATTAGGGTTGTAAGAGGGAGTATTCGCCATCGCCAACACCTCACCCGTGTGGATATCGAGCACCACAATCGAGCCAGACGTCGCTTGGTTCATCTCGGTAGTACGCTTTAACTCACGGTAAGCAAGTTGCTGGATTCTATGGTCGATGCTCAGGACAAGATCATTTGGGCTTTCGCCTTCTTGGACAATATCGAGGCGCTCAACCACGTGCCCATCACGGGACTTGCGCACTTTTTGCTTGGATGGCGTACCAGTAAGCCAACTGTTGTAGGCATTTTCAACGCCTTCGATACCAACGTCATCGATATTGGTGATACCAATTAATTGAGCCGTGATCTCTCCGCCTGGGTAGTAACGACGGGATTCAGACTTTAAAAACACCCCAGGTAATTTTAGCTGAGTGATGTAATCCGCTACCGCCGGGGTGACTTGGCGTTTTAGGTAGGTAAAACGTTTGGTTGGATTGCTACGCACCTTATCGAGCACATCTTCCACGGGCTCATGCAACACATCTGCCAGTGCTTGCCAACGGCGCATATCAGCAAAGCCATTGCTATCGTTAACTTGTTTAGGGTCCGCCCACACGGCACGCACGGGCACACTCACCGCCAGCATATCCCCATTACGATCGGTAATTAAGCCACGCTGCACCTCACGACTGGTGGTACGCAGGGTACGCATATCGCTCTCATGGCGAAGTTTATCAGGTTCGATAATTTGGATATAAGCAGCGCGACCCACAAGGCAGGTAAACATCGCAAACACAAAACCGACCACGACGTATAAACGCCAGTGGATCAGTTGTGGCTTTTGCTTTTTGCTGGCCTGTTTGGTTTTTGCTTGCCTAATCATATCTTCCCTATACTCACGGCACCTTTACCACGATTTCTTCACTGGGTAATGGTCGACTCATGTTGAGATCCTTTGATGCAATCCGTGTAATCCGGCTATGTTCGGTTTGGGATTGCTCTTCCAATAATAAATTGCGCCACTCGATATCTAACCTGTCACGCTCCTGCAGCAGCTGGTCCCATTCGGTAGTAAGCTTTCGGCTCACATGGCTGGTATACACCACAGCCACAGCATTACTGAGCACCAGCAGTGCGAGTAACAAAATCCATTTGTGTTGCCACAGGTCATGTAACACAATCCGTGGCAGGCTCAATGAGGGCTTACTCATGTGCTTGCCCTCTAATAATCCAATCGCTCGGCAATGCGTAACACTGAGCTACGGGCTCTAGCATTGCGTTCAATTTCCTCATCGGATGGCATAATCGCCTTACCAATGGCGCGCAATTTACGCGACTTGTTAATTTGGTCTTCGGTGATGGGCAAGCCATGGGGCACACTCTCACCTTGGCTATGACGGCGAATAAAGCGTTTGACGATGCGATCTTCTAAGGAATGGAAGCTGATAATCGATAAACGCCCCTGAGGCGCTAGTACGGTTAAAGCACCTTCAAGAGCCTGATCAATCTGATCTAATTCGCTATTGATATAGATACGGATCGCCTGAAATACGCGGGTTGCCGGATGCTTATTACGCTCTTTATTTTTGGTGATACGCGCAATTAAATCGGCTAAATCTTTGGTACGCAAAAACGGGGTTTTATCACGGTCAGCAGCAATGCAACGGGCAATATGACGAGCATTTTTCTCCTCGCCATAGGTTTTAAATACCCACGCCATATCTTCAATTTCAGCGCGCGCTAACCACTGGGCAGCGGTTTCACCCTGGCTATTGTCCATGCGCATATCGAGCGGCCCGTCGCGCAAAAAGCTAAAGCCACGTTCGGCATCATCAAGCTGCGGAGAAGACACACCTAAGTCGAGCAACACACCATCAATCTTGCCAACCAGACCAAGATCTTCGACGTAATCGGCTAATTGGCCAAAACCGCCGTGCACAATTTGAAAACGAGGGTCATCAGCAAATTGTTTAGCGGCCTCAATAGCCTGTGGATCGCGGTCGATAGCAATCAATCTACCTTTTTCACCCAGTCTTTGCAGAACTTGTCTTGAATGACCACCGCGGCCAAACGTGCCATCAATATAGATGCCATCGTCTTTAATGTTTAAACCGCCGACCGTTTCTTCGAGCAAAACGGATAAATGGGCAAATTCTTGACTCATTACTCTCTTCTTATTTAGTTATGCGACTCGTTAGAGTGAAAAATCCGCCAGACGCTCGTTGTTAGCAAGCTCCTCGCTTCGAATCGTTTCCTGACACTCATCAATTTGCTGCAGCCAAGCTTGCTCATCCCACAGCTCAAATTTGTTTAACTGTCCCACCAGCATGATGCGCTTATCTAAATTGGCATATTGCCTTAGCGGTGGCGGCAGTAATATGCGCCCGTTGCCATCGAGTTCAACCTCGTGGGCATAACCCAACAGCATGCGCTTAAGGGAACGTTGGGTTTTATCTGTATCCGATAGCTTGAGTAGCTTTGCTTCGATCAGTTCCCACTCGTGGATGGGATAAAGGAGTAAACATGCAGATTGAATATCAACCGTGATAACGATGCAGCCTTGATGCTCTAGCTGCAAAGGTTCGCGGTATCGCACTGGAATCGCGATCCGTCCCTTTGTATCTAAGTTGATAGCACTGGCTCCACGAAACACGCTAATTCATCCTATCCTTTGCTTTTTGATCCACAAATATCCACTATTTCCCACAATTGCTAAGTTTAGGGATAGTAGACAAGCATTGTCAAGGGATGGGATCCTTTTATAAAGCCAGTCGGCAAGCGGGTTAGCAGCATGTTGCCCCCATAACTTAGCGACAAAGTTTTGACAAAAAGATCAGCTTAAAATCAGCTAAACGATGGATACCATAGGAATATAAAGCGGACAAAAAAACAGCGGCCTTTTGCTTTCAGGCAGTTGCAATGAAATTTATGCCATAAAGTGTCGCTAAATGTGGGATTTTCCCCATAGGCAAATCACGCTAGACTCACAAAGCGCAGCAAAATAAGCCCAAAACTAACCTTTTTACGATCCAGCAGTGCGCAAACTCTTAGCATAAATGGCTGAAATTTTATTTTTTATTACAGATTTATTCTGTAATAAGATGGTAGTTTTTATTTCACGATTGCGAGGAAGATCAAAACTTCCATGCGAATAACTCAAAATAAGTGACCCATGACAGCAACCAAAATCCGTACCTATCACAAATGGTTTGCACTACTCACCGCACTGCAATTGCTGATTTGGATGGCAACCGGCGCATATATGGTATGGATGGATATCGAGTTTATTCGTGGCAAGCCTCTGGTTAATAAGGTAAATGGTGCAGTTTTCCATGTAAAAGCTCCTGCTTACAGCTTTACGGATTTCATCAAAGATCACCCCAATGCGACCGCGTTAAGCCTATATGCCCACCAAGACACTCTCTTTTATAGCGCCAAAATAGCAGGGAAATTGCAACGTTTTAGCAGTGTGACGGGAGAATTATTACCTCAGTTAAATCAGCAACAAGCGCTCGACGCCGCAGAGCAGGTGTATACGGGCAAGGCTAAGATCATCCGCGCAACCCTCCACCAGCAAACAGCACCAAATGAAATCTCCCCTCACGCATTACCTATGTGGCAAGTTGAGTTAGACGATGCGATGCACTCGACACTCTATCTCAGCGCGGTCACAGGGCAACTGCTCAGCGCTCGGCATGATTACTGGCGCCTCTTCGATATCATGTGGATGCTGCATATCATGGACTACGAGACCCGCGAGAATGTACATAATCCGTTCCTCACCATCATGAGCAGCCTTGCCTTACTGACCACACTATTTGGTATCGCCCTGACTTATATCAGTTTTCGAAATCCTAAATCCTGCGAGGAGCAAGCATGAGCTGCTCGAACAAACTGAATACTGGTATTGAAATATTGGGTAAACGCCATCGTAATTTAGCGATGCAAACCCTACATAAATGGCTAGCGCTTATTGTTGGTCTGCAACTGTTAATTTGGATCGTGACAGGACTCGCCTTTAACCTGATTGACGAGCAATTTCTGGATGCGAATCCATATCGGGTCGACGATAAGGCGCAGAGCTTCAATTCGCCGCTCGCTTCTACAGCAAACCTACTCCAACAATACCAAACAGAAGGCATTATCGAACTTAAATTAACTTCGGTGCTCAGCCGCGCAGTGTATGCACTCACAACAACGAAGCAAACCCGCTGGTTTTGGGCCGATTCCCTTGAACCATTATCTTTGAGCGATGCAGAAATACAGGCTATCGCCAAGGGAAGTTATTCAGGCTCTGGCGTTATCAGCTCAGCGCAAATACTCACCAATAAAACACCATTCGATGCTAGCGGCTCGGTGGCGATGTTCACCACCTCAGACCCACTCGATACCCGTATTTATATCGATACAGCCTCGGGCGCCGTGCTTGCCCACCAAAATAGTCAATCCGATCTCAAAGATCTGCTGTTTATGCTGCACTTTATGGACTACACCCCCGATAATGGCATTGGTTTTAATCACTTATTGGTACAGTCAATCAGCATTGGCGCGCTATTTTTAGGTCTTTCAGGAATTTACATCCTTGGGCATAAATGCCATCAAGGCCAGTTATCCCTGCCATTCATAAGACGAAAAACCGCCATAGGAAAACTGGCGCTTTATACTCAAGATGCTCAGCTGCTGGCCGAATTTACCGATCTCAATGGCACATATTTAGAGAGTATTAATCGAGGGCGCGAAAGATTAAGGACCCAATGCGGTGGTGGCGGACGCTGTGGCCTGTGTAAACTCAGGTTTGTCGAGCAGCCGCCTATCCCTAATGATTATGATCTGGATAAGCTCACCGCCACTGAGCTAGCACAGGGCATTCGCCTAAGCTGCCAACACGAGGCACATCCTAGCAAACTTGAGTTAGTCACTAAAGCGCAACACAGAGATTGGCAGAAGTCAGAATACTAGAGTGTGTCGCGAACGGGGTTCAATCAACGTATAGTCTAAATATTAAGCAGCTGCTGCCGATAAAGGGTTAAGTGGTCAAAACCAAGGAGGCGCTATGAGTGGATTGGACAGTCTTTACGCTATGCTGGCCCAGCCAGTAAAACCCGTATTAACCCCAAAACGGATCGTTGATCAGGTGAGTAGTGCGACCGCCAATGCGCCCGATAGCCATGAAACCCCACAGTCGCAATTACCACCCACCTTAGATGCGAAAGTCAGGGAAAGACGTAAACAGGATAATGCCAGTCGCAATAAAAAACGCCGCGCTGCGGACAAACAAGATTTAAAAGAAGGAAAAGTACTCGAAGTCACAGACGATTTAGCTGACACAGCACAACCGTCCAGCAAGCATATCATCGATATCGAAGTTTAACGTGCTTGGCTGTTAAATGAATAAGGCGCAACCTCAAGCTGCGCCTTATGTGTTTCAAGCCTAAAAGAAACTAAGAACGGGTTCTTGCTACTGCATCTTGCCAACCAGCGTATAACTGCTGCCGATAATCAGCATCAATGCTTGGTTTAAAGTGCGTATCGATACAGGTTTTATGTTCAAGCTCAGTTACCGAGGTCCAAAATCCGACCGCAAGCCCTGCTAAGAATGCCGCACCCAAAGCGGTAGTTTCGCAAACACTGGGCCGTAACACTTCAACATCGGTAATATCCGCTTGAAATTGCATTAAAAAGTCATTGGCAACCGCACCGCCATCGACCTTAAGGGATTTAAGCCGCTCACCGCTATCCTTAATCATGGCATCGAGCAAATCCTTACTCTGGTAAGCAATCGACTCTAATGCCGCACGGATAATATGATTACGGTTAGCGCCACGGGTTAAACCAAACAGTGCGCCACGGGCATTGGGGTCCCAATAGGGCGCGCCGAGCCCCACAAAGGCGGGGACTAAATACACCCCATTGGTATCCGCGACTTTAGAGGCAAAATATTCGGTATCACTGGCATCGCGGATAAGTCCCAACTCATCCCGCAGCCATTGAATAGTCGCGCCGCCCATAAACACTGAACCTTCAAGGGCATAATTCACTTCACCTTGAGCGCCAACCGCCACCGTCGTTAATAAACCATGGGATGAGCGCACGGCTTTGCTTCCGGTGTTCATCAGCAGAAAGCAGCCCGTACCATAGGTGTTTTTGGCCATTCCCGGCTCAACACAGAGCTGGCCAAAGAGCGCTGCCTGTTGATCGCCCGCAATCCCCGCCAGTGGAATTTCACTGCCCTCACCAGCGATGCGCGTGGTGCCATAGACACTGCAGGAAGGTTTTACTTCAGGCAACATGGCGGCAGGAATATCGAGCGCCTCCAGCAGCTTGCTATCCCAACTCAGGCTGTGGATATTAAACAGCAACGTGCGAGCTGCATTGGTGGGATCGGTCACATGCACTTTGCCTTCCGTGAGTTTCCACAGTAGCCAAGTATCAACCGTGCCGAATAACAGTTCACCTCGCTTGGCCTTCGCACGTGCATCCGGCACATTATCTAAAATCCATTTGATCTTAGTGCCTGAAAAATAAGGATCGAGCAGGAGACCCGTATTCTCCCGCACATAATCTTCTAAACCTTGGGCCTTGAGTTGCTCACAGATCTCGGCGCTACGGCGGCATTGCCACACAATGGCATTGTAAACGGGTTTGCCGGTCGCCTTTTCCCAAATAATGGTGGTTTCCCGCTGATTAGTAATGCCAATCGCCGCCACTTCATCACTGTGAATGCCTGCTCTGGCGAGAGATTCAATCAACACAGAACTTTGGCTTGCCCAGATTTCCATTGGGTCATGTTCAACCCAGCCGGGATTAGGATAAAGCTGAGTAAACTCCCGCTGGGAGACGCTGACAATATTGGCATCGTGGTCAAACACAATCGCCCTCGAGCTCGTTGTGCCTTGATCTAACGCCACTACGTATTTTTTCTGCACACTACTATCCTGTCTGGCTCACCAGAGGTATCTAGACTGACATGAAGCTTGATGACTTGTTGGTTAAGTTATGAATATATTCGTAATTTTCCGTAATGACTAGGGCGTGTTGACGTTTCAGGGTTATTTTTGCAGCAATTTGGCTGACGTTTATGCAAGGCAAAGTTCGTGCCGTGTAGTTATTCTACATAAACGGACGATAACGCAGTAGAAACGTCAGCCAAATGCTGCCCGAAGGCTTCGTCTGGCAAGCCCTTGCGCTTACTTTCTGTCATAAGAG
>NZ_JACSDI010000028.1 GCF_022410515.1 Shewanella cutis | reverse complement strand
TACGCTGATGTTAAAATACTTCGATATCGGGTTTTACTATGCCGATTGGGGCTCAATCGATGTATACATCAAGTTACCTGCCGGAACGATCCCTGAAGCGTTGCTTGGCTTTTCAAGCGATGGGCTTCATGTACATCAAAGCGATGAGTGGCAACTGCTGATTTTTTCCATCGAAGAGTATGGCGAGTATTTTGACGATGAACAGGCTGACGACTTTTTCCAGCATTTAGCTGGGTTACGTAGCGAGTTAATCCAAGGGAATGGCGTCTTGTGTACTTTATGTGGCTCAAAGCGTTTGATTGTAATGACGAGCTTGAGGAAATACCGTTAATTCAATACGATTTTGAACACCTCAGTGAAGATGCGCAGACGTTTGCGGCGCTGTATGATATTCCCTTAGCATGGATTAAGGCTCTTGCGATGGTGCTGAACGAACAACCCAGTCACCAAGCCAAACAAGCCCAATTTCAGTTTGATACGTGGCTGCATAATCTCACGGATGCGGAGAAAGACACGTTATTGAGCACGCTGTTTGAGCAAGGCCAGTTAACTCGTCACCAAGCCTTAGCACTGACGCGAAAAGAATCGGCCAACATAGACGAAATCTATCAATATTGGTTAACCCCTGACGTGATTTCCCCTTTCATAGAGCAAGCGCAAAGCCAATTACAGCAAGAGCAAGCCGCAGCACTTGCAAAAAAATTAGCCATCGAAAAAGCAGAAAAAGAAAAAGCGTTGACGGATATCTACAATCAGCGCGAGCACTATTGGCAGCAAGCACAAGAGCACGCGAATCGCACCTGCGCCAGTGGTTACGATGAGGCAGCACGCTATTTGCTTCAGCTGTTTGAGGCCTATCTGTTTAAAGCGGATGAAACGGCGTTTGAACAACGCTTTAAGCGCTTTGTTGTGACTAATAATAGCCGTAAAGCGCTGTTAAACCGGATCAGAGATCTACTTTAATAGGGCGTTCGGTTATGCCCCTTTGCGTAGCACAAACATGTGGTAGCCAAACTCGCCTAAGTAGTGCTCATAAATCGCAATTTCTTGCTCAATATCCGCAATGGCGGTTGACGTTGGCATGCAGGCTTTAACATCAGCAACTCGTGCTTTGAGTGGTTGATAGTAATCATGCCATGCTTGTTCACTCAGAGTGAAATGATCAACCACATCAAAGCCTGCTTGGCGCATTTGGCTTAAGCGTTTTTCGATGGTTTGCATATCTGGGTATTCACCTTCCCAGAATGCGACCGCCTCTTGGCTTGGGTTATCGGTTAACCATACCAAATCACTGACGACCATATAGCCAAGATTAATCAGTAGTTTACGCCACTGGGTTAACGCTTGTTCAACACCCATTATGTAAGCTGAGCCTTCTGACCAGATGCAATCAAAGCTTTCAGACGTAAAAGGCAGATCCGTCATGCTGACACAGCTTAAGGTTACGCGGGTATTTAACTCTAGCTCAGTGAGGCGTTCACCGAGTTCATCCAGCGCACTTTGCTCGTTATCTACTGCCACGATTTGTGCTTGGGTGTGTTGTGCCAATAAACAGGTTGAAAAGCCTTTGCCGCAGCCAATATCAATGATCTTGGTGGGTATTGTTGGCAGTGTGGACAATGCTTTTAGTGTATCGGCATCAGAACTCGGCCCCCAGCGTTCTAAGCGTTGGAATACCGTCATAAAATCGGCCATGTATTGATCGTGTTCGTTCATATCTTTTGATAACCATTTCAAATGCAGGGCTTGTTGTTCATTAAAACCTTGCTGTTTTAACCAATCCAGATGGGCGTCTGGCGCTAATTTATCGGTCTGTTGATGCCAAAGACGCAGCGAACCTTCACCCAGCAGGGCGACGAGTAACTCGCGAGCTTGCTGCTTTTGAGCGATGTCTTCGTCCAACTGCTGCAAGCGCTTTTCAAGTACTGCGCGCTGCATCTTGCTGTCTAAAAAGGATTTGCATTCTTTTAGTGTTAAGCCGCCCGCTTGCAGTTGTTGCAACAAGTGCAACTGCTGAACATCTTTATCGGAATAAAGTCGATAGCCGTTGGTTTGGCGAGAGCCACGTAATAAGCCTTGCTTCTCGTAGTAGAGCAAGGTTGAACGTGATAGCCCGACTTTTTCAGCTAACTCAGAAATGCGATACACAGATAACCGTCCTTTCCGTTGATTTTTACATTGGGGTGGCTGGTTTAAACAGACCAGAACACTATTGACGATAAACTATGAGGTTATAGACAGGTCAATCGTTGTTGGCAAAAAATATTGTTCAGCGGTGATTGGCTGATTGGGTGGAAGGTTGTATGCCACCTTTAGGTCTACAGATTGTTACCTTTAAAGTAACTTAGCGTAGACCACTGACCGCTGCATTTCCCCGTTCAGTAAAACGCGTGGACGAGTACTCAATATTGCATTTCACACTTCTATGCGCATGAAAGTGTTGTGGCGTTCTAGTCTAGTATAAAACAACCCCTCAATAGCTTTCTTCTTTGCGAATGCCAGCTCGTTAAGCAAGGCGTTGCCATTGTGCAATGGCTTTTGACACTTCCCCCCTTGGGCATTTGGGGTGGCATGGGGATGCCTTGAGTCAACGCACCTAGATACTCATCAACCCTGCCACCATTTAAACAACAACTGATAACCGACATCTGTAAACCGATTTGGACGGAAAAAGAAAAAAGCCCTGTATTTACATGCAAATAACAGGGCTTTTAAGACATTTTTTGACGGGAGGGAAAACTATTCGACGTTCTGGATCTGCTCGCGCATTTGCTCGATTAAAACTTTAAGTTCGACTGCTGCGGCGGTGATTTCTGTGCTGATGGATTTAGAGGCTAGGGTGTTCGATTCGCGGTTAAACTCTTGCATCATAAAGTCTAAACGGCGACCTTCGTTGCCGCCTTTTTTGAGGATGCGGCGGGCTTCGTTAACATGGGCTTCGAGTCTGTCCATTTCTTCGGCGACATCTTGTTTTTGGGCTAAAAGAATCATTTCTTGCTCGATGCGGGCAGGATCGAGTTCACCCTTAATTTCAGCGAGACGGTTTGTTAGTTTATCACGCTGATATTCCATCACTTTAGGCATATGCTCACGCACGATGGCGATTTGCTCGCTGACGCCATCTAAACGGCTTAGCAGCATGTCTTTGATGGCTGTGCCCTCGCGGCCGCGGGCTTCGATAAATTGGTCGATAGCTAAGTCGAATGCAGTCATTAAATCGGCGCCAATCGCGTCCATATCTTGC
Source organism: Shewanella cutis (assembly GCF_022410515.1). Classification (GTDB taxonomy): domain Bacteria; phylum Pseudomonadota; class Gammaproteobacteria; order Enterobacterales; family Shewanellaceae; genus Shewanella; species Shewanella cutis. The sequence goes on along the minus strand of NZ_JACSDI010000028.1, from coordinate 24,201 downwards.
TCAGCACTCGAGAGTACACCTGGCCAGCGCAAAATATCGGTGAGGTTGACTTCGCCTTGTCCGGCTTCTTGCTTTAGCCAACTGGCCGCGTCGAGCAGCTGTTTAGCTAATCCTTGATTTAATTTAAGTTCGTTATTGCTATTGTCGGCTAACTCATAGCGTAAGTTGACTTCAACTTTACCGCGGCTTAAGCGTTTACGTAGGCGGTCGCGCAGCACTGGCTCAAAACTGCGAAATTGTTCGGGTAAGCGTAGGTAAGTTTCGAGATAGCGTTGATTGACTGAGCGAATTTCCCAAGAGGCAGTGCCCCATTGTGCTTTGTGCTCAATACGAGCGTAGGCTGTCATGCTTTGGATCATGGGTTGTCCTAATGGTTTTATCGTCATAATGAGAGGCGATTATAGAGTCAATGGCTGTAGGATTAAAGGCATACCACCAATAGCGAGCGGGATTAGATGTTTGTGTGACGAGTTTGCCAGAGAATCACCCTAAGCATGGCATCCTCAGGCACAAAACCCTATAATATGCAGCCAAAATCGGTCAATGACTCAGAATACAGGAATCTCGCATGCGTCCAAGTAACAGAACGCCAGCACAAACACGTCCCATCACTATCACTCGCCAATTTACGGCCCATGCCGAAGGTTCTGTGTTAGTGGAATTTGGCGAAACGAAAGTGCTTTGTACCGCCAGTTTTACTGAAGGTGTGCCGCGTTTCCTTAAAGGTCAGGGTCAAGGCTGGGTGATGGCGGAATACGGCATGTTGCCTCGTTCGACCCATAGCCGTATGGATCGTGAAGCCGCGCGTGGTAAACAATCTGGCCGCACGCAAGAAATTCAACGTCTTATCGGTCGTGCGCTGCGCGCCTGTGTCGATATGAAAGCGTTGGGTGAAAACACCATTGTCATCGATTGTGATGTGATCCAAGCCGATGGCGGTACTCGTACTGCGTCAATCACTGGTGCTTGTGTTGCCCTAGTGGATGCGCTTAACTGGGCTCGTGGTAAAGGCATTATTAAATCTAACCCGCTTAAGTTCTTAATCGCTGCGGTCAGCGTGGGTATCTACAACGGTGAAGCGATAAGTGATTTAGAGTATGTGGAAGACAGCGCTGCCGAAACCGATATGAACGTGGTAATGACAGAAACCGGTAAGATCATTGAGATCCAAGGCACTGCCGAAGGTGAGCCGTTTACTCACGAAGAGTTGATTGAGCTACTCGGTTTGGCGAAGAACAGTATTCGCGAAATCGTCGATGTACAGAAAGCCGCTTTAAACTAATGTGTACTGATAAAAAGCCCCGTCATTGATAAAGTGCGGGGCTTTTTATTAGCTGTCGCTTTTTGTGTATAGCAACACGCCTTAGTGTGAACTAACTCTGTACCGAATTAAATGTTATACAAATAAAATTTCCTAATAAAAACTATTTACATACAAAGTCGTAAGGAGAGATTGTGAAAGCCTATCAACGTGAGTTTATTGAATTTGCTCTTGAGCGTCAGGTGTTGCGATTCGGCGAGTTTACCCTTAAATCGGGCCGTATCAGTCCTTACTTCTTTAATGCAGGCCTATTCAATACCGGCCGTGATTTAGCGCGTTTAGGGCGTTTTTACGCGGCAGCTTTAGTGGATTCAGGTATTGATTACGATCTGTTATTTGGCCCTGCCTATAAAGGTATCCCCATTGCGACGACTACCGCAGTGGCACTCTGCGAACATCACAATATCGATATTCCTTACTGCTTTAACCGTAAAGAGAAAAAAGATCACGGTGAGGGTGGTAGCTTAGTCGGTAGCGAGCTTAAAGGTCGGGTGATGCTGGTGGATGATGTGATCACTGCGGGTACGGCGATCCGTGAGTCGATGGAAATCATTGAAGCCCATCAAGCGCAGCTCGCTGGCGTATTAATTGCGCTGGATAGACAAGAAAAGGGCAAGGGCGAATTGTCGGCGATTCAAGAGGTTGAGCGGGATTTTGGCTGCGGTATTGTGGCGATTATCAAACTGGCCGATTTGATCAGCTATCTGTCTGAAAAACCTGGAATGGAAGCGCAGTTGGCGGCGGTGAGCCAGTACCGTGAGCAGTATGGCATCGAGGCCTAATAAGGCTTAAGCGTGTTATAAACCGTTAAAACAGAAACGCTGCAATTCAATAAGAATGGCAGCGTTTTTTATATCTCACACAAAGTAAGGTCTTACTTCGACTGGTGTAAAAACTCGGCGCGGGTCGCGGGGTTGGATTTAAAAATGCCACCTAAGGCCGTAGTGGTGGTGGAGCTAGTGGAGTCCATCACGCCGCGAGATTTTACGCAGTAATGCACCGCATCCATTTTAACCGCAACATCTTTAGTTTCGAGCAAGGTCTGCAGCGCGACTAACACTTGCTGAGTCAAACGCTCTTGTACCTGAGGACGTTGGGCAAAGAAACGTACAATGCGGTTAATCTTTGATAAACCAATAATTTTTTTACGTGGAAGATACGCAATGGTTGCTGTGCCATCAATAGTGACAAGGTGATGCTCACAGGTACTGGTCAGGCTAATATCCTGCACTCGCACCATTTCATCAAAGCCCATTTTGTTATCAATGACAGTGATCTTCGGGAAGTTTTCATAGTCTAAGCCGGAGAAGATTTCGTCGACATACATTTTGGCGATGCGGCGTGGGGTATCGGCAAGACTGTCGTCAGAAAGATCCAGTGACATAAGCGTCAGGATTTCCTTCATATGGTGTTCAATCTTGTCCTTACGCTCTTCAGGAGTAAACACACTGGGGAGCATGGGGGTTTCAAGTCCGCGCTCTTGCAGGGCGGCCTGTACTTTTACTGCTGCTTCACTTAATGGCATTTTTATCCTCCACTACTTTTGTAGCGGCTATCACTGAAAACCTAGCACTGGTCGCTGAGTATCAGCAATCAGGCGCACTAGGGTACAAATCGATTCGTTGTCACTTGGACAAGCATAAGGTGGGGCAGAATAGCGCGAATTGCGGACAATTCATACCAAAAAACGCGCACGTAGCGGATGAAAAAGCCGATAGTCCTTATCGATTATCGGCTTAGTTGGGTACTAAAATGCTTTTATCTTGATGAAGATAGCTTTTATTTTAGTTAAGGCTAAAGTTTTAAGTTGGTTTTTAAGAAGCTCAGCATCTGATCGTAATACTTGGCTCTATGAGAATCGTTATAAAAACCATGGCCTTCGTTATCCATCACCAGTTTTTGGTAAGGGTAATTATGGGCTTTGAGGGCTTTTTCGAGTGATTCGAGTTGTTCAATCGGCGCGCGCTCATCTTCACCACCGTGCACCAGTAAGAGGTTCGCTTTTAATTTGGCAACGTTCTCAGAGGGAGACATGGCTTTTAGGGTGGCTTTGTCTTGGCCAAGTACGTCCTTAAGATAGCTTGTGCCTGAACGTGTTCTGGCGACGTCACCTTCATCAAACATCAACTCAAGATCATACACACCGGCAAACCCAACCGCGCATTTAAACATATCGGGCGCTAATACGGCGCTTTGTAGAGCGCTATAGCCGCCAAAGCTACCGCCTGCGATACACACCCGTTCTTTATCGGCAACTCCTTGGTCAATCACATATTGAGTCGCATCGATAATATCGTGCTGAATATCTGAGCCCCATTTTTGATAGCCTGCTTGCTCGAAACGCTCACCATAACCGCCAGAACCGCGGAAGTTAACCTGCAACACCGCCATACCATTCTGGGCGAGTAATTGATTTTGTGGATCAAACCCCCACCAGTCACGAATGCCATGGGGACCGCCATGGGGATTAACGACCAAGGGTAAATTTTTGGCTTCTTTGCCGAAGGGTAAGGTTAAATAGCCATGGATTTTCTGGCCATCGCGGTTAGTGAAGCTAATGGGTTTAACCTCCGCCATTTGTTCAGGATCGAGCCATTTGCGGGCGGCGGCTAGATACTCTAGCTTGAGCTTTTTCGTATCAAACAAATAGTAATCACCGGGATTGCGGTCGTTAAATGCAATGACAACCAGTTGCTCGCCATTACGGGTTTCACTAACAATCTGTACTTGATGCCCAGGTAGGGCAGCAATTAAATCCTTAAGCAGTTTGGCGTGGTTATCGTTGTTATCGACAAAGGCATAGCTTGGATAGCCATTTTCAAATTCAACGGCATAGAGCTGTTTATTGGTGCCGTTGATCCAGAAGTTGCTGGGATCAACAACCTCATCTTGAATGATCTCGGCCTTTTCGCCTGTTTCGAGGTTGATGCGATAGACGCCTAAGGTTTCAGTACCCACGCGACCCGCAGCATAGATGGTATTTTTATTATCTGCGAAGGAGATAGGCGTAAAATCACTTAAGCCTAGGTTGAGTTTATCGGTATTTACCCATTCGCCATCTTTGCGGTAAAACACTTTAGTAACGTTTTTGCCATCTTCCCCAGTGACAAAGCGAACTTCACCTTCATGGTCGGTCATAAAGCGAGCTTGGCCAATGGGTGAGCCAGTGATGCGTTTACGAACCCCACTAAAAAGGTCAACTCGATACACATCTTGCTTTAATTCAAGATTGAGGCTGCTCTCGTTATTCCATGGAATGGCATTAACCAGCATATAGCGTTCATCATCAGGTAGAGGGTCCAGAATGAATGCTGTGGCATTGATGGCGGTATTTTTCTTGATATTTGAACCCGTTTGCTGCTCGCCGCTGTCATAACCAAATAGATATTTAGGGCGAGAACCATCGGCGTTGACCGCCATTAATTCGCCGTAGTATTGGGGCACATCGCTCCAGCCCTTAAGGTATTCTTTTGCCAACACAATGCGCTCGCTATTGGCCCATTCATAGGTGCCAACCTGGGCGTTACTTGGGAAGCGAATCGCATTCAGTAGTTTTTTGGTTTGAGCATCTAATACTAGGAGTACATTTTTACCTTCGACACTGGTAATAGCACTTAAGTATTTACCTGTTGGGGATATTTTTACGTTAGCGTATTCATCGCCTCGACTAAATAATTGTGATTGTGATAATGCATTCGTGGCCGATGTTTCAGCCGCAAATGTGGTGATAGGCATCATGGGTAAGCAAATAGCAGCCAAAACGGCAAAAGGCAGAGACTTCATCTGACATCCTTGTAAAATTATTGTGGTTTTTGTTTTAAAAAGATGTGTTTTAGACTAAAGCAAAAGAAATGCTGATACAAGATGTATGGATAAAAGAAAGGACGGAGAGTTCCGTCCTTTATGCTAATAAATCATTAGCTTTGCAACAGCTGATGCTGAATAAAGCGCCACTGTTCATCGAAGTGTTGTGTGGGTTTGAGTTTAAACTCACTACGGACAAATTGAGCAATTCGCCCCTCTGCGAAGGCTAACAGTAAATTAGCTAAAATAGCCTCATCTAAATTAAAGCCTTTGCCTTCGCGCAGGGTTTTTTCCCGCAAAATTTGCTTAAGTTGAGTTTCTATTTTGGCAAATAACGTACTAATGCGGCTCCGCAGCCGCTCATTTTCACCTAAAAGCGCATCACCATTGAGGACGCGCGAGATCCCTGGGTTACGCTCGGCAAAAATCAACAGCAGCTGTAGTACTAATTGGCAGCGTTTCATGGTGTCTTTTTCATCATCCATGATGATGTTGATGCGTGAAAGTAACGATTCTTCAATAAACTCAATTAACCCTTCAAACATTCGCGCTTTACTGGGGAAGTGGCGATAGAGTGCCGCTTCCGATACGCCGACTTCTGAGGCGAGTTTAGCGGTGGTAATACGTTGTCCTGGGCTGGTTTCTAGCATTTGCGCTAGGCATTGCAGTATGTGTTCACGACGATTAATTTTTGGGCTTACAGCCATTGCAGTATCCTTCGCTCAATAACGATTAAGGTTATTTAGTGCCAGAATGGCCAAATCCACCTTCACCACGGTCTGAGCTGTCGAACTCATCAACGAGTTTGAATTGCGCTTGTACCACTGGGACAAACACCAGTTGTGCGAGACGATCACCAATTTCTAAGGTAAATGGGGTATCGCTTCTGTTCCAACAAGAGACCATCAAGGGGCCTTGGTAATCAGAATCGATTAGCCCAACTAGATTTCCAAGGACGATACCGTGCTTATGGCCAAGGCCTGAGCGGGGCAAAATCACAGCGGCAAGGCCGGGATCGGCTACGTGGATGGCAATACCCGTTGGGATTAACTGAGTTTCTCCCGGGGCTATCGTCATGGTGGTATCTATCATGGCGCGAAGATCCATGCCTGCGCTACCTGGTGTTGCGTAGGCGGGCAGGGGAAATTCAGAACCAATGCGGGAGTCGAGGATCTTTAATTCAATCGGTGTTTTCATCTATTTTGTTTTTTCTTTCACTATCAACGAAAGTAATTGCCGTGCCAACGTGAGTTTATCGGTAGCAGGCAAATCTTGACTACCCTGTGGCCAGAATACGCGCAGGGCATTGGCATCGGCGTTAAAGCCAAGGCCAACAACGGATACATCGTTTGCGGCGATCATATTCAAATTCTTACGTTTGAGTTTATCGCGGGCGTAGGTTTCTACATCATGGGTCTCCGCGGCAAATCCCACCACAAAAGGACGGTTTGCTAAGCTTGCGACCGTCGCTAAGATATCAGGATTCCTCACTAGCGCAAGTTGCATTTCTTCTGCTGACTTTTTGATCTTACAGGCGGCAATATCGCTGACACGATAGTCGGCAACAGCGGCGCAACCGATAAAAATATCTTTTTTATCAACATTATCCATAACAGCATCGAGCATGTTTTGCGCCGATTCGACATCGATTCGCGTCACCCCTTCAGGCGTGGCTAAATTTACGGGTCCTGCGACCAAGGTCACAGCCGCGCCCATATCGGCTGCGGCCTTCGCTAAGGCAAAGCCCATTTTGCCGGAGCTGTGATTAGATATATAACGCACAGGATCAATGGCTTCGCGGGTTGGGCCTGCGGTGATCAGCACCGACTGGCCTGCTAGCGGTTGAGGTTCCTGTTCAGCATAGACATCTTTTGTTGCAAAAAAGCGACTCGCGAGTTCGGCAATTTCGAGCGGTTCGAGCATACGGCCAGGGCCGACTTCACCGCAGGCTTGGCTGCCACTTGCCGGTCCCCACAGCGTGTAACCACGGCTTTGTAAACTGGCTAAATTGGCTTGAGTGGCGAGATTACGATACATCTGCTGATTCATCGCAGGGCAGAGCGCAATTGGCGCTTCAGTGGCAAGACAAGTGGTGGTGATTAATTCATCTGCCATGCCTGCATTGATGCGGGCGAGAAGATTTGCCGTAGCGGGGGCGATAATCATTAAATCGGCCCAGCGCGCCAGTTCAATATGGCCCATCGCCGCTTCGGCGGCGGGATCGAGTAAGCTCGATGATACCGGATACCCTGATAAGGCTTGCAGTGTGAGTGGGGTAATAAATTCCATCGCACTTTGGCTCATCACCACACGTACATCAAAGCCGCGTTCTTTTAAGCGGCGCACTAAATCCGCACTTTTGTAGGCCGCAATGCCGCCACCAATACCCAGTAGGACGTTTTTCGTTATCAGGCTCACAGACATCATCCGAGATTGAAATAATGTCGCCAACCATACCACAAAGCGATGAATTGGCGTGACTGTCCCAGTTCAAAAAATCTCGTCCATACTTGCTAAAGTAAAAATAAGAAATGACAGGAGGTCACATGGCGATTAAGGATTGGCCTGAGGGAGAAGGGCCGCGGGATAAGTTATTACTAAAAGGCGCCAGTCATCTCTCGGATGCCGAATTACTGGCGGTGTTGTTGCGTAATGGCCTGTCTGGGCTGAACGCTGTAGACCTTGCCCGTTCACTTATTCAAGAATTTGGTGGCTTAAGAAGCTTACTTTGCGCACCAAAGCATCAGGTGTGTCGACTTCCGGGCGTGGGACCTGTAAAATACGCCCAGCTTCAAGCCGCGGCTGAATTAGCGCGACGTGTGGCACAAGAAAACCTGCAGAGAGGTCAGGTTTTGACAAATCCCGATTTAACTCGGGATTATTTAATGAGACAATTAGCTGACCGCTCCTATGAAGTGTTCGCAATTTTGCTGCTGGATAGCCAGCATAGAGTGATTCAGTTCGTCGAATTATTCCGCGGAACAATAGATTCAGCCTCAGTATACCCACGTGAAGTGGTTAGCTTAGTGCTGGAAAAAAAGGCTGCTGCCGTCATAGTGTGTCACAATCATCCGTCTGGTATTGCCGAGCCCAGTCAGGCTGACAGACGAATAACTGAGCGATTAAAAAATGCGTTGGCAACCATAGATGTATCCCTATTGGATCATATGGTTGTTGGTGATAGAGAGATAGTTTCCTTCGCGGAACGAGGCTGGATTAATTAATCTAACGCTTGATCTTACCTCTATGATCGTGTATAAAATGCGCCCTCTTTGTGCCTCGGGCGACGGCCATACGAGGTACATTAATGCTCGAGCGTTAAAATTGTTTTTGGAGAAGACTGACATGTCAAGAGTATGCCAAGTTACTGGCAAGAAGCCGATGGTTGGTAACAACCGTTCGCACGCAAAAAACGCGACCCGTCGTCGTTTTTTACCTAACCTACAAAACCACCGTTTTTGGTTAGAAGAAGAAAAACGTTTCGTACAGTTACGTGTATCTACTAAAGGTATCCGTCTGATCGATAAGAAAGGTATTGAAGTTGTTGTTGCTGAACTTCGTGCCCGTGGCGAGAAGGTGTAATAGATCATGGCTAAAGCTAAAGGTAATCGTGAGAAGATCAAATTAGTTTCTACAGCTAAAACTGGTCACTTCTACACAACTGAAAAAAACAAGCGTAACATGCCAGAAAAAATGGAAATCAAAAAATTTGATCCAGTTATTCGTCAGCACGTTATCTACAAAGAAGCAAAAATCAAGTAATCCTTGTTTAGTGTTTCGAGAAAAGCCCCTTATCTAAGGGGCTTTTTTTTGGTCTTTTTCCACCTTTAGTCATCAAGTTGAGATAAATCTATCCGACACTGGATCTGCATTGCTTATACCAATCACATTAAATATCTAATCAGTTCAGAGCCTCACAGGTATTTCAATCCAAGGCGCATTGACTCAGAAATTTTTAAGTCAATGCAACACCGGAGTGGGATGCCTGTGTGGCTCCCAAAGGGCGGAAAGGGCGGCTGATGTTCACTGTATGGCAACGCGCTTTATACTGCGTTTAAGGCTTTCGACAGAGCACCACTATGCCTTCAAGCCTTCGCCTTGTCTAAAGCGCGTTGAATTCCCGCTGAATGAACAGATATTTAATACGATTGGTATTAATTGCCCATGGTTAAAAAAATGTGAATTTTTATCAAAAGTGCAATTTTTTGAAAATATAAGCACTTTATTGTATTAAAACTGCATTTTAATGAGAATAAATTCTTTATTGGTGAATTAAAATGCAATACTATACGCGGGTTTTCGTTATTCACTCCTGGTAAGCCATTATGGGGTTGCCAGCTTAAATATGAGGTGTAAACAACGCGTGCGTACCACTGAACTGGTTGATGGATTTCGTCATTCCGCCCCTTACGTCAATGCCCATAGAGGGAAAACCTTTGTGGTGATGCTGGGTGGAGAAGCTTTGGCACAAAATCAATTTCGCGGCATTCTGAATGACGTGGCGTTGTTGCACAGTTTAGGCATTAAAGTGGTGTTGGTGTATGGCGCGAGGCCGCAAATCGATGCAGCGTTAGCCGCTAATGGGATTGAACCCGCCTACCATGAGGGTGTACGTATCACCGATGAAGACTCGCTAAAAGTGATTAAGCAAGTGGCGGGCGCATTGCAGTTTGATATTACGGCGCGTTTATCCATGAGCTTAAGCAATACGCCCATGCAAGGCGCACAAATCAACTTAGTCAGCGGTAACTTTGTGATTGCCCAGCCCTTAGGGGTCGATAATGGCGTGGATTTTTGTTTAAGCGGCAAGGTGCGCCGGATTGATGCGCAGGGGCTTAAGCGTCAGCTCGATAATCACTGTATCGTATTGATGGGGCCGATTGCGGCATCCGTTACTGGTGAAAGTTTTAATCTTACCGCTGAAGAAATTGCCACTCAGGTAGCGATAAAACTTAAAGCAGACAAGATGATTGGTTTTAGTTCGCAAAATGGCATTCTTGATCGCAATGGGGATGTGATTGCCGAGTTAATGCCAAATGATGCGCAAAACATTCTTAATAAGCTCGCAGAGCAGGGTTCAGCCTGTATTGGCACTATGGCCTTCCTCAAGGCCAGTATTGATGCTTGCCGCAATGGCGTGCCCCGCTGCCATTTGGTTAGCTATCTCGATGACGGCGCTTTGCTGCAGGAGCTGTTTTCCCGCGAGGGGATTGGTACGCAGATCGTGACCGAGAGTGCTGAACGTTTACGCAGAGCATCGATTAGCGATATTGGCGGTATTCTCAATTTGATCCGTCCGTTAGAGGAGCAGGGCATTTTGGTGCGCCGTAGTCGTGAGCAGCTCGAGATCGAAATTGAGCAGTTTATGCTGATTGAGCGTGATGGCTTAGTGATTGGCTGTGCTGCTTTGTATCCGTTCGAAGAAGATAATGCCGGGGAGTTTGCTTGCCTTGTGGTGCATCCAGATTATCGCGATGCCGACCGGGGCAGTTTGCTGCTGAAGAATATTATTGGTCAGGCCCGTAGCCGTGGTTATTCCCGTTTATTTGCGCTGACCACCCGCAGCATTCACTGGTTTTTAGAGCATGGCTTTGTGATTGAAGATGTCGATGCATTGCCGCAGAAGAAAAAGCAGCTGTATAACTATCAGCGCCGTTCCAAAATTCTCGCCCTCGATCTATAAGCTTAAAGTGCAACTTTATTATTAATGCCAGCCGAGTGCTGGCATTTTTGTTGACATAATATGTCTTTATTGGCAGGTTAAGACTTTACTGCATAGGAGATGCTGCCATGACCCCTCAAATTTTCGAGCTGGCACCTTTAGCTCAAACCTCTATTTTAAGCTTTATTATCTTACTCTTAGGCTTGAGTGGTCTGCTGTTCATACTATGGCTAAAGCAGATGCCTATAGTAACCAAGTTTGCCAGTTTGGGATTATTGCTGGCTATGTTAGGAGGGTTTTCTTGGGTCTTCTATCAATCGAGTCACGCTCAGTTAGTGTTAACCGATACAGAGCTCACATTGGATGTGCCTTTCTATAAAGTGCAATTATCCCGCTCGGATATATTGCCCGCCGAGGCGCGTATAGTCGATTTGCGGCAAGAGGCGCATTTAACGCCGAGCTTTAAAACGAATGGTATAGGCATGCCAGGGTTTCAATTAGGCTGGTTTAATTTGCAGGGAAAAAGTAGAGCATTTTTGGCAATAACAGATCAGTCACAATTAGTGTTAGTACCAACGACTAAAGGCTACAGTTTATTACTGACAGTGCCGCAAGGGATTGAATTTTTAGCACAGTTACAGAAGTGATTATGATCACTTCTGTAACTGTTTTATCGGCGTGATAATGTTTACGCCGTTTTGCGTTTGTAAGCCATATCGAAGGTGAACACTAACAGGGCGCTCCAGATAAAGCCGAAGGTGATGCTCTTCTCGGCATCGAAGGGTTCATTGAATAAAGTTACCGCGAGGATAAACATAATACTCGGGCCGATATATTGGAAAAAGCCTAGCATAGACAATGGAATGCGCACGGCAGCACCCGCAAAACACAGCAGTGGAATGGTGGTGATAATCCCCGCGGCAATGAGTAACAAATTAAGATGCCAATCGTTAGTGAGCATATTGGCTGTGGCACTATCTAGGGTTGCGACCAGATACACTAATGCGACTGGTAGCAGAATAGCGGTTTCTACTAACAGCCCTGATTTCGCATCCACATTGACCTTTTTTCGCAGCAGCGCATATAGCCCGAAGGTGCCTGCTAACGCGAGGGAGACAATGGGAATTGAGCCGAATGAAATCAACTGAATAAGTACGCCAGCACTCGCCAGCGCAACGGCAAACCACTGCAGCTTACGTAATCTTTCCCCTAAAAACAGCATGCCCAGCAACACATTTAGCAATGGGTTAATAAAGTAGCCTAAGCTGGCATCGAGCATATGATCATTATTGACAGCCCAAATGAACAGCAGCCAGTTACCAGCAATTAGCAGAGAGGTGATAGTCAGTACAAGCAGTTGTTTTGGCTGTTTAAACAGTTGGCGGAGTTTTCCAAAGCCACCGATAAACAACATGATGATCACCATAAACACAAATGACCAGATCACCCGATGCAGTAAAATTTCGGTCGCAGAAACATGGTGGAGTAGTTTGAAATATAAGGGCGCAAATCCCCACATACAGTAAGCACTGACGGCGAGTAGGATCCCTTTGCGGTATTCAGTATCAGGCATGAGACATCTTCGATAGATTACAGGACGGCGATTGTAGGAGTGTACGCCGCTTGACTCAAGGTGTGTGCAGCCTCCTTTTTCGTTACAGGATGTCTCAAACGACGGGAGTTTAAAAATAACTAAGAGGAAAACAACTGTATAATCAAAGTGTTTTCCTCCAGTTTATCGAAAATGAATACGGTAATTTATTTCCGAAGACACGTCCAAGGCAACTGATTAGCCAACCATATAAGTGCCTGTGCCGAAGGCAATATGGGTTCCTTGCTCATTGTGTAACTCCATTCGGCAAACCGAGACACGATTACCGGCTCGGATCACACTGCCGGTGCCTGTAAAAATCTGTCCGCGTCCAGGTCTGAGATAATCGACTCGCATATCGATGGTGCCTAAGGTTTGCAGCCGTTGTTGTAATTCTTCAACTGTCCAATCATCACGGCTGGCAACGAGGCCCGCAAAGGCCGTGAGTCCACCCACGACATCGAGCACTGTCGCCGTTACGCCGCCGTGGAGAATTTGCTGGTGAATATTGCCTATGAGTTCTGGCTTCATATTAATCGCCACTTCAACTCCATCGATATCGTAGCGTTTGATGTCCAGACCCAATAAATTATGAAAAGGCACATGCTGATCAAATACTTCAGCAACGCGCTTGAGTACTTCGGTTTGAATTGGGTTGCTCATGTTGTTCGTCCTTGTTGTTATTCGGCTTCTTAGTATATGAGTGGGGACGCTTTGAATGTGCGCCCGACTAGAGCAATTAATCTACAGTGAAGCGTGCACAGAATGCAACTTAAGCCATATTGATGATGGGGATTGAGGTTGCGGGCGCTTTTAGCCGATGCTATTTAAGCCAGAATAGGTTTACGACAAGATGGCGCAAGACAGGAGCGATTCTGTCCTTTAGAATAGGCGGCCTTACTTTTTGGCTAGAAGATCCATGGAAACTCAGTTACTCAACACGCATGATGATCCGCTTTCGGAGCGCCTCGCGCAGGTGTTTGGCTACCGTGACTTTAGGGACGGTCAGCGCGAAGTCATCGAGCGGGTATGTCGTGGTGAGGATTGCCTGGTAATCATGCCCACTGGTGGCGGTAAGAGTCTGTGTTATCAGCTGCCAGCGCTGATGATGCACGGCATCACTATCGTGGTATCGCCATTGATTTCATTGATGAAAGATCAGGTTGATAGTCTATTGCAGACAGGCATGAATGCCGCCTATTTAAACTCTTCACAGCCAAGAGAGCAGAGTTTAGAAGTGCTTCGGCAGTTGCATCGCGGCGAGCTAAAATTGCTTTATGTGTCCCCCGAGCGCCTACTTACGGCAGATTTTATTGAACGCATGCAGTCATTGCCGCTGTCGATGTTTGCAATCGATGAAGCGCACTGTATCAGTCAGTGGGGGCATGATTTTCGACCTGAATATGCCGCTCTTGGGCAGTTAAAACAGCTTTTTCCCCATGTGCCAATGATGGCGCTGACAGCCACTGCAGATCAGGCAACGCGGCAGAATATTTGTGAACGTTTAGGCATCAATCCCTTCAAGTTATTATCAAGTTTCGATCGGCCTAATATCCGTTATACCGTGGCTGAAAAACTCAATGCAGCTAATCAATTACGCCAGTTTTTGCTGCAACAAAATGGCAGTAGCGGCATTATTTACTGCAGCAGTCGCCGCCGGGTTGATGAAGTCGCTGAGAGGCTCACGCTACAGGGGTTTCATGCTAAGGCTTACCACGCGGGAATGACGCCAGAAGAACGCGGCGAAGTGCAAAATAGCTTTCTTAAAGATCAAATAGATATCGTGGTTGCGACCGTAGCTTTTGGCATGGGGATTAATAAATCGAACGTGCGCTTTGTGGTGCATTACGATATCCCTAAGAGTATCGAGGCCTATTACCAAGAAACTGGCCGTGCAGGCCGTGATGGACTCGAGGCGGAAGCCTTTATGTTGTTCGATCCTGCCGATATTGGTCGAGTGCGCCATCTAATAGAACAGTCTGAACCTGGGCCGCAGCAACAAGTTGAATTCCATAAACTCAATACCATGGCCGCCTTTGCTGAGGCGCAAACCTGTCGGCGCCAAGTCCTGCTGCATTATTTTGATGAAAGTGCGTTAGAGCCTTGTGGTAACTGCGATATTTGTCTTGATCCACCTAAGCGCTATAACGGTAGCGAGGATGCGCAAAAGGTACTTTCTTGTATTTATCGACTCGGACAACGCTTTGGCATTAATCATTTAATCGAAGTATTGCGCGGCTCAAAAGGCGCTGCGATTGTTGACCGTGGCCACGATAAGCTCAGCACTTGGGGTATTGGTAAAGATAAGAGCCATGAATATTGGCTGAGCGTTATTCGCCAACTGATCCATTTGGGCCTGGCAAGTCAAGATATTACTCGAGGCTCATCTATCACCTTAAACCCCTCTGCAAGGCCAATTCTAAAAGGTGAAGTTGCGCTGATGTTGGCGGAGCCGCGTATTCAACTCACCAGCATAAAGCGTAAAACGACCCAATCGAGAGTGCCGCTTAACTATGATCGCAAGTTATTCGCACGCCTTAAAACACTGCGCCGTGAGATTGCCGAAGAGCAAGATGTACCGCCTTATCTAGTATTTAACGATGCGACCTTAGCGGAAATGGCTGCCATGATGCCGACAAGCCCTGGAGAAATGCTTGCTGTTAACGGCGTGGGAGAGCGTAAACTCAGTCGATTTGGCGGCGAGTTTCTCGATGAAATCACGGGTTATTTAGCGGGTGAGTAGTCGTTTGGGGTGTCGCTGACCTTGAGTTTACTTAATTGATTGATGCTCGCGCGTTTTACTAAAGAGTCAAGGTTATCAAAATGCTGCATCGCTGCAATCCCAATATTGACCTTGTTTGTACCTTGCAATGTTTGAATCGTGGGCGTTAATTGGCTAACCACCCGTTGTGCGCCGACGGCCGAGGTGTAAGGTAGTACGATCACTATGTCATCCATCGAATACCGTAATAGTATGTCTTGCTCACGGAGTTTATCTTGTAACTTATCAAGCAAGGTTGGCAGAGCAACTTGGCGAATTTGACTGGCATTAAAAAGTAATAGTGTCAGCGGATAATCGCCCTGTTTGGCACTATGTAGGGTGAGCTCAAGTTGTTGAAGGGGAGGAAGATGATGGGGCTTGGTGTCGGGAGAGGGGGCTCGTTTACTTTGCTTATCGATAAAGTACCAAATCGCGCCACCTAATAGTGTCATTGTCATTAAAAACAAGATGCTAAAGGCCCAGTCTACATTCAGTTGATCTAACAAACTAGGATTGCTCTGTGGATCATCCGCGCTGAGTTGGGACAATCCTTGCTGGTTTAATCTGGCTTTAAACTGCAAAATTCGGGTGTGATTCATGGACTCGTTAGCCAGTTCTGCCGCATCGAAGCGTTTTTGTAAAAAATCGTAGGCGAATTTATAGCTATCCTGGGCCTGATAGTAATCACTCAAAATACCATAGAATCCTTTTAGATCAGTATATTGCTTGAGGGCTTCGCCCTGTTCAATCGCGGAATGCATGAGCGTAAGAGCCGCTTCATCCCTGTGCTGTGCAAATCGAATTTGAGCGAGTAAACGGGTTGAACGCATCACTGCAACCCGTTGGTTTTGTTGCTTAAAGGTGTTTGTTGCAATGGAGATATATTCTTCGGCGGTGTCGATTTTGCCTTTATCAAGTGCAATAGAAGCTAAAATCGCATAGCTATAGGCGAGTTCGAGCGGGGAGCCAATTTCTGGCAGCAGAGTTTTGCTCTGTTTTTCTAATTGATCGCTGTATTCACGCTCTCCATTATCCAGCGCAATACGTGCGCCGTTTAGCAGTAACACGTGCTGTACTTTTCCTTTGGCATCAGCGCTGTTCAGTGCAAGCTTGGTGTAATACATCGCTTGGGGTAAATCTTGGGTGGCATACAACAAACTCCCCATTGCAGCATAGACATAGGCCTCTGGCGGCCATATCCAGTTTTGCGTTTGAGTATGGATGTCGGGATA
The DNA here is from genome assembly GCF_022410515.1 of Shewanella cutis. Classification (GTDB taxonomy): domain Bacteria; phylum Pseudomonadota; class Gammaproteobacteria; order Enterobacterales; family Shewanellaceae; genus Shewanella; species Shewanella cutis. The sequence goes on along the minus strand of NZ_JACSDI010000028.1, from coordinate 7,830 downwards.
GATATCGATAGCGATGCGTAAATCCTCAATCGCGGAGGAAAAATTATCCGTATTGGTATCCAGTTGCCCTCTTAAGCGGAGCGCATCGATAAGGGCTTGAGGTTGTTGATAGCGTCGAGCAAGGGTGATTGCAGAATCTAATAGGGGTAATGCGTCTTGAATGTTGTCGTAATTAAGATAAGCATCGGCCTGACAATTGAAAAAATAGGGGCGTGCTTGATCTAACTTAAGCTGTTTCGCATGGGCTTCACCCATTTGCGCAAGGTTAATCGCAGCTTCGTTCTCGCCGAGTTGCAACAGGTTTTGGCACTTCAATATGCTCAGGCGAAGCTTATCAATATTGCTAGTATTATCAGTTTGTTGTTGCTTTTCTAATACGGTAATTTGTGCCAAAGCTTTGGTTGGATACTGATAAACTTGTTGTGTCAGCTTATCGAGCTGGTCATTAGCACAGGCCCATAATGGGACAAGCCATAGTAATAGGCTCAGCGCTAAGGCGCGAAAATCCATTTTTTGCTCCATACCGTGCATTGATTCTTCTATCCGTGGCCTCGGGCGAGGATTATAACGTGTCTCACGCTATTTTTGCATAAAAAATGATTTTTTTGTTAAAAAGTTGAGCGGCGACATTTAATTTATTTTGCTTTGACAGCAAGGTGTTAACAAAAATGGCTTTAGGTAAAAATTCAGTTTTTTGCCGTTTCGCGGCAGATATTTTGGGGAACATGAAAAAAATTGGGGTTGACACATTTAGTCAAGCGAGTTAAATATTAACCTCATTAGATATTCAATCAACAGAATAAATATTTAGATTAAATGAATAGAATTGGCAGCAAACTCGACCTCCTCCTTCTCTCTCTCGCGCCACAAACGCGGAGGTCTTAGTGTTGCTCGCTCGATAGAAAGGCAAAACACTCATAAACCCCGCACCAATGTTGCGGGGTTTTTTGTATCTGAATACAGCAAAAGTTAAATAATGAACGGTGACGTTCCATGGAGAAGCGAGATGTCTAACAGAGTAATTATATTTGATACCACCTTACGTGATGGCGAGCAGGCATTAGCCGCTAGCTTGTCAGTCAAAGAAAAGTTACAGATCGCCATGGCGCTGGAACGTCTCGGTGTGGATGTGATGGAAGTGGGATTTCCGGTGTCTTCCCCCGGTGATTTTGAGTCGGTGCAAACCATTGCTCGCACCATTAAAAATAGCCGAGTGTGCGCCTTATCCCGCGCCTTGGAAAAAGATATCGATGCTGCCGCTCAAGCATTATCGGTGGCTGAACAGTTCCGTATTCATACCTTTATTTCCACCTCGACTATTCATGTTGAGAGCAAGTTAAAGCGCTCATTCGAGCAAGTGTTGGAGATGGCGGTCGGTGCGGTGAAATATGCCCGCAGGTTCACCGATGATGTGGAATTTTCCTGCGAAGATGCAGGGCGCACGCCGATTGATAATTTGTGCCGTATGGTAGAAGCGGCGATTCATGCTGGCGCTCGTACCATCAATATCCCCGATACTGTGGGTTACACTGTGCCAAGTGAGTTTGGCAGCATAATTCAAACCTTGTTTAATCGTGTACCGAATATCGATCAGGCGATTATTTCTGTTCACTGCCACGATGATTTAGGTTTATCGGTCGCGAACTCGATTACTGCTGTGCAGCATGGCGCGCGCCAAATCGAATGTACCATGAATGGTATTGGCGAGCGTGCGGGTAACTGCTCTTTAGAAGAAATCGCCATGATCTTAGCCACCCGCAAGAATTTGTTAGGGTTTGAAACGGGGATTAATGCGAAGGAAATTCACCGCACCTCAAATTTAGTCAGCCAGTTATGCAATATGCCTATTCAGTCGAATAAGGCGATTGTGGGCGCCAATGCCTTTACCCACTCTTCGGGCATTCATCAAGATGGCATGTTAAAAGCGCAAAACACTTATGAAATCATGACGCCAGAAAGTATTGGTTTGAATCGCAACAACTTGAATATGACCTCGCGCTCGGGCCGTCATGTGATTAAGCATCGCATGGAGGAAATGGGTTATAGCGAGCATGATTACAATCTGGACGCCCTGTACGAGCAGTTTTTAAAACTGGCGGATAAAAAGGGTCAAGTGTTTGATTATGACTTAGAGGCCTTAGCTTTTATGGAGGCACAAGCGGCGGAAGATAATTTTTATCAATTACAGCAATTGGTAGTGCAATCCGACTCGACTGAAGGCGTGGCCACGGCAACGGTGCGCATCGAGGTGGGCGGTGAGATTAAAACTGAGGCCGCGACAGGCAATGGCCCTGTTGATGCTGCCTATAACGCTATCGCCCGTGCGACGGACCGTCGTATCGATATCATCAGCTACAAATTAGGTGCGAAAGGCGTAGGGCAAAATGCCCTGGGCCAGGTCGACATTACCGCGGTGTACCATGAACAAAATTTCCACGGTGTGGGTTTAGCCACCGATGTGGTTGAAGCATCAGCACGTGCATTAGTGCATGTGATGAACCTGACCTGCCGCGCCGATAAGGTCGCAAATTATAAGCAGAATATGCATAAAAACAGAGAGCTGGGTGGCGTATAGCTTAAGCTTCGAGCATAAAATATTCACATTGAAGGAGTGAGCGGGCGTATGAGTTATCAAATTGCAGTATTAGCGGGTGATGGTATTGGGCCTGAAGTGATGGCCGAGGCGCGTAAGGTGTTAAAGGCGGTTGAGGCACGTTTTAGCCTTCATATTGAATATACGGAATATGATGTCGGCGGTATCGCTATCGACAATCATGGTTGTCCATTGCCAGAGGCAACGCTTAAAGGTTGTGAGGCGGCCGATGCCATTCTATTCGGTTCAGTCGGTGGCCCCAAATGGGAAAAACTGCCGCCAAATGAGCAGCCTGAGCGCGGTGCACTGCTGCCGCTTCGTGGTCACTTCGAGCTGTTTTGTAACCTACGTCCAGCCAAATTGCATGATGGTTTAGAGCATATGTCACCGCTGCGCAGCGATATTTCTGCCCGGGGATTCGATGTCCTGTGTGTGCGTGAGTTAACCGGCGGGATTTACTTTGGAAAGCCTAAAGGCCGCCAAGGTGAAGGTGAGAGCGAAGAAGCCTTCGATACCATGCGTTATAGCCGCCGTGAAATTAGCCGTATCGCCCGCATCGCCTTTGAAGCCGCCCGTGGTCGGCGTAAAAAAGTGACCTCAGTGGATAAAGCCAACGTCTTAGCTTGTTCGGTATTATGGCGCCAAGTGGTAGAAGAAGTGGCGGTGGATTTCCCCGATGTTGAGCTGGAGCACATCTATATCGACAACGCGACCATGCAGTTGCTGCGCCGCCCCGATGAATTTGACGTGATGCTGTGCTCTAACTTATTTGGTGACATTCTATCGGACGAAATCGCCATGCTAACCGGCTCCATGGGCTTGCTGTCTTCGGCGAGCATGAATAGCACAGGCTTTGGTTTATTTGAACCCGCTGGTGGCAGTGCGCCGGATATCGCGGGTAAGGGCATTGCTAACCCCATTGCACAAATTTTGTCGGCTGCATTGATGCTGCGCCACAGCTTAAAGCAAGAAGAAGCAGCAAGCGCGATTGAACGTGCCGTAAGTAAGGCGCTCAATTCTGGCTACTTAACCGGTGAGCTATTAAGTAGCGACCAAAGACACAAAGCAAAAACAACCGTGCAAATGGGCGACTTTATCGCCGATGCAGTCAAGGCAGGTGTGTGATGACAGTTCTTTCAAAAACAATCGCCCCAAAAACCCTGTATCAAAAGGTGTGGGATGCCCATGTAGTGGCAATCCCTGAGGGTGAAGCACCGATCATTTATGTCGACAGACACTTAGTCCATGAGGTGACTTCTCCCCAAGCCTTTAGTGGCTTAAAAGTGGCTGGGCGTAAGTTGCGCGCGCCCGAAAAAACCTTTGCCACCATGGATCACAACACTTCGACACGCAGTGCCAGTCTAGATGCCTTAAGCCCTATGGCGCGCACTCAGGTTGAGACCTTGGCGCAAAACTGTAAAGACTTCGGCGTGCGCTTATATGACATTCACCATCCGAATCAAGGCATTGTGCATGTGATGGGGCCTGAGCTTGGGATTACCTTACCCGGCACTGTCATTGTGTGCGGCGATTCCCATACGGCTACCCACGGCGCCTTTGGCGCTCTGGCCTTCGGTATTGGCACATCTGAGGTTGAGCATGTATTGGCAACCCAAACCCTGCGCCAATTAAAAGCCAAGACCATGAAAATCGAAGTCCGTGGTCAGGTTACCGATGGCGTGACCGCCAAAGATATCGTACTGGCGATTATCGGTAAGATAGGTATGGATGGCGGCACGGGTTATGTGGTTGAGTTTTGTGGCGAGGCCATTGAAGCCTTATCGATGGAAGGGCGCATGACAGTCTGCAATATGGCGATTGAAATGGGCGCTAAGGCGGGGATGGTTGCGCCGGATCAAACTACCTTCGATTACTTAGAAGGGCGTGAATTTGCACCGAAGGGCGAAGATTGGGGGCAGGCGGTCGCTGAGTGGAAAACACTGAAAACCGATGTTGGCGCTGAGTTTGATGCCACCGTGGTGTTGGATGCTGCCGATATCGCGCCGCAGCTCACGTGGGGTACTAACCCTGGACAAGTCGTTGCTATCGATGCGCCAGTGCCTAATCCTGCCGATGAGGTGAATCCAACGATTCGCGCTAGCATGGAAAAAGCACTGGACTATATCGGCTTAACTGCTGGTACGCCAATGACAGATGTGGCGATCAATAAGGTCTTTATCGGATCTTGCACTAACTCGCGGATTGAAGATTTACGCAGCGCGGCGAAGCATGCCAAAGGGCGCAAAGTGGCTGCGGGCGTTACGGCAATCGTAGTACCGGGTTCTGGCCAAGTGAAGGCACAGGCCGAGGCCGAAGGCTTAGATAAAATCTTTATCGAGGCCGGATTCGAATGGCGTTTACCGGGCTGCTCTATGTGTTTGGCAATGAACGATGACAGATTAGAAGCGGGTGATCGCTGCGCTTCGACCAGCAACCGTAACTTCGAGGGGCGCCAAGGCCGTGGTAGTCGCACCCATTTGGTGAGTCCGGCGATGGCTGCTGCGGCGGCGATTGCGGGCCATTTTGTCGATATCCGTAAACCTTACTAACCGTCATCCCAACAGGAGAAGTTAATGCAACCTTTTACTCGCCATACCGGGCTTGCGGTGATGATCGATAGTGCGAATATCGATACCGATCAGATTATTCCGAAGCAATTTTTATCTAAGGTGACCCGCGATGGATTCGGTGTGCACTTATTTCACGATTGGCGCTATCTCGATGATGCGGGAGATGTGCCAAACCCTGAGTTCACCCTAAACAAACCTCGCTATAACGGTGCTTCGATTCTGCTGGCGCAGGAAAACTTTGGCTGTGGCTCAAGTCGTGAACACGCCCCTTGGGCATTGGCTGATTTTGGTCTGCGCGCCATTATAGCACCCAGTTTTGCCGATATTTTTTATGGTAACTCCATCAATAATGGTTTATTGCCAGTAAAGCTGAGCGCGAATGAAGTGCGTCAGTTAATGGATGAGGTCGCGAGTGAAGAAGGCGCACAAATCACTGTCGACTTAACCACTTGCCAAGTGACAGCGCCTTCTGGCGCTCAGTTTAGCTTTAGTCTGGCTGAGTCAGCGCGCCACAAACTGTTAAATGGATTAGATGCCATAGGCTTGACCTTGTCTCACGGTGCGCAAATTAGCGAGTACGAGTCACAGATCCCAAGTTGGCGACGCTGAGCAGTTCGGCGAACACTTGTACCTTAATAGATGTTAATCTTAAACGCCTAGTTCGAAAACTAGGCGTTTTTATTATTTTAGTTAATGCCTTTGTGTTTAATTTATTGTATTTAATGGTTTTTATTTTTGTTGGTATACACATTTTATTAATCATGATAATTAGTAGCGATTTATGCTGAATTGTATGGCTATGAATGGCTTACAGGTGTTTATCGGAGTTTTGTTTTTATTTATTTGTTTTTAAATGAGTTGTTTTTAAAGCTTGATTGATTTGAAAGTGGCTTCAGCGAGTGGTACTTCTAATTATTCCTACTTGTTTGTGTTTTAAAAGTGATTTGCCTCACTAAAAGTATTGCACCATATGTAATATCTAGTTTTTTTATCTGTTTTGGTTCTGCTTATTGCAAACATCTTCTGCATCAGTAAACTGCGCGGCATTCAATGTGGAGTGTTTACTCTATTTTGTGTGAGCGCCATTGTGATCCAAGTTACTGGCACACGATAACAATAATATTTTCTGAGAATAATGATGCAAAAACGTCTTTTGACTTTGGCTGTGACTGCAGCCCTATTAAGCACAACGACTCAAGTCCATGCCGCTGGTTTCCAGCTCGCCGAATACTCTGCTACGGGTTTAGGCCGTGCCTTCGCGGGTGAAGCCGCTATAGCGGATAATGCCTCTGCTCAAGCGCGCAACCCTGCGATGCTGACCTATTTAGAAGGTCGCCAGCTGTCTGCGGGTGGTATCTATGTGATGCCCAATGTAGATGTGAAAGGTGACGTGAGCTTAAGCTCTCCATTACTTGGTCCCAACCCTATAGTAATCAATGGTGATGCCTTGGATGTCGCGGGTGATGCATTGGTGCCCAACTTCTATTATTCCAATCAGTTAAATGACCAATGGACTTGGGGTCTGGCAGTTAACTCGAATTATGGTCTCGCCACTGAATTGCCTGCGACCCATGCTGCGGCTATTTTTGGTAACAAGACCTCGGTCACTACCGTTGAGTTTAATCCAAACATTGCATATCGCATCAATGATGCGGTTAGTGTTGGTGGTGGTGTGCGTATCGTTTATGGCGAAGGTGAAATCGGTGCTTCGTTACCGGGCTGGGTGGATAAAATTAAACCCGGTTTACCCCCTCAAGTGGCTGGCATGCTGCCTCCTGGTGGCACTGAACTCAAAAGCATGAAGGGTGATGACATTGGCTACGGTTGGCAACTCGGTGCTAGCTGGCAAATTAACCCAGCCCATCGTTTAGGTTTGGCTTACCATAGTGGTGTGCAGCTTGACTTAGATGGTCATGCTTCTGGTGTGATTTATGATGGTGGTCAAAACCTATCAATCGAAGGTTATTTACCACTTGAGTTGCCTGCGTTTGCAGAGTTGTCGTCTTATCATCAATTGACAGACAACTGGGCGATGCACGCTAGTGTTAACTGGACGGATTGGAGTGTATTCGATCAGTTAGTGGCTTATTTCCCTGGTGAAGTTAAGCCAAAGGGCGGCTTAGAATCTGATCTAGTAAAAGAAGAACACTTTGAAGATAACTGGCGCTTTGCTTTAGGTACGACTTACCAAGTGAACAATGAATGGTTAGTGCGTGCTGGTGTGGCCTTAGATAAAACCGCCGCAAATGATCAGTGGCGCACGACAACAATCCCTGACTCTGACCGTTTGTGGTTCTCTGTAGGGGCGGGTTATCAAGCGACTAAGAATCTCAATATTGATTTGGCGATCACTTATATCCGTGCTACGGGTGATGCGCCGATCAATGAACAGCAAAACCTGCTCAACTTAGCAACAGTTAACTTTAACGGCGAAGCGAGCGGTGATGTTTGGTTAGCAGGCATTCAAATGAGCTATAAGATGTAATGCTTAAATAATAAAAAAGCCCTGAATTTTTAGGGCTTTTTTGTATATACAATTTCATCAGTTGATTTTAGTTTAGGCGTGTTTACGTTTCGAGATTAAATTTTGTTCGTTCTGGCATGCTCATGCTCGCGAAACGAGGAATGATGTGTCGTTATTCTACTCAAATGACGAGCGGCTCTTAT
>NZ_JACSDI010000027.1 GCF_022410515.1 Shewanella cutis | reverse complement strand
AATTGCTCTTTGCTAGCCATAAGGAAAATTATAAATGGCTATATTATTCTTTAAGGAAAAAGAAATAAAAAGCAGGGACAAGCCGCTCATGGTAAAATCAGACCTCCATTTTGCGGCACTTTTCCCATGACTGGAACAAGGTTGCACATTATAGGAATGGTAGCAAAGTTAGCCCTATCTGCGTAACTAGGTTGGAGGAGGGGTAGTGCTCAAATTTCTGTGTCATTTCTTTAAGCTATACCAAAAAGAAGATGATTTATGACCACACCTACTTTTGATATCGATGCTGCCATTCAAGCGCTGCGTGAAGGTAAAGACCTCACCGGCAAGGATGGCGTCTTACCCATTTGATTAAGCAACTCACTGAAGCGGCCTTAGCGGCAGAGCTGGATGGCCATTTGGCGTGCACTGAAGGTGCCAATCATAAAAACGGTAAAACCACTAAAACGGTTAAAAGCCCCATTGGCAACTTCGAGTTAAACACGCCCAGAGACAGAGCGGGCACCTTCGAGCCTCAATTAGTCAAAAAGCACCAAACCCAGCTTACCGATGAAATGGAGCGTAAAATCATTGGCTTATTTTCATTAGGCTCCAGCTACCAAGATATTCGCGCGCATATCGAAGACATGTACGGCATGTCGGTGTCCAACGGCACGGTGAACGCCATCACTGACAAGTTACTATCTGAGCTTCAAACATGGCGTGAACGCGAACTCGAGCCGCTTTATCCCGTCATATGGCTCGATGCGATTCACTATAAAATCAAAGAGAACGGCCGCTTTATCAGCAAAGCGGTTTACACCATTTTGGCCCTTATCGTCGAAGGTAAAGGCCTATATCTATCTGATAATGAAGGGGCTCACCATTGGTTAAGCGTGCTAACTGACCTGTATAATCGCGGTGTTAAAGACATTCTCATCGCCTGCGTTGATGGCCTTAAAGGCTTTCCTGAAGCGATTGAAACCATCTACCCACAGACGGAGGAAGTAAAACTGTGTGTCATCCACCAAATTCGCAACTCAATGAAGTATGTTGCTTCAAAGCATCAAAAGGCTTTCATGGCGGATTTAAAGTGCGTTTATAAGGCTGCCACCTTGAATGCGGCCGAGATGGCACTGGATGAGCTGGAGACAAAATGGGGCGATAAATACCCCGTGGTGATTAAATCAATGGCGTAACAAATGGGCGCTGCTATCGGTGTATTTCAAATACCCAGACTATGTCCGCACCGCTATCTACACCACCAATGCAGTTGAAGCGGTACATCGACAATTCAGGAAGTTAACCAAAACGAAGGGCGGTTTTGCTAACGAGAACAGTTTACTCAAGCTGCTTTACGCGGGTATATTGAAGGCCTCTGAGCGCTGGACCCACCCCATCCAAAACTGGAATTTGACGCTATCACAGGTCTCAATCCATTTTGAGGGGCGCTTAGAAAACCATATCGATCTGTGAAATTAACCTGACACAGAATTATACCGCCTCAGAAAAAATTTTAAACTGTTTGATTTTTTGGCTTCAATTATTATCGCTTATCAAGTTCCGTTAAGATTTTAAACGGAGCAGTTTGATCTAAAGAGGATCCGCTATTTTATAGAAGTAGTTTAAAAATTACTTATTTATGATGGGTATACAATTAGATTTACAGACTCTACCGTCAGAGTAAAATAATGTCTCACTACGTCCATCAAGGTACTCATGTGTAGATATCAACGCTCCATCCTCATGAAAACTATAACTTTTACCTTGAGAATTACCTTTAGCATCAAACCATTCCAAGCCTAATAAATGACCATTCAATGAGAAGCACTCCCAACGGCCAATCTTACGCCCATTTTTGTAATTCCCATGCCATAACTTGTAAATACTGCTGTTAGTATTCCTCGTTAGCCATGGCCCTTCCCGCAAACCATTAACGTACTGACCTTTATTTTCAGTTCGTTTGTTAAAATCAATCTTTAAATAAGCACCGTGCATTACACCATTTTTATAAAATGCTTGATAGGTTATAGTTCCATCATCTGTTACTTCCTTTTGCTCTCCATGAAGCTGCCCTTGTTGGTTAAATTTTTCTGTTTTTGTTCGACCATATCTTTGCGTAACCCACTCACCTACCTTATTATCTAAATGATATTGCCCAACCACGAACCCTTTACCCTTTTCATCGTAATCATTTTCTTTGTAATAACCTTGCTTCTTGCCATTACTGTAATTTATGTATTTAATCCCATGCCCGTCACCTGTAACTCTTAAGCCTTCATATAATTTATTTTTGGTCTCTTCACGAAACTTCAATTTCCCATCCGAGTTAAATTCTTGAATAAGCTCCCAATCTTTAACTGAATCTTTTTGACGGAGATATATTACTTTCCCTGTCGAGGTAAACTCTTTGGTCGTGCTGATGACTCCTTTTGAGAGATACTGCGTATCAGTCTGAGCGATAACGTCACCCTTGGCATTATAACTCACGCTTCGTATTTCACGACCACGATCATCATACGTTGTCTCACCATTTAATTTTCCATCATCATTAAAATATTGCTGAGTTCCCGCCAGCTTATTATGTTGATAGCGCCTTATAACCTGAAGAGTGCCGTTATCACGATAAGTTACCCACTCACCATGCAGCATATCTTCAAGATAAGATATCTTACTTTGCAGCTTACCTTCTGGTGACCAGTAATTGTATTCCCCTTCCCGCTTTCCAGCTTTCATCATGACTGACTCCTTTGGTTTACCATCATGATAGAAGCTTTCATATAGACCCTCCATACCATTGGCTCCATAGTTAACTTGCTCTTCCAGCTGACCGTTTTCAAAGTAAGATTGCCACAATCCCAGCCGAACTCCGTAGGACATGTGATAGCGTTCTTTTAATTTACCGTTCACGTGAAATATTTTCTGTTCACCATCTATCATATTATCTTTAAAATGAGACTCTTGAAGAAGACTTCCATCAGTTTCATATCTCAGATATCTACCTTGGTAACGCCCCTTGTTATCAGCTGAACCCTTACTGGACAGTTGACCATTAGGATGGAAAAATTCAAAATCACCAACAACAACACCTTTTGATACGTCAGCGGCATTTAAACTGCCACGAAAAACAAGCTTGCCCGTCTCCAAGTAAAATAATTCAACCGCCCATACCCCACCTTTCTTGATTGATGCTTGTTGTTGGTAGTAAATAGCTTCATCACGATTGTCTGTAAGTTGCCAGTCCCCTCCGAATAAGAGTTGTTCAGCCGACAAATTAAAGGAAAGAAGCAGTGGCCATAGAGATAATACAGTTCTCATATCCACCCCTTAAGTTAATGTGGTGTTAAAGGTGTGTTGACAAATCTATTCAATAGGCTTGCAAGCTGTTCGCCAAATAGCTATCTTACTTTGCGTTTGCGGCTAAGGCCGCTTCAGTGAGTAGCTTAATCAAAGGGGTTCAGATGCCGACATTTCCCTGCGAGGTCTTTACCTACATGTAAAGTTTGAATGGCAGCATTGATATAAAAAAAGGTGCGGTCATAAATCATCTCTTTGGGATATAACTTAAAGGAATGACACAGAAATTTGGTTGCTACCCTAAAATTTAATCTGCATATTGATATTCTGCAGAAGGTTCACCTTTAGAGTAATATGTTATGTTGCTGTGTGTAGCAAAAAAAACTATACGACGGTCCAGTTCTCCATTTTCATAAAAAAAATAACTTTTACCTATTGGCAGACCCAAATCATTATATTGCTTGAAACCTAATAAATGATTATTTGATGAAAGTCCCTCCCAAATACCAATTTCACGACCATTTCGATATTGCCCATGCCAAACCATGTCGTAACTTTCTTCTGCTTCAACTAACCACTTACCTTCGCGCAAGTTGTTAACGTACTGACCTTGCATTCGCACCCGTTTATCAAAATCAAGCTTTAAATAATTACCATGTAATAAACCATTTTTATAATTAGCCCTGTATATTACAGTTCCATCATTAGTTATTTCAGTTTGCTCTCCATGAGGCTTTCCTTGAAGGTTAAAGTGCTCTGTTCGTACTCTATCTTCACTTTGTGTAACCCATTTGCCAACCATGTTATCTGAATTATATTGTCCCGTTATAAATCCACCACTATAAATATCCTCTTTGTATGCTCCTTGTTTTTTTCCCTTACTGTAATTGGTGTGTTGAACACCATGCCAATTTGAATCGATATGTAAACCTTCATATAAGTCATTAATCAACTCTTTACGATACTTCAATTTCCCATTCGAGTCAAAATGTTGACTAAGACTCCAGTTTTTAGCTGAATCACTCTGATATAGGGAGAGCAAAATACCTGCGGAATTGAATTCTTTTTTGGTGACTATTGTACTATTGTTTAGATAGTGTGTTTCGTTTTGTATGATGGCATTGCCCGCATCATCAAGGTGATAGTATTGAATTTCACGACCTTTACTATCGTAAACTATTTCTGTTTTCAACCTTCCCTTTGTATTGAAATATTTTTGGGAACCCACGCGCTCACCATGCCGATAATTACTAATTTCATTTAGCAAATCAGCAGCTTGATAATATAAAGTTACTCCGTGGAGTTTTCCTTTGTGATAATTTTGTTTTCGTACTAGCCAACCATCATTTGACCAATATAGTTTTTCCCCTTCCAAATAACCTGCAATCTTTGTGAATTTATCCTCTGGTTGGCCATTTGGATAAAAAGTCACAGTATCGACTATATTGTCCGCGCCATAATTTATTCTTGATTCCAACAGACCGTTATCATAGTAGTATAGATACAATCCGTGTGGAGTGCCATTCTTCATGTGGAAATGTACTTGTAATTGACCATTTTCGAAGTACTTTTTTTGTGCACCTTCGAGATTATTGTTCTGATAATAGAGTTCTTCTTCAAGTATTCCATTTTCTCTATATTTAGAGTATTTTCCTTGATAGTTTCCATTAATATCTTTACTCCCTTTGCTGGCTAAATGACCGCTAGTATAAAAAAATTCAAAGTCACCAATGATAATTCCTTCAGATACATTAGCTGAGTTTAAACTGCCTTTAAAAGCTAGCTGGCCAGTTTCCAAATGGAATAGCTCAACAATCCATGCATCATTTATCTTAATTGCGGTTTCTTTTTGGTAATATACGGCCACATTAGGATCTTCGGTGAGTTGAAAGTCTTCTCCGAATAAAACCCGTTCAGCAGACAAACTAAAAGAAAAGAATAATATTGATAAAAATAGTACGACTCTCATATTCATATTCTCATATTAAGGTAGTGCAGGAAACACAGTAACAATAGCTTTATCAATGGGCTTGCCGGTAACTGTTAACTCGTCGATATGTTCAGTTCGGCCCGCCAATTTAAACCAACGGTCTTGTTCCAAAACTTGATGCAATGGACGTTGATAAAAGTTTTTAATATCCCGATGTTGATAATAATCGGTAGCATCAAATTGGATATATGGTGCAAGCGGAAAATTTCGCGAATTTAAAAAACGGTAGCGTCGCATAAACTCGGCAACGGTTTGGTTAGTATCTAAATTTCGCAATTGAGTGACATCAATCAACCAACCTTTACTTGGCTTATATTCGAGCGCCTGCCACGTCGGAGTGCCTGAACAAGATAGAACACTGTTTACACGAATATCATAAAAATTTCGACGAATACCATCTTCACTGGTTAATCGGTACTTTACGTAGCGATTTAAGTCATTGTTATCATCGTTTTTTTCGTTTATAGATGTCCATCGTAATGTGTGACCGTTTACTTGAGGCGCATCAGTTACTGTTAATGCACACATCGCGGCTTGTTCAGCTGTCAATTGTATTTCAACACCATATTTGGCAATAATCAGAGGCTCAATCAACGCAGGATCCGAAGGAATTACAGGCTGCGACTGCTTATCATAATCATAAATATCAGGATAGAGTGAAGAAAGATCATCCTGATAAAGTAACTCTTCATGTATAGGGGGATATTCAGCTTTGGATTCATAATCGGCTACCGGAATAAAACGTATATCTTTAGTAAAAGTTTTGCTGTCCTCAACCGTATTAACGTAAACCGATAACGTTTGCGGCTCAGCAGGGAAATCAAACAAAATTGTATAGTCATATCTTGCAGATGAAGCTAACGACAACATTATTAACTCATTAAATGTTAGCCATTCCGGTCCACTAATTGATGGATGTTGGTGATTTATCATGGCACCTTCTGCGCCATCAAATTGCCATGTGATAAAGGAATCACCTTCCGTCAGCGTCTTAAGCATGTAACGCCGAGGTGTATCTTTTATAGGAATAAGCTCAAGCTGCAAATCGTTATATTGTAAACTCACTGTTTTAGTTGGATCTGGGTTCAATTCTAACTTAACTTGTTTAGCACTGCGGTAATGAGCTTTAGCACGAAACTCTACAATTGAGTCTAATTGTTTAGCCGGTTCACTCCAACCAGTAAGCGAGAACTCTTCCAAAGAACGATGAAAACCGTCTTTTTCAACAATACTGTAATGTCCTAGTTTATTTAGTTGCACCGGGGTCTTTTTACCATCTGCACTATAGGCAGTGACATCAGTCAAATTAAAGCGCCCTGGCACTATAACATCAGAAAATTCATGCTGGTAATTGATAAACAAAGTGTCATAAACCAATTCATAATAACCCTCTGCGTTCCCAAATACTGTATCACTTGTTAAGTTTGCTAAGGTTTTATTGATATCGCTCAGTTTCGGCTCGGATTGATTTTGATATTTATATGGTGAAAAATCATATTTCCACGAAAATGTATGTTCCAAACTCCCCATCATACGCATCTGTGGCACAATGAATATATTATTACGAATTTTCCCTTTTTGACCGAAACGCTCAAAGTTCTCCTCTACAATTAAAGCCATTTGCATTAACCATCCACTGTCACGTTCAAGCATTAGTCTGCCAAACAGTTTATTTTGCTCACCCTCGACTTGAATCAATATATACTCATCAGTAACTTGCAGCACTTCAAGCTTAATCTTAGAATAATGCTGATAAGTCGGTAGCTCAACGACAGCACCTTCTTTAGCAGGAATTTCATCATATATACCTGGCGATGTGAATAACTTTTTGAGATTATGTTCTAATTCACCGCCGCGTTCCTTTAAAAAAGCTTGCCACACAGGTTTATTTTTAGCGCTAAAGTCTACAATCTTTCCATCATTTTTATTTAATGTAAACTCGAAACCTTGTGAGAAAATGGCATGCATTTCAGGATTGACTGTTGAGGAAGATGTTACATTGCTTATCCTTTTTGAACCGTCCTTCATATCTATATAATCGACAAACATTTCAAATCGAGTATTCAGTCCAGTATCAAGAACTTTATAACGTACCAACTGATTAGAGGAGGTTTTTATTTCAGATGGCACACCTTTCTCGGCATTAAACTCCATCGTGGAGTACACCTGGTAAACGCGTTCTTCACCTTTTTTAGGTTTAAACTTTAAGGTACTATCATCGAAAAAAAAATATGATATCAACACGGATATGAATAAAAGCACAGCAACTTTATTCAAGTAATTAAGGTTCACGATTGCTCCTTGTTGTTTTTAATTATAAAATATCTTTGATTTTCATATTGCTTGTAACGCAAGCTAATAAAGGTTATATTACGTTAGTAAGTTATAAAAATCATAGCCTTGACAAAAAACATAACAATCAAACGTAATGTCCAATGTCCAATGTCCAATGTCCAATGTCCAATGTCCAATGTCCAATGTCCAATGTCCAATGTCCAATGTCCAATGTCCAATGTCCAATGTCCAATGTCCAATGTCCAATGTCCAATGTCCAATGTGTAATTTTATTAAATGTGTATTCAACTCAATTGAAATTTGTCGCATTTTAAAATTTACAATTAAGGTGGTTAAATGTCAGATCATTATATTTGTTTCATCCCTACCACAGTTGATTACGTACCAAAGAGGGAATCTCAAAACTTTGCTGTAAAATTGCTTAAGTGCTGGGGTTTTAAAAATATAAAAATTGAAACCTCTAAATATGTAGAATTTCATCATTGTGGAGAAAATTTTGAGACTATTCATTGTCCACATTGTAATTCAAGTTTTTCAATTGAGCTTTGGCAAGAACTCATGGATAAAGATTATTCAAAAATAAGCGGGTTTAATCTTAGCGAATTTACAATGTCATGCTGTAAAAAAAAGACAACCCTAAATAATTTATACTATCATTTTCCTATGGGATTCAGCAAATTCATTGTACGTGTAGATGACAGTAATTTAATTGAAAGTCATCAAATTTATGAATTAGAGACAGTCCTAAACTGCAAACTAAAAGTCATTTATAGAATGTGCTGATGCTGGACAATCATGCAATCATATAATAAATGACTTATGATCCAAAAAAACGCTAAATGCTTCGTTTAAAACTATTCTTATTCTATTTTGGACAATATGTTATCCCATTCAGTGTCAAATCTATGATTAGCATAGTTTAAATGCTCTTTGACGATATGAGCTTCTGACTTTGCCGTGTCTAATATTGCTGCATTTTTTGAGAACGTCATATATGCCATTACAATATCACCTCCCCAAAAATATGGATAAATAATCGCAAAATCCAAAGGTGAGTAAGTCTTGTATTTGAAAACACTTTCGGCAAAAACAAGCAGTGGAAGTATTTCGGTATAACTCTCCGAACACATAATAATACCAAAATCCCAAATGTTTGTCGCCTCATCGTACGTAGAAAACGACATTGTTTCTTTAGATTTTACCCATTCATCAACAACTGTTTGATTAGAAGGGAGGTTACTCCATGAACTTATTTCTGAGGCTAAATTCAGTTTGCCATACATCTCTCTGCTATACCACCATTGTAACCAGTGATCGTTAATACATGGCTGACTTGGGGCAGCTTCCATAAACTCTTGATATTTTATTTTGTCAATTGTGATGCGCAAAATAAAAGAATAAGGTTCAGACATTTTAGCTCCTAATTTATAGCTTTATAAAAAGCTATCTCACACTCTTAAGATACATTATATTTTTTAAAGATTAATAACTTTTCACTTTCTCTTAATTTGATACTAACTTATGTATTGCTTGTGATCAATGAAATTTACTTGAAAATGCTACCAGCATAGTTCTTTGGATGTTTCTCTCTTTTTTTCGGAAATATCCTACAATCGAAAGGTTTTCTGTTTACAGTTTAAAATTTAAAACAATGGTACTTTACATGCGTGAATATGTGACGTGTGCACTCTAATATTTCTCTATTTTCTATTCGCACGAAAAATAAATAGAGCAATGAGTGACATAAAGTAAATACTTGAAATTTCCGAATTACATGTTTGCATAGGTGTTGTTGGTTAAATGAATGAAACCTCCATCCCAAATACGATCGAATCCTGTGAATACCACGTAGGAACCGCTATCAGCTGGGCAAATCCAAGCATCGCATCTCCAATGGGCCGGAATATAACAAGGCGTGGACAAACCGGATCTCGCTGACTTTTTGGATAGACGAGCAGACGCTTAACACCTCAGTACTGAACATCATGCTGGTCGAGGCCGGGGATTTCAGTACAACGACACGTCAATAGAAACCGCCTTGATGATCAAAGGTTTTCAGAGCTCAGTGTTTACAATTAACTTCAGCAAGCAGCTGATTAGCCCGAAATTGAGCCTGCGTGTCTACAACGGCCAAGTCGGTGAGTTATTGGCTGGAATGAAAGTGATGAACAAAGCTATAGGACTAGCTTGCCTATTCGCAAGAGAGTCTATTAATACTAGGAAATCTGTTAGAAAAAGGCTCACCTAAAACTGATTTAGGCAACAACGCTTAAACGCCTTAATGGTGCTTTATTGTTCCATATGCGGTCAATGCCATCTGTAAAGCATTAATTCCATTTAACTTCGTTGTAGGTCGATTTATGAAAAACAAGCACTTCAGCTGCCTCATGATATTTGTCGCACTATTAAATTTACTCTTAATCGGTTGTAGCGGTGATAATAAACATATTATCGACCCTAAACTACCTGATAGCCATTTAACCGCTCAACCTCAGGTCTATGTGCTCAAACAAGGTGAGAGCCAGCATGTGGATTTAACTCAATTGGTCAGTGCACAAAATGTGGCAAGTTGGGAGCTGACTGATTTAGATGATAAAAGTGGTCTTGGTGTTATTGTTAGTCGCGATAAAACCTCTTTTGATTATAAAGCGCTAACCGCCGGAGCTGGCTTTATTAATTACACGGTAAGCGGGCAACATCTCTCTGCGTCGTCGCAGATTATTTTTGCGGTCAATGCAGGCGAAACACCTAATAACCATGTGCCTGTAGCTAGCAATATCAATGTAGAAACGCTTAATAATCAAAGTGTCAGTATTGATTTGCGCGACTATATCAGTGATGAAGATGGCGACACACTTCGGGTCAACAATTTGATTTCTGCGTCTGGGCGCTTCACCTTAGATGAACACCAAGTGACTTTCACACCTGATGGGTTTGTGGGCGTCGACCAAGCGGTATATAGCATTGACGATGGACGTGGCGCTTATGCAATGGCCTATATTGCGGTGATATCGAAGGATGCAGCGCCGATTGCCCCCAATAATGCACCAGTGGCTAAAGATGATAGCCAATCAATCGATGTGGCAAAGCTGTCCACATTATCCCTCAATCTCAGTGCGTTAATGAGTGATGCCGACGGTGATAGTCTTCACGTTGTGGCGCTCTACAGTGGTAACGGTCGCGCTAAGATTGTTGGGCCTCAGGAGGTAATGTATACGCCTGGTGAGTTTCGCGGAGTAGACCAATTTAGCTACCTGATTTCAGATAGCCGGGGAGGGTACGATTTAGCCACAATTACCGTTCACGTAACGGATTCAACACCACAAGCGCCTGCGAAGCCAAGCCTTGCTGCATACCCACAAACGTTTACGCTGGCGCAGGGACAATCTCAACGGGTGGATTTAACGGCATCAGTTGCAAGCAGTAATATCGATAGCTGGGCATTAACCCAAGTGCAAGATAACTCTGGTTTGGGGGTGGTTTCAGATAAAACGGCTTCGACCTTTACTTATTTAGGGCAATCACCAGGCGTTGCCAATATTGGCTATACCGTGCAAGGTAGTGGATTAACCGCCACTTCAGAGGTGATTGTGGTTATTAATGCCCCTCCGCAACCTGACAATACCCCACCGAACGCCAATAATGTCATGCTTGACACGGTTAATAATCGTAATGTGAAAGTTGACTTGCTCAATTACATCAATGATGAGGATGGTGACACATTAAACATCACTCAGCTTATATCTGCATCAGGTCGTTTCAGCCTCAACGGTAGCCTGGTCACGTTTGCGCCTAATGGATTTGTGGGCGTTGACCAAGCTGTTTACAGCGTTGAAGATGGAAAAGGCGGATATGCATTAGGGCACATAGTGGCAACATCAATGGATGCGGATCCGCCAGTCCCCAATACCCCACCAACGGCAAAGGATTTAGATAAAGCAATTGATGTCGCGACATTACCCGTCTGGGATATTGATTTATCCGCACTTAAGCTGATTGCGGATGCCGATGGTGATGCATTGAAAATAGTCAATGTTTACAGCACTGATAATCGTGCGGTTAAGCAAGCTGACACCCGTATTTCCTACACGCCTGGCGCTTTTCGTGGGGTAGACCAGTTTACCTATGTGATTACCGATAGTAAAAATGGGTTCGCTATTGGTGTGGTTACGGTTGCCGTGAATGACAGTACCCCGGGTAATACAATCCCAACTGCAGAAGCTGTTGAAGGTCACATGCTGGACAATGACCCGATGTTAACATTGTCCGTTGCAGATAAAGTGCATGATGCCGATGGTGATGCACTACAAATTGTGAGTATTACTGGAGCGCTGGGCAAGGCCACAGTCAACCCCGCCAATTCCTTAGAAATACTATACGAGCCAAACGGTATTGTTGGCGTTGATAGTTTTGTGTATACGGTGAGCGATGGTCGGGGTGGCCATGCCATGGCAGCGGTAACCGTTAAGGTCACCCATCATAATCCAACTGCGCCAGTTGCAGGAGTGATAACGGCTGAAACTTTACTCGATACACCCGTCACGATTGATTTGTCGACAGTGATTTCGGATAACGAAACCCCTACTTCCGATTTAGTCATCACTGCGCTTAGTGCTGCGACATCGCCTGCTACGGCAACCTTAAGTGGTCAACGGGTCACTTATACGCCAAATGGGTTTACAGGCGTCGACGTGTTAACCTATCGAGTGTCCGATGGATTGCATAGTACCTCAGGGACTATCGTTGTAACGGTCACACCGTATGGCGCCCATGATATTACGGCGGCAGATGTGTTTTTAACAACGCCAGCTGGTACCTCTGTGTCTGTAGATATGACCGATAAGATAAGTTCAACGGTCCCTTCCGCTGCACCATTCAGTGTTGAATATGTGCTGGGTAATGCGCTTGGTGATGTCACGATTACAGGCAATACCCTGACCTACACACCAAAACTTGGGACGTATGGCCAAGATGTATTTATTTATAACGTTAAAGACAGTCATGATCCCGCGCATTATGCACAAGGCTCCATAACCGTTGATATCACGCCGCCAGCGGTGCCTGTGATAACGAAGCTTGACGTCACCTTAGAAACGGGTGGGCTATTACAAGCGCATGTTGAGTGTGAGCGCTGTGATGCGACTCAATATCGGTACAATTGGGTCATCAATGGTTTAACGGTTGGAACATCTAACACCTATGCATTGCAAGCGGCAGATAAGGGCTTCAACATTCGGCTTGATGTGCAAGGCAAGGATATCTATGGTCAGGCTAGCGGTATTGAATATGCCACTTATGCTTATAATGCAGTGAAAGCCATTTATTCAACCCCTTATGCCTTTGCCGCCCTTAAGGATGATGGCTCAGTAGTCACTTGGGGAAATCGTAATCATGGCAGTGACAGCAGCGCCGTCAGCGATAAGTTAACCTCAGGGGTAAAAACCATTTATTCAAACAACGCTGTCTTTGCTGCAGTCAAAAACGATGGTTCAGTAGTCACTTGGGGGTATGACCCTTATGGCGGTGACAGCAGCGCTGTCGCCGATAAGTTAACCTCAGGGGTAAAAGCCATTTATTCAAACCTTAGTGCCTTTGCTGCAGTCAAAAACGATGGTTCAGTGGTCACTTGGGGGGGGTATGGTCTACCCGATTATGGCGGCGACAGCAGCGCCGTCAGCGATAAGTTAACCTCAGGGGTAAAAGCCATTTATTCAACCGCTTTTGCCTTTGCTGCAGTCAAAAACGATGGCTCAGTGGTTACCTGGGGGGGGGATGCGAACACTGGCGGCGACAGCAGCGCCGTCGCTAGTCAATTAAGCGCCGGGGTGAAAACTATTAGTTCTAATGCCTATGACTTTGCAGCTTTAAAAGATAATGGCTCGGTCGTCGCTTGGGGCCCTGTCACCAACTGCGGCAACTTTGGCGGAGTTTGCTTCAACGCAGTTAAATCGCAGTTAGCCTCTGAAGTAAAGGCTATTTATGCAACTGATAATGCCTTTGCCGCCATAAAAAACGATGGCTCGGTCGTCACTTGGGGCGAATGGACTGCAGATAGTAGCCTTCAATTAAGTTCAGGAGTGAAAAGTGTTTATTCAGCCCGTTATGCCTTTGCCGCCCTGAAAGATGATGGCTCAGTGGTCACTTGGGGAAATGCTGACAATGGCGGTGACAGCAGTGCTGTTATTGATCAACTAAACACTGGGGTGAAGGCTATTTATTCAAATGATTATTCTTTTGCTGCGATCAAAAACGATGGTTCAGTGGTCACTTGGGGAAATGCTGACAGTGGCGGTGACAGCAGTGCTGTCGCAGAGCAATTAACCTCTGGAGTAAAGGTGATTTACTCATCTAGTGCAGCCTATGCAGCCGTTAAAGATGATGGCTCGGTGGTGATTTGGGGAGCAGATTGGGCGGGAGTTAACAGTAGCGAAGTCTCAGGCCAGTTAACCTCTGGAGTGAAGACCATTTATTCAAATGACCAAGCTTTTGCAGCCGTTAAAGATGATGGCTCGGTAGTCACTTGGGGAAGTGCTAACGATGGCGGTGACAGCAGCTCGGTAGCATCGCAACTCGCGCCGTCGTCAATAAGATTAATTGAAACATCCATAAACTAAAATTAACCTTCAACAGGCTTAACAAGCCATAACGGTAATGACACCAAACTCAATGTTAGTGATGTACAGTTATGGCTTATTGTCTTTCAATTGATGACGATGAGTGCCATAACCATATTGAACTTACAGCCAAATAGTCCGAGATTTAATCTCAAGAAGTCGTCCGCTCATTTATGTAGCGACTCCCCCATTCCGATGGGGTTTCTCTACTCGGCATAAAAAGTCACTCAGTAAATCTTAAGTTCAACTTTTCTACTTTTGAATCAGCAATGGAGCACCAGAGTGGTTAATGCCAGTCAGTTAAGTAGACTGGCATTAACCAATGCACCCGCAATAACAGCAAGAAGTGAAAAAGCACCAGAGCAATTGAACCTTATAAGACGAATTAATTCACTTGTTAAATTTATTTTTTATTGTCGCATGATTATGTACATTTATGAAACTCTAATAAAATATCTTTATTATTCGTCAGGCGACTAATTTACATTAAATAATCTGAATAATAATGGGATGTCACTCAGTTTAAACATCGAGTTGATAAAGCAATGTAAGGCTCTCAGTGGAATAGAGAGAATTTCAGGTGATGACTAAGTCGAAAACACACTAGGATGACTTTTTGGGTTACTCGACCTTGGCTTTTAAATTAATAATTGTATCGTCATCAATCTAGAAGGTAAGCGAACCGCTATTGATGGGTAAGTTGATAGGTTATGCAGATCAGCGCTACTGTTTTAGTTCAACCTATGTAGTAAATAAATCTAAGATTTTTCCCACATGAATTTAGGGTTGCTCTGGCAGTTGTACGTTTCCAGAAGTGTTAATTTATCTGAGTAAATGTTCGAAACTATCCATAATACGTACAAATACAAAATGAATTATATTATAGGAATGATGTATACATATGAAAAAGCTCACTCTAACATTAGCAATAACTGCAATATTCGCAATTAATGCTCAAGCCTCTAACATTATTACTTTTAAAGGTGAGGTGGCAACACAGACATGTATAGTGGATGTTAATGGGTCTAATTCACAACCATTGGTTTTGTTACCAACTATTGCGGCTTCTGATTTACCTGACGTTGGTGCTACTGCAGGGGGGACGGCTTTCAAAATAAGCGTCACAGGATGTATTGTTGATACTGTTAAAGATCAGCCAATTAAAACTGTCTTCGTTGCTAATCAATTAACTGCAGGTGGTAACTTAAAAAATACTGGTACAGCAACGAACGTTGCATTACAAATCTTAACTGGACCAGGTGGTACCAAAGTTGATCTGACAGGTAGCGTTGGAACAGCAGGATTGGTTGTGAAAAAGAATGAAAATGCTGCGTCTCACGAATTTGTGGTTCAATATGTACGTGATGGAGTTGGCATGATAGATCCGGGTAGTGTAGTTAGCACTGTGCAATACGCGATATCATATCTCTAGTCTGTACGTCTAAATAGGTTGTCGCACTCATCGATAGTTTGCATGAGTGCGACAATCATCGAGCAGATGATGAATAAAATTGTTGCTGATTGTATGTGGGTTGAGAGTTTAACATTTCTAGAGTAATAAATTAAATTGGTGAAAGCTTTATAAAAATAAACTTATAAATTTTTTTACGTAAACAACTGTTGGTTTAATTGTAAATAAAATTATAAGCCGTGATCTGATTTATATAGCGCAAGAAAAAAGTAGCTTATATAGTTTGTCAGATGGAGTAAATAATTTCTTGGAAGCTTTTTTAAAAACAATCGTAAAATAACAGAAAGCTGGTTAATGATTGGGTTTAAACTCAATTTCGCTGCTGTATAATTTTCAGTTGATTTATCATGGTGAGGATAAATCAATAAATCAATAAATCAATAAATCAATAAATCGATGAGTCAATTATACAAACATTGTTCATTAATTGGTGTAATGTGAAAAAAATTTGGTTCTAAAATGAAAATTAAATTTATAGCTAGAATGTTTATTTATTCCCTAGTCATTTATCCATGGTTACCTTTAGATGCAAGTGTTGTAATTACGAGCACCAGAGTTATATATCCAAGTGAAGCTGAGAATCGTAGTATTCAGTTGAAAAATAATGATAATTTTCCAAATGTAATTCAAGTGTGGGTTGACAAAAATAATCCAGAGTCAACACCTGAAACTGCTGATGGTCCATTTTTGGCGTTACCTGCCATATTCAAAATGGAGGCAAATCAAGGCCAAGTAGTTCGACTTATTTATACTGGTGATGAACAGCCAAGAGATAGAGAAAGCATCTTTTACCTTAATGTCTTACAAATACCTCCATTATCTAAGGAATATGTTGGAGAAAATCAAATGCTAGTGATGCTAAAGAGCAGAATGAAGATTTTTTATCGGCCAGCGGAAATTGATGATAATGCTGAAGATTTGGGTGGCAAAATTGATTTTACTGTCAATCAAGTTGATGGTGGCATAGATGTAACCATCAAAAACAATTCGTCTTTCTATGCATCTATAGTTGATATAAAGATGATTTCTGACAAACAAGAAATAAATATACCTGTCGAAATGGTGGAGCCGAAGAGTTATATTTCTGTAAACATTAAAAATCAACAATTCGTTGTTAAATACCCTATAAATATTGAGTTTGCAATTATCAATGATTACGGTGGGATATCAAAATTTAGTTATCTGTTAAAAGAGTAATCATTATTATGAATTCGCTTGCTACGATAAAAAAGCTTACTTGCTTTTTATTATCTACCTTTTTCATAGTTTTAGTGGCGGTTGCTGATGAACTAAAGGAATATGACAAACAAGAATATATTTTTGAAGATAGCTTGTTTTATGGGAGCGGCTACGGAAAAGAATTACTTGAGCGACTTAATACAGTTGATAATATTCAGGATGGAAAATATCATGTAGATATTAATGTCAATGGAACTCGTATAAGTCGTCAGTTGGTCGATTTTGTTAAAGAGGAAAATGGGCTGGTATCCCCATGTTTGGATGCCAACTTTTGGCGAATGACGCAAGTAAATTTAGCCTTATTAAATCAGAATAAATTATCAAGCAAATGTCTATCACCTGAGGGTTTTATTACTGATGCTAAAGTAAAATTCGATAGAGAAAAATTATTGCTGGATATCTCAATACCTCAGGCTTATATGGTGAATAATCCTAGAAACTATGTTGACTCAGCATTATGGGATATGGGTGAGAAAGCAGCTTTTATGAACTATAATAGTAGCTTGTATCAAACAGTAATTAAAGATGGGGGAGATGTAAAGACATTCCATTCTGGTTTCAGCACAGGTATAAATTGGGGACTGTGGCGGCTAAGAAATCAGTCAAGTTATAGTTACAATGACTACAATGGGCAGGTAAATAACAAATTTAACTCAATCAGAACCTATGCTATGAGAGCCTTGCCTAAAATTAATAGCGAACTGGTTTTAGGGAATATTAACTCGCGGGGAAACACTTTTTCCAGCGTACCATTTACAGGATTTCAGTTACAAACAGATACCCGTATGTTGCCGGATTCACAGAGGGGATATGCGCCTGTTATACGGGGGCTAGCAAATTCGACTGCGAGCGTGACGATTAAACAGAGAGGTATTAGTATCTACCAAACAACTGTTGCCGCAGGGCCATTTGTTATTAATGATTTGTATCCAACTAGCTATGAAGGCGATTTAACAGTAGAAGTGATAGAGGCGAATGGAAAGATTTTATATTTTACCGTTCCTTTTAATGCCGTCCCAAACTCTTTAAGGGAAGCTCATTCCCAGTATGTTTTTTCTTTAGGTGAAGTGAATTTATTTAATTCCGGAAACTTATTTTTAGACTTAGCATATGATTATGGATTAAGCAATACCGTTACCTTGACTACAGGTGGACGAATTGGAGAAGATTATTATGCAGTAAACTTCGGTACTGTTTTGAGTACTGAGTGGGGCGCTTTTGGTTTAAGAACAATACATTCCACTTCACGCGTACCAATGGATTCTGGTTTTAATGACTGGAATAATGGCTGGAGATTTGGAGTGGAATATAGCCGCGCATTCGATTTTGGAACATCAATTTCGCTTGCTGGTTATCATTACTCTACCGGTTCATTCCGTGAGTTATCAGATGTTTTAGGCGAACGCGAATTTAATGAGTCCTCAACTAATGAACATTCAGATTCATTTGTTTCTGAGACATTCCAACAACGCAGTGAATTTAATTTTACTCTTAACCAGAGTATTAGCGATTATGGTATTTTATATGTTGGCGGCTCCAAAAGGCAATATCGGGATGGACGTGATGACGATGAGCAATTTCAGTTGGGGTATTCAACTAATATTGGAAGATTCTCCGTGAGTTTGAGTTATTCTCGTCAGTATTCAAGTAAAGTACCCTCGCAAAATATGTTTAGTAATCATATCAAAAATAATTTAGATTTGAATACTCCTCGCGTAGAAGAAGATTTGATCAGCTTAAATCTTTCTGTACCCTTAGGTTCAACTCAAAATAGTTCACTTAATATAGGTGCCAACCGTTCTTCTGGAGGACGCAACATGTATAACATGGGAATGTCTGGAACTCTTAGTGATGATTGGTCTTGGACTTATGGGGTTGATGCATCTTTGATGCACGATGATGGAACCAGTAAAAGCGTTGGATTGAATACTCAAAAGCGTTTTAATGAAGCCATTGTCTCTGGGAGTTACTCGTTTTCTGAAAATAGCCGTCAAATGAGTGCAGGAATAAACGGGGCTATTGTTACACATTCTGATGGATTTATTTTAAGTCAAAATTTAAGTGAAACTTTCGGTATCATTGAGGCTAAAGGTGCTCAGGGGGCGCAAGTGATGAATAGTTTTGGTAGCGTGATTGGCGAAGATGGTTATGGAGTTATACCTTCTTTAGCACCTTACAGAATTAATAATGTTAGATTGGACTCGGATGGTATGCTTGAGAAATCCGAATTGATTATGTCGCAACTTAAAGTAATCCCTTATGCTGGTTCGATAGTAAAGCTAAAGTTTAAAACACTTGAAGGTAATGCTGTGTTATTGGTTACGAGTAAAGTTGATGGTGTAATCCCTATTGGTGCAGAAGTCATTGATGCTGATGGAAGTGTGCTTGGGATGGTGGGGCAAGCTGGATTGGCATATATTCGCACCTCAAATATTTCTGGAAAGTTAAAAATAGTTTGGGGTAATAAAATCGAGCAAAGTTGCATTATTAATTATGCTTTAAAAGATAATATGCTGCAATCAAAGTTAATACGATTACCGGTTTCTTGCCAACAGAATCAGTAGAGGATAAAGATCATGTTGATTTTTTGTATCAGGGTAGTTGGTGAATGGCTTCTTAAGGGAATGTTAATCAATTTTATTATGCTATTTAGTTTTGATATAGAAGCAGCTTGTCAGCGAATTTCTACTGTTACAACAAATCCAAATGATCCATCCTATGTTAATCCCAATTATGGCCTCACAACAGTTTGGTATGGTGCATATGATGCCAACAGAGGCAGTTTGAATTTACCCGTTATTCAAGTAGCTGCAAATAAATACCAGCCAAATGGGACTTTGCTAGCTACTGCAGTAGTTCCCTTTATCATTTATGCGCAAACAAATGGTTATCATCCTGAAACTGTATTATATCGCTGTGAGGCGAGTGATGAGGGAAAGCTCTACGAGTATTACTCGACAAATGGCGATAATGAGTTTGGTGGCTATTACGAAGATGGGTTTGCTGACGGAGTCGCGTATGGATATGCTACTTATATCAAGAATATTGTTGTGAGAATTAGAAATAATACAAGCAACAAATATTTTTCAAGACATTGGCAACGTAGAGCTCTTGCCGATTTAGATAGGGATGAAAAAGGTCGGATACTGGTAAAAGCTAAAAATTTCACTGATATTACAATAGAAATTTTCAGAATTCGAGATGTAAGGGGGCAACTTGGAGATACTAATGGGTACATTAGTGGTTACACTTATAATCAACCTGCCGGATATATAGCTTTTGGTGGGCCTGGTGTTAATCATCCAACAGAGGGATTGGATCATGCATCTCATTGGCCTGGTTTCTATGGTGAATGGCCTGGTAATATAAGTTTATATCAACAATTAATTGTAAGACGTACCACCTTGATTGGTAATTGTTCTGTTATTAACTCAACTCCGATTGTAAGGCTCCCGCTAATAACTGTTAATGAACTTAACAGTGGGCAAACCGCTGATACAGATTTCCAACTACGATATGAATGTCAGGGAAATGCTTTAACTGGGACAAAACCTGGGCAGTTTGCAATGGGATTTAAAATAAATAGTGCAAGCTTTAGTGATGCCTGGAATATGAATTTGAGAGATTACAACGCTGTTAGTCATCTATTAAGTGACGGCTATGGTAGAAATAATAACTTAGCTTTAGGAGTCGCTGTGATATTGGAGCGTGAAGATGGCCTTACTCAACCTTTCATGATTAAAGATTATCCTGATTTAGTATCAACTTATGATGCTTATAAAGATGGTTGGCGTACACTTTCACCATATTACAGCTTGGTTAATGGTAATCGTATTTATACTCAAAACTATAAAGCAAAACTAGTGAAATTGTCAGGTCGAAATGTTACTGCTGGTCGATACCTTGCTCAGGCGCAAATTATAGTACGGTTACAGTAATTCTCACATTTTTGCTTCCTAAAGTCTTATTGATCAGATTGAATAGCTAAATAAAATCGGATGTTCAATGATAAAAGTAAATTTATATATTGTGTTTACAAGAGTCCTGATATTCTGCTTTGCAATTATCTGTATAGATACGAGAGCAAGTGTTGTTATTGATAGAACTAGAATTGTTTTCTATGATGACCAGGCTGAGCAAACTGCATTTCTGAACAATGATAATGATTATCCAGTCATTATTCAGCTTTGGATAGATGATGGAAAAATCGATTCTAATCCTGAAAATACAACGGCTCCTCTTTTTGTTGTTCCACCAATGATAAAATTAGCTGCAGGTGAAGTTAAAAATATTCGTGTGATGAATAATTTAGAAAATACAAATGCTTATGAGGAGTTATATTGGTTAAATATTTATGAAATTCCCCAAGAGTATAATTCTGAAATTACTGACTTAAACAGTCAGGTAATTGTCTTTACTATAAGGACACAAGTTAAAGTGTTTGTCAGGCCGAGAGTTTTACATTCACAAGAGAAAGTTAGGTTTGAAAAGCAATATTTTTCAATAGCTGATGAAGCTTTAAATGTAAAAAATGATTCTCCTTTTTTTATTGTTTACGATAGGGTTTTAATTTCAGATGGTTCTCATGAATTTGAATTTTTCCCTGAAACAATAGCTCCGTATTCCAGCAAAGAATTTGACATTTCTATTCATGAAAAGGCATTTAATAAAAATATTGCCACGGTAACATTCGATTATATTGATGATAATGGTGCTATTAACACCATAATAACTAAGGTGGGTGAGAGTAAGTCCCCGATGTGAGATCATGTACTCATCCAGTTGGCCAAGGAACAGCTCCGCTTATGAACATCAACTCACATTTGCCGATAGCGAACTCTCCAGTAAGCGCCGTCAGACTCGTAAAGAAATCTTCCTGTCTCGGATGAATGTGATTCTTCCTTGGGCAAAACTCCTTGCTGTTATCGAACCTGTTTACCCTAAAGCAGGCAATGGCCACCGCCCTTATCCATTAGAAACCATGTTGCGTATCCATGCATGCAGCACTGGTACAACCTAAGTGATGGCGCCAAGGAAGATGCGCTCTATGGTAATCACCCGATGACGCAGTTTATGATCATGTACAGTGACCGTGTATAGTTATAATCTACAGCCACTTACACAGAAAATTTTATAGTCTCTATAATACAGCCCCGTTATTCTTTACATAGCTTGCTATTTCATTATCTAACTTATCTAATGCATTTAATAATGGAGTTATATCTTTCTCTATTGATTGATTGCTTGAACCTTCGATTTTTTCACAACACATAACCAAGTCTCTAGCATCAATAATTTTTGCCGCACCTTTAATCTTGTGTGTAATATCTCTGATTTTTTGATGTTCTGAATTTTTTCTTGCTTGAATTAAAATGTCTCTATCGGATTTATTGCTTTTTATTAGCTCCAACAATAGTTTTAAAGTTAATGCATCATCGTTACCAGTTAAATGTTGAACTACTTCAGGCGTGAAACTTAAGTCTATATTTGATTTACCTAATGTTCTACTGTATTTTATTAAGGTATTATTTAATTCTTGTAAACTAATCGGTTTAAATAAACAGTCATTCATACCTGCCGCTATACATGCATCCATGATCTCTTTTTGAGCATTTGCAGTATATCCGATAATTATACTCGATTTAGATTTAATATGTTTTTCAAGTTTTCTAATGTTTTTACTTAACTCATAACCGTTCATTTCTGGCATGTTGCAGTCTGTGATAATGAACTGAAACTCATTATCCTTAAATAATTTAATTGCTGATTTACCATTATCAGAATCAGTAACATTGTGCCCTAAAAATCGTAATTGCTGAGCTAGTAGTAATCTATTCGCGGGGTGATCATCAACAACAAGTATGTTAAAGCATTGTTCTAGATTTAGATTAGTTGTTAGCTGCTTTTCTATTAGTTCAGTTGCGTCTTCTAGTAAAGTCAGACATAACTCCATTCTAACTTCAGTTCCTGCATTTAGTTCACTTTTTAATTTTAATGTCCCCCCCATCATCTCGCACAATGACCTGCTAATCATTAATCCTAATCCTGTCCCACCATAATTTTTATGCGAATCATTACCCTGTGAGAAGGCGGTAAAAATTTTTAATTGATCTTCTTGTGAGATACCTATGCCTGTGTCAGTGACCGTGAAGAAAAAACAGCATTTATCATTATTATTTTTGGAGTTAACTGTTATTTTAACGTTACCTTCATTGGTAAATTTAATAGCATTACCGATTAAATTTGATAGTATTTGCTTTATCCTCATTGGATCTACTAGAACATCTTTATTAATATGAGTATCAAAATTGAGTTCTAATG
Organism: Shewanella cutis; assembly: GCF_022410515.1. Classification (GTDB taxonomy): domain Bacteria; phylum Pseudomonadota; class Gammaproteobacteria; order Enterobacterales; family Shewanellaceae; genus Shewanella; species Shewanella cutis. Next base: position 14,380 of record NZ_JACSDI010000027.1, on the reverse strand, counting down.
TTAACCCTTTCTGATGTGCTAGTCCTTCAAAAACTCTAACCACGGAAGCTACGATTGATTTTAAATTGGTTCTTACTGGTGATAATGTTAATTGGCCAGCCTCAATACGGGCTATATCAAGAATATCACCAATAAGTTCAAGTAAGCCATTTGCGGAATCGTAAGCAACTTTTATTGTATTTAATTCTGAGATTGGCAACTTTGAACTTTTCAACGCTAGCTCCAGCATTCCTATTATTGCATTCATCGGGGTTCTAATTTCATGACTCATTGTTGCTAAGAAAGTACTTTTTGCAGCACTTGCACTTTCAGCTAGATTTTTTGCATGTTTAAGGTCTTCCAGTAATTTAATTCTTTCGCTTATGTCTATCCAGCCACCTACAATACCCTCTATATTGTTTTGCAGGTCACAATAAGGTTTTATCCAATTATAGGTAGTAAATTCTGCGTTGTTAATTATCATATTTCTATCTTGGAAACGGGCTTTCCCAGTGTTCAGACAATCAATGTATTCCTGTTCAATGTTTACCCTGTCATTTATCCTTAGATCATTGATCTTTGCTGAGCTGTTAAGTAGTTCATCTCGAGTAGAATTGAATATAGATGCGTAACTTTCATTGCATAATACAAGTGATAAGTTTTTATCTCTCGCATAGATTGGATGCGGTATTGCATCGACAATCTGCTGCATGAATAAAAGTTGTTTATCAAGTTGTTGAGCGGCATTAAGTCTTTGTAAATAGTGCTTTCTTGTGTAGATTACCCATGCTACTGATACAAAAACTAATAGTAATGAAAATATTGAAATTGTGTATATAGTATAACGATAATCCTTCCAAGTTTGTTTGGCAGGTATTGAGTTGCTTCGCCAATAGTTTTCTAGAATTTGTAGTTCATTTGGTGGAATTGAAAGTAACGCTTTGTTTATTATGCTTAATAAGATTTTGTCATTTTTTTTTAAGCTAAAATTAGCTGATGCATTAGGTATGTTTTTTGCAAAATCTTTTATCTCTAGAAAATCTGAAAAGTAACTTTGGTTGTAATAGTCAGCAATGTTGAGAGGTATAATTGTATAGTCTGCCTCATTGTTTTTTACAGAATCCAACGATTCTATAAAATTTGGTTTAAGTTTTATGTCTTTAAAAAGAAAACTATTTTTCACATAATCTTCTATAGCATGCCCATTTGGAATTGCAATAGTTGGATTATTGATGCTTTGTGCATTTTTCCTTTGAACAATAATGTAAGGCGAGCTAGAAAATTCTGATGAGAAATTAAATAGATTTGCTCTGCTTTTACTTGGTGATAGAACTGTAATATATGGTTCTTTGCTTTTTAATACCATATTTTTCTGCTCTTTAAAACTTTTCGTGGTTACATATTCAATATTTAAGCCAGTATATAGACGGATTAAATCTAAAATTTCGATTGCATAACCAGCCGGCACCCCGTTACTATTAACATATGATAAAGGAGCCATGTACTCATTTATTACAACAAATATTTTCTTGTTTTTCTCTATCCAATCTTTTTCCTCTTTATTAAACTCTGGCAGCTCATTTCGTTCTGGTATTACATTCCCCCCCCCGCTCCAACGTTCCCTTACTAATCTACTCTTCTCTTTTGATATGTTTTCTATTGCTTTATTCAATATGTCAAGCAGCTGATGATGTTTCTGAATTGAAGCAAACGCTATTCCTTTAGAGTCAATGTCTATGTAAGAATCTAGTTGTAGTTTTTTATAAAATGTGTTGTTTATCATGTAATTTGCTGATAATAGGTCAATTATTACCGCATCAGCTTTGCCAAATGCTGCCGCGGCAACAGCAGCTTGTTTGCTAGGATAGTTAACAATTGTCTTGTCAGGAAAATATTTTTGCACAGCTGAATTAGCTAAGTAATCATATGCCATTGAGATCGTTTTTATTTCAGAGTTTAAAGAAACATTTTTAAACAGTGCTGGTCGATCAGTGAGATAAGGAATTGATAACTGTAGTCCATTGTTATTTTCATAACTATTCGCTGTAGTTAATATATCAGCTTCGCCTGTTTTCACAGCATTAATCGCATCCTCTCTTTTTTCAAAGCGTATAATCTTAATATTAAGGTTTAGCGACTCCTTAATTAGGTTTAGGTAATCCGCACTAATTCCTTGATAAAAAAAACTTTCATTATCAATAAAGTCATAAGGGTGAAAATTTGGTTCGGTTATAGCAACCTTCAATTCTTTAAAACTCTGTAAGTAAATTTCTTCTGCTGGTGTTATTTCTAATTTGGTGGCTTCCAAATTCGGATGCCCTTTTAATATGTATGTGTTTTTATTGTGCGCTAGTCCAACTGAGGGTGACAAAACTAAGAGGTAAATAGCTAAAACATAGATTATTTTGAATAAAATAAAACTTCTCATGATAAATTATTTCTCTTTGCTATTTCTATAATGTCAACCAAAGTTTTAGCATTTAATTTTTCTAAAAGCCTTGTCTTATATGTGCTTATAGTTTTATTGCTAAGTAACATTTTATCAGCTATTTCTTTGTTTGATAATCCTGTAGCTAGTTGTTGTAAAACAACCATTTCTCTTGTTGAGAGTTTTTTTATTAATTCTATTTCTTCCTGAGTTCCACTTGTAATTAAATTATTTTTGATCATGATTGGAAAATAAGAGTGCCCTGTTAATATTGCATTTAATGCACTTATGACGTCTGTTAAGTCTTTTAATTTTGAAACATAACCGGCCGCACCTGCTTTAATGCATCGTGTTACAAAATGCTCTGAAGGTTGTGCTGTTAACACAAGAATAGGTGGTGGGTTATTAAATTTTTGTGTTCTATCAATCACCTCCAGTCCATCAAGTTGTGGTATGCCTATGTCTAAAATAATAGCATCAGGCTTAAGCTCTCTTATCAATCTTAGTGCATCAACACCGTTGTTTGTTTCACCAATGACTTCAAAATTGTGTTGTTCAAGAATTATTTTCAATGCCAATAGTACAACTGGGTGGTCATCAACAACTAGTATTTTTTTCTTCATTAATAAAACTCCTTAATCATAGGTGTACGTATTTTATCCTCTATAGACTTTCTTGTGGAAAGGTCTAGGGAGTTTGGGATTTTTCCTACGTATTAAACGGTGATATTATTTCTCATTTGATCGTATTATCTTAAAAATTTTGATATAATGGCGAATGATTTCAACATTCTGACAATGATTGTCTTTATTGTATCAATTCGTTTCAGACCTGCACTTTTTAAGTTTATACCTAAAAACTGTTTCTGTAATGTGTAAATTGCTGTAACTGCAAAGTTATGAAACTGGCTTCCATATCAAGCCGAGGTTTTTTTATGAGTAAAATTCGAATAATAGTCTTAGAAGATCATCCCTTTCAGCGTGCCGTGCTTGAATACAACTTAGCGTCGTTTACTGATGTTGAGGTATTCGCATTCGGTTGCGCTCAGGATGCTTTAGCTTGGCTCGATGTTCATAAAAGTGCCGATATTGTCATTTGTGATTTGATGATGGCTGGAACCGATGGCTTGTCGTTTTTACGTAAGGCTAAGGCTAAATACCGAATTAATGCTGTCGCTTTATATAGTTGTATTGATATGGAACTAAGACGAGCTGTATCTCAGATGATAAAAATGCTTCATTTTGAGTATCTTGGTGATTTGAGCAAAACTCCTTCCGTTGATAACTTGAAAGAAATGTTAGATAGATTTGCCGATTTTTCTACTCAAAATCGCGAGGTATCCCCCCCTTCTCGAGTTGAAATAAGACCGAAAGATTTCACATTACTTGATTTTCAGTTGGCACTTGAACAGCATCAGTTTGTGGGGTTTTATCAGCCAAAATTCGATGTGGCTGATTTTAGTCTCGCGGGTGTTGAAGTGTTAGCGAGGTGGATCCATCCCGAGCTCGGCACGCTTAGTCCTGTCGTGTTTATTGAGCCATTGATTGGTCATGGACTACTTGATGAGTTGTTTTTGCAGTTATTCGAGCAAGGATGCCAATTACAGCAAGAGTTGTTAAACCAAAACCACCAGATATCGCTTGCTTATAATCTCGATATCTCTCAGCTCAATTCAACCAAATTAGTTTATCGTATTGTAGATATTGTGAAGCGGTTTAATATTCCCCCACGCTGTATCACGCTAGAGATTACTGAGACTGGTTTGCTTTCTGCCCCAGCGGTGAATATGGAAAATCTGATCAGGTTACGTATGCAGGGCTTTGAGCTTGCAATAGATGATTTTGGCGCGGCTCATTCTTCTCTCGCGAGATTATGTGAATTACCATTTTCGCAAATTAAGTTAGATGGTTGTTTTGTTAAAGAATTAGGTACTGAACCAAGATGTCAGGCTGCAATTTCGAGTGTTATTGCTTTATCTCAGGCACTTGATATGGAGTTAGTGATCGAGGGAATCGAAACAAACTCTCAGTTGGCCATATTGCAACAACTGGGTTGTACTGTTGGTCAGGGCTTTTGTTTCTCCCGTCCCATAGACGAGCATACCTTTATACAACGTTTTTTCCCTTTCGATAGAGAAATGGATGACTGTATTAGGCTAAGTACCTAGTTCTACTAGCCTTTAAGTGTCACACCTCTACTTAGGTTCACATTTTCCATGCCAGTTTCACGCTTTGCTCTAGGTTACGATGTAGCGAGTTTAACAATTAGCGATCGATTGACTTTCAAGCTTGTTTGTTCATGGCTTTCAGGCCAGGGGTAATAGCGGCGTGGTCGTTTAAAGCGGGCGATTTTATCGGCGAGAAAGACTTCAAGCTCCGCCTCTATTGCGCTTATCTCTTGGCTTGTGTTGTTGGCAGTTCCACTGCGGAGAATATCACCACGAATAATGGCGGCGGGGAGCTGACCGAAGGTGGTATCAGGCTGAGGGAAGACGATTGCTTCATCTATTAATGGATGCAGTTTGAGTGCCGCTTCAATCTCTTCTGGCTGAATGTTTTCGCCGCCGCTAATAAACATATTATCGACGCGGCCAAGAATGCGGAGATTGCCGTTTTCGTCCCATTCGCCTCGGTCTTTGGTATAAAACCAACCGTCGGCATCAAGTGGTTTTTCAATGCCCTTATCCGTGAGATAACCCATAAATAGGCAATCTCCCCGCACCCAAATCACCCCATCGATAATTTTGAGCTCACGTCGTGGGAGTAATTTGCCACTGCTGCCATCGCTTAGCGTTGGGCCTGTGGTAATTTGCGAGCCCATCTCCGTCATGCCATAGCTGGTAAAGCTGGCAATATGCCGCTGTTCGAGCTGCTTAAGTAAATCGATAGAAATTGCACCGCCACCGAGTAGTAGGGCTTTAATAGTACTGAGCGAAGCCTGTTTGTCTGTTAGCAAGTGGAGTAACTGTGTCGGCACGAGGGAAGCATGGGTTAAGCCGTCGCGCTCGATTTGCGCCTGCAGCGGGAGAGCGGGATCCGGCAGCACTACCGTCGCCGCCACTAAGGCGCAGCGGTTGAGAATGGCGAGGCCGCCAATATGAAACAGGGGTAACGACAATAACCAAGCATCACCTGTGACTAGCGGAATAAGACTGCGAGCACCCTCGGCATTGGCAATGTGATTCGCAAGATTGTGCATGGCCGCCTTAGGAAAACCGCTGGAGCCAGAGGTTAAAATCACATTGCTTGGGCGATAAATATCAAAAGCTATCGCGGCTTGCTCACTGGTTGGGCTCACATCGAGACTAAAATCCAGCGTGAGTTGATGACTGCCTGACAAGGCCAACTCCGCTTCGCTCCAATAAAAGGGGATCTGGTGGCTATCGATAAGCCCTTGAATTTGCGCCAGCGGAAAACGTGGTGAAATAGGAAAGAAGATTGCGCCAATATCCACGCAGGCCCAATATTGGCAAATCATCTCTAGATTATTACGGCTGATACACGCAAGTGGTTGCCCTTGGCCAACACCGATGCGTGTGAGCTGTTCACCCAAGTCCAGCACCATATGGCTTAAGCGGGCGTAGCTGATGTCTTGCCCATTGCACTTAACCGCCGTTTGTGTGGGCGAGGTGAGCGCGGCGTTATGTAATGGCGAGATACGCAGTTGTAAAATGGATTTGGCTGATGCTAATGCGTTAGATTCGGACATTTGCAATTAATCCTGCTGCGTACTGACGACAAGCTTAAGTTGATGAGGCTTCAAGCATTGTGGCTTGCCGCTTGGTACGATTAAGTCTTGGCTAAAGGCGGCTAACGTATCGAGCCCTGGGATTTCATCGGGCGTTAGTATGGCGGCTAAATGGGCTAAATCATTGATGCCTAAACTACTCTCAAGGCTTGAGCTTAAGATGCAGCGTACGCCATGGCTGTGGGCCTCGTCGATAAGACGCTGAAGTTTTTCAATACTGCCCAGTAGCATGGGTTTGATGACTAATGCCGTTAATCCCTCATGCCTCACAAATTGATAATCCGGGTCATTGAGGGATTCATCAAAGGCGTAAGGCAGTGGAATAGCGCGATACAGGGTTTGATTTTCCTGCGGCTGTTGGCAAGGTTCTTCAATATATTCAATGCTATCCAGTGGCAAGCAGGCGGCAAAGTCGAGGGCCTGTTCTAGGCTAAACCCGCGATTGGCATCTAAGCGCAACCTGAGATCCGGCCTTTGGCTTAAGATGCCATAAATCAAACTCAATTCATCTTCCATGGAGGTTTGTGCGACTTTCACTTTGACTGAGTGCACGCTGCTATCGAGCTTGGCGATTTTAGCCATCAATTCAGCTTTGGGCGCATCAATCGGTTGATAAATTAAAGGTACAGCGGTGGTGAGTGGGCGCAGCGCATTGAGTTTTCCGCTCAGTTTGGCATGTAGCAGGCTTAGGCCAAAGGCAATGGACGGATAGGGACTCGCTTCGGCCTGCTCAAGCAAGCTATCAATATGCTGGCCTTGAAGCTTGGGTAATAATGTCGTTAAGGCTTGCTGTACTTCATCTAGGCTTTCGCGGCTAAAACCGGACAATGGCTGCTGGTCGATATCAAATCCTGAGAGTGGCGCGATTTCAACATTGGACTCCTTCACTTCACCCTCAGTCACTTCGCTGTCAGCCACTTCAATGTTGAATTTTTCGGTGTCGCAAACTTCATCGTCAGCAGTGGCCTTGGCTTGCAACACCAAGCCCGTTCTGTGGTCAATGCGTTGTTTACCCACTGGCAAAAAGCGGTCTAAGGGCAGGCGATATAAATACAAGCTAAGTGAAGTTAAGATCATATTTTCCTTAACGCTTTATCGATTTAAAGGCAGTCCGTTTGCGTGTGTATTTGTGGTAAGCGCTCGACGAACAAACTTCTTATACAGGCGAGTAATCCCGCAGGATTGGCTTGATGTATGTTATGCCCCGCCTGTTCAATTTGATGCAAGACGATGGGTTGTTGTGCTTGCCAGTCCTTTGCGATCGCGGTGAATTTAGCATCCTGGCTGCCGGCAAAAAAATGGCATTCGCAGGCAAGGCTTGCAGGTAGATCCCAAAGTGAAGCTTGGCGGGCAAGTGAGGTCGCCAAAAAGATTTGCTTGAGTATGTGTTTGGGATGTTGGTCGAGCTGCGCTGCGCGCTGTGCTATCAAGGTATTGCGCGCATTGTCTGGCATATCGGCAAAGACGGCCTGTTGATACCAAAGCTGCAAAAAATCCCTGCTACTTAAGCTTTGTAGCCGTTTGGCCCACAGTTGGTCATTCTTACTGCGCGCGGCTTGTTCCTCGGTATTCGTCAGCCCGGGATGACAGGATTCTAGCCATAAACTTAACACGCGATTGGGATAAGCCTTGGCAAGATGTAAGGCAATCCGGCCTCCGAGGGAATACCCATAGAGGTAAAATGCTTCAATGCCGAGGCGATCGAAGCGGCTGATAATGTCTTGGACACAAAAGTCGAAGCCATTAGTGAGCGTCGATGCGATTTCTGGTTGATTGTCGCCGTGGCCGGGTAAATCGAGGCAGATGCAGTGAAAGTGCTGGCTGAGTTGAGGGATCAGCGGCAGCCAATCGGCCTTAGATCCTAAAAAACCATGGATCAGGACCAAGTTTGGCTGCGATGTTTCTCCGTAACGGGCCACCGTTGGCATTAGCTTTGTTTCACCCACAGATTGATCGCGGCGATTTGATCGCTGGCTTGATGTTGGCTAACACTGACTTCGATGACAGATGCGCCCTGATAATCCAGCGCTTCGTTATAACAGGTTTGAAAATCAGCTAAGTTATCCACTTGATTATAAGGCAAATTAAACATAGCGGCGGCATAACCAAACTCTAAACCATGGCTTAACCGATAGTAGTCGCTGCGCAGCTCCTCATTGGGGACGGGCAAAAGATTAAAGATATTACCGCCATCGTTGTTGAGGATAATAATCACCAGAGGACTGGTTAAACTGCGGGCGATGGCAAAGGAATTGAGATCATGCAACTGGGATAAATCCCCAATAATCAAGCTGGTCGGTTTACCTTGGTGCGCTGCAATACCGCAGGCGGTGGCCAGTAAGCCATCGATCCCCGAAGCGCCGCGATTAGTATAAGTGGTGGCAGTGCAGCAGCTCACTGGCGCGTACATATCGTATAACCGTACTGGCAGGCTATTGCCGATAAACAATTGCTGCTCCAGCGGCCGCGTATTGGCAATTGCGCGGATAACCTGAGCTTCACCAAACTCACCTTGATCGATATTACGCACAAATAAGTGATGCAATTCATCGTTATAGGTGATTAGGGTGTTAGCCCAATTCGCCGATGAAGAGCGATACCAATTAAGTTGAGCAAATTGGGCGGCGTTGGCGTGCCAGATGTGTTTAGCATTATGGCTTGGGTCGAGCCTATCTTGCTGCGGCAGCACTTGCCAGTAACTGTGCCAATTTTGCTCGGCAAGGTAAGCAATCAACCGTTTCGACAATAAACGCCCGCCAAATACCAACACGCGATCTGCCTCTTGCAACAGATTGCGCGCCTTGGGATGCTGGAGCAATTGGTCAATATTGCCAATCGCTGCGGGGTGTTGTCGCAGTTGGGACTGAGCATCGGTCAGTAGTGGCCAGCCAATTTTTTGCGATAGCGCAATGAGTTGCTGCGGATCTTGCTCTGGTGTTAGCGTGCCCGCGATGATCACCCCCTTGCCGTGGACGAAGCGCATAATGGCATCTTCACTCGGGCGGCTCAATTGTTCACGCTTGCCATAGTGAGTGTAAGGGCGTGCTTGCTGCAGCCAGGTTTGTAGCGGCTTGAGGTAAGGCGATTCGCTATCGAGAATCGTGCCTGTTAATTCACTCGGATACAGCGGCTCGCGGTACATACAGTTGATATGCACTGGGCGTGTTTGATTGGCCACCGCCTCATCAAGCGTAGTGAGTAGCATCTGCGGCGCAATGTGTACATCTGGCGTCGGCAGGTTTACCTGCTGAGCGTAATTGGCAAAAATTGCTGGTTGAACAATCGCTTGATTGGCGCCGCAACCGAGTAATTCTGGCGGTCTGTCCCCACTGAGGATAATTAAAGGTACATGGGTGAGCCACGCTTCGACTACCGCAGGATAAAGATTAGCGACGGCCGTGCCTGAGGTGGTAATAATGGCCACGGGCGCAGAGCTGGCTTTGGCTAATCCTAGCGCCATAAAACCTAAGCCGCGCTCATCGAAATGCAAATGACGTTTCAGTTTAGTTTGCTTTGCCGCAGCGAGAGTTAACGGGGTTGAGCGTGACCCTGGTGCCATGCAGACATGCTGCACACCAAGACGTGCTAATTCTTCCAGAATAAGTGCGCCCCACATGAGATTAAGTGTGGCTGTGTTTTCGGTTCGCATAGCAAGATCGATCAAGATAAAGATGGGCTTAGTGTAACGTGTTTGGCGATTAAGATGTATGCCTGGCTTAACAAAAGGGAGGACAGGTTAGGCATTATGTTATTGAGTTAATGGCGTGCCCCGAGTGTATTTTGAACAAAAGAAAAAGGGGCCCGCACTGATGAGGATGCGAACCCCGCAGGGAACAGGTTTATTTTAATTGTTGATATTGTTGCATATGCATCATCGCGGGTAAGTTGTCAGGAGTGGCATGACACTGGCCGCATTCTTTTTGAAGCGTTTCTTGGCTCGGTAATACAGGAGGTAAATCATTGCCCTCTTTCCATTGATGGCAATCAGGACAAGCAACAATATCGATATGATGCTCTGTTTCAATCCATATATGTGCTGGAGTGGATTGCCATTTTTCATCATGGCAGCCATTACAGCCATCAATGGCATAGACGACATTTGACAGCAAGCAAAATAGAATTACTGATAATAAGATACGCGCCATGATATTCTGCCTTGTATGTTTTTTTAGATTGTATGCATTAATAAATAAATGGCTTAGTCTTAGTGCTCATAAATGAGTCATTACGCATAACTTTCTATTTGTGAAATATTCATTTTCAGATTTAAGTAATCTAGATGGTTTATCATTTTGTAAATTAACCAATAATGAGGCTTTTTATATGCAAGATTGCGATGTAAGAATTTTTTACATATTTAAATCTCTTTATGATAGTGGTAGTGCAACATTTGTGTCGCAACAACATTCTGTCTCACCATCAAAAGTGAGTCGCTATATTGCCGAAATGAGAGAAGTCTATAATGACTCGCTTTTTATTAGGAGAAAAACTCACTTTATTCCAACAAAGAAAGCGAAAGAAATTTATCCTAAAATTTGTGAGATTATAGAGCTGATTGAAAGTTTAAGCGCCAACAGGCATGAACTTGAGGTAAAGAAAGAGTGTGTTATTGCTGTGCCTGCAACGCTGTGCGTAGGACTTCCTGAACATCTAACCCGTGTTATAAAGCAAGCGGGTTGGGATATCAGTTTAAAAGTCATTTCCTCACATAGGGAAATCTGTACAAAAGTCATCAATGGTGAAATATGTATTGCAATTACTAATCGTGCCTGTACACAAACCATGGATTGTAATCCAAAATATTCAAATTTACTGCATGTTGAACCCATTAGTGTGGGTGAACATGTCTATGTCGTTTCAGCTGCAGCTAGTGCCATTTGGCAAGAAAGCATTTCGCTCGATAATATTGCGAAATATCCATTTGTTGTTACTCAAGTTTCTGGTTTTAATGATGAAAAAGATCCCTTCGAGGTCTACTGTGAGCAGCGCGGACTTGCTTTAAATGTCTTTTTTAAAACACAAAACTTAGCCTCTATGATTGAAGCGTTGATGTCTGAAAATACGATCAGCTTTATTGGACCTAATAGTGCCGCCGCTTTCATCGCCAAGGTCCCTTCACTTAGGGTTGAAAAATTAGCAAATTGTGAATACCAAAGGTTACATGAGGCAATGCATAAGCCAACATATTCTATGATTCACCTTAAGCGTAATATTGATGCCATTCCCCCGTTGATTAAAAGTGAGGTTTTGCGTTTTATTTCTGATTCGGTTTGTGAAATTTAAAATTTAGAAATTTGAAAGTATAAATCTGTGAGCTAGTTATAATTAGTGTTGACTAATTTTCCGCCTAAGGCGGAACAATTTACAAACATTTCCTTAACTTGCTAGTTGTTGGTAGTTATTTTATTTTAATGTTTTTCAGCATGTTATATTGTTTGTGAGAATGATTTTCTTTTATTGAATTCCGTGATTTAAAGCGTGTTTTTAGTGTTTTTTAGCTGTAAATAGGTTTGTTGCTCATTCATTGTTAACAATCGTTAACCTTTGTTGTTTTGTGGTTATTATGGTTATGGATTTTTCATTGCTAAGTCATGTTAACCATAAGGCATTAAATATGAGATGGCGTAAAATTAAAACTCTGATAATGGGGGCGAGCCTGTTCCTTATATTATCTCCATCTGTTAAAGCGCAAGATATTCCATCAACTCATGAAACGGGAGAACAAATAGAAAAGGTACTCACAGATAAGTTTGCTGAAGGTAAATATTCCGCTAAAGGCGCAGATACTTGTTTAATGTGCCATCGTAAAAATAACACCGTTATGGCTATTTTTGATGGGGTGCATGGCGATATCAATAATAGCAAATCCCCAATGGCAGGATTGCAATGCGAGGCATGCCATGGGCCACTCGGACAGCACAATCAAGGAGGCAAGGAGCCAATGATTAGCTTTGGTTCTGACAGTCCATTGTCAGCACCGAGCCAAAATACCGTTTGTTTAGGTTGCCATCAAAAAACTGAGCAAAGTGGCTGGCATAGCAGCTTACATAACATGGAAGAAATAGCCTGTGCGGATTGCCATAAAGTCCATGCAGCTAAAGATCCGGTACTGCAAAAGCAACAGGTGAGCCAAGTGTGCACTTCTTGTCATACTCGGCAGAAATCCGATATGAATAAGCGTTCATCTCATCCATTAAAGTGGAATGACATGACCTGCATCGATTGTCATAACCCCCACGGTTCATTTAATGAGAGTGCCTTAAAAAAGACCTCAGTTAATGACACTTGCTATAGCTGCCATGCGGAAAAACGCGGTCCTTTCCTGTGGGAACATGCTCCTGTGACTGAAAACTGCTCCACTTGCCACAATCCCCACGGCAGTGTGAATGACGCGCTCGTCAAGCAACGCGTCCCTCAACTATGCCAACAATGTCATGCCGATGATGGACATGCTAGTCGGGTGGTCACTCAACCAGGTTCTGACGCGTTTGGTGCTGGTATGGGATGCCTCAATTGTCATAGCCAAATCCATGGCTCCAACCACCCTAGCGGCAGCAATTTTGCCCGTTGATTAAGGAGTCTGCCATGTCTTTTAAACTTAATATCATTACCTTGGGATTGCTTGCTGCTACCAGTGGTGTGAGTGCTGCAGACTTTTCTGTGCACAAAGCTAATCTGCAAGGGCTAAAGTTGGATGCTTATCAGTGTAAAAGCTGCATAGGAGAGAAGCGTTATCAAGCTGAGCTGCAGTTAAGTGCAGGCTGGGCCGAGAATGATGATATTCATGCGGGGAATGCCTTTGGCGATGCCAGCGATGGATTGCGCGCGGCTATGGATGCGGACGTAGGTTATCGCAATGCGGGTTATGAAGCTAATGTTCAAGCATATCAATTGGGACTAGAGAACAGCTATGCCCACCTTGATGCGGGTCGGTCTGGACAGTATGCCCTGAACCTTGATTATCAATTATTAACTCGATACGACAGCCGAGCGCAAACGCAGTTGTGGCACAACAATGGCCTACTTTTGCCAGACACTGCGACTCGAGATGTCGATTTACAGCTGGAACGCGAAAAGGTGGGCTTGGGATTAGCCGCGCAATATGGCGTCATGCAGGCGTTTATTAACTACGACCACGAACAAAAAACGGGTAATCGTCGCAGTAGTTTAGTAACTCCTCGCCCTGTTAACTTTGCACTGCCTGTTGATGCTAACACTGAAAACCTCAATGCGGGCCTTAATATTTCGGGTGAAAATTGGTTAAGCGAGCTGGCTTACCATGGCAGTTTTTACCGAAATAATATTAATAACTTAAGCTTACCTTATTCGCCCGATGTGTATGCTGCTACGCCTGATAATGATGCCCATCAAGTCTCGTTATCTGGGCAATACATGCTTGGACGTGGCAACGTCAATGGCCGTCTCGCCGCTGGACGGATGCTTCAAGATGGCGATTTAATCCAAGTCAGTGGTAATCCGTTACAAAGCTGGGATGGTCAGGTTGATACCTTAGATGCGCGGATTGGCTTCAGCAATATGTTAAGCCCGCGATGGCGTGTTAACGGTCAGGTTGACTATAGCGAACGCGATAATAAAAGCTCTGTATGGGAGTTTGCGCAATTAGAGTTTGATAATGTCAGTGGTGCGTTTAAGCAAAATGTCCTCATGGACATCGAAAGGCTGACATACAAACTCCACAGCAGTTACCGTTTTAACAGTGAGTATCACCTCATGGGAGGCTACGACCGTAAAGAGGTAGAACGCAGTTACCTTGAGCGAGAACAAACCCATGATGACGCATTTTGGGCCAAGCTGAATATCAGATCCTTGGCAAACACTGTGATTGATTTTGGTGGGCGCTATGAGAACCGCAGCGGCTCGGTCTACAACGCTGTCGAAAATACCTCGATTGAAGAAAATCCACTATTGCGTAAGTTTTATCTCGCAGACCGTGAGCGTCAGGCGGTTGATCTGAAGGTGAATTATGTACCACTTTCGTGGTTGACTATTGATTTAAATGGATATTATGCCAAGGATGATTACGCTAAAACCATTATAGGCCTCACTGAATCAACCGATTATGGTTATGACCTGCAGCTGGGAATGCAACTCTCTGAGCAATTGCACCTCTATGCCTCAGCAAGCCAACAATGGATAGACTCCGCGATAGCGGGTAGCCAATCGTTTTCCTCACCAGACTGGTATAGCGATGTTGCTGATGAGTTC
>NZ_JACSDI010000026.1 GCF_022410515.1 Shewanella cutis | reverse complement strand
TTCTGTATATAAATCGCTCAACAAAAAGTAAGAACCATTTTAAACCCTGCCTATTGGCAGCTCCAATTATAAACAGTCATGCCAATCAACTTATTGGTTATATTGAATAACTTAGATAGTTACTGATCTTAAAGACTCTCTCGCATATACTTAAGCGAATTAAAGCGAGGATTGTGTAATGTTTACTATCTCAAAAGGTTTTACTTTAGTTGAACTGATGGTTACCATCGCGATTGCAGCTTTGCTCCTTTCTATTGGCGTCCCATCATTCACTGCAATCTATGAAGCGACTCGCAGTGCAAATGAAATGCAAAAAATCAATGATCTCTTTGCCTTTGCTCGAAATCAAGCAGTGAATTACGGTGCTACTGTCACAGTATGCCCCTATGCAGCAACGCCCTGTGGTAATGACTGGACTAAAGGGTTTAGTGTGTATATTGAGAATAATGGCGCCAAAAAAGTCCTTAAGGTAATAGAGGGGTTTAACTCTAAAGACACTATCTCATTAACTGGCCCAACAGATAAAACCGTGAACTTTACTCCTGATGGCTTAGTTTCTACTGAGACATCAATTATATATTGTCCTAGCGGAGAAAGTGACGGTTCTAAAAGCATTAAAATTAGCACATCAGGTTTGATTAAAGAGGAAAGTGATAATCAAAGCTGTTCATAAATAACGGACAAGCACAGATATATTATCACCTCAGTATCAGTCAAAATTCCTGATGAAATGGAACGATTTGATAATTTTAAGTTACTTTTAAAAAGTATTACCTTTTTTATATAGTTTTAATTTAGCTTTAAATTATTCACTAAACGTGTTTATCTTGGAGTTAACTTATCCAATGCTTGAGCCTTGCTGCTACTGAAAAATGCGTTAAGCTCAACACATTCTTCTACTGCATTGATGTAAGACTTTTTACCATCATTCGACTGACGACGAGTCCCTACAAGATTTGCCATTCTTAATGGCATTTCACTCGTTTTCCAACGGTAAAAAGCAATTTCAGCATTATTTTTAAACATAATAAAACATTTAAAATCCTGTTCTGTCTGTGAATTAATGGTATCTGCCCAAAGATTGCTCGATGTCAAAACCAAAATCGTGGAGAGAATGACTAATTTCATTTCCAACACTCCGCACTTGGGCCTTTAGCCCCTGTATCAGTGATGGTCAAAGGAGTACAAGAAGAATCTCGGCTTGCCTGTATCCCTTTTGCGACCGCTTTTAGAGTAAATGATGAAGTACCACTTGATGTCACTGAGTAATTACCGTTTTCAGTAATATATGGATCTGCATCTATAATTTTAGTCAAATCAGCAGCATACTTACGATTATCTAAATAATACTGCTCTTGTAGATTGGCTAATTTCATTAACGCAGACAATCCCTCAGCCCTCGTACTCTGAGCAACATAACGAGTATAAGAGGGATAGGCTATTGCCGATAGAATTCCAATAATGACAACAACTATCATCACCTCAATTAAGGTAAAACCTTTATCTTTAATCTTCATATAAAATACTTATTCATCTATATGGTAATAAATTTTATTGGTATTTAAACCACCACCTAATCCAATGGTACCTTTACATTTACCATTATCACACTCCCCTTTTCCCACACCAATAATATACGCCTCAGCTTTTTCACCATCTTCAGGCTTAGGAATAACTATTTGTGGGGTATCTGGTACCCGCTCACCCACCTCGTAATAAACTTGGCTATAAGAACGAGTCCCCTTATGTAAATCGAACACGTACAACCGACCTTGTCCAGAAAAACCACACACGCCAGAATCCAAATCAACTGATTGATTAGTTGGCGGTACAAAAGAGGTAAAATAGACTTTACCATTAAAAATTAGTGAGGCTGATAAACTCTTTTCTCCAATAGCGGTAAAACTGTACTGCCAGCCTTTCATCTTTCCAAATGCAATATCACCATCTTTACTACTAGGTGCTGAACTTGTGACATCATACAAATCCGTAGAAGTCAATGTTGCGGGCTTTGTAGTAAAATTTTGCGTAACAACGTTACGGTCTTGGAATACATAAAATTTATCTTTAATACTGAGACCTAGTGGGTTATCACGATTGCCCGAGCCAATAGTCACAGCGTCATAGGGAATCTTCTGATAGCTCAGAACGTTACCATCAGAATGTACATTATTAAATTCGGTTTGGGCGACTACAGGACCAGTAAAAAACATTCGATTATCAGGTGAAGCCCCAGCAATTGAAGCGAATTTAAACAATGTCCACTGGGCAGTATCTGTTCCTGCTAAATCCATACGCCATACATTACCCACTATATCACTTGCATAAATTCGGTCGGTATATCCATCATTATCACTATCTAATACGGCGACTTTACTAGCTATACTTCCCATGTCTACATCAGTAAATTTTGTAATAAAATTTCCAGTTTTAGCATTAACTATATATACCGATTTGCCAGTACCTTGAGATGATGCCATACCACCACCCAAAATTAGTACGGGATCGGCTATGCCTTTCAAAGATGTGACTACGGGCTCCGACCAAGTTTGTCCTAAATCCTCAAAGTTGCTCGAATCGGAATTAATCACCCATTTTAAGGATGGTGAATCAGGCTTAGTTACATCCAAAGCATAATAAGAAGAACCACCACTTCGCATACCTAAAAACACCCATGCGACTTCAATCTCCCCATCTGCTTTAGTTTTCGTATAGGCGACAGGAGATAAATCCATACCATAAACAGAGTGCACACCTGTTGCAGGGTTTTCTCGCAATTTTGGAACATTACTCCAAAGTTCATTAGGCATAAAAGCCCAAGATTCAGAAACAGAACCAACTGAATAATCGTCACTTCCCGCATCGGAGTCCTTGAACATATGCACTAAACCTTGGTTTGTGCCCAGGATAATTCTCACATCCAAAGCGTTAGCGGTGCCAAAATTAATAGCTAAAGGCTTAGAGTGCAGAGGATCGCCCATCAGATCTTCCCTAGGATCTGAAGTGCTATCATCATTATCATCATCATCGACATCAACACCATACAACCAATCTAAATCAGTCTGAGAATAACTAGAAACAAAAGAAGACGTTGCTAAATTAACTAGATTGTTATCACTATTAGTATAAATCTTGCGATTTTTAAGTTGGCTTCTTAATGTTGGTAATACACCACCAGAGAGCACTTTATTACCATCGTTTGCACCAGAGCAAGCATTCCAATACGTACAAGTGTCAATCGAAATATTACCATTTGTATCAATGGCATTAGCGCTACCACTAGGACCGACAATCTCGCCAGCAGAGTTCACCTTAAGTTTTTTAAGGTTACCACTCCAACGCGGACCATTTCCAGGAAGAAACATAGCATAGTATGCGGCATTATAGGTTTGAGTTTTATCAAAATTATTACTGGCAATACTCGGAGATGTAAACGTTGAGTCAATTGTTAAAATCGATTTTAATGCATCGTCCAGAGCCGTTACTAAGTCAAGACCATTTTTTGCGACATAGTATCCTTTAGATACACCATCACTATTACGCGGATTTCCTCCTCTAAAAGCGGTTTCCTCTAATAAATCTGCGGCGGCATCTGCACCGTCAGAAAAACCAATAGTAAAAATACGAATATTTTGCTTGTTATCAACTCCCATTGAATCTTTATTCCCAATAACGACATCATTATTGTACATATAGGCAGCTAGAGCTGGCATATAACTAGTATCATTTTGATTCTGGGGGTTTTTAAAGTTAAATATATTATAATCAGCATCTTTATTTTTAGCTGTTGCTGTTAAATTTTTAATTAACAAATCAGCTGACTTATCAACTGTTGGCGCCCCGTCGGTAATATAAATAACATAAGCTGTATCAGGACATTTTTTAAAAGGTGTTGTATAACTTCCCGCCATCAAAATACTTGGCGGTGTATTTTTTTTATAATTTAAAGATTTATAGTCAGTATCTTTGTTTCCAAAAGTCACAGGACCACCACTAAAGTACATGTAAGCCTCATAAAGAGTTTCACATAATGGTGTATTCGTTTGGGCTGGCATACCTTTGATTAAATTGGTTAAACTTGTTTTATTCACAGAATTCATTTCCGCCAAGTCATAAACTACTCGGCCGCCATCAGCATTAGACTCATCAGGGAAATTGAGATTAAATACAGCTAGACTAGCATCGATTGGTACTGCAAGTGAGTCTAAAGCGGATATTAATGCTTTTTTTGCAACATCTAAACGAGTTCCAACACCGCCACTCTCTTGCCCTTCTTTGGTTGTCGTAACCCATTTATGCCAAACCAGATAATGAGCCGTGTAAAGAGTCACTGGTTGCCCAGAGCCAAACTGAGTATTTTTCAAACTATTTAAGCGATCGGCTTCAGTAGCACTAGTTGTATACATCGATTTATTGTTTATGGGATAACCATTTGCAAAAGAGTTACCTTTCAATTTACCCGGATTAACAGGGTCGGCATTTAAAATATCTTCATAGCAATCCACAATATCATTCTGATTGAAACCATTATTATCAGCTAGATTATTCCATGTGTTTCTGCTGCTACTAAACTCTCTTAAATAACCAGTATAACGTCCCTTAGAAGCTAAAGCCTTTGCAGCTGTATTACAGTTATTATTATCTTTATAGAATCGCCGCCCATCATTAGGTTTATCTGGAGTAGGCATATTACTGGTATTATCAATCCCCCCCGCATTCCAGTAGGTTCCCTTATCGTTAATATAACCAGAGTAACCCTCCAAAAAAGTTCCAAATCCATCAGGATAACTACAAATTCCTGCACTCCTATCAGCCTCTGAACAATAAGATGTCACCGCATTCTCTTCCACAGTAGACATACTGCCAGAATTATCGAAAATAAATAACACCTGTGGACGTTTGCCTGTTCGAACAGTTGAATCAACCAAATAGAGTTCTGTATCATCAGCAAACGTCAAGCCAGCTGTGCAGGTGACAACTGTTAATATTCCTATAAGCAATTTGTTTAGCATGATATTCATCCTATTAAGGCAAGACTTGCTGCTCTACACCAGCAACAACGGTTAGTTGACCTAAATCATCTCGACCAAATGTTCTTGTGCTGCTAATTTCGACTCGGCGACAATTCACTAAATTAGCCCCTGTTGCATTTGCTGTTCGCTGACAGGCTACGTTTCTGACTCCAGTGAGAGGGTATGGAGTAAGTCGCTGTGTACCATTAAAAAGTTTTTCCGTAGTAACAACATTTAAATTCGCCAATAGCATGCCTTCATATTTGAGTATCACTTGTTGTAACCCACCATCAGCAATTGATTTCGCTTCAATTCGCTCAGCCCCCGCTCCAGACATACGCATAGATTGGGTTGAATTGACGGCCAACGCGACACCTATAATTGTCATCAAAAGCAGCACAATAAGTGCGAAAAATAGTACTATCCCTTTCTGCTTTTTCATCCCTTTACCCTCTAATTCCGAATTAACACAGGATTGGCAAGCACCATCGTTGTTGAAACCACTTTTCGTCGGTAGTGATCATTTAAGCCGTCAATTTCCTTATCACCTAAAGTGTAAGTGGTATCGTTTGTATAGCTTTTATCTTCATCTATCGCTCTAACCAATAAAAAAACTCTAACAGCAACTAAACGTTGAAATAATTCATTATCCCACATTAATGTAGTCACATTTTCCGCAGGCATAAAGCTATCAGCGGTATCATCACCGTCATTATCAAAACCATAGAGAATACGCATATTCTCAATGCCTTCGACTAATTGTTCTTCATTGTTCATACCATTGTTTTTAGTTAAGGTTTTACGTCTTAATACCGGCACTGAACCATCATTCTTAATAAAATAAATATGATGTTGATATTCCCAAAATCGTGCGTTTTCAAGCGCTGGATTTGGAGGATTCCCCCCTTTAAATAGCACCGCTTGGCTCGAGGTCGCAGCCATATAATAACGTTCACCGTTTGGATTGGTGACAGGCGGCCCAACCAGCCTTTTTATTTGGATCACATCCGTGTTGGCATTTACCCCATTCAAACAACTCAGACTCTCAGCACTTTTACCTGCTTCATATCCCCATAATCGCCTAAAATGCGCAGGTTCCGTATTTGGTAATGTACCGTTGTTTACGCCTGCACCGATGCAGTCATTTGTAATACCATCTCTTAAGGTCATATTGGTGCCAAGCACAAAATCGGTTCCTGTTATATCGCCCATAAAACCAAGCTGGGTAATATCCCTTTCCATAAGGGCGAGAGCTATGCGGCCATTTTCTTGTAATTGATTGAATTGGCTGGTCGTCACAACATTAGAAGATGACATACTAAACATGGCAAAAAGCCCAAGCGTGAGAAACAGTCCGATAAGCATCGAGACCATTAACTCAACTAAAGACATCCCCTTCTGACAATTTTTCATCTATTCACTAACCTAAATAATCACTGTCGACACGACAAAAATACGCCTACGAGTGCCAAGATCCTTACCACACTCATTTCCAGAATATGTGGTTCCAGCGCCCTCGCGAATACCTCTCCACGCCACGGCAACAGTGACAGTAGTACCATCAATATCAATACAAGCCGTTGGAGAATCTAATCCCCCCACATTCTGCCCGCCAACAGTTTCAGCAGCACCGATAATACTTTGCTCCCATTGATATAGATCCCAAGCTTGAGTTTCGACTGAAGAACACAGACTTACAGCCCCGACAGCTACATCGCACTCTTTATTTGGTTTACTCAGCGCCCCAGTATATTCACCGCTATAATTGGCTAATTGAGTTCGATTAAGTTTCATCCGGTTAATGATGTCATTAGCATAGTATGAAGCTTGAGTCTGCTGAAAAGACTCAAAGCTGCCTCGTTTAGCAACGATATGTAGATTAAAAATACCAATCAAACCAATTACGAGGATAACCAATGCAACAAGTACTTCAATTAATGAGAAGCCTCGTTGAAATCCTTGATGTGTCAACCGTTCGAATTTAGTCATATTCTTGACATGCTTTTCAGACATTTACCCTTTAAAATCTTAATCTTACAATAAAAACATTACTAACAGTTAATAATAGATGAGAAGAATGTAAGTAGCCAGTAACAATAGCATATAAGCATGGCTTCCATTATGACTCGTTTGCATTTAGTGTATTTTTGGTAATAAAAAAGAGGCTAACAGCCTCTTTTCATTCATCAAAATTTTGCCAAATCGGTTAACGTAATTCAGCGGGTACTGCAAAGACAGTATCTTCTTTACGTCCTTCGACTTCAGTCACCACACTCGGCGCTAATTTCGCGATGGCTTGAACCACTTGCTGTACGAGAACTTCTGGTGCAGACGCGCCAGCAGTCACTGCGACTTTTGTAATATTTTCAAACCAAGATGAATCAATATCATCTGCAGTATCAACGAGATAAGACTGGGTGCCCGTTTTTAAGGCTAATTCACGTAATCGATTAGAATTAGAGCTGTTTTTCGAGCCGACTACGATTAACAGATCCACATCGGCTGAAAGATTACGCACCGCATCCTGGCGGTTTTGGGTCGCGTAACAAATATCATCCTTGCGAGGACCTTCAATAGAAGGAAAACGCTTTAGTAGCGCAGAGATAATGTCCAGAGTATCATCTACCGAGAGCGTAGTTTGGGTCACGAAGCACAGATTATTCGGATCGCGAACTTCTAAGGTTTCGACATCAGCAGGAGATTCAATCAGATAGACTCCGCCATTAGGATTATCATATTGCCCCATCGTACCTTCGACTTCAGGGTGCCCAGCGTGGCCAATTAAAATACATTCAATACCCTTGCGACTCGCGCGTGTAACCTGTAAATGTACTTTAGTGACTAACGGACAAGTGGCATCAAACACCCGTAAACCACGGGCTTTTGCCTCAGCACGTACCGCCTGAGAAACACCATGCGCACTAAAGATAACAATATTGTTATCAGGCACTTGATCTAACTCTTCAACAAAAACAGCACCGCGGTCTTTAAGATTTTGCACCACATAGCGGTTATGTACGACTTCATGGCGAACATAAATAGGGGGTGAAAATAACTCGAGCGCGCGTTCAACAATGCTGATAGCACGATCCACACCAGCACAAAAGCCGCGAGGATTGGCCAGCATGATATTTAAACTTGGGCTGGTAGGATCAAATTTCATCTTACAGTACCTTTACCACGTCGAGTTCAAAAGTGACTTTGCGCCCCGCCAAGGGATGATTGAGATCCACGGTAATCGAATCGCCTGCAACTTCACGTATAATTCCAGGGATTTCACTGCCACCGGGGCCGGCAAAGCTAACAATCACACCAACCTCCAGTGCCATATCAGCCGGAAAACGCGTTCTATCCATATAGTGGATCGCATCAGGATTTGATTCACCAAACGCATCGACAGCTTCAAGCGTAAAACTATGCTTATCACCTTCATTTAAGGATACAAGTTGTGCTTCGAATGCTGGACTTAAGGTGCCATCACCGATATTTAAGCGTGCAGGTTTACCAGAGGCTTTAGTGCTATCAGCGGTAGAACCATCTTCAAGCACAATATTCATATGGCACACTAATGAACGTGTCACAGTCACTACTTCACCTCTTCGGTTTTATCTTGCTTGGATTCACTGTTAAAAAACGAATCCCAAATAATCAGTACAGCACCGATAAAAATCGCTGAATCGGCGATATTAAAGGCGGGATAATGGCTCTTGCCCCAATAGAAATCGATAAAATCCACTACAAAACCATGCATTAATCGATCGACTAGATTACCCAAGGCCCCGCCAATCACTAAGGTGTAGGCCAGATTTAACTTCAATAATGATGCCGACTGCTTACGCAACCAAACAGTCAGCAAGGTGCTAAATCCAACGGCGACGATAGTAAACAACCAACGTTGCCAGCCACCGGCTTCACTCAAAAAGCTAAACGCGGCGCCATAGTTACGGACATAGGTGAAATTAAAAAAAGGTAATAACTGCACCGATTCAAACAAATCAAAATTGGCTAAGACCCATTGTTTGGATAGTTGATCGGCCAAAAACACCAATACAACTACCCAATACCAACGTAAGCCACTGTCTTTCCAAGTTAATGGCATACAGATCCTTTACGCAAACAGACGAACTTCGCCGTCACCTTCAATGTTGGTTACGCAGCGATGACAAAGTGTTGGGTGAGCCTCGATAGTGCCGACTTCTTCCCTGTGGTGCCAACAACGTTCGCATTTCTCTGCTATTGTCGCATTTACCACTAACTTCAATGACGCCAATTCGGTTTCAACTGCATCGCTAGTAGCATCAACTAAAGGCAGAACTTTAGCTTCAGAGGTTAACAACACGAAACGTAACTCATCACCAATATGAGTTAACTGCTCGGTTAAGGTTGCATCGGCAAATAATGTCACTTCCGCTTCTAACGAACCACCGATACGTTTATCACGGCGAGCTTGTTCGATCACCTTGTTGACTTCATTACGTACGGTCAGCAAATTTTCCCAATAAGCATCGCTTAGATCCGTATCTAAAGTGATAGATTGCAGACCTTGATACCATTCTTGGGTAAATACATAAGCATCACGCTGCCCCGGCAGTAACTGCCATACTTCATCCGCAGTAAAGCTTAAGACAGGCGCAATCCAACGCACCATCGCTTCAGCAATATGGAATAGCGCTGATTGGCAGCTACGGCGAGCGTGGCCTTCTTGCTTCGCGGTATATTGGCGGTCTTTGATGATGTCTAAGTAGAAGCTACCTAATTCAACCGAGCAGAATTGCATCAGCTTTTGCGTCACAATATGGAAGTTATATTGCTCGTAGGCTTCAATGATTTCCTGCTGCAGCGCAGCAGCGCGGCGAACAGCCCAACGATCTAGCGCAACCATATCTTCAACAGCGACTAAATCATTTTTCGGGTCGAAACCATTTAAGTTCGCCAGTAAGAAACGAGCTGTGTTACGAATACGACGATAGGCATCAGCACTACGGTTTAAGATTTCATCCGACACAGTCATCTCACCACTGTAGTCGGTTGCCGCAACCCAAAGACGCAGAATGTCCGCACCTAACTTATTAGTGACTTGCTGCGGAGCAATAACGTTACCAATAGATTTGGACATCTTGCGACCTTTACCATCAACGGTAAAGCCGTGGGTGAGCACTTGCTTATAAGGAGCCTTGCCAGTCATTGCGGTAGATATCATCAGAGATGACATAAACCAGCCACGGTGTTGATCGCTACCTTCAAGATACAAATCCACACCATGACCATGGAACTCAGGGCGAGCAGCAACAACAGAGGCAAAAGTTGAACCTGAGTCGTACCATACGTCTAAGGTATCAGTTACTTTGCGGTATTGCTCGGCTTCTTCACCCAGTAATTCAGCAGCATCGAGATCCCACCAAGCTTGAATGCCTTCCTGCTCAATGCGGTTGGCCACACGCGCCATTAATGACACGCTGTCAGGGTGTAACTCTTCGGTTTCGCGGTGGACGAATAAGGTAATTGGCACGCCCCAAGTACGTTGACGGGAAATACACCAATCAGGGCGATTTTCAACCATCTTCTCAATACGGCTTTGTCCCCAATCAGGGATCCACTGAGTCTGCTCAATTTCACTTAGTGCTTGATTGCGCAGGTTGTGGTTATCCATAGAGATAAACCATTGTGGCGTAGCACGGAAGATAATGGGTGTTTTATGGCGCCAGCAGTGTGGATAGCTGTGGCGATACGCAACATGATGTAATAACGCACCTTTTTCTTTCAGCAGTGCAACCACATTGTCGTTTGCTTTAAATACGTGTTGACCGGCAAAAAACTCTGTGTCTGGTTTGTAAACACCGTTATCGCCAACAGGGTTTGCCACTTCTAAACCGTATTTTTGACCAACCACAAAGTCGTCTTGACCGTGACCAGGCGCAGTGTGAACCACACCCGTGCCGGCATCAGTTGTGACGTGATCGCCCAAAATCGCAGGAACATCAAAAGCTAAGAATGGATGCTTAAAGCGAACCAGTTCGAGTGCTGCGCCTTTAACTTTACCTAACACGCTGTGGCTCTCGGCGCCGTAGCGGGTCGTACAAGCTTCAACTAACACATCGGCTAAGATGACAGCGTGAGTCACGCCATCTTTAACAAATTCAACCAAGCTGTAGTCAAGCTCTGGGCTGATTGATAAGGCACGGTTTGCAGGCAGAGTCCAAGGTGTCGTTGTCCAAATCACCATTGAGACAGGATGTGAGTAATCGCTTACACCAAACTGAGCGGCAACGGCTTTGCTGTCTACGGCAGTAAAGGCCACATCGATAGCGGGCGAAGTTTTATCCTCGTATTCCACTTCGGCTTCAGCCAATGCCGAGCCACAGTCAGTACACCAATGTACAGGTTTAACGCCTTTGTGTAAGTGACCGTTTTCAATCACTTTTGATAAAGAGCGCACGATATTAGCTTCGGTAGCAAAATCCATCGTCAGATAAGGATTCTGCCAATCGCCTAACACGCCTAAACGAATAAAATCTTCGCGTTGACCATCAACTTGCTCGGCGGCATATTTACGGCACTCTTCACGGAATTCAGCCGCAGAAATCTTTTGACCTGGCTTGCCGACTTTTTGCTCGACTTTCAGTTCAATTGGCAGACCATGGCAATCCCAACCTGGCACATATGGCGCATCAAAACCTGACATGGTTTTTGACTTAACAATAATGTCCTTAAGAATTTTGTTGACTGAGTGACCAATATGAATGCTGCCGTTCGCATACGGTGGGCCGTCATGCAAAATAAAAGGCGTACGGCCAATTCGGCTATCACGGATCTGCTGGTACAGACCGTCTTTAGTCCAGCGTTCTAACATCTCTGGCTCGCGATTTGCCAAATTACCACGCATCGGAAACTCAGTTTCCGGCAAATTCAAAGTAAATTTATAGTCGCTCATTGATCCTATACCGTTAATTAAACTGATAAATATCAGCCTGCATCGTTACCAAATAAAGCTCTGGCCTCATTTGCATCATTCAAAATCTGTTGTTTCAGGGCATCCAATGAATCAAAAGGTTGTTCATCGCGAAGTTTTGCCACTAACTCAACCTCAACATGTTTGCCATAAATGTCACCTTCAAAATCCAAAAGATGAACCTCAAGCTGGCAAATTTGACCATTTACCGTCGGGCGAAAACCTATATTGGCAACACCCTCATAGATATCGCTATCTTCCCAATAGAGTTTCACCGCAAATACCCCGCGAACAGGGACCACATTGCGCTTAAGTGCAATATTGGCGGTAGGGAAACCGATAGTTCTACCGATTTTTTGTCCGTGAGCAACACGACCACTTAAGATAAAAGGATGACCCAGTAGCCGCCTTGCCTGCTCAAGGTTACCTTTAGCCAATTGCTCTCTGACAGCTGTCGAACTGACTCGTTGCGATCCTACAATAAAACTCTGGGTGCTAACCACGGTAAAGCCATATCTGGCTCCCGCTTGCTTCAGCATCTCAAAATCGCCTTTACGACCTTTGCCAAAACAAAAATCGTCACCGACAACGAGATACTTAACCCCTAACTTACGCACCAGCAATTCTTCAATGAAATGCTCTGCAGGTTGATCAGCAAAGGCACGGTTAAAGTTAACACACACTAACCGCTCAACACCTAGCTCACCAAGCAAGATAATTTTGTCACGTAGTAAGCTCAAACGCGCGGGCGCATTTTCACCACGGAATAACTCCTGTGGCTGAGGTTCAAATGTCATGACAGTCGGGGGTAACGATAGCTGCTTGGCCTTTTGCACGAGATTGGCAATCACCTGTGCATGGCCTCGATGTACCCCATCAAAATTACCTATAGTCAGCACACAGCCATGGTGAGATGACAAAATGTTATGTATACCGCGGATTAATTCCATAACTTTAGATAACTGCCAAGCGCAAATCGGCTGATTATATAACAGCTAACGATAAGAATCAGCAATCAAACTCCCCGTTTCATTGACCAAGGACGAATTCCCAACACCAATAGCCCAACTAAATACGTCATAGCACCAACAGCAATTAAACCAATCAATGCCTTAGCTCGCCCAACTAACTGCCATTCCAGCCACTGAGATTGCGTAGGCAATAAATAGTACAAGACTACCACCATCAAGGCTGTCGAAACCACGGCTTTAAGGAAAAACACCATAGTTGGCTTGGTAATGCGGTAAACTCCAGCTTTATGCAGACCGCGGTATAACAATGTCGCATTTAGCAAGGCAGACATGGATGTGGCCACAGCCAAACCCACATAGCCAAATGGGATTGCAAATATTAAGTTAAAACCCATGTTGGTGATCATGGCGATAATGCCGTAACGGACTGGGGTTTTAGTATCTTGGCGAGAGTAATATCCAGGTGCTAACACCTTAATTAGCATAAAGCTCAGTAAGCCACTACCGTAAGCCATCAAACTATAAGATGCCATTTGCACATCATTGATAGTAAAGGCCCCACGCATAAACAACACCATCAACATCGGCTGTGCGAGTACAATCAACCCCATCATTGCAGGTAAACCGAGCAAAAGAATTGCTTTAATCCCCCAATCCATGGTTTGACCAAAACCATCGCCTTCAGCATTCACATGATTTCGAGATAAAGCGGGTAAAATCACGGTCGCAATAGCAATACCAAATAAACCAAGCGGGAACTCTAATAATCGGTCTGAATAATAGAGCCAACTAATGGAGCCAGTCATCAGGAAACTGGCGATAAAGGTATCAAATAACAAATTGATTTGTGAGACAGAAACCCCAAATAAGGCAGGGATCATCAAAGTTCTGATCTTCACAACCCCAGGATGATTCCATCCCCAAGAAGGCTTAACTAACGCCTTTTCCCGAAGCAAAAACGGAATTTGGAATAAAAACTGAATTAAACCACCGCAAAAAACCCCCCACGCCAAAGTAATTTCTGGCTGAGAAGACGTTGGAGCAAAAAACATAGCCGCAGCAATAATGGCCACATTTAAAAATACTGGCGTAAAAGCCGATACAGCAAAACGTCCTCGAGTATTTAGGATTGAGCCAGCTAAAGCAGTAAAGGTGATAAACCACAGATAGGGAAACGTGATTTTAAGCACGACTGTTGCCAGTTCAAACTTGACACCATCGGGCTCATTATTCAGCCAAGCAACAAACCAGCCACCGCCAAATAAGGCGGATAACACTGGTGACGCAATGACACCGACAAGCGTCACTGCAGTGACCAATAAACCTAAAGTACCAGCAACCTTGCTGAGTAACTCGCGGGTTTCGTCCGAGGTGTGTTTTTCTTGATATTCGGTCAGTACGGGAACAAATGCCTGAGCAAAAGCCCCCTCGGCAAATAATCGACGTAAAAAGTTAGGAATTTTATTCGCGAAGAAAAAAACATCGGCGCTTGTCCCTGCTCCCATTAAATTGGCAACGACAACATCTCGAACCAAACCTAAAACACGGGAAATCAACGTCATAGCACTAACAATCATGCCAGATTTCAATAATTTTTTACTCAAACGTCCCCCAGACCTACATCGAATGGATTAGGTGATTCATCTCAAAAAATCGACTCAGGCTCTGTCACACTGCGGCAATAGCTGCTAGAATTGCGCCACATATTACACGAGTTGGGTTGAAGATAGCCAAGGCGGGTTGAATTAATTTATCTTTATGATGATTATTCAATCATAGTCATTGACAAAGTGACTAAATGCAGGCATATTCCTCGGCCTTTAAAAGTATCAAATCCAGTTTTTAGGAGTTGCACCTTGGCTAATAGCAAGTCTGCAAAGAAGCGCGCGCTTCAATCTGAAAAGCGTCGTCAGCATAACGCCAGCCGTCGCTCAATGTTACGTACATACGTTAAAAAAGTTATCGCAGCTATCAGAGCAGGCGATCACAAAACAGCAACCGAAGCTTTCGCTGCTGCACAACCAATCGTTGACCGTATGGCGACTAAAGGCCTTATTCACAAGAATAAAGCTGCACGTCATAAGGCTCGTTTGAACGCTAAGATCAAAGCACTTGTTGCTTAATTTCCTTAGCAAATAAAAAAAACCGGCAATTGCCGGTTTTTTTATATCTGATGAAAACCATTAATGACAATAAATATTGTTCAATAAATGGATCATCTCACGTACCTCATCACTTTTCAGTGAGTAAAATACAGTTTGCGCTTCTTTGCGTGTGGTCACTAAATTATCTTTGCGCAACCAAGCAAGGTGTTGTGATAGTGCCGATTGACTTAAGCCTAATTTTTTATTCATTTCGCCAACGCACATTTCTCCTTCATTCAATAAATAACAAAGGATAAATAAACGGCGTTCGTTTGCGAGTGCCTTTAATAGCACCACGGCATGATCGGCTCGCTCCTGCATCAATTCAATATTCATTACGCACTTTTTCTCCTAAAACTAACCCCTGCGCTAATATAGCGTTGCCTTACAGATATAGTCGGGACATAAAGCACACTTTTTGCTAGATTGTTTTCAAAAATGGGACATGCTTAATAAAAATAAAGGAAACCTATGAAATCCTACCAAACAACGTTAATAACAGGCCTATTTATTAGCGGTTTAAGCGCCTGTCAAACCCATGTAGAAACATCAGCCAAAACCGATATTCCAGCTCAATTACAACAAACTGCATTAGCTTCATCATTGGGGTATGACATAGTCGAATCTCTCACCGTGGAAGTAGGTCCACGGCTCGCAGGTAGCCCTAAAGATGTTATTGCCGTCAATTGGGCAATGAATAAGCTGGCCAGTCTAGGATTTGATAAGGTCTATAAAGAGCCTGTACAAGTTCCAATTTGGGAGCGAGGCGAAGCGAAAGCCAAAATTATCTCTCCGGTAGAGCAACCCCTAGTGATTACCGCATTAGGCGGCAGTGTTGCAACGCCCGTAGAAGGAATTAAGGCTAAAATTGCTCGCTTTAATAGTTTAGAAGCGCTTCAACAAGCAACTCCCGATGACGTAAAAGGTAAAATTGCTTTTATCGATCAAAAAACAGTGCGTCATATTACAGGGGAAGGTTACGGTAAAAGTGTTGGGGGACGCTCAAAAGGTGCCGTTGCAGCAGCACAAAAGGGGGCTGTTGCGGTAATAATACGCTCAATTGGTACCGACCATGATCGTATGGCGCATACAGGCATAATGCGTTATCAAGATGGTGTACCTAAAATTCCGGCTGCTGCCATGTCTAATCCTGATGCCGACTTAGTCGAAGCCATGTTAAAACGTGATCCTAATGCAGTGCTAGAGCTTAATATGTCACCAAAGGATTTAGGCACCAATACCTCTTATAATGTGATTGCAGAAGTCACGGGGAGTAGTAAGCCTCATGAAATAGTTTTGATCGGGGCTCACTTAGATTCGTGGGATGAAGGCACTGGCGCAATTGATGATGGTGCGGGCGTTGCCATTGTGACGGCAGCAGCAAAGCATATTCAAGATCTCCCCCAAAAACCGGCTCGCACCATAAGGGTTGTACTCTATGCAGCTGAAGAAATGGGGTTGATCGGCGGTAAAGCTTATGCCGAGGCCCATAAAACAGAGTTACCGTTACATTATATTGCTGCTGAATCTGATTTCGGCGCAGGCCCAATTTATCAAATCGATACCAAGGTAAATGAAAAGGTTTTTGCTCAAGTCCAAGAAAGCATAAAGCCAATGGCTTATAACGGTGTCGCGCTCGGTGATAATCAAGCCTCCGGCGGGCCGGATGTCTCCATGTTGCCCGCATTAGGAGTTCCGGTAGCCTCATTAAGACAAGATGGTCACGATTACTTCGATTATCACCATACCCCCAACGATACCTTAGATAAAATCAATCCTAAGGCATTAGCGCAAAATGTGGCGGCCTACGCCCAATTTGCTTATATCATGGCGAACTCGAATATCGTGTTAACACCATTACACAATGAATAAAAAGAACGATTCCACTACAAATTAAGTGCATAGCTAACGAGCAGCCTCGGCTGCTCGTTAGCTGTTTAACTCAAATCAATACTACTGTGCTTCCCGCAGGAAGGTTGGTTCATTTGGCTTACTGTGATCTTCGCTGTAGTAATAACCATCGACCTCAAAAGCTTTTAACCCGTCAGTAGAACTTACTTGCTGATCAATAATATATCTTGCCATCATTCCTCGTGCGCGTTTAGCGAAGAAACTAATGACTTTATACTGACCATTTTTAAAGTCCTTAAATACTGGGGTGATTAATTGTGCATTTAACAGCTTAGGTTTGATTGCTTTAAAATATTCATTTGAGGCAAGGTTTATAATGATATTATCCCTCTGCGCTGCTACCGCACTATTGACCGCATCAGTAAGAGTATTTCCCCAAAACTCGTAGAGATTCTTGCCCTTTTGATTAGTGAGTACTGTTCCCATTTCTAAACGATAGGGCAAAATCAAATCGAGTGGACGCAGTAAACCATATAGTCCCGATAAAATCCGCAATTGTGACTGGGTACGCTCAAGCTGTGCCGCTGTTAGTGTATCTGCATTAAAACCTGTATAAACATCACCTCGAAAAGCAAAGATAGCCTGTTTGGCATTATCAATGCTGTAATCGGGTTTCCACTCGCCAAATCGCGCCGCATTTAATCCAGCAATACTATCGCTGACCTTCATCAATGTTGCTATATCGCTGGGCGTTAACTGCTGACAGACTTGGATTAGCTCTTGGCTTTGGGCTAAAAAATCAGGCCGAGTATGGATTTGAGTCAAAGGTGGTTGCTCAAAATCTAGGGTTTTCGCAGGTGAAACCAAAATCAACATTAACACGCTCCAACTAATAGATTACCTACTATGATACTGAACAGACATAAAAAAACCACGTACAGATGGCGTGGTTTTTTCGATAGCATTAATCAGTGAACTTGAGTTTATCGACTGATAGCAGATTCAGAAGGCGCTTTAGCCAGTTCGTTTACGCTGTTATTCTGCCAAATTCCATCGTCAAGTTGTTCCATTAACTCAGGAAACTTACTTCGATCAAACTCAGGCATTTTACCGCTCTTAAGTTGATCGCAGTAATCATTGATCACTCGAATAGCCAAACCAGACAACAATAACAAAGCGACTATATTGACCGTTGCCATTAGCCCCATTGACACATCCGCTAAATTCCAAACTAAGCTAATTTTAGCCACAGAGCCAAACATCACCATCCCCAGCACACACAGGCGAAATAACGGTAATGCTTTAGTACTGTTCCCCGTTAAAAACATCACGTTGGTTTCTGCATAGGAATAGTTAGCAATAATAGAAGTAAAACAGAATAGGAAAATGGCTACGGCAATAAAGGCTCCGCCCCAATCGCCCACATGGTTTGACATCGCATTGATTGTGAGACGAATACCATCATCACTAGAACCAATATCCCCAGAAAGCAGAATAATGGCAGCCGTTGCGGTACAAATCACGATGGTATCAACAAATACCCCCATCATTTGCACAAAACCTTGGGATGCAGGATGATTAGGGTTTGGTGATGCACTTGCAGCAACGTTTGCCGCACTTCCCATCCCCGCCTCGTTTGAGAATAGCCCACGCGCAATACCCGCTTGCATAGCCTGAGCGACCGTGTAGGCAACACCACCCGCAGCAGCTTCTTGCCAACCAAAGGCACTTTTCACGATCAGACTAATCACGGCAGGCAATTGATCTAAATTGAATAGCACAATAATAAATGCAATCAGAATGTAGGCTAGAGCCATAATAGGGACAATAAACTCTGACACTCGTGCGACTTTACGCAGCCCCCCCATAATCACAAAGCCACTGGCTAGCACCAACCCAATGCCGACATAGGTAGGATCAAACCCAAATACCCGCTCCATTGCCCCCGTAATCGTATTCGCCTGAACAGCATTAAACACTAAACCGAACGCGATAATCAGAAAGAAAGCAAACAGCACTCCCATCCATCTCTGACCAAGCCCTTTCTCCATATAATAAGAAGGACCTCCGCGAAATTGGCCATTGGCATCACGTACTTTATACACTTGCGCAAGTGTTGACTCCACCATGGCAGTCGCCATCCCTAACATGGCAATTAACCACATCCAGAATACTGCGCCAGGACCTGCAGCGCCAATTGCGACAGCAACCCCAGCCATATTCCCAGCGCCGACACGAGCAGCCATACTGGTACAAAACACTTGGAATGAAGACAGACCACTCTCGCAACCTTGACGGCTCATTGTCATGACTTTAAGGGAGTGTTTAAAATGTGTAAGTTGAATAAAAACAAGCCGTAAGGTGAAATATAGGCCAGCTCCAACTAATCCATATACAAGTAACTTGCCCCAAAGGAGTGCGTTCAAAAAATTTACAATAGTTTCTAACATATTATTTTACTTTTTCCCGTAGCAAATGCTCTCCTCCACCTATACTTAAGCTAAAAGGTGCAACATCTGTGGTGAACGAATCCTTCCTAATAAAGGTAAGAATATCGGTAGATTTATTCTTTCAAATTATCCTTCCGTGAATTTACAACATCACGGCTACCGAATTCAACGCAGCAAAATAGCACAGTATTCGAAATTACTCATGTGATCAAGCCTACGTTTGCATACTTAAACAACAGCAATCTCACACTGATAAAGCTTAGATAAGTCACCGTTAATATTAAATTAACAAAAATACAAACTTAAGCCACATGCATTAACCACGGATACATGTTTTAAAATTTGGATGTAGGACACATTTTTGTAAGAAAATTACAAATATAGTAACTCCAAGAAAACATAATTCACTTCCGTCTGCTCTAGTGAGGCTTAATATGACGAATACACATGAAATAAATGCTCTTAAAAAATACGTAAGAGCTACTAACTTCCTCGCCACCTCCCAGATTTACTTAAAGCAAAACGTACTACACAAACGCCCGCTTGCGCATTCGGACATAAAGCCTCGCTTGCTCGGTCACTGGGGAACTTGTCCTGGTATCAACTTTGTCTACGCCAACATTAACCGACTTATAGTAAAACATAATCGTCCTTTTATTTATTTAGTCGGTCCTGGCCATGGCTTTCCCGCGGTACAAGCTAACTTATTCATTGAAGGCTCTCTAAGCCATTACTATCCAGAAACCATTCCTTATAATGAAACTGGTATTGAGGATATCTGTAAGAAATTCTCAGCAGCTTACGGTTATCCTTCGCATGCTAACCCAGAGGCTCCAGGACAAATTCTTGAAGGTGGTGAATTAGGCTATTCATTATCCGTTGGCTGGGGGGCAGTGCTTGATAACCCTGATCTTATCGCGACCGTATTAGTTGGTGACGGTGAATCTGAAACCGGTCCATTAGCCGCATCCTGGTACGCAAACCGTTTAGTTTCACCTGCAACAAACGGTGCTGTATTACCTATCGTCCATATTAACGGCTATAAAATTTCAGGCCCAACACGTATGGGACGTATGAGCCATGAAGAATTAGATCTTGAATTCCGTGGCCTTGGCTACCACCCAATTATTGTGGACAGTGAAGCCGAAGAAGATGTTTATATCCAAATGGCAACTGCCATGGATGCTGCTTATAGCATGATCAACGATATTCAAACCCGTGCCCGCAAAGGTGAAGATATTGTTAAACCTCGCTGGCCAGTGATTTTAATGCGTACAGCTAAAGGCTGGACGGGTGTGAGCGAATATAACGGTCAAAAACTGGAAGGGAACTGCGAATCACACCAAGTTATCGTGAATAAATGTGCGACTGACAAAGGTCATCTAGCCGCCCTTGATAACTGGTTAGCCAGCTATCAGTTCCAAGAGCTCTACCAAATCAATGCCCAAGGTGAATTGATTTTTGATGCAGATATTTGCTCATTGATCCCACCAAAACACTTAGCTTGTGGTCGCCAACATCTTACCTATGGTGGCGAAGTTGTCAGAGCCTTATCTAATCCTGATTTAGAGAAACTCAGCTACGGCCCAGAAGTGCCACGTGGACAACGCGGTTACTCTATGCTGAAGATGGGACAATGGATGCGTGATGCGTTCAAACTCAACCGTGATCAACGTAATTTACGTATCTTTAGCCCAGACGAAACCTATTCAAACCAACTGCAAGCCGTATTTGAAGAAACAGACCGTGCTTGGCAATGGCCAATTGAAAGCTGGGACGAAGATATGTCTCGTGATGGTCGAGTAATAGAGCTACTATCTGAAAACTTGCTTTTCGGTATGTTGCACGGCTACACAGTCACAGGCCGCCACGGCATGTTCCCAACCTACGAGTCATTCTCACAGGTGGTTTCATCAATGGCAGATCAATACTGTAAATATGTTTATGCAAGCCAAGGTGTGCATTTCCGTAAACCTTTACCTGCGTGTAACGTGGTTCTATCTTCATTATTAGAACGTCAGGATCACAATGGCTACTCACACCAAAATCCGTCTTTCTTAGGTGCAATGTTAGAGAAGCACCCGAAGATTATCTCTGCCTATTTACCCGCTGATGCTAACAGCACTTTAGTTTACACCGAACGTGCTTTTGCGGATCGTGACAAGCTGAACATCCTCGTTGCAGGTAAAAAAGAACTGCCACAATGGTTAAGCTTAGAAGAAGCACGTAGACAAGCAAAAGACGGCGTCATGGTGTGGGATTTTGCTTCAGATGAAAATCCAGATATCGTCCTTGCTGGTTGCGGTGACTATGTAACACAAGAATGTATGGCATCATTAGTGATCATTCGTGAATTGCTTCCTCGAGTAAAAATTCGTTTTGTTAGCGTTACAGAATTAAGCAGCGATGGCTTAGGTAGCCGTAAATTTAAAGAAAAACCATGGATGATGGATGAAATATTTACCCAAGATAAAGGCGTTGTATTTAACTATCATGGTTATCCAAATACGATCAAAAAGTTAATTTTTGATTACAAAGGAAGTCGTCGTTTCAGAATTAAAGGTTACGAGGAAGAAGGTTCAACGACCACTCCATTTGATATGGGTGTTCGTAATGGAACTTCTCGCTATCACCTTGTTATTGATATGGCTTACAAACTATTCCAACAGGGCGTTATTGACGAAACTAAGCATGTTTCAATTACAACCGATATGCTGCAAAGACTCGTTGATCACCGCAACTATATCAAAGCAAATGGAGTAGACCCTGTTGAAATTGAAAATTGGGTTTGGACACGCTAACCGTTAATCAAATTAACAAAATACATACAATTAAAAGGCATCCTAAGTGATGCCTTTTTAACACCATAAAAAAATAACAAAATGCTACCCCAAGAAAAAACTTCAGACTAAGCACTGGAAAATTTTAACAAATGCGGTGATAATTAGTCGCTGGCTACAATACCAAAGGATCCCCACACTAAGTGCTAGCAATGTTTTGCATAAAAACCGCAAAGCATATTTTTGGTGGAGAATCATAAACAATGGACTTAGAGAAAATGATGAAGAACACATTAAAAGTAGTTTTGCTTACATCAATGCTTCCACTTGCTGCCAGCGCATCTCAGGAATTAACACCTTGGTATGTTGGCGCAGGTTTAGGCGTTAATAACTATGAACACATTGCAACTGACAACGGTGATGACAACCCATATGCATGGGACATCTTCGCTGGCTATATGTTTAATGACTACTTTGGTGCAGAAAT
The DNA here is from genome assembly GCF_022410515.1 of Shewanella cutis. Classification (GTDB taxonomy): domain Bacteria; phylum Pseudomonadota; class Gammaproteobacteria; order Enterobacterales; family Shewanellaceae; genus Shewanella; species Shewanella cutis. The sequence continues at coordinate 27,813 of NZ_JACSDI010000026.1, read as the reverse complement.
CGGCTATCGTGATCTAGGTAGTGCAGACTGGACTACAGGTAGCATTAGCAATGATGCAGACGTTAAAGGAGCAACTCTGGGCTTAGTTGGTGTATGGCCACTAGGTAACCGTTGGAGCCTATCTGCTGAAGCGGGTGCAATGTACTACACCTTAGAAAACAGCCAACATATTGGTACAACTTCAAGCTCATACAGCTCTAACGATTTTGCACCTTACTTCGGTGCAGGCGTAGGTTATAACTTTACTGATAACCTGAAGTTACAAGCTAAATATCGTCGTTATGAAAACTTAGACGATACTGACTTCAACACGATTGAAGCTGATAGCAATTACTGGGGTTTAGAATTAAGCTACCGTTTCGGTACGCCAGCAGCCGTTGCACCTGTAGCAGCAGTTGTTGCAGCAGCACCAGTTGACTCAGACAACGATGGTGTATACGACGATAAAGATCAGTGCCCAGCAACGCCAGCAACTCACAAAGTTGACTCTGTTGGCTGTACTATCTATGAAAACGTTAAAAAGCAAGAAGATGTAGGTTCTATCCAATTTGCTAACGATTCTGCTGTAGTGAAAAAAGAGTACTACAAAGATATCGAAAGATTGGCTAACTACATGAATAAAAACCCAGAATTCACAGTTGAAATCGCGGGTCACGCTTCTAACGTAGGTAAACCAGAATACAACATGGTTCTGTCTGACAAACGTGCTGACGCTGTTGCCAAAATCCTTGTTGAAAAGTTTGGCATTAGCCAAAGCCGTGTAACTTCAAACGGTTACGGCATTACCAAGCCTTTAGTAGCTGGTAATTCAAAAGAAGCTCATGCAGCTAACCGCCGCATCGAAGCTATCGTGACAACGACTGAAAAACAACCTGTTCTGAAGTAATTGCACTGTTAGAATAAAAAAGTCGCTGCTTGCAGCGACTTTTTGTTTTTACGGCATCTACACTATCTAATCTGATGGCGCTTGGGCTGATAGAGTGCTACAAACACAATATTCAGCAAGAAACGATATAGTTTCACCATTTTTGTAATTTTTTTACATTGATGGTTGGAAAATTTGGCAAAATCGCTTCTAATAGTCATCAGTTAATTTCTGAGTTTTGACCGCTATCTGAGAAGGATGTTTTTCATGGCAAATACATTAGAGCAACTCAAGTCATACACTACTATTGTGGCCGATACTGGCGATATTGAAGCAATTAAGCGCTATCAACCAGAAGACGCAACCACTAACCCATCACTCATTTTAAAAGCATCACAAATCCCTGAGTATAGCGCGCTAATCGACAATGCCATCGCATGGGCTAAATTACAAAGTACTGATATTGAGCAACAGATTGATGATGCCAGCGATAAACTTGCCGTCAACATTGGAGTCGAAATTCTAAAACTCGTTCCAGGTCGAATCTCAACTGAAGTCGATGCCCGCTTATCCTTCGATAAAGAAAAATCTATTGCGAAAGCGCACAAACTAGTTCGCCTATATCAGGAAGCTGGTGTAGATAAATCTCGTATTTTGATCAAACTTGCATCAACTTGGGAAGGTATTTGTGCCGCCAAAGAATTAGAGCAAGAAGGTATCAACTGTAACTTAACGCTGCTATTCAGCTTTGCGCAGGCACGAGCCTGTGCTGAAGCTGGCGTGTACTTAATTTCTCCATTCGTTGGCCGCATCCTCGACTGGTACAAAAAAGACACAGGCAAAGAGTACGACGCAGTAAATGATCCAGGTGTCGTTTCTGTAACCGAAATTTACAACTACTACAAACAGCATGGCTATAACACTGTAGTAATGGGTGCAAGTTTCCGTAATATTGGTGAAATCATAGAGTTAGCAGGCTGTGACCGCCTAACAATTGGTCCTTCATTACTTGAAGAATTAGCCAATTCGCAAGTGGCTATTCAGCCAAAACTTGTCCCGACAAGCACAACAGTTGCCGCAGGTGAACCATTAACAGAAGCGCAATTCCGTTGGGAATTCAACCAAGATGCGATGGCTGTCGATAAGTTAGCTGAAGGTATCCGTAACTTTGCTATAGACCAAGGCAAACTCGAAGTCATGCTCAAGGCAAAACTGGCAAACTAAGTATCTTCGGAGACAATTCGATGACCATCTTGACCCAAAGCACAACCTGGCAGGCTTTATCGGCCCATAGCCAAAATATTCCGCATATGCGTGAGTTATTTGCATCAGATCCTGCACGCTTTACCAAAATGTCGCTTTCAAGCTGCGGCCTATTTTTAGATTATTCAAAAAATAGAGCAACACCTGAGACTCTCAACTTACTGCTGACACTGGCGCAAGAAGCCAAGCTTGACGCTAAAATCAAGGCGATGTTTGCCGGTGATATCATTAACACCACCGAAAAACGTGCCGTTTTGCATACCGCACTGCGCAGCACCGTGGACCAATCCATCATTGCCGAAGGTCAAGATATCGTTCCTGAAGTACAGCAAACGCTGAACAAGATGCAGCAGTTTGTCACTTCAGTCACCTCAAGACTGTGGAAAGGCTACACAGGCAAAGCCATTACCGATATTGTCAGTATCGGTATCGGTGGTTCATTCCTTGGCCCTAAAATTGTTTCCCAAGCCTTACGCCCATACTGGATAACAGGTCTCAATTGCCATTTTGTTGCAAACGTCGATGGCACCTCGATCAGTGAAAAACTCAAGCTGCTCGATCCTGAAACCACCCTGTTTATCATGTCGTCTAAGTCTTTTGGTACACAAGAAACGCTCACCAACACCTTAACGGCAAAAGCGTGGTTTTTAGCGAAAGGTGGTTCACAGTCTGATGTAGCTAAGCACTTTGCTGCAGTCACCTCTAATGTGGCAAAAGCAACTGAGTTTGGTATCGATGCCGACAATATCTTCCCGATGTGGGACTGGGTTGGAGGTCGCTATTCTCTGTGGTCTGCCATTGGTTTGCCTATTGCCTTACTCATCGGCATGGATAACTTTAGAGCTCTACTAAAGGGGGCACAGCAAATGGATACCCATTTTGCCAATGCGCCTCTGGCGGAAAATATGCCTGTTATTATGGGAATGCTCTCCCTGTGGTACGGTAACTTCTTTAATGCTCAAAGCCATGTTGTATTGACCTATGATCATTACCTACGTGGACTTCCAGCTTACTTTCAACAACTTGATATGGAAAGTAACGGTAAGTCAGTCACACTCAATGGCACCCATGTCGATTACAGCACAGGTCCAGTGATTTGGGGCGGTGAAGGTACAAACGGTCAACACGCTTACCACCAGCTGCTACACCAAGGTACAGCCTTGATCCCAGCCGATTTTATTATGCCGCTGCAAAGCCATAATCCGATCGGAGAACACCATGATCAGTTAGCATCTAACTGTTTTGGACAAACCCAAGCGCTCATGCAAGGACGCACCTTGGATGAAGCACTAGCAGAATTGAGTAAAAGCACCTTAAGCGACGAGGAAAAGCTACTTATTGCTAAACACAAAGTCATGCAGGGCAATAAACCCAGTAACACCTTACTGATGGATAAACTCACACCAGAAACCTTAGGTTCGTTGATTGCCCTCTATGAGCACAGAACCTTTGTTCAAGGCGCTATTTGGGATATTAATTCCTTCGACCAATGGGGCGTAGAACTGGGTAAAACCCTAGGCAATGATGTACTCACCCGTATTGGCGCAGATCAAGAGGCAACGGCCTTAGATGCGTCGAGTAATGGGTTAATTAATCTTTATCGACGGGGTAAAATCTGATCGAACAAAAAGCCAGCGATTGCTGGCTTTTTTATTATATCTAGTTAATAAAGTTAAAAAAATTCTAGCTACCATCTCTAAAGTAATAGCCAAGAACAATGGCATATCATTCAAACTTCATTTCAAGTTAACACAAATGAAACATAATTCTTGCACCCTGTTTTAAAAATATGTTATTTAATTGCTGACAAAACATACAACAACAGGAGGTTACCATGGATCGTTTAGATTATGGTTGTGCGCTAGATGAAGTTGTAGAAAGACCCGACCGCTCACGAGGTTCTAATAAAAAACGTAAGTGGCGCGAAATCGAGGCCTTAAAGGACAAACATCGTTTACTCAAGGAATTACAAGAAATTGATAACAACTTTGATTACGATATAGATACCATCCAGTTGTAACCTGTTGTTTTATTGACAGCATATAAAGAAAAAGCGCTTTTGGCGCTTTTTCTGTTTTGTGCTCTTTTGATTAGCCGATAGCCCTATTCAGAATTTTTTAAATAAGAACGTAAGTCATCGAAGGCTTGCTGTTCGCGGTCAAGAAATAGCGGATCATCGATTAAAGACGCTTGGCATTGTTGCTCTATCACCTTCCAGTCATGTTCGGTTAACGTCTTCGCAAGCAAAGGGAAAATGTCCCGCTCCTCCATTTGCATATGTTTTTCTTGTAATTCAACATATTCAGCAAAATCGGCAATCAGTTTATCCCTTGCGACCACAATGTCACTTAATATCAGGTTCAGGGTATTCATTAATGCTGACGACGCTGCAGTCACGGTTTGATGCTCGGCACTGAGATTATCAATTTCATCATTTGCCTTATGCGCTAAATAGTAAGCATAAATAATGTCTTCAACGGGATGATGGCTACGCTCAGCATATCCTTGCATATACTCAACAATGTCTCTCACTACGATAAAATTAATCGCTTCACCTTCAACTAATTTCATCTGTTTGTTTTTCAAGACATTCAATAGCACTGCTATATGTTTATGGTCATGCATGAGTCTTCTAAGCATATCGCCTCCTGAACTTGGGCTCTGAGTATTGATACTAGTCAAGTCGTTTATTGATCTCCAATATAACAGGCGAATTCCTGTTTGCTTTATGACCATGATCAAGTAATTAACATAACTGTCTGTAAAAACATGTATCGATAAACAACATCAAGCCCAAAATAGGACATCAAAATCAGTGAGAGAGCCCTAACGAAACCTCACCACTGATTAAGGATTAATTGCGCAATGGATGAAGCTGTTGTTGCAAGGCTTTAAATTTAACAACCGCCTTAGCATCATTCGCAGCTGCTTTAACACTGCTACTTTGTGACAACTCGGGATACTGCTTAACAAGAGTTTGCTCTAAAACTAACGCTTCTTGAATTTTTTTAGATTCAATAAGCTCTTGCAAACGTGCTAGAGACGACATAAGTGCTGCGGTATCAGTGTTTACGGTGGCTTGTACATCTCCTTCAGGATGTGCGCGAGCAACTTGCGGTAATGACCGAGACTTAGCTTGAATATTCTCTTCAGCAGCCATGTTTGCTTGCGCCCTCATCACCTCTCTTTGCGCAGTTTGCTTAGCTGTATCTTCTGCCAATCTAGCTTGGCTAGTCATTTCAGCCTCTTGCACTTTAGCCTCAGCCACATCAGTTGCTACACGAGCAGGCATGGGTGCACTCATGGTCAAAGCGGCTGGCGCGCCCATGTCTTCCTCAAACTGTCCTCGATTTAGCACCACCAAGCCAACGACGATGACTAAGGAGGCCGCGCTTGATAACACCCAAGGAAAACGACGCCAAATAGGCATTGCCGAGGGCGTTAACTGGCTTACATTTCTTTCTGACAACTGGGTTTGTGCTAGCCGTAAAATATCTTGGTCGAGCCTATCGGGGGGCATTTCGAGTGCTTGCTTGAAATACCAAGTTGAGACTTCTTGGCGTAATGCCAGTTCTTCGGATGACAGAGTGGAATTACTCATGACCAACCTCCTGCCATTTAGCATTGACACAATCTTTTAAGCTTTGATAGGCATAACGAATACGGCTCTTCGTGGCCTCTAACGTCACACCTGCAATATCGCTGATCACAGCGGCGGTAAAACCCATTTCGATATTTAAAATAAAGGCTTCTTTCTGTACTTGAGGCAATAGGGCTACACAATTTTTTAGTAAGAGACTTTTTTGTGTTTCCTGCCAATGTACATCCGGCTGCGACTGCGCTTGCCCCGCGAAGGTATCGAGACCTTCCTCATTATCATGACTCACTAAATCGACTGGCTTTACCGCTCTTACATGGTCAATCAATAGGTTGTGAGCAATCCGGTACAACCAAGTATTAAACTTAGCGCTAGGTTCATAATTCGTAGCTGCACGGATCACTCGCCCCCAAGTCTCTTGATATAAGTCTTCGGCTAGCTGTTTATCCCCAAGTTGGCGCACAAAGTAGCGATACAATGCCCCTTTGTGTTTAAGGTAAAGCTGCTCAAACGCTTTGGCATCGCCCTCTGCATAGCGCTGCATTAACTGTTCATCGGTATGCTCATGGGCATGAATTTGCGGTATCGCCAGTGCCATGACAGCTCCCTACTGGTTAACTAACTGAATAAATAGGTTACTCCATGCTAATGAAGTTTATCCTGAGGTGGAAAAGGTTTGTTCTCTGCATCAAAGGATTTCTTAATGGGGACTTGATTCGTTTGCGCTAGCAGCGTTGCAGTTTCAACAAGTTGCATAAACTCATGTCGATAACCCATTGTATCTTCTCCTAGCGCAGAACGAGTAAGCACCCTAAGTTTATTATAATCAAATTGATGCAAGTAGTGGCTTTGATTCAGTAACTGCCCTAATCCCGCAACTGCCGCCGCAAATCTAAAATCATCACTGGCTTGGTCTACAGTTTTAACGCTCTGATCGGCCCTTATCGGATACGTCAATAATTGACTGTTACTCGCGTCGGGCAGTTGATAACGTAATTTAAGATAGGCAATTTCGTCACGGCTATATTTTTCACTGCCTGTATCAGGGTTATAACCATAACGGAGTTTGTCATTAGCCATATGACCCGTTTCAACATAGCGAAGTTCATAAAGCGCGGTAACTGTATGACCCGCACCAATTTCTCCAGCGTCCACCTTATCGTTATTAAAATCCTCGCGGGCTAAGGCGCGGTTTTCATAACCAATAAGACGATACTCTGAAACTAAAGCGGGATTAAACTCAACTTGCACTTTTACCTCTTTGGCGATGGTCAGCAGTGTTGCAGTTAACTGTTCCACCAGCACTTTTCGAGCTTCATTCACAGAATCAATGTAGGCATATTGTCCATTACCTTTATCGGCGAGTTGCTCCATTAAATGGTCATTGTAGTTACCCATGCCAAAGCCAAGGGTCGTCAAGCCAATTCCATGTTTTTTCTGTGCTTCAACCAAATCGATTAACTCATCGAGGTTGGTGGTCCCCACATTAAAATCACCATCGGTTGCGAGAATGACTCGGTTAATGCCACCTTTAACAAAGTGCTTCTGGGCTAATTGATAAGCCAATTGGATCCCTTCTGCGCCATTGGTTGAACCACCAGCAGTTAACTGCTCCAATGCATAGGTAAGGATTTGAATATCGTTACCTGCAGCGCCATCGAGCACCACGCCTGCAGCCCCCGCGTAGACTACAATCGATACTTTATCCTGTGCATCCAGCTGTTGAGTCAGCATTTTTAAGGCGGTTTGCAGCAGAGGTAACTTATCATCAGACGCCATAGAGCCAGAAACATCCAGCAAGAAGACTAAATTACTCGCCCCAAGCTCAGCTTTATTCTGCTCATATCCTTTTAAGCCAATGCGCAATAACATCATGTCATCATTATAAGGTGATGATGCAAGCTCGGTTGTTACGCTAAATGGCGCCTCATTTTTATTGGGTAGAGGGTAGTCATAAGAAAAATAATTCAGCATTTCTTCAACACGTAGCGTCTCTTTTTGAGGTAATCGCCCTTCCTTTAACATCCGCCTTAACGTGGTGTAACTGCCGGTATCAACATCAATTGAAAAGGTCGATACAGGAATTTCACCCGCGACCATAATGCCGTTTTGTACTTGCTTCTCAAATTGGTTACGTTTAGGGAGCACTGCCCCTTGCAAACCATCATTTAACCTGGGAGCGGCAACACTGGTATTGGCTGCATATTGAGCGATAGTTGGCATATGCTCAGCATGTATATCCTTCGATTTGGCACGCAATTCATTTTCATGTTGTATTTTAGCCTGCCGCTCAGCCTCAACACGTTGCACAAGTGCCGCTTGTTGCTCAGCAGCCTCGTTAGCTTGAGTCGCTAATTCAGTACGACTCTCCGATTCAGTTTGTTTATCCATACAACCACTCAATCCCAATATAATGGCGAGCGTTAAGGCCGAAACAGCTGCATTGTGGCGCTGTTTATTTAAGGAGATGGAAACGAGTTGGGCGTTCAATAAATATAATGGATGTGTCATAACTTTACCCTCAATGATGTATATCTCCATAAACGCAGTTCAAGTACAAAAGAGTTATTTCATCAGAGGAAATTGCGATATTTAATTGACCAAGCATACTATTTATTAAAAACAAAGACATTTACCCTTCTTTTGCAGCTATGATCACACAAAAACATTCTTCTGGACTCTAGAATAGAGCCTTGTAATAAGCCGCGTTTATGGACCCACACGTGTCACACTCTGCTCATTTGTTTTCATTAAGAATTGCGCACGCCCTTAACGAAGCGTGCGTAAAAGATAGGTATTCGTTTAAACGTTTTGGACAAGATCTTCTCGCGGGACTGACTGTCGGGATTATTGCCATTCCGCTGGCCATGGCTCTAGCGATTGCTAGCGGCGTGCCGCCACAATACGGCCTTTACACCGCGATTGTAGGTGGTTTTATCATAGCGATGACGGGCGGCTCCCGTTACAGCGTCTCAGGGCCAACCGCCGCCTTTGTGGTATTGCTCTATCCTATAGCCCAGCAATTTGGCTTAGCGGGCTTACTCATTGCCACCATTATGTCAGGCATGATGCTCGTTGCCATGGCGATGTTAAGACTTGGCCGATTAATCCTATACATTCCAGAATCAGTCACCTTAGGCTTTACCGCTGGTATTGGAGTAGTGATTGCCACGTTACAGCTAAAAGACTTTTTTGGTCTGCAGATTGCCCATATGCCAGAGCAGTACTTTGCCAAACTCATGGCGCTAGGGCAGGCGCTGCCATCGCTTCATCTACCAAGCCTGTTCATAGCTGCAGCCACCTTAGCCACCATGTTACTCTGGCCTAGATTAAAAATTCCTGTACCGGCACACCTTCCCGCTATCGCCTTAGGCAGTATCCTCGCCTTAATACTCAATGCCATGGGCGCAGAGATTGAAACCATTGGAACACGTTTTCACTACCAATTAATCGATGGCAGCATTGGCAGTGGTATTCCCGCGGTCTTGCCTCACTTTGAATGGCCTTGGCTACAGACTGGCCCGAATGGTCAAGCCTTTGAATTTAATCTGGCAGCCTTTCAAGCCTTACTCCCAGCAGCATTTGCCATTGCCATGTTAGGCGCTATTGAGTCACTACTCTGTGCCGTAGTGCTTGATGGCATGACAGGCAAACGCCACAGCGCCAACAGTGAATTACTCGGCCAAGGGATAGGCAATATTATCGCGCCCTTCTTTGGTGGGATCCCTGCAACCGCAGCAATTGCCCGCAGTGCGGCAAACGTAAAAGCTGGCGCTCAAAGTCCAATCGCGTCGATGATCCACGCCTTAGTGGTATTAATTGGCCTCGTGGCCCTCGCAGGGATTTTAGCCTATTTACCCATGTCGGCGATGGCCGCATTATTACTGGTAGTGGCTTGGAATATGAGTGAGGCACCAAAAGCAGTGCATTTACTCAAAACAGCCCCCACCAGCGACATATTGGTGTTTTTAAGCTGTTTTTCTCTCACTGTGATTTTCGATATGGTGATCGCCATCAGTGTGGGGATTATTTTAGCTGCGCTGCTATTTATGAAAGAAATCGCAGAGATGACCAAGCTTTATGATATCAGTAGTAACAAACGCTATGTAGATCAATCTCTACCCGCTGACTGGGCTGTACTCAAAATTAATGGGCCATTATTTTTTGCCGCAGCCGATCGCATTTTTGCCGAAATTGCCAGCCTCACTCAAGATAAGCAAGTGATTGTACTTTACTTGGATGGGGTATCAATTCTGGATGCAGGCGGTCTTGCTGCACTCAGTAAGCTAATTGATAAATGTAAACTTAATCACACCAAATTGATCATTGCCGAACTGCAGTTTCAGCCTATTAGAACCTTAGCGAGGGCCAAAGTGCAACCAATTGAAGGGGTATTGAAATTTTATCCGACCCTGCGAGAAGCCTTAGCCGAGGCACCATCATTTGAGCATATCATCGAATCTAATCCAGCAGCAAACCACTAATCCCAAGCCGGTATTTTATCCCCAACGCACAATATCTGCGTTGGGGCATAGGGTTAATTTAGCTTAATTCAACGAACACTTTATCCATCCTAAAGACACTATTTTTACTAGCAAAAAACGTCAGAAATCGAGCTTAACATGGTATTATTCTGCGCCATGATGCTCCCTGCTCGAATAGGGCCTTGGAACATCGACTGTACCCAGACCTGAAACAAGGTCGTAATATAATTAAAATTAGTGAGTTAAGGAGTTATCATGCAAGCCCTTGTTGCTGTTGTTATGGGTTCTAAGAGTGATTGGCCCACAATGGAAGCCGCCGCTGAGATCATGGATAAACTGCAAGTGCCTTACCATGTTGAAGTTGTATCAGCCCATAGAACGCCAGATAAACTGATGGAGTTTGCAGCCGGTGCCGCTGACCGTGGTTTTAAAATTATTATCGGTGGTGCAGGCGGCGCCGCGCACTTACCTGGGATGATCGCCTCTAAAACTCGCTTACCCGTATTAGGCGTACCAGTACAAAGTAAAGCACTCTCAGGTATGGATAGCTTACTGTCTATCGTGCAAATGCCTAAAGGGATCGCTGTAGGCACCTTAGCGATTGGTACAGCTGGAGCCTTTAACGCTGGTTTACTCGCCTGCCAAATTTTAGCCAATAACGATGTAGCGCTTGCTGCTCGTTTAGACGCCTTCAGAGAAGAACAAACTCGTGCCGTGCTTGATAATCCCGATCCGAGGGAAGCCTAATGACTCAAGCAAGCGCAAAACCTAAGGTTTGGGTATTAGGAAATGGCCAACTGGGTGCCATGCTAACCCACGCTGGCGAGCCGCTGGCTATCAATGTTCGCGCCGTGGATATCATGACGCCAACGGATGATATTTTACCCCTCGCGCCAAACGATATTATTACCGCCGAACGTGAGCAGTGGCCTGAATCCGCCTTAAGCTTACAACTCAGCACCCATCCGCATTTTGTTAACGGCCCAGTCTTTAGCCGCTTAGCCGATCGCTATAGCCAAAAAAGCTTACTCGATCAGCTTAACGTCCCAACAGCACCTTGGTCACTCGTTGATGATCACACAAAGGTCGAAACTCTGTATCAAGCGTTTGGCCCAAGAGTTCTAATGAAGCGCCGCACTGGCGGCTATGATGGCAAAGGTCAGCATTGGCTAAAACAAGCTGAAGCGGTTGATATTCCCCATGATTGGCGCAACTTAGCCATTGCCGAGCAAGCGATAAACTTCGATGAGGAAGTGTCCTTAGTTGGCGTGCGTACCCGTGAAGGCCAATGCGTGTTTTATCCATTAACACTTAACCTGCATCAAGATGGCATTTTGATGGCGTCGATTGCGCCACTGGCTCGTTTAGATCATCTGCAAGCCCAAGCCGAAACCATGCTCAGCGCAATTATGCATGAGCTGGAATATGTCGGCGTGATGGCGATGGAATGCTTCCGTGTTGGCGACAATCTGCTGGTTAACGAGTTAGCACCGCGGGTGCATAACTCAGGGCATTGGACCCAAGCAGGTACCCATATGGATCAATTCCAACTGCATTTAAGAGCCCTGTGTGGGATTGCCATTCCGCAGCCACAGGTGAACTTTCAATGCGTAATGGTCAATCTGATTGGTATTGACAATGATGCCCGCTGGTTAAGCTTGCCCAATGCAGAACTCTATTGGTACAACAAAGAAGTACGTTCAGGCCGCAAAGTCGGGCATTTAAATCTTTCGGTGCCTAATCTTACTGTGTTAACAAACAGCATTAGTGCACTACAAACATGGATGCCAAACCAATATCAAGCACCTCTCGCTTGGATTTTGGCTGAGTTTACAAAAAGCTAATTTAATAGCATTCAGCACTGATAGGGGGAGTAAGTTGTCCCCTTATCAGTGGATTTTAATGTTTGTTATATACTTATCCTACTCAGCATAAATGAGTGATATGGTGATAAAATCAAGCTAGCCGAAGCACGAATAAAGGAACTACCGAGTGAAATTAAGGGATAATTTTAAACGTAAGACTATAGATCGCTTGGATTATCGCTATCATCTCTTGCTGTTGATTATGCCGATAGTCCTCTTTGTTTTATTGTTTGTTTTTAATGCCCCGACAGAAGGCTGGACCATTCTCCCCCTGCTGTTTGTTTGTCTTACCTATGTCGTTACCTATAGCTTAATTTACTATCTGCATCAGGGGCGTTTAACTCGCCTATGGCAACACTTAGAGCAGGTTGTCAGTATTAATGATGCCATTTATGAACTTGCCCACCTATCAAGCCAATATAAAAATGAGCATGCATTTCTCGATGCCCTACTCAATAAAGCTGTCTGTATTATTAATGGTGCAGAAATGGGCAGCATCATCAAGGTCAATGAGGATAACCACAAGCTACATTTTGAATCCGTCGTAGGACTCGATCTGAACAAGCTAAAAAGACTGAACTTTTCCCTTGAACAATCCTTCGAGTATCGACTCACCAAGGGTAAATGTGACCGTGTAGTGGTCGTTGATGATATGAAAAATATCAATGCTGCAAGCACGCTAACAAATGAACAGCAGCAGGTGCTGCTTACAGCAGCCAAGCAACCGATACGCTCCACACTCTCCAGCCCAATACGAATTGATGGCAAACTTTATGGTATGCTCAACCTCGACAGCAGCAGTGTCGGCGCCTTTAACGACTACGACCGTAATTTGGTCTCTATCCTCACCCACGAGGCCAGCAACGCCATTGCCTTGTATCAAAAGTCACAGCAAATCACCAAGCTAGCCAATTTCGATAACTTAACCGGGCTCTATAACCGTAAAAACTTTGAAGATGCCTTACAGCATTGGCAGCCTAAAGCTCAATTAGGCAGCTTTTTAGTGATTATTGATATGGATAATCTCAAGATTATCAATGATCAACAGGGGCATCAGGTCGGCGATGTGGCAATAAAAGAAGTCGCTAAAACAATCCTAGGTTTCTGGAAACACAAAGGCATTATCTCTCGGTTTGGTGGTGATGAGTTTGTCGCCCTATGCCATGGCCCGCTTGAACTAATCGAAAACGATCTGGATGCCATGCGCCTTAAGTTACATCATGAGTCGCCCCTAAATCTCAATTTTAGTGTGGGCATCGCCCCCTACGATAATGATTGGGCTAAGTCTTTTAAACAGGCTGATAATGCAATGTATGAGCAAAAGCGTGGTAAAAAACAGGCCGTTAATGCACTCGAAGCCATTGCGGCTAATAATCAGCTGCCGCAATAAGCATTCGGCAACAGCTCATAGTCAATAAGTTCCTCGTGCATAGGCGCAAGGTTAATCAAAAAATAATCGCCACAGCCAAGAGGAATCTAAATCTTTCTGGCAGGTTTTATATTGCGCCGCGTAACGCTTCGCTCGATCATCGACCTTAGTGGCAACCTTCACTAACCATGCCTTAGACTTATAAGAGCCCCGACGATAGCCTCCCCAACCTTCGTGATAATTGAGATATTGCGCTCTCGCATCCCACTTAGAAATCCCATTGATTTTATTGGTCTTATAAATAAACCAGCCCATAAAATCTATAGCATCATCAAAATTACTGCGCGAAGACCAACTGTTGCCCGTCTCGCGAACATAGTCGTCCCACGTCATAGATTTTGCCTGCGCATAACCATAGGCATCACTGGCTCGACCAATGGGAATAAAGCCTAAAAAGTACTCCATCGGCGGCGCCGCATTATGTTTAAACGAGCTTTCTTGATACATCATCGCCAGAGGTACATGCACTGGTACACCCCATTTATCGCGGGTATCCTTTGCGGCTTCGTACCATGAACGATGTTCTTGGAAAATATCGCAAATATTTTCAGGAGATTTAGGCGGAGAAGTGGCGCAGCCAGACAGTAAACCTATGGATGTACATAACAGAGTTGTCGAAAGCCAATTCATGAAGCGCTTATTCTCCCAAGTAATAAAAACGGCTCATCATCGCACAGTAGTAGAATACGCCAAAGCCTCAAATCTATTTTTGGCGTCAAAATCACTTAAGCGCCTAATACCAATCACATTAAATATCTAATCAGTTCAGAGCCTCACAGGCATCTCAATCCAAGGCGCATTGACGAAGAAATGGTGATTCCCTTTTAAGTCAATGTAACACGGGAGTGAGATGCCTGTGAGGCTCCCGAAGGGCGGGGTTGAACGGGCTTTATACTGCGTTTAAGGCTTTCGACAGAGCGCCACTATGCCTTCAAGCCTTCGCCTTGTCTAAAGCCCGTTTAACTCCCGCTGAATGAACAGATATTTAATACGATTGGTATAAGTTCAGGCAACACTCATTAGCAGAAATGACAATCCATTGTTAACACAAGCTATTTTGTTTCAGGACTCAAATCAAACTGACAGTCATGATTTTCTTGCTGCCACACACCGGGCTCCCAATAGTTAGTATCTTTACCCATGTAGCGTTTATCCGTGTGGAATAATGCTCCTATGTGGTAACGCTGGTGCCCTTCCACCATTAATGTGAAGGTTTTTGGCGTTCGTGCACTAAGGGACACCCCAAGCGATGGAGCATCAATCAACTCGGCAACGGTAAACTCATATTCCCCAGGTGCTAATTGATAATTAGGCTTTGAGACCACAGGCTTACCATCTAGATGAGTCACCACCACTCGATACCAATGGGTACTAGCATCGGGTTGCAAATAGCCCGATACCGTACCACAACTTAAATCATCTTCAGGGGATGAAGCGCAACCAGAGAGTAACGCAGTAGACCCAAGCAAACTGGCAGCGAGAATAAATGTCCGCATCTTCACACCTTGACTCATTAGGCTGGCGCACCGAAATAGTCAGTCAGATAATCATCAAAGGATACCGCGCTCTGTGCAGCCTCTAATTCCACTTGTTTGGCTAACGAACTTTGCGCCTCAGCGTCATAATCGCTCACTGCTTCTGAGGATAATGGGTAATCGATGAAATATTGATGGTATTGCTGTGCCAATGACATCACCCACTGACCATGATCTTGCCCCTTGGTAACCAATTGCTGAAGCACTTGGCCAGACAAGGTTTTCTGTGGATCAACCACAGCGTCTCGCCAATGGGCTAAGGCTGCTTGATAAGCATTTGTTTCACCATCGAGTAATACTGCCAGTGACGATAAGTGATCAAATAGCTCCAAGAGCCATGTCTGTAATGATAATGTTCCCGTTGCCGTAAGCAGCTCAAGTCCAGGCTTACGTCCCTCAAGTACCACTGACTTTAAGTTGGCGCTTAATCGCACCTCTTCAGCGGCATCTGACTTAGGTGATGGTGTTAATAAACAATAGAGTAAGAATAAGTCGAGGAAGCGTACTTGGCTTGCCTCAATCCCGATAGGGCTAAAGGGATTGACATCTAATGCACGCACCTCAATATATTCCACCCCAGCACGAGCAAGGGCCTCTGAGGGTTTCTCACCACTTTTTGTCACCCGTTTAGCACGGATGGGTGAGTAAAATTCGTTCTCAATTTGCAGCACGTTAGCATTGAGTTGACGATATTCACCATCCACCTTCACCCCAATATTGGCAAAGTTGGCCGATGGCATCTTAATTGCCGCTTTAATCCCCGCCAAATACTCGGGCAGAGAGTTATAACTAATATTGAGATCTTCTTGCTCTTTGTTGGTATAGCCCAAATCGCTCATCCGCAGCGACGTTGCATAGGGTAAATACAAAGTGCCGCGTCCCGACTTTTCAAAACGTAAATCGGTCTTTTGCCCCTTGATAAATGAGCTACACAACGCTGGAGAGGCACCAAACAAATAAGGCAACACCCAGACCAAACGGCGATAATTGCGGATAAGTCCGAAGTAAGACTCGGAGATAAAATCCTCAAAGCTCAAGCTTTTATCACTCAACTCATAGAGGCTTTGCCATAGCTCCTGCGAAACCGAAAAGTTAAAATGCACCCCAGAGATAATCTGCATCAAGGCGCCGTAACGGTAAGTTAAACCTTTACGATACAAGGTTTTCATCTTACCCGTGTTCGACGTGCCGTACCGAGCAATGGGGATATTCGCCTCATCTTTTACATAGCAGGGCATGCTCACGGGCCACAAGCGCTGACCATGCAAATGCCGCACGCTAAAGGCATGGGTCTCGGTCAAACCTTGCAATAGCGGCTCAACCTGATTATTCACCGGAGTGATAAATTCAAGCAGTGCCTCACTATAATCTGTCGTAATGCGCGAATGCGTTAATGCCGAACCAAGCTCCAATGGATGCCCATCTAACGCAAGGTAGCCTGACTCGTCGATACGCAGTGCTTCACGCTCAATTCCACGTAACATGCCAAGGAGTGCGGCACGCCCTTGAGCGTCCGAGAAATGTTGTACTAATTCATTGAATGGCTTCAATTTGCGCTTCTCTGATTGGTGGTTCGCTATCGCGACAAGGTTAACAGTCAGACCTTTATTTTGAGGCTTATCTTTCAAAATACGCCTCAAAATAAATCTAAACCTGTCCATGGGGCAAGCCAAATTACATTCTTCTGCGATGAAACGCAGACGGTGACAGCTAATGCTGTCACCGCCATACACTTTAACACTTTAGACAACAGCCACTTTGTGCTGCACGATTAACTTGTCTGCAATTTATACCCAAACAACCTAAAGAGGTTGAAACTTGTATCTTTGGGTTTGTTAGGTATATATAAGGCCGAAAAGCTAATTTACAATACTAAAGTTTCAATTGGATAGCCTAAAGTTGCTAAATCCGCTTCAATTTTAGCCTTATCGCCAACAACCAAGATAATCATTTTCGAGATATCTAGCTCGGAAGCCGCGAGGGCATTGAGTTCATCTTTTGTTACAGTATTTATAATTTTGTCCTGCTCGGTAGTAAAATCTTGGCTTAACTGATAACGCTGAATCATTCGCATAAAACCCGCCTTCTGATAAGGCGTCTCATAATCCAACGCCTGCCCTTGGGAAACCGAGTTTCGCATAAAGGTCAGCTCCGCATCAGTCATCCCTTGCTGCTGGTAAGCTTTGATTTCTTTAATAAACTCATTTACAGCTTTAGCAGTTACATCAGTACGTACATCACTAGAGGCGATAAACTCACCCACTTCGCCCGTCCCCGAGAAGCTTGTACGCGCACCATAGGTATAGCCCTTATTCTCACGTAGGTTAAGGTTAATACGACTATTAAAAGCCCCTCCTAGAGGGTAGTTCATTAAATACGATTTAAAATAATTGCCTGTTGCATCATAGGGTAAAGCTCGTTTCGCTATATTGATCACCGATTGAGCCGCCCCCGGTTTATCAATCAAATAAATGGTCCCCCCTTTAAGCGCAGGGAATGATTTGAGCGGTGGCAATACGCTCGCCTCACCTTGCCATTTGCTCAATCCAGCCAATTTAGGCAATAGCGCATTTTCGGGAAGATTCGCCACGGTAATGATTTTGGCATTAGCACCACGGTATTGCTCGGCATAAAACGCCTTCACATCGGCGAGTGTCAGTGCAGCGACTGAATCTAAGGTCCCCGTATCAGTGACCCCAAGGGCGTTATTATCACCATAGAGCAGGCTATACAGCGCCGCACTGGCCTGATAACTCGGATTAGACTGCATATGCTGAATTTGCTGGAGTTGTTGCTGCTTCACCCGAGCAAAATCAGCCTCATTGAAGGCTGGTTCAAACAGTTTTTCTTCTAAAATGGCTAAGGTTTCATCCAAATGCTCAGTGAGCGCAGAGACCTTAATCGTGCTTTGATACTCCGATGCACTAAAATCGACCGTGCTGCCTAACATCTCGAGCGCCTGCGACAATTGTTCACCGCTTCGTTTTTGGGTCGATTCATTGAGCATTTCTGCGGTTAAACTTGCCAGTCCCGCCTTTTCGACGGGGACTAATCGATGACCACCATTAAGATAAATCACCAACTCAACCGTTGGAGTCTCAATGCTTTGAGTGCCCATCACTTCAATGCCATTGGCTAACTTGCTGGTCCAGATTTGCGGCACTTTAAGCACTGGCGCGGCACCCGTTGCGGGCATTTTTGAGCGATCAAAGCTTGAAACCAATTTTGCGTTAGGCAATTCACCTTCAACCGCCGTTTGGGCGACTGGCAGCGTTTGCGCAGTGAAGTTATCAGGATGGGCAATTAACGCCGTCATCCCCTGCGGCACCACACTCATCACTACCATAGGTTTGTCTTTGATGTACTTTTTAAATACGCGCATCACATCGTCTTTCGTGACGTTAGCGTAACGAGCAAGGTCGGAAGCAATCTTATTGGGTTTACCAAACAGGGTTTGATTAAGCGCCAAGTTAGACACTTTACCTTTGACGCTTTGCAGACCAAAGATGGTATCGGCCTCAAACTGTACTTTGACTTTTTGCAAATCGTCGTCGGTCACACCGCGCTGCTCAAATTCATTAATCGAGGCTAAAATACGCTGCTCAAGTTCAGCAAGGGTAACCCCTTTTTGCGGATTGGATAGGGCATAAATCGACATCTGACACGCCAACTCTTGACAGGGTTGGCTCACACTGGCCTGCACCGCATAGCCATCTTTTACCAAATTTTTATAGACTAATGAGGTTTTACCGCCGCCCAAAATGTTAGCTAACAAATCCAGCGCAGCCTCATCGGGGTGGTTGGCATACACAGTCGGAAAACCAATACGGATCAAGGGTAAATGTACGTTATCTTCCATTGAGAGATAACGCGTTTTATCGAGCGTAACTAAGGTCTTAGGCTCAGGCTGAACCTCTGGACCTCGGGGGATTTCACCAAAGTATTTGGTCACCCAAGCTAACGCTTGCAGCTCATCGAAATCACCGCCAATGGTCAGTGTGGCATTATTAGGACCGTACCAACGCTGAAAAAAGTGCTTCACATCATCCACTGTCGCGCGGTTAAGATCCTCGGGCCAACCAATCACTGGCCAAGAATAAGGATGCCCTACGGGAAACATGGCTTGATTAAACCGCTCGCTCATACGGCCATAGGGTTGATTATCAATCCGTTGAGCGCGCTCATTTTTTACCGTCTCACGCTGTACTTCAAATTTTTCACTGGTCAGTGCTGGCAATAAAAACCCCATGCGGTCAGACTCAAGCCAGAGCATTTTCTCAAGCTGATTGCTGGGCACGGTTTCAAAATAGTTGGTTCTATCGGTATTGGTGGAACCGTTAAGCATTCCGCCCGCCTCTGTCACCACCTCAAAATGCTGCTCATCGGCAACATGCTCCGAACCTTGGAACATCATATGTTCAAACAAATGGGCGAACCCAGAGCGACCTGCGAGCTCACGGGCTGAGCCTACATGATAGGTCACATCGACGTGTACTAAAGGATCTGAGCTATCCTGATGCAAAATCACGGTAAGGCCATTAGCAAGCTGATATTTCTTATAGGGAATACCGACTTGAGAGTCTGTCAATTGCACATTTTCAATTAACGTTACACCTGCGGGTAATTGGGTTGAGGTTTCGGTGGCACAACCTGCAAGAGCCGCGGAAATCGCGACGGCTAATATCCATCTTTTCAAAGTATTCCCCTTATACATCAATGGGCTAAAAAATTAGTCCCAGCTCAAAGCGCACTACTAATAATCAGTTAAGACGCTAAAATCACAGTAAAGTTCCAAGCAATACAATGACTTCCTTTGCAATGTAACGCACTTTAACCGAACAGCCGCGTTAAAAAATCAACCAAGCCAATGTAATGTTGCTGCGGCAACCACAAGATAACGAACGGTTTTACCGATAAAAATCACGATTAATGCGGGTCGCATTGGGAGCTTTAACCAACCAGCTAATAAGCATAAGACATCCCCGATAATAGGTGCCCACGACAGTAATAATGACCACACCCCATAGCGCTCAATTAGCGTTAAGGCTTTAGTATATTTGCCCTCACTCAACGCCTCTGGGGATTTAGCAAACCGCCCTAAACGTCCGAGATAAAAACTCGTCATCGCCCCTAAGGTATTACCGATACTAGCTACGGCGACTAATGATGGCCAAGCTTGCGGGACTTTATTTAACAGACCGACCAGTAAAACTTCAGATCCTCCCGGTAACAAGGTGGCCGCCAAAAAGGCCCCCGAAAACATGATAATCAAGTCAGACATAAAAGCTTACTCTATGAAATTAATAATTTTTTACATTAAATATTTGGCTGCAACCTTAGTGTTAAAACGATGTCGCAACTAACCATTTCATAACAAACTCATTTATCACAATAAGTTATAAGAAAATCGGTTTGTTATAACCCTATAACTACCGATACAATGTTTTTAATGGCAGAAATTGTCCTGTACCTGACGCGCCACTTGGTATAAGTTCATTCACTTCAAGTGGATGCACATACTAGCATCTCAGGTCTATGGGCTTGTAATGATATATTTTTGGAAAACGCATGATTCTTCAAACTATTAGCCGCATCCCTTTTTGGCAAAAAGTCCTTACAGGCTTCATTTTAGGTGCACTCGTTGGCGTACTGTTAGGCGAAAGCGCAACCGTGCTCAAACCTCTGGGTGATCTGTTTATTAGCGCAATTAAGATGCTTGTTGCGCCGCTGGTCTTTTGCGCTATCGTGGTAAGTATTACCTCGCTAGGTTCTCAAACCAATCTAAAACGCCTAAGCATTAAGACCTTAGGCATGTTTATGCTAACAGGTACAATCGCCTCGTTAATCGGTTTAGCCGTTGGTTCGCTTATCGATATGGGTGGCACCATGCAACTGGCCACTACAGAAGTCCGTGAACGCAATATCCCTGGATTTGCGCAGGTGCTACTCGATATGATCCCTGTCAATCCATTTGCTTCACTGGCCGAAGGTAAAGTGCTGCAAATTATTGTGTTTGCCGCTTTAGTGGGGATTGCCATTAACAAGGTCGGCGAGAAGGCTGAGCCGCTAAAACGCACGATTGAAGCGGGCGCCGAAGTCATGTTCCAACTGACCCGCATGGTGCTCAAACTCACTCCTATTGGTGTATTTGGTTTAATGGCTTGGGTAGTTGGTGAGTATGGTTTATCGACCTTACTGCCCTTAGGCAAATTTATTGCCGCAATCTACATTGCTGCCCTTGTACATATGATTTTTGTGTATGGCGGCTTTGTGAAATTAGCAGGATTAAGCCCGACACAATTTTTCCGTAAAGCATTGCCAGCTCAATTAGTTGCCTTCAGCACTTCGTCAAGCTTTGGCACGCTGCCCGCAAGTACTAGAGCGGTTGAAACCATGGGTGTTTCTAAGCGTTACAGTGCCTTTGTCATGCCTCTTGGGGCCACCATGAACATGGATGGCTGTGGCGGAATCTACCCTGCGATTGCCGCGATTTTTATCGCGCAGATTTACGGTATTCCACTCGATACCTTAGATTATGTGATGATCGCAGTGACCGCGACCGTAGCTTCTGTTGGCACCGCAGGTGTTCCAGGTAGTGCCATGGTAATGTTGACGGTAACCTTAGGTGTGATTGGTTTACCGCTCGAAGGTATCGCCTTTATTGCCTCAATCGATCGAATTATCGATATGATCCGAACCACGACAAACGTCACTGGCGATATGATGACAGCCGTCGTGATAGGTAAGTCAGAAAATGAACTAGATGTTGAACAGTTTAATGCTAAGGATACACAAGCATCACTAGCCTAACTAATACCTAGGATTGGATAACTGTATACAAAAAAACCACCTTAACTAAGGTGGTTTTTTTTTCGCCCTTTTAAAAGCCATGCACGCTATTGCTCACCCTAAACCAACCCGCAATACTGTTGCGTTTAGCCAAGGTTTTAGTCACCTCATGGGGAAAACGCTCACTTAAGAAAATCACAAAGTGCCCCATTTTAGGCGCGATGCGCTCAATCTCGTTATCATCTTCATCAAAAATGACTAACTCACCACAATGTTCGGGTATCCAGTCAGGATTAAGGAAAAAAACTGTCGTTAAAATACGGTTTTGGCTACCTTTCAATGCATCCACATGCTTTTTATAGAAGGCACCAGGTTGGTACACCGCATAATGGCTTTCATAGTCAAACAAGCCCATAAATAAGCGACGATTGAGCCCCTCTTTTAATTGCATCATCAAATCTAAATAAAGCGAGTCAGGCTCATGCTGCTCGTCCAACCACTGAATCCGATCACGGCGAATATCGGGGTTAAGTTGTTGTTCTGCACCACGTCCGATGGAGGCCGCTTTTAGCTCATGTATTTCTGTCGCTTGCACTTTTTCCAATAAAACTTGGCTTATATGGGCAGGCACTAACTCGGGTAAAAAGATATAGCCTTTGTCTACCAAGGCGTCAGCGATCACATCCAGCACTGCTTCACTTAATTGCGAAACCATTAATGCTACATCCAATAATAAGAGGCTACGCTTTAGCTGTACTCAAGGGCTCAAAGGAAGGGGAAACTGAGCCTGATTTTCGAGGGGCGTCGATACGGGATAAAGAAGTTATCCCACAGTCAAATTTGGCGGGATTTTAGAGTAAAGATTATCGAAAAACAATAGTATGAATAAAGGCTTGACAGGTTGTGTTATCAAGCCTTTGGCCATTATACATCGAATCGATTATTCGACTAATCCACGACGTTTTAAGAGCGCGTCGGTCGTCGGTTTTTGACCAGTTAGGTTGATGTAATTCTGCATCAAATTCTCACTGTTACCCTTAGACAATACGGCCCCACGGAATTTATCACCATTTTCAAGAGTTAGGCCTCCATGTTGCCCCATATAAGCAAAAGCATCAGCAGCAAACACCTCTGTCCACAGATAAGCATAATATCCGGCAGAGTAACCACCGGAGAAGGCATGGCTAAAATAACTCGATTTATAACGCGGTGGAATTGGCGTGAAATCAAGGCCGTGTTTAGCTAACACTTGGTGCTCAAACTGCTCAACATCACTAATTTGAGTATCGGCGCTAATAGAATGCCATTCCATGTCTAATAAGGCTGCTGACAGATACTCAACAGTATCAAAACCCTGACCAAATTTATTCGCGGCTAAGATTTTATCGAGTAAGGCTTTAGGAATTGGCTCACCGGTTTGGTAGTGTTTGGCGTAATTGGCAATTATCTTGGGATCAATATTCCAGTCCTCATTGACTTGGGATGGAAACTCCACAAAATCACGCGCAGTAGAAGTGCCAGCTACGCTAGGATATTTCACCTGAGAGAATAAACCGTGCACAGCATGACCAAACTCATGGAATAGGGTCGTCACTTCATCGAAGGTCATTAGGGTTGGCCCATCGGCAGGTTTTGGAATATTAAGCGCGTTATACACCACAGGCTTAGTGCCCAGTAAACCACTTTGAGTGACAAACTCATCCATCCAAGCACCGCCGCCCTTGCCTTCACGGGCATAAGGGTCGAGATAGAATAAGCCGATAGAACTATTGTCTTTATCGAAAACCTCAAAGGCCAGCACATCACTGTGCCAAACAGGTAAATCAGTTCGGGGTTTGATGCTAATGCCGTAGAGTTTATGCATCGCGAAGAACAGACCATCTTTCAATACTGAGTTAAATTCAAAGTAAGGTTTAATGCTGTTTTCATCAAGAGCATACTTTTGCTTACGAACTTTATCTGCGTAAAAAGACCAATCCCATGGTTGTAACTCAAAATCACCGCCCGCTTTTTTGATTTCAGCTTGAATATCAGCCGCTTCGACTTTAGCACGAGCCAAGGCTTTAGGCGCGAGATCATCTAAAATTTCATAAACTGCAGCAGGTGTTTTTGCCATTTGATCCGCCACCGCATAGGCAGCCCACGTGTCAAAACCAAGTAAATTGGCTTTCTTAGCGCGAATTTGCGCCATTTTCACAATCAATGGGCCATTGCTGGCAACGGCTCTGTGGGCTGAGGTTTGCCAAACTTTTTGGCGAAGTTCGCGGTTATTTAAACTAGTAAGAATCGGCTGACGAGTTGTGTTCACTAAACTGATCAAATACCCGGTTTTGCCCGCCGCTTTTGCCGCAACGGCTAAAGTGGCGATTTCGCTGTCAGATAATCCGTCTAGCTGTGCCTTGTCAGTCACAACAATCCCATCATCTTTAAATGACTTTAAGCTATTTTGCGAAAACTCAGTCGCAAGCGTAGCGAGCTCGGCATTATAGTCACGCATTTTGCCTTTATCGACATCGGATAATTTGGCACCGGCACGTACAAACTGTTCGTAATAGAACTCGACTAAACGTTTATCCTCAGCGTTTAAATTGGCACGTTGTTGATATACCACCTCAACACGGGCAAACAAGCTTGGATCGAGATAAATATTATCGCGATGAGCCGATAATTTAGGCGCTAAATCGGCTTCTGTTTTTTGAATGTTGTCATCCGACATCAAACCAGCAAGATTGAAGAAGGTGCGGGAAACTCGGGTCAACAACTCACCTGAGGTTTCCATTGCGAGAATAGTATTCTCAAAGCTAGGTAACTGCTTATTGGCAATTATCGCTGCGATTTCAGCCTCATGCTCTTTTATCCCCTGCGCAAAGGCGGGTGCATAATCCGAGCTCTTAATCGAATTAAACTGAGGGGCTTGATCCTGCAGTGGACTCTTGCTCAATAATACATTGCCAGCGCTGGCTTGAGCTGTGGTTGGAGCAACTTGGGTTGCGACAGCATTGGTCGCTTCTGTATTGACTGCAGAATTTTCAGAACAGGCACCCAAAAACAACACCGCAGTAACAGCGGTAGTAATAACAGACTTACGCATAGGAACTCCCTAGAGTGTTACTGTCCTTTCTTTATATTTTTTAAGTGAAGGTACAAGCAACGGATTTTAGCTTATCTTCCAACAGACATATCGATAGATACGCTCGCTGTTGACGCACAACCTTAGCAAGTTCACAGTCATTCGGCCAAGCTTTCGAACTGAGGATTCAATGCTGATTTGTATCTCTTTATGTGTGACGAACCTCCACCACAAATCAATACACGATCTACTGTGATGTTCGTCTCCAACCGAATGACGGCCAAAAACAAACAAAGCTAAAGCAAATTAAATATTTTAATTTAAAAATATAAAGTTAGATAAAAACAATTAAGCACCAATAACATAAAACTCAATAACAGCATAAGAATGGATTCAAATTTAAATCCTAAATCCAATAAACATTAATTATCATCAACAAACAGCAAGTAACAATTAATTAACCTAAAATAAAGTAAAAACCCGCCTAGCTGTATGCAATTTAACCAATGAAGTTTACTATCACAATTTTAAACACCCTTTATCCAATTAATGTCACATTCATAACATCAAATGTCTTTATAATCCCCGTTCGTTAACTCAGCGCTTATACACTTAATCGTGTTCAGCGCATGAATTAACAGGATGATGGGCATGTTCAAATAGAACATGTATTCGGGTCACATAAATATAAATAGAGAAGATAATGTTAAATAAAAAAATACTCGCAGTAATGATCACTGCCACCCTCGGCGTAAGCGCCTGCGGCTCAGATGATGAACCAATCGTTCAAGCGGATTTACGTGTACTTGAAACCACAGATCTGCACACCAATATCATGGATTTCAACTACTACAGTGGTAAAGTGGACCCAACAATCGGTCTTGTGCGTACCGCAAGTTTAATCCATGCTGCTCGTAGCGAATCGAAAAACAGTGTTCTGGTGGATAACGGTGACCTACTCCAAGGAAGTCCAATGGGCGACTATATGGCGAAAGTCGGTCTGCAAATGGGTGATGTTCACCCAGCCTATAAAGCAATGAACCTATTAGACTATGAAGTCGGTAATATTGGTAACCACGAATTTAACTATGGTTTAGACTTCTTAAATAAATCACTCCACGGTGCAAAATTCCCTTATATTAACGCCAACGTATATTGTGCCGATGATGATGGCTGCTGGAATGGTATAAAAAAAGGTGAACATTTATTCACCCCTTATATCATTAAAGAAAAACAAATCATCGATAGTGAAGGCAATAACCAAACCATTAAAATTGGTTATATTGGTTTTGTGCCACCACAAATTTTATTGTGGGATAAACAAAATCTCACAGGTAAAGTCACCGTTGAAGATATCGTTGCCACCGCGAAAAAGTATGTGCCTGAAATGAAAGCTAAAGGCGCTGATTTAATTATCGCCATCCCCCACTCCGGTATCGGCTCAACGGAAAATCCAGGCGATCCAATGGCTGAAAATGCCACCTACGCATTAACAAATGTGAAAGATATTAATGCGATTATGTTTGGTCACAGCCACTCCATTTTCCCTGATGCAAAATATGCCGATTTGCCTAATACAGACGTCACTAAAGGTTTGCTAAATGGTGTACCAGCGGTTATGCCAGGACGCTGGGGCGATAACTTAGGTGTAGTCGATTTTAAACTGGAGCGTAAAGACGGTAAGTGGTCGGTACTAAGTGCCTCGACGAAAGCGCGTCCTATCTATGATGGCGCCACTAAAACACCATTAGTGGAGCGTGATCAAGAAATTATTGATGCAGTAGCGGCTGAGCACCAAGGTACTTTAACCTTCGTAGATCAGCCTATTGGTGTTGCAGCTGCGGATATGTATAGCTTCTTAACCTTAGTACAGGACGATCCAACGGTACAAATCGTTTCCGATGCACAAATTGCTAACGTCAAAGCTAAATTACCTGAGGCGTTAAAGAATCTGCCCGTATTATCCGCCTCAGCCCCCTTTAAAGCCGGTGGTCGCCATGGCACCACTAGCGATGCTGACCAATATGTGCAGGTGGATAAAGGCGCATTGACCTTTAAAAATGCTGCCGATCTTTATCTCTACCCTAATACCATGGTGGCGGTAAAGGCCACAGGTGCTGAGCTTAAAGACTGGTTAGAATGTTCCGCTAACCAGTTTAAACAAATCGATCCAAACAAAACAGCGCCACAGGAATTAATCAACTGGGATGGCCACCCAACTTATAACTTCGACGTGCTCGATGGTTTAACCTATAAGATTGATGTCACCCAGCCAAGTAAGTTCGACCGTGACTGCGCTGTAGTCAACGCCAATGCTAACCGTATCGTCGATTTAAGCTATACCGATGAAAACGGTAAAGTATTCACAGGCGAAGAATTTGCGGCTAAAGAATTTATCGTTGCATCCAATAACTACCGCGCCTTTGGAGGCAAGTTTGCTGGTACTGGTAGTGACCATGTTGTACTAGAACTGCCAGATACTAACCGCGAAGCTTTAGCCGCTTACATTACGGCGCAGTCTCAGTTTAATGAAGCGACTGGCAAGTACGAAGGAACAGTAAATCCAAGTGCTGATTACAACTGGGATTTTAAAACAATCAATACAAACGTTACGTTGGATATTCGTTTTCAAACCCAAGATAGCGACAAAGCAGCTACCTTTATCGAAGCGAATAAACAACGCGAAATGAAAAAGATCAGCAAAGATGAACTCGGCTTCGCGGTTTACAGCATCAATTTAAGCCAAGATAAAACGAAATAATCAAACGGCTCTATCCAGAAAAGGCTCCCTGTGAGCCTTTTTTTTGTCATCATTGTAGGGCGTGTTGACGTTTCGAGATTAGATTTTGTTCGTTCTGGCAAGCACGTGATCGCGCAACAAGGAATGATGTGTCGTTATACTACTCAAATGACGA
>NZ_JACSDI010000025.1 GCF_022410515.1 Shewanella cutis | reverse complement strand
CTTCAGCTTTCGCGTTACCGCTCAGCGGGTCAGGGCTGCGTATTATACGCATTTCCCGTGTCGCGTCAAGGCGTTTTTGCAAACTTCTTGGCGCTTTCGAATCAACTGCACATTTTGCATTTGATTCGCACTGAAACCGCGTTAGCTTTCGCTGTCTGCCGTGTCAGTGGATGCGCATTATAGGCAGCTGAACTTTTTGTGCAAGCGCTTTTTGCAGGTTTTTATGATTATTTTTCAAATAGATTTTTACACCCAAGCTAAGCACAACCTACACACTTGTTATACCCAAAGTTATCCACAAACGCTGAATTTATGTGCAAAATAAATCTAACTACCAGCCTTTATTGAGTAAACGAGTGAGCACTACTGATGAAGAAGGGGTAAATGAGGAGTTCTATATTATCAAGCAAGATGAGGACAATTGGTGTTAGCCGCTACTTTATACTTATTGAGATATAAAGTAGCGTAACGCGATGCACTTATATGTACCTATATATGTGCTTATATAGGTACTTAACTTGCGCTCCACAGAAGCTGTCCACAATCGGTAAGATCGTACCCTCCTAAAAGGGCCGCCATTTGCCGCGTATGTCCACTACTTAACATAGTAAACAACTGTTGAAGTTGCCTACGGAAGTAAATACTTTGCGGCATAACAAAGTCGAAGGACTCCTTTATCAGTGGAACAAAACTTAAACCACTTTCTAAAGCAACTGACTGACAACCAAAACCAATATCGGCATCTCCGCGAGCAATATAGCCAGCGAGCTCGCGCTCGCTATAAGCAGTGAGCACAACATTGAGCTGATCTAAACGTGCCCCTTGCTTTAATAACCACTGTTCTAGATGTTGCTGACTCCCCGCACCACCTTGGCGACTCACCCAGCGCCACGGCAAGGTGAGGACTTTATCCTCTTCTTGGCATCCGTGGTGCATATCGGGACGCATGATCAAGCCTTGTTGACGGGAGTAACCATGGACCATTATCCATTGTTGATGATTGTTATAACCTTTAAGCAGCGCCGGATGACGGATATTTCTATCTTCCATACTTCCCCAATGCAAAGTGCACACGTCAGCATAGCCCTTTGCCAATAACTCCAACCCCAAACGTGAACCAGTGGCACTGTAGCTGATTAGCTCGCGACTACCGACCTGCGCCATTAAGCGAGCCACTAACATAGATAGCAAGGGATCATCACTACCGGTGATCAATAGTCGGTCAGTTAACATGCCACTGTGGCAGGAATCCATCACCCAACGATCAATCAGTACCTTAGGGAATAACCATTTACCTGTGATCTTAGTTGCTGGCAAAATCCGGTCGTTCGCCATCGCGTAGACTTTCTTCTCATTAAGATCCAAATACTCAGCAACCTGCTTAGCGCTCATGTAAATCAATTCACTTGCGGATGTCATCTTTTACCCTTGTATTCCTATCTTTTATGAGTCCAATCGTTACCATTATTAAGGTTGTTATTTGCTTGGACTGGTATTCACATCAAATTCGAGATTTTCACTACCGTGATAGACCAAAAAGTGGCGTCCTTTCGCTCGGGCAATAATGGTAATGCCAAGATTTTGCGCAAGCTCTAAACCCATTTGCGTCACACCACTACGCGACAGCAATACGGGTATCCCCATTTTGGCGACCTTAATCACCATCTCAGAGGTTAGCCGCCCCGTGGTGTAAAAGATTTTGTTATCACCTCGATCCTGCGCTAACCACATATCACCTGCTAAAGTGTCCACCGCATTATGACGCCCAACATCTTCTACAAAGGCGAGGATTTGGTCGGCCTCACAGACACCGCAGCCGTGAACAGCACCCGCATTTTTGTAGGTATCATTATATTCATTGATGTTTTTGAGCAAACTGTAGAGCGTACTTTGTTTAAGGCTTGGTCTCGGGAGCTGAATATCCTCTAAATCTTGCATAAAACTGCCATAGACTGTCCCTTGTCCACAGCCTGAGGTTACGGTTTTTTCTGATAATTTTTTATCAATATCAGCAGTTTGCTCGCGTGTTAATACCGCGGCAGAATTGACCCCCCAATCAACAATCACTGACTCTAATTGGCTAACATCAGAAATAAATCCTTGATTTTTAAGATAACCAAGCGCTAATGACTCAGGCTTTGCCCCTAATGTCATCAAGGTCACAATAGGGCGCCAGTTAAGGTAAACCGTTAAAGGGCGCTCACAGGCAACATGTTTATCAATCACCTCTCCCGTCTCATCCACCGCTTTGACTGCGATGGTTAACGGTACTTCGGCCTGAGTTTTAACAAAGGTAAAGCTTCGCTTGGGCTGCGAAGGGCTGTCCTTGGGTTGAATCTGCTGAGGAATATTCGAACTGTTATCAGAAATCATACTGTTACCGCTTTACGAGTGATGGTCCCAGCATAGCAATATTTATACCTAGGTATGAAACTCAGGATAAAATGCGTGATCCGTCGCAATCCTAAATATTTCGCTGAGCCGAAATGTCCCAGACAAAATATCCACTCAGACAAAATGTCTCGCTTTTACCCCTATTTTGATGATCCACTTCAAACTAATTCACCCCATTTAATGGCATCAATATTGCAGAGACCTTTTATCACGAGAAGCAGGGGAATAAGAGCTGCGAGCTAAGGTTCCCCTAACGGCTGAAACGGAGAGACAATGCAACATACCACTAGTGTTTGGCCTATGTATGTTTCCCTCAAAAAAGTAGAGAAACAAATAGGCCGTTGGACCTCAGTACAATGGGAAATCGATCATTTGCTTCCCGCAACCCACGAAGCCCCAGAAGGCGCAACCCTAGTACTGCTCGAATTGCATAAGGATGAACGCGCCAGTTACCGCATCAACCTCGACATGGATAATACTATGTTGTTCTTAGTCTGCGATGAGATGGCTGACGGGACTTGGGTACCCGCGTTACTTTCAGCAGATCAAAATGTTGCCGCAGGCTGCCTTGAAGGTAACACTCCAGTTATTAATATACTTATGCCTGAAGCGATCGCCTGCTGGATTGAAGCCTTTATCACCCAATACGGTGAAGTTGAAATCGCTGCTTATCGTCGTAAGCATGTCGATCACCGTAAAAATCAAGGCCCTAGCCACGACCCATTGCGGAGGGACTAATGGCAGATTCAACCCCGAAGGCAAACGGCTTTTTTAGCCGTTGGAGCCAACGTCGTGAGCAAGTGGCAGCTGAAGAGGCGGCAGTAAAAACGCAAACGACGGCAGAGGAACTCACTGAAGACAAGGCAGAAGAAGTCACACAAGAGCCTGTCGCAGTACAAGAATCCCAAGCTTCGCTCACTCGAACTGATGAAGATCCTAATCGCATCCTCACCGCAGAGGATCTCCCCAATCCAGACGAGATTGAGATTGGTGGCAGTTTCGCTAAATTTATGGGTGCAAATGTTGACCCCGCAGCTAAAACAGCAGCGCTACGAGCCTTGTGGAAACAACCTCATTTCAATGAGATAGATGGTCTTTTGGAATATGCGCTCGACTACAGCAATCAGCCTAAGCTGACACCCGAGGTCTCCGCCGAGTTAGCCCAAAAAGTATTCCGCTTTATCACCAAAGACAGTGAAGAGTCAGAAGAAGATCCGACCTCAAGGCCAGAGGATGCGGTGATGAGCGCTGAAAATACAATAGAATCAAAAAACAGTGATGTCGAAAGCCAATTAGCTACCACGCAGATTGCGGACAATTTGGATGGGGAGGCTGATGACCTACCCCAAAATGCACCAGAGCCGTTAGCTCAGATGCAAAAGCCAGTTGTTTAACGTCAGTTTAGCTAATTTTTATGTCCACAACTTTGGTATGTGAATTGCTGTACTAAGGAATAAAACTTAGATAAAAGCAGAAAAGGCAATAACTTAGTGTCACACCACCGCCTAAATCTGCAGTAAAACAGCTTTAAAAGAGCAGCCAAAGTACTGTTCAGGAACGCAATGTGAGCACTCATTTGATGACCAATCAAACCCAGCTTGCGCTAAAACAAGCGCGGCAAAATGTGTTAGCCCAAACGCAGATTTTACAAAATCTGATCCCACCAACAGTGAGTTATACCACTGAAGGAACAGTGCTAATTATCGGCCCAGAAGATCTTGCACGCCTCGCTGCGGACAAATTGTCCACTATGGCGAGTCGAGTGATTTTGGCTAACGAAGCCATTACCAGCCAAGACGAAACACACCTTGAGCGCGTGATGGCAGCGGCGACGGATGTCGAAAGCTACTACAACAAACTCATTGGCATTAAAGGATTTTTAGGTCAATTCCAAGTTAGCGTTGAGCATCAAAATGGCGCCGCGGAACTGAGTCTGGTGGCGATTCGTAAACCGCATTTTGACATGGTACTCGATTTAAGCAGCACCCCTTGCTTAAATCTTGAAATGCTACCACCGGGTTATTTCTATGTCGGCCAAGACGAAGCGAAACTTGCCGAAGCGCTGGAGCAACTGCCTGAACTTGTTGGCAAGTTT
Source organism: Shewanella cutis (assembly GCF_022410515.1). GTDB lineage: Bacteria > Pseudomonadota > Gammaproteobacteria > Enterobacterales > Shewanellaceae > Shewanella > Shewanella cutis. The sequence continues at coordinate 45,993 of NZ_JACSDI010000025.1, read as the reverse complement.
GATAAACCTCGTTATGTCAAAATTAATGCGGATCTGTGTGCCCATGACCGCAATGGTATCAACGGTTGTAACCGTTGCCTCAACTTCTGTCCAGCAGATGCAATTAGCAGCGTCGCGAAGAAAATTGAGGTTGATCCTTACCTGTGTCATGGCGCCGGAAGCTGTGCTAGCGCCTGTCCAACGGGAGCCATTAGTTATGACTTACCAACGCCACAGGCTCTGCATTCTTACCTGAATAAAATGATTAGTCGTTACCGCGAACAAGCGCAAACAGCGCCCGTGATCCTATTTCACGACAACGCGGTTGGCGCAGGTTTTATCAACGACGACTTAGCGGGGGATGTATTACCAGTCGCCCTTGAAGAAATCACCGTTGCCAGTATCGACCATTGGTTAGCGGCATTGGCTTGGGGCGCCCGCCAAGTGTTAGTTCTCAATACTGAGGCAACAGCCCCCACGCTTACGCAAATGCTGAAAGGTGAACTTGCCTTAGCAAACAGTATATTAGATGAAATGGGTCAGCCTCAGCGGCTCAGTCTTATCGACCCAAGTATGCTGGCCAATTTAGAACCCGTGCTCGACATTAGCCTCGATTGGCCAGTGATAGTGCCCGGAGCCTTTGCTTCATCCACTAAACGTAACACCTTGTTTGAAGCGATTGACCATCTGAACAGCCAAGCGGGCGAAATCAATACTTGTTTAAGTATCAACAACGTTCCCTACGGCAAAGTCAGTGTCAATGTCGAAAAATGCACTCTCTGTATGTCCTGCGTGGCGATTTGCCCGACCATGGCATTACAAGATGGTGGCGACAAACCTGCACTACACTTTATTGAACAAAACTGTGTGCAGTGTGGCCTATGCGAGTCTGCTTGCCCTGAAAAAGTCATCAGTCTCACGCCACAAATTAACTTTGACAAAGCTGCTCGTCAGCAACAACACACCCTGAAAGAAGAAGCCCCCTTCGAATGTATTCGCTGCGGCTCTCCTTTTGCGACCCAATCTATGGTGCATCGGATGCTGGATATGGTCGGCGCGCACAGTGCATTTTCAACCAATATTGAACGCTTGAAAATGTGCGGCGACTGCCGGGTAAAAGACATGTTTGAAGACATTCTTCAAGATCCTGAAAAGCAACTGCGATAAGAGATCCGCTATGACCGAATCAGTAAGACAAGTATCAGAAAACGATCAGTTGAGAGCCGATATCTATCAACTGTTGGCCGCCCTATTGCGTCGCCATCCTAGCCCAGAGCTGCTGCAATTTTTGGCCAATCTTGAAATCGATGCCAATGAAGACAATGAGATGACCAAGGCTTGGTTATCTCTGCAACTGGCGGCAAAACAGTTCACCAGTGAACAATTAGAGGATGAATATTTTGCGTTATTCCTCGGCGTAGGTTGCGGCGAAATCCTGCCCTATGGCAGTTGGTTTATGACAGGCTCATTAATGGATAAGCCACTGGCTCTGCTGCGCCAAGACTTGATGCAACTCGGTTTTGAGCGCGAAGAAAACGTTAAAGAGCCTGAAGATCATGTGGCTGCGCTGTGCGAAGTCATGGGCATATTGATCCTTGAAGCCCCAGGTTATCGCCAACTGGCATTTTACCAACGCCATATGGGCAGTTGGATCCAGCGCTTCTGTGACAATTTAGCAAAAGCACCAAGCGCCGCCTTTTATGCCACTGTCGCCCAGCTCGCTAAAGCATTTTTCGAAATGGAAGCAGCAGAGTTTGAACAGCTCAGTTTAGATATTCCCGTTAATTGCCCAGGCAGTGCAGAGCTACAGCCTGCCGCGAGTGATGTAAAAAAACAAACGGAATTAATGAACTAACAGGCAGCTTGCGATGAGCATCTGTATGCCTATCGCATATAAGTTTGATAGGCAGAGGTGGACTTAACGTTCACCTCTGCCACAAAAAGGAAGCCTAAGCTTCCACAGTAACCGAGGTGGTTTGGGTACAAATCACCTCACTCAGTAACACAAGGAGACACTATGAAGAAGCAAGCTTCCGACATGGGCCGTCGTCAACTGCTCAAAGCTTTGGCTCTTGGCAGTGCGGCTGGCGCAGTCGCGACGGTGAGTGGCCAAGCATTGGCTGCCACACCCACTGTTGCCCCAAGCGAACCTAAGAGTGACAACTACCGCGAAACCGACCATATCCGTAATTACTATGCGTCGTTGAACAACTAACCAGAGGAGTGTGTGTGATGCGATTAACCCGCAAAACAGACCAAGTTGTCGAGCCTAAAGCGCCCGCCCTCGGTCTCAATCGTCGCCAATTTTTAAAATCCGCAGGTCTTGCCACGGGCGGAATTGCTGCGGCTTCAATGCTTGGCACAGGCATGATGCGTAAAGCAGAAGCTAAAGATATTCCCCACAATGCACCGACTGAAGTCAAACGTACCATTTGTTCTCACTGCGCAGTAGGTTGCGGTGTGTATGCAGAAGTACAAAACGGTGTGTGGACAGGTCAAGAACCCGCTTTCGACCATCCATTCAACCAAGGCGGTCACTGTGCTAAAGGTGCTGCGCTGCGTGAACATGGCCATGGTGAAAAACGCCTGAAATACCCAATGAAGTTAGAAGGCGGTAAGTGGAAGAAGATCTCTTGGGATCAAGCCATCAATGAAGTGGGCGATAAAATGATGGCGATTCGTCAAGAATCAGGTCCAGATTCTATCTACTTCATGGGTAGTGCTAAGTTTTCTAACGAACAGGCTTATTTATATCGCAAATTTGCGGCATTGTGGGGCACTAACAACGTCGACCACTCAGCCCGTATTTGTCACTCTACCACGGTAGCCGGTGTTGCAAACACTTGGGGCTACGGTGCGCAAACCAACTCGATTAACGATATTCGCAACTCTAAGTGCATCATGTTTATTGGGGCAAACCCAAGTGAAGCTCACCCAGTTGCAATGCAACATATTCTGATTGGTAAAGAGCGCGGCGCCAAGATTATTGTCGTCGATCCTCGTTTCACCCGTACTGCAGCGAAATCTGACGAGTACGTGCATATCCGCCCAGGTACTGATATTCCGTTTATCTATGGTCTGTTATGGCACATTTTTGAAAATGGCTGGGAAGATAAAGAATTTATCAAACATCGTGTTTACGGTATGGAACGTATCCGCGAAGAAGTGAAAAAATTTACCCCAGAAGAAGTCGAAAACGTGGTGGGCGTGCCTAAGGCACAAATGTATCGCGTCGCTAAGATGATGGCCGAAACAAAACCCGGCACCATTATTTGGTGTATGGGTGGTACTCAGCACCATATCGGTAACGCGAACACCCGCTCATACTGCATGTTACAATTAGCATTAGGTAATATGGGGGTTTCGGGCGGCGGAACTAACATTTTCCGTGGTCACGACAACGTCCAAGGTGCAACGGACTTTGGTCTATTATTCGACAACTTACCCGGTTACTACGGGTTAACTTCTGGCGCTTGGGCACACTGGGCAAACGTGTGGGATTTGGATCCTAAATGGATTACAAGCCGTTTCGACCAAGGTGAGTACTTAGGTCAAGCACCACAAACCTCAACTGGCATCCCATGCTCTCGCTGGCACGACGGTGTGTTAGAAGATAAAACCAAGATCGCGCAAAAGGATAATATCCGTTTAGCGTTCTTCTGGGGCCAATCTGTCAACACCGAAACCCGCGGCCGCGAAGTGCGCGAAGCGCTGAACAAGTTAGATACGGTGGTGGTGGTCGACCCAATCCCAACCATGGCTGGTGTAATGCACCAACGTAAAGATGGTGTGTATCTGCTACCTGCTGCCACCCAGTTTGAAACCTACGGTTCTATCTCTGCAACCAACCGCTCAGTTCAGTGGCGCTCGAAAGTGATTGAGCCGCTGTTTGAATCACTGCCAGACCACGTGATTATGTGCAAACTCGCTAAAAAAGTGGGTATTGATAAAGAGCTGTTCAAGCATATTAAAGTCAATGGTGAAGAGCCATTGATTGAAGATATTACCCGCGAATTTAACAAAGGGATGTGGACAATCGGCTATACAGGCCAAAGCCCTGAGCGTTTAAAAATGCACCAAGAAAACTGGGGCACTTTTAATGCTGATAGCTTAGAAGCACCAGGCGGCCCAGCCAAAGGTGAAACCTATGGTTTACCTTGGCCATGTTGGGGCACGCCAGAGATGAAACACCCAGGCACCCAAATTCTGTATAACGAAGCCAAGCATGTTAAAGATGGCGGTGGTAACTTCCGTGCTCGTTATGGTGTTGAGCACAATGGCGTAAACATTCTTGCAGAAGGAACTTACTCTAAGGGTAGTGAAATCCAAGATGGTTATCCCGAATTTACCGCTGACATGCTCAAGCAATTGGGATGGTGGGATGATTTAACCGAAGAAGAGAAAAAACACGCCGAAGGCAAAAACTGGAAAACAGATATTTCTGGCGGCATTCAACGTGTTGCAATTAAACACGGCTGTATCCCCTACGGTAACGCGAAAGCACGTTGTATCGTTTGGACATTCCCAGATGATATCCCGCGCCACCGCGAGCCGCTCTACACTCCTCGTCGTGACTTAGTCGCTAAATACCCAACCTACGAAGACCGTATGGTTGCACGTCTACCGACACTTTATAAGTCAATTCAGGACAAGGACTTTGCTAAAGACTTCCCACTGGCGCTCACATCGGGTCGTTTAGTGGAATACGAAGGTGGTGGCGAAGAATCTCGTTCTAACCCTTGGTTAGCTGAGCTACAGCAAGAAATGTTTATCGAAATGAACCCGGCAGACGCTGCTGACCGCGGTATCCGTGACGGTGACAATGTCTTTGTTCATAGCCCTGAAGGCGCCAAGATCACAGTGAAGGCAATGGTGACACCACGGGTTGTTCCGGGTGAATGTTTTATGCCGTACCACTTCGCAGGGGTATTTGAAGGTGAAAGCCTTGCGAAAAACTATCCAGAAGGCACAGTGCCTTACGTGATAGGCGAATCAGCAAACACCATTTTAACTTATGGCTATGACGTTGTGACTCAAATGCAAGAAACGAAGTCCAGCCTCTGCCAAATAAGCAAAGCCTAACCTACTTGATGAGGAGATAAGCCATTATGGCAGTCATGAAATTTCTATGTGACACCAAACGCTGCATCGAGTGTAACGGCTGCGTCACAGCATGTAAAAACGAAAACGACTCTGCACTAGAGTGGGGTATTCAACGTCGCCGCGTGGTGACAATTAACGATGGTCAACCAGGTGAAGCATCCATTTCAGTGGCTTGTATGCACTGTACCGATGCTCCTTGCATGGCCGTATGTCCGGCAGATTGTTTCTACCGTACTGACGATGGCATTGTGCTACACAACAAAGATACCTGTATCGGTTGTGGTTACTGCTTCTATGCCTGTCCGTTTGGTGCACCACAATTTCCGAAGAAAACTGCCTTCGGTAGCCGCGGTAAAATGGATAAGTGTACTTTCTGTGCCGGTGGCCCAGAAGAAACCTTCTCCGAAGCCGAGCATAAGAAATACGGTGCAAACCGTATTGCCGAAGGCAAGCTACCCATGTGTGCAGAGCTTTGTGCAACCAAAGCACTGCTTGCGGGTGACGCGGAAGTGGTATCAAACATCTACCGTCAACGTATGGCCTCTCGAGGCAATCCTAACGTGATTTGGGGCTATAACCCCAAGACCGGTGAGATTAACTAAGCAGAGTGAAGGTTAGGGAGTCATCCCTAACCTCTGGCAAGGAGTGAAAATGTTAAACAAACAGTTAAACAAATCACTGCGCAGTCTGTTTGCTCTGATGGTACTCGTGATGGGATTGGGACTAGGCTCAGTAATGAGCGCAAGCCCAGTACAGGCAAGTGATCAGCAATCGAGCCAACAACAGGCGAAAGCGCAAACCAGCGAAGCCGATCTGTGGCGCGCGGTAAAGTCAGGTGAAACTGGCTACACCACGGCCGAAGGCGTCGAAGCTGGAGTGTTGATTAACGTTGCCGGCAACCAAGGTAAAGAACTGAGAAATCAATATATCACCCCGATTATTGCCCTTGCGGTTACGGGTGTGTTTGGCGTTTTCTTACTGTTTTATCTGGTGAATGGCCCCTCAAAACTCAGCCACGGCTTTTCAGGCAAAATGGTTGTACGTTGGTCAAAAGCGGATTTATGGATCCACTGGATCATGGCAATTAGCTGTCTTGTGCTGATGTTTACCGGCTTAACCATTATGCTCGGTAAGCATGTCGTGCAAGAGTTGCTCGGGCCGAATATCTGGGCACCGCTGATCTATGGCAGTAAAACCGTGCACGACTGGGCTGGCCCTATCTTCATCATGTCGTGGATTGTCTGCGTGGTGAAATGGATGCCACTACAAACCTTTAAAATGTATGATCTTAAATGGTTCTTAGTGGTCGGTGGCTACATCAACTTTGGTCCATTCAAAGGTAAGCACCCTGACAGTGGTTTTGCTAACGCCGGTGAAAAAATGTGGTTCTGGACACTGACCCTATTCGGGTTATTTATCAGTGTTTCAGGCATGATGTTAGTGCTCCCCAGCTTAGACCTGCCCCGTGAAGCCTCAATGGCTGCGCTACTGATCCACTCGATCAGTGCCGTTATCCTGATAGCCTTTACGATTGTGCATATCTGGATGGCGACCGTACTCAGCGAAGGCGGTATGGAATGTATGAAGTCAGGCTATTGTGATGAGAACTGGGCAATCCAGCACCACAATTTGTGGTATGACGAAATCAAAGCCAACGGCAGCTTGCGTTATAAAGACTAACTAAAGCGATATGCTAAACCCGATAAAAACACCTCGCGCTGCGGGGTGTTTTTTTACCCAAAAACAAAAAACACATTATTAACAAGTGATTAATATCTCAATAAAAACAGCACTATTTTGCCATCTCAAACTAATAGCCAAACCATGAGCAAGTTAACGCTTTTGGACATGCGCGCCACCTTCTGTAGCCGCAAACTGTTCTAGATCAAATCCTACTCAATTTTTTCCTACTATATTGCCGTCACGCGCGATGATTAACGGCAAGCAAGATGATTTCATTATCTTTTTCACCTCTAATCTTCACTTTTTGATAACAAGCACCATCTCCTCGAAAAGTCGCGCCGTCCCAAAAACCATAACCCCTATTTCAGGAGTCAGCATGAAGCAACAACCTAGCGATTTATCTCGCCGTTCTTTGCTTAAAGCACTCACCGTTGGCAGCGTAGCCGGCGCAGCAATTGCCGCTACCGGCATCAGTGCAGCCCAAGCCAGCGAGAGCAGCAAGGTAACAACTAAAGAGCCTAAGGGTTACCACGAAACTGCGCACATTATCAGCTATTACGATAGCCTGCGTAGCTAATCTAGGAGAAGTCAGCGATGAAGTTAACTCGCAAGTCCGATGTCGCCCAAGTGGCTAACAAACCGACGTTAGGCATTAGCCGTCGTCAATTTATGAAGCAAGCAGGTATTGCTACAGGTGGTATTGCCGCCGCTTCTCTAATGGGTACTGGCATGATGCGCCGCGCAGAAGCCAAAGATGTGCCACATGATGCTCCAATCGAGATCAAACGTACTATTTGTAGTGCGTGTGCTGTCGGTTGTGGTCTGTATGCCGAAGTTCAAAACGGTGTGTGGACAGGTCAAGAGCCTGCATTCGATCACCCATTCAATGCCGGTGGCCACTGTGCTAAAGGTGCTGCGCTGCGTGAACACGGCCACGGTGAAAAACGCCTGAAATACCCAATGAAATTGGTTGATGGCAAGTGGAAAAAAATCTCTTGGGAAGACGCGATTAACGAAGTGGGCGACCAAATGCTCAACATTCGTAAAGAATCAGGCCCAGACTCTGTATACTTTATGGGTAGTGCTAAGTTCTCTAACGAAGGTTGTTATGCATACCGCAAACTGGCGGCCATGTGGGGCACCAACAACGTCGACCACTCTGCTCGTATTTGTCACTCTACCACGGTAGCTGGTGTTGCTAACACTTGGGGCTACGGTGCGCAAACTAACTCTTTCAACGACATTCAGAATGCCAATGCCATCTTCCTGATCGGTGCAAACCCTGCGGAAGCGCATCCGGTTTCAATGCAACATATTCTGATCGCCAAAGAGAAAAACAACGCGAAAATCATCGTTGTTGATCCACGTTTCTCTCGTACTGCAGCACACTCAGATCTGCACTGCGCGATTCGTCCAGGTACCGATATTCCGTTTATTTACGGTATGTTATGGCACATCTTCGAAAACGGTTGGGAAGACAAGACCTTTATCCAACAACGCGTATTCGAGATGGAAACCATTCGTGCAGAAGTGAAAAAATTCCCACCTAAAGAAGTGGCGAATATCACAGGCGTAAGCGAAGAAGTGGTTTATCAAGCCGCGAAACTGATGGCAGAAAACCGTCCAGGTACCGTTATTTGGTGTATGGGTGGTACTCAGCATCACGTGGGTAACGCTAACACCCGCGCATACTGTATTCTGCAATTAGCCTTAGGCAACATGGGCGTATCTGGCGGCGGTACTAACATTTTCCGTGGTCACGATAACGTTCAAGCAGCAACTGACTTAGGTCTGCTATTTGATAACTTACCAGGTTACTACGGTCTGACTACTGCGGCATGGGAACATTGGACTAACGTGTGGGAACTGGATATGGAGTGGATGAAGAGCCGCTTCGATCACGGAACCTACCTTGGTCGTGAGCCAATGACCACACCTGGTATGCCATGTTCACGCTGGTTTGACGGCGTTCTGCTTGAAAAAGATAAACTGGCACAGAAAGACAATATCCGCATGGCTTTCTTCTGGGGACAATCGGTTAACACTGGCACCCGCCAACGTGATGTCCGCGATGCCTTAGATAAATTAGATACGGTTGTGGTCGTGGATCCATTCCCAACCATCGCAGGTATCATGCACAGCCGTAAAAACGGCGTATACCTGTTACCAGCCTGTACTCAATTTGAAGCCTCTGGCGCAGTATCTAACTCAGGCCGTTCAATTCAGTGGCGTGAGCAGGTGATTCAGCCGCTATTCGAATCTAAAAACGATATCGAAATTATGTACATGCTTGCGAAAAAAGTGGGCATTTCTGAGCAATGGGCTAAGCGCTGGAACATCGCAGGCAATATGCCAGTGGTTGAGGATATCTCTCGCGAAATCAACCGCGGTATGTGGACTATCGGTTACACCGGTCAAAGCCCAGAGCGTATCAAACAGCACACCCAAAACTGGGGTACCTTTAGCAACAAGACGCTTGAAGCTGCAGGTGGTCCATGTAAAGGTGAAACCTATGGCTTACCTTGGCCATGTTGGGGCACACCAGAAGCTAAACACCCTGGTACCCAAATTCTGTATAACCAAGACAAGCACGTTAAAGACGGCGGCGGTAACTTCCGTGCCCGTTACGGCGTTGAATACAATGGTAAAAACCTGCTGGCAGAAGGTACCTTCTCCAAGGGCGCAGAAATCCAAGACGGTTACCCAGAATTCTCTGACAAACTGCTTAAGCAACTCGGTTGGTGGGATGATCTGACTGCAGAAGAAAAAGCGGCTGCAGAAGGTAAAAACTGGAAAACAGATTTGTCAGGCGGCATTGTGCGCGTGGCGATCAAGCACGGTTGTATTCCGTTTGGTAATGCGAAAGCCCGTTGTATTGTTTGGACTTTCCCAGACCAAGCCCCTGTACACCGCGAGCCAATTTATACAGCCCGCCGTGACTTAGTGGCTAAATACCCAACCTATGACGATATGCAAGTACATCGTCTACCAACACTGTATAAGACGCTCCAAGAGAACGACTTAAGCGGTAAATATCCATTAGTCATGACCTCTGGTCGTTTAGTGGAATACGAAGGTGGTGGTGAAGAATCTCGTTCTAACCCATGGCTAGCAGAGCTTCAACAGGAAATGTTCATTGAGATCAACCCTGCTGACGCTGCTGACCGAGCTATCCGCAACGGTGAGTTTGTATGGGTAGAAGGTGCTGAAGGCGGTCGTATCAAGGTACAAGCCATGGTGACGCCACGTGTAGCACCGGGTGTAACCTTTATGCCATACCACTTTGCGGGTGTGATGCACGGTGAAAGTTTAGCGGCTAACTATCCAGAAGGCACTGTGCCTTACGTTATCGGTGAATCCTGTAACACGGCACTGACCTATGGTTATGACCCTGTGACCCAAATGCAGGAAACCAAAGCGTCGCTCTGTCAGATCGTTAAAGCATAAGTGCAGCTTAAGCTAGGAGAATTGCCACTATGGCTACAATGAAATTTTTGTGTGATACCAAGCGCTGCATCGAATGTAACGGTTGTGTCACTGCTTGTAAAAACGAAAACGACTCCGCGCTCGAATGGGGTATCCAACGCCGCCGCGTCGTGACCATCAATGATGGTAAACCCGGTGAAGCGTCAATCTCTGTCGCTTGTATGCATTGTTCAGACGCGCCTTGTATGGCTGTTTGCCCAGCAAACTGCTTCTACAAAACCGAAGATGGCATCGTACTGCACGACAAAGATACCTGTATCGGTTGTGGTTACTGTTTGTATGCCTGTCCTTTTGGCGCACCACAGTTCCCACAAAAAGGGGCCTTTGGTAACCGCGGCAAGATGGACAAATGTACCTTCTGTGCTGGCGGCCCAGAAGAAACTCACTCAGAGGCAGAGCGCCAGAAGTACGGTTCAAACCGTATTGCTGAAGGCAAACTACCAATGTGTGCAGAACTATGTGCCACTAAAGCCCTGCTCGCTGGCGATGCTGAAGTTGTTTCTAACATCTTCCGTGAGCGCGTGGCTTACCGTGGTGCTAAAAACGCGGCTTGGAATTAATTCAGGTCACAGGATCTGTCCACAGACTTAGCTTGGCGCCTGCTGGCAGGCGCCACTAAGTGAGAGAGGATGTATGATGAACAAATGGTTCAAACACATAGGTTTAGCCATAGCACTGCTATTTAGTGCCGTGTGTCTAGCCAATGGTGGTGATGGACAGGCGATCCAACCTCAAGCCGCTGACGCCCAAATTTGGGCACAGCTGAAGGATGGCGCCACGGGATACACTGCCTCCCAAAGTGAGTTCCATGCGCAGCCGATCAATACCTATGATCTGCGCGTACTGGAACTGCGTAGCGACTGGTTAGCGCCCGCTTTAATGGCGGCGCTATTCGGCATGATCATTATCTTTGTCTTATTTATCAAGGTGAACGGCATCTCCAAGCTGCACCATGGTTTTTCAGGCAAGATGGTATATCGCTGGTCTAAGTTTGACGTTTCAATCCACTGGTTAGGTGCAATCCCTTGTTTGTTATTAATTTTAACAGGCTTGGTATTACTTGCTGGACGCTTCTTCTTCCAACCTTGGTTGGGTGAGGGTTTCTGGGCAGGCTTAGTCTATGGTGCCAAACAAGTCCACGACGTGATGGCCATTCCTTTCATGATCGGTTGGGCACTGATGACCGTCCTCTGGGCGAAGAACCAGCTGCCAAAAATGTACGATGTGAAGTGGTTTATGGTCGTTGGTGGTTACATCAACTTTGGTCCATTCAAAGGTAAGCACCCTGACGCAGGTTTTGCTAACGCCGGTGAGAAAATGTGGTTCTGGGCCTTTGCCCTGTTCGGGTTGATCATTTCAGCATCAGGTATGTTGTTACTGTTCCCAAATCTTTTCGAACCAAGCCGCACCTTAAGCTTAATCGCGCTGGTATTGCACTCTGTTAGTGCCATCGTGATCTGCGCTTTCTCTATCGTGCACATCTTTATGGCAACTGTGATGTCAGAAGGTGGTATGGAGTGTATGGTGTCTGGTTATTGTGATGAAAACTGGGCAACCCAACACCACAACCTGTGGTACGACGAAATCAAGGCCAACGGCACGTTACAATATAAAGAGTAACATACTCTGATAAAACAAAACCTCCACAGCAAACTGTGGAGGTTTTTTTATGGGTGGAGATTTTTAGTGCTAACTAAACCAATCGCTTAGAAGCGATACATCACGGAGACACCAATATTTCTTGGGTCAATAATCGCGGCATAACCGTCGGGATAACTGCGGCTTGCGGGTTCATTGACTGTCATTGCTTGCTCATCAAATAAGTTATTCACAAAGCCACTGACTCTCCAGCTATCTGTTTGATAATCAAGACTTACACGCGCAACCACATAATCACCCGCCACTCTAGATTCGGTATTATTGATATCCGCAAAATACTCACCAACATAGTTGCCTGAAAAACCGAAAGAGAACGCATCATTCATCCAATACTTGAATCCGGCATTAGCAGTAATGTGCGGGGCTGAGTTCAACTGATTACCGATAATGTCGCCATAGCTAGGATCGGCTTGTTTGATTTCACTATCGAGTAAACCTACGCCCGAAATAAACTGCCAGTTTTCCGTTAACATGGCGCTGAATTCGGCCTCAACCCCGTAGCTGACAGCTTTATCGATATTGGTAATTTTACGGGCGCTATTAGACGCTTGATAACCATCAAAATCGTTGTAAAAGAGGTTAGCACTTAAGTTAACATCGCCATTGGCAAATACGCTACGACTGCTCAGTTCATAGGTATTTACGAACTCCTCATCGTAATAGTAATACTCGCTTTCCACCAAAGACAGCGCGCCACCGCCAGAGTTATAACCACGACGAACGCTGGCCGCTAAGGTGGTATTATCATTCAGCGCGTATTGCAGCACTAACTTCGGCAGGGTAACGGTATTGGCGTCATCGAGTTTTTCCTCAAGTAGACTACCTTGATAGCGCATGTTGAAGTTACGCAATTGCTCTTCACGCATCACTCGGCCACCGACAGTAACCCAGAGCGAGTCGGCGAGCCCATAGGTGACTTCGCCATAAACGGACGAGGACTCTGTGCTATCGTCACCGCTATAGATTGAGCTACCCGTGCTACCAAAATCTTGGCTACGCTTGAAATAGGCTAATCCCACAAAACCGTTAAAATCCTTATCCTTAAGACCAAAGCTATATTTACCATCCACGGTATAACTCTTGTCCTTCATATCCACATATTGCTGAGCTGTGGCAAGGGCCTCATAGGATTCAAAGCCCCAGTTATAATCCATGTAGGCAACAAGCAGATCGAAGGCTTGCCCTTCTCCAAGCTCATAATCCACTTTTACAGAGTGAGTCGTCGATTTAGTCTCGATATAACGTTGGAAAATTGGCTTAAAAGCCCATGGGTTATCACCAGTAAAATAGTTACGCCCAGAGTCACCCTTTTCATCATTGTATGACAAGCTATAGAGTACTTTCAGATCTTCAATCGCACTCGGCTGCCACAAAAATTTGCCGCGCCAGCGATTAGTAATGAGCTCATTTTGATCAAAGGTGGCGGGATTTGTCGGGTATTCCAAACCTTTATTGTAGGTTTCGCCCGTGACATTTTGGCCACTCACCCTAAATGCCAATTCATCATCAAGGATCGGGCCTGAGAGCATCACTGCGCTGTCGATAAAGTTATCTTGATCGCGATAACCTACGCGAGCCGCGCCCTGCCAATCGAAGGTCGGATCTTCGGTTTTAATAAATACCGTACCGCCAATACTGTTACGGCCATTGATAGTCGATTGCGGGCCACGGAACACCTCAATTTGTTGGATATCCCACAACCCAGTATCACCGGTAAGATCAGCAACAAAAGGCTCCGCCACACCATCGACTAAGGTTGATACCCGCGCACGAGCCCCACCGGTGAAAGAGTTAAATCCTGAGGCCGAACCATTACCTGAAACCCCACGAATATCAGGCACAGAACCTGATAGCACTACCACGTTCGGCACCTCGGATAAGGCACTGGAGGTGGATTGATATTGGCCACTATCGAGAGTTTCCTTGTCGATCACAGAAATTGATGACGTCGTATCCTTAAGGCTACGCTCAATCTTCTCACCATAAACAGTAATTCTTTCAATCGGTTCTGAAGACTCAGCATCCGCAGCGGCATAAGCGGAAGATATTAGTAAACTCGAAACGATTGCGGCAATTGCACTTTTCTTAAACGCCCTGCATTCCATAACAACCTCGACGGCACTCATTGATAAAAAGGTATTAACTAAAAATGCCGACAATCTATATTAAAACAACCTTAATCACAATTGATAATCGATATCATTTACATTTCAAATTATTACTTTGTGATACGACGCATATTCATCAGGAATGGCATAAAAAACATGGGACATTAGGGGGCAAATGCGATGACTTTAGTGACAGATAAAGATAGTCGCAGAGCTTTATGAGTTTTTGGGATTTCCTTCACAATCATCTTTATGACTGTCAATACACTGTAGTATGAACTGTAACTATCAGCATTTTAATTATTAAAATCAATATGATGAAAACATACTGAACTTTAATTACATAACATATGACAACTGTTAGGCTATCCCATGCTAACAGGACACAAACAAAACCTTATAAAACATTAGATTAGCAATTATCACATTAAGAAAGCGCGTTGCAGAACGGTTAGCCAAGGAGCTAAACTAACCACTCATGTAATTCAATTACACCCTTCTTGATTTTATACCCCAGTAGGCCACCATGTTTAACAATGCCAAAACCAGCACATTGACGGCGCTGCCCTCAGTGTTTGCGAGTATTTTATTGATCATTATCGGTATTTCCTCCTATAGGGGTTTTACCGAACTCAATGACACTAATATAAAACTAGTAAACAATACCCAGCTCGCCGAAACCTTCACCAGTGTGCGTGAAGCTTTTTTTGAGTTGCGTTTAGCCACCTTAGTCCATAAAACTGACGCTATCAGCTTGCAGCAGCGCAATGTGCAGCAATTCGTTGCTAAACTCGATGAATTTAATACTGTTTTATGGGGCAAGATGCCAAAACTATCCGCACACTCTTGCCACAAATCGAGCAATATGTGCGTTTATATCAACAGGAGGTCGCTCTTGCCAAACAAACGGGCACTGAGCCTGAGCTCACTCCCGAACGCGCCGCATTGGGGCCAAAGGTCAGCAATCAAATCAATCAATTAGTTAAATTAATTACCCAACGCAATCACGAACTCGGCAAACAAGCAGAAGACAAAGTGAGCTCAACCGAGACCCTGCTGCTCGGACTCATCTTAGTCGCGATTATCGCCTCCCTACTCAGCGCTCTATTTATGAGCAAGCGTTTGGTCAATATCGTTAATCAGATCAAACGTGTTGTAGAGCATCTTGCCGATGGCGATCTTACCCACAAGACTCAGATCAGCGGTAATAACGAACTGTGCGCGTTAGGTGCCGATCTCGACCGAGTGATAGACCACCTGCGCCATATGATTTCTGATATAGCTCAAGCATCTGAGCACATGTCAGACCAAATTAGTCAGCTCAATGTGCAATCAAACGCCAATAGCCATGCATTGCAAACCCACGCCGTTGAAACCGACCAAGTCGTGACGGCCATGACCGAAATGAGCGCAACAGCCCATAACGTTGCTGGTGATGCTGCCTCTGCAGCCCAGTTTACTCAACAAGCGAATGAACAAGCCGATAAGTCGAAAAAAGCCGTGACACAAGCGGCTAGCACCGTAATAGCCCTTGTCGGCAAGGTCGATGTGGCCGCCGTAGCCATAAACGACATGAATGAAAACACCCGTCATATTGCCACTATCTTAAAAGTTATTGGTGATATCGCCGACCAAACCAACCTTCTCGCTCTAAACGCGGCTATTGAAGCCGCCCGCGCAGGTGAACAAGGAAGGGGCTTTGCCGTTGTAGCAGATGAAGTGCGTGCCCTCGCCGCCCGCACTCAAACGAGCACAGCAGAAATTAATCAGATGCTTGAGCGACTGCAAAGCGGCGCCAACTGTGCCGTTAACGCTATGGAGGAGACCAAGCAAAGCTGCCAGCAAGCGGCTGATACCACAACACTGGTAACGGAAAATCTAGAGACACTCACAACATATGTTTTTGATATAAATGGATTAAGTAATCAAATCGCCACCGCCGCCGAAGAACAAAGCGCCGTGACAGAAGAAATTAATCGCAACTTAAGCACCATCCGCGAAATGGTAGATGAACTAAATCAAAGCGGCAAAGCCACCCTCAATAGCGCCACATCCTTGGCCGCCACCAAGGAGCAACTGACAGGCGTGGTCTCACATTTTAAGCTGTAAACTGCATCATTAAATTGGGCTAATATGGCCTAATATCACAAGATATTAGGCCAAACTGTTTAAGATCAATTCATTAAGCCTTAAATAAACATCTAATAGCTTTCTTAAGCACCTATCTATAACCTAACCCATAAAGACTTAGCTGCTACACCAAAGCTATGACCAATATCCTAAAAACAAAGTCGATTTACCTCGCTATAGGCATGCTTATTGGAGTCGTTATTGGCTGTCTATCGCTATGGATAAGCAATTTGTTTATAGCGACAGCATCCATTCTTGGCTGGTTACTCATGGCCGGAGTGCCTTCCGCTAATAGTCACCCACTTCGAAAGTATCCTTCTTTATATTCATCAGCCTATTACCTATAGCTTGGGGAGTTTATACAACGGCCAATTAATCGCGCATTAACAGCCCGGATTTCGATCACAGGATAACTGGATGAGGTGATGACCGCACACCTTGGCAACAAAGTAGAGGCCACAACAGGAATTACTCCAATGCCTCTGTCTGTTTCTGCTGCGCTAAACTCGCCCAATACCCTGCCAACATCGCACCTGAGAGATTATGCCAAATTGAGAAAATGGCGCTGGGGACGGCGGCGAGTGGGCTAAAAAACTCGATAGATAAGGCAGTTGCAAGGCCGGAGTTTTGCAGCCCCACCTCAATCGAAATGGTTTTACACACTGTATGGTTAAAGCCGAGTCCCAAGCCATTATGCAGAAACACCGCGAGTAAAATCACAGGCCCCACCAGGGCAAATTGCCCCGCATTTAAAGCCACAATGATGCTAATTGCCATAACAATCGCCACGATCGAAATCAGCGGTAACGCGGGGGCAAGTTTAGCCACCTGCGGTTTAAAGAAGTGATTCAATACCACACCCACAGTCACTGGGATAAGCACGATTTTAACTAGGCTGAGTAACATATCCATCAACGGAATAGCGACCATCTCACCGATTAAGAGCTGAATAATCAAAGGAGTGAGCACTACCCCCGCTAAAGTGGATAGCGCCGTCATAGTAATAGATAAGGCGACATCGCCCTTAGCCAAATAGCAAATTACATTCGATGCCGTACCGCCCGCTACGCTCCCCACCAGCACCATGCCGATAGTCAGTTCCCTATCGAGCCCTAACAGCAAACTGATCGCGAGGGCGCTTAAGGGCATCAGAGTAAATTGCAAAATTAAGCCCGTGATAACAGCACGTTTCTGCTTGAATGCATTGGCAAAATCTTGTAAATCTAAGGTCAAGCCCATGGATAACATAATCACCACCAGCAGCGGTACTATGCTGGTTTTCAATCCGATAAACCATGCTGGCATGAGGTACGCTATTCCCGCTCCAATTAGAGCAAACAACGGAAACCAGCGGTTGATATTGAACATGACAAAACCTTTTATAAAGCCATTACCGCAGGGATAATGACAGCCAGACTCCTGCTGTACAAGCCAAA
The DNA here is from genome assembly GCF_022410515.1 of Shewanella cutis. Classification (GTDB taxonomy): domain Bacteria; phylum Pseudomonadota; class Gammaproteobacteria; order Enterobacterales; family Shewanellaceae; genus Shewanella; species Shewanella cutis. The sequence goes on along the minus strand of NZ_JACSDI010000025.1, from coordinate 28,409 downwards.
GCGTCCACAGACAAAAAACTCCAAGGTTCAAATTTCAATCTTTCGTTTTACTGTTTCAGTTAATCGCTCAAATTCAATAAGAAACAGCCAAAATCTCAGCAGATATGCATCCACAATCACTAAAACATGATCTGCTTAACAAAAAGCTAGTGATTTCCTTGTTAGGAAACCGTAACTTATAACCAGTTCACGTTTTATTTACTCCATTCGAGGTAGTCTAATTACGCTAGGTGGTCGTGAATTACCTAAAGCAATTACGGTGTTTACGGTTAGCACTCTCAGATAGGAATCGTTATGTCTTCAGTTATTCAAACGCTCAATGGCGCTATCGCAACGCCTTATCAAGCGAATATTACCGTCCCTAACTGGATGCTCAGCTCGATGGAACGAGTCATGCAGTATTATGTCGATAAGAATCTTCGCCTCGATACACTCTCCGCCGACATCATGCCCGCACCGGTCGAAGGTAAAAAGTACATGCTTTATGCCCATGTGCCCTTCTGCCATACCTTGTGTTCGTACTGTACCTTCCACCGTTTTATGTTTAAGGAAGACAAGGCGCGCGCTTACTTTATCTCCCTGCGTAAAGAGATGGAGATGGTCAAAGCCTTAGGCTATGACTTTGAATCTATGTACATTGGCGGCGGCACCACCACGGTATTAGAAGATGAACTCGCCCGCACCATTGAACACGCCAAGACGCTATTCCCAAATATTAAAGAAGTGTCCTGCGAGTCAGATCCGCAGCATTTAGACAGCCCAGGCTTTAAGCAACTTAAGGGTTTAGTGGATCGCATGTCTATCGGCGTACAGAGCTTTAACGACGATATTTTAAAAATGACCGACCGCCTCGAAAAATTCGGCACCGGCCAGCAAACCTTCGACAAGATTATGGCAGCTAAAGAGCTGTTCCCCATTATCAACGTCGACCTAATTTTTGGCTTCCGCGGCCAAACCGATGAAGTGATCCAGCACGACTTAGACATGGCCTCACGCCTCGACCCAAGACAGATCACCACCTATCCGCTGATGATTACGCACCAAACGCGTAAGAGTGTTAAAGGCAAGCTCGCCGCACCACAAGCAGATATGGCCAACCAGTACCGCCAAATCTTAAACAGTCTAAATGGTCAATATAATCAGTTGTCTGCATGGGCCTTTGGTAAAGCAAATGACGAAGGTTTTGATGAATATGTAATCGACTACGATGAGTATTTAGGGGTGGGTTCAGGCTCCTTTAGCTTTTTGAATGACACTTTATACGTTAACACCTTCTCGCTACGTAAATACCAAGAGCGGATCGCCGCCGGCAAGATGGGCGTCGAGCAACAGAAGAACTACAGCAAAAAAGATGTGATGCAATATCGCTTCCTGCTGGGAATGTTCTCCGGTCGCCTGTCGCGCAAATATTTCCGCGAAACCTTTGGCGTTAACTTAGACACAGCCCTGTTTAAGGAAATGACCTCGATGAAGCTGATTGGCGCCATCAAGAACGACCCCACCGATCCCGATAATCTGATCATCACAGATAACGGTAAGATGATGGGCCTGTTAATGATGAAAGAGTTCTACGCTGGCATGGATAACGTGCGCGCGCAATTGCGTAAACCGCTCAAACCCTGCGATATGTAAGCAAGAGTAAAACCACTAAAGGCCCTTTATGGGCCTTTTTGTTAAGGTGATTTCGCGCTACTCTTGCCTCGGTTTATTCGCATTCGTGACCAACCCAGTAATAAAGGAGTATTCGTTATGGGTTTTACTGAGCAAGAAAAACAAGCACTACTCGCCGTTAAGGGCGTTGGCCCGACTGTCATTAAACGCTTTGAAGAAATCGGTATTAGCTCACTTGCGCAGTTAGCCGAGCATGAGGTCGAGGATATCGCCAACCTCGTCGCCAGCATGTTGCGCACTACTTGTTGGAAAAACAGCCCGCAGGCACGCAACGCCATTGCCGCGGCCATTGAACTTGCCCGCCGCCAGTAATCTTATTATTTCTAATTCGTTGAGATATTTATGCCATCTTATTTTCGCATCTTAGCTTGCAGTATAACCGCGCCGCTATTTAGCACATCGGTTTTTGCCAACGACAGCAGTTTCGGTGATGCCAATGGTTCAATCACCCTTAAATATCAGCCGCATATCAGTATGGACAAAGAGTCACTCTTTATCAGCGAGGCCGAAATCAGGGTCGATTATGTGTTTACCAACACCAGTTCGCAGGATCTTATCGTCCCTATCGCCTTCCCCATGCCGCCGATGTTTTTTGGCTCCGCCGATCATAGCAGCATCGATAACTTCACCCTTAAAGTGAATGGCAAACCCCAGCCAACCGAGCACAGGCTCGTCGCTCAACTTGCCGATAAAACCGATATTTCTGCCGAGCTTAAAAAACTCGGCTGGGGTGTAGAGGAAGTCGCCTATTTTGCCGAATATGGCGAAGTCCCCAAGGGCAAACCTGCGCTCCCCAGTCAATGGTTGGATGAGGACCAAGAAATCGCCTTTACCCTAAGTGATTACTTTGTGTGGCAGCAAACCTTCCCTGCGGGCCAATCTGTCTCCATCAGCCACAGTTATACGCCGAGCCTCTCAACGGGCATCCCCGATACTGCCAATAGTATTATCGATACTTACACTGAACTTGCCTGTTTAGATGAAAGCACCAAACAAGGTATCAAGAAGCGCAATCTCGTCGTTAAACAAGACGGTGAAGATGTTGAATATGGCGTGGAATGGAGCCACCTTAGCTATATTTTGGTCACGGCCAATAACTGGCAAGGGGCGATTAAGGACTTCAAACTCACTATTAAAAAATCCCAGCCCACTGATCTCATTAGCCTGTGTTTTGATGGCGAGCTTAAAAAAACTGACCCACTCACCTTTGAATTCCAGCAAAAACAGTTCACGCCAAAGCAAGATCTCAGCATCCTGTTTATTCGTAAACCGAATTTTGAATAATCAAAAAAGAAGCCAGCTAGGTGCTGGCTTCTTTATAAATCACTGTTTTTAAGTTAAAAACTATAAGTCATACCTAACCAGTAACGGCGGCCATCTTCAATGTAGCCATATTCTTCTTGAGTGATTTCCTTATCGAAGGCGTTATAAATACCCGCGCTGAACTTAATGCTGTCGTTAACGCGATAGTTGGCCCCTAAATCTAACAGCGTATAGGACGGCGCAATCAAACTACGCGAAGAAGGACCTGTGGTCGGTTGGCTCTCTTCGCCACGGTAGTTAACCCGCAGCCAAGTATTTAAGTTATCTATCGGCTCATAGTTAACCGACAATTGTATTAAATGCTTAGGTAACTGATTCAATGGACTACCTTTGTAGGCACCCGTCTTTTGCTCTGAATCCGTGTAAGTGTAGTTACCTGTTAGAGCTAAGTTACTCAAGATCTTATAGTCGATACTCAGCTCCACCCCTTGAGTGACCGCCTCGTCTATATTCACATAAGTGGTGGGATCGGCGCCAAACTGGTTTGGTCCATCGGTACATTTCGTTGCAGGGCAAGCGACACGGGTGATCTTGTCCTTAAACTCGTTATAGAACACGCCAGCACTGGTGGTGATGGAATCGGTGAGATCGGTGTAAATGCCTAACTCATAGTTCACTGAGGTTTCGGGTTGTAAATCCGGGTTACCGTACATATTGCCGCCTCGGCTCACCTGCCCCCAATCGGGCACGGTTTGCCTCAGGCTCGGCGCCCTAAAGCCCGTCGACACACCGCCTTTTAAGGTAGTGTGTTCGGTCAGCCCCCATACCCCGTAAATCCGTGGGCTGAGGTGGTCACCAAAGTTTTCATCATCATCTAACCGCAGCCCTAAGGTTAAGGCAAAATCATCGACGATACGCCATTCATCCTCTGAGAACACTGACCATTGGCGGCGACTAATATCTTGTAAATCACTAACCTGATTGCCGGTTTCATCGGTGAGATCTTGATAATTGAAGGCAGCGCCAAAGGTTGCCGTATGACTTTCACCTAAGGTGGCAATCACACTGGTTTGAGCATCGGTATTTTTGATTTTCATCTTACGGGATTTGTTATCGTACACTTCGTGCTTGATATAAGTATCCGAGGTGCCAAAGTCCCAACGCCCAGTATGCGATAGCGAAATGGTGCTGTTTTCATACTCAGTTGTCGACGATGCTGGGCAGCCACCACGACCACAACTGGCACCCGGTGCCAATGGCGCAACGGTTTTACCCAAGGTGCTGTCCAGTTCTTGGTTGGCGGTGCCGACTTCCAACATAATGTCATGGTCTTGGTTAGGCGTGAGGGCAAATCTGGCGGTGAGATTATCCGCATCACGACCTCGGTAACCGCCATAGATATTATCTTCTTCACGTTGGGTATATTGGCCGTATAACTGCACGCCGAGCAGATCTTTAATCAAGCCACCGTTCGCAAAAAAGTTGCCTTGATACACATTGCCCGAGGCCGACTTCTCCTGCAAAGTGCTATCGAGGCGCAATTCCCCCTGCCACTCATTGGGGACTTTGCGAGTGATAATGTTGATCACCCCACCAATGGCGTCAGAGCCATAAAGCGATGACATGGGGCCACGAACAATTTCAATCCTATCGATTGCGGCGAGCGGCGGCGTCCAAGCACCTTCCACGCCAGGGCCATCACTGTTGGTGCGGGTCTCGCGGGAAGACTGGCGCTTACCATCAACTAAAATCAGCGTGTACTGGCTACCCATGCCCCGCAAACTAATATCACGCCGGTCTGCGCCACCAGTCACCACCACACCGGGCACTTCTAACATGGCGTCGGTTAAATCACGGTAAAAACGCGTATCGAGATCCTCACGGGTGATCACGCTGATAGAAGCGGGCGCGTCACGCACTTGCTGTTCAAAGCCCGATGCAGTGACGACAATCCTTTCCATCATCTTGTCTAGATCGGGTGCGGTATCTGCAAATGCGTAAGTTGCGGGCAGTAACAATGCAGCAGAAACCACCTGTGCGAGGATCTTTTTACGACGTAACAACATAACCAACGAGTCTCCCTTAACAGCCTTCTAAATGATAATAATTTTCAATACGGCAATGTATCCCTATGTTACAATCAGCTCAAGTTAGACTTTGAGTAATCACTTGTAAGAGTTGCTTAAGAATGAATAGAAATATGGTCAAGGGCATGATCGTGTTTGCCACCATCGCGGAAAAAGGCTCGATGAGTGCAGCGGCAGCACAGCTGAATCTGAGCTCATCGGCGGTGAGCCAACAAGTTGCAAAGCTTGAAATGGATATGGGAATTAGTCTGTTTCACCGTAATACTCGCCATCTGACGCTCACGGAGGCGGGGCATTTATTTTATGACAATTGCATAAAAATCATAAAAATAGTAGAAAGCGCAGAACATCAACTGCACGCATTAAAAGGTACACCTTCAGGAGAGCTTAAAATTGCCGCCCCTGTAGGTTTTGGCGGTGGTTTACTCAGCCAGCCATTAGCGCATTTATTGGCGGCCCATCCGCAGATCAGCCTCAATCTGCAATTGCAGGACGGCCCAATCGATATAGTCAACGAAGGAATCGATCTGGCGATTTGCATCGGCCCCCTTTCGGATTCGAATCTTATCGCTCGTCCGTTGGCGGATTGGCGCATGCTGCTGTGTGCCGCCCCGAGCTGTATTCCCCAGCATCAGCGCCTGCAACATCCTGACGACTTACAAGGGCTCAATCGCATCAGCCACAGTTATGCTAAGCCCGAGTTCTTAACCCATTTACAGACTCAAGAGCGAATCGAGCTTCCAGCCCAGCGTATCAGCGTGAACAATATGCAGACGCTGATCCAACTCACCCTCGATGGATTAGGGTTTGCCGTGCTGCCTGAACCCGAGGTGCATCAATACCTTGCATCGGGGCAGCTGGTGACACTCTTACCCGAGTGGTCACTACGAACTTACAGTGTTTACAGCGTAACATCGGCGCGGGACAAACAACCCGCCAAGGTGAAAGAAGCCATTGCAGCCCTTAGCCAATATTTTAGCCAAATCGATTTTAGCCCGAGCCATTCTCACCTACAGGTGAAACCCGAATCCTCCGAGCTAGCACCAAAATTCATCTCTGGATTAGCTATAGCCATTTAACTCGCTCATCAAGCACGGGTTTTATTTCTATATCGAGCTGGAGTATGCTGCGCTATCCATTGGCTCAACAGTAGTAACGCAATGCAAGATGTGGCCTTAGTGTTAGAGGGCGGCGGCCTGAGGGCAATTTATACTGCCGGCGTGTTAGATGCCTTTTTGCAGCAACAATTGCACTTCCCCTATGTGATTGGTGTATCGGCGGGGGCGATTTATCCCGCTTCTTATGTCTCACGCCAATTTGGCCGCAATTTAAAAATTCAGCAGCAATATCTGCGGGATAAGCGCTACATGGGGCTACGCCACTGGTTAGCCGCGGGGAATTACGTCAATACCGATTTTACCTATAAGCGTATGGCCTATGAGTTACTGCCTTTTGATTTTAAAACCTTTTTAACGAGCGGTACTGAGTTTAAGGTCGGGGCATTTAATTGCCAGACAGGACGGACAGATTTCTTTGGCATGGCCGATTTTCAAGATCACGACAAATTGCTCGACGTGCTTATCGCCTCCTCGAGCCTGCCTTTTATGGCCAATCCCTATCCGATAAACCACCAAACCTACCTCGATGGTGGCATCGCCGCCCCCATTCCGGTAGCGCAGGCGCTGCAAGATGGCTATAAACGCCAGGTGGTGATCCTGACCCAAGATGCAAGCTATCGAAAATCGCCGATGAAGTTCAATTGGTTAGCTCGCAAGTGTTATCAAGCATATCCAGCAGTGGCCGCTGCGCTCAAAGTACGCCACCAACGTTATAACCACTCCCTCGAGGAACTCGCCCAGAGTGTTGCCAGCGGCCAGTCCTTTGTGATCCGCCCTGCTACACCACTTAATCTTTCGCGACTTGACCGTAATATCGATAAAGTGACCGCCGTGTATCACCAAGGCCTAGCCGATGGACAGGCGATTTTGCCCAAGTTACAAGCTTGGCTAAACACTGGGGCAGAAGTTAGTTAGGGAGCGAGGCGCTGACTTTGTTAATAATCAGTTCCCGCAGCCATTTATGGCTGAGGTCGTGCTCGAAATGCTTATGCCACATCAGCAGGTAAGCGCCGGGGATCAGCTTAATGGGTGAAGGTAAATACTTAAGATCAAATGACTTCATCACCGCTAAGGCATAACGGGACGGCGCGCAAAGAATTAAATCGCTTTGCTCACACAGGGCCAGCGCACTCTGGAAGTCGGTCATATTCACCGCAATATCCCGTTTCCGCCCTTGCATTTGCAGCACATCGTCCAGTAACCAATGTTCCAAGCCGCCAAAGGCCACCTGCAACTGGCGATAGCTTAAAAAGGTGTCGAGATTCCACTCCTGCGCTAATGCAGGATGGTCGCGGCGCATCAGGCAAACCGTATAATCCTGCACTAATTCAACATAATTGAGATCGTCCGGAATATGGTTAACATGCATGGGTGAGCGTTCATCCCATTCGCGGCAGCCAATAGCCAAGTCAATATCGCAGCGCAGCAATTTGTCCATAGTATCGAGCCGCCACGTTTGGCAATTGAGACTCACCCCGGGCGCCTGCGCTAAGAGCGAAGGCATAAAATGCGGGAAGGTCAACGAATAGGTGGTTTCGACCAGATGCATTCGAAATTGCCTTTGGCTTAAGGCGGGCTCAAAACTATCGGGCCGAGTAAATTGCGCTAATTGCTGTAAGCATTGGCGTAAGTCGGGCGCCAGCGACAGCGCCTTGGGCGTCGGTTTTAAGCCGTAAGCGGTGCGCTCGAATAAGGGGTCATCAAACACTTCCCGCAGGCGAGTCAATTGCTTGCTCACCGCCGACTGACTTAAGTGCAGCCGCGCCGCCGCGGCCGTTACACTTTGCTCCTCGAGGAGGATTTCCAGTACTGGCAGTAAGTTTAAGTCTAAGTGTTTTAGCATTTAACCCCTCGCTTTTAAGGGACTCCACCTCAAATTTTGCGGCAATTTCATCAGCAGCAGAGACAATAAAATCACTAAAATCCCTGCCCACTGGCGCATATCTAAGGTTTCACCCACAATCAATACGCCTAATGATACGGCAACCACGGGATTGACTAAAGCGACCATGCCCATGATTTCTGGTCCTAAATTTCGCATCGACCACAGCCAAGCCCAATAGGCCACCGCGGTATTGGCAGTAGCTAACCAAATGAGTGAAGGAACCACATTCATACTCGGTATCTGTGGCGGCCCCGCCATAAACCACGCCAGCGGGATCAACATCAATCCCCCCAAGAGTAATTGCCATGCGGTAAGCACTAAAAAATCGCCCACATCCCAGCGCTGCATCCAGCGGGAAGAAAAGGCAATTAAAGTCGTCGCACTCAACATACACAGGACACCAATCGGGTCGAGATCTGCAGATGGATTTAGCAGTAAGATCACCCCAACTAACCCCATCAAACCGAGCAGTAGCCACTTCATCCCCGGACGTTTTTTATCAATCAACCAAGCGAGGATCAAAAAGATTAATGGCAACGTCGCCCCCAGCGTGCCCGCAACGGCACCCGGTAGCCGATAGGCGCCAATAAACAACAGTGCAAAGAAGGCGCCAATATTACAAAACGCCAGCAAGCTTAATTTAGACCACGCCAGCGTCGGCAAACGTGGTCGCAGCATCAGCAGCAATATGCCCGCAGGCAGCGCGCGCCAAACCGCCACCCAGTAGGGCGACATATCCTGTAAGTAAAGACTCACCAGTGCATAAGTGGTCCCCCAAAACACCGGGGCGAGTAACGCAATCACAAACGGCATAATGACTTCTTAAAAAGTATCTTGATATTGAGATATATTACTTTGAGAGAATAAAACAGGCAAGCGCTGAGATAAGGTTAATAGTGAGAAAAGAAAAGGGACTAGCGTTTATGCCGCTGTAGATATGCGCACGCAGAGCTGTGCTTAAGCCTTGTTTGCCGTATAATCGGGCGTCATTTTTTATAGGCGGGCAAGCATGTTCCATATCGCACTCTATGAGCCAGAAATCGCACCCAACACGGGTAATATAATTCGCCTTTGCGCAAACAACGGCAGCCAACTGCATCTAATTGAGCCACTTGGATTTGATTTTGAAGAGAAAAAACTGCGCCGCGCGGGCCTAGACTATGCCGATTTAACCAATGTGACTCGCCATAAAAACTTTGAGGCCTTCCTCGAGGCCATGGCTGGCAAACGCATTATGGCCTGTACTACTAAGGGCAGCCGCCCGCATACTGAACTCAGTTTTGCTAAGGATGACGTGCTGCTATTTGGCCCTGAAACCCGTGGGCTACCTATGCCGATTATTGAGTCGATCCCGACCGAGCAGCGATTACGCATTCCGATGGCAGCCACCAGTCGCAGCCTCAACCTTTCCAATGCCGTGGCGATTATCAGCTACGAAGCCTGGCGTCAGCTTGGGTTTGAAGGCGCAATTTAATACCTAGGAATACTGATTTGGATTAGGCTGTTTTAAAGTTGGACACCCAACCTTAATAGCTGTTTTAAAGTTGGACACCCAACCTTAATAGCGCTGCGGTTAACCTCCGACTATGCTTGACTAAGCATTAAACAAGGAGGTTTGTATGCCGCGCCCTCACCGAACCCAGATATTAATAATTATAATAATGGACACCCTAATATAATAATGGACACCCAGCCTTAATGGCGCAGTAGTCAACCTCCGACTATGCTTTGGTTAAGCATTGAACAAGGAGGTTTGTATGCCACGCCCTCGCAGAACTCAAATAAGCCTTGAAGACACTCCCTATTACCATTGCTGTAGCCGCGTGGTACGGCGTGCATTTTTATGTGGTGATGATACCTATTCGGGTAAAAACTATGACCATCGCCGTGGTTGGGTAGAATCGCTACTGTTTGAACTTGAAGCTGTTTTTGCTATTGATGTGGCAGCATTTGCGGTGATGTCGAATCATCTGCATGTGGTGCTGCGGATGGACATCGAGACGGCAAATCGCTGGACTGACCGCGAAGTGCTTGAGCAGTGGCATAAGTTGTTTAAAGGCGATGAATTAACGCAAAAATTCGTTAAAGGTGAGTTAGTTCAAGCCCATGAGGTCAACAGATTAAAGCACTCAATCGCCCTTTATCGCAGTCGTTTATGTGACATTAGCTGGTTTATGCGCTGCCTCAACGAACCGATTGCAAGACAAGCAAATCAAGAAGATAACTGCACAGGTCGTTTCTGGGAAGGTCGATTCAAATCCCAAGCCCTACTCGATGAAGCCGCGGTATTAGCCTGTATGACCTATGTTGATTTGAATCCGATTAGAGCACAACTCGCTGATACGCCTGAACAATCTGACCATACCAGTATTCAACTACGTATTCGGGCGGCATTAAAAGGTGAGCAACCCATCAATCTCCTGCCTTTTATCGGTAACGAATGTGACAACCAACCCAATGGCATTGTGTTTGCTTTAACGGATTACCTTCAATTGGTGGAAGATACAGGCCGAATTATTCGCAGTGATAAACGTGGATACATCAGTGGAAGTAGCGCCAAGATACTGACAAGATTAAATATCTCCCATGACAATTGGCTCAAGCTGACCACCGAGTTTGGCAAGCTATTTCATGGCCCCGTGGGAACATTGCAAGAACTGACCGATTACTGCGAACACTTAGAAAAGCGACGACGACACTTTGCGTCAAGCTGCCAGCACTTTCACTGCAAGTGACTGCTACTTATATCACTTCAAAAGCCCCCCTTCCAGAACATCTCCCAAGCAGTAAGGGACAATATACCTCGTCTGAAATACACCATTTTTTAATGAATTAGTGCTAATTTTTACCTCAGAAGCTTCCCCTGCGACTTTTGATGGCTCTTTTTTAAACAATGTTAACTTTTATAAGCTGTAGGCAAACGGAAAGTGCATTATGTTGTTGATTTAAAATGGGTGGCTAGATTTATTCTCGAGATTTATTCTCGCGGTTCCGCTTCGCTTCACATTTTAGCCAACTATTACTCACCGCTTAAAGCGGCGTTACCGCATAGAAATATTAATTAGTACCCAATGAGTTAGAGTAAAAAATCTAACAAGGTTTTGTCCGTGCGACCTGAGGTCGTATGAAGCGTTGTTCACCACGACAAGAGTGAACCATCTGTATCACCAGATGACCCTAGGATTCTGAATAAAGCAGCGAATCCGACAATGTAACGAAGCTCTGGCATCAAGCTGGACGGGAACTGAATCGTGAGAGGATGGTCCTCCTGATAACCACAAATTGGGTGAGTGCTAGGGGATCAGTATGATGAACGTATGTGAATCCATGTAAGGTGCGTTATACGATGAAGCAGCGGAAGTGGTTAATACGCTGTGGCCAAAACGGCAATGAGAGTCGGAAAGAGGTTGGACAGTGCTCTTTCGTGATCGATGTACTCTCCGCACTAGAGTGGGCATCTAACCTGATATTTTACGCGACATACGGAACAGGGTAAGCCTGTATATCTCCCTCAGGGGAAAGTAATCTGCGAAGATTACCGATGGGTATGCAGGTAAAGGAGGCTGGAGAAAGCCAAGGCTGCATTGTAATGATGCAGATACAGACTATGTCTGGCACGAAAGTGAGCCCACTTCCAGCTGGTCTCCCGTTGCAAGATGATTTGAAGAACTTTATTAAGGGAAAACGCAAATGATAACTCCATTAGGAGTTAGTGCCTCTCCTAACCGCACCCAGTGGCAATCCATAGATTGGAAGTCCGTTGAGGCGCACGTTTTAAAGCTTCAAATGCGCATTGCAAAAGCAGTCAAAGAGGGAAAACACAGTAAAGCCAAAGCGTTACAGTGGATTCTAACACACTCCCGCTCAGCCAAATTGCTTGCGGTTAAGCGCGTGTATCTAAGTAAAGGCAGTAAAACCCCTGGTGTCGATGGTGTTATCTGGAACACAGATGCTCGCCGAATGACCGCAGTAGAACAACTGAGTCGAAAAGGCTATCGAGCTAAACCACTTCGACGCATTTATATCCCCAAAAAGAACGGTAAATTAAGGCCTCTCGGCATACCCTGCATGGTAGATAGGGCGCAACAGGCGTTACATTTACTTGCTTTGGCGCCGATTGCGGAAACGGTTGCAGATCCTAACAGCTACGGTTTTCGTCCTAATCGCAGCACAGCTGACGCGATTGCACAATGCTTTAAATGTTTGTGCTTTAAGCACTCAGGGTGCTGGGTTTTGGAAGGCGATATTAAAGCGTGCTTCGACAAAATTGGGCATGAATGGTTAATTCAAAACATTCAGATAGATAAACGAATGCTCAAGCAGTGGTTGAACTCAGGTTATATCGATAAGGGCGTGTTCTACCGCACAGCTGAAGGTACGCCACAAGGTGGAGTCATATCTCCAACGCTTATGCTGGTTACTCTTGCAGGCCTAGAAAAGCTTGTTAAGGAATCCGCAAGCAAAACAGGCGATAGAGTCAACTTCATTGGTTATGCCGATGACTTCGTGATAACTGCGACATCGAAAGATGTACTCGTTAAGGAAATAAAGCCACGGCTTATTGAATTTTTGGAAGAAAGAGGATTGACACTTTCTGAAGAGAAAACGCAGATCACTCACATTGATGATGGTTTCCATTTCCTTGGTTTTAATCTCAGGAAATATAAAGGAAAACTGCTCATCAAACCAAGCAAGGACAACGTCCTTTCATTCGTGGGCAATCTGCGCAAACTCATTAAGCAGCATGCAACTTTGCCAGTTAATGACCTTATAAAGTTATTAAATCCCAAACTGCAAGGCTGGGCGAATTATTATCGCCATTGCGTGGCAAAGCGTACTTTTTGTTATCTGAGTCACCAGATATTCTGGTTGCTGTGGCGATGGTCAGTCAGGCGTCATCCGACAAAATCAAAAGACTGGGTCAGGCGAAAATACTTTATGAACAGGACTGGTGGTTGGCAGTTTCATGGATGGCAGAAAATTGCCAACATGGATTGCCACTACAACTTGGTTCAAATAGCTAAAACGCCTATCAAAAGACATGTGAAAATCAGGAGCGAAGCGACACCATTCGATCCTCAATACCAAGATTACTTGGCGAAAAGGAGGTTGAAAAAGGAAAGTCGTTACTCATGGTTTGAGCCTGTTTTAACTGCCATGTAGATTGCTGGGTAACGTAATACGCCTTAGTGGAGGCTTGAGCCGTATGCAGTGAAAGTTGCACGTACGGTTCTTAGGAGGGCGGCTCTTGGTAACAGGTGCCGCCTATCCGACCAAAGCGCCCCCCTGAAGGCTGGCGATTAGCCCTCTTAATAATTGAAGAGGGCATTGCTATTTTAAAGCGAGCAAAAAGATAAGTGGGATATCTAGCCTCGCCGCCCAAGCGTGTTCACTATGCTCGGCACCTTCGAATGTTAAGCTTTGCCAATTCTGACTTGTATAGCCTTTCGCCTTAATGATCTTATCTGCTTGAGCTTGTAATTGTGGATACCAGGCATCTAAAGTGGCCGTTCCATGGTCAAAGTAGAGTTTATGTGTCGAAGGATCGGGGAGTTTTTGCTGCATATAGTTAAAAAATGCAGGCGGAATAGGGTTGTTTTGCTGCTCAAACGTACCTGGCCAGTGAGTTGATAGGCAAGCCGCACCACCGAAAATATGAGGATATTCGCTGATCGCATACAGTGAAATTAATCCGCCCATACTCGATCCCATGACAAAGGTATGGGCAGCATCTGTATAAACAGAGTAATGGCTATCGATATAGGGCTTAAGTTCTGTCACTAGAAATTTAAGATAGCGATCTGAATATACTTGCTGGCTAAATAGCGCTTGGTTTTTAGTGCGTTGTAATTGATAAAGTGCAGTTTGTTGTGCTTGGGACAGATTTTCAAAGGGTTGCTGTGGAAAGTATTCGCTATGGCGATTTTCGCCTGCGTTATCGATTCCAACCACGATAAAAGGTTGAGTTTTTCCTGCTTTGATGAGTCTCGATGCCACCTCATCAATTTGCCACTCCTGTTTGTTCCAACTTGTTGTCGCATCAAATAGCATTTGACCATCATGCATATATAGCACTGCATAACGTTGCTGTTTATCGTAACCCGCGGGTAACCAAATATCGATATTTCGAGGCGGGACAAAGGCCGAAGGGAAACTGGTGAGTCGCTCAATGCTGCCTGCGCTTACTTGCGGTAATTGCGCGTATACATTGAAACTTGAGCTTAGCAGTATAAATAAAATGCTGAGTAATCTCATCATATTGGGTTTTGTTGTGTGATGGTGATTAAGGGCAGCTTAGCGTATTTAATCCTACTTAAAAGTCTGAATACGATTGCAATCAGGCAGGCATGAGAAAGGCCAAAGTGAATAAACGATGTATGGCGGAATGAAAGGCTAAAAATGGTTACTTAATCGAGTTTTATATTGAATTTAACTCTCTTTTTAATGTAAATGACGTGGTATCTTCCGTGGTAAATACAACTGCTACTTAAAGTAACAAACTTAACAGGCGTTTTGCTGGAATACTGATTTGCTTTTTAAGCATTACAACACTAAAAAATACGTTTAGTTTAGGCATATCAAGTGGCGTTATAACGCGTACCGCATTTTTAATGTCATCATCAAATAAAGTGATTTGTGGTGTTAATGCGACAATTTGAGAATGTAATAGGGCGCCTTTTATAGGAGGGAATGAATCGTAATGTAATAATCCCGAAAAGTCTGTTCGATATTTATTAAACAGATCGCCAAATTGTTCGCTAACGCCATAAGGTAAGTTTTTGGGTATGGCGAGTGGGTAGTTTCTAATATCCTCTAGCGTTAAGTGATCTAAATACGTCAACGGATGTCCTACTCTGGTACAAAACACCGCTTCAAAAGAAGGTAAATTAAAGGATTGTATTGCGCTTTCGTGGCCAATAATTTCACCTTCAACATCTGTAATTAGCAGAGTGAGTTCTCCCCTCAGCAGTTTTTCAAGTTGTTGCTGCCAGGTGCCAACCTCTAGATCGATATGAATATCTGGATATTGCTCAAAAAAACGTCCAAGAATGGGGCCAAGAATCGTATTGGCTGGCACTGGGCTTGCGCCGATGGATAAATAACCGCTGCTTTTTCCCTGCATATATTGCAATTCTTTTCGAAGGGTTTCGACATTTTGCAAAATATGCTGACTATGACTAAGAACCAATTCTCCTGCGGGAGTTAAAGAGGTTGATTGGCTTCCCCTAAGCAACAGTTCGGTGCCGAGTAGGTGCTCGAGGCGTTGAATACTTCGGCTTAATGAAGGTTGAGCAAGATTTAATTTTTGGGCTGCTTTTTGGAAATTGCGTTCTTTGGCTAAAATTTGGAAGTTTTTAAGATGCTTAAACTCAATCACAAGTTAATTTGCTAAATAATCACAACATAGTTGCAACATACACTTGTGGTTAAGTATCGACAAGCAGGCTTTAGTGACAATTTGTATCGCGATCTTAAGGGGAGAGGTAAATATCGATTTGTAAGGTTATGTTTTGTTTTATTAATTTTTACGTGGCTAGGGTGTATAGCTTTTTATCATGGAGCGATACGCAAAAAGCATTGGCCTTAAAGTATTGCTGACGGTAACTATTCATTCCGCAAACAACAAATTTGCAACATAACTCTAACAAAAGGAATGAGTAATGAAATTGAAGAAGATCAGCATAATGACCTTTGCGGCGCTATACGCGACCGGAATAGGGACATTAGTTGCCAATCCTTTAGATAGGAACCAAGCTGAGCAGAAACTCATTGGTATCAAGCTGGCACCAGAACAAATATTAGCCAATAAAAATAAACCTACTCATCCGGCGCTGAATCGCGCTGACAGACCTGGCCAAATTGGTATGAACGTCCATCGCGCTGTAAATGGGAGTAGCCATAAGGCGCCATTTACATGGGAAAAGGATATTGATGGAACTCATACCTATATTATTCAATTAATGGATGCCCCGGTTTCACTTTATCAGGGTGATAGACCTGAGTTTGCCGCAACGTCACCCCGTAGCAATCAGCCTGCAATGGGTTCCAATGAGCGTTTTGGGACTATCGATTTAAAGAGCAAAACAGTTAAAAACTACCAAGCTTTTTTAACGCGATCTCAGGATGAAACGGCTAGCCAAATCAAGCGTGTTGCGCCAGATGCTGAAATAAAACGTCGCTTTAATGTGGCACTAAACGGCATGACCATGGTGTTAACCCAAGAACAAGCCGCTGAAGTGGCTAAGTTGCCCAATGTTAAAGTGGTGACTCGGGCGAAGGAATACCAATTATTCACCGATGTTGGCCCTAAGCACATTGGCGCTGATATGATTTGGCAGGGCTCGAGCACTCCCGATGGCGTTGCTATGCGCGGTGAGGGCATCATTGCCGGTATTATCGATACTGGGATTAACTCAGATCACCCCTCTTTTGCCGCAGTCTCGGCAGACGGTTATAAGCACGTAAACCCATTAGGCGAAGGAAAATATCTGGGCGACTGCCAAGAATATCCTTTGATGTGTAACAGTAAGCTTATCGGTGTTCGTTCTTACGATATCATTACCGATACCTATAAAGATCCGATTTTCCAACCCGATCTGCCGCCATGGGAAGTGGATTATAAACGCCCTCCAAACGGTGAAGATTACAACGGCCATGGTTCACACACTGCCAGTACCGTTGCGGGTAACGTGCTCTACAATGTACCCTTTAAACTCAATGGAACTGATGAAAAATCAGATGGTTTTGATACTTCTTTAGTCTTCCCTGAAATTTCAGGCGTTGCCCCAAGAGCCAACATTATTGCCTATCAAGTGTGCTATCCCGGTGGCGGGTCATATGGCGAAACCTACGGTGGTTGTCCTGGCGATGCATTGGTAGCTGCTATTGAAGATGCCATTATCGACGGCGTTGATGTGATTAACTTCTCCATTGGTGGGCTTGAAAATCTGCCTTGGTACGATGCCGTTGAAATGGCGTTTTTAGCTGCGCGTGAATCAGGGATCTCTGTTGCTGCCTCGGCGGGTAACTGGGGACGTTATGGCCCAGGTTATATCGACCATGTATCACCTTGGTTAACATCCGTTGCCGCCAGTACCCATGGACGCCAAATTGAACCTGTTGAAGGTAAAATTACCAATTTTGTCGGTGCTGATGCCCCTGCTGATATCACTGGTTATGCGGTAACGGGTGATATTACTGGCAATTTAGTTGATGCTGCCGCCCATAACGATCCACTCTGTTTGCAACCTTTCCCTGCTGGCACTTTTGATAGTGACGATATTGTCATCTGTAAGCGCGGAGAAAATGGCCGAGTACAGAAAGGCATTAACGTTGCTGCAGGTGGCGCGGGCGGGATTATCCTGTATAACGCCGTTTCGTTTGATGATGGAACTGGCGCGAACAGCCTAAGTTTAAACCCTTTCCCTATCCCTGGAATGCATATTGATGCGGCATCAGGTAATACATTGACCAAATGGGTTGCAGCTACAACCGAGCCTAAGGCCACGATTATTGCTGGCAAGATTATCACCACAGAGCGTGAAGCCGATGTGTTAGCAGACTTTTCCTCCCGTGGCCCTAGCCATACCAACCCCAATGTGATGGTGCCGAACGTATCTGCCCCAGGGGTGGATGTGTTTGCTGCCTACTCAGATGAAATGCCCTTCAATCTGTATCCATCGCCCAGCGATTATGTGGCAATCAGCGGTACATCGATGTCAGGCCCCCATGTTGCAGGTGCATTAGCACTGCTTACTCAGGCGCACCCACAGTGGACGCCTGCGATGATCCAGTCAGCACTGATGACCACCGCCGTGTTAGGTAAAGCCCCAACATACGAGAATCCGCCAAAATTAGTGGATGCGACTTTCTACGATATGGGTAGCGGGGTGATTAACGTTGCCAGAGCCGTAAAAGCGGGTCTGGTGATGGATGAAAACGGTGATAATTATCGCGCTGCCAACCCGATGGAAGGTGGCGATGTGACCGCGTTAAACGTGCCTTATTTAGTCAATGCGGAATGTAAAAGTAGCTGCACTTGGATGCGTACCTTTACTGCTACGACTGACGGTGAGTGGAACGTGAGTGCGACCGAAATCACCACAGAAGGCGCGCCTTTCCTTGAGCTAAGTGTTTATCCGCAAACGATTAAGTTAAAAGCGGGTGAGCAGCAAAGTATTATGGTGACGGCGAAAATCCTCGATGTGACCTCAGTCAACGCTAACTCTTCCTCAAACGAAGTGTTTGGTAAAATTGACCTGAAACCAACGGATGCCAGTTTGCCAGCTCAATACTTACCCGTCATGGCACGTTTTACCGGCTCTAGCTTGCCAGAAATTGTCTCGGGTAAAATCCACCGCGATACCGGCACCATGCTGACACCTGAGTTAATGACCAAAGAAATCAGCGAGCTTAATGTCAAAGTGAGCGGCTTAACGGCTGGTAAAGTCACTGAGCACAAGCTTAGCGCTGCCTATGTGAAGTTCCGCGATCCAGAAACCTTGGCCAATAGCCCTGGGGTTGCATTGCAGTTCTTTGATGTGCCAGAAGGGACTCGCCGCATTGTGTGGGAAGAGGTATCAGCTGATAAATCGGCATCGACGTCGTTAGATATTGGTATGGATCTCAATAATAACGGCAAAGTGGAATGGTATGACGAGGCGATTTGTTACTCTTATACCGATGTTACCGACTATTGCGCGATTAATGATCCAACGCCTGGTCGTTATTGGGTGATGTTAGGCAACTTTAAGCGCCCATGGGGAGACGAAATTGATACCAAAGACAACATTAAAGCGAGTCTTGCGATTATCTCCGACACCGATACTAAGCAACTTAATGTGACTGGGCCTGCCAGTACCAATGGTATCGATCCCTACCAATTACAAATGAACTGGTCTGCCACAGGCAGTAAAGCGGGTGATCGCTTATACGGTTTGGTTGAAGTCGGTAACGGCGCGCAAAACGTAGGTAGCATTGGCAAGATGGCCGTGCATTTAGTACATGAGGGCGATGATGTCAGCATCACGACCAGCCAACAACAGGCCAAAGAAGGCGATGTTGTTGAGGTTAAGATGGTGATGGCACCAAACCTACTCGGATTAGAGCGCGATGTGAATATTGCCTTAACACTGCCTGAAGGTTTGCAATTATTGCCTGACACGCTAAAAGCGAACAGCAATAACCAAGATCTTAAAGCTGGCCTCACTGTTGCTGCGCAGCAAATTACTCTGAAAGCGATGCAACAAGCGAGTAATGCGCAAAAACGTCAATACACCTTTACCACCAGCGAGACCGACGAGAGCTGTCGAATTCCTATCGGTTCAAATCCTTATTATTTGGATTTATTTACCGAGGCTGGCATTCAGTCTGAAACAGCGATTGCTGGTCGGGTGAATGAGACGGTAACTGTGCCATTAAGTGCATTTGGTATTGATCGTATCCCGCTGTATAACAACCCAGAAGAATACTCACACAAAGATACCTTAAGTATTTCTCCTGGTGGCTTTATTCAGCTCGATCAACTACCACTGTTCTGGGCTGCTCACTACCCAATGGAAGAGCAATATTTCCCTGATACAGTGATTGCTCCATTATGGCGCGGAGATGGTATGACCATCCCAGAATATAATATGGATAGCGAAAGCTTTGACGGTGTATCTCTTGCCGTGACAAACGACCGCCGCTACCTGATTGTTGAATGGGACAATATGCGTCAGGAGTTTGCCTTTGGTATTAACCATGATCCTGACTACGATGCGCGTTACAGCTTTGAGCTATTAGCCTCAACACAGCTTAATTTTACCCCAGGTGAACATGAGTTTATTTTTGCCTATGACAAATTAACCGGTAATAAAGCGCATTTAGGTTCAATTGGTTTACATGGTTACCATGGACCACGTGGCACCTTTGGCCCTGCATATGGTTATATTGGCGATGGTTTTGCCTTTAACGATCTGGATAAGAAAATTGCAGAAGGCTTAGTGGTCTGTGCTAACTACACTGGACCTGAAGCGACGGCAATTGAAGTATCATTCTCAGCCCGTGTTGGTGCTAAAGCTGTAGGTCAAGATCTGCAGATTATTGCTAAAAGTGATTACACCGGCAGCAATAGTGTGACCTCTAGCGGAAGCCTCAAAATACCTTCAAACCTGACGATAGGTGCCCTTGGCAATATGTCCGTTGCTGAAAACACCAGCATCAGTTTTGAGGTGCTAGTGCAAGATAAAGAAAATACCGCTAATGGTATCCAAGTGACAGGCGCGCATATCACGTCAGTCGTTAATGGCAACAAAGTCACCATCACACCCGAAAAAGATTGGCACGGTACAACCACTGTCACAGTGAAAGCCTTTGATAAGGTTTATCAAAATGACATGGTGCAAACGAGCTTCAACTTAGTCGTGAACTCTGATGGTGTGGAGCCAACGCCGCCGACTCCACCTACGCCTCCAACGCCTCCGGTAGAAGAGACTAAAGATAGCAGTGGCGGTAGCTTGGGCTGGCTTGCTGTCCTGATGCTTGGATTGATGGCTGTATCACGTCAAAAATGGAATGTTAATAAGTAAACTTCACCTTTAAGTAGTACCTTGTCTTTGGGCCTTCTAACGAAGGCCCTTTTTTTATGCGTCCAAGTGTGGATTGCCATCGGCCATAAATGATGTGTTTATTCCACAATAATTCTTCGTTACAAGCCTGACTATTAAATCTATTAACAATTCTGTGATGTGGGTGTAGTTTAGATAGCTTATAAAAACAACAATAGGTTATCGTTATGACTGTATCCTCGGTATCGCGCGCTTTATCAACATCCTCTGTAGCCACATCCTTTGCACCTTATGCGAGTTCACTCGGTGTGAGTACATCAAAACTGACCAAGAGCTTACTGGCTTCTATCGTCACCTTGATTTTAATGGGTGAAGGGGTAAGTTTTGCCTATGCGGCGCAGCCCGATGCGGCCAAGTTGGCGGCGGGGGTGGAGCAAAAGGTGATCGACTGGCGCCGCGATTTACATCAGCATCCTGAGTTATCTAATCGTGAGTTTCGCACCAGCAAGATTATCGAAAAGCATCTGAAATCCCTCGGATTAGAAGTACAGACGGGCATCGCCCATACAGGCGTTGTTGCTATCTTGAAAGGCGGAAAGTTAAAGGGCGGTAAACTCGGTCCGTTAATTGCGCTCCGCGCGGATATGGATGCCTTGCCCGTGACCGAAGTCGTCGATCTGCCCTTTGCCTCCAAAGCGACGGATACCTATCGCGGTCAAACCGTTGGGGTGATGCATGCCTGCGGTCACGATACCCATGTGGCTATGTTAATGGGCGTGGCCGAGAATTTAGTGAAAGTGAAAGATAGCCTTGCCGGCGATGTGATGTTTATCTTCCAGCCTGCTGAAGAAGGTGCGCCAGATGGTGAAGAGGGCGGCGCTGAACTCATGCTAAAACAAGGGCTATTTGCCAAACGTAAACCCGACCAAGTGTTTGGCATGCATGTGACCTCGAGTATGCCAAGCGGCATGATTGGGGTGCGCAGCGGCCCAGCAATGGCGAGTGAAGATTCCTTTACGATCAAAGTGAAAGGTCGCCAAACCCATGGCTCGCGCCCCTGGAATGGGGTCGACCCAATTGTTGCCGCGGCGCAAATTATTACCAATGTGCAAACTATTGTCAGTCGCCAAGTGGATATAACCAAAGCGCCCGCGGTGGTGAGTTTTGGCGCAGTCAATGGCGGCATTCGCTCAAATATTATTCCCGATGAAGTGGAGCTGATTGGCACCATCCGCACCTTTGATCAGCCTATGCGTGCCGATATTAAGGTGCGCTTGGCCGAAATCGCTGAGTTATCGGCAAAAACCTTAGGCGCCACCGCGACAACCGAAATCCATCAAGGTTATCCCGTGGTGGTAAACAATCCTGAGTTAGTCGCCAATATGCGCCCCGCGCTTGCCAGCGTGGTCGGCGATAAAATGCTGATTGAGCCGGGATTAATCACAGGTGCCGAGGACTTTTCCTTCTATGCTTTGGAGTCTCCTGGGATGTTTTTCTTCCTCGGGGTGACACCAAAGGGCACAGATCCTGAAACGGCGGCCAGTAACCATTCGCCAGCATTTTATGTGGATGAAAGCGCCTTAAAAATTGGCGTTGAAGCCATGACCAAGGTTGCCCTTACGACACTGAAGGCGCAATAAACCGTTTAAGTCTTATTCCGTCAGCTTTTCGGTATAACTTGAGCTTACAAAAAATGGGGCGGGAAGATCTTTTCGCCCTTGATTTGTTAATCAATATGCCCTCTTATGTGAATTTTTACAGCAAGGAGCGAACAAGATGAAGCGCACGCTATCGGCGCTGGTGTTGGCGATGGGACTGTTAAATCCCCTAAGCCAAGCACAGGCCACAACGGCAGAAGACATCAAGAGTTTTACACTCGCCAATGGTATGAAAATCATGGTGCTAGAGGACTCTTCTATTCCCAATGCCAACATGTATCTGTTTTGGAAAGTTGGTTCCCGTAATGAAGTCCCGGGCATTACTGGTATCTCACATTTTTTCGAGCATATGATGTTTAACGGCTCGAAAAAATACGGCCCTAAGATGTTCGACCGTACGATGGAAGCCGCTGGCGGCGCTAACAATGCCTATACCACAGAGGATATGACGGTTTACACCGACTGGTTCCCCGCTAATGCGTTAGAAACTATGTTCGACCTTGAAGCTGACCGTATCGCTAACTTGGATATCAATCCTGAAATGGTGGAAAGCGAGCGTGGCGTAGTGCAGTCGGAGCGTTCGACTGGGCTTGAAAACTCCAACTGGAATACCCTCGAAGGCGAAATTAAAGGCGTAGCGTTTTTAGCGCACCCTTACTCTTGGTCTGTGATTGGTCATGAGTCGGATATCGCCGCGTGGACGCTAGAAGATTTAGTGCAATACCATAAGACCTATTACGCGCCAAACAACGCTGTGGTGGTGATTGCGGGCGATGTGAAGCTTGCCCAAGTAAAAGCCTTGGCCGACAAGTACTTTGCGCCTATTCCTGCGCAAACACCGCCAAAGGCTGTGCGTACCGTGGAGCCGGAGCAAAAGGGTGAGCGCCGAACCTTTGTTCAAAAAGCCTCGGTCAGTACACCTAATGTGATGCTGGCTTACCATATTCCGGCGGCGACTCACACAGATTTTTATACGCTGGATTTATTAAGCTCGATTTTAAGCCAAGGCAATAGCTCGCGTTTATATCAAGCGTTGGTGGATAAGCAAGTGGCTTTAGAAGCGCAAACCTATATGCCAATGTCGGTCGATCCCAATCTCTTTTACGTCATGGGAGTGGCTACGCCAGAGGTGAAAGCATCGACGCTAGAGCGGGCGCTGATTGAACAAATCGATGCCATTGCGACCAATGGCGTTAGCCAGCAAGAATTGGACAAAGTCAAAAATATCAAGTTGATGGATTTTTACCGCACGATGGAAACCATTAATGGCAAGGCTAACACCATCGGCACCTATGAAATGTATTTTGGCAGTTACGATAAATTATTTAATGCGCCAGAGGCCTATAACAAGGTCACACCCGCAGATATCCAACGTGTTGCCCAAACCTATTTACGCAAATCGAATCGCACGGTAGCGGTATTGGCGGCAAATGAGGAGTCCTCTCAATGAAATCGATGGCAATGAAGCTCTCCTTTATAAGATCACCCTTTGTAAGTTCATCCTTGATCAAATCATCTTGGCAGCCCACTAAGTTAATGGTCGCATTGGCTTTAGGGACCAGCTTGGCCTTATCCGGCTGTGCTGCGACGTCAGCGCCCAAACGCGTCGATACCGGCAGCTTTGCCATGCCAAGTTACGACAAGTTAGTGCTAGATAACGGCCTTACCGTGTATTTAATGCCACAGCGCGAAGTGCCGTTGATCACCCTAAACGCGGTCGTGCGTGCTGGGGCGGTAAACGACACCACTGCAGGTATCGCCCAAATGACCGCGCAAGGTTTGCTCCTTGGTGCGGCGGGTAAATCCAAGGCCGAGATTGAGCAGCAAGTGGATTTTCTTGGCGCTAGCCTAGGGGCCGAAGCCGATAAAGAAGGCAGTTATCTGGCCGCTGATTTTATGGCGAAAGATACCGATGTGATGCTTGGCCTATTCAGCGCCGCGCTATTAAACCCCGATTTTGATTCGGCCGAGTTTGACAAGCTTAAGCAGCGCGCCATTGCGGGTTTGCAGCAGGATAAAGAAAGCCCGCGCGCCGTGATTGGTCGCTACTTCGATAAACTGGTGTTCGGTGCCCATCCTTACGGTAATGCCTCATCGGGTAATCGCGAGTCACTTGAGCAAGTCACGGTGTCGCAGCTGCGCGCCTTTCATAAGAGCTACTATCAACCCGCCAATACCGCATTAACTGTGGTGGGGGATTTTGAAGTGGCGGCGATGAAGGTCAAGTTAACCCAGGCTTTTGGCCAGTGGAAAGGCAGCGAAAAACTCGTTCAGCCCGACTTAAACCAAGGTTTACCAAAGTTAACCCAGGCCAAAGTGCTGCTGGTGGATAAGCCCGATGCGATGGAAACCACCTTTGTTATCGGCGGTTTAGGCATTAGCCGTGATAACCCAGACTATGTTGGGCTAACGGTAGTGAACACTATTCTAGGTGGTCGTTTTACCTCTTGGCTGAACGATGAACTGCGGGTGAATGCGGGGCTAACCTATGGCGCGCGCTCCGGCTTTAGTCCTTATACCGACTCGGGCGTGTTTACCATTAGCACCTTCACTAAGACGGAAACCACTCAAGAAGCGATTGATTTAGCCTTGAAAACCTATGCTCGTTTATGGGAGAAAGGTGTCGACCAAGCGACTCTGGATTCGGCTAAGGCCTATGTTAAAGGTCAGTTCCCGCCTAAGTTTGAAACCTCGGGCCAATTGGCAGGACTCTTATCTGGCATGTATCTCTACGGCTTCGATGATAAGTTTATCAACGAGTTCCAAGCGAAAGTGGACGGCTTAACCTTAGAAGAAACCCAAAGGTTAGTGAAAACTTACTTCCCGCAACAGGACTTACAGTTTGTGCTGATCGGCAACGCCAGCAAGATTGCGCCTATCGCGGCCAAGTATGGCCAAGTGCAAACCGTTGATATTAATGCGGTGGTTTTTGGTCAATAACCACTGGCGCTAGCTTTATTTCGCCCAATAAAAAGGTCTGCAGAGTGCAGACCTTTTGTTTTTCTGTTCTAGATTCTAGGTGTTATTGTGCACCTGGCTTAGCGTAATGAGTCATCCAATCCTTCACTTGGTTATACCAGTAGATGGAGTTGTTGGGTTTCATAATCCAATGGTTTTCATCGGGGAAATAAATCATCCGCGATTCAACATTACGAGTTTGCAGGGTGCGGAACAGCTCAAAACCTTGGCCGACGGGCACGCGGTAATCGAGTTGACCATGGCTGACTAAGGTTGGGGTATTAAAGTTCGCCGCAAAGTAATGGGGTGAAATCGCTTTATACAGCTCAGGATTATCCCAGTAGTTACCAAAGCGAGTGCTATGGACGGCAAAGTCGGCCGACATTTGTGCGTACATGTCGTACACCGCAGCATGGATCAGCAGGGCTTTGAAGGGGTGCGGCTGGCCTAAAATAATCGAGGTTAAGTAGCCGCCATAGCTGGCGCCACCGGCAACCATACGATCGCTATCGATCCAGCTTTGTTGCTTAAACCAGTCTGCGGCCTTGAGCACGTCTTCGAGGGATTTGTTTTTCCAATCCGGGTTAATGGCATCGGCAAAGTCTTGTCCAAACCCGCTAGAGCCGTGGAAGTTTGGCCATGCGGTAACATAACCCCAAGAGGCGAAGGTTTGCGCATTCCAGCGGTAGTGGAAACCATCGCTAATGGCATTGTGCGGGCCGCCGTGGATTAACATAAACAGCGGGTACTTTTTGCTGCGGTCGAACCCGGGTGGATAGTGCACCCACATTTGAATGTCTTGGCCTTGGTAACCCTTGTAGGTGACCGACTCATAGGTGCCTAAATCGACATCCTTTAAAATCTCGTCGTTAAATTGCTCTAAACGCTCGGTTTTACCATTGCGTGGGTTGATGCTGACTAAACGCGCTGGATACAAAAAGCTTTGATTGGTCGCAATCAACTGACCATCTTTAGCGATCGCGGGTTGGCTAAAGTCGGTGGCTTGGGTGATGGCCTTGGCCTTACCGCTCTTAGCGTCGATATGGTAAATACGGTTAGTGGCGGCATCATCAATGCTGGCATAGAACCCTTTGCTATCGGGTGTCCAGTTGAAGTCGGACACTGAGCGATCCCAATCCGCGGTAAGCGTGGTGAGTTTGCGGCTGCTCACATCCAGCAGCATCAACCTTGCGGTATCGGCATAAAATCCGGGGATTTTTTGGCGAGTAAAGGCCAAGGTTTTACCATTAGGACTAAAGGATGGATTGATATCTGGTGCGGGGTTTTCTGGAGTGATGTTTTCAGCCTTGCTGCCGCCGATGGTGGCGAGGAACAAGTCTAATTTAGGGTCGACGCGATTATCCGAACCATAGGCGCTAAAGGCGATTAAGCGTTCATCGGGGGAAATATCATAGCTTGAACTGCTTTGGCTAGAACGCGGCAGCTCATGGCCTAGCGGCTGAGTCACGGCTTCGACCGTGCCGCCCGTTGCAGGGATCCTAAACACATGGGCCTGACGGCGCTCATCTAACCAATGATCGAACTGCGAATAGGGCAGCGCATTCCACTGGCGGGCGGAGACTTTATTATCTTTATCTGTCTTGAGCTGGGCTTTCATTTGTTCCCAGTTCTGCTCAGGGAAGATATTGCTAATAAAATACAAATGCTTGCCAACCCACTTGATGCCATTGACGCCAGTGGGAATATCCGTGAGCTTCGCCGCTTCACCCGGACCATCCATAGGTAACAGGTAAATTTGGCCAGCGTCATCATCGTTACGTTCGCTGATAAAAGCCAAGGTTTTACCATCTGGCGAAAATACTGGTTCGCTGACTTTTAAGCCTTTAGCGGTAATCGCACGGTTATGTTTACCTTCACCGTCAAAGCGCCAAAGTTGGGTTGAGCCTTTGTCTTCCTTAAGGTCGTATTCAGTCACAGGCGCAATAATGTGCTCGCCCGTGGAAGACACCACTGGGCTACCTATGCGCTTGAGTTGCCAAAGTAATTCGACTGAGAGCGGTTTGCTTGCTTCTGCAAATGCCGTGCTGAAAGGCATGAGTAAGCTAAGCAGTAAAATGCCTGCCTTTTTCACTAGATGTCTCCTTATCATTCAGAGTGTTATCGTTATTTTTCCCGTTAAACATCACAGTATAGAAACCGAGCATGAAATCAAACTGAGTCTATCGGTGGCAAGAGTGACTTTTATGTAAGTAACTGTAACTGGAGTCGGGTTGTTGAATCGTTTGGAATACTCACCAGGTAATAGAGTGTGAGTGGGGTATTTGTGGCAACGGTGTTTTAACGCTAATGTATTGGAGGATTGAAATAGGACTCGAATATGGCGTTAATCATCCCGCGAAGACTAAGCAAGCTATTGATCAAAAATGTATTGATACTCGCCTTGGGCAGTTTAGTCATCTTTTCTGCTCAAGCTGCTAAGGTAAGCTTTAAGGCGTTTTGCCCGCAAATGGTGGGGCAATGGCAGGGCAATGCAGCTAAGGCGAGTGATGCCCCTAGACAAGTGACGGTCAATGGATTTTGTTCCCATGATCAGCGTCAGTTGATCCTCTCAGTAAGTGTCGGTACGCACGCTCCCTACAGCGAAACCTGGTGGTTTCGCGAACAAGGCGAGCAAGTGCTGTTAACTTATTACGACGGTGTCTCGCAGGAAAAGCAGCAAGTCTTTAGTTTATATCAACAAAATGGCGATTATTCCCTGCTGGGCGAGGGAGTCGTGAATGCACGCGCCGCCTTAATCCAGTTGTTATTCGAAGCTAAAGCGCCCCTGGGCGCATGGCAGTGGACGCAAAATATCCAATATTTAGACGACGATATCGACCGCTATCAGCTCTTTCGTGGGATAGAGATGGCGCCTGTCGCACCATCGAATTAAGCCGACTTATTCATACTCGACAATACGCAACTCACTTTTGGACATTTCCGAGTTAGACTTTTAGCTCGAATGAGTGAGTTTCGAATTAAAATTTCTATGGATTAACGCCAAATTAAGTAGTGAGCAACGCAATAAAAAAGTCACCGCATTGCGCCATAAACACAAAACTCACTGCAAACCAAAACTGCCACGCGTTGCGAATCAGCTTGAATTGTTTGTTATGTAAATGTGTGCACGAAACCATATGCCAAAAATTTGTAAAGTGCTACAGATGAATAGACAGATAAAAAAACTGGGAAAATAAAATCGACAAAGTAGACCCATGCAT
>NZ_JACSDI010000024.1 GCF_022410515.1 Shewanella cutis | reverse complement strand
TCCGGCGTATAGACACCATTTTTAAAGTTTCATTTCAGCTATTTTAAAAATCAGTAATACCAATCCGCATTAGATATTGCCCACTTTAGCCCAATCTCTTGTGCACAAACTTTTTACCCTGTTCTTGCACTGAATAAATGTATTCCAAGCACTGCAACACTGCTCAACGATATAGTTATACCCTTTAAAACATCTATTGGCTAAACAGTGCTGTCTTAGCCATTGCCATACCTGCTCTATTGGATTCAGCTCTGGAGAATAGGGAGGTAATTTGAGGACTGATAAATTAGCAAAATCTTTGGCTATATCGTCCGTATGCCACCCCGCGCCATCAATGATAACAAGAGCATACCTATCCGAGTGGGTTGCTTCTGAAATTTGCTTCAAGTGTTGTCGCATCGACTCCAGGTTAACAAAGGGAGTGACCAACGCTTCTGTTGCCCCCGTTGATGGGCAAACAGCCCCAAACAGATAAGCATATTCAAATTGTTGCTGTTTTACCGCTCTGGGGCGGGAGCCTTTTGCTGCCCACAGTTTGGTCGTTGTATTCTGCTGACCAAATCGGGCTTCATCTTGAAACCAAATATCGACACTATCTAAAGGAATATAAACAGGGTGCGTTGCGATCGTTTTTTTAAACTCAGCTTGAGCTTCTAAGGAGTGTTTTGGGTGCTTAGAGCGACTGACAATCCAACTTAAACCGATAATTTTCAATATTTTATATACATGATTTAGATGGTAATGGACATCAAACTGCTGTTCTATATAGGATTGAATATCAACGCCCGTTAATCGTCCACCTAATTCGGAGCGACTTAAATCGTCTATATATTGATAAAGAGTCCGCTTTTGCTGTGCGCTGAGTTTACTCGCATTTGTCGAGCTCATATTGGCTTTCAAACCATCAATGCCAGAATCTAAGTATTTTTTAACCCATTCATTGACATTGCGGCGACTGACCTTGAGTTGGCGTTTAGATCACAATTCAATGCGGATTGGTATAAGGCTGCGATGTGGGGATGATTCATATTTGTATGATTAAAAACTGATGACCAATTAGATCACATAATTAATATAATTGGTATAACTCAACGGCAGATTTTAATCGTATAGCAATGTACTTGAGGCACAGTCATTATTTAGTCACGAGTCGTTAACTCATTCATGAGCCACTCATTTTCATCGGTGAAGCTTAAGATAAGCTTAGCTTTATCCTGAACATCAATTTATATAATCACATTGAAAATATGGGTTTTTTTATTTTCTATAAATGTTAGGCTAGTAAAAAATGTGCGCAAGGACACACTTTTTAGAGAGCTAATGGAGACGAGATAATGGGCAATGATGATCTTTCAGCGTGTTTAAATGGTGAATATGTCGTTCTAGAGCCTTTGTCGTTATCCCATGTCGCGGCGCTTAGCCTAGCAGTTATCGATGGTGAATTGTGGCGTTTGTGGTTTACCAGTGTGCCTGAGCCGTGTGAGATGAAAGCTTATGTAATGAAAGCCTTAGCGGACAAATCCCGTGGTGAATGTTTTCCATTTGCGGTGCGGGACAAAGTTTCTGGTGAGATTGTAGGTTGTACGCGGATTTGCCATTGGGAGAGTGAACATCGCCATTTAGAGATTGGGTACACTTGGTATGCTAAGCGCGCCCAGCGCACAGGCATTAATACCGAGGCTAAACTGTTACTGCTCACCTTTGCCTTCGAAATCCTTGAGGCGATCACGGTGGAGTTTAGAACCCATTGGCACAATCAAGCTTCGCGTCAAGCTATTGCTCGTTTAGGGGCAAAGCAAGATGGGGTTTTACGGAATAATAAAATTCTTAAGGACGGCACCATACGTGACACTGTGGTTTATTCCATTATTGATTCTGAGTGGGTGGCCGTGAAACAGCATTTGCTATTTCGTTTGCAACAGCGCCCGTGAGTATAAGAGGCCATAGATGTGTAAAGCGCATATGCAATATGAGTAAATCTGGCTTGATAAAACGTCAATTCGGCTATGGACTGAAGGTTGGTTAGGTGATGGCAAATATAATTCTCCAAGCAAATGAATCCCACTGTCATGATATAGCCCCTTTATTTAATGAGTATCGGCAGTTTTATGGTTGTAAGGATGATTTAGAGGCGGGGGAGCAGTTTATTCGAGCTCGTTTGCGCGAGGGCTCATCGGTGATCTTTTTTGCGCGCTCACCCCAAGGATTAGTATTGGGTTTTGTACAGTTATATCCCAGTCATTCATCACTTCATTTAGCGCCGATTTTGATTCTTAATGATGTATTTGTCACTCAACATGCACGATGTGTTGGGCTTGGTAGGGCGCTGGTACAACGGGCAACAGATTATGCACGTAGCCAAGAAGCGCGTTATTTAGTGCTTGAAACCCAAAAAGAAAATTTACGAGCTCAGGGCTTTTATGAAGCGTTAGGGTTTGTACGTGATCAACAATTTTTAACCTACGAGCTTGAGCTAAATTCTAGGCTAAAGTAGCTTATTCTTAATCTTTAATAAAAAGGACAATATCAATGTTAAAAGGTTTTGCTGTTGCAGGTCTTATGTTGACTGTGAGCCACAGTGTGTTTGCTGATGAAGCCCAAAAAGCTTTGGCTAAAGAAGCCATTGAATGTGCAGCCTATTATCAAATTAGCTCTGAAGCGATTGGCGCCATGAATGCACCGCAAATGCAAGCGGTAGGTGAACGCTTAAAAACCTCTAAAGTTGAAGCCGAAACTCTGGCGAAAAAATACCAGTCAGAAGCTGAAGTTACCCAAGCCGTTGCCGATGCAAAAGCTCGCCAAATACAAAGCCTAGGTGGCTCTAGTAATCTCGGGGCGTTGATGGGGAAATATAAAGAGCAGTGTAAAAACTTACTGGCTGATCCACAAAAGCGCCTCGATTATTGGACAATGGCAACCATGTAAAGTGTTTTGCTATGACTGACGTAAAAACCACCTTCAGGTGGTTTTTGGGTCTTTAGCATTCATTTCGATAAGGGGCGAAGAGGTCAAGCATCCACTCGATAAATGCTTGCACTTTTAACGGCAAGCTTGGGGATTTAGGCGTGAGAAGGTAATAAACATATGGGCTGGTAAACGTTGCATGAAAGGGGATGACTAAACTGCCGTTAGCTAATTGTTCTTCAATAAAAAAGCGTGGGATCAGCGCCGCGCCCATGCCACTAGCAGCCGCCTGACTTAACATATAAAAATGCTCAACGCCGAATGTTTGCTCTTGTGTAAGCACTAACCCTACTTTTTCAGCCCAATAATCCCAGAGTTCTGGACGAGTGGTGTGTTTGAGTAAGGTGACATGATTAATATCCTCAATACATTGCAGTTTTGGGGCCAATGACGGCGCGCAAACTAAGCACAGGTCTTCATCCATGAGTTTGATGTAATTCACTCCCTTGGGCAGTTTGGTACTACTGCGGATCGCGATGTCATAACGCCCTTGGCTGAAATCAACGGCAAAGTCACCTATCGAGAGATCCACATATAAATGTGGATAGCGAGATTTAAATTGCTCCATACGAGGGATCAACCAGTTAATGGTTAAACTCGGTAATACATTAATGGCTAAGGTTTGTGGCCGAGAACCTTGGCTACGTAAATCGGCGGTGGCGCTCGACAGGGTTTGCAGCGCCGCTTGTACATGGGGTAAGTAACGTTTGGCTTCGTCTGTGAGTTCAACTTTTTTATGGAGCCGAACAAAGAGGGCGAACCCTAAAAAATCTTCTAACACTCTGATTTGTTTACTGATGGCGCCATGGGTGACGTGCAGCTCTTTGCTTGCCAGCGTTATACTCTGTAAGCGGGCGGCGGACTCGAATGCCCGTAATGCATTGAGCGGTGGCAAGCTAGTAAACATATCCATATCCGAATCAAGGTGTTTAACAAACGGTTTAGTGTGAGCTTTACTCACGCTAGCGCGACAATAACTCCTTTGCATTGATAAGGCAAACGCAGTCTAATGCGAAGCCTTAGCTCCTATAACTCAATTATAAAAATTATGGAATTTGAATTAACTCTACAAGTTGCAGTATTACTGTTTGGCGTGGCGATGGTGGCGGGCTTTATTGACTCCATTGCTGGCGGCGGAGGATTACTGACCATTCCTGCGTTAATGTGGGCAGGGCTGCCGCCAGCGGTTGCCCTTGGTACCAACAAGTTACAGGCCTGCGGCGGCAGCTTTTTTGCCAGTTTGTACTTTGTGCGTAAGGGATTGGTTGATCTCAAAACTGTCAAACTCGCGCTGTTTTGTGCCTTTATCGGCGCGGCGTTAGGCACTGTGTTGGTGCAGTTAGTGGATACCAAAATCCTCGAATTAGTATTGCCGTTTTTGATCCTCGCCATTGGTTGTTACTTTTTGTTTTCGAAGAAGGTTTCTGAGGAGGATAGGCATCAAGTCTTAACCCCTACCGCCTTTGCTTTTACTGCCGCTTTAGGTGTGGGCTTGTATGATGGCTTTTTTGGTCCGGGGACGGGCAGCTTTTTTGCGTTGGCGTTTGTTACCCTCGCGGGTTTTGGCCTCGCCAAAGCGACAGCTCACGCAAAGGTGTTGAATTTTTCGACCAATATTGCCTCGCTGATTTTTTTCGCCCTTGGCGGAAAGGTCATTTGGTTACTCGGCTTAGTGATGTTAGCGGGCCAAGCCATTGGGGCAACATTAGGATCACGTTTAGTGGTCACTAAAGGCACAAAGATCATTAAACCTTTAGTGGTGACCATGTCGCTTGCCATGAGTGTGAAATTGCTCGCCAGCCAATACCAACTGTTTTGATGATGATTTTTGGCACGAGCTTATGTAGTTGAACTGTGACCTAGTTTGCGCTAATGGTTAGCTGTTAGCGCAGTCTTCGACCTCTTTGCTGTAAATCTCTCCACTCCCATTGTATTGACTATACTCAGCGGCATTTTTTAGGATAACCTAGCATTTTTTAACGTGTTTTTAGGGCTTATTGGCGAGCCATTGGGCGACGTTATCCGACAAGCAGCTTCGACAAACAACTTAACGATAAGCATCTCGCGCCATAGCGTTGGCTTAGCATCCATTAAGGTTCAGCAGCAATGCGATTTATTCACACCTCAGACTGGCATATTGGTCGTCAGTTACATAATCAATCATTACTGGATGATCAGGCCCATGTACTTGATCAAATCGTTGCATTGGCAAAGCAGCACAGTGTTGATGCGGTGATTATTGCGGGGGACATTTACGATAGATCGATTCCACCCGCCAGTGCCGTCGCCCTGCTTGATGATGTACTTAATCGCCTTGTTAACCAATTAGGTATACAAGTGCTGATGATTGCTGGTAATCATGATGGCCATGAGCGTTTGGGATTTGCCGCGAAACAAATGGTTGCTAGCGGTTTACATATTATTGGGCCGCTACAGGCCGAATTAGTGCCTATTCGTTTAACCAGTTCCAGTGGCGATGCTTACTTTTATCCGCTGCCTTACGCTGAACCTGCCACCGTGCGCCAAGTGTTTGAAACCGATGCCAAAGGCCTTAGCGTATCGAGCCATGAAGAGGCGATGGCGTTATTGCTAGAACAGGTCCACTCCCATGATAGCCAAGGTTTACCTAAAGTGGTGGTGAGTCATTGCTTTTTGGATGGTGGCAGCGAGTCTGAATCTGAACGGCCATTAAGTATCGGCGGCGCGGATAAAATTTCCCCACGGCTGTTTAGTGAATTTGACTATGTCGCCCTAGGGCATTTGCATGGCCCGCAATATAAAGGCTGCGAACAGATACGTTACTCAGGCTCAATCCTAAAGTATTCCTTTAGTGAGCAATATCAGCATAAGTCTGTCACCTTAGTGGATATCGCTGCGCAATCTCCCGCTCAAATCCAACTCTTGCCCTTAACTGCGCTACGTGATGTGCGGATTATTGAAGGGGAATTGGCACATTTATTAGCAGTAGGGAAAACCGATTCCAAGCGTGAGGATTATCTGATGGTGAGACTTCTCGATAAGCACGCCATTTTAGATGCCATGGGCAAACTGCGCAGTGTTTATCCCAATGTGCTGCATTTAGAGCGCACGGGATTGATGGCGGGCGATCAGGCGGTGGTGCTAAATCGAGATCATATAAAAAAAGGTGAAATGGCCATGTTCCGTGACTTTTTTGCCCAAGTCTCGGGGGATGAATTAACGCCGGCGCAGCAGGCGGTGATGGAGGATATCCTAACCCAGCTTCATCGAGACGGGCTCGAACGCAGCGAAACACATCGTGACGCAAAAGAGGAGCAGGCAGAATGAAGCCACTACAACTTTCCATGTCGGCTTTTGGCCCGTTTGCGTCGACTCAGACAATTGATTTTACTGAACTTGGTGATAATCCGTTATTTTTAATCAACGGGCCAACTGGCGCGGGTAAAACGACTTTGCTCGATGGTATCTGCTTTGCGTTGTATGGAAAAACCACCGGCAATGAACGTGAAGGCAGCCAAATGCGCTGCGATATGGCCGATGATAATCTGCTTACTGAGGTGACCTTTAGTTTTAAATTAGGTCACACTGCGTATCGTATTCGCCGAGTGCCAGAGCAGGACAGACTCAAAAAGAATGGCGAGGGTTCGACAGTCCAAAAGAGCGAGGCGCAGCTGTTTAAGATCGCTCCCGATAGTACTGAAACCCTATTAGTCGCCAGTAAAGTCTCAGAGGCAACGGCTGAAATTGAAGCGTTAACGGGCTTAGACGTAGAACAATTTCGTCAGGTTATGGTACTGCCACAGGGTAAGTTTCGTGAATTACTCATGGCCGACTCCAAGGCGCGTGAGCAAATTTTTAGTCAATTATTTCAAACCCATATCTATAAACGTATTGAAGATATCTTAAAGGCGAAGGCGGCCGACATCCGCGCCTTGGTTAAAGAGCAGCGTGCGCGTCGCGATGGCATTTTACAAACCGCGGAGCTAGCGAATGACGACGA
Source organism: Shewanella cutis (assembly GCF_022410515.1). Lineage (GTDB taxonomy): Bacteria > Pseudomonadota > Gammaproteobacteria > Enterobacterales > Shewanellaceae > Shewanella > Shewanella cutis. Next base: position 59,389 of record NZ_JACSDI010000024.1, on the reverse strand, counting down.
ACTGGCCGCCGAGTTTAGTCGAATAGAACCAGAATTGGCGGCTGCTATCGGCGCGAAAGAACGTTGCACGGCTGAGCATCTACAGGCGCTAAAACAGCATGACAGTGCGCAGCAGCGTTTTGCTGAATTTACTCGTTTAAGTGAATTGGAATCCCAAGCCACCTTGCTTCATGAACAGCAAGCCGATATTGCAGCGCAAACGGCTCGCCTGAATGTGGCAAAGCAAGCGCAGCGTCTAAAGCCCTTATTGGATAATGCATTATCGAGGGAGCAGGAAGCGATGATTGCTAATGATCAGCGCTGCCACGCCCAAATGGCTCTCGATACGGCAAAGCTTGCGCTTGCCAAAGCTGATAGTGAAGCGCAGGAGCTTAACGGCCTAGAACAGCGCTTACGAACTCAGGAACAACTGAGCAACAGCTTAACGTCGCTAGCACCGCAATTGGCTGAGTTTGCCGATGTTGAGCAAGCATTGGCTAAGGCAAACATCTTATTGCAACAAACCAAAGTGCAGGGGCAAGAGACTAAGACGGCACTTGCAAGCTTAGTTGAGCAGCGCAGCACCTATGAAGATCAATTGCCAGCATTACAACAGCAAAGTGAGCGTCAACTCGCGACCGCACAAGCCTTGCAGCAACAGCGCCACTTACTTGAGTTGTTCAAACAATGGCAACAAATCTGCGCCAAAGTCGCCCAAACTGAAGAGTCGCTTGTACAAGCAGGATTACAAGGAAAGATGCTGAACGCGCAGCATCAGGCAGCGCTAAGTGACTATAAGTCTTTACAGCTCAACTGGTTTCAAGGCCAAGCAGCCATTTTAGCGAGGGAGCTCAAACTCGAAGAACCCTGCCCAGTTTGCGGCAGTATCGAGCATCCTCATCCTGCAACCAGCCATGATCATTTACCAACGGACGCACAGCTTCAAGCAGCGCAGGATGCCGAGGTCAATGCTCTCGAACAGCTCAGCAAAGCGAGGGCGGAGTATCGGGGGCTACAAAAACAGTTAGAAGCACAGCAATCGCAGGCAAATGAACTGGCCTCTTCGCTGGGGGATTCGGTCGAGTTACCACTTGAATCGCATCTCCATCGACTTGAAGAATTAACACGCCACGCAAAACAAGCTGAAGTCGCTACCCAAGCATTGCAGCAGTTACAGCAGCAAATCAAAGTGTTGCAGCAGCAAGAATTCGCATTGACGCAACAATTAGAGCTTGAGCGTGAGCGCTATCATCAACAAGAAGGCGAAGTGGCGCGTTTATCTGGCCAATTAGCTGAAAAGGCGCTGCGGATCCCTGAGGAATACCGCTCGCTTGCTGAGTTAAATCAAGCGATTAATGATAATCAGCAGCAGCTTGAGAAGACTCGTGGGCTAATTCATGTCCTTAGAACCGCACAGCAGCAGGCATCCGAGCATTGTGTGGCGGCGCAAACGGCGCTAGAGGCTGCAATACAACGCTGTCATAGCGCAGATGAGCAGCAGGCTCTGGTTTTGGGCGACCTTAACTCACAACTGCATTTAGCGGGCTTTACTGATAGGGACGCATTAGGGACAGCATTGTTAACCGATGAGCAAATGCAAGCGCTGGGCGAGCGTATTGAAACCTATCAGCGTGAGTGTGCCTTAAATCAATCACAGCTTGATCAGCAAAAAACTCAGCTTAGTGATGTCAGCGTACCCGACCTTGATGCCCTAGAAGCCATGCTCGCTGAAAAGCACCAACAACTTAATCTCGCTGAAGCTACATGGAGCCAACTTAATACGCGTTTCTCTTTGCTTAAACAGACACAAACTCAGCTCAGTATTGTCGATCAAAAAGCCAAAGCCCTTGAGGATGAATACGCCATTATTGGCACCTTGGCCGATGTGGCCAATGGGAATACAGGCAACAAGATTTCTCTGCAACGTTTTGTATTAAGTGTCTTACTCGATGATGTATTACTCGCCGCGACGCAGAGATTACACCTGATGAGTAAAGGTCGTTATCGATTACTGCGTAAAGAAGACAGAGCAAAGGGAAATAAGGCATCAGGGCTTGAGCTTGAAGTCGAAGACGCTTACACCGCAAAAGTGCGCCCCGTGGCGACCCTAAGTGGTGGGGAGAGTTTTATGGCCGCTTTATCTATGGCGCTGGGTTTATCAGACGTGGTGCAAGCCTATGCTGGGGGCATAAAACTCGATACGTTATTTATTGACGAAGGTTTTGGTAGCCTGGATCAGGACTCCCTCGAGCTGGCAATTCGCACCTTAATGGATTTGCAATCGACAGGGAGAATGATCGGCGTGATATCTCATGTTTCTGAGATGAAAGAGCAGATAAATACCCGAATTGATCTCTTGAAAACTTCCCATGGGAGTGAAATCAAAGTGATTTTGCCTTAGAAACATCTATGTGTAGAGTGCGTTTTTTAACTTATTGTTTTAGATATATTATTCATATAGTGCTGTAATATTTTACAACTGGATATAGAATGTACAATCAGTTTAAAGTGATAGATGACGCATGTTTTTGCTAAATAGTACTGCAAAAGTGTAAAATAGCGTTTGTCATAATCGGTTTTTTGGGATAAGTTGGGAAAATTCGGGCTTCCCATGTAGGGACTGGTTCAAAAATATAACGCAAAAACGATAACAAAAGGTGAAGGCGTTGCAGACAGGCAAACCCAATTTGGCTAATTTTCCGCAAATCCGTTTGCAGAATTTATCTTCGGCCCATAAAAATATTCTCCTTGTTGGTGGTTTATTAATCGGCGCGGCGATGCTGATGCCGAATACCAATCATGTGGTGCCGACAGCCCAACGCATTCCCGTTGCTCTCGATATTGAAACCATATTACCCCAAGTTTCTGAAACTGTAGAAACGGCTCCAATTGTTGATAATACCCCTGACTATGAGCGTATTATCGCATCAGGAGATACCTTAAGCGCTTTGTTTTCTAAGGCTGGGGTCGATCAGCAAACTATGTATAAAGTGTTAGAGGCCGATTTAAACATTCTGGCTCTTGATACTTTATTACCTGGAAACCGTATTCAATTTTGGCTTGATAATGTTGGTCAGCTGCAAAAGTTAGAACTTTATTTTAACGCCGCTCGTCAAGTCGTATTTACCCGTTATGACGATGGTAGCTTTAACGTTGAAGAAGTTAACGTTGAGGGTGTTTGGCAAAATCGTATCCTTACGGGTGATATTAAAGGTTCGTTTTACGTCTCGGCTCAAAAGATGGGCCTAGCAGCAGCCGATATTCAGCGGATTGAAGATCTACTCAAAGAAAAAGTGAATTTTGCTCGTGATCTACATGCAGGTGATACGTTTTCTGTTTTGGTAAATGATCAATATGTTGAAGGTGAAGCAACAGGTAGTAGCCAAATATTGGGTGTTAGTATTAAAACAGGACGTTCTGAAATTAGCGCCTTTCAACATACTGATGGCAGCTATTACGATGCTAAAGGACGTAGTTTAGTGCGGGCTTTCCAACGTATTCCGTTGGCTAAACAGCCTCGTATGAGTTCTCGCTTTAATCCAGCCCGTAAACATCCTATTACTGGGCGTATTTCTCCCCATAATGGTACTGACTTTTCGGTTCCAATTGGAACTAAAGTTGTTGCTCCTGGCGATGGTGTAGTGAGCTTAGTCACAGATCACCAGTTCGCGGGTAAATATATTGTGGTTGAACATGGTGGTAAATATCGCACCCGTTATTTACATCTTTCAAAGGCGTTAGTGCGTAAAGGCCAAAGGGTGACTCGTGGACAAGTGATTGCTTTATCAGGTAATACAGGCCGCTCTACCGGACCGCATTTGCATTATGAATTCCATGTAAACGGTAAGCCCGTAGACCCAATGAGAGCCGATATTCCAATGGCAAACCAGTTAGCAAATCAAGAGTTACGTAGCTTTACTAATATGGTTAAGAGTCGCCAAGCGTTAATGAATTTAGGCTAGCACATTCATTAATCCGAGCGAACCGAATATGAAAACGCCGATGAATTTGAGTTCATCGGCGTTTTCATTTGTGCAGCGTTTAGCGATGACGGCTTAAAAACGCGTGTTTATTGAACAACTAATTGTAAGGATGTGTACTCAGATAAAGGGGGGAATCTTTACTGTTTTAAAAAGCGATAAATAGAGTTAAGTTGGCAGAATTAACACGCATATAAACAACAGAAGGATAAATGCTGATATCGCCTTGTAGATTTGCCTAGTGCAGATATAAGCCAGTCACTTTCGTTACGCTGCCTTGTCTTTATCTAATTTGATTGGGGTACGGTAGTCAACTCAAACGAATTAACTGGCCTGACGTTTCTGCATTGCCTTTAACGCACATTTACACAGACGACCTTTTAAAGCTGGGCAACCTCCACAGGGGGATTTTTTATAGGGACGAAGTGCAAAACTGCGTTCAGTAGGCAATGGACGAATACGCTTAATAACGGCGGATGATAAAAATTTAGCATCATTCGCAGCACTAAAATGGGCTTTAGCTAATTTAAGTTGTTTCTTTCGGCTGGTCTTATCGAGGGTTTGGATCTGCTGTTTCGCCACATATTCGGATAATAACTGACTCAAGTGTTTACGCTGCTGTTTTTTATTTTGAGCCTGAGTCGCATGTTTTTTTTGTGTATTTGGCGAATAAAGATTTTGTAATTCGACAGGGCGATTGGATTTTGTCTGCTGCTTTTGCAGTTTCTTGGCTTGTTTGTCACACCACTTTTCTAGCTTTTTACCAATCTTTTGTTTTTTCATACGACTTTTACACGGCTTTAGTGCGGTAACGGATAAGACCGATTCATTTTAAATGAAAATTATTATCAGTCAACTATACGCAATAAATCGATGAGCAAAATGCTAACTTACTCAAATAAGCTTGTTTAGTTTGAGTAGGGAGATTGGTTAGCATCAATACAGGTTAGCAGTAAACGCAGATCGAATTCGAATTGATGGTAATCGGGCTCCATATAAGTACACAACTTATAGAAAGCTTTATTATGATCCTTCTCTTTTAGGTGGGCGAGTTCGTGTACAACTACCATTCGTAGCAAGGGTTCTGGTACACGTTTTAAGCGAGAAGATATGCGAATTTCATTCTTCGCTTTGATTTTGTTACCTTGCACTCTAGATACGTAGGAATGTAAGCCAAGTGCATGATGACTAATACTTATTTTGTCATCAAAAATCACTTTTGATAGGGGGGAGGATTGGCGTAAAAATTGATTTTTGATCCCTTGGGTATAGTCGTAAAGGGCCTTATCGCTGCGGATCTCGTGAACTTGGGGATGACGGCGCAGCAATACATCACCTAACTTGCCACTTTCTAAAAGCTGCTGAACCTGACGTTGGATATCTGGGCTATAACCGCTTATATATTTTAAGGTTTGCATGATTCTTGTTGCACATAACAGGCTTGGCGCTAAGCGATAGCGCCAAGCAAGAGCGTTTAAGCTTTACCAAAAATATGGCGATTTTGCTGAGCGTAGGCTGCCTCGAAGGCGGGCTGTTGGAAACGTTTTAAATCCAAGGTGTCGAAGTCGACATGTGGTGGATTACGCTTGTTTTGTTCTTTAATCGCAACGGGTGATAACAAGGTCACAGGCACATCGCCCAATTGGATTGCCGCTTCGAGCTTAAAGCTGGTGGCAGAACCGGCCAGCTTGCCTTTTTGCTCACGCTCAATAATCACAATTTCATCGACCTTGTAATCTTCCATTAACTTATGGAAAGCAAAGTGAAATTCACGAATTGCCTCCGTAGATGCTGACTGGGCAATGCTAAAAGACACTTTACGGCAGCTGGGTACGTTGAAGGTTTCCCCTTCGTAGCTGAGCAGACTGATGATGGCTTCGCCACCTTTTAATTCAACACCACAAATTCGCATGTTACACCTTTAACTATTTCAAATTGTTTATGTATCGCCGGTAGAATGACTCCAGCGAAACATGGATTTTAAGAGCCCAAGTATGACGGACTTGAGCCATCTTTTGCGTTATTTTCAGATCTCGTCGTCACTCTCTTGCAGCTGCTGTGCCTTAGGTTTTTTGCGCATTGGTGCATCACCGACATCAATACCCGTGATAAAGCGTTTATCACGTGATGGCGCTGCTTTAACGATGTTCGACTTGGGCTTAGATTTACCCTTTGTGTTTGCCTTGATCACACCTTTAGTCGCGACGGACTTTGGCTTATCTTTTAAACCGGTAAATTTAGGTTCGAGACCTTTAATTACACTGATTTCAAAGGTTTTTCTTAAGAAAAGTTGTACTTTTTTAAAGTTATCCCAATCCTTCGGCCCAACTAAGGATATAGCATCACCTTTTGCACCAGCACGGCCGGTACGGCCAATGCGGTGGACATATTCTTCAGCAAATTTAGGCATGTCGAAGTTGATAACCAATGAGACATTGAGTAAATCTAAGCCTCGGGATGCCACATCTGTGGTTACCAGTATTTGCTGTTGGCCACGGGCAAATTGGTCCATGATCTGATTACGTGCCGCTTGTTTTAACTCGCCACTCAAAGCGGCGGTCGCAAACCCTTGAGCCGAGAGTTTTGCGGCTAAACGTTCTGTATCGGCACGGGTGGCGGTAAAAATGATCACTTGTTTGTGTGACTCATCGCTAAGCAAACGATTGAGTAGGGCCTCTTTGTGATCTAAGTGATCGCACAAATAAATCCGCTGCGAAATATCCTGATGTTCAGCGTGAGCAGTGCCAATCGCAACATGTAATGGATTCTTGAGTAACGCTGCAGCAATCTCATTGATTTCACTATGATCTAACGTTGCTGAGAACATTAAGGTCTGACGACGTTTATGATCGGCTGCCTCGTTGATAGCTTTTAACTGTGGCGCAAAGCCTAAATCCAACATGCGGTCGGCTTCATCGAGGATTAATAGTTCTAATCCATTGAGAAATAAATTTTTTTGTTCTAAATGATCGGCGATTCGCCCAGGCGTTGCCACAATAAAATGTGGCTCCTTTGCTAGTGCTTTGGCTTGATCGTTAAAGTTTTCGCCACCCAATACACTAATCGCCTTATATTGGGTGTTAGCAACCAGTAGACGTAACTGGCTATAAACCTGATGGGCCAATTCGCGGGTCGGTAATAAAATTAATACTCTAGGATCGCGCTTACTGAGGGCGCGGGTGGAGATAACCCTTTGCAATGCTGGCAGCAAAAACGCCAAGGTCTTGCCTGACCCTGTCTTTGATGATGCCATTAAATCTTTACCTGCCAAGGCGATAGGTAAGGCTTGTTCCTGGATGGCGGTTGGGGTTGCAATCCCCATATGCTTTAAGCTTTGTAACAGACGCTGGTCCAGAGAAAAATCAGTAAACTGCAAAGGCATATCCCCTAAATCTGAGTGAGGGCAGATTATAGCGCTAAATCACTATGGTCAGCTATCTTGATCAGGCATTATCTTACGGAATCATCTAAATAGCCGCATATTTGTGTGGCATACATCAATCGATGTATTTGTCTTTGAGATCATCTTTAACTGAATTGACTCTGAACTGAGAGGATAAAAAGTGACCTTGTTGTCACTGAGCCATGATTTTCTATGCGATCGTTAAATGTATAAATGAAGGTAATCACGAGGGCGTGTTGATATTTCCTGATTCGGTTGCGTGCGTTAAGACAAGTGCATGCTCACAAAACGATGAGTGACATGTCGCTATTGCAATCCTATGGCGAGCTGTTGTTGTGAAAGAGAGAATTGACAGATGAACCCTTCGAACTGGATTTGGGGGGGCTTTTTACAGTGTTATCTTATCGTTCGTTTATGTCGAATAACCACACAGCATGGACTTTTACTTAGATAAACGCTAAAGCCAATCTCTGTAAAAATACCCTAGAAACCTCAATACGTCCTAGTAATAATAACGAATAGTGTTGTCTAATGGCTTACTGCACTCTGGAAAGTACTTAGCTTCTTCAAATCATCGATTTATTAAGGGAAATTATAATGGGCAAGGGGACTACTCCGACAATCGGCATCGCATTAGGCAGTGGCGCTGCAAAAGGTTGGGCGCATATTGGTGTGCTAAACGGACTTGCGGCGATGGGAATTAAACCTGATAAGGTGGCAGGTTGCTCTGTCGGTGCTTTGGTGGGCGCAGCGTATGCTCATAATCATTTAGCCGAGCTTGAAGAGTGGGTGCGCAGTTTCTCCAGTTGGGATGTGTTGGGGCTGATGGATATCCGTTGGCGTAAAGGTGGACTGATTGGCGGCGAAAAAGTGTTCGATGTACTGCAGTCGCGCATTGGTGATGTCAATATTGAGGATTTAGAATATCCCTTTGCAGCAATTGCCACTGATCTTTATTCAGGACAGGAAATCTGGTTCCGTCATGGTGACTTACGCCAAGCTGTTCGGGCTTCTTGCTCTATGCCAGGAATATTAGCGCCAGTTCGCCAAGGTGAACGTTGGTTAGTTGATGGCGCAGTGGTTAATCCTGTTCCAGTTTCAGTGAGCCGAGCAATGGGTGTTGATATTGTCATTGCTGTTGATTTGCATGGTTTTCACTCTGGTCGATTACAAGTTTTGCCTGTCAATATGACCAGTCACCGGGCAACAAAAGAAGACACGGAGATGCCTGCGCGCCAAGAAACCGGCTTTATGGATTTATTCGCCCGAGGGCGGGAATATGTCAGTAACTTAACCGACAAGTTTTCCCTTGGAACTAAATCTAACCCAGGCATGATTGCGGTAATGTCACAGTCGATGGGAATTTTAGAACAGCGACATAAACGTGCGCGTTTAATGGGGGATCCGCCTGATATCTGCATCGTACCTGAAGTCGCGAATATCGGCACCATGGAGTTCCATCGAGCAGCTGAAGCCATCGCAGCAGGAGAGGCCGCCGTGGCAAAAGTGGCACATTTGATTGAAGCTGCCATTTGGAAAGATTAAATTCGGTAGGACGAATGCATCTGATACTCGCGAAGTAAAGCTAGCTAATGCTTGATTGGCTTAGTTTTTGCTTTATAAACGCCACTCAGTATTAGACGCCGAATTATTGACGATGAATTCTCTCTTAAATACCCTTAATCTTAATCGCAGCAATGCTGCTGAAGCCTATGGCCTTAATAGCAAGAAGACAGATACGGGTAAAACCGAGCCGAGCACGGATGCAAACTCATCCACAAAGGAACCCTCAAAGACTGACACTAAACCGAGTGATGAGATTGCGCTGTCACCTCGGGCAGTGCGGGCACAAAAAATTCAGGCCATGTCGAAAGACTTTTTTGCCGATGGCAAATTTAGTGTGGCGGATATCCCTGCGCTAGTGTCGCGGCTTCAAAAGGACGGCATTCTTTCTGATGCCCAAGTTGAACGCCTTTCGCAAAACGGCATTACTGTGCCGAGTCAAAACCCCAATAAGCAGTCTTTGCAGGATTTTATCGACGATGAGTTAAAGTCCTTGGCTGAAAAGTCGCCAAACAGCCCGATGATCAGTACCTTAGTTGAGGCTAAAAATGTGCTGAAGAATATGGATGATGCCCATTCGCCCGTTTTGGCGCAAAAGGCAACTAAAGTGTTTGGTCAATTAACGGATTATTTGAATAGTAATCCCACCATGAGCGACAGCCAAAAACGATTATGGCAAGGTCTCAAATCGACCATGCAAGTGGCTTCATCAATGGGACTGCAGCAATCGGCGCAGGGGCAATTAAGCAGTTATCTTGCTTTGGCTAAGCGTTAAGCCTTGCTATTTTTTCTACGTCAAAACAAAGGGTTTTGATTTTTAGCATCATAGCCCTTAGTGTTGTTAAATCCTTCCATTTAGCGCCGCTATCTTGCTTTCGCGTCGAGGTCAAGGCTTAAAACTGAGATCATTGGGCTTGGCAGCAGTTCTTATTTGTTCTTTTTATCCATCCGATAAATCATGATCTGGATCATGGAATTTTAGGTGTCGATGTCGCCTAATTGCCTACATATTGTGTTTATTGATTATCAAATCACTATATGTAGTGTTAATTTTAATCAGGATGGAGAGGAACTGAACAATGCCGGTCGTGATCAAGCGGGATGGTTGCCGCACACCTTTTGATGAAACAAGGATAAGAGATGCAGTGATCGCCGCTGCAAACTCGGTTGGAATAGAGGATGCAGATTATGCCGCGACGGTAGCCGCTTGTGTGAGCGCGCGAGTGGCGAATATGGCTGAAGTTGAGATCCACCATTTACAGGATGCGGTTGAAAACCTATTGATGGAAGGCCCCTACAAGTCATTAGCAAGGGTCTACATTGAATATCGCCACGACAGGGATATTTGTCGCGATGCTACGAGCAAACTCAACTTAGAAATTCGTGGCTTAGTCGAGCAAAGTAATGCCGCTCTGTTAAATGAAAACGCCAATAAAGATTCTAAAGTCATCCCAACTCAGCGAGATTTACTCGCGGGAATTGTCGCCAAGCATTACGCCAAGAGCCATATTTTGCCTAAGGATGTAGTGGCCGCCCACGAAATGGGTGAGATCCACTATCACGATCTCGATTACTCGCCGTTTTTCCCGATGTTCAACTGTATGTTGATTGATTTGGCGGGCATGTTGACCCACGGTTTTAAGATGGGCAATGCCGAAATTGAAACCCCTAAATCTATCTCAACGGCTACAGCTGTAACGGCACAAATTATTGCCCAAGTAGCAAGCCATATTTATGGCGGTACGACCATTAACCGTATTGACGAAGTGTTAGCGCCTTTTGTGGCCAAGAGTTATGACAAGCATTATCAAGTGGCGCTGAATTGGCAGATTAAAGATGCTAAAGCTTACGCTACCGCGCAGACTGAAAAAGAATGCCATGATGCTTTCCAGTCCCTTGAGTACGAAGTCAATACCTTGCATACAGCCAATGGACAAACCCCGTTTGTGACTTTTGGTTTTGGGCTAGGAACCTCGTGGGAGTCGCGTTTAATTCAGCAATCGATGCTGAAAGTCCGCATGGCGGGCTTAGGTAAAAATCGTAAGACAGCGGTGTTTCCTAAATTGGTGTTTGCTATCCGTGATGGCATTAACCACAAAGTCGGCGATTGCAATTACGATGTAAAACAACTGGCACTCAAATGCGCTACGATGCGGATGTATCCGGATATTTTGAACTACGAGCAAGTCGAAAAAGTGACGGGGTCATTTAAAACTCCTATGGGCTGCCGTAGCTTTTTAGGCTCCTATAAAGAAAACGGTGAACTCGTGCATGAAGGGCGCAATAACCTTGGCGTTGTCAGCTTAAACTTGCCCCGTGTTGCCCTCGAGGCTAAAGGTGATGAGGCTGAGTTTTATCGTATTTTAGATGAGCGCCTATTGCTTGCCCGCCGCGCATTAGACACCCGCATCGAACGGTTAAATGGCGTTAAAGCCAGAGTCGCACCCATTTTATATATGGAAGGCGCCTGCGGTGTGCGCCTGCGTGCCGACGATGATATCGCTCAAATCTTTAAAAATGGTCGTGCATCGATTTCGTTAGGCTATATTGGTTTACACGAAACCATTAATGCACTCTATGGCACTGAAAACCATGTGTTTGATAATGGACAGCTCAGGGAGAAAGCCGTAGCGATAGTTGCGTATCTCAAAGCGGCGACCGACGCGTGGAAGGCCGAAACGGGTTATGGTTTTAGCCTTTACAGTACGCCTAGTGAGAGTCTCTGTAGTCGTTTTTGTAAGCTCGATGCACGTCAGTTTGGTGTGGTCGCGGGTGTCACAGATAAGGGTTATTACACTAATAGCTTCCACTTGGATGTGGAAAAACGGGTGAATCCTTACGATAAAATCGATTTCGAGCAGCCGTATCCTGCCATTGCCAATGGCGGCTTTATCTGCTACGGCGAATACCCCAATATGCAGCACAATATTGAAGCACTCGAAAATGTTTGGGATTACAGTTATAGCCGTGTGCCTTACTACGGCACTAACACGCCGATTGACGAATGCTATGATTGCGGTTTTACGGGGGAGTTTAGCTGTACGAGTAAAGGATTCACTTGTCCTAAATGCGGCAACCATGAGCCGAGCAGGGTATCAGTAACCCGCCGTGTGTGTGGTTACTTAGGTAGCCCCGATGCCAGACCCTTTAACCATGGTAAGCAAGAAGAAGTGAAGCGCAGGATTAAACACTTGTAACACTTTTGCCTTGTTACCTTTGTTACACTGATATAGCACAGTCGCTTAGGAGAGGTCTGTGCTTTGATCTTTAGCCAGTCTGGCGCTCACTGTATTTCGTATCGGTATTATGCAATGAACTATCAGCAATATTATCCCGTTGATGTGGTTAACGGCCCCGGTACTCGGGCGACCTTGTTTGTTTCTGGTTGTGAGCACCAATGCCGTGGTTGCTATAATCAAAGTACTTGGGATGTGCGCTCAGGCCATTTATTTGATAAGGCAATGGAAGATAATATCATTGCGGATTTACAGGATCTGCGGATCGTGCGCCGTGGTCTATCACTCTCTGGTGGTGATCCACTGTTACCCGCCAATCTTGAGGGAATATTAGCGCTTGTTAAACGCGTTAAAGCTGAATGTCCCGGTAAAGATATTTGGCTGTGGACTGGCTATGTATGGGATGACCTGAGCGATGAGCAACGCGTGGTGCTCAAGTATGTTGATGTGCTGGTGGACGGCAAATTTGAGCAAAACCTTGCCGATCCGAGTCTCCCATATCGAGGTAGCAGTAATCAGGTGATCCGTTTCTTATAAAAGCGGTAACGAGGATCGCTAACTTGCTGTTATAATCCCACACCTTGACACAGTGACCCAGAAAACAGGCCAAAGATTAGGTCAATATCGGTTGGGACTCACTAAAGTAATTTAAGGTAAAATAATGAATTTAAAGCAAGAACTGCAGCAGCTTAACGATAAGTTAGATAAGTTTCGTCGTAAACTGGCGGCGGCAGAGCAACGTGGCGATGTCGTCATTGTGGCGCAGTTTAAACGCGAGATTGAGGCTGTCACTAAGCAAATCAATAGCGTTAAAAACCAGCAGTCACGTTTATTGCAAAAGCAAGGTGTTGATATTCAGCACTTGCCATTTCATCGTGCGTTAACCAAAGCCGAGCAAGCTGATATGGGCCAACTGAAAAAGTCGGTAAAAGGCTTAGTGGTTGTGCACCCCATGACGGCTCTAGGTCGTGAAATGGGCTTAACTGAAGTAACGGGTTTTGCGCCAGCAAAGTTTTAAGTTGTATTTGTAACTCATTCAATAGGTTGCAAAATAGGTTGTTTACCCATTTTGCAGCACTTTGAATCGGCAGATTGCAGATTGAGCCGATGTGCTATTTAGCATGATGCTTAGATTTGTAGTTGATTAAATTACTAAAGTATTTCGTGATTGCTGAAAACACTTTAGAATAGGCGCTCCGTAGGCTAAGTGCCTCATCATTGTTTTGTTTATGGATGTTCCTTCCGTCTCATGGAATGAGAGTTGTCGTTAAGGTTAAGTCATGTCGATAAAATATGTCGCGACGTCAAAATTACCCACTCCTTGGGGCGTTTTTGCCATGCACGGTTTTGAAGATACTGAAACAGGCAAAGAGCATGTTGCCCTCACGTTTGGCACCCTAAGTAGCGATGAACCAGTATTAGGTCGTATTCACTCAGAATGTCTCACCGGCGATGCCCTGTTTAGCTTACGCTGTGACTGTGGTTTCCAGCTACAAACGGCGATGCAAAATATTGCCGAAACGGGCAGTGGGTTTATCTTGTATTTACGTCAAGAAGGCCGTGGTATTGGTTTGCTAAACAAGATCCGCGCCTATGAGTTGCAGGATAAAGGCGCCAATACGGTTGAGGCGAACGAGCAGTTAGGTTTTCCGGCGGATATGCGTAAATACGATATGATCCAGCCTATGCTTGAAAAAATTGGTGTGAAGCACGTACGCTTAATGACCAATAATCCTCGCAAAGTCAAAGCGATGAAAGAAATTGGTATTGAGGTTGTTGAACGAGTACCGCTGCAAGTGGGTAAAAACCGTTACAATGAAGCTTACTTAAAGACGAAATCAACCGAACTTGGGCATATGATGTCTGAGTATCATTTTACGGATGAAGAGTAGTTTTTAGGGGCATTATTTACCGATTAGGCAGAGCAAATCAGGGTGTGTTTGCGTAAATTGAAGATCACTTTCAGTCGGTTATTTGTTAATGTCTATTCTATTTCGGCGCTGTCAATGGGGATTATGTTTCCACTGCTGGCGTCGACAACACCTGTTTCGAACCTCAATCCCCCGCAAGCTTTAGTCGCATTTAGCCCCCAGTCTGTCCCAGCGTTGTCGAATATCAGTCCTGATATGCCGATTGATGGTACAAAGAATCCTAACTCTGTTTATGCTTTTGGTAGTTATCTGGGGACTGGGGTATATCGAGCCGCTGATCAAAATGCCACCGTTGTTAGTATTCCCTTGAACTTTGATTTTTTAAAGGATGACAGTAGTCAAACTTGGCTGCGGTTACCGTTATCCTTTGGCTTTTTTGATTATTTGGCGAAGGATATTACCGAGGGCGAATTACCTTCCTCGGTTGGCACCATGACGATAACGCCAGGGATTGAACATCATTGGCAGGCATCGATAAATACACGAATGGAAGCCTATCTTGATGTGGGCTTTGGAACGAATTTTGATACTGACACAAACGTGGCTATTTTAGCCTCGGGTGTGAGTACCTTGTATGATTTTACCTTAGCAGGTGAAGACAGTGTTTGGGTATCAAGACTGCGATTTGCGGGTTATAGCGAGCATGTCGGTGAGTTAACTGACCAATTTGCTGTGCTGCAAACGGGGGTTGATATTGGACTCTCACCCCGTTGGCAATGGTTGAATATCCAAATACAGCCAAGGTTATTCGCTGTTGGTTATTGGTATTTCAATGCGTTAGATTTTAGCCAAGATGCTGAGGATGAAACAATCGTTTCAGGAAGCTATGAGTTTGGTGCCACACTGGCATTTTCTAAGCCCTTAGGCGGTGATCTGCTCGGAGTTGACCGTATTGGCATCAGCTATCGAACCGGTGATGGCTTAAATATTTGGCGGTTGTTGTTTAGCCTCCCGATTTAGTCGGTTGCTTAATTTCTGCTTGAGAATCAAGTGGCTGTTGCCGCAAATGCTAAGCAGTCTCAACGGTTAGCCAGCAGCTTTTTGTGTCTCTCGCATTTTGTTATCCATTAATACCACCATTTGAGTATTAAGCTGCATAATTTGTTCTTGTAGCTGTTTACGTTGCTGTGCTGCGGCTTCGGAATTATCTCCCGCGAGCTTGGTGAGCATTTCTTGCAAGGCTTTGATCTGTTCTTTGATGCGATCTATTTGTTCATCAATGATAGACTTGGGTTCTTGATTCTCTGTACTTTCCGTTTGTTGCCTTTTTTCCGCCGCTTTTTCCCTTAAAGACGCGCCCACTTCGATGGCGAGTGCTTGTCTGCCTTTGCTTGATATATTTACGGTTTCTTGAGGATTGGACTCTGCTGGTTGATTCGCAGAGCCGTTGATTGCTGGGGTGGTTGTGATATAGGCACTGGATACTGACTTGAAGGCGCCGCTATTCGCGATGTTGTTTAATCCATTTATGTTCACGATAGGCTCCTAGATTAGTCGAGTGAGAGTTCACTAAGTTATCGGCATAGGGATAGAAAACTTAAAAAGATTATAGGTCTATAATGCATTTATTAATAATAACAGCCGGTTATTTTCGAGTGTATTAAGGGCTAGCGGATTAGCTTTGCCCTTGGTTAGCGAACCATTATCTGGCGAAGAGTCTGATAGACAGCGCGTATTTATCGTGTGAATTTAGTCGCGCTTTCCCCAAATATGGCTATTGACCTGACCCTCTACTTCAGGCGTTGGTGCAACGACTTTTGCTTGGGTTGGTTTTGAGTTCGGTTTAGGTGCCGACTTTTTTGACGGTTCTTTAGCTGGCGCCTGTATTGATTTTGCAGCTGGCAGCGGCAGTTTATTGGTCTTCAAATATAAATATTCTACTTTTTCTCGGGCCCAATCGGTTTTTCTTAAAAAACGCAGACTTGATTTGATACTTGGATCTTCGGTAAAACAGCGGATCTTGATGCGAGCGCCAAGTTCTTCCCAGCCATAATGCTCGACGAGTTGCGTGATTATGGTTTCCAGTGTGATGCCATGTAATGGGTTATTGGTTTGAGTCATCTTGTATAAACTGCCGTGAACAATAACGAGATTATACCAGTATTATCCACATTGGCTTAAGGTGATGGATAAAAAAACGGGCACTCATGGGTGCCCGTTGGATTTTTGTCGCGCTAATTCTAGTACATACTGCTAGAAATTAGGCTTCATCAGGTAATTCGCTGTCACTATCAACCTCGCCTTTGCCTTTGGTTTTCACAATCAGCAATCCGGTGAGCACTAAGGTTGAAATCACGCCTGCAACGGTAGACAAGGTCATAGGTAAGCCTGCGCCTAAGGTGGCAGAGTTTAGCAGGAAGGCGATAACCACAGTCGTCATAAACATGGCCGGAATCGTAGTGATCCAATGCAGTTTATTGTGGCGCAGTAGATAAGCTGAAGCAGTCCAGAGCATTAATACTGCAGTGGCTTGGTTAGCCACACCAAAGTAACGCCAGATCACGCCAAAGTCGACTTGAGTCAGTAAGCCACCAATCACAAACAATGGAATAGCCAGCACTAAACGTTTTGGCAAAGATACCTGTGGCATTTTAAAGAACTCAGCCAAAATCAGACGAGCAGAGCGGAATGCGGTATCGCCAGAGGTAATCGGCAGAATAATTACACCTAGGATAGCCATAAAACCACCCACAGCGCCTAACAAACCTGTCGATGCTTCATATACCACGTTTGCAGGGTTACCGGCCATGCCGGTGTTTAAACCTTCAACACCATGGAAGTAAGACAGGGCAATAGCACACCACAACAGGGCGATAACGCCTTCACCGATCATGGCGCCAAAGAACACGAAACGGCCATTCTTTTCATTTTCAACACAACGAGCCATGAGTGGTGATTGCGTGGCGTGGAAGCCTGAAATCGCTCCACAGGCAATAGTGATGAAGAGGGCGGGCCATAATGGCATATCGTTAGGGTTTAAGTTTTTGAAAAAATCACCCGCTTGCACATTCGGAAGCAGCGTATGTTCGCTAGAAAACATAATCGCAAAGGCCAAGCCGAAGGACATGAAGAATAGCAGTGCGCCGAAGAAGGGATAGAGGCGGCCAATAATCTTGTCGATAGGTACTACTGTGGCAATCAGGTAATAAACGAAGATGATGCCTACGAAGATACTCACATCTAAGCCCGTCAGCTTACCTAACAAACCCGCTGGTGCAGAGATAAACACTACACCTACCAGCAGCAGTAAGACGATGGCGAACACGTTCATAAAGTGTTTAGCACTTTTACCTAAGTACTTGCCCGCAAGGTTTGGGACTGATTGGCCACCATTACGTACTGATAACATGCCCGAGAAGTAATCGTGTACGGCGCCACCGAAGATACAGCCGATCACAATCCACAGCATTGCTGAAGGACCGTAGAGCGCACCTAAGATTGGACCGAAGATTGGACCTACACCCGCAATATTGAGTAATTGGATTAAATAGACTTTGCCCTTTGACATCGGAACAAAGTCCACGCCGTCAGTTTGGCTAAATGCCGGTGTTTGACGTTTTTCGTTGATACCAAATACTTTTTCAACAAAAGTACCGTAGATAAAGTAGCCGCCGATCAATAGACCGACGCAGAGCAGGAACCACATCATTTTAGTTATCTCCCCATTTTGAGTTGTGCAGAGTGTAAACAAGTTGTTTACATAAAACTGGGCAAACTGGGTGAGAGGTCGATAATGCTGACTCAGCGGCTATAGAATGGAGCGAGCGGTTGCATACGTATATCAATCATCAGTATTAACCGCCCTGAGCGGTTATAATACGGACACAAGCGGTTAACAATTGGACTATTGAAAGCCAAATAATTGCTTAAGGCTTTTGAGATAACGACGGGAAACGGGCACTTTATCCCCGAGTAAGGTGGTCACTTCTGCACCGGTATCTAGCAGCTCAATTTCGGCAATGGCCTTGGGCGAAATCAGGTATTGGCGATGACAACGCACTAGCGGTGTTTTTTCTTCTAGCACTTTAAGCGTCAGTTGGGTATGAACCTTGCCTTTAGTGCACGCGACATGAATCCCACTTAAATCGCTAAAAACATACTCAACATCTTGAATCGAGATGACTTTTAATTTACTACCGCTGTAACAGGGTAAATGCTCGAGGCATCGAGGCGCAATCTGATTGACGGCTTGTGGCGTGAGATCCTTGCGAACACGTTTGAGGGTTTGGCTTAAACGGTCGGCATCTATGGGTTTTAGCAGATAATCAAAAGCATGATTGTCAAAAGCTTTGACGGCAAATTCATCAAATGCAGTAACAAACACGATTTTAGGCAAGGTGTCGGGATCGAGCATGGCAATGAGCTCCATACCTGAAATACGCGGCATTTGGATATCGAGAAACACCAATTGGGGTCTCTCTTTGGTTATGGTTTGCAGTGCTTCTATCGCGTTGCTGCATTGGCCAATAATCTCAATATCGGCTTCTTGGCTGAGTAAATCGGCAAGCTCTTCACGGGCAAACAATTCATCATCGACAATTAAACAAGTGATCACGTGCTAGTTTCCGTCTGTTCTATGGGTAAGCGGATGGTCACTTTGGTGTATTCATCCGGCTCGCATTCAACTTGGATACCGTATTGTCCGCCAAACAGGTTTTGGATCCGTTTATGGACTAAATTCATTCCCAACCCTTCAGAGTCAGTAGAAGGTTGATATAGGCCTGCATTATCAATGACCTCTAACGTCAATACATCTTCATCCAAACGCCCAGTGACCTTGATCTGCCCTTGGTCAATCATATGGGTGGTGCCATGTTTAACCGCATTCTCAATAATAGGCTGTAGGGTAAATGCAGGGACTTTACAGTGATAAAGTGACTCTGGAATGGCAATATTGACTTGTAATTTATCAATAAATCTGGCTTTCTCGATGGTGAGATAAGAAGCGATGTGATCAAGCTCATCCCCGAGAGTGACTAAACCCGTCGTGCGTTTTAAATTGATCCGTAAAAACTGTGATAACTGTTGTAACAGTTGTTTCGACATATCCGGATCGCGCTTAATAATTGCGCTTATGGTATTGAGAGCATTGAATAAAAAGTGTGGATTGACTTGCGCCTGCAGCAACTTTAATTCGGCTTGGGTCAGTAGGTTTTGCTGCTGTTCAAAACGGCCATAAAGAATTTGGTTCGATAATAGCCGAGCGATCCCTTCGCCCAAGGTGCGGTTAATATTTAAAAACAGTTTATTTTTAGGTTCATATAACTTGATGGTGCCAATGATTTCAGTGTCGCTACGCAGGGGGATCACTAGACTCGACCCTAGTTTACACTGGCTCGAAATCGAGCAGGAATAGGGGGTTTCGACCCCATCGGCAAACATTACTTTGTTTTGATTGATGGCCTCAAGGGTGATTTGGGAGGAAATCGGCGTGCCAGGGATATGGTGGTCGGCGCCAATCCCGATAAACGCCAAGAGCTTTTCTCTATCCGTAATGGCCACTGCGCCTACATTGGTTTCTTCAATCACAATTTGCGCGACCTTACCGCTACTTTCTTCATTAAATCCCTTGGAAAGTAACCCTACACTACGCTCAGCGATTTTAAGTGCTTTGGTTGAAAAGCTAGATGAGAGCTTATCGAACATGGTTTTTTGGTCGCGGATCATACTCATAAATAGTGCCGCGCCGATGGAGTTGATCAATAACATCGGTGGGGCAATCTGCCGCACTAACTCCCAAGCGGCATCAAAGGGGCGAGCGATGAGCAAAATAAGGCTCATCTGCATTATTTCGGCATAAAAGGTCACTAAACAAACCAATAGCGGATTGTAGATAAGTTCACTCTTACCTACGCGGCGCAGGTAATAACTGATCATTCCCGCTGAGAGGCCTTCGAGCGTTGTTGATATAGCACAGGCTAAATCGGTAAAGCCGCCCATGCTATAGCGGTGTAATCCACCAGTGAGCCCGACTAAAAAACCTGTAACAGGGCCGCCGAGCAATCCGCCTAATACAGCACCCATGGCGCGAGTATTGGCGATGGCCCCTGAGGTTTGCTCACCAAAGTAGGTCGCCATGATACAAAAGCTAGAAAAAACTAGGTAAATAAAGATCTTGTGAGGCAGACGCGGTGACGTTTCTGCAAACAGTTTAAAAAGCGGTGTTTTACTGACTAAATAAACAATCACTAAATAGAGTGACATCTGTTGTGTCAGAAGCAAGATCAAGGACATAGTGGCTCACTTTATTGTCACAGCGGTCTGCACAGCTGTTGAAATTGGCAGAATGTGCACAAGATCAGGGTTAACATTCAACAGTTCGGTTATAAAGCTAAATCTTATTTGCATCTTTTGGAGTTACTATGCCCGATTCTGTTCACGGTCATGATGTTATGGCGCTGATGGTAGCGCAAGCCAACCCCGTTTTAAAGCCTGAGTTAATCGCACAGATAGTCCAAACCTTTGGAGAAGCAACGCGTTATCACACCTGTAGCGCTGAAAATCTTACTGCGGAGGAGTTAATCAGTTTGTTGTTAAATAAAGGAAAAATAACTGAATCGGCACAAGGGCTCTCACTTGTTGCCGGGCGGCAGTGTCACCATTCCCATCATTGAATTGATATGGGGCGCATGGTTATGCTGCGGCCATCATGTTTTGCAAATTAATGAGTGAGCATCACATGCTTTTTATGGCGAATATGCTTATACCAATTGTATAAAAAATCTGTTCATTCAGCGGGAATTCAACGCGCTTTAGACAAGGCGAAGCTTGAAGGCATAGTGGTGCTCTGCCGAAAGCCTTAAACGCAGTATAAAGCGCGTTGCCATACAGTGAACATCAGCCGCCCTTCGGGATCCACACAGGCATCCCACTCCGGTGTTGCATTGACTTAAAAGGGAATGACCATTTCTGCGTCAATGCGCCTTGGATTGAAATGCCTGTGATGCTCTGAACTGATTAGATATTTAATGTGATTGGTATTAAAGATTAACGGTCTGCCTGCTTACTTTTATTTACCACTTCAAGCTGCTCTTCAACCTTTCTTTGACTGAACTCATCAATCAGAATACGCAATAAGCGGGACTTTGCGACTTTGGTTTCTTTGGCGAGTAAATCTAATTGGGCAATGCTGGTCTCTGTGAGGGTAAAGGTGGCATGGCGATAAATTTTGGCTGACTTTTTATCTAAGCCTTTTGGCTCTGCGGGAGGCACCGCTAAAATACTCGCTTTACCTGAAGCATAGTTATTGGCGTCTTCAATGAAATCTTCAACAGAAACCACCTTGATGACTTGTTTAGGTTTCTTGCGTTTAAGATCAGTTAAGCTCATAGCTATTTTCTGGAGGTAAGTTGAACAGCTCATCCACTATGGCGCGGATCTCTTCAGCCGCTTTGCCATCAGGCTCAATTTCTATTACGGACGAACCTTTTTCTTCACTGTCATCATAGATGTTTCGGCAAAATGTGACCGAGTTGAGTACGCGTAATCCAAAGGACTGGACGACTTCTTTGGCCTCTAAAATACGTTTAACTTGTGTTGGCAGTGCGGGGCATTGGGTTAATACAATGGTCGCGATCATTTTGGGGTTAACCATTTTACAGGTGCTGAGCATATCTTCCATATGGGGTAAGGTTTTAAGATCGCGACGTTTTGGTCTAAGTGGGATCACAACGTAAGTGGCTACCGACATGGAGGCTCGCATAGCAAGGTTATCTTGGCCGCCACAGTCAACAATCACATAGTCGAAGCGTTCATTCAGGCTGAGTAAATCGTTACGAATTTTGCCGTAGAGTTGAATGCAATTTATGGCTGGTAAGCTAGGGTCGTTATTTCGCGCTTGGATCCAATCAGATGTTGTACGTTGTGGGTCACAGTCGACCATTAGTACATTGGCGGCAAATTTCTGCTTGATATAAACGGCAATGTTTTGCGCAAGGCAACTCTTGCCACTGCCCCCTTTTTCTCCACCCACCAGCAATATCATAGCAATGTCCTTTGTACTAATAGTTCAACTAATTCAGTGTAGAACAGCTAAATCGACCCTGCGTAGCTGGATTGAAATTAAAGCAATTGCATGGCGACATGATAGCTTTGATCATGGCGTTTAGAGCAGCGACAAACTTGGCCTTTTACGCTATTTTGCTGGGATGTATCAGGATTAAAGGTCACTCTAACTAAGTCACCCAGTGCAAATGGTTTTTTATAATCAAACAGAATGCCTCTACGAGCGAGATCGATACATACACCTTCGTCTGTGTGTTCAACGCCGTTTTTATCTGTCCAATGTAAGAGCACTCGCTCGGCTTCCATATCCACCCGAAGTGAGCTGCGTTTTTCTTCAAATCCAACTGGATGTTCACCCATAACTCAACTGCCCCGTAAATAATTGATCTCAGTAAAACTAGCATAATTGCTTTTTGGCAGAATACCAGTGTGAAAAGAGGTCTTTGGTTGGGATTTCAGCGGGGAGAGTGGCGCCATTGAGCTTGATTGGCAATGGCGCACAATAGGTTTAGTTATCGTATTCCTGATTTTTAGGATAGGGCATTTTTAATTGACCCCAACGGATCACGATTACGGTGGCTGCGAGTATTAAGGTCGAAAGCGAAATCGCGGTGATACGCCAGTCATCCATGCTCTTCATATCTAAGATCAAGTAACGGGCAAGGGCGACAATGGCAATATACAGTGGCATGCGTACGGGTAATTTCCCCGATTCCGCATAATTGGCCACCATGGCGAGCACTTCGAGATAAATAAACAATAACAACAGATCGGCAAGGGCGACTGCACCGACATTGAATACATGTACAATTTCTTGACCAATAGCGACCACAGTCGCAATTGCGATGATGATTAATACCAGATGCTCAACTGCTTTTAAGCCTTTGGCACCGTATTGACGATAAAATGGCATGGGTTCTCCCTACTCAATATTTTTGTAAATAGTAACAGTAAAAATACCTTAGGTAGGGAAAAGAGGCGCGATTCTGTGTGACTCAATTCACAAGATAGCAATTGGTCATCAGCCACAAGCATGGAGTGATAAAGATTATTCGCATTACTTTGCTTAACCTGGGCGTCCATCGGCTCTAATGCGGCAAAGCATAGGCGCATAACAGTAACAGAAACAACCAAAAGCGAGCATCCAACAAATAATCGCAGCGAGCATTAATTCGATAAACCATGCACTAGGTAAACCCGCTAAAACACGAAGTAGCGCAGCGAACAAGATTAATCCAAAAGCCAATGCCATTGGCCGAGCAGGTTTAAGCTGTCTGCCCGTATGGCCGAGCGATACGCGAGACATCATCGCTAGGATCATTCCACTGAGTCCTCCAACGGTAATGGCATGCATTCCTACAGAAAGCGGCAGTCCAGTTGCAATTAACCCTAACCCAATGGGGATGCATAAGTAACTTAAATGCAGTGACCATAACAGCGGTACAGACCAACTGGCGTGCCATCCCCACCGCGACCAGCGCAGCAATAATACACAGCCCGCGATACCTGCCAAAGAGCGCGTCAATGATAACTGCGTTAAAAAGAGGCTAGCGATGAGCGCTAATAGGCTGGCAAAACTTAAAAATTCGAGTAATGGAATGGGCATTGTTTTTTGCCATTGGGTTGCGCGTTCGGTAAAGAACGGGATCACTCTGCCGCCAAGCAGAGCGACTATCACGGCAATGAGAATGATTGCGGCATAAAGGCCATTATGAGTCCACTGCAGTTGATCTGAGATTAAGCCGTAATAACTCAACCCATTAAAAAGCGTGAGTAAAGTGAGGATTGGGATAAACACAAAGTTGCGCCATTGGCGTACTTTAATTACTGAAATTGATAATAAAACTGCAGTTAAGGGTAAAAACAGCAAGTCGATGATCATGGTTATCACAAACGGAATATCTAGCGGTAAAATAAATAAGAGCCTTGGAAGTAACCAAACAATAAATAATCCAGCAAGTGGTAAGCCTTTTAAGCCTGGTTGCCCCGTCCAGTTTTGAACTGCAGTGAGTAAAAAGCCTGCTACGACGGCACATACAAAACCGAAAATCATCTCATGGCCATGCCACCATAACGGATTTATGCTGTTAGGAAGCAAAGCGTTACCAGCAAGAAATCCTCCCCATATTCCTAAACTTAACAGGCTAAACAGGCTCGCGAATAAGAAAAAAGGTCTAAAACCTAAGCGAAAAAGTGGCAGTTTAGGTTGTAAATGTGCAGGTTCATCAATATTGAGCATAATCAAGGCATAGTAGTGAATGACGATAAGTTATTTTAAGCTGCAAATTAAATGAATGTATATATCCCCTTATGAGTACTCTCAAAATCAGCGTTCGAGTCCGGTTTTTAGAGTGGGGTGATAAAGGTGATCTTATCGGTGCGGTTCAATCTGCAGATAAGATGTTAAGAGATATACAGCGAGGGAGCATTAAGAATATTTGACACGATTAACGCTGAAGTAACGAGGATAAAATTGTGCTTAACTTGTTGAATTAAATAGATATGCATTTAATATAACAAGTTAAGCTTTTGTGCTGAAAATACAACTTATTTGGATTTACGCTTTTGCCACTTAAACATGATTGAGTATTTCCAAAGATTACTGATCATCAAATACCCAACAGCGGAAAACCCGACGCCTAATACTAAGCAACCCAGCATGAATGCCGGTCCAATCGTGGCTAATGAGGATTCTATCCACTGCCAGCTTGCTTCAAAGGCAAATTCCTGTGGTGCATGGCCCAGAATTTTTGCACCTAACAAATAAGCACCATAAAACATCACTGGCATAGTGAGAGGGTTCGTGATCCAAACTAAAGCAACGGATACAGGAATATTGACATTAAAAAGGATAGCAAAGGCGGCGGCGACTACCATTTGAAAAGGCATTGGGATCCAAGCGACAAACAAGCCGATGGCAAAAGCGCCTGGCGCTGAACGTCGATTAAGCGCCCATAGATTAGGGTTATGTAATAAGCGCCCGAAAATGCGTAGATGTTTGTGCTCACGCAGGGTTTCAGGCTTAGGCATAAATCTTTTTATTAATTTTTTTGGCATAGGCTGAAATTGCTGTCTTAACTTAATTCACTATGAATGGATTCATGTTTGGCTTTAGTGCCACCTTACTGTCAGCGTTGTTATGGCCTTCGCTGCTGCCAATTGGTTGTCTACCCTACTTATGCCTTGGGGCTCTCATCTTATTCAAAAAAGCACCTAGCTTATCAGGCGCACTCTTGGCGATGTTTTGGCTAACAGGGTTTTGCTTAGTGTTATCTCGACAGGATCTTCCTTTATCACAACAGCCTACACAGGTGAGGGGCGAAATCATATCACTAGTTAGTCAAAACAGCGACTGGGTTAGCTTCGATATTGTTGTCGATAAACCAAATTTAATCTTGGGCCCAAGGGCTAAGTTGCGGTTAACGTGGCAATCCGAAGCAGCACTAAGAGTTGGGCAAGTTTGGGATTTCACCTTTATGCCTAAAAGTATATCGAGTGTACTGAATCAAGGAGGGTATAACGAACAAAAGCAATTGATTAGCCAGCATATTGTGGGTAAAGGTCGCGTCATACATGCAACGCTTAAAGCGGAGCATTTTTCATTAAGAAATCATTTAATTACACAACTCACTCCCAAACTATCTGGGTTAATGCAGGGCGATATTCTGCTGGCGTTAATTCTCGGGGATAAACAACTTATTTCACAGACTAAGTGGCAGGCGTTAAGGCAAACGGGCACGGGTCATTTGGTGGCGATATCGGGATTACATTTATCCGTGGTCACCGCGTGGGTTTATGCTTGCGCCTTATTTTTACTCACGCGCTTTGCGTCGCATCCGAGTCGGCGTAATTTAGTGCTTGCGCTTATGTTGGCTGGCGTCAGTGCCTTGTTTTATAGCTATTTAGCAGGCTTTGCAGTGTCAACCCAACGTGCGTTAGTGATGATTTTGTTGGTTATGCTATTGAGTTTATTAAGACGTTATTCGAGTGCATGGGACCGTTTACTGTTTGCCTTATTTGTCGTGTTATTGATTGATCCCCTTGCTTGCTTGAGTGCCGGGTTTTGGCTTTCTTTCTGTGCTTTGGCGATTATTTTATATACCTTAGAAAGTGCTAAAGTTACACAGTCAATTGATAGTAAAGCAACTTTTTTAGCAAAGTCGCGAGTCAAATTAATACAGTTTTGGTCAATTCAATGGCGTTTAAGCCTGATATTGGGACTGGTGCAAGCCATCTTTTTTGGTGGTGTGAGTCTTCACAGTTTGTGGATGAATATGCTGGTAGTGCCATGGTTTAGCTTGCTCGTTATTCCACTTTCAATGCTCGCGTTTATTGTTTGGTGGTTAGGAGACTTGCTTGGCCTGTTATGGATGGCACCGTTTCAACTTGCCGATTTGACTCTGATACCGTTTGGCAAGTTACTTGAAGTCAGTGACGACTTACCTGGCCATTGGCACAGTGTTTCTGATGCTGCATTAGGGCTAGGACTGTGCATGCTTGTAGCGTTGACTCTGTGGCGATATGTTCCTTATCGGCGTCAATATTGGCAATGGCATTTGGTGATAGGTCTACTGTGTCTGCCATTAATATTATTTGTTTTCCTGCGTGTAACAGCATCGAAAACCGCGCAGTGGACACTGCATTTACTCGATGTGGGACAAGGATTGGCTGCGGTGGTTGAAAAGGATAATCGGGCACTTGTCTATGATACAGGTGCTGCATTTGGTGAGGACTTTAGCTATAGCGAACGTGTGATTATCCCTTTTCTAAATACTCGAGGATTAGCTGATATTGATTATATTGTGATCAGCCACGGTGATAACGACCATGCGGGAGGCGCTCAAGTGCTGGCAAAAGCGTATCCTCAAGCAAACTGGATTACCGATGTTGACCACTTAAACGGACAGCCTTGTTTGCCACAACAAATTGAGTGGCAACAACTTACCTTACGCTTTATTTCCCCACAAACCCAATCTGGTGGCAATAATGCCTCCTGTGTGCTGCGAATCGATGATGGTCAGCAAAGCCTATTACTGAGCGGCGATATTGAAAAGGAAACAGAGAGCGTCTTGATTGAACGGGCGCAAGCAGGGGTTACACTTAAAAGTCAGGTGCTTATTGCACCCCACCATGGTAGCCGAACCTCTTCTACGCAGGCATTTATTGATTCGGTGGCACCGAAATTAGTGCTGTTTCCGGCAGGGTTGAATAATCGTTATGGCTTCCCAAAAGATGATGTTGTCGAGCGCTATCAGGCTCGGCGGATCAGACACTTAACGACGGGAATGGAAGGTCAAATTAGCGTCACCTTCGAGCATGGGACACTCGAAGTAAAAAACTATCGGCGAGATTTTGCGCCATTTTGGTATAACCGCTTGTTTAGATTTGGTGACTTGATTAATCCAGAGTAGAATGAGCACTTTGCCATAATTTAGTGTTACCAATGACAGCATCTCCTAAAGACGAAATGTGGACCGTATTCAAGCGATTAATGGGCTACCTCAAACCGATGAAGGGCATGTTTTTGCTTTCAGTTGTCGGCCTAATTGTGTATGGGCTTGTCGATGCGGCCTTTATTTCTTTTATCGGACCGTTTATCGATAAAGGGTTTTCCAGCAGTGCGCCAGCGATCAGTAACGGTATCGCACTCCCCACGAGCCAAGGCTTTCATGCCGATAACCAGGTGCTATTAATGGCGCCCATAGTGGTTATTCTCATGTTTTCCTTACGTGGCTTTGCAAACTTCGTATCCACCTACGGTATCTCTTACATGAGTGCCCGGTTAATCATGGATATGCGCCAGCAAGTGTTTCAACATTATCTGAGTTTACCCGTAAGCTACATGGATAAAGAAAACACAGGGAATTTGATTTCAAAAGTGACCTTCGATACCGAGCAAATTGCCCGGGCATCGGGCAGTGCCTTGATTTCGATTGTTCGAGACAGTGTGACCGTCATCGGTATGTTGGGGTTGATGTTTTACAACTCTTGGAAGCTTTCCCTGTGTATTTTAGTGATTGGTCCGATCATGGGAGTCGTGATCACGATTGTGAGTCGACGTTTTCGTAAGGTATCGAAACAGATCCAAACGGCGATGGGGGATGTCAGTGCTGCGACTGAGCAGATGATCAAAGGCCATAAAAACGTACTGGCTTTTGGTGGGCAAGAGACTGAGACAGCGCGTTTTGCCAAAATTAATGATAGAAACCGCCATCAAAATATGAAGCTTGCAGTTGCGCAGGCCGTTAGCCAGCCACTTATTATGGTGATTGGCTCCTTTGCTTTGGCCTTTGTACTCTATGCGGCGAGTCTGGACAGTATGAAAGCTGATCTGACCGCAGGTACCTTTGCGACAATTCTCGGCGCTATGATGGCCATGTTGCAACCCATCAAAAACTTAACCCGAGTGAATGCGGAGTTTCAGCGCGGTATCGCAGCATGTACCACGGTATTTGAACTTTTAGACACCGTGCCCGAATCCGATACTGGTACTTATACTGTTGCCCGTGCTAAGGGAAATTTACGTTTTGACCATGTCTCTTTTAGTTACGAAGGTCAGGAGCGCCGCGCTTTAGAAAAAATTGACTTCGAAGTATCCCAAGGGCAAACCTTAGCCTTAGTTGGCCGTTCAGGATCAGGTAAGTCCACTATCGCAAGTTTAGTGACACGTTTCTATACCGGATTAGAGTCTGGCGATATTCTGCTTGATGATGTGAGTATTTATGATTACTCATTGAAATCATTACGTAGCCAAGTGGCTTTGGTATCGCAGCAAGTCACTCTGTTTAACGATACGATTGCGAACAACATCGCCTATGCCTATCCGGGAGAAGTGACTCGCGAGCAGATTATTGAGGCGGCTACCTTAGCTCATGCGATGGAGTTTATCGAGCAACTGCCCGATGGCTTAGATACGCAAGTCGGTGAAAACGGTGTGCTACTGTCAGGTGGGCAGAGACAGCGGATTGCGATTGCGCGGGCCATGCTGCGCGATGCACCTGTCCTTATTCTTGATGAAGCGACATCGGCCCTCGATACTGAATCAGAAAAAGCGATTCAGCAGGGATTAGACAATTTACGCCAAAACCGCACCTCAGTTGTGATTGCTCACCGTTTATCCACGATTGAAAGTGCCGATCAAATCCTCGTGGTCGATCAAGGTCGTATCGTTGAGCGCGGTACCCACAAATCGTTACTCGAACTTGGTGGCATGTATGCCAAGTTATACCAAATGCAGTTTGGTAGCTAAATGCAGGCGTTAGTTAATAAAATTTGGTATCAAGGCCACCCATTGCGGTGGCTTTTATTGCCATTATCAGCCCTATTTGCCTTTATTACTGCGTTTCGCCGTAGTTTATTTCGCTTAGGGATAAAATCGCAAACCACTCTGCCTGTACCTGTGATAGTGGTGGGTAACATTACCGTCGGTGGTAGTGGTAAAACACCCACAGTGATCTATCTGATTGAATTACTGCGTAACCAGGGGTTTAATCCCGGTGTTATCAGCCGGGGTTATGGTGCGCAGTTTCAAGGCGTCAAAGTCGTTACCGTAAAGGATGCTGCAACCGATGTGGGCGATGAGCCTGCCATGATTGTGGCGCGCACAGGCGTGCCTATGGTGGTGGGCGCTAAGCGGGTCGAGACTGCAAAAGCCTTGCTGGCGCAGTTTGCCGTGGATGTCATTATCTGTGACGATGGCTTGCAACATTACGCCCTTGGTCGTGATATTGAGCTGGTCGTCATTGATGGTAAACGTGGCTTAGGCAATAGAAACTTGCTGCCCGCTGGGCCATTGCGTGAAGGCGAGTGGCGTCTTAACCAAGTGGATTTTGTGATCGTAAACGGCGGCCCTGCAGTAGCGAATCAATATGAAATGCAGCTTCGTCCTTGTGCCGTGTTACCTGTCAGTCCCGCTGTTACTGCAGAGTTTGACTCCACTCAGCCGCTGGTGGCCATGGCGGGGATTGGGCATCCCGCACGTTTTTTCGAGACCTTAACACAGCAAGGCTATCAAGTGGCGTTATTCCATAGTTTTGATGACCATCAAGCCTATGATAAACGACTGCTATGCGAGTTGGCTGCATCTCGGCCCTTGATAATGACTGAAAAAGATGCGGTTAAATGTCGCGATTTTGCACAAGAAAACTGGTGGTATTTGGCTGTCGATGCCAAGCTATCGCCACAATTTGATCAACAGTTGCTGAGCCGATTACGCTCAGTGGCTGCAGCTAAAAAAGGAAAATCCCATGGCGTTTGATAAGAAACTGTTAGATATCGTTGCTTGCCCAGTGTGTAAGGGAAAGTTGGAATATGATAAGGCGGCGCAGCAATTGATTTGTAAGGCGGATAAATTAGCTTACCCCATTACCGATGGCATTCCTGTATTATTGGAAAACCGTGCCTTACCATTAACTGAAAGTGTTTGATTTTTTTAATTTAAAAGCCGGCATCAGTGAGCTTAATGGTTTGAGCTAAAGAGTGTTTTCAGTGCCGTTACGCTGTATCACTTGTTGACAGAAGGGCGATAATCTCGCCCTTTTCATTGAGTGCAAAATGCACTTAAAAGCGCACAAACTTTTGTTTATCTTCTTCGGTGGCACCTTCTTTACATTCGCCACGAATTTCACCACGGCCGGATTCAATTATTCGGCTCAACTCAAAATAACCTTCACGGCAATAACCTGTCATTTCTAAGGTTTTCTCGAGCCCCAATTCAACTTGTCTACCCCAAATCTCGAGTTCATCTTCTTGCGCTTGGCGAAAACGACGTTGCTCGCGGGGATCTTGCGCGACTTGACGCATGCGTTCTTCGTGGGGGAAGGGGCGCTCAGCGGCGTCTCTTGTTGTGTATTCCTCAACTAAACCTGCCTGATAGGTAAAGAGTTTGAGGCCATCTGCACGGATATCTGTGGTGAGTTTGTCTTTAAATTTACCTGCAAATTCAGTAGGGTCTATTGGGGCGCTGCTGCAAGCGAGTAAAGTGAAGCAGCTCAATAATGTCAGGCTTATCGATCTCAATGGCATATCAAGGATTACTCTTAGATGATTTACTTAGCGAAGAATACCTTAATATGCCGCCCAATATCATGCAATTATGGGGTTTATTCATTAATGCTGGTAAAGAAGCTTATTCGCCCTAAAATGTGGGTTAATTTCTCAATACCTAAACAACTGAAATTAGCTCTGAAACTTGTATCTTTAGCTTGATTGGGCATCTACTCAGGATCCTTAATGATGTTGGACTTTTTGGCCAAGCGACTTGCTGAAATTGACTGGAATATCAGCCCATTACAGGGGGTAAGCCTGCTACTGCTGGGACTGTGGATTTATGCTATTTGGCCTAAAGAAGAGTTACTGCAGGTTGTTAAGAATAAAGGTTTACAATGGCGGTTGTTATTAACCCTGATCGCGGTAAATACTCTGTGGCTTCTCAATGCCAGTATTCAAGCGGGGATTCATTTACATTTTTTAGGCATAGTCACTTGTCTATTGATGTTTGGTTGGCGTTTAGCGACGGTTGCCTTACTCCTCCCTAGTGCGTTTTTCAGCGTATTTGTCCTAAAACAGCCAGCTGAGTTTGGTGCGTTTGGCTTGTTTGCAATAGCACTCCCGTTATTTTGCGCGTTTATGCTCTACAGCCGCAGTTACCATGTATTTCCTAAACATCTTTTTGTGTTTATTTTTGTTGGTGCCTTTATTAATGCAGGGCTATCGACGGTTTTCCATCAATTTAGCTGGGCATTTTGGCTTTGGTTGTCGACGGATTATGACTGGAGTATGTTAGTTGATAACTATCTGATGTTAATTCCGTTATTAGCTTTTCCTGAGGCGTTGCTAAATGGTATGGCGGTGACGCTGTTGGTGGTGTATCAACCCCAATGGTTGTTTGATTATTCTGACCGTGAGTATTTGTGGCGTAAATAACCAGCGCGCCGTTGGGCGCGCATTGTTGTGTTAGGCAAAACGTTGATCTAAGTAGCTGATGATATCCTTCGATTCATATAACCATTGCACTTGACCATTTTCTTCAATCCGTAAACAGGGCACTTGTTGCTTGCCACCTAGGGTGATGAGTTCGTCTTTATGTGGGGATTTTTTTGCATCCAAGGTTTGGATATTCAGCCCTTGACGGCGCATAGCTCGGCGCACTTTGACGCAGAAAGGACAAGCATTGTACTGATATAGCGCCAGTGCTTGAGTTTGCGCATCAATCTTTTGTTGTTCTGCCCGTGGGCGTTTGAGTTTCTTTGGCGCGAACACAAAGTTAAGCAACAAAATGATCCGGCCTAAAATCCAGCGAATAATGAACATAACTACCTCGAGTAAAAGTGCTTTGCTGTGCGAATGGAGAAAACACAAAATGTGATTCCGCTCTCATAAAGCCGCGGAGTGTAACCTAAGGCCTACTTTAGGCCAAGTAATACAGAGTGGTGATGTTATCCAAATAACCAAATGAAAATGCCCAGTGAGAACTGGGCATTTTATTTTCTAGAGTCTAAGCGGCGTATTATTTTGCTTCAATGCTCATATTCACTTGGGCTGCATCTTGATTGAGGCTGACACGACTTTCGAGGAGGAAAATACGTTCAGGGGCGATGCCTTTACTGTCGACAAGGTAGGCTTTGACAGATTTAGCTCTCTCCTGTGCTAAATCCCCCAACATGCCTTGGCTGACCGTTTGCGCTTTTACTGAGAGGTTATAAAGTGCGATATGCCAACGAGTGGTGAGCTCCTCATTACTGAGTGGAGTGTCTTTGGTTTCACTCACAATATTGGCCTTCACATCCTCTGGATTGGCTTTGACTTCCTGCTCATAGAGTTTGATAAGTGCATCGGCCAGTGGTCCTTGCGATGGAAACTGACTTGGACTGAGATCCGCTGGCAATTCCGTTGGCTGCATATTCGCTAGAGTAGCCAGTTTGCGTTTCATCATACGCTCCGCAATCACTTGGCTATCGTTTACTGCGTTGACACTGCCCTCAAGGCTAAGTTGCAGCATGGGTCTATCCGCTAAGCCTTTGGCGAGTTTATCTAGGCTTTCTTGCTCGCGGGAAGTGAGGGTAAATTGGCCTGCATTAAAGGGGATCTTATCTAAGGTTTCATCTGAGCCAATAAGACCTGCAAGGAAAGAGAAGGGAGCTGTCACGGCTTTAGTAATCACATTGGTGATGGCTGTCATGATGATGCTACCTACGCTAAAGCTTGGAGAGTCTACATCACCTGATACTTCCATCCCGAGGTCAATCACGCCGTGGCGATCTTGCAATAGGGCGATTGCTAACGTTACCGGCAAACTGGTGGCCAAATCACTGTTACTGCGTTTACCCAGTTTGAGTTGATCAATGACTAAGTGGTTACTGCCCTTGAGTTGGTTTTGCTCAAGTTTGTAGTTAAGTGCCAACGACAATTGGCCTTTATCAATGTAATAGCCTGCATAGGTGCCCGAATAAGGGTTTACTGACGTTAGCTCAACACTCTTAAAGACGAGGTCTAAGTCAAGATAAGGTTTATCTAACAGAGGGTTAATATCCCCTTTTAACGTGACTGGCGCATAGCGATCAATTTTGCCTTTAATATCGACCGATGCCTTAGTGTTGGGCTTAGAAGATAAGTGGCTAATATGACCTTCGAGCTGTTCTATGCCTGAGGCAAAGTTCGGCGTTAGGGAATTATCGGCAAAAAATGCCGAGCCTTGGTTAAAGCTGATCTTTTGAATATCTAAACTTAACTCGGGTTGTTTAGGTGCGGTTTTGGATGGCGCAACAGCATTCGCGCTGGTTTGTGCTTGAGCACTTGTTTGTGCCGTTTGCTCGACGGCGTTAGATGCGTTTATAGCTTGCTGTTCAACAATCAGATTACTGATATTCGTGGTGCGATCCTTCGCGATAACGACCTTGGCGTAAGGCTTTTCAAAGCGTAAATGATCAATCTTGATTTGATTTTGTTGCTGGTCAAAATCAAGCTGATTAATATGCATTTTTTGCCATTTCACCAATGGTGCTTTACGGATATTGTCGAGGATATTCAAATCATCTAGCTCAACACTACCTTGATAAATGGCTTTACCTTTGCCATCGGCGTGAAGCTTTCCATCGCTACTGAATAGACCGCTTTTGAGCTGCATATTTACATAGGGCTCAAGGTAAGGTTGGAATTGGGCTAAGGCCAGTTGCGCCACTTTGAGGTTAGCGTTAATCGACTGCTCGAGCACATCGATTTGTCCCTTGGAGGCAAAATGGCCTTTGTCGTTTAGCCCAAAGGAGAGTTGGTATTCAATTGGGGCTTTTAAATCGCTTACTATGGTTTGGGTTGAAAAATCTAATGGATAGACTCGCCATTGCTGCGCCGTTTTGCTGAGCTTTTGCTCCTCTAGCTGAATGTCATAGTTGTCGATACTTAGCCCATCAAGAGTGACAAGCCATCCATTGGCATTTTCAGTAGCACTGTTATCCACCACAGCTTGCGAAGTGGTGGGCTTGGCTATTATCGCTTCAGATGCTTCAGATGCTTCAGATGCTTCAGATGCTTCAGATGCTTCAGATGCTTCAGATGCTTCAGATGCTTCAGATGCTTCAGATGCTTCAGATGCTTCAGATGCTTCAGGGGCAGTTGCTGTACTAGAGGTCGTTGCCATCGATTTGGGCATCAACAGTTGCACTAAATCGATGCCTTGTTCATCCAGCTTGGCCTTAAGACTTAAGCCTTCACTGTGGATTTGCTTGATGTTGACCCGCTGCTTGGCCAGATTGACGTTGATCCCATCAACCGCCAGCAGGGGGAGGGTGATAACCGATTGGTCGCCATTAAGTAAATCCACTTTTTGAACAATCACTTGCCCACGTTCGGCTGTGAGTTGTAATTCACCTTGCTCGGGTAAATCGACTTGGTAATGGGTCTTGAAACTGAGCTCACCTGTGCCCAGTTTGACATTGAATTGATTGGCAACAAATTGCCAGAGTGGTGCGAGTTGAAGTTTGGCAAGTTGAACATCCCCGACGAGC
Source organism: Shewanella cutis (assembly GCF_022410515.1). Taxonomy (GTDB): domain Bacteria; phylum Pseudomonadota; class Gammaproteobacteria; order Enterobacterales; family Shewanellaceae; genus Shewanella; species Shewanella cutis. Next base: position 24,292 of record NZ_JACSDI010000024.1, on the reverse strand, counting down.
TTAAAGGGAAAGAGCTGAAATTGTCCGCTAAGACTGACCTCACCGGCGTGGGCATCCTGCAACTGGGCCACAAATTGGTTATGCACGATAGTCGTAGTGGCATTTGCCGCCGATGTTGCTGGAGTGCTATTCGCCGCTGTTGTTGCTGGAGTGGCCTTGTTTGTCACTGCATCTTTAGCTTGTGGCGTGTTAGCTACGCTAGCAGGAGTGGATGACAGCAGGTATTCAGTATCTAATTGACTGAGTGTGAAGTTGATATTGGGATAATCAATTAGCGATTTTGTTATTTTATCGTCAAATTTGAACTTAGCTGCACTGACGGTTAACTCACCTAAGATAATACGCAAAGGACGTGATTGTTCAGTGTTGGTATCTGACTCACTGGGGGTTTTAGCCTGATTGAGCGTGGTAATGATGTCGTCAAAGTTGAACTGGGTTCCCCCAGGAGTTTGAAATCTACTGATATTAGCGAAGGGCGCCTGCAGCTGGATATGATCAATCACTAAGGCTTGATTGAATACTGACTGCCAAAAGTCAACTTCAAATTGGAGCTGTGCTAATCCGGCAAAATCCTCATTGTCTTTTCCTTTAACTGTGAACTGGTCGATATTGACCTGATAGTTAAAAGGATTGATATGAATATTCTGTACATTGACTGGGCGCCCCAGCACCTGCGAAAGCTTCTCAGGGGCGAAGGCGACTATGGCCTTGGGAAGCACTAAACCGAGGGCGATAAGGTAGCTTAAGTAGATAATCGTTAAATAGACGAGAATTCGTTGGTATCGGGGGCGATTAAAAAACGCGAGTTTTAACCGTGATAGCTGAGTTAACATAGTCAGATTAAGGCTCCAATACGCACGCTGGCGCGAAATCTATCAATAAGTGTGGTTATTCTAGCGAATAATGCTTATGTGTGCATGAGTTGTTTTAAGTTTTTTTTAGTTAAATCTGAGTGTTACCGTATGGCAACCGATGTAAGCCTGAAAACATGTTAAGTCATAACCCTTGCTTTACGAGGGCAACATTTTGTATTCAAGATGTATTATTTGATTACCACTAAGCATGCTTACACCAGTGATTTAGCTTAAGCTGTGAGATAACTTATTGCTGCGATAATGGCGCCTTGTGGATCTTTTATCCAACAAAAGCGACCCACTTTAGGAATATCTTCTGGGCCAAATAGAATATCGCCACCAAGCTTTTTAGCATTGATCGCGACCAAATCAACATCCGTTACCGTGACATAGCCTGTCCAATGCGAAGGCAATGCTGGTAGCAGATTATCGGTTATACCGCCAATTCCCACACCTTGGTTTTCAATCAAATGGTAGTGACCGTGAGGCATTTTGACCGTTCTAAATTGCCAACCAAACACTTCGCCATAAAAGCGCATGGCCTCTTCGGTGTTGTGGGTCGTGAGTTCATGCCAACCTAAGGCGCCAGCGGTATTAAATGCAGAGTCCATAAGCGCATCCCTTATGTTTTACGTTATTGAACGTTGTGGTGAGGCTGTTGCCATTTTTAGTGTAGACGATGCTTTTCAATAATTCCTAAGCTAAGCAAGAAATGCGTGATTATTTTTTACTGTAAATCATTAAACTAAGTTAATGTTAATTAATGAAATAACTAAAACGCCTTCGCCGTGTTTGCTTTGTTTTTGTCTTATTGTGGCTACAGCGAGTGTTTGCTGAGTTTGCAGAGATTTTCCGGTTTATTGATAGGATTGGCCTCATTTTTCAGCATTAGACCTTGCTCCCCTTCGCTTGCTAAACTAGCGATATTGACAATCCATGAGATAGTGTACGAGGGGATTAAAGATTGAATAAGAGTTTAGTGACTAATCTATTGGCTGGCATTTGTGTGATCTTGGGATACGTACTGAGCTTACCCATTTTGTTTAATGTGGGGTTGTTTGCGTTATCTGGTGCCATTACCAATTGGCTTGCGGTGTATATGTTGTTTGAGAAAGTCCCAGGTTTATATGGTTCGGGAGTGGTGCCCTCAAGGTTTGAAGAATTTAAGGTCGGCATTGCCCATTTGATGATGAAACAGTTCTTTACCACAGAAAACATCGATCGTTTTCTGTCCGAAAAAGAAGGCATAAGCCAAATCGATTTGGCGCCTGTGATTGAGAAAGTGGATTTGGCGCCGTCATTTGATGCCTTAGTCAATACTGTTGCGCAATCTTCATTTGGTGGCATGTTAGCCATGTTTGGGGGAACTGAGGCGTTAATGCCGTTAAAAGAACCCTTTATTGAGAAGATGAAAGCTTCGTTGATCGACATGGCCGAGAGCGAACAATTCCGCGAGCTATTGAAGCAAGAACTTGAACAACCAAATGTGATGGCTGATCTGCAAAATAAGATTGCCAATATCGTAGAGCAACGCTTAAATGAATTAACGCCACAAATGGTAAAACAGATAGTGCAGGAGATGATCCAAACGCACTTAGGCTGGCTAGTCGTTTGGGGTGGGGTGTTTGGTGGCGCCATCGGACTTGTCGCTGCCTTAGTACAAGGTTAATCTGGCACTAGCCACCATTGCGAAGGGAGCATCGGCTCCCTTTTTTATTGATAAATTTTTCGTTCTGCAGGGAAGGTTATGAATCGTCATCACACAATCAATTATTTAGAAATTCCAACCGCGGATATTGGCCGCTCTAAAGCGTTTTTCAATACTGTATTTGGTTGGCGTTTTGAGGATTATGGTCCACAGTACAGTTGCTTTATTGATGTGGGGATAACGGGTGGTATTTATCAAGCCGAGGTCAGTTTTACCCTAGAGAAGGGCTGTCCCCTGATTGTGTTATACAGTCATGCCTTGGAAGAAACTTTAGCCGCAGTTATCGCGGCTGGCGGCACCATAAGCACTGAGATTTTTAGCTTCCCGGGTGGGCGCCGTTTCCATTTTATAGAGCCTGCAGGCAATGAATATGCGGTCTGGTCAGAGTAACAGTGTCGAGCAGCCCTGTGTCCGACATTGCTGTCTTGATCAGCAGGATGTTTGCATGGGGTGTTTTAGGCATCTAGCGGAAATTTTGGCGTGGCGAAGCATGACAGTGGAGCAGCGAAGCGCGTGTTATCAAAAAATGGCTGAGCGTAAAGCGGTTTTTATCGCAAAACGTTGCAGTCAAGGCGAGTAGCTAAAATAGACCTAAACATCGCGGCGCAACTGACGTTAATACCGAAGTAAAACAGAAGCGCCGCGTTAACAAGTTAGATCGTGTTGACGTTTCGAGATGAGATGTTGTTATGGCAAGCTCATGCTCGCTAAACCACTCCAGCCAAATTGCGGCAAAAATAACCCTGAACAGTCAACTTATCCTAGATAGGATCAACCACAATATGTTCAAGCTCTATGGCTGCAACGGCGTGTAATGCATCCATAGTTGCCCCCACTAAGCTGATTTTACCTTGGGAGGATTCCACCAATACCGCGCGGCGGATCTCTGCAAAATCACGGTTATGCCGAGTCAGATTCGATAGGGCCATTTGCATTGGGAGCATCGATGGGTTAAACGCGGCGTTTTCTGCGTAGCGACCACAGTAGGTTGCGCCATCCGCAGTTTCTAAAACAACCGCCCCATAGCTTTGGGTATAAGGCGCGTAGCTTAAGCCCGCATGATCTAAGGCTTCAATCACCATAGGATCGCTGCTATCGAGTGCAAATTCAGTTTCCCGCTTGACTAACAGCGGTGACTGAACATTTAAGTCCTTTGGTCCAAACGCGTAGGGCAGATAATAGGACAGTAAATGGCTATCTTGTGATGGCAAATGGATCTTGATTTGGCCACCATCGACTAATTCATTCATAAACTGACGGCAATGACCGCAGGGGCTGGCATTCACTATCATATCCACGATCTGGCTTTCGCCGCTAAGCCACGCGTGACTAATGGCGCTTTGCTCAGCATGTACTGAGTGGAAGAGGGCTTCGCCAGACAGTTCAAGGTTGGCGCCCATATAAATGTCGCCACTTTTTCCTTTGGCAATCGCACCTACATAAAACTCACTAATCGGTGGTTTGGCCAAGGCGGCGGCAATAGGTAACAAAGCCAGTAACACCTCTGATTCGGTCATATTGCTGCTTTTAACTAACTCTGCCAGTTGCTGTGCATCGATATGTCCCGCAAAACCTTGATGTAATAAGGGAATTAATGCGTCAGCCAATGGGGTTGGCAGCTGGGTTATGCTTCGGATAAATCTATCTTGCATTTCCCGACTCCTTGTTTGTTAAGTTCATGGAAGAACATTCTAGTAATTTTGTTACAGTATAAATGCGAGTTAGTTCGCGTTTATGGTTCAATTCTGCGCCTGTTAGTTAACATCTGAAAGAAGTTATCAATCATAGGCGTTAAATCAACAAAAACATGGACTATTTTGTGGCCTACAACCCACGCAGATAGTGGCACAGGGCGGCGAGTAGCTTTTGTTTATGCTCTTCGCCTTCGGTATCCTGCAGAAGATTTTCAAGCTTGAGCAGATAATCCTGATCGGCCAAACGCTGTTGGCAAAAGGTGCGCCAGCGATGAGACTCTTGATCATCAAGCAATTCGGGATAATTGCGCGCCCGATAACGGAATAGCATTTCGGGAATGCGTCCATCATCAAATTGCAAATCAAGCGCGGCTAAATTTTGAGGCAAGGTATGGCGAATGATCTCCATCTTGGCTTTATCGGCAGGGCTGAAAAATCCACCCGAATACAACATTAAGTCAGGATCTGTGGTTGTTGCTTCGCCATCATGCTCAAACAGTTGCGCCAGCTTCTCCCGTAATTCAGGGTGAGCCTTTAAGCGTTTGTATTGCTCTCTGGCAAAGGCTTTATCAATATTGAGTCTTTCTGCCTGCACATCATCTAAAATTTTGGCCGAAGTAATAAAGGGGCATTTATTAAGATGCACCTGCTTGACTGGGATGGGTAACTCATCGTCGGCAAGCTCCGCTCTTGGCGTGTACATGCGGGTTTTTATCTGCTCGACATCCAGCTCAAACAGCGGGCTTAAATCCATCGCTAAGTTTACGCAAATAATGGCGTTTTTGTTACTTGGATGGTGTGCGACGGGAGCAATCAGGGTGGTACAACCATGCATTGCACTGATTTTTGAACTTACATGTGCAAGCGGTTGCATATTCAGTACGTCGATTTGCGCGCTGACAGCTTGTTTACGGCGCAATTCAAAATAGTACTGATATAACTTAGGTTGTTTTTCTTTAATCAGTTTTGCCATTGCGATGGTGGCGTAAACATCGGACATTGCATCGTGTGCTTTTTCATGGCTTAAACCATTGGCTTGGGTCAGATGTTCCAGCTTAAAACTGGGTGAACCGTCTTCTTTTAATGGCCAATGGATCCCATCTGGTCTAAAGGCATAACAAGCTCTCACTAAATCAATGATATCCCAGCGCGTATTGCCATTTTGCCATTCGCGGGCATAGGGATCGATAAAGTTACGGTAAAAACCATAGCGGGTGACTTCATCGTCAAATCGTAAGGAGTTATAGCCTGCGACACAGGTATTCGCCTGGCTAAAGAGAGTATGGATGCGCCCCATAAACTCGGTTTCAGGCAAACCTTTTAAATTCGCTAATTGTGGTGTGATCCCTGTAATTAAAATCGCTTCGGGTGAGGGCAGGTAATCCGTTGATTGTTTGCAGTAAAAGGTCTCTGGCTCACTAATAATGTTAAGATCTAAATCGGTGCGGATCCCGGCAAATTGGGCCGGTCTATCCTTAGCTGGATTGGCACCGAATGTTTCATAATCGTGCCAAAAAATGCTTGGCTGAGATGCAGTATACATAATTTCAATCAAATGACGGTTTTGTCGAATGATAGCATCATAGCACTTAAACTCACCCCAATTATCATTAGCAAAAATCCTGATTAAGAAATTATATCTAAAAGATAAGCGCTTAACAGGTGATCTTTGCCACGATTGACAGTTACAATCCCCTCTGAAACAGGGGATCAGTCTTATGCATCATCAATATCTCAATGAACCTATGGTACTGAATGTCGCGCAGGCATCATCGCTAGTATTAACGTTGCCAAGCAATATCAGTGATTTTATTGTGCTTGAGACGATGGGAGCGCCCTTGCTTGAGCTGATTGTGGTTTCGCAAACCCCACTGCCGCAAATTGCTGTGCGCTTTCAACCTGTATTGGAGCTAAAACTGAACTCAGATTCCATTGCTGATTCTATGTTTAGTTCTCCTATATCAAGGAGTTTAGGTCAAGGCGTTAGGCTTTATCACCGTATGGGCACAGCCCCTAAATTTTGTGCCCAAGAGTTGCGCGCAGGAATTTCAATTAAAGTTGATGTGAACGATGGTGTGGTGTTGTCTTTGCAAGCGGCATCTAAGTTTGAGTTTGTGACACTCGAATCTGATATCAGAGGCTTACATGACCCTAAAGTGTTGATGATGGCTAAGGCTATTCTTGCAAGGGAATACGATTACAGTGCGACATCAGAATCCCTTGCGGTTTATCTTACTGAAATTGAACAAGTAAGATTGGAGCTACAAGCATTTTTACGGGGTGAACTTGGTCAATGTCATACCAGCTTAGCCGAAGAGGCCGTTCGACTTGATCCTTTATTACAACAAAAGCGTCAATGGCTATTTCGAACTTATACCCACATGTTTGAGCGCCCGAGCTTTAGCCGAGCGGCAAATGATGGGCTGAATATCGATAACGCCTTAAGGAAGCTCGAATGTTTTGAGTTGCTCGCTTCGCCTGAATTACTGCAAATGGTCGAGCGATTAATGGAAGATGAGATATAACCCTGACATCCCTCATTTTTGAATAGAGTTAATTAATGCAATATATATGTCCTTTGTGTGCGTTACCCCTCACCTTGACAGAACGAACTTGGGGATGCCCTCAGTCACATAAGTTTGATATGGCAAAAGAAGGTTATGTCAATCTACTTCCTGTTCAGAAAAAAAACTCCAAAGATCCGGGTGATAATCAGCAAATGATGTTTGCTCGCAGGGAGTTCTTAAATGCGGGTTATTATCAAAACTTGAGTGATAGAGTAAACCGATTGGCACTTCAATATGCCTGTAATGCACAACAGATCCTTGATATAGGTTGTGGCGAAGGCTACTACAGCCATCGTTTATACAATGCCCTTGCCGCTCATCATGCATGTCATCTGCAGGGCGTCGATATTTCTAAATCGGCGATAAAATATGCAGCCAAACGTTATCCCAACTTAAGCTTTTGTGTTGCGAGCGCTTATGAAATGCCGATTCCATCAAACAGCATTGATTTAGCTATTCGGATTTACGCGCCGTCAAAAGTGGAAGAGCTTCAGCGGATCATGGCACCAGACGGTATTCTTATCACGGTATCGCCTGGGCCTTTACATCATTTTGCGCTGAAACAACAAATTTATGACGAGCCTAGATTGCATCCTGAGTCAGAGGCCAGAATTGATGGATTTGAATGCCTACATCAAGAACGGCTTAGGTCACAACTTGAGCTAAGCGAAAGCCAAGATATCGGCCATTTCCTCGAAATGACCCCCTATGCATGGAAGTTTACTGCCGAGCAGAAGCAGGCCTTTGCTTTGGGTGGATTAAGTTGTGAATTAGACTTCCAGATTGAGGTTTATCGCATTTCAGTCTAGAGGCTGATTTTAACCTATTGAAATAAGCTATTTAAAATGCTTTACTGTCAATGCTTAAGCCGTATGAACATATTGTTCTACGAGCCGGTAGCAAAACCTTAAAGGGCTTTGTTTAAATAAATTTTTCAAAGTGTCGCAGTATGTTGACTTATCTTTAGAATGGTTTATAGTTTTACTAGCTTGAAGGTTGGGCTTATATTTATGTGTTCAATACGACCAGTTCGTCCTGTAAACATAAGTAATACCGGCATTTTCCAGCTCCACCGCCGTTAAGGCTTTAATTTTTTATTTACAGGATTTATATCATGTCTCAAGTTACTGGTGTAGTTAAGTGGTTCAACTCTGACAAAGGTTTTGGTTTCATCGAGCAAGAATCTGGTCCAGACGTATTCGTTCACTTCCGTGCAATCAACTCTGACGGTTTCAAAACTCTTGACGAAGGTCAGAAAGTGTCTTTCACTGTGACTCAAGGTCAAAAAGGTCCTCAAGCTGAAAACGTAACCGTAATCGGTTAATTTTCAGTGCCGTTAGCCTAGCGCTGACAGCAATGGATTTAAGAGCTGTGGTTTTTACCATAGCTCTTTTTATTTGTGCTGTTTTTATCTTTAAATACTTTCCTTCGTTGCACTTTGAGCATCGCATTTCCGATAAAACTGCTCCTGTCATTTTCACCACAATTTCTGTTCAATTACTATTGCCATCGTACCGATAGATGTCATGCTTGGGCTCGCGCCAATTAAGGCTGTGACTAATCCTATATTGAAAGTAGCGTAGAGTCCTATCATAGGTTTTACATTGCTGACAAAGGCAAAGGTGACAGCTTCAGGGAGCGCTCCTTTTGCATCAGGGAAAGCCAGTGTTACCAACAATGCAAATCTGTGACACACCATTTAAATGGAGCGATGTCTTAGCAGAGCAATCCCTAAGACTGCTTGCTCGGCAGAGGAAACCGACGCTTACGGATGGAAGCTCTGACCGTTGGTTTTACGGCTTCTTTCACCCACTCTAGCCGGATATATTTGGCAAAGGTATTGAGATGATGCTCTTGGAAAAACACAGCGGTGAGCTGTCACTCTTTAGAAAATTCGGACATAAAAAAATCGGCCTCAACAATGTTGAGACCGATTATGATTCTTGCACAGGATCGTTCAATTACTTAAAACGATCGGCATTATGCAAGTGCATGCCTTTTTAGGTTGTGTAGAGGAATTATGGTCGAGCCATATCCGATTCTGCACTATTACTGTGTTTCAGCTTAGGGGCTGCTTCAGAGGCTGGAGTATTCTCGTACTCACGGCCTTTAGGCACTTCTACCTGTGCTCTGACTTCTACAGTTGGTTTGGTCATTTCAGATGACACCATAGAACCAAAACGGCTAGCGGTTTTGGGTTTGCTCACAACCGCTTGTGCTGGTTGAACCGCTGAAGCTTGAGCCATCACAGGCTTAACCTGAGGTTTGACTATCGCTGCGGGTTTTGCCATCGGTGCAGATGCGACAGATTTTACCGCTTCTTTCAGTTCAGCTTTTTCAGTCGCTTGTGTCACTTCTTCAGCTTTTGCATCAGAGGTTGTAACGTCCGTTTTCGCTACTACTGTGGTTTGCACTGTGGGTTCTATTACCACTGATGACCCTGCTACAACGTTAGATACCTTAACCGTTTGTGCAGCATTATCATTGACTAAAGTGACTACAGGTTCAGATGCGATTTCAGTTTTGGCAACATCCGTTTTTATATCCGTGAGTTGTTCAACTTCAACTGCTGGCGTAGTGTCGTCTATCGCTTTACTTTCAGAGAAAGTTACTTCTAAGGCTGTAGTGACATCGGCCGTGTGTGCAACAGTTGTTGGCTGTGTTGCTACACTTTTCAGCTCAACTTCCACTGCGACTGTTTCAGCCACAGCTTGCTCTGCAAAGTTAACCGTTTCAACTATTGCCATTGGTGCTGGGTAGTCTTGGTCTTCCCCTAACGCATCATTTGGAATGAACTGTGCTGGAGCAGCTGTGCTTTGCTCATCTTCATCACGGCGGCGACGTTGGCCAGCAGCTCTCAGATGACGAGGGCTTCTACGACTACGACGTTGTCCATCACGGGATTCGCGTTTGGTTTTGTCATCCGCGTCGGCATTTACGTCGGTGTTGTCTTCGTCAGCTAATTGAGCTTCTGACTTGGGAGCAACTTGTATGTCAGCTTGGCTTTCAACGATAGGAGCATCAGCGATGGCATCAATTGGCTTCGCTGCAGCGATCACATCAGCAGCATCTGTTGCTGGAGTGTCTGCAGTCTCATTGGCAACCGCGACCTCTTTACGTGGCTGACGACGCGAACGCGGTGCTTTAGCTTCCGGTTGAGCCTCTACAGCGGCATCTGCATTGATTGCAACGATTTCAGCTAATATTGCTTCTTCCTGAATTGACGTTTCTACAACATCATTGGTGTTGTCCATACGAACTTTGCGGCGCATATTGCGGCGTTGACGACGTTCACGGACGACTTCTTGCTTTGGCGCTTCGTCTTGAACATCTGCAATCACTTCTTTTGGTGCTTGACTACGGTTCTTAGCCTCAGGCTTAGCGCGCTTCGCACTTTCATCCTTTTCACGGATTGGGCGCTCTTGCGCTTGTGGGGCATCGGCCACTTTCTTGGCATTGCGCGCACGTGGCTCGCGTGAGCCTTCTTTGGCTTTTTCAGTGTCTTGGTTATTGCGAGTGCGGCGAGTGTCATTACGACGGTTACGACGGTTCGCATTGGTGGCCTGGCTATCAGACTTTTTAGTCTCGGTGCTTTTCTCCGTTGCAGCGTTATCGCTCGAGCTAAAGAAGGAGCCAATTGCACTGAAGAGTTTACTAAATAAACCTGGCTTTGCGGTTTCTAGTTTGGCGACTGGCGCAACATCTTGTTCCACTTTCTGTGGCGCAGTAAAGCCTTTTAGCGCAGGTGCAGGTGCCGCAGTGCGTTCCAATTTACGTGGTTCATACAATTTGGCTTCTGGCTGCTCAATACGCTTATAGCTGGATTCGTCGATTTCATCATCGGTGCGGTGACGGATCACGCGATAATCAGGGGTCATCATATGTGGATCTGGGATCACATAGACTTCCACATCGTGGCGTTGCTCAGTAATACGGATCGCTTTACGCTTCTCGTTTAGTAGGAAGGCAGCAACATCGACAGGTACAATGGCTTCGATTTGTGAGGTGTTTTCTTTGATGGCTTCCTCTTCCATCAAACGCAGAATCGACAGCGCTAAAGATTCAGTACTACGGATTGTGCCTTGGCCATGGCAACGAGGGCAGATATGGGCTGCGGACTCTTCCAATGACGGACGTAAACGCTGGCGCGACATCTCCATCAAACCAAAGCGTGAAATACGGCCTAATTGTACTCGGGCGCGGTCGTGGTGCACGGCATCGCGTAAACGATTTTCGACTTCACGTTGATGACGAACTGGTGTCATATCAATAAAGTCGATAACTACTAAACCACCTAAGTCACGAAGACGTAATTGACGGGCAATTTCATCGGCGGCTTCAAGGTTGGTATTTAATGCCGTTTCTTCAATATCACCGCCCTTAGTGGCACGGGCAGAGTTGATATCGATAGAGGTTAAGGCTTCTGTCGGGTCGATAACAATTGAACCGCCAGATGGCAAGCGCACTTCACGTTGGAACGCAGATTCAATTTGTGACTCGATTTGGTAGTGTGTAAACAATGGTACTTCAGCTTCGTAGAGCTTTACACGTTCAACAAAGTCTGGGCGCACGAGGGCAATGTGTTGTTTGGCTTCTTCGTAAATACGTGGATGGTCGATTAAAATTTCACCCACATCTCGGCGCAAGTAGTCACGAATTGCGCGAACAATCACGTTACTTTCTTGGTGAATGAGGAAAGGCGCACCTTTGGTTTGTGCGGCTTCAGTGATCGCAGCCCAGTGATGTTGCAGAACTTTTAAGTCCCACTTTAGCTCAGTCGATTCTTTACCTACACCAGCGGTACGGACGATAAGGCCCATGCCTGCAGGGACTTCTAAATCGGCCATGGCTTCTTTTAATTCAGTGCGTTCATCACCTTCGATACGGCGAGAAATGCCGCCTGCACGAGGGTTGTTCGGCATTAACACTAAATAAGAGCCAGCAAGGCTAATAAAGGTAGTTAGCGCCGCACCTTTGTTGCCGCGTTCTTCTTTGTCAATTTGAACAATAACTTCTTGTCCTTCACTGACTACTTCTTTGATGTTCGGGCGACCTTGGAAAGAATAGCCTTTAGGGAAATATTCTCTGGCGATTTCTTTTAATGGTAAAAAGCCGTGACGCTCAGCACCATAGTCAACGAAAGCGGCTTCTAAAGAGGGTTCTACGCGGGTGATCTTACCCTTGTAAATATTAGATTTTTTTTGCTCATGACCAGGACTTTCAATATCGAGGTCGTACAGTTGTTGCCCGTCAACGAGGGCAACACGCAACTCTTCTGATTGAGTTGCATTAATTAACATACGTTTCATGATGACGTCATTCTTCTTTAAATAGAGGTCATCAAACAATCGCGTTTCGTTGCATTACGGGCCTAGCTGTGGTGAACAAAGCCTCTCGGCTGGTGAGCTAGGCAAGGTGCGCATTGCTGTTAGACGCAGTCGCTGCGTGTCGCATCCTATTTATGGCTTATTTTTTAATGATTACAAAAACAAGGAATTCGTTGTAAAACATCAACCAACCCCATAAATTCTTTAATTTCGTTCCGGTAATGCCCAAGTCGAATCGGTTTGTCTGACGACAAGTTAAAATATATTTCGAAATCGGTGAGAAAAACTTTCGATAAACCTTGTTAAAGTAAGGTGAGATTCTCGATTTAATCGTAAAAAACGCATTTGTGGTATTTTTACTCAGTATACGATCTGCAAATCAATGAGTTGCTATCAAGAAAATCTTTTTTGATCTATAAAGCTTTTCACTTGGGACAGGGACTTTGTGAACACTTTATTCACGGCTTATCCCTAATCGCTGGTGAAATATAGCAATAATCAAAAAATTCAGCAATGGAAAGGCACAATTCTTGTGAGTTGTTGTACAATGACCGCCGTTATAAGTAGATGGCACATCATGAATACAGAATCTCCACAGCAACAGGTGCAGTTAATCACGATTGACGAAGACCACCTCGACCAACGAATTGATAATTTTTTAATCACCGCGCTCAAAGGTGTACCTAAGAGCATGATTTACCGTATCGTCCGTAAGGGCGAAGTACGAGTGAATAAAAAACGTATTAAGCCAGAATATAAATTACAAATCGGTGATGTGGTACGTGTGCCCCCCGTGAGAATAGCTGAACCGGATAATCGCACCGCACCATCTGCAAATTTGAGTAAAGTGTCACAGCTCGAAGATCGTATTCTGCATGAAGACAATCATCTAATTGTATTGAATAAACCTGCAGGTATCGCTGTGCATGGTGGCAGTGGTGTTGATTATGGTGTGATTGAAGCGCTGCGCTCCTTACGTCCACAACAGAAGTTTTTAGAATTAGTTCATCGCCTCGATAAAGATACCTCTGGCGTACTGTTAGTTGCTAAAAAACGCAGTGCGCTTAAACATATGCACGATCAACTGCGTTATAAAAAAATGCAGAAGGATTACTTAGCTTTAGTTAAGGGGGAGTGGTCGGCGCAGGATAAAGTGGTCAAACAATCTTTATTAAAGCTGACACTTAAATCCGGTGAGCGCATTGTGCGAGTCAATGCAGAAGGCAAACCATCAGAAACGCGTTTTAAAATTGTGCAGCGTTATCAAGGTTGTACATTGGTGCAGGCGAGTCCGGTCACGGGGCGTACCCATCAAATTCGCGTACATTGTCAATATGCGGGGCATCCTATTGCCTGTGATGATAAGTACAGCGAGCAAGCTTTCGATGACAGTATGCGTTCCCTAGGCTTGAGCAGATTGTTTTTACATGCGGCAGAATTAATGTTTATCCATCCTGAAAACGATGAAGTGATGCGGGTTTCTGCACCACTGGATGATAATCTGCAGCAATTGTTGAATAAGTTAAAGCGGGTTTAATTCCCGCTCCTCTCTATATACCCGTGGATAACCCTGAAGCATGAAGGCTGCCAACCATTCTACCCTGCATAAATATGATTTAGTGATTTTTGATTGGGATGGCACTTTGATGGATTCCATCGGCAAAATCATTATTTGCATAGAGAATATGGCTAGGGCACTGGCGCTTCCTGTCCCCTCAGAGACGGATATTCGTAATGTGATTGGCTTGTCGATGACGCAAGCACTTCAAATGTTATTTCCTTGTGGGTTACTATCTTCACCGCCACGATTATCTGCGTCTCTTGAGCTGGATATACCCGTTAGTACATCTTCCATTATATGCACCGGTACTGAAGCGTGTTACATCACGATGCGCGCCGAATTTAAGACGCAGTACTTGCACCTTGATGCAACGCCAACGCCAATCTTTGACCAAGCGCCACAATTACTTGAATCATTAACAATGGCAGGATACCAACTTGCTGTTGCTACGGGCAAGGCTAGGGCTGGGCTTAACCGAGTATGGGAACAATCAGGGTTAGGACATTACTTTATTGCCTCCCGCTGTGCCGATGAAGCCCCCAGTAAGCCCCACCCAGAAATGATCTTAAGTCTGTTGCAGGAATTACAAATTCAGCCCGAGCGTGCATTGATGGTCGGTGACTCTTTACTAGATTTAACCATGGCCACGAATGCAGGGATTGATAGTATCGGTGTGACCTATGGCGCCCATAGTGAGGCGGTATTACAACAAGCTAAGCCGATAGCACTGATTGATTCACCGCAGCAGCTCTTTCTGCATTTATAAGACACGAAAGTTACAAGACAGAAAAGTGGCGAACATAAACGTGCTTTCTGCCAATGCTTAATGCTTGCACCATAATCCCTTTCAACTGAAAATCTCGTTACGGTTGTCGTTAATCTTACATCGCTTATTTAAAAGGCCGTTATTTTTATAACGGCTTTTATAATCATTAAGCTAATACATCAATGCCTTGGCTGAGCAACATTTCTGTCAGCAGGATCAAAGGCAATCCTACAAGGGTATTAGGATCTCGTCCCTCTAAACGACTAAAGAGGGCAATGCCTAAACCTTCACTTTTGAAACTGCCAGCACAGTAAAACGGTTGCTCTTTATCCACATAAGCACAGATTTGTGATGCTGCTAGGTGTCTAAAATGCACTGTAAAAGGTTCTACTTGAGCATTTATTTCACCCGTTTGAGCATTATAAAGTGCAAGCCCTGTGTAAAAGGTAATGGTTTTGCCTGAAGCTTGGCTTAGCTGCTGAATGGCATTGTCGCGATTTAATGGTTTACCTATGATCTTGCTATCAATCACTGCGACTTGGTCGGAGCCAATAATCAGTCCATCGGGAAAATATTTTGCACCAGCCTCCGCTTTGGCCTGCGCTAACCGTAAAACTAAGGCTTGGGCTGACTCATTTGCTATTGGGGTTTCATCAATATTAGGATCGCAGTATTCAAATGGTAAGCCTAATTTATGTAGTAGTGTTTGCCGATATACAGAGGTGGAGGCGAGGATTAACTGTGGTGCCATCATTAATAATCCATTAGAAAACTTCACTTATTGTCGCCAATCTGGATGATTGAATGCAAGCCGTGGTAACAGAAGCAGTTACTTTAGGAAGGTAATTAAGGATTCTTTCGGTGAATGCGGCTATTTTAGACGGCTAGCGCTTGTGTGCCGCCCCCTGCTTGGGTAAAATTTCGCTTCCGTTAATTCAATGTTGGGGCTAGAGAATCGCTTAAGTTGCAAACTGGGACTTAAGTAAGAAATTTTTCTTTGACTCTAGCGTTTTCAAACTATAATATGCGCGCCTTATGCAAACAGTAAAGATACCGGTTTCAATTGATCCTATTCGCGCCGCCTCGAGCCGTTCTACCTATGAGGGGATAGTGCCAGGGCAGCAATTGAAAAGATTAAATGAGTTATGTGCCGGCGACTGTTCCGATGTGGCAGTGTCGATTGAATGTGGCGTAGATTTGCAGGGGATAGTCTACCTGAAAGGGAAGGCTGTGACGGAGCTCACTCTGGTTTGTCAACGTTGCATGGCGCTATTTACCACTGAGGTTACGGTCGAGTTTTGCTTCGGTCCATGCCGGACTAAGGCAGAAATCGATGAGCTCCCGGATGCGTATGACCCAATTGAGTGCAATGAGATTGGCGAAGTACGTCTGCATCAATTGATCGAAGATGAATTGATAGTCGCTATGCCTATTATTCCGATGCATGAAGAGACTGATTGCAATATCGGATCCATGGACATAGTTGTAGGCGAGATCGAACCCGCTCAAGAGGAGCGTCCAAATCCGTTTGCAGTGTTAGAAAAACTGAAGAGCAAGTAATCTAGGAGACAGGGCCAATGGCTGTACAACAGAATAAAAAATCTCGTTCAAAGCGCGGTATGCGCCGTTCACATGACGCACTGAGCACTGCTCAGCTGTCTGTAGACGCTACCAGCGGTGAAGTCCATATGCGTCACAACGTGACTGCTGATGGTTTCTATCGCGGTAAAAAGGTAATCAACAAGTAATTTGTTGGTTTCCTAATGACGAGTCTGACGCTCGCGTTAGATGCGATGGGCGGCGATCATGGCCCCCACGTCACAGTGCCTGCAGCTTTGCGGGCACTAAAATCTCATTATTCCCTTAAAATCATTTTAGTCGGTGATAAGACTGAAATAGATGTCTATCTGCACCAAGCAGAACAAGAGTTACTCTCCCGTATTCAAGTCATTCACACCGATGAAGTGGTGAGCATGTCTGACAGGCCCGTGCATGCTTTGCGCACCCGTAAAAATAGTTCGATGCGCTTATCGATTGAACTGGTGCGAGATGGACGCGCTGCTGCGTGCGTGAGTGCGGGAAATACCGGTGCGTTAATGGCGATGGCTAAGGTGTTGTTAAAAACCTTGCCCGGAGTGGACAGGCCTGCATTGGTCAGTTGTTTACCTTCAGTGACGCAAAAGCCAGTTTATTTATTGGACTTAGGTGCCAATATTTCCTGCGATTCAGAAACACTTTTCCAATTTGCCGTGATGGGCTCAGTGCTGTGTGAAGCGGTGGATAAGAAATCCCGTCCGAAAGTGGCGCTGCTAAATGTGGGCACAGAAGAAATCAAAGGCAACGATCAGGTGCAACAGGCGGCGCAAATACTCCAAAACACCGAACAGGTTAATTACACCGGCTTTATTGAAGGTGATGAAATTTATTCAGGGAATGTGGATGTGATCGTTTGTGATGGTTTTGTGGGTAACATCACGCTCAAAACCTCTGAAGGCATTGCCAAACTATTGGTACATCAGTTAAAACGGGGCCTAACCCAAGGTTTCTTCGTGCGTTTTTTGGCAAAACTCATCGCCCCTCGCATTCAGGCGGTCCTCAGCCAGATGAACCCCGACCACTATAATGGTGCAAGTCTGATAGGATTGCGCGGCATAGTTGTAAAGAGCCATGGAAATGCGGATGAAGCTGCTTATTTACAAGCAATTAGTTTGGCAGTGACTGAAGCGCAACGTCGACTCCCCGAAATGATAAAAGATCGTTTGGAGTCGATTCTTTTAGATATAAATAACTGATTCCTCCTTATGCATACAAAAATTCTCGGAACTGGTAGTTACCTACCGGTGCAGGTGCGTAGTAATCAAGATTTGGAAAAAATGGTGGAAACCAGTGACCAATGGATTGTGGAACGCACTGGTATTTCAGAACGTCGCATTGCGGCGCAAGATGAAACAGTCTCAACTATGGGTTATCTGGCGGCATTAAATGCGCTCGAGATGGCCGGCATAGAAGCATCAGAGTTAGATATGATCATTTGTGGCACCACCAGTGCGGCAAATGCATTCCCAGCAGCGGCATGCGAAATTCAAGCGATGCTTGGCGTTCATACCATTCCGGCCTTCGATATTGCGGCAGCCTGCTCAGGTTTTGTTTATGCCTTATCCGTGGCAGACCAATTCGTTAAAAATGGTACCGCGAAAAAAGTGCTTGTCATTGGTGCAGATGTATTGTCCCGCCTATGCGAACCAGAAGATCGCACCACCATTATTCTGTTTGGTGATGGAGCGGGCGCGGCGATTATCGGCGCTTCCGATGAGCCTGGGATTATCTCTACCCATATTTATGCTGATGGTCGTCAAGGTGACTTGCTGAAATGTGCTTTTCCACCGCGTCAGGGAGAAACCTCCGAAGCGGTAGGGTTTATGACCATGAAAGGCAATGATGTGTTTAAAGTGGCTGTCACGCAGTTATCCCATGTCGTGACTGAAACATTACGCCTTAATAATATCGACAAGTCGGAGATCGACTGGTTGGTGCCGCATCAAGCGAATTTCCGCATTATTAATGCCACGGCGAAGAAACTCGATATGAGCTTAGATAAAGTGGTGTTAACACTGGCTAAGCACGGTAACACCTCAGCTGCATCGGTGCCGATTGCCTTGGATGAAGCCGTTCGTGATGGCCGGATCCAACGTGGTCAGCTATTGCTGCTCGAAGCCTTCGGTGCCGGTTTTGCGTGGGGCAGTGCGCTCGTCCGTTTTTAACCGTATCTGGATACGACTAAATTCCTAACTATCGTTATCTTGGTTTGTTGTCCAAGATAACGGTTTAGTGTTCAATAAATTAAGTTCGCCATAGGTAATTTGATATGGAAAATGTAGCTTTTGTATTCCCTGGACAAGGTTCACAGGCGCTAGGCATGTTAGCCGAACTTGCTGTAGCACAACCCATTGTGGGACAAACCTTTGCTGAGGCGAGTGAGGTTTTAGGATATGACCTATGGGCGTTAGTACAAGATGGTCCAGTAGAAACCTTAAACGAAACGGATAAAACCCAACCTGCATTATTAGCGGCAAGTGTTGCCATTTGGCGCGCTTATGTCGCCTCAGGCAAGGCCATGCCTACAATGTTAGCGGGTCACAGCCTCGGTGAGTATTCTGCATTAGTCTGTGCTGGTGTCATCGGCTTTAAAGATGCAATTAAATTAGTAGAGCTGCGTGGTCAACTGATGCAACAAGCCGTGCCTGCAGGTACAGGCGCTATGTATGCGATTATTGGCCTTGACAATGACGGCATTGCCAATGCTTGCACTGAGGCCGCCCAAGGCGAAGTGGTAAGCCCAGTTAACTTCAATAGCCCTGGCCAAGTAGTTATCGCAGGTCAAAAAGACGCAGTTGAACGTGCAGCGGCTGCATGTAAAGCATCTGGCGCCAAAATGGCGGTGGCGCTGCCTGTCAGCGTGCCATCACACTGCGCATTAATGAAACCTGCCGCTGATAAATTAGCCCTTGCCTTAAACGATGTGCAGTTTAATGCGCCAAGCATCACCGTTATCAATAACGTGGATGTGGCATCGCCAACTGCGGTAGCCGACATTAAAGATGCGCTGGTGCGCCAACTCTATTGCCCAGTGCGTTGGAGCGAAACCGTTGAATTAATGGCGGAAAAAGGCATAACCCAATTAGTTGAGTGCGGCCCAGGTAAAGTGCTGACGGGTCTTACAAAACGCATTAATAAATCGCTTTCTGCCCAAGCAGTTAACGATGTTGCATCCCTTGCTGCGTTAACTGAATAAGGAGTTTTTATGAGTATCAATCTGAGTTTAGCGGGCAAAGTTGCCTTAGTGACAGGTGCGAGCCGTGGTATTGGTCGCGCGATTGCCGAAACCTTAGTCGAAGCGGGTGCGGTTGTAATAGGAACTGCCACAAGTGAGAAGGGCGCCGCAGCAATTCAAGAATATCTGGGTGACAAAGGTTTTGGTTTAGTGCTTAATGTTACCGATAGTCAATCCGTCACCGATTTATTCGACTCGATCAAAGAAAAAGCGGGAGATGTTGATATTCTAGTCAATAACGCGGGTATCACCCGTGATAACTTGCTGATGCGAATGAAAGATGATGAATGGAACGATATCATCGATACCAACCTGACATCATTGTTCAGACTATCAAAACCTGTGATGCGTACCATGATGAAAAAGCGCTTTGGCCGGATCATCAATATCGGTTCAGTGGTAGGCACTATGGGCAATGCAGGTCAAGTTAACTACTCGGCAGCAAAGGCTGGTTTGATCGGATTTACAAAATCTCTTGCAAGAGAGGTTGCATCTCGTCAAATTACAGTTAATGCTATCGCTCCTGGATTTATCCAGACCGATATGACTGATGAGCTGACCGAAGATCAGCAAAAAGCTATCATGTCTCAGGTTCCGATGGAACGATTAGGGCAAGCGCAAGAAATTGCCAATGCAGTGCTCTTTTTAGCGTCGGATTCTGCCGCTTATATCACAGGCGAGACTTTGCATGTGAATGGCGGAATGTACATGGTTTAAGGGCGGATGGCAGGGATACTGTCGCAACTGAGTAGTGATCTGTATCAATTGGTCGCTAAATTTCGTGGTTAGACCACGAAAACTAAGCTTGCATTGTCAGCCAAATCTAATAAACTACTCGCAATCTTACGCAAGTGCGTAATTTGAATAGGAAAGAAAACTAATGAGCAACATCGAAGAACGTGTAAAGAAAATCATTGTAGAGCAACTGGGCGTTAAAGAAGAAGACGTTAAACCAGCGGCATCTTTCGTTGACGATCTGGGTGCAGATTCTCTGGACACTGTTGAGTTGGTTATGGCTCTGGAAGAAGAGTTTGATACCGAGATCCCTGATGAAGAAGCTGAGAAGATCACTACTGTTCAAGCAGCGATCGATTACGTTTCTAAGAATCAGTAATTCTGAATTCTAGAGAACAGGCGGCATATATGCCGCCTGTTTTTGTTTTAGCCCCGCCTAATTCTGCAATTGTGCCATTCAATCGTCTCTGGAAGCTGTGCAGCATTTGTCCATGAGATGCTCGCCGCAGATTGGCGAAGACTTTTAAATGATAGAACCGCATTTGTCTGTCATAACTTAATCTATTTAGCATTCAAAAGGTGACTGCCGTGTCTAAACGTCGTGTAGTGGTAACCGGTTTAGGGTTAGTAACGCCCGTGGGCAATACTGTCGACACAACTTGGAAAGCCCTGCTTTCGGGTAAGAGTGGGATTGCGCCCATAACCAAATTTGATGCCAGCGAATTCACCACTCGTTTCAGTGGTTCTGTAAAAGATTTCGATGTTGAGCAGTACTTAACCAAGAAAGACGCCCGTAAGATGGACCTCTTTATTCAGTATGGTATGGCTGCAGGCATTCAAGCTATCCAAGACTCGGGTCTGGATATGAGCAAAGTAAACCCTGGCCGCGTTGGTACCGCTATCGGTGCGGGCATGGGAGGCATGTGGTTAATCGAACAAAACCACAGCGCACTATTAAGCGGTGGCCCTCGTAAAATTTCACCTTTCTTCGTGCCAAGCACCATCATCAATATGATTGCTGGCCATTTATCGATTATGTACGGTATGACAGGCCCTAACTTTGCCGTTACTACCGCCTGTACTACAGGTGTGCACAATATCGGTTTTGCGGCGCGTACTATCGCCTATGGCGATGCTGACGTGATGGTCGCTGGTGGGGCGGAAGATGTCACTTGTCCATTAGGCGTGGGTGGTTTTGGCGCGGCTAAAGCATTGTCGACCCGCAATGATGATCCAACCGCAGCGAGTCGTCCATGGGATAAAGACCGT
This sequence comes from Shewanella cutis, assembly GCF_022410515.1. Classification (GTDB taxonomy): domain Bacteria; phylum Pseudomonadota; class Gammaproteobacteria; order Enterobacterales; family Shewanellaceae; genus Shewanella; species Shewanella cutis. The sequence goes on along the minus strand of NZ_JACSDI010000024.1, from coordinate 2,980 downwards.
GATGGTTTTGTCATCGGTGATGGCGCGGGCGTCATGGTGATGGAAGAATACGAGCACGCTAAGGCGCGGGGTGCGACCATTTATGGTGAACTCGTCGGCTTTGGTATGAGCGGTGATGCTTTCCATATGACATCGCCACCAAGTGATGGCGCGGGCGCTGCAGCGGCTATGGTCAATGCGCTGAATGATGCTAAGCTGCCATTTGAGAAAATTGGTTATATCAATGCCCACGGTACCTCAACACCTGCGGGTGATAAAGCGGAAGCGGCAGCGGTGAAATCTGTGTTTGGCGATCATGCCTACAACCTGCTTGTCAGCTCGACTAAGTCTATGACGGGTCACTTGTTGGGCGCTGCGGGTGCAGTAGAAGCGATTTTCACTCTGCTTGCGCTGCGCGATCAAGCGGTACCACCGACCATCAACCTTGATAATCCTGACGAAGGTTGTGATTTAGACTTCGTGGCGCACACTGCTCGCGATGTGAAGTTGGATTATGCTCTATGTAACTCCTTCGGCTTTGGTGGCACTAACGGTTCATTGCTGTTTAAAAAAGCCTAAACGACTGTTTGCCGATAAAGAAATGCGCCTTTGGGCGCATTTCTTTATGCCGAATTATGCCGGATATCACTTTCTAACCTGCTGATATCCAAATAGTTAACCTTTGTTCATCAAGCTTGTTTAATCCAGTTTGCCGCCGATAATGACAGTAATACCCCGTTTCAAAGGAAGCCTGTCATGTTAAACCCTATCGTTATTCCTCTCGTGCCGATTGTTGGGGCTGTTACCGCTAATCTGACCGAACTTATTCGTGGTGAGTCTAAGGTTTGGCATCCTAATCTGAATATTGGCATGAAGACGTTTACTTTTGCCATTGCGGCCTATGTTGTGGTCTGGTTCGCTTTGTTAGTCACCGCCATTAGTGTTGCTGGTACGAATCAAATGTCGTCTGGATTCGAAGTCATGGTGCTCTTTCTGCTTGGTCTTGGATTGTACACTTTGGGTAAAGGAACACGCTTTGTTAACAGCCAGTTACAGTTGTGGTTGTATCGCCTTGCCTTGCCGGGATTATTGCTTTCTTGTGGGCTGATAAGCTACTTTGGCTAAATCGGTTCTCTTCACAGGGACAATCGTAATTATCTTTACGCTATTGCGCATTTCTATCGTAAACTCAACTTATTGCAAAATCATTGAGCCACAGTGGCTGAATAAGTTGAGGTTATATGGCTGGTATCGATAGACAAATTACCCTGAGATTTTTGTCAGAACCCGCAGATGTGAATTTTGGTGGTAAGGTTCACGGTGGCGCTGTGATGAAATGGATTGACCTTGCGGCTTATGCCTGTGCTGCGGGCTGGAGTGGTAAATATTGTATTACAGCCTATGCGGGTGGAATTCGATTTGTTCAGCCTATCCTCGTGGGAAATATAGTCGAAGTCAGCGCTAAGGTGATTTATACCGGCAAGACCTCTATGCATATTGGTATTGATGTACGGGCAGGGGATCCTAAGGTGTCAGAGCGCCATCTCACCACTCACTGTATCGTCATCATGGTTGCCGTGGATGAAAATGGTCAACCTACACCCGTACCTGAATGGGTGCCGCAGACTGAGTATGATATTCATCTGCGTGATTCCGCACTGCGCTTAATGGAAATGCGCAAGAAAATTGGCGCTGAAATGGAAGCCCACGTACAAAAGTGATTTGGGTTAGTTATAGAAATAAAGGCGCCGGTGTGCGCCTTTGTTGTTTTTGTCGAACACTGCGTTTGTTGTTAAGGGCGTTTTTGCTCTGACGCTTTCCTAAGCGAGTGCTACACTGCCGCCAGCGTTTTATCTACACATAGGCCCTTTAAGTTGAAACACTTGCTCGCATTTTTTTAGTTTAGGTCGGGTCTTTCTCGGAGTAACATAGGCACGCATCCTGCGTGTCGTTATTCCATTGTTGCCAATTCAGTATTGTCAATTGACTGGTGTTAATGAACGCAGGGCAAATGTGCGGTGTGAAACGTTTCATCTTGTTTATCAAATAAAGGAATTCCTTATGGCAAAAGTCGCATTTATTGGTTTAGGCGTAATGGGTTACCCCATGGCAAGACACTTACTCAACAAGGGCCATGAGGTCACAGTGTATAACCGGACTTTTGCTAAGGCACAAACTTGGGTCGATACCTATGGCGGTCGCTGCTGCCCAACGCCTAAAGAGGCAGCAATAGGTCAAGATATTGTATTTACTTGTGTGGGCAATGATAACGATCTACGTGAAGTGGTGTTAGGGGATGATGGGGTGATCCATGGTATGGCGCAGGGCGCGGTGCTGGTTGACCATACCACTGCGTCTGCCGATGTGGCCCGCGAGTTACATAAAGTGCTAGGTGAGAAGGGCATAGATTTTCTCGATGCTCCCGTGTCTGGCGGACAAGCTGGGGCTGAAAATGGTGTGCTCACGGTTATGGTTGGTGGTGAGCAAGCCGTGTTCGAGCGTGTTAAGCCCGTTATCGAGGCGTTTGCGCGCTGCGCTGAGCGTTTAGGTGAAGTGGGCGCTGGGCAGCTCACTAAGATGGTCAACCAAATTTGTATTGCAGGTGTGGTTCAAGGCCTTGCCGAAGCGCTGCAATTTGCTCGGAAGGCCGGTCTTGACGGTGAAAAAGTGGTGGAAGTGATCAGTAAAGGTGCAGCGCAAAGCTGGCAGATGGAAAATCGCTACAAGACCATGTGGGGCCAAAGCTATGATTTTGGTTTTGCCGTCGATTGGATGCGTAAGGATTTAGGCATTGCCCTAGAAGAGGCTCGTCGCAATGGTTCGCACTTACCCTTAACCGCGCTTGTGGATCAGTTTTACTCAGAAGTTCAAGCCATGGGCGGCAATCGCTGGGACACCTCAAGCTTGTTAGCCCGTTTTGAGAAAAACCCTAAGTAGGCGGTTATTGCCAAACAGCTGGCCATAGTGCATTTGATGGCATAAAAAAGCCCAGTCATACACT
>NZ_JACSDI010000023.1 GCF_022410515.1 Shewanella cutis | reverse complement strand
ATCAATTTAGGTGCAGGGTTTACCTATAGCGGTCTATTGGATGACAGGCTGACACTTGGTGGGAATTATCAATTCTCCAACTCCGCAAGCGATACCTTAATCACCTATAACGAGGTCCAGCCATACGGTGATTACTACTCCTATAACCACAGTGTCGAGCTCTATGGTCGCTACGCTCTGAGTGAGCGTATGGGGCTCAAGTTAAGTTATCAGTACGAGCGTTATTACGACACTGACTATAGCCAATCCGCAGTCAATAGCATTCCTGGGTTAATCACCCTAGGCGACTTAAACCATAACTACAACGCGCACTTGCTGATGTTTACCTTCAGCTACCTGCTGCCTTGATTGATAAGAGGTAAAGACAATGGAACGCAGAAGTTTTCTAAAAATGAGTGCAGCCATGGGCTGTGCAGCAACGGTCACTGGCTGTAACTCGGGTTCAAGTGATGTGAATGTGGTGCCACCTAAGCCACCAGTAGGCGATGAAGTACAAACTTGGTCATCTTGTTTGGTTAACTGTGGTTCAAATTGCCCCATCAAAGTATTTAGTCGTGATGGCATCATTACCCGTATTGAAGCTGATCATGAAACTAGCGATGAATACGGCAACCACCAGATCCGAGCGTGTGCCCGAGGACGTTCGCTGCGTAGCCGTACTTATGCTCCTGATCGTTTACGTACACCTATGAAGCGTGTTGGTAAGCGTGGGGAAGCGAAGTTTGTGCCAATATCATGGGATGAGGCTGCTTCAACGATTGCGAGTGAAATTCAACGTATCGCCAGTAGTTACGGTAATAAGTCGATTTTAAAGATATATGGAACAGGGGCTTATTATGGGTTTGCTAGCTCAGCGTGTTTTGATCGTGTGCTCAATCTGAACGGTGGATTTCTTCAGTTTTATAACAACTACTCTTGGGCACAACAAATTGATGCAGCAGCTGCGACAGGTTTTAGCAGTACATCGGGTTCTTCTTTAACGGCGTTATACGATAGTGACCTGTTCCTCGGTATTGGCTACAACCCAAGTGAAATGCGTCAAAGTGGGTCGGGTGAAGGATATGATTTCTTAAAAGCACTTGAGGCGAATGCTAACCTTGAAGTGATTATGGTGGACCCACGTTATACGGACTCAATGGCGGGTAAAGAAAGCCAATGGTTACCGATTAGACCAGGAACCGATGCGGCATTTGCAGAAGCGATTGCCTATGAAATGATTAGCTCTGGATGGGTTGATACGCATTCCAAGGCATTTTTAGATAAGTACTGCGTTGGATTTGACAAGGCCTCTCTTGAAAAGCTTGTCGCTGAATTTACCGCAAGTGGCGATCCTAAAAAGACTCAATATTTGCCTTATATCGACGTTGAAGACAACTATCGCAACTACATTCTTGGTGAAGGTAAGTTTGTCGATAATGGCCCAAGAACCCCCGCCTGGGCAGCTAAAATCTGCGGAATATCAGAAGCAAATATTAAATCTGTCGCTAGCAAGATTATGAATGCTAAAGCACCGTTTATTGTGACTGGTGCTGCGATAAATCGTCACGCTAATGGTGAACAAGCCATGCGTGCTTGCTATATGCTTTCATTCCTAACCGGAAAAGTAGGGCAGTCAGGCGTAAGCAACGGCGCACTACCTTATCAAGGCAGTTTAAACCGTGCAGGTATGAGCGGCGGTAGTAATCCTGTTAAAGAATCTATTTCGTGCTTTATGTGGTCAGAAGCGATTGAGCGTGGCCATGAAATGACCGCCCGTAAAGATGGACTTCGTGGTACCGCAGATCTAGATACTCCGCTTGGCGCGGATACTAAAGCAGTATTTGCGCTTAATAGTAATATTTTAATTAATCAACATTCCGACTGTAACGGTACCGCTAAAATCCTCGAAGATGACAGCAAATGTGAGCTTATTGTCGTGTGTGATTGCTGGATGACACCGAGCGCACGTTATGCAGACATCTTACTGCCCGATACCACTTGGTTAGAGTCGAATGACCTCCACAAACAGCGCAAATACCAATGCTCAACCTACCTTCCCTAATAGTTACGCTGAAGCACAAAAGATTGGTGTGTTCCGTGCGTTTAGTAAGACGCCAGTACTTGCACTCGATAGCTATATCAATGGTGGTAAAGCGGTGAGCACACCATCCGGTAAGATAGAGATTTACTCACTGTCGATGGCGCAAAAGGGTAAAGACTGGATCTTTAATCCTAATGTTAAAGGCGATTACATCACTGCAATCCCTATGTATCAACCCACATGGGATGGTTATGAGGATGAAGATACTAAGGATGATTATCCTCTGCAGCTTGCGGGTTATCACACCAAGGGGCGTACACACTCAAGTTATCATAACGTGCCGTGGCTGCGCGAAGCCGCAGAAGATGCAGTATGGATGAACCCAACTGATGCCTTAGGTCGTGGTTTAAGAAGCGGCGATAAAGTACAGATGTGGAACGAGCGTGGCACAGTTGAATTACCTGTACGCATTACCCCAAGGGTTGCTCCAGGTGTTGTGGCTTTAGGCCAGGGCGCTTGGTATCAACCTGATATCGCCCGGATTGGAAGGAGCGGACACCCAATCGATGTTGGTGGCTGTATTAATACGTTAACTCGTTACCAGCCAAGCCCTTTAGCAAAGGGAAACCCACAACACACCAATCGTGTGCAGATCGTCAAGGCATAAGGGGTAGATGAAAATGACTCAACAAACACAATATGGTTTCTATTTCGATAGCAGCAAATGTACTGGCTGTAAAACTTGTCATATTGCCTGTAAGGACCGCATGACGGGCTTGGTTCGCGCGAAAGATGATGTGATGAATAATGGTGTCGCTAATTTGCCCGGTATTATTTGGCGCCGTGTTTATGAATATGGTGGTGGCAATTGGTCGCAAAACGTCGATGGTAGTTTTGAACAAAATGTCTTTGCCTACTACATGTCTATTGGTTGTAACCATTGCAGCGAGCCTGTGTGTGTTAAAGCCTGTCCAACAGGTGCAATGCATAAGCGCCGTGAAGATGGCTTAGTCCAAGTTGCCACTGAACTTTGTATTGGTTGTGAAAGCTGCGCGAGAGCCTGCCCATATGATGCACCACAGCTGGATATCGAGCGAAAGGTGATGACCAAATGTGATGGTTGCAGCGATAGACTCGCGGAAGGTAAAAAGCCTATTTGCGTTGATTCGTGTCCTTTACGGGCACTCGACTTTGACACTATGGATAATTTACGAGCGAAATATGGAGAGGGTGATGGTCATATTGCACCCTTACCATCGCCCTCAATTACTTCACCAAATTTGATTATCAAGGCCAATCGAAATGGTCAACCAGTTGGTGGTAGTGGGCAATTATTAAACCCTGCTGAAGTGTAATAATAAGAATGGGGGGGCTTAGGCTTAGCCCCCTCATTTTTCTTCGTTTGTAAAGGAACACTATGCCAACAATCAACACGGGTGATTACCAAACTTGGGGTGCAATCGCCAAAGTGCTGCATAACATCCTGTACTCGTATCCTAACATGCCGTTACTGACACAATTTAAGCGAGATGAGTTAGCCACACAGTGGCCAGAGCTTGAACTCTCGCCAGGTGAGCAATCAGGAAAAGCTTTGCTAAGTAGCTATTTGGCTCAATGGCAGGACGATGAATCGCAATTAATCGAGCTTCAATTAGATTATGGGCAGTTATTTTTTGGCCCTGGCGATCCTAAAGCTGCCCCCTGGGGATCGGTATACACCAGTGAGGGCCAGTTATTGAATGAAGCTTCGACTCAAAATCTGGTTAGCTTTTATAACACCCATGATATCGAATTATCTCTGAAGCGAAATGAACCCGTAGACCATTTAGGTTTGATTTTATTAGTGTTGCAATACTTGTTTGATGAATTAGCGTTAAATCCCAATGACACACAAAAGGTGCGAGTCTGCACGCTATTGTTGCAACAACATACTTTACCTTGGGCGGGACGCTGTTTGGCGTTAGCTGAACTTCATGCAAATACTGATTTTTATCGTGGCATATCGATGCTTGCTCAAGTGTTTTTTGCACATTTAGGTACGAAGTTTAACGTGATACCTCAACCAGTAAAGCTCTATCGCTAAAGGTTCGCTCATGACGTTTGTGACAGCAGTGAGTCATCAATGGTTAAAAGCCCAGCTTGCCTATCGACTTCAATTGAGTTTGGCTGCTTGTGAAAATATTCACGACTTATGTTGTGGCGGTACGTCATTAGCGTCAGTCACTAATATGATGTCTGCGGTTATTTTTATTGAAGGTCAGCCACAATGGCTAGTTCTCGATAAAGCAATGAGTGAGCAGAAATTGCCTGATAATATGGTGCTGCATTGTTTTTTTGAGTGCTGTAGAGTTCTATTTATCAGAGAATTATCACATCAATCTCTAAGTCAATCTGAACAACTTATTTTTGCCTTAGCTGAGGTTTGGTGAAAAAAACACATGGATAATCAAGAGCTTAGTAATATTTCTAAATCAATTTGTTCAATGATCGAGCGTTTATCTAAACAGCTAATTATGCATCGTTTACAGTTGCGTACAAATACACGAAATATCGGTAATTAATTTATGAATTGGTAACACGCCTTGTTAATGTATCTTCATATGTTTTAAGGTTTTAACCAAGACAGATTCCGTATGTTGTTGAGACATTTGTTTTGAATAATGTTTGCACAAAAACAATACTTCTTATTCACTACAAAAAGTATAAATGATTACAGATTTCCATGACATGTTTAAGAAGTAATAAAAAAGTCATCAAGCGATATGTACATCATCAAGATAAACAAAATCTTGAACATGAAGCGCTATTATCATAACAAATGAGATGAATGTATAAAAACTCCAAAATTCTAGAGAAAAACCAAGTTGCTTTCTATGAAAACGGATTGTTTACTTTTTTGATATATTGTCTTGCTCTTTGTTTGATTCAGTAATTAAAATCAATTTGAATACATGCACTGAATAATTAAAAATTTAATCATTGCAAGTGGTTATATGTATTGCAAGCTACATGTCTTCAAGCAGAATTAGCGACGTGTATTTTAGGCTTTTAAAATAAATATTTTCTAGAAAACCATATAATTTAATATTTAACAAGGAGATATCATGAAACTTTCTGTTTCCATTCTGTTTCTATTCTGTTTTTTACAGAGTGATATGCTAATGGCTAGAACTATTGATGATTTATTTATAAAAAAACTATCACAAGCTCAATACTCCAAAAAAGGTGCACAAACTTGTGTTCAGTGTCATGAAAAGGCGATGCAAGGATTTTTAAGTTCTGTTCATGGAAATAAATCTATAATTGGCACTCCTGCTACTGGGATTGAATGTGAAGCTTGTCATGGTCCGTTAGGGTTGCATGCCGAAAACCCAAAAAACAACCCGATGTTACGTTTAGGCGACATGAAAATTGCTAATGCTAGTGCTAAGTTACAGAATCAAATGTGCTTGCGCTGCCATGGTGATCAATTCCCTCTAGAAACAACGCCTTGTGCAGCATGCCATACCAATATCCATACCGACAATGCAATCCCTGACACTCAAAAGCAAACATTGTCTTGTCTTGAATGTCATCCACAATTACAAAAACAAGTTCGGATGAAATACAATCATGGTCTTGTTGATGATAAAGGTACTGATATTCTCCAAGGATGTTCAACTTATTGTCATGCTGCTCATGGTAGTAAATGGGCTCCAGCATATAAAACACCAGCATTAAACACACCATGTTTCAAATGTCATATTGAAAAACAAGGACCATTTAAAAAAGAACATACAGGCTTTAAAGGGGATTGCATAAAATGCCATGACCCACACGGAACAGAAAGTGCAAGTTTACTTAAACCTAATATTAAAGATATTTGTGCGGAATGTCATGTTGAAAAAATGATGTTTGAAAACATTAGTTCGGAACAAGTTCACGGACATAACTGATATTTAAACTAATAAACATTATTATCTATCATAACTTTCGACATTATTAAAATTATGTTGATGGTTATGTTAGGTATAAATTAAGGTTACTGATAATGCAAAAATCGACTCGGTTTATGTTGTCCATGGTGGCAACGGCTATCGCACTATCTCAAACTAGCGCCTTTGCCGCAGAGCAAGAAGATGGCATCAATGTTGGCGGTGCCGTACGCGTCAACTATGGCTATCGCGATTATGATGAAAAATCGAAAGATAAAGGCGGTGACTTTAACTTCGATATGGCCGCGATTAAATTCGATGGTAAAAAAGGCGATTTCGGTTTAGCGGCGGAATACCGTTTTACCTCAGGCACTAACTATATCAAGTATGGTTATGGCTACTACAACATTGACCCAGATTGGCAACTGCAATTTGGTATCAACAAAGTGCCCTTTGGTAACCGCGAGTTCATCTCTAACAGTTGGTGGTTTGGCCTGCCTTACTATTTAGGCTTTGAAGATGACCATGATATCGGCTTAAAAGCGACCTATGAGAAAAACGGCTGGCACACAGATTTAGCGTTTTATAAAAACGCCGAATACGGCCCAACCGAAAACAAGCGTTATTCGACCGACTTGTATACCGGCACCATCAACGGCACGGAATACAATAACGAAGAAACCAACCAACTTAACGTACGCCAAACCTACACCGCCGAATACGAAGGTGGCGCAACCACTTTTGGTGGCTCAGTACAGGTCGGCCAAATCTACAACAGCAAAACTGGCAATAATGGCGACCGCTATGCTGTAGCACTGCATTTAGACAGCAGCTACAACGGCTGGAACCTACAAATGCAAGCCATGCAGTATGAATACAACGCTGCAGATGCTATCGACGACAACAAAATTGGCGTATCGGTAGTGAGCTGGCAGTACGAAATCGCCTCAAAAGGCCAAGCCTATAACATCAACATTGCCAAAACCGTTAACACGGATTGGGGCAGCATTAAGTTTTATAACGACTTTGGTTTAATGACGCCTGATGTTGATGACGATAGCTACGACAACAGTATGCAAAACGTCACCGGTATGGCGATTTCAGCTGGCCCAACTTACACCATGATTGACTTTGTCATGGGTAAAAACATGACCTTCTCGACCGCCAATAACGACCACGTTGGCCTACCAGAAGTCGGTAACGATTGGGATAAACGTATCAACATCAACTTTGGTTACTACTTCTAATATTTGTGCAGTTTAGGATGCTCTGTTGCAAAGTTAATGAAGTGACGGCTAGTGGTTTAGTGCCGCTTTGCAGTTACTTTGTCAGCCTCAAAAGTGAATCCACTGGCATCGAATTTGTCGATTCAACTAGCATCAAAGTGTGTCATAACTTACGTATTCATCGCCATAAAACCTTAGCGGGGTTGGCGTGCAGAGGTGGCACCATGGGTTGGTTCTATGACTTTAAGCTGCATTTGATTGTGAATCATCAAGGTGGAATAGTGGCGGCAAAAGTGGAGTGACGCTAGTGAATGTACATGACACAAAACCGGTGAACGAGATGGTGCACCGTGATATGGATAAACTCTATGCAGATGAGGCTATATCCGTCACTGTCCAGCGAATTGCTAGATTAGGCAACAACTTAAGTAAATGACACAGAAATTTGAATACTACCGTTAATCGTAGAAATTTTAATTCAACATTTACTAATTTGAGTTAAAAGTTTAACTCTGAAATACTCAAAAGTGAACAAATGAATCACTCTAGGATGACTGATTCACTTAAGCCCCTAAAACCCGTTCTATAGTCTCATTTGCAACTATTCTGGGGCGGTTTTTCTCTTAAGATGAATCAATCAAATCCCCAGAGAACGGATTGAAGTCTATGCAAAACTCTGATAATGCCTCTGAAATGCGCCTGTTCACGCCTGATGGTGACCGGTTGTATTTAACCGCGGAAGAGCGGCGGCGCTTCCTTGATGCCAGTGCCTTAGAATCGCCAAGCAATAGGATGTTTTGCCATGTGCTGCATTACAGCGGTTGCCGTCCGTCTGAAGCTTTGGCTATGACGCCCAGGCGCGTGATGATCAATGATAGTACAATTATGATCCACAGCTTAAAGAAATACAAAACCGACCAACAAAGTGGGTTGAAGCAAGCTCAGTTCCGGAGCATCCCTGTGCCCTCTTCCTTAATTGAACACTTGGATCTGGTGTTTGGTTTACGCTCACAATTGCGCCGTGATTTTGTTATAGATGTACCTTTGTGGTCAATGAGTCTGCCCACGGCCTACCGCTTGATTAAACGGGTGATGGATAGAGCGGGAATTGTGGGGGCGCAAGCGACAGATAAGGGGCTACGCCATGGTTTTGCCGTTGCGCTGGTGACAGCTAATCCTCCAGTACCATTGCATGTGATAAACCAACTGATGGGGCACAGAGACAGCAAAACCACAGAAATTTATCTGCAGGTTCTGAGTGAGTAACGACACAGCTTAATGACGAATGCCTAGACGTGATTATTTCAATAGTATGGCCGTGGCTTCATAGAGTGTAAAAAGAACTGTGTAAGTGGCATTCTATCCATGTATTTGAAAGGAATAAAAGAATGCCAGTATCAGACCAGCTTATCGATCAGTTATTAGCTGATTACGAATCCCCACAAGACCTGCTTGGTGAGCAAGGAATCCTTAGGTGTAGCAGCTTGCACACATAATCCCTTCGGCGCGATTACATCCGTCAAACTGGGCTCACATTAATTGACAATAAGCAGATCCGCCGACTCAGATTAACTGCTAATGGGCGCAGATTAACTAACAACGGGCTTGCATTTATCTTGGTGGACTCACATTAATTGCCAATAAGCCAAATTCCCCTTAATCAGAAGATTTCTATGATGACTGACAATAATAGGCGCTGCTATCGGTGTATTTCAAATTCATCGACTATGTTTTCAGCGCCATTTATATCACAAAATGCGGTTGAAGCAGTATATAGGCAATTCAGAAAGTTAACCCAAAAAAAGGGCTGTTTTGCTAACGAGAACAGATTACTCAACCTGCTTTACGAGAGTATATTGAAGGCTTCTGAGAGCTGGAGGCATCTCATCCAAAACTGGAATTTGACGCTATCACAGCTCTCAATCCATTGTGAGGGGCACTTAGAAAACCATATCGTTCTGTGAAATTAACCTGACATAGAATTATGAACAACCTAAATTGCAATGTTTCGTTTTCTTTCCTTTTATTTGACAGTAACGGAATAAGAGTAATTAGTGATGAATGTTTTCTTGAAAACGCTATTACTTGTCACTCCATAAGCGTAATCTGATGCAGCAGTGACTCCTTCTAGAAAACCTAGCCCATAAAGAGATTTAAATAGTTCCATCTTATTTATGTCTTTAAAAGCACAAATTGCAATTTCTGCATCTCTATCACCATATACAGCCCAATCACATTTTTTTGACAAAAACATTAATAAATCAGCGTTATAAGCGATTGCATCTGCTTTACTATCTTTTGGATAATGATGTAATCCAGCTAAGTAATCTTTGTGAGTGTCTGTGTTCAAAAACTCAATTGTTCCAAAAAAATTAAAGTAGTGTCCATAATATTTTTTAGGGTCAGGGGCTAGAGAGGTTATCCAAAATCCATTCTCACCAATTTTTAACGAATACTGTTGAAGATACTCAAAAAATATAGGCATTAATAATTCATCAAACGTAATAAATGAAAAGAACTTAAAAGATGGGTCGAAAACGTTATCTGGTAACGTCCTTGTTCTATTGATAACTTTCTCAATATACGTGTAAATTAAATCATAATCACTTTCATTTGTTATTGCTTTCATCTTCTAATCCTCTTCACCCAAGCGTATTTTGGCTACAGGCTCTTCCTTCTTAAATACTTCTGCAGCAGGTCCTTTGGTTGATTTGGAATAGTCTCTCGTTGAATATCTATCATCACCTTTAGTAAAATTATTTACCCTCCCATCTTTTGATGTTGATTGACTAAAACCATTATCTTTGAGATTTTTTTCAAATGCGCTTTTTGGAACATCTGTTTTAAAGTTTGGTAATTTAGATCCAGACTTTGTAATGTTCTCATACTTAGAAACATTCGTTGGCGATCCAGCAGAACCATCACTAGTTGGTACCGAGGCAGTATCCATTACAACTAGAGATGTTGCAACCAATGGAGAAACCTCAGCAGCTACAGCGGTCAATACAACAGCACCAATAATTGCGGCACCAGTGTGGGCATCTTGGTGTTGTTGGATACTTACGCCATCTGGTCTGTTCAACCAACTATCTGCAGCTTTCCCATCAGGGTCAGTGTATCTATAAGGATTATTATTCCCATAGGCATAGCGGTTAAAGTTATGGACATCCTTAAACCCCATCGGGTCATTGGCATAAAATCTACCAATCAGCGGGTCATAGTAGCGGGCCTGCATATAGGTCAGACCTAAGTCTTTATCTTGCAGATGACCGGTATAACCAATCCCTTCCTTATCACCGCCCAAGCGTTTACCAAAGGGCTCATACTGGCTGCGGCTAATAATATTGCCCGAGGCATCCGATTCCGCCACCACTGAGCCAAGCATATCCGTGTGCTGGTAACGCACCGTTGCGGCTTGAATTGAAGCACTGATAAAAAGCAATGATAAAAAGCTTAAAAGCGCCCACGTCCTCATGAGTAATCCTTTATTTCTATTCATCACATATCACTCCCACCACCAATTCCACTTGCTGTTGCCTGTACTGTTTTTTCACCGCCGCCTCCGGTGCATGTCATTGTTATTTGATAAACAGTACCATCACCTGCAAGCAATCGATTGCCACTAACTCCAGATAATGACTCACTCCCGCGATATACACCGTTCATGCTTTTCTCGACAGTTCCTGAGCATGAAGTAGCATTAGTACTACTCCAAGTCACTTGATGTACCCAAGTATCAACAACCTCAGGACACTGCATTCGAGGAGGACATGGAGTGCTCGATAATACCCATTGAACACTTAAACTAATATCCACAAGGTTGGAGTTATCCACCTCAGCCACTAACTGCTTACCAAGATAGATACCATCCGTTTTTGTGCCATTAGCCGCTAAACGGTATAACAACTGTCCCGCTTGGCTGTATACACTGTAATGCGCGCCATCGGCTTTGGTTTGTTTAACTCTACGATTATGCCCATCATACTCATAGCTCATTCCCTTCGCCGCGGTCATTTGCTGACCGAGGTTATAGTCCAAGCTATAGCGACCATTGTGGGTCACATTGCCGCGCGCATCGTATTGGTAACCATAGGCATAGGCACCGGTAAGATTGTTTAAGCGATTAAGCGCATTGTAATGGTAGTGAATGGTGGAATTATTCAGGCTACGGCTAAGCACGTTACCCAGTCCATCATAGTCGTAACGGCCAGTGCCCCACTTACCATCGGCAGACTTAAGCCGGTCTACCCCATCATAACTCAGGTTATTGATGTTATTGCTGGAATTGACGCCATCAATCAAGCGAACAAGGTTGTCGTTATAGTCATAGCTGGGGTCTAGGCTATTTTTCAATGAGCCCCATTTGCTATCCGTTAGGACATCTATTCGACCGGTGCTATCTAATGCCACATCACGAATGATGCCGTTACCATAGGTAAATCGCTTAATTTGACCATTGGGGTGGTAACTCACCCCCGTCGCATAGCTGGCGGCTTTGGTCGCTTGACCCAAAGCATTGGGCGCATAGTTAATCACTGCCCCGGATGGGTATGTGAGGGAGCTTAATCCTCCAAGATGGTTATATTCCCAGTCCAGCACAAATTGCTTACCATCAATGGCAAGGGTTTCTTTCTCAATCGTATTTAAACTATTGTACAAATAGCTCCAGTTTGCAGTCCCTGCCAGCAAGGTCGCTAAGTTACCATTAGCATCATAACTGTAAGTTTTATCTGGGGTACTATCGGGGAAGTTCTCGGTTCGTAACTGCCCTAAATTATCATAAGCAAGCAATGTCTTATGTGTTGCTGGTACGGCAGCCGCATCACAGTCTAAGGTTGAACCAACAGTCCCTTCTGCACGCCATATCTGTTGGCGCTGTCCATTGTAACCAAATGCCGAAATTCCCGTTTCAGGGCGGATTTGTTTACACAACTGCTGATAGGCATCGTAAATCCGCGTTTCGACAACACTACCTTGACGAATACGGGTTATCTGCTCAAACACGTTATAGTCAATGGCGATATCATCCGTATCCGGCGCTTCGATTAACGTCGGCTTATCATAGGCAGGCTCACCAAAGGCAAGATAGGTTGTAGTGGTGGTGTTATTTTCACCATCCGTCACCACCACTTTATTACCTGAGAGGTATTCACGCCGACTAACACTGCCATCACTGGTGCGCGTTTGGCTAATAATGCGGCCCAGCGCGTCATACTCGGTTTCCATGCCAATACGGTTGCCAGCGTCCGAACTGGGGAAGCTGGATAAGGTCTGTCTATTGTCATGGTCATAGGCCATGACTTGGTATCGTATTGTTGAAGCATTCGCGGTATCAAGTTCGCGGGTCAATATAGGTCGCAGTAAACTATCATGATAAATACGTTTTTCGTAATTACCTTGGGAAATGGTCTGGCGTAGGCTGCCCGCTGTTACGTTAGTCGCGCCGATGTCATCCCCTAGGCTGGTCACCATCGCATAACTGATGACTTTGTCAGTCCATTTGGGGTCAGCGTAATCAATCTTGGTTAGCCAACCGACAGGGTTATAACTGTATGAGGTTTTATTGCCATTAAAGTCAGTGACGCTGCCGGTTGTGCCGTCAGCATTCACCTCTAGTAATGCCACGATAGTATTGGCCGTACTGCCATTTGCGGTATTACAACCATTAGTGGTGGCACAAGGAAGGGTAATTTTACGTGCTTTACCACGGTAATAGCTTTCTTGTCGCGTATATTTGTTAGAATCAGCAAATGTAGTTAATAACACATTACCATCAGAATGATAAGTATAGCTTTTGACTAATTTTCCATAATTTAATTCATCACTTACCTGAGGTATACTTTGGGGGCCTACCTCTTTAAATATATAACTAACAATAGATTTGCTAGTGTTAGAGTCTGCAATTTTTATGTTTGAAATTTGATTGAGATGCCAATTCTTTAAATCATGGAAATAATCAGTAATCTTTACCTTTTCAAAATTAGAAGGGCCATACTCTCTTTCGTTTATTACAGCATCAAACTGATTGTATGTGTGATTTTTCACATAAGAAGATTGATTTTCAGTAACAGTTTCCGATTTTACCAATGGATAGTATTTTAACAAATCTTCATGTTTTGAATAGTCTTTTTGAACTCCTTTGAAGCTACTACGATCATAGGTGTAAAATATTGTTCTATTTGGTTCAGCTGTGTTTTTATCATACACTTCTATCGCTGAAACACTTCCAAAGAGGTAAGTTCTTGATTTTCTGCTTATAAAATATTTTAATGAACTATTATCAGGATTGTTTACTGTAACTGTTTTTGTATGTTGACGATTGACTCCACTTGGAACGGAACCAGTTAAATAACTCTCATTTGGTCCATAATTATCTTCTATATCAAAAGCACCTAATGTGTTAGAATAATCATAAGACCATACATCACTGTTGTTATCTGATGTGATCGTTTTTTTCACTAGTGCATAAGTATAATGACACCTTCTCTCATCAAGCTTTATACCTTTTGAGGTATGTATATTTGATTCATCACTCCTTATATATTTATAAGTAAGCTCCATTTTTAAACCATATGGACTTTTAATTACCATAGGTATAAGTCGAGATTCATCAGGATTAAAAGCTCTACTACAAGTGTATCGTCCACTTGAATCACCAACATGCTCAACATCTGTTGAATGTAAATCGTATGTCCAGGTTTTTCCATCAGGCTGTATCACTACTAAGTTAGTATATCTTTGCAACTCTCTATGATTTGGGTTTAAGATAGTGTTTGTATATTTCCAAATACGCCCTGCAGAGTTAATAATTGTATCGTTCCCCATTCTAGATACACTTAACTCCCTACCGTCACTACTAATAATCTTTCTTAATGATAAATAGTTATATGTGTCACGATCAATATCTGATGGCTGTGTATGGTCGTATTCATATTTTACCCAATTACCAAACTTATCCTCTATCTTACTAACAAATAGAGAGTATTCTGCATACTTCATATCGAAGGGATTTATAGGTTTACCAAAAAAATATTGGCTTGTCGTAGTTTGTCCAAGAAAATAACTCAAAAGTGGTAAGTCATCCCCTCCTTTTATTGTGCTTGGGAAACTACCTATTTGGTCAAAATAGTATATTAACCCCTCTGGTGAAATAGCTTTAAAACCATTAACACCATTTTCTGAAGAAAAACACTCAACTTTCCAATTTGATTTAGTTATATATTTTGCAGAAGAGTATAAACTGTTATTTATATCTGGAGTTAGTAGTTCATCGTCACTCACTTTTCCAGGAACACTTATTTTTTTCTGGGAGAATGCCCAACCTCTATTCAGGCCTTGAATTGATGTATCTGATGTTAAATCTGCCGATTGTTCATTCCCACTACAATATTGACCAACCTTCCATGATAGAGGTAAGTTACTATCGTTTTCATTTGTATATGGATATGATGTATATAAAGATGATGTTCTTGCATAGCCTAACCATATTCTAGGCACATCCTCTAACCACCCATGAACAATGGGAAAGTTAGTGTTATACTTAAGCCTATAGCTTACTTCTATCGGAAAATTGCCAGGGATATCACCATCATTACGGGTAAAGCTTACTGAACCTGATGAAATATCAAACTTTTCTCCCATATTTCCTTGGAGATCAATTTTTTGACTATCAAAATTTTTTACTTGATCTGTTACTGAGTATTCTTCTGCTTCGGGATGAAAACAAGTAAAAAGTATCATTGATAATGTTATTATACGTAAAATCATCCTTATACAATCTCCTTTACATTAGTTTTTTGAATTTTGATGATACGAAAAACCCTTGTTACATAAAGGTTAAATTAATACAATTTACTAACACTTTGCGAAAGTGGTTAATTTTTCGTATCACTACAAACCTATGTCAATTAACTTTTAATTTACTTTTGTTTATACATTAACTAATTTTTTATATCAATCTATAAAGTTGTGGCCAAATTTAGTTGATCATATTCAGTGTTGAATTATTCCCCCATCAAGTTCAGACAAACGACCGTTTTATTGGACAATTTCAGCCGTACTTAACCGTTCGGTTTATTCCACCCAAATTCGTTCATCAAACTGGTTGATGAAATCAAAGTTCATAACCATACTTCTTCACAGTGTTAAGTGAACTATGGGTAGGTTGTATGAAAATAGGTTACTGCCGGATCAGTACAAAGAACCAGAGCTTCCATCTGCAGGAAGATGCATTGAAAGCGGAAGGATGCGAACGGCTGTTTAAAGATATTGTCTCTGGCGTAAAATCATCACGCCCTGGATTGGACGACATGTTGGCTCAGCTTCGCCCCGGGGACGTGATTGTGGTGTACAAACTAGATCGTCTTGGTCGATCACTCAAGCACCTCGTTGAACTGATCAACGAGTTATCTCAGCGTCAGGTCGGCCTTAAAAGTTTAAACGACCCAGTGGACACCACCACGGCACAGGGACGTTTGATCACCAACGTGTTTGCCTCTATTGCTGAATTTGAGCGAGATTTGATCCGCGAACGAACTCGAGCAGGTCTGGCTGCGGCAAAGGCCCGCGGACGCCGTGGCGGACGTCCATCTGGTTTGAAAAAAGAAGCCGAAGCACTCACCATCGCGGCTGAAGCACTCTATAAACAGGACAGTCTCAGCGCACAACAGATTGCAGATAAATTAAGCATATCTAAAACAACACTCTATAAATACTTGCGTCATCGAGGCGTGGAGATAGGCAGCTACAGTAGAAGGTAACGCGTGGGCCCGGCTAAACGAACCATCGCTCAGGAAGTGTTAATCGATCTCCATCGTCGATTGGAGGGATTACCTGCGCGTTGTAAAGAACGCCGTGATGTCGTGGAACAGGCTGCTCAATTGTACGGAGTCTCCGAAAGCACGTTATATCGTTATCTGCGAACTTTGTATCAACCTAAACCTGTCAGGCGTAGCGACTTAGGCAAACCTCGGATCATGGCATCGGGTCAGATGGAGCGGTACTGTGAAATTATTGCGGCCCTGAAGATCCGTACCCTCAATAAGAACGGCAGACACATATCAACGCTAGGGGCGATCCAGTTGTTGGAAACCTCAGGCATAGACTCCGATTATGGTTTTATAAAGTTGACACCCGGGCAGTTGAATAAAGCCACAGTGAACCGCTATTTACAGCAATGGAATTTCACCCTCAAAAGTGTCTTGAAAGATTCGCCTGCGGTCAGGTTTCAGGCCAAACACAGTAATGACTGTTGGCAGTTTGATTTAAGTCCATCAGATCTCAAGCATCTGCAGGAGCCCATTTGGTACGACAAACAGCGCGGGCGGCCTCTATTGATGCTCTATAGCGTGGTAGATGACCGAAGTGGCGCATGTTATCAGGAGTATCGCAATGTGTATGGTGAGGATGCCGCCAGTGCACTGTTGTTTCTCTTTAATGCTATGACGGCTAAGGCAGATCCTGAGTTTCCATTTCGAGGATTGCCGGACATGATTTATATGGACAATGGCCCGATAGCGAAAAGCCGAGTCTTTCGAAATGTTATGGCCTACCTTGGGATTGAGATAAAAATCCATGAACCGGCGAGTAAAACCAATCGACGCAAAACCGCTCGGTCGAAAGGAAAAGTTGAACGGGCATTTCGCACCGTCAAAGAATGCCACGAAGTCCTGTATCACCTACGTGAACCCAAGAATGAAGAAGACGCGAATAACAAGCTGTTGGAATACTTGAAGCAATACAACGACCACCGACATCGGCACGAAGAACACTCCAGGATGGAAGATTGGCAACAGAACCTGTCAGCCAAGGGCATCAGGGAAATGTGTTCGTGGGAGCGTTTCTGTGCTTTTGCCAGAGAGCCGGAGCAACGTACGGTCGGAGTGGATGCCCGCATTCCGGTGGACGGTACCGTTTATGAAATTCATCCCGATTTAGCCGCTGAGCGCGTGGTGTTGTGGTGGGGCCTATTTGATGACGAGCTTTTTGTTGAACATGAATCGCAGCGCTATGGGCCTTACTACCCCGTGAGTGGGCCAGTGCCATTGTATCGCTACCGAAAGTTCAAGAAAACCCGGGCCGAAAAAACACTGGATAAGCTAGAAGCACTGGCAAAATCTTTGGCGTTAAGAGATGAAGGCGATCCTGAAGGCCAGCGCATTATTAAAGATATGATGAAAACGGTTGGGGTGCTGCCAGTGACACCCTTTGTCGATCCTGATCCCTTCAATGAACTCACCTTTCCCAGCATCCTCAAAGGAAAGGTTGCGATTGCCGCCTATCTGGGGAAGCCGTTAGCCCTGTTACCGCAAGCAGACAAAGACGTTATCGATGCCATATTGGACGAGACCCTTGATAAGACAGTTGTTATGGCCAGAGTGAAAGACTACTTCTATCCAAAAGAGGACAGCAACCATGCAACTTGAAGCAATGGAACATTACGGCCTGACAAAATCATTTAGTCACGCTGATTTTTTTGAAACCGAAAACCAACGCCGAATTTTCAGTCAACTAAAGAAAATGATCCCAGAGGGTCAGCTGATCGCGCTATCCGGCGTTGTCGGCAGTGGTAAAACAACCACGCTGTCTAGACTGCAGGAGCAATTGGTCAAAGAGAAAAAAGTGATTGTGGCTAAGTCATTGTCGGTAGAGAAAAACAAAGCCAACTTGAGCACCTTGATCACGGCACTTTTTTATGATGTCAGTAATGATAAAAACTATCGGGTACCAAAACAGGGGGAAAAACGTGAGCGAGAACTCAGAGACCTGATCCAAGATGCGAAGAAGCCGGTCGTCTTGTTTGTGGATGAAGCTCATGATCTGCATCACCGCACCTTAACGGGGCTAAAACGATTGATGGAAGTGATCCGTGATGGTGGTGGAAAGCTGTCGATTATCCTCGCTGGCCATCCAAAACTTCGAAATGATCTCAAAGGGCCGACAATGGAAGAGGTCGGATACCGAACCACCCTCATATCCCTCGATAGCCTACAAGGTAGTTTACGGGAGTATGTGTTGTGGCTGTTAGACAACTGCAGCAGTGACAAAGTGAAGCCAACCGACATTCTGGAAGAACAGGCCATTGATTACCTGGCTGAACGACTGACTACACCGCTGCAAATTGAGCAACATCTGACGATGGCACTGATGGAGGGGTTTACCACTGGCACCAAACCTATCACGGTCGAAATTTTAGAAGCCACCCTATCCAAGCGTATCGATGATATTGAGCCCCGGCTCATTCGGCACGGGTACTCAGATAAAGTGTTGGTAGAACAGTTCAATTACAAGCTTGCAGAGGTTCGGCGATTTTTCAAAGGCGAATTGGATGCCAATAGAGCGAAAGACATTACCCAGGATTTAAGAGAAGCAGGCCTACCGATATAAGGCAGAGATGTTACGTCAATGATAGAAGATGTTCATCGAAGCACATATCAACCAAGGTACTGAAGCCTGTGGCTTGAAACCACGGCAAGGCTGTTTGAGCAGAATACGATGACTAGGGATGTCCTAGCCCAGCTCAAGGTTTTTATTGGCAATTAATGTGAGTCCGGCAAGATGAATGCAAGCCCGTTGTTAGTTAATCTGCGCCCATTGGCAGTTAATCTGAGTCGGCGATCCCGCTTATTGTCAATTAATGTGAGCCCAGTTTGACGGATGTAATCGCGCCGAAGGGATTATGTGTGCAAGCTGCTACACTTAGGTAGTTGACTAAAAAACTTGCTGAGCGTGCTCTTGAAGCCGAGATGGAACTGCATCTTGGTTATGCCAAACATGATGCGGCAGGTTTTAACACCGGTAACTCCCGCAACGGTAAAAGCCGTAAATCAGTGCGCAGCATTCACGGCGACATTGAGCTTGAAACACCGCGAGACCGTAATGGCAGCTTCAAGCCAAAACTGATTAAGAAAGGCGAGAAACAGCTCGGTGGCTTTGATGAGCGAATAGTCTTGCTTTACGCCAGAGGCATGTCTACCCGTGATATCCAAGCCCACTTTGAAGAAACCTATGGTGTTGAAGTCTCGCCGACGTTTATCTCTCTGGTCACCAATGCCGTATTGGATGAGGTCAAAGCCTAGCAACTGCGGCCATTATCACCGGTATACCCGATAGTGTATTTGGACTGTTTGGTCGTGCGTAGCCGTGATTCTGGCAGCATCCAGAACAAATCCGTCTACCTTGCCCTTGGTGTGAACACCGATGGTGAGAAAGAGCTGCTGGGCTTATGGATAGCACAAACCGAAGACGCTAAGTTCTGGCTGTCGGTGATGAACGAGCTGAAAAACCGCGGTGTAGAAGATATCTTCATCGCCTGTGTTGATGGACTAAAGGGCTTCCCCGATGCGATAGAAGCGGTTTACCCTAAAACGCAGGTACAGCTATGCATTGTGCATCAAATCCGCAACAGCCTGCGGTTTGTCAGTAGGAAAGAGCGTAAAGCCGTTGCAGCAGATCTTAAAACGATTCATGGCGCAGCCACGTTGCAGCAAGCCGAACTGGCGCTGGAGCAATTTGCAAAGATGTGGGATAAGCAGCATCCAAGCATTAGCAAATCTTGGCGTGAAAACTGGACCAGGCTTAGCGTGTTCTTCAACTATCCCCCGGAAATCCGCAAGGTGATTTACACCACCAACGCCATCGAATCACTCAATGCCAGCCTACGTCAGGTGACCAAGACCAGACGGTCATTTCCGAGCGATGACGCGGTGCTGAAGTTACTGTATCTGGCTTTACACCAGATTGCTAAAAAGTGGACAATGCCATTACGAGATTGGAAGCCTGCCATGACGCAGTTTATGATCATGTACAGTGACCGTGTGTCGTTATGATCAACAGCCACTTACACAGAAAATTTTATAGTCTCAGTACTGACGATTCTTGTTCATAACTGAAAAACTGCCGTTTGGCTTTGAAATAGCCCAGTTGCAATACTAAATGGGCTGCCACAGAAAACGTTCGGGTATTGTCGAATAGTTCGCGCTCTTTAGCACTTAAGTCAAAATATAATCGACGATCATCATCTGAGAAATGAGGTAATCCAAACAGTTCATCTATTTCATCAGTTGACAAAATAGATAGCCGCCGAACGTCATTTTTCATGGTGCCCCCCTATTTCACTACATCAAATAATTTCCCGCTCCGCGAGATGTGCAAGTGGAACCATACTTTTATGTAAGATCCCAAATACAACGAATTGATGCTCATGTTGGATGTAATAGATGACATGACTTGAATAAGGGAAGCTAAACACATTCATGCGTACCTCGGGTCTATTTTTCCCAAGGGTGGGTGTTTCAGCCAGCAGCTGAATCGTTTGTCTAAGTCCGGATAAATATGTCTTCGACTGAGTCGTTCCCCATTGGGCTAACGTAAAGCGGTGAATACCTATCAGATCAGATTGTGCATCGGGCGTTAAATGATAAGTTACCGGCATTAGTCATACTGCCCTGCGGCCAGCTCATCAAAAAAGGTATTACCATCAACCAAATTGTCCATTTTGATGTCAGTCATGGCTTTCACCGCTTTGGATTGAAGCAAATGTAATTTTAGTGTCTCGATACTTTGGTATGCATCAGCTGAAATAACAACGGCCACAGGCTTGCCATTTTTATTAATTTGGATTGGAGCTTGTTGAGCTTTGAGCAACAAATCTCCAAAGTGAATTTTTGCTTCATTGGCTGAAAGAGTGTTCATTTATCACCTTTAAACGAATCGTTCGATTCGCTCAATTTACACCAGTTGGGCGATAAAAGTCAAAAATGCACATTATCAAAATGTATACTATTTGATAGCTCTGGTTATTGCCTATCAAAACTACTATCATAAGTGTATTATCAAAACCTTTAAAGAGATATGGTAATTTATGTCCAAAGTTGGTTATGCTCGAGTGAGTTCCACGGGTCAAAGCTTAGAAGTGCAACTGGGCAAGTTACATCGAGCTGAGTGCAATAAGATATATCAAGAAAAACGTAGTGGGAGGACGGCTGAACGGTCTGAATTTCAATCTTGCATGAGTTATTTACGTGAAGGGGATACCCTAGTGGTAACCCGACTCGATCGTCTTGCTCGCTCAGTCGTCCACTTAGCCCAGATTGCTTCGCGTTTTCAAAGTGAAGGTATTGATTTGCTCGTTATCGATCAGAACATCGATACGAGCACTTCGACAGGGCGACTCATGTTCAATATGTTGGCAGCTATTGCTGAGTTTGAAAATGACTTGCGGACAGAGAGACAAGCTGAAGGTATCGCAAAAGCACATGAAAATGGAGTTAAATTTGGTAGGCCTGTAAAACTTACAGACACCTTAAAACAAGCTATTTATGATAAAAGAGCTGAGGGGGCCACTATTGGTCAGCTTGCCAAGGAGTATCACCTTGGAGAAGCTTCTATTTATCGGGCTATAAATTCAGTTAAGCAATCAATTGTTTCCCCTACTCGATAGATATTAAAGAGCTGCGAGATTATGGAAAATACTAAGCGCCAAATCCCTATTGTTATAGATACCGAGCGTAATGAGCCCATTTGGGTTGAATCATTAAGTTGGATCTATGAGCAGCATGAACTACAAGAAATACGTCAAGCCAACATAAAACACCATCGTTTCGTCTGCCAAAACTGTAAACAACTGGTGTATCTTCATGCAAAACGAGATGACGATAGCCGGCACGGGCATCAATATTACTTTAGTCATCCAGAAGGGAGCGATTGCGATTGGAAGTCTGATAGTAAATCTCGTGCGGAAATTTACGCTGGAGTAAGTGAGGGAGATAAACATTGGCAAATGAAAGAGCTACTCGCTAAGACGCTTATTAACCTCCCCAATTGGGAAGTGGTGGATGTCGATACACAGTTTGTTTTTAGCCTAGACAAGCTCAAACGTGCAAAACCCGATCTCCATGCTCGTTATCTAGGTACAGATGTTGCGTTTGAAATCCAACTTCGTAGTGAATCCCCAAAAGTCATCCTTGACCGACAACATTTCTATCAGGAAAAAGAATGGCCATTGATTTGGCTAAGTGCCGAGAATGAAGATCAGATCCTTGATATTTTTGATAAAGAAAGAATTGCGGTAAAACAAGTCCAGAAGGATATTGCCTTTTGTAACCGAGGGAACTGGTTCATTTTCAATAAATTCTTAGCTTCCCAATCACTCGAAAAAAAACAGCTTACGATATTAACGAAAGTGTGGGAACCCAGCTTAGCTGGTAAAAAGATTTATTATGATTGGTGCCAATATAGTGTTACCTACGACCAACTCACCCATCACGATGGTGAAACTTTTTATAGGGACTTTTACGCTTTAGATCGTGCGCTAAAAGCTGATTTGGTTGAACAAGGGAAGTTAAGAGTTTTAGCAAATATTGACCATTTCAAAAACCAAGAATACCGCGATTGGAGCCAATTTTTAGTTGCTGCCAAGATATGCTGGCCAACTCTCGATATGAGCAGCGATGCTGATTGGCTGCATTCTGTGTTTAAAGAAGACTATTATCGACGTGTACTGCAAGTAAAAAGCACTGTGCTAACTATCATTCGATATTACTCATCAGACATGCCTAGTTCATATAAGCGTTGGGAACAATTTGCACTAAAGTTGAGTCATTTATACTTTGGTTTCCACAAAAATATGAGCTTAAGTGTGCTCGAAAAAATTATGTTAATCCTTGGGTATGATCTTTCAACTAAGCTGGGTAGAAGACAAAAATCCTATGCGCGAGCTGTTCATAACTTTTTCGACTATGAAGCATTTAAACCATACCAAGCACTTTGCTTACGTGCTATCGAACTTAGCGAACATAAAGAAGAGCTTATACATACACCTAATGTACTGGCACGATTAAACGATCCTATGAAAAAATCTATCGAAATAAATTCAAGTTTAGATGATTTTCTAGAATGGTTTGCTTCTGCTCCTATCTGTGAGCAAAGAGGGTTGTAGCGTAGTTTTGCTAACTTTACATTTTTGGCGCGTTGGGCAAATTTAGCCTATATAGGCAATTCAGGAAGTTAACCAAAACGAAGGGCGGTTTTGCTAACGAGAACAGTTTACTCAAGCTGCTTTACGCGGGTATATTGAAGGCCTCTGAGCGCTGGACCCATCCCATCCAAAACTGGAATTTGACGCTATCACAGCTCTCAATCCATTTTGAGGGGCGCTTAGAAAACCATATCGATCTGTGAAATTAACCTAACACAGAATTATGAACAGCCTCTGTCAACCAGCTCTCGGTGAACGGTCATCTAATAAATGCCTCGCCTAAAAATACTATTTATAGAATAAAAATTAATTTCAGGCTTCTGAGCTTTCAACGCTGACATAACTAATTTTTCAACTTGTTCCCAAGTCAACAAATCTGCATGCGAAGGAGAAAAAATATCATGACCAAAACCTCTAAGTTTAGGTAAATTCATCCAAATTAAATCCTCATTCGTTATCCCAAATGAATGATAAAAACGGATAAGATCAGCATCATAGCATTCATCAACTTTCCCACAAATACTACACAAGCCTTTATCTGATAGAAAATAATTATCAATGGGTATACAATTATCACAGACGTTTGGATTAAACATTTAAATCACACCCTATCCAATTTAACAGCAATTCAAGCTGTTAGTTACCATACATATAAAACACATCTATATTCCTTGATAATCAAAAAGACGACAACAGTTCTTGAACAAAAATTTAATATTTAATACCTTCACGTATCGCATGAGGAAAATTAATCATACTTTTATGTAACAAGCAAAGAGATATAAAAGCGCAATCATTTTGTAATATTTTTATATAAGTCGTTGTATTTATTCTCAATGAATGCATCAATGTTTTTCAAACTTAAAAATCAAGAATTTAATCTTTAAGTTTTGCAACACAGCCCCTTATGTGCCATTCCTGTTTTTGAATATTTTATTGAGATGACACAGCATTATGAAAACTACCATGATCATCTATGAATAACATACTTCATAATAAATATATTATTCAATATAGTAATATATTTTATTTGTATTTAAACCTGTTCCAACATTTATTGTGCCAGTATTTTCATTATTTTCATCTTTTTCACCTTTTCCAACACCAATAATATAGATATAGGGATCTTTACCCGTTTCAGGGGCTGGGATCACAATTTGCGGAGTGTCAGGAACTCTTTCTCCAAGTTCGTAATATAATTGAGAAAAAGATCTGGTTCCTTTATGTAAATCAAATGCATAAAGTTTACCAACACCAGAAACCAAACAAACGTTATCAGCAACAGAATCAGCTGGCGGTGAATAGGAGGTAAAATATACTTTTCCTTGAATAATAATTGCTGCTGCCAAACTTTTTTCTCCGATCCCAGAGAAACGATAAAACCAACCAAATTTAGTCCCAAAATTAATATTATCCGTCCTTGATATAGGTATTTTTGATGTAACATCATATAACTTATCAATAGTTATAGTAGAAGGCACATTACTTCCAGCAAAAGTCTTAGTGACGACGTTACGATCTTGAAGCATAAAAAACATATCATTAACGTTAGTGCTTAAAGGATTTGGCCTCATTCCACTGCCTATAGCGATAGCATCATAGGGAACATTTTGGGATGTTTTCGTTGTTACAGTTTTCGTTCCGGTTGTCACCGATACTTCGGACAAATTGGTAAACATTGTTTGCGCAACCACGGGTTCTGCAAAGAAGCGTCTATTATCGCTATTGGAACCGCCCAATGAAGCAAACTTAAAAGCGGTCCACGTACTTGAACTTGCTGTAGGTAAATCCATACGCCATATATTGCCAGTAACATCAGAAGCATAGATACGGTCAGTATAACCATCATTGTTACTATCTAATATAGCCACTGAATTAGGAATGCTGCCTTGGATACCAGGAAGCACTGTTGCCCCACTAGCCGAACCGCCAAAAGAATGGATCAGTGTTCCATTTTGTGCATCAACAATATAAATAGCGCGACCTCGTGGTGAAGAGCTTGGCGCCGCATCAAAGCTCACGTCATAACCACCACCAAAAATTAATACTGGTTTATCGTAACCCACGATTTTAGTCACTATAGGTTTAGACCATGTCTGACCTAGATCAGCAAAACCATCACTAGAAGGATTAATAGTCCACATAAGAGAGGGGCTATCAGGATTAGACACATCTAGAGCATAATAAGATGATCCACCACGTCGCATACCTACAAAAACCCAAGCCTTGTTTACTTTACCAGTAGAATCAGTTTCGGTATAAGCAACGGGAGATGAATCCATTCCATATACAGAGTGGACTCCTGATGGGACATTTTTTCTAAGCTCTATTAGATTTGGTAAAAGTTCATAAGGTATAAATCCCCATACTTCAGATACCGACTCACCAGCATCTTTGAACATATGTAAAACGCCTTGGTTTGTACCCAAAATAATTCGAATGTCTGTGGTTGTTTTATTGCCAAAATTTAATGCTAGAGGCTTCGAATGTAAGGGATCGCCCATTACATCACTGCGTTTGTCTGTTGTACTACCGTTTTTATTGTCATCATCAACATCAATACCTTTAAGCCAATCTAAAGTATTAGCCACTTCATCAATGTCGGTTCTCATGAAGGTCGCTAATGCTTGCTCTCCTCCAGCAGCACTTTGGGCATTTAATAATGTAAGTGGCGACAAACTACTCGTCCCCCCAAAATTACTTAAAATGGTGCGATTCAACTGACTTCTAATTTGCGCAGCTGCACCACCAACCTCAACTTTATTACCATCTTTTTGAGTTGTACAATCAGTCCAAATCGTGCAGGCAGTCTCTTTAATATTACCATTATCAGCTATGGCTGCATTACCCTGACCATCAACTAAAGTGCCATCAGCTGTTACTCTTAGTTTCTTAAGATTTCCACTCCATCGTGGCCCTTTGCCTGGTAAGAACATCGCATAATAAGCGGCATCAAAGGTCTGAGTTCTATCAAAGTTATTACTAGCAATACTGGGAGATGTAAAACTGGAGTCTATATTTAAAATATTAGATAAGGCGTCATTAAGTGCATTTTGTAGCTCTAAGCTATTCTGTGCAGCAAAATATAATCCACCGCCACGTTTAGCCGTTTCAGCTAATAATGGCGCAGCATCATCAGCACCTTTACTAAAACCAATAGTATAAGTCCGTACATTTTGCATTTGCTCAGTATTTGAACTATCAGGTTTGTTAATCAAATCATTATTAAACATATAACTTGCTAATGCAGGTAAATAACTTGGTGTATTTAATCCTTGCGAAAAATATGAATAATCTCCACTTTTATTTGCAGAGGCTGTCAAGTTAATAATACGATTATTTGCGTTTGTATCTTCTGTTGGCGAGCCATCGGTAACATAAATCACATAGGCAATATCAGTACAAACTTTAAATGGGCTAACGTAAGTACCATTAGTTTCTACCGAATTATCATATGGAGGACGATTGCCTACATAAGAGCCATAATCGGTATCCGCGTGTCCAAAAACGACACCTTTACCGGCAAAATAACGATAGGCTTCATACATAGTCTCACACAAAGGTGTATTTGTTTTAGCAGGCAAACCATCAATAGTTGAGAGTAAACTGGCTCGGGAGGTATCCGTCATTTGAGTAATACCAGAAACAATCCTGCCTCCATCCCGATTACCCTCATTAGGGTAATTGTAATTAAAAACAGCCAATCCAAAATCAACAGTTGGTGTAGATCTAATAATGTTAGAAATCGCTTTCTTCGCGATATCTATCCTAGGAACTTTTATAGTTGGTAATCTTCCTTCTTTTGATAACCAATACCATCTCAAATAGTTGTCTGTATAAAAAGTGACGGGTTGACCAACACCAAAGCCGGTATTCTTGGCGGCAGCTAACGCATTAGCCCAAGTAGTTCCAGGTGATGAAGAAGTATTATATGGAAACGCTTTCTTATTTTTACCTGAACCTGTCGTTAATCCATTAGCAGGGAAACCGTTAGAGTAAGAAGATGAGTTTTGAGGATCAACTGTTGAGATATCTTCCCAACAATCAACCACCTTAATATTACTGCCATCAGTCTCAGAAAGTTCTTTCCACACACCTGTTGTTCCACTTGAAGTGAACTCGCGAATATAACCGGTAAAACGTCCATACTGAGATAAAGCCGTTTTACTTTGATTACAAGCATTTATATTAGCATTAAAATATCGCCTATCAGAACTCTTATCCGGATTTGGTAATATTCCACCACCAATAGTGTAATAAATTCGAGTATCATTATTACCAGAACTATTGATAGATGGATATTTATAATTAGGGTCGTAGTCAATTACTTGAGTAATTTCTTCAGTAGACATACTTCCAGAGTTATCAAAAATAACCAAGACTTTAGGTCTAGCACCTGTACGTATAGACGATTCTTTTACATATAATTCTGTATCATCGCCAAACGATGAGATTGACGTTGAAGCCAATGCAAGCAATGTACAAAAAGTGAGTTTTTTGATTAGCATATCTTAACTCCCTGTTAAAACTTCTTGCTCTACACCTGCGACAACGGTGAGCTGCCCCAAGTTATCGCGACCAAAATTAGCTGTACTACTAATTTCTACCCGCCGACAACTGATGATATTACCGCTAGTTGGCCTAGTGCTCCGTTGACAACCAACATCTTTTGAACCAATAACCACATTACCACTGCTATCCAGTTCAAATGGGATTGGTGTTAAAGTCTGTTTTGCACCGAACTCTGTTCTTGTGGTCACATTGGCTAAAGTTGCTAAATTAGGCCCCCGGTTAGCAGCTATCGCAGCTTCTAGGCCACCATCAGCAATTGATTTTGCTTCGATTCGTTCAGACCCCGCTCCAGACATACGCATAGATTGGGTTGAATTGACGGCCAACGCGACACCAATAATTGTCATCAAAAGCAACACAATAAGTGCGAAAAATAGTACTATACCTTTCTGCTTTTTCATCTCTTTGCCCTCTAATTCCGAATTAACACAGGATTGGCAAGCACCATCGTTGTTGAAACCACTTTTCGTCTAAAATGGTCGTTTAATCCTTTTATTTCCTTGTCACCTAAAGTGTAAGTCGTATCATTTTTATAGTTTTTATCTTCATCGATTGCCCTAACTAATAAATAAACTCTGACAGCAACTAAACGTTGAAATAATTCGTTATCCCACATTAGAGGGATTACATTTTCTGCTGGCATAAAACTATCTGCAGTATCATCACCATCATTATCAAAACCATAGAGAATACGCATATTCTCAATGCCTTCGACTAATTGTTCTTCATTGTTCATACCATTGTTTTTATTTAAAGTTTTACGTCTTAATACCGGTACAGAACCATCATTCTTTATAAAATAAACATGATGTTGATATTCCCAAAATCGAGCATTTTCAAGCGCAGGATTTGGGGGATTGCCGCCTTTAAACAGCACGGCTTGGCTCGAGGTCGCCGCCATATAATAACGCTCACCGTTTGGATTGGTGACAAGCGGTCCAACCAACCTTTTTATTTGGATCACATCGGTGTTGGCATTCACTCCATTAATCCCATTCAAACAACTCAAACTCTCAACACTTTTACCAGCTTCATATCCCCATAACCGCCTAAAATGCGCAGGTTCCGTATTTGGTAATGTACCGTTGTTAACACCAGCACCGATACAGTCATTTGCAATGCCATCCCTTAAGGTCATATTGGTGCCTAGCACAAAGTCGGTTCCAGTGATATCGCCCATAAAACCAAGCTGGGTAATATCCTTTTCCATAAGGGCAAGAGCTATGCGGCCATTCTCTTGCAGTTGATTGAATTGGCTGGTCGTCACAACATTAGAAGATGACATACTAAACATGGCAAAAAGCCCAAGCGTTAGAAACAGTCCGATAAGCATCGAAACCATTAACTCAACTAAAGACATCCCCTTCTGACAATTTTTCATCTATTCACTAACCTAAATAATCACTGTAGATAATACAAAAATACGCCTACGCAAACCAAGATCATCCTTACCGCATTCATTGTCCGAGTAAGTCGTTCCAGCGCCCTCACGAATACCTCTCCACGCCACGGCAACAGTGACTGTATTACCATCAATATCAATACAAGCCGTTGGAGAATCTAACCCTCCAATATTCTGCCCACCAACAGTTTCAGCTGCTCCGATAAAACTTTGCTCCCATTGATAAAGATCCCAAGCTTGAGTTTCGACAGGTGAACACAAACTGACTGCGCCAACTGCAACATCACACCCTTTACTCGGTTTACTTAACCTCCCAGTATAGTCACCGCTATAATTGGTTAATCGGGTTCGATTAAGCTTCATCCGGTTAATGATGTCATTAGCATAGTATGAAGCTTGAGTTTGCTGAAAAGACTCAAAGCTTCCACGTTTAGCAACAATATGTAGATTAAAAATACCAATCAAACCAATTACAAGGATAACTAATGCAACAAGTACTTCAATTAATGAGAAGCCTTGTTGAAATCTCTGATATGTTAATTGTTTTAATTTACATATACTTTTTTTATAATCTATACACTCATTGAACGCAGACAATAAATACAATTTAACTCTCGCAGTACCATGTGAATAGTTAGTTGAATAACTAGTTACTATGTAATCTTATATTGATTTAGTTTGAATCTGTTCAGAACTTTGTGTCAAGCAAATATAACGGAACGGCGTATCGTTATTCATAATTCTGTGCCTGATTAATTTTACAAATCAATATGAATAGTCACAATTTCACTAGATAACTTTGAGCTTAATTAAAATACTGGCGTTTAAACTCTAATGGTGATAGGCCATGATTGGAACTATGCTGCTGTTTAGGGTTATAAAACATCTCAATATAGTTAGAATATCAAATTTTGCCGCTTCTCTTGTCGAATAGATCTTCCGCTTGGTCGGCTCACGTTTTTTGGTCTGATCCAATACTTTTGGACACCACGCTAAGTGTACTGGTCAACCCAAACTAGACACTTTTACTTGAGAATTTTCAAACTCTACAGGTGACAGATCGTCATTAGCAGAATGCAGCCGCTCCAAGTTGTAATATTTCATGTAAGCCGTCACATCTTGCTTCATAAACTCCCTTGTTGGTTGATTAACTTTAAAAATCCAATCGTGTTTTAAGCTGCCAAAGAATCGCTCAACAACGGCATTATCCCAACACGCTCCCACATCACCCATGCAGGCTCGGATACCATAGCTCACTAGCAGCCTACCGAATTGCTTACTGGTATATTGCGAGCCTCGGTCACTGTGAAATACCAGCCCTCTCGCTGGTTTTAGGCTTTTATTAATGCCTTAGATATCAAATCTGTGGTCATGCGTTTATCTATGTGCAATCCCACAATCCGGCGTGAATATAAATCCATCACCACTGCCAAATACATCCAGCCTTCATTCGTCTTTAAATAGGTCACGTCACCCGCCCAAACCTGATTAGCCGATACTGGATTAAAGTTCATGTTTAACAGATTATCAGCCACTGCATCTGAGTGTTTGCGCTGCGTAGTCACCTTGTAAGCGCGTCGCTGGGTTGCTTTAAGTCGAAGGCGGTGCATAATTTTACGAACGAGATAGCGACCAACCTGGTAGCCTTCCTTGCGCAATTTCTTCACCATTGCACGATTTCCTAAGCTGCCTCGACTTTGCTTAAATAGCTGTCGAACAAGGTGATAAAGCTTCAGTGTTTCAAGGCTTATCACGTTTGCAGGGCGTTTATGCCAATCGTAATAATCTGATTTACTTACACTCATTACTCGACATAACAGTGCTATGTAGTGGTCAACTAAATTTGGCCACAGCTTTAGAATCTTCCCAAAATCTTCGCTCTGATTCATTTGGGCTCAATCCTGCATTGTAATGATGTGGCCTGACTTCACAGTAATAACCAATGATGTAGTCAGTCACATCTTGTTTGGCTTCCCTAAAACTCATATAGCCTTGTGTCGGGAGCCATTCCGTTTTTAAACTTCTGAAAAACCGCTCCATTGGCGCATTGACGCTCCTATGTCAAGCCAATCTCGCTAGATCTTTCAGGATTAGCGGGAATAGCTCTCTCGCTATATAACGCTTTAAGTTACGAGCTATTTCTTTGGTTGATAACCCTTCAGCTGTTCGTCGAGCAATATAGTCTTTCGTTCTGGGATCACTGCGCATTCTTACCATCGCGACAGTCCAGAGTGCGTTATTAGCACTGCGACAGCCTCCACGATTTAATCTATGACGAGTAGTTTTTCCTGATGAAGCTGGAATTGGGTTAACACCACACAATGCAGCAAATGATGACTCCTTCTTTAGTCGGTTAGCGTTGTCTCCCGCTGTAACCAGGAGTGTTGCTGCTACATTCACACCGACTCCAAACCTTGATACAAGGCTCTGAGCCGTATTCAACGTTAGCCTTTTTAAAGCCTGATCAAGTGTTTTTACTTGATCATTTAGGAAGCTCCAACGTTGTGCCAACAACACAAGTGAGATCATTAATGGCTCGCAGCTATCGGAGCATTGATCTAAACATGCAGACGCGCAGGCACTCGGCTTTGGTAGATACAGGGATTGCTTGAGCTCATCAGGGCCTGAAACAAGAAGCGCTCGAATTTGGTTCATTGCCTGAGTCCTTGCTTTTACAGCACTATTTCGACAAATCAGTAGGCTCCGCAATGACTCAACTGGCCCTGAATGGCTTTTCGGAATAACTTTTGCCTCACCAGACAATACGCTTCTAGCCGCATTCTCTGAATCCATACCGTCTGTTTTGCCTTTCAGCCGCCTCTTCATTCTATTTGGCCGCATAACTTCATACACACTAACGCCGTTCTTGATCAAGTATTTTGTCAGTGCAGCGCCATAGCTTCCTGTACCTTCGATGCCAGCTTTTTGTATATACCCATAAGACTTACACCATGCCAAAAGTTCACGATAGCCCGAAAGCTTGGCACTAAATTCTTTATTTTTAACAACTTGCCCTAGTTCATTGATAAGTGTTGCGACATGAAGTTCCAAGTGAGTATCTACACCCAAATACAATTTATAGCGAGGATCATTATTGTTCATGAGCCATTCTCCTGTCTGAATCGCTCAGCAGGACGGGACACTGGAGGTGCAATACAAAGCTCCTATTAGGTCACAACTGAGTCGATAGAATTGAACAGACTCTTTGAACGACAGGTCAACACAAAGACATTTCAGCCAATCCCAGCACGGGTCAGTACAAACAGTCTGTATTTAAATTCTAACCTCAGTATCCCAGCAGTTACCACGACGACTCATACTCTGGGTGATTTGATATTTCCACAGCCGCTGACGGTATTTCAGGCTGGTATAATGGCAACCTTGATCTGAATGAAATATCAGGTTTTTAGGCTTACCACGAGATTCAAAGGCCATATCTAAGGCCTTCACCGTTAACTCAGTATCCGGTGAAAATGACATCGCCCAACCAATGGCTTTTCTCGAAAATAAATCCAGCACAACCGCTAAATAACACCAACGATTACCAGCCCAAATATACGTCACATCGCCACACCAAACGGTGTTTGGTTCGACAACTGCAAATTGTCTCTTGAGTAAATTAGGGATGGTCACATGCTCATTTTCAGCCCTTTTATAGCGGTGCTTGGGTTGTTGGCAGCTCACTAACCCAAGCTTTTTCATTAACCGAGTAGCCCTATAACGACTTAACGTAAAGCCTCGTTCAGAGGCGATTGTGGCAATACTTCTCGCACCCGCAGACTGTTTGCTTTCAGCATGTATCGCTTTGATTTCACATTCTAAAAATCGCTGATCTGGTGTTACACAAAGCTCGCGGCTTATCCAATAACGGTAACTGCTCCGGTTCACGTTGAATACATGGCATAACACTGAAATAGGGTATTTGTTGCTCTGATTGAGTTTCTCGATTATCGAGAATTGTTCAGCGAGTCCGACATCAATAGAGCGGTAGCCTTTTTTAGGATTTCTTTCTCGAGATTAATTCGTTCAATTTCGCGTTTTAGCGCCCTGATTTCAATCTGCTCAGGTGTCATGGGGGAGGCTTTAGGAGCAAGCCCTTGGCGCTCAACCTGAAGCTGTGTTACCCACTTACTGACCGTCGATTTCCCCACGTTCATGGCTTTTGCAGCCGCTTCTTGTGTGTAACCTTGATCAACGACTAATTGAGCTGTTTCGAGCTTAATGGCTGCGCTATATCGAGCACGTTTACTTTTATTCATGTTATCACCTAAATGGGTTATGAGTGAGATCATAACATTTCTTATTAGGTGGCCAAATTCAGTGTGCCACTACACTATGGGAAACAGGTGAGATTGCAGTTTGATGAAACGAAATTTTACTTCATTTGTTTCGCAAAGAAGGCGCTGGCCTCGGCGTGCCCCATGGGTATTTTTAGAATTTCTTTCTCCATTCGTAATTCTTTGTTGTCTTTACGTAATCGTTTTAGCTCATCACGCTCAGACTCTTCTAAGGTGACACCTTGTTTCAGGGCTTGGTGTTTTTCCTTCCAGTTGTAAAGCAAGCTCGTGCTAACTCCAAGAGACTTTGCCGCATCGGCAACACTATAACCTTGTTCTAGCACCATCAAGACAGCTTCATCTTTAAATGTCTGGGGATAACTCTTATGTGATTTCTTCAGACTCATATAGACCTCTTAATTTATTGACCATACTGTCTCAAAATTAAGTGTCCGATGGGATTAGACCAGAACAGAGGTCTTTTCCTTCTCGTAGCGCTTGAATGGCCGCATTGATATCAAAAATAGGAGTTGTCATTAATCATCTCTTTTGGGTATAGCTTAAAGAAATGACACAGAAATTTGTACACTACCATCCCTGCAGGGAAAGGCATTGCTAAGATTGATTTAGGCAACAACGTCCATATTCTGATAAGATCTGCAAGGACGGTTTTAATTCAATAGATTTAGGAAACAAAACCTCAAATAAGCGGTGTTGGCTTTCCAAAAAAATATCCTTGAGCCAAATCAATATTAAGATTTTTTATTATAGTCAGTTGGTTAGCATTCTCGACGCCTTCGGCTAAAACCATCCCCCCATATTTGTGCACATTTTCAACAAGTTGCGATATATCTTTTATTAAAGATTCATCGAAATTTAACTTGCTAATTATTTTAATACATAACTTTACCACATCAGGTTTAATTTCATTTACTAAAGATAAATCAAAGTAACCACAACCAACATCATCAAGCCAAAAGTCATATCCATAACACTTTAGCTTTTCTATGTGTTTATTTATAGGCTTCCAATCTTCAATATTTAAATGTTCTGTAAATTCTATCTTTATTTTATGAGGAAACTTATAATTGATGAGTATATTTTGTACCTCTTCATCAAGTAATAGAGTTGGCGTCAGGTTAATTGTGAAGCATCCATTTAAACTTGAGTTGCTAGCATTATTTAGATGTAAATTTATGGAAGCGATCTCGAGATTTCTTTGTAACCCCAGCTCCTTAGCAAAATAAAACAACTTATCAGCCGCATGTAGTCTTGAATTTACAGGGCCTCTAATTAAAAATTCATATCCAAAATTAGTACAACTCTTTAAATCTACAATTAATTGAACATAAGAAAATAAATGATTATTATTTAAAATTTTTTTAAACTCTATATTTTCAACAACTTTAAATTTAGACTGGTTATCTTTATCATTTATCATTTTTACACCTCAAAAAATATTAATAAATACATCCTTAACTATGACTTACCTGAGATAAATTTTGTTTACAACTAATTTCAACAAAAAGAACGTAAATTAAATATTTATATTCGTTGAATCCATTAATCATAAATAACACTTCAAATCATCACTGCATTTAAAGTCAAGTTATCCCTTGTATACATGATATTAACCACTGTTGTTAAATTTTCTAAACCACAAGTCAAAATTAACTAGCAAAAATCTGAAAAATAACAGTTTATTTTTATAACCAATTTATATCAAGAAGACTAAATTATGCCGTCTTAAACTGTTTTACATTCCGCTCTAAGGTTTTTGCTAAAACTTCAAGCTTCTGGCTTGCAATAGTAATTTTACTTGCTTGTTCCTCTGCTAGCGTTGCTGAATGAGTAATTTGGCTGAAGTTACTATTTATTTCTGAAGCTACAACTGACTGTTCTTCTGCAGCCGTTGCAATTTGGGTGTTCATATCACTTATTTTTGTGACAGATAAGTTGATTACACTTAGTGACTCACCCGCTGATTTTGCTTGTTTGACACTGATTTCAGCCTGAACTCTACCTTCATTCATTACTGAAACAGCACTCATTGAGTTACCTTGCATCTTTTCTATGACGGTTTGGACTTGTTTTGTGGATTCTTGAGTACGACGAGCAAGATTACGAACTTCGTCAGCAACAACAGCAAACCCACGACCTTGTTCACCAGCTCTTGCTGCTTCGATAGCTGCATTAAGAGCAAGTAAATTGGTTTGCTCTGCAATACTTTGAATAACTTCCAAGACTGAACCTATCTGACGACTATCTTCTGACAAATTATTTATAACAATGGCGGCTTCACTAACTTTCTCAGCAAGTTCATTAATGCTTGATTGAGTTTTGCCAACTTCATGTTGTCCTAAATTAAATTCATTCATTGCGGTTAGTGCTAATTCTGCGGCAGTAGTTGTGTGGTTTGCTACATCAGAAACAGTTGATGACATCTGGTTTATTGCTGTTGCACCTTGCTCAGTAGCTATCTTTTGGTTGTTAATTAATTTTTCGTTGTATTTTGCAGTCAGTAGTAATTCGTTTGATGCCATAAGTAATTCGGTGGCGGCATTCATTGAACTTTTAGTAATCCCCGACATATGCTCAGTTAAACCTTGAAGGGCACTTAAAATACTATCAGAAGAGTGAAATTTAACTTGAGTAGTAAGGTCTCCCGATGCGATTTCTTTTATCACCCAAGCGGCATACTCTAGCTCACCCCCAATAAGCCTCTTTAATCTATTAACCGTACTCATAGAGACAATAATGCCAATAATAACTGCGATTGTTGTGACAATAAGCATCGTCCATTGGAAACTATTTGTTTGCTCTCGTGCAGCAGAAACTTGATGCTGTATTACTACCTCTTGGTAGTCAATTAATTTATTAATCCGCTTCAGCCATTCGCTGTATGCTGGTGAAACTTTAGTAATCAAATAATTGGTTGCTTCGGCTTGACGACCATCATTGACCATACTGACTAAGTCATTTGTTAAAATCAACGTGATTTTTTCTATATCTTTGATTAACATTAACATTTTTTCTTCATCAGGACTATGAGTCGCCTTTGCGTACATATGATCTAATGTAATAGCC
Source organism: Shewanella cutis (assembly GCF_022410515.1). GTDB lineage: Bacteria > Pseudomonadota > Gammaproteobacteria > Enterobacterales > Shewanellaceae > Shewanella > Shewanella cutis. Next base: position 67,901 of record NZ_JACSDI010000023.1, on the reverse strand, counting down.
GCTTTCTGGTAAAACTCATTCAATTGGATAATGTCGTTTTGGAGTAATTTTGCGTTGTCGAGATCTTTGGTTAATACAATATCTCTTATAGTAATAGCTCTGTCATGAACGCTACCACGGAAATTGATAGCTTGACGTTGTTCGACGGCTGTTTGCTCAGATAATTGTGTTAAATTCTGTTCAGCAATACTGATCTTAAACAAACCAAAACATGTGATACCAATCATTATTAATAGTAATGTAGCAAAGCCAAAGTACAGACGTTTAATAATTTTCATTAATGACACCTTAAATATTAGAAATCTAAATAAATTCTTTAGCTAGAAACTACTATAATTTGACGAAATATTTGTGGATAAAAGAATGTTCTATCAAAACGACTATCACTTACTCATGCTGTAACTAGTATATACTCTTAAAGATGATTGGTGTAGGGCTTTGTTTCCTAAATCGGTTGAACTAAAGCAGTAGGCGCTGACCTGATCGACACAGTCTATCAACTAACCCCTCAACCGTGCCAAAACTTAGTTATAAAACAACCAACTGGAAGCAATACAATCAAGCTTTAATTAATCGTGGCTCACTTACCTTCTGGATTGATAAAGGCGCTATTGCCCATTGGAAAACCAATGCAGAGCAACCTAGGAAAGGTCGCCCTCGCGTGTTTAGCGACTTAGCCATTACCACTGCGCTGATGGTTAAACGTGTTTTCTCTATGCCACTGCGAGCGCTGCAAGGCTTCATTAACTCGGTGTTTAAATTGGGTGGCATTCCACTAATGTGTCCACATTACACTTGCATCAGTAAACGCGCAAAAACGGTCAATATTGCTTTTAAAATCAATACTCGTGGCATCATCGAGCACTTGGCAATTGACTCCACAGGCTTAAAGGTTTACGGTGAAGGTGAGTGAAAAATGAAGAAACATGGTACAGATGGCAAACGCCGAGTGTGGCGTAAACTACACATTGCCGTTGGTACACATACTCACGAGATCATAGGTACAGAATTCAGCTTATCAAATGTGACCGACGCTGAAGTCATGCCGAATTTGCTCAAACAAACCCATCGAAAAATCTGCAATATCTCAGTTGATGGTGCTTACGACACAAGAGCCTGTCATGATGCTGTTCGTAGAAAACGCGCTTTAGTGCTCATCTCGCCTCGGGAAGGTACAGCGCTCTGGAAACCAGGACATTCACGTAACTTAGCGGTCAGTTGGCAACAACTTCATGGTTCAAATAAACAATGGAAGAAGCGCTATGGGTATCATCGTCGGTCAATCTCAGAAACTGCCATGTATATCCCAGGCAAACTAACTTCATCCCACTGCCAATTGGTTCGCTATATGTTAATTTTCAATCCTACTCGCACTAGTATCATAAACTGCACCCTACACCAAATGAGGCAAAATGTTTATTCGAACCTACCTGCGCGCATCGACAGATGAACAAGATGCTAATCGAACCAGAAATGAGTTGGTTCAGTTTTAAGATAGTAAAAATGTTCGTATAGCTAGTTTTTATACCGAGACACAATCTGGGGCGAAAATTGAACGGCCTGAACTTGGGCGCTTGATCATGAACTCTCACCCAGGTGATGCTTTACTCATAGAAAAAGTCGATAGATTATCTCGCCTCCCCTTCGAGCAATGGTCAGTCCTAAAAAATAAGTTGGTAAAAGCCAATATTCATATTGTCGTTGTTGACCAACCAATGACACATGGGATCTTAAGTGGCACAGAAGAACACACCATGATCGCAAAAGTGCTGACGGAGTTCATGATTGATTTGGCCGCCGCAATGGCTAGAGATGATTACGAGATAAGAAGAAAGCGACAAGCGCAAGGCATCGAAAAGGCCAAAGCCTTAGGGAAATACCTTGGCCGTCAGCCTGACCATGGATTAAGGCAAAATATTCGGTTACTACTCGATGAAGGGAAAAGCTGGTCACAGGTGCAAAGTCTACTTAAATGCTGTCGTTCGACTATTGCTAAAACGGCCAAGTTGAGCGAGCTAAAAACTAATGAATCAAATCTCTAGAGAATTGATTCATTCTAAGGCAAAAAACAAGCTCCGTTGGACGGAAGATACGGGGCAAAATGGGTCTGTTTTAAGGCTAGCGTGAATAAGTCTGTCCTAGAGTGATTCAGATAGGGGTAATTCAAAGGCCCAAGAAGAGCCTTTGAATAATTTTAGTGAGCAGCAAGGGCTGCGTAGATTTTAGGATCTTGCTGAATAGTCGCAAGCACTTTAGCTGCTAATCCTGCAGGATTGCGGCGTTTACCTTCCCAACTTTTAACGGTGTCTACACTGACACCCATCGTGGCAGCAAATTCGGCCTGCGTCACTTTAAGCAGATCTTCACGGATTGACTTAACGTCGGCAACTTCATAACGAGTTACTCGAGCGGGCTTTTTGAGACCATGATGAATTTCTACCGCTTCTTCAAGGGAGGCTTGAAGTTCGTTAAATATACTCATTTGCTCTCTCCTTTAAGTGATTGAACGATTAGTTTTAATTTGGCCTTTTCTTCCGCAGTTAGGCTATCTTTAACTGCTTTTGGATAAGCGAGTACCAAGTAAATTTTATCTGCCAGAGCAAGGACATAGAGCACTCGTATACAGCCACTCTTCCCTTTGTTGCCTACAGCCATTCTAACCTTTCGTAGGCCACCTGTACCTTTGATAATATCGCCTTTATCCGGCTGAGCAATAAGCTCTGCTTGCAAATCCTTTAGTTCGTCATCTGTTGCAAGTTCCTTGATCTGTCTTGTAAAGATCGAGGTTTCGACAAACTCAATAGCATGGCTCACTAATTAAAATCCTTATACCACATCCTTAAGGTGTACATTGTACACCTTAAGGATGTGGTAATCAACACAGGGTCATTTGCCATTGTGTTGATACCACACAGTCGTCAAGACTGCTTTATTGAATCAGTCTGGTGTAGAGTGATTCACGGGCTCAGTTTTAGACTGAAACGTGCTAGATTATTTGCTCTAATTCGGATGGTTCAGATGAGAAAAATATAGGGCAAAAATTTAAGACTACCGTCACTAATGCGAACTAAACAGTCCTTTGTGCAATATCGGATATCATAGAATAAAAAATTCTACATGGCTAAATTCAACGTCATAAGGGCAGTAGCTACCACATTCAAGACATTAACCATTTATATGAAATAGTACATTAGGATTAGATTTTTAATCGATAAGCCAGCTTTAAACAGAGAGTAATAATTCGATAAAATGAAAAACAAGCCAATGATGAACACAAATAGTTAAATTTCTACCCTTACCAATAAATTTCTTTACTGTTTTTAAATTTTTAAGTCTATGTTTTAGTAAAAAAGTGGTTATTATAATGGTGAATAAACAACTTAAACCATTACAAAGGGTATACATATGTTCATTAAACCAGGACCGAAAAGAGAAAATGATGATGGAACGCCGGATAAAAGACAACGAACTAACACACCAAGTAAACATAAGCCGTTAAAACCACATGATCACAAACCAGGTGATTAACTTAGACCTAAATTTTTTAAAGTTAAAAAAATTCGTTCCCCATTTTATGGGAAAATAAAACCCAAGTTTTCTTGGTTTTTTTTCCCCTTTATTTTTCCACTTTACTATCCAGCTCATTGCGGGGCATAAACGTGCCAGAACTGATCGGCCTGACACGTGTTGGGACAAAGGTGTGTCAGTGACCTTGCTAATTTAGTAATCCGCAAATTACTTTAGGTATGGGAAATTTGAAAAAAGTGACTACGAATCTTCGGTATCATCAACTCTATGAACTAGAGAATGTACTACTAGTTTAAGAGATCTCCACCACCAATATATAGCGGAATAACTGCATACTCTGTCATCGTCTAGAAGACCATGGGCTAGTTCATTTCTGAGATTAGGACCACGTTTATGTGTTAAAAAAGCTGTCATCTCAAACAGTAAATTGTCATCGAATATTTCTTCTGCTTCCTTTTTCTCCAATAAAGTGGACAATCCATACTCCATGTCTATGCCATCCGCATCAAGCATGGTTGTATGAACATTACTCTCTTTAAGAATAGTTCTGACTATATGCTCCCATTGAGGAACAAGTAGATGGATTGCAGAGGCAAAGTCATATTCAAAACCAAAATACAATCCCTTAGCAAATAATTTTGCTCTTTGTTCAGGGATGATTGGACAGACGGAGCATACAGTTTCCAATCCATGTAAAGTTATATCATGCTCCTCTAGAATGGTTGCAAGGCTTGGTAGTATTTGTGTTTTTACAACGAAGTCAGCTTCCATAATCGCATTATCAATAGCTTGTGCTTTGGGTGTATCCTCAGGTATTCCTTGTTCTGACAGCATAAGCGGAGCTTCTTTACCTATTTTTCGCCCATCGCCAGATAATTGCACCATGCCAAAAAGATGAGAAACAACACCTACTTTTAAATTCTCAATTGCTGACTCAATAGATTGTGATTTTGATATACCCGAATAAAGCCCGCAGAAATACAATAAAGCTATATCTAGAGTCTCTTTACCTGAAACGTGCTTTATAGACTCTTCTATAATATCTGATACATCAGGGCTTTTGACTGAGATTGTGATCATTTCATCTACAGCTGCTTTTCCTGCATCACGGAGCTTCAGCCTTAGGTCACTAATTATTTCATCAATACCATATGTGCTTCTATCTGCATTAGGTATCATTCGATAGGATTGAATCGCATTTTCAAAAAAAGTCATTTTGACCAATGCTTGGTCTCGGATAGAGGCTTCTCTTTCCCAAGAGCTTGCTATACGAATCCTTGTTTCAAGCCAGTTTACATCATCTTCAATTTTTCTATATTTAGTTGATACATGCTCTAAATATAGTCGAGCAGAATAATAGTCATCTTGCTCGCTCAGTTCCTGCGCGATTGATGTGAAACGTTCCGCGATTTCTCTAATTTCATCTTCATCTTGGGAAAATAATTCCAACAGTTCAGCTATCCAAAGTTTCATAAACTTGCTTTCGGGGTAATCAGGTTCAAGCGCTGAAACTAAACTGGTTTTTATATTATCTAATTTGTCAGCGCACCCCTTACCAAGCTGTAAACCTAGCCTTATAGCTCTCTCATAGTAATACTTTATGCTGTCTAGCCAATTGTCCTGACAAATATCATAGCTCGTATATAATTCTATTACAGTGTGTGCATCGCTGATCGACTTAGGTCTGTGGTATAGCCATCTTAAATCACTAAGTCTGGCAATAAAGGCTTTGCATGAGGTATGTTTTCGTGTCTCATCAAGAATTTGAAAATCATTATTAGTAAATAGTCCTGAGATAGACTCTTTCCCATAACATTCATAAGGCTCTAGCCTATTGCCCGATTTCAATCGTAACTCACACGCTTTTCTAAGAACTTTATATAGTTTTGCTAATTGCTCACTCCCATCTTCCTCAGCTCTTGCGATAAGAGAAGCTAATCGGTAACCCGAACCATATTTTAGTAAATCTTCGTCTATCTCATCAAATCTGCATTTATGAAAGATGGCTTGTTCTATTTGAAGTGTATCATCATAATCGCACATTCTAGGATCTCTAACTAAATAACCACTGAATCGGTAGATACATATGTATCACATGGATAGTCAACGTTAGGCATAATGATCCATTAGCAGAATTTGGTCAAATGTGATGATGGTGACAGACCTGATTGATAACTCTAAATGGGAAAGGGGCATAAACGTGCCAGAACTGATCGGCCTGACACGAATTTGAACAAAAGCGAGTTACAACCAATATGATACTTTAATACTCTCCAACAAGAAGGTTAGCGTACGTTTTCGTTCTATTGAGCTTCAAACCCCGAAAAATTTAAAAATCAGATGTTGTGTTAAATTTATTCTTTTTCAAAACATCTGCAATTGCTACATCTAACTGCTGTTGAATATCTAAAGACAGTCGACCAAATTCATAAGCGAAGTTGCGCCCTTTAATGCGCTTTCTTGCGTAAATGCCAGAGCTATCAAATGTCGCAAGATTAGTAACACTAACCTGTGCTTTACTCTTCATATCCTTAGCGATCTGAAGTTCTGATTTAATCGCTTTGATGATAGCCGATTTACGTTCTACCCTTGAATATTCAGCCTGAATAATGACAACTTTCTGAGTTAAATTATTAATAAACTCTATTAATTCATCTTCAAATTCATATACTTCCATAACTTTATTCAGCAAAACGTAGTCAGTATGTGACAAGTCATTAGCCACAGGAAAAAGCTTCACCAAACGTTCATCGACCTTAGCGGCTTTTAAAGCTTTACTCACACCAGCCTGACTCATTCCAAGTTGAGCAGCTACTTCAGCCTGTGTAATCTTAGGATTAGCTTTTTCCAAAGATAAACATTGTTGGCCAATTTCACGTAAGTTATGTTCTTTTGCGGTTTGGAGTTGCTTAGCTAATGCTTTAGCGTCAGAAAGTGAAATATCATCTTTAGTTACCAATATACGAAAGATATCAACTTTACCATTTTGCAATAAAAACCAAGCTCTGCGTCGAGAACCATCTAACACATCGAGTTTACCATTCACTTCTCTAGCGACTGCTGGATAAAATTGCTGGAAGGCTAATGAATCAAGGTCTTGTAGAGAATCAGCATTTAATAATGCCTGGTCACGCCCGTTAACATCAAAAGTCACATAGGTACTATCGCGAACTTGTTCATATGATAATGTTGCTTCAGTAAATGTAGCAGTAGCACCCGAAGCTAATTGCCATAGGAAGCTTTTACCTACAGATTCAAGACCAAATAGATTTTGAAGAGATAACGTTACGTCTTCACTTACTTTTTCTATTTCAGTTGTAATTTGGCGTTTTAAAGACTCAATATTAGCTTTGGCTGCATTTATTTGTGCTTCTTCGGCACCAACAGCATTGCCTAGAGGGCTCATTACCCCACGTTTTTTAGCCATTATGCTTGCTCCTGTTCACGCCAGACGTTCACAATATCTCTTAGGACTTGGCTGGTTACTTCATAACAATTTTGCTGTGCACTTTGGAATGTCGCTTTACTCTTAGGGTATTCGCTCTTAGACATATCAAACACGGTAGAAAGCAACGAAGATGACTGACGAATAGCTTCACTATGTTTAAATTCATTTGAGTACATATAAGGCGCAAAATGATCGTATAACGTATTCATTAGATCGGTTGTTGTTGCACTATCACGATGATTTGTAATTAAAATCTTCATGAAATCATAACCACGATGATTAGCATTCGCCAGTAAAGCCCAAACTTGAGGGATATAGCTAAAATAGGAACATGTTGCATCAATATCGTTTTCAGTGATGGACAACGGAAAAACTACACTGGTAGCGGCAAAATATGCATTATAAGTTGCATACCCTAGTGAAGGAGGGGTATCGATAATGATGATATCGAATTCATCTTGAACAGCATTGATAATCGTGTTCAAAAGAGAGTAAGGGGAGGTTAACTTTTGACCAAATACTTGTTCATGAAACCAACCTTCAATAGCTCTATCACTTTGTGATGCAGGCAAAATACGGAGATTAGGTATAGTTGTAGGTAAGAATGCGTTTGAAACGACTTGTTCAAGAGTCTCACCTTCATCTAGATCAAAATTATTCATCATGAGATCGCCAACAGATAAACAACCTTCTAGATCCGCTTCTGGTGCGTAATACATGGACAAAGTAGCTTGACCATCCATATCGATAAGGCCTACCCGATACTCTTGATGAAACTCAGTAGCCAAGCCTGAAGCAATTGTTGCAGCAGAAACGGTTTTACCAACACCACCTTTTTGATTTTGTATAACAATAACCTGCATTTTCTGGTTATCACTGCGCTTAAATTTAGATGCTTTACGTAAGTTTTCTGGCAGCAAATCTCGTAACTGATACATTTCTTCTATGTTGATTAGCCATTGAGAATCTTCATGCCGCCTTGGATCAAAATCCGCTGTAGATACATATTTATCAAGTGTTTTTGCATCAATGTCCAAATAGGTAAAGGCTTCTGCACGCGTAAATTTTCGCAACTCTTTCCTGTGATTAGACAATAACCGTTGGTTACGGCGCTTAATATAGGCATCAGCCCCCATTTTAAGCACTTGAAAAGTCTCTGTAGTCTGCATGCTATCCATGAAATTCTCCTCAAATAATTAAATATAAGTGTATACCTTAATATTTAAAGTGTATACTTATATTCGATGGAATTACTATTTTAAAGTTAAAAGTACCCGAATTTGGTCAGACTGTTAATGTGGCCAAACAACAAAATACGGAAGTTGAGGGTATTGAAATGAGAAATGATGGATAAAAATACGGCCAATGATGATGGTCAAGATCATCACTGGCCTGTGCCACAACCTAGGATAAAGGTAACTAAACTTATGTCACAATTTCAGTATAACCAAATTGAAAAAGCGCGTCTAATCGACTTACCAATGATCCCATCGGGATTGTTGATTCAATGGTTAGTCACAAAACCTGATTGGTTACGACAGCGAGTATTAAAGCAGTTAACACTTCAGCATTAATAACAATGATATTGTGCAGGGGTCTATCTCCTGCCTTTTATTGGCTAAACTCCCCACCTACTGAAATTAAAATTAACATAAAATCAATCAGTTAAAATCATTCATACTGAAAAATTTTAAAATTGATTCTAATTCATACGCATATCAGAGGGTCCGCCGGGATTCTGGAAATTTCCGCCAAATCTAACTTAATTAATTGTTATTATTAAACATAGACTAACTTTACATTTTTGGCGCGTTGGGCAAATTTAGCCTAATTGGTCAGAATTGCCCATTGTCTGGTACACAATTCTATCACTCTTGCTTTCTTCTCAATGAGGGTATTCCATGCGATAGAGCACTGTTCGACAATATCGTCGTAGCCCTTAAAGCTGCGATTTGCCAGTACATGTTGACGCAACCATTGCCAGACTTGCTCTACTGGATTGAGTTCAGGTGAATATGGGGGGAGTTTGACGATACTGAGGTTATCAAAGTCATCGGCCAAATCTTGTTGATGCCAGCCCGCACCGTCCATGATGACCAGTGCATGCCGTCCAAATTGTGTTGCGGCCGAGATCAATTTTAAGTGTTCATGCATATAATCGCTGTTGGCAAACGGGGCGAGAATGGCTTCCGTGGCGCCTGTTGCCGGACACACGGCGCCATATAGATACGCATGTTCAAATTATTGCTGCTTGACGGCCCGTGGACGGGCGCCTTTCTCAGCCCAAATACGGGTGGTAGTATTCTGTTGGCCAAAGCGGGCTTCATCTTGAAACCAAACGTCAATGCGATCGAGTGCAACGTGCCCAGGTGTGTTAAGGATCGTTGCCATCCGGAAGTTTTTTAAAAGCCTCTTGTATAGCCTCAGATTGTTTCGGATGGCGAGAGCGAGTGGTAATCCATGAGAAGCCAAGTTGATGTAACAAGCGGTAGATATTCGCTTGCTTGAACGTCACGCCAAATTCAGACTGAATAAACAGGCCAACATCCTTGGCCATCAACCTGCCACCTTGTGCAGATAGACTTCTGTGCTGTACAAACGCGTTAAGCTTAGCGAGCTGTGGGCTGGAGAGTGTCGCAGGACGGCCCGGATTGGGCGTATCGTCAAGGCCAGTCAGTCCATGGGTTAAATAGGCGGTGACCCAGCGATTGATACTGGTTCTACTGACCTTAAGCATGCTCGCGATGGCGGTACGAGAATAACCTTCAGTGAAATGGAGTAATGCAAGATAGCGCATACGTTTGCGTACACTTTCCTCCGATTTAACTAAGGCTGCGATGTGGGGATGATTCATATTTTGTATGATTAAAAACTGATGACCAATTAGATCACATAATTAATATAATTGGTATTACGTACGAATTCTTACACTTAGCCATTTTCCAATATCCTCCTCAACGTAAAAATCATGCATTGGCATCATACTTGCAGATACTCCCTGCTAGACAGCTTTTGATCTTTAGCGATAGTTTAGCACGTTTGAAGTTTAACGGTCGTATGACAAAAGGAATGTGCAGCGGTGCTTTTGCTGTTAGATCTCGCCCCTGGCGTAAGCCAGGAATTGGCGAGGCATCTTCTATAGGTGGATTTATCCACCGTTTTCTATGCCTTTTAATAATTTATCTTTTATTAATACATAAGTTTTACTTAAAAAGAAAAAAGCTTTTGGACTCTCGTTTTTTACTCCTTTTTCTTACTCCCATTTTGATATCCATATACAGTAGTTATTCACAGGGCGACATGATTTGATGGTAAACGTTGTTTATTTCAATTGTTATTAGGTGAAAATTGGCACGTTAAGGCTCTCACTTACCGCTAAACAGACTTTAATTACTGTTATTTTTGCATTCGGGCAGGGTAGGGCACCGTCAGCTAGACGGTTCTCTTAGAAGGGGGCTTAATGTGTTTTAGGTTGTGAGAATCCCTGCGAGAAGAACATATCAGGGGTAAAGCGTTGTTTGTTTGGCAGCTGGCGTTTGTATACTCGCCAAGTGAATGACAATCCCTTAGAAATAGCTCTTTGATATGCTTGTTTGATCTGCGCTCTTATCGTGTCAGAGTAGGCACCTATCGCTTGCAAAAAGCGTGAAGAAAGCCATTTGTAAGCGGCCACCGAACGAATAGTTTTTTCCTCGCCGGCTGCGCTGTTATCTTCGATTGCAATTTTAACTTCTTGTACAGTGAAAACACCTGACTTTTTAAGCATATCGATGTATCTATACCAAGTAGAGCTCGGGATCGCTTCACCCCAACGTTTAGCATGAGCTAACATCAGCGAGTCATGGCTAGTTGTATCGAAACCGATATTCTTGGCCATACCCACTTGGCCGGTCAGTAGATCGCACGTAGTAATCATAGTTACAACGATTTCAAACAGCTTGCGCTTAGTGCGTTCAGACATATTTCTAGATATGCCGCCGTCGTCAACTTCAAGCTTTCGGCTGTAAATCAATTTGCGGGCGTTATTGATCACTTCGTTAAAATAGCGAGGTAAGCGAGCACCTTTAGCCTTAAAGCCTTCAAGACTTGCTTTATAGGCATTTGAGCCAACCGCCGTTTTGTGCGTTTTAACGTGCAGTGCCGCTTCGCGTTTTACTGAACGTAACTTCTGGCGCTTGATTCGAGCTTTATCAGCTTTAGATTTTTGCATGACACATGCCCGCAATGCAGTACAGCTTCGGAGATCGAATGATCAAAGCATGACTTAAGCAAAGTGGTCGTATGTGTCTATAGATTAGGTGCTGCAAATGGCAGCCAAAAAAAATAAATGGCATTTTATAGGTTCCGAATGTTGTAGGTGTTTGGGTGACTAATCCAAACGATGGATCTAATGTAATGGAAACGATCGCAAAGATCAATGATCTTAATTTACTGAATTTTGGACACAAAAAAACCGCCCCATTCGGATAAGGCGGCTTTCTTGTCGAATGCTTCACGCCAAGAGGTCAGTCTCAGCACACTCTAATTCTTGGTGTAAACGTACACCACATAACTAACGTTAATGTGGTGATAGCAAGCTATGTGCTGCACTCTCACCTCAAGAACTGTATTTAGTCTATCTAACTCTTACTTGTTTTTCAAATCTTTTAGGTCAAAAAATTCCCTAAGTGTCAAATCATGGAGAGCTGGAATAGCATTCACACATTCACCAACAAACTCTATGGACGGAATAGAGCGATTTACGTTCAATCTATTCCTGAGAGTTTGTAGCTGTTCAATACTTGGCTCTTCACCATCATTCAGCAATTTATAGATATCACGTAGCTTTTGAGATTTCTTTATTTTATCCAATGCAGCTGTTGAATATATTTTTTGATTTGAATTCATTTTTTTCTTGACAAACCTCGTATTCAAAGGAACAATTCAAATCACATATGATTTGAATTGTTCCTCCTGTATTTTTTAACATTTATCTGCCCAACTTATACAAGGAGTATGTATGGCAGCATCACATACCAAGGATCTAATTACATATTTCAAAAAAAATCCACCTCAGAACGTATTTGAAATAGTTGAAAAACTATTCTCAGAACTATCAACAAAAGAAGCTCAAGCCTTATATTGGTTTGCATGTGGTATGCATACTGGTGAAGTATCTACATTAATGAGAGCAAACCACAATACAGTTAAAACCTATATAAGTAGATGTAAAATAAAACTAAATACTGAATCATCTACCGACTTACGAATAATTTTCCATAGTCGATTTCACAGTTTCACACTTGCGTCAGCATTCAATTACCAATTCCCTTACATAATTTAATGTGATCTAAGTCATGTGATTTTGTCACCTCTCAGGGTGACATACTTTTATAAATTTTTTACACACAATACATCTGCAGCACAAAAGACTCATAAAAAACATTTTTAGTTTGTTTATGAGCATAAAGGGGCTTGATTCCGTTATTCACCCATAAACAAGAGCACCGATACGAGGCGTTTATGCATGCCTAACCAATTAGTTCGAAAAACCTCTGAAGGTTTTCCATCTGTAAAGGTTACTGTGAAATTGTCAGGCCGAAATAACAGAAAAATTCAGGAATTTCAGTTAGATGGCAGTGGATTAGAGACTAAAGTGCAGATTGCAGAAAGATTATTAAACCAATATTTAGACACATTTCCGCTCAAATCGTAGGTCGCGGACTGACTACCCGTTAACCAACAGTCACTTGTCCGCGGAATGATTAAGTCTACTCATATCAATTTGACAGCCTCTACAAAAAATAATCGATAGTCAAACTCAAGCTCGATTAATCGACCATCTCAACCGCTTTGATGAGTTGAGAATGGGAACCAAGGACAAGGAGAAATCGTAAAAAATTTTTTCAACAACGATCCCAAAATAGGATCTCAGTACTAAGGAAGTAACTATGAATGCTAAACCCCTACAACCAAGTGCACAACAAGCTGAAGTTAACGAAGAGCTCTTACGACTCGCCAGACATATGCCAAGCGATCGATTCATCTTTTGGATGCGCGTCATTGGCCTGTTCATTATTTGTGTCGTTGCAACGTTAATTCTCTCCTGGGATGTACATGCAGCCGATCCATTTGCACCGGCTAAGTCCGAAATAGTTGACACCGTTGGTACAGGTTCTACCGCTCAATTCGCGCTATTAGTTGTTGGTCTCATTTCTGCCGCCATTGTCGGCTTCTTGACGAAGAACTGGGGCGCAGCCATTGGTGGATTCATCGTCGGTATGATCTTCATCAACGTAGCATTAAAGGTCGTGGGTTTATAAGACGTGGATAATCCCACTCAGTTTTATAGCATCCCCAAGCATCTCAATAACACCACCACGTTGTTAGGATTTGCCATTGATGAATTAGGCCCTGCGCTGGTGCTATTCGGGATCCTGTTTATGGCTAACCATGCCCTGATCGGTATGGCACTCGCGGCAATCTGGTTCTTGGGGATGCGCCGCATCAAATCCCAATACGGCATGTGTATTTTAAGGCTCACGGCCTATTGGTATGCACCCTCGGAATTTAGTTCGTCATTTCTAAAACGCACACCAGCGGCATGTCGCCGGTATTGGTTACGCTAAATGATGTGAGTTAGGGGGCAGGGCCCCCTTTTAGGAAGCCCCATGCTCAATCGCAACAAAATTGATTTTATCAGTCTCGCTAAGTCTCTCAACACACTACTACTCATTGGATTTGTGCTCGCAATGGTCGCTAACACCATTCTCGCGGGTGTCGCATGGATGGCCTATTTCAATAAGAGTCGCACGCTAGTACCTCCAACGATTAGTCAGAAATTTACTGTTTCAGATGGTGCGATTGATGAGCCCTATCTGCAACAGATGGCGGAATACTTTGTGTTTCTAAAACTCAATGTCACACCAGGTTCCGTTGACCATCAATACAAACAGCTGGCGAGTTACATCAATGAAGCCGATTGGCATCAGATGCAACCGCTGCTCGTTGATGATGCGATGACCATGAAAAAACAAAACATCAGTAGTCATTTTGCCATTGAACAAACACAAGTCGCGCTAGATGAGCGTCTCGTCAAAGTCACCGGCACGCTCAGTAAATATGTGGGAAAACGCCCACTCGAACCCGAAACCCTCAGTTACATCATCGATCTCGATTACACCCATGGCCAGTTATCGCTCAAAGCCATCAAGAAAGTGCCACAAAAGGAAGCTCAATCATGAAAAAAGCCCTCATAACAGCATGCGCGCTTTTGCCCATTAGTGGTGCGTTTGCTGCCAATACGCCGCCCAAATATTACGCATTCAATGACAGCGAAACTGTGCCCATTGAGCTATCCAGTGTCGATATCAACCGCTTAGTGGTCGAAGGGGATAAAATCACTTCAATAGACTGCCCTGAAGGATTTTGTGTGGTCACAGGCACTAAAACCGACAAGTCAGGCTCTGCCCGAGTCAATTTAAACCTTGCGATGCCTTTTACCGCGTATGTATCAACCGAAAAGGGCAGGCATTTTGGATTGTTCATCAATCCCAAAGCCATCCCCGCCGTCACCTCCATTTTTACGCCTGAACGTTATCGTGAAGAGCAACCCTCCGTGTTTGATAAGAAAACACCTTATCCGACGATGATCACCGAGTTCGTCGCACAAATGATCCGCTATCAAAACACCAGCAATCCGATAGACGGATATCGGGTGCATATGGTCAATGATGGCGCCGAAACAGCCAACATTGACAATGAGCCTAGAGGGACTGAATCGTCCATTGATGAGGCGATGTTTACGCACTTAAACGCACAAATGCCAAAGCCCACCGGACTAACAACAGAGCCCAGTATTGTGTTCAGTGGCAAATATTTCGACGGCATCATCTATCGCCTCACGAATCATTCATCAGCCCCCATCACCTTAACCACGGCCCAGTTTTATTCGCCTACCACTCGAGCTGCAGCACTCTCGACCTATGAACTGGCACCGAATCAAACTGGCCATCTCTTTATCGTGTCAGGCGGGGAGGTGATGTAATGAAAAACTTCTTGGATTACTTCAAAAAAGATCCTGAAGCTCACTTTGAAAACGGGCAATCCTTAAACGAAGCTAATAGCAAACGTAACTGGCTAGTCCTCGGTATCGTCACCACATTGGCGGGTATTACCTATTTGGCCGCAGATGCATATATGGCCAAACCAGCACCGAAACCCGCCACAGCCCTTGTCAACAATAACCATATCGACTTTGGCGCAGTCATCGATAGCGACTTTACCCTCAAAGACAATCAAAGCGCGTTAACCGTGCAACAACTTGCCCTGGATAAACAGCAAAAAACTATTGATAGGCTGCTCAAAACCATTGAGAGCCTAGAGCAGAGCAATGGAAACAACCAAAAGGAAATAAAACGCAATTTTGACAATATGCAGCAAGCGATTAATGACCGGATTGACGCCAAAATTGAGGAAGTCAGCGCCCAATGGCCTCAATCAAATGGGGATCAAGGCTATGATATGACGCCATCGGATAGTGATGCATCCGCGTATCCGGTTAGACAGGCGTCACGTTATCTCGGTGAGCAAACCTTACCACCTCGCCCAAGCGTCTCTGATGGACAAGGGTACTCATCCTATCAAGGCGGTGCTATCACGCCCCCTGCAACCCAAAATGGGATCGACTCTTTTGCCCTCAATTGGGAAACCCCTGAAGATAACTTACCGAAAAAACGTACCCCCGAGAACTATGTCCCCGCGGGTTCGTTTGTCACCGCAGTCGTCACCGGCGGCGCAGATGCGAATGCAGGGGTCAATGGCCAAGGCGATACCGTCCCGATGGTGTTTCAGACCATTAACCAAGGCATCCTCCCAAACGGCAAGCCCTCAAAGCTGAATAACTGCACCATATTAGGCGCGGCATACGGTGAGATTTCATCAAGCCGAGGCATTGTGCGTACCACTCGTCTTAGCTGCATTTTTGAAGATGAAATCATCGACATTCCAGTCGAGGCGACCGTGTTTAACTATGGCCGCAATGGTATTCGTGGTACCGCGATTATGAAAAACGGAAAAATCGTTCAAATGGCAGGTATTAGCGGCATTTTGACTGGACTTGGTGAGACTGGCCAAGCACTTAGCCAAACAACCTCTAACTCTGCACTCGGTTCCACATCAACGGTTAACGGCAGTGATGCACTGCTCAATCTTGCCGGTAGCGCCAGTGCCAGTGTCGGCAGCAAGCTTGCAGATTACTACATCAAATTAGCAGAGCAATATCACCCAATCATTGAGCTCAATCCTGGCAATACCGTCAACATTGTATTCTTAAAAGGCTTTCCGCTCGATCCGGTTGGTATTAAGGAGTACGAGGAAGCCCTCGCACAACAAGCACAAACACCCACCAGTGCGACCGCGCAAATACTCAATACCATTAGTAATCCACTGATGGAACAGATGCCCGCGAACATTGCGCCATCCTCGCCAAAGCCATCAGCTTCGCAGCAATATAACCAGCAAGGGCAACGCCCTCCAATGCCGGTAAATACCGATAATTCCCCCTTTGGCAGAGCTAACTAAGTCAGGAGTCCATTTTGAAAACACACATTCAAACCCCATTACGTCAGCTTATCAGTATCAGCCTATTGACAGGGTTGTTAGGCGGCTGCGCCGCTGGATTAGACGGTGATTACGCCTGTGATAAAGTGGGCGGCATCAATGGTTGCACCAATATGATGGAAGTCAGACAGTTGACTGACAGCGGGGCATTTAACCAACCGCAAACGGTGAGCCCCTCCGTGGCCGCCATCACCAATCAACGCACTGCGTTACCTAAACAGGCAAGTCCACAACACGATTTTATCCCTTTACCACGCCGTGACCGCCGAGGCGCACCGCAGCGCACCTCTGAGTCAGTCCAGAAGGTCACTATATTCCCTTATATCAACGAACGCGGGGATTATGTGGATATCAGCGATGTGTATATTGTCGTCGACAAGAGCCGTTGGACGGGCCGTCCTGCACAGTACATCAAGCAGGATTAAGCCATGACACAACCAACACATGACCTCAAACGCTTTTACGCCGCCAGTAAACAAAAACAGAATCACCTGCATCATGAATTGCCATACCGCTTTTTTGATGATGTTGAACAAGTGTTTGAGAACGCCAACTCTCGCGGGTTTGCGTTTTCCATTTCACTCTTTGGTGGTGCAAATGATGATTTGATTAAAACCCTCAATGCGCTGATTTGTACCCTGCCTGAGGGCGACAAATGGTGCTATCAATTCGTCATGGTCGGTAATAACCAAGTTGGCGAGCTCATCGAGCAGAACCAAGCATTGCTCACTGGCCGTAATGCGATTTGTGACAAATTTGCCTCTAATGAAGCCATTTATGCCAAACACTGCGCAACAAAAGGCTTTTCAACCAAACTCAGCAGCGCCTATCACTACGACTTAAAAAATGCCAAAGGCTTTTTCTTCGTATCAACGACGGAAGACATGACCGCACTGCTCGATATGCGCTTAAGTATCGAGTCAGAGCTGGCACAAACGGGCATGCACGTTCGGCGGATGTTTGCACAGGAGCTGATTGAACATTGCCGTGAACACCTGAATTTATCGCTAAGTCAGGACAGGGTAATTCCTGCAACCTATAACGAATATCAACCGCTCAATAGCCAAATTTTGAGCCCCGACAGTGAATTCATCATCAACCGTGATTCCGTCAATATTCGTCACACACCAATGGCGTCAGAGGAAAGTGTCGAAACCACCTTAGTCAATTTAGGCCTAAAAGGACTCCCACGCGATTTTAGGCTCTACAGCTTCCCCAACTGCATCGCCTCGCTCAGTTACACCATGAACAGCATTCCGTGTCCATACCGCGTGAGTGTCGCGTTTTACGTCAATAAAACGGGCGATCAAACTATTCGTAATGACAGTAAAATCTCCTCGCTCACCAAGACCGTAAACTCGCCCATGCGCTTACTCATTCCAAGTGCCGCAGAGGAACTGGAAGAGCGGCAACAGCTACAAAAAGGGCTGCGTGAACATGCCTTCAAAATCACCACCATGACATTAAATGTCACCCTATACACCACCACGAAGAAACAGCGTAATGATACCGCCAAAGCGGTGGCAACCTTTCGCACAGCGGGGATAGATCTCTTTCGAAATCACATGCTGCAAGGTCAATGCACCCTGTCTACCTTACCTTTTGCGATGAGCGAAGGGTTTATGAAAGATGTGCAGCATGCCGGCTTAAGCTTCATGATGACGTCATCCAATCTGGTGAACTTCTTACCGATTGTGTCCGACTATAAGCGCCTCTCAGCGGGCTTGTTGTTACCAACAATGCGCCATCAAATTAGCTATTTCGATCCGTTTAACTGCGGTAGTGATAACTACAACATGGCCATCACTGGCGGCTCTGGTGCGGGAAAGAGTTTCTTCATGCAAGCCTTAGTGAAATCCATTTTTGCTAAAGGCGGCAAAGCGTGGATTTTGGACAAAGGCCAAAGTTATAAAAAGCTCACTCAAACCCTTGGTGGGGTTTATCTCGATAGCACGCAAATATTCCTCAATCCCTTTACCCACTTGGGTAAAGTCCAAAGTGTTCGTGATGCCGGCACGTTTGGCCGAATTGTTGATAATGATGGCCATCTGATTGATCCAATCACCGAAGTGCTCGGCAATATCACCGCCCTGATTGCCACCATGGCATCACCCGATGAAAAACTCACCGGTTTTCAAACTGCACTGCTCGGTGATGCCATTTTACGCGCATGGAAAATGTGGGGAAATGACACCCTTATCGATCACGTGCAATCAGCGCTGTATGAGATTGCCCAAGAGAAAAGCAATGACACGCGCATCAGTGATATCGCGGCGCAGCTTAATAAGTTCTGCTCGACGGGTATTCATGGCGCCATTTTCAACAAGCCCTCGATGCTCGATCCCAATATCGATATCACTACCCTTGAACTCGATGGTTTTAAAGGCGAGCTACAACGTCCCGTCATCTTTGCGCTGATGGTGACGATTAGCCAACAAATGTACCTCTCTGGCCAACGCTCTACGCCGAAAATCTGTGTAATTGAGGAAGCCTGGTCACTGATGAGCGGCGCCAATGCGCAAAGTAAGGACTTCATTAACGAAGGCTATCGCACAGTACGAAAGTTTGGCGGCTCCTTTGCCACCGTCACCCAAGGGATGAACGACTTCTTTGCCAATGCCGAGGCAGAAGCGGCCCTCAACAGTTCCGATATTCATATCACCTTACGCCAAGGGGATGGATTCGGGGATTTTCTCGCGCGTCATCCTGATCATTTCACGCCATTTGAACAGCACATGATCAAGTCCTTCCCACGCGCCAATGATGCAGGGCACTCCTGCGTCATGCTCAAAGCCGGAGGACTGGTGTCATTTCACCGTATTTTTGCCGATCCATGGTCTCGCGCCATGCTCTCAACAGAGCCGAGGGAGTTTGAATATTGCGAAAACTTGATTAAAGGCGGCATGCCGTTACTCGATGCCATTGAGCAAACAGCCCAACATTTCTATCCCGATGATATGGTCCGTTTTGACGCCATATTAAAAGCTGCCACCCCCATGGAGACCGCATAAATGGCCAAATATTTACCCGCTATATTAGGAACCACACTGATATTGACCGTTGGGTTTGCTTTGTTTTCACCTGTCACACGTCAGCCAAGTATCGTTGAATATGACATGAATGAAACCGTAGCCCGATTTCATGAATCGATTGGCCAAAGTGAGTTAACCGATGACCAACGGGCACAAGAAATCGCACGATTTAGCCAAACACTTGATGACGTGGTACGTGAGTATGCGACAAATAACCATGTTGTCGTTTTCGTCAGCCCTGCCATCGTCAGCGGCGCGGTAAATGCCACTCAAGAGATTGAGCAGTTACTCCTGCAAGCACTGCAAGCCCAAAACGACGCAAAACGTGCCCAACTGAATGAGACCACGCAAAAATGAACAAATTCGCGCTGGCCTTGTTAACACTATGCCCGCTATTGCCGCTTAATGCGGCGTCACTTGGCACTGTTGGCCAAGTCTTTCCCATTGCCGAAATCGACATGTTGCAGTGGATAGAGAACCGTCTGCAAACATTTGAAAAAACGGGTGAGCTAGACAGTATGCGCGAGCAATTTCAAGAGAATGTCAAAGCTGGTGTTAAACGCCCTCGTCCAGTGGGACTTATCACTACGAAAAACCCAGAAGTGTTTCTTGTCGATCCGACCTTAACGCTGGCCAAAGATATTAATGATGCGAATGGCAACCTGATTTACCCCAAAGGCACACAGGTTAATCCATTTGATACAAAAACATGGCCAGCCTTACAAAAAGCCAACATCGGCACCTTTGCGTTTAGTAAAACATTGGTGTTTTTTGATGGGGATGATGTGCAGCAGGTGTTATGGGCCAAAGAGTTTGCAAAAGCCCATAAAGCACCCCACACCATCAAATGGATTTTAACCGGCGGCGAACCTGAAACCCTGCATCACCAATTACACGCTCGCATGTACTTTGACCAACAAGGCAACCTCAGTCGCGCCTTAACACTCAAGCGTGTTCCGAGTGTGGTTAAGCAAGAGGGCGTGATGTGGCAAGTCAGCGAAATCGATGTATCGCATTTTCCGGTATTCATGGAGGAAACCCACCATGTTGCGAATTAACTCAGAACGCCTCTTTGCCTTATTCATATGGATGGCAATGATGCCCTCACAAGCCAACGCACAGGCGGCGTGTACCGGAACATTCGTCAATCCCCTGACTGACATTTGTTGGTCCTGCATTTTCCCAATGACCATTGGCAGTGTACCGGTGATCCCTGGGAGCCTACCCGATACCCGCAACCCTGTATCCCCGATTTCATTTTGCCCCAAACCGCCGCCGATTTTTATGCAAATAGGCCTGAATATCGGCTACTGGGAGCCTGATACCTTAGTGGACGTGACACGCGTACCTTATTGCATGGTCAACATGGGCATGAAGCTCGACAACAGTAATTCACCTCAAATTGGTGGACGTGTGACTAACCGTGATAACGATGCCAGCGATGGTGCGTTCTATCATGGCCATTGGTACAAGTATCCGGTGATTTACTGGCTGCAACTCATGCAAAGCTCGGCATGTATGGCCACCGACAATTTTGACATTGCGTATTTAACTGAGATTGATCCGCTGTGGGATGACGATGAGTTGTCATTTATCCTCAACCCTGAAGCCATCCTCTTTGGCAATGTGACATCACAATTAGCCTGTGCGACAGAAGCCGTGGCCACGTCAACAAATAGCGTACTGCCCTTTGACGTGCTGTTTTGGTGTATGGGTTCACAAGGCAGCGCCTACCCGCTCACGGGCACCACCAATTACCGCGACACCCCAATTCAAGCGGGAACACTGATTTTAGAGCGTCTGAACTACAAATTGCATCGCCAGGGCATTGTATGGGAATCCCACGGTGAAGATGGCGCCATTTGCTATCAGACACCAATGCCCCTGATGCCCAAATCACGCTATCGCTACCAAATGACGAACACCATTCCTGATGCACTGTGGGCCCACCCCTACACCACCACTACGGTGATCTGGGAAAGTGGCCACGACAATCCCGTATCGGGTGACAACTTTGGTTTTATCAACTTCAAAAAACGCAATTGCGTGTTTTTGTAACCATAAGGACGGGGATTTTGATGAAAATATTTGAGACCAAATTATCAACAACATATACCGCTTTATGCACAAAAAATGTGGATAACCGTCTATTTTCACACCCATTCAAGAGCTTCGCCCTGCTAGTGAGTGTCTGGTGCTTTGGATCAATTTCACCGGTATTGGCTCAGGCGGATTACAGTGTTGATGAATTAAACGCGCTGTCGATGCGAGAGCGCCAGACATTATCACCGCTTAACCTCGGCCAAGCTGCGCTGCTTGATAAAGCCCGTCAGTTCGAGGCGCAAAGTAAAGGTCAATTAGCGGCCGCATTATCGCCATTACTGGATGCTAAACCCAATCCAAGCGCCAACGCGAATGGCGTGATGGTGTTTGTGTCGCTGGGGATGCCTGACACCAGTTTGCAACAACTATTGATGCAAAGCGCAGACTTACAAGTGCCGCTCATTGTGCGCGGGGTTCTACCGCAAGGCTTTACTGCCACGGTGAAAAAAATGAACCGCCTTATCGATAACAAAGGGCAAACCATTCAGAGCGGCTTTGCGATTAACCCCCAATGGTTTACGCAATTCGGTATTACCCAAGTGCCTGCCTTTGTCGCGGTAAGACCCAATAAATGCCAGGCAAAACAGCCTTGCAGCAGCGATGACTTTGACGTGATTTACGGCAACGTGTCGCTCTATGACGCGCTAAACCTGCTTGCACAACACGGCAGCATTCCCGATGTAGCGGCGAAGACATTAGCAAAGGGGGCAAAATGATACCGTTCACTAAAACGCGAATACTCAGCGCGCTCCTCACATTGATGGCCTTACCGGTGTTGGCCGCTAATAGCGAAAAAGACTATCGAGACAATGTGCAATGGGCCAAAGACAGTATCAAGCAGAATCAAAATAAAGCCGGTTTCACTGGGTTTGATGTTAACTCGCTCTGTAAAGACATAGCATGTCAGCAAGGCGTGACAGCTCCAGCACAAAGCCGCTACTACAACGATCCAAGCGCCATGAACAGCGACAAGATGCAAGGGATGAGCAGTGATGACCAAGCGCAAGCGGTGACAACGGGGTTTAATAATGGTCGCCCGACCATCGATGAAAATGATCTCGCGTACCGCACAGCGGTTGGCTATCAAAATGATGCATACAATATTAGCCACGGCATTTCCTCTAAATACCATGACTGTGAAAAAGGACTTGTCTGTGAGGTCGATTCTCTGCCGCGTTCTTGCACGTTACCCACCAACAATCCGGTGCAATGCTACCTGACACCCTTTGTTAAAAGCACCTCGACACGCGAAAAAGAACACTCGTTCAGATTGTCTGGCACGCCACCCTTTAGCATCACCTTGCCAGATCCCAATGCAAAAATTAAACGCATCCGATTCAACGGCGATTATATGAGTTGGAGTGGGCCGTACAAACTTGAAATCAAACTCAATGACTTCTTTATCGGCCATATTCCGACACAGCGCATCCCAGGGAACTGCGTAACCAATGGCATGTGTGCCTCAAGCGTCAATGCCACATTAAGCACAGAGGCCTATCAAGGCAGTACCTCACCACTTTCCGTCAATATTGGCAGCATATTCGGGGGCGACTGGGACTGGCCATTTTACTTACCCGTAGAAAATCTACCCATCACCTTTGTGACCACAGAAACACACGTTGAAATTGGCTACAACAATAGCTGTGGTGCAGTGCTGCCCGAATGCCAACAAGTCAAATCCCAATGCATTGAGGGTAAAGAAACCCGCGTCATCAATGGCATCTCCGTCACCTTAGATTGCTGGAAGGAGCAAACTACCTATCAATGCGCGTTTCCTAATACCTGTGCCGCCCTTGCAAATTGCAGCATTCAATCGACCAGTTGTGATACCCAACTTGGCGGTGTTTGCATCAAAAATAAACAGCAACGCTTATGCGAAACCCAGCAATGCAGAGATACGGGCCTCATCTGCGGTGAAGATAACTTTGCCTTAAGTGGCGACTATTACGAACCTACCGCCACCCGTACCACCGACTTTAATCAAGCCGCAGCGGGACTCGCTGCGGCAAGTGATGCCGCCAGTGATGTGAAAGATAAAGCCAACATCAACGAAAACAGCCCCATCATTTTCAAAGGCACTGTCATGGAATGCAGTGACAAGGCGCTTGGGATTAGCAATTGCTGTCAAGACAGCGGTTGGGGTAACAGCATTGGATTAACGTCCTGCACCGAAGAAGAAAAAGCACTGGGCACGGCCAAAGAGGACAAACTGACCGTTTCCTTGGGGGGATATTGTGCTGAATCCGTACTTGGCGCGTGTATTCGTAAAAAGAAAGCCTATTGCGCGTTCGATAGCAAACTGGCTCGCATCGTCCAAGTCGAAGGCCGAAAGCAGTTAGGAAAAAATTTCGGCAGTGCCAAACACCCTGATTGCAGCGCATTTTCACCCAATGAGCTGCAACGTATCGATATGTCATCCATGGATTTTTCCGACTTTTATGAGGATATGTACGACGCCATGGCATTACCAAGCACAGATGAAATTCAAAAACGCTTACAACAATCTGTCGGAGGAACCCAGCCGTGATAAAGACAACTCACTTCATCCGCTATTCTGACAATGGCGCTGCCAATACGCCGGTTTTTCGGTGGTTAATATCGGCGCTGTTTGCCGATTTATCCACAAAAACGGTGCGTATTAAAGCCAACAAGACCACGCTTTTTGTGGTCGCGTTAGGCTGTTTATCGGTGGCCGTTCCTGCTAGCACGTCCTTTGCGGCCGATGCACCTGGTTGGCGCTGGTATAACGATCCCATGTTACCCAAAAAGACGGCCCCTAAAAAAACGGATGCGCCCAGTGTGACACTGACGCGCACCCAAACACTGACGCCGACAGAGCAAATGGACTGGTTCCATCGTTATTATCAAGACACGCTCAATGACGCGGCCATTAACAGTCATGATGCAAAAAAAGTCGAAAAAGCCATGCTCCTCAATCAGTACGTCAGCAACAAATCGTCTGAATTTGGGATGACATTCAAAAAGGTGTTGCTCGATAACCCTGAGCTTTCCTACACCAAAGATAGGCCGACTGAACAAGCCGCAAGGAGTACCTATTTAGCGGCTGAGCGCACTAAGAAAGTCCGTGCAGTGCGCAGTCTGGCACAAAGTGGTTGGGGCTTATTTTTCGTCTATAAAGGGACGGAAGAAATCGATCAAACACTGGCGCCCAGTGTTCAACAATTTGCCACAGAGCACGGCGTCGAATTACTGGGAATAACCCTTGATGGCGTGGCCCTTCCCTCGATTATCCAAAACCGCCAAAACGAGCAACATATCAATGTGCCTTTTAGCCCCGCGTTGGTGTTAGTCAATCCTGGTACGGGTGAAATGAAACCGTTGGCCTACGGCTTTATTTCACAAGAGGACTTACTTGGCCGTTTCCTCAATGTTGCCACCAACTTTGCCCCAGACTTCTAACAAGGACTTTCCTATGACACGCATTATTACCCTATTGCTATTGACGACATTACTGGCATTTCAAACCCATGCCACTCCAGTCAGAACGCACAACGCCGCCAATCCTGCCGATTATGCCTTAGTGTTTTTCTTTCGTTCTGATTGCCCTTACTGCCATCAATTTGCGCCCAAATTGCAGCAACTCTCAATGCAAACAGGCACATTTACCTATGCCTTTTCGCTCGATAACAAGGGGATTGCAGGCTTTGAAGTCCCTATCCCATCGACACCCGATATTGCGGCAACCTTCTTTGAAAACCCGCGCAGCGTGACAGTACCCGCCACGTTTTTGATTAATGTTCACACGCGTAAGTTCGTGCGCTTAACGGTCGGAGATGTCACCACAGCCCAGCTCCAGCAAAGCTATTTTGAATCACTCAATGATCCCCAAGTCATTGCCAGCATGAACTAGGAGACCGTCATGGACACGATGTTAATTGTTAATCTGTTAATCGCGCTGAGCATTTTTAAGTTTGTTGTTACCCCCATACATACCCTGATAAGTCAGGCCATTCATCGCAGATTAATAAAACGAGCTGCGAAGCAAGGAGAGCGCACATGAACGGTTATGTACGCACGATGCTAAGTCTGACAATTGCCCTGACATTAACAACACCCGCTCATAGTGCAGGCGTTTCCGGCTCACTAAATGATTTTTTTAATGGTCTAGGTTATGGCACAAACGTGACCGATCCCGCGTCCTTTAAAGGCCAAAGCGCTAACTACTACAGTGGTGGCAATCTCTTTGTCCGTAGCCCAATCAGGGATGCACAATTGGTCAGCGTTCAAATGCCCCGTATCGCGGCAGGATGTGGTGGTATCGATATGTTCATGGGTGGCTTTAGTCACATCAACTCTGATGCGCTTGTGCAGCAAGGCAAAGCCATTATTGCTAACGCTGCGCCATTCGCGGTTGATTTGGCCCTGCAGACGTGGGCACCCCAAATTAAACAAATTAAAGACACACTCACTGCCATTGCCGACAAATATTTAAACCAGTCTATCAACTCCTGTGAAACGGCTCAGGCCAGTGTGTCGGCACTGGCGGGCTTTGCCGGCGTTGGCAGTCAAAAATACATCTGTGCCACGATGGGCACGCAGAATAACGCGTTTGCCGATTGGGTCTCTGGCCAGCAGGAATGCGGTGCGGGGGGACAAGCAGACAATCAACTCAATAACGCCAAAAATGATCCCGCGTTAAAAGAGATGGTGCGTAAAAACACCAATATTGTTTGGGCGGCAATCATGAAAAATAGCTTCTTGGCCACCGATCCCACCTTAGCTGAATTTCTCATGTCGATCTCAGGCACCTACATCTATGACGCCAGTGGCAACCCTCGGGGTTATGGCTCTTTGCTTACAGACAACAATAACCTGATCAATAGTCTGTTAGAAGGCGGCAAAGCCGAAAGCTATCAATGTACTAATCACGCCATTGATCAATGTCTTGCCCCCACACAACAAATGATCACGATCCAAAGTAATCATGGCTTGCAATATCGCGTGGAAACCCTACTCAGAGGGATTGCCAGCAAAATGCAAAATGACCAGCCGCTGAATGACAGTGATAAATCGCTATTGGAATATACCTCACTCCCCGTCATGACGTTTTTACGCACCGAACTCGAGGCAGGACTGGCGCCGCAGACAAAAACCTACGCCAAAATCATCAGTGTGCAATTTATTACGCTCTATCTGCAAAACATGCTGGCGATAGTGAAATCCTCCATCACGGCCACGAACAATGATCCCAAAGATATTGACCGCATAGAGAAAGACATTATCAACGCCAATCGCTTCCTTGATGGCTTGACGATGAAAGCGCAAGAAGAAGCGATCGCACAGCATCAGCTCATCATGCAAAACCAACAAATTAAGCAGCAAATCACCGGTACCATGAGTGCTAAGGCCAAGGCGAACCTAAACTTTGGAGGCAAGTAATATGGCCGTTGAGATTTTTACCTACAGCAACGGCGATGTTGCCATGCAAGTGTTGAACGCCATCGCCGTGTTTTTCAAAAGCGATAGTTTTGGCAGTATGGTAACCATTTGCGCACTCTTTGCCATTATCGCCACGGCGTTTCATTTCTTTATCAAACGCGATCACAACCACATTTTGAAATGGGGCGCGGTATATGTGCTTGTGCCGCTATTGGCCATCAACATCACCACATCGGTCCACATTACCGATTTAACCGATCCAACCGGTAACTACCATGTTGATAATGTCCCCGCAATTGTGGCCTATCCAGCGTCATGGTCGTCGTACTATATGTATGCCACCACGCGCACGGTGGAGGACATTTTCCATGTGCCAAATGATGAGCAGTACAGTAAAACGGGGATGATGTTTGGGGCAGAGTTATACAAGCTATCAAGACAAAGTGAGATTGAAAACTCGCAACTGAAGGGGTACTGGCAGCATTACATCAATAGCTGTATTCAGGGAGATATTTTGCTTAATGGCAAATATACCTGGCAAGAACTGGCTAACGCCCCTGATATATGGGCATTTTTGGAAACTCATTCCCCGTCACCACTGCGCGCCATCCAAATGGGGTTTGATGATTATCCAACCTGCAAAGAAGCACTGCCGCGCCTAAAACAGCTGTTCCAAGCCGACAGCGCGAAGAGCCTCAATTTATTGGGTAAGTGGGTTTATGGCAATAAAGCTACCAGTCAACAAAGCTTCATCAATTCCAGTATTACTAATGGATATCAGAAGTTCGCCAACATCAGTCAAAGCGCGTCACAAATCACCTTGCAGAATATGACCATTAACGCCCTGCGTAATGGCCTCGCTGACGATGCCGCGGTGAATAACAATACCGCCGCCGCATTCAACTATGCCTATACCCAAAACAAGATGCAGACCACGTCCATGTGGGCAGGGATGGCGCTTCAGGCGCGAGAATTTTTGCCCATGCTGCAATCGATTTTGTTTTTGCTGTTTAGCAGTGTGGCATTTTTAGTCGTTTGTATCGCGATGATCCCCTCATTTACCTTTATGGTGCTAGGAAACTACATCAAAGGCTTCATCTATCTTGGCACTTGGCCAGTGATGTTTGCGCTGATTAATTTCATCATGACGACCCGTCTATCCCTCAGTTCGACAGAGATTGCCAATATCTATCACGGGATCACCTTAAGTAATGTCGATGCGCTGCAAGAAATGCACTCACGCTATGCCGCGATGACAGGTTTTTTAATGATGAGCGTACCGACACTCATTGTCCCGCTCATTATGAAAGGCGGCGCAGCAGTCATGAGCAGTATGTCGCACCAGTTCGCCGGTATGATGAGCAGCGTCAACGCGCGCACCTCTGCGAGCGCCGCGAGTGGCGATATTAATTTGGGCAATGCGCAAGTCGATAACTACAGCTACAACAACACCAGCGGCAATAAGACCGATACCATGGGCGTTGAACGCATACACGGTTATACCCAGCAAGATGCAACGGGTTTTGAAACCACTACCTTTGCCGGTGGCAAACAAGTTATCACAGGTCAAAGCGCCCTTAGCCGCAACTTGCCCGTGAATGTGGCTGGTAGCGATACCATCTCCAATTCATTCACACAGTCGGCCTCCAATGCACTGACGGCAAGTAACACAACCATCGATCAAGTCGGTCAGACAGCGGCCTCATCGGTCAATGCCCTTAACACCTCAAGTCAAGGCGTCAATCAATCCAGCAGCTA
This sequence comes from Shewanella cutis, assembly GCF_022410515.1. Classification (GTDB taxonomy): domain Bacteria; phylum Pseudomonadota; class Gammaproteobacteria; order Enterobacterales; family Shewanellaceae; genus Shewanella; species Shewanella cutis. Next base: position 39,032 of record NZ_JACSDI010000023.1, on the reverse strand, counting down.
CGGCAGCAATAGTAATACCAGCGAAAGCGCCAATCATCGTAAATCCGTGGCAGACCTTAGTAGTCTTGTCGATTCTTACGCCAAAGACTTTGGCGTGACGAAAGACCAAGCATGGAGTGATGCGCTCAAATTGTACGGGGACGCCAAGGCAAACGTGAAGGTGGGCACACCTGGCGCGGGCTTATTTGGCTCTAGCGCATCAGCGTCTGTGAGTACCGGCGCTTCTGCATCTGCGGATGAATCGGATAGTACTCGCCTAAATGATAGCGAGCGCGTGAGCAAACTGCAAAGCTACCAATCGCAGTTTACTAGCAACCTCGACAAAGTTAAAAGTTACAGTAGCGGCGATCAAACCAGTGATACCCATAGTAAAACCGACAGTGATCTCAATAGCCTGACCAAAAGCATTAATGAAGCTGAAACCTTGGGTAAAACCTATCAGGCGCAGATCAGCGAAGCCCAAAGCTACACCGATGCGGCCAATAGCGTAAAAAGCGGCGCCATCACCGTTGGGCGCGATTTTACCCAAGATTTTGTGGCTTTTGCCCGCCAAGCACGAGAAACGGATGGCCATGATGATTACCTAGCCATCATCAAAGGTGAAACCCAAGAAGATAAAGAGATGAGGAGTCAACTGCTCGCCGCATTTACCAGCAGCCCCGAAGTCAAGGCCATGGCGGAGCAATATCGACATAACGAGCTACCTCAAAGCCGTGAAGACATCCTGCTTGCCCAGCAGCAATACAGTGAGGCGATAGACGAGCGCAAGCAACAGAGCGCGATTTATGCCCCTTCCCCGTTAAATGACAGTCTCTATGATCATAGCCAATACCAGCGCATCCAAGGTCATGCCGCCCAAGGAAATAGTGAGATCATGCATGACGTCTGGCGCGGCGAAGATAAACACGTCCCCGCCAATCTGCCAACCCTCGATATGGAGCAAGCCAAAGCAGATGCCGAAGCGGCCCATGCGCTTATTCAGCCCGAGGCGCCACAACTTGGCAAGGCACAAAGTGACGATGAAAAAATGGCTGAGACCGTACGAAAATCAAGCGCCTTTAATAGTGGGCCAAAGATGTGATAATAACCATGACATTCATTTAACAAGAGATAACCCTATGAAATTTATCACAGCATTGGTATTGGCACTCTGTCTATTAAGCACCGCCGCTCAGGCTGAGACCATCTTATTTGGTCTCACCTTGGGTAAATCCACCTTGGAGGAAGTGCAAAAAACGTACACACTCCACGGCAAAAGTGCCTCGGCAAAATGGCTTGATGGGTGGAATTATTATCGCGTCACTGGCAATCAATTTAATGTGTCACAGTTGAATGAGGCCACCTTGTATTTTGATGGAAATCAAGTGCTAGGCGTTATTAGTTTTTATTTCCCGCCCTCATTGGAGCAATACATCGCCTTGCGCGCGGAGATGGACAAGCAATACCCGCGCATCAAGATGGCGCCCTTCGAATCCGAGCCTTTGCTACGGGATAAAACCGAGTACCAAAACACCACCACCAAGGTACGCCTTGATCACAGCGATTACGGCACATGGCTGATATTTACCGACCTCAAATATTTTGAGACTGTCCAAAAACTCAAAGCACAACAAGCGCTCCCACCCCAGAAGGAAGCCCAAACATGACATTGAGTCCTAAACGCACCAAGAGCAGTAACTACACCCGTGGTGGACAAATTCTGTTCCACAACCTACGGATGTTTATTCAGGTCAACGCCGTACTCATCCGTTGGACATGCTTTGGCGTCATCTTACTCACGGCATTACTTGCCTATCTTTTTATGGATAAAGAGACCATTGCCGGCACGTATTACTACTGGATTAATAACACCGTCAGCGTGTTTAGACCTGAAGACCATATTATTCATACCGAGTGGCAGGGCCGCGTTTATACCAGTACGTTGGGTGAGCAACTTCGTAATCCGGTCCTGATTGATGCCAATTTTCGCTTTTGGCTATGGCTGCAAATTTACTTTTTGATTAGCAGCGTCATCGGTATGGCATTCTTGATCTCTGCCATGTGGTATTTCAAGAAAAAAGGCGATGAGCAAACCGATGAGCATTTCATCCGTGGCATGCAAAAAGCCACGCCAGAGGAACTGGCTAAGCAGCTTAAAAAAGCCAAAAACCAATCTGATTTCAAACTCGATGGTCTCGCCATCTTTAAGCAGAAGTTCGAAGTCCAACACATGCTCATCGATGGGACAACCGGTGCAGGAAAGTCCGTTGCCCTGCGTAAAATGCTGACATGGATAAAAGCCCGAGGCGATAAGGCCATCATTTACGACAAGGGCTGTACCTTTGTGAGTAAATTTTATAACCCTGCAACGGATGTATTACTTAACCCGTTTGATGAGCGTTGTGCGTACTGGGATGTATGGTGTGATGCGCACGAACCCGCTGATTTTGAAAACATGGCCAGCGCACTTATCCCACAGCATGGCGAAGGCGATCCATTTTGGGTACAGTCCGCCCGTACCATATTTTCCTCAACCGCCTTTAAGATGCTCGGCGAACCCGAAAAAAATCGTACAACTGAGCGCCTATTGGAGCTGATGTTAACCAGTGAGTTGGAATCCTTAAGCGAATACCTTAAAGGCACTGAGTCGGCCTCACTCGTATCTGACAAAATCCAAAAAACGGCCATTTCAATTAAATCAGTATTGGCCGCTTATATAAAATCACTGCGTTTTCTTGCTGGACTCGATGAAACCTCTGAATCCGGTCAAATGCTTCGTCGCCGCTTTTCTATTCGTGAATGGGTCAGAAATGACGCAGAAAAGGGATTCTTATTTCTCTCCAGTAACGCACAGCAACATGCCTCATTGCGCCCCTTAATTTCAATGTGGTTGTCCATTGCTTCAACGGCCATCTTAGAACAAGAGGAAAACCCCGACCGCAGAATTTGGGTGATCATGGACGAAGCCCCCAGTTTGCATAAATTACCCGAGCTTGCCGAAACCATCGCCGAAGTGCGTAAATTCGGCGGCTGTTACGTCATTGGCATTCAATCATTTGCCCAGCTTAAAAAAGTCTATGGCGAAAACGCGGCGCTTGAAATGTTCGACTTGCTTAACACTCGTCTTTTTTTCCGCTCACCTTCAGATGCAATGGCCAAGATTTCATCCAAAGACCTCGGGGAGCAAGAAGTCGATGTATCAAAAGAGCAATACAGCTACGGTGCGAATGAACTCAGGGACGGTGTGTCGTTAGGGCACCAAACGATCACCCGCCCTGTCGTTACCGCATCAGAAATTATGCAGTTAGAGGATTTACAATTTTGGTTACGTACACCAGGTAATTATCCCGTTGTTCGAGTGGATATGGTGTTTGATCAAATGCGCTCCCTATGCCCCCCCTTTATCAAGCGTTCGTATGAACCCTCTGAAAAAATGAAACAGTTGGAGTGGAACCTCAATTATCACCAATTCAGTGCCGTTCAGTTTATTGATAAAGCGGACAAATCGAAGCTGCAAAGCATCCACGACACGATGTATGAAGGGGATGACAACGAAGAAGAACGCAAAATGGAAGTGATGCGCATGACCGCGCTTGCAGAAAAAACCGATGCGGTCGCCCAACAGTTAATCGATGCAAAAAAATCCAAGCCGTCACAGCAATCCCGCTCTGAAGCCGATGAGAAAAAAGCCCTCAAAGAGAAGGAAGCCGCGGATCAGCACATTGAAGCGGCAAGAAGGACCGAAGAAATGCAAATCATGAAACATGAACCAGCAGAACTCGAGTTGGATTAAGGAGGATACGCCATGAAAACGATGAAATTTAATAAGACGCCCAGAGATCAAGACAACGCATCCGTGCGTTCAGGACGCAAGCCTACCCCAAACCCAGATAAAACACTCACCATGCGCCGTATTGAAGCCATCCGAGATTTGAAAGAGATGGGATTTACCCAAGAAGAAATCCAACAGTTAGCGCAAGAGTAACGAAGAAAAGATTGAGTGTGTTAGCATAGTCGCGGGTGCTCTTGGCTGTTTGGCAAGAGCATAGATTTGTAAAGGCCAGATAGACGAAAGCCCCGTAGTTAATCCATTAACCAACGAGGCAATCTAATGCACATAGCAATGCAGATAGTAGCCTCTTTACTTTTAAGGGGCAAGTTATGCCAAAGAAAAATACCACCATCTTGAGTCTGACGATAATGTGCGTCACTTTAATCGTCGCACTGGCATTGGTTCGAAATGACCTTTGTGAGGTGGAGTACCGTAACGGTACGGCGTTATTCAAGGCGGTACTTGCCTACGAAGTAAGAGACTAGCGAACATAGGGGAGGCATCCGAACCCTCCCCTATTTTTGGATTGTGATGTGATTGGCCATGAGCACCCAACTCATTTCCCCCGCTGCAATGCTTGACACACGCCTTTAGACAGACCAAAGGAGTGCCACCATGCTTTCAATCAGCCCTATTGCTTCAAGTGCCAACGGCGCTGCCAGCTACTACCTCAGTGAAGAAAAGAACCTCAATTTACCCGATGTATCGCTGGAGAAAACACCCTCTGCCAATGACGGTGAAGCGAACTATTACTTGAAAGAACAAAGCGCAGAACCTAACACCCAATGGTTTGGCAAACTCGCTGAGCTTGAGGGCATGCTAGGTAAGCCAGTGGAAGAGTTCCAACTCAAAGATGTGCTAGCCGGTAGCCTGAACGACCAAACGCTTAAAACCCAAAACAGTAACGCCCGCAACGGTTTTGACTTTACTTTTTCAGCGCCTAAATCGGTCAGTCTACTCGCGCTCGTTGGCGGCGATAAACGCTTAATGACAGCGCACGATGACGCGGTAAAATTTGCGCTATCACATATTGAGCAAGATGCAGCACAAGCCAGACAAACAGACCCGGGGACAAAAGAAACGTCTTTTGAAAATACGGGCAATTTACTCTTTGCCATGGTGCGCCATAAAACCAGCCGTGAAGAAGATCCGCAGTTACACACTCACTCATTAACCGCCAACATGACGAAGGACAGCGAGGGCACATTGCGTGCCTTGGCCAGCAGCTTTAAACAAAAAGGCGGCATCATCAATGGTACGGGTGAACGGGTTTATAACCATCAAAAATACTATACCTCCCTTTACCAAAGTGCTTTAGCGCGCAGTGTTGAACAGATGGGATACCAGACACGCGCCATCGGCAATAACTTGTTTGAAATTGCCGGTATTCCTCAAACGCTGCTCGATACGTTTTCAACGCGTAGCCAGCAAATCAACGAACAGACACAAAGTCTAGGCTTAGATTCACAAGCCGCACGGGACGTAGCGGCAAAAGACACCCGTAAAAGTAAAGCTTACACCAGCGAAGCCACGTTATTCGAGCAATGGAAATCCAAGGTCAATGACAGTGGATTTAATCTGACCGCGTTTGTCACTGACAGTATGTCACGCCAAGGTCCATCTCAATCCACCGCCCTCAAACCTGCCGCCATTGACGCGATTAATCGTGCGATTAGTCACGCCAGCAATACGCAAAACAGTTTGAATTACGCCAAATTAGTTGAATCTGCTACACAGCAATTTACCCAAGGGCAAAAGCTCGACGCGCTCGATATCAAGCTGGCCCTCGATAAGCAAATTGAAGATGGGGTATTGATCCCCCTCGATAAGGAGGGCGCCACGTTTACCAGCGTTGCTCAAATCAACGCAGAAACGGCACTGCTAGAGACCATCAAACCTAAAGTGACCAACATGCGCCAAGTGATTGATCTCAACTCACTGCAGGACAAGGGATTGAATACCGACAATCAAAAGAAAGTTTCTGAACTATTCGCCAGTACCAAACAAGTAAACCTCGTCAATGTCTTTGGTAGCAGTGAACAACTCGCCACGGCCCTGCTTAATGTCGGTGAAGCCAACGGTAAACGCATTCATATTATTACGCCTGATCTTCAAACCAAACAGCAAACCAGTGAACGGGTACAACGTGACTCATCGACCGTGGTGAAGTGGATAATGAACCACTTTAAACCCGATCATACCCATACCCTAAACAGCTTTATCAAGGATGCACATAACACCAATCGCGATATTCTCGTGGTTGAAAATGCAAACAAACTTGGCCTAAATGATATTCAAGCCTTGGTTGATCAAGCCAAAGCCGGCAACAGTAAACTCATTTTGCTCAACCATGCTAACGCCAAGCAAGGCATGAAAGCCGGTAACGCTATCGAAGTGCTCAAAAAAGGTAACGTAGCCGAAAGTCATTGGGTCGCCACCAAGCAAAGCAACACTTTGATGCGATTGCACGAAAGTAAGGATGATGACAGGGTGACATTAATTGCCAAAACCTATGCCCAGTTATCCGACAAACAACATACCCAAGTTATCGCGCTTACCCATAAGGACGTGAAACAGCTTAACAGCGCCATTCGCACAGAACTGCAAAATCAAGGTGATGTATCGCGCCTTGGCCTCAATATCCCCACATTAAACCCTGTGTATCTCTCCAATGAGCAGCGGGAAGTTGTTGGCCAGTACACCAAAGGCATGGTATTGACGCAATGGCAAAAAGTCGGCGGGGGCAATCAACAGCAGCAGTTTACGGTGGAGAACATCAACCGTGATAACAACACCCTGACACTCGTAGACAAGAACGGCAAGTCCTCAGTCGTTAATCCAAACAGCAAAGCCTTTAAAACCGCAGAGTTTGCGATCGCTAAACCAGACAATTTACACATTGCCAAAGGTGACAAACTCATTATGGCCGCTAACCATCAAGACAGTGGCTTACCCAAACAAACCTATACCATCGACGCGCTTACAAAAGAATGGGTCACACTCAAAGATGAAGCGGGCAAACAGCACAGTATTAAAGCCAGTTCCTTGCACCACGCCCCACTTAACCATGGATATGCAACGACGCCCAAAAATGTCAGTCCAATAGCGACTCACCAAATCGTCAACATTAAAGCCTACAGCGCCTCAAAAGAGTGGTTACATGACACCCTGACACAAGGTGTAAAACACATCGATATCTTTACCGATAAGGCTCAACAATTTGATGACCGGTTAGAAAAAAGTGAGATAAAACCTTCCAGTATTCAGCGCATTTTACAAGCGGCTGATGCCCCAGAAAAGTTTGTAAATAGCCAAACCACATCGCTACTTGTCCAGGACGTCACCGCGGCATTAAATCGCATTACCCAGCAGCATGAAGATAAGGGGTTAATCCATAATGCCGTTAATTTTGCGATTGAGCATATTAGTGAAAAGGAAGCCGGTTACTCACAAAAAGAGCTTATCGTGACCGCGATTAAATATGCCTTTGAAGAAAAAGGCGTCAGCATTACCCAAGATGAAATCACCAACACCCTAAAGCAAATGGCGACCAGCAGCACAGATAAAAGTGCGCCGCCGCTCCTGAGCGCCGAGTACCATGATGGCACCCGCTGGACAACCCAAGCCGCCATCGATACCGAAATGCGTATTTTAGACAGACTGCAAGCAGGTAAAGACCAACTTGCGCCCCTAACCAGCGTAGAACACGCCGCGCAGGTACTCAGTCAAAATCAAAACCTGACCGATGGCCAAAAAGACGCGACCTTGCTTATCACCACCACCAAAGACCGATTTGTAGGTGTTAAAGGGTTAGCAGGAACAGGTAAATCGACCATGCTTGAAACGGGTATCGATCTTGTTAAACAAAGCGAATCCATTCTCAACACACAACCCAATAAGACACCGACACAATTCATAGGTCTAGCGCCGACACACGCCGCCGTTAACGAACTCAAAGATAAGAACGTCGAAAGCCAAACGGTGCAATCACTCCTAAGCAACTTTTTAAGCCAAGATGCGAAACCGGACCAATACGCCAACACCGTGTTCTTGCTCGATGAAAGCTCAATGACCAGTAACGCGCAAATGGATAAATTTACCCAGTTAATTGAAACCACAGGGGCAAGGGCGGTATTTCTCGGTGATACAAAACAGCTCACATCACAAGAAGCAGGTAAACCCTTTGAACTCGCACTAAGTAAAGGCGCAATCAATAGCGTCACCATGAAAGATATTGTGCGGCAACAAAACAGCACGCTACTGAATGCCGTACACAACATTGTCGATCGCCAAGGCGAAAGCGCTATTGATAAAATCCAACAGCAATTACCCTTTGACCAGTACATCACAACGCCAGCAAACAATGGAGCTACTGCCGAAAATACTGACAACGCAGTCAATCAAAGCTTGAATGTCATTTCCACCTTAAAACCGCTCACAGACAACCCAAAGAAAAACCAACAATTGGCAACCGAAGCGCTCCCCGCTGCCGTTGCATTGGAGTACTTATCAAGAACCCCTAAGGCCCGTGAAAACACCCTTATCATTGCCTACACCAATAAAGAACGTGACGATATTGCGCATGAGATAAGACTCGGTTTGCAGCAACAAGCGTCACTCAGTAAGGAGGAATTTTCAGTACCGAGGTTACGCGGCGTTCATACCAGTAAAGCAGAACTAGCGACGATGTTGCCATACCAACAAGGGTTAATCCTGACGACCGGTAAAGACAGTTACTATGAAATCATGAAGGTCGATAAACTCAATAACATGCTTACCCTTGCGGATATGAAAACCGGTGAGGAAAAGCATTTCTTCCCCAAAAATCATGGTCACAAATTCACAAACCTATGGGCTAAAAGTGAGCAACCTCTCGCTCAAGGCGACAGTATCATGCTGCGCAAAAGCGACATTGACCGAGAGATGCAAGGCAACAAAACCTATACCGTTAGCAGTATTGATGATAAACAGATGCACCTTAAATCCGCTGACAACCACACGCTAACCCTTTCAACTCAAGAGCTAAAAGATGCCCATTGGGATTACGCCTACACTCGCACTGCGGATATGGCCCAGGGAGCAACCTTTGAAAACGTCATCACCGCCATTAAGGGCCAAGGCGCGCTAACCAATGTAAGGCGGGCTTACATTGATATCACTCGTGCCAGCAAGCACGTTAAAATCATTACCGATAACCCACAAAAAATGATGCTCTCTTGGGTAAACAATGATCCCAATAAAGTGTCTGCAATTGAAACGCGGGATAAGCACTATCCTGAAAATACCCCATTGTTTAACAACAAACCGCTCCCACATGAGAATCCTGAGTACCTCGATATCAATGGTTCTCTCGATATCAAGCGCATGGCCACAGCGTTAAATACGAAATTACCCGCCTATAGCGAATCGCTGGCAACACAGCTTCTAGGTCAACCCAATCCTGAAAAATCGGACAAAGATAGCCTCAACTTTGGCAAGGATGGTAATGTGACATTGACCACCACGGGGCAATATCGGGGCTATTTTAAGGACTGGAAAACCGGCGACAAAGGCACACTCATTAATCTGATTATGGTCGCAGAAAAGTGCAGTTATAAGGACGCACTTTATAAAGCAGATAAAATGATGAACGAACCAGAGAAATATAACCTAGAAAAAAATCCACAACACGACGAATTACTCAATGCTATTCCGGTAAAGCAAAGTCAGTTAGAAGCGCGTGCCAAACAATACTTTAATGAGGCAAAGCCCATTAATGAATCCCCTGCACAAACCTATTTAGCCAAGCAGGGAATTGACCTCGCACAACACGAAAACATCCGTTTTCATCCTGCGGTATTTTCATCCGAATCACGCCAAACTCATCCAGCATTAATCACAAACATTACCAATGAAAAGAATGAAACTAAGGCCGTAGAAATTACTTACCTTGATAAATCCAGCGGTGACATTGCAGCACTTAAAATAAACAAACGCATACTCGGTTCTAAATCAGGGAACAGTACAATTATCAGCAAAGGGAATAATTCAGACTATAGCATTGTTGCTGTCGGCGTAGAAAGTGCGCTTAAAATAAACACCGATAACAAAAACGGTGCTGATATTATTGCACTAAACAACAATAACGATACCAAAACCATCAACAGTCATGAATTACGTGAAAACGTCATTGTGGTACTTGACAGTAACAATGCACAAGACACAGCTAAACTATCAAACGAATTAACTGACAAGTTTAGCAAAGACAATAAACACGCTATAATTATTGAACCAAACTCAATCCCCGAAGGACTTAATAAAGATGAAACGATTAAACAATTAGTGAGTGAAGCCGTTCATAACATCACGAAAAAAGACACCACAATATCTAAAATGTTCCAATCATTAAATAACGATATTGCAGGTTCGAGAAACATAATGCCTAAAGAGGACGGCGATAACGTATCGGCAAGTAGAATTAAGCATGATGAACACTATCAACATTTAGCAATGGATAGTGACCGTTATCCAACAAAAGAAGTCACTCACAATATCGACAATGCCAATTTAATAATTGGTGAAAAAACGAGATAATAAAATATAAAGAGGACACTTAGTCCTCTTTATTTTCTCCCGCTAAAATCTGTTCAACTTTTTCTTCAGCCTTTCTCATTGTCTCTTTATGCTTAATACCTGCGCTCTGTATATCAACTGGTGCACCATTGTATGTCTGGTAATAGACAAGACTGCTAGTATGTTGCGCCTTGACTGTATAGGTCAGAATAACCTCTAACAGTTCGCGAGTAGATAACCCCTCAGCATCATCTTTATGCTCAAGAATACGCAGAGCAAACAAGATCAAATCTCGAGCGGCCGCAGCATCTTTTTCTAAACCCTTCTCATCTCGATAAGCAACAATCTTGGCATAGAGATCTGCATCGCAGGGGACTTGCACAACCTTACTTCTGGCCATAGTGACATTACCTAATGTATTAAAAGTGTATTAATAACCTATAGATTTACATTATAACCGCATTAGTCAGTGTATTAAAGTTTAATACACCACATTATCGACAAACGAATAAAACCAATTACAAACATGACGTTAATATCTTTTAATACACACAGTATTAATACTGTATTAATTCGCTTAAAACCATTGGTACACGGGCTTTTAATACGATTATATTATTTTGATAATACAGTTTTAATACGATTTTGAGTAAATTTGAAATGAATTTTTAAAAATTTATTTTTGCTCATCATTTAAATTAAATCATTTATTTTCAGCATTTTAAACAACAGACAACCATAAGAATTGATTTATCAATTCTTGCGTGGGGTGTGGTCCTTTTCTTGGGGTTCTGAGTAAGTCATTTTGCCAGGATTTTTCGGATTTCAATTTTTGGGGATTTTGGGCGGGGATTTCGTTTTTGCTAGGCCGCTGCCGTATGAAGCACTAAAGGTATCGCGTGAATTTTGGCCAAAAAAAAACGCACTCAGTGAGTGCGTTTTCTGCCAGCCTTGCGGCTTAATATTCGCTTGGCAGTAAAATGGTGCTGCTACTTCTATCAGCTTCGGTCACTATCCAGATTTTACCCTGTGGCAAATGATATGCAGACATCAAGCGTCCACCATTTTTTAATGCGTCATCGTTTGCCTGTTTATCTTCTTCGGGGAGATCACCCCACTGACCGCTAACATGCTTCATTAAAAATGGATGCAATAAACTATGATCACCATTGACCAGTTTATTGACACCATGAGTCAATGCGATTTCACCTAACATAAATAAATGCGCCATTTAAAATTATCTCCATATATCGCTAAGAATGCGCCTAATTATCATCAGGCGCTTATCGTAAAAATTGCGCTTGTGTATTCATTAAAAACTGATGCGCTTTGCTTGCGCTGCTTGAGGCTTTAAAAATCCATTTTTTATCGTTACGCAATGCTGTTAACCATGATGCGATATAGTTTTCATGCTGGACATTGCCAAACAAATTAAACTCGGCCATTAAAAAGGCGCTTCCTAATTCTGCGATTAATTCTTCAAAGGCAACTTCTTCAATGATGTTCGGATTTTTTTCGCGGTTTAATCTGCTTGGGTGACGTGTCCAGTGTGTTAATTCATGGAACACCGTTGCATAGTAATCTTCAATCCGATTAAAAAGGACTTTACGCGGCATAGTTATCGCATCGGTTACAATGTAATAAAATGCCCTGTCGCCTGCCTCTTGAATTACTGCACCTGTATTTTTTAAAAACTGCTCAACGTCATCTAACATCACGCAAGGCTCATTAGCTGATTGGGGTTGATTGATTTCAATATTTAACCCGTCAATTTGTTCTACGTTAAACACGGTAAAGCTTTTTAACATTGGAATAATTTCTTTTTCGCCTTGTTCGTTTTCTTTTTCCCAATTGGTGTAATAAATAATGGTTGTTCCTTTCTCCCCTTTTCTCACCTGAGCCCCTAATGCTTGAGCTTGCTTATATGTTAAAAATTGATTTGATGAATAACCCGCTTCACTTGATGCAGCCCATAGCAATAAAACATTAATACCGCTGTAAGCCTTTTTCGTTTCAAAATTAATCGGCAAACCTTCACCTAATGTATTTTTTTGCCAAGGACACACCCAAGGTTTTACGCCTTTATCTAATGCCGCAATGATTTGTTCTGTGACGACCTGATACATATCTACTTTTTTAAAAGCTTTTGCATTTTTGCTTTTTGTTTTGCTTTTAGAGATATCGTCTTTGGAGAGCCTGCTTGTCGCTTGTAAGCTGGCTTGCTCGCTGAAAGGCTTAGTGTGGCTTACTGGGGTAGTGATTGAGTGTGTCATGGCTGCTTGCTCCGTTTGGGGTCTATCATCTTCGTTTTCGCCTGACGTCCTGCTCGCTCGCCATCGTTCTGATTGACAAGGGCGCGCAGCGGCGAAGCGAACCCTTGGCAAGCGGGTTGTGGTGAGCGACAGATTAAGACGGAAGCGTAAACGAAAGGGATAGCACCAGGAGCGGCCACCATGGTGAAATGAACGACCAGCTTAGCCACACTTGCCGCGCAGTGAGTAAGACTGTGCTCGGTGGTTTTGCTTTGATGTTGCGTTAGGGATTGGCAAGCAGGAACTTAGGGCCACGGCAAGCTTGCTTGCCACCAGTGGACCAAGTTATCGCGGGAGCGAAGCGAAAAGCCCGACCGAAGGGAACGCCCAAGGGCATCATTAGCTTTTCAATTACATTGGCCAGAGCACAAAACCCCACCCTAAAAACGAATAAATGAGCCGCCAAGCCACTTTGACTTAAACGCTAAGGGGTATTGTCAGATAAACGCAAAAGGGCGGCGAAGCCGCCGCTTGTTTCGCGTTTTGCGGGGAGCTAACAGGGGAATCACATGGCTCAGGCTGATATTAAGCGATCCCTTCCAAGGCTTTCTCTGGCGGAATGTCATGCTGAGCACAATCAGCAAGATAAGCGTTAATCGCCTCTTGAAATGCTTGCTCTAACCCTTTGGCTGTTTCAGCCTCATAGTTGATCAACGGTGAAATGAATAACACCTGCCCAAACAGAATATTATCCTCTTGGCTGATTTCTACTGAGCCATGATGTCCCTTAAATGTCATTGCATTTTGCATCATAGTTTCCCTCGCTCTGTGAATATTCCTATTATTTATCAGGCTATTGGCAAAACAGTATCAACAATGAACCGCTCATTTAAAGCGGTTTCATCATCACTAAATTTAAATTATTTTACTCATTTTTTAATGTTCAGCTTCTTTCAACATCGCTTTAGCGTGGGCCAATGTCATCATAAGTTTCAAATAATTATCAGGGAAGGATACAAATCCAAACTCACTATAAAAACGTCTAGCAGCTTCGTTCTTTGCTTGAACAATAATCATAGGGATGGGTATAGCACTCGAAGCTTGGATAATTCGTTTGATTGCGTCTATAAGCAATATTGAACCAAGCCCTTGTCTTTGACAGGTATGGTTAACAGCCATTCGACCTATCAAGCTGCACGTTATTTCAGATGGATATTTTTTAGCTATTTCGGTTGGTAACTCGCAAAGTGATACCTGAGCTACAGCAATAGAATAATAACCTTTTATATGTGAAGGATTCAACTCAGAAGTAAGAACATATGTTCTTGAAATATCTTTCTTTTCATGCTGACCTGAAATACATTTCAGGTAGTTGTTTAGCTCTGTATTCCCACAATCAAAACCCTTACGGTCATGCTTATTTTTATCAAATGGGGTAATTTTCATTGTCTACCGTTTCCTTATGCTTGCGAGCGGCATTAAGAAACCGACTGTTACTTTTAACGGGTGCATCTAAAGCGTTCACAAAAGCTAAAGCATCGTTTTTTGATAACACCAGAAAATGCTCTTGTGTGATCAATCTTTTCGCTTCTGAAATCATTGTATTCGCAATAAAGCTGTTAATACTGGCATAACCAGCGAGCGCAGCCGCTTTCTCTAACAGTTCTTTTGACTCAATGCTTACCCGAGTGGTAATGCGTTCATTTGTCATACTTTTCATCTGCTTATTTCCTATTTAGCATCAAGAGATGCACTCACTTTTAATAGCCACTATTCTGGCACTCAGTGCTGAACTAGCGGAACATATTGCGGTGAAATATAAGGCATAACCTCATTTACTATACTACCTTTATAATTAACAAAAAGCAATTAAGGTGACAAAATGGCACCTTAATTCAGTTGTTTTCAAAAGTGCCAACTCCAATGCATCAAGCATAAATGCGCTTCATTCTATAGTTCAAACGCTTGCAGTTAACGGGGGAGTTGGTTTTTGAGTCAGTACCCTTCCATCACAAACCAAAGGGCATGATGTGTATACGAATCGCATATCTCCCCGTCAGCCTCCACCGACACATAAACCGTTGATGTGATCCCCGAGGGTAAAGACCACATGATTGAAACGTGCTTATTTCGATAGTTCTGACTTAACGCCCTCGTTAGTTCATCGACTGAGAGGCATTGCGTATCGTTGCCAAAATGCTTGATCACGACAGGGAAACGAACCGAAACCCGTTTTTTGTCAGTGCTAAACACATTGAAACGCACGCGATAATCAATACTTGCGCCATTGCGTCGAGGTTGATCGATTGATACGACATTTTGAGCCACTTTTGCCGCGACCAAGAACCGTTCAACCGCTTCAAACAACACCCCCTGTGAGTAGGGATACCATGCTTCATTTGCCACCCCTTCCAGTCCGAGGCCGCAGAAGTGAAAGAAATTCATTTCAGTTAAAACAATAATCGTCAACTCGCCCCTTTTTTGCTGTTGAATATCGTCTTTGGAGAGCCTGCTTGTCGCTTGTAAGCTGGCTTGCTCGCTGAAAGGCTTAGTGTGGCTTACTGGGGTAGTGATTGAGTGTGTCATGGCTGCTTGCTCCGTTTGGGGTCTATCATCTTCGTTTTCGCCTGACGTCCTGCTCGCTCGCCATCGTTCTGATTGACAAGGGCGCGCAGCGGCGAAGCGAACCCTTGGCAAGCGGGTTGTGGTGAGCGACAGATTAAGACGGAAGCGTAAACGAAAGGGATAGCACCAGGAGCGGCCACCATGGTGAAATGAACGACCAGCTTAGCCACACTTGCCGCGCAGTGAGTAAGACTGTGCTCGGTGGTTTTGCTTTGATGTTGCGTTAGGGATTGGCAAGCAGGAACTTAGGGCCACGGCAAGCTTGCTTGCCACCAGTGGACCAAGTTATCGCGGGAGCGAAGCGAAAAGCCCGACCGAAGGGAACGCCTAAGGGCATCATTGGCTTTTCAATTACATTGGCCAGAGCACAAAACCCCACCCTAAAAACGAATAAATGAGCCGCCAACTCACGTTGACTTAAACGCTAAGGGGTATTGTCAGATAAACTCAAAAGGGCGGCGTAGCCGCCGCTTGAATCGTTTTTTCGGGGGAATATGGGGAAATACTGAAAGTCTACTGACGGCCAACAAAAACGAGCCTGAATGCGGCAGCAACGAAATAGATTGCTGAAATGGCGATAAACAGCCAACAAATCACTAATAATGCGTTATTTAACAAAGCCATCATATTGTCCTTTCACTTAATGAGCTTAAACACTTTGCTCTTGGCTGCGGTTTTAGTGCTGTTGGCCAGCGGCCAAATTTCCCAAGGAGCAGTCGCGCTGGCGCGACTTCTAAGGAAATTATCCCCCTGACGCCATTGAAATTCCTCGTAATCGATACACCATTCAAACACATCCCCTTGTTTAATGGATTTGAGATCACCAATTTTCACTATCTCTATCGCACGTTGAGACATAATGCCATTTCTCCCTCAGACTTCATCATCTTCCCGCTCAATGATGCGATATTTTTGAAACTCAGGATGCTCTTGAAGCTGTTCGTGAACATCGGCAGGAATATAAAAACCTAGCTCACCGGCTTCTATTGAGTATTTCAGACTCGCTAAGTCCTCTGGCTCAATGCCAGACTCATCGATGACACGTTGCACTTGATTGGCTTGGCATCGATACTGTGCCCCACCGACAACGACATTCACCGCGCCAGAGGGCATAAAAATCATCGTCACGGGATAATTGTGGCCAGCAAACAGATTCACAAAGGAAAAATATACGTGTTGCCCCTCACGAGAACAGCTCACGATATTGTTGATTGGCATGATAACGCCCTCACTGTGTTGCACTGGAATAATGTGGATCGGTTCATCGGCTAGTTCTGCTTGGTCATAGGCTGCGACAACCTCGGGATTATCCATAAGCTGCGCTTTCACCTGTGAAAATGGAATACCGGTTACTTTGCCCATATCAATCTCCCACTTTTGAACACGATCTTATTGACTCTGCGCTGTTCATTAACTTATCAGCCGCCTTGGCCAAGAAGTCAGAACGGTCTTTAAACTCGCTATGAAACGCCACAAAGCTGTCAATTCGAGCAAGCTGTGATTCAGATAGCGTGATATTGAGGCGTTTTTGTTTCGCTTTAAGCGCCTCTAGCGGCACCTCTAAGGCCAGCCATTGGTCGAACTTGGGATGCAATGCCTGATAGTCGCGATACCCTTCATTCAAGCTATCAACTAAATGACCATCGTTAATCACTTCCTCGGCCATTAATAAAATGGCTTCCTTAGCCTTAAACAAGATTTCTTCTTGGCTATCCGCCGCCGAAAAACAGCCATAGCCTAATTGTTCAAACACGGGGATAACGATACCAAACGCCTGAGTTTCATCAGCAGGGCTTTCGATCCCGACCATAAATAGCATTGTAATACCTCTGCATTAACCGTTGAATCACTATACACACGCATACACATACAAAGCAATTTATTGAGTTAATTTTTGCTCAGATTTACCCTGAATTAACAAGGTAAATCTGCATCAATATGCGGCTTAAAAACCTGTTGGCATCAAGGTATCAAAGTAAGCTTTTTGGGCATCATCTAGCCCTTTTCGCTCACCGTTCACTAAGCTATCAAGCTGGATGGCCAAATCTTTTTTCTTAAGCGCAGCGGCTTGTAATACCCATTGTTCGCCCATGACAGGTTTGGCCATGTCAATTAAACAAGTCGCACTCACCCGCTTAAAGAAAGTGTCAGCCGTTGGGCGCCAGTAGTTAGACCATTTCACATCGAGTTTTGAAATCACCGCCTCTGCTGCGGCATGACTACTATCAATAGATGCCTCGAGCATCGAGGCCGTAGCGAACGCCACCTGTTTTTCTTTCTCTTTAACATCGAGGGCGCAAAAGGCATTAAGCCGTTCAGTTACCGTTGGCAGACTAACCCACGCTAAATTAAGGCTGGCTTTAACCCCCTCAATCAGTTGCACCGCTTTGTTATCAGTAAGCGTTCCAGCTTTAGGGTGACACGTAGTGTCATTAATGCTCAAATGTAGTGGACGACCGCCATAATGAGCGTCCGAGAACACACTCACACAGACAGAGAAATGCAATGTATCAAGCGCAACGCTTGGCGCACTCATTAACGCATGTTTGGCGATAATCAGGCGCTGTGCGCGTAAATCGTCATTGAGTGCAGCGGAATAGCCGCTCACGTCCTTCAGTTCAATTTTTTTGACTTCACCATCGTTATTGCCTGATTGCACACTGGATTGGAATTGCGCCAGCGCTTTTTTATCGTCTTTATGTACTAAGCCCTTATAGATACTCACAGGCCTTGAGTTATATCTCTCCAGCACTAACAGACACCCTGCAAACGCCATTTCAGCGGCATCATACTCCCCTTCTTTTAAGGTAAGACGGCCAAACCCTGCAATATCATCAAATTCAGAAACCAACTTAATCTGTGTCCACTTCCAGCCCTGTGCGATTAGCTTTGCCGCTTCAATCTCCAATTTCGCGGTCGCTAAGGACTCAAGCAACGCTTTATCATCAAGATAGACTTCATCACTGAATAAATCCGTGGTTATCACCCCTCCCGCCTTTTCATATTCATCTTGGCCAACAAACTGAGCCAAATAGTGCTCGGCATCGACAGCGGTCTCTTTGAGCATATTGCGGAATTGGTTTTCGTTGTAGCGTCTATCACCAACCATTTCCCACACTTCAACTTGTTTTTCGAGGCTAGCAATCGTGAATACTATCACGATATCAAGCGACACTTTCCCTGCTTTATATGCCTCGAGCACGACAGGCGCGACCATGCTTAACTTCATACGTTGTTGGACAAATTTAGCCTTTACGCCAAACCTTGCCGCAACCTCGTCAATGCTAGCGCCCTTATTCACCATGTTAGCAAAGGCGTAAAATTCATCGACTGGATGCATATTGGCACGCATAAAGTTTTCAGTGAGTGATAGCTCCGTGGCAAATTTGGCGACTTCTTCCTCCGTGAGCAACTTAACAGGCACCAGCGTTGTCGGTTTGAGCTTATTATTTTTGACCGCTTTAATGAGCTGTTTAAGTCTGCGCCCCCCGCCCAATACCGGATATAAACCTTGTGCATTTTGGGGTTCGACTAACAAGTTTTGTAAAACGCCATGCGCCAAAATGGAGGCATATAACTGTTCATCATCAGCCGTTGATGCACCCTCTTTACGCACGTTCAAATCAGATAACACCAGTTGGTTGATTTGCAACTGCATTAGTACAGGCTTCGTTGTTGTCGCCAACGCCACCACGGAATTAGCCGCAGTAGCCGATTTTTGGGCGATATCGGGCTTGGGAGAGCCTGCTTTAGTCTTTTGGCTGGCGGGTGAATGGATGGCTTTAGTGTGAGTTGCTTGCGCTTGGATTGAGTTTGTCATTGCTTGTTTCCCCTGTCGTTTAAATATCGTTCTCGTCTTCGCCTAACTTCCTGACTCATTTCATGTTCTGACAGACAAGGGCGCGCAGCGGCGAAGCTTCCCTTGGCGGGCAGGTTGTGAAATGAGACAGATGAGAAGTGACAGCGCAGACGAGAACGGTATTGACAGGAAAACGATGACAAGCGATAGAGAAGCGCAGGCTTACTCACACTTTAGCCAGCAATGAACCGGACAGTGCTTTAGGACGTTGATATTTGCTTTTGTTTGGGGCTTTTTTTGGTGTTGCGTTAGGGATTGGCAAGCAGGAACGTAGGGCCACGGCAAGCTTGCTTGCCGCCAGTGGACCAAGTTATCGTGGGGAGCGAAGCGAAAAGCCCGCCCGAAGGGAACGCCCAGGGCTAAGACCACTCGCCGGTAAGCTGTTTAACTTCCATTTCGCGAATGCAAAACGCCGTATTAATTGAGGTCAGATTTTCAAACTTTTGAGCATGATTTAGTGCTGGATTTTCTTCAATTTTACGTTCAGCGCCAGTCACTTGGATTAACAACGTATCTAAACATTTACTGGCCTTAAACTTTCTAAGCCAAAAGAAATCGAGCTCTGACAAGGTGTTATTATCAATATAATTCATAGTTTCTCGAGGATATTTACCAAATATTGGCTTGCTGACAGCGACTTTTAACAATTTCATTATCATTGAGTTGAATAGCGGCAATTTTTTTAGCTCGCTGACACTCTTGGACACTTACTGGATATTGCTTATCCCAGGCACTCATTAACTGCCGTTGCTGCTTACTCATCGAATAGGTCGAATATGCTTGTTCCATGTATAAATAACTCCGAGCTATGCGCCCTCTGGCCGCTTCAGGCGGTTGTGCTTTGCTTCCCTCGATACGCATATCACAGCTTCCGAAATCCGATTTTGCCGACGGTAACAGGGCAAAATTGTAATTGCTACGCAGCGCGTTAACCGCGCCAATAGCCGGAAACAGGTTGTGCATATCGGCTTGCATATATCGATATTCAATATTCATTTTTTCGGCACAGTTACGGCCCTTGAATGATTTACCTTTACTATCTACACATTGCGGATGGCCATCACGCCACTCAGAAAATGCCTTGCCAAAATTTTCGGCAGGAACCACATGCTCCCACTCAATTTTTTTAGCGCGGGCAACGTGCGTTTGAGTGGTAAAGCCTAGCGGTGGAGTCACCAGTCCTTTTGCGTCAAATATCGCCCCACAATAGAGGGTTTCACGATGGTTTTGATAGACGGATAACAACTGTTTTTTAGCCTGATAAAACGACTGAATAGTCGTATTGGAAGCAACAGCAAAGAAAGGTGAAAGTACAACAATAAAAGTGAATAAGCGCTTCAAATATCTTTCCTTTTTTCAAGCAAATACCAATATTCGCTAGCTCGCAAATCAATGTCAATAATGCGACTAGGCCAAATCTTCTTCAACTTAATCCAGAAACCTAACCCATTATGGATAACATGAACGGGTTGTATCATTTCAGTCGAGTTCGACACCAACCAACAGACTATAGCCGTACCATTTTTTACCCTAGTATTAGAGGCTCTAATATTATGAACTAACAACAGGTTATCCTCTTTCCATAGTTCAGTTCTAACCGAACCTATATATATGGAATTGGCGTAAAAACGATAGTCCGTTACGGGGCCTTGGTGTTGGGGATTGTAAAGTTGAAGCTCTTCGGAAACTCTATCTATAACGGGGATAGGGATCTGCGGTTTTCTTCTAAAGAAATTGAACATTCAACTTATCCCGTTCTAATCGAAGCGCCCTTTGAGGCTATTAATGTTTAAAATTGAATATTCTTTATGCTCACCACATCAGGAATGTCATCATTTTCCGTATAACTTTAGCCGTGGCCACAACTCATACAATGAGTGGTATAAGCAGGCTCGCCGTTTGGAACTTTATGTATACGAGATTCCGCTCTATCACCAAACTTGAAGTGCAATACAGTTTTCATCGGCGTCATACAAATGGTCGCTAGGCAACCGTAGCTCGCGCACCGAAACTCCCGCAATATCAACTGGCGGATTACGGTCTATATCTGCTTGAGTGACAGTTAAAACAATCTCCGCAGTATCAGGATATTTGCTTAGCAACTGAATTAATTCAGCTTTTTTAGCATTTTTCTATTTGTCATTCTGATTTTCCGTTGGTTACTGTACCCAATCCTCAAAAACGAGTCCGTCTACACGTTGAAACTCGCGCACGTTATTGGTTACTACTACACTGTCTGTCGAGATGGCGTGTCCAGCGATAGCAGCATCATTGCTGCCGATTGACGTTCCCTTGGCCGCTAGATCAATTCTTACCGCTGTTGCTGCATCCACCGCTGCTTTATCCCACGGAACGATTTCATCAACACGCTTCAAGAACTCAGCGACCAACCGAGCATGTTTGGGAGATGCTTTTTTACCAATCAGGCCAAATTGCATTTCTTGGTATGTGATAGTCGAGATCACAACACGGTGTTGCTTATTCACTGCCTCTTGCAGCTTAAGCAACACAGATACAGGCTGTTCGCGCATAATGAATGAGCAAATACACGTATCGAGCATGTAAGTAATTTTTTTACTCAAAATTAAAGCGTCCTTCATCAGTTACTACGTCCTGACGCTCGATCATGAAGTCATCATCAGCTTTTTCCTGACCTGCAAACGAAAGCCAATCAGGGCGAATTGGGCGCAAGGTAATAACATCACCATCTTTATGAATTTCTAGTTCGTTAACGCCATCAAAGGCCATATCTTTTGGCAATCGAACCGCTTGGTTCTGACCATTTTTAAAAATTGATACTGTTCTCATCGCTACCACCCATTAGCATATGTTTACCATATGTACAGTATATAAACCGAAAGCATATGTCAACCATATGCAGACACTTAAACCCAGTCAATCTCACACATTTGTTTTATGCGATTAGATTGGATCACTACATAATCAATAGTAGTTTCCGAGTTCGGCCAGCCTACGGCTATGCCCCACGAAAAACTGTTACGCTTTAACAGTCGGTATATCAGACCATTTAGTGGTGTATTGCGGCGACAGAAACTCGCGGCGCATAGCCCAATGCTGATCATTCCCCTGCGCTGCAATAAACAACACATCACAGCCATAGCGATTATTCAGACTATCAGAGATTTTCATCAAGTTAGGGTTAGTCTTTGGCGCAGTAAATTAAGTCATATTGCAGTGACGTTTTAGGACAAAGATCAATCAGGCCCACAGCAATGCGATAATAGGGATTTGAAGTCCAATGGAACGAAAACGTACGCTAACCTTCTTGTTGGATAATATTAAAGTATCATACTAGTTGTAACTCGCTTTTGTTCAAACTCGTGTCAGGCCGATCAGTTCTGACACGTTTCAGGGTTCTGTTACAAATTTGACAAAGCAGATTAACATGTTGATCATGTACTGACGTTGTTTTACTGCATCTACTTCATGACACTCAATTTTTCTGACTGGCATTATCCATCGGATAACTCTTATTGCTCTGTGGATAAATTCGCGCTGTGACTGATTTTTATTTGAGTGAAACTCGTGACGAGCCAGCTGCTCTGGCATTTTTTAATAAAGCCATCAACCAACACGGTTTGTTTTACCTGAAAGAGGGGCATTGATAAAAGTGGGGCATATGCTGCAGCATTAGATACCATTTATGTCTGATTTTGGTTGTCTAGCTGCATGCTATTTATGATTGAAGTGATTGCCTTTAAACATTTAAATCATATAGTCGAGCAAAAACACAGGAAAGTGAAAGGCAAAATGCATCAATGCCTAGGTTGGAAGTCCTGAGAAGGGGCTGAGTCGACACTCGCTGTGATAGAGCTTTGCTCCATGATTAAGTTGGGGAAAATGGACACAACTGAAAAGATGGCTCCATGGGAACAGTTTTATTCTTTAGCGGCATAATTGTATCTAAGGGAGGCTGTGGCCTCAATTTGCTGTGGCAAAAACTCGCTTTGCGACAGAATCTAGCATGCTCACTCACAGTTACGCGGGAGCTGTCGACTGTTGTGCCCTGAGCCAACGTGCGGGGCTCAATCCAAACTCCCGATAAAACGCCCTACTGAAAGCAATGCTACCACTGTATCCCGCCCCCAATGCAACCTGAGTAATTGACTCCCCTGTCAACAATTGCTGACAGGCCAACAACATTCGCCACTGTGTTAAATAGCCTAGAGGAGGTAATCCTGTCTGTGCCTGAAAGTGTGCGGCAAAGCGAGCCCGGGACATCCCTGCTTCTTTTGCTAATGTTGCAACCGTCCACGCTTCCTCTGAACGTAAATGCATTGCTGAAATCGCACGAGCCAACCGCGGGTCCGATAGGCCAGCCAACATACCTTCTTGGCAAAGACCACTATCCACCATATGGCGTAGCAATAAGATCAGTAAGGTTTCCAAAAGCCGAGTAAGGACAGGTTCTTGACCATAGCGGTTAGCAAATGCCTCATCGAACAACATGCTTAGTAAGGGTGCCAGTGTTGGCATGTCATTCAGTGGCAGCACTAACACATCAGGCAGCGCCAGTTGTAATGGTGATGTACTTCCTTGGCCAAAAGATACAGAGGCACACACGAGGTCACATCCACCCAGTTGGCGGGGTTTCATACGGTGGGGAAGCCCTCTTGGAAAGAGGATCAGTGTTTGTTCTGTAAGTAAGCGCGGTTCTGCCCCTTCATGATAAAGAGTGATCTCACCGCTTCGTAACAAATGAAGATGTCCACCCGCCGGATAGTCCTGGCTATTGGAGTTCTGGCACAAGTTGCCAGCGAAAAACAGTTGGGCTCGTGGGGTGGTATGTGTCAGGAGAACGGAAAGAGGATCCATATTTGAGACGAATAGTAAGTTTTTAGAGATTATGAGCGATAAATCATATCACGATGCGCGGCAAAATACCTCTCGTATTTTAATAAGCATACAGGAACACTACTATTATGAGTCGTATTAATCCCGTAACCCAACCCACTACGTCAGTTTCCCCAAACTTCGCCGCCATGAAGCGTAACTTGGGTATGGTCCCCAATCTTTATGCAACACTGGCCCATTCACCTGCCCTATTTAACGGCTTCTTAGCATTCGCTGATGCACTGAGCAAAGGACGATTGACCGTACGCCAACGTGAACTGCTAGCTCTTGCTATAGGTCAAGCCAACAAATGCCAATACTGCTTATCCGCACATACACTGCTGGCCGACAAGGTTGGTTTCACCCCTGAAGACATTAAAGAAGCTCGCCAAGGCAACGCGTCAGATCCTGTCGATCATGCCATGTTGCAGTTTGCGGTTTTGCTGGTCACTCAACGGGGTATTGTCAGTGACGAGCAACTGCACAATGCCTATAACGCCGGTCTGGATGATGAGTTAGTGCTGGAGGTGCTAGGTCAAGTAGTAGTCAATACCATGACTAACTACGGTAATCACCTTGCAAGTACCGAGATCGATTTCCCGATCGTTTCCCTTATCCCCTAAGGAGTGACTATGCAACGATACGACAAAGGTTTTCTGGTTGCCCTTGGTGGTGTAGTACTTACTCTGCTCTGGATTGGCGTATTCAAATTTACGCCAACTGAAGCCGCAGCTATTCGTCCTCTGGTAGCAAGCCATCCTTTGATGAATTGGCTCTACAGCCTTTTTTCAGAGCAAGGTGTATCCAATCTAATAGGCCTGGTGGAGATAGTTATCGCCACAGGGTTGGTGGTTGGACTCTGGCAGCCACGCATTGGTTATTGGAGCAGTTGGGGTGCTGTGGTTACTTTCGTGGCGACCCTAAGTTTCTTGTTGACCATGCCGAGTGTCTGGAAATTGGTTGATGGTGTCCCCGTTACTGAATTTTTCATCCTTAAGGATATCGTGTTTCTTGGTGTGAGTTGGTACTACTTGAACCAATGCCGAGCATTGCTCACCACTCAATAGTACTGATGCCTTTGCGCCCTACAGGGCGCATTTTTTAGCGATTAATTCCAGAAAAAATTTTCTTTGAAAGATAATACTCGTCAGTCAGGTCTATATAGAGGCGAGTCATAACATCTAGAAACGTGAGGTTAGAAGATGAAGAAATCTATACAGACAATTTTCATGACATTTGTTTTTGGCCTTTTCTTTAATGCTGCTCATGCAATGGGTAGCGCAGAAAGTATGGCCTTTACTGAACAAGCTTGGAAAGAAGCACAACGTCAAAACCAAGTGACACTATTAATAGTACATGCTGACTGGTGCCCAACATGTAAAGCACAACATAAAATCCTTAGCTCATACTTTCAGGAAAACCCTAATAGCAAAATAAATCAACTAATTATCGATTTCGATACTCAGAAAGATTGGGTCACTCATTTCAAAGCGCCTCGCCAATCGACTTTGGTGTTGTATGAAGGCGATAAACAGATATGGTTTAGCGTGGCGGAAACCCGTAAAGATACAATATTCAAAGCCCTGAAAAATGCTGAGAATGCAATGTAATGGATATATCATCCATTCCTCTGGCTTTTCTTGCCGGGATACTCAGTCTGCTATCGCCTTGTGTCTTACCTATGATACCTGCAGTAGCTAGCTCAGCCATGCAGGCTTCACGTACGGGGCTTATTCTGCTGGCAGTAGGGATCAGTGTTACCTTCGCCGTTGCTGGTAGCCTGATCACCTTTATTCTGCTCAGCTTAGGTATTTCACCAGAGATATTGAGATACTTCTCGGCGAGCTTGATGTTGTTGATGGGTATCGTGTTACTTACACCAGTACTGAACGACCGCATGTCCTACTGGTTATCCTTGCTTGTAAGCAGGATGCCGGGAGGCAATGTGCAAGGCTCTGGGGCAGCCTTTCAATTGGTCGTCGGAATGTCTCTTGGTTTGGTGTGGTTACCTTGCGTTGGGCCAACCCTCGGTACAGCCATAGCCTTGGCATCTACCGGGCAGAATATGGTGATGGCTTTTTTTGTAATGCTGTCCTTTGGATTTGGTTGTGCGCTTCCTTTGGTGGGGATAGGTTACGCCTCTGGTGTACAGCTCAAAAAGATAGGTAATAGTGCGAAATATGGAAAATATATTCTGGCTATCGCTCTGATTTTGTTGAGCACAATGATATTAACCGGATTCGATAAAGTAATAGAGATCTGGGCACTTGATTGGTTACCTGATTGGATTACATCTATATAAAAAAGTATTGGATACCACGCGGCTCTGTCGCAAACTGAGTTTTTGACACAGCAAATTGAGGCCACAGCCTCCTTCAATTTAGAGCACAAAGATCTCGGTTTGCAACAGAACATAGCTCCTGCCTTATGTCATATCGAATGGCTTTAATCTTTAAAACAAATTGTACAAATCTAGTTTAATCGTTTTATCAGCTTTTCTTATTCCCTTATGCTTTCTTCATCGACAACAGGTCGTCAGCCAAGGGAGACCAACCATGGCCACTCTTCATGATTTAATTGAACTCTGGTTAGCAAATAACCAGAAATAAGGAGCAGGATATGAGTCAACAGTATTTAACCAGCCAGAGCGGTTCCCCCATTGCAGACGATCAAAACTCGTTGTCTGCGGGAGAACGTGGTCCTTTACTCCTCCAAGATTGGCATTTAATTGAAAAGCTAGCTCATTTTAACCGTGAGCGCATTCCTGAGCGTGTGGTACATGCTAAAGGGACAGGGGTTTACGGGACTTTTACTCTGACCAAAGACTTAAGCGAATACACCATTGCCGATCACTTCAATGGTGTGGGTAAGCAAACTGAAACTTTCGTGCGTTTCTCCACCGTGGGCGGTGAAATGGGCTCTGCCGATGCTGAGCGTGATCCACGTGGTTTTGGTCTGCGCTTCTATACCGCTCGCGGTAATCACGACATCGTGGGTAACAACACGCCGACCTTCTTCCTGCGTGATGGTATCAAGTTCCCAGACTTTATCCATACCCAAAAACGTAACCCATTGACCAACCTTAAAGATCCGCAGGCGATGTGGGACTTTTGGTCGCTCAACCCTGAAGCTATGCATCAGGTGACAATTTTGATGTCAGACCGAGGTATTCCGGCAAACTATCGCCAAATGCACGGTTATGGTTCGCATACCTTCTCTTTGTGGAATGCTAAAGGCGAGCGTTTCTGGGTGAAGTTTCACTTTAAATCGCAGCAGGGCGTAGTGAACTTAACCAACGAACAGGCCGATAAGTTAAAAGGCATCGATCCTGATTCGTCCCAGCGCGATATGGTGGTAGCTATCACTGATGGTAACTTCCCACGTTGGACGGTGAATGTGCAGATCATGCCTGAGGCCGATGCTAATACTTACCATATCAATCCATTTGATTTAACTAAGGTTTGGCCACATGGCGATTATCCGTTAATTGAGATTGGTGTATTAGAACTGAACCGTTTACCGCAAAACTACTTTGCGGAAGTGGAGCAAGTGGCCTTAGCACCGAGCAACTTAGTACCTGGTGTGGGTGCATCGCCCGATAAGATGCTACAAGCGCGTCTGTTTGCCTATGCCGATGCGCAGCGTTATCGTATTGGCGCGAACTACAACCAATTGCCAGTTAACTGCCCACATGCGGCTAGAGCCAACCATCATCAACGTGCTGGTGCTATGGCAGGAACCCAATGCCCTTACAATGGCAGCCAAACAGGTGGCGATGCTTCTGCCAACTATGGCCCCAATAGCACGGCGGGCGCTTTGGTAGAACCGGCAAACTTTGCCGAGCCACCACTGCGTTTAGAGGGCGAGGCGGCGCGTTACAGCCGTTACAGTCAGGATGATTACACTCAAGCGGGTAATTTGTACCGCATTTTCAGCGAAGATGAAAAAGAGCGCTTAGTGGCAACCATCTCAGGTTCGTTGCGTCAGGCAAGCATGGATGTACAGCAACGTATGCTGGCACATTTCCAAAAAGCTGATGCAGATTACGGCAAACGGATCAAAACGGCGCTGGGGTTATAATTTAAGCGGTTAATCCAATCAAAAGGCCTGTCAAATCACAGGCCTTTTAATTTATTTAAATTCAATCAACGAGTTGATTATGTACAGATGTTATTTTACTGCATCTACTTCATGACACTCAATTTTTCTGACCGGCATTATCCATCGGATAACTCTTATCGCACAGTGGATAAATTCGCTGCTGTGATTGATTTTTATTTGAGTGAAACTCGTGACAAGCCAGCTGCTCTGGCATTTTTTAACAAAGCCATCAACCAACACAGTTTGGTTTACCTGAAAAGGGGGGAATTGATAAAAGTGGAGCGAATGCTGCAGCACTAAATACCATTTATGTTCGATTTTGGTTGTCTAGCTGCATGTTATTTATGATTAAAATGATTGCTTTTAAATATTTAAATCATATAGTCGAGCAAAACCACCGAAAAGTGAAAGGCAAAATACATCAATGCCTAGATTGGAAGTCCTGAGAAGGAGCTAAGTCGACACTCGCTGGGATAGTGCTTTGGTCCATGATTAAGTTGAGGGGAAAATCAACACAACTGAAAAGATGGTTCCATGGGAACAGTTTTATTCTTTAGCGGCATAATTGTATCTAAGGGAGGCTGCAGCCTCAATTTGCTGTGGCAAAAACTCAGTTTGCGGCAAAATCGCAAAGCCTGCTGCTGGGACAACGCCTGTGCAGAAAGCTTTTTTCATTCACTGAAAGTTTAGGCTATTCAGTGCGAACCAATCATGGACTGGAAAACCATGAAATAAACCGTGTTTGAGTACATAGAAGTTGACAGTTAACTTGGCTATTTTAACCCTGAAAATTTTGAACTGAAGAATAATGCTTAGTTAAGTGTCCAGACTTAGCGGATCAGATAATCTTCTACACTTCGATTAAACTGTCACAGTTGTTATCTGAATTCTGGTTTAAATTACATTATTCATGAAGATTAGGCAGTTTTGATTAAAAATATTTTGTATAATCTCATTCAAAATATCTTAACCTAATAATCTTAAGTGTTGTGTGGTTTGTGTTGATTTACTAAAAGCTAAAATAGCATGGTAAATTTTAAATGTGGATTCATCTCTCATGTGTTTATGGGTACTTACAAGATGGTATGCAGGAGACCTATGTTCTGGCATATAAATATTTAAAGGTTGAACTAAACGTCCATTAGATAGCTCTTCAGCAACTAAAATTCTATTAACATAAGCGATACCAGCACCTTGAATTGCAGCTTCAATTGCTTGTATTGAATTTTGGAAAAAAAGTTTATTATGATTTGACTTACGTTGAAATCCAAAATTTTGCATTACAATATCCCATTGAACTAAGCGATTGTTAGTATATATCATAGTGTTTAGATCAAAAAAATTTTGATCTAGATTAAAGTTTTTATCTTTACAATAAACGGGGCTACATACTGCAATCATGTCTTCATGGAACATATATTTAGAGTGCATGTTATCCCAGGAATCATAACCATACCGTATTGCAAGATCTAAATCACACTTAGAAAAATCAAGATAATCTAATGTATCTATAAATTCTATGTTTCTATTTAGCCCTATCAATGAACTGTCGATAATTCTAGGTAAAAGCCAGTTTTTTAATAATGAAGGGGGAACCGCTATTTTTACTTTAGGCCTAACATTTGCAATACCTAAATCAGTAGTTGCTTCTTCAATGTCTTGTATAATTAACGACACCCTTGAAAAATATCTTAAACCACAGTTAGTTAGCTTAATTTGTCTGCAGCCGCGCTCAAACAACTTTTTGCCAATAAAGCTTTCTAAAGTTATGATTTGCTGGCTTATAGCTCCAGACGTTACATTTAATTCAATTGCTGCAAGTTTAAAACTTTGTAACCGAGCAGCCGCTTCAAAGTAAATAATCGATTTAATCGGTGGGATAACTCTCATAGGTATACCTTATAAGTTAACTTTTCTATTCTGATAAGTGAGTTTAAATGGTTTGTTGTTTCGTATGACTATGATGATATTAGGAAGTTCAAAAACAACAGGGGATAAGATATGTTAAAGTTAAAGCTATTACCGTTAGCTATGTCAGTTTTTTTTATTTCGGCTTCAAGTTATGGAGAAACGTTAGCAGATTTTCATAAGGTTCAAGGAAATAATTGTCAAAGTTGTCACACTAAGCCCATCAAAGTGGATGATGCTGAAAGCCATGAAAATAAATCTTGTGAAGGTTGCCATGGGACTCTTGCAGAATTAACTAAAAAAAGTAAGAAGAATCTTTCACCACACCATAGCCATCTTATTGATCTATCATGTACTAGTTGTCACTCGGGACATAATCAACCTGTTCTTGTTTGTCAGGCTTGTCATGATACTTTTAAAACAGAATCAAAGATCCCATTTTCTAATGATTCCCCTGTTTTAGATAACTATGAATTTCAATCAATCACTCAAGATATGATTGAAAAAGCATTAGCTTTGGGGCCAACTGAACAGCACGAGTTAATTATCATTGGTGCAGGAGCCGCTGGCCATGCTTCAGCGGTTTCGGCTCGTCAAAATGGTGTGAAGGATGTCATTATTCTTGAAAAACAATCCTATATTGGCGGCAACGGTATGCTTGCTGCGGGGGGGATGTCTGCTGCTCAAAGTTTGACTCAAGCTACAAATGGGTATAATGATAGTAAAGAATCTTGGTATCAAGATACTATGAAAGGTGGCCGCAATATTAATAACCCTGAACTAGTCAAAACGTTAACGGAAAATGGAAGTGCTGGTGTTGATTGGTTACAAGCTATGGGAGCCGATTTAAGTTCTGCTGCGAGTGCAGGAGGACATAGTGCTGAACGTTTACATAGACCGGCCGGAGGGGCAAAATCAGGACCAGAAATTATACGTACACTGAAAGATACCGCAAAAAAACTTGGTGTTGAAACTCGTATCAATAGTAAAGTTATTCAACTTGTTCAAGATAAACAAGGACGTATCACAGGTGTTTTAGTTCAGGGTAAACATTCAAAATTACATGTACTTGGTGCAAAAGCTGTGATTATTGCATCGGGTGGCTTTGCGCGAAACAATGAATTAGTCGCTAAATATCGCCCTGATTTAAAAGGAGTGGATGCAACAAACAATCCAGGTAACGTAGGAGATGCACTAACCTTTGCAACTAAAGTAGGGGCTGCAACTGTTGATATTAAAGAAATACAAGCATTTCCAACTGCTGCTGCTGGTAAAATGGTGATTTCAGAAACTGCTCGTGGTGCTGGTGCTATTTTGTTAAATAATCAAGGTAAACGTTTTTGTAATGAAATGGACACAAGAGATAAAGTGTCAGCTTGTGTGTGGTCACAAGAAAATAAAGAAGCTTGGTTAGTATTTGATGAAACAGTATTAGATCGACTTGGGCAACTACGTGGAATGCTAACTCTAGGTCTTATTTTTAAAGGTGAAACAGCTAGTGATATTGCAAAACTATCGGGAATTGATGCAGAGTCTTTTGAGCAATCAATAAATCGTTATAATGACTTTAAAAATAAAGGGGTAGATAGTGATTTCGGACGTAAAAATATGGCTGATGATTTCCAATATCCAATATATGTGGTAAAGGTAAAACCAGCAATACACCACACAATGGGGGGCTTAAAAATAAACACGAAAGCTCAAGTCCTTAATGAAAAGGATCAACCAATCGATGGGTTGTATGCAGCTGGAGAGGTAACAGGAGGGGTTCATGGAGGCAACAGACTTGCTGGTAATGCTATTGCAGATACGATAGTGTTTGGACGAATAGCAGGCGAACAAGTTGCAAGTTCAATAAAGTAAATACTTTCTGATGATAACCATAACTGTAATCGTAAAAATGTTTTTGCAGTTATGGTTAAATCTAGTCATAACATTCCAAAATTAAGTGAGCTTGATAACAAATTCTGAATTTAAAGCCTGAATATACAGTTCAGATGTGTTTTCACACAAAATTTAAGTGAATGATTTTGGAACAGTATTTGATATTTATATGTTGAGAATTATAAGATAAGTATTGGATTGGTATAAGTAACATATAAGAGTATATAGTTCTTCAAACTGTGAAAATTTGTTTTTATATGAGGCTTTGTGGTTAGCATGTTTTTGATGTTGGTCTGATGTAATGTTTTGATAATACTTGAGCATTATCTGTAGATTAAGTCTATAAATTGTTTTGAAATGAATGTATGGTGGATTTGTGACGATTGTATTTAAAGAGCAATAGTAAAAGTCAAATATTTTAGAGAGAAATAAAATGAAAAATATAATAAAATTTATACCATTTTTAATTTTTTTGTTCGTCATTCAAACTGAAGCGGATGAGCTGATACAGTTGGAAACAAGAGCTGGTGTTACCCAGCCAGTTTTACTCTGGGATGTAAAAAGTCATACTCCTGATTTTTTGATTGTTTTTTTCCCTTCCGGTAATGGTAATATTGGGTTTAAGGAAAATAATGGAAAGATTGAAGGGAAGTTTTATTTTTTAGAGAAACAACGTGAGCTTTTTAACTCATCTAGCTTTGCTGTGGCAATAATTGATACACCATCAGATCGTAAAGGTCTTGGTGAGTCATTTAGACAGTCCGAAGCACATTTTACTGATATGAAAAAAGTTATATCAGAATTGAAGTTACGATTTCCAAAATCTAAAATTGTATTGATGGGACATAGTCGCGGTACAGTTTCTGCGGGCTATGTATCGAAAGCACTGGAAAATGAAATCGATGCAACAGTATTGCTCAGTGCTCGCTATAAAATAGCTGAGAGACCAATCGATGCTCCTCAAGAAGCTCCCGGTGGGTCAGGCTTATCAAATTTAGATTTTAATGAACTAAGTAATCCTACCTTACTTGTTCATCACTTAAATGATGGTTGCCCATCAACTCTTTATACTGATGCAAAAGAAAGTGCACAATCTATCCCTTTGGTGACAATCAATGGGATTGTTGATGATACTCCAAAAATTTCTAGTGAATTTGCATTATGCTCGTCGGGTACTAACCATTGGTTTGCCGGTCAAGAAAAATTAGTTGGAGAGAAAGTTATTGAGTGGCTAAATGAAATTAAGTAATACTAAAGTGTGTGATTCATAGAGATCGTTTCAATCTTCTCAGCTCCGATTCAAGCCTGTAGTTTTGTTCTTGAAGGGGTTCTTTTGCTGGTTCGTAAAGCTCCTGAACCTCTTCAGAATAAGGCGTTTGCTCAACCATTTCGAAGTATCGCTCCATGGGTGTTTTCCCATGGTGTGCGCTATGAGACCTCTCCCGGTTGTAGTAATGCTGCCACTCAGCAAGCAGGTTATCTAAATCGTCTGATGCTAAGTCTACCGTTGCATAAAACTCAGCTTTATCCGTTTTCTGCGAGCGCTCTACTTTGCCATTTAGGTGAGGTGAAGCAGGTTTATTTGGTCTGAATTTGATTCCATGGTTCTTCAATTTCTCTTGGACTTTAAAGGCAAAGAACTCGCGGCCACGATCTGTTTGAATACGCTGAATTGGAAATGGCATTTCATCAATATCGCAATCAATGAAATCCAGTGTGTTAGCAGCAGTTCTGCGGTTATATAGCCTTAAAATCCTATAGCGGGTGCAATCGTCAATCGAGGTGTATTGATAGATATTCGGCCCTATCTTGCAGGTATCCATTTGTATTCTATCGCCAGGAACTGAGCGAACATACTTGATGTAATCTGGTTTCCTACGATAGGTAACAACAGGCTTTACCTCATTCCGCGTCAAAATTTTATGAATAGTTGCAATTCCAAGAGAGAGTCTATGTAGGCGACCAAGTTCACTTTGAATACGCCTAGCTCCAAGGTTTCGAGAGCATCGCAAAGATAATTCTGTCCCACCAACCTTGGTTGAAGGTGAACTCTTAGGACGTCTGCTTTGGCTGACCAGACCATCTACACCGTCTTTCTGATAACGCTGCCACCATTTTCTTAAGGTAGGTCTGGATATGCCACAACGACGACAGACAAAGCCCGCATCACGGGTCTCTTCG
Source organism: Shewanella cutis (assembly GCF_022410515.1). Lineage (GTDB taxonomy): Bacteria > Pseudomonadota > Gammaproteobacteria > Enterobacterales > Shewanellaceae > Shewanella > Shewanella cutis. The sequence goes on along the minus strand of NZ_JACSDI010000023.1, from coordinate 5,005 downwards.
AATAGCTTAATCCACTGTAAACGCTGTTGTATTTCTCTGTTCATAGACACCCATTATATTGAAATGATGTCTATGAATCACACATTAATTAACCTCACTGTACCGTCAATAAACCCCACTTCCATCAGTTTGAGGCTTTAAATTCTTGTGTATGGATCTTGTGAGGTTTCTTTGTTGACATACTTCACTTCAATAAGCGAGTTTACTCACTTGGCGAGATGCCCAAAAGTATCGGATCAGATTACTTACTGACAAGTACTAAATAGGCAACTCAGGTCGCTGAAGCAACCATCGGAGCTGGACAAATAGACTTAGCGTACGTTTTGTTCCGTTGGACTTCACACCTCGATAATGCTGGCCAGAAAAATTGAGTGTCATGGAGTAGACGCAGTAAAATAACGCCAGTACCCAGTACCCAGTACCCAGTACCCAGTACCCAGTACCCAGTACCCAGTACCCAGTACCCAGTACCCAGTACCCAGTACCCAGTACCCAGTACCCAGTACATAATCAACACGTTAATCTACTTCGTCAAATTTGCGACAGGAACGATTGATTTAGACAACAATGTCAATAAGAAATATACAATAATTATGTTTTATTGTATATTGTGACTGAATGAATAAAAGCACATTTACTCACTATAATTTGGTATACGGCTTATGCCTAAAATTGGACTTTTAATAGTCTTAGTTTTTTCCTTATCACCCAAGTAATGGGTAGTACCATTGAATTATCAATGGGGGATAGGCTTTGTGATAATAATATTAATGTTGAAGTAAGTTGTACTCAATCTGAATGTTTATCATCTGACTGCTTGCAACATGGCCAAACTAATTTATCTAGTCATTGTCAAGTACATTGCTTATCACCGCTTTATATTAAACCCTCTGATTTTGAGTTTCCCTTATCTTTTCAAACAAAACAATCTATTGCTACTCAAGCTTGGACAAGTCAAACGGTCATCCTCAGTCTAACCACTCCCCCTCCAAATACTATTTTTCTGTAACATTTTCAGTCTTTTATATCAAATAGATACATTGTGATTGCGCTATTTCATATCGCCGTCGTGATGAAGTACAGATTATTTTTGGAGCTTGTTATGAAAACAATTTTATTAAGAAAAGCATTAATTTTTTTAACCCTAAGCGTTAGTGTCTTATTAAGTATCTCCACCGTTATGGCGGCTACTCTAGAAAGTGCAAGCGCTAGAGAATCGTTATAACACGGCTCTATTTTATATATCAGATCATGGTGAATCTCTTGGGGAAGATGGATTATTTTTACATGGAATCCCATATACTTTCGCTCCAGAGTACCAAACAAAAGTTCCGATGGTTCTCTGGACTTCAAACGGTTACGACACCGATAAATCATTGGATAAACTTTGTTTGAAGAAATTAGCCAAAGAAAAGAGATTTTCACACGATAATGTGTTTTACTCAATATTAGGGATTGTGAATGTACATGCAGAAGTTTATAATCCTAGGCTAGACATTTTTGCTACATGTCGATATTAGTTTAACTTAATCTCGAGGTGTGGGTTCCACCAATTTGCAGGAATTGGTGTTAACAAACTGAGTGTTTGAGAGTGAGATTGCTCGGGGATGTGATATTTGGGTTCTGTCGCAAATTTGGCGAAGTAGATTAACGTGTTGATGGGTAATCACCCCTCAATTTAGAGCGCAAAGATCTTAGTTTGCGGCAGAACCATTTAGCTCTCAATCTTCCGAAATGGCTTATCATGGCCTTTTAGACTTAATATAAATTTGCCGTTATGAAACTAGAACTATAGTTTATAACTTGTAAGTGCGAACTTTATATTTTTGGCGCATTTGGCAAATTTAGCTAAGATTGATTTAGGCAACAACGCCGATAGGCTATGCCGATCAGAACTACGGTTACGGTTTTAGTTCAACCGATTTAGGAAATAAAACTCCGAACAGGATTAATGCAAGCCGCTATATTTATGATTTACCTTAAGCGTAATATTGATGTTATTCCACTTTTGATTAAAAGTGAGGTGTTGTATTTCTAATGTAGTTTGCGAATTATAAAATTTAAATTTCATAAATTTCAGAATCTAAATTTGTGATCTATAAAATATTAACTATAGCTAATTTATCTTTAACAAAAAGCGCAATTTAATTACATTTAATTAACTATTGTATCTTTGTTTTTTTATAAATTTATATTTCAATGTATTACGCTATATTTGAGAATGATTGTTATTTGTACTTGTTGGTGATTAAGGGCACGTTACTAATCAATTCTTTGAGGCTAGTCAACTTGCTTGCAAATAATCATTAACAATTGTTAACCTTTGTTGTTTTGTGGTTATTATGGTTATGGATTTTTCATTGCTAAGTCATGTTAACCATAAGGCATTAAATATGAGATGGCGTAAAATTAAAACTCTGATAATGGGGGCGAGCCTGTTCCTTATATTATCTCCATCTGTTAAAGCGCAAGATATTCCATCAACTCATGAAACGGGAGAACAAATAGAAAAGGTACTCACAGATAAGTTTGCTGAAGGGAAATATTCCGCTAAAGGCGCAGATACTTGTTTAATGTGCCATCGTAAAAATAACACCGTTATGGCTATTTTTGATGGAGTGCATGGCGATATCAATAATAGCAAATCCCCAATGGCTGGATTGCAATGTGAGGCATGCCATGGGCCGCTTGGGCAGCATAATAAAGGAGGCAAGGAACCAATGATTAGCTTTGGTTCTGACAGTCCATTGTCAGCACCGAGCCAAAATACCGTTTGTTTAGGTTGCCATCAAAAAACTGAGCAAAGTGGCTGGCATAGCAGCTTACATAACATGGAAGAAATTGCCTGTGCGGATTGCCATAAAGTCCATGCAGCTAAAGATCCGGTACTACAAAAGCAGCAGGTGAGCCAAGTGTGTACTTCTTGTCATACTCGGCAGAAATCCGATATGAATAAGCGTTCATCTCACCCATTAAAGTGGAATGACATGACCTGCATCGATTGTCATAACCCCCACGGCTCATTTAACGAGAGTGCCTTAAAAAAGGCCTCGGTCAATGACACTTGCTATAGCTGTCATGCGGAAAAACGCGGTCCTTTCCTGTGGGAACATGCCCCCGTGACCGAAAACTGCTCCACTTGCCATAACCCCCACGGTAGCGTGAATGATGCCCTCGTCAAGCAGCGAGTCCCTCAGCTTTGCCAACAATGTCATGCCGATGATGGACATGCTAGTCGGGTGGTGACTCAGCCGGGTACTGACGCGTTTGGTGCTGGCATGGGGTGCCTCAATTGTCATAGCCAAATCCATGGCTCCAACCACCCTAGCGGCAGCAATTTTGCCCGTTGATTAAGGAGTCTGCCATGTCTTTTAAACTTAATATCATTACCTTGGGATTACTTGCTGCTACCAGTGGTGTGAGTGCTGCAGACTTTTCTGTGCACAAAGCTAATCTGCAAGGGCTAAAGTTGGATGCTTATCAGTGTAAAAGCTGCATAGGAGAGAAGCGCTACCAAGGTGAGCTGCAGTTAAGTGCAGGCTGGGCCGAGAATGATGATATTCATGCGGGGAATGCCTTTGGCGATGCCAGCGATGGATTGCGCGCGGCTATGGATGCGGACGTACGTTATCGCAATGCGGGTTATCAAGCGAATGTTCAAGCATATCAATTGGGACTAGAGAACAGCTATGCCCACCTTGATGCGGGTCGAGCTGGACTGTATGCCCTGAACCTTGATTATCAATTATTGACTCGATACGACAGCCGGGCGCAAACGCAATTGTGGCACAACAATGGCGTGCTATTGCCAGACACTGCGACTCGAGATGTCGATTTACAGCTGGAACGCGAAAAGGTGGGCTTGGGATTAGCTGCGCAATATGGCGTCATGCAGGCGTTTATTAACTACGACCACGAACAAAAAACGGGTAATCGTCGCAGTAGTTTAGTCATTCCTCGCCCTGTTAACTTTGCACTGCCTGTTGATGCTAACACTGAAAACCTCAATGCGGGCCTGAATATTTCGGGTGAAAATTGGTTAAGCGAGCTGGCTTACCATGGCAGTTTTTACCGAAATAATATTGATAACTTAAGCTTACCTTATTTGCCCGATGTTTATGCTGCTACGCCTGATAATGATGCCCATCAAGTCTCGTTATCTGGCCAATATATGCTTGGACGTGGCACTGTGAATGGCCGTGTCGCCGCAGGACGGATGCTACAAGATGGCGATTTAATCCAAGTCAGTGGCAATCCGTTACAGAGCTGGGATGGTCAGGTTGATACCTTAGATGCGCGGCTTGGCTTTAGCAATATGCTAAGCCCGCGCTGGCGTGTTAACGGTCAGGTTGACTATAGCGAACGCGATAATAAAAGCTCTGTATGGGAGTTTGCGCAATTAGAGTTTGATAATGTCAGTGGTGCGTTTAAGCAAAATGTTCCCATGGACATCGAAAGGCTGACATACAAACTCCACAGCAGTTACCGTTTTAACAGTGAGTATCGCCTCATGGGAGGCTACGACCGTAAAGAGGTTGAACGCAGTTACCTTGAGCGAGAACAAACCCATGATGACGCATTTTGGGCCAAGCTGAATATCAGATCCTTGGCAAACACTGTGATTGATTTTGGTGGGCGTTACGAGAACCGCAGCGGCTCGGTCTACAACGCCGTCGAAAATACCTCGATTGAAGAAAATCCACTATTACGTAAGTTTTACCTCGCAGACCGTGAACGTCAGGCGGTTGATCTAAAGGTGAATTATGTACCACTTTCGTGGTTGACTCTTGATTTAAATGGATATTATGCCAAGGATGATTACGCCAAGACCATTATAGGCCTTACCGAATCAACCGATTATGGTTATGACCTGCAGCTGGGGATGCAACTCTCTGAGCAATTGCACCTCTATGCCTCTGCAAGCCAACAATGGATAGACTCCGCCATCGCGGGTAGCCAATCGTTTTCCTCACCAGACTGGTATAGCGATGTTGCTGATGAATTT
>NZ_JACSDI010000022.1 GCF_022410515.1 Shewanella cutis | reverse complement strand
TCCACACAGATTTCTTGTTTAGATTGTTAAAGAGCATTTGACCTTCAGCTTTCGCGTTACCGCCCAGCGGGTCAGGGATGCGTATTCTACGCATTTCCCGTGTCGCGTCAAGGCGTTTTTGCAAACTTCTTGGCGCTTGCGAATCAACTGCGCAATTTGCATTCGATTCGCACTGAAACCGCGTTAGCTTTCGCTGTCTGCCGTGTCAGTGGATGCGCATTATAGGCAGCTGAACTTTTTGTGCAAGCCTTAATTTTAAGATAATGGACTTTTTTGCACTGTTCGTTGGATATTTAACCTGACCTGTCAGTTTTTAGCCTTTATAATGCTAAAAACCACTCAATTAGGGACTTTTTTATGTCAGGGCCACTCAGAACTTACCAAGGAATTCATCCACAACTCGGCGATAATGTGTATGTTGACGCTGCTTCAGTGCTCGTTGGTGATATTGCGTTAGATACAGACGCTAGCATTTGGCCCATGGTTGCAGCTCGTGGGGATGTGAATCATATTCGAATTGGTAAACGCTCGAATGTGCAAGATGGCAGTATATTGCACGTGACCCGTAAGTCGGCCTCTCGCCCTCAGGGTCACCCGCTGATTATTGGTGATGATGTGACGATTGGACATAAGGCAATGCTGCATGGCTGCAAGGTTGGTAATCGTGTTTTAGTGGGGATGGGGGCGATTATTCTTGACGGTGCGATTTTAGAAGATGATGTGATCTTGGGCGCCGGGTCGTTAGTGCCGCCGGGTAAAGTTTTAGAAAGTGGCTATTTATATGTAGGAAGCCCCGCGAAACAGGCGAGACCTTTGACAGAAGCTGAATTGAAGTTTTTACCCGAATCTGCGGATAACTATGTACGTTTAAAGAATGAATACTTAGCAGAGCCTCAGCCGAACTAATTTGTATATAGCGACAAGTGAAGGGCAGAACATCAACACCTGCCATTCACTTAATCTTTGTATGCCACTTTTCTTAGTGAGTCCCTTGGTTTAGCCAAGATGTACTGCGCCAAACTCATCAAACTCTTCTGCTTCAATTAAGGCTTCTGCCATTTCTTCCGCATCGAATCGCACCGCATCAAATAGCGCTAACATAGCAACCGCTTCATCGCTATTGGGCTGAGGCGAAAAGTCATTTAACTGCGCCAACTTCTGCGCGCTGATATAACACTTAATGTTCATTCCCTGCTGCTGGGCAATAAAGCAAATGTGCTTTTGGGTTTCATCCCAATGCTGCAGATCGGGGAATAAAATACTCTGATTCATCTTATCTTCCTCTTGAATCTCTATTGCGCGTCGGCCTGCAGTTTGTCCCTGAGCAATTTAAGCACTCCTGAGGTATCTGGCTCGACGCCACGCCAGAGAACAAAACTCTTCGCCGCTTGACCGACAAGCATGCCCAGTCCATCAATCACTTGCGCTGCGCCCTGTTGCAAAGCCCATTGATTAAATGCCGTTGGTTTAGCGCCATACATCATATCGTAGCAAGCCGTTTTGTTGCCTATGATGGACTGTGGCAGTGGCGGTAGCTCTCCCGCTAGACTCGCTGAGGTCGAGTTAATCACTAAATCGAACTCCCCCGACAACTCTGGCATCGATACAGCCTGGAGTTTATCGCTGTAGCGCCCTTCTTGTACTTGGCTAAAAATATCCACTAAGGCTTGTGCCTTACTTTGGGTTCGGTTGGTGATAACCAATTGCCCGACTTCAGCCTTAAGCAATGGCAAGATACAGCCGCGCGCCGCGCCGCCAGCCCCCACCAAGAGCACCCGCTTATGCTGCAAACTGCCGAGGTGGCGAACAAGATCGGCCACCAGCCCTAGGCCATCGGTGTTATCACCATAAATAGTGCCATCTGCCAACAAGCTTAGGGTATTGACCGCACCCGCCAGTGTCGCTTCGGCACTTAAACTATCGCAGAGGGCAAAGGCTTGCTCTTTAAAGGGCACAGTCACATTCGCGCCCTTTCCTCCCGCCTGAAAAAATGCTCTTAAATTCGCTTCAAAACCATCAATGGGCGCCAGAATTGCCTCATAAGTCAAAGGCTGCTGCATAAGGGACGCAAACTGTCCATGGATAAAGGGCGATTTACTGTGAGCTATCGGATTACCAAACACGGCATATCGATCAAGCACTGGCGTAGTTACTGAGGGCATATCTGTCATCTGCGGGATTATATTGACTGTGAATTGCTTGCAGTCTAGCGTGCTTTTGGGCGGTAGCACAGCAGTCCCTGACTTTAGCCTTCTATTTAGCAGAAGCATTCGGGTTATAATGCGCGCATCGATATTGTAAATGGCATTGTACTTAGACCTATGAACTGGCTTAAAAAGATTTTTAGTAAACACACAAGCGCGCCGGATGATAGGGATCCGAATCAGTCTAATGCCTATGATTTAATTGGTGGCGACAAGGTGATCCGTGCTATTGCCAATAGTTTTTATCAAAAAATGGCAAGCTCCTCAGAAACACAAGCCTTATTTGCGATTCACCGTGCGCCGATTGCGGAGTCGGAACAGAAGCTCTATGAATTTTTAAGCGGCTGGCTAGGTGGTCCACAGTTATATCAGCAAAAGTATGGTCATCCCGCATTGCGCGCTCGCCATATGCCCTTCGCAGTAGATGAGACAATGCGGGATCAATGGCTATTTTGCATGAAGTTTGCCATTGAAAAACATATAAAAAAGCCAGAGCACCGCGCCGCTATCTATGAGGCGATTTCCACTCTGGCTGATCATATGCGTAATCAATAACGCTCAAGGTTCCGTTATTGATTAACCGACTACACCCAGTCGCGAGGTTTGAGGTAGTTATCGTAAAGATCTGCCTCAGGACTACCCGCCGCAGGCGTAAAGGCATACTGCCAACGCACTAATGGCGGCATTGACATCAAGATTGATTCAGTGCGACCACCCGTTTGCAGGCCAAACAAGGTACCTCTGTCGTATACCAGATTGAACTCAACATAACGGCCGCGACGATATAACTGGAACTCACGCTCACGCTCGCCATAGTCAGTATCCTTACGGCGCTCAACAATCGGCGCATAAGCGGTTAAGAAGCCATTCCCTACTGCCTGCATAAAATCAAAACTGTTATCGAAGCCTGCTTGATTCAAGTCATCGAAAAACAATCCGCCCACGCCACGGGTTTCATTACGATGTGGCAAAAAGAAATACTCATCACACCATTTTTTATATTTAGGGTAAACATCGTCACCAAAAGGCTGGCACAGATTTTTAGCACTTTGATGCCACTCGCGCACATCTTCTTCAAAAGGATAATAAGGCGTTAAGTCGAAGCCACCGCCAAACCACCATACAGGATCAGCGCCGTCTTTATGGGCAATAAAAAAGCGCACGTTGGCATGGGTGGTCGGAATATAAGGATTTTTAGGATGAATCACTAAAGAGACGCCCATGGCCTCAAAACTACGACCCGCCAATTCTGGGCGATGAGCGGTTGCCGATGCGGGCATGGCCGCACCTGTTACATGGGAAAAGTTCACCCCGGCTTGCTCGAATACCGCACCTTGAGTTAAGACACGACTGGTGCCACCACCACCCTCGGTGCGCGTCCATGAATCGGCAGCAAAACTTGCTTGCCCATCCAACTGCTCTAGACCCGCACAAATTCGATGTTGTAGATCGAGTAAGAATGCTTTTACTACTGTCGCATCAGGCAAGCTCATCGCTATTATCCTTATTTTTATTAATTAGTTACTGCCCATTGCGTAAAATCTTGCCGCTGCGGGCATCAATAATGGTGGAGGGTTGACGTTGCTCACCTAATTGACCCAGCACCAAGGCATCAATTTTGCCTTCAAAGACATTGAGAATTTCAGCGCCGATGAGCGCGGGATCTTCACCGGCTAAATTGGCACTGGTCGAGACCAGTGGTTTACCTAAGGCTTGGCATAACGCTCGCACCCCTTCATGGGCAGAGACGCGCACGGCTATCGAATCAAACTCACCACACAAATAACGCGAGACATGCGGTTTAATCGGCATGACAAAGGTAAAAGGCCCTGGCCATTTGGAGAAAGCGAATTTGAGCTGCTCATCGGTCAGCTGTGATTCATCGACATAGGCTAATAACTGCGAAAACTCACTCGCCACTAAGATAAGTCCTTTTTGCCAAGGACGTTGCTTTACCGCGAGTAATTTTTGGATGGCGGTATCGTTATCAGGATCGCAGCCTAAACCATAAACGGCTTCGGTGGGATAAGCGATAACTCCACCGTTTAACACTACGTCTTTAATGTCAGATGGGTGCAGTTGCAACATCTTAATATCACCTTATGAATTTAATCGATTTCTACAAATACAATTTGGCATTTTTGGATTTTGGCCACCCCATCCGTGGTCGAACGGGGATTATACCTAAGGGTGTTTAAGTGGCCAAATTTTTAGAGGTCGATCACACTAAAGCGCTCGTTTGTATTTACAGCTTTTTTGCGGGCACTCTACACGCATCCCCGCGGCTCCTTTACGCTCGACTAAAATCCCAAAACCGCAACTTGGGCAGGTTTCGGCGACAGGAGGATAATTCACAATGAATTTGCATTTTGGATAGGCACTACAGGCATAAAAACTCTTACCAAAACGACTGGTACGATGCTCAAGCTTACCCGTTTTGCATTCTGGACAGGCCACCAGAGGTTTGTCACTTTCCTGATCCGGCCTTTCGATGTGGGTACAACTGGGATATTGAGTACAGCCAATAAAGATACCAAAACGCCCCGATTTTACCGCCAACTCGTGACCGCACTCAGGGCATTTAGAACCTTCAATCACCTGGGTTTCAATCGATTCATGCTGCACTAAAGGACGGGTATATGCGCAGTTTGGATAATTATTACAACCAATAAAACTGCCGTGCTTACTGTGTTTTACCGATAACTCGCTACCACACTCTGGGCACAACTCGTATTCTTTTTCCAGTGCGTGCTCATGGGCACTAAATAGTTGTTCATCGATCTTAGACATCATCATTTATCACCAGTCATTGCAGCTAATCCGCAGATAACTCACCACACAGGTATTAACAAGCTTATGGCATCAAAAAAGGAGGGCTAGCCTCCTTTCTCATTATTCATCACATCGCAACGCTTAAGAATGAAGCCGACCTTCTTCAGGCTGCTCAAAAATTAAATCTTCCATTTGCTCATAGGCAGACTCATGGCCAGGCGCATTAAAGAGCACCATCAAAATAACCCACTTAAGATCTTCGAGGATCAAAGCGGGTTCATCTAGCTCCATGACTCGATCAATCACCATCTCACGGGTTTCGACATTCAGCACTTTAACTTGTTCTAAAAATAGCAGGAATCCACGGCACTCCACATCCAGCTTTTCCATTTCGTCTTTGGTGTAAATCCGAAATGAATGCTGATCATGATTGCACAGGTAAGGCTTATCCCCTTCCTGCAGCTCTGCCAGACGCTCCAACCAAGTTAAGGCTTTCAAAATCTCCGACTGATGAAAACCAGCCCGAGTGAGTTCCTTGGTTAACTCGTCTTCATCAACTAATAGTTCAACTTCACTGTGAACATAGTTTTCAAATAGATACATGAGGATATCAAACATGGCTAGCTCCTCTTTACTCTGACGTAACCACCGGGTACTGCAACAACCCAACCTTGCAACTCAAGTTCAAGCATTTGTTCTAACACCAGATCTATCGTTTTCCCACTATGTTCGACTACAGCATCAATTGCTGTCGTTTCATAACCAACACTAGCTAACAGCGATGAAAATGGCAAATCACAAATCTCACCCTGCTGTATATGGTGGCAAGAGTTGACTTCTTCAAGATGAAACGCAGTCAAACTTACCAGCTCTTCAACTATATCGGCCGCACTTTCCACAAGTTTTGCCCCGTCACGTAATAAATCATGGCAGCCTTGGTGAAAGCCACCAAGGATGGAGCCCGGCACAGCAAAAACTTCACGCCCCTGCTCCATGGCCAATCTTGCGGTGATGAGCGAACCACTTTTGCGACAGGCTTCAACGACTAACGTCCCTAAAGAAAGACCGCTAATAATGCGATTTCGTTTCGGGAAATTGCCCGCAAAAGGCCCCACATCCGGCCAAAACTCGCTTATTATACAGCCTTGGCGCTGAATATCCTCATAAAGCTGCTGATGTCGGCGCGGATAAATGATATCAATACCCGTCCCCAATACAGCAAGCGTCCTTCCAGCATGATCAACACAGGCTTTATGTGCAGCACCGTCAATCCCCATCGCCATGCCACTGCAAATACTAAATCCGAGGGCAGCCATCTCTCTCGCCAACTGATAAGCCACCTGCAATCCACCGGGAGACGCATTACGGCTGCCAACAACAGCAAGAGATGGAATCGCTAGTGCCTCGACGCAGCCCTTAACAAACAAAACGCAGGGTGGATCGGTTAATTGTTTTAGCAGCGGAGGATAAAGCGGATCGGAAAAACAGACTAAATGATGATGTGCCGCCTGTTGTTGCCATTCCAAGGCGGTATCTACTTTTTGATAATCAATAACTAAGCTGTGGAGCAGATTATCAGACAAAGGGAGCGAGTGTCTCTCATGCTCCAACCTTTGCCTAAGGTCGTCCACATCCATGTGTGTTAATAATTGTTGTGTCCGAGCGGGTCCGAGCCCAGATACCGCACTAACAATTAACCAGTCGACCAAATGTTCTGAAATTATTGACCTCTAAAGGCTAGTATGTCGGGGGCAATTAATTTGTCATCGACACGCACAGAACGCTCCGTCGATACAATCAAACCAAGACTCGCTTTATCAAACACTTTGAATACTAATAATTTACCATTATAAACATCGGGCATTTTGAGTGAGCGATCGGATGAAAGCGACGCCACCACATTATCATAGGCAGTACGTTCGATAGCAGGAACCGGTTGGCCATCGTTATTGATCACGATTTCTTCACCATTACGATAAATGGAGAACACCTCTCCTGGTTTTACACCATCCTGTGTACCTTTATCGAGATAAACGACATTGAGTTTACCCGCTTCACGCATTTTTGACTCAATCGCTAATACGCTAGCAGGCGTCTTAAGTTCTGCAGGTTTTGGCGTAAAATAGGCCGACATTAACGCCTCATCTTCCATCGGCAGCACCCTAAAACCCGCTTTGGTCTCACGGAAATTGCTGAGAAGCTTCACCTTTGATACTTTGCCAGATTCAATCACCTGTCCAGTCGATGCCAAAATCGCCTCTTGTCCGAGAGCCTCGCCCGTTTCTTTATTAAAGAATTCTCGGCCACGTTCATACATACCCAGCTTTTGGTGCAAAGGCAGTTCGCTATCAATATAAATCACATCGCCAACCACATGGTGACGCGAAGGGCTTTCACCCGCAAGCACCATAGGTTGCTGAATAAGCCAATCGGCATCAACAACACGGTTTTGAACGAGATAGTTTTGAATGAGTGCTAGATCAACTGCTGGTATCGCATTGCTTTTAGCGATAACACGTCCTTCTGGTGATTTTCGAATATGGGGTTTAGCTTCGCTGGCACTGGCACCATTACGCACTAATCTGGGTTGACCATCAATAAACACTAAGGTGAGCTGATCGCCGGGATAAATCAAATGAGGGTTGGCTATTTGGGGATTCACATCCCATAAACGTGGCCACTTCCACGGATCATTTAGAAAGGTTGTCGAAATATCCCACAGGGTATCGCCTTTCTTTACCACATATGACTCTGGATGCCCGGCTTTCAACGTGAGAGTATCAGCAAAAACCAATGTGCTATTAAAGGTCATTAACGCAAGTAAAATTAGCCGTTTCATGGTGCGGTCCATGTTGTTTAGCTCTTAAATCGAGCTTTTACTGTTATTGATAGGCACTAAAGATTAAAATTAACCCATTAGCCTCAGTCAGTATAACCAACTGATAGAGATTTGACAGACTTGTTAAGAGTTTAAGTATGGCACTATTAAAAGTTTTACGCTTTCCCGATGAAAGATTGCGAACTCAAGCAACCCCTATCACAGAGTTTACTGCTGAGTTGCAAACGCAAATTGATGATATGTTCGAGACCATGTACCAAGAAAAAGGGATTGGTCTGGCCGCGACCCAGGTCGACTATCATAAACAACTGATCGTCATGGATTTACAAGACGAGGTCGAGCGTCCTAAAGTCTTTATCAATCCCGAAATTATCGCCAGTAGCGGTGATTTCTGTAACGAAGAAGGCTGCCTGTCTGTTCCTGGCATTTATGCCAAAGTCGACCGCGCCGAGTTTGTTACCGTCAAGGCACTGGATAGACACGGTAATGAATTCACCGTTGAAGCCGATGAGCTTTTTGCTATTTGTATTCAGCATGAAATGGATCACCTGAAAGGTAAATTGTTTGTCGATTACCTGTCGCCATTGAAGCGTCAACGGATCAAACAGAAACTTGAAAAAGCCGCCAAACAAGACGCCAAATAAGTACTAGGATCAGATTTGAAACCACTCAACATCATCTTCGCCGGAACACCAGATTTTGCCGCTCGCCATTTACAGGCGCTGATTGACTCACACCATAATGTCATAGCGGTTTACACTCAGCCGGATAGACCCGCTGGGCGAGGTAAAAAACTCACCGCCAGCCCAGTCAAAGAGCTCGCAGTCAGCCATGACATTCCGGTATATCAGCCAGGCTCTCTGCGTAAAGAACCCGCGCAGCAAGCACTTGCCGCCCTTAATGCCGATATTATGGTGGTGGTCGCCTACGGCTTAATTCTGCCCAAAGTGGTGCTCGATACCCCGCGTTTAGGCTGTATCAATGTTCACGGTTCTATTCTGCCACGCTGGCGCGGTGCGGCGCCTATTCAACGCGCGCTGTGGGCGGGCGATAAAGAAACGGGCGTGACGATCATGCAGATGGATGTCGGCCTAGATACCGGCGATATGCTGCTGAAAACCTACTTGCCGATTGAAGATGAGGATACTTCAGCTAGCCTATACGAGAAGTTAGCTCTGCAAGGGCCAGACGCGCTACTGCAAGCACTCGAAGGTTTAGCCAACGGCACCTTAGCGGCTGAAAAACAAGATGAAACCTTAGCCAACTACGCCGAAAAACTCAGTAAAGAAGAAGCAAGGCTTGACTGGACAAAATCCGCCACTCAATTGTGGCAAGAAGTGCGCGCCTTCAATCCATGGCCGGTGAGCTATTTTGAGCACCAAGGCAATACTATTAAGGTGTGGCAGACCCAAGTCAGCACAACCAGCAGCACTGCTGCACCCGGCACAATTATCAGCGCCAGCAAAAAAGGCATTGATGTTGCCACTGGCGATGGCGTGTTGACCCTGCTCAGCATGCAATTACCCGGAAAGAAACCGCTCAGCGTAGCCGACATACTCAATGCCCGCGGTGAATGGTTTACCCCTAACACTCGCCTAAACAACGAGGCGCAATAATCATGAACTTGCGTGCACTGGCAGCTAAAGCCATCTTCGATGTATTAGAAAAAGGCGTATCCCTTTCTGTTGCCCTGCCAGAACAGCAAAAACACCTTGCCAGCGGCAAAGATAAGGCCCTGCTGGCTGAGCTCTGCTATGGCGTGATGCGCACCTTGCCGCAGATAGAAAAACGGGTTGCGGAGTGTTTAGCCAAACCGCTGAAAGGTAAGCAAAGGATCATCCACCAGCTATTAATTGTTGGCTGTTATCAACTTTACTTCACCCGCATTCCGAGCCACGCGGCCATATCCGAAACCGCAGAAGCCTGCCGTCAGTTAAAGTTTGAAGGCATGGTCAAAGTGGTCAATGGTGTGCTGCGTAATATTCAGCGCCAATTAACACCGCTAAGCACTGAGTCAGAGACCTTAAGCTACAACACGCCGGGTTGGTTTATTAAACGCTTAAAAGCCGCTTACCCAGACAACTGGCAAGAGATTATCCAGCAAAGTCATGAACGTCCCCCCATGTGGCTGCGCAACAACCGCCTCTCCCAAAGTCGCGACGAATACCTTACCGCCCTGAGTGAGCTTGAAATAGAAGCCAGCGCGGGCTTGAGTGATGATGCAATCCTGCTTACCGCCCCCAAAGACGTTGCAACATTGCCGCACTTCCTTGAAGGTGCGGCCTCAGTACAAGATGGTGCAGCCCAATGGGCAGCAACCCTACTTGCCCCCCAAGCCAACGAACTGGTTCTCGA
This sequence comes from Shewanella cutis, assembly GCF_022410515.1. Lineage (GTDB taxonomy): Bacteria > Pseudomonadota > Gammaproteobacteria > Enterobacterales > Shewanellaceae > Shewanella > Shewanella cutis. The sequence goes on along the minus strand of NZ_JACSDI010000022.1, from coordinate 62,921 downwards.
TGCCTGCGCAGCGCCCGGTGGTAAAAGTTGCCATTTGCTGGAACTTGAACCCAGTATTAAGCTCGTTGCCGTCGATTTCGATGCTAAACGCCTCGAACGTGTGCAACAGAATCTTGACCGTTTGTCATTAAAAGCGGAAGTTATTCATGGCGATGCGGCCAATATCGACTCATGGTGGCAGGGCGAACAATTTGATCGTATCTTACTCGACGCACCTTGCTCGGCGACGGGAGTAATCCGCCGTCATCCCGATATCAAATGGTTACGTAAAAACCATGACATAGAAGAGCTGGCTGAGCTACAAAGACAAATTTTGGATCACTGCTGGAAGTGGCTCAAACCCGGTGGCACACTTCTGTATGCGACTTGCTCCATTTTGCCGCAGGAAAATCGAGACCAAATTAGTGCATTTTTAGCCAGAACCGCAGATGCTAAACTAGATACACTCGTCCAACAGGCCTCAAGCCAAGATATAGGTTGGCAAATCACGCCAGGACAACACAACATGGATGGGTTTTATTACGCCCGTTTATTGAAAGCGACCCATTAGGAAGTAAGCAAGGCCATGAAAATTATCATATTAGGTGCAGGTCAAGTTGGGGGAACCTTGGCCGAAAATTTGGTGGGTGAAAACAACGATATCACCATAGTCGACAGTGACAAATCCAGATTGCGCGCCCTGCAGGATAAATATGACCTTCGCGTTGTGGCCGGCCATGGCGCCCACCCCAATGTACTCAAAGAGGCAGGGGCCGAAGATGCAGATATGCTGATTGCGGTAACCAACAGCGATGAATGCAACATGGTCGCCTGCCAAATGGCCTATAGCCTATTTGGTACCCCAACCAAAATCGCCCGTATCCGCTCTGAACCCTATTTGGCCATGCGCGATAAATTATTTATCGACAGTGAAACCAAAAATAGTGATGGTCGCCCCCGCGGTGGCTTTGTTATTGACGAGCTGATAGCACCTGAACAGTTAGTAACCGCTTACATTGAACGTTTGGTCGAATACCCCGGCGCTCTACAAGTGCTTGAATTTGCCGAAGGACGATTGAGCCTAGTTGCGGTACGCGCCTATTACGGTGGCCCACTGGTCGGTAATGCCTTGGCCGCACTACGTGAACATATGCCGAATATTGATACCCGGGTAGCTGCCATTTTCCGCCAAGGTCGCCCAATCATGCCCCGCGGCACAACCATTATCGAAGCTGATGATGAAGTGTTTTTCGTCGCCGACAGCCGCCATATCCGCGCGGTGATGAGTGAAATGCAAAAGCTCGATAACTCCTACCGCAATATCATGATTGCTGGTGGCGGCAACATCGGACTCGGGCTGGCTAAACGCCTCGAGCGCACTCATTCAGTCAAACTGATTGAACATAAGTTTGAACGCGCAGAAGCGCTCTCTGAACAGCTTGCAAACACCACGGTATTTTGTGGTGATGCATCCGATCAGGAGTTGCTACTCGAAGAACATATCGACCAAACAGACGTGTTTATTGCCGTGACCAACGACGATGAAGCCAACATCATGTCCGCCCTGTTAGCCAAGCGCATGGGGGCGAAAAAAGTAATGGTGCTGATCCAGCGCGAAGCCTATGTTGATATTGTGCAAGAAGCTAATATCGATATCGCCATTTCACCGCAACAGGCCACGATATCAGCCTTGCTAACCCATATTCGCCAAGGCGATATCTGTAACGTGTATTCGTTACGCCGCGGTGCCGCAGAGGCCATTGAAGCGATTGCCCACGGTGATTCGAACACCTCGAAGGTAGTAGGCAAAGCCATTGGCGATATTAAGCTGCCACCGGGAACCACGATTGGTGCGATTGTACGCAATGAAGAAGTGCTAATGGCTCATGATAAAACGGTAATAGAACAAGGGGATCACGTTATTTTGTTTCTCGTGAACAAAAAGTTTGTCGGCGAAGTCGAGAAACTTTTCCAACCAAGCGCTTTCTTCTTCTAAGTCACCATCTTATGCTGAATTTTAGACCCTTATTGTTTATTTTGGGGCTGTTTCTGTCGATGTTAACAGCCTTTATGTTAGCGCCCCTATTGCTTGCCGCGTTCAACGGCGAGGAAACCGCAGGCTCTTTCATGTTATCGGCTTTAGCGACGGGAATTTGCGCTAGCCTCTGTTTGCATAACGGCCAAAGCAAAAGCATAAACCTCAATATTCGCGACATGTTTCTGCTCACCAGTCTCACTTGGTTGATCGTGAGCCTGTTTGCGGCCATGCCTTTTACGCTATACCACGGTATTGGTTATACCGATGCGTTTTTCGAGACCATGTCGGGCATTACCACCACAGGCTCTACCGTACTCTCAGGGCTTGATACCATGGATCACAGCATCTTGCTCTGGCGATCCTTATTACAATGGCTTGGCGGCATAGGTTTTATCGTGATGGCGGTAGCCATTTTGCCCTTCTTAAACGTCGGTGGTATGCGGCTGTTCCGTACTGAGTCATCGGACTGGAGTGATAAGGCGGTTCCTCGCACGCAAAGCATGGCCAAGCATCTATTTTTTATTTATATATTGCTAACGATCATTTGCAGTGTTGCCTACCATCTTGCTGGCATGACGTGGTTCCAAGCCATCAACCACGCGATGACAACTCTCTCGACCGGTGGCTACTCGACTTCTGATAGCTCGATGGCGGCGTTTTCGAATTCTGCCCACTGGGTTGGTGTTGTCTTTATGGCAGCAGGTGGTTTGCCACTGCTGATGTTTGTGCAGATGATCCACCAGCGTGATGTAAAAGTGTGGAACGATGCGCAAGTCAAAGGCTTCTTATTTTTCCTCACGTTTGTTTCTTGCTCTATTGGCTTTTGGTTGTGGCAAACCCGTGATATCGCCCTCATTGATGCGCTACGCTTATCCAGCTTTAACGTTGTATCCGTGGTCACGACAACTGGATATGGTTTAACAGACTATGGCGCTTGGGGCGCCTTTGCCAACATTGCCTTTCTGTTCTTAATGTTTGTAGGTAGCTGTTCGGGTTCTACTTCTGGCGGGATTAAAATCTTCCGTTTTCAAATTGCGGGCGCGATTATGCGCGAACAATTAAAACAGCAATTGCATCCCAATGGCATTTTTAGGGAACGCTATAACAACCGCCTGATCACTGAAGATATTGTGCGCTCACTGATTACCTTTGTGCTGTTATATATGTTCGTAATCGTTGGGTTATCTGTGATTCTGGTACTAACGGGTCTAGACCCAATAACCAGCTTTACTGGTGCAATTACCGCCGTGTCCAACGTGGGGCCAGGGCTTGGGCCGATTATTGGCCCTGTAGGTAACTTCTCCACCCTGCCCGATTTGGCTAAGTGGGCACTCTCTTTGGGGATGTTACTTGGCCGCTTAGAAATTTTAACCGTGGCCGTGCTGTTTCATCCGAGTTTTTGGAAGTACTAACAAGTTAGAAAGCAAAAATGCGCTCAATGAGCGCATTTTTATTAGGCGGGTTCAGCAACTTCGACCAAGGTTAGCAGATGGTCGGCATAGACTTTCACATCTTCCCAGTCGGTATAATCGATCACCGCCTTAGGATCCGTTGGCCCTTTGGTGATTTTCATAATTAACTGGATCATTAACCTGTCGTACCAAGGCCAAGATGGATAGTCGACTTTACCAGCAATAATCTTCAAATCGGCAGGAGTCCAAGGTGATAAAGCAATGAATTTTTGCAGGTATTTGTTGTTCTCAGGAATGCGTTTCTCAGGGTTACGCGCCACCACATTGACGCAGAAGAAACTGTTTGGCAACGCACTTAAGGCTGGCGCATGTTGCTTAATAAATTGGAATACACTCTTATCGTAGGTGCCATAGAGCACACAAGCCCCTAACGCCACCAGCTGATAATCGGGCCAGTTAATTCTGGTCGCCGCCTCACTATTTATATCGACTAAGTCAACCTTTGCGCCACGCAGGGTTAATTGCTCCGCTATTGCATTGGCAATCTTAGCCGTATGGCCTCCTCGGGTAAAATAAAGCACCAGAATGCGTGTCATGGGGTGTTCTCGTTCAGTAAAAGTATGTCACCATTGTGGCAATCATCTGTTGAATAAACCCCTGATAGGATCACAAATCAGCGTTGTCTCATATTCTTAAATGCAAAAATTGAGATCTGTATTGCCGAGCAGTATGATTGCGTATAGAAACATCTTCAATTAGAATTATCTAATCAAAAAGCGATAAAGTGAGTGACCTTATGCAAAATGATATAGATGTAAATGCAATGGTAACTAATGCGGAAAGTGCGGCTAAATGGCTAAAAGCCATAGCGAATCCTTATCGCTTAATGATTCTTTGTCTATTGCTTGATAAAGAGCTGAGCGTGACCGAGCTGAATTCGACTGTGCCTTTAAGTCAGTCGGCACTATCACAACACTTAGCAGTATTACGTGCCGAAGACTTAGTCGATACCCGTAAGAGTTCGCAGATTGTGTATTACAAGCTTAAGAATGAACAAGTTACCCAAGTGATTTCGATTCTACACAGCCGTTACTGCGCCGTATAAATCGTGTCATGCAGTAACGATAAAGCCCTAGTATCTACTAGGGCTTTATCGTTTTACAGCTTACTAAAGTGCGCACCAAAGGCCTCGACTTTACCCCAGTCAGTAAACTCAAAAGTACCCTTCAAATCGGTCGGCCCCTTTGTCATCCACATGATAAAACGAATCATAGTGCGGTCGAATAAACCGTATTTAGGGTAATCAATCTTACCCGCAAACACCGCCAATTGCTGTGGCTGCCACAGAGATAATTTGAGGAACTTTTGCATGTATGGATTGGTTTCTGGTGAGTTCTTTAACGGCTTACGAGCCACCACATTCACAGTAAAAAAGCCATTGATTTTAGTATCTAGCACCGCGTGGTTACGATTCACAAATTGGTAAAGCTCGGGCCTATGTTTGCCATATCGAATGCTTGCACCAATCAATACTTTATCAAAATCAGCAAGGTTTAAGACCTCGGCCTGTTCTAAGGTGACTAGAGAAACCTGCTCACCCATTTGTTCGGCAAGTATTTTGATTTTACGGCAAATTTCCAATGTTTGGCCATCGATAGTCGAATAGATTATTAATGTCTGCATATTAATCCCTCCAGAAAGTTGGCGTGAACAAAATCAACAAGGTAAAGACTTCGAGGCGACCAAATAACATGGCCACCACCAGCACCCATTTAGCACCATCGCCAATACTGGCATAGTTACTCGCCACTTCCCCAAGACCTGGGCCGAGGTTATTTAAGCAGGCCGCCGTGGCACTAAAGGCGGTAATATCATCTAGCCCCATGGCCATCAAAGCCAACATACACAGCACGAATACTAAGGCGTAGGCGGAGAAAAATCCCCAAACCGCATCGACAACCCGGTCAGGCAACGCCTTAGAGCCGATACGAATAGAGAACATCGCCTTAGGGTGAACGAGGCGTTTAAGTTCGCGTGAGCCTTGCAATAGTAGGAGAATAACTCGGATTACCTTGATCCCACCCGCAGTAGAACCACCACAACCACCGATAAAACTCGAGAAGATTAATAACATAGGTAGGAATAACGGCCACATATTGAAGCTGTCAGTACCAAAGCCTGCGGTCGTCGCAATTGAAACCGCTTGAAATAAGGCGTGGTCTAATGTTTCCTCTGGTGAGTCATAAACCCCTGAGTTATAAAGGGTTAAGAAGCAAATCGCCGTTAGCACCAACTGAATCGCCACCAGTATCTTAAACTCAGTATCTTTAAAATAGACTCGAAAATTGATCCCTCGGCGCGAAAATGCCGCAAAGTGCACACTAAAGTTTACCGCCGAAACAATCAAAAAGAACACGCAAATCAGATTGATTTCTGGGCTGTTAAAGTAGCCCATACTGGCATCATGGGTTGAGAAGCCACCGATAGCGATGGTCGAAAACGAGTGACACACAGCATCGAATACACTCATCCCCGCCAACCAATAAGCGCCCGCACAAGCAATAGTTAGTAATAGATAGATGTACCATAACGCCTTGGCCGTTTCGGCAATCCTAGGTGTCATCTTACTATCCTTCACTGGCCCGGGGATTTCAGCGCGATAAAGCTGCATTCCCCCAATGCCCAGTACAGGTAAAATCGCCACTGCAAGTACGATAATTCCCATACCACCAAGCCATTGCAGTAAATGTCGATAAAATAAAATCGCCTTAGGCAAGGAGTCCAGCCCCACAATGACTGTAGCCCCAGTGGTGGTTAGCGCGGAAAAAGATTCAAAAAAACTATCGGTCCAGCTGAGATCGGGTTGGCTTGAGAAGATAAAGGGTAAGGCACCGATGGAGCCAAGTACTGTCCAGAACAGCACGACGATTAAGAAGCCCTCACGGGTGCGCAACTCTTCTTTGCAGCGACGGTTAGGATACCAGAGCCAAAAACCAATAAATAAACTGACAAAAAAGGCCTGAATAAACGCTGCGCCGCCACCATCGTTATACCAAATGGCGATTAACGCTGGCGGCAGCATTGTGATCGAGAACAGGCCGATTAGCAGGCCTATGATTCTTATTATGGTTTTGTATTGCATTACTCGTATTCAATTATTCCATTGGCTGCAAAGGTATTTTCAGTATTGACTGCATTTTTGCATAATTTACGCAAGCATCACAGTTCAAACTCTGCTTGCAGGCTCCCCTGACTCAAGGTCGCCAATGATTCGTTCAATATGCTCTGCTGTTGTTTGCCTATTTCAAAATGGATATCAACGGCTTCGGCAAATTGCTTATCGATGATCACCGCCTCTAACTGCTGCAGTAGGTGCTCAACATCCCTTAATTGAGTGTAATCACAATGCAGTTTTGCTGGATAACGTAATTGTTTCACTCGCGTCGGTAATTGCGCCAAGCCTTGGCGTAATCCAGAGGTATAGGCACGCACTAAGCCCCCAACGCCCAGTTTAGTGCCACCATAGTAACGCACCACTACGGCACCAATCTCGCCTATATTTACGCCTTGCAATACAGCTAACATGGGACGACCGGCACTCCCCGCAGGCTCACCATCGTCACTTGAACCAATTGAGATGCTGTCGTTTGGCTTGCCAGCGATAAAAGCATAGCAGTAATGGCTCGCGCCGGGATAATCTCGCTTGATGTCAGTAAGTACTAACTTCAATTGTTCTAAACTAGTGCAATGAAACAAAAAAGAGATAAAGCGGCTGTGCTTTATCTCTTCTTCTATCTGCACATTTTCACTCGGGATCAAATAACTTTCGAGCACTCGCTCTCCCTAAAATCACGCTAAGCCCAATTCACGGGTCATATTTTCATTTCTATCCTGATGCACAATCACATTGTCTTCGATACGAATGCCACCGAAGGGTCGCAGCTCATCAACGGTGTTCCAATTGATCTGCCGACCGCGGCTATCTTGTTTTAGCTCATTGAGTAAGGTGTCGATAATGTACAACCCTGGCTCCATGGTTAGCACTTGGTTTGGCGCCAAAATACGGGTGCAGCGCAAAAATGGATGCGCCTCTGGTGCTGGAATATGGGTACCACGCTCATCAAAGGCAAAGCCACCCACATCATGCACTTGCAAGCCTAACATATGGCCAAGTCCGTGGGGGAAGAAGGCGCTGGTAATACCCTGGTCGACTAAGCCTTGGGCATCGCCCGTGGCTAACTCAAAGTCCAACAGCATTTGCGCCACTTTACCATGGGTCGCTAAATGTAAATCGGGATAACGCACTCCGGGGCGCATCATATCAATCAGCTCAAGCTGTACTTTGTTCATAGCAGTGATCAATTCATCGAAACGATTCTTCTCAAACGCATAGGTACGAGTGATATCCGACGCATAGCCAAAATAACTGGCACCCGCGTCGATTAAAAAAGATAAACGGCGCGCCGGGTTTTGATGCTCAAGCGCCGTGTAATGCAAAATCGCCGCATTTTGATTTAGGGCAATAATATTGCCATAGGGCACTTCATTCTCGCCCTGTCCCACGGCTGATAAATACTGCTGCTGAATTTCAAACTCGCTCGCACCGTTATAGAAGGCATTTTTAGCCGCTAAATGCCCTTGCACCGCAATCTGGTTGGCACGACGCATACATTCGAGTTCATATTCGGTTTTAGTGGTACGGTGAAAATGCAAATAACTCATCACCGAATCTGGATTACGGCTGGTAAAACCCAGCACCTCAGCTACATCTAAATGCTCCCCCAAATATGCCCAGTTAGCGATATCGCTAGGCAATAGCTCGGCAACCTTATCAGCCTTAGTGAGCAACTTGATCTCAAAATGCTCGGTCCAAAACATATCCGGTACATCAGACACCTTATGCCAAAAATCCACTGGGCGATAAAAGATCAATTGCGGCTTATCGCGACCATTGACGACCAACCAGCAGTTTGGGTTATCCAACACAGGTAACCACGCTTTGAAATGGGGATTGGCTTTAAAGGGATAATTAATGTCATCCAAAAACATTCTATGTGGCTGACCCGAGTGGATCACTAAACCTGATAGTACTTCACGCGATACAATTTCAGCGACTCGACGATTAAGCTCGGCGATGTGGGCATGATAGTGATGAGCCAAGTGTTCCATGTGCCATATCCTGTAATGAACGATAGTTAATAAAAACTTCAAATCCGTCTAACCGCATAGGCTTAGCGCTTTCCTTTGCTAACGGCCTCATTTCACAAAGGTTAGCAAATTCTCGATTTAAGCCTATGTTTTTAATTCTAAAAATAAAATTATCCATTTAGCCAGCGAGCAATACCGCTAAAGTACAAATACCCATCAGATACTTATTAGCGTAATCTGGCACTTCTACACTTTGTGCAGTGTATCACAAAGCTGAAAATTCACTCTAGCCGACAAGAAATTAAACAGTCGTTTAAATTGGGTGTTGTAATTTATCGAATTTAGAAGCACACTGGCACACAACTGGTCAAATGATGGCCGAAGCTGCTGTGAGATAGAGAGTCGTACTAACACCAAAAAATAATGGTGGGTATCACTTTTAAGCCAAAAGGAAGCAAGCAATGATCTACCAAAGTCCTACAATTCAGGTTGAGTTACTCGAGGATAATATTGCCAAGCTGTGCTTTAACGCACCCGGTTCGGTGAACAAATTCGATAGAGAAACACTCTCCTCACTCGATGCCGCATTAGACAGCATCAAACAACAAGCAAACATTCAGGCATTAGTGCTCACCTCAGGTAAAGATACCTTTATCGTCGGCGCTGACATTACTGAATTTTTAGGCTTATTCGCACAAGATGATGCTGTACTGCTCTCTTGGGTTGAACAGGCCAACGCCGTATTCAATAAACTCGAAGATTTACCTTTCCCAACTGCTTCAGCCATTAAAGGTTTTGCCTTAGGCGGCGGTTGTGAAACCATTTTAGCAACAGATTTCCGTATTGCTGACACCACGGCAAAAATCGGCTTACCTGAAACCAAACTAGGTATTATCCCTGGCTTTGGTGGCACAGTACGTTTACCACGTGTGATTGGTGCGGATAACGCCCTTGAGTGGATCACCACGGGTAAAGATCAACGTCCAGAAGATGCCTTAAAAGTAGGCGCGGTTGACGCCGTTGTTGCGCCAGAGGCTTTAGAAGCTGCCGCCATTCAAATGCTGAAAGACGCGGTTGCTGAAAAACTGGATTGGCAAGCTCGCCGTCAACGCAAATTATCGCCACTGACACTGCCTAAACTCGAAGCCATGATGTCTTTTACTACAGCTAAAGGCATGGTTTTCTCTGTCGCTGGCAAACATTATCCTGCACCAATGGCTGCGGTAAATGTAGTTGAGCAAGCGGCAACCAAAGGCCGCGCTGAAGCACTACAAATTGAACATCAAGCTTTCATCAAGTTAGCGAAAACCGATGTAGCAAAAGCACTAATCGGTATATTCCTTAATGATCAATTCGTTAAAGGCAAAGCTAAGAAAGCGGGCAAACTCGCTAAAGATGTGAAAAGCGCAGCCGTATTAGGTGCAGGCATTATGGGTGGCGGTATCGCTTACCAAAGCGCCAGCAAAGGCACGCCAATCGTGATGAAGGATATCGCTCAACCTGCATTAGATTTAGGTTTAGGCGAAGCCGCAAAACTGTTATCTGCGCAAGTTGCCCGTGGCCGCTCTACCCCAGAAAAAATGGCTAAAGTGCTGAACAACATCACCCCAGCATTAGACTATGCCCCAGTGAAACATGCTGACGTGGTTGTTGAAGCTGTGGTTGAGCATCCAAAAGTGAAGGCACAAGTACTAGCGGAAGTAGAACAATATGTCAGTGAAGATGCCATCATCGCTTCTAACACTTCAACGATTTCAATCAACTTACTCGCGAAGAGCATGAAGAAGCCAGAGCGTTTCTGCGGTATGCACTTCTTCAACCCAGTGCACAAAATGCCATTGGTTGAAGTAATCCGTGGCGAGCACAGCTCGGAAGAAACCATCGCATCAGTTGTTGCTTACGCCAGCAAAATGGGTAAAACCCCAATCGTTGTTAACGATTGCCCGGGTTTCTTCGTTAACCGCGTCCTCTTCCCTTACTTTGCCGGCTTTAACGGCCTGCTAGCCGAAGGTGGCGACTTTGCCGCTATCGATAAAGTGATGGAAAAACAATTCGGCTGGCCAATGGGCCCCGCTTATCTGCTAGACGTTGTCGGCTTAGACACTGGTCACCACGCGCAAGCAGTAATGGCTGAAGGTTTCCCCGATCGTATGGGCAAATCTGGCAATGACGCGATTGACGTGATGTTCGAAAACAAACGTCTCGGTCAGAAGAATGGCAAAGGCTTCTACGCTTACTCTGTGGATAGCCGCGGCAAGCCAAAGAAAGATGTCGACCCAACCAGCTATGAGCTGCTGAAGGCCGCCTTTGGTGAGCAAAAAGCATTCGATGCGGATGAAATCATTGCCCGCACTATGATCCCAATGATTATCGAAACCGTGCGCTGTTTAGAAGAAGGCATTGTGGCATCACCTGCCGAAGCGGATATGGGCTTAGTCTACGGTTTAGGCTTCCCACCATTCCGTGGTGGTGTGTTCCGTTACTTAGACACCATGGGCGTAGCCAGCTTTGTCGCCCTAGCTGACAAATATGCGCACTTAGGTGGTTTATATCAAGTCACCGACGCCATGCGTGCCCTTGCAGCCAAAAACGGTAGCTACTACCAAGCCTAATTAGCGGGAAAGGAATTTAATTATGAAACAAGCTGTTATCGTAGATTGCATTCGTACTCCTATGGGCCGTTCAAAGGCTGGGGTGTTCCGTAATGTGCGTGCAGAAACACTGTCTGCCGAATTAATGAAAGGTCTATTACTGCGTAACCCGCAATTAGACCCCAACACCATTGAAGACGTGATTTGGGGCTGTGTGCAGCAAACCCTAGAGCAAGGCTTCAACATTGCCCGTAACGCATCATTGCTCGCGGGTATCCCGAAAACGGCTGGCGCAGTAACGGTAAACCGCTTATGTGGTTCATCTATGGAAGCCATCCACCAAGCAGCACGTGCCATTATGACCGGCATGGGTGACACCTTTATCATCGGTGGTGTTGAACACATGGGTCACGTGCCGATGAACCACGGTGTGGATTTCCATCCAGGTTTAGCTAATAACGTTGCTAAAGCCTCAGGTATGATGGGCTTAACCGCAGAAATGCTCGGCAAGCTTCACGGCATTACCCGTGAGCAGCAGGATGCCTTTGCAGTGCGTTCACACCAACGCGCTTACGCAGCCACCGTTGAGGGTCGCTTTGCGAAAGAAATCTATGGCATTGAAGGCCATGATGCCACTGGCGCACTGATCAAAGTGCTACACGACGAGGTTATCCGCCCAGAAACGACCATGGAATCGTTAGCGGCACTGCGCCCAGTATTCGACCCAGCAAACGGTACAGTGACAGCGGGGACTTCATCAGCCTTGTCTGACGGCGCCTCAGCCATGTTGATCATGGAAGAGTCAAAGGCTCGCGCCTTAGGCTTACCTATCCGCGCACGCATTCGCTCAATGGCCGTTGCTGGTTGCGATGCCGCCATCATGGGTTATGGTCCAGTTCCAGCAACCCAAAAAGCTCTTGCTCGCGCTGGCATCACAATCAATGATTTAGATGTTATCGAACTGAACGAAGCGTTTGCTGCTCAGTCTCTACCATGCGTTAAAGACCTTGGTCTGATGGACGTTGTAGATGACAAGATCAACCTGAACGGTGGCGCCATTGCGCTTGGCCACCCATTGGGTTGTTCAGGCGCACGCATCTCAACAACACTGATTAACTTAATGGAACACAAAGATGCAACCTTAGGCTTGGCAACCATGTGTATCGGTTTAGGACAAGGTATTGCAACTGTTTTCGAACGAGTCTAATCACACCTAAATATCAATATCACTCTAAAAAGCCGGACTCAGTTCCGGCTTTTTATTTTATGTAGCTTTAAAAATTATCGTCGTAAAATAATTTGTTCCACGTGAAACATATTCTCATTATTCGATAAATAAAACGGAATAAAACCAATTACCCGTTCCATCACAAAATCAGACCACCAACTTGGTTTATCCAAACCACTGGAGTAACATTAGCCAATTCTGTTTAACCGTTCAGTCGAGGTCATATGAACGACGTTTTCTCAACCGCACAACACAAACTGGATGCTCTTGGCTTACGTTGTCCTGAGCCGGTTATGATGGTGCGTAAAACGGTAAGACAAATGGCGCAGGGTGAAACCTTGCTCATTATTGCAGATGATCCTGCGACTACCCGTGATATTCCCAGTTTTTGTGAGTTTATGGATCACACACTGATCGCCAGTGAAACCAACCAAACACCCTATCAATATTTGATTAAAAAGGGACTCTAAGTCCCAACATCGACATTAGGATAAGGACATCAGAAATGCCGAAACTAGTTGCTATTGCCTACAAAACCGTAAAACGTGGCCCAATGAAAGAAGTGTTGTGTGCTAATGTCACTCAGCACAGCGGTGTTGAAAAGGATGTATTTGGTCGCCCAGGCAAACGACAAGTGACCGTTCTTTCAGTGCAGCAGTGGCAAGCAGCCTGTCAAAGCATAAATGCGGATTTAGTCTGGACGATTCGCCGCGCCAATCTATTAGTAGATGGATTAAGTTTTAGTCCTGCTGATGTGGGCAAACAATTGCGCATCGGTGATTTAAGCTTAGAAATTACCGGCGAAACCGATCCATGCAGTAAGATGGAAATGGCGCACCCAGGATTAGAATTAGCCCTCACTCCAGATTGGCGTGGCGGCGTAACCTGCCGCGTCCTCAATGACGCAATGATCCATCTCGGTGATCCAGTAACTCGCGACTAATCAACTTCACCTCGGAGAGTAATCCTATTACTCTCCCATTGCCCCTACGCCAATCATCTAGCAGCCTTCCTCGGTCATTAATTGAAACAGTATTTCCGTTTTCCTTACGGGATATTTGTGCGATAACCTACACAGCATTTACAAATGTTTATCTTATTTGATAACAACTACACCCTAAAATAACGATAACAGGATATAGTATGTTTAGACCTACACTGACCCCGCTTTATATCGCACTGATACTGAGCCTAAATCCCCTCATAGCTCACGCGGATGAAGCGCAAAAACCAAGCTGGGATGTAAACGCCCCCACTAATGCGCCGCTAGAAAAAGTCAAAATTGATGTTAGTGAAGGCACTTGGATGAACCTCAGCGTAAGCCCTGATGGCCAGTATTTAGTCTTTGATTTACTAGGGGATATTTATCAAATCCCCGTCACTGGTGGCGAAGCTAAGCCATTAGCCCAAGGGATCGCCTGGCAAATGCAGCCGGTATATAGTCCTGATGGTAAACACATCGCCTTCACCTCAGATGCGGATGGTGGCGACAATATTTGGATTATGGATGCCGACGGCAGCAATCCACGCACAGTTACGACTGAAACCTTTCGCTTACTCAACAGCCCAGCTTGGAGCCCTGATTCCCAATATTTAATTGGTCGTAAACATTTTACCGCCAGTCGTAGTTTAGGGGCTGGCGAAGTCTGGCTCTACCATGTAGCCGGTGGCGAAGGTGTTAAACTCACCGAACGCCCTAACGATGAAAAGGATTTAGGTGAGCCATCATATTCACCCGATGGCCGCTATATCTATTTCAGTCAAGACGACACCCCAGGAAAAACCTTCCATTATTCCAAAGACTCAATAAACGGTATCTATAAAATCAAACGTTACGATACCAAAACAGGTGATATCGAAATTCTGATTGAAGGGACTGGCGGTGCTATTCGCCCAACCCCAAGCCCTGATGGCACCAAACTGGCCTATATTAAGCGTGATGATTTCCAATCATCATTATATTTGCTTGATTTAAAATCCGGAGAATCAACTAAGTTGTTTGGCGATTTAGACCGTGATATGCAAGAAACCTGGGCAATCCACGGCGTCTATCCAAGCATGGCTTGGACTCAAGACAACAAAGATATCTTCTTCTGGGCTAAAGGCAAAATTAACCGCCTCAACGTTGCCAATAAGACTGTCACTAACATTCCCTTCAGTGTCAAAACCCAGTTAGACGTTCAGCCTTCAGTACGCTTTAAACAAGATATTGATAAAGATGTATTCGATGTAAAAATGCTGCGAATGGCACAAGTCTCCCCCGATGGCAGTAAAGTCGCCTTCGAAGCATTGGGTAAAATCTGGTTGAAGACGCTTCCCGATGGCAAGATGTCACGCTTAACCGAGTTAGGTAACGATATTGGAGAACTTTATCCCCAATGGTCGCGTGATGGCAAAAACATCGTCTTCACCACTTGGAATGACCAAGATCAAGGCGCGGTACAAGTGATCAGCGCTAGAGGTGGCAAGGCGAAACAACTTACCACAGAACCCGGAAAATACCTTGAGCCCACCTTTTCTCCTAATGGCGAACTTGTGGTGTATCGTAAAGCTCAAGGTGGAAACCTCACGCCTCGCACTTGGTCGCAGGAGCTAGGTCTCTACAAGGTTGAATTAAAAACCAAACAAAATACAAAAATCACCACTGAGGGTTACCAAGCTCAATTTGGTGCTTCAGCTGATCGCATCTTTTTTATGAATAGTGGATATGATGATACGCCACAGCTAGCTTCAATCAACTTAGACGGTTTTGATAAGCGCGTTCACTACAGCAGTAAGCATGCAACCGAATTTAGAGTCTCACCCGACGGTGAACAACTTGCCTTTGCAGAGCGTTTTAAAGTGTGGGTGACGCCCTTTGCTAAACATGGCGAAACCGTTGAAATCGGCCCTAATGCCAGCAATCTTCCCGTCACTCAGTTAAGTGTACGAGCCGGCGAAAGCATCAGTTGGAATAGCAAGAGTAATCAACTCTATTGGACCCTTGGCCCAGAACTCTACCAAGCCAATGTTGATTCCCAGTTTCTCAAAAAGGACGCGCAAGCTAAGCCAAGCATTATCAACTTAGGCTTTACCGAAAAGGCCGATGTTCCACGTGGAACAGTCGCCTTTATCGGCGGCAAAGTGATCACTATGGAAAATGACCAAGTCATCGATAAGGGTGTGGTGATCGTTAAAGACAATCATATTGTTGCCGTTGGCGATGCAAATACGGTAATTCCAAAGGATGCACAAGTCATCGATATAAGCGGCAAATCCATTATGCCTGGTTTGTTTGACGCCCATGCCCATGGCGCTCAAGCCGATGATGAAATCGTGCCGCAACAAAACTGGACGCTCTATTCTGGTTTATCCTTAGGCGTGACTACGATTCATGATCCATCTAACGATACGACTGAAATATTTGCCGCTTCAGAGCAACAAAAGGCTGGCAACATCGTGGGCCCGCGAATTTTCTCCACAGGAACTATTCTCTACGGCGCAAACGCGCCAGGATACACCTCACACATCGACTCTATTGATGATGCAAAATTCCATTTAGAGCGGCTCAAAAAAGTCGGTGCCTTTAGTGTGAAGAGCTACAACCAACCCCGTCGTAATCAAAGACAACAGGTTATCGCTGCAGCTCGCGAACTCGAAATGATGGTCGTGCCAGAGGGTGGCAGCTTACTACAACATAACCTGACCATGGTTGCCGATGGTCATACAACCGTAGAACATTCCTTACCTGTGGCAAGTATTTATAACGATATTAAACAGTTCTGGAGTCAAACTAAGGTCGGTTATACGCCAACCTTAGTCGTCGCCTACGGTGGTATTTCGGGTGAGAATTACTGGTACGATAAAACCGATGTGTGGGCACATCCACGCCTGTCTATGTATGTACCAAGCGATATTTTGCAGGCTCGCTCAATGCGTCGCCCCCATGCACCAGACAGCCACTACAACCATTTTAACGTTGCTAAAGTGGCGAATGAGTTTAATAAATTAGGCATTCACCCAAATATTGGCGCCCATGGTCAGCGTGAAGGTTTAGCCGCACATTGGGAAATGTGGATGTTTGCCCAGGGTGGCATGAGCAATATGGATGTACTGAAAACGGCGACCATCAACCCTGCCACCACCTTCGGCTTAGAGCATCAACTTGGCTCGATTAAGCCAGGTAAGCTTGCAGACTTGATCGTTATCGATGGCGACCCATTAGCGGATATTCGCGTCACAGATAAAGTCACTTACACCATGGTCAATGGTAAGTTATTCGACGCTGAGTCGATGAACCAACTCAATGGCAGCAAACAACAGCGCAAGCCTTTCTTCTTCGAGAAAATCTAATCTCAACAAGGTGAAATAACAAGAGGCATGTTCCACGTGGAACATGCCTTTTTATTTTGGATTGTGACTAAATAAGATTAGTGACTTATTTACCACCACAGCAAGCATCATAGGCAATGCAATCAACTATATGATCATTCACCATCCCCACTGCCTGCATAAAAGCATAACAAATCGTTGGACCAACAAAGTTAAAGCCGAGCTTTTTTAACGCCTTGGACATAGCCTCTGACTCCGGCGTTTGCGCAGGCACCTGCGACATGGAAGTAAATTGATTCACTATTGGTTTACCACCAACGAAGCTCCACAAAAATTCAGAAAAATCTTTGCCATCAGCCGTATAAGCTAAATACCCTTTTGCATTTCTAATAATTGAATGGATCTTAAGTCGATTACGCACAATTCCAGGATTTGCCATCAACTCCTCGACTTTTGCATCATCGAAAGTAGCAATCACTGCTGGCTCAAAATCCGCAAAGGCTTGTTCATAATTTTGTTGTTTCTTTAAGATCGTAATCCAAGACAACCCTGCTTGTTGCCCGTCTAAACAGAGCTTGGCAAATAACTCCTTGGGATCATAAACTGGGCGCCCCCACACCTTATCGTGGTATTCACGATACAAGGGATCATCACTGACCCAATTACAGCGGATTTCTTCCATGGTCATCAACCTTAACGTTTTAACGAAGAAGGTAAAAAATAACCTACATAAGCAGAGATCTACAAGGTATAATCGAAACCATTTTCTATTCAAGCTGACGGCAGTAGACAAGTAGACATGACGACGAAACACGACGTAAAAACATTTCAGGGTTTCATTCTAACCCTACAGGAATATTGGGCGCAGCAAGGCTGTGCAATCGTTCAACCTTTAGATATGGAAGTCGGTGCGGGCACATTCCACCCACAAACTTTCCTACGCTCTCTAGGGCCCGAGCCAATGAGTAGTGCCTATGTGCAGCCTTCGCGCCGCCCAACAGATGGCCGCTACGGTGAAAACCCAAACCGTCTGCAGCACTACTACCAATTCCAAGTCGTGTTAAAACCGTCACCGGATAATATCCAAGAACTCTATTTAGGTTCTCTGCAAGCCCTTGGTATTGATACCCAAATCCATGATATCCGCTTTGTGGAAGACAACTGGGAATCACCAACGTTAGGTGCTTGGGGTCTAGGCTGGGAAGTCTGGCTAAACGGTATGGAAGTAACTCAGTTTACTTACTTCCAACAGGTCGGCGGCTTGGAGTGCAGCCCTGTCACGGGTGAAATCACCTACGGTTTAGAACGTCTGGCGATGTATATCCAAGGTGTGGATAGCGTGTACGACCTCGTATGGACCGATGGCCCAATGGGTCGCATCACCTATGGCGATGTGTTCCACCAAAACGAAGTTGAGCAATCAACCTATAACTTTGAACACGCCGATGTAGACTTTATGTTTACCCTGTTCGATCAATGCGAAAAGATGTGTCAGCACTTATTGTCGCTTGAAAAACCATTACCTCTACCCGCCTATGAGCAAGTGATGAAAGCCTCACACGCCTTCAACCTGCTCGATGCACGCCACGCCATTTCAGTGACTGAACGTCAGCGTTATATCCTGCGCGTACGTACTATGGCAAAAGCCGTTGCCGAATCCTATTATCAGGCACGCGAAGCACTTGGCTTCCCAATGTGTAAGTAGAGGTAACACATGAATTTTGAAAACTTACTCATCGAGTTAGGCACTGAAGAACTGCCGCCAAAGGCGCTACGTAAACTGGCTGAGTCTTTCTTAGCGAACTTTACTGAAGAATTAACCAAAGCCGATTTAGCTTTTAAATCCGCGGTTTGGTATGCAGCGCCCCGTCGTCTGGCGATTAATATTACTGAACTCGCTATTGCCCAAGCAGATAAAATCGTTGAAAAACGCGGCCCAGCGGTCAGCTCAGCCTTTGATGCCGAAGGTAAACCAACAAAAGCTGCCGAAGGTTGGGCACGTGGCAACGGTATCACTGTCGATCAGGCAGAACGTTTAGTGACCGACAAAGGTGAATGGCTGGTTTATAACGCTAAAGTTGAAGGCGTTGAAACCAAAAGCTTAATTGCAGCTATGGCACAACGAGCGCTAGATAAATTACCTATTCCAAAACCAATGCGTTGGGGAAGCAGCAAGACTCAATTTATTCGCCCTGTTCACACCGCCACTATGCTATTAGGCAGTGAGTTAATTGAAGGCGAATTGCTCGGCATTAAATCAGCGCGGAATATCCGTGGTCACCGCTTTATGGGTACCGGCTTCGAGCTTGACCATGCGGACAACTACCTGACATTGCTAAAAGAAAAAGGGAAAGTCATCGCCGATTTTGAAAGCCGTAAAGCCTTAATTAAAGCCGATGCCGAAAAAGCGGCCGCTAAGATTGGTGGCACCGCCGATATCGAAGATGACCTACTAGAAGAAGTGACCTCTTTGGTTGAATGGCCAGTCGTGTTAACGGCAAGCTTTGAAGAAAAGTTCTTAAACGTGCCTTCAGAAGCCTTGGTTTATACGATGAAGGGCGATCAAAAATACTTCCCAGTGTTCGATGATGCGGGCAAATTGCTGCCAAACTTTATCTTTGTCGCCAATATCGAATCAAAAGATCCTGCGCAAATTATCTCTGGTAACGAGAAGGTGGTACGCCCACGCTTGGCCGATGCTGAGTTTTTCTTTAATACCGATAAAAAGCACACGCTAGAATCGCGTTTACCTAGTCTTGAGACCGTATTGTTCCAGCAACAGCTCGGCACCTTAAGAGACAAAGTGACTCGTATATCCGCCCTAGCCGCCTTTATTGCTGAGCAAACAGGTGCAAATATCGTTGATGCAGCCCGCGCAGGTTTATTGTCTAAAACAGACTTAATGACCAATATGGTGATGGAGTTTACCGATACGCAAGGCACTATGGGCATGCATTACGCCCGCCTAGACGGTGAAACAGAAGCTGTCGCCTTAGCTATGGAAGAACAATACAAGCCTAAGTTTTCTGGCGATACAGTTCCAACAGCAGCAGTTTCTTGCGCAGTAGCCTTAGCCGATAAACTCGATACCTTAGTCGGTATTTTTGGTATTGGTCAGGCACCTAAGGGCGCTGCCGACCCATTTGCCCTACGCCGCGCCGCTATCGGTGTGCTACGCATTATCGTTGAGAACAAGCTGCCACTGGACTTAGTAACGTTGATTGCTAAGGCTCAAGAACTCCATGGCACCAACTTAAGCAACGCGAATGCAAGCGATGAAGTGCTTGAGTTCTTAATGGCGCGTTTCCGTGCTTGGTACCAAGATAAAGGTATCAACGTTGACGTGATCCTTGCAGTATTAGCCCGCCGTCCAACTCGCCCTGCCGACTTTGATAGCCGCATTAACGCAGTATCACACTTCAGAAGCTTAGAAGCCTCTAGCGCTCTAGCAGCGGCGAATAAGCGTGTGTCTAACATTCTGGCGAAAGTGGAAGGCGAATTACCGACCGCGATTAACTCAGCTCTGTTAACCGAAGCTGCCGAGCAAGCGTTAGCAGCTAAGCTTACTGAACTTCAGCCTCTGCTTGCTCCACTGTTTGCTAATGCGGATTATCAACAAGCCTTAACGCTGCTGGCAAGCTTACGTGAAAGTGTTGACCAGTTCTTCGAGGATGTCATGGTGATGGCGGACGATACCGCGCTGCGTAACAACCGTTTGGCACTGCTCAATAACCTATGTGAACAATTCTTACATGTAGCGGATATTTCTCTGCTTCAGTAAGTGATTTAAGTAAAAATCACGGTTAACAAAAACGCGCTTTTAAGCGCGTTTTTTTATGGCTGAAAATCATTAAAACTGTTGGAGTTTTTCATGCAACTCATCAAACTGAGCTTGCTCAAGCCCGACGAGCATTAACAACTTGGTTAGCATATCGTCTGGCAATTTACCCGCTTGCAGCAACATAGAGATCTCACTAATCACGTTTGCACGCCATACTACGGCAGCAATTCCCTCATTCGGCCGAGTATGCACATGGGCGAGTTTATCCAGTTCAGCTTCAAAGATGCTAGGTAATTGCCAATATTTTGCTAATAACGTACTTAAGGTCAGCGATTTTGCCGTCATCACTTGCCTAAATAACCAAGAGTTTGGCTGCTCGCCAGGTTCAGCTTGCGCGAAAGCATCAAGTAGCATTTTAAAAATGGCGAGCTTACCCACATCATGGAGCAACCCCAATAAAAATGCCGTGTCCCTATCATTTTCGCTAAGTTCACTCGCTAAAAAGGCCACTTGCATCGAGTGACGCCAAATTTCAGCCCCAAAACGGCGGAAATAAATGGGTTTAATGTCTAGCATTTCACGGACCAAACAACTGGTCACGAAGCGCCGTAATTGCTCCCGACCAAGCTGAACTAAGGCCTGCTGCAGGCTAGTCACCTCTCGCTCACTTCTCTTAAATGCTGGTGAATTACAAAGCTTGAGCACTTCAACACTGAGTAAAGGGTCTTGTTCAATTAAAGCCAATAAATCCTTGGTATCAAACTGTGGGTCAGCTAACTTACGGTCTAACTCCAATACCTTAGAAGGAAGCTTTAGCACTTTTTCGGCAATCACTTGGGGGGATGCTAAGGCCTGTTCAATTTCCGCCATCACATGGCGTTCAAGGTTATTAGCAACACCACCAGAATCTTTTGTTCTAGCAGGAAATAACAGGCTATAAAACAATGCCTCTAAGTCAACACACGCCGAAGTATCACACCGCTCTTCAGCAGGCTTTTGTGGCACGACCGTATTTATAGGTTTGCTGAGATCGGTCTGACTAAAGCTTTTCGGTCGCTCAAGAGTTGCCTCTTCACGGATATTAAAAATTTTGTTGAATATGGACTTAATCAAAATATTCCAACCTATAAAAACAGTGTTTACTGAGCCAGCCTTACATTATCCATCCATTGTAATTGATATGCTAGAACAGGCACTATCAGTATTATGCCCAGCTTGAGTATATGTTCCGAAACTTAAGACTTGGTTACCTTATCGAATTGTTCCACGTGAAACCTTATGCCAATTTAGCTTGATTGCGTGAGCAATTTGCAGTTTGAATGACTGAATATGAGCATGTAATTACCCTGCTGCTCAGCGAAAAACAAACTCTGCTTAATCATCCCTTCAACCTAAATATTAAAGGGTTCTAATATCTGCTCGCTTAATGGTTATCACGATTTCATCATGTATAGTGATTGGCACGACTCAAAATTGGAAGGCACTAATGAAACTCTACATCGGCAATAAAAACTACTCTAGCTGGTCGCTCCGAGCTTGGTTAATGGCTGCAAAATCTGACATTAAGTTCGATGAAGTCCTTTTACAACTCGATACTGATAGCTTCTATAAGCAACTCCAATCTATTTCACCAACGCTAAAAGTACCAACACTGCTCGATGGTGACATTACCGTTTGGGATTCACTGTCAATTTGTGTATATATCAATGATCGTTATCTTTCAGGCGCGGCATGGCCACAAGATCCAAAACAAAAAGCCAAGGCTCGCTCCCTCGCCTGTGAAATGCATTCAGGCTTTCATGCCCTGCGAAATGCGTTACCTATGAATATCCGCGCCCGTCGATATGTCGAGCTAAGCCCTGCTGTTCAGCAAGAGATTGCTCGCATGGATAGCATTTGGTCTCAGCAAATGGCTGAATTTGCCCCATGCCAAACTCAGGGCACTTGGTTATTTGGCCAGTGGTCAATCGCCGATATGATGTTTGCACCAGTGGTAATGCGCTTCTTTACCTACGAGATTGAAGTCTCGCAAGCGAGCCGAGCTTATATGGAATTTATCGTGAGCCAACCAGAAATGCAGACTTGGATAACAGCAGCCAAAATAGAGACTGAAATAGTGGACGCCGATGAGGCGGGTGTTGATAGGTAATTTTTTGAAAAAGAAAAGGGAAAGCTCAGCTTTCCCTTATTTATCAATCAGTTTTATCAATCAATAACGATATTAAACGTCTAGATATTAAACGTCTAAGTTAGCCACGTTTAGCGCGTTGGCTTCGATAAAGTCACGGCGTGGTTCAACTTGGTCGCCCATCAAACAAGTAAACAGCTGATCCGCACCAACAGCATCATCAATCGTTACTTGCAGCATACGGCGAGATTCAGGATCCATCGTGGTTTCCCACAATTGCTCAGGGTTCATCTCACCCAATCCTTTATAACGTTGGATATATAAGCCACGTTTCGCTTCAGAAATGGTCCAATCTAACGCTTCAATGAAGCTGCCGACTTCTTTCACTCGATCGCCACGTTGTACATAACCACCGACTTCAATCAAACCCTCAAGGGCTGCACCTAACTTAGCAATACGTTGATAATCCATTGATTGGAAGAAGTCATAGCTAAATAGGTAATGCGTGTCGATACCGTGTTTACGGATGGTGATCTTTGGTAGATACACTTTACGCTCAGGGTCCAACACCGGCTCACCAGAATACAGCACACCGCTGTTTTCTAATTCCACCAGCTCATGGATAAAGGCGTCTATCCATTCCTTCATCTTAGCTTCATCAGCCAACATCTCATTGCTGATCATTGGGTGGTAAAGCATCCGATTAGTGATATGGGTTGGATAACGTTGCTCTAAACGGGCAACAATCGCTTCCACTTCACGGTACTGAGTCACTAAACGCTCTAATGGCTCACCCGACATACCAGGCGCACCTTGAGATGGATAAATGCTGGTTCCATCTAACGCTTGAGTGGTCAGATACTGAGTCAGTGCAGCTTCGTCTTTAAGATATTGTTCTTGCTTACCTTTCTTCACTTTGAATAAAGGCGGCTGAGCAATATACACGTAACCACGTTCGATCAGTTCAGGCATTTGGCGGAAGAAGAAGGTCAACAGCAAGGTACGAATGTGCGAGCCGTCGACGTCAGCATCCGTCATGATGATGATGTTGTGGTAACGGGTCTTATCCGGGTTGTATTCATCACGACCAATACCACAACCAAGCGCAGTGATTAGCGTGGCAACCTCTTGAGAAGAAAGCATTTTATCGAAACGCGCCTTCTCAACGTTTAAGATTTTACCTTTCAGTGGCAGAATCGCTTGGTTCTTACGGTTACGTCCCTGCTTAGCGCTACCGCCAGCAGAGTCACCTTCCACTATGTAGATTTCTGAAAGACCAGGGTCTTTCTCTTGGCAATCCGCCAGCTTACCTGGCAAACCACCTAAGTCGAGCGCGCCTTTACGGCGGGTCATTTCACGGGCTTTACGCGCCGCTTCACGGGCACGAGCCGCATCGACAATTTTACCAACGATTAACTTAGCATCGGCAGGATTTTCCAATAGATAGTCGTTTAGCTTCTCACCCATGGTTTGTTCAACCGCGGCTTTCACTTCGCTAGACACTAACTTGTCTTTGGTTTGCGAGCTGAACTTAGGATCAGGCACTTTAACTGAAATGACCGCAGTTAAGCCTTCGCGGGCGTCATCGCCAGTCGCGTTAGTTTTGCCTTTCTTGTTATAACCTTCGTTTTCCATGTAGTTGTTGAGGTTACGTGTCAACGCACTACGGAAACCTGCTAAGTGAGTACCACCATCACGCTGTGGAATGTTGTTAGTAAAACAGAATATGTTTTCTTGGTAACCATCGTTCCACTGCATCGCCACTTCAACGGTAATGCCGTCGTCACGCTCCTGCATAAAGTGGAATACATCTTTGTTTACCGGCGTTTTATTACGGTTCAAGTAATCAACGAATGCGCTGATACCGCCTTCGTATTTAAAGAATTCGTTTTTATTATCACGCTCGTCGACTAAGCGAATCCCCACACCAGAGTTAAGGAACGATAGTTCTCGCACCCGTTTAGCCAGGATTTCAAAGTGAAACTCAACATCACTGAAAGTTTGCTCACTTGGCCAGAAACGGATTTCGGTTCCGGTTTTAGTTGCATCACCAATCTCTTTGATTGGCGCATCAGGTACACCGTGGGTGTAAAACTGCTCGTGGACTTTGCCATCGCGGCGAATGGTTAATTGCAGCTTTTTAGAAAGCGCGTTTACTACCGACACACCCACACCGTGCAGACCACCTGACACTTTATAGGAGTTATCGTCGAACTTACCACCAGCATGCAGTACCGTCATGATAACTTCTGCTGCCGATACGCCTTCTTCTTCATGGATAGAGACCGGAATACCACGGCCATCATCCTTTACAGAAACCGAACCATCCACATGGATAGTAATTGTGATATCAGTACAATGGCCCGCTAAGGCTTCATCGATAGAGTTATCGACTACTTCGAACACCATATGATGTAGACCCGTACCGTCGTCGGTGTCACCAATATACATCCCAGGTCTCTTACGTACTGCATCAAGGCCCTTAAGGACCTTAATACTCGAAGAATCGTAACTATTCTCTGACATATTATTCTCTCAATGGTTATTCAATTACCGTTACACGTCCCTGTTCCACATGGAACATCCTACTGGGAGGCGTGTGTAACGAATCGACTATTGCTGCTGGCTCAATGGCGGTCACAAACACTTGTGCACCCGTGTCCACTAGCTGCTTAAGCAATAGCTGCCTATGCTGTGCATCCAACTCGGATGGAAGATCATCCACAAGATAAATACTGTGTTTATCTATTTGTTGTTTGAGCAACTTTCCCTGTGCAATACGCAGTGCACAGACTAATAATTTCAATTGACCACGGGACAGGGCATCCTGCGCCGGCAAAGTGCCTACACGAAGTCTTAAGTCAGCTTTATGGGGACCGCTGACGGTATGACCTGTGGCCAAATCTCTGGGATATTGTGATTCGAGAAGTTGTGCAAAATCCGTTTTGCTATCCCAGCCGCGGGTAAATGAAACCTTAACATCCACCTGCGGTAAAAACTCTCCGATTATACCCTTAAGTAGCTCATTTAACGAGTCTACATAACGGTTTCGTATTTCAGTGACCTGCTCGGTATAACGGACAAACTCCCTATCCCAATATTGGATTTGATTGTAGGGAGAACCATTCCTAAGCATTTGATTTCTTTGTTTAAGAACACGCCTTACATTCATCCATGCCGCATAAAACTGCGGATCGGTATGAAAGGCCCCCCAATCGATAAACTGCCTGCGGGATTTTGGGCCTTCGAACAGTAACGAAAAGCTTTCTGGCGTAATGACTTGAATGGGTAAGGTTTCAGCTAAAGTCGATAGCCGTTTGACCTTTTCACCATCAATTTTGACTTCGGTTTCGCCACTGCGAAAACGCCGCAGGCCTATTTTACTGTCGCCTCGGGGCAGATTTAAGGTTGCAAACAGAGTTAATTTGTCTTGGTCGTTATTGATCACTCGCTGGGATAAGTGACTGCGAAACGAACGCCCCATGCCTAGAAAATAAATGGCTTCAAGTATGCTGGTTTTGCCACTGCCATTTTGACCATAAATCAGGTTGATCCCTTCGCTTGGGCTCAACTGCGCCAACTGGATATTGCGAAAAGAATCAATGTTAAGACGGATAAGGCTCATGCGTTACTCATCAAACCGCATCAACGGCTTAGGCCAATACTCAGGACGATCATCATACCGCAATTCATTTCTATCCGAGTAAAATAAGAGGACATATGACACAGTTTGAAGACATATACGCCGCTAAAAAGCGGCGTATGGTACTGCTTAAAAATGGGATGACTATAAGCGCATTGGCATAACCACATACATGGAATCTTCTTCCAAGTGGTTTTCCAGCAAGGCGCTCGAGTTACCATCGATTAGGGTGATACGCACATCATCGGACTTAAGATTGTTCAATACATCCAATAAGTAGCTGACGTTGAAACCAATTTCGAGTGGCAGATTGTTGTAATCCACATCGATGATTTCTTCCGCTTCTTCCTGCTCAGGGTTATTGGCGGTGATTTTCAGCAATCCCGTTTCTAACTGAATGCGCACACCGCGAAACTTCTCATTCGATAAAATAGAAGCTCGCGTTAAAGCTTGTTTGAAGTGGTTGCGACTCGCAATAACGATTTTATCACCGCCTTTCGGTAATACGCGGCGATAATCAGGGAAGCGTCCATCGACTAATTTGCTGGTAAAAACAGTGCTGTTTGTGGTGGCTCGTATAGCATTATCACCAATGGCAATAATGATATCTAAATCATCCGCTTCCAACAAACGCGCCATTTCCATCACGCCTTTACGAGGCACAATCACTTGCTTCTCAGGTAATTGCGCTTCAATAACTCGATGACTTAAGGCCAAACGGTGACCGTCGGTTGCAATAGCGCGTAGCATATTACCTTCGGTTTCAATCAATAATCCATTAAGGTAGTAACGTACGTCTTGGTTAGCCATCGAAAACTGGGTCGCATCAATCAGCGACTTGAGCACACCTTGCTTAAGGGTAAATTCGATTTCGGCTTGGAAGGCTTCGACATTCGGATACTCTTCCGCGGGCAGTGTTGCCAGCGAAAAACGGCTACGTCCAGAGCGCAACAACCATTTGTTATCTTGTTGCTCAACCTTTAACTCGCTTTGCTCGGGTAAGGATTTTACGATGTCTAACAGCTTCTTTGCAGGAACTGTTGTGCGACCTTCTTCAATATCACCATGAATAACCGCCTGACCGACTAACTCAACTTCGAGGTCTGTACCTGTTAATTTGAGTGAGTGACCACTAACTTCTACAAGGAGATTTGCCAAAATAGGCAAGTTATGGCGTCTTTCTACCGCACCACAAACCAATTGAAGCGGCTTTAATAGGGCGTCCCTATCAATTGAAAATTTCATAGTGTCCAAATTCCTTGATTTTAAGAAGATAAGGTTCTAATCAAGTTAGCATAATCTTCTTTAATGTCGTGACTCTCTTCCCGTAGCTGAGCAATCTTACGACAGGCATGTAACACTGTGGTGTGATCTCGACCGCCAAAGGCATCACCAATTTCCGGCAAGCTCTGGTTAGTTAATTCTTTAGATAACGCCATAGCCACTTGTCTTGGGCGCGCAACACTGCGCGAACGACGCTTAGACAACATATCAGCCATCTTGATTTTGTAGTATTCAGCTACGGTTTTCTGAATGTTATCTATAGTGACTAATTTTTCCTGCAGTGCCAAGAGGTCACGCAGGGCTTCGCGCACAAAATCAATCGTTATTGGGCGGCCGGTAAAGTTTGCGTTAGCAATCACCCGGTTTAAGGCCCCTTCTAATTCACGGACGTTAGAACGTAAACGTTTAGCAATGAAGAACGCCACTTCATCGGGCAGGTTAATACTGCTCTCTTGGGCTTTACGCATCAAAATCGCCACGCGAGTTTCAAGCTCGGGTGGCTCGATCGCCACCGTTAAGCCCCAACCAAAGCGGGATTTTAATCTGTCTTCAACACCGTCGATTTCTTTTGGATAACGATCCGACGTTAGGATGATTTGATGATTACCTTCAAGCAGCGCATTAAAGGTATGGAAAAATTCTTCCTGCGATCGGTCTTTGTTAGCAAAGAATTGAATATCATCGATAAACAACGCATCAACACTACGGTAGTAACGTTTAAATTCTTCGATCGCATTATTTTGCAGCGCTTTAACCATATCCTGCACAAAACGCTCGGAATGCATATAAACCACTTTAGCATTGGGATTATTTTTGATGATCCCATTACCAACAGCGTGCAACAAGTGAGTCTTACCCAGACCTGTTCCACCATATAAGAATAGTGGGTTATAGGCACCACCAGGATTTTCTGCCACTTGCAACGCAGCGGCTTTACCCAGTTGGTTTGACTTACCCTCAACAAAATTATCGAACTGGTAAGTCGGATTGATATTGCTGCGATGATTGGTATTAGCAACAGGCTCTGTAGTATTAAATGCCGTACCTACAGAGGCTTTGGTTTGGGGACTGGGCACACGCACAGCAGCAACGGGCGCTGGCTCAAGCTTTTTAGCTGATGGACGACTACCAATATCGAAACGTAACTTAGGCGCATCATTACCCATTTGCTCAGTAAAAAACTGATTAATGATATTGATGTATTTATCCCTAACCCAATCGAGCACGAAGCGGTTAGGCGCATATAGCACCAAAGTATCTCCATCCATTTCGGCTTGTAACGGTCTGATCCACATACTGAACTGCTGAGCAGAAAGCTCATCTTGCAGTCGTCCGATACATTGTTGCCAAAGTGAAACCGCCACTAAGTTATCCCCAAAAGATCATCAAAAGAGGTGTATTCTATAGCGAGATCTCAAGGATCGCTATCCTTAAAAAATAATTATCCCCAACAAGATCATTCTATGTAGATATCCTCGATCATCAAAGATCAAATTCGATCCTTTTATTCAACAAATAGGGAAAATCCCGCTTTATTAAGCGATCCAGATTGATCTATAATGGCGCCCCTTTGATCTGTTAATAGATCCCCTTCACTACTATATGTAGTGTCCATACACAGAGTTATCCACATCTTATTGTGTATATGGGGAATTGATCTAAGGATACGCTGGCAGAAATAACCCACTTGCTGACTTTCGTTGTTGACGGGGACAAGTAAAGTGATTACAATTCGGCCTCTTTTTTACCCTTACCTCTAGCAGTAGAGATAAGGATATGTTCACTAATAACAAAGACGGATTGCCATCATGAGTAAACGTACTTTTCAACCTAGCAACCTGAAGCGCAAGCGTTCTCACGGCTTCCGCGCTCGTATGGCTACTGCAGGCGGCCGTAAGGTGCTTGCACGTCGTCGTGCGAAAGGTCGCGCTCGTTTATCTGCTTAATTAAGTGGATAACTAGTTGACTAGCTATACCTTTACGCGGGAGTTACGATTGCTAACTCCCGCGCAATTTAAATCTGTATTCTCCAATCCCATCAAAGCATCTTCTGCTGAAATAACCTTGCTTGCCATTCCTAATTCGGAGCAACATCCGCGTCTGGGCCTTACTGTTGCTAAACGCTATGTAAAACGCGCCAATCAGCGTAATCGCATTAAGCGAGTAATCAGAGATAGTTTTCGACTCAATCAACACAACATCCCTCACCTTGATATTGTTGTGCTGGTTAGAAATGGGGTGATGGAAATGGAAAATGCTGAGCTAAACAAGTTGATAGAAAAGCTATGGCGCAAACTCAGTCGCCGCTACAATGGCTAGCGACCACGTTAATTCGTGGCTATCAAATCTTCATCAGCCCAATCTTGGGACCTCGATGCCGTTTCAATCCCACTTGCTCTCATTACGCCATTGAGGCAATAAAAGTGCACGGAACCGCGAAAGGTTGTTGGTTTGCATTGAAACGCATATTAAAATGTCACCCTTTGCATCCCGGCGGTAGTGATCCCGTCCCCCCTAAAAATGACAGGTGTAATAAATAGGCTATGGAATCTCAACGCAATATATTGCTAATAGGACTACTGTTTGTCAGCTTTTTGCTGTGGCAACAGTGGCAAGCAGACAAAGCTCCAAAACCCGTTGCAACCGAATCGTCTGTTGTGGCGAATGCAACCACTAATCACAGTGCTGATGTTCCAGAAGCGGATACAGGCGTACCAGCAGCAGTCGCGGCTACGCAAAATCTAATCACGGTTAAAACCGATCAGCTAGATGTGCAAATCAACCCTGTGGGTGGTGACATTGTTTATGCTGCACTGGTTTCACACAAGTTGGAACAGGGTAAAGACCAGCCATTTGTTTTGCTTGAGCAAACCAAAGATTTCACCTATATCGCGCAGAGCGGCCTAATTGGTCGTGATGGTATCGATAGCAGTGCTAAGGGTCGCGCTACATTTGCTGCAAGCAAAACCGAATTTACCCTAGCCGACGGCCAAGACAGTTTAGAAGTACCACTGACCTATGTAGCTGAGAATGGTGTGACTTACACGAAAGTGTTTGTATTCCATCGCGGCAAGTTTAATGTCGATATCGATTACAAAATCAACAACACTTCAGCGGCACCATTACAAGTTCAGATGTACGGTCAGATTAAACAGACCATCAAGCCATCTGAAAGCAGCATGATGATGCCAACTTACCGTGGCGCCGCATTCTCTACTGCCAGCGTACGTTACGAAAAGTACAACTTCGAAGATATGGGCAAAAACAACCTCAACCAACCGACCATCGGTGGTTGGGCTGCGATGTTGCAACATTACTTCGTATCCGCTTGGATCCCACCAGCTACCGATAGCAACACCATTTTCTCAAGTGTGAGCGCTGGCGGTTTAGCCAATATTGGTTTCCGCGGTGCGGTATACGATGTTGCACCAGGTGCAACTCAAGAAATTAGCTCTCAATTCTATGTTGGCCCTAAGGATCAAAAAGCGCTGTCAGCGTTATCTGATACCTTAAACCTAGTAGTCGATTACGGTTTCCTCTGGTGGTTAGCAGTACCAATCCACTGGTTATTGATGTTCTATCAATCATTTGTGGGTAACTGGGGTGTGGCAATTATTCTGATCACCTTAACCGTTCGTGGTTTACTGTTCCCGCTCACCAAAGCGCAGTACACCTCAATGGCGAAGATGCGTAACCTACAGCCAAAACTGCAGGATTTAAAAGAGCGCTTCGGTGATGACCGTCAAAAGATGGGTCAAGCCATGATGGAACTGTACAAGAAGGAAAAAGTTAACCCTATGGGTGGCTGTTTACCTATCCTGTTACAAATGCCAATCTTCATCGCTTTATACTGGGTATTGTTAGAAAGCTTCGAGCTGCGTCATGCGCCATTTATGTTATGGATCCACGACTTATCGGTCCAAGATCCATACTACATTCTGCCGCTGCTGATGGGTGTTTCTATGTACATCATGCAGAAGATGCAACCCATCGCACCGACGATGGACCCAATGCAAGTGAAGATGATGCAGTGGATGCCAGTGATCTTTACCGTATTCTTCCTGTGGTTCCCATCAGGTCTGGTGCTGTACTGGTTAGTGGGTAACATTGTTGCCATCATCCAGCAGAAGATTATTTATGCAGGTCTAGAGAAAAAAGGCTTAAAATAAGCCCAAGCGCTAGATAGGAGCTAACGGCTCTGTGCATATTCAAAAAGGCGGCTTAATTAGCCGCCTTTTCCTTTAGATGATTTGATCGATATTAATGGGTATTTCCGTGACAACTGACACTATCGTGGCACAGGCCACCGCGCCCGGACGGGGCGGCGTGGGTATCATTCGTATATCTGGTGATAAGGCAACCGATGTGGCCATGGCTATATTGGGTCATTTACCTAAACCCCGTTACGCCGATTACTGTGACTTTAAAAATGCCTCTGGCCAAGTCATAGACCAAGGCATTGCCTTGTTCTTTAAAGGCCCAAACTCCTTCACCGGTGAAGATGTTTTAGAGCTACAGGGCCACGGGGGGCAAATCGTTCTCGACATGCTGATCAAACGCGTGCTCGAAGTTGAAGGCATCCGTATCGCTAAACCCGGCGAGTTTAGCGAACAAGCCTTTATGAACGATAAGCTCGACTTAACTCAAGCCGAAGCCATTGCCGACCTTATTGATGCCACCAGTGAACAAGCGGCCAAAAGCGCGCTGCAATCGCTCCAAGGTGAGTTTTCAAAAGAAGTACACGAGCTGGTGGACCAAGTCACCCATCTGCGTTTATACGTCGAAGCGGCAATTGATTTCCCCGATGAAGAAGTTGACTTTTTAAGTGACGGTAAAATTGCCAACTCGCTCTACAAAATCATCGATAAACTCAGCGCCGTCCAAGCCAGTGCCAAGCAAGGCTCTATCATTCGTGAAGGAATGAAGGTGGTGATTGCTGGTAGGCCAAATGCCGGAAAATCTAGCCTACTCAACGCCCTCGCAGGTAAAGAGTCGGCCATTGTGACCGAAATAGCCGGCACCACACGCGATGTGCTGCGCGAACATATCCATTTAGATGGTATGCCGCTGCATATTATAGATACCGCTGGTTTACGCGATACAACCGATACAGTTGAACAAATTGGTATCGAACGCGCGTGGAATGAAATCAACAGTGCCGATCGGGTGTTATTTATGGTCGATGGCACCACCACGGATGCTGTCGATCCCCACGATATTTGGCCCGATTTTATCGATCGCCTCCCCGCCAATTTAGGGGTAACGGTTATCCGTAATAAAGCGGATCTTACCGGTGAAAACCTCAAAATGACCGAAGAAAAAGGCTATAGCGTGTATCGGATTTCGGCCAAAACGGGTCTTGGTGTAGATGAGTTAAAACAGCACCTAAAATCGCTAATGGGTTATCAAAGCAACCTCGAAGGTGGCTTTATCGCCCGTCGTCGTCACCTTGAGGCCTTAGAGATAGCCGCAAACCACCTGCAACTAGGTAAAGAACAATTAGAAGTTTACCTCGCGGGCGAACTATTAGCGGAAGAACTCAGAATGGCGCAACTCGCCCTGTCTGAAATCACTGGCCGTTTTACCTCAGACGATCTACTCGGCAAAATTTTTAGTTCATTCTGTATTGGGAAGTAAAATAGTAAAACGCATCAAACCAAATCAAAACAACATTATGATTTTAAAATAATTTTGTTTTACTTGGAGATGAGTGATTTGAAGGGTTTTGTCGACTCTAGCACCAAATGTGTTCCAAAAATAAATTCTGGAACACATTTGGAATGCAATAAAATCGTTTAAAATCAAAACACATACAGTATTAGACAATAATGACGCCTATGCTTGCTTAATTGGCCAACAAAGGATGAATACTGTTCCACCACAGCCAGATGGCAAGCAAACCGCACTGCCACCATGGGCTTCAATAACAGCCTTAACCACAGCAAGACCAAGCCCGCTACCGCCACTTTTTCGTGAGCGAGAAGGATCGACTCGACGAAATGCTTCGAATACGTGACTGGCGACAGCATCAGGGATACCAGGTCCCTCATCTTCCACACTTAGATAGCAATTATCATCCGAATGATAGAGCCGCACGGTTAACTCGCCGGGATCTGCATGCTGGCGAGCATTTTCTAGTAGTGCGATTAGCGCCTGACGGATACGGATGGCATCACAGTAAACTTGAAGGCTAAAATCGAGTTCCAACTTAAGTTTGAGTCCTCTGGCATCTAAAACCGCTGCAAAGGTCTCAATCACAGTACTAAGTTCATCCGCTAAACAAACCTCTACACGATGTAACTCTAAGTGGCCACTGTCGTTGAGGCTAAGCACTCGTAAATCTTCTATCAAGTGATTTAAGCCTTCGACCTGCCGTAACAATCCCTCGAACAATTCACTATTAGGACTAAAAACACCTTCTGCTAAGCCCTGCAATCGACCACGCAAAATGGTGACCGGAGTGCGAAGCTCATGGGCAATGGCCGCATTCCAAAACTCCCGTTCGCGGGTCATGCACTCTAAGCGCTCAGCCATCGCATTAAAGTCACTGACCAGTTGAGCGGTTTCTCCCATAGTATCTTGATCCATTTGCGCACGCGCGTTGAGTTTACCCAAGGCGACTTCGCGTAGACTATATGCCACAGAATTCAATGGATTAAGGATTCGCCGAGACAGACGAATAGCGACAAAAAGCGACATCCCCAATGCGGCGGCGATAGTGCAAACAATCCAGATCATCTCCACCCGAGAAGGCATCCAAGTTTCAGAAATACTGCCAGGCAAGTAGGTCACCGCAATAGCATAGAAAACATAGGAACCAAACACCGACAGGAAAATAATCCCCAGCGTCATTGCCGCTAAGGATTGAATAATTTGCCTGCGTAAACCCGGTGTTTGCCTCATACTTCACCACCAAAGCGATAGCCAACCCCCCAGACACTGAGCGGCACTCCTTGAATATTAAGGGCTTCAAGCTTTTTACGCAGCTTACTGATATGACTATCTACAGTGCGTTCCTGAGTATCACCTTCGGGCAAGCAATTAATCAGCAGCTCCTCACGGCTAAAAGCACGTTTTGGCGCCCGCATCAGACAGGCTAACAGTTTAAATTCAGTGAGTGTCAGATCGAGTATTTGCTGCTGACCGTTACAGATTACGCTAGCCTCGTGGTTGTCTAAGTCGATTTGGAACTGGCCGACGCGCAATATTTGACTATTGGTAGACGGGTTAATTCGGACGCGTCGCAACACAGCTTGAACCCTCGCCACCACCTCGGCGGGATTGAATGGTTTAACCACGTAGTCGTCAGCACCGAGGCGTAATCCCATTAATTTATCGATATCCTGATCAAGCGCGGTGAGCATGATCACTGGTGTATCGCCACGGGAGCGAATTTCATTCAATACCTTCCAGCCATCGAGATTCGGCATCTGTACATCGAGCAGTAATAGATCGGGCTTAAATGTTTGGTGCATAGCTAGCGCTTGGATACCATCGATAGCGTGTTGAGTTCGCAGCCCACTGCGCTGTAAATAGGCAATCAGGATCTCGGCAATCTCGGCTTCATCTTCGGCAATCAGTACAAGTGCCGAAGTCATCTGACTTTTTGTGGCATTGAGATTGGACATGAATAGCTCCAAGGCTGAAATTGAAGAACTTTATCACTCCCTCCACACATTCTCCACAAAGCCTCGAATAATTCGCAATAGCGACTCGTCATAATTCAATGAGTTCTCAAGCATTGGTCAATGTCATCAGTGAGAACATAGCACATTGAGGAGAGTTGGTTATGTTCAGCAAAAAACGGCATTTAAACTTGGTATTCCTGGTAGGAATTGCCGTAATGGGATTGATGGGTTGCGACTCCGCGAAGCAGGAGGAAAATCCCCCCTCTCTAATTCAGGTTTCTGTAATCACATTGGATAACGAAGCACTATTGGTCACTGAAGATCTACCTGGGCGCGTTGTTGCAGTTCGCAGTGCAGAGATCCGCGCGCAAGTTAGCGGCATAGTTCAACGTCGTCTGTTCGAACAAGGCAGCGAGGTAACATCTGGCACAGTACTGTTCCAAATCGATCCTGCACAATTTAAAGCCGATGTTGCTATTACGGCGGCCGCCTTGCAGCGAGCCGAAGCCGTATTGGTTCGTTCTCGCCAGGAAACGGCACGCTTGGCCTCCCTGTTAAAAACCGAAGCGGTTAGCCAACAAATGTTTGATGATGCAATTTCCCTGCGCGATCAAGCCGCAGCAGATGTCGCCCAATCCCAAGCGACACTTACGCGGCGCCAGTTAGATTTAGAATTTGCCAGCGTCAAAGCCCCTATCTCAGGGCAAATTGATCAAGCCTTAGTGAGTGAAGGAGCCTTAGTCTCACCGACTGATACCACCCCAATGGCGAGGATCCAACAAATTGACCAAGTGTATGTCGATGTTCGACTGCCAGCATCTATGTTAGACAGCATGCGTCAGCAAGCAAACGAAGCTAACCCAGAGTTAAGCGAAGAGATCCTGAGCAGCAGCGGAGAGTCTCTTGGCATGAAAGGTCATATCTTATTTTCGGGCTCCGAAGTGGATACAGGTACTGGCGATGTACTGCTGCGTATACTCGTTGATAATCCACAACATCGCCTATTGCCCGGTCTTTTCGTAAAAGCTCGGGTTCCAAAGACTTACTATTCTTCCACTCTGAGAGTGCCACAACAGACGGTCACCCGTAAGGCGGGTCAACCCCAAGTATGGGTACTCAATGCGGAGGGCAAGGTACAGCCAGTAGCAATTAAAGTCGATGAGCTAGTGGCAGGCCGCTACCGCGTGATATCAGGACTATCTGCTGGCCAGCAGATAGTCGTTGAAGGCATCGAACGCCTAAGTCCTGATGCACAGGTTCATGCTCGGCTTTGGCAACCCACAGCAGAGCAGCAATTAAGTGCCGATGTGCGCTGATTTGGAGACATACCATGCCACAGTTTTTTATTAACCGCCCAGTATTTGCATGGGTGATCGCCCTCTTTATCGTACTGATTGGTGTCATCTCGATTCCGCAATTACCTATCTCTCGCTACCCTTCGGTTGCCCCCGTGTCGGTGAGCATTTATGCCGCTTATCCAGGAGCCACGCCACAAACACTTAATGACTCTGTGATAAGCCTTGTCGAACGTGAACTATCGGGGGTAAAAAACCTACTGTACTTTGAATCATCAGTTGACAGCTCAGGCAGTGCACAAATTACCGCCACCTTCAAACCGGGGACAGATGCGGAACTTGCCCAAGTTGATGTGCAAAATCGCATTAAGGCAGTCGAACCACGCTTACCTCAAGTAGTACGGCAGAGCGGTCTACAGGTTGAGTCGGCGGCATCGAGCTTTCTGATGATGATTGGCATGACGTCACCTAATGGTCAATTCGACGAAGTCGCGCTAAACGACTATTTGGCGCGAAATGTTGTCGAGCAACTACGCCGAATCGACGGTGTGGGACGAGTGCAATTATTTGGAGCAGAGCAAGCCATGCGTGTCTGGGTTGACCCCAATAAACTCACCGCCTATAGCCTGACAATGAACGACCTCGCTCTGGCGATTGAACAGCAGAACGCACAAATCGCCCTTGGCCGACTCGGGGATGAACCAGCCTTGCCTGGACAACGCCTAACAGTCCCATTGACCGTACAAGGACAACTGACCACACCCGAGGAGTTCGCCGCTATTGTCTTACGTTCAAGTGTCGATGGCGCCAAATTGGTGTTGGCAGATGTGGCTAGAGTTGAGCTGGGCGCTCAGTCCTATGGTTTTTCGAACCGTGAGAATGGCGTAAGGGCAACCAGTGCCGCGATTCAACTATCCCCGGGCGCCAACGCCGTTCGCACCGCTTCAGCTGTGCGAGAACGCTTAGCCGAACTAGCAACCAGCATGCCCTCAGGCATGAGCTATTCGGTGCCCTTCGACACTGCACCCTTCGTCAAAGTGTCTATCGAAAAAGTAATCTATACCCTGTTTGAAGCTATGGGCTTAGTGTTTCTGGTCATGTTTCTGTTCTTACAGAAG
This sequence comes from Shewanella cutis, assembly GCF_022410515.1. Lineage (GTDB taxonomy): Bacteria > Pseudomonadota > Gammaproteobacteria > Enterobacterales > Shewanellaceae > Shewanella > Shewanella cutis. The sequence continues at coordinate 25,337 of NZ_JACSDI010000022.1, read as the reverse complement.
CTGCGCTACACGCTAATTCCAGCCATCGTCGCCCCCATCGCATTGCTCGGTACCTTTGCCGTAATGTTGCTGGCGGGTTTTTCAATAAATTCGCTGACTATGTTTGGCATGGTATTAGCCATTGGCATTATTGTTGACGACGCTATTGTGGTGGTTGAAAACGTGGAACGGCTGATGGCAACCCAAGGGTTATCTCCAAAAGAAGCGACCTCACGGGCGATGAAGGAAATTACCGGTGCGGTAATTGGTATAACCTTAGTGCTAACGGCGGTGTTTATTCCCATGGCCTTTGGTAACGGCTCGGTGGGCGTGATCTACCAACAATTTAGTTTGTCTATGGCGGTGTCGATCCTAATTTCGGCCTTCCTCGCCCTGTCTTTAACTCCAGCCCTATGTTCGACACTATTGCATCCGGTCAGTGCAGATCACCAACACAAAAGCGGATTTTTTGGTGCTTTTAACCGCGCCTTCGAACGCTTGACGACTCGTTACAGTGCACGGTTAGTGCACTTGGTAGGGCGTAGCGGGCGAATGATGGCAGCATTTGCAGTGATATGCGCTGTACTCGTATTAGCGGTTAAGGAATTACCTTCGTCCTTCCTACCCGACGAAGATCAAGGCTACTTCATGACCTCTATTCAATTACCCACTGGCGCAACGAGCGAACGTACACTAGAAGTGGTAAAAAAATATGAAGCACACGTAGCCACTCGCCCAGCATTGGATACCAACATGGTAGTACAGGGCTTTAGCTTTGCAGGCTCAGGCCCAAACGCCGCCATGGCTTTCACTATGCTCAAAGATTGGGATAAACGTAATGGTGCCACAGCGGCAGAGGAAGCAGAACTAGCACAACAAGCGATGGCAGATAACGTCGAAGGCACAGTCATGAGCCTAATGCCACCTGCCATCGACGAATTAGGCACCTCATCAGGCTTCACTCTATATCTGCAAGATCGAGCCAACCGTGGCGAGGCCTCGTTACTTGCTGCACAGGCGCAACTGCTCGAGTTAGCGGCTCAAAGCAAGGTGGTTAACAATGTCTACCCAGATGGTTTACCGCCCGGTGAAAGCATTAACCTAGATATCAATCGACCAAAAGCCGAGGCTATGGGCCTATCTTTCGCAGTGGTAAGCAGCACGCTTTCGGCGGCCATGGGATCAATGTATGTCAATGATTTTCCAAATAATGGACGTATGCAGCAGGTCATTCTGCAAGCGGAAGCATCTGCACGTATGCAGCTAGATGACGTGCTAAGCCTGCGGGTACGTAATGCTAGCGGTGGCATGGTACCACTGCGAGAAGTCGTGACACCCAAATGGAGTGAATCGCCACAACAAATTGTGCGCTTTCAAGGCTTTCCGGCAGTGCGAATTTCGGGAGGTGCTGCGCCAGGCATTTCCAGCGGAGCCTCTATGGCTGAAATGGAGCGTCTAGTGGCACAGTTGCCACCAGGCTATACGATAGCGTGGACGGGGGCATCATTACAGGAGCGCCAATCGGCTACACAGGCGCCGCTGCTGATGTTGTTGTCTGCGCTGGTGGTATTTTTGGTTCTTGCTGCACTGTACGAAAGCTGGTCAATTCCGCTATCGGTAATGCTGGTAGTACCGCTGGGACTCATCGGAGCCGTAGCAGCGGTTATGCTACGAGGCATGCCTAATGACGTGTTTTTCAAGGTGGGGATGATTACCATCATTGGCCTATCAGCGAAAAACGCCATTCTCATCGTCGAATTTGCCCGCCAATTACACGCCGAGGGACGCAGTTTGGTCGATGCAGCAGTAACCGCTGCACGTCTGCGTCTGCGTCCAATCTTGATGACTTCGCTAGCCTTCACCCTTGGCGTCGTCCCCTTGATGCTTGCAAGCGGCGCGAGTGCAGAAACTCAGCATGCTATCGGCACCGGTGTTTTCGGCGGTATGCTTAGCGGAACCATACTAGCAATATTCTTTGTTCCGATCTTTTTTGTCTTTGTCATCGGCACACAAGACAAGCTAGTAAGACGTAATAATTCCAAAACGACCAAAGGATAAACACCTATACATGTGTACTGAGTGTAGGCTCCTAGGCTCCCCAAGGAATAGTAGTAAGCTAGTCCTAACAATGGCAGGCTTACTACTAGCATGTTGTTGCACGGCCAAATAATAAATTATTTAAATATAAAAGGTTTCAAGTTAATGAATCAAAAGTCTATTTATTACTTCCTACTTTCCCAGATATCCCACTTTTAAAATACTAAAAATTCCCAAGAATGGGTTCTTCCATGGCAAAACCTAACAAAAGGTTGCACTCTACATGTGCGCCAATCGCTTTCTAACACTTTGAGTGTTTTTTTACATTTTTAGTTTCTGCATCGGGAAATAGACAATCCATTAAATTTAAGCCAATAAAAAGCCCATTATTTTCATGGGCTTTTTTGTTTTCAAACTCAACACGGTAAGCGCTGCGTTATGTCACTTGCCGATAGTGATCTTGCATTTGATATGAACGGGCATAAAGCGCGAATATCAATGCCGCCAAGATGGCAAATCCCGCGAAGAAAAACATCTGGAACGCCGTAATACTGATCCCCGTTTGGGCAATTTGCTCCGTCACCGCCGGGCTTTTCACGCTGACGTTCGCCAGCAATACCCAGAGGTTACCGACAGTGACCGACAGAGTCCAAAAACTCATAATAGTCCCTTTCATTGCTTTGGGAGCCTGACTGTAAGCAAACTCTAATCCAGTGGCAGATACCAGTACCTCACCAAAGGTCAGTAAGGCATAAGGTAAGATTTGCCAGAAAATGGAGAGTGCCGAACCGCCATCCATCACTAATTGAATGCTACCAACCACAATCCAACTTAGCCCCGTGATCGCAATACCCGCTCCCATTTTGCGTAGCGCAGTCAGTTTAATCCCCATACGCTCAATGGCTGGATATAACACAAAGTTATTGAATGGGATCAAAAGCATCACTAACAGTGGATTCAAGGCTTGCATCATGGCAGGCTCAAACCAATCAGGCTTAGTCATATCGTTAGCTTGTAAAATCCAAGTCGAAGCCTTTTGATCGAATAGCGACCAAAATGGGGTCACCAAAGCAAATAAAACCAAAATTCGAAGAACTGAACGCACACCATCTACCGCAGCATCTGGATGACTTTTTCTAGCGCGTTCAAGTTGTAACGAAGCGCCGACGCCAACAAATCCCATCACTAGCACCATGGCACTACAAAGGCCTGCAACAATGCCAAGGGTTGGAATATTAACCAGCGCATAGGCCGCAGAAACGCCACCGATGAGTGCAAGCACTAAACCGATATTTCCCTTACCTTCCACCTTAGTAAGCAATGCGCTGCGGATCACAGGTAAAAAACCATGGGGATCTTTTGGTTCTGGCGGCATATGCACATAACGCTTACGACCTAACCAGAAAAATACCGTCGCGACAAACATCAGCACACCAGGGATCCCAAAAGCCACGGCAGCACCAAAATTCTTAAGTAACAGTGGCATAGATAATGATGCGAAGAAGGAACCAAAGTTGATCGTAAAATAGAACATATCAAAGGCCTTTTGAGCCAACGACTTATTACTTTGATCAAATTGATCGCCCATAAAGGAAGATACTAAAGGTTTTATCCCACCAGAACCTAAAGCAATTAAAAATAACCCAGTATAAAAACCTTGCACACTGTGCTCAAAAATAGCCAAGAAAGCATGGCCAACACAATAAATCAAACTTAACCATAAGATAGTATTGTATTTACCAAAAAAACGATCGGCTATCCAACCACCCAGTAAGGGGAAAAAGTACACACCTATGACAAAGGAGTGAAACACATCCTTTGCCACTGCTCCGCGGAGCTCCTCAGGGATAGACAGCAAAAGTGCCGTCATTAAGAAAGGTGTTAGAATATTGCGCATGCCGTAAAAGCTAAAACGCTCACAGGCTTCACTGGCAATAATATAGGGGATTTGACGTGGCCATTTTGGCGCATCAACAGGTGTAGTCATCTGTTATCCTATTATAATTGTTATAAAAAACTTACGGTTATAGGTATAAAACCAAGATTGCAGCCAAGAATACTAACAGACTGCAAATCAATATTGGCTAAATTTATACAACAAAACACGGTAAATAGATGTAAACCCCAAAAATGATAGAAAATTAACGACCACAGAGAGCAGTAACCATGACCAAGATCGCGATATTAGTCGGTACCACCCTCGGCAGCAGCGAATATATAGCAGATGAAATGCAGGCTCAGCTAGCCCCTTTAGGACATGAGGTAAATACCTTCCTGCATCCAACGCTAGATGGGCTAAAACCCTATCCCCTCTGGATCCTTGTTTCATCCACCCACGGCGCTGGTGATCTTCCCGATAATTTACAGCCATTTTGTAAAGAACTTCTACTCAACACGCCAGATCTTACCCAAGTAAAATTCGCATTATGTGCCATTGGCGATTCAAGTTATGACACCTTTTGCCAAGGCCCAGAGAAGCTAATAGAAGCACTTGAATATAGCGGTGCAAAAGCCGTTGTGGATAAGATCCAGATCGATGTACAACAAGATCCTGTGCCAGAAGACCCAGCTTTAGCGTGGTTGGCACAATGGCAAGATCAAATTTAAGATCTTCTTTTGCAAAATACCTTAAACAACCCACAGTTTAGATCCTATTTATCCACAAAAAACTAATTTTATGTATATTTTTGTGGATAAACTATTATTTAGATCTGATCAACCTCTGTGCTATTCACATCATGATCCGCTCAAAGATCCACCCTGTGGATAAAAGGCGGATCTATCCCCATCTTTTATGGTAATAGATCTCGCGTAGATCACAGGATTGATTACACGTTACATAATGATCTAAAAGGGAAAATAGGCTTACCCACAGCAAAGTGCGATCCTAATAGTAAACATAATAAGAAGATCTATATAAAGATCTTAAGATCTATTAGTCCCGATCCACCGGATCTATTTTCGAAAAATGATCATTCACCTGATTCAAAGCAAATGCTAAAATGATCGGCTATTGTTGGGTCTCATAAGTTATTAAAGGTAAGGTCATGCATTTTCATGAACGGTTTGATGTTATTGTTGTTGGTGGTGGTCACGCCGGGACTGAAGCCGCATTGGCAGCAGCAAGAATGGGCTCTAAGACATTATTGCTAACGCATAATCTTGATACTTTAGGACAAATGTCATGTAATCCTGCGATCGGGGGCATTGGTAAAGGTCATCTAGTCAAAGAAATTGATGCCTTAGGCGGTGCAATGGCGATCGCTACCGACTATGCAGGGATCCAATTTAGAACCTTAAACTCGAGTAAAGGTCCAGCAGTAAGAGCGACTCGTGCTCAAGCAGATCGCGCTTTATATCGTCAAAAGATCCAAAATATTCTGCAAAACCAAGCTAATTTACGTATTTTCCAACAAGCAGTAGATGATCTTGTTGTGGAAAACGATCACGTTGTTGGTGTAGTTACTCAAATGGGTTTAGCCTTTGAAGCATCAGCGGTAGTGCTAACTGCTGGAACCTTCCTCAGTGGTAAGATCCATATCGGTTTAGAGAATTACAGCGGCGGCCGCGCTGGCGATCCACCATCCATCGCACTGGCCCATCGCTTACGCGAATTACCTATTCGTGTCGGTCGGTTAAAAACCGGTACACCACCACGTATTGATGCCAATACAATTGATTTTTCGCAAATGACCGAACAAAAAGGCGATACACCATTACCTGTGATGTCATTTATGGGTGATGTAAGTCATCATCCTAAGCAGATTTCTTGCTGGATCACCCATACCAATGAAAAAACTCACGATATTATTCGTGGCGGCTTAGATAGAAGCCCAATGTATTCAGGTGTGATCGAGGGGATCGGTCCACGTTACTGTCCGTCAATTGAAGATAAGATCCATCGTTTTTCAGATAAATCATCGCACCAGATCTTTATCGAGCCGGAAGGATTAACCACTAACGAGATCTACCCTAACGGCATATCCACCAGCCTCCCATTTGATGTGCAGTTAAATTTAGTTCGTTCGATCAAAGGCATGGAAAATGCTGAGATTGTGCGTCCTGGTTATGCGATTGAGTATGATTATTTTGATCCTAGAGATCTTAAAAACTCATTAGAAACTAAAACTATCAATGGGTTATTTTTCGCAGGCCAAATCAACGGCACTACAGGTTATGAAGAAGCCGGTGCCCAAGGTTTACTCGCTGGGATGAACGCAGCACTGCAAGTTCAAGGCAAAGAAGCATGGTGCCCTCGCCGTGATGAAGCTTACATTGGCGTATTAGTTGATGATTTATCAACTTTGGGCACGAAAGAACCCTACCGCATGTTCACTAGCCGTGCGGAATATCGTTTATTGCTCCGTGAAGATAACGCCGATCTGCGTTTAACGGCCAAAGGGCGTGAGCTCGGTTTAGTGGATGATGCTCGCTGGGCTGCATTCAGTGAAAAAATGGAATCGATCGAGTTAGAGTTACAACGTCTTCGTAGCCAATGGATCCATCCCAATTCACCATTGGTACCAGTGTTAAATCCGCATTTAAACACGCCGATCTCCCGTGAAGCGTCGTTTGAAGAGCTGCTGCGTCGTCCTGAAATGGATTACAACAAACTGATGCAGATTGAAGGCTTTGGTCCAGGACTTGCCGATCCGCTCGCTGCTGAGCAGGTACAGATCCAAGTGAAATACTCTGGCTATATCCAACGTCAGCAGGAAGAGATTAACAAAGCCGTACGTAACGAAAATACGGGGCTGCCATTAAACCTTGATTACAAAGAGGTTCCAGGGCTTTCAAATGAGGTTATTGCTAAGTTAAATAGCCATAAGCCCGAAACCATTGGCCAAGCATCGCGTATTTCTGGTATTACTCCGGCAGCGATTTCAATCTTGCTTGTACATTTGAAAAAACGCGGTTTATTACGCAAGAGCGCGTAAAAGCGAGCTTAATCGCCAGTTTGGTCGCAGAAGGGAAGCATTCAGGCTTCCCTTCGACGTTTCAGGGCTTCATAATAGCCAACGAGTTTATCATCGCATCTTTATTGAGGTTGTTCAGTGTTATCTGCCCAGTTAGAGGCCTATTTAGCCGAAATTAATCTGCCCGCCACCGCTGAGCAGAAAAAACAACTGCTTGATTTTGTTGGCATGCTCAACAAATGGAATAAAGCCTATAACTTAACGTCTGTAAGGGATCCTGAGATCATGCTTGTCCGTCATATTATGGACAGCTTAGTGGTTTCGATACATCTGCAAGGTGATCGCTTTATTGATGTAGGTACTGGACCTGGGCTTCCTGCTATTCCGCTAGCGATTATGAATCCAGATAAAACCTTTGTATTACTCGATAGCTTAGGTAAACGTATTCGTTTTCAAAAGCAGGTCGCCTTTGAACTCGGTATTCATAATATTAGCTCGATAGAGAGTCGAGTTGAGGCCTATCAACCTGAGCAGAAGTTTGATGGTGTGCTGAGCCGTGCCTTTGCGTCAATCCATGATATGTTGACATGGTGCCATCATTTACCCGCTGAACATGGGCAATTTTATGCGCTCAAGGGACAACTGAGTGATGAAGAGATGCAACAAATCCCAGCTGGATTTGTGGTGACCGAAACCATCGAACTCAAAGTGCCTAAACTCGATGAGCAAAGACATTTACTCAAAATAATCAAAGAATAACAGGCTTAAAGCTCCTCATTTTTGCATGGATTTTTAAGTAGGCAATAAACCAGAATTTACATACAGGGTGACATTGTGGGTAAAGTAATTGCCGTGGCCAACCAGAAAGGTGGCGTAGGGAAAACAACAACGTGTGTCAACTTAGCGGCTTCTTTAGCGGCGACTAAGCGCAAAGTACTGCTCATCGATCTCGATCCTCAGGGCAATGCCACAATGGGCAGTGGCGTCGATAAATATGAAGTCGAAAATACGGCTTACGAATTATTGGTAGAAGAAAAGCCCTTTAATGACATAGTGGTGAAAGATACCACGGGTAAATACGATCTGATTGCCAGTAATGGTGATGTCACGGCAGCTGAAATCAAGCTGATGGAGTTTTTCGCCCGTGAAGTTCGCCTGCGTAATGCGCTGGCGCCAATAAAAGATCAATACGATTATATCTTTATCGATTGCCCTCCTTCACTCAATATGCTGACGGTAAATGCGATGTCAGCAGCAGATTCTGTGCTCGTACCTATGCAGTGTGAGTATTTTGCGCTTGAAGGCTTAACAGCACTTATTGATACCATTACCAAGTTGGCGGCCGTGGTTAACCCTGTGCTGGGTATCGAAGGGATTCTACGGACTATGTATGATCCCCGTAATCGTCTCTCAAATGATGTGTCCGATCAGCTAAAACAACATTTTGGTGATAAGGTCTACCGTACAGTTATCCCTCGAAATGTGCGCTTGGCTGAAGCGCCGAGCTTTGGTGCGCCTGCGATGTATTACGATAAGTCGAGCGCGGGCGCTAAAGCATATCTGGCATTGGCTGGTGAAATGATCCGCCGTTCCGAACAGAACATTCAGGCTAAGCGAGCGTAAAGGATAACCATGACGTTAAAGAAAAGAGGGTTAGGTAAAGGGCTAGATGCTTTACTGAGCCATAGTCACGCCGCCAATAAAAAACAGACGGAAGAAGTGGCTGTTGTCGATAAAAAAGAAGAGCTGATTCATTTAGATCTCGACCTTTTACAGCCTGGAAAGTATCAACCACGTAAAGACATGTCTCCAGAAGCCTTGGAAGAATTAGCCCATTCGATTCGCAATCAAGGCATTATCCAGCCAATTGTGGTACGCCCTGTGAGTGAGACCCAGTATGAGATCATCGCGGGTGAACGCCGTTGGCGTGCTTCTCAATTGGCTGGTGTGGATAAAATTCCCTGTATTGTAAAACCTGTTCCCGATGAAGCTGCTGTTGCTATCGCGTTGATCGAAAATATTCAACGTGAAGACTTAAATGCGATGGAAGAAGCCATAGCATTACAACGTTTAATGCAAGAATTTGAACTGACTCACCAACAGGTTGCCGATGTTGTGGGAAAATCTCGGGCGAGTGTATCTAACTTGTTGCGTTTAAACGGTTTAAATGAACCGGTTAAGCGTCTACTCGAGTATGGCGATATTGATATGGGCCATGCGCGCGCTTTACTCGCAATTGAGGGTGAAGAACAAACAAACCTGGCGAGATTAGTTGCAGCCAAGGAATTAACCGTTCGTGAAACTGAACGATTAATTAATCAAACCTTAAATCCGCCCAAACCCGTCGAAACTACGACTAAAGATCAAGATGTTTGTCGTTTAGAGCAGCAGTTAATTGAAAGATTAGGTGCCAAAGTTTCGATAGCTCATAGCAGTAAGGGTAAGGGTAAAATTGTAATTAACTATCAGAATCTGGCTGAATTAGACGGAATTCTTAGCAAAATTCGTTAATGTCTGTAGATTAACAGTTTTTAATGTAAATTTGTGACATTTGTTAATTTTGGATTTTGACTGTTTTGGCGCTATATCACGTTAAAAGTGCTGTTTTTCCTTATCTCTAAGTTGCAATGAAGGCGTGAAAAGGTATACTTTCGCAAGCTTTTTGTGCATGGACATAAATACGGATATTTGTCATCCGGTCATCGAAACAAAAAGTATAAATGCGGAGAAGATGAGTTGAGTAAGGTTTTAGCGCGCCGTGGCCGGTGGTCAGCCTATAAATTGGTGATGATGCAGGCGGCGGTGGCTGGGGGTGCTTCAATTCTCTTTTTCGTCGTGTGGGGAGTTCAGTTTGGCTATTCTGCGTTAGCAGGTGGTTCAATTGCTGTACTCCCTAATTTTGTATTCGCGACCCTCGCTTTCTCCCATACGGGAGCAAGTTCAGCTGCAAAAGTGATTAAAACTTTTTACTGGGGGGAAGCGGTAAAGTTGCTGTTAACCATAGCAATGTTTTCGCTAGTGTTTATCAATCTTAAGGTCGCATTTATGCCGCTTTTTGTTTGTTACGTGCTGACGTTAATCGTGCATTGGACAGCTCCTTTATACTTCAAGCAAAGTTAAGTGGGATGAATCATGGCTGCACCTGGTGAAGCGTTAACACCGCAGGGCTATATCCAGCATCACCTTACCAACCTACACGTTGGTGAAGGTTTCTGGACATGGCACATTGATTCGTTGTTCTTTTCGGTTGGTCTTGGTGTTCTGTTCCTGTGGATTTTCCGTAGTGTTGGTAAAAAAGCGACTTCAGGTGTTCCCGGTAAGCTGCAATGCTTTATCGAGATGATCGTAGAGTTCGTTGATAACAGCGTGAAAGAAAGTTTTCATGGCCGCAATGCCCTGATCGCGCCTTTAGCTCTGACCATTTTTGTATGGGTATTCATGATGAACTTCATGGATATGCTTCCTGTAGACTGGCTACCTTGGTTAGCAAGTTTAGCGGGAATTCCATACTTAAAAGTGGTTCCGACGACTGACGTAAACATCACCTTCAGCTTAGCTATCGGTGTGTTTGTGCTGATTATTTACTACAGCATTAAGGTCAAAGGCGTGTCTGGTTTTGTTAAAGAACTGACGCTACAGCCCTTTAACCATAAGGCAATGATACCCGTCAACCTCCTATTAGAGACTGTTACTTTAATCGCTAAGCCAATTTCATTGGCATTGCGTCTATTTGGTAACTTGTACGCAGGTGAGTTGATCTTCATCCTTATTGCGCTGATGTATGGAACCAACTTGTTATTATCTTCCCTAGGTGTGACTCTGCAACTAGGTTGGTTAATTTTCCACATTTTGGTTATCACGCTGCAGGCGTTTATCTTCATGATGCTGACCATTGTTTATTTAAGCATGGCTCATGAAGATCATTAAGGATTGCTGAAGAAATTTTAAACTAAATCATCAACTAATTAGATTTAGATTTTAGATACTGGAGATACAGATGGAAACGATTTTAGGCATGACAGCTATCGCTGTTGCTCTGCTGATTGGTATGGGTGCTCTTGGTACTGCAATCGGTTTCGGCTTATTAGGTGGCAAGTTCCTGGAAGGCGCTGCGCGTCAACCAGAAATGGCTCCTATGCTGCAAGTTAAAATGTTCATCGTAGCGGGTCTGTTAGACGCCGTAACAATGATCGGTGTTGGTATCGCATTATTCATGCTGTTCACCAACCCGCTGGGTGCAATGCTGTAAGAAAACGCTTCTGTCTTAACTCTAAATAGGAGGCTGTTGTGAATTTCAACGCTACCCTAATCGGTCAGACGGTCGCCTTTATCATCTTCGTGTGGTTCTGCATGAAGTTTGTATGGCCCCCTTTGATGAATGCCATCGAAGCGCGCCAAAAAAGGATTGCTGACGGTCTAGCTGATGCTGATCGTGCGGTAAAAGACCTAGAGTTGGCTCAAGCGAAAGCGACTGACCAACTAAAAGAAGCCAAGGTGACGGCTAACGAAATTATTGAGCAAGCTAACAAGCGTAAAGCTCAAATAGTGGAAGAAGCTAAAGCCGAAGCAGACGCTGAGCGTGCAAAAATCATCGCTCAGGGTAAAGCAGAAATTGAAGCTGAACGTAATCGCGTGAAAGAGGATCTGCGCAAGCAGGTTGCTACTCTTGCCATCATGGGTGCTGAGAAGATCCTTGAGCGTTCTATTGATCCAGCCGCCCACAGTGACATAGTTAATAAACTTGTCGCTGAAATTTGATAAGGGAGTTTGAGTTATGGCTGAATTAACCACCATCGCTCGCCCTTACGCAAAGGCAGCTTTTGACATTGCTGTTGAACACAATGCAGTGGATAACTGGGCTGAAATGCTCACGTTTGCCGCTTTGGTTAGTGAAAACGAAACCATGAAGCCACTGCTGACTGGCTCTTTAGCCAGCACTAAACTTGCCGCACTCTTTATTAGTGTGTGTGGTGAGCAAATCAATGAGCAAGGTCAGAACTTGATAAAGGTAATGGCTGAAAACGGTCGCTTAAAGGTACTACCTGCTGTATCTGAGCTTTTTGCTCAATACCGTAATGAGTGGGCAAAAGAAGTGGAAGCCGATGTGGTTTCTGCAGCTGAGCTCAGCTCTGAACAACAGCAGCAGATCAGTATTTCTTTAGAGAAACGTCTCGCACGCAAAGTTAAGCTGAATTGCAGCACTGACGCCGCGCTCATCGCCGGTGTAATCATTAAGGCAGGAGACTTAGTCATTGATGGCTCTGTCCGCGGTAAATTATCGCGTCTGTCTGAAAAGCTGCAGTCGTAATTGGGAGTTTGAGCATGCAACTGAATTCCACTGAAATCAGCGATCTGATTAAGCAGCGGATCGAGCAGTTCGAAGTCGTTAGCGAATCTCGTAACGAAGGAACTATCGTTGCGGTAAGTGACGGCATTATCCGCATCCACGGCCTAGCCGATGTGATGCAAGGTGAAATGATCGAACTGCCTGGTAGCCGTTTTGCAATCGCGTTGAACCTTGAACGTGATTCTGTCGGTGCCGTAGTAATGGGCCCTTATGCTGATTTAGCAGAGGGCGTAAAAGTTAAAACTACTGGCCGTATTCTGGAAGTTCCAGTCGGTCGTGGCCTGTTAGGCCGCGTAGTTAACACTCTGGGTGAGCCTATCGACGGTAAAGGAGCGATCGACAACGATGGTTTCTCTCCTGTTGAAGTGATTGCTCCAGGTGTTATCGAACGTAAGTCAGTAGATCAACCAGTTCAAACTGGTTATAAAGCCGTTGACGCTATGATCCCAATCGGTCGTGGCCAACGTGAATTGATCATTGGCGACCGTCAAACTGGCAAAACAGCGATGGCGATCGATGCAATCATCAACCAACGTGATTCTGGCATTAAGTGCGTGTACGTAGCGGTAGGCCAAAAGGCTTCTACTATTGCTAACGTTGTACGTAAGCTAGAAGAACACGGTGCGTTAGCTAACACTATCGTTGTGGTTGCAACAGCTTCTGAAGCTGCAGCACTGCAATACTTAGCACCGTACTCTGGTTGTGCTATGGGTGAATACTTCCGCGACCGCGGTGAAGATGCTCTGATCGTATACGATGACCTGTCTAAGCAAGCTGTTGCTTACCGTCAGATCTCGTTACTGCTGAAGCGTCCACCAGGCCGTGAAGCTTATCCTGGTGACGTATTCTATCTACACTCTCGTTTATTAGAGCGTGCTTCACGCGTAAACGAAGAGTATGTAGAAAAGTTCACTAAAGGTGCAGTAACAGGTAAAACTGGTTCTTTAACCGCACTGCCTATTATTGAAACTCAGGCGGGTGACGTATCTGCATTCGTACCGACCAACGTAATTTCGATTACTGACGGTCAGATCTTCCTTGAGACCGATCTGTTTAACTCTGGCTTACGTCCAGCGGTTAACCCAGGTATTTCTGTTTCTCGTGTTGGTGGTGCGGCTCAGACTAAGATCATCAAGAAACTGTCTGGTGGTATCCGTACCGCTCTAGCACAGTATCGTGAACTTGCTGCGTTCTCACAGTTTGCATCTGATCTTGACGATGCAACTCGTGCTCAATTAGAGCATGGTGTGCGTGTTACCGAACTGATGAAGCAAAAACAATATGCTCCTATGAGCGTAGCCGCTCAAGCTGTGTCAATTTTCGCAGCTGAAAAAGGTTACCTGAAGGGCGTTGAGCTGAAAAAAGTTGGTGATTTCGAAGCCGCTCTGCTCTCGTACATGAACAGCGAGCATGCTGCTTTAATCAAGCTTATCAACGAGACTGGCGATTATAACGCCGATATCGAAGCTGAATTAAAAGCTGGCCTCGACAAGTTCGTAGCAACCCAAACCTGGTAACAATGATAGAGGTGTCTTAAGGCACCTCAGGTCCAGATTGGAGAGTAGAGATGGCCGGCGCTAAAGAGATTAAAACCAAGATCGCGAGTGTTAAAAACACTCAGAAGATCACGTCCGCCATGGAAATGGTGGCAGCCAGCAAAATGCGCAGAGCGCAGGAACGCATGGCTGCGAGCCGTCCATACGCGGAAAGCATGCGTAAGGTGATCGGTCACGTAGCGCAAGGTTCTCTCGAGTATAAACACCCCTACTTAGAGGTGAGAGAGGCTAAGCGGGTTGGTTACATTGTTGTAGCAACCGACCGTGGCCTTTGTGGTGGTCTGAACGTCAACCTCTTTAAAAAGGTTGTAGCAGACGTGAAAAGCTGGAAAGAGCAAGGTGCAGAATTTGAATTTTGCCCAATTGGTGCTCGTAGTGTGCAGTTTTTCAAAAGTTTCGGCGGACAAGTATCGGCACAAGCATCGGGTTTAGGTGATGCACCTAAATTGAATGACTTAATTGGTACTGTGCAGGTCATGTTAGAAGCTTACAACGAAGGCAAACTGGATCGTCTGTATGTAGTGTTCAACAAGTTTGTCAACACTATGACGCAGACTCCTGTGATCGAGCAGCTGCTACCTTTGCCTAAATCGGAAGATGATGAGGTTGCTCATCGTTGGGACTACATTTACGAACCTGATCCAAAAGCCCTTTTGGATACCTTATTGGTTCGTTATGTAGAATCTCAGGTTTACCAAGGTGTTGTTGAAAACATTGCTTCTGAACAAGCTGCCCGTATGGTGGCGATGAAGGCGGCAACTGACAACGCGGGTACACTAATTGACGATTTGCAATTGGTCTATAACAAGGCTCGTCAGGCTGCGATTACGCAGGAACTGTCGGAAATTGTTTCTGGTGCCTCTGCGGTTTAGGTTAGGTAACGAATACAAGTTTTAGAGGATTAATCATGAGCACAGGTACTGTTGTCCAAGTGATTGGCGCGGTTGTGGACGTAGAGTTTCCACAAGATGCCGTACCTCAGGTATATGACGCTCTGAAGATCACAGGTGAAGGCTCCTGTAATGGTTTGGTGCTGGAAGTTCAGCAACAACTAGGTGGTGGTGTAGTTCGTACCATCGCTATGGGAACTTCTGATGGTCTGCGTCGTGGTCTTGAGGTAGTAAACTCAGGTTCACCTATTTCTGTTCCTGTTGGTACAGCCACTCTTGGCCGTATCATGAACGTTTTAGGTGACCCTATTGATGAAGCGGGTGCAATCGGTGAAGAAGAACGTTATGTGATTCACCGCAGCGCTCCTTCATACGAAGAGCAATCAAACACGACTGAACTGTTAGAGACTGGTATCAAGGTTATCGACCTTGTATGTCCATTCGCTAAGGGTGGTAAAGTAGGTCTGTTCGGTGGTGCGGGTGTTGGTAAGACAGTTAACATGATGGAACTGATTAACAACATCGCTAAAGCTCACTCAGGTCTTTCTGTATTCGCCGGTGTAGGTGAGCGTACTCGTGAGGGTAACGACTTCTACTACGAGATGAAGGATTCTGGCGTTCTCGACAAAGTAGCCATGGTGTATGGCCAAATGAACGAGCCACCAGGAAACCGTCTGCGTGTAGCACTGACCGGTCTGACTATGGCTGAGAAATTCCGTGACGAAGGTCGTGACGTTCTGTTGTTCGTTGACAACATCTACCGTTACACCCTAGCCGGTACCGAAGTATCAGCACTGTTAGGTCGTATGCCTTCTGCAGTAGGTTACCAACCCACTCTGGCTGAAGAAATGGGCGTTCTGCAAGAGCGTATTACTTCAACTAAGACGGGTTCTATTACCTCTGTACAAGCGGTATACGTACCTGCGGACGACTTGACTGACCCGTCACCCGCAACAACCTTCGCTCACTTAGATGCGACTGTTGTATTGTCACGTCAAATCGCTTCTCTGGGTATTTACCCAGCGGTTGACCCATTGGATTCGACTTCTCGTCAATTAGATCCATTAGTGGTTGGTCAAGAGCACTATGACGTAGCTAACGGTGTACAAACTGTTCTGCAACGCTACAAAGAGCTGAAAGACATTATTGCGATTCTGGGTATGGACGAATTGTCAGATGATGACAAGATGACCGTTTCCCGTGCACGTAAGATTGAGCGTTTCTTGTCTCAGCCTTTCCACGTAGCAGAAGTCTTTACTGGTTCTCCTGGTAAGTACGTATCTCTGAAAGACACTATCCGTGGCTTCAAGGGAATTCTGAGTGGCGAGTTCGACCACATTCCAGAACAAGCGTTCTACATGGTTGGTTCTATCGACGAAGCTGTCGAGAAAGCTAACAAAAAGAAATAACTAAGTAGTCATACTTAGTTTTTTAAGGAGAACGGGATGGCAGCCATGACAGTACAGCTTGATATAGTAAGCGCAGAGAGCAGCATCTTCTCTGGTCGCGTAGCTAGCCTACAAGTGACCGGTTCTGAAGGTGAGTTGGGCATCATGCATGGCCACGCTCCACTGTTAAGCTATATCAAACCTGGCATGGCGCGCATCGTCAAACAAGACGGCAGCGAAGAAGTGTTTTACCTTTCTGGTGGTTTACTGGAAGTACAACCTTCTTCTGTTTCTGTGTTGGCTGATGTGGTTATGCGTGCCAAAGATATTGATGAGCAGGCAGCATTAGAAGCCAAGCGTCGTGCAGAAGCCCATATGGCAACTGCGGGTGCGGACTTCAATTATGACGCCGCTATGGTTGAGTTAGCGAAAGCAATGGCTCAATTACGTGTTGTTGAAACCATCAAGAAAAACATTGCCAGATAAAGGTTATTGTTTGTGATAAAAGGCGGTTATCGAAAGATACCCGCCTTTTTTGTTGGTTTTTTCGCTGCGTTTTGATATCTGCCTTTCGCTTTGCTGTGCCTTTCCGTTAAAATTGTGTCATAAAATCGAGCTCAGTTTATCCCTTTGGGATGTTAATCAAGGATATGGCAATGGCATTAAATGTAGTGATCTTAGCGGCAGGAAAAGGAACTCGCATGCGCTCGGATCTTCCTAAGGTATTACATCCTATCGCCCATAAGAGCATGGTGCAGCATGTGATTGATACTGCAAACAGTATTGGCAGTGACTCTATTCAGCTCGTTTATGGCTACGGTGCCGATAAATTAAAATCCACATTGGGCGAACAAAAGCTGAATTGGATGTTGCAAGCGGAGCAGTTGGGCACAGGCCATGCTGTGGCGCAGGCCATTCCGAATATCGACGATAATGATACTGTACTGATCCTTTACGGTGATGTGCCATTAATCCAAGCCTCTACGCTTGAAGCTTTGCTTGCTGCGCGTCCCGATAATGGCGTGGCGATTTTAACGGTTAATCTTGCTAATCCAACGGGTTATGGCCGAATTGTGCGTGAGCAAGGTAAGGTGATTGGCATTGTTGAGCAAAAAGATGCAAATCCAGAACAACTTGCCATTAATGAAGTCAATACGGGCATTATGGCTGTCCCAGGTAATGCATTGAAAACCTGGCTTGGCCGTTTATCGAATAACAATGCTCAGGGCGAATACTATCTCACTGATATTATCGCCATGGCCCACGCCGACGGGATTGAGATTAATACCGCTCAGCCGCAATCTGCTATCGAAGTGGAAGGTGCTAACAACCGCGTGCAGCTCGCCCAATTAGAGCGAGCTTACCAAGCCCGTGAAGCCGAAAAACTGATGATTGCTGGTGCGAATCTACGTGACCCAAGCCGTATTGATATCCGTGGTGAAGTGACTGTCGGTATGGATGTGATGGTCGATGTGAACGTGATTTTCGAAGGTAAAGTGGTAATAGGTAATAATGTCACTATTGGTGCTGGCGCAATTCTTATTGATTGTGAAATTGCCGATAATGCCGAAATCAAACCTAACTCTATTATCGAAGGCGCTAAACTGGGTGTTGCAGCAAGCGCAGGGCCTTTTGCCCGTTTACGTCCTGGTGCTGAATTAATGCAAGATGCCCATATCGGCAACTTTGTTGAGATGAAAAAAGCCGTTTTAGGTGTGGGTTCTAAGGCGGGTCACTTAGCTTATTTGGGTGATGCGCAAATTGGTGCTGGCGTGAATATTGGTGCTGGCACTATCACCTGCAATTACGATGGGGCGAATAAGCATCTCACTGTGATTGAAGATAATGTGTTTGTGGGGAGTGATACTCAACTGGTGGCACCGGTGACCATTGGTAAAGGCGCGACGCTCGGTGCAGGGTCAACCATTACCCGTGATGTGGGTGAGGACGAGCTAGTGATCACCCGTGTTAAACAAAAACACCTCACAGGCTGGCAGCGCCCGGTTAAAATAAAGAAGTAACCGCTAATCTTTTGTAATATAAGGCGGCAATTAGCCGCTTTATGTTTTTTTGTCAAAGGTCAAAATCCTTAGTTTTACAAAAACAGTCGAATTAATATTGAGTTAATGCTTTTGTGGTATGAGCAATTTGTTGTTTTTGTTTAATTTTGATCTGTATCACGCAAGATTGTAAATTCGTGTAAATAACCTTAAATAAAAACAATTCTTATTTATATTGCCTGCAATTCTAAGACGAAAGGTCTATTTGAGGTGTTGGCAATGCTATTTAAATATTCAGTTGTAGGTTTGGCCGTTGGGGCTGCATTAATGGCGATGCCTGTTATGGCAGAAGCGCCAAACGATGCAAACATTGAACGTATTAATGTAACAGGCCGTACTTTTAACGACTACAAGGTCGGTAGTGCATCGGGCGCCATGCGTGGCGATATTGACTTAATGGATACCCCACAGTCAGTGAATGTGATCCCCGACTTTGTTACCGATGAGCAATTAGCGACTAACCTTGCCGAAGTATTGGTAAACGATTCAAGTGTGACAGCGGGAACCACCCGTTGGAACCGTCAAGTCTTCAGTATCCGAGGCTTCGAACTCGATTCCGGTAATGGTTATCTCATCAATGGCCACCAGCAATGGTCTCATTACGTTCAACCTATCGAAACGCTGCAGCAGGTAGAAGTACTTAAAGGCCCTTCAAGTATGCTGTATGGTCAATCCGGTCCTGGCGGTTTAGTGAATATGGTCACCAAAAAGCCGACCTATGATTCAATGCTCGATTTAGGATTTGATACTGATGGCTACGGCTCTACCCGTGCGCAGTTAGATGCGGGTGGTAGCTTAAACGAAGCGCAGAGCATTCGTTATCGTGGTGTGTTAGTCAAACAAGACACTAAATACTGGCGCGAATATTCAACTACTAATGAAAACCAAGAGCGTGATCGTTGGCTGGGTTACTTAAACTTAGAATTTGATATCAGTGATGATGTTCTGTTATCGGTTAAGTACGACCATACCCAAGATAAAGCGGGCATCGATGCGGGTGGTTGGTTAGATAAACAAGGTAATGTGATTGGCGAGCGTAAAACTGTATGGGATGCGCCTTGGGCCTTTACCGATAATACCGTCTCAAATTTAGGTGCTGATCTAACTTGGCAAATGAGTAACGACTGGAAAGTTAAAGTCGGTTACAACGATCAACAGTTTAATCGCCAACGTTTCGATTCAGCTCCGGTTTATTCGGCAGATCCCTTCACCAAGGGGTATAGCATCAAGCCTTTTGATCGATATGACGATTGGCAGCATAAAACTGCTTATGTTGATTTTACGGGTGAGTTTGAATTAGCAGGCTTGGAACATCAATTCCTTATTGGTGCCAACTATTTAGATTACTTCTACCAGCAACAAATCGCCCGTGGCGCAACTCAAACAGTGATCCCTGGACAACCGGTTGTTCAGCCTGACCTTGATTACCACCAGGGTAAATTAAGTGCTCCAAGCGAATACAAATACTACGGTTTCTATCTGCAAGATTTAATGACCATCAACGAACAATGGAAATTGCTTGCAGGTGTGCGTTATGACGAGCAGAAAAAAGACGGTGAAGGGGAAAATAGCTATGCCGTATCGCCAAAATTCGGGGTGATTTATTCGCCTATGGATAATGGCAGTATTTATGTCAACTATTCAAAAAGCTTCACCCCACAAGGTGCAGTGAATAACGAATACGATATCAATAACAAACTTAACCTAAAGCCTGAATACGGTATTCAATATGAAGTGGGAACAAAGTGGGAACTGTTTGACGATAGTTTGCTGCTAACGGCAGCGGTATTTGATATCACACTTGAAAACATCACCATTTCTGAGAAATTGCCAACACCTATTGGTGATTATACTGATATCACTACCCAAGGCGGTGAGCAAAAGCACCGTGGTTTTGAAATGGGTGCCCAAGGCAAAATTGGAGATAGCTGGTTTGTGACTTCATCTATGATGTATTTAGATGCTGAATATCAGACGGGTGATGCTCGCGAAGGTAAAACGCCTATCGATGCCCCTGAATGGTCGGCCAATATCTGGACTCGTTACGAAGTAACTGACAACTTTGCGATGAACTTTGGTGCTATCTACGTTGGTGAGCGTTTTGCTGATACTGCTAACACTATCACCAAAGATGGTTACGTCCGTTTTGATGTTGGTGCTGCCTATACTATGGATATTATGGGTAAAGAAGTTAGCATCCGTGCAAACGTGAGAAACCTATTTGATACTGAATACTTAGATGGTGGTAGCGATAAGATGGTCACTATTGGCCAAGATCGTAACTTCAGTGTGGCGCTTGAGGCTAAGTTTTAAGCTCAGCTCCCCTTTTAAGTTTCATACAATTAAAGCAGTTTACCTTTGGGTTAACTGCTTTTTTATTATTTTTCATAAAGTTAATTAATCCAACTTAAAGGCTACCCATCTTGATTCGAAATTATCTTTCGAATACTAGCAAAAAAGTTTCGTTTCTTTATAATATATCTTTCGATTCGAAACTTAACTGAAAGGTTTTATGAATAAACGAAACACACAGCAACGACGCCACAGTATCATTAGCATCCTGAATGAACAGGGTGAAGTGAGTGTCGATGAGTTGTCATTACGTTTCGAAACCTCAGAAGTGACTATTCGTAAAGATCTGGCCGAACTTGAAAAAACCGGACTGCTGCTACGCCGCTACGGTGGTGCTGTGGCTATACCTGATGAAGTCACGCAACAGTTTTCTGCCAAGATTGCGCCTAATAAGTTATCCATTGCTAAAGCTGCGGCGCAGCTGATTAAAGATCACAATCGCATCATCATCGATAGCGGTACCACCACCTCTGGCTTGATTGCTGAACTCAACCATAAACGTGGGCTGGTGGTCATGACCAATGCCCTGCATTTAGCTAATGCAATTCATGAGCTTGAAAATGAGCCGACCCTATTGATGACAGGTGGAACCTGGGACCCGCATTCTGAATCCTTTCAAGGCCAAGTCGCCGAGCAGGTATTACGCTCCTACAACTTCGACCAACTGTTTATCGGTGCCGACGGTATTGATCTTGAACGTGGTACCACCACCTTTAATGAGCTGACAGGTTTAAGTAAGGTGATGGCTGAGGTTTCCCGCGAAGTCATCGTGATGGTGGATTCGGACAAAATAGGCAAGCGGATCCCTAATTTAGAATTGCCGTGGTCGCAAATTAGCGTGTTAGTCACCGATGCGCGCATCGAAGAGAGCGCCCTTAACCAAATTACCGAGCAAGGCGTGAAAGTCATCTTAGCGCCCTACTCGCCTTAGGCATTTGCCCGTGATAAGTCAGAGCAAATGACTAAAATAACTTCATTTTTATTTTTCATTTATAGGTAAAAACTATGTGCGGAATCGTTGGCGCCGTGGCGCAAAGGGATGTGGCTGAAATTCTGGTCGAAGGTTTACGTCGTTTAGAATATCGTGGATATGACTCCGCAGGTGTTGCCGTTATCCACAATGGCGAACTCAATCGCACGCGCCGCGTGGGTAAAGTGCAGGAGCTCTCTACTGCACTCGAAACCGACCCATTAGCGGGTGGCACTGGCATTGCGCATACGCGCTGGGCTACCCACGGTGAGCCAAGCGAGCGCAATGCTCACCCACATTTATCTGAAGGCGATATTGCCGTTGTGCACAATGGCATTATCGAAAACCATCATAAACTGCGTGAAATGCTTAAAGAACACGGCTACCACTTCAGCTCTGATACCGATACTGAAGTGATTTGCCACCTAGTTCATCACCAATTAAAAACCCACGACACCTTACTGGCCGCGGTGCAAGCCACGGTTAAACAACTCGAAGGCGCTTATGGCACTGTGGTGATTGACCGCCGCGACAGCGAGCGCATGGTTGTCGCGCGCTCAGGCAGCCCATTAGTGATTGGTTTTGGTTTAGGTGAAAACTTTGTCGCCTCCGATCAACTGGCACTGCTGCCTGTCACCCGCTCTTTCGCCTTTTTAGAAGAAGGTGACGTGGCCGAAGTGACTCGTCGCACCGTGAGCATTTTCGATGTGCATGGCAATAAAGTTGAGCGCGAAGTTAAAGAGTCAGAAATCACCCATGATGCTGGCGACAAAGGCGAATATCGCCACTATATGCTCAAAGAAATCTATGAGCAGCCATTGGCACTGACACGCACTATCGAAGGTCGCATCGCTAACAAGCAAGTGCTGGACACGGCCTTTGGTGATAATGCCGCTGAGTTCTTAAAAGATATCAAGCACGTACAGATTATTGCCTGTGGTACTAGCTACCATGCGGGCATGGCGGCGCGTTATTGGTTAGAGGATTGGGCTGGCGTTTCTTGTAATGTCGAAATCGCCTCCGAATTCCGCTACCGTAAGTCGCATTTATTCCCCAATAGCCTGTTGGTGACTATTTCTCAATCCGGTGAAACTGCCGATACGCTGGCAGCGATGCGCCTAGCCAAAGAAATGGGCTATAAAGCGACACTGACCATCTGTAACGCGCCTGGCTCTTCCTTAGTTCGTGAGTCAGATATGGCGTACATGATGAAAGCAGGCGCCGAAATTGGCGTTGCTTCAACTAAAGCCTTTACCGTGCAATTAGCGGGTTTATTAATGTTAACGGCGGTGATCGGTCGACATAATGGCATGTCAGAGCAAATGCAGGCCGAGATCACCCAAAGCCTACAGTCTATGCCCGCTAAAGTGGAGCAAGCATTAGGCTTAGATGGTGCGATTGCAGAGCTGGCAGAAGACTTTGCTGACAAACACCATGCGCTATTCCTTGGCCGTGGCGATCAATACCCGATTGCGATGGAAGGCGCGCTAAAACTTAAAGAGATCTCCTACATTCATGCAGAGGCTTATGCTTCTGGCGAATTAAAACATGGCCCTCTGGCCTTGATTGATGCCGATATGCCCGTCATCGTGGTGGCACCAAACAACGAATTATTAGAAAAGCTGAAATCTAACGTTGAAGAAGTGCGTGCCCGTGGCGGTTTAATGTATGTGTTTGCCGATGTGGATGCGGAGTTCGAGTCTGACGAAACCATGAAGGTTATCCCGGTTCCACACTGCGATATCTTTATGGCACCGCTGATTTACACTATCCCATTACAGTTGCTCTCGTATCATGTTGCCTTAATTAAGGGCACAGATGTGGATCAACCGCGCAACCTTGCTAAATCGGTGACGGTGGAATAAATCAAAGCCAATAAAAAACCGCCACTTAGGCGGTTTTTTATTGGGGCTTAATTAGAGTTATTTGCTGGTGGCTTAGGCTATTAAGCTGTTATCGCATCAAGCGCGTGTTGCTTTTTTGCTTCTAAACGTTTCCATACTTTATCGTGGAAATAAAACACTACAGTGTTTATCGCGGGCTCTACTAATGCGACTGCCCCACCAACAAGCACACTGCCTGTTAATAAATAAGTGACAGTAAAAGCAACGGTGAAATGTAATACGGCAAAAGTAAGTGTCTTGGTCATGATTCTATCCTCTAATTTTAGCCCCTTTTGGGAATGATTAGATGATAACAATTCTCATTAAAATTTAAACCCGTATTTTGAGATTAGTTTAAACGGTTTTTTCTATCTATAAGCGTTAAAAAGTATAAAGCCCTCCAATGAGGGCTTTATATGGCAATCAGCTTCGATTAGTAATGCCAAGGGAAGGCAGAGAAGTCTTGATCGCGTTTCTCGAGGAAGGCATCACGCCCTTCTTGGGCTTCTGCACTGGCATAGGCTAAACGTGTTGCTTCACCGGCAAACAGTTGCTGGCCAACCATGCCGTCGTCGGTCATGTTAAAACCGTACTTCAACATGCGCATCGCTGTTGGGGATTTAGAGTTAATCTCTTTGGCCCATCTTAATGCTTCGACTTCGAGTTCAGCATGGGGAACCGATTTATTCACCATGCCCATGGCAAAGGCTTCATCGGCACTGTAATTAAAACCGCAGAAGAAAATTTCGCGGGCGCGTTTTTGACCAATCATCTTGGCAAGATAAGCACTGCCGTAGCCAGAGTCGAAGCTCGCGACATCAGGATCGGTTTGCTTGAATATGGCGTGTTCCTTAGAGGCTAAGGTTAAGTCGCAGACAACATGTAAACTATGGCCACCTCCAACTGCCCACCCTGGCACAACTGCGATAACCACTTTAGGCATAAAGCGGATTAATCTTTGCACTTCGAGGATATGTAAACGCCCCATCCTAGCTAAATCGGCTTTGCCTTCCTCTGCGCCTTCATATTTATAACCATCTTTACCACGAATGCGTTGATCGCCACCGGAGGAAAACGAGTATTGACCTTTGGCTGAGGGACCGTTGCCTGTGAGTAAGACACAACCAACATCGGACCATTGGCGAGCGTGATCGAGGGCGATATATAACTCATCGACTGTTGTTGGACGGAAGGCATTGAGGCAATCAGGTCGATTGATGGCGATACGTACAGTGCCGTGGGCTTTGGCTCTATGGTAAGTAATATCGGTGAAGCTAAATCCGCTGACTTCATCCCACAATGTAGGATCGAAAGTGTCTGATACTGGTTGAGTCATGATATAAGGCCTATGTTGTTGAAGCTCTGAGGCTAGGCGGAATAATGCAGTTGGTCAATCTAAGCGTTACGCTTAGATTGGATGCCAAATTCCGCTTGTCTCTGGAGTGTGATTAGAGGTTGTCGCAGATAAACAGCAAGTTGTCTTGGCTAAAAGTAGAATGCTCAACTGCATTAGTGCCGCAGTAGCTCTCTTTAAAATCGGCAATGCCATCTTCGGTAAGTGGGATTTTATTAAATTCTTCAACTTCGGCGGCAGAGAGGCGCTCTAATATATCCTTGCGGACCTTTGTTAGATTTTGATCCATTTTAATTATTTGAGTGCCCATTGCTGAACTCACTTTACTTTCTATCTTCTGAACCATTTCTTCTGTTTTAGCTATAGGTGCATCTAGTTTGTCGGTTTCTGTGTATAAGTAATATAATGCACCACAAAGGAGCGCTAATATGATCCAACCTTTCATCTTTTAGTCCAACATAAGTGAATAACCATTAGTAATATGGGTATAATAAGCCAGTTTTCGTCCAATATTAAAGCAGTAAAAGGCTGTCACGATGAACGCAGAATCTAATAACAAGGACTATTCGAAAACCAATCGAATTAAGATTCATCAGCCTGATGCA
>NZ_JACSDI010000021.1 GCF_022410515.1 Shewanella cutis | reverse complement strand
TACAGAAGATTGAACGTTCTCCCTCTGCACCTATATACAGTAATACAGCAGTGGAGCGTTCAGAACTTGGCAGTGTTCGACACCATGCGTGCTAGCATAATTTTGTTAATCAGTTATTTACAGTCGATATTTCTAGCCGTTGAGAGGCGAACCCGTCCGGCTTGATTGACTATAACGGCTTTAGAGTTTTTGTTATCAATTGTCCGTGGACAATATTTAAAGGTACCATTACTGCCTGAAGCTAACCCATCTGGTTGAAATTTAACTGAACTTCGGTTGTATTTGATAAAGTCTCTCCCATCGAATCCATCTAAAGTCTTAATCACTTTATCATTGAGATCGAGCGTTTCAACAGTTCCTGAATCAGTAAAAACAGAAATTCCTTGTTGCCAATCCTCTGTACATTGGCCATCGACTAAGGGGCAAACTGTTACTCTATAGCCATAGTTGATTGCGGTATTACGTGCAAATACGAATGTCTGTTGAATCGTTTTAATATTAGAATCTGCTCTAATATGGTCAGTGATGTCAGTATAAGTTGGCGCCCCTATCGTGATGAGGAGTGTAGAGACGGATAATGTTGTTATGAGTTCTATTAGGCTAAAGCCGTATTGATGAGGTTTCATAGCACTTCCTTGTTGTAAGGGCCCTGCGTCCTGCAGGCAGACTTAATCTTTAACAGCTAATCGTAAGTATAAAATGTGAGACTAAATTTGTGGCGTATTTTTTTAGAATTTTACGTGCTAAGAATCGTTTTAAAGAAACTGTGTTTTATGAGTAAAGTGCTGCCTATGCTTCAATAATGCCTTAACCCCGTGTAAGCTAGCGGTATTCAGTTTGATTATGTGTAAGCAAGCGCCGAGGAATGTTTGATGAAGAAAGTTGAAGCCATTATTAAGCCTTTTAAATTAGATGATGTGCGCGAGTCACTTGCTGAGATAGGGATCACTGGGATGACAGTGCTGGAAGTTAAGGGCTTTGGCCGTCAGAAAGGGCACACTGAGCTTTATCGTGGTGCTGAGTATATGGTTGATTTTTTACCCAAAGTTAAGATTGAGCTCGTGATCCAAGATGATTTAGTCGATCAAGCAATAGATGTTATTGTTGAAACTGCCCGTACAGGTAAAATTGGCGATGGTAAAATTTTTGTGACAGATGTTGAGCGGGTTATCCGGATTCGAACTGGTGAAGAAAACGAAGAAGCGGTTTAAGCTCGTGCTTTTGTAAATTAGGGCCTGAGGGCCCTTTTTGCTGCTTAAATTTTATCGTATGACTTATTAAGTCTTATCGTTCCTGAAATATCTTTAATGCAAAATTGCCTGTTTAGTTAGACTAAAGTAGTTATCTCTTATCTGTTCCATGGTATAACTTAGCCACTTACATGAGTTTGTTGAGGTTGTTATTTTGGCTACTAAGCGAATAGTGATTGTGGGCGGTGGCGCGGCGGGTTTAGCGCTTGCCTCTAAGTTAGGTCGCAAGTTAGGTGGAAGTGATGTCGTTGATATCTGCTTAATTGATAAAAGCCCTATTCATATTTGGAAGCCGAAATTACACGAAGTTGCTGTGGGAGTGATTGATCAATCTATTGAGGGATTACTTTATAGAGATCATGGTCTTAAGAACGGATATCGGTATCTTCGTGGAGAGATAGAACAGTGTGACCCCGATACTAAGACAATTCGACTTGCAGCGGTTTATAGTGATTCAGGGGAATTAGTGCTTGAGCCTCGTCAGATTGAATATGATTTTTTAGTGCTTGCTTTAGGTGGCGTCTCAAATAGTTTTAACACCCTTGGTGCAGAACAACATTGTATTTTCCTTGATAGCTTAGATAACGCTAACCTATTTCATCAAAAGCTCTTGGATGCCTTGTTACAACTCAATGAAACACAAGAGAAAGTCAGTATAGGCATTGTTGGCGCTGGCGCAACTGGCGTTGAATTAGCCGCTGAACTTCATCATGTGATTGAATCAGTTAAAGAATATGGTTATCTCAATATCTCGAAACATCATCTTGATGTACATCTGATTGAAGCATCACCCAAGATTCTTCCGCAACTGCCAGAGCGGGTAAGTGCGAGAGCGCAAGCAGTGCTTGATAAAATAGGTATTCGATTACATATTGGCGTACAAGTGAAAGAAGTGACTCGTGATGGCTTTATCACTCAAGACGGCGATATGATCGAGGCCGGTCTTAAGGTTTGGGCGGCGGGAGTAAAGGGGCCAAAAGCCTTCCAAAATTTTTCTAAGTTACCCATTACGCCTCGAAATCAAGTCGAAGTGGATGCTTGTATGCGGGTTAAAGGTCAACAAGATATTTATGCGCTTGGGGATTGTGCTTTATTGATCCTAGACTCTGGTCAACCAGTGCCTCCTCGCGCTCAAGCCGCTGCGCAGATGGCGGATACATTATATGAGAATATAGTGAACCGATTACAGGGTAAGGTTGAAAAGCCTTTTGTATATAAAGATTATGGTTCCTTAGTCTCCTTAAGCCGCTTTTCGGCTGTGGGTAATTTAATGGGGAATTTGCGTTCAGGCACTTTCTTTGTCGAAGGGCATATTGCAAGGCTTATGTATATTTCTCTATATCAAAGGCACTTAGCGAGTCTTTATGGTTGGTTTTCCGCAATCATCTATCGAATCGCGCAAAAGCTGCTTAAATGGCAAAGGCCAAAGCTGAAATTACACTAATCAATCATAAAGAACAAAACAGAGAGCATTGCTCTCTATTTTGTTCTTTATCGTGGCATTTCTTAGTTAAGGTGTATTGATACAGTTAAGGCATTCCTGCTGAGTTAGTATTCGCGTATGAAGAATAACGACACCCCTATGGATTTCTCTGAGATTAACGTTCGCCACATTGCCGCAAAAATATTCTTAAAACGTCAACACGCTCTAGTGCTTAGGTGAAGCCGAAGAGTCTCGAATAACGGGCTCTGGTGTAAATGTTTTTGCAAACTTTGCATCTTGCTCACGACGTTTAGCAATTAATAGCTCTGTTGCGACTTGGGCAATTTCAGAATTCGGTTGATGAACTGTTGTGAGTTTTGGCCAAGTTTGGCGTGAAAATGGGCTATCTTCGAATCCTACAATCGACAAGTCGCCAGGAATATCAAGCCCTGCTAAACGTGCGGCAAAAAGTGCTCCTGCAGCAATTTCGTCGTTACAAGCAACAATAGCGGTAGGGCGGTTTTTAAGTTTTATCAGGGTATTTGCGCCTTCTACCCCTGATTCAAATGAGTATTTCCCTTCAATTATGTAATTTTCATTCAGAATTAGATGGTTTTTTGTTAATGCTTGTTTATAACCTAGTAACCGTTCCTTTGTGGATTCGTGGTGCAAATCACCACTCAAAAAGGCGATATTTTTATGCCCCAAATCAATCAAATGCTGGGTTATTTCAACTGCACCAGATTTGTCATTTACTAAAATGGTGAGACCATCTGGCTCTATAATCCCCTCGCCAGCAATAATGCGGACATAATTTGCATCGATTTCGTTGAGGGATTTAAGCACTTTTGGATCTTCTGAAAGTGGCGGTGTTAATACTAAACCCGCGAGCCTAGAATATTTCACTAGCTGAGTCAGCTCATCGCAAATTGTATCTGATTTAGCATTACAAGGGTGAATAACGAGCTCATAGCCTTTATCCTTGCATGCCGATAAAATCCCATTTTGCATATCAATAATGTAATAAGCGTTCGGGTTATCATAAATAAAACCAATAGCATAGGATTTTGTGCCTGCAAGATTTCTCGCTGCTAGGTTGGGTTGGTAGTTTAATACCTTGATGGCCTCGTTCACCTTATCAACTGTGGCTTGTTTCACTGAAGGTTCATTATTGGTTACGCGGGAAACCGTCTTGATTGACACTCCAGCATATTTAGCTACGTCGTTGATAGTGACTTTCATTGTTCTAAAAACTCTTTATTCGAATTTGTGAAGGGCTACTGGATTGATGAACCTAAATCCTTTAAGCACAATTTACAAGCCGACAACCTTGTCGGTTAACTTTTATTATATTGCTTATAGTGCGAGCATTTATGCCTTATGGCAATGCTCAATTGTTACAAACTGCGGCATTTTTCAACTGTTAACACACCGTTATAAGTTGTAATTTTACATCATGTTATTTAAGTGATTATTTTTACTTGAATATATTCCATTTTGAACCCGCGAAAGTCAGTTTTATGACATTTTTTTTCGTCCAGAGTTATTTTGTTGTGGCAAGGCTGTTAATTATTGTGTAATGTTTGCTCTAGACATGACAGCGTTGTCATTCCATCGGAATGGTTATGAATACTAAAACGATAATAAAGTTATGGAAGGGAAACGAGATGCGACCATCATCCTTTAAGAAAAGTGTACTAGCTACAAACATTGCTATTCTACTCGGCAGCGCTGTTTCAATCAGTGCTGTCGCTGCTGAGGCCGAAGCCACTGCAGCTGCTCCAGAAAATATTGAAAAGATTGAAGTGCGTGGTATGCGTGCTTCATTAAAAGCCTCTGTTAATGAAAAGCGTTTTTCAAATTCTGTTGTTGATGCTGTTACCGCTGAGGATATTGGTAAATTTCCTGACGGTGACGTGGGTGAGTCTTTAGGCCGTATTCCAGGTGTTGCGGTAAACCGCCAATTCGGCCAAGGTCAGCAAGTCTCTATTCGTGGCGCCTCTAGCCAACTGACAAGCACTTTACTTAATGGTCATTCTGTCGCCTCTACAGGTTGGTATGATCAGCAAGCTATCGATCGCAGTTTCAATTACAGCTTATTACCGCCAGAAATGGTCGGTGGTATTGAGGTTTATAAGTCATCTCAAGCTGATATCGCGGAAGGCGGTATTGGTGGCACTGTTATTGTGAAAACTCGCAAGCCACTGGATTTAGATGCCAATACTGTTTTTCTTAGCGCCAAAGGCGATTATGGAACTGTATCGGAGCAAACAGATCCTGAGCTTTCCGGCTTATACAGTTGGAAGAATGAAGCGGAAAATTTTGGTTTACTGTTGTCTGCAGCCAATTCGATGACAGATTATCAACGTAATGGCGTTGAGTCTCTATTAGGTTGGGGGGAAATTGTTCCAACCACATTTGAACAAGAGCGTGAACGTACAGCGATTAATGCAGCGCTACAATATCGGGCAACAGAAAGTTTAGAGTTTGGCTTAAACTTGATGAGTCTGGATATGTCAGCAAATAACGCTAACACTTCGTTATTTACTATGTTCCCAGATGATAAAAATGCTGCATGTGAAAAGAAAAATGCGTCTGGCACCTGTATTTTTTATCGTCGCGATGGCAAAGATGCAAACCCTGGTTGGGCACAAACCTGGGCTCGTGTTGCCAGCATGGACTCAAAAACAGTTGATTTCGATTTTAAATACGATGCCGAGTCTTATAAACTGGAAGGCCGTGTCGGTAATACTAAATCAGAGGGCGGTACTGAACTCACGTCTAACTATGGCTTTTGGTTAGGCGATGCTGCAGATTATGCTGGTACCTATGATGCTACAGGTGATGTCATTAAAATTGATATTGCGAATAAGCATTTTGGACCAGAAGATTTTAAAGGCAAACTCTCTCCTGCGGGTTGGTCCTTGAAAAAGCAACCAAACTCAGATGAAGAGACTTATGCACAGTTTGATATCACAGTGCCCGTTGAGTTAGGGGCAATCAGTTCTGTTAAAACGGGTCTTCGTTGGGCTGACCATGATGTTACTCAAGAAACCTTACCTGCAATTTTAAAAGCTGGGTTAGCTGAGAAAGATGCAAGTGCTTATTATTCTGGAACCGTATCTTCAGGAGCAGGCTTTACACTCCCTAAGCCTAACTTAGATGCGATGATTAATGATGCTTATGCTGCAATCAATGGTTTCTCGACAGATGGTACTGTTTATAAGTCTGGATACGGTACCATTAACGAAGAAAACTTAGCTATGTACGTCATGGCTAACTTTGATGCTGAAGGCGTACGCGGTAACTTTGGTTTACGTTATATTTCGACTGATGCATCGTCAGATTATTATAAATTGAAAGCTGATGGTTCTTATGCTGATGAATTAAGCACTCTATCTGCAGATTATGATGATGTATTACCGAGTATAAACGTTGCCTTTGATCTCGCTTCAGATGTGATTCTGCGTGCTTCTGCTGCTCAGGTTATTTCTCGTCCTAATTATGGTGATATGTTTGCATCTTCAGCATTAGCGGGGTACGCAGATGGTACTGCTAATAATGAAGTGGTTAATACTGGTAACATCGCTCTGACTCCTTTTAAAGCCACGCAAGCTGATTTAGGTATCGAATGGTATTTCAGTGCTGATGGTTTGTTAGCTGCAACCTATTTCTTAAAGGACATTAGTTCATTTGTCACATCAGAACAGATATTGGATCAAAAAATCGGCATTGTTGATCCTGACTCAAAGGTGGATAATTGGACTAAATCGACCAAAACAAACGGTAGTGGTGGTGTAATTCGTGGTATTGAATTGCAATTACAAGATGCTTTTGAAAATGGTTTTGGTTACTCAGCTAACTACACATTTGCTGATTCAGATGCTCCAGCTGAAAACTATCCTGATCTAGTCAGTGTATTCTCTGATTCATCAAAGCATACCGTAAACTTAGTCGGTTACTATGAGATGGATGATTTCAGTGCACGCTTAGCCTATAACTGGCGTTCTGAATATATGATCCGTGAGCTTCCTGGTTTTTATGGTAACCGTGAACACCAGGCCTATGGCACGCTGGATTTAAGTGCTAGCTACAATATCACTGATTACTTAGGTGTAACCTTTGAAGTGGTTAACTTACTGGAAGAAGACAGTGTACAACTTGGTGTGGCACCGGGTTCTGCAGAAGTAAAACCAGAACTGAAAGATGGTTACCCTGCATGGAATTTTGATGGTGAAGCGCGTTATAAATTAGGAATGACGCTACGTTTCTAATTTAATAAACTGCTTAAAAAGCCTAGCATTCGCTAGGCTTTTTATTATCAATAAATTTAATAATAAACTCAGGTTTCTCCAAATTAGAGGCTAGGTATGACAATCAAAAAAATAGCTATCATAGGGGGCGGGACTTCAGGTTGGTTAGCGGCAAATCATTTAGGTCGGGTGTTAAGGGGACGTCCCGGCTTATCTATTTCAGTGATTGAATCTCCTGATATTCCAATTATTGGTGTCGGGGAGGGTACAGTGCCTTCGATTCGAAAATCATTACAGAGTTTTGGTATCAGTGAGTCAGAGTTTATTCGAACCTGCGATGTCACGTTTAAACAGTCGATTAAATTTGTGAACTGGTTAGATCAAACCCGTCACGGCAAGCATAATTTCTATCATCATCTATTCGATATCATTAATTTACACCAAGGTGAAGCTGTATCGGCTTGGTTGGCCGAACAAAGCGGATATTTTGCCGATTTTGTTTCCCCACAGCATTTAGTTTGCGAAGTTGCTAAAGCACCAAAGCTCATTACTACGCCAGAATATGCTGGTGTTTTAGGCTATGCCTATCACCTCAATGCGGCAAAATTTGCCAAATTACTCGCTAAAAATGCCATTGAGAAATTTAATGTAGAGCATATTTTAACGACAGTACACGACGTGTGTTTAGGTGTCGATGGCGCTATCGAGTCATTGCAGACTGAGCAGGGGAATCTATCTTTTGATTTCTATATTGATTGCAGTGGCTTTGAATCTATTTTGTTAGCCAAGGCATTAAAAGTGCCATTTATCAGTAAAGCGCAGCAACTTTTTATTGATACGGCATTAGTTGCGCAAATTCCGACCCAGCCTGCTGATGTTATTCCTCCTTATACTAAAGCAACAGCACATCAAGCCGGATGGATTTGGGATATTGCACTTACCCAGCGCCGCGGTACAGGATTTGTATATTCATCTGTGCATATGAATCAAGCTGAAGCTGAGCGAAAGTTTGACCATTATCTTGGTGGTAAACTTGCTGATATTCCCCATCGTAAAATTCCAATGACTGTCGGCTATCGTCAGCAATTTTGGGTCAAAAACTGCGTTGCATTAGGGCTGGCGCAGGGCTTTTTAGAGCCCATAGAAGCGACTTCTATTTTATTAACGGACTTTTCAGCTCGATTTCTCGCTGAACGTTTCCCTGCGAATATAGATGATGTTGATTATTTGGCAAAGCGGTTTAATGATACCTTGGGCTATGCATGGGAGCGGGTCGTTGAATTTGCCAAATTGCATTATTGTTTGTCAGATAGAACTGACTCGGCATTTTGGCTTGATAATCAGCGTGAAGAGACAATTCCTGAGCCGTTAAAAGAGCGGCTTAACATGTGGAAGTCATTTAGTCCTATTGCAGAGGATTTCCCCTCAAAGTTTGAGGTGTTCAACTTAGACAATTACTTATATGTTCTTTATGGGATGAAATATCCGACTCAAGCGCATGATAGAGGTTTAGTCGCAAAAGCTAATTTGAATGCTTATATGAGTAACATGTCGAATGTGAAGCGTCAGATGTTAGAGGGGTTACCTGAACATAGAGAATTGATTGATAAGATTTTTACTTATGGCTTGCAATCTATTTGAGTACTTTACTTTAGTGTGTAAAAGGAAAAATAAAAATGAAAACACAATTTGTGCCTTTAAATGACGCAAGTCATAAAAATTTAGCGATTGGGGATAAAGTTGATTACAGCCTTTTTGAGACCATGCATATGCTGCCTCTTCAGGTTCAAGAGTTTATGTCGGCTGCGACCAGTTTTCCGATTGTTTTTACAAAAAATGCTCAAACTGGAGAGTTTCTCTCAATTGCGATTACTGCACTCAAGCCGAATACCAATATGTTACTCAAAAACGGCCAGTGGCAATCTCGATACTTACCTATTCAAGTTCAATTGTATCCATTTGGAATGAGCTATGTAGATAACGACAAGGTTATCTTAGGTATCGATATTAATAATTCATCTGTGGCAGAACATGAAGCGCATCGTTTATTTGATGAATCAGGAAAACAAACGACCTATTTATCAAAAAAACTTGAATTGGCGAGTTTGCAGGCTAGTTATCATGAGATGACAAAGTACTTTATCAAAGTGCTACTCAATCATGGACTGTTACAACCACGAACATTAACAGTTACTTCACTTGATGGCACTAAAACTAATATTGATGGAATATATACAATAGATGAAGGGAAACTGCAGGAGTTAGACGATACGATATTGCTTGATTTTGCTAAGCGTGGCCTCTATTCGGCTATTTACGCGCACCTTTGCTCATTAAGTTTAATTGATTTGGTGATGGAAAAGTAAACTCAATTTTACATAGTTTGTTTTAATAATATTAAAACGAACTATGTAATTGGATTATTTAGTTTGCTAGCATCACACTCCCAGTCAAAATAATCCAACTTGCAAAAAACAGTTTTAAGGTTTTGACTGAGAGAAATAACGCCAGTTTGCGGGCTAACAATCCTCCGATAATCGCACCAGGTCCTGCAAATAGTACTAATTCATATAAAGCATGACTATTGTAGGAAAACACGTGTATTGGGCTTGCCGACCAAACAGTTATGGCTGATACCACAACGCCAACCGCGACGGCCATCTTGGCGCAGATACCCCGTAACATCAGATAGATTACAATCAGTTCACCCACACCAACAGACAACCAAGCGGTGACGATCCCACCAAAGTAACCAATAACCGCTAAACAAAAATAGTCTATGGATTTAAGGCTATTACTTTGCAGATTGCGGCGTTGACTGCTGAAAATGATCGCTATTCCAAGTGCGATAGAGAAGAGACTAAAACTTGTATGGAGAGAAGAGGGCGAAGTCAGTTGCCATAACTCGCTGCTCCAAAGGCCAAGTACTGAAAAGCACGCACAAAGCAAGATACTTGGAATAAAGCCATACCAAGTTTTATCCATATGATGCAGTTGATAATATCTTGACCATGAAATCGCGCCCGCAGTCATGCCAAAACATTGGATCATAAAAGACGTCGAAACACTTTGAGTTTCAGTAAAATTTAAACTAGAGAACACTGGGATAAAAATGACTCCGCCACCAGCACCCGTTGAATTGGCAAAGATAGCTCCTGTAACCCCTAAAAAAACAAACTTGCCATATTCTTTAATTAACTCAATTGGTTGGGTGAACTGGATAAACCACAATATCCATGCGCTTAACAGAAGGAACAGTATCGTTAACGATCGATAATATTGGCCGCTAAAAGTATTTTTACGTTTAAAGGTCGGGACAAATGAGAGCATTTTTTTAATGGTGACAGAGTGTGATATGTGAATTGTTGCGTTTATGTTATCAGTCAAAGACAACGTTGTCACATAGTTGGGGAAATAAAAGAATAAAATATAAGTGTATGATATTTAAGTGATAAATTTATGTTATCTAAAAAGGCAATAATAATTGTCAAAAAAATGTAGAAATCCTGTTCTTTCTTGTGTAATTTAATGAATGACAACGCTGTCATCTGCTTGTGTGATTCGTTGTTTAGTAAGGTCTGCATGAAGAGGATGAGGTCTCCTTATTCATGTGTTTGGCAGAAGTATTGCTGGTCGGGCGGCGGTACGTTTGTCTTTAACATTTTTTATAGTCTCTCCCCAGAAACTAGCGTTGGCTGGGTACTGTAAGCAGTGCCCAGCCATTTTTTTAGCTAGAACAAGGCTGTAGGGATTTGCACAAGCTAGCGGCATTAATAAATAAAAAACTCGCTGGATAATCCAGCAATAAGAGGCTGCGATTTATGGTCACGCAAATGGTTGCAATGCTGCGCATGGCATTTCATATCCAGATTCAGCGCACTACACTCTCCATGGATAGGTTTGGGGTCATTTTTGTGATGCCTGTTTTGGCTAGATTACTCTCGACCACTTTTACCGCGACTTATGCTATCAACGTCCCGTCCGCTGCTGTAAACGCTAACACATTATCTGCAAGCCGCGCTTCCCCCACTAAAATCATGACCACGATTCAACAAACTTGGCTGTTCAATCTACTCAAAGAGGCGCTACACCGCTTTGGCAAAGTATATGAAGTTGAGCAAATGTCGACACAGATGAACCCTAAACGCAATGCGGAAGAAGCACTTGCTGGCACTGTTGACGTATTTGAGAGTATGACTTCCAAGGAGCTTGAGGAAACCATGTTCCCCGTGCGGATCCTGCTGTTTAAGCGATTGCTTGGTAAAAGATTATTAATTATTCGTAAAACTGATGAGGCTAAGTTTGCCAAGTCGTTTGGGGCTGTATTCCGCACTAATCATCACCAAGTACCTGCGCAGATCAAAGAAACCGAAGCCGTGGTTACAGTCATCAGTCAATTGAGTGCCAGTGCTAATGACATCGCTATTAATACTAAAC
Organism: Shewanella cutis; assembly: GCF_022410515.1. Classification (GTDB taxonomy): domain Bacteria; phylum Pseudomonadota; class Gammaproteobacteria; order Enterobacterales; family Shewanellaceae; genus Shewanella; species Shewanella cutis. The sequence goes on along the minus strand of NZ_JACSDI010000021.1, from coordinate 61,844 downwards.
GTACTCAACAGGCGACGGGAGAAATCCAAAAAATGATCCAACAGGTGCAAAGCCGTGTAGCCGAAACCGTGAATGTGATGCAATCGAGTCAGACTCTCTCCAATCAAGGGGTCAACCGTTCGGAAGAAATTAAGCTCGTTCTATCTAAAGTGACTGATTTAGTTTCAAATATCAGTAATATGAATATCGAAGTTTCCCATGCGGCGCAGGAGCAAACCTGTGTCACCGAAGCGATTTCTCGTACATTAAATGATCTTGCCAATGTCTCAGGTTCAGCCTCTCTCGATAGTGAGCATCTAGCACAATCGAGTGAGCGACTGTTTCACCAAGGGGAAAGACTGCGGACGTTAGTAACTTCCTTCAGATTGTAGCCATTTCTGAAGCTAGAAAAGGAATATCATGAATAAAACGATTGCCGCCACCGCCATTTTATTTGCATTAGGTTTAAGTGCTTGCAGCCAAGCGCCTAAAACAGTAAATGTGCCAGTGCCAAGCTCAGCCGAGCTCGCCACGCCTGCGTCATTAACCCAAGCGCAATTGCAGCAGTTTGGGGATACCTTGGGCGTGAGTTATCGCGTGCTCACTAACAGGCCCGATAATAACTGTGATAAAGCCGCCGCTGAAGGTCGTTGTTTTGTGGCTGAAATTGATTTTGTCCCTGGCGTTGATCTCAAAGGTCACGACTGGGCGATTTATTTTAGCCAGATGCGTCCGGTGCAATCGGTTGAAGGCAAAGAGTTTTCCATCACTCATATCAAGGGCGATCTTTATCGGATAACGCCTACTGAGGCATTCAGCGGTTTTAACAAAGGGGTTAAAAAGACCTTAAGGTTCCGTGGTGAGCTTTGGCAACTGTCCGAAACCGATGCCATGCCAAACTATTACATCGTTGCTGGGGATTTATCGCCAGTGGTGATTGCCAGCACGCAAGTGCAGCAAGATCCTGAGACTCGAATGGAAGTGCGTCCCTATGTTGAGCCGTTCACCGATATGGTGAAACAGTATCGCCGCACTGATGCGGATAAATTAGTGCCTGCGACGCCAGCACAGTTATTTAGCAACAACCAAAATGTCAGTGAAGATGCCAGCTTAGCGGTCAATACCATTATTCCAACGCCGCAAAAAGTCGCGATCCATTCTCACGATAAAGCGGTATCACTCTCCTCTGGCATTAAATTAGATGTCGCGTCAGTGTCCAGTCCATCCGCTGAAAATCAGTCTTTTAAAACCGAGCAAGTGGCTGCGGCGCTTGAACGCTTAGCACGTTTGGGCGTTAAAGAGTCAGAACAAGGCTTAGTGGTGAAACTGAGCTGGCGCCAAGGCGCAGAGAGCAGTTATCTGCTGGATATCAAACCTGATGGTATCAAGGTTGCCGCAGGTGATGCGGCAGGATTTTCCTATGCGTTATCATCGCTTGCCAGTTTGATTGATGTGCAGGATTTGCGCGTAAATGCGATGACTATTGAAGATAGCCCAAGATATCCATTCCGCGGTATGCATATCGATGTGGCCCGTAATTTCCACAGTAAGGCGATGATTTTTGCGCTGATAGATCAAATGGCGGCTTACAAACTCAACAAATTACATCTGCATATGGCCGATGATGAAGGTTGGCGCTTAGAGATTGATGGCCTGCCTGAACTGACCGATATTGGTAGTAAGCGTTGCCACGATCTTGAGGAAACTACCTGTTTGTTACCGCAGCTTGGCAGTGGGCCTGTTGCGGAGTCAAGTGTCAATGGTTTCTATAGCAAACAAGACTACATCGATATTCTCAAATACGCCGATGCGCGCCAAATTCAAGTGATCCCTTCGATGGACATGCCTGGCCATAGCCGCGCGGCGATAAAATCCATGGAAGCGCGTTATCGTAAATTACTCGCCCAAGGTAAGCCTACGGAGGCGAAAACCTATTTGTTGTCGGATGCGGCTGATACAACTGTGTATTCTTCGGTGCAGTATTACAACGACAACACCCTGAACGTCTGTATGGAATCGACCTATCAGTTTGTCGATAAAGTGATTGATGAAATAGCCAAATTACACCAAGCCGCGGGTCAACCATTAACTCGATACCATATCGGCGCCGACGAAACCGCTGGGGCGTGGAAGCAATCTCCTGAGTGTTTATCCTTTGTGGCCAATAACGATAAAGGCGTGAAATCCATCGAGGATTTAGGCGCTTACTTTATTGAGCGGATATCGAATCAACTGGCGGAAAAAGGCATCGAAGCCGCAGGTTGGAGTGATGGCATGAGCCATGTTCGCCCAAGCTATATGCCAGCTAAAGTCCAATCCAATATTTGGGATGTGATCGCCTATAAAGGATATGAGCATGCCAATCAGCAAGTGAACAACGGTTGGGATGTGGTGCTCTCTAATCCTGAAGTGCTTTATTTTGATTTTCCCTACGAAGCCGATCCTAAAGAGCATGGCTATTATTGGGCAAGCCGCGCCACCAACGCGCACAAAGTGTTTAGCTTTATGCCGGATAACTTAGTGGCGAATGCGGAGCAGTGGACCGATTTGCAAAATCTGCCTTTTGAAGCCGACGATAGGGCAAGAACCGATGAGAAAGGCAAAAAATCTGGACCACGGGAGCAAGGTAAAAACTTTGCTGGTTTACAGGGGCAGTTGTGGAGTGAAACCATTCGCAGCAACGATACCGTTGAGTACATGATTTTCCCGCGTTTATTGATGCTGGCTGAGCGTGCTTGGCATCAAGCAGAGTGGGAAGTGCCTTACCAATATCAAGGTGCATTATATAACCAAAGCACTGGGCACTTTACTGCGGCAATGCGTGACGCGCAGGCACAATCTTGGCAGCAAATGGCCAACACATTAGGGCATAAGGAGTTTATTAAACTCGATAAGGCAGGTATCGATTACCGAGTGCCGACTATCGGCGCCGAGATCCGTGACGGTAAACTGTTTGCCAACGTGGCTTATCCAGGACTTAAGATTGAGTGGCGACAAGCGAGTGGGCAATGGCAATCCTATCAAGCAGGGCAGGCGGTAACTGCGCCCGTTGAGATCCGTGCTATTGCTGCTGATGGTATCCGCAAAGGCAGAAGCTTAATCGTTAATTAATCTGTTATGTATCTGGCTGTATTTTAAAAGAAAAATACAGCCTTTTTCTTTTTCACTTTCAGTCAATTCTTTCGCCTGACATTTGATTAGAAATTGCTTCAAAAAGTAAATGACAACGCTGTCATTTTTGCTGTAACATTGAGTTAACTAAAGTTGAGTGTCGTATTAACGGCATAAGTATAAGCAACGGTAGCGCTGCATTAAGAGATGAAGAGGGATGTCATGGGGTTAGTCCAGACAAAAGATCAACAACTGTTTATCGGTGTTGATGGGGGCGGCAGTAAGTGCCGAGCCACTATCTATACTGCGGACGGTACCGTTTTAGGGACAGGTGTTGCTGGGCGAGCTAATCCGCTGCATGGTCTTGCACAAACATTTGCATCTATTGAAGCATCGACGCATCAAGCTCTGTTAGATGCCGGGATGAAAACTACTGATAGCCATTTGCTGGTGGCGGGATTGGGCCTCGCGGGTGTCAATGTGCCGCGCCTGTATAAGGATGTTGTTAACTGGCAACATCCGTTTGCCGCCATGTATGTCACCACAGATCTGCATACCGCGTGTATTGGTGCACATCGTGGTGCCGATGGGGCCGTGATTATTACCGGCACGGGTTCCTGCGGTTATGCCCATGTCGGAGATGCTAGTTTAAGCATTGGCGGCCATGGTTTTGCGTTGGGTGATAAGGGCAGTGGTGCATGGCTAGGGCTAAAAGCTGCCGAGCATGTGCTACTCGCGCTCGATGGGTTTGCCACGCCGACCGCCTTAACTGAGATGTTGTTAAGCCATTTAGGGGTAAAAGATGCCTTAGGTATCGTTGAGCACCTCGCGGGCAAGTCCTCAAGTTGTTATGCGCAACTTGCGAGAAACGTGCTCGATTGTGCTAACGCCGGGGATCAAGTTGCTATCGCGATAGTACAAGAAGGGGCTGATTATATTAGCGAAATGGCGCGAAAACTCTTTACGCTTAACCCCGTACGTTTCTCGATGATTGGTGGCCTAGCTGAGCCTTTACAGGCATGGCTTGGTAGCGATGTGGTGGCAAAGATTTCTGAGACTTTAGCGCCGCCAGAATTGGGCGCTATGTACTTCGCACAGCAGCAATTTAATTCAGCAACAGTTTAATAAATAAGTCGTTTTAGCACATGAGTACTAAAACTGAATCAGTATCAGATCTGAAGGTAAAAAACATGACAAACACTATTATGGAACAAGAAGCGCGTACCGCACCACAGAAGATTGCGGGTCAGTTAGCTGCTAACGCCGATCTTATGCAACAGTTAGGTGAAAAACTGCGTGCTTTTGATCCTCGTTTTGTGATGATTGTGGGCCGTGGTTCATCGGATCATGCGGGCGTGTTTGCTAAGTATCTGTTTGAAATTGAAGTCGGCGTGCCAACGTTTGCCGCTGCGCCATCGGTGGCCAGCGTTTACGGTAAAACCTTGAAGTTAGAAGGCGGATTAGTGATTGTGATTTCACAATCTGGCCGTAGCCCTGATATTTTAGCGCAGGCACGTATGGCAAAAAATGCCGGTGCCTTTTGTGTGGCATTAGTTAATGATGAAACTGCGCCAATCAAGGACATCGTCGATGTGGTGGTGCCATTACGTGCAGGCGAAGAAAAAGCCGTTGCTGCAACCAAGAGTTACCTCGCAACTCTGTCGGCGATTTTACAATTAGCTTCGGCATGGACGCAGAGCCAATCCCTTGCCGCAGCGGTAAGCTCTTTACCACAAGCGCTGCAAACGGCGGTTGATGCTGAGCCACAACTGACGCCTGAGTCAGTTGAAAACGTTAAAAACTTAGTCGTGTTAGGCCGTGGTTTAGGTTATGCCGTGTCTAAGGAAATTGCGCTTAAGTTAAAAGAAGTGTGCTCAATCCACGCTGAAGCCTTTAGTAGTGCAGAATTTCTCCATGGTCCGGTGACTTTAGTTGAGAAAAAACTCACGATTGTGGATGTGTGCATTGGCGATGAGTCTTACGCTAGCCATATCGAACAGATTGAAAATGTGAGCCAACGTGGTGCCGATTTAGTCCATTTAAATCAAACATCGACGGATATTCACCCACGTGTGGCGCCGTTAGCTTTGCTGCAACGTTTTTATATTGATGTTGCCGCAGTAGCGATTGCCCGTGGTATTGATCCAGACCAACCCGCAGGGCTGAAAAAAGTCACTCAAACGCTGTAGAAGATGGTTGTTGTCGCCGTGTTAATTTAAAAAAGAGGTTTGGGATGAAATTCACTTTAATTGCCGAGCAATTATTTGATGGCGAATCCTTCCATCAGGATGTGCCTGTCACCATTGAGGATGGCCTGATTGCAAGCTTTGATACCGCTCTTGGCGCTAAAGAAGTCCGCTATACAGGCACGCTGGTGCCTGGTTTTATCGATGTGCAAGTTAACGGCGGCGGCGGGGCATTATTCAATACTAGTCCGACGGTTGCTTGCATCGAGACCATAGGTAAGGCCCATGCGCGTTTTGGCACCACAGGTTTTTTACCCACGCTGATTACCGATAATGTGCAGGTGATGGCTAAGGCGGCTGATGCCGTTGCTCTTGCGGTTGCGCAAAAAAGTGCTGGTGTATTAGGGGTGCATTTCGAAGGTCCGCATTTATCTGTGCCTAAAAAAGGCGTTCATCCACAAGGCTTTATTCGTGAGATCACCGAAGCCGAACTGGCGATCTTTTGCCGTCAGGATTTAGGGATCCGCGTTGTCACCTTAGCACCTGAAAACGTCTCTCCTGAGGTGATCCGCTTATTAGTCGAGTCAGGAGTTAAGGTCTGTTTAGGGCATTCCAACGCCGATTACGATACGGTTGTTGCGGCTTTAAAGGCTGGGGCGACAGGCTTTACTCACCTCTACAATGCCATGTCACCCTTAGGCTCCCGCGAGCCCGGTGTGGTGGGCGCGGCTATTGAGAGCGAAACGGCTTGGTGTGGTTTGATTGTCGATGGTCATCATGTGCATCCCGCTGCAGCTCGAGTTGCCCTGCGTTCCAAACCTCGTGGCAAAATGATGTTAGTGACAGATGCGATGCCGCCGGTGGGGATGGACGATGAAACCAGTTTTGAGTTGTTTGGTACTCAGGTGCTGCGTGTCGGTGACAGATTAAATGCGGTCACAGGTGAGCTGGCCGGTTGTGTTTTAGACATGGCAAGTGCAGTCCGAAATACGGTGAATATGCTCGGCTTACCGCTAGGTGAAGCGTTGAGAATGGCTTCCTTGTATCCTGCCGAGTTCCTTGGCATTGCCGATAGCGTTGGTCGGTTAGCCTTAGGGCAGCGCGCCGATATAGTGCTGCTGGATAATCAGCATCAAGTGCTGGCAAACTACATTGCCGGAAATGCGGTGTATATTCGCCCGTAATGCTGAGTCAGTAGTGAGTTAGCCTTAGCCCTTGTCGTATTTTGATGACAGGGGCTAAGTTTTTTTATTGTACAGTCTGCATTTCGCTCAAAATGTAGAAAAATCATTAAATAACAATAATAAAGGAACATGGTATGAGTACGACTGCGCCTGAACTGGCGGCTAATGTGAGTATTAATGCTCAGGTCGCTACCGCTAACAAGAGTCAGCCAAAGCCAAGATTGATGTCCCTTGATGCCCTGCGTGGTTTTGACATGTTCTGGATTTTAGGAGGCGAAGCACTATTTGGTGCTCTGTTGATTTTTACGGGGTGGGCTGGTTGGCAATGGGGCGATACCCAGATGCACCATAGTGAGTGGCATGGCTTTCGCCTCTATGATTTGATTTTTCCGCTATTTATTTTCCTCTCAGGCGTAGCCCTTGGATTATCGCCAAAACGTTTGGATAAACTGCCGATGCATGAGCGCCTGCCGGTTTATCGCCATGGCGTTAAGCGGCTGTTTTTACTGTTGTTGCTCGGTATTCTGTATAACCATGGTTGGGGAACGGGAGCGCCTGCCGATCCTGACCAAATTCGTTATGCCAGCGTATTAGGCCGTATTGCCTTCGCATGGTTTTTTGCCGCCTTGTTAGTGTGGCATACCTGTTTACGTACCCAAGTGCTGGTGGCCTTGGGCATATTAGTCGGTTATGGCGCGATGCAACTGTGGTTGCCGTTCCCCGGAGGGCTAGCGGGAGTGTTATCACCGACTGACTCTATCAATGCGTATGTCGATAGTCTGTTATTACCGGGTGTGAGCTATCAAGGACGAACGCCTGATCCTGAAGGCGTGTTATCGACACTCCCTGCGGTGGTCAATGCCTTAGCCGGTGTATTTGTTGGCCACTTTATTGTGAAATCACATCCCAAAGGAGAGTGGGCTAAGGTTGGCCTATTGGGCGTTGCCGGTGGTGTTTGTTTGGCCCTAGGCTGGTTGCTGGATGTCGTTATTCCCGTCAATAAAGAACTGTGGACCAGCTCTTTTGTGTTGGTCACAACTGGTTGGAGCATGCTGCTGTTAGCGCTGTTTTATGCCCTTGTGGATGTGCTGAAATGGCAAAAACTTGCCTTTATTTTTGTGGTGATAGGCACTAACGCCATCATTATTTATTTGGCATCGAGCCTAGTGGATTGGAAGTATATCGCCCTGAGTGTGTTTGGCGGCGTTATCGCGGTATTGCCGGAATATGCCCAGCCTTTAGGGGCGGTGGTCAGTTTACTCACAGTACAATGGCTAGTGCTGTATTGGATGTATCGGCGCAAGATTTTTGTGCGAATTTAATCTTTCGTTATTTTGTGCTTTTATCAGGCCGCAGAGTGATCTCTGCGGCTTTTTTATTTCATATTAGATAGCTGTCATACGCATCTTTGGTTTTAAATCAGGATCTCGCTAAGCGTTTAGGGTTTATTGTGACGTTTAAGGCGGCATTTTTAGGATTAAATTACAAATGACAGCGTTGTCTTTTGGTGTTGTTTGTTTTAACATCGCTGAAACAATGGTGAGTTCGGATGATAACATTAGCCATTGCAGATGAGTTGCAATAGGGATGTGTGCAATACTCAGCGGATTTTAACCCCGCAATCACCTTAAAATTAATTACTATAAGAAGCAGGTTTATGGAAATGACACTCGATAAAAGCCAGCAGAAAAGCAGTTTTATCCCAATGGCGATAGTGGCAGCACTCTTTTTCATCCTCGGATTCGCAACTTGGTTGAATGGGTCTTTAATGCCCTACCTAAAACAAATTTTGCAGCTCACCCCCTTCCAAGCTTCGTTAATCCTGTTTTCTTTCTATATTGCGGTGACTTTTACTGCACTGCCCTCAGCGTGGCTGATCCGTAAAGTGGGCTACAAAAATGGGATGGCACTAGGTATGGGCATTATGATGCTCGCAGGCCTATTGTTTATACCTGCGGCGAAGACCCAAATCTTCGCCCTGTTTTTATTTGCCCAACTAGTGATGGGCGCGGGGCAGACGTTACTGCAAACAGCGGTCAATCCCTATGTTGTTCGTCTAGGGCCTGAAGAATCTGCGGCAGCACGTGTTAGTGTCATGGGGATTTTGAACAAAGGCGCGGGCGTAATTGCACCATTAGTATTCTCGGCGTTGATTTTAGATAGTTTTAAAGACCGTGTTGGCACAACGTTGACGCAAGTACAAATTGATGAAATGGCCAATGGTTTAGTCTTACCTTACTTAGGTATGGCGGTGTTTATCGGTGTTTTGGCGTTAGCTGTGAAGAAATCCCCGTTGCCAGAGTTAGCTAATGAAGACGAAGTCGCTGATCATACAGATAAAAGCCAAATTAAAGCGGCGTTGTCTCACCCTAACTTAGCATTTGGCGTATTGGCGCTGTTTGTATACGTTGCGGTAGAGGTGATCGCCGGCGATACCATTGGCACCTTTGCATTATCCTTAGGGATTGAAAATTACGGGGTGATGACCTCTTACACTATGGTCTGTATGGTTCTTGGTTATATCTTAGGGATCTTGTTGATTCCTCGTGTTATTTCTCAGCCTACCGCATTGATGATTTCTGCAATTCTTGGCCTAGTGTTAACCTTAGGTATTCTATTTGGGGATAACAACTCTTACGCGATTGCGAATCTTCTATTGGTTCCTTTTGGTGGTGTAGCATTACCTGATACCTTGCTGTTGATTGCCTTCTTAGGGTTAGCCAATGCGATCGTATGGCCTGCCGTATGGCCTCTAGCCTTGTCTGGTATGGGCAAATTGACGAGCACAGGTTCTGCGCTCCTTATCATGGGGATTGCCGGCGGTGCATTTGGTCCAGTGTCTTGGGGGTTAATGAGTTCGGCAACGGCTATGGGGCAGCAGGGAGGTTATATGGTGATGCTACCTTGTTATCTGTTTATCCTTTTTTATGCCGTCAAAGGCCATAAGATGCGCAGTTGGTCTGCTAAATAATAAAGATATAATAGACAAGCTCACTAAATCACTAAAGCCCTCAAAAGAGGGCTTTTTTAATGACATTAGTGCTAAAAAATCGCCCTTGGTTACAAGGGCGTTTTGACGGATGAACTACAGCGTTTAGAACGCGTAGCTGACGCGAGCGAGCGCGGTATCATCGTTTTGGAATACGCCATCTGAGACTTTTTGCTCACCACTTAAATCAGAACTTAACCACGCGAGTGAGAGGCCAAATCCCATTAGTTCAGTAGAGACGCCAACTGAATAATCTGAATAACTATCAAAGCCTTCACCATTATCTAACGCATCGCCTACGTTGTAGCCGTAATGTAAATCGAGACTCCAGTTTTCAACAAACTCGTAGGAGTAATTGATTTCGCCGTAATGATAATCTAAATCGCTGCCACCGTAGTCATTGGTAAACCAATAGGCTACGCGAAATCCGCTAAACTCGACGCCAGCAGTCACTTCAAAATAGCCTAAGTCACTCTCACCTGAATAGTTGTAACGATAGAGAGTGACGTCATAGCTGAGGTTATCGTTAATTTCACCGCCGTAGGCAGCATAGAAATCATACTCAATATCTGGACCGTTATAATCGGGCTCATCAAAGTCCAAATTACTGGCCCAAGCGCCGACGGAAAAGCCTGACTCAAAACTCCAATCGATGCCTCCTTGCACGGCAAAGTCGCCAGCCGTTTGTGAGACGCCACGGAAGCGGTAATCGTTAGTTAAGCCAATTTCGCCAGATACTTCAGCAGCCGCTATGCCGGAAAATAAGCTGGTGGTCAACGCCAGCCCAGCCAGTTTTGCCAGCCGTTTTTTCTGTAGGTTGTTATTCACGGTATTTCTCCCATTTTCTTGATTGACACGGATGCACAACGTTCTTTTATGTTTTAAAACAGGTTTGTACATCCGATTGTTTGCCAAACAACAGCCAAGGAAACTCCGTTGCTGTGACCTCATGGCGGTAAAGCTACATCACTTTAGCTTTGTTCATCGAGGTTAAACGCACCTCTATAAATGTGAGTTTTGTTCGAAGATGACGTACACCTTGCGGCAGGGGGTGACGACTTGCCACACACCTTGAAATCCCGCCGGAATAATAAAGCGGTCACCGACACTGAAGGTTTGAGACTGTCCTTCAAGATCGGTAATCACACTGGTTCCTTCGAGAATTTCACAATACTCATATTCAGTGTAGTTGATTTTCCAAGCGCCTGATTCGCTTTGCCAAATTCCACTATGAAATTGGTTACAAGGGCTAGAATAATGATTTTGTAATTGCTGGGTGGGATTGCCTGTAATACGCTTTTCAGGAGCGACTTGATAGCTATCCACTGGCGGTTGTGCGCTGGCAAAGCGAATGATCGACGTGACGCTCATGGTCATATAGGGCTCCAGTCGATGTTATTTCATGGTTGGCATTACAAACTCAGCTTGAGTCTGTTTGCCTACAGGCCAGCGAGCGGTAATGGCTTTGCGTTTGGTATAAAAACGAACCCCATCAGGGCCATGCATATGCAAAGGTCCAAAGAGCGAGCGTTTCCAACCGCCGAAGCTGTGGAAAGCCATCGGTACTGGGATTGGCACGTTAACGCCCACCATACCCACCTGCACATGGTGGCAAAAATGACGAGCAGTTTCACCGCTTTGAGTAAAGATCGCTGTGCCGTTGCCAAATTCATGTTGGTTTATCAGTTTAAGTGCACTGGGATAATCGTTGACTCGAACAATGGATAGCACAGGGCCAAAGATTTCTTCGCGATAGATCCGCATCTCCGGGGTGACGTTATCGAATAAGCAAGCTCCCAAAAAATAGCCCTGCTGATGGTCGGCAACGGTTAATTGTCGGCCATCGACTAATAAGGTTGCTCCTTCCCGAACTCCAGTTTCAACATAGTCAGTGACTTTGGCTAAGTGTTGTTTGGAAATAAGGGGGCCCATTTCCATCTCGGGGGTAAGGCCGTTGCCAACTTTTAAGTTTTGGATCTGCGGCAATAGTTTTTCCACTAATTCATCACCCACATCACCCACAGCTAACACGACCGATATCGCCATACAACGCTCGCCCGCACTGCCGTAGGCTGCGCCCATCAGTGCACTTACCGCTTGATCTAAATCCGCATCTGGCATCAGCAGCATATGGTTTTTGGCACCGCCTAAGGCTTGTACTCGTTTACCGTGTTTGGATGCTGTGCTGTAGATATACTCGGCGATTGGCGTTGAACCGACAAAGCTTATGGCTTGCACATCTGGATGAGTGAGCAGGGTATCGACGGCTTCTTTATCGCCGTTGATGACGTTAAACACTCCATCGGGCAAGCCAGCTTGTTTAAGCAGCTCGGCAATCCGCATCACTGAACTTGGGTCTTTTTCTGAGGGTTTCATGATAAAGGTGTTGCCGCAGGCAATCGCGATTGGGAACATCCACATGGGAACCATCACGGGGAAGTTAAAGGGCGCTATGCCAGCGACAACACCTAAAGCTTGATTAACGGACCAAGAATCCACACCACCACCAACCTGCTGCGTGTGCTCCCCTTTGAGTAAGTGCGGGATACCACAGGCAAATTCGACAACTTCGAGGCCGCGGATAAGTTCTCCTTTGGCATCATCGATCACTTTGCCGTGCTCTCGGGTGATGAGCTGTGCCAGTTCATCCATATGCTGCTCGACTAACGCTTTGAATTTAAAGAGTACACGAGCGCGATTAAGGGGCGTTACCTGTGACCAAGCCGCAAAAGCCGTTTTGGCGCTGGCAATAGCGGCAGCGACTTCATCGTTACTGGCGAGAGAGACTTGACCTCGGCATTCGCCTGTGGCCGGTTCAAAAATATCTTGGCTTCTTGTACTGGCTGGAGTGTGTTGACCATTTACATAGTGTGTGATCTTAAGCATAGCTAACCTATATTCCCCTGATTTATCAGCGTGTAATTTAAAAAAGAGTGCATCATCCAACGGCCTGTATCGCATCGCTAAGGCTGTTAACCATCTGGTCAATATGATGTTTTTCAACAATGAGTGGTGGGGACATAGCGATAATATCGCCCGTTGCCCGTACGAGCGTACCTTGATGGAAACAATGCTCGAACACGCTGTATCCGCGTTTACCAACGCCTTGGCTATTAGGGGTGAGTTGGAAACCCGCGACCAATCCGGTGTTGCGAATATCAATCACATTTGGTAGCCCTTTGAGGCTATGAACGGCTTCCTCGAAATACCGCTCAAGCTCAAAACTGCGCTCAAACAGTTGCTCGTTTTGATAGATGGAGAGCGTGGCGAGTGCTGCTGCTGCGGCGACTGGGTGGCCCGAATAGGTATAACCGTGGAAAAATTCAATCAGTTCGGTGGGGCCTTGCATACAAGTATCGTGAATAAAATCCTGCACAAACACGGCGCCCATTGGGATCGCGCCATTATTAATGGCTTTAGCTGTGGTGATGATGTCGGGGATAACGCCCCAACGTTGGCTGGCGAATGCTGCACCTACACGGCCAAATGCGGTAATGACTTCATCGAAAATCAATAAGATGCCGTGTTTTTTAGTGATTTCACGTAAGCGTTTTAAGTAGCCTTGAGGTGGTAAAATTACCCCCGCCGAACCTGACATGGGTTCAACAATAACGGCGGCAATATTTTCGGCGCCATGGAGTGTGACTAATTGTTCTAAGACCTCTGCTTTTTCAGCACCGAGGCTCGGTAAGCCACGACTAAAGGCGGCATGTTGAATGTCTAAGGTGTGGGGCAGGTGATCGACGCCTTGCAATAGTTGGCCGCTGAAGGCTTTACGGTTATTGCTTAAGCCCCCCACCGAGATCCCACCAAATCCCACGCCATGGTAACCCATTTCACGACCTATAAAGCGGGTGCGTGAGGCTTGGCCATTGGCTCTATGGTAGCAAAGTGCCATTTTAAGCGCGGTATCAACCGACTCAGAGCCTGAGTTGGTAAAGAATACTTTGTTGAGTCCTTCTGGGCTGAGTTCGGTTAAACGTTCGGCCAGTTCAAAAGCGATGGGATGGCCCATTTGGAAGGACGGAGCGTAATCCATTTCTCGAATTTGTTTGCTGACGGCCTCACTGATCTCACGGCGACCATGGCCAGCATTACAACACCATAACCCAGCAGTTGAATCTAATACCTTGTTGCCATTGATATCTGTGTAGTACATGCCTTCAGCTTGGGCGAGTAAACGAGGGCTCGCTTTGAATTGGCGATTGGCGGTAAAGGGCATCCAATAGTGTTCAAGTGAAGGATGCTCGTGGGCGAGGTTGTTGGGTGAGTCGGCCATAGATGTTTACCTTGTCCTTTTCCTTGTTAAATGGGGTCAGGTCTTCGTTAAGGGTGGCTAATATTTGCTATGCTATGTCAGAAATAATGAACATGGAAGAGTGGTGTGCAGTTATTTGTGGCAAAAATGCTATTTTTGTAAAAAATATTGAATATTGATGTCTGAAAAGCGTAATCTAAGTGGCAGTTACAGCCTTAGGCCATCTTTGGCATTTGTCAGTCGAGATAGCCCTTATCCCAATAAAGATAAAATAAACGAATACAAACGATTAAGAGGTCATCATGAGTACACCTAAAACACGGAGCGATTGGGAAAACCTCGCTGCAAGCCTAACAATCAATGGCAAGGCTTTTATTAATGGCGAATACCGCGATGCGTCATCGGGTAATACCTTTGATTGCATCAGTCCAATCGATGGTCGTTTATTAGCGCAAGTCGCCAGTTGCGATTTGCTAGACACCAATATCGCCGTGGCAAATGCTCGTGAGGTTTTTGAGTCTGGGGTATGGTCAAAGGCTACGCCTGTTAAACGTAAACAAGTGATGATCCGTTTTGCCGAGTTATTGGAAGAAAATGCCAATGAGCTGGCCCTGTTAGAAACGTTGGATATGGGTAAGCCGATACGTTTTTCAAAGGCGGTAGATATTGCCGGCGCTGCCCGGGCCATTCGTTGGTCGGGGGAAGCCATTGATAAGCTCTACGATGAGCTGGCACCTACTGCACATAATGAAATCGGCATGATCACCCGTGAACCCGTGGGCGTGGTGGCGGCGATAGTGCCTTGGAATTTCCCGCTACTAATGGCCTGTTGGAAGTTAGGCCCTGCACTCGTGACGGGGAACAGCGTTATCCTCAAACCCTCTGAAAAATCACCGCTCACCGCCATTCGTGTTGCCGAGCTTGCCGTTCAAGCTGGGATCCCTAAAGGTGTCTTAAACGTGTTACCCGGCTATGGCCATACTGTCGGCAAAGCATTGGCGCTGCATATGGATGTCGATACCTTAGTCTTTACTGGCTCAACAAAAATCGCTAAGCAATTAATGATTTATGCGGGCGAGTCGAATATGAAGCGCGTGTGGTTAGAGGCGGGCGGTAAAAGCCCGAACATCGTATTTAACGATGCGCCCGATCTTAAAGCAGCGGCTGTGGCTGCCGCTGAAGCCATTGCTTTTAACCAAGGTGAAGTTTGTACTGCGGGCTCACGCTTGTTGGTGGAAGCTGGTGTTAAAGATCAGCTTGTTGCACTTATAGCAGAAGAGCTCGCCTCGTGGCAGCCAGGGCATCCACTGGATCCTGCTACCATTAGCGGCGCGGTGGTCGATAAGCAGCAATTAGATACCATCTTAAGCTATATCAAGGCGGGCCAAGATGAGGGCGCGAGCTTAGTGCATGGCGGGCAACAAGTGCTGGCCGAAACGGGCGGTGTGTATGTGCAGCCAACGGTGTTTTCAAATGTGAAAAACCAAATGAAAATTGCCAGTGAGGAAATCTTCGGCCCTGTATTATCTGTCATTGAATTCAATGGTATGGAAGAGGCGATTGCGATCGCTAACGATACCATTTACGGTTTAGCGGCAGGTGTTTGGACAGCGGATATCAGTAAGGCGCACAAAACAGCTAAAGCATTGCGTAGTGGTATGGTGTGGATTAACCATTATGATGGCGGCGATATGACGGCACCTTTTGGTGGATATAAGCAATCGGGTAATGGCCGAGATAAATCTCTACACTCCTTTGATAAATACACTGAAATCAAGGCAACGTGGATAGTGCTATAAGTGGATAGTGCTATAACGCTTTAACGCATACTTGGGCCCCTTTTAATATTATTGAAAGGGGCCTTTTATTGCCTTTTTTACTTCGATGGTTTGGATTTTCATTGGTTTGTCTGTGCAGAATAACTCACATTTATCGCGATTTTCTTAAAACCTTACACCCTAGACATCTAGGTTAAGCCCTTACACCGACTTCTAACCTGACTTTATAAACTGTGATCTTCGCTTGTGACTTTTCATGGTAACACCATTAGGATAATCTGATTGAAATAAAACTAATGGAGTTTGTTATGGCTGAAAAAGTTGTTGAAGTCACCACACATATGGGAAGCGGTTGGAAGGTTACAGCGCAGGTGCGTGAGCATTTGCTGGTTATTGATCAACCCAGCGCTACCAATGAAGGAGCTAACCCTTTAGAGACCTTTTTATTCTCGCTCGGTGGCTGCATTTCTGCGATAGCTAAGATGGTCGCGCGTGAACGTAATATCACCATTCATCAGTTTGATGTGCATGTGAGAGCCGTGATGAACTCGGCAGGTTTACTTGGGCAGCCTTCAGACGATCCGGTAGGTTTTAAGGAAATTGCCATCAATGCCAGCATTGACGCCGACTTAACTGATGCACAAAAGAATGAGTTTTTAGATACAGTGTGTAACCGTTGCCCCGTCCATGACAATCTGCTGCGCCCAAGCTTAGTCACCCACCAAGTTCAGCATTAATCGCTATAGCAACCTCGATTTGTTTTAGCATCTTAAAAGCATAAACCCCAGTTTTCACTGGGGTTTATGTCAATAGTCATATGCTAATCGTGCTATCACTGGTTATTTTTCGGAAAGTTAGCTAACACTAACTCCGCCACTTTGCGTAATTCATTGGGGCAAATGCCATTAGTTGCTTGCACGGCCATGCCTTGTAGCACTGTACCTATGTATCTGGCGAGTAGCAGGGGATCGGCATCCGCGGGGAGATCGCCCTCATCCTTTGCTCGTTGCAGGCGTTCGCATAATGCTTGTTCACCGTCACGGCGACGGGTGATCAGGGTTTCTTTAATGGCTTGTCCTGCTTCACTACAAGCGAGAGCGCCTTGGACAATCAAGCAGCCATGGGGTTGGTTCTCATCCACTAAGGAGGATGCTGCGCCATAGAGCATGGACTCAACCACTTGATAGGCTGTTTCTTTTTCAAGCGAAGGATAGAAAAATGCACAGGGACGCTGCTCGTATAACTCGATCGCTTTCAGAAATAACTGCTCTTTGTTACCAAAGGCGGCATATAGGCTGGGTTTGTTGATTCCCATGGCCTGAGTTAGATCGGTTAACGATGTACCTTCAAAACCTTTTCGCCAGAAGACTTCTAAGGCTTTGGCCAATGCATCGTCGGCATCGAAGGCTCGTGGGCGACCGACGCTGGGCGTCTGGGTGACGGTTGACATCATTAGGCTCCTCAATTCTCAATAGCCCCTAGGATAGACATGGGTTTAGTTCATGTCCAGCCACTCTTGCCTGCTGTCTGCGGGTTAGGTGAGTTACACACCAAAATATATCGTCCATTCAAGCCTACATAGCATGTTCACTGTGGCTAATTACCTCAAAGGCTTAACTACATAGTTTCAAGCTGTCACAAAAATTAAATACCTACCGGTATAAAATTGGTTGACAGGGTCATTTTACACTATATATTACCGATCAGTACATAATATTTTTTACCAGTCGGTATTTATTGGTGTTGACCGAGTGTCCATCACTGATGTCCGCCCTAAACGAGATAAATGCCTGCCACATGAGGATTATAAGATGAAAAGTAACCAACCTTTACGGACATTGATGTTGACTGCCGTGGCGGCGTTTGTCCTTTCGGCCTGTGGTGAACCCGAAGCCCCGCAAGAGCACGCTATGGGGGCGCCCAAGGTGGATGTAGCGCAGGTATTGCAGGAGCGCGTTACCGAGTGGGATGAATTTACCGGCCGTTTGCAGGCGCCAGAAAGTGTGACCTTAGTGCCACGTGTGTCCGGCTATATCGCGTCGGTCAACTTTAAAGAAGGCGCCTTAGTGAAAAAAGGTGATGTGCTATTTCGTATCGATGCGAGTGTGTTCGAAGCGGAAGTGGCTCGGTTAAAAGCAGATCTTGCTAGCGCGCTCTCTGCTGAGCAACTGGCCACTAACGACTTAGAGCGTGCCCGCAAACTCTTTGCCCAAAAGGCAGTATCGGCGGAGTTACTCGATACCCGCGAGTCCAACAAACGTCAAACCACGGCGGCCGTAGCCTCAGTGAAGGCGGCGCTGCTACGCGCTGAGCTGGACTTGGATTACACCCAAGTGCGCGCGCCGATTGATGGCCGAGCATCCTACGCCAATGTCACCGCGGGTAATTATGTGTCTGCAGGGCAGAGTGTATTAACCAGCTTAGTGTCGACCGCCAGCATGTATGCCTATTTTGATGTAGATGAGCAAACCTATCTGAAATACGTCAAGTTAACCGCCGAGAAAAAGCGTAAAGACCCTCGTGCTGGCGACAATCCCGTGTATATGGCGCTGGCCAACGAGCACGAATATCAACATATCGGCATAGTGGACTTTGTCGATAACTCTATGGACAGACAGACGGGCACTATTCGAGTACGAGCTACTTTTAGCAATGAAGACAACAGCTTGCTCCCTGGCTTGTTCGCTAGGCTGCGTACTGCTGGCAGCAGCGCCTACGACGGCATCTTAATCGACGATAAAGCCGTGGGTACGGATCTGAACAACAAGTTCGTCTTAGTGGTGGCAAACGATGGCACGCTTGAGTATCGCGGCGTCATCCTAGGTGAAAAAGTTCAAGGTTTACGCATTGTTAAGCAAGGTTTAGCGGCAGACGACAAAATCGTCGTCAACGGCATGCAAAGGGTTCGTCCTAAGATGGAAATTGAGCCACAGCTAGTCGACATGGCCGATAGCGAGCAGCTAGATGCGCTTCGTCAAGCTCAATTACTGCTTGATAAACATCAAGAAAATATCACCACCCCAGACGTTGAAGTAGCGAGCCGCGGTTAAGGAATCCAACAGAATGTTGTCGCAGTTTTTTATTAAAAGACCGATATTTGCAGCCGTGCTCTCGCTGCTGTTTTTTATCACAGGGGCGATTGCCGTTTGGCAATTACCCATTACCGAATACCCTGAAGTGGTGCCTCCGACAGTCGTAGTGACCGCCAACTACCCTGGCGCGAACCCTAAAGTCATTGCCGAAACGGTTGCCTCGCCCCTAGAGCAGGAAATCAATGGCGTCGAAGACATGCTGTATATGTCATCGCAGGCGACGTCCGATGGACGCATGACCTTGACCATCACCTTTGCCATTGGCACCGATGTGGACAGAGCGCAAACCCAAGTGCAGAGCCGAGTTGACCGCGCTATGCCACGTTTGCCGCAGGAGGTTCAACGCCTCGGAATTGTGACCGAAAAATCATCGCCCGACTTAACCATGGTGGTGCATTTACTGTCACCGGATAACCGTTATGACATGCTGTATTTGTCTAACTACGCGGCGCTCAACGTAAAAGATGAGTTAGCACGGATCAAAGGCGTGGGAGCGGTGCGGTTATTCGGTGCGGGCGAATATAGTCTGCGGATCTGGCTTGACCCGAATAAAGTCTCAGCACTTGGATTGTCACCAGTGGATATTATCGCCGCCGTTCGTGAGCAAAATCAGCAAGCGGCAGCGGGCAGTTTAGGGGCGCAGCCCAGTGGCAATGCCGACTTCCAACTCTTGATTAACGTAAAGGGCCGGCTTAGTGAACTGTCAGAATTTGAAGATATTATTATCAAGGTCGGTCAAAACGGTGAGGTGATCCGTCTTAAGGATGTGGCGCGTGTCGAACTCGGTGCAACCAGCTATGCGCTGCGTTCATTGCTGGATAACAAAGACGCGGTAGCGATCCCCGTGTTCCAAGCATCAGGCTCGAATGCGATTCAAATCTCCGACGATGTGCGCGCCGAAATGGCTAGACTGGCGAAGTCTTTCCCCGAAGGGTTGCAATACGAGATTGTGTACGATCCGACCGTGTTTGTGCGTGGCTCGATTGAAGCTGTGGTTAAAACTTTACTTGAAGCCGTGCTCTTAGTGGTACTCGTGGTGGTGCTGTTCCTGCAAACTTGGCGCGCCTCGATTATTCCGCTGGTGGCCGTGCCTGTGTCTTTGGTGGGAACCTTCGCCTTTATGTACTTGATGGGCTTCTCGCTCAATGCGCTGTCACTATTTGGTCTGGTGCTGGCCATCGGTATTGTGGTCGACGATGCCATCGTGGTGGTAGAAAACGTCGAGCGAAATATCGCCTCGGGCTTAAACCCGATTGCTGCAACACAGAAAGCCATGAAGGAAGTGACCGGGCCGATTGTGGCAACCACTTTAGTGTTGGCTGCGGTGTTTATTCCGACCGCCTTTATGAGCGGATTAACGGGGCAATTTTATAAGCAGTTTGCGCTAACTATCACGATTTCGACCTTTATTTCGGCCATTAACTCGCTCACCTTGAGCCCTGCATTATCGGCGTTGTTACTCAAGGGCCATGATGCGCCTAAAGATGCGCTCACTCGGTTAATGGATAAGCTGTTTGGAGGCTGGTTATTTACGCCATTCAATCGCTTATTCAAACGTGCATCAGAGGGTTATGGCTATTTAGTACGTAAGGTGATCCGTTTTGGTGGCATTATCGGACTGGTGTATCTGGGCATGGTTGCGCTTACGGGCATGCAATTTGTAAATACCCCAACGGGCTATGTGCCCGGCCAAGATAAACAGTATTTAGTGGCATTTGCCCAATTACCGGATGCGGCCTCACTCGAGCGTACCGACGCGGTGATCAAGAAAATGTCCGACATCGCCTTAAATCACCCCGGTGTGGCGCACTCGATTGCCTTCCCCGGTCTGAGTATCAACGGTTTTACCAATAGTCCTAACTCGGGTGTCGTGTTTGTTGCCCTAGATGATTTTGAGTTACGTAAGCGTCCTGAGCTGTCAGCGAATGCGATTGCCGGCCAATTAAATCAGCAGTTTGCTGGTATTCAGGATGCATTTATTGCCATCTTCCCGCCGCCACCTGTGCAAGGCCTCGGCACTATTGGAGGGTTCCGTCTGCAAATTCAAGACAGAGCCAACCTTGGTTATGAGGCCTTGTATCAGGTGACCCAACAAGTGATGTACAAGGCGTGGGCCGATCCACAATTAGCGGGGATTTTCTCCAGCTACCAAGTGAACGTGCCACAACTTGAACTGGATATCGATCGGACTAAGGCGAAACAGCAGGCAGTGTCGCTCGATCAAATTTTCCAGACATTACAAACCTATATGGGCTCGACCTATGTCAACGACTTCAATCGTTTCGGTCGAACCTATCAGGTGAATATGCAGGCCGACGAAGCGTTTCGTCAAAGCCCGCAGCAGATCAGTCAGCTAAAAGTGCCTAATGTGAATGGCGATATGATCCCACTCGGCTCCTTTATCAATGTGAGCCAGAGTGCAGGGCCCGATCGCGTGATGCACTATAACGGTTTCACCACGGCTGAGATTAACGGTGGCCCAGCACCTGGTGTGAGTTCGGGCCAAGCACTGGCGGCGATTGAGAAAATCCTCGCCGAGACTTTGCCGATAGGCATGACCTACGAGTGGACTGAGCTGACCTATCAGCAGATCCTCGCCGGTAACACTGGCTTGTTGGTGTTCCCGCTGGTGATTGTGCTGGTGTTTATGGTGCTCGCCGCCCAGTACGAGAGTTTAAGTTTGCCATTGGCGATTATCTTAATCATTCCAATGACTTTACTCTCGGCGCTTAGTGGTGTGCTTCTCTATGGTGGCGATAATAATATTTTCACCCAGATAGGTCTTATCGTCCTCGTGGGCTTAGCGACCAAGAACGCGATTCTGATTGTCGAATTTGCCAAGGAAAAACAAGACCATGGTATGGAGGTTATGGCATCGATTCTTGAGGCGGCGCGCTTACGCTTACGCCCCATCTTGATGACCTCTATCGCCTTTATTATGGGCGTGGTGCCTATGGTGTTTTCGACAGGCGCGGGGGCTGAAATGCGTCAAGCGATGGGAGTGGCAGTATTTGCAGGTATGATTGGGGTGACGTTGTTTGGTTTGATCCTGACACCATTGTTTTACTATGCCTTAGCAAAACGTGGCCGTCGTAACATGGCGTCAGAGGTCTGAGCTCACTGTGTGATAAGTTCTATTTAATATCGATAGAAAAGACCTGAAATTTCAGGTCTTTTTTTGAACTTAGCAGCTAATTATCAAGGTATTGACTATATTTTACTGAGGAATAAGTCATTAATTAGGAAAATTCAATGGATGCCTTTCAGCCCCATGACTTCAAAGTTAATATTGATGTGAGGCATGCGTTGTTAGCCGTTGCCACGGCATTGGATTTTGTTGGGGTAGATGATTTGCACCACGGGCATAGGGTTGCCTATATGGCTTATGAGTGTGCAAGTGTGTTGTGGTGGCCTGATGAAAAAAAGCAGTTTGCCTATTTTGCGGGGCTTATCCATGATTGCGGCGTTTCCTCCTCCGAAGAACACTTACGTCTGCTCAAATTAATGCAGCCAGAAGATGCCCATTGTCATAGCAAACGTGGCTATGAGGCATTGCTTGAATGCCCGATTTTAGATGTTTTTGCTCCTATCGTTCTATACCACCACACGCCTTGGCTTGAGCTGCAATCCCATGATCTTTCTGTCTTTGACCGTGATATTGCTGCACTGATTTTCTTAGCGGATCGTACCGACTTTTTAAGGGCCAGATATACCCATGGTTGCCATGAGGAGTTGATTACATTGCATGAAAGTATGGTTGCTGAGAATTTATTGGCTCACTGCGGAACCTTATTTGAACCAGAAATGGTCAATGTAATGTGCCAACTGGTTAAGAAGGATGGCTTTTGGTACAACATGGATGCAACTCATATTGAGTTGTTAGGCTTGGAGTTCAAAGCTAATCACTTTTACGACAAAGAGTTAGATATCGGAGGCGTGAAGCAATTAGCGCGATTTTTAGCTCGAATAGTTGATGCTAAGAGTCCCTTTACCTTTCACCATTCAGAAAAAGTCGCACTGTTAGCAAAATTAGTGGCAAAGGACTGCGGTATATCAGATACCGACGCTGAATTATTGTACGTCGCGGGATTATTACATGATGTCGGTAAGCTTAAAACGCCTGACCTATTGCTGCATAAAGAAGGCAAATTAACGAAGGAAGAGTATTCGATTGTAAAACGCCATACTGTTGATACAGAGCATACTTTACATCGTTTTTTCCCTAAGTCGGTGATTGGCGAATGGGCCTCAAATCACCATGAGCGTCTCGATGGTTCAGGGTATCCTTTTAGTAAGCATCAGGAACAATTAGATTTACCTTCACGTATTCTTGCTGTGGTCGATGTTTTTCAGGCGCTGACTCAAAAGCGACCATATCGAGGCTCTTTGTCGCTATCTGAGATTTTCGACATTATGCAGCCCATGGTCGATAAGGGGCAGTTAGATGCAGGTGTTTACAGTATTTTGTTGGCTGACATAGATAATTTTTATCAATTATCAACCCAAGAGTTTTCAGCTTAATATTCATTGTTGTTAGAGCAGTAAAACATCATCAATCGGGTTAAATTGCGTTGCGGCATCCATCAGGGCTTTAGCAGTCAGTTGAGGTACGCCATAGATCTCTACTTTAACGTCATATTTTTGCGTTATTTTCTCAAGCAATATCGCAAAATCACCATCGCCAGAGAGCAGTATTACTGTATCGACATTGGGAGCTACATCGAGTACATCAATCGTGATCCCTACATCCCAATCTCCTTTTGCCGAGCCATCACTGCGTTGAATAAAGGGTTTTAGCTTTAGCTCAAAGCCGATATGCCTTAAGGCATCTTGGAACTTTAATTGACCATCATCGCCCCGATGAATGGCATACGCGACAGCACTGACAATTTCTCCCTGTGTGCTTAAATGTTGCCACAGTTTGCGATAGTTAAATTGGCGCTGATATGCCTCGCGACATGTGTAATAGATATTTTGCACATCGACAAAGAGAGCGATTTTGTTCAAAGGAATGTCAGCAATGAGTGAATGTCATCGTCACTATAGCATAGACATTAGGTCAAATTGAGACAAAACCATTATTTGGTATGGCAGCCCTTAAACTGGGTGGTTAAATAATAAGCTGTCAATTTGTGTTTAGGATAAATGGATTAAAACAAGTTAGCGTTTAATAAAGTGAGTTAACTATCTGTCTAATAAAATTTTATTTATACATAAATGCATTATTCGTCTTTTGATGCTTCATTTATTTTTCAGCGAAGGTTATTTGTTGTCTTGTCCCTATAAATCTTATGTGTTTCTATCAATTAAATGTTATCTGCATGTTGTAATTGGGAGGGCGAATGCGGCGATTATTTCCAGAGGAGAGCGAGGCGTTATTATTTAAGACGTTAAATTATATCCCCATTCCAATTTTATTGTCTGAGGGGTTAGAGGTTGAGGGACGACGCCCAAGCACACATCGAGTACATCATTTTATGAATCATGCTTTTGTTGAGCAATTAGGCTACAACCTAAGTGAAATTCCCAATATTGCTGCATGGTTTGATACTGTTTATCCCGATCCTATTATTAGAGAGCAAGCCATGCTTGAGTGGGATAGCGTCGTTTATGAAAGTGAACAACAAGGACTGAGTACTGCAGGCTTTAAAACCTTTATTCGCTGCGGCACTGGCGAGTTCCGCTGGTTTTTAATTAATGCACAATTGACCACGGAAAACCAATCCAATTTAAACATCGTTACGATGAGAGATGTCCATCAGTTACAGCTCTTGCTAGAAGAAAATGAACGGCAATCAAAAACCGATTTATTAACGGGCCTAGCTAATCGGCGATTGGTAGAGGATGTGCTCGCGGCGGCAATGGCAAAAAGTGATCGCACCCAATCCTCTTTGTGTGTTGTGATGTGTGATATCGATTTTTTTAAGAATATCAATGATAACTTTGGTCACCTTTGTGGTGATGACGTACTCAAAATTGTCGCGTCTCAATTGCAACATTCTGCCCAAGCTGCAACCTGTATTGCCCGTTGGGGAGGAGAAGAGTTCTTGATCGTTTTAGAACACGTTGTTCCAGAATCTGCAGGCGTTCTTTGTGAGCAATTAAGGGAGCTGATAGCGGCAACAGATTATCAATCCTATGGTCAACATATGCAATTAACGATGAGTTTCGGCTGTGTGCAATATCAAGCAAATGAGAGTTTGCAAAGCCTATTGTTTCGGGTTGATAAGGCATTGTATCAAGCAAAAAACGGTGGCCGAAATCAGGTTGTGATGAATTGAAATTCGGGCACTTTGAGTGTGTAGGGGGTTAATATAACCTCAGGTGTGCTCTGACAATCTTAAGTCAGTCAGAGGAAAATAATCTGTCGTTTGCCATGTAAATGACGGTCTTTAGCATGAAAGAAAACTAAACGAAATGGCGGCTTGATCTAGGTTATAGAACACTTCAATCATTTGATTTATTTAAAATACTGTGCAGGAGTGGTTCCTGTATATTGTTTAAAAAAACGAATAAAGGCGCTGTCGCTGGGAAAACTGTAAATTAAAACCAGCCTGCGCCACTGATGTGCCTGCAGCTAATGGCTTTATCGCCGACAGTAAGCGCCATTGTTGCCGCCATGCCTGATAAGCCATCCCAGTCTGTGAGCTAAAAATACGACTAATCGTGCGCTCGCTGGTGCCAATTTCAATAGCCATCTCTTTTAGATTGGCTGGCAGCTTCTCCTGTTGCAGTACTTGCTTAAGCCAAGTTTGTAACCGCTTATCCTGTGGTAAGGGCAAAGCTAGATTTTCTGCCTTAGCATTTTCCAACTCTTCGCAAAGTAGAGCAAAGGCATTGTGTTGCTGCTTTTGTCGGTAAAATCCTTACCCGAAACCAAACCCGCACACACCCAGGTAATTGCCATAGGTGAGTTAGCGATTAAGATGCTTAGTGACTGCGGAATTATTAAGAATACCTTGCTAGTGGCAGCGTTTAACCTGATGTGGTTTAGCTACTTTTCACTGGCGCCATTTATGTTTGAGGCGCAAGGGTTATCGACGCTTATCTTTGGTATGAGTGGCTTATTGTTAGGCTTTGGCGCACTCTTTGGGTTGTTTTTCTATATTTTGCTCGGCGCGGGATTGGGTGTTGTCGGTCTGATTAACCATCTTGGCGGCGTGATTACGTTGGCGGCAATACTTTGTACAGTGCTCAGTATGAGTCGCGCCCGTGGCGAGTAATTCAACTCCGGCATAAATCAAAAAGCCAAGGTATTTGTACCTTGGCTTTTTATGATCCGAGCTGGTGATTTACGTCTCTTGGTTTTCCATCACCGCTTTGTTATCAAGCTTTTGCCGTTTGCTCCTGCTGTTTGGCTGCCTCTTGTGCGGCTAATTCTTGAGCTTTGATGGCCGCTTCGAGTTTTGCTTCAACATAACCCGGTGAATGGGTGGCGGCCGAGATTAAACGGTACATTGCCGGGATGACGAACAGGGTGACAAAGGTCGCAAAGGCCATGCCGAAAAACACCACAGTCCCCACGGCAATCCGGCTCTCAGAGCCTGCGCCCGTTGAGAAAATCAACGGTATGGCGCCGACTAAGGTCGTGAAGGCCGTCATCAAAATCGGGCGTAAGCGGCGGGTTGAGGCATCGATAATGGCTTTATCTAAGGCTAAACCTCGGTCACGCAGTTGGTTGGCAAACTCGACAATTAAGATCCCGTTTTTGGTCACCATGCCAATCAACATGATCATGCCGATCTGGCTATAGATGTTAATACCTTGACTGGTCACTAACAGGCCGAGGAAACCTCCAAATACTCCCATTGGTACGGTAAACATCACCACTAAGGGGTTGATAAAGCTTTCAAATTGCGCAGCGAGCACCAAGTAAGCCACCAGTAGTGCTAAACCGAACACAATAAAAATACTGCTTTGGTTTTCTTTAAAGTCTTTTGATTCACCAGTATAGCCGATGGAAATATCCTTAGGTAATAACTCTATGGACTTGTTTTCCAAGAACGTTAAGGCTTCGCCTAAGGTGTAACCTTTACTGATGTTGGCCTTAAGGGTGATGGATTTTTGTTTATTGGTGTGGCTTAATCTTTGCGCCGAGGCCACTTCTTCGATATGGGTGACCGTATCGAGCGTGACTAATTCGCCCTTGGCTGAACGCATGTAGATTTGGCTTAAATCGCCGACGTTGTTAAAACTATTTTCATCACCGCGCAGATACACATCGTACTCTTCGCCGCGATCAACATAGGTGGTTTCTTTACGACCGCCGAGCATGACTTCTAGAGTTTGGGAGACGTCATCGACGCTGATCCCAAGTTCTGCTGCGCGCTCTTTATCAACGGTGACAATCAGTTCTGGTGTGGTTTCGGCGTAATCCAGATCGGCGCCTTCCATCATAGGGCTGGCATTGGCTTGCTCTTTTAACACCTGTGCCCATTTGAAGAGTTCGGCATAATCAGAGCCACCCAGTACAAATTGTACTGGTTCACTCGATTGGCCCCTAAAGCCTGGCATCATAGGGCGAACCATCACATCGGGAATATCTTTCAATGCCTGACTAATAATCCCTAGCGCCTGTTGCGCCGTGACATTGCGATGTTCCCAATCCTCTAGCTGCATAATCACATAGCCGGTTTGATCGCCAGCACGACCACCAAAGGCAGGGGCTTGCACACTGAAAGACCTTAATACACCTTGGCCAAGGAGTGGCATTAATCTGTCTTCGACAATATCCATGTTCGCCGTCATACGGTTATAACTAGTGCCCTCAGCGCCTTTCACAAAGGCGTAGAGTACACCGCGGTCTTCCTGCGGCGCTAATTGCGCGGGGACTTGCTTCATTAACCATACGCTACCGCCAATACAGGCCAGAATAACCAGCGGCGCCAGTAATCTAAAGCGGATCGCATGGGTCACACCCACACGATAAACCCTCTCCATGCGCGCAAAACCACTATCCACAATGCGATTGAAACGGTTGGGTTTAACATTGGCTTTGAGTAACTTGCTACTCAATACTGGCGTTAGTGTGAGGGCGATGAGGGAAGAGAACAGCACTGATACTGCCAGCATCACGGAAAATTCGGTAAAGAGTAAACCGACCATGCCCTCCATAAAGGAAATCGGCAGGAACACCATGACTAACACTGCGGTGGTTGCCACGACGGCAAAGCCGACTTCCCGTGTGCCTTTGTAAGCCGCAAGCAGCGGCTCTTCGCCTTTTTCGATATGGTGGAAAATGTTTTCGACCACCACAATCGCATCGTCGACCACGAGACCAATAGCGAGAATTAATGCCATTAAGGTTAATAGGTTAATCGAGTAGCCAAACATATTCGCGGCGATAAAGGCCGAGATCAGAGACACTGGGACCGTTACCGCGGGGATAAGGGTTGCCCTTACTTGACCGATAAAAATATACAGCACTAACACCACAAGCGCGCCAGTGACATAGAGGGTGTTGTAAACCTCATTGATTGAGCGGTCAATAAAAACGGTGGAGTCAAAGTCGACCACAAGACTGGTGCCATCGGGTAAAAAGTCTTGAATTTTATCGACTTCTTTATGCACTTCCTGTGCAACGACTAAGGGGTTAGCGTCGGATTGAGTGATCACCCCTAGACTTAGGTTAACAATGCCATCGCTCTTAAAGGTGGAGTTTTCGTTCTGTGCGCCCACGGCAACATCGGCCACATCTTTTAAATAGATTGGTGTCCCGTCGCTGGCGGTGCGTACGACTAAATAATCAAAATCCTGTGGGGTGTAATAAAGTCTTTTGGTGCGCACCGACATCACTGTCGTATCGTTACGCACTTGGCCGCCAGGGGTTTCGATATTCTCTTTACGTAGGGCGCTAGTGATATCGGTGACGGTGACGTTGCGCCCCGCCATTTGCTCGGGTCTGAGTTTGACATACATGACCTTGTATAGACCGCCAGAGATGCTAATCGAACTTACACCACTGATAAGACTGAATCTATCTTCTAATACGCGCTGGGCGTAATCGGTCAGTTGGGTTCTGTCCATCACGGTTGAACTTAAGTTCACATACACTGACGGTTCGCCTGAGCCATTGTCCTTGGAGACCACTGGATCGTTAGCGTCTTCCGGCAGGCGGCGCTGGGCGCGGGCCACTGCGTCACGCACATCACTCACCCCTTCGGTTAAGTTCCAACCGAGAAGGAATTTGACCGTGATCCGTGAGCTACCATTGCGGGTAGTGGAGGTGATTTCATCGATACCGCTGATCCCTGTAAGTTCATCTTCGAGGGTCTTGGTAATTTGGCTTTCCATAATGGCAGCCGACGCACCGGAATAACTGGTGCTGACCGTCACCACTGGGCTTTCAACATCAGGCATTTCCCGTACTGAAAGTTTAGTGAAAGACACTAAGCCAAAGACGCACAGCAGTAGGCTTAAAACGATCGCAACGACGGGGCGTTTAACTGAGACATCGGACAGCCACATTATTTCGTCTCCGCAGTATTGACGTCTGACTTGGCTGGGCGGTTATTACTATTCTTAGCTTCAAGAGCGACTTCATTGATTTTTAAGCCATCGCGCATATTTACAAGCCCTTGAACCACTACTTTATCGCCAATTTTAAGGCCGCTATCGATGAGCACTTGATCGCCCACCCGCGCACCTAAAATCACTTCGGTGCGATGGGCGATATGATCCTCGCCAACCACATAGACATAGCGTTTAGTGCCTGAATATTCTAAGGCTTGCACTGGCACAATCGGGGCTGAAATGGGCGGGAAGGTGATGGTGGATGACATCATCATGCCGGGTTTTAAGCGATTATCGGTGTTTTCAAATTGCACGCGGATCTTCAGGTTTAAGGTTTCTTCATTCACGCGGGGATCGATGGCAACCACTTTGCCGATAAAGGTTTCCCCCGGCCATGCACGGCTGGTGGACGATACGGGCATGCCTATGCTGATTTGAGACAGAAAATGCTCTGGCACTTGTAAGTCGATTCGCATGCTAGACAAGTCATCCAATGTCATCAACTCATTACCCGTGCTGACCATTTTACCTTCGCTGAAGTTAATCAGGCCAGTTTGTCCAGCAAAAGGTGCGATAAGGGAATGGTAATGTAAATCCGCTTGTGCAGAGGCTAGACGAGCCCTAGCAATATCGACACTGGCTTTTTGAGCATCGATTTCCGTCTGGGTAATGGCATTACGACTGATGAGTTTTTCAAACTCTTTGAGTTTACGGGTTTCATCATTTAAAAAAGCATTGGCTTCGGCAACGGCGGCTTGCGCTTTCATATCATCGAGTTCGATAAGGAGCTGACCTTTTTTCACTGCTTGATTTGACACTACAGCAATTTGCTTAATTTTGCCTGTGACTTGCGGCGCAATGACGACCGCGCGATCGGCGGCCAATTTACCAATCAACGAAACAGATTGTGCCAGTGGGTGCTCAACGACTTCCCCTGTTACCACTGGTACGGTGCGCATAGGCTGGGGAGCGCTTTCAGGTTTGGCCGCTTGCAGTACATCACTAAAGCTCACAGCAGTAGCAACCGTAGCAATTAAGGCAATGGCTATTATAGTTTTTTTCATTGGGATAATTATCTCGCACAAAAACAGTTAAGAGGTGTTCGCACTAATGACGCTATTCTAGTGAATAACCGTCATCAGTTGGGTAAAAGTTTGTAAAGTTAAGCACACGAAAGTGAAAGAAATTGTGTTTTACACTCGAGGCACCCATGGCAATTTTTTCTGTTGCTTTTGAATTGGCTAACATAGCCGAGTTAGCGTGCTATGGATGTGCTTGTGTTCGTATTTTTTCAATTGGATCTACATTTGCTGGGATTTGAGCGTATTGGCGTAAAATGTTGGCAAGACGACCATCTTTTCTCATACTTTCAAGCCCTTTATTAAATTCATCGCTCAAAGTGGATTGATCTGATACTGCCAAAGAGATACCTAGATGAAATACCTCAGTAGCGATGGGATCGCCCACCTGCTCGAAGATATCGGCATATTCACCTTTGTGTTGTTTGATTAAATACTGAGCAAGGTTGTGGCCGATTAACACTAAGTCAATCCGTTTTAGAAACAATTTCTTAAGATTAATTTCGTCGGAATTACCTTCTTCAGTTGTTAGTCCCGCAGCGGCTATTTCGGGTGGATTGGCGTAACCGCGCCCGATGCCGATGGTAAAGGGTTTAAGTTCGCTTAATCGACTAAAACTTAACGGATTATCTTTATGTTTGTAGAAGACAATCTGTACGGCTTGTAGCGGCGCAGAGTAATGCACCCATTGCTCACGTTCTTTGCGGTACCAAAGTCCAATAATGCCATCGGCTTGGCCGGTTTTTACCAGTAATGCTGCTCGCGCAAAGGGATAAAACTTAACGCTGGCATTGTAGTCTTGGCGTTTAAAAGCCTCTTTAACCACTTGTGCAACGCCACCTTGCTGGGGTAAGGCGTCTGCATAAAAGGGCGGATAATTCGTTGCCACTAAGTGCAAATCTCGTCCAGCAAAACAGGGGGACGATAACCCTAAGAACAGCAATACAAGGCTTATATTGATTGGCGATTTGAAATCCATACTCATCCCTTAACAGTAGAGAGTTATTTGCAGAGTATAGGGGCTGTTAAGCGGATGAGTTGAGTTTTTGTATTTGCGATAAGTTATCAGTTATTCGGTGGGGGAATAGTCTAGGGCGTGTTGACGTTTCGAGATTAAATTTTGTTCGTTCTGGCAAGTTTGTGCTCACGAAACGAGGAATGATGTGTAGTTATTCTACTCAAATGACGAGTGACAAAGAGCAAGGGCTTGCCAGACGAACCCTTCGGGCAGCATTTGGCTGGCTTTTCTGCCGCGTTATCGTCCGCTTATGTAGAATAACTACACTGCCCGGACTTTGCCTTGCATAAAAGCCAGCCAAATTGCTGCAAAAATAACCCTGAAACGTCAACACGCCCTAGTTATCCTTCTGGATAATAATAAAAAGGGCTTATGAATTAAACCCATAAGCCCTCGTATTGATTAGAGTGGCACTTGCTCACCCTTATATAGACCGCGGGTGAGCTTGCTACCATCTATCAGTAAGACTTCTCCCGATTGACCATCTTTAATACTGCTATCGATCGCAATGATTTTATTATGGTAAAGCCCAAGAACTCGCTCCTGCGAGGTGTGCCCGACGATGATGTGGTCAACCTTAAAGTAGTTTAGGATTTGGTCAATCTCGGGCTCCGCGAGTGCATCTTTAAAATAGCCACGATACCAAGTGGGGCCATTGGTGAAAAACAGGAAATTCAACAGGTCGTTTTGTTTTAAATCTTCTTTTTTATCGTCTAAATGCTGGCGAAATAATTGATTAGCATCGCTGATATTGAGTTTACGTTCTATCCATTCAGGGCTTATCCCACCATGCATAAACAGTAGGTTGTTGATCTTCACTAAGGTGTTTTTACTGCGTAGCCAACGACCGATCTCGGTATCTTTATTATAGAGGGCATCGTAGCGACGATTGAGTAGTTCTGCCGAGGTTTTGTAACGCTCATTGATATAGCGCAGATCTCCACGAAATACCATTTGCTCATGGTTACCCATGAGCAAATGTAAACGGCCGCCGGCGGTCTGGGCTTCTTTATCTAAGGTATATAAAAACCACAGAACTTCGTTTACTTGATGACCGCGATCGAACATATCACCTGTCATTACCATATGCCCGTCACCAAAGGCCCAGTGATTATCAGCATCGATGATCTTGTGGGCTTTGAGCAGGTTAATCATTACATCGAATTGTCCATGCACATCGCTTAAGGCCACTATTTTGCCCGCATGAGTGTAGGTATCAGCTTCTACTTTGGGCGCATCGGTATGGCGTTTGGGTTCGGGCAGGTTGCCACAATCTGTTGGTCGCGCTAATTGATTATCCGCAATTTGGGTTTGCTTGAGCTGGCTTTGGCAGATCCAATAGGCGGTATTTTGATTCGCTTGGTCGAGGAAAACATAAGGGCCGTCGGTGACGGATGATGGCACCGTCTCTGTGCTAAATGCGGTAACGGAAAATAAACTTAGCAAAGAAAACAGTGCAGCTTGAGTCGCAGCATATTTTTTGTTCGATGCGAGCGAATACACATCCTGTGGTTGAGGTTTAGTGTGACTGAAACCACGGTGGGAGAGCATGTGCATTCTAAGGTCCTTGAGTTGTTATATGTCGCTGACATCGGGTTGGTTAGCATAATGTTAATAATTAGATACGGCAAGGCTCCTACGACAGGATCTTTTCAGTAGGGAAATGGTTCAAACTTCGATTTATAAGTTGTTTTTTGACTAACCCAGGAGGGGATAAATAAAAATGGTGTTTTTTTAGTCACCCACACATTACGTAGAGAGATTTAAATTTAATAGAATTAAATACGGTTTCTTTAATAGTGTTTAAATTACGTTTTATTACTATCTCGTTTTAATTTGGTAGTGTTGGTTTTAAAGTTTAATTAAAATTTAAATGTTTATTTATTGCCAAGTAAGTGTTGTTAATGGTAAAAGTCAATGGCAATCTTCTGGTTTTATAATTTTACTGTTTTTTATTCGGTAATTTCGATTTTTTTTAAGCTTATTTACGTTATAAAACAGTTGGGTGCGGGTGCTTTTATTTTTTTCTTAATAACTGATGTGCATACTGTATGATTCAGCTTTTATTTAAATGTCAGCAGAAATCTGTGTTGATATCCGCGTTTGATTTTGTTTTCTCTAAAATAATACTCAAGATGCAATTATTAAGCGTTTCTCATACGCTAAAGTCGATTATGTCCTTTTTTATTTCGTGCTTAGTTGTGGTTGCTGCCGGCTTATTTTCGGCATCAAGCATTGCGGATGATACAGAGCTTTATGTGTTCGAAGCGTCAGCACGAAATGGGTCTCGCCCCCAAGTGCTGATTATTTTTGATAACTCTGGCAGCATGAGTAGTCTTGCCTATGGCGTTGATGCTCCTTACGAGAATAAACGTAATGCTAATTATGCCCAGTCGGGAAAGTTATTTTATAGCCGAGGTTCGGCTGATAATGCGGAGTTACCTAATCCTGCCTCTCAGCGTGAAAAGCGTCAGTTTAATGCCGCGCTCAATGGCTGCGAAAGTTCATGGGAATATCTTAATCGTTACGGCACCTTTACTGGGTTCTTTAGGGAATATGGTTTTTCGGGTAGTTCAGGTTCTTGGAGAGAGTTTTCTGAGTTAAATGGTGGTTCGATCCTCGCCGTCGATTGTTTTGAAGATATCCAAGAGGGCAAATTCGGTAATGCTGCATCTGAGGCACAAGGTTTACCTGTAGACAGTTTAGGAACACCGAATAAACCTGTACGTTACACCGCGGTCAATGCTAACTCATCAGATAGTGCCAAGGCCGCCGCTAAGGAAAAAGCAGAAAATACCGGTTTTGGTACTGGCAAAGTAGTCACTGTTTATACCGAAGATTATTTAAACTGGCACCATGGCACTAAAAAGAAGGTCAATAAAACCCGTCTAGAGTTGGCGCAAGATGCGATTGAAAGTGTGATTTTAACTACTCCAGGCGTGGATTTTGGTTTAGCCGTTTTTAATATGAATGGCCCGACTGATTTTGCGCGTGATGGTGGGCGGATTATCTCTGGGATTAAGACCATGTCCGCCCAAGCCAAAATTGATTTATTAAAAAGAGTCAATCTTATTAGTTATGCCCAAAATACACCGTTATGCGAAACCCTCTATGAAGCCTATCGTTATTTTGGTGGGCAGGAACAGTATTTTGGTGATGATGATAGCGATTACAATTACTACGATCGTTGGGGGCGTTATCAGGGCACTTACGAGGCGAGCAAAAACCCTTTTACTGATCCGAAAGCATTAACTCCTGGGACTAATAACTATCAGTCGCCCTTTAAGCCTTGCCAAAATGAAGCTTATATCGTCTATATCACCGACGGTGAGCCGACGCTGGATAGTGCGGCCGATGGCATTATTGAACGTTTAACCAATGGTGTGGGTAAGCATACTTCCAATCCGAAAAGTTATCTCAGTGCGCTTTCTGGCTGGATGCGAACTGAGGACGTGAATCCCAATTTAGCCGGAAAGCAAACCGTTAGAACCTTTACTATTGGGTTTAGTGAAGGTGCTGCTAGTGCCGAACACTTACTGAAACAAACCGCTGAAAATGGTGGTGGTAAGTATTTTGATGCTACCGATGCCAGTCAATTGCGCTCTTCTCTGCAAACGGCTTTAAATAATATCCTTGAAAAAAACGCCAGTTTTACCTCGCCCTCGGTAGCGAGTAATAACTTTAATCGAACTCAAACCTTTGATTCTGCTTATTACTCTATGTTCTTACCCAACAAAGGGCCAAGATGGCTTGGGAATATTAAAAAGTTCAAAGTGACAAGTAGCGGTGATGTCGTCGATAGCAAAGGCAAAAACGCGATAGGAGAGGATGGCAATATCAAAGCTGATGCGTGCTCCTATTGGACCTCGGCCGAAGAATGCGGAAGTAGTGGCGATGGTAACGATGTTAAGCGTGGTGGTGTATTAGCCGCGATGCAAGAGGCGAGTAGTCGCACTCTATACAGTAATTTAGGCAGTGGATTGAGCGCTTTTACTCTGTCAAATGCTTCTCGAAAAGCAGGTGGTAATGCGCGTTTAGCGAGCTATATGGGCGTTGATGAAACGGAGCTCACAGGGCTGTTTGACTGGGCTAAGGGGATCGACGTTGATAACGATAAGAATCAGGACTTAAGTGCCGCCAGTGGCGCAACCCCTAATTGGCGCACCGATATAATGGGGGATGCTTTACATTCCAAACCCTTAGCACTCAACTTTGGAACTGAAGATAAGCCCGATATCCGAATTCTTGTCGGGACTAATCATGGGTTCCTGCATATGTTTAAGGACGAAGGCAATACTGTGTCAGAGACTTGGGGATTTATGCCCTATGAGTTGCTGCCTAAGCTTCGCGATTTGAAGGCGAATGCACCAACAGGGGTGCACTCCGTTTATGGTCTTGATGGCTCGCCCGTTGCCTATACCAAAATGCAGGGGAAACGTATTGAAAAGGCATGGGTATTTGTGGGGATGCGTCGTGGTGGCAATGCGTATTATGCCCTCGATGTGACCAGCCCCGATAACCCCAGTTTTATGTGGAAGATTGATGCAAGCTCACCCGGTATGGGCGAGTTAGGGCAATCTTGGTCGACGCCTGTGGTGACGACAATCCCCAGTGCCACTGGCGATAAGCCAGTATTGATTTTTGGTGGCGGATATTCCCCTTCAACTAAAGATGGCGCTGAGATTGGCACTGATGACAGCCGTGGCCGTGGCGTATTTATTGTCGATGCGCAAACTGGCAGTTTAATCCATCAATTTGGCGGCAGCGGGGCGAACACCCCATTGCCAGGTATTGCTAATAGTATTCCTAGCAGTGTTGCTGTATTGGACGGCAATGGCGATGGTCTTACGGATAGGATTTATGCCACTGATATACAAGGTAATGTGTGGCGAATGGATATGCCTTCTGCGAATACTGCGACTTGGTCAGGATTTAAATTTGCTGCATTGGGGGATAAGAGTTCGGTAGCGGGCGATCGGCGATTCTTTTCTGGGCCAACAGTGGCGCAAAGCATTATTACGAATACCTTTGAGCTAACTAAAGTCGTCAATGGAAAATCGACCAAAGTGGTCACGTCACAGAACATCCCTTACGACGCAATTGTTGTCGGCAGTGGTCATAGGGCAAAACCAAGTGATCTGTCTCGCTCGGATATGTTTTTTACATTGCAAGATAGAAACATAGTGACCCAATCATTCCAAGGTAAGTCGAATCAAAAGCCTGTGCCTAAAACGCTGCAACTAAGTGACTTATATGATGTCACGGCAGCGGCACCAAGCGATCAAGCCAGCGAGATAGCCTTTGGTCAAAAACGCGGTTGGTACTATAACTTCTCTCGTAAAGGCGAAAAGAGCCTTTCGCCCGCGACCATAATTGGGGGGGAAGTATATTTCACCAGTTTTGTGCCTGGCAGCGATGCTTCAGTCAATCAATGCTTAAGTTCGGGTAAGGGTTATCTCTATAAAATGAATCTACATAGAGGCACTCGTGGTTACAAAACGGATTATTTATATGCAGGCGAACTGGTACTGGATACGCCACAGTTGGTGATCCCGCCCGCCGAGCAGCCTAAGGACCCGAATGCCAAAGTACCTACGCCAGATATGTTTTTGATTGGTATTGGTAATGCGGTACCTGATGAGGCGACATGTGAAAGTGGTAACCCTAAGTGTATTGGGGGCGGGCCAACAACGAACAAAATTTATTATTACATCAGTCAATGATGCACAGAGCTAACGAGTTGAGATGAGTGATAACCTTATGATGAAGTACGCTGCCCTTGGTTTGTTGCTGGTATTGGGACTCCAATGGTCAGCGATGGCGGCAGAAAATGAGAAGCGACAGGATTACAAATGCTATTTAGAAACTAATCAAGGATTTAAGCTGATGCGTTTCTCGTGGTTTGAATCTAAGGTCAATCAGTATCTGCTTTCTTTACCAGGGACAGAATTACCCCGTTTACCTCGAGATAAGTCGATTCCACTCTACGCCAAAGCGGTACTTGAGTGTGTGAAAAACACCGAGAGTTTTACTCTTGAAGAGGCTAAGTTGGCTGAACTTGCCCCAGAAAATCAAGGCTAATAGATTGGCTAAGCCTTTAAAAAAGACTTAGCTAATCGCTTTATGCTCGGGACGAAGGTATTACGCCTTAGGTAGTCAACTCCCTAAGACGCATACTTTTAATCACTAACTTGATAAGAAAGCTACCGATTAGGATAGCTGTTCATTCAAATACTCAAGCCAAGTTGAAGGTTGGCCGTAAAAGCGGCTGTGGTTGAGCAGTTTTAAATTGCCTTCGCTGGTTTCTAACGCTACCGTCGGAAACCCTTGGGCGCCGAGCTGATTCATTAACGCCCGAGTTTCCAATATATGTTGATAGAATGCGTCTTCATTTTTAGCGTATTCTTGGGCAAAGTCGGCACCGTTTAGCGCTAATTCTTCTGCTAAAAGATGCAAATTGCCTTCATCACTCGCACATTTGCCATCGCGATAATGGGCGAGTTGTACCGAATGTAAGTAGGCTAACGCATTGCCCCCTAAGCTGGAGACCGCGAGCATTGCTCTGATGGGGTGTGATGAATCTAATACGATACTCGTGTCACGCAATAGGCCTTCGTAGTAGTTTTCACCAAAGGGTTGACCCGTTAGCGCGGCAATCCGTTGGTCATGGGGCATCACATAATCGCGCCATTGGTTATCAATCTGTTTGCGCCTTGGCCCTGTGAGCATGCCGCCCGCGTGGAGTTTGATGGTAAATCCGGCAGCGGCTGCAGCATCAAACAGCGGTGCGGCCGCGTAACACCAACCGCACAGAGGATCGATAATGGCATGTAAAACGGCCTTGGGATTTTCTGTGGTATTCATTTATGTGCTTCCTACAAAACTATCTTGTGCTGTGACTCGCGAGTTAATGCATAACCTTTGAATGAGTGGGGCAGGATTAGCCATGCCCCAATTTGGTTACATTGGCCAGCGCATTTCTCCCATGATGACTTTGGCACTGATCTCAAGCCCTGCATCTAAAGGAATTTGTGGGTAGAGCGTGAGCATCTTGGCGATTAAGTCCGCAGAATCTTTTGCTGTTTTGGCTGCCTTTTCAAAGGCATTAATATAATCGCGAGTAAAGGCGATGGCGCGCTTATCAAATCTGGCATCACCGAGATAATGTCCAGGGATAACCTCTTTGGGGGATAATGCTTCCATCTTTTCTAAATGGGTTAACCAAGCTTTACGCGACTCTACACTTTGAGTATCTGCCATCCAAACATGTGTGTTATCAAACACTTCAACGCCACCAGTGATGGTTTTAGCCGACGGTACCCACAGGAAGGTATGCTTAGGGTGAGCATCCTCTAGCCCTTCAATCAGCACTTGTTCACCGTCGATACTAAAGCGATTGGTGGTGACCACCTTTGGCAGTACTAATTGGCTCGGGGCGTTGTCCTTTAAAATCGGTCCCCAGTAGGCCAGTTTGCCCTCCATCGAGGCTTTAATATCATCGACCGTAGTTTGAGTGGCGACGATTTCGACCTCGGGGAAGTTTTGTTTTATTACATCCAACCCAAAGTAAAAATCCGGATCGCTATGGCTGATATACACCAAGGTCAGCTTTTTACCGCTGGCTTTAATGGTATCCACTAAGGTTTGGGCATCATTCTTTTGAAATTGAGCATCGACCAGCATCATTTCATGTTCGCCGCTGATAAAGCTTGAAGACACCGCAAAAATACTGTTTTCGCCCGGATTAAAATGGCTCACTTGCAAAGGTGCTGCCTGAGCAGTAGCCATTCCCGCTACCAGCATGGTTGCGGCTAACTGGGGTTTCAAAGAGGTTAATTTTAGAGCATTCAATAGTGTCATTTCTGTTCTCACTTATTCATTCAAATAGGATTCGGTGATTTGCACTGCTGCAAAAGTGAGCTTAGTTTAGGTTGCAAAAAAACTTAGATAAACACGACAAATTGCGCTTGTTTGTTGCATAATTCGGGTGAATACACGTTTAAAACCGATTATTTAGTGCAACGCAATCAACACAAGGGGCGGATAAACCATGGATAGACTCGAAGCGGCAAAGGTATTTGTGACTATCGTTGAGCGGGGCAGCATGATTGGCGCCGCCGAAGCGTTGGATATGTCTCGCTCTATGGTGACCCGCTATTTAAGTGAGATGGAAGAATGGTCCGGCGCACGCTTACTGCACCGCTCCACAAGACGTTTGAGTCTAACCAGTGCGGGCGAACAAGTGCTCGATTATTGCCAGCGTTTACTTGAATTAGCGCAGGAAGTCCCCGCGGTCAGCCATGCCCAA
Organism: Shewanella cutis; assembly: GCF_022410515.1. Lineage (GTDB taxonomy): Bacteria > Pseudomonadota > Gammaproteobacteria > Enterobacterales > Shewanellaceae > Shewanella > Shewanella cutis. The sequence goes on along the minus strand of NZ_JACSDI010000021.1, from coordinate 22,350 downwards.
AGCGCCCAACCTCGAGGCTTATTGCGGATTAGCTGTTCGCAATTTATGGCGCATCTCATTCTTCCTTCGGTTGTGCGCCCCTATTTAGCCCAATACCCGCAGGCGAGTGTGAACTTTCATGTAACGAGTCAAACCGTTGATTTAGTCGCTGAGCGCATCGATCTTGCTATTCGTATCACCAACGAACTCGATCCTTCACTTATCGCTAGGCGCTTAGGGGAATGCGGATCCGTTGTATGCGCCTCGCCACGTTACCTTGCCACTCATTCGGCTGTCACACATCCCGAGGATTTAACCCGGCATAATTGCCTGACCTATTCCTACTTTGGCGATGTGATGTGGCGTTTTACTCAAATTAATCATCCTGATGGTATCGAGGCGGGACAGCTTTTTAATATTCCCGTAAGAGGTAATTTAAGTGCCAATGATTCTATGGTGGTGTTAAACGCTACTTTGGCGGGGGAGGGGATTGCCATGCAGCCCCTGTGGGCGGCGAAGCCCTATCTCGACACTGGCGAATTAGTGCCATTGTTGCGGGAGTTTCAACCTCAAACCTTGGGCGTACACGGTGTATATCAATCCCGTAAACATATGCAGCCGGCATTAAGAGTCATGATGGATATGTTGGTCGCCTATTTTGCCAGCATGAAAATAGTGTCAGCCTGAAAAATAGTGCCAGCCTGAATATAGTGGAAAATCCACACCCTAAATTCAATGCAATAAAAAAGGAGCTTAACTCTTTCGAGTTAAGCTCCTCAGATGCAGACTTTCTAGATTCTCGATCTATTTCGTCATGCGCTTGTATTTTAGGCGGTGCGGCTCAACCACATCGGCGCCATAGGTGTTCTTCAGCCACGCCGAGTATTCGGTGTAGTTACCTTCGTAGAAGTTCACTTGGCCTTCGTCGCGATAATCCAGAATGTGGGTCGCGATACGGTCTAAGAACCAACGGTCGTGCGAGATCACCATAGCGCAACCTGGGAATTCGAGAATCGCTTCTTCCAGTGCGCGCAGGGTTTCAACGTCTAAGTCGTTGGTGGGTTCGTCCAGGAGCAGAACGTTACCGCCAGCCTGCAACAGTTTAGCTAAGTGAACACGGTTGCGCTCACCGCCCGATAGAGTACCGATAATCTTTTGCTGATCCGCCCCACGGAAGTTGAAGCGGCCCACATAGGCGCGGCTTGGAATTTCCATGTTGTTGATGCGCATGATGTCTTGACCACCAGAGATTTCTTGCCAAATGGTGTTCTTGTCATTCATTGAGTCGCGGAACTGTTCAACCGACGCCAGTTGCACGGTTTCACCTAACTCGATGGTGCCGCTATCCGGTTGCTCGCTACCAGACAACATGCGGAACAAGGTCGATTTACCTGCACCGTTAGCACCGATAATACCGACGATAGCGCCTTTAGGTACAGAGAAGGACAGGTTGTCGATAAGGACGCGGTCGCCATAGGATTTGGTTAAGTTCTTAACCTCAATCACTTTGTCACCTAAACGTGGTCCGGGTGGAATAAACAGCTCGTTAGTTTCGTTACGTTTTTGGTAATCGTTAGTGTTCAGTTCTTCAAAGCGCGCCATACGGGCCTTGCCCTTAGACTGACGGCCTTTGGCCCCTTGGCGAACCCACTCTAATTCTTTCGCAATGGTCTTTTGGCGCGCGCTTTCAGCGGCAGATTCCTGCTTCAAGCGTGCATCTTTTTGCTCAAGCCATGAAGAGTAGTTACCTTCCCATGGGATACCCTCACCACGGTCAAGTTCTAAAATCCAGCCCGCAGCATTATCGAGGAAGTAACGGTCGTGGGTAATTGCCACAACAGTGCCTGAGTATTCCTGCAGGAAGTGTTCGAGCCATGCAACTGATTCAGCGTCCAAGTGGTTGGTCGGCTCGTCGAGCAGCAGCATTTCTGGTTTTTCTAGCAGCAGACGGCAAATCGCCACACGGCGGCGCTCACCACCCGATAGCACTTCGATTTTTTCATCCCAATCGGGCAGACGCAGCGCGTTAGCTGCGCGCTCAAGGATGTTATCTAGATTGTGGGCGTCCTGCGCTTGAATAATCGCTTCAAGTTCACCTTGCTCTTTGGCAAGCGCGTCAAAGTCCGCATCGGGCTCTGCATAGGCGGCATAAACTTCATCTAAGCGTTTGAGGGCATTTTTCGCCTCAGAAACTGCTTCTTCAATCGCTTCACGCACGGTTTGATTCGGGTCGAGCTTAGGTTCCTGTGGTAGGTAACCAATCTTCAGCCCTGGCATTGGGCGTGCTTCACCCTCAATCTCAGTATCAATACCGGCCATAATGCGCAGTAGGGTTGATTTACCTGAGCCGTTAAGACCTAACACACCGATCTTAGCGCCGGGGAAAAAGCTTAAGGAAATGTCTTTAAGGATCTGCTTCTTAGGCGGAACAACCTTGCCCACCCGCAACATGCTGTAAACAAACTGAGCCATTTTTCTGCATCTATAAGTGACTAATGATGCGGCTAATTCTACTCGATTGCGCGCCGAACTCAACTCGGCATTGAGGCGCATTCAAGCTAAAACTGTAGGATTTTCATGTTTCAGAGACTGGGATTGTCGGTTCGTTACGAGTAGAATACCGCGCAACCCTACCTATAAGAATTGGCTGCTGGAGTAAGCAATGCTGAAAAAAGATATGAATATCGCAGATTATGATCCGGAACTGTTCAACGCAATTCAGAGCGAAACTCTGCGTCAAGAAGAGCATATTGAGCTGATTGCTTCTGAAAACTACACCAGTCCCCGCGTGATGCAAGCGCAAGGTTCACAATTAACCAACAAGTACGCCGAAGGTTATCCTGGCAAGCGTTACTATGGTGGTTGTGAGTATGTGGACGTAGTTGAAACCTTAGCGATTGAGCGTGCTAAAGAACTGTTTGGCGCGACCTACGCAAACGTACAACCTCACTCCGGTTCTCAAGCAAACAGCGCCGTTTACATGGCATTGTTAAAACCAGGCGATACCGTTTTAGGGATGAACTTAGCCCACGGTGGTCACTTGACCCACGGTTCACCTGTAAACTTCTCCGGTAAACTGTACAACATCATTCCTTACGGTATCGATGAGTCCGGCAAGATCGACTACGACGAAATGGAACGTCTGGCCGTAGAACATAAGCCTAAGATGATGATCGGTGGTTTCTCTGCTTACTCAGGCATCGTTGACTGGGCAAGAATGCGCGAAATCGCAGACAAAATCGGTGCTTATTTATTTGTCGACATGGCACACGTTGCGGGTCTTATCGCCGCTGGTGTGTATCCAAACCCAGTGCCACACGCTCACGTTGTGACCTCAACCACTCACAAAACCTTAGCGGGTCCTCGTGGTGGTATCATTCTGTCCGCTGCCGATGATGAAGAGTTATACAAGAAGCTGAACTCTGCAGTATTCCCAGGTGGTCAAGGCGGTCCTTTGATGCACGTTATCGCGGGTAAAGCGGTCGCCTTCAAAGAAGCTTTAGAGCCAGAGTTTAAAGCTTACCAACAACAAGTGGTTAAGAACGCTAAAGCCATGGTTGAAGTGTTCTTAGAACGCGGTTACAAAATCGTTTCAGGCGGTACTGACAACCACTTAATGCTGGTGGACTTAATTGGTCGCGACTTAACCGGTAAAGAAGCCGATGCCGCGTTAGGTAGCGCCAACATCACAGTAAACAAAAACTCTGTGCCAAACGATCCACGCTCTCCATTCGTGACCTCTGGTGTACGTATCGGTACGCCTGCGATCACTCGCCGTGGTTTTAAAGAAGCCGAAGCGAAAGCGTTAACCGGTTGGATTTGTGACATCCTCGACGATGCCCACAATCCAGCAGTCATCGAGCGCGTTAAAGGCCAAGTATTGGCACTGTGCGCTCGTTTCCCTGTTTACGGTTAATTCGTTAACGTATCCGAATATATCGGCTTAGCTCACAACTGCTTAGGTCGTTAAGCTTAGGTGGTTAACCTTAGCCGATAAATAGGATAAAATCCCATGGCCGCGTTAAGCGGCCATTTTTATTGCTAAAATCGTAGACTTAAATCAAACGAGTTAATCTTAGATAGCATCGTAAAGCCAAAGGCTATACCCCATTCACGGCAGGAGGCTCAATGCATTGTCCATTTTGCAGCGCGACAGATACTAAAGTGATCGATTCCCGATTAGTGGCGGAAGGCCATCAAGTGCGTCGCCGTCGAGAATGCACTGAATGCCACGAACGATTCACCACCTTCGAAGGTGCCGAGTTGGTGATGCCTCGGGTGATTAAACGTGATGGTACGCGCCAACCCTTCGATGAAGAAAAACTGCAAGCGGGCATGTTGCGTGCGGTCGAAAAGCGCCCCGTGTCCATGGATGAAATCGAGCAGGCCTTAAGTAAAATTAAGTCGACACTGCGGGCTACTGGCGAGCGTGAAGTGCCATCCGAGATGATAGGTAACTTGATGATGGAACAATTAATGAACCTAGATAAAGTCGCCTATATTCGTTTCGCCTCGGTTTATCGCGCCTTTGAAGATGTCTCCGAATTTGGTGAGGCGATTGCGAAACTGCAAAAGTAACGTGGGTTATCTTAGGTTCGTGCTTAGGTTAGTGCCTCGTTTTGCGCCGCATTCGGGCACGCTTCCTCAAGATTTCATAGGGTTTATATGAATTGGTCAGAACTCGATAACCAGATGATGAGCCGAGCCATACAACTGGCTCGCAAAGGATTTTTTACCACTCGCCCCAATCCCAGTGTGGGCTGCGTTATCGTAAAAGATAATCAGATTGTAGGTGAAGGTTATCATCAAAAAGCTGGCGAGCCACACGCCGAGGTGCATGCACTGCGCATGGCTGGCGAGCTTGCTCGTGGCGCGACTGCGTATGTCACCTTAGAACCTTGTAGCCATTATGGCCGTACGCCGCCGTGTGCCTTAGCGCTGATCAATATTGGCGTAAAACGAGTCGTGGTGGCGGTTGAAGATCCTAATCCGCAGGTCGGTGGTCGCGGTATTCAAATGCTGCGCGATGCGGGCATTCAAGTGGATGTCGGCTTACATCGCGATGAGGCCTATGCTTTAAATCTTGGTTTTATGAAGCGCATGGAGTCGGGCCTACCTTGGGTGACGGTAAAGCTTGCCGCGAGTCTCGATGGTAAAACCGCATTATCCAACGGTGTCTCTAAGTGGATTACAGGCCCCGAAGCTCGCCGCGATGTGCAGCGCTTACGTTTGCGCGCCTGCGCACTGGTCACTGGGATTGAAACCGTACTGGCCGATGATCCATCCCTCAATGTGCGCTACTCAGAGCTTGGCAGTCTTAACTCACTATTGAGTGAGGCGCAAATTTTACAACCGCTACGGGTGATTTTAGACAGTCGCTGCCGCATGCTGATTAAGGCAGCCTTGCTTGCGATTGAATCGCCGATTTTATTAGTCTCAACTGAGCCATACTCGCCAGCCTTTATGGCGCAGTTGCCGTCCCATGTGACTTGTCTTCAATTACCGGCGATTGATGGTCGCATCTCGCTGCCCACACTCTTAAGCTATTTAGGCAAAAGCTGTAATCAGGTGCTTATCGAAGCGGGCGCGACCTTAGCAGGTGCCTTTATCGGCGCGGGATTAGCCGATGAGTTAGTACTGTATCAAGCGATGAAAATTCTTGGCGCACAAGGACGTAATCTACTCGAATTACCCGATTATCAAATGATGGCCGATATTCCGACCCTCAAACTGGTCGATGAGCGTAAAGTGGGCGCGGATACGCGTTTTACCTTGCGGCTCGAGTCCAATCCATCTTTAGCAAATAAGTGAGTTAACCATGTTTACTGGGATTATTGAGGCCGTTGGCACGCTGCGAAAGCTTGAACGTAAGGGCGATGATATTCGTTTAACGGTCGCCAGTGGCAAACTGGATTTAAGCGATGTGCGTTTAGGCGACAGTATCGCCACCAACGGTGTATGTTTGACTGTGGTGCAACAATTAGCCGATGGCTATGTGGCGGATGTGTCGGCTGAAACTGTCAGTCTCACAGGTTTTGCAAACTATAAAGTGGGTACTAAGGTCAATCTTGAAAAAGCGGTTACCCCGACAACTCGCCTTGGCGGACACATGGTGAGTGGTCATGTGGATGGGATTGCTACTGTTGAGCAGCGTCTTGCTCGTGGTCAAGCAATCGAATTTTGGTTAGCGGCTCCCACGGAGCTTGCTCGCTATATTGCCCATAAAGGTTCTATCACGATTGATGGTGTGAGCCTGACGGTAAACGAAGTCGATGGACACCGTTTTCGATTAACGATTGTGCCCCATACCGCAGGTGAAACCACGCTGGTGGATTTAAAAGCCGGCGATAAGGTGAATATTGAAGTGGACTTAATCGCCCGCTATTTAGAGCGTTTAATGCGCTTTGATACTAAAGAAACCCAAGGCGGTGGGGTGACCATGGAAATGTTAGCCCGTGCTGGCTTTGTGCGTTAGGGCACTGGCACTTAGCTCACTTAGGTATAGAATTTCATAACAACAGTAAAATCATAAAGGTCCTACAATGGCGCTGCACAGTATAGAAGAGATCATCGAGGATATTCGTCAAGGCAAAATGGTTATTTTGATGGATGACGAAGATAGAGAAAACGAAGGCGACCTGATCATGGCGGCCGAAATGGTGACGCCAGAAGCGATTAACTTTATGGCGAAATACGGCCGCGGGTTAATCTGCCAAACCATGACCAAGGCCCGTTGCCAGCAGTTAAATCTGCCCTTGATGGTGACTAATAACAATGCGCAGTTTTCGACTAACTTTACGGTATCGATTGAAGCGGCAAAAGGCGTAACCACAGGGATTTCGGCTCACGATCGCGCGGTGACGGTGAAAGCGGCCGTAGCAAAAGATGCTAAAGCGTCGGATTTAGTTCAACCTGGGCATATCTTCCCATTAATGGCGCAGGACGGCGGCGTATTAACCCGCGCTGGTCACACTGAAGCAGGCTGTGATTTAGCCCGTTTAGCGGGGCTTGAACCATCAGGGGTGATTGTTGAGATCCTCAATGAAGACGGCACTATGGCCCGTCGCCCAGATTTAGAGATTTTCTCTGAATTACATGGGATTAAAATCGGCACTATTGCGGCCCTGATTGAATACCGTAACACCAAAGAAACGACCGTTGTGCGTGAAGCCAAATGCAAACTGCCAACCCGTTTTGGTGAGTTCGATATGGTGACCTTTAGGGATACTATCGACAATCAATTACACTTTGCCTTAGTGAAAGGCGAGGTGAAGCCTGACTGTTTAGTGCGGGTACATTTACAGAATACGTTTAACGATCTACTTCACTCTGAACGTGATCAGCAACGTAGCTGGCCGCTGGAAAAAGCCATGGCGCGGATTTCTGCCGAAGGTGGTGTGTTAGTATTGCTTGGCAATCAAGAACATTCCGGTGAAATTCTCGCTAAAGTCAAAGCCTTTGAAGCGGAAGATCAAGGTCAAACGCCTGTATCGGCTAAATGGCAAGGTACGTCGCGCCGCGTCGGTGTGGGTTCACAAATTCTGGCCAGTTTAGGCGTGACAAAAATGCGACTCTTAAGCTCGCCCAAACGTTATCACTCACTTTCAGGCTTTGGCCTTGAAGTGACCGAATACGTAGCTGAGTAACAGGTTAAGCTGGTAATAGGTTGCACTAAGGTAAAATTAACCATTTCTATCATTTGCATAAGGCTGTGGGCAATTGACTGTGGTATCATGTCGCCACTTTTCGCCCAGAGCTGGGTGCTTTAGCTAAATTAGGTAAGAAAATGAACGTAGTTCAAGGTAATATCGAAGCGAAGAATGCCAAAGTTGCGATTGTAATTTCGCGTTTTAACAGCTTTTTAGTCGAAAGCCTGCTTGAAGGTGCACTTGACACGCTGAAACGTTTTGGCCAAGTCAGTGATGAAAACATCACTGTCGTCCGTGTACCTGGTGCGGTTGAGTTACCGCTGGCTGCACGTCGTGTTGCTGCAAGTGGTAAGTTTGACGGCATTATTGCACTTGGTGCGGTAATCCGTGGTGGTACCCCTCACTTTGATTTTGTTGCAGGCGAATGTAACAAAGGTCTGGCTCAAATTGCATTAGAGTTCGATCTGCCCGTTGCTTTCGGTGTATTGACTACAGATACCATTGAACAAGCTATTGAGCGTTCAGGTACTAAAGCGGGTAACAAGGGCGGCGAAGCTGCACTAAGCTTGCTTGAAATGGTCAACGTTCTGCAACAGCTTGAACAACAGTTGTAATAGTAGGAAACATAATGAAGCCTTCTGAGCGCCGCAAGGCCCGCCGTTTAGCCGTTCAAGCCATCTATTCATGGCAACTAAGCGGGAATAATATTGCCGATGTCGAGCATGAGTTTTTAACTGAACAGAGTCTCGATGGTGTAGACGTAGCTTATTTTCGTGAGCTATTTGCAGGCGTCGCAACTAAGAAAACCCAACTGGATGAGTTGATCATTCCACACTTAGATCGCCCCATTGATGAGGTGTCTCCAGTGGAGAAAGCCATAGTTCGCTTAGCTGCCTATGAGTTGACTTTCCGTAAAGATGTGCCATTTAAAGTTGCCATTAACGAGGCGATTGAATTGGCTAAAGCTTTCGGTGCGGATGAAAGCCATAAGTTTGTTAATGGATTACTCGACAAACTGGTTGCACGTAAGTAATAAGGACAAACGGTATCTTAGGATACCGTTTTTCATTGCTAACAAAGGTGGCCGATGTGAGTCGCGCCAAACTGTACAGTGAAAGAATTCCAACTTATTGAATGTTATTTCAATCACCGCGGCCCAACGCGCCGTGATGTTAAATTAAGTATTGGTGACGATTGCGCCCTTGTGCAGCCCGCCGAAAACAAGTCGATCGCAATTTCCTGCGATACCTTAGTCGAAAATGTTCACTTCTTCCCTGATATTCCACCTCAAGCCTTAGGTTACAAAGCCTTAGCGGTAAATCTTTCTGATTTAGCGGCAATGGGGGCTGAGCCTGCGTGGATGACGCTTGCACTCACTTTGCCAGAGGTTAACGAGACATGGCTAAGTGGTTTTAGTGAAGGCCTGTTTGAAGCGGCAGATTATTACGGTATTGCCTTAATTGGTGGTGACACAACCCGTGGTCCCAGAGCGATTAATATCACAGTGCATGGACAAGTGCCGCAAGGTAAAGCATTGACTCGTCATGGTGCTAAAGCTGGCGACTGGATCTATGTGACGGGGACGCTTGGTGATTCTGCGTTAGGGCTGGACTTGATCCGCGGCGTGCAGCATGCGCGAGCAGAGCATAAAGAGTTCTTAATTAATCGCCATTATCGTCCGACACCGAGAGTATTAGCTGGGCAATCATTGCGCTCTTTGGCATCCAGCGCCATCGATCTATCCGATGGTTTTATCTCGGATATTGGGCATATCCTCAAAGCATCGAAGGTCGGTGCGGTGGTTGATGTTGGCGCTATTCCTTTATCGCGTGCGATGCAAGACACCGTGAGTGAAGAGCATGCTTTAGGTTACGCACTCACGGGTGGCGAGGATTATGAGCTGCTTTTTACTGTGCCAGAGGCGCAAAAAGGTGCGTTAGAAACTGCCCTCAGCCATGCAGGTACTAAGTTTGTTCGTGTTGGGCAAATCTGTGCGGGCAGTAAGCTTAAGTTGCAACTTAATGGTGAGCTATTTACGCCACCGTACCATGGTTTTGAGCATTTTTAATGAAGTTGTTATCCCAAGATCAGGCGCTGTCGCGCCTGTCCCTTAAAAATCCGATCCATTTTTTAGCATTAGGTTTTGGCAGTGGTTTAGCAGCTAAGGCGCCCGGCACCTTTGGCACTTTGGCGGCCGTTCCGCTCTATTTGTTGTTGGCGCAATTGCCCTTGAGTTGGTATTTAGCCGTGACCTTAGTGTGCGTGATTGCAGGGATTTATATCTGTGATAAGGCCGCTAAGGACATGGGGGTACATGACCATGGTGCGATTGTATGGGATGAAGTTGCAGGTTTATTGATCACTATGATTGCCGCCCCCGCCGGTATTCTGTGGCTCGCTGTCGGTTTTGTGCTGTTTCGGCTATTCGACATCCTAAAACCTTGGCCGATTCGATGGCTTGATGCCAAAGTTGAAGGTGGTTTTGGCATTATGATCGACGATGTGTTAGCTGGTTTTTTTGCACTTATTTGTCTGCAAGTGATTGTCGTTATTAGCCAATAATATCTTTAGGTTATTCATCTTAGTTAACCGAGCCAGAAGTTCGTTACCTTATAAATGCCAATGCCTTATCTGTTGTCGATAAGGCATTGGCTATCACGCGTTATTCTCTTTGCTGTGGCTTACTGTAATAGTGCTCTTACTGTAATAGTTCTCGTGCATTGGCGAGAGTGTTAGAGGTAATTGTATCGCCACCGAGAAGTCTGGCTAATTCTTGGATACGTTGCTCCTTATCTAAAGGCGTCATTGTGGTTTCCGTACTGCCAGCCTTGTTGAATTTATTCACAAACATATGTTGATGACCATTACCTGCAACTTGAGGTAAATGGGTTACACAAAGCACTTGAGTCGATTCCCCTAAGCTACGCAGCATTCTGCCAACCACAGCAGCGGTCGGGCCTGAAATTCCGACATCCACTTCATCAAAAATAAGGGTAGGTGTTGCAACCTTTTTCGCGGTAATCACTTGGATGCCTAAACCGATACGGGACAATTCACCGCCAGAGGCGACCCGTGAAATCGGTTGTAAAGGCTGTCCTGGGTTGGTTGTGACCATAAATTCGATGTTATCGCTACCATTTACAGACATGATATCGGGATTAAAATTCACTTCAATGGTGAACTTACCCTTGGGCATATTCAGCTCGTGGATGGATTGCGTCACCAGTTTATCCAGCTCTTTTGCATAGCGGGCGCGACTCAGGCTCAGTTTTTGTGCGTTCGCTAAGTATGCAGTTTTACTTGCTTCAACTTGGAGTTGGATTTCTTCTAGCTTTGTTTCATCGTCATCGAGCGTCGTGAGTTCCGCTTTGAGTGCTAAATGATGCTCGGCTAATTTGTCAGGGCTAACATGGTGCTTACGTGCCAGTTGCATGGCCTTTGAGAGTCTTTCCTCTAGATAGGCAAAATGCGCTGGATCGAGTTCGAGTTTACTCAGGTAATGCTGTAATTCTCCCGCACTCTCTTGCACTTGAATGAGTGCTTCATTCAACATTGTGCTGACATTGGTCAATGCAGGGTCGTAGCTTTGCAGGTTTTCGGCAAGGCTTACTACCTTGTTAAGCAGTGACTCAATATTGCTCTCTTCTCCGTCAGTGAGTAAATATAGGCTGGCTTGGCAGCTATCCACCAGTTCAGTGCCATTGGCGAGGCGTTTATGCTCTTGCTCAATTTCTTCAAATTCACCGACCTTGAGGTCGAATTCATCTAACTCTTCAACTTGATATTGCACCAGCTGTTTACGGGCAATACGTTCATGCTGTGAGGCTTCTAATTGCTTGAGTTCGGCTTCGATTTGTTTGCAGCGTTGATAACTGGCCGTGACGGTATCAATCAGTAGTCTATGGTTAGCATAGCTGTCGAGCAAGGTGAGTTGATGTTCACTCTTCAGCATGGCGTGGTGGGCGTGCTGACCATGGATCCCCACAAGTAATTGCCCGAGTAATTTGAGTTGAGTTAACGGTACGGGGTTGCCATTGATATAGGCGCGTGAGCGGCCATCGCTACCAATGGTTCGACGCAGAATACACTCATCATCAAGTTCGAGATCGTTATCCTCGAGCCAACGTTTAGCAAGGGGAACATCGTGCAGCGAAAATCGGGCACTGACTTCGGTTTTACTCGCGCCAGGACGTACGCTGCTGGCATCGGCGCGATTGCCTAGGCACAGGCCTAAGGCGTCGATGGCGATGGATTTACCAGCGCCAGTTTCGCCGGTAATGCTGGTCATACCGGGGCGAAAATCCAGTTCGAGAAAACGGACGATAGCGAAATTATTGATGCTGAGTTGGCAAAGCATAGTGAGTTCCTGTCGAAAAACTTACCAAATCACTGTATTGATAAACAGTATATACTGATTTTATATACAGTAAAGTGACTTTCGGTGAATAATCGACATATTGCGACAAGCTAAAGTCTAATAGCTTGTTTATGAATAGGTTTTAACAAGTTGTTCTAAAATGGGCAAGCTGAAAAAAGTCACAATAGTGCCAAATAATATCCCCTGCGCACTGGTTGAGGCTTGGGTGTTATAGCGCTGAGCAAGTAAATAGACACTGGCCGCCGTAGGTAAGGCACTGAGGATAACGCCCATTACTAAGTAATCTCCTGTAACGCCAATGCTTTTAAGCATGAAGAAAACCAATGCGGGTTGTAGGATTAATTTAAAGAGGTTGATAAGGCACAGTTCGACAAAATTTGTCAGGCTGAATAACTTACTATCTTTTTGGTAACGCATGGCTTTAGCTAATACCATGCCCACGGCAAATAGGGCGCAGGGGCTTGAGGTATTACCTATTTGTTGGATCATTAATGCCAGGCCAGACGGCAGTGTGATCCCAAGCGCCGAGATACTCATGCCGATAAAGCAGCCGATAACGATGGGGTTTTTAGTGACGGCTAAACACATAATCACTAGGGCATGATGTTTTCTTTGCGTATTGGTAGTGAGCTCAAGCGAAACTAATGCAACGGCAAACATAAGCACGGACAGTAAACTGGCGATGGCGGCGGCCACTAAAGCACTTTGCTGCTCAGGAAACAAAATGATCAACAGCGGGATACCAATAAATGCGGTATTGCCAAAAGTGGCATTGAGGGCGCGAACTGCCGCAATAGCGTGTTGCTTAGGGTTGGCGACAAAGGATATACCAATACAAATGATATAAATCACCAGCATGGCGGCACTGTAGCCCGCGATAAACCGCCATTGCAGAATTTCCTCAATCGGTTGCTGTGCCAGAGCAATCAAGAGAACGGCAGGAAACGCAATATAGTAAACATATTGATTAAGCACTTGGTCGGTTTCTACTGGGAGAAAACGCAGTTTTTGCACAAGTGTGCCCAGTAGCATGATCCCGAAGACGGCAAACAGAGGGGTTAAAATGGTCATATCCCTCACTCATCCTTTTGTGTTTCTTATCCTGTAATACAAGCTTACTGACGCTTAATCTTATTCATGCTGAGCAAGAGCGTCCCAGCGACTATCTCAGCGAATTGACAATAATCGGTGCTAGCACAGTAAATTTATGGGCAAAATAGCATAGGATTAGCCTTCGAGGCTATTGCGCTATGGTCGTAGAAATGAATAATTCTACGTTTAAAACACAATGAGTTAGTGCCTTATATCGATGAATGGTACTCACGCTAAACGATTGGGATTGAAGATGGCGGATGATGTTGGCGGCGAGCTACAGTTAATTTACCTGTTTGTGCATTTAGTCAATGCGGGGAGTTTTTCCCAAGCTGCTAAAGATCTTGATATGCCTATCGCTACAGTGAGTCGTAAGCTGGCAAAGCTTGAAGAAAAACTCGATAAGCAGTTGTTTATGCGAAGTACCCGCAAGTTGAGGTTAACCGAGGAAGGTCTAGCGTTATTTCAGCGTTATCAAAGCGTGATTGCGCAGTTCGATGAACTCAGTGGCATAGGCAGCGATAAACCCGAAGGCACATTGCGGATTGCGGCGCCGATTTCGATTATTTCAATTATTTTTATTCGCGCATTAAACGAGTTTGGCCGTTTATATCCCGATATCCGCTTACACATTTCCCAAAGCAATGAGTTAGTGGATTTAATTGATAAAGGGATTGATGTCGCGATTGTAGGCGGTGCGCAACCTGACTCCTCGTGGGTGTCGAGCACTTTAGGTGAGCTTGATTATCGACTCTTTGCGACACCGGAATATTTAGCCCACGCTCCTGAATTAACCCATCCCGATGATCTTGAAAATCATCAGCTGATCAAAGTTTGGCCGCTGTTTAATTGGCATTTAAAGCATCCTAATGGCGAGTCTTTCTATTTTAATGGCCCAACAAAACTCACGCTCACGGATCTCCATGGCGCGATTCAGGCGACTTTAGATCATGGCGGCATTCTCTATGGGCCAGAATTATTTGTAAAACAACAAATTAAAGAGGGGCGTTTAAAAGTGCTCTTACCAGAGTGGATTGGCGAACAACGTAGGATTTCGATTCTTTATCACCAGCGTAGTCAGCAACCGCTGAAGGTGAGGGTGTTTATCGAGTTTATGCAGTCTAAGGCGCCCGAACTTTTTTCAATGGCTTAAGATTCGCGTTTACGGGGTTTAAGGGTATTTTTGCTCATGGAGTTTTGCGTTTGCTTTGCATCTTGCAGGCTAGCACGGGTGGCGGGCACAATGCCGAGTTCAAGGTAATAATTGACTAAACGGCGCAGCTCAAACAAAGAACCAATACGGTTTTGCTCGCCGATGGTGAGTTTCCAAGTATCGGTACGGCCTTCGCTGTTTGTTAAGATAAATCCTTGATAAACGAGTTTTTTCATATTGAATGGGGTGTTAATTTACCCCAATCCTCCCGTGATTTAAATCTGCCGTATCATGTTACCTAAACCGTAAATGACTTTAGGTAACATAGGCGAGATGCTCAAGGCAACTGAAAATATGAATCCTAGATCTTCAGCTTGTTTGGGTTTGATGTTTACGCGACGCTGATACCGATATTCGATACGCCCGCTTCGATAATATCTTTACGCAAACCTTTAACTAATTCGGCGGTAATTTTGGGATTTTCTTCGATGATTTCGAGCAGCGTATTTTGCAGTGCTCTTTCTTCTTCCATTACTTCATGGGCGAAGACATAGTCATCTAAGGCGTCATCGGTTAAATCCACATCGCTAATGGTTTCAATGTAGTTTGCTACAGTGCTTGAGGATAACTTGCTGATATTGGTGATATCTTCCTCTAGATTGGTTTGAATCGCCCCAAGTAACGTCGAGAGGGCAACCACGGCATCCATCGCTGGATAAACACCGTAGGTATCAAAATCGGCGGGTTCTGGGGTGTTGTCCTCTAAGCGCTGTAAATGCACATCAATATTGAACTTCAGCTTATTATCGTACTGGGATTGCCAAAGAAGCTCGAGCACAGTGCTTAGTACCGCAGGATCTCCAAACTCGCAAACCTCTGAAAACAATTGATAGTTGGGTAACATTCGTTGGCAAAGGGCAATGGCAAAGAGTTTTTTCTGTGGTAGTTCTAGCGCTTTTAAACGCTTAAAGAAGCCCGTTTTTTTGGTCATCTGTTATTTCCGCTGATAGCTGTGATAGCACTTGTTTTGCTGCAGATTCTACCTTAGTTAGCTCATCAAGTAACTCTAGTATTTCCGGTTCGAGATCTTCAACACGGGCCTCACGTTTTAATGCAGATTCAATCTCTTGGCATAAACGCTGGGTGGTAGGTACCCCGCAATAGCAACTTGCGCCATGGAGTTTGTGGATGGTGCTGAGCATCGTTACTTGATCGTTCTGACTCAATGCCGCTTCTATGGCAGACACAGTTTGAGGCAGAGAATCGAGCAGCATACGTAGCATCTCTAACGCTAGGTCTGACTTATGGTTAGCTTGGGTCAGGCATAGGTCCCAGTTGAGGGTATGTAAATCAAAGTGAGTGAATTTAGGCCGCGTGATCCATCGGTTAATCTCCGCTTTAAGGGCAGCTTCATCTATAGGTTTTGGCAAATAACCATCCATGCCACTACCTAAAATTAGCTCGCGCTCCTCGGCAATCGCATGGGCGGTCACGGCTATAATCGGCGTATTGCGGTTCATCGACCCTTGGCGAATTTGCTTGGTGGCACTGATGCCATCGGTGCCCGGCATTTGAATATCCATAAAGATAAGATCAAAAGTGCGGCTCTTCGCTTGTTTTACCGCTTCTTCACCGCTATTGACGGCGATAACCGTAGTGACTAATTCATTGAGTAAGGTATCTATAAGCTTTAAATTGGCGAAGTTATCATCCACTGCTAATACGGTAAGCGATTGGCGGGCTGCCGGTACTGTAATGCTTGCGGGCGGTAATAGGTCATATTCCATCGGTGGGTAGAGCATATTACGCGCCAGTTGGTGCTCGCTTACGGGCAGTGATAACACCACGTCAGCATTGGGGCGAATAAATTGGCTTAACATATCTTGTTCTTGGCAGTCGAACAGCACAATCAAACAATCCGTTTTAGCTTTGGCTTGAATTAAGGTGCTGACCAAATGGTTTGTATTGTTAAACCCATGGCAACTCAATAACACATAATCGAACTGATGCTCAGTGGTTGAGAGCGTAGTCAACAAGCTCGGAATGTGTTGATGGTGGGTTACTTTTGTATCCCATTGCTTTAACTGACGACTAATCACCGAATGGGTGAGCACTCTGGGCTCATAAAACAGCACGGTTTTATCTTTAAGTTTTTCAAGAGGTAACGAATCACCAATTTGGAACTGACCAAGACCTAACGGCAGGGTAAACCAGAAGTTAGAGCCTTTATCCACTGACGAGGTAAAGCCTATTTGGCCACCCATTTGATTGACGAGCCGCTTAGTGATCACCAACCCAAGCCCTGTTCCGCCAAAGCGACGAGAAATCGAGGAGTCTGCTTGACCAAAGGCTTGGAACAGGAAGTCCTGCTGGCTTTCATCAATCCCAATCCCGGTATCGATAACATCACAGCGCAGCACAACCTGCTCATCGGTTTGGGCTTGTAATTCTAATTTAACCAGTACGCTGCCTGAGTCAGTAAACTTGATAGCGTTACCAACTAAGTTATTGATAATTTGACAAACACGCATCGAATCGCCATTGACATTGTCGGGGACATTCGGCGCGATATCGACAACTAACTCAAGCCCCTTGGCCTGTGCGCTACCGGAGATTAAGGTAATGGTTTCACCTAGGGTTTCCCTTAAACCAAATGGCATGCTTTCTAGCACCATTTTACCGGCTTCGAGTTTAGAGAAGTCGAGAATATCGTTGATAATGGCTAGCAGATTAGTGGCACTACGCTCGATGGTATTAATGTAATCCACTTGGCTAGAGTGCAATGGGGTTTTTACTAGCTGGCGCGCAAAACCAATCACGCCATTAAGTGGTGTGCGCAGCTCGTGGGACATATTCGCCAAAAACTCAGACTTAATCCGGCTGGCCTCTAACGCGCGTTTTTTCGCTAAATCGAGCTCAACGTTTTGGATCTCGATTTGCTCTAAGGTTTCCCGCAAATCAGAGGTCGCCTGGTCGATATTTTGTTGCATCTCATCGTGATATTCCGATAACGAGCCTGCCATGGCGTTAATACCGCGTTTAAGCAGATCCAGCTCACCAATCAGATTTCCTTGAAGCCGAGCATCCAGTTTACCCTCACGAATTTTAGCGACGACTCGCACCATTTCGGTAATGGGTTGGGTGACGTTTTTAACCAGACGAAAGGTAAATAACAGGTTTAATTGCACCCCAATCAACACGATAATAAAGGCGGCCACAGCGGCTCTGTGTTGTTCGAGCAAGGCGCGTTCTTTATTGATAATTACCGAAATATAGCCAAGCAGCTCGCCATTATCTGTTTGGATATCAAAATTTGCCGGCTCTTTACCCGTAGGCGTTGCAGTTGCAAAGATAGGTGTGCGTAGAATAAGACTGTCGCCTACATGTTCTATTTCGGTTTTGTGCAGATTGGTTAGCGCTTCTTTGTAGCGCATGATTTCGAAATCTTTGTGGTAATGCGATGTGACAAAGAGTTGATTATGAATGTCAAAAATGGCAATGGATTTAACCAGCGTGGATTTATTGAGTTGGGCGGCGGCAAGGAGTCTCTTAGTCGCTTCTCTGTCATTGCCAACCAGTCCCACTTCGCTGGCAATTGCTAAGGGCTCGATAATATTGCTGCCCTGTTCAATCAGCGTATCTTCGAGTTCATAGAAGCGATTTATGGTAAAGTAGCTGCCCAGCAGAATACCGACTAAGATCGTCGGCGCAAGCGCTAGCACCAGAACCCAGGAACGTAAGCTGTATTTGGTCATGTTGTTGACAGGGTTCATAGCCGCAGCGAAGTTTCCTAAGTTCTAGGGGACAATGAGAATGTTATAAGACTGCCAGAAAAAGGGCGGTCTTTACCAGTTTTTTATTGATTTAGAGGCCGAAATGGCACAATTTTTTAAAGCAAAACCAAATAGTTCCAAACAGTTGTCCGCGAAGCAATCCTTCAGCGTGCAGCAGCTCGATCATCTCGGAGCAGGTATAGCACATCATCAAGGGAAAATCGTCTTTATCCCTGGCGCGTTGCCCAGTGAAACCGTGCAAGCGCAGCTGACCGAACAAAAGAAAAACTATGCCCGAGCCAAGTTAATTAAGGTCGAGACGCCAAGCACTGAGCGGGTTTTGCCCTTATGTCCCCATTACCACACTTGTGGTGGCTGTGATTTACAGCATATGTCATTAACGGCGCAGCGCGAGCATAAGTCGGCGGCTCTGGTGGATATTATGGCAAAATTTGCCGGCGCTGAAGGTTCTTTAGCTCCCGCATTAAGTGGCGAAGGTTGGCATTATCGTCGCCGCGCCCGTCTTGCAACCTTATTTGATAAAAACACCAAGCACTTGAGCCTAGGTTTTCGCGCATCGAGTAGCAATCACGTGGTGCCGATTACTGAGTGTTTAGTCTTGGCTAAACCTTTATCAGATTTAATCGCCCCTTTTGCTAAGTTGCTGAATCAACTCGCGGCCAAATCAAGCTTAGGGCATTTAGAACTAATTGCAGCCGACAATGGCCATTTTGCGGTGATTCGGATCACTAAAAGCTTAAACGATAAGGATATGGCAAAGCTTGCGCAGTTTGCCGAGCAACACCAAATCCATATTTGTTTGCAAGATAATGAAGGCGAGTTCCATGGTGTGAATGGCAAGCTGTTATTGCCTGTTTACCAATTACTCGATGATAAAACTGATGTACAGCCAGTGAGCTTAACGTTTACCCCTGGTAACTTTGTGCAAGTCAACGGGCAAATTAACAAGGCGATGGTAGCACAGGCGTTAGACTGGTTAGCGCCGCAGCCGGGTGAACGCATTCTTGACCTTTTCTGTGGCATGGGCAACTTCAGTTTACCCTTAGCCAGAATGGGCGCCGATGTGATTGGGGTTGAAGGGGTGCCTGAAATGGTCAGCCAAGCCCGTGAAAACGCGGCGGCAAATGGCTTAAGTCATTTAACCTTTTACCATGGCGACTTAAGTGCCGATTTATCCTCAGAGCCTTGGATGGGCAAGATTGATAAATTGCTACTCGATCCAGCCCGCGCTGGTGCCTTTGAGAGCTTGCAATGGCTTAAAAAGATGAAACCACGTCAAGTGGTGTATGTGTCCTGTAATCCGGCAAGTTTGGCCCGCGACAGTGCGGTATTACTTGAACGAGGTTACAAGTTACAAAAGTTAGGCTTAATCGATATGTTCCCACAGACACATCATATCGAAGCGATGGCATTGTTTGAGTTGGCAAAATAAGCCTTAAGAAGGACATAGTAAATTGCGCAGCAGAGTCCTTCGTACTACGTATTCAAACTTAGCAGCCAAATTTGTGCGCTTTATCCGAGTGTAAAGTAAGCAAAGCGTTTGAATAACGTAAAAAATGTGAAGTTTAGTCTCGTTGGGTTTGACAAGTCCGTGCCAATGCTGAAGATAGGAGTGCCGAGGTGGTGCCACTTTTCTTTGAGCACGAATAAGGAAATAAATTAAGATGGTCTCTGTTCGCGAAGCGCACTTTAATGATCCCGATTTTCATCTTGAAGAGTGGGTGGCTCGTTATGTTAGTCATGTCGATGAGGCGCAAACCTTACTCACACTGATTGCGCAGGTGGACGCCTTACCCGCTAAGAGTCCTGCCGCGAAAAGAGAACTGCTTGAGCATGCCCGCGAGATGATTGAAATCCTCGCGCCACTGAATATGGACATAGAAACACTGCAAGCAGCTATCCTGTTTGTGGTGTTTGATGCTGGCTTATTAAACGAAGAAGCGATCAAAGAAAAGTTTGGTGAGCCACTCGCGCGTTTAGTCGCCAGTGTGGTGACCATGAATGCCATTGGCGCGTTAAAAATCAATCCCAATAGCCGCTCAACCGAGCCGCAAATCGACAATATCCGCCGCATGTTGCTGGCGATGGTCGAAGACGTGCGCGCCGTGGTGATAAAACTGGCCGAGCGTGTTTGTTTGCTGCGCGCCGTAAAAAATGCCGACGAAGAAACCCGCGTCTTGCTGGCCCGCGAAATCGCCGATATCTATGCGCCGCTCGCTAACCGTTTGGGGATTGGTCAGTTAAAGTGGGAATTAGAAGATATTTCCTTCCGTTATCTGCACCCAGATACTTACAAAGAGATCGCGAAACAGCTAGACGGAAAACGTTTAGATCGCGAAGTCTTTATCGAAAAATTTGTTGAACAGTTGCAACAACGCCTCGATGAGGATCATATCCGCGCTAAGGTGTATGGTCGTCCAAAACATATTTACAGCATCTGGCGCAAGATGAAGGGCAAACACCTCAAGTTTGATGAGTTGTTTGACGTGCGTGCGGTACGAATTGTCACCGAGCGTTTGCAGGACTGCTACGGCGCCTTAGGGGTGGTGCACACACTTTGGCACCATATTCCACGCGAGTTCGACGACTACGTGGCCAATCCTAAACCTAACGGTTATCAATCGATTCATACCGTTGTTGTAGGCCCTGAGGGCAAGACCGTTGAAATTCAAATTCGTACCCAAGATATGCATGAAGATGCCGAACTTGGGGTTGCCGCGCACTGGAAATACAAAGAGGGCAATCACTCCGGCAAACAAAGCGGTTACGAAGAAAAAATCAATTGGCTGCGTAAAATTCTGCAATGGCAGGAAGACGTGGTCGAAAGCGGCAACTTGGTCGAAGAAGTCCGCAGCCAAGTGTTTGAAGACCGAGTCTATGTCTTTACCCCAAGCGGTGAAGTGGTCGACTTGCCGCTCGGTTCAACCGTGCTCGACTTTGCTTACTATATTCACTCGCAGGTCGGTCATAAGTGTATTGGTGCTAAGGTTGATGGCCGCATTGTGCCCTTTACTTATCAGGTTGAAACGGGCGAGCGCATCGAGATCATTACCTCGAAGCACCCCAATCCTAAGCGCGATTGGCTCAATCCAAACTTAGGCTATATCCGCACCTCGCGGGCGCGCTCGAAAATTCAGCATTGGTTTAAGCAGCAAGACCGCGATAAAAATATTATCGCCGGTAAAGAAATGCTCGAAGCCGAGCTGGCGCGAGTCAGCCTTAAAATCAAAGATGCCGCCATTGCCGTTGAGCGCTTTAATATGGCGAGTATGGACGACTTGCTTGCGGCAATCGGTGGCGGTGATGTTCGTTTACATCAGGTTGTTAACCATATCCAAAGTAAGTTGCGCCTCGATGAAGCCAGTGAAGAAGATGCGGTTGAAGAATTAGTTAAGAAGAGCCAACCTAAATCTGGCACCAACAGCCGTGGGCAGGTGGAAGTGAATGGCGTGGGTAACTTACTCAGTCATATCGCCCGTTGCTGCCAGCCCGTGCCAGGGGATGAAATTTTAGGCTTTATCACCAAAGGGCGAGGTATTTCGGTACATCGCTCCGACTGTGAGCAGGTGAAAGAGTTAATGCGCGTTCACCCAGAACGTGGCGTCGATGTGGTTTGGGGCGAAAATTACTCTGGTGGTTATCGTATGCGCTTGCGCGTCTTAGCCCATGACCGCAGCGGCTTATTGCGGGATCTCACCTCGGTACTTGCCGCCGAAAAATCCAATGTGCTCGCCATGAGCTCCTCATCGGATATTAAGAATCAGACGGCAGCCATCGAGCTGGAATTAGAGCTATACAACCTCGATGGCTTATCGCGGGTGTTATCTAAGCTCTCCCAAGTCGATAGCGTGATAGAAGCGCGCAGATTGTAATTCTCGATTCTGTGATTATGCGTTGTAAAAAGCGGTAGGGCATAAAGCGCTACCGCTTTTTTGTATTTGGGAGTTTGTAGGGTAAAGAGGGAAGGTTTGTGCCACCAAATGACTTATTGGTAAGACATTTAAAAGCTGGAGCCGATTGATGGATGAACCATGGCATTTGCTCGCCAACACGGTGAATAGAAACCTAGGGTTTCTGAGCTTATGAACGAGAGCTATGGATGGCGAACTGACCGTTGAATAGGGATGTTGTTCAAGTCCGTCCACGTCTCACCTGTTTAGCATCGGCGTAATCTGTAGGTTTGAAATAAGATACGTGTCCCGTTTTGGGATAGAAGATCATTAAATATTGAAAGACTAATATCATTGCTTGGTTATTGAATGCAGACCATATTTAAGGGCGAACCATGGTATTTGCTCAACGACA
>NZ_JACSDI010000020.1 GCF_022410515.1 Shewanella cutis | reverse complement strand
CTTTCCTTTATCCGATATCACCTGATAAACAATCAATTAGCCACTAATACTTACCTATACGAAAAAAACGATTAACCCTCCACTCAAATCAATTTAATTCGACAAAACCGATTAGAACAATAGTTTTTATGCGTTATATTTATCATCGCAAGGTCAGTAATATACTTCTCATCGACGGGAAAACAAGCTAATGCCCGTCACTAAATTCATCATAATCAACTAAATGGAAGCATAAAATGACTCAATCAATTATCAACAGCACAATCAAGCCATTCAAAGCCACTGCTTACCACAATGGTGAGTTCGTTCCTGTAACTGAACAAGATCTGTTAGGTAAATGGTCAGTTGTATTCTTCTATCCAGCAGACTTCACTTTCGTTTGCCCAACTGAATTAGGCGACATGGCGGATCACTACGCTAAGTTACAATCTATGGGCGTTGAAGTTTACTCAGTTTCTACTGACACTCACTTCACTCACAAAGCATGGCACGATACTTCTGACACCATCAAGAAGATCAACTTCCCAATGCTGGCTGACCCAACTGGCACTATCAGCCGTAACTTCGGTGTGATGATCGAAGAAGAAGGTTTAGCACTCCGTGGTACTTTCGTTATCAACCCAGAAGGTCAAGTGAAAGTTGCTGAAATCCATGATTTAGGCATCGGCCGTAGCGCTCAAGAACTGGTTCGTAAGATCCAAGCCGCTCAATACGTTGCGACTCACGATGGCGAAGTTTGCCCAGCTAAATGGCAACCAGGTGATGAAACCTTAGCTCCATCTTTAGACCTCGTTGGCAAAATCTAATCTCGCCTAAAGGTCAACCCCGCCAATCTAGCATCTCAAGCTAGTTGGTACCGCAGTAAGCTGGCAAGTGCACGAATCCCCATGAGCTTAGTTTCTAACTTAGTGGCTAAGTGATTGGGGTAAGTAAATGCAGCCAACGCCACTGCGGTGCCAAATAGCAAGAGAGAACCGCCCCTGCAAGGTTCTAGATTGGCACCCTCGCGTTTTTCAATATTTTTCAATTTTTACGCTGATTTGGAGTCATCATGTTAGATGCGAATTTAAAAAATCAACTGCAAACCTATCTGCAAAACCTCAAGAGACCAGTTGAACTTGTCGTGTCAGCAGATGAAAGCAAGAAGTCTCAAGAATTAAAAAGCTTAGCCAATGACATCGTTAGCCTTTCCTCTTTAGTGAGCCTCAAAGAAGCTCAAGGCCAACGCACGCCAGCGATGACAGTGGTTAACCCGCAGCTCAATACTCAGATTAGCTTTGCTGGTCTGCCTATGGGTCACGAATTTACTTCACTCGTGTTAGCCCTGCTGCACACGGGTGGACACCCAATCAAACTCAGCGATGACATCATCGAGCAGATCCGCAATCTGCCCGGCAAATATGAGTTTGAAACCTATGTGTCACTCACCTGCCAAAACTGCCCTGATGTAGTTCAAGCACTCAACATGATGGCTGCCATTAATCCGAACATCACCAACGTGATGATCGACGGCGCCCTGTTCCAGGACGAAGTGGCGAGCCGCAACATCATGGCCGTACCGTCTGTGTACTTAAACAGTGAAGTATTTGCCGCGGGTCGTATCAGCATTGGTGAGATTTTAAATAAACTCGATACTGGCGCGGCAAGCCGTAAAGCTGAAGAACTCAGCAAAAAAGCCCCATACGAAGTCTTAGTCGTTGGCGGCGGCCCTGCTGGCGCTGCGGCAGCAATTTACGCTGCCCGTAAAGGCCTGCGTACCGGTGTGGTGGCCGACAAATTCGGTGGTCAAGTCGCCGAAACCGTTGGTATCGAAAACTTTATTTCGGTAAAAGCGACTGAAGGTCCAAAACTGGTGGCTAACCTTGAAGCCCATGTGCGTGACTATGAAGTCGATATCATGGATAACCAGAAGGCCGTTAAACTGGCGAGCGATGGTTTATTTGAACTCGAACTAGCAAGCGGCGCTAAACTGCGCAGCCGTACCATACTACTGGCAACCGGTGCCCGCTGGCGCGAAATGAATGTCCCTGGCGAGAAAGAATACCGTGGTAAAGGCGTTGCATACTGCCCACACTGTGACGGCCCATTATTTAAAGGTAAACGTGTAGCGGTTATCGGTGGCGGTAACTCAGGTATCGAAGCGGCCATCGACTTAGCCAACATCGTTGAGCATGTGACCGTACTCGAGTTTGATAGCAAACTGCGCGCTGACGATGTACTGCAACGTAAAGCGGCATCTATGGGTAACATCAAAATCATTACCCAAGCGATGACCACAGAAGTAACAGGCGATGGTACTCGGGTGAATGGCCTAAACTACACCGACCGCGCAACGGGTGAAAGCCACCATATCGCGCTGGCAGGGATCTTCGTGCAAATCGGTTTAGTGCCAAACGCTGAATGGTTAAAAGGCACAGTGGATTTGACTCCTCGCGGCGAAATCATCGTCGATGAGCGCGGCCAAACCTCAGTACCAGGCGTATTTGCCGCAGGTGACGTGACTAACTCACCTTACAAGCAAATCATCATCGCTATGGGTAGCGGTGCAAATGCCTCTCTGGGTGCATTTGATTACTTAATTCGCCATAGCGAAGACAGTACCGAAACCAAAACCACAGACACTAAAGCGGCTTAATCGTTAATCATTAACCGCATAAGATAAGAAGCCAGCGCAAGCTGGCTTTTTGTTTTTAATCGGGTTTATTGCTAGGGCGTGTTGACGTTTCGAGATTAGATTTTGTTCGTTCTGGCAAGCACGTGCTCGCGAAACGAGGAATGATGTGTAGTTATTCTACTCAAATGACGAGTGACAAAGAGCAAGGGCTTGCCAGACGACCCCTTCGGGCAGCATTTGGCTGGCTTTTCTACTACGTTATCGTCCGTTTATGTAGAATAACTACACTGCACGGACTTTGCCTTGCATAAAAGCCAGCCAAATTGCTGCAAAAATAACCCTGAAACGTCAACACGCCCTAGTCTTTTGATTTTATTGACCGCTTTAAACTATGGTACAAACAAGCAAATCCCATGGTTGAAAGTAGCAAAATATAGCAAAGCAGCCTCACCCAAGGCGCTTGTCCCTCAAGTAACCAATTCAAAAAAGCGGACGAAACACCAAAGCTAGCAAGATAGGCATAATGTAATTGTGTCATGCAGAACCTCCTTATCTTAATCATGACTATTTCAACGAGTATAGCGCTAGCAATCCTGTTCTAAAGGTAAGGCTTCTCAAGCCGAATTTGCATTAGTGTTTCAGGATGATCCACAGCGCAAAAACCAAATTGCGCATAAAGTCCATGGGCATCACGGGTGGCGAGCATTATGCGTCTTAATCCTTGCAGATCAGGATGTTCCATAATTGCTGTCATCATCATCTTACTTAAACCTAAGCCGCGGTGAGATTCGAGGACAAACACATCGGCAAGGTAGGCAAAGGTGGCTTTATCGGTGATCAGGCGGGCAAAGGCAAGCTGTTGATTATCTTTATCAAATACTCCAAAACATAAACTGTTGCTAAGCGCCTTTTGCAGCAGCGCAGCAGGCATACCCTGCGCCCAATAGCTGTTGGCAATAAAACCATGGATAACATCAAAATCCATTTCCGATAGCTCACTACTGACTCGATATTCCATTTATCGCTCCAATTTATCGTTAAATACCGCTTAATCTAGGTATGTTTTGCACTCATAAATATCATCAACACCATGCCCAGCAACACCACTTTTGCTAATGAATACATGGCTCCAGCAAAGGAGCCTCCACCATGATAGCTAAAAGCAAGATGGCGATTGATCTCAAATCGAAAAGAGTTAGCTAAATGGCGATAAGCAAGAAAATAAAATAATGAGGCCGCAGGCCAAATGCCAATAATCAAGGTTTGCCCCTGTGCCTTTGTGGTCAAGAGCGCCGAAATCCAGGGAATACAAAGGCAAACCGCATATATCCAAGCAAAACGCTTAAGTAACTGGCGAATCTTTTTGTCTGATAATGACTTCAATCTAAAATTCCTTTTCACCTTTATTTGCCCGCTATCAGCGCGGATCACATCGGCTCGATTTGCTCGACCATCAACTGCAAGGTGAAATTACCGCGATATTCGTTCACATCGAGCTTATAGACGATACGCGCATGTTGAATCGTCGCATCGGGCCAAGTGTGTAAATCCACATTAAAGGCAATCGCATCTAGCATCACAGTGCCGCATGGGGTTTCAAGCACTAATTTGAGGTGGCGCTCGCCCACAATCCGCTGCTGGATAATCTTAAAATAACCATCAAATAACGGCTCTTCGAAGGACTGGCCCCAAGGCCCCGCATTGCGAAGCAACTGGGCAATTTCAAGCGTTAACTCGGTTGGGGTTAACTCGCCATCGGACCAAAGCTCGCCCGTAAGCTGCTCAGGCTTTAATTGTTCACGCACCGCATCATCATAGGCCTTGGCAAAGGTTGCAAAGCCACCTGACTTTAAGGTCAAGCCCGCCGCCATCGCGTGGCCGCCAAATTTACAAATCAGCCCCGGATGGCGTGAGTTAACTAGCTCCAGCAAGTCACGCATATGCAAGCCTTTGATGGAGCGCGCCGAGCCTTTAATTTCGCCATTACCCGCGTCGGCAAAGGCAATTACAGGTCTGTGATATTTATCTTTAATCCGCGAGGCCAGAATACCAATAACGCCCTGATGCCAATCCTCTTGAAAGAGTGCAATCCCCCAAGGAAGCTGTTCTTCATTAAGCTTTAGATATTCAAGACTTTTAAGTGCCTCTTGCTGCATCCCCACCTCAAGCTCACGTCGCTCTTGGTTGAGACTATCGAGTTCTGCCGCCATCCGCCTTGCATACATGATGTCTTCGCAAAGCAGGGTTTCGACCCCGAGCGCCATTTCATCGAGCCTGCCGGCGGCATTGAGCCTTGGTCCCACGGCAAAGCCAAAGTCAGAGGCAACAATCCGAGCTGGATTGCGTTTCGCGACTTCGAGTAACGCAGTAATGCCCACGCGGCAACGACCGCTACGCACCCGCTGTAACCCCGCCTCGACCAAAATGCGATTATTGCTATCAAGCGATACCACGTCGGCCACAGTGCCAAGGGCGACAATATCCAGCAAAGTGCCGAGGTTGGGCTCGGCAATGCCACGGACTTGATACCAGTTACGAGCGCGCAGCTCTGCCCTAAGCGCCGTCATCAGATAAAAAGCCACACCAACGCCGGCGATGGATTTACTGGCAAACTGACAACCGGGCTGATTGGGATTCACTATGGCATCGGCATCTGGTAACTCATGGCCAGGTAAATGATGGTCGGTGATCACCACCTGCATCCCAAAGGCTTTGGCGGCGGCTACGCCCTCGATAGAAGAAATGCCATTATCGACGGTGATCAGCAATTCTGCCTGTTTAGATGCCGCCACGGCGACAATCTCAGGACTTAGGCCATAACCGTAGTCAAAGCGATTGGGGATCAGATAATCGACTTTACTCGCGCCCATCATCCTTAACGCTAAGATGCACACACTGGTCGAGGTGGCGCCATCGGCATCAAAATCACCGACGATAAGAATCGACTTTTCTTGCTGCATCGCATCGGCAATCAACTTGGCGGCGCGATCCAATCCCTTCATGGTATCGGGCCTTAACAAGCCCTTAAGCACCAGTTCGCACTCGCTCGGCAGCACGCCACGGCGAGCATAGAGCTGTCTTAACAGTGGCCCAAGGTGCATGGGTAAATGGCTATCATCAACGGTTGGACGACGGATTATCTTATGGATCAAGGGAACAAACTCTTAAACAATCATGGGGCTAAGATAACAAAAAGGTGAGCTTTAGGCTCACCTTTAATGGGATAAATTTACCCGAATTGCGATTATTGGCGCGCTTCTAAGGTACGCAGCAAATCTTCAGGTGGTTGATATCCTGGGATCATATTGCCATCTTCAAGTACTATGGCTGGAGTGCCGTTAACACCAAAGCTATTACCTAATTGATATTGCTCGGCGATTTTAGCATCACAGGAAGCAGCGGAGACTTTTTTACCTGCTTTAGCTTCTGTCATCGCTTTTAATGGATCCTTAGCACACCAAATGGCCTGCATTTCATCGGCATTGGCAGATGGCACCCCAGCACGTGGGAAGGCTAAGTAACGCACGGTAATACCTAACTTGTTGTATTCGGCCATTTGGCTATGCAACTTGCGGCAATATCCACAGCTCACATCGGTAAATACCGTCACAACATGTTTTTCATCCTTGGCTTTATACACCAACATATGATCTTCAAGCGGCTTCATCATCGCCAGACGCGGGCCAGCAAGCGCGGCTTCTGTCAGGTTTTTCATGCCTTTATCTAAATCGTATAAATTTCCATGGAACATTTTTGAACCATCACGGCTGATATAGAGCACGCCGCGATTAGTCATCGCTTGATATAAACCTTCGATGGGAGAATCCTGCATCGAAATCACTTCAACATCTAACATCTCGCTGAGTTTTTGCTTAATCGCAGCCGTATCGGGAGTGGTCGCCGTTGCGGCGCTGGCCAGAGGCGCAACAACAAGCGCGAAGACTAAAGATAATGCTCGGGTCAACTTCATGGGACTTCCTATTAAGTAAATAGCTACAGCGAAATATGGGTCAGGTTAATAGACCCTGTATGGGGGCAAAAAGTTACAGACAAGCCAAATAGAATGCAAATTTATACTGTAACTAAATTCAACCATTCACCGTTTTGTGATCTATAAAGCCTAACCTCGAGGGTGATGTTGCTGATGCAACTCCTGTAATCTCGCTCTTGCCACATGGGTATAGATTTGAGTCGTCGATAAGTCACTGTGCCCTAACAGCAATTGTACCACCCGCAAATCGGCCCCATGGTTAAGCAAGTGGGTGGCAAAAGCATGTCGCAGAGTATGGGGCGACAATTCGGTTTCAATCCCAGCTCGACTGGCATAGAGCTTAATGCGATGCCAGAAAGTTTGCCGCGTCATCATTTGCGCGCGCTTCGAGGGAAACACCACGTCGGATTGAACATGACCTAAGAGCTCATGCCGCGCGGATGTTAAATAATGTTCCACCTCAGTTATGGCCATCTCACCCATAGGCACGAGACGTTCTTTACCGCCCTTGCCAATAATCCGCACTAAACCTTGGCGTAAACTCATCTGCTCCATGGTTAATCCCACCAACTCGCTCACCCGCAGTCCGGTGGCATATAACAACTCAAGCATGGCTTTGTCACGGCATTCAACGGGGTCGTCCACATTGGGTTCAGCAAGTAGCCTATCAACCTGTGACTCGCTTAAGGAATCGGGCAACTGCCGACTTAACTTAGGCGATTCAATTCGCGCCATTGGGTCACCCGAAATCTGCTTGGTCTGGAGTAAATAGCTATAGAAACGGCGCAAACTACTCAGCAAACGAGCGCTACTGGTGCGGGCAAATTGTTGCTCTACCCGATAGGCTAAATAAGCACGGACATCAGCTTGCCCCACATCAGACAAACGCAATCCTTGGCTTTGCTGATAGCGATCAAAATGGCGTAAATCGGTGCGATAGGCACTCAAGGTGTTATCACTTAAGCCTTTACTAGACCAAAGATCATCAAGAAAGGCATCAATAAGCGGATCGCACAGATAGGTTTTAGCCACAAAAACTCCATAAAAAAACGGCGCACTCTAAAGATACGCCGTTGATATTAACTTAATTTACCAGCTTCAGGCAGCGTATTGTTTATGCTGCGCTGACCGCTTTTGCACCACCACCACGAATCATTAAGCACAGCACAATCACCACTAAGGTTGGCAATAACCACGCCATGCCCTCTTCATACAGAGGTAAAATAGACAAAGTAGGCGACATGCCATTCACAAAATCGATAAAGCTTTGTGCAAATTCACTTATACCTCTACCGTCTTCTCCCGTAAGGCTTTTGGCTGCGACTTTCATCCCATCAAAGATACCAAACAGGAGTGCCACAGACAGGGTCGCACGGTGAGCAAACTGCGGGCGAGGGAAATATTCGGTTAAGAAGGTCACAGCCACCAGCGCAATAGCCACAGGATAAACGGCCATTAACACCGGGATACTGATATTAATCAGTTGTGAAAGCCCAACGTTAGCAATCAAAGCACAGATAGCACTTAATGCAACCACTAAAAAACGGTAAGACAGCTTCGGCATTAACTCATTAAAAAACTCAGAACACGCGCTCACTAGCCCCACCGCGGTCGTTAAACAAGCAAGAGTCACCACGGCCGATAACAATACTGTACCTAAACTGCCAAACTCACGGGTCACATAGTTAGTTAAAATCTCACCACCGTTTTTCGCACCAGCGGCAATATCACCCGCCGTGGCGCCTAAAAAGAACAATGAAACATAAACAAAGGCAAGACCTGCTGCGGCAATAAAGGCAGCGCGAATAAGGTATTTGGTTTGTGCACTAGGTTGTTCGATACCCTTTTTACGCAGCAGATCGATAATCAACATGCCAAACATCAAAGACGCTAGGGTATCCATCGTATTGTAGCCTTCAAGAATACCTTTGGTCAGAGGATGATGCTTATAATCACCGACTGCAACGCCGACATCAGCAGCAGGTAAAAACAACACTGATATCGCTAAACCAACTAATAATAACAATAGGATAGGCGTTAATACCTTACCTACACTATCAAGTAATTTTCCTGGAAACAGCGCCAATAACATAGTGATAATAAAGAAGCACAAGGTATAAATCAGTTGCGAGAGATTCAGCGATAAACTGCCGAGCATGATGGTGGCCGTCGTATTATCGATAAAGGGCTTAGCACCGATTTCATAGGCCACTAAGCCTGTACGCGGCGCCGCAAATGCAGGACCAATAATAATATAAATCGCAATCGCTAATGCCGTTGCCGCAAACACTGGCAACATTGCCATAACCTTACCTTGAGCCTTAGCAACAGCAATGAGCCCAACTAAAGGTAAACCTACGGCAGTAATGAGAAAACCTAGCATGGCAAGGAGCATGTTCTCCCCCGCCAACATGCCCGCAAAGGGAGGGAAAATTAAGTTGCCCGCTCCTAAAAAAAACGCGAAGGTCATAAAACCTAAGCCTAATGTATCCCCAAAACTCATTTGATTGTCTTGCACGGAAAGCCCCATCTTGTCTTATTGTTTTTAACAAACTTAAGTGATTATGTGTCGATTAGCCATAGCTAAAACAAAGCCCATCCGGAGTGCAAATCTATGTTTACACAATTCCGTGGTAAATATGCGCGATATTTGCTGAGTTTATGAACAAAAATGAACTGAAAATTGGCCTCACTGCCAAAGTATTCACTTAAAAACCCGTTTACCTATCCGTTAATCATAAAATCGATTAAAAATGGGGGCGAAACTAATATCAGAATTCTAAAACCAATACAACCGGCAAGATTGGTTTTACAGAAAAAACCCTTGCAATGCTAATTAACTGCTAACAATGCGTTACCGAGGTAATAAATTAAACCGTTGATTACGTGAACTAAGACTCAAAACAGCATAAAAAATACAAAAACTAGATCTAAATGGAAGAATAGACTTTTTGCTCTTGTTCATAAAAATCTTAGCTAAAGCGCAGTATGCCCTTTAAAATAGCGAGGGCTAAATCGCTCAATACATTAGCCCAATATAATATTCACTTGATAATCTGGTCCCCATGGCATTTACCTTTAAACAATTCCACATTGATGATCTTAATTGCGGCATGCCCGTCAGCACCGACGGCGTAATTTTAGGCGCGTGGGCCCCACTGTCACAGGCTCAGCAAATTTTAGATATTGGCGCGGGAAGTGGGTTATTGAGTTTAATGGCGGCGCAACGAAGCCTAGGGCGGATCACCGCTGTAGAGCTTGAGGAAAAAGCCGCCGCCGCTTGCCTATCTAATATGGCACAAAGTCCTTGGGCGGACAGGCTGAGTGTTATCCACTGCGATATTCAAGATTTTTGCCAGCAAACTCAGTATCACCGCTTTTTTGACCATATCATCTGCAATCCACCTTACTTCGAGCACGGCCCCCAAGCGAACGACAGTCACAGAGCCATGGCACGTCATACCAACACATTAGGATTTGCGCCATTGCTGGACGCCATAATTCAATGCCTTTCGCCTCAAGGCTATGCCAGTTTAATCCTCCCCAGCCAAAGCATGCCGCGCTTTAAGGCCTGTCTCACTTCGTCCAAGCTCCATCTCACAGAAGAAGTTCTGGTTAAAAGCGTCGAAAATAAAGTCGCAAGCAGAGTACTACTTCTATTAAGTAAAAATCGACAAAGTGATTATCGAGAAAGTGAACTCACTATCCGAGGCATGGATGGGCTTTACACAAAACACATGATTGAGCTTACAAGAGATTTTTACCTTAAATTATAAAAGGCCGCCTTAAACAATCGGTGTTATGGCGACCAAATATTGGCAACAAAACCAATTCATTGATATATATAAATTTTAATAAAAATAAATAGTCCCTCTGTTTGCATGACTTAAGTTTCAAGCCATAAATTCTGCGAATGCATCCTGTAGTTCACTTCTAAAAACGACATTTACCCCAAACATCACAGCGGAAAAGAGGATGCTTTGGGATTAAGTTATTTAAGTTAACAGGTATAAGCTTTATAATGCTCGGCTATTATTCGTCGAGACGCTGCGCATGCAATTTGAAGATTTCCAGCTTGACCCTAGCTTATTAGAGTCACTTAAAGCCATGGGGCACCTTTCGCCCACCACAATCCAACAAGAAACGCTGCCTCACGCCTTAGAGCAACGGGACATTTTAGCGCGCGCCCCGACGGGTACAGGTAAAACCGCCAGTTTCTTATTACCCGCACTGCAACATTTAATCGACTTTCCCCGTCGTTACTCGGGTCAAGCACGCGTGTTAATTCTCACCCCAACCCGAGAGTTGGCGAGCCAAATTCACCGCTATGCCTGCCATTTAGCCACTGACCAAGGGCTGAATATCGCCATTATTACTGGCGGCGTGCCCTATGCACCTCAAGAGGAAGCGCTAAAGGGCAATATCGATATTCTAGTCGCGACACCGGGTCGCCTGATGGAATATTTAGATAAAGGCAAATTTAGTGCTGAATCCGTTGACATTCTGATCATCGACGAAGCTGACCGAATGCTGGATATGGGATTCTCGGCGGTAGTTAAAGCTATTGCGCTCGAAGCCCAAGGCCGCAAGCAGAACATGCTGTTTTCAGCCACTCTTGAAGGCAGTGGTGTTATCCGCTTTGCCCGTGAAGTCCTTAACGACCCGATTGAAATCGATGTTGACGCACCACGCAAAGAGAAGGCAAAGATCCACCAATGGATCCACCTCGCCGATGACAAAGACCATAAGTTTGCGCTGCTGTGCCATCTGTTAAAGCAGGAAGATGTGAAACGCGCCATCGTGTTCGTCAAAACCCGCGATGTAGTCTCTAGCCTCGAAGGCCAGTTACTTCAAGCCGGTATCCCGTGCGCCTTTATGCGCGGGGATATGGAACAGAAGAAACGTTTCCAAGCTCTGAGCCGTTTCACTAAGGGCGAAGTGAATGTATTACTCGCGACTGATGTTGCTGCCCGTGGTATCGATATCGATGATATCACCCACGTGATTAACTTCGATATGCCACGCTCAGCCGACACCTACATCCACCGTATTGGTCGCACTGGCCGCGCTGGTGCAAAGGGCACTGCAATTTCGCTGGCTGAAGCCCATGATATGCGCATCGTTGGTAAGATTGAGCGCTATATTGAGCAACCCCTTAAGCGCCGCATCATTGAAGAGCTTCGTCCTAAACATAAAGAAGCGCGAGTACCAACAAAGAAAAAGGCGAAAGTAAAAGCCAAAGAAGCGGCGAAAAAAACCAGTAAAAAAGAGGCTGCGAAAAAGGCCAGCAAAATCGCCCGCAAGAAACAGTCATAAGTATCTAATTCTGAATAAGTTGACACTTATTTCCTCCTAAAAGCCGCATCAAGCGGCTTTTTTATCCCCGTTTGTTCACCGGATGAACCCCTTGGCGCTCTGAAACGCTCTCCCCCATAACAGTGTCACCAGTTGGCTAAAACAATCAATGCCGCTCTGCACAGACTCGCTAGCATTATTTTTTAGATACATTTTATTTACAAAAATAAATTTATTGCGCAGCCTGACTCTGATATTTTAAGCGCATTAAGCGATTTAGCACGGATGTAACCATCATATGTTCAAAACCTTACTGAGGAGATTATCTCCTTTTTTTATCTTACTGCTCTTTGTTGTTGGCGCTGGTTTACTGATGAAAACCAAGGAGACACCGGAGCAGAAACCTGAAGAAATGCCGATACCGATTGTCGATGTCACAGCGGTTGAGCAACAAACAGTATCACTTAACTTACCCTCCTATGGCGTTGTCACCCCGAAATATAAGACGCAATTGGTGACCGAAGTACAAGGACGAATGCTGACGATATCGCCGCAGTTTGTTGCCGGTGGTATAGTGAAAAAAGGCGACCAACTCGCCCAAATTGAACCATCTGATTACGAAGCCGACTTAATGCAAGCCGAGGCGACGTTGGCTCAGGCCACCGCTGCACTCAATGAGGAAATCGCCCGCGGCGAAGTCGCCAAAATTGAGTTTAAAGGCTACGACAAAGGGTTACCGCCTGAACTCGGTTTACGTATTCCGCAATTGAAAAAAGAACAAGCCAATGTGAAATATGCGCAGGCGGCCCTAGCACGCGCCCAACGCAATTTAGAACGCACCATTATTCGCGCCCCCTTCGACGGCATTATAAAAGCAAGAAATGTCGATTTAGGTCAATATGTTACCTTGGGCACTAATCTAGGAGAACTGTATGACACCAGTATTGCAGAAATCCGTTTGCCTATCTCCAATGATGATTTGGCCTATTTAGAATCGGTCGATAATCCTGACACCCAAGTCACCTTAAGTGCCTCACTGGCTGGTAAGGAGAATACTTGGATAGGCAATATCATTCGTAGTGAAGGGGTTATTGATGCCGATAACCGCATGGTTTACCTCGTTGCCGAGATTAAAGATCCTTACCTACGTGAGCACAAAACCCAAGGCAGTTTACCCTTAAAATACGGTAGCTTTGTCAATGCGGTGATCAAAGGCCGTACTGTGGATGGTATCGTGAAACTGCCTCGCCATGTGGTGCGTAATCAGCTTGTTGCCTTAATTAACGACAAAAATATTGTCGAGATGCGCCATGTGAATGTGGTCCGTAGCGACCTTCAAAATGTGTTTATCAAGGACAGCTTAAAAACCGGTGAACGGGTTGCTATTACTCACTTTAATAACATGGCCAATGGTCAATTAGTCAAAGTGATAGGCGAAGAGACAAAACCTGCGCAAACGCCTGCTCCTGAGTCGAGTCTTGCGGCTACTGGAGTGAAATAATGGATACGCAAAAAGGGATCATAGCTTGGTTTGCCCACAATAGCGTAGCGGCCAACTTACTAATGTGGATAGTGTTAATCGGCGGGCTCTTTAGCGCGGTATTGATTAATAAAGAAGTATATCCACCATTTGAACTCAATCTACTTAATATCTCCGTGGCTTATCCTGGGGCAGCCCCTCAGGAAATCGAAGAAGGCATCAACATTAAGATTGAAGAAGCCATCCAAGATATTAATGGTATTAAAAAAGTGACCTCAGTCGCCCGTGAAGGCGTTGGCACAATCAGCATTGAGGTAGAAGATGGTTACGATGTTCAGAACCTGTTAGATGAAGCAAAACTACGCTTAGATGCAATCTCCACCTTCCCTGTAAATATTGAAAAGCCGGAAATTTTTAAGGTCGAGCCCGAAAATTTTGTACTGTGGGTCTCAATCTACGGTGAAATGTCACTGCACGATATGAAGGAATTGGCTAAATCAGTACGTGATGATTTGACCCAGCTCCCCGCCGTTACCCGTGCGAAAGTCACGGGGGTGCGCGATTATGAAATCGGCATCGAAGTCTCAGAAGATAAACTGCGTGAATACGGCTTAACCTTCTCGCAAGTCGCGACCGCAGTACAAAACTCCTCTATCGATTTACCCGGCGGTTCAATTCGCGCTGAGGATGGTGACATTCTGCTGCGCACCAAAGGTCAAGCCTATACGGGCGATGACTTTGCCAATATCGTTGTCACTACCCGTGCCGACGGTAGCCGCGTGATGTTGCCGCAAGTTGCCACCATTAAAGACGATTTTGAAGAACGCTTAGAGTACACCCGCTTTAATGGTAAACCCGCTGCCATCATTGAAGTCACGAGCGTCAACGATCAAAACGCCTTAGAAATTGCTGCGCAGGTTAAACAATATGTAGAGGATCGCCGCGCGACATTGCCAGCCAATGCCAAGCTAGACACTTGGGGTGATATGACTCACTACCTCAAAGATCGCCTCAATATGATGTTATCCAACATGTTTTATGGCGCGCTGCTGGTGTTTATTATCCTCGCCTTATTTCTGGACTTAAGGCTTGCCTTTTGGGTAATGATGGGAATACCCGTGTGCTTCCTTGGCACTATGTTGCTGATGCCTCTCGAACCGTTTTCGATGACCATCAACATGATGACTTTATTTGCGTTTATTTTGGTACTGGGGATTGTGGTCGACGATGCCATAGTGATTGGCGAGAGTGCCTACTATGAAGTTGAGCGTCATGGGCACTCGATTGATAATGTGATCCGCGGAGCACAAAAGGTGGCAATGCCAGCGACTTTCGGAGTGTTAACCACTATCGCCGCCTTTATACCTATGTTGTTGGTATCTGGACCTATGGGAGTGATTTGGAAATCCATCGGCATGATTGTCATCTTGTGTCTGGCATTTTCACTGGTGGAATCTAAATTGATCCTACCGGCTCACTTGGCCCATATGAAGTTTAAAAAACCGGCAGAGTCGACAGGTTTCTTTGGACGCTTTAGAGAAAAATTTAATAATCGCGTACAGCACTTTATTCACCACAGTTACCGTCACTTCCTCGAACTCTGTATTCGTCAACGTTATAACGTACTAGCGATTTTTATCGGTGTATTAATCCTCTCTATAGCCTTAGTGCTCAGCGGAAAAGTACGTTGGGTATTCTTTCCTAATCTCGCCTCGGATTTTATCCAAGTCCAACTGGAAATGGATGAAGGCAGCTCTGAGCAAAACACCCTCAAGGTGATTCAGGATATTGAAGATGCCTTATATAAAATGAACGCCGATATTGCCCAAAAATATGGCTATGAGGTGGTGAAACATAGTTTTATTAATATGGACTCTCGCACCTCGGCCTTTATTTTTGCAGAACTTGTTAAAGGTGAAGCGAGGGATATCGATGCCGATACTATTTCTGCAGCTTGGCGCGAGCAACTGCCCGAACTCCTATCGGTAAAAAAACTCGATCTTAACGGTGGTCGCAACATGGGTAGCGGCGGCGATATATCCTTTAGATTATCATCTAACTCGTTGGATGAATTAGCGGCGGCGTCGAAGGAGATCAAACAAAAACTGGCATCCTATGAAGGTGTATACGACATTGCTGATAACTATTCATCAGGTAGCAGTGAAATCCGCCTGAAAATTCGCCCCGAAGCCGAAGCGTTAGGGTTAACCCTTTCTGATCTCGCCCGCCAAGTACGTTATGGCTTCTATGGTTATGAAGCTCAACGAATTTTGCGCAGTAAAGAAGAAGTCAAAGTGATGGTGCGTTACCCATTAGAACAACGCCGAACCCTTGGTCACCTTGAAAACATGTTGATCCGAACGCCTCAAGGTACTGCCGTGCCCTTCTCTACCGTCGCCGAAATTGAAAAGGGTGAGTCCTTTGCTTCAATCACCCGTGTAGATGGTAAACGGGCAATTAGCATCACTGCTAACGCGAACAAAAATATCGTTGAACCCTCTAAAGTGGTCAATGAAATCCAAGAGACTTACTTACCCCAATTACAAGCCAAGTACCCTAGCATTCAAACAGCTCTCGATGGCGGCAGTTTAGATGAGCAGAATGCCTTGGTTGGGTTAATGCAAGGTTTCTTCTTTGCCCTGTTTACTATTTATGCCTTGATGGCCGTGCCGCTCAAATCCTATAGCCAACCGTTAATTATTATGTCAGTCATTCCCTTTGGCATTATTGGCGCCATTTTTGGCCACCTAATCCAAGGCCTATCGATTAGCGTGCTTAGCCTCTGTGGGATTGTGGCGCTAGCTGGGGTCGTCGTAAATGACTCCTTGATTTTGGTCGACTTTGTTAACCGTGCGCGGGAGCAAGGCCAATCAATAAGACAAGCAGCGGTAGATTCGGGCTGTTATCGTTTTAGGGCGATTATCTTAACCTCACTCACAACCTTTGTGGGCCTCGCACCGATCATCCTTGAGCGTAGCCTGCAAGCACAAGTGGTGATCCCTATGGCGACGTCGCTTGCCTTCGGTATCCTATTCTCAACAGTCGTCACCTTAATCCTAGTGCCGCTGTTGTATATCATACTCGATGATGTCAAGCGCCTTGGTAGCCGACTCTACCATTGGTGGTGGCGTCCGAAAAACACGCAGGAGATGCCGTTACATAGCAATGAGGCCCATAGAGTATCCTTGGATGCCGTAAATGAACCTGACTATATGCGGGATTAGTGATCACCTGTAATCCATGCTATCCCCATAAAAAGAGAGCTTAGGCTCTCTTTTGCTTTTGCAGTGCGCCATCCTAAAGCGCGTAGTGCGATCTACGTGGCAGTTATCCCTAGGCGCTTTGGTTACACTCAGCTTAAGTTATTGCCAAAAGCCAACAAAGCCGCTGTATGCCAAACTCACACACCTCTCGAACAAAACCCGAACAGCTCATCGCCACCGAGACCTTAGCCAATGGCAATACCACCGCAGAAGTCTGTACCAATGAGACCTGTGCCACCGAAACCTTGGTCTACGATATTCGTAAAAGCCGTTACCTCAACATCACCGGCCGCTGCACTCTGCGTTGTGTATTCTGCCCGAAACACAATGGCAGCAAACAAATCCATGAATATCAATTGGCACTAACCCATCAACCCAAACCCGAGGAAATTATTCCACTCTTAGGCAATGTGGAAGACTTCGAGGAATATGTGTTTTGCGGCTATGGCGAGCCGACCATGAACCTTCCGACGCTGCTTGCTGTGGCCAAGGAAATCAAACGTCGCGGCGGTCGAGTTAGGGTCAATACTGATGGATTAGGCAATCTTGTGCATAGACGTAACATTCTGCCCGAACTAGCGGAGTGTGTTGATGGTTTATCTATTTCCCTCAATGCCGATAATGAGGCTGCCTATAATCAGCATTGCCGTCCCAAACTTGCAGACTCCTACGCAGCGGTAAATGCCTTTATCGCCCTCGCGCCCCACTATATTGAGCGAGTGCAAGTCTCAGCGATTGAAGGATTAGACGGGGTAGATATCGACCTTTGCCGTGAGCAAGTGCTGGCTGCTGGCTGCGAGTTTAAACACAGAGTATTAGGCACGCTCGGGTAATATCGCCACAAAAAACTCAAGAACCAGATTCAGGTTCATAGATACCCAAGAATTAACTCAGTTGCTCAATGATAAATTTATCGCTGAGCAACTTGCCACTGTCGTAACAATTCATTCGTGTTAACATAGCCAAATTAACAGATCATCAACCCTAAATCGGCCCATGCTGAAGAATAATCCAAGCCTGCAACCACTCGCATCATTACTTTCATTAACTCAAGGACTGCATTGGTCTCACCAACGCATGTTAGCCGTTGCGAGCCAGTTATCGATGCTAGTGATAGGTATGATTATTTTAACTCTCTTAATCATAACGTTAGGTGAAAGAAGGTTGCAGGAAGAGTGGGCAACACAAAGATATAGCGAATTGCAAACTATAGGTACATTGATCACCGATAAGGTCGCTTTTCAGCAGTTTCGCACGCAGTTGTTTGCCAAGGATGAATTACTTAACCAGTATCTTAAAAATCCGACGCCAGCTTCACAGCAAAAATTACAGGAAAGTTGGCAAGAACTCGTTCAGCATATTCCCGAACTACTTGGAATTGCCCTCTTCGACCCCCAAGGAAATTATAAGTTTGCAACACCAGCCAACTTTAGTCAGGACGCCCTTCCCCCAGCACTGCTAGGCTCGAGCCGTAATTTAGGCGGAAAAGAAGTATTTACCTCGCCCTTAGAGTTTGTGCCCTTAAATGGCATACTTGAACCCTATATGTACCAAATGACTTGGCTGGAAAAACCCGATCAAAGTTCCATGGGCTATCTCATCACTTACAATTCAATGGTACAGATGTTAGAGGCGATAAAACCTGCCTTTTCGAGCAATAAATCGCCCATGTTAGTGCTAGATACTCAGGGATTACTCTATGCTGGTGTGAGCGAGCTGGCACCGCTACCCCATATCCCCGACACTCTAGGAGCGAGTTTACGCCAGAGTTATCCGGCACTGTGGCGAGAAATGTCGATGAGTAACTTTGGCCAGTTCCATGGTGAAGACGCAACCTTCGTTTACCTCAAAATTGAACTCACCAATCAACCTGAGCTACGCCGCGACTATTTTTTACTCTCTTATATTCGTAACGATGATATCGCCTCAAAGTTTTCCCAGTGGCAGAACATCGTCATAGTCGCCTCCTTAATGCTTACCTTTCTGGCTGCTTGGGTGATTCTACTGAGCCATATGTATCGGTTACAGTATCGTTCGCGCCAATACAGTATTGACGTTGCAAATACACTATTTAACAGTGAGGTTGGCTTTATTTTAGCCAATGAGCAGGCGCGAATTATCAGTGCCAACCCCAAAGCGGCCGAGGCGACTCAAGTTCCACAGGACGAACTGACGGATCGAAGTCTACAACGAGCACTGAATCTCGATGACCTGACACACACACAAATTGTCGAACAAGTGCATCGATTGGGCGAATGGTCAGGCAACATATCCCTCGAAAATGACAAGGGCTCAACACTAAAAGTCAACGTGCGACAGGCACCGAAATTAGGGCGCGGTATGCCTAATATGTTAGTCACACTAGAGGATATCAGTGAGATTATTAGCAGTCATAATCAAGCATTCTTAAGCGAGCTACTCTGCGATACTACAGTGGCGACAGCATTGACGGATGCCAATGGTAAGTTGATAAAAATCAACCCTGTATTTGATCAACTCATGCAACTCAATGGCGATTTGAACCATGATTTAGCCTCATTACTCGCCAATGATATAGGCAATCAATGGCAGCGGATCACCGCCCAAATCAACATGCAAGGCCAATGGCAAGGGCAGATCCTCAGTTCGCCTAATCTTCGCCATTCCAATTGTTTACAGGCAACACTGAAGGGTCATGTTGCCGCTGACGGCGAAATAGACTACATCATCTGTACCTTAGAACAAGCTAACGACGGCCAACGTGGTGCTGAAGGTCGTAATTTTGTGCCACATCGCAGCACGATTTTGCAACACCTGTCAGATCTAGAACGTTATTTTGCCTCACTGTCCCCTCAAAGCCGCAGTAACTCAAGCCTACTGGTCATGGACATCAATCCTGAAGGATTACTGAGCCATATGAGCGATATCGATCAACTTGAAAATCGCCAACAGGAAGTGGAAGTTCAACTATTACTAGAGATCCCAACCCATTACCAAATACTCCATTGGCAACTGGGTAAACTATTGTTGTTATTGCCAGATACCGATGCTACCGCAGCGCATCACTTTGCCCTCAATACCATCGAAAAACTCAATAGCAACGGCTTAGGTGAAGGGATCAGCATCGGCATCGCCAGCTATCAGGAAGGACAAAGCTTAGAGCAATACCTCAGTAATGCCGAAGTGGCGCTTAAACGGGCAAAGCAGAATAACGATCAGAATATTGGTCAAGCCTTTACTCGTCATCCATCTTAACGGGCAGATTGAAAGAATCGGGCAACTGGCTTTGGGTGATCTCGATAATCGCAGAGCGGTTCATGGTGATTTTATAGCGGGCGTATTCTGGCGCGTCACGGCCATCACGCAGCACTAAAATCAGATTGACTTGATAACGGCGCTCGACTGACTCATGGCTAATTTTGCCCTCAAGCTCCTTGTAAATCTTGGCCTTGCCCCGCTCTAAGTAACGGGCAAACGGCACAAAACTAAAGTTAACTTGCTCTTGAATCGTGGAGTAACCCGCCTGAAACTCACCTTGATTCACCCGCGTCGCAATCTTGTAATGCAGGATCTCGGCATCAACCTTATTTTGGCTATGCCTATGTTTTAGGATTTCACTCACCTTTTCAGGTAAGTCCTGCTGACGCATAAACTCCAACCACACTAATTGTTTAGCAATAACCGCCTGACTGGTGGTATCCCTTAAGATACGGCTCCAACGCGGCCGACCACGCTGAATAAAACGCCATAGGGCATTGCGCACATCATCCTTAAAGATTTCCCGAAATCCGTAAATCACCGCTAAGGTCAACACAAGGGCGATGGTAAAACCACTAAAAACCCCCTGGGCTTCAATAATCAGCGCCGACACCACCAACATGACTAATGCCGTGGCAAGCCCCGTTGTGAACTTTTTAAGGCCAATGCCCAGTGGTTTTAATTCTTCTTTAAGAACAACCCCTTGCTGAATTAAACGCCTTAATAACAGCATCTTATTTGAAATTCGGTTGGGATCTTGCTTAGTCTGAGCCGAGTTATAGTTATTAGCATCGCGATAGGCAGACTCATTGCGACACAGGGTGAGTACGCGCTCCTGAATGTCGGAAAAATCGCTGGTACGGGTGGCATGGGCTAACACTTTTAACAGTTGCTGCTCACAAAACCAAGACAGATAGTTATCAGCATTTTCAAAATAGGATTTCCATTTAGGATCGCCCGGTTCATTACGGCGAAACTTTTTCAGCAATTGGGTTATCTGCTCACACAGCTCATCGAGTGCGAGATAAAAGTGCTCCACATCGGCAATCCGATTGAGTTCTTTAACATCGTTTTCAACCGCCACCGCAAATTGGTAGGCAAACAAGTTTAAGTACAACCTAAACTCTTCCACGGTGCGGCGATTCATACTGGCGAATCGCCCTTGTACCAGCGGTAAATGTAGACCCTCGGAGTAATAAGAGCGGCGGCCAACAATGCTGCTATGGTAGTACTCTTCTTCGTTTAAGGTGTGCGCGCCTATGCCCATTTCTTTAGGCAAAAAGAAATAGAGGTCGAGTTGACGATTATCGCCCTTTTCCATCTGATGGCTGAACTTAATCGACAGAGATTCTTCTTGTTTGACACGTATCTTAAACACAAAAACCTTTATGACTGGAACCAAGGGTCGGCATTAACACCATGGAAAAGATAATCTAAACCGAAAGCGCAGCAAATTCACTGATTAAATTCGGCTATTGACGATTCGGCAACCACAAACCGTGTTGCTGGGTTGAAACAAGACCACCGCATAGTCTTGGCTAGCATCGCTATCGAGTACTTCAATGCTGAGGTTATGTCTGCCTGACTCACTAAAATGTAAGCTGCTGATGTAGGAGAGATACTTCATATGCTCAGGCCAATGTTTTTTATCGACCTCCTCTGATTCTGTCTTGGTCTTAACCGACACGTTGTAGGCCATCCGATTAAGCTCCATATTTTGCACTTCGCCCTGCATCAGAATGGTGCCAGCACTGGAACCATCAAGGTTGAAGTAACGGTAATTAATCTGCGCATTACCA
The DNA here is from genome assembly GCF_022410515.1 of Shewanella cutis. Taxonomy (GTDB): domain Bacteria; phylum Pseudomonadota; class Gammaproteobacteria; order Enterobacterales; family Shewanellaceae; genus Shewanella; species Shewanella cutis. The sequence goes on along the minus strand of NZ_JACSDI010000020.1, from coordinate 52,019 downwards.
GAGGAGATCAGTACATCGACCAGTAGATAGTATTTACCGTCGTCAGCTCGCTGAGCGTGGCGATCAAAAAGTTCAGAGCTGCAGTTGAGGATCACCGCTTTATTTGAGACCGATTGTAGATAAATCACCCCACAAGCTACAATTAGCGCCGTGAGAATGGTTAGATTGATGGTCCACTTTAGCCACTTAGCCACAGATCCCAACCTCCTGTAGCCACTGCGTATCAATAAACTCTTTAGGGCGTCTAAAATCGCTAATCTTTAAATTCCGAATAACCGACTGCCCGAGCTTATAACCACGTAAAGTAATATTAAACACTTGTTTATCATGGGAAAGTGAAGAGTAAACCTCAGACCAATCACTGTGTTCACAAAGGCTCAAGCCCTGCCCTAAGCGGTCTCCTAACTCAAATAACAAGGTATTATTGGTCTTAGAATTGGCATAAAGGTGCAAGCGTATATGCTGCCCTGAGGCTAAGGGGAATTCGGTTGATAATAGAGGTTCAGTGGGAACACTGTGGTCAATTCGACTCAGATAAAAACCTGAAATAGCCAACATAAAGCCAAACACGAGCAGCACACTCCACCAGGGTAAAGACTGTAATCTGTGGTAGTGAAAACTTTTTAACCGCTGCCCTTGGGTATTGTGCAGCAAATAACCTTGACCCTTGACGGTTTCAATCAACCCTTCATATTGCGGCCCCAAAAAAGAGCGGATCATAAATACCGCACGGGCGAGTGAAGTATCCGTTAGCGGTGGATGCTCGCCATCACCAGTCTTAAGATCATGCTTTGAGACCAGTTTACCTTGATGTTCAACCAATAGGCTCAACACTTGCAACTCAGCACGGGGAAGGTGCCAAGATTCGTTCCGAGCCTGTTCGACAAGCAAGCCACGCTCTTTGTCAAACCAACAGCTCCCCACTTGCATATCGAAAACCCCGAGCCTATAAAATCATGGAATTAAGTCTATGCAATACTGCTAATGATTACTGTGATCCCGTTAACCCAAGGGGGCAAATAATTACATTTCGTGAGATAAGCCCTAGGTTGCAGCGATGCAATGAAAATCTGCTTTAGTTCACAGAGGTAAATGACATTTACAGCATCAGTTTTGGCTGATAAATTCGCCAAAATTTACATAAATGCTACAAATATCGTATTTTACCTCACATCACAATCGATCAACACCGAACAATCTCACTCACTTCATCTTCAAAAACGATTAAAAACACAAGGTCGTCTCCCTCAAAAATAAGTCGAATATCCTCTCTCTCAAATCACATTATTTATCTTCTACCTCCTTAAAATTGCTTTCATCAACCAAGTTTTCTGATTGATAAATAAAAGCAATTACTAAAAGAGGATATTCATGATGAGCATTAATCGACGCCAAGCATTAACTCGTATTATCGGCATCAGCACAGCGGCAGCGGGCGCAACATTAATGGGTACGTCAGCATTTGCGGCGACCAATGCCGACGGTCAATATCAATTAGCACTCGGGGAAAAACTCAAATATGTACCGCTTGATCCAATGGCCACGGCCAAACTCGCTTACCAAACAGGTGGCGGCTGTATGCACCAAGTGTTTCATTCTGTGGTCACTATGCTAGCCCAATCGAATAGTGCCGATGCCGACAAGTTTAAGAGCATTCCCACCGCGCTCGCGGGTTATGGCTTTGCGGGCGTGACAGGCCAAGGCACGCTTTGTGGCAACCTTAATGCTATTGGTATGTTAGTCAATATCTTAGATGATATTAATGGTCAAAATAACGCCGTAATTGCCAATACTTTCCGCTACTATGAAAACACCACCTTACCCTTATCTTCGCCAGAATTTATCGCAGGCATAGGCTCAACCACAGAAAAAACCGCCCTAGTGGGGAGCTCATCAAAGGCCATGAGTGTGTTATGCCACTCTTCTATCAGCAACTGGTCTAGAGCCTCAGGACTGCCCTTTTCTAAAAAAGGTGAGCGTTGTTATCGCCTATCCGCTTCAATGGCGTATTACTTAGTCGAACTGCTAAACCGTGCCCACCAAGGAGAGAATATCGGTGCCTTACCGAGTAGCAAGCCGTCAACAGAAGCGCAAACTTGCCAATCCTGCCACGGAAGTGCTGATACTTTTGGATCTGCGGCAAGCGTTAAAACCGATATGGAATGTACCACTTGCCACACTGGACATTTCAATTAAGGAGGCAGTGATGAAATACCCATTACTTGCGTTAACCCTCGGCACGCTGGTCCTTACTGGCTGTGGTAGTGAAGATAACAAATCAGAGGCAATCACGCCTCCACCGCCACCCGTTGAGAAAACAGTGAGCATTGACGAAGCGACACAGATAAATCTGGCTGTAGAGCAATTTGATCCCGATACAGGTACTTTGGTATTTTCGCTGACAGATGCTAATCAAGCGGCAATTATCACAGCAAAAAACTACGATATTTATTATTTTGGCTTTCCAGATAAACATAAATCTTCGCCAAATCCTAAAGCATGGAAGCGTTGGCATGTCACTCAAAACTATCGTTGCCAAAGCAAAGGTGAGTGCAGTGGCAAGTTGACTGAGGTAAAAAATGGTCAATATCAGTTTGAAATAGCAGGACTCGATTGGCAGTCAAAGGATCCGAGTGGCGCAGTGTCCCAAATTAAAGTCGCGATTCAGATCTATGGCACTCAAACGCATAACACTCTTAAATTAATCTCGGTGGCGACGCTCTGACAAACGAGCAACATTGCCTCACGCAAGCACTCAACCCGGTAGTAGCGCCATACAGCCGGGTTGTTCAATAAAACTCATATTAAAAAACCGAAGCTAATCCTTTAATTAACGGTGTACTATTAGAGCGACAAGCCCACAAAGAACCACTAGGCCGAAACTTCACTAAGGTGAAATCATTTACCGTATCAAAATCAACAATTTGCATATCAAAATCAATCACACCCTCTTTAACTAGCACGCCCCGAGATTTATCTACCGCATCGTGAATCGGTCCTGGCAACTCAGTTTGGAGCAAATCCATTTCAACGCTTGCAGTGTCAACTCTCAATTTATAGGTCATGCTGCCAACTTCAAATGCTAATGACTCACCGTGGTAAACGATCGAAGCGATATTCCTCCCCCCCACTCCATAATGGTAAGACAGCTTAATGGCATCCCCCTCAAGATTAATATTAAGCGTTAAGTTTTTGTTTAATTTTGAGGATTGATTTACCACGAAGGGAGAAGCATACAACTCAGCATAACAACTTAAATCCAGAGTCTCTTTGCCACCAATATCATCATTTATCAATAGAAATAAAATCGTACCGATAAATAAAATTGCTAAATAATGCCATAATCGAATACGTTTCCATATACTTTTAATTAAATCAAACTTCGTCACAAATACCTACCTGCTTTAACCAATTCAAATCAAAATCATCGGAATTAAAATCATTTGAGAAAAGCTTAATGATCTTGTAATTCGTACTTTTGGTTTTATCATCGAGAAAAATCGTAAGCATTTGCTGGCCATTAGATACTGAAACAGATATGGATTGCCAAGGAAATACTGCACATGCAGACACCTGCGATATAAATTGATTAACAAAAGGTTTTATCGTTTTCATTTTTTGCTTACCTGTATAAAAAGAAACTTCTGCCACCCTGTCATCAGCTAAAGTTAATTGCTGACTATAATTAGGGCTGATAGAGGTAGGATTACCTATACGATTAAAAAATACGCAAAAAGTGATAAATCCCAAAGACAATAATAAAAAGAACGGCAAGGCCTCAATTTTAATAAAGGGCGTACCTAATATCCCTGAGACCTTTTTTACTGGTGCTTTATATAGCACATAACCTTGATCAGACATTTTACCTATGTAAGATAAATTATCATCACCTAAAAAGCGCTTTAATTGCTGGATGATTTGTTCAAGACGCTCATAAGGACGACTCCCTCGATAATGTTGAGAGACTATTTGCATCAACTCAAATCGCGAAACAACCTTACCTTGATACTCAATTAAATACTGAATAACGAGAAACTCATCCGGCTCAAGATCCCAGCAACGATCAGAAATTTGATTATGCAGCTGCTGTTTACGTACACAAAACCAACAACACCCAATTTGCATCTTAGCCCTCACGTCAAAAAATGATGGGCTAAGTATACCTGTAACAAATCGATTTCACTGTGATCTAGACTAAGTCACAATTCATAGTGAAATAATCTGTGAATTACATCAATAAAAAATTAAATGCTAAAAGAGCACATTGATACAACATGATTCATTTGTTCTTAAAACATTGCAGCATTGAGCCACATATGTACTAAAATGCTCGCGACATAACCCAGCGCAATGACAGGTGTCCAACGTAAGTGAGCGCCGAAGGTGTAAATCCCCCTCGCTTGTCCCATTAGTGCAACCCCTGCAGCACTGCCAATTGACAATAAACTGCCCCCAACCCCAGCGGTTAACGTTACCAGTAACCATTGGCCTAAGGCCATCTCGGGGTTCATCGTCAACACTGCAAACATCACCGGAATATTATCAACAACCGAAGACAACAGACCGATGGCTACGTTGGCATAGGTCGCATCCCAATTGGAATATAAGGCCTCAGACACTAAGCTCAAGTAACCCATGAAGCCTAGGCCGCCAACACACAAAACCACACCGTAGAAGAACAGTAAGGTATCCCATTCAGCGCGGGAGATACGGCTAAACACATCGAAGGGCACCACACTACCAAGCTGCTGAAGACGCTGCTCGTCCTGACGCAATTCCGCTTTGGCACGTTCACGGGCAACGGAGCGATCAAAGGTCTTACGCAGGTAATAACCAAAGAATTGTAAGAAACCAAGACCTGTCATCATCCCAAGCACAGGCGGCATACCAAGGAAGGAGTGAGCACACACCGCGGTAGCAATTGTCAGCAAGAAGAGGGCGACGATACGTTTAGCGCCAGGTTTAGTGTAAACCTGCTCTTTTTCAGGTTGAGGTATATAGTGCGGAATGAATATACTCATGATCGCAGCAGGTAAGGCAAAATTGACTAGTGCAGGAATAAACAGATGGAAGAAATCCGCAAAATGCACTAAGCCCTTTTGCCACACCATCAAGGTAGTGATATCTCCAAAGGGACTAAATGCACCGCCCGCATTGGCCGCCACCACAATATTAATACAAGCGAGTGTAATGAATTTTCGCTGTCCAGCCCCAACTTTCATTACCACAGCGCACATTAATAACGCCGTAGTTAAGTTATCAGCCACGGGCGAAATAAAGAAAGCCATAAAACCCGTTAGCCAAAAAACAGTTCGCAGGCTAAAACCACGTCCCACTAACCAGCCACGAATGGCATCGAATAAATTACGTTCTTCCATGGCATTGATATACGTCATCGCCACCAATAAGAAGAGTAATAACTCGGCATATTCTAATAAATTGTGCTTAAAGGCCGTCTCAGAAACCTCTGACATACCATTTTGCACATACACAAAACCTATCATGCCCCAAATAATGCCAGCTGCGACCAACACGGGTTTGGATTTACGCAGATGCAGTGTCTCTTCGGCCATCACCAATAAATAAGCGAGCACGAAGACACACACGGCAATATAACCCACTGTTGCAGCGGTTAAATCGAGCCGTTCACCTCCTGCGGTCATCGCCCAAACTGCGGGTGAGAATCCGCTCAATATTGCAACACAGCATAGGCTCAACATCGCCACGCCACTGTTTCTAAACCACCGCTGTAATTTCATCAAAGTTGATCTCTGCAAGGGAAATTAGTTCGCAAATTACCATAGCTCGTGTTCTGTAAATTTTGACAAAACGCAACTTTCTATGCATTTCCTGATAACCAAAGGCTCTTACAACATTAATTTTTGTATAACTACAGACATACCTAATAAAGACCTTACTAACTTTGTTTCAAGTTAGTCTAAAAATAGCCAATAAAAAAGCACCTTTCGGTGCTTTTATGTTGATAGCAATCACATTGATTAGAACGAATAGAGCAAAGTCATATTCGTTTCAGTATCGGTGCTCTTTTTATCGTCCAGCGGCTCACTGTTATAACGTACGATAATGGCAAACTTCATCGCCAAGGCACCAATAATATTGGCAGTGAGTGAGGTTTCTGAGCGCGCGTCTAATTTTTCACCATAGTCAGCCACAAAACGTTGCTGGAATTTTGAGGTTTCAGTGATTTCAGTTTCGAAGTTAATCACGCCGTGGGCAACAACGCTGTCATTAGAATCAGTGCCTTCTAGCAGGGCCTGTTCTGAATCAAGGCGTTGATAGATATAACCGGGACCGATTTCAACATCTAAGAAAGTCTTGCTGGTGTCCAAGAGTCTATGACCATAACCCGTTGCACCCGATAAGGTGTAGTCATAACCGGTAAAGGGATCAACTTCGTAATTAGCATTGGCAAACCAATAACTGCGGTCATTCATCTTATAGTTGCCCTGCGCACCGGCTAAATAACGCTTAGCAGTCACAGCACCCGTATCTTCTTTATATAAACCTTCTAAAAGATATTGGTTTTCCCAGTCACCTAATTCGTGTTTGAAGTTTAAGCGACCTTTGTAAGATGAGGTGTCAGTATTGCCTGTGGTTAAGGTAGCACCTAGCTCGGCTTCGCCTGCAAATGTCTTATCACCTTTAACAAAATCAGCTCCCGCATTCGCCATAAATGGCGCCGTCATCAATAGTGCCGCGGTCAGTACTTTCTTCATGTTTATCCGTTCCTGTTCCGTTTAATCCCCTAAAAATCTGCGCAATACTAACATTTACAATTGAAAAATAAAAATTCACCGATTTTTTGCATAAAAAAGCCCGCTAATCAGCGGGCTCTGAAAAGTGATTTAAGGCTTACAGATTGATCTTAGGATCTAAGGCACCTGATTGATAAGCTTTGTACATTGCCTGTAGAGACAAAGGCTTAATCTTAGAAGCTTGACCCGCACAACCAAAGGCTTCGTAGCGAACGGTACAGATGTCTGCCATCGCTTCCATAGAGGCTTTTAGGAATTTACGTGGGTCGAACTCGCTTGGGTGTTCGGCCAAGTATTTACGTACCGCACCGGTAGAGGCTAAACGCAGGTCAGTATCGATGTTCACTTTACGCACACCGTGTTTGATACCTTCAACGATTTCTTCTAATGGCACGCCGTAAGTTTCAGGAATTTGACCACCGTATTGGTTGATGATCTTAAGCCATTCTTGTGGCACTGAAGATGAACCGTGCATAACCAAGTGAGTGTTAGGAATGCGGGCATGGATTTCTTTGATGCGATCAATTCGCAGTACATCACCCGTTGGTTTACGGCTGAACTTGTATGCACCGTGGCTGGTACCAATTGCAATCGCCAGCGCGTCAACATGGGTATCAGCAACAAAGCGTGCCGCTTCTTCTGGGCTGGTCAGCAGTTGGTCGTGGCTTAATACGCCTTCAGCGCCCACACCGTCTTCTTCACCAGCAGTACCGGTTTCTAAGCTGCCTAAACAACCGATTTCACCCTCGACAGACACACCACAAGCGTGGGCGAAAGCAACGGTTCTACGAGTCACATCAACGTTGTACTCGTAAGAAGCTGGGGTTTTACCGTCGGCCATTAATGAACCGTCCATCATGACTGATGACATACCTAATTGGATAGAACGCTGACAAATATCAGGATCAGTACCATGGTCCTGGTGGATACAGACTGGGATATCGGGATACTGCTCAAGTGCAGCCGTCATCAGGTATTTTAAGAACTGAGGACGCGCATATTTACGCGCACCCGCAGAGGCTTGCACGATAACAGGGCTGTCTGTGGCTTCTGCGGCCTGCATGATGGCGCGCATTTGCTCAAGGTTGTTTACGTTGAACGCTGGCACACCGTATCCATGTTCTGCCGCGTGATCGAGTAGTTGTCGTAGGGAAATTAACGCCATTTTTTAACTCCAATAATAGGGTGACTTCACATTCACGCTGGGTCACCGAGGTCGCTATCGTTTGGATGGATTTTTATGCTCAATCGCTCTAGTGATGTTTAAATCCCTTTAGAGAATGAGCGGTTTTTTTATAATTTTTTTATCATTTTTTGTGCTGTCGCGGCGCAGTGCCGCGACAGCGCAATACCTAACTCAATGTTAGGCACCGCGTTTTTTCAGCATAGCTACAGCGGGTAACTCTTTACCTTCGAGGAACTCGAGGAAAGCACCACCGCCCGTAGAGATATAAGAAACTTTATCAGCGATACCGTATTTATCGACTGCCGCTAAGGTGTCACCACCGCCAGCGATAGAGAAAGCTTTAGAATCAGCGATAGCTTGTGCGATACGCTTAGTGCCTTCACCAAATTGGTCGAATTCGAACACACCCACAGGGCCGTTCCATACGATAGTACCAGCAGATTCAATGATTTTCGCTAAGGCTTCGGCACTGTCGGGGCCGATGTCAAAAATCATATCGCTATCGCCAACCTCACTCACCGCTTTTAGGGTCGCTGCGGCAGTTGGGCTAAACTCACCCGCCACAACCACATCGGTAGGCACAGGAATGTCGCCACCGCGGCTTTGGGCGTTCGCCACTAAGCGCTTAGCTTCATCAATTAAATCCGCTTCGTATAAGGATTTACCTACATTGTGACCCGCCGCAGCGATAAAGGTGTTGGCGATACCACCGCCAACCACTAATTGATCCACAATGCCGGATAAACTTTCTAGTACAGTCAGCTTAGTTGACACTTTAGAGCCACCAACAATCGCCACTAATGGGCGCGCTGGATTATCTAACGCCTTACCTAAAGCATCTAATTCTTGTGCTAATAATGGGCCTGCACAAGCAATTGGCGCGTATAAACCAACGCCATTGGTTGAGGCTTCTGCGCGGTGAGCCGTGCCGAAAGCATCCATCACATACACATCACATAACGCCGCCATCTTCTGAGAGAGTGCTTCGTCGTTTTTCTTCTCGCCTTTGTTAAAGCGAACGTTTTCAAACACAACCACTTCGCCTACCGCGACTTCAACGCCGTCTAAATAGTCGGTCGCTAAGCGCACAGAGCAAGACAGGGCTTTGGCCAAGTAATCGACCACAGGTTGCATGGAGAATTCGCTGTTGTATTCACCTTCGGTTGGACGCCCCAAGTGAGACATCACCATCACAGCCGCGCCTTTGGCAAGGGCTAACTCGATAGTGGGGAGAGAGGCTCTAAGGCGTGCATCACTGGTGACGACGCCGTTGCTGACTGGCACATTGAGATCTTCACGAATAAGCACTCGCTTACCTTGGAGATCTAAATCTGACATATTGATAATTGCCATGGTAACGCTTCCTTTTATAATCAAAAAAACAAACTGGTTTTTCATCAATCGGTTAGTGTAGTTAGCAACTCGGCACTCGACATCCCGTCGAATTGGCCACTAGGCTTAACCCATTGGTATCAATTCTTATCTTCAGCTTTGTTTAGCTGCAATCATCGCCAAACTGGTATCCAGCATACGATTGGCAAAGCCCCACTCGTTATCGCACCACAGCAACAGTTTAACCAACTGCCCTGCGCTCACTCGAGTCTGGGTGCCATCGACAATACTGGAGCGTGGATCATGGTTAAAATCACAGGATACCAGCGGCTCGTCAGTATAGCCTAAGATGCCGTTAAATCGTCCATTGGCTGCCAATTCTAACACTTGATTGACGGTCGCAATATCCACTGTTTTATCTAATGTTACCGAAAGATCGATAGCGGTAACGTTGATCGTGGGAACGCGCACCGAAATCGCCTCAAACTTGTCCTTCATATGCGGCAAAATCCGCTCGATACCGCGGGCAAGTTTAGTGTCGACGGGGATGATTGACTGACCCGCAGCTCGGGTGCGGCGTAAGTCATCATGATAGGCATCAATCACTTGCTGATCGTTCATCGCCGAATGAATGGTGGTAATCGCGCCGCTTTTCACGCCAAAGTGTTTATCGAGTACATCAATCACAGGCACGATACAGTTGGTGGTGCATGAGGCATTCGAGACCACAGTATGCTCGGCGCGCAGTAAATCCTGATTCACGCCATAAACGATTGTGGCATCGACATCGGCCGATGAAGGATGACTAATTAAGACTTGTTTGGCACCCGCTTGAATATGGGCTTCGCAGCTTTGGCGATCTAAGATGGCACCTGTGGCTTCATAGACGATATCAATATCCAACTCACGCCAAGGAAGTTTTGCCGGATCCGGCTCGTGAAAAATCTTGATAGCATCGTCGCCGATCTGCATCTGCCCATCGACTAATTTGACTCTGGGCTGAAACCGCCCGTGGGTAGTATCGTACTGGGTCAGATGAACAATGGCTTCGGGCTTAGCCAACTCGTTTATCGCGACAATTTGGATTTGCTGGCGTTTTCCGGACTCATATAAAGCGCGAAGGATTGAGCGGCCAATACGACCATAACCATTGATTGCGACTCGGATCATTGAGGTCTTTATTTCCTCTTAACAATACTGCATATACAAAAACGGCCTGCAAACGATTGCAGGCCGCATTATACAGATTAACCTTTCAAAAGTTTAACCTTTTGTCGGTAATCCCATCACCTAAACAATTAGCCTAGTGATTTTGCAGCGTTCAGCACATTTTCAACGGTGAAACCGAAGTGCTTCAGCAGCACGTTGCCTGGCGCAGACTCACCAAAGGTAGTCATGCCGACAACTGTGCCTTCAAAACCAACATACTTGTACCAGAAGTCAGTATGGGCCGCTTCGATAGCGATACGTTTAGTCACGGCTTTTGGCAGTACAGATTCTTTGTAAGCAGCATCTTGCTTATCAAACTCAGTGTTTGATGGCATAGAAACCACGCGAACTTGTTTGCCTTGTTCAGTCAGAGCCGCAGCAGCTTCGACCGCCAATTGCACTTCACTACCGGTAGCGATCAGAATGTACTCAGGCGTACCTGCACAGTCTTGCAGTACGTAAGCGCCTTTTGCCACATTCGCTAATTGCTCAGCAGTGCGTGCTTGAGCCTTCAGGTTTTGACGGCTGAAGACTAGCGATGTTGGAGCATGGCGACGTTCGATAGCCGCTTTCCATGCCACGGCAGTTTCGGCCGCGTCACAGGGGCGCCATACCGCCATGTTTGGCGTCATACGCAGGTTAGCCAATTGCTCAACCGGTTGGTGAGTTGGACCATCTTCACCTTGACCGATAGAGTCATGGGTGTAAACGAAGATATTTTGAATACCCATCAGTGCAGACATACGTACAGCGTTACGGGCGTATTCCATGAACATCATGAAAGTCGCGCCGTAGTTGATGAAACCACCGTGCAGAGACACACCGTTCATAATACCGCTCATACCGAATTCACGCACACCGTAGTACACGTAGTTACCCGCTGGATCGTCTTGAATCCCTTTAGAACCTGCCCACAGGGTCAGGTTAGAACCCGCTAAGTCAGCACTGCCGCCTAACAGTTCTGGCAGCATAGCGCCAAAGGCTGCAATCGCGTTTTGTGACGCTTTACGGCTCGCAATGCCTTCGCCTTTGGCTTGGCATTCGTGGATAAAGGCTTGTGCTTTGGCTTCGAAATCAGCTGGTAATTCACCTTTCAGAACGCGGCGCTCGTATTCGCTTGCCAGTTCTGGGTATGCAGCAGCGTAAGCGGCAAACTTGTCGTTCCATGCAGCTTCACGCTCAGCACCCACTTCTTTCGCATCCCAACCAGCGTATACGTCGGCAGGAATTTCGAATGGCGCATGTGGCCAGCCTAAGAATTCACGGGCTGCAGCGATTTCTGCATCACCTAATGGTGCGCCGTGGCAATCGTGGCTGCCAGATTTGTTTGGCGAACCAAAACCGATAATGGTTTTGCAGCAGATCATGGTTGGTTTGTCGGTCACAGCTTTTGCCGCTTCGATAGCTGCGCGGATCGCATCGCTGTCGTGACCATCGACGTTAGCAATTACGTGCCAGCCGTATGATTCAAAACGTTTTGGCGTGTCATCGGTAAACCAGCCTTCAACATGGCCGTCGATAGAGATGCCATTGTCATCCCAAAATGCGATCAGTTTGCCTAGACCTAAAGTACCAGCCAAAGAACACGCTTCGTGGGAAATACCTTCCATCAAGCAGCCATCGCCGAGGAAGCAGTAAGTGTAGTGGTCAACAATCTCATGACCTTCACGGTTAAACTGTGCCGCTAAGGTTTTTTCTGCAATCGCCATACCCACAGCGTTGCTGATCCCCGCACCTAATGGACCCGTGGTGGTTTCAACACCTGGGGTGTAACCATATTCTGGGTGACCTGGGGTTTTAGAATGTAACTGACGGAATTGCTTCAGTTCATCCATTGGCAGATCGTAGCCAGTGAGGTGTAATAAAGAGTAGATCAGCATAGAGCCGTGACCGTTAGAGAGGATAAAGCGATCTCTATCTACCCATTTCGGATTGTTCGGGTTGTGCTTAAGGAAATCATTCCACAGCACTTCAGCAATATCTGCCATGCCCATTGGGGCGCCAGGGTGGCCTGAGTTTGCTTTTTGAACTGCATCCATACTTAACGCACGGATTGCGTTGGCGAGTACTTTACGGGAAGACATGCTCTCTCCTGCTTAATTTGTGGGGTCTAGCGGGCAATTTGGACGCATATTTTCCCCTACATAGCGAAGCGACGCAAACGAAAATTCATCACAATCTCGCCTTCCCGCCCGCAATAGGACTTTTTACGATAAAAATAGCTTAAGGATGAACTATTCAAGCTAAGGCTTCGTACTTTATGTTGCTATGACAATACTCTGTACGATTTTTCCCAAAGTTCATCTGGGTGGAAAAGAGGAAATGCCGCCGCGCATCCTTAGCGGAATAAGATGGATTTTAAACACTTTTAATTAATTATTTTCAATCAGTTAAATGACAAAAATGCTTTTTAGTTCAAATTTTAAAGCTGAGATTTACCTCACTAAGTACAGAAATATTTAGCTTTGGGGGTGTCATGGCGATGAAATTCCACTAAAATAGCCGTCTAGATGTAGATGCTTCTACACGTTTGATTGCTAACAACGAGATTTTCCTACTATGGCAAAGCACTTGTTTACTTCTGAGTCGGTCTCAGAAGGTCATCCCGATAAAATTGCAGATCAGATTTCTGATGCTGTGCTAGACGCGATTCTGGCCCAAGATCCTAAAGCACGTGTCGCGTGCGAAACGTATGTCAAAACTGGCATGGTATTAGTAGGTGGCGAAGTGACCACCTCTGCCTGGGTTGATATTGAAGAGCTGACCCGTAAAACGGTTCGTGAAATTGGTTATGTCCACTCAGATATGGGCTTCGATGCCGATTCTTGCGCAGTATTAAACGCGATTGGTAAACAGTCCCCAGACATCAACCAGGGTGTTGACCGCGCCGATCCAAAAGAGCAAGGTGCCGGCGACCAAGGTTTAATGTTTGGTTATGCCAGCAACGAAACTGACATTCTGATGCCAGCGCCTATCACTTATGCCCACGCATTAGTGAAGCGTCAATCAGAAGTGCGTAAAGATGGCACCCTGCCATGGTTACGCCCAGATGCGAAAAGCCAAGTCACCTTCGCCTACGAAGACAACAAGATTGTTGGTATCGATGCGATCGTGTTGTCTACCCAACACAGCCCTGATATCGCCCAAGCGGATTTGATTGAAGGCGTGATGGAAACCATCATCAAGCCAGTTCTGCCAGCACAATGGCTGAACAAGGACACTAAATACTTCATCAACCCAACTGGCCGCTTCGTTATCGGTGGTCCAATGGGTGACTGTGGTTTAACCGGTCGTAAGATCATCGTGGATACCTACGGTGGTATGGCGCGTCACGGCGGTGGAGCTTTCTCGGGTAAAGACCCGTCAAAAGTTGACCGTAGTGCGGCCTATGCTGCCCGTTACGTTGCGAAAAACATCGTAGCAGCAGGCTTAGCGGACCGTTGTGAGATCCAAGTGTCTTACGCTATCGGTGTGGCTGAACCAACGTCTATCAGCGTTGAGACCTTCGGTACAGGTAAAGTATCTGAAGAAGTCTTAATCAAATTAGTCCGTCAACACTTCGACCTGCGCCCATACGGCCTGACTGAAATGTTGAACTTAGCTCGTCCAATTTACCAAGCGACTGCCGCTTATGGTCACTTTGGTCGCAGTGAATTCCCATGGGAAGCGACAGATAAAGCCGAAGCACTACGCGCTGATGCAGGTCTGTAAACTGCATTAAGCTTGTAAACTTAAGCATAAAAAACCGCCTAACGGCGGTTTTTTTGCTCTATGTTCAAGCTGCTACGTCTCGCGTTTCAAACCATGCCGCGACCATCGCGCTTACACATCAGATACACATCTGATTCTGTGCCAATTACTCCGTAAAACTAGGCTCACTATGCACTCCATGGCAACAATTTTTACCCGATCGTTTAGCGACATATAACGCGGCATCGGCGGCAGTAAGCAACTGAGTTTCTGACTCGCCAAGATTGGCATAGAGCGTTGCTACACCGATACTCGCGCTCAATCGAATATCCCCCTGAATAACAAAATCCAACGCTTTGATCGCTCGGCAAATCTCTCCAGCAATATGCAGTGCATTTTCTCTATCAGTATTCCCAAGGATTAACGCAAACTCGTCTCCCCCAAACCGACAAGGTAAGTCAGCTGGGCGCTGACAAAAAGACTTCAATATCCGTCCCACCATCTGTAGTGAATCGTCTCCCGCCTGATGGCCGAGATGATCATTACAGGTTTTAAAGTTATCCAAATCCAGCATAATAAGGGAAAGCGGTGTCTGTTCTCGCTGACTTCGACGCCACTCATTGTGCAAAAAACGGCTAAATAAGCGTCGATTGGCTAATCCCGTTAATGGATCATGCTCCGAAAGATCCGCGATTTCTAACTCTAGCAACTTACGCTCAGTAATATTGATATGGGAAATGGCATAAAACTCCGGCTCGAGTCCTTTAACAGCAACGACTCGCATCATGAAATATCGACATATATCAGGACTATGGCAGGGATATTCCATATAAAAACGTTCTTGCTCATGTTGAATGACACGGCGAATGCCCTCCATTGCCGTCAGTGCAAGCGGCTCATCAGAGCTTGCACAAACATTGATATAATTAGTCCCTATCCAGTTGTGGCCCTTCGGCATGCCATTTTGTTCCGCAAACCGATTCCATGAAAGATTGGTAAATTGAATGACACCATTCCGGTCAATGACTGAAATTTGATCCTCCAATGAGTCTAATAGGGCAGCGAGTAGTTTTGCATGCTCTACAAAATACGAACCATCACTCCACTCATCATTTGCCATGGCAGCATCCATCCTGCAGCTAGAAGTAACATACTCTATCCATAGATAATCGGATTAAGTAAAGCAGCTAAATCCAAGTTAGCCAAGGCCACACATACCTTCAAAGAGGTACACAATGACATACGCAAGCTAACGCCTAAAAAAGTTCGAGCCTATGCACTGTAAGAGGAAAATTTTATGCTTCGAGATTGAAGTATTTAATTAGGGCGTGTTGACGTTTCGAGATTAGATTTTGTTTGTTCTTGCAAGCACGTGCTCGCGAAACGAGGAATGATGTGTCGTTATTCTACTCAAAATGACGAGCGGCTCTTATGGAAAGTAACAGCAAGGGCTTGCCAGACGAACCCTTCGGGCGGCATTTAGATGGCTTTTCTGCCGCGTTATCGTCCGTTTATGTAGAATAACTACACGACACGGACTTTGCCTTGCATAAAAGCCAGCCAAATTGCTGCAAAAATAACCCTAAAATGTCAACACGCCCTAGCCAGATGAATTCCACGAGCCATATAACATGACGGTACACTTAAATGAATTTAGTTACTGCAATGGATATTGGGTAAACACTTACCCCTTAGCAATGATCAAAATGGGCGTTTTGCATACACAGCAGATTTATCTGAGCAGAAGATAACAAGGCACACTCCTGTAAACCGATAATCTTCGCGCGCCGAACGTCATCATCGGTCACGCGAATAATGTCGGCATTGTAGGCATTTGTCCTGCCACAATCGAGCCAACAATCATCAAGTTGAACCCAATAATGGCTGCGAATATCACCACAATCGACCTCAAATCCCTTGGCCTGAAATTGTTGCAATGAACACTCGGATAACAACACTCGCAGAGTGTCCCATGCAGATAAATTGGTTTGCGCATAATTAGTTAACAAGAAATCAACCAAAATCTTACTCACTATTCCTCTCCAACCAAAAAGCTTTAGCTTCAGACCCAAGCATAGCCTTAGCGTATAGCCAGCCCTGCACATAAGTAACACCTGCTTCTTTTACAAATTTGGCTTCAATACCGGTTTCTACACCTTCTGCAGTTAAGCAAAAACCTAAACTGCTACAAAGTTCACAAATTTGTAGATATAAAATACGGCCTTGGGGTTCGCTAGTATTGGCAAGGATACTACGGTCTAACTTAATACCATCGACGTTAATTCTACTCAATAGGCTTAAACTCGAAAATCCAGTGCCAAAATCATCTAACCAAAATCTAAACCCTCTCTGTTTAAGCTGTCGAATACTGCTATCAATTCTGCTTAAATCCAACATAAAAGCAGATTCTAACATCTCAATTTCAACTTGGTCAGCAACACTACCAAGCCTTTCTATCATTACGGCCAATAATTGTGTATCCGTAATATTATTAGGATCAATATTAATACTCACCTTGGGATAGAAATCTTCTAACGCCCATCGAGCAAGGTCTTCCGCAACAGTGTTAATCACAAAGCGGTCAATAATATGCGAATATCCTGCTCGCTGAAACGCATCGATAAAATAGGGTCCTTTTAAACGCCCATTCTCATCCTTCAAGCGAATGAGGGCCTCAAACCCGACGACTTTACCGTCAACCAAGGCAATTTTAGGCTGATAATGAAGCTGCAATTCTCCGGCTAATACTTCTTTAATCGTTTTTTCTAAATTAATTTCAGCCTTTAAAGATTCAGATTGTTTCTTGAGATAATGTACTTCGTTAATTTTTTCAATATCATCTTGAAACTGAACACGTTTTATCAATTCGTGGTCAAACTCATAGTGTTCACTCGTCAACGAAAAACGTCTCACAAAAGGTAAATAAATTAAAACACCAACGAAGATAAGAAAGCACTGAAAAAACACTGTACTCAGATGGCCACTTGCTATATATGCATTAATCAGTGGTGGCGTGATCCAAGGAAAACTATGGGTATCAAACTCAAGAATTCCTATACTAATTGCACTGTACGCCAATAGAAAATTGAGTGCTGGAGAAATAATAAATGGCAACAACAATCTTGGATTAAAAATAATCGGCAAACCATAAATAAGAATTTCATTTATGTTAAATACTGAAAATGGTATTGCAATTTTAGCAATATGCCTAGTTGCACTATCTTTTGAACCTATTAAAATTGCAATAATTAACGATAAAGTCGCACCACTTCCGCCATAAAGAATAAACAAATCCATAAATTGGCTTGAGGTTAGATTAGAAACAACCTCTGTTAAACCATTATCGACCCCAATTAAGAGTAAGTAAGCATTATCACCATGCACCCCAAAGATCCAAAGTGCATGGGTTAGCAGAATACGAATAAACAATTGAATTCCAATACTTGCAGTTTGCAAAGTATCAATCAGTGGTGAGAAAAACCAACTAAGTAACGTCGACGCCTCAGTAACAAGTACCAATATCGCAACAAAACAAATGACCACCGGAAAAAATATATTTAGATGCAGTTTTAAATAACGACTTAATGATTTTACTTTCACTAAGTCTAACCACTTCCAAGCAATCAATAAACGTAATAAATATGCTGTTAAAATCGGCAATAATACTAAACGAGGATCACTTAAAACCGCATTAACAAAATCAATACTGGCAGCCTCTCCTGTAGTAGGTACATGCAAAGCCAGTAAGACACTTAAGGATATTGAACATATAACAATGGCTGAAAGCTGGAGATACTTAGCAAAATGAAAGGAGAGCGATATCAACGCAAGTAACGGGAATATTTTTGCAAGCTGCACCGAAAAAAAAGTTAAGCCATTGAAAATGGCACTAGTCTGCCATTCAGGAGTCCAGACACTTAACAGGGCAATGATCAGTGACAGTAGTGAATTTATAAGAATAAATGGTAGTAACGCGATAAAAGATTCACGAACTGAGATAAGAAAACTTCTATCAAGAAACTTACGAAGCTCATACATATTAAAAAGGTTACTCTCAGCTAGTAGGTTAGTAAAACATAGCCGCTCAACCGGTTAGCGCGCAACCCAAGTCAAAAATACAGATTTTAAAAAGCAGAACCACTACCTAGCAGTATTGGAGACGAGAAAAGGGGCTGAGCTAGTACATCTGATAGCCAGCTCTCTTTGTCTTTCGTCGTTTCACGCCCCCTGACTAGGGCATGTTGACATTTAGAGATTAAATTTTGTTCGTTCTGGCAAGCTAGTGCTCGCGAAACGAGGAATGATGTGTCGTTATTCTACTCAAATGACGAGCGACTCTTATGACAGAAAGTAAGCGCAAGGGCTTGCCAGACGACCCCTTCGGGCAGCATTTGGCTGCAAAAATCCCCCTGAAACGTCCACACGCCCTAGCCAACACACAATATCAAATTTCGAAATGTCTACACGCCCTTGAAAAAGGAAAAGGCTTTATCTCCTAAATAAGTTGAACTAAAACCGTGACCGCAGATCTGATCGGCATCGCCTATCAACGTACCCATCAACCGTGTCAAAGCCTCGCTATAAAACAACCAACTGGAAGCAATACAACCAAGCCTTAATCAACCGCGGTTCACTTACCTTCTGGATTGATGAGGAGGCAATTGCTAAGTGGAAAGCCAAGGTCGAGCAGCCCAAGAAAGGTCGCCCTCAATTGTTTAGCGACTTAGCCATTACCACTGCGTTGATGGTTAAGCGTATTTTCTCTATGCCACTGAGAGCCTTACAGGGCTTTATCAATTCGGTGTTTAAACTGGGTGACATCCCATTATCTTGCCCGCATTACACCTGTATCAGTAAACGCGCGAAAACGGTCAATATTGCTTTTAAAACGAAGACTCGCGGTGCCATTGAGCACTTACCTATCGACTCAACAGGCTTGAAGGTCTATGGCGAAGGTGAGTGGAAAGTGAAGAAGCATGGCACAGATGGAAAGCGCCAAGTGTGGCGTAAACTGTATATTGCCGTAGATACACATAGCCATGAAATTATTGCCGCAGAACTCAGTTTATCAGGTGTAACAGACGCTGAAGTGATGCCCAATTTACTTAAGCAAACCCATCGAAAAATCCGCAATATCTCGGCTGATGGTGCTTACTACACGAAAGCCTGTCACGAAGCCGTTTGTCGAAAACGCGCTTTAGTGCTCATTCCACCTAGGGAAGGTGCTGCGCGATGGGAACAAAGGCATCCACGAAACTTAGCCGTCAGTTGGCAACTGCTTCATGGCTCAAATAAGCAATGGAAACAACGGTATGGTTATCATCGCCGCGAAATCTCAGAAACAGCCATGTACAGGATAAAACAACTGCTAGGAGGCACGTTGAGCATGCGGAATTATAACGCTCAGGTGGGAGAAGCTTACGCGATGATTAGGGCTTTGAACAAACTGACTGGGCTAGGTATGCCAGAAACCCACTATGTAGCTTGATATTTGAACAATGATGAGAGTTTGTTCGCTGACTCGATTTAGGAAACCAAGCCGCTAAAAACATTGACTATGAGCGAATATCAACAGACATAATATAATAATCCCTATCTGAAAAAGTAAAAAAATCTATAACTTGCATCTTTGCTTTGCGAGTATGCGCCGCTAAAGAACGTTCGTTTTCATCGGCGATAAAGGTCACCATATAATCAAAGCTAGGTGCAACTTCTCGATAAATCCCAGCGACAAGTGCCTCAAAAACCCCTTGGCCACGGTGAGCGTTATCAATCCAGATTGGACCGTATTGGCAGCTGTTTTGCACAGTTAATTGAGGACCATCGCCATTGATTCGGTTCAATCTTTTCAACAAATTGCGATAAATTGGCCAGGTATCAAAAAACGACCAACGTCCCGCAATCACATAACCTATAATGCGTCCGTGAATTTCAGCAACAACAATCCAATGCTTATCGATTAGCTGAGTTAATTCGTTACGATTAAATGCTTGCCCTTCCAAATTGACACCATTAGACATTAACTCATCATTGAGATGTTGGCGCTCTAAAGTGGCCAATGTATCAATATCTTGTTTGGTGGCTAATCGCGTTTGCAACATACATTATTCCAGAGTGAGCTAATGGGCCAGATTTTGGGTGCATAAGTATACTTAAATTAATACTAAAGACTTTAAGCTTTGGGAAAAAATTTGCTAATAGTGTCATTGTTTCCCACACTTATTGTATTGTAAGCCATCCAATTATCACTCTATGCTACCAGATACAATCAACCCAAAAATCAGTTTGCTAGACAACGATCTACTTCAAGTCAATTTAGGTCGTTGGATGCAACAATGCGAATTAATTAAAAGTTACTACAACGCTACTCATGTGTTTGTATTGCAGATAACGCAATCCGGTTTTGAAGTCATCGTTAGTTCCGCCAGTCAAGCGCCACTTTTTACCTCTGGCACACTTTTTCCAAGTAACTTTCCGCTCTTTGAAGCCTTAAAAAATAGCCCTTTAGATGGTGACTATCTGAATTTAAGCCGCTTTATGCTTGATGAACTCCCGAGGAATTTTGACGGCATTCAATTCATCTTATCTCGTCCTATCGCTTGGCCTGACGGCTGTCAGTTTGGTTCGTTATGTGTATTAAATCCCCATATGACCGCTCCTTTAAGCAACAGCGCCATGCTCGAGCCTTTCCAAATTCTGCTGCAGCAGGAATTATCCCTGCTATGTCAAAACCATCGAATCGAATCGCTGTCGATGCGCGATCAAGAAACCGGCATGCTCAACCATTATGGCTTTATGATGATGGCACCAAGGCAGCTCAATCTGGGGCGACGTTTTGGTGCCCACGCGGGGATAATCTTTTTTGAGTTAACTGAAGCAAAGCCACCGGAAGTCACTTTAGAAGAAAAACACCACAGGCTGCTGGGTAATTTGGTTCAAGATACTATTCGCACCGCCGATGTCGCCGCCCATTACAGTGCGACTCAATTTGTGGTGTTAGCCTTTGTTGATAATGAGCGCGATATTTTGCACATTATGAAACGGGTCGAAAAACAATTAGAGCAACAGAATCCCCATCTAAAACTCGATGCTAGCTATAGTTTTTTTACCCCAGAATCGACAGCCAAGTTAGCGCCCATGATGGAAGATGCGCGCTGCAAACTGAAATCCATGCAGCCAGAACCTGAACCAACGCCGACGAATCAAGCGACTAAGTTCGATGCCGAGCAGTATGATAATCCCGCCGCCGACTCGGCCGAGCTCTAGCTTTTACGCGCAATTAATCTTTAGAAAGCTCATCGTGACGTTTCGCCCATTGAATAAATAACACCACGGGATAAGGTGACATCAACACTAATCCTAAACCAATTAGGCTCGCTATCAGCAACATACCACTGATTTCTAGACTCCATTGGGTCAACATATAAAACCCAAGTCCACAAACTAACATTAAAACGCCTAACCAATGTAAAAACTTCAACAAATTCATAGTACTTTTAATGGCATCTGTCATATAAACCTCTTTTTATCTCTCGCTAAAGTTGTACACTATTGCCATGAATATGGAAGAAGGAACCGAGACAATGTTAAAACAAACATTTCTATTAAGCGCATTACTTTTTGGCTTAAGTGCATGTCAGAGCACAGACGTCGCCAAGCAGGACACAGTCCCATTACAGGGAAGATGGCATATTGAAGCAATCCAAGGTCAACCAACTGTGGATTACAGCCCTGCTCAAATCACCTTTGATGCCGAAGGTAAGATTTCAGGCAATAACAGCTGTAATAACTTTTTTGGTCAATACAGCCAGCAAGGGCAGGAGTTAAAAATCATCCCTGGCGGCAGCACCATGAAAGCCTGTGTCGATGCGCTGATGCAACAGGAGCATAAAGTGATGCAAGCCCTGCCATTGGTGGCTAAGGCCAAGCTAGTGCAAGGGCGTTTAACACTGCTTAGCAGCGACGATAAGCCCGTTTTAGTCTTAAGTCAGCTTAAATAAGCTGGCTAAGGTAATAAAAAACCGCCTACTTGGCGGTTTTTTATTATTCGATGAATTAACTGTTCATCGCGGTGTTTTCACTCGCGGCATTTTGCTCGGCAATCATAGCGCTCTGCACCATATCGGCATTGTAATGCTCCACATCGAGTTCATCTTCTGACTTAGCAATCACAGTCGTCGCGACTAAGTCGCCAGAAACGTTCACTACGGTACGTGCCATATCCAAAATACGGTCAATACCGGCAATCAAGGCCACACCTTCCAAGGGCAAGCCCACAGTCGAGAGTACTAAGGTCAACATGACTAACCCCGCACCAGGGACACCCGCCGTACCGATAGAAGCTAAGGTTGCCGTTAAAATAATGGTTAAATAATCAACCCAAGTTAAATCGATACCAAAGGCCTGCGCCACAAATAGTGCGGTTACGCCTTGATATAAGGCGGTGCCATCCATATTGATGGTCGTGCCTAAGGGCAAGACAAAGCTAGAGATCTTCTTGTTAACCCCGAGGTATTCACTCGCACACTTCATACTTGCGGGTAAAGTGCCTGCTGAACTTGAAGTGGTAAACGCCACCGCCATCGCATTGCTGATCCCCTTGAAAAAGTGCAAGGGATTAAGCTTGGCAAACAAGCGCAATACTATGCTGTAGAAACCTAACACATGGATAATACAGCCAATATAAACGGCGATAATGACTTTGATCAGCGGCCACAGCATATCAATACCGTATTCCCCCGCCACCCATGCCATCAAGCCAAACACACCATAGGGCGCAAGCTTCATCACCATATCGGTCAGCTTGTACATGGCCTCAGCAAGACTCTCAAATACTTTAATCGCAGGTTTGCCATGGTCGCCAATCAATACCAATGCAATCCCGAGTGCCACGGCAAAGACAATCACTTGCAGGATTTGACCACTGGCCAATGCAGCAACGGGGTTTGTTGGCACTATATCGATCAGCGTTTGCATCACCGAGGGCACTTCTTTGGCGGTATTAACCGCCTCATGCTGTAGTAACGGTACGCCAGCACCTGGCTGAATCACATAGCCCACACCCAAGCCTAGGCTTATCGCAATCGCAGTTGTACAGAGATAAAACGAAAAGGATTTAAAACCAATCCGCCCCATTTTGGCCGTGTCTTCCATAGAGGTGACACCGACAATTAAAGAACAAAATACTAAAGGCACAATCAGCATCTTGATGGTATTCACAAACAGCGTGCCGATAGGTTTTAGGTAGGAAGCCTGCTCGCCTAAAGTGACCCCCACCAGAATCCCGAGCACCATACCAACGAAAATTTGCAGCCACAGGGGCACTGACATCCAGGAAGACCAGATCCGGCCTAAGGCTGATGACCTTTGTTTTGACATGTTTATAACCTTGAATTTGAAATGATGATAGGGCGAAGCCTTATCCTTGGCGGGACTAACCTTCAATTAGCCAGCCGCGGAGTCTAACATAAGGAGTAAAATGCTAAGGATGATCTATGTCACGTTGACATCAACCGCTGCAAAATCCTCCGAAGGCGGAGCTTATACCAATCACATTAAATATCTAATCAGTTCAGAGCCTCACAGGCATCTCAATCCAAGGCGCATTGACGAAGAAATGGTTATTCCCTTTTAAGTCAATGTAACACGGGAGTGAGATGCCTGTGAGGCTCCCGAAGGGCGGGGTTGAACTGGCTTTATACTGCGTTTAAGGCTTAGGCAGAGCGCCACTATGCCTTCAAGCCTTCGCCTTGTCTAAAGCGCGTTTAACTCCCGCTGAATGAACAGATATTTAATACGATTGGTATTAAGCCTCAAATTGTGCCGAACGGACGGAGACGGCAAAACGTTGCCGATATAAGGATGCGGGCGGCTGCTCACACTCGATTAGATAACTCCAATAATCATCATCAAAACCGCTAAAGAGTGACTGATTATCCCCCTGAGATTTTAGGATTAAATACCACCAAACTAAGCCCCATAACCCAAAGGTAGTTAAGGTGAGCATAAAGTGCATCACATGATTAATTTGAAGCTCTTTTCGAACATCATGGGCTTGTAAAAACTTGGGTTTAAAGCGACGAGTTGATTTAACGAATCCCATAATCGCGACACTCTGGGCTGGTGAAAACCTTATTCAAGCCTAGCAGACTAGACTTTAGTCGTACAAAATTTAGGCGCAAAAAAATAGGGGTTATTGAGCATAAGCAAACTCGTCCTGATAAAGGCTTCTGTGCTACAGTGTGCCGCCTAACTCATTCCGATACATCAGCGTTATCCCCAAACACAAGAGCGGTAAATCCCATTAACCGCCGAGGAATTGTAATATGTTGATCCGTAAAGCCAAAGTGCAAGATCTCAGCGCATTAGTCCAATTTAATCAAGCGATGGCGCAGGAAACCGAAGGTCTTGTCTTAGATGAAACAACCCTTATTAAAGGCGTCAATACCCTACTGAATCACCCTGAAAAAGGCTTTTACCTGGTGGCTGAAATAGAAGGGGAAATTGTCGGCTCGCTAATGGTCACCTTCGAGTGGAGCGACTGGCGAGCCAAAGATTACTACTGGATCCAAAGCGTGTATATTCGCCCGCAAAATCGCCGTCAGGGGATTTATGGCAGACTTTATGCCGAAGTGAAACAACTAGCCGAAGCTAATGGCGGCGCCGCGAGCTTCCGCTTATATGTGGAGCAGGAAAATACAACCGCGCAACAAACCTATCAGGCATTAGGGATGAAGCAAAGTTACTATCTAATGTACGAAGAAAAGTAGTAAAAAAAAGATCGAGCAATGCTCGATCCTTTCTTTTAAAACGCTTATGTATCTCAGTCTTAACTGAGTAGACCAAATAGAATCGCCGTCATCGCCAGTAAACCAGCAATCACCACAAACACATTGCTGATACGGTGACGGTATGCTTTAAGTGCCGGCACTTTATACACCGCATACATTGGCATTAAGTACAAAATTGCCGCAATCACCGGGCCGCCCAGCGCCTCAATCATCCCCAGAATACTTGGGTTTTTAATCGCAACGCCCCAAATCGTGGCAAACATAAACACTAAGATAAACTTGTTCAGCTTATCCTCGCTGACTTGCTTTTTGCTTGAGCGTAATTGCTTAACAATAATGCCCTTCATACCTTCAGTAGCACCCATATAGTGACCAAAGAAGGAAGACACAATCGCGATAAAGGCAATGAAAGGACCAAAATAGCTGACAAAACCGCTGTCATGCACGTTTGCTAGATAAGACAAAATCGGCAGGTTCTTTGCCTTCGCTTCAGCCAATTGTTCAGGCGACAGCGACAAGACGCAGGAGAACACAAATAACATCACAAAGCCGACTAACATCATCGAAGTATTACGCAGGATCACATCGGCCTTACGTGCGGCATTCGCGCCATGGTCACGTTTTAAAGAAACCGAAAATTGTGAAATCGCTGGAGAATGGTTAAAGGCGAACACCAATACAGGAATGGTTAACCACACAGTCCCTAAAAAAGCACCGGTTTCTGGCACGACTTGCAGTGCATCCATTTTCCACTCAGGGATCAGATAGATAGACATAAAAGCCAAAATCCCCACCAGTGGATAGACTAGCAGTTGAGTCACCTTCAGCATAAATTGCTCACCCGCCACCATCACGGCCATCATGCCGAAAATCAACACACCTGACAGCAGGAAACGTGGCGGAGAGGCCATACCCAGTTGGTTTACAATAAAGCTATCGACGGTATTGGTGATCCCAACGCCATAGATCAACACGATAGGATAAATCGCTAAGAAATAAAGCAAAGTAATTGCTTTACCTGCGCCAATCCCAAAGTGCTCTTCCACTACTTGGGTAATATCACTGCCGGGAATGCTAGATGAGCACACAAAGCGCGAAAGACCACGGTGAGCCAAATAGGTCATAGGTCCAATGATAATGGCCATCAAGACTAAGGGCCAAAAACCGCCCATGCCCGCATTGATGGGGAGAAATAAGATACCAGCCCCCACAGCGGTACCAAATAAACTTAGCATCCAAGTAGTATCTTGGCGCGTCCAAGGTAAGCGTCTTGTTGTGCTTTCTTGCGTGCTTTGAGGTGTTTCGAGAACACTGATCGCATCTTTTTGCATATTTAAACTACCTTACGGTGAAACCGCATAAAAAATTCGATGTAAGGATAGCGAAAAAGCTTAAGCAAAAGTTGATCTAAAACCATTTTAAGTAAGGGAATTTCAAATAAAGCTAGGATTGGGATCTGGATCGATTATTTTGTGTAATAAATTTTCAATTTAACATCAAAATGATCACAACATATAACCAAGAAAGTACAGTCAATTTACCCACAAGCCTAAGTAGCGACATCGTCCTGTCGTCGATAAAAGCCACAAAAATGCGACAACTCACAAAAAAGAGCAAAACAAGACCGGGATCAACCACCCCATATGGAAGCTTGAAGTAGATCACAGGCTGCATTGTTAAATTTTTACATTTTGTAACGGTGATTCAGCCCATAAAAAGGCCCACCTAAGTGGGCCAATAACTCACCATTCGACTAGCGCATTATTGAGCTTTTTGCAGCATCAACTCTGTGGTTGAGACTACGGCAGGCGCAATATCGGCCTCCTTAAACAGTAAAGGACGGAAACTCTTACTGCTGGAATACAGATCGCTTTGATCGGTAAAGGAAGGAGAGAGTATATTGCTCGACTGAGAATAAGTGAGTATGCCACGTGCGACCGGTCCTTCATCGGTAAAGCTCACCGCCATCATCCAACTGGAACCGTAACGTATTTGGTAACCCTTGGCCGTCATGCCAGAGCCCATCGCTTTACCTGTAACCACATCCTTGAGTGGCGAATATTTATGTTGCGGAATGAGCGTATCATCACCCGATAAGCTGGTTGAAAACACGTTAAAGCCACCTTCGGCATTATGCGTCCCCGGCCAAGGTAAACGCACACCGCTGGCAGTGCCATCGGGGAGCGATTTCTCCACAAATTGCACCTCTCCCAGCGGCGCATCTACTGCAAAACCCGCGGATTCTAAGTTCAGCGCCGCATGGGCAAGCGCCACTAACGCACTACCGTCGGTAGCCAGTGTATTCGGTGTTGTCGCCGCATTAGCGGGATCAAACCCTTTGGTCAGCATCGTCTTTTGGTTAAATAGATGGGCAAATTCACGCAGTAAGGCGCCGCCTTTACTGTCGTTATCTTGCTTACCATTCCACGCTTTCAAGGCGGCGCAGGCTGAGGTCAGATCTTTTGATAAACTCGCAGACACCACCACAGGCGTACTGCCCTGTGCCTCACATTGCGCAATTAACGCTGGCAGAACCAATTCAGCCAAGTAACTACGATTTGATAATACCGCAGCCTCCAACTCTTGGAGATTGAACTTACCATCGCTCCCTGCTGCATCCTGCATTAAGGTTAATCCCATTCGGGTACGCAGTGATAACTGACTAGCTTCTTTGCCATACATGGGCGAGAAGTAAGTCAATGGTTCATTCAGGTTAGTAGACCAGAAGGAATCATTAGAGTTTTGCACAAAGTCGCTGCGCTCAAGCTTAGGCGCCCGCTCATAGGGGTTTGGGCCACTAAAGCTAAACAAAGAGGTATTACCGGGCAAAATAGTAAAGCCCGCTTTCTCTTTTGCCGCCTTAATATCGGGTGAAGTCTTTAACAGCACAACGGCAGACTCGGATAAACCGGGTACTGTCGAGTCGTCGATATAAAAGGCATTCCCCTCTTTATCGGCATACATGGTGTTGTTGAAAATAACCCCGTCATAGTCTTTAAAGGCTTGTTGGAATTCGTCTTTATTGGTCGCTAGGTTCATGGCGAGCCAGTGATCGACAGGATCCATTGTCGCCATATTGGCATCTTGGAGCATAAAGGCACTGCCATCATCCCAACCAAAAGGCGCAAGCGTAGGTGGCGCTTCGACCATAGGACCTTTCGCCGTGGTGTAAATATCCTTTTCAGCCACTAACATGCCCGCAGGACCAGCGTTCACTATGATAGAAACGGTCTCTTTGTTGATCGGCATGGGCTTACCATCAAACAAATATTGCAATCTGTCACCCGAGACCAGCTCTAAGTTATACATCACAAAATGCTCAGCGGTAGAGAAGGTATGAGTCCAAGCTAAGTCTTTGTTAAAGCCAATATTGATTGGACCAGGCATCCCCACCAGCGAACCGCCCATCATATCTAAATGCCCAGGAATAGTGATATGGGATTGCCAGAAACGCAGGTTACCCGTGTGCGGGAAATGCGGGTTGCCGAGCACCATACCGCGGCCATTTTCGGTCTTGTCTTTACCGAGTCCCCAGCCGTTAGAACCTAAATCCCGTGGATTGGTCTCCGGCGTAGTGATGCTGGCAGCACGGGCTATCAATTTAGACTGCATATCGCTAACAAACGCGGTCTGCTCTTGGCTCGGCGCAGGTCCCACGATACGCGGCATATATTCTTGGCCATCCCCAGGGTTAGCGTAGAAAATTAAATCGAGGAAGTTAGCCGCACCGGGTAATAGGGCGATGGAAAACAGATAAGTGACCACATCTTCTGGCACAATGGGCTTCACCCAAGGTTGGCCGCCACAGAAAGGTTCTGCGGTTTGCTTACCCGCTTCCACATCGGCGAGATATTGGTTATAACCCGCGGTAAAGCCTTGGATTAATGCGCGAGAACGTTCGCTAAACTGTGGCCATTTGGCTTCAGCTTGCTGACGGATCTTTAAGGCTTTATAGGCAAAGTCCGAGATTAAGTTGCCATTATCCTCTGCAGTGGGTTGGCCCGTGGTGAAATCAATCGACGCATGGGGACCAAAGTACATTGAGCGCTGGGAATTGGCTTTAATAAAGCCATCGGCGAGTACACAGAGATTGTCCTGTGCCTGCGCATAGCCACTACCAAAACCTAAGCTTTCTAGGTTATCGGCTTGAATATGCGGTACACCGTAGGTAGTTCGTCGGATATTGGCTTTGAGTAAGCCGTTAGGGGCAAAGGTTTGCAGCTTAGTTTCAGGTTCGGTAGGTGGAGTGCTATCTTCGCTGTCGTTACAGCCTGTTAGCATAACGCCGCAGGCCATCCCCATCGCGATCATGAGTTTGTTGAATTTCATTATTATTATCTCTTAATTTGGGGTCCTTCAATGACATCACTTCACTGCTTGAATCAGCTAACTTACTGAAGGAGCAATAATCGTATGTCGTTTCCTGATGCTCGGCTGTGGCTATTTGCTCCCAATACATTCGCTTTTTACTAAGCTTTTTCACCAAACTCTTTTTACTGAGTCCTAGCAACGAATATGGCAGAATAGAAAACCCATAGACGAGACACCTCAGACCATTTAAGCAATGATTCAAACGAGCGTCCACCTTAAAAAACCAAATAGCCAACTAATATGCAACAAAACATTATCAAGGTAATCGTCGGGTCGAAAAATCCCGTCAAAGTCAATGCGGCAGCAAATGCGATGACACTGCTTTTTCCGGGATACCAAATCCAAACAACTGGAATAGATGCCCCCTCTGACGTGCCCGCACAACCCATGACGGATAACGAGACCCGCCAAGGTGCAATCAATCGCGTTAACTATTGCCAACAATATGCTGAAGCTGATTATTATTTTGCTATGGAAGGCGGCGTCGACCATTTCGAGTTTGGTCCAGCAACCTTTGCTTATATTGCAATTGCTCACCAGCAACGCTTAAGCATTGGCCGCGGCGCACTCTTACCTCTGCCGATGCAGGTTTATCAGGCACTAGAAGCGGGTGAAGAATTAGGCCATGTGATGGATAGACTATTTAATACGGTCAACATTAAGCAAAAAGGCGGCGCAATTGGCTTACTCACCCATGGCCATGCCACCCGTGAAAGCAATTATACCCAAGCGATCATCCTCGCCATGGCACCATTTTTAAATCCCGAGATTTACGCGTAAATTTGTTAATAAAATATTGCAAAACCATTCAGGGCCCGCTAGTTTAGTTGTAACTTGCAACTAAATTCTTTGGTGTGGCTCCTATGCTTATCCATTAGATATCGGTGCTCGCTAGGCTTAACGTTGGCGTAACTTAAAGGCATAAAATTCGACTATGGCAAATGATTTAGGCTCTTCTAGCCAACTCAGGCAGCTCTCCCGCTATATGGTGAGACATTTAGGCATGCTTAACGCAGCGGTAGGTGATTTACCCCTCTCCCCCGTGCAGGCACATGCCTTACTTGAGCTAGGTAAACAACCGCAAACCATTAAGGAACTCGCCTGTAAGCTGAGCATAGATAAATCCAATGCCAGCCGAGCGATCAAACACTTGATCGATAAGCATCTCGCCCAGAGTCAAATGCATCCAAAGGATAGTCGTTGCCTTGTCGTGCAACTGACGAGCGCGGGTAAAAAGCTACTAGCAAAACTCGATAACCAACAAAATCAGCTGTTTCAAGAAATCTTAGCGCAACTCACCCCTGATCAAATTCAACATATTGAGCAGGCGCTGATGCAGTACAACCAAGCAATACATAAAGCCAAACAGCAATCGGGTTGTATTATTCGTGTAGCCTCAGCCACCGATGATGCCGCCATTGCCCAAGTGATCCGTGATGTTTCTGCCGAATATGGTTTGACCGCAGATAAAGGCTATAGCGTGGCCGACCCGATCTTAGATTGTTTAAGTCAGATTTATTCGCAAGTGGGTGCTCAATATTGGGTTGTTGAATATGAAGGTAGAGTCGTTGGCGGTGCAGGCATTGCCCCACTTGCCAACAATGCAGGCATTTGTGAACTACAAAAAATGTACTTTATGCCCGAAATCCGCGGTAAAGGCTTAGCTAAACGTTTAGCACTACTCGCTCTCGACTTTGCCCGTCAAACGGGTTACCAAAGCTGCTACTTAGAAACGACTGCGATATTAAAAGAAGCACTCAAGCTCTATGAACACTTAGGCTTTTACCCTCTGAGCGCACCACTGGGAAATACTGGCCACGATGCCTGTGAGATCCCGATGTTATTACCATTACAACCTAAATGATTCCATTTAGCAGGCCACGGATGGTCTGCCAACCGTGTAAATCCCCGCTATATTCTTCGCTAAACATCCTGCCTGATAATAAGCGGCAATCAATGCCAACCAACACAGTTGATCACTTATTCAGCTGAAATCAGTCTTTAATTCTCCTTATTAGCATAGAGTTTTAGTGGCTAATCATATTAAAATACACATAAAATCATTCAGTTAAATGATGTGTATTTGAAATAATTTTGCTGCATTATTGTTAAGGCATTAAATAGGGAAGCATATGCTAAATTGGATTTTTGGTGATAATAATCTCACCCTGCGGGAAATATGTGTCGATAACGAGCTGTCTACAGCCAAGAAAATTCAAAAGATTAATAAGTACCTCGCCAATGGCGGTGATATTAATTTTATTGATCCCGATATTTCCCCCTGTAATGTGTTAGTCCCCCTATCCCGTAGCCCAGAGTCCGACCTCGAACTGGTAGATTATTTAATCAACAAGGGCGCACAGATTGAATGTAATGGCTTTAGTGCCTTGCACTCGGCAATCGAGTTTAATAATCCTGAGTTGGTAAAGCTCTACCTCAAGGCTGGCGCGAATCTTTACTACCAAAATCAATTTAATAACTGCTGGTTAAACTACTTATTTCATCCAAATCCTCAGTATATCTACCAAGACCGTCAGCGGATTATCATGCTCGATCTCTTGCTTGAACTGGGGCTGGATATCAATCATTCGGTGAGTTTTTGGACCAATGGCGAGTTAAATCATCCCTTAGAAATTCTTTATGCTGACCGCAGTAAAGAGCTATTCCTACATATTATTAACAAAGACCTTTATTTAGATATTGGTCAATTAAGTCTGATAGAAGAGATTATTTTCTCCAGTGACTTTTGGGGAATAGAAGCTTTCGCGCCATTAGTAAAACGCTATCCAGAATTTAAAAAGCCCCGTTATATTATGGCCAACGATAGCAGCTTTTGGGATGACGCCAATTTACTCGAACTCTGTGTCTACGCTAAATCACAAGAATACACTGAATATCTGCTAGACCATTATCCGCAGCTCAAAGCCGACTCCCACGCTAAAAGTTTGCTCTATGCGGCATTGACCTCAGAATTTGACCTCAGAATTATCGAAAAATTGATTATGGCGACCGTCGATATCAATCGCATCTATAGGATGACACCGCCTGACGCAGACCATTCCCCTCTGCTCAACCAATTTATTGATAACGCCCAATTTACCGATGTGAATAAACGGGAGTATATCTATCAAGCTCTAGAGCTGTTGCTCAAATATGGTGCCAATCCAAATTCCGTATTTATGAATGCGGGTAAACCCTATGAAATGTTAGCTTGGTCGAACTTGCGACTATTGGTTTATCCGATGGTCGAGAAGAAAACCTTTCTGCCGGAGCTTCTCGACCTCTTCATAAAATATGGCATGGATATCAATAAAAAGTTTGGTGCGGTGGATGAACCAAGCTTGCTGACTATCTGCCAACGTGGTTCGGGTAAGGAAGATCAAGCCACACTTATCCAAGTGATGGAATATCTGCTCACCAAGGGACTCGATTTAAGCCTTACCAATATTTACAACACTAACTATGTGTCCGCTGCGGCCATCGCCTGTCGAACCCAAGTACTTGAATGGCTAATTAACCAAGGCGGGGATATTTTCACCCATTGCGGCCATGATAATTCGCCCATATTGCACAAGGCGATTTCGACCTACTGGTGGGACCAAATCACAGGCCCGATGCGGCGTAATACTGTGGAACTATTACTACGCCACGGAGCCAAAATTGAAGAATTCTCAGTAGATGAACAATTTACGCCACTGATGTGCGCCTGCTATTACGGCGCGCAGTCCTGCGTTGAAGTGTTACTCGAACATGGTGCTAACCCCAATGCCATCAATGCCGAAGACACCACTCCAGCCCTTTGCGCCGTGATGGGCGGCAGCTCGAATGAGTTTCCACGCTTTGAATCAACAGCGGTGCGGATCTTAAGACTGTTGCAGCAATATGGCGCCGACTTAACCGTAACCAACAGCTTAGGAAATACCCCGCTGAGTGTAACGATGGTGCAGGAATACAAAGAGATTTTCGAAGTACTACTGCAAATTGTCCCCTACAGTGAAACTCAACTTGAGCAAGCCCTGAGCAAAGCCCAGCCACAAAGTTATTTCCAACGTCGGCTATTACAGAAGTTAGGGCGTGAAATCCCCCCCTCCCCCACAGTTATCGGCCTTAACGCAGCGAAGTCAGAAGTCGCATCGCTTACTCTTGAATGTGGCACAACTCATCTGGAGGCGCCAAAACCTGCACATACTCATAAAGCCAGATTAGAGGTCAGTGATGCGGCGGTGGATAGAAGCCAAATCCCGACGCTGTTTGATCTCAAAAGCAAAGTACAGCAATTCTTTAAGCCGATAGCCAGCGATCCAAGCATCACGGCTCAACAGTTAAACTCGGTTAAAGAACAGGTGGAACTATTGATTGAAAAGCTCGACAACTTTAGCTTTTTCCGCAATCAAGCGACAAAGGCCGAATTTGAGGAAGGGATTCAGGACTATCTCGATGAAGTAGTTGATGAAATCAACAAGGTTATCGAGGATGATTACCCCGCGCTTACCGAAGCCTTAGTCGATTCCGTTTGGACGATTTTGCAATACTTTAGGGTTGAGATTGATATCGAGACCGCGCTAAGAAAGCGCTTTTGGTAGCAGTTAGCACTTTGGCAACCAACGAGACCAAGTATAAAGCCCCAACGCTGGGGCTTTATGCTTTCAAGGTTAAGCCTAACCGCGCATCAGCAGACTTAGCAGTCTATTCGCCAACATAATGGCGAAAGCTAAAGCTTAAACATCAAAGGCTTAAACATTAGAGGCTTTAGCAAGCAGCAACTGGCTACGGATAATTTGGCGGATCTGATTATGCAGTTCAAATACTCGAGCGCGATCATTAAGATTTAGCGATAGATTTTCCAGCATAACTAAATCCAAATTAAATTCAGGATAATGCAGCGTCATCGACATATAACCAGTTAAATAGCCCGTATGACTGTATTCGACGAGGCCATCGTCCTGATTGATCCTCACCCCATAGCCATAGTGCATATTCGGCCATAAAAATTGGATCTCGGTATGCGCCGTAGTCATCCTCTGATAACTCTCTGCGCTCATCAACTTGCCAGCATGTAATAAATCCTGAAAGGCGGCATAAGTTGGCGCGGAGGCAATAAGTCCGCCTGCGGGCAACAAAGCTTCATCAAGCACTAAATCAGAGGGGGCAATCACCTCACTTTCCTGTAAACCAACGGCGAGTGAAGGTACTTTGGCGTGAATAGCCGCAATACTGCCAAGCTCAGCACTTAGGCCCTTAAGCTGGTATCGCGTTGCAAACTGCGCCACTTGCTCGGCAAAGGATTGGTGATTGACCTTCTCAAGCACTTGCCCAAGCAGTGAATAACCAAAGTTGGAGTATTCAAACTGACTACCAGGCTCAAATCGATTCGCCTTACCCAGTTTATCGACACCCGATGTATGCGTCAGTAATTGATGCAGCGTAATCCGCTCATCATATCGACTGGGATTTAAAGCGTTTGCACTTGAATTTGTACCCGCCACAGCGCCTTGGAGTGCCTTGTTATCTCCCTTCGCAACACCAAAAAGGTAATGATTAAGCGTTTGAGTTAAATCGAGTTTCCCCGCATCAACCGCCTGTAATATCAAGGTTGCAGTGATTTGTTTAGAGAGCGATGCCATCACAAAGCGCGAATCTTTACTAATACCTTCACCCTTTTGCAATTCAAGCAGTGGCTTGCCCCGCTCAAGCAGGATAACACTGCCACTAAATGGCTGCGGCGAATCCTTGATCGCGGCTTGGATTAAGCTCTTAATCTCCGCAGTCTTTGAGGCAGAGGATGCGATTTGGCTTTCAACGACAATCGAATTGCCGCCTTGTGCCCCCTCCGCCAGCCCACTATCAGCCGCGAATAAAAGACCATAACTACAAGCACTTGGGAGTAATAACAAACCAGTCAACAGGGTACTGATGACACTCAAACGCATAGGTTATCCTTAACATCATTGGAACAAACAAAGTGGCTCACGCACAACAAACGAAATCCTAGGGTTCTATGATGGCAGCATCAAAGATAACTTCTAACTTATGCATTTGTCCGAAGTATCCATGAATGTTTGCATCGACCCACTCTTCTTTTGTGATTAATGGCCATTCAATTCGATAACCCGCTACATGAAGCAGCTCTTCAAAGAAAAAGCGTGTTGTACGACCGTTACCTTCCCTAAAAGGGTGGACGACGTTCAAGTCAGAAAAAATATCTGCTATCAAAACAACTAGTTCATGCTTGTTATGACAGAATCGGATGAGGGGAATACGTGATATGGCATTTTTAAGCTCAGGCTCTACACGGCTACAGGTACAAAATCGAGTATTTGCTTTACTGATATCAACATCACGAATGGTACCTGCCCATTCGTAAATATCTTGAAACAATAACCTGTGTAAACTCAGAAAATGATTACTATCGAAATCCTCTAACTCATCTAAATCGCTACAGTATTCTGAATATCGCATTAAGGTAAACTCAGCCTCAGCCTGAGTTAACTCGTCTGGATCTCGAATATTGAGCAGATTAATAAGTACATCAGAATCTTCATAACAGTAGTGATCCTGATTTACACCGTACTTACCTTGCATATTTGAGTTTCAATGACTCTAAAGATACAGCAACACGCTTGTCTCTAGCGGTAATACCTTCATAAGACAGGCTAACTTCAAAGTTCTTTATGTTAGGCACGAAATTGCCTCGAGTTTTACAAGATTCATTGGTAGTTTTCACTTTTTTCATGGCTAGAACTCCGCTTAATTTGATGTAGCTAGAATAACTCAAAAGCCAGTTATCTTCTACAATCCCAGCAAGAGAAGTCAGTAAACAAGCTGATAAAAAACTCAGCCTGAGCAGGCAAAAGATAGGACATGCGCAACTCTTTTGTTAAAAGCAAAACCAAAGTCGTGGGGCTTCACCTCCTGATTTTTAATCAAGAGTTTAATCAAGATTCGACCAATGAGGACTGCTAGCCCTATTCTCCTTGCCTATTGTTTGCACATCAGCCAAGACGCCCCTAGCTAAGTTACATGCATTAGAGACTGGCCTTGGTCTTATGGATAAATGGCTATCACTTCCGATGGTACATCCCCTTGACGTTAAACAGAGAGTCCGAAAACTAGCTGGTCATCTGATAGGCAGGATGCCTGAATGTCGGTCAATGATGTTCCATACATCATACTGACATTTTCCATTTCCCTATGGATCAGATGCACGAGAACGACCATGCCTCGCTCACGCAACGAACGCAAATGCCCTGCGGCAACTCCGAGGGGAGGGGGAACTTCTGTAGTCTCTGTGTTGGCTGTTAATCCCAAAAGAGTTACGAATGTCCCATCTGTTACCCAAAAACAGACTGATCCCTAACAACACTTTTAGAAAATTTAACAATGGGTGTCTCAATAAGTTTTTTAAAAATTTTAATGCAAAAGAAACCAAGTAACGCTTACTATCACTTTTTTAAAATTTAACAATGGGTGGCTCGTTAAATCGCGTTAAATTTCTCGTTAAATTTTACCACTGCAAACCAACCAGCAGACCCAGCTTAAGCTCACAGATACGTTGATAAGGTATTGTAGCGAATGTTTGTAACAGAGGGTCTCAATGTACATAGGACTATTGCATCACGATGAAATTCCTTATCAATGTGTTTCGCAACTCATCGGAAGAAATGCAGAATGCATTCGTCTGTATTTTTATTGTACTCACGTTTATCTTAAAGATTACATTGGAGTTTTACGGTGCTGAACAAGATCTAGTTGAGTACTTTAGAGGAAACCTACTGCCAGAACTAACGGGTATGATGATTGAGCTCATTGTTGTTCTGCTATTTATCGATGCAATCAGGAAACGTGAACAGATCAATAAAGAGCTGGCTATAAAGGCAGATGATTTAAATAGAAGGATTGATGTAGAGAGACGGCTGAGATCTCAGCTAAGGCTTCTTACCCGAAGTATTTTCAATGAAGTAGAGTTAGATAGCGGTTACCAGCTTAAAGAATTTCTTTTCCATGCTGAAAAAAATGAATTTAATCAACAGATTCTGACAGAAATTGAACGAGGATTAGACGAAGATGTTGGAACATCTGCGATTAATGAAAGCTTAATCAGTTCAGCCAAGTTTGAACTACCAATTCTGATGTCATTAGCGTCCACAAGTTCATTTTTGAGTGATAGGCATATGAAGGCATGGATGACAATTATCTATTATTTGAAACGAATAGAAGAAAGCTCTTTTGAAGATATAAAAGTGCCAGAGCATGCAATTAATGTTGTTCGCTGGATAAAAGTGTTTGATAAACATACATATAGTCAAAATTTATTTAGAAGTTAAGTGGTTTATTGTAAATTAACTGAGACACCCATTGTTAAATTTTGCAACGAAAAGACAAATTTGAGGCATATTCAAGCTAACAGGATACGCAGTGGTCAGCAGGATTAAGCACAGATATGGAAGTGACCGTCCGTGACATGGATGTCGCGGTCGAGCATACAAGGATGTACTTGCTGCGTGTCACTGAAATAGCAGTGCTTAATCATTGATTTGATAAATTTATTGATACTCCGTTGATAAATTCTGCAACGAAAAGACAAAATTGAGCCGTGTTCAAGCTAACAGGATACGCAGTGGTTAGCAGGATTAAGCACTGAAATGGAAGTGACCATTGGTAACATGGCTACTCTTTCATATCCATGTGACCGCGGAGGTAATTTATTGTGACACCCACTGTTAAATTTTCTAGATTTTCAATTGCATATAGTAAAAATTCAATTTTATAAGTGACTTAGAGTAACAAGGTATTGCCATAAAAATGATTATTCGCGGCAATTCTATTGTCTATTGAACCTAAAAATGCATCGATGCTCAACAGGAGAGCCATGGTGATGGGCGAGACGACCGTCCGCCCCATGGACGGGGCGGTCGAGCATCCAAGGACGGACTTGCTGCGTGTCGGTGAGTCAATACCATGGCGAGCCTATTCACATTGACTAATGTTAACAGCCACTTTTGCCACGTCTTTAAAGCAATCTCAATCACTATTCGCTTGAGGGGAAGCCGAAAGCAGATTATGTTGTTGATTTAAAATGGCTGTCAGGATTATTGATTGCCGTTTTCAATGGCTAAAGGCGTGTAGTAACTGAAATGGACAACTTTGACTATAAATTGGGTACGTTAAACGGGATACTCACAGGGCTATCCTATGTAAACAATAAAGCGAATCACGGCTATACGTTTGAAATCACTAAAATTGATGCATCAAAACCATTAGAGATTGCAACGGAAAATTATCTTAAGGGTTTTTATAAGGATGCCACGGTTCGCTTTAGTGAAGTCATAGACTGGCGTAGTGAGATCAACGCAGCACTTCATGATTGGCTTTTTTCCTATATCCTACCTACAACACAGGGCGGTTGCGGCTCAGCTTTTACTTCTCTTAAGGATGTCGATAACGCCTTTTCAATGTCCATAAAAAGCTTTAGAGACGAATTTATCAAACAGATAAGCGATCAACTTGATGCGTTGGTAGAGGTCAAAAGGGTTTTAGCTGTTTCATTGATAACGGATGAATGGTACGAGATGGAATGGGTTGATTTTGCTATCGAGGGCAAGAAAGGAGTTGTATTTATTCACTTGGGCGTTTCTGATTAACCTCCTTTAAATTTGCTTCACAGGATCAGGTTAAATATCCCTATGAGCACTGAACTTATCGATGCGGTAAAGGCCAAGGATACACTTGCGGTTAAGCGCATTATTGCCAATGGCGCTGATCTTGAAGGCGTTGACGAGAATGGGATGACGGCACTGTTGCATGCCTGTGAGCTACAGTCTTTTGAAATACTCAAACTACTTGTGGATGCAGGGGCCGATGTGAATCATCCAAATGCGCTAGGGTATCGTCCGCTCGATATTGCTTACTGGCAAGGAGAGTTTCGCATGGGATGCTATACCGCTGAGAGTCAGCGTATGGTGAGCTATTTAAGCCGCCATGGCGGTAAATCCTTTAGCTAGATATAAAAGCCCTATAAACAAAATCGCGTTGGACTCAGCTGTACTAGCTCTGCCTAACGCGATTTTTTATTCCACTTACCGCTTAATCACCAAAGTCATCAAGCAGGATATTTTCAGGCTCAACCCCTAGGCTTTCGAGCATACGGATCACCGAGGAGTTCATGATTGGAGGACCACACATATAGAACTCGCAATCCTCTGGTGCCTTATGATGTTTAAGATAATTCTCATACAGCACGTTATGG
Source organism: Shewanella cutis (assembly GCF_022410515.1). Lineage (GTDB taxonomy): Bacteria > Pseudomonadota > Gammaproteobacteria > Enterobacterales > Shewanellaceae > Shewanella > Shewanella cutis. The sequence continues at coordinate 12,419 of NZ_JACSDI010000020.1, read as the reverse complement.
ATAAAGCCGGTGTAGCCAGTCCAGTTATCTTCTGGTAACGGCTCCGACAGCGCCACATGCCAGACAAAGTTGTCATTCTCAGCCGCTAAGGTATCGAAATCCTGTTGGTAAAACACCTCACGGGTTGAGCGGGCGCCATACCAGAAGCTCATCTTACGCTTGGTCTTTTTACTCTTTAGCTGATCGAAAATATGCGAGCGCATCGGTGCCATACCCGCACCGCCGCCGATAAACACCATTTCTGCATCGGTTTCCTTCACAAAGAACTCACCGAATGGGCCAGAAATGGTCACCTTATCCCCTGCCTTCAGGTTAAAGATGTAAGAAGACATCTTACCCGGTGGCACATTGGCTGAAGGTGGCGTCGCAATCCGCACGTTAAGCATAATGCGACCCTTTTCATCGGGATAGTTCGCCATCGAATAGGCGCGCAGCACGTCTTCGTTCACGGTTGAAACCAAGTCGAACAGGCCGTATTTTTCCCAATCGTCGCGGTACTTAGCCGGAATATCAAAGTCAGCGTATTTGACCACATGGGCTGGCGCTTCAATTTGGATATAGCCACCCGCCTTGAAGTGCACGTCTTCACCTTCGGGCAGTTTCAGCAGTAACTCTTTGATAAAAGTGGCCTTGTTATCGTTTGAGATCACCTCACATTGCCACTTCTTCACGCCGAAGATTTCTTCTTCTAGCTCAAGTTCCATATCGGTTTTCACCGCTACTTGGCAGGCGAGACGACAACCTTCTTTGGCTTCTTTCTTGGTGATATGCCCTTGTTCGGTTGGCAGAATATCACCACCGCCCGATTTGACTTTTACGCGGCACTGGCCACAAGTACCGCCGCCACCACAGGCCGAGGGAATAAAAATATTCTTGCTCGCTAAAGCGCCAAGCAGTTTGTCGCCCGCGGCAACTTTTATGCTTTTTTCGGCATCGTCGTTAATCCCGATAGTGATCTCACCAGTAGTCACTAATTTCTTTTTGGCGATAAGGATTACTATCACCAGTAGGCACACCACCAAGGTGAACATGCCTATGCCTATTGCCATTTCCATTCGATAACCCTTTTTCTAAACAGAATACGGTTGCACTTTCTCAGCCACGCGTTACAGCGAGATGCCCGAGAAAGACATAAAGCCTAGCGCCATCAACCCTGTGGTAATAAAGGTGATACCAATACCTTGTAAGCCTTCGGGAATCGCATGGAACTTCATACGTTCACGAAGTCCAGCCAGCATCACAATCGCCAGCGCCCAACCCGTGCCCGAACCCATGGCAAACACCGCCGATTCGGCAAAGTTGTAATCGCGGTTAGCCATAAAGATCACCCCAGCAAAAATCGCGCAGTTTACAGTGAGCAGTGGCAGGAAGATCCCAAGTGAGTCATACAGGCTTGGAATGTATTTATCTAAAAACATTTCCAAAATTTGCACTAAGGCTGCAATCACACCGATAAAGGTGATCAGTTGCAGATAGCTTAAATCGATGCCAGGCATCCCCGCCCAAGCCAGAGCACCAGGTGCTAACACCTTCACATAGATCAGTTGGTTTAAGGGCACGGCTAAGGTCATCACCACGATAACCGCAATGCCTAAGCCGAAGGCGGTAGACACCTTTTTAGACACCGCTAAGAAGGTACACATACCTAGGAAAAACGACAACGCCATGTTGTCTAAGAAAGTGGCCTGTATAAACAGATTAATATAGTGTTCCATATCCGCTCCTTAACCGCGTTTACGCTGGATCACGTTAATGCTCCAGATCAGCAGGCCAATCAGGAAGAAGGCGCTTGGTGGCAACTTAAACATCTCGTTAGGTAAGTACCAGCCGCCGTTTTCAACCGTAGTCAACACGCTATGGCCGAACAGATTACCCGTGCCTAACAACTCACGCACAAAGGCCACACTGATCAGCACTAAACCGTAACCCGCTGCGTTCCCCACGGCATCGACCACAGCTAAGTGCGGTGGATACTTCATCGCAAAGGCTTCTGCGCGGCCCATGATGATACAGTTAGTGATAATTAACCCAACGAATACAGACAGTTGCTTAGACAGCTCGTAAGCCACATCCTGCAATACCATATCAACAATAATTACCAAGGAGGCAATCACTGTCATCTGGGCAATAATCCGCACACTGTTAGGGATAAAGTTGCGAATAGCAGAGATAATCAAGTTGGAGAACACCAGTACGAAGGTCACCGCCAGTGTCATCACCACTGCCGTCTGCATGGAGTTACTCACCGCCAGCGCCGAACATACGCCCAGCACTTGCATCGCAACGGGGTTATTGGCAAATACAGGGCCTGCTAGCATGTCCCGCATGGATAGACTGTTGCTCATTTTGCACCTCCCAACTCACCTTGATCAGCCGATGCTTTTAACTGGTTGAAGAAGGTTTGGAAACCCTCGACGCCAAACCAAAACTCCATTGCGCGTTGCACGCCACGGCCTGTCATGGTCGCGCCACTCACTGCATCTACACCGTGCACATCGCCCTCTTTGGCGCCACCTTTCACGAGACGTATTGAAAACTTGCCTTTATCGTCAAAGAGTTGTTTACCCTTCCACAGGGATAACCAATGTGGATCAGTCACAAAGTCACCAATACCTGGGGTTTCACCGTGTTCATACACCACTAAACCTTTGATGGTATTAAAGTCAGGCTCGACGGCCACGTAACCGTAGATCATCGACCACAGTCCTTTACCATAGAAAGGCACGACCACGCTGGATAATTTGCCGCTATCATCGAACACTTTAAACACACGGGCATCGTTAGCACGGGTTTTAATCTTAGCGATATCCTTTTTAGGTGCGCTTGAGGTTTCTGGGTTAATCGCCGCCATACGCTCGTCAAAGTCGAGTACGTTAGCATCCGAGTCCACTTTACCTGTGTCGAGATTAATCAGTAATGGTTTAACGGATTTAGCAAAAATATCTCTAAACTCATTACCTTGGCCTAAATTGACATCGGCCGCCATCAACACATAACGTTGTAACTCATCGCGTTTTTTCGCAAGTTTGCGTTCTTTTAATACGCCTGCGGTGCCGGTGATCATAAAGGAGCACAAAAGGCAGAGCGTAATGGTGAAGATCATGGTCCCCACCACAGTATCTTTCTTAAATACCATGACGTTTTAATCTCCGTTTGATGTTGGCACGGGCCACCAAATAATCGAACAGCGGTGCCCACAGGTTGGCGAACAGAATCGCTAACATCACGCCTTCAGGCATTTTAGGGTTAGCAACACGGATAAGGACTGTCATAAAACCAATCAACGCGCCGTAGGCAAATTTGCCAGGGCGGGTGTAAGAGGTGGTCACTGGATCGGTCGCCATAAACATCATCGCGATAGCAAAACCACCGGTGACTAAATGCCATGTCCACGGCATTGCCATCATCTGGTTAGTGCTCGAACCGATCAGATTGAACAAGGTTGCGGTTGCAATCATGCCTAACATCACGCCCACCACGATACGCCAATCAGCTAAACGAGTGATAAGCAGTAACATACCACCGAGCAATACCGCTAGCGTGCTGGTTTCACCAATCGCCCCCACGGTAAAGCCAAAGAAGTTATTCCACCAGTTAGGGTCGCTAAAGGCGCTGTACCAAGCGTAATCGGCAAATTGTAATTGTCCGGCTGCGGCCTGCGCTAATGCAGTCGCGCCAGAAAAACCATCAACGGCGACTAATTGCTTAACGGTTGTGACTTCTGACGGATAGGCAAAATAGATAAATGCCAAGCCAGCCAAGGCGGGGTTAAGGAAGTTATATCCCATGCCACCAAACAGCTCTTTGGCGATCACCACCCCAAAGCTAATGCCCATCACCACCAGCCAGAGCGGAATCGAAACGGGTAAAATCAGCGTAAATAGCAGGGCGGTAACGAAAAAGCCTTCGTGTAATTCTTGGTGACGAACCTTAGCAAACACCACTTCCCAGAAAAGGCTGGTCAGTAATGCCGTGAGGTAAATCGGCAGATAAAAACTTAAGCCATAAAGGAACAAGCCAATCACACTCGTCTCTGCCGTTAAGCCACCGCTTAAGGCGTTAAACAGCGCAAGCTTCCACGTATCTGGAGTGCTTAAGCCGCTTGCGAGTGCAAGTTGTGCCTGTAACCCCACGTTATATAAGCCAAATAGAATGGCTGGCAATAAGCATAGGCCCACTAAGGTCATGGTACGTTTAACATCAATTGCGTCGCGTACGTGTACTTGTCCCTTAGTACTGCGACCACTGGCAATCACCAATGAGCGCACAAAGCCCTTCATCGATTTGCCTGTGGCGTAGTAATCGTCCTGTAAATCAGGTTTTTTAGGTTGTGTCGTCATTAACCTTCCCTCTCGATAACATCTAGACAGGCACGTAACTCTTTACCAAAGTCATACTTGCCAGGGCACACAAAGGTACACAGGGCTAAATCTTCTTCATCTAACTCCAATGCGCCTAATGCCTGTGCCTCGTCGGTATCTCGCACTACTAAGTCACGAACGAGCAGCGTGGGTAAAATATCCAACGGCATTACGCGATCGAGCTGACCAAAAGCCATCATGGCGCGCTGAGAGCCGCCCTGATGGGTGGTAAATTCGAAGGATTTAGTCAGGCCAAATAAACGGGAAGTCACTGCGCGAGTGATAGAAAACTTATCCGAGCCACCGCGCACCCAAGGCAATACTTGGTGCTGTGCATCCTCGGCGAGCACTGATATTTGATTGTGGAAACGACCTAAATAGTCATGTACACCTTGGGCGGTATGACCCGATAATACTGAGCCTGACACCACGCGGTTATGGCCGGGTTTAACTTCATCTGCCACCAACGCACTAAGCTCTGCCCCTAACTGAGTGCGCAGTAAACGTGGATTAAGCACACTTGGGCCACCTAAAGCCACCACGCGGTCGGTATAGAGTTCACCGGTTTGGAACAGCTTGCCGTAGGCAATTACGTCTTGATAGCCGATGTGCCACACCTGACGCTCAATGCTCACGGGCAAGGTAAAGTGGATATGGGTACCGACTAAACCAGCGGGATGCACCCCGGTAAAACGGCGCACTTCAACCTTAGGTAAATCAGCACCGGCTAAGGCTTCACCTTTGTCTTGGCAGAGGTAAACTTTGCCATCAGTTAAATGACTTAGCACCGCTAAACCCGCCTTAAAGGCATCGCTCTGCTCGGCAATAATTAACCGTGGATCAGCGGCTAAGGGATTGGTATCCATTGCAGTGACAAAAATACCTGCAGGTTTACTATCTAACGCGGGGACACGGGAGAAAGGACGGGTACGCAGTGCAGTCCACAGGCCACTATTAACTAATTGTGCCTGTACCACTTGTGCAGAAAGTGACTGCAAATCAGCGTGAATATCGAAACGGATTTGCTCATCGGCGTCTAAGCCATTGCAGCGGATCACCACGGATTGCAATACTCGGCGCTCACCACGGTTAATCGCGATAATCTCACCACTGGCGGGAGCAGTAAAGAATACACCTGGTGTTTTTTTATCTTCAAACAAAGGTTGGCCTTTTTTGACCTTATCGCCGACTTCAACCAGCATCGTTGGTTTTAGGCCAACGTACTCTTCTCCCAGCAGAGCCACTTGCGATGGCCTATTACCGGGTTCGATGATCTGCCTAGGCTCACCCGAAATCGGTAAGTCGAGACCTTTTTTGATCGTTATAACTTGGTTTGAAAAATCTGCCATCACAAATATCAACCATGAAAATTTTTAGATAAATTTAGGGTACATGTTTGTTAACAGACAATCCGATAGAGGCGTCACATTCCGCCACTTTTTTCGTAAGTAATATACATAAAAAAGCACTATTTCGTGATACAGATCGACATGAATTCAGTGCAAAAACCTCAAATGTAATTTTATAACAAATATTTCATAATTACGTCATAAGTGATTTAGTGATAACTTAACTACATAAAAATAGACAAAAATCCCCCTCTTCGGCCTCGAATTAATGCAAAGGTGCAAAAACCAAAGTCAGCGGCGATTTAGTGCACAGTATGATGTAATAAACCCAGTAAACTCCGCACAAAAAATTGGTTATTTTTAACCCACCAACATCCATATCACCGCATTAACCTTTGCTTTACAGCAAAAGCTTGGTAGCCTCGGACTAAGATAGTTTCCGTAGGAGAAATAGATGGAATACAGACGCATACCGCATTCTAATCTCGAGGTGAGCAAAATCTGTTTAGGTACTATGACTTGGGGCGAGCAAAATACCCAAGCCGAGGCCTTTGCACAGCTAGACTACGCCATAGGCAGTGGCATCAACTTTATTGATACTGCGGAAATGTACCCTGTGCCGCCAAAGCCGGAAACCCAAGGCGAAACCGAGCGCATTTTAGGCCAATATATCAAGGCCCGTGGCAATCGTGATGACTTAGTGATCGCCACTAAGATTGCCGCGCCGGGTGGCAAGAGTGACTATATCCGCAAGAATATGGCACTGGACTGGAACAACATTCACCAAGCGGTCGATGCCTCGCTCGAGCGCCTGCAAATCGATACTATCGATCTCTATCAAGTGCATTGGCCAGACCGCAATACCAACTTCTTCGGGGAATTATTTTACGACGAACAAGAGATTGAGCAGCAAACGCCAATCCTTGAAACCCTCGAAGCCCTCGCTGAAGTCATTCGCCAAGGTAAAGTACGCTATATCGGCGTATCGAATGAAACCCCTTGGGGGCTGATGAAATATCTGCAACTGGCTGAAAAACACGGCCTGCCGCGCATAGTTACCGTGCAAAATCCCTATAACCTGCTTAACCGCAGCTTTGAGGTGGGCATGAGTGAAATCAGTCACCGCGAAGAGTTACCGCTGCTAGCCTACTCGCCCTTAGCCTTTGGCGCCCTGAGCGGTAAATATTGCAATAACCAATGGCCTGAAGGCGCGCGCTTAACCCTGTTTAAACGCTTCGCCCGTTATACCGGCTCGCAACTGGCACTCGATGCCACAGCGGCCTACGTAGACTTAGCCCGCGAGTTTAATCTATCCCCCGCGCAAATGGCGTTAGCCTTTGTTAACTCGCGTAAATTTGTTGGATCAAACATAATTGGCGCCACGGACTTATACCAGCTGAAAGAAAATATCGACAGCTTAAAAGTCAGCCTCTCCCCTGAGTTACTCAGCCGTATAAATGAACTATCAGATCAATTTAGATTACCTTGCCCTTAGTCTCTTGAGTCAGTGACTGACTTACGCTACTGATTGATGTTTTATGCTATCGCAGCGGTATCCCGACCGTTGCGATAACGATTACAATAGCTGCTGTAATCGCGATCAAAACCGAGATACTGAGATGAAACAAGCTATTGTCCATATCGCACTTGTGGTAAGAGATTATGACGAAGCGATTGATTTTTATGTCAATCAACTCAACTTCGAGCTGATTGAAGACTCCTATCAACCCGAGCAAGATAAACGTTGGGTCGTAGTAGCGCCGCCTAATTCCCATGGTACGGCCTTACTATTAGCCAAAGCCTCCAAACCCGAACAGGAATCTTTTATCGGCAATCAAGCTGGAGGGCGGGTGTTTTTATTCTTAAATACCGATGATTTTTGGCGCGATTATGAGTATATGCGATCAATAGGCATTCACTTTATTCGCGAGCCGCAGCAGCAAGATTACGGCACCGTTGCTGTGTTCGAGGACCTCTATGGCAACCGTTGGGATTTATTGCAGCTCAGCCCGAATCATCCCATGGCGAAAAGATGTCTTTAGCTCATACACCACAGCGATTAAGTCATTAACAGTGTTTAAATTTATAACAGGAGTCGATATGGATTTCCCTCTGTTTACCTATCATCCCAACCCGCTCGCGACAGGCGCAGTCGTTGCAAGTGATGCAAGCTGTCAATGCTGCGGTAAAGCCCGAGGATTTATCTGTATAGCTGGGATGTATTGCGTTGAAAATATTGATGCTATCTGCCCATGGTGCGTTGCCGATGGCAGCGCTGCAGATAAATTTAATGGCCATTTTGTTGACGATTATCCCCTGCTCGAAGCTGGGCTTGATATTGCAATTGTTAAAGAAGTAGCCGAAAGAACGCCAGGCTATATCTCATGGCAACAGGAAGTCTGGCAGTCCCATTGTAACGATGCCTGCGAATTTCATGGCGATGCCGAACTCGCTGAATTACAAGCCTTACAGGGCGAAGCATTGGAAGGATTTTTATCAGAGCACATGCTCGACTCGGGCTTTTGGCAAAAAATCTTGAGTAGTTATCGAAAAGGTGGCGATCTGGCCATTTACAAATTTCAGTGTCGCCACTGCCATAAAGTGATTTTCACTATGGATTGCAATTGATTACAGCACTTAGTATGCAACGCCATAAAAAATGCCACTGACACTAGGTCAGTGGCATTTATCATTCGAGTCAATTAGCTCGCAATAAACAGTTTATTTCATCAACCACGCGCGGTAAGACTTCCCCTTAATGCGGCCGCTGGTGATCTTGCTCAGTGCCTTTTTAGCCACTTTACGGTTTACCGCCACATAAGCGCGGTAGTCTGTCACGAGGATCTTGCCCACCTGCGTACCTTCAATGCCATTATCCCCCGTCAGGGCGCCAAGAATATCGCCAGGGCGAAGTTTCTCTTTTTTACCACCATCGATTTGCAGAGTGATCATGGTTGGCGCATTAGGCGCAGTGCCCAGCAAACTTAATGATGGCAAGGCTTCACTCTGAATATCGCGCTCCAAGTACTCTTCTAGCAAGGCAATCTTGTAACCGTCTTGATCGTTGTAAAAGGTATAAGCAGCGCCTTTACTGCCCGCACGGCCAGTACGGCCGATGCGGTGAATGTGCACTTCGGTGTCGTAGGCCACATGGTAGTTAAATACCGCATCTAGCGCATCGATATCTAAACCACGGGCGGCGACGTCGGTAGCCGCCAGCACGCAGGCGCTCTTGTTGGCAAATTGCAGCAGGGTTTCATCCCTATCACGCTGTTCTAAATCGCCGTGCAAGGCTAAGACACTAAAGCCTAACCCCTCGAGTTCGTCGGCCACTTTTTGCGTTTCACGCTTAGTATTACAAAACACCACGGCGCTTTCTGGCTTATGTTCTAACAGTAATAATTGCAGCGCTTGCATGCGCGACTTATCGTCATCTAACTGATAAAAATGCTGTTCGATGGTATTTTTTTCATGGGTAACCGCGGCCTTAACCATCACAGGGTTATACATGATTTGTTTAGCAATCGATTGAATTTGCTCAGGGAATGTCGCACTAAACAGCAGCGTTTGGCGCTCACGTGGTGACTGTTCAATAATGGCATCGAGCTGTGGTTGGAACCCCATTTCGAGCATGCGGTCGGCTTCATCAAGCACTAACATACTTAGATTGCTTAAATCTAAACGATTGCGCTCTAAGTGATCGACAATCCGACCCGGGGTTCCCACAATAATATGGGCACCATGCTCTAAAGAGCCAATTTGCGGCCCCATTGGCACACCACCACACAGGGTTAATACCTTCACGTTGTGTATACCACGGGCGAGAGTACGGATCTCCTGCGCCACTTGGTCGGCCAACTCGCGGGTTGGACACAGCACTAAGGTTTGAATGCGAAAACGCTTAACGTCTAATTTATTTAGTAAACCTAGACCAAAGGCCGCCGTTTTACCTGACCCCGTTTTACCCTGACCTATCACATCCTCGCCCGCTAAAATGGCTGGCAAGCTTTGTGCTTGAATGGGCGTCATCTCGTTGTAGCCCATAGAAGAAAGGTTCTCAAGCAGTTCGGTTTTTAGCTTAAGGGTCGAGAAAGCCAGTGATGGAGTAGGCTTAGTATCTGAATTGCTCAAGGCGAATATCCTGTGGTGGGTAACGAAGCGGCTGCTAGGTTACTAAAATTGCGTTACTTATCGATTAAACGGGTTTATCAAGATTCGGGTTTACGCAAGGCAAGAATTCAGTTCTGCGCTCGCTCAACCCAAAAGTACGGCTATTGTAGCAACAACGGGCAGCTTTTACCTCAAGTCCTTAAACTCAAGTCCTTAAACAATCGAAATCGCCTGCGTAAACAGTAATAAAAAGCCCTGCTGGGATACAAGGCTTTGGTTTTGATCAGCTCGGCAGACTTAACCGATTAAGCGATTTGGCCAAAACGCCCTTCTTGATAATCGCGAATCGCCTGCTGAATTTCCGCTTGGGTGTTCATCACAAAGGGGCCCATTTGGACAATTTTTTCGCGAATAGGTTTACCCACAAACAGTAGCATGCCCGCACCGCGTTCATCGGCCTTAAGCTGCAATGGCGTTTGGCTATCGAGCACTAAAAACTCGCCCTGATTGAATGAAAACTGCGAGCCTTCGCCTTTACTCAAGCCACCTTGGTAAAGATAGAGGGAGGCAAACTCATGCTTGGATAAATCGAGCTGCGCTTCACCATTGGCGTTAATCATCAAGTCGGCAATCGCCGCTTCGCCCGCTAATCCTTGAATGGTGGCACTGATCGCACTCTTACCCGCAAATGCCCAATCCCCCGCCAAGCCTTTAAGGGTTGCGCCTGTGTCGTTCGAGGTTTCAACACTAGGGATTGAAGCCGTATCTTGATACGTCGCGGGGCGCAGTTTGTCCTTGGCAGGCATATTGACCCAAATTTGGAAGCCATGCAGACCATTAAGCGCATCGGCCAGCGGCATTTCGGAATGCACCACGCCGTAACCCGTGCTCATCCACTGCACATCGCCTGCACGAATCGCTTTGACATTGCCCATCTGATCGCGATGCTCAAACCCGCCCTTGCGGATGTAAGTAAAGGTCTCCATTCCACGGTGCGGATGCGGTGGAAAGCCACCAATAAAATCCTGTTTATCATCGGATTTGATCTCATCCATCATCAAGAAAGGGTCAAACTGGGTAGTGACAAAGTCCGCCACACGGCGAATATTCACCCCGTCGCCGTCCATCGCAGGTTTAGCAGAAAACTGACCTAAGACTTTCATTTTATGCTCCTAACTCGTAAGGCATTAGCCTGTGTACTCACGATCGCTTGAGTTAGAAGTGACTGCGTGAAACAGTGGCAATGCTGATGGAGGCAGAATAACAAGGAAATTTGCAAAAGAATAACGCGAAATCACGGCCTAAACATTCGAAAAAATGAAACGGTAGGCTGCTGATACCCATGAATACAGGCTTGCCATGATGTTCACTCACCGACACGCAGCGAGTCCGTCCGTGGATGCTCGACCGCCCCGTCCATGGGGCGGACGGTCGTCTCGCTAATCACCATGGCTCACCTTTTTGACATTAGCGTAACCTGAAGATTTAAAAGCCTTACGCAGCACGCTTTGGGACATTTTCGAGTTAAAGCCTTAACTCAAACGCGTTTGTTTCAGATAAAAATATCTATGGGTAACGCTTTGCTCACCGGAAAATTGCGAGCATAGCGAGTAATTTTTCCGAGTGCAGCAACTTGTTAACTCTCTTCTTCTAAAGTTGAGATAAGCTCTTCTTTGCTCAATTCAATCTCAGTCGCTTTTCCAGATTTGCTCGCTGATGGCTCTTCAGCAATATTTACTTCTATGTAATAGATTATTTTATTCCCGACATTTAGATATGGAAAATTATCAAGAGTATCAAGCCCAAGTCTAATTCTAGTTGTATTGGCTACAAAATTTACTAAAAACCCCTCACTAACATCAAAATCGTTGCAGTACCTTGCTACTTGATGAAACCCTGAGGCAAGTTTGGAGAGAACACTAGACCTATTCGATTCGTTCTTAACATACTTTGCATCAACTATTATGTAACGGCCTTCGGAGGATTTTAAAACAAGGTCGACCTCTCCACTAGCAGATGCGGGTTCAACAAAGAATTCAACACCTTGATCCAATACATACTCTTGAACGTCAATCGCTAAGGCAACTTCACCTTTTTTACCTTCTAACCCATTTTCAGCGAACTCACGCAGGCGATTCTTTCGAAACCACTCAGAACGTTGTTTATACTTTATCAGGATTGAATAGATAGAATTTCTTTCATCTAGGTGTTCATCTAAATACTCATATAGTCCATCTATTGCCACATCTCTTAAAACGGACACGGCATCATCAAATTTAATATAAGCATCATTGTTTAAGTATTCACCGAGACATGATATTACAAATTTCTGTTTACTAGGCTCTAAGCATTCTAACTCTGAGATTCCTTGAACTATTAACCAGCACACTGATGAGTGTTTTAGATTGGTTTCAGCAGTGTAAAATCCAGGGTCATAAGACCCAATGCAGCTAGGCGCTTCATCTAACGTTTGTTTAATTCTCGCTACGTGCTCGCCCTCAACTTTGGACAAGTCTGCAACCACATAACTTAATAATGGATGATTTTTGATCCAATGAACAAGCTGCCTACAAGAATTGACAAACATAGCATCTGGACA
>NZ_JACSDI010000001.1 GCF_022410515.1 Shewanella cutis | reverse complement strand
TCACATAGGAGGCGTTTTCATTACAAAAGTGTTGAGCTGAATTAGTTCACACTGTCACGCAGGGTTTTGCCTGCTTTAAACTTAGGAACCGTCGCTTCCGCAATTTGAATTTCTTTACCCGTTTGCGGGTTACGGCCTGTACGCGCTGCACGAGTCGTTGTTTCAAAAGAGCCAAATCCGACGATAGAGATTTTGTCACCGTTTTTCATTGATTCAGTAATCGCCGCTTCGAAAGATTTCAATGCGCGAGTTGCTTGAGCTTTGGTGATATCGGCATTTTCGGCAATTTTGGCGATAAGTTCTGTTTTGTTCATTTTTATTGTCTCTTCTTTCCGTAGATTGATTAAGTCGGCGAGCCTAACATGCCACAAGGTTAAGGCGTTGGAAAGCCCTTTGCTGTGGGCTTGTATCATCTAAGTAACAAAATTAAAGGGTATTTGTTCTATTCGTGACTTAGGCTTTATTCTTCGAGCAGTTGATATAAGAGTTGCTTAACCAATTTGGGTTCGAAGGGCTTGTCGCATAGGGCATTCACCCCAGCTTGAGATACATTACTTAAATGTGCATCGTTAGCCTCAGACGATACCATTAAAATTGGCACATGTGATTGCTGGCTTTCACTACGGATAAATTGTGTTAATGCCAGTCCATCAACGCTGGGCATATTGTAATCGGTGATAATTAAATCAAACATATTATGACGCATTAACTCAATAGCTTGCGCACCATCTTCAGCTTCGGTAATCAGTTTTATCCCCAAATTACCAATCGTTCGTTTGATCACATTGCGTGCCATGCGGCTGTCATCAACCACAAGCACTCGTACATCGTGTACATCGAAGTGGCTTAAGTCGAGCTCATCGTGACTGAGTAAATCGATAGTTGCATTGAGTGCTTTGCCTAAATGCTCGACATTAAAGGGTTTTGGCAGGATAGCAACTACCCCCGATTGACGAAAACTCTCCAGTTGCTCGCGGCGACACTCACTCGAGACCAGCATAAATTGAATATCTTTATATTCGCTTTTACTGCGTAGGTAGCTTAAAAACTCCGTCGCGGTACCGTCCTCAAAGTGCATTGCGCTGGTGATGAGATCCGGTTTGTGCCGAGCAATGAGTCCCTTGGCTTCTGCAATATTGGCAGCATGTTCGATGCTAACAATGCCTTCTTGCTGTAAGCATTTGATGATAATTCGGCGCTGGGTTTCCGATGGTTCAACAATGAGCATCGATAATTCGCTAGGCGATAAGTGAGTCATAGTCACAAGCTATATGGTCTTTTTAGAAAGGTGCTAACTTAGGCGAGAAATAACTTCTTCGCAATCAATACACTCAAGCTTTTATTTTTGCGGTTAAATAATCATGGGTTACCCGTGAAAACGCGATCCAATACTGCACGAATAGCAGGGCAATGATGGATAACACCAGCGGTAACATGGGAATGTTATGGCCTTCGATCACCACTTTAACGTCTTGAGGTGTAATCTGGTAGGCAATAATGGCGGTAATACCCAGTGCCGATAGGCCTAAGGTTTGTAATCCAAGGTAAATTTTGAGCACTAAGCTTGACCAAGGCGCTTGGGTCAGTATGCCAACCAGCACGGGTAACACGCCTAAGGTGAACAAATCGAAGGAGGCCGTTGCGACTGCGCGTAACAGGGCGACAATGGCAAGCAGTGTATAAAGGGCTATCAATAGGATAAGGCGTTTCGGCATAGAATTGGGGTTGTTGGCTAATATGAAGTGGAGCAAGTGTAGGAAAAGCCCCGAACTGAGTCCAGCATAACCGTATTATCATGTAGAATACGCCTTTGCTTGGGCATTCAATATTAGGTTAAGTGATGACAGAAGTAGAATTTTGGGACTTAGTGACCCGCAGTGAAGCCGTGCAATCCCAGGAGTCATTGGCTGAGGCATTAAAGCAAAAATTGAGCAAACTGACTGATGAAGAGTTAAAAGCCTTCGATAAGCTCTTTGGCCAACAGATGCGCCGCAGTTATTTATGGTCTGTGTGGGGCGCGGCTTATATCATTACAGGCTGTGATTCTGATTATGCCTTTGCTGAATTTCGCGCTTTTCTGATTTCACTCGGGCAAGCACGTTATGAGGCAGTGATTGCTAACCCTGACACGTTAGCGCAGCTAACCGCATGGCCAGAAAAAGATGGCTATGCCTATCCTTTTATTGAAGATTACGATCTTATCGCAGGACAATTGTACGAAGATAGAACGGGTAAAGAGCTACCTTTTATGCCCTCTGGTAAAGCGACCCCTGTTGGGAAAAAATTTAGCACTAAACCCAAAGACTTAAGAAATCAATATCCTGAGCTTAGTGCACGTTTTCCGTTTTAATTTGCCCTAAGAGCGCAAACAAGCATTCTTGCTAATATCGAATGTCATGCCGTATTTGGGGCAAGTTTGGCGCATAAGTTGATGCTCTTCTTGCGCTAATTGGCGGGTAAACTCTTGATCGAGTTGCTCAGTCAGACGTTGCTCTGCAACTTGGTGTGACTGGGCAAGCTTATCAAAGTGTGATTTTACCACCCGTTGCTGTTCTGCCGTGAGTGTCGCAGCCTGGCTGGGGACGCTGATGACTGTGCCTAAGGTGAGTAATGTTAATAAGGCGAATTTCGTCATTGCAGTATGGGGGATATGTGCAGTTTTTAGGTTCATAGATAAACTCCAAATTTAAATTACCGGAACTTGGTAGGTCTTTAAATCCTCGTTTGGCTTTAAATCGTGCATCCATGACAAACAAAACCAAAGGTGTTGTTTAGAAATTAAGCATACCGAAGAAATCTTGAACATTTGCTGAACCGCAGAGTTATTGCTCGTTACGCATCTCTTGGCATTGAAATCCCTGTTTACGGGAGTCGAAACCACATTTTAGCCCACATTCCCAAGGCACGTTATCGTAGAAAGACGATTGCTCTTTGGCAAAGTCTCGACAGGCTTCATAGCTATCAAAATTATCTGTTTTCTTATACTTACCAGAGTCATAACCATGGGTGTAAATAAAGGATGTCCAGGTTTCTGGGCGCGAGTCTTTCTCCCCTGCAGAGATGCACCAAATCGCGCTGGCAAAGCAAGAAAGCAGAATTAACACAAATACAGGTACAACGGGGAATTTCATTTTTGATTCGTGGTCATAAAAGTGTGTGCGAAGGATAATACTTTTCAAAGTAATATGCGCGTTAAAAAATCACAAATTAATAACTTTATTCCTTATTAGGTATTTGATACAAAAAGATACGAGTACGCCTGAAGTTTTTTATTATATTTACTAATTAATACAGTAGGTTGCTAATTATATGCTGTTTATGGGTTATTTGTATTAAGCTTGAGTTCAGGTTAGATTTTGTACGGTATAACGCAGAAACAATTAGGCCGAGGAGGCAAATATGAAAGTCCAATTCCTATTACTCGCCAGTGTGTTGAATTGCAGTGCAGTATGGGCCGCCGACGAGGCGAAAACCGACCCAGTGACTGAAGACGGGGTGGTGAAGATTGTTTGGCAAAATCCAAAAGATTTCCGTGATATTAAATCCTCGGGCGAAATTCAATCCCGTTATGAAAAACGTTTATTCGATACCTTGACCACGAATATTAATAAAGAAGCGGCAAAAGTATTAAAACCAAACCAAAAGTTGGAAATGACGGTCACTGATGTCGACCTAGCGGGTGATATGCGTCCAACCTTTGGGGCAACAGCTGATGATTTACGGGTGGTAAAAGATCTTTATCCACCACGTATGAGTTTTAGTTATCAAGTGCTTGAAAATGATAAAGTGATTATTGCTGGGGATGAAAAACTCGCTGACATGGGCTTTATGTCAGGCATTCAATCCGTAAATGAAAAGCCATTTATGTATGAAACAAAAATGCTGAGCGATTGGTTGAAAAAGACTGTCGCGCCTAAGCTGTAAAAGCGAATCTAAGCACTCAATGCTTGCGGACTGATGTCCCTCTCTTCTAACAGGCAAAATCCGTTACTCGCGGATTTTGCCTGTTTTTTTGCTCTTGCACTTAAGGTAGACAAACTATGCTCATTGCAGTTGAAGGTATGTACTGGAGTGAGCACGCCGACACTTAGGCTGATCAATTTGTGATAACAAGCTTGTCCTTGCCTGTCGTCTGCGAGCATTTCTTGGGCTTGCCAATGCTCAGCACTATAGAAGAGCGGTTTATTGGCTTCAAACTCTGCCAATATATGTTGGCAACGATCAATGAGTCGCTCACAGGTACTGATTACTACAAAGTCATCGCCGCCCACATGGCCGATAAAGCAATTATCGGTTTTGTATTTCACTAACAGATCCGCGACTTCGCAGATCACTTCGTCACCACGGCAGAAACCATAGATATCGTTGTAGGGTTTAAAGTGACACAGGTCAAAATAGGCCAAATAGAACGGTTTTTGCTGGGTTCTGAGGCGCTTAAGCTCTTCTTGAATCGGCACATTACCCGGTAAATCCGTTAAGGGGTTAGCATGCCTGGCCATTTTTATTCTGTGTTCGGTGATCCGCTGTAACAAATCCTTAGTGTGGCCAATCCCGAGTAATTTCCCCCTGCGCAGGATGATAAATTGCTGAGCGACCGTATTGGCACTTTCTGATGTTAATAATTGGCTCACAATGGAGAGTGGCTCGTTGGCTTCAATCTGCAGCACTTGGGGATCCATCACTTCACTCACTGCATGATTTTCATGTAGCGCCCGACCATAGGGGGTGCTGAAGAGTTCGAGCAGAGTCGCTCGGCTAATGATCCCTAATGGGAGCTGGTCTTGCACCACAACCACGGCCTGTAAGGCTGGCTGGGAGCTAAAAGTATCGCTTAGGTGTTTAAGTTTGAGTGTGGGGACAACTGTTATGGCACTGGTACAGAGGCTTTCGGCGGATTCACTGTATCTGGGCTGAATTTGAGTATTGTTAGGGACTAAGGTCGCTTTCATGGCGCGACTCGGTTGCGCCTCGGGGCGACCAAGCAAATAACCTTGGCAATAAACGATTCCGAGCTGTTTAAGTACGGCAAGTTCTTCTTGGGTTTCAATCCCTTCGGCAATCACTTTACAGGTAAGGCTTTGACACAGTTCGACAATCGAGCGTACAAATTCTTGCTTTACTGGGGTTGAATCGATTTGATGGATAAAGTGCCTGTCGATTTTTACATAGTCAGGGGATAACTCTGACCAAAGCCTTAAACCCGAATAACCCGCACCTAAGTCATCGATGGCGGTCATAAACCCTTGGCTACGATAGTGATTCAGGCAAGACTTGAGTAAATCAATATCATCGGCTGGATATTGCTCCGATAACTCAATGACCACCTGTGAGGGAGAAATGCCGAGCTGTTGTAACAGTTGCAGTGTCATTCCTTTCGGATGGGTCGGATCGAGCAGGGCTTTAGGGGAAATATTGATAAACAATCGCCCTTGAAACTGGCGTAGCTTAAATTGTTCCAGTGAAATACGGCGGCACAGGGTTTCAAGTTCACTCAGCTTGCCGTGATATTCAGCGGTTTTAAATAAAGGAACCGGTGAATAGAGCGGGCTATGTTCTGGCCCACGACTGAGCGCCTCAAACCCGTGGATCTTATGTTCCAATATATTGAAAATGGGCTGAAAAAGCGGGCTGATTGCCCCCTTTATGATTATCTTATCAAGCTCTTTTGCCAGATCTAAACTCGTCATTACTTCAGCCCCCACGACAATGTTTGCGGAGTCTATGACTTAGAAATGACAAAATGATGACAGTTTTATTGGCTAAAAATGTGCCCTGTGGAAAATAAGGGGAAACGCTGAACTAAATGATATTTCAGCGTTTATTGAATTAGCTCTGCTTTTTAAAGGCGTGCAGTGTTTGTAACAGTGTCGCCAGTTGGCGCACTAAGGTTTCGAGTGCCACCGGATCAAGGCGAGTGTGTTGCTGCAGCTTAGTTAGGTCATCCACCAGTTCTTGCACATAGGGCAAAAAGCGATTGCTTGAAACCACAAATCCTTGCTCGGCGGTGAAGATATGAGTGAATTTCCCATGGCCTGCTTTTTTCAATTCATCTAACTTAGCGTCAGCATCGATGGCTTGGCGATAGGCGATTTGAAGATTTTCTTTCAGTTGCTCTATAACCTTTGTCTGTGGCATAACAGCGTCTCATTGCAAAATTTGCAGGAATTATAAGGGGCAAAGGATATGGCAACAAGTCGATGGCGACTATTACTGGCACTCTTAAGTGTCACTTTGTTTGCAAGTGGGACAACTTTAGCTGCACCTTCGGATAAACCGCCGTTTTATCGCGTGCAATGGCAGGATAAATCCGCTTATCTGTTGGGCTCTATCCATATTGGTCGTGCCGATTTTTATCCTATGCCCGCGCAAGTCGAAGCGGCGTTTACCCAATCCAAAGGGCTTGTCGTTGAAATCGATATGAATAAAGTCGATAGTCGTGCCTTACTGCAAAAATACGGCGGGGCAAATTCAGCACAAGGGCTTGATTGGCAAAGTAGAGATACACAAACGGTGGCGACAATGAGCCAATATTGTGAGGGTAAAGCGAGTTTATGTCAGTCGATTCAAGCCTTTGCACCTTGGTTGCAGGCCGCTCAACTTAATCTATTACGCTACAATGGTTTAGGTTTTAGCACTGACTATGGTGTCGATATGCAGTTGCTTAGCCGCGGGGGTAAACCGGTTTATGAGTTAGAGACGGCCGAGTCGCAGTTTAAATTGCTCGCTTCTTTCGACAGTCAAGTTCAGTGGGCTATGGTGCGCGAAGCCATTGAAGCATCGGATGCTGAATTACTCTCACTGGTTGATGCGTGGCGCTCTGGTAATGAAGCCGCACTAGATACCCTGATGCAAGAACAACTGGGTGGTGAGGGGGATCTCCTGATGCTGGATAAAATTCTGTGGCAGCGTAATAAAGTGATGGCCGATGGCATGATAAAGCTTATGGGGTCAGAAACCGCTAACGAGCCTTTATTTGTGGTGGTGGGGGCTGGCCATGTGGTTGGCGATAAGAGTGTGGTGCAACTCCTCAAGCAGCAGGGCGCGACAGTGACCGCTTGTTGGCAGACGCGCTGTGATTGAGTTTAAGGGCTAGTTTCAAGGCTTAGGTCCAGTTTGTGACTTAAATGTCTATTATTTCAATGGGTTATTTTTTTGCGTGCAGGGTTAAATGTAAAGGACGCTCGAGGGCGTCCTTTATTGATTGTTCATTATTGATTGCGAAGATAGGCGTTTATTCAGAGGGCGTTGCGGTATTTTGTCCCAGAAAATGCACATAACGGCCGAGTGAAATATAGGGCTCGCGTTGTGAATATTCGAGTTCCATACTGAGCAGTTTTTGATAGTCAAAATCCGCCGCTTGCTGTTTCTTCAAGTAATCGTGGATCACCCGTACACCTGATTCTCTCAGCAAAGCCATTTGCCACTGGGCAAACCACAGCTTAACTTCATGAATATACAGCGGATGTGTAGGTGTCAGTCGCACTTTTTTCTTCACTTTGAGATCTGCGGCAACATAGTCGAAATTACCCGACACTAAGGCATGGAACCGCATCGCTTCTTTATTGTAAAACATCAGCGAAAACAGCCCATTAGGTTTTAGCATTGTCAATAAGCCTTCCATAGTGGTTTTGGCATCGGCTAGCCATTCAACCACGGCATGGCAGAGGATGAGATCGAACATACCGTGCTCAGTAATCGATAGGGCTTGGATAGGCGCATGGACTAAGCGGATTGCTAATGGCATATCGCTGGCATCGATTTGCTCTTTCGCTTGGGCGAGCATCTCGGCAGAAATATCGCAGAGTACGACCTCATGGCCAAGACGTGCTAGCTTTTGGCTGAAGTAACCAAAACCGCCGCCGGCATCTAAAATCCGTAGCTTTTTATCGCCAAATTGTGCCAATGCGGGAGCCAGATCGCGCCAGAGTACGGCGGCACGGATTTCACCTTTAGGGGTGCCATAAATGTTCTTCGCAAATTTTTGCGCGAGTTTATCGAAATTTTTATCTTGCACGGGCTAACTAAGTTAAAGACTGGGGGCAATAGTGTGGCACAGGCGTCATATTTTCGCACTTTTCGCGTGTCAGTCATCATGGTTGCTGCCGATGATTTTTTAACGTATTGATTTTTAAAGATGTCAGAGAGCCAGCATTACTTAGGGATATCCAGAACTCAATCCTCTGGGGTATAATCGAGCTGTTTTCGATAAACCTGATTCTTTAGTTGTCCATTCGGAGAGTCAGCATCAGCCCTTTTTAGGCGCAGTTTTGCCTGTTTTACACTCGTGAGTTTTTTGATTTTCAAGATGTTATACATCTGTACGGGGTATTTCTGGTTATCCGTGCATAGGGATAGTTAATTAAAAGGTACTCAGACTTGAATAATGCATATTGTGTTGAATTGAACGCGATGCCGTCGCTGTTTTCTCTTTATCGCAAGATTTTCTTTGGTCATAAACCCGGTTGGGATCAACAGCCGCTGCCTTATATCAAGGTGACGGCGCCTAATGTGAAAGTGTCCGAGGCAAATGTTAGCCAATATGCTCAAGTGTGTGGCTTTGATTTCGATGGTAAATTGTTGCCGCCAACTTACCTGTATGTGATGGCGTTTCGCTTACATGCGGTGATTTTTACCCACGATGGTATTACTTTCCCACTGCTTGGAATGATCCATTTAAAGAACCGGATTCAAGTCTATCGTCCCGCAGCGGTGGATGAAGTTTTTTCCCTCGAATGTGCGTTAACCACCAGCCGTGAAACTGACTCTGGCTTAGAGTTTGAATTTGTTTCTAAAGCCTTTGTGGGTGAAGAGCTGGTGTGGGAGTCGCTCTCAACTTATTTGTATCGTATCGAAACCGCTGGCCGCCGAGTGCGTCCCCCGAAAGCACTCGAAATGGCGTGGGATTCACCGCAATCTTGGGAATTGGGAGAGGATTTAGGCCGTCGTTATGCTAAAGCATCTGGTGACTATAACCTGATCCACTTGCATCCTATGCTGTCGAAACGCTTCGGCTTTGACCGTGTGCTTGCCCATGGCATGTGGTCCAAAGCGCGCTGCTTAGCGGAATTAATGCCAGAAATTGGTGAGCGCCCATTTGTGGTTGATGTGGCTTTTAAGTTGCCGCTGCTAATGCCTGCAGAAGTGGGATTTGGTTATGAAAAAACCGAAGATAAATGGGTGTTTGAGCTTAGAGACAGCAAAGGCCGTAGACCGCATCTTAGCGGTGAAGTGCAGCTTTAAACTTTGATGACAAATAACGGCGCCTTAGGCGCCGTTATTGTTTGTGGGCTTTAGATTTGCAGTTCACTGTTAATGCGGACAAATATCAAACTATTGCAGTTTATCTTGTCGATGAGTTAAGAGGCGCTTGCTTTAAGCTTGTTGAAAGCGTTTAAGAAGCAAAAGGGCAATGCTGTTTCTCTTTAAGGAATCTGTATTCTTTTTTAGAAGATGTCCTTGACCGATTTATTTGATACAGATTAAGGAACCGCTCATTAACCTTTTTGATGGGTATATATCTTAAAGCGAATCACCTAATATCCGCCATATTCAATCAGTCATCGCTGATGCTAACTGTTTTCGTGAACCTGTTCCGTATACTCATTTCGTAAATCAACGTTTGTATACCAAAGCTCGTAAGCCAAAGAACCCGAGGGAGATATTACCCATGCTAACCGATATGGAGATTTCAAGCCGCGCGCCTCTAAAAGATATCGCACAACTTGGCGTCGAGTTTGGGTTGTTGCCCGAAGAGATGCAGCTATTTGGTAATACCAAGGCGAAGGTGGAGCTGCAAGTACAGCAGCGCTTAGCCGCGCAACCAAAGGGCAAATTGATTATTGTCACCGCTGTTACGCCAACGCCTCATGGTGAAGGTAAAACCGTGACGACCATTGGGTTAACGCAATCTCTCAAGGCGCTCGGCAATAAAGTGTGTGCTTGTATTCGCCAACCCAGTATGGGACCTGTATTTGGGGTAAAAGGTGGGGCTGCTGGGGGCGGTTATGCCCAAGTTGTGCCTATGCAGGAGCTGAATTTGCATCTAACGGGTGATATTCATGCTGTCAGTAGCGCTCATAATCTCGGGGCCGCGGCGATTGCATCTCGGCTTTACCATGAAATGCGTTTAGGCAAGGCTGAATTTGAGCGTCAATCTGGCTTAAGCTACTTAGATATCGATCCCAAGGGTATTCGCTGGCACCGGGTAGTTGATCATAACGATCGTTGTTTACGGGAGATAGAGGTGGGGCTGGGGGAAAACAATGGCCCTGCTTATACCTCAAAATTTGATATTACCGCCGCCTCTGAGTTAATGGCCATTTTGGCACTAAGCCGTAATCTGATGGATATGCGCGTACGTATTGGCAAGCTAGTGTTAGCCCTTAATCGGCAGGGGGAGGCGGTTAGCGCCGATGAACTCGGTGTAGCTGGAGCCATGACAGCGATTATGGCGGATGCGGTAAAACCTACGTTGATGCAAACCTTAAACGGCGCGCCTTGTCTTATCCATGCGGGACCCTTTGCGAATATCGCCCATGGTAACTCGTCAGTCATTGCCGATGATATCGCCTTAAAACTGGCCGATTTTGTGGTGACCGAAGGTGGGTTCGGCTCCGATATGGGTTTTGAAAAGTTCTGTAATATCAAAGCGCGGCAGTCGGGGTTAATTCCAAGTGCTGCAGTATTGGTGACGACCTTAAAGGCGCTTAAGGCCAATAGCGGTTTAGCGTCGGATGCAGATATTAATGCGCCTGACCAAGCACGTCTTGAAGCCGGTTTTGCCAATTTAAATTGGCATATCAAAAATGTGGCCCAATATGGTCTACCAGTTGTTGTTGCTATCAATCGCTTTGCCACCGATACGGACGCCGAGCTTAACTGGTTAATGGAAGCCGTGCGTGGTACAGCGGCATTTGGCTGCGAACTCAGTGAAGCTTTTAGTCAAGGTGAAGATGGAGCGATGGCTTTGGCGCAAACTGTAATACGCGCCTGTGAACAACCAAGTGAGTTTAAGTTGCTGTATCCCGATAATATGGGGTTGGAAGCTAAATTATCGACCTTAGCAGAATTAGGCTATGGCGCAGCAGGTATAAGTTTATCTGCTGTGGCAAAATTGCAATTACAGGAGCTGAGTGCGCTCGGTTATGCGCATTTACCCGTGTGTATGGCAAAGACCCCTTTATCGATCAGTCACGACCCCCAGCTTAAAGGTGTCCCTCAAGGTTTTATCGTGCCAGTGCGTGAATTAGTGTTAAATGCGGGCGCTGGATTTATCACGGCACTTGTGGGCAATGTGATGACAATGCCTGGGCTTGGATTAACCCCTGGCTATTTAAAAATAGATATCGATGTCGATGGTGAGATTATTGGACTCGGTTAACTTTATAGTTCATTGAAAAATGACAAAAGGCGCAATCTTGGATTACGCCTTTTGGTTTAGGCAAGCTTAGCGCTATTTGCTTGCTTGATAAATATGCACATCGCGCTGCGGGAAGGGAATGCTGATACCTTCGG
Source organism: Shewanella cutis (assembly GCF_022410515.1). Lineage (GTDB taxonomy): Bacteria > Pseudomonadota > Gammaproteobacteria > Enterobacterales > Shewanellaceae > Shewanella > Shewanella cutis. The sequence continues at coordinate 1,174,025 of NZ_JACSDI010000001.1, read as the reverse complement.
CATCGAAGCGCATTTTTACCTCGCGGGTGATATCCCAATATACATCCCAGTAGTCTTCAGGTTTTGCCCAAGGACGGACGATAAAGTCGACCGAGGAGTCTCCTAACACGTGCAACTTAATGAGTGGAGCTGGCACTTTTTGCACTTTAGGGTGCGCCTCAACAATTGATGTCAGTACGGCTTCGGCCTGCTCAATATTATCGCCATAACCGATACTAAACGTCATATCGACTCGGCGTTGATGCTCAGCGGTAATATTGTTAATGGTGTCGCCCCAAATCTTATTGTTTGGAATGATAAGCCTTTGATTGTCTAGTGTTTTAATGGTGGTGGAGACTAAGCTCATATGACTAACGCGCCCCGACACGCCCGCCGCATTAATCAAATCGCCGACATCGTAGGGGCGATAGATTAAAATCATCATGCCTGAAGCAAAGTTGGAAAGGGTGTCTTGCAGGGCAAAACCGATGATCACACCGGCAATACCAAAACCTGCCAGCAGGGGGCCTAGTTCGATACCAAGCTGGGATAAAGCAATCAGCAAACCGATAGTAAATACAGCCTTACCCGAGAGTGATGTAAAAAAGTCTTGCAGTAACTTACTGAAATTTAACTTAGAATTGCTAACTGTATTACTCACTATCTTTTTCACCAGTTTACCCACAAGGTTAGCGACAAATAGGAGCAGACAGAAGATAAATAATTTAAAGACTAAGGTAGGTCCGTGGTTAATAGCTTGATCTTTAGCGGTATTTAGCCATTGCTCGATTAAGCTCGATGCCACATCAATGCTTAACACATCCTGCGTAATATCACCGGAGATGCTAAACAAGGTCTTTTTCAGCAGGGCGGTGTTTTGCCCTAGTGCATCAAGTAGCTCGATATCTATGCTGAGGCTAAGGCTGTTTTGCGCTAAACGGTCTTTTAGTTGTAGCACACGACTGGTTTGCGCTGAGGTAACATCTTTCCCCGCATTTGTGGCGTCATTCACCGCATTTTGTAATTGTTGCTGGGTATAAGTGACAAAGCTATCAAAGTTATCTGCACGGCTAAGCAGGATTTGGGTGAGCTGTGTTTTTTCTGCCGTCACATCTTGGCCAAGTTGACTCAGCCAGTCTAGGGTCTCAAGTCGTTGCTTGTAATTATTGTCTTTGTCGAGTTCACGCTTTGAGATCTCAAGTAAGGTTGCCTCATCATCCGGTGTACCGAGTTTCTTGGATAATTTGCTGACGATATCATTAAAGTAGTCGTTAATTTTCTGATTAAAAAGCAATTGCTCTTGAACGAGGGGCAATATTAAGGCTTTGTCGTAACTGTCATTGTCTAAAAGTGTTTTAATCTTATTGCGTAACTGTAAGGACTTATTTTGAATGCGATATTCAGCAATCGTGCGCAATTCACCTTGGTAGTGAGCTAAGCGCGCAATATCTTCTTTAATGGCAGTTTGTAGCGTCGTTAATTCAGCTTCAGTTTCGTTTGAAACCGAAGTGGTTTGAGTGGTCGTGACGGGGGCTGGATCTGCAGCGAATACTTTGGCATTTATCAGCAGTGGGAAGCTTAGGGCGAGTAGTAATATCAGTGAGCGGCGCATAGGCATTACCTTCAATTAAAAGAGGTAGTTATATGATAGGAGCCGAGCTAAACCCTGTAAAATATCAATCGTATAATAATCCATTTAAGTTTAAAGTTTGTGTGCTAGTTTGCAGCTTTAGGCCATAGACTCAGATTTTTAAACCGCAGGGCTAATTAGTTCGACTGAATGAGATTTGGATCTGATAGACTTAGCGCCCCATAGTTAGGAATGTACTTGAAATGCTGTGCTCCCATTGCCACCAGTCGATTAAAATTGCTGAAATTACCCAACAGCGCGGAAAAGGTTTTCACGCGCAAGTGCAATGTCCCCATTGTTTTGCTTGGCTAGGTCACAGTCCTAAATTATTGAAGTTAAAATTATTTGGCTTTTATGCGAGTGTGCTAACCGGGCTATACAGTTATTTCGATGCCTCAACGCGACATTTTTTGATCCCAGTGATGATCTTTTGTGTGATCTTGTTACTGGTAAGCCATTTTATGGATCAGCTACAGACGATTGAAGCGCCAGAGAAGGTGGATGATAGCGATCAAAGGCAAAAGTATCGCTAATGGAAAGAGATTGTGAGGTTGTAAGGCATGTCGAGCCACATTGGTTTGAACCTTGGTGATTTTAACCATTCTAGGCTCAACATGTTTATACAAGGGCTCGTGTTACTGAATGACCTGTTCTTGGCTCTCTAATGAGTGCTCAACGTAATATATACCGCCCAAAACTACTGCGCCGAAAATCACTATCCCTAAGATTAATCCAAAGTTTTCACGAAAGAATGCTAGCATTTTGGTTGCCTTTTGCTGGATTGAATAGATTAAATATTTGGCTTGGATAACACTGTGCATATCATAGTTTTACTGACTTAAGCTAATCTTAAATAACTCATTTTGGAATGTAGAGCCTACATTTAAAGGTACAAACTGTCCGAAGAGCGTTGCAATAGTAAATATCTTGTAACGCCTTGCTAAGGCATTACCTTATTGCAACTTACTAGTGGACTGACTTAAACTTGTGCCATTTTCAACGCTGAGGACGACTGAGTGAGACTGCATAGTCACATAAGACGCACAATTTCGATATGGCTTGCAGCCGTATTGGTATTGCTGTCTCTTGCTGCCTCAGCCCATAGTGTGACTCACCTTGATGATGGGGCAAAGACGCACTGTACTCTCTGCTTCCATCAACACCAGCTTAATAAAATTCTGTTAACCCATCCGCTTACGCTCAACTTAGCGATACAGCGGTTTGATGTTTGCGACTTTCCCTTACCTGTAATCTTGGTTAAACACGTTAGTGTTTACCTTAGCCGCGCTCCTCCTGCACAACTCTAAGTCAACTTTTACATTTTAACTTATTGTATTTCTTGATGACTTTATTTTTCATCGAGAGCTAGTTGTATTTTGGAGATATCATGACTGTTTTTAACAACCGAATTTCTTTGGTGGCTTTGGCGTGCGCATTTGCTTTACCGACCGTGTTTGCGGCCGATTCAAGTTTAACTAACCCGACGATCAGCGCAGTGCTTAATGGCTATTATCAAACGGCTGAACGTCCATTGGCTGAAACCGCTGAAGGGTTTGGCTTAGGTGAAACTGAACTTGCCATGAGCGCCAATATTGACGATATGTTTTACGGCAAATTAACCGCAGTTGTTGAGATGCATGACGGCGAAACCGAGCTTAATCTTGAAGAAGCGTTTATCCAAACCATGGCGATGCCAGCGGGTTTCTCCATCCGTGGTGGGCGCTTTCTATCTGACATTGGTTATTTGAATAACCAACATTTACACACGGATTCATTTACCGATCGCCCAATTGCTTATAGAGCGTTTTTCGGTGGCCACTACTTTGACGACGGTGTGCGCTTAAACTTTGTGGCTCCAACGGATTTGTATTGGACCATTGGTGCGGAAGCCTTTAAGGGCGATAGTATGCGGGCCGCTGATGAAGACGGTGAGCGTGAGTTTAAAAACGTGGGTGTGTACACCTTATATTCAAAAATTGGTGGCGATATTGGTGATAATAGTTCATGGCAGGCGGGATTAAGTTACTTACGTAACGAAAACGGCCAAGTAACTGCCCATGAAGAAGGTGAGGAGCACACTGACGAAGTTGCCGAGGAAGGGCATGACCATAGTCATGCAGCATCTTACACAGGGAAAAATACCTATAGTGTTGATTTTGTTTACAAATGGGCGCCTGATGGCAACTACAAATACCAAAATCTCACCTTGACCGGCGAGTACTACCGCGTGACAGACTTTGTGCCTGCGGATTTACATCCTGAGGATGCCCCGAGCAAGGATTATCATCAAGGTTGGTATTTAAGCAGTGTATATCAATTTACACCGAGTTGGTCCGCAGGTTTGCGTTACGGTGAAGTCGATACCCAAGAGCTCCATGGCGATCATTTCCATGGGCAGAAGTTAAAGGAATCTGAGGTGAGTCTAGCGTGGCACTCGAGCCATTTCTCGACGGTTCGTTTCCAGTACACCAATCAGAAGGGTACTAACTTCGATGGAATCGAAGACGACAATGTTTTCACTATTCAATACATTATGTCTCTGGGGGCTCACGGTGCGCATCAATTCTAATGTTATAAAAGTGACCGCTGCGGTTCTGTCGTTTGCTTGTTCAGGTTTTGCTCACGCTGAGCTCAATGTGTTTGCCTGCGAGCCTGAATATGCTGCATTGGTAAAAGAGTTAGCACCTAACGCCAGCATTTATTCAGCCACTACGGCCTTACAAGATCCGCATCAAGTGCAGGCCCGCCCAAGCTTGATCGCGAAAATGCGTCAAGCGGATCTGGTGGTCTGTGCGGGTGCCGATTTAGAAATCGGCTGGCTACCTATGCTACAGATGAAGTCCGCTAACGCTAAGGTGCATTCGACCGAGCAAGGCTTGTTTTTTGCCGCCGAGCAAATCGATACCTTAGACAAATTGGCGAGCGTAGATCGCAGTATGGGTGATGTGCATGCTAAGGGAAATCCACACATTCATTTCGATCCTAATCGGGTGTTAGCAGTGGCTAAAGCCTTAACTGCTAAGATGAGCCAGTTGGATCCGAGTGAAGCGGCTAATTATCAAAAGTCATTAGCGGACTTTACCTCACGTTGGCAAGCAGCCATCCCCCGTTGGGAAGAACAAGCCAAAGCGTTAAAAGGTAAAAAAGTGATCGCCTATCACACCAGTTTTAGATACCTATTTAACTGGTTGGGTATAGAACAAGTGGCTGATCTTGAACCTAAACCTGGTTTAGCACCCACCAGTGGCCATTTGGCGAGTTTGCTAAGCCGCGCCGAGCAAGGTGATATTTTTGCTGTAGTGGTGGCTTCTTATCAAGATGAGCGTGGTGCTAAGTGGTTGGGTGAAAAGGCGAATCTTCCCGTCGTGATGTTACCTATGTCTGTCGGCGGAAATGATAATAGTCAAGATCTCTTTAGCCTCTATGACAGTGCGATTTCCCTCTTAAATGGGGTGAAATAGTCCTATGTTTGATCTAGAACTGATGTCGATCCTGCTGCCTGCGCTGGCAGCGGGGATTTTGGTGTTATCTACGCATATTGTACTAGGTAAACAAGTGCTTAAGCGTGGGATCATCTTTATCGACTTAGCGATTGCTCAGGTGGCGGCATTGGGAGCCATTGTGGCGCATATGGATCACAGATTAGAAGAGATGCCATTTTCTCATGTGTTGATGCCAGCCTTATTTGCCCTTGCAGGGGCCGGATTTATCGCTTGGTTATCTAAGCGAATGGCGGGTGAGTTAGAAGCCATGATAGGCTGCTTTTACGTGCTATCGGCCGTGGCTGCCATGCTATTGTTGGCAAACGATCCCCATGGTGCCGAGTTGCTAAAGCAATTGATGTCAGGTCAGATCCTTTGGGTTAGTTGGTCACAATTAGTGTTACCCACAGTGGTGTATGCTCTGGTGTTAGCGGTGATTTTTGTACGACCACAGATATTAAATGGTGCGGGATTCTATCTCCTGTTTGCCCTAGTTATCACCTTATCTGTTGAGTTGGTGGGCGTCTATTTAGTGTTTAGTACATTGATTCTGCCAGCACTTGCCCTAAACAAGTACCAAGGTAAAAACGGCTTGTTTTACGCTTATCTTGTAGGCTTGATGGGCTACTTGCTCGGACTCGTATTATCGGCAACCATGGATTTGCCTAGTGGAGCGGCGATTGTCGCGACATTAGCCATTAGTGCGCTGGTATTCCGTTTAGGCTTAAGTAAAGCGGCAAGGGTGAGCCATAGCCAAAGCTAGGTCTTTAGCACAGGTTTTATGCTTAGATATTGATTTTAAAGCCCATCGATACGCTTGATTGCGAGAGTATCGATGGGCTTTTGTTTGGATTGTTAGCAACTCAGCTTACAGATGTAAACAATATATTGAGTCCCTAAGGATGGGTGGCTATACTGTCGCCACTTTCACCCTTGGAGTATGTCGTGCTATTAATTGTCAGATCTGTGTTGTTGGCGGTGTCATTGTTACTTGCATTTATTTTTGGTGGTCTGGTGTGCTTATTACGACCTCGTCACCGTGACAATGTACATATGTTCGCCAAGATCTTTTCATCCGCAGCCCCGATTTTAGGGCTTAAAGTTATAGTTCGTCGGCCTAAAGAGGTGCAGGATGGCCCCTACATTTTCCTAGGTAATCATCAAAATAACTTCGATCTGTTCACTCATACTAAAGCAGTACCTAAAGGCACGGTGAGTTTAGGGAAAAAGAGCTTAGTGTGGATCCCCTTGTTTGGCCAGATCTATTGGTTATCGGGCAATATTCTTATCGATAGAAAAAATCGCAATAGCGCTTTTGATACCATGGCGAAAACGGCTGAAAAAATTAAGCAGAATCGTCTTTCTGTGTGGATTTTCCCAGAGGGTACCCGTTCTCGGGGACGTGGGCTGTTACCCTTCAAAGCAGGGGCTTTTCACACCGCGATTGCCGCAGGCGTGCCAGTCGTACCTGTGTTGACTTCATGTCAAAGCCATATCAATTTGAACCGCTGGGATAATGGAGTAGTAATTATCGAGATGATGGCGCCGATCCCGACTGAAGGTTTAGATAAAGCTGATGCGAAAGCCTTTTCTGCACAGGTGCACGATATTATGTCTGCAAAATTTAACGAGATAAATCGCGAAGCGGCAACATTAATGGGTAAAACTATCCCAGCTGATGACGTATAATAACGCCAATTTGAGCCAGTTTTATCTTAACGGAGACACTCCATGTCTATTGAAAGTCAGTTAAAAGCCCAATTCGCCGAGAATCGCGACATAGTGCAAGCCCTGCTCGACGATGGCTCAGAGCCTGATGCTGAATACACCATTGAACACCATTTTTCATCGAGCAATTTTGAGCGCTTAGAGAAGGCAGCGGTTGATGCATTCAAACTTGGATTTGAAGTCAATGATGCCGAAGAAATGGAATTGGAAGATGGTTCGGTGATTTTCTGTTTCGACGCGATTGCTTACCACAAATTAGAAGTTCCATTATTAGATAAAGCCACCGAGCAGTTATTGCAACTCGCGGCCAAGCAAAAAGTGGATTACGACGGCTGGGGAACCTACTTTGTTGGCGATGAAATCGACGATGAAGAAGACGACGAACAAGACGACGGCTTCCCACATTAATGCGTTGTCATTGATTCGAATAAAGCAAAAAGCCCATCATTGATGGGCTTTTTGCTTTATTCTGCAGAGGTTGGTGCGCAATGCAGGACGGTACAGTTTCGACCCTTTTGTTTCGCCTCGTACAGAGCTTTGTCTGAGCAGGAAATCCAGCTTGAGCTACTGCTGATGTGTTTGCCTAGTTCACACACACCAAGGCTGACGGTCACTTTTATCTTTAGTCCCTCGTAAACGACGGTTGAACTTGCAATTTTTTCCCTCAAACGTTCGGTAAAGTTTAAGGCATCGGCGCCGCAGGTACTGGGCATGACTACTGCAAACTCTTCACCGCCATAACGACCTGCGCAGTCTGTTTCCCGTAAGGAATGGCTCAAGATATGAGCGATATGCTGGATCACCTTATCACCTGCGAGGTGGCCGTAGGTGTCATTGATATTTTTGAAATGATCGATATCGATCATCACCAAGCTCGCTATCCCCGAATAGCGGGCATAGAGATCATACTCATGCTCCAAGCATTGTTGCCAATGGCGACGATTATGCAGTTGCGTCAATCCATCGGTCTGACTGAGGCGCTCTAACTGCTCGTTGGCGGCCTTGAGCTGCAACTTATTTACCGCGATATCAGTGACATCATAAACAATCACACTGATATGGGTGATTTTACCGGTTAATGAGGCCAGTGGTAACAAGGTCACATTTTGGTACATAAAATCGGCGCGCCCAGTGATAGGGCGGTAGTTTTTAAATTGAAAAACGTAAGGTCTTTGTTCCCAGCTAATGAAAGCTCGATTTTTAAGCATAAAAACCGATTCCATTTTTTGTTTCAACCAAGTGGCTGGCAAATCAGGGAAGCGGCTAAACAGGTTTTGACCTTTAATGGAATTGGGCGAGACGCCGCTATGGTTTTCCATAAAGCCGTTCCACAGTTGGATATTATAATCGCGATCTAATACCACGAGACCCACTTCTATGGTTTGTACCATATCGATAAGCCAATGGAGTTCGTTCATTGCGCTTTGATCGTTTGACATAAGGTAAAGTCCAACTGATTAATCGAGTAAATAACCGAGTTTATAGCTCAGTGTCGGAATAGAGTCTTCGGTAAATAACAATAATAAATCGCATTGAATATTATGATTTTCAATACGATAGTTTATTTCCATGGCTAATGTTCTGTGCCATTTTTCCGAATTATCATGGATAAGATCATTCACTGTGCAGTGACGGCCTAACACCACAGGATGGGCTTGGCTGAATTTCATATCGAGTTGCTCTGATATCCCATTCAGGAATGCACCGATTAATACGTTTCCGGTGTCTATCAGTACTTCAATCTCGGTTTGCTTATCCTCTGGATTTGCAACGCCCATGAGTTTAGCCATATCTTGGAAGCTTGAATCATGGAATAGTAAGAGCGCTTCCCCCGCAACGCCAGCACCAATAAACCCTTGGCACAGTGCTGAAACTGTTGAGCTTTCCTCAGTTGCTTTCAGTGCCATTGTCAGCTCGCTGACTTCTAGCACATTGACATTTGGGATAGGCAAGAGGACGAATACATCGAGTAATTTGGCGAGCAAATCGGCAGCTCGCCCCATGGCAACGTTGGCGATCTCTTGGCAGGCATCCCGCATATCGACTTTGATCATAGGTGTGTCTTCAACCTGATCTTTCTGCGTTAGGGTGAGAATGCCGTACTCTTGGAGGATATTACTGATGGCGTCAGCACTGACGGGTTTTTGGATAAAGTCCAATGCACCCAATGCCTTAACTCGTTCGTGAGCTTTTATCTGTATATCACCCGACACTACAATGATAAGGGCGGGGAGATCGTTTTGTTGAACGGTTTGTAGTACTTCATAACCATCCATTACGGGCATGTTGAGATCGAGGAAGACCACTTCGCCTTTACCTGCGCGAATGGCATCTAATCCTTCGGCACCATTGGTCGCGTAGGTTATCTCGACATCCCATTCTTTGGGAAGGGTGCGAGCCATTTGTTTGCGCGCCATGGCGGAATCGTCACAGATGAGTACAGAGATTGTCATGCTGACTACTGATCCTTATTTGCCCATTTATTGAAGATAACACTAATTCTGAATGTTTGAATGACGAATTATGTGCTTCGGGCAAGTTTGATTTATATCATCTAAATGTAACTTATAGATTTTATTAGCTAATTTAATTATCTTTCCGTTAAATTCTAAGGGCTGAATGCGATTAAAATCTTGGATAGCTAAGTCAATTTTATTATTTATCGCAAAAAATACGTCGATCTTGCGAATATCTATATGCTTAATCCATCAAAAGATGCCTACAGTATCGATCCTCTATCATGCACAGATATACATGCTGTAGGTAAGCGGAGTTGCCAGAGATGCATTTTGTTCAAAATAGATGCTGATATGGGTGTTATCAGCATCCCTAATTAATTCTAACAGCTTCATAAATCGGCATTTGTTAGAGTTTAGATTGCAGCCTAACATAATCACACACTAATACTTAATGACGGCTGACAATATTTTGACTCAAGTCAAAATTTGTTCTCATGTTACATGCTTTGGTCAATCATTCCAAATATGTTAACATTTAATCTGAACTGACCAGTAACGGGATATTTCATGGGTGAGCGTTGTGTGCAAGTCACGGTTGAGAATGGCATCGCAAATGTCGTGCTTAATCGTCCAGAAAAGTTCAATGCAATTAATTATTTGATGTTTAGTGAGCTTGATAAAGCCATCAAAAGGATTAAATCAGATCCGCGTATTCGACTGGTTATTTTATCTGGGGCTGGAGGTCACTTTAGTTCTGGCTTGGATGTCAAAAGCGTAATGTCGGCGCCGATGCAGGCAGTTAAATTGCTGTTTAAAGGGTTGCCTGGTAATGCCAATTTGGCTCAACGGGTGTCTATTGGCTGGCAGCGTTTACCTGTACCCGTTATCGCGGTGTTAGAAGGCTGCTGTTATGGTGGTGGAATGCAAATCGCTTTAGGAGCGGATTTTAGGATTGCGAGCCCTGACAGTAAGTTATCCATTATGGAGGCCAAATGGGGGCTTGTGCCGGATATGGCAGGCTTAGTGGCATTGCGGCAAATTATGCCAAAGGATCAAGCGATGTTATTGAGTCTGACGGCAAAAGTGCTCTCAGGCGAAGAGGCTAAAGCCTTAGGATTAGTCACTCAGTTAAGTGATAACCCTATGTTAAGCGCGCAGCAATTGGCGGAAGAACTCCTCAATACCTCCCCAGATGCCGCAGCGGCAATTAAGTTGAGTATTAACCGTAGTTGGACTGCATCGGTCCGTTCTTTGCTTTGCCGCGAGTCATGGAGCCAAGTGAGATTGCTGCTAGGCAAAAATCGCACTATTGCGGCAGTTCGCCAGCTAAAAGATCCCACTAAACCTTACAAGGATCGCCAGTCTGGTTGGTAACTTGGCTGATGTACTTGCTAGAAAACTATGGCACAGACTTCCTTAATGTAGAGGTTGTATTGATGTGTCGAGATGGTATGTTGCTCTAGCAAGCTTTCTCGCGAAGGCATGAGTACTAAAACCTCAATGTGCGCCGCTCATTCGGGCGGCGAATCCTCTAATGGCCGTTAAACAATTCTGCCAAGCGCTCTCGTTATCCAGATTCAATACCAGCGTTGTTTGCCGATAATTGGGTGTCTCTAAGGTTACGGCCAGCGTTTTACGTTGTGCAGCTGTTTCTAACGAGGCAGGGTGACCATCGGGTGATTGAATATCGAGTATCGGCATGGTGAGTTTAGCGAGCTTCTCGGCAATGGCTTGATTGCGCGTTTCGTCTTCACTGTAGGGATTGATGACGATCAATACATCCGGATCGGCAATTTTCTTTTGACTTAATAGGCTTATCAATAATCCAGCACTTTGATCGGCGGTGATCAGCACTCGTTTGCCGGGAAAGTCTGCCCCTACGCTGTCGAGCTGTGACATGCTTTTAACGAGAAAGTCTTCTTGTTCAATAAGATGCTTATTACTGTCTTCAGGCTTTACCTTTTGGCTCGGTTTATTAGACGGGCTACTGAGCTGCGCAGACCCAGCGGTAGTCACCTCGGTCGCAGGGGTGGCAAAATTGGGGGCTGGCGGTTCTGTCGGCGGTGTGAGACTTAAACTCGCCCAACCTGCGGCATTAATATTACGTCTGACAAAGGCCATTAATCCGGGCGCATCGGCGGTGCCATTGGTGGCGGGTAAGATAATGGCTGCACCGAGTTTTTTCCGGCCTTCCCATGAGCGGACTAAGAGTTCAAGGGGCTGGTTATCAATGGTGATTTGTTTGATCTCATTGGCGGGTAAATAGCTGCTGGTGCGTTGGGGTTGTATGGGCGCGCTCGCCTGCGAGTCTGCTGGTGTGAGTTGGGGGCTTGTTTCTGGCGCTTGGGTGCTGGTGTCGGCAGCCCATAAGGTCAGGCTGGCTAGAGCAAACACGAGACTCAATACCGAAGGGAATAGACGCGCCATAGAATTGATAACCACCTGTGTAGTCTTATAAATTCAATTGGCTAGAGTATAACCTGAAGCGGGCTGGCTGAAACAATATTTGCGTGCCGCCGTGATAGCCATTACGTACTGATGCGCGCTGAGAAAACGGTGCCGAATCGACAAATAAAAACGCCCAGTAATTTTACTGGGCGTTTTTATTGTTAGCTTAACCGAGTCTTGTGTTGTTTCGTCTTTACTCGATCAAGGGTTATACATGGCTAACCAGCACCATACGAATCGCATCAAGCTGCAACTGACTTGCATCGAGGTAAGTGGTTAGCTCTTGCATTTGGTTGCGCAGGTATTCTAACTCTTCCTCACGGATATTGGGGTTAACCGCCTTGAGGGATTCTAAACGTTCGAGTTCGCCTGTGAGCTGGCTGGTCATTTTCTCGCGCGCCTGCGCCACTAACTCATTGACGGCCACTTGGGCATATTCTTCACCCTTAGCAAATAACGGATGCAGAATTGGCTGTGATGCGGTGACTAGCTTGCTACCAATATGGCGATTAACTGCGCTTAACTGTTTGTCAAAGCTGGTGTAATCCACCTTAGCTGACAAATCGTTGCCGTTTTTATCCAGCAGTACGCGGATAGGCGTCGGTGGCAGATAACGATATAACTGACTCGATTTAGGTGCAGAGGCATCCGCCATATAGATCAGTTCTAAAAACAGGGTGCCCGCAGGTAATGCTTTGTTTTTCAATATCGCAACACTTGTGGTGCCGGTATCAGAGCCAGTGATCAAATCGAGCCCGGTTTGCACCAGTGGATGCTCTTGGGTGATCAGGGCTATATCATCACGGGAGAGTGCGGTATCACGGTCGAAGGTGACGGTCACGCCATCCTCATGCAGGCCAGGATAAGTCGGGAACATCATATGTTCGCTCGGACGTAGGATGATCGAATTCTCGCCTTTATCTTCTTGATCAACACCGATAATGTCCCACAAACGGATCACTGAACCAATCAGCTTAGTGTCCTGATCGCTTTGGGCCAAACGCTCGACAATTGCTTTGGCCTTATCGCCGCCATGGGAGTTGATCTCTAGCAGCTTATCGCGGCCTTGTTCCATGGCGTGTTTCAGTTCTTTATAGCGGCTCTGGGTGTGATTGAGCAGATTGGTTAGCTCATCTTCATCACCGCCCACAAGGACATTTAACAATTCTTCGGCAAATTCACTGTAAAGTATATGGCCGCCAGGGCAGGTCAGCTCGAAGGCATTTAGACCTTGGTGGTACCATTGGAGTAAACGTTCCTGCGCCGTATCTTGCAGATAAGGCAAGTGAATTTGGATATCGTTCTTCTGCCCAATTCGGTCTAAACGGCCGATACGCTGCTCTAGTAAATCCGGATTTAATGGCAGATCGAACAGCACTAAGTGGCTGGCAAACTGGAAGTTACGACCTTCAGAACCGATTTCTGAACAGATTAACGCCTGAGCGCCGCCTTCTTCTTGGGCAAAGTAAGCACCCGCTTTATCGCGCTCGATGATCGACATGCCTTCGTGGAATACGGTCGCTTGAATGCCTTCGCGGGTGCGCAGGGCTTCTTCTAAGCTCAAGGCGGTATCGGCGCCACTGGCGATAATCAGCACTTTTTTGCTGCGGTGCGATTTTAGGAATTCGATTAACCAATCCACACGTGGATCGAATTTCCACCAACTTGCGCTGTTATCTTCAAATTCTTGATAGAGCTTTTCAGGGCTTAAGGCTTGTGCCGCTTTCGCTTCTAAGGTTTTACGGCCACCCATCATGTCGTTTACACGAGCCGCCGTGAGGTATTGCTCAGGCATCGCGTGGGGGTAAGCGTTGAAAATACGTTTCGGAAAACCTTTTACCGAGGCGCGGCTGTTACGGTAAAGCACGCGGCCAGTGCCGTGGCGATCGAGCAGTTCTTGCAGTAATTCGCTGCGCGCCGCTTGTTGTAACTCACTGTCGATCCCTTCGGCTTGAATTAACCGAATGCTCGGCGCTATGTCTTTTTCGCTGAGTAATTCGGTTAAGCTGTTGATAGCATCATCGGATAATTTGCTTTCGCCCGCTAAAGCTTCGGCGGCAATGGCGACGTCTTTGTAGCTATTTTCTTCAGCAAGGAAGGCGTCGTAGTCATAGAAACGATCTGGGTCGAGCAAACGCAGGCGCGCAAAATGACTCTGGTGACCGAGTTGATCCGGTGTTGCGGTCAGTAATAATACGCCAGGTACGACTTCGCTTAAGGCTTCAACCACTTGATAGGCGCGGCTTGGGGTTTCTTCGGTCCACTCTAAATGGTGTGCTTCATCAACCACTAACAGATCCCAATCGGCATCGAGTGCTTGATCGAGACGTTTCTTTTTACGCAGTAATTCGAGTGAACAAATCACTAACTGTTCGGTATAGAAAGGATTGTCATGGTCGGCAAAGGCTTCAACGCAGCGGTCCTCATCAAACACGGAGAAGCGCAGGTTAAAGCGGCGCAGCATCTCTACTAACCACTGGTGACGCAGGGTGTCAGGCACAATAATCAATACCCGCTCGGCACGGCCTGTCAGCAGTTGTTGGTGGATAATCAGACCCGCTTCGATGGTTTTACCTAAACCCACTTCGTCAGCCAGCAACACCCGCGGCGCATAACGGCGACCTACTTCATGGGCGATCCACATTTGATGGGGGATAAGGCCAACGCGCGGTCCTTGTAACCCCAGTAAATCCGAGGTGGCTAGTTGATGGCGCAGTAACTGGCATTGATAACGAATACCAAAGCGATCGAGGCGGTCAATCTGACCGGCAAATAGGCGATCCTGCGGCTTGTTAAAGCGAATATTGTGGTTTAATAGCGTCTCGCGCAGGCTGACTTTTTCGCCTGTCTCGCTGTGGATGCCGTGGTAGACGACGAGGCCGTCTTTTTCGGTTAGCTCTTCTACCGAGAGGCTCCAGCCTTCGTGGCTTTCAACCGTATCGCCTGGGTTGTATATGACGCGAGTCAGCGGGGCTTCGTTGCGAGAGAACATACGGTTCTCACCAGTCGCAGGGAATAACACTGTGACCATGCGGCCTTCAACTTGTACGACTGTTCCTAAACCAAGCTCTGACTCGGTATCACTTATCCAACGTTGTCCTAAGGCAAACGGCATCTTAAATTCTCATCTCTGGCGGACTCTAACAAAGGGCGCGTATGTTATATCAATACTAGGGATATTTGAATCGCCCTCGCACCCGTTAGAGACTAATTCTCCACACAGCAGATTACAAATTGAACAGTGAAGAAAATTCTCTGTTACCGCTCGAGGTTTTGTCATGCTTCTGTCATATCTAGGGACTTACACTGCTTTTGAGTCTCTGACTTTTGGTTGGCATTCAGTCAGAATGATGCCAATATTAGTGTAAGCCGCTAGCAACCTTTGTGAAGTAGAGGCTTGAACTTAAAGGTCATTCTTAACCTAACGCCAATCAGCTAAGGAGCCATATCCACTCACTGGAAACGAGAAGTAGCATAAAATAATCGAGCACTCTGGAGGCGCCATGGAACAAGACGACAGAAAGTTGTTTGTACTGGATACCAATGTGTTACTACATGAACCTTTGGCGATCTATTCGTTTAAAGAGCACGATGTAGTCATTCCTATGACTGTGCTAGAAGAGCTAGACCAGATTAAAGATCGAAAAAGTGATGTAAGTCGCGATGCGAGAGTTGCCATTCGGGCATTGGAAGATACCCTCGGCGGCGATACAACACCGGAACAAATTATTAATGGCGTCCCTTTGCCAAGTCGAGAAGGGCATGCTGATGCGATAGGCTCCCTTTCTATCTTCCCTGATCATCTTGTCGATTTTACCTTAGGCGCCCTGCCGGGGGATGGCAACGATAACCGCATTATCAATACCGCACTGCATCTACAAAACCTCCATCATCCGCGAACCGTAGTATTAGTCACTAAAGATATCAATATGCGCCTTAAGGCTAAAGGTGCGGGTATTCAATTGGTTGAGGATTATCGAACCGATCAATTGATCGATGATATTCGTTTCCTCAGTAAGGGGTTTTACCAATTTCAGGGTAACTTTTGGGAGCATTTAAACAAGGTGTCTACCGAGCGCCACGGTCGGCATACGATTCATGAAGTCCCTCTGAAAGATTTAGACAACGAACCCTTCTACATTAACCAGTATCTGATTGACACCGAATCTGATTTTTGTGGTCGCGTCACCGAGCGTAGCGATACTCATCTGCATATTTTGGATTTGGGCCGCGAGCGGTTAAAAAACCTCGAGGCGTGGGGCGTTAAACCTAAGAATGTTTATCAAGGCATGGCGCTGCAAGCCTTGCTCGATCCCGATATTGATCTGGTGATCTTAACGGGGCCAGCGGGTTGCGGTAAAACCTTACTGGCAATGGCGGCTGCGCTTGAACTGGTAGTTGAGCGCAATCGCTACGATAAGGTAATTGTGACCCGTAATACGCCAGAAATTGCCGAATCGATAGGTTTTTTACCTGGCACCGAAGAAGAAAAGATGATGCCATGGCTGGCGGCCATTACCGATACCTTAGAAGTGCTGCACAAGAATGATGTCAATCCGACCGGCAGTTTGAACTACATCATGGAGAAGGCGAATATCCAATTTAAGTCGATCAACTTTATGCGCGGCCGCTCGATCCAAAACTCCATTGTGCTTTTGGATGAATGTCAAAACTTAACGGCGTCGCAGATCAAAACCATGATCACTCGGATGGGAGAAGGTACAAAATTGATTTGTTGCGGTAACTTAGCGCAGATCGATTCGAATTATCTCACCGCAGTGACCTCGGGGTTAACCTATATCGTTGAGCGTTTTAAAGATTTCGAAGGCAGTGCAAACCTGTATCTGAATGGCGTTGTTCGTTCACGCTTGGCCGAATACGCCGAAGAACATCTATAGTGATAAGTGAATGCCTACGTTTCGAGATTAGATATTCGTTCTGCCGCAGTTAACTTTATTGTTACAAAAGGTCTCACTCGTGGGGCCTTTGTTTTTACGCATTTCTATGATTTTTCAATCAACTAATCATAGATTTTGACAACCATCATAAGGCAATTATTTGATGTGACACGGTGTTTCTTCCTGCTAGTATATGACCCATGTATGAATCCCGTAACTTTTGCCATCGATGGCTAAAATCAGGCGCTGCAATCAAGGGTAGTGGATGAAATCGACTGAGCCGGATCTCCAGCTAAAATCGCCGATCCAAAAGAATTATAACCGTGCCGTTTTTTATACCTACATCGGCGTGATTATCATGTCGTTGCTGACGGCCTGGATGTTTTTTGACCGCCAGAAAACCCAGCAGATGGAGCAGCGCGAAGAGCAAGTCGAGCGTCACGTACTGCAAATTGACTTATTACTGGAGTCGAGCATCCGCGCAGTGAAGAGTTTGCGAGATGTGGCTGTGGATCACCTGCGTTTAGGTGAGTTAGTGCGTAAGGATCGTTTACCACAGTACGGCAAATTTAACGAAAGTGGTCAGTACTTTACCTTAGAGCCTAATTACGCCAAGGGTGGCAAGCCGTTCACTAATATGGGGCGTATTACGGGCGCGGGTTCCCTCGATGGTCGCAGCGATAAGTTTTATCAAGAACTTGAAATGCTGTTCGAGCTATCACTGTCTTTCCCTGTCGCCAAAGAAGCCGCACCCAAAGCCTCGGCTATTTATTATTTGTCACGCCAGCGGATGATGTCCTATTTTCCTTGGACCAATAGCGATGAGCGCTTTAGGGATGAATTGCTCAACAAAAAACAATTCCAATACGCCACGCCGGCAATGAATCCACAACGCAGCGTGTTTTGGAGCGAAGCCTACGTCGACTCAACGGGTAAGGGATTACTGACGACCTTAGGTGTGCCCGTCTATCTCGACGATGAGTTTATGGGCTCGATTAACCTCGATATGACCTTGGCTTCACTGGCGCGGCAAATTCGGGTGTATTTTAAAATGCCGGGGACGGTGATCCTGCTCGATCAACAGAACAATATTTTGTCCCATAGTGATTTCGATGGCTCCGATATCAATCGGGTTTACCATATCAGCCAGCGTATTCCCTCAGAGCTGCATTCATTGCCCGAGTCTGAGTTGTTCGATGCCCACGAAGGGATTATTCGTAACGGTTACTATATCCACTCGGTCGCGCTGCATAATGCGCCTTGGCGCTTGTTGTATCTGCAAAATGAGGACGATCTGTTCCAAGATTCGGTCGAAAAACTGCAGCTGACTTTTATCTTGGTGGTTATTGCCCTGTCGGTATTGGTGACCATAGTGCACTGGCAAACGCGTCGCTCCTTCGTTAGCCCTGCATCACGTTTGTTATCGCATTTAGAGGGTTGTTCCCAAGAGCCGCGTAAACCGCCGGAAAAGATTACTCCTGGTTGGGAGCCTTGGTTCCTGCTGGTGAGCCGAATTTTTGAGGAAAACAAGCAATATACCCATCATCTGGCCGAGCAAAATAAGCGACTCGATAAACTGGTGGCGCGTCGCACTGAGCGGCTAAAAGATGCCACTGAGCGCCGCGAGCGTGAATATGCGCTATTGCGATCTCTGCTTGACTCCATTCCTGAAGCCATTGTCTTTAAAGATAAAGAAGGTAATTACCTCGGTTGTAACAAGGCTGCTGAGCGGATGCTGGGTTACACCGAAAGCGAAATGATCGGTCTTTCGTCAGAGGATTTAACCTCGCCAGAGATGGGCATTCGTATTCGTGCCGAAGATGCGCAGATTTTAAAAGATCGCACGCCGCTTCGTTATCAAGAAAAGGTCGAATTAGCGGGCAAGCCGGTGCTGCTCGATACCCTTAAATTGCCTTTCTATAATCGCCGTGGCGAGTTGCAAGGCTTGATTGCCGTATGGCGTGATGTGACGCGAGAGTACGAGTCTGCCGAGCAGTTACGCCTGTCGGAAGAGCGTTACCACTTAGCTATGGATGCGGTAGAGGACGGTCTATGGGATTGGTATCTGGATTCGGAGCATATTATTTGCAACCCGTCTTACTATTCGATGTTGGGTTATAAACCCAATGAGTTTCCTGCATTAGTGTCGGCGATCGACCAACTCACTCACCCTGACGATAGAATTCGGGTCGAAGAGTACCGTAATCAGTATCTTGAAAACCCAGTCGATGCTTACGAAATCGAGTTCCGAATCTTGGGCAAAAACGGCAGTTATCATTGGGTGCTTTCCCGTGGCCGTGTGGTTGAGTTTACCGCCGATGGTCAGCCTAAGCGTATGGTGGGTACCCATAAGGATATTACCCGTCATAAGAGTAACGAAGTGGCGCTGTTGGAGGCAAAACAGGACGCTGAACTGGCAAACCTGTACAAGAGTGAATTCTTGGCGAATATGAGCCATGAAATCCGCACGCCGATGAACGCTATTATCGGTATGTTGCAGTTAGCACAACGCACTTCATTGACGGCGCAGCAAAAGGATTACCTCGAGAAAGCCGGTTTCTCGGCGCAGTCATTGCTGCGAATTATTAACGATATTCTCGACTTCTCTAAGATTGAGGCCGGTAAATTGGAGCTGGAACGCGTACCGTTCCCGCTGGATAAGGTGCTCGATCATGCCCTCGATCTCAATGCGCTTAAGGCGCAGGAGCAAGGTGTTGAATTATTGCTATATGCGCCTGTAACTGCGGGATTAATTCTTAAGGGCGACCCGCTGCGTCTAGGGCAAGTGCTGATCAATCTGTTATCGAACGCGGTTAAGTTTACTCAATCCGGCGAGATTGAATTGGGCTGCGAAGATGTCGGCGAGCGAGATCATCGGATTACTTTAAAATTCTGGGTGCGTGATACCGGCATTGGGATCAGTAAAGATCAGCAGGAAAAGTTATTCGATGCCTTTGCCCAAGCCGATGGTTCAACCACCCGTAAATACGGCGGCACGGGATTAGGTTTATCGATCAGTAAGCATTTGGTCTCCATGATGGGTGGCAAGATGCAAGTGCAGAGTGAGTTAGGTGTGGGAAGTACCTTTAGCTTTACTATCAGCTTCGAAATTGCTGAAGAGGCGAAGGTTGAGCCTTTAATCGTACCCGAGAAACTCAATAACTTACGCACCTTAGTGGTGGATGATAACCCGACGGCACTGCAAATATATTCGGCACTGATGCGCGACTTCCACTTTGAGGTGGATACCGCAGCGAGTGGTGCTGAGGCATTGTACAAGTTGTCGCGGGATCCAATCGATTTATTATTACTCGATTGGATGATGCCTGAGATGGATGGTAGTGATGTGATCTGTGCCATCGATACTATGGTTGCAGAAGGTCGGATCGCGAAACGGCCGATCATTATTATGATGACAGCCTATGCGGCAGAGCCTTTGCTGCATGAAGTGGATAGCGCCAATGTATTTGCGGTATTACAAAAACCCTTTAAAGCTTCGAGCCTGTTCGATGAGATTATTGCTGCCTTTGCCGACGAACCAAGGCTCAATGTCGTACAGCCTATCGCTGAAGTGGCGGTAGAAGAAGGTGAGCACACAGGCTTAGTGCTCTTGGTGGAGGATAACTTTATTAACCAGCAAGTGGCGACTGAACTGCTAAAGAGTGCGGGCTACGAAGTGGTCGTGGCGGGGAATGGTCAAATTGCCCTCGATATTGTCGACTCGCGGCCTTTCGATGCGGTATTAATGGATATTCAGATGCCAGTGATGGACGGCTTAACCGCGGCGCGCGCACTGCGTGAACGTTATAGCGCCGATGTCTTGCCGATTATCGCCATGACGGCCCATGCGATGTCAGGTGATCGGGAAAAGAGTCTCGCCGCGGGGATGAATGCTCATATTACTAAGCCGATAGTGTTAACAGAGCTATTTGAAACCTTAACTCATTGGATTAAACACAAGCATAATCACCATTAATTGTTCGCCCGGGGCCAATGATGGCCCCGCGTGGTCATTTTTTAGATGAACACGTATACCCAACAATCTTAAGATGCTGAAACTTCTGTCTTAATGTTGCGAGGGTATATCGCCATTTCAGGAGGAAAGATGAAACCCCACAGTCTAGCACTCGCTATCCTGCTCTTAGGTTTGCCCACCCTTAGCGTTGCTGCTCTGCCGAGCACTCAAATAGTCAAACAGAGCCAAGTGGCAAAGGGATTTTTTAATTTTTACTATGAGCCAAGCGAAGGCGAGTTATACCTTGAGGTGAGCCGACTGAATCAGCCTTTTTTGTTGGTGACAAGCTTGCCAGAAGGTGTGGGTTCCAATGATATTGGCCTAGATCGTGGGCAATTAGGTCAAACCCGCATGGTGCAATTTGAGCGGCAAGGCCCTTATATCCAGCTTAAGCAGTTGAATACTCAGTATCGTGCTAATACCCAAGATGCCGCTGAAAAACGGGCAGTAGAGGAGGCTTTTGCCGATTCGGTATTGTGGCAGGGCAAAGTGCTTGAAGGTAAGCCGGATATGGTGGCGATCAGCGAGCTGGTGCTTAATGATTTACACGGTGTCTCAAACGTGTTGCAACAAACAGGGCAGGGCAATTATCGCCTTGATTTCACGCGTTCAGCCATCTTACCCGCTGGGGTGAAATCCTTTGAAAAAAACAGTGATGTGGATGTTCAGCTCACCTTTAAGGGCGATGTCGCGGGTGAGCAAGTCGCTAAGGTGACGCCTGACGGTACATTCATGTCGGTGCGGATGCGTTATTCTTTTGTCGAGCTGCCAGAGGATGGGTATCAACCTCGTGCTTATCATCCTATGAGCGGCTATCTATCCGATGAGTACCGCGACTATGCAACGAATTTTTCTGAGCCTCTAGTGCAGCGGTTTATTTTGCGCCATCGTCTACAAAAGGTGAACCCAGGCCCTGCCCCCAGTGAAGTGGTTAAACCTATCATCTATTACCTCGACCCTGGTGTACCTGAGCCCATTCGCTCGGCGTTGCTTGATGGAGCGCGCTGGTGGGAAAGTGCTTTTACCCAAGCTGGATTTATCAATGGCTTTAAGGTTGAATTGTTGCCGCCCGACGCCGATCCGCAGGATATCCGTTACAACATGATCCAGTGGGTCCACCGTGCGACGCGGGGCTGGTCCTATGGTGCTGCGCTCACCGATCCGCGTACTGGCGAAATCATAAAGGGTCAGGTCACCTTAGGGAGCTTGCGGGTGCGCCAAGATTATTTGATTGCCAAAGGACTCACTGCTGGGTGGCAGGATAGAGTCGCCGCAGAGAAGGCGGCTAATGAGCTGGCTTTAGCACGCATCCGCCAACTCGCTGCCCACGAGGTTGGCCATACCTTAGGGTTAGATCATAACTTTGCTGCCTCGACTAATCAGGATGCCTCTGTGATGGATTATCCCCATCCTAAAATCCTGCTTAAAGGTAAAGATATTGATATTTCTGCACCTTATGGCATTGGTGTCGGGCCGTGGGATAACTTTGTCATCGCCTACGGTTATAGCGATGAAGGAGACGTGACGGCTCAGCAGGCACTGCAAAATCAATTGCTGGCCGAAGTCGCGCGCAAGGGGCTACGTTACATCGGTGAAACCGACTCGCGTCAAAAGGATGCCAGCCAAGCCTATGCAAGCCTGTGGGATGGTGGTGATGATCCTATCGCACAATTGGTTGAACTCAATAAAATTCGCCTTAAGGCCATCGAAGGCTTTAGCCGAACAGCTTTGTTGCCAGGTGAGCCGCTCGGGGAATTGGCCGATGCTTTTGTGCCTATCTACTTACTCAACCGTTATCAAATCGAGGCTGTAGCCAAATTTATTGGTGGTACCGACTATAACTATCAGTCTATCGGTGACGGAAGTCGCTGGAGCTACATCGCGCCGCCATTACAATTGTCGGGACTCAATGCCCTATTAAGCACCTTAGATGCGGCCAGCTTAACGGTTCCGCCTGCATTATTGGAGACTTTAGTGCCTAAGGCGGGTAATTATCAGTTAACTCGGGAGTCCTTTGAGTCGGGGCTTGGCGTGGTTAACGATCCCCTCGGTATGGCAGAAGTGTCAGCTCGCCACACTGTAAGTTTACTGTTGATGCCAAAACGCTTAAATCGTGTGAGCCAAGCGTCGATGGTTGATAACGAGCAATTGTCGGTCGAGACGTTACTGAATAAGTTGTTTGCCGCGACGCTATATCAGGAAGATAAGCTTGGTTTGGTCGAAGGTGTATGGATGCGCGTCAATGCCGTGGTGATTGATGAACTGTTGTCGACCTATCATGATCCGCAGACCTCAGCGGAGGTGAAGGCTGCGCTCTTGGAGCGTGCTCAATTTGTGATAAAGCAGCTCAAAGCCAAAGCCAACCGCGCCAATGCTAAAGTGGCTGCCCACTATAATTGGCTGGAGCTGGGACTCAGTGTGGGGCTCTTGGATGCCAATAAAAAGCTTATCCCTAAGCCCTTAAGCTTACCGCCAGGCTCACCTATCTAGTCTAGGTTGGGCCGTCAGCATAATAGGCGCTAGCGAATAGAATCGTTAAGCGCCTATTTCTTTGGGATTTTTAGGATAAAAATACTCGGGCTTACGTTCAATATGGGTAAAGCGGCGGGTATTTTTATAGGGCAGTTTCATAAAGCCTGAAACGCCGTGCCCTTGAATTTTGCCAACATAATGCAGAATGCGGTCGAGGCTGGCACGAAATGCCGCCTGTTTACGCGGATTGAGCAATTTTAAGTAACTATGGATTTTTAAGTGGTTCGGCAAGGCTTCAAAAATGATGCAACCCGTATGGTGGATTTGGTTAATGCGCGCCAATTCCTCCATGATTTCACTCGGTAATTCAAGGTTTTCATCCGGGTCTTTGCCGTCTTCGAAGTAGGAGTGTAGCCGTGATTTATCCTCGAGTGTGGGCACATCGCCCACTTCAAAGGGCAGCTGTAAATCGGCACTAGCGACAAAAAGTTCGTGAATGTTTTCACGCTCGATATGTAGTGTGTCTCTGGCGTTAAAAAAGCAGGCTTTAAAGACGCCGATTCGTTTAATTCCCCGTGCTAGGGTCACCATATTATTGACGGCAATGATAAGGGCGCTTTTTTGTTTGGCGTCGTAAATGGCAAGATTGGAATCAATAAACACGCCAGTTTCTTGCCAATGGATTGCAAGCCCCCCAACTATGGGGTATTGACCGAGGCGACCCACGGCGGCGATAAAGCCTTTCTCGGTATCGCCCATTCCCGCTAAAAAGTTTCGGTAGTACTTTTCGAGTTGAATATCGTCCATCTTAGCGATGGGATCTTGGGCATTATGTTCTTTTAAGAATGATTTTCGCGAACTGTAACTGACGGTTTCGACATCTTTTTCACGGGATTGGACCCAGACGGGGATGTCCCCCATCAGCTCAGCTTTTGGCAATTCAGGTAAGTGCAATCTATGGCTGTGGCGCATGCTTTTTAAAAAATAATCCCCGGCCAGATTGCGCTGCACTGCATCGCTACTGAGCATTCCCTCTAGGGTGCGAGCTAATTCCATCGGTAAGCCGATGCTGGTGGGCGGGATCACCTGCGCGCCGAAACGACTCGCTTGCCCTGAGGCTAAGGCATATAAGGTCGCAGCGACGCCTTGCTCGTCAAAGCGAGGGCTTGATAGTGCGCCGTTTAACTGCTCTTCTCCAATAAAATACACATCTCCCATGCGGGCGTTGGTATGCTGTTGATCGCTCGACATCAGCGTCATGACATTATCTTCAACGGCCTTATTGTGCTCATTGCGTTGTGCAAACACGGCTGAGCCCCAGTCGATTAAGGATAAATGTTGGCTTTCAATATCATAAACAAGATTAGAGGGTTTAATATCGCCATGAACCAAGGGTTTACCAGTACGCAGATAGTAGAGAATATCGGCTAACTGGCGCGCAATACTCATCACCATGGCGGGGGGTAAGGCACCTAAGCGGCGGCAAAGCTGCTCCAGATCTTCGCCTTTGGCGCGCTCCATGACTAAAATCCCTTGCTTGCCGACCCGCTCAAATTTAATCGCCCCGGGGATATTGGGATGCTTGAGTAAGGAGAGCATAAAGGCTTCTTCTTCTAAGCGATCTTGAATGTGTTGCGGTAGATTAATTCTTGAAAATTTAAAAACATGGGCTTCATCGGCTTGGTTTATGCCCGCAAACACAAAGCCGTATGCGCCTTTACCAATAAACTCAATCTCTCGGTAGCCCAACTTACTTAGCTGTTGTTTACATAAGCGGATCCACGCCTTGTGCTTACGGGCATCGTTAGCTTTGAGCAAGTAAATCGATTGCTCTTCGGAAATGTAAAAATGTTGTAGTTGGGGTGTTTGCAATGCGAGGCTCCTTGTTTGGGTTATTTAAACAGCAAGCGGGTAAGTTAAGCAAATCGGAGCAGTGATTTATTTTATGGGGATAAAATGTGCGATGTTTGCGGCTTACCTATCCCATCATTTCGTCGCTGACTTTGATTTATATCAAGTTAAATCGTATCGAGTCTAGGTAATCTTAAGCACATTGGATTGGGATATATTTTGTTAAATTTCCCGTGGACAAAGTGGATTTAAGGATGGCATATGCCCGCCCCAGATAAGGCTTTATTGATCGAGCTATTAGAGTTTCCGCGTAAGCGAATTTTGCAGTCAATGGAAGTAACTCATTGTCCCCACGCGGTATTTTTTAATGATAGTGATGAGCAATGTCTCACTTGCCACCAAGGCATGGAATGTATCTGGATGAACCAGAATGATGAGCTGGTGGCTGTCGAACAAAAATCCGTCCCCGAACTAAAGCAGCAATTGCTGATTGCCGTCGATTTTATTGATTCTTCACTCAGCCCGCATCATCTCTCCCGTCGGCAATGCCAATGTGATAATTGTGTTTGGCTGCGCCGAGTGCAAGAAGCACTGTCTTAGTCATTAAGTGTTTACATCTCTATGATTAACTTGCGGTATCTAAGATTTTGCATCCACCCGTGAATGCCATTAGAGTAAGGATAACTTTAGTCTTTTGAGATATACCTATGGAACCTGGTTTTTGGCATGAGAAGTGGCAGCAACAACAGATTGGTTTTCACCAGCAAGAAATCAATCCCTTTCTCGTAATGTATTGGCATCAATTGGCACTTCCCGCTGATGCCAAGATCTTTGTGCCCTTGTGTGGTAAGTCTCTAGATATGTGCTTTTTAGCTGAGCAGGGGCATCAAGTGATTGGTTGCGAGTTAAATGAACTCGCCGTGCAGCAATTTTTTAGCGATAACCAACTACCGATGCAGCAAAGTGCAGAGGGGGAGCACCAGCATTACCAGACTGAGCAGATAAGTTTATATCAAGGGGATATCTTCACGTTACCTCACGCGATTACCGCTGAGGTGAGTGGTTTTTATGACCGCGCCGCCTTGATTGCTTGGCCTGAAAGCATGCGGGTGCAGTATGCAAAACAGTTAGCGTATTTATTACCGCAGGGCAGTGTCGGCTTGTTAGTGACACTCGATTACCCACAGGAGGCCTTAAGTGGTCCTCCTTTTGCGGTATCACCTACTTGGGTTGAGACACACTTAACTGAAGATTTTGAAATCCAGTCCTTGGCTTGCCAAGATGTATTGGCTGATAACCCGAGGTTTGTAAAAAAAGCAGTGCCTTGGCTCAATGAGGCTGTGTATTTATTAAAACGGCGATAATCACGACCGAATAACAGTATCAAAAAGCTGAGTGTTAGCGTTACATCCCATTGAACTCAAAGTGTTTATGATATTTGGGTTGCGTGGGATGTGTCATTAGGGAGTCATGTATTTGTCGTAAGATAGGCCTTGGGGTTGTTGCGGCAAACCTTATCGCTGTAAATGCATGTTAATCATGCACATTGGGTTGGAGTAAAAGTTAACAGGAGATGGGGCGAGACGTTAAGCGACTTCGTAGTATTTAGGTTCAATTTCCAGTTGATTCTGGATGATTTGTACAGCCATTCTCGCGCATTTACCGCATTGATTGGCAACGCCTAAACGCTTTTTAACGTCAGCAAGACTCGTGTCGCCTTGGCTTACCGCGTTTTTGATTTGCGTATCAGTGATGGCGTGACAAAGGCAAACATACATTTTTGAGAACTCCAACATAAGTTGGATTAATTCTAAATGAAAACGCTTATCAAATGCAATATTGTTGGTGGTCTTGTTTATTTAATTTTGTTATCTGTGGCACGTTTTTTGAGCTAATCTCAAAGTGTGTAAAGCAGGGCTAAGTGGTTACATGAAAATGGATGATCGGTATCTAGGAGGGGTAACTCATGGATGGCTGAATAGCATTCATCATAAAATCCAGGGGTTATTATGAGAAAAAATCTGCCAGTAACACAACGTGAATATGACTATCCTGCAGACTGGATTTTGCTGTCCACTACAGACACCCAAAGTCATATTACCTACGCGAATCAATCCTTCTGTACGGTTGCGGGATATACGCTTAATGACATGTTGGGGCAACCTCACAATATGGTGCGTCACCCCGATATGCCTCCTCAAGCGTTTGAAGACCTTTGGAAAACTATCCGTAAAGGTGAGCCTTGGAAAGGCATTGTTAAAAACCGTTGCGCCAATGGTGACCATTATTGGGTTGATGCCTATGTCTCCCCCATTATGATTAATGGCCAAGTGGCTGAGTTTCAATCTGTGCGAACCAAACCGAGCAGAGAGCAGGTTAGCAGGGCAGAAACCGCCTACGCCGAATTAAATAAAAGCGGCCAAGTAAAGGCATTAAAACGCAATTTTGATATGCCGACTAAGTTGGCTCTACTGGCCTTAATTGCGTTGCTGCCCATGTTGTATTTGGCGTTGCAGATGGGAGTTGTGGGATTTGTGGCGCTAGCCATCAGTGCTCTCGCGCTGTTTATCGGAGGCAAT
Organism: Shewanella cutis; assembly: GCF_022410515.1. Lineage (GTDB taxonomy): Bacteria > Pseudomonadota > Gammaproteobacteria > Enterobacterales > Shewanellaceae > Shewanella > Shewanella cutis. The sequence goes on along the minus strand of NZ_JACSDI010000001.1, from coordinate 1,146,484 downwards.
CTGATTTTAGGCCGCTATCGTGTTCTGGTGGCCAAGGCGAAGAAAATCTACAACAACCCTTTAATGGCGCATATCTATGCCGGGCAGTCAGATGATCTTGGCGCGATAGATCTTGCACTACAAATGCAAAACTCAGAGTTAAAATCTGTGTTAGGCCGCGCCCGTGATTCCTGCGATAAGGTGGCTCAAGAAGCTAAAATGTCAGCGGCAAAAGGCGAAGAAATTCAAAACACAAGCCAGTCACAGCTTTCTGAAATCGAGCAAGTGGCAACCGCAATGCAACAAATGACGGCAACGCTTGGGGATATGTCAGCTAATTGTGCCGATGCTGCGAGTGCTTCGCAGATGGCATCGGAGCAAACAATCAACGGCGATAAAACTGTAGTGAGTACTATTAAATCGATTCAGGCCATGTCGCAGCAGTTGCATGAAACATCGCAAGTGATCACTGAATTAGAAGGGCATAGCAGAGATATCGGCAGAGTGCTGGATGTCATTCAAAGCATTGCCGAGCAAACAAACTTATTGGCGTTGAATGCCGCCATTGAAGCGGCACGGGCGGGTGAGCAGGGGCGGGGCTTTGCGGTTGTTGCCGATGAGGTGCGGGCCCTCGCGAAACGCACTCACGATGCCACCAAAGAAATTCACAGTATGATTAATTTGTTACAGCAGGGCACGAATAAAGCCGTGCGCAGTATGCATGAAGGGGTTGAAGCTGCCTCTGAATGCATTACAACGGCAGATTTAGCCGGCGCGGCCCTGCGCACCATACGCGAGGCCATAGAGACTATTACCGATATGAACCATCATATTGCCAGTGCGGTAGAAGAACAATCCAGTGTGGCTAACGAGATGAACCGTAGTGTGGTGAATGTGTCGCAATTTACCCATGCTAGCCATCAACTCGGTTGTGAGATGGTCGGCCTTAATGATGGTGTGGTTGGTGAAATGGATTCCCATACTGTGTTAGTCGGACAGTTTTTAAAGCGCAGTTTTAAAGTTTAGTCTTGTCGTTATCCAACATATTGAATCAAAAGGCAATCAATCTTTGATTGCCTTTTCTTTTTGGCTTGAGAGTTTGAGCCTCGTTTCGCGAGCACGTGCTTGCCAGAACGAACAAAATCTAATCTCGAAATGTCAACACGCCCTAATAGCCCTGAGTAAAATCAACCTGATTTTGTAGCGGCTGTGCCGCGATATAGCGACGATAGTTATCACTAAAAATACGGACGATTTGCTCTGGGTGGCTTGGTGCCGAGATGTGGGGCGTGATGATGGCATTGTTTCTTTCCCAAATCGGATGAGTCGCAGGGAGCGGCTCCTGCATGAACACGTCAAGAATTGCCTGCTGCGCAGGATGGGCAATCAGCTGGGCGTTGAGGGCATCGAGATCGAGTACATCACCGCGGCCAACATTTACCAAAATAGCATCGGCTTTGAGCTTAGCGAGCATTGACTCATTCAACAGCTGGCGCGTTTCTGGTGTGCTTGGTAGTAAGTTAGTGACGACATCACTTTGGCCTAAGGCTAGGGCTAATTGCGACAGCGGCAAAATCACATCAAAGCCTTCGACCTCTCGGGCACCGCGGTTTACTCCAGTGACATGCATGCCAAAATGTTTAGCCGTCTTGGCAACATGTTGTGCGATGGAACCCGTCCCTAAGATCAAAAGCCACATTCCTTGTAAACTGGAATGGCGCATCGTACCTTGTACTTGCCAAGATTTTTGCTGTTGTTGCTGCTGGTAAAAATGATGCCCTCGCACATGGGCGAGCAGATAACCAAACAGATACTCACTCATTAAGGGGCCGAAAATCCCTTTGATGTTGGTGAGTTGATAATCTTTCCTCGCCCTTGGCCCCATGAGGGCATCAATCCCTGCAAAACTCGATTGCAGCCATTGCAGTTGCTTTGCATGGGGCAATAGTGGCGCGGCAAGTTTGGGCTCAGCAAGCCAGATATCGGCTTGACTAATATTGGCGGGGTTATCATCAAGCAACTCAAGCCCTGGCAGCTGCTGCGCCTCAATGAGTTGGCGATACTGCTCATTTACCTTCGTCAGTAAGAGTAACTTGTGCCCCATGTCGTCTCCCTTTATGCTTGGTTGTCTTTATTTTTCAATATGCTGCTGTCGTTTTTGGATTTTTGCAGCGCTATTTAGGTTGAGTTATTATGTTTGATGAGTTAGTCGCCATTATTAGCCATTTAGGCAATATGCTGCGCCCTTGGGCTTTCGACATCGCTACGGCCATGGTGGTGTGTTTGATTTTAGTGTTTTCAGCCGATGTGAATCGTATCATCAGGCGGCATTTACTTGGACACTCATTTATGCTGCGAACCTTGGTTTTTATTATTGTTAATGCCTTTGGCTACGGGCTGCTGATCGTTAAAGCCACGCCTTGGGTGGCAAGGCAAATCGTCGCCATGCCATCCCATTGGATGTTTTTGCTGATAGTGAGCATGTTTATTTTTATTGGCTATTGGGCGCAGCGAAATAGCCAAGCTTAAGGCGCTAAGTTCCTGCGATGTGGTTATTCGAAATAGCCCTGATAATCCGTATTGGTCGGTTGTGCTAGTGCCTGCATCGCACGGTCGGGGTAGTTGCTGAAGATGCCATCAACGCCGAGCTGCTGCAGAGCATGAATATCATCGCTGTGATCTACCGTATAAACATAGACCTTAGCGCCCCTTTGATGAGCATCGTCCACTAGGGCTTTGCTGATAAAACTCACATCTAAATGCAAAGAATATGCGTTTAGCTCGCTCACGACCGCCGCGCCATCGAGGGGAATACTGGCGAGCAAGGGCGCCACGAATGCCTGTGGCAGAGCCTGTTTGACTTGCTGTAAATAAGGGTGATTGAAGGAGGAAATCAGTAATTGCTCAGCACTGAACCCCAGCTCTGCAATAGCTTTGGGGTAAAGTTGGAGGAGTGGCGCTACTGTATTTACGCCTTTAAGTTCAATGTTTACCGTGGCGCGGCCAGCAACAAGCTCAAGCACTTGCCAAAGTGTGGGGATGGGTTCGCCTTTGACGGTGACATTGGCAAGATAGCCTTTGCTGACTAATTGGATTATTCCTGTGCCTGAGCTTTTACTGTCGAGTCTGCGGTCATGAAATACCACTAACTCACCTTCGACATTGTGCACATCCAGTTCAATGGCTTTGGCGCCTAATTCAATCGCTTTTGCCATAGCGGCTAAGGTATTTTCGGCTACATAACCGCTGGCACCGCGGTGAGCAAAAATAAGCATTTGTTTATCGTCCTATTAACTGCGAATTATGCCGACCTGATCGCGATTCTGGCCATTTTTAAGATGGATTTCCATTTGCGGATAGGCGAGTTCTAAGTTGTTTTCTTTGAGTTTTCGGGTAATACGTTTATGTAAGTCGTGGCGAAGTGGCCAACGCGCCGACATATCTTTGGCGTAGGCGCGGACTTCATAGTCTTGGGTATGTTTGCCAAAGCCTGCAAACCACACTTCAGGCTCTGGATTAGGCAACGCATCCTCGCATTCTTGCACCGCTTGATAAAGCGTGGCTTCTACTTTGGCGGGATCTGAATCACGGGCGACTGACACATGGACGATCACCCGAGTGATAGGATCCGACAGTGACCAGTTAATTAACTGCTCGGTAATAAAGGCCTTGTTTGGGATGATAATTTCCTTTCTATCCCAGTCGATAATCGTGGTGGCGCGGATCTGGATTTTACTGACAGTCCCCGTGAGATCGCGAATGGTGACGGTGTCGCCAATACGCACGGGTTTCTCGAACAGAATAATCAGACCCGAAATAAAGTTGGCAAAAATCTCCTGCAAACCAAAACCGAGACCCAGTGACAGCGCGGCAATCAGCCATTGTAGTTTTGACCATTCCATCCCAAGGTTCGAAAAGCCAATCAATAGACCTAAAAACACCACCAAATAACGGCTTACGGTTGTGATGGCAAAGCCAGTGCCGGGTGTTAGGTCGAGTCTTTGCAAGATCATCAGCTCAAGCAAACCGGGTAAATTGGTGGCGATCATCAGCGAAAAGCCAACGATGATTAAGCCAAATAACAGCGATTTCATCGTAATCGGAAGCTGCTGCTCAACCCCATTGATGCTGGTATTGGTGGTCCATAGGGTAATGCCATCAAGGAAGGAAAACAGCGCCGTATGGGTTTGCGTCCACAGGCCAATCAAACTGGCTAAAAAAGCTAACAGCAGTAAAGAGCGCACTAACCCGAGGGATTGACTCGAAATAGTTTCGAGATCGACCACAGGCTCTTCATAGGTGTCTAGGCCATCGTTTGAGGCATGGTGTGTTTCGCCTTTTTCACGTTGGGCTAAACGCTCTGCCCGTTTCGCTTTCGCCCGATCGAAGGCAATGCGGCGGCGCTCAATCAACATCCACCGCTTAATTAATTGATAGAGAAGTAAAAAACTTAACCCCAATACAATAGATAACTGTAGTTGCAGCAACATTTGGAAGGCGGTGAAGTAGTAGCCTCTAAACGCTAGCACCGCGCTCAGTAATGGGACTGAAATCAATAAGGCCCAAAGCATTTTTTGGATTAATCGCTTGTTTTTGCCGTCTTTTTTAGTATCGGTATTTTGCCGGCTCAGGAGCAAAATATCCTTGTATAACAAGAATAAAACGACACAAAAACAGATAAATGCACCGCGGCCAATGCTGTTACGGATAAGGGATGCATCGAGGATTTCAGTAAATCCCATAATGCCAAGTAAGGGGCTCGCGACAAAGACAAAGTGTTTTAGTCGCAGTTGACCCGCTTGGATAAGTTTTGAGGGGCGCTTGAAGTGGCCGACCAAGACGCCTTTATCGAGGGCAAGAATAAAAATTAAGCGATACAATAGGTAAACCAATCCTATTGCTAAAATTCCCATGCCAACGGCCTGCACAAAGTTACGCTCAGATTGATAAAATATCCATCCAGCCGCCACAATCGGTAACGGTTTGATTAAGGCGTAACCTAGGCTTAAGGCTAAGGATTTGAAGGTATAGATAAATTTATCCTGAGTAACATTCCCAACATAGGTGGCATAGTGACCAAGTAACCGATTGAATTTAGGTTTAATTAAATCTTGGATCACTAAACAAAGCACCAACAGAATGATCCACCATGACCAATAGTCGTTTTGCTCTTGCCAAGCTTTGCCAAGTTGCCCCCACTGTGCCTCTTGGATAAGCCACAGGGCGCTACGTTGAACGTCAGTTAGCCAAAGTTTGTTAATGCTCGCGGCATTAGGTACCCAAAAAAGATGCTCATTAAGCGTATTTTTTAGCGTGAGATGTTGTTGGCTAAGTTGCTGATAACTAACTTTTAGTTTGCCTAGTTCACTCAGATATTGGTCATAACTTTGCATTAACTGTGTGAGCAATGCTTGTTGTGAGAGCAGTAGCTTAATTTGCACCTCGCTGTAGCGATTGGTCTGCTCGAGTTCTTGTTCGTTTAGCGCCTGCTGTTGCTCTAGGTGATATCTATCTAGGCGAGCATCAGCGATCAGGGTTTGCAGTTTTTCATGGTTTGGTGGTTTGGGTAACGATTGCAACATTTGCAAGAAACGTTCACCAAAGGCGGAGTTCATTTTGACCCAAGTGATTTGCTCTTGAATATTGGCCAACTGCTTAGCTTGGGATTGATATTGCAGTTCAGCCTGTTCCTGTTGCTCAACCACATTATTGATTTGCAAGGTTAAGGTTTGGAGTTTTTGGCCATAGATCTGATTGGTGTCGGCGATATTGCGCGTAACTGGGTCGACGACTTTTGCAGTATCGACGAGATTTTTGGCCAAGGTTGCATCGGTTTGTCGCTGCCGCTGCTTATTTATCGCCTTATTGATGGTTTCAATAAAGGCTTCCTGTTGGCTCAGTTGTTGGCGCACCAGTTGTAACTGTAGTTGGGTGAGTTCGATGCGCTTTTGGCTGCTGGCGAGTTCAGCCTCATGGGTGGCAAGGCTTTGCTCGAAGAAAATCCGCTGCGTTTGCTGCAATTCACCCGTAGGGGTGTCGATAGGCGCCAATTCCGTTTTCTTATTTTGCAGCACATTTTGCCTAGCATTGGCAATGACGGAGGGCAGCAGGTTATGGCGCTGCAATAGCTCGTTGACTTGGTTACCAAGGGCGGTCTCGCTCTCTTTTAACTCAGACAAGCGCAAATAAGCCATTGAGGCTTGCTGGTTAAGAGCTGTGCCTTTATCCAGTTTAAGTTGGACTGCAGCCTCTTTGAGTCCTTGATTAATGACCTTTTTATTTTTTTCAAAATCAAGTTGAGCCTGCTGAAAGCTACTCGCATTCGCCGCCAGCCTATCAATGTTATTTTTAAGCTCAGTAATTTGATCGTCAATGCTGATATTTTGTTGCTGATTTTGGTTGTTTAAACCAAGGCGCTTATCCAACTGCAAGGGCGAATTGGCATGGAGAGAAAAAGAGAAAAAAGCAATAACGAACAATAAAATACGTGGCATATAGGCAAAAGCAATTAGGGGCGAAAGACGCACTCATCTTAGCCAACTTAGGCCAAGATTGGTATGTTTTAAACGTTCTTTTTTCGCCGCTGGGATTGGTGGGATTGATGGGTTTCAAAGATAGCGGTAGCAACGATGATAGTTCCGCCTATGAGGGTATTGAGATTTAGTGCTTCACCTAAGATCAATAATGCCAACATCGCACCGTAAAAGGGTTGTAGGCAGGACACTAATCCAACAGTTTTAGCGCTTAATTGCCTTAGGGCTGAGGTAAATAATGCATGGGGTGCAGCGGTAAACACCACCCCGAGCAACAGGATTAATCCCCAGGTTTCGCGGGAGATAGTGTGTAACTCTGTTTGATGCCAAGGCATAAGAAATACCGCTGCCACTAAGGTTTGGTAAAACATGGCGTGTGGGCCACTATATTGCGAAAAATAGCGTTTTTGCAGCAGGTTGCGAGCGGTAAATAACATCGCCGATAGGATACCGATTGCAATACCTAAGGTAGTGTCGTTACCGAGATTGGCTTCGGGGATTAATAGCACTACGCCTATCAGTACCAAGATACCGCTGATAATATCCATCAGCTTGATTTTATTGCCTGTTAATAACGGCTCGGCAATTACTGTCATGACGGGATAAGTAAAAAAGGCGATCATACCGATGGCAACCGAGGAGAGTTGCATCGCGGCAAAATACGTGACCCAATGCAAACTGACGATGACACCTAAACCGATAGCGACTAAGTAATCTTTTTTGCTCCCAAGACTTAAGTATTTACCACGAAATTTGACCAGCAGAGCCAGTACAAATGCGGCAACTACACATCTGAGGAATGTGATATCGAGTGCGCTTAAGGGAATTAACTTTGAGAACAAGGCCGTGCCACCAAACATCAGCACAGCCAAATGTAATTCGAGTAATCCCGAGGGTTTCGCCGTCTGGCTCAAATCAACCGCCCAAGCGCTTAGTCAGCAGATGGCAGGTCTTTGAGATTGGCAAAGGCTTGACCCATTCGCGTCACGGCTTCAGGTTCAACACCTTCCGCAAAGGTATCGATAGCCTCTTTTGCAAACAGCATCACAACGGTACTGCCAAGTTTAAAGCGGCCCATTTCTTCACCTTTATCTAAGGTGATGGCATCTGGCCCGACTGTTGGATAGTCCCAAGTGAACACTTGCTTACCCGTTGGCGGCGTCACTGTACCTGCCCAAACGGTTTCGATACTGGCTACTATAGTTGCACCGACTAATACCATGGCTAGCGGGCCTCGCTCGGTTTCAAAAATCGCCACTACACGTTCGTTACGAGCAAATAGTCCTGGGACGTGACGTGCGGTTAACGGGTTAACCGAAAACAACTCGCCCGGCACATAGGTCATCTTAGATAGAGTGCCCTTAATCGGCATATGGATGCGGTGATAATCCTTAGGAGCCAGATAAATAGTTGCAAAATCCCCCCCTTCGAAACGTTTGGCATCTTCAGCTTGATCGCCAAGCAGGGTGAGTGAAGAGTAGTGATGACCTTTTGCTTGGAAAATACGGCCATCCTTGATGGGGCCTAGCTGGCTCACTGCGCCATCAACCGGATGCACCATGATATTGGCCACGCTATTGATGGGGCGAATACCTGGCTTAAGTGCGCGGGTAAAAAAGTCGTTGAAGCTTTTATAAGCCTCAGGTTCGCTCTGAGCCGCTTCGCTCATATCAATTTTATATTGCTTGATAAACCATTTAATCGCGGCAGTCGTTAATGCGCCAGCTTCAGAAGCGGCAAGTTTACCGACTAAGCGAGATAACAGGTGCTTTGGCAGCATGTACTGCAGCGCAATTTTCACTTTATCCAATTTATGTTCCTTTCCGTTTGCGGCTCAACTTAGGTTGAGACTTATTTTAGGTTGATTTATTCGCTGTTCCGCTTATTCATCGCTTTGGGCGCGGAATTGCCGAGCGTGACGCTGTTCATCAAGGCTTGCGATAATACGATGGTAGTTATTAAAGCGATCTTCGCTAATCTTACCCGCATCGACGGCGGCTTTTAAGGCGCAGCCAGGATCGTCACCGTGCTTGCAGTCGCGGAATTTACAGCCACCTAAAAAGTCGCGAAATTCAATAAAACACCAACCAACACGCTGCGCAGGCAAATGCCAAAGGGCAAATTCGCGTACGCCGGGGGAATCAATTAAATCACCGCCACTGGGTAAATGCAGTAATTTAGCGGTAGTGGTGGTGTGTTGCCCAAGCCCGGAGTTGCCTGAGACATCACCGACGAGCAGTTCGGCTTCCGGCAGTAAGGCGTTGACCAGTGAAGACTTCCCCACACCTGACTGACCCGCAAACACACTCACTTTATCCTTGAGCAGGGCTTTGATGGTTTCCAGACCTTCGCCTAATTTACTGCTGACCTTATACACCGGATAGCCAATATCTTGATAACGCTTTAAGGCTTCCTCTATGGCGGGCGCATCTTCAGGTGTCAGCAAATCGATTTTATTCAAAATAATAATCGGCGGAATATCGGTGTCTTCAGCGGCGACTAAGTAACGGTCAATAATTTGGGTGGTAAAGCTAGGTAACACCGACGACACAATCAAAATTTGGTCGATATTCGAGGCGATAATTTTCACGCCATCATATAAATCGGGGCGTGAGAGTGAAGAGCGTCTTGGATGTACTGCTTCCACAATGCCTGCTATGCCACTATTAGCTTGGCTTTCAATGGCTAAGCGTACAATCACTTTATCGCCAGTGACTAAACTGCTAATGGTGCGGCGAATATTACAGCGCACAATCTGGCCGTCTTCAGTTTCAATATCGGCATGTTGGCCAAAGCGAGATATGACAGTACCGCTCAGTTCTGGGCCGAGTGAGCTATCCTGTAACTCAGGCGTATTTTTATCACCACTGTCACGATTGAGGCGTTTCTCGTGATTGGCGCGCATACGGCGTAATTGGCCTTGGCTTAGGGGTTTCTTTTTACTCACTGATTTATCTTCGTCAATTAGGTGATTTTTTGTGTTTCAAAAAAGCAGTATGATACACACTCTTGAATAAAAAAGCCTGAATTTAGGCTAACAGACATGATAAGGCGCAATTATGGCGGCAGACGCGAATAATCTCATTTGGATCGATCTCGAAATGACAGGGTTAGAACCCGATGTGGATAGAGTCATTGAAATTGCTACCTTAGTCACTGACCAAGAACTCAATATTATCGGTCAGGGACCTGTGATTGCGATTCACCAATCGGATGAAGTATTAGCGGCTATGGATGATTGGAACCAAAAACACCATGGTGAATCGGGACTGATTGAGAGAGTCCGCGCCAGCCAAGTAAACGAAGCAGAGGCTGTTGCTCAAACCATCGCATTTTTAGAGCAATACGTACCTAAGGGCGCCTCACCAATGTGCGGTAACAGCGTGGGCCAAGACCGTCGCTTTTTAAACCGCTACATGCGCGAGCTGGAGGATTACTTCCATTACCGCAACCTCGATGTAAGCACGGTTAAAGAGTTAGTGAAACGTTGGAGCCCTGAAACCATGTCGGGTTTCAAAAAGCAAAACACTCACCAAGCTTTGCAAGATATCCAAGAGTCGATAGCGGAATTGCAGTATTACCGTAGCAAAGTATTTAAAATTTGACCGATCAGCAGATAAATCTGCAAGAAGGGGTTGCAGCCGCATAAATTTTTCATATAATGCGGCCTCAACTTTTTGATGCGGGCATGATTGTCTAGTCAAATAAATAAAGGCGACATTAGCTCAGTTGGTAGAGCGATACCTTGCCAAGGTATAGGTCATCGGTTCGAACCCGATATGTCGCTCCAAATTACAAATTTAGTGATTTACCAAGTCATTAAATGCAGGATATGCGACATTAGCTCAGTTGGTAGAGCGATACCTTGCCAAGGTATAGGTCATCGGTTCGAACCCGATATGTCGCTCCAAATACAAATTTAGTGATTCACCAAGTCATTAAATACAAAATTATGCGACATTAGCTCAGTTGGTAGAGCGATACCTTGCCAAGGTATAGGTCATCGGTTCGAACCCGATATGTCGCTCCAATTTCAGACGGTTACAGTCTTAAAATGTAAATGCGACATTAGCTCAGTTGGTAGAGCGATACCTTGCCAAGGTATAGGTCATCGGTTCGAACCCGATATGTCGCTCCAATTTTTCTCAAAATTCCCCCATAAGCTTTCTTCATTTGAAACAGATAGTTTACAACTGAAATGGCGCAATTTTGCTCTTTTGTATGCTTAGCATGTTTGTTCCGTTGTTGATTGTTCCAAGCACTTTTTAGTACTTTCATAGCCGCAGCTTATTAACCTTTGTTTTCAAGGTTATTTTTAATGCTAATGCGGTTCAGTGCGGACAGTATTCATTGGCTCTGCGGCTGTTGCCGATGATGTTTTCTATTTTGTAAAAAATAAAACAGCAAGGTTAATGCGTGATCTGGGCCTTGCTTCTTTAAGATTTCCTAAATTAGATGGCACCATGAAGGGCAAATTATGATCTTGCTCAACTATTCACAACGTTTTTGCTTACATAATGAATCCAGACAAAAAAATAGCGCCAAGTTGTTGGCTTAACATTGGAGTGCATTATATGCGTATTCAACAATTACGTGATTTACTTGAGTATGTGGCGAACTGCCGCTTAGATATGGCGCAACTCTATGGCCGACTAAACAATCAGGCCGACTCAGCCCGCGTGAAGATGATGCTGGAGTATTTTGAATCTCATCAAAAACATGTCGCTGAAAAATTGCGTGATTATATGGATGAGGCACCCGTAAGAGTATTAGATACTTGGTATAAAGACTTTGTATTTGAAGATTTTACTAAGCGTTGTCAAGACACTATGTTGCCAGCGAACATGAGTGAAGATGATGTGTTGAATCTACACCTCGACTTAGAAAATCGTTTGATTGGGTTACTAGAAAAAACCGTTAACTCAACCACCGCAGAAGATGCACGCACAGCTTTAGAGGGGTTAATTCGCGTTGAGAAAATCCAGCAGCAACGTTTAGTGCACAGCACCATTCGGATGGATGATATCTAATTTATCGACATTTTAGTTGTGTTAGTGTGAATTATCCCAAAGCCAGCAACTCGCTGGCTTTGTTGTTTTTATGCATTGTCAACATTATCCAATTTTGCTGCTTTTTGCATGGCATCTGATTTACGTCATAACTTTTGTAGGTGGTTTTTGCTACTTTCTTGATCTCATTGGTTGATTTGGCCTTGAAACGTTTAGTGCTTTCCCATGTACATGCTGTCTTGGGTGGCAGCCCTTTTGTTATTTTGTCGCGCAGGAGATCCTCTATGGCACAAGATTTATCGAGTTTACCCACAGCGCTTTTTACTCAGGAGCAGGTGAGAGCAGCCGAACTGCTTGCAGTTTCAGAAGGTAAAACTACATTATATCAATTGGTTGAATGTGCTGGGCGTGCTGCGTTTGACTGTTTAACTACGCAGATAGCGCGTCAGCCTAGGCTTGAGTCTATGCCATTACTGGTACTCGCAGGCAGTGGAAATAATGGTGCCGATGCCTTAGTTTGTGCACGCCTTGCCTTAGAGGCCGGGCATAAGGTCATGGTTTTCTTACTCAAGACCAAAGGAACGCCTGAATTTGAACAAGCACTTTCGGCCTATCTAAATCAAGGCGGTATAGCCGACTCTCCCAATATCGATGCGATCTTGCAGGCGCCAATGCTTATCGATGGGTTGCTCGGGACGGGTGTTCATGGTGATGTGCGTGAGGAGGTTGCCGCACTTATCCAAGCGATTAATCAGAGCGATGCTTGGGTGCTTAGTTTAGATCTTCCCTCAGGGATCGTTGCCGATACAGGTGTTGTTGCTCAAGTTGCAGTGATGGCTGATCTGACCTTGTGCTTTGGCGGTTTGAAACAAGGCCTGCTGACCAGTAAGGCAAGGCATTATTGCGGTCATCTTGCCTTTGCCGATCTGGGATTGACGCCATTTTTTAAGACGCCAAATGCGACTCGAGTGGGCGGTGAGATTTTAAAAAGCTATTTTGCCGCCAGAGCAAGGGATAGCCACAAAGGTCAATCGGGTAAAGTGACGCTGATTGGTGGTGATTTTGGGATGGCAGGAGCGATTCGCCTTGCTAGTGAGGCGTGTTTGCGTGCGGGTGCTGGATTAGTCACAGTGATCAGCAGGCCAGAGCATCAACTTACCGTAAATGTGTCTCGCCCTGAGTTAATGTTTTGGGGCTGCGAGCTGGTCGATATGGAGGTGTATCTGCGCCTTGGTTGGGCTCAGGTGGTCGTGCTTGGCCCTGGTTTAGGTAAACATGATTGGGGCTATAACTTGTTTAAAGCTGCGGGGTTAAGTGATAAACCCTGCGTACTCGATGCTGATGCTTTGAATTTACTCAGCAATGAACCTCGCAGACAAACCAACTGGGTGCTTACGCCCCACCCTGGTGAAGCCGCGCGGCTGTTAGGATGCAATGTGGCCGAGATTGAACAGGACAGATTTGCTGCAGTACGTGCCTTACAGCAAAAATACGGTGGAGTAGTACTGCTTAAAGGCGCTGGCACAGTCATTTTTGATGGTAAGCAGATGGTCGTGGCGCCAGTTGGCAACCCCGGACTTGCGAGTGGTGGGTGCGGTGATGTGTTATCTGGTATTATAGGCGCACTGATGGCTCAGGGGATGGATAACATGCAGGCGACTGTGGTTGGAGTCGTTGTTCATGGTTGTGCTGCGGATCTTGCTGCGGTACAAGGTGAACGGGGGATGTTAGCCAGCGATTTGATGCCTTTTATTCGCCAATTAGTAAATAGTGATTTACTCTAGGCGCTGTGAGACTTAAGTGCGGCGATACTACCCCGCTTAAGTTGCTTCCTCCATCAATAACAGCAGTGATATAAGCGGAAATGACAGAGTTAACCTTTCAATTAAATAACGAAGACGAGACTATTGCAGTTGGGCAAAAATTGGCCCGCCATATTCAAGCGCCTTTGACTCTGTATTTGACGGGGGATTTAGGGGCAGGTAAAACCACTCTAAGTCGAGGGTTAATTCAAGGATTAGGGCATAAAGGTGCAGTAAAAAGTCCAACTTACACGCTAGTTGAACCTTATGAACTCGATGGTGTCCAAGTTTATCATTTTGATTTGTATCGGTTAAACGATCCAGAAGAACTTGAATTTATGGGGATTCGTGATTACTTCACCAACAGTAGCCTGTGCATCGTAGAATGGCCCGACAAAGGTGAAGGGTTGTTACCCGATGCCGATATTCACCTGCATTTAAATTATGTTTATCAAGGACGTGAAATCCACATTCGAGCCTTAACTGATTCAGGTAAAACGCTATTAGCCGCGATAAAATAAAAACAAAGATGACTAAAAATAAGCATTACTTTCAAGGTATTATTCTTTTACTGTGCACATTTTTTGCAGTGGTAGCCCAAGCGGCAAACCAGCTCGAAAGTGTGCGCATTTGGGCAGCTCCCGAGTCGACGCGAATCGTGTTCGATTTGAGCGAAGTACCCAATTACAGCTACTTTACCCTCGATGGACCTAATCGTTTAGTGGTCGACCTAAAAAAGGCATCGACGAAACTGAATCTGAAAAATGTTGATAACAACAGTAAGTTAGTTAAAGGGATTCGGGTCAGTAAATCCCCTACGAAAGGGGATTTGCGACTGGTTATCGATTTGGTTAAGCCATTAAATCCAAATTTGTTTTCGCTGCCCGTGACGGCACCCTATGGCAATCGTCTAGTGGTCGACTTAGAGGATAAAAGCGTCACAGCAGAGCTATCGGCCGTGAGTTCAACTCCAGTCAAAAAAAATGTCACTCAAAGCGTTCAAGCTTCTCGAGATATTGTGATTGCAATTGATGCTGGACATGGTGGTGACGATCCGGGGTCGATTGGGCCATCCGGTCTTTATGAGAAAAAAGTCGTATTTGAAATTTCAAAGCGCCTTGCCAGTAAAATTAACGACACCCCAGGAATGCGTGCCGTGATGATCCGCAGTGGTGACTACTTTGTTAATTTAAATCGGCGCTCTGAGCTTGCCCGCAATAGTAAGGCCGACCTACTGATTTCTATCCATGCGGATGCTTTCACATCGCCCAATCCTCGCGGGGCGTCCGTGTGGGTATTGTCGATGCGCCGTGCAAACAGTGAAATTGGTCGTTGGTTAGAGCAAAAAGAGAAACACTCAGAATTGCTGGGGGGTGCCGGGGAAATTATTCAAAATACTGATAATGAACAGTATCTTGCAATGACCTTACTCGATATGTCGATGAACAGCTCTATGGCCATTGGTCACTCGGTTGCTGGGGATATTTTAAAAGATTTAGGTGCTGTGACTGAGCTGCATAAGAGCCGCCCAGAATCGGCCAGTTTTGCCGTATTGAAATCCCCTGACATTCCTTCAATTTTAGTGGAAACAGGGTTTATCTCGAATCCGAAGGAAGAGCGTTTGCTGAGCAGTAGCCGTCATCAAGAAAGCATTGCCACTGCAATTTATAAGGGGGTTAATCGTTATTTCCAAAATAATCCGCCAGCAGATACACTTTTAGCGAAGAAAAACACTTCTGGTTCAACTGTTAAATCCAGCAGTAAATCAGCTGGTACCGTTAAACATAAGGTGAGCCGCGGTGAGTCGCTTTCTGCAATAGCCCAGCGTTATAAAGTCCCTATGGCCAGTATTATTCGCGCCAATGGCATGAAGACCGATGTTGTTCAGCTTGGGCAAACACTCGTGATTCCTGAGAGCTAATAGGATGAAGTCTATGGGGATCCAAATCCTTCCGCCGCAATTAGCGAACCAAATCGCCGCCGGTGAAGTTGTCGAAAGACCCGCCTCTGTGGTGAAAGAGCTCGTGGAGAACAGCTTAGATGCTGGAGCCAGCCGTATCGATATTGAAATCGATAAGGGCGGCAGTAAGCTGATTAAGATCCGTGACAATGGTTCAGGTATCTCCAAGGAGGAATTAGCATTAGCCTTGTCGCGCCATGCCACCTCGAAACTGCATTCCCTTGATGATCTTGAAGCCATCCTCAGTTTTGGTTTCCGCGGCGAGGCATTAGCGAGTATCAGCTCTGTCTCCCGTTTAACCTTGACATCACGCACAGCTGAGCAAAGCGAAGCTTGGCAAGCCTACGCTGAAGGCGTCGAGATGGCGGTTAAAGTCATGCCTGCGGCGCATCCGGTGGGATCAACCATTGAAGTCGTCGATCTATTTTTTAATACGCCAGCCCGCAGGCGTTTTTTAAAAAGCGATAAAACCGAATTTACCCATATCGATGAATGGTTAAAACGAATTGCTTTGGTTCGAGGGGATATCCATTTTACCCTTACACACAACGGCAAAACCGTGCGCAACTATCGCCCGGCGATGAATGAGTCGCAATATTTACAGCGATTGACTCAAGTCGCTGGTCGGCCGTTTGCAGATGAGGCGCTGCGGGTTGAATGCCAACACGATGATTTACGTTTGAGTGGTTATTTGCAATCGCCCTGGTCAACAGTGTTAACCGATACCCATTACTTTTATGTCAATGGCCGTTTAGTGCGCGATCGTTTAGTCAATCATGCGGTGCGCCAAGCATTTGCGCAAAAAGCCGAAGTAGAACAACCCGGCTATGTGCTGATGCTGGATATCGATCCCCACCAGGTGGATGTGAACGTGCATCCGGCGAAACATGAAGTGCGATTCCATCAAAGTCGTTATGTACATGATTATATTTTACAGGCGCTGCAATCCGCGTTAGAGGAAGCGGGTGAGCTCCGTTTTGAGCCACATTCACCACAGATTGATGACTCATCTCCTTATGTAAGGTCCGCGACAGAGTCTGCTGCTTTTGAACTTCAATCCACGGGATCTGACGCTAATTATCTAGGGACCGATACCACTGGAGAGCGTCAGGCTGAGGCGCGTGTTGTCGAATATCGCTCTAGCGACATGCCTAAAATGCGCACAGGTACTGCGGTTCAAAGCAACGCCTTTGGTAGTATGAGTGTGCCAAGGGAAACGCGCAGTGGTTCCGCAGGGGAGTCTCGTCAACGTACTGAATTACCTTCAAAGACTGCGATTGCCAGTTACGGCGCTTTACTGCAAACCCCATCTTACAGCGTACAGGACAAGGCTTATCAACCCGCTTTACCTATGCCATCGATACTCGATGGACAATTTTGGGTATTTACTGATGGGCCAAAATTAAGTTTATTACGTATTGAGTCGGTGGCATTAGCAACCCGCAGCCATGAAATTGAAACGAAACTGGCTACAGGGTTGATTGGGCAGCCTTTATTGATGCCAGTATCGGTAGCGGCTGATACTGATTGGTCATCGTTGCTTGACGAACATGCAACACTTATCCGCCAACTAGGATTAGAGCTAACAATTCGCTATCAGCAGTTGATTATTAAAAAAGTGCCCCCATATCTGAGGGACTGCCAGTTAGCGAGGGTAATACCTGAGTGGTTACAATCGCTACGTTTTGAAGCTCCTGCACCTAATGCTCTGGCAATATGGTTGGCTGAACAGAGTTTAACTGGATTTATCTCGGCCCCCGATATTTGGGTGGCCTATTGCCAGTTAACAGAAGAGAAAAGACAGCAAATAGCCAGTAAAGCAGTATCCTTACCTTGGCAATCGTGGCTAGAAGAGCAAGCAATTGAATAAAGAATTACAACCTAAAGTGGTTTTTTTGATGGGGCCAACGGCGTCAGGAAAAACGGCTTTAGCTCTCGAATTAGCCGAAAAGCATAATTGCGAAATTATTTCGGTTGATTCAGCATTAATCTATCGTGGTATGGATATCGGCAGTGCTAAGCCCTCGGCAGAGGAATTAGCTAGAGGTCCACACCGCCTGATTGATATTCGCGATCCAAGCGAAAGTTATTCGGCTGCCGATTTTAGAGCTGATGCGCTGCGCGAGATTGAACAGATTATCAGCATGGGAAAGACCCCTTTATTAGTGGGCGGAACCATGATGTATTTTAAGGCTCTGTTGGAGGGATTATCTCCGCTACCAAGTGCTGATGAGGCTATCCGCGCCGATATTCAAGCCGAGGCGGATGCAAACGGATGGGAAGCACTGCACGATCAATTAAGGGAGATAGATCCTGTATCGGCAGAAAGAATTCATCCTAATGATCCACAAAGGCTTTCAAGAGCGTTAGAAGTCTATAGAATAAGCGGTAAGAGCCTGACTGAGTTAACAATGACCAAGTCGGCTCCTTTACCCTATAATGTGGTGCAATTTGCCATTGCCCCCCGTGAGCGTAAAGTGCTGCATGAGTTAATCGGACAGCGCTTTCGCATAATGTTAGAGCAAGGCTTTATTGATGAGGTAGCCCAGCTTAAAGCGAGAGATGACTTACATTTAGATTTACCCTCAATGCGTTGCGTGGGATATCGACAATGTTGGCAATATCTCGATGGTGAATTTGACCATGATACTATGGTCGAAAAAGCCGTTGCCGCTACTAGGCAATTAGCTAAGCGTCAATTAACATGGTTGCGTAGTTGGCCAGAGTTGAATTGGCTGGAAAGTGGTGCTGAGGGGAATTTAGTTACACTTATGCGTCAATGCCGCTAGCTTATTAGCCCTTGCTGTATAATACTAAAACTAAACAAAAAACTTCACTGGTATCGATTTATTTTTATATAAATTAAAAAGGAAATAATAAAATGGCTAAGGGGCAATCTTTACAAGACCCATTTTTGAACGCACTACGTCGCGAGCGCGTTCCTGTATCAATTTACTTGGTAAACGGCATTAAACTCCAAGGACAGGTAGAGTCGTTTGATCAGTTTGTCATTCTGTTGAAAAACACTGTGAGCCAAATGGTTTACAAACACGCTATCTCTACTGTTGTTCCTGCTCGCCCATTTAACGTTGCTGGTCACCAAAATGCTCAGGGCGGATATGGTGCGCAAGACGATATGCCAAGTGGCGAATAAGGTTTAGTTAAGGAGTCTGCTTCTTGTTTGATCGTTATGAGGCGGGAGAAACAGCGGTTCTTGTCCATATCGACTTTTCCGATGAGGAACGCCGAGAAGACTTAGTCGAGTTACAGCTATTAGTCGAATCAGCTGGAGCGCGCTCAGTCGGGGTCATTACTGGAAGTCGACGTTCACCAGACCGTAAGTTTTTCATTGGTTCTGGTAAAGCCGAAGAGTTAGCCGCTTTAGTGGCTGCCACCGAGGCGAATGTGGTTATTTTCAATCACGCCTTGAGTCCCGCTCAGGAGCGAAACCTTGAACTGGTGTGTCAGTGCCGAGTATTGGACAGGACCTCTCTGATTTTGGATATTTTCGCCCAACGAGCTCGGACCCATGAAGGTAAGTTACAGGTGGAGCTAGCGCAATTGCGCCACATGTCGACTCGCCTAGTGCGTGGTTGGACTCACCTTGAGCGCCAAAAGGGTGGTATTGGTTTACGTGGTCCAGGGGAAACCCAGCTCGAAACCGATAGACGTTTGCTCAGGGGGCGCATTAAAAATATCAATAAGCGTTTAGAGCGTGTTGATAAACAACGTGAGCAGAGTCGCCGCGCCCGTAAGCGTAGTGATATGCCAACCGTCTCATTAGTGGGTTATACCAATGCCGGCAAGTCAACGCTGTTTAATGCCTTAACCTCATCAGATGTTTATGCAGCCGACCAGCTATTTGCCACACTTGATCCCACATTGAGAAAGTTAGATCTGCCCGACGGTGCCGTGATATTAGCGGACACTGTAGGTTTTATCCGCCATTTGCCGCATGATCTTGTCGCCGCATTTAAAGCGACATTACAAGAAACGCGTCAAGCAGAGTTGTTACTGCATATTGTTGATTGTGCAGATGAAAATATGGCGGATAATTTTGAGCAAGTGCAATCAGTGCTGAAAGACATCGATGCCGATGAAGTGATGCAACTGATTGTTTGTAATAAAATTGACTTGCTTGAAGATGTAACGCCGCGTATCGAATATGATGACCGCGGTAAGCCTGTACGAGTCTGGGTTTCGGCACATAAGCGTTTGGGATTTGATCTGCTCCTGAAGGCGATCACCGAGCTAATTGGTGAAGTTATTCATGAGTTTACACTTAGAATTCCGGCAACTGCTGGACATTATCTTGGCCAGTTTTATCGACTGGATGCGATACAGCAGAAAGAGTACGACGATCTGGGGAACTGTATTTTGTCTGTTCGTTTATCGGATGCCGATTGGCGCCGATTAGCTAAACAGAGTCAGGGTGAGTTAGAAACCTTTATCTTCGATCCGTCGATAGAAAAGGCTGTTTGTTAATAATCTAATTTATTTCATCCACTT
This sequence comes from Shewanella cutis, assembly GCF_022410515.1. GTDB lineage: Bacteria > Pseudomonadota > Gammaproteobacteria > Enterobacterales > Shewanellaceae > Shewanella > Shewanella cutis. The sequence continues at coordinate 1,126,692 of NZ_JACSDI010000001.1, read as the reverse complement.
ATGGAGTGCTAAATGGCTTGGAACGAGCCCGGTAACAAGGGTAATGATCCTTGGGGAAATAAAGGTGGTAACGACAAAGGACCACCGGACCTTGATGAGGTTTTTCGTAATCTTTCAAAACGCTTTGGCGGCAACGGTAATGGCTCTTCAGGCCAGAACTTGAGTTCCTTTAGCTTAATCATCATTCTTGCCATCGCTTTTGTTGTTTGGGGACTTTCGGGTTTGTACACCATTAAAGAAGCTGAACGTGGCGTAGCGTTGCGTTTTGGTCAACATAATGGTGAGGTGGGACCGGGTCTTCACTGGAAACCAACGTTTATCGATGAAATTTATCCTGTTGACGTGCAATCAGTTCGCTCTGTGCCATCGTCTGGCAGCATGTTAACTTCCGATGAAAACGTCGTGAAGGTTGAGCTAGACGTGCAATATCGTATTTCTGATGCGTATGCCTATCTTTTTAGTGCGGTAGACGCCAATGCCAGTTTACGTGAAGCCACTGACAGTGCGCTGCGCTATGTCATTGGTCACAACAAGATGGACGATATTCTGACCACAGGCCGTGATGCTATTCGTCGCGATACTTGGAAAGAATTAGAACGCATTCTTGAGCCGTACAAGTTGGGCTTGGCTATTGTTGACGTTAACTTCTTGCCAGCGCGTCCGCCTGAAGAAGTGAAAGATGCATTCGACGATGCCATTTCAGCGCAAGAAGACGAACAACGCTTTATTCGTGAGGCTGAAGCCTATGCCCGTGAGATTGAACCGAAAGCACGTGGTGAGGTCGAGCGCATGGCGCAACAAGCTAATGCTTATAAAGAACGTGAAATTTTAGAGGCGCGCGGTAAAGTGGCTCGTTTCGAGTTGCTCTTACCTGAATACCAAGCTGCACCTGAAGTGACCCGTAAGCGTTTGTATCTCGATGCAATGCAACAGGTGATGACTGACACTAACAAAGTCATTATCGATGCTAAAAACAACGGCAATTTAATGTATTTGCCACTAGACAAGTTAATGAAAGAGAAGCCTGCGACTATGCCAGACGTTGAGCCTAAACCTCAACAGAATGTCAATTCTTCATCTATTTCAACGACACGCATTGGTGAGCCTTTGAGTGAACGCCCATCTCGCGAGGAACGTGCTCGCCAGGGGAGGGAGTAATTCATGGGTAGATTAAGTATTGTTCTGATCGCCGTTATATTAGGCATTGGTTTGTCATCTGTGATGGTGGTTAACGAAGGCGAACGTGCGATTGTGGCGCGCTTTGGCGAAATCGTTAAAGATAAAGTTGATGGCAAACAAGTAACACGTGTTTTCGGCCCAGGTTTACACTTTAAAGTACCTGTGATCGATAAAGTGAAGTTGCTTGATGCGCGTATCCAAACCTTAGATGGTGCTGCAGATCGTTTCGTCACCTCTGAGAAAAAAGACTTAATGGTCGACTCCTATGTGAAGTGGCGTATTTTTGATTTCGAAAAATACTACCTCTCTACTAATGGAGGGATTAAATCGAATGCTGAGACCTTGCTGCAACGTAAGATCAACAACGATTTACGTACCGAGTTTGGTCGTCGTACGATCAAAGAGATCGTTTCTGGGCAGCGTGATGAGTTACAAAATAACGCGTTAGCGAATGCTGCTGAGAGTGCTAAAGATTTAGGTATTGAAGTTGTTGACGTGCGTGTTAAGCAGATCAACCTACCCGCAAACGTGAGTAACAGTATTTACCAACGTATGCGCGCTGAGCGTCAAGCGGTGGCTAAAGAGCACCGTGCTCAAGGTAAAGAGCAATCTGAAATTATTCGCGCTACGATTGATGCCAATGTTACTGTTAAAATTGCGGAAGCAGAGCGTAAAGCCTTAACCATTCGTGGTGAAGGTGATGCATTAGCTGCAAAAATTTATTCGGATGCTTATAACAAAGATCCTGAATTTTTTAGCTTTTTGCGTAGTTTAGATGCTTATCGTGCGAGCTTCTCCGGAAGTTCAGACGTTATGGTGTTAGAGCCAGATAGCGAATTCTTCAAATACATGAAGAGCAGCGCTGCGAAAAAATAAGCGACTCGAAATCGCTCAGAATGGGTTCCTATAATAGGAACCCATTTTTTTATCCAAACAAAAAAACAGCAAGTGACAAAGTTAACGCTAAACTTATATTAGCAATACATGGTTTATGCGTATCTGACCGTCAATATGCTCCCAAAACAGATAAAATTGCTTAATAGCTGTGCTTTTTTTATCCACTTCTTAAAAAACACGCAATCTCCCTAACTTACTTGCGTGTTTTCACTATGATCTGCTTCTAATTTTTAGCTATAATGAGCCCCGCTTCAAACTTCGATTTTTGTCCATGGTGATAACTAAAGGGCAAAAAGTCTTTGAAATATAAAAATTCCAACACCCTCTGGGAGATAAGTGGATGAGCAATGCGCCAGTCGATACCGGACGTCGCAGATTCCTGACAGCCGCAACCGCCGTAGTAGGTGGTGCTGGTGCCGTCGCTGTAGCGGTTCCTTTCATCAAGTCGTGGAATCCGAGTGCCAAGGCGAAAGCTGCAGGTGCACCGGTCGAAGTAAATATCAGTAAAGTAGAGCCAGGTCAGCTGATCCGTGTTGAGTGGCGAGGAAAACCTGTATGGGTTGTTCGTCGCACTGAAGCCGTGATCAATGAACTGCCAACACACGATGCTCAATTAAGAGATCCAGCTTCTGCTGAAATGCAGCAGCCTGAATATGCAACTAATCCTCTGCGCTCAATTAAGCCAGAGTATTTTATTGCCGTCGGTATTTGTACCCACCTAGGATGTTCACCCACTTATTTGCCAGATTCATTTGCTGAGCAAGTTCAAGGTGTGACTTCTGGTTTCTTCTGCCCATGTCATGGTTCTAAGTTCGATATGGCGGGCCGCGTGTTCCAAGGCGTTCCAGCTCCATTGAACCTAGTTATCCCTCCACATCAATATGTTGATGATGGCACCGTTATCATCGGTGTAGATAAAGGAGTGGCGTAATGGTTAAGAATTTAATTAATTGGATCGATGCTCGCATCCCAATGACGGCGACTTATAACCGTCACGTGGGTCAGTATGCTACGCCAACTAACTTTAACTTTTGGTACTTTTTCGGTTCGCTAGCAATGTTGGTATTGGTTAACCAATTGCTGACAGGTATTTGGCTAACCATGAACTATGTACCAACAGCAGAAGGCGCTTTTGCTTCTGTTGAATACATCATGCGTGACGTAGAGTACGGCTGGTTGTTGCGTTATATGCACTCCACCGGCGCTTCTGCTTTCTTCGTGGTGATCTACTTACATATGTTCCGTGGTCTGATTTACGGTTCATATCAAAAGCCTAGAGAACTGCTGTGGTTATTCGGTATGTTGATTTTCCTCGTACTGATGGCTGAAGCCTTTATGGGCTACTTGCTGCCATGGGGACAAATGTCTTACTGGGGCGCACAGGTAATTATTTCTCTGTTCGGTGCAATCCCTGTTATTGGTGATGACTTAACCCTGTGGATCCGTGGTGACTACGTGATCTCTGGCGCAACGCTGAACCGTTTCTTTGCATTGCATGTTATCGCATTGCCATTAGTGTTAGTGGTATTAGTGTTCTTACACTTAATTGCTCTGCACGAAGTGGGTTCAAACAACCCAGACGGTATCGAAATCAAGAAGAACAAAGACGAAAATGGTTGGCCAGTTGATGGCATTCCATTCCACCCATATTACACCGTTAAAGATATTATGGGCGTTGCGGGCTTCCTGATTGTGTTCTGTTACGTACTGTTCTTCATCCCTGAAGGCGGTGGTTACTTCCTTGAGAAGCCAAACTTTGAAGCGGCTAACCCAATGAAGACACCAGAGCATATTGCGCCAGTATGGTACTTCACTCCTTTCTACGCCATCTTACGTGCTGTTCCGGATAAATTGGGTGGCGTAATTATGATGGGGCTGTCGATTGGCGTACTGTTTGTGTTGCCTTGGCTCGATCGCTGTAAAGTGAAGTCAGTTCGTTACCGTAGTACGCTGCATAAGTTAAATATTGCTCAATTTGCAGTGTCTTTCATTGTGTTAGGTTACTTAGGTGTCGTTCCTGCTTCACCAACACTGACGATAGTTGCGCAGGTATTTACTTTCACTTACTTTGGTTTCTTTGTGGCGCTGTGGGTATACAGCAAAAATGAGAAAACTAAACCTGTTCCAGCGAGGTTGACACACTAATGAAAAAATTATTCATTGCATTAGTTGCCTTGTTGCCGACCTTGGCAATTGCTGCTGGCGGACATGTCCATTTGGAAGATGCCAATGTTGATCTGCATGATAAGGCTTCTTTAGAACGTGGTTTGGATATGTTCCAACACTATTGTTCTGGTTGTCATAGCACGCAGTATCAACGCTATGAGCGAGTGGCGAATGATCTCGGTATTTCTGCCGATGATATGCGTAGCAAGTATATGTTCACCGATGCAAAAATTGGTGAATTGATGCAAAACGCAATCCCACCAAAAGATGCGGCTAAGTGGTTTGGTGCAACACCACCAGACTTAACCTTAGTCGCACGTGTTCGTGGCGAAGATTGGGTGTATTCATACCTAAAAGGCTTCTACAAAGACCCAAGCCGTCCATTCGGCGTAAACAATACTGTATTCCCATCTGTGGGTATGCCACACGTTCTTGAAGAACTGCAAGGCACACCTGTTAAGCAAGAAGATGGCACTATTGTGGTCTCTGGTGGTAAGTTAAATGCAGAAGAGTACGACCAAGCAGTTCGTGATATCACGGGCTTCTTAGTCTATTCGGCAGAACCCGTTAAGTTAGAGCGTCAAGCTTTAGGTTGGTGGGTGCTCGGATTCTTGTTTATCTTCTTTATTGTGGCCTACCTCTTGAAGAAAGAGTACTGGAAAGATGTACACTAGGCACCAATAACGGGTAAAATATAGTATCCGCATAGTGTAAACGGGGGGCTTTGCCCCTCGTTTACTTTTGTTTTATTTCGACTCTGGAGGGTATCAATGGCTGTTGCTGCCAACAAACGCTCTGTCATGACACTGTTTTCAGGTGCTGATGATCTTTATAGCCATCAAGTCCGTATCGTGTTAGCTGAGAAAGGGGTTACTGTTGATGTTTTACAGGTCGACCCAAATGAAATGCCTGAGGATTTACTCGAAGTAAATCCCTATAACTCAGTGCCTACCTTATTAGATCGTGAGCTCGTACTTTATGAGTCACGCATCATTATGGAATACTTGGATGAGCGTTTCCCTCATCCACCGCTGATGCCTGTTTACCCAGTATCTCGCGGTCAAAGCCGTTTGATGATGCATCGCATTGATACTGATTGGTATTCACTGGTTGCGCGTATTCGTAAAGGTGACCGCGTTGAAGCCGCCCGTAAAGAACTGACTGAAAGCTTACTGTCAATCGCGCCTGTATTTGGTGAAATGCCGTACTTTATGAGCGAAGAATTCGGTTTAGCGGATTGTTACCTCGGCCCACTATTATGGCGTTTACCTGTATTAGGTATCGAGTTAGACAGCCGTGTAGCGAAAGACATCAAAGCCTACATGACACGTATTTTCGAACGTGAATCATTTAAAGCTTCGTTGACTGAAGCTGAACGCGAAATGCGCATGGGAATGTAATGAAAGCGTTGACTCCAAATCGTCCTTATTTACTCAGGGCTTACTACGATTGGTTGATGGACAACCAATTAACGCCTCACGTTGTCGTTGATGCCTTTGTCAAAGGTACTCAAGTTCCACAGCAGTACGTGAAGGATGGCCAGATCGTATTAAATATCGCGGCCAGCGCAGTGGGCAATTTGCAAATTAGTAATGAATTTGTTGAGTTCAATGCGCGTTTTGGTGGTGTACCCCAGCAGGTATTATTGCCAATGGCCTCGATAGTGGCCATTTACGCCCGTGAAAATGGGGCAGGAACTGTCTTCGACATTGAAGATGCGTACTTAGTGGAAGAGGAAGCGGAATCGGCCTTGTCTGTTATCGAGACTGCCGAGAAGCCAACTGATCCCAAGGACGAGCCTCCAAAGCGTCGTAGCCATTTAACCTTAGTCAAATAAGTTATTTGAGCTCTGTTCGATACTATCAAAAGCCAGTCAATCGACTGGCTTTTTGTTTTTTTAATGCTTAATCACAAGCAAGTGCTGTGGTAGCATTTGCGCCGCATTTCATCCTGAATTGCACTGACCTACCCTTTGGGCCCATGGATTTTGTATGTTGCTGATGATCGACAATTACGACTCTTTTACCTTTAACCTAGTGCAGTATTTTCAGCAGTTAGGACAAGAGATTGTGGTTAAACGCAATGATGAAATCAGCCTTGAGGAGATCGAAGCGTTAGCGCCGAGTCATTTAGTCATCTCTCCAGGCCCTTGCTCGCCCAATGAAGCGGGTATTTCTCTTGCGGCCATTGAACATTTCGCCACGCGTTTACCGATTTTAGGTGTGTGTTTGGGGCATCAAGCTATGGCGCAGGTTTTTGGTGCTAAAGTGGTGCGAGCGCAGCGTGTGATGCATGGCAAAGTCAGTGCGATTAGCCATACGGGCGAGCGTCTGTTTAAAGGGTTAAATCAGCCATTAACCGTTACCCGTTACCATTCGCTGCTTGTCGATACTGTACCTGACGATTTTGTGCTGGACGCTTGGTTTGACGATCCGACCCATGGGCTCGAAATCATGGCCATGAGTCATAAGCAGTTGCCGCTCTTTGGTGTGCAATTTCACCCTGAGTCGATTTTGACTGAGCAAGGTCATGAATTATTAGCGAACTTTTTATCCCAATCGACTTAGATTGAATCCAAAAGAGCAATTCAGCTCTAATCTTTGTTACAAGATTTCTCCTCCTTTTAAGCAAATATGTCGCCTAACTGTGATATAACTGCCGCAAAACAACGCCCGTCTGCGAGTCTACAGGGGAGCCCTTGTACTCGTGCGGTTGCGATAACAATAAAAGGAAGGATTAATGAACAGCGTAATGCGACATTTGGGTTTAAGTGCGTTAGCCATTGCGGTATTAACGAGTTGCGCCGCCACCTCAACTGAAACGGCGACTCCCGCTGCGACTCTAACGGCTTATCAAGTCCCTTTGGCTCAACCTCCCCAAGTTTCACAACAACTTACCTTGAACCAAATCATGGCCAACCCCGATTGGATGGGGATTTTCGCCAAGGAAGCTTACTGGAGCGATGACAGCCAAAGTGTGTTTTTCGCTCGCCAACCCAGTGCATCAGCACTACGGAATTACTATCAGCAGGGGATTAATGACAGCCGCGCCGTTGAACTGGCTATCGATAAATTACACGCCGCCGATCAACAGTTTGGTGTATTAGATACCACTAAGACCAACAAGGCTTATCTCTACCAAGGAAACATTTTTGTAAAGCATTTAAGCTCGGGCAAAATTACCCAGCTTACTCGTCAGCGCAACGCCATCAGTGGTCTGCGTTACCTTAACAATGGCGATATCGCCTATTGGCAAGGGGATAATGTTTTCCAAATCCACCAAGACAGTGGATTAGTGGAGCAGTTGGCAGAAATTAAAATGGCTAAAGCGCCCGAAGGCGTTAAAGATCCAAGCAGTTATTTAGCCAAGCAACAACACCGACTCATCCAGTATGTGGCGTTGCAGCAAGAAAATGCTAAAGCCAAAGAACAGTTTAAGAATGATCTACAAAAGAGCGACCCAACCCTTGCTGCCAGTACTTGGTATTTAGGGGATGCCGAAGTCGTGTCGGAGATTAGCGTATCGCCAGATGGTCGCTATGTGTTTGTCGCTTTAACCGATAAGAATTACACCGGAAGCAGTGAGCACGACATCATGCCAAACTACCTCGGTAGCGAAGGCTATATCGACCCTGTGCCCGTGCGTGCCCGTGTAGCTGAAGATACACCACCAGGCCAACGTTTTGTGGTGCTCGATTTAAATACGCATAAACAGATCGATGTGACTATCGAAGGCTTAACCGGCTTCGATGAAGACGTTTTAGCTAAGGTTAAGAGTGAAAACGCTAAAGCAAAAGGTGAGTCATATCAAAGTACTAAGGCTCCACGTAAAATCCAGCTGATGCAGGATTGGGGCTGGACTCAAAGCGCGATTCAATGGCATGAGTCTGAGAACAAATTGGCGGTGATGGTCGAAGCGACCGATAACAAAGATCGCTGGATTGCCAGTGTCGATCTGGCAAAGGGCAAGTTTATCACCGAGCATCGCCTGCATGATGATGCTTGGGTGAACTACGACTATAACCAATTTGGTTGGTTACCCGGTACGGACAGTCTGTACTATCTCTCTGAAGAAACAGGCTATTCCCAGCTTTATCTTAAAGCCAGTGGCGAAAAGCCCCGCGCTTTGACTCAAGGTCAGTTTGTGGTGAGTGATATCACTTTATCGCCTGATGCTAATTATATTTACTACAAAGCAAACCAGAGCCGTCCGGGGATTTATAATGTTCACCGCGTGAATCTCACCTCTGGCAAGAACGAACAACTCACCCAATGGGACGGTAATTTAGATTACAGCTTGAGCCCTGATGGCGCTAAATTGCTGCTGAATGCTTCTCGTCGCACGCAACCGAATGAACTTTATATTCAGCCGATTGGCGGTGAGTTAAAACAACTGACTTCCTATACCAGCGATGCCTTTAAGCAATATCCATGGCAGGCGCCCGAAGTGATCGCTGTACCTTCAAACCATGGTGCCGGTCAGATTTATGCGCGTGTTTATTTGCCGCAGGGTTATGACAAATCCCGCGCCGAAAAATATCCCGCGGTTATCTTTAACCATGGTGCCGGTTACTTACAAAATGCCGATTATGGCTTTAGTGGCTACTTCCGTGAGTTTATGTTCCACAACCTATTGACTCAACAAGGTTATGTGGTGATGGATATGGATTACCGTGGTTCTAAAGGCTATGGCCGCGATTGGCGCACGGCGATTTATCGCAATATGGGGCATCCTGAAGTCGAAGACTTAAAAGATGGTGTGACGTGGATGGGCCAAAATGCCAATGTCGATATTAAGCGTGTCGGTACCTATGGCGGTTCTTACGGTGGCTTCTTAACCTTTATGTCTTTGTTTACAGAGCCTGAATTATTTCAAGCAGGTGCTGCACTGCGTCCGGTTGCGGATTGGGCACACTACAATGCGCCTTACACTTCAAATATTTTGAATACACCAGATGTTGATCCTATCGCCTATGAGCGCAGCTCGCCCATCGAGCACGCCCAAGGTCTGACTAAGCCATTGCTTATTATGAGTGGCGTGATGGATGATAACGTGTTCTTCCAAGATAGCGTGCGTCTGGTGCAGCGTTTAATTGAACTGGAAAAGCCGATGTTCGAAACGGCTATTTATCCAGTTGAGCCCCACGGTTTCCGCCAACCATCGAGTTGGTTGGACGAATATCGCCGTATTTACAAGTTGTTTGAACAAGAGCTTAAGTAAGTTAACTCTCAATATTAAGGCCTCGAATGAGGCCTTTTTGTTATCCTAAATTTGCTATGACTTTGCTAAATCTGCATGCGGTGTTTGCTTGTTGCGAAGATTTAACGTATATGCTGAAATTACAGTGATTTTAATGATATCTGCGTTTAAGCGCCACTTGGCAAGGGCGATATAGGAAAGATAGAGAGTGGCGATTTCGATAGCGGGTGGCGTTAGACCCGGTAAAATTTTAGAGATAGAACAGCGGCTCTATCAGCAACTTATCCTCGGTAAGCAAAAGGCCAGTCCTACACTATTGGATGATTTAGACCGAGAGCTTGAAGCCGATGCCAATAAACTCGACGTGGAGCGCGAGGCGGTATTGTCGCGTCTGCTCAAACAAATCAAAGCTCGAGAAGTATTTGAGGCGATTTCAAAGCAGCTTATTGATACCGTGAATAATGCTATTGAGCACCAATTAGCTTCACCTGAATTAGTGCTGGCAAAATCGGATATTAACGAATCACAAATCCTGTTACTTGAATTGCTACTGGCGAAAAATCTCGATGCCACAAGACTACGGCCTTTAATCAGTAATTTGGGCTGGTTATGCCGCGATTTAACTAATATGGTCAACAGTCCGGCATTTCGGGCGCGCCGCCCCCAAAGTTCTGATGTGCGTGTTACTGATATCAAATTAGTGATGAATTACATTGGAATCGAAAATCTACGCACCATCATTCCATATTTTTGCCTGCGTAATTGGTTACCTAGTGGTAATGCTAAGTTACTCTGGACCACGCGCAAACTTTGGCGTTATAGCATAGTGAGCGGGATCGCCGCCAATGCGTTGACGCAGCTTCATCATACTGACTCAGCCCTCGTCTACAGTGGTGCATTGTTGAATCAGTTGGGCACTTCAGTCGTGCTGAGCCTGAGTGCGAGTTTATTTGATAAAACCTGGGGAAACTGGATCCGCGAAGCGAGTTCTAGTCGGGATAAAGAAGTGTACGACGCAGTGATTGCCACCGAGTTTCCGGCCAAAGCCGTATTTGAACAAGTGCTCAGTCATGGGCACGTGCTCAATTGGCAATTACTCGAGCTACTTAAATTTGAAAATAGCCCATTAACCTTATTGTTAAAAGAGTTAGATCAAACCTTAACCTATCGGGAATTATCCCCTCCAGCAGCTTTAGTGGCACGGGCTAATTGTTATGCGAAGGTGCTGTTACTCGAAGAAATGCGTCAGATCGAGCCGCAGGAAAAGCGTTTGATGTTTGATTATTACGAGCTAACAGAACAAGAAGTGTTGCGCCTTAAAGCGCAAAACTATCGAAAGCTAGATTTGCTGTAATCCACGAGCCGCTCACATCGGCGTTGTGATACGGCACTGATGTGGAGGGCGTGAAATGCCAAGCTGGCAAGCTTCTGTATTAAATACCATTTTATCTTATGTCGCGCGGCCATCCTTAAGCCGTGGTAAGGCAAAGTTACCTTTGGCCCAAATGCGACAACGTTTATTAGCGCTCGATAAACGCTGGTTGCCGTGGCCAAACACACTCGTTAGCACCACGATTCCATTACAACATGCCAGCCTATTGCACTATGTTTTGTTAAATGATTCCCCGCGTTTGGGAAATTTGTTTTATATCCGCGGTGGTGGCTTTTGCTTTAAAACACCTCATGCCCATGCAAGGCTGATTGCTGATATTAGCGCGCGTTGTCAGCTTGATACTTTTATTCCCGATTACCGTTTAGCGCCAGAACACCCATTCCCTGCGCCCTGTGATGATGTACTTGAAGCTTATTTGCACTTAATTGAGCTTAAGGGCGACGATAATCTGATACTGATGGGCGATTCGGCGGGGGGAAACTTAGCCTTAAGCTTATTGCTTGAATTGAAAAGATTAAATCTGCCTTCCCCTAAGGCTTGTGTGCTGTTGTCACCAGCACTCGATTTAGCGATTACCGGTGATACTGAGCTAATTTTAGCGGCCGATGATCCCTTTTTTACCCTTGAATCCTTATTGCGATTGCGCGGGGCTTATCTTGCAGGGGTAAATCCTATGTCTGAAAGAGTTTCTCCTTTGCAAGGGAACTTGGCTGGCTTGCCACCGCTCTTAGTGATTGCCGGTACGCGCGAGTTGCTTTTGCAGGACTCAGAACGACTGGTTATGCAGGTAAATGCCTGTGGTGGCGAGGTTGAATCACGTTTTTATCGCAATATGCCCCATGTTTTTCCGTTGTTTGACCTATTGCCTGAAGCGATAGAAGCAAGGCAACAAATCGCGCATTTTGTACTTTCAAAGCTGATTCGTTAAAATTGTGTAGTTATTCATATTCAGTGAATAGCTAGCAAAAATAGGGGTAAATAACTTTTTTTCTGACTAAATATGCTAAATGCCTCTGGCTTAAGCGCTTGTATAGTTCTTAAACTGCAATCTTTATGCACTTTGACCTTAAGCATGGCGATTGTTGTTTGTGAAAAACTGGTATTTTGATCACAATTTCGCTAATAATGGCTATTAACAGACACAAGCACTCCCTGTATCACTAACTCAAGATAAAGATACGTAGGGGACTCAGACGGCTCCCGATGCCGTTACTTTTAAACAAAGGATGAAGAATAATGAGCGTTGATATGAAGTTGGATCGTGCCCAGTTTGATGTAGTAATGGTGCCTAACTATGCGCCTGCAGCAGTGATCCCTGTGCGTGGTGAAGGAAGCCGAGTATGGGATCAAGAGGGTAACGAATTTATCGATTTTGCTGGCGGTATTGCGGTAAATTGCTTAGGTCACTGTCATCCTGCCTTAGTAAATGCCTTAAAAACCCAAGGCGAAAAATTATGGCACCTCTCTAACGTAATGACCAACGAGCCAGCACTCGAACTGGCCACTAAGTTAGTCAATAGCACATTTGCTGAGCGTGTCTATTTTGCCAACTCTGGCGCCGAAGCCAACGAAGCTGCCCTCAAATTAGCCCGTCGCTACGCCTTAGAAAAGCATGGCGTTGAGAAAGATGAAATCATCGCCTTCGATAAAGCCTTCCACGGTCGTACATTCTTTACCGTGAGCGTTGGCGGTCAAGCTGCTTATTCAGATGGTTTTGGTCCAAAACCACAAAGCATTACTCACTTACCGTTTAACGATGTCGCGGCATTAGAAGCCGCCGTATCGGATAAAACCTGTGCAATTATGCTGGAGCCGCTGCAAGGTGAGGGCGGTATTATCGATGCAGATCCTACGTTCCTCAAAGCCGTGCGTGAACTGGCTAACAAGCACAATGCGCTGGTGATTTTCGATGAGGTGCAAACTGGTGTTGGCCGTACTGGTGAGCTCTACGCCTACATGGGAACCGACATTGTGCCGGATATTCTGACGACAGCTAAAGCGCTTGGCGGTGGTTTCCCGATTGCTGCTATGCTCACTACTACAGAAATTGCAGAGCATTTGAAAGTCGGTACTCACGGTTCAACCTATGGTGGTAATCCGCTGGCCTGCGCTATCGGTAATGCGGTATTAGACGTCGTCAACACCCCAGATGTGTTAAATGGTGTGAAGCATCGCGAGCAATTATTACGTGATGGCTTGAACAAGATTAATGAAAAATATCATGTTTTCTCTGAAATCCGCGGTAAAGGCTTGCTGTTAGGCGCTGTGCTTAATGAACAGTACCAAGGTCGTTCACGTGACTTTTTAGTGGCTTCTGTGGCTGAAGGTTTAATGAGCCTTATGGCGGGGGCGAATGTGGTACGTTTTGCGCCTTCACTGGTGATCCCTGAGGCAGATATCGCAGAGGGCCTAGCACGTTTTGAGCGTGCTGTGGCGAGTATCGCCGCTGCCTAAGCGACCAAAGGAGTGCTGAATTTCATTCGCACTCCTTTTTTGTCAGGGAATTCTTGCAGGCATGATACCTGTCTTTTGAAGATGGGCGCCTTGCTGTGCTGCAAGCTTAAGTGAGGAGACACTAAGATGTTAATCATACGTCCCATTCGGGCAGGCGATTTTGAATCTCTATACCAAATTGCCGAAGAGTCAGGCCATGGCTTTACCTCATTGCCAGTCAATGCCGATTTACTTCGGCATAAAATTGCCCGTGCCGAAGCCTCTTTTGTCAAAGTTGTCGATAAGCCCTTCGATGAAGGCTATTTGATGGTGCTTGAAGATACCGAAACCCGCGAAGTTGTTGGCACCTGCGCCATTGAGGCGGCTGTCGGTATGGAGGATGCCTTCTACCATTATCGCCTTGGCACCGAAGTGTACTATTCCGAACAAATTGAAGTGCGTAATGAGGTTGAAACCTTAACCCTTTGTCACGATTACACAGGTGCCGCTGAGCTTTGTACCCTGTTTTTACGGGAACCTTATCGTAAGGGGAATAATGGCCGCATGTTGTCCCGCAGCCGTTTTCTGTTTTTAGCTCAACATGCAAAGCGTTTTGGCGAGACTGTGATTGCTGAAATGCGTGGTGTGAGCGATGCCGATGGTCATTCCCCCTTCTATGGTTGGCTGCAAAAAAACTTCTTAGGTATTGATTTTGTTCAGGCGGACTACCTTTCTGGCTTAGGTAAAAAAGCCTTTATGGCGGAGATGATGCCCCGTAACCCTGTGTATGTTTGCCTGCTGCCAGAAGAAGCGCAAAAAGTGATCGGTGAAGTACACACTAATACGCGTCCGGCCCTAAGTTTGCTGCAGGCCGAAGGTTTTAGATGCCGCGGTTATGTGGATATTTTCGATGGTGGCCCAACGGTCGAATGCCGTTTAACCGATATTCGCGCCGTGCGTGAAAGCCGTCTACTGAGGGTCGAAATTGGTGATATGCCTGAATCCGATAAGCAATTTATTGTCTCTAACACTCAATTAGCCAATTACAGGGCGACTTCAGCTTATCTCTGCGTTGATGATAAAGCAGAGCAGGTGGTAATTAGCCCAGAACTCGCCGAAGGTTTGTTACTCGTAAAAGGCGATCAAATCCGTATTTTGGCAATGTAGGAATAGCAAATGACACATTTTATTAAAGGCCAGTGGCACGCTGGCAAGGGTCATGATGTGGCCTCGAGTAACCCTGCCAATGGCGAAATCATTTGGCGTGGCCAAACGGCGACAGCTGATCAAGTTAACGCCGCAGTCGATGCCGCCCGTGAGGCACAATTTGATTGGTTTATGTTGGGTTTTGATGCGCGTTTAAAGATTGTTGAAGCCTATCGTAGTCAACTCGAAGCCAATAAAGCTGAATTAGCCGAAACGATTGCGCAAGAAACCGGTAAACCCCAATGGGAAACGGCCACTGAAGTGGCTGCCATGATCGGTAAGATTGGATTATCTGCTAGTGCTTACAATAAGCGCACCGGCACTGAAGCCAATGATACTCCGGCTGGGCGCGCCGTGCTGCGCCATAAACCCCATGGCGTAGTTGCCGTGTTTGGGCCTTATAACTTCCCAGGGCATTTACCCAATGGCCATATCGTCCCTGCATTGCTTGCGGGCAATACTGTGGTGTTTAAACCCTCTGAATTAACGCCTAACGTGGCCGAATTGATGGTCTCCCTCTGGGAAAAAGCGGGTCTGCCCGCTGGCGTACTTAACCTAGTCCAGGGTGAGGTTGACACGGGTAAAGCGCTGGCGTCCCATTCACAACTTGACGGTCTTTTCTTTACTGGTAGCTCTCGCACGGGTCACCTGTTGCATCAGCAATATGCGGGTCATCCGGGTAAGATCCTCGCCTTAGAAATGGGCGGTAATAACCCGCTGATTATTAAAGGCGTCGCCGATATTAAAGCCGCGGTGCACGATATTTTGCAATCGGCTTATATTTCGTCTGGCCAACGTTGCACCTGCGCCCGCAGGCTCTATGTTGAGCAAGGCGAGCAGGGCGATGCCTTAGTTGCTAAGTTGGTTGAAGCGGTTAAGCAGATTAAAGTTGGACCTTGGAATGCACAGCCGCAGCCTTTTATGGGCTCAATGATTTCCGAAGCGGCAGCGAAAGGCATGGTGGCGGCGCAGGCTAACTTGCTCAGCTTAGGCGGTGTACCTTTAGTTGAGCTGACGTATTTACAAGCGGGAACAGGCTTAGTGTCGCCCGGGCTTATCGATGTGACAGCAGTTAGCGAGTTGCCCGATGAAGAATACTTCGGTCCACTGCTACAACTGGTGCGCTACAGTGATTTTGACCAGGCGATTAAGCTCGCTAATCAAACTCGCTATGGCCTATCGGCAGGTATTTTGGCCGATAGTCGTGAAGATTATGAGTATTTTCTCGCCCGTATTCGTGCTGGCATTGTTAACTGGAATAAGCAGATCACAGGTGCCTCGGGGGCCGCGCCCTTTGGTGGCGTAGGCGCTTCAGGTAACCACAGAGCGAGTGCGTTTTATGCCGCCGATTATTGTGCATATCCCGTTGCCTCCGTTGAGGCTGATGCGGTGAGTTTACCCGCAAGCTTAAGCCCAGGGTTAAGTTTAGAGTGACATCATTGAGGAAGAGCCTAGGTTCTTCCTTTTTCATAACAAGCAGTAACGTTACTTGGGCTGCTACTGAGCGCCGTTGTGCAGCAAGTGGCTAGGGTCGTTACATTGAGTGCGAGCGGCAAAACAATACGCACTATAGTCGCAGCACAATAAAAGGAGTTTTTATGCACACAGATATCAATGCGTTATTTGCCGCTTTGTGGCAAGACTATATTCAAATGACCCCATCTGCGGCCAAGGTGCACGAGCTGCTTGGGCACGGTAAGCCGATTATCAACGACCATATCGCCCTGCGTACTTTTAACATCGCTAAGGTTAATTTAGCCGTGTTAGCAGAGCATTTTACCTCTTTAGGTTATGTAGCCTGTGGTGATTATAAGTTTGAGCAGAAAAAACTGATTGCTAAGCATTTTGAACATCCAGATGCGACTCAGCCTAAGGTGTTTATTTCTGAGCTATTGGTCGAAGAGTTTAGCCCAGCACTGCAAAGCACTATCCAAGGTTTGATCGCTCAAGTGGATGAGCAAGCGACTAAAGCGGATAACTTTATCTATTCGGGTCGTCATTGGTCACTGGATGCTAAGACCTATGAAGCGCTGCTCGAAGAGAGCGAATATGCGGCTTGGGTTGCGGCCTTTGGTTACCGCGCCAATCATTTTACGGTATCTATCAACCACCTCGAGGGTTTTGATACCTTAGAGTCGGTAAACGATGCACTCAAGCAAGCGGGCTTTGTGCTCAACAGCTCAGGCGGTGAAATCAAAGGTTCGCCTGAGGTGTTATTGGAGCAATCATCCACCATGGCAGATAAAATCGCCGTAGAATTTAGCGATGCGACGGTTGAAATCCCAAGCTGCTTCTATGAGTTCGCCCTGCGTTATCCTAAGGCGAATGGTGAACTGTACACTGGCTTTGTGGCCGCATCAGCCGATAAGATTTTTGAGAGCACCAACGCGAAAAAAGCCTAATGAATTAAGTTTGTTGCTGAATTAATCTCAAATAAATGCGCCATCGATTGATGGCGTTTTTATTGGCGTAAATTAGCATTAAACACTCGTTAGCTAAATGCTAGTTCAATACTGAGGCCAGATAATTGGCTGCTGTGGGTAAACTTAAGCTCAATCCCATATTGCTCGGCGATTTCCTTCACTATCGATAAACCTAGGCCGTGGCCCATGACGGATTCATCGAGTCGAGTTCCCCTTTGGGTGAGTTTATCCAGTTCATCATCGGCAACGCCTGGGCCATCATCGTCTATGCTGAGGCAGAGTTTATTTTGCGCCTTCCAAAGTTTGACTGTGACTTGGCTATCCGCCCATTTAAAGGCGTTATCTAATAGATTACCTAAAAGCTCCATGCCATCTTCCCTATGGATGGGTAGACGCTGGATACTCGGGTCAAGCTCAAAGTTGCAGTTGATGTTTTTGCTTCTATGCACTTTGTTTAGGGTATTGGCGAGGCTGTGGAGATCCCTTGGCACCACTAACTGGGCGGCAGGTAACATATCGCCAGTGATCCGCGCTGCGGCGAGCTTACGTTCGACCATTTTATGGATCGCATCGAGCTGTTGTTGCAGCGCCATGGCGGTTTCGGGATCTTTAAGGCCTAAGGCTTCCACCTGTTGCTGCATAACGGCCAGTGGGGTTTTTAGGCCGTGGCTTAAATTGCCTAAGTTATTACGGCTGCGCTCAATTTGCTTGGCGGTGTATTCCAGTAATTCGTTATAGGTCTTGGCCAGCGGCTGAACTTCCGGCGGGATGTTACTTAACTCCAAGGCCCTAATCTCGCCTTCTTGTAGGCGTGATAGCGCATGTTGGATTTGTTTCACGGGCTTAAAGGATTGGCGCAGGATTAAGAAGATCCCCGCGATCATCGCCACTAACATTGCTAGGTTAATCCCAAGCTTAGTGCCGTAGACTTCACTAAATACCCGTCGACCGATACTCAAGTCCTGCGCCACGGTGAGTGTCGCGGTCACATTCGCGCTGCTGGAATTTAATCCTAGGGATAATAACTGCATGTCATTGTTTTTTGGTCCCTTTGCCTGCCAAACTCGGGTTTGACTTGGTGCTAAAGGCTCGATATCGAGCTGCATATCCCAAAGGGAGCGGGAGCGGATCACTTCATTGGGGAGGTTGAGCTGGAAATAACGCCCCGAATAGGCGGGGCGGTAAAAGCTCGAAAGTTGGCTTTGATCGATATGGATCTCCCCATTATTGAAATGGGTCGCCAGCATAATATGCTCTAAATCTTCTTCTAAGCGATTGATAATCGAGTCATGAAACGCTTGGCGCAGCATGGACTCAAATAAAATGAGTCCAATCACTGTGCCTAACACCAATAAGCCCGTTAACCATAAACTGAGCTTAGTGCGAATAGAGATCATGCAGCCACGCCGTGGAAGATATAACCTTGGCCGCGGCGGGTTTCTATTGCGGTTTTGCCAAGTTTTTTGCGCAGATGAGTCACGTAAACCTCAACCACATTACTCTCTTTTTCGTCATCAAACTGATAGAGCTTATCGGTTAATTGCGCCTTAGATAACAACTTCTTAGGTGACATGAGGAAGATTTTTAACAGTCTAAACTCCATTGCAGTCAATTCATATAACTGCTCGCCAACGCTGACGGTTTGCTCGGCTTCATCTAAGGTGACACCGCCATAGCTAAGTTGCTTGCTGGGATTATTTAACCGGCCGTGTGCGCGGTGGATAAGTGCCTGAATTCGTGCTAGCAATTCCTGCGCGTGGAAGGGCTTGCCTAAATAATCATCGGCGCCAGCATTAAAGCCTTCGACTTTTTCATGCCATTGGCTGCGGGCGGTTAGCATAATAACCGGTGTACTAATACCTTGATTTCGCCAGCCTTCGAGTAATTCCAGTCCATTACCATCGGGAAGGCCAATATCTAAAATCACACAGTCGTATTGGGTTTCTTTTACTAGGTAATCGGCTTCAAGAGCTTTGTCTGTAATATCAGTAACATAGCCAGCCTGTTTGAGTTGCTTCTCCAATTCGGAGACCAGCATGGGGTTATCTTCAACGAGTAGCAGTTTCATGTTTTCGACATTCGCTCGGTAGTGCGGTGGAGTGTTCAAGTTGACCATTGGTGGCATCAATACTCAGATTCACAATTTGGCCGCGTTGCACTTTGATTTGCAAATCATAGCGCCATTTATGATCTTCTTGATAGAGATGTGCGTCAATTAGTTCACCTTGGCAGAATTGATTGACCACGGCAAGGGTGCCATTGAGTGATAGAATTTGCCCAGAGTTGACTAACGCCTTGGCTTGATAATGTTCTAATTCAATCGGTTCGGCGTTAATTATTGTTGGATGCACCAGCGTAAACAGACTGAAAAAACCGATAAATAACAGCCGTTTCATTTATGCTCCCCCAATAAAAATGGCCTAGTTTTTATGCTAGGCCACTTTAATGATTCAGGCTTAAATCAAGCTGAAGTCTAACTTAACGGGTACCATATACCACAATGGTTTTACCGTGTGCTTGAATGAGATTTTGTTCTTCAAGCATCTTTAAGATACGACCCACAGTTTCGCGGGAACAACCGACGATCTGACCAATTTCTTGGCGAGTGATCTTAATTTGCATACCGTCTGGGTGTGTCATTGCATCGGGTTGTTTGGCTAAATGCAACAATGTTTGCGCAATACGGCCTGCCACATCGAGGAATGCTAAATTACCCACTTTCTGGCTAGTGCTCTGCAGGCGGTAGGCCATTTGAGCCGATAGCTTCATCAAAATTTCAGGGTTTACTTGGATTAATTGCTTGAACTTCTTATAAGAGATTTCCGCAATTTCACATGCTTGTTTTGCGCGAACCCAAGCGGTACGTTCAGCTTGTTCTTCGAACAGGCCTAACTCACCGATAAAGTCGCCTTGATTAAGATAAGATAGGATCATTTCCTTACCTTCTTCATCTTTAATCAATACCGCAACAGAACCTTTTACGATGTAATAAAGGGTGTCTGAGTCTTCACCAGCATGGATCAAGGTGCTTTTAGCGGGATACTTATGAATGTGACAGTGTGATAAAAACCATTCCAAAGTTGGGTCCGGTTTTGGCTTACCAATCAGAGCCATGTCGATGTTCCTCGATTGATTAAAACGAAAGTAAGAATATTCTAAATAAGCATTTTACGTCAATAACACCCATAAAAACGAGATGAATATCTTAGTTTAGAATGAGTGAATAAATGCAATTAACAACCTAAAATTAGAGCTTATTTTGCTACTTTAGTGATATTAGTCAACTAAATCGGTGTCAAACTCACTGGATTCACTTAACTCTGTAGAGTTAATCACATCTTGTATAACGTTTTAAGGTTTTTTGGCGAGGAAAATAATAGTAAACCTTAGTGACCTGATGTGAAGAGTAGATAAATTTAAAAATCAGCGGTGATATTTCCCTTTATTAAGGGCAATTAAGCCGATTTACACTCGACTTATGGGCGTATTTCAGGCTAACTTGAGGCGCGGTTGTTTTTCGAAGAGGTTACCAGGTGAAATACAGGCAATGGGTTTTAGGTGCAGGATTCACTTTATCCGTAGGATTAAGTCCTGTTGCACACGCATTTTCTATCCCGCAGCCAGCAAATGAAATTGCGGCGAGTAAATTTGTGCATATTCAAGTTCAGGCAGAGCAAGGTGATGCCGATGCGCAATTTTTACTAGGACTCATGTTTCTCTCTGGGCGTTATGTGCAGCAAGAGGTGCCATCTGGACTCCACTGGATAACCCTCGCTGCCGAGCAGCAACACGAAAAAGCGCAGCAAACCTTGGCGGATCTGTCTTTTGAAGGCCAGTTGATTAAACGTGACTTAGCCATTGCCGAGCGTTGGTATAAAGATATGGGTGAACGTGGCAACCGTTGGGCGCAGTTCCGTTTAGGTTTTATTTACGCTTCGGGTGGTGACGGTGTTAAGCGCAACTGTGGCAAAGCGGTCGAGCAATTTACCCGTGTTGGCGATGATATAGCCCTTGGCAATGTAGCTTGGATTCTCGCAACCTGTCCAGAAGCCGAATATCGTGATGGTAATAAAGCGCTTGAGTTATCTCTGCAACTCCTAAAGGTCAACGAAAACGATCCCACTAATCTCGACAACTTAGCTGCAGCTTATGCGGAAGTGGGTGATTTTGGCGCTGCGGTTTCGACACAGCAAAAAGCGATTGCTGCTTTGAAGATGACAGCTGAAACGACTAAAACCGATGAGTTTAAACAGCGTTTACACAGCTATGAGCAAAAACGGGCCTATCGTGAGACGCTGCGTTTACTTGAGTAGCCTACTTGTTTGCTGAAGTCTTAGTATCAGCCCGAGCCATGCTCGGGCTGATTATTTTGGGGCAAATTATTGCAGTGCTGATGATTTGGCTAAGTGCGTTGGGATAAGTCGCTGTTTTAATGGTGTTGCCTCATGCTGTTTTAGGCGCATTTCGGTTATTAGAGTGGCCAAGAATGTAAGATGTGATATTCCACACCGCTATCACTGCTTGAAGAAAGGTACAAATGAAGCTGTTCGGGAGCGAGCGTTAGTTCAGTTATCGTTGTATTCGCTAGATCTTTGAGGAGAAGTTCGTTATCAAAGGTGCTCAAAGACTTGGCTTTTCTAAACAAGCTGATATGCGGTCGAAATGGATGTTCGCTCTGATGCAATTGCAACTGCTGCGCTAAATCTTGCGCCTGCGATGCCAATAACGCCAACGCCGTGCTAACCCTATCTCCCTTTAAGCAGCATACCTGCGCCTTGGGCCACAGAGCGAGCTTATCCAGTTGTACAGTAAATCGTGGTCGATGCAGTTTATCAACAGATTCAATCAGTTGTGTCTTTTGAGTCTGATTAGCTAAGCCTAAAAACGCGAGGGTGAGATGAAAATTTGCCTTGCTCACGGGTTTAGCATGGAGCGTTAACTGCGGTGTCACGGATTGCTGCAACTGCAAAAGCTGCTGGCGCTGGGTGTCATTGGGGGCAAATCCAAGAAATAGTCGTTGTAACACTCTTTATCTCCGCTACCTGCTCTAACGCCAAACATGAGCTATGCTTTTGTTTGGAAATACAGAAAGTCCCGTTGTCGTTATTCATCATCGGTTTTCGGTGGTTTGAATTTATTTCTGGGAATTGCAGCAATAATACCTTAAATGGAATTGTAGGTAAGGAAATCCCTTTTCATGTCAGATGGTTTAGCAAATTCACTCCAACAGGCATTAGTGACGATTTTTAGCGAAACGCCGCTAGAAACCCTAGAGCAAAATGTTGATAGAGCCTTAGAAGCGATTACGCTCCAACTGCACTGTGATGGGGTGTTTGTGCTAACGGGGAGTTTATCCCTCGATCATTTACGCACCCGTAATCTTTACTTAAAACCACAATTTACCCAAGGCCAGCAGATCCGTGTGTGGCCACTTGCGCGTATGCCTTTTTTTCGCTCCCTTGTGAGAAGTCCAAAGCTACTGAATCTGCCCGATGTTAATACGTTACCGCCAGAAGCTCAGGCGGAACGAGCGCTGCTTCGGGACTGGGATGTTAAAAGTTTACTGGTATTGCCTCCAGTGGTGTTTGGGGAAACCCGTATTGCCCTTGGTGCGGTTAATTGCTCTGAATGTTGTGAGTGGAGCGAAGCGTTTATTCAAGAGTTTCAACATGCGGCGGTGATGATAGGTTCGGCGATGGAGCTGACCCGCATCGCCCACGATATGTTAGCGAGTGAAAACAAATACCGCGAAGTCTTTAACCAATTACCCTTGGCTTGCGCTCTGCTCGATAAACAAAATCAGCTGATGATGCTGAACAAAATCGCGCTGCAAACCTTACCTGTACAACATGGATACGATTTATTTAGCATGGTACGTGAAGAGGAGTATGCCATGCTTACCGATACGCTGCATATGGTGCGTGAAGGTGTATTGGGGCAAGCTTGGTGCGAATTACCGCTAAAATCTCAGTATCACTTAGATTGGCTTCGGCTCAGCTTTAGCCAGATCCACGGTGACAAAGATACGCTAGTGATGATTGCTGAAGATGTGAGTGAAAAATATCGACTCGCCGATGAACTCTCTTTTCAGGCCAATTATGATGCCTTGACCGGATTACCGAATCGGCTGCACTTTGAGGCCTTACTCGAAAATCTGCTGCATGCTAAGGATGATATTCCCACCTGTGTAGCCTTTATCGATGTCGATCAGTTTCAGGTGATCAATAACATCAGCGGCCATCAAGCGGGAGACAAGCTATTGTGCCAGTTGGCTTTACGGCTTAAACAACTGGTGCGTAAGGGCGATATCGTTGCTCGTCTAGGTGGCGATGAATTTGGTATTTTAATGCATTACTGCAATGTGGATTCGGCCCAGCATATCGCAAAACGGATTTGTACTCAGTTAGCAACCCATGAGTTTATTTGGGAAAATCGCTGCCATAACGTCAGTGTGAGCATGGGGATTGCTAAGTTCAATCGGTCGGCCTCCGACATTTATACCGTGATGAGTCATGCCGATGCCGCCTGCCGTCTCGCTAAGGACAAGGGGCGTAATGGCTGGCATTTATACAGTACAAAAGATCCTAAGATGACCCGCCTTTATACTGAAATGATGGCCTCGGTGGATATTGTTAGCGCCCTTGCGTTAAATCAATTTGAGCTTTATTTTCAAACGATTGCGCCATTAAATTGCGACGAGCCCGGATTGCATTTAGAGGTGCTACTTCGCATGGTGCAACCCAATGGCACCATCGTTTCGCCAGCCATCTTTCTGCCCGCCGCTGAGCGTTATAATTTGGCTGCTAAGATCGATTTATGGGTTATTGATAATCTGCTTAAATGGGGCAGTAATCATTTAGCCATATGGCAGCAATTAGGGCTGGTTTCAGTCAATCTTTCTGCGACGTCTTTGGGCGATAGCGAGTTTATGAATTGGCTCGAAATGCGGCTAATGACCGAACCAGAGTTGGTGGATAAACTTTGTATTGAGATCACAGAAACCGCCGCCGTAAGCCAATTAGATCAAGCCACTAAATTGATTGAGGTGCTTAGACCATTAAATTGCCAGCTCGCGCTGGATGACTTTGGGGCGGGATTTTCAAGCTTTGCTTACCTGAAACGTTTAAATGTGGATTACGTCAAAATCGATGGTCAGTTTGTCACTAATCTGTGTGAGGATGGCGCGGATCAAGCGATCGTCAAAGCCATTTGTCAGTTAGGGCAAGATATGGGCTTTGATGTTGTGGCTGAATTTGTTGAATCGACAGAAATCGGTTTGAAGTTAAAGAGTTTAGGTGTCGATTATGCCCAAGGCTATGCGATTAACAAACCAACCCCCTTGCTTACATTAACTTCGGGATTGGCCGAATCTTGGCTGCTGTAACGGCGGTTATTCAGTGATGGTGATTTTATAAATCTGCAACATTTAATTTATAAGTGATTAATTTATCAATATTTACCATATTGTGAACCCACGCTGTTTTAGCTGCGACAGATTGTCGCGCCAAGCAGAGTTTTGATTGCGCTTCCTTCTCTAGTCATAACAATACCCCCACAAAAATCATTAAAAACAATTTGTAGGGGAAATTCATGCCATATCAACCGATCAAATTAGCGCTTATGTTAGCAAGTATTTTAGGTACCACTGCACCTCAATTGGGGTGGTCCGCAGAGGCGACCGACTGTGGTGAAGACCAAAAATGTAAAGATTATCTGCTAGTTACCGCCGATGTAATGCGTCAACCCGTACACTTAGTTAGCGATCCCAAACAAAATCGTCTGCCATTACCCGCCTATGATGGTTCGGGATTTTTGCGCTCGATCCCAGGATTTAACATTACTCGCAAAGGCGGCTCCGGCGGCGATCCTATGTTTAGGGGATTGGGTGGCTCACGCTTAAACATAGTCGATGATGGCCAGCATGTTTACGGTGCCTGTGGTGGACGTATGGATCCGCCAACCAATTATATTTATCCCGAAACCTACGATCAGATAACGGTTATCAAAGGGCCGCAGACGGTGAAATACGGCCCTGTCGGCACCGCGGGCACAATTCTGTTTGAGAAAAATCGCCATCGCTTTAATCAAGCGGATCTCGAAGGGCGCGCCAGTGCAACCGGTGGCAGTTTCGATAGACGAGATGCCATGGTGGAGTTGAATGCAGGCGATAAAAATTACTACCTAGATTTTGATATTAATCAATCGAGTAGTGATCATTATCAGGACGGCAATGGCAATAAGGTGCAATCCAGTTATGACCGCCAAAACGCCAATCTTGCACTAGGTTGGACGCCAACTGAGCGCACCGTTGTGGAGTTAGCCTACGGTGAGTCGAGCGGTGAGGCTGAGTATGCCGACAGATTAAATAAGGCTCGCCAAATTGATAACCGTGATGCGGCGCTACTGATCCAACATGAGTTTGAGTCGAGCTGGTTGGCCGCAGTCGAGTTACAGGCCTTTAGTAACAAAAACGACCATATAATGGACCGATTTGATGAAGGGGTAAATTCTGGCTCGAATGTGCGCCGGATGACCGACGGTGGTCATCTTTGGTTTGATTTAACCCCGCTCGATGGCCTCGAATTAACACTGGGGCTGGATTATATGTCGAGTGTGCATGATGGCCGCAGTATGGCAACGGGGGATGTTGGCTTAGACGACTTACTCAATAAGCCGTTTAAGGAAGATATGCGCTATAAAAACTACGCGCTGTTTGCCGAATCCAGCTATGGCTTTGAACACCAAGGTTTAGGCAATAGTAGCTTGCACGCTGGATTGAGGGTCGATCGCTGGGATGGCGAATTGTTAATCGCCCAGCAGGGTGAGAGGGAGGATACCCTCTACAGCGGTTATGTGCGTTATGAATATCAACTCGATGCTCACCAATATTATGCAGGATTTGGCTCGGCGCAGCGCATGCCAGATTATTGGGAGATCATGAAGGCCAGTGCCGATAATCCTGCACAAAAAGCCTTTGATCTTAAGGCTGAAACGACCAATCAATTTGATATAGGCTGGATTTACCAAGGTCCGGTAGAAGCGTCAGTGTCACTCTTTTATGGTGAGATCAATGACTATATTCTGATTGATTCGACCAGCAACACCACGGTGGCGCGTAATATCGATGCCAGCTTATTTGGTGGCGAAGCAAGCCTAGACTATGCGTTTAATGAGCAGTGGTCGACTCAACTTACCTTAAGTTATACCCAGGGTGAAAACGATACCGACAAGGTCGCACTCGGGCAAATATCGCCGTTAGAGGCAAGATTAACCGTTAACTATCAATGGCAAGCTTGGACAATGGCGGCGCAGTGGCGGCTGGTTGCATCGCAGGATCGCTATACCTTAGGTCACGGCAATATTGTGGGCCAAGACTTAGGCCCAAGTAGCGGCTTTGGTACGCTGGCACTGAATGCATCTTGGTCATACAGCAAGGATTTATCCTTTATCTTTGGTGTCGAAAACCTGTTTGATGCGACCTACGCTGAGCATGTGAGTAAGGCCGGTACGGGTAATGATCTGCCGGGCAGTGAGGCCATGTTTAGGGTTAATGAGCCGGGGCGTAATCTCTGGGCTAAGCTGACTTACCAGTTCTAACTCTGCATCCTTGTTGAATTTGTCGCCCTAATAGCGAGTCTGGCTATTGGGGTGTGTTATTTTTAGCAAGCCAATGCCAAACTTCGACGTATCAAAGCCGAGGCTGCTGGGACACTGCCTAAGGCCTATGTTAAACTGCCGCATCATTTTCCCTGTTGACCCTGTAGCATTGAACAATCTACCTATTCATTCCTTACTGCCATCCCTGCGTGATGCCTTTGCAACGCACGCTCAAGTGATCCTCGAGGCACCCACAGGCGCGGGTAAATCCACCGCCTTGCCTTTAGCCATGTTGGATTGGGCTGAGATTTCTGGGCGGATTTTAATGCTGGAACCTCGGCGCGTAGCTGCCCGCAGTGTGGCGCAATTTATTGCCAGTTGTCGGCAACAGGCGGTGGGGCAAGAGGTGGGTTTTAGGGTGCGTGGCGAATCCAAAGTAAGTCGTGATACTCGGCTTGAGATCGTTACCGAAGGGATATTAACCCGAATGATCCAGCAAGATCCTGAATTGACCGGGATCGAGATGATCATTTTCGATGAGATCCACGAGCGGCATTTGACCACAGATCTTGGTTTAGCCCTCGCTCTCGAAGTGCAAAGCTCACTGCGGGATGACTTAAAAATCCTCGCCATGTCGGCAACCTTATCTGGCCTTGCGCTCAGCGAGTTAATGCCAAACGCAGCCCTGCTCAAGAGTGAGGGGCGCAGTTTTCCGGTTGAAATCATCTACCGTGCAGTCGCGGGCCAGCAGCATTGGCTCGATCATTTGAGCCGCGTTGTGCTCGATGCCGCGACATCCGAAGGTGATAACGGCCCGCAGGATATACTGGTGTTTTTACCCGGCAAGGTGGAAATCCTCAGGGTGGCGCAGTATTTGGCGGAGCGCCTCGATGGCAGCCGTGTGGCGATTTGCCCACTCTATGGCGAGTTGTCTGCGCAGGAACAGGATAGGGCGATTAAGGCAGACGATAGTGGCAGGCGCAAAATAGTGCTCTCCACCAACGTAGCCGAGTCGAGTCTCACCATTGAAGGCATTGGGCTGGTTATCGATAGTGGCTATAAACGCCAAGCGAGTTTTAACCCTAAAACGGGGGTTACGCGCTTAAGCCTTAAACGTATTAGCCAAGCCTCGGCAACCCAACGTGCTGGCCGTGCTGGCCGTTTAGCGGCGGGCGTGTGTATTCGATTATGGGGTCAAGAAGAGCATCAACGTTTGCTCAAGGCCGATGAGCCCGAAATCAGTCAAGCTGATTTGGTCTCAATGGCCCATGACTGCGCCTACTGGGGGGCTAAATCCTGCAGCGATTTGATGTTATTGACAGCGCCGCCGACGGTAAATGAGGCATTAGCTTGGCAATTACTGCAGCGTTTAGGCGTGGTCGATGGGCAAAACAAACTCACTGCGCATGGTAAAGCCGCCTATGAGCTGGGCTGTCATCCGCGCCTTGCGCATATGTTATTAGCCGCCAAATCCCATTCTACTGAACTTGCGGCCTTGGCCTGCCTGCTCGCGGGCATTTTAGAGGCGCGGGGATTACCGCGCAAAGGCGCTGATATCATGAATTACTTACACTTTGCCACCCAAGGCAGTGCGGGGCAGCAGGCAAAACAATGGCTGAGAAAGCTCGCCCTTGATAGCAAGTTCACCCAAGCTGATTTAGGCGCCATCGCCTCCCATGCGCATCATCAAGATGTCGGTTTGCTGTTGGCGCTGGCTTATCCCGATCGCATTGCCAAATCCCGCGGTGTCGAGGGCTATCAATTGGCCAATGGCACGGGCGTGGTGCTCAGCGCTGAAGATGCCTTAGCGCAAACCCCTTGGTTGGTGGTGGCTGATTTTCAAGAAACCGAAGGTAAAACTGCTGGGCGGGTCTATTTAGCTTGTCCGTTGCAACCGAGCCTATTTGATCATGAGTTGGCCGACTTAGTTGATACTCATGAGCAGTGCGGCTGGGATGAAACTAAAGGTCGCGCTGTTGCTGAGCGGCAAGCAAAAGTCGGGCAGATATTGCTGAAATCCGAGACGATTGCTAACCCCAATCGAGCGCAAATTTTGGCGGCATTGTTGAGTTACATTCGTCAGCAAGGGTTACAAATTCTTAATTGGAACGCTAACTTAGCGCAGTTTCAAGCGCGATTGCATTTAGCGCGAAGCTTAGATCCGGCTGCTGATTGGCCGGATATGACTGATACCGCGCTGCTGGCCGATCTTGAAACTTGGCTGGCGCCTTACCTTGAAAATGTGAATAATCTGCCGCAATTACAAAAACTCGATTGCTTTAGCTTAGTGATGAATCAATTGAGTTGGTCGCAGCAGCAGGCGCTCGATGCACTGTTGCCGACCTCATGGCCTTTGGCCACGGGTACCTTTGCGCCCATAGTGTACGAAACCTCGGGTCGCGCCTTACTGCGGGTTCGCTTGCAGGAAACCTTTGGCATGGCTGACAGCCCGCTATTGGCCCAAGGTAAGCTGAAGGTGACGATGGAGCTGCTGTCTCCAGCGCAGCGCCCTTTGGCACTGACGGCGGATCTCGCCAGTTTTTGGCAAGGCCCCTATGTTGAAGTGAAAAAAGAAATGCGTGGGCGTTACCCTAAACACCTGTGGCCGGACGACCCTGCTAATACGCTACCCACAAAATTTACCAAGAAGAAAACCTTAGGTTTATCTCAGTCATAGCCTTTAGACTGCTTTGATTTACAACCTCGTGTTGTGCCTATGACTGATGCCGTTAACGCATAAATGATGAAGTAGATATGACAACTCATACGACAAAAAAAGCGCCAGCCCAACGTAAAGCGAAGCGAAGCCGTGGCCTGTTTGGGCACATTTGGTCGCTCACTTGGAAGCTCGCCTTAATCGGCCTCGCCGTTGTGACCTTCTACGGTATTTACCTCGACCAAATTATCGCCCGTAAGTTTGAAGGGCAAAAATGGCATTTGCCTGCTCAAGTTTTTAGCCGCTCCATGGCGTTATACCCAGGAGCTGCGGTGAGTCATCCACAGTTGATGGCCGAGTTAAAGCTACTTGGCTATCGCAAAGTGGCGAACCCACGCGAGGTTGGCGAGTTTTCGGCATCGAGCACCAAAATCGAATTATGGCGTCGACCCTTTTTACATCCCGAAGGCGATCAGGTCGAACAGCGAGTGATGATCACCTTCGATAGCGAAGGCGTGAGCTCGATTGCGCGCATGGAAGATAAGCGACAGTTAGCGGTATTCCATTTAGAACCCGTCTTGCTCGACCGCATGATCACCGGTGACGGCGAAGACAGGCTCTTTGTCTCTACCGAAGATATGCCTAAACATATTGTGCAAGCGCTATTGCTGGTGGAAGACCGCAGTTTTTACGATCACCACGGGGTGAACCCGTTCGCGATTCTGCGTGCGGCTTTTGTAAATATCAGTGCGGGGCGTACCGTGCAGGGCGGCTCGACACTGACCCAGCAGTTGGCGAAAAACTTTTTCCTCTCGAGCGAGCGCTCATTGTTGCGTAAAGTTCGCGAAGCCTTAATGGCGGTAATTATCGATTTTCGTTACAGCAAGGAAGAAATTCTCGAAGCTTACCTTAACGAAGTGTATATGGGGCAAGATAAATCCCGTGCCGTGCATGGGATGGGCTTGGCTTCGCAATTCTATTTTGGTCGTCCCATCGGCGAGTTAACCACGGCGCAGCAAGCGTTTTTAGTAGCGGCGATTAAGGGGCCTTCCTATTACAACCCATGGCGTTACCCAGAGCGCAGCTTAGAGCGCCGCGATTTAGTGCTGCGGCTATTGATGGAGTCTGGCGATCTGAGCACAGCGCAATATAAGGTCGCGGTGGAATCGCCCTTAGGTTTGCGTAATGCCAATAAGCCAGTGCATCAAAAATTACCTTCGTTTTATGCCTTGGTAAAACAAGAGGTTAACGAACGCTACGGCGATGCGTTATTAAAACAATCTGGGGTGAAGATTTATACCACTCTTGATCCTATGGCGCAGGAAGCCGCCGAAATCGCCGTGACTCAAACCTTTAAAAGCTTAGATAAAGGCAATAAGTCGTTGCAGATAGGTATGGTGGTCACTGACAAATACACCGGCGGTATCGCGGCTATGGTGGGTGATAAAACGCCGGGCTTTGACGGTTATAACCGCGCAGTGGAGATCCGCAGACCGATAGGCTCGCTTATCAAGCCATTTGTGTATGCGACCGCCTTGGCGCCAAATAGTAAATTTACCTTGGCATCGCCACTAAAAGATCAGCCGATTACCCTAAAGAATGAACAGGGCAAAACCTGGTCACCGCAGAACTTTGACAAGACCTTTAGCGGCCAAGTTTCCTTGTTAACGGCGCTGAAAAAATCGATGAACGTGCCGACGGTAAATCTTGGGATTGCCGTTGGGGTCGATGCGGTGGTGACGACGTTAGCCAAATCGGGTTGGGAAGAACCGCTTAACGAATATCCGTCGATGCTACTGGGCGCGGTGAATGGTTCGCCCTTAATGGTGGCGCAGGTTTATCAAACCCTCGCCGATAGCGGCGCTTACCGTAAACTCACCACAGTCACCGCAGTGCTCGATAGTGATAATCAGCCTTTGCCCGTAACGCGTTCAGCCAAAGAGCAAGCGATTACGCCAGATACCGACTTTTTGGTGCAATATGCCATGCAGCAAGTCGTGCGCTCCGGTACGGCAACGCGCTTAGGCAATGCCTTCCCCGGTGTGGCGCTGGCGGGTAAAACTGGTACCAGTAACGATAGCCGCGATTCTTGGTTCGCCGGTTTTGATGAGCGTAACGTGGCGGCGATTTGGGTAGGACGCGATGATAACGGTAAGACCAGCCTCTACGGTAGCAGTGGCGCCATGGCGGTATATCAAGCCTTCTTGAAGGAACGACCACCCATTGGGCTGCGCTCGATTCCACCCAGTGGCGTGATCAAAGGTTATTTTGACCGTGACACCGGTGAAGCCAAGGAAGCGGGATGCAGCAATACCGAGGCATTACCCGCACTGAGAGGCACCTATAATCCAGCTAAAAACTGCGGCGAGCCGTTGCAGTGGTGGCAGAAGATTTTGGGTCAGTAATACTTATTTTTCATAGGCAAAGATATAACGGCGGTGCAACTTAATTGCACCGCTATTTTTGATAAAGAGAGTACAAGATGTTTAAAACCGCAGCCGCAGTGCATATCCTTGTTAAACACAAAGAGCAGGCGGAAGATATTATTAAGCAATTGAATAATGGTGCGAATTTTGGTGCCTTAGCCAAGCGCTATTCCTCATGCCCCTCAGCGAAAAAGGGCGGCGATCTCGGTGAGTTTAAGCGTGGGCAAATGGTACCGCAGTTCGATAAAGTCGCCTTTTCTGGTGAGTTATTAGTGCCGCATTTAGTGAAAACCAAATTTGGCTGGCATGTAGTTAAAGTGCTGTATCGCACTTAACTATTGAGCACACTTAGCTATTGATCGCACTTAACTATTGGCTACCGAGTGGCCGACCGAGCTTGGCAAGTTATTTTATGATCCAGTGGGAACCTGCAAGAGCTAATCGATTACTGCGAACATCTAGAAAGCTACAACGGACATTGCGTCAAGCTGCCGCGCAATTAAGAGTAGTTGTCCATGTTTTATCATTATTCTTGACCTTGCTAAACCCGAGGTGACCATATATGTCCATGTTTTATTCGGTCGATAAACTATCGCATTCGAGCATAGGCTTGTTAGGTTGCTTGCTCAGCGACACGCAGCAAGTCCATCCGTGGATGCTCGGCCGCCCGTCCATGAGGCGGACGGTCGCCTCGCCAATCACCCTAACTTGCCTTGTGATCAATAGTGTTGACTGTTGAGTTAAAGCTCACCGAGTATTAACAATGGGTAGCTCGATTTACTAATAATCAGTCGAAAGTGAGCGTAACAGAATAAAAAAGGCAAAACGATATCAAGTGATTACTCATCAAACAGTATAAAAAACCGCTACCGCAAAAAAGCAAATTCCTATAGCATCATTTATACCAATTGATATGGATGTGGCAACGGCCAGTCCAACAAGCGATTTATGCCCTGCAAACAGTGCAGCGCATAAATACTAAGACGTTAGGCCTTCATGTATAGATTCATCTTAGCCTGTTATGGAGTTCCTAAATCTTCCGGCGCTGAGGCAGCAATTGATATCACCACAGAATTCGTGGAGCACCATCCGTGGCACAGCAATGTCACCTGCATTTGGGACGGAGAGCGGCTCATACTTCAAGCCGACAATGACTTTGACTCTGATGGCCTTGCTCTAATAGATGAGTTTTCAGACAGCATTTCAGCATATATTGCAGAGCTGTTTGATGGAGATATCAAAATAGAATCAATAACAAATGTGCCAACGGAGGCCTAACAATGCGCTCAACTGTCGCTCACTTCGTTTGCTGGACTCGCAAAAGCTACGCTTTTGCTCACCCGTTAGCTTAATCGTTAGCTTATCAAGTAGCAAATCTGGACACCCATTCTTAATCGGGCAAAACTTGGACACCCAGCCTTAAGGACAAAACTAGCGACAAAACTAGGACACCCAGCCTTAATGGCGACGTAGCTAACCTCCGACTATGCTTTGGTTAAGCATTAAACATGGAGGTTTGTATGCCCCGTCCTCGCCGAACTCAAATAAGTCTTGAAGACACTCCCTATTACCATTGCTGTAGTCGCGTAGTGCGGCGTGCTTTTTTATGTGGTGATGATGCCTATTCGGGTAAAAACTATGACCATCGCCGTGGTTGGGTAGAATCGCTACTGTTTGAACTTGAAGCTGTTTTTGCTATTGATATCGCGGCCTTTGCGGTGATGTCGAATCATCTGCATGTGGTGCTGCGAGTCGATATCGACAGTGCCAATCGCTGGACTGACCGCGAAGTACTTGAGCAGTGGCATAGGTTGTTTAAAGGCGATGAATTAACGCAAAAATTCGCTAAAGGTGAGTTGGTTGAAGCGCATGAGGTGAGCAGATTAAAGCATTCAATTGCCATTTATCGCAGTCGTTTGTGTGATATTTCATGGTTTATGCGCTGTTTAAATGAACCGATTGCAAGACAAGCAAATCAAGAAGATAACTGCACTGGCAGGTTCTGGGAAGGCCGCTTTAAGTCACAGGCTCTACTCGATGAAGCCGCTGTGCTAGCTTGTATGACTTACGTCGATTTGAATCCCATCAGAGCGCAACTCGCTGATACACCAGAACAATCCGACCATACCAGTATTCAACTACGCATTCGGGCAGCATTAAAAGGTGAGCAGACCAGCAATCTCCTGCCTTTTATTGGTAACGAGTGCGACAAGCAACCCAAGGGCATTGCGTTTTCCTTAACGGATTACCTTCAATTGGTGGAAGATACCGGCCAAATTATTCGCAATGATAAACGGGGAGCCATCAGTGAAAATAGTGGTAAGTTACTGAGCAGATTAAATATCCCCCATGACAATTGGCTCAAGCTGACCACCGAGTTTGGCAAGCTATTTCATGGTCCCGTGGGAACCTTGCAAGAACTGACCGATTACTGCGAACATCTTGAAAAGCGACGAAGGCACTTTGCGTCAAGTTGCCAGCACTTTAACAGTAACTGACAACTGCTTATATCACTTCAAAAGCCCCCCTTCCAGAACATCTCCCAAGCAGTAAGGGACAATATACCTCGCCTGAAATACACCCTTTTTTAATGAATTAGCTCAATCTATTGCCTCAGATGTTGTCCCTGCGACTTTTGATGGCTCTTTTTTAAACAATGTTAACTTTTACAAGTTGTAGGTAAACGTAAAGTGCATTATGTTGTTGATCTAAAATGGATGGCCAGATTTTTCCCGATTAAATATCCCCCATGACAATTGGCTCAAGCTGACCACCGAGTTTGGCAAGCTATTTCATGGTCCCGTGGGAACCTTGCAAGAACTGACCGATTACTGCGAACATCTTGAAAAGCGACGAAGGCACTTTGCGTCAAGTTGCCAGCACTTTAACAGTAACTGACAACTGCTTATATCACTTCAAAAGCCCCCCTTCCAGAACATCTCCCAAGCAGTAAGGGACAATATACCTCGCCTGAAATACACCCTTTTTTAATGAATTAGCTCAATCTATTGCCTCAGATGTTGTCCCTGCGACTTTTGATGGCTCTTTTTTAAACAATGTTAACTTTTACAAGTTGTAGGTAAACGTAAAGTGCATTATGTTGTTGATCTAAAATGGATGGCCAGATTTTTGTAATGTTTTATTCCGAAAAGTGACGACGGCACTTTGCATCAAGCTGCCAGCACTTGCGCTGCAACTGACAACGACTTATATAACTTCGAAAATAACCCTTGCTGAGTATCTCCTAAGAGCTGGGATGATTTACCTCGTCTGAAATGCCCCATTTTTTAAGGGATTAGCGCAATTTATTGCCTCAGATGCTGTCCCTATGACTTTTGATGGTTCTTTTTTTAACAATGTTCACTTTTACAAGTTGTAGGCAAACTGAAAGTGCATTATGTTGTTGATTTAAAAATGGGTGGCCAGATTTATGTTTTCTGCAACTGACAACGACTTATATAACTTCGAAAATAATCACCGCCTAATATCTCTCAATCACTATGGGATGGCTTGCCATGCCTGAAATGCACCATTTTTGAAAGAATTAACTCAATTTATTGCCTCAGATACTGCCCCTGTGACTTTTGCTCTCTCTCATTTAGGCAATTTTCAGATCTTACAAGTTGTAGACAAACGTAAAGTACATTATGTTGTTGATTAAAAATGGGTGGCCAGATTTATGCTTAGATTTATGCTTTCCGCGCTAAATTTGGGCGTTATGACTACTGAGACCTGAAAAATGAATTGTCCATCGTGCTCAAAAAAAATCCATTGGAGTAGAATTACATTTTCTGCAATACCTGTGTGGATTACTTGTAAATCATGCAGCGCTAAGCTGGTTGGAAATAAACTTATAAAAATTCAGACTATCGCTGCAACAATCCTAGCATTATTTCTGGGCATAGGTGTTGCAAGCATGAGCATTGACCTAACTTACAAATACTTATTACTCACAATCGGCATTATTGTAATAGTAGTGCCAAATGTCATATTGACTGTAATTAAAGGGAAATATTACGTCAGGCCGTCATAATAAGCTGCTCAAATCGCTCACTTTATTCACGGAACGAGCAAGACCGCTCATTGCCTCGAGGGTCGTGCACGACGAACCAGTCATAACAACTGGTTCAATTCGCTCGCTGGGACGGGCTAAAGCTCGCCACTTAACCAAACGTTAGAGCCTTTGATGGGTGCACTTGAATATTCACAAGCAGCTTTGCGGATCTGCGGGGATGATTTGATACCTGAAGACATTTCAAACTTGCTTGGCGCTAAACCGACGAGCAAATCTGGACACCCACACTTAATGGCGTTGCCGTGGCTGTGTCAGATTACCCTCTGCTTTTAATCGCGGTTAACAATAGCTAGTTTACTCAGCAATTGGCCACGTAGCGCGTGAGTTTGAGGCAAGGCTAAAGCTGCCTTTGTGTGCTAACCGATTGAAATAATAAAAATCCCTGCCTAGCAGGGATTTTTGCTTTTAGCTTATACCGCTATAGTGCGGCTGATTAGCGTAAATCTACTTGAAGAGCTACACCTGCACTTTGGCCTTCACTTTGGAGCGTAATGTAATACCAGCCAGCACTGGGATTATTGACCTTGATTTGCTCCGTAGTGCTGCCAGCATTTGTTGAGGCGGCTTCATATTGCTGGGCATTGGCCCAGCTGCGACCCGAGTAAAGGCTGACATCTCCAGTTCCGTGGGCCGAGCGTACTTCTAGTTGGCTTGTTCCTTCGGGAACCCAAAGGTAATAGTCATTACGGCCATTGGCGCTACAGACGGCATCACCCGGCGTGAGTTGGGTATAGCTCACGGGTGATTTAGTCGCACAGGCATTGGCAATTTGATTAGGAACGCTACTGCCACCACCGGCTTTAAGGTTGAAGCTCACGCCACTAAATTCACTCGTAGTATCAACAGTGATATATCGCCAGCCACTGTTTGCCGTAAAGCTAAAGGACTCTTTGTTGCCTGGATTTACGCTGCTGACTTGGGCATTGCTCGCGCTTGCCCAAGTATTGGCATTAAAGTAAATATTGGCATCGCCTGTTCCCCCGGTTGTGCTAACACTAAATTGGCTGTTGTCAGCATCGACCCAGAAATAAAAGCTATTACGGCCACCGCTAAGGCATTCATCTTTTCCGAGGGTTAACTTGCCGTAATTGATGGTTGCGGCACCGCAATTGCTGGGTACTTCACCGCCAGTATCGCCGCCATCACCTAAGTCGGGATCGGTATCAGCAACTAACTCAGTGGTGCTGACCAGCATATCAACACCACCAAAATCCCCTTCTAGGGTGATATAGTGCCAATACTCATTCGGGTTTAGGCTCACTTTGATTACTTGGTAATTACCATTGCCGATGCCATAGCCCTGATTTTTTTCAGCACTTGCCCATCCCCTTGAATCGTAATAAATATCGGCATCACCCCAACCACCGCCAATTTTGATCCAAATATCCTGAGCCGAGCGGTCAGTATTGGCAAAGCTAAAGCTGGCTCGGCCTTGTTTGGCGTCAATACACTCCATGGGAACCTCAAGACTGAGGCTGGCAGACTCGCTGTAGCGGTATGCTTCGTTACTGACTTGGCAGGGCGAGTAATCCTTGCTGATGGTGCCAGTCGGGCCTTCCCAATTGCCTTCGCGACCACTGGCATTAGCCTGTTCATCACTTGGGCCTTTATCGACAATACCATTGTTGGTAGTGCTTAAACCGCTGGTGAGCCAGCCGCGCCATTCGTTGTCATAGCGGGTGCCAATGGAGTCCATAAATGCTTGATATTCAGCATATTGGTTATTACGCAGGAAGGTTAGGATCTGGCGAACATCATCACGGTGATTTTCAAACATGAAGCGTACGGCGAGGTAACCCCAACGGTAGATGCGGTCTTGGCCCGAGTCATAGGTGTTTTTAAAGATGGTTGAGAGCATAAACTCTCCGGTTTCACCCATGGCGATGGCAGCGGGGTTGGCATCTCGGTATGAAATATATTCCGCTAATCCTTCAATCCACCAAATTGTGTTGGCGGATACGCTGCGGCTGAAGTCGCCAAACAAGTTATAGCGGCCATCGAGGTAATGCACGTATTCATGCTGTAAGTTCCACACATGAAAATCTGGGCGACGCCATTCGGCCTCATAGGCTATAAAGCGCGCTTGGTTTTTAAGTCCTGCGGGAGAGCCTTCTAAATACATGCCGCCATTGTTGGTATTGATCCCAAAAATGCTGTTGGCAAGGGATTGATATTCTGACGAGCTGCCAAAAATCACCAGCTCTAAATCATCATTGTTATCCTGTGCGACCGCCTGCATTCCCGTTTCGAGTATCGTGTGGAAATGGCTTTCTTGCTGACTTAATACTCCGCATGCCCATTTGGCTTGATCTTGGTAAAGATCTTGGGCGCGGATCTTGAGACTGTCGGAGCATTTCCAATTGAACGGTAAGCTATCGGCGGCCAATTGCGCCTTGAAACCGCAGATCTGATAAGCATTACAATTGCTGCGATCGTAGTAATCTGCCATCTCGGCGGCTGCAAACCACAGCACTTTACTGGGATCATTTTTGCTGGTGCTGTTTAAGATATTTTTGACCAATTGGGTGACTTTTGGGCGCATAGCATCAATGTAGTAAAGTCTAGATAACTCTCTAACAGCATTGACTAAAACATATTCAGCATTGGTGCCGAGCAAGTCCCTATGGTTAAGTTGGAACTGGTTGAGCGCATCCAAAATGGCATGATCTCGGGCAAATAGTGCCTGCATGTCAGGATTCCACTGGGCGCGGAATAAGGTGGTAAACACGGTATTGGCGGCCGCATTCAGCGCAAAGCTGGCTTGCCATGTGCTGTTGTAGTCATTAAGCACTTTGAGGGTGACAAAGTTAAAATCAGCCCCCAGTTCAGCCGAATCAATCAGGATCAGTGCTTCTTTGAGCACGCTGGCATTGGCATCGGAGAGTGTCCAAATCGCGTTATTGGCAAAGAGAGCATTAAGCGCTGATTTTAAATTGTTTTTTACCGCGCTGCTGTAGGCGGGTACATCGCTAGGGTTGTAAAACTGCACATAAAGCGCGGCGCGCACAAAGTAAATATGTGACTCAATACCTTGGTTATCCACGCCAGTGTATTGGGGCGCCTTGGCCGCAATCGCATTAGCAACTGTGGATACATTCGCTTCACTAAATACGCTGCTTGCGTCACTTCCCTTGAGATTAAATAGCTTACCGACACACTGCGGTGTGGACTGCGTTAGCTCATCTAACAGGGCTTGGCCCGATTTACCAACAAAGTTACTACAGTCGGCATTGGCGGCAAAGCGGCTGGCTTTTGATCTCGGAGAGTTCTCGAGCAATGCTTGCTGTTGTGAAGAATGTGCATCGAGGTACTCAGAGTGTGTCGGCTCGTTAGGGGAGGCTATCAAGCTGTTACTGGGTAATAACGGCCGATGGCTGGCATCAAAATTGAGTGGCGCTGACGGTGAAGCTAACGGTGCTAGTGTACTCGGGATTGCTGTGTTTTTCGCTTCTACTGAATGGTTTGGGTCTTGTTGTGAATGGTTATGGGCGAGCGAGGGGGTTGCAATGGCTAAGCTAATAGCCGCGAAAAGTAGAGTCTGTTTCATGGTGTTTCCATAGTTATTGTTATCTGCAAAGCAGATCTTCCTTGGGCGTTATCCGATGTATTACAGCAATTAACCTCGGACCTCATTGGTCCAACTGAATTTAATGCTTGTCTAATTCAGTTAGCGCCGAAATATCATGAAATAAATTGCATAAAATATCCAATATAAATCGATAAAAATTTACAAATATTTTACATTGTTTTTATGGTTATGTTTTTGTTGTATTTTTTATTGAGTTTTCGTGCGGTTAATAAAAATTGGTAATCTAGACGGCAATTGTTTTAATGTGGCATCGTTTCATTCAAGTTGCTGGCGTCCCTTTGTTATCTCGCAAACGGTCAACAAAGTTCATTCCAACATTGTTTGGGTTGATGTGCTTTAACCTGAGCTATGGTGCCGTTATGCTTGCAGCGATAAGCCAAAAATCCCCAAGTTGTACAAGGAGTTAGCTATGTCAGATTTACCCAATGATTATGCCCATATTCATATTGAACAGCCCGGTGCGCCAGAGGTGATGCAACTTTCCCGCTCTCCCTTACCGGTTGTTGGGGCTGGACAAGTTCTTATCCGTGTAAGTGCGGCTGGGGTGAATGGGCCGGATCTTAAGCAAAGGGCGGGAGCCTACCCGCCACCGCCTGGAGCATCGTTAATTTTAGGGCTTGAAGTGGCTGGTGAGATTTGCGCCTTAGGTGAGGGAGTAACCCAATGGCAATTGGGGGATAAAGTCTGTGCTTTAGTCCCAGGTGGCGGTTATGGCGAATACACCTTGACCTATGCAGCTCATTGTTTGCCGATCCCAAAGGGATTTTCGATGGTGCAAGCAGCCGCGTTACCTGAAACCTTTTTTACCGTTTGGGGTAACTTATTTATGCGCGTCGGACTAAAGGCGGGCGAAACCGTTTTGATACACGGTGGCTCAGGTGGCATTGGCAGTACGGCGATTGCGCTTGCTAATCGTCTCGGTGCTAAGGTGATTGCGACTACAGGGCAAGATGAAAAGCGTGACTATTGCCTAGGGTTAGGCGCTGATTTGGTGGTGAACTACAACACCCAGAATTTTGTTGAAGAAGTGATGCTCTTTACCCAAGGTAAGGGTGTGAATGTGGTATTCGATATTGCAGGCGGCGATTTTATTAACCTCAACTTGCAAGCGCTCGCGTTGGATGGGCGTATGGTGTCGGTTTCGACCCAGCGTAGTCCTAAAGCCGAGGTGAATATTCTCCAATTGATGGCGAAGCGAATTGTCTGGACAGGCTCGACTCTCAGGCCTCAAATTGTTGAAGCAAAAGCTGAAATCGCAAGGCAATTACATGAACGTGTGTGGCCATTACTTGATAGCCAGCAAATTGTGCCACATATTTTTGCAACGTACCCATTGATCGATGCACCTAAGGCCCATAGATTAATGCAGTCGGGCGAACATCGGGGTAAAGTCGTATTAACATTGTGAGCTAACTAAGTTACATGCGGTAAACTCTATCGTCTCAATCATTTAATGGCGATGGTTACAGAATTAAAACTTGCCGTGATGTTTTTTTAGACTAAAGTCGTTAGTGACAAAATTTTTTAGAGACTTTGGCCGAAATTAATGCGTAATAAGTGAAAATTTCATGGTATGAGGCATTGATTATCGGAAATATTCTGTAAAAATACCCAGTTGAAAACGTCAGAGACTTTCCGGCGCTATTCGTGGATCAAAGCAAGCGACGCTTCGCTTATTCAGACTAAAAAACTCATAGTGTATGTGTTGATTTAAGGGTATTGGCATATATGTATAACACAGCAAAGAAACAGGTTTGGTATGGTGAGCTGAGAACATCGAAGGGCAACGCGATTGTCGTCCATGACAACCAGCTGCCAGAGGCTTCCCCTGGACGAATTTACCTCTACAATACCGACCGTGATACCATTGTTGAGTACGTAGAAGACATAGTTAAAGTAAACCTACATGATTTAGATGATGCAGCACTAAAAGCGGCTGAAGCTAAATATAGCGGTGCATGGAAAGCGGCTCGCGCTCAATTTATGAGTAAGCATCAAGCCCGTATTGACCTGAACAACGTTAAGGATTCTGGTCCTGTTCGTAAGGCTAAGCCTGAGGTTGAGCCTGAAATCGAAACAGATGCAATTGGTGCTGATTTCGATGAAGATTGGGGCGATGATTTCGACGATTAATATCCAATTGCTTCGGCAACATTGGATAAAGGTAAGGAATGAAACGACTTTATTCCTTACCAGCCTTTCTTTTTAATTCCTACAGATGCTCATTTCAATTTTAGTCAACAATATCAAATTGATATCGACTAATATGATGATAGATTTTCCCTGGTACTAACCAGGCATCATCACCCAATTGCGTTTGATTGGGCGAATCAGGCAGCTTTTGCGGTTCAATACACACGCCCTGATGTTGGTGCAAACTTTGTTGGTTTCGTCCAACGGTTCCCGCTAAAAAGTTAGCGCAGTAGAGTTGTACGCCAGGCTGATTGGTAAATACCGTCATG
Source organism: Shewanella cutis (assembly GCF_022410515.1). Taxonomy (GTDB): domain Bacteria; phylum Pseudomonadota; class Gammaproteobacteria; order Enterobacterales; family Shewanellaceae; genus Shewanella; species Shewanella cutis. Next base: position 1,084,991 of record NZ_JACSDI010000001.1, on the reverse strand, counting down.
GCACGGCCGCTCACAGGACTGCTTAAACAACCAAAGCGGCGTAGTGAGCCATCGAGATTATCCATCAGATAACAATGATCATATCCTCGGGTGCTTGCTAATGTGGGGTCATGGAGTTTTTCGCCAAGGGTAACACCTTGAGTTAAATCGAAAATGCTGTCTTTAACCTCGGCAATTCCCGTAGGAATACCGACTTCGTTCATCGTCAAATAGTGTGTCGCATCGATTTGCATCTGGTGCTGATGATTATTGTGAGAGCCATCCAGATTAAAATAGCTGTGCTGAGTCAGGCTCACCGGACAAGGTTTATCGACACTGGCCAATATTTCCACATAGAGATTATTGGCGGCAAGGCGGTAGTCTAATTGCACAGTGCAATTACCGGGGAAGCCCATATCACCATCAGGGCTCACTAAAGATAATCTTACCCCATCGGGAAGTTGGCCTAAGTGCCAGTTCTTTCTGTTAAAACCTTCGCGGCCACCATGTAAGCAGTTGCTCGCTTGATTGATATCCAGTTGATAGGTTTGTCCTTGATATTGCAGCTTGCCAAGGGCGATACGATTAGCAAAGCGGCCTGCAATGGCGCCAAGGTGCGCATTTTGAGTTAGATAATCTTCGGCACTGTCGCAGCCTAGAACGATATTGGCGCGCTCACCCTGTTTATCGGGCGTCCAAAGCGCGCGAATAATGCCGCCTAAACTGAGCACTTCCAAGGCGATGATGCCATTGTCTATCCGCACGCGTTCAATTTCGCTGCCGCGGGGATCGGTCCAAGGATCTAATACACTGAAACGCACCATTTAGTTTCCCTCATGTGTCATTTAACCGTTTGATTTTGCCTCTTAAAAATGACAAATACCACACAATTCATGGTTGAATTCGTATGGTATTAGTGGCGGAGTTAGCTGGTGCGATTAAGTGTTTAGCTGTCGATACGGCCCGCGCCAGCACTCGCTGAACAGAGATAAACGGTTGCGTCTATCCCTGTTTGCTCAAAAAACGCCTGTTCGACCGCAGAAACTACCGCATCGGTAAGCTCATGATCGACTAATGCGACCACACAGCCATCGGTCATGCGTATGCCACCACGCTCGCCAATGACTTGGCTAACAATATCCACCAAAGTGTCAAATTCGGGCAGCGTTACCTCAAAATCATCCCGTAGCGATTGATGGGATTGAGCCATTAATAGACTGAATTTAGAAATATTATTTTGCTCTAGTGCCCGAGCAGCACTCTGAGTGCGTTTATTCTCGGTGACGACGTGTTTGGCGCGGCGATAAAGGGTTTCATCCAATTTATCCTTGGCACTTTCAAGCTGGCGCAAATCAAGGTGGCGCAGTGCATCTAAGCCAAAAAACTCGGCAGCTTGAGCGCATTCTTCACGTCGCTGCTGGCTAATCGTGGCCAATCGTTGTTTTTCAATATGGGCATCAATAATGATCAGGCTGAGGTTTTCAGGGATCGCAATCGCTTCGCTATCAAGGTCAAGGCAGTCGATGAGTAGCGCATGATCTGGCTCGCCCATCGCGCAAACCATATGATCCATAATGCTGCAAGCCGATGCGACATATCGATATTCGCCACGTTGGGCCAATTGTGCCACTGCCATCGGTGATAGATGCAATTGGCTGCTGTCACTAATGGCTGTGCCAAAGGCGACGACCAAGGCGCCAGAGGAAGATAATCCTGCGGCGAGCGGCACATCGCCCACCACGGCTAAATCTAAGCCCTTGGCAATAAGCCCGGTGTTGGCCATTGCTGCTGTGAAACCTTTTAAATAATTTACCCAACCATCTTCGGGATGGATTTCGGTTTCTTTGCCGAAGGTCCATTCTTTAATTTGCCCAGGAAAGGCGTCAGCAACGGCGCGAAACTTATTGTCTTCACGGCGTTTAACGGCAATAACCGTATGAAAATTAATGGCGGCAGGCAATACAAAGCCGTCGTTGTAATCCGTGTATTCGCCGATCAGATTCACTCGGCCAGGGGCTTGATATAAATCATCGGCTTTAGTGCCAAAGGTTTGGACAAATAACTTGGTGGCGCGCTGCGCAGGGTTCGACATGCTGAGAATACTTCCAAAAAAACTGGGCTAATTTTGTTCTTGTTTTCGATTTATATCACGACTAAGTCGGCGATGTAACTGAGATTTTCTATGGCAAAGACGATAAGCTTGTCAGGCAAAATCGATACTGAAGAATGTCGCAATGTTCGTGCGTATGTAAGTGAATTAAGGCGATTGATTTTTAGTGGTTTTGACAGATTTTGTCGGGTGAGAGAATGACTCAGGTAAATCCCTTTCCTGAGTCATTTATAGCCTAAATAGGATGAGTTTTATTCATGACAACACAATTTATCTGGCCTTAAACTATGGTCGAATTTTGTGTTGTCGACTTAGCTTGCTTAGGCGGCTGTCTTAGTTTCAGAGTCGGGTAATAACTCATGAACAACATGGTCGACAAAACCCGCACCCGCGGCTTCGTAGAGGTTGTAAACGCTATGCACGCCAGAGTTTCTTAGGGATGCGCCATCCTCACCGTATTGCACAATTGCGCTCAGTTTTCCTTGATAATTCAGCTTTTTAAGTTGTTCTACAGCGAATAAATTCCCCGCATGGTGTGGCATTGCCAGCAGCACTAACTCAAGATTGGGCGCCTTATCAAGTTTTTCCCAAAAGTCGGTATCGGAAGCGTCTCCTTGCACCACGTTGCGGCCTTTGGCACGGTGTAAATCGACCAGATCTTGTTTATGCTCAATTCCGAGGATTTCACCGTCGAATCGGGCGCGCAGCTCATCGTAGGCTCCACTACCAATACGACCCATACCCAAGATCAAAAAGCGTGGATTACCAATGGATATTGGCCTATCTTCAGGGTGCAGTGGGCGTTTTTCCAGTCTGACCAAACGTTGTTGGAAGCGTTGGTAAATACTTCCGACGGTGGCATTGAGCGGCGCCGCTAATAAAAAGCTAAAGCTTAAGGCCACGGCAATAATGACTAGCCAATGCGACGGTAACCAGCCTTTACTGGTGGCAACTGCCGCAACAATTAGACCAAACTCTGAGAAGTTACCTAGGTTAAAGGATCCTAACATTGAGGTGCGAGAACGTAATTTAAAGCGAGTTAAGATATAGACAAACAATAGAATTTTTAGCGGTACTAACAGTACTAATAATGCGGCAAGCACAATATCCGAAACTGTTGGTAAGCCATTGAGACCAATGGTTAAGAAGAAGGCGACAAGGAATAGTTCTTTAAAATAGAACAATGATTTCGCCAGTTCAGAGGCCTTTTTATGCCCTGCGAGCAAAATACCAATAACCAGTGCGCCGAGATCCGGTTTCAGGCCGAGGGATTCAAATAACCAAGCGCCGACAACCAGCGCCATGACTAATCCGAATAGCACTAATAATTCACCGTGGCCAACACGGTCAAAGGCTTTATAAATTAGCGGTTTTGCCAGTGGCAATAACAATAGTGCAAATGCCCACACCGAAGGCACATCGCCCTTTGAAATGGTTAAAAAGAGTACGGCAAAAATATCCTGCATAATCAGGATACCGATGGCTACACGGCCATACAGGGATTGCATATCCCCTTTATCTTCTAATACTTTTACGGCAAAAACGGTACTCGAGAAGCTTAATGCAAACGCCAGTAATGTTAACTGCTCAATCCCAAGACTGGTGAGCTGTGATAATCCTAATAATCCTAATATCTTGAGGACTGGGACAAATATCAGAATCGATAGCATCAAATGCACACTCGACCCTGCCCACACCTCGGCCTTAAATAGGCTGCGAATATCGAGTTTTAGACCAATCGCAAACAGCAGTAGCGTGACCCCTAGATTGGCGAGCTCTTGTAACAGTGGCATGCTTTCTTTTTCGATACCCATTACAAACAGTACAAAGCCCGCCACTAAGTAGCCTATGAGAGGGGGGAGTCCTATACGGCTAACGAGCATGCCGCAAATAAGGGTGATAATAAGGATGGCTGGTTCCATAATGCTCCAATTTAAAAAGTCCACGTTAAACAAGGATTGTATAAGAAATCGATGACAGTGCGATAAAAAAGCGGACTTTTAATGAAAAAAGTCCGCTTTTTGTTGGTTTTACGCTAAAACTCCCCGGAGGGAAATTGACGATTAAACTGAGATTATTTCACCAGATGATCTAAATGGGCGGCAAATTCCTTTGGTCCCATAAAGCCAGTTACCCTTAAATCTTCCCGCGGTTCCCCTTGCTCGTTAAACATTAGCAAAGTGGGTAAACCGAGGACATGGTATTTTTCCAGTAGCGCTACATCCACAGCATCACTCTTAGTGACATCCGCTTGCAGCAGCACAATTTTGTTCATGCGTGCTAATACCTCGGCATCTTTAAAGGTAATGGCTTCAAACTCTTTACAGGCCACACACCAGTCGGCGTAGAGATCTAACATCACTGGTTTACCTGCAGCCGTGGCAGCGGCGAGTTCACGGTCTAAATCTTCAATGGATTTGATGCGTTTAAAGCCATGTTCTGCTTCGGCTGTAGCTGTATTTCCTACTGGCGAATGGTTAAAGCCAAAGTGACCCATCACGGCTTGGAAACCGTAGGAGAAGCTTGCCAGCAGGGTTAACATCAGCAGCACGGAGCGTACGGTTTGTTTCCAGTTAAAGGCGCTGAGTTTATTTTGATGCATCAGGTAACCAGTGAAACTAATGCCCCAGAGCGACCAAAGCACATCGGAAACTACGCCCGTCCAAATACGCCCAAGCATCACAATCGAAACCGCAATCAGCAGGAAGCCAAACACGGTTTTAATGATATTCATCCAAGCGCCAGCGCGAGGCAGTAACTTACCACCCGAGGTGCCAATGATAAGTAGTGGCACGCCCATCCCCATACTGAGCACATACAGCGCGAGGAAGCCTTGTAATAAATCCCCGGTTTGCGCCACATACACTAAGGCGCCAGAAAGTGGAGCCGTGGTGCAAGGTGAGGCGACCAATCCTGAGATTACCCCCATCAAAAACACGCCAACTAAATTGCCGCCCTTTTGATTATTTGAAATAGAGTTCATCTTCTCCTGCCAGCTTGAAGGCAGCTTGAGATCGTATAAGCCAAACATAGATAAACTAAGTACAAAGAAGAGGATAGCTAATACCACGAGCACAGCAGGATGTTGCAGCGCCGCTTGGTATTTCATCCCCGCAGAGGCGACGACTAACCCTAAAATCGAATAGGTGATCGCCATCCCTTGCACATAAGCCATCGACAGGGTGAAGGCTTTGGCGGTAGACAGTTTTTGGCCTTGACCAACAATAATGCCCGATAAAATCGGATACATGGGGAATACGCAAGGGGTGAGCGCTAAACCAATCCCTAAGCCGAAGAAGATCACTAAGGTCCAGAGTAAACTGTCGTTAGACAACATCTGGCTTAGGCTATCCTGCTGAGTAATCGGCTTGGCAGGGGCGCTGCTTGCTTTGGCATCTGTGTCAGTGGCGGCAGGCTGGGTATTTTCGCCGCTGTCTGCGCTAGAGGCGATTTGTCCATCATTGGCGGCAACCGCTTTTAAGCTGACATCCCGCTTGGTCGGCGGATAACAGAGTTTACCCTCGGCGCAGCCCATAAAGGTGACGCTTAAGGTGCTGTTGTCATCCGCTTGCTTTAAGCCAACGGGAATGTCGATATAGGTGTAATAAACCTCTTGTTCACCGAAATACTCGTCGTTATGGGGCTTGCCCTTTGGTAGGTCGATGGTACCCAGTTCTGCGCCATTGACGCTAAATTTGAGTTTATCACGGTACATATAGTAGCCGTCGGCTATCACCCAATTGAGGGTAACCTTATTGCCTTCTTGTTTAAAATCGAAGGCAAAGGCTTGATCGACGGGCATTAGCTCTGGTTCGCTTTTTAGAAAACCAAAGTTATTCGCAAAGGCGTTGCCACTTAGGGTGAGAGGCGCGAGAAGCAATAATGCAGTGAAGGTAAGGCTAAGTAGTTTTTTCATGGCTGAGTGTTATCTTTTATCCAATCTAAGTAGGCTGGTAGCCCGTGAGTGACGGGTACGGCAATAATTTCAGGCACTTGATAAGGGTGAAGTTTAAGCACAAGCTGCTCTAACTCTGCATAGCGAGTTTGTAAACATTTAATGTGTAAGCTAATTTCTTGCTCTTCACAGATTTTTCCTTCCCATGCATACACGGAGCGGATGGGCGCCGAAATATGCACGCAAGCCGCGATACGCGCTTCCACTAACGCATGGGCGATGCGATTTGCATGAACGTCGTCAGGACAGCTAGTGCTGACCACTAAATACTGAGGTTGCATAGTGTGGGTATCGTCCCCTAACAATCTTAAACTTCGCTTAAGCCTATTAGGCTAAGCTACTTTACGTGTTTTTATGGTCTCATACATTAACGGCTTAACGAAAGAGTGAGCTAACTATCAGAAGTTTCACCGCTTTAGCGCAGTCTGCGCCCTAATGACTTGAATTAAGACCGGATTGCCCCCATTTAGTTTTCAAACGAGCGAGATAAATCTGAGGTCGGTATGTTTTTAATCCTATTTTTAATCTTTGTGCTGATCCCAGTTGTTGAGCTATCAGTGTTAATCCGCGTGGGCGAAATCCTCGGAACCTGGACCACCATTGGCTTAGTATTATTTACCGCTGTTTTGGGCGTATCCTTAGTGCGTAGCCAAGGGCTGAGTACGCTCATGCAAGTGCAACAAAAACTCGCCCGAGGCGAAGCGCCGGGGCAAGAAATTGTCGAAGGCATGATGTTAGCGATGGCGGGGGTATTGCTGGTTATCCCAGGCTTTGTGACAGATTTTATTGGTTTATTGTTGCTCACTCCTTTAACGCGTCGGCCGATAGCTGCGCTGGTTTTTAAGCGCATGCAATTGCGAGTGGTTTCGGGATTACAAGGCGGTATGCATGGTGGGTTTGGTGCGGGTCCCTTTGGTCCGCATTCGGGTTCGCAGTCAAATCCTTTTGGACAACCTCCCTTTGAGCAAGGTAAACATGGTGAAGGTAATGTTTACGAAGGTGACTTTGAACATAAGGCCGAGCCTAACGATAAACGTCTTGAGGGTCATCCGTTAGCCGATAAAGACGACCACCCCAAAGATCCAAGGGCGTAATCCGCTTTTCTGATCGACTTTCTCCCTTCTCTGCGAAACCTACGTTATCAGGTTTAGCCGCTATTCTTTGACATCCCAATTTAACAAGGCCGATCGATGCGCATTAACAGCATCGATCGGCCACGCCGGGAAGCGTTTAGGTGAGTGACGCGCGAGTTGTTACAGCGCCCGACACAGCATTTGGTTTCAATGTTGAGCTTAATATTGAAGTTAAAGGCGAGTTTTAGAGGCGCGAAGATAGCAGCTAAATTTGTTGCAATAAACGGGATACTTTGGGATTATCAATCCCACATAATGAGATCAAAATTAAGTTAGAGATGAAAACAGAGGACCTTGCGTTATTTCACCGAATCGCCGAAACCGGCAGTTTGATTGAAGCGGCTGATTTGCTTAACGTACCTAAATCGACCGTCAGTCGGCGTTTACAGGCATTGGAAGATGAGCTGAATATCAAGCTATTCCATCGCCAGAGTCGCTCGATGACGCTCACCTCCGCCGGAAGCCACTTTTACCAACGCTCACAGAACATCTTAGCGCAGCTCGATGAAACCCTGTTCGAAATGACCAATGATGATGCTGAGATCAGTGGCCATTTGCGCATTCAAATGTTTCCTATCCACAGTATGAATGTACTCATGCAAGCCATTTTCCGTTTTATGGATCTGCACCCAAAACTAACGGTAGAAGTGATTAGTAGCGCTGAATCTGTTGATATGGTTAAGAATAACCTCGATGTAGCCTTTGTGGTCGAACCCGCATTAGATACCTTAGATCTCGTGGTGCGGCCGATATTCACCACGGATCTGCGCTTTTATGCCAGCCCAACATATTTGGCCAAATACGGCACACCAAACACGCCAAAAGAGATTGAGTCCCATAATGTGTCGTTATTTCGACTCTCAAATGGCAAAATTTTCAATGAGTTATGGATAGGAGCTGAGCAGGAAGTCCGTGTACGTGGGAATTTTTGCTCCAACAGTATCGAAGTCGCTGTGGAATTTGCCCTACAAGGGCGCGGAATTGTCTATGCACCCGCAGAAGTCGTGACTGATCTTGTTGCATCAGGGCAGTTAATTACCCTGTTGCCCGATATCGCCCCCCATCCAGGTGAATGCTATTTGGCTTATCCCTCAAGACGCTATGTGAGTTTGGCCTGTAGACGCTTTATCGACTTTATCATCCAAGAACTCGCGCCTAATGGCGTGCCAACCAACCTCAATACCTTAGGTGCGCGCCGAGTCTGTAAAGCATCGGAGGAGCCATTCCCGCCTAATGATGTACGTTTTCGGTTGAAAAATACGCCTTAGGCTGCCTTAGCGGTGGTCGCTTTTACGGGTTCACAAATCCGCTGGGCTAGATAATAACAGGCAATCCCCATCAAGAGGTTAGTGATGGGGAGCGCGAGCAATAGGCCTTTCACGCCATCAATATAAGATCCCAGTGCCGCCAGTGGCAGCATCAATAGCACTAAGCGGCACAGGTTAATCACTAACGAGCTTATCGGCCTATGGTAAGCATTGAGCGCAGTGGCAAAGATAATCACTATCCCCAGCGGGCCATAGGCGCAGGGTAGCACCAGAATATAAAAGCTTAACCACTCTAGCACTTGTGGATCGGTACTGAATAAACTCGCGAGTGGCTGGGCAAAAAATGCCAGCGGAATATAGAGTAAGGTTTGGAATACTAAGATAAATTTAAGCGATAGCAGCAAAGCCTGCTTCGCCCTTTGGGGTTGGCCAGCACCGAGATTTTGCGCAATAAACGGCATGAGGCTTGATGATAATGCCATGACCACAATTAACAGCACCGATTCTAAGCGCGTACCCGCACCAAACGCTGCCACCGCGCTGTGATCTATATGCGCCAGCATCGCCATGATCACCGCATTCGCCAGTGGATTAATTAAATTCATCAAAGCCGCAGGCTGGGCAATATGGGCAAGTTTACTCCAGTTAGCACGCATTCTGTCGATATCAAATGCCGCCCGCTCAAGCATCCGCCGCTTAATAATCAGCAAATAACCCGAGAGCGACAACGCGACCAGCCAAGAGAACAGGGTGGCAATGGCCGCGCCTTGGATCTCTAAACGGGGAAAAGGTCCAATGCCGAAGATAAGTAAAGGATCGAGGATTAAGTTAATGATCGCCGCCAGCGTCATAATCATCGCCGGGGAGCGGGTGTCCCCCGTCGAGCGTAAACCTTGGTTGCCCACCATCAATAACACCAACAGCGGCGCGCCCACATACCAATACATCATATAGTCATGAATGAGCGGCAAACTGGTTTCATTGGCGCCAAGCAAACTAAACAGTGGCTCGATAAAAATACTGCCAAGGGCGGATAAACTGGCGATAAGGATAAAAGTGAGCAGCAGCGCATCGTGCAAAAACACCTTTGCCTGCGGGGCGTTACCTGAGCCAATCAGTCGTCCAAGATTGGTCGATACCCCAGCACCCACGCCAATGGCAATACTGGAAATAATCAAGGTTACCGGAAAGGTAAAACTGATCGCCGCTAAGGCTTCTGTCCCTAACTGGCTGATAAAAAAAGTGTCAGCAAGGCTAAACCCGAGAATGGTCATAATGCCAATCAAGTTGGGGAGGCTCATGTTGAGCAGTACACGACCAATTGGCGCGCTAAGCAGCCCGTGTCTGTCTTTCATGGGGAAAATAGTGCCTTGTTTGCGAGCGGAGGCCGAATTCTAGCAGGATTGTGCCCACTTGAAAAAACCGACATCAAAAATTTGAATTTTTTTTTGTAAAGGCACTTGGATCTGGCAGGGGTTAACCCCATATCACACACATCAAAGGGGAAGCTGGAAATGCCTCCTCTTTTTCATCACAAAATCGCCTCGATTGTTGGGCATTAAATCATTAGGAGAGTTCATAGATGAATATTCGTCCATTACATGACCGCGTAATCGTTAAGCGTTTAGAAGTTGAATCAACTTCTGCGGGTGGCATCGTATTAACCGGTAGCGCCGCCGAAAAATCGACTCGCGGAGAAGTGCTTGCAGTAGGTAACGGCCGTATTTTAGAAAACGGCACTGTAAGACCTCTGGATGTGAAAGTGGGTGATGTAGTGATCTTCAATGAAGGTTACGGTGTTAAGAAAGAAAAAATCGACGGTCAAGAAGTCTTGATCCTGTCAGAAGCTGACCTGATGGCCATCGTAGGTTAATCCACGGCATCAATTCGACATTCCAATTAATCATTAAAAATGTAAAGGATACTCAATTATGGCAGCTAAAGAAGTTGTATTTGGTAACGACGCACGCGTAAAAATGCTGGCTGGTGTAAACATTCTGGCGAACGCAGTTAAAGTGACCTTAGGCCCTAAAGGCCGTAACGTGGTATTAGACAAGAGCTTTGGCTCACCACTGATCACTAAAGACGGTGTGTCTGTTGCAAAAGAAATTGAATTAGAAGACAAATTCGAAAACATGGGCGCGCAAATGGTGAAAGAAGTTGCTTCTAAAGCCAACGACGCCGCCGGTGACGGTACCACTACTGCAACTGTTCTGGCACAAGCCATTGTCACTGAAGGCTTAAAAGCCGTTGCAGCGGGTATGAACCCAATGGACTTAAAGCGCGGTATCGATAAAGCCGTGATTGCCGCCGTTGCTGAACTGAAAAACCTTTCTCAAGATTGCGCTGACTCAAAAGCGATCGCTCAAGTTGGTACTATCTCTGCAAACTCTGACGAGTCAATCGGCCAAATCATTGCCACTGCAATGGAAAAAGTCGGTAAAGAAGGCGTGATCACCGTTGAAGAAGGTCAAGCACTGGAAAACGAACTGGACGTAGTAGAAGGTATGCAGTTCGACCGTGGTTACCTGTCTCCATACTTCATCAACAAGCCAGAAACCGGCAGCGTTGAATTAGATCACCCATTCGTACTGTTAGTAGACAAGAAAATCTCTAACATCCGCGAACTGTTACCAATCCTTGAAGGTCTGGCAAAAACCGGTAAGCCATTACTGATCGTTGCTGAAGATGTTGAAGGCGAAGCCTTAGCAACCTTAGTTGTGAACAACATGCGCGGTATCGTGAAAGTGGCTGCGGTTAAAGCTCCAGGCTTTGGTGACCGTCGTAAAGCCATGCTGCAAGACGTAGCGATTTTAACTGGCGGTACTGTAATCGCTGAAGAAATCGGCCTAGAGCTTGAAAAAGCAACCCTAGAAGATTTAGGTACTGCTAAGCGTGTTGTGATCACTAAAGACAACACCACCATCATCGATGGTAACGGTGAACAAGCGCAAATCGAAGCGCGCGTTAGCCAAATCAAGCAACAAATCGAAGAATCAACTTCAGACTACGACAAAGAAAAACTGCAAGAGCGTATGGCTAAATTAGCTGGCGGTGTTGCGGTAATTAAAGTCGGTGCAGCGACCGAAGTTGAAATGAAAGAGAAAAAAGCACGCGTAGAAGACGCACTGCACGCAACCCGTGCTGCGGTTGAAGAAGGCGTGGTACCTGGCGGCGGTGTAGCGCTGGTACGTGTTGCCTCTAAGATTGCTGACGTTGAAGTAGCTAACGAAGACCAAAAACACGGTGTGGTTATCGCCCTACGTGCAATGGAAGCGCCACTGCGTCAAATCGCAACCAACGCAGGCGAAGAAGCCTCTGTTGTAGCTAACAACGTGAAAAACGGCAGCGGTAACTACGGTTACAACGCGGGCAACGACACCTACGGTGACATGTTAGAAATGGGTATCCTTGACCCAACTAAAGTGACCCGTAGCGCACTGCAATTCGCAGCGTCTATTGCAGGCCTGATGATCACCACCGAAGCAATGGTAGCTGAGCTGCCAAAAGCTGATGCGCCAGATATGGGCGGTATGGGTGGTATGGGCGGAATGGGCGGCATGATGTAATTTTTGCTGGTCTAAATCGGTGATTACGGCGTTGCTGCTCGCTCACATACAAACAACGTATGCTACGCTCACAGCGCCTTGTACTAACACGATTTATCCTGCGCAAAAAGCATCTGTGGTCTTTAGCTTAATCGCTTAAAACCCAACTTCTTGTAAGAGAAAAATGAAAACCCCGACTCAGGTAACTGAGTCGGGGTTTTGTTTTTTTGATCTGGTAATTTGGGGAAGTGGCGATTTTCAAGTTAGGTGTACTTATCTACACTTTTTGGGAGTTAAGCACTAAAAATTGCTTTGAAAGTGTAACATTGTACACTTTTAGTTGGTTTATCATTATCAACAATCAAAAAGTGTACTTATATACACTTTTTGATTGAATGGGACTGATATAAAGACTAAAGTGTATGAAGTTACACTTTTGGAGACGATAATGGCATCACCGCTAAATCAACAATCCCTCGGCTTGTTAATTAAAGAACGCAGGAAAAGTGCTGCTCTTACTCAAGACGTGGCGGCCATGCTGTGCGGCGTAACCAAAAAAACGCTGATCCGAGTTGAAAAGGGTGAAGATGTTTATATCTCAACCGTATTCAAAATCCTTGATGGTCTTGGGATTGATATCGTTTCGGTTCAAACCAGCGACACCGAAACTAACGGCTGGTATTAACCCATGAGTACAGCTAAAACGCTTATGCTAGAGATGCACCTCGGTGATTTAATGATCGGGGAATTATCCTTTGATGCCACGACCGACACCTTTGCGGTGCATTACACCAAAGATTGGCAGCAAAGTGGATTTCCACTTTCACCAACGATTCCTTTAGATGGCACAGGAACGAGCAATCAAATATCAATGTTTTTGGTCAACTTATTGCCAGAAAACAAAGGATTAGATTATCTGATTGAATCGCTTAGCGTCTCTAAGGGGAATACCTTTGCCTTGATCCGCGCCATTGGTCTTGATACCGCAGGTGCCATCGCTTTTGTTCCTAAAGGGGCTTTACTGCCTGAAACACAATTGCGGCCAATTAAGGCTGAAGAAGTGATTCAACGCATTGAAGATCCCACAATGTGGCCGATGGAAATCTGGGACGGCAAACCAAGACTATCGGTAGCGGGTGTTCAACCTAAATTAAACCTGTTTTATAACGGGAAAGAATTTGCCTTTGCCGAAGGTACGCTGTCATCGACCCATATAGTTAAATTCGAAAAATATCATCATTTAGTGATCAATGAATTTATAACGATGCGCTTAGCCAAAGTGCTTGGGATGAATGTGGCGAATGTCGATATTGTTCATTTTGGCAGTTACAAAGCCCTTTGTGTTGAACGCTTTGACAGACGTTATATACCAAGCGAGCAAAGAGTGTTAAGAAGGCACATTGTTGATAGCTGCCAAGCACTAGGTTTTAGTGTAAGCAAAAAATATGAACGTAATTTTGGTTCGGGGCGCGATGTTAAGGATATTCGTGAAGGGGTAAGTTTTAACAGGCTATTTAGTCTTGCCGCAAAATGCCGCAATCCCGTGGCAGCTAAGCAGGATATGCTGCAATGGGCGCTATTCAATTTACTGACCGGCAATGCCGATGCACACGGTAAAAACTACTCATTTTTTATGACGCCAAGTGGAATGGAGCCAACTCCTTGGTACGATTTGGTCAGCGTGGCTATGTATGAGGATTTTGAACAACAGCTTGCGATGGCTATTGATGACGAATTTGATCCAAATAGCATTTACGCCTATCAATTAGCCGCATTTATGGATGGTTTGGGTTTACCAAGAAATTTATTAATCAGTAACTTAGCGAGAATGGCGCGAAGAATGCCGCAGGCAATAGCGGAGGTGATTTTAATGCTCCCGCCCCTTGATGAAGATGAAGCATCATTTGTGGCTCATTACAAAATCCAGTTACTGGCGAGATGTGAACGTTACCTTAGTTTTGCTGACGAGGTCAGGGATGTGGAAGTGTAGAACTCGCAACACGTTATCCCCTGCAACTTCGCAGAGGAGGGAGAGCTTCTCTAGCCTAAGCGTTGGCGGTTAAATTCAAAAGAGTTGTGGATGTCCCATCTTTCGACTGGTGGCTGTGGTTAGCCAGTCCTATCCTTCCGGATTGCTTCTAAAAGCAAAATCAAAGTCGTGGGTCTTCAACCCACACCCGACCAAAAGGGGAAAAGCGCCTGTTCCCCTTTTGGATATCCCCCGGCGTCCCCAACGGAGTTGAAAGCCCCTTGGGCATTTAGCGTCCTTATGCTATCGCGTCAGACGCTCGTCCCTGATTCGACTGACGCTATCTCGGCATCCATGCCTCGCTCACGCAACGAACGCAAATGCCCTGCGGCAACTCCGAGGGGGGGTGAACTTCTGTAGCCTTGGTGCCGGCTGTTAAACTCAAAAGAGTTATGCCTGTCCCATTTTTCGCTTGTGTAAGTAGGGCTCCAAGTCAACGTCGATGATCTCCCAAGCCCAGCCTTGGTACTCTTTATTCTTTTGCAAGGTAGCCAGATCACTAGCCTTTGGTGGTAACTCCTCACGCTCGGCCAATTCTTCTAAGTACATTTCAACGGCTTCCTTTGCGTTTGATAACGCCTCTTCTAAAGTATCGCCTGCCGAAAAACAGTTAGGTATATCAGGAAACACCACTCCGTAAGCGTGTTTACTGTCGCCAGTCTCAATTGCAATTGGATATAACATTCTTATCACCTTCATTGTGGGTAAGTGATTGTAAAAAGAGTTATGGATGTCCCATCTTTCGTTCATTTTTCTTTTAAGTTGGGATAACAGGTATTACTTCAGGATTCGCTCTCGCAAATGTGTCAAATCTGTCTGAAATTAGTTCAAGCCGCTCCCACTTAATAACATTTTCTGGCAGTGTTGCTTCATTGCCATCTATTATGGATAGCAGTAGATTTTTGACAATCAAATAAATTTCTGGATTTTTTAACATATTGATGGCATTTTCTGGTTTACCACCGTCAATACCATGGTCAAAATAAGCGGTTTCAAAGTTTATGACGGAACCGTAAACAGTACTGTACTCACTCATTTGTTCTAAAATTTTTGAGTTGTTTGTCCAAGCTGGATTAGTTTCTATTTTGAGTACTTTTTCTTTTTTTCCTTCTATATTTTTAATCCATCTGTTTTTTAATATTTGTTTACAATCTATATCATGGAGAACGTAATAATGTTTCTTAAAGTGATTTAGAATTTTCATAAACATCGATACTTGGACTTTACCACCACAACGTACAATTAATAGGTCGTTTAATGATTTACATTCTTCTTTTTTAAGATCTCTTAAAATTTTACCAAATGCTGTATATTCAGTATCACCTTCAACTAATAAAACTCGACCGCCAAAGAAAAACTCCATAGAGTCTGGATTTAGCAAGTTTAATAGTTTTAATGATTCAATTTCATCATCACTAAATTTAACATCGTTAGGCTTAAATATTGTTGTGGCTATTATATTGTCCCCTTGGTTTTCAACTCTAATAATTTTTGTATGATCTCTAGTTAAGTCAATAAAACAAGGCGAATGAGTTGTTATCATTATCTGCCAATTATCATTCTTCTCTGCAACATCATATAGCATATCGCGAGTCTCCCTACATGCACTTGGATGCAAGCTCAATTCTGGTTCATCCAAAAGAAGCAAATGAGCTTTTATATCTCCAAGCTTTTTGAATTTTCCTTTATCTAGAGATTCAAAACCTAGGTCTGCAATTTTTTTAAGGACAGCCCATAAAAGTGTTCTTCTTGCCCCGCTACCATGATTTGATACCGGAAACATGTATTCACCTTTACCAAAATTGATATCAATTTCTTTTGCATCAAATAGTTTTAGGTTTGTATCTTCAATATCTACTTCCGATAGAGTAATTTCAAATTTATGTTCAGGTACAATTTTTGATGCGTATTCGGAAATTTCATTTGCGATAGTTGATATCTCATCTTTTGTAGATACCATAAACTCTCTTTTTAATTCATTAAATTGCTCATGTAATGTAGTAAAATTTGAAACTCTTTCTGATGGGACGAAACTTCTAATTTTTTCTTCAAGTAAAACGTCAACTAAGATTTTTTTTATTGAATCATTTTGGTGATCTGGATTGTCAAATGTGCCAATTAGGTGCGCTTTAGGTCTTTTTTTCCTTGACGCATTGTCACTGGCCCAAGGTCTGTGCGGAGCTGGATCCCTCTCAGGATCTGGATATTTATTGAGGTCCACTCTAAATCCTAGTCTCTTAGGTTGCTTATTAACTTCCTCCCATATGTATTGTTCTTTTACTCTGCATACTTCCCCATCAATGATTTCTCGAAAGTTTTCACTAGGTCGATCCACTCCATCACAAACCATATGTAACTCAATTGTTGGTCTTGCGTTAGGGTTGTTTATATCTTTATTGTGAAAATCATCAATAGTCATTTTTTCATTGTTTACAGCTTTATAGTAAGCATTCAATATAGTACTTTTACCGAAGTTATTACCACCTACTAGAATAACTATATCATCAAGGTCTATGGTGATAGGTTTTGCCCCGATGGAACGAAAGTTAGATATTACTAATTTTTCCAGTCTTACTGACATTGCTAATTCCTTTAAAAATATTACAATAATAAATTTTGTAAGTAATTAAATTTTATAGTTATCGTTAACTTATGATTTTTACTAATTGTTGTTTTTTGTTGTTGGATAATAATTTATTCTTATTAATATTTTAATTAGAGAATAAATAAATTTAACTAAATAGCCGTTCCGAATAGTAGGCTATTTCACTCGTAAAGCTTCTACGTCGGATACGTAGTACATTGTCACTTCAGGCTTTGCGCCATATGGATTTCGGAAAGATGTTGCACTATTAGGAGCAGTTATTTAGGAGCAGTTATTTAGGAGCAGTTATTTAAATTAAGGATATAAGTCTACCTCCCATTCTTCTTTGCGCGTTTGATATCTCTTACCCATAGGACTGAGCCGTGGGTTTTACGCATTTCGAAGAGATCGATTGCGGCAAAGAGATCGCTGAGTTTTTTAAATCCGTAGTTTCGTTGATCGAATGAGCTGTGATTTGAAATATGCGAACCGATGTGACCAAGTGGAGACCAGCCATCTTCCTCTTCGGTTGCTTCTATGGCTTGACGCAACATATTGAGTAGTTTGTTGTCACTTTTTAAATTACATTTTTGTGGTGTCGCGGTTTTGGGCTGAACTTGCTTGGTTTTACTGACTGAGTCTGGTGCCGTTGGTGGAGGCTGAGTGACTTCTGATATCACTTCAATTTCTTCTGCGACGACTACAGGTTCAGCGTCGAGGTAGAGGAAGCGAGAGCAGCTATTCACGAAAGCGGCTGGTGCTTTACGTTCACCGAAACCAAAAACGGTTTTACCGTCGGCTAAGGCTCTGGTTACAAGGGGAGTAAAGTCGCAATCCGAAGAAATTAAGCAAATGATGTCTATATCCTTTGTGTAAAGAATATCCATAACATCAATCACTAAAGCGATATCACTGGCATTTTTACCCTTAGTTAAATCGAATTGTTGAATAGGCTGAATGGCATATTCATGGAGGATATCTTCCCATGGCTTTAGGTTCGGGCTTTTCCAGTTACCATAGGCCTTTCGAATACTGATTAATCCGTGTTTTGCAAGCTCAGCGAGTACCACATCAAACTTTCTAGCTGGCGCATTATCGGCATCAATAAACACCGCAATTTTTTCTTTATTCTGCATGTGGGTTCCAACGAATGTGGTTGTTTTACTCATTCATAAGCACGCTACCGCCCATGGCACTTGCTACCAGACAGCACATAGATGATAAATTTTAATAAAAACAATAATAAAGCTATCAGCTTGTGGTTGGTGAAACCTTAAACTGAATCACAATTGGTACTGAGGGGGAGCATCTTTAAGGAGAGGTGTAGAGTGCTTGTCCTTGCCTTGTTCGCTTTGTCGAGCGGATCTTCCCTGACTCATTTTATCGCCATTTTAATCAACGAATTTATCGTTAACACTAAACCGGCATTGATTAAGTAACAGCTTAAGCATTGTTTATTAATCAAAATTTCACTTAGCGTACAGCATATGATGAACAGCGGCAATAGTGCTGCGTTGCCAAGGAAAAGTTATTTCTTTTGAAATTAACTGTTAACACTAAAGCGACGGATGTTTATCCATCCCTAGCTATAAAGGTGAGATATGTATATCTTTTTCAGTCAATCGCAGGCAACACCAATGCTACAGAAGTTCACCTCCCCTCGGAGTTGCCACAGGGCATTTGCGGTCTTTGCGTGAGCGAGGCATCGGTAAAGATGGGACATGCATATCTTTTTCAGTAGACCGCAGACAACACCAAAGCCTCAGAAGTACACCTTCCCCTGCGAAGTTGCCGCGGGGCGTTGGAATAAATTGCGTGAGTCCGGTCATGGATGACCGGCTAGCTTTCGCAGGTGCAGGGACGCATCCTTCGGAAGCGATAGCAATTTATCCATAAGACCAAGGCCAGTCTCTAATGCATGTAACTTCGCTAGGGGCGGCAAGGGAGATCCAAGAGGGAATTGCTGTTGATCCCCTCTTGGTCGGGTGTGGGGTGAAGCCCCACGACTTTGACTTTGTTTTTCCTCAGATTTACATTTCAGAATTGAGTCAAATTGACTCATACAAATAAATCCAAACCCAAGTTTGAAAAACAAAAAGGCGCCTAAGCGCCTTTTTTACAGTTCAGTGATGGGCAAACTACCCAAAACCTCTGATTTGATTACACAATCAAATCATACTCTTCCCTGAGGATCTTAATAATATCTGCCTTAGGATTGGCTGGTAGCGGAATTGCCGCGCCAGTCACCTTCTCGGCGATGCCGGTGTAAGTGCGCGACACATTCATCATCGCCTCAAGTGGCAGGGCGTTATCGCGGGCGAGGGCTTCGCGCTCTGGCATTCTGTCTTTGTTAAGCAGAATATCCGGATCAGGGAAGTGGTTCAGCAGGAACTGACGGAAGCCTTCCTTAGAGTTTTCAAGGATCTTACCATCGCGGTAGGCGGCGCCGTCCCAAATGCGGGAGGAATCTGGCGTACCCACTTCATCCATGTAAATCAGCTTTGAGTTGCCGTTTTGATCGGTCACATAGCCAAACTCGAACTTGGTATCCACAAACACTTGGTCAAGGTCGGCCAGTGCCTTTGAAATCACCTTAAAGCCATCTTTTAACAGCTTTTCGTACAGGTCGATATCTTCTACCTTTTCAAAACCAAAGGCTTGGTAGTTGGCTTCGATATCGGCTCTGCTGATGTTCACATCATCCTGCGCGGGCACACCTGGGATACCAGTTAAAATACCTTTGGTTGAAGGGGTGATCAGTAACTCTGGCAGTTTTTGATCTTTCTCTAAGCCTTCTGGCAGGGTGATACCACAGAATACGCGCTCGCCCTTGGAGTAGGCGCGCCACATTGAGCCAGTAATGTATTGGCGGCAAATGGCTTCGACTTTAATTGGGCGGGCTTTTTGGACTATCCAAACGAAGGGATGCGGAATATCTAAAATGTGGCTGTCGGCTAAACCGTTTTCGGCAAATAGCTTAAACCAATGATTAGAAATGGCATTTAATGCCGCGCCTTTACCTGGAATGCCTTTTAAGCCGCCTTCACCGTGGAAGATGCAGTCGAAAGCAGAGATACGATCGCTAATCACCATAATGGCAAGTGGCGTATCTTCGGGCACATTGTAGCCCTTGGTCTTGATTAAACGGCGGCTGTCGGCGTCGGTTAGCCAGTAAACGCTACGTACCTTGCCGCTATGGACTGATTTGTCGGTGCGGATGGGTAAATCGTTGTTCACGGCTAATACGGAATCAGCAAGACTCATGACGAGTATTCCTTTGGATAAAGAGTGTAGGGACGAGTTTTTTATGTATTGCGGTGTGCTTAAGCGTGAGATGCTTAGTCACCTTTTTATTATTAACCAATAGCTTAGTGCTAAGTTTGCGTAAAGCTTTGGTGAAGGTTAAGCGTAAAGCGAATAATGGATTTTCGGGCGATGGGGAGAATAAAGCTTGTCGAGATAAGCGGGGAAAATGAAACGCAGAGCAAGGTTGGCGCCAGAGTAATACTGGTCTGCTCAAGCGGGGAAACCCCGTGCCATTTTGCTCGAAAAGGCTAACCATTAATCCCAGAGAACCTTGTTAGACAGCCGCGAAAAAGTGGCGACATTCTACCTTTTTTGACGAAATTTACCATGGCTATTTATTTCTATGTTGGTGATTTCTGTTCTGGTGCTGTGTAGGGTCACATTATTTTGCAATCCGTGTGGTTAGTGGTTTCATCTCCTTAAGAGTCAAGCCAAATCGCATGTGGGGCTGTGGTAACAGTATCCATTACAAGAGTGGGTTGCCAGTTTCTAGGTTTATTGAATATCCTTTGGGTTTAACCATACAGCAAGCCCATCACACCTTAACTCAAGGTTTGTGGGAGATATCGAGGACGTATGACGACCGACGCTAACACCAGTGCGGCTAACATCACAGCGCAAACCACCATAGCGCAACGGGTATCGTTGCAGGGACGGCATTTTTTTGCTCAGCAATTTATTGGCTTAGATGAAACGCAGGCACATTGGCAAGATCTCGAATTTGAAGAATGTGAGTTCCATGATTGTCAGTTTAGCGATAGCACATTTCGCCAATGTAAGTTTATCGATTGTCGCTTTGTGGGCTGTAATTTAAGTCTGGTTAAGGTGTCCTTAAGCCATTTTAATGGCGTCAGTTTTGAAGAATGTAAACTCGTGGGCGTTGATTGGACCCGTGCCTCATGGCCCCGCGTAGCCTTTGCGGCCCCTTTTACCTTTAAGGCGTGCATTTTGAACGACAGCTCGTTTATGGGGCTTAAGCTCGATGAAATGGTGCTCGAAGCCTGCAAAGTCCATGATGTGGATTTTCGGGAGGGGAGTTTTAATCGGGCTAACTTTACGTTTAGCGATTTTCGCCACAGCTTATTTGGTCGTACCGAGTTGTTGGAGGCGGATTTCTCCGAGGCAACCGATTACGATATTGATATTTTTAACAACAAAATTAAAGGCGCTAAGTTTAGTCGCGATGAAGCGATTCGGTTGTTAAATAGCTTAGATATTACCTTGGTAGACTAACCTCACACCAACCTCATGCTGACCTCATATCAGCACCTGTTCGAATAGGTGTTGATGAGGCGAGTATTAACCTCCTTTCAAGTCAGTGCTGCTTCAAATTATCCTATCGACGGCCACCTCGCTAACTTCTTAGTTTTGCGAGTGCTTTTAGGTTTTTTGATAACTTTTTAGCGTGATTCATACTATAAAAATACCTCAAGCGGTCGCTTAAATCCGCCGAACCGTTCTGTTGATCCTATTCACGATTTTTTAGAAAAATTTTAACTTTTAGTTGCCGCAGATCACACTCAACTTGCCTATGTGGTTTACCACAATATCCGCCTACCCCTTTAGGGATAACAATGACTTTGGAACAGCAAAATGCCAGCGCGTCTAAGGGCATTGGCATTAATAACTAAAAACCTGTGAGCAAATTTAGTGTTTCACCGCAGTGGTGACCCAAAGCCTAAGTTTGCGTGTGCCAATTGGTGCATAAGGGTGGATGAGTGTGATGGAGGTAACCATGATTGAGCTTAATAGGCGAACCTTTTTAAAGGGCGCAGGGGCCAGCGGTGCAACGTGTGCATTAGCCAGCTTATTGCCGGGCAGCTTAGCGGCATTAGAGAGCAAGCAGCTAAAGGGCATGGGCAAAGAAATTGCCAGTATCTGTGAGATGTGTTCAACCCGTTGCCCGATTTCAGCGCGGGTGATTGAAGGCAAAAACGTCTTTATCAGCGGTAACAAGGCAGCTAAATCCTTTGGCGGTAAAGTCTGTGCCCGCGGCGGTGCTGGCCATAGTTTGCTGTACGATCCACAGCGGATTGTGAAACCCCTTAAGCGGGTTGGTGAGCGCGGCGAGGGTAAGTGGGCGGAGATCTCTTGGGATGAAGCCTATCAACTAATTGCCGATAACCTCAATAAAATCAAGCAAGCTCACGGCCCAGAGGCGGTGGCGTTTTCCTCTAAATCTGGTTCGCAAGAAAAACACTTATTCCATCTCGCCACAGCGTTTGGTAGCCCAAATACTTTTACCCATGCGTCTACTTGCCCAGGTGGTTATGAAATTGCCGCCAAGGCCATGTTTGGCACTAAGGTAAAGCGCGATTTAAGTAACTCAAAATACATCATTAACTTCGGCCATAACCTGTACGAAGGCATCAACATGTCCGAAACCCGTGGCATGATGGCGGCGCAAATGGATAAAGGCGCTAAGCTGGTGGTGTTTGAACCAAGATTCTCTATCGTCGCCGATAAAGCCGATGAATGGTACGCGATTCGTCCCGGTACCGACGTGGCCGTGGCTTTAGCGTTATGCCATGTATTGATTGAAGAAAACCTTTACGACAAGGCCTTTGTTGAGCGTTATGTTGAAGGCTTTGACGCCTTCGCCGCCGAAGTAAAAGCCTATACCCCAGAGTGGGCCGAAACCATCTCCGATGTGCCCGCCAAAGATATTCGCCGTATTGCCCGCGAATATGCGGCTAAAGCACCCCATGCTGTGGTGGATTTTGGTCACCGAGCCACCTTTACCACCGAAGAGTTTGAAATGCGCCGTGCCTTGTACGCTGCCAACATCTTGATTGGTAATATCGAGCGTAAGGGCGGTATCTACCTTGGTCAAAAGCCTGGTGATTATAACAAGCTTGCGGGTGAAGATGTGGCTCCTGTGCTGGGTAAGCCCGGCGTAAAAGATATGCCAAAGCCTGCGGCAAAACGTATCGACCAAGTGGAAGAGCAGTACGCCATGATGTGGTCATCGGGCGGGATTTATCAAACTATCCTCGATGCGACCTTAAGCGCGGTGCCTTATCAGTTACATGGCTGGGTGATGTCCCGCACTAACCCTATGCAAACCATGACCGATAGAGCGCGCGTGGTTGAAGCTTTGAAAAAGCTCGACTTTGTGGCGGTGTGCGATGTGTATATCAGTGAAACCGCGGCCTATGCCGACGTGATTTTACCTGAGTCTACCTACCTTGAGCGCGATGAGGAAATCGCTGACAAGTCTGGTAAAAACCCTGCCTACTATGTGCGCCAACGGGTAGTCGAAACCTTAGGTGATACTCGTCCTTCATGGCAAATCTTTAAAGATATCGGCCATAAGCTAGGGTTGAGTGAATTCTATCCATGGGAAAACATGGAGACCCTGCAACTGTTGCAGGTAAACCGCGACACAGAGCTGCTGCGCCGGATCAAAGACGAAGGTTTTGTCAGCTTCGGTAAGCCGATTATGTTGCGTGAACCTAAAATGGTCGCCGAATTTACCAAGGCCTATGCCAATGCCAAACCCGTGGATGAAGACGGCACCTACGGCAGTTTACTCAGCTTTAAAACCCCAAGCGGCAAGATTGAATTGACCTCCGCCAAGGTTGAAGCCATGGCGCCAGGACGTGGGGTGATTAAGTTCCGCGAAGTGCAGCTTAAAAAGCCAAATGAACTCTACTTTATCCAAGGTAAAGTTGCGGTGCATACCAATGGCGCGACCCACAATGTGCCCATGCTGGCGAATTTGATGTCGGATAACGCCGTGTGGGTGCATCCCGTCACTGCAGGCAAATTAGGCATCAGCAATGGCGATCCTATCCGCTTAACCAGCAGTGTTGGTACAGAGGAAGGTCACGCGTTAGTCACCCCGGGCATTCGCCCCGATACCGTGTTTGCCTATATGGGCTTTGGTTCTAAAAACAAAGAGTTGGTTAGAGCGACAGGCAAAGGTATCCACTGCGGCAACTTACTGCCCCACGTTACCGCACCTGTGTGTGGCATGACGGTACACACCACTGGCGTCACGCTGGCAAAACGCTAATTGGAGGCTCAAATGACGAAAAGATATGTGATGGTGCACGATGAGAACAAGTGCATCGGCTGCCAAGCCTGTAACGTGGCTTGCCGCAGTGAAAACGGCGTACCAGAAGGGGTGACCCGTTTGCAGGTGAGAGTCGAAGGGCCTTATGGCGAAATGCCCAATCTGCACTTTAAGTACCACAGGGTGTCTTGCCAGCAGTGTGAAGATGCGCCTTGTGTGAAGGTGTGTCCAACGGGCGCGGCCTACGTGGGCGAAGATGGCATTGTCTCCATCCACGGCGACAAGTGTGTGGGTTGTATGTACTGCGTGGCGGCGTGTCCCTACAAAGTGCGTTTTATGAATCCCGAAACCAAAGTGGCTGACAAGTGTAATTTCTGTAAAGACACGCGTTTGGCCCGGGGTGAAGAGCCTGCCTGTGTGACTGTATGTCCGACCGATGCCTTGGTGTTTGGCGATGCTAACGATCCACAAAGTGAAGTGGCCACACTGCTCAACACTAAGATCACTTACCAAGATAAGACCCATTTAGGCACTAAACCTAGGGTATATCGCGTTCCTACCAAAAGAGGAGGGATTTGATTATGAACAATACTTGGGGCGATATGGCGCAATATGATCCCGTCACTTGGCACTGGGTCATCGCCGTGTATCTGTTTATGGCGGGTTTATCCGCCGGAAGTTTGCTGATTGGCATTGGTTTGCGTTGGTTCAATCAAGAACAAACACAAGTTGAGAGCAATATCCTCAAGGCCGCGGCGATTATTGGCCCTGTGGCCATCAGCTTAGGCTTGGCTTGTTTAGTGTTTGATTTAACTAAGCCTTTCCACTTCTGGTTGATTTTAATTAACTACAACTTCCAATCCGTTATGGCGATTGGGGTATTAGCGCTGCTGGCTTACTCACCCTTGGCATTTGCCTACGCGATTTTAGTACTGCGTGACGATTTGCCAAAGTGGGGCTTAGGTTTCTTAGTGCCTATCGCTAAGCTGCTGATGCCCTTTAGAAAGCTGATTGAAGTGCTGTTGTTTGTCCTTGCCATTGGTGTGGGTGCTTACACTGGCTTCTTAATCTCGGCGATGAATGCCTATCCGATGCTAAACACTGCGGTATTGCCTGCACTGTTTTTGGTATCTGGTTTATCAGCGGGTGCGGCGGCCAATGCGGTGCTGGCGCTGGTGATGTTCAAAACCGATAGTCACGACAAGACCTTAGCCAAAATGCATGGCTTAGAGCTGCCAGTGATGGCAATCGAAATCATGTTCCTGTTTATGTTGTTCTGCGCCTTGTACTTTAAGGGCGGTGCGGCTGCTGCTGCGCTGGCATCACTTACCTCTGGCGTGTGGGCAAGCGTATTCTGGATTGGTGTCGTGGGGATTGGCTTTGGTGTGCCATTGCTGTTTATGCTGCTACCCGCTGCGACTCGCCACACTAAGGGCGCAATGATTATGGTGGCCTGTGCCAGCTTAACCGGTGTGCTCGCGCTAAGACACTTTATTGTGTATGCGGGCCAAAGTTACTTAAGCTAACGTATTGATGCTAGAGCAATAAGCATCACTTAAATGCGATTAAGTGATGCTCGAGTGGATGACAACTCGTATCCACAGCAACAAAAAGCACCGTTAAACGGTGCTTTTTTATGGCTGCGATTGGAAGGGGGTTATTGCGGTAATAACTCAATCACTGATTTAACCGTGAGCACTAAGGCGCTGATAGCGCAGAGGGCTAAGGTCGCCATCTTGGTTTTATGTTTATCCACATTCCCCACCAGTTTGCCCGCCACGAGATAGCCTAAAAAGACCGAGGGCAATAGCATTAGCGACAGCCATAAGTGCTTGATTTCGAGTAGGCCCGTCACCCCAAGAATCGCCAAGGCAATGGTCGAACTAAAAATAAAGAAGGCCGACAGCGCCGCGCGAAACTGCGAAGCATCCTTACCCGCCAATAAAATCGCCATCGGTGGGCCACCAATGGCGGCGATATTGCCAAAGATCCCCGAGATAACGCCAGCCCCAAAGAGCGTGGTTTTGTTCACGGGCAAGCTAAATTTGTACAAACTGAGCACTACGGCAATCGTCACAATCGCAGCAATCGCTAGGCCTAGAACAGGCTGCGGCGCAAACAGTAATAGGCTGGCACCGATAAAGCCACCGGGTACTCGACCAATAAGCGCATATTGCAAGCCATTGAATTCTAAATGGCCGCGTTCACGCAATAGGGTGAGTAGCGCGATGGAAAATCCCATCACAATCACCGGGGCAGGCACTAATTGGGGATCGACGATATACAGTAGCGGACTGGCGACCACGGCTAAGCCAAACCCAATCAGACTCTGGGTGAGGGCACCTAAAAACACAATCACAGACGCAATGGCGAGTGTTTGTGGATCGATCAAGGAGAACATAGGATTCCATCAAAACAAAATAGGGATCGTTACTTTAGCCCACCACGCCGGATGAGCATTAACGATCCCTAATAATTAGTTACGGCAGGATTATGGACGCGTAAGCGTTATTCCATGTCTTCCCACTCGATCCCCATTTCGTCCATCAACCGCTTGGCTTCGGCGGGGATGCTATCTGGGCACTCTTTTGACAGATCGGCATCATCAGGCAGAGGCTGGCCGGTGTAGGCATGCAAAAATGCTTCGCACAACAGTTCGCTATTGGTCGCATGGCGCAGGTTGTTGACCTGACGACGCGTGCGTTCATCCGTGAGGACTTTTAGCACTTTGAGCGGAATAGACACAGTAATTTTCTTTACTTGTTCATTCTTCTTGCCATGTTCAGCATAGGGGCTGATGTATTCCCCATTCCATTCAGTCATTGACTCACCTGTTATAACGCTAAATTCGGGGCAGATTTTAAACCCTTACAGATTACAGTCAAATTATTGCTACTATTTCTGAGCGATTGCAAACAGATTTCTTTATGTTTAGACGTCTAAACGTCTTAACGCCTATTGACGATACCACTGGGCTTAGGTACATTTAGACGTCCAGACATCTCTTTGCGAACTTAGGAGTTCCCGATGACCGCAGGCAAATTAGTGACCGAACGTCAATTAGCCACATTGGCAGTGCGTCAGGGTATCGAAAGCGATACTCAATATGGCGCCGTGGTGCCGCCAATTTACCTGTCGACGAATTACGCCTTCGATGGTCATAAAAATCCGCGCGAATTTGATTACAGCCGTTCCGGCAATCCTACCCGCAGCATCTTAGGCGATGCCTTAGCTAAGCTGGAAAAGGGCGCAACCGGTGTGGTGACCTGCACTGGCATGGCCGCCATTACCTTAGTCACCACGTTGCTTGGTCCAGATGATTTACTGGTGGTGCCCCACGACTGTTATGGCGGTTCTTACCGTTTATTCACTAACTTGGCTAAAAAGGGCCAATTTAAACTGCTGGTGGTCGATCAAACCGACAGCCAAGCACTTGCGCAGGCCATCGCTCAGCAACCTAAAATGGTGTGGATTGAAACCCCATCCAACCCATTACTGCGGGTGGTTGATATTGAGGCTATCGCCAAGGCGAGCCACGGTGTGGGTGCGTTAGTGGTAGTGGACAACACTTTCCTATCGCCGATTTTGCAGCAACCGCTATTGCTTGGCGCCGATATCGTTATCCACTCCACCACGAAATACATTAATGGCCATAGCGATGTGGTGGGCGGCGCGGTGATCGCCAAAGATCCCCAAATTGGTGAGACCTTACATTGGTGGTCGAACACCTTAGGCTTAACCGGTAGCGCGTTTGATAGTTATCAAACCCTGCGCGGCCTGCGTACTTTAGCCGTGCGCATTCGCGAGCACCAAAACAATGCCCAGCGTATTGTGGACGTACTGACTAGCAGCCCAGTGGTGAGCAAAGTGTATTACCCAGGCCTTGTGGATCATCCCGGCCATGCCATTGCCGCCAAGCAACAAAAAGGCTTTGGCGCTATGCTGAGTTTTGAGCTTAAGGGCGGCGAGGCCGAAGTGGTCGCCTTTTTAGATGCCTTAAGTTTATTCAGCGTGGCTGAGAGTTTAGGCGGCGTCGAGAGTCTCGTAGCCGTGCCTGCAACCATGACTCACAGGGCGATGGAGCCGCAGGCGCGTTTTGAAGCTGGCATTAAAGACACCCTATTACGTTTGTCGGTTGGTATTGAAGATGCCGACGACTTAGTTGCAGATATTCAAGCAGGATTGGCCGCCGTAGCGGCTTGTCAGTAGAGGAATAATAGATGGCACGTTGTCACTTACATAAATTTGGTGGTTCCAGCTTAGCCGATGCCGATTGTTACCGCCGAGTCGCCCATATTCTGTTAACCCATGGCCACAGTGATGATCTGGTGGTGGTGTCTGCCGCGGGTAAAACCACTAACTTTTTATATAAGTTGTTGTCGCTGCGCGATAGCAACCAATTATGGCAAGAAGAATTACAAGTCCTCATCAGCTATCAGCAAGGCTTGATTGAGCAGCTGTTATCTAACGAGCAAGCGCGGGATTTACGTGAGCGTTTAACGACGGATAAAGCCCAGTTAATCAGTTTGTTATCTTTAGATTCCCGTAACGATTATCAAATTAGCCATGTAGTGAGCTTTGGTGAGCGTTGGTCAGCGCGCCTGATGGCGGCGCTGCTGCGCGAATCGGGCGTGGCCGCAAGCCATGTGGATGCCTGCTCGATTCTTGTGGCCGACGAGGCCGCCGTGCCACAAATCCGTGTGCAAGAATCTCGCGCCAAAGTACAAGCCTTACTGGCCGCACATCCTAACGAGCGTTTAGTGATCACCGGTTTTATCTGCGCCAACGAGCGCGGCGATACCTTGCTATTGGGTCGAAATGGTTCTGACTTTAGCGCTAGCTTGATAGCAAGCCTTGCCGACATTGAGCGTGTGACCATTTGGACCGACGTTGAAGGGGTATTTAACGCTGATCCGAATAAGATCAACGATGCGAAATTACTCAAGAGCATGTCCCTCGCCGAAGCCGATCGCTTGGCGCGTTTAGGCTCGCCCGTGTTGCATTCACGCACTTTGCAGCCGCTGTTTAACACTGAGGTGAGCTTGGCTGTGCGTTCAAGCTACGCCTCCCACACCGACTTTACCCTGATTGCACCGCACAGCTCCTCAGCGAGCGCGCCTGTGGTGACCAATCTAAATGCCGTGGTGTTATTTGGCTTTAAGATCGCGGGTGATGTGGCCAGTCTGCTTGAGCAATTAGGCGAAGCAGGATTAACGCCGCTGGCGCATTGGGTATCGGCGCATCAACGGCTTGAGCTTGCCTATACCGCTGAAAATCAAAAACAAGTACAGAAATTATTGGATGCGCAGGCTGAAGCCCTCGGCATTAAAGATCTGCAAATTAATACCGAACTCGGTTTAGTGGCGCTGGTGAGTGCCGATGCCGAGCATTATCGCCGCAGCTTTGCCCGCTTATTGAGCCGCGATGCTAAGCCCTTGTTCAGTGGTGATTTAAGTCTGGTGACCTTAGTGCCACAATCGCAGGTTAATCTGCTGACCCAAAAAGTGCATCGCCGCTGTGCGGGCCCGCGTAAACGCATTGGCGTATTGCTGCTGGGTGTTGGCAATATTGGCGAGGCGTGGGTAAAGCTGTTTAAGTCAGTTTCTCCCTCGTTAAATCAAGAGCTTGAAGCGCAAGTCGAGTTAGTCGGTCTGGTTACTTCCAGTAAAGCCCTGATTAAGTCCACGGGGGTGGATCTACAAAGCTGGCAGCAAGAATTCGATAACGAAGCCACTCCTTGGCAGTACGAGCATCTATTTGAACAATTAGAACAACTTAACTGTGATGAACTGATTGCATTAGATATCAGTGCCAGCGCCAGCTTAACCCTACAATACCCAGAGTTTTTCGAGCGCGGCATCCATATGGTCAGCGCGAACAAACTGGCGGGTTCTGGCCCGCTGCCTTTTTATCGGGAATTGAAGGAACAACTCGGTTATCGCCGTTTATTCTGGCGCTATAACGCCAGCTGCGGCGCGGGTTTACCTATTCAGCATGCCTTAAACGATCTGCGTAACAGTGGTGATAGTGTTGAGGCCGTGGGTGGGATTTTCTCTGGCACCCTGTGTTGGTTATTTGAGAAATACGATACCAGCAAACCCTTCTCGGAATTAGTGATTGAAGCGCGTGGTTTAGGGATTACCGAACCCGATCCTCGCGACGATCTTTCTGGCCGCGATATGCAGCGCAAGTTGCTGATTTTAGCCCGTGAAATCGGCCTAGAAATCGAGCTTGAGGATATTGAGCTGCGCTCCCTAGTGCCCGCCCATTTAGCGGATATTCCGTTGGAGCAATTCCTTGCCCGCATCGGTGAGTTAGATGATGAATTATTGCAACAATATGGCGCGGCGGCGGAACAAAACAAGGTGCTGAGATATGTCGCTTCCTTGGATAATAGCGGCGCAGTCCTCAAAGCCGAGGTGGGATTACAGTGGATTGATGCGAGCCACCCCTACGCCAATTTAACGCCTGGGGACAATGTGTTTGTGATCCGCTCAGCCTTCTATCAAGGTAATCCTTTGATCATTCGTGGGCCGGGTGCGGGCCGCGAAGTGACCGCGGCAGCTGTACAATCGGATCTAACACAGATCTGCCGCGATCTGCTGCAAGAGTAGTCATAAACCCAGACACTTGAAGAGACTAAACCCCGTATCTTCAAGTTGATTTTGCCTATATTCATAAACTTAAAGGACTCATTCGAGTCCTTTTTTATTGTCTAGAATAAATAGACTCATCTATGGGGCAGAAATTACCACAAATGGGGATTTTTTGGCTTGACTTAACCGTCAGTTTCTCTAGTATATGGACATATAGACGTCCAAACGTCCATATGGATTAAATTACTGCATTTATAAGTCGTACCAGTCGCGATAAGTGTCGCACTCGGGCGGTTGAGGAAATACACATGGCTTTTCATCACGCACAACATTCACATTCGCTAAACCAAAGTTTGTCTGAACTTAATGGCGATATTAATGTTTCTTTTGAGTTTTTCCCGCCATCAACCCCCGAAATGGAACAGATCCTGTGGAACTCTATCCGCCGTTTAGAGCCGCTGAATCCTAAATTTGTGTCTGTGACCTATGGGGCAAACTCGGGTGTGCGTGACCGTACCCACGGCGTGATTGAGCGTATTCAACAAGAAACCAACCTAGTCGCTGCGCCGCACTTAACCTTAGTGGATGCCAGTGATGAAGAGCTGTTAGATCTGGCAAAGCATTACTGGAAATCGGGTATTCGCGACATAGTGGCGCTGCGTGGCGACTTGCCTGCGGGTAGCCCAAAACCGACTCGCTTTGCGGTGGATTTAGTGCGCCTGCTGCGCTCAGTGGCCGACTTTGATATTTCGGTCGCCGCTTACCCAGAAGTGCACCCAGATGCGGCTAACGCTCAGGCGGATTTGATTAACCTCAAGCGTAAAATCGATGCCGGTGCGAGCCGTGCAATTACCCAGTTTTTCTTTGATGTGGAATCTTACCTGCGTTTCCGTGACCGCTGCGTTGCGGCGGGGATTGATGTCGAAATCGTTCCCGGCATTCTGCCCGTGACTAATTTTACCCAGTTAAAGCGTTTTGCGGG
This sequence comes from Shewanella cutis, assembly GCF_022410515.1. Taxonomy (GTDB): domain Bacteria; phylum Pseudomonadota; class Gammaproteobacteria; order Enterobacterales; family Shewanellaceae; genus Shewanella; species Shewanella cutis. The sequence goes on along the minus strand of NZ_JACSDI010000001.1, from coordinate 1,053,483 downwards.
TATGACCAATGTGAGCTTACCAAGCTGGTTACATAAGCAGTTTGATGGCCTTGAAAATGATGCCGGAACCCGTCAGCTGGTGGGCGCAAACGTGGCGATCGATATGGTGAAAGTGTTGTCCCGCGAAGGGGTAAAGGATTTCCACTTCTACACCTTAAACCGTGCGGAATTGACCTATGCGATTTGCCATACCTTAGGGGTGCGCCCAAAGGCGGTATAACGTTAACAGTATAAAAAACGCCGCTAGTTTAGCGGCGTTTTGTTTTGCTTAAATCCTAAATCCTAAATCCTAAATCCTAAACTGAGCGAGAAGTGTGGTTAAGCGCATCGACAACTGTGCTAACTCGTCTCCTGCCCGCGCCGTTTGCTCGGCACTCTCGGTGGCATTGGTCGTAATATCATTAATATTATTGACGTTTTTATTGATTTCCGCCGACACAGCACATTGCTCGTTGGCAGCGCTAGCTATTTGAATGTTCATTTGACTAATGGTGGATACGGCTTGGGTAATGGCTTCGAGCGCTTCCCCCGCCTCGTGCACCAACGAAACACAGTTTTGCGTGGTGGCGGTACTGGTATTCATGGTACTGACGGTGGATTTGGCACTCTGTTGCAAGGCTTCAATCATCTGCTGAATTTCGCTGGTTGAAGCTTGAGTACGGCTGGCGAGCGTACGTACTTCATCTGCCACCACCGCAAAACCACGGCCTTGTTCACCCGCACGGGCGGCCTCAATGGCGGCATTGAGGGCGAGCAAATTGGTTTGATCGGCAATATTACGGATAACGACTAATACCGAGTCAATCTGCGCGGTATTACGCTCAAGTTCGTTGATGGCCGTGGCGGCATGGGCTATTTCATCCGCCAGCAGACTTATAGTCGAAATGACCTTTTCAACCAGCAACTTGCCATGCTCAGTTGACTCGCTGGCGTGGGTTGCTGCGTCGGCGGCATCAGTCGCATTGTGGGCAACTTCTTGTACTGTTGCCGCCATTTCATTCATGGCGGTGGCGACTTGTTCGGTCTCGAGGTGTTGCCGTTTTGCCATTTGCTGAGTTTCATGGGTAATGGCAGACATTTCTTCGGCCGATGTCGCCAGTAAGCTGGTAGAGTCAGAGACTTGAGCAACAGTCGCGTGGATCTTCTCAGCAAAGCGGTTAAAGGCGAGTGCAAGCTGCGCAATTTCGTCTTTACTCTTCACTTCAATCCGGCGGGTTAAATCGCCTTCACCCTCGGCAATGTCATTGAGCGCATTGGTTGTTTCGGCAATTGGGCGGGTAATGCTCTTGGCGATAAACCAGGCAATCGCGGTGCCAATTAGGAAGGCGATAAAGCCTATCATGATGAGTTTAAAGCGAATATCGGACATCGCTTGCTCAGAATGGCTTCTGTCCAGTGCAATATCGAGCACACCAAAGGTTTTGCCAGAGTAGTCTTTCATCCCATGGCGATACAGGGCGTAACTCTTGCCGTCTAAATCGATGGTGCGAATCACTTCAGTACCTTGCATTACCTTGTTGAGTTCGCTGGAGGCGCTGGTGTCGGTGGTAAAGGTGCCACCAAAGGGGACAAAGTTGCCATCCTTAGGCAGCAAAAGAGTTATCTCTGCTTGGTAGGCATTTTTAAAATTGTCGAAGAAGGGCTGGCCAAATGACATACCAAACTCCACCGAGCCCGTATGTTGTCCTTGGTAATTCATCGGCACGAGACCGCGGATACCTAAGCCTTCAACTCCGTATTCTAAGCCGCTGAGGGGCTGCTTTTGAGTGTTGGTTTCGACAATGGTTTTACGGATTGCGGTGAGGTCATCACCAAATTTTTCAGGGCGATGCAGGCGTAAAAACGAGGTCGCGGGTGGGGTGTGAAACTGAAATTGCTGCACGGCAAAATCTTGTTTAAGGCGCGTAAATAGCGGTTGGGTGCGTTGAAGTAGTGCTTCACGGTCGCGCTCGGCAAAGTTACTTTGGATCTCAGGTGTGAGTGAGATTAAGGTTGCCATCGCCTGCGCTCTTTGTCCCGATGAGACGATATTTGCCACCGCGGTTTCGTATAACTTATGTAATTCCCGTTGCTCAGACTCCCTTATTTGGCGACTGAATTCCGATAGCACCAGCGGCATGATAAAGCTCATCACCGCAAATAGCAGTAGGCTGATGCCTAACACTATCCGAGTGCTAATGTTTAAATTCTTCACAGTAAACCTCCCAGTATTCGTATGCCTGTCTAAATATCTTTTTGAATATTATAGAGATACTGCTTTTTATATTTGCGAGCGGGTGAACCTTTTTCAGTTGTTTTTCGGTTTTTTGCGGATTTCGTGGCTGCGTGCACAGATCTTTTCTGAGCAGAAAATATTTACTTAGCCTGCTAACTAAGTATAATGCTTAGCAGGCTAAGTAAATGGGTAAGCATCATGTATAAAGAACTCGAGCGCTTAAAGGAGTTATCCCTCGCGGAACATTTAGGTCGCCTGCACCGCTTATGGCGTACCGTGGCGGATGTGGAATTAGCACCACTTGGGTTAACCCATCCTCGTTGGACCGCATTGTGGAAGTTATTGCGTCTAGGTGACAACATGAGCCAAAAGGTGTTGGCGGATGCGCTAGAAATTGAATTGGCTTCATTAATGCGTACCTTAGGGCAGCTTGAGGAGCAAGGTTTAGTCGAGCGTCATTGCTGCACTAAAGATAAGCGCGCCCGAATCGTGTCGCTAACACCCGCTGGTAAAGACGTATTAAAGCAAGTAGAAGCGCGGATTATCCATGTGCGCGGTGAATTATTAGCGGGCATTAGCGCCGCTGAGCTTGGCGAGTTTGAACGCATCATTAGCCTAATTAGTGAAAACGCCTTAGCCAAGTTGGCTAAGAGCACAGATATTCTTGAGTGAGAAATAAGATGACACCGGATCAACAATTTGCCCGTCTTGTCAAAATCGCTATGCTCGGTTTTGTGGCCGTGTTTGGCTATTTTATGTTTGCCGACACTATGATGCCATTAACCCCACAGGCTATGGCAACCCGTGTAGTGACTAAGGTGACTCCACAGATCAGCGGCAAGATTCAAACGATTAATGTGAAAAATAACCAAGTGGTCGCCAAAGGCGATTTACTGTTTCAAGTCGATCCTGCACCCTTTGAGTTGGCTGTGTCACATGCCAAATTGGCCCTAGAACAAGTGCGTCAGGATAATGCCGAACTTGATGCTGCACTCTTAGCCGCTAAAGCAGAAGTGAATGCGAGTGCGACGACTGCACAACAAAAACGCCGCGAGGCCAAACGTTTAGATGCACTTTATGCGACCCATGGGGTTTCGCAGCAGTTGCGTGATCAAGCCGATAGTGATGCGGCGGCCGCCGAGGCGAATGTGTTAGCCGCTAATGCTCGCCTCGATAAACTCAAAGTGAGCCGTGGTCTCTATGGCGAAGATAACCTTAGAGTTCGCCAAGCGATGAATGCGTTAGAGCAAGCTGAGCTGAATCTGTCTTACACCCAAATCCGTGCCGACCAAGATGGGGTGGTGACCAACCTGCAACTTGAAGTGGGCAGTTTTGCCGCTGTGGGCCAACCACTACTCGCCTTAGTCTCTGATAAATTGGATATTATTGCCGATTTTCGCGAAAAAACCTTACGAGGTGTGAATGCTGCTTATCCCGCATTAATTGCCTTTGACGGTGAGCCTGGTCGTTTGTATCACGCCCAAGTGAGCAGTGTCGATGCAGGGGTGAGTGCGGGGCAGTTTGATGCCAATGGTCGTTTAGCCGCGCCGCAGGAGTCAGACCGTTGGGTGCGTGATGCGCAGCGCTTAAGACTGCATTTAGTCTTAGATGACAGTGTGTCAGACAACAGTGCAATGAATAACCTACCCGCAGGGGCGCGCGCCACAGTGCAATTGCTGCCCGACAATACGCTATTTAGCCTGCTAGCCAAGGTGCAGATTAAGGTCATTAGCCTGCTCCATTACATCTATTAATATCAAGGCAATTTGCATGTTGTTACGCCACAGCCCATTAACCGCCAATGATTTACGCCAGTGCTTGCGCATTGCCACTGGCGGTACCATTGGTTTTACCCTGTGTAAGCTCTTTGGTTGGAGTAATGGGGTGTTTTTTACTGTAACCCCAATGTTATTACTGGGTTTAGTCCCTGTGATAAGTGGCCATGCGGTAAGGCAATTATTGGCATCATCTGCCATTGCGGGGCTTGAAGTCGGCCTGCTCGGAGGCTTCTTCGGTAGCCACCCAGGCATGATGACACCGATTGTCTTTCTGCTGTTTTTGTATCGTTTTGCGGCGATGTCCCGCGGTAGCCTGTTTCTGTTTGGTGCCAATGGCGTGCTGAGTTTAAGCATTATGCTGCACTTTGCTAGCTATCCGGGCACAGATCTGAATGATCTGATTTTTAGTAACTTTTGGGCGACAGGGCTATCAGTCATCATCGCCTATTTAATGACTGCACTTTGGCCGGATGTTGAACCTCGCGCCGCCTATCAACCCGGCCCTAAGGCGCCGCATCGGATGCGCCATGAGGCGTTGCTCGGTGCCAGCATTGCCACGCTCTCTTTCTTAGTGTTTCAGATTTTCGATCTGCGTGATTCGATGTCGGCGCAGGCAACCACCTTGCTACTTTTATTCCCCATGCATTGGAACGGGGCGTTGGATTATGCCCGTAAACGTGCCATTGGCACCTTGCTTGGGGTGTCTTTTGGGGTGATGGTGCAACTCTTTCTCTACGATTGGTCAGGATTGTTGATCCTGATTGTGCCGCTGCTGTGGCTTGGCTTAATGTTGTTTGCGCAGGCCCATGTAAAAGAGGCGAGCGGCTCAGGTGTGGGGTTTGGTGCTATGACGACGTTAGGGATTTTGTTTGGCCAATACTTAACCCCAGGTAACGACTTAATTTTTAGTGCCCTGTATCGGGTGAGCAGCATTTTTGTGGCGATAGTGGCGACCTTATTCCTCTGTTATCTGCTGCATAAGTTATTGAATAGCTTTGAAGCGACCCGATTTGGTTACTAAAGTGTTAATATTAGATTTTTTTAATGCTTGTTCCGCTTCCGTGCAAGGAGTATGGTGTTTTGATGCGTTTAGTGTGGGCTAAACGTAGAACGCACCACTCAATTATCTCTTTTTTAACGACCTTGTTTTAGCCGTTAACGCGGTTTTTCAAGCGTTTTCGTGTGACTCAAGGTTTGTTCAAGGATAGAAAATGAATAATAAAATTAAAACATTAGCAAAAGGCATCGCGCTCATTAGCGGCTGTGCCTTGACCTCTGTCGCCATCGCTAACACGGCAACAATCCAGCCAGCGGGACAAATCTGCGTGACCTGCCACGGCGTCGAAGGTGAGGGCATTGAGCCACTTGGCCCTCGCTTGGCCGGACTCTCTAAAGAATATATCACCACCCAATTACAACATTTTCAGGCAGGTGTGCGCCAAAATGCGACCATGATGCCGATGGCGATGACACTGCAAGGTGATGGCATTGAGCAAGTGGCGAGTTATTTCTCCGCCAAATCTCCTAAGACTGAGGTTAAACCAGTGATCCGTGGTGAGCAGGTGACCTTTAGCGACGATACTGCGCGCTTAGCCTATCAAGGTGATTGGTCTCGCGGCTTACCAGCCTGTGTCACATGCCATGGCCCCTCTGGATTAGGTGGCGGTTTGTTCCCGCGTTTAGCGGGTCAGCAGGCCAGCTATATCAAGACGCAACTGTTGGCGTGGCAAGCTGGCACACGTAAGGGAGATGTGGACGGCATGATGGCCAATGTGGCTAACAAGCTGACCGCCGCCGAGGTGGATGCCTTAGCGAACTACTTTGCGAATTTGAAATAAGGAGCCGGCCATGAAATCTTCTGCCATCTTACTATTGGCCGCCATGGGCGTGCTGACAACTCAAGTGCAAGCGGCGCAAGAGTTACCTGATAAACAGGCGCCATTGCCCTCAGTCCCTAAAAATCCTGATCAAACCTATCTTACGCCTAGACCCTTAAGCGCGATTCCCGAAGGTGCCTTTGGCGATAAAGTACGCTTGGGTTATCAGTTATTTGTGAATACCCAGCAGTTAAGAGATAAGTATGTGGGTAACGAACTTAACTGCGCCAACTGCCATATGGATGCGGGCCGTAAGGCGAATGCGTCACCGGTATGGGGCGCCTATTTTGCCTATCCCGCGTATCGTAAAAAAGACGATAAAGTAAATACCTTTCAAGAGCGGATACAAGGCTGCTTTAACTATTCGATGAATGGTAAAGCCCCCGCTGCGGGCAGCCCCGAACTGGTTGCGCTATCGGCCTATGCCTACTGGTTAGGGATGAGTGGTTTAATGGATGCGGCGAACCTCGATGGTCCAGTGCCAGAACTTAGCGATGCCGAATTGGTAAAAGGCGCCAAACGTGAGGATTTCTCGCTGCCAGACGCCCTAGCCAAAGCCATGACAGTGGAGCAACGCGCGAATTTACCAGGTCGTGGTTATCCTGAGATCCCAAAACCAGAACTTGCGTTCTCACCCGAGCGCGGCAAAGCCGTGTATACCGCCCACTGCCAAGCGTGCCATGGCGCCGATGGTCAAGGCCAAGCAATTGCTGGTGTTTACTCTCTGCCACCATTATGGGGCCCAATGAGTTACAACTGGGGCGCGGGGATGCACAGGGTCAATACTGCTGCATTTTTCATTTATGAAAATATGCCTTTCGGTAAGAGTATGCAGTTGACTAACCAACAAGCTTGGGACGTTGCCGCTTACATCAACTCCCATGAACGGCCACAGGACCCCCGCAATAAGGGCGATGTGAAACAAGCGCAGGAAAAATACCATAACGACAATGATTACTACGGTGTCGACATCGATGGCAAAGTGCTTGGCACCGCCTCTTATCCAGTGTTTCCGAAAAAGTCTTAGTTGAGTCGCTCTCATTCAGTGCTCGCGTTATTAAGTAAGGTGAGTAACTGGCTGGGAGGCTTATTAAATCGCCTTTTGGTGTTTGAATTGCCAATGTTATCGCTGTGAATATGTGAGTCATAGCGGCCTTACGGCCGAAGTGAATCAAAGTCGTGGGGCTTCACCCCACACCCGACCAAGGAGGACTGCTCGTCCTATCCTCCTTGGATTCTCCAAGACGCCCCTAGCGAAGTTACATGCATTGATTACTAGCCTTGGTCTTATGGATAAATTGCTATCGCTTCCGAAGGCAACGTCCCTGTACCTACGAAAGCTAGCCGGACATCCATGTCCGGAGTCACGCAATTTATTCCAACGCCCCGCGGCAACTTCGCAGGGGATGGTGAACTTCTGTTGCCTTGGTGCTAGCTGTTAGTCCTAAAGATTTGTGCCTGTCCCATCTTTCCTGCCCCATATTTCTAAATTGGCAAGGTTATCGCTGTAGGTATATGAGTTATTGCGGCCTAACGACCGAAGTGGATCAAAGTCGTGGGGCTTCACCCCCTGATTTTTTAATAAAGAGTCGACCAAGGAGGACTGCTCGTCCTATCAAAAACGTCCATGTTAAACTGCCAGCTCGATATCCCTATCTCGCGCTCAAAACGGCCGCTGGCCTTCGCCCTTGGATTCTCCAAGACGCCCCTAGCGAAGTTACATGCATTGATTACTAGCCTTGGTCTTATGGATAAATTGCTATCGCTTCCGAAGGCTCGCTTTACATCCATGTAAAGCACTCCAGTTCGGCAGTCCCTGCCTCTCGCTCATAAGCTCGAAAATCACCGACTTTCATTCGCCCCTGTACCTACGAAAGCTAGCCGGACATCCATGTCCGGACTCACGCAATTTATTCCAACGCCCCGCGGCAACTTCGCAGGGGAAGGTGAACTTCTGTTGCCTTAGTGTTAGCTGTTAGTCCTAAAGATTTGTGCCTGTCCCATCTTTCATATTTGCTTGGATGTTTATGCAATTAACTGAAATTATTACTCTTTCACTTTGCCTAATACTATTTACCGCGCCAAAATGCTTCTCGGTAAATAAGGTCGCGATTTTTTTGGATGAAAAATGTTGATAGCCCACTGAAACTGATGCTAACTTATTGTCATAATTAACTTATTTACTCGTTTATTCCCATGTCTAACCCTATTCGTGTTGGGGTTTATTAGAAGAGCAGGTAATACACTGTTATGTTTCATTAGGAGTGATCATGAGTTCTCATACTACAGTTATTGTTGATTGGCGTGGCCCCTTTTCTTATGAAGAGATAGAAAGTAATCCTGACTGGGAAAACGGCCTTTATCTTGCTACAGGGAAATTGAAATATGAACGAGAAGCAACGATTCAATATTGCGGTATTACTGAGGGAACTTTCATTGGTAGGTTGAAAAATCACCACAAAGTTCATGAAATTAACCGAGACAAGGAGTTTTGGATTGGAGAGGTTAAATATCCTGATGAAGTTTCTAGATATTTTTTAGAAATGGCAGAATCCATAATAATTTACTTCTGGCAGCCAGAATTAAATGAGAGAAAAAAATTATCTTTACCAAAGCCAATAACCTTAATTAATAGATGGTATAAGAAAGATTATTCTCCTCGTTACCGTCAGCACCCTATGTGTAAATATCTCGATGATGTACTTTCTTGGGACGGTGAGTTATGGCGTAGTGGTAACTTACAAGTTTGGGAAGATTGAAACATAACAAACGCCTCAAGAGGGACTGTCAACGCGTTGTGTTTCCAGTCCCAATGAGCCGCGGTGGTTACGGTTGTCGCGTTTGAGTTTAATGGTAATGCGTTGCCAGCCCCTTAGGCGGGCGTTAGACAGTAAGGAAAAAAATCATGCAACCAAGTGTATTCCTAAGTCACAATCATAAAGACAAAGCTTTCGTTAGAAAGCTCGCCAGGGATATAGATGCTCACGGTATCAAAGTCTGGATAGACGAAGCGGAAATGAAAATCGGTGATTCTTTAGTCCAGAAAATCAGTGGAAAAGTCGGGACAGGCACAGATTTTTGGGTGAGAAAGATCGGACAGGAATAACTCTTTCCGGGTTTACTGCCAGCACAGCAGTAATAGGAGTTCACCATCCCCTCGGAGTTGCCGCAGGGCATTTGCGTTCGTTGCGTGAGCGAGGCATGGATGCCGAGATAGCGTCAGTCGAATCAGGGACGAGCGTCTGACGCGATAGCATAAGGACGCTTAATGCCCAAGGGGCTTTCAACTCCGTTAGGGGCGTCTTGGCTGATGTGAAAACAATAGGCAAGGAGGATAGGACGAGCAGTCCTCCTTGGTCGGGTGTGGGTTGAAGACCCACGACTTTGACTTATCTCGACCAAAGGCCGCAATGATTCACATACTTACAGCGATAACCTTGCCAATTAAAACGCTAAACAAACCAGCATTATTATCGGGTGTGGGGTAAAGCCCCACGACTTTGATTCACCTCGGCCGTAAGGCCGCAATCAATATTGCATTGTGCTAAACAGCATCGATATTGAAGCCCTACGACTTTTCAACTAAAGCATTCAAACGTAGTTTGGAAAGCTATAAAGTCTAACCTTGGTGCAAATCAACTCAGCTTGAGTTGCAAAAAACCATTATTATTTCTGCGTTATCACTCCGATGCCATAAGGATTACCGTGCCTCAGCCCTTACCCGAACCTCAGTTCAATGCCGCGCAGCTTTGCCCTTTATGCCAAGGGGCGAATCAGTGTGCCATGACTCTTGGGGCAGATATCAGTGACTGTTGGTGTGCTAAGCAGGCGTTTCCTAAGCTGACTCAATTACTATCTGGCGATTTGGTGGTGGGGTTATCGACAGGCGATGCAGTAGGGCTAAGTGCTGATAAGTTAGCGCAACTATTATCGCAACCAGCGACGGCTTGTATATGTGAAGCTTGTTTAAGCCGGATAAAGCGCGAGCTAACTGCTTCAGTTGCTTCAGAAGATAAAAACAGCCCATCGGGATTAGGCGATGGGCTGGGATATGAGGTGAAGTAACTGATTAAGACTTATCAGTGAAATAGTCTATACGCACAGTCGTTTGTGCTGCCACGGGCTTGCCATGTTCAAACTTAGGGGCATAGCGCCATTCTTCGATCATTTTCAGTGTGGATTTTTCAAATAGCACACCGCCTTTGGATTCGAGCACTTCAGGATTTTTCACAAATCCCATCTCATCAACAGTGAAGTTAAGGGTCACATAGCCGCTTTTACGTTGTATGAGGTAGGACTTAGGATATTTGGGTTCCGTACGAAACAGCGGTTGCTGTTCCTGTGTGTCGGCCCAAGGGCGCATTTTGCCGATGGCGATACAGTGGGCGGTGGACTCGTCACGCTTTCCTTGGCGCTCATACAGTTCGACTAGATAAGCATGGGCGCTTAAGGCATAGGGATGGCTAAAGTTAAGGGCATCAAATTGCTTAACCACTTCTAAAAGCAACGGAATCGCGTTGTCATCATGCTTTTCGGCATATTCAACTGCACCCACTACATAGGTGGCTTTGACTCTGTCGAGGGCATTTTCGGGCAGGATTTCTTTGTAAGTTTCATAGGCCTCGAAGGCATAGTCTCTTACCTTAGCAGTGTACAATTCTGTGTTGCTGAGGCGAGCAAAGGCTGCCATTTTTATATTCGCCAACAGCTTTTTATTTGCTGTTTTTTCAGCAATTTCAATAGCATCTTCAAAAAGCCCTTTCGCCACAGCCAGCTTAGGCGCGGTTTCTGCTGCGCCGAGTAGCGGGTCGATAAGCTCAGCTGCATGTTCGCCGTAATGCTTTTTATAATTGCTTAATGCGAGTTGATATAACTCATTCGCCTTAGCTGTTTTTGGCAAATTCTTTTCTTCAAATGGGTAAGGGGCGACTTGCTTCTCTATTGCACCAGCCCAGTTCATGGCGAGGTTCGCTAAGTCGACACTGTCCTTGGCATATTTAGCTTCACCTAGTTCGAAGGCCCTTTTGGCACTGGCTTCTATTTGGGCGTTATCACCTTGTTTGAGTGCGGCTTGGTAGTCACTGTAGGCTTGGGAAAAGCTGTTTTCCGAGGCATTTAAGGGTAACGATGTGCTTAAAGTTAAGGCCAATAGACTGGCTAGAGGTAATATTTTTCCATATAACATCTTGTATATCCTTATATTTAGTTCTCTTGGATAGTACAAATGTTTCCGCCATGATACAAGTTTGTTTTCGGCTATGGCTCACTTGGCTGGTGTTATACCAATCGTATTAAATATCTGTTCATTCAGCGGGAGTTAAACGGGCTTTAGACAAGGCGAAGGCTTGAAGGCATAGTGGCGCTCTGTCGAAAGCCTTAAACGCAGTATAAAGCACGTTCAATCCCGCCCTTCGGGAGCCTCACAGGCATCTCACTCCCGTGTTACATTGACTTAAAAGGAATAACCATTTCTTCGTCAATGCGCCTTGGATTGAGATGCCTGTGAGGCTCTGAACTGATTAGATATTTAATGTGATTGGTATTAGAGATAAGCCAAGAGAGGCTTATCTCTAAGCCGTCGATTGATTTAACAGGATTTATTGCGCGACTTATTTCATTACTTTCTCTACAAACCGCAAACCAAATTGGCCTAGCTCGCCGTAGTGGAACTGGCAGTGCTGATTGAGCGGCAGATCTAATACCCCAGCATAGGAGCCTGTGATCACATATTGTCCTCGGCTTAAGCCAATCCCTTGGGCGGATAAAAAGTTGACTAACCAGTAGAGTCCAGCCTTAGCGAAACCATTTGGATGAACCGCCGCTTTTTGCAGTGCTTCACCCTGTTGCTGGTCGTTATGGGCAATTGCAACGCTTAGGGCAAAATGGCTTGTTTCTATCTCGGCTGTTGCAAGCAGTTCGGGCCCTAACCATAAACCTTGATTGACCAAACCATCGGCGAGGGCGTCCAAATGATTAGCTTCGCTGGGGTTTTGGTAGCGACTTTTGATCAGTTCTAAGGCGAGGCGGGTTTTACCTAGGGCGGCGTCGATTTCGGCTTCTGAATAGGGTGTGGCTCGTGGCGGTAAATCGTTGCCGATTTCAAAGGCGAGCTCGGGTTCGACACGGGCAAGTCCTTTGCTTGAAGGATAAAGCGGACACTCGGCGGTTTGCAGATACACATCTTGTTGATAGATAGGGGCTACCACGGTTTTTTCTGCCGTGGGGAGAAGGCACTTCCAACCCGCAATCGGGTTGCCTTGGGCGCTAAACTGCTGGGCAATGGCTTGTTGTATGGCAAAGGCCTGAGGGAAATCCTTGGGCCTTAACGCTTCTTCTAACAGGGCGTCCGCTTCACCCTTGGCGCGACGTTGCGCGAGTGCTTGTGCCGCAGCGTTAATGGACTCAAGCTGTGCTTTAGTATCTATTGGTGACATTTTTTATCCTAACTGACTTATTTTTAAAGACTTATACAGAGTGGTTTATGCCGCAATAAATGTGCACATAAGGTATCAATTGACTCTATAAATCCAATCTGGGCCAAAAGAGAAATTGTGCTCAATATACCTTTTTGTATTTACAAAGGCTTGATAAAACTTGTCTCCAAAAACTTTACCTGTATCGCGGATGTGAACTCAGGCTTGTCAGCGAAAGTATCCAATCCAACTCAGGGTTAAATCGTTGCTTACGCTAGATCTTGGCGCGGTGCGGTGCCAGAATGGCTCTCCTTTCCTGCTGTATTACTGGAACTTACCCGTGAATCAAAGCCATTCAGGCCCCTTGGCAAATAACCATGCTCAATTGGGGTTATTGTTTATTTCTGTTGCCGTGCTGTTTTGGGGGATTTTACCTATAGCACTTAAGCTATCGGGGAGTTTTATCGACCCGGTGACGTTGACTTGGTTCCGGTTTTTGGTGGCGCTCATCGTCAGTATTTTGGTGCAGTGGAGCGCGGGCAGTTTAAAGCAGTTTACGGCGCTCGATGCCAAGGTTTGGCTCAGGCTTATCCTCGCCGGACTGTTTTTAATGCTTAACTATGTGTCATTCGTTTATTCCCTCGACTATTTAGCCCCGGGCGCGGCGCAGCTTAATTTTCAAACCTCGCCATTTTTCCTCGCCTTTGGTGGCGTGTTGTTTTTTAAAGAGCGCCTCAATGCGGTGCAGCTCAGTTGTTTTGCTAGCTTAGCTTTAGGGATGTTGATGTTTTTCCATCCCTATTTAGATTTTTCTGCCACCGATAACCATGAGATCTGGCTTGGGGTGATGATAGTGCAGTTTTCGGCATTGTCATGGACCACCTACGCACTGCTGCAAAAGTCACTGTTGAACCGTTTGTCCCCCGCCAACGTACTCTTGGTTATATATGCCTTAGGTATTTTGGCGATGGCGCCCTTTAGCGACTTTAGCCAATTTGCGCAAATGGATAGCTTTGACTGGCAAGTGGCGCTGTTTTGTGCCGCCAATACCTTGATTGCCTATGGCTGTTTTGGGCAATCGATGAAGTATTGGCCGACGGCGCAGGTGAGCGCCATGTTGGCGTTAACGCCAGTATTTAGCTTTAGCGCAACGGCGTTAGTGGTGAGTATCGGTTGGTGGCCTGACGTGTTTAAGGCCGATGAGTTAGATGCTTTATCGCTCTTTGGCATAGGTGTGATTATTGTCTCTGTGATGGTGGTGCAGTTGCTGCCCCTGTATCGCCAGCGCCGCGCGAGACGTTTACAACCCATTTAACTGGCAGCTGAATAGGTATCCTAGTGATCACACGCCTGACCGATATTGAATTAGAACAGATCCGCGGGGTTATCTTCGATCTCGACGGTACGCTTGCCCATTCAAACCCTGACTTTAAAGGCTTAAGAGCGGCATTAGGTATTGGATCGGGTACCGATATTCTCGAGCATATCCATAGCCTTGAGACCACTATGGCCAAGATGCAGGCGCTGGAAATTGTCCATGACTACGAGCTTGCCAGCTCGCGCCAAGCGAGCTGGATTGAAGGTGCGCAGGCGCTGATTGCGTTTTTAAAGGCAAGACAACTGCCGCTGGCGATTTTGACCCGCAATATGCCCGAGGCGGCCAAAATCACCATCGAAAAACTCGGTATTGATATCCCTTTAGTGCTGACCCGTTACGATGCCGAGCCTAAACCTCACCCGCAGGGGATCCACTTGATTTGCGAGCAATGGCAGTTGAATCCGGCAGATATCTTGTATGTGGGGGATTATCTATTCGATCTGCAAACCGCGCAAAATGCCGGTAGTCGCTGCGCCCTCTACTGCCCAGAAGAGGTGCCCGACTATGCCCAAGCGGCGGATTTACTGGTCTCTTGCTACCACAGCCTGATTAAGGCATGGCCTAAATAATTTATGCCTTGGCGGTTAACCTGTTTAGCCGCCTATATCTCAATTAATTCAAGTGACTATTTAGGTAATTGCTTACAAAGGTCATCAAATAGGGCAAAACTTTCTGTTAGCACCGTCTGTAATTGATCTTCGTTATAGCACCATGGCTGGTGTTGTGTACGCCAGTCGTTATCCCAGTCAATCTCTTCACCTCGTGCTAACCGCTCCGCCACGGCAATCTGTTGATAGGAGCCACCACCGATGCGCTTATCTTCACGCCATAGGTTAAAGTTAAACACTACCCACTGCAGCATCTCCATCATAAGCCTCATATGTGGGTAGGCGAACTTTTTCGCATTTAGCTTGTAATATCCCCCCTCACTTGTGTAAAAGCGGATCGGGTAAGGGAACTGGGCAACCAGCGCCTGTTGACGCTCGGACGGCACCTTAGGATTAAAATCGCCAGGGAGCTTAGGAAAGCGCGCTAACATGGAGGCATAGCGCTCGGCAAAATTAACCTCGCGGGCAATAGCAATCACGGGTTGTGACACTTCACTTAGGATAAAATTGTGTTGTTGCTCAGTTAACATATTATCACTCATCTTGACTGTTTATGGTGTTATTACCGCAGCCGTTAAAAGCGAATATCCAATATTTCAATTGATTAAAAATGTTCGGTCAATATCAACGTCGCTTTTATCGCTACGGCCTCGCTAAGAGTCAGAAGATATTTAGCGGTTGCTGTGTGTGTCCAGCTTATCTTGCTTATCTTGTTTAAGCCCAAGCCGAATACTGTCGGCTAATGCCACTAACCAGCAGAGTAAAAAGCCATAGAGCAGCTCATTGGCATTGGCAATTGTGGTCTGGGTTTGTTGGGTGATTTCGGCAGAAATCACGGCGATATCAAGCGGTAAGGTGCCGTTTTGAATATCTAAGGCGATCACTTGCGCCACTTGATAGATTTGCATGAGTAGCAGCACAAGGCTCACGACCGCTAAGCTAAAAAACACCAGTGCAGTACGTTTATGTTTTAGGTAAAAATGGCCGCTGCCAGGGGCGACAAAGGCGGATAACAGGCCAGCATTAAAGGCTTTTTTCATCGAAATATACTAATTGCATTGCTAAAGATTACGCCGACACTAATAGACATACTGGCTTAAGTGCAAGTTAATTTGGGCCAAGTATGAGTTAATTTGGAAAATATTGGATAACAAAAAAGGAGCCGAGGCTCCTTTTTTAATGAGATTGTTTTAATGCGATTGTTTTAATGCGCTTGACCTAAGGGTTTAGGTTTGCGGATTACTCTTCGCGTGGTTTGCGTGGTCTACGCTCGCCTGCAGGCTTGTCTGAACGTGGTTTGCGGTCAGCAAACGGCTTGTCACCAGACGCTGCACGTGGCTTGCGATCACCCACTGGGCGGTCGCTACGTGGACGACGGTCGCTACGGGCGCCACGGCCAGAGTCAACAAAGACTTGGTCGCCAGCTTCACGGATATTCAATGGCTTACCACACACGCGCACTTTCTTCAGGTGTTGTAGTACATCTTTTGGCATGCCGTCTGGCAGGTCAACAGTGGTCACTGAATCATAAAGTTGGATTGCACCGATATAACGGCTGTCGATATTGGCTTCGTTTGCGATAGCGCCAACGATATTGCCTACACCTACGCCATTTTCACGACCTACGTCAATCACATAACGGCACATTTTCAGGTCTGGATTGTCTTTTAACGCTTCAGCGCTGCCCAAGCTTGCTGGCATTGGACGTGATTCACGGCTACGGCGTTCACCACGGTCAGCGCCACGGTCGCTGCGCTCATCGCGAACACGCTCTTGAATCGCAGGTAATTGCAGTGGACGCTCTTGCTGTACTTGGTGCAGCAGGGCTGCGGCCAGCAGATCCGTATCTACTTCCAGTTGTTGGCATAACTGAGCAACTGCTTCGCGCATAAACTCGAGATCGTTGTTCATGGTTTGAGCGAGCTGCTCGCCTAAGCGTGACAAACGACGTTCTGCAACCGTCTCTGGGCTTGGCACTTTCATTGGTGAAATACGGCTGTTGGTTGCGCGCTCGATGGTGCGCAGCATGCGCATTTCACGGCTGGTGACGAACAGAATCGCCATACCAGTACGGCCAGCACGGCCAGTTCGACCAATACGGTGTACGTAAGCTTCAGTATCGTAAGGGATATCGTAGTTAACTACGTGGCCGATACGCTCAACGTCCAGACCACGGGCCGCAACGTCGGTCGCGATCAGAATGTCTAGCTTGCCGTTTTTCAGTTGTTCAACCGCGCGCTCACGGGCTTGCTGGTTCATATCACCGTGTAGTGGTGATGAGGCATAGCCACGGGCTTCAAGTTTTTCAGCTAATTCAACGCATGAGTTACGGGTACGAACGAAGATGATAATACCTTCAGTATTTTCAACTTCTAATACGCGTACTAAGGCTTCTAATTTATTGTGCTGTGACACCTGCACAAAACGTTGCTCGATTGAGTCAACGGTGGTGTGGCTTGCAGCGATGCTGATGTTAGTCGCATCTTTTAAATGCTTGTTAGCAACGCGCTTAATTTGCTCTGGCATGGTTGCCGAGAACAAAGCAAGTTGGCGTTGTGGTGGAGTGTGTTCCAGAATCCATTCGATATCATCGATAAAGCCCATTTTTAACATTTCGTCGGCTTCATCGAGAACGAGGGCTTGCAAGGTTTCCAGTTTCAGAGTGCCACGGCGCATATGGTCCATAACACGACCCGGTGTACCCACGATCACTTGCGGGCCACGCTTAAGGGCATTCAACTGTTGTTGCATGCTTTGACCGCCGTAAATTGGCAGTACATGGAAATTCTTCATAAATTTGGCATAGCTACTGAATGCTTCAGCAACCTGAACCGCTAGTTCACGCGTTGGTGCGAGTACTAAGATTTGCGGTGTTGTTTGGCTGGTGACTTTGTTTAGTAGCGGCAGCGCGAAGGCGCCAGTTTTACCTGTACCTGTTTGCGCTTGACCTAAAATATCTTTGCCAGCCATAAGTGGATCAATACTGGCTGATTGAATTGGCGTTGGTTTTTCGTAACCTAGCTCGTCAAGAGCACGCAACAAATTCTCGGATAGGCCGAGTTCACGGAAAGTTCTTTCATCGGATGACATTGGGTTGTAGCCTTGTGGATGCGCCCGGATTGGCGCTTAAGTTTCACAGACAGAAAATCAACCCCGTGTCGATTTCCCGCGCCGAAAACGCCAGATTATAACAGCATTTGAGCCACTTTACCAATCTGGATAAGGATAAATCCTCTGTTTTACGTGCATTTTTTGCCAAAACTGAGCAAGAAACGCGCCACTTCGGCTAGTTTTTCAAAAAGTTGCTATTGAGTTTAATGAGTTCAAAGGCAGATTCTGTTACCGCGGCGAGAAAAACATAGTCCAAGGTTTCTGGCGTATCCTCTGGCGTATGATATTGCGGATGGGTGGGGACGCCAAAATAAAGCCAAGGGATCTTAGCCTTATGGAAGGCGTAATGATCAGATGCTCTGAGCCAATCTGTGCGCTGGATGCTTCTGCCCACGGGTTTGGGGTGGCTGAGTTTAATACAAAGGCCATTGTGTTGGTTTAGCATTGGCCTAAATTGGGGAAATTGATAAAAGTAGCGGCTGCCCTCAAGGTAAATGGCGTAAGGGCGGTTTGGATGCCCGACCATATCCAGATTGAGCATCAGTTCAAATTCCGCTTCAGGCATTCGCTGCTTGAGTTGCTCCACTAAGGCTGTGCTGCCAAACAGTCCAGGCTCTTCGGCATCGGTCGCGACAAACATTAAGTTGATATTGGGGAGCGAGTTTGGGGCGGCAATTTGTTGTTCTTGCCAGTGGTTGGCGAGGGCGAGTAATGCAGCAACGCCGGAGGCATTGTCATCGGCGCCGAGGTAAATCTTGCTACCCGTCATACCGAGGTGATCATAGTGAGCGACTACAATGCGCCATTGATTACTTGGGGTGCGCGCAGGCGCTAGGGCGACCATATTGATCCCCGCTTCTTGGGTTAATAAGGTGGAATATTCGAAGGGAACCTCGAAGGTTGTTCCCCAAGGTTTAAGCCCAAGTTGCTGAAACTGGTGGTTCAAATAATCGCGCGCCTTGGCAGCCCCTTCCGTTTGGGTTTTACGCCCCATCAATTCTGCCGAGCTAAGTGTTTGTACTGTTTGCTCAAGTTCTGCTGGCGCGGCCCAATTCAGTCGAATCGACTCAGAAGAGCAAGTGTATTCAGCTTGTTGAGTGGCACAGGCCGTGAGTCCCACGCACATGCCCATCGCTAAAATGCGCAATAAGCTCCTGTGTATGCTTTGATAAACAGCTGTGACGAGCTGATGGGGAGGCGCTAGCGCTACATTGTCCATGGCTATCCTTAAGGCTGGCAGAAGGAATGATCAATCCTAAGCCTAACAGGGATTTAGCTTGGGCGCATAGGCCCTAATCTAAGATGTGGATCTCGGGGGAGAGCGTCGCCTCTTGATGGGGGCTTAAATTGAAATGCTCCAATCCCGAGACTAAATGCGTGCGCGAGCATATGGTTACCTGAGTATTTTTGGTGAGTCCACCTTGGTCAAGCGTAGTGACTCGGCCATCGGGTAATGCCAGTAGGCTATTTTCTGCCGTGCTATCTAACACGGTAACTTGTAAACGAGTGGGCTGACCGATAATTGGATCAATAGCCGCGATAGCGAGGGCTAATAGCATCAGTCCTAAACTGGTGATCAGCATAACATTGGTTCGGCTTAAGCTGGTTAAGTTGGGGTGATGTTTTGACAACATATCCTCCTCGATGGAGTGCGCCTTGGCTGTGTTTTTCCAAGGCGCTATTTTAGGTTGCGAGCCTTATCTTGTTCGCTACTGCAGTTTGGTTAGCTGTGCATCACGCTCCAGCAGCGGCTTTAAGAAGCGCGCGGTATGGGACGTCGGATGCTGCGCTACTTCTTCTGGCGTACCTGTGGCGAGGATAGTTCCGCCGCCACCGCCGCCCTCTGGGCCTAAGTCGATAATCCAGTCTGCGGTTTTAATCACGTCCAGATTATGCTCAATTACCACAATCGTGTTGCCGTGGGATTTGAGTCGATGCAGTACATCCAGTAGCAATTGGATATCGGCAAAGTGCAGGCCCGTGGTCGGTTCATCCAAGATATACAAGGTTTTACCTGTATCGCGTTTGGAGAGTTCCTTCGCCAGTTTTACCCTTTGCGCCTCACCGCCCGACAGCGTCGTCGCGCTCTGACCTAAACGCACGTAAGACAAACCCACATCCATCAGGGTTTGCAGTTTACGGGCAATCGCAGGTACGGCATCGAAAAATTCGCGCGCATCTTCCACCGTCATTTGCAGGACTTCGTGGATATTCTTGCCTTTATAACGCACTTCTAAGGTTTCGCGGTTATAACGTTTACCCTTACAGGCATCGCAGGGCACATACACATCGGGCAGGAAGTGCATTTCGACTTTAATTAAACCATCGCCTTGGCAGGCCTCGCAGCGGCCACCTTTGACGTTAAAGGAGAAGCGCCCGACCTGATAACCGCGAGTACGGGATTCCTGCGTTCCGGCAAAAATCTCCCGGATTGGGGTAAAGATGCCAGTATAGGTCGCGGGGTTAGAGCGCGGTGTGCGGCCAATCGGACTTTGGTCAATATCAACGACTTTATCGCATTGTTCCATGCCGACAATACGATCATAGGGTGCAGGTTCGTCAACGGTGGCACCGTTAAGTAGCTTATGGGCAATTCTAAAGAAGGTGTCGTTAATCAGGGTCGATTTGCCTGAGCCCGATACCCCAGTCACGCAGGTGAATAATCCCACTGGGATGGTTAAATCCACATTGCGTAGGTTATTACCACGGGCGCCATAGAGCTCAATCACCTGTTTGGGATCGAACGGCGTGCGTGGAGTGCTGATATGAATGTTGCGTTTACCCGAAATGTACTGCCCAGTGACGGACTCGTCACAGGCGATGATTTTCTCAATTGGGCCGTCACAAATCACTTCGCCGCCGTGCACGCCAGCGCCAGGGCCGATATCGATAATATGATCCGCCATGCGAATCGCATCTTCATCGTGCTCTACCACAATCACAGTGTTGCCCAAATCCCGCAGGTGGATCAGGGTTTGCAATAGCCGCTCGTTATCCCGCTGGTGCAAACCGATGGATGGCTCATCGAGTACATACATCACGCCGACAAGCCCAGCACCGATTTGACTGGCTAAGCGAATCCGCTGCGCTTCACCGCCCGAGAGGGTCTCGGCCGAGCGCGATAGGCTTAAATAGTTAAGGCCAACATTGACGAGGAAACCTAAACGGTCGCGCACTTCCTTGAGGATTTTTTCGGCAATTTGGGCTTTTTGGCCAGTGAACTCGAGTTTGTCAAAATAATCGAGGGCTTCACCAATCGACCAAACAGTCAGTTTCGGCAGGTTAAGATCGCCTATAAACACGTGGCGGGCTTCTTCTCGTAGACGCGAGCCGCCACAGCTTTGGCAAGCTTGGGTGTTGATAAACTTGGCTAACTCATCGCGCACCGCGTTACTTTCGGTCTCACGATAACGCCTGTCCATATTATTTAAGATGCCTTCAAAGGGATGATTGCGCACCACCACATCACCACGGTCATTAATGTATTTGAAGGCAATGCTGTCTTTGCCTGAACCGTAGAGGACGATTTTTCTGACTTTATCCGATAGCTGTTCGAAGGGGACTTCGACGTCGAACTTATAGTGGTCGGCCAGCGAACTTAACATCTGGAAGTAATAGAAGTTACGTCTATCCCAGCCGCGAATCGCGCCGCCAGCAAGGGATAACTCAGGGTTGGTGATCACTCTGTCGGGGTCGAAAAACTGTTGTACCCCTAAACCATCACAGGTTGGGCAAGCACCGGCTGGATTGTTAAAGGAGAAAATCCGTGGCTCAAGCTCGGCCATTGAGTAACCGCAGTGCGGGCAGGCGAAGTTGGCCGAGAAGATTAATTCTTCCGTTGCGCCTTCATCCATACTGGCGACCACGGCTATCCCGCCGGAGAGCTCGAGCGCGGTTTCAAAGGATTCGGCGAGGCGCTGCTGGATATCGCTGCGGACTTTAAAGCGATCGACCACCACTTCGATGGTGTGTTTAACGTGTAAATCGAGGGTTGGCGGATCAGTTAAGTCGCAGACTTCGCCGTCGATACGGGCGCGGATATAACCTTGAGCCGATAAGCCTTCGAGTAATTTAACGTGTTCACCCTTACGTCCGTTAACTACGGGGGCCAGAAGCATTAAGCGGCTATCTTCGGGCATTTCTAATACTTTATCGACCATCTGGCTTACGGTTTGAGCCGCTAAAGGCTGGCCGTGAGTAGGGCAGCGGGGTTCACCCACACGGGCAAACAGTAGTCGTAAATAGTCGTAAATCTCAGTGATTGTGCCCACGGTCGAGCGCGGGTTATGTGAAGTCGATTTTTGTTCGATGGAAATCGCAGGGCTTAAGCCTTCGATATGGTCGACATCAGGTTTTTCCATCAAGCTTAAGAATTGGCGGGCGTAAGCAGAAAGAGACTCAACATAACGTCGCTGGCCTTCGGCATATAAGGTATCAAATGCTAAGGAGGATTTGCCTGATCCCGATAATCCTGTGATAACGATTAACTTATCCCTTGGGATAGTCAGGTTGATATTTTTGAGATTGTGGGTTCGTGCACCGCGTATTTCAATCTTATCCATCTATCGCTCAAGTCTTATGCTTAAAAAAATGAGCCTCAGTATCGCATAGTTCGGCGGCTGAGTTTAGTCGATTCTGTGATCTCCGTTTCTCCGCCCGTGTACCTATCACTGTGACGGGGGGGAGCGTTGTGGATTAACTAAGATTAATCCGTGGAAGGGGAATCGCGTGGCTGAACCTGTAAGGTTCAAGTTAACTGTTTGTTGCTAATCGACTTTTAGATAAGTCTTTAAAACAAAGCCCTAAGGGTATTACAACGGCATTTTAACCGCGCTGCGATGGGGGAGTACCGCCAATTTAACATGAGTGCTTAGGGCGGTTTTTCCTTTTGAGCAAATGCTTTTGGGTGTGTTAACATGCGCCCCTTAAAAGACTTCAATCCAAGGCAAAATCATGGGTAACAACGGACTTTCAAGCACCGAGAAAAAAGTCGCGTTTTCTTTAGCCAGTGTATTTGGTTTACGCATGATGGGCTTGTTTATGATCATGCCCGTCTTTGCTCTTTATGGTCAGCATCTAGAAGGTTTTTCACCCCTTTGGGTGGGTATCGCCATCGGTGCCTATGGCTTAACTCAGGCCGTTTTGCAGATCCCCATGGGGATTTTATCCGATAAATATGGCCGTAAACCTGTCATTCTCGCGGGGTTAGTGGTGTTTGCCATCGGCAGTGTCATCGCCGCCAATGCTGAAACTATCTATGGAGTTGTATTTGGCCGAGCTGTACAAGGAATGGGCGCGATTGCCGCTGCTGTATTGGCCCTTGCCGCGGACTTAACGCGGGATGAGCAGCGTACCAAAGTCATGGCGATTATTGGCATGTGTATCGGGCTTTCTTTTGCTCTCTCATTGTTAATCGGACCTATTGTCGCGCAGCATCTTGGGCTGGCTGGGTTATTTTGGTTAACTGCGCTATTGGCAATTTTGGGAATGTTGCTGATCCAGTTTTTAGTGCCTAATCCAATTACCCAGGCACCCAAAGGGGATACTTTAGCGATTCCAGCTAAGCTCAAACGTATGTTTTTTGAGCCGCAATTATTTAGGCTTAATGCAGGCATTTTTATTCTGCACTTAGTGTTAACCGCAGTGTTTGTGGCCTTGCCACTCGATTTAGTCGATGCGGGCCTAGTTAAAGAAAAACACTGGATGCTGTATTTCCCCGCCTTTGTGGGCGCTTTCTTTTTGATGGTGCCGTTAATCATTATTGGGGTGAAGCGTAAAAACACTAAGGCGATGTTCCAAATTGCCTTAGTCATTATGATGTTTGCCCTTGCGGCGATGGCGATTTTTGCCAGTAACCTGTGGGTATTGAGTGCGGCCGTACTGCTATTTTTTACCGGTTTTAACTACCTTGAGGCCT
Source organism: Shewanella cutis (assembly GCF_022410515.1). Lineage (GTDB taxonomy): Bacteria > Pseudomonadota > Gammaproteobacteria > Enterobacterales > Shewanellaceae > Shewanella > Shewanella cutis. The sequence goes on along the minus strand of NZ_JACSDI010000001.1, from coordinate 1,030,186 downwards.
CATTACCAAGCTTAATTGCCAAATTTTGCCCTGTCGGTGAAAAGGGCTCGGCAATGGGCGTTTATTCGACTAGCCAATTTTTAGGGGCTTTTTGTGGCGGCATGCTCGGTGGTGGTGCATTCCAATTAGTCGGTGCCGTTGGGGTGTTTATTGTCGCGCTGGTACTGATGGGCATTTGGTTATTGCTCACCTTAGGGATGAAAAATCCTGTACTGCTTAAGAGTTACACCCTTGAAGCGGCGGTAAAAGATAAAAACCAAGCCCGTGATATGGCGGCGCAATTGTCGCAATTAATGGGCGTGGTCGAAGCGATTGTCGTGTTGGACGAGAAAGTCGCTTATCTCAAGGTTGACGAGCATTTCGATTTAAGAGAAGCCCGAGCTGTGTTAGGCTCTGCTCAATAATAGGTGAGATTGCCTGTAGCATTTGGGGAAGCCGCTTTTCCCTTGCGGCAACAATTATAAACAACATACTGAATTAATAGATTATTTAAAGAATCGCAGGAGATTTCAATGGCCAGTCGTGGTGTTAACAAGGTAATTTTGGTTGGCAATTTGGGACAAGATCCAGAAGTACGTTACATGCCAAACGGTAACGCAGTCGCTAACATCACAGTGGCGACCAGCGAATCGTGGAAGGACCAACAAGGTCAACAGCAAGAACGTACTGAATGGCACCGTGTGGTTCTGTTTGGCAAATTGGCTGAAATTACGGGTGAGTATCTGCGTAAAGGTTCGCAGGTTTACCTCGAAGGTAAATTGCAAACCCGTAAGTGGAAAGACCAAAGTGGCCAAGACCGTTACTCAACGGAAGTGGTGATTGATCAAAGCGGTAGCATGCAAATGCTGGGCAGCCGTAACCAAGGTCAAGGCCAAGGTGCTCCTATGGGCGGAATGCCACAAAACATGGGTTACCAATCAGCCCCACAACAAGCTGCACCTGCGCAAAACCAATACGCGCCAGCACCGCAAGCAGCTCCGGCTTACCAAGCACCAGCGCCACAACCTCAATCTGGCTACAATCAGCAGCCAGCTCAACAAAGCTATGGTCAGCAACCGGCGCAGCCTCACGCTCAGCCACAGGGCGGTTATGCGCCTAAGCCAGCAGCTCCAGCGTATCAAGCGCCAGCGGCTCCTGCGCAGCGTCCAGCACCGCAGCCACAGCAAAACTTCACCCCAGATTTGGATGATGGTTGGGACGACGATATCCCGTTTTAATTCACTTTAGAATCAATTTGAGATTCAAAAACACAGCCCCGTTTACGGGGCTTTGTTTTTGACTCACTTTTTAAGGGCAACATAGTTGATTTAGGTGGACTTATACCAATCGTATTAAATATCTGTTCATTCAGCGGGAATTCAACGCGCTTTAGACAAGGCGAAGGCTTGAAGGCATAGTGGTGCTCTGTCAGAAAGCCTTAAACGCAGTATAAAGCGCGTTGCCATACAGTGAACATCAGCCGCCCTTTGGGAACCACACAGGCATCCCACTCCGGTGTTGCATTGACTTAAAAGGGAATAACCATTTCTGCGTCAATGCGCCTTGGATTGAAATGCCTGTGAGGCTCTGAACTGATTAGATATTTAATGTGATTGGTATTACAGGATGTAAAGATGGAACGATTTTACAAATTGCAGAGTTTTTACCATCGAGATGTGTATTTTGTGTATGGCGAGCGAAATGTACAGTCCTATGCTGATGCCTTGACTCAACCCTCGAATGGCGTTGGCACCTTTTACTATGAAGTAGATGTTCTTGATGATGAGATAACGCAATACGACATTTTACCCACCCTTGGACCTGAGCTGGTGAGTGCAGCATTTGTTGAGCAATTTCAAGATGTTATAGGTTAAGCGGTTCAATTTATTCCCGCCGAAATTTGTGATGCACAGGGGAATATCAATCGGCAGTTTTATGGGATGCAAGTGCTTAATCGTTATGCCTGTATGGATTTAACTCGATCGCAGATAAGCCATCGCACCAATGGACAACACCGCTTTTTGGCGATCCATTCCTTGGTGATTGATGCCAGTCAAGTGATAGAACCATCGATATTTTCCTTACAGGAAAAGTTGGGCTATATCCTAGTGAACCAAGCTCGATATCACTTGTGTCAGTCGCTGCGGGGCGTGGAGTGTGTTCCGTTGGGGTAGGAATCAATAAAAAAGCCCAGCAATAGTCAAATTGCTGGGCTTACATGAGTTAGCTTAATTTAAAAATCAAAGCCCACGGATAAAGCAACTACATCGGTATGATAACCATCCAAGCGGTAGCTGCGCAGTGCGAGGCCGATGGCCCAGTGTTCAGCGGGGAGATAATCAAGTCCCATACCGACATACAAATCGGTACCGTTTTGGCTTTGGTGTTGATAGCTAAAGGCACCCTCTTTGATTTTGAGTAGTGTGCTGTAATCACCTTCCCAAAAGAATGCACCCGCTCGGCCACTGAGTACTAACTTATCCATGAGTGGATAGAAGTAACTCGCACCAATACTGGCACCCGATGCACTATCAGGATGACTGAGGCTCACTTTATCCAAGTAAGATTCTACTTCGAGTTGATCGACTTGGCCTGTAAAACTCACCGAGACATTGCCAAGGTCGACATAGCCCAGCTCAATCCCCCAGTTAGGATGGATTTTGTAGCCTAGTTCGAACCAGTAACTCTTTGATGTGTCATCAAAGTCGGTCACCTTGATGGTATCAGAGATCTTGGTGAGTTCTGCTGCAATATCACTACGCTCGACACTGGAATGGCCTTGTCCGGCACCTAGCTGCAGATACAGGTTGTCAGCATTAAACTCTACCGCGTTAGCGCCAAAACTGAGTCCCAGTAATGCAAGTAAGCCAGTGATACGACGACCAAAGCGTCTTATGCCAGCCATGAATCCCATTAACAACACCATACCTAAGCCCATGCTACCACTGCCATTTGTTGTCACTTCAACCTCATGCATTATGGGTTGTCCAATACCACCTGGATCTTTGACCGTACCGTTCACTTTGCTATCGCTATCGTTCGGTCCACCATCTTTGATGGTGAGTTGTACGCACCAGTCACCTTCTTTTAAGCCTGGTTTAAAGGCGTCAGATCCTGGTGCCGGGCAGTAACCTGGTTCTCCTTTCGCGGAGCTTAAATGGTTATTGGTGTCTTCAACAAAGTTAAACCAACCTTTGCCTTCGACATATTTACGGTAAACCGCACGGCTTGGAATGGCTTCTCGCTGAGGCAGAACCACATTTACCGATTGACCCATTTCTGGAAGGTTACTGACGATAAAATCAAAATATCCTCCCTTATTCGGCACGTCATCCACAGTCAATTTTGAGATTTTAAAGTCATTTGGCGTGACTTCAGCACCGTCAAAGGCGCTGCTCATCGAGACTTGACCTAGGGTAAGTTTTACGCCGGCGTCAGCTTCAATGATATAGGCATTGGTGGATAAGCCACGCTCCGGCAGCAGATGGGTTTCGTCGATGTTATCCAAATAGTCTGGAATACCATCCTGATCCGTATCCGTTAAGCCTTCTTCGCGATCGCTTAAGCCATCACTGTCGGTATCGCGTTCCGCTAATTCGGGTGTTGTTGCTAACACCTTGAGCAGGATATTGATCTCAGCAGTTTGGGCGGGTGTGCCATTATCGGTCACTGTGGCAGACAGGCTAAGCATGTTTGTCTTTATCTGTGAAGGATCGAAGCTTAGCAGTTGTTTAGTTTCACTAATGTCCGCGGTGATGCCTTCTGGTAACAGCCAGCGAATATCGTGCTTGCTATTATCATCAAGGATGCCCAGTGCCAGTTCGACGAGGCCGGCATCTTTTGCAATACTGGTGACTTGCTGATGATTTTGCTTCGCGATAAGCGTCAGTTCTGGCGCAACATTGGTTTCGACGATGCGGGTCTTGTGGGTGTTTTTAACCCCCCAGTTTTGTTCACCGACAAAGCTCAGTTCTATTAGCTCTTCAGCTTCTTTTACCTGATCTGCCAGAATGCTAAAGGGCACCTGTGCTTCCACGCCAGACTCGATAATGACCGAACCACTGCTTAAATTGTGATCTTCACTATCAGCACTGCCGCCTACCGTGTAGTCAACGATAACCGGATAAGTGGGTGAATCGCCATTGAGCACTACCTTAAAGCGGCTGTCTCGACCTTCTGATACCGTGGCATCTTTACCGAACGAAATGGTGGGGTAAATATCCACAATTTGTTCAGCGCTACCTATGTTTCCTGCGGCATCCTGTGCTTTCCAAGTGATAATGTGACGTCCCGGACGTAGCATTAACCCCTCTTCAACCATGCCTACCGCGGTGACGGCACAACAAGCTTCATTGCCTGCATCGCTTGCAGTGACCTTTCCTTGAGTCTGTAACAGCTGAGCATCCACTTTGGTAAACAAGGTGCTGGCATTGATACTGACGTTAGCAGGGATATTCACTACTGGAGCGACATCGTCCTTTTGAGGATTGGTGTTTTGTAAAAACTCATCAAGGTTAGAACGGCCGTCTTGATCAAGATCCTTGTTCGCATCGGTTGCATCTAGAGGATTCAGGCCGTTTTCAAGCTCCCAAGCATCTGGCATACCATCATTATCATCATCGGCGTCGGCATTGTTACCGATACCGTCTTTGTCGGTATCAACAGACTCGTTAGGGTCAAGTGGGAAGGCATCCTGCGCATCATTGACACTATCACCGTCATCATCTGGATCAGCATTGTTACCGATACCATCTTTGTCAGTGTCGACCGTTTCATTTGGATCGAGTGGGAAGGCATCCTGTGCATCATTGACGCCGTCATTGTCATCATCAGGATCGGCATTGTTGCCGATACCGTCTTTGTCGGTATCAACAGATTCAGCCGGATCAAACGGGAAGGCATCCTGCGCATCATTGACACTATCACCGTCATCATCTGGATCGCCATTGTTACCGATACCGTCATTGTCAGTATCTACCCATTCAGTTGGGTCGAGTGGGAAGGTATCCTGTGCATCATTAAAGCCGTCATTGTCATCATCTGGATCAGCATTGTTACCGATACCGTCTTTGTCGGTATCAATAGATTCTGCTGGATCCAGTGGGAAGGCATCTTGTGCATCTTTGACGCCGTCATTGTCATCGTCAGGATCGGCATTATTACCGATGCCGTCGTTGTCTGTATCTACCCATTCAGTTGGATCGAGTGGGAAGATGTCCTGTGCATCATTGACACTATCTCCGTCATCATCAGGATCGGCATTGTTACCGATACCGTCTTTGTCGGTATCAACTGACTCGTTAGGGTCTAATGGGAAGGCATCTTGTGTGTCAATCACACCGTCGTTGTCATCGTCGGTGTCGGCATTATTACCGATGCCGTCGTTGTCTGTATCTACCCATTCACTTGGGTCGAGTGGGAACACATCCTGTGCATCATTGACACCATCACCATCGTCATCAGGGTCGACGTTGTTACCAATACCGTCGTTATCTGTATCCTCTTCAACGGTAATGTCCATAGAGGAAGGGGCATTGATGTAAGCATTGCCCACAAAGGCTTGCCAGCTAAAGCGGTCTTGGCCGAAGAAATCTGCATTAGGGGTATAGATTAAATTGTCAAAATCAGCACTGATAATTTCTTGGTTGACTGTGACTGCTGTGCCATTCAGCGTTAAGCTGCCATTTGTGGGCAATGATTCTATTTTTATTTTAGCAAGGGTAGTGCCATTAATGTCTACAAAATCAATATTTTGAAGCTGAATTGTGTTATTTTCTACTGTGATTTTGGTGATAGCAGCCGCTTGAGCAACATTTTTCGCTATATTGGCTAATTCAGAGGTTTTACCTGCGGCATAGTGCCAGGTGAAACTTTCACTCTGCCCAGGTCGTAGATCTGCCATTCGTACATAAAACGCGTAGGAGCCATCATTCGTTGCGTCGATTGCAGAAGTCGCAGGATTTTGATTGATTACATTTCCAAATTGACAACAGCCTTGTTGTACTACGTTTGCCTTTGTTGACGGGGAGAAAAACAACACTCCACTATTGCCGCCAATAATTTGCAGCGCCTTGCCTTTTTCAGAGGTGGTTGCTAATTGGGTAAAAACGCCATTGACTAAGTTACCGCGGGTTTTTGTTGGATTATCCAGAATCCCAACATAGTCATCCCGTGTACCAACCCACATACGTAGGTTGGTGGCATTCACCGATGAGCGGTTGGTGATTTGGGTGGTGATATTAATAAAGGCGGAATTTTGTGGCAGGGTATAGCTGGTTTTATATTCTAGCTCCAGCCCATCGATGCTAAATGTACCAACTGAGACAATCGTACCGTAACCCTTATCACCGTTATATTTAGTAAAGCCTGAGTAATCAAGCGTTTGGTTGGTTAAGGTTGGATTAGTTACTATGGTTCCAGCATTGTTCCATTCGTTTGTGCCGTCACCGCCGACGCCAATAGCGCTATCTAATGGATAGTTTGAAAACGTAAGTTTATACCATTGATTTGCGCTTTGATCGAAGTAGAAGGGTTGTTGTAGGTTACCATTAGTATTGACGGAGTTTTCAGCTCCAGTACCAAAACGGATTTGGCCGCTATCTAGCACTTCTGCGGCATAAATAGCAGGGGCTCCCAACACACAGCATCCTGCTATCGTTAAAGAAAGAAATTTATAACTCATTTATTGTCCTATTTACTTGATTTTCTGTTTGATCTTTGTTGCATAACACCCACCAAGTTCGTTTAAGTTAAACTGAAAATAACCTCCAAAATATTTATAAAAACTTTTCTATCTAGGCATCGTTTTAGTTAATGCTAAAAAACAACCCAAATTCAGATTAAAAATCTAAAATAGTGTAAATTTGCTATTTTCAGTGTTTTTTTAGCCAAAGTTGTTTTTGTAAGCCGTTTCAATTGCTGGCATTAAGTATTAAAGGTAATTTAATTGTCTATGATGTTAAATATATTAATCTTTTAATGTATAGGTAGATATGGTGATCTGATTTATTTTTTTTGCATTTATATGAAAATTTAGATGGTTTTTGTTGGTTTTTATTGGTATTGACTGTTGTTAAATTGGCTAATAATTGATTAGCAGTGTTTTTCGTATAAAAATGACAGTTTTTAAAATAAAATTAATAAAAAACAACTTATTAAATTAATTTTTTAAGTCTTATGCCATCATTTCATGAAGAAACTGCAATAGGTCGTTTTTTGAGGGGGATGGTTCAATTGTGGCTCCCTAGATTGCAGTCAACTGTCCGCAAATACACTCTCCCCCTCCCTTCTGCCATCCCCATTACTGGAAACCTTAGGTTTTATGCAAACCAAGCTATCTGTGCTTGTGTTAGTCGAGCTGACGGAGGAGTTTTCTCCCCTTGGGTTAATGCTTCTTACTCGATAAAAAAGTGATTGCCGTTGTTAAATTTTTTCTAAAGATATTTGCTAAATATCAAAGTGACAATTGCTTTTGGTGCGGTGTAAGGTATTGATTTTGTGGCTTAAAACATTTTAGTGGCTATAGTGAAAAGTCAATTTATCAATATTGAGGTAAGCATTTTCTCCGGTTTACGAACTGAATTTGGGGGAGAAAATAAACTTTTATGAATAATTTCAAACAAATCCTGTTTAAACGCCTGTGGCTATGGCTGCTCTTCATCAGTGTGGCATTACCCCTAAGGGCGGTTGAAGTGCCTTCGGGGATCAGTGAGGATTTGCTCAATCGTGCCCGCCAGCCAGTGCTGGAGTGGATGCAGATGGCGCCGCAAAGTAATAACTTCTGGTTAGATTTGGCCTCAACCGCCCAAAGCCAACCAGAGCGTTTTGCGACCTTTAACCAACGCTTGGCGTTGGTACAGCAGATCACGCCCGCCGAGTTAAGCCAATTGGCGCAGAAATACCTCAAGGATGATACGAGGTTAACTATCGAAACCTTACCCGCACCCGTCACGGCTCCGTGAGCCATTAAACCGCAATTTATCTGAAGACCTTCCTCCAGTGATACTTGTGTCACAGGAGGTTTGGTTTTTATTGGTGATTGAAATATTTGTCGGTCGCAATTGGAAATAACCGTTGTCGAAAATGCCACTCACGCTTAAGCGAAACCCGCATTAGGCTAAGCGCCATATTCTTGTAGAGTGGTGATATGAGTGGTGATGTGATGTTTCGATATCTTCTATGTAGTTTTGGCTTGGTCCTAATGTACCCGACGGGGATCGATATGTACTTAGTCGGGTTGCCGCAAATTGCGAGTCAACTTGGGGCGAGTGAGGCGCAGCTGCACATTGCTTTTTCTGTGTATCTTGCTGGCATGGCGACGACTATGCTGTTTGCGGGCAGTTTAGCCGATAGGATTGGGCGTAAACCCATTACACTTTTTGGCGCCTTACTGTTTGCACTAGCCTCCTACTTTGCAGCGGGCTCGCAGACCAGTGATCTGTTTTTAATCGCGCGCTTTGCGCAAGGTATTGGTGCGGGATGTTGTTATGTTGTCGCGTTTGCGATTTTGCGTGATGTCTTAGACGATAAACGCCGAGCCAAAGTGCTCTCAATGGTGAATGGCGTGACTTGTATAATCCCTGTGATCGCGCCTGTGATTGGCCATTTAATCATGCTTAAGTTTCCATGGCCTAGCTTGTTTTACACTATGGCGGCGATGGGATTACTGGTATTTGCTCTTTGTCTATTGGTATTGCGTGAAACCCATTCTAAAGCAGCATTTCACACGCAAGCTTTGCAAGGGGGACGTAGGGAGTCCTTTAGACAAGGCTTTTTTATCAGTCGCGTGGTCATAACGACCTTAGGTGTGACCACGATTTTAAGCTATGTGAATGTGTCTCCCATGCTGATTATGGGGCAGATGGGGTTTGACCGTGGCCAGTATTCCAATACCATGGCAATGATGGCATTGGTGAGTATGTTAGCCTCATTTTCGACGCCTTTTTTGCTTAACCAGTTTAAAGAAAAATCATTAATTTTGTTCTCCCAAGGGTTATTCATTGCGGCCGCCTTAGTGTTTATCTTGACTCAACTGGGCGGGGTTAGTCATTCATTTAACCTGTTAGGTTTTGCTTTTGTTTGTTCCGGTTTTTCAATTGGATTTGGAGTGACCATGAGTCAGGCGCTTAGCCCATTTGTGGCTCGGGCAGGAGTGGCCAGCTCATTACTGGGGATTGCCCAAGTGTGTACTTCAGCTTTGTATATTTGGGTGATGGGTCTGCTCGACGTGAGCGCGATTAATATATTATTAGCTATCCTCAGCGTTGGTGCGCTGGTAAGCATCACGCTAATGTTAGCGGTGCCTAAAATGTCGGAAATGGTAGTTAATGAGCAAATCCCTGAGTCGGCTTGACCTCAATCTGTTGTTTACTTTTCAACTGCTATCGCAGGAGCGAAGCGTGTCTAAGGCCGCCAAAAAGCTCAATGTGACGCCATCGACCGTGAGTAAATCCTTGGCGAAATTGCGCGATTGGTTTGACGACCCACTATTCATTAAAACGCCCCAGGGATTGCAGCTTACGCCATTAGCCCAAAGCATGGAGCATGACTTAGCCGATTGGTTGCAAATGGGCAAACAGCTTATGGGAAAGCGCGGGGACGATACGGCGAAAGGGCTCAGTTTTGAGCTGATGCTTGAGTCACCTTTGTCGCTCATTATGCTTAATCAATTAACGCAGGCGATTTACCAACACTACCCTGATGCAAAAGTGAAGGTGCGAAATTGGGATTATGATTCACTAGAGGCCATTATTCGCGGTGAGGCAGACATAGGTTTTACTGGCCGAGAAAGTCATCCTCGCTCCAAGGAGTCCCTTGATTTACTGCCGTATTTTATCGATTTTGAGGTTTTATTTACCGATCTTCCTCAGGTGTATTTACGCCGCGATCATCCCGCCTTGCAGGAGGAGTGGAATATAGACACCTTTCTTAAATATCCGCATATCAATATCTTGTGGGAAAAGAGCGAAACCTGGGCCTTAGATGATGTGCTTATTGAGCTTGGCCTGAGTCGTAATATTGTGCTGACCTTGGCCAGTTTTGAGCAGTCACTGTTTGTCGCGGCAGAGCCTCACCACAGTATGATGGCAATAGCACCGCAATATTGTGAGCAATATGCCCGCCAATTACACCCTGACTTAGTCACTCGCCCGATCCCGATAAGTGGCGAATATCTTAATAAACTCGCCATTCCTTTTACCTTGATTTGGCATAAGAGAAACAGCCACAACCCCAAAATCACTTGGCTGCGAAGCAAGATCAAAGCGATTTATCAGCCGCATGCGCATGATTAAGGCTGTTAACCATCATTGCCATACAACTACTTATCTATGCTCTGCTTTCAGTTACTCATACGAGTGGCTAGAACCGGATCGTTATACCCTAGTATTCAATCTTGCGTGATTTCCCGCATGGTGTATTTGATAAAAAGCTGATAAGTTTCTTTTATTACAAGTAATTAACTATGCTCGTTTTTGCTGGTCCAATAAGATAAACGAGCTGTACATAAATATTAAGACGTTAGCCGCTAAGGAAAGGGTGTGCAAAGTCCAATCTCAATCGGTTGTGAATGTGGTGGCCCAGAAGATGGCGGCATATCCCGTCTGAAAGTGGAGCTCTTCCACGCGTTAGAAAAGCATGTCACCTCTACGCATTGCGATTCGGTAGATCAGTACGCGTTGGTGCTGAGGGTAGATGGAGAATTTGCCAAATATGGTCTTGAGGGGGTTCATCGGGTACGCTTTGCCAAGAAAAGTCGATACCTTACTGCTGACATCCAAATTCCAGAGTCAGTTTGGCGTTTGGCGCGTGAGGAAGATCTCCGGCTATATCTTGGGTCTTCACTTCGCTCAGCCATAGAGATATTGGTTGCTAGGCTTAAGAAGGCAGGAATTGCGGTTGTAGAGATAAGTCTCTACACCGAGATGAATGTGGCGATCACAGAGTTCACACAACGCGCGTCGGCGGCTAACTATTCGCTGTAGGCGCGACGGCCCTGACTGGCCGCGGCGCGAGCTCAAACTTTATGCATCCGGAACATTATGATAATACAGCGCAAACAAACAATCTGTGAATGGGCGGGTGTTGAGCCGCAAAAGCCAGAGGCAGGAACAAAATTGGGTATCGCGCTTGGTACATTGGGCTGCGGACTAATTAATGGGCTCCGGCATATGCCCAAAAATGGAACGAACGGTTGGTATATCTGGTGTGGGGAATCCATGTCACAAGAGGATGAGTTCTTCTCACCACTTCACGTCGAGCACATCCAAGAATACTTGCCTGAGGTAAAAAAGTATCTCGATCTGCCTCCTGGTTACCGTTTTCTAATTGATGACAATAACTACGAAGATATCTGGTTTGAGGCTGAGCTACTAAATGCATAACAATCGCAGGCACAGCAACGGCTTTTCCGTTGCGGCTTCACCTTCACTAAAGAGCCGCGCGTGCTGCGGGCGTTATTCCCAATTGCTGGCAAATATATTGGATGCACAGTTCTCGCTGTTGGCACCATAGCCCGTAGCTGACGGGGATAAGTTTAATCCCCGCGCGCTGTAACAGTTTATACAGTTCAATCTCGAAAAAGTCCGCCCAAGGCCCTGGGTAACCGATTAAATCTATTGCTAAATATTGGTTACCATAGCGGCACAATATATCCAGTTCTAACCCCGCCATATGGTAGGCGCGCCACACTGTTATGCCTTTTGCTTCAATCGCCTGTGCCACCGACTGGCCGAAGCTATCGAGGACATCGATATAATTGTGCGCCGCTTGAAATTGGCCCGCCGATGCTAAGTAAGTTGCCAGTAAATTATTGTTGGGGAGCTCATGTGCTTGTACCGATAAAAATAGCCACTGCATTTGTTTAGCGCGGGTGATGGCGACATTGAACATATCGGCGCGATTTAAATACACGGCGGCGCGACTGTCGTTGGCCGTAATGCTAAACGACAGCAGCATTATATCGCGCTCTTCCCCTTGAAAACCAAAGGGAGTGGCAATCCGTAATTGGTGACGCTCTAGTTGTTGTGCGCTAAAGCGCGCGAGGATTTGCTGGGATAAATACTCCGTCTGATTACGAAAACAGGAGAGTACACCAATGCTGGCGGGCACTAATGCATTCTCTTGTTCATCAATCAGTTGAGACAGTTTTTGAATTAATGCCTCCGCTTCTATGGCGTTAATCCCCTTGCTATCACGGCTGCCAGTCACATGGATTCGGTGTAAGTGCCCAGAGCTTGTGCAGGGTCTGTGCTGCATAATCTTCAGCATACCTTGATAAAACTGCTGATTACTAAATTGGATTAGCTCAGGTTTACTCCGAAAATGCTCATTTAAAAACACCACTTGGGATTGGCTCGCGAGGGATTGCGATACTAAGTCGAGCATACTGGCATCACGGTAGCTCATTAGGCCGCGGCAATCCGCAGCAAGTCCGAGTTGCGTTTGGATTTGGATTTGCTTTGCGCGGGATAAAAACGAGAAATGGCGCAGCTGTTTGCTATCGCCCACCACCAGTGCCGCCTTTGCCCGCTGCAAGGCCGGTAAACAGGCGGCAATATTAGCTTGAGTAGCTTCATCAATAATGACTAAATCAAACATTTGCTGCTCCATGGGCAGCACTTTATGCAAGCTGGCAAGGCTAGATAACCAAATGGGAAAGGTTTGTTTTAAGGCATCAAAATCTGTCTTGTAGAAACCATCGAGTTGCTTAGCGGATTGCCGAGCGCGAAGTGCACTGGCAAAACTCACCAGCGTACTGCGCTTATGTTTGAGCAATTGGTTTAATCGATAGTGAGTGGCCAATTGTAAGTATTTGAGGCTTAAGTCTTCTTTTTGGGCGATGAGGGCCGTTAATTTATCGAGTTCATGCCATTGCTGAGCAAACTGTTTGATCCCGGCACGGTAAGCCCAGTTGTAAAATCCTAAGCGCCAGCGTGATTGTCCTTGTTGTAAGGTCGCCAGTTTTTGGCCGCGACGTATGGCGTGGCGGCAATGATGTATAAAGCCCGCTTCCATTTTGGTTTGCTGACGAGTAACAGTATTAAGTTGCTGTTTTGCATTGAGTAGCAACCTATCCGAGACGGCTTCATCAGATGCTGGGTGCTGACCATGGAGCATTTCATCTATCTGGTTTTTCAGAACTTTTATAAACTGCGGCGAGCCAGCTCGAATAAGGCTGCTCCCTAGTTGGAATTGCTGCTGTAACTTATCGGCAATCACATCAACAGCGACATCGGTATGGGCGACGATAAGTACCGATTTGCCCCTTAATACCTGCTCCGCCGCCACGGTGGCTATGGTGTAACTTTTACCCGTTCCCGGTGGGCCCGATATCTGCCCCAAAGTTTGATTGGCCGCAATCGTTAAGGCTTGAATTTGCGCGCGGCTTAATAGCCCAGGAAGATAAGCCTCTTGTGTCTCTACACTGGCGCTAATGTTATTGATGCCGGTTGGAGGCGTGTCCGCAAAGAGTGCTTGAAGCGGCGCTGAGAAGTCGAGGGTAGTGCTGAGTTTGTCCAGTTCGTGCAAAATGCCACGGCTCGCAATCGAACGCTCTGCAAGAATAATTTGGCTGCGACTAACCATAAACTGTCCACGTTTACGGCATAGCTGAGCAAATTCAGCCTCATCAATCAGCTTGGGAAAATGCAATAAATGACTGGTATCAACATTGGCTTGGCCTGCCCGCAGCCAAGCTATCCAGCCACTGATATCCGTTGGATTATCGCGTAGCTCTTGACTTAAGCTGTGTCCTTCAACGACTAATTTTTCTAATAGAGCTTCGTTGATGGTGAATGGTCCGCCGCCAGAGAAGCTGTGATTAGATTCGAGGTAAATGTTATCGCCATCGGCCTGTAACTGGCATTCACGGTACAGCAGTGGCGTGACGACTTTACGTTTTTCGCCATTAAGCTCGACAGTGCCACAGAAAAACAGGCAACAGTGCAATAATACTTTTTCACGCAGATACAAGGCACTACGTGCCATTAATGCTGAGGCGGGGGCAAATGGCACGGGTAAACGGGGGAGAAAGCCACTGCTTAACTCGTCATCACCTTGGAGTAATAGCTGATCTTGCTCAGCAAGCTGATGGCTAGCCCAGAGGTTAATTTCAGCGCTGTCCTGTTGAAAACAGAGTTTGTAGTAGTTAAGAATCCCTTGCAAATCCTATCCATCCCAGAGGTTTCATTGGCGATGCGAGAGTAACCTAATCGCATAAGGTGAACAAGGTTTGTACCGCATGAGGGTAATCTATCCATTGCGAGTAAAGCCTGAAAACTGCCGTTTAAAGTCCCAGCTTTTTTCACTGCTATAGAAAGCTTTGAATTGTAAGTAAACGTATCTTAAAAGGTATTTGTATCAATTCATCGCCCCCAAAATGTGATTTGTATCAATATTGACTTGGTTGCTGAAATGTTTGTTAAGTGTTTGAGTTTGTAAAATATTTGTTTTTGTTTTAGGTGGGAATTGCCGTTGTTGTCATTGTATAACTGCGTAGACTGAACTGAAATTTTGCCTGCAAATGAGGGATACAATGCTTAACAATAAACTCAAAGGATTCGCGGTGATGACTTTCGCCTGTTTAGGCGTTACCGCTTGTGGTGGTTCTGATAATAAAGATGAGGATACCTCTAAAACCGATACTTATGTGCAATTCTACAATGCCACCGCAGGCAGCACTGCTACCGCGCTGAAGATTGGCGATAAAACCTATGAAAGTGTGAGCTTCGCCGATGCGATGCCACGATTTACGTCGACTCCCGGTGTGAGTGCGGTAGAAGTGATGGGTAAGGATGCGGCAAATAAAGATATTTCGCTCTACAAAGAGAATATCGATTTAAAAACGGCAACCGACCATTTCTTTGTCTTGCATGGGGATTTTGCCTCACCAGCACTGCTCAATATCAATTACTCGCGCACCGAGCTTGATAAACAAAACGCCGAAGCAGACAAGAGCAAAATGCAGTTGTTGATTGCACATACAGCGACCAAGGCACCAGCTTACGATGCGTATATTGCCAAAGCGGATAAAGGCTTTGCCGATGCGGTGATGCTTGGTAGCGTTTCCTATGGCGAGGTTTCAACACCACAGATTTTGGATACCGGCGACTATAAAATTTATTTGACCGCGGCGGGTACGACCAATATCAGCTACACCACGGCGAGCATTAACTTTAAAACCAAGGTGCCCTATAAGTTGATTTTAAGGGAAAGCTTTGGCGCATCAGCGGCCAAAATCAGTTTAGACAGCGTCGACTCAACCACCAATGTGCGTAACCATGTCGCCCTCGAGAGCAGTGTTGATTTCAGGGTATTCAATGGTTTGGCTACACATAATGTTGATGTGAAAGTCGTGAGTAATAAACAAGAAGCGCTATTTAGCAATGTGGCTCCCTTTGGTGTAACGGCCTATAAAGGTGCTGAGTTTAATGATTTTGGTGTGAGCGTATTTGATCATACTAGCCAAGCTAAATTGCTCGATAATGTGCTGATCACCCTTAATCAAGATGATATTAAAACCATCTTTATCTACGAGCAGACCACAGCTCAGGGCAGCCAAGTGAAGGCGATGGAGATGAAACAAACTCAAACGCCAAGCCCCTACAGCTTTAAGTTCGATATCGTGAGTTTTGCCGATAAGAGTAACCTTACCTTGTACTTCTTAAAGGCGAACGACACTATTGATACGGCAACCTATAAAATCAGTGCGGTTAATCCAACGGTGCCGCAATCGTTAGTGGTGCCCAAAGGTGAGTATTCCATCAAGGTGATCGCGGTAGAAAATGGCTCTAAAACAGTGGTTTATGCATCTGATGTGATTGATTTTAATAATCAAGATAACGTCACTATGGTGCTGAACAAGGACGATTCAACCAGTTTTGGCTACAACTTGGTTAAGATCTAACTGTTAAGATGAGTGTCTCTAATACCACAGCGCTACTTAGGTAGCGCTTTTTTTGCTTGTCGTTGTGAGGTTCAAGTGGGCTAATTGGGAAAAATAGAGCCAGTAATTGCCACTTCGTTGTGATGTTGAGCGCCGTTAGCCGCAAGCAATACTTCACAAGCAAGGCGGGGATAAATTAAAGCCCAACATAGCGTTTTAAATTCGCGCTATGTTGGGCTTTTGGCTGTTCAAACGGCAAGCGTTATTCGCTGATTTTCAGTTCTTGACCCGGCTTGATGATGCTCTTGGCATTTAGCTGGTTCCACTTCATTAAATCGGCGAGCTTCACTTTATTTTTACGCGCAATTTTATCCAGTGAATCCCCTGATTTTACTTTGTAGGTTTTGGCTTTTGCCACTGGCTTATCGGTCGATTTTGAGGTGGCAGCTTTAGTGCTACTCGGATTCGCTTTGGTCGATGATTTGTCGGTATTAGCCTTGGCCTTTACAGGTTCTGGCTCATTATCATTGGCCGCCATTGGGGTTAACAGCGTAAGTTCTTGGCCGATTTTAAGGCGATCAGAGGTTAGATTATTTGCCTGTTTTAACTCTTTGACTGATAAATCAAATCTAGCTGCGATCGAACCTAAGCTATCACCGGATTTCACGATATAAGTTTGGCTGTCGTAACGTTTTTGAGCATAGAGCTTGTGCTGGTTTTCTTGATAGTGGCCAATGTTTTCAATCGGCAGGGCAATTTGGTATTTGCCTTTACTGGGGATCACGCTTTGGCGGTATCCTGGGTTATAGGTTTTGAACTCTGCTTTAGTGAGTCCCGCAGCATTGGCGATTTGGCTTATTTCAACGCCATTGGGAGCGGGTAAGCGTTCCAAAAATGGGCGATTGGCAATCGGCATTACTTTGAGATTGTAATGGCTTGGGGCGCGGATAATTTGGATAAACGCCAGCCACTTAGGCACGGTTTGTACTTGGCGAGCAGGAATATTAAGCGACCAGAAATCCGTAGGTTTGCCTTTAGCTTTGTTTCTATCGATAGCAGCTTTGATCACCAGTTCGCCACTGTTGTAACCCGCTACGGCGTTAATCCAGTCGTTACCTAAGGTGTCGTGTAAGTGCTGCAAATAGTCGAGTACCGCATCGGTTGAGGCCAGCGCATCTTTGCGACCATCGTAGGCTGAGTTGATGGTTAGGCCAAAGTTACGCCCAGTCGCGGGGATCATTTGCCAAAGCCCTGCGGGACCGTTTGCCTGAGCGAGCGGATTGTAACCACTCTCTACAATTGGCAGGAGTGCCAGTTCAAGCGGCATATTGCGAGCCTCAAGTTGGCTGACAATATAATATAAAAATGGCTCAGCGCGTTGGGTCACCTGAGTCATAAATTTTTGTTTATCATCGAAAAAGTTACGCTGTTTGCGTACTTCGGCATCGTCATGCACATCAATAGTGCGGGCGTGTTGGATTTTCTCCCACACATCGGCATAACGCTCGTCGATAACTTCTGCTTCAACTGATTGAGGCTCTGCTGATTCGCTATGATCTTCGGCTTCTGGCAAACCAGCACCCAATTCCGTGGGTGATGTTTGCGCTGAGGTTGTCGCACAGCCACTTAGCTGAACCGTCAACAAGGTGATAACCAGCGCAGCTAATACATGGGGTTGACGAAAGGTTTTCCGCATGATTGTCCTGTAATTTTTGATGACTTGGCGTTTTACCCAAACAAGCTAACTAGATGCAGGATCCTGCGTTAAGTCCACCGAAACGGCGTATTTGGGTACTACATTTACGTCTTGCAGCAATTCAAAATGTAGTCGACATTTCTCATTGATGCGCCTTAAACGAGAGCACTTTAGGTGCTCTGAAACCTACATTCTTAGGTTACTTGGGTAGAGATAATGTTGCACATGCTAATCTGTTTTGCGGTTTCTGGATAGCTTTGCTGATAATTTGACCGCCTAGGTCACATTTAGATTTACCCCTAAATAGGCTAACATAGCGGCGATTTTTCATCGTAGTGGGTTACAGAGTGCAGACGTTAGCGCAGTTAAAAGCAGGACAATTACAAGGGATTACCCGTTTACAATTGGTTGAAAACCTGACCGAATTTCCACGGGAGATCTTCGATTTAGCCGATACGCTCGAGATCCTCGATTTATCCAATAACCAGTTAAGCTCGTTGCCCGAAGATTTGCATCGCTTAACCCATTTGAAGATTTTGTTTGCGTCTAATAACCGTTTTGAAACCTTGCCAGAGGTGCTAGGTCAGTGCCCTAAACTGGAGATGATTGGGTTTAAGGCCAATCAAATTCGCACTGTGCCAGCGGCATCCTTGCCCGAGCAAACCCGTTGGTTGATTTTAACGGACAACCAAATCACTACCTTACCCGAGCGTATGGGGCAGTTGCAGCGTTTGCAAAAACTCGCATTAGCGGGCAACCGTTTAACGGCGTTGCCAGCGTCGATGGCCCATTGCCGCAATTTAGAATTAGTTCGTCTGTCGGCCAATCAGCTGCAAGCACTGCCAAGTTGGTTACTTCAACTACCTAAACTCACTTGGCTGGCTTTTGCGGGCAATCCTTTTAGCCATACCTTGGTTGATCCCCACGCCGATGTAGCCAGTGTGCCAAATGTGACATTAGCGGACATTGAACTGGGTAAAAAACTGGGTGAAGGGGCTTCTGGCATTATTTACCAAGGTCGTTGGTTAAATCCTGCAATGGTGGTTGCCACAGGGAGCGAGCATATTGCGGTTAAGTTATTTAAAGGTGAGGTGACCAGTGATGGTTATCCTGCTGACGAGTTAGATTGTTGCCTGACAACGGGCGATCACCCCAATCTTATTAAGGTGTTAGCGCATATCAGCCAAAAGGATCAACTTGGATTAGTGATGGCGTTAATTCCCGCTGGCTTTACTAACTTAGGCTTACCGCCATCCCTCGATACCTGTACCCGCGATACCTTTAAGCCTGGGACGCAGTTTAGCCTTGAGCAAGTCGCCACTATTGCCCATCAGTTAGCGGACACTCTGGCGCATATGCACGCTAAGCAGGTGAGCCACGGCGATGTTTATGCCCACAATATGATGGTTAATCAGCAGATGAATTTATTGTTTGGTGATTTTGGGGCGGCATCCAATTTAGGCAATCTCTCGACGCTTGAGCAATTGGCAATGGAGGCGATTGAGGTGCGCGCACTTGGCTGCTTGATTGAGGATTTGTTGGCCTATGTGGATGAATCGGTTAACGCTGAGCATTATGCCCAGTTGAGTGCGATTAAAGCGGCGTGCATGCAGTCGGATGTGGCTCTACGCCCTCGTTTGGTTGAAGTAAACCGGGCGATTGTGAGCCTGTTAATGATGCTTTGCTCAGCAGATGCCTGATGTTGGTTGCTTACTTGTTGCACTTTTATCCTGCATGTGTGATTTGAGAGTAACCTGTGGAATAGAGTGTTAACCCATTGTTTTGTTTAAATCTGCAACTGGATTTTTACTGGTGCAAACAGGGATTATGCCTATAGGCTGTATCTCCAAATAGCCTCAAATTGTTGAAACAGCATTTGAGGCGACTTAGGGATTCATCTTGGGTTCAATCCGGTTTGCTGTTGTCGGATAGGATGTCCGTTGAGTAGTAAAGACGATAGGTTTGCATACTATGTTTAAACAAAGAGTGACTAAACAAGCACGCAGCGCATGCGATATTTCATTTACAAGCCACCACTCTCATTTCTCCAAGGCGCCTTTATTCGCGCCTTTGCCATTTTTATGGGTGAGTCTTCTCGCGTTTACTGCTTTCTCTACGTTGGCGGCAGATAAGGTCGACATTATCCCTGTCACGGTGGAGGCCGTTAAAGAAGCCTCCTTTGCCGATGTTGTTAAAGAGGTCGGTAAAATTAACGCCATTGACTCGGCGATACTGAGTTTTAATGCCAGCGAAAAAATTAGCGCCATTCATTTTAGTAACGGCGACAAAGTGACCAAAGGCCAAGTGATTGCCGAACAAGACAACACTAAAGCCAAGGCCGATTTAGACAAGGCAAAAAGTACCTTAGCACTGGCGAAAACCAAGCTGGAGCGTATCGAAGACTTACTGATTAAAGAGCCGTTTGCTCTGGCTAAGCAAGATGTGGATGAGCTACGGGAAAATGTGAATCTGGCCGATGCCGATTTGCGTCAAAAACAAGCCACCATGAACGATTATCTGATCAAGGCGCCCTTTGATGGCCAGTTAACTAGCTTTAGTCAGTCTATCGGCAGTCAAATTGCAGCGGGTACGGCCTTAGTGACCCTCTATAGTTTAAATCCGGTTGAAGTCCGTTATGCCATCAGTCAAAACGATTTTGGTAAGGCACAAAAGGGCCAAGGGGTGAATGTTGCCGTTGAGGCTTACGCTAATAAGGTGTTTAAAGGGACAGTTAATTATGTGGCCCCAGCGGTGGATGAAAGCTCGGGTAGGGTTGAGGTACACGCCGCCCTCGACAACCCTGAGTTTAAGCTGGCTCCCGGAATGTTTGCCAACATCAAACAGTTTTATAGCCAAGGGGTTGCATGTTTAGTGGTGCCGCAAAATTCGATTATTGCCAATAACGATGAGCGTTTTGTCTGGTTAGTGCGCGGTAATCATGCCGTAAAACAAGTCATTAAACTCGCGCAAAACACCAACGACGGTTATACGGTGGTGACCGAAGGTTTAGCCAAGGGCGATCTTGTGGTTAAGACGGGCATGCAAAATCTTAAGTCCGATAGCCAAATTAACGTCATTTACGACAAAAGTACGCAGGATAAGCCTGTCACTTCAAACGCTGGCGCAAGTACCGACTCAAGCTCAGCGCCAAGCACCGATTCAACTTCATCGCCAAGCACTGACTCAAGTTCAGCGCCAAACACTGACTCAAGTTCAGCGCCAAACACTGATCAAAGCTCTTCGCCAAACTCTGCACCAAACGCCAAGGGAGCCCAATAATGCGCTTACCCGAAGTCTGTATTCGACATCCTATCTTTGCCTGCGTCCTTAGCATTATGGCTGTGTTACTGGGGTTGATTGCCTTTCAAAAACTCGATATCCAATATTTTCCTGAGCATACGACTCACTCGGCCTCAGTCAATGCGTCGATTGCAGGGGCGAGCGCGGACTTTATGTCGAGTAATGTGGCCGATAAGTTGATTGCGGCGGCTTCGGGCATAGATAAAGTCGATACCATGTCGACCGACTGTAGCGAGGGGCGCTGCTCATTAACGATTAAGTTCAATGACGACACCAGCGATATTGAATACACCAACTTAATGAACAAGTTGCGCAGTAGCATTGAAGGAATCAACGACTTTCCCCAGAGCATGATAGATAAGCCCACCGTGACCGATGATACCTCCGCTACCGATTCGGCCAGTAATATCATCACCTTTGTGAACACGGGCGGCATGGAAAAGCAGGCCATGTATGACTACATTAGCCAGCAGTTGGTGCCGCAACTCAAACAAGTGCAAGGCGTTGGTGCGGTTTGGGGGCCCTATGGCGGCTCACAAAAGGCGGTTAGAGTCTGGCTTAATCCTGAACAAATGAAGGCGTTAAATATTAAGGCCGCCGATGTGGTAGGGACGTTAGGTTCCTACAATGCCAGTTTTACCTCGGGGGCGATTAAAGGTAAATCACGGGACTTTTCGATTAATCCTTTGAATCAAGTTGAAACCCTTGAGGATGTGAAGGATCTGGTGATTAAGGTCAGCGAGGGCAAAATCATCCGCATCGCTGATGTTACTGAGGTGGTCATGGGTGAGGAAAGCCTATCACCCAGCATGTTGTCTATCGGTGGACATAGCGCAATGTCATTGCAGATTTTGCCACTCAGTAACGCCAATCCGGTGAAAGTGGCTTCAAACATTAAAGCCGAAATTGCGCGCATGCAAAAACACTTACCCCAAGGCTTAGAAATGCACTTGGCCTACAATCAGGCAGATTTTGTTGAAGCGGCCATCGATGAAGGATTTGCGGCCTTGATTGAGGCGGTGATCTTGGTCTCGTTGATTGTGGTGTTGTTTTTAGGGAGTTTGCGGGCGGCATCTATTCCCATTATCACCATTCCCGTGTGCGTGATTGGGGTGTTTGCTGTGATGTCGGCGCTCGGTTTTAGTATCAATGTGCTTACCATCTTGGCGATTATTTTGGCTATTGGACTAGTGGTCGACGATGCCATTGTGGTGGTCGAAAACTGCTATCGCCATATTGAAAACGGTGAAACCCCATTTAATGCGGCGATTAAGGGCTGTCAGGAGATCATCTTCCCGATTATTGCCATGACCTTAACGCTCGCCGCCGTTTATTTGCCTATTGGCTTAATGTCGGGCTTAACCGCCGATCTGTTTCGGCAATTCTCCTTTACCTTAGCTGCAGCCGTGATGATCTCCGGTGTGGTGGCGTTGACCTTATCGCCGATGATGAGTGCGTATCTTATCAATACCACAGAACAACATTCTCGCTGGTTTAGCCGAGTAGAGGCGCAACTTCAGCAGCTAAATCATTTGTATATTAATGAGCTGAATAAATGGTTTGTGCGTAAACGTTTGATGTTTGGCGTGGCAGTTGTGCTGATTTGCCTTGCAGGGATTGCCTATTGGCAGTTGCCGAAAATACTTTTGCCTGCGGAGGATTCTGGCTTTATCGATGTGACGGCCAATGGCCCAACGGGCGTGGGGCGGCAGTATCATTTGGACCATAATCGCGAGCTAAATAGTGTGATTGATGGCCATCCTGCGGTTGGGGCCAATCTATCTTATATCGAGGGAGAGCCAATCAACCATGTGCTGCTCAAGCCTTGGGGCGAGCGAAGTGAGGGAATTAATGAGGTGATTGAAGATTTGATCGCTAAATCGAAGCGGAGCGTCTCTGCTTATAATATGTCCTTTAGTATTCGATCAGCTGATAACCTTAATATTGCCAATAACTTACGTATAGAACTGACCACCTTAGATCGCAATAAGGATGAGCTGAGCCAAACTGCGGCTAAAGTGCAAAAATTACTCGAGGATTATCCCGGCCTGAGCAATGTGGGTAACTCAGTGCTGAGGGACCAACTGCGCTACGATCTGTCTATCGATCGCAATGCCATTATCCTTTCAGGTGTGAGTTATGGTGATGTGACTAATGCCCTGTCGACCTTCCTTGGTTCAGTGAAAGCGGCTGACTTACATGCTACCGATGGCTTTACTTATCCGATTCAAGTGCAGGTAAACTTAGATAAGCTCAGTGATTTTAGGGTAATGGATAAACTCTATGTTACCTCCGAATCTGGTCAGGCTCTGCCGTTATCGCAATTTGTGTCGATAAAGCAGACCACCGCCGAATCTAACATTAAGACCTTTATGGGGCTTGATAGCGCGGAGCTAACGGCAGATCTAATGCCCGGTTATTCCACCGATGAAATCAAAGCCTACCTAGACGAGCAACTGCCTAGCCTGTTAAATGATGCCCAAGGCTTTAAATATAATGGCGTGGTCAAAGAGTTAATGGATTCGCAGGCGGGTACTCAAGCATTATTTTTGCTGGCGTTGGTATTTATCTATTTGATTTTAGCCGCGCAGTTTGAAAGTTTTGTTGATCCCCTCATCATCTTACTCACCGTACCTTTGTGTATTGTTGGCGCACTGCTGACCTTAGCGGTATTTGGGCAAAGTATAAATATCTACTCCCAGATCGGCTTATTAACCTTAGTGGGGCTAGTGACTAAGCACGGTATCTTGCTGGTGGAGTTTGCCAATAAGCAGCAGGCTCAGGGGGTGAGTGCGATTGAGGCGGCGCTGAGTAGTGCCAAATCGCGGTTAAGACCGATCCTTATGACATCTTTGACCATGATTTTAAGTGCCATTCCGTTAGCGCTAGCGACTGGACCAGGCTCGTTAGGCTTAGCCAATATTGGTTTAGTGTTAGTCGGCGGTTTGCTCGTTGGCACCTTTTTTTCGTTATTTGTGGTACCAGTTGCCTATGTGGCAATGGCCGAGTTAAAGGCAAGGGATGTCGTCGCGCATTTGCGCTTGGCGTGATTGCAGTAGGGGCGTTTGCGGCCTTGTTTTGAATTGAGTCTGCACTTGTGTAGACTCCGCTAACTGTATGGCGTGAATCGCGCAAAGACTCATCAGCAAGGGAAGACTGGTTTTATGGGTGTCAGATTAGTACTTAGATTAGTACCCAGATTAGTAACGAGATTTATGCCACTAGGCTTGGGTATGGTAGCTCTTGGGTGCGCCTTAGTGGCGAGCTTTTATTCTCCTCGGTCCTTTGCCTCTATTTGGGATTTATTGACCAATAAGCGAGGAGTGAGCCAGGCAAGCGCCCCTAAGGACAGCCCTCGTATTGAGCTCGTTGGTACGCTTCCCGCGGATACTGAGCTAGAGCTTATCGGTTTTTATTATTCTTCGATTTGCACCGAAAAAGAGATGTATTTCCCAAGCGGAGATATTGCCAATCCCCAGTGGCGCACCAAGGGTACGACCTCTCAATTACGGCAAGTAGTCAACAGTTTGCACAATGCCGGTCATTTTACCCAATCCGTTGCGTTGCAGGGCGGAGGGGCATGTGAGTGGCAGCTGACTAACATTCAATTGAATATGTCACTTCTGCCGAGTCATCGCCTGTGGCAGGAAGCGCAATCCTTGAAAAAGCAATATTTGGCTGAGTTACCTGTCGCCAAGGTGAAAGATGAAGCCCTTGACAAAGATGCTTTTAAGCAGTCTTTTGACTTGATACCCACCGCAAAGGAGGCTGACGCGGATAGCAATGACGCCACTATTTCCTTTTCACCGATTTATTATCCTATTTACACTTATGCCCCTGAGGATAAGCAGCCCTTTGATGTGGGGCTGAAAAGTAGTTTGCAGCGCGAGGTTTCTGACCAATGGAGTTTACAACACTCGAGGCGTATCCATTTAGCCGATGAACGGGTAACACGGGTGAATTTTATCCCTCAGATTGCTGAAGATTATGCTGTGAATATCCATATCTTGGACAAAAAATCCAAGGTAAGTTATCCCGATGGCACCGAGTTTACCTACATTAAGGCTGGTTTACGGCTTTATCCTTACGGTTCTGCACAATCCCGCTTCAACAGCTTACAGCGCAGTGCGCGTCTTGAAGATAAAAGACAGTTAGCCAAGATTTACGATTCAGGCATTGAGCAGGTGTTTGAAGGGGATAAAGCCAAGGCTGAAGTCCTGTATCGCGAGTTGGGTGAGGCAGGGGATATGGAATCAATCAACTGGCTGCGAGAGCGGGCTAGTTGGGGCTACATTAAAGATGGGCAGTACTGGTTAGAGCGCGCTGCCAAGCTTGGCGATATCCAAGCCCAACTGGAGTTAATTAATCAACCCTTATCCGTCATTCCTATGGGTAAAGTGAATACTGGCCAAGCAAAAATCCGTGAGCAGCAAGCATGGCAAACGTTAACCGAACTAACCAAGCAGGGAATCCCTCAAGCCGTCAGCACCATGGCGTATTATCAAGTGTTTTCTTGCTCGCCCTATTTTGATACCACCGCAGCGCTGGATAATTATCGTAAAAGTGTTAAAGCTCAACCTGATTTAGCGCGAGATGCTGCCGAAACCTATTACTATTTTAAAGAGGATCTCGCCCAAGCTAGGGAGTTTTTTGAGATTGCAGCCGAGCGCGAGATAGATGTCGCCGCCGAATATGCGGGCATTTTATTGGCGGCTGAGCAGCGTGATCCTAAGCGGGCTCGATATTGGCTCGAAAAAGTCGTCACCGCCGGAGACAAACAATACATTCAGCGAGATGTACTTGGCTATGCGTATTTTCACTTAGCAAGCTTGCTTGATGCGGGTGAGGGAGGCGATGCCGATCCAAAGCGTGCTATCACCCTATACCAGCAAAGTATTGAATTGGGTGAGGGGTTTTCAAATGATTACCAAGCGAAGGCCAAGGAAAGACTGCAATCCCTACAGGAGCGTCATCTGTAGTCATACACTGGAGCGGTGAATCGATTGCCGCTTTCGAGATCATGACTTTTGTCACTGGTGGATTTAGGCTATGTTGCTCATACTGGAACCCAATAGATCGATTATAAAAGGACGCATTATGAATAGCTCAACGCTTGCTCTACTCATCCCCATCATTGCCATTGTGGGTGGATACACTCTCGCCATTATGAAAATGCGCCAGAAAAATTATTCGACCAGTAATGCTCAGCAGGCCGAAAATCAAGCGTTGCGGGCAGAGTTAGATAACCTGCGCAACAGGGTTGAAGTGCTTGAGCAGTTGGTCACCGATGATAGTTTTCAGTTAAAACGTGAATTTAAGCGGGTGTAATGACGGTCATTTGGTTAATATTTATGTTGGTTTACAAAAAGGGCAAACGGGGTTTGCCCTTTTTGTATTTGGTAGGGATTAGAACTTATAGCTGTAACCTAAGGTGACTGTCTGTGGTTTTCCGGCAAATATAGAGCCATGTACCCTAGTTGTCATATAGGTTTCATCGAAGAGATTATCGACATTCAGGTAAACCTCTTGGCTGTTGGTTAAGAAGTAACGCGCCGAAAGATCTACTAAGGTTTTTGCCTCGATCACTTCATTTGCCGGAATGGCTCCCGCGCCCGCTTTCGTTCTCATCTCATCGGTATAACGTGCTGCCGCAGTCACTTGCCAGCGCTGCGATTGGATACCCACTGAAATATAAACTTGGTTTTCAGGAAGGTAGGTCAATTTGTCACCTGCTGCGACTTTTTCCCAAGTTTCAAACTCAGATTCGAAACTATTGCCAAACTCGGCATCTGTATAGGTGTAGGCGAGTTTGACTGGGAAACTGATAGCCCCCTCATTGTTAAACGCGTGGGCTAGGCTAAGTTCAATGCCTTTTACCTCCACTTCGCCAGCGTTGTACTGATTGTCTAGTTTTGTGTCATCACACCCCTGCGCTGCCGTGCAGTTGCCGTGCATATTACTGTAATCACTGTAGAAGCCTATTAACTCTGAACTAAATGCGCCTTCGTTGAAGCGGACACCAGCTTCATAGTTCCAGCTTTGTTCTTCTTGCCCATCAGCATTGCCAGGTGCGGCAGGAGAGAAACCTTTTTGCACTCCAGCAAGAATTAAAATTTGCTCGTTAATCTGGTAAGTTGCCGATAAGGAAGGAAGTAAAGCACTGAATTGGCTTTCAACCTGTTTCTCTGGGCTACCATCACGGTTGGGATTCTTCTTACCCCAATCGCTGCGCTCGGTCTCGACATCTTCCCAGCGAAGACCAGCGGTAATGGTCAGTGCGTCTAGGCTGATTTTATCCTGCACATAGGCTGCGAGCGCAGTGGCACTATCGACACGATTAGAGTCTGTTCCGGGGACGCCGCTCTTAGTGCGCAACATGATACTGTTGGCGTCCATCGTATAGTTGTCAGCCCATTGGTATCTGTCCATTTCATCTTCATGGTAGCGTAAACCAAAGGAGAGGTCATGAGCGCCCAGTAACCAATTAAGTTCAGTCTGGACCCCTTGGGAGAGGTAGCTGCGATTATTCGCTTTTACATTCACGTCAAGGCTGGTTAATAAGCCCGCGTCAAAATCGGCCGCATTTTGGATCCCTTTACCGCTTAATGACTCGCCGCCGACTTTATCGGCTTTGTACCAATTACGATGAAAATCATTGTAATAACCAATGCTGCTAAGGCTGAGGGTGTCACTAAAATCGATAATATGGTTGAGTTGTATCTGCTTATGCTCAGTGGTCATCAAGTCTTTTTGCGAGGCAGAATAACGGCTTTGCGGGGATTTTTGGTAATCCGCATCGGTAAGCCCCATGTAGGTTTCATTGGAGGTCTCATCGGCAAACTTAAGCTTGAGCTCAAGAGCTTGCTGATAATTCGCCGTTTTGTCGGTGTTAATTCTCACCTTAGCTAATGCATCATTTTTAGTGAAACCAGTGTCGCCGCCGACGGTATTGATCTCTCTAAAACCATCAGCTTGATAGCGATAAACTTCGGCGACAGCACCAATGCGTTCACCCTGTCCACCCGCATAAGTGTGTAATTTGCCAAAGCCATCCTGTCCTAAAGCAAGATCAATTTTGCCCGCTAATGCCTCCTGTGGGATCTGGCGAGACAGCATGTTAATCACGCCACCAGTGGTACGCGGGCCATATTTTACCGTTGAGCTTCCCTTAAGGATTTCAACAGATTGCATTCTGCCTGAAGTGGGGAAGTAGTAGGCCGCAGGGGATGCATAGGGGGCGGGAGCTGCTAGGACGCCATCTTCCATCACGGTAATTTTTTCAGAACGATTTTGCCCTGTGCCACGCATACCTATATTTGGGCGCAGACCATAACCATCTTCTTCTTGAATATAAACGCCGGGCACGGAGGCTAAAGTGCGCATAATATCCGAATATTTAAAGGTTTCTAATTCGGCTTCAGTAATTTGATGGGCGCTACCTGGGGTGGTATCAAGGGGATTTTTACTACCAAAAATACTGATCTGCTCCATCTGCGCTGTTGCTTGAGTTTGCGAACTGGCTTGGGCATTGAAAACAGTGGCTAATGCGCAGGCTAATAAACTAAGGCGCATTGGACTAAGCTGGGTCATTACATTCTCCGAATTGACAAGGTGCTGTCTTTTTCAAACGGGAATTGTTCTCGTTTGCGGTCTCGGAGATTAGGTTTGTTAACTTAAAGGTAACTTAAATTTCTCAGTCTTTACAAATGTGACTGTAATGTTACTGTGTTTATCACCTAAAGGATAAGTCATCGGGTGAGTGAAATACCTAAACTAAGGTAAACTCGTGACACATTTGTTATTCGCCCTATCTGAGCCATTAAAGAACGAGTTAATATGTTTCTATCGCCTTATTTTTTTAAGCAAAATCAATCAATTTCTGTTTCTGCACAACAAGCTAGTGACTTCGCTAAAAAAATCGCTCAAGACTTTAATCCAATTCACGATGTTGGCGCGAAACGCTTCTGTGTACCTGGCGATTTGTTATTTGCCTTAGTCTTAACCCAGTATGGGCTAAGCCAAAGCATGAAGTTTAGCTTTGCGGGTATGGTAGGTGATGGGGTTGAGCTGCAATTTCCTGAGCAAGTGAACGACAGTTTTTCAATTTGTGATAACCGTGATAAAACCTATTTAAACGTGAGTCGTCGAGGCGATATTAGCCGCTGCGATGCGCAAACTGAATCCTTTATTCGCAATTATGTGGCATTCTCTGGTCATAATTTTATCGATATCTTGATGCCCTTGATGAAGCAACATCAAGTGATGATCAATCCCGAGCGTCCCTTAGTGATCTACGAAAGCATGTCATTCGACTTAACTACACTCAACTTTGTTGAAGTGAAGCTTTCTCTTGTAGAACAGGAGCTTAAGATTGATGGTAAACGCGGTGATGTGACACTGCATTTTGAGCTACACAGTGGTGATACCTTGGTGGGCACAGGGATTAAGACCCTCGTCATGAGTGGACTGCGCACCTATGATGAAGAGCAAGCGATGCAAATGTGTGCAACCTACGAAGGGCGAAAAACTGATTTTTAAATTAGGATTCGTTTAGGGCGTTAACAGCATGAGTGGGATAACGATTGTATCAGCTTGAGCAATCGTTACCCCAAATCCGATTCTGTTAAGAATGCTGCTCATCGATCGATAGCTGGGACACGGTATTGGCGACATTTTCCGCACCAGTACGGATGTTGCTCATCACAGTTGTCACTTCAATTAGTTGCTGTTTACCTTGTTCAGCGATTCGCTCCACCTCGTTCATCATGCTGGTGGCACTGGCGGTGAGCTGGCTATTTTTATCAACAACGGTGGCAATTTCACTGGTGGATTTGCTGGTTCTGGCGGCGAGCTGACGCACCTCATCGGCCACTACGGCAAAGCCTCGTCCTTGTTCACCTGCTCTGGCAGCTTCGATCGCGGCATTAAGTGCGAGTAGGTTTGTCTGGTCGGCAATGGAGCTAATTGTTGCGACAATCGCTTGAATACTTTGGGATTGCTCATTAAGTTGAGTGATTGATTTGGTCGTTTTTAATGTCTGCTCCGCGATGGAGTTTGAGGTATTTACCGTCGCATCGAGGAGTTTAACGCCTTGAATGGCTTGTTCTACCGTGAGTTGCGATGTCTCAAGTGCGATATCCGCCGCTTGTCGCACGGCTTTGCTTTGCTCAATTCTTTTGGTGATATTACTAGCAAATTTAATGACTTTAACTACTTTGCCATTTTCATTCAACACAGGGTTATAAACGGCTTCTAACCAAACGGAATCTCCATAGGCATTCTTGCGTTCGAATAGCCCTTGTTTATACCTGCCGTGTTTTAGCTCATCCCAAAAGTGCGGATTTTGCTGGTAAAAGGCATCGAAACAGAATATTCGATGATGTTTTCCCACGATTTGCGCTGCTTGATAGCCCATGGTTTTAAGGAATTTTTCATTTACCTGCAAAATAGTGCCATCGGGTTTAAATTCAATGACAGCTTGAGCACGATCTAACGCAGTAAAAATCGCGATTTGATCATCAAGTTTATGTTTATCTTGAGTGATGTCCGAGGCGATTTTCATAATCTTAATGACCTTGCTATCCTTCTTGATAGGAAAGTAGGTTGCCCTTAACCAGACCTCTTCGCCATCTTTACGAATTCGTCGAAAATTACCTTCTTTAGGTTGCCCTGATTTTAAGCTTGACCAAAATTGTTGATAGCTTGGTGAATTGGCTAATTCTGCGGAGCAGAATATTCTATGGTGTTTGCCGACAATCTCATGCAGTGAATAGCCCACTTCTGTTAAAAAAATCGGATTGGCGTCGATGATTATTCCTTCAGGCGAGAATTCGATGGTCGCAATACAGTCTTTTATTGAGTCAATAGTGGCTTGCGCTTCTTGGCGTTTAGTTTCACTGATCTCGAGGCTTTTACGTAATGAAGAATTAAACACTGAAGTACTCCTAATGAGTTTTGGCAAACTCAAAAACGGCTATGTTGTGTCATGCCCAAGAATATGAGCAACAATATAGTGTTAAATATAGCGGTGATTTTTGTTGTTGATCGATCTAAAGGGGATTTTTAATAAGTTAAATACTAAAAATCCGCTAGGCGAGATCATTTTTCAGTGAAAACGTTGCAGAATAATATTGAGACCTAAGGTAACCTCCTTGTTACCTTGGCCTAGGGGTTAACCGATTTTCTCTATTTTGGCTGGGAGTCCTTGCCGCGCCGAGGCGCCGCTGGCCCAGTCGACCAACGGATAGCGACCATGTCGGCTTGGATCAAACAAGTTTAAGTCGTTCATATTGATCCCAACGCGGATCAGTGGATTGGCGGCGATCTTCACTTTATCTATCACGATTTCCCGCGCACCTAATTCTTTGTGGCCATATCCATGTTCGATAGCAATGCAGTCGGGATGTACGCCCGCCACACATTCCACTAAAGCCACTACGCTGCCATTGGGCGTACTGATTTTGACTGTGTCGCCAGTATTAATACCTAAGCGCGTGGCAGTTTGCTCATTGATGCGCACCGGATTATTAGGATGCACTTGGCGTAAACGGTCCGAACCAATACTCATTGAACTCATGGTATGCGACTTATAACTGCTGATGAGCAGTGGCCACTGCGATTTATCAAATGCCTGTTTTAATGGCGTACCGTCAGCGAGTGATGGTTGATAAAGGCGTGGGCAGCCACTCATGTATTCACCGCTCAAGCTGTTTCGGCGACTGCCGACCTCAGGGTTCCATAGCATTAAGGGTTTTGGCCAAACCTTGCAGGGGTTACCCGCTTCGTCACGGCCTGCTCTGATATTTTCAAAGCGGCCGCCACGGGCAAATAAGTAACTGACTTTTTTGACTTCTTCGGGTTTGAGTCTGGCATTGAGTTCCGCTTGAATGCGTCCAACACCACTGAAGTACATATCTTCGGCATTGATATCGGCCACAGGTTTACCTAGGTAAGCCACGTTTGCCGCGCCATAGAGCGAAAAGTCAGCCGCGCGAGTCAGCGGGTGTAGACTGCCATCGGCCGCCTTGACCGCATTGTCACCAAAGCCGGGCAGATTGAGCTTAATTGCCACTTGACTGAGGAAAGACTCCATACAAATCACATCGCCATTGGCGGTTTTGGCAACCCTTGGTTCAACAATTGGCCAACGTCCCGTGGCTTCTTTGGTGAGCGTGCCATGCCAAGCGGCACTCCAGCCCCAAGACTCATAGGTTAAGGTGTCGGGAATGATATAATCCGACAGTGCCGAGGTCTCATTGATAAAGCTGTCGATGCTGATAAATAGCGGTAATACTTTGGGATCTTTTAACTGTTCACCAATGGCTTCACCTAGCCCCGCCTGACCATAAATGGGGTTGCCCATATGGTTAATCCACGCCTTGAGTCGATAGGGATAACCATGCACCGCTGCGGTTAAATGCTCACCGAGTAGGGGCGATGAGATCGGGTACCAAGGTTCCTTCGAAGGATAGGGCGACTCACCCGCCTCGACTTTACGACGATACTCCGAGGTTTTCTCGTAGGGGAACTTAGAGCGGGAAAGAAATACCCCCTTGGGTTCGACCATGCCGTCAAAGTCTTGCAGATTGTACCTTGGACCTGCACCAAAGGCGGGAAACGTGCCGCCTTTAGCAATGGCGCCGCCCTTAAGATTAAGGTTACCTATCATGGCGTTAAGCATCATGATCGCCCATGCACTGTAAAAACCGTTAGCACTCATGGTGCCGCCGTGGGAAATCACCGCCGCCTTTGTGCCATGGCTAGTAAACTTGTGGGCGAGGGCGGCAATTTGCGCTTCGCTGATATCGCACTCCTTGGCGTAGTCTGCCATCTCGACGCTGCGAGCGGCTTCACTGAGCAGTTGAAAGCTGGATTTCACGCTCAGCTTACCCTTGGGCGTATTCACGCTTTGCTCAACCTCAAGTTGCGCCTTGGCGCATTGTCCAGCCGGTAGAATCTGCCCTGTAGCGGCATCGACAACCAGTGGCGAGTCTTGCTCACCATAGGCTTTGCCTTCGAAGGGCAGACCGAGATCGCTGGCATACAGATATTGGCCGTATCTGGGGTGATGAGGCGTGTTGATGATTAAGAAGCTGGCATTGCTAAAACCTCGGAATCCCGCTGCTTTCGCCGCCTCTGCATTGGGCGCAGTCAAAAACGCACTGGCGTAACGTTTATTATCAATAATCCAGCGCAGCATACCCATGGCGAGTGCAGAGTCGGTTGCTGGGCGGATTGGCAGCCAAGTATTGTTGCCTGCACAGGGTTGGTTTGAGGTATTGGGCAGCATGGGCGACACCACCACATAACTGAATTCCCGCCCATCGACCCGAGCGTTAGCCAGTTGTCTTGATTGACGCTTAAAGGGATTTCCCGACTGCTGTGGCGAGGTGCCGATAAACAGCAGAAACTCGCTATTGTCCCAGTCGGGCTTAAGGTGGGCGTATTTCTTTAAGTCGTCCAATAGGGCACCCGCACCAGCGCGATAGGTAAAGCCACAATAGGCACCATGGTTGGCAAAGTTGCGCGTGCCGAAACTATTGAAGGTAAAGCGTTTAATGATGACATCGCGGCCTTCATCCGAGGCGTTTGATACTAATAACTGGTTCGCTTTGGGGCCGTATTCAGGGTTATTGGCATCAAGCGGGGTGCTGATGTCGCGGATCGCTCTTAACCCTTCGACCTCGCCTTCACCAAATAAATCACCGCCATCGACGACCTCGGTCAGCAGTTGCTCGAAACTAATGCTTTGCCATTGCCCACTGCCGCGCGGCCCAACACGTTTAAGGCATTGAGTGACGCGGTGTGGACTATCTAATTGCTCTAACATGGCATTACCACGGGCACAGGCGGTGGAGCGCCCTTGTAAGCCCTGTTCTTGATAGGCGCTTAAGCCGACTAAGGCCGTTTTGATGGGCGTATCGAAGTCGATATGCTCCCGTGCCGAGAGTGGGTGATAGGGATTACCGCTGATGCGGATAATCTTATCTGTCTTTTGATCGATGCGTGCACGTACGCCACACTTGGTCCAACAGCCGAGGCACATGGTATTGGCGATGCGTTGCTCATCGTTGCCAATTAGCTGGCCTGTTTGTAAATCCACTTTATATTCAGGGGCTAATGAATTGCCATGGATTGGATCTTGGGTGATCTTGCCTGAACTGCCATTGACCACACCTTTGCCTATTTGTCCTAGGGTGTGGCTGTATCCAGCGGCAAATAATCCTACGCCACCCGTCACTGCAGCGCCTTTGATAAAACGACGTTTACTTTTATCCATTACGGACTCCTTAATGCGGTAACTTCTTTATATGGAAGGTGCTGTGGCTCACAAGGCCTCACGGGCTGAGTGAGGTTGATGGCGGATTAATTCGGACACTAACACCATCAGTGCGATCCAGAGACCAAAGGTGCCCGCAATACCCAATAGGCCCTCTGGCCCCCAGGGCAGTTGATAGAAATAGGTACCTGCGCCGTATTTAGGGTCGGTTTGCGCTTGGATAAGTACAATCCAGCGAAATCCCCATGCAAGATGCACCGCGGTGAGGCTAACGAGGATCACCAGCGTTTGTGGTAAATTGCGTAGAGCCAATACCAATGCCAGCAGGGCGAGGGTGACTAAAACCCAAATGGCGGCCAGTTGCCAGCTCGGGCTGGTGTCTAATAGCAGCGCCGCTTCAGTCGCCGAGCCATTGTCAAATAAGGCCCAACCGATAAGGCATAGGGCAAATAAACTAAAACTGGCTCGAATCCACAGCAGCAGGTTGTCTTGGGTGTATTGCTCATAGCCTTTTAGCAGGCGATTAAGCACGGCTAGGGTGCCACAGGCGGCAAGCAGGGCGCTTGTGGCCATCAGCGGTGGTAGCCAATAGGTGTGCCAAAGTGGCCGCGCCTTAATAGCCATGGTTTCCATCCCGGTATAAAGCGCAATACTGCAGGCGCTTAGGCTGGCAATCAGTGCGATTGGCTTGATCCATTTATCGCTATCCCAGTCTCCTAGGCGGATAAGTTGGGCAATACGACTCACCCAATCTAGGGGCGATTCACTTTGGGCTGAGGCTTTTGTTGGCAAGTATTGGCGCAGTAACAGCCAAGCAAAAAGAGCACTCGCACCGGAAAAGATTGGTAATAACAAGGCGCCAAACCACATCCAAGAATCGGGGCGGATCTGAGCGTAAAAATGCCATGCTCTAAGGGGTTGGTGTAAGTCAGCCATAAGCGCGATAGGGGCGACAATCCCCGCAGTTAGCATTAAAAACGCGCAGAGTTTTAATAGTCTTTCATCTCGTTTGCCGTGACTAAACAAATGGATTGTCGCCACCCAAATGCTGGCATAGGCCAAACCCATCATAAAAAAGTATTGCACCGCCCATGGCAGCCAAGTGATAGCGATATCGGGGGTAAAGATTTCTTTAATGACCATGGTGGATTTCCTCGCCGGTGTCAGTCAGTAGGGTGCGCACAGGAGCTTGGCCGTTGATCCGATCTTCAAAGGCGCGGTTCATGCCGATATAAAATACTCTGGGAGCAGTATTCGCATCAGGTTTGAGTACCTTGATATCTGCTTGATTGGCCTTGAGCAACTGGCTGATTTGACTGTTAGGATCGTTAAGATCGCCTATCACCCTTGCTTCGCCAACGCAGGTTTCGACACAGGCTGGCAGTAGTCCAGCTTCTAGCCTATGGGCGCAGAAGGTGCATTTATCTGCACTCTTGGTCTCATGGTTGATAAAACGCGCATCGTAGGGGCAGGCATGTACGCAGTAGCCACAACCCACACACCATTCGTTATTCACCACCACAATGCCATCCTTGCGTTGGAAGGTGGCACCCGTGGGACAAATCGAAATGCATGGTGGATTTTCGCAGTGATTACAAAGCCTTGGTAACATTAAAAACGCGGGTGGCGTGCTGGCATCCTGCTGCGACACTTCGTACTGTTGTACCGTGGTACGAAATTGTCCAAGGGGCGGTTGATTTTCAATGGTGCATGCGACCGTGCAGGCTTGGCAGCCAACGCAGCGGCGCAAATCGATGACCATACCGTAGCGCTTGCCCGCTTGGCCATCGCTGACATTGTTGCTGGTGTTGCCTAGGGATTGTCCTTGGGCAGACACTTGCACTACAGGGATCAGTGCCGCGCCAACGCTCACACTGGCCATTTTGCCGAGAAACTGACGTTTACTCTTGTCCATAGGGATTTCCTTCACTCTTACAGAAAGCTCACTTCATGCCCATAGATATCAGCGGCTAAGACTAAGGGCAGGGTTTAAGGGCATTCTGGTAAAGTGAAGGGGGGATAACTATAGTGGTTTTCCACATAGCGGCAGAGGGTTTGATCTAGCGCAACAATTATTCGCTACAATAGCGCATTCTGCTGTGAGTGTTTTTCGTAGGTTGTGGGGGAAAAGTATTGTACAGGACGTTATTTAGCATACTCCAAACAGCGATGAGCGTTGGCTTTTGTGCCGCTCTATGGCGTACTAACACGCCTATCATCTTATTGATATTATTAGTGTGTAGCCCTGCTGCCATGTCAAGCACGGGGGGAAATCCGGCCGCAGTTAACGTGCTTGGGGAGCAAGTGTCCACCACAGAATCACCCGCATCGCTCACCTTAGCCGCCCTCGATGCAAATAATGCCTCGATTAACGAGCGTCTTTCATCTTTGTCTCCCGAGGCGGGTTATCAAGTGGTCGATGTGGGCGTATTGGCGATTCGGGGATATAGGGCGACTATTAACCGTTGGCAGCCTTTGATGGGCTGGCTTGAGTCGCAAATCCCTAACAGTTACTTTAGGTTGCATCCCCTGAGCCTAGAAGAATTGGCCAAAGGCGTTGAAACCGAAGCATTGGACTTTGTCGTCACTAACCCTGGTCAGTCGGTAATGTTGGCGCGGCAATTTTCCCTTTCTTGGATAGCCACTCTTCGAAGCCCAATCAATAATGGCGCCGCGATGCAGGTGGGGTCTGCGCTGGTGGTCAGAGCCGATTCGCCCTATCGCACCTTAAGGGATCTTAAAGATCGGCGCCTTGGAATTGTCTCTAAAAATGCCTTCGGCGGTTATCTTACTTTGGTCTACGAGGCACAACTTCAGGGCATAGATTTACCTGATTTTGTGGGGGAGATTATCCCCTTAGGCTTTCCCCTCGATAATTTGCTGTACCAGCTCGGCAGTGCCGACACGCCCTCCGTGAGCGGTGCAAGTTTAGACGCTGCGGTCGTGCCCGTATGTCAGCTTGAGCAAATGCAGGCCGAAGGTTTGATCAAGCTGAAAGATTATCGTGTGTTAGATAACCAGGCGCCAGCGGGGTTCCAGTGTCAAGTGTCGACCCGCCTCTACCCAAACTGGTCGATGGCAAAAACGAGTCGGGCCACTCAATCGATGGCAAAAAGCGTCACTTTGGCGCTACTGGACTTACCCGAGGATCATCCTGCCGCTAAGGCTGCTGATTCTGCGGGGTGGACAACCGCTGTTAGCCAATTAGCGATAGATCAACTCCTTAAAGATCTCGATATGCACCCCCTGCAAGCCCCTTGGTGGCAGCGGGCATGGCAATGGATCCAGCATCATCAACAGTGGGCATGGTTTGCGTTAACCATATTGGTATTGCTCAATGTGTACCACTTCTGGCTGGAATATCGCTTTAGCCGCCGTGGTCGTGAGCTAATCAATACCCAAAGGCAGCTCAATGAAAACCGCGCTCTATTGGAGCATGCCCAACGTATTGCGATTGCCGGAGAGTTAGGGGCGAGTTTATCCCATGAACTCAATCAACCTTTGGCGGCGATTGGCCATTATTGCCATGGCGCTGAGGTACGTTTGCAGCGTGGGACGAGTCCCGAGGAGTTGCAATCGGTACTAAACCTTATCCAGCAGGAGGTCAGTCGTGCCGATAGCATTATTAGTCGTTTGCGCAACTTATTGAAAAAGCGCCCTGTGTCTAAGCAGCCTCTCTATTTGCACCAGCTAGTGAATGACACCGCGCCGCTGCTCGCCTATGAGCTTGAACAACACCATATCCAGCTTTCGACCAATATCAGCGGCGAACCCTATCAATTGCCTTTAGATGAAGTGGGCGTGCAGCAACTATTGCTCAACCTTTTGAAAAATGCCGCCGATGCCTGTGTGCAACGCCAGCAGAGCGAGGTCGATGCATCGAAACCCTATCAGCCCACGATTGATATCGACCTGCGTTACCAAGAACACAAACTACTACTTACAGTCACTGACAATGGCACCGGGCTGACTGAAGATGCCAATCTGCTGATGCAAGCCTTTTATTCGACTAAGTCTGAAGGATTAGGGCTAGGACTGGTGATTTGTCGTGATATTGTCGAGAGTCATGGTGGCCGCTTTAACTTAGAAACCGCCCTAAGTGGCGGCTGCCAAGCGCAGGTGTCCTTACCCCGTAAGTTTGATGGAGCACAAGCATGAGCCATAAATTGCCGGTATATTTAATCGATGACGATGAGTCGGTGCGCCGCTCGCTGCGGTTTATGCTCGAAAGCTATGGCCTGAATATCCGCGACTTTGATAGCGCCGAGGCATTTTTTGCCGCTATCGATTTAAGCCAGCCGGGCTGCGCCTTAGTTGATGTGCGTATGCCGGGCCTTAGTGGTCCGCAGTTGCATACACAATTACTGCAGCACAATAGTCCGCTGGCGGTGATTTATTTGACTGGCCATGGTGATGTGCCCATGGCGGTGGAGGCGCTAAAACGCGGGGCGGTGGATTTTTTCCAAAAGCCCGCTGATGGCGCTAAGCTCGCGGATGCCGTGGTAAAAGCCTTGGCGAGTGCTAAGGAACATTATCAAAATAATCAATATCTTCAGACTTATCAGTCGCTCACACCGCGGGAGCGGGAAATCCTCACTCTGATCGCCAAAGGCTATAAAAATCAGGAGATCGCCGATACGCTGTGCATCGCCATGCGCACGGTCGAAATTCACCGTGCGAACTTAATGAAGGGCATGCAGGTCGGCTCGCTCGCCGAGATGATGTTAATCTACGGCCGGATTGCCGATCGCCTTCCCCCCGCATAAAACTCCCCTTTGTTGGGGCGAATTGGCGTATCCTTGGTCGTTTGATGTGAGCTAACGCATTCAGCCCTTGGTGCTTAATTGCCAAGGCTCGACGATTGCCTTATTTTAGGGGCTTACTTTTAAGGCCAAGACTTTTAACATCACGTTTTTTGAAGTCGAATGCCGCTTTGGGATGACCTTGTTGTTTGTTTTTACAGAAGGAGCTCCCGTTTGGATAAGGAAAGAAATGCCAAGCTTGATTCGTATTGTGCTGATTGATACGCACCTACCGGGCGTTGTGGAACTCGCCCTCAATGGCCATACCAATATTTGTGGTACTAACGCTTCGGGTAAAACCACGCTGCAACGTTTAGTGCCAGTATTTTATGGCGAATATCCTAGCCGCGTGGTGCCTTCAACCCGCGATAGTTTCGAGCGTTGGTACTTGCCACACGATTCAAGCTACATCATTTACGAATACCAAAAGGCCGATGGCTTGCTCTATCAGGCCGTGCTCGCCTCGGCGGGCGATGGCAAAGGCGTGAACTACCGCTTTATCGCCAAAGGTTTTGAGTTAAGTGATTATATTAAATCGCAAAATGGCGATACTATTCTCTGCCACACCATGGCGGAACTGGGCCGCGATTTAAAACGTCAAGGTATTGCCACCACCAACTTGCTCAACACCCGCGAATACCGCGCCATTATCCAAAACGATCGCACCCTGTTAAGCACCGGCAGCAACCGCAGCGAACTGCGAGCTTATGCGCGCCAATTTGCCCTGTGTGAAGGTGAGCATTCACTGCGCCATATCGAAAAACTCGCTAAAGCGGTGCACTCCAAAGAAGGCAAAATGGAAACGGTCAAATCCATGATCGCCGCCATTTTGGAAGAAGACGGGGTGAATCCACCTAGCTCCCGCTTAAACCCACAGCGCGTTGAGGCGTGGATCCGCGAAAGCCAGTTAATCCAAGGCTTTGAAGTCATTCGTCCCGAGTTTGAAAAGCTCGAGCAGGAATTTAACCAACTGCTCAGCGCCGAGATGCGTCTCTCGAGCCTGTCCCGTGGCTATCGCAATGACGAAACCTTAGAGGCCGACCGTTTAGAGATCCAACAAACTCTATCTAAGGAGCTGAATTTAAAGCTTCGAATGTTGGACGACGAATGGAAAGAAGTGCGCGATGAGTTAAACCTCGACCTATCCGCCGCCAAGGGTGACGTGGCTAAGTGCGAGTATGAGTTAGATGCCATTGAAGATCAGCACGGCGCCTTTTTAGATGCCAATATCGAGCAAGCCAAGGCCGACTTGGACATGCTGCCAAATTGGCGCGCTGACATGGAAAACCTAAGCGAGCGCCATAAGTTACAAACCGAAAAACACCAAGATATCGAAGCGGCTTACAATGCTCGCCGCAGCAAAATTGGCGAGCAGTTAAACCGCGAGCTTGAAGGTTTGCACGCCGAACAGGACAAGCAACGCGAAGCGCGCGACAAGCAGCGTGAAGTGGCTAGAGCCGATCTCGATGCCCTCGAAGCCCAATGGCGCAGCCAAATGGATGCAGGCAAGGCGAGCTTTAGTGAGCAGGAATACCAATTCAAACTCAATGCCGCCGAGCTTAAGTTACGTGTCGATGGCGTAACTTACACCGAGGAAGAAAAGTTAAGCCTTGCGATTTTCGACGAGCGGATTCACCGCGCCGACGAAGAGCAAGAAAGCTGCAATGCCAAGGTTGAGCGCTTAACGGGCGAGGAGCGTAAGCTGCGCGCCAAACGCGACCAAGCCAACGAAGCGCTGCGTATCGCCAGCCTGCGGGTTAACGAGCGGCAAACCGCGCTCGATGAACTGCACCATATGTTGTTCCCACAATCCCATACCTTGCTCGAGTTCCTGCGTAAGGAAGCCCAAGGCTGGGAGCAGAGTCTGGGTAAAGTGATTGCCCCCGAGTTGCTGCATCGCACCGATTTACACCCAACGGTCACGGGCGAGAGCGACACTGTGTTTGGGGTGCATTTAGATCTTAAAGCCATTGATGTACCTGAATATGCCGCTTCCGAGCAGGAGCTACGTATTCGCTTGAGCAAGGCCGAAGAAGCGCTGCAAAGCGCGCAGGAATTACAGGCCGAGGCCGAATCACAGCTGGTGGCGATTAACGGTGAGCTGGATAAACTCAGCCGCGAACTCACCTTTGCCCGCACAGCTTACAAGAATAGTCGCGATGATTTACGTCGTCTGTTCGATGAAAAACGCAGTGAGCAGGACAAGATCAACAAGGCGCTGGCCGAGCGTAAAGCCTTTGCCCAGCAGCGCTTAACTCAACTCGATGGCGAGCTAAAGCAGCTTAAGCATCAACATCAGCTCTGGCTCGAAGAGCAAAAAGAGCAGGCGCTCGAAGCGCGGATGGAAAAACAAGCCTACTGGCAGGAAGTGATTGGCGCGCTCGACAATCAACTCGGGCAAATCAAGGCGACTATCGATGCCCGCCGCGAAAGTGCTAAGGCCGAGCAAAAAGCCTGTGAAACCTGGTACAAAAACGAGCTTAAATCCCGTGGTGTGGATGAGGATAATATCCTTAAACTCAAGCAACAAATCCGCGAACTTGAAACCAAGATCAGTCGCGCCGAACAGCGTCGCAGCGAGGTATTGCGCTTTGACGATTGGTATCAACACACTTGGCTTATCCGTAAGCCCAAGCTGCAAACCCAGTTAAGTGACGTTAAACGCGCCGCCTCGGAAATCGATCAGCAGCTTAAAGCCAAGACTCAAGAAGTGAAGACTCGCCGCCAACAACTCGAGACCGAGCGTAAGGCCTCGGATGCGGCCCAGATTGAAGCCTCTGAAAACTTAACTAAATTGCGCGCTGTGATGCGTAAGTTGGCCGAGCTGAAACTGCCCGCCAACAATGAAGAAGCCCAAGGTAGCCTCGGCGAGCGTTTGCGTCAGGGCGAAGATTTACTGCTAAAACGCGATTATTTGATGGGCTCGGTTAAGCAATATGTGGAGCATTTCGACTCTGTGATTGCCAGCAAGTCAGGTTCAGGCTTAGCCGAAACTTGGGAGCGTGCCCGCGAAGAATCGAGCTTTATCAACGACAAAGGTATTCGCCTGCTGGATTACCGCAAGCTTGTACCGCAGCTTGAACAGCTACTCAATGTAATTGTGCCGCAATCGATTATGGCACTGCGTGAGCAGGGGCGGATCTTCGGTGTCGACTTAACCGCCTTCTACGATGTGCTGGCCGATATCGACCGTCGCATCGCCTCGCAGAGTGCGCGCATTACCCGCGAAGTGGGCGAGGAGTTATTCCTCGATGGCGTATCGGAATCTGCGGTCCGCATTCGCTCTAAGATCAGCGAATTAGAGTTTTGGCCCGAGCTTGAGCAGTTTGTTAAAGCCTTCAAAAATTGGAAAGCCGACGGCTTTAATGGCCTGCCCGATGAGGAATACACCAACAGCATGCGCCGCGCCTTGGATATTATTGGCCGCGCGGCCTTAACTGGCGGCATTTCAAAGCTGCTCGAAATTGAGCTGCGCCTCAAAGAGGGCAATAGCGATTTGATTATTCGCACCGACAGACAGCTGAACGAATCCTCCAGCCACGGTATGGCTTACCTGATTTTATGTAAGTTCCTGTTGGCATTCACGCGCTTGCTACGTGGCCGCGCCGACGTCACCATTCACTGGCCGATTGACGAGCTGGGCACGCTGCACCACACCAACGTGAAGAAGATTTTCGATGCCTGTGGTAACAACAATATCAGCGTGTTAGGCGCCTTCCCGAACCCAGAGTCAGAAGTGCTGAACCTGTTTGAGCACCGTTACATTATTAATAAACAAACTAAGAAGTTGCAGGTAGTGAAGCCCAAAGCCAATCCGATTGCCGATTTGTTGAGTAAACGCCTGAGCAAGGAGGCCATTTAATGAGTGCCATGAACGAATCTAACCAAACCGTCTTAGTTGGCACGGGCGCCATTATCGAACTCTTGCTCAAGGGCGAATTTATTTGCCGCACCACCAATGAAGATGGCTGGCGTGCATTGAAAAATAACAGCACTCGCGAGCGGGTTGAAGCCTATCTGAACCAAATCAACCGCACCGTGGCCTCGGCCGCCGAGGGTGATGTGTTTTTCTGCGGTTATTTGCAGTTAGGCGAGAGCGAGCGCAAGGTGATTTCATCGCAGTTTAAGGATATTTGTCAGGCACTTATCCCTATGGTGGAGTGGCTGGTATTAGTGCAGGAAGCCAGCGGCCAAGATGCGCCCTTAAGCGAAGGTGCGCCAGTACGGTTAACCGAGCTGCAAAGCCGAATTGAAGATACCCCTGCGTTTCGTGAGCAGTTAGCCAAACTCAGCCAATATCGTTTATTTGGCTCAACCAGTACCAATAGTGATGCGCAAATTAAGTTAGTGTTCAAACGCTTAGTAGAGCTTGGTTATCTGGTGCGCCCCAACGTTGAAAAGCAAATTTATATCGCGACGGGCAAGCTGGATTATCTGTACGAAGTGATCCGTTTTATTGACGAAACCGAAGGCTTAAGCCTTGAGGCGCAGGCGGAAACGGCGACCCAGCGGGATTTACTATGATGCTTTGGACAATCATCCGCGGTGTAAACCAAGGAGGCCTTGATGAGCAGTAACTTACATCAGGCTGGGGTTAAGCTACTCAAGCAGTTAGGTCGCCATGCTGACATCATTATGGACGCTTATTTAGCGGGCTCACTCAATGAAGATGCCCATGATCCCGCCGTGGTTGAAAAACTCAAACAGGCGGGGATTTTATGGCGCCCAGAGCCAGATCAAGAGCTGCGCCTTAAACGCTCGGTACGCGCCTTGCTCGAAGAAGGCTTAAGTGATGAGCGCAATCGCCAAATTGACTCCAACGTCGGCTCGGCGCTCGCCACCATTAAAACCTTGGCGGACCATTATAAAGAGGCGCGCCATAGCTCAGACTACAGTGCTGCCGAGGCGTATCTGTCTGATTTAAGTGAGCATGTGTATAGCTTTGCCGACAGTTTGCGCTATTCCATCCGCGTGTTGTGGGGGCGGATCAATAACGAGTTCGGTTATGTCGGCACCATTAACGCTAAGATCCGCGAAAACGAATTAGCTCAAAGCCAAGTATCTGAATTGCTGAATGGTTTGGAGATGTTCCAGTTTAGCGAATTAGGCGAAATCGCCGGTGATATCCGTGAGCTGCGTAAGCTGCTAGTGACCACCTTGCAGGAAACCATGAGCGAGTGCGCCCAGGAACTCAGTGTGGTGCAGGGTAGGTTGCTGGAACTCCTTGGCCGCTTTAGGCAAATTCGCGGTCGTACGCGCTTGCTTAAGGGCTGGTTGCTATACACCGACTTGCATCCGGATTATCGCCCTGCGGACCATGTGTCCCACAAGGAAATCCCAAGCCTTTTCAATCGCGCTGAAGTGCTGTTAGCGCCAGCTTCTGTGGATGTGCATAACGCCAGCCAAGAGCTTGAGCTGATGAATATTGTCGCCCATATCAAGGCGATTAGTCGTCAGGGCGTGATAGAAACTGTGCGTGAGCAGGATGTGAGCGTGTCGCTTACTCAGAGTGAAGACTTTGATATTCCTGATAATCCACTCAAGCAAGCCGTAGATGCCTATTTTGTTGATGTGATTGAGTCTGGCTTACGTCAGTCGGCGCTCGACTACTTAGCCGAAAAAGCGCTGCCATGGGATGCTGAAAGCTGGATTTATCAAGTGATTGGCGGCTATGACGGCTTACCCGATGAGCATAAAGCCTACTTCGAGTTAGAACCTTTAGGCGAACCCCATCCCATCTACAGCGGTAACTTTATTATCCGCGATGTGGAATTATGGCTCGCCTAGGTCGGCAGCAGTTGCAACTCTTGGAGGGCGTTTACCTTAATCGCTCTCCAAGGGTAAAACTCAATGCTAACTGGCGAACGATTTACCGCGAGTTAGAAGTGGGCGAGCTTGATGGTGCAGAAAAATATTTGTGTTTTGCGCCACGGGATTTTGAGTTGCTGCGCCAAGGCGTATTGGCAAAAGAGGGCGTCGATTTACAGGCG
This sequence comes from Shewanella cutis, assembly GCF_022410515.1. Lineage (GTDB taxonomy): Bacteria > Pseudomonadota > Gammaproteobacteria > Enterobacterales > Shewanellaceae > Shewanella > Shewanella cutis. Next base: position 985,257 of record NZ_JACSDI010000001.1, on the reverse strand, counting down.
CTGGATTTTAATCTAGACCGTATCGCCATGTCTGCCCAAAGCCAGAATGAAAAGCTGGCGAGTATTCGCCCCGAAGCTGAGTATGTTTTGTTGAAGTATCTCGGGTTTGAATCACCCCCCATGGGGATGTCTACGCGTTCTTCGTTACGTATTCCCTTAGATGAAGCAGAGCAGCTTTGCCATGAGCTTAAAGTTAACGCCATCTTAGTGGTTGAAAACCTAGATATATTCGATGCAATCACTCAAGCGCGCTTACCTGAAGAACTTAGCCGCATTATGGTGATTTACCGAGGTAGCGGCCACCATTCCCCCATTGGTGTGCGGCAGTTTTTGAAGGCGATGGCGGGTAAAATGCCGATCATTGCCTTTACCGATCTCGACCCCGCAGGGCTGCAAATTGCCCATACCTTAACGGGCATGACCCATTGTATCGTACCGCAGTTAGCGCTTTTTGCGCCCAACGAGTTACTCGTTATCCCACAAATTAATTCCGCTGATGATTTTGCCAAACAAGCGTCTCAGACTAAATATTTACAGTCAGCCGATTTAAAAAATTGGCGGCAATTAAGCCTTTGGTTAACTCAGCAACGAATTAGCATTAAACAGCAGCACCTGCTGGCGCATCGACTTGAATTAGTGCTACTGGCATATGATGAGTCGTCATCCTTATTTATCTCTCTTTAAATGCTGCGGCGTGTAGTTTTAAATTCTGATTAAAATGTTTATTTAGTTTTAAAATCTGGCCTTATTCAGCCTTACTCGATAATTTGTATTTATTTTGTTTAATTACTGTTTGGGTTTTGATTTTTTAACTTGTGCGTTAGTAGAGTGATTATTGATCGATGATTTTATTTTTAATAAAAATCAGTTGAATACAGAATTTTTGTGATGTGCTTAGCTTAATTGAAAATCAAATAAGCAAATTTATTCATTGAATTTGCAGCCAGCATGTTTCACTATCCCCGCCTAAATCAAAAGGGAATGCCGAAGTTGCTCATTACGGAAGATGAATAACAAAAGATGAGTTATTTGGGGAAACCACAAGCATGATGAAATCACTTTCGACACGGATCTTTATCGGTCTATTTGCGGGACTTATTCTTGGCACCTTAGTGCAGTATTTTTTAAACGATATAGGCTTCTTTTCTGGCAATTTAGTCGAACTGGCTGGCGGTGTCGGCACTATGTTCGTCAATATGATTATGATGTTGGTCGTACCGCTGGTGTTTGTCAGTATCGTTTGCGGCGTGTGTGAGCTGCAGGACTTAAAAAGCTTTGGGCGCCTTGGCGGCAAAACCTTCGGCTTTTACATAGTGAATACCGTAGTGGCTATTTCTACCGCTCTGTTAGTGGTGCTATTGCTCGACCCTGGTAAAGGTGTCGATATGAGTAGCACCGATGGTGTCGCCATTACCGCGACTGAACTCCCCAGCTTAATGGCGCTGCTGATTGATATAGTGCCGCGCAACCCAGTAGCGGCATTTATGTCGGGCAATATGCTGCAAGTGATCTTTATGGCACTGATGCTCGGTGGAGTGATGAAATCCCTCGGTGAGCACGTGGCTGGTGCGGTTCAGGGCTTTCAAACCGCGAATAAAATCATGATGAAACTGATTTCTGTGGTCATGAGTCTCGCGCCTTACGGGGTGTTTGCGCTGATGTTTAAGTTGGGTGCAACCTTAGATGCAGCGGTATTTATGAGTGTGCTCGAATACCTAGTGCTGATTTTAGCGTTGTTATTACTGTGGATTTTTGTGGTGTATCCGTTGGCCGTTGGTATGTTTACACCGATTTCAGCCAAGACCTTTCGGGCGAAGACGCAGGAGCAAGTGCTGTTTTCACTGTCTACCGCCAGCTCCAATGCCACGATTCCTGTGACTATGCGTACGCTAACCGAAAAGCTCGGGGTTAACTGCTCTGTGGCTGGCTTTGGTGTGCCGCTCGGGGCGACCATGAATATGGGTGGCGTGGCGATTTATATCACCATTGCGATTTTCTTTGTCGCCAATGCCTTTGGTATGCCAATCACCAGCGAGCAATTGCCTTCGCTGCTATTTAGTATCTTTTTATTATCGGTTGGCGCCGGTGGTGTGCCCGGTGGCGGTATGGTGATGATTGGCGTATTAATCCATCAAATGGGCTTGCCGATTGAAGCCTTTGCGATAGTGGCCGCGCTGGATCGCATCATCGATATGGTGCTGACCTCTTGCAACGTGGTGGGTGACACCGCGGTATTGACCATCGTCGATCAAACCGAAAAGGCGATTAAATAGCCTGATGGCGCGATAATAGACTCTGACCTAACAGCCTGAAGGAGCACAAACTGCTCTCTTTAGGTTGTTTGGCGATAATCAATGCGATCCCAGATCTTTGATGGTTCGAGTATGAGAGTGACTCACTAACTAAATCAATCAGTTAATTCGACTTCCACAACTGTAGAATGCTCTGACGTTGGTTCTGCGAATTGGGTGCAAATATCGGTAATTTCCGCTTTGCATTCGAGGAATGCACTAACCAGAAATGGATCAAACTGCGAGCCTGCGCCATCGCGCAAATAGTTAAATGCATCGTCGATACTCCAAGCGGCTTTATAAGGGCGTGAAGTCGTTAAGGCATCAAACACATCTGCGATCGTGGCGATACGGGCACAAAGTGGGATTTGCTTTTGACTGAGCTTACAAGGGTAGCCTGTGCCATCCCAGCGTTCATGGTGATAAAGCGCAATCTCTTTGGCCATATGCAATAGTGGATCGTCATCTTCGCCTATTATTTCAGCACCGATTTCCGGGTGTTTTTGAATTATTTGATATTCTTCAAGGGTTAACTTTCCGGGTTTTAGTAAAATTGCATCGGGTATACCGATTTTTCCGATATCATGCATTGGCGCTGCATTTAGCAGTAATTGGCACCAATAGGCAGGTTGTCCAATTTGTTGTGCTAACAAAAAACTATACTGGCTCATTCTGATAATATGTAAGCCAGTTTCATTATCCCTAAATTCAGCGGCACGGCCGAGTTTGTTGATAATTTTTTGCCTTGCAGATTCAAGCTCTAGAGTGCGTTGTTGTACAAGGTCTTCGAGCAGGTTAGTTCTCGACGCTAATTTTAAATGTGTCTGTATTCGAGCTTCCAGAATGGCAGGATTTATGGGCTTAGAAATATAGTCGACAGCACCTAATTCAAAACCTGTGCGCTCATCTAGGGTGTCTGTTTTTGCTGTGACAAAGATAATTGGAATGTGGCGAGTGACAGGATTTAATTTTAGGCGGCTACAGGATTGGAATCCATCCATCTCAGGCATCATCACGTCTAATAGAATGAGATCCGGAATAGGGTCAAGACTGGCTAAGGCGAGGGCTTTCGCGCCGGATGTGGCTGCGCGAATACTATATTTATCACACAGTAAGCCATTCATAATTTGAATATTATCCGCTGAATCATCAACGATTAAAATGATGGGTTTAGCCGGCATCTGCGTCATAATAGTCCCTTATTTATCCTATGCATTACATCTCCTCCACATCGTCAATGTGTGAGTAGTCCGTAAATCACTCTGTGCTATGTTAGCATGTAGCTTTCAATTTTTACCATGTTTAAGAGTCTGTTGAGTTGATTGAATGTGCGTGGTGCGGTGTGTCACCTTATCTTGTTTAGGAATAAAAAATCTATGATACAAGGCACGAATGGAAATAAATTTGCGCTATACGATAGCTTAAGTTATCGGTTCAGCTGGTTGGCGATATTGAGTGTCATTTGTAAGTCTGCAAGCACATTAAAACAATCGTTTTTAATCTTACTTTCCTATGGTCGTGCGTCATTGCGCTTATATTGCCTGTTGTTCGCTGGTCTCTTTATTTGTCTGAATGTAAGTGCCGCACCATCTCAATCAATTTCTAATGCTGTTGAGTTTGCTCAAGAGCCATTTTCCTCTTTACATGTCAGCATGATTTTGTCCATGGATACGCCTTTTAATCGACAAGTTGGCTTGATGGCGCAAGCTGCTGCTGCGGATTTAAATATTCGCTTAACTGTATCCTACAGCGATGGCACGCAAGACAGTCTGATGGCGTTAGGGCGCGAGGCGCTCAATTTGGGGACTGATGGTCTGATATTTGTTCCCATCGCTGATTTTGGTCGGGAATTAATCCTTGAGTCGCTAAAGCATCATACAGCCGTTGTGACATTAAGGTCTGAGCTCGACATGCTCAGTCCTACTACCTTAGCTGAACTGCCCAATTTGATTGCCAGTGTGAATCTCAATGATCACAAATCTGGCCAGCTATTGATGCACAATTTATTAGCGATAAATCGGCTTAACCATGATCAACCAGCCGTATTGTTAATTGCAGGCCCTCAGGGTAATTCGAATGTTGAACGAGGAGTTGAAGATGTACAGCATTTTATGAATTCTTTGCCAACCAAGGGAACGCTGAAAGTCGCATATACCGATTGGAGTATCGAGCAAGCCTTGGCAGAATTTGACAGTGCTATCGCTGCGCAACCAGCATTAACTACCATAGTCACTATGAATGCGGCTGCAGCCGTTGCTATAGCAGAAAAAGTCCACCAACCCGAGGGCGAAAATGTGCCAGCTATAGGCTCAATGCTATGGTCAAAGACGTTGGGGCAGGCGATGGCACAAGATAAAATTCAGGCTGCAATTGCGGGAAGTGAGTTTTCAGGGGCTATTGCTTTATCGATTTTATTTGATCATTTAACTGCTAGCGGTAGGGCGTGGAGTAAAGGCAGTTTTGTTTCTCCCTTGGTGGTTATTACCCCGAATAATTATTACGACTATAAATCAATACTGGATTTTGACCCCTTGTATCTCGATTTTAAGCGCATAACTCGCAATTTTAATCCTGCACTCTCATTCAACGAGTTACGCCTTGCTGACCTATTACCTACTCAGACTCAGGTGCAGTTTTTAAATACATTAACGCCACCAGAGCGGGAATTTTTACGGCAACATCCATTAATCCGCGTGGGGATTGAGCCCGATGGTGCACCGTTAGATTACTTTGACCAAGCAGGCAAGCATGCGGGGCTAATGGCTAGCTATTTATCCGAGCTAGCTAAATTGCTCCCTATTAATTTAGAGGTTCAACCCACTGCATCTTGGCAGCAAACCATGGCGGATTTTGATGTAGGCAAACTTGATATGATTTCGCTCATTTCAGTTAGCCAAAAACGCCAAGATCGTTTTCTGTACACCGATGATATCGGCAATTTCCCCGCAGTAATTGTGATGCGAAAAGACGCCGCAGTCGTTAAGGGTATAAAAGGATTATTCGGTAAAAAAGTGGCAGTTACCCGCAGTGATATCACTGATGAATATTTAACCGAACATTACCCGCAATTAAACCTATTTCGATTCAATCGATTAGAAGATGTGTTGGCCGCAACGTTAACGGCAGAGGTGGATGCTGCGATTGTTTTATTACCCAAGGCGGTAAAATCGCTCAAATCTCCAGAATATAAACAGTTAGAGCTGGTTACCCCGCTGGATTATGAGTTTAAAAATGCCATCGGAGTTCGCCAGGATTGGCCAGAATTTCAGAGTATTTTAAATAAAGCGTTGGCCGCAATCCCTGTAAATACGCGTGCCGAGTTAGATGACCGTTGGTTTAAGGTATTGTATACAAAAGGTATTGATCCCCAGGTGATTAAGCGTTGGGTGAGTGTGTCTGTTGCGGTGCTATTAGTGTTATTTATGGTGTTTATGATATGGCGCCATATGCTCAAGCGCGAGATGATGTTACGTCAAGCCTATGCGCTAGAGCTTAAATCCAGCTTACAAAAGTTCCACGCGTTATTTGATTCTGTTGATAGTGCCTGTGTGATTATCGACAATCAAGGAACGATTAAGGAGTGTAATGCGGCACTGCAAAGCTTGCTGCAGGTTGAAGATAAGGCATTGTTAGTTGGCACTTCACTAACACAATTTCATCTTGCAGATACCTTTATGGGCTCGGTTTCTCAAATAGCGCAGAGTGTTGAAGAGGTACTCAAACAAGGGGGGCTTAAATTTGAGGCGGAGATTACCAACCGTCTTGGGCAAGCGATTTCCGTTGAGGTGACGCTTAAATTTATTGAGTTAAATGCTGAGCCGTTTGTGCTCGCTACTTACCACAATTTGGCCGAGCGCCGCTTGGTGGACAGCCTTATTCGCCATGAGCGTAATCTGCTCAAAAACGTGCTGGGGATGAGCCCGATTGGAGTCTGGGTTTGCGTTAATGGTATTTGCCGTTATGTGAATGCGCAAATGACACAGATGACTGGACTAGACGTTGAGCATGCTGTGGCTGATATTTTTCTCCAACCTAAGGATTATCAGCATTACATTCGTGGACTTGCGCCCGAGCAGGAATATGTCGTATTTGAGTCTAAGCTCAAGGGGACTCATGGCCAGTTACTTGATGTATCGTTTACCGCCTATCCCACATTCCATGATGGCCAGCATGCTAATTTATGTTGGGCCTTAGATATTACTCAAGATAAGGCCATTCAAGCTGAGCTGGCGAGCGCTAAGGTGCAGGCGGATGCGGCCAATCGCGCAAAGTCAGACTTTTTAGCGAATATGTCCCACGAAATACGCACACCAATGAATGCCATTATCGGTATGTCTTATCTGGCATTGCAAACGGATTTAGCCGAAAAAAGAAAGGATTATATTGCTAAGGTGCATCAGGCCGCTGGCTCATTGCTCAATATCATTAACGATATTTTGGATTTTTCAAAAATCGAAGCCAATAAACTCACGGTAGAGCACATCGAGTTTGACCTTGATGAGGTGTTGACTCAGTTGAGCAATGTGATTGGTTTTAAGGTTGAAGAAAATAGCATGCGCTTGATTTACGACATCGCTACCGATTGTCCACGCTATTTTCTTGGTGATCCGCTGCGCCTAGGGCAGATTTTACTGAACTACTGCAACAATGCGGTGAAATTCTCTCCCAAGGGCAGTGATATTTTACTCAGTTGCCAAGCTGAGCTTGATAAGCAAGGCGCTACGCTGACTTTTTGTGTGGCAGATGATGGCATCGGTATTCCCTTAGATAAACAGGCACGACTATTCCACTCGTTTGAACAAGTCGATACATCGACTTCCCGCAAATACGGTGGAACGGGTTTAGGGTTAGCAATCTGTAAACGCCTGAGTGAATTAATGCAAGGGGAGGTATGGTGTGAAAGTGAGTTAGGGCAAGGATCGCGTTTTTATTTGCGTCTGCATTTGCCCTTGGTCAAGCCCTATGATTTGTCGACACAATTTGCCGCGCTTCAAGGACAAAGCCTTTCAATCGTTGGATTTGCGCCAGATTTGAGCGCGATGTATAGCCGCTTTGCTGCTCGCATCGGTATGCAGGTGCGCACGCTAGAGATGCATATGGCGTTGACCGAGTTAAGCGCCTGTACAAGTCAGCATCTGATTATGTGTGACACTAGCGCATTTGAGCCAGAATTATTGAGTGTGGTACTAGCCAACGACAAGCTTGGTTTATTGTTAATCGGTAATGGTTGTGAGCCTGTGACCATATCATCTCTAGTGGACAAGCACCCACAAATCATTGTGAAACAGCATCCGCTATTGCTGCGCGCCATAGGCGAATCGTTATTATTGTTGCTCAACAGGGATAGCTCTCCTTTTGGGCAACACCTTGAGCATCAATCTATTGCAAGCTTAAAAAATCAATTAGCGGGCGTAGAATTGTTGCTCGTTGAAGATAATTATCTGAATCAAGAATTAGCCGTTGAGTTATTGCGTCAAGCTGGAGCGCGAGTCACCGTCGCCCAGCACGGTCAAGAAGCGTTAGCACTGCTGGCTCAGCAATCCTTCGATTGTGTGTTGATGGATGGACAAATGCCCGTAATGGATGGTTATGAAGCAACACGGCTTATTCGTGCGCAGCCACAGTTTGCCGATTTGCCCATTATAGCCATGACAGCCAATGCGATGGACTCTGATAGGGAAAGAGCCTTGGCGGCAGGTATGAATGCCCAGATTAATAAACCTTTCCAAGTGCAAGAATTGTATTCCATCATTGCACAGCATGTATCGGTGTATAGTGTGCAAGCCTTAGCTCTAACTCCCGAGGTCCATGATCTTGATAAGGCACAGCTTAAACAGGGTTTACCCTTGGTTGAAGAGCTTGATATTGATGTTGGGTTGGCGCTGTGTAACTACAACGCTGATTTGTATCGGCATTTATTAACTTTATTTGTGCAGACTGGCGCTAAACTTCTGCAGAATCAGCAAGATGAATTTTCACAGGATAATCTTTCAGGCTTGAGATTAAGTCTACATACTCTCAAAGGAGTGGCGGGCAATATTGGTGCCGTGTCGCTCAAAGATGACTCGGGCCGATTAGAAGCAAGTCTTAACGATATCAGCAGCCTGCAGCAGCTTGATGCAGATACCCAGAAAACCGTGAGCCATGCTATCCACTTGCTGCATGCCAAGCTCCAGCAGCTATTAGCCTTATTGACCGAGTGGCAGGCGGTAAATCAACCCGATGAGGCGTCGCAGTCTATTTCTACGACAGAATTGATGCAGTTATTTGCCCAATTAACTCAAAACCTTAAAGAATATAATACCGACGCATTACCTTTAGTTGAACGGTTAAGTCAATTAACGGTATTGCAGCCACAACGACAACTCATTGCCGAATTAAAGCAAGCCACGGGACAATTCGATTTTTCCCTAGGGCTTGAGCTCGCGATTCAACTCCAAGAGTGGGCGCAGCAGCAGTTGGCGAAGGAATAACCTATGTTATTAAGACAGCAACAGGCTCTTATCGTTGAAGACATGGACGTTATGCGCAAAATTTTAGTCGAGCAATTGCGCAAAATGGGTTTTGGCCAAGTTTATCAAGCAGAAAATGGTCGCCGCGCCCTCGAGTTGTTAGAAGAGGTGTCTATCGATATTGTGCTGATGGACTGGAGTATGCCCCATGGCGGCGGTGCCGATTTACTCAAGGCCATACGTTTGCAGGCAAAATGGCAATATTTGCCAGTGATACTAGTGACCGCCAACACCCACAGAAACATGATCCAAGAAGCCATCAAGTATGGTGTTGTCGACATTATTGCCAAACCCTTCACCACTAAAACCTTGCAAGACCGAGTGTTACAAGCGTTGCAGGTCGAACCGCAAATTGAAAGCTTCGCAACCCTAGAATCGCCAACCGCAACCAGTATGACTGAACTGAGTATTGAGGCGTCCAATGAGCCCATCAAAAACACGGTATTAATTGTTGATGACGCTGTAGATAATTTAGCGGTGATGGTGGGTTTGTTGAAAGACACTTATAAAATATTAGTGGCAAAGGATGGCCAAACGGCGCTTAATCTCTGTCAGTCAGCCAATGCGCCAGATATAGTGCTACTCGACATTATGATGCCAGAGATGGATGGCTACCAAGTACTCAATGCACTGCGGGAGCATCCGCAGTCGCAGTCAATACCGGTTATTTTTGTCAGCGCATTACATGAAACCGCAAATCAGATCCAAGGCCTGCAGGGTGGGGCCATTGATTATTTAGTCAAACCCGTACAGCCTGATATTTTAAAACTTCGGCTGGCTAACCTATTGGCAACGGTCAATTTACAACGCGATTTACAAGCTAACTATGACAATATGTTAGCGCTATCGCGCTTAAGAGACAGTGTCGATGAATTAATTCACCATGATCTGAAAAGCCCCTTGGCGGCGATCAGCGCGATGCTAAAGCGTTTGTCACAGGATAAAAGTTGTCCTAAAGATTGGCGTGCAAAGCTAATGGCAATTGATGATCTCACCATGCAATCGATTAACACAGTCAACTTGTCCTCGGAGATATTTAAAATTGAAACGGGGCGATTTATCCTCAAACCTGCGCGATTTTCTGCCCACGGACTGGTCAAGCAAGTATTGCACTCGATGCATGTGACCTTTCATCACAAACAATTGATTGCCTTTCAATTTCCGGATGAAGATCCCAATGGTCAGTTTGATGTGTTAGCGGATGCAACCTTAACTTATTCATTACTGCTAAACCTAATTAAAAATGCCTTCGAAGCCTCAACCCTGCGCACTAAAGTGGCGATCCATTTATCGATCGAGCAAGGCAATGTAGTGATCCAGATAGAGAATTCGGGTGTGGTGCCGGAACAGATTCGTCCGCGGTTTTGGGATAAATATGTGACGAGTCAAAAAGTGGAGGGCGTGGGTTTAGGGACGTATTCTGCACGCTTATTAGCTAAGGCCCAGGGCGGTATGACTCAATTACAAGTTGATGATTTACAAAATAAAACTATAGTCACAGTGTCTTTGCCCGCAGCAAATTAAGCCCGTGAGCTTAGCGGTTTAGATGCGGAACGCTCTCGTTTTAGGTGTGTCAGTGTGAAGCCAGCAGTATGACTGCTGGCAAGTGGCAAATCGAGTTGTTGATTTGCAATAGTTATTGCAGGCCTAGTGATTATTTGCGGGTCATTTTATCTAAATAGCCCATGGCAAAGGCGGATAACACAAAGGTGATGTGAATTAACAGATACCACATGATTTTGTCGTTATCGATATTCTTCACATCCATAAAGATTTTCAGTAAATGAATAGACGAAATCGCCACAATCGAGGCGGCCACTTTGTTTTTCAGTGAGCCTGAATCTAATTTACCCAACCAGCTGAGCTTTTCACTGTCTTCGCCCACATCCAGCTGCGAGACAAAATTCTCATAGCCAGAAAACATCACCATCACAATCAAGCCACCGACAAGGGTGATATCAATCAAGGACAGGGTGACCAGCACTAAATCCACTTCACTCATCTCAAAAATGATCGGCAGAATATGGAAGATTTCTTGGAAGAATTTAATGCCTAAGCCCAATAGCACTAGACTCAGCCCCAAGTAGATGGGCGCCATAATCCAGCGCGATGCATACATGAGTCTTTCAAATATTTTTTCCATTTGGAGTAAACCCTTAGTGGTTAAAGCACAAAAATCGAATCTATGATGCTAAAACAATAACATACTGAGTTAAAGCGGCGCTATCGGTGGGTTGTTTTTCAATTCCATTATGCGATGTAAGTCTTTATGCGGCCTTACGGCCGAGGTGGGTTAAAGTCGTGGGGCTTCACCCCACACCCGACCAAGGAGGACTGCTCGTCCTATCCTCCTTGCCTATTGCTTTCACATCAGCCAAGACGCCCCTAGCGAAGTTACATGCATTGGTTACTAGCCTCGGTCTTATGGATAAATTGCTATCGCTTCCGAAGGCTCCACTTTACATCCATGTAAAGCCCTCCAGTTCGGCAGTCCCTGCCTCTCGCTCATAAGCGCGAAAATCACCGATTTTCATTCGCCCCTGTACCTGCGAAAGCTAGCCGGTCATCTGATAGGCAGGATGCCTGAATGTCGTGAAGTGCATGGATGCACGAGAACGACCATGTCCGGACTCACGCAATTTATTCCAACGCCCTGCGGCAACTTCGCAGGGGAGGGTGAACTTCTTTTGCCTTGGTGTTAGCTGTTAGTCCTAAAGAGTTATGCCTGCCCATCTTTCCCCTCTCCTGTTTTTTGAATGACATTTGTCATCCGTAATTGCTGACAACTCACACTGCCGTGATTTAGCGGATGCAGGGATACTTAAGCCATACTAACAAGGAGGCTTAATCATGCAACATCAATCACTTGATCAACAACTTATCGAATACCGCCAAAAACGTGCTTTAGCTATGCCTGTATCAGGCATGATGGTATGGACGCTATTGTTTATCTTGAGTTTTATTTTGCCAGCATCGCAAATGGTGATGGCAACATTTATCGGCGCGGGTTCTATTGTCTATCTTGCTATGGGAGTCTCGCGTCTTACCGGTGAAAATATCTCCTTCAAGAAAAGCACTGATCGTAATTGGTTTGAGACTGTGTTTTTGGCTGCGATGGGGATGAGTTTTTTAACCTTTAGCATCAGTATTCCCTTTTTTATGGAAAACTATTTAGCCTTGCCCTTCGCCCTTGCCGTGCAAACAGGATTAATGTGGTTGGTTTTCGGCGTGTTAGCGGCGCAAAAGGTGGCGATTGTACATGCGATTGTGCGCACAGTGGCTTGCGTGGCTGCCTTTATGTTGTGGCCTGAGTTGAGTTTTCAGCTTCAACCTTTGATTGTGGTGGTATGTTATGGGTTTTCGATTCCACTCATGGAACGTCGTTGGAAGATTCAGCAAAATCTTTGTGTTGCAAGTTAGTCTTGCGGCCTTACGGCCGAGGTAGGTCAAAGTTGTGGGGGAAATCCCACACTTGTTTATGTGGATGTAAAGTCATTGCGGCCTTACGGCCGAGGTAAATCAAAGTCGTGGGGCTTCACCCCACACCCGACCAAGGAGGACTGCTCGTCCTATCCTCCTTGGATTCTCCAAGACGCCCCTAGCGAAGTTACATGCATTAGTTAGTGGCTTCGTGCTTATTCGAAAATCGCTAACGCTTCCGATGGTACATCCTGTACCCCGAAAGCTAGCGAGGCATCCATGCCTCGCTCACGCGATTTTCTTCAACGCCCTTCAGCAACTTCGCAGGGGAAGGTGAACTTCTGTTGCCTTGGTGTTAGCCGTTAGTCTTAAAGAGTTGCACCTGTCCGATCTTTCCCTCTTTCCGGCAACCATCAGAGAATTAAGGCGTTTTTGGTGTATTTGAGGGCATTGTTTTTTGAGTAAATCGTGTAATATGCCAATATCACGCATGATGTTGGAACTAGTAGATTTTTGGCGAAATTGAATAGGTCAACAGTATCATACGTGTCTACTTATTTGAATCTCATCGAATTTATCTGGGGATTCACTAGAAGCGGGCGTTGGAGCACAAAAGGAATAAATTCAGTGCGTGATTTGAAATTTATACTTCAGCAGAAGTATGAGACCAGCAGAGCATTGGTCATAGGGATAAACCGATACGCAAATGCTTCGCCCTTAGAGTATGCAGTGAGTGATGCTCATGAAGTGCGAAACATACTAATAAATGAGCTTGGTTTTGAAGAGCAGGATGTTTCGTACCTTGCCGATCAAGATGCGACAAAATCTAATATCCTCAAATCATTTCTACGCTTTACCAATGACGACGTTAAAGTAGATGACCGTTTATTTGTCTTCTTTGCTGGTCACGGCCATACAAAATCAGGAATAAAAGGCGATGTCGGCTATCTAGTTCCTTATGATGCAGACATGAGTGACTACTCGACTTTCATCCGTTGGGACGAGCTAACACGAAACGCTGAATTGATTAGAGCCAAGCATATACTTTTTGTAATGGACGCTTGTTATGGAGGGCTTGCTGTTCATCGAGACCTAAGACCAGGTAGCAGTAGATTTCTTAGAGACATGTACCAAAGGTTTTCTAGGCAAGTAATTACCGCTGGTAAGGCTAACGAAGTCGTAGCAGATGCAGGTGGCCCTTTGCCTCATCATTCCATTTTTACCGGTCACTTTATTGAAGGGCTCAGGGGAAAGGCTGCGAATGAATATGGAGTTATCACTGCTAGTGGTTTAATGAGTTATGTTTACTCAAAAGTAGCGAATGACATTAATTCTGAGCAAACACCACATTATGGTCAGTTTGATGGTGATGGTGACTTTATCGTATCAATACCTGTTAACAAAAATGCACAAGATGATACTAAGAATACAGATGAACTTATTACAATACCCTATGTAGATGAAATAAGGACTTCAAAAACAACAGATGAAAAAGTCGAATATACCAAGGAATTGATATCTTCAAATAACTCTCAGATTAAACTTCATGATTTTGCGATCGAAGAAGTTCGCCGATTCCTATCTGCAACAAGCGAAGATAGCTTTGCTACCAGTGGAAATTTTTCTAATGAGGAGTTGCTTGAGCGTATTTCATCATATGAACTTTACACAAAAGATCTTTCAATGATTGTGGCGTGCTTGTCTTATTGGGCAAGTGAAGAACAGTTGGGTTCACTTACGAAGATCATCTCAAGGTCTTGTGATCGCTTGATTGAGAATCGCGGCGGATTAGTCGTATGGGTAAACCTTAGATGGTACCCCCTTCTTTTAGTGATGTACCATGCGGGAATCGCGGCTTTAGAAGGAAAAAACTATAAGAGTCTTGCGTCAATTTTTTACACTAAACTGGGCTCCTCTGATTACGATAACGGCGATCCATTTTTCGCTCTTAGAGTTGCTAACGCTGTAAGTGAATTAGTTAACGTTTTCAAAAGAATTCCTGACCACGAACGAAATTACACGCCAATTAGTGAGTATCTATATAAGCTGATTCAACCAGAACTGGATGACTTACTTTTTCTTGGCAAGGGGTACGAGGAGCTCTTTGATGAGTTCGAAATATTGTTTGCGTTAGCTGTGGCTGATCTTAATAAGCAAGCAGATAAACGCTTATGGGGACCCGTAGGGCGATTTGGATGGAAAAATCGTAGGCATGGAACCTCTCCATTTGAAAAATTGAGAAAAGAGGCTGCTCATAGCAAAAACAATTGGGGGCCAATTCAAGCAGGTATGTTCGGCGGGAAGTATGAAAGATTCGAAGAAGTAGCCGAACAATATCAAAACGAAATATTGGCGCAATTGCGTTGGTTCTAAGTTCTAACGGATTACCTAACGGATTTCACTTGCCACCCATTGTTAAATTTTCTAAAGGAGATGGTAGGTATTGCTTTGGTTGTTTTTCATGGCGTGCAGACAACTCCAAAGCCTCAGGAGTTCTCCTTCCCCTGCGAAGTTGCCGCAGGGCGTTGGAATAAATTGCGTGAGTCCGGTCATGGATGACCGGCTAGCTTTCGCAGGTGCAGGGACGCATCCTTCGGAAGCGACAGCAATTTATCCATAAGGCCTAGGCCAGTCTCTAATGCATGTAACTTCGCTAGGGGCGTCTTGGAGCATCCAAGGAGGATAGGACGAGCAGTCCTCCTTGGTCGGGTGTGGGTTGAAGACCCACGACTTTGATTCACTTCGGCCGTTAGGCCGCATTTTAAAATGAATGTCGCATTCCGCGACAACAAAAAAGCCACTGTGGTCAGTGGCTTTTATCATAAAAATCAAAATCTAAGCGATTCGGCTTAGTCTAAATCAGGTTCTTCGCGCTCTTTATTTACGAGAATCCAAACCATGGTAGCTTAGGCAAGCGTCCACTTCATTGGCGCTACCAAGGATAACCGCAACGCGTTGGTGAATTTGTGTTGGTTGAATATCCAGAATGGTTTCATAACCAGTAGAGGCCTTACCGCCAGCTTGCTCGACTAACAAGGCCATTGGGTTGGCTTCGTACATTAAACGCAGCTTGTATGGCTTTTTCGGATCTTTATTGTCGGTTGGGTAAGTAAAAATACCGCCGCGAGAAAGTACGCGGTGCACGTCGCCCACCATGGCGGCAATCCAGCGCATGTTGAAGGATTTTTCGCGCGGGCCAATTTTACCGAGCAGT
The DNA here is from genome assembly GCF_022410515.1 of Shewanella cutis. Lineage (GTDB taxonomy): Bacteria > Pseudomonadota > Gammaproteobacteria > Enterobacterales > Shewanellaceae > Shewanella > Shewanella cutis. The sequence continues at coordinate 969,820 of NZ_JACSDI010000001.1, read as the reverse complement.
AAATCGGCTATATAGGTCTGCATTGGCGCTTCCCAAAAACGTTGGTTCGACATGTTAATGGCGAACTCTTGGGTGTCTGGGCTGATGCTCATGGCTGCGTTGGTCAGTAAAAATTCGTTGGTTTCTGGGTGCAGGGTAAAGAGTTGCACGCCTTGGCCTGTGGTGAGCGCGAGCATAGTTGATGGGCCGTAGAGCACATAACCTGCGGCTAACTGATTGCGGCCCGATTGTAAAAAGCTCGTTTCAGTTAGCTCGCCAGCAGGGGCGGGCAGGACAGAGAAAATCGTGCCGACCAGCGAGTTGATATCGATATTCGATGAACCATCTAAAGGGTCGAAACACACTAGATATTGACCATTGGCGCTGACTTCCACTACATGATCTTCTTCCTCAGAGGCGAGGCCGCGCACTGTTCCGTCGGCTTTTAATGCATCTTTGAGCATATCGTTGGTGATGATATCCAGTTTCTTCTGGGTTTCACCTTGCACGTTTTCCTGTTCGGTCGCGCCTAACACGCCAGCTAAGGCACCGTGGCGTACGGCATGGCTGATGGCTTTTGAGGTGTCGGCTAAGGTCAAAATCAGTTGCGCGAGGGATTCGTTCAGTGCCTTTGAGGTTAAGTGTTGGGCAAGAGTCTGCATGTTAGGTCCTTTAGGGGTTCAACATTGAGGTCAATTTCATTATTTGCCGCGAATAATAACTCAGTTAGTCGACAATTTCAGCGATGTTGCTGTGGGTTTTAATCAATTTAAGCCAAGAGGGCTATCCCTTTGTGTCAGGCTGAGTGGGTTACCTTGAAAATTAAGCTAAGTAATGGAGTTTGCCAGCTAATTTGTATCTGTATATTGCCTGTGCTTTTTATTTAGGCTTGGCCTCTGGCACAATGGCGGCAGTTTTTTAATCGCCACCTAAGGCGAATATGCTTCCAAGGAATAATAATGACTAAAAATGGGTTAGCTTCTTCCCTGCGCGCCGTGAAGTTGGGCGCTTCATCCCTATTGATTGCGAGTCAACTGGCCATGATTTCTAGCCTTACCACAGCTTCTGCCTATGCGCTTGAGGGCGGCATGACGCCACTCACTATCGAGCGGATGAATGCTTCACCCGCCTTGGCGGGCACCAGTCCCCGTGGATTAAAGTTATCCCCCGATGGCCAAAGGGTGACCTATCTTGCGGGTCGTAAAGATAACCAAAACTTTTACGATCTCTGGCAAATGGATGTTAAAACAGGAAAATCGAGCCTGTTGCTGAATGCCGATAAGTTGGCGAGCAATGAATTGTCCGATGAAGAAAAGGCCCGCCGCGAACGCCAACGGATTTATGGCGAAGGCATTATGGAATATTTCTGGGCCGACGATAGTAAGGCACTGTTGATCCCCGCCGCGGGCAATTTGTATTACTTCTCCTTGGCGGATAACAGCGTTAGCTTACTGCCGATTGGCGAAGGCTTTGCTACCGATGCTCGTCTATCGCCCAAGGGCAACTTTGTATCTTTCGTGCGTGATCAAAATCTGTATGTATTAGATCTGGCGACTAAAAAGCTTGAGGCCATGACCACAGATGGTGGCGGTGCGATTAAAAATGCCATGGCAGAATTTGTGGCGCAGGAAGAAATGGATCGTATGACGGGTTACTGGTGGGCGCCCGATGAGTCGGCCATTGCCTTTACCCGCATCGATGAATCGGGCGTTGAGTTAGTCACCCGCAATGAAATCTATGCCGATGGCATTAAGCTTACCGAGCAGCGTTATCCGGCCGCGGGTAAAAACAATGTCGAGATCCAACTCGGTGTAGTAACGCTTAATAATAAAGCCATCAATTGGGTAACCTTAAGCGATGATAAAAATAAGGATATTTACCTGCCACGGGTTGATTGGTTGCCGGATAGCAAGCATTTATCCTTCCAGTGGCAGAGCCGCGATCAGCAAAAATTAGACTTACAACTGGTGGCACTCGATGCGCTGACCAAGCCGAAAACCTTAGTCAAAGAGCGCAGCGAGGCTTGGGTGAATCTTAACAATGACTTGCACTTCTTAAAGCAACAATCGGCTTTTATTTGGGCCTCGGAGCGTGATGGCTTTAATCATCTCTATCTTTTTGACCTAAAAGGTAAGCTTAAGGCGCAATTGACCGAGGGCAATTGGGCGGTCGATCAGCTGGAATATATTGATGAAACCGCAGGTTGGGTGTATTTCACCGGCCGCAAAGATACCCCAATCGAAAAACACCTTTACCGTGTGCCGTTAGCGGGCGGCAAGGTTGAGCGCGTGAGCAGCGAGGCGGGGATGCACGATCCGGTATTTGCCGATAATCAAAGCGTGTATCTAGATTATTTCAATAGCTTATCTCAGCCCCCACAGATCAGTTTACACGGCGATAAGGGCCAGCATTTGGCCTGGGTTGAGCAAAACCAAGTCAAGGCCGGTCATCCTTTGTATGACTATGCTGGCCTTTGGCAACAGCCTGAGTTTAAAGAACTTAAGGCGGAAGATGGGCAAGTCTTGCAAACGCGTCTCTTTAAACCTGTGCCCTTCGATGCGAACAAAAAATACCCCGTAGTCGTGCGCGTGTATGGCGGCCCACATGCGCAGTTGGTGACCAATAGTTGGAGTGAGCAGGATTACTTTACCCAATACTTAGTTCAGCAAGGTTATGTGGTATTTCAACTGGATAACCGCGGCAGTGCCCACAGAGGCACTCAGTTTGAGCAAGTGATTTATCGTCACTTGGGCGAAGCGGAAGTCAATGACCAAAAGGTTGGCGTCGATTATCTGCGCAGCTTGCCCTTTGTCGATAGCAATAATGTGGCTATCTATGGCCACAGCTACGGCGGTTATATGGCTTTGATGAGTTTATTTAAGGCGCCGGATTACTTTAAAGCGGCGATTTCGGGCGCGCCCGTCACCGATTGGCGCTTGTACGACACCCATTACACCGAGCGTTATTTAGCCCATCCCGCAAGCAATGAGCAAGGTTACGAAGCCAGTAGCGTGTTCCCCTATGTGAAAAACTATCAGTCGGGGCTATTGATGTACCATGGCATGGCCGATGATAACGTGTTGTTTGAAAACAGTACTCGCGTCTATAAGGCGTTGCAGGACGAAGGCAAGTTGTTTCAAATGATTGATTATCCAGGTTCTAAGCATTCAATGCGTGGCGAAAAGGTGCGTAACCACTTATATCGCTCGCTGGCGGATTTCCTCGATAGACAGCTTAAAAACGGCAAATAACATCGCGTTAGGTTGGCATTTATATAGACTGGTATTTATACCAATCACATTAAATATCTAATCAGTTCAGAGCCTCACAGGCATCTCAATCCAAGGCGCATTGACGAAGAAATGGTGATTCCCTTTTAAGTCAATGTAACACGGGAGTGAGATGCCTGTGAGGCTCCCGAAGGGCGGGATTGAACGTGCTTTATACTGCGTTTAAGGCTTTCGACAGAGCGCCACTATGCCTTCAAGCCTTCACCTTGTCTAAAGCCCGTTTAACTCCCGCTGAATGAACAGATATTTAATACGATTGGTATTGTAAAGGGTGATGTTTTTAAAGGAGTGGGGCAACGTTCTCACTCTTTTTATTTTGGATGGTTTTTTTAGTTAAGCGCACTTATTTAACCGCACTTTTTAACCGTATTCATTAAACCGTACAGAGTTAAGTTAATTGCTAAACACTCGAGATTTATCTGACACACGATATCTAGCGGTAATTTGAGTTTTCAAGTTTGCTTTATTTAGCGGTGATAAAACCTATTTAGCAGAGATAAAAAAACCAGATCCTAGGATCTGGTTTTTTTATAACGTTCAAACAGTAAGTTGAAGATTAGTCTTCTAAGTTACCGCAGAAACGGTAGCCTTCACCGTGAATGGTGGCGATGATTTCTGGCGTATCTGGCAAGCTTTCGAAGTGCTTACGAATACGACGGATAGTCACGTCAACAGTACGGTCGTGTGGCTTTAACTCACGGCCAGTCATCTTCATCAGTAGATCGGCACGAGTTAAGATTTTGCCTGGGTTTTCAACAAAGTGCAGCATAGCGCGGAATTCGCTACGTGGCAGTTTGTAAGATTCACCCTGTGGGCTCACCAGAGAACGGCTGTTGATCTCTAAGCTCCAATCGTTGAAACGATAGTATTCGACAGAGCTCTTTTCTTCGACTTCGTTACCAGCGCTATTCACACGAGTCAGAAGGTTGCGAGCACGAATCGTCAATTCACGTGGGTTGAACGGCTTGGTAATATAATCGTCCGCGCCAATTTCAAGTCCAAGGATTTTGTCGACTTCGTTGTCACGGCCTGTCAGGAAGATCAGACCGATGTTGTTGATTTCACGTAATTCACGTGCCAACAACAGACCGTTTTTACCTGGTAGGTTAATGTCCATAACCACGAGGTTAATTTTGTTTTCCTGCATAGCCTTATGCATTTCTGCGCCATCATTGGCCTCAGTTACCACATACCCTTCTGCCTCGAAAATACTTCTTAGCGTGTTACGGGTAACGGCTTCATCTTCAACGATCAGAATGTGCGGATTTTGCATATTAATTACCTAAATTTTAACCAATATTCTAACCATAAGAATCACTTACATCGGATTCTTATATTCATAAAATGTTGATACTTCCACTCACTGCTCAGTGCTTCAAAGGGAAGATCTTCACGGCTACACGTCAGGATGTATATAAGTGAACGTTTAAAGTGTAATACGATAAAACGTAACCAGTATCAACTTCGATAAGCAATAGTTAAAAATAGTTCCTTAACTATTGTTTTTTTTAAAATGTTTAAATGATAAATCAAATGTAGAACACATTTTAAAAGATGTCCGGCCAGCATAAGGTGATTTCGCCGAGGAATCTAACAAACCCTTGTCAAGATTAAGCAAACTTAATGTTATCTGCTTAACTGGCCAATGACGACATTGTACTCGTTTTAGGCATTTGTTAACAAATGAAATGTTAACAAATTTCTGGCCTAGGTGTGGATTTTCCATGATATTTACTTTAGTTATTGATTAGTATAACTAATGTATTTCTAATTCTTGTGAGCGAGTTCACGCCTCTTTGGATTTTTGAGATGCTCTGCTAAACTACGTCGGGTTCATTTTTCGACTAGACAACCAATGGACAACATGACTCAAGATTTGTGGCAGCATTATCAAACGCCGTTGTTTTTGCTTACTCAAGCATTATCCTGTAATTTTTCTTTTGCTGTAATTACCGCCCATAATCCCGCTTCAACCCTCCTTAGTTCCAGCCAAAACCGTTTACTCGACCGTCAACTACTTCGTGAAATTGAATTATTAGGCTGTCCCTATCGCGCACTTATCGGTGCATCGCCTGATTTATCCCATATGGAGAAGAGTTGGGCCGTTTTTATTGACAGAAACATGGCATTACAATTAGGGAAAAAGTTTAATCAATATGCCATCTACATGGTGGAAAAGGGCGAGGTGAGTTTAGTGCCTTGCACTTTAGCCGGATATAACGAAGTGTGTTTAGGCAGATTTAACGATTATGTCCGCTTAGTTTATGAGCTGCCAGACTTGGTCACCTAACTTCAGCTTACTCTTTTTTAGCTATTTTTTCTGACTAGGCTTTGCTCCCTCACAGCAAGGCTTGGTGAGTTTTTTTCAATCTATTGCATTCCACATCAAGCCTATACTGTTTCCTCGTTTCTTTTTGCTTTTGTCCATAAATCCCCATTGTTTTTAAAAGCGTTTATTGAATTTGTTTATCAGGTGTGAAATTAGCATTGACTTCATTAGGGGTTTATTGCTACTTTTTTCGTCCCTTTCCGGCGGAAAGGAACAGAAGAGGAGCGTTAACTAGGTAGTCAATCAGAGGAGCACAAACTCCAGCGATGATTGATGAGGGAGATTAACGCCGAGGCATAGATGTGGTTGCTGCATGTTTATGTCGGTCGCTTAGGCTGAATCCTAACGATTGTCACCTGTAATTGGTGGAGAGCTTCTGGTGACGATTGCTGTTTCCCTTCTTTTGGGGTGCGTATCATTGAGCACCAGGCTCTTCGAACGAAGTTAGTTCGGAGCGTAATCATGTTAGTTAATCAATCTGTTATTCAAGTTTGTGCCGTATCTCTTGCTTTTGCGGAGGTGCGTTAATGTCTCTTGTTGTCGCTAAATTTGGTGGAACCTCAGTTGCCGATTACGGCGCAATGAATCGCTGTGCCGATATCGTACTGGGTAATCCCGATTGCCGTTTAGTGGTGGTTAGCGCCTCCAGTGGCGTGACTAACCTTTTGGTTGAGCTCACCCAAGAGTCGATTAACGACGATGGTCGTTTGCAGCGCTTAAAACAAATCGCGCAAATTCAATACGCAATCTTAGATAAACTCGGTCGCCCCAACGATGTTGCCGCGGCATTAGATAAGCTGTTAAGCCGTATGGCGGTATTGAGCGAAGCGCTGGCATCTCAGCGCAGCAAGGCTACCATGGATGAGTTATTGTCCCTTGGGGAGCAGTGTTCGTCGGCATTATTTGCGGCGGTATTACGGGAAAAAGGCGCTAATTCAAGTGCCTTCGATGTACGCAGAGTGCTTCGCACCGACAGCCATTTTGGCCGCGCCGAGCCACAGGTTGAGCAAATTGCCATTCTCTCACGTGAGCATTTACTGCCGCTGTTATCAGAACAAGTGATTGTGACTCAAGGCTTTATTGGTTCGGATGAGGCTGGACAAACCACCACGCTTGGCCGTGGCGGTAGCGACTATTCTGCGGCACTGTTAGCCGAAGCCTTAACAGCCTCCGCGGTTGAGATTTGGACCGATGTGGCGGGGATTTACACGACTGATCCACGGCTTGCACCAAACGCCCATCCAATTGCCGAAATCAGCTTTAACGAAGCAGCTGAAATGGCAACCTTTGGTGCTAAAGTGCTGCATCCTGCGACGATTCTTCCTGCAGTGCGTCAACAAATTCAAGTGTTTGTGGGGTCAAGCAAGGAGCCAGAAAAAGGCGGGACTTGGATCCGCCATCAGGTTGAAGATGCGCCAGTGTTTCGTGCGGTTGCACTGCGCCGTGATCAAACCCTGCTGAATTTACACAGCCTGCAAATGTTGCATGCACAGGGCTTTTTGGCCGAGACCTTTGCGACCTTAGCAAGACATAAGATCAGTGTGGATTTAATTACCACCTCCGAAGTTAACGTATCCCTGACCCTAGATAAAACTGGCTCTGATTCGAGCGGCCAAGGGTTGTTGAGCGAAGCGCTGCTGCAAGAATTATCACAACATTGCCGTGTACGTGTTGAAGATGGTTTAGCACTGGTTGCCATTATCGGTAACCGCATAGCCACCACTGCTGGCATTTGTCGCCGAGTGTTTGAAGTGCTCGAACCCCACAATGTGCGCATGATCTGCCAAGGCGCTAGCCCGCATAACTTGTGCGTATTAGTGGCCGAATCCGAAGCCGCGCAAGTGGTTAAAGCGTTGCACGAAAATCTGTTTGAAGGCGTTTAGTATGTTGCCGACAACATCGTCTCTGCAAATTGGGGAGCTTGCCGCTGGGCAAGCACTCACCCTGCCGATTTACCACTTTAAGCCAAATGGTCATGCCTCTGGACCTAAAGTGTATATTCAAGCCAATGTCCATGGCGCTGAGGTGCAAGGTAATGCGGTGATCTATCAATTGATGAAGCAGCTTGAGCGCTGTGGCATCTTAGGGGAAATCACCTTAGTGCCCTTAGCGAATCCGCTGGGGATTAATCAAAAGAGTGGCGAGTTTACGCTAGGGCGTTTTGACCCTATTACAGGGGCAAACTGGAACCGCGAGTACTTAAATCACGCGATAGATTTACCCGCTTGGTACCGTGAGCATGCTGAGCTGAGCGATAGCGAACTTATTCAAGCTTATCGCAGCACCCTAGTCGAGGCGTGTCAGCAGCGTTTACGCAATGAGTGGGGCGTGACCACGGGTCACAGATTAGCGGTTAACCTGCAGGCCATGGCCCACGAGGCGGATATAGTATTGGATCTGCATACCGGGCCTAAATCCTGTAAACATTTGTATTGCCCAGAATATGAAATTGCGGCGGCGCAGTTTTTCTCGATTCCTTACACCTTAGTGATCCCCAATAGTTTTGGCGGGGCTATGGATGAAGCGGCATTTTGTCCTTGGTGGCAATTGAGTGAAGTGGCGAAAGCGCAGGGGCGAGAGCTCGAGATTGCCGTTTCGGCCTTTACCTTAGAACTTGCGAGTCAAGAACGCATTTGCCTTGAGGATGCTTTAGTCGATGCCATGGGGATTTTGGCCTACTTGAGTCATCGTGGGGTGATCGCCGAGCGAGTCGCGCCCGCAAAGATGCCGCGTTTTGGCTGTTATCTTAAGGACTATAAAAAGTACCATGCGCCGATGGCGGGCTTGGTGGAATATGTGGCGCCCGTGGGAGAGCCACTGGCGGCGGGTGAGACCTTAGTCAATCTGCTGCGGCTTGATTTATATGGCAGTGAACAGGAGCTAACGGTGCTAAGTTTGCCGCAGGACTGTGTACCTATTTTGCACTTTGCCTCGGCGTCGGTACATCAAGGTACTGAGTTATATAAAGTCATGACCAATCTGTTTGAGTTGCCACAGTAATGGCAATGGGTAAAACAAAACGCCAATGATGAGATTGGCGTTTTTTATTCCAGTCTATAACCACTTAAAGCGATAGAAGAGTGCCATTTGCAGGGCGACCAGCGAGATAAGAATGCCGCAAAAGGTGGCAAAGGCCCAAGTGTTATCCGCACCGGGAATGCCACCAATATTCACCCCAAGTAGGCCGGTTAAAAAGCTCAGCGGCAAGAAAATGGCCGAGACTAAGGATAAGAAATACAAGCGCTTGTTTAGCTGCTCCGATTGTTGGCTGAGTAATTCTTCCTGGGTCACATTGGCCCTATCGCGCAGGGCGTCTAAGTCTTCAATGGTGCGAATCAGCTTATCCGTGGTTTCGCGCATCTTCAGTCTTTCTGGCTCGTTAAAGAGCACAAATTGCTCCGACAGCATCTTAGCGAATGCTTCTTTTTGTGGCCCTAAATAGCGGCGTAGCGCCACGGTTTGTCTGCGTAGCTCGGCGATATCTGTGCGTAAATCTTTCACATTGCCAGAGACAACTTGTTCTTCTAATTCTAAAAGCTGTTCCTCAAGTGTATCGATAAAATCCACTTTGCGGGTGGTTAGCCTTTCGCAAACTGCAAGGATAAAGTCCCCTGTGGTGGTGGGACCTGCACCTTCCATAATGAGTTCGGCAACATCTTTGACTGAGAGCAGTTCACGATCGCAGGTGGAGATGATTCGCTGGTTATCTGCATAAATACGGACGGCCACCATGTCTTCTGGGGCTGAATTGGGGTTTAAGTTCACCCCGCGCAGGGCCAGCAAAACACCTTCGCCAGCCAGCACGGCCCGCGGGCGAGTATCCTGAGCGAGTAGGGCATCGATTTCGACTTTATTCAAGCCGCTGTTTAGCACCCAGTGGCGGGCTTTTTTATGGCGATAACGTAGGTGAATCCAGAGCAGTCCATCTTTAGGAACCCAGTTTTCAAGTTCTTCTGGGGTTAAGGTTGACCCTGCGCGCGCGCCGCTAAGTACTAAGCTGTAGATAAATCCATCGTGCATTAGGCATTCCATATCTTACTAAATCATGGGGTCAAGCTAACTGATTTTGTTGTTAAAATGAAGTCTAGACGATGCTTGTGTTGATAATAGCTACTGAGGGTTGAGGGTAAATTGCTGGCCAAGCGAGTTAGGATGAAATACATTAAAATTAGGCTTAGTTGTCATGTATTGAGAAGAAAAAATGGAATACGAATTTCGGCGTAACAGTTTGACGGGCACGTATTTAGCCAGCTTTAGTATGGACCATGAAGTGCTGGGCCAATGGTTTTCAGAAGAGTTAGGTCCAGAGTTAGCCAAAATTCAACAAGTGCTCGATATTATCAAAGAAATTCAATCGGGTAAGCGTGATTCTTGGCGGTTAATTGGCGGCGATCTCTCCCTTGACCTGGATGAAGAACAGGCACGTATTTATGCCAATGCTTTAGGGTTTGAGCAAGAGTATGAACTCGAGGAATCGATGTCCCTCTACGATGCGGAATCGGAAGCCTATTGTGGCCTAGAGGATTTAGAGGAAGCCCTGTTAAGTTGGTATCAATTTGTGCAAACGGGGCGATAGCTCTGCTTTCAATTTCGGTAGTTAATAAAGGCAATCGATTGATTGCCTTTATTCTTTGGATCTTAGTGCTGAATCACTAAATTTGAAGCGTTAGTTGTTCAGATACCTGACCGCCATTTCGGTTCTCGACTTGGCATTGGCCTTACGCAGCAGGTTTTTGACATGCACTTTCACTGTGCCTTCACTGATGTGTAAGTGTTCTGAAATCATTCGATTGCTTAAGCCTTCTGCCAGTTGTTGCAGGATTTGCAACTCCCTTGGTGTCAAGCTTGAAACCCATTCTTGCTCATCGGCGGTATTTTTAAGCTCGTACAGATACTCTTCGACTTCTTCGCTGATCACCCTGTGGCCTGACATGGCATTTTTGAGTTTATCAAGAAGGAGATCCGGTTCGGTATCTTTAAGTAAATAACCGTCGGCTCCTGCACGTAAAAGGCGAATAACATCTTGTTTTGCATCCGAAACTGTAAGGATGACAATCCGTGAAGTCACGCCTTCTTGACGCATGGCATTGAGGGTATCGAGGCCCGTCATTCCCTTCATATTCAGATCGAGTAACACGATGTCTGGCTCGTCGGTTGCAACGCTGCTTAAGGCATCTAAACCGTTGCCTACTTCACCGAAGAGGCTAAAGTCGGGGTCTGAGGTGATTAGTTGGCAAATACCTTTACGAAGGAGTGGGTGGTCATCCACCACCAGAACTGAATAAGGTTTACCCATGTGTATGCTCCTGTTGGGAAGGGAAGATTAAAGTGACTATGGTTCCCTGTGATAAATTTGCTGTGTTGTGGGACTCAAGGGGCGAGTCTGGATTTTCTTGATGATGCAGTGCAGTCGTGGCAGTGCTATTAGTGTGAGTATCATTGCTACTAAATACAACCTCACCGTCTAATTTGCTGGCACGTTCATGCATGATGCCGATACCAAAGTGTTGATCCCGCTCTTTAATATGACCAATGCCGACACCATTATCACTCACGCTGATATTAACCATGCCACTGTCATCCTTGTAACAGCGGATATTGATATGGCTTGCATTGGCATGCTTGATGGCATTGAGGGTTGCTTCACGGGTGATCTGCAAAATATGGATATGCTGTTTTGCCTCAAGCCATTGTGGAGATAGCTTATAATCGAGATGGATCTTGATATCAGTATTTGCCCTAAGTTGCTCAAGCATTGCTTCCATCGCATGCTTCAGATTGGGTTCCTTGATGGTTAATCTAAAGGTGGATAACAACTCCCTCAGCTGTACATAGGCGGTGCTGACACCTTCATTGATTTCGGTGAGTTGCACCTCAACCGCAGGGCTGCGGCAACTATCATCTAAGTTTTTGCGCAATAAACTAATTTGAATTTTGAGGAAGGAAAGTACTTGTCCGAGCGAGTCATGTAATTCCCTTGCGATGACGCCACGCTCTTCCATTAGGGCTAACTGCTGTCTTTGCTCGGTGGCGTTATGGATCACGATGGAGCGAGTTAACATGATGGCAAAGTTCTTAAACAGCGGAGTATTGATATCCAGCGCAGAGATAAGTTCTAAATAACCTAAATCAGCCTGTTCAAATTGCAGCGGAAAACGTGTGCTGTTGTCAGGGCTTTCTGGCCAGCCACCATTAGCCTCAATCATTTCGAGTTCCTGTTCTGGATACTGGATAATCAGCCTTAAATAGTCGATAGACTCATAATCTTTCAGCTGATTTAACGCCGCTTTGAGTGCTTTATAGTCCAACTTCTTGGCATTGAGTGTTAACAAGGTATCGTATAAAAATGCTAACTCATTATTGGCCCGAGTTAGTGCTAAGGTTTTTTCAGCCACTTGGGATTCTAAGTTGCCATAGAGTGTGGCGAGTTCACGCGCCGTTTTTTGCAGCGCATCGGTCAGTGCGGTGAGTTCTATGTATTCGGTTTCGGGCATTTCGATCTCAAAGTTGCCCTTAGAAATCGTATTGGCAGACTCCATTAATTGTTGCAAGGGCACAACCACTTTACGTTTGGTAAAGCGTACCGCTAAAAAGGCAATGGCGAGCATAAGCCCAAGCCCAAAAATTTGGCTCGCAGCGAGAAGTCGCAACTTAAAAGCGGCGTGGTGCTCCATTTCCAATACCAATAAATCAATGGTATCGACAAAGTCCTTGAGCGAGGCGGCGTAGTCGCGGGAGTTTTCTTGCTCTATGTAGTACTTCATCACCAGCCATTTATCGATAACAAGCTGATATTGTTCGGCTATTTTTTTAGGGCTTAACCAACTCGTGGAGGGTTGTAGTGCTTCAGAATGCAGCGTGTTTTCAAACTCGGTGATTTTTTCTTGGGCGGCTTCACTACCAGAATTGGCGTAAAACATCAGCCGATAGCTTTGCATCCGCAGTGAACCCGAAGCGTTAATGGCTTTCGCATCGCCTAAGCTGTATGACAAATTGATGATTGCGAAAATCGCTAGGCTGCTAGAAAGCAAAATCAGTACTAACATTAAACCCAGAATTTTTGAGGTAAGACTGCCTCGTTTCATATGTCGAATACCTTGTGGCGCTTGAGCTAATGGTACTTTAGCCGTGTTTTTACATTAGAAAATAATGTATTACATTAACAAAAGCATAGAAATGTGAACAACAACACTATTACATTTTGATCTAGCGCAAACTTCGTTTCAGATACCCCCTTAGAGGTATATTTTTAGCGGTATTTAGCTACTAACTTTGGCGCTGGAGATGTCGTGTTTTACAACAAAAATACAACGCGGAGATGAGATGATGAAGAAGATGACAGGTAAGACCTTTGCATTAAGTGCATTGGTTGCCGCCAGCTTTATGGCTGCGGGGGCTATGGCAAGTGATAAAACTGAGCCACGCAACGAAGTTTATAAAGATAAATTTAAAAATCAATACAATAGCTGGCATGACACCGCAAAGAGTGAAGAGCTTGTTGATGCGCTAGAGCAGGACCCTAATATGGTGATCCTGTGGGCAGGCTATGCATTTGCCAAAGATTATAAAGCCCCTCGTGGCCACATGTATGCCGTGACTGACGTACGTAATACCTTGCGTACTGGCGCGCCAAAAAATGCGGAAGATGGTCCATTACCTATGGCCTGCTGGAGCTGTAAAAGTCCTGATGTCCCTCGTTTAATTGAAGAGCAAGGTGAAGACGGTTACTTCAAAGGTAAGTGGGCGAAAGGTGGCCCAGAAGTGACTAACACTATTGGTTGTAGCGATTGTCACGAAAAAGGTTCACCAAAGTTACGTATTTCTCGTCCTTATGTTGATCGCGCATTAGACGCAATTGGTACGCCATTTAGCAAAGCTTCTAAGCAAGATAAAGAATCAATGGTATGCGCCCAGTGTCACGTTGAATACTATTTTGAGAAAAAAGACGACAAAAAAGGCTGGGTCAAATTCCCTTGGGATATGGGCGTAACAGTTGATCAAATGGAAGTTTACTATGATGGCATTGAGTTCTCTGATTGGACTCACGCACTGTCTAAAACGCCAATGTTAAAAGCCCAGCATCCCGAGTATGAAACTTGGAAACTCGGTATTCATGGTAAAAATAATGTCAGCTGTGTTGACTGTCATATGCCTAAAGTGACTAGCCCTGAAGGTAAGAAGTTTACTGACCATAAAGTCGGTAACCCATTTGACCGTTTCGAAGAAACCTGTGCCACTTGCCACAGCCAAACCAAAGAGTTTTTAGTTGGCGTCACTAATGAGCGCAAAGCTAAAGTGAAAGAAATGAAACTCAAAGCGGAAGAGCAATTAGTGAAAGCGCACTTCGAAGCGGCTAAAGCATGGGAGTTAGGTGCTACTGAAGCTGAAATGAAGCCGATTCTGACAGATATCCGTCACGCTCAATGGCGCTGGGATTTGGCGATTGCTTCCCACGGTGTTGCAGCTCACGCTCCTGAAGAAGCACTGCGCGTATTAGGTACTTCTGTTAATAAAGCGGCCGATGCTCGAGTTAAGTTGGCACAGTTGTTAGCGAAAAAAGGCTTAACAGATCCTGTTGCTATCCCTGATATTTCGACTAAAGCTAAGGCTCAAGCAGTACTCGGAATGGACATGGAAAAGATGAATGCAGAGAAAGAAGCATTCAAGAAAGACATGTTACCTAAGTGGGATGCTGAAGCGAAAAAACGCGAAGCGACTTACAAGTAATCATCCTTGAAGATGAGCTAACCCCTCATTGCAAAACCCCCGCAATTTAGGTTGCGGGGGCTTTTTATTGCAGATTGAATTAGAGAAATGATCTCTATGAATCACACAGTTCATGTGAAACTCACATGATTAAAACCATTTTGTTTTGTTGAACTACTTTGGCGCGAGATTGATAAAGTCCCGCTCGAACTGTTCTAGGGTAACCGGTTTGCCATACAGGTTGCCTTGGCCGTAATTGCAGTCCTCATTGCAGATAAAGGCATCCTTATAGGGTTTTTCTACCCCCTCAGCTATCACCTTAAGTTTGAGCTTTTTTCCTATCGCAATATGTAGTGGTCGTATGATTCACTCCTCTCTGTTTGCACACTTGCCTGACGGGGCGGAGTTTGGGCAGTGTTTTCCTGGCGGACATTCGAGCGGAGGCTTTGCTTGGGTGGCGAGTTATTATGTGCTCAAGCAATATCATCGCCCTTATGCAAAGTTTGGTTTACTCTTTGGGATTGGTTTAGGTGCGATTTTTGGGTTAGCTCAAGAGCTGCGTGGTGCACATTTCATCAGTCATGATTTATGGAGTTTGGCGATTGCTTGGACGTTGGCAAGTCTACTTTACTATGGTTTTTTCTTTTATGTATCTAAGGTTAAAAGAATCAGTGTAGTGAATAAAGTGAGTATTATTAATGCCAATGTTTGCGATAAAGCTATCTATTAAGCTGTGAGATAGCTTCAGCATTGTATGGATTAGAACCTAAACTCAAAGCGGAAATCGCCACGGCGCAGACGCAAACTTTCGTCTAGAAGATGATTCTTCTCATTTAGCAGGATATTTTTTTGCCTTAGTAATTCGGCTTTGTCGCTGAGATTGTTTAGTTTGTTGTTGATGCTGCTAATTTCAATATCAATAGCATTTAAGCGGTCAGCGATTTCAGCTAACCGTTTATTGACAAGATATTGCTCGTGACCTTGGTTATAGCGTTCAACAAACTGATTATTGCTACATACGCCATAGTAGCTTTCCCCTGTTAAACCTATACGGTAGCCATTTTCAGGCAAACAATAGCTGATTAATCCTTGCTGATATCCCTGTTGCCATTGGGCTACATTCACCTTGAGATTAAATTCTCGGCAGTCCTGCTGATATTGGTTAAGCTTGCTCGCAGTGGTACCGCGGTTACCATCGGCCAAGCCTGTAGCGTACCAGTCATTATCACGGCATTCTTCGAGTGAAAGACTCGTGCATTGAGTAAGGGAAAGAGCGGTCAGTGCTAACGCAAAATTAAGATATCGCATTTAATCATCAAAAAAGTCACCAAAGAGGCGTCAGCATAAAGCTTAGAACATGGGAGATCTAGCGGTATATTTCGCCCTTTGTGCGGTTATTTGAGTTGCTCAAAGGTGGATAAGTTATTTTCAGTGGAACGAACCAAATGTAATCTCGAAACATCAACACGCCCTAGTGCATCGATTTTTAAAATTTTGATTTTTAAATATTTTGTTTTTTTAAGTCATGGTGTGACAGATTTACGATGTTGCTTATGAGGCGATTAAATCGTTATTTAGGGGCGATAAAGGAGATAAGGGTTAATTTTCAGCAAGTTTACTGACTTTAAATCCTGCAGTTTTTGCTATTGTGTTCCTACGCTTGGTGCTTTAGTTTTTACTGAACTCGGGTATTCTTACTGTTGTTTTGTTATTCATCATTGGTAGAAGGCTGCTTTATATATGAAGATTTGCCCCGCACATTCCATCTTAAGCCTAACTAAGGTATAAGGTCGGTATGAAAACTCCTAAACGAATCCAACCTCTGGTTGATGAAGGACTGGTTGACGAAGTCATTAGCCAGTTAATGAGCGGTAAAGAAGCTACTGTGTACGTCGTGCGCTGTGGTGAAGATATTCGCTGCGCTAAAGTTTACAAGGAAGCGGACAAACGTAGTTTCAAGCAGGCAGTGGTTTACCAAGAGGGCCGCAAAGTCCGAAATAGTCGTCGTGCTCGGGCTATGGAGAAAGGCTCTAAGTTTGGCCGTGAACAAATGGAAGAGGTCTGGCAAAACGCTGAGGTGGATGCACTGTTTCGTTTGGCTGATGCCGGAGTGCGAGTTCCGACGCCTTACGGCTGCTACGATGGAGTGTTACTAATGGAGTTAGTCACAGATAGTGAAGGTCATGTTGCTCCTCGCCTCAATGATGTGAGCCTTAGCGCCGAGAAAGCTATCCATGATCACGCCTTAGTGATGACCTATGTCAAACGTATGCTCTGTGCTGGCCTAGTTCATGGTGATTTGTCTGAATTTAACGTCTTAGTCGATGACAATGGTCCAGTCATTATTGATTTACCCCAAGCCGTCGATGCCGCAGCCAATAATCACGCTAAATGGATGCTAGAGCGGGATGTGAATAATATGACTGAATATTATGGTCAGTACGCCCCTGAGCTACTTAAGACGCAATATGCCAAAGAAATGTGGGCCTTATTTGAGTCGGGCCAGCTAAAGCCCGATACCCTATTAACGGGCAACTTTACCGAAATATTAGCCGATGCCGATGTCAACTCGGTATTGGATGAAATTCAAGCCGCCTATGAAGAGGCGCAGGAGCGCAAACAGCGACTTCAAGAAGCAAATGAAGGTTATTAATTAACATTCATGCCATAAAAACTGACGCTCGATGGGCGTCTTTTTTATGGGGCGATTATGTAATACCAATCACATTAAATATCTAATCAGTTCAGAGCCTCACAGGCATCTCAATCCAAGGCGCATTGACGAAGAAATGGTTATTCCCTTTTAAGTCAATGTAACACAGGAGTGAGATGCCTGTGAGGCTCCCGAAGGGCGGGGTTGAACGTGCTTTATACTGCGTTTAAGGCTTTCGACAGAGCACCACTATGCCTTCAAGCCTTCGCCTTGTCTAAAGCCCGTTTAACTCCCGCTGAATGAACAGATATTTAATACGATTGGTATAACTAACTAATTTTTTATCCCAATCCATCGTGTAGGCATCATTGCTCGTTCCTCATCATTGTGATAATCAATCATGCCAGGTCATAAGCTGTACTACCGCCATGGCGCACTACCCGTGTAGCAGCGAGATCGTCACTGAACTGTGAATAAAAGGACAAGACCCCAGAGGGCAATATGTTGGTGACTTGGGGGAGTACAATTCACATATTTGATCTTTGGGGGAGATGACTCCCTCTAAAGTCTTGCCAAAATCTTCCTCGAACCCTTCGTTAACCAGAGGGATACAAAGTGACAGAGCCGGATAGTCAATTGCACAGTTATTATTGTTATTTGTACGATTTTTATCTTAGGTCGTTGGGGAGCGATAATAGATACCCATCCGACTCTGTCTAAACTGCTACATTTCCCCTGAATCCTGCATCTTCATGGTGTTTGGGGATATGCCTAATTTCAATCAATTTGATGACAAGGCCGGACATAAAAGGGCGCTGTTATTATCGTTATTTGCACATCTCTCATGGCGCTTGCAGACCTCAAGACGCTATGTGTTGGCGTCCGACCTTGTCAAACCGTGCACTTAGGGTGGTCTAGCCTATAGTGCGTAATTCATGATTAAGTTGCTTAATGCGCTTTTGTAGCTGCGCAATTTCACTCATTAATGCACATTCCCGCTGCGAAGGTTGCTGTTCGCTTTCTCTGACCCATTGGTAGACGGATTTAGCTGAAAGACCATACTGTCGAGCAACATCAGAGAGTAATCTGCCTTTGACTTTTACTTCAAAAATAACGTCAGGTTTTAGACTATGATTGGCGATTCCCATGGATTATTCCTCTTCAGTCATTGTTATCAGTATTGGTTTCTCTTGGTTCCTTTAAGGTTGCTTCGTGCGTTAGTGGCGCTGTTCAATATCCCACTGACTGTGTCCTACATGGCGTAAGATCAATAACTCGTGGCGACAATGGGTAATTAATTTCATCAGATGTTTCATCTTTTCCTCCTCAATCCCATTTGGGGATTGTGCTTCGATTTACATGCCGAGTAACGGGCATTCAGATTAACGTCCTTCAGTGTCAAACAGTTTGCATTAGGCAGTGAGTTGTACGACTTGGTCGACCTAGCTCGCCTACCTATTTATTAGTATGTAAAAATCATGCCAATATTTTAATTTTGACATTTTCATTAATAATCAGTTTCTTATTAAAATGTTTTAAACGGATTGCATTTTTATTGGTGTCTGAAACGGTGCAGGCTGCACTATTTCAGTGCTTTTACTCTAAATGTTAACGGAATGGTTTGAAGATGTATTGAGTTGGTATTGTTTTGGCCTACATCACAGATAAACGATGCTTCGCGACGATTAAAGATTGTCTCGAAAAAGAATGCTTATATACTGCGATTTTTTCATGGTGTCTTCTGGCGACTTACCACGCCCTTTGCCTTTTCGTAGGTAAATAGCATCATCAATCATGTTATGAGGTCATAAATGATGAAGCCTTCTATCAAATCATTGCCAGCATCTAAGCTTGCGATAGTCGTGATCACCAGCGCCTTGATTGCGTCTGGCTGTACAACCGTCAATCCCTATACCAATGAACAACAAACTGCGAAAGCGACCACGGGGGCACTAATTGGTGCCGTTGCTGGGGCTGCCGTTGGTGTGGCGTCGTCAAGCAAGAGTGACCGCGGTAAAGGGGCCTTAATTGGTGCCGCCTCTGGAGCAGCCTTGGGTGGCGGTATTGGTTACTATATGGATGTTCAAGAAACCAAATTACGCCAACAGCTGGCATCAACAGGCGTAAGTGTGACTCGCAATGGTGATAATATTATTCTCAACATGCCAAATGAAGTGACTTTTGGTGTGGATCAAACCGAGCTAAGCGATGGTGCAAAGCGCGTACTTAACTCTGTTGCGCTGGTGGCGAAGGAATACAGCAAGACCCAACTGAATGTATTAGGTTACACCGATAGCAGCGGATCTGATTCTTATAACTTACGTTTGTCGCAGGTTCGTGCCAGTGAAGTCGGCAACTACTTGATGAGTAAAGGTGTAGCTTCCGCTCGCGTTAAGTCTAAGGGCATGGGGGAGGCGAGTCCTATCGCATCTAATGCCAATGCCGAGGGGCGTGCCCAAAATCGTCGTGTGGAAATCGTGTTAACCCCAACGGGTTAGTAACAAACCTGAGATCGAGATAAGCTGAGCCGCTGAATAGACATCTTTTGGGGCCTCTTTGCGTTGCTCTGTCTAACTTAAATTTGGGTTTTTCGACACTCGTTACTCCGAGTTCAGGTTAATAAGCCATCACGATTAAAGTCGCCTGCGGGCGACTTTTTACTTTATCGTAAGAGACAAATTGTCCTTAAGTAGTTATATCTTCAGTGATCTTGTCCGCAATCATCTCTATTAGATCTTACCTTAAGGTTGTTCTACTTGATCCTGCTGGTGTTTTCCAGTTTTGTATGTAGTTACTTGAATTAGGATAACTATTTTGCAGAGTCAAAGGAGATACAGCATGGCAAAACAGGGCTTAGTACTGGCATTCAGTTTAGGAGCTACATTGATGGCGGGTATGGTTCAAGGGGCCCCAACACACTCGGAGGCGACAACAGTCCCCATAGAGCTAAGGGCTGCGGGCAGTTTAAAAGCCGCAATGAACGATATTATTGCTGCTTATCAAGTGAAATCCCAAGCCAATGTGGCGGCGCAGTATGCGCCTTCTGGTTTATTGCTTAAGCGGATCCAAGAGGGGGAGCGAGTCGATATTTTTGCCTCGGCAAACATGAAACATCCGCAGGCATTAGTGGATGCTGAAGCGGGTGAAAAGGTGCAAATGTTTGCCCGTAACCAGCTCTGCGCGATTGCTCAAGATGATGTACCACTAACCAGTGCCAATTTATTAGACACCCTGCTCGCACCGCAAACTAAACTCGGGACTTCGACGCCCAAAGCCGATCCCGCTGGCGATTACGCTTGGGCAGTATTTGCTAAAGCTGAGGCAATAAAGACCAATGCCAAATCGATACTCGAGGCTAAAGCATTACAGCTGACGGGGGGTCCTGAGAGTGCTAAACCGCCTAAGGATCGCAATCCCTATGGTTGGGTGATGGAAAACAAACAGGCAGACGTATTCTTAACCTATTGCACCAATGCGGTACTGGCTCAAAAAGAAGTGTCTAGCCTTAAGATTGTGGCGTTACCACCAGAGTTAGCTGTTGGTGCAGACTATGGCTTATTGGTATTAAAGGATGCCAATCGCGCTACTAAAGCGTTAGCCGAGTTTATTTTGTCCCCAGAGGGACAAGCCATCTTAACGGATTATGGTTTTCAACCCCCTAAAAAATAATGGCTAAACGACGCTTAAAAATGGCGCTCAATTGCGCCATTTTTGTTGCTCGCTTGAGCAAATTTGGGGTTAGTGCATTAAATACAGGGTCGCTAATCCTAGGAAGGCAAATAAGCCAATCACATCGGTGACTGTGGTGAGCACCATACCGCCTGCTAACGCAGGATCTACTTTTAAGCGTTTTAAAATCAATGGAATACTTGCACCAGCCAGCCCCGCGACCGTCATATTGATGAGCATTGCACCACCTATCAGGCTGGCAAGGGCAATATCATCTTTCCACACCAAGACCGCGATAAAGACTAAAATCGACCACATGAGGCCGTTTAAAAAGCCAATGGCAAGTTCTTTGCCTATCAGCCAGCGAGCATTGCTCTGGCCAATATGGCCTAAGGCAATCCCGCGGATCACTAGGGCCAAGGTTTGATTACCTGCGACCCCGCCCATGCTCGGGACAATTGTCATTAAAATCGCAATCGTAGCAAATTGCTCGATTGTACCTTCAAACATATTACTGACAGAGGCCGCTAGCAGTGCGGCAAACAGGTTAATCGTCAGCCAGAGTGAACGGCGGAAAGTACTCTTCAGCACAGGGGCGAAGGTGTCTTCATCATCGTCCATCCCCGCCATTCCCATCATGGAGTGTTCGGCGTCTTCACGTATAACATCCACCACATCGTCGATGGTGATCCGGCCGAGTAATTTGCCCTCACTGTCGACCACGGGTGCGGATATCCAATCATGGCGCTCGAACAGCTGCGCTACTTCACTGTCGGACATGCCCACGGGGATGCTCTCGATATCGGTATCGATAATGCTGCTGATATGAGTATTGGGATCGCAGGTGAGCAGATCGGCAAGTTTGACCCCGCCGAGCACGCGATCGTGCTTATCCACCACGTATAAGGTGTCAGTGGTGTCGGGCAGGTTGCCCCGTTGGCGCAAATAACGCAGTACCACATCGATATTGACATCGGGCCTTAAGGTCACAGTATCTGTGTTCATTAAGCTGCCCGCGGTTTCATCGGGATAGGAGAGTGCTTGCTCAACCCGTTGGCGGTTCTGCAGGCTCATGGACTGCAATACTTGTTTATACACTGCGTCAGGTAGGCTTCGCAGAATATAAGCCAGATCATCCGTATCCATACTGGCGGTGGCCTTGGCGACCCGCTCAGGGCTCATGGCGCTGATCAGCGGGTCTTTTAGCTCTTCACTGAGCTCATCGAGAATATCCCCGAGCTGATCTTGATCAACGAGTTGCCATAATACTTGCCGTGCCTTAGGGGGCGAGGATTCTAAAATCAATGCGATATCCGATGCCGCCATGTTTTGCAGCATTTGCCTGACATGCACAAACATACCGCTATTGAGGGCATGGCTCAGTTGGTCGAGACGATGTTCGACTTGCAAGCTGTCTGAGGCTTCTACAGGCATGTTTCCTCCAAGGTGGCGATGGTGGATAGGTGGGCGTTTAGCCATTGAGGACTTAAGCCAAAGCGCAGCAGCATATTGTAATTGAGTGCACGGGAGGGCGTCGAGTCACAAATGTGTTTTACTGGTATAAGGTGCTGAAATCAAAACCAAACAGGGTACTGAATAACGGTAGGGAACATCGAGATTAGATGCCGATGCGATTAACAGGCTTCGTCGAACTTAGCGTCGATAAGCGCGCAAATGGCGTTAAGGGCTGGCTCAGCATCTGGGCCTTCGGCAATCAGGGTAATGGTTTTGCCCATACCCGTTTCCAGCATAAGTAGTCCTAAAACACTGGCGGCAGAAGCCTGTTTTTCACCTTGGATCAGCGTAATGCTGGCATCAAACTCAGAAGCAAGCACCACGAGCTTAGTGGCGGCGCGGGCATGCAAGCCGAGTTTATTGCAGATGGTAACTTGGCGCTCAAGCTTTGGCATGGCTTAACTCTCGGTGGCGGGCATTCACTTTGTGTTTACCGTTGCTAAAGCGTTTAGCCAGTTGCTCGGCCACATAAACCGATCTGTGTTGACCGCCAGTACAGCCGATGGCGATGGTCAGATAGCTGCGGTTATTACGTTCTAAGTGGGGCAACCAAGTTTCGAGTAAATTCTCAATTTGCCAGATGAACTTATTCACCAGTGGCTGGCGATTTAAAAACTCCGCCACGGGTTCATCTAGGCCTGTTAGTGGACGCAGTTCAAGTTCCCAATGGGGATTGGGTAAAAAGCGCACATCAAACATAAAGTCGGCTTCGGTGGGCATACCATGCTTAAAACCGAAGGACTCAAAGTTAATCACCAGTTCCTTATCGACACTGCCGAGCAAAATTTGCCGCACTTGGTCACTGAGTTCATAGATATTCAAATTCGAGGTATCTATGTAGTGATCCATTTGTTGTGACAGCGGCTCGAGCAATTTGCCTTCAAGCTTAATGGCTTCTTGCAGCGAAACACGGCTCTTAGATAAGGGATGTAAGCGCCGAGTCTCGCTGTAGCGTTTGAGCAGCACTTTATCGCTGGAGTTTAAGAAGAAGCTAGTAAGTTCAGTGCCCGCAGGCAGGCTAGCGAGCTGTTTGACGAGTACCTTGTCTTGCTCCGGCAGGTTACGCACGTCAACACTGATGGCGACGAGATCGTTACTGCCTTTGAGCTGTTCAAGCAAACTGCCGATTAACGGCAAAGGCAAATTATCGACACAATAGTAGCCGAGATCTTCAAGCACTCTAAGTGCGACCGATTTGCCTGAGCCTGAACGCCCTGACACTATGACCAGTTTCATCCAATGATTACCTGATAGAGTTCCGTTTCATCATGCGTTTTACGCAATTGTTTCAATACTTGCTTGTCGCTCAGCTTTTCAGCCATGCATGACAAGGTGCTTAAGTGCTGCTGACATTGATCGGCAGGCACGAGCAGCGCAAATAAAATATCGACAGGCTGTTTATCGATAGCATCAAAGGCTATCGGCTCCTCACATTTTATCAATATCGCTATGGGCTGTGTTATATCGGTTAATCGACCATGTGGAATGGCGATACCGTTACCTATACCTGTGCTACCCATCTTTTCGCGCGCCACAAGGCTTTCGAAGATCGCTTGAGATGATAGGGTGGGGTACTGGGCAGCGGCTAAGTCGCTGATAAGTTCCAGTACCTTTTTCTTACTGCCTGGAGTGGCGCAGGTTGTGCACTCCGGCCGCAGTATGGTACGAAGTTCCATTGCTAGTGTTTTGTTAACTTCTCTTTGTGTTTAATAACCTGACGATCAAGTTTATCAATCAGGACGTCTATGGCAGCATACATATCGGCATGCTCTGAAGTCGCGAAGACTTCACCACCGGTGAGGTTGATTCTCGCTTCGGCAATTTGTTGCATTTTTTCAACATTGAGCACAACGTGCACATTATTGATCTGTTCGAAATGACGTTCAAGTTTTGAAAACTTTTCCTCAACATATGCCCGTAACGATTCAGTAATCTCGATATGGTGTCCACTTAGGTGTATTTGCATAGAAACGTCCTCCGATATCCATAATAGGCTATAAACTTTTACGCTGATTGGAAGGGGGAATAAGCATCGCTTCTCGATACTTCGCAATGGTTCTGCGCGCAACGTTAATTCCCTGTTCTGCCAGAAGTTGAGCCATCTTGCTGTCGCTCAATGGTTTTTTCTGGTTTTCCGCTGCAACCAGTTTCTTAATGAAAGCCCTGATTGCCGTGGATGAGCACTCACCGCCATCATCTGTCCCGACGTGGCTTGAGAAGAAGTATTTTAGTTCAAAAAGTCCTTTAGGGGTATGCATGTATTTTTGAGTGGTCACCCGTGAAATGGTGGACTCATGCATTTCTACCGCTTCGGCGATATCGTTTAGAACCATGGGTTTCATGGCTTCTTCACCGTATTCGAAGAAACCTTGTTGGTATTGCACTATGCAGTTTGCCACTTTGAGCAGTGTTTCGTTGCGGCTTTCAAGGCTTTTGATAAACCATTTGGCTTCCTGCAAATGACCACGAATAAATTGGCTATCTGCTTGATTTTTTGAGCTACGAGCCATTGCTGCATATTGCTGATTGACATTGATTTTGGGCATGCAATCGGGGTTCAGCTCAACGACCCAGCGGCCATTTTTTTTCGAAACTGAGACATCTGGGACCACATATTCTTCATCGACTGCAGTGATGAGTAAGCCAGGACGAGGATTCAAGGTTTGGATAAGCGCAATGCTATCCCTTAACTCGTCTTCTTTGAGTTTGGTCTTACGCATTAACAGTCTAAAGTCGCGGGCGGCGATCAGATCTAGATGATCTTTGATCAGCATGCGGGCATTTTCGAGATGCGGAGTATCAGGAGAAAAATGGGATAGCTGGATCAGTAAACATTCGCTTAAATCCCTTGCCGCAACGCCAACGGGATCAAAGTGTTGAATACGTTTAAGTACCGCTTCAACTTCATCCAGTTCTATTTCCGGATTGCCCATGGCTTCAAGAATATCTTCAGTGCTTTGAGTGAGATAGCCTTGATCATCTATGGCATCAATAATGGCTGTGGCGATGGCTAAGTCAGTTTCTGAGAATGGCGTGAGGTTTTTTTGCCATTCTAAATGTTCGTACAGGCCTTCACTGGTTTCCCCTTGGAACGGCATATCATCTTCACGGCTGGCGCCAGAACCTGAGTTTGGCGATGCGGTAAAGACTTCATCCCAAGTAGTGTCCATGGGGAGCTCTTCGGGCAGGGATTCTTTGGTCAGTGACTCGGCAATATCCACGGTGGAGTTGTCTTGCTCCTGTGGCTGGGCGCTGGTTTCACTAAAATCGGTATCAGCGATATCTTGTTTACGTTCGCTAGGCGCGTCAAATTGCTCCTCTTCCAGCTCGAGAAGAGGATTAGAGTCTAAGGCTTGCTGGATCTCTTGCTGCAGTTCTAATGACGACAATTGCAACAGACGAATGGCCTGCTGTAGTTGTGGCGTCATGGTTAACTGTTGACCCAGTTTGAGCTGGAGTGACGCTTTCATGTTACCGCTGATCCCTACGTTATTATTGTGAGTTTAGGTCGCTTGATATCATATTGATGGCGCTCTGCGCTGCCAAATTCAAGGCTGATTCGCTCAGTTTTAGTAACTATAGCCTGAATTGTTCACCTAAGTACACAGCTCTAACTTGCTGATTGTCTAAGATCTCTGCAGGAGTTCCTTCGGCGATAAGGCTACCGTGACTGACAATATAAGCATGTTCACAGACATCTAAGGTCTCGCGCACATTGTGGTCAGTAATCAATACTCCAAGACCTCGACTCTTGAGTTGTTCGATAATTTTCTTGATATCGATAACCGAGATCGGATCAACGCCTGCAAAGGGCTCATCGAGCAAAATAAACTTTGGGTTAGCCGCTAATGCACGGGCAATTTCGACACGACGACGTTCACCGCCCGATAAGGACATGCCTTGGCTGTCGCGTATATGGGTGATATGGAACTCTTCTAATAGCTGCTCTAGTGCTTCTTCGCGCTGGTCGCTATTGAGTTCTTTACGGGTTTGCAGCACTGCCATGATATTGTCGTGCACAGTTAATTTGCGAAAGATACTGGCTTCCTGTGGCAGGTAACCAATACCTTTGCGAGCACGCAGATGCATTGGGTCGGCAGTTAAATCATCATCGTCGATAAAGATATGACCTTTATCGCTTTTTACTAAGCCCACGACCATGTAAAAGGTGGTGGTTTTGCCTGCACCGTTTGGGCCAAGCAGGCCAACGACTTGCCCCGTTTTAACCGTCAGACTGACATCTTTAACAACCTGACGGCTTTTATAACTCTTGGCCAGATTCTGTGCTTTTAAGGTGTTTTGGGTCATTTAGAATCCTGTTTTTTCACAGGTTTATCTTCAGGTGCGTTTTTCAGTTCTTCCTGATAGTTATCAGGTTGAATGATGGTAATCACACGATCGTCACCATTGCCGGTACTTTCTGCGATCAGTTTTTGCTGAATAATATTGTAACGAATTAAATTGCCTGTAACTTGGCTACCCGCTTGGTCAAGGGTGGCGGTGCCTGTTAGCGTCAAGGTACGTGTGGCCATTTCATAGCGAATTTCTTTGGCGCTAGCAGATGCTGGGCGGCCATCGTCGAGGATTTGGCTATAAGTGGCTGGGTTACCGGTAGCCACTAAAATCTTGCTGTTTTCGCCTTCGGCTGAAAATGCACGTAGTTGATCCGCGTTGATTTTGATTGAACCTTGCACGACTTCAACTGGGCCGAAGAAAATGATCTGATTGTTTTTAATATCAGCAGTTTGGCTGACGGCTTTAATCTTAACTTCTTGCTGTAAGTCACCGACCTTGGCGAAGGCACTCATGCTTGTCATGAGCATTAGGCTGGCAAGTAATATATTATTTTGCTTCATAGGTTCCTACTACCTGACTGGTCAATTGCACTTCCTGCGCGTTAAGGTCGGCATAAAGGCCTTGCCCTTGAATATTAAAATCTTTCCCTGTGACGTAAATGATGCGGTCAGAGGTCATTATCATAGTGTTGAGATCGAGTTCTAAAAAACTGGTGGACAAGGTTTGTATGGGTTCACCTGGGTTGATGGCATCGATAATAACATTATTTTCTAATACAACCTTGCCAGTTTCTTTGTTGAGTCGACCCAGATCTGCTCTGATCTGCCATTTTGCTTTACCTTGGTCGGGATAAACAAGATAGACTGGCTGAGTAAAGTCAGTTTGATTTTTCAGCTCATAGTGTTCCATGTGCTTTGCCGTCACCCGACTATTGACTTGCCCTTGCTCGTTAAATTCGATACTACGCAGATCTTCGACAATGTAATCGGGCCTGTCAGAGTTGTTCAAGCTGTCATCCGTATCGCCACCGCGTTTTTGCTGCACTTGCCAATACAGCACCAGCGCAGTACCAAAAAAGGCGATAATGGCGAGGGTCACACGACTCATATGCTCATCCCATGGGCCGAGGTAAATTTGTTTTGACTCAGTAACAGCAGATCAGTGAGCTCCCTGAGTGCGCCATGACCGCCATTTAGGTTTGTGACAAAATGGGCATGTTGGCGAACATAGGGATGACCATCGGCGACGCAGACGGCTAGGCCAACAACGTTCATAACGGGCAGATCGACAATATCGTCACCGATATAGGCGACTTCTTCCGCGGTGACATTGTAGATCGATAGCAGTTCTTCATAGGGAACAAATTTATTATCCACGCCCTGGTAAATATGGCTGACCCCAAGGGCGGTCATGCGGTTTTCAACAATTCTAGACTGGCGGCCAGTAATCACGGCCAGATGAAAACCGCTGGTCAATAGTGAACGCACGCCATAACCATCACGGGTGTGGAAGGCTTTGAGTTCTTCCCCTGCATTACTTAAATAAATGCGGCCGTCAGAGAACACGCCGTCCACATCGCAGATCAGCAGTTTAATTTTTTGCGCCCTTTGCCAGACGTCATCGCTGATGGGGCCGTAAAATCCTTGTTGTGGCATTAAATGACTCCCGCTTTAACCATATCGAGCATATTGAGTGCACCGACAGGATGATTTTCTTTATCTATCACTATTAACCCGTTGATATTTCTAGAGTCCATCACTTGCAGCGCCTGCGCTGCTAAGACGTTTTCAGTAATAGTGACACAGTTTCGCGTCATCACATCTGCGATCGGTGTGGTGCGCAGGTTGACTTGGGCATCGATGACGCGGCGTAAGTCGCCATCGGTAAAAATACCCACAAGTTTGTTTTGCTCATCGATAACTGCAGTCATGCCGAGGCCTTTTTTGGAGATCTCATACAGGGCATCGGTAATGCAGATATCGTGTTTGACCAGCGGTAAGTCATCGCCACAGTGCATCACATTACTGACTTTTAACAGTAGTTTACGACCCAAAGCGCCGCCTGGGTGAGACATAGCGAAATCGTCTCGAGTAAAGCCTTTAGCTTGCAGCAGCGCAATCGCCATCGCATCTCCCATCACTAAGGTTGCGGTGGTGCTGGAAGTGGGGGCGAGCCCGAGCGGACAGGCTTCTTCTGGTACTTCAATGCATAAATGAATTTTGGCCAAACGTGCCATAGTGGACTCAGGTTTGCCCGTCATGGCGATCACCGGAATGGCTTTACGCTGGATAACGGGCATCAGTGCGAGGATTTCACTTGATTCGCCCGAGTTTGAGATGGCGAGAATAATATCGTTGTCAGAGAGTACGCCTAAGTCGCCATGGCTGGCTTCGCCTGGATGCACGAAGAAGGCCGGAGTGCCTGTACTGGCGAGGGTGGCAGAGATTTTATTGCCAATATGGCCGGATTTCCCCATCCCCATCACGATGACTTTGCCGCTACAGTTGAGAATTAATTCACAGGCTTGGGCGAATTCAACGGAATCGACGTACTGATAAAGATTGTCGAGGGCCGATTTTTCAATATCGATGACTTTACAGCCCCACTGGCGCAATTGTGATTGGTCTACCATGTCTATCTCTCTTCTTGCATTGTCTTTGTCGCCCCGTCTGGGATTGGAATAGCACAATTTGGTACGCGATAAAGATGATAAAATTAACGGCTTCTTTCTCTGAGTCGCATTTTTTTGTTAAAACTCAGTGCTCATAAGCTGCCAAAGCAAAAGGGCAGATTAACTTGTTTAGCCTTTGAATGCTTTGAGCAATATCATTGTCTTTGTTGTTACACCCTGTTGCCACTCGTATTGAGCATGGCAACTCTGATGCTCACTTTGACGTTTAATGCTGGCACTCGATAGTGCTTTTGACTTAAGTGGTAGTCGCGTTATGTCAGTGTACATTCACTTATGCTATGACTGTTAAGCAAACAATTTTGCTTATCTGCCAACATAGACGAAAACATTAAGTAACACTTTAGCTTCACTGAGCGGAAACTTAGGGCGCATTCTCGCTGGAAATGAGGCAAATTGAAAGTATCGCAGGACGATAGTGTCGATTCTGTTGTAGGTTAAAGCGCAATTACGTACAATTTGCGGCTCTTCGATTGGTCTAGGCTGGAAGCGTAGGCCACCTCTTTCAAATATCGGAATCAAACATGACTCAAGAACAAACGCCGTTGGTTGAGATCCGTCATTTGGGCTTTAGCCGTGGTCAGCGTGTCATATACGAAGATATTAGCCTGTCTATTCCTAGGGGCAAAGTTACCGCTATTATGGGGCCTAGTGGGATAGGTAAAACCACCTTGCTGAAGCTTATCGGTGGACAATTAACACCCGACAGCGGCCAAGTGTTGTTTGATGGACAGGATGTGCATGGTGCGAGTCGTAGCCAATTATTCGAACTGCGTAAACGCATGAGCATGTTGTTTCAAAGTGGCGCCTTGTTCACCGATATCAACGTCTTCGATAACGTTGCCTTTGCGCTACGTGAACATTCAGGCCTGCCCGAAGAGATTATTCGCACTATCGTGCTGATGAAACTTGAGGCCGTTGGCCTGCGGGGCGCCGCGCAGATGATGCCCAGCGAATTATCCGGAGGGATGCAGCGCCGTGCAGCGTTGGCTCGGGCGATAGCCCTTGAGCCTGAAATGGTGATGTACGATGAGCCCTTTGCCGGACAAGACCCGATTTCCATGGGCGTGCTGGTTAAGCTTATCCGCGAACTTTCCGATGCACTTAATTTAACCTCGGTTGTGGTGTCCCACGATGTGGATGAAGTGCTCGGGATTGCAGATTATGTGTATGTGGTTGCAGATAAAAAAGTTATTGCCCATGGCACGCCTGAGGAATTAAAGCATGCGGATAATCCGCAGCTCAAGCAGTTTATTCAAGGTGCGCCAGATGGTCCTGTGCCGTTCCATTATCCGGCAAAGGATTATCAGCAAGAATTATTGGCAAAAGGAGTTGGCAAGTGAAGTTATTAGATAGTATTGCCGACCTTGGCCGCAGCGCTATCGAGTTAGTGCTCGGTTTTGGCCGTGCAGGCCTGATGCTCTGGGGCGCGATTGTTCGTTGGCCTCGGGTGCGTAAAGGTTTTCCATTATTATTGCGCCAAATCTATGTGGTCGGCGTACAATCTATGGTCATTATTGTGGTCTCCGGCCTGTTTATCGGCATGGTGTTGGCGCTGCAGGGCTACAACATCTTAGTCGGGTTTGGTACGGAGGAGAGCTTAGGCCCGATGGTGGCCTTAAGTTTACTGCGTGAACTTGGCCCCGTGGTCACTGCATTGTTATTTGCTGGCCGCGCAGGTTCGGCACTCACCGCCGAAATCGGTCTGATGAAGAGCACTGAGCAGTTATCCAGCTTAGAGATGATGGCGATTGACCCACTCAGACAAATCATTGCGCCACGATTTTGGGCAGGGGTGATCAGCATGCCTTTATTGGCGTTGATGTTTACCGCGGTTGGGATTTATGGCGGCCATTTAGTGGGCGTTGAGTGGAAGGGGATCGATAGCGGTGCCTTCTGGTCAATTCTGCAAGCCTCGGTAGAATGGCGCCAAGACATTGTTAACTGCCTGATTAAGAGCGGTGTCTTTGCCGTGGTGGTGACTTGGATTGCCCTCTACCGTGGTTATCAAGTGATCCCTAACCCAGAGGGGATCAGCCGTGCAACCACCTCAACTGTGGTGCAATCAAGCCTCGCCGTATTGGCATTAGACTTTTTACTGACAGCCCTGATGTTTGGCCGCTAATGGATTGCAGCGCCAAGGATACAGATAAAGACGGATTAACAGAGTGGTAACTGAGCATGTTGACACGAAAAATTGAATTATTAGTGGGTGTGTTTCTCTTAACTGGCCTAGCAGCCTTTTTGGTATTGGTGTTTAAAGTTGCCAACATCGAAGTGCAAACCAGCGATAGCAGCTATACCCTCAGCGCCAACTTTACCAATATTGGTGGCCTTAAAGTGCGCTCTCCCGTCAAAGTGGGCGGTGTGGTGGTAGGCCGAGTGAGCAAGATTGACTTAGACCCAGTAAAACTGGTGGCTGTAGTCACGATAGTGATGGATAAACGTTACGATAAATTCCCTGAAACCAGTAGCTTAGCTATTTTAACTTCAGGTTTGCTCGGTGAGCAGTTCCTCGGATTAACACCGGGCTTTGTCGATGATGACGTGAGTATGCTTAAGGATGGCGACAAAATTGACGATACTCGCTCAGCATTAGTGTTAGAAGATCTGATTGGTCAGTTCTTATATAGTATGGGTTCAAAGGACAAATAGGGGTTACCGCTATGTTTAAACGCTTATCGCGCTTATTACTGCCGTTAGTATGGATGTTTACCGCAACGACCGCACTGGCGGATGACGCTCAGGTTAACACTATGGATCCTTATGTCATGGTGAAATCTGTTGCCAATAAAACCTTCGATCGGTTCCACAAAGATAAGGCTCTGATTGATGCCGATGCGGATCATCTCAAGGTGATCGTACGTGAAGAGCTGATGCCTTATATCGACTATAAATATGCCTCTTACAAAGTCTTGGGTCAGTATTTGAAAGACTCGACAGAAGATCAGCGCAATCGTTTCGTTGATGCCTTTGAAGGCTATTTAGTGTCTACCTATGCCCAAGCGTTTACCGAATACACTAACCAAAAAGTGGAGTTTTCTCCCGGTAGTGATTTCAGCAATGAGAAGATTGTCGATGTAAACGTACAGATTATCGAAGCGGGTCGTCCGCCGATTAAGCTGTTGTTTAAAGTTCGTCGCCTCAAGGATGACTCTTGGAAGGCGTTTGACCTAGTGGCTGAAGGCGTGAGTTTGCTGTCCTCTAAGCAATCTGAAATCTCGAATCTTATCCGCCAACAGGGGATTGATTCAGTGATTAAGATGTTGGAAGAGCGCACCAAAGACAAAGTGACTAAAAAGCCTAAAGCAGGGAAGTAAGCGCCGTGGTTGAATTTGTGCAACAGGGTAACATTTGCCACCTAAAAGGGCGTTTATCACAGGAGCAAGTGGTCGTGTTATGGCCGCAAAGGCAAAGCCTGTTAAGCCAAGATACCCAAATGTTGTCGCTCGCCGAGCTTGAGTACAGCGACAGTGCTGGTGTGGCATTTTTGCTGGCGTTAGTGCGCCAGCATGCTACGCCACTGCAGCTGTGCTCAGCGTCAGTACAGTTAAAAAAATTAATCGATTTATATGATTTACAGTCCTTCTTCAGTGAAGAAGCGAATTGAAAAGGTACCGAATTTCATGGAATGCAGCTTAATAGAACAGATTTTACGTGACGCGTTAGCACTCGATGAAGTGCACGCCAGCTCCGATGGCAGCCACTACAAAGTGATTGCCGTCGGTGAATGTTTTGACGGCATGAGCCGTGTAAAACAACAACAAGCCATTTATGCACCGCTGATGAGTTATATCGCCAGCGGTGAGTTACATGCATTAACGATTAAAACTTTCACGCCGACTCAATGGAAACGCGAGAAAATTTTCAACAGCTAGTAGTGAGGAAAAGTGGATAAATTAGCGATTCAAGCAAGCCCTCCGCTTGCTGGTGATGTGATTATTTCCGGCGCTAAAAACGCTGCGCTGCCGATTCTAATGGCAGGCGTGTTAGCCGAGACTGATTTTATTGTGTCGAATGTCCCCAATTTGCGCGATGTGAGCACCAGCTGTAAATTGCTGCGCTGCCTAGGCGCCGATGTGGATGAATTAGGCAATGGTCAAATCCGTATTTCGACCAAGAACCTTAACGAGTTCTGCGCCCCTTACGACCTCGTTAAGACCATGCGTGCCTCGATTCTGATCCTTGGCCCGTTATTAGCGCGTTATGGCACCGCAGACGTGTCATTACCCGGAGGCTGCGCCATCGGTGCTCGTCCAGTAAACCTTCACTTACATGGCCTCGAAATGATGGGCGCCAAGATTGAAGTGAAAGAAGGTTATATCAAGGCCCGTGTCGATGGTCGCTTAAAGGGCGCCCATATTTTCATGGACATGGTGAGCGTAGGCGCGACCGAAAACCTATTGATGGCCGCGGCACTTGCCGATGGCGAAACCGTGATTGAAAACGCGGCCCGTGAACCAGAAGTGATCGACTTGGCGAACTGCTTGATTGCCATGGGCGCAAAGATCACTGGTGTTGGCAGTGCCACACTGCGTATTCAAGGGGTTGAGCGTCTACAGGGCTGTGAGTACCGCGTGATGCCAGACCGTATCGAAACCGGTTCATTCCTCGTTGCTGCGGCAGTGACCCGTGGTCGTATCCGTTGCTTAAAGGCCGATCCTGCTTCGTTAGAATCTGTTATCGCGAAACTTGAAGATGCGGGTGCCAAGATCACTACAGGTGAAGATTGGATTGAGCTCGACATGGAAGGCAAGCGTCCAAAAGCGGTAAATATCAAGACGGCACCATATCCTGGTTTTCCAACCGATATGCAGGCGCAGTTTTGTGTGCTCAACGTATTAGCGCAGGGCACGGCGACCATTACCGAAACCATCTTCGAAAACCGCTTTATGCACGTGCCAGAACTTATCCGTATGGGCGCGACCATGGAGCTTGAAGGCAATACCTGCATTATTCAAGGCATTGAGTCTTTGAGTGGTGCGCAGGTGATGGCGACCGATTTACGTGCTTCGGCAAGTCTAGTGATCGCAGGCTTAGTTGCCGATGGTAAAACCATCGTCGATCGCATCTATCACTTAGACCGCGGCTACGAGCATATTGAGCAGAAATTCCAAGGATTGGGCGCACATGTAGAGCGTGTGCAATAACATTTGCTTAGGATTAGCTCCCAAAAAAACCAGCCAAGTGCTGGTTTTTTATTGCGCGCAATTTATTTAGGTAAAAAGGAAAGAGACATCTAAATGCTGGATCTGATTGATGGATGAGTCATGGCATTTGCTCGACGACTCGCAGCGAGTCCTTCCTTGGATGCTCGACCGCCCCATCCATGGGGCGGACGGTCGTCTCGCTAATCACCATGGCTCACCACTTTTAGCATCGGTGTAGTCTGCAGGTTTTAAAGAAACACACAGCATGCTTTGGGACAAAAATGAGTTAGGTTATTAACTCTAACTCGTCATTTTCGGATGAAAATCTCTATGGGCTAACGATCAACTAAGCGACGTCCGGCGGAACGAAGTGGAGCAAACTGAAGTGTTTTGTTATGCATTTTTATTGACCGTCATATTCGCACTCTGGAGGCCATTTTCCAGTTTTGACCTTTTCGAAACATCCAGATGGCATACTAGCCATAGGGATGTTCATTGGAAGTTCGGAATCGCACTGGCCAACTGAATTAACGAGTTTTGCATTTTTATAAGTGCAGGAAAAAGAAATTTTCCCTTGCTCGTTTTCAAAACCGGTGAATTTCGTAGGTTTACCATTAAAAAACTCAACTTCAGATACTTTAATTGGTTTACCGTTGATGGCAAACCAAAGAGTTTGGCAGCCGGAGTAATTGGGCGACAGCTCTGATGTTCTAGGGCTTATCAGCATTAATTGACCATGATTGGCTTCTTCGCCAGATTTTGGTAATGGCGCGGATAATGAGCAATTTTTCATCGCCGTATTATCGGCTGCGTTAGCAGTGCTAGATAAAGAAATAAATAACGCCAGAAATAATGTGAATCGCATGAAGCTGCCTATGATGCATAACGTCTAATTATTTGTTTTTTCGATTATATTCCAAAGTTGAAGACCTAAATTACACTCTTCAAATTTGACGGGAAAGAAGCCATTATTTGCAACCTTTGCTTCGTATGTTCTGCTAAGAAGACCTAGATTAGCTAGTTCTTCAGGATGATCACCATCAAAGCAGAATGCATAGGCTTGCCCGTTACTTAAATCTCTCTTTAAATACCACACGTCTAGGGTGCTTTTTAAAGTAGGACTAAATCTTTCGATGACATAGACCAGTCTTTCAAAGGTGTCTAAGTCATAACGTTTTTCGACTAATCCGATTACTGCTTCAGCTATCCATTTTGCTTTATCAATATTCGATGCTCTTTCCAGTATAAAAACAAGATCAACTCCTATTTTTTGAAGTTGCTCTTTATCTGCAATTTCTGCATCGAAGTCCTCAATCTCTCCTTTTTTTAGCTGAGATATAAATGCCTCAATCTTTTTTGCAAAAAGGTAGTTTGTTACATCTCCCTTTAACCGAAGAGCACCAACAATACTTCCCCAAAATGGGATATCTTTTAGCAAACCATTTTCTAATAAAGAGTCGAAAACCACTTCAGCATTGTTTGTAATAAGATCTATTGCTTTCGTTTTCATGCAGCCTCAGATGTTGAAGTATGGTAGATACATAACGTTCGGTTCAACCGCCGCTTACAAACTGTCGAGCGTAAGCGCGAAGCGCTGGAGCGGGGTTGCAACCGCTTGTTATGGGTGGTGAATCTCATTTTCCCTGACCTCAATGTCCCCATTTTTTTCTGTTTCTACAACGTAAGGCGGGTTAGGCTCAAACTTAATTACAGATACAACAGACCCAGATAGACCGGAGTGGCGTCCAGATGAAATCACGACATAGTCATTCATTAAAAATTTCACACCTGCAATCTGTTCGCCACCAAGCCATCTATTATGAAGATCACGTGCTACGTTCATGTATTACTCCATAACATTTTATTCGTGCGCATGCGCGTTTATCTCGTTGGACTAGTGAAAACGCGCACGGTTAACTATCTGTATGCAAAGAACTTATCAGCTTTGTGCCTAATATACCATCTAGAAAAACGCGCATGCGCGTTTTCCAAACCTATTAACTAAAATTCAGTTACTATATTCACCTGATTTTATAGAGTTTTATTTATTTCGGATGGAATTAGTGCGCACTAATTTTGTCTAAAAATCATACCAAAACACCTAAATTTAAATATGACTGTATACCCATACATTGTTAGTCGATTTCTGGTAAGGCCAAACATAGGCAAATAGATAAAAATTTGTATAGCAGCAGAAGTGGGAATTTTCGATTGAGCTAACGAGCCGAAAATCGGAATGGGGCAAATAGCTTTTTTAGCTGAATGAAAAGCGAATGGGTTAGTGAGGATTGTCATTGTTGCAACTGTGACCGTTGGCGGCATGGCCGCTCTTTCACATCCATGTGAACGCGGCATTTACACTTCCATGTGTTGCAGATACCGCCGTCGAGCCTATAGGGACACTGCTTTTTAAACAAAGAGCACGGCGTGTCACTGGGGAAACAATGACAATTCATCCTACACACCTGACGACAAACTTATCTCGTTTTGGGGCAAAAGTAAGTGAAAAATTGCAGTGCAAGATAAATAGCTCTGCCATTTGAGGGATGAGGTAATAGGTGATTTGGCGATGATTCAGAATGAGGTTTTATACATGCCTCATTCTGAGGTTAACAAGGTCAGCTACTAAGCTTAATTATCGACGACGACCTTTTCATCGATAATCACGGGGAGTTGCTGCTGTTTACCTTGGCGGATAACCGTCATCATGATTTTCTTGCCGGGAGTAGTCTCGGCAATTCTATCCATTAGCATTTCGACCCCTGGCACATCTTCACCATCGTATTTGATGATTACATCCCTTGGTTGTAGCTGCGCCCGCGCTGCGGGGCCATTGGGATCGACCCCCGTGACTAATACGCCACGCAAATCGGGCAGATTGAGGATTTGCGCCACAACAGGGTTAATCGGTTCGCCTGAGATCCCTAAGGCGCCACGGATCACCCGACCATTTTTGATCAGTTTGCCCATAATGCTGTGGGCGAGTTTAATCGGGATCGCGAAGTTAATGCCGTGGCCACCACCTTCACCGCCTACTTGGAAGGCGGCGGTGTTGATGCCAATCAGGCTACCGTTAGTGTCAATTAATGCACCACCGGAGTTACCGGCGTTAATCGCAGCATCTGTCTGTAAAAAGTCTAAATAACCAGAACTTAAGCCGTTACGACCCGTAGCGCTGATAATGCCTTGGGTAATGGTTTGACCGAGGTTATAGGGGTTACCAATGGCTAATACCACATCGCCAACCTGGGGGGGGCTGTCGAGATTGACTGGCACTGTAGGAAGATTATCGCCTTCAATCTTTAGCACTGAAAGATCGGTTTCGGGATCAAAACCTACGACTTCCGAGGTGAATTTGCGGCCATCCTGCAGGGCCACCACAATCTCATCGGCTTTTTTAATGACATGATAATTAGTGAGAATATAGCCTTCTTTACTCATGATCACCCCAGATCCTAAACCTTGGAGTGAGCCAGAATTCAATGGACGGCTCTGATCGATACTTAAGCTATAAATATTGACGACGGCAGGCGCGGCGCGGCGTACGGCCTTAGCAAAGGAGAGCTCGACCGTATTATTACCACGGTTTTGCAGTAACGAGCTGCCGAGATTTTTATTGTTGAAGTAGTGCGTAACTAACAAAAACATGGCCGCCATGATAAGGCCGAAAAGCACGGCTTTACCGAGATATAACAGGGTTTCTTTTATTGTCATGGCAGGCTAAGTATTGAAAAAGGTGAGTTAGATTAACATGTTTAACAAGTTAAAGCATAGGGAACCCGCGTTCCCTATGCTGATTAGCGCCTGATAATTGGAGCAAGATCAGATTCGCCAATTGATTAACGAAGCACTAAGTAAAGCATGCTCTTACCACGGACAATCTTTAGGGCTACAGCACCCTCTTGATCTTTGAGCAGCTCTTTGAGCGATTTAAGATCTTTAACCGCAGTACGGTTGATACCGACAATCAAATCGCCTTTTTGCAGGCCACTCATTGCCGCTGGAGATCCTTGTGCAACATCGGTAATTTCGACCCCTTTAGAGGCATTTTCTAATGAGGCACCTTGTAGCATAGGGTGCACTGCACCAGCTGCTTTTTCTGTCGTTTGGTTTGCTTCACCTAAGGTGACGTTAACCGTTTTCTTATCGCCATCACGGATAAGGCCGAGTTCGACTTTAGCGCCAGCGCCCATGGTCGCGACTTTAGCGCGTAGCTCTTGGAACGACTTGATCGCACGGCCATCGACGCTAACGATAATATCACCTGCCTTAATGCCGGCTTTTTCAGCGGCACTGCCCGCGCTAACTTCATTCACAAAGCCACCGTGTTGAGTGTCTAAACCAAAGCCTTGGGCAAGTTGGCTATCTAAATCACGGCCAGCAATCCCCAGTACGCCGCGGCGAACTTCACCATGCTCGGCAATCTGTGCCACGAGGTTTTTCACCATATTTGCTGGAATCGCAAAACCGATACCCACGTTACCGCCGTTAGGCGCGACGATAGCAGTGTTAATACCGATCAGTTCACCTTTAAGGTTAACCAGAGCGCCGCCCGAGTTACCACTGTTGATGGCTGCGTCGGTTTGGATAAAGTTTTCAAGCATTTCAATGCCTAAACCGCTACGCCCTAGGGCGCTGACAATTCCTGATGTTACGGTTTGTCCTAGACCGAAGGGGTTACCGATAGCAACCGCAAAGTCACCGACGCGCAGCTCATCAGAATCAGAGGTTTTAATCGCGACCAGATTTTTAGCCTCGATTTGCAATAACGCAATGTCGGATTC
This sequence comes from Shewanella cutis, assembly GCF_022410515.1. Classification (GTDB taxonomy): domain Bacteria; phylum Pseudomonadota; class Gammaproteobacteria; order Enterobacterales; family Shewanellaceae; genus Shewanella; species Shewanella cutis. The sequence continues at coordinate 930,760 of NZ_JACSDI010000001.1, read as the reverse complement.
GGCGTCGGTACCAATCAATTTGGCTTTGACTTCACGGCCATCGTGCAGACCGACTTGGATATCATCTGCACCATCGATCACATGGTTGTTGGTGACGATATAGCCCTTATCTGCATCGATAATCACACCTGAGCCTAAGCCTCTAAATGGACGCTCTTGCACCTGTTCTTGGGGCGCATTAGGGCCAAAGAAATAACGGAACACATCGGGAACGCGTTGTTTAGAAACATGGGTGCCAGAAACCGCCACAGAAACCACGGCGGGAGTCGTACGCTCTAACATGGGCGCAAGACTGGGTATTGATTGTCCCTCAACAGATTGCGGAATAGCGGCCTGTGAGACAGCGGGCATCATTGTCAGGGTTGCGGCTAACATTGCGGCTGAAAGTACAGATAATTTCGTTTTCATCTATTCATAACTCCAAATAAGGGATCAAGGATCTGGATGTAATACGTCTTAAGTTTTGTCCGCACCAGATCAAATCTGTATCGGTACCGGCTATTTGCCTAGGTAACCACTCGGACACGCACCTCATTGAAAAAGTTCATTAATATTAACAAAGGTTAATTTCTTAACGGTTATTTTATCAGCATTTAACTGAGTGTAACTTGTGGGCTTTGAAGGACTTTTTCAAGTGTCAAATGATCCAAACCGTTCAGTTTAATTAGCTAACAGCATAGTCCTTTATAAATCAGTTTTAATCATTTCATACACGGTTTTAGTGGTGTTGCAGTCCTTATTACTAGGTGATTTGAAAATGCAGAATTCAGGTCGCTTGGGTATAAATATATGCTGCGTCATCTTGGTCGTGCTAATATCGACGCAGTTTCAATAAAGGATATAAGAGAATTATAACGTGCCCCAGTTAAGCCCTTGGCAGCATTACCAAAAAGATCTTACTCGTGATGGTTTTTCCCATGATCCTGCGCAGGAAATGGCGGTTAAGGCGCTGCAACGGGTTTATGAGGACTTAACCGCAGCCGAAGAGCCTAACTCTTTGTTTGGTAAATTATTTACCTCTTTGGGGTTGACATCTGCGCCCGCGCCTACAAAAGGACTTTATCTTTGGGGGGGCGTTGGCCGCGGCAAAACCTATCTGATGGACACCTTTTTTGATACCTTGCCAGGCAATCAAAAATTAAGGGCGCATTTTCATCGTTTTATGCATCAACTGCATTTAGACTTAGATGCGCTTAAAGGTACGCGAGATCCATTATTAGTCATTGCAAAACATATGGCCGCGAAATATAGAGTCATTTGTTTTGATGAATTTTTTGTCTCGGATATCACCGACGCCATGTTACTTGGCACCTTATTCCAAGCCCTCTTTAAAGAAGGCGTGGTTTTAGTCGCCACCTCAAACATTATTCCCGATGATTTATATAAAAACGGGCTGCAACGGGCGCGCTTTTTACCTGCCATTGCACTAATTAATCAACATTGTGAAGTACTTAATGTGGATTCGGGGATCGACTATCGTTTACGGACGTTAGAGCAGGCAGAGATTTATCACCATCCACTCGATGAACAGGCCGACACTAACCTGCTGCGTTATTTCCGCCAGTTAGCACCTGAGGCTGAAATCTCAACCGAAGCGATCGAAATTGAAGGGCGCGCAATTTCAATACGTCAACAGGCGCAAGGCGTCTTACTGGCGGATTTTAGAGCCTTATGCGATGGACCCCGAAGCCAGCGGGATTATATGGAATTAGCGCGGATTTATCATACCGTGTTGGTCAGTGGTATTGAGCAAATGGGCGCGTTTTTAACCGGTGATGATATCGCCAGACGTTTTTTGGCGATGGTGGATGAGTTTTACGAACGAAACGTTAAATTGATCGTGTCCGCGCAGGTGCCGTTAGAAGACATTTATGCCGACGGCTTATTGAGTTTTGAATTCAGACGTTGTCGTTCCCGCTTGATTGAAATGCAATCTCATGATTACTTAAAATCAGAGCATTTACCTTAAGTCCTAGACTGTTGCTGGGGGACTGCGAAGATTTTTTTCGACAAATCTGCCTAGGCTCATTCGTCATCGAGGGAATGAGCCACATCGATCGAATTTTTATGATTTTTGTCAAAATATCAGGTGATTTTTAACTCACGTTTGTCTATAATCCGCCACCTGCCCACGTTACTCCACCAAACTAGGTGGAAGTTGTACGCCGAGTTAAGTACTCGAAGGGGTACTGAAAGGCAATTTTGTGTTGTTTGCCATTGCAAGCAGCATGTGAGACAGAAAATTAACTTTGGGTTTTTGTAATAATGAAGACTTTTACTGCTACACCAGAAACTGTAACTCGTGACTGGTTCGTCGTTGATGCAGACGGCAAAACTTTAGGTCGTATCGCTACCGAAATCGCTCTGCGTTTACGCGGTAAGCACAAGCCTGAATACACTCCTCACGTTGACACTGGTGATTACATCATCGTTATCAACGCTGAGAAAGTTACTGTTACTGGTAACAAAGCGCAAGGCAAGACGTACTACTCGCACTCAGGCTTCCCTGGTGGCATTAAGCAAATCAGCTTTGAAAAGCTGCAAGCTCATAAGCCAGAAATGATCATCGAGAAAGCAGTTAAGGGTATGTTACCAAAAGGTCCACTGGGCCGTGCCATGTTCCGTAAACTGAAAGTTTACGCTGGCGCAGAACATAACCACGCTGCACAACAACCTCAAGTTCTTGATATCTAAACGGGATTAAGCAAATGGCTGCAACTCAGTACTACGGCACTGGCCGTCGCAAAACCTCTACAGCACGCGTATTCGCTAAAGCTGGTAGTGGCAACATCGTTGTAAATCAACGTCCTTTGGACCAATACTTTGGTCGTGAAACTGCTCGTATGGTTGTTCGTCAACCATTAGAGTTAGTTGAAATGACTGACAAGCTGGACATCTATGTAACTGTTAAAGGCGGTGGTATCACTGGCCAAGCAGGTGCAATCCGTCACGGTATCACTCGTGCTCTGATGCAATTAGATGAAGCTCTGCGTCCATCATTACGTTCTGCTGGTTTCGTTACCCGTGACGCTCGTAAAGTTGAGCGTAAGAAAGTGGGTCTACGTAAAGCACGTCGTAAGCCACAATTCTCTAAGCGTTAATACGTTTTGGAATATCAAAAAACCCAGCTTATGCTGGGTTTTTTATTGCCTAAAATTGGTTATGCTCGCGTTAATGAAAGTGTTTTTGCTGACAGTTCGAAGAGAGGGGAAAATGACCTTACAGTTATTTATGCTGGCCGTGGCACTGGTGCTGATTTTGGAAGGTGTAGGGCCATTGTTATTCCCTAATAAATGGCGTCGTTACTTGAACGAACTTTCCAATCAAAATCAGCAAGTTTTACGCCAAATCGGTGGTTCATTGGTCACCGCAGGCCTAGTCATTTTGATTATTTTTTCATAAATGCCTTACCACTTGCGGTTTAAAATCTGTTAGAATTCTTTTTTAACCACAACCTTGCAGCAAACAATGGGCAAAAACGTAGTTGTTCTCGGCACCCAATGGGGTGACGAAGGAAAAGGTAAGATTGTCGACCTTCTAACAGAACAGGCAAAATATGTAGTTCGCTACCAAGGCGGTCATAACGCAGGTCACACCTTAGTGATCAATGGCGATAAAACCGTACTTCATCTGATCCCATCTGGCATCTTACGCGAAAATGTTAAATGCATTATCGGTAACGGTGTAGTGCTTGCACCCGACGCGCTGATGAAAGAGATCAACATGCTCAAAGAGCGCGGCATTCCTGTTGAGGAACGCTTGTTGATCTCTGAAGCATGTCCGCTGATCCTGCCATTCCATAGTGCCTTAGACATCGCCCGCGAAAAAGCGCGCGGTAACAAAGCTATTGGTACGACTGGTCGTGGTATTGGTCCTGCGTATGAAGACAAGATTTCCCGTCGCGGTCTGCGTGTGGGCGATCTGTTCAATGCTGAACTCTTTGCTGAAAAGCTGAAAGAAGTTATGGCATATCATAACTTTATGCTGACAGAGTACTACAAAGTTGACGCAGTCGATTATGAGCAAACGCTCAGCGATGCGTTAGCCTTGGCTGACTACCTTAAGAGCATGTGTGTTGACGTAACCGAACTGCTGGATAACGCGCGTAAAGCGGGTGAGCCAATTCTGTTTGAAGGTGCTCAAGGTACACTGCTAGACATTGACCACGGTACTTATCCGTTTGTGACTTCGTCAAACACAACCGCAGGTGGTGTAGCAACGGGTAGTGGTTTTGGTCCACGTCACTTAGACTATGTATTAGGTATCATGAAGGCTTACACCACGCGAGTGGGTGCAGGTCCTTTCCCGACAGAACTCTTATGTGAAGTGGGTGATCATTTAGGTACTAAAGGTCATGAGTTTGGTGCGACTACTGGTCGTAAGCGTCGTCCTGGTTGGTTAGATGCTGTGGCAATGCGCCGCGCAGTACAGATCAACAGTGTAAGTGGCTTCTGCTTAACGAAGTTAGACGTACTTGACGGTCTGAAAGAAGTGAAGATCTGTGTGGGCTACCAACATCCAGATGGCACAATTTCTAAGGTTACTCCGTTAGCGGCTGAAGGTTATGAGCAGGTCACTCCTGTTTATGAAACAATGCCTGGTTGGAGCGAGTCAACTTTCGGTGCGACCTCTTTTGATCAGTTACCGCAAGCGGCTATCAACTACATCAAACGTATTGAAGAGTTGTTAGAAACGCCGATTGACATCATCTCTACCGGTCCAGACCGTAACGAGACGATGATTTTAGTTAGCCCGTTTAACTAAGATTGTAAAGGCCGTGTTTCACGGCCTTTTCTTCCTGTGCTGTTCCTTCCTGTTTGCTTTCGTGGTTAGAAATTCGGCTTGAGCTCAAGAAATAGGTTATACTGCCGATGCAAGTATTCATCCTATTGTCATTGAGAGTCATTATGCTACGTACTGCATTATTTGCGCTGCTGCCCTTAGTATCTTCAATGTGCTTTGCCGAGACACAAGCAGTAGATATTTATTCTCAAGATCAATTACTTGAAATGATCCGTAGTGAACAATATTTGGCAAAAGTCAAACAGGATGAGTGCCAATTAGTACAAGATATTGAAGCGCGTGCAGAAGTCTTAAAGCAGCCCCTATATCAGTTTTTGTGGGGGGAAATGCTCAATCACGGAACCTGCGTAAAAGCCAATGCTGTCAAAGGGATGGGGTTACTGCGTGAAGCGGCTGAGCAGGGGAGTCCTGAGGCAATGGTAAAACTTGCCGAGTATTATCAAACGGGTAAGTTTGTTATTCGCAATAAGGACCGCGCAGTCAATTATTTATTGCCAGCAGCAGCGAGCGGTAGTTTAGCTGCTCGAATGATGCTTGTACGTTTGTACGGTGAAGGTTATGGTAGTCCAAGGGATTACGAAATGGCCTATAACTGGTTATATAACAATGTATTTACCGATGAGGCGACGAAGAAAAAAGCCTTATCATTACTGCAGGTGTTAGCAGCTAAAATGCCCGCCAGTGCAGTGGCGCGGGCCCAGCAAGAGCACTTGCGAACCCGTTGAGATGTCTCCAATCGTTGAGACAGAAATTTTTGGATATTGAATGATAAAAGACCCTCATTTTGAGCGTGAACAGGATAAGTACGAAAACCCTATCCCAAGTCGTGAGTATATTATCGAGTACTTACGTTCTCAAAAATCACCTATTACCCGTGACAGCATTGCTGCGGCATTACAGATCCATGATGAAGAGCAGTTAGAAGCTTTGCGTCGTCGTTTGCGGGCGATGGAGCGCGATGGTGAACTGGTGTTTACTCGCGGTCAAAGCTACGGCTTACCTGAAAAAATGGATCTGATTTCTGGCACTGTGCTGGGTCATAAAGAAGGCTATGGCTTCTTTAAACCTGACGAAGGTGGCGACGATTTATTTATATCCAACCGTGATATGCTGATGTATTTCCACGGCGATAAAGTATTGGCGCAGAAGGCCGGAATGGATCGTAAAGGTCGTCGTGAAGCCCGTATCGTGCGACTTATTCAGCCTCGAAGTGCTGCAATTGTTGGCCGATTCCATGTCGATAGCGGCATGGCATTTGTGATTGCCGATGATAAACGCATTACCCAAGAAATCTTAATTGCAAGCGAAGATCGCAATGGCGCCCGTCAAGGCGATGTCGTGGTGGTGGAATTAACTCGCCGTCCCGGTCGATTCGTTAAAGCCGCAGGTAAAGTGACCGAGGTGCTCGGCAAACAAATGGCGCCTGGAATGGAAATCGAAATTGCCCTGCGTAATTACGATCTTCCCCATACGTGGTCTGCCGCAATTGAGAAGAAACTGCGCCGTATTCCCGATGAAGTGACTGAGTCTGATAAAGTCGGCCGTGTCGATCTGCGTGATCTGCCCTTAGTGACGATTGATGGTGAAGATGCCCGCGACTTTGACGATGCGGTATATGCCGAAGTCAAACCTAGTGGTGGCTGGCGTCTGTGGGTTGCGATTGCGGATGTGAGTTACTACGTGCGTACCGATTCGGCCTTAGATACCGAAGCCCGTGCCCGTGGTAACTCGGTATATTTCCCGTCGCAAGTGATCCCTATGCTGCCGGAGAAGATCTCAAACGGCCTGTGCTCGCTCAATCCCCATGTCGATCGCCTGTGTATGGTCGCAGAGATGACGATTTCGGCCCGCGGTAAGCTATCGGGTTATAAGTTTTATCCGGCGGTGATGCATTCACATGCGCGCTTCACTTACACCCAAGTCGCAGCGATGCTCGAAGGCGGACCGATTGCGCCTGAGCATGAAGCACTATTCCCGCATTTGCAATGTTTGCAGTCGCTCTATTTAGCGCTAGATGAACAGCGCGCTGAGCGTGGGGCGATTGCTTTTGAGACCCTAGAAACACAGTTTATTTTTAACGACCAGCGCAAGATCGATAAGATTGTGCCAAGAGCTCGAAATCAAGCTCATAAAATCATTGAAGAATGTATGATTTTGGCCAACGTATCGGCTGCTAAGTTTGTCAAAAAGCATAAGGGTGAAATCCTTTATCGAGTGCATGAGTCGCCCTCAGAGCAAAAGCTGGCTAACTTTAAAGAGTTTTTGGCCGAGCGCGGCTTAAGTATGGGCGGTGGACTTGAGCCAACGCCGGCGGATTACCAAAATGTGATGTTGCAGATTGCCGATCGCCCCGATGCTGAACTCATTCAAGTGATGTTGCTGCGTTCAATGCGCCAAGCTATCTACACGCCTGATAATGAAGGCCATTTTGGTTTAGCACTCGAGGAATATGCGCACTTTACCTCGCCAATTCGCCGTTATCCTGACTTAGTGCTGCACCGGGTGATCCGCTATTTGTTGGCGAAGGAAAAGGGCGAAGCCAATGAGAAATGGACTCCCGATGGGGGTTACCACTATCAACTCGATGAGTTAGACCAATTAGGTGAAGAATGTTCTACGACTGAGCGCCGCGCCGACGAGGCTACGCGTGATGTAAGTGACTGGCTGAAATGTGAATTTATGCAGGACCATGTGGGTGACACCTTTGAGGCCGTTATTGCCTCTGTCACTAACTTTGGTTTATTCGTTCGCTTAAATGACTTATTTATCGATGGTTTAGTGCATATTTCTAGCCTTGGCAGCGATTATTATCAATTTGATCCTATGCGTCAGCGTTTGATTGGCGAGCATACCGGACAAGTCTATCAGGTGGGCGACCCCGTCACGGTCAAAGTGGCCGCGGTAAACTTAGATGATAGACAGATAGACTTAATGATGCTTGGCGATAGTGGTAAAGGCGGTCGCCGCAAGGCTGCGCCGAGTCGTGATAAACCTATGACGGCCCGTGAGCGTGTTAATCGCGAAGGTGCGAAAATGGCCAAAGCGGCTAAATCGTCTGGGGCTAAGTCTAAAGCGGGTTCAGGAAAAGCGGCGAGTAAGTCCAAGTCTAAAGCGGGCACTAAGCCTAAGAAAAGCGTAAAAGATACGGCGAAAAAGCCAAAGGCCGCGAAGCGGAGCACGAGAAAGAAGTAAATGAAAAAACAAGATATTATTTTTGGGATCCACGCAGTTGAAGCCCTATTAAAGCATAGCCCTGAGCGCATTATTGAACTTTGGCTGTTGCAGGGCCGTGAGGATGAGCGTTTAACCCCGCTGATCCGCCAAGCGAAAGCCTTTGGCACGAGCATTCAAGTGACTTCACGCAAAGTGTTGGACGAGAAAGCCGAAAGTACTCAGCACCAAGGCATTGTTGCCCGTGTGAAAGCGGCTAAAATCTTGGCTGAGCATGACTTAGATGAGCTGTTAGCTAAAACTGACTTACCGTTTTTATTGATTTTAGATGGTGTGACTGATCCGCACAATCTAGGTGCTTGCTTACGTAACGCCGATGCGGTGGGCGTGCAGGGCATTATTGTGCCAAAGGATAACTCCGTTGGCTTAACAGCTGTGGTCAGTAAGGTGGCTTGTGGCGCCGCTGAAACCGTGCCGTTATTCCAAGTGACTAACCTTGCGCGTACTATGCGCCATCTGCAGGAAAAGGGCGTGTGGATTGTCGGCACGGCAGGTGAGGCGGATTGTGAATTGTATCAAGCCGATCTTAAAGGGCCGTTAGCCATTGCGATGGGCGCTGAAGGCAAAGGTTTACGCCGCTTAAGTCGTGAATGTTGCGATACTTTAGTCTCTATTCCAATGGCGGGGAGCGTCTCTAGCTTAAACGTGTCGGTGGCGACGGGGATTTGTTTGTTTGAGGCCATGCGTCAGCGCCGTAGTTAAACAAGAACATGTGCAAAAAAGACGGGCTCGCCCGTCTTTTTTATTGCGTAAAAATCTGTCCACTCAATTTGTTAGCTGGTTTTCACTGTATCAAGATTGTGCGCTGTGATTTGGTTTTCAACCTCAGGGATGAAAGCTGGCTCGGGGTCAAATTGAAACTCGAATGTGAGTTGGTGCTCGTTGTCATTTTCAGCATCTTCATTGGTTTCGGTGCCTAAGTCTTCTTGATATTCCTGCGGTGTCGGTGTCATGTGTTCCTGAACCGATTCTACATCTACCCTCGGATCGAGCGCTGCGGCCAGTGGTGATGAGACTAAGTCACCGGTTGCCATCATATAATCTTGGGTGACATTCGTTTCGGCCTTTTGCTGCGAGTGAACATAACGTAGTCGTAAAAACAGGATTACAGTACAGGCTGACATAAAACCGTAGAGCATACTGTTACCAAACCATTGCATCAGGGTCGAGGCGATAAGCGGGCCGATACTGGCGCCCATGCCAAAAGTGAGCAAAATGGTTGCCGACAGTCCAACCCTTTCACTTTGCTCGACACGGGAGTTTGCCAGTGCGGTTGCTAAGGGGTAAAAGGTAAAGCCTAGGATACCGAATAGAAACGTCATCACCAGTGAGACTGTTGGATGATATGGAGTGAGGGCGATGCCTAAGGCTAAGATCCCAAGCAGCACGCAGTTAATACGGATAAGCCGACTGCGGGACATAATGTCGGATAATTTTCCCATCGGCCATTGGGCAAGTAGACCGGCTAAAATCGTTGCGGTCATGTAGGTAGCGACTTTTTCTGGGGGCAGACCGAGATTGCTCGCATAGGCGGGTGCGAGACCGTAAAAAGATCCGACAATCATGCTGCCGATGGCGATAGTGGTCAGTGCTTGTGGAGCTTTTTGCCAATAGTGAGCGATTTTTAAGGGCGCTGGCACCAGTGGCGCGGGGTGAATTCGCCGCGTTAAAGAAATCGGGACTATGCATAGGGCGAAGCAAATGGCTATCAGTAATAGCGGCTCTAGACCTAATTCGGGATACAGGCTGATGGCACCTTGGCCTAATATCAAGCCGAAGTACGAGACGATCATGTAGCTGGCAAACACTGTACCGCGTTGGCTACTTTCTGCCTGCTCATTGAGCCAACTTTCGAGCACCATGTATTGGCACATCATGCCCATGCCGACAATCAGTCTTAATAGGAGCCAAACCGCTAATTGATCCACGAGTGCGTGGCCAAGCGCGCAGGCGGCGACAATCCCTGCACTGGCGACAAAGGCGCGGATATGGCCCACTTGTGCTATTAGTCGATGGCCTATCTTAGAACCTGCAACAAGGCCGACATAGTACGCTGACATCATGCCGCCAATCCATAGCTGTGGAACATGTATCACAGAGAGACGCAGACCTAAGTAGGTGGTCAGTAAGCCACCCGCGAGCACAGTCAAAAGGGTCGTACTATATAAAGAGGCAAAAGTGCGCAGCTGATTAGCCATCTACAACTCCAGAATACAAACACATCCACGTACATAAAAATGTTCATATTATATCAGCAGTTGATGTCTAAACTGTGTTGCAAATTGTTGGTAAAGGTAGATTAATTTTTCATTTTTGTGTCTGAGTCACTTAATCAAAAACCTCAGTGCAACATCATGGCTCTATGTCACCCTTATCGTTTGCTAACGCAGTTTTGGTGACGTTGTGGGTTATCTAAAGGTATAGAGTAAATTAAAGGTCGTGATTGTGTCGGTATGCTTGCTGTCCTCAGGTACTTCTTCTGTATATTTAATGTTAACGCCGATTTTGAAAGCCCAGTCTTGAAAGACAAGATTTTTATAGTTCATGTCTAAGGTTAAGGTATTGTTCTTATCGCCCACTTCGGCAGTCAAATCGGCATTGATACTGGTGTATTCCTGAAGTTTTTGGGATACCTTCGCCGCAGTACGTAAAATGACGTCTTTTTCAGCCTCAGGATCAGATTGTATTGGTGATTCAGATGGTAGGTTATAACGATAACCAGGACCGACTTCGAGGCTCAGTTTCGTTCGGTAACTATTGATGGCATTAAAACCATAACCAATAGAAAATGTTGATATTTTCGTGTAGCTACCGAACTGATCCCACGTAAAATCTCCCCGAGCAAAAATATAACCTCGATCGAGTTTATAGTTACTTTGTAACTGCAATTCATATTTTTCTGAAGTGGTTTGATTTTTTTCGGATGCAAAATAAGCCTTTAGTACAGCTTCCTGCTTTGTTTGCTTGGTATCAAAAATCAGTTGGGTTCGACCATTAAAACTGCTGGATTCGGTATTCCCTTTATTCAACTGTAACCCCGCTTCTACTTCAGCTGTAAAATCATTCGCAGGTTCCTGATAATCAGGAGGGACAAGAGCAACAGATTGAAATGAAATAAGAAAAAGGCTGCTTGGTGCGATAAATTTTAGCATTGTCTGGTATTCTTGCTTGGCTGGTGTCTGGTATCCGAAAAGGTGCGAGTCGTCATCTTACCCGTATTGAAGGTGGAGGCAAAGTTATTGCTTGAGTTTCACGTTTGCTTTCTGTACTATCTCGCGCTCAAATCAGTCACTATTTTCGTTCCTTGCCTCCATTTGGTCTGACTGAGCCAATAACGAGGCTACATAACCGTAAGGAGCAATAAATGCGTCATTACGAAATCGTATTTATGGTTCACCCAGATCAAAGTGAACAAGTACCAGGTATGATTGAGCGTTACACCGGTGCAATCACCGAAGCTAACGGCAAAATCCACCGTTTAGAAGATTGGGGCCGTCGTCAACTGGCTTACCCAATCCAAGACCTGCACAAAGCTCACTACGTTCTGATGAACGTTGAAGCACCAGCAGAGACGATTGAAGAGCTAGAAACTGCTTTCCGTTTCAACGACGCAGTTCTGCGTAACATGGTAATGCGTACTAAAGGTGCCATCACCGAAGCATCTCCAATGGCGAAAGCTAAAGATGAGCGCGATTCACGTCGTGGCCCAGCTGGCGACCGCTCATATGATGAAGCTAACGCTGAAGAAATCGCTGAGTAAGTTTATCTGTGACCACCAATAACTTGGTGTTGTCAGGAACCATAACCCGTTCCAGACGCTTTAAAAGCCCGGCAGGCATCGCACATAGTGTGATAATGCTAGAACACAAATCGCAGCGTTATGAAGCAGATATGCTCCGCAACGTCTACGTACAAATACAAGTGATATTGAGTGGCCCACGCTTTGAAAGTGTGGCAGACAATCTGAAAGCAGGTGTGGAAGTACAAGTTCAAGGTTTTATGACGCTTCAACAGGGGCGAAATGGCCAAAATCGCTTAGTCATCCATGCCGAAAATGTCGAATTGAAAACTTAGGAGACTGTCAAATGGCACGTTATTTCCGTCGTCGCAAGTTCTGCCGTTTCACCGCTGAAGGTGTTGCAGAAATTGATTACAAAGATATCGTTACTTTAAAGAACTACATCACTGAAAGCGGCAAAATCGTTCCAAGCCGTATCACTGGTACTAGTGCTAAATATCAGCGTCAACTAGCTCGCGCTATCAAGCGTGCTCGTTATCTTTCTCTACTGCCATACACTGATTTACATCAGTAATTGCAGTATTCCTAATCGAATATAGAGGATTTGATAATGAACGTTATTCTGCTTGATAAAATCGCTAACCTGGGTAACCTGGGTGACCAAGTTGCAGTTAAAGCTGGTTACGCTCGTAACTACCTGCTGCCACAAGGTAAAGCTGTTGTTGCTAACGAAAGCAACGTTAAAGTATTTGAAGCTCGTCGCGCTGAATTAGAAGCAAAAATTGCTGCTGATCTGGCTGCTGCTAACCAACGTGCTGAGAAAATCGCTGCTCTGGAAGCTGTTGTTATCGCTTCTAAAGCGGGTGATGAAGGCAAACTGTTTGGTTCAGTTGGCAACCGTGACATCGCTGATGCAGTAACTGCTGCTGGCGTTGAACTGGCTAAATCAGAAGTTCGTTTACCATTAGGCGCTCTGCGTACTACTGGCGACTTCGAAGTTGAAGTTCAGTTACACACTGAAGTTAAAGCTGTTGTTAAAGTTTCTATCGTTGCAGAAGCTTAATTACACACTGCTTTAAACTAAAAAAACACCGCTTCGGCGGTGTTTTTTTATGGGCGCTATTTGGTTTCATTTAGAGCAGATGTGTTAAGGGCGCGAGCACTCGCGGTAGCACGCTCTGCAATTTAGAAATTGCTACACCATAGTTAGTGATGGGCACTTGTCGGCGTTGGCACTCGCGGATGCGGCGGAGCATTTCATTGCGGTTAAACATACAAGCGCCGCAGTGGATGACTAGGGCATATTGCTCTAAATCATCGGGAAAGTCGTGCCCAGATGTGACTGCAAACTCGAGTTGTTTGCCTGTGTAACTGTTGATCCAGCGGGGGAGTTTAACTCGGCCAATATCGTCCTCCTGCACATTGTGGCTGCAGGCTTCACTGATTAGCACTTTGTCGCCATCTTGCAGGGTATCTAAGGCATCGGCTCCAGTGGCGAGTGCAGCTAAATCGCCTTTAAATCGGGCAAATAAAGTTGAGAAGGTCGTGAGAGGGATGGCGTCTGGCACGATGGCGGCGACTTGTTTAATCGCTTGAGCGTCAGAAATCACCAGTTTAGGCGTAACGACAGATAATGCCTGCGCGAGTTCAGTTTCTTTAACGACCATAGCGATCGCGCTGCGATCAAGCGCCTCACGCAGTATCTGCACCTGTGGCAAGATCAAACGCCCTTTAGGTGCGGCCATATCGATAGGGACGACGCAGAGGATAACGTCCCCCGCTTGATAAAGATCGCCCGCTAGGAGCGGCTCCTGCTTATACTCCGCGGGTGCTAATTCGACCATCAACTGCTTAAGCTGTTTACCCGCGAGACCTGTGGCGGCAGAAACGACAATAAAGGGTAAGGATTGAGTCTGGCAAAAGGCAATATCCTCAGCTTTGGGTGTGCAGATATCGGCCTTATTGAATACCACAAGTATTGGCATCTGCAATTGGCGTATTTCGTCAATTAATGTCATGTCTGAGGGACACAGTCCCTGCTCATCAACGACTAAGAGTGCCATATCAGAGCGAAACAACACCCTACGAGTGGCGCTCACTCGCATCATTCCTAATGTTCCTTCATCGTCTATGCCCGCGGTGTCGTAAAAGGTCACAGGCCCCAGGGGCTGTAACTCATAGGCCTTGGCTACGGCATCTGTTGTCGTGCCTTTAATATCGGATACGATTGAGATTTGCTGCCCTGCAAGCATATTGAGTAAAGAGGATTTCCCCGAATTACGCCGACCTACTAAGGCGATATGGTAACGCATCCCTCTTGGTGCCGATTGGGAGTGGGAATGTTCTTGTGGATTAATGCCTTGACACATATTGGTTCCTTTTTGAATCACCACGGCTAAAGGATGGCAGGAGCCCGTGGCGTTGAATTTGCTGGCAGACTTGGCTAAGTCGCTCTGCTGCTGGGTGTTGTTGCTGGTTTTTTCCCGGATAGATGCTGTAATCGCCTCTGACCTTTGTTGGTGTAAAGGAAGGCATAAGCACATTACATCCGCGTTTGAGAGCCTGCTCCCTTGCGCCTTTTTCAAGGGCGTCGAGTGAACTGGTGGCGGGAATATTCGCCCCCGGATTCATCAATCGCAGAATAGCGCTCACCCTGTGACTCTTAAGTGCAATGCCATTGGGTGACGCCGCAAACGGCGTTTGGTGATGGGCGATAAAGGGGCCGCAGGCCAGCATATCGAGCTGTAGTTCGGTTAATAGCTGAATATCACGGGCTAAGATTGCATCCGTCATTCCCGGTAAATCGACAATAATTCCTGAGCCAGTTTGATATCCCAGTGACTTAAGATAATTGAGCCTTGCAATGCGCTCGTCAAAATTGGCTTTAGGGCGACACCGAGCAAAGAGGGCACGGTCGAAGGTTTCCATTTTGAGTAAATAGCGATCTGCGCCCGCTTCGCGCCATTTTTCCAGCTCTTGATGTTTGCGATCACCCAGTGACAGAGTGATTGCTAGATTGTGGCGCTGCTTAATTTCAGTAATAAGGGCACTGATACGATTGCCGCTGTAGTTAAAGTCATCCCCCGATTGCAGCACCACAGTACCTAGTCCCAGCTCGGCAATGCTATCGACTGCGTGAAGGATTTCTTCGTTCGAGAGCCGATAGCGTGTTACCAGCCGATTTTCGGTGCGTAAACCACAGTAATGGCAGTGGTTACGACAGTGATTCGAAAACTCGACAATGCCGCGTAAATACACCTGTTGATTAAATTGCAATTCAGTGGCGAGCTGGGCGCGACTAAACAACCATTCATCGTCTTGTCCCTGAAGTAGCGAAAGGATTTCGGCATAGGAAAACGCTGTGGGCTTAAGCAGCGTCGGGTTAACGGATGTTGGCTGAGTGACTGGTACTGGCGGGCTAGGGCGAGTGTTCATCTGTTACGCCCTTTATCTAGCTCAATCAAGCTCTGATACCAAAGATCGCCCACTGCGCGGCGGCATTCCTCAACATAACGGCCAAGTGCTACTATCACCGCTGAGTTTTGCTCACTGGGGACGCCAGTATCAAACCAATCGATTAAGCTGTTTGGTGCAAGGCCTAAAGCAAGGATATCAAACTCCAGCCAAAGTCCTTGAGCCGAGGTGTAATTGCTGTGGGCGTAGTGGCCGACAAAGAGTCTATCGCCAATCAGCAATATAGGTTGCAGTGGTAGCGCTTGGGTTGAGACTAAATTGATGGCTTCAGGAAACTGCGTTTTAAGCTCGGCGCACCAGTGGCGGGAAATATCATACAGCTGCTCTACGTCCTGCAGCGGCATCTCTGGCCTTAGGATGGTGGCAAACTCATCCCGCCATAGACGAGTGGGCTCAAGTTTTATCAGGGTGAGTTGCTTTAAGCTGGCGTTTTGTAGCCGCTGTAATAACAGTTGCCCCACGGCATTATCGGCAAAATTACTGTAAATCGCCGCGTGCAGCACGATTGCATCAGCGCGTTCTATCGCATTCAGTAAGGCGCTAGTGTTAAGGCCAAAATGCAACTGTACGCCGGGCTCTGAGAATAGATAAGATGTCATTTACAGATAGATATCCCGTTCACCCGCATCGGTTTTTTGCAAACAGCCGCGCACATTGCGCGCCCGTGACGGGCTCATTTTAGCCAGCTCTCGCTCTATCAGGGCGTTACCTGCCTCGCGGGTTTTATCGCTGGCGTAGTCGTTCAAATATTCCTTAAATGTGATCAATGCATTGGGCTGGCAAAATTTGCCAATAAACTGCTGTTTGGCCAATCCCATAAAATGATCGCCAGTTCGCCCTTTGCGATAGCAACCCGTGCAGAAGGAGGGGATGGCATCCGAGTCGGTGACTAATTCATAGATGATTTCGTCCATTTCACGGTGGTCACCAAGGCTGAATTGCTCAGCATCATGTTGATTTTGTTTGCTGTTTTGATATCCGCCGGGCGCAGTACGCGAGCCTGCGCTGATTTGTGAAACCCCGAGTTCTAACAATTCTTTACGCAATGCCGCGCTCTCCCTCGTGCTCATAATCAGCCCGGTATAAGGCACGGCAAGGCGAGTGATGGCAACAATGCGCTTAAAGCAGTCATCATCGACCTCATAGGGCGGCTTTTCACTGATAGCCGAACCATGGGCGGGTTCAATCCGCGGGAAGGAGATGGTATGTGGGCCTACGCCACAGTCTTTTTCGAGTTGCTGAACATGGGTGAGCATGGCAAGCAGCTCAAATCTATGATCATACAGGCCAAAGAGGGCGCCAATGCCGACATCGTCAATTCCTGCTTCCATGGCCCTGTGCATGGCGTAGAGGCGGTATAAAAAGTCGGTTTTTTTACCTTTAAGATGGACTTGGCTGTAGGTGTCTTGATGATAGGTTTCTTGGAAGCATTGATAAGTGCCTATCGCCGCAGTTTTAAGTTGCTTAAAGTCTTTCACACTCATTGGCGCGCAGTTGACGTTGATACGACGAATTTCTCCGCCCTTGCCCTGCTTAACGCTGTACATGGTTTGAATACTTTCAACAATGGCTTGCACATTGTTGCGTGGATGCTCGCCATAGACCGCAAGGATCCGCTTGTGGCCCATTTCTTCGAGGATCGCGACTTCTTGGCGGATCTCATCCTGTTTTAACGTCTTACGTTTCAGTTCATGGTTATCGGCGTTAAAGCCGCAGTAGCTACAACTGTTGGCGCAATGATTCGAGACATAGAGCGGTGCAAACATCACAATACGATTGCCGTAAATGGTGTTTTTAATCTCACGGGCGACGGTAAAGAGTGCTTCATCCAAGGCTTTATCTTGGTTTTGCAGCAGGAGGGCGGTTTCTTGAATGCTTAAGCCTTCGCATTGGCGCGCCTTGTCGAGAATGGCTTGTATTTGCTCGCGACTTGGATTGCTGGCGTCTTCAATGGCTTGCCAAATCGCCTTATCGTCGATAAAGCTGACGTTGGGATTGTAGTCCGAAATGGTAATGGAATGATGCTCGTGTGTGCTCATGGTTATCTATGCCCTTGAGTGTGAATGCGAAAATGCGGCAGTCGTGTGCAACTGCCGCAGAAGACTTAGCTATTTGCTGGTCAGTTGTTCACCGTTAGTGGCGACGGGGGCAATTTCATTTTTAACCCACAAAGGGGTGTACTCGGCGGCATCATGGTAAGGCACATTACCGTGGATCATCATGGCCTTGAAATCATCAAAGCGGTACACCGCAAGGAATAAATGCACGGGCAAGAAGGCGGTTAACACTAAGCCTGACACTAGATGGGCCTGACCTAAAAACCACACTATATCCCGCGGCGCAGCGTGGGGAATGAGCCACAGCACTAAACCGGAGAGGATAAGCACGGTGCCGCCAATCAGTACGCAGGCACCAAATAGCTTTTGGCCAGAGTTGTATTTGTTCATTGGTGGAATAGGCACTTTTTTACCCAGTAAGAATTTCTGAGGGTAGCCGCCTAACACCATAAACCATTTCACATCACGCCCTGAGAAGCTAAACACGCGGGCGATAAACTGTACCACTCGATCGAATGCCATGATGGTAAATGCCACGGCATCGAGGGCCATAACAATCCCTGCAATGATGTGCACATCATAGGTTAGCTGCATACCTTCCTGGGAAAGCGGTTTAAAAAACAATAACAAACCTGTTGCGGCTAACGGCAAAAAGCTGAGCAGCAGGATGTAGTGGAAGATCCTGACGTTTAGCGGATGTTTTAAAATAGGTCTCATATCATGTTCTTGATGCATTTATCATCTCCAATCAAGAGTTTAATTTGGTGCGATCGACAAAGTGGGTGTGCAGTAGCTCGTGGGACATATGTCCTAATGGCTCGCCACCGAATTCTTTGTAGTATTTTTCTACCGCGGGGTTAGCATGGCTGACGCGGGTTTTTGCTAGGCTGTCGTCCTTGTATAGCCCTTGGCTTCTGGCCTTAATGTACTCATTACGGCGTTCAAGCTTGCAGGTAAACCAGCCGATGGGGATCGCAAGCGCAGCCACAAACGCAGCGCCGACAGCCATAAATTTACGGCGTGACAGAAAGAAACTGTCCTCGGCAAATAGGTGTTTTTTCTTGTTCATTTCTGTTTCCCGTTAAATGTTACCCAGCCAAGAAGAGCCTTTACCTTCAATAGGTTGGCCTCCGCCGTTGACGCAACCGCCAGCGCAGTTCATCACCTCGATAAAGTGATAGGGCGAAGTGCCCGCCATCACATCGCGCAGCACGGGTTCGATGTTGTTACCCATGTCGTGCACTACGGCGACATTGACGGTCACATCTTGGTTAAGCTCTGTATCAAACAGACTGACAGAGGCTGATTTGACGCCTTTTAGCCCGCGTACGGGTTCAAATTCCAGCTTAGCCATTTCAGTTCCTGTAAGTACCTTATGGGCGGTACGCAGCGCCGCTTCCATCACCCCGCCGGTTGTTCCAAAAATTGTGCCCGCGCCAGTGTATTCAGAGAACAAACTATCGCCTTGATATTCCTCGGTATTCGCGAGATCGATATCGAGCATTTTGAGCAATTGAGCCATTTCCCTTGTGGTCAGCACAGCATCAATATCTTGGTACGAAGGCGAGTTCCCCCCATGTTCCTGATGGTATTGCCAAGCCGAGTTAAATTCAGGGCGTGAGGCTTCGAGTTTTTTCGAGGTACAAGGCATCACAGAGACAGTGAAAATATTCTCTGGCTGCATTTGATATACCTTGGCGCCGTAGGTTTTGGCGACAGCGCCAGCCATTTGCTGGGGTGATTTAGCTGTCGATAGGTTGGGTAAAAGTGCAGGGTAGCGGGTTTCAAGGTAACGCACCCAGCCTGGGCAGCAGGAGGTAAATTGCGGCAATGGGCCTGCGTTTGCTTCACCTTTCACATTGGCATGCAGGCGATGAATAAACTCACTGCCTTCTTCCATAATGGTTAAATCGGCGGCGAAGTTACAGTCAAAAATCTTAAAGCCTGCTTGATTCATGGCACCGTAAAGCTTACCTGTCACGAGTTCGCCCGTGCCTAAACCAAATTCTTCACCAATCGCTACTCGCACCGCAGGCGCGATAATCCCGACCACAGTGGTATTTTTATCGGCAAGCTTTTTAATCACGGTTTCAAGGGCGCTGTGGGTTTCCTCAATAGCGCTAAAGGGGCAGTTGATTAAACACTGTCCGCAGCTTAAGCATTTATCTTCATCGATAGAGTGTACTGCACCCGAAGCGCCATGAATGGCATGGGTTGGGCAGAACTGTTTACAGGCATCACATCCCTTACATTTGGATGCATTAATCTTGATCAGCCCTTGGATTTCTCCCGGTTGATAAGTTGTCGTTGTCATAGGATTTTGCGTTCCTCATTTTCAACCTGAATTAAGTGTTCAGTGTTATTTAATGTATTTATTAAGCAGCTTATGTTGGCAACAAAAGCTTATTTTTGAATTTTTAGACGGCGGGATGATAGGAAATTGAAAGTGGTAAAAACATGATGGCGATCAAGTTTCATTATTTTTGATAAAGCAGGCGTTTTTAATGGTTTTATTAGCGGTTTTTTAGGTTTTTTTAGAAGTGAAAATAATATTTTTTTTGATGGTTTTACATTGGTTTATTATATTTTTATTGTTTTAATTCAGTATTTTGATTGATTTCTATTGGTTTCCTATCACTATTTTTTGTATTTAAAAGGCTTAAGTTGAAATTTGTTGGTTAATGTGGGGTTTATCACTGGTTTTTAATTTTAGGTTAGACAAATTGTCCATGTTTAGCCTTGCTTTAAATAATGCTAATTAAGATGATTTGGTTAAGTCTATGGTGACTTGATAATGCGGTACATCACAAATTGATAAATTACCTTAAATAAAAAACCGTCCAAGGAGTATTCCTTGAACGGTTTTGAAAGATGCTTAATTTATACTGATTAAATAAAATGGTTTAATCTTGGGTAATTCCATTATCATTTATCAAAAAATACTAATCAGTAATTAGTTCCTCACTAAATCCAGTTCTTTAATCAGATTATCGGCATGGTCAACTTCATCCATCATCCATAGGATATAACGGATATCCACATGAACTGCGCGAGTTATGGTTGGATTGAAGAACCAATCTTTGGTAATCGCTTCATAGGTAGAGTCGAAGTTAAGACCAACGAGTTCTCCTTTACCGTTGAAGACTGGCGAACCTGAGTTGCCCCCCGTGGTATCGACACTCGATAAGAAGTTAACCGGCACTGAGTTAAATTCTTCTGGTTTATCTAAGCAAGAGAACAGACGGCAAATCCAACCACGGGGATCTTGATACACTGATTTAACTAAGTGATCGCCAAAACGTTGCTCGTGAATTGCATCGAGCAATTTTTTCGGGGCATTATAGGGCTCAACGCCAGTGTGCTTGGCTACAATACCATCGAGGCGAGTAAATGGCTGTTTATAGAGCGCATCGCGGGACTGATAACCATCGACCATACCGTAGCTGATGCGCAGCGTACCGTTAGCATCGGGATACACTGGCCAGTTGTTGGCTTTGTAGTAGTCGATAACGGCAGCCATATAGGCCGGGCGAGCGGTAGACAATTTACCCGCAAGGATTTTTTCTGCCTTTTCCTGGGCCATATTGGTGTCGTATAGCGCGACTGCAAGGCGGATAAACGGATCGCTGCTGGTTTCGAAGGCTTTAGCATCGGCGTCCATCCAGGCCAAACGTTGCGCTTGGTCTGTCAGAGTGGTCAGCGAATATAAACCATCGAGTTTCGCTTCTAGGCTAACGTTTTTATCGTCCAAATTCAGCATATTGTCTAAGGCTGTAACGCGATTTGGCTGTGATAAATAAGCATTTAAATCTTGTAACCACAGGGTTTTATCGACTTTAACATCAAAACTAGAATCGATACGTTTTAAGCGTGAGCTGAACATGGCTAAGTCGCGCTCTTGGTAACCGATTTCACGCTCAGCATCGCTCTTTTGCTTTTCTTTGGCTAGGCGATAGAGGTTGTTGGCCGCGGTGAGTAGCGTGCTCGATTGAGCATTGGTGAAATAATAATTGGTTTGAGTTTGCAGTTGCTGCTCGGCCAGTAACACTTCTAGTTCGCTGATGAGATTCTGGTTAAGGTTTGGGTTTTTGGTTAACCATGCCAGAAAGTCATTTTCACGTTGCTGCTTAATGCCCACGATATCCGTGGCTTTAAAACCGGCAAGTAGACCGTTGAGCTTTTTCATGCGGTTCGCCATTGACGCCATATTGCCCGCATATTTAATGGCGATGTCGGCATCTTTCTGCCCCATGGCTTCAATGGTATCAATCTGTAATTGATAACGTTTTGCCTGTGTTGGATACAGCCAGTCGCTAGCAAATTTAAGCTCACTGGTGAGGTTGTAACGGTTGGTCGTGCCAGGATAGCCTGCCACAAACACACCATCGCCCGCTTTCACGCCATCAGCATTCACTTTTAAATAGCTTTTGGGCGTATAAGGAATGTTATCCTCCGCGTAAGCTGCGGGCTTGCCATCTTTACCCACATAAGCCCGTAGGAAGGCAAAATCACCCGAGTGGCGTGGGTATTCGTAGTTATCAATATCACCACCATAACCGCCAACACTTTCAGGTGGCGCGTATACTAGGCGCACATCGCGGATCATCAATTGTTTGATCAGATAATATTCCAAGCCATTGTGGAAGCTACGAACATTACAGCGGTAGTTATCATCGGCCTCACAGCTTTTGATTAAGGCTTTACTGTGATTCTCAATTTCTTCATAACGTTTTAGTGGATCTGGGCTTAAGTCTTTTGTCACCTCGCTGGTGACATCCGTCACGGCTTCAGTGATGTATAAACGCTCATTGGGGCCAGCCGAAGGTTCTTTATCCATTGAGGTGGCTAAAAAGCCTTGTTCGAGATAGTTATGCTCTTTCTTAGTGTTATATTGTATCGCCTTGTAGGCACAATGATGGTTTGTCACAACTAGCCCTTGGGGCGAGACAAAACTGGCGGTACAATAGCCCAGCCCGACAACGGCGTTCATTGGGTAACTGGTGAGATCGGCCAGCTTGTCTGCGGGAATATCAATTCCACGCGCGCTGAGTTTGTCTGCAATAGAAGGCATTTGATAAGGTTGCCATTGCCCTTCATCGGCAGTTGTTATGCCAGAGGTCAGTACTAAGGCTGCAACCAATGCAATACGCATGTTCTTTCCTTATTTTTAGTTAGTGTGTCCGTTGGGAGAGATAACAGGTTTGTGTAAACAACCTGTTTGCTTGACGCGGGTTTTATATCATATTTTGTTAAGTTGTTGGAAATCGGGAGTGTTAATGTCACAACAAGGTGCTTTTAAGCCTAAGAGTAAGCCAAGGGATTTGCAGGTCGATAGCCTCAAGCTGCCGCCGCATTCAATTGAGGCTGAACAATCGGTATTAGGTGGCCTCATGTTAGACGCCGACGCTTGGGATAAAGTGGCTGAAACGGTAGTTAAAGAGGATTTTTATTCTCGCTCGCACCGGATGATTTTTGCCGCCATGCACCGTTTAGTCGAAACTGGCCAACCCATCGACTTAATTACGGTTTCCGAACAACTTGAACTTGAAAACCAACTCGAAGAAGCGGGCGGCTTTGCCTACTTGGGTGAGATTGCCAAAAACACCCCGAGCGCGGGTAACATTGTTTCCTATGCTGAAATTGTCCGTGAGCGCGCCGTAGTACGCGAGATGATCCGCGTCGCCCATGAGATTGCTGATGCGGGTTATAATCCCGAAGGCCGTGATTCCAGCGCTTTACTCGATTTAGCCGAGAGTAAAGTCTTTAAGATTGCCGAGCAGCGCACCAATGCCAACGAAGGTCCCGAAGGCATTAAAACCATTCTTGAAAAGACCGTCGATAAAATTGAGCAGCTCTACAATAACCCGCACAACGGTGTGACAGGGGTATCGAGTGGTTTTAGCGATCTCGATAAAATGACGGCTGGCTTCCAATCTGGCGACTTGATTATCGTCGCCGCGCGTCCGTCGATGGGTAAAACCACCTTTGCGATGAACCTGTGTGAACAGGCGGCGATGAATGAAGACAAGCCCGTGCTTATTTTCAGCCTCGAGATGCCCTCAGAACAGATCATGATGCGTATGTTGGCCTCTTTAGGGCGTGTTGACCAAACCAAAATCCGTACTGGACAACTCGATGATGAGGATTGGGCGCGGGTATCCTCAACCATGGGTATTATGCTTGAGCAGGGCAAGATGTATATCGATGATGGTTCGGGCTTAACGCCCACTGAAGTACGCAGCCGAGCCCGCCGTATTGCCCGCGAACATGGCGGGTTATCGATGATCATGGTCGACTACTTGCAGCTGATGCAAGTACCTGCATTATCGGACAACCGTACCCTTGAAATTGCTGAGATCTCTCGTTCTCTCAAAGCATTAGCAAAAGAGTTGGAGATCCCTGTTATCGCACTTTCCCAGCTTAACCGCTCGCTCGAACAACGTGCCGATAAGCGCCCTGTTAACTCTGACTTACGTGAATCAGGCTCTATTGAGCAGGATGCGGATCTCATCATGTTTATTTACCGTGATGAGGTGTATAACAACGACTCTCCGGATAAGGGCACGGCAGAAATCATTATCGGTAAACAGCGTAACGGCCCGATTGGACGAGTGCGTTTAACATTCCAAGGTCAGTTTTCCCGTTTTGATAACTATGCAGGTCCTCAGTTTGAAGAAGATTAATTCCCGGTGTTAGAAGATAAGCGTGGCTTATGTATTCTTTGTATTTCCTGACTTTTCCAAATAGACAAGGCAAATTTTGAAACCTTTTCCCCGAGCAGAAATTAGCAGTAGTGCACTGCAAAACAACCTCGCCGTTTTACGCCAGCAGGCGAGCAGCAGTCAAGTCATGGCTGTGGTGAAAGCCAATGGTTATGGTCATGGATTATTAAATGTCGCCAAATGCTTAAACAATGCCGATGGTTTCGGCTTAGCCCGTTTGGAAGAGGCATTAGAGCTGCGCGCAGGCGGTATTAAGGCGCGCTTATTATTGCTTGAGGGCTTTTTTCGCAGCACAGACTTACCTTTGCTGGTGGAGCACGATATTGATACTGTGGTGCATCACGAATCGCAAATCGAGATGTTAGAACAGGCACACTTAACGAAACCTGTCACAGTGTGGCTAAAAGTCGATTCGGGGATGCATCGTTTAGGGGTCACGCCTGAACAGTTCTCAGCGGTTTATTCGCGTTTGATGGCCTGTGAAAATGTCGCCAAGCCTATCCATCTGATGACTCACTTTGCCTGTGCCGACGAGCCCGACAATCATTATACCCAAGTGCAAATGCACACTTTTAACCAGTTAACTGCGGATTTACCTGGGTTTAGAACCTTAGCCAACTCTGCGGGTGCGCTTTATTGGCCGAAGAGCCAAGGTGATTGGATCCGTCCAGGCATTGCGATGTATGGTGTGTCACCCGTTACTGGAGATTGCGGCGCAAATCATGGTTTGATCCCTGCAATGAACTTGGTTTCACGTTTGATAGCGGTGCGCGAGCACAAAGCGAATCAACCCGTAGGTTATGGTTGTTACTGGACAGCCAAACAAGATACTCGTCTTGGCGTTGTCGCGATTGGTTATGGTGATGGCTATCCACGTAATGCACCGGAAGGCACGCCTGTATGGATAAATGGCCGCAGAGTGCCGATTGTTGGCCGTGTGTCTATGGATATGTTAACAGTGGATTTAGGCCATGATGCAACAGATCAGGTAGGTGATGATGTTTTGCTTTGGGGTCAGGCTTTACCTGTTGAAGAAGTCGCTGAGCATATTGGCACTATCGCCTATGAGCTAGTGACTAAGCTGACTCCGAGAGTCGCTGTTTGCTTAGCATAGCCTGATGCTATAAGAATAACAAAACGGCGCAAATGCGCCGTTTTTCTTTATTTAGCATAAGGTTAATTGATTTGCACCGCTATAGTTTAGGCAAACATTATTAATAAACGTTACCCAACACGCGAGGTTTTAGTACAACATAAACCCAATGTTATGACTTGGCGTTGCACGCTCTCATTAACTTTCGAAGCAAACTTCGATATATGCGGTTCCGTACGAGCTGGTAAATGGCATGATGATTTTGGTGCCGTTGGCTTTATGGGAAATAGTATGCCCTTGGCCTGACACTACCATTGGAGTTGCCATTTCGAATTCGTAACCCTTTTGTCCTAAAAGATTTTTTGCGCCGCCCGTAACCATATTAGTGATTTCACCCACCAAATCAGTCACTTCTTCATTTATTTTGCCGGGGTTCTCACCCAGCATATTTTGCATGATTTGCAGTACGAGTTTTTGCTCAAACGTAATTGAAAGTGAGCCTTTGGTTTGCGGCCCAACCATACCAATTAAACCTGATACATCGCCTTTGGCTAAGTTGTCAGTTTTTATTTGTGGTTTACCTGGCGTGAGCTCTAGGCTGGCCATGGTCGAAATAACATTGAGCAGCGACTGCAAAAAAGGATTAATAAAATTGACGTTCATGCTCCAGTGTGTCCTCTTATGAACTTAAGCCTTATGGTCACCACGTAATTAAGGGTAGTCGAAAAGTGGCTTGACCACAGCAATCTTAATCACACTCTATCAGCTTAGATGACACAAATAGAAATGTGAGGTTAATTTCACGATTTTCTTGTTATTTATCGTAAAAGTCATTTCAACAAAGTAAACCCTGATGGGATAAAAGCGGATCACATTTCTGCATACTTCCCCATTTTAGTGCGATCGCGAGTTTCCATCTAAAGTTTGACGATATGAAATGCTGTTCTGCAAATCTCCTTTTCCGAAAATTTCGCCATAGATTTAAGGTTTTAATGATAAATATCCATCATTTTCACTGTTTATGTCATTGATTCCATAAGTTTAGTGAAAGTATTGCTTTAATTCCTAACAGCAATTAACCACTTAAATTGTGACTTGCATTAAATTATAGTGCAAATGATAATAATTATTGATCACAAGAAATATTTTACATATATTAGCGGGCGATTAACAGGTGGGGGACATCTGTTACAGGGTATAGTCCGCAACAGGAATGTTTTTAATGAAATTTGCAAAACGCCGTAATGGTCGGGTCACGCTTGGTGCCCATGTTTTAGGTTCGTTAACCATAGGTATGGCAGCCTCTGCAATCCCTACTATGGCAGCTGAGCAGGCACAAGTCGTTGATAAAAAAGTTGAACATATTGAAGTGAACGGTGAGTACTTAGGTTATAACACCCGTAAAGTACAATCGGGTAAATTTACCGAAGACCTACTCAATACCGCGAAAACCGTTACCGTTATTAATCAAGATCTAATCAAGGATATGGGCGCCCAGAGTTTTACTGATGCGCTGCGGGCGACGCCTGGTATTACCTTAGGTACAGGTGAAGGTGGCAATCCCTATGGCGATAGACCTTTTATCCGTGGTTACGATGCC
This sequence comes from Shewanella cutis, assembly GCF_022410515.1. Lineage (GTDB taxonomy): Bacteria > Pseudomonadota > Gammaproteobacteria > Enterobacterales > Shewanellaceae > Shewanella > Shewanella cutis. The sequence continues at coordinate 904,041 of NZ_JACSDI010000001.1, read as the reverse complement.
CAATCTTCAACCTTTATCAATGGTATGCGTAATGTGGGTTCACAAAGCCGTGAAACCTTTAACATTGAACAAATTGAAGTCCTGAAAGGCCCAAGCTCAGTCTACAACGGCCGTGGCGCAGTTGGTGGTAGCATCAACATTGTGACCAAAAAAGCACAGGCTGAAGATTTTATTAACGCCGACGTTGCAGTGGGGACTGATGCCCTCAAACGTGCCAATGTTGATATCAACCATGTCATTACCGATGAAGCTGCGGTCCGTATTAACATGATGGCTCACGATGCCGATACTCCTGGGCGCGATGAGGTTACTGGTAATCGTTGGGGTGTTGCACCGTCAGTCACTTTTGGGTTAACGACGCCGACTAAAGTGACCCTTGAATATTATCATTTTGAAAACCATGATATTCCTGATTATGGTATTCCCTACGATCAGGCGACAGGAAAACCTGCCGATGTCGATCCCGACAATTTCTATGGCTTATTATCGCGGGATTTTCGTGACACGATGGACGATACGGCATCAGTGTTGATTAGCCACGATTTTAACAATGACATGCAGTTTACTTCGACGTCCATCTATAGTCGCAACAGCAATTACTATATTGTGACCAACCCTGACGACACCACGGGTAACGTCGCGAAGGGGTATGTATGGCGAAACACTAAGTCGCGCCATTCGGTCACAAAGACCTTAGCGACTCAATTGCAACTCTCGGGTGAAGCAAAACTTGCGGGAATGACTAACCGTTTTGCCGTCGGTACTGAACTCAGTAACGAACGTACCAGCAATTTGAGTTACACCGTCGATACGGGCAATGGCCGCAACGCGGGTTGTAATCAGGCAATGCTAGATAACTACAACTGTACGCTGCTGGATAATCCAAATCCGCATGATCCTTGGGTTGGGAAGATCACACTCGGCACTGATGCGACAGTCACAGAAACCGACACTCGCTCGCTTTATGCCTTTAACACCATTGAGTTAACCGAAGCATGGATGGTGAATGCGGGGATCCGTTGGGACGATTACAGCACTAGTGCTGAAAATTCGACCTCTCAATTCAGTAATGATACTGACTTCTTTAACTATCAATTATCGGTTCTTTATAAGCCTGCTGAAAATGGCAGTATTTATGCCGCTTGGGGTACTTCTTCTAACCCCCCAGGGACCTCAAATGGTGATGGCGCTGATCGCCTAGGCAGTACCAACGCCGATTTAGAACCAGAAGATACCGAAAGCTACGAGTTAGGCACTAAATGGGACCTTTGGGAGGGGCGTTTATCTCTGAATGGCTCTGTATTCCAAATCGAGAAAAACAATGCTCGAGTAGCGACCTCTGGCGATCGTAACGCGCCGCAGGAAAACGTCGGTGAGCAAAGAGTGAAAGGTTTTGAAATCGGCTTCTCAGGTGACTTTACTGAGCATTGGCATGGTTTTGGTGGGTATACCTATTTGGATGCGACGCTGGAAAGCAATGGTTATAACGCAGCGCTTAATGGTAACCGTTTCCCTAATACCGCTAAAAATAGCTTAAGTTTATTCACGACTTACGACGTGACTGAGGATTTTACAGTCGGTACGGGCGCGTACTATATGGGTAAAGTTTATGGTAATACGGCTAATACGCTGTCGATTCCATCCTACTGGCGTTTTGACTTGACCTCATCTTATAAGATGAGCGAATTCATGACATTACGCCTGAACGTGCAGAATCTGACGGATGAGCGTTATTATGATAAAGCGTACACCGCTCATTTTGCCAATATGGCGCCTGGACGCTTAGTGATGTTAAGTGCCGATATGCGCTTCTAAGCAGCATTAATCGAGATCTGAATGGCAGCCCTAGAGCTGCCTTTGATGTTTATGCTATTCCAATAGGATTCTGAAATGCTTATTGAAATTCCAAATGTTTTTTCTAAACAAGAAGTCAATCAGCTAAGGGAGCAGCTCGATGCCCGCACTTGGATTGATGGCAATCAGACCTCAGGCGTGATGGCGAGTACCCGCAAACGTAATCAGCAGTTAGACAAAGATGATCCTGTAGCACTTCAAATCGGTGAGCTGATCATGGCGCGCCTCTTGGCCCATCCTTTATTTGTGTCGGCGGCGCTGCCGTTACAGTTTTATCCTCCCTTGTTTAATCGTTATCAAGGCGGAGAAACCTTTGGCTATCATATCGATAATGCGATTCGCTCGACTAGCGATGGTATGGTGCGTACCGATCTATCAGCCACCTTATTTTTAAGCGAACCAGACACTTATCAAGGTGGTGAGCTGGTGATCCAAGATACCTATGGGCAGCAGAGTATTAAGCTGGCGGCGGGATCTTTAGTGTTATATCCGTCAACCAGTTTGCATCAGGTTACTCCAGTCACATCCGGTGAACGTACCAGCGCGTTTATGTGGTTACAGAGTATGGTGCGTGATGAGGGGCAGCGCCGCTTGTTATTTCAACTCGATCAATCGATTCAAGCGTTGACTGCCCAGGCTGCGCCTGAACAAGAGTTGTTTAATCTGACAGGGGTTTACCATAACTTACTCAGATGTTGGAGCGAGTTGTAGTGATTCTAAGCTAAGCTTCTCTCCTCGCTTCATCTCCCCAAAGTGGGCGGTTTAGGGTATAATCCCGCTAGCTCTGAAGGGCAATAAAACAGCAAACTTTAGCTCGTTTGCTGTTTTTCTATTTTTAAGCTTGGTGTTCATTGGGCATGCTTGGCCTTAATTTGGGGCGCTTTATCCCTTAAAACAACAATTAGTTAGCAAATTTTAATTACTTGAGTTGATAGTCACGTGTTGAAAAATAATCTTAATGATAGCAAAACGTTCGATCGCACCTTTTCCATTGCACCGATGTTGGATCTAACAGACCGTCATTACCGTTATTTTGCTCGCTTAATGTCGGCCAATGCCTTGTTGTATACCGAGATGGTGACCACTGGCGCGATATTACATGGCCGTGGTGATTATCTTGCCTATAACCAAGAAGAGCATCCTCTTGCATTGCAGTTGGGGGGCTCGAATCCTGCTGAACTTGCTCGCTGCGCCAAACTGGCCGCTGAGCGCGGTTATGATGAAGTGAATCTCAATGTGGGCTGTCCTTCCGATCGGGTGCAAAACGGTCGCTTTGGTGCCTGTTTGATGGCCGAACCTGAGCTGGTGGCTGAGTGTGTCGATGCCATGAAGCAAGTAGTTGATATTCCTGTTACGGTAAAAACACGTATCGGCATTGACGAGCAGGATAGCTATGAGTTTTTGACTCACTTTATTGATACTGTTATGGCTAAAGGGTGTGGTGAGTTTATTATTCATGCGCGCAAGGCTTGGTTGCAAGGTTTAAGCCCGAAAGAGAATCGTGAGATCCCGCCCTTAGACTACGACCGCGTGTATCAGCTCAAGCGTGATTATCCGATGCTCAATATCAGCATTAACGGTGGCATAACGAGCCTTGAACAAGCTAAAACTCACTTGCAGCACTTAGATGGTGTGATGGTGGGACGTGAGGCTTACCAAAATACTTACATGTTGGCGCAGGTTGACCAAATCCTCTGCGGCAGCCAGAAGGCGGTGATTAGCCGTGAAGCCGTGATTGAGGCGATGTTGCCTTATATCGAAGCTCATTTGCAGGCGGGCGGGCGCTTAAATCATATCACTCGGCATATGATTGGTTTATTCCAAGGCTTACCCGGTGCGCGCACTTGGCGTCGTTATTTGAGCGAAAATGCCCATAAAAATGGCGCTGGTATTGAGGTAGTTAAATTGGCCTATCAGAGCGTGCAAACCGATTTGGTTGCGCAATAATTATTCGATTTGAAAAGTGGTGAGATTGACTAATGCTTGTAGTATTTTTCACCACTTAACATTTCTTGAACAATATCCTTTACATCAGGTTATCAAAATTAAATATATTAAATCTCTGAAAATAAACAATTTAAATTGTTTTTGATAAGTTGGCACGTCCTTTGTAATAGTCCCTATGTCAAGTTAATTAATCGGAAAGGGACGACATCATGTTTACTTCAAACGTTAAAAAATCAGTTCAAGTGAGTGTGTTATTCGGTGCATTAATGGCAAGTGTTACGGCGCATGCAGAGGCGGCTCCGGTATCAGATGTTATGAGCGCCATTGAGCAAACACTCAGTACCCAAGCACAGGAGTTGCTAGTCAACACTAAGCATGAACTGGTGTTATCACTGCAAACACAATTAGCTGAAAGCATCTATGACTTCAACAGTCAGATAATACTCAGTGCGGATACTCAAGACGAGTCTTCAGCAACAGGCGAATATAGCGCAAATAAGTAAGGAGTTGCCTATGTGGTTTGTAGCACCTCTTATGACTCTGCTACTGCTACCAGTGATTAGCCTCGCGTTGTTTTCAGGAATTATCTGCTGGTTTCAGTGGCACAGTGTCAGCGATAAGTAAGTCATGAATATATTGGAGTTAAAAATGAAACGAGCACAAATGCGAATGGATAATTCAGAACGTTTGGTTTGTGGTGTTGCCTCTGGTATGGCGTGGCAATTTGGTTGGTCCTGCTTTTGGACTCGTGTGGTGTGGGCGGGTGCAATTCTGTTTATGCCGGGTGTGAGTCTGTTAGTGTATTTTGTACTGGCTTTACTTGTCGACCAATGGAAAAGACCGATTTAATCCTAATTTTGCTCTCTCGATCAGGGAGGTGAATGGGGTTGCCGATATGAGTTTATGGACACAGCCTTTAGCGGGATGCTATCAACAAGAGGGCACATCGACCCTCATGCCAATAGTGAATACTTTCTCAGTGAGTATCACTTTTTAAGAAAAGCTTGAAATCTTGCTTTGGCTTCATCACTTTTAAGTCTCGCGCCAAATTGCTCTAACTCTTGATGCATTTGGTGTTGTACGCGGTTTTTATGTGGACGCATTAATTGACGGGTAATTTGCAGCGCCTGTGGTGGCTGATTTGCCAGTTTTTTCGCTTGGTTAAAGGCATAAGCTAATAACTCTTCTTGGGCGATAACATCATTAATGATATTCAGCCTATGAGCAGTATTGGCATCAAAACTTTCTCCGAGCAGCAAAAGTTCAGCCGCTTTTTGATAACCCACTAACTCGGGTAACAGTAGACTCGCACCCGCTTCGGGGACTAAGGCTAAATTGACAAAGGGCAGTTGAAACTTTGCCGAATTATCGGCATAGACTAAATCACAGTGCAGTAGCACAGTGGTGCCAATGCCTACCGCGGCACCAGAGACGGCAGCAACCAGCGGTTTTTTGAGTTCCAATAGGCAAAATAAAAAGCGTACAGCGGGGTGATTTGGACCTAAGTCACTATTTTTTAAAAAGTCCGCAACATCATTGCCCGAGGTGAAACAATTATCTTCGCCATGGAGCATAAAGGCACGAATGTCGTTGTCTGCTTCACCTTCGATCAGGTATTCTGTCAGCTGTTTATACATATTAAGATCAAGTGCATTACGTTTATCTGGGCGATTAAAGCTGATAATGCGAACGCCCTGATCATCCCGAACCTGTATATGACTCATGGGTTGTTTTCCTTTACGACGACATTGGGTAGACATGGAGTTTAAGACATTGAAACCGATATTCAAACAGATGTTTAATTGTGTTGCCTTATCTTGTGCATCATTTTCTGTTTTCGCCAGTGTAGTGATGACCGAAGGTCATGTACGTGCAATGCCTGATACAGTACCTAATACCGCAGCTTATTTTACGCTCGAAAATCATAGCGACAAGGCCGTTCGTTTGATCGGAGTGACTACTGATGTGGCGAACGAAGCGCAATTACATACCATGATTCAAGAGCAAGGTATGGTAAAAATGCGCCATGTTGAAGGCTTTGATATCCCATCCCATGGAACATTAACCCTCATGCCGTCAGGGGAGCATGTCATGTTAATTGGGCTGAAAGCGCCATTAGCCTTAGATCAGCAAGTTAAGCTGCAATTACAGTTTAACGATGGCGAAAATATGACGATTACATTGCCTGTCGCTAAGCAGGCTGAGAATGCTGCCGAACACGAGCATCATCACCATCATTAAGGAGTCGCTTGATGCAAATAACATGGAAGAAAGTCACCGGAGTTGCTTTATTTGTTGTGTTAGTTGGTTACGTTGTAAGTGTGTGGTGGAGTATTGAACCTGATACTTTGACACCCCAGGAACTGACGGCCACAGAGAAGAATGTCGTCGGTTATGCGACTACAACCTCTTTGATCCTCACGGTCGAAACGCTGCTGGATAAACAAGGAGGCTGGTTATCGAACGATGTGACGCCACCCTCAATTTTTATGGATAACATGCCTGCCTTTGAGTATGGGGCTTTAGAGCAAGCCCGTGATTTGGCGCTGATTATGCGTAAAGAGTTTAGCCGCTCACAATCTCAATCTACTGCGGATAAGGATTTGAGTGAAGCACAGGCTAAGTTAAACATCGACCATACCAGTTGGTTAGTACCCAGTGCAGAAAGCGAATACCGCGATGGTGTTAAGCTGCTTAAGCTGTACCGTGCGCGCATGATGGATCCGAACAATCAGGATGCACAGTTTTATGCCCGTGCTGACAACCTTAATGAGTGGTTGAAAGAAGTGCAAAAACGTTTAGGCAGTATGTCGCAACGGTTATCGGCAAGTGTCGGGCAAGAACGTCTTAACACCGATTTAGCGGGGGATAATGCCGCACGTCAATCAACCCCTAATTTAGCCAGCCATCAGGTGAAAACCAGCTGGTGGAAAATTGATGATGTCTTCTATGAGAGCCGTGGTGCATCATGGGCGTTATTGAATTTTATGCGTGCGGTGGAAGTCGATTTTGCTGACGTATTGAAAAAGAAAAATGCTGAAGTGAGCTTAAGACAGATCATTCGTGAACTGGAAGCAACTCAGCAAACGGTTTGGAGCCCTGTCGTACTTAATGGCAGTGGTTTCGGTCTAGTCGCTAATCATTCATTGGTTATGGCTAACTATGTGTCCCGTGCGAATGCCGCGGTGATTGATTTAACGAACTTGCTTTCTCAAGGTTAATTATGAAAAAAACATTCCTCGCTAGTGCGGTATTAGGATGCTTAATGGCCACTTCAGCCCACGCGGCAACAGTGGTTGGTTTTAAAATTGGTGGTGATTACTGGCGTGCTGATACCAGCGGTACCTTTTCTGATAAAGGTCAGCCACAACAAGGTTTTGACTACAGCTCATCTGCGCAAGGTAGCTATTGGTTTGCCGTTGAGCATCCACTGCCTTTTGTGCCAAATCTTAAAATCCGTGAAAACAGCCTTGATCAAAAAGGTAGTTTGGCGAATGCTGATTTCAGCTTCAATGGCCACGATTTTAAAGGTAATGTGACCAGTTATACCGATCTGAGCAACACCGATTTTGTGTTGTATTACGAGCTGCTGGATAACGATATTTTATCTTTTGATCTGGGCGCAGCTTATAAACTGATGAACGGCTCACTGCGTGTGCAAGATCCCGGTCACCCCGAAGAGAAAGATGTGGATGGTGGCATTGTAATGGCGTATGCCAGCACCCATCTAAGTATGCCGGGTTTAGGCTTATTTGGCTTTGCAGATTTAATGCTTGGAGCGAATGAGTCTAATGTACATGATTATGCAATCGGTTTAGGCTGGCAGTTTGATGGCGCAGCAGTTGATACCCGTGTGCGCGTGGGTTATCGGGAGTTTGCCTTTGATGTGAATAATTTCTCAGGCATTAGTGCTGATACTAAGTTTGATGGCTATTTCGCCGGTGTTGAAATTGATTTCTAAGCTGTAACTGTGACCAATAAAAAACCGCCAACTAAGGCGGTTTTTTTATTGGAGATTATCGCTTAACCTCTGTCTTGCTTAACTTATTCAGCTTTTAGGCCGTTGTTGATGGCAATAACATCATCTTCGTTTAATGTACCAGCGGCTTGTTTCAGCGCTACAATCGAGTTGATGTAGCTGTAACGCGCGTCTGATAATTTACGCTTTGAGTCGTACAAGTCGCGTGTACGGTTCAATACATCAACGATGGTACGGGTACCAACTTCAAAGCCTGCTTGGGTCGCTTTTAAGGCACTTTCGGATGAAATCACTGACTGCTCGTAAGCACGGATAGAGCTGATTGACGCACCTACGTTGTTGTAGTTATTACGAACGTTTTTCACTACACCACGGTAGGTTTGCTCTAATCTTTGGCTTGCTTCCACATATTGGAATTGCGCTTCCTTGACTTGAGAAGACACTTTAAAGCCCTCAAAAATCGGCACGCTTAAATTGATGCCAACGCTCATGTTGTCAAAATCAGGTTCACTTGCATCACCTAATTTTTGCTCTAAACCTTTAGCATAACCTGCATTTAAGCTTAGTGATGGCATGTGGCCTGCTTTATAAAGGCTAATGGTCTCTTGAGCGATATCTTTACCTATGCGTTGAGTCATCAGATCGACACTATTGGTTTCAGCAATTTTTAACCAATCAGTTGATGAACTCGGTGCGGGTGTAACGGCAGAGAAACGGTTTGTGTCGAGCACGTTTAAGGCTTTGTGATCGATACCAGTGATTTCGCGCAGCGCTTCATAGCTATTTGCGAGGGTATTTTCAGCCAGAATTTCAGAGGCGGAGGCCAAGTCATATTGTGCTTGTGCCTCATGAACGTCAGTAATCGCAGTTAAACCAACGGCAAAACGTTGTTTAGTTTGCTCAAGTTGACGCTCAATCGCGCGTTTTTCTGCACCTTGGAACTCGTAGTTATCTTTGGCTGTTAATACATCAAAGTAGGCTTTGGTCACTCGGGAGATTAAATTTTGCAGTGCCGATGCATAGGTAGAATCAGCTTGAGAGGCCGCTTTCTCGGCAAGGCTTAAACCTACCCAAGCACTATGATCATAGATGACTTGATTTAGCTTTAGGCTACCAGTCAGTCCGCTGCTATCGTCCCGAGGGTCATTCCATGCCTTGTCATAACCCACGTTTGCACTGATAGTCGGTAACAGTGGGGCACGGTTTTGTTCAATTTTCTCAAACAAAGCGTTACGTTGCGCTTGCGCTTGCAACACCAGAGGGTCATTCGTCAGTGCTTGTTGATAAATTTGCAGTAAATCATCTGCTTGAACCGCATGAGCGGAAGCGGCTAGAGTTAATGCTGCGCATAGAGAACGGATCTTAAATTTCATTTGCTGTCCTTATTAGACAAAATCTCCAAAAGGAGAAATTTATAACTTCGTTTAGACTAAGTAATGCCTTTACCAAGGCGGTTTGCGCTTCCCGACGCTTCCCGATACAGCTAAAACTTAATGACGTAGAGTCTAAAAACTCCCACACGTTCAAGTCAACTGCGAAGTGTAACAGATTTTATTTAAAAACGAGCCAAATTGCCTTGATAATAGGCGAAAATTTAACTGTAAAGGATAAGATATGAAGCCTCAGGTTTTTTCGCAAACAGATATTGAAATCCTCGAAAAAAAATCACTATATCAAGGCTTTTTTGCCTTAGAGCAATTTACCTTCAAACATAAGCTTTTTGCCGGAGGCTGGAGTCAGCCTGTCACTCGTGAGGTCTTTGAGCGTGGCCATGCGGTCGTTGTGCTACCCTATGATCTCAAGCGCGATAAAATTGTGTTGATTGAGCAAGTTCGTTTTCCAGCATTAGCAACCACTAAATCCCCTTGGCTTATGGAGTTAGTCGCGGGTATGATTGCGCCTGACGAAATGCCAATGGATGTCGCGCACCGTGAATTGTTTGAAGAAACTGGCTTGACCGCTCGCAACATCCATTTTGTGAATAGTTACCTTGCAAGCCCTGGTGGCAGTACTGAACGTTTCTACTTTTATTGGGCCGATGTGGATTCATCACAGGCGCAAGGTTTGCACGGATTAGCTGACGAACACGAAGATATTCGATTGCATGTTGTGGACCGTGAGGCTGCCTATAACGGGGTCGTTACGGGCGAAATAGACAATGCATCGACCGTCATTGGATTGCAGTGGTTGCAATTAAACTATCAGCAACTGGTTTAGGTTGGAAAGAGGTTTGACTCATTCAACATCACATCAAAAACCGCGTTATCAACCCAACGTGAGCGAATTTTTAGCGCTATGCGGGCGTAACTATGGCTATATGCAAAAGTGGTTACCACTCGATATTGCCGTGGGGCAGTCTTGGCAGCTTGAAGGTGAAGTAGGTGTATTAGTCATCCGTATTTTAGAAAATACCAAATATACTCAATTAGTTGAAATCTCACGCCCACTACAAATCATGGAGTTTGTTAATATTCCCAAGGTGTTAGTGAGAATTTATCATGATGCTAAATTAGCAGAAGTGTTAACTGGTCAACAGATTTACCAATTGCGCCCAGTGTATGATTATCCCAATTTACGTATGTATCATAGTGATGAGAAGTACCAGGTAAATGCATTCCTGGGCGAATTATTGAAGATTGGCAGTCAACAACGTTTGGTTTGCCAGTCTTAGAATTGGGTATTCAATGTGCTGAAAGAGGCTATCTCTTACTCTATAGCTGATGAAAGTGTGCGCATAGTGCAAGTCACCGACCCGCACCTTTTTGCCGATCCTGAAGCTCAGTTACTGGGAGTCAATACCAGCAAGAGTTTGGCCGCGGTACTCAACACGATTCGCGCGGTTAATTATCCTGCACATCTTATGCTCGCCACAGGCGACTTAAGTCAAGATTATTCTCCTGAGTCATATCGCCAATTTGTGTCTGCTGTTGCCCCGCTCAATTTACCTTGCCATTATCTTCCGGGTAACCATGACGATCCGCGGATCATGTTTCTTCATATGCAGGGCGAGCGTGTTTTTGGCCAGCAGCGAATCTTAGTTGGCAAATGGCAAATTTTGATGCTGGATTCGACCGTGAGAGGAAAACCCGGTGGGCATATGGGGGAGAGTCAGTTTGAACTCATTGAGCAAGCGATTGCTGCTCACCCTGAACATCATACGTTGCTAGTGATGCACCATAATCCGATCCTAGTTAATTGTGCCTGGTTAGACCAACACTGCATGGATAATGGTGCGGAGTTTTTAAGGCGTGTAGCTCAATATCCACAGGTTAAAGGTTTGCTCTGGGGGCATGTGCATCAACAGTTGGATACCCATTACGATGGTCCTCACCGTGCGCTGCAGTTAATGGCAACGCCTTCAACCTGCATTCAGTTTAAACCGCAATCCCCTTATTTTGCGCTTGATGGACTGCAACCAGGTTATCGTTTGCTGGAGCTTAAGGCCGATGGTAGCATCAGCACTAATGTGTATCGCGTGCCGGGAAATCTGTTTTCCCCCGATAAAGATTCCAGCGGTTATTAACGCGAGTGACCGCAGCTTGAGGAACTATGCTGCTCTATATTCACGGATTCAACAGTTCTCCTTTCTCTGATAAAGCGGTGATAACGGCAAGATATATGGCCGAGTATCACCCATTCCTCACTTTTCATCAGCCACAGTTACCCAATACACCCAAAGCCGCGATGGCCTTGCTGCAAAGCTATGTTGAAGAGGCACAGCAAGCGAACGAGTCCTTTAATTATATTGGTTCGTCCTTGGGGGGCTACTTTGCCAGTTATTTAACTGAGCGTTATGGTGGCAGAGCTGTGTTGGTAAACCCGGCCGTAAAGCCTTTTGAATTGTTTGATGAATTTATGGGGCCGCAATTTAACCCCTATACCCAAGAGCATTATCAGGTTTTGCCAGAACATAAGGCGGAAGTCGCTGAATTTAATACCGCAGTTATCCGCAATCCGGAGCGTTTTTTGGTACTATTGCAAACGGGCGATGAAGTGCTGGATTATCGTGAAGCACTGCATAAGTATCACCATTGTCAATTACGGATAGAATCTGGTGGTGATCACAGTTTTGTGGGTTATGAGCGATATCTGCAAACCGTAAGCCAATTTTTACACTTACCTTGACAAATAGTCATCCAGAGCCGCAACATGGCCGGATATAACAACTTATAGCGTACACTATGACGAATCAATACACCTCTGACGCCATTGAAGTTCTTAACGGACTTGACCCAGTAAAACGCCGTCCAGGTATGTATACCGATACCACCCGACCTAACCATTTAGGCCAAGAGGTCATAGATAACAGTGTCGATGAAGCCTTAGCAGGTCATGCTACTAAAATCGAAGTTGTGCTATACACCGATAACTCACTGGAAGTCACTGACGATGGTCGTGGTATGCCAGTAGATATTCATCCCGAGGAAGGCATTCCTGGGGTTGAATTGATCCTCACTAAACTGCATGCCGGCGGTAAGTTTTCAAATAAAAATTACCAATTTTCCGGTGGTTTGCACGGTGTGGGGATTTCAGTTGTTAACGCCCTGTCTCGCAGAGTCGAAGTCACAGTGCGCCGTGATGGCCAAGTGTATGATATTGCATTTGAAAATGGCTTTAAAGTTGAAGAGCTAAAAGTCACTGGTACCTGTGGTCGGCGCAATACTGGTACTCGAGTGCATTTTTGGCCCGACGCCAGCTATTTTGATTCGGCGAATTTCTCCAATTCAAAACTCATCTATTTACTGCGTGCTAAGGCGGTATTGTGTCCGGGCCTTAGGATCAAGTTTACTAATAAGCACACTAACGAAGTACATGAGTGGTACTACGAGAGTGGACTAACCGATTATCTTAAAACTGCGGTTGGCGATAATGTAATGTTGCCGGAAGAGCCTTTTATCGGCAGTTTTAAGGGGCAAATTGAGGCGGCTGATTGGGCTATTACCTGGTTGCCTGAGGGCGGGGAGTCGATTAACGAAAGTTATGTCAACCTGATCCCAACTCCCCTCGGTGGTACCCATGTCAATGGTTTCCGTCAAGGTTTGCTGGAATCAATGCGCGAGTTTTGTGAGTTTCGCAATCTGATCCCCCGTGGGATAAAGCTCTCTCCTGAGGATATTTGGGATCGTGCGGCGTTTATTCTGTCGGTGAAGATGCAAGACCCGCAGTTTGCAGGGCAAACTAAAGAGAAGCTTTCTAGCCGTCAAAGTTCGGCCTTTGTTTCTGGCATTGTCCGCGATGCGTTTTCACTTTGGTTAAATTCGAATACCGAATTGGCCGAATCATTGGCTGAGATGTGTATCAATAACGCGCAAAAGCGTTTAAAAGCAGCGAAAAAAGTCGCCCGTAAAAAGGTTACTTCAGGCCCTGCATTGCCAGGTAAACTGACCGATTGTAGTGGACAAGATCCGATGCGCGGTGAGTTGTTCCTCGTGGAAGGTGACTCGGCAGGAGGCAGTGCTAAACAGGCGCGGGATCGTGAGTTTCAAGCTATTATGCCGCTGCGTGGAAAAATCTTAAATACCTGGGAAGTGGATGCTTCGCAGGTATTGGCCTCGCAGGAAGTGCATGACATTTCTGTGGCTATTGGTTGCGACCCCGATAGCAATGATATTTCTGAGTTAAGGTATGGCAAAATCTGTATTCTCGCAGATGCCGACTCCGATGGATTGCATATTGCAACTTTACTCTGTGCGCTGTTTTTGAAGCATTACCGAGTGTTGGTGGAACAGGGCCATGTTTATATTGCCATGCCGCCACTGTTCCGTATTGATATAGGTAAAGATGTCTATTACGCCTTAGATGAGGCCGAGAAAGAAGGTGTTCTTGATCGTATCAACGCTGAGAATAAAAAAGGGAAGGTTCAGGTAACACGCTTCAAAGGGTTGGGTGAAATGAATCCCCTCCAATTGCGTGAAACAACAATGGATCCAAACACTCGGCGTTTAGTCCAGTTAACCATTGATGATGCGGAAGAAACCGATTCCCTGATGGATATGCTGCTGGCTAAAAAGCGTTCACCCGATCGTAAAAACTGGCTCGAAGATAAGGGTGACATGGCGGTACTTTAATGTTGTGCACTATTGCCGATAACAATAACACTTAGGCATAAAGAAAATTACCATGTTGTATATAAAAACGAATAATTATAAATATCTAACAGTGTTCTCTGCCTATTGGACCCTACTGGTAAGTCTGGCGTTGTTACCCTTTCAGACGGCTATTGCAGGGTCCCAGTCAATCATGATCACCGTCTCAAAGGGGTTTGGTTTATCGCTTTACGCCTCCGATCTTGGAGATGCCAAACAAATTGCAATGGGTTCAAACGGCACGTTATTTGTCGGTTCCAATAAAAGTGGCACAGTGCATGCGCTTGTTGATAGTAACCAAGATGGTCGTGTTGATAAGCGTTATGTTATCGCCAAAGGGCTTGAATCACCCGATGCGATAGCGTTTCATCATGGCGACCTGTTTGTTGCAACTGAAAATCGAATCGTGCGTTTTATTGATATCGAGCAGCGTTTGCGTCGTCCTAGCCGGCCTAAAGAGATTTATAGCGATCTACCCGAGTCAGACAAAAAAAGTGCGCGAGCGATGAAGTTTGGCCCTGATGGTCGGCTCTATGTCTCTATCGGCGCACCTTGTAACGTGTGTGAAGCAAGCGCGCCCCATAGCAGCATTATTGCGATCAATGTCGATACTGGCGCAAGCGAACAAATTGCCTTGGGCATCCGAAATGTGACTGGATTTGACTGGTCTCCACAGGATGGCAAATTATGGTTTGCCGATCAGGGGCGGGATTGGATGGGTGATAACTTGCCACCCGATGAGATTAACCGTGTAGATGTGATGGGCAGCCACTATGGTTTCCCCTATCTGCATGCATCGTCCGTGGTGGAGCCCGCCTACGAAAAACCCCAAAATTTAAAAATTAGCGTACCTGTATATGAACTGCCTGCCCATGTTGCACCAACGGGATTGGCGTTTTACCGTGGTAAGCAATTCCCACAAATCTATCATAACCAATTGTTTGTTGCTGAAAATGGTTCTTGGAACCGTTCAAGCAAAGTCGGTTATCAAATCGTCATGTTGAAGCTTGAAAATCAGCAGGTGGTCAGTCGCGAAACTGTGGTGAGTTTTCTCGATGGTGAGTTTCCGGTTGCCCGTCCCTATGCATTGTTGTCGGGTGGCGATGGGGCTATGTACATTTCGGATGATTTGAAAGGTAACCTGTATCGGCTGTTCTATAGGAATGGCGATAATACTGAAGAACCACAGGAACTAGAAGAAAATGAGTGACGCAATCAAGTTAAGCTTGGATGGCGTAGAGCAGATGCCATTGCGGCGCTTTACCGAAGAAGCTTATCTGAATTATTCCATGTACGTCATCATGGACCGTGCCTTACCCCATATCGGTGATGGTCTTAAACCGGTGCAGCGCCGGATTATTTATGCCATGAGCGAGCTCGGTTTATCCGCGCAATCTAAGCATAAAAAATCGGCCCGCACTGTGGGTGACGTATTAGGTAAGTACCACCCCCATGGCGATAGCGCCTGTTATGAGGCGATGGTACTGATGGCGCAGCCATTTTCCTATCGCTATCCGCTAGTTGATGGTCAAGGAAACTGGGGGGCGCCAGACGATCCTAAGTCATTCGCTGCAATGCGTTATACCGAAGCTCGCCTGTCGAAATTTTCTGAGGTGTTATTATCTGAGCTAGGACAAGGTACAGTTGAATGGGGCGCGAACTTCGATGGCACTCTAAAAGAACCCAAAGTACTGCCGGCACGCTTACCCCATATTCTACTCAATGGTATTACAGGCATTGCGGTGGGGATGGCGACGGATATTCCGCCACATAATGCCAGAGAGTTGGTGAATGCCTGCGTCGCGCTTTTAGAAGAGCCTAAACTCGACCTTGAACAGTTGATGGCCTACGTGCCGGGGCCTGATTATCCTACTGAAGCTGAGATTATTACTCCCGCTGCCGATATTGCCAAAATCTATGAAACGGGGCGGGGCTCCTTAAAAGCCCGTGCCGTTTACAGTGTGGAGGCGGGGGAGGTTGTCATCACTGCACTGCCGCATCAGGCGAGTAGTGGTAAGATTTTAGAGCAGATTGCTGCGCAAATGCAGGCGAAAAAATTGCCTATGGTTGCTGACTTGCGTGATGAGTCTGACCATGAAAATCCTGTTCGCTTAGTGATTGTTCCACGCTCTAACCGTGTTGATTGCGATCAACTCATGGCTCACTTATTTGCGACCACCGATCTTGAGAAAAGCTTTAGGGTAAACCTTAACGTGCTTGGTCTTGATGGTCGTCCACGAGTAAAAGGCTTAAAAGACCTACTCACCGAATGGTTAGAATTCCGTGTCGATACCGTAAGACGTCGCCTCGAATATCGTTTAGATAAAGTGCTGGCGCGCTTACATATTCTTGAAGCATTAATGATCGCTTTCCTCAATATCGACGAAGTGATTGAGATCATTCGCTTTCACGATGAGCCTAAAGCGGAGTTGATGGCGCGTTTTAATCTAACGGATAAACAAGCTGAGGCCATACTCGAGTTAAAATTACGCCATTTAGCTAAGTTAGAAGAATTTAAGATTAAGGCCGAGCAGGATGAGCTTGAAGCTGAACGTGAAAAGTTAGAGCAATTATTAGGCTCTGAGCGCCGCTTAAAAACCTTAATTAAGAAAGAGTTAATCCAAGATGGTGAGACCTATGGCGATGAGCGTCGTTCTCCTATCGTCGAGCGTCATGAGTCTAAAGCCTTAACTGAGCAAGAGCTGACACCGAGTGAGCCTGTGACAGTGGTGTTATCCGATAAAGGCTGGGTGCGTTGTGCTAAAGGTCATGATATTGATGCGGAGTCTTTATCCTATAAGGCGGGCGATCAATATCTCTGTAGTGCCATGGGGCGTAGTAATCA
This sequence comes from Shewanella cutis, assembly GCF_022410515.1. Classification (GTDB taxonomy): domain Bacteria; phylum Pseudomonadota; class Gammaproteobacteria; order Enterobacterales; family Shewanellaceae; genus Shewanella; species Shewanella cutis. Next base: position 887,330 of record NZ_JACSDI010000001.1, on the reverse strand, counting down.
GGCGGCGGTGTTTATTGACTCATCCGGGCGCGCTTTTGCGACCGATAGTCATAGTCTGCCATCGGCTCGAAGCCAAGGTGAGCCAATTACTACCCGCTTTAATATGGCGCCTGGTGAGACCATGCAGCATGTTATTTTGGGTGAAGATGAGCAATGCTTCCTCTTAGCAACCGATGCGGGCTATGGCTTTATTTGTACTTTCAATGACATGGTATCTCGTAATAAGGCGGGTAAAGCCCTATTGAGCTTACCGACGAATGCCAAATCTTTACCGCCTAAACCGATTGACCGTAATCGGGAGATGTCTATCTTGGCCATCACCAATGAAGGTCGTATGTTATTGTTTTCATTGGAAGCATTACCACAATTATCCAAGGGTAAAGGTAATAAGATTATCGGTATTCCAAGCGAACGTGCTAAAAACCGTGAAGAGTTAATGACACATTTACAACTTGTTCCTGCCGATACCGCCGTCACCCTGTGGGCGGGTAAACGTAAACTTACGCTAAAACCCAGTGATTTAGAGCATTATCGTGGTGAACGTGGCCGCCGTGGTGCCAAGTTGCCGCGCGGATTACAGCGCGTCGATAGCGTGGAATTAGGCGAAGGTGCTGAGGTTTTGCCTAGCATTTAATGCTTACTTATTGCGTGAGTGTTTGCTCTTGATATAGGCAAACTAGCTAATAAAGAAGCCACTCGAGTTTGTTTCTCTTGAGTGGCTTTTTTATTTCAAGGATTTTTATTTCCTAGAGGGTGGCGAATATTAAATGCAAGGCATAAAAAAACCTACCGCAAGCGGTAGGTTTTTATTAGCACATATCCAAAAGGATATTAGAAGTCGTAACGTACACCAACAGAGAATACGTTGTCGTCTTGTAGGTCTACTTTGTTACCTGCTACAACATGGTCACCGCTGTACATTGAATATTGGCCGTAAACCATAGTTGATTTAGAGAAGCGGTAGTCAGCACCTACGTTGAAGTTTTGTACGCTGATGTCTGCGCCTTTTAACAGGTTTGTACCAGTGGTAACGTTTTTGTAGTAGTTACCAAAGCCTGTTTCATCAAAGCCGTATTCGGCTTTCAGGTTAACACCGTTTAAAGTGTAAACAACGTTTACAAAGTAAGTGTTACCATCTACTGAGCTATCAGTTACGCTTTCAGAGTTTTGGAATAAACCACCCACTTTGAAATCGCCAAATTTAACTTGTGCTACACCACGGTATGCATCAATACCCGCAATACCTTTGTTATAGGCAACCGCTAAGTAGTAGTTTTGATCTTTGAACTTGCTATCACCCAGAGTTGCACTCAGAGCGTATAAGCTTTCGTTGGTTTTTGCAGTGGTGTCGTTATCATCGAACAGATAAGTTGCGTTTAAGGTCACTAAATCGGCGATTTTTGGTGAGTAGTACCATACGCCATCTGCGCTACGGGTTTGTGCGCCAACTAAACGGTCGATATCCGCGTTGGTGTTACCAAATACGTCTACGTTACCTTCAGCTTGTTTAAATACAGTGTCATTACGACCCACTAATACAGTACCTGCATTAGTTTTTAAACCGAGGAAAGTGTTACGTGCTTTGAACACATCACCAGAACCTGAAGTGTTTTCAACTTGGAATTCCATTTGATAAACAACATCATAACCGTTGGCAATCTTTTCAGAACCTTTAACTCCTAACAGAGAGAAGTTATTTTCTAAATAAGTGCCGCCATTGTTTTCATCAGCATAGTTTTTAGTATCAACACCGTTAGTGCCAGATTGTAGAGTTGCACCTGTTTCAGTATTGGTTAATGCAAGCTCTAAACGACCGTAGAAGCTTGGGCCTTCGGCTAGCGCACCGAATGAGGCCAGTGCTAATACTGATGCGACTGATGCAGAGATGAATGTCTTTTTCATGTTTTGTGCTCCCTCGAACCTAAGTTCTTATCCATTTTTCATGGTTTTTGTGTGGTTTAACACATTTGTTACAGAAATCAGTAACAAAGTTGCTGCCGATTCTTACAGTTTTGCGACCTGCAGGCTGTGTCGCAGATCATGTTTTTGGCTCTCCTTGCCCGTATTCGGGGTTTTTTAGGAAATTTCCCTATAGCTTGATCGTAAATCGACGTGAAAGTCATAAAACTGTATTTTTCACATACCACTAAAGGGATAGGTGAAGTGCCATGGCACAAATGAGCCGGCGGGGCTAACTGTAGCATATGCTAATGCTGTCGCAAGCTTGTCATAAACGGGGATGTTGTTGATATTTAGTATGCAGTACAATTAAAAAACCGTTCCAAGTTGCTTTTTTAGCGAAAATCACCCCTTAAGTTTGTTTGTTTAATTATTTAAAATCAATGATTTATTTTGGTGCGGTGTTTCTGCCATTTAGATATTGTCGCTTTCCTATGCTTATCAGCTCACTTGCACTGGTCATAGACCATAGTATTAGGGCGTGTTGACGTTTCGAGATTAAATTTTGTTCGTTCTGACAAGCTAGTGCTCGCGAAACGAGGAATGATGTGTCGTTATTCTACTCAAATGACGAGCGGCTCTTATGACAGAAAGTAAGCGCAAGGGCTTGCCAGACGACCCCTTCGGGCTGCATTTGGCTGACGTTTCTGCTGCGTTATCGTCCGTTTATGTAGAATAACTACACAGTACGGACTTTGCCTTGCATAAACGGTGAGCCAAATTGCTGCAAAAAATAACCCTGAAACGTCAACACGCCCTAGTCATAAGGCGATAATTTATTCAGTTTTGCAGGGCTGTTAGCTGTTTATCTCTCTCACTTGGTTAAGATTATATTGTCCAAATACGCAGCGTGTTGACGGTGATTTCGGTTTTCGGCTTAAATCGTTTAGAATCCGCGACAGATTTTTATTGCATTATGCTGCCGCTGATGAGGAAGTTTCTAAGCCTTTCAGGAACAGCGATGTTAGCCAGATATTAAGGTAAGTATTGATGACTGAAGCCTATCAAAATCGCTTTGGTGGCATAGGCCGCTTGTACGGGCAAAAGGCGCTCGCAAAATTTGCCGTCTCTCATGTCGTGGTTATTGGTATTGGTGGTGTGGGGACGTGGGCGGCAGAGGCCTTAGCTCGAAGTGGCATTGGTCAAATAACGCTCATTGATTTAGATGATATCTGTGTGACCAATACCAATCGGCAGATTCACGCCCTGGCCTCAACCATTGGCGATTCCAAAGTGGCTGTGATGTCTAAGCGGATCCGCGAGATCAATCCGGATTGCCAAGTTAATGAGGTCGAAGATTTTATTACGGTTGACAATCTTGGTGAGTATTTACTCGGCGCTCAGGCTGGGGGCAATATTGATTATGTTGTTGATTGTATTGATGCTGTTAAACAAAAAGCGGCACTTATTGCTTGGTGTAAACGTCAAAAAATCAAAATCGTGACAGTAGGCGGTGCGGGGGGGCAGGTCGATCCCACTCAGATCCAACTGACTGATTTAGCTAAGACATATCAAGATCCTTTGCTGGCAAAAGTGCGCAACATTCTGCGCCGTGAATATAATTTCTCTAAGAATGTTCAGCGCCGCTTTGCCGTAGATGCGGTGTTTTCCAGTGAGCAGCTCGTCTATCCACAGGCCGATGGCTCCGTTTGTAGCAGTAAAGCCTCTGCCGATGGCACTATGCGGATGGATTGTGCCTCGGGTTTTGGTGCAGTCACCATGGTCACTGGCACGTTTGGATTTGTGGCGGCGAGCCGTGTCCTTGCCCGGTTGGCTCAATTGGCGAATGAATAGCCGATTAGCCCGAGTTTTTTAGCGTTTAAAAACTTAATCCACAGCCAATGCTGTGGATTGTTGTTTTAGGTTCAGCTGCACCTGCACCTCAAATAGTGAAGTCGTGGTGTGTGCCAATCTTTGGTAAATAGCATCGATTTAGGGGGATACGGACATTAAACTGAGCACCACCCAATTTGGAGTCTGCTTGATAGCTCATCGTGCCTTTTAACAGGGTTGCCGCATTAAAGGCGGCGGATAAGCCTAATCCTGTGCCTCCTTTACTTCTGTTGGTGGTAAAGAATGGTTCAAACATATGTTCAGCAATCTCTGGTGGAATTGCGATACCATTATTCTGAATGCTGATATTTACAACCTCTTGCTCAATACTGGTGCTGATCAGTATCTGATTATCTTCCCTATTTTGAAACGCATGCGTATAAGCGTTGGACAATATATTACTGACGATTTGGTTTAATAGGCTCGCATTAGTTTGAATGTTTAAGCTAGGGTCAACGTGCAGTTGCGTCTGTGCTTTGAGTGTTGGATGCATGAGCAAGCTAGACTCTACAATCTGTTTCAGTTGGGTCTGCAGATTGATGCACTGATGTTCTTCGTGACTGCGATCGATAGCAATCGTTTTGAATTTTTGAATTAAACTGCTGGCTTTAGTGATATTACGGACGATAAGTTCACAACTTTGTTGATACTCATCCAAAATCGCATTGATTTCGTCAAGCGTTGCTTGCTCGCTGTGGATAAGCTCAATCAGCTCTTCTATATGACTTAATTGTGCGCTGGCGGCGGTTAAACAAATGCCAATGGGGGTGTTGATTTCATGTGCGACACCTGACACTAACCCACCTAACGCCGCCATTTTTTCCTGCTCAACTAACACCTGCTGCGCATGCTTCAAGGCTGCTAAAGATTGCTCTAATTCCTGCGTTCTTTCTTTAACTTGTCTTGCGAGTTCTTCCTTATAACTGCGTTCGAGTTTCAGTAATCGCTCTCTATCCTCTAACGCTGTCTGTAACTCCGCTTTAGAACTTTTAAGCGCCTCGAATGAGTGACGAAGTTGCCCTTGCATGCTGTTAATCGCATCAGCAACTTGCTTGAATTCATCGGCTTTCTCTTTACGCTCAAATTGAAGCGGCTCGAAGTCAGCGTCTAAGTTAATCCGTTTGCAGTAATTACTGAGTTTATCGAGATGTTTCGTGATGTTGTACCAAACTAAAAATAGAATAAATCCAGCCACTAAGAAGGTTTTGATACCATTGGAAAGTAGAATGAGTATGGCTTTATCGTAAAGGCGTTGGTAAATGGCATCCATATCCACTTGAACTTCTAAGGTGCCAACATTGATGTTATCGGTAGGCGATTTATATACCAAAGGAAAGATTTTATTTAAAGTATGAGTTGGTTTTGATTTACCTGCATTCCACGACTGACCACTATCATCTTTTATTGAAATATGATTTATATCAGGTAGTTGGATAAGTCCGTTCAGTTGAGTGTTAATCAGTCTTTCATCAATTACCCAAATACTTGCGGCTAATACATCAAGGTTAGCTTTCTCTATGTTAGAAAACACTCTGTCAATCCGGCTCACATCGCCACGATAATCGCTAATCAGTTGGTAGACCGTGGTTATTAGCGTGATTAAGGAGCTGAATAGTACAATCGACAAGGTGAGATGCCTGCCAATCGGACTTTTTATAAATTGACTAAAGAAGGTCAGCATCTTAAATAATCTTTATCTGATAGCGAGTTGGATGCTTATAAGCATAGACTCAAGCCCAAATAATTTCGCATATTACCCCTGTGAAAAATCCCTCAATATTGAAGAATATAATGGCATCAAACTTGCTTTATGCTGGCTAAGTTCAATTTTTTGTCGCTGGGATAACACTATGATTAAATTCAAATTCGATTCCGTGAAGCTGTTTAGCCCTAAGAAGATGATGTTTCGGGTGATGTTGTGGCTAATGGTGAGCTGTGGCGTTTTATTGGCGATTCCATCAAACATCCTTGCAATGCTTGCGCTTGATAAGTTTGTCCCCGAACATGCGCATTTTGTCGGGCTGGGTCTTATTATTTCAATCGCTTATTTTTTAACTCAATTATTGAACTTGGGGTTAGATGAGTCGATTCGTCATTTAAGTGACAAGCGCATCATCGAGACCATTGAGGCTAAGGTTAATCTACTCGATCGTGCCGAGCGGGCGTTATTGCGAGAGTTCTTTTTACAGGGCGCCACCATTTTGACATTGCCGCAAAATGAACCTGCGGTAAAAAGTTTGCTTAATGCCTGTATTTTGGAATGTTTAGGTAATGAACGCCATTATGCCATCCAAGGACCTACGGCGGATTATAAGATTTCGATGAAAGCGCGTATGTACTTAAATCGCGGTGTTTTACGTTTACCTGCAGGGGAGCCAAGTCAAGAGGAAATGCAGCATCTTATTAAAGCGCGCCCGCAGTTTCTTAATGGTTTAGTACAAAACCGTAAACATGCTGCTTAAGTTTGGTGTCGGATAAACATTAAATTACAAGCATAAAAAATGGGGGTTATTGGAACCCCCATAACAACGTGCAATTTTTACAAAGTACAATGAACAGAATAACAATTTGGAAGCAAAAACTACGATTGTGGCGCTGACTTCACGATGAACAACCAAGTGATATAAGAAATTATCCCTATAGTGCTAAAGATAACGATCATTGAAAGTAAACCAATTGGGTTACCGAACATTAAATCTAACCAGAATGCCATGATTGAAATCCTCTTTCTTGTGAAGTCCTCCTTACACTAGCGCCCTTGGCGTTTGCAAATACTGATCCTGATCAATAAAAATTCGACATCCTAAAACAATATTGTAACCAGAGATTAACCATGTGATCTGGTTCAAATTTAGTGCTTGATAAAATATTACTAAACTCAATCCTTTGGGCTTTGTTTCTTACTTAATTAGAGACTAGGCTTATGGGGAGCACCATGAAAAATCATTAAATGATACGGAGAGTTAAGTATTAACTAATCTGTTTCGCATCCATTAAAGTTAGACTGCATTTTTGAAGGAGCCAAAAATGGCCAGCACTACTGTCAAAAAGGGCACAATGGGAAATGGTATTATCTTTGCCCCCATGCTGTTACTTTTATATCCACTCTACGGTTTAGTCACCAGCGGATACTTGCTTGCAACGCTGTGCTTAATTGCGCTAGCAGTCATTCTTTTTTTTAACATTAACAAACTGATCCGTCATTTGAGACAACTCGAACGTGCAGCCCATCACTTAGGCGAGGGTGATTTGAGTTATCAGCTTGACGAAAAAGATGCTGGCGTCTTTAACAGCGTCGTACATAGCATCAATCGAATGGGCGAAGATGTAAGCCGTACGATTTTGTCCTTAATCGATACCAGCGAATGGATGAAGAAAGTCGCGACGGATATTAAAACGATCAGTGAGCAGGCCAAACAAGGCGTACTTGAGCAGGAACGCCAGACTGAGCTTGCTGCAACGGCGATGACGCAGATGGTTTCAACCGTACAAGAAGTCTCGCATAATGCCGCCAGTACCGCGCAAGCCGCCGATATCGCTCAAAATTCTGCGAAGCATGGCGATGAAATAATGGGACATATCGTAAATAAAATTAACGATATGACCACACAAATCCATCAAACAAAGTCGGTTATTGAGCATCTTGCCGCTGATACCAATAGCATTAGCAGCATTATTGAAACCATTTCCCAAGTGGCAGAGCAAACTAACCTGCTCGCGCTCAATGCGGCGATTGAGAGCGCCAGAGCGGGTGAGCATGGTCGTGGATTTGCTGTCGTTGCTGATGAGGTCCGAAATTTGGCGAAACGCACCTCAGAGGCAACCGCCGAAATTCAACAGCAGATAACGGCATTGCAAAAGGGCGCCCAACAAGGGGTGGAGGTGATGTTAAAAAACGTCACTATCGCCGATGAAACCGCCTTGATGGTAGAGCAAGCCCATAAATCTCTGGGTGAAATTGTCACTCACGTTGAAAGCATTACGGATATGTCCCATCAGATCGCCACCGCATCGGAAGAACAGCATGCCGTTGCTGAGGAAATTAACAAAAACATCAGCGTGATGGCCGAACTGGCATTGAAGAATGCTCATCATACGAATCTAACCAATTTATCCAGTCTCAAGGTTTACAATATGTCTCAGGAGATTGGCTCGCTGCTGCATCGTTTCCATGTGGATAAACAGCTGTTTACCTCTAGCCAAGCCCAAAATAAATTGTTTGTGAAATGGGGGCCAGAGCTCGATATTGGAATGTCTGAGATTAACCGTCAGCATCAACGTTTAGTTTCCTTGGTTAACGAATTGCACCGTACCTTAAGCGAAGCCTATGGCCTTGAGGCGATCAAACGAATTGTTCAAGGACTTGTGGATTACACCGCGAATCATTTTTCCTATGAAGAAGAGCTTTTTGCTCGTTTTGGTTATCCACAAACCAATGGACATAAAGAAAAGCATGCTCAGCTTGTTGGTCAAGTTCTTGATTTTCAAAAGCGGGTTGCCAGAGGTGAAGATGTAGCCGATGAGTTAATGGCATTCTTAAAATCTTGGTTAGTGAACCATATTCAAAAAAGTGATAAGGAATATGCCCAATTTTTACTTGCCCATGGTGCAGAGTAGATTTAGCTGCCGTTATTATGACTATGGTGTATCCTCGCAGAGGACATGTGACTAGAAGACGGATTTTTGAGCGGTTAAATCTAATTTGTCTACAAGCCTTTGAAAAGGGCTTGCCATTGTCTTCGGCAAAGGTATAATTCCCACCACTTAGAGCCAGCTGATTGTTTTTGTTAGCTCTAACAACTCATAATGCCAGAGTGGTGAAATCGGTAGACACAGCGGATTCAAAATCCGCCGCCCTTAAAAGCGTGACGGTTCGAGTCCGTCCTCTGGTACCATCCCTATTAAAGGGACTAAAACCGACCTTGAGTCGGTTTTTTTGTACCTCCAATTCAGTAAAATAATCTGCGTGAGCTTGATGCTATATTCGTATAGTCATCATTTTGATGAGTAGTATGGGTATCGAGACGCAATTTTGCCTTTGCTGATAATTTAGTGGGATTGGGCAATATCCATCTGCGTCATGGTCACGCCTTTTATCTGAGCGTAAATCTCTTTTCCTGCCACAAGTTGTAACTCGTCACAGGCCCATAGGGTGATGTTGGCCCAGAGCTCGTCGTTGCCTAAGGCGATTTTGAGCTGGACTTGCTCGCCATTATCACTTGGATAAAGTTCTTTTATCTTCCCTTTGAGTACGTTACGAATGCTCGACCTTTTAGGTTCCGCAGTACAAACCGAGACATGGTTTGCTTGGATCCGCACTTTTACCTGTTTGTGGTTTTGTGGCGACAGACCGCTGACCCAGAGCTGATTGCCATCATCCATCACCAGTCTGGTCATTGGATAATCGGGATGGCTGTCGGCGATTCTGGCGCAAATAAGTGAACTTAATTCCTGCAGTGGCACCCAAGGGCGCATTTGTTCGCTATTCCACACGTCAGTCAGTGGCCCTTGGGCAATGATCTGACCTTGATGCAATACCAGCATATGGTCGGCAAGTTGTAGGATTTCATCCAAGCTGTGGCTGACATAGATAATCGGCAGCTTCAATTCCTGCGCGAGGGTTTGTAGATAGGGCAGTAATTCCCGTTTCCGTGGCAAATCGAGGGAGGCTAATGGTTCATCCATCAATAACATTTGCGGCGAGGTGAGCAGTGCCCGGCCAATCGCAACCCGTTGTTTTTCACCGCCAGAGAGTGTGCTGGGATAGCGGCTTAAGAGTTTTTCTATACCCAGTAGCGAGACCACTTTGTCGAACAATTCAGGTGCTTTATGGCGCATCCCATAGGTGAGATTACCTTTCACACTGTAATGGGGAAATAATCTCGCTTCTTGAAAGACATAGCCAATTCGGCGTTTTTCAGGGGGGAGATTAACGGTTTTATGTCTAAACAACAGCGTATCGCCAAGGCTAATTTCGCCTTTGTCCGGCGTGGTTAATCCGCCAAGTAAATTCACTAAGGAGGTTTTGCCTGCTCCCGATCGGCCGAATACGGCGGTGACGCCCTGTAACGGCAATTGGGTGTTCACCTTAAGTTGCAGTTGGCCGAGTTGTTTTTCAATATTGATGTTTAACATACACTTGCCGTTCTTTTGAGGGCCTTTTTAGTGAGCCATTGGGAGGCGAGTAAGGAGGCCAGCGCTATCACTATCGAGATGATACATAGGCGCATTGCCTCATATTCTGCTCCTGGCGTTTCGATAAAGGAATACATGGCTAGCGGAATCGTGCGAGTTTCACCGGGAATATTGGAGACGAAGGTGATGGTTGAGCCAAATTCACCTAGGCTGCGGGCAAAGGCGATGATCATCCCTGAGACGATACCGGGCGAGGTGAGCGGCAATGTGATGGTTAGGAATACCCGCCAGCGACTGCTTCCCAAGGTGCGCGCCGCCTGTTCTAGGCGAATATCGACGGTTTCGAAGGATTGACGTATGGCTCTGACCATTAAAGGAAAGGAGACCACTGCAGCGGCGAGTGCCGCGCCGCGCCAACTAAAGCTAAAACTTAATCCAAACCAGTTATAAAGCCATTGTCCGATAATGCCTTGACGCCCCATGCTGATAAGCAGCAGGTAACCCACAACCACAGGTGGTAACACTAGGGGGAGATGCAGGAGACTGTCGAAGATAGCCTTACCGTGGAACTCTACGCGTGCTAACAACCAAGCGCATAAAATGCCTAAGGGTAAACTGGCGAGCACCGCAACCGCCGAGACTTTGAGGCTCAGTAGCAGCGCGGCGGTTTCGTATTCGCTGAGCAGTGGCTCGCTAAACAGCGAACCACTTAAGATAAAATCACTCAGCACTAATTCACTCCAAAGCCATATTTTTCAAACACTACTTTTGCGCTAGGGCCTTGCAGATATTGATTAAACGCTTTCGCGCTGTCAGTTGATTGCTGCTGAGTTAAGGCGCTGGGATATTCAATTGGGCTATAGCTGCTGGCTGGGAAGGTTGCCACAATTTTAATCTTTTGCGCCACTTTGGCATCGGTTGAATAGACGATACCGAGCGGTGCTTCGCCCTGTTCTACCAATGCTAAAGCTGCGCGCACATTGTTTGCTCTTGCCAGCAGTGGCTCGGTGATTTTCCAAAGATTTAGGTTTTCAAGCGCTTGCTTGGCGTATTGTCCAGCTGGGACATGGTCAGGGTCGCCCACCGCTAAACGGCTGCCATTGACCGCGGCCTTAATATCCCAATCGCTGTTTAGGATGACTTGGTCTACTGGGCTATTCTTTTCGGCAATCAGCACTAAGGTATTTTTTAACAGGGTAATACGGCTATCGGCATTGACCGCCTTGGCCTCGACGAGGTAATCCATCCATTTTTGGTTGGCGGAGATAAACAGATCGGCAGGTGCACCATTGGCAATTTGTTTCGCTAAGGTTGAAGACGAGGCAAAGGAGAAAATCACTTTTGTTTGATGTTCCTTTTCGTACTGCTGGCCAATCTCATTAAGCGCATTGGTGAGTGATGCGGCAGCAAAAACAGTTACTTGTTCTTTGTCAGAGGCAAAACTGACGCTGCAACTGAGAGCTAAGCCAATGACTGAGGCTGTGGTAAAGCGCAAAAAGTGTTTGAGCGAGCTCATGGTGTTCCTCCGTGATAAAAAGTGATCGATATATACCAATCTATATATCGAGTATTCAAGCCCCGATGCATAAATTAGTGATCTCGGCTCGATTTATCTGTGAAAGCAGCAATACCTAGGCTGATAATTCTGAGTGTACATATTGGTATCTCAAGATTGATCGGGGACAATAACATTCACTTAAGTTAAGGCGCGCAGGAACATGGACTTACACGCACTACTGACATTGTCATTGGGGGATAAATCTTTCGCCAATACGCGGCGGATAGCTTTACTACGCCAAGTGGCCAATACGGGATCGATAAGCCAAGGCGCCAAGTTGGCGGGGATTAGCTATAAGGCCGCGTGGGATGCGATAAACGAGATGAATACCACTATGCCCGAGCCCGTCGTCAGCAGCGAAAAGGGCGGTAAAGGCGGCGGTGGCGCCAAACTGACCGAGTTTGGTGAGCGTTTACTTAAGGTGTACTCCATTACCTCGCAGGTGCAGGAAATGGCGCTGTCGGCGCTGCTGGATGATTCAGTCGATATGCACAGTCTGTTAGATGTGATGGCGCATTTCTCCCTTAAAACCAGCGCCCGCAACCAGTTAACCGCTCGTATCCATAGCATTGAGCCGCTCGGCTTGAATGACAGCCTGAAGGTGACATTGGCGGGGGGGCAACAGATCCAAATCTCAGTGACCCATGCCAGTTTTGAGCGTCTGCAGTTAGCGCTTAATCAATCGATTTTATTGTTGTTTAAGGCGCCCGCAGTGATTGCCAGTCGTTATGTCTGCCAGAGCGAGGGGCAAAATTGCGTCAGTGGGCACTTACTGAGTGTGACAGAATTGGCCGATAAGGCTGAATTAGCCATCAATATCGGTGGCAAGGATGTGATCTACTCAGTGATGCCGTTGGCAGACACCCAAACGCTAGTACTAGGTCAGCCGTGTTTTGCCTGTTTTGATGCCACACAAGTGATTGTTGCCAGTATGAATTAAAGCATGCAGCGAGGATGCTAGGCATCTCGTGGCAGGCCTTTTTGAATGACCCTAACCAGTCGCTCCGTTTTACGGTTATTGGCTTGTGAGCCGCCCGCATGTTGCCGCGATAGGGCCCAGTCGATATGTTCTTTCACCATATCATCGATATCCGCTTGGGCTTTACGTTGCTCAAGGGCGGTGATGATTTGTGGCGAACTCGGCGCATTGCCTAGGGCGACGGCGATATTGCGTAGCCAGCGCTGATGACCAATACGGCGAATGGCACTGCCTTCGGTTTGCTTTAAAAATTCTGTTTCACTCCAAGCAAATAGCGTGAGTAGTTCGGGCTGCTTGAGTTTGGGGCGAATATGGAAATCACTCTCTTGCGTTAGCGGCGCCGCACGATTGACTGGACACACTAACTGACAATCATCGCAGCCATAAATGCGATTACCCATTAACGGACGAAATTCCTCTGGAATGGCTCCCTGCAATTCGATTGTTAGATAAGAAATACAGCGCCGTGCATCCACGGTATAAGGCTCGACGATAGCGCCCGTAGGGCAAGAGGTGATACAGGCCACGCAGGTGTTGCAGTCTTCCTGGATCGGAATATCTACGGGTAAGGGCAAGTTGATCAGCAATTCCCCGAGGAAGAACCAGCTACCTGCATCGTGGTTAAGAATAAGTGAGTGCTTACCAGTCCAACCTATCCCGGCTTTTTCGGCTAATGGACGTTCTAGTACAGGGGCTGAATCGACAAATGGTCTAAAGTCAGCGGCATCGAACCCCAAGGTGACAAGCTCGCTACTGATTTGATCGCCAAGCTTTTTTAGGCGAGCGCGAATGAGTTTGTGATAATCCCTACCGCCTGCGTAGCGGGAGATATAGCCCATATTCGGCGAGGCTAAGTTAGTGGCAAAACCCGCCTCAGGGGGCAAATAATCCATTCGGGCTGATATCACTCGTACTGTGCCTGGATGCAATTCGTGGGGGCGAGCGCGCATCATGCCATGGGTGGCCATATAGGCCATTTCCCCGTGATATCCTTTATCTAACCACGTTTCCAACTTAGCTTCTTCCGCGGTTAAATCGGTGTCGCAAATCCCTATTTGGGCAAATCCGAGGGCCTTTCCCCAAGTCTTGATTTGCATGGCAAGACGACTAAGTGTTGCGGCGTCGGGAATATTGGCGGGAGAGGTGGCTGTGATCGACATTGAAACGGCATTGAACTTGATAAGATGGCTCTATGATAGCAGTTTTAAGCTGTAGCGGACGAGTTTAGTGTTTAGGGGATAAGCCAAATTATAATTGTTGCTTTCTTCTGTGCGTAAATTAGCACTATGATTAAGATTAACTTTCCCCTTCGGCCTTGCTCATGTTGCCTACCTTTAGTAAACACTGCTATCACCTATTGTTTTGCGCGGGTCTATTGGTTTATGCCGGCGGGAGTTTTGCAGTAACTGAACCTGTTCGTTTAGTTACAGAGTCTTGGCCGCCCATGAGTTTTGAGCAAGATGGCGTGCCAACAGGTTTTGGTGTTGAGCTGGTTAATATATTGCAGGCACGAATGGGTCAGCAGGAAAAAATTGAAGTTTTACCTTGGGCTAGGGCTTACGCGATAGCCAACTCCGCGCCAAATGTATTGTTGTTTGCCACTTCTATTAGCGATGAGCGGGAAGCCCATTTCGATTTTATCGGCCCCATTGCGACCAGCAAAATCACCCTCTACGCTAGAGCTGATGATCCTATCAGTATTAAGCAGTTGGCAGATGTCAGTGCGGCGGGAATTGTCGGTGTTTATCGTGAGTCAGTAGGCGCACAGCTATTACAGCAGCAAGGTGTAACCTCTTTATTAGTGGCGAGTTTCCCGCAGCAATCGGCTAAACAACTATTGTTTTCACGAGTGCGTTTTTGGTGTCAGGCTGATTTGGCGGTGAAACATATACTTGAGGAGGTAGGGACGAGACTTATAGATATTCGAGCAGTTTATGTGGTCTCTGAGGTTAATCTTTACCTTGCTTTCTCTAAGGGCACGTCTGCGGATATGGTTCAACGCTGGCAAGCTGAGCTAGAAAAGCTTAAAGAGTCGGGGGATTTTACTCGACTCTATCAAAAATGGTTTGGCGCATTACCGCCACCTCTTCAACATCAAATCTTTTGGCATAAAGATAATTAAGCTATCGCTTCAGCAGCTTTAACGCAGTTTCTTCCGGCATTTTTGGCTTCGTACAGGGCATTGTCAGCTCGTTTCAACAAACGGGCAAAGCTTTCATCTTGCTTGCCTAATTCCATATTTAAAGTAGCTACTCCAGCACTTACGGTTAGCTTTAACTCTACAGGTAAATTAATCGCACCATAACGGGTGATTAAGGTTTGTAATTCATGTGCTAGCTCCCAAACTCGTTTTGCATCAGTATTGGGCAGTAAAATTAAAAACTCTTCTCCGCCGATACGGCCAATCAAGTTGCGATCCGCCGTTAAAGCTTGGCTGGCTTCGGCTATGGTTAACAGGGCTTGGTCGCCAATTTCATGGCCGAAACTATCGTTAATCATTTTAAAATGATCCGCATCGAAAATAATCACTGATAACGGGGTTTGTTGCTTTAGCGCCTGTTGAAAATACAGGTCCGCTTGGGCATAGATGTGCCTGCGGTTGGGCAATTGGGTCAGATAGTCGGTTAGGGCTATGGTTTGTAAATGCCTATTTCTTTGTACTTGTTTATAGGCAAACAGCGACACTATTGCCAAGATACAGCCCGTTAGCAGCAGGATGATAAGTTGCAGAGATTTGTTTTTTTCAAGCAGCGCTAACTCTTGCTCCTTCGATTTTTGATTATCAATCAATCGCTTATTTTCTGACTCGATCCAACTCGTATCAAACTTTATTTTTAATTCTGTCGTCTGATGCGCTGAGGAGTTATCATCCACTTTCTTGGTAAGGACAACAAATTGTTGAAGTGTATTATAAGCTTGCGGCAAATCGCCAAGAGATGCATAGACGTCGCTTTTTAGTTGTAAAAGCTGGATCAGCCCACGGTCATTGTGCATCAGTCTAAATGCATTTTCTGATGCAGAGAGTTCATCTAGCGCTTCTTGATCGCGCCCCTGTTGAAAACGAATTTTCCCCAAAAATAGCTTTAAAAAACTATAAGCAGCTGGTTCATGTTCGGTTATTTCCAGTGCGGCTTCCTTTAAATAGGTTTCGGCTTCATTGAGGCGATTTAACTGAATTAGGCTATAGGCAATATTTGTCGCGTTGATTGCAGCAATAAGATTGAGATTATGTTCTTTATAATATTGATAGCTAGAGCGGAAGTTCTCAATTGCTTTCTCATGCTCACCCATTTCGTCTAATGCTATGCCTATATCAGAAGTCACATTCGCAACTTGCTCTTTATTTCCATTCTTTAAATATAATTCTTTGAGTTTACTATAGTATTTTATAGCGCTCTCGGGATCACCGTAACGCCTAAAACTCGTGGCTATATCGCTAAGATTTACATTCGCCCATCCGGTAAGATTTAAAGATTCATACAGTCCTTGAGCTGTCACCAGATCATCCAATGCTTCAGAAAAGTTGCCTATATAAGAGTGCAGAGCACCTCGCAGGCTGCGAGCATCTGCAATAAGTTTAATGTCCTCATGCTCGTACGCACTTTTGAGGCTCTTAGTGTAGCCCTGCATGGCTCCACTGATATCGCCTGTTAATTGTAGAAACCAAGAGTAGCAAAGGGTGATATCTATTATGTAATGAGTTGAAGCTGTCGCTGGTATATTTGCAACTGATTGTTTTGCATAGTTTAATGCGTTGGCAATTTCTTTTTCGGTGTCAGACACTTGGTTCCAGCACTTCAGCAGATTAAGCTTCTCTATACGCTTAGAATCATCGCTTGATATTAACTTTTCTAATAGTGCTAGATTTTGTTCGATAGTTTCACGCGGGACTGCTTCGCCACTATCAAATAATGCGAATATTTGATCAACCTGCGTTTTCTCTTCTGCTGCAAGCTTTAGTGGCGCAATAAGCAACAAAATGAGTATGGTTAAATATCGTTGGCAATCTTGCAAGGGAGGTATTTCCTGTTCGCACTGAAACAGATAGCTAATCATTATCTTAGCATAAGTTTTTCACCTATTGGTTACATTGTCTATTGGGAATTTTTGCATTCATTCCGCTATCAAGGTATAAACGTCGCTTTGGATTTCACCCTATAAGGAAGCCCTTTGAAAAAAGTACTCAGTACCATCCTTTTGCTATTTACTGGAGCGAGTTGGGCAAGCTCGGATGATATCGAAACTTCGGGTGATGTGGTGCACCTGCTCTTACCTGCAACCGCCTTGGGGGCAACTTTATTTTATGAAGAGGGTAATGAGGGCAGTTGGCAGTTACTCAAGGCTGCAGTCTCAAGTCGAGTCATCGTCGAAGGGCTTAAACTGGGTGTCAGTAAGGATAGACCCGATGGTAGTGGTGATGATTCTTTTCCGTCAGGACACACTTCGGACAGCTTTATGGCGGCCACGTTTATTCAGCAGCGCTATGGCTGGCAATATGGTCTGCCTGCCTATCTCGCTGCTTCATATGTGGGCTATACCCGAGTCGAGAGCGATAAGCATTATCTAGAAGATGTACTCGCCGGAGCTGCTATTGGTATGCTGGCGGGTTGGTATTTTACGGAGCCCTATAAAGGGATCACAGTGACACCGTTAGCCCATAATGGGGTTTATGGTTTATATCTTAGCGGCCAATTTTAAGTCGTTTACGAAAGAGAGTAATTATGGCTGAAGTATCAGTTGAATATCGTGAAACCGCCGAGCGGATTTCCCACAATGTGGCCAATAAAGTGTTACCTATGGCAAAAATGCCTGAGAGCCTATTAGAGGCTTATAAAGGTCTATGCGCTGAGTTGTTACTCGATCGCGAAGGCAAATTTGCCGCGGCTTGGGAGGCATTGCCTGCCAGCGCTCGTAACTTGATGCCACAGGCTGAGTTCCACGGTTTTTATATCGCCAACGCTTGGCTGCAATTAAGCCGAGTGGCCCAAGAGATTTCTGAGCAGGCTGATACCGATGAAGCGATCAATGAACAGGAATATAACGGCATTTTTACTCGTTTAGCCGACGAGTCATTAAAGGAGTGCGTGCGCAAATTAAAGAAAGCGCGCACCGACCGTTCAATGCTCAATAGCTTTAAGCAAGTGATGGCGCCATAAGGCATAAACGTCTTGAGCTAGATAGCAAATGCCCGTCGATTGACGGGCTTTTTATTGGAATAATGTCTGAAATTAGAACGAAGTACGCTTATAACGGCGATACTCTGGTTTCCAGAAATTATCTTCGATAGATTGCATCAGCAGCTCATCACTCGCGGGTAAGGATAAACCCTGTTCAATCGCCACTTTACCGACGGCGAAGGCAATATGCTTACTCACTGAGTGAATATCTTCCAGTTTTGGTAGGAGTGGCCCTGAGCCATTAATCGCCAAAGGCGAGCATTCGGCGAGCGCACGGCTCGATGCCATTAACATCGCATCGGATACATGGCGAGCACCCGAGGCGAGTACACCTAAACCAATACCAGGGAAGATAAAGCTGTTGTTACATTGCGCGATTTCATAGGTCTCGCCATCGACAACTACAGGTTCGAACGGGCTACCCGTTGCAACTAAAGCTTGGCCAGACGTCCAGTGCAGAATGTCTTTCGGCGTCGCTTCAACACGACTGGTCGGGTTCGACAGTGGGAAGATAATTGGGCGTTCGCAGTGGCTATGCATTGCACGCACAATTTCTTCAGTAAATAGACCCGGTGCGCCCGATACGCCAATCAGAACCGTTGGTTTAGCGTTATTCACCACATCGAGCAGTGAAATATTATCGCTGAAGTTATTCCAGTTGCTGATATCAGCACATTTTTGAGCCAATTTTTGTTGGAATGGCAACAGGTTAGGCATGTTGTCGAGCAGCAGGCCCCAACGGTCAACCATACAAACTTGGCTGCGGGCTTGCTCATCGCTGATCCCTTCAGACACCATTTGCGCAACGATAGCTTCGGCAATACCGCAGCCAGCGCTACCGGCACCTAAGAAGGCGACACGCTGTTTGTTAAGCTCAGTACCCGCGGCTTTACAGGCGGCGAGTAACGAGCCCACAGTCACAGCGGCAGTACCTTGAATATCATCGTTAAAGCAGCAGTAGCGATCCTTATAACGCTCAAGAATTGGCATCGCATTCTTTTGGGCAAAGTCTTCGAATTGGATCAGTGTATCTGGCCAACGTACATGCACTGCTTGCATAAAGGCTTCGATAAATTCGGCATATTCTTCGCCGCCAATACGCGGATGGCGCCAACCCATGTACATAGGATCTTCCAGCAATTGTGGATTATCGGTACCTACGTCTAAGGTAATTGGCAGTGTGTACGCGGGGCTGATCCCACCACAGCTAGTGTAGAGTGACAGTTTACCAATCGGGATCCCCATGCCGCCAATACCTTGGTCGCCTAAGCCTAAGATGCGCTCTCCGTCGGTCACAACGATGATTTTTACTTTTTGGCGAGTCGAGTTATTGAGGATGTCGTCGATTCTGTCCTTATTTGGGTAGGAGATGAACAGGCCTCGGTTACGGCGATAGTTTTTCGAGAAGCGCTCACAGGCCAAACCCACCGTTGGAGTGTAGATAATTGGCATCATTTCGCTGATGTGATTTTGCACTAAACGATAAAACAGCGTCTCGTTGGTGTCTTGAATGTTGCGCAGATAAATGTGTTTATCGAGATCGTTATTGAAACTTCTGAATTGATCGTAGGCGCGCGAAGCCTGTTCTTCAATTGTTTCAATTGCGTAGGGTACTAAGCCTTCGAGGTTAAAGAAAATTCGCTCTTCTTCCGAAAATGCACTGCCCTTGTTAATCAATGGCGCTTCAAGAATGGCAGGTCCTGCAAACGGAAGATAGAGGGGGCGTTTATTATCGTCCATGGGTAACCTTTGAGTTATTGTTTAAGTGGTTCGGTACGTGCTTGAGACGTGCTATAGGTCACGTAAGGTTATCACGAAATGTGATCTTTGTTGCCTGTGTCGTGCGCTATTTGTGGCTTTTTTTGCAGCACAGGCAATTATTGCTGTTTAAAACACGCATCTGTTAATTGATTGTAAATGGTTTAGCCAGATAAAAGGTTGTTTAACCAACTTAAAAGCCACAACGCAGCCTAGGCTGCGTACCGGTATTACCGGATTTCGAGCAACAAAGTGATGGATTCATATCCCTTAGCGCCTTGGGCGAGGTGGCAGCTATTATTCAGTATTGGCTTAATCGTTAATTTGGCCTGATTGAGCAACACTTGGCTTTTTTCACCATGTAAGCAGGCGCTGTTGACCCACTGTGCAAAATGTTCTTCCGTTGGCGTCGTTACTTTGGATGAGTTTGAGGGGGGCGCAATTGCGGTTTTCGCTATGGTTAATTCCGCCATTTTTTTGCCATTTTTAGCTATTCTGAGACTGGAACCCGCTGTCAGGTAATGGGATACAGCCTTAATTTGATTGCGAAGACTGCGCTCGGTTTTCTGCTGAACTTGTTCAATGACCCACACACCCTGTTGGCCTGCAACCGATAGTTTTTGTGCCTCAATATCAACCAGTAGAGCGGTATTTTCATCAACGCCAAATGCCATGCTCTCACCAGTATTTGCGGCCAACGTCAGCAAGCGTAAATGGCGATCGCGTTCAGTAAAGTGAGTATCGAGAATGCCAAACGGGAAAAAGCCTAAGCCACCCTCTGGGCGATAAGTCACTGCTGTAGCAGGAATTTCACCATCACAATTATTGAGTTCACAGCGTTCACTCGGCGCCTTTGCGGCATACGTGCCGAAGGTGAGCGCTCCTTCGCTGGTGCCGCCAGTGATCATATTATGTTGGGTCATTACCGCGGTGCCAGCACTGGTGCCGCCGATAATGATTTGTTGCTGAGCAAAGCGCTGTTTAACCAGTGTTAAGGCGTCACTGGGTTGACCCTCAGGCGTTAGCCAGGCCTTTAGCGTTAAACTTTGATCGCCTCCATTGAGGAATAATCCATCCATTTGCTCAAGTAAGGTGTAGAGGGTGTTTGGATTATCGCAGTAATCATGTTGACGTTGAGTTTCAGAGGGATAAAGCCTTTTTTTATCAATGTTTCCTTGCAGTTGCTGACGGAACAATGGCAGCATTTTACATTCACCAGTGGCAATTCCCTTTTGCAGAGCGGCATCAATGGGTAGCCAAATTACCTCTGCGCCCGATTGCTCAAACACACTTAAATAAAAATGTGCACTCTCAAAGGGATCTCTGGCCGATGCAGTAACGATAGCAATCAGTGGACGCTGTGCCGTCGGTTGTCGTTGTTGACGCTTTTTTAAGGCTTGCTGAACAAACAATCGGTAGAGTTCAATGGCATGTGAACTACGGCTGGCATCAAGTATGACTTGCTCTTGTTTTATTAAACCATCCGCTTGCTGCTGTGCTTCGAGTAAATCGAGTAGGGCAAAATACGTTTTATCATCCAAGGTGTTGAATAACGCTGGGTCGAATTTTCCAACATTTTGTTTTAATTCGGTTAAGGAAAGAAGCGAAGCATGCTTTGCCGCGGCTAAGCTGGCATTACGTAGGCTGACCTGCTGTGCTTGAGTGAGCATCTCAAGGCTTGGGTGAGCCAAAGCCCGCTCTAGCCATAATGGACTGAAATCATAGCGAATTTCACGTTTAGCGGCTGGCGAAAATGTGCTGTTGGTTTTGCAATTTTCAGGTGACATTGAGCTACAAGTTTTTATTCCTCCACCAACAAGCATCAGGTCAAATGCAGGCTGTGTTGGCACTTGTTTTGGCGGCTGTAAAATGGGTAACGCACTGAGCGTTGATGAAAAAAACAGGTAAACAAGACAGCAAAAAGCGATCAACTTATTGAATGTAAAAAATAAGTATTTTGATGATGGATGGTTCATGGTGGCACTCAATAAAAAAGTGTGCGCCATGTATTGACTCGGAGCTTATGTTACGGATAGCCTTTTAACAGGTCAATAACAATAGACTTCTTTTTATTACATGAACTCCGCAGCAACTCTTTTCCAACGATATCACTACCGCACGTGGTATCTGTCCGAATGGTGGGACGAATAACCTACTGAACACGCTTGTGTTTAGTGGAGTTTTGTTCTGCTGTCTAACTCCCCTATCAATGATTTGATAGACGATGGGCTTTCTGTAAAACATTAACTAATGCCATGCGTATTGACTCACGCACAGCAAAGCCACGTCTCAAAATTCTAATAAAATGATTTTCGGGAGCTTACCATGAGAAGTTCAGTACTTTTATGCACCATTTTTGGCTTGGCGTTGTCACCTATCGCAGTTGCAGTTGCAAATGAATTAGAAAAAAGTTCGCCAAATCAACCCTCGGCAGAACCTGAGGTTGAACGAGTTGCCGTCACTGGTTCTCGTCTTAAGGGCGTGGATATGGAAGGGGCGAATCCCCTGCAAAGCTTTAGTCAGGATGAAATCACTAAACGCGGTTATGCATCGGTCAGTGAGTTTCTCAAGGATTTACCTCAAGCTTCGAGTGCGGGAACCTTCTCCGAAACCGGCGGTGTAGGCGGTGCAGATGGCGCTCCTGCGGGAGCCTCCGGTGTGAGTTTACGGGGATTAGGTTCGAGCTCGACCTTAGTGCTCGTCAATGGTCGACGGGTTGCTGTGGATTCATTTTCAAATGGATCGGACTCCTTTGTTAACGTCAACGCAATTCCCTTATCTGCGATTGAGCGCATTGATGTATTAACCGATGGCGCCTCATCCATTTATGGTTCAGATGCGATTGCAGGTGTGATTAACTTTATCTTACGTAAGGATTTTGTTGGGCATGAGCTGACCGCTCAATATGGTGACGATACCTCGGATCATGATGCTAGCCGTAAAAATCTGACCTATGCTGGCGGCTTTGCCACGGAGAAAAGTAATACCACTGTCGTATTAGATTACGCCACCCGTAACCCGATTTTTAACAGTGATAGACCAGTCAATGTCACGTTTGAATCGAGCACACGGATGACGATTGACGGCAGCGATTATGCCGAAACCTGGTGTGGTAACGACACCCAAAAGGCGGGCAGCCGTTGTAATTACGACTATGTGATCCAGCGGGCTATTCAGCCTGATTACGAAAATGCGGGGGCGACCTTTAATCATATTTATCGATTGGATAATGGATTAGAGCTGTTTGCTGAGGGCATGTATCAAAAAAATACCGGATCAGCCTACGAGGCCCCAGCCGCTTTCACCGTAGATGTTGCTGGTGATGCGGCCTTTATTCCGCAATATGTGAAGGATATTGATCTTAAAGATGGCAGTGTCAGTGATTTTATAATGGTGAGAACCCGCTTCCCCGAGCGCCGAGTGCAGGAATACGATACACAAAGCTACCGTTTACTGGCGGGCCTGCGTGGTGAATTGGCGGACTGGAGTTGGGAAAGTGCGCTGAGCTATGGTAAGTCTACAAATGAAATCAAAAACATATCTGGTTATATGAATGCGAATTTATTGGACGAAGCCGTGGCGATGGGGAAATTTAATCCCTTCAATTTAGGTCGTGATAATGCAGAAGCCGAGCTTGCCGCACTAAGAGATCCCGGAATTAGACAGGGTGAGTCTGAGGTGCTTTCAGTCGATTTTAATATCAGTGGCGAGTTATTCAATTTACCCGCAGGTACTGTGAGTTCAGTATTTGGTGGTGAATTTCGTAAAGAGGACATATTCGATAAACCGTCGGCCAATGCGGTTAATAACGAGATTATTGGCCTAGGGGCAAGTGATGCCGCAGCAGACCGCACCCAATTTGCCGGCTATGGAGAGTTTAATTTTCCGATCACTGAGGCTTTAGATCTGATCGCGGCGTTGCGTTACGACCATTACAGTGATTTTGGTGGCGATGTGAATCCTAAGGTATCGCTGCGTTATCGGCCAATAGATGAACTGGTGCTGAGGGCTTCATGGAGTACAGGTTTTAGGGCGCCATCGCTTTCGCAACTAGGGGCGGGGACGTCCCTCGGTAGCCAATACATTAATTGCGGTGCGGGTGAGCCTTACAATAGTTTATGTGGTGTTGCTGGGGCGGAGTTTGGTGAATTAGAGTTTGACCAGGAAACGGTTGGTAACAAAGGCTTAGAGGCTGAAAAATCTGAGGCATTGAATATAGGAATGTCTTGGAATGCGACGGATAATCTGCAATTTACCGTTGATTACTGGCGTTATGATCACGATGATATTGTCGATATTGATGCGAATACTACCTTGGATGCCTGTATTAATAATCCCGCGAATATTGTCGATAGTATCGCCGCACTAGGGGACAACTTTGGCTGCGTGGTTGATAGCCAGGGAGACATTAGCTTCTTACGGACCGGTTACTTCAACGTCGGTAACCAATCGACCGATGGTTTAGATTACAAAGTGGACTATCGTCTTGAAACCGATGCGGCAGGCGAGTTTAGTTTTTATCTCGCGGGTACCGAAACCTTCTCCTTCGAGCGGCAGTTGACCCCTTCAACACCGAAGGAAGATTTACTCGGTCGTTTAAGTGGCGCCGCTGAAATTGCTCGCCCAGAGAGCGTGATTGATCTCGGTACGGACTGGCAGCTCAATGATTTGAGTGTGAGTGTGGCTGGGCACTATATCAGCTCATTAGGGGATGGTGACTTTAAGTTTGATAATGAAACCGTGGATAGCTGGCTGACGTTTAGCGCTAGCGTGGGATATGAGTTAGGCGAGCACCATAGTTTATTGTTATCAGTGCGTAACTTAACCGATGAAGAGCCGCCTTATGCTTCGTCTCCTACGAATGGTTATGCCAGCTCAGTGCATGATTGGCTCGGTCGTCGCTGGAATATGAGTTACACCTTCAAGTTTTAATTAGTTTGTGGGCTGGCTTAATCGCGATTAGGTCAGCCCTTTGTCATCCTATTGATGAAGGTATCCTCAATGAAATCACCCCAAGCGCGGCAAATGCCCGACGCCTTTGTTATCTTATTTTTTATTGTGTTACTCGCAGCAATCAGCAGCTACCTTGTCCCCTCGGGGTGGTTCGCGATGACGGAGGTCATAGACTCTGCGGGAAATACTGTTAAGCGAATAGATCCACAACAATTTTTTATTGCTCAAGATACAGCCCACCATGTGAGTTTGTTTTCCTCAACCGATAAAACGGGATTAGTTAACTTTGCCTTTGATGGTATGACATCGGGCGACAGAATGGGCTCGGCCGTTGGGGTCGTTGCCTTTATTCTTATTGTAGGCGGCGCCTTTGGGGTGGTAATGGATACCGGGGCGATTACCGCCTGTATTATGGCCGTGATCCGCCAATTGCAACGTAGTCAAATGTTGCTGATCCCGTTGCTGTTTGTGATTTTTTCACTCAGTGGTGCTGTCTACGGGATGAGTGAAGAAGCGATTGCGTTTTGTATTGTTCTATTACCCTTATTTAACGCTTTGGGTTACAACGCGGCAACGGTTGTGATGGTGACTTATCTGTCGACCCAAATTGGTTTTGCCACCTCTTGGATGAATCCCTTTAGTGTGGCAATCGCCCAGGGGATTGCCGATGTGCCGTTAATGTCTGGCGCGGGTCTGCGAATGGCCATTTGGTGTTTGTTTACTGCCGTTGGACTGGCCTTTACCCTGCATTATGCCAACAAACACCGTAATCCTTTGCCTGATAAAACCGAACAACTTGAGCAGAGTTCCCTAAATACTCAATGCACTTCCTTTGATATCATAGTGTTGCTCTGTTTACTTGGAGTGATCCTTTGGGTTATTTGGGGAGTCGTGGCTAAGGGGTATTATATTCCCCAAATTGCCAGCCAATTTTTTACCTTAGCTTTACTGGTTGGATTCATTAGCGTTTTATGGCGCAAACGCAGTTTGAACCAAATTTCTATAGCGTTCCAACGGGGGGCAAGCGAGTTGCTCCCCGCTGCTATGATAGTCGGATTTGCCAAAGGGGTGGTGTTACTGCTGGGGGGGGATGATCCGCAGCAGCCTTCCATTTTGAATACTGTGCTGCATTATGCGGGATTATGGTTGGCGTCTTTACCGGATGCTATTTCTGCACTGCTGATGTATCTCTTTCAATCTGTAATGAATTTTTTTGTGGCTTCAGGTTCTGGACAGGCTGCACTGACTATGCCGATTATGGCGCCGCTGGCAGATATTGCCGGGATTAGTCGTCAAGTGGCGGTATTATGTTTTCAATTAGGGGATGGGTTAACCAATTTAGTCATCCCAACGTCTGCCTCACTCATGGGCTGTTTAGGTGTCGCTAAACTGTCCTATGGCCAATGGCTCGCACTGATTTGGCGCTTTCAGCTCTTGTTGACGCTTATGGCGAGTGTCGTTGTTTTATTTGCTATTTTTACAGGATATCACTGATGTTAACTTTAATTCGTAATGCCTTGGTCTACTCGCCGCAATTACTGGGGCTTCAGGATGTCTTATTTTGTGGACCGAACGTACTGCAAATCGCTAAAGGGATTAAAGTTCCGGACGCGGCTTGGGTAAAAGAAGTTGATGCCAATGGTTGTATTTTAATCCCCGGTTTAGTCGATCCTTTAGTGCATATTACCGGGGGTGGCGGAGAGGGCGGCTATCATACGCGTACGCCCGAAATGCAACTCACAGATGCCACACTTGCTGGCGTCACCACCTTAGTGGCCGCGCTTGGGACGGATGCGGTGAGTCGCAGTTTAAATGAGTTAGTGATTAAGGCACGAGCGTTAACCTATGAAGGCTTAAGCGTTTTTTGTTACACCGGCTCCTACGAGTTTCCCGTTAAAACCATTACAGGCGATATCACTCAAGATTTAATGATGATTGATAATGTGATTGGGGTTGGCGAGATCGCCATTGCTGATCACCGCGGTTCACAGCTTACTGCCGCAGAGCTTGCGCGGGTGGCGGCGCAGAGTCGAGTGGGGGGAATGCTCAGTGGTAAAGCGGGCATTGTATTTGTCCATGTAGGGGACGGCGCATCTGGGCTGCAATTATTACATCAGGTTGCCAAGCAATCGGATATTCCTTTGACTCAGTTTTATCCGACACATATCAATCGCTCACAACCGCTTTTAGAGCAAGGGGTTGAATTTGCTAAAAAAGGTGGGGTCATTGATTTTACCACATCGACCAACCAACATTTCTTAAATGAAGGCGAAGTGTCAGTCACCGCAGCGGTTAAATTTGCACTGGAGCAAGGTGTTGATTCGAGTCGAATAAGCTTAAGCTCTGACGGTAATGCTAGCCTGCCCGTATTTGATCATGCTGGGGATTGTATTGGGGTTGAGGTGGGGCAGGTCAGCAGCTTGTTTTATGCCATGTTGGCACTGGTTAAAAGTGGTTTTTCACTAGAGCAAATCCTCCCATTAGTGACATCCAATGCGGCACGTACTCTCAAATTAAAGCGTAAAGGGGGGATTGCCCTCGATAAAGATGCTGATTTTGTTTTATTAAACAATGATCTTGCTATTAATAAAGTTTGGGGCAAGGGACAACTGTTAGTGGATAATGGGATCGCCGTTAAATTAGGTACCTTTGAGGTTTGCTAGGGTGTGTTGGCGTTTCAGGGTTATTTTTGCAGCAATTTGGCTGGCGTTTATGTAAGGCAAAGTCCGTGCTGTGTAGTTATTCTACATAAACGGACGATAACGCGGCAGAAACGTCAGCCAAATGCTGCCCGAAGGGTTCGTCTGGCAAGCCCTTGCTCTTACTTTCTGTCATAAGAGAGCCGCTCGTTATTTGAGTAAACTACACATCATTCCTCGTTTCGCGAGCACATGCTTGCCAGAACGAACAAAATCTAATCTCGAAACGTCAACACGCTCTTGGACGTGTTGAGATGATTCTTTGAGTCAGATTGATGCTTTAGAAGGAAAAAATCCGAATATCATCGCTATTCGGATTTTTAATTTTCAGGCTAATCTTAGCAAGATTTGCATTGATGCTAGCAGGATTAGACGCCGCGATATTTCAGTGAGAGGCCACGGATAAAATTGCGCAGGATCTGATCGCCACAGGCCTTAAAGTTTTTATGATCTGGATTGCGAAATAGCGCGCTAAGCTCAGATTTTGACATTTGCACTTCAGCGAGCGCTAGGGTGGCCACAATATCTTCTTCACGCATTTCGAGGGCAACACGTAATTTTTTGAAGATTAAGTTGTTGTTTAATTTTGATACTGGTTTAGGGATTTCAGCACCTTCACGCAGACCACGTTTTTCGATGATTAGACCATCTAAAAACTGACACAGGGTCGTATCGTTACAGGCTTTATAACCTTCTTCCTCTTCTTTGCGCAGTAGGTTAATCATCTCTTCGGTGGAGACTTCTCTTCCAACTTTGGCAAAAATCTTAATCATTTTGGCATTGCTGAAATCGAATACGAAGCGCAAACGGCGCAAAATATCATTGTTTATCATGGTCATCTCTAGGCGCGGCTGCGCAGTCTGGTTTAAGAGCAGATAGTATATACCCAAACCACTTGAAGAGGCAGGATTCCGCGGTATTTGTGGTGTTAATCATTAATATCACGCTTATGTTCAAGATGTTCTAGGTCTTCACCCAATACCAGTAAATAAAAAGTACGGCAAAAATAAGTAAATAGCTTAAGCCAATCCAAGAGAGGTATTTCATTTTTGTGCCGTAACGGTCAGCTTCTGGGAGTTGGCTGCTGGTCATTAAGCGATAATTTAACCATGCAAAGACCACTGTGGTCATAAAGGCCAAGATCATCACAAACTCCAGCAATGGCAGCAGCGCGCCCTTAAAAAACAGGATTAACAACAATCCTAACGCACTGACACTGAGCATGATGCCTGTCAGGCGTTTATCCGATTGTGCTTCAGTCACTGCAGACTTAGAGAGTAGTTGCCAGCCCATGTTTAGGGTGCGGCTATAGCCATCGATAACAGTCACTGTGGTGCTGAAAATACATAAAAACGCTACGATACCAATCAAATAGCGGCTTTCACCACCCATGACTTGGCTATATAAGTTGATTAACTGATTTGCAAATTGGGCACCCGATTCAGAGAAATGTTCGCCGCTGCCATGCATTACAAGGGCGCCTAATGCCAGAAAGACCACCGCCAGCAGGGCAGTGACGATATAGCCTAAGTTAAAATCGAGCAGAGCTTGCGATGGTGTTACTGGCGAAGTCTTTTGTTTTTCCAGTAACCACAAGGAATTCCACGCGCTGACTTCAATCGGTGCTGGCATCCATCCCATCATGGCGACTAAAAATCCCACATGGGCCCACTGCCAAGGTGAGGGAGACACAAACTGACTTTCCAGTGGTTTCATATGATCAAATGCCAGCGCGACCGCAATTAAAGTGGTGAGCGTCAGGGCAAAAATAATAATTTTGGTCAGTTTATCGAGCAGAGAATAATGCCCTAAAATCAATAACAACAGTGAGCTTATTAGCACCAACAGCGCCAACACATCAATAGGTAAGGGGATAAACTGGGTGAGCATGGCGGCAGTTAACATGCAAACTCCCGCGGTACTGGCGATGGAGGCTATCACATTGAGGCCTGTGAATAGCCACAGATAACCCCGGCCTTGCTTAAGATATCCATGCAGTAAACTTTCGCCCGTTGCTGCGGTGTAACGTGCCCCTGCGGCAAAGAACGGATATTTCAGCAAGTTCACGCCAAGAATGACCCAAGCCAATTGCCAACCAAATTCTGCGCCAGCGCGTGTGGATGACACTAAATGCGAAGCTCCAATCGCGGCGGCCGCCATTAACACGCCGGGGCCCATTGCTTGTATGCCAAGGGCGAGCTGTGCAGTCCAATTTATGGAGAGTGGTTTAACTTGATAACTAGCCATAGGTGCTGCGTGTTTCCTTATCCATTGGAAATGATCTTGTTGATACTGAGCTATCTGAATACTTAAGTCGCGGTATTATCTGTTAAGAGTTGTATT
This sequence comes from Shewanella cutis, assembly GCF_022410515.1. Classification (GTDB taxonomy): domain Bacteria; phylum Pseudomonadota; class Gammaproteobacteria; order Enterobacterales; family Shewanellaceae; genus Shewanella; species Shewanella cutis. The sequence continues at coordinate 857,936 of NZ_JACSDI010000001.1, read as the reverse complement.
TAGAGGCGAGTAAGCCTTCGATACGTTTTAAACTTGCGGTCATTTCTACCAGTTGAGCGAGTAGCGCATTATCGTTTGTAGCGGGTAATGCTTCAGGTTGTGGGGGGAGGCCACTCAAGCGCTCTTTTTGCTCCAAAATCTGTGCTCTAAAACCTGGTGCATCGACTATGCCCACTAGGCTGATTAAGGAACCCGTTCCCGATTGCCCCGCCGTTTCGACGGTGAGTTTATGTAAGCCCATGAGTCTCATAATCGGACCTTGAATTAAGGCAATATCGGTGATCTTATCTAAGGGAACCGTGTTTTCGGTGCGCGTTAATATGCCCCTACGCACGATAAGTTTTTTGCTGGTGAGACGCGCGCTCATATTGTTGATATAGCGGCGCGTTCCCCATAAGCCGAGAGGAAACCAGAGTAATAATAATGGGATACCAATAATACTTAGGCTGAAATAAGCCGCTCCAGAGAGTAACCAATATAGGCCTAAATTGGCTTCAAATTCCGCTTCATGAATGGTGTTATCTTGCATTTTTACCCTAAGCCCTGTGTCCTGTTTGGGTTATCTTGAGAAAATACATTGTTTTTGTTATTAACAAAATAGCAACGTCAGTGAAGTAGAGATTTTTGTATCTGACATTATTTGTAGCGAGGTTTTTTGTCGTTATTTTATACAACCAGACACTTACGCAGCAGAAACGCGAACTCAACGCTACCTAAAGGGATTATTCTGGTGAGAGTATTTGTCACATTCCCATAATCCAATCAATCGGTATTAGCAAAAATGGAAGCCGTCTTTGCAGTAGCGCTATTTGGGGCGGGTCAATTAAAAACAAAAGGGCAGAAGTAAAACTTCTGCCCTTCTTATTAAGTCGTTTAGCGTTTATAGCTGAGTCGCCGCCCATTTAGCGCGACTTTCACGGCTCTCACTTAGCCCATTTTGTTCGCGGTAAGCTTTATAGGCTTCTACGTTCAAATTGATTAGGCTAACATCCACTTCGAGCACGAGTTTGCATTCTTTTTTAATGCGCCATGCCGCGGTGTTGTAAAGCTCTGTCAGTGGCAGAGAGCTTAAAAATTCCGGGTTATATTGGGTGTAAACGGCTTGGGTTGGATACACCACAAAGGCTAAATGACGCTTAGGCTCTTTCTTAAATAAGGCTTCGATGCCGTCTGTGGTATTGAGCACTTGCATCTCGATAATATCATCGAGATCTAATAGTTTTTTTTGCGCCAGTTCAGGGGCCTGTGTCTCAGCATTTTCCCATGCTAATACGTCGGCTTCGCTGTGGTTGGTCAGTTGGCCTACTTGAGCCGCACTGAGGCTGAGTGATTGGCGTAAGTAGCTCATTTCGATGGCGTTTAAGCCAATATTTTTAGACATAATGCGGTTCTCAAGTTGATAAAAATAAAATCAGTATTTGTTTTTAAGCCAAATATCTTCGACCCATTCCCAGAAGGATTCCCAATAGGTATCGGTAAAGTCACCGTTTTGCCAAAAATGGACTTGGCCATCTTGGTCAATACAATAAAAGTCATCGCCTAGTTGGCAGATGGCAATTAAGTCCCTTGGCAGGCCGATTGACCAAGCATAGCAGGTGACTTCAGGCAAATAGGTGTGTGAATAGGGATCGGCCGCGGTGACAGGCTCAATCGCGCCATAAATCACATCACTGGCATGGAGTAGGTATTCCTTTAATTCCCTCGGCAGTGGGATGAGTATTTGCTCCTCCACTTCCACTAATTGCTCGAATGTGGGTAACTCGAGTGGCACAGGTACGGTTTCGCTGCGTTCTTGGAGTTGCTCAATAATGTCGTGCATGGAATGTCCTTAAGGGTCGCCTTATGGCGCGGGATTATATAGGTAAACGGGGTGGGATGCGAGGGACGGGCTGTGGGCGCTTAAGTGGTGTTAGCCGAGATTAATCGCTTGGATATGTCGCTTGTTGGCAATTATTGTTAATTCAGTAAAAAAAAGCGCTGGTATCTTTACAGAAAACCAGCGCAAAAGTGGAAGAGGGGATGTGTTAAGCGACTGAGCTGTTTAGCAGGGTTCCTTCTGCAATGCGTTTATAGTTCAGCCATGCTTTGTGATACAGCTTATGGGACTCTTGGCGCAGTTTGGCAATTTGTGCGGTTTCAAATTCACTTAACTGGCGTTGTTGTTTAAGGGCATTGGCTTCAATTTGCTGCACTTGTTCGTAGACCTTATGCTCAGGGCCGCTTTTGATGTCGGCAATTTCCTTAAGGTGTAATTGCACTTCGGCAATCATGCCGCTTTCAGGTAAACGTACCAGCAGGTTGAGATCGCGGTAACCCGAGGCTTTGGGTTCGGCGAAACGGTTCTTTAGTTTCACGACCTGCGTTTGCTCACTTAGGGCGTAATAGGCTTGCATTAACTCTGAAATACTATCAGCCACAATACTGGCACGGGCGAGATCGGTTATCTGACTCGCATCACCGTTAAATTTGCTAGCGACTTTTTCAGCAGCGCGTTGGTAACTTTTCACTTCAGGCAATATTACGTGCGTCTGTGAGTGAGTGGTGATTTTTTGCAGTAAATTTCCGAGTTCATACTGTGCAGCGTGAGCACCTAAATATAAGTTATCTAAGCAATTTGATGATTGGCGTGGTGTGTCGAAGGTTTGACTGCTTAGCGCGTATAATCCATGTAGGTCATGGCTTTGTGCCTGTCTTGCGCTATAACTGCCACGTTCGGCGCTACTGTCATTGATGACTAATGGATTGGCTACGCCAGTGCGGGTCGATAATAAGAGTAGAAAGATAAAAAAGGTACGAAATAACTTATTCATAACGGCCTACTTCCTTATGGGAGTGATACACATCACAGGGACACCATAGGCTGAAATGGCTTAATTAAAGCTGAATCAACGATGAAGACTTGTTCATGTTCGGCCCACATTAGGGCGTGTTGACATTTCGAGATTAAATTTTGTTCGCTCTGGCAAGCTCGTGATCGCGAAACGAGGAGTGACGTGTAGTTATTCTACTCAAATGACGAGTGACAAAGAGCAAGAGCTTGTCAGACGAACCCTTCGGGCAGCGTTTGGCTGGCATTTCTGCTGCGTTATCGCCCGTTTATGTAGACTAACTACACTGCACGGGCTTTACCTTGCATAAAAGCCAGCCAACTCGCTGCAAAAATAACCCTGAAACGTCAACACGTCCTAGACTTTGCCAATAAAAATGGCGCCGCTAAAAAGTAGCGGCGCCATTATGTTGGTCAACTATTGCGTTGAGCTAACTATTGTCTTGAATTAATTTGGCATTACCAAATTTTTACGCGTTTCTCTGGCGCGATATACATCGCATCACCTGGTTTTACATCATAGGTGGTGTAGAACTCTGGCATGTTAGACAGTGCGCCCAGCGCGCGGAATTCCGCAGGTGAATGTGGATCTGTTGCTACGCGGTTACGCAGGGCTTCTTCTTTGGCTTTTGCACGCCAAATTTGGGTAAAACCGATGAAGAAACGTTGATCGCCAGTCAGACCGTCGATAACCGGTGCTTCTTTACCATTGAGTGATTTTTTGTAAGCGCGGTAAGCGATAGTCACACCTGATAAGTCACCGATGTTTTCACCTAAGGTCAGGCTGCCGTTGACATGCAGATCGTCAAACACATAGTAGCCATCGTACTGAGCGATCAGTGCTTTACCACGGGCAGAGAACTCTTCTAAGTCTTTTGCTGTCCACCAGTCACGCATATTGCCTTCGCCGTCGAACTTAGCACCTTGGTCGTCGAAACCATGGCCCATTTCGTGACCGATAACCGCACCGATACCACCGTAGTTCACGGCGTCATCTGCTGCCATATTAAAGAATGGTGGTTGCAGAATCGCGGCAGGGAACACGATTTCGTTCATGGTTGGGTTGTAGTAGGCGTTAACCGTTTGTGGCGTCATGTGCCATTCGTCTTTATCAATTGGAGCGCCTAATTTAGCCAGTGATTTTGCGTGTTCAACTTCGCTTGCGCGTACCGCGTTACCCATTAAATCATCGGCTTTGATGGTCAGCTTGCTGTAATCTTCCCACTTGTTTGGGTAACCAATTTTCGGATTGAATTTCGCTAACTTTTCCGCCGCAGCTTGTTTAGTCGTCTCGCTCATCCAAGTGAGATCTTTGATACTGTCGCCGTAAGCACCGCGCAGGTTTTCAACCAGAGCTTGCATACGTTCTTTGGCCTCTGGAGCGAAGTGACGTTTCACATACACTTTACCAACCACTTCACCTAAAACACCGTTGACTGCAGCTACACCGCGCTTCCAACGTGGCTCTTGTTCTTCTTGACCATTGAGGGTTTTAGAGAAGAAGGCAAAGTTTTCGTTGTCAAACTCTTCACTCAAGTTGCTTGCCGCATGGGTCAGCACTTGCCATTGCATGTAGGTTTTCCAAGTTGCTAGATCGGTGGTTTTAAGCACTTCGTTCAGGCCTTGGATATAGCTTGGTTGGTTAACGATAATATCGGTTTGTTTGTCAGCACCTAATGCCGCTAAGTAGCCGGTCCAGTTGATATCTGGCGCTAAGCTTGGCAGATCTTTAACTTGATAAAGGTTATAGGATTTAGTGCTATCGCGGGTTTCAACCACATCCCAATGTTTTGCGGCAATGGCGGTTTCAAGGGAGAGGATAGACTCTGCGCTAGCTTTGGGATTGGCAAGGCCCGCTAGCGTGAACATTTTTTCGATATGAGCTACGTAAGCTTTGCGGATATTAACGAAACGCTCTGACTCGTTAAAGTAATAGTCTTTTTCAGGCAGGCTTAGGCCGTATTGATACAGGTGAGTCGCGTAACGGCTAGAGTTTTTCGCATCGATATCGATGTAGAACGCCATTGGCGTACCCGCACCCATGATTTGGCTATGGGCGAAGTATTTAACTAGTTCGTTTTTATCTTTTAAGGCGTTGATGGCATCAAACTCGCCTTTGAGTGGCGTGACACCTAATTTGTTTAATGTGGCAGTGTCCATAAATGAACGATAAAGATCGGCCACTTTTTGCTCGTCGGTGCCTTCAGCCAGGTTTGGCGTTGCAGCGACTTCTTCGATAATGGCTTTGACATCGTCACGTGATTTTTCACGCAGATCGTAGAAAGCACCAATGCTAGTGCGATCGGCAGGGATTTCGGACTTTTTCAACCAAGCGCCGTTAACATATTGATAGAAATCATCCTGCGGACGAACTGATTTGTCGAAGTTTTCAAATTCGATACCAGAACCCAATGCTTTAGTGACAGCGGCAGCAGTGGCGGTTTTCGCGGTTTCGGGAGCGTTAACTTCTGCTGTTTTGTCATTACAGGCAGTAAGGCCTGCGATGAGTGAGGCACACAGTCCCCCAATGAGTACTTTTCTCATGTCGTTTCCTTCGAGTTTGTTATTGTGCCCATATCAGGGGCTATTTGGGTTCTAAATGGGATTGCTTCAGGCGCAATGCAATGTATGTTAATGCTTTACTGGGAATCTAAACAAGGTAGTTACACTTTTTAGGGCGGATTTATTATCTAGCAGTTGTAACTAAAAATTACCATAACGTTAATTGCTCTAAAAAGCGGCAAACATACCGTATGCAAGCTTTACCAAGTTAGTAGGTACTTAGTTTCTATATAACAATAGGATGACGTCGTTTTAGTTTGGGCTTTGTCCTTTTATTGATTGGGTCCATAATACGTCAGTTTTCATTTATTGAAGTTGAGTTATCCTGTGCGTTTAGACAAATTTATTTGCGAAAGTACCTCGCTGACACGTTCCTTGGCTAAAAAAGCGATGCACCGTGGCGATATCACCTGTGATGGTATTGTGATTAAAGACGCTGGCTTTAAAGTGCTGGAAGGCATGCAAGTATGCCTCGACGGTGAACCTATTTCTCTCGTTGGCGAGCGTTACCTTATGTTGAACAAACCTGTGGACACCATTTGCTCGACCATAGATGAAGTCTACCCTTCAGTATTGAGCCTGCTGGATATTGAAAAGCCTGAAACATTACATATTGCCGGCCGTTTAGATGCTGATACGACAGGTTTAGTGCTGATCACCAGCGATGGCAAGTGGTCGCATCGGATCACTTCTCCTAAAAAAGATTGTGGCAAGGGGTATTTAGTGACGTTGGCAGAACCTGTAGATGAGAGTTTAATTGCCATTTTTGCCGCTGGGGTGGCACTGAAAAATGAAGATGGCCTCACGAAACCTGCGATGCTTCAAATCATTGAGCCACAATTGGTGCGTTTAACCATTACCGAAGGGAAGTATCATCAAGTGAAGCGCATGTTTGCCGCAGTGGGGAATCATGTGGTTGGCTTACATCGTGAAAGTATTGGAAAAATTGAACTTGACTCAGACCTTGCCTTAGGTGAGTGGCGTTATCTGACGACTGAGGAAATCGCTTCAATTTAATGCTATGTGTGCAAAAAATGCCGCTTAATGAGAGCGGCATTTTTGTATTGGATGTTTACGATAGCGAATGACTATTGCTTTTTGAGGATCAGATTACCGCTAATAGTGTCCATTTTTACGCTGGCGCTACCTGAGCCGGTTTGGAAGCTTAGAGATTCATTTTGCACGTATTTTTGTTTTTGTGGCACATCTTGACTTAAGCCATTTTTGATTTTGCCACCTGGGCCGCCATTGAGCTCGAAGCTGGCATCGGGCGTATCTGTAAAGCTCACCATCATATCGCCACTCACGCTTTCAAGATTGGCTTTAGCAAACGTTTTTGCTAGCGACACTTGGGTATCGCCGCTGACGGTACGTACATTAACCTCTTTGGCGGTTTTAAAGTCGCCTTTCACTTCCCCTGAAACCTGCTCAACCTTGACTTTGTCGGCTAAGGTTTGGCTGTTGAGATCGCCGCTCACTAAGCGATATTTGATTTCACCTTTACTTTCAGCATCTTTAATCTCGCCAGACACAGTATCTAACATCACTTTGCCTGTTAATCCTTTAGTGATGATATTGCCTGAGACAGTGTGCAGCGTTGGGCTGCCTCCCAGATTGTCAGCAGTAATATTGCCGCTGACAGTATTGAGCTCAAGTTCGCCCTGAGTCTGACTCATTTGCAGATTGGCAGAAACCGTGTCAGCACTGAGCTTAACGGTCTTAGGCACCTTAATGGTGAGTTTTGAGCCGTTGTTGTCACTGCCGTTATAGTGGCGGGGCATTTTATCTTCAATATTTAGATTGTTACCTTTTTGCTCGAAAACAAAACCTTCACTCAGCTCATCAAGCGTCCCTGTGACGCTGACTTCATTTTTATCCCAGCTCTGGATTTGTACTTCGCCCCGTTGGACTTTGATCTGTAATAGGGTATCTGTGCCAATGCTCATTTGCTTATCCACACTTTCAGCGGCGAATGCATTGCCCATTAAGCCAAGATAAAGCGTTGATACTAAGAGACTGGTTTTCTTGAGGGTAAAATGACTCATATGCTATTTCCTTGTGTTGAGTTTTGAATCGAAAGTTTTTGGCTTTGTTGGAGTAAATCGAGTTCTCGTTGCTGCACCCAAAGCCAGAGTTGCCATAGTTGTTTATCTGTCGGATTGGCCTGAAGTGCTTGAAAAATCTGCTCGCCAGCCTGACGTAATTCCACTAATCCTTGTTCTAATGGCGCACTAAAACGGCTGGTTTGCCAGACGACTGTCGCAGGTGTTTGCGTTAAGTTAGCAACTTGAGTCTGATGGGTTTGTGCGATTTGACTGAGCAAGGTTTGGAGTGCGTGTTCATCACCCGTCTGTTGGCTAGCGATTTGCTCTGGGCCACTCAATAACGCTTTTTCTGGATTGAGATGATTGAAACCGAAAAACATTGCTAGCAAGACTGTCGCAGCAATTGCCCATTGCGCACCTTGCTTTGGCCTTGCTTGGGCTGGAGCAAAAGTAAACTGCAATGGCTTATCCATACGTTTTTCAATGCCTTGCCAAAGGTCCTGCTCCGGCGCTAATTCTTTGGGGGCATTAGCAATCAATAGCTGGAGCGTTGTTTCGCGGGGATCGGATGATAAGGACATTACAGCATCTCCTGTAGTAATTGCTTGGCTCTGTGGTATTGGGTCTTACTGGTACCTACGGCAATACCGAGCAATTGGGCAATTTCTTCGTGTTGATAACCTTCAATGGCACAGAGCACAAACACAATGCGTGCCCGCTCTGGCAGTTTGAGGATCAATTTGTCTAGCCCTTGATAGTTTTCGTCTGAGCTTGGGTGTTCAGCATCGCTTTCCATAGGAATAAAGCGCGCCCAAAAGGATTTTTGCTTACGCATAAAACTCAGTGCTTGGTTTACACAAAGCGTGTGTAGCCAAGTAGAAAACTGACTTTCTCCCTTAAATTGCGGTAATTTTTGCCAGACCAAAATAAAGCACTCTTGGGTAATTTCTTCCGCCTGCGAGGCTTGGCCGCAAAGCCGCAACGATAAGGCATACACCTTTTTATGATGGGTTAAATACAGTTGTTTAAATGCGGCTCGATTACCTTGGCTTGCTAAGGTGACGAGATCGAATTCTGACATCGCATCATCGAGTGGGAGTCTCCCTGCCGTCACTGTATTTTCCTGTCATTGGGTGAAGTACTGATTAGACGCGTTGAAAGGCTAAAAAGGTTTGTATCGAATAAAAAAATATTATTTACAGCGAAAGATATTGAGTCAATCATCACAAGATTGTAGTAAAATTAATGATGGCTATTACTGCTAAGTTTATGAACTTATTAATTTTATACCAAGTGGTATTCTGTGAGATAACTCACTTAGCGTGAAATCGCAGACTATACTTTGAGGGCTTGACTCGTTATGGGTACTCAACGGAAATAGGCGAATTTAGGAGTATTGAGTAGCGTATAAACAATAAAATGAAAAGATGAACTTTTTATGTCAAGGCAATATTTACGGTAAAAGACGTTACTCCCAACTATCTTTTTAAGAGACGTTATTTATTAGGGGCTTTTTATGTTAATCCGCTCGAAATTGTTACTCAGTGCTGCCGTATCCGTAACGGCTGTGATTGCCATGTTTGGATTGCAACTTTATACAAATTCGGTTGAGTCGGAACTCTCCCATGCGGCGCAAACCGTGCTTGAACTCGAGCGTGATGTGTTGTTGCTGCGTAAAAATGAAAAGGATTTTTTTGGTCGCAAAGATATTCAATATGTTGAAAAGCATAAACAAACTCATGATCAAATAGATGGCATGATCCCGAGGCTTGAGAGTATTTTTAAAAAATACGATGTACCTGTTGCCTCCCTCGAAGGTTTTGATCGTAATCTCAACCAATACCAACTGGCATTTAATGAAGTTGTTCAACTACAGCAAGAAATTGGCTTAACGCCTAAAACAGGTCTTTATGGCACCCTAAGAACCGCGGTGCACAATATCGAATCCATGCTTAAGGAATATGACCAATTATCCTTACAAGTTGCCATGCTACAGCTCAGACGCAATGAAAAAGATTTTATGTTGCGTCGCGAAATGAGCTACGTAGAGACTTTTGACAGTAATATTGTGGTGTTTAATACCAGTCTAAGATCGTCAAGTTTAGATTTCGATACGCAAAATAAAATTGCCGCCTTGATAGACCAATATCAAAAGGATTTTAAAAGCCTTGTCAGTAAAGAGCAGCAACTGGGTTTGGATGAAAAACAAGGCACGATGGCGCAATTAGTCGCAGCCAATCGATTAACTGAATCCAGCGCCGACGAACTGCATAACCTTGCGTTGAAAGCAATTGATGAGACTGAGAAGAGCAGCAGGAATATTGGAGTCGCTGTCTTTCTGATGATTGCATTAATCCTCGGCATAATTACATATCTAATAATCCGTAGCATTATTAATCCCGTTGCGCGTATTACACAGGTCATTTCACGCATCGAAGTGAGCAAAAACTTAACCCTAAGATGCGATGCATCTACTCAGGATGAATTAGGTGAAATCGCACAGCATTTCAATAGCATGGTGGGCAGTTTCCAGCAGCTTATCGAGCAGGTGATTGACTCTGCCTCTACTATCAACACCTCAAGCAAGAGTGTTTCCGAAAATGCGATGCTTACCTCAGAAGGTGTTGCGCAGCAGCTCAATGAAACCGATATGGTGGCGACTGCAATTACCGAAATGGGAGCAACTATTGATGAAATTGCTAAAACCACGGAACTTGCGGCCCATAAAGCGGGTAAAACCCATGATAATGCCCAGATGGGGCAAACTGAAGTTGAACAGACAATTGTTAAGATCAGGCAGTTATCAGAACAAATCAATACAAGTGCATCTGTGGTTGATGAGCTAGAACGCGATAGCGAAACCATTGGTAGTGTGCTGGATGTGATCCGTGGCATTGCAGAGCAAACCAATCTGCTGGCGCTCAATGCTGCGATTGAAGCGGCGCGCGCAGGCGAACAAGGACGAGGCTTTGCGGTAGTGGCTGATGAGGTACGTAGTCTTGCTATGCGCACTCAGTCATCAACCCAGGAAATTGCCAATATTATTCAGACATTACAAAGCCGAACTCGCGCGATTGTGCAGTTAATGGATGCGAGCCAAAAACAAGGAGCAGAAAGCGCTGAGCAGGCTGCCGCAGCTGGGGAGTTACTAAAACTTATCAATAATGACGTGCGTAATATTATGGATATGAGCACTCAGATTGCCGCTGCGATTGAAGAGCAAAGTATGGTGGCTGCTGAAGTGAATAAGAACGTCGTTGTTATCCGTGATATTGCAGAGGATTCGTCTCGAGCGGCAGATGCCAATGCTTCAGCATCGGATGAATTAAGAACTCGCGCCGAATATCTTGTCAGCGCAGTAAGCCACTTTAAAATCTAATATTTGCGCTAACAACAATCAGCTCCAACAAAAAACGCACCTTAAGGTGCGTTTTTTATGCAAGCGCCAAAATTAGTGGCTGAACATTGCAGAGATAGATTCTTCGTTGCTGACGCGGCGAATGGCTTCAGCCAATACCGCCGACATAGTCAGTTGAGTCACTTTTGCGACTTGTAGCATTTCAGGGCTTAAAGGTACAGTGTCAGTGACGATCACTTCATCGATTACTGAGTTGGTGATATTTTCAGCTGCTTTGCCAGAGAATACTGGGTGCGTTGCGTAAGCAAATACGCGGTTTGCACCATGCTCTTTCAAGGCTTCAGCCGCTTTACACAGAGTGCCACCTGTGTCGATCATATCGTCAACGATAATGCAGTCACGACCTTGTACGTCACCGATAATGTGCATGACTTGCGCAACGTTTGCCTGTGGACGACGTTTGTCGATAATCGCTAAATCAGAATCGTCTAACAGTTTTGCCACTGCGCGAGCACGTACCACACCACCGATATCAGGAGAGACAACCACAGGGTTATCTAACTTCTTCGCTAACATGTCTTCTAACAGTACTGGGCTGCCGAACACGTTGTCTACAGGAACGTCGAAGAAGCCTTGAATTTGCTCAGCATGTAAATCACAGGTCAAAACGCGGTCAACACCGACGCTAGACAGGAAGTCAGCAACCACTTTCGCAGTAATAGGTACACGTGCGCTACGGACGCGACGGTCTTGACGAGCATAACCAAAATAAGGAATAACAGCAGTGATACGACCCGCTGAAGCGCGGCGTAGCGCATCAACCATCACGATCAGTTCCATTAGGTTATCGTTGGTCGGCGCGCAGGTGGATTGGATGATAAACACATCGGCACCACGTACATTTTCGTTAATCTGGACACTGATTTCACCATCGCTGAAACGACCAACTACTGCGTCTCCAAGTTTACAAAATAGACGATCGGCTATCTTCTTAGCGAGACTGGGGGTGGCGTTCCCAGCAAAGAGCTTGATGTCGGGCACTGTATGAACCTCAGGCGTTTGCTTTATATTTTAGTGGCTAGAGCAACGACGATGCGGGGACAGGAGCGAACCCGTGGGCTATCGTGAAAAAGTTGCTCTAGAAGAAAGTAGTTTATGGACGATTGAGTCGCACTATAAGCGGCGAAATATTCATCCCTTTTGCAACAAATCCTTGCATATCAGACGGTAATTTCGCCAAGGCTGCGAGAGCTTGCTGCTGCGACGAAAACTCCCCAAACACGCATGCGCCCGTTCCGGTCATTCTCGACGGCGCATATTCTAGCAGCCAGCCTAAGGCCTTGGCAACTTGAGGGTATTTAGAAACCACCAGTTCTTGGCAATCATTTGCCCAAGGTTGGCTCAATAACGTGTCAATGCCAAGCTTAGGTGTATTACGGGGTAGTAGTGGATCTTGGAACACGGCTGCGGTGGAAACATGGGCATCAGGCGCAATGACTAAATACCATAATTCAGCAGGATTAACCGCCTGTAAACGCTCACCCACCCCCTGTGCAAATGCGGCGAAACCATGAATAAAAACAGGGATATCGGCACCGAGTTTTAATCCAATCGCCGCTAGTTCATCATGGGATAATTGGGTGTTCCATAACCGATTTAAGGCCACGAGCGTGGTGGCCGCATCCGATGAGCCACCGCCTAAACCCCCACCCATGGGGAGACGTTTATCGAGCCAGATTTCAGCGCCACCGTTAAAGCCAGTGGCTTGTTGCAGTGATTTTGCGGCTCGCAGAATTAAGTTATCGTTATCCGCGACAACCGCCGACATCGTCGAATGCAAAATGAGTTCAGGCGTATCAGTTACGCGAAATTCGAGTTGATCGCAACAATCAACAAACTGAAACAGGGTTTGCAATTCATGGTAACCGTCGGCACGGCGTCCGTTGATATGCAAAAACAGATTGAGCTTGGCGGGCGCAGGCCAATTACGTGAAATCTCTTGGGACATGCTAAGGTTTTTCTCCGAGCAGTATTGAGGGTTTACCTAAGGCTTGCCATTGATTAAGTTGCAGCTTGAGCTGTAAATCACCGCGTTCGAGTGTTAACTGATAAGGCACCTTGGCACCACTTTGGGATTGCCAGCTTAAAAATGTGACTAACCAAGGCGGTGGTGTTTGCACATTTTGCAGCTGCTTAGCTTGACCTGCACTGTCAACGGCAATGACGCGATCTAAACTGCCAACTTGCCCTGTGATCCACAGGGGTAAATCGTTAATCGGGATGGACCAGCCACTGACGCGCTCAAGCAAGGCTTGAGCGTTAGTATCGCGAAAATCTTTGCCATCAATATGCAGGTGAGCCGAGTGAGGCGTCGCCTCTAGAGTTAATACTGTGGTACCTAACATCGTGGTGAGCGTAAGTTCGTCGCGCTCCTCACTGTGGCGCCAATAGAGATTGGCACTGAGCTTATCTTCAGGAGTACGGATGGCAAGCTTGCCCTGTAACTCCCACGCCTTGGCTTGGGCTGCATTATCGACCGTAATCGGGCTGAGATCGGTCATTGGCGGCAGTGTTTCACAGCCGCCTAAAAACAATAGGCCGCTCAAGGCGATACAAGAGAAAATGGATTTTGTGAAGCGCTTCAAATTATTCATCTATAACTGATATACCAAAGTCCTTATGATACGAGGGCTTGAAAAGAATACCAATGCCATTTGTAAAATTTCCATTGGCAGTCACTTGGGATAACTTCAGCCGTGCTAATCGGTAATTGTCTATCATTGATAGAAAATTTAGGTAAGAAGTTAGACCTTTATTCGGTTTTGTTAAGCGTATTCTGTTTTTAGTTGGGCCAATTCAGTAGAATGCCCTTATTAAGTAGAGACGCCAAGAATCTAGAAAAGAGTCAGATGAGCCTTGTAGCAATCGGTATTAACCATAAAACAGCCACGGTAGACCTGCGTGAGAAAGTCGCCTTCTCTCCGGACAAAATTCATGATGCCATGAAGAGTCTGGCCAGTCGTACACGCTCGGGTGAAGCCGTTATCGTCTCGACCTGTAATCGCACTGAATTGTATTGTAACAATGGCGATGAGACCGATATCATTGAATGGCTTGAAGAATATCATGGCCTAGAACATCAAGATGTCGCGCCTTGCCTCTACAATTATCATGGGCAAGAGGCGGTAAGGCATTTGATGCGCGTCGCTTCAGGTCTTGACTCGTTGATCCTCGGTGAGCCGCAGATTCTTGGTCAAGTTAAACAAGCCTTTGTCAAAGCCAAAGAAGCCGGCACTGTTGCCTTAACTATTGACCGCTTGTTCCAAAATACCTTCTCAGTTGCAAAAAAAGTGCGTACCGAAACCGAAATCGGTGCCGCAGCTGTATCGGTCGCCTTTGCGGCTGTTAGCATGGCAAAACATATCTTCTCTTCACTGTCGACAACCAAGGTACTGTTAATTGGTGCGGGTGAAACAATTGAGCTAGTGGCAAAGCATCTAAAAGATAACGGCGTTGCTTCAATGGTGGTGGCAAACCGTACTTTAGAACGTGCCCAAAGTATGTGTGAAGAGTTTAATGCCACGGCAATTACACTGGCACAGATACCAGATTTTCTCCCTAAAGCCGATATCGTGATATCCTCTACCGCCAGCCCGCTGCCAATTCTTGGTAAAGGCATGGTAGAAAAAGCGCTAAAGCAGCGTCGCCATCAACCTATGTTATTGGTTGATATAGCAGTTCCTCGGGATATTGAGCCAGAAGTCGCCGATTTGGACGATGCGTTTCTGTATACAGTGGACGACCTGCATAGCATTATTGAACAGAATAAGGCTTCCCGTAAGGAGGCCGCCGAGCAAGCTGAATTAATTACTGAAGAACAATCTCATCTATTTATGGAGTGGGTGCGTTCTTTAGAGTCGGTCGACAGTATTCGCGAGTATCGCAGCCAGAGCATGGCGATAAAGGATGAGTTGGTGGAACGTGCCCTGAATAAATTAGCGCAGGGGGGCGACACTGAGCAGGTATTGGTTGAATTAGCCAATCGCCTGACCAATAGACTCATTCACGCACCCACCCAAGCCCTCACGGTGGCCAGCCGTCAGGGGGATTTGAATACATTAGGTCAGTTAAGAACAGCGCTCGGATTAGATAAAAACTAAGGTTAGCGAGTTAAATGAAGGAATCCGTTATCCGCAAGCTGGAAGGCTTGCTCGAGCGCAACGAAGAAGTCTTAGCTTTGCTTGGCGATGCGTCGGTTATCGCCGATCAGGATCGTTTTCGTGCGTTATCCAAAGAATATTCTCAGTTAGAAGAAGTGGTTGCAGGCTTTAAAGCCTACCAGCAAGCGCAGGCTGATCTCGAGTCTGCCAAGGAAATGCTGGAAGAAGATGACGCCGAAATGCGCGAAATGGCGCAGGAAGAAATCAAGGCCGCTAAAGCTGAACTTGAGCGTCTCGAAGCCGAGCTGCAAATTCTGTTACTGCCAAAAGATCCTAACGACGACACCAACGCCTTTATCGAAATTCGTGCCGGTGCGGGTGGCGACGAAGCGGCGATCTTTGCCGGTGACTTATTCCGTATGTATAGCCGTTATGCTGAAGCCAACCGTTGGCAGCTCGAGATTATGAGTTCAAACGAAGGTGAACACGGCGGCTTTAAAGAAATCATTGTTAAAGTCAGTGGTGAAGGTGCTTACGGTAAACTCAAATTTGAATCCGGTGGTCACCGTGTTCAACGTGTGCCTGAAACTGAATCCCAAGGTCGTGTACACACCTCAGCCGTGACTGTGGTAGTGATGCATGAAGTACCTGAAGCGGAAGCGATTTCAATCAACCCAGCCGATCTGAAGGTCGATACTTTCCGCTCATCGGGCGCGGGTGGCCAGCACGTTAACAAAACTGATTCTGCGATTCGTATTACCCATATTCCGACAGGGATTGTGGTGGAATGCCAAGATCAACGCTCGCAACATAAAAACCGCGCCCAAGCGATGAGCGTGTTAGCGGCGCGTATCCAAGCCGTTGAAGATGAAAAGCGCCGCAGCGCCGAAGAGTCGACTCGCCGTAGTCTGGTCGCCAGTGGTGACCGCTCCGAGCGGGTGCGTACCTACAACTTCCCGCAGGGCCGCGTGAGTGAACACCGTATCAACTTAACCTTATATCGCTTAAACGAAGTGATGGAAGGCGACTTAGACGCGATTTTAGGACCGCTGATGCAAGAGCATCAGGCCGACCTATTAGCCGCTCTGGCTGATGAGCAGGGGTAATTTTGGCTGATCAATCTTGTATCGCCGAGGCCCTGCAATGGGCCTATGTTCAGTTAGCGCCCACCTCTGAATCCGCACATCTGGATGCAGAGGTTTTATTATTGTATTGCCTCAATAAAAACCGTGCTTACCTGTACACTTGGCCAGAAAAAGCCTTGACGGTGGAGCAATGGAAACGCTTCCAGCAAATGGTGCAACGTCGCCAACAGGGCGTACCCGTGGCTCACATTGTTGGCGAGCGTGAGTTTTGGTCACTGCCCTTTATTGTGAATGACACGACCCTGATCCCACGGCCAGATACCGAGATCTTAGTCGAATCTGCTTTAAACTTACCCCTTGAGAGCAATGCAAAAGTGCTCGACTTGGGTACAGGAACGGGCGCAATTGCACTGGCGTTGGCTTCTGAGCGTGCGAGTTGGCAAATTACTGCGGTCGATAAAGTGGAAGATGCGGTTGCGCTGGCCAAAGCGAACCGTACTAACCTGAAACTTGAACAGGTTGAGATACTGCAGAGCGATTGGTTTAGCGCAATTACGTCCCATGACTTTGATTTA
Organism: Shewanella cutis; assembly: GCF_022410515.1. Taxonomy (GTDB): domain Bacteria; phylum Pseudomonadota; class Gammaproteobacteria; order Enterobacterales; family Shewanellaceae; genus Shewanella; species Shewanella cutis. The sequence continues at coordinate 841,324 of NZ_JACSDI010000001.1, read as the reverse complement.
ATTGTTTCCAATCCTCCCTATATCGATGAGGCCGATGAGCATTTGCATCAAGGTGATGTACGTTTTGAGCCACAAAGTGCGCTTACCGCGGCCGATGAAGGCTTTGCCGATCTTTACTATATCGCTAAAACCGCTCGGGATTATTTAAAGCCTAACGGTTATATTCTGCTTGAACACGGTTTTGAGCAGGCGGTAAAACTGAGGGCAAAACTCATCGAACTTGGTTATCAGAATGTCGCCACGGTGCGGGATTTTGGCAGTAATGACAGATGCACTATGGGTAAGTGGATGGGATTAATTGGAATTTAATATCTAATCCAATCCTGCTGAGTGTTAAAAACGCCATTGATTATCCGTCAATGGCGTTTTTGTTTATGCATCTGCTGAGATTGATAGCCTTTGCTTAGTCCACAACGAAACGTCTTAAACACCGCATTCAACCTTCGCCAGAAGTTAGAGCGCCTTCACCATAAAGAATTTACTGCCGATTTCTGGGTAGGCTTGCTGCACCCATTGCACCTGATAACCATGGCGTTCATAAAAAGGTTTGGCCTGAAAATCTAAGGTGTCGAGTAGGGCAAATTGGCAGCCGCGTTGTTTGGCCTTGCTTTCGGCCTCGCGTAATAAGCGTGAGCCGATGTGTTGTTGGCGTAATGCTTCATCCACCCACAAATAGTCGATCAATAGCCAATTGCCAAAGGTTTTGCCGCTTAAGCCCGCGAGCAAGTTACCGTCATCATCCTGTAATTTTAAACCAAGATTTTGGCGTTTCAGCGTTTGCCAATGTGCCTGATTAAATTCGATGATTTTTTGTTTTACCGTGTCGGCAAATTCGGTGGACTCATCGGCAATTATCATTAAATTCATTGTGGTTTCCTGCAAAGTGCGGGGAGATGTTCCGCCAGCGAATCTCGCGCGTTAGGCATTGGTCTAGCGTTATGATTAGGGTAAACTAGCGCCTTTGTCACTGGCCATAAGTATCACAATGGAAACTTTTTACAGTCTTTATCCTGCTGTTAAGCACTTGCACTTAACCTTAATTGCCGTGAGTGTGCTGTTTTTTGTCGTTCGGTTTGTGTTGCATTTACGTCAGTCAGCACTGATGGGCAAGAAGGTATTTAAAGTCGCGCCCCACGTGATTGACACTTTCTTGCTAGTTTCAGGATTAGTGCTGTGCTTTATGATCAAGCAATATCCCTTTGTGGATCCTTGGTTGACCGAAAAGATCGGTGCTGTCGTTGCCTATATTGCCTTGGGTGTCATTGCGATAAAAGCCAACAGAAACAAACTGTTCAAAGTATTCGCCTTCCTCGGCGCTATAGGTTGGTTGGTTTACGCGGCTAAATTGGCGCATTTTAAACAAGCGGTATTATTGGGTTAATGGGTAAATACAATCTGCAAGATGGCATTTCATTGCCCGAGTCGGCATTGGATGTAGGTGCTCACCTTGGATTTTCAAACCTCGAAGCGGCGAAATGGGCTTGGTTTGAATTGGCGGGAGCCGTATTAAGTCATTATCTGGTGGATCAACAACAACGCTTAACGGCGTTGTTTCGTTGGTTTTATCAAGATTTGGGGTTCTGTGTTCGCGAAAATTACTTCAGTACCGAAGCGGCGGACTTAGGCACTTGTCTTATCACTAAACAAGGCAATAGCACCACACTGTCGACGGTTTTGATATTATTGGCTAAGCAGCTTGATTTAGAGCTTGAAGCGCTTTTGTTACCGGGTAATACCGTGCTTCGCAGTAAAATTGCCGGTGTTGTGCGTTATCACGATCCATTGACAGGAAAGGAACTGACTAAGCATCAGCTTCATGTGTTAGTGCGCGGTGAGCTGGGTAACGCGGCGCAACTTAAGCCGAGCTACTTAAAAGCGGCGTCGGTGAAGAAGCTGATTTCGCGTATGTTACACGAGCTTAAGGCGGGATGTATTGTTTCCCATCAATTTGAGGCTGCGATGGAATGTTGTAACTTGTTACTGCAGTGGCATCCCGATGATGTGCACTTAAATCGTGAACGTGCCTTTATCGCTCAGCAGCTTGGATGCATTAATGTTGCAGCGGCCGATCTGCAACATTTTGTCGATAACAGCCCACACGATCCTGTTATCGAAATCGTTAAGATGCAGCTTAAAGAACTGAGTGAACACGCTGAAATCTATCATTAACCTTTAAAGGAGAGCCTATCTGGCTCTCCTTGTTTATCATAAAAATAACCATAAATGGCGAATGGACATTTGCCCATTAACTGCAAAATGCAGATATCAACATAAATACAATAACAACTGTACCAAACAGGGAGAACACACATGGCAAGCACGGCATTAGTCACCAATGACGCGGTGGCGCTGGGGATTTTAGCGACAATTCTGGGATTTGTGTTTTATACCAGTAGTAGCAGTCATCCATTTTGGCAAAAGTTTTACCGCTTTATTCCTGCGTTATTACTCTGCTATTTCTTGCCTTCGTTGTTAAACACCTTTGGGGTGATCGATGGCCACACATCACAGCTTTACTCTGTAGCATCACGCTATTTATTACCCGCCTGTTTGGTATTGCTGATTTTAAGTGTGGATTTAAAAGCGATTTTAGGGCTTGGACCTAAAGCCGTGATCATGTTTTTAACTGGAACCATCGGCATTGTGATTGGCGGCCCAATTGCGCTGCTGACCGTGTCATTTATCGAGCCATCGTTGATAGGTGTTGACGGCCCTGATGCGGTGTGGCGCGGCATGACAACGCTTGCGGGCAGCTGGATTGGCGGTGGTGCCAACCAAGCAGCGATGAAAGAAATTTATGAAGTCGGTGGCAATATCTTCTCCGTCATGGTGACAGTCGATGTGATTGTGGCCAATATTTGGATGGCGGTGTTGTTGTTTTTGGCGTCTAAAGCCAAAGAAATTGATGCAAAAACAGGTGCAGATACAACAGCTATCGATACCTTAAAGAATAAAGTGGAGCAGTATCACGCTGAAAATGCACGCATTCCGAGTTTACGTGACCTGATGTTGATCGTAGCTGTTGGCTTTGGTATCACAGGCGTAGCTCATATTGCTGCCGATTTTCTCGGCCCGTATTTTGAAGCCAACTATCCTTGGACTGAGGATTACAGTTTTACCTCGAAGTTCTTTTGGTTAGTGGTGATAGTGACGACCATAGGTTTAGCGATGTCGTTCAGCCCTATGCGCCATTTAGAAGCAGCGGGCGCATCTAAGGTTGCATCAGCGTTCTTATACATTCTAGTGGCAACCATAGGTTTACATATGGATGTAAGTAAAGTCCTTGATACGCCGATATATTTTTTAGTGGGTATCATTTGGATGATAGTACACGCTAGCTTTATGTTATTGATTGCTAAGTTAATTAAAGCGCCATTGTTTTATATGGCCGTAGGCAGTCAGGCCAACGTTGGCGGCGCTGCATCAGCGCCCGTTGTGGCAGCGGCATTCCACCCTGCATTGGCTCCGGTCGGGGTGTTGTTGGCTGTATTTGGTTATGTGTTAGGAACGTATATGGCTTGGATTTGTGGCCAAATTTTACAGCTAGTTGCGGTATAGCCGCTCTAGTGCCAATATTCAGTTTTCCGCTGGACAGAGTCTAGCATTTGAGAGAGATGTTGCGATGAGTAATAAAATCATAAACTTAGGTTCAATCGAAATTGCAAACGATAAACCTTTTGTGCTATTCGGTGGCATGAATGTGCTTGAGTCTCGCGATCTCGCTATGTCGATTGCTGAAACCTATGCTGAGGTGACTCAAAAACTAGGCATCCCCTATGTTTTCAAAGCGTCGTTCGATAAGGCTAATCGCTCTTCAGTTAATTCTTACCGTGGCCCAGGCATGGAAGAAGGTTTGAAGATTTTTGAAGAAATCAAAAAGACCTTTAACTTGCCTTTAATTACCGACGTACATGAAGTACACCAATGTGCACCTGTAGCTGAAGTGGTTGATATTATTCAATTGCCAGCTTTTTTAGCTCGTCAAACAGACTTAGTTGTCGCTATGGCGAAAACCGGCGCTATCATCAATGTGAAAAAACCGCAGTTTTTAGCGCCCCACGAAATGCGTCATATTATCACCAAATTTAACGAAGCGGGTAATGATAAGATTATCCTCTGTGAACGTGGTTCATGCTTTGGTTACAATAACTTAGTCGTGGATATGTTGGGTATGGATGAAATGAAACAATCGGGTTATCCGGTTATTTTCGATGCCACCCACGCATTGCAACGTCCAGGTGGCCGTGCCGATTCAGCGGGCGGTCGTCGAGCTCAAGCGACTGAACTAGCCCGTAGTGGTATGGCGTTAGGTTTAGCGGGTCTATTTATTGAGGCTCACCCCGATCCTGACAATGCTAAGTGTGACGGTCCCTGCGCATTACCACTTCACCAATTAGAGAACTATCTCAAGCAGATGAAGGCAATTGATGATTTAGTTAAATCTTTCGAGCCCATTGATACCAGCAAATAAAAAAGAGAGGTTAAATTAACCTCTCAAAATAGCAGGGGAGCTTTTGAAGTCAGGCAATAAATTTATCGCCAATATATGATGAATAAAGCTTGATATACAGTGAGAGGCAATATCATAACCTCTCACTGGTCTTACATTACTTAATCTCAATTCGGGTTAAGTGATGAATGCCATCAACACTGTAAAATTTAAGTTATATCTCTCAAACTTTCGCTTGTGCTGTTGGATATGCATTGATTATCCCGAGCTGAGCCTACTTAGTTTCCAAAGCATGTTTCGCCGCATTAGTACCTGCAATTTTTCCAAAAATCACGGTGTCTGCAACGGCATTGCCACCTAAGCGATTATACCCATGCACACCACCTGTGACTTCGCCTGCTGCAAACAAGCCGACCAATGGTTTACTTTGAATATCGAGCACTTCTGCTTTGGTATCAATTGCGACACCACCCATAGTATGGTGAATACCTGGAGCCACTTTTACGGCATAAAAAGGCGCCTTTTCTAGTGGCAATGGCATTTGTTCACGAGCAAAATCTTCATCTTTACCTTGTTTAAAATAACGATTGTAGTTTGAAATCGTTTTTTCTAATGCGTTATCTTTCATACCTGTAATTTTGGCAAGTTCAGCAATCGTATTTGCTTTTTCAAGCATATCTAGATGGTCATATCCCTGTACCATTTTAGCTTTTTTATAAAGCTCATTATCAAAGACTAACCAAGCATATTGTTCAGGCTGTTTAAGAATGGCATCGGATGCTTTATCACGAGTCGTTAATTCACTGACAAAACGATTACCATCTTTATTGACCATAATAGCACCCACACCTCGAACAGTTTCGGAGATTAAAATGCGGCTATCTTTTCCTACTGTCGGATGAGCTTGTACCCAGTCAATATCGGTCATACTCGCTCCAATTGCTTTGGCAAGTTCAATACCATCACCTGTGGAAGTAATGTTATTAGAGCTGGTCATCCCTTTAAATGTCGGGCGATAAAATGCAACCATTTCTTTATTAAAACCATATCCACCGGTTGCAAGAACAACTGATTTAGCCGCAATCATATAGTGGTCAGAATGTTTTCCATGGACGACTACACCGACAATTTTCTGGTCTTCATCAACCACAAGTTTGACAACTTTAGAATTAAGCCGAGTGTCGATTCCTTCTTTTACCGAGGCTTTTCTCAATACATCAATGATATGTGGGCCAACGCTTAAACCTCCAGTTGGTCTATGTGTGCGGTCAACCCTTGCGCCTCCTGAGCGTTTTAAGTCATCCATGTTTGCACCTAAAGATTCTAACCATTTAATACCTTCAGCTGATTGCTCAGCTAATATTTGTACTAACTTTGGATCATTGGCATAGCGCCCACCTTTCATGGTGTCTTCAACAAACCATTCGATTTTATCATCCACTTTATGTTCTTTTTGCTGAGTAGTTCCCACAGCATTGTAACCGCCTGCAGCAAGCATAGAGTTACCACCGCTAAATGGGCCTTTTTCGAGTAATACTACTTGCGCTCCTGCTTTTTTCGCTGCAATAGCGGCATTAAACCCTGCGCTCCCGGCTCCGACAACAATGACATCTGTCGTTTCTTTTGGACCTGCAGCAATCGCCTTGCTGATTGCATCATTGTCCCAACCTTTATCCCATGGTTCCTTGGTTTTTGCGCTATTAAAAGGCATCTCAAGCCCTTTAAATGAGTGGCATTCATTACAATATAATTTTGGTTTTTCATGACCTTTATGGCAGCTTGTACAGTTAATGTCACCTAAATGAGATGCGTGGGGATCTAGCTTTAGTTTTGGATTAGCCAAAGCACTGTATTCACCATGACATGATTTACATTGTTGATTTTCATAGGTTTCACTGTCAGATACCTTGCCTGGTTGAGTGTGGCAGCTTTTGCATCCTCCCATTTCTTTATGAAAAGAGGCCAAATCATTTTTGTCATTTGCAGCCCAAGTTGCTGTAGAAAAAATTGAGCACAAGACAATACTTAAAAGTGTTAACTTCATATAATTCTCCAATTATAGTTTTATTAAGGTAATCTTCACGTATGATATTTTTTTATTTATTGTTAAATGGTGATGTCGCGCAAAAAATTATCTTGGTTAAATAAAACTTAAATTGTTTTAAATAATTCTTAAATAATCGTTTTTTTACTGGAGGTGTGATTAAAGTTCAAACGGATTTTTTAACATAGAATTAGCATGCTTACGGTTTTATGTTAAAGGATAAAAATTATGAAATATACAAATTGTTTTGTACCTATTGCTTTATTGCTTTGTTCTAATCAAGGGTTTTCTGAGCCTTTAGATTTTTATGGGAGATTGTGGCTAGGAGTATCCAATTCTAGTAATGGTATTTCCGGTAATGAAAAGGTAAATGGCTTTTCACTTGAGAATTATGCATCATACGTTGGGATTAAAGGTGATTATAATGTGCATGAAGATTTTGGTTTGATATATAAATTTGAAGCTGGAGTTGAAAGTTTTGATAATGATGATGCAAATATTTTTAAACCGAGAAACTCATATTTAGGTTTCAAGGTTAAATATGGTAGTGTCGTATTTGGACGAAATGATACTGTATTTAAAACGTCAGAGGGTAAAGTTGATCTATTCAATATCACATCAAGTGATATGAATATGATTATTGCAGGTAATGACCGATTAGGAGATTTAATCACTATCAATAGTGCAAAAGTTGCAGGAGTGTCTCTTGGCGTTACATATGCATTTGATGATGATTTTAATCAAAAAAATCCAACGCTTGCTGATAATCAAAACAATTATGCAGTTAGTGTAGTGTATGGAGATCCTTCTTTTAAAAAAGGAAATAGCTATTTTTCTCTAGCCTATGCAGATGGACTAAATTCGTTAGAGGCAACAAGGATTGTTGCTGGTGTTGCTATTTCATCTGTAAAAGTGGGTGCGATATATCAGCATTCTCAATCAAGTATTTATAACAATGTAAAAGGAAATTCATATTTATTAAGTATGAGTATTCCTGTTAATAAATATGATTTTAAATTTCAGTACCTTAAAGATGATGCTGGTTTGGGTAAGATTACCAAAAATGCTGGTGCAGATCTTAAAACATTAAATAATAGTGACTCAAATCAATATTCATTTGGTGTGGATTATAATCTGATGAAGGAATTAACCTTTGGTGCAGCAGTAAGCTACTTTGAAGGCGAGTACTCAGATTCAAAAGGTAATAATGAGTTTGATGATACGTTGGTTGTTTTTTCAACGAGATACCTTTTTTAGAAGGTGTTAAATAAAGCGGCCGAATAGGCCGCTTTATTAAAGTTAGATATCAGTCATGTTAAAAAATGTATCTTTCATTTATCTTATTATAACTGGAGTTTATTGGGGATGTAGATGCGCATTACGTTAAGGCAGTTAATGATTTTTAAGGCTATCTGTACTGAGAGACAAATCTCAAAAGCGGCAAAACTGATGCATATGTCAACCCCGGCAGTGAGTATGGCTCTAAAAGAGTTAGAGAGCTCGCTAGGATGCCGCCTGTTTGAAAGGGCGGGTGGTGGATTGGATCTAAATGCCCATGGGAAAATTATTCTGCCTTATGCTAATGAAATGCTTAGTAAGGGAAATGAGTTAGAAAAGCTTTTTAATTTTTCCGAAGATGGTGTTAAAGGTTGCTTAGTGATTGGTAGTAGCAAAACGGTCGGTAACTATGTTTTATCCAGAAAGATTCCTTTGTTTAAAGATAAATATCCAGATGTAAAAATCAAACTCATAATTGAGAATAGTTTGGTGATTGAAAAAATGGTGTCTGAAAAAGAAATCGACTTAGGTTTCATTGATGCCAAACCAGCAAGCAGAAATCTAATATGTGAGCAATGGATGCAAGATAAGCTTTGCATTGTAAGTGGATGCTCACATCCTGCAGCAGCGCAAGAGTGTTCTAATCATTTTTTAAGTGAACAATTGTGGATTTTTGACCACGAGTCCTCCCTGTCACATATCAGAGCTGTTCAATTATTAAAAAGTTTAAACGTTTATGTAAGAAATGACATTTGTATGTCTACGATTGGCGCAATTAAGCGTGCAATTGGAACTGGTACAGGTTTGAGTGTTTTACCCTATGTGGCTATAAAAGAAGAGTTAGAACGGGGGGAGTTATGTTTGATCGATTTGAAGGGATGGGATTATAAACGCACTTACTGGTCAATCCAACGAGAGTCTGATCAACTTTCATTACAGTCTAGTAGTTTTTTAAAATTTTTAAATAATGCTAGTTAAACAGTGAGTGGGATAATTGATTTCTTCAGAGTGTGGAATAGTTATATTTTTAATCTCACTTCTTGCAGTGGTATTATATTCAAACTCTTTACCTTGTCGGTTTTTTAAGCTGTTTTATAGTGTTTTTCCTGTCATGTTCATTTGCTATACCTTACCTGCTGTATTCAGTTTTTTTAATGTGGTAGATGCAAGTAGGTCAGGTGTTGATGACTATTTTAAGGCGCATTTAATTCCATGTAGTTTATTTTTGCTAATTGTGAATACGGATTTTGCTACATTAAAGTCAGTCGGTGGAAAGATTTTATTGATGTTTTTTATTGGCGCTATTGGTGTTTGTATTGGAGGGCCAATTAGTTTATGGATTGGCTCTAAATTATTTCCAGAAGAGCTTTTATGGCAAGGTAGTGATGCAGCATGGCGCGGTATGGCAACACTCATGGCTAACTGGTTGGGCGGTACAGCCAACCAACTTGTAGTGAAAGAAATTCATCAAGTTGGCGAGGCTATTTTTGCTGTAATGGTGACGATAAATGTGTTTTTTTCCGGCATATGGATGGCTATCTTGCTGTTTTTGGCTAAAAAACAAAAAACGATTGATAAATTTTTTAATGCTGATTTGAACAATTTACCTGTTTTTATTGAGAGTGATATAACTACGTTAGATGGCAAAAAGCATTTCACTGGCTGTATTTTGCTCATTATTTCATCATTGTTTATTTTTTTGTTTTGTCATTCATTCTCAGAGTTTTTATCCATAACAGTAATCAACCGTTTTCCTTATTTATTGTATTATAACCTAGGGTCAAGTTTCTTTTGGTCGATGATTTTGTCAACACTTTTAGGTATTTTACTCTCAATGACCTATGCAAGACATGTGTTTGTTAAGCAAGTAAAGTTTGTTTCATTTTTTTTGCTGTACTTTATGATTATGAATATTGGGTTAAATGTTGAGTTTGCTTCATTTCAATCTATTTTCTATTATTTTATTATAGGATTAATTTGGTTTGTTATTCATATAATTATTCTGCTGTTGTTTTCCTTATATTTTAAACTTCCCATATTGTATTTTGCTATTGCGAGTCAGTGTAATATTGGCGGCGCCGCTTCAGCGCCTGTTGTTGCGAGTGCTTTCCATCCTAAATTAGCGTCTATAGCGATTTTAATGGCTGTGTTAGGTTATACATGGGCATCATTAATCGCATCAATTATTGGTTCTTTCATGCAATTTATACATCCATAGTTATTATTTAAATTATTGTTTTGTATATTTGTTGCTCGATTTTTGTAGCGGTTATTTAATGGCTAGCGTATGATCTTAAAGGTATTTATCAGTCTTTGTGTCGTGTCTAATGTTTCCATGTGGGATATGATGCTTGTCTTATCTTTTGTGTCTAAAGCAAGAGAGTATGCTTTGGTGGAAATAGGTTTATGTGGATTTTATTTACAATATTAGCTGCATTTATGCAGGCATGGCGTAATGCCTTTCAAAGCCAACTGAGCAAAGAGGTAAAGGTTGCTGGGGTGACTTTAGCTCGGTTTATTTGGGCTAGCCCCATTGCGGCATTGTATCTTGTGCTCTTGTATTTATGGGACAATGTTGGATGGCCGCAATTTACTGGGGAGTTTATCGGTTTTATTGTGGGCGCTTCTATGATGCAGATCCTTGCTACTGGCTTGATGGTGAAGCTGTTCCAGCAGCAAAATTTTGCGATTGGCGCTGGGCTTGCTAAGAGTGAAGCAATCGTCGCGGCAATCTTAGGCACATTATTCTTTGGTACTCATCTATCAGTTCTCGGTTGGGTCGGGGTTATCTTGGGTGGGATAGCGGTATTTTTGCTGAGTGCTAAGCAGGGGGTGCGGCATTTATCCCTCAGTACAGTCATACTGGGGATTGCCAGTGGCAGTGCCTTTGCGCTGACCTCGCTTTGGGTGCGAGAAGCTAGCTTGAGGTTAGATGTCGGTTTTCCCCATAGTGCGGCTTGGGTATTGCTGTTGGTGATTAGTCTGCAAACTATTGTGTTAGTCAGTTATTTGGTTTTAAAGGATAAAGCAACGTTAATCGACTTGTTACAACGACCTAAGTTAACCTTATTAACCAGCACTGCGAGCTGCTTTGGCTCTATCGGTTGGTTTAGTGCGATGTCACTACAGGCTGTGCCCTATGTTAAAACCTTAGGCCAAGTGGAAATTTTCTTTATGATGCTGATTTCTGCATTCTGGCTCAAAGAGCAAGTCAAAATTAAAGAAATGCTTGGTCTAGTGTTGATTGCGGTCGCTGCAATACTGGTGATGTGGGAGTGAGTACTTACGCTGTTTGTATTTGACATGCGTAGTACTGGATATTTCCACTGATATTAATGGCTATCGCGCCATCGAATATGGATTAAGAATTAAGAATGCCAAAACGCTTAAATAGCCTTTCGCCGCTTTTACGATTATTTATTTCCCAATACGATCTTTCTCGCAAGCATTTATTCATCATGCTGTTTATGCCTATCGTCTTGGCAATGGCATCAAGTTATGTGGTAACAAATTATTTGGTTGATAAGAAGGCACAAGAGGTTGGGGAGTTTAATCTCAAGCGGCTTGAGCATTTGTTAAGGCAGTCTGAGACGATTGGGGAGTATGCTACTACCCTTAGTGAGGGCGACTGCAGTGCCCTGAATGAATATATGCAGTTTAAGCCCTATTATCGCGGTGTGTTACTTTTTAACGCCCATGGTTTTCACTGTTCATCTACAATGGGGGTGATTGATTATCCGCTTAATTCACTCTTGCCTGAAGCTACCCTCAAAAAGCCAGCTTATTTTATTGTTCCTGAAACACCTGCGCGCTCAGGTGTTCCTGCCATTTTGGTTATCTCTACTCAGGATAATTTAACGCGTGGTGCAGTAGTTATCATTGAAGGACAATATTTAATCGACAGTTTTATTCAACCTGAGGTGTTTCCTCGTCCTGTTAACCATGTGGTGTTGGGATTAAAGGGGGCGACGTTACCTACTGTCCCACAATTTGGTGATGGGAAAGTGGTTGCAGTAAGGGCTGAGCACTCCGAGTTTGTGATCCTGCTTGAGGTTTCACAGGCGTTTTTTTGGCACTTTTTCTGGATATGTTTTGGCATAACACTGCCGTTTTTACTGGCGTTTGTTGGGTTGGTCGGTCTACAGATTTGGCGTAAAAAAAGCCGGTCTTCATTGGCTGATGACATTAAAAGCGGCATCGAGAATCAAGAGTTTTTTCTGGTATATCAACCTATTGTTAGTAGTGTTGATGGTAAGGCTAAAGGCGTTGAAGCATTAGTACGGTGGCAGCATCCCCAAATGGGCTTAGTGCGGCCCGATTTATTTATACCTATTGCTGAGCAGAGCCAATTAATCGTCCCGTTAACCAATTATATTTTTGAACGAGCCTTGGCCGATTTTAGCCAATTGCCCGTGGATTCGGGGTTTAGGATTGGTTTTAACGTAGCACCAGAGCATTTTATTCAAAGTGATATAGAGGCTAAATTTCGCTATCTAAAAGATGCCTTTGCGCGTATTGGCGTGCAACCTTTAATTGAAATCACCGAGCGGCAGTTATTAACCGCGGATATGTGCGAACGAATTACGGCATTGCGTGAGCTTGATATTTTAGTGGCAATTGATGATTTTGGTACAGGGCAGACGACCTTGTCGCTGCTGCAAACCTTTACCTTAGACTATCTTAAAATTGATAAATGTTTTATCGATACCATAGGCCAAGATTCAGTCACTTCCCATGTGCTGGATACCATTATCGAGCTCTGCCATAAAATGAATTATGTAGCGGTGGCTGAAGGGGTTGAAACCCAACAACAAGCAGATTATTTAATCAGTCGTGATGTGCATTTTTTGCAGGGATATTTATTTGCTAAACCGATGAAATTAGATGAGCTTTCCCATTGGCTTGAGGCGCATAGCTAGGGCGTGTTGACGTTTCAGGGTTATTTTTGCAGCAATTTGGCTGGCGTTTATGCAAGGCAAAGTCCGTGCTGTGTAGTTATTCTACATAAACGGACGATAACGCGGCAGAAAAGCCAGCCAAATGCTGCCCGAAGGGGTCGTCTGGCAAGCCCTTGGTCTTACTTTCTGTCATAAGAGCCGCTCGTCATTTGAGTAAACTACACATCATTCCTCGTTTCGCGAGCACGTGCTTGCCAGAACGAACAAAATCTAATCTCGAAACGTCAACACGCCCTAATAAAATGGCTATCAGGATAGCTATCCTGATAGCCATGTTGGCAGAGCAGACTGAAGTGCTTACAGGCTGTACCCTGTTTCTTCATGCTCTGAAAGATCGAGTCCATTGACTTCTTGCTCTGTGCTAACGCGCAGCCCTCCTAGGAGTTTGCTAATGACGACAAACAATAGCCAAGTCACCACCGCGGTATAGGTGAAGGTGGCAACGACGCCAATAATTTGTACGCCGAGCTGATCAATCATAGTAGGGTTGACAGCGGCAAACCCATAGCCGCTGAAGATCCCAAGCTGAGTTGAACTAAAAACGCCTGCCAGTAAAGTGCCGAGAATACCGCCGACACCGTGGACGGGAAACACATCGAGGGAATCGTCTATCTTCAGTTTTTGTTTAATGTAAACGGTTGAAAAGAAACAAACCATGCCACCAAGAAAGCCAATCACTAAGGCGCCTGCTGGGCCAACATAACCCGATGCTGGCGTGATTGTCCCTAAGCCTGCCACCATACCTGTGACGATACCTAGTGCACTGGCTTTACCGAATTTATACCATTCGATAGCCGCCCAAGTGATGGCGCCCATCGACGCAGCCAAATGGGTGGCGAGTATGGCCATTGCCGCCGTGCCATTGGCACCTAAGGCACTACCGCCATTAAAGCCAAACCAGCCAACCCAAAGCATGCCCGCACCAGTCACGGTCATGGTCAAGTTGTGGGGCATAATAGCCGAGTTTAAAAATCCCCTACGCGGGCCGAGTACTTTAGCGGCAACCAATGCGGCCACGCCAGCGGTAATATGTACCACGGTCCCCCCCGCAAAGTCATAGAGTCCAAGTTTGGCTAACCAGCCGCCGCCCCATACCCAGTGGGTGATAGGTGCATAGACTAACAGCAGCCATGCACTTGAAAATATCAGTACTGCGAAAAATTTCATCCGCTCAGCAAAGCCGCCGATAATCAGCGCGGGGGTGATAATCGCAAACGTCATTTGGAACAGCATAAATAAAGGTTCGGGAATATCTCCGCTGACACTCTCGCGGCCAATACTGGCTAAAAATGCTTTACTGAGGCCGCCGATAAAGCCATTGCCAGTATCAAAGGCGATGGAGTAACCAATCACAAACCAAAGTATCGAGGCGATAGCAGCGATCGAAAAACACTGCATTAAAATGGAAAGTACGTTTTTGCTTCGTACCAGTCCGCCGTAAAACAACGCTAGGCCTGGAAGAGTCATCAGTAAGACTAAGGCGGATGAGCTTAAAATCCAGGCGGTATTAGCACCATTTAACTGCGTTGCATCGGCCCATGCTGTGCTGGTAAAGCTGCTCGCGGCGAGGACAAGTAACGCTTGATAACTGAGCTTGGATTTTTGATAGCTCATATGGCATCAACCCCTTCTTCTGCGGTGCGGACGCGGATCACTTGTTCGAGTGGGGTGACAAAAATCTTTCCGTCACCGACTTTACCTGTGTGGGCGGCTTGGATAATGGCTTCGATAACTGCTTCTTCAAGTTCGGAGTGGATCGCGATTTCAAGCTTCATTTTGGGGAGAAAGTCGACAGCATATTCGGCGCCGCGATAGAGCTCTGTGTGTCCCTTTTGACGACCAAAGCCACGAACTTCAGTGACTGTCATGCCGTGGACCCCCAGTTGAGTTAGCGCTTCACGAACATCATCAATTTTGAAGGGTTTAATAATTGCGGTGATGAGTTTCAACTTTATTCTCCAACGAACCTCTGGCTTAAGTTCGCGGAACAAAGCAGGAATCAGGCCATAACAATAATGGTTTTATTATCATTATGTTAACAATGTGGCGCACTTAAATGAACCTTACTTTTGCTGCAAAATAGTGCAAAAACAGATGATTACGCCCTGATTTGGTGCGCTGTTGTGGTGCAAATGGCGTGAAAATATCAACGATGGGGCATTTTAAGACAATGAAATATCAACGAGTTTGATTTATCTCAGATGATTACTATTAAATCTATTTAAAATCAATTAAATGTATTAATTAGATCTAGGCTTTGTCGCCGAGAGCTGTTTAATGGCCTGGCACATTTGGGCATTGATGGGTGCACTTAAACCGTGCGCGCGGGCACGGTTGGAGATATAACCATTAATTTGCTCAATCTCAGTGAGTCTATGGTGTGCTACATCTTGGTGCATCGATGAGAAGTTCGCGGCCGTGAGTTCAATCACTCGATAGACGCGCTCCTCTAAGAAGTGCCTGTTGAGCTCAATCCCATCATATGCGGCAACCTCGACCAGTTCATCTAAGATATTGGCAATAGTCGTTGAAAATTGTGCTTGAGCTAGGGTGCCATTGGGACATTGATGCAGGGCTGTAAGAGGGTTGATCGCGGCATTGACCGCCAGTTTTTGCCAAAGGCTGGGGATAATCGCTTCAACCCACTCGCTGTTCGGAATGGCATGTAATAGCCTTTCCCGCAGAGTTTGGGGTAACTCTGGGCCGGTAAAATGGCCAAACTGAGTTAAGCCTTGTCCGGTTTGCTTAACTTGCCAAGATGACTGACGTAATACGCCCTGTGAAGTCGTTCCTAGACTTAGGCCGCGACCATCGAGTCGTGGCGCAAGTGCAAGGTGTGGTCCCATACCATTATGCAATAACAGAATATGGCATTGTGGCGATAATTTATCGAGTAAAGGGCTAATCGCATCAAGTACTTGATACGCTTTTACGCACACGATCAAAAGTTTGATTTGCTGCGCACTTTTACTTTCTATATCAAGTTTGGGGACGCGGTAGGTGACTGATTCGGTATTGGTGTTATGTCGCGACAAAGGGCTAAATACTAAATCTTGCCAATGAGTCGCTTCTATGTGTGATGCAAATGATTCACGCGCCATCAAGCCTACCGCTAACCCTGCCGAATGCAGTTGATGGCAAATCAATTGCCCGACGGCACCAGCGCCTAAAATAGCGATTTCGCTAGCTTGTGGTGCTATGGCGGCGATTTTACTCTGGCCAGGCATTATTGTTCCTTGAGATGGGCGGCACTAAAATATTTTCGATAGGCCCAAAGACAAAAATAAAACAAGGCAATACCGGCAAAATCTGCCAACACATCACCTATGGAGGCGCTGCGGTAGGGTAAGCGTGACTGCACAACCTCAATCAACATTGCGTAAGTCGCGAGTACCAGTGAGAGCCAATACCACTTAGGGCGAAAGGCGAGATAGGTAAGATACGAGAGACAGAAAAAGCTCCCAAGATGGCCTACCTTATCGATATGAGGAATACCTTGCGAATAGGTTGGTCTGGAAAA
This sequence comes from Shewanella cutis, assembly GCF_022410515.1. Taxonomy (GTDB): domain Bacteria; phylum Pseudomonadota; class Gammaproteobacteria; order Enterobacterales; family Shewanellaceae; genus Shewanella; species Shewanella cutis. The sequence continues at coordinate 825,074 of NZ_JACSDI010000001.1, read as the reverse complement.
CACCAGATAACTGATCACGACAAAGGCTACGGCTAAAGCCAGTTTGAATAGGGTGTGTTTAGTTATCACAAATACAATTTGATTATCTTAGCGTGCCGCCATAATAGGAAAATGCGCAACCAAAGTCATCCCTAAGGCGAGTTTTATCTTGCTTGGGTAAAGTTAACCTTCAACTTGATGGAGTGAGTCGGTAAACTATGGGCATTTACAATCACCTAAGGGGCGGCAAATATGCCTTCATTTGATATTGTGTCTGAAGTTGACGAAGTAGAGTTACGTAACGCGGTTGAAAACTCCCGCCGTGAACTCAGCGGCCGATTTGATTTTCGTGGTAAAGATGCCAGCATCGACTACAAAGATCATGTGGTGACGCTCACCGCAGAAGACGATTTCCAGTGCAAACAGTTAGTGGATATTTTGCGTACGCAATTGAGCAAGCGTAATGTAGAGCCATCAACCATGGATGTCGACGAGAAGTCGGTTCATAGCGGCAAAACCTTTTCCCTTAAAGTGCGCTTTAAGCAGGGGATTGAAACGGATATCGCCAAGAAAATCGTTAAGATGGTCAAAGATAGCAAGATTAAAGTGCAATCGCAGATCCAAGGCGATACAGTGCGTGTAACGGGAAAAGCCCGTGACGACTTACAAGCCGTGATGGCGTTAGTGCGTCAAGCGGACCTTGGCCAGCCTTTCCAGTTCAATAACTTCCGCGATTAATCGTTAAAACTTGCATAGCTTGCGCTCGCATTAGACGAACCCATGCATCAATCGCTAATACAATAAGCCCCAAAGGATTAACGGTTTGGGGCTTTTTTATATCTAATTAACCTGAACTCGGGATAACGAGTGTCGAAAAAATCTAATTTAACAAACTAAATCAATGGTATATGTAATTTTAAAAAGAAGAATCTTTTTCTGACTGAATGCGCAGATAGGCTCGAAAAGATGCCTATTCAGCGGCGCTACTTATCCCTAGCTCAGGTTGATTATTCTTGGTCTGGTTTGACGCTGACGTGGGGCGCGTATTTATTCACTAAATGAATGAGTAACAGCACAGGAAAGCCAATCACGCTGGCGGCGACAAAGAAATTCACATAACCAAATGCGTCGACATAGGCGCCCGAGAAACCCGCAATAAATTTAGGAAACAGCAACATAATCGAGGAAAGCAGGGCGTATTGGGTTGCACTATAACCGCTGCTGGTGAGGCTTGAGAGGTAAGCGATAAAGGCGGCGGTGGCTATCCCTGCGCTAAAATTATCGACCGAAATGGCAAAGGTTAAAAAGCTGACGTTATAACCGATGACCGCTTGCCAGGCAAAGAGCAAATTAGTGACAGCAACCAACAGTGCACCAAGAAATAATATCCTCATAGTACCGAAGCGTGCTAACAGTACACCGCCAAAGGCTGCGCCAACTAAAGTCATGATAAGGCCATAGATTTTGCTTAAATAGGCAATTTCTTCCTTAGTGAATCCCATGTCCACATAAAACACGTTGGCCATAATCCCCATCACAATATCCGAGATGCGATAGCAGGAAATCAGCAATAAAATCAAAATTGCGCTGCGGCCATAACGTTTAAAAAAGTCGATAAAGGGCAGTACACTGGCGGTATAAATCCATGAAAGACTCGCCGCAATAGGTTTGGGATAACGCGCGCTTAAACGCTGTTTAACTGCCAATTCGGTTTCATCGGCAGCGCGGGTATCGACCTTAGGCTCACGGCTAAAAAGCGTAGTTAGTACGCCAATAAACATCAGTCCAGCCATCACTAAGTAAGAGGTTTGCCAAGCGATTAAGTTATATTCGGTATTGCCGGGCTCGACCCAAGCGGCAATAGTCAGCGCACCAGCGGTCGCTACAATCATGGCGCTGCGATACCCCACTTGATAGGCGGCGGCAAGCGCAGCCTGCATTTTTTCGGGTGCAGATTCGATACGAAAGGCATCAATGACAATATCTTGGGTGGCAGATGCAAAGGCAACCATTAATGCAAACAAAGCCAAGCGTTCGAGATCTTTAACTGGATCGCTAAAAGACATTCCTAAAATGGCGCTAACCAAGAGTAACTGAGCAAACAGCATCCAACTGCGTCGCCGTCCTAAAAAGCGCGTCAGTATGGGGATTGATAATCTATCGACTAACGGCGACCAGGCCCATTTGAAGGCATAGGCGAGGGCTATCCAACTGAAATAACCGATAGAGGTGCGATCCACTCCCGCTTCCCGTAACCAAAAAGACAGGGTTGAAAAGACCAACATTAATGGTAAGCCGGCAGAAAAGCCAAGTAATAGCAGGATCAAAACGCGCTTATGGTAATAAACGCTCAAGGAGTCTAAGGTGCGACGAGTAAAACCGGTTACGAACATAAGCATTTGCCGAGGAGTCGAATCCGCCTAGCTTACGGGTAAGATACGGTTAGGTTCAAGGACTAATACTTATCCTTTTGATGACTGATGAGTTTGAGTTCGCAGAAGGTAAAATAAAAAGACCCAGCGAGCTGGGTCTTTAGCATGTGTTTTACTTAAGGTCTAATGCCGATACAACCCGAGGGCATTTGTCCTCCCAAACAGAGGAAATCACAGCAAGCATCTAACTGCTGATACAGATAGTGATTGCCGCGTATCATCCAGTCGGGCCACTTGTTAAAGCTATGGAGCAAGTGCCAAAACACAGTTTCCGTTTCCGTTTGCGCTTCACTTGTCGGAATGAGTTGCTGCCATTCCTCGAGTGTGTCCCATAAATAGAGCTGAACTTCTTGGAAATCGAGTTCATCACTCAAAAACGCTTTTCCATATACAGCAAGTTGGGGCGCTTTATTATCGATAAATTCTTCAATCGTCACCCTTGCCTCCTTTCGTTAAGCTTTTACAGTATAGAGGCAGGATTAGCGTTGTTGCTAAATTTTTAATTATTTTTTCGGGAGCAACTTAGCTGTTTTCAATATGATAGGAGTGACAGGTACATCGGGCCAATTCAGTTTGGCATTCGTAGTGGTTTCTACTACAGCCATGGCTTCGAGAACTTGCTTACCTTCAATCACTTCACCAAATACCGCATAACCCCAACGACGTTTTGAGGGGTCAAGCTTAGTGTTGTCTGCAACGTTAAAGTAAAACTGGCGGGTGGCCGTGTGGGGGTCATTGTCGCGCGCCATGGCAATGGTGCCCATGCTATTGGATAAACCATTGCCCGACTCGTTGACTATCGGCTTGCCCGCTGGCAGCTCTTCTAATTGCGGATTCAGTCCACCGCCTTGCACTACAAAGTCACTGATCACCCGATGGAAAATCGTGTTGTTGTACTCACCTTTGACCACATAGGTGAGGAAGTTATCGACTGTAATGGGAGCGCGGGTTCTATCGAGTTCGACGACTATCTTACCTAAACTCGTATCAAACTCGACTTGGGGATACAAACTATCGGGTTGAATGTCGATTGCCGCCCAGCTGCTATAGCTTGCACAGAGAACTAAAAGTGCAGATATCCAACGAAACATTATGATTTCCTTATTAATTATCGATTGGTATTTTTATTTTTGTAGGAACTGGTTTAACTCTGGGTCATTTAATATTTCCCCAGTGAGCTGGCCGAGGAGCTTATTCATATCCATTTCTAAGGTGGCAAAGTCTGGGGTTAATGGGCCTTTTAATACGCCCTTTGCTTTATAACGTTTGACCAATTCTTGGCTTGAATTACGCGCTTGGACAGCAATACGTACACTGTGTTTAGCCTCGTAACCAAAGGTTTTTTTGGTGACATCCATCTGCAACTCTTCTAATTGAACTTGAATAGAGTTAGTTGCACTAGGATCAATTTGGTATCCCGCTTGGGTGAAACCATTACGAAAGACTTCATCGAGTAATAACTTAGGAGGTTCGCTTGGGCCGACTAAACGGGTCTTGGTGCCTTCTTCCATAAATCGCGCAACATATTCAGCGTTACGCGAATCGATAGTATCCAATGAGATCTGCACGGGTCTTGAAGTCTGTTGGCTGATATCGGGAACCTGAGGGCTAAATGCCATGTGAGTCGGATTTTGGCTCGCACAGCCCACAAAGAGTAGGGGGAAAGTCAGCGTCAATAGTAACCGTTTCATGGAGAATCTCATGCTAGTAAAAAGTGGCTACAGCATACCAGAAATCCCCCTTGTTGCCACAAGGTACTCGGGTTCAGTTTTTGTACAGGTGTAAAGGTTATCATGTGCCTACATATCATTACTGAATTTAAACAATATGAAATACTTAACAATTAAAACTTGGCTTTTATCGTTATCAGTATGTGCTTTTTTAGTTGGAGCGAATGCTAATGCGGTTGAGTCATCGCATGTGTTAGGCGGCAGCATAGGCTATGGGACCCAAGAATTTGAAACTAAGAGTGGTAAATATGATGCAGGAGATACAATCACTGGCGATTTGTATTATCGCTATATGCTCAACGAGCATTTTGGGCTTGAAGCGGGTTATTTAGTGGGTTCTGGTGGCGTGGCGAGCGCCCTTGTTAGTGCAATCAGTGATATAAAAGACTTAGGTTACCAAGGAGTTAGAACCACTGCCTACGGTGAGTATGCATTGTCTCGCGGGAACAGTCTGTATGCCAAACTCGGTGCTGCCTATACCAAAGTGAGTTATGAGTTTGAAAAGCAGGAGATGGATGCAGACGATGTGGGCTTTTACGGCGCAGTTGGTTGGCAATATCGTTTTCGCTCTGGTTTTGGTCTTAATCTTGAGTACCAATATGTGCCGATGAAAGAACTAGAGTTACAAAGGATAAACTTTGGCATGAGCTACCGCTTCTAATGAGCAAATAGTCCAGTGCCCGAATTATCATCAGGGTTTGGTAATCAGTCAGCCTTAATCAAGCGCCTTTGGGCGCTTTTTAATGTTATTTCTACGTCATTAAACCGAATTATTGCCAGCAACAAAATCACAACAATTTGTGCTTGCACTCTTTTAATGCAATGAATCACAGGTTAGAGTAAAAATTCAATATTTAATAAGAGAGCATAAATGCTCCTTCGACCGCAAAAATGCAAAGGCGAGTTTATGTTTAGGATTAACACTCAAATTGCCCCTGAAAGCTTGATTAACGCTAAAGGCCAGCCGCAGTTTGGCCATTTCGACGGTATTGTTAGTCGCTTAGGTTTAGCCGATTTCACCTATTTCAATACCATGGATAAGCCCGCATCGGCTTGGGCAAAACGTGTTGATTATAAGCAGTTTCAATTTGTTTCTATTGTCACGCCTCGCTACATGATTGGTGTTGCGCTCGCGGATATCGCCTATCTTGGTAGTGCATTTTGTTATTTATATGACATTAAAAACAATAGGTTAATTCAGCATGATTGGTTAAAGCCCTTTAGGCTTGGCTATCGGATGTCGCCATCCCCCGCCAATAGCACGGCGACGATTGGCGGCAAAGGCAAGCGCATAACCTTTGAGATCCAAGAGGGTAATTGGCATTTGCTGATTGATACCAAAAACATTCAAGCCGATTTAACCCTGCATTGTTTACCTTTAAGTTTACCCATGGCCATGTGTAGCCCTACGGGATATAACGGTTGGACCTATACTCAAAAACACAACGGTTTAGCACTAAAGGGAACCTTAACCATTGACCATGAGCCGCAGCCGTTAAATTTTGCCCTCGCGGGTTATGATTTTTCAGCGGGATTTATGCGCCGAGATACCAGTTGGCGTTGGGCATCCTTAAGTGCGCAAATTGATGAAGGGGTTATCGGCTTAAATCTTGCTGCGGGTGTTAATGAAACCGGCAGTAATGAAAATGTGTTTTGGATTAATGGTGAGCGGCATTTGCTCGGGCCGATTCAATTTGAATTTGATCGCTATATACAGCAGGGCACTCAAATATGGCGCATTTATAGTCACGATGGTCGAGTTGATTTAGAGTTTACGGCGCGAAATTGCCGCAGTGAAAAACGTAATTTTATTTTGCTGAAGAGTAACTTCCGTCAGTATCTAGGCTTCTTTAGCGGCTCAATTATCGATAATCAGGGGCGCAGCTATCAACTCAATAACGTATTGGGATTGACTGAAGATCATTACGCCCGTTGGTAAGCTTGGGGCGGTTTAGGCTTAAATAAAACAATAATAACAATAGGATAAAGGTATATGGATATCGCTGAATTAATCAATCACCCTGAATTGCTGCTACTGGTGCTTGCCCCGTTATTTTTTGTGTGCATTTTGCTCGAGTGGTACTTAGGCGACAGAAGGCAAAAGCTCCCTGTCAGCGCCCGTTACCATGCTAAGGAAGTGCTGTGTAATTTTAGCCTCGCGGCCATGCATCAGGGCGCAGATATCTTGGCCGGCTTACTGATTGCTAAGCTGTATCTCGCGGTATTTGGTTGGAAATTATTCGATATCCAAATGGGGCCATTCACCTTTGTGCTACTCATGGTGGCACAGGATTTTTGCTATTACTGGTTTCACCGTGCGAGTCATAGAATACGTTGGATGTGGGCGGCCCATGTGGTGCACCACAGCTCTGAGAATATGAACTTTAGCACCGCGTTTCGGCAGAGCTTGATGTATCCCTTTGCGGGAATGTGGGTGTTTTGGTTACCGCTGGTGATCTTGGGTTTTGATCCTAATTGGGTGGTATTTGTGGTGCTGCTGAATTTGGGATTACAGTTTTTTGTGCATACTCAAGCAGTAAGAAAGCTTGGTCCATTAGAATGGCTGTTTAATACACCATCCCATCACAGGGTCCATCATGGACGTAATCCCCAATATATCGATAAAAATTATGCAGGTATTTTAATCATTTGGGACAAACTTTTTGGCACCTTTGTGCCCGAGGATGAGACGGTGATTTACGGGATCACTAAACCCGTCAACAGTTTTAATCCGTTAAAAGTCACCTTTAGTGAATGGCGCGATATGTTTAGTGATGTCACGACTAAGGGGTTGAGTTTATCGAAGCGACTTGGGATCTTATTTGCACCTCCCGCCAGCCATCAAAAAGATGATTGATTTAATTCAATATTTGAGTCTGTCACCTTCTAATAGTGCAAACGGCGAAAATTCACTATCGCCAGACTTTAGCCTTGCGCCAGTTATCTTCAATCGCCACATAGGGCAACACGCGAAGCTTTACGACAACTTGTCTGGATAAAGCAGAGTTGTGACACAATTTTGTTAGGTAAATTTCAGCGAATTGTAAAAATTCCTTTCTCTATCAGGATCTTTGCAGATCAAGTGGCTTTTCCGAGATCCTAACCTGCCAATCTGCGGTTCTATGGATTAGAATAGCCTTGAATTCAAAAACATCAGAGCGAGCGGTATGCACGTACATATTTTAGGAATTTGTGGAACCTTCATGGGCGGTCTTGCACTCTTGGCTAGGGCAAAAGGGCACAGAGTGACAGGCTCGGATGCCAACGTCTATCCACCAATGAGTACGCAGCTTGAAGAGCAAGGTATTGAACTCATTCAAGGTTTTGACCCAAGCCAATTAGGTGACGCAGGCAGTTATCCCGATCTCGTGGTGATTGGTAATGCCATGAGCCGTGGTAATCCTTGTGTTGAGGCCGTATTAAATCTTGGGATACCTTACACCTCTGGCCCCCAATTTTTAGCCGATCATATTCTGCCTGAGCGTTGGGTATTAGCCGTATCTGGCACCCATGGAAAAACCTCCACCTCCAGTATGCTCGCTTGGATTTTAGAGGATTGTGGTTATCAGCCCGGTTTCTTGATTGGCGGTGTGCCGCAAAACTTTGGGGTGTCGGCCCGCTTAGGAGAATCGGCATTTTTTGTGGTTGAAGCCGATGAATACGATAGCGCCTTCTTCGATAAGCGTTCTAAATTTGTGCATTATCATCCCCGTACGCTGGTGATTAATAACCTCGAGTTTGATCATGCCGATATTTTTGCGGATTTAGCGGCGATTCAAAAACAGTTCCACCACCTTATTCGTACTGTCCCTGGCCAAGGCAAAGTGATTTGGCCTGCCGACTCCCACGCGGTAAAGCAAACCATTGATATGGGCTGCTGGAGCGAGCTGGAGACTTACCACTCATCAGAGGTGACCAATGGCTGGCATGCTAAGACGCTAAGTGACGATTGCCATGAGTTTGAAGTGTTTTTCGATGGCCAGTCACAAGGTGTGCTCGATTGGGCACTGATTGGTCAGCACAATATTGAAAACGCTGTGATGGCGATGGCAGCGGCGCGCCATGTTGGGGTTGCGCCGAGCGCGGCGATCGATGCGTTGGCGCGATTCGTACCACCGAAACGTCGCCTAGAGTTATTGGGTACAGTCAATGGCGTGAGTGTTTACGATGATTTTGCCCATCACCCTACAGCGATTGCGACCACGATCAAAGGCATGCGTGCCAAAGTCGGGCAGACCAAAATCACTATCGTATTAGAGCCGCGCTCAAACACCATGAAGAGTGGTGTACACAAGGACACGCTGGCCCATTCAATGTTGCAAGCGGACGAAGCCTTTTTATATCAAGCCGATACTATCGATTGGAATATGAAAGAGGCGATGGAAGCTGCTGTTATCCCCGTTACGGTATTGCATCAAATTGATGATGTTGTGGCTAAGGTCGCCGCATCGGCAAAGCCGGGTGACACTATCGTGGTGATGAGTAACGGTGGCTTTGGCGGCTTACATAAAAAACTGTTGGCGGCATTAGAAGTCAGCCCACAGCTTGTAGAGCAGGCACACTGATATGGCCTATGCCAAATCATCAAAAGCCATTAGCTTAGCCTGGACAGGAGCCTCGGGCGCGCCCTATGGTTTGAAATTATTAGAATGCTTATTAGCCTCGGGCTACCAAGTATTTTTAATGATCTCCAGTGCCGCTCGGGTGGTGCTGGCAACTGAACATGGCTTGCAGCTCAGTGCTAATAGCGATAAAGCCAAGGCACAATTACTTGATGTGCTGGCACAGAAGAATATCCCCTTATCTGGTGAGCTAGTGGTATTAGGCAAGGATGAGTGGTTTTCACCGCCAGCTTCAGGCAGTGCAGCGCCTAAACAAATGGTGATTTGCCCTTGCTCGACGGGGACGCTTGCTGCCGTCGCGACGGGAATGAGCAATAATTTGCTTGAGCGTGCGGCGGATGTGGTATTAAAAGAGCGCGGTCAGCTTATCCTTGTTCCGCGGGAAACCCCATTTAACGCCATACACTTAGAGCATATGCTCAACCTATCGCGCCTAGGGGTCACTATTATGCCGGCGGCGCCAGGCTTTTATCACAATCCCAAATCGGTTGAAGATCTGGTAGACTTCATGGTCGCTCGAATCCTCGATCATTTGGGCGTTGACCATGCATTAACGAGTCGTTGGGGTTATGACAAACACTCCTCCAATGACATCGACAATTGAGACTGATATGAAACACACCACCGAAGTGATGATCTCCGCCGAAGAGATCAGCCAAAAATTGGATCAACTGGCCGAGCAAATCAATGCCCACTATGCCAACAGCGAGCGTTTGCTGATGGTGGGATTATTAAAAGGCTCTGTCGTATTTATGGCTGATCTGTGCCGCCGTATTAAAGGCCATGTTGAAATCGATTTTATGTCGGTTTCAAGTTATGGCAATGCTATGACCAGCTCACGGGATGTGAAAGTGCTGAAAGATGTGCAATCGGATATCGCAGATCGCGATGTGCTGATTGTGGAAGACTTAATTGACTCGGGCAACACCTTAAACAAGGTGCGCGAAATGCTACTATTACGTGAGCCTAAGAGTTTAGCTTTATGTACTCTGCTGGATAAACCTGAGCGCCGCGAAGTGGATGTTAAAGTCGACTTTATTGGTTTTACCATTCCAGACGAGTTTATTGTGGGTTACGGCATCGATTATGCTGAGCAATACCGCAACTTGCCTTATATCGCCAAAGTTGTGCCACTCGAATAATTCAGTTGTTTTTGATGATTCAAACTCCCGCCAAGGCGGGAGTTTTGTTTTGTGCGTTATCTTTAATGCTACGCTGTTTTGTTGATAACTCGAGTGTTGTTTATTAGCCATTTTTAATAAATTAATCACCATAGATTCAATCAACTAGAGTCATACTTCGTTTTTATACAATCTAGCGTGTTGCATTTGCTGTTTTCGACACCATCTTATTATTTTGTTCATTCTTTCAGGATCAGGTAGCACTATGGCCAATCATGCCCATGCTCTCGTAATCGAGGGGCTTAAAAAAACCTACAAAGGCGGCGTTGAGGCGGTAAAGGGGATTAGCCTTACCGTTGAACAGGGAGACTTTTTCGCCCTGTTAGGTCCTAACGGCGCAGGTAAGTCGACCACTATCGGTATTATCAGCTCCTTGGTGCAGAAAACCGCTGGCTCAGTCAAAGTGTTTGATTTTGATATCGATAAGCAGCTCGAAGAAGCCAAGCTGTGTATTGGCTTAGTGCCGCAGGAGTTTAACTTCAACCAGTTTGAAACTGTGCTGCAAATTGTGGTGAATCAGGCGGGCTATTATGGCGTCCCTAAAGCTGTAGCCCTCGAGCGTGCGCAAAAATACTTAACTCAGTTGGATTTGTGGGATAAGCGTAACAGTCAGTCTCGCACCTTGTCGGGTGGGATGAAGCGGCGGTTAATGATTGCCCGCGCACTGATGCACGAACCTAAATTATTGATCTTAGATGAGCCAACGGCAGGTGTGGATATTGAGCTGCGCCGCTCAATGTGGGAGTTTCTCAAGCAGATTAATCAGCAAGGGGTGACGATTATCCTGACCACTCACTACCTTGAAGAAGCTGAAATGCTGTGCCGCAATATCGGTATTATTGATAAAGGTGTGCTGGTGGAGTGCACTAGCATGAAGGCCTTGCTGGGCAAGCTGAATCTTGAAACCTTTATTCTTGACCTGCGCCGCGATATTAGTGTCGCGCCAACACTCGATGGCATGGAGTGCCGTTTAACCGATCCGCATACTTTGGAGGTGGATGTGGCGAAGGACCACAACCTCAATGATGTATTTACGCAGTTAACCGCCGCTAAGGTGGAGGTCCTGTCTATGCGTAACAAATCCAATCGTTTAGAAGAACTCTTCGTCGAGTTAGTGAAGAAAACCCAAGGAGCTAAGGCATGAAACAACTGTATTTTATTGCCTTTAAGAGCATATTAACCAAGGAAATTAATCGTTTTACACGGATTTGGATCCAAACCTTGGTGCCGCCAGCAATCACTATGACCTTGTATTTTCTGATTTTTGGTAACTTGGTTGGCAGTCGCATTGGGGAAATGGGCGGTGTGTCCTATATGGAGTTTATCGCACCGGGTCTTATCATGATGTCGGTGATTACTAACTCCTATTCGAATGTCGCGAGTTCTTTTTATAGTGCCAAATTTCAGCGCAATCTTGAGGAGTTAATGGTTGCACCCGTACCTCACTATGTGATGATCGCAGGCTACGTGGGCGGTGGTGTCGCGCGGGGCTTGTGCGTTGGGTTAATCGTGACATTGGTCGCCATGTTCTTTGTCGATATCAGCTTGCACCACGCGGGCCTTGTGATCATGACGGTATTTTTAACCTCAGTGTTATTCTCCTTAGGTGGATTAATTAACGCGGTATTTGCCAAGAGTTTTGATGATATCAGTATCATCCCGACGTTTGTGCTTACGCCATTAACCTACCTTGGCGGGGTATTTTATTCTCTGTCTTTATTGCCGGCTTTTTGGCAAGGCGTTTCGGCACTGAACCCTGTGGTCTATATGATCAACGTCTTCCGCTATGGTTTTTTAGGCTTTGCCGATATCAGTGTGCCCCTTTCAATTGGAATTATGGTGGGTTTTTGTGCCGTACTTTGGGGAGTTGCATATTACCTGATATCCAGAGGCATAGGGCTGCGCTCGTAGTTGTTTAAACGCTTTTTAAGTCGAAGCTAGATTTACTGAGAGATACAATTACTATCATAAAAAAGGGAGTCATTTAGACTCCCTTTTATTAATTAAATCAAATTATTACTTCATGCGACGACGTAATGCCGCCAGAGGTAATAACAATGCAGTTAACCAGCCTAACGCGCCACCAGATGTGCCGCCACCGTTGTTAGACTTCGCTGTTTTTACTGTGACAGTAGATGTGCCAACATTACTATTATCAACCCCATCAGAGGCGACAACGGTAAAGGTGTAAACGCTTTCACCAGCCGGAGCGGTAAATCCGATTCTATCTTTGCCGTTGACAAAACTAACTGAAGGACCGGATGTTTGCGTCCATGTGTAAGTGAGTTCATCACCATCAACATCTTTACCATTTGCAAGTAATGCGACATATGAATTTTCGGTCGCATTTGCATTGGTTGGTGTAACCGATGGCTTAGTATTATTAATCAACACAGTGACTTTCGCAGGAGTTGATGCGTTGCCCATGGTGTCGAGTGCAATCACTTCAACTTCCATTGTTTTGCTTTGTTGATTGATTACCGCATTATCACTTAAGCGGACAGTTCCATCTTTAGCGATAACGACCATACTGCTGTTAGAGCTGAGTGTCACAAACTCAGAGAATGGGCTCGTTAACATATCTGGGTCTGTCGCCTTGAGTTGACCGAGTACGCTTCCTGCTGCCGTTCCTTTATTCACTGACAGTGTTAAATTTTCTACCGTTGGTGCAGAGTTACCTTCATCTGTAGTATTTGCTACGACAGACATAGAGCCTGAGTCAGACAAGAACATAAAGCCTTTGGCATTACTACCAACTTTAGTTTCTAAAATCGCGCTTTCACCAGGCTTGAGTTCACTGACTTCATTACCTTTCGCATCCAGCAACATTGCAGACGTTCCTGAACCATCAAGTAAAAGCGAAGCTACCACACTGTCTTCATCACCTGAGGGGATTGGTGCCCAATCACTATCTTCAACACGGTAACGAACTTTAATGGTTTTACCTAAGTCAGCTTCAGCTAAACCAATATCTTCTAAACACACTTTGCTGGTGAGGAAATCATTACCTGTAACGTGGAAAACAGGTTCTAAAGTCCCTGATGAGGTGCCGTATTTAGCCACTAAGCCATAGAGGGATCTTGGTAAAGGATTGTCACGTGTGCTAAACCAGTCTAAGTTTACCGTTGCGGCAGTGTAGTCCCAAACACCGTCATTGTTGAGGTCATAGTCAACGTCGTAACTTGCCACTAATGCATGAACAATAGGATCACGCATTTGCAAGGTGTTATAGATTGCAATGCCAGTATCACATGAGCTGCTAAGTAATAGCTCACTAGAAGCATTTAACAGGTCGTGACGTTTAGATTGATCTACAGGACTTGTAGCGATTAATGGGGCTGTAAATGGATCGGTAATTGACGTCGCACCAACGTTAGTGAGCGTTCTTACCAAGCCGTCTTCGGTGACTTCAGTTTCGACTGAAATTGCCGCAGCCGCTTTAGGCAGTACGTGATACACCAAATGGAGCGCTTTTACGTCACCCTCCATAAATTGGATGGCACCATCATATTCAGAAAGTGTCAGCGCCGCAGATGCATCCGCTGCCGTTCCATTGAGTTCATAGGATGATGTTAGCGACCACTCTGGTAATTTTGTCGGGTCAATCGTTGCCGTCACATCAAAATTGATCGTTTGTCCTGCAGGAATAGTGACACTGGCTGGTAATGCAAAACTTAAGGCGCCTGAATCAAGATCGTTTTGGAAACGTTGCTCAACTTTTAAGGTGTAAGTTTTTTCAGTTGCAGAGAAGTTTTTAACGGTGACAGTTTTGGTGATTGATGTGGTTTTGTTGAGCGCTAATAAGCCAAATGCTAACGCAGCTTGTTTGGTGTCTTTATTCCAAGCAGCAACGGGCAGATTAATGGCTTTTTCTACGTCCACTAAACCAGAACCGATATAGCTAATCGGTGCTAGCTCTGTATCTGGGTTAATCTCTTTTGGCTCAAGCGTCACATCAAGGTTTGCAGCGTTCATGATGGTCGCTTTTACCTCAAATGCATTGCGATGAGGTAATGCTTCACGAATGATACTTACCGCACCAGCCGTAATTGGGCTTGAGAAGGATGTTCCGCTGATTGGGGTTAAGCCTTCACCTAATCCTGGGTGTGCGGTGAGGATATCAGTACCAGGGGCGGTAATCTCAGGTTTCAAGGTTCCGCCAATCGATGGGCCTCTTGACGTAAAGGTCGCAATGGCTCCAGCAGTACCCAATTCAGTCGATGCAATACTAAATGGAACATCACCCGAGGCGAGTGCAGTTTTGATTGCATCGCCATCTTCCTTAGAAACCATTACCGAAGGAATGGTGATCTTGTCGTCAGTTCCGCCCATCACAAACGCGCCAGCTTTAGCAGCGTTGTTAGCCACAATAACAAATGCGGCTCCTTTTAACTGAGCATTCAGAACTTTAACTACGAATCCACAAGTTCCACGATCGATTAAAACGGTTTTGCCCGTTAAATCTTCTGTGTAAGCCGCGCAGCCATTTTTATTGGTAGCGGGGTAGACGATCGGCGCAACGGTATTCGTGAAGCTATATGTATTGGATTTATTAAATCCTGCCGCAATTGCCGTTACTGTATTACCCGCAATGGATGCTTCAATTTTACCAATTTTGTTGGTCGGGTGCGTCATTGCGCCAACGGAAAGAGCACTATTTGTGGTGCTTGGGCCACCGACCACAAAAGGTGTTGGACCATCGTTACCTGCGGAGATGATAAGGTTGACGCCCAGTTGCACCATTTCATTGATCATCACTTGCACGGCGCCATCTTCAACATCACCAAAGTCGCCACCTAATGACATGTTAACTGTGTCGACGCGATCGCTGATGTCTCCATCACCGTTTGGATCCATTGAGGCTTCAAGTGCGTTTAATTGAGCGATACCAGGACAACTCAAGTCAGTGCAAACGGAGTAAGCTAATAGTTCAACATCAGGCGCCGTCCCAACCACTGAGTGGCTCACATGAGTGCCGTGGTTTGTGGTAACGTCAATTGGGTTAGGATCATTATTGACAAAGTCCCAGCCGCCAATGACTTTACCTTGGGGCCAGTTTGGCATTTCGCTTTTTGCGGCGACGGCAGCTTTGTAGTCAGCAACTAATCCTGAACCACCTAAGGCTTTGTGAGTATAGTCAACGCCAGTATCTAATACGGCAACTCGTTGACCTTTACCAGAGGCAATACCCGCATCAATAACCGCTTTTGCTTTGATATATTCAGCACTGGCTGCTACATCAAGCTTGTAGTCATAGATAGGCAGAATAGCAGCTACTTCAGCGTTGTTAATAAGGGATGCAATTTGCTTATGATTACCTTCCACAACAATCGAGTTGACTAATTTTGAGGTAGTGGCAACGATTTTTAAATCAGCATCCATGCTGGTAATTGCATTTTTTACCTTGGTTTGAGAGCTCTCTATTTGGCTCATTACTGATTGTTTATTAAATCCTTTTAGCTGGCTTTGCTGCGCAAGAGAAGGTGCTTTTAGTTTTACCATCCAAGCTACAGCTTGTTTTTGCTCGTTACTATCATTTTTAGTAACGCTTAAGCCTGCATACTTGTCAGTCGTTTGATTGGTTGTATTGTACTGAGCTGTTGTACCTGCAACAGCAGCACTCGTAAACAGTGCTGCGGAGATAGCGAGAGATAGTTTTGTCTTCACAACTTCATTCCTTGTCAATTAATGCTTGTAGTGCCAAATCAATCGCACTTGTAGCTAAATTGTTATTGTTATGCTGGCAATTTATTGCTAGCAATGGAGTTGTAACACAAAAGTATCGTGCGGTTAACACTTTTGATGGAAAAAAGACTTAAGTCATACTTTTGCAATATAACGTTCTGTTTGTTTGGTTTTTAGTCAGTTGATGACTTAAGGCTTTACCGCCCTTGTTATTGGGTTTTGTAAGCTGATTAGGGTTTCAGTCGATTGAATTTCATCAATAGATTGAATGCGGTTAATGAGGACATGTTGCAGGCCATCAATGGATTGGCACATGACTTTGACAAAAATGCTGTAGTTGCCAGTGGTGTAGTAGGCTTCAACCACTTCTTCGAGGGCGTTCAGTTTAGCGATGGCCGCTGGGTAGTCGCCGGCACTTTTGAGGTTGATACCGATAAAGCAGCAGACATCGTAACCCAGCGCCTTGGGGTTGATGGTGATTTGGGCACCGGTAATAATCCCTGCCTGTTTCATTTTCTCGACGCGCACATGAATGGTACCCGCACTCACACCGAAACGCTTGGCAAGCTCGGCAAAGGGGGTGCGCGCGTCTTGCATTAAGGCTTCGAGGATATGGTTATCTAGCTGATCACGCTGAAATGCGGTTTCCATAAATAAACTCTCTATAACATAATGAATTGTCATAAAGTTACGTTTTTTTATGGAGAATGGCTACTGCTTTCGCGCTTTTTAATTATTGTTAGTGATCATTGCTCACCTTCAGGTTCGCAAAAGGGGGCGTCAGCGCTGAATGTCATAGGCTCTCCTGTATAAGGGTGCTTAATCGTAAGCTCGGCGGCGTGCAGTAATAATCGTGGTGCTAAGGATTTTGCTAGTGGATCGGCGTAAAAGCCATCGCCGAGGATCGGGTGGCCGAGTGCCATCATATGTACCCTGAGTTGGTGTGAGCGTCCAGTAATCGGCTTTAGCTTTACCAGTGTCGAGCGTTTGGCGCGACTTAATACTTCAAAATGAGTCAATGATGGCTTGCCAATGTCGTGGTCAACCTTCTGTTTTGGGCGATTGGGCCAGTCACAGATCAGCGGATAATCCACGCTACCCGTGGCATTTTTAACGTGTCCCGCGACTCTGGCGAGATAGGTTTTGCTGGTTTCTCTATCGTGAAATTGGCGTTTTAACTCGCGCTCAGCGCTGCGAATGAGCGCAACTACCATCACGCCTGAGGTTGCCATATCGAGGCGATGGACGATTTGACAATGGGGGTGCTCGGTTTTTACACGGGCATAAACACTGTCGAAGTGGGCGGGATCACGACCAGGCACAGATAACAATCCCGAAGGCTTGTTGACGACGATAATGTCTTTATCTTGGTAAAGCACATCGAGCCAGGGAGTTGTCGGTGGTTGGTAAATAAAATCAGTCATAATCGTGCCTATTCAATAATGCGCGGCAAAGATACTCCGCTAGGCTCTGGGGCGCAAGTTTGTTGTCTCTTCTTCCTATAGCAGCCTGGGTTAATCGGTTGATGAGTGATTTGCTGATAGAGCTAGATTTGAGTTTTTGTTATACTCGTCACCTTTTTCGTTATTGTTCATTTTGAGCCTGTGAAGTATGAGCCAGCCAGAGATTTACACTCCTGAGAAACTTTCTCACGTTAATAACCGCTTAGAGTTATTGGCGCCTGCAAAAAATGCCGATTATGGTATTGAAGCTATTCGCCATGGTGCCGATGCGGTTTATATCGGAGGTCCTGCATTTGGGGCGCGTGCGACGGCAGGTAACAGTGTGGAGGATATCGCGCGCCTGTGTACTTTTGCTCATAAGTACCATGCTCAGGTGTTTGTCGCCCTTAATACCATTTTGATGGATGATGAACTGGCGGTAGCTGAAAAACTGATTTGGGATGTGTATAACGCCGGTGCCGATGCACTGATTGTGCAGGACATGGGGGTATTGCAGCTTAACCTGCCGCCGATTGCACTGCACGCTAGTACGCAAATGGATAACCGTAATCCCGAGAAAGTCGCCTTTTTGGAGCAAGTGGGATTCTCACAAGTGGTATTGGCACGCGAGCTTGGTTTAAGCCAAATTCGAGAGGTTGCGGCTCACACCAACATGCAGATTGAGTTCTTTATCCACGGCGCCCTGTGTGTGGCCTACAGTGGATTATGTAACTTAAGTCATGCCTTCAGTAACCGCAGTGCAAACCGCGGTGAATGTTCGCAAATGTGCCGTTTACCAGGCAATCTAAAGACTCGCCAAGGGGATGTGTTGGCGCAAAACGAACATTTACTCTCATTAAAAGACAATAACCAAACCGATAACCTTGAAGCCCTGATCGATGCTGGCGTGCGCTCCTTTAAAATTGAGGGACGTTTAAAAGATTTAAGTTACGTGAAGAACGTGACTGCCCATTATCGCCAAAAACTCGATGCCATTATGGCGCGTCGCCCTGAATTTGTGGCGTCATCCCACGGCCGTACTGAACATACCTTTACCCCAGATCCCGAAAAAACCTTTAACCGTGGCAGTACCGACTACTTTGTCCATGAGCGTAGCCAGGGGATTAAAGACTTCCGCTCGCCCAAATATATTGGCCAAGATGTGGGTAAAGTGGTCGCTATTGGTAAGGACTTTATTCAAGTCAGTTCGACCCACGAATTTAATAACGGCGATGGTTTAGCGTATTTTCCGCCTAACTATGCGATGGCAAAGCAGTCCGACGACAAGCTACAAGGTTTACGGGTAAACCGCGCTGAAGGCCATAAGCTGCATGTGTTGCAAGTACCAAAGGATTTACGTGTTGGTATGACCTTATACCGAAACCATAACCAAGCCTTCGAAGCCTTATTGGCGAAGGAGTCCGCCAAGCGTATTATTGCTGTGGACATGCGTTTAACCGATACCGCAAAGGGGGTGGCGCTGACCTTAACGGATATTTATGGCCTCAGCGCAACGGTTGAATTGGAAGTCGAAAAGACACCCGCCACCGACGCTGAAAAAACCTTGCAGACAATTCGTACACAACTGTCAAAATTGGGCAGCACTGATTTTGTTGCTCGCCAAATCAGCATTGAAACTGCCGAGCCTTGGTTCCTGCCTGCCTCAATGCTCAACGGTCTACGCCGTGATGCGGTAGCGGCATTAGAGCTTGCCCGTGTTGAAGCTTACCAGCGGCCAAAACCTTGGAAATATAATCAAGATGCCGTGTATCCATTCAAACACTTAAGTTACTTAGGTAACGTGGCAAACGAAAAGGCCAAAGAGTTTTATCAACGCCATGGCGTCATTGAAATTCAGGACACCTACGAGAAAAACGGCGTGACCGAAGACGTGCCGTTAATGATCACTAAGCACTGCCTGAGATTTAACTTTAATCTTTGTCCTAAGGAAGTGCCGGGAATTAAGGCCGATCCTATGGTGCTTGAGATTGGTAATGATGTATTGAAGTTGGTCTTCGACTGTCCAAAATGCGAGATGATGGTCGTCGGTGAAAACCGTCAGGTTCGCGGTCAAAAAGCTGTTTAATTTAGGCTTGAATGATGTGCAAGGGAGTATTGAGCATTCAATGCTCCCTTTATGCTTTTAAGGCTGTTGAATTTCTCTTTGTTGCCACTTGGTTAACAAAAGGATATTTTATTGAAAAATTTCAATAATAAAGGATGTCAACATGGGATTGTTAGATGGGTTACTGGGGAATGCCTCGGAGGTTGATTTACAGGAACTGGCCGAAGAACTGCGCCCAATTATGGGCATTCAGGAAGAATTAAAGCTGGCCTATAAAGTGATTCGCGATCTGTTTGTATTTACCAATAAGCGCTTGATCTTAATTGATAAGCAAGGGATCACTGGTAAGAAAACCACCTATCACTCAGTGCCTTATAAATCCATTACCCATTTTGCGGTGGAAACCACTGGTCATTTTGATATGGATGCCGAACTTAAAATTTGGATTTCAGGCCAAAGCGAACCGCTGGTTAAAGAACTCAAGCGCGGCACCGATGTGGTAGGGATCCAAAAGACCATAGCGACATTCGCGCTCTAATTCCTTGTTTTAGTGATTGAGTTATCAGCAGGTCATCGCCGAATTGACTTGCTGATATTCAATCAATTCAAAACTCTATGGTTTGATCCGCTGGACTGTTCTATCGGTTCCCCACTCATAGTATAGGTTTCAGATAATTCGAGCCGGCCTTGTTTGTCGTACTGATTGTGGATTCCCACCCAAAAATGTTCTTGCCCCTGAAAAACTAAGTTGCCTTCTTCGGCGATTTTGCGATTGGGATGATAGCGTTTCATGGCGTAAAGTTGGCTATCTGGGTCAAATTTTAAATGGTAGCTGAGGATAAGCGTCGACGATTGAGGCTCCTTAGTATCATTGCTCCTAGCCATTGCCTCGACAATGAGCTTATTGTCATCGACCTTGGTTTCAGCTGCTATCGTCTGTTCCTGCTCGGCAGCATCAAAATAGTGGCGGGTTTCTTTGAGCTCGCCATCGTCACTGAGCCAAGCTTCGCGCTGTAGCTGGCCTTGTTGAGTAAAACGTTGCCAATGGCCGACATCCTGATAATCGTTATCTATCACTTTCACAAAGCCTGACTCGAGGAGTCCGCCTTGTTTTAAAAAGGTTTTTGAGCTGAATAGGTTTTCTTCTAAGCGAGTGAGCAACCAACGGATAGCCCCATCCTCATAGTATTCGATGCGGGTATCGGGGTGACCTATTTGATAATATTCCCGTTGATTATCCTCAAGATGATAGCCGCAACGGGTGTTGGAATGGTTCTCAAAGCATTCGAGAACACCTTGTTTGTTATAGGAGGATCTTTCCTTGAGGTAACCTTGGCCATCGCGGACAACATATTCAGCAATCGTCTTGATGGTGCCATCTTCATAAAACCAGCGTGCAGTGCCATCGCGATTGCCTTGAGTATGGGGCAAATACATTTGGATTTGTTGGTTTTCATAGTATTCAATAAAGGGCGCGATCGAGAGATTATGTTGATATTGGCCTTCTGCAGATAGGACACCGCTTTCATAGTAACTGCGAAATAATCCTTCTCTTAAGCCCTTTTCAAGGTAGATTTCAAGGGCGAGTTGGCCATTTTCATGGTACCAAGTGGCAAGGCCCTGCTCATGGCCATTTTCGAAGGGAATGCACTGTTCTAACTGTCCATTGGGATACCATTGTTCACTGTTGCCATGGGCTATGCCGTTACTAAAATTGAGCTGCTTGGCAAGCACGCCATTGGGGTGCCATTCTTGACGTAGGCCTTCATTTACCCCCTGTGAATTGAGTTGTACTCGCCACGCGAGTTGGCCATCTTCATAGTAAGTTTC
This sequence comes from Shewanella cutis, assembly GCF_022410515.1. Classification (GTDB taxonomy): domain Bacteria; phylum Pseudomonadota; class Gammaproteobacteria; order Enterobacterales; family Shewanellaceae; genus Shewanella; species Shewanella cutis. Next base: position 804,108 of record NZ_JACSDI010000001.1, on the reverse strand, counting down.
GATGCGTTTGCCCACCTGATTGAAGTGGACCTCTTGCTTCAGATTACCATTGGGGTGATACCAAAGTTCGTTAACAGGCTTACCCATATCATGGGTTAATTCGGCTTGCAGCTTGCCATCTTCATAGTACATATACTCAATTCCGTGGATGTGATTTGCCACCATTGGGCGCGTCAGCCACAGATTTCCAGATTCATAATAGCGTTTTAACTGATTGATATAATTGCCTTCGCTATCCTTTTCTGCAGTTTCCTTTATCTGACCGTTACTATGGTAGTAGGTGAGTAACATACCATCGAGCTGACGTTCTTCGACTTGGTTGATTTTTCCTTCATGGTCATACCAAGTTTGGCGGCCAAGTTGTTGATCATTAATAAAATTACCTTCAAATTGCAGTACACCTAAGGCATTGAATTGGCGTGTTATACCGTTACGCTCACCAAAGTAATTGCTATCGACGGCTTGAGTGATATTGGGGGATTGGGTGACAATTCTCAGTAGGTTCTGACCTTGCTCTGTCTCAATCTGATGGAATGTCCGTTGCAGTTTGCCCGTGAGACTGCCGAAGTCCTGCATATCACCCTGTACTCTGTAGTCTTCATCGACATAAAAACGGCAAATAACTAATTCCTGAAGGTTTACCAGTGCCACTTGCCAGCGGGCTTGAGACGTATCCGCATCAGCATCCTGCTCTAGGCTACAGCTCTTATCCTGACCAAGGTAAAAATATTGCACTGGGCCGTGTATCTCGATGCGGTCAAATTGGGTATCGTGGAAGATGCAGGATTCATGCTCTTGTTCCCAACCGAGCAGCTCGATCGTTTGCGGGCTGTCGAAGTAGTAACGAGTGCAATTATCATTGGTTTCCGAATGAGAGGCTTGCGCCGGAGTTGCTTGAATGGCAAGACTAAAATAGGGTTTGAACGTACTGGATGGGAGTGTGGCGGGATTGGGGGAGCTTTGAAGAGGTATGTCTTGATGGGCGCAGCTATTTTCTTTGGCATTAAATAACTTCGCTTTAAATGCGCGAAACAACGACATAAGTTAACTTCTCCATATCCATATGATCCAACGATCTTTTTTGTAATTTCATCAGGCGCCAAGCCCAAGAGCGCCTATGATAACGGTTTATACTTTGGTTTCTCAATAGATTATCTTGCCCTCGAGCCATGATAAGGATTCAAGATGCTGAAAAATTTTTATCAGTCACTCCCCGATGATTTGTCACAAGAAGTATTCGAAACCCTTGCTGGCAATGGCAAGGTGAAGATCGAGCGCATTATCTCGCAAGGTCATTCGACCCCAGAGGGGGAGTGGTACGATCAAACACAATATGAATGGGTGATGTTGCTTAAAGGGGAGGCACAACTCGAATTTGAACAAGGCAGGTTGTTAACACTTAAACCTGGGGATTATCTCACCATCGCGCCCCATGAAAAACACCGCGTCGCTTCGACTTGTTTAGAGGGCGAAACCCTGTGGCTCGCGGTATTTTATGATGCCTTAGTATGAGTGATTTTTTCTTTAGAGCGATAGCACTGCATAATCAATAGGGTTTAGATTAATACTTGATTTAACACTCGTTGCCAGTTTCCGCCCATAAAGCGGTCGCGGTCGGTCGACTTAAAGCGGGCCTTGGCTAGGGCGTCATCAATCCGACTCATGCGTTCGATATGGTTTAACTCTGGGATCACCACATGCCTTGGCTCGGCATCAAAGCCTAATACTTTTTTGGCCCTTAGGCTGTACCACCAATCCTGATATTCCTTAACACCTTGAGTATTGTCGTTATTGAGGGCTAATAAGTTCTCTTGGCCTCGCAGCGGAAAATCGTTGGCGATGGCAACACACTCGACCCCGCCAATGCGCGCAACATATTCCAACTGGCGAATATAGTCATTGATCGTTGGGACGGCCTTATTGGTGAGCCAAAAGCTCATCATAAAGACACCAAAAACACCGCCTGAATTAGCGATGGCACGGATCACTTCATCTGGGCTACAACGGGCATGTTTGACGATTCCGCGCGCCGCGCCATGGCTTTGAACGATGGGCGCGCGGCTCAGTTTAGCCACATCTAACGCGGTCTGGGCGCTTGAGTGGCTAACATCAATTAATATATTGGCTTGGTTGAGTTTTGCGATAAGCGCTCGGCCATGATTAGACAGTGGTTTATTGAGTCCGCCATTGGCATCGTTATCTAGTGCGCCGCCCGCAAAGGTATTGCCATAATGGTGGGTGAGCTGCAGTGCGCGTAGGCCTTGGCGGTGAAACGCATCAACGCGCGCCCATTGGTTAGCATCGCTATCTTCTTCAACGCAATCGGCACCTTGAATTTGAAAGAAAACCGCAGTGCGATTGCTCTCCCTAGCAAGCTGTATATCGCGTCCTGTTAAGCCTTGTAAGAGGATATCGGGATGCTCGCTCACCCTTTTTGCTGCTTGCTGGATGCTGTCCAGGCAGGCTTTGTAGGTTCGCTTGTAGTTTAAGGTGCCGTCGGCTTGTTCAATGGTCTCAATGGCGGAGATATCACACAGAAAGGCATCAAGACCTGAGGCGCGAACATCGGCTAAATTATCGGGCAAAAAGGATAATCCATCGATATATAAGCGCCGTGCACGTGGCGGGAGCGGCGCAGCAAGGCTAGAGAAACTGGCAAATGGGCTTAATACACTGGCAGCGCTCAATCCAGTAACTGCACTGAGTCCTTTAAGCAGCGTTCGACGATGGTGATTGATAGCCTTCATTGACGTGCACCCTCCACTTGATTAAGCTCATTTTTACTTCTTTATACCCTGTTAAAGCGTAGAAGTCTTTGATTAAATCCCTCTTTTACAGTTTGCCATATCGCAGGTTTTAAGGTTTTACAGCGTCAATCATCGCCTTAGCTAAGGCATGCAGACCATTGGTGCGCGAAGGACTTAGTTGCCCTTCAAGCCCCAAGTGTTTGAAGTACATTGCAGGGTCGAAGGCGAGTATCTGGTCTTGTGTTTTACCATGGCAGGCGCTGAGCAGTAAGCCGATTAAGCCTTTAACAATGCGTGTATCGCTGTCGGCCAGATAATAATGCTTACCGTCTTGCTCAATATGGTACAGCCAAGCATCACTCTCGCAGCCTTTCACTTGGGCTGACTCAAGGCGAAGCTCATTGGTTAAGCAAGGTAATTCTTTGCCTAACAACATGATTTGGCGATATCTTTCCTGCCAGTTTGGTGTCTGCTCAAACCGTGCTAATAATGTCGCTGCATCCTCAACCTGATAAGCAAAATCGGCTGCGCGGGGCATGATTGGCAATGTCATGGGGAACTATCCTCTTTTTATCTGTTTTGCTGATGGCTTTAAGGATAAACCTTAGAGTAGCAATTCTTTAACTGAGGCCAAGGCGGCAATAAAGTGGTCGATGTCGGTTTTATTGGTGTAGATACCAATCGAGGCGCGGCAACAGCCTTTAAGGTTAAGGGTTTGCATTAAGGGCATGGCGCAGTGATGGCCGCAGCGAACTGCAACGCCTTGTTGATCTAATAAAATGCCCACATCCTGATGATGTTCATCGGCAAGGTTAAAAGCGACTGCGCCGATATTATCGTGATGGGCACCATACAGATGCACATCGCCAAGGGCGCGCAGTTGGTTTTGCAAATACTGAAGCAATTCTGCTTCATGGGCCTTAACCTCGGGAGTTAGGCTTAGTTGTAAAAAGTCGATTGCGGCACCAAGGCCAATCACTGCACTGATCGGCGGTGTGCCAGCCTCTAAGCGATTAGGCAAACTGCCAAATTCGGTGCCATCAAAACTGACGCGTTTGATCATTTCGCCGCCCGTAAGCAGCGGGGTGAGAGTATCTAATATCTCGAAACGGCCATAAAGCACGCCAATGCCTGTTGGGCCGTACATCTTGTGGCCAGAAAACACATAAAAATCACAATCGATGGCGGCCATATCAACGCTTAAATGTGCCACGGCCTGCGCGCCATCGACTAAGGTGATCGCACCCTGTGCTTTGGCTTGCTGCACTAACTCGATAACTGGATTCACTGTACCTAAGGCATTGGACACATGGCACAGGGCGACAACTTTGGGCTTTAGGGCAAGCAAGGTTTGGTAGGCATTCAGATCAAGTCGGCAATCTTGAGTCAGCGGAATCGGTTTAATGATAGCGCCCGTGCGTTTTGCCAATTCCTGCCACGGAACAATGTTGGCGTGGTGGGCGGCGCTGTCGATCAAAATCAGATCGCCAGATTTAAGTTGTGGCGTTAAGCCAAACGCGACTAAGTTGATAGACTCAGTGGTACCGTGGGTGAAAATGATTTCTTCGCGGCGTTTAGCATTGATAAATACCTGCAATTGATCGCGCACCTTTTCATAACTTGAGGTGGCACGCGCCGACAACTGGTGCGCCGCGCGGTGCACATTGGCATTGTCCTGTAGGTAATACTGCGCCATTGCATCCAACACGCACTGCGGCTTTTGACTGGTGGCCGCAGTATCGAGATAACACAGGGGATAATCGCCCAACATTTGGGTTAATGTCGGAAATTGTGAACGGATTTGGCTATGGCTATCGGGCAATGCTGAGTCGGTCGAGGCTAAGTGTGTCATCTGGTGCTTTACGCAATAAAAAGGCTTTTGGATCTTCTGTTATCTCCTCGGCGAATGCAAGTTTTCACGGGATATGAGTTAGCGTGACAGTGCAAAGCTATTGCTACTAATGTTGAACTCAATTTTTATGATGGCAGTATACTGTTTATTTTTAATTTATAATTAATAAGTTATTTTAAATGTTGATTTTTTTATTTAAGCGAAGCGTGCTCATTGCGGCAAAGCTAAAAACTCCATCTATGCTATATAGAGACAAATAAGACATTGGCTGCTGGAGTGACATCCCTATGCTTAGCTTCTTAAAAGATTTACAGATCAAATATAAGATGGGCAGCTTGATAGCCATCATGCTGTTTCTGATCCTGTTATTAGCCGGATTTAGCTTGCTGAAAATGAAGCGGGTTGCCGATGAAATTCATGCAATCGCGGTTGAAAACCTACCGTTAGTTAAATTATCAAATGAAGTTACCATCTTGCAGCTTCAAAGTTCGATAAGCCTTGAGAAGGCTTTTAGGGCTTCAGAGATCCCCGTTTTGGCGCAGGAGCGATTAATTGACGGTTTTATTGGTGAAATTCTTCAACATAAAGAGCGGATTAATAATGAGCTAATGTCGACCCAGGCTCTGCTTAACAACGCGCTAAAACACCCTCAACCACCAGAGTTACGGGACAAAACTCAGCAGCTTAGTCAAGAAATCGCCAACATTATTCGAGTTTATCGCGACTATGACGCAAAGCTTGCCACTGTGGTAGAAGCGATACAACAACACATTAATCCTACGGCATTAGTGCAGCAGGTTAATGAACTTGAGCAAATCCAGACCGAATTTAATACTCAGCTAAGTCAATTTGCACTGCGTTTAGAGCAAATGACCGAAACGGCAGTATCTATCACTGAGGATGAAGAGTTGCACGCCATTTATGGTTTAGTGGTGATTTCTGCTATCGCATTGATTTTGGGATTAGTTATAGGAATTGCCTTTAGCCAGTACATAGTGCGTTCAATCATGCGCTTACGTAACGCTGCAGCCATGATGGAATCGGGAGATTTTAGCCGAGAATTAAAAGTTGAATCGAAAGATGAACTTGGTGAACTGACCGTCAGTATGAATCAAATGGCCCTAACCCTCAGTAAAACGGTAGGGCAAGTCATTGGTCGCAGTGAAGAAATCGCTTCTATGGTCACAGAGCTTAACGCTGTTGCGGAAAATAACCGTAAAGCGATACTTAGCCAGCAGGAAGATACAGATCAAGTTGCCGCATCTATGACGCAAATGGCGGCAACGATTACAGAAGTCGCTAGCAGTGCCGAGAGTGCATCTTACTCCTCTGGACAAGCGGAAAACCGAGTGAAAGAAAGTTGTGCCGTTGTGGAAGCAAGTGAGAAAATTACTCAGCAATTGGTTGTTAGCGCTCAGCAGTCCAGTCAGCTTATTCAGCAGTTACAGGCAAGTACCGGTAAAATCTTAAACTTTGTGTCTGTAGTTGATGCAATAGCAGGGCAGACAAATTTGCTCGCCTTAAATGCCTCCATTGAGGCGGCAAGGGCGGGAGAGCAAGGGCGAGGATTTGCCGTGGTTGCTGATGAGGTTCGTGCATTGGCAACTCGCAGCCAAACAGCCACCCAGGAGATCAGCGAGCTTATTCAAACCTTAGTGCTTGATGCTAAGTCAGCTGTGGATTCATTTGGTAAAAATGAATTACAAATCAAGGATTCATCTCTATTAGTCAATCAAATCAAACAAAACTTGTTCGAAATTTCGGATGCGTTAACTCAGTTATCACAGGCTAATGCGCAAGTCGCAACGGCGAGCGAAGAGCAGTCTGTCACGGCTGAGGATATTAGTGAAAGGATCAATACCATACGGGATTCTGGCGAGTCGGTGCTTAATAGCGCCTTTGAAACGGCAAAAGCCAGTGAGTCACTCTCTTTGCAGGCCAATTCATTACGTGAAGCGATGCTGCAATTTAAGGTGCGCACAGTCTAGGGATTTAGCACTATCGCTATCAATTTGTTTAGCAAAATAAAAATGCCCAGCACTTAGGCTCTGGGCATTTTTATTTTGCATTTTAGGATAACTGACCGATGCTTAACGGCGACTGTGAATTAACGCGACTATGACTTAACGCGATTCGGGCGGTTATCTGCGCGATCTGAGTGCTGTTTCGGCTCATTCGAAGCGAGTTTTGCGCTTTGGGGATGGCGGCCTTTGGGGGGCACTTGGCGGCGTCCATCTTGGTTTGTTTTTTGGCTTCGCTCAGCATGGCTACGTTGCTGTGCACCTGAATGCGGTTTCGCTTCACTGTTAGCTGTGCCACCATCGCGCTGAGGATGTTTCCCCTTTGGTTTAGGCGAGCGCGCAAGTGCTGCATCAGTATTATTGTGCTCACTGCTTTTGCGAGATGGCGTGCTGTTCTGCCTCTGGTTGTTTTCTCGATTGCCTTGCGTATCACGGCCAGAACCAGACCGTGGTGCAGGTTTTCCTGCGCTGCGGTGCTTACGATGATTTGCCACGGCTTTTACTTTGATATCTTTGCCTTGGGGACTGAGTGTTGTCTCTGGCAACGCATGTACAGGGCTAAAACCTGCAACTTCTTGCCGCTCGAGCACGCGGTTAATTAATCGCTCAATATCTTTAAGCAGTTTAATTTCTTCGCTGCTGACTAAGGAAACGGCTTGGCCTGTGGCGCCTGCACGCCCGGTGCGGCCAATCCGATGCACATAATCTTCAGGCACGTTAGGTAAATCGAAGTTTACGACCTGCGGTAATTGATCGATATCTAAACCGCGAGCGGCAATATCGGTCGCAACCAATACGCGAACTTCACCGCTCTTAAAGTCGGCGAGGGCTTTAGTGCGGGCACCTTGGCTTTTATTACCATGGATTGCTGCAGCACTGATCTCGGCTTGGATAAGACTCTTAGCGAGCCGATTCGCGCCATGTTTGGTGCGTGAAAACACTAACACTTGCTGCCAATTTTCCTGCTTGATGAGTTGGATCAGTAGGGCAGATTTTTGCGTTTTATCAACGGGGCAAATCCATTGCTTAACCGTGGTCGCGGCGGCATTGCGCGGCGTGACGGAAATCTCAACCGGATGGTTAACTAATCCCTTTGCAAGCTCACGGATCTCATCGGAGAAGGTGGCAGAAAACATCAGGTTTTGTCGCTTTGCGGGCAAGAGTGCAAGGATCTTTTTGATATCGCGGATAAAGCCCATATCTAACATACGGTCCGCTTCGTCGAGCACTAAGATTTCGAGTTGATTAAACTTCACCGCATTTTGCTGCACAAGATCTAATAGTCGCCCTGGTGTGGCAACTAACACATCAACACCATGGCGTAATTTACTGATTTGCGGGTTGATAGGCACGCCACCAAAGACCACCGCGGAACGCAGCGGTAGATATTTACCATAGGTCTCAACACTTTCACCGACTTGCGCGGCCAGCTCCCTCGTAGGCGTTAAGACTAAGGCGCGGGTTTGTCCTGACTTGGCTTTTTGGCCTTTAGCGAGCAATTCCAGTAATGGCAGGGTAAAACCTGCAGTTTTTCCTGTCCCAGTTTGGGCCGCTGCCATGACGTCTTTGCCCGTTAGCACTGCTGGAATAGCCTGAGCTTGGATTGGAGATGGTGTGTCATAGCCCTGTTCGGAAACGGCTTTTTGGAGTGGAGTGGATAAACCTAAGGCGGAAAAACTCATTAATGGATCTCTTGTGGCAACATCGCATCGTTGCTTTGGTATAGCCTGATCGGCGGGCGTGCAGCTTACAGTAACAGGGGCCTCAGTGCTACGACTGAAAGCATTTTGTTGTACAAAGGCTTAAAAAGCCTATGTCGCTGTGGCTAATTTATCGACCTATCAGTATCTTGTTCAGTATTTGGCGAAAGATCACGCTTATGTTAATTTGATTGCTTCTAAGTAATTTCACTTGGAGTAAAATTAACAAGTTTCCTCAATAGGTTGCTAAAGTGTTGGCCAGACATGCGCCTAAACGGAATAAGTGAAGACATCGCGTGATGTTTTCCCGTTTGTAGGTTGAATTCTGCACCATTGAATTCTTAGGCTGGTTCTTCTTGGGAATATTAACGCCTCATGACAGGTGGATTATGACAGCAATACAGCATATTGAACGCCTAGCTCGTGGGCGAAGTGAGCAGGCCGTGGCTGTGATTAAAAACGTGCAGCAGATGTCGAATATCCCCATGCAGGAGATGCAGTTAGCACTCAGGCAATTATTTCAGTGTGGCCGTGTAGCGCTGCATTTTCATCCCGATAGAATCGACAGCAGAGGCCTAACGGTGGCCGAAGGGTTGCTGCGTGATGGCCAATACCGTAGTCAATTTGAGACCCACATTTCCAATGGCCAGTTATCACCTGAGCTAGGTGGACCAAGGGATCATTGGGAAAATCAGCTATTTGGCGATGTGTATAAAGGAACCAAATCCCGTCCTAAGTATGGCGCCTTAGATTTAGGTATGTGGCAGGATGGCCCAGCTCCCCGCTTTGGTAGTTGTTATCTGCTCACCCACTCACAATTGCTTACGCGTACGACCTTTACTTACCTTGATTCGTACCGCAATCCCAAGGAAAGGGGCACATTATCCTGTTTTGATGATGTGTTAGCAGCACTGCTTACCGAGAGTTTTGAACGTCACTATGCTTTAGGTAAGGCAGAATTTAAGCCATTAAATGTGATCCATTATTTGGCGCATCAACTTAATTCGTCATTGCTTACCCGCTTTGAACGCCCGATGTCGGCCAATCTTGATCATTATATCGAAGCGCAAATCCACGGTGACGTTTCACTCGATGAAGATATTGCTATGCTGGTGGCCGATCCGAGCTTTAAAGGGACTGAAATCGGTGCGACCTTAAGTAAACTCTGCGATCGCTACGATATTGAGCTGCAATATCATAATGGTTTTTGCTTACATACGGCACAGATCCCCAGTGATTTCCGTGGACCCACCATGCCCTCGCTGGCCGAGCGTATTGCGATTGACGACAGTGTCGATGCCTATGCCATTGGGGTTGCTGCACGGGATTTATATCATTCACCCCAGCATTGGCGGGATCGAGGTAATCGTGCTCAAGTGGCCCATGAACTCAAGCTACTTTGGCATGTGTTGGTAAAGTATGGTGGGCTCCAGCCTTAGGCTTTGAGAGCCGATTTTTAAATCGTGCAGTTTGATAAACAGGCTGATGTTTTGAGCTTTATGCAAAACATCAGCCTTTCTTTTTAGCAGCCTGTGTCAACCTTTGTATAGGTAGGTATGCCAGCCGTTTCCCATTTATAGTCGATATAACAGTTGGTTGCAGCAACTTCGGCTTGAGTTGGGGTCGCAAGATTTAACTTTTGCTTTGGGGTTGCTATAACTTGATAGGTGCCGTTGGATGTATAAATACGGTAGGACCAATCATTAACGTTTAAGCCTGCGGCCTTAAATATTTCAGGGGGTGTTGTGTAGCCCGCACTGGGTGCTGTACCGCTACTGCTTGCAGCCCATGGCTGGTAATTCTCGCCCCGAATACCATCAAAAACCACACGATTTGCGGTGCCCGTATTGGCAACTTCTGATTTTGCCTTGAATAAGGTGACGGCAGATTTCATTGAGGCCAAGGCGCCTGATAACTGACTTTTATAGGCATCTGATTGTAAATTAATAAATTTGGGGGCAGCAATGACAGCTAAAATCCCTAAAATAATAATTACCACTACAAGTTCAATTAAGGTAAAACCCGCATTTTTATTTGTCATTAGTATCTAACTCCTTGAAAAATAATTCTATGCTATCTAAATCAACGCACAATGGCTAGGGCGGTTATGTTCTGGGTTAACTAAGGGGGAAGGTCCTGTAACGATCCGAATATTGATTGTCAGCGTATAAGTTACAAGACAGGCTTACCGTTAAGCGGCACTCAGTGCTAGCAGTATTTATTGGCGAGCTAAATCAGAATTTATTGATCAGCATCGCATTTTTGTGAATCTTTTGGCAAAAGATACGTCCAAGGTTTCATCTGCTTGGGATGCCTGCGATACTGCGTCCCTATCGAACCTTTTCGTTTGTTGCAAGTCTTTCATATAGGATTTGTTTGCGTTAAGCCTATTTCTACAATCTACTGCTTTGCTGGTTTTTGTTGGAGCACCATGGATAAGTCGTTAGAAAAGTCCCTTCTCGTTTGGCTCAAGTCTCAAAAAAAGGCCTGTGGCTGGTTTCTTAAACTCTCGGTATGGTGTGGAATATTAAGTGCTATTGCATTGATCGTGCAGGCTTATTTAATTGCCACTCTTCTCGATGGTGTGATTATTGGTAATGGATTGCTCGGATCCGGCGCCAATAGCCCTCAGTCGACTATTGGCGCAAGTGATTATCTGCCACATCTTATGGCCCTGATAGGCCTAATGTTACTGCGTGCTGGGCTTGCCTATGCCCGTGAGCGCGCCAGCTTTGAAGCGGGGCGGCGTTTGCGCCAACATATTCGCAGTGCAGTAATGGATAAGCTGACTCGCCTCGGCCCTGCGTTTATTAAAGGCAAACCCGCTGGCAGTTGGGCAAGTATAGTGTTAGAGCAAGTTGAAGATTTACAAGACTTTTATGCTCGCTATCTTCCGCAAATGACGTTGGCGGGCGTGATCCCATTACTGATTTTGCTCGCTGTTTTTCCTATCAACTGGGCGGCGGGATTAATTTTACTGTTAACTGCCCCGTTAATTCCGCTGTTTATGATTTTAGTGGGTATGGGCGCCGCTGATGCCAATCGCAAAAACTTCAATGCCTTAGCTCGATTAAGCGGCCATTTTATGGACAGATTAAAAGGGCTTGCGACCTTAAAGCTATTCAATCGAGGCGATGCAGAGCTGAAGGTGATCGAAAAGGCATCGGAGGAGTTTCGTAGCCGAACCATGTCGGTGCTGCGGATGGCCTTTTTAAGTTCGGCGGTGCTGGAGTTTTTTGCCGCAGTATCGATTGCCGTATTAGCGGTTTACTTTGGTTTTAGTTACTTAGGTCACCTCGATTTTGGCTACTATGGCACGCACGCCCATATAGGGCCCAATGCCAATGAAGGATTACCCTTTAGCCTGTTTGTCGGTTTGTTTATCCTCATTTTAGCGCCGGAGTTTTATCAGCCGTTAAGGGATATGGGCACTCACTACCACGCAAAAGCGCAGGCGATTGGCGCCGCGCAGGCCTTGATGACGCTGCTTGAGCATCCCGAACCTCAGCCAACAGAGTCAGTTGCGAGCGATACTAGGCTCGATAAGATTGAAAGCCTGATAGCTGAAGAACTTGAGGTCTTTAGCGTCGATGGCACCCGCTTATTAGGACCCATCAGTTTTGAGTTGAAACAGGAAGAGCATTTAGCCTTAGTCGGCCCAAGTGGCGCAGGTAAAACCAGTTTACTCAACGCGCTTTTAGGATTTTTACCCTATCAAGGCAAGTTACTCATTAATGGTGTTGAACTCTCAAGCATCGATCTTGCCCATTGGCGGCGCCAGTTAGCGTGGCTTGGACAGGAGCCACAGTTATTCCATGGCACAGTGCGGGAAAACGTGGCCCTAGCCAATCCTAATATCACAGATGAGCAAGTGTGGCACTTGCTAGAGCAAGCCAATATCCATGAATTTGTGCGCACGCAACCCCTTGGTTTAGCGACACCAATTGGTGAACAGTCATCGACCTTATCGGTCGGGCAGGCACAACGTATTGCACTGGCGCGGGCATTAGCGCAGGCGTCGCAGGTGTTTATCCTTGATGAACCCTCTGCGAGTTTAGACAGTGTTAGTGAACAGCTCCTCACACTCACCTTGAACCGTGCGATGGCGGGCAAGATGTGCATTATGGTGACCCACAGATTAGATCAGCTCGATCGCATGCAGTCGATCTTAGTCTTGGATAAGGGGTTGATTGTCCAGCGAGGTGATTTTGCGAGCCTTTCTGTGCAGGCAGGATTATTCCAAACCATGTTGCATGAAAATATCGAATCGGTGGCAGATATTGAGTTAGCCGCTGTTGAGCCGCAGAGCCGTGTTGATACCCAGATTGACTTAATAGCAACATCCAATTCAACCGAAGGAGCGGCGCAATGAAAGTGTTAATTCCTTTTATTAGACTGTTCTCGCACCAATGGGTGATGATGGCCGTGGGGTTAATCCTCACGCTCACCACGCTTATGGCGGGGATTGGGCTGTTGTCGCTTTCCGGCTGGTTTTTATCGGCTACGGCAGTGGCCGGTTTGACTCTTGTTAGCGCCCAAGTCTTCAACTTTTTTACGCCAGCGGGGGGCGTGCGATTTTTATCTATTGCCCGTACAGCCAGTCGTTACGGTGAGCGCCTAGCAACCCATGAGGCGACCTTTAAATTATTAACTGAACTACGGGTGTGGGCATGGCGAAAACTCTTTCCTTTAAGTGCTAAAAATCTGCAAGGGCTGCGCCGCGCCGATATGTTAAACCGCCTTGTGGCGGATATTGATACGCTCGATCATTTGTATTTAAGGCTGCTCACACCGATGGCGGCATCTTTACTGATGACAGGGCTTTTGTATCTCTTTCTCGCTTGGTTTGATGCCAAACTCGCCTTAAGTTTGTGTCTATTTTTGATCCTTGTTTGGTTGTTATTACCACTGCTGTTTTATCGTCTCGGGCATCAACCTAGCCGCAATATGCTGGAGACCAAACGCCAATATCGGGTGCAGTTACTCGATATATTACAAGGCCAAGCGGAGCTGAGTTTATTTGGTGCCAATGCTAGATATAGGCAAAAACTTGATGACGCCGAGCAAGCGTTATTTGCCAGCCAAACGGCGATGGCGAATATTACCGCCTTAAGCCAAGCGATGTTGATTATTGCAACGGGCTCCGCGCTTATCATGATGTTGTTTTTAGCCGCCAATGGCGTTGGGGACGCCGTGCCTCCCGGCCCGATGTTCGCTTTGATGGTATTTGCCACTATGGCCTGCGTCGAAATGATGATGCCGATTGCCGGCGCCTTTCAACATTTGTCTGGTTGTGTGCTGGCGGCGACGCGTATTAACGAAATTACTGAGCAACAAAGTGATATTCGTTTTAGTGCAGATACCGATCTTAAGGCCACCTCTGGCGGACTGCTGATCCACGATATTTACTTTGGCTATCACGAAAACCAGCGTGTGCTGCAGGGCTTATCCCTCGAGATAAAACCGGGGCAGAAGGTGGCTTTATTAGGTGCAACAGGCTGTGGTAAATCCAGTTTATTGTCCTTAATTACCCGAGAGTGGCAGGCGCAAAGCGGTCAGATTTACCTCGATGGTCATCAACTGAGTGACTATAGCGAGGCCGCCTTAAGATCGGCGATGACAGTAGTGAGCCAGCGGATTTATCTGTATGCAGGCACGTTGCGGGAGAACCTCGCCATTGCCTTACCTGTGCAAGTAGGGCAAAAGCGCACCGCTAATGACGAGCGTTTTATCGACGTCTTACAGCAAGTTGGCTTAGGCGATTTACTCAAGGGGGATAAACCCTTAGATATGTGGATTGGTGAGGGCGGACGGCAATTATCGGGCGGCGAGCAGCGCCGTATCGGGGTGGCGAGAGCACTGCTGAGGGATGCGCCATTATTATTGTTAGATGAACCCACCGAAGGCTTAGATAAGCGTACCGAGCGTGAAATCTTAAGCTTATTATTTGAATTTTCTAAAGATAAAACCCTACTCATGATTAGCCACCGCTTAACGGCGATGGCCAAGATGGATCAAATCCACCTTATGGCTGAGGGTAAAATCGTTGCTTCAGGTAATCATCAAAGCCTGCTCAAGGAGTGCGCTGCGTATCAGGCACTCTATCGCAGGCTAGGTTGATAGGTCTTGTTATCAGAGTGAATAATGTGATGAATAACCTAATGCCCGCAGCGCTTGCGCCGCAAATTAACGCCCATTTTAACGGTAAGTTTGAGGTGGAGCTTAAGTATCGGCTCGCAGATCGTGAGGCCTTTTGGGCACGCCTAAGCGCCAAATCCCCCGAGGTGATGCTTGAGGATAACCTTGAGCATGACTGCTATTTTGATTCGCCCTCGGCGTCGTTAGCGGCGCAGCATAAAAGCCTGTGCATTCGTGAGATGCAGCCTTCAGGGATCCGGCTTTGGATCGTCAAAGGCCCCGAGAAGGATCGCTGTGAAGCGGTCAATATCACGGATGCCAATAAAGCCAAAAGTATGCTCCGTACTTTAGGTTATCAATGTGTGCTTGAGATTAAAAAGCGGCGCAGCGTGTATTTTTTAGGGCAATTTCACTTAACCTTAGACAGGCTTGAAGGATTGGGTGACTTTGCTGAACTGGCGATAATGACCGATGATGAGGCCATGCTGCCGGTGTATGAGGCACAGCTCGTCGCTTTAGCGGCGGAACTTGGCCTCAATGAGTCGCAGCGGGAGTTTTTATCCTACAAGCAATTACAGCAGGCTTTGCAACAATAATCGCTCTGAGGGGGATGCATCCCAAGTCCATTTGGGGATGAATCATGAAAACCTGTTTATGATGGCTTATTTTCCTAAGCGCTGAGAAAAGGCTAAATAACGTTTAACCTCTTCTTCGGGGAATCGTAATTCTTCACCGTCTTTCACGCTGCTAAGCAGATTTTCCCGCGCATAGCGTTTAATAGTCGCCGGGCTCTTATCCAGCAACTTGCACACTTCATCCACTGTTAACAGATTATCACTCATGGCTCACTCCAATTGTTGATTGGTCATAAACCCAATGAGTATAGAACAAGAATTAGACTGCGCTTTATTGGCGCAGTCATAGGCTAAATCACGACGACTTGGATTGGCGCTGGGGTTCTCGCGCTTGGTACTCTGTGCCTAAATGCCCCTTAGCTGCGGTAATGGCCAAGACTGCGCGGGATTTAAATTCGCGGCGATAGAGCGTGACCACCACAAATAAACTCGCCAAAATAAACAGTATCGGGTGCACAAACCAACAGAGTACGGCCATCGAAAAGTAGTAAGCCCGCAGGCCATAATTATAGGAGTGGGCGGCTTGGTCTTGCACCGTCGCCATTTGTCTTGCGTAGGCTTTGAGGTTGTCATTGGCGCCTTCGCTATCCATTGGGCCCGCGCCTATCATCACGTTTACAAAGCCATATTGGCGCATCGACCAGGTAAATTGAAAAAATGCCATCACAAAAATGACCACCAATAATGCTAATTTAACTTGTACCAATGAATGATTTGGTGGCGTCGCATAGGGAATAGTGGCGATTACGGCTTCGAGGCGTTCGACCTGTGCAAATAAGGTTAATACCCCCGCGAGCACGAACAGCGTAGTCGAGGCAAAAAAGGCAATATTACGCTCAAGGTTCGCTAATAACGCCGCATCGCCGACGCGCACGCCTCGGGTCATCAACTCAAGCATCCAGTAGATCCTGTGCTTATGCAAACCTCGGGCAATACAGTCAGTGTCCTTCGCTTTGCGCCGAGCAAAGGCGGTATAGCCAGCCCAAGAAACGATAAACCACGTCAATGCAGAAATATCCAATAGCGAAAATGTCATAGCAACCTTGAGAAAGTGACCTTGGGAACGTGAAAAATTGATTGAATGGCGATTATGAAGGTTTTTATCTTCTAGGCGCAATCCCCTCATATCGCTTTCAAATCTCGGCTATTCACATTTTGAAGCCGCTCACATTGGGTTTGAAACCGCTTGCTTGGTGAGACTCAATTTTGAGGAAATTCATTTCAGGTAAGTGGTTAGAAAATGAGTTAAGGTCATACCTCGGAGCGGGGTATTTGGGGATTAAGTGTTCTTAATGCTATTGCTTTAGATGCTTGGCTCTGACCGTAGATGTTCCATCTTTAGATGGCGGCCTTTGGGCCGAGGTGAATCAACGTCGTGGGGCTTCACCCCACACCTGACCAAAAGGGGAAAAACGCCTGTTCCCCTTTTGGAAATCCCCCGGCGTCCCTAGCGAAGTTACATGCATTGATTAGTGGCTTCGTACTTATGCGAAAATCGCTAACGCTTCCGATGGTACATCCCCTTGATGTTAAACAGAGAGTCCGAAAGCTAACTCGGCATCCATGCCTCGCTCACGCGATTTTCTTCAACGCCCTTCAGCAACTTCGCAGGGGAAGGTGAACTGCTGTTGCTATTGTGTGAACTATTAATCCCAAAAGAGTTATGTCTGTCCTATTTCTGTCAATTTTTCTGTTTATAATTTGAGCGCTTTAATTATTAAATTAATTACAGGAGTAAATGCACTTACAAGACCAAACTTTTCAAGTTCATCGTCAGTCATTCTTCCGATATGCAGACTTACACGGCGCTTACCGTCATGCGTAAAAGAGTAATCCACAATGAATTTCTGGTAATCTGTTAAATCAGTTTTGTAAGTTAATGGGCTAATTTCATGGTTAAATAGCTCTTTACGTTTACAGTCTGTAAATTTTTGCTCTTCGTCAGCAATAAATTCAATCCAAGATTGTTGAAAAGCATACTGCCAAATGGACTCTGGGTATAAATGCTCCAATTCAACCTTCCAAATATATCCTTTTTTAATCAATATCTTGGGTATATCAGATGGAGGATAAGTCGCAGCCTGCACCATTGAAGTTTGTCCGGCAAAGAAATCAGTAAAATTCCTCGTTGCACTTTTCCCTGCTTCATCATCATCTAATAATAGGAGTCCCTGAATTTTTTCTTTTGCATGCTTTTGCAACAAGTGGAAAGCTTTTGCTCTATCACTTGCAGAATTTGCAGAATTGTTATCTTCATCAGAAGTATCTATGTAAACGTCGTTATTTTTTCCAAAATATTCAAGCATACGATTTATTACGGCCTTATCACTAAGTCCTTCAAGGAATATCCGAGGCTTAGATGAAAGAGACAATTGGGAAGATAAGGAATCAACAGTAGCCTTATATTTTGCTTCTTGCTCTGTCCATATTTTCCGCTTTTCTTCGATTAACGGAGTTACTAAATTTAAGAAACCTATGTTACCGTGCAGCTCATCTTCACTACATGAACGAATTTTGGTATCGACACCCTGCTTATCAACATAATAGCTGACGCTCTTAATACCACTGGGTAATGCATCTTTAAAAGACAAAGAATATATAGCTGGGGAATGCGTAGTGATAAATATTTGGGTATATTTTTTAACAGCATTTATTAGTTGGTTATTCAGTTCAAAACAAGTAGAAAATTCAACGTTATTTTCAGGTTCTTCGAATCCCCAAATTTGAGGCCTGATCGCTACTCTGGTACCTATACTCTGCTGCTTTAATGCAATAAATGAAAGCATCATTGGTATGTGTCGTATTTTTATCCCATCACCTCGACGCGATAGAGGAATATTGTCCGCATTAAACTCTAATGCACCAAAGATATTTCTTAAGTTTTGGGGTAACCTTACCTCATTGTTACTATTGGCAAAAGTACTGTCGATTTCCCCCATTAACTCACTTATGTGCTCATTAATTTCCGCCTCAAAACTCTTCGCTGAAGTGTGCAATCCTTGTTCCGAAGCTGCAGCTAACACATCATACAATTGGCCTTGGAGATCCCTGAAAAAATTCGCGTCTTTTATTGCTGGGATATAAATATAATTTATACACTTAAGCAAATATGGAATTTTACTTCTTGCAGGGAAATCGGATTTGCTAATAATTCTTCCATCTTTTAACTCGCAAAGCTTTTGCTCTTCAGCGTGAAAACCCTCAGCTCGCCATACTTTACTCCAATACACGGTATCTGGACTGTTGGGTTTGCGGTAGCTTTGGGGCAACTTTAAAACTAACTCAACTTTGACTTCTTTTGCTTTTCGTTTATGCACGATTGCATTGATGTTGAAATCAGACTCAAAATTGTAGTTTGTGTCTGAATCAGTTTTGCCATTGAAGAATAAATTCAGAGCTCTCAGCAAATTTGACTTACCAGCATCATTCCGCCCAACAAGAGTTGTAATCTCTTCTGACGAAATAGTTTCTTTTCGAATAGAGCGAAAATTGGTTATGGTTATTTGTCGAATCATAGTTTTAGACGTCGAAGTAATTTTTTCAAACATTCTATGGTATGCACCTAATTTGTCTATGTTTTTTAATTTTAAGCATTGATTTTTAAGACAAATGAATATGGAATATACATTTTTACTAAATAACAGAAAACTTCAAAACTAAAGGAGTACGCCATACCCCTCGGAGTTGCCGAAGGGCATTGGTGTTCGTTGCGTGGGCGAGGCATGGATGCCGAGGCAGCGTCAGTCGAATCAGGGACGAGCGTCTGACGCGATAGCATAAGAACAGCGAATGCCCGAGGGGTTTTCAACTCCGAAGGGGCGTCTTGGAGCATCCAAGGAGGATAGGACGAGCAGTCCTCCTTGGTCGGGTGTGGGGTGAAGCCCCACGACTTTGATTTTTTATTGATGAACTCAAATGGAAAATGCGAAGACTCCCATAATGCTCATATATCTAAAACTATTCCTAAAATGATAAAAAGTAATTGATTAATATGATTATTTATAGATTTATATTTAGCTGTAAGCATTCATTACCCAATAAAAAAGCCAGACAGAGTCTGGCTTTTCGTTAATAACTAAGGCTTAGATTTAAGCTTAGGCGTCGCTATCACCCAGTGACAACAGGGTCGCGTTACCACCGATGGCGGTGATGTTGTTAGTGCGAGTTTTTTCTGTCACGAAGCGAGTTAAGTAGTGTGGACCACCGGCTTTTGGACCTGTGCCAGATAGACCTTGACCGCCGAAAGGTTGTACGCCAACCACAGCGCCGATTTGGTTGCGGTTGATGTAAACGTTACCGACATTCACTTTATCCGCCACTTCAAGGGCATGGCCTTCGTTACGGCTGTGGATACCTAAGGTTAAGCCAAAGCCTGTGCTGTTGATTTCATCGATTACATGGGCAAGTTCAGATGCCTTGTAACGGATTACGTGCAGGATTGGGCCAAAGTGTTCTTTTTCAAGCACTTTGATTGAATCAATTTCAACGGCGGTTGGTGACACAAAGTGGCCATTCTCAGTGCCAGCAGGCAATGGCATTTGCTTGATCAGCTTGCCAACTTGCTTAATGTGGTCGATATGGGCATCAAGGTTGGCTTTGGCTGTGGCATCAATCACTGGACCTACGTCAGTTTTGATTGAACTTGGGTTGCCAATCACTAGCTCATCCATTGCACCTTGCAGCACATCGATCACGCGGTCTGCAATATCTTCCTGCAGGAAGAGTACGCGCAGCGCCGAGCAGCGTTGACCCGCGCTGGTGAAGGAAGACGAAACCACATCGTTAACCACTTGTTCTGGTTGAGAAGTAGAGTCTACCACCATGGCGTTTTGGCCACCGGTTTCGGCGATTAACGGAATGATCGCGCCTTCACGGTTTGCCAGCGTGCGGTTAATCAGTTTGGCCGTGCCTGTTGAACCGGTAAAGCATACGCCGCCGATACGCTCGTCAGCCGTCAGTGCGTTACCAACGGTGGCGCCTGTACCTGGCAGATATTGCAGCACGTCCGTTGGAATACCCGCTTGATGTGCTAACTGCACTGCGCGGTAACCAATGATTGACGTCTGCTCCGCAGGTTTAGCAACTACAGTGTTACCCGCTGCTAGGGCTGCTGATACTTGGCCCAAGAAGATAGCCAATGGGAAGTTCCATGGGCTGATACACACAAATACACCGCGACCTTGGAGGAAGAGTTCGTTTAACTCTCCTGTTGGGCCTGGGAGCAGTTCAGGTTTTGACATCAGCTTCTTGGCTTGTACTGCGTAGTAACGGCAGAAGTCTACGGCTTCACGAACTTCGTCGATACCGTCTTGAATGCTCTTGCCCGCTTCACGGGTACAGAGGGCAATCAGTTCTTCGCGGTTTTCTTCTAACAGATCCGCCAGCTTTTGCAGTGCCGAGGCGCGCACTTCCACTGGCGTACGAGTCCAAGAGCCGAAAGCCGCATGGGCAGAGGCAACAGCTTGTTCGATAGCTGCTTTGTCGGCAAAGGCCACTTGACCCACAGTTTGAGTGGTATCGAATGGGCTAACCACGGTTTTGTGCTCACCAGTTAAGGTTTGACCATTAACCAGAGGGCCAGCTTGCCACTGCGTCGATTTGAATTTGTCTAAGGCCGCGAAGAATGGCTCTGCTTCAGAAATGATGTTCATATTGAGTCCCTTGGAATTTTTGCGATCGCTACCGAAGATGTCGGTAGGTAAAACGATTTTGTTGTTAGCCAGGGTTTTGTAGCCGGTCAATGTCTTTAACGGATGAACCACTAAAGACTCAATAGGCGTTTTCGGGTCGACCAGTTTGTGCACGAACGAGGTGTTGGCACCGTTTTCTAGCAGGCGACGCACTAAGTAGGGCAGCAGATCCTTATGGGCACCGATTGGAGCGTAGATACGTACCGCTTTCGCGCCCGCTTCCGACAGAATAGTGTCGTACAGCTCTTGTCCCATGCCGTGTAGACGTTGGAATTCGTGGTTACGATCGCCCGCCATATCGGAAATTGCCGCAACGGTTTGTGCGTTGTGGCTAGCAAATTGGGGATAAATCGCGCCGCGAGTGGCCTCGGATAACAGGTAACGCGCACAGGCTAAGTAAGAAACGTCGGTACCAGCTTTGCGGGTGTAGAGTGGGTAAGCGGCTTCGCCTGCCTGCTGCGCCCATTTAAGCTCGCTGTCCCAGTAAGCGCCTTTCACTAAGCGAACCGGGATTTCATCGCCTTGCTCTTTCGCCAAGCGAGTTAACCATACCAGCACCGGCAGGGCGCGCTTAGAGTAAGCTTGCACCACGATACCCAGTAATCCCCAGCCCTTAGTGGCTTCAGAATTAAACAGTTTTTGGAACAGTTTTAATGATAGTTCGAGACGGTCAACTTCTTCGGCGTCGATAGAAATACCGATATTTAACCCGCGCGCGAGTTTAATCAGGCGAATAACGGTGTCATACAGCTCGGTCAGTACACGGTCTTCGTTAGCGACTTCGTAACGTGGGTGCAATGCCGACAACTTAATTGAAATCGTTGGGCGTGGAGATTCACTTTCGTTATAGCTTTGGGCGCCTAACTCGGTAATCGCATTGGCATAATCGGTAAAGTATTTTTCGGCATCTTTACGCGTCAGCGCGGCTTCACCCAGCATATCGTAGGAGTGGGTGTAACCTAATTTACGCTTGTCTTCGCTGTTCTTGAGCGCTTCTTTCATGGTGCGGCCGAGAACGAACTGTTTACCCATGATTTTCATCGCGGCCATCATGGCTTGGCGGATCACGGGCTCGCCTAAACGATTGACTAAACGGCCTAATAGGTTACTTGGCGTACCGTCGATTTTTTTATCTAAGTTAACAATTTTACCGGTGAGCATCAGGCCCCAAGTGGAGGCGTTAACCAGCACCGAATCGCTCTTGCTCAAATGTTCATCCCACTTAGCACCTGAAAGTTTGTCTTCAATCAGGGCGTCGGCGGTGGCCGCATCGGGAATACGCAGCAGGGCTTCGGCTAAACACATCAGGATGATACCTTCCTGAGTTTCTAAGCTGTATTGCTGTAGGAAGGCATCGATGCCAACCATTAAGCCTTTTTTCTCAAATTGACGAACTTTGTTGACCAGTTCGTGGGCACGACGAGTGACGCGCTCGATGGCTTCATCACTGGAGGGGACTAGTTTGATTAGCTCTGACAAGTATTGTTCTTCATCGACAATGTAGTTGTCGGTGACAGCTTTGAACAGTTCGTCGAGATTGGCAGAATCGTAGCGGCCTGCCAGCACTTCACTCGCTTTGAACATAGTAATCGCTTCCATCTTGGCCAGTTGTTTTCGGCTCTATTGTTGAAACAAAAATGGGGGGCGCGAAACGCATTTGATATTTTGTATACAATATGAAGCTTTGCGCGCGCAGATTATACAACCAAAATGTGACCGACAACACTATAGCGCGAAAGAATGTGAAGATTGTTTGATTAGCTTGTTATACCAATCGTATTAAATATCTGTTCATTCAGCGGGAGTTAAACGGGCTTTAGACAAGGCGAAGGCTTGAAGGCATAGTGGTGCTCTGTTGAAAGCCTTAAACGCAGTATAAAGCCCGTTCAACCCCGCCCTTCGGGAGCATCATAGGCATCTCACTCCCGTGTTACATTGACTTAAAAGGGAATAACCATTTCTTCGTCAATGCGCCTTGGATTGAGATGCCTGTGAGGCTCTGAACTGATTAGATATTTAATGTGATTGGTATTAATAGCTAGATGTAACGCTTGATTGACAAAAAAGCCAGTGTTTGAATACACTGGCTTTTGCGTTTATTTAGAGGCCGTTAGCGTAAAAATTACATCCAACGCTTTTTATTGCGGCGCTGTGGTCTTGGCAGATAAACCAAGATCACCCCGACGACTAAACCTGCAGCGGCAATAATCCCACCTTCACGCCATAGGGCAAATTGTGCTTCCTGGGCGCTATGATCAACCGCTATTTTGAGGTTTTCACGCTCTTGATTGGCTTTAGCAAGCATGGTTTGTGCTTCTGCTAACTGAGCTTTAAGTTCAGCAACCTCATCGGTTTGGTTACCCGTCGAATTTAACACTTCAGCCAGTTTTGCTTTCGCTTCGTTTAGCTCATTTGTCAATGTTGATACTTGCTCACGAAAACTCGGGGTTGAACTGATTAAATTGGTCGGCACCCAACCTTCGCGACCTTTATGATCGACTATTTTTGAGTAATCGCCTTGGGTTTCACCCTGAAGCGTAATGGGTTGCCCTGCCTCAATCGAACCCAAAATACGGTAATCAGTACCTGGGCCATTAAGAAGATAAAGAAACACGTTATCCGAGATATAGCGGGATTGGCCTTCGGCCAGCAGGTTGGGGGAGAGTAGCATTATTCCCACCAGAGTCAGCATTCTTAACACTTTTGTATTCTCATCAACGAAATAGTGACCACATGCTATGGATTTGAGGCGTGCAATGCAAGAGGGAAGTCATAGACTTCCCTCAACTTTGCCGCATCCATGCTAGCGATTCCTCTGGGTTTAGCGTGTTTCTACAGCAAGATTGCCATAGCCGTTTTGTGCTTCTTTAGTTAAAGATTCCTTTAATCATAAAGAAGAAGATGATTGATAGAC
The DNA here is from genome assembly GCF_022410515.1 of Shewanella cutis. Lineage (GTDB taxonomy): Bacteria > Pseudomonadota > Gammaproteobacteria > Enterobacterales > Shewanellaceae > Shewanella > Shewanella cutis. The sequence continues at coordinate 780,411 of NZ_JACSDI010000001.1, read as the reverse complement.
CGGCACCGGCAGGTAAAGTCACCACCCAAGATACAACAATATTACGCACAACACCGATATTGATTGCTGCAATACCTCGGGCCATACCCACACCTAATACCGCGCCCACTAAGGTTTGGGTTGTAGAGATAGGTAAACCTGTACTTGATGCAATCACAACGGTTGTTGCCGCTGCTAATTCAGCTGCAAAGCCGCGACTTGGAGTTAAGTGAGTGATGTTTTTACCAATGGTTTGCATCACGCGCTGACCAAAAATAGCTAGACCCATCACGATACCGATGGCACCTAAAGGCAGGATCCACCAAACTAATGGCGATTTGGAGGCGATTTCACCGCCACTGTTCACGACCGATACAACCGCAGCTAATGGGCCAATCGCGTTAGCCACATCGTTTGAACCATGGGCGAAAGCCATACAACAGGCGGTCAATACCATTAAAATTGCAAACACTTTCTCAACGTTAGCGAACATCGTTTGGCGGTTAGCCTTGTCGCTCATTTTTAAACGTGAAATTGCAATTTTACCTACGATACCAACAACGGCTGCAATAACAGCAGCAAGTAAATAGGATTCTGTAACAGAGAAATGCAGACCCACATGGGAAAGACCTTTAAGTATGGTCATCAACGCCATAATGAATCCGGCAAATGCCATGTAGAAAGGCACATAGCGTTTGGCGTTAGCAAGTGGATCATCAGTGTTGAAAATCAACTTTTGAGTACTTTGGAACAAAATAAAAGCCATAAAGCCAGAAATTGCAGGGGTGATGACCCAAGAGCCAACAATACCGCCAACCTTTTCCCAAGCAACAGCATCTGTACCCACACCAACAGCAGCAAAACCAATAATCGCGCCCACAATAGAATGTGTCGTTGATACTGGCCAGCCTAATGCTGATGCGACGACTAACCAAATACCTGCGGCTAACAGCGAGCCAATCATGCCATACACTAGCAATTCAGGTGTTTCAGTAAAATAGCTCGAGTCAACAATACCGCTTCGAATGGTATTAGTAACTTCTCCCCCTGCTAAAAACGCACCTGAGAATTCAAAGATCATCGCGATAATAATCGCTTGCTTAATCGTAATAGCGTTAGAACCTACAGAGGTTCCCATCGCATTGGCGACGTCATTAGCGCCAATACCCCACGCCATAAGAAAACCAAACGCGGCCGCAATGGCAATAAGCCATTGCCCATTAGTGGCTAAAACGTTAGCCACCTCCATACCTGCATCAACCATATTGATACCTTGATAACCTTATTTATTAAACGCGAGCCAGCATAAGCTCAAGACGCGAACCGACTCGTTCGGCAAGATCTGCAAGACCACCGACCCATTCAATCGTTTTATAGAGGAACATCACATCGACAGGATTCAATTCTGATTCCAACGCAAATAATTGACGACGCAGCTGAATTTGTAAGTCGTCAGTATCTTCTTCGATGATATCGAGTTCGTTGATCATTTTGGCCACAAAATCGACTTCACGACCACGGAAACCTGCTTCGAGCAAATCATCGAGCTCGTTAATGACTTGTTGTGCAAGACCTACAGCGTCGATACAACGTTGTAAATACGCAATAAAGGGGACTTGCAAAGCCTGAGGGATTAGCAGTTGACGGCCAATAACACGGCCAGAGATATCTTTAGCTTTGTTAGCGATTTTGTCTTGTTGTGTTAAAAGTTCCAATAGATCAGTACGTTCAACAGGCATAAATAAACCGCTAGGCAGCGTGAGGCGAATTTCACGTTTGAGTGAGTCACCTTGCTTTTCTGCTAAGCTGATTTGCTTACGAATTTGAACTGCGCCATCCCAGTTACCTGTGATGGTGGCTTCGAAAAAGGGGACCAGTAACGATGCGCAATCGTAGACTTTGTCCATGTGCTCTTGCAGGGGCTTGATTGGCGATTTTGCAAACACGCCCAAAATAGAGTTTACTGGCATTGCCGTTTACCTATTTAGATTGTTCCATTATTGGAAAAAGCGGGCGCATGTTAACCCATGCGTCCGCATATTGAAACTGTGTTTTTTTGACAAAAAACCACAGGTTTATTCTAACGGGTTCTATACCAACTTCAAAACCAAATCCTACGAGTTTTTTATGACAGATTTGTGACATTATGAATTAAAAATGACACATCAATGAATGTTTGATGACAAAATGAGCGGTGTAGTAATGAATGCTGAGATTGAATTAAAACTGTTTTTCTTACCTAAATTTCAAGAATCCCTGATAAATAAGTTAGATAGCTTAGATGGCGCCATACCGCAAGGGAAACGTCGTTTAACCAATGGTTATTTTGACACGCCCACATTGCAATTACGTCAATGGGACATGGGATTGCGGGTGCGCGGTTTCGATGGACATAAAGAACAAACCATCAAAACGGCGGGGCAAGTCGTTGGAGGTATCCATTCTCGCCCCGAATATAATGTCACCATTCAAGCCGATAGCCCTGATTTAAGCCTGTTCCCCACGAGCATTTGGCCCTTAAATGCCGATTTAACCGCCGTACAAGCCGAGCTTGGCTGCGTGTTTCATACTGATTTTTATCGCCGTGCTTGGCATGTGACAGTAGGAGACAGTGTCGTTGAAGTTGCCTTAGACATTGGCGAGATAAGTGCAAATGGCCAACATGAGGCGCTCTGTGAACTGGAATTTGAACTGTTAAGTGGTGATGCCAGTGCGCTATTAGTGCTCGCTACTCAGGTTGCGAGCACGATTCCGGTGCGTTTAGGTAAAGCCAGTAAGGCGCAGCGAGGCTATCGACTCGCTGGGCAATCTACGCCATTAACCTTAAGTGCCCTCGAGTTTTTGCCGCTTCTTGTGCCAGTAGATCTCAATCTGCATCAACCCCATCAACAGGATTTAACGGCTACCTGCCAAGTGCTGCTGGAAACCGCGCTCGAACGTTGGCAGTTGCTCGAAGCTATGATTGCCGAAGAACAAGATAATGAAGCTAAGATTGCCCTTTGGTGGCGGATGCGTGCTTGTATTCGTTTACTGCGCATGACCTTAAGTCAGTTTGGTCTTGCTAACGCTGAGCTAATTCAGCAATTTAGCCTGATTGAATCGCAACTTGAATTTATCGAAGATGCACAGGCGCTAGCCGCGTTACTCGGAGGTCAAAAAGGCTTGTTTAGTCGACTCGATTCCCATCAAGCCTTGATGCAACGATTGCAGCAACAGTTTGATGCGCTAGGTGTGGCGGCGCGTTTAACTTCGCTCTGGCAACAAGTGGAATACGGTCAATTACAGTTGGCTATCGTTGCAATCTTATTGGATATCAGCGCAGGGGAAATAGCATTACCTGTGGAACTTGGGTTGATGATACATGCCGATAATGCGCAGGAAGCATCATGGCGAGCAATACTCGCAGCTATGCCCAGCGATAAGGCAATGACTGCTGAGGATTATTTACTGTGTGCGGTTTTGCTCGATGAAAGCATTCAAGTCGGGCAGGCGTATGGGCTCTTATATGAGGCTAAATCTCGCGATGCCTTTAGGGCTCCATGGCAGGATCTGGTGCTAGGAATTCGAACCTTGGCCTGCTATCAACAATTAACACTTGCGGCCAAATCGCTTGGGATTGATTTAGCCGACTGGCTGGAGGATAAGCAGCAAAGCTTGTTATTTGCGATGGAAGCCTCAAGACAAAACGCCATTCAACAAATCACTTATTGGTAATCATCGAGCGGAATTAGGTTAGGAGTTCGGTGAGCTCCTAACCTTTTTTATCTTCGAGTGCTTGTTTTAATTCAGCTATTTTGGCCAGCATCTGTGCCTGATTGAGCTCCATTTGCCGCTGGTTTTCTTCCATTCTTGCAAGGGCAAGCTCGAGTTCTGACTTTATTTCGGCCTTATGGGCATCTTGGCGCTCTTGGCGTTCGCTTTCGTCCGGTGCGACAAACACGGAAGCCATATACCCCGAAATCACCCCGAAAAAGCTCACTCCGCTGACAATCACGATTCCACCCACAATATGACCCGCGGTGCTGACTGGGTAGAAATCGCCATAACCTACGGTTGAAATGGTGACTAATGCCCACCAAATGGCTTGCTCAGCGGTTTGGATATTGGCCCCTTCAGTGCCGCTTTCAATAATCAAAATGATGATAGAAGCGAAGGTTAAAATTGTCACCATCGCGACCAATAAGCTCGCGAGCGTGGCTTGTTTACGCTGTTTTATCAAGGGAATAAGGAAAGAGCGGCTCATGCGGATTAAACGGATAACCCGCAGAATTTGGAATACCCGTGCAATTCGCAGTGCCTCAATGGCGGGAATACTGGCGATAAAATCGATCCAATGGTGACGCAGGTAAAAGAGTTTGTCCCGCGCTCGGAATAGGCCAGCAAAAAAATTGACCATAAAAATCATGCAAATCGTGGTATCAATAAAAAACAGCAAGCGGTAGGTTTCTTTATCGAGGCGCCCAAAGGTCATTACTAGCACTATGATGACCGAGAGCAGCGATAGCAACATCATAGCGATTTCAATGGGAGAGGGGTTACCTACAGAGCGGAGTGACCAAGGGGTTTTATCTGTCATGCCTAACATGATCCCTGTGTTTTAAGGCGAATGTCTAAGGTAAAAGAGTTTACGCTATGAGTAAATTAACTTTGTGATAAATCGCTCGACTTAAAATGCTCGAACCACTGAATCCCGATTTCAATGCGGAATGACACCAATAAAAAATTAATCCTCAGCAACAAAACGCACGAGATCTTCAAGGACTCGACGCTTAATTTCAAGCTGGGCATCGGCACTTAAGCCGTATTTTTCGGCAAGTTGAACATAGTCATCGGCGTTAAGTGACACGGTTAAACGGGGGCGTGTGGGACGTTTTGAAACACTCAATCCCAAAATGGTACGGATCTGATCTGAGGGGCTTACACCCGCATCAAGCGCGGCTTTACGAATAGAATATTGAAACTTTTCATCGAGATCGAAGGCCACTTGAGTTGCCTTTGCGGCTTCTTGGTTCTTCTGCCATTGCTCTGGGAGAGGGTGTTTCGTTTTACTCATTAGGTTTTACCTGTTGCTATCAACCGCACAAATCGAGCGAATTCTATTGGGATTGTAATGGCTTAAAAGATAAAGTGCGAGTCGCGCACTTTATCTTATGTCAAACTTTATTGACCAGGCCAGTAATCGCGAATATCCGTAAGTGGGCGGTATAAGGTAAGTACTACATCCGTATCGCCGCCTTCATACACTTCAACTTCTACAGCGCGACTTTCGTCCTCATCGAGCAGTAAATAATATTCGAAGGGCTCACCGGTTGCACCATTAGCATCCTGCGGCGGTTTTAGTCCTCGATAATCTTCACGGTGGAAGTATCCAAAGAGGGCAAAACTCACTTGGTGGTATTGCTTACCTAACCATTGCTCGAGTTGTTCCGCTAACGCTGGCGATAACTCTTGTGTGGTCAGTTCGGCGTGGCCGGGTTCGTCAAACAGGGTACTAAATTGCTCTAGGTCGAATATCTGCTCAACCTGGGCGCGGGTAATTTTAAGGGAAAAAGCGAGGTAAGTTTCATCGTCTTCTTCGATGCTTAAAAACAAGGTGTCACTACCATGCCCTTTAAGTACCCATTCAGTTTGTTGATTGCGTTCAAACTCATAGGTATTGACGGCTTCAACTTTGAGTTGCTGCCCGCGCAACTGTGGCGGTAATGCAAAGCTATTATCGATGGAGATCATATCGCCCACTTTGAGCGCAGAGGGATGATTGAGTTCACGCGCTGGCGGCGTTTTTTTGCCAAAAATACTGTTAAAAAATCCCATATTCGCTCCTAAGCAGTGCGCCAATGTCCTGAACTAACCCATGAGTTAGTCTGGATTGATGTGAATGTTGGTGTACCTAAAATAAAAAAGCCGAGCACAATAGGGGGTGATGGTCCCATTGGTACTCGGCGTTTGGTCAATCATAAATTAGCTTTTACGTGCCTTGATACGCTCAAGCACAGCGTTAGCATTCGATTTTTGCTCACCGATACCCGCTTCGGCTAACTTAGCCTGCAATGATTTATCACTACCTTCTTCGGCTAAGGTTTCAGCGGCTTTCAGTCTGTCGTCAAACTGTTGCTGACGAGCCTTAATACGCTCTAATGAATCTTTCGCATTCAGCAGTTTAGAGTTGCTTGAGGCAAAAGAATCGGTAATCGTCGCTGTGGCTTTTTGCACGCTTTCGGTGGTTTTAACCATGCTTAACTGACGTTGATAATCAGACAGTTGACGCTCGGTTTTCTTCACTAAATCTTTTAGGCGCACTGCATGGGCGCTGAAGCTATCATTTGCGGTTTGTTGCTCAGCCAGTTCTTGCTCTAATTGAGCAATTTTTTCTGCAACTTCAATCGCTAAAGCTTCATTGCCTTTATCTAAAGCTTGGGCGACATAACCTTCGTGCTCTGTAATCGAACGCTTTAGGCGGTCAACTTCACGGCTGGCTTGCATTTCTTTCGCCATTACATCGGTCAGTTCGCGTTTAGCGTTGGTTAGGTGCTTCTCGGCGTCACGGATTTCCTGTTCGAAAATACGAGTTGAGTTTGCGTCTACGATGCTTTGGCCAACTTCGGTGGCACCACCGCGAAACGCTGTTAAAATTTTATTCAGAATGCCCATGTTGTGGCTCCTTATTTCAGATAGTCGACCATTTCATCGATAACTTCTAAACAGTTATCGGATAATACTGCTAGCTCTTGCTCGATTTCGAGCATGCTAGATTGCAGAGACAGCGCGCCGTAAACCACATATTTGTCATCAATCTTGGCAAAGGCTGACAGCGGCATTGGAATGTTTAATTCGAGCATAGTTTCAAACATTTCACTGCGACGTTCTTGGTTTACTTCGTTTTCACCCCACAGGTAGCTGATGCAGAGAATTTGGTTGTCCGTAACCGATACAAATACCGGGATTTCTTCACGGCCGACCACATTCACTTGCAACACTTCGACTTCACCATCAATTGGATAGCAATCGAATTGGAAGCCGGTTTGGCTATTATTGCCAAGGCTGTTGAGGTGATTAGCAAGAGTATGGATATTCATATTTGTCCTTATTGACATATTATGTCTGTGTTCAAAGATAGCACTGAGACATAATATGTCAAGCACTATCTTTATCCGTTAAAAAAGATCCAGTCCTTGGGTTTCGGACCAAGCCTGTTGATGATAATGGTACAACTGTAATGACCCCAGTTCATTGGGCTTAATATTGGTCGCATCCTGATAAAAATTGGCAGGGAATTCAAACGCGCCTTTAACTAAACCTAAGGTTAACCAGTCATCCACTATCGGTAGTGTGGTCAGCTCGCCTAGACGATGCTGAGCATCCTTTCCAGATAGAGTGGCAATACTCCAACCCCATTCGCCAAAACTAGGGACATTGTGGTGATATTGTTTTACATCAAATCCCGCCAATGCCAAGGTTCTTGCTACTGAAATAAAGGCTTTTTGCGCATGATAGGGTGACGTTGACTGTACTGTCAGAGCGCCATCACTGCTGATTAGTTCCTTCAGTTTGCGATAGAAATAATCCGAGTAGAGCTTATTTAGATCCGGATGGCTGGGATCGGGTAAATCCACAATAATCGCATCATATTTATTCCCTTTCGCAATTAGCTTATCGACCCCGTTAAAGGCATCATCGTGGATTACCGTTACACGAGGATCGTTAAACGCATTGCCATTAAGTGATAGCAGGGCTTGGCTTAAACGCGCAGGCATATCAGGATCGGGGGATTTAAACAGTTGCACCAGCGCTGCATCAAGATCGAGTAGGGTTACTTGCTCAGGTTCCCAGCGTAGTACTTGTTTTAGGCCCAGTCCATCACCGCCGCCAATGATTAATACCTTGTTATGACGAGCGCTAGCCGCAAGGGTTGGATGAACTAAAAATGCATGGTAAATGTGTTCATCGCTACTCGAAAACTGTAAACGACCATTGATATACAAGGCGTAAACTGGGGATAGGCCATTACCGCGTAGGCGCTCGGTAAAGGTGAGTTGTTGAAAGCGCGTGGCCTTAGCGTAAACCACGTTGTCTTTATAGAGCAGATTGTTGAACTGCTGTTCCCAGCTTGGCCCTTGAATGGCGAGCAAAAATAATACGCCCGTGACCACAAAATGCCCCGTGAGCAATAATCTTGCTCTTTGGATCTTGGGCCAAAAGCGCCAGATAAACACAAACCCTGCTAGCAAGTTAAAGCTGGCGGTTAGCGCGGCAGCGAGTTGAATATCGATAGCTAGCATAAAGCCGACCCAAATGGCCGCGCCAATACCTGCGCCTATATAGTCTGCGCCGTAAATTGTGCCTGCATTATGGAGTAAGTGTTCATCTGAAAGGGATTGTCTTACCCTGGCGATAAGTGGGATCTCCATCCCAATCATCAAGCCCAGTAGCACGCCCCAAAAATAAGGTAGATATTCGCTAAGCTTTTGTAGCGAGCCAATCATGCCACCTTCGGGCAGTTGATCCGGCGGCAAGCCCAAGGTGCTGGCGATGATCATCGGTAGTTGTTGGCCAAAACCTATCACGGCAGCGGTGATCAAAATCGCGAGTGAGCCACACAGCGCGACGGTGAGTTCGAGCACCACAAAGCCGGAAAACGCATCCTTAATTTTGCGCGCGGCAAAGGCACCAAGCCCCATTGATACGATCATCAGACCGATCATGGTATAGATGGCAGCCTCAAGTGCGCCTAAGATCCGGCCTGCGTAGTGGGATAACAGGTATTCGTAGATAAGACCGCACCCAGCGAGCACGGCCATTATGCCCAGTAATAGGGCATCATCGAACCAACCTAGGCGGCTAGGTTTAGCCGCCGAAGTGGTTAATTGTGACTCGTGCATGCGTTTATGCCATTAGGGCCGTGAGGATAAGTGCGATTGCAATACTGATGGCCATTTCCACGGCAGCGATACCAATATTGTGCTGTCTTTCGACTTCATCCGCTAAATTGATCCGTGCCAGTACCAGTTTTTTGATCACAAACAGCAGTAGCGTCAGCACGACCAGCATGATGATGGAGAATACTAACCAGCCAATAATGTTAGTCACATAGGCGGTTGGATTGAACAGGATAAAATGACTCGCGGCATTAAAGCTGAGTGCCATGGCGATCATAAATCCGGCGTGGCGAATAGCAACAGCGGTATGGCCTTGAGCGAGTGCCTGCTGCATTGATGAGTCTTGGTTACGACTTGCGAAACGTTTTTCACGTAAGCGGGTGAGAAGCACCAGCATGAGTTGTGAAATCGCAAAGGCACTAAAGATGGCAATAAAAGTGTCGATTGTTAAATCTTCAGCCCATAACAGCACTGCCCGAATAATGATTGCGGTGGCGATAGCAACACTGGCATCCACAATGGCGACAGACACGTTACCTTTAACAATTTGCTGATTTTTATCGAGTTCATTTAACGCGATTTTATCGTGTAGAAAACGCCCGAATTTAATCAGTATTAAACCAAATAAACCATAGGCACTCATGCCTATCGCTTCAGTTAAATAGGAGGGCGCTGCGGCACCTGTGATGGCGCCTGTGAGCACAATGCCTAACGCGGCAACAGCGCCAGCAGTGCTGATACCAAAGGCAAAGTTATCGCGTTCAGCCAGTTCTTTGCTGCTGTTGACGCTAACGCTCCATCCTTGTAAATAACGCATTAATGTCAATAGGATAACCGCAATCGTGAGGTCGATTGCGAGTATAGTGATTAGCTCTGGTGTGATACCGAAATCCTGAAATAGTGTCATGGGAGATCCTTTACGTTACTTGCCTCGGCGCACACTGCGGGTAGTGCGATTGCTGGAATTACGGAAACTGCTGTCTTTAGAATAGTTTGAGCGGAATTTACTGTCAGATTGCGCGCTCGACTTATTCGCTGAGCTCGAACTTGCAGTATTCGCTTTTGGCGCGCTAGTGCTCTCGCGGGAGAGAGCGGTTGAACCTGTGCGCGATTTTGCATAGGGGCTATCGAAGCGTTTTCCTTGCGAATCGAAACGTTTTTTAGTCTGTTCGAAGGTTTTTTCCTGCGCTTGTGCTTGTTTTGGCGAAGTGTAGCGGTAACGACCTACGTCGTTGTAATAGCTATAGCCACGATTACCGGACCAGCGGTCATAATAAATGGGGCGCTGGAAAATATTGGAAAACATCGAATACATGCCGTACCAAGCCCAGAAAGACATGCCACTAGAGTCAGTCTGCCAACTTCCATAGGCTGGGTTACCCACCAGTTGGCTACCAGGACCAAAATCTTCGGCGTTATTGGCAAGGGCCGCCGCTTCACGGCTGATGGCATTGACGCGGGCGAGTTTGCCTTCTGACATATCCGCTATCACGTTCACGGGATCGGATAGCATGTCGTTATACAGGCTAGGATCGGCAGCTTGATAGAGATTTTCTACCTCGGCTAATTGTTGATCGAGATCGGTAAAGTTGGCCGAATTTTGGGCATCACCTAAGCGGCGTTTGAGCGAAGAAAACATGGGCCCTTCGGCGGTTGCATCCTTGGCTAATTCATCCACTAATGGCGCTAAATCGGGCTTTTGCTGTTTTAGCAAGCTGCTGTATTGCTTGAGCAGATTGGCATTACGGATTTGGCCATCATCGAGCATTGTATTGAGTGTTGTGAGACGCTGCTCCGTGAGTTGTTGATACTTCTCAATTTTCTCCGGCCGATCATCGCCACAACCCGTCAGCGATAAGACCGCGGCCAAAATGAGCATCGACGTGAGAACACGCATTAGCATTCCTGCCATGTTTTCTCCAAAAGTGCTGAAATAAAACCCAAATATTGGCGGACAATAATAATCAACTTGCCCAATATGTTTGCCTCACAGGTTATAGTACCCTAAATAGTCAAGAAAGAGGGGTTGCTTTCTTGCGGGTAAGCTCAGTTTTGCCATTTGCAGACACACGCATTAAGGCATGGCAATTATGTTAAACCTGATGCGATTTCATTCTATATCATTTGCGACATAATATGTCGATATTTAAATTTGTTAGGGATTATTATGGCCGTGCAAAAAGACAGTAATAAGTCATTGTCTCCCCTCATTACTCAAGCCTCTGAGCGTCATTGGGCACGCCTTGCTGAAGTATGGTCAGAAGGACTGGCAAATTTAACTGCTGCCCAGCAGCAAGAATTGAAAACGGTTTTGGGACTAAGCGATTATATCGCAACCCAATTAACCCGCTCTCCAGAGTGGATTAACGCCTTGTTTGCCGATGATTTGCAGCAAGTTGAACGAAAACGGTTTGATGGACAGTTACGTGAGCAATTAGCCAGTGCCATTAATGAAGATATGGCAAAACGCCTACTGCGCCGATTTCGCAATTATCAAATGGTGCGTTTAGCGTGGCGAGACTTTTTAGATTACGCCAGCTTAGAGGAATCTTTGCTCGATCTTTCTGCGCTCGCTGAGGCGCTAGTGATAGGCGCAAGAGATTGGCTTTACAAGGAGATGTGTGTTCAATACGGTACGCCAATGGATAAGGCGGGTAATCCCCAACCGCTGCTAATTTTGGGCATGGGGAAACTCGGTGGCCGTGAGCTGAACTTTTCCTCCGATATCGACCTGATTTTTACTTTCCCAGAACATGGTGAAACCGTTGGCGGTCGTCGTAGCCTTGATAATCAACAGTTTTTCATCCGCATGGGGCAGAGGCTCGTCAATCTACTCGACCAAATTACCGTTGATGGTTTTGTATTCCGTGTTGATATGCGCCTGCGTCCTTATGGTGAGAGCGGTCCTTTAGTGGTGAGTTTTAGTGGTCTTGAGGACTATTACCAAGAGCAGGGGCGTGATTGGGAGCGTTATGCCATGGTGAAAGCCCGTTCACTCGGGCCTTGGAACCATTTTTCCGACGAGTTACACAGTCTGCTGCGTCCCTTTGTTTATCGCCGCTATATCGACTTTTCGGCCATTGAATCCCTGCGCAAAATGAAGCAGCTCATCGCTCAAGAAGTTCGCCGCCGTCAGTTGACCGATAATATTAAACTTGGCGCGGGCGGCATCCGCGAAGTGGAATTCGTGGTGCAAAGCTTCCAGTTGATCCGTGGTGGTCGTGAGCCCGCGCTGCGCCAGCAAAGCCTGTTTGGTGCCATGGATACCCTTTATAGCCTTGGGCAGTTTGAATATCTCGCAGTCGATGAGCTTAAGCACAGTTATTTATTGCTACGTCGCGTCGAGAACCTCTTGCAAGCGATTGATGATAAACAGACGCAAACCTTGCCGAATAATGCGCTCGATTGGGCTAGGCTCTGCTACGTGCTCGATATGACCAATGAAATTGACCTTCGTACCCATATTGAGGCGGCGATGGCGAAAATTCATCGTCACTTTAAGGCAACGGTCGGTGGCGAAGAGGGGGAGGAGAAAGCCGAGCATTGGACAGCGCAGCTGTGGAACGTGCAGCAAGATGATCACGCAATTAACTTGTTAGCTGAGCAACAGGTTGATGACGATAAACTCTGGCCTTTACTGAGTCGTTGGCGTGAAACCGTGACTAAACGCTCGATTGGCCCACGTGGACGTGAAACCCTCGATAAATTAATGCCAAGGTTACTCGACGAGCTGCTCAATCAACCAAGCCCGTCGGCGGCTTTTGAGCCCGTATCTAAAGTGCTAGAGCAAATTTTAACACGCACTACTTATCTTGAGTTGCTATGCGAAAATCCCGGCGCCCGCCAGCAACTGGTGAGCCTGTGCTGTGCCAGCCCTTGGATTGCGGCGCAGCTCGCTAAGTTTCCTATGTTGCTCGATGAGCTTATCGATCCGGCGCATCTGTACGATACAACTTCGCTTGATGATTATCCCAGTGAGCTGCGCCAGTATCTGCTGCGGGTGCCTGAGGATGATATGGAACAGCAAATGGAGGCGCTGCGCCAGTTTAAGCTGTCGCAACAACTGAAAATCGCCGCCGCCGATGTCACCGGAGTATTACCTGTGATGCAGGTGAGTGACCATTTGACCTTTTTAGCCGAAGCCATTATCGAACAAGTGGTGATGCAGGCATGGCAGCAAGTGGCAGTACGCCATGGTGTGCCAAGCTATCTTGACGATAACAGCGACACCGGTTTTGCGGTGATTGGTTATGGCAAGTTAGGTGGGATTGAGCTGGGTTATGGTTCGGATCTGGATTTGGTCTTTCTGTATGAAGCGCCAGAAAATATGGCCAATAGCTTGACCAATGGTGAGAGACCCATCGAAGTGGGCCATTTTTACCTCAAACTTGCCCAACGTATTTTGCATTTATTCTCGACGCGAACCACTTCGGGTGAGCTTTATGAAGTGGATATGCGCCTGCGTCCGTCTGGCTCATCGGGTTTAATGGTGAGTGAGATTGCGCGCTTTGGCGAGTATCAAACGCAGGAGGCTTGGACCTGGGAGCATCAAGCCTTAGTTAGGTCACGTTTTGTTTTTGGTGATAATAGTTTGGCTGTCAAATTCAGCCAGATCCGCGCTTGTGTTTTAGAGCAATCACGGGATAAAGACGAGCTTAAAAAAGCGGTACGTGAGATGCGTCAGAAGATGCGTGACCATTTACTTAAAGTCAGTGAAGGCGAGTTTGACTTAAAACAAAGCCCCGGTGGGATCACGGATATTGAGTTTATCGCCCAATACCTGGTGCTCGCTAATGCCCATGAATACCCTGAGTTATCAATTTGGTCTGATAATGTGCGTATTTTTGGTGTGCTGGCCGAGCTTGAGCTCCTGCCTTTGATGAGCGCGCAACATCTTACCCAAAGCTATTGCTGGTTAAGGGATGAAAATCATCGCCTCACTTTGCAGCAAAAATCCGGTAAGTTGCCCTACGCCGATGTTGCTGCCCATGCGGAGCGGATACTCGCCATTTATCAGGCCATACTTGAGTAAGTAAAACATGACTCAAGTTGTTGGTCTACGCTTGATAGTAAGCCATTTGCGGAGCGATCTATGCAATTACCTCCCATCCCTGATAATGAGTTGCAACGTTTATCCACCTTAAAGGCATTGAATATACTTGATACCGATGCCGAAGAAAGGTTTGACCGTATAACGCGGCTAACTCGGCGTATTTTTGCGCTACCTATATGTGTGGTGACGTTGGTGGATGCCAGTCGGCAATGGTTTAAATCCTGTCAAGGATTGGAGGTGACTGAGACATCAAGGGATATTTCCTTTTGTGGCCATGCTATTAATCATGATGGAATTTTTATTGTTAACGATGCCCAAATGGATCCTCGTTTTCACGATAACCCTTTAGTCACTCAGTCTCCCCATATTCGTTTTTATGCAGGTTATCCTTTGACGATTCGTGGTGAATATCGGGTCGGAACTTTGTGCTTAATCGGCAATGAGCCTCGGGAATTTAGCACCGATGATATCGAAACTCTCACTGATCTTGGGCAGATGGTTGAGGCTGAGTTGTTGGCTATTTCGCTAAATACCTTAGATCCCTTAACGATGATTTCTAATCGACGTGGATTTGAACAGCTTGCTTTTCAATCCCTTGCTAGTTGTCGACGAATAAATTCTCAGGCTGCGTTAGTGTTTTTTGACCTCGATTTTTTTAAGGAACTCAATGATTCTTTTGGTCACCGTAAAGGCGATCAAGTGCTCTATGATTTTGCCCATCTGTTGATGGCGGCATTTCGGGAATCCGATGTGATTGCAAGGCTGGGGGGCGATGAATTTGTGGTACTGCTCAGTTTTGTGAAGATAGATGCAGTGCATGTTGCGATTGAGCGTTTTCAATCATTACTAGAGCAATATAATCAACAGCATCCACAGCAACCTACCTTAGTGAGCAGTATAGGTGTAGCCCATTGGTCGCCTGAATTGGATATCAATCTTGAGGATTTGCTCGATGCCGCCGACAGGGCAATGTATCAAGATAAAGCCGAGCATCACTCAAATAAACCTGAATGATGGGATATACAAAGGGATACCTCGGTCTCCCTCGTGCAATAGCATTATCCCGTTATTTGCATAATCCAGTGTTGGTACAAGGGTAAACCGATTAACACGTTCACCGGAAAGGTAATCCCAAGGGATGCCAGCATGGCGAGGCCGATATTCGCTTCGGGAATGGCGGCGCGTATGGCTGCAGGTGCAGCAATATAAGAGGCGCTGGCACTCAAGCCTGCAAGCACCAAGATACTTCCTGGTGGTAACTCGAGCCATAACCCGACACCAATACCGCACCATGCCAAGGCAAAAGGTGTGACGGCGGCAAACACTAATAAGCGCCATTGCTGCAGTGGTAGAGGTAAGCAGACTTTTGCTGTGACTAATCCCATCTCCAGTAAAAACAGAGCCAGTAGGGTTTTAAACCCTCCTAGTAGTACAGGGCTAATGGCCGCAAGTCCTGTCGGACCATAAAGCCAACCAATGACCACTCCACCGACAAGGAGCACTACGCCGCGGCTAGTTAAAGCCTCATGCACTATGCTCGATTGCTGAGTATTGGGCGTTGTAGCTTGTAGCGGCTGTTTAGCGCTTAAATACCGGTGTAACCAGAGCATAACCACAATCGCTGGTAGCTCGAGTAGCACCAAATATAAAGTGGTTTCGGGTCTTAATGTCATCCCTGATTTTTCCACCATGGCAATAACAACGGCAAAAGTCCCCGCGCTGACCGATCCATAATGGGCGGCGATACTAATGGCATCGGTGCGCCCAAGTCTAACTAAGCGGGTGAGCACAGGGTAAAGTGCCAATGGGATCAGCAAACCCAATCCGACAACAGCAACGAGTTCAGTGATCACTAAGTGTTGAGTGTGACCGTGCAGCGCCATGCCGCCCTTTAATCCTAAGGTAAGCATTAACAATATCGATAGGGTTTCATAAATTGCGGGTGGCACTTTAAGGTCGGATTTGACTAAGCCTGCGAGCAAACCTAAGGCGAAAAATGCAATGACAATATCTGGCATAAGTCTCTCATTAATAGCGTTATTAATACTGTTTTGGTCCCCGTTTATTTAAGGACCATTGATGACTGGAGATTCTGGACTCAATTCGCTATATTGAAAAATAAATTGTTTACTGGTTAGGTATAGATATTTATCTATGGATAAGCGATCGCAAAGCCCGTTTAAGCTACGGCATCTCAGTTTTCGGCTACTTGAGGTGTATGTGCAAGTGGTTCGGCTGGGCAATATTTCGGCGGCAGCTCGCACCCTGCACCTTACTCAGCCTACCGTGTCGCTGCAACTTAAAAAGTTAGCGGATATTTTGGGCGAACCCTTGTTACACAGTACTGATGGCCGTATGTCGCCAACCTTAGTTGGACAAGAGCTATACCGAGCCGCCTGCGATACCCTAAGTCGCTTTGAAGATGTCGATGCCTATATCCAGCAGGCCAGAGGCGGCAGCGTTGGTCATATCAATATTGGTGTCGTGACCACGGCAAAATATGTGGTACCACGGATTTTAGGGGCGTTTTATCGGCAATTTCCGCAGGTAAAAGTGACCTTAAATATCGGCAACCGCGCGCATATTTTGGGGCGATTCGAGCGTCAAGAAGATGATTTATATCTCTTTAGTCACCCACCCAGTGGTGAGCAAGTGTTATCGGCAAGGATCATCAAAAATCCGCTGCAGCTTATTGCGCCTAAGGATCATTGGGCGGTTGGCCGTCAGCAGATACGCTTTAGCGAGTTGAAGCAAGAGCGATTTATTATGCGCGAACCCGGTTCTGCAACCCGCTTAATGTTTGAATCTTGGTGTAGCGCCCAAGGGATTGCCTTGAGTGACACGATGCAAATTGAGAGTAACGAAGCGATACGCTTGAGCGTGGCGTCAGGCTTAGGCTTGTCAGTGATTTCAGCCCATACGCTACAGGAAGGGCGCGAGAAACCGGCGGTATTGTCCGTAAGCGGATTTCCATTGGAGAGTAACTGGTATCTGGTGGGCCGCCGGGACCGACGTTTGCCTTACGCCGCCATGCAGCTAGTGGAATTTATGGCGACTCACCTTGCCGAGTGTCTTGAGCCAGAATGGGTTGCCGCAGATATTCAGCAGTTAAGTACCATTTTTGCACCTGCGAGTTTGTCTCGGTAAAGGGTTGCGGCAGTGGTTAACCGCTGCCGCTTCTTCGGGCGTGTTGACGGCTCAGAGTTGTTTTGTGCTGTGGCTCATTTCTATTAGCCGACTATAGGTGCGGCGAAATTCAAAACTAAGGGCGCCACCTTGATAGAGCTCTGTGAGTGGAACGTCGCAGCTTAAATATAAGCTGACGTCTTGATCATATAACTCATCAATAAGGCTGATAAAACGCCGAGCAGGATCATCGTTGGCGGCATAGGAGAGTTGCCGCTCACCAGTGGTTGCAGCTTGGTTGTCGCCAGTACCATCTTCCGTGCCACGGGCGCGGATCCAGCCTTTTACTTCGCCCCCGAGTCTTGGCACATTGCTTAGCATTAACACCTTAAATCGGCTCGCTATTTCAATGTAATCTAGCTGTGAGCGCGGACCATCACACAGGGCATTAAAATCAAACCAAGCGACTGAGGGGAGTTGATTTTCGGTTGTCGCGCGTATAACCGAGATCTCACGCTGGCAGACTCGCAGTTTGCCGTCTTTAATGCTAGGCGAATTTTGAGTGAGTGCAGCGAAAATCCCATTGAAATCCAGTGTTCCAGTCAACCCAATACTATGTGCCGTCGCCGCGAGCGCCTGTGCCGATGGTTTTGCACTCAATGCATGCAGTCTATGATCCTGCTTCCCATTAAGATGCAGCATTTGGGTATGGGTTTGAAGCAGAGCGATGCAGGGTAAAAATCTGTGCCTTGCAAGGCCATTTTCATATAAGCGTTCGATGGGAATATTAGAGGTCGCGACCAGTACCACACCTTGGGCAAACAAGGTTTCAAACAAACCGGCGAGGATCATCGCATCGCCAATATCTGAGACAAAAAACTCATCGAAACAGAGTACCTTACACTCCTGTGCTAAATTTTTTGCAATCAATTTTAGGGGATCGCGCTGCCCCACATGTTCCTTTAATGCTTGATGCACCCACGCCATAAAGCGGTGAAAGTGCAATCTAAGTTTTCCTTGCTGTGGCAGGGCATCAAAGAACAAATCCATCAGAAAGGTTTTACCGCGACCGACATCGCCCCACAGATACAAACCTTTAGGGGGCGTGGAGCCTGAATGGGTGCAGAGCTGCTGATGCAGTGTATCCAAGGCGAGCACCGCCTGTCGCTGAGCGGGGTCCTCAATCAGTTCGACGCCAATTTTGGCCTGATAAATAGCCTGTAATGATAGGTTGTGAGTCGCGGGTAACAAAGGATCAAAGGCCATGGGATTTGTTATAAATTAAGTTAGTTTTAGGGACGTTTGGGATGCCGTATTAGTTTTATCATTGCTTAAATCGTTATTGAGAACAAGAAGCTGTCGGTGTGTTGGTACACATGCCGTTGATTACAGAGCCTCATTACGCTTGGTGAAACCACCTGAGTCTTAGCAAATATTTAGATTATGCCGTCATCGCCAGTAATGGATTAGGCTCTAGCACTCATGCTTGTATCGAGTCAGGCGCGGCTATGTAAGATTGAGCACAAATGGCACAAAGCCATGCCCCTATGCTTAAACTCAGCACGGCGAGAGATGTTCCTACGGGCAAACTATAATCATATTATTCATTTACCTTCACCACCTCGAGTTTCCAGTCAGGCAGCTTAGCGGCGAGATCCGCCGATATCTTAGCGACATCTCCCCGTAAAATGATTAGAGGTTCACCATAAAACGCTTGTTGTGTTAGTTGCATTAGCTGACTGGGCGCTAGCACCTGCAGTTTAAGGTTTATGGCTTTTATCGATTGCAAATCTAATCCAAGCACCTGCTGATGAATAAATTGGGTTTCGCTCAGGCTAGGATTATCTTGCGTTAATAAGGCATCGCCAATCAGATAGGTTTTTAGGGCGACTAATTCCCCTTCGCTCGCAGGCGTTGAAGCCAGCAGTTTCAGATGATCCAAGATCCCCACCACAAAGGCGCCCGTATGTTCTATGGCTGTACTGCCATAAAATTTGATGCTGCTGGACAGCGGTGCATTGGCGCACTGACCATAGATCCCGTAGGTTAAACCGCGTTTTTCCCGCAAATCGTAATAGAGTCGCCCCGAAAAACTGCGCCCAAGGAGAGCAGCTAAACTGCGGCAACTGAGAGTGATATCCTCTGGTGTCAATTGATTTGAGTCGAGGGCATAACCTATTCGCACCTGTGTTTGTACACTGCCTGGTGCGTCAATCAGATAAAGTGTGCGAGATTGTGGTGGTTTCTGAGTGTTGATGATGTGTGATGGTGAGTCTGTATGTATGCGAGTGGGCCAATGGCTGAGGCTCTGCTTAATATCAAACTCGGTTTGCGCATGATTAGGTAAATATAACTGCCAGTTTGCTTGAGCAAAGGTGCGCTGCTGTAACTGCGACAGTTCGTTTAGGCTTAGGGAGTCGAACAAGGCATCATTGTTGATGCTCTTGTTGTAGGGATGTGTTGTACCAAGGAGTTTGTCGCGCCAGACTTTATCGATTTCGGCGCCACTAAAGGCATTTAAGTGCTTATTAAGCTTCAATTGGCGGCGGATATTATCGATATCGATTGTCACAGATTCACTAAATGCATCGTGCTGCCAAAACTGTATCAGTAACTGGTAGAGATGATTCGCTGATGCGGGGCACGTTAAGCTGATATTAATGCTATGCAGCGTGACGCGAGTTTCAAATGTTTCAAGGCAAGCATCGGCTTGTGCCAGTGCTAGGCCGCGGGCTTTCTCCTGAAAGGCAACTTGTAAAATATCTGGATTATCAAAGGGTATCGTGGGGCTAATTGCCACTAGGCTCACTCTATTACTGAGGTTTTTAGTCGTGCTAGTCGTACGCTGCAACTGGTAAGGGATCGCTATTCCATCAGGGGTGACATCAATAAAAGGTTGCTCATTGGGAAGATAAATATTCTCGACTTGAGGTAGATTGGGTTGGGTATCAAAGTCTGCCAAAGTGGGCGCTTGCGTAGGGGTAAAGCTAAGCGGTGTTTGCTGACAGGCGCCAAGTATGACTGCTATAAGACTAATACTCATGGTTTGCAGTGCCTGAGAGAATCTTAGTGATAGAGCTAAGTTTATGTATTTGAATATTTCCATCATAGCGCTGCATCTTCTAAATCGTCGCTAACACCTGCCGGTAACCATTCGAGTAAGGTTTTTCCTAAGCGGATATACCAAGGTGGCAACAGATCAACCCTAACCATATTGGGGGTAAAGTAGTGCTTAGCCACCCGTTGAAAATCGTCGGCCGTGACAGCATTAATCCTTTCCCATTGTGCGGTTAACGGATGGGCTTGATCTTGTTTACTGGTGGCGGAAAGCAAGGTGGCAAGGGACTGAGTGCTGTCGAGCTCTGCCAAGCGCTGGTTTAGCCAAGTTTGCTTGAGTTGACAAAGTGCGGCATCACTCATGCGAGTCTGTTGCGCCTGCTTAATTAATGCTAAGACCATGTCGGTTAGCGCATTAAGGGAGGTTTTTGCCCTTGGCACTAACACTAGATTCGTTATCCCATGATTCTCAAGCTCAAAGGGCAAAGAGTAACTCAGCATTTGCGCAGGATCATGCTGGCTGATTGTCGCTAAGGCGCTTTGAGTATTTTGGAATAGGTCTGCTTCGAGCAATCTAATCGCGCTGGCATCGGGATGATTTTTACCTACCGTATGCCACGCAAGCAGTAAACCGGGCCAAGGGCCACGTTCATCGATAAGCTGCGCCATTACGTGCTGGGGCGGTATCTTTAGTTGGTTAAATTCGATTATTGGCTGATTGGGGGCGGTCCATTTGGCAAAGTGCTGCTCAATCAGTGTTTTTACCTCAGGGGAAAGCTTGCCGACGAGGGATAACTGCATGGCATCGGGACGATAATGGGCGCGGTGGAAGGCGGTTAGACTTTCAGGGCTTGCCTGAGTGATATCCTCACGCGTGCCGATAATGCCATGGCCGTAGGGGGTATCTTTGACCTGTGCAAGCAGAAACTCCATTGTACTGCGCACATAGGGTTGGTTATCTATGGTTTGCGCCATCTCTTGGAGCACGGTTTCTTGCTGATTTTTCACTGTGGTTTCGGTCAATTGGGGACGAATAAAACGGTCCGCCTCAAGAAAAAGCCCTAAACTGAGGGCTTGGCTCGGCAGAGTGACAAAATAATTAGTGTAATCAAAGTGGGTGCTGGCATTAAAGCGGGCCCCTAAAGCGCTTAGCTGCTGTGCATAGGTGTCGCCGGGTGCCTGTTCACTGCCCTTAAATAACATATGTTCGAACAAATGCGCGTACCCCGTTTGCCCCTTAGCTTCGTTGCGCGCCCCCACATTAAATTGGCTGGCAATGGTGAGGGTATGTTTATCCTCAAGGGGCAATAAGTGTACGGTAAGGCCATTGGCCAGAGAGTATGTCTCGATGCGTGATTCTAATTGATAAAGCGCCGCTGTTCCTTCGATTTGACATTGTGCCTTGAGTGCTGGGCTGAGTAGTGTCATCAGCAGGGTAAGGCCAAGGCGGGTGTATGTTCTCATTTTTAGCTTTCCTCTCCATGATTTGGCGTCCATTTCCATTACCAACCGTGGCTCAATGTCGAAGTTGTGCTGCCATTGTACTGATACGTCAGACACTCGTCGGATTTCATCTAAATCACTTGAATAGCATTCAGTTTTTAAAAAGAACTGCTATGATGGCACAGTTCTTTTTCTGGCATAAGTACAAGATATGGTAAGCAGATCTCCGTTCGAATCCTTTCAGTGGAAAAGCGATATTTTTAACTGTGAAAGCACTGATATCGATAATTTTTATCTACAGCTTGAGCAGGAAATGTCCCGTTTGGGGATGGTTGAGAAAAAACTGGGTGAAGTGGGTAAATACAGTGTCAGTCTGTATCAGTCTCCCGCGGCGAAGTCAGGCTTACCTTCGTTATTGATCTGCGCCGGATTTCACGGTGAAGAGTCAGCAGGCCCATGGGGATTACTGCACTTTTTAAGTGAAGCATCAGTCGAATTATTCGAACGGGTCAACCTAAGTATTTTGCCTTTGGTGAATCCAACTGGGTTTAAACGTGGCCATCGATTTAATAAATTTGGCGAAAACCCAAATCGAGGCTTCGAATTCGAAAACGGTAAACCTAAAGCGAATGAGGGCACCTCAGTTGAAGGTAAACTACTGTTAGAGCATGCACAATTACTGATTGCGGCGAGTCGTGATGGTATTTTAACCTGCCATGAAGACGTATTAAGTCACGATGCTTATGTGTATTCTTTCGAGCCAAGCCAAGTGCCTGGTCGTTTTAGTCTTGATTTACGCGATACGTTGGCAGGATATTTCCCCATTGCTGTCGATGGTGAAATAGACGGTTGTCCTGTTAAAGATGGCTTGATTTTCAATCACTTTGATACCTCATTTGAGGCATGTTTGGTACGTAGTGGTGCGCGTGTTGGTGCTTGTACCGAAACGCCTGCGTTGCAAAACTTCGATCAACGGGTGTTGGCAAATAGCGCGGCAATGACGCACTTTTTGGCGCTGTGCGCACCGTTATGTGATTGATTGTAAAGTTTGATTACAATCAATATAAAAATACCCGCCTAAGCGGGTATTTTTATTGGGCTAGCGGGACCACTGATTTACAAGACGATTACTGATTAATAATCGCTGGTACGCCAGTGCGCTCATCCAGTAGCTTTTTAATTTTGCTGGAGTCGGTGTCAGCTTTTGCAATAAACTTTGCGATATCTTTCGGTAAAGATAGTGCAACTGGCTCATTAGACTCAAACTCAGCAATGGTGCGTGATAGCGGCTGATGTACGGCTAGGTAACGCTTACCATCTGGCTCTTCGGTCGCCTTGATCGGTTGGTTTACAAATTGTACTCGGGTCCCTACAGGTACAGTTTTGAACAAGTGTTCAATATCATCGTGACGTAAACGGACACAGCCTTGGCTTACGCGTAAACCAATACCGAAGCTGGCGTTGGTGCCATGGATGGCATACAAGTTACCAATGTAGAGTGCATAGAGTCCCATTGGATTATCAGGACCTGCTGGCCATACCGCAGGTAGAATTTCTCCCCTTGCCGCATATTCTTTGCGAATACGTGGCGTAGGAGTCCAAGTGGGGTTTGCACGCTTACGTTGAACGCTGGTTACCCAGTTTTCTGGTGTATCTTTACCGATTTGGCCAATACCAATGGGTAGCACTTCAACCGTCTTTTTTCCCTTTGGATAGTAATACAGACGCATTTCGGCAACGTTGATCACTATGCCTTCGCGAGGTGCATTTGGTAGGATTAATTGTTTTGGAATTAATAGCTTACTGCCTGGCTTAGGTAGAAACGGATCGACGCCAGGATTAGCTTCCAGCAAGTTGCTTAGACCGAGTTGGAACTGAGCAGCAATATCTTCGAGGGTATGTTTACCCTCTGGCACTGTGTAATACAGGTTCTCGCCAACTAACCGACTCTTAGGAGACGGTAAAGGGTATTCCGTTGCTAAAGCGGAGAGACTTGGGAAAACCAAAGTCAATAATAAAGCTGTGGTGCGGAGCATACTCATAAGCGGATACTACGATTCCTGTTAATAAAATAACCTGTTTAACGCGGCGCTTTCTCTCCCCCCAAATAGGGCGGCAATTAATCGGGCAAAGTACCCTCGCGCGCGAAGCTCGCATCCTTCCTTATTTTGGCCATTATTTCAACTGAAATATGGTTCATTAAGCGTATTTATTAGTTATTTTTGCTTTATGTCTTTTGGTTGTCGAGCTGGAGGTGGGGCTTTCCGACGATTCGTAGCCTTTTACTTGGAGGATGTTTGTCTTTTTGAGTTGCATGCAGAGGAGGAAGCTTAACTCGAAACTCTCAGTCGTTTGTTGGATTTCCCCTTAAGTGAAGGCACAAGGTTTTGGAATGTTAAAGGGGGAACCTGCTTTAGGTTTGGCGATCTATTAGGTTTTTATTTGAATTATCATATTTTTGCCTGGTGTTAGTTAATTGATAGTGGTTTATTGGACTATTCAATCTAAAAGAAGATTACTTCTAGTATGGTGATGTTTTTTAATTTATTGATATTTAGTGTCTTTTAATCTTAAATTTAGGGTAGGAGTGGCTTCGAGGTAATTCAGTGATTGGCTGTAGGTTTAGTCTATATTTGGTTGTTAGCAGCAGTTTGAAGCTAATTGATGTAGATGATTGAAAGTTAATATTTAAAAATCCAATGTTTTGCGTTTTTTATGCTAAAATAAAAAAAGAAAAATTTAAACTGAGTCATTTTTAATCTAGGTGATTTCGCTATCGTTTGACTGAACAAGCAGTATTTAAGGAGGCATGTGTGGATGCAGATTCCATCAATAGTTTTTTTCTGATCGGTGCCTTACTTACTGCCGTGAGTGTTTTGCTTAGTCCCATGTCATCCCGTCTTGGGATTCCTATCTTATTAATTTTCCTCGCGGTAGGTATTCTTGCCGGTGAAGATGGTCCCGGCGGAATTCTGTTTGATGACTACTCTACCGCATATCTTGTTAGTAACTTAGCCTTAGCCATTATTTTGCTCGATGGCGGTATGCGCACACGGGTCGCCAGTTTTAGAGTGGCCTTGTGGCCAGCCTTGTCATTGGCAACCTTTGGGGTGGCGATCACGACCAGTATTACCGGGGTTATGGCAGCGTGGTTATTTGACCTTCATTGGCTACAAGGCTTGCTCGTGGGGGCAATTGTGGGCTCGACTGATGCGGCGGCGGTATTCTCGCTATTAAAGGGGCGCAGCCTTAACGAGCGGGTTGGTGCAACGCTTGAAATCGAATCTGGGAGTAACGATCCTATGGCAGTGTTTTTAACTGTCACTTTGATTGCCATCCTTGCTAATGTCGGCGCTGAATTATCCGCCAGTTTTATGTTGATTAGTTTTATTAAGCAATTTGGTTTTGGGGTTTTATTAGGTCTTGGTGGTGGTTGGCTGCTGTGGAAATTGGTAAATATAAGCAAGCTTGCAGAAGGTCTATATTCGATTCTCGTGCTTAGTGGTGGCCTAATGATCTATGCCGCTTCGAATAAGTTAGGTGGTAGTGGCATTCTATCGATTTACCTAGTTGGCCTATTCCTCGGTAATAAACCCACCCGTGGACGCCATGCGATATTAAACGTATTGGATGGAATGACTTGGGTGAGTCAAATCGGTATGTTCCTCGTATTGGGGTTGTTGCTGACACCGTCGGATTTATTGGATATTTGGCTACCAGGTTTAGCTTTGGCCTTTGGGATGATCCTGTTTGCGAGACCACTGGCGGTATGGTTAAGCTTATTACCCTTTAAGAGTTTTGGGAGCCGCGATCGCTGGTTTATCTCTTGGGTAGGACTTCGTGGGGCTGTGCCGATTATTTTAGCGGTATTCCCTATGATGGCGGGGCTTCCTGGGGCTCAGCTGTACTTTAATCTAGCCTTTTTTGTGGTGATCGTTTCACTCTTAGTGCAGGGGGCATCACTCACTACTGCTGCGCGGTTAGCAAAGGTGGAACTGCCCCCAAAGCCGTTACCTATTTCGCGTTCGGGAGTCGAAATTTACCCAAGAAGCGAATGGGAAGTGTTTGTCTACTGTTTGAGTGAAAGTAAGTGGTGTATAGGTGAGCCGCTAAAACGCTTAGCGATGCCTGATGGAACTCGAATTGCGGCAGTATTTCGCAATAACACGCTATTACATCCCTCGGGCAGTACGTGCTTAGAAGCGGGTGATATTCTGTGTGTACTCGGTCAGGAAAAGAGCCTAGAGGCATTAAGTAACCTCTTTAGCCAAGCCCCTGAAACGGATGAAGTATCACGATTCTTTGGCGACTTCTTTATCGATACAGAGGTCAAACTGGCTGATCTTGCACCTATCTATGGCTTAACCTTAGATGATGAAACTGGTGCGATGACAGTGGCTGATTTAGTCGCGTTAGAGCTTGGGGCACACCCTGTACTTGGGGACCAGTTCCTGTGGCAGTCACTCCATTGGGTGGTCGCAGGGCTTTATGAAGGCAAAGTCACCAATGTGGGGATTCGCTTACCCGCGGATGCTTAAGTTAACCCGTGTTTAAGTGTCTCTTGTTTTAGGGCTTAACGAGCTGATTTTCTGCGTTCAACCCAAGCATCTAAAGATGCTCTACAAAACAAAAGATATAAATAAAATGCCAAGCGATTGCTTGGCATTTTTTATTCATTTAAAGCGCGTATCTTGAACAGCCGGAACGAAAACTTACTTGTATAAGGACTTATCCGTTGGATCGGGACGAGTTTTAAAGCGGCGGTGTAACCACATATATTGGGCGCGATTTCTGTCGATAATTTCTTCAATAATTTTGTTACCGCGGATGGCATCGGCGACTTCATCTTCACCTGGAAAGTTATCCAAAGGTGGCATGATTTCAATCCGGTAGCCTGTATCTCCTTCGGTGCGCTCAACAAAGAAGGGTAATACCTTGGCCTTACCTAACTTCGCCAGTGTGGTTGCGCCAGTAATCGTGGCGGCATCGGGCACGGCATAAAAGGGAATAAACACTGCACTTGAGCGGCCAAAGTCTTGGTCAGCCGTATACCAAATCACATCGGGGTTACGTAAACAACGCACCATCTGGCGTAGGTCTCGTTTAGGCACTAAGGCTTTATTTGAACGTAAGCGACCTTTTACCTGCAGGTATTCCATCACCGGGTTATTGTGAGGACGGTACACGCCGACGCCAGGTTGAAATTGACCAAAAATACGCGCGCCCATTTCGAGCGGCAGGCAGTGCACTGCAAACAGGATGACGCCATGACCAGCATTCAATGTGTCTTGAACGTATTCTTTACCAGTTATCTGCATGTGCTGTTGGATTTTTTCATCGGACCACCACCAAGCATTAATGGTATCGAAGATCGCTTTGCCCGTTTCTTCAAAGTTACGGGTGAGGAGCGCTTCTCGCTCAGCCTTTGGCATGTCGGGAAAACAAAGGGCTAAATTACAGCGGGCGGTATGGGTGCGACTGGCCGCAAGCGCCTTGACTAATCGGCCCATGCCTTTACCTAATTTCATCTGCCAAGATAACGGCAACACTTGGGTGATTCGCATCATTAACACCCCAAACCACATGGGCCAATGCTTCGGATGATATAAAGATGATGAAAACTCAGCTTTCTCGACCACAAAAATACTCACTACTTTTGAAAATTACTGCTTATTCTAACTCATATTTTGCTGAAAATTAGGTACAATCACGGTTTAATTTCTGCAACTGATAAGAGCGCTATGAAGGTTTCTCTGCCAGCATTTGAAAAAGCCAAAGTGTTAGTCGTCGGCGATGTGATGTTAGATCGCTATTGGGTTGGACCTACGGGACGTATTTCCCCCGAGGCGCCGGTGCCTGTAGTAAAGATTAACCAAGTCGAGGACAGACCGGGCGGGGCGGCTAACGTGGCGCTAAATATTGCGACTTTAGGTGGCCAAGTACAATTGGCGGGCTTGGTCGGTGAGGATGATACGGCTAAGGCGTTAACGCTTGGCGTTCAAGCTCTTGGGGTTGAACCACAATGGTTGAATATTGCTGACAAACCCACTATTACCAAGCTTAGGGTGTTATCGCGCAATCAACAGCTTATTCGCCTCGACTTTGAAGAATCCTTCGATAAGCAGGATAGCGCCCGCTTACTTAAGCAGTCCGAAGCCTTACTCGATACGGTCGATGTGGTGGTGCTGTCGGATTATGCGAAAGGCGCCATTGATAATCCTCGTGATTTTATCGCGCTTGCCCGTTCCAAAGGCGTAAAAGTGCTGGTTGACCCTAAAGGCTCTGACTTTAGCCGTTACCATGGCGCATCACTTATTACACCAAATATGAGTGAATTTGAGGCTGTGGTTGGTGCGGTAACCTCTGAAGCAGATCTACTCGAAAAGGCTCGCGGATTACTGAACAAGTACCAGTTCGATGCAATCTTGGTCACTCGCTCTGAAAAAGGTATGACCTTAGTGACTAGCAATGCGCCAGAGCTACATATCCCAACGGTGGCCCGTGAGGTTTATGATGTAACTGGGGCTGGGGATACAGTGATTTCGGCCTTAGCAACCTCTTTGGCTGCGGGCGCTGAATTGGCGCAGGCCTGTGCGATTGCCAATACAGCCGCTGGCGTTGTGGTGGGTAAATTGGGGACTTCTACGGTGTCTCGTATTGAGCTGATTGAAGCGCTTGCGCTGCACCATGGTGAATCTGGTTTTGGGGTGGTGAGTGAAGATCAACTTGCCTATGCCCTAGAGCAAGCCAAATTACGTGGTGAGCGAGTGGTAATGACTAACGGTTGCTTCGACATTTTGCATGCTGGACATGTCAGTTACCTCAAGCAAGCCAAAGCTTTAGGTGATAGATTGATTGTAGCTGTGAATGACGATGCCTCTGTTAAACGCTTAAAAGGGGAAGGACGTCCAGTCAATCAAGTTGATAGACGTATGGCTGTTTTAGCAGGACTCGCCTCTGTCGATTGGGTAGTGCCTTTTAGTGAGGATACACCTCAGCGGATCATTGCTAGATTACTCCCTGATTTGTTAGTTAAAGGTGGCGATTATAAGGTTGAGGATATTGCTGGCGGCGCTGAAGTGATTGCCGCGGGTGGCCAAGTTCAAGTGTTAGGATTTGAAGACGGTATTTCTACCACGGCCATTATCCAAAATATTATGGCAAAACAGTGAGTTTAATTGCACTGACACTGATCTCAAGCCTAACTTGGGTGCCTGTTGCTGACAAACAGGCATTAATTTGCCCGTTAGCGCAATTGAGTCAGTGTCTGGCAATATTTCCAACTCAGGTTCGTGAACAGTTTCCCTATAGCGAGGCCCAGTTTAAAACAGAGCTTGGGCTTCGCAGTGCTATGGTGTTACCCGTCGAGGATAGTCATTTCTCCGGTCTAATACTCGTCAATGAGCAAGAAACACCAGAGATCCAACTGGCCAATATTGATGGCATTACCTATCAATTAGCACTTAAAGAACAGACGCAATTAACCCTGTGGCATGAGTTAGGGCACCTTGAAAACTTGGCGTTGCAGGGGAGTTTATTACCTGAAGAATTAACGCCTTATCAGCATGAATGGTTAGCTGATCTGTATCTCGTCTGGCGTATTGCTAATGCAAAAGATAATCTCGATTTAGCGTGGCAGCAGTATCACAGACGTAACCTGGCTGCGTTAACAAGTTCGCGATATATGTCTCACTGGACCAGCCCGATGATGATACAAGTGTTGAATAAGTATCAAGCTGCGCAGATTGCACAATATGCCAAATATCGTGATTTTTTAGCCGATTTTTATCCAAAAATGGTGCAAATTGAGCCGCAGGTGTTACGAGAATATTCGAGTTTAATGCAACGTACTTTTGGTGATACAGTGCTACAACCCCTGCCAAAATACCTGTTTTGGCGTAAACCTGAACTCGGGCGTTATTTAATGCCAACCCTCATATTGTTAATGGGGGAGCCAAAAGCACACGACTGGTTAGTACAACATTCAATGTTGTAAAAATGTAAATAAAACCGGTAAAACCCTCTGTTTAAAACTGAACCTTAGCTGAACAAAAGCGAAATATACTTGTTTCGCGTTCCTTAACAGCAGTAATCCCTGAAAGGCTTTGGTAAGCTCTCTCCCACAAAAAGAACATGGGGAGACTTTACTATGGCTAAGCGCTCGCGAGTACAGACTGAGCAGACCATCAATCAGATTATGGATGAAGCGTTAAGACAAATTTTGACTATTGGCTTTGAGACGATGTCTTATACCACGTTATCTGAAGCAACGGGGATTAGCCGCACAGGTATTAGTCATCACTTTCCGCGTAAGAACGACTTTTTAATTCGCTTAGATAGCCGTATTGGCAATCTTTTTGTTGCGGCACTCAATTTCTCTAGCCAAGAAGCGCTAGAAGCCTCTTGGATGCAAGCTATGCAAGAAGAGCAATACCGTGCGGTGTTGAGATTATTCTTTAGTCTTTGTGGCGGCACCAATAATGAAATCACCCTCTTTAGGGCGGTAAGCACAGCTCGTCAGCAAGCCATTGCTGAACTAGGATTGGTTGGCGATCGTACCATCAACCACTTACTTGGCCGGACTGCGGTTATGTTGCTGTCAAATTTTGATGTTGCTAAAGCAGCATAGTCAAAAATAAATCGCTATCAGAAGGAGCCTTTGGGCTCCTTTTGGTTTTTAAGGGCCAGACTTTTGGCTTTTAAGGGGTCAGTTAAGAAGCGAAGGTGAAGCCGTATCCGCTAGCTTTAGCTTTTGCTGGGTAAGGTAAACGCCAATTGCCATAAAGGTAAGGGCGGCTGCAATGAGTGCGCAGAGTGCATGATGGAATACCAAATGACTGATTAAAAAGGCTGGAATATCCTCTAGGCTATCGATCAGGAAGAGTTTTACGATAAGGCCGAGATACAGCAGCAGATGCAATATCGCCCCACTGATAAAAAGCCGTCTAAACTTTTTGATCAGTAGGTCCGCAAGATTAAGGTGGTAAAAACGGCAAAAAAGATAACCCCCAACGCCGATACCAATCGATATCCAACCCAACCCTAATAAC
Source organism: Shewanella cutis (assembly GCF_022410515.1). GTDB lineage: Bacteria > Pseudomonadota > Gammaproteobacteria > Enterobacterales > Shewanellaceae > Shewanella > Shewanella cutis. The sequence continues at coordinate 749,827 of NZ_JACSDI010000001.1, read as the reverse complement.
GACGTTTTGATTAATATTGCCGACAGAATAAATAATCCAAGCAGCATAATGGTCTCCGTTTACCTGAAACGATAAATTGCGCTGAGACTAACTGAACAGGCTTAAAAGTATGTGAAAACATAACGTAATCAAGCTGCTAAAAAACTAAGGGAGCCAATGGCTCCCTTTATGATTTGTATCGAGCGATTAAGCTCACAAGCGTATTACAGCGCCTTTAAAATCGCTTCTACGCTGGCCTTAGCATCGCCGAACAACATTTGGGTATTGTCTTTGAAGAACAGAGGGTTTTGTACACCCGCATAACCCGTATTCATTGAGCGTTTAAAGCCAATCACGTTTTGTGCTTTCCATACTTCGAGTACTGGCATACCCGCAATTGGGCTACCCGGATCTTCCATCGCCGCAGGGTTTACTGTGTCGTTCGCGCCAATGACCAGCACCACATCGGTATCGCTAAAGTCTTCGTTGATTTCGTCCATTTCGAGCACGATATCGTAGGGAACTTTGGCTTCGGCCAATAGTACGTTCATATGGCCTGGTAAGCGACCCGCAACCGGATGAATACCAAAGCGTACTTTCACACCGCGATCACGCAGCTTTTGGGTGATTTCAGCGACAGGATATTGTGCCTGTGCCACCGCCATGCCATAGCCAGGGGTGATGATAACTGACGTTGCGTTTTTCAGCATGTCCGCAACATCTTCGGCGTTGGTCTCACGGTATTCGCCCATTTCTTGATCGCCAGATGAGGCCACGCCATCGGTACCAAATCCGCCTGCAATCACCGAAATAAATGAGCGGTTCATTGCCTTACACATAATGTAGGACAAAATCGCACCCGACGAGCCCACCAGAGCGCCTGTCACGATCAACAGATCGTTGGATAGCATAAAACCTGCCGCCGCAGCTGCCCAACCTGAGTAGGAGTTCAGCATTGACACCACAACCGGCATATCCGCACCACCGATTGAAGCCACTAAATGCCAGCCAAAGGCGAAGGCAATTAAGGTCATCAGCAGCAGCGCCGGCATAGTGCCGCCTGTTTGCACGAAGTACACTAACAGGCCAAGCGATACTAATACCGCAATGAGGTTGAGTTTATGGCGGTGTGGCAACATCAACGGTTTAGATGAAATTAATCCGCGTAATTTACCAAATGCGACGATAGAACCAGTAAAGGTTACCGCGCCGATAAAGATCCCGAGGAAGACTTCCACTAAGTGAATGTTGAGCATCGCGCCAGTCATATGCGCGTTTTCAGCCGCTTTTGCCGCTTCGCTAAGCGCATTCTGCACGGCTGCGAGAGTGGAATTCATATCCCCGCCCACGGCCACAACCACTTGTGATACTTGTTCTGGATGTAAGTCGATAAAGCTGTTAAAACCCACTAACACTGCGGCCATACCCACAAAACTGTGGAGCACCGCGACGAGTTCAGGCATTTCCGTCATTTCGACTTTAAGTGCTAAACGCACGCCGATGGCACCACCAATCACCATGGCGACAATAATCCACGCGACACCGCTGGTGTCTGGATTAAAAATGGTCGCCAGTAGGGCGATAGCCATACCTGTGATACCAAATAAATTGCCGTGTTTGGCCGTTTCTTGTTTCGACAATCCAGCGAGACTGAAGATAAAGAGCACGGCGGCAATGATGTAAGCTGCTGTTACCAGTCCTTGAGACACGTTATACCCCCTTAATCCTTACGGAACATCTTCAGCATGCGCTGAGTGACGGTAAAACCGCCGAAGATGTTAATACTGGCGATCAGCACGGCGATAAACGCCAGCACAGTGACCAAGGTTGAGCCTTGACCAATTTGCAGCAAAGCGCCGACCACGATAATGCCTGAAATTGCGTTAGTCACAGACATCAAAGGCGTATGCAGTGAGTGGGACACGTTCCACACCACGTAATAGCCCACCACGCAGGACAGGATAAATACCGTAAAGTGGGATAAAAACTCGGCGGGTGCGACTGAGGCTACGGCGGCAAAGCCGGCGGCGCCAAGGGCGGCGAGAATATACTTGAGTTTTGAAGGCGCTTTGGCTTGCGCGGATTTCACTTCTACCTTAGCCGCAGGTTTAGCGGGCGCTGCCGACACCGAAATCGCCGGTGGCGGGAAGGTGACTTGGCCTTCTTTCACAACAGTCATATTGCGCATGACCACATCATCGAAGGTGATGCTGGCAATACCGTTTTTCTCTTTACACATTAACTTCATCAGGTTGACTAAGTTAGTGCCGTAAAGCTGTGACGATTGCGCGGGCAAGCGGCCGGGAAGATCGGTAAAGCCGATGACTTTTACGCCATTCTCGGTGACAAAGAGTTCGCCAGGCTGGGTGTACTCACAGTTACCGCCCGCTTGTGCTGCCATATCGACAATCACAGAGCCGCTCTTCATGCTATCGACCATGGCTTTGGTGATGAGCTTAGGTGCAGGACGGCCAGGGATCAGCGCGGTGGTGATGATGATATCGACTTCTTTGGCTTGTTCGGCAAACAATGCCATTTCAGCGGCGATAAACTCATCTGACATGGTTTTTGCGTAACCGTCCGATGAGCTGCCATCTTCATTAGTGAAATCCAGTTTGAGGAACTGGCCACCCATGGATTCGATTTGTTCGGCCACTTCTAAGCGTGTGTCGAAGGCGCGAACGATGGCACCTAAAGAACCTGCGGTACCAATGGCCGCAAGACCGGCTACACCGGCACCAATCACCAGCACTTTGGCGGGTGGGACTTTACCCGCGGCGGTAATTTGCCCAGTAAAGAAACGGCCAAAGTGGTGCGCGGCTTCAACAACGGCGCGATAACCGCCGATATTGGCCATAGAGGAGAGAGCATCGAGGGATTGGGCACGGGAAATACGTGGCACCATGTCCATCGCCATCACATTGATGTTGCGTTTAGACAGTTTCTCGACCAACTCAGCATTTTGAGCGGGCCAGATAAAGCTGATTAAGGTCGCGCCTTCTTTAATTTGCGCAATTTCAGCATCGGTCGGTGCATTGACTTTAAAAATCAGATCCGCTTGCCAAACCTCTGTCGTGATCTTCGCGCCTGCGGCTTCAAAAGCGGCATCGTCGAAGCTAGACAGTAAGCCAGCATTGGCCTCAACAACAACTTCAAAGCCGAGCTTTTTAAGCTGTTCGACGGTGGCAGGGGTCGCGGCGACCCGAGTCTCACCGACGAGACTCTCTCTCGGTATTCCAATCTGCATGATTACTCCCTGGTGGTTTATATAATCGTTCCGCCTGAGTGCTTCCTCTGAGCTAAACCTAGGTAGGGCTAGGTCGCGTAAGAATGAACTCGTGTATTCAATTTTGGCAGTTAGCGCATTCAATCTTGGTATGAAATTTGTGCATTAAAACAAACTTCTTAGCGAGCAACAAAGGTCACTGTACAGCAGGCTCCTCACCATTGTGGCAATACTTTGGTTTGACACAAGCGCATATTGCTCAAGCTAGTGGTTTCTGCACTGGTCGTATCAAAAAGTTTTAACCAGTGCACACTTTTGTAGCTTAATTTTTGCACTTTGTATATTCCAAAATGGAATTAAAAATCAAATATTATTCTTTTTTGCTTTTCTAAAACCACGTTACTCTGCTGAGCATTACACTGTCATAGGGCCGTTTCATGTTGTTAAAAGAACTTTCATCACTGGCTTCACCCCTGTCGCAATCACAGGTCGATAAGCTGAAACAACTCACCGCTGAATTAAATTCCGTGCAACTTGCTTGGGTGAGCGGCTATTTAGCTGCAACGGCCAATGCGAGTGGGAGCGCTATCCAAGTCGCCGCATCCGTGACCGAGGCCCAAGCAGCGCAAACGGTGACCATTCTCTATGGCAGTCAAACGGGTAATGGCCGCGGTATCGCCAAAGCCTTAGCCGAAAAGGCCAAAACCCAAGGTTATAGCGTCAATTTAGCCTCCATGGGTGAATACAATGTGCGCCAGCTTAAGCAAGAAACCTTATTGTTGCTGGTGGTGAGTACCCATGGTGAAGGTGAAGCGCCGGATGATGCGATTGAATTACATAAGTTTTTAGCATCAAAGCGTGCGCCTCAATTAAACAACTTACATTATTCAGTGTTGGCACTGGGCGATTCGAGTTATGAGTTTTTCTGCCAAACTGGTAAAGACTTTGATGCACGGCTTTCAGCATTAGGCGCTAAAGCGTTATTGCCGTTGGTTGAATGTGATGTGGACTATGAGGCTGCGGCCGGACAGTGGCACGCTGATGTTCTAACAGCGGTTAAGCCACTGATCCAAACAACGGCTAATGCGGTGGCGCTGAATGAAATTAATTCAAGTTCGGCGCAAGTTGCCAGCGAGAGCGAATTTACTAAGCAAAACCCTTACAGTGCCGAAGTGTTGGTGAGCCAAAAGATCACGGGGCGTGATTCAGACAGAGATGTGCGCCATGTTGAAATTGATTTAGGTGAGTCAGGCTTACGCTATGAGGTCGGTGATGCTCTGGGTGTGTGGTTCAGCAATAGCGAAATCTTAGTCGAGGAGATTTTAGCGGGCCTAGGGTTAGCGGCCGATGCAAAAGTGACTGTAGGTAGTGAGTCAATCAGCCTAAAGCAAGCCTTAATCGACAAGAAAGAGCTGACGCAGTTATATCCTGGTTTAGTCAAAGCTTGGGCCGAGTTGTCCGCAGATCCCGAGCTGCTTGCTATTAGCGAAGATAAAGAGCAGGTTCGTCAGTTTATCTTACATCATCAGTTTGCTGATTTAGTGGCTAACTACAAGCTGACGACAGACGCAAATCTGGATGCGAGTAAGTTAGTTGAGCTATTGCGCCCGTTAACGCCAAGGCTCTACTCAATTGCCTCGAGCCAGACTGAAGTCGATACCGAAGTGCATCTCACCGTGGCCTTGGTGGAAGATGAGCATCAAGGGCAAACGCGTTTTGGCGGTGCTTCTCACTTCTTAGCCTCGGCGCAGGAAGGCGCTGAAGTAAAAGTGTATGTGGAGCCTAACAAGCACTTCCGTTTACCCGAAGATCCACAAACACCGGTCATCATGATTGGCCCTGGCACCGGGGTTGCGCCGTTTCGCGCCTTTATGCAGGAGCGCGTGGCACAAGGCGCGAAGGGCGATAGTTGGTTATTCTTCGGCAACCCGCATTTTGAGCAGGACTTCCTGTATCAAACCGAGTGGCAACAGTATCTGAAAAACGGCGATTTGACCCGTATCGATGTGGCATTTTCGCGGGATCAGGCCCATAAGATTTACGTGCAGCACCGTATTAAAGAGCAGGGGCAAACCCTGTGGCAATGGCTACAAAATGGCGCACATCTCTATATCTGCGGTGATGCCGAGCGTATGGCTAAAGACGTGCACCAAGCATTATTAGCGGTTGCTGTGGAGTTTGGCGGATTGTCGACAGAGGCGGCCGAAGACTACTTCGAGACCTTACGCAGTGATAAACGTTATCAAAAAGACGTGTACTAATTAGTCAATCCCAAAGATTAGAGAGAGCAGTATCCACTGAGATACTGCCGCCAACCGAATTTTAAGAGGCAGTTGCCATGAGTGAGCAAAAGTTAGCATTAAACGAATACTTAAAGACCGACAGTGATTATCTGCGTGGCACCATTAAAGAGGGATTAGATTCCTCGGTGACGGGCAGTTTTAGCGATGGCGATCAGCAATTGATCAAATTCCACGGTTTCTATCAGCAGGATGACCGCGATTTACGTAACGAGCGTAAAGAGCAAAAACTCGAGCCTTTATATAGCTTTATGCTACGTGCCCGCGTGCCAGGCGGGGTATGTACGCCTAAGCAATGGTTAGGCGTGGATGAAATTGCCTCGACGCTCACCAGCTCTAACAGTATTCGTTTAACGACGCGTCAGACATTCCAATACCACGGTATTCCAAAGCGTAACCTCAAGACCATTATTCAAGGCTTGGACCGTGAGGCGCTCGATTCGATCGCTGCCTGTGGTGACGTTAACCGTAACGTGATGTGTAACCCCAATCCGGTGGAATCTAAGCTGCATGCACAGGCCTATGAGGTCGCCAAAAAGCTGTCGGATCACCTGCTGCCGCACACTCGCGCCTACGCCGAGATTTGGTTAGACGAAGAGAAATTACTGACCACAGAAGATGAAACGGTAGAACCGGTATACGGCAAAACCTACTTACCACGTAAGTTTAAAATGGCCGTTGCCGTACCGCCGGATAACGATGTTGATGTATACACTAACGATTTAGGCTTTATTGCCGTGGCTGAAAATGGCGAATTAGTCGGTTTTAACCTGACCGCCGGTGGCGGCATGGGCTCCACCCACGGAGAGGTAGAAACCTTCCCACGCTTAGCCGATGACTTTGGTTTTATTAAAACCGAAGATGTGATGAAGTTTGCCGAAGCTGTGATGACAGTGCAGCGTGACTGGGGTAATCGTACCAACCGTAAGCGTTCACGCCTGAAATACACCATCGTCGACCATGGCTATGAAAAGTTTAAAGCCGAAGTGGAGGCCCGTGCCGGCGTTAAATTTGAGCCTAAGCGCGATGTCGTGATTGGCGATCGAGGCGATCGTTACGGCTGGGTCGAAGGTGTGGATGGTAAATGGCATTTAACCCTGTTTATCGAAAGCGGCCGTATTAAAGATATGCCTGGCAAAAGTTTACAAACTGGTATGCGTGAAATCGCTAAGATCCACAAGGGTGATTTCCGTATGACCTCAAACCAGAATATGATTATCGCGGGTGTGGCGCCTGAGGATAAAGCGACCATCGAAGGGCTTGCCCGTAAACACGGTTTACTCGGCCAAGTGCTGACTCAAACCCGCGGTCATTCGATTGCCTGTGTGGCCTTACCAACTTGTCCATTGGCTATGGCGGAAGCTGAGCGTTATTTCCCAGAGTTTATCGACCATATTGATGCGCTGCAGGCAAAGAATGGCATTAGCGATCAAGCCATTGTGGTGCGTATGACAGGCTGTCCAAATGGTTGTGCCCGCCCATTTGCCGCCGAAATCGGTCTTGTGGGTAAGGCGCCGGGTCGCTATAACCTGTATCTCGGGGCGAATTTTGAAGGCACTCGCCTGAATAAGATGTACAGAGAGAATATCCAAGAGGCTGAAATTCTTGCTGAATTGGATGGATTATTTGCCCGCTACGCGATTGAGCGAAATGCAGGCGAAACCTTTGGTAACTTCACCGTCCGTGTGGGCGTGGTGAAGGCGGTTATTGATGCCGCTAAGGATTTTCATGGTTGATCGTAACGCTGAACAGACTGGTTCTAGTATCTCGAACGCGTTGCAGAGCGTGGTAAGTAGTAGCGAACTGAAGGCACTACTAACTGCGCCTAAGAGCGATCAGCAAGCGGAACTGGAGCGCATTAATCGTTTCTTAGCTGGCTTGACGGCTCAAGAGCGAGTGCTTTGGGGCTTAGCCTATTTGCCCGGTAATCACGCGCTGTCATCCAGTTTTGGGATCCAGGCGGCGGTGATGCTGCATATGGTGAGTCAGGTGCAATCGGATATTCCGGTGATCTTAACGGATACTGGCTATTTATTTCCCGAAACGTATCAGTTTATTGACCAGTTGACCGAGCGTTTATCCTTAAATCTTAAGGTCTACCAAGCTTTGATGACGGCGGCATGGCAGGAGGCGCGTTTTGGCCAATTGTGGGAACAAGGGGTTGAGGGTCTTGAACGTTATAATCGCCTGAATAAGGTGGAGCCAATGCAGCGCGCCTTGGCCGAGCTTGAAGTCGGAACTTGGTTCGCAGGATTACGTCGCAGCCAGTCGAGTACTCGTGAAGAATTGCCGATATTGGCTATCCATGGCACCCGCTACAAGCTGCTGCCGATTATCGAATGGTCGAACAAAGATGTGCATCTTTATCTGACGCAATTTGACTTGCCTTATCATCCTTTATGGGAGCAAGGTTATGTTTCTGTTGGGGATACCCATTCGAGTAAACCCTTAGAATTAGGGATGACTGAGGAAGAAACGCGCTTTAATGGCTTGAAACGCGAATGCGGCTTACACTTCGAAATATAGCTATCTAATTGATTAAATAAGTAAATGCCACAGCTTTGACTGTGGCATTTTTTATTTTACGCCCAGACCATTCATTTTGCTTAATTTTGAAGCGATTTAGCTATTAATATTTTTGAGTGTCATTCTGGCGTCATTAAAATCAGATAAATTTGATTATCAGATGGTTAGCGATTGTGACTTTGTGATAGCTAAAAAATTGTACATTTTTACTCACAGGGTTATGCACATTAGGATGTTCTGAGCTATATTTCAAAGTTCCCGTAGATGGTTTTGAGGATGTTTACTGCGCAGATACAGATTAGTCGGTATTTTGCCAAGTTAAGTTGTTGAATATCGTTATTTATGGGCTTAGTTTGCTGTGTAACGATATAACGAGACCCAAAACAGTAGATATTCCAAAAGACCTTGCTCGCAGCCGCGAGTATCCAGCAGTTTGATTGACTTGCTAGCGCTTGTTAATCAGTCATTTTCACCTCGGTCAGCTGTAGTCAAAGCTGCCGAGGTTGAGCAAAATTTGTGACATCATTAATTTATCTCCCTAAATCAATTCAGCTCGGTTTTTTGCGGTTTATGACTTACTATCATCGACTTACACTTTGCTATTCTACTGTAAGCAAAAAATCTCTTAGACTAACAGTCAGTTTGGATGGCTTGATTGATGAGGATAATTAAATGACCGCCCCTTTGTATGCCATGCGCGATCATGTCAATCGTCCCCAAGTTAATCTTCCTGCTCCAAAGCCTAAGATGCGTGGTGTAAAGCGTGTATTCACTTGGTTAGCCAAATTGGTTTTGGGTTTATTTTTTGCCTCTATTTTAAGTGTTGTATTACTTCGTTTTATTGATCCTCCGATGTGGAGTTGGCGAATGGAGCGGGCGATATTTCCGCCAGCGCCGATTACTGAAGTGAGGCATCAGTGGCGCTCGCTTGAGCAAATCTCCCCTGAGCTGCAATTAGCCGTAATTGCCGCAGAAGATCAAAAGTTTGCTGGTCACAGTGGTTTTGATTTAGACGCGATTAGTTCGGCAATCGAATACAATCAGAAAGGTAAAAAGGTTCGTGGAGCCAGTACCTTAAGCCAGCAAGCCGCAAAAAACCTCTTTATGTGGTCGAGCCGTAGTTTTATCCGTAAGGGAATCGAGGCTTGGTTTACCCTGTTAATGGAATTGATTTGGGACAAGGCGCGCATTCTCGAGGTGTATCTCAACATCGTGGAATTTGGCCCAGGGATATATGGCGCAGAAGCAGCATCTAAACATTATTTTGGTAAGAGTGCCGCCAAACTCACCCGTTATGAAGCCTCATTACTTGCAGCTGTTTTACCGAATCCTTGGCGTTATAAAGTCTCGCCCCCTTCACCTTATGTTGAGCAGCGCTCCGCTTGGATCCGCAAGCAAATGCGCCAGTTAGGTGAGGTGACGCTCAAAAAAGTCAACGAGGCACAATGAACTGGCGATTGTGATTTTGTTGTTAAATTGTAATTATGGTCTTTCTAATTAGTGGGATGAGCTTAAGTGCTTGGATGAACCAAGGAATAAACGATGTTTCAGTTTAATTTTGAGCGAGATATGGCTTCACTGCGTGAAGAATATGCTAAAGATGCAAAAATCAATATTCAACACGTCTGGCAGAATAAAACCGCAGCTGTCATTGCTAAAGCACTTGCTACTGAAGTCAGTTTTGATAATGCAATGTTTGTTGAAAATAAACCAATGAGGATCTCGGACCAACAAATACGTCAATTACCCGTTGAAGCTCAGAAAGATTTACAACAAAAAATATTACAAAATGCTGCCAATGGAATTGGTTTTTTATATGGAAGTCATCTCGTGGGGGGCTTAGATGGAAAGCCGTCACCGGAATTACTCACATCGCTACATCGTTTTATTAACAGCCCTGACATGTTTAAATTTATTCAATCCATTACAGGTATTGAAGACATTTGCTATGCCTCGCTGCAGGCGAGTCGTTATATTCAGGGGAATTTCTTAACAAGACATAATGATGTTGTGGAAAGTGAGGGTCGTAAAGTTGCATTTGTTTTTGGCTTTACGCCAGAATGGCATCCTGATTGGGGTGGTCTGCTGCAGTTTTATACTCCTAAAGGCGTGCTGACTGATACCTGGGTGCCCACATTTAATAATTTGGCATTATTCGATGTTCACCATCCTCACTCTGTTTCATTTGTCGCGCCGTTTGCAAAACGCCCACGCTTTTCCGTAACAGGATGGTTTCGAACAATTGCGCCGAGTAAATAGGAAGCTTCTGACACATGTCGCGATTAGCGCCAAAGAGGTTTTAATGGTAGATTATCGCGGATTTTTGCAAATTAATGAGTTCTTATTCGCTATTAGTGATTTCTTAGCTTATCCGTTCTCAAGATTAGTTGTAATAAGCTTTTGATTTTGCAATGTTGATGTAATAAGGAATGACAATAGGTCAGTATTTAAATGCCGAAGGTAAGTGCTTTCGGTATTATTTTTGTCACTTTGACGGTAATTAAATGGAGTTTTAAATGAAAAAGATAGTTATTGCTGCGGCAATTATTGCAGCGGGGGCGGGTGCTTATTGGTACACTCAACACGGAAGTAGCTCGAGTGCTTCAGCCAATCCTTTGCTAGATTATATTCCAGCCGATACCCCTGTGTTTACTGGCCAGTTAAAGCCGTTCCCACTGAAAAACTACATACAATCCATTTCTGGCAATTACCAGCAATACTCAACTGATTCCTTAGCTCAGTTAGGCGATTTAGATAGCCCAATGGCTAAGTTTTTTGTGAGTATTTACAAGCAATATATGGATGGAATGAAAGATCCTACCGCATTGCTTAAGACTTTCGGTTTACCGAATGAGATCAAGCCTTATTTCTATACATTAGGTGTAGTACCTGTATTTAAAACAGATATTAGTCAAATTGATGCATTTTGGGCCGTATTGGATAAAGCCGAGCAAGAAAGTGGTTATACCCACGAAAAGCGTACTTTAGCAGGGATTGACTACCGTGCTTATTCGTTTGCCGAAGAAGGCTCTACTGATAAAGCTGACCTTTTATTTGCCCATAAAGATGGCATTTTAACGGTCACATTCTCGGCTTCCTCTATCGAGCCTGAAGTATTGGAAATGGCTTTAGGATTGAAAAAACCAACCCAATCTTTAGCCGCTTCTGGCATGTTGCAAGAGATCATTAAAACCCATGGTTTTATGGAGGATAGCATCAGCTTTATCAACCACGTTGAGATTGTTAAAGCGATAACCTCTCCAGATGGCAATATGTTAGCTAAACAGCTCACTAAGTTCATGGCAGAAGAAGGCCAAGGCGAAGATCCGTTAGCGGAAATCCGCACCCCTGAATGTAAAACTGAGCTAACCGCGATTGCAGCTAACTGGCCGCGCACAGTGGCTGGCTTAACTGCATTTACATCGACCGAAAAAGAAAGCCATATGGCGGCCTCTTTTGTGGTTGAAAGCAAAAATCAGGCAATCTTAACCGCATTGCAAAAAATGCGCGGCTACATTCCAACCCACTTAGCCGATATTAACAGCACTATCTTCTCGATGGGGCTGGGGATTGATGTTAACGAAGTTGCGCCTTCACTGACGGCGATTTGGGACGATCTGCAAAAGCCGCAGTTAACCTGTGCACCTCTGGCCGAGCTACAGGCTGAATTAAGCCAACAGAGCCCTGCGATGTTAGGTATGTTTACTGGCATGGCTAACGGCGTTAAAGGTGTGAGTCTGTCATTGCTCGATTATAAGATGAGCACACAGGATCAAGAGCCAAAGCTTGAAAGCTTAGATGCTTTAGTGAGTTTAAGCGCTGATAATCCTTCAATGTTATTGAATATGGTCAAACCGTTTGCGCCAATGCTGGCTGAGTTGCAAGTAGCGGATAATGGCGAGCCTACTGATTTATCGCCACTATTAATGTTGCCGCCAGAACTCAATATCAAACCAATGTTGGCGATTAAGGGACAACATTTAGTGGTTTACGCGGGGGAGAAAGGTTTAGCGTTAGCCAATAAACTGGCGAGTGAAAAACCATCGGCAAATGGTCTTTACAGCATGTCAGCGGACTACGGTAAGATGTTTACCCCAGTATTGACCTTGTTAGAAATGACTGGCGAACCCGTCCCTGAAGAGCTGCAAGCGTTGAAAGACTATAACATGCGCGTGCAAATGAGCTTTGATGTAAACAAACAAGGCTTAGTTTTGGGTTCGGTGATGAATTCAAAGGCAAGCGATAAAAAGTAAGCTTTTACATCCAACGCATTTTAAAGCCAGCAAATTGCTGGCTTTTTGCTAATGAGATTGGGCTAGTTTGGTTTGTGGATTAATAGATGGATCTAAGGCTTTGGGTGGGGCGGTTTTCACTAAGCTTACCAGTCCTTGCCATTCGAGATCATTGTTTTGCGGTAGCCATATATCAGGCTCAGTGCCTTTTCCTGAAAGCAGTTCGCCAGTGGCATCATAGGTCAGTGAGCTGCTAAAACGAACCTCTAAGTCACTATTGGGTAAAGTGAATTGGTATTGTCTGGCAAAATCCCCTGAGGTTTTTTCGCCGATAAGATTCACTCTGGACCACGCTTTAGCCCGGTAGGCTATCCACTCGCATTCTTGCTTACATAAGGGGCTGACAAGTAACGCAAGGCGGTTATTGCCCTCGGCGATGACTTCGGATTTGGTACGTACAAACCAAGGGCTAAATCGGTTCTCATCGATAGTTGGCAGTCGCTGTGTTAAGGCGTTAAGTCGGGGCGAGCTGAGTTCGAGTACATCTAGTGGCTTAAAATTCAATGGTTTTAAATAATCATTCCTAAGCTCAGGTGAGCGTCGATAATGGGCAAATCCCATGATTTTTTCGACTGTCGAGTGAGATGGCGAGCCTCGCTGTGGCATGTCCTGATAACGCGAAAGCATGGTCAGTAATTTAGGACTAAATCCCTTTGCTTGCCTAAGATCGACAATCAGTAACGGCTGCTCCATACCTTTACGTAAGGCTTCCTGCTGCATTTTATCGAGTTCAAAAACATGGAGATCATTTATTTTGAGTCGAGCCGTTGTTGGGTTTATCTGTTCCAATAAATAGTCTGGTTTTGTGGGCGCTGTAGGGGCCAATTCATCGAGTTGAGTTAGCAGGTTTTCGAGGCTGAGTTCTGTTTCGTCCTCAAGGGGTTGAACTATGGTTTTCGATGCTTGTGATAGGGCGATAGTGACTTGTGTTGTCTGTAAATTATCATTTATTAAACTGATAAGTACGTAAGGTTTGATATTTAAGCCTAAATCTTCCCGCAATAGATTGAGTCGCTTAAGCCAAATAAGCTGCATTTCTTGGCTATTTTTCGCGGGCTCAGAGAGATAAGCTTGGCTGGCAGAAATCCATTTACTTAAAGGAATGCCATCGATATGGGTAACAAAGGGATACTCCGAGCTAATGGGATTATTTTTACTATCTAAGGCAAGCCATTGCTCGTTAACGGGTCTGAGGCTGAAGGGGAGCTCCCCACTGCTATTATCTACTTTAGCGACCTGAGTCCCAGGATCTTTTAGGGTATTGAGCAGTTTTGTCAGTTCAGCAGCGAATCGTTCTTTAGGAACAAGATCTTGATATTGCTCTGTCATCAGCCCAGCAAGTCTTTTTAGTTGTCTGTCATTGAGTTGTGGATCCAATGCATAAAATGCGGAGTGTTGCTCTATTTGGCTGAGCAGGATATAGAGATCTTGCCGAATATCCTTTGTCGTTAACGTGGGTTGTTCTTTTTCAGGAATAGCGAAAAACGCGAGCTTGATAAGGCTCGCGCAAATAATGATGCTAAGCAATGTGACTACAGTACGATAGCTAAAACTCATATTCCTCCATGACGACCTTTACGGCTAAAAGGTGTGCGACTATCGATGTAAATGCCGCTGTTGGCAATAAAATTCATCATTAAGTCCCTTTTACTTGCTCGCAGTTGAGCAATTTACCCGCAGTTTTGCCGCGTCAGCATAGAATTATGGCTGTTTTTTGTGCTGTGTCACGTCCTAGAGAATATCGTTAAGTGAAACCCCAATTCCAATTCGCTGATTATGGTGATTGTAGTCGATAAGGCTTTCACCATATCCATTAAAGTATTGAGTATAAAGGCGTAAATTACCCATGATCGGGTAGCTCCAAGTGAGTTCCGCTGAGCCGCGGTCAATATCGTTAAAGTTAGTTTTGACGGTGAGAGTAAATCTATGAGCATCAATCCCATATACCCCGATAAATTCGGCATTGCCAATATAGTCATCAATATTAGGATTATCGTCGCCACGGGCTTGGTGGATGTCTGTTTTTTCATCCTCAGGAATGCGCCACCACACCTTAGTTGAAAACGCCAGTGGGCCAGCATCAAAGATCATCGTGCCATAGATGCGGTTCCAACTACGGGATAATAAACCCGCTTTCCCATTGGATTGATGAACTGCACCTAATCCCCAAAACGAGTTTGTCACACTGCCAATTTTCCAATCATTATTGAATAGCATAAAGATTTCGGGTTCGTGATTGGTTTCACGAAAGGGTGAAGATATTTCCTTATTGTATACCTGCCAATAGGATTGATTGGTATAGGCAAAAAATAGGTGGCCATTATCGCCGAAGATATTGTACCAAATAGGAAACTTAAAACTTATCTGAAACTTAGCTTCCATTTCATCGATTTCATAATTACTTCCCGCAGCCTCTCCTGCATAGGGGGCCATATTGGGGTCGGGGTTATAGGTGACGGGTAACATGTAATTCACTTTATGTGGCGTAATCACAAATGGGCGCTCGGAAGTCGCCAGTTCATCCTTAACACGATCTTTGATTAAAGATTCCTCTGCTGCTAACCCCGTACAAGTTAGCAGTCCGATTAATGCAATACCTTGATAAAATGGGGACATCGACTCTCCTTGATCTGTCTGTTTGCTCTACGCTTTGTATTTTTTGTATCCAGCTTAACATTCGTTTATGAATTTATGCAGAAGAAATCCCCCAATCGCTCTCGATAAAGACGGTGATTGCATGCTGATCACTAGGGCGTGTTGACGTTTCGAGATGAGATTTTGTTCGTTCTGGCAAGCTTGTGCTCGCGAAACGAGGAATGATGTGTCGTTATTTTACTCAAATGACGAGCGGCTCTTATGACAGAAAGTAAGAGCAAGGGCTTGCCAGAAACCCTCCTGGCCGCATTTGGCTGTAAAAATAACCCTTAAGCGTCAACACCCCTTAGCTGATGACCCGTTTCAGTAGAATTTTTAGCAATAACTTAGTGCTGTTATGTGAGCTGATGGATGTTTGGATTGTCGGGTTATTTTCCCTTTTTTTATATTTTATTTAAATTTCAATATCTTAAATGATTTTTACATTTGTGGTTTTTCTATCGTCCTCAATAATGATTCAGCAGTAGGTTGTAATCCTTCTTGTTATTTCTTTTTGATATAATAATTAATGATTTTATATTTATTATGGAATATAACAGGCGCTATATTGCTACGCATTGAACTCATATCGGGGAATGTGATGGAAATTTTATCGTTACCGGGCCAAAGTGCGAAGGGTAAAGTCTGGCTAGTTGGCGCGGGCCCCGGAGATGTTGAGCTATTAACTCTCAAGGCATGGCGTATCCTAAAGTCTGCCGATGCGGTGTTGTATGATGCACTCGTCAGCCAAGATATCCTCGATCTAATCCCCAAGGATGCTGAAAAAATTGCCGTCGGTAAGCGTGCTGGCAAGCATAGCGCGGCGCAAGATGAGATAAATCAGTTATTGGTCACTAAAGCCTATACCCGTAAAAGTGTCGTGCGCTTAAAGGGCGGTGATCCCTTTATTTTTGGTCGCGGCGGTGAAGAGCTGCAAACCTTAGTTGAGGCGGGCGTCGAATTTGAAGTGGTACCCGGCATCACTGCGGCGAGTGGCACAGCAGCCTATACAGGCATTCCATTAACCCATCGGGATTATGCCCAAGGAGTGACGTTTATTACTGGCCATTGTCAGTTAGAAAGCCGTCCACTGGATTGGCAGGGTTATGCTAATCCAAACAATACGTTGGTCGTATATATGGGAATTTTGAACGCGGGTGTGATCCGAGCTGGATTAATCAACGCAGGTCGTAGCCCACAAACACCAGTGGCAATTATCTCGAAGGCGACGACTCAGGCGCAGCAACGTTTTATTGGACAATTAGATTCACTCGAACAGCTCGCCGCTGATCCGCAGTTGCAGATGCCCGCCTTAATGATTATTGGCGAAGTGGTGGGGTTGTCTGAAACCTTAAATTGGTTTCAACCTAAGGCCGAAGGCTCGCAGTCGCTTGAAGCGTTAAACGCTCCCAAGATTGCTGCAAAAATTTAGTTAAATTAGATAGTGTTACATAAATAGTTAAGCTAACCCCGCTGCCTATCGCAGCACATATTAGGTAAACGGAGAAGAGTATGGCCGGGCGTGAATTAAGCCACTTACAACAATTGGAAGCCGAAAGCATTCAGATCATTCGCGAAGTCGCAGCCGAATTCGACAATCCAGTCATGTTGTATTCCATCGGAAAAGATTCTTCGGTGATGCTGCACTTAGCGCGTAAAGCCTTTTATCCCGGCAAGATCCCATTCCCCTTGCTGCATGTCGATACCGGCTGGAAATTTAAAGAGATGATCGCATTTCGTGATGCGCAGGCCAAAAAATTCGGCTTTGAATTATTAACTCATACTAACCCAGAGGGCGTTGCCCAAGGGATTAACCCCTTTGATCACGGCAGTGCAAAACACACTGACATCATGAAAACTCAAGGCTTAAAGCAAGCATTAAACCAATATGGTTTCGACGCCGCTTTTGGTGGCGCCCGCCGTGATGAAGAAAAATCCCGCGCTAAGGAACGGGTATATTCGTTCCGTGATCGTCACCATAGATGGGACCCTAAAAATCAACGCCCAGAATTATGGCGTACCTATAACGGCGCGGTGAATAAGGGTGAAAGTATTCGTGTCTTCCCATTATCGAATTGGACCGAACTCGATATTTGGCAATATATCTATCAAGAAAACATTGAATTAGTGCCCCTGTATTTTGCAGCTGAGCGCCCTGTGGTTGAACGTGGTGGCCAGTTAATTATGGCTGACGACGAGCGCATGAAGCTCGAGGAAGGCGAAGCGATTAAGTATGAGGTGGTGCGTTTTAGAACCTTAGGCTGTTATCCATTGACTGCTGCCATGCATTCCCAGGCTGATAATCTCGAAAAAATCATCGAAGAAATGCTGTTAACCCGTTCGAGTGAACGTCAAGGTCGGTTAATTGACTCAGATCAGAGTGCGTCGATGGAGCAAAAGAAACGCCAAGGTTATTTCTAAACCTCGGTATTTCTAAAGCTAAGTTGAGAGACAGATTAAATCGATTTCGTGATAGTCCATATTAAGGCTTTTAGATTAAACAATGAATAATCAGCCAGCTTCACGAACAGTTGAGCAAGATAAGAGTGAGATTAAGATGGATAAAGCAGTCAGTAAAACCAATCGCATGGCGGCTGAAATCAGCCAGCACGGGGTTAAGGAATATCTAGCCCAGCAGCAACATAAAGGTTTGCTGCGCTTTTTAACCTGCGGCAGCGTAGACGATGGTAAAAGCACCTTGATTGGCCGTTTATTGCATGACAGCGCGCAGATCTATGAAGATCAATTGGCCAGCTTAAAAAATGATAGTGCTAAGATGGGCACAACGGGCGAAGCAATAGACTTAGCGTTGCTGGTGGATGGTCTGCAAGCTGAGCGCGAGCAGGGCATTACTATCGATGTAGCTTATCGTTATTTTTCAAGCGATAAACGTAAGTTTATCATCGCCGACACCCCAGGCCATGAGCAATACACTCGCAATATGGCGACTGGCGCCTCAACCTGTGACTTAGCGGTGATTTTAGTGGATGCGCGTTACGGTGTACAAACGCAAACCAAACGTCATGCTTTTATTGCTTCATTACTGGGGATCCGTCACTTTGTTGTGGCGATCAACAAAATGGACTTACTTGGGTTTGATGAACAGGTATTCAACCGTATCCGTAATGATTTTAGTGAATTCGTTAAGGACTTTGGTGAGCTAGATAGTCATTTTGTTCCCTTATCTGCGCTAAATGGCGACAACGTGGTCGAGCCAAGTTTACATACCCCTTGGTATCAGGGCGGTACGCTACTGGAATTGTTAGAAACCATTGATACCCAACGTGAACTCAGCGCCTTACCGGCTCGATTCCCAGTACAATACGTGTCGCGTCCAAATCTCGATTTTCGTGGTTTTGCCGGTACTTTAGCCTCTGGTGTCATCAAGGTGGGTGATGAAGTGGTAGCGCTGCCTTCGGGTAAACGCAGCAAGGTTGAGCGTATCGTGACCTTCGATGGCGATTTGGCCGAGGCAACGGCGGGGCAAGCCGTCACTCTCACCTTAGAAGATGAAATCGATATTTCCCGTGGTGATTTACTGGCTCTGCCAGAAAGTGCGCCACAGGTTGCCAACCAAATCGTGGCTGACCTCGTGTGGATGGATGAAAAACCACTACAACTCGGCCAGTTATATGACATCAAGGTTGCGGGTAAAAAGACTCAAGCCTCAGTCTCGACCATAGAATATGTGGTTGATGTGAACACACTTGCGCGCAGCAGCGCCGACACACTAGGGCTCAATGCAATCGCTCGCGTGACCTTAGAGCTGACCGAAGATATCGTCTTCGATGCCTATTCTCTGGTACGTGATACTGGCGGCATGATCCTGATTGACCGTTTATCCAATGCCACTGTGGCGGCGGTGATGGTTGTGTCAGGTCAACATGTGAGCAAGCAAGTGTCTTCACAATTTAGTGCCTTTGAAATTGAGTTTAATGCGCTCGTACGTAAACACTTCCCGCACTGGCAAGCGATTGATATTTCAAAGCTTGGAGCCTAATGGATGAGTGACTTGTGGCTATTGGCGATAGTGTTGTTTGGGTTATTGGCTGGCTTAATCGCTGGCCGCATAAACCCTGCGGTGTTGTTTTTATTTGCTTTTTTACTTTGTTACCTCTTAGGGATGGTAACGCTCGACACTGCTCTCACTAGCTTTACCAATACCGGGTTAGTCACATTAGTGTTATTGGTACTCGCGGCGACGGCACTAGAAAAGACCTCATTGCTGGGGAAGTTAAGCCAAGTGATTGGCAATAATTCCCTCGCGGTGACGATGGCAAAACTGGGGTTTTCTACGGCGCTGCTGTCATCTTTTACTAATAACACTGCAGTTGTGGCATCTTTGATTGGGGTTGTGCGCCGTAATCAGGCCCATGCGCCCGCTAAGTTATTACTGCCACTTAATTATGCGACGATTCTTGGGGGAACGCTCACACTGATTGGTACCTCCACTAACCTTATCGTTAATTCGTTTGTGGATAATGCTGGCCTACCTGCGCTCGGTTTCTTTGAATTTACCCCAGTCGCAGCGCTGATTGTGCTGTTAGGCATTGCCCTGCTGATTATGCTGGCTAATACCTTACCCGATAGACGAGATGAAACGACAGAAGAAGCACTGCCCTACTTGCTTGAGGCCCATGTGGCTAAAGGCTCGTCTTTAGTCGGTCGCAGTGTGGTGGACAACAAGCTCAGAGCCCTAAAAAAGCTGTATTTAGTCGAGCTTGAGCGCAGCGGTATTTGTATTTGTCCGGTTCCTCCACAGTTAGTATTGCAAGCGGACGATGTATTGAGGTTCAGTGGCGCGGTGGAGTCTGTGGAGCTTTTACACCAATTTGATGGACTTGATTGGTTTGGTAAGCATCAGGCCAAGGGCCAAAATCTAGTCGAAGCGGTATTGGCACCTTCGTCGAGCTTAGTGGGCAGCACCTTAAAAGAGTCCCGCTTTCGCGAGCAGTTTGATGCGGCGGTGATGGCGATTCGTCGTGGCCATCATCCGTTAAAGGGTGGTTTGGGCGATATCGTATTACAGCCGGGCGATGTGTTACTGCTGACGCCTGGAGATGGTTTTAGTGCAAACCCTAAGATGAGTACTGAATTCGCCGCGGTGAGTGGGCTTGATTTAAATGTGCGTTTAGATAGCCGTCGAAGCCGTATTGTGCTGGCTGGCTTTGTGTTGACCATCGGTTTGAGTTTGGCTGGCATCCTACCGTTAGCGAAGGGGCTGGTGCTGTTACTGCTGAGTTATTTTGCGATTGGTGCGGTGACGCTGTCAGAGCTTAAGCGCCGTTTTCCGCTTGAGTTGGTGGTGATTGTGGGCAGTGCCTTAGGGCTGGCTAATCTGATGATGAGCACAGGGCTTGCTGATGGTTTAGCGCAAGGACTTCTCGGCGCAATCAATGGTTATGGGGTGTTTGGGGCGTTTGTGGGGGTTTATTTAGTCACATTATTGCTCACGGAACTGGTCACCAATAATGCCGCAGCAGCTTTGGCTTTTCCTATCGCCTATGCGGTCGCACTGAATTATGGTGCTGATACTCGGCCCTTTATTATGGCGGTAGTGTTTGGTGCGAGTGCTAGCTTTATTTCACCCTATGGTTATCAAACCAATTTGATGGTGTTCAATGCGGGGAACTATCGTTTTAGTGATTTTGTGCGTTTGGGGCTACCGTTATCTCTGCTGTATTCGTTGATTGTGATTTTTATGGTGCCGATCATCTTTCCGTTTTAACTATGCCTTTAATCGCCTGTTTATTAAAGGTTTGAGGAGTGTTTATGAGCAATATAGTGTGGCATCAACATAGTGTCGACCAAGCAGCCAGAGCCAAACTCAAAGGGCAGAATCCGGTATTGCTTTGGTTTACCGGGCTTTCTGGCGCAGGTAAGTCGACCCTAGCAGGTGCGCTTGAGCGTGCATTATTTGAAGCGGGCTTTCACACCTATCTGCTCGATGGCGATAATGTGCGCCACGGTCTATGTAAAGATTTGGGCTTTAGCGTGGCCGACAGGGATGAAAACCTGCGCCGCGTTGGCGAGGTGGCAAAGCTTATGGTCGATGCAGGCTTAGTGGTGTTATCAGCCTTTATATCCCCCACCCGTGAGGAGCGCGATAGCATACGGGCAAGATTCCCCGCTGGACAATTTATTGAAGTGCATGTATCGACGCCACTTAGCGTGTGTGAACTGCGCGATCCCAAGGGATTGTACGTTAAAGCTCGCAAGGGCGAAATCGCGCATTTTACAGGGATTTCATCTCCCTATGAGGCTCCTCTCTCGGCTGAGTTAACTATTGATACCAGCAAAGGGGATTTATCTTCCCAAGTCAGTGCATTGATTGATTATTTAACGGCGATAGGGGTTATCAATTCCAGTCGGTTAACCGCTTCGGCTTAGTCGTTAGCTTCTTCGCATTATTACTCAATCTTGAAATCCTTGGAAAACAAGGCTTGGAGCGCCTTGAGGTACTCTTGGTCCTGTTTTGGCAAAACGAGTTGCGCCAGCTCATCGCCAATCGGGGTTAATCGATAGTAACTAAACAGTAAGTTACCGCTCTTAGGTGTGAGCTTCATTTGGATGCCGGGCATAGTGAGTTGGATGGGGGTTTTACTATTGAGTAAACCCGTTTCAAACTCACTGCTGTGGAGGATCCCCGCATCAACTAGGGTGAGAATACTGGAGTAGGGAAGACCAAACTGAGAGAGACCTAAGGTGATGTTGGTATGTTTGCGAAAATATTGACCAAGTCCACCCGTGAGCCGATAGCCGCTAATGAGTTTTAAGCGCTGCTCATTATTCACTTTTGCTGCCATGCCTAGGGCTTTTTCAAGGATTTGCGCTTCTCTGTGGGTTAATTGCTTAAGTAGCGCTAAGGTGCGCAGGCTAAAGTTACCCGGGTTGATGATTTCGCTGGAGAGAATGCGTGCCCATAAGTCCTGCATTCTTCGATTATGGATTTGTTCCGCCATCAGAAAAAATTGATGGCTCCAGTCGGGATCGAGATCCACCCCTGTCATATCGGAAGAGGTATAACTCAAGGCGAGGGCGAATATGGTTTCTACATTCGCCTGATACTGGCTGGCGAGTTTGCGCTCCCGATGCTGGGCGCGTTCAGCAATGGAGGCGTTTGCTGGACGATATTCTTCTTCACTGGCTAGCCCGAGTTGACGTCCGAGCAAAAGTGCCTTTTTACGTGCAGAGACTTCGGCTGCGGGAGGTGCTTCATCCGCGAGCATTAAAATATCTGAATCTTTCATGCCTTAACCCTATATTGCTTGTATGCCTATTTACATTGCGTAGCGCTTTCAGAAGAAGGCTCGCTCTGCGAAACGTGTCCAGCTTAGTCGATTATGATCTTTAAGTCTCTGCACTCGCTTGCTTTTTACTCCGCATTAGCCCGTTCAACTGTCGAGACTGGGTTTCTCAATCGATTTTGCTGACCATGCCCATTGGGTTTCGTTACCGAGTGAAGGATGGCGCGGTACATTGAGGGCTAACATCAAAGAGCATAAGGCAAATCCAGCACCAATATAGAAGACTAGCGCCGGGTCGCTCAGCCACATTAAACCTAAGAGAACAGGAATGAACACCGCTGCAATGTGGTTAATGGTGAAGCTCACCGACATAGTGGCGGCAATATCTTTACTGTCGGCAATCTTTTGAAAATAGGTCTTCATGGCAATTGCCATCGCAAATAGTAGGTGGTCAATCACATAGAGGGCGGCGGCCATATGGGCTTGTTCAACGAGGGCATAACTCACAAATACAAAAAACAGCCCAATATATTCCACTATGAGCGCATTACGCTCGCCAATACGGCTAATAAAGCGGCCAATTGCTGGGGCGAAAAGCAGATTAACCACATAGTTGATAAGGAACAAGGCGGTGATTTCACTAACGCTATAGCCGAATTTCTCGACCATGATAAAGCCTGCAAACACCATAAAAATTTGCCGGCGGGCGCCGGAGAAGAAGGTCAGTAAGTAATATAACCAGTAGCGTTTACGCAGGATCACCTTTTTATGTTGCACTTCATGGGTATCAAACTGTGGGTAATACAGGCTCATACTGATCACCATCAGCAAACCTAATGCGCCAATAATCAAATACATATGCCAGTAGTCTAGCTTTAGCCAAGTCATCACTAGCCAAATACTGCCGTAACCTACTAAGGCTGCCGCCGAGCGCCACGCCAGTGCTTTACCCATAAAGCTTGCCGTGTCTTGTTTATCGACCCACTGCAGCGTGAGAGACTGGTTTATGGTTTCAAAATAATGGAACCCAACTGACATCAGAATTGTGGTCAGATATAACCCCAACACCTGCGGGAAAAAGCCGGTAATGGCGACGCCGATACACAATAGTGCTAATGACAGCAGCGCAAAAGCTTGTTCGCGCACTAACAGCAATACAAAAATGGCGCTAAAGGCTAAGAAGCCGGGGATTTCCCGCAGGCTTTGCAGCATACCGATTTCGGCGCCAGTAAATTGCGCTTTTTCAATCACGAAGTTATTCAGCAAGGCTTGCCACACGGCGAAGACGAGGGACATCACAAAAGTCATCCACAGCAGTAATGCTTTGGGACTTGAGGGGGGCGTTGATTTCATGGGTAGGGTACTCAGGCGATAACTGAACAAATGCTAATGCTTTTGCCTTGTATTAGCTACCCGAAAGCGTTGGACCGAATTTTTGATTTTGTAACATTTTGATCACCACACTGTGGATTTTTATTTTTGTGAGCAAGCTAAAATTACCGTGTATCCAGCGTTTATTTGGCGCTAAGCCCGTGATCTATTTCATGTAAATTGATGACTAAATCACCTAGTATGCGATATCGTAATAGGCAGTTTGCTTTTTGCGTGATAAACCTTAATGCCGTTATCTGAGTTGTTCCTAATACAGGCGCATTGTGTATATCGTCGTTATCTTCTGTATTGCGAGGGATTAAGTCCCGCATTTAACGGTATGTTGAGGTCAACATAAAGCCGCCGTCTTGTCTTTTTTCTGGCCGCTTTTTCTTATTTTTATTGAGATAATCGAGGCTTAAGTGAAAAAAATTCTGATCATCTTTTCTAGTGTTCATGGCCACACTCGTAAAATCACCAATCAGTTAGCGCAGCAACTCAAAGAGTTGGGTAATTCGGTGGTGATTGCGGATATTAAGGCTGTCCCTGCGATGGAGTCTTTCGATAAGATCATTATTGGCGCGAGTATTCGTCACGGAAAACATAATCCTGCGTTGTACGAATTTATCCAAAAGCATCAACAGATCCTCACGCAAAAGGTCAGTGGCTTTTTCTCCGTCAGTTTAGTGGCTCGTAAACCCGAGAAAAATACTCCAGAAACCAACCCGTACATGCAAGCATTTTTAAGCAAAACGACTTGGCGCCCTAAGTTGCTACAAGTGTTTGGCGGTAATCTGAATTACCAAGGTTATAATGCTTTCGATAGAAATATTATTCGTTTTATCATGTGGTTAACTAAGGGGCCAACGGATCCTGTCACCAATGTTGAATACACAGACTGGCAAAAAGTGCAAGAGTTTGGTTTACAAATCCATCAAGCCTAAGCGGGCGGATGAGGCTAATGCCGATTATCGAGGGTAAATCCTATATGTCGAACAAATTAACCCAGGTATTCGATTTTTTGTTGGCGCGTTTGCACGTCTGGATAGTGCTGTCCTCTGGCATACTCGTCTGCACCAGTCCGTGGATTTTTATCGGTAGAAGCCTACGCACTAATGCTGGCGTTTGGGATTATCTGCATGTTTACCTAGGATTGGTGTGTGCAGCGTTAGGGATTTTATTTTTGTTGCGTAATAGCCTCCAAGGCAAATGGCACCAGTATTTTGCTTGGTTGGTGGGGGATTGGGGGCAACTGGCGCAGGATATTAAAGGCCTTTTTAAAGGCAAACTACCCGTAGCAGGTGGCAAAGGTTTATTTAGTACGATTGAAGGGATGGGCATGTTACTGCTGGTGGCTACAGGTTTGACTGGCGTCGTATGGTTTATTTATCAAGGTAGCCCACTGGCGATGACTTGGCGTGGTTATCATCAAATTTGTGCCGATGCTTTTATTGGCTTTTTAGTCTTACATCTTGTGTTGGCAGCAACACATATCATTGAGTTTATTCGGCAATAACTTCCGTTACCGCTTGAGCTTTTAGGTTCAACTTGAGGGAGTTTATCTGGCACTAAATAACGGCGTGGACTGACAAGTATCGATTTATTTTTAATTGAGACTTGTCAGTCCGCTAACGCATCTATTCGTAAAAAAAACAGAGGCTTATATTGGTTAAGCTGTTAGCTCAAACGTGTTTGACGGCTAAGGGCGAAGGCGGCAGCAAAGGCTAAGAATAACCAGTTTAGGCTACCACCAGAACTTTTTGCTGGCTGCGGATCTTTTTCCACGGCAAGGTAGTTAATTAAACTAATTAGCTCATCTAAGGTTCTGATACTACTTAGGTTAACCGCGTATTTGTCGTTAACAATAAAGGCTGGGACGCTTTCAATACGAAATTGATTCTGCTGGGCACGCCACAGGGCTAGCTTTTCCTCGGTGCTCTTGCTGTCGGCAAGTTTGTCGTATTTAGCTGCGTCGATACCAAACTTAGCAAAGACTTGTTTAATGTCGTCTCGGCTGTTGATTTGTGACTCGTGTTTGTGCCCTGGTGCGCTGTGGTCATGGCCATTAGCGCCTTCTTCCCCTTGAATGGCTGCAAACATTGCATGGGTTAGTGCATCTTTATTATCGAGATCTTGAATGACGGCCAGCGAGCGCATGACTTCAGTCCCTAAGGCACTGTTCATAAAGTCGACATGCTTGCTATCAAATGCAATGCTTTTGTTTAAGTTAGCTTTGATATCAGGCAGATAATTGGTTTCCATATTGAAGCAGTTATGGCAATAGAAGGAGAAAAACTCGGTGAGTTTAGGCTCACTACTCGGCGCTTTGTCAGAAATTTGAGTGTAGTGAGTGCCTTCAACAAAGTTTGCGGCAAAGGTGCTAAATGGTGCAACGATTAAGGCGACAGCCAAGGCGATTGGTTTGATCATAGAACCCTCAAAGTCGGTTAGATTGAATTCAGTGCATGGATATGCGTTGTGCCTTAGATTGTGGGCAAGCTGATCCAGTCTTGAAATTACGCTCGCTTTATACCAGCGTGAAGATGGTTTTAGGTTAGTTTGGGATGCTTAATTATCGCTGAATTAGGCGGCAGATATCAGACTAAATCTGTGATCCCGCGGGAGTTTAGGTATAGAAGTTTGCAAGACTGCAAAGGGGATCACAGATATATCAGTATTAGCTAAGCAATATCCCGCAGGGATTGCCAAGCTTCACAGACTTCTCTAAATCGCGCAGCATCTCCCTCTGGTCTATCGGGGTGCCATTTAAGAGCTAAACGGCGCCATTGTTTGCGGATGTCCCTTGGTGTGGCGCTTTCATCTAACTCGAATACCCTTAGGGCATGGCCCTTATGCATTAAATTTACATTGAGACCAATATAGCTCTTATAACTGCTCCAGAAGGCCTCTAATAACTCACGCACAACGTTTTCACTGGTGTCGTAGTTATTCCAGTCAAGATAGTATTCCCGTAGGGAAATATCTTCCATTATCAATAAGTTAACGTTAGAAGGTACTAGGCGGAAAATTTGGATTTCCATCGCTTTGACTTGTAACCATTGCTTAGGTAGCAGAATTTCTTGCAACTCGAACAGGGCATTCATCAGTAAAAAATTACGCTTAAACAAATCATTACCCGGATTTTCATCTAACGGATGGATAAGCCCTCTGTTTTGCAATTCGGTGGCGAGGTGGTGGATTTTCCAGCTTTGATTGGATGCTTGTAACACCGATAGCACGGGCCAGATTAACGGATTATCACCCTTAGTGGTCGAAAGTCTTGCCGATTGAGTTTCTGCGCTGAGTGAAGGTTTAGCGAGTAGCATACTGACAGTCCCATCCTAAGTTGTTATCAAGCAAGTGTGGCGAAAAGTAAGATGTACTTCTATCTATAAGATTATTAATGCTTTTATCTTATATTTTCGCTATGTTTAGCGAGCTATAGGTACACTATGCCATAGTGCAAAGTGTAGGCAAAGATGGATTTTAGAGCAATTTAGCCCGAGAACACTCCTACCTTGGTTGGTTTTAACGACGTCAATTCCTTATGATGAGTGTTTGGGATTAATAATAAAAATGCCCTTGTTTGCTGTGCAAACAAGGGCATTTACAGTGTTAGTTTAGGCGTAACTGCTTAAATTTCTGTAAAAATCACTTCTTGTGCTAAACGCGACTTAGGTAACTTAGCGTTAAAGTCTTCTTCTGAGCGGTAACCTAAAGCTACAACCACAGAAGCGCACAAGCCTTTTTCTCTTAAGCCTAGGACTTGATTGAGTTTCGTGGCATCGAAACCTTCGATTGGGCAGGCATCAATATCGAGTACACTTGCACCTAGCATCAGCGTACCGAGCGCTAAATAGACTTGTTTTTCCATCCAATGCTGGGCGTCTTTTAGCTCAAATTTATGCATATTAGCAAAGAATGAGCGGCCATTATGCTGACCTTGTTTGGCTTCTTCATTGGCAAAACGACCATCTTTTGCTTCTTGTTCAAGCACTTGTAATAAGTGTGCTTCATCGAGTTGAGTACGAGTACAAAGTACCACTACGTGGGAAGCATCAAGAATTTTTTGGGTATTAAATGCATAATGTTCAGTCGCTTGGGCGATCAGCGCTTTGCCTTCAGCTGTGCCTGCCAGCACAAAGTGCCACGGCTGCGAGTTAGTCGATGATGGGCTGAACTGTAATAAGGTCTTGATGTCGGCAATCTTATCGGCAGGAATTTTCTTGGTCGGATCAAAGGCCTTAGTGGTGTAACGCTTTTTAGCGAGAAAACTTAAATCACTCATGTAACGGCTCCAAATCATCTGGGAATACAAATTCAACGACAGCATTTTAAGCGGGTTTAGGTAAAACACAATGTGATCAAAACGGTTATCAGTTTCAAAATATTTTTGAAACCGAGTGTTGGTTCAACTTTGAAAACGATTGCAAGTGCAAAATAGCTTAATCAACAGATCGGAGTCATTCTGAGAACCCGAAATAAGCTGGTGTAATATCGGTTTATGTTTATTTATCACATTGTTTTTAAATGGTATTTGTCTTTGTTAACTGTTAATGAGTTAGCATGATTGATGAGGATGACTGATTTAGATCAATCTTACGCGAGAACATCGCAGCAGCACATGTCTTTAAATTCATTCCTTTGCTACATTTTGTTGTGAAGCTTAAATCGCTATCTCATTATTTTTGGGGGATATATGGTGAGATTACTGATGTTGATTATTGCATTGGGTCTATTACCGATATCTTCTGTCTATGGAAAAGAATTAAAATTAGCCTTAGTGCCTAAATTTTATAGCGTTTTTTTGATCAAAGCAAAAATGGCTGTATCGATGCAGCGGCTCAAATCGAAGGGGTTGAATGTATATATCGAGGACCTGAAATAAGCAGTGTTAGATTGCAAGATCAGGTTATAAATCAACTCATTGATGAAGGTGTTGATGGTATTGCTGTTGCCGTTACCCAATCTAAATACCTTGTTGAAAATAGCCTTAAACGGGCTAAAGAAGCCGGTATCCCAATTGTTACCTATGACTCTGACTTTGATGCTTCAATCAACGGCGATCCTAAGAATTTTCGCTTAGCCTATATCGGCACTGACAATTTTGAACTGGGTAAGTCATTAGGTGAAGAGTTAAAAAAATTACGGCCTAATGGAGGCATGCTTATCATGCAGTCTGGGCGCCCTGATTCCCCAAATTTGAATTTAAGACTGATGGGCGTTCGCTCTGCTTTGTCGGGAAAAAAATACGATATTCCTCCTGGGAAATTACTTAATAACGAGCAGGGCTGGACTGAGGTGAGAGAACCTTTGTTTAATTTTGACCAACTTAGTCAAGCCGTTAAGCAAATGGAGTCTGTTATGAAAGGCAAGCCGGTGAAAGCAGACTCGTTTATTGCGGTTGGTGGTTGGGCGCAAAATGATGCAGCGCTCTACCGTGACATGATTGCCCCATTTCAAGGAAAAATTAATGATAAGGAGGTCGTGATTATTATGACTGACACCTCTCCTGAGCAATTGACGATGTTGAAAGATAATCTTGCGCATATCAATGTAGGTCAAAATCCCTATGAAATGGGCAGGCAGGCAATTTTGACCTTATATAAAATTGTCACCAAACAAAAGTATCAAGAAATAATTTATACACCGGTAACATTTTGCTCTCCACAGAACTTCAATACCTGTGAAAAGCGTGCAGGAATGTAATTCCCGCTGGCCTATGTTCCTTTAGAGTGTGCAGTCCCAAAGACGTCACAAATAGATGTTTGTACAGTCTTTTATATCCATCTTTTATATCCATAAGTTGGTGATAAAAGATCATTGGTCATCTGTTGCGGTATTAATTTGGAATTACCCTATCAATATTCAAACGTGACAGTGGATCAGATTTATCTAGTCTGGTTACGTGCGGCTCTTACTATTTTGAGTTGGCTTCTAGCGAACGCGCTTTTGCCCCAAAACAGGAGTGCTGAATCGGATATTGTGTTATATGCATTGCCACTGTTTCCCCAGTGACACGCCGTAAATATATCCCTATAGGCTCGACGGCGGCATTCATGCCGCCAACGGTCACAGTAGCAACAATGACAATCTTAAGTATCTCTCTAACTATTCGTGTCGTGCAGCTAAAAGCTTTTGCCCCTTTCCGAGTTTCGGCTCTTTAGCTCAACCGAAAATTCCCACACCTGCAGCCATAAATATTCTTATCTATTTGCCTATGTTTGGCCTTACCAGAAATAGACTAACAATGTATAGGTATACAGTCGTATTTAAATTTAGATGCTTTTGAGTGTTTTTACACTCATTAGTTTGCGCGTTTATCCAGCCTAAAATTTATAAAACCCTTAAAAATCATCCGCATAAACTTTCCCAAAATTAGTTAATAGGTTTGGAAAACGCGCATGCGCGTTTTTCCGGATGGTGTATTAGATAAAAAGCTGATAAGTTCTTTGCAATACAAACAGTTAATGATGCGCGTTTTTACTGGTCTAATGAGGTAAACGCGCATGCGCACTAATAAAATGTTATACACCAAGGAAGAATTGTGCATAGACCCAAAATTATTGCGTTTATCTGTACCATATTCATTTCAATTGCAGCTAACGCAGATACTCTGCTTAAACTTGATAAGAAAATGATCGATGCGATTAACGATCATATTTCTGATGCTTCAAGTCGGTGTGATTTTAAAGAGTCCACAAAATACTATTTTGGACAAACAAAATTCTTTAATCACAGCGTTGTTGATGGCAACGAGGTTGTGCAAGAGCAGAGTTATGATGAAGCAATGTCTGTTTTTAAGGATGCGATGGATGCATGCTATGTGACTCTCGCCAAAGAGAAGACAATATCTGAAGTTATTGAAATATCTGAAGCTGGCCAAGATGCTGTTTTCAAGTCTGAGGCGATTCATTATTTAAAATCGACAGATGGAAGACTCTTTGAAAGCCATAACAAAGGCAAAGTTATTTTCAGTGTTGTTGGTGGCGAGGTTAAGATAATTGAATCTCATTACTTTGGGTTAGCCTTTCAAGAAATTGAGAAGTTGCCGTAAGTGTATAACAAACGCCTTAAACATCGCGGCCTGCGGCCGCTGGACTCGCAACAAGTTGCTCGCCGTTTAGGCGGTAGTTAGGTATATGACGTGAGCTTTGAGAATTATTCAAATTTAAAGGTTCGTTATCATGTTTACGGAACCCTGTTTACTTGCTTAGCTATAGTGATTTCAAGCATACCAACGTATTACATTAGTAATTGGGTTGCCGATTTTTTAGGAGTGGACATGGACGCTCCCGGTACTCCAGGTGCAAGTTTGGACTCATTTGATTATTTACTCTTATCTATCATGTTCTTGGATTTTATTTTTAGTTTGTGTTTTGTAATTTATTTGATTTGCCTTTATAAAAAATGGTCCTTCAAGCAAGGAGTTAGCTTGTTAATTTTGGGTAAAAATATACCTAGTCATTGGTTTGACAAGCCGAATGATACCTAACAAGTTGCTTAATTTCGTTCCGGCCACAAAAAGCCGTGGCCTCCACTGGACTGCCTACGCTGCGCTGCGGCAGCCCATTAGCAAAGCGTTATGCAAAAAAGAAGATCGAGTACATGATTAAAAAATCAATAATATTGATTGGTGTAATTTTCCTATATGCCTGTGGCACATTGGATAGTAAAACGATCAACATCAATGTCGGCGACTCAAAAGAAAAAGTCTTGGGTATCATGGGTGTACCGCAAGACCGCCAACTCAAAGACAACCAAGAAGCTTGGCAATACTGTGTATCGGGTGCAGGCTTCGGATACAACGATCACAAAATAATTTGGTTCAATTCAGGTCAGGTAACTGGTATCACCTCGTATAGATCATCCCGCAGTGGCTGCACTGGAGCAATTGAAACTATCCGCTGGGAGGAGGCTCCCGACTTCATCCTAGAAACTTGGCAAAGGTAAATGCATAACAAGCCGCTCAAATTCGTTCCGGCCACAAAAAGCGTGGCCTCCATCGGACTGCCTACGCGTTGCTTCGGCAGCCGTTTACGGCGGCGTTAGGTTGCAAATGGACGATGTAACTCACCAATTCAGATTATCGCGAACAGACCTAGTTGAATTTATTGCTTCAGAAACGAAGCAAAGGGACTTTGCCAAAGATGTGGCCTACGCAAATTATGCTGACGAATTTTACGAGTGGTGGTTTGAAGATTGGCACCCAGAGAGCCCAATATTTAGGAAAGCTTTTACCTCAATAGAGATTGAGATCCTCGAGATTTTTACCAAGACTTGGCAAACATTTGACGCTGAGCTAGGTGAAAATCTGTCTATTGATGATCTTCTTGCAAATACAACGTGGGCTCAAATTATGGGGAAAGCCATGTTAACATTGAGTGCTCTTAACAATGCAACCTAACCAGTTGCTCAAGTTTACTTCGCCAGCTAAAGCTGGCTCCGTGGCGCCAGCCCCTTAGCAAAGCGTTAAATCCTTAAAAAATTTTAGTCCGAATCTGAAGAGTTAGAGCAACGGCTCTATCACGCTTTTGTCCCAAAGCGTGCTGAGTAAGATTATTAAGTCTACCTACTACGACAATGCTAAACAGGAGAGTCATGGTGATTAGCGAGACGACCGTCCGCCCCAAGGATGGGGCGGTCGAGCATCCACGGATGGACTCGCTGCGTGTCGTTGAGCAAATACCATGGTTCGCCCTTAAATATGGTCTGCATTCAATAACCAAGCAATGATATTCGTCTTCCAATTTTTAACGCTTTTCTGTCTCAAAGCATGCTGCATGTCATCAAGCAAATACCATTGTTTCAATGTTGTATAAGTCTCAATTAACGCAGCACTTTACTTAAAAAGCTTTGGGTTCTGGCTTCTTTGGGGCGGGTGAATAATTCCTCGGGGATATTGGACTCCACCACATAGCCGCCATCCATAAAGATGACTCTGTCGGAAACATCGCGCGCAAAGCCCATTTCGTGGGTCACAATCACCATGGTCATGCCTTTTTGCGCTAAGTCCTTCATCACATCTAGTACATCGCCGACCATTTCAGGATCGAGTGCCGAGGTGGGCTCATCGAATAACATCAGATCTGGCTCCATCGCTAGTGCGCGGGCAATGGCAACCCGTTGTTTTTGTCCACCCGAGAGACTTGAAGGATAGGCATTGGCTTTATCCTGTAAGCCCACTTGAGTGAGCAGCGTCAGCGCCTTGTTATCGGCTTCGGCTTGAGTCATTAACTTTAGGCTCACTGGCGCTAAGGTAATGTTTTGCAATACGGTTTTATGGGGGAATAGGTTAAAGTTTTGAAACACCATGCCCACTTTTTGCCGCAATTTATCGACACAGGCATCCTTGGCGGTAATGGATTGCCCTTCGATTTCAATATCCCCTTGGGTGGGTTTCTCTAATAGGTTGATGCAACGTAAAAAGGTGCTTTTACCGCTGCCGCTGGGGCCGATAACACTCACCACTTCGCCTTGGCGAATATGTTCGTTAATGCCTTTAAGGACTGCATTATCGCCATAACTTTTATGTAGGTTGGTTATGTTAATCACTTTGCTTCAACCTCTTTTCGAATTTCGACAGCATAAATGTGAAGCTGTAGGTCAGGAACAGGTAAATCAGCGCGCAGGTAAAGAGTGGAATACTGTCTTCAAAGGTGCGGCTACGGATAATCTCGCCCGCCCGCATCAAATCAACGCCGCCAATAAAGCCAATTACGGCGGTTTCCTTGAGTAGCACGATAAACTCATTGCCTAACGCGGGCAGAATATTCTTAATCGCCTGCGGCAGAATAATCAGCTTCATGGTCATCGCTTGTGACAGGCCGAGTGAGCGCGCGGCTTCGGTTTGGCCTTTATCGACGGCTTGAATGCCAGCACGAATAATCTCAGAGATATAAGCGCCGCTGTTTAAGCCAAAGGCGATAATGGCAGCGGTGATTTTATCGACATCGAGCGCAGCGAGCACGATGAAGTAAAGGATCACTAACTGCACCACCACAGGAGTGCCGCGGATCACGCCCACATAAAGTTCGGCGGGGAAGCGGATATACCACTTAGATGACATCTTCATCAGTGTGGTGCCCACGCCTAATACTGCGCCTAATAACATGGCGAAGAAGGTCACAATCAAGGTGACTTTTAAGCCGTTTAAGATCAGCAGTATGCCTATCATGCCGTCGTCGCCGATGGGGCTAAACAGCGAAGTATTGATTGCTTCTAGCATAGGGATCACTTGATATGGGCTGAAACAAGTGCCTGATACTGGCCGCTTTCTTTCAGTTTTTTTAGCGTATGATTAATGCTATTGAGGAGTTCAGGTTGCTGTTTTGAGACGGCAAAACCATAAAACTCGGGAGGAAAATCCAGCTTAATCAGTTTGAGATCGGGGTTTTTCGCCAGATAGTTCGCCGCAGGTTCGCTGTCGAATAGCACTAAGTCGACTTTGCCATTCTTCAGCTCCATGATGGCTTCAAAACCGGTATTAAACGCCGTGACATTTTGGGTGTACTTTTTAGACATCATATCGGCGGTTGAACCGAGCTGCACCGCAAAGTGTTTATCTTTAATGTCATCAAGGGTATGAATTGTGTCGTTATCTTTATTGACGAGCAGTACTTGAGTCGCCTCGTAATAGGGCTCTGAAAAGTTAACACTTGCCTGCCGCTCGGGGGTGATAGTCATGCCCGAGGCAATAAAATCAATCTTGCCTGAGTTTAGCGCCACGATCAGTGAATCGAATTTCATGTTTTCGACTTTAAGAGTTTTGCCGGCATCTTTAGCGATTTGCTTGGCAAGTTCAATGTCGAAGCCTTTGATTTCGTCGCCACTTTGTCCGCCAACGTATTCAAAGGGCGGGAAGGCCGCATTGGTGCCAACCACTAAAACATCATTACTTTTTCCACATCCAGCTAACAACAAGGTGGCTGTGAGGGTTAGGCCGCCTAATAACATGGATTTTTTCATTTCAGACTCTCTTTTGGATAACTAGCAATGTGGCGACTATAGGAGGATAGCGTTCCTGTGTCAATAATTATGCTTTATTTGTGATTAAAAATTCATTTGAAATGTGACCCATTAAATAATGGGCATAATGTTTAATATGATTATGGTGTTTGATATCAATAGTTTTTTAAAAGGTTGTGAAATTGTTTAGGGTGACCGTGAATAGCAATTCCATGGTTTTAAACGATGAGATATGCAAATTTTTATTCACTTTAGCGAAAGGATGGATTTTTATGAACTATCTCAGTTACAAATGGTAAAAATTTCATTAAATTATGCTTAAATTGTTTAATCTTAATTTAGTTTAAAAACCTTTTATGGAGCTCAATGTGAGATACCTAATTTTGGCACCTACGGCGCTGTTTTTAGGCCTAGCAACGCCAGTTTGTGCAGAAGAATCAACCCAATGGCATTACACCATGGGGATTCATGATTTTATTGTGGAGCAAGAGAATTCGCATACCTTTGGGGCCAACGGTAACATCATTATTGAACATACCACTGCATCGGATATTTATCTGTCTGCAGTGCTGGATATGTTTATCGATATTGATACGGATAAGCTGGATCCTGACCATATCCCGATGTGGTTCAAATCGGAATATGCCGCTCTTGGGGAGCTTTACCGTTTTTCCCCTGAGTTGTCCTTAGGGTGGCAAGTGGATTTACAGGGCAAGCGTAATACCGTGAGTTCAGTGGAGAAGCAGGCGAAGCTTTTTCCTGGGCTAACAGCCAATTATCACGGTCAGCAAACTCAAGCACAGCTTAAAGCTGGCGCGGGCTATTACTTTTTAGAGATCGACGATGATGTGCCCCGCACCCGAGGTTACGATAGAGGCGATTTTGGCAATAGTGAGTTTGCCTACACAGTTATGGGGAGTTTTGGTTTTGATTTGACGCCAAAAATTAACCTGAACTTAGCTGCTCAAACTTGGAACGATGGTGACCAATGGCTTGAAAATCAGTATCGTTTTACCATGAGCTATGATACCGATTACTGGGAAAAGGGCAGTCAGTGGTTACTGTATGTTGAACATACTGAATATAACTTGGACCCCTATGCTAAGGTGAGCGTAAATTCGCCCAATTACTTACCAATCCTACCTTGGGATAACGATACCTTAGTGCGATTTAGCTTAGTCGTGCCTTGGTAGAAGGTTATTTTTGGGTTAAGTGCTTTTTAACTAACGCAATCATCGCTTGCGCCGCAAAGGACAATACCTGTTCTTTACGCCAAAAGAGGGATAACTCCCAGCGTAGTTCATCACTCGCTAAGGGAATATTAATTACCCCTGATACGCTATAACGCCGCGCAATAGAGCGCGGCAGTATCATCACACCTGTTCCCGCCGCCACCAGTGCGATACCAAAGTCAGCTTGGCTGACTCGGGTGATATTTTGAGGTGAGAATCCCGCATGCTGACAGGCATTTAGCACCAATTGATGCAAGGTGTATTCAGTCTCGAACATGACTTGTGGCTCATCGATTAAGTCATGGATTGAGAGCATTTCCCTTGCAGTGAGGGGATTTTCCTTAGGCAGCACTACCACCATAGGATCGTTAAACACTCGAATGCCGTCATAGCCATCGTCAAGGTTGATGATGCCAGTCGCTAGTTCGATTTCGCCCTTTTGAATTGCGAGCGTTTGTTCAACGCCACCGCGGACTAATAAGTGCATCTCTATTTGTGGATACTGCTGGCGATACTTGGCAATGATCGGGGCAAAAATCTCAGCACTGCCGAGCGGCGCGAGGCCAAGCCTTAATTCGCCTGTGGTTAAACTGCGCTGGGCACTGAGTTCGGCTAACATGCGTTGACGCCCAGCCAATAGCTCTTTGCCATGGCGATAAACGACTTCACCTGCTTGGGTGAGTTTGACCTGAGTGCCGCGTTTGCCACGCTCAAGCAGCACCAAATCGAGCTCTTCCTCAAGCTGACGTAGTGCCTTAGAGAGTGCGGGTTGGGTGAGATGAACCTTTTCGCTGGCTTTACCAAAACCACCGGCATCGATAATCTCGATAAAATAACGCAACACTTTAAGATCCATTTTCGCCTCGATAATACATTCTTAAAATTCATGGATTGCATTCTTAATATTCATTTTTTTTATTAAATAGGCAAGCCTAAAATTATGTCATCGCAACCTTCTGTGTAAATCGAGAAACCACATGCCTTACCTACAAGCCGCAATACGTCGATGCCGTCATGGGGCTTTATTGTTAACCCAAATTGCTCTTTTTTGTTTATTGTCTTTTGCCTGCCATTGGTTTGCGACATGGGCGCACTCGCCTGTGCCTGGCAGTGTGTTAGGTTTAGGTATTTTATTGATTTTATTAGCGACTAAGTTGATCCCTGAAAATGCCGTGCAGCTTGGCGCGGCTTGGCTTATCGGTGAGTTACTGCTGTTTTTTATTCCGCCAGTGATTTCGGTGATTAAGTATGAAGGCCTGTTTGAGCAGTATGGGGTGAACATCCTCTTCACCTTAGTGATGGGTAGTGTGTGCGTGATGGTGGGCACGGGATTTGTGGTTGACAGAGTGTTTCGCTTTGAGCGTCAACTCAATATCAAAAAGCATGCTCGTCGTCATGCTAAGGCTGCCTAATGTCGAGCGTTAACTTAAGCCCTGTGGTGTTAACGGAGTGGCTGTTCTCACAAACTGGATTGGCGCTTATCAGCTTATTATTAACGCTGTTTTGTTATTTTGCGGCGAAGCGCTTGTATAAACGCCACCGTGTTTGGTGGTTGGCGCCGATTGTATTCGCGCCCGTAGTGATAACGCTATTGGTGTTTAATCTCGATATTCCATTGCCGACTTATTTTGAATACACCCATTGGTTAATGGCGATGTTGGCTCCGGCAACGATTGCATTTGCTTTGCCTATTTATCGGGAGCGTAAACTCATTCGCCAATATCCGCTGACCATTGCCTTTGGCGTGATTGCAGGGTTGTTGTTGGGCATGATCTCAAGCTGGCTATTAGTCAAGTTTGTGCCGCTGCCAGTGGAGCTGTCGAAGAGTTTGTTGGTGCGCTCCGTCTCGACGCCCTTTGCGATGGAGGCCACAAGCGCCTTTGGCGGTGTGCCAGAACTTACCGCCATGATGGTACTCATCACCGGCATTATCGGCATGTTAGTGTGCGAGCCACTTTTTAAGCTGATGCATATTCGCACCTCCTTAGGTAAAGGCGTGGCCTTGGGGGCATCGGCCCATGGTGCGGGCGCAGCAAAAGCCAGCGAGTTAGGTCAGCAAGAAGGCGTAATTGCAAGTTTAACCATGATTTTTATCGGAATTGCGATGGTGTTAGGCGCCCCTTTTTTTGCGCTGATTTTTAGTTAACCTGAACTCGATGTAACGAGTGTCGAAAAATCTAAATTTAACAAACTAAATTAATGTCATAAATGATTATTTTGAAAGAGAAATCTATTTTCTGACAGAGCAACGCAGAGAAGCCCGAAAAGATGTCTATTCAGCGGCTCTACTTATTCTTAGTTCAGGTTAGTTTGAGTTAAGCATCTTTACGTGAGTATGACTTTGTTACCTTGAAATGATTTTTTTTTGCCTCTTAGGGCGCTAACCTCTGCTTGGGTTATGCGCCCATTTTTTTAGCTGGCGCATCACGCTGACTTCTATTGATGACACAACTGAATCGAGTAGGGACTAATGATGGACAAGTAGGAAAACGTGTTGAATGTGAGTTTACGGCCGATTACCCAAAGCGATCTCGAGCTGATTTTTGCTCATCAAATCGATTCCGTCGCTTGCCAATTAGCCCAATTCCCACCACGGGAACGAGAGGCTTTTTACCGACATTGGCAGCAGAATATCCTCGGTCAGGAGGCTGTACTAGCACGGGGAATTGAAGTCGAAGGCCAGCTTGTGGGCAATATCTGTCATTGGCATGCAGATGGGCTGGCGCTGATTGGTTATTGGATTGATCGTGCCCATTGGGGGCGCGGCATTGCCACGCTGACTTTGAGTGTATTTTTACCCTTAGTCAGGTCAAGACCGCTCTGGGCCCATGTAGCTCAGCATAATGTTGCATCTCAACGAGTGTTGCTGCGCCATGGGTTTGTAAAAACAGGTAATGTAATTCAAGAAGAGGCTGATACGGCATCATTGATTGAGCTGGTGCTGCGCTAATGCCTAAAAGGGGGGCAAAATAAATGGGCAGTGCGGGTTATATGTCTTCTCAAACATACTGTTATCGGCAAGTTTGCTCTGGTTCGTGACTCAGTATCTGTTTGATAGTGGCAGTTTCTATCGGGCTGTGAGTCTCGCTGCGATTGCCACTACCTGTGTCACTGTATCTTATATTGTCGCGGTTAGGATTGATTTAGGATGACCTCAAGCCATGGCTAATATGTGAGTATCGCTGTAGGAGGACGTATTTCGTTGCTTAGATTTTTGCTGGCAACAAACAAGAAACAGTAATCGATACAAATTGATAACCAGATTGGGTTTGTGACAATTAGGGGCTGAATTTTGCAGCCTTTTTTAATACTATTTTCATAAACTGGCGTCAGTATTGAATATTGTCACTGTGACGTATTCCATTGCGTCGAAATTATGTTAGATTCTGGCGAACTGATGAAGATAGAGGTATGTTTATCACTGTCATCAACAGTTCTCCACAGGGCAGTCACTGCAATAATGCTTACTTTTGCAGAGAAATGTCAGGAAGTTACACCAATTCAGAGTCTGCTTATGCAACCCAATTTATTTCCCGAACAAAGACATTTAAATCGTGAGCCGATGGTGATGCCGTCGGTAGAAGCTCAGCCTACCCGAAGCCGTTTACAACGCATGGTGGGCAGTGTGCTGCTCACTTGCAGTGTGTTGTTAAGCTTATCTGCTTGTGCAGCGGGTAAAGCGAGTGCGCCGCAGGAAGAAGAGTTTAGCTACGCTTGGTTGAAAGGCTATGCTCATACGCTGGCTACTGAGTCCTATGTAAGCCATAAGGGTGAGTTGCCAAAAAGTTTACAGGGCATGAGCTGGGATGATTACCAGCAATTCCATTTCAAGAAAAAAGCCGCACTGTGGCGTGAAGACGATTCAGAGTTTCGCGCCGAGTTATTTCACTTAGGCCTGTATTTCGATACGCCTGTCCATATTTATCAATTAGAAAATGGCAAGGCTAAGCGGATTGAATATTCTCCTTCTATGTTCGATTACGGTAAGTCGAAGGTAAAGGGCAGCCAGCTTCCTAAAGATTTAGGTTTTGCTGGCTTTAGAATGCAGTTCAACACTGATTGGCAACGTGATGTGGTCGCCTTCTTAGGGGCCAGCTATTTCCGCGCCGTAGGTCAGGAAATGCAGTATGGTCTTTCTGCCCGTGGTCTAGCGGTGGACACTGCGCTGCCTAAGCCTGAAGAATTCCCCATGTTCACCCGTTTTTGGTTAGAGAAACCACAGCCGGGCTCAAATATTGCGACTGTCTATGCACTGCTAGACTCGCCAAGCGTCACTGGTGCTTATCGTTTCGATATCGAGCCGGGTGAGCGTTTGAAAATGAAGGTCGATGCAGCCATATATCCGCGTAAAGCCATCGAACGTTTGGGGGTTGCGCCGCTGACCAGTATGTTTATGGTGGGTGAAAACGATCGCCGCACTGGTTACGACTGGCGTCAAGAGATCCACGATTCAGACGGTCTAGCCATGCACACTGGTAACGGTGAATGGATTTGGCGCCCGCTAGGTAACCCAAGTAATCTGCGATTCAACGCCTATAGCGATGAGAATCCTAAGGGATTTGGTTTATTGCAGCGCGATCGTAATTTCGACCATTACCAAGATGATGGTGTGTTTTACGAGAAGCGTCCAAGTCTGTGGATTGAGCCAACGGGCAATTGGGGTAAAGGCTCAGTTCAGTTAGTTGAAATTCCAACACTGGACGAAACCTTCGACAATATCGTGGCTTTCTGGAATCCTGCTGAGCCTATTCAACCTGGCCAAGAGCTACTGTACAGCTACAACATGTACTGGGGTGGCATTCCACCTGAACAGTCTCCACGCGCTCGCGTAGTGGATACCTTTACCGGTATTGGTGGCGTGGTAGGTCAAAAGCGTAAGTACTATAGTAAGCGCTTTGTAATTGATTTTGCTGGTGGTTCTTTACCTATGCTGGGTAAAGATACCCAAGTGAAAGCGGTGATTTCAACATCTCAAGGTCGCGTAGAAATCGAATCTGCTCGTCCACAGCATGCAATCAATGGTTACCGCGCTATGTTCGACATTGTGCCACCAGAGGATAGTGTAGAGCCGATTAACCTAAGAGTTTACTTAGAAGTGGACGGCCAGCCATTAACGGAAACGTGGATGTACCAGTGGACCCCACCGCCAATGAACGAGCGTGAGCTACACAACGCCGGTCATCTGCAGTAAGCGATACTGATAAACAAATACGCCAGCCTTAGTGCTGGCGTTTTTGTATCAAGCCATTTGTTAATTGCAAGTCGCATTCAGAGTTATTGAGTACTAATTCACTTTTTGAAAATCTAAATAATTTTTCACTGTCAAATGCCCCTGTCTTAGGCGTAATCTGTGGTGTCCTTGTTATAGGTTAGCGATTTATGTTTGAGATATTTACTTCTATCGGTCTTGGTTGGTCGGTAGCTTTAGTGCTTGCCGTGTTATTTGTGCTGGCCTACGAGTTTATCAATGGCTTCCACGATACCGCCAACGCAGTCGCAACAGTTATCTACACTAAGGCGATGCCTGCGAATTTAGCTGTGGTTTCTTCAGCACTTTTTAACTTTGCTGGCGTGCTACTCGGTGGGCTTGGTGTCGCTTATGCCATCGTGCATCTACTTCCCGTTGACTCCTTGTTGGGGATGGACTCTACCCAAGGGCTGTTGATGGTGTTTTCGCTATTATTTTCCGCGATTATTTGGAATTTAGGTACCTGGTACTTTGGCATTCCTGCCTCTAGCTCCCATACCTTAATTGGTTCAATTATGGGCGTTGGCGGTGCATTCGCTTGGATACATAATCAGCCCATTTTGCATGGTATTAACCTCACTAAAGCCACGCAGATTATGTTATCCCTGATTATTTCGCCCACGCTTGGTTTTGTGTTGGCGGGGATATTTTTATTGCTGATGAAGTTTATTTGGGCAAAGCATAAGATCCATCGCACCCCTGATGAGCAGTTTCAGATTAATGGTAAAAGGCATCCGCCTTTCTGGGCGCGAGTGAGTTTGATTGCTTCTGCCATGGGGGTTAGTTTTGCCCATGGTTCTAACGATGGACAGAAAGGCATTGGCTTAGTGATGCTCGTGCTTATTTGTATGGCCCCTGCGTATTTTGCCCTCGATATGAGCACGCAATCCTATGATTTAGCACGAACACAGGATGCAAACCGTCGCATCATGGCTATCTACAGCCGTAATCAAGCGGCGATTAGCGATTTAGTGGATGTAAAAGCAAAGGTTGATGCTAGTGATACACTGCTAAGTCATTGCTCAGCACAAACCGTATTGCCTGCAATGTCGTCACTTGATCGTCGTTTAGAGCAGGTCAATAGTTTTCAGGATATGACTATAGAAGAGCGCCGTGAAGTGCGACGTTTGTTACTGTGTATTGATGACACTGCGCGCAAGGTGGCTAAAGTAGACTTACCCGCTAAGGAATTAAGTTCTCTCGCTAAGTGGCGTAAAGACCTGACTAAACCGACAGAATACGCGCCCCTTTGGGTGATTGTGGCGATTGCGACCGCGTTAGGTTGTGGCACGCTCGTGGGCTGGCGGCGAATTGTGTATACCGTAGGAGAAAAAATTGGCTCCTCGGGAATGACCTATAGCCAAGGTATTGCCGCGCAGGTAACTGCTGCTGTTTCGATTGGCATCGCGAGCGTTACTGGGATGCCAGTATCAACCACG
This sequence comes from Shewanella cutis, assembly GCF_022410515.1. Taxonomy (GTDB): domain Bacteria; phylum Pseudomonadota; class Gammaproteobacteria; order Enterobacterales; family Shewanellaceae; genus Shewanella; species Shewanella cutis. The sequence continues at coordinate 707,365 of NZ_JACSDI010000001.1, read as the reverse complement.
CATATTTTATCATCGGCGGTGGCGGGGACTATGGTAGCCAATCGCTCTGGACTACAAAGTCAAACCATTAAGCAAATTCTACTGGCTTGGGTGCTAACTCTCCCTATTACTATGCTCTTGTCTGCACTGGTCTTTATTCTAGCGAATGCTATTTGGGGTTAAGATGAATAAGGGGGGAGTTCCCCCTTACCAAGTGAGTTGCATTTGCGCGGTTGGGGCAGCTAACGGTGGATCAAGCAACTTTATCATTGGCAAGCTAACTTCTGCGGCGATTTGTCGCTGTAATTGCTGATATAAACGAATGGCGAGCTCTGGGGCAGTTTGATTGTCGGGCGTATGGATAAAAAGATAGGGTTCACGACCTTCTTTAATCCAAGCGGGTAACTGCTGTAACCAGTTCTTGAAAAAACTATCGTTATTTTTCACTTGCAGCCTATCGTTGCTCGCCGCTAATGCTTCAATCGTGCCGTCAGTTTGGCCAATAAACCGCACCACGGGTGTATTGGCGGTCGCTATAGCGTGAACGGGCACTTGCGGTTTTTTCTTATGGGCATCGATAATCTCCTCGTTAGCGGGCGGCAGAGCAAATAAGGGGCGACTGTCCATAATGATGCGGTTCACCTGTTTATCCATCAACAAGCGGTTTAGCGCTCGCTCAGCCTCTCCCTTGGCAAAAAACGCGGCATGCCTGACTTCGACGCCATAGGTTAACCCTTGTGGGACTTGATTGAGAAATTGCGCTAACGCAGGCAAGTTTTCTGGGCCGAAATGGGCGGGAAGTTGGATCTTCCATAGCCCGGTTTTTTCAGCCAAGGGCGACATGACTTGAAAGAATTGCAGAAGCTCTTGCTGACAATGCTGTAGTTGCTTTTGATGGGTGATCGTCTGCGGTAGCTTAAAGGTAAAGCGAAAGTCATCTGGGGTAGCGCTGAGCCAGTTCATCACAGTTTGTGCATTTGGCGTAGCGTAAAAACTGGTATTCCCTTCTACCGTGTTAAAAATGGTTGCATAACGGGCAAGGCGCTCGGCTTGTTTGGTTGTTGAACCATAAACACTGTCTTGCCAATGGTTATGTGACCACATGGCAAGCCCAAGACGCAAATGCTTGGTTTGGCGTGGCGGTGACTTAAGTGACTCCAAACTGACTCCTAAGAAATATGAATCCATTTAATTCGTTATAGTGGCTTTCTCTGCCTTGGGAGACATTCAGCATCGCTATTGTGCTCAAATGATTTTATTTGAGTCAAATAGGCTGAACGTTTGGGAACCCCTGAGTGACTGACCTCAACTTGGCCTTCATTTATCCGTATTAAAGAGATTTTTGTGCTCTTGAGACTGTCACGGTAATTAACCTACTTTAATAGTATGATATTCTCTGCGTTTAGCGTTAATGATCAAGTGTTCGCGCGTTGGTTTATACAGGGATGGAGAGGTTAGCTGCGGAGTGTTAACTATTCTCGTGTTATCTTAGGGTGTGGTGGGAGAGCAGTGTGAAAAACGATGGTTATACTTCACTTGGTCGCTTTATTGATTTGTTATTAGATGCCATCTGTGTGGTGGATAAATCTGGGCGATTTGAATTTGTGAGTGCTGGTGCTGAACGTATTTTTGGCTACACATCCGATGAAATGATTGGGATGCAGATGTTGGATTTAGTTCTGCCAGAAGATCGTGAACGCACACTTGCTGCTGCCGAAGAAATTATGGCGGGCCGATACCAACTCGATTTTGAAAATCGTTATATTCGCAAAGATGGTAGCATTGTGGATATTCGCTGGTCTGCCCGTTGGTCTGAGGAATATCAGCAGCGCGTTGCTGTGGCTCGTGACATCACTAAGCATAAACTTGCGGAGCGTCGACAAGCGGCCTTATATGAGATATCCGAAGCAGTTCATGTAGCCGAGGATTTGCTATCACTCTACAGCCATATTCATCAGATAATTGCAAAGCTGTTACCTGCGGAAAATTTTTCCATCGCGCTCTATGACCAAGATGTAAATCACTTAGATTTTCCCTATAGTGTGTCGGTGACCGACAAAACTAGCGTTCACGTTGGCAATATTAGTTATTTTGCTGAGCAGATTATTCAAACGGGTGAATCCTTACTCTTTTGCCCGATGTCAAACACGCTTTCTTCGCCAGTAAATTCAACCGTTAAAGATTCCCATATCAGTTGGCTCGGTGTTCCTCTGAAGTTACATAAGGGTGTCATTGGCGCCTTGATTATGCTTAGCACGCCAGGTTCGAGGACCTATACCTCACAGGATTGCGAGCTAGTTGAGTTTGTCTCATCTCAAATCGCTTTTGCCATTGAACGTCGTCAAATTTTGGCGCGCTTAGAGCAAATCGCGCTCTACGACCAATTGACTCATTTGCCCAATAGAGAGTTATTTTACGATAGATTTCAAAAGGCTTTATCTCGTTCGCATCGAGAGTCGAGTTATTTCTCCTTGTTGTATTTAGACTTAGATAAGTTTAAATGGGTTAACGACACTTATGGACATGGCGTGGGGGATTTGTTGTTACAGATTACTGCACAAAGGCTTCTCGGTTGTGTGAGAGCGTCAGATACGGTCGCACGTTTTGGTGGTGATGAGTTTGTGATTTTGCTTGAGCGAGTTGACTCTGCACACAACACTTTGCTCGTCGCCCATAAAGTACTGGAAGCATTAAACCAGCCTTTTGAGCTCGCAGAGCAACAACTATATGTTTTTCCTAGTATTGGCGTAGCTCTGTATCCTGAGCATGGCAAAGATGAACAACAACTCATATCCTGTGCTGATGCTGCGATGTATAAGGCAAAAAAGAATGGTGGTAATCGTATTGAGTTGGGATATCACGGGGTGAGGGGGAGGCACGTAGAGGTGTTTTCATCCTAATCGATGAATCGATGAATCGATAAAATCCCCCAATAATGAGTCGCTATTGGGGGCGGTATCAATGGCAATGCACTTCTTATAGTTTAAAACGTGAGACTTCCTGTTGCAGCGAGGCAGCTAAGTGAGCAAGCTCCTGCGACTGTACCATCGCGCTTTGGGCCTCAATAGAGAGATTTTCAGAGACTTCACGAATTGATTCGGTATTACGGTTAATTTCGCTGGTGACAGAGGTTTGCTCCTCTGCGGCGGTAGCGATTTGGCTGGCCATATCCGAAATTTCATTAATGGCTTTACTGATTTGCAGCAGGCTTTCGCTGGCAGAGTTTGCATCAGACACACTGGTTTCTGCCATAGCATGACTTTGAGTCATGGATTTTACCGCCTTGCCTGCCGTTTGTTGCAAGGTTTCAATCATGGCTTGAATTTCTTGGGTTGAAGAATGGGTGCGTTGTGACAATACGCGAACTTCATCGGCAACGACGGCGAAACCACGGCCTTGTTCACCCGCTCGGGCGGCTTCAATGGCGGCGTTTAACGCCAGTAAGTTTGTTTGCTCTGCAATTCCACTGATCGTTAATAGAATGCTATTAATTTTTTGTGAGTGTTCATTCAGCTCACTGATAATACGCCCTGCGGTATCGACCTCATTCGCTAAGTTGCGAATAGATTGCTGACTTTGCATCACTTGTTTTTGGCCATGATTTGAAAGGCTTACTGCATTTTGCGCCGTTTGTGCTGTATGCTCTGCATTGCTGGCAATCTCTTCGGTGGCACTGGCCATTTCGGTAACGGCGGTTGCAACCATGGTCACTTCATCCTGTTGAACCTCAATGCGTTGACTATTATCTGCCGCAGAAGCACTGCTGCCCTTGGCTTGATATTCAAGTTGGCCCGCAATATTGTGCATTCTTGAAATCATGCCATGTAGGCGTTCGACAAAGCGGTTAAAACCTGAAGCCAATATGCCAATTTCATCATGGCTGTTTGCGGTATGGATTCTAACGGTCAGATCGCCATCTCCTTCGGCTATATCATTGAGTGCTAAAGCAACACGCTCTAAGTCTTTAAATTGCATTTTGAAAATTGCGACCAAGACCAAACCAAATATCAACAGTAAGCCCACGCCCACGGCTGACATCCACCAAGCAAGCGATGTGGCTTGTGACATGATTTCTTGCTTATTCATCACAAATATTAATGCCCAATCAGTAGAGGGGACGGCTGCTACATAGACTAATTGAGTCCCACCATCTAGCTCGCGCTCTTCCATGGTATTGGCGTTGGCGCGTTGGGATAGCCAACTGGGGGTGAAATGACTATCAATTTTGGTAAGTTGTTGGTTATTGAGCTGAGTGTTGGGGTGGCTAATGATAAGTCCTGCGGTATCTACCATCAGAGTGTAGCCCTTGCCTGGCACTTCGAGTCGTTGCACCGCATCGGTGAGTTGATCTATGGTCAGGTTTGCGGCGGCTACGCCGAAGAGTCGACCTGAGACCATCACTGGTTCTGCGATAGTCACGACTTGTTTTTTAAGCGTGGCGCTAACATAGGGGGCCGTCATTACCATGGCATTGGCAGCTTTAGCATCCATATACCAAGGGCGTTCGCGTGGGTCATAGTTTGCGGTATTGAGCGCGGGGTCTTGGCGGTACATGTTGCCTTGCTCGTCACCAAAATACGTGAGTGCAAATCCCATCGCATTGTGGGCCTGTAATAAATAAGGGGTAATTTGCACATTGGGATCAGCCTCAACGGTCTTTTTAAGGCTAGTGATGGCTGTTTTTCTATCTTGCATCCACAGACCAATACCTTCTGCAAAAGTGTTAGCGAGTTGATCAATCTCACCTTGGGTATTACCTATTGCATGATTTCTAATGACATAACTTGAAATACTTACCAGCACTGCGACGGTAATGAATACTGCAAAGAGACTACTAAAAAGTAGGCGAGTTTTAAGTGTTGAACGCATATTTAATTCCTTTAAATTCCGTTAGCAGCCTAACGTTAATAGAGTATAGCGGCTGAAATGGCTAAAGTATTAATAGTTCATGGCTTATCATTAACGATTTGATAAAGTTGTGGACTGAACCTTATTTCATTTTTAAGTCGAGATCGGCAAATTGCGTAATCTGATATAGCAGGTTTCATTTACCGCGCAATATAGGGATTATTATAAATGTAGTATTTTCAAAGAGTAATGAATAATTGCATCTTGAACACGCCCTTAAGAGGGCTAGCTGTATAATATGAAATGGAATTTACCACGCTGGTGTTTTAATCCTTGGCTACATATCCGCCTTATATTTTTTGCCAAGACAATTGGTGGGTGTAATTCAATCTTGGATTACAGCATAAAGTGTTGAATAAACAATTGCTCAGGATTTTGATGGCATGGCGCTTAGTTTTGCACATGGTTTGGATGATACTTAAAAATTGGATGGTGCTAAAAAATGAGGCTCGTCAGAGCCTCATTTTTGTGAGCTATTATCAATGGGTCATTTTATTTTTAATTAGTACGCAGCGCTGCTCGGCTTGGCGCGTTTCTAATAAACTACGACGGCTAAGATTAGATAAGCCTGTTTGGCTGTCTAATACTTTATCTAAGGCAGCAATACTGTTGTAGTTACAATCGGTTGGAATAAGGCTGCGGCTGTAGCTACGCATAAACACTGGGCCTTTTTTATCCATGTCTGCTAAGTTTGCGAGGCGCTCTTCGGCGGTGGCGGCACTTAAGAGCTTTTGCTCAGCAGGATAGAGGTTTTCCATGATAATGCGCTGTTTTGCAAAGGGTAGTGCATCGGTATGTACCTTACTTAGCCAGCGACGCTTAGCCGCGGCTTCAGGGCGGATGACCTGTGCCGCTAATGCTGCCTTTTCACCCGAATCTGAGTTATCGCGTGCAATTTCCCGTGTGATACGTTGCTGCGCATTGGGGAAGTCGTAGCGATTTAGCTGAGTGATGATAGCCCAGCGCAGATCTTGATCTAAGGTTAACCCTTTGATTTTGGTTGTGCCATCTAGTAATTGTGCTAAGTGTCGTAAACTGTCGCGATCGCCCGCTAATTGAATATAAGCATTAAACCAGCGGCGCTGGAAATCATTGTTGCCTCTACTCTCCATCGTTTTTCGAAGGCTCATCTGTGCTAAGCCTTTTACCGCATTTTCAGCATAGTTTTGCTGGATTGGTGCGATTTGCGCAAGGTACGCTTTACTGCGTAGCAGGCTTGAAATAATTTGGCCGACAACTGTGTAGTCATTTTCTGCTGGTGCATTAATAAACACTGTGCTCAGGTATTGGTCCAAACTCAGGTTACCCTCACGCACACTGTCCCACAAGCTTTGCCATAACATTGAACGCAGAAGCGGGTCTGTCACCTTACTTAACTGTTCCTTGGCGGTATCAAAGGATTTGTCATCGAGTTGTACCTTCACAAAACCCCAGTCATCGTAGTTAGGGTAAACCAGATCTGGACAACGCTCACCGACTAATTGCTTCACTTCCGTGCGCTCACCTTTGTAGGTGACGGGTACTGTGGTCTCATGTCGTAAATCGAAACGTCCTTTTGTGAAGAGCGCGATTTGTACTTTTTGCTCCCTAAGTGTTGGCAGTTCGCTGCTGGCAGGATATTGCAGTAGACTAAATTCGCTGATGCGGTTACCGTCGCAGCGGTACTCTGCCTTGATCGTATTTACCCCTGCACTGTATAGCCATTCCTGCGTCCATGCGCTTAAGTCTCGATTTGAGGCTTTGGCGAGGCTATTGATGAAGTCATCTAGCTCGGCATTTTGATAACTATATTGTTTGAGGTAGTTGCTCACGCCGCGGCGAAACACCACATCACCGAGTAAATGGCGTAGCTGTTTGAGGGTGGAGGCGCCTTTTTGATAGGTAATGGCATCGATGTTATCGAAGGCATTTTGGGTTGTTGCCACGGGAACTTCAATGGGATGAGTGGTCACTAAGCTGTCTTGCTCATAGGCACGTTGTTTGCCTTGAGCATAAAAACTGCGCCATGCATTGGTAAATTCGGTCGCTTCTTGGGTCGCAAGCGTACCCATAAAAGACGCAAAACTTTCGTTTAACCACAGGCCGTTCCACCACTTCATGGTCACGAGATCGCCAAACCATTGGTGGGCCATTTCGTGCATAATTACGCCCGCTAAGTTTTGTTTTTGCTCGGCGGTCATGTCCGCTTTGTGGAGGAAGTGATCTTCGGCGAAGGTCACGGCTCCTGCGTTTTCCATCGCGCCGTAGAGAAAATCAGGCACGAGGATCTGATCATATTTTTTAAAGGGGTAAGGAATACCAAAGTAGGCGTCAAAGAAGGTTAACCCTTGTTTGGTGTAGGTAAACCAGTCCTGTGGATTCACTTGGCTGGCAACGGATTGCCGTGCGAATAAGCGCATCGGATAACGGCCAGAATTATCCTGCCACATATAGTATGGGCCCGCATGCATAGAGAAGTTATAAGGGCTTAACTTAGGCGTTTCAGGAAACTCCCAACGATTAAAGGCGCCCGCTGGAGTGACGGTTGTTTCACGGGTCGTACTGATAACTTGCCAATCCCTAGGTGCAGTTACGCTGATTTTATAATTGGCCTTCAAGTCGGGTTGATCAAATACCGCAAACATTTGTTGGGCTGCAGCAGGTTCAAAATGGGAGTAAAGGTAAACCTTGCCATCAACTGGGTCTTGGAACCGGTGCAAACCTTCACCATTGGTACTGTGTGCTCGGGTAAATTGCACTTCAATCGTGTTTTCCCCTGAAGTCAGTAAGCGAGTGTTGAGGCTAATATAGGCGCCATTATAATTTGGATAAACGGCGGTGCCGTTGATCAAAAAGCGCTTAATTTGTGCTTTGTTGAGATCTAAGCTCAGTTGTTTGGGCACTTCGCTTAAATTGAAGTTCACTTTCGTCGTCGCACTGAATTCGGTATCGCCAGTCAGTTGAAAATCTAATTCATAATGTACATCCGATATCACCTGTGAACGCAAGCTGGCCTGATACTGGCTGATATAGGAACTCGTATCCCTTGGTCCTGTATTTAAAGGATTTTGGACGGCGCACGACATTAATGCTGAGCAGGTGAGGGCGACTAGGCTAGCTTTAAACAAATTCACTACTTCAATCCTTCAACGATGTACTTTATTTATGGCTTTGATGCGGCTTAGGAGTGCGAGTGAAGCCCTCGCTGAGCGGCAAACTCATCCCCGTTTGAAGGCGGCATCATTGCTGAGTGTTTTGGGCGAGTACACTACCTTATTTAGCATGGATAACCAATGTTAAAAATGTAAAAAAGCCAGCAAAAATGCTGGCTTTTTTTTGGCGTATTTCGGCGTTAGCCGATGAAGCTGTAATGAATTACATGCCCAAGAAAGACTTAGACTTAGTCTTACGGATTTCTTTTTCGTCAGACCATTCGATAAGACCTGTTTCTAAATCCATCAGGCGCATTGTCATCTTGTAGTAAACGTCTTTGGTGCTGCCATCTTGCTTCACAATGCTAGATAGATTGCCATAGAGCATGTATTGAGCACCGATTTGGCGGCCAAATTTGATTGCGGTTGATGGGTCAACCATACCGGTATTGTTTTGATAATCCAGTTGTTTACGTACTGAATCGACTTTAGTCATATCGATAAAACGGAACTTGCCAGAACGGAGTAACTTATTGCTGATCGAGTCGGTCACTGACTCAGTATCAATATGCTCTGAGGTTTTGTTTTTGATGCTATCAACAAACAAAATTGGGCGGTCATTCGCTGTTATCGCTACGATAGGTGGGAATGTCATCATGCTATCTACCATCTTAGCGGCAATGGCTTGCAGATCCGTTGAACCAAAGTTTTCGTTAACGGTTTCAACTTCTGTGGCATCGCCATACTCGACTTTCGATTGACATGCAGCCAGACCCATCACGGCAGCCAGCACAAAAATCAGTTTAAATTGTTTCATAGTCAGTTCCATTTTGTGATTGTAAAAACTTAATGACACTCGTTTTATTCAAACATTCACCGCTTGGTTAAATGATTATTGAATAAATTCGGGTGTAATTACCAGTATCAATTGCCCAGACCAAGGTGGTCTTGCCTGCAGCAACGTCAATTTTTGCCGGTGGGGCTTTATCCAATTGCAGGGTATATTCACCCGGATTGAGATAACGTCTACCGATTTGCGCTTGTTTTGGCAGTGTCAACCAACTGCGTCGATCCGCCTGTTCGGTGACAACGTTAAAAATCTGCATGGCGATACTGCCAATATCGGCAGCATTATTGCCGGGCTTACCGCTTTTTTCGACCTGATAAGCCATCTCCGATTTAGCATATACCCGCGCCACTTGGCGGACTAAGGTGCCGGGTAAATCTTCCTTCAAGGCGGTAATCGCTAAGGCATCAATATTGGCGATAGGTTCCGTTTTGAGCACTGTACCTAAGCCTTGTACCTGCGTCTCTGGCACATAGCTATTGTTGGGTCCATAGGTGGCAAGAGACACGGTTTGCCAGTTGCCATGAATGGTAAAGGGGACAGTGAGCGCTTGTTTTTCAGGTACAAAGCCTTTTTCGACCATTAAAATCACTTGGCCTTCACCCGCTTTTGGGAGTTTGGCGTCGCCCCAGCGTTTTTTAAATTCATCGTATTGTGGCATGCCGAGTTGTTTGGCAAGGCGCACTAAATCCTGTTGCAGATAAGTGTTATCTGGGGTGATTTGCGCCGCTTTACGATAATCAATAAAGGCGTCGTTTGGCTCACCAAGCACTTCGTGAAGTACGCCCGTTGTGTAATAACTATAGGCGTTTAGGAAGGAACTGGTCACAGTGCCAGCCGCTTGACCGAGCCGATTGACCTCTGCATCGATTGTGCCATTGGCCATAGCTTGTACTGATTTTTGCGACTTTTGGTAGCGTTCCTGCTCTGAGCTTTGCAGTTCGTTACTGCGACGAACTTCCACCAATGCGCCTTGATAGTCACCGCTGAAGAGGTAATTTAGCGCCTGATATTGGTGTAGCATAATCCGCTCGTAGCCTGGGCCGCGATAAGGTATGGCATTATCGTTTAACACTAAGCTGGTGGCCGTTGCGCCGATATCGCTGGCACTAATTTTTGCTTTGTCATCAAAGGCCGTATAGGCCGCAACCGCTTGCTGGTAGTACTTTTTACTGCTGGCAAAATCCCCCGCAACTTGGGCCACGCGCCCCGCCTCTTGGGCGTAGAGTAAACCGTCATTACCTTGGATATTACTGGCTAATTTATCGAGCTCAGCCATGGGCTTAGCAGTATTGAGTTCTTGTTTTACTGGCGCAATTTGTGCCGGGTAATTAATAAAAATACTGTTATAAGCACAACCACTCGAGCCTAAGATGGCGGCGAGCATCAGCGTGCTGATTGTGGGTCTGATAAAAGAATGAATGAAGGTGGTTTTCATGCCTGTGGTTTACCTTCTTGCGCCATTAGTTTTTGCTCTGGCATTTGTGAACGCTCAAGCAAAGTGATCCCTTGAAGATGATCAAATTCATGTTGGAAAATGCGTGCGATAAAACCTGTTAACTCAGAGTGTTGCCACTGTCCTGCGAGGTTTTGATAGCGCACAACAATTGTCTGATGGCGCCAAATGGTAAACCGTTGCCCAGGGACAGATAAACAACCTTCCTCCCCCTTCTCAAGTTGCAAAGATCTCAACACGATCTGTGGGTTTACCACCACAAGTGGTTCCATTAAGGGGGCGTCGGGATAACGCTCGTTTGGTCTTGAGGCCATGATAAACAGGGCGAGTGGACTATGGACTTGAGGAGCGGCAATGCCGACGCCTTTTGCCTCCTCCATGCTTGCCGCCATTTGCGATGCTAACTGATTGAGTGTGTCATCAAAGTCACGTACTTCAATCGCCTGTTGTTTTAAAATGGCTTCCCCCACCACGGCTATCGGCAGTGGCTTATTGGGTGTTTGTCGCATTTCATCTTTAAACATCGCATTCCCTGGATATTTAGTGGCCATCACTTGGTTTACAGTTTTAGTTCGTTATTACTAATAATGGGGTGGTGGTGTCTCTTCGGCTTGGGTCGCCATATTACTCGGTTCTATCGCCTGCAACTTTCCAATTAATAGCTGGATTTGATGTTGCTGGTGGGCCACGAGTTGGTTCAATTTAATCACTTCTTGGTTCAACTCTTCGACCGTGAGCTCTTGAAAAGCTAATTTAGTTTGCAGCTCTTCAATCTGTTCTTGTACGCCTTGCATGACTAACCTCTATTGTTGCCAAGTCTCGACTAAGCCTTGGCTACTGATACTAACGACTTTATTGGTATCTCGAATTGCCACAGAGTATACAACGGCTCCACGGTTTTGGCTGTGTTTCGTCAGCGCAATTTGCCACTGGGCAATAGGTTTACCCGTATTGCGTTGCCAGAGTATGACTTCGCGGGCGGGGGTACCGGTTAATAACTGCTTGTCTTGCTGTGTAAATCGTACCGCTGAAAAAGTCATTTGGCGACGATTAATCTCTAATTGATTTAAAAGCTTACCGCTTGCATTGTCCCATATTTTTGCTTCGTTAGTACTGCCATTGGTAAAACTTAAACTGCCACTGTCGTTCAGTGCGACTTTAGTCACTCTACTGCCAAGATCCCAAGTGTGGATAGGCTGCCCGCTCTGCGCTTGCCATAAAATGGCCTGCATATCATTTGAACCCGTAAGCGCTATGCGCCCATCTGCTGAAATGGCAACCGTATTGACGCGTTCTTTATGACCTAAAAACTTGATCAGTGCCGTTTTAGCCGCATTGAGGGACATAACGCTGCCATCGTTTAAGCCGATAAGTAAAGCTCCATTGTTGGCCACCGCAACACTTTCCCCCGATGATGGCAGTGACCACCAACCGAGGGATTTTCCATCGGCAATTGTCCACAACACAACTGAATCGCGGCTTAACGATGCAACAAACTCACCATTAGGCGAAATGGCTGTGCTGGTCACGCCTGTATTGAGGTCACCATGCACCCATTGGTATTTTAGGGTGTGATGGATTAAGTCCCAACACTGCACTCCCTGACTCTGTGTGGCGATAATGGCAAGCGTGCCATCATTTGAGAGGCTGGCACTGTAAGAAGGCTCTTTTGAGAGCTCGCGAATATCGTCGGCTCTGGGGTGGCATGCAGTTAAAAACATCGTGCAAATTACCAGCAGTAGGGTTTTCTTCATGAACTTGCTCCTAAAGTTGGTGTCTCTAGTTCGGTAGAGTGAAATTAATCACAGTTAACCCATAAAGAATCTAGTTGGTATAACCCAGATAAGTAGTATAAAGTTGTCGCGCTTAGGTTATTGTAACCGCTTGAGGATGCTGAGGAAGCTTTAATGAAATCGATTTATAAATTATCGTTAGTTGCATTGGCTGTTATTGGCCTATCTGCTTGTAATCAAGAAGAAAAAGCAACAAATACAAGCACAAATGTTGAATTAACGACTGAAGCACAGAAAGAAGCCTACAGTGTTGGCGCTTCAATCGGTCGTTATATGTCTGGCCACATTAAAGAGCAAGAAGAATTAGGCCTGCCGGTTGACCGCACTTTGATCGTGACTGGTTTCACTAACGGTTTAAATGATCAACTGAAATTAACTGAAGAAGAAATGCAAACCATTCTTCAAAGTTTAGATAAGAAGTTAAACGACAAACGTCAAGAACAAGCTAAAGCCATTGCGGCGAAAAATCTCGAGGATGGCAAAAAATTCCTTGATGAAAACAAAGCTAAGCCAGGCGTAGTCACCACTGAATCTGGTCTGCAATACGAAGTATTAACTCCAGGTTCAGGTGAGAAGCCAGCTGCTGAAGACACTGTAGAAGTGGATTACGTGGGCACACTGATTGACGGTAAAGAGTTTGATAGCTCGTACAAACGTGGTGAGTCGCTTAAGTTCCCGTTGAATCGTGTTATTCCTGGTTGGACCGAAGGCGTACAATTGATGCCAGTTGGCGCTAAGTACAAGTTTGTTATTCCTGCAAACTTAGCTTACGGTGATCGCGATAATGGTACTATTCCACCTAACTCAACGCTGATTTTTGAAGTTGAACTGAAATCAATTGAGAAAGCAGCTGCTCCTGCAGCAGAGCCTGCTAAGAAGTAATGTTTAGCAGCCGTTCGCTTTTATAAAAATACCGCCCTAGGGCGGTATTTTTTTATGCGATTGAATCCCTCAGTTGTTTTAATTTATCAGTAAACCTAGTCATATTAAGGGACTTGGCTTTATTGTTGTTTAAATTTTTTATTTGGAAACGTGATTATTTGGGATTAAAAGAGCAATTATTTCAAAATAATCAAAGACTGATTAAGGGTTAAATTAACCACGTATATTGAATATGGGAAGTTTAATGCGTTTATTCAGAATGGTATGTTAAAAAATATCATTAAAATATCACATTTATTTTTGCGGTTATTATTTACTCATCGGGCTTGATTGGGCCTGTTAGATGTCTTTTTCTTACTTATTGTTTTGTCATTATTTAACACTTTTGCCTTATGCCACTGTTCTGAATATAAGACAATTTAACCCGTAAAATTTCATTTCCATCAATATCTTATGCGTGCATAGTGAGATCTTGCCCCCTTTTTTTAGCCCTGCAACTCTGGAATAATCCGCTCGCACGTTAATAAAAATTAGCGGCAATATTATAATAATGGGGTTGTTGATATGGAAAATGTTAATAAGTTAACAGCTATTTCTTTAGCTGTAGCCGCGGCTTTGCCTATGATGGCAAACGCTAATGTAATGATCACTGAGTATGTTGAAGGTAGCTCAAATAACAAAGCGATTGAATTATATAACAGTGGCAATACAGCAATAGATCTTACTGGTTATAAACTCGTTCGTTATAAAGATGGCGCCACCGATGCGGCAGATATGCAAGTGTTAGATGGACAAAGCATCGCAGCTAAAGCCACTAAAGTCATTCTCAATTCAAGTGGTGTTATTACTCTGCCTCAAGGCGTTGATAGTTTTTCTGGTACCTTAAGTTTTAACGGTGGCGATGCGGTTGCCTTAGTTAAAGATGGTGCGGTTGTCGATATTATTGGTGACGTGCCAACTCCTGTGGGTTGGGGGCTTGATGTTACCCTTAAGCGCAAGCTTGACTCATTAGTGGCAAATACTGTCTTCAATCCTGGCCAGTGGGAACAATTACCTAAAGATACTTTCACAGGTCTTGGCTCACTGGATACCCCAACTAAGCCTGAAACACCTGCATTTAGCTGCAGCGGTGCAAAAATTGTCCCAATTTACCAAGTTCAAGGTGCGGGAGAGTCTAGCCCTTATGTGCCAGCTGGCGCATTCGAGTCTGAAAGCGAAGTCACCGTTCGCGGTGTCGTCACTGCCCGTGGTGAGAATTTATTTAAAGGTTTTTATCTGCAAGAAGTGAAGGGTGATAACTCGCCATACACTTCCGATGGCGTATTTGTGTTTTTAGGTGAAACGCCACCCGCAGCGATTCAGCCTGGGGTTGAAATTTGTGTTCAGGGTAAGGTGAAGGAATACTTCGGCTTGACTCAAATTGATATCAAAACCGATAAGAAATTTGAAGTTGGCACTAAGGGCGAAATCCCTGTCGCCGCACCTTTCTATGTAGCAGAAGGTGAAACTTTGGCTCAGGCATTAGAGCGTTTTGAAGGGATGAATGTACTATTGGATGCGGGCAGCGATTTGAAGATCAGTCGTACCTTTAGCTACGACTACGCGGGTAAGCGCAATAACATGTTGGTGTCATACAAAGCACCCCTGATGAAGCCGACCCAGTTATATCCAGCGCTTTCTGCCGAGGCGACGGCATTAGCTAAATCAAACCGCGAGAATCAGCTGTTTATTGAATCCGATTACAAGCCTGCGGATGGCGTTATTCCTTACTTCCCTGATTTTAACGCCGAAACAGGTTATATCCGCGTGGGCGATCAACTAACAAATCTGCAAGGTGTGGTTGGCTACAGCTACGGTGCTTACCGTTTAGTGGCAACTAATACTATTACTGCAGGCGATTTTATCCGTGGCGATGATAGAACCGATGAACCCAGCGTGGCCACCAAAGGCGATATTCGTGTGGCCAGTTTTAACGTGCTTAACTTCTTCAACGATGTTGTAGGCGGCGATACTAACCCATCAGGTGGTAATCGCGGCGCATTGACCGAAGAAGAAATGCTACTACAACGCACAAAAATCGTCAGTGCGATTACCGCCATGAATGCCGATATCGTTGGCTTGATGGAAATTGCTAACAACGGTTTTGGCGAAAAGAGCGCGATTAAGAACTTGGTCGATGCCTTAAACGAGAAGCAAACCACAGAAAACGCTTACAGCTATATTCAAATCGACGACAAAGATAAATACGACGGTAAGTACTTTGGTAGCGATGCCATTACCGTTGGTATGCTTTATCGTGCTGGTAAAGTAAGCCTTGCGGGGGCGGCTCGTACTATTGAAACCCCAGAGCAACATGCGAGTGCGGGCAGTGTGACTCGTATTAAAGATGGCAAGACTGAGACTAACCCTGGCAATGATGCTTACCAACGTCATAGCTTAGCGCAAACCTTTAATATCCATGATCAAAGCTTAACCGTTGTTGTTAACCATCTTAAATCAAAAGGCTCAGGCTGTTTGGAGGATTGGGTTAACTTCGAAGAGTCTGTTGATCCTGCTGATCAACAGGGTAAGTGTAATGCTTTCCGCGTGTCAGCAGCGAAAGTGTTAGGTGAAGCATTAAAAGACGTGAAAGGCGATTTACTGGTTATAGGCGATATGAATGCCTACGGCATGGAAGATCCTCTGCGCGTATTGACTGACTTCGATGCCAGCAAGTCTGATCGCGCTATCAAGACAGCCTCTTGGACCACCTTAAATGGCAAAGTGTTTGAACGCCAAGGCAGCAAGATTGAAAAAGGTTATGGTCTTATCAATCTCAATACTAAAGCTCACGGTACTGGCACTTACTCATACAGCTACAATGGTGAGTTAGGCAACCTCGACCATGCCTTGGCAAACACTAGTCTTGCCAAGCGTTTAGTGGATATCGAAGATTGGCATATCAACTCGGTAGAATCTAGCCTGTTCGAATACGGCAAAAAATTCACAGGCAATCTTGCCAAATCTGAGAATGCGTTTTCTGCTTCAGACCATGACCCTGTGATTGTGGCGTTAAGTTATCCAGCACCTGTGGTGCCACCAAAACCGCAGCCGACGCCAAAGGATGATGGTGGTACGCTAGGTTATTTAGGCTTAGCCTTGTTATCGCTATTTGGATTACAGCGTCGTCGCCGTTAATGGACAGTTCGGACTTTCACGACTAAGTTTGTGAGCTAAACTCAAAGCTAAGGGATGGTTTGCCATCCCTCTTTTATGGTGCTGGTTTAGTTGAGCTTTCATAGTGTTTGATGGGTGTGAGTCCAACGGAGAAAAAGATGACAGCGAATGGGATTAATCATACAACCGGTGCAGTTAAGGCACCATTGTGGTTTTATTTTGTCGCAGTAGTTAGCTTAATTTGGAATATCACGGGGTTGTTGGCCTTTGTGCTCGAAATGAGCATGACACCAGACACGATGGCGCAAATGAGTCCTGAGCAGATAAAACTCTACGAATCTACCCCGACATGGCTCAACCTTGTGTTTGGATTTGCGGTGGTTTCTGGGGTTATAGGTTGTTTGTTAATCCTTATTAAAAAAGCTTTTTCTTATAAAGTCTTACTTGCTTCCTTTGTTGCAGTAATAGTGCAAATGGGTTACGTGTTTGGTATTCAACAGGCTGTATCAGTATTAGGTAGCGACGCTTTGGTGATGCCAAGTGTGGTGATCCTTTGGGGTATTTTCTTGGTCTGGCTGAGTCGTTTTGCAGTTACAAAACACTGGCTAACTTAGGTGTAGCGTCTTCTTGGCATCGGTGACAGATTAAGCGACTGCTTATGTGTTGAACTTCAGTCACTTCTTAGTAAACTGCTAGCTGGTTTTCTTTACTAGGATGTTGAAATGAGTATTTGGTTTAGACCGGTAAGCTTAGAAGATTGTGCGCGTTTAGATGCTGGAATGGGCGGCAAAGGCACCTTGATGCAGACCCTAGGGATTGAGATCTGCGAGATTGGCGATGACTATATGAAGGCCACAATGCCTGCAACCCCTGCGGTGCATAATCCTTTGGGCATTGTACACGGTGGTGCGAATGTGGCATTAGCCGAAACTGTGGCCAGTTATGCCGCGAATTTTGCGGTGGATTTTGAGCAATACTATTGTGTAGGACAAGAGATTAACGCCAACCATTTGCGTGCTTCACGTAATGGCGTGCTAACCGCAACGGCCAAACCCATTCATTTGGGTAAGCGTAGCTCGGTATGGGAAATCTTAATCCATAACAGTGCAGGGGAGTTGACCTGTATTTCACGGATGACGGCAGCGGTAGTCAAACGCTAGTGTGGATTAACCAACCTGTTTCACTGGAATAAATCAATAAAGAAGGTTGTGATATGGATAGTGCAATGATTTGGGAATGGGTTGGTTATTTGGCGTCGGTGGTAGTGGCTATCTCTTTGATGATGTCTGACATCAAAAAATTACGTTGGTTGAATTTGTTTGGAGCGATGCTTTTTGTTGCCTATGGGATGGCGATACAGGCTTATCCCGTTGCTGCAGTTAACTTTTTTATTGTACTGATTGATTTGTACTACTTGATAAAAATTTATCGAGAATCCTCTTCATCGTAATAACCCTATTGATTGAGTTTTGTACGCTAGTGGCATGCTAGTATGAGGCCACTAGCGCACCTGAGTCGCTTTATGAAAAGTATCCTGAGTGTTAAGTACTCGAACTAAATTGATTACAACTTTATAAATTTCTTTTGTATCAAAGTTTTACATTTACAGCGTTAGGTCTCAATTACTAAAGTTGCCTGTGTGATTTTGCTCACGCCCTGATTATAGTCCTGCCTTGTGCCATATCGAGCGGTTTTAATCTTTAAAGTAGATTGTAAGAATCTAGTTTAATCGTTTTATAAGATTTTCTTATTCCCTTATGCTTTATTCATCGACAACAGGTCGTCAGCCAAGGGAGACCAACCATGGCCACTCTTCATGATTTAATTGAACTCTGGTTAGCGAATAACCAGAAATAAGGAGCAGGATATGAGTCAACAGTATTTAACCAGCCAGAGCGGTTCCCCCATTGCAGACGATCAAAACTCGTTGTCTGCGGGAGAACGTGGTCCTTTACTCCTCCAAGATTGGCATTTAATTGAAAAGCTAGCTCATTTTAACCGTGAGCGCATTCCTGAGCGTGTGGTACATGCTAAAGGGACAGGGGTTTACGGGACTTTTACTCTGACCAAAGACTTAAGCGAATACACCATTGCCGATCACTTCAATGGTGTGGGTAAGCAAACTGAAACTTTCGTGCGTTTCTCCACCGTTGGCGGTGAAATGGGCTCTGCCGATGCCGAGCGTGATCCACGTGGTTTTGGTCTGCGCTTCTATACCGCTCGTGGTAATCACGACATCGTAGGTAACAACACGCCGACCTTCTTCCTGCGTGATGGTATCAAGTTCCCAGACTTTATCCATACCCAAAAGCGTAACCCATTGACTAACCTTAAAGATCCACAAGCAATGTGGGACTTTTGGTCGCTCAACCCTGAAGCTATGCATCAGGTGACAATTTTGATGTCAGACCGAGGTATTCCGGCAAACTATCGCCAAATGCACGGTTATGGTTCGCATACTTTCTCTTTTTGGAATGCTAAAGGCGAGCGTTTCTGGGTGAAGTTTCACTTTAAATCGCTGCAAGGCGTAGTGAACTTAACCAACGAGCAAGCCGATAAGTTAAAGGGTATCGACCCTGATTCATCCCAGCGCGATATGGTAGTGGCTGTGACCGACGGTAATTTCCCACGTTGGACGGTGAATGTGCAGATCATGCCTGAGGCCGATGCTAATACTTACCATATCAATCCGTTTGATTTAACTAAGGTTTGGCCACATGGCGATTATCCGTTAATTGAGATTGGTGTATTAGAACTGAACCGTTTACCGCAAAACTACTTTGCGGAAGTGGAGCAAGTGGCCTTAGCACCGAGCAACTTAGTACCTGGTGTGGGTGCATCGCCAGATAAGATGTTACAAGCGCGTCTGTTTGCCTATGCCGATGCGCAGCGTTATCGTATTGGCGCGAACTACAACCAATTGCCAGTTAACTGCCCACATGCGGCTAGAGCTAACCATCATCAACGTGCTGGCGCTATGGCGGGAACTCAATGCCCTTACAATGGCAGCCAAACAGGTGGCGATGCTTCTGCCAACTATGGCCCCAATAGCACGGCGGGTGCTTTGGTAGAACCGACAAACTTTGCCGAGCCACCACTGCGTTTAGAGGGCGAGGCGGCACGTTACAGCCGTTACAGTCAGGATGATTACACCCAAGCGGGTAATTTGTACCGCATTTTCAGCGAAGATGAAAAAGAGCGCTTAGTGGCAACCATCTCAGGTTCGTTGCGTCAGGCAAGCATGGATGTACAGCAACGTATGCTGGCACATTTCCAAAAAGCTGATGCAGATTACGGCAAACGGATCAAAACGGCGCTGGGGTTATAATTTAAGC
This sequence comes from Shewanella cutis, assembly GCF_022410515.1. GTDB lineage: Bacteria > Pseudomonadota > Gammaproteobacteria > Enterobacterales > Shewanellaceae > Shewanella > Shewanella cutis. The sequence continues at coordinate 687,878 of NZ_JACSDI010000001.1, read as the reverse complement.
GGTTAATCCAATCAAAAAGGCCTGTCAAATCACAGGCCTTTTAATTTATTTAAATTCAATCAATTGGTTGAATTAATAGATTAAGGTTGCGACCCCGAGTAGGGCAAACAAAATTGCGCAGCCCCTGTGGATCCACTTCATCGGTAATTTTTCGGCGCTAAAGTGCCCAGCAATAACTATAGGGACGTTCGCCAGTAACATACCTAAGGTAGTACCTGCCACCACCATGGCTAATGCATCGTATTTTGCTGATAACACTACTGTGGCAATTTGGGTTTTGTCGCCCATTTCGGCAATAAAGAACAGAATAAAGGTCGCGACAAAAGGCCCCATCTTATAAAACCGACTTTCTTCAGCATCGACTTTATCGGGGATTAACACCCAAAGGGCAATCGCGAAGAAGGAGGCGGCCACTAAATAACGTGCAACATCAGGGGTGACCCAGTTTATCGCCCATTGGCCAAGCCAAGCGGCGGCAAAATGGTTAAACAGGGTTGACAGGAAAATACCTAAAATAATCGCGGTTTTATTTTTAAATCTTGCGGCAAGTAATAGGGCAAGTAGTTGAGTTTTATCGCCAATCTCGGCAATAGCAACCGTAAAGGTTGAGGCGAGTAACGCTTCCAAGTGTGATCCTTTTAGGGGTGGTATTTGACATAAGCACAATAGACCGTCCACCCCTAGGTGCGGTTATTGTGCTCAGGTCTTGCAAGACAAATCAATGATTTGCTGTGAACACCATGGCATGCGGCCAAGTATGTTGACGTTCACCCTAGAGATCGATGGCTCGAAATCCAGTTAGCTACTCCCCCGAAGCGAGACGGGCATTATACCCAAGTAGCGTTCCGTTTCAAGATTAAACTTAGCAAGCGTTAAAGCATAAAATCTGACAGGTGCCAAAAAAATACCGCTGAACATTCTGTAATTAATTGAATTGTAATGATTTATTTTTTGACAACGTTGTCTTTTGTTGTTAGGTTAGCCGGGTCTCAGTATTTGAGTTACATCCTGTTAACTTAATCAATTGAGATATACCGTATTGGGCAAACTAATTGAAAAATTAGGACGCAAAGCCTCCGGTCTAAGGTTGTAAAGGGATGTTAACTAAGATAGCGGGGTTGCTTTAGGATTCATTGAATATATTGAATTCTATGAAAAATAAATAGCTTTGCTAAACGCTGTTTTGCCTAAATACCACTTTTATACCAATGCCAATCTTGTATCTAAATAGGCACCCTACGGAGTACATTAAAGTGGAACATTTAACTGTTTTTTCTCAATCAATTATCCCAAAACTCACCTTCTCTAAACTCTCTCAGTTAAGCCTAGTAACCTTGGCTTTAGCTGCTGGCAGTACGTTGGTGAGCCAAACGGCATCGGCCCATGGTTATGTCGTATCGCCAGAGTCTCGCTCTTACGCCTGTAAAACGGGCAGTAATGTCAACTGTGGCGCGGTTCAGTGGGAGCCGCAAAGTGTTGAAGGTCCTTCTGGATTCCCTGAATCTGGCCCAGCAGACGGTAAAATTGCCAGTGCGGCGAATGGGGCGTTTTCTCCTTTGGATGAACAGAGTCCAAGTCGTTGGTCTAAGCGCGATATCAAATCGGGCTGGAATGACTTTAGCTGGCAGTTTACTGCCAACCATGTGACCCGTAATTGGCGCTACTATTTAACTCGCCAAGGTTGGGATCAAAATCAAGCTCTGAGCCGCGCCAGCTTTGACTTGGCACCATTTTGTGTGATCGATGGTGGCATGGTGCAACCGCCGAAGTTAGTGACGCATAATTGCTATGTCCCAGAAGGCAGAAGTGGTTATCACGTGATTTTGGCAGTGTGGGAAGTGGGTGATACTACCAACAGCTTTTACAATGCGATTGACGTGAACTTTAGCTCTGGCGCTGTTGTGCCCGGAGAATGGACCGATATTGGTGATATCAATCCATCCCTCGATCTTAAGGCGGGTGATAAGGTGATGACGCGGGTGTTTGATGCCAATGGTGAGCAAAGCGCCAAGCAAACCCAAATTACGATTGCCGATGCCACCCAAGGCGCTAAGCAAAATTGGCCATTCCTATTAGCCAGCGCCATTAATGCTCAGCAACCCCAACTTAAAGCGGGGCAGAAGAATGCGGCTGGCGTGATTTCACCTGTGTATGGCAAAAATGAAATTTTTGCTGCACCTAAGTCGGGCTTAGAACGGGTGGAGGTGAGCTTTGATATAGCGCCAGCACCGGGTAATCAGCTTAATGTCACCTCCTTAGCCGATGATTACACCATTGTTGATGGCGCGGCGCAGGTCAGCTTTGATGTTAGCACGAATGCAGATATGCAGGTTTCGGCCTACCTGTTTAGCCACGATGGCACTGCGGCAGGCTACGTGACTCAGGCAGTAAATAATACCAGCGCGAGTTTAGTGCTTGATGTTGTTGCACCTAAGGCGGGGCATTATCACTTGCAAGTAAAAGCAGAGCCGAAACAAGGTGAAGTTATCCAGCAAAACTTTGATCTTTTCCTTAAAGAGCAAACCACCGCTCCGGATGCTGATTTTATCTTCCCTGAGGGGATCAAAAGCTATGTTGCGGGCACTAAAGTACTACAACCTAAAACGGGTAAGGTCTATCAGTGCAAACCTTGGCCCTACAATGGTTATTGTGTGCAATGGTCGCAAACTGCTACCGGATTCGAACCTGGCGTAGGTAGCTCTTGGACCATGGCTTGGACTGAGCTGTAATTTAATATCTGATTGTTAAATTCATCAGATTGGGCTTAAACATATGGATTGTGTTTAAGCCCATCATCGGATTGCCCTTGTGTCGCAAAGGCTAATGTTATCTTGAGGTGATTTATATAACTTCGGCTCGGGATAATAAATGTATATCTAACTGCTCGTTGCACCGCTTACAGCGTTGAATTAACTTGCAATAGGCTCGCTATTATGACGCTAAATTCGCTTTGTTATCACCGCAAAATGGAAGTTTGAAGGTAACAACTTGAATTTTTACTGTGTTGATTGCAATTATTCATTTCTTAACCTGAGTAGAGGTTACATAGTGCATTTGGCGTATTTTTCACAAAGGTAGCGATTTTGTTGGCTTGTGTGTTTTCGTTTATCACTGCGCTATTGAGTTGTTACCATTTGGCGCACCTTCTATCTTTGTTCACAACTGGCTTGCCCGCTGGGATTGGCTCTGTTAATGTCCCTAGCTATCTTCTATCACGCGCGTTGTCGCTGTTTTGCTAAGGCAATCACGGTTGAAATTAATGTCACTTTTTTGCAAACGATTTAGTTAGCCTCAATGGCGACTGGGTTGAAATATTCAAAAGCTATTGGGGCCAATTGATCTGCTCTTTGAGATCGGATTGGATGCTTTAAGTTTAGTGACGCTTTTCGTTTGAGAATGCAGTTAGCTTAATCACAGAGTGCGCAAGGCTTTATCCTTCAAATCTACTCAAAAAACCTTAAAAAATAATAATTAATACTTGAACAGGATAATTGTGTGAATTCAAAAATGTTAGGCTCGATAGCCATTGTTGCAGGGACCGCTATTGGCGCGGGAATGTTAGCCTTACCGCTCGCTACGGCGGCCTTAGGTATGGTACCTGCTATTTTGTTGATGGTAGTGATTTGGGGGCTGTCAGCCTATACCTCATTGTTAATGCTTGAGATTAATCTTCGTTCTGGCGTGGGCGATAATGTCCATGCGATTACGGGCAAATTACTCGGCAAGAAAGGCCAGATAGTGCAGGGGGCATCATTTTTGAGCCTGCTGGTTGCTTTAACAGCTGCTTATCTAACCGGGGGCTCGTCCCTATTGGTGCTTAAAGCCCAAAATATGTTCGACATAGTGTTAGATAACCAAGTTGCGGTGGTGTTATTTACCTTAGTGCTCGGCGGTTTTGCTGCGTTAGGGGTGGCTTGGGTTGATAAAGTGTCACGTTTTTTATTTTCGTTGATGATTCTATTGCTCATTGTCGTGGTGCTGTTTCTATTACCTGAAGTGAGTATCGCCAGTATGGCAACCAGTGCAGTGGCGCAATCCTTGACCAGTAGTTGGATGGCGGCTATCCCTGTGGTATTTACTTCCTTTGGCTTTCATGTCTGTATCGCGACCTTAGTACGTTATTTAGATGGCGATACCGTGTCTCTGCGCAAGGTGTTATTGATTGGCTCGACCATTCCGCTAGCCTGTTATATCTTCTGGTTATTGGTGACCTTAGGTACGGTAGGCGGTAGCGAAATTAATGGCTTCAATGGTTCTTTACCTGCGCTTATCAGTGCTTTACAAGAGATTGCCCACACGCCTTTGATCAGCAAATGTATTTCTCTGTTTGCTGATTTAGCCTTAATCACTTCTTTCCTTGGCGTTACCTTAAGCCTATACGATTTTGTGGCTGAGTTAACTCGTGCCAAGAAGACCTTCGTCGGTCGGGCGCAAACCTGGTTATTAACCTTTGTGCCACCGCTGTTATGCGCACTTTATGTGCCAGAAGGCTTTGTTGCCGTATTAGGTTTTGCCGCTGTGCCATTGGTGGTGATGATTATCTTCTTGCCAATTGCGATGGCCCTGCGTCAGCGTCAAATACAGCCTCAAGGATATCAGGTTGTAGGCGGCACATTTGCGCTCGGTCTTGCCGGGATCTTGGGGGCTATTATTATTGGTGCTCAGTTATTTGTCGCACTCTAAATGAGAGTAATTTAGCGTACTTAAGTAGGTAAATGATGATTAATGTATTTGCTTTGTAAGCGAATTTTTCTGAGTCTGTTATAAAGTGCGTGCGATATGCTAAAGTCAGGCCCTGTGCCTGACTTTTTACTTTCTGGGTGTCGGGTAATAGATCCACATAATACTTAGAAATGGCCTCGCAAGCGCTCGGCTTTCTTCACCAAAACGGACTTAACACAATGAAAAAATGGTTACTCTCAGTTGCCGTGGCTGCAAGTTTTGCTTCCCATGCCGACGAAGGCATGTGGCAGCCCCATCAGTTGCCAGCCATGGCTGACGTACTCAAAGCGAAAGGCTTAGAAATTGATGCTAAATCAATTTCTAAGCTCACCGAATTCCCGATGAATGCCGTGATTAGTCTCGGTGGCTGTACGGCATCTTTTGTATCGCCAAAAGGCTTAGTGGTGACGAACCATCACTGTGCCTATGGTTCGATTCAATACAATTCTACTCCTGAGAAAAACCTCCTTCAGGACGGTTTTTTAGCTAAAACCTTTGCCGATGAATTGCCCGCAGCCCCAGGCTCACGCGTGTATGTGACTGAAGATGTCACCAATGTTACTGAGCGCGTTAAAGCTGGGCTAGAAAACAAAACCGGCCGTGAGTTTTATCAAGGGATTGAAAACCAAGAGAAAGCCCTTGTTGCCGAGTGTGAAAAAGACGAAGGCTATCGTTGCCAGGTGTATAGCTTCCACGGTGGCTTGGAATACTATCTGGTTAAACAGCTAGAAATCCGCGACGTGCGTTTAGTCTACAATCCAGCGGGCAGTGTGGGTAAATACGGTGGCGATATCGATAACTGGATGTGGCCACGTCATACGGGCGACTATTCTTTCTATCGCGCTTATGTGTCTAAAAATGGTAAACCTGCAGAATTTAGCGCTGACAACGTGCCCTACGAGCCAAAGAGTTTCTTAAAAGTCTCTGCCAAAGGCGTGAGCGAAGGTGACTTTGTGATGGTGGCGGGTTACCCCGGCCGTACTAATCGCTATCGCACCGCGACTGAAGTTCAAAATGAGTTTGAGTGGGCTTATCCCGAAGGCAAAATGCTGCGTGAACGCTTTATTGAAATCATTAAAGAAACTGCGACAGAGGGCAGTGACGAGCGGATTAAGTATGAGAGTCAAATTGCAGGTCTGGCCAATTATGCTAAAAACTTCACTTCGATGATCGAGTTTTACGGTAAATCGACCATGTTGGCCGACCGTAAAGCCCTTGAAGCGAAACTTGCTGAGTGGATCGCTAAAGACAGCAGCCGTGAGGCGAAATACGGTAAAACCTTAGCCGAATTAGATGCCTTGATTGCCAAGAGCAAAGCCCATCAAGAGCGGGATATGATTTTAAGCTACATCAGTAGCACCACTATGCTACCAACGGCGACGAATCTGTACCGTTTAGCCCATGAGAAGCAGCTGCCAGATATGCAGCGCGAACCCGGCTTCCAAGACCGTGATATGACTCGCTTTAAAGCAAGTATGGAACGTATTGACCGCCGTTATGCCGCGAGCGTCGATAAGGCCGTACTCTTAGATATGCTCAAACGTTATGCCGCGTTACCTGAAGCGCAGCGTTTACCTGCGATGGATAAAGCGTTTGGTATCGATAATAAGGTTAACGAAGCTAAGCTTGCTAAAACCTTAGATAAAATGTACGCCAAAACCGAACTTGGCAATAAAGATGTGCGTTTAGCTTGGATGGAAAAATCCGTCGACGACTTTAAAGCCTCTAAGGATCCTTTTATTCAATTCGCGGTAGCCATGTATGACACCAATATGAGCGAAGAGAAGAAAGAAAAAGAATTAGACGGCGAGCTGATGAAAGTGCGTCCGCAATATATGGATGCCATCATTGCCTATAACCTTGAGCAAGGTAAACCCGTTTACGCCGATGCGAACTCTAGCCTGCGTGTCACTGTCGGCCACGTAAAAGGTTATTCGCCAAAAGATGGCTTAGTGGCTGTGCCATTCACTCGCCTTGAAGGCATAGTGCAAAAGGACACGGGTATTGATCCATTTGATGCGCCGAAACAACAGCTAGAGCTTATTAAGCAGAAGCAATACGGTGATTTTTATATGAAATCCATTGATTCTGTGCCAGTTAACTTCCTGTCGACCTTAGATACAACGGGCGGTAACTCTGGTTCACCTACCTTAAACGGTCGCGCCGAATTAGTCGGTTTGCTGTTCGATGGTGTGTATGAAAGCATTATCGGCGGTTGGGCATTTGATAACGAGATTAACCGCTCGATTCATGTCGATAGCCGTTATATGTTGTGGGTGATGAAATATTTGGATGGTGCCGACAATCTATTAGCTGAGATGGAAATCGTTAACTAATCCATCACGTCGTCGTGAATACTGTGGCTTAGAATGATTTAGATGAACCACATTTAAATTCAATTAGCACGTGGGAATTACAAGACAATAAAATAGCGATAGACTCATAATGGTTATCGCTATTTTTATTCCCAGAGCGCTGTAATTTTAGGTTCTAAATTGTTTTAGTAACCCCTCAATCATCTCCACTTGTTCTTCCAGATGTTGCTGTGATGTTTGTGCTAACTCTCCGGCTTGCTGATTTATTTTGGCTTGTTTTAAAATATTTGAAATGCTGTAAGTTATATGTGCCATCTCTTGTTTTTCATCTTCTGAAGCGCGGGCAATATCTCCATTCATGATTTTTATTTGATCAACAACGCGGATGATATCTGCAAACGCATCCGAAGTTTCTCCGATCCGTTCTTTTATCATTAACGCTTGCTGCTGTGCACTATTCATTACATCTACAGCTTTAGCTGAACCGGAAGATAAATTCGTGATGATGATTTCAATGGATTTGGTGGATTCCTGTGTCCTCGATGCAAGGTTGCGAACTTCGTCCGCGACCACCGCAAAACCGCGCCCAGTTTCCCCTGCACGCGCGGCTTCAATAGCCGCATTGAGTGCTAGCAAGTTGGTTTGCTCTGCGATACTTCGAATAACATCTAACATGGCGCTGATATTTTGACTGTCGGCAACCAAACTAGAAATAACTTGTGAGGCTTTATCAACCTCACTGGCCACGAGAGCGACTCCCTGTTGCGCCAAAACGACAATCTGATTACCTGTATAAGTGCTTGATACTGCTTGTTCAGAGGCTTTATTTGCACCCTCGGCGGAGTCACCTACTTGATTGAGGGAGTGAGAAATTTTTTCTACTGCATCTGCAACTTGCGTTATTTCTTGTAACTGTGCGCCAGCAACCTGCGAGCTAGTGGTAATGGACTGGCTTATTTGCGTGTTAGCGGCGATGAGAGAGTGATTACTGAGTTGGACTTTACTAATCAAGGCTTGTAATTTTTGTACAAACCCATTAAATGCGTCAGCTAAGCGTCCAACTTCAGTTTGTGCATTGGCATTAGGTAATCGTACTGTTAAATCACCAGACCCGATGCTTAAATCAGCCAACTTATCCGTTACTACCGCAATCGGGGTGAGTATTAATTTAATCGCCATGAAATACACAAATACAGCGACAAGCAAAGAGACGATAAAACCTAATATCAACATCATGTTCGCATTAGTTACTATGGTATCAATTTGGCTTGATTCACCCTCAACTTTACTATCTGCGGTTTCCTCTAAACTGGTGATAAATGCTAATAATTCACTTATTTGTTGATTAAATTGTTTAATATCGTTTTCTGATGCGTCTCCTGTTTTCAAGGCTGAAAATATGACTTCGCGGATATGATTAAAACTCTCTAAACGATGATTTAATGAGTTAACTTGCTGAGGCTCTATTAAGTTTTGTGATTTCATTCGATCTAAGGCTTCATTTGCGCCTTCAATAGCAGCGTTCAATTCTTGACGAGCACTGGCGAGATCAATTTGTTTTTGTTGTAAACGGTTAATAACAATAATTTGTTTTTCAAGTTCTATCTGCCCCTCCATGGCACCATCGGCCGTATTCCAAGCCGGACCTGTGATGTAGGTTAACATATTCGACATTTTTAATGTTGCAGAGTAGCCTATGTAGGTATTAATACCGATTGATATTAAAAATGCCACTAATCCTGCGATAATTGATTGTTTAATATTCATATGCTATCCCTAAAATCCTTAATAGATCCACAAACTTTAATTTCACAGCGTCATCTACGATTAATTTATTAGCTCAAAATTCAATATAGGCTCGTAATCCTACGGCGAATGCGTCATCTAGCTCTGATGACATACTGGGATTATCTATAGCGTACAAACTGGCTTGCATACTCACTGAAGATGTGACTGGACATAAATAACTCAGCTCTAAAATATTTTCATGGGAGAGTAAATCAGTATTTACGCTTAAGAATGGCGAACTATTTTGAGCAGAAGCATAGGCTAAACCAATGGTATCTTCTTCAAACCAAATATTATTTAGAGTGAACCCGATACCTAGATAGGATGCTAACTGATTTTTACTGGCATCAGCTCGTCCATATTGGAAAAATGCGGTTAATCTATTATTAATATTTTTTTCGCCAATAAAATAAAAACCGCTATTTGAATCACTGATATTGCCGTCAACGGGATTTTCTACTTCTGCAGAATGGTGCCATGCACCGATGGCAAATTTATAGGAATGTTCATTTTTTATTCCCCATTCAATGGCATTAAATAACCCATCAGATTGTTTAAATTTAATATGAGTGCCATGCGGATGCTCAGGATCGCCGGGAATGCCATCGTATGTCGCAAGTAAGAGATATTGATGTTCACCAACAAGTGTTAGTTGAACTCCTACCGCGGTTGTCGCAAAAATGGAAGGGCCTACTTGAGCGACTTCTGGACCAATACCAAAAGATGACGTTGTGAATAGTCCCGCAGATTCAAGTGTATAAAAGGTTGAGTTGTAATCATGCAGGCCTGCCAATAAATTAACCGCGCCATTTGCAAAACTATGCTCATACCACAATTCATAGAGTTTAAGATGATTATCGGTTTGAATATTCGAAATAGTTTGTAAGTCGCCAGTCAAATCAGAGGGCGCCTTTCCATAATTACCTAAGATATAAATAAAGATGTTGCCATTATTCGACCAATTGGTGGCTTGCGTATCGATCGCTAAGGTTAAATCCAAATTTGCGAGATTGCGTGTTCCCTCTGTGATCCCTCCTTTAAGATTGGTGACAGACTCGAGTGTAAGGGCATTCGACCAAGTATACGGGGAGTTTTCTTCCGCCATCGCATTCACAATCGTCAACTGCAACATTATGGTAAAAAAGCACTTTTTCAGCATAAGGCAAATCCATTCGCTTCATATGAATTAAAAGTATAGGTTGGATTGTAGAATATGCTGAAAAATGAGAAGGATGCTTATAAGCCTCGACTCGGTGTAATAAATGTCTATCAAACAGCTTGTTGCATCGCTTCCGGTGCTGAATTGATTTGTAATAGCCTTGCTATTGACGCGTAAATTTGCCTCGTCATCCGCGCAAAGTGCAAGTTTGAAGGCAATGAGTGTGTTTTCTTTGACTCCGCTAGAGGGCGGTAGACAAACTGCTTATATTATTGCTAAGGCGGCTTTTAGGGTTGTAATTTCTTCTCGTGTGAGTGGCCGCATATCTCCCTCTGTTAATGCTGCTTCAGTACAAGAGTATTCCGCCCCTCCTGCTAACCTTAGTGTCATTAACGCGATGCGTTGTAAGTCGATAACCTTATACCCTAAAGCGCTGGCCATACGCCGAATTTGCCGATTTAAGCCTTGGGTAAGTACGATTTCGAATTTGTCTTCACTGAGCCTGCAAACTTGGCAGGGAAGAGTGTGCACCTCTTTGTACTGTACGCCACTGGCCATTTGCGCGATAAACTCATCCGTGAAGGGTCTATCGAGCAAAACATGGTAGGTTTTACTGTGGGCAAAGCTGGGGTGCATCAGTTTATGGGTGAGTTCGCCATCGTTGGTGAGCAGTAATAACCCACGGGAATCCTTATCTAATCTGCCGACAGGGTAAAGTCTTGGTGTAGGCGGCAGAAGATGGAGCAAGCTGGATTTATCGCCTTCGAGCAAACGGCAATCGGTGCCGACGGCCTTATTTAATAGCCAATAGGCGAGCGCTTCAGTGCCTAGAATGGGTTCTTCGTCTAATAAAATACGATCAAGACATCGACCATCAGCATCAAGTAGGACTGGGTCGGTGTGTTTAGCAATCTTGCCATTAAGCGTGATGCGCCCAGCTTCAATCAAACGGCAGGCTTCACGGCGTGAACTGAGGCCACATTGGGCAAGGTACTTGGCTAAGCGCATATCTAGCTCAATTAAAACAGGCGGTGAATTTGGGCTCGATAATACAGGATTTTTGATAATCGTCGCATGGCAAATGCGAGGCTTAGGCACCATATAATATTGAGGTTGGTTTGTAGCCACATATTGGCACTGACTAAACAAAAGTGACTATTGGTTTCACAGGCTGGAAAATCCAGCTGGCGCCAATCCAGTTGTAAGCTCAGGCTAACTGCGCTGATAAAACTTAATAAGCTTAAGTAAAACAATGGTCTTGGACAAATCAGTTTAGGGACTATCCCTGCAATAATCACCAGCGCGTGTAAAGTGAGCGTGCCCAAGAGATAGCTGGTGGAAACCAGCCTGTGCATGGTTAAAAAGTTAATCGGGAAGATGCCCATCAAAATCACCGAGGTGCCAACCCAAGCCCCCGTTAGGGCAATATATTGGCTAAAGGTATCGAGTTTAAGTAAATGCAGCCCAGCCATGGAAAGCAATATGCAAATGCCTGCAGCTAATAATCCTAAATTAAACACATAGGCGAGGGGGGAGTGGATATAGTTCCCTAAAAAATCGGCGCGGATAAATAGGGCGCTAAGGCCTGTGGTCTGGTATTGCGCATAGAGGGCAACTATTACTCCTATAGCACTGAGCAGGGCAGCTCCCACAATCAACCAAGTGATTAGGCGATGTAAATCGTAAAAGTTGGGCTCATGCTGTCTTGGATTCATGTTGCTTTTAATGAATAGTGGTGTGGATTAAGGGCGCTATGGGGTAAAGCAAGGTCGAATAATCGGATGTAACTTGCCTGAATCCCAGCATGAAGGCAAGGATCCTATCGGGAGGGAAATTTAAAACCTGTAACACAAAGGGAGCCAAGGGCTCCCTTTGTGTTATGATGTTAGCAATAACACCTTGAGATGTTTACGTAAATTAGTGGCGCTTACGGAAAATCACAATCGCAATGGCTACAGCTGCGAGGATCATGCAATACCAAGCATGGGATACGGCCGCCAGCGGTGTGATGCTAAAGGTTGAAGCGATTAACAACGCTTGGGCTCCATAAGGAATTAACCCTTGGATAATACAAGCAAAAATATCAAGCACACTGGCCGCGCGCTTAGGGCTAACACCGTGTTTTTCCGCCAGATCTTTTGCAATATCACCAGTGACAACAATTGACACTGTATTGTTAGCCACGCAGCTATTGGTTACCGCCACAATCCCTGCCATGCCTAACTCTGCAGCGCGGCAAGAGGCTTCGCCTTGGGCTTTTGAGAAGCGAGTGATGAGCTTTTCAATCTGCTTGCTCACGAAGGCTAAACCGCCTTGTTGTTGCATGAGCGCCGCTAAACCACCCACTAACATCGACAGGATAAAAATCTCCTGCATATTGCTAAAGCCGGCGTAGATATCCTTACCAAATTGGATAACACCATAGTCCATGGTGATAAAGCCCGTCGCACCAGCAAGCAATATGCCTAAGGTTAAGACGACAAACACATTTAAGCCCGCGACCGCTAATACGAGGATCGTCAGATAAGGAATGACTTTGATAAAGTCGATTTTCTGAGCGGCTAACTCAGCTTGGCCTTGGCCTGCAATCACAAAAGCGACAAAGGTCAGCAGAGATGCGGGAATGGCAAAAATCAGATTCTCACGAAATTTATCTTTCATCTCACAGCCTTGGGTGCGAGTGGCTGCAATTGTGGTGTCCGAGATAATCGAAAGATTATCACCAAAAAGCGCACCTGACATTACGGCACCGGCCATCAGGGCGTAATCGATTTGCGCTTGGTCGGCTACCCCTAAGGCAATCGGCGCGACGGCTGCGATGGTGCCCATTGAGGTACCCATTGCTGTTGCGATAAAGGCTGCAATGACAAAAAAGCCGGGCAGCAATAAATTTGAGGGAATTAACGATAACCCTAGGGCTACGGTCGCATCAACACCGCCAGTGGCTTTCGCGACGGCAGCAAAGCCGCCTGCTAGTAAGTAAATCAAACACATGGCAATAATATTGCTGTGGCCAATGCCACCAATAAAGGTATCAATGGCTTGATTTAATTTCTGCTTTGATAGCACCAACGCCAGAATAATCGCTGGCATAATGGCAATCACACTCGGTAATTGATAGAAGGCAAAGTCCACACCTTGGCTTTGGAAATACACACCTGCGCCAATAAACAGACTTAAAAAAACAAATAATGGCAGCAGGGCAACAAATGACGCTGGGTTATTGGGTGCAGTGGTTTGGGCTGATTGACTCAATGTAATCTCTCTTTTACTCGGCGGTTTGCCTGCGTAATCCTTAGCAGTCAAACTCGCTTAAAATCTATGCCGCTTTGGCATCATGTCCTAGCAACTTGGTACCAAGCATATTGGATTGCCAATTTACTGTCAATCTAGACGTCTAGATGTTTTTACTTCCATTGTGATCTGTTCGTTAATAGGAGGTTTAAATCGTGGTTTGTGTAAAATTTTAGTTTTTAAAAACAGTCTATTATCACTAGGGGTGTTGACGTTTTAGGGGGATTTTTACAGCAATTTGGCTGGCTTTTATGCAAGGCAAAGTCCGTGCTGTGTAGTTATTCTACATAAACGGACGATAACGCAGCAGAAACGCCAGCCCAATACTGCCCGAAGGGTTCGTCTTGCAAGCCTTTGCTCTTACTTTCTGTCATAAGAGCCGCTCGTCATTTGAGTGGAATCACTACACATCATTCCTCGTTTCGCGAGCACAAGCTTGCCAGAACGAACAAAATTTAATCTCGAAACGTCAACACGCCCTAATGGTTTTACTGTTAGCCAATGTGCTCGCACGGACACATGAGTCATCTAGCTATATTTAATTATTTCTCTATCTGCTGCATATACAACTTAGCGCATCTTAATCAGGTGACTCAGTCGCCTTTTGCGTAGCGCTAACTGCTGATTAAGAGATGTCTGCCAGTTTTTCACGCTTTAACCTTGCGGAAATCCCTCGCGAGACAGACTCTGGCGACTATTGCTGTTAGATGTGATATACGGTAAAACGGTGATCTTTCATCCATATCCATTTAATAGTCAGCAATCAGAGTGATACGTAGAGCTAAGCCATTATTGGGCACATTAATAGAAATTGCCGTCGAATCCGTTGTTGAAGCATCCTCACCGTCAGCACTCGATGAGGAAGCTGCTCAAGCTGCAATTACCGCGGCTTTTTCTCGCATTACCCAAATTGGGCGTTTATTAAGTTTTCATCAGCAAGACAGTGAGTTAAATCTTTTAAACCGTCAGCCAGGTCAGTGGATCACCTTAAGCCAAGATAGCCTAAGAGTGTTCAAGTTAGCCAAATATTTCGGTAAAGCCAGTGACAACTTATTTAATTGCACCATTGGTGGCGAAATGATGTCTCGCGGGGCGTTACCTTGCTACCTTGGCATGCCGCTGCTTTTGCAGGGCGATTGGCAGGATATTGAAATTAGAGGTAACCAAGCACGGTTAGCTCGGCCATTAGTGGTGACTTTTGACGGTATAGCTAAAGGCTATGCAGTTGATATGGCAGTCAGAGAGTTACGTCGTGCGGGGGTGTCGGGTGGTTGGGTCAATGCGGGAGGGGACTTGAAGGTATTTGGTTCAGCTTCCTTAGATGTGCTTTGTCGAGGCTCGAATGGATTAAGCCAAAAGGTGACTGTGCGTAATATGGCACTGGCAAGCTCACGGGTTTCACAGCAATTGAGCTTAGGCTGCCCTGCATTACTATTACCGACTGGTAATGTCGATATCATTAGCTTTGATGCGTCTAATGAGCGGGTTGTCAGTGTTCAAGCGCCGTTTGCATGGCGAGCTGATGCACTCACTAAGGTGGCGGGTTATCTTTCTGCCGAAGCCGCTAAAGATAAAATCCAGCAACTCGGTGGCCAGTTAGTCTGCTAACCGTGATGTTTAAACGTGCCTTGTGTGCAGAGGTTTGTAACTCGCACTCCTATCGGCTTGTTTCATTTGAACTATTGTCTTAAATAAAAACGGGCTAACCTTTTTGGGTTTAGCCCGTTTGTCTATTTCAGCTTGAATAATTAGGGCGTAATGACGTTTCAGGGGTATTTTGCAGCCAAATGCCGCCCGAAGGGGTCGCCTGGCAAGCCATTGCTCTTACTTTCTGTCTTAAGAGCTGCTCGTCATTTGAGTGGAATCACTACACATCATCCCTCGTTTCGCGAGCTCGAGCTTGCCAGAACGAACAAAATTTAATCTCGAAACGTCAACACGCCCTAGTGGTAACTCATAGGATTAAGTCACCACCCAGTGTTTGATTTATTCGGCACAGGTGATTACGGGCGATGTTTTAGGTTTGGGTTTTATCTGCACTAACATTACGCCCAAGATGACCATAGTGCCGCCAAGGTAGTGATAAATGGCTAAGGTCTCATTCAAGATTATCGCCGCGAATATAGCTGCCAGAATCGGCATTAGATTGAAGAAAATGCTGGTACGCTCGGCGCCTAACTTGCTAATGCCATTAATCCATGCCCAAGGTGCGATGAGTGACGCGCCAAGGGCTGCGTAGATAATAAGCGGTATAGCTTGACTGCTTATGGCAATACTTGGCGCGCTAAACAGCAGCGGGGTTAACATCAACACGGCGATTATGCCCTGAATATAAACTGACTCCCACGTCGATATCGGTAGCTGCCAGCGTTTTAACAGTACCCCATAGAGTGCGTACACAAAGGCACTGATAAGTAATAATAAATCCCCCTCAGTAACACCAATCGCCAGATTAGTCATATCCCCGTGGCTGAGCATAAACACTAATCCCAACAGCGAGATTACGCTGCCACCTAAAACTAAGGGCGAGAGCCTTTGCTTGAGTAAAGGTACCGCTAAAAACAGGCTTATCATAGGTACTAACGAGTTGATTAATGCCATATTGGTGGCGGTTGTCGTCGCGGCGGCAAAGTAAGCAAGGCTCTGGTTTAATACCATTCCTAAGGAGGCTAAGGTCGCTAATTTCGGTAGCAGAGGAATGATCCTTCTACGATTTTTCCAGACGGGTTTGAGCATAAAAGGCGTAAGTATGAGCATGGCAAAAAACCAGCGGTAAAAGGCAATTGCTTCAGGGGCGATAATCCCAAAGGAAAGCTTGTTAACAATAGCGTTGCCAGCCCAAATCACAACGGCGAGCAGTGGAAATAAATACAGCATAGGTCAGTCTTCATTGGAGGATAAGAGAGTAGATGACAATTGGCATAAACGCGGTGTCATAGATTGTTGCTATTATCGCCGGTCTTTTATGATATAAATATTGCTTAAAGGACAATGTCAGTTCCTGGGCAGACATCCACTGCGTCTGTCGATACCACGAACTGAGCTGGGTTGAATTATCGGAGTACAGATGCGCCCTGTTTATCATCCACTTAGCTCAGATCAACTGCCAGTAGCTGATGTTTTCTTTAACTATGAAGCCTTTCTGCCTAATACCATTACGCCAAAACATCGCCACACTTGGGGGCAATTACAGCTGATCAGCGGTGGCATTATGGAGTTGCATGCCTCGGGACAACGATTTTTGTCGCCATCCCAATACGCGATTTGGGTGCCTGCAGGCGTAGAGCATGAGAGTTACACCCGCCGCAGTATCCATTATTGCTCATTGAATATTGTTGCCACTCTGGCGCAGGTTTTTCCTGATGAAACTTGTTTACTTGCGGTGACGCCGATAGTGCTGGCAATTGTGAATGATCTCCGCCAGAGACAGGTTCGGGTTGCACAGACTGATGCGGATAAACGTTTGGTTGAAGTGTTAATCGATCAGCTGATTTTAGGCCAAGCACAGCCCCAATTTTTACCATCAAGTACCGATAAACTGTTGCAACCTATTTTGCAGCAACTTGAACTCGAGCCTGCCGGTCAAAAGAGTCTTAAAAGCTGGGCGAGTGAATTACATACCACAGAGCGCACGCTTGCTCGGCGTTGCCAAAACTGCCTTGGGATGAGTTTTACTGAATTGCGTCAGCGGCATAAGTTTATTTATTCGTTGCAACTACTGCGTGAAGGCTTATCGATAAAAGAGGTGGCGTTGACGCTGGGTTACAATCAAACATCACCTTATATCGTGATGTTTAAAAAGTATGCCCAATACTCACCCGAGCAGTATCGGCGACAATTGACCTAAAAATAGAGTGCGGTTATTGCCGCACCCTATTGTAAATAAAGAGAGGATTTAAGGGATTTTTATAACAGGCATTAATCGGAGGCTTTTTGGCGATTCCGCTTATCCTGTCGCTTCTCTTTTAACGTTTTCATCGGCGGTTTTTTCGCTTTTTCTTTACTCATGGAAAATGCTCCTAACTAAAGTGATACGAAATAAAATCAAACTATCGAGTGTAGCGCCGCATTCTCACTGATAGTTGCTTCAAATATATCTGTCGATAAATTTAAATAATTTACATCACTATGATCTAAATAAATTTTACCACTTGCTCCTCTTACGGGTTTCACATAAGCGCTGCCATACTTAGTAAATGTTCAAGAGGATTTGGTGTTAGCTCATAGCGATTAATGCGTTTCGCGGCCAGTAAAAAACTTCAAAGTCGTATCCTCCAATATATCCTTATGCCTATGCTAGATGCCGCCGCAAATAGCGACCTAAAAGCATGCTGCCACTGAAATTTGAACATGCTTTATTTTATATAGTGTCGTTTTAGGTGTTATTCATTTAGGTTATTATTTTTTGCTAAGGGCAATATCCTTCACCATAAAAAGCACTGGTTTGCCTAAAATATTTACCTCAGCATATTCACCTTTAGAGCGCCCAAGTAAGCTCACTCCTAGATCGGAAATTACAGAGTAGCGCCCAGCCCTAGGCTTGTGTCTCGGCGGGTAAACCAACTCAACGCGGTATTCCTGCTGATCCTGTTGATTTACCAGTACAACTTCTCGCCCTACTGTAACTTTTTCTACAATATCATCACTTTTTAGTTGATCCAGTTTCGCAATCACGGCTGCTAACGAGGTTGGACGCAGTGAGGCATTAAAACTATTTTGTAAGTAATAGGTTTCAGTTTTTAATATAAAAGACTGAAATAGATTATTAAAAAAAGAATAAAACATGGTAACCCCAGTTTTAACTAGAATACAGCTATAGCATTAAACACAGGTTCGATGCTAAAAATTTATAAAAATAAAGGGTGTGGGTTGCCGAGTGCGATTGGCACTCGGCTTAAACTGGAAATTTAAGTGAGAGGCGCACAACGCTGGCTAAATAACGAGAAACATTTAGCATGAAAGAGGTTGACTTAAATGTGAGTGATGAAAATGCATTTTTTAACACAGTGCTACATCTCCATATCAGATTAAGATTAAATTAATCATCGGTGGACTGATGACTAATCACTAATTAATTTCCCATACCATAGGCCAACTAAAAAAATAAAGCAAGCCTAGAAGTGATTCCTCATTAATAAAAGAAAAATAGAAATTTAAAGCCATAAAAACTTATTTTTCTGTCGAGGGGGCGTTACGTATAGCTGTTTTTCCTCCGGAAATGCTGGCCATAAAAAACTCTTAGACTTCCAGATGGCCATCTGTTAGCTTGAGCGCAGGGCACAATTATTGTGCGGTTTTAGTATCCATCTGCACAAGGCTAAACCTATATTGCATTTATCGCGATTGTTGAGGAATTAACAGGGGAAGAAAAGATGAAACTTGAATCACTGGCGTTACACCACGGATATGAATCAGAGGCGACGACGAAGGCAGCAGCCGTACCAATTTATCAAACCACTTCTTACACCTTCGATGATACTCAACATGGTGCCGATCTATTTGATTTAAAAGTCGCTGGCAATATTTATACACGGATTATGAACCCAACCACTAGCGTATTAGAGCAACGACTCGCCGCCATTGAAGGTGGTATAGGCGCGCTTGCTGTAGCTTCGGGAATGGCGGCTATCACCTATGCGATTCAAGCGTTAACCCAAGTCGGGGATAATATTGTTAGTACCAGCCAGCTTTATGGCGGCACTTACAATCTGTTTGCCCATACGCTGCCACGCCAAGGTGTGGAAGTGCGCATGGCGGCCTTTGATGATTTTGAAGAGCTCGAAGCCCTAATCGATGCCAAGACTAAGGCCTTATTTTGTGAGTCAATCGGCAACCCCGCTGGCAATATCGTCGACCTTAAACGTTTAGCCGATATTGCCCATAAACATGGGGTGCCGCTGATTGTGGATAATACCGTGGCGACCCCTGTGTTGTGCCGTCCCTTTGAGCATGGTGCCGATATCGTTATTCACTCTCTGACTAAATACATTGGTGGCCATGGTACAACCATAGGCGGGATCATTATCGATTCGGGTAAATTCGATTGGGTGGCGAATAAAGAACGTTTTTCGCTGCTAAATCAAGCCGATCCTTCCTACCATGGCGTGGTCTACACCGAAGCCTTTGGCCCAGCGGCCTTTATTGGACGTTGTCGTGTGGTGCCGCTGCGTAATACGGGGGCAGCACTTTCACCCCATAGTGCATTCCTGTTGTTACAAGGACTTGAAACGCTAAGTCTGCGTATGGAACGTCACTGTGCTAATGCGCTCGCGTTAGCCGAGTATTTGATACTGCATCCTTCGGTAAGTTGGGTTAATTATGGCGCGCTACCAAGTAGCCCTTTCCGTGAGAATTGCGAAAAAATCACTGGCGGTAAAGCGTCTGGGATCATCAGTTTTGGCATTAAAGCTGCTACACCTGAGGAAGGGAAAATTGCTGGTGGCAAGTTTATCGACGCCCTGAAGATGATTTTGCGTTTAGTGAACATCGGTGATGCTAAATCGCTAGCTTGTCATCCTGCTAGCACCACCCACAGACAGCTCGATGCGAATGAACTTGCTAGAGCTGGGGTGTCTGAAGATCTGATCCGTATTTCCGTCGGCATTGAACATATCGACGATATCATCGCCGATGTGTCGCAGGCGCTGGAAAAAGCCTTGGTGTAAGCGTTTTATCCTCTTTGTAATCATCACTTGTGCATGAAAAGGCCGCTAACATGAGCGGCCTTTTGCGTGTGAACGATAAACATCACTCACGAAGTTGCTTGTTGTTGGCGATTACGCGCCTTTTGATAAAAGTAAGATACGGTCAGTAAAATGACTCCAATTAACATAAAGGCGATCACTTTTTGCACCAGTTCGAAGGACGCCATATCCAGTAATAACACCTTGAGCGTGGCTAAGGTAAAGAGCCCTGCGGCGAGTCGGATCATATCCGCATGTTGGGGTTTTAAGCTGATAAACATCAATACACTGCCATGCACCACTAATAAAATCGCACTGAGCGGCGCGGCAATCATGTTATCAAATACATAACTCCAGGTGAGATAGCTGAGCGCAAGTAACCCATGCCAACCCCATTTCAACCATTGCAGCGGTAAGAAGCGTCGATGTAAACGGATAGCAACGCCGCGGCGTAATATCAGCGTGGCAAGCAATGCTAAGGCGGTAAATTCGCAGAGGATCAGTAACGCGTTATTCAAATCTACTCTCAGCGATATCTCAAAATGCAGCAGGATAGGTAGCAGAGCCAAGCCAAGACAAAGACCGTAGGCAAGACTGTAGCTTGGTCGAATAGCAGCTTGAATCTCGTTGGCAATGTGGGCTAGTAAGCCCGTTTGGGGGCCAGTATGTTTAGCCTGTCTTTGGATCAATAGTGCAAAGTAGCCGCTGAGGGCTAAAGCTGTCATCGACCAAGCCACTACATCAATGTGATTTAATCCATACACAAGAACGGCTAATACCAGCGCAAAATAATAGGGGCTAAGTTGCCATTGAAGCGTTAACAGCTGGCGCCATTCCTCTGGGAGTTTGCGATATCGGATGAGCACAAATCCCATAACAAGTGTTCCAATCAGCAGCGCGATAAGCCCTTGCCAGATTTCAAACAGGCATAAGCTCGCTGTGGTGAGTACGGCAAGCCAAGTTAGAATTTTAGCTTCAATCTTAAGGGCTTTATGTTTGATCACATAGGCTAAGCCAAGGCTAAACAAGCCACTAAACCAGAGTGCAGCTGCGGTAAACTCCCAGTAATTGCGGATGACTTTTGGCAATAAAAGCAGTGGTAAAAGAAGATAGCAGCCAATTTGTATCTGCTTGGCAGCTTGGGCAAATAGGGATGTGGGATAGTATTTGCGATACCAATAATGGGTTAATAATAGGGCGGCGAATAGTTCAATTCGTGCCAGTTTGGCCATCATCGGCTGCGCTCTAAAACTCATACTGCCGGAGAGAGTAATGCCTTCGATTACGGCAAATAACAATGGCAGCAGCAATAGCCAAGCTGCAAACTCACTGGCCATTAGTTTGTCTTTGCTACTTAAATACAAGAGTAACAGGCTAAGGAGTGGCACAATGGCGAGGTAGTAATCGCTGCTGATAAGATAAGCCGCAACCAATAGGGTCGCGACATAAAAGCCACTCAAGATTTCTTTTAGTAGATAGCTGAGTTGTCCTTCTAACTTGGAAAGTATTAATTCATTATTTGTTAGTTGATTGATCGTAAAGAACAATCCGCCAGCACTTAAGGCTAATGCGATAAGGGGGAAGCCAAGGGCCCCCACAGGGGATAAAGTGGCCTGTTCGAGTAACGTTAAGCCCGAGAGCAGGCCATAAACATTGAGCGCCAGTCCCATCACTAGCAAGACATAGGCTTCTGCCCGTACTGAAATCAGTTTTTCTTTGAGGCCAATCCACAACAGTAATATTGCCTCGAGTAGCAATACTAATCCTAAGAAATCATGGCTTAACAGATAAAGTGCCGCAAAGGCAGCAAAGCTTGCGCCAAACATCAGTAAGAGGCTACTTTGGGATTTATCGAGTCGATTTTTTAGCTTGAGGTATAGTCCTGCGCACACCAGCGCATTGACGATAAATATTTCTCCTGCAAACTCAGTAAATTGCGTGAGTTCAAACAGCACAAAAGCCAATAACGCAATCGGCAGTGCCAACGCCCTATGGCTGAGTGTTGTTGATGAGCTAAAGATAAGTCCAACTATTCCATAGAGATAAAATAGGGCGTTAATACTGACAACGGCGAGCACTGCAGTACTGTCCCATTGATGGAGTGGTAAATCGACAAAATAGCTGAAGGCTTCAATACAAGCGATATGTAATAAGGCGGTCATTTCAAGCAGTATTGGCCACTGCAATTTGCGGCTTTGGGCCAATGCCCCAGTACCTATCAGCAGTAAATAGGGGATATATAATAGCGGCGCATAGCTTTGGGATAACAGCATCATAGGTGCTGTTGAACCACCGATTAAGGCGATGATAGCAATGACTTTGGCATCGAGACGCATCGATAGGCCGTAGCCCGCTAAGGTTATCAATTGCAATAGAATGAAGCTGGCGCTGTTGGGGATAATCTCAAAATAGGGGCCAATAAAATAGGCGCACAGGTAATTTAAGATCAGCCCTAATCCGACGATACCTGAGCCAAAATCGGCCATGCCTTGGCGTTTTTGACGGATAAAAATGCCGCCAGCGATTATCGCATTAGCACAGCCAAAACCGAGTAATGCTTTACCGAGTTCGGAAAACCAATGATTGATGGAATATTGCAGTAGATAACCAAAACCTAGAGTGAGGGTAATTATGCCGGCGACAGTCATTAAAAACACTGGACCCAAGCCTTTGGCTTGATAGTGTTGATAGAAGCCTTTTACCTGTTCCTTAATGGCTACAAATGGAGCCATTATTGCGGCAACGCCTTGGGATAAAAAGGCTTCCACTTGCGCTTCTACTTGGTTTGTTGCTTGAGCGCCTAGTTCCGCCCGCACCTGCTTTGTTAGCTCATGGTCAGTCGCTTGCTGTGAGTCGGCATTGGAATGTTGCTCACTGGGGCGCAGCCAAGGATCATCCTGCCAAGGGGAGGTTACTTGTGGCTGAATAGAATGTGAAACCGCTTCTGACTGCTTGGCGACATCACTCTCCATCGTGCGATGGTCAACTGAGATCGCAATGGGGGATGGCTCAACTGCGGCAATTTCCATTGCAATATTCGTTGGATTTGCGCCGTTATCTTGCTGTTCAAGCCTTATGCTTAAAGTATCGAGTTTGGCTGAAAATTCAGCCAGTTGGCGGCTAAATGACGTTTGCTGCGAGAGGTGCTGCAACGTTAATTGTGCCAATTCCGCTTTGAGTTGGTCTACGTCATCCTTTAACGGCATATCTGTATCCTAAATACGCTATCCATAATGCATTGGGGGCATAAAAATCTAAGCTGCTAAATTCTATGCATTTGCTGTAGCGGATTGTACTGACAACTTGTGGTGTCGGCTAGTTAAAAGCCGATGTTCGGAAAATTCTGATGATGGGCATATGGGACCGTTCGCAAAAAAGCGCTATTCGCTAGCGCTAGTTTCGCAATGTATAAAGGGTTATTTTTGAGCTTGCAGGATGACAAATTTGCCATTAGAGGCAATGGTGGTGCAGTTTTTAAATAAGCGTTGTAATTTCACATGGTAAGCCAAGTGGCGATTGCCCACTATATGTAAAATCCCGCCATTTTTTAACCGACGACGGGCGTCTAAAAACATTTGCCAAGCAATATGATCGGTAATGGCCTCACCTTGGTGGAAGGGGGGATTACACAGCACTAAATCAGGCTCTACATTATCAGGAAAGTGGCTCATGCAATCATCCCAATGAAAATGTCCCTTACCTTCGGGGAGTTGATTGGTTGTCCAATTGGCTTTTGCCGAGGCAACAGCCATTTCGGAGTCATCGATAAAATGGATATCGGCATTGGGATATAATTGGGCGGCACGAAGCCCAAGCACGCCATTGCCACAGCCAAGGTCGACAATCGTGTTAAATTCACCTTTTGGCAGATTATCGAGCATAATTCGTGCGCCGATATCGAGCTTATTAGCGGCAAAGACATTGCTTAAATTACTGATTTGGAGTTTGAATTCGGGAATATCCCAAATGATTTCATTTGGCAGTGTTCTTGGCTTTCCATCACTAATACAAGTGATCACACGGGTCTTCTTCCAAGCAAGGCTGGCGCTCGCAGGCCCTAAGTGTTTAGCAAATAATGCTAGTAAACTCGCGTTGATTGACTTAGCTTTTGCGCCAACTAAGACACGACAGCCAGCGGGTAATACCTGTGACAGACGCATTAGCTGGTGGGCAAAGTAGGTGAGATTTTTCGGTAATTTCATCAACACTAAAGCGACATCTTTAGGCAAGGTATCGCGACTGGTAAACCATTGTAGGTTATTCATGGGTAACTGATTACGAAGATGATTTTGCTCTGTACCTAAAAAGCTGGTTCTGGCATCGGTTTCAACCCGAAGTGGCCAGTTGGGATTGATACGGGAGAGGGCGCAACTTAAGGCGCCAAAACTATCGTTAATAATGGCTGTTGGCACAGCGATTTGCCCACCTTCAATTAGACTATTGATTAAATGCTCGTCTGCGGCATCCCACGCTTGAAGATTAGATTCCTGCGAAGCGGGATAGCGAAATAGTTCGAGCTCTATTCCTGCTACTGAAAATTGTGTCGTCATGTTGTGTTGTGCCAATAAAAACGGTGTCAATAAAATAAGGCGCTGATTATCGCAGATTTCATGGCTGCTTGCGATGTTTGCCTTTGCGAGTGTAGGTTTGTGCATGCCGTTGATCTAATGTTGTGGCGGTTAAGTTTACAGGCCGAATTTGAATCCTTGGACTGAGACTGGGTACACTGGCGCTGTGCAAACCCAAGCGAAAAACAAAAATCAGTTTCGTTTGGCGACTAGGGGAAAGACTTGTGGTGTGCAAGGTTGGCGTATGAAACAAGCAGATTTTGGATTCGAACTTGAGGCTCATCCTTTGGATACCCCTGATGAGACGCATATCATTGAGAGTCAAGATATTAGGCCGCCCATCACCTTAGTGCGGGGGTATCTGGGCAAGGCGCAACAAAATGCGTTGATTAACGAGGCGCAATCTTACCCATTTACTCGCCCGCAAATTCAAGTGTTTGGTCGATATCATGCTATCCCTCGGCAGCAGGTATGGTATGGCGACCTAGGATGTGACTATTTATATTCAGGGTTATTTATTCGTGCCTTACCTTGGCCTAAGTATTTGCAAAAATTACGCGATAAATTACAACGGGATTTTGAACTGGGTAGCAATGGCGTGTTAGTTAACCGTTACGCTGATGGTCAAGATTGTATGGGCGCTCACAGCGATGATGAGCCTGAAATTGCTCACGGCAGTGATATTGCCTCAATCAGCTTAGGCGCGACTCGTGATTTTGTGATTAAACATAAACATAGCAAGCAGAAATACAGCATTAGTTTACATAGTGGTGACTTGGTAATTATGCACTGGCCAATGCAACGAGACTGGTTGCACAGTGTGCCGAAGCGCCTAAAGGTCACAGAGCCCCGTTGGAACTACACATTTAGGCAACTTATCGTTAATTATCATGGGTAGTTGAAAGGTTATTGAGTTCAAAATGTTGTCGGATTTGTTGGGTTTTGAGTTGCAAAACAGGTGCTGAAATTTGATCTTTTATACTTGAAGCAGTACTCTGCGGCCACTGGATTTACCCATGTCGAGATTTGAATATGTCCAATACCCAAGAGCAGGGCACAGTGGCTGAGACCATAAATCAAAAATTAACTGAGAGCTTCTCACCAACGCATTTAGAAGTGCTGAATGAAAGCCATCGTCATCATGTTCCTCCTAATTCAGAGACTCACTTTAAAGTTGTAGTGGTCAGCGATGAATTTGAGGGGCTTCGCTTGCTTGCTCGTCATCGCTTGGTGAACAACTGTTTAGCTAATGAGTTAGCTAATGGCGTACATGCGCTATCTATTCATACCTTTACACAAAGTGAGTGGGCAGCGGACGTCGAAGTGCCTAAAACACCTAATTGCCGCGGTTAATTAACGCGATTTAGGACGGGTCAGAGTTAAAACAAAAAGCCACTTTAACAGAGTGGCTTTTTTGTTTTAACTCAAATTGAAGGCATTCTTGGGTTTCCCTACCGAATATTCTGTGTTAACAATATGTTCTATTTGCACGATTAAGCGCCTATTAATCTATAAAAAGAGTGCGAATTTCATGCGGTTAACTGTTTATTTATCAGGGGAGTGGGTGATGCGTTATTTGGGGGGGCTATTATTTGCGGTATTGTTTTTTGGTGCGACAGGCTGTAATCCCTCGTTCCAGCATGTTGAACCTATTTCTAAAGCGTCCATTACTGATGCTCCTCCCGTTAAGCAAGTGATTGAATGGCGTTTAGCCACCTCTTGGCCGAAAAATTTCCCCGGTTTAGGTATGGCACCAGAGCGTTTTGCAACGCTGGTTAATGATATGTCCCATGGTCGATTGCGCATTACCGTGCACGGCGCGGGGGAATTAATGCCTGCCTTTGCGGTATTCGACGGAGTTAGCCAAGGTAAAATTCAGATGGCCCACGCAGCTTCCTATTATTGGAAGGGCAAAGCTCCAGCCTCACAGTTTTTTTCTTCGATTCCATTTGGAATGACTGCACAGGAAATGAACGGCTGGTTGCATTATGGCGGCGGCATGGCGCTGTGGGAGGAGGTTTATCGCCCCTTTGGTATTATTCCCTTAGCAGGGGGAAATACAGGCATGCAAATGGGCGGCTGGTTTAATAAACCCATCAATACGATTGCCGACTTTAAAGGGCTGAAGATCCGCATGCCAGGGCTGGGCGGAGAGGTACTTAAGCGTGTTGGCGCCGTGCCTGTTAATATGGCTGGCAGAGAACTGTTTAGTGCGCTACAAACAGGCTCGCTTGACGCCGCCGAATGGGTTGGGCCAGTTAACGATCTCGCCTTTGGTTTGCATAAAGTCGCGAAATATTATTACTATCCCGGTTGGCATGAACCTGGTTCCAATATGGAATTTTTGATCAACAAAGCCGCCTTTGAGAGTCTCCCCGAAGATTTGCAAACTGTCGTCAAAACAGCGGCCCGTGCTATCAATCAAGATATGTTGGATGAATACACTACGAGCAATGTCACCGCCCTCGAAACCCTCGTTAAAGAAGAAGGTGTCGAGCTTAGGGCTTTTCCGCTTGCGGTGTTAACTGAACTTGAGCGGATCTCACATCAGGTGATTGGAGAACAAGCGGAACAAGATCCGATGATGGGCAAGGTGTACCGTGCTTATCATGCTTATGAACAGGGAGTGCGTGAATACCATAAGATTTCTGAGGACGCATATAGCCAGCAACGGCAGCATTAATGCCGTTTATTTACACAAAATGTTTATATTAGCATCTGACTGGTATGAGATGATTTCATCTTAAGTTATCTTGTTATCGGTCCAAATCCATTTGATGTTATGCTTGCACCTATAAACAGATAGCGACAGTGGCGTTGTATCGCCCTGATAATTTGGAGATCTCTATGCCATTACTTGATAGCTTTACCGTTGACCATACTCGGATGAATGCACCTGCCGTACGTGTTGCCAAACATATGACGACCCCAAAAGGCGATGCGATTACCGTATTCGATCTGCGTTTTTGCGCACCAAATAAAGATATCCTGAGCGAGCGTGGCATCCACACTTTGGAACATCTGTTTGCGGGCTTTATGCGCGACCATTTAAATGGTGATGATGTGGAAATTATTGATATTTCTCCAATGGGCTGTCGCACCGGCTTTTATATGAGTCTGATTGGTGTGCCTACTGAACGTCAAGTTGCGGATGCGTGGCTTGCTTCAATGGAAGATGTGCTAAAAGTTGTTGAACAATCTGAAATTCCTGAGCTTAACGAATATCAATGTGGCACCTATGAGATGCACTCTTTAGAGCAAGCGCAGGACATTGCGCGTAATATTATCGCAGCTGGCGTGAGTGTTAACCGCAACGATGACTTAAAACTCAGTGATGAGATTCTAGGTAAACTCTAGGCCGCGAATATCTGGCTTAACACTAATGGGTAGAGAAAGCGACAATAGTCGCTTTTTTTTTCTTGCAAATTCAGTTATTTTACAAAATAACAACAAACGCCGTACGCTAACAAAAAGTTTTGGGAGCTTGGTATGTCAAGTCGCTATTTTGTCATGTCGCTGACCGCGCTGGCGGTTTCCTGTGTTTACGCAAATTCACTTAATGCAAATCCCCTCTATTCTCAAACTCTCGATTTAGCAAAGCTCAACGATCAGTACCACTCCATTGATGATGCAATGCAGTTAAGCAGTCTCAATAGCTTAACTTTGCTTCGGGCTGACCATAGTGGCAATTCCGCTAATATCAGTATGCGCTCAGCCAGCCAAGGTGTTGCTGTGATGCAAGATAGGGTGTATTTCTCACCTGCGCCCTATTCGGCACCACAACTGCAACTATTACCCCATCTTTTATTGCAGCAAAGTGTGACGACTACGCCACTGGCAAATATGGCTGTTGGTGGTCAGGGAGCATTTGGTGTGGTGGATTACCAAAGCCTTCACATTATTGAACGGCCACAATCTGGCAGTGTTCAAATCGAAGGGACGACGGATTCAGATGTGAATGCGGGTATGCGTTGGGGTGTTAACCAAAAAGAATACGGTGCCTTATTTGCGGCTAATTATATTAAAGAACAAGGTGATGCGATTTTTTTAAACGGCAGCGATGCTGACAGAAAAAAAACGGATATCTTATTTAAGGTCAACGCCACGAGCTTGCTTGGTGCTCGCAGTCCGCAGCAAACGGAATTTACCTACCAATTTATCGACGATGATAGTTACCGCTCATTGCTTGGGAGCACTGCCGTTGACTGGCAGCAGGATCCTTTGTTGCTGTATTCCGCTACCGCACAAGATAAACATCAAGGACGGCAACACAAATACCAGTTATCACACCAAGTCAACTTAGGTGATAGCAAAGTGATTAGCGACTTTTACTATCAATCCTATTCACAACGACTGGATCAGCTTGGTGCGTTTAATGGGCGAAATATTGAGTTGGGAACGCTTTATGATATCGCCGCCTTCGATCGTAATCCCAGTGCGAATGGCGCCGATTTAAATATGTTGGTGCAAGACAATGATTACAGTGCGTTTGGTGCCCAGACTCAGTCGATAAACCAATACGGCGAACATCAAATTACCTACAGTGCTCGTTATCATACCGATAAAGCAGAGATGCGTTTTGGTGATCAAGCTGCATTATGGCAAGCCGACAGAAGTATCGTCCGTGATGAGTCTAATGCGGTGTTAGCCTACACCGATGATGCCACGGCGCTGACGTCGGCAATCGACTCTTTATGGCGTTGGCAGGGCATGCAAATCAAGTTAGGCCTTACTTACGAGCATGTTAGTGTTAATCGTGAAGTGAGCTTAGCTTTTGCTGGGCTTGAGGAAGCGGACTTTTATGATAGCGATTGGATGCCACAACTTGGTGTGCTTTATGATGCTGGTGATTGGCGTTTTAGTACCGATATACGCCGGGCGTGGACGGCGGCGAGTGCGGGCAATCTTTCCCAAGAAGCACAGGAGTCGCTTCATTATCAAGTCAGTGCCCAATATGCGAGTGATGGCGTTCAGGCCGATCTGCGTGCCTATGTACAAGAATTTGATAATTTGCATGTTGATTGCGATAGCTACTCCATGTGCGTCGATTCTCGTCTGCTAATTCAAGAAAATATACCCGATGTGCTTACCTATGGGATTGAACTCGGCCTTGGCTATCGCTGGATGCTAGGTGAGTTTGAATTGCCTTTGGGGCTAAATTATCAATATCTTAGCGCTGAATATCAGACTAATACTTGCATTGATATCCAAGGGTGTGTCTTGGAGGGGGATAAACTGGCTTGGTTACCCGAGCATCAACTGCAATTAAGTGCGGGGCTAAAATACGCCGATTATCAATTAAATCTTGCTACGGCTTATCAAGCTGAACGTGATTTAATTCAGTATGGTAGTGAGTTGCAACGCGTTGACAGTCAATGGCGTGTCGATTTAGCGGCGAACTACGATATTGATATGCATCACAGGGTGTATTTTCGCCTTGAAAACCTACTCGATGAATCTTTAGTGACAACAGCATCAAATAGTGGAATTCGAGTCGAGAATGGACGGATCAGCTATTTAGGCTATCAATGGCGTTTCTAAACTGAGTTAAATGTTGTTTAAAGTGATTAGGAATAAAGCGAAAAGGCATTTAGATTTCTAGATATCGCAGGTTATCGACCTTTTGCTAAATTAATTCTTTAAAAATTAATGTTATAGTATTTGACGACCGTAATACTCTCTTTCTGAACCCTTATTCGGTCGGAAGGCGAACGCTGTAGCGCGTGATTCTTTTAAATCCTTATTTTAGGTTTGAAAACACCTATAATTTTCGTGGCGATGGCACGGTAATTGGGGTAAAATGCGCGCGACCAGCGTGATTGCGATCGCATTTCTGTGATAAATCTGCGCTAGCTCAATGCAGTAGGTTTTGTTTAAAACCTTCGTATTTAGCAGGAACGCGGCGCATTGTCTTTCCTTCAAAACGTAGTGCTTGTGGATATGATTACAATTAAGAAAGGATTGGAACTGCCTATAGCAGGCGGACCAGAGCAAGTTATCCATAATGGCCCAGCCATTAAACATGTAGCTACTTTGGGTGAAGAGTATATTGGCTTACGTCCAACGATGAAGATCAAAGTGGGCGATAAAGTACAAAAAGGTCAGGTGATTTTCGAAGATAAGAAAAATCCTGGCGTAAAATATACGGCTTTAGCCAGTGGTACTATATTAGACATTAACCGGGGCGCCCAGCGTGTGCTGCAGTCTGTTGTTATTCAAGTGGAAGGTAACGAAAGCGTTTCCTTTGCTAAGTATGACGCCACTGCTCTTGATACGCTTGACTCGCAACTGGTCCGTGACAACCTGATTGAGTCAGGTTTATGGACTGCATTGCGTACACGTCCTTTCAGCAAAGTGCCAGCGGTAGATTCTTCTGCTGCGGGTATTTTTGTAACCGCCATTGATACGCAACCCCATGCAGCCGATCCTGTCGTAGTGATCCGTGAGCATAAAGAAGATTTTGCTAATGGTCTTAAAGTGTTAGCAAGACTTACTGAAGGTAAAGTTTACCTTTGTAAAGCGCCTGGCGCCGATATTCCTGCCGCTAATGCCCAAGTTGAAGAATTTGCCGGTATTCACCCAGCGGGTCTTGTTGGTACTCATATCCATTTCCTACTTCCAGCCTCTGCAAAACGTACTGTTTGGCATGTCGGTTACCAAGATGTAATAGCCATTGGTCAGCTATTTACGACAGGCCAACTGAATACCGAACGTGTAGTTGCGATTGCTGGTCCTAAAGCGGCTAAGCCAAGATTGGTTCGCACTGTTTTAGGTGCAAGCATGACTGAACTAACTGCGGGCGAAACCCTCGCGGGTAACGTGCGCTTTATTTCAGGCTCTGTGCTCAATGGTCGTACAGCGGTAGGTCCTCAAGGGTATTTAGGCCGTTACCATATGCAGGTAAGTCTGCTTGAAGAAGGCACAGAAAAAGAATTTTTGGGTTGGGTATTACCTGGCGCGAACAAATTCTCTATCACTCGTGCATTCCTTGGTCACTTAAGTTCTTCTCGTTTGTTCAATATGACAACGAGCACAGGTGGTTCTGACCGCGCTATGGTACCTATTGGTAACTATGAGCGTGTAATGCCTCTGGATATTCTTCCTACAATGTTACTGCGTGACCTGATTTCGGGTGACTTTGACGGTGCAGCTACATTAGGCGCGTTAGAGTTGGATGAAGAAGATCTCGCACTGTGTACTTTCGTATGTCCAGGCAAATATGACTATGGTTCATATCTGCGTGATTGTTTAGATACGATCGTGAGGGAAGGCTAATGAGCTTGAAAGATTTTTTCGAACGTATTGAACCCGACTTTGAAAAAGGCGGTAAATACGAAAAGTTTTATGCCCTCTTCGAAGCGGCATACACCATTTTTTATACCCCGGGTAAAGTGAATAAGGGCAAGACCCACGTTCGCGATAACCTTGACCTAAAACGTATGATGATTACGGTTTGGGCCTGTGCTTTCCCTGCGATGTTTGTGGGGATGTACAACGTAGGTTTACAAGCTCAAATAGCTTTAGTGGCTGGTTTTGCGACCCCTGATGTATGGCAAGTGAGCTTGTTTAGCATGTTCGGTACTGAACTGACTGCAAACTCTGGTTGGCCTGCGCTGATGTGGTATGGCGCCTGTTTCTTCCTACCTATCTATGCTGTGACGTTTGCCGTCGGCGGTATTTGGGAAGTGCTGTTTGCTGCTATCCGTGGTCATGAAGTTAACGAAGGTTTCTTCGTCACCTCTATCCTGTTCGCTTTAACACTGCCAGCAACTATCCCATTGTGGATGGTAGCTATGGGTATCACCTTCGGTGTGGTGGTAGCCAAAGAAGTGTTCGGTGGTACAGGGCGTAACTTCTTAAACCCTGCTCTTGCTGGTCGTGCCTTCCTGTTTTTCGCTTATCCGCTAAACATGTCTGGTGACACTACTTGGGTTGTGGCTGACGGTTACTCAGGTGCAACAGCACTGAGTCAAGCGGCATCTGGCACCTTAGATTATGCCTTCAACCAAAACTGGTGGGATGCGTTCTTCGGTTTCATTCCAGGCTCTGTGGGTGAAGTATCGACGTTGGCGATTCTGTTAGGTGGTCTGGTCATCATCTATACCCGTATTGCTTCATGGCGCATTGTTGGCGGTGTGATGGTGGGTATGATTGCCATTTCTACTCTGCTTAACTTTGTTGGTAGTGACACAAACCCAATGTTTGCAATGCCTTGGTACTGGCACTTAGTGTTAGGTGGTTTTGCATTTGGCATGATGTTTATGGCGACTGACCCAGTGTCTGCGTCATTTACTAACCAAGCTAAATGGGCATACGGTATCTTGATTGGTGCAATGGCTGTGTTCATCCGCGTGATTAACCCTGCGTTCCCAGAAGGCATGATGTTAGCGATTCTGTTTGCTAACTTGTTCGCGCCATTGTTCGACCACTTCGTGGTTCAGGCAAATATCAAGCGGAGGATTGCTCGTGGCTAGTAATAAAGATTCGTTCGGCAGAACGTTATTTATCGTCGTTGGCTTATGTCTAATTTGTGCGATATTTGTGTCGACTGCGGCAGTATTACTGCGCCCAACTCAGGCAGAAAACAAACTGCTTGATAAGCAAAAGTACATTCTGGAAGCTGCGGGTCTGATTGACACTAAAGCCGGTAAAGTGACCAAAGCGCAAATTTTGGAAACTTACGGTAAGCATATCGAAGCTAAGTTAGTTAACTTAAAAACCGGTGATTGGGTTGAAGGTGTTGACGCCAATACATTTGACCAACGCAAAGCGGCTCGTGATGTGAAGACCTCATTTGTCCCCGAAAACGACATTGCTTCTGTTAAGCGTGTTTCAGAGGACGCTGTGGTTTATCTCGTTCGCGACGATCAAGGTAAGTTAACCAGCGTGATCCTGCCAGTTCATGGTTATGGTTTGTGGTCAACTATGTACGCTTTCTTGGCGTTAGATGCTGATCTCAACACGATTCAAAGCCTAGTTTACTACGAGCACGGTGAAACCCCTGGTCTTGGTGGTGAAGTCCAAAATGCTCAGTGGAAAGCCAAGTGGCATGGTAAAAAGTTATTTGATGAGCAAGGTAATATTGCAATCAGCGTAACTAAAAACCCTGCAGTGGCTAGCACTGAATACGGTGTAGATGCATTATCCGGCGCGACTCTGACCAGTAACGGTGTTCAACACTCTCTGACATTCTGGTTAGGTAAAGAAGGTTTTGCGAGTTTCATTGAAAAAGCACGCAATGGAGGTCTCAGCTAATGTCTGACGCTAAAGAACTGAAACAGGTTCTGACTGGACCTATCGTCAACAACAACCCGATTGCATTACAAGTTCTTGGTGTATGTAGTGCGTTAGCGGTAACGAGTAAGCTCGAAACTGCATTGGTGATGGCGTTGGCATTAACTGCGGTAACAGCGTTTTCTAACCTGTTTATCTCAATGATCCGTAATCATATTCCTAGCAGCGTACGTATTATCGTACAGATGACCATTATTGCCTCTCTGGTAATCGTGGTTGACCAATTGCTGCAGGCTTATGCTTATCAGATTTCTAAGCAATTATCGGTATTCGTTGGCCTTATTATTACGAACTGTATCGTAATGGGGCGTGCTGAAGCCTATGCGATGAAAACACCGCCAATGATGAGCTTTATGGATGGTATCGGTAACGGTTTAGGTTACGGTGCGATTCTATTAGCTGTTGGCTTTGTGCGTGAACTGTTTGGTAACGGTTCTCTGTTCGGTGTTCAAATCCTGCACAAGATCTCTGATGGTGGCTGGTATCAACCAAACGGTCTGCTATTACTGCCGCCAAGTGCGTTCTTCCTGATCGGTATGCTGATTTGGATTATTCGTACCTATAAGCCAGAGCAAGTTGAAGCAAAAGGGTAATTGAGATGGAACATTATATTAGCCTGTTAATTCGCTCTGTTTTCATTGAAAACATGGCACTGGCCTTCTTCCTTGGTATGTGTACTTTCTTAGCGGTATCGAAGAAAGTGACCACTGCGATGGGCCTAGGGATTGCGGTAGTTGTAGTGTTAACTATCTCTGTTCCTGCTAACCAAGTTATTTACCAAGGGCTGTTAGCACCTGGCGCACTGGCTTGGGCCGGCGCACCTGAAGCTGACCTAAGCTTCTTGAAATTCATTACCTTTATCGGTGTGATCGCGGCTTTAGTTCAAATTCTGGAAATGGCACTGGATAAGTACTTTCCTCCTTTGTACAACGCGTTAGGTATCTTCTTACCTCTGATCACTGTGAACTGTGCGATTTTCGGTGCGGTATCATTTATGGTTGAGCGTGACTATAAACTGGGTGAAAGTCTGGTGTTTGGTTTCGGCTCTGGAGTAGGTTGGGCATTAGCTATCGTATTGATGGCCGGTATCCGTGAGAAGCTGAAGTATGCCGATGTGCCTAATGGCCTGCGTGGTTTGGGTATTACCTTTATTACTGCTGGTTTAATGGCCTTAGGTTTCATGTCGTTTTCTGGTGTGTCTCTATAAGAGACACCAAACGGCTTCTTGAATTGGACCTTCTAAGGATAAGTTAATGGATATTCTTGGTATTTTTAAATCTACTCCGCTTGAGGTTTACCTCGGTGTGAGTATGTTTACTGCTATCGTCCTAGTGTTAGTGTTAGTGATTTTATTCGCTAAATCTAAGCTAGTGTCTAGCGGTGACATCACGATCGGCATCAACGACGATCCTGAAAAAGCGATTACAACCGGTGCGGGTGGCAAGCTGTTAGGCGTGCTGGCGAACAACGGTATCTTCGTATCGAGCGCCTGTGGTGGCGGTGGTTCTTGTGGCCAATGTCGCGTGGTGGTTAAGTCTGGCGGTGGTGATATCCTGCCAACAGAATTAGACCACATCAGCAAGGGGGACGCCCGTAAAGGCTGTCGTCTGTCTTGTCAGGTGAACGTTAAGAACGATATGGAAATTGAGCTTGACGAAGAAATCTTTGGTATTAAGAAGTGGGAATGTACTGTTATCTCTAACGATAACAAGGCGACCTTCATTAAAGAACTGAAGCTGCAAATTCCTGATGGTGAGTCTGTTCCGTTCCGTGCGGGTGGTTACATCCAGATCGAAGCGCCTGCACACCATGTTAAATATGCTGATTTCGACGTACCAGCAAAATACCGTGGCGACTGGGAACACTTTGGTTTCTTCAAGTTAGAATCCAAAGTTGACGAAGAAACTATCCGTGCTTACTCGATGGCTAACTACCCTGAAGAGTTTGGCATCATCATGTTGAACGTGCGTATCGCGACGCCACCACCACGTAATTTGACACTGCCTTGCGGTAAGATGTCATCTTATATTTGGAGCTTAAAAGCGGGCGATAAAGTGACAATTTCTGGTCCATTCGGTGAATTCTTCGCGAAAGATACCGATGCAGAAATGGTGTTTATCGGCGGTGGTGCCGGTATGGCGCCAATGCGTTCACATATTTTCGACCAACTGAAGCGTCTGAAGTCTAAGCGTAAGATGAGCTTCTGGTACGGTGCACGTTCTAAGCGTGAAATGTTCTACGTGGAAGATTTTGACGGCTTAGCGGCTGAAAACGACAACTTTGTATGGCATGTTGCACTGTCCGATCCTCAACCTGAGGATAATTGGGATGGTTACACAGGTTTCATTCATAACGTACTGTATGAAAACTACCTGAAAAATCACGATGCTCCAGAAGATTGTGAGTTCTATATGTGTGGACCTCCAATGATGAACGCAGCCGTGATCGGTATGTTGAAAAATCTTGGTGTCGAAGACGAAAACATCCTGTTGGATGACTTCGGCGGCTAATGTGAATTAGCCCAAGGAAAAATGAGTTGCAGATGTGGAGTAGAGCTCTCATCTGCAACTTTTGCATTAAAGGGCATACATAAAGAGTTGTTAGTCACTATGTTTAAAACCCTAGCGTTAAAAACCTCAATGTTTAAGCATTCAGTTAGCTGGCTGGTCCTTGTAGGTCTGGCCTTTTTTATTTCAGCCTGTAGCAAACAGGATGAAGTTATTTCCCTTGCGGGCAGCACAATGGGAACGACTTACCACATTAAAGTGGTTCCCAATGAGCAAATGCCGTCAGCCCAACTATTGCAGGCTGAAATTGACTTAGCCTTAGAGCAAGTCAATAACCAAATGTCGACCTATCGTCCTAATTCCGAGCTTTCACGTTTCAATCAATTACCGCTAGAGCAGAGTGTGGAAGTCTCTCCCGATACCATTAAGGTAGTTAGAGAAGGTATGCGTTTATATGACGTTACCGATAAAGCGTTAGATATTACCTTAGGTCCTTTAGTTAATCTGTGGGGTTTTGGACCTGATAAGCGCCCGACAAAAGTACCGAGTCAAGCCGAGATTGATGCAGCTAAGGCCAAAACGGGTATTCGTGAATTGTCTATCGAAGGCAATCGTTTAAGTAAACATAATACACACTTGTATGTGGATTTATCGTCAATCGCTAAGGGTTTTGGTGTTGATAAAGTCGCCTCTATTTTAGATAAGTACCAAGCAACGGGTTACTTAGTTGAAATTGGTGGCGAGCTGAGCATTAAAGGCACAAAGGGCGATGGTAGCTCATGGCGTGTGGCAATAGAGAAGCCGACCGATGAAGGTATCGCTGTGCAGCAGGTGATTGAACCTGGCACTATGTCTATGGCAACGTCCGGAGATTATCGCAATTATTATGAGGAAGAAGGCCAACGTTTTACGCATATAATTGATCCGCGTACCGGTTTGCCAATCAATCATAAGCTAGCATCTGTCACCGTTTTGCATAAAGAATGTATGACGGCAGATGGTTTTGCGACGGCAATGATGGTTCTGGGTACAGAAGCATCATTGGAGCTTGCTAAGAAGGAACACTTGGCGATAATGCTAATAGAAAAGCAAGGTGAAGGATTTAAAGTCTACTACAGTGACGCCTTCAAGCCTTTCCTTAAATAGTTGGAGTTTACATGAGCACTTTTATCGCAGCATTTGTGATTTTATTACTGTTCTTTTTGCTTATGTCGATAGGTTATCTCATCAAGCGCAAAGCCGTAGAAGGAAGCTGTGGCGGTTTAGGTGTATTAGGGATTGAAAAAGCCTGCGATTGTGATGATCCCTGCGACAAGCGTAAACGTCGCATGGCGGCCGAAGAAGCCCGCCGTGCAAAGTTAACCAAAGACAGGATCATTTAGTTATCCGCTTCAACTGAAATAGCCTCCTCTGGGGGCTATTTTTTTACCCTGATTTTGGGATTGTTAAGATTAATCCTTGATTTATGAGGAGGATAGCAGGCTAATCTAAGCGATAATGAGAATGCTTTTAATTATTAACATTTTGAAAAATAAAGAAAATTTGAAATTGAGTAAAAACTATACTAGGCTGGAAGCTTGATTTAGATCAATCTTTCACTCATTTCAAGGATCGTAACTTATGAAAGGTCATCCAAAAGTGGTGGGACAACTCAATCGGGTGCTTACCTGTGAGTTAACGGCTATTAACCAATATTTTCTCCACGCCAGAATGTTTAAGCATTGGGGTTTTGAAAAGCTTAATCACGTCGAATACAAAAAATCCATCCAAGATATGAAACACGCCGATAAGCTTATTGAGCGGGTATTATTTTTAGAGGGATTACCGAATCTGCAACAGCTCGAAAAGCTTCGTATTGGTGAGCATTCTCAAGAGATGCTCGATTGTGACTTCGCCATGGTACAGGAGCAACTCACACTGCTACGGGACGCTATTACCCTATGTGAAACCGAGCAGGATTATGTGAGTCGTGATCTGCTGGAAGACATCCTTGAAGATGAAGAAGAGCATTTAGATTGGCTGGAATCACAGCAAGAGTTGATTGGCCTAACGGGCATTCAAAACTATCTACAATCGCAAATTAGTGAGTCATAGGAGCGGAATATGAAAGGTGATAAAGACGTCATCGATGCGTTAAATCGACTCCTAACGGGAGAGTTATCGGCTATGGATCAGTATTTTGTGCATGCCCATATGTACGAAGACTGGGGACTTAACGAACTTTATGAACGCATTGCCCACGAGTCAGATGACGAGAAAGGCCATGCGGCAAAACTGGTACAACGTATTTTATTCCTCGAAGGAGTTCCCAATGTTGCAGCCAGGGAAGCGCTCAACATTGGCTCAAACGTTGAAGAGATGCTACGTAACGATCTCGCCTATGAATACAAAGTTGCCGATGATTTACGCAAAGTCATTGCGCTGTGTGAGTCGAAGAAAGATTACCAAACCCGTGAGATCTTAGAAGTCTTACTCGATGATACCGAATCCGATCATATGTATTGGTTAGAAAAACAACTCGGTTTGATTGACCGAATTGGTTTAGCAAATTACCTGCAAACAAAGATGTAACTGAGTCAGCTACCTCTTTTACTACCAAGGCCAGCCATTCTCGATGACTGGCCTTTGTTCTAAAACAAGATATCGATTTTGAGTATTTGGTCTATCACTCGGTAAAACAGCCCGCCAGCAAAGCAATCTTCTAATTGCTACTTATAGTTTAGTCATTCCTGTTATTAAGTTAATCTTCATTCTTTACAAACACTTGTTTACGCTTTTTCTCGCATTTTAATCTGTTGTTGACTGGTAAAAATTGTTACCGTGTAAAACTGTTTTTGCATGCATTTTTGTTAAGTTATTAGTCAGCTAGACGGGAAGATGATGAGGTATATAAAACGTTCTCTTAGTATGCAGTTAGTGGTGACTATCGTCGGAGCCTTAGCTGTACTTCTTACTTTAGTAGCCGCTTTGCTCGTGAATAAAGAAAGTAATAACACACGTAGGCAGGTGGATGCAGACATTTCGGCACTTGTTGCTTTAAAAGCCAATGAGATCAGTGGCTATTTTATTGCCAAGGGACAAGTGATCCACTCGGTATTTGCTGAGCCTAGGCTTATCAACTGGTTTAGTCAGTACCATGCCCGAGGTAGCAATCTTGCGGGTGATCAGCAATATCAAGATATTATTCGTTATTTTCGTTCATTCTCTGACCGTGATAGCGATGTCAAATCGGTATTCTTTGGTTCGGCAAACACCTTCGAATATTTTGATCTCAATGGTCGCTTCGATGGCGATGCTGATTATTACACCAATAAGCGTCCTTGGTGGCAGGAGGCGATTGATCAGCGTGGCCTGTTTGTCGGCGATCCGGCAGTTGATGCCAACGATGGATCTATTTCGGCGACGGTTAAAACCCCTGTTTATGGTGCTAATGGCGAACTTATTGGCATTGGTGGTATGGATATTTTGATCGATACCATTGGAAAGAACCTGTTAGCGCCAATTAAATATCGCTACTATGGCCAAGCCTTTTTGATGACGGATGAAGGCAAACTGGTATATTTCCCTGGATTTTCAGACAAATTTCCTCCTGGATCGCTTGCGAATCAAATTGATAGCCAATTTAAAGATACTTCGGGTTTTTCTGCATTAATGCAACAAATGCAGCGCGAGCCTCAGGGTTTTACCGAAGTCACCTTTAATGGCGTATCACAGCGAGTGACCTTTGTGACCGTAGGCGGGGATTATCCAAAGCAGAAATGGCACCTAGCCTTTATGTTGCCCCATGAGGTGATCGAAGCACCAGTGACCGAAGCCTTTTGGAATGCCTGTTTTGTTGCCTTAGGAATTATGCTGTTAGTGGGTATCACAGTATGGTTGATGTTGTTGCCCTTTAGACGCCAGCTTGGCAAATTGCTGGATGCTATGGAAGACATTGCCGAGGGCGATAGCGATTTATCACAACGTATTTTGATGGAGCGGGAAGATGAATTAGGTAAGCTGGGTGATGCATTTAACCGCTTTGCTGAAAAGGTTCAGCAAATGTTATTGCATACTCGCAGCTTGACTCAAGAGGTGGGAACTGGCGTGCTTGATGCTCGGCAAGTGTGTGATTTAGCAGTGTCTTCTGTGTCATCGCAAAAACAACAAATTGATTCTGTGGCTACAGCAGCAACGCAAATGGCACTGACCAGCCAAGAAATGGCGATAAGTGCGCAGCGAGCGAATGATTTTGCCGAAAAGGCCCAATCACAGGCCCACGATGGTACGCAAATTGTCTCGCGGGCGACCGAAGGAATGAAGGCACTATCGATTCAAGTGATTGAGGCGGCTAAGGTCATCAAGGAGTTGCGTAGCAGCTCTGAGCAAATTGGTGAAGTCTTGAGTGTGATCCGCAACATTGCCGAC
Source organism: Shewanella cutis (assembly GCF_022410515.1). Classification (GTDB taxonomy): domain Bacteria; phylum Pseudomonadota; class Gammaproteobacteria; order Enterobacterales; family Shewanellaceae; genus Shewanella; species Shewanella cutis. The sequence goes on along the minus strand of NZ_JACSDI010000001.1, from coordinate 647,141 downwards.
CAAACCAACTTGTTGGCGCTCAATGCGGCCATTGAGGCGGCGCGGGCGGGTGAGCAAGGTCGAGGTTTTGCCGTGGTGGCCGATGAAGTTCGTACTCTCGCATCCCGCACCCAAGATTCTACGGCCAACATTCAAGGGATTATTCAAACACTGCAACAAAGTGCGCTTCAGGCTGAGCAGGTGATGGAATCAGGGGTTGAGCAGGCGAGAGTGGGGCAAGATTTGACCACTCAAGTCGAACAAGCCCTAAGCGATATCGCCATAGCTATTACATCTATCCAGCAGCAAACCGTTGAAATTACAGTGGCGATTGGTCAGCAGGCGGTCGTTGCCGATGAAGTCGCACAAAACGTGGTGAGCGTGCGTGGTTTATCCGATCAATCCCTATTATCAAGCCAAGATCTCTCCCTAAGTCTACAAGGATTTGAGCAAGCAACTCGAGAACTGACACGTAATATTGGGCAATTCAAAATTTAAACACTGTTGTTATTAAAATCGAAGGAGTTTTAGTGCTCCTTTGTTTTTTGGGGATTTCATGCTTGGATAAGGATAGGTAGGCCGATAGGTGAGCTCCGCGGTCGCGTAAATATGCCGCAGACACTTGATAACTGTTTTTATATACAGTATTTTGAGTGCCGGAGGAACTTTACGTGCGAAAAATCATTCATGTCGATATGGATTGCTACTTTGCTGCGGTTGAAATGCGGGATTTTCCTGAATACCGTGGTAAACCGCTGGCCGTTGGTGGTAGTCGTGAACGGCGAGGGGTTATCAGCACCTGTAATTACGAGGCGCGCCGATTTGGTGTACGCTCAGCTATGGCGACAGCTTATGCGCTGAAGTTGTGTCCTGATTTAATTCTTGTTCCCGGTCGAATGCAGGTCTATAAAGACGTCTCATTACAAATACGTGGCATATTTTCTCGCTATACGGAACTGATAGAGCCTCTGTCTTTAGACGAAGCTTATTTAGATGTCAGCGATTGTAAGCAGTATAAAGGCTCTGCAACTTTGATTGCTGAAGCGATTCGACGCGATATTTTAGCTGAAACTGGACTTACTGCATCGGCTGGCATTGCGCCCGTAAAATTCCTCGCTAAGGTGGCCTCGGACTTAAATAAGCCCAATGGTCAGTATGTGATTCCGCCCGATAAAGTTTCTGAGTTTATTAAAACCTTATCCCTACGCAAGATCCCTGGTGTGGGGAAAGTCACTGCGGAAAAACTGTCCTCTTTAGGTTTAAATACCTGTGGCGATGTACAAACTTTTCCAAAACAAGAGCTTATTTCCCGCTTTGGAAAATTTGGCGCTGTATTAATTGAAAGATCTCAGGGGATTGATGATCGAGGCTTGTCTGTGAGTCGCGAGCGTAAATCTGTCGGCGTTGAGACTACACTGGCGCAGGATATTTACACGCTGGAGCAGTGCCAGCAAGTGATGCCGGGGTTAATTCAAGAGTTATCAACCCGTTTAAGTCGTAGCGCCAAGGATAGACAAATCCATAAGCAGGTGGTGAAACTTAAATTCAGTGACTTTAAACAAACGACCATTGAACATCGCAGTAATGATGTGTCTGTGATGATGTTTTATGAATTATTGGCGCAAGCAATGGCAAGGCAAGAAGGCAGGGGAATTCGACTACTCGGCGTAGCTGTCGGGCTTAATGATCAATCACTGATTGCTGAGGTTGATCCATTGCAAACTCAACTGGCGTTATTAATTTAATGCATTGTTAAAATGACGCTTGAATTCTAATCAGCTTTGGCTAATGCAATAAAAAAACCGCGCTAATCAGCGCGGTTTACTGAGGTTTACACTGAGTTAGGCTTTAGCCGGAATGCGCTCGAGCACTGCTATGAGTAGATCCCAATACTGACCAACTGTGGTGATATTGACCATTTCATCAGGGCCGTGCGGATAACGGATGGTCGGGCCAATCGAGACCATATCCATTTCTGGATAGGGTTTTTTAAACAGTCCACATTCAAGGCCGGCATGGATCACCATGATCACCGGTTCTTTATGATAAATAGACTCGTAGGTTTCACGCACAATTGCCATAACTGGCGAAGTATTATCCGGCTTCCAACCAGGATAAGCACCGCTAAATTCAATGTCTGCACCTGCTAAGTTGGTTAACGCATTTAGCATACCTTCTACTTGGCTGCGGCCTGAGTCAATCAAAGAGCGGATTAAGCACAGAATGCTGACTTCTTCATCGTTAGTGCTGATCACGCCAACGTTGAGTGAGGTTTCAGTTACGCCCGCGACTTCATCGCTCATACGCATCACGCCATTAGGGCAAACATGCAGCAGGTCGATCAGCGTGTTTTGGCTGTTTTCGCTCATCACGCGTTTGGGCGTTGGGATTTCGCTCAACACTAAGCGCATGTCTGGGTCTGCAATCGCCAGCTCGGCGCGGACTAAGTCTTCAAAAGTACGCACTTTTTCATTCAGTGCTTCGACATTTTCAGCAGGTAACATAAAGCTGATATTGGCTTCACGTGGGATGGCGTTGCGCAGTGAACCGCCTGTAAATTGAGTTAACTCTAGGGCTAACTCATCGGCATTTTCAAACAGGAAGCGTGCCAAAATCTTGTTGGCATTACCACGACCTAAATGAATGTTTACCCCAGAGTGGCCACCTTTTAAGCCTGATAAATGCAGGCTAAATGAAGCATAACTTTGTTCTGAAGCTTGCCATACCATCGGTAAGGTGATTTGGGCATCGACGCCGCCAGCGCAACCCATATAGATTTCACCTTCTTGCTCTGAGTCGGTGTTGATCAGGATCTCGGCATTGAGCATACCTGCCTGCAGGCCGAAAGCGCCAGTCATACCTGCTTCTTCATCAATAGTGAGCAGTACTTCGAGCGGACCATGCTTGATATCGTCTGAGCCTAAAATCGCTAAGGCTGAGGCCATACCAATACCGTTGTCGGCGCCTAAGGTGGTGCCTTTAGCTTTAACCCAGTCACCATCGACATGGGCTTCGATAGGGTCTTTGGTAAAGTCATGCACTTTATCGGCGTTCTTTTGTGGCACCATATCGATATGGGCTTGGATCACGACGACTTTGCGATCTTCCATTCCCGCAGTTGCGGGTTTGCGAATGATTAAGTTGCCAACGGCATCTTCTACTACATCGAGTTGTTTGCTCTTAGCCCAAGCTTGGATGTGTTGGCTGAGTGCTTGTTCATGTTTGGAAGGGTGGGGAATCGCACAGATTTGTTCGAACCATTGCCATAAAGGTTGTGGGTATAACTGACTTAACGCTGTCACAGAAGGTCCCTCATCAGGTCTTGTGGGTATGGGGCAAATTTGGGCTAATCCTAACACATTCTGCTCAGGCGATTAATCTTCTCGATACAGGCTTGCGTGCTTGTGGCAGCGAAAGTTGCCACCCTCTGTATTTTCGATAGTATCAAAGCAATTTTTTGATTGGTAATTAAGCGTTATAGCGGGAATAATGCTGGCACAATAATGAAAAAGGATGGGTCATGTTTCAAGTTAACTTTATTGATGTACAAGCAGAAAATGCCATTTTTGATGGTGAAGGCTGGGATGCGGTCGTTGTGATTACGCCCGATCTCCAATCAATTAAAATGGATGAAATTAGTTTATTGGCCGAGCATGGTGCCCACGTCGACAAAAGGGTGGGTAAGAGCCCGACCTTGCTGTTTGCGCCGGGGTTAGCGGGTGGGCGTCTAATTATTGCGCCCGTTACTCAAGTGGCTGATGATTATGCTGATGTGCGTGTGTATGGTGACGCGGCAAGAGCTGCGATTGCGATCGCTAAAGAAGCGGGGGCTAAACGTCCGTTGTTATATGTTGTGCCATCGAAGGATCTGCGTTTTGGTTTTGCGAGTGAAGTCGCGGCGCTCGCCTGTGGCCAAGAATTATGGCAAACCTTAGAATTGCGCGAGGCAACGGGCTTAACGCCAGCCTTTGAAGCAATAGGTTTATTGTCTTTATCGGCCGACACTTCATCAGCCGATAAGAGTCACTTACTCAATGCATTAGAAGCAGGCCGCGTATTAGCGCGGGATTTATGTGGCACAGAGCCTGAGCGTATGTCTGCCAAAGCCTTTGCAGATTACTGCCTGCAATCTTTTAAAGGCAGTGTGATAAAAACCGTAGTAGTAGAAGACAGAGATATTTTAGAGCGTGACTACCCACTGCTGAGTGCGGTGGCGCGCTCCTCCTTTGCTGTGGGCCGTCATCAACCACGGGTCGTAAAACTCGAGTATCTGCCAGAGGGTGAAATCACCCGCACCTTTTTATTTGCGGGTAAAGGTGTGGTTTATGATACGGGCGGCGCCGATCTGAAAGTGGGCGGCGCGATGGCGGGCATGAGCCGCGATAAAGGCGGTGCTTCTGCGGTTGCCGGGTTATTTAAAACCCTGTCAATGCTTAAACCTAAGGGAATTCGCGTGATTGCCGAGTTAGGTTTAGTGCGTAACAACATAGGCAGCGAAGCCTTTGTCACCGATGAAATTATCAGTAGCCATGCAGGCGTTAGGGTTCGAATTGGTAATACCGATGCTGAAGGTCGTTTAGTGCTGGCTGATTTACTCAGTCATCTGCGTATAAAAGCGGTAACTGCTGTTAAGCCGGAGCTGTTTTCAGTGGCGACCTTAACAGGCCACGTGGTGCGTTGTTATGGTGCTTATCCTGCTGCGATTGAAAATGCGGTAGCTAATGCCACAAATTGCGCGCTGACATTGCAGCAACAAGCAAGCCAATGGGGTGAACCCTTTGAAGTTTCAACGCTGCGACGTGAGGATTTTGCCAAGATCCGCGAGGTGTCGGGGGCGGCGGATATTTTATCTTCTAATAATGCGCCTTCTTCTGTGACGGCGCGTGGTCATCAATATCCTGCGGCGTTTTTATTGAAGGCATCAGGCCTGTTTGAACACGGAGTCAATGCCGCTATTCCTTTAGCTTACACACACTTAGATATCGCTGGCAGTGCAACTGAAGGTGATCCGCTCTACGGTAAACCCACAGCGAGTCCCTTGGTCGGTCTGTATCAATATCTGATCAATCGTTAACAATTTTACGTAGTAAATAGAAATAATTCTGTAATATCTTATTTGTTAGGTGGTTACAGGATTATTTCTGTTTTTCTGTGAAACAGATCGCCATTAACCTCACTATATTCGTGTAATTTAATTACATTAAAAAGCCTTAATCAAAAAAAATACAAATAAAGCTTGTAATAAAACTACATAAATCTATAATAGCTTTCGTGGACAGGGCAATAGGCCTTTCCCCTCTAGTCTATCCAGGATGGATACCCTTCTCCAAGGACCCGAGTGACAAGTCGTCTCAACGGATTTGAGAATCTCTAGTTCCAAGGAACCGAGCCAAGCTTTACTAGAGTACTTAATCTCAACTTTACTTAGGAGTAATTGACTATGTCTTATACAGGCAACAACCATTTTTATTGGCAGAACACTTGGTTAAATTCAGATGTTTTGCGTGGCGGTTTATTCGCTATGAGCTTTAAGGGCTAACTATCCCTTTAAACCTAGTTTCCATCATCCATCAACCTTTGTATCGCCTTTTTGGGCGTGTTTAGACTCAAGTAGCATATCGGTGTTTTTGCATGGGTATGCCAGGTTTTTCCCGCTAGCGCGGTAATGTACTTCCCCGAAAGGGACGCTTGAAACATGTCTTGCCTGCTCATTGAGCAGGCTTTTTTTTAGCTATTTTTTATCTCGCGAGAGAAATTTATCAATTTCAGCTATCACATTGTTGTCTTGTGACTGCATTATTCATCTAGATTATTTCGCTTAAAAAACAATATGCTTTTAACTTTAGGTCGATGCTGTCCCTTCCTGTCCAGCTAACTCGCTTATTAACCTTTTCCATAGCAGTTTTGAAAGGTGATTGCTTGCGGTGTTTTTTTGTTCTGTTTAGCGATTTATATCAATAATGCTGCTCTCAATTTTCTGGCCTGACCAGCACAAACTCCCTATAATCGCCTGCGAACAACACATTGCTACATAGTGTTTACATGGTTAGACCCTACCTACTTAAAATAAAAGGAACCCAGTTCCATGTTAGAAAAGCTGTTCAAACTGAAACAAAATCAAACGAGCCTCAAGCAGGAAGCGATGGCAGGTTTGACAACATTTATGACGATGGCCTACATCATTTTTGTTAATCCAATGATGTTAGCCGATGCGGGTATGGATCATGGCGCCGTGTTTGTGGCTACCTGTTTAGCGGCGGCCGTGGGGTGTATCGTGATGGGCTTAATGGCGAACTATCCTATCGCGCTTGCCCCTGGTATGGGGCTGAATGCCTTTTTTACCTATACAGTTGTTGGTGAAATGGGTTACAGCTGGGAAACTGCGCTTGGTGCGGTGTTCTTATCGGGCATTTGTTTTTTAATTTTATCCTTAGTACGTATTCGCGAGTGGATTGTTAACAGTATTCCCATGTCGCTGCGTATTGGCATTGCTGCGGGTATTGGCTTGTTCTTGGCGCTGATCGGTCTCAAAAGTGCGGGTATTGTGGTGGCAAGTCCTGCTACTTTAGTGACGATGGGCGATATCACTGCGTTCCCCGCTGTGATGGCCGTATTAGGTTTCTTCTTAATCATTGCCATGGTGCAACGTGGTATGAAGTCAGCGGTGATTTTAAGCATTTTGATTATCACTGGGCTTGGATTGCTGTTTGGCGATGTGCAATACAACGGCATTGTGTCCATGCCACCTTCGATAGCACCCACTTTTATGCAGATGGATTTATCCCAAGTATTTGAAGTGACAATGCTGTCTGTGGTGTTTGCCTTCCTATTTGTGGATTTATTTGATACCTCTGGCACTTTAGTTGCGGTGGCACAGCGCGGTGGCTTCCTTGATGAAAATAACCGTTTACCTCGATTAAATCGTGCCTTAACTGCCGATAGTTTAGCGACAATTGCTGGTGCTGCCTTGGGAACCTCGACAACCACAAGTTATATCGAGAGTACGGCAGGTGTGAGCGCTGGTGGCCGTACGGGTTTAACGGCTGTAGTGGTTGGCTTGCTGTTTATTTTGGCATTATTTGTATCGCCTTTAGCAGGAATGATCCCTGCCTATGCGACGGCAGGTACGCTGTTTTATGTCGCCATTCTGATGATGTCTGGGCTGGTTCATGTGGAATGGGAAGACTTAACTGAAGCCGCTCCTGTCGTTATTGTTTGTATTTTAATGCCGCTGACTTTCTCTATTGCCACTGGGATTGCGCTGGGGATTATTTCCTATGCTGCCATTAAGCTATTAACGGGGCGTTTTAGTGATTTAAATATCGGTGTGTTGGTGTTAGCTGCAATGTTTGTTGCGAAATTTATTTACGCTTGATATTCAGTGGTCACCACTCAGGTAAACCATTTGTTGAGGGTCATCTAATTGATGGCCCTTTTTAATGCGCGATCCCAAGCAGAATTGAAAATTTCTACCAACATCCTGCCCACTTACTACCAATTACCTAGCGGATTAGGTATAAGGATTGTCCGGTTATTTTCTACAAATGAATAATGAATTTAAGTGAGATTGCGTATCGCCGCGTGGTAGTGAAGTTGGGGACGAGTGTGCTGACTTCTGGCAGTAAACAGCTAGATAAAGCCCATATGGTTGAGCTTGCTCGTCAAATGGCCGCACTGATGAGATCAGGGGTCGAAGTCGTATTATGTACTTCTGGGGCAATTGCCGCAGGACGCGAACATCTCCAATACCCGGTATTGCCCGACACTATGGCCAATAAGCAATTGTTAGCCGCTGTCGGGCAAAGCCAGCTTATTCTCGCTTGGTCGCAACTCTTTAGTATCTACGGTTTGCATGTGGGGCAATTGCTGCTGACCCGCGCCGATTTACACGATAGAGAGCGGTATTTGAATGCCCGCGATACGCTTAATGCGTTACTGGCACACAATATTATCCCCATCATCAATGAAAACGATGCGGTTGCGACTAACGAAATCAAAGTGGGCGACAACGATAATTTGTCAGCGCGTGCGGCGTTGCTATGTGATGCTGATCTATTGATCCTACTGACGGATCAAAAGGGCTTATTCGATGCCGATCCGCGTACCCACCCAAATGCCAAACTGATTTCTCAGGTCGAGAAAATTGATGATAGCCTGCGCCTGTTAGCGGGTGGTTCGGTTTCTGGGTTAGGAACGGGCGGCATGTCGACTAAGCTCGAAGCGGCCGATATTGCTCGCCGCGCGGGAATTGAGGTGGTGATTGCCTCGGGTCATCATCCTGATGTGATTAAGAAAGTTGTTGCCAAAGAATCCATTGGCACCCATTTTAGCGCCATCGAAAACCCATTAGAAAGCCGCAAACAGTGGATTTTAGCGGGGCCTGCGGCCCAAGGTTCACTGGTACTCGATGCTGGGGCGGTTAAAGCCGTCACTGAAAAAGGTCGCAGCTTGTTATCGAAGGGCATTATTGGCGTCAAAGGAGAGTTTGAACGGGGTGCAACTCTGCAATTAGTTGACCAAAATGGCAAAATTATTGCCAGAGGCATAACCCGTTACTGTGGTGAGGCGCTAGGGTTGATTGCGGGTAAACATTCCGACGAAATCGAGTCTGTGCTCGGTTACGATTATGGTGACGCAATTGTCCACCGTAACGATATGGTCGTCTTATAAGCGAGGTCTGTTTTGAGTCAAATTAATCAAGCGCAATATTTACAACAACTTGGTCATAATGCCAAACAGGCGAGTTATGCCTTGGCCAACCTAACAGCGAGCCAAAAGGCCGATTTGCTTGACGCGATTGCCGATGCGCTGACGGAAAACACCCAGGCAATCCTCGCGGCCAATGCCAAGGATGTGGTGGCGGCGAAAGCCGAGGGCTTGAATGACGCCATGATCGATCGCCTGTTGCTAAACGAGTCACGTCTGGCGGGAATCATCGGCGATATCAGCGATGTGGTTCGTCTTGCCGATCCCGTTGGCGAAGAGTTTGGTAGCCGCGTATTAGAGAACGGCTTAAGGCTCACGCGCCGCCGCGTACCGCTAGGGGTGATAGGAGTCATTTACGAAGCGCGCCCGAATGTGACCGTCGATATTGCGGTGCTGGCACTCAAAACCGGTAACGCGGTGATTTTACGTGGTGGCAAAGAAACCCTCGAATCCAACAAACTGATAAGCGAAGTGATCCGTGGCGCTATCGCGAGCCAAGGTCTGCCTGTTGATGCGGTGCAATTGATTGATTCTCCGGATAGGGCGCTAGTGACAGGCCTGCTCAAGCTCGATCAATATGTTGATATGATCGTCCCCCGTGGCGGGCAAGCCCTGCAGCGCCTTTGCGCCGAGCAAGCCACTATTCCGGTGATCTTAGGTGGTATTGGTATTTGCCATTTATATGTGGATAAAGCCGCTAATCTTGAGCGGGCGCTTGAGGTGATTGCTAACGCTAAAGTGCAACGTCCGACTGTGTGTAATGCGCTGGATACCTTGTTGGTGGATAAAACCATTGCCGCGAATTTTGTGCCGCAAATTGTCGAATACTTACACTGTTTAGGCGTGCGTTTTTCCGTCTGTGAACAGAGCCATGCGCTACTCGATGGGCTGGGATTTGATATTGATCTGGCAACCGAGCAAAGCTTTGCGACCGAATGGTTATCTTTGACCTTAGGCATTAAAGTGGTGAGCGATATGGATGCGGCGATTGCCCATATTCGCCGCTATTCTAGCGGGCATTCCGAGGCGATTTTGACCGATGATATCCATGCCGCAACGCATTTTATGAATGAGGTGAATTCGGCAGCTGTGTATGTGAATGCGAGTACCCGCTTTACCGATGGCGGCCAATTTGGCCTTGGTGCCGAGGTGGCGGTCAGCACGCAAAAACTCCATGCCCGTGGTCCAATGGGGCTAGAGGCACTCACCACTTACAAGTGGCTGGCATGGGGTGATTATACGAGTCGTGCATAGTGTGATTGGTGTACTAAAAAGCCGCTGAAATAGCGGCTTTTTTATGGGTAAGTTTTTTTATCTTAATGGATAAGCGGGGTATAAGTAGCAATCAACCATAAACATACAAAAGCGACTGACATCACCGTAGTAAATGTGCGAAAGGGCCTGATATATTCCAAGGTATAGAGAAAATACTTCTCTTGTACTTTGCGGGTCAGTAAAACCGAGGGGAGTAAAAAGCTGCAATAAAGCATCACCACCATGGTGGTAAAACCATTCCCCCAAAAATGCTCGTAGATAAAAAGTGCGATACACACTAGCATGGCAACCCAACTGATAGGGCTGATGCCATCTTCTTGATTCCAATGGGTTGATTTTTGCATATGACTGTCCTTAGTCACTCAATTTATTGTTTAATTTATAGACGTTTAAGACATGTTTTTCAATGACTTTTATGGTTAGTGTTTAAAAGAATTTGACTGACCTTTGTAGGCTAAAGCGTTTTAATATCCGCAAATGAGCCGCGGCACAATTTCGCTAAGTTATTTGCTGCGAGACATATCTCAAGCCCACGGCGGCCTGCGCTGACATAGATTTTGTCAAATTGCTTTGCACTTTCATCAATGATCGTTGGCAGCAGCTTTTTTTGCGCTAATGGGCTGATCCCTCCCACTAAATAGCCTGAAGATTTTTGAGCTAAATCAGCGTCGGCCATCTGCAGTTTTTTCTGGCCTAAACATTTGGCAACGGCTTTTAAATTGAGTTGATGATCAACGGGAACGAGCGCAACCGCAAGGGGGGCATGGGCTTTATCGGTTGCGACCAGTAAAGTTTTAAAGACCTGCGTAGGAGCAAGCCCCAAAGCATTGGCGGCTTCTTCGCCATAAGCGGCACAGTGTGGATCGTGACTGTATTCTAAAATTTCAAAGGGGATTTTGGCTTTCTTTGCCATTTGTACGGCTGGTGTCATGCTCTTATCCTCGCGCCCCAATTAGGTGCAATAAAAGTCTAGGGGCAATAAAAGTCTGCCATAATAGCCCTTTACTCAGTTTTAAAATGTTAGCTTGCGCTTAAAATTATCGATACTCGTTTTGATACTCGGTATCTGTGACTAATTCGTAAGCTTGGCATTCGGTTTGGTTTTTCGTTCCAAATAGCGCGGTAATAACTGCTGTAACATCATCCCTGACAAAATAAAACCTAGGCCAATGTAGGTTGCTGTCGCGATGGTCTCTTGCAAAATCCAAGCGATAAAACCAATCGACATTACTGGCGATAAAAATACTAAGGTACTGATATTGGCCGTGCGAGTCGCGGTTTTAAGCGCCATCAACCAGAGTACAAAGGTAATCCCCATTTCAAATAAGCCGACATACATGCCTGCCATCATGGCCTTAATACTAAAGCTAGGGAGCGCATCGGTCAGTAACAGCGTGATGCTAATAAAGGGTAAACCGATTAAAAAGCTTAATAGCAGGCTGACGACGGGGTCGCCTTGATCTTTGGTGTTCACAATCCAATATAGGCACCAGAGCAAGGTGCTAGTTAATGCAAGAGCAATTCCGAGTGGACTATCGAAGCGAAAACCGCTGACATCGCCGCCGGTGGCGATAATAAATACCCCTGAATAGGCGATAAGAGCTGCAATCATATCGCTCTTACGTAAATGTTGTTTCAGCAGCGGCGCCGCCAACAATGGCAGCAATACTGCCCAAGTGTAATTAAGCGAGAGTGCCTGCTGCGCGGGCAAGAGTGAATAAGCTTTAAACAGCACAACATAATAGAGAAACGGATTAATCAGCCCTGTGACCAGATAAAAAGTCGGACGGCGTAACAGTTGTACTTTAAGTAGAGGAAGTTTTTTTTGCCAAGCGAGGATGGTGCCAAGGGCAACGATAGAGGTGAGTACTGCTACAAACACCAGTTGTAGCGGTGTGTAAAATCCAAGGGCAATCTTAAATGCAGTTGCCACCGTCGACCAGAGAAATACTGCAGCCATACCGAACACATACGCCAAATTCGAAGATTTCACACTATTACCTTATACGCTTAAACATCCACTTATTGAGCGCAGATTGAATAACAGCTATTACTGATAATCAAGCGGATTTTGTTATTTTGCATATTTTATACATTTTGGTGTGCAGGCAGGATAAATCAGAAAATTTTTTGATTGGCCCTTGTAATTAAATTCCCTGTCCCAATATAGGTGTTAAGGCAAAGAAAGTGGCCAGCGGTGATGATAGTTAATAGGCACCGTGGACTTGAAAAAAATGCGTCCGGCCCCATATCTAAACCAACTTATTAATTTAGTTTGACAGAAATTTTTCGGAGGACCTCATGGGTAAAATTATTGGTATCGACTTAGGCACAACAAACTCTTGTGTAGCTGTCCTCGATGGTGGCAAAGCTCGCGTATTAGAGAATGCTGAAGGCGATCGTACTACACCGTCTATCATCGCCTACACCGACGATGAGACCATCGTGGGTCAGCCTGCAAAACGCCAAGCTGTAACAAACCCAAATAACACATTCTTTGCGATCAAGCGTTTGATCGGTCGTCGCTTCAAAGATGACGAAGTTCAACGTGACGTGAACATCATGCCATTCAAAATTATCCAAGCTGACAACGGTGATGCTTGGGTTGAATCACGTGGCAACAAAATGGCTCCACCACAGGTTTCTGCTGAAATCTTGAAAAAGATGAAGAAAACAGCAGAAGACTTCTTAGGTGAAGAAGTGACAGAAGCGGTAATTACCGTTCCTGCATACTTTAACGATTCACAACGTCAAGCCACTAAAGATGCGGGTCGCATCGCGGGTCTTGAAGTTAAACGTATTATCAACGAACCAACGGCTGCAGCACTAGCTTATGGTATCGACAAGAAGCAAGGCGACAACATCGTTGCAGTGTACGACTTAGGTGGTGGTACATTCGATATCTCTATCATCGAAATCGACAGCAACGACGGCGACCAAACCTTCGAAGTATTAGCGACTAACGGTGACACCCACTTAGGTGGTGAAGACTTTGACAACCGTTTAATCAACTACTTAGCTGACGAATTCAAGAAAGAGCAAGGCTTAGATCTGCGTAAAGATCCATTAGCAATGCAACGTCTGAAAGAAGCGGCTGAAAAGGCGAAGATTGAGCTTTCAAGCACTAACCAAACTGAAGTTAACCTGCCATACATCACGGCAGATGCGACAGGTCCTAAGCACTTAGTGGTAAAAATCACCCGTGCTAAGTTAGAGTCACTGGTTGAAGACTTAATCATTCGTACTTTAGAGCCATTAAAAGTGGCTCTGGCTGACGCTGACTTATCAGTATCAGACATTAACGAAGTGATTTTAGTGGGCGGTCAAACCCGTATGCCTAAGGTTCAAGAAGCAGTGACTAACTTCTTCGGTAAAGAACCTCGTAAAGACGTAAACCCAGACGAAGCGGTAGCCGTAGGTGCTGCGATTCAAGCGGGCGTACTGTCAGGCGACGTGAAAGACGTTCTGCTGTTAGACGTAACACCACTGTCTCTGGGTATCGAAACCATGGGCAGCGTAATGACCAAGCTGATTGAGAAAAACACCACTATTCCGACTAAGGCACAGCAAGTGTTCTCAACAGCCGATGACAACCAAAGTGCAGTAACTATTCACGTACTGCAAGGTGAGCGTAAGCAAGCAAGCGCGAACAAGTCATTAGGTCAATTTAACTTAGATGGTATTGAGCCTGCACCACGTGGCATGCCACAAATTGAAGTGATGTTCGATATCGACGCTGACGGTATTCTGCATGTTTCTGCAACCGATAAGAAAACCGGTAAGAAACAAAACATCACCATCAAAGCATCTTCTGGCTTAAGCGAAGAAGAAGTGGCGCAAATGGTACGTGACGCTGAAGCTCATGCTGAAGAAGACAAGAAGTTTGAAGAGCTAGTGCAATCTCGCAACCAAGCTGACGGCTTAGTTCACGCAACTAAGAAACAAGTTGAAGAAGCGGGCGATGCACTGCCAAGCGAAGACAAAGCGAAGATTGAAGCGGCAATGAGCGCGGTTGAAACTGCCGTAAAAGGCAATGACAAAGAAGCCATTGAAAAAGCGACTCAAGCGCTGATTGAAGCGTCTGCTAAGCTGATGGAAATCGCTCAGGCTAAAGCTCAAACTCAAGGCGGCGCACAAGAAGGTGCTGCTAAACAGTCTAACGCGACTGCCGATGACGTTGTCGATGCTGAATTTGAAGAAGTGAAAGACGACAAGAAATAACCATTTGTTTTCAATCAAATCAATTGATTTCAAATAGTTAATTTCTAGGCGGGCGTTACGGGGAAACCCTAACGCCCGTTCGTTCAACTTAAGCTGAGAAGCATGAGATTATGTCAAAGCGAGATTATTACGAAGTATTAGGCGTTGGCCGTGACGCCAGCGAGCGTGAAATTAAAAAAGCCTACAAGCGTTTGGCGATGAAGTTTCACCCCGATCGCAACCCTGGCGATAAAGCTGCCGAAGCGAGCTTCAAAGAAGTCAAAGAAGCCTACGAAATCCTAACTGATGCCAACAAGAAAGCGGCCTATGACCAATTTGGTCATGCGGGTGTGGATCCTAATCGCGGCGGCGGTGGCTATGGTGGCGCGGGAGATTTCGGTGATATTTTCGGTGATGTCTTTGGCGATATTTTCGGCGGTGGACGTCGTGGCGGTCAACGCCAAGCGACCCGCGGCTCAGATTTACGTTACAACCTAGAGTTATCACTGGAAGAAGCCGTAAAAGGCCTCACCAAAGAACTGCGTATTCCAACCTTAGCCAGCTGTGATGTGTGTGACGGCAGCGGTGCGAAAAAAGGCACTTCGGCGACCACTTGTACAACCTGTCATGGTCAAGGCCAAGTGCAAATGCGCCAAGGTTTCTTTACCGTGCAGCAACCTTGTCCAACCTGTCATGGTCGCGGCAAGATCATTAAAGATCCTTGCACTAAGTGCCATGGCGATGGCCGTGTCGAGAAAACGAAGACACTGTCAGTTAAGATCCCTGCGGGTGTCGACACTGGCGACCGTATTCGTTTAGCGGGCGAAGGTGAAGCGGGTGAGTTTGGTGCGCCAGCGGGTGATTTATACGTTCAGGTCAGTGTGCGTGAACATGCTATCTTTGTTCGCGATGGCAACAACCTCTACTGCGAAGTGCCAATTTCATTCAGTAAAGCGGCGCTCGGCGGCGAGATTGAAGTGCCAACACTGGACGGCAAAGTGAGCCTGAAGATCCCCGCCGAAACGCAAACGGGCCGTATGTTCCGTCTGCGTGGCAAAGGGGTTAAATCGGTTCGCAGCCATGCCGTGGGCGACTTGCTCTGCAAAGTGGTGATGGAAACACCGGTGAACCTTAACGAGCATCAAAAAGAGCTATTACGCGAGTTTGAAGCGACCTTAACCGGTGAATCAAAGAAGCACAGCCCAAAGGCTGAAGGCTTTTTCGATGGCGTGAAAAAGTTCTTCCAAGACCTAAATAGCTAACTTGGTTTCATGTGCTGCTACGGTAGCAGCGCACTAGATAAATAAAGCCCCGCAGTGTTTAACACTAGCGGGGCTTTTTTATATCTCAAATCGAGTTTGAGATTTCGATGGTTTTTAAAAGCAAAGTCAAAGTCGTGGGGCTTCACCCCACACCCGACCAAAAGGGGAAAAGCGCCTGTTCCCCTTTTGGATATCCCTCGGCGTCCCCAACGGAGTTGAAAGCCCCTTGGGCATTAAGCGTCCTTATGCTATCGCGTCAGACGCTCGTCCCTGATTCGACTGACGCTATCTCGGCATCCATGCCTCGCTCACGCAACGAACGCAAATGCCCTGCGGCAACTCCGAGGGGAGGTGAACTTCAGTGGCTTCGACGTTAGCTGTTAATCCCGAAAGAGTTATGCATGTTCCATTACCCATCCTTTTTTAGAAGATGAATATCATACTAATTGTTTATTTATTGTCAAAAATATGGACTAAAACATACGGGTTAATATATTGTAATGCTTAAAATAAATACAATATGGGTGAGCCTAAGATATTTCAATTTTGATGAGGAATACTTGCATTAGAATAACTTGGCAAGTTATGAGCAATATGTTTATTAGAATAATATTACATACATCATCCAGAGAGCGAATGTCTTTTTAATACAGAATAAGCCCAATGTATTTTTAATATTTTAGTGAGTTCTACTTTTGTATTCTTTATGGAGATTTATATGGCTTGTAACTGCTGTGGAAAAAGATTAAATAGTGGAATGATACATAAAAAAGATTCTCAGACAGGTAAGAAATATAAATCCTGTCCTCATTGTTCTGACGCTAATGGTGGTCTCCATGTGTTTCATCCTTATCCTTCGTCATTTGGGAATACTCCTGCTCGTGTAACAGCTAGAAATCCTGATGGAGATCAGAGCTATTGCATTGATTGCCGTGGGTTAGATAAAGGTGTACCTTCACAGATTTATTTGAATGGTCGAACCTGCAACAGTTTTATCTGAGGTTAAATGCATATTTATCAAAGTGATGCCGTGAGTTGGCTTTCAACACTCGCTGATGCGAGTGTTGATCTATTAGTCACCGATCCCCCTTATGAATCCCTAGAAAAACACCGTAACATTGGAACTACGACCAGGCTAAAGATTAGCAAATCATCTAGTAATCAATGGTTTAATGTGTTTCCTAATGAACGTTTTGAGGATTTGTTAAAAGAGATATATAGAGTTTTAAAAAAGAACTCACACTTCTATTTATTTTGTGATCAAGAAACCATGTTTGAGATCAAACCGATAGCTGAGAGAGTTGGTTTCAAATTTTGGAAACCAATTATTTGGGACAAGATCACAATAGGAATGGGGTATCACTATAGATGTCGTCATGAGTACATTCTTTTTTTTGAAAAAGGAAAGAGGAAGCTCAATGATTTGGCTGTGCCTGATATACTGGAATGCAAGAGGGTTTATAGAGGTTATCCCACAGAAAAACCAGTGAACCTACTTGAAATTTTGATTTCTCAAAGCAGTGTCGTCGGGGATTTAGTGGTTGATCCATTTTTTGGCTCTGGCTCGACATTGATAGCTGCAAAAAATTTAAATAGAGCTTACCTAGGTTGCGATATTTCAGATTTGGCTCATGAGTATTTTATGAAACGAGTCACAGTACCTTCTTGCCAAGCAGTGCATGCATAGAGTCGGACTGATTAGTAATTTCCTTTACTTAGCACATCACAAATTATCCCAGAATACACCTTCCCCTGCGAAGTTGCCGCGGGGCGTTGGAATAAATTGCGTGAGTCCGGTCATGGATGACCGGCTAGCTTTCGGGGAAGGGGCGAATGAAAATCGGTGATTTTCGCACTTATGAGCGAGAGGCAGGGACTGCCGAACTGGAGAGCTTTACATGGATGTAAAGCTGTACCATCGGAAGCGATAGCAATTTATCCATAAGACCAAGGCTACTAACCAATGCATGTAACTTCGCTAGGGGCGGCAAGGGAGATCCAAGAGGGAATTGCTGTTGATCCCCTCTTGGTCGGGTGTGGGGTGAAGCCCCACGACTTTGACTTTGATTTTGATTTGAAAATCCAAACAAATTTTGGACATCAAATTATTCTCAGTCATCAGAGAGTAAACCTTTGCTCAAATGCGAATAACGTAAACAACTACCCCAAGGCTTTAGTCAAAGCCGAAACAAGATTGGTATTAACAGCCAACTCTGCGTAAACTTTCGCTCCCATGTTTTTATCGGTGTTGTGATGACCATTCCTAAGCCTTCTACTTCCCCTGAGCCTTCTCCTGAGTCGTTAACCTTTGCCGAGCTTGGGTTAAATGCCGCATTACGTAAGGCCTTGCCTACAAGGCTTAAACATCCGACACGGGTGCAGCAATTAGCGATTCCGGCGATTATTGCGGGGCGAGATGTGCTAGCGCTATCGCAAACAGGGAGTGGTAAAACCTTTGCCTTTGGTTTGCCCTTGCTGCAAATCCTCTGGCAACAAATTGCTGCGCAAACGACGGCTAAATCTATGCCAGCTGCTAAGCCACTGGGATTAGTGTTGGTGCCAACGCGTGAGTTAGCACTGCAGGTAACGACAGCGCTGCACGCGCTGGCGAGTGAGTTATCCGCTTCTTTGAAGATTCAGCTCCTCTGTGGCGGCATCGCGCAGGAAGACCAATTAGCCGAACTTGCCGCTAACCCCCAGCTTGTGGTGGCAACCCCTGGGCGGTTATTGGATTTATGCACACAGCCCCATATTAGCCTCGACTCGATAAAATACTTTGTGCTAGACGAAGCCGACCGCTTACTGGAAATGGGTTTTTGGCCCGATATGCAAAAGCTGATGGCAATGATGCCAAAGCGTAAGCAAACCTTATTGTTTTCAGCCACCTTGCCAGAAGCTTTGGATGCCTTGGCGGGTAAATTGCTGAGCAATAATCCCCTTCGGGTTGAGGCCTGTACACGCAATGCTGTGGTTGGCGACATCGAAGAGCGACTGTATTTAGTCAATAAGGGCAGCAAGGCGCAGGCATTGATTGCGTTACTCAAACAATATCAATGGCCCCAGGTGTTAGTGTTTATCAGTGCCCGCGACGATGCGGATGCGATTGCGAAACGGCTCGTTAAGGCGGGGATAAATGCTGCTGCGCTGCACGGTGAAAAAGATCAAACCGTGCGTAGCCAAACCTTGGCCGACTTTAAAGCCGAACGCATTCAAGTATTAGTGGCGACAGATTTGATGGCCCGCGGCATTCATGTTGATGCCTTACCTGTGGTGATTAACGTAGATTTACCCACCAATGCGCCTGTGTATGTGCACCGTATTGGCCGCACCGCGAGGGCGGGCGCCAAAGGGCTAGCCATCTCTTTAGTGTGCCATGGTGAAATGCCAAGCTTAACCGCGATCCGCAATTTGACGGCGCGTGAGTTACCGTTAGCATCATTGGCGGATTTTCCGGTGACCGATAAGCCGAGCGAAAGAGTCAGAGAGGAGGGGGCCGAGAATAAGGTTGCACCTAAGCGCCCACCGCGGGATAAACAGGCAAATCGTCGCAGTATCAATAAGCACAGTATCAAAGCGTTTAAAGGCAAGCGTTGATATCGTCAATATTACCTAAGATAAGCTGTTACGCTGGATCTCATTTGCCACTTAATCAACTATTTGATCGATATTTGAAGGTGATTGAGCATAGTTTTCTGAATCGACATTGGCTTCGGGTAAAGTAAAATACTGTGATTAGCCAAGCCCTCAAATGCTCATCTTCTGTTCGAGCAATCAAAGGATAACAGGGAGTTTTACATGAAATCAAAGCGATTAAGCTTAGTGTTGATGACTGCTGCGCTCGGATTAACCGCCTGTGCAACTACACAGTCGCCCACTGGACGTAGCCAAACCTTGCTTTATTCATCCTCGCAGATGCAGCAAATGGGCGATGCGTCTTTTGCAGAGATGAAAAAGCAGCAGAAAATCAGTGGCAATAAAAAACTCACACAATATGTGAATTGTGTCGCCAATCGCGTGACGGCCGTGTTGCCCGATCAAACCCAGAAATGGGATGTGGTGCTGTTTGATTCTGAACAAGTTAACGCCTTTGCGTTGCCAGGCGGACATATTGGGGTATATACCGGATTATTAAAAGTCGCGAGTACGCCGGATCAACTGGCGACCGTGTTAGGGCATGAAGTGGCCCACGTATTAGCTCAGCATGGCAATGAACAAGTGTCGCGGTCGCAGATGACGGGCATGGGGATGCAAATCGCCGATGCGGCGTTGGGGGCGGGGGGCGTTTCTAACCGTGACTTATATATGTCGGCCTTAGGGCTGGGCGCGCAGGTCGGGGTGATTTTACCCTTTGGCCGCGCCCAAGAGAGTGAGGCCGATATTATGGGGCTGGAGTTGATGGCGCGGGCGGGCTTTGATCCGGCGCAGAGTGTAGCGCTATGGCAGAATATGTCGAAGGCGGGTGGTGGACAAGGGCCAGAGCTGTTATCGACTCACCCTTCAAACAGCAATCGTATTGCCCAGCTTGAGCAATTACAGGGGCAAATGCAGCCTTTGTATCAGAGCGCAAAGGCGAATATAAAAAACCAATGTGCCGCGCCTAAATAGCTTTTGAGGGTAAGGTTTCGTTTATCTTGCTGTTATTAGGCGCTATAACTAGATAAATATGCACGGGTTACGTAAAATCGCCGCAAAGTTAAATAAGCAGTCAGTATATCAGCATAGGGCGTGGAACTATGTTAAACTGGCGCGCAAAATTCCATTGAACATTGAGAGTCATTAATTATGTCTGATAAATTCAGTACTGTTGAACAGCAAGCAAGCTATGGTGTAGGCCGTCAAATGGGTGAGCAACTGGCTGCAAATTCTTTTGAAGGTGTGGATATTGCTGCCGTTCAAGCAGGTTTAGCCGATGCATTTGCTGGCGTTGAAAGCGCTGTGTCTATGCAGGAACTGCAAGTGGCATTCACTGAAATTAGCCGTCGCATTCAAGCTGCTCAAGAGCAAGCTGCTGCTGAGGCTTCTGCTGAAGGCGAAGCGTTTTTAGCGCAAAACGCTAATCGTGAAGGCGTAATTGTGACTGACTCTGGTCTGCAATACGAAGTATTAGTTCAAGGTAGCGGTGCAAAACCAACCTACGAAGATACTGTTCGCACTCACTACCACGGTTCTTTCATCAATGGTGATGTGTTCGACAGCTCTGTTGTACGTGGTCAACCTGCTGAGTTCCCAGTATCTGGCGTTATCGCTGGTTGGACTGAAGCACTGCAACTGATGCCAGTAGGTACGAAGTTAAAATTATATGTGCCACATCACTTAGCTTACGGTGAGCGTGGCGCGGGCGCTTCTATTCCTCCGTATTCAACCTTAGTGTTTGAAGTCGAGTTATTAGACATCGTCTAATGTCAATGAAACGCCTAAGCCTGTCTTAGGCGTTTTTGTATGGAAGAGCTGAACAACATTGAGGAGATTGAAATGAGTGGACAAGTGAGAGTTGCCATTGTCGGCGCGGGCGGACGCATGGGACGGACTCTTATTGAATCGGCTTATCATCAAGAGCATATTCGCTTAGGCGCTGCTATTGAGCGTCCGGGTTCAAGCTTAGTGGGCGTGGATGCGGGTGAGCTTGCTGGCGTGGGTAAGTTAAATATCATGATCATGGACTCGCTCGACTATGCGACCGATGATTTTGATGTGTTGATTGATTTCACTGCGCCTGAGGCCAGTATTGTCCATTTAGACTGGTGTGTGCGCCATAAGAAAGCCATGGTGATCGGCACAACGGGTTTCAATCATGCTCAAAAAGAACAGATCAATGCCTTTGCTGAGCAAACGCCGGTAGTGATGGCGCCGAATATGTCAGTTGGTGTGAACCTGATGTGGAAATTACTCGAACTGGCCGCTGAGGTCATGGGTAATTACACCGATATCGAAATTATCGAAGGTCACCACCGATATAAAAAAGATGCGCCATCTGGCACGGCGCTAAAAATGGGTGAAGTAATAGCTAAAACCTTAGGTCGCGATCTTGAAAAATGCGCCGTCTATGGCCGTGAAGGGATCACTGGCGAGCGAGACCGTGAAACCATTGGTTTTGCTACAGTACGTGCTGGCGACTTAGTCGGTGAGCATACCGCTATGTTTGCTGATATCGGTGAGCGTTTAGAGATCACCCACAAAGCCTCGAGTCGTATGACCTTCGCCAATGGTGCCATGCGTGCCGCCCATTGGTTAGTGGAGCAAAAGCCGGGTCTGTATGATATGCAGCAGGTATTAGGTTTGAATTAAGATAAAAAACGCCATTTGGCGTTTTTTTTTGCACTTAGATGCCAATGCGTAGACGAGTTTGAATTTATCCTGTAAACTCGCTGGAATTTGTCAAAATTTCGTAAATAAGCGGAAATTGGTATCTTAACACAACATAAAAACATTATATTTCAGTGGCTTGGCTCTTTATGGAGGTCGCGTTGACAAAGTCTGCCTTACTCGTACTCGAAGATGGAACCGTATTCACTGGCACAGCGATAGGTGCCGATGGTCTCTCAGTTGGTGAAGTTGTTTTTAACACTTCGATGACGGGATACCAAGAAATTTTAACTGATCCCTCTTATTCACGCCAAATAGTAACTTTAACCTACCCCCACATTGGTAATACTGGTACCAATAATGAAGATGTCGAATCCAATGGGGTTCATGCTTGTGGTTTAATCATTCGCGATCTTCCGCTCATAGCAAGTAGTTTCCGTAATCAACAAACCCTTAGCGATTATCTCAAAGCAAACAATGTTGTTGGCATCGCAGATATCGATACTCGTAAATTAACTCGAATCCTCCGTGAAAAAGGTGCCCAAGCGGGTTGTATCATGGCGGGTGCTGACTTAGATGAAGCCAAAGCGCTTGCAGCTGCTAAAGCCTTCCCAGGTTTAAAGGGCATGGATTTAGCGAAAGAAGTCACGACTGACAAAGCCTACCCATGGCGCAAGGGTAGCTGGCGTTTAGTGGGCGGCTTGCCTGAAGATACGCCAGCCGAAGCGCTTAAATATAAAGTGGTTGCCTACGACTACGGCGTGAAGCAAAACATTCTGCGCATGTTGGTTGACCGTGGCTGTGATGTAACGGTTGTTCCTGCAAAAACATCGGCTGCTGAAGTGTTAGCGATGAACCCAGATGGAGTGTTCCTCTCTAACGGCCCTGGTGACCCAGAGCCTTGTGATTACGCGATTGAAGCGATTCAACAAATCCTGAAAACCGATACGCCAATTTTCGGTATCTGTTTAGGCCATCAGTTACTGGCATTGGCATCAGGCGCGAAAACTTTAAAGATGAAGTTTGGCCACCACGGTGCTAACCACCCTGTGAGCAATATCGAAAAAGGTAACGTGATGATCACCAGCCAAAACCACGGTTTTGCTGCCGATGAAGCCACATTACCAGCCAATATCAAAGTGACTCACAAGTCACTGTTCGATGGTTCATTGCAAGGTATCCATCTGACGGACAAACCTGCGTTCAGCTTCCAAGGTCACCCTGAAGCGAGCCCAGGTCCGAACGATGCGGCCCCATTATTCGATCACTTTATCGAGCTTATTGAACACTATCGTCAAAACGCTAAGTAATACGCAAGCTAGGAGAAGAGAGAAGCAATGCCAAAACGTACAGATATAAAGAGTATTCTTATCCTAGGTGCAGGCCCAATTGTGATTGGTCAGGCGTGTGAATTTGACTATTCAGGCGCTCAAGCCTGTAAAGCCCTGCGTGAAGAAGGTTACCGCGTCATTCTGGTGAACTCTAACCCTGCCACCATTATGACCGACCCTGAAATGGCCGATGCCACTTACATCGAGCCAATCCAATGGGAAGTGGTACGTAACATTATCGCCAAAGAACGCCCAGATGCGATTCTGCCAACCATGGGCGGTCAAACCGCGCTGAACTGCGCCCTTGAGCTTGAAGCCAAAGGCGTACTGGCTGAATTCAACGTTGAAATGATCGGTGCAACCGCCGATGCGATTGATAAAGCAGAAGACCGTAGCCGCTTCGACAAAGCCATGAAGAGCATTGGCTTAGAATGTCCACGCGCGGGCATCGCCCACAGTATGGAAGAAGCCTATGGTGTACTCGACCTCGTTGGTTTCCCTTGTATTATCCGTCCATCATTCACTATGGGTGGTTCAGGTGGCGGTATCGCCTATAACAAGGAAGAGTTCGAAGAAATCTGTTCTCAAGGTTTAGATTTATCGCCAACCAAAGAGCTACTCATCGACGAGAGCTTAATCGGTTGGAAAGAATACGAGATGGAAGTGGTTCGTGACCGTAACGACAACTGCATCATCGTCTGTTCTATCGAAAACTTCGACCCAATGGGCGTGCACACCGGTGACTCTATTACCGTAGCACCCGCACAAACCCTGACTGACAAAGAATACCAACTGATGCGTAACGCCTCTATGGCAGTACTGCGTGAGATTGGTGTTGAAACCGGTGGTTCGAACGTACAGTTTGGTATCAACCCGAAAGATGGCCGTATGGTTATCATCGAGATGAACCCACGGGTATCGCGTTCATCGGCACTGGCATCTAAAGCAACGGGCTTCCCGATTGCGAAAATCGCGGCCAAGTTAGCGGTGGGTTTCACCCTCGATGAGCTGATGAACGACATTACTGGTGGTCGCACGCCAGCCTCGTTTGAACCTGCAATCGATTACGTTGTGACTAAAGTCCCTCGCTTTAACTTTGAAAAGTTTGCCGGTTCTAACGATCGCTTAACCACGCAGATGAAGTCAGTGGGTGAAGTGATGGCAATTGGCCGTACTTTCCAAGAGTCACTGCAAAAGGCATTACGTGGTTTAGAAGTGAATCGTCACGGTTTAGACCCTATTACTGACATGTCTAAGCCAGAAGCAATGGCCCGTATTCGCCTCGAGCTGAAAGAGCCTGGTTGTGACCGCATTTGGTATATCGCCGATGCGATGCGTGCGGGTTTAACCCTAGATGAAATCTTCCGTTTAACCAATATCGACCCTTGGTTCTTGGTACAAATTGAAGAGTTAATCAAGCTTGAAGGTCAAGTGGCTGAAGGTGGTTTAGCCGGTCTTAACGAAGAACTGCTGCGTAAGCTTAAGCGTAAAGGCTTTGCCGATGCGCGTTTGGCTGCGGTTCTTGGTGTAAACGAGACTGAAGTCCGTAAACTGCGTGACCGTTTCGACATCCACCCCGTTTACAAGCGCGTGGATACCTGCGCGGCTGAATTTGCCACCGACACCGCTTACATGTACTCAACCTATGAGGAAGAGTGTGAAGCGAACCCGTCTGACCGTGAAAAAATCATGGTGTTAGGTGGTGGTCCAAACCGTATCGGTCAAGGTATCGAATTCGATTACTGCTGTGTGCACGCGGCATTAGCACTGCGTGAAGACGGTTATGAAACCATCATGGTGAACTGTAACCCTGAAACCGTTTCAACCGACTACGACACGTCAGACCGTCTGTATTTCGAGCCTGTTACTTTAGAAGACGTGTTAGAAATCGTCCGTATCGAGAAGCCAAAGGGCGTTATCGTACAGTACGGTGGTCAAACTCCGCTAAAACTGGCTCGCGCCCTTGAGGCTGCGGGTGTGCCCATTATTGGTACTAGCCCAGATGCGATTGATCGCGCCGAAGACCGTGAGCGTTTCCAACAGGCGATTCAACGCTTGGAAATGAAGCAACCTGAAAATGATACCGTGACCACGGTAGAAGGTGCTGTAATTGCCGCCGAGCGTATCGGTTATCCATTAGTCGTTCGTCCATCCTATGTACTGGGCGGCCGCGCGATGGAAATCGTTTACGACCAACAGGACTTACTACGTTATTTCAACGAAGCGGTGAGCGTATCTAACGCTTCGCCAGTACTGTTAGATCACTTCTTAGACGATGCTATCGAAGTGGATATCGACGCAGTGTGTGACGGTGAAACCGTGGTTATCGGCGCGATTATGGAGCATATCGAGCAGGCGGGTGTTCACTCAGGTGACTCTGGTTGTTCTCTACCTCCATACACCTTAAGCCAAGCTATCCAAGACGAGATGCGCGTACAAGTGCGTAAGCTTGCGATGGAGCTGGGGGTTGTCGGTCTGATGAACGTACAGTTTGCCGTGAAGAATAACGAAATCTACATGATTGAAGTAAACCCACGTGCAGCGCGTACCGTGCCATTCGTATCGAAAGCCACAGGTGTGCCGTTAGCTAAAATTGCCGCCCGTGTGATGGCGGGTCAAAGCTTGAAGGCACAAAACTTCACTCAAGAAGTCATCCCACCTTTCTACTCAGTGAAAGAAGTGGTACTGCCATTTAACAAGTTCCCTGGCGTTGACCCACTGTTAGGCCCAGAAATGCGCTCAACGGGTGAGGTGATGGGCGTGGGCGATACCTTCGCCGAAGCCTATGCTAAGGCGCAGTTAGGTGCGACTTCAGAAGTGCCTAAGTCTGGCCGTGCACTGCTATCTGTGCGTAACAGCGATAAGAAACGTGTTGCCGACTTAGCAGCTAAGCTGATTGAGCTGGGTTATCAAATCGATGCTACCCACGGTACAGCGATTATCCTTGGTGAAGCAGGGATTAACCCTCGCTTAGTAAACAAGGTACACGAAGGCCGTCCTCACATTCTTGACCGCATCAAGAACGGTGAGTACACCTACATAGTGAACACCACCGAAGGCCGTCAAGCGATTGAAGACTCTCGTCAATTACGCCGCGGTGCACTGCGCTACAAAGTGAACTACACCACGACCATGAACGCCGCATTTGCCACTTGTATGGCGCACGCTGCAGACGACCGCACTAATGTGACCTCAGTACAAGAGTTGCACCAGCGCATATTAGCTAAATAAGCCATAAGCCTCTGCAATCAAAAGGCCGGATAATGTTGTTATCCGGCCTTTCTTTTTGTACTCAAAATCTTACGCTCAAGATTTATTGCCCAATACGCTCGGTTTCCATTGGCGGCGTATCATTGGGCAGCCAGCGATGATAGATTTGTGCAAAGGTGCCATCAGCCTTGATGCTGATAAGCGCATCTTTCCATTTATCAACTTCCTCACTTGGTGTCCCCTGAGAAAACGCAATATAGAGATGATTTGCGCTGATCGTGTAGAGGGATTTGACGTCATCCATGCTGGCACCCGCTTCGGCCAAAATGCTTGGCGCTGTGAGATTAGCATTACACCATAAATCAATGCGTTGCTTCACCAATTGCTTAGCGCTCAGCAGCGGGGTTGAAGAGGGCGCGATATTGGTAAAGCCACGCTCGAGTAATAATTGCTCTTCGACCGAGGATCGGTAAACCCCGATAGCTTTAGCTTGCTTGGCATCCTCAACAGAGTTGAGCTTAAGATTGCTATTTTTTAGGGCATAAAAGTTTGTTGTGCCAACCGCCACGGGTCCAATCAAACTAAACATGCGCTCTCGCTCAGCGGTTCGCGTCATGGTAAAGAGCACGGTATTAGGTTGTTCGGTGATAATTTTCCAGCCTCGGGCCCAAGGCACGACTTTGATCGGATCTTGGTTATCGATACGCTTTTGGATCTCTTGTACGACTTGCACGGCTAATCCGTCGGGTTTTCCATCAACAGAAAAGCTAATAGGAGCCCATTCCTCGGTATAAATATTGAGCGTTGCCTGTGCAGTGAGTGGGATACTGCTGAGAAAAACACCTATTACTAAGTGGGTAAAAAATTTCATTAATAACCCTAAAAATTAGAATGTTATATGTGAGTCTTACAGCGTGCTTATAATGAATTAAAGATGACAAGTCTTAAGCTCGCAAGCGACTTTTAGGTTATTTTGTTATCTGTCAATTGGGGCATGAAAATATGATGGCTGAACAATATTGATGAATTGAGACAGGGTAAAAATGTTTACTTTGCCGCAAAAAACATGCCGAATAATCTCGGCTAGGTTAGGTCGTAATATTGTGGGTATTTTACTGATAATAGAGCGCCCAAAAGTCGCTCTATTCATTGATATATGTTGTCGTTACTAGCGATAAACATCTCGTAGTAGATTATCGAGGCAATTAACGACTCGCATACTTGAGTCTTCCATTAAACGTAATTGTCTGACCATTTCGGGTAAATTGCCTTGTTGCCTTGCCGCTAGTGCTGCTTTACCTGCATCGTGCACCGCTTTATGGGGAGCATCCAACGCTTTAAAGTTGCTTAAATGCTGATAATTTTCAGCGCCAAAGCCTTTGAAATACCATTGGCCTAAGCGGCACTCAGTATGGGAATTTACGCCATGATTGTGCTGATTTTTTTCAATGAGTTGGTACACATTACTCTTCCAAACAGCGTGGTCGAGTTTAGTGGTATTTAAAAATGATGCGGTCGCAGCATTATGAATCACCTGCTGCATATTATTAGAGCGTTGCAACACATCTTCAACCACTTGGCCGATTTGGGTGGAAGAGGAGGCGACATCGAGGGCACTGTTTTGATTATTATTAACAATCTCTTTAATATTAGAGGCTTGCGTTACAATCTGTTTAACCAGTTTCTCGATTTGGTTACTGGCCTCATGTGCTTTACTGGCTAATTGCCTGACTTCATCGGCAACAACAGCAAAGCCACGACCTGCTTCACCCGCCCGAGCGGCTTCAATTGCAGCGTTGAGAGCAAGTAGGTTGGTTTGCTCTGAGATACCTTGAATGGCGGCAACAAATTGGTTAATAGATGAGGTGGTACTGTTGAGCTCCGTCACCGCTTGCATGCTACTGGTGGCTTGCTCATTAATATAGGTCGCTCGATTGCCTAAATTAACAATGGCTACCCGCGTTTGATCAAAAATCTTATCTAATTCAGATAATGATTCTTTTTCTTCAGTGAGTAACTCGGCGCTGCTCGCGAGTCCTTCTCTCACCGCATTTAACATCTCGCCACCTTGGTTTTGGCAGGCAATAACTTCACTATAAAGATCGGTATTTTGACGGGACTGCAGTTGCATGGCTTCGTTTTCACGGGCCATATTTTTTAGCTCTTCAATTTCAACTTCGTATCTGTGTTGTTGCTCAAGGAGCTTTTGTTTCAGAGCTTCGTTTTCTGCTTTGAGTCTGGAATTAAACCACATAAAAAACCTCTAAACTTTTTGCTATTGTTATGGCTGCTTTTTGACGTTTATGCTGCAATCCATGTCAGTGTTTACATTGGATAAAATAGTTAATGGTGTTAAATGGTATAGTATCCCATTATGCTTATCTTTTTATTAATTGACTGTAGATTTATGAGCCTTTGCAACAAAATATTTCCATTATGATTAGGGCGTGTTGACGTTTCGAGATTAGATTTTGTTCGTTCTGGCAAACGTGCTCGCGAAACGAGGAATGACGTGTCGTTATTCTACTCATATGACGAGCGGCTCTTATGACTGAAAGTAAGCGCAAGGGCTTGCCAGACGAACCCTTCGGGCAGCATTTGGCTGGCTTTTCTGCTGCGGTTATCGTCCGTTTATGCAGAATAACTACACAGCACGGACGTTGCCTTGCATAAAAGCTAGCCAAATTGCTGCAAAAATAACCCTGAAACGTCAACACGCCCTAGGGAATACAAGCTGAAGATATTTGTCTTGCCTTGTATTCCCTAAACTAATAGTCAGCTTAGTCGAGGTTTTCAGGTGCCTTGCTTATACTTTTTACGCAGCAGAATGAGTAAATATACTCAAAACATCAATATGTTAAGCAGGTAAGTCTAAAGTCATTGTGGCAATACTAAAGTAAACGAGCACGCCAATGATATCGGCTATTGAGGTGATAAGGGGGGCACTTGCCGATGCAGGATCCATTTTTAACTTGCTGAGTAAAAAGGGCAGTGACATGCCGATAAGGCTGCCAATAATCACCACGATCTGCATGGTTAATGCGACCACAAGGGCGATTTCAGGGCCACCGCGCCAAAAACCGAGTAGCGATACCGCTAAGGCCATGCTGGCACCGAGTAACCCTGCAACCCCTAGCTCACGCCACAGCAGCGATAGCCAATCCTTAAGTATGACTTCACCCGTGGCTAAGGCTCGCACCATTAAGGTAGCTGATTGCGAACCCGCATTACCGCCGCTGTCGATGAGTAGAGGAAGAAAGAACACCAAAGAAACATAACTGGCAATAGTATCTTCAAAGAACGCGATGCCAGCCCCTGAAAAAATATTGCCAAATACCAAAATAACTAGCCAAGTTACCCGTTTACGGTAAAGCAAGCCAATGCTGGCGGTTTTTAGATTGTGTTCGATATTGCCGATGGCCGCAGTTTTAGTGAATTCAACATCAACCTGTGAGCTGGCAATGTCCATCGCATCGTCATAGGTGACTATGCCGACTAACTGCCCCTTACCATTAATGATCGGCAGGGCTAGCAAATCGTAGTGAGCAATCATCTGCACTGCTTCTTGGCAAAGGGCGTTGGCATCAAGGGCGATAGGGTTTGGCTTCATAAAATCAACCACTCGTTCTTCCGGCTGCGCCAAAAGTAATTGTCGAAGTGATACAGTCCCGATTAAACGACCTAACATATCAACAACATAAGCTTGATAGATGGTTTCTTTATCGGCGGTTTCCGTGCGTAGCATTTCAATCGCTTGTGCGGCAGTATGGCGGCTATTGAGCAGGGTATAATCTGAGGTCATCGCAGCACCGACTTTGCTTTTGTCATAGGCCGCTAAGGTGCGCAGATCTTCCCGTTTAGCCTGCGCTAACACGGGCAAGAAGAGTTTTTGCTGCTCAGGTTCGAGCAGATTGTAGAGATCGGCGCGTTCATCCGCCGCCATCGTTAGCAAGAGCGACGATAATGTTGCTTTATCAAGCTGTTGCACTAACGCGGCTTGCTGATCATCGCTTAAATAGCGCAGTAAATCGGCGGCAACTTTTGCCGGTGATAGTTGCAAAAACACTAATTGCTGCGCCTGACTAAAGGTACTGAGCGCGGCGGCAATGTCCGCGGGATGGCGCTCTTTGGCCAAGGCGACCATGCCAGCGCTGTCGCGCTGCTCTAGGATGATTTGCAGGGCTAAGATAATTTGCTTAGTGTTTTTTTGGTTGTTGTTCATGTTCATAGGTCATTCTCCCAACGAGCTATTATTTAAAGAAAAAAGTGATATCTGCACCGAATTGCAGGGCGCTTCCCTTAAGGTCGTTGCCTAGACTGAATTCGAGTTGGAACCGTCTTTTGAGTAACCATTGATAGGCAAGCCGGTAGGTGTGTGCTTCGGATGCCTTGCGATAAATTTCGCCGACCC
Source organism: Shewanella cutis (assembly GCF_022410515.1). Classification (GTDB taxonomy): domain Bacteria; phylum Pseudomonadota; class Gammaproteobacteria; order Enterobacterales; family Shewanellaceae; genus Shewanella; species Shewanella cutis. Next base: position 616,464 of record NZ_JACSDI010000001.1, on the reverse strand, counting down.
ATTGCTGATCTTCACTCGGCGCTAAGGCAATGGCGACGCCCGCGATCAGTTGCGGCGACTGAGCCGCATGTTGATAAAAGCCCAAATTGCTATAGAGGCGTAAATCCTGCTCCGCCATTTGATATCCCATAATACCGAGCACTTCTGCGGCAATGGGGTGATTGTCTTGATGATGGTGTTGCAGATTAATGGCCAGGGCGCTCTGCCAAGGGCCCGTGTCGACATGTAAGGGCAACTTAATGCCCAGCTCGGTTTGCTGTTCGTTATTGCTGCTGTCTCTTTGATTTTCAAAAGCTAAGAGTTGATTTTCAACGCCTAGGTGTTGATGTTCAAAACCTAAGTGCCATTCCCATCGCCCTTGGTTGCAGGTTCCGCTAGTATTTATCTGCTTTGTGTTGTGATCGGATCTTGGCTGTTGCCAACCTAGCTGTAGTTCGCAGTGCTCAGCAACGGTGGGATCATCCACATCGAGTTGGGAGGCATTTGTTGCGACGCTAATGCACAGCCCAAAGAATGCCCAAGGCTGAAGAGAAAAGGTGAATGGTTTGTTTGTGTACGCCATGGTTAAACTCCCTAAGTTTTGGGAGCCAACTGGGGCAAAATAGGCGTGAAGATGTATTCAATGGGCAGCACTTGTCCTCCAGCTTAATGCCGGAAAAAAAACCAATAGGCGAGCGTTAGCGCTGGCGTGACTGGCTAATATCAAGGTCTGAAATTGAATGTGTGGGAGTGGAGTGAGAGATGTCACGCTACTACCCTGCTTAGCAGGTAGCAGCAAAATATTGCGGGCTAGTGCTAGGCGTTTAATCCTGTCTTTTGGACAGGGCATCTACTGTCGCTTATGTGTGTGCCCACAGTGGGTCTCCTAATGATAAAATCGGCTAGATTCTAAACCGCTGACGATGAAAGTCAACCCAATAGGCAATTGCCTATATTTATGTTTGAATTTAGTTTTTATTTTTGTGTTGATTGTTGTTTTGGTTTTTTATTTTGCTGCATTTTGGTTTTTAAAAGGTTGGCTTGGAGTGAGTGTGCGATATTTTGATGAATGTTGAGGTTTTTCGAGCGTTGTTGTGCAGCATCGGTAAATGGACGGATTTAATGATAAAATCTATTCATCGCAATCTGTTAAAAGGCGCATTTAGTTAGCGCGACGGTTTGGCTAAAGAGGAATCACCTGTGACATTTGCTTCCCAACAGCAGTCCATTTTGGCTGAAAACAGCCACTCGAATATTCGTATTGCGACTATCAATCTCTTTAATTTTATTGAACCACCTTTAGCTTTTTACGATTTTGAAAATATCTATAGCCATGGTCAATGGCAAAAAAAGTGTCAGTGGTTTAGCGAGCTGTTAAACCAATATCATCCTGATATTGTCGGATTTCAGGAAGTGTTTAGCCCTGAGCCATTAAAGCAACTCACGGCGCAGCAAGGGTTAACACATTTTGCCATAGTCGATAGCGCCACTTTGGTCAGTGATTACATTTATGAAAGTCCAGTGGTTGCACTTGCGTCTCGCTTTCCAATCCTAGAGGTACACGCTATCGAACCAGAGGTGCACTTAGTGGCGGCGATGGGTCTGTCGAGCGAATTTAGCTTTAGCCGTAAAGTGTTACGGGCGACGGTGGCGGTGCCGCAGATTGGCCCCTGTGATTGTTATGTGGTGCATTTTAAATCTAAGCGGCCGGGATTAGCTCTTGAGCCGCATCCTTTGGGTTTGTCGTTAAATGCACCGTCGGATCTTAAGTTACACGCCGAGACTAAGTTATTAACCGAACAGGCCCTCGGGCGCTGGGCCTCGACCATGCAGCGGGGCGCCGAGGCGGCATTGCTGTTCCATGCCATACTCGCCAGAAGACAGAGCGCGAAATATCCGGTGATCCTGATGGGTGATTTTAACGATAGTTTATCTATGGGAGCGTTGGATGCATTAACGCTCCAAGGCGAGCATCTTCACAGCAACGATATCAAGGCGGCGGGGCTGGGGCATTTGTCCGATGCGGCGTTAGCACAAGTGTTTGGCCACTATCGATTACAAGATGCCTATAAGCTGTTTATCGAAGCCAATGTAGCCGATAACGCTAGCCACTACAGTGAGCATAGGGCGCCCACCCATTACTATGGCCCTAAAGGATCTGTGCTGGATTATGTGTTGCTCTCCAATGAGTTTGATGCCAGTGATAGCCGCAGTTTGGCTCAGGTGGTGGATTATCAAACCTGCGATAGGCACCTCGTGCGGCCCGAATATGAGCGCGATGCCTACAGTACCGACCATGCCCCAGTATGGGTGGAATTGGCACTGCGGCGTTAGCAGGTAAAAAACACTTGGCTATGATGTTGATTGGATTTATTTATCACTTAACCTCAGTTGCGATAACGTCGGGCTGTATGCCAGAACAAACTCTAATCTCGAACGTTTACAGCTCTATTAGCAAGGTTTTAGCTGTGAAACTAGGCTATGATCGCAGACCATGCGTATGGGAATGTGGTGTTTTGGGTGGATAGCTCGCACTGGAACCATATTAGGTATATTATCCGCTTCCATTTTAGAGGGCGGCGCCTAGTGTTCGAGCGGTACTATTGATTACGGCGGTACAAAACACAGGCGGTACAATTATCAAAGGCGGTACTATGGCTATCAGAATCAAACTTAAACCCGGTCGCGAAAAGTCCCTTGAGCGTCGTCATCCTTGGGTCTTTTCCAATGGGATCCACAACGTTAAAGGTAAACCTGAAGCGGGCGAGACCGTCGATGTGGTTGCCCATGATGGCCATTGGTTGGGCCGTGGTGCTTGGTCTCCTGAGTCTCAAATCCAAGTACGGATTTGGACTTTCGATCGCGAAGAACAAATTGACCGTGAGTTTTTTAAGCGCCGTATCCTGCGTGCTCAAGCTGGCCGCGATGATTTGATCCGTGAACAAGGCTTAACAGGTTACCGTTTAATTGCCGCTGAGTCCGACGGCTTACCCGGTATCACCATTGATAAATATGCCAATGTATTGGTGTGTCAATTGCTGAGCATGGGCGCCGATGTATGGCGTGACACCATTGTTGATGTGCTTGCCGAACTCTATCCAGATTGCGCGATTTACGAGCGCTCGGATGTCGATTCCCGTAAAAAAGAAGGCTTAGCTGCGACTATGGGATTGCTCCACGGCACACTACCTGAGATGCCAGTCATTATTGAAGAAAACGGCATCAAAATCGCCGTCGATGTGACTAAGGGCCATAAAACTGGTTTCTACCTCGACCAGCGGGATAACCGTGCCATCGCCGCCCGTTTTGTGAAGGGTAAATCGGTACTAAACTGCTTTTGCTACACGGGTACCTTTGGCCTCTATGCCGCTAAAGCGGGCGCGGCCAGTATTGAAAACGTGGACGTATCGGCCCTTGCCCTCGATACTGCGCGTTTGAACATGCGAGTCAATGGCTTAAGTGATGACAATGTGCATTACAACGAAGCCGATGTGTTCAAGTTGCTACGCCAGTACCGCGATGAAGGTAAAACCTTCGATGTGATCGTACTCGACCCACCAAAGTTTGCTGATAACAAATCACAGCTCAACGGTGCCTGTCGTGGTTATAAAGATATCAATATGATTGCGCTGCAATTATTAAATCCAGGCGGCGTGCTGTTGACCTTCTCTTGCTCGGGATTAATGCCAGCGGATCTGTTCCAAAAAATCGTTGCCGATGCAGCTTTGGATGCCAAACGTGAGATCCAATTTATTGAGCGTTTAAGCCAGGCGAGCGATCACCCGATTGGTAGTGCCTTCCCCGAAGGGTTTTACCTCAAGGGCTTAGTTGCGCGAGTGTGGTAATCGTTTGATTGTGTAAACGTTATAAAAAATGCCGATGCAATTGCATCGGCATTTTGTTTCTCGCATTGGTCTCTTTCGACTCACCTCAAGCGGTAAAGGTTTTCACGCCTTCAGGAGTACCAACCAGTAACACATCGGCGCCGCGTTTTGCGAACAGACCATTAGTGACCACGCCCACAATGGCGTTGATCTTATCTTCTAATTCTTTCGGATTGAGGATCTTAAGATTGTAAACATCGAGGATCACATTACCGTTATCTGTGATAACGCCTTCGCGGTAAACAGGATCACCCCCCAGTTTTACCAACTGGCGAGCCACGTAAGAGCGCGCCATCGGGATCACTTCAACAGGCAGTGGGAATTCACCCAGGATATCAACTTGCTTAGTGTTATCCACGATACAGACAAACTTTTCCGCCACGGCTGCAACGATTTTTTCGCGGGTTAATGCCGCGCCACCACCTTTGATCATGTCCATGTGGCCGTTGATTTCATCGGCACCATCGACATACACAGATAATTTATCGACGCTGTTTAAGTCATAAACCGGGATGCCAAGGGCCTTCATTTTTTGAGTTGAAGCTTCAGAGCTTGATACTGCGCCTTCAATATCAGCCTTCATGGTCGCCAAAGCATCGATAAAGTGGTTAACGGTTGAGCCTGTGCCCACACCCACAATGCTGTCCTTCTCAACGTATTTGAGGGCAGCCCAGCCTGCGGCTTTTTTCATTTCATCTTGAGTCATGTTGACATCCTGTAATGGCAAATGAGTAAAAAATTCTGGGCTTAGTATACTCTTTTCAGCCAAACAATGTGGTGCAATTGCATTGTGGCTGTGATCCCGCTAGCAGCGCTCACTTATTTCATCTAAATACAGCTTGAGCACTAAAGTTCAGCCCTTAGATGAAATACATTTCACTATTGACGATTCTCTATACGGGCTTAATCTAACTAAGTTACTATTGCCAAAGCAGAATCGGAAAAACAAAACCATTGGTTTAAGGGAGTATGTATGGCAGGGGCGAGTTTATTAACCTTACTCGACGATATTGCATCCATTTTGGATGATGTGGCACTGATGAGTAAGGTTGCGGCCAAGAAAACCGCAGGGGTATTGGGCGACGATTTAGCCTTGAATGCGCAGCAGGTGACAGGCGTGAGTGCCGACCGTGAATTACCGGTTGTCTGGGCGGTGGCCTTAGGCTCGTTTCGCAATAAATTGATTTTAGTGCCAGCGGCCATGTTGATCAGTGCCTTTATCCCTTGGGCGGTGACACCATTATTGATGTTTGGTGGCTTGTTTTTATGTTTTGAAGGCTTTGAAAAATTACATCACAGTTATAGCCACCGAAAAGATAAACATTCAGCGCAGGCTGAACCTGATGTGCCAGAGATTAGTGATTTAGCGGCCTATGAAAAGGAAAAAGTAAAGGGCGCAATCCGTACCGACTTTGTGCTCTCGGCGGAGATTATCGCCATTACTTTAGGCATAGTTGCAGATAAGTCACTCTCGACCCAGTTTTTTACCCTCGCCGTTATCGGTATTGTCATGACGGTTGGCGTTTATGGATTAGTGGCGGCCATTGTAAAAATGGATGATGCGGGGTTGTACCTCAGCCAGCGTGAGGGCGAATCAAGTTTCACACGCTTTAATCGTAAAGTGGGCTTTGGTTTACTCAGCGCTGCGCCCCTATTGATGAAGAGTTTAACCATTATTGGTACGGCAGCCATGTTTATGGTGGGCGGCGGGATTCTAACCCATGGCCTGCATTGGGTGAGCGAGCAAATTCACCATGCCGAGCAATTTGTGGAAACTATTGCCCTAGTTGGCCCTGTGCTTGGTTTATTGACGCCGAGTGTGCTTAACGCACTCTTTGGTATTGCGGCGGGCGCTGTGGCAGTACTGCTGATGACAGGATTCCAAAAACTGCGTAGCTGATCCGTTGTCATCCTTTCATAGCTGGCGATTATAGCGTCAGCTAATCCGAGTTGTGCGAGCGCGAAGGTGCTCGCCGCTATTATTTCCAGCACTCAAGGTCGATACAATGCAATTAATGCGTAATTGCCTTTCTCCCAATAAGTTGGCTTGGCTGCGACAGGAATTAGGCGAACACGCCGACGAGCTTATTGCGGCGATGGATACGGCGGGGAATCAATATCTGGCTGGTTTGCTTGAGTCCCAAGCGGGAGACTTAGCAGCGCCCGAATCGCAACTCAAGTTTGCATGGTTTCAGCAGAAACTTGCCTTAACCACGCGTTTAACCGATGCCGAGCTTACTTTGCTACCGGTTTTATCGCTACAGAGCAGGCATGTTGAGTGGGTCACGCCCGAGTATTTGGCAACCGCCTTACAGCAACTTAGCCGTGAATCTGTATTAGGATTTGATACCGAAACGCGGGCAAGCTTTGAGCCGGGCGTTCAACATCCCTTGAGCTTAGTGCAATTGGCGACCTCCGATACCTGCTATTTATTTCAGCAGGCGGTATTGGGTGAGAGGCTCGCCGAGCTTAAACCTTTGCTCGAAAATGAGCAGATCCTCAAAGTGGGGATTGGATTAAGGGGCGATGGCCAAGCCCTTAAGCGAGACTGGAACATTCTCGTCTCGCCCAGACTCGATCTTAATTGGGCGATGGCGCAACTCGGCGCGGGGAAGGAAATGGGCACGCGGCAATTGGTGGCGGTATTGCTGCACCAGCGTATCGACAAACCTAAAAAAATTACCCTTTCGAATTGGCAGCAAGTGCCTTTATCCCCAGCGCAAATTCAGTACGCCGCCCTCGATGCATTGGCGGCGAACCTGTGTTTTTGGCAGTTAATCGACAAGCTGCAAGGTTTTTATGGCAAAACAACGGTCGGTAATAAACCCTTATTGCCGCCGAGTTTAGCCGCACGATTAGCGAGTTATTTTCATCCTGCTTAAGACTTAAGATAAGGTCGCGAAGATTAGTATTAGGGAGACGAGCGATGTTGGATGCGATTTGCGTACTCACAACCGAGGCTGCGGCAGAGCACGCTTCGTCGCCACTACGACTTAATCCTAATGCTCAGACCGGTGTCACTTACAGTGTGTTCAAGTTTCAGCTGTTACCCGAGGCTGAAATTGAGCATTTACGCCAGCATTTATATTGCCCCGCCTGCTACGGCAAAGCCTATTTTCGTAAAGCATCTAAGGATGGTAAGGCAGCCTGTTTTGGCTCCCGTTACCATGAGCACGATTGCATTGAATTTAATCCGTCTGCGCAAAAATCCCGAGAAGAACAAGATGCCCTCGAAGTGCAGCAACAACTGCTCGACGCCGATGCCTTAGTGATCGATTTTTCGCTCAATCCCAGTAATAAGAGACCCTCTAACTCAGCGCTCAACGTCAATGCTCGCCAAGAGCAAGAGGTTGGAGCCAAAAATAAAACGGCACATGATACCGAGCCATTAGAGTCAGTACAGGAGCCTAAAGCTGATTATCAGGTCGCGGTCGATAAGCCTGAAATAGCCATCATGGCAAAGCGTACTCCAAGCCAAGGGTTAGAAAAGTTACTCCATAGCCTACTGCGTGGCTCCGACCTCGCTAAATCTGATCTGTGGGTTTACACCGATGATGAGCGTAAGTACCGCTGGCGGGCGAAGAATCTGTTTGTGAATTTCGCCGATGCCGATCCGACGGATAATAAACCCCATCTGTATTGGGGCACCTTGTCCCATTGCGATCCTTTGATGACTTGGCTAAATCCGGCAGATAGCAAGGATATCGGTATTCCTATTGAGGTGGTCAAAACCAAATTGTTTAAGCAGTTTAACATTACGGATAAACGTGACTTAGAAGGTGCAGGGATTATCTTGTTTGGTAAGTGTTTTTGGAACAAGGATAAAACGCGCAAAATTATTCAACTTTGGGACAATGATTTACGGCGGATTTTTATCTCAACCCTTGAAGATTAAGGTGAACTCCTTAGCCATCATGCCAAATTGTTAGGTCGTAATGTAATGCTTTCATGGGGGCAAGCCATGCCAAGCATAGCGTTTTTGGCATCTTTGGGGATTTAGTCATGCGCTTTAGTACTCAAAACTGGAATTTATGATAGCGATTGACAGGGTGAGATGCTGACTTTTTCAGCTTTATGCCAATTAAATCAACAGTAGATATCAAACTTGTTTGAAAAAACCTCAGTTAATTAAGTTTGTCATAAAAAGTCCTTTACCTTTGAGAGTGCTTTTAGCATAATGCCCCACGTCAACAGGGGTGTAGTTCCAATTGGTAGAACAGCGGTCTCCAAAACCGATGGTTGCGGGTTCGAGTCCTGCCACCCCTGCCAAATAAAACAACGGCTTGCATAGAAATATGCGAGCCGTTTTATTTTGTCCGTAAATTATATTTTTCCTTGGTGCATTTGCTTACATTTGTTAACTAAAGGTGTTTGCAACTTTCGTCGTGTCTAACATACAATCGCAAGCCCTTTGGTTTGAGGATGTATGGCTTGAATTCTGTGATGCAACCAAGACGCACATTGGCACTATGGCTTGCTGCCATCTTAGTGCTGTTGTCTGTTGCGCTTGCGGCCCACAGCGTTGCCCATGCCAGTGATGATGCCAAGGCCGATTGTGTGCTGTGTCTGCATCAGCACCCGTTACAGCATGCCATTTCTTATTCATCCTTTGATTTTCAGCTCGCGAAACAGACCTATATTTCAGTTGAGTTTCGTGTCGTTTCCTTTAAGACGCCATTTTGGCGACACTTCAATAGCCGTGCTCCTCCAGTAACAGCCTAACTTACTATTTCAAAAACTATTTAAATTAATTTGAGCGCCTTGGCTTAACCAAGGCGCGTAATGCTGTTTATATTTTGGAGTTAACATGGCTGCTTACTTTATTAGCAATCGCGCAGCGCTGCTGGGCGTGGTGTTATTTGTGTTTGATTCGAGTCTAACTGTGTTAGCGGTAGAGGATGCCCTTCACAATACGGCGATACGAGATAGCGATATCGAGCGTTTAAGTATTCATTATCGTCAGGCCTATCGTGGCAATGTGCCTGCAACTGAGCTTCCCCAAGCCATTAGCGTGCTGGATGAGCAACTGATTAAAGACTCAGGGCTGACACGTTTCCAAGATTTGCTGGATTATTCCGCCAGTGTCGCGCGGCAAAACAATGGCGGCGTTTTGTGGGATAGCTTTTCCCTACGCGGGTTTCCAGGTAATGAAAATATGCCGTCGGGCTATTTAATCAATGGCTTTAATGGTGGCCGAGGTTTTAGTGGCCACAGGGACTTATCGAATGTGGCCTATGTGGAAATCCTCAAAGGCCCAGGCTCGGCGCTTTATGGACGCTCGGAGCCGGGCGGTACTGTGAATATTGTGACTAAAAAGCCGCAGTACGAGGCGCAGGGCTATTTAAAAGCCTCCGCGGGGAGTTTTGATCAATATCGGTTAGAAGGGGATTTTACTTCGGGGCTGACCGATACCTTGGCCTTTCGGATCAATGGCGCTTGGCAGGAGCATGACAGTTTTCGCGATCATGTATTTAGCGATAAAAAGATCGTCACGCCATCGCTACGCTGGCAACTGTCGGATAAGTCATCGCTCCTGTATGAGGTTGAATATCTTAAACAAGAACAGCTATTTGACCGTGGTTTTGTGGTACTCAATAACGACTTTAATACCGTGCCCCGTTCGCGTTATTTGGGTGAACCCAATGATGGTGCAACAAGGGTCGATGCCACAGGGCATCAGTTAACCAATGAGTATGAGTTGAGCGATGATTGGTCGCTTACCGCTGGTTACAACTACCGCGATTCGAGTTTGAATGGCTATTCTTCAGATGCGGAATTAGCCAAGGGACGCCAATCCTTATATGACGATGGGCGAACGTTAACCAGACAACATCGTTATCGGGATTACGCCTCAGAGGATCATTCTGTGCGGGGGGAATTAAGTGGTCAGTTCGATACTGGCGGGCTTAGACACAATCTGCTTTTGGGGGCTGATGCCTATCATTACCGACTTAAAACAGGGCTTTACCGCTATCGCGGCCAAAAGGGAGCCTATGCCATCGATATTTTTGTGCCGCAGTATGGCGCGGCTCAGCCTGATGTCAGTTTGCTGTACGAAAATCGTGAGACGCAAAATGCCTGGGGTGCCTATTTACAAGATCAGTTGGATTTGACCGAGCACTGGAAATTGCATCTTGGCTTAAGGTTTGATCGTTATCGTCAGGAAATCGCTGAGCAGGTAAAAGACAGCTTGTCTGACCAAACCGACCAAAGAGTCAGCCCTAAGGTGGGGTTAGTCTATCAATGGTCTGAGGCGTTAAGCTTTTACGGCTCCTATTCGGAAGGTTTTTTGCCGCTTTCAGGCACTGACTATGCGGGGAATCCTTTCGAACCCGAAGAAAGTCAATCAGTTGAGCTAGGTATTAAATTCAATAGCACTGGGTTTGAGTTGCTGCCAATCAATGGCAGTCTGGCGTGGTTTGATGCGCAAAAGAGCAATATCTTGACCTCAGATCCGGTGAATGTGGGCTTTTCGGCGACCTTAGGCGAAGCCAAAAGTACCGGTCTTGAGTTGGATTTAGCGGCAGAGCTGACCGAGAGCTTAGAGGCTAAATTATCCTATGCCTATCTTAATACCCGCACCGCAAACGATAGTCTCAATCTGGACTGGGGCGTGCTTATTCCTGCCGGAAGTCCGCTAGTCAATGTGCCTAAACATACTGGCAGTTTAGTGCTTAAGCAGGACTTAAATGATTTTTCGATTGATGGTCATTTGGGCGTAACTTGGCGTTATGTGGATTCTCGCTTGGGGGATTCGGCCGATCCGAGTTTTCAATTACCGAGTTATCAGCTGCTTGGTGTGTTTTTCGCTACTCACCTTGGCGAAAGCGTAAGTCTGGCGCTCAATGTCGATAACTTGTTGGATGAGCACTATATTGCCAGCAGTTATTCGGCGCTGTGGGCCGTACCGGGTGAGCCACGTAATGTTAAAGTGAGTGTGCGTTATGAGTTCTAATTCACCGGTATCAAGTGGGATTGAGCCGGTGGAACCGCAATCCCACGGGCGAAGTCGCATTAACAGTATCGATATGATGCGCGGCTTAGTGATGCTTATCATGTTGCTCGACCATGTGCGCGAGCGGTTTTTCCTGCATATGCAGGTGAGCGATCCTATGGATTTGAGCACGACAACTTGGGGTCTCTTTGTCAGTCGCTTTGCCGCGCACTTTTGTGCGCCTGTTTTTGTTTTTTTAACCGGAGTATCCGCGTGGCTCTATGCAAATCGCGGTCATGGCGAGCCTCGCTCAGTACGTGTTTTTTTACTCAAAAGGGGAGTTTTTTTGATCGCCCTTGAAGTGCTGGTGATTAATTTTTCATGGATGGGAAATTACCACACTCTCTGGTTACAGGTGATTTGGGTGATAGGGCTTAGTATGTTGGCCTTAGCTGCTCTCATCAAGTTGCCAAGGTTGTGGATGGCACTCTTGGGATTAGTGATCGTCTTTGGACATAACCTGTTGTCGCCCATTCATTTTGAACCCGATACTTGGGGTTATAGTCTATGGACGATTCTGCATGATAGAGGTTACTTAATTGCCGAGGGCGACCTTAAGCTGAAAGTTAGTTATCCGCTGCTGCCTTGGATAGGCGTGATTTTACTCGGGTATGTGGCTGGGCCATTATTCAGTCGCAAGTTCGAGGCTTGGCAGCGTCAGCAAAGATTAATGCTGTTGGGAATGGGTTGTTTTGCGCTTTTTTGTCTGCTGCGTGGCTTTAATCTCTATGGTGAGACGCTCCCTTGGCAGGTTGGAGAGAGTATCGGTCAAACCTTAATGTCAGTGTTTAATCTGACTAAGTACCCGCCATCGCTGAGCTTTTTGTTGGTGACCTTAGGGGGCATGTTTTGTGGTCTAGTGTTGTTTGAGCGTTATTTCGCTGCAGGTAGCCTATTTAGTTGGATTGGGCAGACGTTAGCTGTGTTTGGCTCAGTGCCTATGTTCTTCTATATCCTGCACTTGTATGTGTTGCTGTTGCTGTACTCGGTCGCGAAGGGGTTATTTGGTGCAAACCATGGTGAGCTATTTGGCGTTGCGCATATGGGGTGGGTGTGGTTGATTAGCTTAGTTTTGATCCCTTTATTCTATTATCCGGTGAGCTGGTTTAGTCGCTACAAAAACCAAAGCCAGCAAGCTTGGTTGAAGTATCTGTAAATAAAAATGGCCGAGCATCTGTTGCTCGGCCATTTTGCTTAGGGATGATGAAAGGGAAATTATTCGCTTAATAAGCTACGTAGCATCCAAGCATTTTTTTCATGGATTTGGATACGCTGAGTGAGTAAATCCGCAGTGGCCTCATCATTAGCTTGGCTGACTGAGGGATAAAGGGCACGGGCATTTCTAATCACTACTTCTTGGTCGCTTAACAGTTCACGGATCATGGTTTCAGCTTTAGTGACACCTTGATCTTCACTGATTTCAGTCAACTTGGCATAGGCCGAATAGGAGCCTAATGCCCTTGCGCCTAATGCTCGTACTCGTTCGGCGATTAAATCTACCGCTAAGGCCAGTTCGGTATATTGTTGTTCAAACAATAAGTGCAAGCTGGTGAACATGGGACCTGTGACGTTCCAGTGGAAGCTGTGGGTTTTAAGGTAAAGGCTGTAGCTGTCGGCCAATAACTGATTTAACCCTGCAGCGATTTCTTCTCTATGAGCTTGGTTGATGCCGATGTTAATCATGGAATTCTCCTCCTATTGTCCTACTCAATGGCGTTAGATTACCAGAATAATTAAATGTAAAAAGCGGTTAAAATAGATTTCTTTAATCGGTTATTTAGATTTTAGTCCAATTTGGAGAGTGATTTATTGAAGGATTAACTTGGTGGCATAACATTAATAGCCTATAGCTGGTATCCTTTAGCTCATGTCTGTTTTGAGTGAAAACCCTTTTAACCCATGAATAAATCAGCCTATTTAGCTGCGATGGATATCACATTTTGGCGACTTCGAGATACCAAAGTGCGACCTTATCAAGTGGTTTGGGATGCAGATAATATCCTTCCAGCCGCCGAGCCACTGATTGATACTGTCCTTGGCTTAATTGGGATCAGTAAGGATGACTGTGAGTTCAACACTGAGCCACATAAGGGCAAAACCATAGTTTGGGATTTACGCTGCCATAGGGTTAGACCGAGAGTGGCTTGGTTAGTGTCGGATCCCTTAGCTGAATTACTAACTAGCAGTGAGGCAAAGCGTGCCTTGTGGGAACAGATTTGCCAGTGGCGTGAGCAGCAATTAACGGCCTAATCATCGTGAGTTACCTTTTAATTTGGATTGTCCCGTGAGTCATCAAGTCCTTAAAACCCATAGTGAATCGTTGCAAATTGTGCTTCTGACGCCAACGGATGTGAGTCAAATGGCACGCATTGAAGCGAGTGCCCATTCCCATCCTATGAGTGAGAATAATCTTGCTGATTGTTTTGGGCATTTGTACCGCGTTATAGGATTAATGCAAAGCGATGGCGAGTTACTCGGCTTCGCGATTGTGCAGCAGATTGTCGATGAGGCAACGCTGCTGGATATTTGTTTGCCGCCAGAACAACAAGGGCGAGGGTATGGGCATCTGCTACTCTCGGCGGTTATCGACTGCACTAAGGCTACCAAGGCCGTGGTACTGATGCTAGAGGTTCGCGAATCAAACCTTGCGGCGCGCGCGCTCTATCGGAAGTTGGGCTTTGTCGAAACCGGACGTCGCAAAGGCTATTATCCTTTGGCTGAGGGCAAAGAAGATGCGATTTTGATGGATTTAGCCTTAAGCGAAACGGCATAAGGTTTTCGAAGTAGATGTAAAAAAAAACAGCGCATTAGCGCTGTTTTTTATGGCGTTAATAAAGCGAATGTTACTTCACTTCTTTACCTTGAGCTTGTAGGTCTGCATGGTAGCTTGAGCGCACTAATGGACCACAGGCGGCGTGAGTAAAGCCAAGCTTATCGGCAAGGGCTTTAAGCTCATCGAACTCTGCGGGTGACACGTAACGCTCAACCGGTAGATGGAACTTAGACGGCTGCAGATATTGGCCTAAGGTCAACATTTCGACCTTGTGCTCACGTAAGTCGCGCAGCACTTGAGCGATTTCATCGTTGGTTTCGCCTAGCCCCATCATCAGTCCCGATTTTGTCGGTACATTTGGGTGACGCTCTTTAAAGCGTTTCAGTAGGTCGAGTGACCATTGATAGTTCGCCCCTGGACGCGCCTTGCGGTAATGCATTGGTGCGGTTTCGAGGTTGTGGTTGAACACATCAGGCGGCTCGGTCGACAGAATGTCGAGGGCGGCGTCGATACGGCCACGGAAATCGGGAACTAAGATCTCAATCTTAATTTCGGGATTGAGTTTGCGGATCTCGCGGATACAGTCGGCAAAGTGCTGGGCACCGCCATCACGCAGGTCATCGCGGTCAACCGAGGTAATAACCACGTATTTCAGCTTCATATCGCGAATGGTTTGTGCCAGTTTAACGGGTTCCTGCTCATCAGGCTTGAGTGGACGACCGTGGGCCACATCGCAGAATGGGCAGCGGCGAGTACAAATTGCGCCCAAAATCATAAAGGTCGCGGTGCCGTGGTTAAAACATTCTGCCAAGTTAGGACAGGAAGCTTCTTCACAGACCGAGTGCAGGCCGTTGGCGCGTAACGCTTGCTTAATATCGAGAATGCGTTGGTTTGAAGCGGGCAGTTTAACCCTTAACCAATCGGGTTTGCGTAACATGGTTTCGCGCTCAGAGGGCACGATTTTAACCGGAATGCGCGAGACTTTATCTGCATCTCTTAATTTGACTCCGGGTTGTAAACGTTCAGGCCTATTCATGACGCTGCTAATCCTTGATGATGAACGAGATGTTGGTAGCCCAATAGTTGGCTAAGGGTAATAATGAGTTGGTCGCCGGCTTCTATCACGGTTTGTGGGCCGCCCAGTTCCCTGCATTGCACCATTTCAAGGCCTGCATAACCACAGGGGTTAATACGGCGAAACGGCGCCAAATCCATATCGACATTCAGTGCTAGGCCATGGAATGAGCAGCCTTTACGGATCCTAAGACCTAAAGAAGCCACTTTGCGCTCATCCACATACACACCTGGTGCATCGGCCTTGGCGTAGGCATTGATAGCGTATTTGGCGAGCATATCGATGATGCTTTGCTCGATATACGTCACGAGCTGACGTACACCAATCTTACTGCGTTTAATATCGAGGAGTGGGTAGACAACTAATTGTCCCGGCCCGTGATAAGTCACTTGGCCGCCACGATCTACTTGGATCACGGGAATATCGCCCGGATTCAAAATATGTTCGCTTTTACCGGCTTGGCCTTGGGTAAACACAGGTGGATGTTCAACGATCCACAGCTCGTCTGGGCTATCGTTGTTACGAGTGTCAGTGTAATGCTGCATCGCATGCCACACTGACTCGTAATCCTGTTGTCCCAGATGCCGAATATGCAAAGTGGTGTCTTGCAAGGGCAACCTCTCCCCTAGAATTGAGTGGCGCTATTATACGCCTCTTGGCCATAAATGTAAGATAGATCACACTTTGTGGCGCTGAGGAATATTTATAGTACGCGGCGTACGCCTTCAATATTGGCAAGCTCTGTGTACAGCGTTTCGATATGATCTTTACTGGTCACAGTGACGCGGATAGTGACTGAATAGTAGCTACCTTTGCTCGAGGCTTTAACTGTTGGTGAATAGTCGCCCGGTGCGTGTTTTTGCACTACCGCAACCACTCTGTCCGTTAAGGTTTCATGGGCATCACCAACCACTTTGAAGGGAAAGGCGCAGGGGAACTCCATCAGTTCATCAAATTTCGTGTTTAACATCGTTGTGCTCTATAACCAGTTTAATAGGAACTATATGGTGGCGATTATACCCGATTCAAGGGTGATACTCCCCCAAAAACAACAAAGCCACCCGAAGGTGGCTTAGTTTTTGTGAGCCGGATTAGCTAAACCAACCAGAAAACAGTTGCTTAAAGTAATCGACTAATTTACTGAACCAGCTGCCTTCGTTGACTTCTTGTAAGGTGACCAGTGGGAATTGCGCAATATCTTTACCATCTAACTGGAAGTATAAGCGGCCCACGGTTTCGCCTTTTTTCAGCGGCGCATCGAGTGGCTTAGTCAGCTCGAAGTTTGCTTTCAAGTCTTTTGCGCGGCCACGGCTGACGGTGATTGGTGTATCGGTAGCGACACCTAAATCCACTGTGCTTTTATCGCCGTACCAAATTTGTTGGGTAACGAAGCTGTCACCAGCCTTGTATGGAGTAACCGTTTCGAAGAAGCGGAAACCATAGGTGAGCAGTTTTTTACTTTCTGCTTTACGGGCGGCTTCACTTTGAGTACCCATAACAACCGAAATTAAACGCATACCGTCTTTTGTGGCTGACGCGACTAAGTTATAACCCGCGCCAGAGGTGTGACCGGTTTTGATACCGTCCACATTCATGCTGTTATCCCACAAAAGGCCGTTGCGGTTATATTGCTTGATACCATTGAAGGTATAGTATTTTTCGCTGTAGATACGATATTCTTCAGGTACGTCGCGGATCAGTGCCGCACCTAAAAGCGCCATATCATAGGCGGTCGTTTTGTGGTTTTCTGAATCAAGTCCGTGGGAGTTTTCAAAATAGCTATCACGCATTCCTAGCTGTTTTGACCATGAGTTCATCATGTCGACGAAAGCGCCTTCGGTGCCTGCGATATGTTCCGCCATCGCCACACAGGCATCGTTACCTGATTGGATGATGATGCCGCGGTTTAAATCGGATACTTTTACGGTTTTACCCACTTCGATGAACATTTTTGATGAGTCAGAGAAGTTTTTTGACCAAGCATTTTTACTGATGGTGACATCATCATCGGGGGAGACATTACCGGCTTTGATTTCCTGACCAATGACATAACTGGTCATCATTTTGGTTAAGCTAGCAGGGTTTAAGCTTTCGTAGGCATTTTCTTCGGCAATGATTTGGCCTGAATAATAATCCATCAAGACGTAAGCCTTGGCGGCAACGGTTGGTGCATCAGGGGTAACAATCGGCTGCGCAGCATAAACAGGAAGAGAAACACTCGAAATTAGCAGCAATGTCTTAATGGGACTTTTTACAAAATTCATCATTAACTTAGCACGTCTTTTTGGTTGTATTGAAAGAAAAGGCAAAATAGTTTCGCGAGTATATCACTCTTCGACAAAGGTTTTCAGTGAAGGTTCCTTCATCTGTGGTATTTTTAAGCTAAATCGACATCATAATGTGAGCGGTCACTTCTCCGAAACGATATAACCTGCGGGGTAACCGTCTTGCTTCACTTTAATCAGTAATCTATCGGCAAGCTCTGCTTGACCGATTGGACCGAGCTGTAGTCTAAACATATTGTTTGCCGGTTGTACACGGGTCTTGACCTGATATTTCTTTTCTAGATCTTTAGCCATTTTATGGAGTCGCTGTTTATCCTTAGAGGCCACTAACTGGATGTAGTGGTTGCCTGAGGATTGAACACTGGCAATAGCTGACTGGGTTGCCGCTTTACTGCCTATATAGATGACATCCAATTTAATCCGAGCCGTTCCGGTGCCTAACATACCGAGTTTGTAAGCTGCAGCATAGGACAAGTCTAATATCCGCTCCGAATGGAAGGGGCCGCGATCGTTAATGCGGATAATCACTTGCTTATTGTTATCTAAGTTGGTGACTCGGGCATAGCTTGGTAGTGGTAAGGTTTTATGGGCTCCAGACATGCCGTACATATCGTAGGGCTCACCATTGGACGTCTCATAGCCATGAAATTTCTCACCGTACCATGAGGCTCGGCCTGTTTCGGAGAATCCTTCGCCTGAATTTAATACCGTATAGGACTCACCATAAACCGTATAGGGCTTATTACCGCGGCGGCTATAGGGTTCATATTTGGGCGTCGCATTCGGTACATGATCCACATTGGGTGGATTAAGGGGCATCTTATCGTTTTTAAGTGAATAGCGACCCTTGTTAGGTTCCATGTTCTTATTCTTATTACTGGCAGATGCAGAGGCTGAATTAGAACTCGAGCAGGCCGCTAATACAAAACAGCAACTGAGCATCAAGAGCGGTAAAATATTATTTTTTAGCGTCATGTTGTTGCTTCAGTTGTTGGCTAAATTGATATACAGCCATTGAATACAAAGGACTACGGTTGTAACGGGTGATCACATAAAAGTTATTTAACCCTAGCCAGTAATCTTTACTACCCACTTGTTCAAGTTCGATAAGCATGGCTTTTTGTGAGGCATCTAAATCTCGCGCTTTTGCCAAGGCTAAGCTGGGGGAGAGGATATTTGAGACCTTGTAGTGTAACTTTTCACCTGCCCATACTTTCACTTTAGGAGCCGTTGGGCTGCTATTGACTAAAGGTAAGGCTACTGGCGCATGCAACTGCCAACCATGTTCATGGAAGTAATTGGCAACACTGCCAATGGCATCTTCAGGGCTTTTGAGTAAATCACGGTTACCGCTGCCATCAAAATCTACGGCATAGTGGCGGTAGCTTGACGGAATAAACTGCCCGAAACCCATTGCGCCCGCATAGGAGCCTTTGAGGCTATCGATATCTAAATGTTCCTCTTTAACCAGTTTCATTAACTCGCCAAATTCCTTGCGGAAAAAGGTGGCTCTCGGCTCGTAATAAAACCCTAAGGTATAGAGTGCATCAATAACTGGGTAGTTACCTGTGTATTGCCCATAAAAAGTTTCAATACCGATAATGGCGACAATAATTTGCGGCTCAACTTGGTACTTTGACGCGGCTTTTGCGATTGCTTTTTCGTGTTTTTTCCAGAAGGCCAGTCCCGCGTCGAGACGTTTTTCAGTTAAGAAAATCGGGTAATACTTATGCCAAGGTTTGGCTTCCCAAGGGCGAGAAATCGCATCAATTACCGCTTGATTGTATTTGGCTTTGGCAAGAAAGGTTTCGACTTCTGCCTTCGTAAAGCCTTGTGCCATTTGCGTTTTGATAAACTCAGCCTTTAAGGCTTCGGGTAACACGGGCGTTGGTGCTGGTGTTGTCACGGCGACACTTGTTGGCTGCGTAGTGTTAACGGGTTCGTTGGCCGTTGAACAGCCAATAAGGTATGAACTGAGGCAAAACACTGCCAATGGAGCTAAATAAGCTCGGAGAATAGGCATTAAAAAGTCCCTAAAATTATCTATCTACAAAACGTCTATGGGTATGAATGCTCATCAGAATGCCAAATCCTGTCATCAATGTCAGCATCGAGGTACCACCATAACTGACAAGGGGCAAAGGTACACCCACCACAGGCAGAATACCTGAAACCATACCAATGTTCACAAAAACATAAACGAAGAAAGTCAATGTGATACTGCCTGCAAGGAGTCTGGCAAAGCTGGTTTGTGCGCGAGAGGCGATGACTAAGCCGCGTCCGATGATGTAAAGATACATGATAAGCAGGATAATGCTGCCAATCAGGCCGAACTCTTCGCCGATCACCGCAAAGATAAAGTCGGTATGACGCTCGGGGATAAATTCTAACTGGGATTGGGTGCCATCGAGCCATCCTTTACCCCAAAGGCCGCCTGAGCCAATGGCGATTTTTGACTGGATAATATGATAACCCGCACCGAGGGGATCTTGCTCTGGATCGAGTAGGGTTAACACTCGAGTTCTTTGGTAATCGTGCATCAAGAAGTACCAGAGAATGGGCAAAAATGCCAATACGGCGGCAATAAAACCGCCGACAATCGCCCAGCTCATCCCTGATAAAAACAGCACGAAAATCCCCGATGCCGCAACCAAAATTGAGGTGCCGAGATCGGGTTGTTTAGCAATTAACAGTGTGGGTATCAGCAGAATAACGCCTGCGCCCGCTAGATAACGCTTTTTAGGTGGCAGAGGGAACTTACTGATATACCAAGCCATAGTGATGGGGAAGGCGAGTTTAATTAGCTCAGATGGCTGAAACTCCATAAAACCTAAGTTTAACCAGCGCTGTGCACCTTTATTGATTTCCCCAAAAAAGTGTACCGCCAGCAGAAGGACTACCCCAGCAAGGTAAATCGGCAGTGCCCAACGTTTTAGTGCTTCAGGATTGATCTGCGCCATCGTAAACATGACGCATAGGGATAAAAATAACCTGAACATTTGGCGTTCCATCATGCCAAGGTCTTCACCACTGGCGGAATAGATGACGAAGAGGCCAAAGCCCATGACGGCAAGGAGGCCGAGCAGTAAAGGCAAGTCGATATGTAATCGTTGCCAGATATTTTGACGTTGATGGGCACTCATGGTGTTGGTTTCCAAGTGTCTCTGAGCATGTATTCATCGAGCATGGCTCGAGCGACAGGGCCTGCGTTTGCCCCACCCCAGCCAGCGTTTTCCATGACGACTGCCAGCACGATTTTAGGATTTTCAAAGGGCGCATAGGCGACAACGAGGGCGTTATCGCGGAAATGCTCGGCAATTTTGTTAGCATCGTATTTGGTGTTTTCTGCGACCCCAATTACCTGCGCCGTACCGGTTTTCATCGCCGCCGTGTAGCTTGCATCGGTGAAGCGGGATTTATGGGCGGTTTGGCGCATGGCTTCGTTGATGATTTTCCAGTTACGCGGATTTTTAAGCTCAATTGGCGGTAACTCGTTAATTGGCGAATCAATTTTGGCCGTATTGTCTTTAATGGATTTCAACAGATGTGGTGGAAAACGACGGCCATTATTGGCGAGAATGGCTGTTGCACTGGCAAGTTGCAATGGTGTTGCTGTCCAGTAACCTTGGCCAATACCGACTGAAATCGTGTCGCCAATATACCAAGCCTGATTGTATTTTAAGCGTTTCCATTCCTTTGAAGGCATGTTTCCCGCCGACTCTTCGAAAATGTCGACACCGGTATTTTGGCCAAAGCCGAATTGCTCCATAAAACGAGCGATAGGGTCGACACCGATTTTGTAGGCCAATTCATAGAAGTAGGTATCGCAGGATTCTACGATAGCACTGTAGACGTTTACCCAGCCATGGCCCCAACGTTTCCAGTCGCGGTATTTACGCTCAACCCCTGGAATTTGCCAAAAGCCAGGATCCCAAATGCGGGTGTGTTCAGTGACGGCTTTTTCATCCAGTCCAAGTAGGGCAATAATGGGTTTGACCGTTGATGCGGGCGCATATTGGCCTTGGGTGGCGCGGTTAATCAGCGGCCGCGATTTATCGTTTAGTAAATCGCTGTAATCTTTGCTGTTAATCCCTTGAACAAACTGATTGGGATCGTAACTAGGGCTGGATACTAAAGCTAAAATCCCGCCATCCCTTGGATCGATAGCAACAATAGAACCTTTATGGCCTTGGAGTAATTCCACGGCTTTTTGCTGCAATTGCAAATCGAGGGTGAGGTAAATATCTTGTCCCGGCTCTGGTGGCACAATTTTAAGGGTGCGGATAGTTCGGCCGCGGTTGTTCACTTCTTCCTCTAAGTGGCCAGGCGTACCGTGCAAGAGTGATTCATAGAACTTTTCAATGCCTTGCTTACCAATATCTTTAGTAGCGGCATAGTTTTTCCACTGATCGTTGCGCTCTAATTGGGCGCGATCTCGGGTGTTGATTTTGCCCACATAACCCAACACATGGGTGAGCTGACTGACATAGGGATAGTTACGTTTTAAACCCGCTTCGACGGTGATCCCAGGAAAACGATGTTGGTTCACGCTAAAAATAGCGACCTGTTCTTCGGTCAGCTGATTTTTTAGGGTTAAGGGCTTAAAGCGGCGGTGAAACTTTAATGCTTCGGTAAAGTTTTCGCGCTCGTCGGGGCTGATCTCAATTAACTTAGCCAATTCGTCCAAGGTTTCAGACATATTGGCAATTTTCTCAGGCACCAAATCGAGGGAATAAAAGGGTTGGTTCTCGGCGAGCAGCACGCCGTTTCTATCATAAATCAAGCCACGGCTAGGGGCGATGGGGACGACCCGAATACGGTTGTCATTCGATCGTGTTGCATAATCTTTATAGGATTCAACCTGAAGATGATAAAGATTAGTCACCAACACGCTAAGGAGGGCGACAACACAACAAAAAGTGAACAGCGCACGGCGCTTAAACAGTGACGCCTCTGCGGCGTGGTCGTGCATGGTTATCCGCTTTTTTGGCGACACTTAGGCTATCTCCAGCTGATCCCATCCGGGTGGTTGACACTCGTTAACATCAAGATCCCGCTATTCTCTGTGATAAGGGTGATTGGTGTTCACGCTCCACGCGCGGTATAAGCTTTCGGCGACCACAATCCGCACGAGCGGGTGGGGCAGGGTCAATGCCGAGAGACACCAACTCTGATGGGCGGCTTCTTTACAAGCGGGGGCTAAACCTTCGGGGCCGCCAACTAGCAAGCTCACATCACGGCCATCGAGTTGCCACTTATTCATGGCGCTCGCGAGTTCTGGGGTTGTCCAGTTTTTGCCGGGAAGATCTAAGGTGACAATGTGATTGCCCTTAGGGATCACCGCTAACATTTGCTCGCCTTCCTTTTGTAGGATGCGCACTATGTCAGCATTTTTTCCGCGTTTGCCTGCAGGGATTTCGATAAGTTCCAGCGCCATATCCCGAGGAAAGCGGCGTTGGTACTCTTCAAAACCGCGGGTGACCCAATCGGGCATCCGTGTCCCCACTGCGATAAGTTGCAACTTCATTAGGCTTGCTTTTCTGACCAGAGCTTTTCAAGCTGGTAGAAATCACGGGTTTGATCTTGCATAACATGCAGGATCACGTTGCCCATATCCACCAATACCCATTCGCTGCTGTCGCGGCCTTCGATACCGATTGGCGGAATGCCTGCGGCTTTCGCTTCGATCACGAGGTTTTCGGCGATAGCTTTAACATGGGTTTTAGATGTACCAGAGCAAATCACCATATAGTCGGTGATGTTAGATTGGTTGCTGACATCGATTACCACGACGTCACGGGCTTTTAAATCGTCGATTTTATCGACAACAAACTGTTTTAATTCGGCGCTCTGCACGCTGATGTACCTCATTCATTTTAAATAGCGCGCTAGTATATCAGTCTTAAGCGGGGGAATACATTCTCTTAGCGATCTTAGCGGCTGAGTTTGTACTCTTAGCGCTTAATTTTCGGCCTAAGAAAAATAAAGCCGTTGTTTTTGAATGTAATTTAAAGTGACAGGCAGGAGGGCATCCCGTGGAATTTCTCCTAAGGCCAATTGTGAGCGGATTTGGGTGGACGAAATATCCTGTGGGCTGATATCGACGGTAAAGATGCGCCCATGTTGTGGCTCGCTTGAATGACTTAACGCATCAAGCGTTGCGTGACGAGCGCTTAGCTCATGCTGCATTGGATGCCCTTCGGCTAAATGCCAGCCTGGGCGCTGACATACCACAATATTGGCTAATTCAAATAGTTGTTGCCATTTATGCCAGCTTTGCAGCTGAATAAAGGAATCCATGCCCATGATAAAAAACAGTTCGTCATCGGGATAAAGCCGACTTAACTGTTTAAGGGTGACGACGGTATAGGATGGGCTGTCGCGTTTAGCTTCGATATCACACAGCTCAAAGCCCGTTAATGCCTCACATACCTGCGCGACCATTTCGAGCCGCTGCGCTGTGGTCGAGTGGGTGGTGTTTTTGTGCGGCGGAATATGATTGGGCATCAGCAGGATTTTATCCAGCTTGAGACTGGCTTTGACTTCCATCGCTGGACGGATATGGCCGTAATGTATGGGATCAAAGGTGCCGCCTAAAATTCCGATACGCATTCAGTCAGTGCCTTAATCTAAGCTGATATGGGCTAGATGACTGTGGGCTTTAGGATCGAATAATAAGCACAGGTGGCTGAGCCCTGTCCAATCTTCATGGCCTAATTGCTTTAAGTTCAATTCCAGCTTGGACGCAAAAGCGAGCATATGTTCGATTTGGGTGAGGCTTAAGCGCTGCAACGCGGTCTGGTACAGCGGTTTACGTTTATCCCAAATCCGATGTTTGCCAAAGAGGCTATTTAAAGGCACGCCTTGGGTCTGTTCACTCTTGAGGCTGAGCAGCAACTGCAGCTCTTTAAACAAAGCCCAGAGTAAAATGGGCATGGCCGTACCCTCACCATTGAGCTGGGCCAGCATATGCTGAGCACTGTCTTGGCGATTATTCAGCAGTGCATCGGTGAGCTGAAACACGGTAAAGCGAGACTGATCTTCAAAGTAATGGCTTAACTCGTCAGCACCGATAGGTTTGCTTGGGCTTAACAGTTGTAGTAACTGCATGGCCTGATTGGCGGCGAGTAAATTCCCTTCGTAGAGGGTGTACAACATAGCGCGCGCATCGGGTTGTAAATTAAGCTTAAAGTGCGCAATGCGTGAGTCGAGCCAACGTCTGAATTGGTCGCCCTCTGGCGTAGTGCAGGGCAAATAAACCCCTAAACCATCCAAGGTTTTGAACCACTTGCTATTGGTCTGCTCGCTGGCGAGTTTTGGGCCTTCGAGGATCAGCAACACATCAGGATTCGGCGTTTGCAGTAACGCTTGTAGCGCCGCTGAACCATCTGCACCGGGTTTTGCGTTGGGGAGTGTTAGCTCAATGATGCGCCGGCTAGAAAACAGGCTCATGGACTGCCATTCCTGGGTCAAGTCACCCCAGTTAAAGCCTGTTTCTTGAATTAACTGAACGCGCTCTTCAAACCCTTGGCGTTTGGCGGCTTGGCGGATCTGATCCTTGGAGGTTTCGAGCAACCAAGGATCATCACCAAAAATCAGGTAACAAGCGTGAAGCGGATTGAGATGGCGTGAGAGTTGATCAGGATAAACACGCATTTAAACCACTCTCCACATTTTATTGCAGTGCCACATTAATTTGGACCCTGCATTAATTTACCTCTGTGCTGGCCATGGATTGCAAAATCCTATCGGCCGCTTGAATACGCATTTCTTTGACTAACAGTTCCATCTCACGGCTTTTCGCCAGTGCGGTGCGAGGGTCGTCTAAGTAATCGCGGCGAATTTCAATCTTGAAAGGCTGTGCCTCTTTGCCCGGCAAGGCCACGGCAAACTCGACGAAATAGATAAGCTCATACTCGGCCACATTGCCCGTAGGGTAAAGTGACAGGGTCGAACGCTCTAAGGAGTCGGTGATGAGCCTTAACACTGGCACATCATTGGCGGCATCGACAATCTTGACGTTGTTCAAACGTAACCGCTCACGCACCAAACGGGTGAGTTCGCTGTATTCGTCCGAGCTGCTCAAACTGAGTTGATTGAGCTGCTCGGGGATTTGGTAGCTACGTTGAAGCTTAAAGCCGCAACCTGCGCTGGTCATAATGACCAGCGCCATGATTGCGAAAGCTAAGCGTTTAATTAGCATAAGTTTTCGCGGTTTCCTGTTTGTCGTGTGGACAGCATCTGTTTATCACATCAACGATGTTAGTTGGCTACGATGCTGAGCAATTTACCGGGTACATAGATAACTTTACGAACCGTAACACCATCTAAGTACTTGATGACTTGCTCGTCCGCCATACCCAGGGCTTCAACTGATGCTTGGTCGGCATCGGCAGCGACTGTGATCTTAGCGCGCACTTTACCGTTCACTTGCACCACGATGAGTTTGCTATCTTCAACCAGTGCAGATTCATCAACAACTGGCCATTGGCTATCTTCGATGCTGTTGGTATTGCCAAGCTCATTCCACAGAGTAAAGCTCACGTGTGGAATGATTGGGTACAGCAAACGCACTACCGCAGATAAGGCTTCGCCGATGATGGCTCGGTCTTGACCTGTAGTTTGTGGGGCTTTTTGCAAGTGGTTCATCAGTTCCATCACCGCGGCAACCGCAGTGTTGAACATCTGACGACGGCCGATATCATCGGTCACTTTAGCAATGGTTTTGTGAACTTCACGGCGCAGCGCTTTTTGCTCGCTTGTTAACTTGCTAACGTCTAACGCTTCGCTGTTGTCTTGAGCCACATATTCACTGGCCAGTTTCCACAGACGTTTGATAAAACGGTGCGCGCCTTCAACGCCAGACTCTTGCCATTCTAGGGTTAATTCTGGTGGTGAGGCGAACATCATAAACAGACGAACTGTGTCGGCACCGTATTTCTCAACCATCACTTGTGGGTCGATACCGTTGTTTTTCGACTTAGACATTTTGCACATACCGGTGTAAACCAGCTCGTTGCCGTCTTTGTCGATAGCCTTAGTAATACGGCCCTTGTCGTCTTTTTCGGTGGTCGCTACATCAAGCGGAGACACCCACACACGGGCACCTTTGTCGTTGGTGTAGTAGAAGGCATCGGCCAACACCATACCCTGAGTCAGCAGTTGTTTGGCTGGCTCATTGGTATTGACTAGACCTGCATCGCGTAACAACTTGTGGAAGAAACGGAAGTAAAGCAAGTGCATACAGGCATGTTCAATACCACCAATATACTGATCCACCGGCAACCAGTAGTTAGCCTTAGTTGGATCCAACATTTGATCAGCCTGTGGACTGCAGTAACGGGCATAATACCAAGAAGATTCCATAAAGGTATCGAAGGTATCGGTTTCGCGTAGCGCGTCTTGACCGTTAACTTGAGTTTTCGCCCATTCTTTATCGGCCTTGATTGGGCTTTGGATACCATCCATCACCACATCTTCTGGCAGAATGACTGGTAGTTGATCTTCTGGCGTTGGGATCACAGTGCCGTCGGCTAAGGTCACCATAGGAATTGGCGCGCCCCAGTAACGCTGACGTGATACACCCCAGTCGCGCAGACGGTAGTTCACTTGGCGTTTGCCTTTACCTTCAGCAACCAATTTGTTGGCGATGGCATTAAAGGCGCCGTCAAAGTCTAAACCATCGAACTCGCCAGAGTTAAACAGAATGCCTTTTTCGGTATAAGCCGCTTCACTGATGTCGACTTCACCATCAACTGGCTTGATTACCGCTTCGATTGGCAGATGGTACTTTTTCGCAAATTCGTAATCGCGTTGGTCGTGACCAGGAACTGACATCACAGCGCCAGTGCCGTAGTTCATTAACACAAAGTTAGCCGCCCAAATGGGCACTTGTTTGCCAGTAATGGGGTGAATGGCGTATAGACCAGTCGCGACACCACGCTTTTCCATGGTCGCGAGTTCGGCTTCTGATGTTGTGCTGTTTTTGCACTCATCGATAAAGGCGGCAAGCTCTGGATTGGTTTGCGCGGCGATTTCAGCTAATGGATGACCTGCGGCAATCGCTACATAGGTTACGCCCATTAACGTATCAGGACGGGTGGTATAAATATCGAATGACTTATCGCTACCAGCAACACCGAAGGTCATTTCGACGCCTTCGCTGCGACCAATCCAGTTGCGCTGCATAGTCTTAACTTGCTCAGGCCAGCCGTCTAAGGTGTCGATATCGTTTAACAGTTCTTCAGCGTAGGCGGTGATTTTAATAAACCACTGTGGGATTTCTTTTTGTTCCACAGGGGTATCACAACGCCAGCAGCAACCGTCTTGTACCTGCTCGTTAGCCAGTACAGTTTCATCGTTAGGACACCAGTTAACAGAAGCTGTCTTCTTATAAACTAAGCCTTTTTCGTAAAGTTTTGTGAAGAACCATTGTTCCCAGCGATAGTATTCTGGGGTGCAAGTGGCGATTTCACGGCTCCAGTCATAGCCAAAACCTAATAGTTTAAGCTGGTTTTTCATGTACTCAATATTTTGATAAGTCCATGGTGCTGGTGCGGTTTTGTTGTTAATGGCGGCGTTTTCTGCAGGCAAACCGAAAGAGTCCCAACCGATAGGTTGCAGCACGTTTTTGCCTTGAAGACGCTGGAAGCGGGCAACGACATCACCTATGGTATAGTTGCGAACGTGTCCCATGTGGAGTCGTCCTGAAGGATACGGGAACATCGAAAGGCAATAAAACTTTTCTTTGTTCGGATCTTCAGTGACTTCAAAGGTTTTGGTGTCGTGCCAGTGCTTTTGCACTAAGGCTTCAATTTCTGAGGGATTATATTGCTCTTGCATCACGCTATTTCCGGCAGTGCCGCCTATTTATTTGATCTAACGCCATATCGACGCGAATAAGATCTGCATAGAATAAACTAGAAGCGATGCATTAAAAAGGTTCTATGAAGGAGTATTGGTTATGAATGATAGAAGTAGTGCGCTACTAGGACTGTATCAAGCCTTAATTAACGAAGTGAAAGCGCAATTTGCGGAAGATAACTCACTGACTGCAAAGAATTTATTTAAGTCTGTCACTCAAGGGAAGGAGTTTTTACGCCTTAAAGAACAAGCAGGAGAAGATGAACTCGCCTTAGTGGAACAATTTTTAAAGCGAGATATTGTCAGTTTTCTACGAGAGCAAAATGCCGATAGCTTAAGCCATAGCCCCACCTTGATTACCCTGGAGAATACGCTCTGGCATTGGCTCAGTGAAATCACTGACCGTAGCCAAGTGGAGTGGCACGAGTTGACGCAAGATTTTAAACACCATGGCTATTATCAGAGTGGTGATATCGTCAGCCAAGGGATTATGGTGTGCACCAATTGCGGCCATGAAATGAGCATTGAGTTTCCCGGTGTCATCCCAGATTGCCCCGAATGTGACCATGAGGAATTTACCCGTGAGGCATTGACGCCTTAATCTTGGGTTTGCGCCAGAGATAAAAAACGACGCTAAGCGTCGTTTTTTATCGGCATATCAACAACCTTGAGCATTGATATCGTAACGTGGTGGTGTATTTGCGTCCGATGCTTGGGTATAGCGAAAATAACATTGGTCATCGTTGACTAGGGTATTGCCATTCAAATCGTAGCCAATATACGTAATATCAATCCCTTGATACTGGATCTTAAGTTTATCGTCTTTGGCGATCCATTTTTCGATATCGGTATTATCTAAATAACCCCATTTGAGGCGGGTTTCGGCAACATTATCACCATCGAGGTCGACGTCAATAATATCATCTCGCCCTGCGACAGCTTGGCTCTGTAAGCTGGGCATTTGGGTTTTGGAATAGGCTAAGGTGTTGGCTGTTTTTACACTGGTTTGGAGTTGCTGCAGACTTTTTTCCCGAGCCTCTTTACTCATACCGATAAATTTAGGTGCCGCAATAACGGCTAAAATTCCCAGCACGATGATAACTATCACGAGTTCGATTAAGGTAAAACCTTGAGTCTGTTTGTTATTCATTTACTTAAACTCTATTGCTGTTTTTGGCGGCGGATAAAACCGACGAGCAGCAAAGCACCGCATAGAATTAACAGCGGAGTTTGGCCTATTTTAGCAAACCATGTTTGGCCAGTGACCAACGGAATAGTGGCACTCAGCACGCCCGTTTCAAATTGAGGCAGTGCAGCTGTGATATTGCCATGCTCATCGACGACCGCGGTGACGCCATTATTG
Organism: Shewanella cutis; assembly: GCF_022410515.1. Classification (GTDB taxonomy): domain Bacteria; phylum Pseudomonadota; class Gammaproteobacteria; order Enterobacterales; family Shewanellaceae; genus Shewanella; species Shewanella cutis. The sequence continues at coordinate 587,248 of NZ_JACSDI010000001.1, read as the reverse complement.
GTGGCGCGCACCAGAGGGCGACCTAACTCAATGGCGCGCATTTGGGCGATCTCCATATGTTGCAAGGGACCATTTGAGGTACCAAACCAAGCATCATTAGAGACAGTTAACAGTAAATCTGTACCGAGATTGACGCTGTCTCGTAGCTGCTCAGGAAAGGCGATTTCATAGCAAATAGCGGGTGCAACTTTATGTCCAAGGGCACTTAGGTTGGGCTGCTGGTAATCACCACGCGCAAAGGAGGACATGGGCAGATTAAAGAATGGCGCAATCGGCCGCAGCAGTGCTTGGAAGGGCACAAATTCGCCAATCGGCAACAGATGGTGTTTCTTAAATTGGTTACTGCCATCGCTTTCATAATCTGGGCTATCTTGTTGTTTCTGGTTATGGTTACCTAGAACAATCAGTGAATTATAAAAGTCTTCCTGTTGACGGCTAATAATCCCAGTAATGATGGAGGTGTGGTTAAGGTTGGCCACTTTATTGGCATTATCCAAAAAGTCTTGCACCATGGATTCTGGTGCAGGAATCGCGGCTTCCGGCCAGACAATAATGTCAGCATCAAAGTGTTCACGGGATAAATCCATGTATTTCAATAGGGTTGGCCAGAGCGCCTCGGGTTCCCATTTCATACTTTGCGGAATATTGCCTTGCACAAGCGCGACTTTTACCGACTCACCTGTATGCTGGATTTGTGACAGCTTTGGGGCAACCCAAGCAGCAACTGCGGTAATAGGCAGTAAAATCAACAGACTTTTGTAGCGCTTGCTAAAACACAAGGCTAATGCGCCAGCGATCATGGCGATGATGAAACTTAATCCTAATGCGCCAATGATACTTGCGAGGGCTTTTAGTGGGCCTTCAGTTTGGGAATAACCTGCCCAAATCCAAGGGAAACCTGTCAGCACCCAGCCTCTGGCCCATTCGCTTAAGGTCCAAAGTGCGGGGAAGAGTAATAGATTACGCCATAACGAGTGGCTATTCGTGCGGGTAAACCACGCTAAGCCTAAACCCGTTAACGCAGGATAAAGCGCTAAATAGAGTGCCAGCAGCGCCATTAACGCGACAGAGGCGGGTAGTGGCAGCCCGCCAAAGGTATCCATACTGACATGCACCCAACTGATCCCAACGGCAAAACAGCCAAAACCAAAGCTTAACCAATGGAAGAAGCTGGCTTTAGGGTTTAAGGATTCACTCTGCCAAAGGGCTAACGCCATGGCGATAGGATAGATAATCCACAGTGAATATGGCGCAAAGGAAAGCGCCGTACTGGCGCCTAAAATAAATGCCAGTACGAGGCGTAACGCACTCAGTCGGGACTTTTGTTGGGCAAAAGCCCGAATGTTAGTTAGCACGGATAATTCTTCTTACACGGAGAGTTATTCTTACGCAGAAAGTTATTCTACGTCTTCACCGATATTGGGATCGGGGAGTTTAACTCTAAGTTGGATTAAGCGTCTGGTATCGGCGTTGATAACTTTAAATTCAATACCTTCGATCATGATGCTCTCATTACGCTCTGGCAAATGGCCAAAGGCATGTGACACCAAGCCACCAACGGTATCAAACTCTTCATCGCTGAAGTGGGTATTGAATTCTTCGTTAAAATCTTCAATAGGCGTAAGTGCCTTCACCATATAGACGGTATTACCGACTTTACGGATTTCGGTGTCTTCAGGGCTATCGTGATCGAATTCGTCTTCAATTTCACCGACGATTTCTTCGAGAATATCTTCAATGGTCACCAGACCGGATACGCCACCGTATTCATCGACGACAATCGCCATGTGGTAACGCTGGGAGCGGAATTCTTTGAGTAACACATCGACGCGTTTGCTCTCTGGCACAACGACAGCCGGGCGGATCACGCGATCAAGGGAGAAAGGTTCTTCACTGTTTGAGAAACCATAAGGGATCAAATCTTTAGCCAGTAAAATGCCTTCGATATGATCTTTGTCTTCGTTAACAACAGGGAAGCGAGAATGGCCTGAACCGATAACGGTTCTCAGCAGTTCTTCAACAGTATTGTCGATTTGAATCGCGACAATCTGAGCTCGTGGGATCATAATGTCCCGAACACGCATATCAGAAACTTCCAATACACCTTTAATCATTTCGCGGGTGTCTTCTGAGATCAGTTCGCGCTGTTCTGCGCCATCAATCACATCGACTAGGTCTTCGCGATTTTGAGGTTCGCCCTGAAACAACTGACTTACTCTGTCAAACCAGCTTTTCTTTTGGGCGTTCGTACTCGGGGGGATATCGTCACTCATAGTTTTCTCATTAACTTTGATGAATGGCATCTTAGTTAATTATTGTTCCTTATATGGGTCAGTAAAACCTAAGCTTTCAATGAGTTGAGTCTCTAATGACTCCATCTCTTCGGCTTCTTCGTCTTCAATGTGATCATAACCTAGCAGATGCAGGCAACCATGTACAACCATGTGTGCCCAATGGGCTTCTAGGGATTTATCTTGTTCACGCGCTTCATTTTCAACGACTGAGGCACAAATGACAAGATCTCCGAGCAGTGGAAGTTCAATTTCTGGCGGCGCTTCAAAGGGAAACGACAATACATTGGTGGGTTTGTCCTTGCCCCTGTAGGTGCTGTTAAGCATTTGGCTTTCACGCGCATCGACGATGCGAATGGTCAGTTCCGCTTGCTCCATACTGTTGCCAATGGCGGTTTTTACCCAGAGAGTTAACTGCTCTTCGCTGGGCAGATAGTCGCTCGTCGTGGCGAATTGCACATCTAAGGCTAAATCAAGACTCATGCTTTAAGGCTTCCTGCTGGATTTGGGGCTGTAGCTGTGATGATGGTTGCGACGCGTTGTGCTGATAGTCGCGGCGCTCTTTCTCGGCCTTTAATGCTTGCTCTTTACGATCAAAAGCTTCATAGGCTTCAACGATGCGAGCGACCACGGGATGACGTACCACATCCTGCGACACAAAAAAGTTAAAGCTGATTTCTTCTACTTGGCTTAATACTTCAATGGCGTGGCGCAGACCGGATTTTATATGCTTTGGTAAGTCGGTCTGGGTGATGTCACCTGTGATGACCGCGCGCGAGTTAAAGCCAATACGGGTTAAGAACATCTTCATCTGTTCAACCGTAGTATTTTGGCTCTCATCCAGAATTATAAAGGCATCGTTTAGTGTGCGACCGCGCATGTAAGCTAGGGGCGCCACTTCGATAACGTTTTTCTCGATTAAGCGTTCGACCTTTTCAAAGCCGAGCATTTCAAACAGCGCATCATAGAGCGGACGCAGATAGGGATCGACCTTCTGGCTTAAATCGCCCGGTAAGAAGCCGAGTTTTTCCCCCGCTTCAACGGCGGGACGAGTGAGCAGAATACGGCGCACTTCTTGACGCTCTAGTGCATCAACTGCGGCGGCAACGGCCAAATAGGTTTTACCCGTGCCCGCAGGACCAATACCAAAGGTGATATCGTGGCGTGTGATATTGGCCACATAGGTACTTTGGTTGGGGTTACGCGGTTTAATGATGCCACGGCGGGTTTTGATAAATAAGGCTTTATCATCACCGCTGTCGTCTTGCTCTAGGGCGATGGCTTCTTGAATAGCCAAATGCACTTGTTCAGGGTCAAGATCGGGCGTACTGCCTTTAACCGTTTGGGTTTCAATATACAGCTGCTTAAGTAAGTTATTGGCACTTAAACAGTGACGTGGTAGTCCGGTAATTTGAAAATGGTTGTTCTTACGGACAATCTCGACGCCAACGCGACGCTCAATCTGTTTGATATTGTCATCGAAGGGACCGCACAGTGAAGCCAAACGGCGGGTTTCTGCGGGTTCGAGATACAGATTCATAGTGGTTAATTTACTGGACAAACAGTACTCCTATTGTCAAATAACAAGCAAATTGTCAAATACCAAGCAAAGTGCTGAGTGAAAAGCCAAGTGCGATGTCAGTTTGCTATCGCAGCCTCTTATCAGAAGATAATCTCAGTGTACGAGCCATCCATCATAATTGCTAACGGAAAATCACCAATTGCAGGTGGTTGTTATGGCCATAAAATAAGAGGGCGACACAGTCGCCCTCTTTATATAGGTGCACGAACCGAAGATTTAAACCCCTAAGGTTTAAATTGAGTTACACCAAGATCATCATCTTGCTTATGCTTCGCCAGAATATCCGATGGGCGCAGGTTACGGCGCAGATCCATTTCGTCTTCACCGCGGATAAATTTACCGCGTAGCGAGTTAGTGTAAACGTCGACAATCTCAACATCCACAAAGGTGCCAATGTGCTTTGGTAAGCCTTCAAAGTTCACCACACGGTTGTTTTCAGTGCGGCCGCGCAGCTCCATGGGGTTTTTCACCGACGGGCCTTCAACCAAAATGCGCTGCACTGTGCCCATCATATGGCGGCTGTAACGCATGGCTTGCTGAGTGATGCGGTCTTGCAGAATCGCCAGACGTTGTTTTTTCTCTTCCATATCAACGTCGTCAGGTAAATCTGCCGCAGGTGTACCTGGGCGTGCGCTATAAATGAAGCTGAAACTGTGGTCGAATGCTACATCTTCAATCAGCTTCATGGTATCAGCGAAGTCTTCTTTGGTTTCACCAGGGAAGCCAATGATAAAGTCGGAGCTGATTTGGATATCTGGGCGAGCTTTACGCAGACGGCGGATGATAGATTTGTACTCAATCGCCATATGGCCGCGTTTCATCGCCGTGAGAATGCGGTCTGAACCTGACTGCACAGGTAAGTGCAAGAAACTCACTAATTCAGGCGTATCTTCGTAAACGTCGATAATATCCTGTGTAAATTCAATTGGATGACTGGTGGTGAAGCGGATGCGATCAATGCCATCAATAGCGGCAACATAGCGTAATAGCTCGGCGAAGGTACAGATACCGCCATCGTGGGTTGCACCACGGTAAGCATTAACGTTTTGACCGAGCAGGTTAACTTCACGTACGCCTTGTTCTGCCAGTTGAGCAATTTCGAGGATGATGTCATCCGATGGACGGCTGACTTCTTCGCCACGGGTGTAAGGCACTACGCAAAACGAACAGTATTTACTACAACCTTCCATGATTGACACAAACGCCGTTGGGCCTTCGGCGCGCGGTTCGGGAAGACGGTCAAATTTTTCGATCTCAGGGAAACTCACGTCGATCACGGCTTTTTCGCCGCGGCGCACTTGTTCGATCATCTCTGGCAGACGGTGAAGTGTTTGTGGGCCAAAAATGATGTCGACACATTGAGCGCGGTCTTTAATCGCTTTGCCTTCTTGGGATGCAACACAACCACCCACACCAATAATCAGGTCGGGATTTTTATCTTTGAGTGTCTTCCAGCGACCTAACTGATGGAACACTTTTTCCTGTGCCTTTTCACGGATAGAACAAGTGTTTAGCAGCAGAATATCTGCTTCTTCTGCTTCTTCAGTTAAGGTGTAACCTTGGTATTCGCCTAACAGATCCGCCATCTTGGATGAGTCGTACTCATTCATTTGACAGCCCCAAGTTTTAATATGGAGTTTTTTGCTCATCAGTTGTGTTGCCCTAAGCCGCCCTGTAAAAAGAGTCCCAAGCTGCCGTTGTCCTGTTAAAAGACAAACTGACTGCCCAGTCAAAATAGCGCGACATTTTACCCGCAGTTATGGCTGCTGACCAGCTTTGTCCACATTTTTACTCGCTAATCCCATCAGATTGTGATACCCACAAAGAAGCTAGGTTTATCTCGGCTGACGGGTTTTGTGCGAGTGATGGTTGGCTATATTGAACGGTATTTGCCATTTCCAACAAGCTATTACGGGCTTGAATGCTAATGTCTTCACGGATTTGGAGTCGAAATTCGCTCAACATTTCCGTGGTGTGGAGATATAAGGCATAATCGAGCGGATCGCGGTAACTGACGGTAATGGTTTCCATCGTTGGCGCGGCATTTACTGGCATAACACTGCAAATCAGTAGGCTAGTGGCGATATGTAATTGGATAAGTGTTTTCATGACATCCTCACTATCTCTATTTCAAGATGGATTCACTGGTCACCCATACGTACAGCGAGGGCTGGCTAAGTGAGAAGCAAATGGGCTTTTTATACCGCAGACAGCCTCAAATTCCCGCGGTGTTATCTTGAGTGTAGTGGGATTGCCTAAAGGGAAAGTGTGTCTTTGTAAGCAACTGTGAGCAAATGGGCATCTAGCAACATTTGCTCACCTTTGAACTGAAATTGACATGCTTTTGCTACAATCCGGCGATGGTGTGATGCGCTTTAAACTTGAGCTTTAGGTAAGAGTAAAGTGCCTCAGATAACGTCGAAAGAACAAAAAAGAGTGATAATTAAGATGAGCCGAACAATGAGCCAAACACAGCAACCCGTATCGATAACATCAGAGACTCAATCCTTTGATGTGATTTTAGTCGGCGGCGGTATGGTGGGCGCGGCAACGGCGATTGGTCTTGCAAAGCAAGGACTTCACATTGCAGTGATTGAGTCCTTTGCGCCCGAGGCTTATTCCCCCGAGCAGGCATTAGATGTACGTGTTTCGGCGATAAGCGTTGCCTCTGAACAGTTACTCGAGCAGTTAGGCGCGTTAGACAGCCTCCTTAAGATGCGTAATGTGCCTTATCTGGGTTTAGAGACTTGGGAGCTTGATGGTTGCATTACTCAATTCCACAGCTCCCAAATCGGTGCTAGCCATTTAGGCCATATCGTTGAAAACCGTTTAGTGCAGCTAGCCCTTTGGGAGCAAATGCAACAATCGGAAAATATTAGGCTCTTTTGCCCTGAGCGCGTTGCCCACTTTGCTCGCGGGGTTGATACGGTAAGCGTGCACTTACAATCTGGTTGTTCTCTTGAGGCTAAATTGCTGGTGGGTGCCGATGGCGCGAACTCACATGTGCGCCAATGGGCGGGCATTGGGATTTCGGGTTGGGACTATGCGCAATCGGCGATGCTGATTAATATCCAAACCGCCCAAGGTCAGCAAGATGTGACTTGGCAACAATTTACCCCTAGCGGCCCGCGTTCCTTATTACCGTTACCCGGCAATCATGCCTCGTTAGTGTGGTATGATGATGCCAATCGCATCAAACAGTTAATGCAACTGAACAATAAGCAGTTGGCCGACCAAATTCGCCAGCATTTTCCCGCTCGGTTAGATAGCGACTTTACCGTCGAAGCCAAAGGCAGTTTTACGCTCACGCGCCGCCACGCGAAAACCTATTTTAAGCCGAATGTGGTGATTTTAGGGGATGCGGCGCACACCATTAACCCGCTTGCGGGCCAAGGGGTTAACCTTGGATTTAAAGATGTTGAAGCCTTGCTTTCGGTCATCAAGGCGGCATTAACCGAGGATAAACCTTGGTGGTCAACCGAGTTATTAAGGAAATATCAGGCAAAACGTTACCTTGATAATCAGCTGATGATGACCACCATGGATGTGTTTTACGCAGGCTTTAGTAACGATATCTTACCGCTAAAATTACTCCGCAACGGCGCATTAAAGCTGGCTAATATCAATTCTCCCATTAAACAAACTGTACTTAAGTATGCCATGGGGCTCAATTAGTTCCTCGTGGTGAGCACTTGCTCACTCGGTATTTGTTGACTTACGCATTGAGTGCTAAAATGCCGCGTTTTTAACGAGTATAAGCGGCATTATTAGCTCAATATGGTCGACCTGTGTGCTTTGCCATCGACCAATTAACGCAGTATTGAGTGCCATTAGTGAGTGTCATGAGCGAAATTAAATTAATCGTAGGCCTTGCCAATCCGGGCGCTGAATATGCCCAGACTCGCCATAATGCGGGCGCTTGGTATGTGGAAGAATTGGCCCGTATTTGTGGTGTGAGCCTCGTCGCCGATAGCAAGTATTTTGGTCTTACTGCCAGAGCGGTGTTGCACGGCAAAGATGTGCGTTTGCTGATCCCAACTACCTACATGAACTTAAGCGGTAAATCCGTGGGGGCCTTAGCGAATTTCTTCCGTATTACGCCTGAAGAAATTCTGGTGGCCCACGATGAGCTGGATATGCCGCCGGGCGTGGCTAAATTTAAGTTAGGTGGTGGCCATGGTGGTCATAATGGCTTAAAAGACATTATTGCTAAATTAGCCAATGATAAAAACTTCTATCGTTTACGGATTGGGATTGGTCATCCTGGCGACAAGAATAAAGTCAGTGGTTACGTACTGGGTAAGGCGCCGGCGAAAGAGCAAGAGCTGATCAATGCTGCCGTGGACGAAGCCGTGCGCTCAACTGAAATTTTATTTAAAGAGGACATGGTGAAAGCCATGACTCGATTACACTCCTTTAAAGCGGAGTAAGGTTTGTGTCAGCGACCTTGTAACTTGTTAGACGTTACCAAGTTCACTATGCAAATACCGAAATGATTTATCAATGTACTGCCTAAGGGCAGGGCGACTAAAACTTGCTGGTGAGTGCGACTTGCCAGCCAAACATCGAGAGAAAGGTAAGAATATGGGTTTTAAATGCGGCATTGTTGGTCTTCCTAACGTAGGTAAATCAACGCTTTTTAATGCGTTAACTAAGGCTGGCATCGAAGCGGCAAACTTCCCGTTTTGTACCATCGAGCCAAACACTGGCGTTGTACCTGTGCCGGATCCACGCTTAGACGCGTTGGCGGCGATTGTTAATCCTCAGCGTGTACTGCCTACCACCATGGAGTTCGTGGATATCGCAGGCCTTGTTGCTGGCGCTTCTAAAGGTGAAGGTTTAGGTAACAAGTTCCTCGCTAACATCCGTGAGACGGATGCGATTGGTCACGTGGTACGTTGTTTTGACGATGACAACATTGTTCACGTCGCAAACAAAGTTGATCCTGCTCGTGATATCGAAGTGATCAACACTGAACTGGCTCTCGCCGACTTAGATAGCTTAGAGCGCGCCGTTATTCGTCAGCAAAAACGTGCTAAGGGTGGCGATAAAGACGCTAAGTTTGAGGTAGAAGTCCTTGAGAAAATGCGTCCAGTGCTCGATGAAGCCAAAATGCTGCGCTCGATGGATCTCTCTAAGGAAGAATTAGAAGCCGTTGCTTACTTAAACTTCTTAACCTTAAAGCCAACCATGTACATTGCTAACGTGGCCGAGGATGGTTTCGACAATAACCCACACTTAGATGCCGTGCGTGCTATTGCTGAAAAAGAAAATGCCATTGTGGTTTCAGTGTGCGCCGCGATTGAATCAGAATTGGCTGAAATGGACGCTGAAGAACGCGATGAGTTTATGGCAGACCTCGGGTTGGAAGAGCCAGGTTTAGATCGCGTGATCCGTGCGGGTTATCAGTTATTGAACCTGCAAACTTACTTCACCGCGGGTGTAAAAGAAGTGCGTGCTTGGACTGTCTCTGTCGGTGCAACAGCGCCACAGGCGGCGGGCGTTATCCATACTGACTTCGAACGTGGCTTTATTCGTGCGCAAGTGGTGGCATTTGACGACTTTATTGCCTATAAAGGTGAAGCAGGCGCTAAAGAGGCGGGTAAATTACGTGTTGAAGGCAAGACTTATATCGTTCAAGACGGCGATGTCATGCACTTCTTGTTTAACGTATAAGCCAATTGATATTGGGCTAAGCTTTAGAAAGTAAGGCAAAATACGAGCAACAGAGGTTGATTTAGCGCATCTGTTGCTCAGTTTGGTGAAGTAATAGCCGAACGGTTTGCCTCAAGGAAAATAGCGAAAAAAAGCTGTTGACCTCGATACCTCGAATAAGCATAATACGCCCCGTTCCTCGCTACGAGGGGCGGCAATAACGAAGTGGCAATGTAGCTCAGCTGGTTAGAGCACAGCACTCATAATGCTGGGGTCGCAGGTTCAAGTCCCGCCATTGCTACCATTTCGTTATACTAGCATTTGCTAGCATCTCTTCAGGATGTCAACTTGAAGCTGTGCGGGAATGGTGAAATTGGTAGACACGCCAGATTTAGGTTCTGGTGCCGCAAGGTGTGAGAGTTCAAGTCTCTCTTCCCGTACCATTATTTTAAACATCTGCGTTAGCGGGTGGGTGAAACAAGTTTTAGTTGGGGTATCGCCAAGCGGTAAGGCACCGGGTTTTGATCCCGGCATACCTAGGTTCGAATCCTAGTACCCCAGCCATCATTTTTAGTTTCTCAGTTTTTGGGGTATCGCCAAGCGGTAAGGCACCGGGTTTTGATCCCGGCATACCTAGGTTCGAATCCTAGTACCCCAGCCATGGCAATGTAGCTCAGCTGGTTAGAGCACAGCACTCATAATGCTGGGGTCGCAGGTTCAAGTCCCGCCATTGCTACCATATTTAAATCCACGTAAATCAATTGGTTTATCTGGTAGAAATCCAGAGATGTTTGTATGAGCAAATCTGGTACATTTTGATGCGGGAATGGTGAAATTGGTAGACACGCCAGATTTAGGTTCTGGTGCCGCGAGGTGTGAGAGTTCAAGTCTCTCTTCCCGTACCATCAAAATGCAACCGTAAAGGTTGAAGACAAGTTAATTGGGGTATCGCCAAGCGGTAAGGCACCGGGTTTTGATCCCGGCATACCTAGGTTCGAATCCTAGTACCCCAGCCATAGTTAAAAAGCCCGTCCTATGACGGGCTTTTTGCTTTCTATTTTCTGCTATTTATGTTGTTCGTTATCTTTCCGTCTCTTTCATTGTTTAGGTTCAACGTACCTTTAATACCTATCACATTAAATATCTAATCAGTTCAGAGCCTCACTGGCATCTCAATCCAAGACGCATTGACGCAGAAATGGTTATTGCTTTTTAAGTCAATGTAACACGGGAGTTGGAAGCCTGTAAGGCTCTCGAAGGGCGCTGATTCACTGCATGGCAACGAGCTTTATACTGCGTTTAAGGCTTAGGCAGAGCACCACTATGCCTTCAAGCCTTCGCTAAAGCGCGTTGAACTCCAGCTGAATAAACAGATATTTAATATGATGGGTATAACAACAGAAGGGATGGAACTTTGAGCCGCATAGGCTAGGTGCGTATTTCAGCAAAATAAAAAAGCCACAGTGTTTTATCAACACAGTGGCTTAAGTTGCTTGTACGTTTTACCGTGACGGATAAGAAGCACGCTCGCCCTAGCAGGAGGTTAGTTATTATTGGGCGGGTTTGACTTCTTTGACTGGTGTGGGAACCGTGATTTCGCTTGCTGCCTTTTCAAGTACAGCTTCCTGCGTGGCTTTGACATCACCCGTTGCAACCGCTTTTAGGGGCGCCGCTGCTGGGATTTGTTCTTGCAGTTTTTCTGCCCCTGCTTCAATCGCTTTTTGCTGCAGTTTTTGCGGATCGGTATAGTCTGCCAGTTCTTTTGGCCAACTTGGTACGAGTTTCTCGGCCTGATCCGTAAACTGCTCAGAGATAATTTTGGGTGAGCCACCCGTTAACAACATGACTGCCATTTGGTTGGTTTCCGAATTCCATACAAATCCGGCTTTTTCGGCCATTTCAGGCACGGGAGTATAAGTCGACACCATATAAAATAAGGGGCCTTCCTGTTGAATTTTGTCGGCAGTTTTAAGCAGAGACATGGTGGTCTCATAGTTGTCACCGAGTAGCGACTTCATACGATCTTTAATCAGTGGCTGTTCGAATAGCCCGACATCATTGGGATTTAATCCAACGAGCGGTTTGAGCAACGCCCACATCAATTGACCTTGGGGTGACATTAACAGTAGCGGAGCAACACAGGCATTTAGCATTAATGCGAGCCAGATAATATGCAGGCAACGCATTTTTTTGAGCAAAGTTGTACTCAAGATGATATTTCCTTTGGAAGTACCAGCAAGTCGCCGGCGGCGGATTGTAGCTGATTGCGATTCTGTAAACGAGAGGGAAAAACAGGTAAATTTTAGGTGTGATTTTTAGTTGGAATGTTGATTTTTATCTGTTTGAATTGCTGAGTGTTTTTCAATTGTTGCTATGTGTCATTTGCCCATGGTATGCGCCCCTTGCTAACCAACCGCTATCGCCATTCTTCTGCGCTACCGTACTAAATGTGTAAAGATTGTAAACATGATACTTTTTGATAATAAATATCATTTACTATCAGCCATTCGTTTTATTTCATACAGGCACTAACTTCTGCTGAGTTTTGGCGATTTTAGGTAGCTATTCCTGAAATGCCTTTTTTGAGAGTCAGTCATTGAAATTAAAAGTCAGTAAATCATCCCTTTCCTATGCACGCATTATCCATGTCTACGTTTCAATGGCGTTGCTTTTATTAATGCTATTTTTTGCGATTACGGGGATCACTTTAAATCATCCCAATTGGTTTTCATCGGCGGATCAAGAACCGCTGCGTGAGCAGTTTGATATTCCAAGCTATTTGATTCCGACTGCGCCGCAGGAGTCCGAGTGGCGCTTGGCGGCTGGACATTGGCTTAAAAGTCAGTGGGATATGGATATTAGCACTGCGGATATTGATGAAGATGAAATTAGCTTGGTAAGTAAAGGGCCTGGTACCTATCGCACAGTCACTTTAGATTTGCTCGACGGCAAAGCCTATGTCGAGACCTTAGATTATGGCGTTGTCGCAGTGCTTAATGATCTGCACAAGGGCCGTAATACTGGAATAGTGTGGGCTTGGGTGCTCGATCTCTGTGCGTTGTTGATTATTTTGTTCTCGCTCACGGGCGCATATTTACTGTTACCACAAACCAAAAGATTTAAAAAATCGTTGTTTTATATGGTGATCGTTAGCACTGGCTGCGCACTTGTTTATGTTTATTTTGTTCCATAGGGAGAGCCGATTGATGATGCGTCATCTTATTCGCACCACCGCTATCGGTGCGTTATTTGTGAGTTCTGTGGTATTTGCCACGCCTAAAATGACGGTTGATTTGACCTTGCCAGAAATTACCGAGGGCCAGTATCACCGACCTTATGTGGCTGTATGGGTTGAGGATGCCAAGGGCCAAACGGTTAAAACCTTAAGTCTATGGGTATGGGATGAAGGTCATAAATGGCTTAAGGATATTCGTCGTTGGTGGCGTAAAGCCGGACGAGAAGATATGAGCTTTGTTGATGGTATCGCCTCGGCAACACGTCCTGCGGGCCACTACAAAATTGATTGGGACTTAAAAGATGATGCTGGCAAACCTTTAGTCCCCGCCTCTTACACTGTGTTTATCGAAGTGGTACGTGAGCATGGTGGTCGTGATTTAGTCAGACAAACTTTTGATTTAGCGGCAGGGGATTTTTCCGCCCAATTACCTGCCACCACTGAAACTGGCGTCATTGATATTCGCTTAAGCGGCATGACTCGCTAAGCCCTGTATTTAACGAAAAGGATATGAAGATGAAACTACGTTTAGTCGCCCTCGTTAGCGCACTTTGCATCAGCCCATTTGCCAGCAGCCATGATCGCTGGATCTTACCTAGCCACTACAATGTGTCGGCAGAAAGTAATGAGGCCGTTTGGATTACCTCTGATGTTTCAGCGAGTAATCAAGTGTTTATGGTTGATAAGCCTGTAACAGCTAGTGATGTGAAAGTGTATTTACCCGATGGCAAGCCGAGTTCACCGAGTTCGAGCTACACTGGCGGCCGTAAATCGGTTTTCGATGTGCAGCTTTTACAAGACGGAACCTATAAGTTCGAGAAAGAAGTTACGCCTCGGTATTTTTCGGTTTATAAAGTCAAAGGCAAGGAAGAGGTAGTGCGTAGTCGCCTTGATAAAAAAGCGACCGCAGCTGTGATGCCAAAGGATGCCTATGAGCTTAAAGGCTCATTGACAGTTGCTAGGGTTGAAACCTATGTGACTCGTAATAAACCAACCGATAAGGTGCTGGCACCTAAAGGTGAATACTTAGAGTTAGTACCTATCACGCATCCTGCTGATATTGTTGAGAATGAACCTGCAACGTTGCAATTTGTCTATGATGGAAAACCCGTTGAAGGCGTAAGCGTAGCCATTATGAAGGACGGCAGCCTATACCGTAACAAGCCAGAAGAAATCAGCTTAACCTCTGATAAAGAAGGTAAAGTGGCGATGACGTTACCTGCAGCTGGCCGTTATTTATTGCATGCCTCTATCGAGCGCCCAAGTCCTGATAAATCTCTTGCCGATAAAACAGTGAGCGAAATCTTTTTGACCTTCGAGGCTGGGCTTGAATAAGCTAAGACTTTATAACTAAAGTGATTAATGCCCACAGACGTGTTTGTGGGCATTTTTGTTTTTAGCTCTTGTCGTAATTAAGATCGCACTATCATTCTTTGCTACTAGCATCTGCGCGCTAGCTTCAGTAAGCTGCAAGAATGCACAGTTCTTGATGCATCCCAAGCGCATAACGATTAGAATAGCGCAATTCCACCCTGATTTTACTGTGTTGACCTTAGCGTCGACACGGGTTGCTTTTGTTTAAAGGAGACGAAAGAAGTTATGACTAAGGTTCCTATGACAGTTGTCGGTGCAGAACAGCTGCGTAAAGAGTTAGATATGCTCAAGTTTGAACGTCGCCCTAAAATCACTGAAGCGATTGCCTCAGCGAGAGAATTAGGCGATCTGAAGGAAAACGCTGAATACCATGCCGCCCGTGAAGAGCAAGGTATTTGTGAAGCGCGTATCCGTGATATCGAAGGCAAACTTTCTAACGCGCAGATCATCGATGTGACTAAAATGGTGAACAACGGTCGGATTATTTTTGGCGCGACTGTCACTATCTTAAATCTCGATACCGATGCAGAAGTCACTTACCGAATCGTGGGTGACGATGAAGCCAACATCAAAGAAAATTTGATTTCAGTCAACTCTCCGATTGCCCGCGGTTTAGTGGGTAAAAACGAAGGGGATGAAGTGTCTATCACGACCCCAGGTGGTTTGACCGACTACGAAATTATTTCGGTACAATATATTTAAGGCCCAGCGTTAGTAAGCTAATGAAGCCGCCTTGAGCGGCTTTTTTATGTCTTCAATAAGCTTGGCATTGGGCTATTTAACCTGAACTCGGGGTAACGAGGCCCGAAAAGATGCCTATTCAGCTGCTCTACTTATCCCTAGCTCAGGCTATTTAAGTGCTAAACATGTTAAAGATGGACAAAGTTTAATTTGTTTCTTAAGCGTGGGTTACCTAAGATTAATACTTGGCATTTTATGTACCGTGCCAAAATTTTATTTCTCCATGTAAATTCATCTTGAGTTATTACCTAAGTAGGATGTGAGTTTGATTCAGCAGTTGCACCGCGCATTAATGTTACTTTGCATGTCGATCATGTTGATCGCACATGTGGGTGGCTATGTGTCGCGCAACATCGCATCACATCAACTGCATTTGCCATCCACTACGGTTGTGAATAGTGCGCAAATCAGCGAACTTAAGGTGGATACACAGAAATTTGCTTCGCAAGACACTGTATCGCTTAATTCTTCTGCAGATTTTTCACAGGATTCTCACTCTCAGCCTAAAGCTAATGAGACGTCCATCTGTAAAACCCTTGATAAGGTTACTGCTGGTGATTGCTCTGAGTCTGAATTAGTCAGTCACTCCGATGATTTTAATTTTGCCCCTGTAAACTCCCAGCGATTTATCAATCTTGTCCAGCATGATTTGCGTGAAGTTAAACCTAATTACCTCTTAGCCTTTGAGTTCACTCCTGGATCCGAACCTGCGCTTGGGGAAAATATTCGCCTCGATGATCGTCCAGATTGGACGCTCTTGGCTGAGTCATCGCCAGCACGGATCTCCGGCTGGAAAGTATCAAACCTCCAATATCGGTTTAGTCAACAAGCCGCTTAACTCAATCTCAGCCGTTAATGCAAGTTAACAACAGCAACGCATTCCACATAGGAGTGTCTCATCTGGCGATGAGGATGTTGTTAATGCTGCATTTTACTTCGCTCGAAACCTGTTTTTGTTCGCATTTAGCTCGTTGGAACTCTAGGCATTTTGCTTCGATAACCCATGATTCCACCGCGAGTTTATGGCCATATGCTCAACGAACTGGTTTCACCGTAATACTATTATTGCCAGTTTGACAGGCCACTTTAGGGTGTATTTATGCCGCGCCATGGTCCTTGTTAGGCAATAGAATGTGAGTGATTTTTATGGATAACATTCAGAGTAAAAAGCTGCTAAATCATTATTCAGCTTGGAAATATATTGTACTAATCGTCACTATTATTGTGATGTTATTTAGCGCATTACCCACCTGGTATGGCGAAAATGCTGCAGTGCAAGTTGGCGCCAAAGCTGGACTTAATCTCACGCCCATTGAACTGCGGGATAAGTTAACAGCTCAAGGGATAGAGGTTAAGCGTATTGAGGTTAAGCAACATGGTGAGGATAAAGGGCAAACTCTGATCGTGCTCAATGATGACAGTGAGCAAACCTTAGTAAAAACCTTAGTGTCATCTATGGTCACTGAGCCAAAGGAACTCACGCTGGCATTGGTGAGTGCGGCGCCGAGTTGGCTACAAAATCTCGGTTTTGAGCCAATTAAGCTAGGGCTCGATTTACGTGGTGGCGTGCAATTTTTACTTGATGTGGATGTGCAGCCCGTCTATCAAGCCCAAGCCGATGCCTTAGTCGAATCCTTAAGACAGTTTTTGCGCGAACAGCAAATTCGTGGTGCCAGCGTACGTATCGATAACACTCGTGATGATGCGGCGTTACAAATCGCGATTGCATTGACTGATGCTGCGCAAGCAGACAATAGCGCCCGCGCCACCGTACGTCAGTTTATCCAGCAAAGCTACCCGACTTGGCAATTAACTAATGCGGATAATGGCTTAGTTATCAAACTCAGCCAAGATGAGCAGAGCAAACTCCGTAATTTAACTGTGCAGCAAAACCTGCAAATTATGCGTAGTCGTATTGAAGAACTGGGGATTACTGAAGCCTTGGTTCAGCGTCAGGGTGAACACCGCATTCGTATCGAGTTACCCGGAGTTCAAGATCCCGCTGCCGCTAAAAACGTGATTGGTGCGACCGCAAGCTTGGCCTTTTTTGAGGTCAAAGAGTCAGGTTCTGTGAATGCACAGGTTCTGAAGGATAAGTCAGGAAATCCCGTTTACGTTGCTCGTTCACCAGTGCTTGGCGGCGACCATATTGTTGATGCCCGTGCCAATATTGGCGAAATGGGCATGGCCGAGGTTAACATTCACCTTGACCGTATTGGTGGGCAGAAAATGTCGGAATTCTCCCGCGCCAATATCGGTAAACCTATGGCAACATCCTACAGCGAATATAGCCGTGATGAGCAAGGTAAAGCCAAGCAAACCCAAGAGATCATTAGCGTTGCGACCATTCAATCTCAACTTGGCGATCGTTTTCGCATCACTGGTGCTGGGACCTATCAAGAAGCCCAGCAATTAGCGCTGTTGCTGCGTGCAGGTTCAATGACGGCGCCTGTAACTATCGTTGAAGAACGTACTATTGGCCCAACCCTTGGCGCCGAAAACATTCAAAACGGCTTTGCCGCACTCGGCTTAGGTATGGGGATTACACTGCTGTTTATGGCGCTGTGGTACCGCCGTCTTGGTTGGGTGGCAAACGTTGCACTGATTTCTAACATGGTGATCCTGTTTGGCTTATTAGCACTTATTCCTGGTGCCGTACTGACCTTACCCGGCATTGCCGGTCTGGTATTAACGGTTGGTATGGCGGTCGATACCAACGTACTGATCTTTGAGCGGATTAAAGACAAGTTGAAGGAAGGCCGAAGCTTCGCCCTTGCTATCGACACTGGCTTTGACAGTGCATTTTCAACCATTTTCGACGCTAACTTCACCACTATGATCACTGCGGTTGTGCTCTATTCCATCGGTAATGGTCCCATCCAAGGCTTTGCCTTGACCTTAGGTTTAGGCCTGTTGACCAGTATGTTTACCGGTATTTTTGCCTCAAGAGCCTTAATCAACCTAGTTTACGGGCGTGATGCGCGCCGCCATGTGAGGGTATAAGTATGAAGAATATCAATCTGACTAAATGGCGCTATATTTCGAGCGCTATCTCTATCTTTTTAATGCTGGCATCGTTAACTATTGTCTGCGTGAAGGGTTTTAACTGGGGCTTAGATTTTACGGGAGGGGTGGTTACCGAAGTACAACTTGATAGAAAAATCACCAGTAGTGAATTGCAGCCATTATTGAATGCTGCCTATCAGCAAGACGTCAGCGTTATTTCGGCTAGTGAGCCGGGGCGATGGGTCTTGCGTTACGCAGATACGGCCCAAAGTCATGTTGATATTGCGCAAACCTTAGCGCCACTTGGCGAAGTACAAGTGTTAAATACCAGTGTTGTCGGTCCGCAGGTGGGTAAAGAACTGGCAGAGCAGGGCGGTCTTGCACTGTTAGTTGCTATGTTAGCGATCTTAGGTTATTTGAGTTACCGTTTTGAATGGCGTCTTGCTTCTGGTGCATTATTTGCGCTGGTACACGACGTGATATTTGTGCTTGCCTTTTTCTCGCTGACACAGATGGAATTTAATTTAACGGTACTGGCTGCTGTGTTGGCAATTTTAGGTTACTCGCTCAATGACTCGATCATTATTGCCGATCGTATTCGTGAGCTATTGATTGCAAAACCTAAACTTGCGATTCAAGAGATTAACAACCAAGCCATTGTGGCAACCTTTTCCCGAACTATGGTGACCTCTGGAACTACGTTAATGACGGTTGGTGCGCTATGGATAATGGGTGGTGGGCCGTTAGAAGGATTTTCCATCGCCATGTTTATCGGCATCTTGACTGGCACCTTCTCATCAATTTCTGTTGGTACTTCATTGCCCGAGTTTTTAGGATTAAACTCTGAACATTATAAAGTGCAAGTCATCACGGACACGCCTTAAGTGCTAAAAGCAAAACGGCCACTCGCTTGAGTGGCCGTTTTGTTTAAGGCTGGAAAATTACTTCGCTCTTGGCAAGGCAATTTTCATTTCAGGTGATTGACGATAAATCACCAGAATATGACCAATAAGTTGCACTTTTGCAGATTGAGTTTCACGTACTATGGCATCAACGATGGCATTTTTAAGCTCTCTGTCAGCAGAGGCTACTTTCACTTTTATCAATTCATGATAAGCGAGTGCGCTTTCAATTTCAGCGAGTACACCTTCAGTCAATCCATTGGCACCAAGCAGCACCACTGGCTTTAAATTGTGCGCCAGACCTTTTAAATGCTGTTTTTGTTTGGTTGTTAAGTTCATTTCTACCAACTTTTGCTGAGTTACTGTTGAAAAACCGCTATTCTACCCTTATATAGCCTTTGTGTAACTCTCAATTGTTGCGGATTTTAAATGTCAGGTAAAAAACGTACGGCCAGTTCCAATCGCTGGATGCTGGAACACTTTGATGATCATTATGTCAAACTAGCACAGAAACGGGGATTGCGTTCTCGCGCTGCGTTTAAGCTTGAAGAACTTCAGCAAAAGGATCAGTTGATCCGCCCAGGTATGACGGTTGTTGACCTCGGGGCCGCTCCTGGTGGGTGGTCTCAGGTAGCCGTTAAGCTAGTGGGAGACAAAGGTAAAGTCATCGCCTGTGATATTTTACCAATGGATCCCATCGTCGGTGTGGATTTCTTGCAAGGGGACTTTCGTGAAGAGAAAGTGCTTGAAGCATTGCTAACTCGCGTCGGTGCGGATAAGGTTGACGTTGTATTGTCTGATATGGCGCCCAACATGAGTGGTTCAGACGGTGTCGATCAGCCGCGCGCCATGTATTTAGTCGAGTTGGCGTTAGATATGTGTCATCAAGTTTTGGCACCTAACGGTAGCTTTGCGGTCAAAGTCTTTCAGGGGGAGGGGTTTGACGAATATATGAAGGCGGTTAAAGAGGCATTCAAAGTCGTAAAAACACGTAAACCGGACTCATCGCGGGCACGTTCCCGTGAGGTCTATCTTGTGGCGACAGGGTACAAGTTGTAGTACCCTAGCGTTAATCATCGCAAGACTTTATGAGGTCTAGTAATTTGAGTGACATGGCAAAAAATCTAATACTCTGGGTTGTCATCGCCGTTGTGCTGATGTCAGTGTTTCAGGGTTACTCCCCCTCTTCTTCGTCATCGCAGAAGATGGATTATTCTACTTTCCTAGATAATGTTCGTGATGGACAAGTCGCTACCGTTGAAGTGAAAAGTGACCAACGTACTATCGAAGGTTCTAAGCGTACGGGCGAAAAATTCACGACCATCATGCCATTATATGATCAAGATTTGATTAATGATCTTGACCGTAAAGGCATCACCATGAAAGGCCAAGAAGCCGAAGAATCAGGGTTCTTAACCCAGATCTTTATTTCTTGGTTCCCAATGTTACTGCTGATTGGTGTGTGGATTTTCTTTATGCGCCAAATGCAAGGCGGCGGTGGCAAAGGCGCAATGTCCTTTGGCAAGAGTAAAGCCAAACTGATGAGCGAAGACCAAATCAAGACTACTTTTGCTGACGTTGCTGGCTGTGATGAAGCCAAAGAGGAAGTGAAAGAACTTGTTGATTATCTGCGCGATCCAACCAAATTCCAAAAATTGGGTGGCCGTATTCCAACGGGCGTGCTCATGGTGGGTCCTCCAGGTACAGGTAAAACCTTACTGGCGAAAGCGATTGCGGGTGAGTCAAAAGTGCCTTTCTTTACGATTTCAGGTTCTGACTTCGTGGAAATGTTTGTCGGTGTCGGTGCATCTCGCGTACGCGATATGTTCGAACAGGCGAAAAAATCTGCACCTTGTATCATCTTTATCGACGAAATCGATGCCGTAGGTCGCCAACGTGGTGCAGGTTTAGGTGGTGGTCACGACGAGCGTGAGCAAACCCTTAACCAAATGCTGGTTGAGATGGATGGCTTCGAAGGTAACGAAGGCATTATCGTCATTGCAGCGACAAACCGTCCTGACGTACTTGATTCTGCTCTGCTGCGTCCTGGCCGTTTTGACCGTCAAGTGGTTGTTGGCCTGCCAGACGTTCGCGGTCGCGAGCAAATCCTTAAAGTGCATATGCGTAAAGTGCCGCTTTCTGAAGATGTCAAAGCAAGCGTTATTGCCCGTGGTACGCCAGGTTTCTCTGGCGCAGATTTAGCCAACTTAGTTAACGAAGCAGCATTGTTTGCAGCGCGCGGTAACCGTCGTGTCGTTGGTATGGAAGAGTTTGAGCGTGCAAAAGACAAGATCATGATGGGTGCTGAGCGCCGTTCTATGGTGATGTCTGAAGCTGAGAAAGAGATGACCGCATACCATGAAGCGGGTCATGCGATTGTGGGTTGTTTAGTGCCTGAGCACGATCCTGTTCACAAGGTAACGATTATCCCCCGTGGCCGTGCATTAGGTGTGACCTTCTTCTTGCCTGAGGCTGATGCGATTAGTCAGAGCCGCCGTAAGTTAGAAAGCCAAATTTCAGTTGCCTACGGTGGTCGTTTAGCCGAAGAGTTGATCTACGGCAGTGAGAAAGTCTCTACTGGTGCTTCGCAGGACATCAAGTATGCTACTTCGATTGCGCGTAATATGGTGACCCAATGGGGCTTCTCCGACAAATTGGGCCCATTACTTTACGCGGAAGAAGAAGGTGAAGTCTTCTTAGGTCGTAGCATGGGTAAAGCTAAGGCGATGTCCGATGAAACCGCTACGCTTATCGATACTGAAGTGAAGGCGTTTATCGACAAAAACTACAGTCGGGCTAAGCAAATCCTTCAGGATAACGTCGATATTCTGCATTCGATGAAAGACGCGTTGATGAAGTATGAAACCATCGACTCACTGCAGATTGACGATCTAATGAATCGCCGTGAAGTACGTCAGCCCGCCGATTGGCAAGCCGATGAAAACGCTTCAAATGATAAAGGCAATGGCAAAGGTGAGCCAGCTGTTAAAGTTGACGAAGTCGTCAAATCGGCTCCTGCAGAGACTGAGCTTAAAGATGCCGACGAGTCACCCGTTAAGTAATGGTTGTTAATTGGAAGAGAACCCCGTTAAGGGGTTTTCTTGTTTTATCTTGCTAGAAAATTGACTGCGCTGTCATTCGCTCTTTAATGAGTCAAACCAGCGAAATGCGCAGAAAACGGATGAAACGCGCTAGCAAGCAGTCCCAAATGGAGTCAATGCGTGTTTGAATTAATTTCTGGAACTAAACGCTTATCCTTAGCTTCGCCCGTAGTGATGGGCATTCTGAATGTTACTCCCGATTCTTTTTCCGACGGTGGAAAGTTCTCTTCCTTTGAATTAGCTTGCCAGCATGCCGATGACATGGTCGCTCAAGGAGCGCTCATCATTGATATCGGCGGCGAGTCAACAAGGCCTGGGGCGGCTGATGTTAGCCTTGAGGATGAGCTCGCTCGAGTGATCCCGCTGGTAGAGTATGTTGCCAAACACCATGATGTGTGGATTTCGGTCGATACCAGTAAGCCAGAAGTGATGCGACAGGCGGTGAATGCCGGTGCCCATTTAATTAATGATGTTCGCGCGTTATTGGAGCCTGGTGCATTAGAGACTGCGGCGCAGCTGAATGTACCTATATGTTTGATGCACATGCAGGGCGCGCCACGCACTATGCAAACGGCGCCAGAGTATCTAGAAGTAGTCGCCGATGTATCTGAGTTTCTGACTAAACGTATTCAAGCTTGCTTGGATGCAGGGATTCCGCGGCAGCGCTTATTAATTGACCCTGGGTTCGGCTTTGGTAAAACCTTAGCGCATAACTATGAACTGCTGGCAAAGTTAGAGGCTTTAGCGCAGTTTGAACTGCCAATATTGGTAGGTTTATCGCGTAAGAGCATGATAGGAAATCTCCTTGCTAGGCCGGCCTCAGAGCGCTTAGCTGGGAGCCTTGCTGGCGCTATGATAGCGGCCCAGAAAGGGGCACATATCATTCGTGTCCATGATGTCCCTGAAACAGTCGATATGCTCAAAGTGTTACAAGCAACACAGGCATATCTATAAAGGCTATTTTTAAGTATTTCATTAATATTATGATCCCGAACGAAGGGACACATAGAAGTTTGTGGGGCGATATGAGCGAACGTAAATTTTTTGGAACAGATGGTATTCGTGGCAAAGTGGGTTCAGGGCAAATGACGCCTGAACTGGCATTAAAGTTGGGCTGGGCTGCAGGACGGGTGTTATCTCGCAGTGGCACTAAAAAAGTGATTATTGGTAAAGATACCCGTATTTCCGGTTATATGTTTGAGTCAGCGTTAGAGGCTGGTCTTTCTGCTGCAGGGCTTAATGTGATGTTAATGGGGCCAATGCCGACACCTGCGGTGGCTTACCTCACCCGCACTTTCCGCGCCGAAGCGGGCGTGGTGATCAGTGCATCCCACAACCCTTACTATGATAATGGTATTAAATTTTTCTCCACCGATGGCAGTAAACTTGACGATAATCTAGAGCTAGAAATTGAAGCCGAGTTAGAAAAGCCCTTAGAGTGCGTTGAGTCACACCTATTGGGTAAAGTATCACGTATTGAAGATGCCAGAGGCCGTTATATTGAATACTGCAAAGGTAACTTTCCGGCAGATCAAACCTTAACGGGGCTAAAAATTGTGGTGGACTGTGCTCATGGTGCAACTTATCACATTGCTCCAGCGGTATTTAGAGAGTTAGGTGCTGAAGTAATTGCCATTGGTGATAAACCAAACGGAGTTAACATCAATGACAAAGTGGGCGCAACGTCCATGGCGAAGATTTGCGAAACTGTTTTGGCTGAAAATGCTGATTTAGGGATTGCGCTCGATGGCGACGGTGACCGTATCATGATGGTCAACAGCAAAGGTGAAGTGATCGATGGCGATCAAATTCTTTATATCCTAGCCTGTGATGCTAAAGCCCGTGGTGTGTTACGCGGTGGAGTGGTGGGGACACTTATGTCTAACCTGGGCCTTGATTTAGCCCTGCAAGCGTTAGATATTCCCTTTGCCCGTTCAAAAGTGGGCGACCGTTATGTGATGGAGTTACTGAAAGAACTCGATTGGCGCATCGGGGGTGAAAATTCGGGTCATATTCTTAACCTTGACCATGGTACGACGGGCGATGGGATTGTCGCAGGTATTTTGGTGCTGGCAGCCATGCGTCGTCAAAACGCAACGTTAGAGCAATTAACCGCGCCTATGGAAATGTTGCCGCAAGTGTTGGTGAATGTGCGTTTTGAAGGCGAACATGATCCCTTAAGTTCAGATAAAGTCAAAGCAGCACAAGCCCAAGTTGAGTCAGAGCTTGGTATTCGTGGCCGAGTATTACTACGTAAATCAGGCACAGAACCATTAATCCGCGTTATGGTCGAAGGCGATGATCACAATACGGTGTTAGCGCACGCTAATCTGATCGCAGATGCGGTAAAATCGGCGAGCTAATCAAGTGAATCTTTAGTCGAGTGCAGCTGATACCGATTAAAAAAGAAGGTGTTAGCTGCATAAATGAGCAATAACTGATTTTGGCGTGTAAAAAGTAAGCATTCCAACCTAATATCTGAAAAATTTCGAATTTAGCTATTGTAACTTAATAAGTGGTTCGCTATTATTCACGCCGCTTTCAGAGGAGACAGTGATGGCACTCAGACGTCCTATGGTAGCTGGCAATTGGAAGATGAACGGCAGTGCGGCATTAGCCCAAGAGTTGTTCAAGAAATTTGCCTCAAAGCTCCAAAATGATTCAGCTGAAGTGGTTTTATGCCCGCCTTCTATCTATCTAGAAAGCGTCAGGCAACTGCTAGAAGCAAACAAGGAAGCGTTAGACGGTTCACTTGTTA
Source organism: Shewanella cutis (assembly GCF_022410515.1). Taxonomy (GTDB): domain Bacteria; phylum Pseudomonadota; class Gammaproteobacteria; order Enterobacterales; family Shewanellaceae; genus Shewanella; species Shewanella cutis. The sequence continues at coordinate 562,603 of NZ_JACSDI010000001.1, read as the reverse complement.
GGATGGGCGCACAGAATTTAAGTCAGCATGACTTTGGCGCTTATACCGGAGAAGTTTCGGGTCAGATGCTTAAAGATTGCGGATGTCGATATGTGATTATCGGACATTCAGAACGTCGCCGTATGTACGGAGAGACGAGTAATATTGTAGCGGAGAAATTCGCCGCTGCACAAAAGCACGGTCTAACCCCAATATTATGTGTGGGTGAGTCGGGTCCAGCACGTGAAGCAAGACGCACCTTCGAGGTGATTGCAGAAGAGTTGGATATAGTGATCCAGAAAAATGGCACTATGGCTTTTGATAACGCCATTATCGCTTACGAGCCATTATGGGCAGTAGGAACTGGTAAGAGCGCTACACCAGAGCAGGCGCAAGAAGTTCATGCGTTTATTCGCAAACGCCTCTCTGAAGTGTCTCCATTTATTGGGGAAAATATCAGGATTCTCTACGGTGGTAGTGTAACACCGAGTAACGCGGCAGATTTATTTGCCCAACCTGATGTTGATGGTGGACTGATTGGCGGTGCCAGTTTAAACTCTACCGAGTTTTTAAGTCTGTGTACCATAGCGATGAGCGCATAATATGTATGAAGTTTTAGTGGTTGTTTACTTGTTGGTTGCATTAGGTTTAATTGGCCTGATCTTAATCCAGCAGGGTAAAGGAGCTGACATGGGGGCCTCATTTGGCGCCGGTGCATCAGGTACCTTATTTGGTTCAAGTGGTTCAGGTAACTTCCTGACACGCACAACGGCAATTCTAGCCATTGCGTTTTTTACCTTAAGTTTGCTAATTGGCAACTTAAGTGCAAACCACGCAAAAAATGAAGATGCATGGAAAAATTTAGGTTCAGACACTGAACAGGTTACCCAACCTGTTGAGCAAGGAACCGAAAAGTCAGAAACAAAAATTCCTGACTAAAAAGGTGTCGCCGAGGTGGTGAAATTGGTAGACGCGCAGCCTTGAGGTGGCTGTGTCCTAACGGACGTGCGGGTTCAAGTCCCGCTCTCGGCACCATAATTAAACTAAGTCAGTATCGATAAGAACAGACTTAGTTATTGCAAGCAAAGACGTTAGTCAATATACTTGCACACAGTTGACGCGGGGTGGAGCAGCTTGGTAGCTCGTCGGGCTCATAACCCGAAGGTCGTCGGTTCAAATCCGGCCCCCGCAACCAGCTCCTAGTAATGAATGTTGTTTAATTCATTATGGTTTACAGGTTCTTGAAGCTAATAACCTCGTCATTACGGGGTTTTTTGTTGTCTGGGACTTTTAAATTTGTCGTATCCTATACGACGTTTTACTAGGGCTATTAAGCCCTTTTTTGTTTTTTCGGGGGTCAATTTTGGCAACATTAGAATCCAGACTGGCAGACATGCTCAAAGTGCCTGTGGAAGCATTAGGCTTTCAACTTTGGGGTATTGAATATGTACAAGCCGGTAAACATTCCATACTGCGCGTGTTCATTGATGGTGAGAATGGCATCAATATCGAAGATTGTGCCAACGTAAGTCGCCAAGTCAGTGCTGTGCTCGATGTTGAAGACCCTATTTCTACTGAATATACCTTAGAGGTTTCTTCGCCTGGTGTAGATAGACCGCTGTTCACTGCTGAACAATACGCGGCCTATGTCGGCGAGGATGTCAAACTTCAACTGACTATGCCTGTCGCGGGCAGTCGTAATTTAAAAGGCGCCATCACTCAGGTTGACGGTCAAATGCTGTCGGTGAATGTGAATGGTAAAGAGCTGGTTGTCGCCTTGGATAATATCCGTAAAGGCAACATCATCGCAAAGTTTTGATGGTTTCAAGGTGAACGAGGCAAGACAAAATGAATAAAGAGATTCTGCTAGTCGCTGAAGCGGTTTCAAATGAAAAGGCCGTTCCACGCGAGAAAATTTTTGAAGCGCTAGAGACTGCGCTGGCTACCGCTACCAAGAAAAAATACGAAGGTGATATCGACGTTCGTGTTGCTATCGACCGTAAAACTGGCGCTTATGAAACTTTCCGCCGTTGGATGGTGATCGATGACAACGGTGTGGCGTTAGAAAACCCATACCGTGAGATCACACTGGAAGCGGCACGTTTCGAAGATCCAGAGATCCAACCTGGCGAATATATTGAAGACCAAATTGAATCAGTGGCCTTTGACCGTATTACCACCCAAACCGCTAAGCAAGTCATTGTACAAAAAGTGCGTGAAGCTGAGCGTGCACAAGTGGTTGAGCAGTTCCAAGATAAAGAAGGTGAGCTGATCACCGGTGTTGTTAAGAAAGCAACCCGCGAAAGTGTGGTTGTGGACTTAGGTAACAATGCTGACGGCGTATTATTCCGTGAAGACTTGATTTCACGCGAATCTTTCCGTCCTGGTGACCGTGTTCGTGCACTGCTTTACTCCGTTCGTCCTGAAGCGCGTGGCGCGCAGTTATTTTTAACTCGCACTAAGCCAGACATGCTGATTGAGCTGTTCCGCGTTGAAGTACCGGAAATTGCCGATGAACTGATCGAAGTGATGGGCGCAGCGCGCGACCCAGGTGCGCGAGCTAAGATTGCCGTGAAATCAAACGACCGTCGTATCGACCCAATCGGTGCTTGTGTGGGTATGCGTGGTGCGCGTGTTCAAGCCATATCGAATGAACTCGGTGGTGAGCGTGTTGATATCGTGCTGTGGGATGATAATCCAGCGCAATATGTGATCAACGCCATGGCGCCAGCTGATGTGGCTTCTATCATCGTAGATGAAGACAACCACTCAATGGATATCGCCGTTGAAGCAGAAAGTTTGGCTCAGGCCATTGGTCGCAATGGCCAAAACGTCCGTTTAGCGACTCAGCTGACTGGCTGGGAACTAAACGTGATGACAGTGGAAGACATGAATAAGAAACACCAAGCCGAAAGCGCTAAGGTGAAGAGCTTATTTATGAAATCTCTGGATGTAGATGAAGATTTTGCACAAGTACTGGCTGACGAGGGTTTTACTTCGCTCGAAGAAGTGGCTTATGTGCCTGTGTCTGAATTATTAGCAATTGATGGTTTCGATGAGGATCTCGTCGAAGCATTACGTGAACGTGCAAAGGCTGCGATCTCTACTCGAGCGCTCGCATCTGAAGAAGCACTAGATGGTGTGGAGCCAAGTGAAGAGTTATTAGCACTTGAAGGTGTTGAAAGACACTTAGCCTATGTTTTAGCAAGCAAAGGTATTGTGACTCTAGAAGATTTGGCTGAACAAGGCATTGATGATTTGATCGAAATTGAAGAATTGACAGAAGAAAAAGCAGGTGAGCTGATCATGGCTGCCCGCAACATCTGTTGGTTTGGCGAAGAAGCATAAGTCGATCAACAGGGGGATTTAACTGATGGCAGATACTACCGTAGAGAAATTGGCCACGGAAGTGGGTAAAAGTGTTGAACGTCTGATTGAGCAATTCTCTCAGGCCGGAATTAAGAAAGGCCAAGCTGATAATGTATCTGAAGCTGAGAAGCAGCAGTTACTTGATTATCTGAAGAAACAGCATGGTGGCGATAATGCGCCGACCAAAATGACGTTGCAACGTAAAACCGTATCGACCCTGAGTGTGGCTGGTAATGGTGGTCAATCTAAAGACGTTAAAGTTGAAGTGCGTAAAACGCGTACTTTTGTTAAACGTGATGTGAGCGACGCGGGGCTTAAAGCGGAAGAAGAAGCTAAAGCCAAGGCTGAAGCCGAAGCGAAGGCTAAAGCAGAAGCTGAAGCGAAAGCTAAGGCAGAAGCCGAGGCGAAGGCTAAAGTGGAAGCAGAGGCGAAAGCTAAGGCAGAAGCAGAAGCGAAAGCAAAAGCGAAAGCCACAGCTGAAGTCAAAGTGACTAAAGACACGTCGCCAGAAGCGGAAGCTGCACGTATAGAAGCTGAGCGTTTAAAAGCGGCACAAGAAGCAGCAACTAAGCGTAAGCAAGCTGAAGAAGCGGCGAAAGCGGCTGAAAAAGCGCGCCTATTAGCAGAAGAAAACTCTAAGCGTTGGGCCGAAGAAGAGCGTCAACGTTTAGAAGCTGAACGCTATAGCGATCACCATATCACTACCTCTAAAGTGGCTCGTGCTGCTGAAGATTCATCGGATATGGATGAAGAAAAACGTGGCCGTCGTGCGCGCAACAAAAACACCGCCAAAACCAAACGTGGTGGTAAAGATGCCCGTGACGGCCGTGAAAAACACATGCGTAACCGCAGCACCGCGCCAGAATCAATGGCCCATGGCTTTAATAAGCCCGTTGCTGCTGTTAACCGTGATGTGCGTATCGGTGAAACCGTTACTGTTGCAGAACTGGCTCACTTAATGGCGGTTAAAGCGACTGAAATCATCAAGCAAATGATGAAGATGGGCTCAATGGTGACGATCAACCAAGTGTTAGATCAAGAAACCGCCCAGTTAGTTGCTGAAGAAATGGGTCATAAAGTTGTACTGATCCGTGAAAACGAATTAGAGCAACAAGTTCTGTCTGAGCGTGATGAAGAAGGCGGCGTTAAGCTTGAGCCTCGTGCTCCTGTTGTGACCATCATGGGTCACGTTGACCACGGTAAAACCTCACTTCTTGACTATATCCGCCGCGCGAAAGTGGCTGCGGGTGAGGCCGGTGGTATTACTCAGCATATCGGTGCATACCATGTTGAGACAGAAAACGGCATGATCACCTTCTTAGACACCCCTGGCCACGCCGCGTTTACCGCAATGCGTGCCCGTGGTGCTAAGGCGACGGACATCGTTGTTCTGGTTGTGGCTGCCGATGACGGTGTTATGCCGCAAACCATCGAAGCGATTCAACACGCTAAAGCGGGTAACGTGCCATTGATCGTGGCAGTGAACAAGATGGACAAGCCTGAAGCGGATATTGACCGCGTGAAGAGTGAATTATCTCAGCACGGCGTGATGTCTGAAGATTGGGGCGGTGACAACATGTTCGCCTTTGTATCTGCTAAGACTGGTGCGGGTGTTGACGATTTGCTCGAAGGCATTCTGCTGCAAGCTGAAGTACTTGAACTTAAAGCAGTTCGTGACGGTATGGCAGCGGGTGTTGTTATCGAATCACAACTGGACAAAGGTCGTGGCCCTGTAGCAACGATTCTGGTTCAAGAAGGTACACTGCGCCAAGGTGACATCGTTCTATGTGGTTTAGAGTACGGTAAAATCCGTGCGATGAAAGACGAGAACGGCCGTTCAATCACTGAAGCTGGCCCATCAATCCCTGTTGAGATTTTAGGTCTGTCAGGTGTGCCATCAGCCGGTGATGAAGCAACCGTTGTGCGTGACGAGCGTAAAGCCCGTGAAGTCGCGCTGTACCGTCAAGGCAAGTTCCGTGATGTGAAATTAGCGCGTCAGCAGAAGTCTAAGCTGGAAAACATGTTCGCGAACATGACCGAAGGCGAAGTGAAAGAACTGAACATCGTTCTGAAGGCAGACGTTCAAGGTTCACTCGAAGCGATTACCGACTCCTTAATGGGTCTGTCTACCGACGAAGTGAAAGTCAACATCATCGCTCGTGGTGTAGGTGCTCTGACCGAAACCGACGCGACTTTAGCTGCGGCTTCTAACGCGATTATGGTTGGCTTTAACGTGCGTGCCGATGCGCAAGCGCGTAAGACTATCGAAAACGAAAGTGTTGACTTACGTTACTACAGCGTTATCTATAATCTGATTGATGAAGTGAAAGCGGCGATGACAGGTATGCTGTCACCTGAGTTCAAACAACAGATTATCGGTCTGGCAGAAGTTCGTGACGTATTCAAATCACCAAAACTGGGCGCTATCGCTGGTTGTATGGTGACTGAAGGCACCATCAAGCGTAGCGCACCAATCCGTGTTCTGCGTGATAACGTGGTGATCTTCGAAGGTGAGCTCGAATCGCTGCGTCGCTTTAAAGATGACGTTAACGAAGTTCGCAATGGCATGGAATGTGGTATCGGTGTTAAGAATTACAACGATGTCCGCGTGGGTGACCAAATCGAAGTATTTGAAACCGTCGAAGTGGCACGTACACTGTAACGATAAAGAGGGCGGCATTAGCCGCCCTTTCAATTTAATGACATTAGCTATGGTAACTCTATTATGGCAAAAGAATTCAGTCGTACACGTCGTATAGGCCAACAGTTACAGCAGGAGCTGGCTGTTGTCCTACAGCGCGACATGAAAGATCCCCGTATTGGTTTTGTGACCGTCAATGACGTTGATGTTTCTCGCGATTTAAGTTACGCCAAAGTCTTTGTCACCTTCTTTGAAGAAGATAAAGATGTGGTGCAAGAAAAGCTTAACGCGTTGATTGCTGCTGCGCCTTACATCCGCACCTTAGTGGCTGGCCGTATGAAGCTGCGTGTGATGCCAGAAATTCGTTTCGTTTATGACAGTTCATTGGTTGAAGGTATGCGTATGTCTAACCTCGTCAGCCAAGTCATCAACAGCGATAAAGCGAAACAACAGCAGTTTGGTAGCGCTGACGATGATGTTATTGAGAATGCCATCGAAGAGAGCGATGACACCGAAGGTAAAGTGTAATGGCAAGACGTTCAAAGGGCCGCTTTATCGATGGTATTGTATTGTTGGACAAAGCCACTGGCATGAGCTCCAACTTTGCATTACAGCGGGTAAAGCGCTTTTTTAATGCAAACAAAGCAGGCCATACTGGTGCGCTCGATCCTCTGGCGACGGGCATGCTGCCAATCTGTTTAGGCGAAGCGACTAAGTTTTCGCAGCATTTGCTGGATTCAGATAAACGTTATCTGGTGACGGCAAAACTGGGACAACGCACCGATACCAGCGACTCTGACGGCGAAGTGGTGCAGACGCGCCCACTTGAGTTTACTCAAGACCAGCTGATGTCGGCTCTAGCGCATTTTCGTGGCGATACTTTGCAAGTGCCTTCGATGTATTCGGCGCTCAAATATCAAGGCCAGCCTTTGTATAAGTATGCCCGCGAAGGCATTGAAGTGCCCCGTGAGGCACGCCCTATCACCGTATTTGAGCTGAACTTTATCAGTTTAGAAGGTGATGAGCTGACCTTAGACATTCATTGCTCTAAGGGGACTTATATCCGTACTATCATTGACGATTTAGGTGAAATGCTCGGCTGTGGTGCTCACGTCATCATGCTGCGTCGCACTCAAGTCGCGCATTATCCCTACGATAAAATGGTCTCCCTTGAGCAGCTAGAAGCCTTGGTTGTAAAGGCGCAAAAACAACAGCTTGATCCAAGTAGTTTGTTGGATGCTCTACTGCTGCCAATGGATACAGCGGTTGCAGACTTTCCAGAGGTGAATGTGCCAGAGGTCAGCGCTGCGTATTTAATGCAAGGGCAGGCTGTGCGAGTGGCGGGCTTAGAGGCTGACAAACTTGTAAGGATTACATTAGGTGCTGAACATCGCTTCGTTGGCATAGGTTCGATGAATGAGGATGGTTTGCTTGCGCCTAAGCGACTTATCGTGATCCACGATGAGCCTAAAGCATCTTAGTTAAAGCTAATGCTTGATTAATCCACCTGCTTTTATTGCGCGCGCCTCAGATTATCGGTAGAATAGCGCGCCCTCTGGCTGAGTTAGTGATCGGCTGGAGATTATCATTTTATATTTGGAGAGACACATGTCACTAAGTACTGAAGCGAAAGCAAAAATCCTGGCTGAATTTGGCCGTGGCGCAAATGACACTGGTTCAACTGAAGTTCAAGTTGCGCTGTTAACTGCTCAAATCAACCATTTGCAAGATCACTTCAAAGAGCACATCCACGATCACCACTCACGCCGTGGTCTGTTACGTATGGTTAGCGCTCGTCGTAAGTTATTAGCTTACCTGAAGCGTACTGAAGCTGCACGTTACAATGAGCTGATCCAAAAGTTAGGCTTACGTCGTTAATCACACGTCGGCTAACGTAAAAAAGGAGGCTTAGCCTCCTTTTTTATTGCCCAAAATTGAGTAGATTCAAGCCATTCGTTCTTATCAATGTACTAAGCCCCGCGTAGCCCATCCAAATTGCTGATAGTCGCTGTTTGGCTGGCAATATAGAGCGCCTCAAAGTCAGCTTGTGGCAAAGGCTGGCTAAAATAAAAGCCTTGTCCTATCTGGCACTCATTACTCTTAAGCCAATCTAGTTGCAGCTCATTTTCAATCCCTTCGGCCACAATAGTCAGATTTAATTGTTTACCTAACATCAAAATTGTTGATGCGATTGCGCTGTCTCCAGGCAGATCAGAAACGAAGCAGCGATCGATTTTCATGGTTGTTATTGGCAGATGGCGAAGGTAAGAAAGGGAAGAATAACCTGTACCAAAATCATCGACGGCGATACCAAATCCTGCCGATTTGAGTTGCTCTAATTTGTTGATAGCAAGTTCAATATCATTCATTAACGAGGTTTCAGTAATCTCAATTTCTAATAGCTCTGGTTGGATTTGATAACGCAACGCCATTTGTTTGATATCTGATACTAGACTTGCATCGGCAAACTGCTGTGAGGCGACGTTCATTGCGATAGGGATGGCATAGTTATATTTTTTCTGCCATTCCCGCAGCACACGGCAACTTTGCTCTATCACCCAACGACCAATCGGAATGATAATCCCCGTCTCTTCTGCCACTGGAATAAAAGACATGGGGCTAATCAATCGGCCGTCTTTTTGCCAACGAATTAAGGCTTCACAACCGGTTATTTTGCCTGTTTGTAGGTCTAATTTAGGTTGGAAATACAGCAAAAACTCGTTATTTTTTAATGCATCATGCAGTGATGCTTCAGTACGAAGCCTGACAGCAGCCCGTTCGGTCATTTGCTGTTTGAAGAAAGCCCATTGATTTGAACCCGCCGCTTTTGCGCTGTACATCGCGATGTCGGCATGGCGGATAAGATCTTCAGCGCTACTTCCATCCTCTGGATAGATAGAAATCCCAATCGATGCAGCGGGGTGAATCGCGTGTTCATTCAATTGGATGGGCACATTGAGTTGCACCAAGAGTTTATCGACAAAGTCTGCCGCTTGATCTGGGGAATGAACAGAGTCGGCTAAAATAACGAACTCATCACCACCTAAGCGTGAAACAGAGCCTTTGTCGCCCACAACGCGCTCTAGAATGCGGGCAATACGTGCGAGAAATTGATCGCCTAGTGCATGTCCTAGGGAGTCATTGATATTCTTAAAACGATCTAAATCGATAAACATCAAGGCAAAGCTACGCTTATGAACCCGCGAGCGTTGGATAGTCACGGCAATCGTTTCGAGCAGTAAAGTGCGATTAGGCAATCCTGTGAGTGGGTCTCGGGTTGCCATTTTTCGAAGTTTGGACTGCGTCTGGCTGAACTGAATTAATATCTGGTTAAATTTTGACGTCACTAATCCCAATTCATCATCCTTATGGGCATTGGACATGGGGAGTAGATTTTCATCGGGCGAATCGGGCTCGATTTTATCTATCGCTTCACTGATCCTCGCTATCGGCTGAGTTAAAAATCGGTGAAACACAACCGTTAATACTAAGGTGAGCAAAAGTGCGCGGGCTAACGTGGCAAAAAAGCTAAATCTGAGTTGACTAAAGAGTGTGTTGGTCAGTTCTTGAGTGTCGTAAAAAATGGTTAATGTGCCGATAAGCTGCTGTTTTTGCGTACCTTCAAAGTAAAATGGCCGGTAGAGAGGGCGAGAAATTTCTTTCAGATCATCAAACAGTTGATTGCTAAGACTAATGAAGGTTTGTGAGTTGTTTGCCCGATTATTACTTACTGAAACGAACATTGAACCGTCATCAAGCTCTATTACCGCAGAGCCAACATGTTCAACTTTTATCGCGCCTTCTAGAGTTTGTCTGGCAAGATTATCATCTAATGCCCAAACAGCATTTGCGGCGGGTTGTTCGACGGAATCGAGTAATTCCTGTTGAGTCGTAGTGAGTTGCTGTTTAGTGGATACAACGACAAGGGCAATTTCAACAATAAAAATAGCGATGGCAAAAAATAACGCAGTAAAAACGACGAGGTTAGTCTGTTTCCAAGTTAGGGATTTAAAGCGACCCGTCATTCCACTCTTCCTTTTATTGTTGTTTTTCACCAGAGGGTATTGTCTATATCACTATAGAACATAACTCTTTGTTGATTTAACCACTTTAGTGAAAAGATAGCGCTTTGTCATCATTATCTGCTCTTTATCTATGGTTCGTAATTGCAGTATACTTACGCGCGTAATTCAAGGTCATTAATTAAGGAATGGGTCACGTGAATCCAATTGTAAAGAGTTTTGAGTATGGTCAACATACAGTCACCCTGGAAACAGGTGTCATTGCACGTCAAGCAGACGCAGCCGTTTTAGCCAGCATGGGTGACACGACAGTGTTAGTCACTGTTGTAGGTAAAAAAGAAGCCGAAGCTGGCCGTGACTTCTTTCCTCTGACTGTTAACTATCAAGAAAAGACTTACGCAGCAGGTAAGATCCCTGGCGGTTTCTTTAAGCGTGAAGGCCGTCCTTCTGAAGAGGAAACGTTAATCGCTCGTTTGATTGACCGTCCAATTCGCCCTCTTTTCCCTAATGGCTTCAAAAATGAAGTTCAAGTTATCATCACTGTGGTATCTGTCGATCCAGAAATCGAGCCGGATATCATCTCTATGATCGGTACTTCTGCTGCATTAGCGATTTCAGGTATTCCATTCAACGGCCCATTAGGTGCTGCTCGTGTGGGTTATATTAATGGCGAATATGTATTAAACCCAACTGTGAAACAAATCGAAGCTAGCCAACTTAACTTAGTGGTAGCGGGTACTGAAAGCGCAGTATTAATGGTTGAATCTGAAGCACAAGCCTTGCCCGAAGAAGTCATGTTAGGCTCTGTGGTTTATGGTCATGACCAACAACAAGTTGTTATCAAAGCGATTGCTGAATTTAAAGCTGAAGCTGGTAAACCTACTTGGGATTGGACTGCGCCTGTTGAAGATGAGGCGTTAGTCGCTCAAATTAAAGCGCTAGCTGAAGCAGGCTTTATTGAAGCATACCAAATTCAAGTGAAACAAGAGCGTTACGCTCAAGTGGCTGTGGTAAAAGCTGCTGCTAAAGAAGCATTACTGGCCGCTAATCCTGATGTTGATCTGCGTGAAGTAGACAACTTATTAAGTAGCTTAGAGAAGAAGGTTGTGCGTGGACGCATCCTACGTGGTATGCCACGTATCGATGGTCGTGAACCCGATATGATTCGTGCATTAAGCGTGTTAGCGGGCGTATTGCCACGTACCCATGGTAGTGCATTGTTCACTCGCGGCGAAACACAAGCGTTAGTGACTTGTACTTTAGGTACTGAACGTGATGCTCAGAAGATTGATAGCATCATGGGTGAGCGCACAAACCGCTTTATGCTGCACTACAATTTCCCTCCTTACTCTGTTGGTGAAACAGGGATGGTCGGTTCACCTAAGCGCCGTGAAATCGGCCATGGAAAGCTCGCATGGCGTGGTATCAATGCCGTTATGCCATCTGCAGAGGAGTTCCCATACAGTGTTCGTGTGGTTTCTGAGATTACTGAATCAAACGGTTCAAGCTCAATGGCGTCAGTATGTGGTACTTCGTTAGCGCTGATGGATGCGGGTGTACCTATTAAGACTTCTGTAGCGGGTATCGCTATGGGTCTAGTGAAGGAAGGCGATGACTTCGTTGTTCTTTCTGACATCTTAGGTGATGAAGACCACTTAGGTGATATGGACTTTAAAGTGGCGGGTACCCGTGATGGTGTAACTGCACTGCAAATGGATATCAAAATCGAAGGTATCACCAAAGAAATTATGGAAATCGCACTGCAGCAAGCCTATGGCGCACGTGTGCATATCCTTAACGTGATGGACCAAGCCATTGGTTCACACCGTGCTGATATCTCTGATCATGCTCCACGTATTACCACCATCAAGATTAACCCAGAGAAAATCCGTGATGTTATCGGTAAAGGCGGCGCAGTGATCCGTGCACTGACCGAAGAAACCGGCACTACGATTGAACTGGAAGATGACGGTACTGTGAAGATTGCTTCTTCAAATGGTGAAGCAACCAAAGAAGCGATTCGTCGTATTGAAGAAATCACTTCAGAAGTTGAAGTCGGTCGCATCTACAATGGTAAAGTGATTCGTATTGTTGATTTCGGCGCTTTTGTTAACATTCTGCCTGGTAAGGATGGTTTAGTGCACATTTCGCAAATCAGCGATGAGCGTGTGGCTAACGTATCTGACCACCTTGAACTAAACCAAGAAGTCACCGTTAAAGTGATGGAAGTGGATCGTCAAGGTCGTGTAAGACTGTCAATTAAAGAAGCACAGACGAAAGAACCTGCTGCTGAATAATTGCCTTTAGAAGACATTATCGGTGTCAGTTTTGATATGACGTGACTAAAAGGAGATCAATTGATCTCCTTTTTGTTTGTTTTGGTTTAATAAAGTTGTGTTTAATGCTATTCCTCAATAGCAGTCCTGAAGTTGGATTGCTATCATGAACATTCTTCCGCATGAGTTGGGAATCAAAAAAGGTAGAAATGGATGAGTCTTAAAATTAGAACCGCTGTTGTTGCTGTGCTGGCGGGTGCCAGCTTGATGTTGGCTGGATGTGCGACCACTCAATCTCCCTTAGACAACCAAAATGACGTTGAAGGTAAGTTGGTTATCGCTCCGGTGATGACCGATTATAAAGTCGAGGTAACACTTGCCAAACTTAACGAAATCTTATCAGCAGTTGAGTTAACCAATGAACAACGTGCGCGCTTTCATTATGACCGCGGTGTGATTTACGATAGCGTAGGTTTACGCTTGATGGCACGTATTGATTTTATGCAAGCGCTTAAACTGCAACCCGATTTAGCCGACGCCTATAATTTTCTTGGTATTTATTATACCCAAGAAGGTGAATACGATAGTGCTTATGAAGCCTTCGATGGCGTGTTAGAGCTAGCACCAAACTACGATTATGCCTACTTAAATCGTGGTATTGCGCTTTATTACGGTGACCGAAATGATCTTGCATTGAAGGATATGCAAGCGTTTTATGCCGCTGATGATAAAGATGGCTACCGCGCCCTGTGGTTATACTTGATCCAATCAAAGAATGATGCTGCTGAGGCTAAACGTCAGTTACAGGAGCAGCGTAAGGGACTTGAAGCGGATGCGTGGTCAACTGTGATTGTTGATTATTACTTGGGTGTTAAGAGCCGCGACCAAGTATTTGCCGATGCCAAGTTAGGCCTTACCCACCCTAAAGAATATGCCGAACGCCTCTGTGAGGCCTATTTCTATCTCGCTAAAATGGCCATTGCTAACAAGCAATATCAAGAAGCTGCAAACTATTTCCGCCTTGCCCTTGCAACCAATATTTATGACTTTGTTGAGCATAGATATGCTCGGATTGAACTGGCAAAAGTTAAAGGTTTGCTCGAAGGTACAAAATAAGCGTTATCGCCCGAGGTACATCTTGGGCTTTACCTAGCCAAGTTCGCACTGAGGCGCTATAATTTGCGCCTTTTTTAGCGATACGAGTGCATAGGTTAAATGTCAGACAATAAAGTAGAGGTCGATAAACGTCGCACCTTCGCGATTATATCGCACCCCGACGCGGGTAAAACCACCATCACCGAAAAAGTGCTGTTATTCGGAAACGCGCTGCAGAAAGCGGGTACCGTTAAGGGCAAAAAGTCGGGTCAGCACGCTAAGTCTGACTGGATGGAAATGGAAAAAGACCGTGGTATTTCAATTACAACGTCTGTGATGCAGTTTCCCTATGGTGGCGCGCTCGTTAACCTACTCGACACTCCCGGCCACGAAGACTTCTCGGAAGATACGTATCGTACGTTGACCGCGGTCGACTCCTGCTTGATGGTCATAGATTCGGCAAAAGGGGTTGAGGATCGTACCATCAAATTGATGGAAGTAACCCGTCTGCGTGATACGCCAATCGTCACTTTTATGAACAAACTCGACCGTGATATTCGCGATCCCATCGAATTGATGGATGAAGTTGAGAATGTGCTTAATATCGCTTGTGCGCCAATCACTTGGCCTATTGGCAGCGGCAAAGAGTTTAAAGGCGTTTACCATATTCTGCGTGATGAAGTTGTGTTATATCAGAGCGGTATGGGGCACACAATCCAAGAGCGTCGTGTCATTGAAGGCATTGATAACCCTGAGCTGGATAAAGCGATTGGTAGTTATGCAGCGGATTTACGCGATGAAATGGAGTTAGTTCGCGGTGCATCCAACGAGTTTGATCACCAAGCCTTCTTAAAGGGGGAGTTAACCCCAGTATTTTTCGGTACTGCATTAGGTAACTTCGGTGTTGACCATATCCTCGATGGTATCGTGGAATGGGCTCCAAAACCGTTGCCCCGTGAAAGTGATGTACGCATGATCATGCCAGATGAAGAAAAGTTCACTGGTTTTGTGTTTAAAATTCAAGCCAATATGGATCCAAAACATCGTGACCGTGTTGCCTTTATGCGTGTGTGCTCAGGCCGTTACGAGCAAGGCATGAAGATGCATCATGTGCGTATAGGTAAAGATGTTAACGTAAGTGATGCCTTAACCTTTATGGCGGGTGACCGTGAGCGCGCCGAAGTGGCGTATCCTGGTGATATTATTGGTTTACATAACCACGGGACCATTCGTATCGGCGATACTTTCACCCAAGGTGAAAAGTTTCGTTTTACTGGTGTGCCTAACTTCGCCCCTGAAATGTTCCGCCGAATTCGTTTGCGCGACCCGCTTAAGCAAAAACAATTGCTTAAGGGCTTAGTGCAATTGTCTGAAGAAGGTGCGGTGCAGGTTTTCCGTCCATTAGACACCAATGATTTGATCGTGGGTGCGGTGGGGGTACTGCAGTTTGAAGTCGTTGTCGGCCGTTTGAAGAGTGAGTACAACGTAGAGGCGATTTACGAAGGTATTAGCGTCTCAACTGCGCGCTGGGTATATTGTAAAGATGAGCGTAAGCTTGAAGAATTCCGCCGCAAGTGTAGCCAAAACTTGGCGCTAGACGGTGGTGATAACTTAACTTACATTGCGCCGACTATGGTTAACTTAAATCTTTCGATGGAAAGATACCCTGATATCGAGTTCGCTAAAACGCGCGAACACTAGCTGGTTAAGTGACTAAGTTTAAAGGCGGTGATTCACCGCCTTTTTTGTATCTCAAATTAGTGGAGGCGATTTTTAATGAATTGGATAATGCGAGCTTGGCAGGCTTATATCCGTTGGTGTGACAAGATGGGACTGACGCCCGAAAATCGCCGCTGTTGTATGCCTCGATTGGAAGATCCACCATTAATCCGTGCTAAAGCTGATTGCCAAGCACAGGCTCAATCATCAAACGGAGACACAAAAACGGAGTGACAATTGATGATGCTAGATACCCATGCGCATTTGGATTTTTCTGAATTTGACGCAGACCGCGATGACGTGGTGCAACGTATGCGGCAAGTGGGCATAGATAATCTGATTATTCCCGGTGTTTCTCCCGAGCATTGGCCAAAGCAGCTGCTGATTGCCAAGCAATATCAAAGTTATTTTGCCTTAGGTATTCATCCTTGGTTTTGTCCAGCAAACGTGGATGAAACGATTTCAGCATTAACATTGCTTGTTTCTCAGTTACGAGAATGTCCCCGTTTTGTTGCGATTGGTGAATGCGGTTTAGATAAACTTTATCCTGACAATTGGAGTCAGCAGCTACTGTTTTTTGAAGCGCAACTTGCATTGGCCCATGACGTCAATCTGCCAGTGATTATTCATGCTGTAAAAGCGCATCAAGAAATTCTGTCCTATTTAAAGCGCCATAAACTGCCCCGAGGGGGCGTTATCCATGCCTTCTCGGGCAGTAGTGATATCGCCCTCGAATACACGAAGCTTGGTTTTAAGCTCGGGATTGGTGGTTTAATTATGAATCCAAATGCGAAAAAACTGCTCAAAACCGTCAGTGAATTGCCCTTAGAAAGTTTCCTACTTGAGACGGATTCTCCAGCCATGACTCCGCTCAATGTTACAGAAAAACGCAACCAGCCCGCTAATGCTGTACTTTTTATAGACAAAATTGCAACTTTGCAAAAAAAATCTAGTGTTCTAATATCAGAACACTTGGTGTCGAATGCAATGCAACTGTTTGACCTTTAGTTGTTTTTGGTTAAACAGGTGTATGTCGCAATAGCATTTTGCTCTAAGCGATTGAAATTAAACTCCAAAATTTTGATCAAAACGACGATTTTCGACTTTCTCTCGGGTATAATCTGACTCGGAAATAGGTTGATTAACAACATAATTAAAAAGTGTTAACAATAGGGTGATGGTTAATGAATATATTGATGAGCTTAGTAGGGGTGGTCGTCCTACTTGCGATAGGTTTCCTCCTATCGAATAACAAAAAAGCAATTAATTTACGTACAGTGGGTGGAGCATTAGCCATCCAGGCCGCCTTCGGTGGTTTTGTACTGTACGTTCCTGTCGGTAAAGACATTCTGAAAGGTATGTCTGACGCTGTTTCTAGCGTTATCGGTTATGCGCAAAACGGTATCGGCTTCCTGTTTGGTGATTTAGCTAACTTCAAACTTGGCTTTATCTTCGCAGTAAACGTGTTACCCGTTATTGTGTTCTTCTCTTCTTTAATCGCCGTACTGTACTACTTAGGCGTAATGCAGTGGATCATCCGTATCATCGGTGGTGGTCTGCAAAAAGCATTAGGCACAAGCCGTACTGAATCTATGTCTGCGACAGCTAACATCTTCGTTGGTCAAACTGAAGCGCCGTTAGTGGTTCGTCCATTCATTCCTACTATGACTCAATCAGAACTGTTTGCGATCATGGTCGGTGGTCTAGCTTCTATTGCAGGTTCTGTACTTGCTGGTTACGCGCAAATGGGCGTGCCTATTGAGTACTTAGTTGCTGCATCTTTCATGGCGGCACCAGGTGGTCTATTAATGGCTAAGCTGATGCACCCAGAAACTGAAGTTGCTAAAAACGATATGGATGAGTTACCAGAAGATCCTGATAAGCCAGCGAACGTATTAGACGCTGCTGCTGCGGGTGCTTCATCAGGTATGCACTTAGCGTTAAACGTGGGTGCAATGCTGTTAGCCTTCGTTGGTTTGATCGCGATGATCAACGGTATCATCGGTGGTGTAGGTGGTTGGTTTGGTGTTGAAGGTTTAACACTGGAACTGATCCTTGGCTATGTATTTATGCCTTTGGCATTCCTTATCGGTGTGCCTTGGAACGAAGCGTTAGTCGCAGGTTCTTTCATTGGTCAAAAGATCATTGTTAACGAATTCGTCGCTTACCTGAACTTCGCTCCATACTTAAAAGACATTGCTGATGGCGGTATGGTGGTTGCTGAAACAGGTTTAGCGATGACTGACAGAACCAAAGCGATTGTTTCGTTTGCACTGTGTGGTTTCGCAAACTTGTCTTCTATCGCGATTCTGCTGGGTGGTTTAGGTGCAATGGCACCAAACCGTCGCCATGATTTAGCTAAGATGGGTATCCGTGCGGTTATCGCTGGCTCTTTAGCTAACTTAATGAGTGCAACTATTGCGGGTCTGTTCTTAGCTATCTAAGCATAGAAACGTAGGGGAGATTCTCCCCGATAACTAGGTCCTGGCCATACAGGACAGGACCTAAGTTAATTCAACCATTTTCCAGTAGTGATTCCTGTAGTGAATAGTTTCTCCGATTGTCTCGGACAGATTGCAACTAAACTTATGTTGTGATGCTGCCTTAATAGTCGTGATGTACGGTTAAGTTAATTTGTCGTAAACAATAAGTCGCGACTTTGTTCACAATTAAGAATTTTGTGTTCGTGATTTTACGCTAGATTATTGAGATTTTTTTTAATCGAGGTAGAATGCGAACGCCACAAAAAGAACGCTACCCAAGACGGTAGCAACCAAAAATAATGGGGTTGATGATGAAAAACGTTAAAACTTTAGCTTTAGCTGCTACTGCCGTAGCAGCAATCTCTGGTAACGCATTTGCTGCTGATCGTTCTGACCTACGTGCAGGCGATTACAGCTGGATGCAGTTTAACGCTATGTATGCAGTAAACGAACTGCCTCGTGATGGCTCTACTGATAACGGTCACGATTACCTAGAGATGGAATTTGGTGGACGCGCTGGTGTTGTTGATTTATACGGTTATGTTGATGTGTTCAACGTAACTAACCGTGATTACGGTGATAAAGCTGCTGGTAGTGGTAAAAGCAAAATTTTCATGAAATTTGCTCCACGTTTCTCACTTGATGCTATCACTGGCATGGATCTTTCTGTTGGTCCTATTCAAGAAGTATATTTTTCAACTTTGTTTAACTGGGATGACAGAATTGGTGAGGGTGTAAACTCTACATTCTGGGGTCTAGGTGCTGACGTTATGGTTCCATGGCTAGGTAAAACTGGCATGAACTTATACGCTTACTACGATCTGAATGGTAAAGATTGGAACGGTTATCAATTTTCTATGAACTGGTTCAAACCAGTTGTTAACTTTGATAATGGCAGTTTTATCGCTTTCCAAGGCTATGTTGATTATCAGTTCGGTGCTGATGAAGTTAACGCTTATGATGCCAATGGTCAGTACGTAAACACTACATTTACTTCTAATGGTGGTGCTGCATACTTCGGTCTGCACTGGCATTCAGATAACTATGCGCTTGGTTATGGCCTGAAAGCCTATAGCGATGTTTATTTGCTGAAGGATGAAGGAACATTTGGTTTAGAAACTAAAGGTTTCGCTCACTACTTCACTGCAACTTACAAGTTCTAATTTCTTGTAAGACTAATGGAGCCGCGATGGTGGCTCCATTTTTATGTGTCATGAATCTTTATCTAAACACATTTATAATTTGAGCAGTGCGTTTATATAAAGGTTTGTGTTTTTCTCGCGCTAAAACGGATTTTTCGCGGAAAAGTAGGAACAAGATATTATTCGTCTCCTCTCTTCCGGTCTTCAAGGATTCAAGTCGTGATCACTTATAGTTAATTTAAGTGTCAGGATGCGTATGTATTATGCATAGGCAAGATTGAATACCTAATAATCATGTAATTTGCCCTACACAAATTACTCGGCATAGCCTGAAGGCCCGGCCATATAAAAATAATCAAAACAAAGCCACCTCTAAGCGTTGCTTATAAGCGACTGATTTCTTTTATTTGTTTTTATTTTGGAGAGCTATAATGACTGATTTAAAAAAAGCAGCACAACGCGCCATCGAACTTATGGATTTAACTACCCTAAACGATGACGATACCGATCAGAAAGTGATCGATCTGTGTCACAAAGCGGTGACGCCTGCAGGCAACACCGCTGCTATCTGTATTTATCCTCGCTTTATTCCTATCGCACGTAAAACCCTTGATGAACTGGGTGCTGAAGATATTCAAATCGCCACTGTTACTAACTTCCCACACGGTAACGATGATATTGCTATCGCCGTATTAGAAACCCGTGCAGCCGTTGCCTATGGCGCCGATGAAGTGGATGTAGTGTTCCCATACCGCGCGCTGATGGAAGGTAATGAAACTGTCGGCTACGAGCTAGTTAAAGCCTGTAAGGAAGCCTGTGATGAAGTATTACTTAAAGTGATTATTGAATCGGGCGTGTTAGCTGATCCTGCACTTATCCGCCGCGCCTCTGAACTTTCTATCGAAGCGGGTGCTGACTTTATTAAGACTTCAACAGGTAAAGTGCCTGTGAATGCGACCTTGGAAGCGGCTGAAATTATGCTCACAGTGATCAGTGAAAAGAACACTAACGTCGGCTTTAAGCCTGCCGGTGGTGTACGTGATGCTGCTCAAGCTGCTGAGTTTTTAGGTGTGGCTGAGCGTATTCTGGGGGCTGATTGGGTGTCTCCACGCACCTTTAGATTTGGTGCTTCAAGCTTGCTTAACAGCTTGCTACACACACTAGAATTAGCCGATGCGCCTAAGCCGACTCAAGGCTATTAATCGTATATCGAAACTAATTAAGTGTGACCTAAATCTAGTTGGGAACATCAAAACTTCGATAGCATGTAATTGTAATATTGCTACAGTTTTGATGTTTCATTGCAAAGCTAAATAACAGATATGTTGTATTAGTATTTAGCTTGGAGGCAGTATCATGTTTCTAGCTCAAGAAATTATACGTAAGAAACGCAATGGGTTAGTCTTAAGTGCCGAAGAGATACAGTTCTTCGTTAAGGGCATAACCACCAATGCAGTGTCGGAAGGACAAATCGCTGCATTAGGCATGGCGGTGTACTTTAATGACATGAATATGGATGAAAGAATCGCTTTGACCACGGCAATGCGCGATTCTGGCACTGTACTCAATTGGCAATCACTCAATCTTAATGGCCCTGTTATCGATAAACACAGCACAGGTGGTGTCGGTGATGTGATTAGTCTTATGCTCGGCCCCATGGCGGCTGCTTGTGGTGGCTATGTACCGATGATTTCGGGGCGCGGACTCGGACACACAGGCGGTACGCTCGATAAGTTTGATGCAATTCCCGGTTACCAAACTGAACCTTCGAGTGAATTGTTCCGCAAAGTGGTAAAAGATGTCGGTGTGGCGATTATTGGCCAAACAGGCGATCTGGTTCCCGCTGATAAACGCTTCTACTCCATCCGTGACAACACTGCTACCGTCGAATCTATTTCCCTCATTACTGCCTCTATTCTCTCTAAGAAATTAGCCTGTAGTCTCGATGCATTAGCTATGGACGTTAAAGTCGGTAGCGGTGCATTTATGCCGACTTACGAAGCCTCTGAAGAGCTAGCGCGCAGTATCGCTGCGGTAGCCAATGGCGCTGGTACTAAAACCACGGCATTACTTACCGACATGAACCAAGTGTTAGCCTCATGTGCAGGTAATGCACTTGAAGTGAAAGAAGCCATTGATTTCTTAACCGGTGCTTACCGTAATCCTCGTCTTTACGCTGTGACGATGGGGCTTTGTGCCGAGATGTTACTCCTTGGTGGCCTCGCGACCGATGAAGCGGATGCCCGTGCTAAGTTAAACCGTGTATTAGATAACGGCCGTGCTGCCGAAATCTTCGGCAAGATGGTTTCAGGCCTCGGTGGCCCTGTCGATTTTGTTGAAAACTACAGTAAGTACTTACCGCAATCGCAAATTATTCGCCCTGTCTTTGCGGATACTCAAGGTTATGCCCACAGTATGGACACCCGCGAACTTGGTTTAGCTGTGGTGACCTTAGGTGGTGGCCGCCGTAAACCTGGTGATGCGCTAGACTACAGTGTTGGTCTGACTCAAGTCTGTGCCCTTGGCGATAAGATTGATGCTTCTACGCCGATTGCTGTTATCCACGCGCAATCCGAAGAAGCCTTTGCACAGGCCGAAGACGCGGTGAAAAAAGCGATTCATATCGATGAAGTCGCTCCAGAAAAAACACCTGAGATCTATGCTTATATCCGAGCAACGGATCTTTAAGGAAGAATTATGAAACGTACAGTTATAATGATGTTGGATTCCTTTGGCGTGGGCGCTGCTGGCGATGCCGCCAAGTTTGGCGATATCGGTTCTGACACTTTTGGTCATATCGCCAAAGCCTGTGCTGAAGGTAAAGCCGATATCGGTCGTGAAGGTCCGTTAAAACTGCCTAACTTAGCGCGTTTAGGTTTAGCCCATGCGGCGATGGAAAGTACTGGCGCGTTTGCTCCTGGCTTTGCCGACAATGTTGACTTGATTGGTGCCTATGGACATGCTCAGGAATTGAGCTCGGGCAAAGATACCCCGAGCGGCCACTGGGAAATGGCGGGCGTACCCGTGTTATTCGAATGGGGCTATTTTAGTGAGCACCAAAATTCATTCCCGAAAGAACTGACGGATAAGATTTTAGTCCGCGCGGGTCTTGATGGCTTTTTAGGTAACTGCCATGCTTCTGGTACTACTATTCTGGAAGAATTAGGCGAAGAGCATATGCGCTCTGGCAAGCCAATTTTTTACACCTCGGCAGATTCTGTATTCCAGATTGCCTGCCATGAAGGCACATTTGGCTTAGAAAATTTATATCGTCTTTGCGAAATCGCTCGTGAAGAGTTAGAACCTTATAACATTGGCCGTGTGATTGCGCGTCCATTCGATGGCACTGGCCCAAGCGACTTTGCTCGTACTGGTAACCGTAAGGATTACTCCCTCGAGCCGCCAGCGAAGACAGTGTTAGATAAGTTAAAAGCCGCCGGTGGTGAAGTGGTGAGTGTGGGCAAGATTGCCGACATTTACGCTTACTGTGGCATTACCAAAAAGGTGAAGGCAAACGGTTTAGAAGCGTTATTTGATGCAACGTTAGCCGAAGTGAAATCAGCGGGTGAAAATACTATCGTATTCACTAACTTTGTTGATTTTGACTCCCACTATGGCCACCGCCGTGATGTAGCAGGTTATGCGAAAGGGCTGGAGTATTTCGACTCGCGTTTACCTGAAATGCTGGCGCTGCTGGATGAGGACGATCTGTTAATCCTCACCGCTGACCATGGTTGCGACCCAACATGGCAAGGTACGGACCATACTCGTGAATATGTGCCTGTATTGGCCTATGGCGCAGGACTGAAAGCCGGCTCACTCGGTCGCCGTAACAGTTTCGCCGATATCGGCCAATCTATCGCTAGCTACTTCAAGCTTGAGCCGATGGAATACGGTGAGTCGTTTATCTAAGTAAACGTGCAAGATCTCGATTTGGTGGCCAACATTGGGCCGCCAGTAAACAAAGACTTAAGTCTTAATAAAATAAACAGGGGTTATTTCGATGGCAACACCACACATTAATGCTGTAGAGGGCGCATTCGCTGAGACAGTTCTGTTTCCAGGCGATCCATTACGTGCAAAATATATCGCTGAAACATTCTTAGAAAATGTTGAGCAAGTGACTGACGTTCGAAACATGCTAGGTTTTACTGGTAATTACAAAGGTAAACGTATTTCTGTTATGGGTTCAGGCATGGGTATTCCTTCATGCTCAATCTATGCAACCGAATTAATTAAAGACTACGGCGTTAAGAACCTGATCCGCGTGGGTACTTGTGGCGCGATCAGCACTGACGTTAAAGTGCGCGATGTGATCATCGGCATGGGTGCTTGTACCGATTCTCAAGTCAACCGCTTACGTTTCAAAGGCCAAGATTTCGCGGCTATCGCGAACTACGAGCTGATGAATGCCGTGATCGAATCTGCCAAAGTTAAAGGTACTAAGATCCGTGTTGGTAACGTTTTCTCTGCCGATCTGTTCTACACTCCTGATCCACAAATGTTTGACGTGATGGAAAAAATGGGCGTGTTAGGCGTAGAGATGGAAGCCGCTGGTTTATACGGTGTTGCCCATGAATTCGGTGCCCGTGCATTGTGTGTGGTAACGGTATCTGACCATATCCGTACTGGCGAAAAAACCACTTCTGAAGAGCGTCAAACCACGTTCAACGATATGATCGTGATGACATTAGACGCTGCAATTACGCTGTAATGTGTTGCTAATGCAGTCATAAGAAAAGGGTTCGCATTGCGAACCCTTTTTATTGCCTGTCTTTTTTAGATTAGTCAGCTTAACTGTAGCTGTAATGCGGAGCAGACCAAAGACGCTTCAATTTGGCCTAGTACGCTTACATTAACCCGTTGAGTCTGTGTCTAAATCGCTCGGTTGAACAGGGGCTTTTTCTGCGGTGGATTTTGCCGTATTGGTCTTCACTCGGCGTACCGCTTTTACCTTAGGTTTACTCGAGGTGAGCACCAAGGTTTGTCGCTCAGTTGTTGAAGTGACTTCGCCAGCATGTGCTTTGGACTGAGTTTCAGGTTGAGGCGATGTCTGAGATGACTCATCCTGGGGATCCACCTCAGACGCTTGTTCTGGCGTGGGCTCTGATAGTTGCTCTGGCTCATGGGGCGTTTTTGTCTCAGTTATTGCTTTAGCTTTCTTCAATTTAGGTTGAATGCTGGCTTGATTGTTATCTTCATTCGGTGATTTACTGACTGCAGCTTTCTCCAAAGGCTGATTGTCTTGGTTTTCTTTATTTTGTTCTGCCTCTTTGTTTTCTGTCGGCTTTTGAGCGGCTTCTTCGTCACTCGCGATAACTTTATCCTGCTGTGTATCTTGATTCTCTGCAAGGTTAGGTTCATCTGCCGCTTCGGTTGTTTTTATGGCTTTATGCTTCTTGGGGTTTTTACGCAATTTGGCTCGGGTGCGGCGACGGTCGAAATCGGCACGCTTAAAAGATAAGGCGCGAGATAGCAACATACCAATTAGACCCGCAACCAGCAGCATTATTTGTTGCTGCTCCATATTCAGGTTATGAGCCTCTTTGATTTCATTAAAGAATAATTTGGTATCGAGTCTAACCTCGACATAGCCTAAATTTTTGCCATCCTGAATAACGGGTTCCACATAGGGGGGATATTTACTCAGTAGTAAGCTCATTTCTTCGGATTCGGGATCTAACGCCTCGTTAGTCAGGCTTTGAGCGAAAGCTAAGCGTATACCTTGGTCGCTGAATATTGCTGCGGACATCACCTTAGGATCTTCAACTAGAGCGCTGGCGAGCCATTGGAGCTGTTCATCATTTTGCAATTGCAGGGCGGGTGCTGCACTGTAGGCCGTTTGTTGTACGAGTAATCTGGCCATCTTTTGCGTTTGGGACTTTAGAAGCAACTGACCTTGTAGTAGGCTTGTCTGCCACAATTGCACTAAGCCCACCATCAAGGTCAGAGCTATGGCGATTTGGAGCAGTCTACTGATTTTATGGCTTTTCTTTAGCCCTTTAAGATATAACACTTTGACCCTTAATAATGAGAGCGCTTGCCTAATCATAATTGATTCTGCGTGAGCCCGATAGCTGGAGAACACGAGTCCTATGGAAAGCTTGAACCAAAATCCGCTGTTTGTATGGTTAGCTGCTAGCCCTTCACCTCGTTTTGAATATCAGGGGCTTGGTTTCGAGGTTTATCAAGAGTCGTCTAGGCGGCCATCCCATAGTCAATTTGCTATGCGTTTGATTTACGAAGATTTAAGCCTTGAAGACTCATTAGCGGCTTGGATTATTTCTCTAGCTAAAAGCCTCAAATTAACCTCGCTCTCCATCGCACCAGTACGTCGTCAAGTCACGCTGCATTGTGTTGAGTTGGCACTTCCTGTAGAACCCTCTGCCGAGTTTTTAGCTACGTTTCCCTCGCAGGCAGAGTTACACCTTATTCGCGGCCCATTACCTCAACTGAGTAAACCTGGCTTGTTGGTGATGGATATGGATTCTACAGCGATTCAAATTGAATGTATTGACGAACTTGCAGCGATGGCAGGTGTGGGCGATCAAGTGGCGGCGATAACTGAGCGCGCCATGCAGGGCGAGCTGGATTTTGAGCAGAGTCTGCGCCAAAGGGTTGCCCAGCTTAAAGGTGCCGATGCCAAGATTATTCAAACCCTGTGTGAGAGCTTGCCATTAATGCCCGGGTTAGCAGCAATGCTGGCAGAGCTTAAGTCTCATCATTGGCGCTTAGTGGTCGCATCAGGTGGCTTTACGCCATTTGTTGGGCATTTAAAACAACTACTCAATTTAGATGCAGCCTTTGCCAATGAGTTAGTGATTACAGACGGCAAGCTGGCGGGAGCCGTCACCGGAAAAGTCGTCGATGCCCAGTTTAAGGCCGATGTGGTCAACCGTTGTAGCCAAGAATGGCAAATCCCAGTGGGGCAACGTGTTGCGATAGGCGATGGCGCCAACGATATCCCTATGGTGCAGGCGGCGGACTTTGGGATTGCCTTCCATGCAAAACCCAAACTTGCAGCCGCGGCTGATGCGCGGATCCGCAGTTTAGATCTGCGCGTATTGCCTTATCTGCTGCAGTTTTAACTTATCCTCTGTATCAGAGTCGTTAACATTAGAGTAATGACTCTTGTTTTTTGACGCTTAGCTGGTAGTTTAGTGTTTATGAATGGACTACCAGCGACTGCCTTTGACTTCCCCTGCATCCCAACACTCGGCGCCGACGCCCGCACAAACTTCCCTCTATATTCCGTACCGAGATGGACAGCTGCATCTGCGCCAGTTGTTGCCTGCTAATGCGGATTTTTCGAAGCCACCGATCCTGATGTTACATGGCGCTATGTCCAATGGCCGGGTATTTTACAGCCAGAGTGGCCGAGGCTTAGGATGCTTTCTCGCTCAGGCGGGCTTTGTAGTTTATGTGCTCGATACTGCCGGCCGAGGATTAAGCCTGCCAAAAATCAGTAGAGATTTTACCTTAGGACAAGGTGAGGTGATCCGCGAGCAACTGCCATTAGTTCTGCAGTATGTTTTGGCAATCCATAAACAAGCCTGTGAGGAACTGGGAAAGCCATCTCCATCTCAAGTGCATTGGTGTGCGCATTCATGGGGCGGCGTGTTGATGGCGAGCGCATTGGCGCGTTACCCAGAGCTTCAGCAAAGTGTGCGTTCACTACTGACCTTCGGCAGTAAACGTACTATCCGGGTTAAATCCTTCAAAAAATGGTTAATGGTCGATGTGTTTTGGAACCGACTGGCCCCCAGTTTAGCGGTAGGACAGGGTTATTTGGCTGCCGATAAACTGCGTGTAGGTATGGATAACGAGAGCCGGGCCTCATTGAATCAAAGCATCGATTGGGTGCGAGGTGAGTGGCGCGACCATGACGACGGTTTTGATTATGCTAAGGCGGCTAACACTGCGAAATGGCCAACGGCTTGGTTTATTGCTGGTCAAAATGACACTGTGCTGGGGCACCCCGAAGATGTCGCCGATATGATCAATGAGTGTGGTTTTAGCCAAGTGAAATACACTTTGCTCTCAAAGGCGAACGGCTTTAAACACGACTATGGTCATGCGGATATGCTGACCCATCTTGATGCGATGAGTGACCATTTTCCGCTGATCCGCGATTGGTATTTAGGTTTTGAACTAGCTGTATTGAAGGACTAGGGGGTAGCAACTCTAGGGGAGTTTTTGCAGCGCCGGGTATCTTAATTCCACCTCTTGGGTGATATCGAGTAATTCCCCCACGCCGATAATGCGCCATAGTTGTTCTTCAAGCTGTTTTGCCCTGTGATTTGCATGGATATTGATATATTCCAATTCGCGGCGCAGATACCCCATATCTGGTTTCTCGGTCGCTCCACGGTAAATTCGCAGTGCCATAAAGCGTCCCGCCAGTTTGCTTTGGTTGATAAAGGCGATTTTGGCCTGCGCATCCCCAAGTTCGGTGGTAGGAACACATTTTAAATGGAATTGACCGCGGGACTGTCGGGTCAATTGGATAAACACCTCAATAAAATCCATATCCTGCTGTGGCTTCATTTGGCGGATAGGATCGAGAATATCCCGTTTACAGAAGCCATCCTTAAGCAGCGGTGCAAGATTATATTGCAGCGTATCTGACGAACCCGCGGCAAAAATACTGCTGATTTCATCATGTTCAGTGCTGACACCTAAGCAGGCGACTTGGGCTGATTTTGTTGTTTTTTCAACAAAGTAGGGCACAGAATGGAGTTCACGTAATAGAATATTTTTAAGACCATCAGCAAGCTCGTTTGCTTCACTGTTATTTTCAGTGAGTTGCTCTAATTTTTCTTTATTGTGGGCGATCAGTTTATTTAAAAACTCAACGCCAACATGGGGGGTATGTCCCATGACCGCGGCTAAATGAAGAGTCACACCATTTTTACGGGTACGTACTAGGCGGTAGGGTAAATTATCGAGCTGAGTTTTGCCGGCAATGGTTTGCAGTTTGGGTAAACAGATCATCAAGGGTTTGTTGACGACAAACTCGGTGGGATTATCGAGTGTGAGCTGCATGCCTCGACCCGAGATATCCAAGGTAATCCCTGTTGCTTTAAGGTTACCCTGTGAGACATTGACTAAGGTCTTAAAGGCGAAGCGTGCTTCCTGCCGCCGTTCACTAAATTGCATTGCAATCGGTTTGATTTGATGGGCGGTGAGCCGTTGCTGACCGAAGGCTTTTAGCGCATTGGCATTGCTATCATCCTGCCACGCCTTGTAGGTTGCCCTTTCATCCTCATTTGTTAAATCAAGGAGTTGTAACAAATGGCTGAACTGCGATAACTGTTGTTCCACCAGCGGGCTGTATTGGGTTTCATCCCCCGGCAACGTGGCTCGCCGATAACCTTTGGCATGGTAAATTTTATCTGAGACCAGTTTAAAAATACGCCAACTTGGTTTGGTTGAAGCAAAACCTAAAAACAATGGCACCAGATCTTTAGCTTTTAATTCGGCTAAGGTGGCCGAATAAAAATACAAGCAGCCCTGAGCATTATAGGTAAACGTAAAAAATAGGCTGTAGTCAGGATTTTCCGGGTGGCGGAGTAGCGCAGAGAGCCGTGCGGGTGTCAGCATTGCGGGTAACTGGCTGATATCATTTTCATCTTGAAAATAATGGACTATCTGCTGATTGTCGCGGCTTAGCAGCATATGGCTAATCGATTGCGTTTGTTGATTAAAAAACAAAGGCAAATGCGGCAAATGTGGTAGATAGTGGCGTTCAAAGCCTAGACCTGATGCCGTCACCAAAACATCGTTCACATCGAGTTTGTAGCGGAGTTTGTAGCCTCTAATCAAATTACCTAGCATTTCACCTAGGGCGTCAGTGCCACTAATTCGCTTTAACCTTAGCCAAATAAACTCACCGTTGGCTTGACTGTCGACAATTTGATAATCCACCCCGAGTTGCAGATCGGGATAGTAATATTCCTCGCTCAGCTCGAGCAGTTTGACCTTGAGAGGCTTGTCGAGATCGAAGGGATGATTCGCCCCCAAGCGAATACGCGCACCACCAATGGATAAGTCCACGGTGATCCCCGGCATTTCGGTTCGTCCAGGTTGCGAAACCGCGATGCGGATACTGTAATTCATTCGCTCTTCGGCGCGATTAAAATAACTGCCGAGCACCACACCGGGAGCCATAAAAGGTTCGGGTTCAACACCGTCCGTTTGTTGTGTCACCTGACGTAGCTTTTGTCGCCTGAGTTGATGGGCAGCGATGACGTACTCATACACGCCCAGCGTATATTTATTACGATATAAGGACATCGCTTCTTGCAGGCTGTGTTTGGCTGGCTCATCCAGAAAATGACGTTGTTGGCCCAGCATGATTTCACTGCAGGGCAACTCAGACTTGTCCCTAAGATCGATAATCCGCGTGCAGGGCGAGGCTAAACGATTCAACTCCATTTTCAACAGAAAACGGGTCGAATTGTTTTCATCGGCAGTCAGCTGCTGAAAAATCTCTTGGAAGTTGGGTTCCATGAGTAGTGGCTTGAGCTGTTCTATGAGCGCATTATGGTTATCTAAACTCATGTAGGGATCTTTTCTAATGCTTATTTCACCTAAAGCTAAGTGATACTCAGGTCTTCAGATGGTTTGGTTATATGTTGTGCTGTGTTAGTCTTATGTCGGCAGTATTCATAGTTACTTAAATTGATTTTATACAGATTTTAATAAGTTATGGCAAAGAATAAAACCGCGTACGTGTGCAATGAGTGTGGACAAGATTTTCCACGTTGGCAAGGACAGTGCAGTGCTTGCCATGAGTGGAATACGATAACCGAAGTGCGCTTGGGTGCCGCCTCGCCCGGAAGGGGAACGAAGTTTGCGGGTTATGCCGGTGCTGGCAGCAGCGAAGTTAAAACCTTAGATCAAATTGATCTTAATGCTTTACCCCGTATTGTGAGCCATTTTGGTGAGCTCGACCGTGTACTCGGTGGGGGGATTGTCCCTGGCTCGGCGATTCTGATTGGCGGTCATCCAGGTGCGGGCAAGAGTACGTTGTTGCTTCAAACCCTATGCCATTTAGCGGAGCAAATGCCTGCATTGTATGTGACGGGGGAGGAATCCTTACAGCAGGTTGCCATGCGAGCCCATCGCCTTGGTTTGCCCACCAATAAACTGCGGATGTTATCCGAGACCAGTGTGGAGCAGATTTGCGAAATCGCCCTGCAAGAATCCCCGAAAGTGATTGTTGTCGACTCCATCCAAGTCATGCACATGAGCGATGTGGCGTCGAGTCCGGGCAGTGTGTCGCAGGTGCGAGAGTCGGCCTCCTATTTAACTCGCTTTGCCAAGCAAAACGGCATTGCCGTGATTATGGTAGGGCATGTAACCAAAGACGGTAGCCTCGCTGGGCCTAAAGTGCTCGAGCACTGTATCGATTGCTCAGTCATGTTTGAAGGGGATAGCGACAGCCGTTATCGCACCCTGCGCTCCCATAAAAATCGGTTTGGGGCGATCAATGAACTTGGGGTGTTTGCCATGACAGAGCGCGGCCTAAAGGAGGTTGCTAATCCTTCGGCCATCTTCCTCTCCCGTGGCGAGGAGGAATCCTCGGGATCTTTGGTCATGGTGGTATGGGAGGGTACGCGTCCGCTACTAGTTGAATTGCAAGTGCTGGTGGATAATTCGGCGATGTCGAACCCGCGCCGCGTGGCAGTGGGGATGGATGCAAACCGTTTAGCCATGTTGCTTGCAGTGATGCATCGCCACGGTGGTTTGCAAATGTCGGATCAGGACGTGTTTGTGAACGTGGTGGGCGGGGTTAAAGTGACTGAAACCAGTGCCGACTTAACCTTGCTGCTGGCCATGGTATCGAGTTTTCGTGGGGATATTTTACCGAGCGATTTAGTGGTGTTTGGTGAAGTAGGCTTATCTGGCGAAATTCGCCCCGTGCCAAATGGGCAAGAACGTTTAGTTGAAGCCGCCAAACATGGTTTTAAGCGGGCGATTGTCCCCCGTGCGAACGTGCCGAAAAAACCGCCTGCGGGAATGGAAGTGGTGGGCGTTTCCAAACTATCAGAAGCCCTCGAAGCCATCTAATCTAAAAACAAACAGCGCATTGAGCGCTGTTTGTTTTTCTGTTGGCGGGATGCAAGTCTGCCCCCAATCCGGAGTGTTTAATCGGCAGAATGATGTTTTTCGACAAACAGTGCTAATTCACGATTCAGTATCGAGGCATCGCCTAAGTTAAGCTCAACGATACGTTTGAGGTGGCTGATGCTGTCAACATCGATAATGTTACATTTAAGCCCAAGTTGATGATTACGTTGATGCACCAACTCAGTCTCCATTTGCAGCTCAATATCCGATCCCTGTATGGTAAAGCTTAGGGTGATAGGTTCCCCTGTGTGGCTAAATCCAACGGGTTCTTCCACTAAGGCGCCATTTAGGCTGAGATCCAATATTGTGGTTTGCCATTGGTTTTCGCCTTGGTGTATTGACGCACTGGCGGCAAAGAGGATCCGTGAAAAATGTCGTCTTTCATCAATCACTAATTCATTATCTTTCATAGTTTGTTAGCGTCCACCCTAATCAATATGCCTAAGCATATGCCATATTGATGTGACTGTAAAAGCTCCACCGATTTTTGTGCAATTAAGTAATGCAGATCGCATATTTTACCTTTTTCTCATATGCAAATATGAAAAAGTATGAATAATTCAGTTAAGCAAAATAAGAGAAACAGAACATGGCCTATAGTGTGCTGGTTGTTGATGACGAAGCGATTATTCGTGCCCGATTGAAGGGATATTTTGAAAAGGAAGGTTATCGCGTGGTTGAGGCTGCAGATGGCGAGCGAATGTGGTACGAGTTTAATCGTCAGCATATCGATTTGATCATGCTAGATATCAATTTACCGGGTGTTGATGGTTTGAGCTTAACTCGCGAGTTACGCAGCCGCTCCCATGTGGGGATTATCTTGGTCTCGGGCCGTGATGAATCCATTGACAAAATTGTTGGCCTCGAGATGGGCGCCGATGATTATGTGACTAAACCCTTTGAACTACGAGAGCTGTTGGTTAGGGTTAAAAATTTACTGTGGCGGATTTCTTTGGTAAAACAAGCCGAGCAA
This sequence comes from Shewanella cutis, assembly GCF_022410515.1. Taxonomy (GTDB): domain Bacteria; phylum Pseudomonadota; class Gammaproteobacteria; order Enterobacterales; family Shewanellaceae; genus Shewanella; species Shewanella cutis. The sequence continues at coordinate 530,769 of NZ_JACSDI010000001.1, read as the reverse complement.
GCGTTGGTGCAGGAGTTATCACAGCCGGATGATTTGATAAGTTTTGAAGGTTATCAACTTGAATTAAACAGCCGAAAATTGCGCCAAGGGGAGGAGCTTATCAAGCTCACTAAGGCTGAATTTGAGTTATTAACCGCCTTTGTCTTACATCCACAACAGGTGCTTTCCCGCGAACGTTTAATGCAGCAAACCAGTCATCGTAATCAGGATGTCAATGACAGAACAATAGATGTCATCATCCGCCGTTTGCGTAATAAGCTCCATGCCGAACTTTTTGTTACTGTTCATGGTGAGGGGTATTTATTTGCCGCGAAGGTGGATGACTAGGGTAAAGATAGCGGCCGTACTTGATATAGAGGATAAAAATCCGCTTCGGCAAGGCTAAAACTAAGCTCAGACTGGGTGTTTGTCGACATTGTGCGTCCGACAATAGCGGGACCAATATCGCCAAATGGCGTGGCGCCTTCGAGCTGTTTCACGGCGACATCAATCGCCAGTTTCCCCTGTAACACCACAAGGTCATCATTGCTGTAGAGTACTTTTTGCCGCTTTAGTCCTCGCAGAATTGCAGGGGATAAGTAACTGCTGACGAGTTTGATATCCTGTGTCATGTGCTTTTGCTTTAGGGTGCTAACGGCCGCTTCAATTGCAACTGCACTGCCGAGAATATAGTTGGGCTGCTGCGCTTTTAGCAGTATCTGTAATTGATCGCGGTAGAGATTCCGGTTGTTATCTGCATGCTGAATGGCACTGATGCTGACATTGCTGCCTTCAAGGGCATGACGAATCCCTTGTTCGACCAAATCGGTACCGCCTACATTTTCTGGTCCAGCGAAGAGCGCCAAGGTTGTGGGTTGTGTCGGGGTGTGAACCTTGGCATCCGCTTTAATAAATTGGCCTGCCCGCAGCCCCATTTGATACCAGTTAACACCAATATGGGTTAGCACTAGGTCTGAATTGAGCTTATTTACGAGGGCGATTATGGGTTTGCTCAGTGGCAGAGGAAAATGCTCGAGTAGATTGGGACTCACGGCTCCGAGTAAAATAGCATCGTAGTCACCATTCATGCAGGCGCCTAATTGCGCGAGTTGTTTATCTTGATGGTAATAACTGCCCGCTTCGAACAGATCCAGAGATACGCCAAGGTGTTTAGCGTGTTGAATTAGGCCATAATCGATGCCAATCCAATAAGCGTCTTTTAGATGAGGGACCAGGACACACAGACGCCAAGCTTGTTGCGCTTTCGTCAGGGGAAGATAATCAAGTGCTTGTGACTGCTGGATTTTGGCATTAAAAGGACTACGTTGCTCTAATGGCCAGCTTTGGGGATTCGCTTTGGCAACCGGTGAGCATAAGAGGCTAATAGTGGTGAGTGTGAGCAAAGCTTGCCAAAATTTTTCCATTGTCCCATATCATCCACAGTGATTCTTTGGAATGCATTGTAACAGTTTAAGGAACAAGCGTGGCTCCTTTATCTTTATCGCGACGTAGTTTAACCGGCAGACTGATGCTCGCCTTTAGCGTGCTTGGGCTTTTGCTATTGCTGTTGGTGAGTCTTGGTAGCTTGAGTTTACATTGGCTTAAACAAGCCGATCGTTACCTGTATGAAGAATCCTTGCCCGCCTCTCAAGCTGCGCGCCAATTGGTGCAGGCCTCAAATGCGTTATCCGATGGCGTGACTCAGTTAGGCCAGGTTGAAGATGAGCGGCAGCGGGAATTTATCGGCCGTAAATTAAAAATTGAAAGTGCCACAATGTTAAATAGTATCAAAGTGTTGGCACTCGACGTGAATGAGGATAATCATTTACCTGTTCTAGCAGGGCAAATTATTGAACAACTTACCTTGCTTGGTCAAAGTGTTGGCCAGCGGATTACCCTTGGCGATGAGTTACAGCGCAGGGCCCGTGAATTATCGGTTGCCGCGGCCCATGCTTCTGAGTTACTGCAATCTGAGTTAGCGGTTGTCGATTCGGCAATTTTAGCCAAACTGAGTCAAGCTTATCCCGATATGGCGGGGGATAAACGCAGTGGGCAACTGCTTGATGATGTGATTGAGCGTGAGCTCGATATCCAAGAACAGCTTAATCGCGCGCTCAAATTAGTGCATCAAATTGCGCTGCTCAGTCAGTTATTTGAGGTATCGGAGTTGCAGTCTGAGCTGCAATTGAGTGTCCCACGTTTATTGGCAACCTTTGCCAGCACATTACCCTCGCATCCTGTAGCGCACATTAATCAGCAAAAAGGGAGTGCAATCGAGCAAGCATCGGAAGCTGTAACTGAGTTGTTGGCGCCAGAGGTTGGTATCGATTTAATGGCACTAACGACCGTTTCTGAGCTGATACGCGATCCCGGTCGTCTCAACGCCTTAAAGGCCGAGTTGGTTACCCTTAAACACACGCCAAAGATCATTAAGTTACAGCGAGACCTGAGCCAAAGTTTGCAGCGGCAACAGCGCCAGCAGCAGGCATTAGCGGAAAAACTTTATAGTCTTAATACGTTGGTGGATAGTGCGCTCAATCAACAACAGCAGAGGGCTGAGTTGGCGCGAAGTGATTATTTAATGCAGCTGTCCTACGCTCGGTTCGGCTTGTTGGCCACGGGTATGTTGATGTTTGTGATCATGGGGTGGGTCATTTATCGTGTGATTTATCGTGGCATTGCTTTAAGGTTAAATCAGGCAACGCAGGCCATGTCGCGTTTAAGTTTAGGCGCTACCAATGTGAGTCTTGATGCCCGAGGCGATGATGAATTAACTGCGATGGCGAATGCAATTGAGGCATTTAAGCGAAAAACTGCCCATAACCTTAAATTACAGGCGGATTTACGTCAGGTCGCTGATGAGTTGACCGAGCATAAAAAAGCCCTTGAACAAACTGTAGCTACGCGGACTCAGGAATTAGCCGAGACAAATCTTCGCCTCGATGCTGAGGCTAAAGGCCATGCTAAGGCAAGGGTCGTTGCCGAGGAGGCGAGTCAGGCCAAATCGCAATTCCTTGCAACGATGAGCCATGAAATCCGCACCCCACTCAATGGGTTGTTGGGGACGTTAACCTTGCTAGGACAGAGTCAGTTACCGCCCGCGCAGCAACAGATGCTCGCCCTGTCGCAGTACAGCGGCACGTTATTGCAAACTGTGCTCAACGATATTCTTGATTTCTCCCGCCTTGAGCAGGGTAGTTTAACCAATGAGCCAAGGCCTACTGATATCAACGCCCTACTCGATGAAGTGCTGGCTATCATGGTAGCGGGCGCTAATCTGGCGGGATTGAGTTTAAGGCTGAACCGTCCCCAATTACCCGCTTGTATTAATATCGATGGCCCTAAGCTGCGGCAAGTGTTGTTTAACCTTATCGGTAATGGCATTAAGTTTACCTCCGAAGGCAGTGTCAGCCTGAATGTCAGCCTGCAGGGAGATAGATTAGCCTTTGTGGTGGCTGATACAGGTGTGGGCATTGCCCCCAAGGTGCGTGAACAGTTATTTATTCCCTACAGTACATTGCCAAATCAGGGGCGAAGCCGCGGGACAGGCTTAGGGCTGGCGATTTGTAAGCAGTTAGTTGAGCTGATGGATGCAAATGGTCGTGGTATTTGGGTCAAAAGTGAGCCTGGCAAGGGCAGTGAGTTTGGTTTTGAACTCTGCTTTACGCAATGCGATAAAGCCCAAGATGCCCAAAAACAGATCCATAAGCAAGTGCATACTCAGCGCGTGTTAGTGGTTGAGGATAACAAGGTCAATGCTATGGTCGCGCAGGGATTTTTGGCGCATTTAGGCCACAGTTCGACCTTGGCGTCAAGCTGCCAACTCGCACTGGAGTGTGTGAGTGCTGATAAGGCATTCGATGCCGTGATGTTAGATATTCAGTTGAGTGATGGTTCTGGCGTGGCGTTATTACCGCAGTTAAAGGCGTTATTTGGGGCAAAAAATGTTAAGTTTGCCGCTTTTACTGCGCAGATGCAGGCCGAAGATCTTAGCCTCTATCGTGAGGTGGGGTTTGATACCGTGTTAGCCAAACCCTTGAGCCTGCAAACACTGACAGAATGGTTAGGTGTTGCTTCGTTGCCAGCGAGTCCTTCCTTAACCTTCGCATCTGCGGAACCATTGGCGCAATCGGCTGAAACCTTGTTAGATCTTAACCAGTTACAGCAAGATATTGAGGTCTTAGGCGTGAAAGCTGTGAGTGATATGTTGACGCTCTATCGAACATCCAGTACTGAGCAAATTGAGCGACTCTCGGCGCTAAGCTCTGTGGCGCATTTCAGCGAGGGCGCAAAGCTATTGCACGCGCTTAAGGGCAGTAGTGCCAGTATGGGGCTAAAAGCACTGACCCAGTGTTGTCAGCAGTGGGAAAAAACACTCAACACTACAGGGAAAAATGTATTAGATAGCAGGGCAGTTACTGAATTGACTGCTTGCTGGCAGGCGTCGATAACAGCGCTTGAGCATTGGCTTGCAACAAAGAGCTAGCAACACAGGATTAGCAGCAAAAGGTTTAGCGACAAGATGTTAGCACTAGGCGTGAGTCGTCCTGAGTAGTACATAAGCAGCACTTATTTCTGCCTAATCAATGCCAATCGAGAAATAATACCAATCACATTAAATATCTAATCAGTTCAGAGCCTCACAGGCATCTCAATCCAAGGCGCATTGACGAAGAAATGGTTATTCCCTTTTAAGTCAATGTAACACGGGAGTGAGATGCCAGTGAGGCTCCCGAAGGGCGGGGTTGAACGGGCTTTATACTGCGTTTAAGGCTTTCGACAGAGCGCCACTATGCCTTCAAGCCTTCGCCTTGTCTAAAGCCCGTTTAACTCCCGCTGAATGAACAGATATTTAATACGATTGGTATAAAAAGCGGCTCCCATGGGAGCCGCATTTGGTTAATTTGTGTCAAAACTTTGAGTCTTAATGCGACTCAGGCTTTATGCTTATAGCGATCAATGCATTGCCTGTTCTAACTGCTGCTTATCTTGCTGCACCCAAGCCAGCGTCAGCGTGGCAAGAGCGCTGTAAAAGCCATTGCTGTGCTTGCTATCGCACTCAACAACTTTTACCACAAACTTAGCTAACCAAGAGTCGAGGCAAGCATCGAGGAAATTTAACTGGGCAGCATCTTCACTGTGGCAGGCTAAATGTCCCATATAAGCGAGCATTACGGCTAAGTGATCGGCAGGCTCAGGGAAGTGACTCTGCACTTGCAGTTTGCTCTGGTGCAAAAATTCACTCATTTGCTGATGCTGCTGCCCAAACAGTAAGGGCTCATCCTCACTGTTTAAGTATAAGCTGGCATAAGGCGAGGCGCTGTGCCGAGTACCCACGAGGAATAAACCGCAATAATCAGCCGCGAGTTCGAGCAAGGCGTCATTGCGCTGTAAATCATTCAGTACCTTCTGCATGGTCGCGACAGGAGCGCTAAACTCTGGCTCATGGCCCAGTTGTGTCCAGAATTGCTGCGCCGCATCACTGGTGAGTTCCTGCAGACGTTGTGCATTAACTTCCCGGGCAAACAGAGAAGATAACAGCTGATACACTAAGGCTCTGGCATGATTAATATCGACGTTGCTCATCGCATTTTCCTCAAAATTAACAGTTGAATGCGCCTAGAAAATTAGGCGCATCGCCTAAGACTTATCGCTCAGGACGGGGTCTCAGCATTTAGCTTAGATTTCAACTTCGATAGGACCATCGAAGGAGCTAACCTTAGGCACTTTACCTTGGTATTTTTCAAACTCAACCAGACATGTATAGGCTGAGCAAGCTTGAGCCAACTTAGAGGTACCAATGTCTAAGGTTAGGGTATTAGGGTCACCATAGCTGCACAGGGCACCGATTTCGGCGCCGCCTTCGACGCTGCCATCTTTACCCACTGGGCCATACCATGCGCCTTCATGAATTCGTACTACACCTTTAGGGAAACGATCCGATACCACTGCCCCAGCTAACAGTTGACCACGGTCGTTAAAGACTCGCACGATATCGCCATCTTTAATGCCACGGTTTTTTGCATCTTCAGGGCTAATATATACAGGTTCGCGACCATTAACTGTGTAGGTTTCGCGGTATTCCTTTGACTCACACATTTGTGAGTGTAAGCGGTGATCCGGATGGCAAGATTGCAACCACATGGGATATTTATTCGAACCTGGACCACCATGGCTGCGTTCAGCTTTTTCCATCCACATAGGATGGCCTTGGCAGTCATCATAGCCAAACTGTTCAATCTTACGACTGAAGATTTCAATCAAACCGGAAGGCGTGCCTAATGGATTGATTTCAGGATCGTTTCTAAAGTCAGCGTGGCGCGTCCATAATTCGCCTTCACCAAAGTGTACATAACCTTGCTTCCAGAAGGTGGCAAAGTCAGGCATCTCATACTTACCGGCGTTAGCGGCTTTACACTCGTTATAGAGGGTTTCTATCCACTCCATTTCGCTCATATTGCGGGTGTATTCTTTCTCTTTACCCAGCAGCGCGGCAAAACGAGTAAAGATCTCAAAGTCAGACAAACTTTCAAACAAAGGCTCGACCATTTTCTGCATTGCCAGAATACCGCGGTTGGCATAAGCACCGTACACGTCGATATCGTTACGCTCATAGGTGGTGCAGGCGGGCAATACTATGTCGGAGAAACGACAAGTGGCAGTCCAGTTCACATCAATTGAGACCACACATTCAAGCTTTTGGAAGGCTTGCTTCATGCGGTTACGGTCTTGATGGTGGTTCCATGGGTTATTACCCGAGAAAATCATCATTTTAATATCGGGGTACACCACTTTAGAACCGTTGGCATCAATGGTTTTGCCGGGTTCTAGAATCGCATCAATCCAGCGGGCAACGGGAATCGTGCTGCTTGCACCTTTAAAGTCTGTGCTATCAAACAGCGGTTTTTGATTCTCGTCTAAGTTACGTGGGAAAGCGCCTGGAGCTGCGGCTGTGGTCGCTGGCACACCAATACTGGAGTAGTGATGACCATAGCTAATACCGCCGCCGGGTAAGCCGATTTGGCCTATCATGGTCGCGAGTACCGCGGCCATCCAGTAAGGCTGTTCACCGTGTTGTTGGCGCTGAATACACCAACCCATCATGATTTGGGTGCGGCCCTTAACTAAGGTTTTTGCCAGATCGCGGATAATGTGTGGTTCAACACCGCAGATAGGCGCCGCCCACTCAGGAGTTTTGGCGATACCATCTTTAGTGCCCATCACGTAAGGTACAAACTCTTCAAAGCCTAAGCTGTAACCTTGGATGAATTTCTCATCGTGTAGCTTTTGGGTGATCATCTCATGGGCGATCGCCAGCATCAGGGTTACGTCAGTCTGTGGGTTGACATATAACTGCTCACAGCCAAGGTAAACCTGGGTTTTGGTCACCACAGGGTCGATACTGATCACGCGGATTTTACCCTGTTTGACCTTCTCTTTTAATTGCGCGAGGTACGCGAAGGCCTCATGGGTTTCTGCGTTCCAGCCCACTTGCAGGTTTTTGTAAGGATCGTTTGACCACAGCACAATCGTGTTGCTGTTTTTTAAGATCAGTGGCCAAGAGGTGCCTTGGGCATACACTTCGGTTGAGCCTAATACATAGGGCAGAATGGTTTGGCCGGCACCGGTGGAGTAGTCACCGATTTTCTTCACAAAATTACCGTGCATCCCCACCGCGCGCTGCATATGGCTGGTGCTGGAATGCAGTTGCCCCGTGGCGCGCCAACCAGTTTGTCCTGCGTGTAAGCCCGATGGACCGTACTTGGTTTGGACCTCATCGAGTGAGTGTTTAAACAGCTTTAATGCTTTATCCCAGGTCACACGAACAAAGCGGAAATCCCCCCGCTGCTGGGTATTACTCTTATGGCCTTTTAGTAAAAAGTCTAAGCGAACCATAGGGTAACGCACGCGGGATGGGTTATAGACCATACCGCGGATACCGTTAATCATATCCGTTGGATATTTATCTAAATCGAAGGCTTTGACCTCGGCAATCATGCCGTTTTTACGCTTGATTTTAAAGGCACCGAAGTGGGAGCCTGTGGTCAGCCATTCGTCTTCATTTAGCCCTGTGCTGGCCAGCGCATTTAAGGGCGCTAGTACTGAGCTGCCACCTAAAGCAACGAAAGAGGTTGAGGCTAAGCCTTTTAAAAAGTCTCTTCTGTTCATGGTATTACTCCCGAATTAGTGCTCTTTTTTCACGAAGGTTGACGAATGTTCTTGCAGGTATTTTTGCACCAGTGCTTGGGTGTCCTGATCCATGTTCACGAAGGCCAACATGCCTTGGAACATACCTGGCCAGGTATTGGCGTCAAAATGCGCTTCATCTGGCTGGGTGTGGCACACACTACAGCTTGAGCGGAAGGTATCGCGGGCATAGCCCCAGAGCGGTTGCAGTTCAGTGAGCAGGTAATCTTTATCGGTCCAGATTTGGGCTTCTACGCGTTGCCATTTTAGGCCTGTCATTGGATCTTCTTTCTCTTCAAAGGTTTGGACAACACCTTCGGTTTCAGCAGCATCTTTGCTTAACTGTGCCGATAAAATGTTCACGCCAAAGTCCATGTAGATCACGCGGCCTGCACCGATCTTTTTACGCCAGCCATCGATACCAATTTTGATGCGCTTACCTTTAGTTTCGAGCACTTTCACCTGAGTGGCGACGTTTAAGGTGCCAGCTTCGACATCACCTTTTTCACTAAAGAACAGTGGCTTAGTCAGGGCGCTGTAGTAGGTTTGGTTGGTATCAACTGAGCTGACACCCGCACCCACTTCTGCAATCAGTTCGGGGGCGCGGGCTGTGCCCATTTCAGGTAAATGGTGAGCAATGCCTTTGTGGCAATCGATACAGCTTTGGTCGATTTCGGCGGCGCGTTTCATTTGTTTTTGCGCCAGCGGTGACATGCTTTCCCACTTCATTGAGTTGTAGTTATGGCAGTTTTTACAGGCCAGAGAGTTGTCGCGATCAAAACGCTTCCACTCACGGCTTGCCATTTCGAGGCGTTTAGCTTCAAATTTTTCAGGGGTGTTTACCGTATTGAGTAGCCAGCCCCACATATCGTGGGAGGCTTCCATCTTACGGGCAATTTTACGGCTCCAGTTATGGGGCACGTGACAGTCAGGGCAGGTGGCGCGCACACCTGAGTGATTCGACCAATGCACTGTTTCCTGCAGCTCTTGATAGGGTTTGCTCTCCATACTGTGGCAACTGATGCAGAAGGCTTCGGTGTTGGTAGCTTCCAATGCGGTGTTAAATCCACCCCAGAAGATGATGCCCATGATAAAAGCACTGATGCTGACAGCGCCTAAGGTCAGCGCTTTGGTGGGTTTATTTAGCGTGCGCCAGAGGTTGATTAACCACTTCATAATAGCGTCCTCAAAAGTTACAGTGAATTAGTGGCCAACAACGCCGCCGAAGGCTTGGATCATCCAAATGATGAAACCGTAGAGACTGATCCCCGCGATAGTCAGTGCGGGGAAGAGTAAGAAAATGATGAATCCCAGCGCCTTTAACTCATTGCTGCGTGTGGACTTATCCGATATTTGCATAGTGGGCTTTGTCATTGGGAAGAGCTCCTTTCGAAAGCGATTTTTGATGGCATCACTATAAAGTGGAGATGTGAACGGGCTTACGAGCTGGGATGAATGGGCTTTGACAAAATATGAAAAATTATGAAAATTTTAGAAAGCCGATGAGTTTTGATTTTACTGACAGAGCGTTAATCTAATTTCTGTGATCGAGTTCGGTGGTTTGTTGTTCGGTGTAGGTGTTTTTTTAAACACTGATTTTGACTTTTTTGGCTAATTATTTACTGAAGTGCAGGCGAGGTCTTAGCTATCTGGCGGCGTTTACAGTATTATCCGCGGCCAACAAAGGCTGCGTTTGCATGGTTGAAGATAGTTTAACTGGGCAAAGCATCACTGCTTGCAGATCATGGATTTTTCCCGATGTAGGAAAATGATGTGGATCTCTCACCCAACTCCTTGGATTTGGGGCTCTAATCTGCCGCAGCCGGCGTCGCCAATGGTTAAGCCAATTGGTATCGACCCTATTTTAAGAGATCACAAGGTATAACAAGATATGTCTGAGCAATTGAGTTCAACTGCCGTACCCTCTGGTTCGTTCCTGAACCGTTTTTTTTCAATTCAACAACGTGGTAGCACAGTTCGCCAAGAAGTGATTGCAGGGTTAACCACCTTCCTCGCGATGGTGTACTCAGTGATTGTGGTACCCAATATGTTAGGCAAAGCGGGATTCGACCCCGGTGCCGTGTTTGTCGCTACCTGCTTAATTGCCGCCTTTGGCTCACTGCTGATGGGCTTGTGGGCAAACTTACCCATGGCAATTGGCTGCGCGATTTCACTTACGGCCTTTACTGCGTTTGGCTTAGTGTTAGGTCAGGGCATGAGTATCCCTGTCACTTTAGGCGCCATTTTTTGGATGGGGGTGATTTTTACCCTCGTGAGTGTCACTGGCGTGCGTCAATGGGTGCTGGCTAACCTACCTAAGGGGATCGCCCATGGTACAGGTATTGGTATTGGCTTGTTTTTACTGTTAATTGCCACGAACAGCGTGCAGTTGATTGTGGCCAATGATGCTGGCCTGCCAGTGAAGCTAGGTGATATTAACAGCCTGCCCGTTATCGCCACCGTCCTAGGTTTAGCGGCGACTATTGGTTTAGAGCGCCGCGGTGTACCTGGTGGTATCTTGCTGGTGATTATCGGCCTCTCCCTGTTCGGTTTAGTGTTTGATCCTAGCGTGAAATTCCAAGGTTTATTCGCCGTGCCTGATTTTACCTCTGAGCACTCGCTAATTGGCCAAATGGATATTATGGGCGCTTTAAATCCTGTGGTATTACCGATTGTGCTGGCGCTGGTGATGACGGCGATTTTTGATGCCACGGGCACCATTCGCGCGGTAGCGGGTCAAGCCAATCTTCTGGATAAAGACGATAATATCGTCGGCGGTGGCAAGGCATTAACGTCAGATTCTGTCAGCAGCATGTTTGCGGGTATCGTCGGCGGCGCGCCAGCGGCCGTGTATATCGAATCGGCGGCAGGGACTGCGGCGGGCGGTAAGACGGGCTTAACCGCGACCATAGTGGGCGGATTATTCCTGCTGATGGTGTTTTTAGCGCCGCTCAGCTATTTGGTGCCAGCCTATGCAACTGCACCTGCGCTGATGTATGTGGGGCTATTGATGCTCAGCAATGTGACTAAGCTGGACTTTAACGACAAGGTCGATGCGATGGCGGGCTTAACCTGCGCCGTATTCATCATCCTTAGCTGTAACATTGTGACTGGTATTATGCTCGGCTTTGTAACCTTAGTGGTTGGCCGTATTTTTAGCGGCGAATGGCGTCAACTTAAGTTAGGTGTGTTAGCCATTACCTTGGGCCTTGTGGCCTTCTATATGGGCGGCTGGGCAATCTAGATTACTCTATAAAGTCGGAAGCGAGTGCAGCTAGCACTCGCTTTCATTAACCTCATTGTGTTCACAATAGGCACGCAGTAAATCCTTCCAAGTCACTATCCCGACCAGAGCGCCATTATCGAGCACAGGCAAACAGCCAATATTGTGTTGTAGCAGGGTGTGAGTCGCGGCATCGAGCGACACATGGGGCGCAACGGTAACCGGATTACGGGTCATCACCTGATGGACGCGTTTCTGGAGGGTTTCGAGATCCTTTGAGGTTTCAGCGCTGCTACCTAAATTAGGGCTAATGGCACGCAACAAGTCGCGCTCAGACAATACACCTTCGAGTTTATATTCATCCACCACCAGCAGATGGTGGAAGTTTGCCTGCTCGAAAATCTCCTTCGCCACGGTTAAACGATCGTCCATTTCGACCGTAACGACTCGGGTACGCATAATATCGGCGATGATGATCGGCATAATAAACCCTACCTCGGACTTGTATCGTTAATGCACTGCATTACAGATACTTATAACAGACCGATGTTTATTTAGCCAATATCTTAGTCAGGATTATGCCTAATCCTGCTCGTCGGTTTCGTCCTCCGTCATCAAGGGGTTTCTTAAGTCTGCGGGCAAATGGGCGCCGATGTAGCGTTGATACCTTTTACCCTTGAGTTTATGGGTATCGACCAGTACCAAACCATCGACGCAGTCGCCAAAATCGGCATCAATCCCAAAGGCGAGAAACTTCACCCCATCCTGCTTACAGAGCTCGCCATATTGCTTATATAGTGTCGGCACCGCAGCGCCCATACTCGCGAGCATTTGTTTTAGCTGCTTAAAGTGGCTTTGGTAATCTTCGCCCGAATAGAGTTCATCCAACTGCAGTTTGCGCTGCTTGGATAAACCAAAGGGCGACATAGATACCGCGAGCGGCTCTGCTGGCGCAAACTCCTTGGAGTAGAAATGCACTAACATCTCTCGCGCGCTGCCAGGCAGTTGATTACTGATGGAAACAGGGCCAAACAGGTAGCGGTATTCGGGATGTTTAGCGAGGAAGGCGCCAATGCCGAACCAGAGATAGTCGAGACTACGTTTGCCCCAATATTTGGGCTGCACAAAGCTGCGGCCAAGTTCTAAGCCTTGTTTGACGAAGGGCATAAAATCGTCGGCATATTGGAATAGTGACTGGCTGTAGAGGGCGTTATCACCGTAGCGGTTTAGCACTTGCTCGCCGCTGGCAAACCGATAGGCGCCAACTATTTCAAACTGTTCCTTATCCCACAGTACTAAGTGCTGGTAGTAAGAATCGTATTTATCGATATCGCGGCGCTTGCCCGTGCCTTCACCGACGGCACGAAACGCGATTTCCCGCAGGCGGCCAATTTCGCGCATGATGGGGTTGCTGTCTTGATGCTGATACAAATAAATCAGCTTGTTGTCTTGGGTTTCACCAAGCAGTTCACATTGTTGCAGCGCGGCCTGTAGTTCTCGGCGCGACTCGGGGTGCGCGATGGCGCTTTGGGTGATAAACAGCGGATCTTTATCTTTGCCGATGCGATATAGATGATTTTTCAGCAGTTTTATCTTGGTCTTTAAGGGAAAATCCATCGAGCGTATGGCTTCATTAGGAATGAGCTCGCCGATGCGGATAGGCATATTGCGCTTGGCCTGTTTAAACATTTCCTTGACCAGTAGCAGTGTGGCTAAGGGTTTGTAAATCATCGAGGCACCGTAGAAGGTGGCGGAGTTTTTAGCATCTAAAAAGATCGGCAGCAGCGGCGCATTGCAGGAAATCGCCATCTTTAAAAAGCCCGAGTGCCACTGGGTATCGCGCACGCCATTGGGACGTAGGCGAGAGACTTCCCCCGACGGGAAAATCAGTACCGCGCCTTCATTACGTAAATGCTGGTGGATTTTTTCTAAGTGCTGCTTAGGTGTGCCGCCGGTCATATTACGTACTGGCAGCAAAATGGAATGTAAAGGCTTAAGTGCCATCAATAGCTCGTTGGCGACGACTTTAATATCGGGGCGGATCTCACTAATCAGTTTTATCAATGCGAGGCCATCGAGAGAGCCAATTGGATGATTGGCGAAGATCACCACTCGACCTTCACAGGGAATATTTTCGACCTCGTTGGCGGGTACGGTAAAACTAAAATCAAAGCTGGCAAGCACTTGCTCGACAAAGTCGACCCCTTGGAGATAAGCAAATTGATTGGCTATCTCGTTACATTGTTTTTCATTCAACAGGTAGCGCAGCATGGCCTTAGTCGGCTTGGCTAACCAAGGTTTGTCCTTGAGGGCGGGCAGGTTTTGCTCCACCACATTATCGACGGTAAAGATCATCGAGCTGTCTTTAAAAGCTGGTTGTGGCATTGCTGTAGATTCGATAGCCGTGCCTTGGTTTAATGCGTTGGGATTTAATGGCTCGGCGTTTGGCGCATGAGTAGTTAATTGATTCATAATTAGGCGACATCCCTTGGTTGGATTTCTGCTTGTATGGGGCTGTGTGTGGCCGTTTGTGGAGCTGGTCTTGAGGCCTGAGCTGGCATTGGAATGGGCGAGTTAGGCGGCGTTTGTACTAACATAATACTTCTCAGAATATCGAGGCTTAAGCTTTGCTCATTCCAGCGGCAGAGCTGTAATTCACCGCTTAAGGTTTCTGTGATCAGGCTGCAGTTTTCGACCCAGTCGCCATCATTTGCGTAGATGATTTGGCGCTTATCCGGTGTGGTGTATTGGTTATCCCTTGGCTGGATTGATAACTCAGGTTGATGAATATGGCCGCAGACCACGCCATCCACATCATAGTGCTGTGCATATTGCACAACGGCTTGGCGGTAGCGTGAAATCGCTGTTTGAGCCTTGCCAACGCGGGATTTGATATAGCTGGCGAGTGACCAGTACGGGTAGCCTAAGCGTTCGCGCAGACGGTGGAGATTGCGGTTGAGGAACAGCAACAAGTCGTAGAGATGATCGCCTAAGATGGCGTAGAAGCGCCCAACGCAAACATCGGCATCGAACTGATCGCCATGCAGCATTAACAGTTTGTGGCCGCCAATGCCCTGATGAATATGCTGGCGAGCAATTTTGATATTCAGCAGTGTCAGTTCGGCATAGGGCTTGATTAACTCATCGTGGTTACCCGGTAGATACATCACCTGAGTGCCGTTTTGCGCCAGTTCAATCAGCTTTTGCAATACCTTGTTGTGGCTCTCGGGCCAGTGCAGGCGGCGTTTGAGCGCCCACAAATCCACAATATCGCCGACCAGATACAAGTGCTGGCAACGCACGGTATTTAATAGGTTTAACAGATAGTCGGCTTTGCAATCCTTACAACCTAGATGGATATCCGATAGCCAGAGGGCGTTGACTGTGGTGGTGTGGCTGTTTGCTGCGTTGCTGGCGTTGGCAAAATGTGGCGTGGAGAAGAAAGTGGCGTTAACACTGGATGGAGCATTGTCGGAAGAGTTGCGGGGGGCGTTGAGTGCGTTGATAAGCGTGCGTTCAAATCCCCTGTAATTAGCACCAGTCATCTCATATTCACCCTATGCGGCTGTTGACTGCCTTAGAGATTAGGGACGAGCTTTGACTGAATGATGAAGCTTAAGTGACATGCAGATGACAACAAGTGGATTAGGCTGGAGTTAACCCGTCAAGATTTAGATCTGGATGCAATGAGAACTGGCTGGAGAATTTAACTTACTTTTGCCTAAAGCTAGATTGTATTATCGCTAGGTGTGCAGGATGAATTGTCATTGTTTCCACTGTGACATGCTTCCGAAATTGCACTTCCGAAATTGGATTCCGCGCATTCCGAAATTGGACACCCAGCATTAATCGCGCGGTAGTTAACCTTCGACTATGCTTTGGTTAAGCATTGAACAAGGAGGTTTGTATGCCGCGCCCTCGCCGAACTCAAGTAAGCCTTGAAGACACGCCCTATTACCATTGCTGTAGCCGCGTGGTACGGCGTGCATTTTTATGTGGTGATGATACCTATTCGGGTAAAAACTATGACCATCGCCGTGGTTGGGTAGAATCGCTACTGTTTGAACTTGAAGCTGTTTTTGCTATTGATGTGGCAGCATTTGCGGTGATGTCGAATCATCTGCATGTGGTGCTGCGGATGGACATCGAGACGGCAAATCGTTGGACAGACCGCGAAGTGCTTGAGCAGTGGCATAAGTTGTTTAAAGGCGATGAATTAACGCAAAAATTCGCTAAAGGTGAGTTAGTTGAAGCCCATGAGGTGAGCAGATTAAAGCATTCAATTGCCCTTTATCGCAGTCGATTATGCGACATTAGCTGGTTTATGCGCTGCCTCAATGAACCTATCGCAAGGCAAGCAAATCAAGAAGATAACTGTACAGGTCGTTTCTGGGAAGGCCGGTTTAAATCGCAGGCCTTACTGGATGAAGCCGCTGTGTTAGCCTGTATGACTTACGTCGATTTAAATCCTATCAGAGCCCAACTGGCTGATACACCAGAACAATCCGACCATACCAGTATTCAGCTACGTATTCGTGCTGCATTAAAAGGTGAGCAGCCGAGCAATCTCCTGCCTTTTATCGGTAACGAGTACGACAACCAACCCAATGGCATTGCGTTTGCCTTAACGGATTACCTTCAATTGGTGGATGATACCGGCCGAATCATTCGCAATGATAAACGTGGATACATCAGTGAAAGTAGTGCCAAGATACTGAACAGATTAAATATCCCCCATGACAATTGGCTCAAGCTGACAACCAAGTTTGGCAAGCTATTTCATGGTCCGGTGGGCACGCTGCAAGAGCTGACCGACTACTGCGAACATCTTGAAAAACGACGACGGCACTTTGCGGCAAGCTGTCAGTACTTTAACAGTAACTGACAACTGCTTATATCACTTCGAAAGTAACCTTTGCAGAACACCTCCCAAGCACTATGGGATGACTTACCTCGTCTGAAATACACCATTTTTGAACGAATTAGCGCAATTTATTGCCTCAGATGCTGTCCCTGCGACTTTTGATGGCTCTTTTTTAAACAATGTTAACTTTTACAAGTTGTAGGCAAACTGAAAGTGCATTATGTTGTTGATTTAAAATGGGTGGCCAGATTTACTGTAACTGACAACTGCTTATATCACTTCGAAAGTAACCTTTGCAGAACACCTCCCAAGCACTATGGGATGACTTACCTCGTCTGAAATACACCATTTTTGAACGAATTAGCGCAATTTATTGCCTCAGATGCTGTCCCTGCGACTTTTGATGGCTCTTTTTTAAACAATGTTAACTTTTACAAGTTGTAGGCAAACTGAAAGTGCATTATGTTGTTGATTTAAAATGGGTGGCCAGATTTACTATTCAAATCATTTGAGCTAGAGCTGGTTGCAGGCAAACGAAAAGTGCATTAAGTTATTGATTTATACTGGGTGGCCAGATTTATTACTAATTTTTGCCTCAGAAGCTGCCCCTACGGTTTTTGATGGTTCTTTTTTAAATAATGTTAACTTTTACAAGTTGTAGGCAAACTGAAAGTCCGTTATGTTGTTGATTTATATTGGGTGGCCAGATTTATTTTAAAGTGCATTATGTTATTGATTTATATTGGGTGGCCAGATTTATTTCCCGTTGATAGTTACAAGAAAGGATATGAAACTCATAACGTTCAAAATCAACGCGAGTTAGGAGCAGGAAATGACCTTCAACACGTTAAATGGAAGGATGGTAAGTCTGGTGGTCACATTTATTATGACAAAGCTAATTAGAGGGCAATTCAAATGAGTGAAAACCTTAGCCCTGTTGAATCTACTCAACATAAAGATTTCTTTGATGATGTACCCGCTAACACAGTCTTTGTTTATGAAAGAAGTTGCGGAGAAGCTCTTTGGGAAGATGTGATAGGAAAGAAGTCTACTTCTTATTTCAGCCTGCCTGATGACAACTGGGTCGTTTCAAAAGAATCCAGAAAAATTGGAGAGTGGATTGAAGCATACAATAACGATGAAAATAAAATAGTTGGTGATATTCTTCAAAGAGAACTGGATTGGGGATTTGATACAAAAGTTAGATTTTTTGGGAAAAAAAGTGTAGTGCTTGAAACCAGCTGGAAAAGCTTTCTCCTACATTGGGATGGCTTCTTGGCATTAGAAGATGACTGTCCGATATTAGTTAAAGATGGTGACATTGAAACAGGGATATTGTTTACAGGAACAGGTGATATTCTTGTAATAAATAACTAAATGGATTTACAAAAAGAGACAGGAGCAAAAAGAGACAGGACAGGCATAACTCTTATTATCAATCAGCCCCATTTCCTTGGGGCTTTTTCTTGCTTGAAACTGGGCAATTTGACCAGCGGCTTGAGCAGCCGTGACCAGTAGAAGAGTTCAGTCTCCAACAGCCGTGTGCGCGATTTGGTGCAGTGCCGTTAGCTGGCGGCACTGGCGCAATTGATATTATCTACTGCTTTAAACAGCAGTCAGAAAGTTAGAGAAAAAGGTTGCCATATTTTTGGTAATCCGAAATGACAAAATTAGAGTAAAGGGTCTATCACGTTTATGTCCCTTAGCTTTTTGCGTACATACAGCAAATGGGTAGTTAAAATTGGCATTGGGGCACCAGTGACCGTTGGCGACATGGATGTCGCCGTCGAGCCTATAGGGATATATTCACGGCGTGTCACTGGGGAAACAATGGCAATAAATTCGTGAAGCAGATCAAATGGCTATTTTGCTTTTATTCTTAAACTGAGTTGTGTGGTTACGAGTGGAGTTTGTACAGTATAAAAACAGTATAAAAAAGGGGAGTCAGTTAATCTGACTCCCCTTGATATTTAAGATGATGTTGCGCTTAGAACAGCAAATGAGCCACGCCAGCAATCACTGGTAGAGTCACTAAAGTACGCAGAATAAACACCACGAAGAGCTCAACAAAGTTCACCGGAATTTTACTGCCGATCAGCAGCGCGCCTACTTCGCTCATATAAATCAGCTGCGTTACGGATAGCGCGGCAATGACAAAGCGGGTCATATCTGACTCGATAGAGCTGGCTAAAATCGATGGAATAAACATATCGGCAAAGCCTACCACGATGGTTTTAGAGGCTTCGGTCGCTTCAGGGATGTGCAGCAGTTCCAGTAATGGAATAAACGGCATACCTAAGTAATTGAAGATGGACGTATGCTCGGCGATGATCAGTGCCGTGGTACCAATGGCCATTACTACAGGGAGAATGCCAAATATCATATCGATAACGTTTTTAATCCCTTCATGTAAGACGGCTTTGATACCTCCAGCACTGGCCGCTTTCTCGAGCGCTTTATCAAAGCCCCAAGAGAGTGCGCCGTGTCCTGCGGGGATCATCTCATCATCGGGTTGACGTGGCGTATCGTCGATATAGTCATCTTTTTTCCACGAGAGTGGTGGCAGCTTAGGCACAATCACGGCCGCAGCAAAACCCGCTAAACACACGGTCAGGTAAAAGGGCACAAACATTTGCTCCAACTTCACCTGTGAGATCACCACTAAGCTGAAGGTAATTGACACCGCCGAGAAGGTAGTACCGATAACAGCGGCTTCCCTCTGGGTGTAAAAACGCGCTTCGTATTGCTTGCTGGTTAGCAAAATCCCAACGCTACCATCACCTAACCAAGAGGCCATACAGTCGATGGCGCTGCGACCTGGCAGGTTAAACACGGGGCGCATTACTTTGGTTAGTAGGGTGCCAAATAGCTCTAATAGACCGAAGTTTAACAGCAGCGGTAGTAACATACCGGCGAAGATAAACACCGAGAAGAGTACTGGCAACAGGTCATTCAGTACTAAGGCGCCGGTACTTGAGGAGTTAATGACTTCGGGACCAATGCCCAAATAGGTCAGTACGATAAAAATTGCACCAACCACACGCGTCGCAAGCCATAGTGGGCTGATGTTGAGCAAACCATTGAGGAAGTGGTTGTTTAGCACAAACTTAGGTTTGAGTAACTTAGTCAGCACTGAGGCAAAGGCCATGGCGACAACAATCACAGTCACGATTAAGGTTAATACATCGCTTAACACGCTTTGCAGTGCTTTAGAGATGACTGCGATGGGAATCGTAATCGCATCGTTGTAGCTGATAGGAGTCATAAATAGCAGCAGACCGATCAGCGAAGGGACGATAAAGGTGAGTATCGTCTTAATGTTGCGGTTTTTATGTTCAGTAGCCAATGGTGTACACCTTAAAGTACGAGTCGCACAAATAAACTTGAATAAATTGCCCCTCAAAGCCGCATGCTAGGCGGGTGTAAGCTGCATTTTCATTCAACTCAAAATCGAGAAGTGGGAAGATTACTCGCTTAGCGCCGCCATGTAAAACGATTCGGGAATTTGTTTGATATAAGCAGCAAAATAGCATAGTTATTTAGGCTGTTTCTAATGGATGATTTTTGATGTTGTCTACTTTTCTAGTTGTTTAAATTTAATTTAATCATGGTTTTACGTTGTGTTGTTGCGGGTTGTTTATCGGGTTGTTTTATTCTTGATGCTGTTCACTTCTTGGCGATGTTTTGTTGAAAACTTTCCCAGTGGATCTTCACTAAATACGCTTTTAGATGATTTTTTACCCATTAATGGTAACAGGGCTTCAAACGTCGCGAACCTAATGTGAGCGGGATAACAGTGGCTGTAACGGTGAGGTTGTCTTCTGTAACAAAACAGAATGAGCTGAATTGTTTGTGAGTATTTATTCAGTTTTGACTGCAGATTTGCATATGTTTTATTGAATAATGACTTAGCACGGGATTTTCATATGATGACTAAAAAATCGTTAATAGTGATGAAATAAAATTTTACGCTAAAGAGGATTCGTGCCGCTTTAATTCTTTTTAATTCCATGTAAGTTAGTAGTACTTTAGTTTGGCTAAATTATCCATGACTGTTATAAAAATGAATCTCGCAACAAGGGGCTCGGCACTTGCCACCAAGTTTGGTTTTATTGGTATTTTGGGATTAATGCTGGGGATCGGTGTGGCGGTGTTGGGGTTTGATTATTCTGAGACGCGTTCATTCAACTTTTTAAATCATACTTTGAGTGAATTGGGGACTTATGGCCATTCGGCCTTTGCGGTTGTTCTCAATGGCGGTTTGTTTTTTGGCAGTTTAAGTATTGTTTTTTATTGTCTTTCCTCCCTTCAGACGGTAAACGGCTTTTGGGGATATCCCTTCTTTTGTGCGCTGGCACTGACATTTTTAGCCTTAGCCTGTGTTGGGTTATTTCCGGTCAATGTATATCACTTACATATCCTTGCCCTTAAGTGGTTTTTCTACTTCGGTAGCCTGAGCGCAATCTGTTATTTAGCGTGGGTTGGATTTAGCTCATTAAGTCTGCTGCGTTGGACGGTATTATTAGCGCTGTTGGTATTGGTGAGCATGATGACCTTTCTCTATGCACCGCAGTTTGAGTTGGGTCTAACGGCAGGCGGTAGGCCATTTTATCAAGAAATGGTGCTCCAACTCCCAAGACCTGATTTATGGTGGCCTGCATTACTCGAATGGATTGGACTTGGCAGCCTCTTAAGTTGGACTGTGGCGCTACTGTTAACGCCACAACCATGTCATCAGCCATTCACTCAGGAGTAAACGGCTGAGAGATATGACGGCTAAAATCAGTTTTTAGGCTATGGATGCTAGTCCTGCTTCACCAAACCAATAGCCATTACAGTGCTCATCGCTAAGAGGATGCTGAGTGTCCATTGCTCCGCTATTTAACCCCTCGACCAGCGCATCGGCCTTCGCTATGCACGCCAAACTGCTAGGAGACACGCGAAACACATCCACGCCAATCTTTATCATTTCATTGATTTCACTGCGTAAATCGACACAACTGGCGGATTGGGTTTGAATGCCATTTAACCTCAGTAGAGGTTGTGCTTCTTGGGTTTGTGCCAGCAAGCCTTTACTGTATTGACGGCAAACGGTTTCACAGCTGTCCTTGGCAAGTTGGCTATGTCTTGCGGTAAAACAGCGCGCTGAGTGAGCGAGCGGTAAGTAGCCATGGCCGAGCACTTCCACTTCGAAGGAGGGCTTGTTATCGACCACTTGGCTCAGCCAAGTCTTAGAAAGCTCCACAGGCATTACAAAACGTTGCATTCCTAAACGCTGCAAAATATCTAGGCTAGCGCGATTGTAGTTGTTGATGCTAGCACCGCAGACAAAGGGCAGTTTGTGCTCTTTGGCAAGATATACCGCCGCCATATCATTGGCTTCAATCATAAATTCGCCATTGTCGACCTGACGTTTAAGCTCAGTGTATTCCGATGGCGCTTCGATAAGGGCTAGGGTTGAAAGCACCACATCTTTGCCCGCAGATTTCAGTATTTGGGCAAGTTCAAGATAGTCGCCCCATTTGAGCTCGCGCCGGCGGCTGCAGACGGCTTCGCCCAAATAAACCAAGGGGATCTGACTGTTGGCAACCTGCTGATAAAAGTCGATGACCTGCTGTTTTTCCCAGCAATAGAGCAGTGGGCCGAGGGATATTTTCATAATCGTTTCTTCTTACATGGATTATCGCGAAGGCTATTGCCAGTTACGCTCGTAGGCACCAAGGGTGGTAATTTGCCCTTCAGACACTTTGGCAAGGGCTTGCTCCCAATGGACTTGCGTCTGGAATTTATCCGGATGATTAAGATAAGTATCAATCGCTTGACGCCAAACCTTAGTCACTTGCTCCACATAGGCTGGGCTGCGCTGCCGGCCTTCAATCTTGAGTGACACAATGCCCGCCTTAGCAAGCTCAGGCAGTAAGCTGAGGGTATTTAAGCTCGTGGGTGATTCGAGCAAATATTGCGGCTTATCGTCCTCTTGGGTGAGATAGCGCCCTTTACACACGACGGGATAGCCCATTTGTTCATCCAGCCCTGACTTATCGATCAAGACCTCATTGAGGCGAGTCAATCGGTCTTGGCCCTGCTCTTGCCAGCGTACGTGCTTTGCTGGTGAGCAAGAGCCACCTGTATTGGGTGATTGACCGGTGACATAGGAGGATAAGTGACAGCGACCTTCGGCCATAATGCACAGGCTGCCAAAGGCGAAGACCTCTAAATCGACCGGGCTGACCTTGGCTAGGTCACGCACTTGCTTCATCGACAGCACTCTGGGTAACACCACTCGAGAAACATTAAAGGACTCTTTATAAAAGCTCAGCGCGCCCAAATTGGTGGCGCTCGCCTGTACCGATAAATGCAGCGGAATATGTGGATATTGCCGATGGGCATAATCAAGCAATGACAGATCTGCAACGATTAAGGCATCGACGCCAATTTTTGCGGCTAAGTCAATCGCCTGATACCAGCGATGCTCCTCATTAGGCTTAGGGAAGGTATTTAAGGTGAGGAAAATTTTCTTGCCCCGCTGATGGGTCAGCTCGGCCGCTTCTTGTAACTTTGCGGGGGTGAAGTTTAAGCCCGCGAATGAGCGTGCATTAGTATCATCCTTTAACCCGAGGTAGACAGCATCGGCTCCTGCCTGTAGCGCCGACTTTAGCGAAGCCAGATTTCCTGCTGGACACAACAACTCCATAATGGTGCTCCCTATAAAATAACAGGGGCAGAGTGTAGGGAAGATTGAATGGCGGTGAATTGATTTAAAACAGGTTTAAGATCATAAAATCTCGGTAAACTGGGCGTTATCCTGTTTTTTATCCGTAGGTAACTTGTTATGTCCGCTGTTTTTTCGGCTAATCTTGCAAAACAATTGTTAGAGCTCACCCCAAAACTGATCCGTTTGCCACTCTCGAAAGTGCCCTTTAGCCTAAAGGCCAAGGTGCTGAGCCAATTATTGGAACAACTGCTTGCGCCGCAGGCCGAAGATGGGGAATTGGATTTTCTCGCGGACAAGTGGGTTGCTATCCGTGTGGAAGATTTGCAACTGTACTTTGAGGTGAGTTTTAATGGCCGCTGGCAGGTACGTGAACTCACCGATGCCCAAGTGACCTTTAGTGCCAAGTCAGCCGAATTATTGCTAGTTGCGGCGGCGAAAGAAGATCCTGATACGCTGTTTTTCCAACGCAAACTCAGCATCGAGGGTGATACCGAGTTAGGGCTTGAGGTGAAAAATCTGCTGCTTAGTATCGAATTTGCCAGCTTACCTGCGCCGATCCGCTTAAGCGTTGAAAAGCTTGCTGATGCGATTGTGCGTTTACAACTTGAGGCAAAGCCGACGGTTATCCTAGCAAAATCTCCCGCTTAGTTAACCTTAGCTAGGGTTAGAGACAACTTAAACCCCGCCATGTTTGGCGGGGTTTTTAGTTGGGTGAGTATCCTGCGGTATTTTTATCTAATTGTTATTAATCAAATTTTTGCGTGAGTATAGCAAATTTGACCAATAGCTCATCGTGGGACTCGATACGGTTTGGATCGGGGTCAATACAATCAATCGGACAGACGGATACGCAGGTCGGCTTATCATAGTGGCCTACGCATTCGGTGCAGCGTTCTGGGTCGATTTCATAGATTTCTTCACCCATAGTGATGGCCTGGTTTGGGCATTCAGGCTCACACATATCGCAGTTGATGCAGCTGTCGTCGATCAATAATGCCATGCTTTAGCCTACTTCGTGTGGATTACGGGTATCCTGACCTTGGGGCAGGTTACGCAGTAAAATACCGTGGTTGAGGTCAACTTCCTTCGGCACGGGTAAGTACACAGTATGACCTGAACCTAAACCTGCCTCAACCGCTTCGGCTTTGCGGTTTTCGAGTTGTTCGATGGTCAAACTGATATTACCCTGCGGCGTCATTAACTCAACGCTATCGCCTACAGAAAATTTATTCTTCACTTCGATTTCAGCAAGACCGGCCAGATTACGTTTACCGGTTAATTCACCGACAAATTGTTGGGTATCGCTGACTGAGTAGCCATAGTCGTAGTTTTGGTATTCATCATGCACATGGCGGCGTAAGAAGCCTTCGGTATAACCGCGGTGTGCTAAACCTTCGAGTTGGTTCATCAGGCTGCGATCGAAACTCTTACCCGATGCGGCATCGTCGATGGCTTGGCGGTATAACTGCGCGGTACGGGCCACATAGTAGAAAGATTTAGTACGGCCTTCAATCTTAAGCGAATCGATACCCATCTTGGCCAAACGCTCAACATGTTGGATTGCGCGTAAGTCTTTAGAGTTCATGATATAAGTGCCATGCTCATCTTCAAACGCTGGCATATATTCGCCGGGGCGATTGGCTTCCTGTAGCAGGAAGATTTGATCCGTTGGCGCGCCAGCACCTAAGGTCGGCGTCTCAATTTGTACCGCATTTGGGGTGGCAATGATATCGCCCGAGTCGGTTTGCTGCGCTTCATGCACGTCGTATTTCCAACGACAGGCGTTGGTGCAAGTGCCTTGGTTTGGATCGCGTTTATTGATATAACCCGACAGCAAACAACGGCCGGAGTAGGCCATACATAGGGCGCCGTGAACAAACACTTCTAACTCGATGTCGGGGCAGCGTTGGCGGATTTCTTCAATTTCATCCAAGGATAATTCACGGGATAAAATCACTCGTTTAATGCCTTGGGTTTGCCAAAATTTTACCGACGCCCAGTTAATGGCGTTGGCTTGTACCGATAAATGCACTACCTGCTCAGGGAACGCCTCACGCACCATCATAATTAAACCTGGGTCGGACATGATCAGCGCATCGGGCTTCATCGCCACTACGGGTTCCATATCTTTGATATAGGTTTTAAGCTTAGCGTTGTGGGGGGCAATGTTACTCACCACATAAAGCTTTTTACCAAGCGCATGGGCTTCTTCGATACCCGTGGCAAGGTTTTCCATCTTAAAGTCATTATTACGCACCCTTAGGCTGTATCTTGGCTGGCCGGCATACACGGCATCTGCACCATAGGCAAAGGCGTAACGCATGTTTTTCAGCGTCCCAGCGGGAGATAGCAACTCTGGTTTAAACATAATGACTCTCGAATTGGTTGGTATATAGAGGCGCAGTGCGCGGGGGCGGCATTTTACACAATCGAAGTAGGGTTATGCAAATCGTCACGCCCAAGATTAGGTATAGTTCGCGTTTTGCGAATATACCTAGAAGCCTTATGATGGTGCTGGCTTTCGCATCGAAGTTGATGAGTCATTAACAGTATCCAGCTTTGCTCATTTTTAGTTTTTTCAATCGACTATAACTGAAATGCTAACGGCTAAGCTTAGGGTTATTTGGATGAAATTGATAACAGAGTCATACAAATAATTAACTTCTGTCGCTTTTTTCTACCCATCAAATGATAGCCAACTGGTATACTCCAATTATTGTGGATTTATGTTTGCAGATTGATGGGAGATAAGATGTCTACTGAACATCTACTGTTAGTCGGATTACTTAAAAAATTAAAAGATGATGCCTTAGTATTGCCGACCTTGCCTGAAGTGGCCATGCGAGTGCAGGAAGTGGTGAGCCGCTCAGATGCAAGCCTTAAGCAAGTGGCGGATGTGATTGGCCAAGATGCAGCAATCTCGGCGCGTATTATTAAAGTAGCCAACAGCGCCTTATATAGCCGTGGTATTCCTGCTGAAAGCATTAATAATGCGGTGGCTCGCATTGGTTTGATTCAAATTAAGAGTATTGCAACCTCAGTTGCCATGGAGCAGCTGTTTATCTCCACCAATGAGATGGTGTGGGAAGTGATGGATGAGGTTTGGCGTACTTCTATCGACGTAACCGCGGCGGCCTGTGCCATGTTGCAGATGTATAATAAGCGTCGTCCTAGTCAGTTAAATTTAGACACTTTAACCCTTGCAGGTTTAGTCCATAATATTGGTGCATTGCCTGTGCTGACCGAGGCAGAAGCCCATCCCGAGTTATTTACCAGTATTGAGCAATTGCGTTCTTTAGTTCGTAAAATGCAAGGTCCTTTAGGTCGTGCTGTATTAAAGAGTTGGGATTTTGCACCAGAGGTGATGGAAGTGGTTGAGCGTTGGGCTGATTTACCCTATTTACCCGACCATGTCACCTACTTAGATTTTATCCGTGCCGCCGCATTCTACACCGGTGAGTTACGCGCAGGGGCTGATTTTGAGCAGCGGATGGATGTGTTTGTCGGCCGAGGGCTGCCCGTGTCGGCGAATGATTTAGCAAGCGATGAATTCATGGATAAATTCCATTCAATCAAAGAAAGTTACCAGTAATTGCAGAGCCTTTAGGTCATCCGATTTGATTCCAAAGGAGCTATTGGTTATTAGCTTATGTGGTAAGGTTGAGGCGTAAATATGGTTATTCTGGAGTTTATCGGTGTCGTGCTGGCTATCGCCTTGATTGCCGTGCTGTCTCTTTTACGCAGAAAATCCAAAGCGTTGCGCCAACAGCAGCAATTCTTAGCGCAATTGTACCCTCAACTTGAAAGGCAAAAAACGGATCGTAGCCCGCTAAATATTCCAGTGGTGCCACAGGAGTTTGCACGCCTTTATCATTCTTTAAATGAGATGTTAGTCGCTTTACCTGCGGGAATGGGCAAGGATAAGCTCACGGGGTTAATTAATCGTGTTGGACTTAAAAGGACTCTCGCTTCGTTAATGCCAATGACTCAAGGCACTTTGGTGCTGATTGATATTTATCGTTTTCGCTATGTGAATGATCTTTTTGGGTTTGTGTTTGGTGATATTCTGCTAAAACAGTTTGCCGAACGTTTAATGAGCCTAAGTCTTAAACCTAAACTGATTGCGCGCCTAAACGGTGATGAGTTTTTTCTCTATTATGAGCAAAGTTTGTCTCAGGAGCAGTTACTGCATTTACGCGGGCGTTTACAGGTCCCCTTTAATATTAAAGACACACCGGTCAGTGTGCGTCTGCAAATTGGTTGCTTACAATTAGCACTGCACCATGCTGATGTGAGTAATATGCTCAGAAGGCTTGATTTAGCGGTTAAAAAAGCCCGCAATACTCGGATTGCGATTGCCTGTTACAGTGAAAATGACGACATTCGCCAACTGCGGGAATTGAAGATTATTGATAGCTTGCCCAATGGCTTACAACGCAATCATTTGTACCTGGTGTATCAACCTAAGCAGGATGTGATTTCAGGGGGGTGCACTCAGGTAGAGGCATTAATTCGCTGGGAACATGAAGAGCTAGGATTGGTTTCTCCTGGGGAATTTATCCCACTTGCCGAATGCGCGGGTATGATTGATTTAGTGAGCCATTGGGCGTTAGAACAAGTTTTACAGCAGCAGGTAAAATGGCGACTGGCGGGAATTTCTGTTTGTGTCGCCTTGAATTTATCTACTCGCGATCTTGATAGTGAAACCTTACCCCATGAACTCGATGCGCGCCTAAAGCATTATCAGTTACCGCCAGAATGCTTAATGATTGAAATTACAGAGAGCACTTTGATGGCGGATTTAAATAAAGCCGTCGACACCTTAGCGCAAATTCGTAGCCTTGGGATAAAACTGGCAATTGATGATTTTGGCACTGGCCATTCTTCTTTAGCGTATTTGAAACATTTACCCGCAAACGAAGTGAAGATAGATAAAGCGTTTCTTTTGGATCTAAAACCGAACCAACCCTCAGAATATATCCTTGAGGCCAGCGTCAATATTGCTAAAAAACTCGGATATGAGGTGACGGTCGAAGGGGTTGAAACTCAAGAGGTGCGCGATCTGTTAGTCAAGATGGGGGTCGATCGTATTCAAGGTCTATGTTATGCCAAGCCTATGCGGGCGGTAGAACTTGAAATGCATTGGCATCGACTGCGCCCAGCGCCCAAAATGCTCAGCGCCAATTTGGGCTCACATCCCTAAGCTTAATTGGGCGATAAACTCTGCAGGCATGGGGGCGAGTTGTCTCGCTTGGTTCATACAGACCATTTCAATGGTGGCCGTGACTGCCGGTTTTTTGCCGTTGGGTCGCCAGATTTCTTGATGCCATACGGTGCGATATTTGCTTTCAAAGTAGAACTTGGTGCGAATATCAATAATATCGGCAAACTCCACGCCTTCATGGCACAACATATCGCTGCGATAAACTGCAAAACCTAATTGCTGCTGTTGCCAGAGGTTGCGTAACTGCTCAGCGCCAATGACATGCTCACGGGCGCGCTCGAAGTATTTCAAAAAATTCGGGTGATATACCACGCCTGAAAAATCGGTATCTTCGTAGTAGATTTGCACAGGAAAAGAATAACTCGGGCTAAATTGCGGCATAAAATCATCGTTATGGGATTACTTATTTAAGCGCAGTCTAGCGGTTTATAGTGTGAAACAAAACCCAGGATAGCGGCTAATACCAATCACATTAAATATCTAATCAGTTCAGAGCCTCACAGGCATCTCAATCCAAGGCGCATTGACGAAGAAATGGTATTCCCTTTTAAGTCAATGTAACACGGGAGTGAGATGCCTGTGAGGCTCCCGAAGGGCGGGGTTGAACGGGCTTTATACTGCGTTTAAGGCTTTCGACAGAGCGCCACTATGCCTTCAAGCCTTCGCCTTGTCTAAAGCCCGTTTAACTCCCGCTGAATGAACAGATATTTAATACGATTGGTATAAATCCGCTTGTGATTGGGTAAGCGGCGTGAAAAGTGAAACGTAAAAAGCCATATTCGCCGAAACGAATATGGCTTTTTTGTAGGGTAATCGATTCGTTAGCGAATGATCATTTGATCGCGTTCTGGTCCCACTGACACCATGCTGACGCGTACACCCATTAAGGCTTCGATGCGTTCAACATAATGTTGTGCAGCCTTTGGTAGGCTTTCGAAGGTGCGGCAAGTGGTGATGTCTTCACTCCAGCTTTCCATCTGCTCGTACACAGGGCTTAATGCCGCCGTTTGCGGCCAAATTGGGTTTTCAGTGTGCTCGCCTTCATAGGCGATACAGATTTTAAGATCTTTCATGCCGGTCAAACAGTCAATCTTAGTCAGGGCAATTTCAGTCGCCGCTTGTAGCTCTACACCGTTGCGGGTTGCGACTGCATCGAAGTAACCCATATCACGTGGGCGACCTGTGGTTGCACCAAACTCGTTAGCGTTTTTACGGAAATCATCTTGCTCTTCCATTGCAGTGACTAGCGTGCCAGTACCCACTGATGAGCTAAAGGCTTTAGCGACGGCAATCACGCGCTCTGGACGCAGTGCGGGTAAACCACTGCCTAGACCTGCGAAAGCTGCAGTCACGTTGGAAGAAGTCGTGTACGGATATTCACCGTAAATCAAGTCGCGTCCTGCGCCTAATTGCGCTTCGAACAGTAAGTTAGCATCTTGTTTTTGCAATGCCTTTAATGGTTCAGTGACGTTGCAGATAAAGGGACGCCATGACGCTGTCACATCCAATAACCACTGGGTCATTTCGGCGGCAGTTTGGCTAAAATCACAGCTTGGATAGAGCGCCTTTAACTGTGGCAATTTCCAGTCAAGCATAAATTGAATACGCTCTTGTAGCACTTCGGGTTGCTTTAACCAACCAACTAAGATGCCTTTTTTCATCACGCGATCACCATAGGCTGGAGCGATACCTTGACGGGTTGAACCGTAGGCGAGATCGCCTAGACGTTGTTCTTCTAAGGTATCTTCTAACGCATGAATAGGTAAACACAGGGTGGCGCGGTCAGAAATACACAATTTGACCTCAATGCCTGCCGCTTCGACTTCAGCAATTTCCACACTGAGTTTTTCTGGGCTGATCACCATGCCTGGGCCTAATACCGCAACGCAATTTGGATTGAAAATACCGCTGGGTAACTGGTGTAATTTAAAGGTGCCATAGTCGTTAACGACCGTATGGCCTGCGTTGTTACCGCCTTGAAAGCGAACACTCGCAGCAGCATCAGCTGCTAAATAATCTACGATGCGGCCTTTGCCTTCATCACCCCAATTTGCACCCACAACCACGATAGACGGCATAACATCATCTCCACATTGATTAAGCGGCTATGCTAGACCTCACTATTGAATAAGAGAAATTAATTATAGTTATTACATCGATAAGAGATTCATATATCATGATACTGTCGGGAATGATGGATGGGGATAAAAGCAATGCTCGAACTTCATTGGTTAAAAACCTTTGTGACCTTAGCCGAGTGCAAACACTTTGGTAAGGCAGCAGCGGCGCTGCATATGACGCAGCCCAATGTGAGTCTGCATATCAAGCAACTTGAACAAAACACGCGGGTGAAGTTGATTGAACGCAATCCGTTTAGGTTAACTCAGGCTGGGTTTCGTTTGCTTGAAAGCAGCCAGAAGACCTTGATGGAATTGCAAGTGTGTCAGGCGGATCTCAATGCCATTAATGATCTCAGTCAAGGCACCTTAACCATAGCGGCCAGTGATATCATTTCACGCTTGTTGTTAATTCAACCTTTTCAGTTGTTTAAGGCTGAATTCCCCGGAATTGATTTCTCGTTACTGAACACCACCTCATTCCAAGCTTCTGAACTGGTGACCAATGCCGAAGCCGATTTAGGCTTTGTGATCGCTCAGAAGGAAAGTCAGCCGCTACATTTTACTGAGTTGCAGCAAATTAAATGGTGCGCGCTTGGGAATAATTTAGCACTCTGGCAGCAGAGTCAGGGGCGTGATGACATGCCGTTAGCAGAGCAGCCTACCTTGATTTTACTTGGGCACGATACTCGTACCCGCGAGTTGCTCGATCCCGCTTTACCTAGCTTAAATTTGCCTCGCTATCGAATTATGGAAGTCGGCAGTGTTGATGCGCAAATTGATTGGGCTGAGGCCGGTTTTGGTGTAGCGATTGTGCCTGAGTTTTCTATTTACACTAAGACAAACTTGAAGAGTAAAATTACGCCGTTGCCGCAATTTCCAAGCACTAGCTTAGGCTATATTGTGCGCCAAAATCAGATTTTATCTAAGGCGATTAAGCAGTTATTGCACTGGGTCAATCAAGAGATTATCCGTATTCAAGGGCAAAGTGTTGGCATTTAATCCCTGTGTGGGAGAGGTGATTAGTTCACCTTTAGTAATTGCTGGTATTGCCCATTTTCCTTAAGCATTGATAAGCCTTGATCAAGGGCTTTGGCTAATAATGTGGCTTTTGGGTTTTCCTTCGAGAACGCTAAGTAAATCAGACTGATATGATTATCAAAGGCGGCGAACACTTCATCACTTACGCCCATTGTTTGCAGGTTTTCTTGTGCGACGAGATCAAACATCACTGCGGCATCGATTCGGCCAATCAGCAGTAAATTGATTAGCTGCTGTTGGGTTGCGACAGTGACGAGATTTAATTGCCGTTGTTTGACTAATTCAGGAAATTCATCACCATATTCATAGCTTTTTATCACGCCAATCATACTGCCTTTAGGGATTTGCCATTTGTTTTCTGCAATTAAAGGACGTTTTTTTCGTTGATAGAAAGAGGCTTTTGCTGCAAATAAAGGTGTTTCGCCAAATATAAACCGCTGCTCGGTGCTGGCTTCTCGGGTGACATTAAATACTCCATCGACAGCGCCTTTTTCGGCCATCATCAAGGCTCGGCTATAGGGCACAACGAGGCTATTTACCTCTATGTGGGTTTGCTTAAAAGCGGCTTCGATAAGCTGATGAGAAATGCCTTGACCAAATTGATTGGCAAAGGGGGGCCAGCTGTCTTCTGCAGCTAAGGTTATTGTTTGAAAGGGTGACCTTTGCGGAACATGTTGACTTTCTTCAGCTTTAGCATGATGACCGAGCGATAAAAAAAGTAATAGCGAGGTACTAAGTAAAAAAAACAGCGTCCAAAAGCTTCGCTGCTCAATTCTATCCTTAGTCTCACTATAAACACGCATTTTATGTCCATATCAGCCTATTCCGAATGGGGTAACTTATAACATAAGTCTTTATTATGAGGCCAATTATTTTGAACATTGAACAAGCAATTGTGAACGCTACTGACCGATTGATATTGCGCTAACCGCAGCCTTGTGACCACGGACAGTTAAGGTGTATATCGATAGATAGCAAGACGGGATGAAGATGGGGCTAGAACCTGTCTCGAATGACCTTTATACAGCACAATAATGAAAACATTTTATATTAATTATTCAATGAATTGGTTTTCTTGTTTGCTGGAACACTATTTTGGAACATCTAAATAGAGGTCGTTTGCTGCTGACGTTTTGGGGAGCACTTATTGTTGCTTGTTTTTATAATAGATGTTTTAGTTAGGGCGCGTAAAAATCCAAGTTCAGGTATCAACAAAGTCTAATCGTTTGTCTTTTGGAATAAGACGTTGTTTAGGTAGTTAGATAAATCAATAAAGCATAAGGGCAGCCAATGGAATATCCTCTCGTTAGTACGCAATGGCTCGAAGAGCAGCTCACTTCACCCGAATTGGTATTACTCGATGCCAGTATGGCTGTGGTGTTGGGTAAAGAACCTATTCTGTATCACGAGCCCGTTTGTATTCCACGTTCGCGCCGTTTTGATGTTGAAGAGGATTTTTGCGATAAAACCTCTACTCAAATCCATGCTTTACCAAGGTTTGAGCAGTTTGTAGAAGGCATCGCCAAGCTCGGTATTAATCCGCAAAGTGTGGTTGTTATCTATGATAACCAAGGCATTTATTCATCTCCCCGTGCGTGGTGGATCTTCAAGGTGATGGGGTTTAAGCGAGTGTATGTGCTTGATGGTGGTTTACCCCAATGGATTGCTGAAGACCGAGTGACTTCGTCGCGGTATCAGGAAGAGGGTATCGATTATGGGGCGACCGATTGTGGTCAATTGACGGCAGTACTTGAGTATCAATCTGAAAAAGTGATGGATGCTGAGGCCGTATTAACAAAGCTTGATGATAGTGAAAGTGCGATTATTGATGCGCGGGGACAGGCACGCTTTTTAGGCCAAGTGAGTGAGCCGCGAGCAGGTGTGCGCAGTGGTCATATTCCCTATTCAGTGAATCTTCCCTTTGGTGAGGTACTTGATGGCTACAAAATCAAACGCGCAGAAGAGTTACAAACGCTTTTTCAAGCACTTGTCGGTGATAAAGCCTTAAGGATTTTTAGCTGCGGGTCAGGCATTACCGCCTGTATTTTAATCTTGGCTTCGGTGGCAGCAGGACATGGCGATGCAGTGTTATACGATGGTTCTTGGGCCGACTGGGGCAGCCGTATAGATTTACCGATTGAGCGCTGATTGACAACGCTCGAGGGCTGTAAAGTTGAACGGATAAGGTTGCGGTATCCTCTTTCCTGTTCGATGTCCTTTGCATTATCAAGGAGTTCGTCATGATAGCGAGATTGTTCGATAAACTGATCTTTGGGTTTATCTTAGTGATTGCGCTGCAGTTACCCCAATTAGCGGAACATTACCAGCAGTTTTTGGCGGGGCTTTATACCTCGACTCAATGGCAAGTTGAGGGCTATGAAGCAACGGCTAAGGAGCATCATTACGAAGATGTTGATGACATGATTGCTCGCCATCTCCAAAACGAGGAGCCGAATGTGCGCTCTGATGCGCTGCAGAAGCGTCAAACGCTATTGCTTTATAAAGAATTACAGCATGGAATGGAGATTTTTGAGCACGGAAATCTATTTGAAAAAACTGCCTATATGTTTAATTCGACTCGGTTTGATTATTTAGAAAAAACCATCACCCACTTTACGCCGGGTATCCCTTTAACTGCTAGTGGTATTGGTTTTGGTGTGCTGGTGGCGTTAGTGGTGCACTATCTTGGCTCAATTCCCTTTTTCCTATGGGCAAGGCGACGCAAGCGCCTTAAATTAAGTCAGAGTTATTAGAGCTTTCTTTCTGAACCAGATGATGGATGCTCAAGCCATAAGGCATCCATCGATTGTTCCTCTATGAAGATTAGAATAAATCCTTAAATCGATGGTACAGCATACCCGCAGCGAGCATTGGGGAGCGGAATGTCGGACCACCAGGGAAGGTCATATGCTTAATCTTAGCGAATACATCGAAATGTCCAGCTTGCTGACAAATCGCTTCGGCTAAGAGTTTTGCTGCCATATGAGTAGCGTTGACGCCGTGCCCCGCATAGGCTTGGGCGAAAAAAATATTACTCGCATCGGGTAGGCGACCAATTTGCGGCATACGGTTGGCGCCAATGCCTATCATGCCGCCCCATTCGTAATCGATGCGGATGCCTTTTAATTGTGGGAATACCTTTTCAAGATTAGGTCTTAGGGCTGCCTCGATATCCTTGGGATCTTTGCCTGAATAGGTACAAAGTCCACCAAAAAGTAAACGTCTATCTGCCGATAAGTGGAAGTAATCTAAAGCAATTCGCATATCGGCAAAGGCCATATTTTGCGGAATAATGTTATTACACTGTTGTTGCGTTAATTGC
The DNA here is from genome assembly GCF_022410515.1 of Shewanella cutis. GTDB lineage: Bacteria > Pseudomonadota > Gammaproteobacteria > Enterobacterales > Shewanellaceae > Shewanella > Shewanella cutis. The sequence continues at coordinate 496,097 of NZ_JACSDI010000001.1, read as the reverse complement.
TCTGTTGCAAGCAGGTAGCTACCCGCTGGCAATACTTTTCCACCAATGTAACTATTGAGTTTATGGCCGATATAAGCGTTGCCCGCCAAAACTAAATATTGGCACGTTACTTCTCCTTTGGCCGTGAGGACTTTTGGTTTCGTGCCCTGAATAATTTTTTCGGCGGCACTGTATTCAAATAATTGCGCGCTCAAATCGCGGGCGACACGAGCTTCTCCCAACGCTAAATTAAGTGGATGTAAATGGCCGCTGCCCATATCGACTAAAGCGCCTTGGTAGAAATCAGAGCCTATGACCTCACCGAGTTGAGATTGAGTTAATAATTTGATTTCATGCTTATATCCAAGGCTTTTAAGGCTTTCATATTCCTCTTGTAATTCAATCGCATGCCGAGGTTTTACCGCCAGATCGCAATAGCCCATTTGCAAATCGCAATCAATTTGGTGGGTTTGGATGCGGTTTCGGACTATGTCTACCGCTTCAAAGCCCATTTGCTGAATCGCACTTACGCCTTCTTGGCCAATTTCGTTTATGAATTGTGCTGGATCATGGCCAATACCGCGGATCAGCTCGCCGCCATTGCGGCCCGACGCACCCCAGCCCACTCGTTTAGCCTCGAGCAGTACTACACTTAAGCCGCGTTGTCTTAGTTCTATCGCAGTATTGATGCCACTAAATCCGCCGCCTACAATGCAAACATCTGCTGTTATGCTGCCTTCAAGTTGAGGGTGATCATAAATTTCTTTAGCGGTATCAAGATAATAAGAGTGAGGATATTGCTCACTGTGTACTGGAGGTTTAGTGGCCATTATGGCTCCAAAAAATTGTTTTTATTGTAAATTGGGCTTGTCTCAGTATACTCATCACACTTTTGTGATACCGCTAAAAAGTGTTCGTTTTATTTAACACACTTTTTAGCTAGAATACAACGGAAGCGATTTAACTCGCGCTTTTAGGGCCAAAATGTGTTTGGGATGGTGTTTATCCTGAACAACCTGTTCTTCATCTATCGGGGCAACCGATCCTTTGGGGAGATGCGAAATTTGGATATTGGAGCCAGTCTCAGAACTGTTCGTAAAATGAAAGGCCTATCCCAGCGTGAGCTGGCTAAGCGTGCTGGTGTGACTAACAGTACCATTTCAATGATCGAAAAAAACAGTGTTAGCCCATCCGTCAGTTCTTTGAAAAAAGTATTGTCGGGTATCCCTATGTCTTTAGTCGATTTTTTTTCAATTGAAGCATCAAGTGAGTGCGAGCAAAAAGTGGTTTATCGCTCTGATGAACTCCTCAATATAGGTACTGGGCCATTAGAATTTAAATTGATTGGTCGCGATTACCCTAATCGCGCCATGTCGGTGATGAGCGAAACCTATCCTCCGGGTTCTGATACCGGCGAGGAAATGCTGAAGCACGAGGGGGAAGAAGCTGCCATGGTCATTGAAGGTAAGTTTGAGCTTACCGTAGGTGATGAGGTATATATTTTAGAAGCGGGCGATAGTTACTACTTTAACAGTGAGTTACCCCATCGATTTCGCAATCCTTTCGATGAGCCTTGTCGTCTGATCAGTGCTACAACCCCCGCTAATTTCTAACTGCGCTACGCTGTCCTAGAGCTACGCTGTCCTAGAGTGTCTAGGATAGCGTTATCTTTGAGTACCCCCGCCTGTTGTTTACCACATTGAACTGGCTTTTGATTGCAATATTTTATTCAAAGTGTAAATAATATTTTTCAAATAGACCTCGATTCTCTCTCTTTATCTTTGGCTGGTTTTCATCCAGACAATACTGTCAACAATTGCTTTATCAGCATAAAAAAACATTTTTTAGCTTAACACACTGTATTAAATCTAAAAATTACTCATGAAAATCAAACTATGGTTAACAAGTGTTTAACCTCTTGCCTGAGGTTAAATTTCCGTGTACTGTGTGAAAAAATGAACATTAAAATTAACTTGTTCATTGTACTAATGATTAAATGCGTAAAGGTGAGTTATGGCTGCCCTGTTACCCCTTATTGGTGTTATTGCGTGTAACAAACAATTGGGTTTACACCCCTTTAATATTGTTGGAGAAAAATACCTGTTAGGTGTCGTTCATGGCGCTAAGGGGTGGCCGCTTGTGATCCCATCATTAGGTGCGGATCAACCTATCGAAGCGATTCTTGCAAGACTTGACGGCATTCTCTTTACTGGCTCGCCCTCTAACGTAGAGCCACACCTTTATGCTGGTGCACCGAGTGAAGCAGGCACGCACCATGATCCTATGCGTGACGCGACTACATTACCGCTCATTCGAGCCGCCATCGCAGCCGGTGTGCCTGTCCTTGGGATTTGTCGAGGTTTTCAGGAAATGAATGTGGCTTTTGGTGGCAGTTTGCATCAAAAACTGCATGAAGTCGGTCATTTTATTGAACATAGAGAAGATAAAGATGCCTCCTTAGAGGAGCAATATGGGCCATCCCACAGTATCACTGTGGAGCCTGGGGGGGTCATTTACGAGGCTTGGGGCCGTAACTCTGCAGAGGTTAACTCTGTGCATACTCAAGGCGTGGAGCGTCTTGGGATTGGGTTACGGCCAGAAGCTTGTGCTCCTGATGGTCTTGTTGAGGCCTTCTCCGTGATAGATGCCACTGAATTTGCCCTCGGCGTGCAATGGCATCCTGAATGGAAGGTGAGTAACAATCCATTTTACCTCTCTATATTCAATGCCTTTGGCGATGCTTGTCGTCGTCGGGCTACCACTCGAGTGAAATAAAATGAATAAGCTAATCGCTTTTTTAAAAGAACGAAAAATCACGGAAGTCGAATGTGTTATCTGCGATATGACAGGTATCGCCCGTGGAAAAATAGCACCAGTTGATAAGTTTCTCGACGAAAAAGGCATGCGCTTACCCGAAAGTGTTTTGCTACAAACCGTTACCGGTGACTTTGTCGACGATGATATTTACTACAGTTTGCTTGATGATGCGGATATTGATTTTGTCTGTGTTCCCGATGAAAACGCGGTATTTATGCTGCCTTGGACGATTGAAGCTACGGCGCAGGTGATCCACGATTGCTATGACAGAATGGGTAATCCCATTGAGTTATCACCTCGTAACGTCTTGAAAAAAGTGTTGTCTCTTTACGATGAAAAAGGTTGGGAGCCCGTTATTGCGCCAGAAATGGAGTTTTACCTGACGAGCCGAAGTGATGACCATGATTTACCTCTTAAACCGCCAATTGGTCGTTCAGGCAGGCCAGAGGCGGGACGTCAGTCCTTCTCAATTGATGCCGCCAACGAATACGATCCTCTGTTTGAAGACATGTACGACTGGTGCGAAATTCAAGGTTTAGATATTGATACGCTTATCCATGAAGACGGCCCTGCGCAGATGGAGATTAACTTCAGCCACGGTAACCCGTTATCACTTGCTGATCAGGTGTTTGTATTTAAGCGTACCCTGCGTGAGGCGGCATTAAAGCATAATGTTTGTGCCACTTTTATGGCGAAACCTGTGACCGATGAGCCGGGCAGCGCCATGCATATTCATCAAAGTGTGATTAACAAAGAAACAGGTAAAAATATTTTTACCAATGAAGATGGCACCCAAAGCGCGTTATTTTTGAGCTATATCGCAGGACTACAGAAATATATTCCTGAGTTCTTGCCACTTATGGCGCCAAACGCTAACTCGTTCCGTCGTTTTTTACCCGGAACCTCAGCGCCAGTGAACTTGGAATGGGGCATAGAGAATCGAACTTGCGGATTACGCATTCCTGAATCTTCACCACAAAACCGCCGTATTGAAAACCGAATTCCAGGAGCCGATGCTAACTGCTATTTAGCTTTTGCGGCAGGTTTACTCTGTGGTTATATCGGCATGGTCGAAGGATTAAAACCATCGACACCCGTTCAAGGTAAAGCGAACGAAAGCCGAAGCAACAATCCACATTGTTTGCCGTTAACCTTGGAGGAAGCCTTAGCCGCGATGGAGGAAAGTGACGCCTGTAAGGAATACTTAGGTGAATCCTTTACTACGGGGTTTGTGGCCGTAAAACAGGCTGAACTTGAAAATTTCCGCAGGGTCGTGAGTTCGTGGGAGCGGGAGTTCCTATTACTCAGCGTATAAGCTTTGCGATGTATGTTGCACTATTTTTGTTCAATGTGATTGTGGCGTGAATGGATCTTAGATCCTGATTATGAGCATATTCGAACAATGATTGAAAATGCTCTGCACCATTTTGGGTGGCGTGCTCAATTTTGGTGCGGAGTGTTTTTAAACTTGAGTGCTGACTTTTAGCGACTAGGGGAATGAATCGCTCCTTTAAGCGTGCATTGATTTGTTTTTTAGCTTTGGTGTGCTTATGCCTTCATCTCAAAGAGATAAAGTGTAGTATAAGGTATTTCATTTAACATATTGTAAGTTAATATTTTTATTGAATAGTTTTAGCTGTTTCTTTAGGTGCTTGAGGCATTTGCTTTAATGTTGCAAGATGTAGAGTGTCGCAATAACTAAGCTGTTTTTTTGCTTGTTAATGCAAGAGTGTAAATAGATAAATTTGGCATGAAATCTGATACTCCATAAATTGCAGTGACCTAGAGATGAAGGCATTATGGTGCTGTAGAGACTGCCGATGCGGTTTTTAAGGTGTAGCATTGGTCGAGAATAACAACAATAACCGAGCAGATGATCGGTGACACAATTTCAGAATTGTTAAAGGCAATTCTGCTACCCGAGAAAGGAGAAAGCATGAAGCTATTTAATAAGATGACGACTTTGGCTTTAGTTACCGCAGGAACACTTGCCAGCGTTGTTGCTCAGGCTGAAGAAGTCGTGCGTGTATATAACTGGTCTGATTATATCGCTGAAGACACCTTAGAAAACTTCAAGAAAGAAACTGGGATCCGGGTGATTTACGATGTATTTGACAGCAACGAAGTGGTCGAAGCTAAGTTATTATCTGGTCGCAGCGGCTATGACATCGTCGTCCCATCCAACCATTTCCTCGCTAAACAGATTAAGGCGGGTGCATTTAAGCCGCTAGACCGCTCTAAACTCACCAATTTTAAAAACCTCAATGCAGATCTGATGAAGCTGTTAGAAAAGGCCGATCCAGGTAACCAGTATGCAGTTCCTTACCTTTGGGGAACGAACGGTATTGGTTATAACATCGATAAGGTCAAAGCGGCTGTGGGTGAAGATGCTCCACCATTCAACTCTATGGAGCTGATCTTTAACCCAAAATACGCTGAAAAAATATCGAAGTGTGGTTTTGCGATGTTAGATTCGGCCGATGATATGGTGCCACAGGCAATGATTTATCTTGGACTCGATCCCAACAGTTCTAAAGCTGAAGATTACGAAAAAGCGGGTGAGTTACTCGAAAAAATCCGTCCCTATGTGACGTATTTCCATTCATCACGTTATATCTCCGATCTCGCTAATGGCGATATTTGTGTGGCTTATGGTTTCTCTGGTGACGTGTTCCAGGCTGCCGCTCGCGCTGATGAAGCGGGTAATGGCAACAAGATTGGTTACTCGATCCCTAAAGAAGGCGCCAACCTGTGGTTTGATATGTTAGCCATCCCAGCAGACGCCACTAACGTGGAAAATGCCCATAAGTTGATCAACTACTTACTGCGTCCAGAAGTGATAGCACCTATCTCTAACTATGTGGCTTATGCCAATCCGAATGATTTAGCACAACCATTAGTTAATGAAGCCATTCGCAATGACCCAGCGATTTATCCACCAAAAGAAGTATTGGATAAATTGTATATTGGCGAAATCCGTCCATTGAAAATCCAACGTGTATTAACTCGCGTCTGGACCAAAGTGAAATCTGGCCAATAATCGATATCGGGCAAGCACTGCTTGCCCCTTTTGGTCACCACGACAATGGCTGCTCTTTTGAGCATTTAGCCGCAACACTCAATCTCTATTCATTAATTCACTGTGTAAATCTCAAGTGTTGAATGTGTTGTTACATCAATACTCGGGTGGAGAAGTACTATGGCAAGCACCTCGGGCGTCACCAATAAACCCACAACAAAGACGCAAGAAAAAGTCCTGCTTAAGATTGAGCGGGTGAGTAAGTTATTTGACGATGTGCGTGCGGTTGACGACGTATCATTGACGATCAATAAAGGTGAGATTTTTGCTTTACTCGGGGGCTCTGGCTCGGGTAAGTCGACCTTATTACGCATGCTCGCTGGATTTGAAAGACCAACAAGTGGCCGGATTTATCTTGATGGCGAAGATATTACCGATCTGCCGCCTTACGAGCGCCCTATCAACATGATGTTCCAATCCTATGCACTGTTTCCCCATATGACAGTGGCACAAAATATTGCCTTCGGATTAAAGCAAGATAAGTTGCCTAAAGCTGAAATTGAGCAGCGCGTTCAGGAAATGCTCAAGCTGGTGCATATGGAGCAATACGGAAAACGAAAACCCCATCAACTTTCTGGCGGTCAGCGCCAACGGGTCGCCTTGGCACGCTCTTTGGCAAAACGCCCCAAATTATTATTGCTCGACGAGCCAATGGGCGCGCTCGATAAAAAACTGCGTACCCAGATGCAGCTAGAAGTGGTTGAAATCCTTGAGCGCGTTGGTGTGACATGTGTGATGGTGACCCACGATCAAGAAGAAGCTATGACCATGGCGGGGCGGATTTCGATTATGAGTGATGGCTGGATAGCCCAAACTGGCTCTCCTATGGATATCTACGAGAGTCCAAATAGCCGCATGATTGCTGAATTTATTGGTTCAGTGAACCTCTTTAGCGGTGAGATTGAAGTGGATGAAGTCGACCATCTCATCATTAAGCCTAATGATTTAGCGCGATCTTTCTATGTAGGTTACGGTGTGACCACCAGCCTTGAAGATAAACGTGTATGGCTAGCAGTGCGTCCTGAAAAAACCATTATTAGTCGTGAGCAACCTGAAGGTGAATACAACTGGGCCAAAGGTATAGTGCATGATATTGCTTATTTAGGCGGGATTTCGGTGTACTACATTCGCCTTGAAAATGGGCAGATTGTACAGTGCAGTATGACAAACCGTGAACGCCGTGCTGATCATGCAACCTGGGATGATGAAGTGTTCATCAGTTGGGAGGACACCAGTGGCGTGGTGTTAAGATCATGAAGATAAAATCCAAACTCAAATGGCTCAAGGGACGCTTTTGGACGATTAGTTTTCCTTATGCTTGGCTATTGCTGTTTTTTGCCTTGCCCTTTGCGATCGTCCTTAAGATCAGTTTGTCTACGGCGGCGATTGCTATCCCACCCTATGAGGCGACCTTTCAATACGCAGATGATGTGTTAAATATCTTTCTGCACTTAGGTAACTATTTAATGTTGCTCGATGATCCGTTGTACTACACAGCGTATCTGAGTTCATTAAAAATGGCTTTAGTATCAACTATTGGTTGTTTGATCATTGGCTATCCGATGGCTTATGCCATTGCCCGCGCGCCAGCCAGATGGCAGACCGTTTTGCTGCTGTTGGTGATGCTACCTTCGTGGACCTCATTTTTAATCCGAGTTTACGCGTGGATGGGGATCTTAAGTAATACGGGCATTATTAATAACGCATTAATATGGCTTGGGATTATTTCTGAGCCATTGCAAATATTAAACACCAATACTGCCGTGTATATTGGGATTATTTATGCCTATTTACCCTTTATGATCCTGCCGCTATACGCGACTTTAGTGAAGTTGGACATGAGTTTAATTGAGGCTGCATCGGATCTTGGCTCAAGCCGTATCAACACCTTCTGGAAAATCACTTTCCCGTTATCTAAGAGTGGGGTGATTGCAGGTTCTATGCTGGTGTTTATTCCGGCGGTAGGTGAGTTTGTGATCCCTGAACTACTCGGCGGCCCAGATTCCTTAATGATAGGTAAAGTATTGTGGCAGGAGTTCTTCAATAACCGTGATTGGCCGGTAGCCTCATCACTGGCAATTGTGATGTTAGTACTACTGATTATTCCTATTACCTTATTCCATCGCTATCAAGCGCGTAGTTTGGAGAAAGACCTATGAAAAAGCTGAGTTTTTCTTCCGTAATGCTGTGGTTCGGACTGTTATTTTTGTATGCCCCTATGTTGATTTTGGTCATTTATTCTTTTAACGAGTCCAAGCTCGTGACGGTATGGGGTGGTTTTTCACCTAAGTGGTACGGTGAACTATTTAAAGATCAACAAATCCTCGATGCGGTATGGACCAGCTTGCGGATTGCCTTCTACAGCTCAACGATGGCGGTAATTATTGGCACTATGGCTGCGTTTGTTATGACGCGCTTTAAGCGTTCATGGGCTAAGTTAACCCTGTCGAATATGATTACCGCTCCCTTGGTTATGCCTGAGGTGATAACGGGTTTGTCATTGCTACTGCTGTTTGTGCATATGGCGGATCTCCTCGGTTGGCCAAAAGAGCGCGGTATGGTGACAGTATGGATTGCCCATTCGACCTTCTGCGCGGCTTATGTGGCTGTGGTTGTGTCCTCAAGATTGCGTGAGTTAGATAGGTCAATCGAAGAGGCTGCAATGGATTTAGGCGCGACACCGCTCAAGACTTTCTTCCTCATTACAGTACCGATGATTTCACCAGCGCTAGTGGCGGGATGGTTATTATCCTTTAGCTTGTCACTGGATGACTTGGTGATCTCAAGCTTTGCCTCAGGACCTGGTGCGACCACCTTACCTATGGTGGTGTTCTCTTCGGTTCGTCTTGGGGTATCGCCTAAAATTAACGCCTTAGCGACTCTGATTATTCTCTGCGTATCGTTAATTGCTTTCCTTTCTTGGTATATGGCAAGACGTGCAGAAAAACGTGAGCGGATGCCGCTTAATTAATAATTTTGTAAATCAATGGCCTTGTATCGCAAGGCCATTGCGTTTTTGTCCTGTTAGCGTTTTCCTGCATCTCTTTAGTAAGCCCTTGCCATGCTAAGCCGCTTATTACGCTTTGTTTGAAATATCAAACGAAGTGTAAATTATTGTGTGTTTATGGCTAGTGTTTGCCGATTTGAAGGTGTAGGATGTGACAGTTGTTTAAAATAACGAACATAAAAATCAAGGGAACATCATGTCTGCCATACCTCACACTGGATCATATTATGCGGCATCGGCTAACGATAAGGTTGAGCGTGCGCGTTTACAGGAATCGATTGAAGCCGATGTTTGCGTGATAGGAGCGGGCTATACTGGCCTCTCTGCGGCGTTACATTTACTTGAGTTGGGCTTTAGTGTGGTGGTACTCGACGCGGCCAGAATTGGTTGGGGTGCATCGGGACGTAATGGCGGTCAAATCGTCAATAGTTATAGCCGAGATATTGATACTATTGAAAAAACGGTAGGTAAAGAACAGGCAAAACTCTTCGGGAAAATGGCCTTTGAAGGCGGGCGTATCATCCGCGAACGTATCGCTAAGTACAATATTTCATGCGACCTTAAGGATGGTGGCGTATTTGCGGCGATGAACGAAAAGCAAATGGGCCATTTACGTCATCAAAAACAATTATGGGAAAGCCACGGTCATGTGGGGCAGCTTGAGTTACTTGATGGCAAGGGGATTCGCTCTGTGGTAAATACTGAGCGTTATGTTGGCGGTATGTTGGACAAGAGTGGCGGCCATATTCACCCGCTCAATCTCGCCTTAGGTGAAGCTCGCGCCGTTGAATCCCTTGGCGGCAAGATTTTTGAAGACTCTGCGGTATTACGGGTTGATGAGGGCGATAATCCCGTAGTGCATACCGCAACTGGCAGCGTAAAAGCCAAGTTTGTCGTGGTGGCGGGTAATGCCTACCTTGGTAAATTAATGCCTGAATTACAAGCCAAATCAATGCCCTGTGGCACACAAGTGATTACCACCGAACCACTAGACGAAGACTTGGCGGCAAGTTTATTACCGCAGGATTACTGCGTTGAGGATTGTAACTATTTACTCGATTATTTTAGGCTCTCCGGCGATAAGCGGATGATCTATGGTGGCGGAGTGGTGTATGGCGCGCGCGATCCCGCGGATATCGAATCTTTAATTATTCCCAACATGCTCAAAACCTTCCCACAGTTAAAAGGCGTGAAGGTTGATTATGCGTGGACGGGTAACTTTTTACTCACATTATCACGTCTGCCACAGGTTGGTCGTATCGGTAAAAATATCTATTATTCACAGGGTTGTAGTGGACATGGCGTCACTTACACTCATTTAGCTGGCAAATTAATTGCTGAAATGCTTAATGGTCAAGCGACGCGTTTTGATGCCTTTGCCGCATTACCACATTATCCCTTCCCCGGTGGTCATGCTTTACGTGTGCCTTTTAGCGCGCTGGGTGCTTGGTATTACAGTTTAAGAGATAAATTAGGCGTTTAGTCCGTCTTATTTTTTCAGCTGAGGCAATGTATTGCCTCGAAGGAAGAGGAAATTCTTGTGTTGCTTAATGATCCGAGTCTGCTACGTCAGCAATGTTATATCAATGGTCAGTGGTGCAATGCCCATTCTAAGGAAACCGTTGCGATTACTAATCCGGCAACGGGCGCAGTGATCGCCTGTGTCCCTGTGATGGGGCAAGCCGAAACTCAAGCGGCGATTGCGGCTGCTGAGGCGGCATTACCCGCATGGCGAGCATTAACCGCCAAAGATCGCGGTGCCAAGCTGCGCCGTTGGTTCGAATTATTGAATGAAAACAGTGATGATTTAGCACTGCTGATGACTACTGAGCAGGGCAAGCCACTGACTGAAGCTAAAGGTGAAGTGACCTACGCGGCATCTTTTATCGAATGGTTTGCCGAAGAGGCTAAGCGCATCTACGGTGATACCATTCCGGGGCATCAAGGCGATAAACGCATTATGGTGATCAAGCAGCCCGTGGGCGTGACTGCGGCGATTACGCCGTGGAACTTTCCTGCAGCGATGATCACCCGTAAAGCCGCGCCAGCTCTCGCTGCAGGTTGTACTATGGTGGTTAAACCTGCGCCGCAAACGCCCTTGACCGCATTAGCATTAGCCGTATTGGCTGAGCGCGCAGGTATTCCGGCTGGGGTTTTTAGTGTGATCACCGGTGATGCTATCGCCATCGGGAATGAGATGTGCAATAACCCTGTTGTACGTAAGCTGTCTTTCACTGGTTCGACCAATGTTGGGATTAAGTTGATGGCGCAGTGCGCGCCGACGCTGAAAAAATTATCTTTAGAATTAGGTGGCAATGCGCCTTTTATTGTATTCGATGATGCCAATATTGATGCGGCCGTTGAAGGAGCCATGATTGCTAAATATCGCAATGCGGGCCAAACCTGCGTTTGCGCTAACCGCATTTATGTGCAGGCGGGCGTGTATGACGAATTTGCCGAAAAGCTCAGTATGGCCGTGGCTAAGTTAAAGGTCGGTGAGGGGATTACGGCGGGCGTGACAACCGGACCACTGATCAATACTGCAGCGGTTGAAAAAGTGCAAAGTCATCTTGAAGATGCCATCAATAAAGGCGCGACAGTGCTTGCCGGTGGGAAAGCTCACGAACTTGGCGGTAATTTCTTCGAGCCAACCGTACTAACCAATGTTGATAAAAGCATGCGTGTTGCCCGTGAAGAAACGTTTGGTCCGCTCGCACCGCTGTTTAAGTTTACCGATGTCGATGATGTAATCAAACAAGCCAATGATACCGAGTTTGGCTTAGCTGCCTATTTCTATGGCCGTGATGTTTCCTTGGTGTGGAAAGTCGCCGAGGCGCTCGAATACGGCATGGTGGGGGTGAATACTGGCTTGATTTCCACCGAAGTGGCGCCCTTTGGCGGAATGAAGTCTTCAGGGCTGGGCCGTGAAGGTTCTAAGTACGGCATCGAAGAATATTTAGAAATCAAATATATCTGTATGTCTGTTTAAGTGGCTGACGCTAAATCGGCAATGAGACATCTGCAAATTGGGAATGCGAGCAAGGAACACGACATGAGCACAACGAATGATTCATTAATGGCACGTCGCCAAGCCGCCGTCGCGGCTGGTGTAGGTCAAATTCACCCGATTTTTACTGCCCGAGCCGAAAACGCGAGCGTGTGGGATGTCGAAGGCCGTGAGTTTATCGATTTTGCCGGAGGCATTGCCGTGCTCAATACTGGGCATTTACATCCTAAGGTAAAAGCCGCTGTAGCGGCGCAGCTTGAGGATTTCTCCCACACTTGCTTTATGGTGCTTGGCTATGAGAGTTACATCCAAGTCTGCGAAAAACTCAATCAATTAGTCCCCGGTGATTTTGCTAAAAAAACCGCCTTGTTTACCAGCGGTTCAGAAGCGGTTGAAAACGCAGTAAAAGTAGCTCGAGCTTACACTAAGCGTGCCGGAGTGATTGCGTTTACCTCGGGTTACCATGGCCGCACGATGGCAGCACTTGCGTTAACCGGTAAAGTGGCGCCCTACAGTAAAGGCATGGGGTTAATGTCAGCCAACGTGTTTCGCGCCGAATTCCCCTGTGCACTGCACGGCGTATCCGATGATGATGCTATGGCTTCAATTGAACGCATCTTTAAAAACGATGCGGAGCCAAGTGATATTGCCGCAATTATTCTCGAACCTGTGCAAGGTGAGGGCGGATTTTATGCCGTATCCCCCGCATTTATGCAGCGTTTACGGGCGCTCTGCGACCGTGAAGGCATAATGCTGATCGCCGATGAGGTGCAAACGGGGGCGGGTCGCACGGGGACGTTTTTCGCGATGGAGCAAATGGGCGTAAGCGCTGATATTACAACCTTTGCCAAATCCATTGCTGGTGGTTTTCCACTGTCAGGGATTACTGGACGCGCGCAGGTCATGGATGCCATTGGCCCTGGTGGCTTAGGTGGCACCTACGGCGGTAATCCGCTCGCCTGCGCTGCGGCGCTTGCTGTGCTTGAGGTGTTTGAAGAAGAAAAGCTGCTTGAGCGCGCCAATGCCATTGGTGAGCGGATTAAGTCGGCGTTGAATACTATGCAAGTAGAGCATTCGCAAATTGCTGATGTGCGCGGCTTAGGGGCCATGATCGCCATTGAGTTGATGGAGGATGGCAAACCCGCGCCTCAGTATTGCGCGCAAATCTTAGCAGAGGCGAGAAACCGTGGGTTAATCTTGTTGTCTTGCGGCACATATGGCAATGTGCTGCGAATTTTGGTGCCGTTAACCGTGTCGGATACCCAGTTAGATGCGGGGCTGGGTATTTTGAAAACGAGCTTCAATGCTGTGTTAAAAGGTTAGTTTCACAATCGATATAAAAAACTGCCGAAAGCTAAGCTTATCGGCAGTTTTTTGTTTATGTGAGTAACAGTTCGCTGAGTAAAAGTTATTGCTCAGCTTTTACATCGCGCAAGGAGGCTGCTGCATTATTTTCAATACTGCTATGGGCATGATGGCTTTCTGTCAAACGGCGCATCAGCGGCAATACGGCGAGAGCGATAATGGTACAAACCACGGCCGCAACCCCTAATTTATTGAATAGATTGGTATAAACGGGTAGCGTTTGCAGCGGATCGACTAAGTCCTGTGGCACGCTAGCAAAGTTGGCCACAACGCCGCCTAAGTACTGGGAAATGCCCGATGCCACGAAATACGCGCCCATCATAAAGCCGCCCATACGTGCAGGTACGTAGCGAGCAATCATCGCTAAACCAAGGCCACTGACCAGTAATTCACCCAAAGAGTAAGAGGCATAACCCCAAATCATTACCCAAGAAGAGGTTTTACCGTTTACGGCAAATTGGCCTGCAAAACCGTAGATAAAGAAACCAATCGCCACCACGGCAAAGCCCAAGGCAAATTTGGCTGCTATCGAAAAGTCCTTATTATTGCGGCCAGCCCAGGAATAACTCCATGCCAGAACTGGGCTTAATACCATGATCCAGATTGGGTTAAGTGCTTGGAACTGCGCAGGTGACCAAGTCCATAAATGGGTGCCAAAGACTTGGAAATCCCAATCGACGTTACGCAGTGCAAACAGAGCCAGCGAAGTCGACATTTGCTGATAGAAGATAAAGAAGAATACCGTTTGTACGGTGAGAATAAGCGCCGCGATAAGTCCGGCACGCTCACTTGGCTCACTTGTGCGAATCAAATGGAAGAAAATGCCCAATACTGCAACACCAGCAGCGTAAACGAATACACGGGCAACATCTTCATATTCTAGAATAATCGCCGAAGCAACCACTGACAGTGCCGCTAATCCTAATACAATAGCAAGGCTCTTCTTGTTGACTGGACGCGTATCTGGCTCAGAACCATAGTTCGCGAGGCTTTTATGCATCAGAGCATAGTTGCCTAAACCGACAAGAATACCCACACAGCACACGGCAAAGGCGGCATGCCAGCCAAATTCATTACCGTATTGAGCGTTAACATAGTCCTTTATCCAAGGGGTTAACAGCATAGAGAAGGTCGAACCTACGTTTACCGCCATATAATAGATGGTAAAAGCACTGTCGATTTTAGAGTCATCGCCTTCGTAGATCTTGCGGACTAAGTTACCGGCATTGGGTTTGAATAGGCCGTTACCGACCACAATCACCCCAAGGGCGGAGAACATAAACCAAGTGTTTTCGGTTGGCACCGTCATGAGTGCATAACCGACAGATAAAATCCCCGCACCGAGCAACATTGTGCGTTTGGTGCCAAGAATTTTATCCCCGACCCAGCCCCCAATTGCGGGTGATACGTAAATCAACGCCGCACAGGCGCTCCACACCAAGTTTGCACGTGAGTCATCAAAGCCAAGACGCTGCACCATAAAGTATACGATCAGCGCCTGCATGCCGTAATAACCAAAACGTTCCCATAATTCGATAAGTGACACCGTCATAAACGAATGTGTCTTGCTTACCTGATTGGTACCAAGAGTCATAAAGCTTGCTTCCATTATTGTTGTTTTGTGTTTAGGGCCAAGAGTATAAGGCGATAGACTGCGCAAACCAATGGTACAACGCCACAGAATAGACTTTGTTACAAATGAATTTAGGTTTTTTAATCTAGAGTTAATGTTAATGAATTTGCTAAAACCTATCTTAATCTTCCTTCATTGTGAGTTGGGTCATATTTGTAAAATGACATTAGCGGTAAACGTATACCTAAGTCATCTAAATACTGTCTCTTCAGATCGTTTGGCTATATTTATTAGATTTCGTTAATGGGAGCGTCATCACACTCAAATTGTTGAAATAGCTCCATCAAAAGTTTTACTTATACGCAACAATTCACTATCTTAAAAGCTGGTAATCTTGATAGAGAGTGCTACTTTTTAAGTTAGTAAGTAAAAATAAAATGAACTAGATCAAAATAATTAGGCTTTTGACCTTCTATTTGGAGTTTACTCGATGAAGCATTTGTCCATCAGTACTAAGTTGTTGTGGATCACTTCCGCTTTATTTTTATCGATTGTCGCCATTCTCTCCATCAGCCTTTGGTGGACCCTCTCTGAGCAAAATGTTGAACTCTCTCATCAGGTGCAGGAAACTTTGCAGATTGAGACCCACGATAAGCTCGCAGCTCGTGCAGGGGAATACGGTGAAATGGTGGCGGGGTTTATCAACGAAGCCTATCGGATCCCATACTCTTTTGCTGGCATAGTCGAAAGCACTGCTGAAGAGCAACCACTAAAGCGTGATCGTTTAGAGTTGGCGATTGCGGCGGTGTTAAAGAAAAACATTCAAGTCTCCTCCATGTATGCTCAGTTTGAAGCTAACGGTTACGATGGACTCGATAGCGAATTTTTAAACGTGAATGTGAGTCACAGTGTCGCTTCATCGGGCGTATTGGAGATATATTACACTCGCAATGATGACGGTACGGTTGAACACCATCAAGTTGATGATTCCTCAGAAAAATATAAAGAATCTCTTAATGAGTTTGGCATCCGTGAATCCGAATGGTACCTCTGTGCCAAGGAAACCTTAAAGCCTTGTTTAATGGAGCCGTACCTCTACGAAATCACCCCAGGTGATACTGCGCTAATGACGTCGTTAACTGTTCCTGCTGTTAAGAATAAGCAGTTTATAGGCGTGGTTGGGGTGGATGTTAACTTACCCGTATTCCAAGTGTTAATTGATAAACTGTCTAAAAGTCTATATGACGGTCAGGCAAAAGTGACCTTACTCAGTACTCGAGGTTTGGTGGTTGCCGCGAGTCATTACAGCAAAAAGGCCCGCCCATTAGCAGAATCTATCGATCCTAAACTTGCCTCTCAGATAATCGCTTTACACAAAAACGGCGGTTATATGCTGAACGATAATGAAATCATCGTAGCCTATCCAATCAATATTCCCTTAGCTAAAGCTGAGTGGTCGCTAGCAATACAAGTGCCTAAATCCATGGCGCTTAAGAGCTCTATTGAGTTGAATGACAAAATGGATGAAATGGCTACATCCCTTGGCAGCATATTGTTGATTGTAGGATTAGCTGTTTCGATACTTGCCGTTGTAACCATTAGCATTGTGATCCGCAGTGTGATTGCACCGCTTAGACTTATCCAAGGACGCGTTGAGAATTTAGCAAGTGCCGATGGCGATTTGACCCAATCGATTGAAGTCGATTCACACGCAGAACTCATCGCTCTAGGTAAAGGATTTAACTCGTTCATCCATAAACTTAAAGATTTAATCTCTGAACTCAAAGCGCTTGCAGGTCAAACACAGGAAGAAAGTCTGTCCTCTGCCAAAATTGCAGAGTTAACTCGCGACAGTGTACATCGCCAATATGGCGAAATTGAGAGTGTGGTGACAGCGGTTAATGAAATGAGTGCTACAGCACTTGAGGTCGCAAAAGCCTCAGAACAAACCGCAGCAGAAACTGAAGCTATGTCTCGCAATGTGCGCCTCAGTGAAGATAGCCTAACGAAAGCGATGGATTATGTGACCACCATGTCGCAGGAGTCTATGCAGGCTAAAGTTGCCGTGAGTAAAGTGGCTGAAAGTAGCACTAATATTAGTCGAATCCTCGAAGTGATTAGCTCGATTGCCGCACAAACTAACTTACTTGCCTTAAACGCAGCCATTGAAGCCGCTCGTGCTGGTGAGCAAGGGCGAGGATTTGCGGTAGTTGCTGATGAAGTCAGGGCCCTTGCCTCTAAAACCCAAAGCTCAACCGATGATATCAGTGTGTTGATTGATGCGCTTCAAAAAGAGGTTCACAGTGCATCTGCGATTATTGATAAAGGTGCAGAGCGTGCGCAAATGGCTGTTTCGCAAACGGAACAAGCATTGACGTCACTCAACTCCATGGTGAGTCAAATTGAAGAGATCTCAGCGCAAGTGACGCATATCGCCGCTGCGGCAGAAGAACAAAGTGCTGTAACAGAAGAAGTTAATCGGAATATTACGGGTATTTCCGACTCCGCATCTGAACTTGCACGCCTTGCTGGCGAAGCGCAACAAAGCAGCGTAGTCCTCGCCGACTTAGTGAAGCAACAACATCAGCAATTAGGTAAGCTAAAAACCTAATAACCAATATCAGTCGATTGGTAAAAAATGTAATAGGCGCTGATTAAATGTCCGCGCCTATTTTTATGTCAATTTCATTCCACTAGATCTATCCCTTTAACCCTATAGTCATTAACTCATCATGTTAATTACAGAGAATTCCGTTGCGGTATAGATGAAGGGGGCAAGCTAGCTAGATTTTTTGGTTATACAGCAAAATTGCGGGAATAGGCTGGCGTATTAATGTCTGCTGGGGGGATTGCCCATCCATCGACAATATTGAAGACCATCAATCGACATAGTGAATTCCGTTAAATGAAAAAGGCGTAGCAGTGATTAACCTGCTACGCCTTATCGGAATTGGTGGCCCCTCACGGACTTGAACCGTGGACCTAACGATTATGAGTCGTGTGCTCTAACCAACTGAGCTAAGGGGCCGACTAAAGGTAATCGTCATCACCTAAAGCGAGTGGCAGTATACTAAGCTTGTTTGCGCTTGTCACCCGTGTTTTTTGATGAAATTCACCGAATTGATTCAAGTGGTTATCTGTTAATCAACTGCCGCTTTTGCTTAGGGCGTTATAACAGTCGGCATGGGGGCGAGGTTTTTAACCTTTTGATTTTTAAAAAGAGGTTAATACCAATCGTATTAAATATCTGTTCATTCAGCGGGAGTTAAACGGGCTTTAGACAAGGCGAAGGCTTGAAGGCATAGTGGCGCTCTGTCGAAAGCCTTAAACGCAGTATAAAGCCCGTTCAACCCCGCCCTTCGGGAGCCTCACAGGCATCTCACTCCCGTGTTAAATTGACTTAAAAGGGAATAACCATTTCTTCGTCAATGCGCCTTGGATTGAGATGCCTGTGAGGCTCTGAACTGATTAGATATTTAATGTGATTGGTATAACAGTAGATATTCTGCGGAAATTTTATGGGGATGTTTATTGGGGCAATAAAAAGCCCCGCAGTGCGGGGCTTAAGCTGAATGTTTCACTCTTATCTATTCGTCTATCTATTCGTCTAAGAAGGACTTTAAGATTTCCGAGCGTGAAGGGTGGCGCAGTTTACGTAGCGCTTTTGCTTCAATTTGACGAATACGTTCACGGGTCACGTCAAATTGCTTACCCACTTCTTCAAGTGTGTGGTCGGTATTCATATCGATACCAAAACGCATACGCAGTACTTTTGCTTCACGGGCTGTTAAGCCAGCTAATACCTCATGGGTGGCGCTCTTCAGGCTTTCGCTGGTGGCGCTGTCCAGTGGTAATTCGAGGGTAGTATCCTCGATAAAATCGCCTAAGTGCGAATCTTCATCGTCACCGATTGGGGTTTCCATGGAGATAGGTTCTTTAGCGATTTTTAGTACTTTACGGATCTTATCTTCCGGCATCATCATACGCTCAGCCAGTTCTTCAGGGGAGGGTTCACGGCCCATTTCCTGTAGCATTTGACGAGAGATACGGTTCAGCTTGTTGATTGTTTCGATCATGTGTACTGGAATTCGGATCGTACGGGCTTGGTCCGCGATTGAGCGGGTGATTGCCTGACGGATCCACCAAGTCGCATAGGTCGAGAATTTGTAACCACGGCGATATTCAAATTTATCAACAGCCTTCATCAGACCGATGTTACCTTCTTGGATTAAGTCCAAGAATTGCAGGCCACGGTTGGTGTATTTCTTGGCGATAGAAATAACCAAACGTAAGTTTGCCTCAACCATTTCTTTCTTCGCACGGCGAGCTTTAGCCTCACCGATTGACATGCGGCGGTTAATATCTTTAATCGCGGCAATGACTAAACCGGTTTCTTCTTCGATGGCGGCCAGCTTGCTACGGCAACGCTGTACGTCTTCCTCAACCATTCTTAAGCCTTCGGCATAAGGTTTGTTTGAGGTTTTTTCGGCTTCGAACCAATCGAGGTTGGTCTCATTACCTGTGAAGAACTTAACAAAGTTTTTCTTCGGCATTTTGGCCTGTTCGACGCAAAGCTTCATCAGAAGACGCTCTTGTACGCGAACACGGTCCATCATAGAACGCATGCTTTTCACTAAGCGATCGAACTGTTTAGGTACTAAGCGGAACTCTTTGAAAATCTCGCCGATTTCAAACAGTGCTTGAATCGACTCTGGATGTTCACGGCCTTTGGCGTCAATAATTTTAAGTGCGCTTTCGTAGGCAGTTCTTAGTTGGCTAAAACGCTCACGAGCCTCTTCAGGATCGGGGCCTTTATTGCCATCATCATCACCGTCGCCATCACCGTCTTCATCTTCTTCGTCTTCATCGTCATCTTCATCTTCAAGATCTTCTTCTGATAATTCAGAACCGATGTGGGTGGCGGTTGGACCAAGGTCTTCTTCGTCAGGGTTAACAAATCCAGAGATAATATCAGACAGGCGCAGTTCGTCGGCTTCGTACTGGTCGTACTGTTCAAGGATCATGGCGATCGCTTGTGGGTACTCGGCGACAGAGCTTTGAACTGTGTTAATGCCTTCTTCGATGCGCTTAGCGATAACAATTTCGCCTTCGCGAGTCAGCAGTTCAACGGTACCCATTTCGCGCATGTACATACGCACAGGGTCTGTGGTGCGGCCAAGCTCACTTTCTACCGTGGCAAGAGCGGCTGCGGCTTCTTCTGCTGCATCTTCGTCTGTGTTGTCTTCCGACATCATCATGTCATCGGCATCGGGAGCCTCTTCGAATACCCGAATACCCATGTCATTTATCATCTGGATAATATCTTCGATCTGGTCAGAATCGACCATGTCTGCAGGTAAGTGGTCGTTCACTTCTGCATAGGTTAAGTAACCTTGCTCTTTACCTTTGGCAAGCAACAGCTTGAGTTGCGACTGCGGAGTATGATCCATAGATATCATCCAAGTTGGGAAACTGTTACAACGACGGACAGTTAGCTTATGCTAAGTGCCGCGCAAATCGTCAATTATAGCCATGTGCACTTACCTGTGCTAGTCACTGGGATACAGAATGAGGACATTTTTGCCTCAGTTTAGTCCTTTCATGACTGAGATCAGCTTCTGCAGCTGGATCTTCTCTTCCTTAGTATGGGTCTGCTTTAGACTCAATTCCTGATATCGTTGTTCAATATATTGATTGTTCAACCAAACCAGGGTTTGTTTAAACTTTTCGAGCTGGTTTTCTTCCGCCACTTGATGGTCCCATTGGGCTAATTTATGCAGCGTCCCGCTGTGGGGGCTGTCTCTGAATTGCTCAAGTAGTTGTGCGCTGTTTAACCTATGCTCTCGAGTTAACTCCAACAGCAATGGCAGCAAGTCGATGCCTGGCATTTGCAGATGGTTCAATGCGGGTTGTGGAGATAATCCCACGCCCAGTTCGGGATGCTGTACTAACAAGGCGATGGCAAGTCGCAATGGTGTACCCCGTCCTTTCAGTCCCGTTGATGCTGTAGGTTTAGGTTGTTTGACCGTAAAACCCAGTTTTTTCTTCATATCATCTGAGCTGTTCATCCCTAACTTATGAGCTAAGTTCTCAAGTAGGAGGTTTTGCAGCACAGTATCTTGTATTTTTTCAATTAAGCCAAAGGCTTGTTTGGCTAAGTTACCTTTATCGGTACCGAATTTAGTCGCTAATGTGTCAAACAAAAATTCGGGCAAGGTGATGGCACTTTCCATCAATTGCTCGAAGGCGTCTTTACCAATCTTACGTACCATAGAATCAGGATCTTCTGATTGCGGTAAAAACATAAAACGTACTTTGTCCCCAGGTTTTAACAGGGGTAAGGCGGTTTCTAATGCGCGCCATGCGGCTTCATTGCCGGCTCTGTCACCGTCGTAACAGCAGATGACTTCTTTAGCACTACGCAGCAACAATTGAAATTGTTCAGCCGTCGTTGAGGTGCCAAGGGAGGCGACCGCGTAATCCACTCCATATTGGGCGAGGGCGACCACGTCCATATAGCCTTCGACAATCAGTACTTTGTCTGGATCACGGTGCCGCTGCTTTAGCTCGTATAAGCCATAAAGTTCATTGCCCTTATGAAATATGGGCGTTTCTGGTGAATTCAAGTACTTGGGTGTACCATCTCCCAAGACTCGGCCACCAAATCCAATCACACGACCGCGGCGGTCGCGGATTGGAAACATCAGCCGGTCACGAAATCTATCGTATCTTTTGCCGCTGTCATTACTGATAAGCATGCCAGCTGTCAGCAGTTTATCCTGCGCATCTTGATTTTGACGGTAGCGGCTTAATAGGCCATCCCAACCGTCTGGCGCAAAACCAATACCAAAATGTTCAACAATATCATCGGATAAACCGCGATAGGCGAGGTAGTTGATGACTTTTTGTTTGTCTTGGTGTTGTCTTAACTGAGTTTGAAAAAAGCGGCTGGCTTCTTCCATTAATTGGTATAGATCACGGCTTAGGCCATCATCTTGGCGCTTACCTGTGCCTTGTTCTCTGGGTACTTCTAAACCCAATTGTCCGGCAAGATCTTCAATCGCATCGACAAAATCGAGTCTGTCGTACTCCATCACAAAATCGATGGCATTGCCGTGGGCACCGCAGCCAAAACAATGATAAAACTGTTTATCACGACTAACGGTAAACGAAGGTGATTTTTCGCTATGAAAAGGACAACAGGCCGAGTAGTTTTTACCCGCCTTTTTCAAGGGCACCTTTCGATCGATTAGTTCGACGATGTCGGTGCGAGCGATTAGCTCATTGATAAAATCACGAGGTATTGCCATTGAGTGCTTAAAATCTCGCCTTGCGCGAATTTAAACAAACAAGCCGCGCATAGGCACGGCTTGTTCATACATTGAAGCGCTAATTATTGCAATTTTGCACGGATCATAGCGCCAATAGCGCCCATGTCTGCACGTCCTTGAACTTTAGGTTTCAATGCTCCCATTACTTTGCCCATATC
This sequence comes from Shewanella cutis, assembly GCF_022410515.1. GTDB lineage: Bacteria > Pseudomonadota > Gammaproteobacteria > Enterobacterales > Shewanellaceae > Shewanella > Shewanella cutis. Next base: position 473,781 of record NZ_JACSDI010000001.1, on the reverse strand, counting down.
CGCCATGGAGGATGCACCTATTTCAACAATAGCGGCATCAATGAATGCAGCGATCTCCGCCTCAGAGAGGGGGGTAGGCAGGAAAGTTTCAATTACTTGAATCTCTTCTGCTTCTGCTGCAGCCAATTCGCTGCGACCCGCTGCTTCATATTGAGCAATTGAATCGCGGCGTTGTTTTACCATTTTGGTTAAGACAGCTATAACCTGCTCATCGTTCAGACTTTCGCGGGTATCCACTTCAATCTGTTTGATGGCTGCAAGTGCCATACGAATAGTGCTCAATCTCGCCTTCTCTTTGGCGATCATGGCCTGTTTCATATGGTCTTTTAGCTGATCAATTAGGCTCATAACAGATTAGTATAAACGTACGCGACGTGCGTTTTCGCGAGAAAGCTTTTTAGCTAAACGTTTAACTGCAGCTGCTTTTGCGCGCTTACGTGCAGTAGTTGGCTTCTCGTAGAATTCACGAGCACGCACGTCGGCTAAAATACCAGCTTTTTCACAAGAGCGCTTGAAACGACGCAGAGCTACGTCGAATGGTTCGTTTTCACGTACTTTAATAATTGGCATACGCCATCACCCCTTAGGTGTAGGTTGTGTGGTTCAATTGCTCGAACCAAGTGTATTTAAAATGGTGCGGAATTTTATACCGAGACAGCTAGGCTTGTAAAGCCCTAATCATTTGTGATGGGGTTGGATAGTGGTATAGGGTGATTGTCGGCTGGAGTAATTGCCATCATACAGGTAGAATTAGCGCCCTTTGAAGATTTTGATTTGAGGCACCATGCGGGTTCTAGGTATTGAGACATCCTGTGATGAGACAGGTATTGCCGTTTATGACGATAAGCAGGGTTTGCTTTCCCATGCTTTATATAGTCAGGTTAAGTTGCATGCAGATTATGGTGGTGTGGTGCCTGAACTTGCCTCCCGCGACCATGTGCGCAAAATTATCCCCTTGATCCGCCAAGCGTTGAAAAACGCCAATACTGACATTGCAGACATCGACGGTATCGCTTACACCAAAGGCCCTGGGTTAATTGGGGCTTTATTAGTGGGCGCTTGTGTTGGTCGCTCGCTTGCCTTTGCATGGAACAAACCTGCCATTGGTGTGCACCATATGGAAGGGCATTTGCTTGCGCCTATGCTGGAAGAGGATGCGCCGGAGTTTCCTTTTGTTGCACTGTTGGTGTCAGGCGGTCATTCCATGTTGGTCAAAGTCGATGGTATCGGGCTTTATGAAGTCTTGGGTGAATCAGTTGATGATGCTGCTGGTGAAGCCTTTGATAAAACGGCCAAGTTAATGGGGCTTGATTATCCAGGTGGTCCACGTTTAGCTAAACTTGCCGCAAAAGGTGAACCTGCAGGTTATCAATTTCCGCGTCCAATGACCGACAGACCTGGGCTTGATTTCAGCTTTTCAGGCCTTAAAACTTTCACCGCTAATACCATTGCAGCTGAACCTGATGATGAGCAAACCCGTGCCAATATCGCCAGAGCTTTTGAAGAAGCGGTTGTTGATACTTTAGCGATTAAATGTCGCCGTGCCTTAAAACAGACGGGTTATAACCGTTTAGTGATTGCCGGTGGTGTGAGTGCCAATACCCGCTTACGGGAAACGCTGGCAGAGATGATGAGCTCCATTGGTGGCCGCGTTTATTATCCCCGCGGCGAGTTTTGCACAGATAATGGCGCCATGATCGCCTTTGCTGGATTACAACGCTTAAAAGCGGGACAACAGGAAGACTTAGCGGTAAAAGGCCAACCAAGATGGCCGCTTGATACTTTGCCGCCATTGGCTTGATTTTTGGTAGCTTAATCCGAATAAAAACAGCGCATTAAGCGCTGTTTTTATTTATATCCTGTAAAGGTTAATCGTGGCTTAGGGGATTTTAGGGCGCTTTTTACGAGACACCTTAGATTCTTCCCCTTTGAGAAGTCGCTTAATATTATCTTTATGGCGAATGATAATTAGTGTCGAAAGCATCGCGACTGGAATGGTAAATCTATCGTCTAGCCACCAAGTATAAAGTGGTGCAAGCAGTGCGGTAATAATGGCTGCAAGTGAGGAGTAGCGGCTAATCAAGACTAATACAACCCAAGATGCCATTAAACAAATTGCTAAGTCATCTCCAATAGGCGCCATCGCTCCAAACGCTGTTGCAACGCCTTTGCCACCTTTAAAACCAAAAAAGACAGGATAAATATGGCCAAGACAAGCGGCTATTGCAATCAAGCCTAAAGAGATGGCGTCGATACCCATCAGATAGGCAAGATAAGTTGGCAGGGCGCCTTTGAGCATATCGAAAAACAACACCATGGCAGCCGAGCTTGCGCCGCCAATGCGCAGCACATTTGTTGCCCCTGGGTTACCAGAGCCTTGAGATCTTGGATCGGGCAGGCCTCTCATCCTACACACTAGCACAGCACTTGAGACAGAACCGGCTAAATAAGCGGCCACAATCATCAAAAGTGTCAGTGATAATTGACTCACATTGGTTTCCTTACACGTCTTAAGGTATTATCGCGCCACAATTTAACAGCCTCTTGGCAAGCATTCAGTCATAAGCGGTGGTGATAACGCAACTTATCAGGTTGCGACAGTTTCTGAATGAATAAATCCATTTGGGCGTTATCCTACTTCGGATTGGTCCGAGTAGAAAGTAAATTAGTTATTCTATAGAGCGGCGGATTATACAGACTCTATTGTGTTTAGCTTATCAGACCTCATTGGCATGAGTGAGTAGGAATTAGTATGGATAAAGTGCTTATTCGACAATTACGTATTGATACTGTGATTGGCGTCTACGAATGGGAAAAGAACATCCACCAAAGCCTGTTTTTAGATCTTGATATGGCTTGGGATAATCGGCCTGCTGCCGCGACCGATAACTATCAATATGCCCTTTGCTATGAGACGGTGTCCAATCGCTTGACGAAGCTTGTCACTGAAAAGCCGATTGAGTTAATTGAGACAGTTGCAGAACGGGTTGCTGAGTGTTTATTGAGTGAGTTTAGGGTGAGCTGGGTAAAAGTGGTGGTGATGAAGCCCGGTGCAGTACCTTCTGCCTCATCTGTTGGGGTTGAGATTGAGCGCTCACGTTAATTGAAGCTTTAGATTTAGTTGAAAGATGGTTCGGACATTTGCATGGCACGTATATACATTAGTTTAGGCAGTAATATAGAACCCACTCACTACCTCAAGGCGGGTTTACAATCTTTACGCACATACTTAGGTCCTCTGCAACTTTCCTCTATGTATGAGAGTGAAGCGGTCGGATTTAACGGCACCAATTTTTTAAATATGGTGGTCTGTGCCCAAACCGAGCTGAATATTGCCGAGGTAGTTGCGCAGTTTAAGCAAATCGAGCAAAATCACGGCCGGCTGATGGGGGCTAAAAAGTTCAGTCCAAGAACGCTAGATATTGATCTACTGCTTTACGATGATGTTGTTTGTCAAACCCCTGTGATACTGCCACGAGCCGAAATCGTCAGTAATGCTTTTGTGTTGTGGCCTTTATCTGAAATTGCGCCGGATTTGATTCACCCATTGCAGCAGAAAACCTATGCCGCGATGTGGGATGAATATGATAAAACGTCACAAAAGCTTTGGCCTGTGACCTTTGAGTGGCCTTATGGGCTGACTTTTTAATTGATTGATAGGATTGTCATGGATACGTTTCAGGTAATTATTTTAGCGCTAATTCAAGGGTTAACAGAATTTCTTCCTATTTCCAGCTCGGCTCACCTTATCTTACCTGCGCAGCTTTTAGGTTGGGAAGATCAGGGGTTATCCTTCGACGTAGCGGTGAATACGGGCTCGTTATTCGCCGTGGTGATTTATTTTAGACATGAGCTCTGGGCTATGTTTAAGGCGTGGATTGCCAGCATAGTGAAAGGTCAGCATTCCGACGATAGTAAGCTAGCGTGGTGGATCATTCTTGCTACTTTACCTGCGGTCTTTTTTGGCTTTATGGCGAAAGACTTTATCGCCACTCATTTGCGTAATACTGGTGTGATAGCCGTTACCACTGTGGTGTTTGGTTTGTTGCTTTGGTGGGCGGATAAAATGTCACGTCACGATTTAACCATTTATCAAACAGGTTGGCGTAAGGCGTTATTAATTGGTTTTGCTCAGGCGCTGGCGCTAATTCCTGGCACTTCACGCTCAGGCGCGACGATGACTGCTGCGCTTATGTTAGGCCTTAGTCGTGATGCGGCGGCGCGTTTTTCCTTTTTGATGTCTGTGCCTGTGAGTTTAGGTGCGGCAATTTTAGTTGGTAAAGATTTGGCTGAGAGCCCGCTTCCCATTGATTATCAAGCGCTGACCCTCGGAACTGTGATTTCCTTTGTTGCCGCTTATCTATGTATCCATTATTTCTTGAAAATTATTAGCCGCATGGGTATGACGCCTTTCGTGATTTATCGTCTGGCCCTTGGTGCCGTGTTGTGTGGATTTATCTTCTTATAATGCACAGGCTCTTTTGCCAAAAAATCGGGTCTAGCGCCCGATTTTTGTGTTTTTAGGCATGAGTTTTTGTTTCCGGAGTTGTTTATGAGCCTTCTATTTCAATGCCCGACCTGTGGTTTGGCGCTGATGCAACATCAGGCATCCCAAGGTTTTTATTGTGCTAACAAGCACCATTTTGATAAGAATGCAGCAGGATATTGGGTATTCACAAAGCCCGCCCGTCAAAAGCCAACTGGGGATAGTCGTCAACAGGTAAGAGCTAAACATTTCTTGCTTGAGTCGGGAGTTTTTACGCCCTTGATCGACAAAATGGGCGAGATGATCGCGGCATATTTACAGCCGAATGATTGCCTGTTGGATTACGAGTGTGCTGAAGGTTTCTATTTACGCGCGTTATCTTCGACGCTGTCTAAACTGACCAATGGAATAGATGTCCAGTACACTGGTGTTGCAGACGCGGAAAATACCATTTTTGCTGCCGCTAAAGCGCAAACGCCTGCAGTGCTCTGTTTAAGCACATCGAAAGTGTTACCTTTTGCGGATAATTGTGTCGATTTTATCACGGTGGTAGATCGACCGTTGAAAGGCAAAGAATGTGTCCGAGTACTTAAAGAGCAGGGGGTTATGTTGCAGGTGATCCCCGGCGCTCGACATCTGTGGCAAATTAAAGCCCTCATTTATCCCGAACTCGCTGAAAAATCCGTCCAAGTAAACCTGCCTTCAGGGTTAACAGTGAAAGAACAGCAGCGATTACAATTCAATTTGTCAGTGACGGGTGAGCAAGCGTTAGTATTGCTCGATATGACCCCCTACGCATGGCGCGCATCGGATAAAGTAAAACACCTTATTCGGAGCCAAGCATTCGATAAGCTAGAAATCGATTTTACTTTAGTCCTCGCGCAAAAGTTATAATTATGTTTTAACTCGCCCTAGGCAAATGGTCTGATAAAAATTTACCTTTTTAGAGAAATCAGCAGAAGTAATAGAAAACACAACGGTTGATTTTACGGGTGGTATCAAAAGTAAAACTGATGAGGAGTTTACCTGCTATGAGGTTTAACTAAGACGAGAAAGCTAGGGAAGTATTAAATTGACTGCGCTAATTAGAGGAAGTAGAAAACAGATACTTTTTACTTGATAAAAAAGAGGGAAGAGCACTATCAGCAGTTAAATATTGGCCATAAAAAAAGGCTTGAGATAGGTGTGCTATTCGCTTTCATCTTTCTCAAGCCTTTGATCTCAACCTGATAATTACAGGTTAATCACTTATCATTACTTCTTGTAACGAGAAGCAACGTTGTCTAGACGGTCGTTAGCGCGTTTAGCTTCTGCTTGTGCGTCCATAGCTGCTGCTTTAGCATCTTTAACGTCTGCAGACAGTTTGCCTTGCTCTGATTTCAGAGAGCTAACATCAGCTGACAATTGATCAACTTTGTTGCCCAGAGTTGCAACGCTTTCTTCCAGAGCAGTAGTGTTTGCACAACCACCTAGTAGGGCAGTCATTGCTAAACCAGCAATCATCAGTACTTTTTTGTTCATTGTAAAAAATCCCTTAAAATAGGTTGGATTTGAATGTTTCGTCACTTGGGAATCGAAACTGCCTAATTATGACATAGCTATTTTAATTTGCTACGAATATTAATGGGTTTAACCACTATAGACAGATAAATTTTTTTGAAAAGTGTTTTTTCTAGGCTGTATCCCCATTTTTTATCGATAAACAGGGCGGCATTTACCAGAAATTGCGCATATTTTTACAAAGTAGTTACAAATTTATTGCGTTTGTTTAGTTTGTCGTCTCGACCAATTGGCTTTTATTTGCTCAACGATTTCAATTCGCTTCGAATAGAGAGCTTGTTTTATCTGTGCCCCCTGCAATCCTGTCTCTATGATGGTTTTTACATTTACATTATTTGCGGCTAAAAAACACGCATTAAGGTAGTCACTCTGTGGATAGGTTTGGTGTTCGAATCCTGTTCGACCTCGCATATCGGCAATACAAGCCAACAATAGTTGATTGAGTCTTTCAGGCTTGCGCCAAAAATCGGCTTTATCGAAGATCTTTATAATGGTTTCAGCCCTTAACTCAAACGCTTGGTGAACGTTTTGGTGCTGATCACTAACCAATAGGGCGAGATCGCGATACTCGTTAGGAACACGAAGCCGCTCGCACAATGCTTTTATGAGCGGTAGTCCTTTTTGCCCGTGTCCATGGTGCTTGGGTAAGTCTTCTTTAGGACTTACTGCCTTACCTAGATCGTGAACTAAGGCTGCAAAGCGCACTACTTTTTCCTGCGTAAGTAATGCTGCTTGAGCCAATACCATCAGAGTATGAAGGCCTGTATCTATCTCTGGGTGCCATTTTTCGGGTTGTGGGACACCAAAGAGGGCATCAATCTCGGGAAAGAGAATTTTCAATGCGCCACATTGACGCAGCACTTGGAAAAAGACTTCTGGATTTGGCCCGCCGAGACTTTTATCGACTTCTTGCCAGACGCGCTCAGGCGTAAGCGCCGTTAACTCTTCGGTTTTGCTCATATGCTGCATTAGGGCTAGTGTTTCGTTTGCAATTTCAAAACCTAAATCATGAAAACGGGCGGCAAAGCGGGCTACTCTCAGGACCCTTAGCGGATCTTCTGCAAAGGCAGCTGAAACATGTCGCAGTTGGCGTGCTTTTATATCTGCAATACCTTGATAGGGATCGTATAAATTGCCTTCTTCATCCTTAGCAATGGCATTAATGGTTAAATCCCGTCTAAGTAAATCCTGCTCTAGGGTAACATCAGGACTGGCATAACAGCTAAAGCCACCATAGCCTAAACCCACTTTGCGCTCCGTTCGTGCCAATGCATATTCTTGCTGGGTTTTAGGATGTAAAAAGACAGGGAAGTCTTTACCCACTTGTCGATAGCCTAGTTGCTGCATTTGCTCTGGAGTGGCACCAACAACCATATAATCTTTATCTTTTATCGGGAGATTAAGCAGGCTGTCTCGAACAGCACCGCCAACTAAGTAAATTTTCACAGGAATATTTTAGCTAGTGTGTCATAAAGGTAGCTTAACATGATGAAGCCATGGCGAGGTGAATTGGAGTGGAGATATTTATTAGAATGTCACATCCATGTTGCTGATGCTTTGACAATATCCTTAGGACGTTTTAACGTGGTGCGTTATTTTTAGCTTAGGATGATTGGTGGTATGTACAAGGCCTTTTATGGACTCAGTGATAACCCTTTTTCGATCGCACCCAATCCTCATTATTTATTCTTGAGTGACAGACACAGAGAAGCCTTAGCCCATTTAACCTATGGACTAGGGGAAACAGGTGGCTTTGTGTTATTAACGGGGGAGGTAGGTACCGGGAAGACAACTGTATCTCGTTGTTTGCTTGGGCAATTGCCCGATAATACCGATACCGCATTTATTTTAAATCCTTCGCTGACTGAGTTGGAGTTACTCGCCACATTGTGTGATGAGTTGAAGATTAGCTATGGCGAAAATCCAACGCTTAAGCAACTTACCGACCATCTGAGCCGTTTTTTACTGGCCAATCATGAGAAGGGCCGCAATACCGTACTCATAATCGATGAAGCGCAGCATTTACGCGCTGAAGTGTTAGAGCAATTAAGGTTGCTGACTAATCTTGAGACCGATACTAAAAAACTGCTGCAAGTTATTTTGATTGGTCAACCTGAACTGCAACTGTTACTTAAACGGCAAGAGCTCCGCCAGTTAGCCCAGCGGATCACTGCTCGTTATCATTTATTACCCTTAAATGAAGACGAAATAGCCCTTTACGTATTGCACCGTTTGCAGGTTGCTGGTCGTTTTGAACCATTATTTACCCGAAAAGCTATTAAGGTGTTGCATAAATACAGTGGTGGTATCCCTCGCCTAATCAACTTGTTGTGCGAGCGAGCGCTGATGGCGGGCTATGCGCAATCTAAAGTGCCTATCGATCATCATATGGTGAGGCAAGCGGCGGCAGAAGTATTAGGAGAGGAAGAACCTTCGCAGAATAAGTTCCTGTGGCCGAGTGCGATTGCTGCCACCCTTGTTCTCGCTTTTGGTGTGTCTTACTGGTTGTTTACGGATCATGCTGTCGTTGCCACTGTGGCGAACGAGAACGTGACTCAACCTAAACAAACTATTATTGCTGATAATTCCGTACAGCAAAGCCAACCGGCATTAACGAATACTGTGCCAGAGAGCATTCAGGCTCAAACGCTTGTGGCACCGGATCCGAACTTGCGCGTGCTGCAGGAGGCTATAAAGCAGAGTCGACAAATTGATACAGCCTTTGCAGGCCTCTTTAATGTGTGGGGCAAAGTCCCCTTTAAAGGCTTAACCGCCTGTCAGTCTGCATTTGAGCAGGGACTGGCATGTTATCAACAGCAGGGAAATTGGATGTCTCTCACGCGGCTAAATTATCCTGCAGTTGTATATTTAGTTGATGAGAATCAACAAGATTTTTATGGTACCGTGATTGCTGTTGATGGTGACCAATTGCTAATGCAGTTAGGCGAGCAACAATTGTGGGTGGAAAGGGCTTGGTTTAATCAACATTTTAGTGGCACGTTTGAAATACTGTGGCAAGCGCCCAATCTGCCTATGATGGAAATTAGCCAGAAATCGAGCCCTGGACAACTACAGTGGTTGGAAAACGCACTTGCCCATGTGGCGAATCGACCTTCGCGCCGAGTCAGCCAATTTGATCTTAAGTTGGAGAATGATCTTAAAGCCTTTCAAAGCCAACATGGTTTGAAGGCTGATGGTATCGCAGGTAATCAAACTTTAGTGAGACTGAATTTGTATTTAAGTGATCAAGGGCCGCGCCTAACCGATAATGGAGCGCAGAGTTAATGTCCATTTTACTCGACGCGGTAACCCGTAATAAACAGCAGCAATCTTCAGCTTTACCTGATGCGGTATTAACGCCAAGGGCGAGTTATCCTACGCCACGAAAGGCTGCGTTTCCTGTTGCTAAATTGTCGTTGCTCGCTGTCGCGATTGCTCTCGGTGTGGGGGGAGCATGGGGGATTGCGAATTGGCAACAGTCAAGTTCAATGGCTGTTTTGAAGGCCAATGATGCTCATAAGAGCAATACGTATCAGGGGGCCGTGATAGCTGCACACGCTTCAAAGACGGGCTCTGATGCAGTAGTTAATCAGACTAACAGAGAGCTATCGACAAGTGCGACTTCTGAGCCAGAGGTTTCACCTGATACACACCCTCAAGATGCAAGAGGAACTGCTGGATTTCGATTAGCAGGAAAAGTCGCTTTACCCAGGGAGCAGGTTTTAAATGAGCAGCCGTTAAGCATGCAAGGCTATGTTAACTCAAACATAAGTTCGGCTCAGACGTTGTCAGCGAATCCTGCTACTACGGATCCTAGTTACGATGATTATCTCGCCACCTCGGTGGCTTTGGATGAGACAGTTCGTCAACAATCATCAATGGAAAATATGATTGAACCTCAAGAGGCCGCCGAACCAGAGCCAATCATGTTAGGAGCTAACGCGAATGGTCAAGGTTTAGCGACACTTGAGGCGCTACGTCAACAAGTTAATGCGGCAGCCGTTGATGTGGGATTAAATACGGCGCAGAGTCGTCAAGATGATGAACTGGTTGCGACTTTCCAAGATGCACTTAAAGATGTTGAATATGGCAAAGCAGCAAAAGTACCCGTTACTGAGCCTAAGCTTGACCCTATCCCTAAAACCGAAAACGACGATATTCCCAAATACGGGCAACTGCCGGCTGGACTGCAGTTACAAGTGCCTGAATTTAATATTGTAGCCCACGTTTATTCAACCGATGCGAGCCAACGTTGGCTGAACGTTGATGGCGCAGAGTTACAGGAAGGCGATATGATCGCTGCCAAATTGAAGATTATTGCTATTCGCCCGAGGGATGTCGTTTTAGACATTCAAGGAACGCAATTTAGGGTTCCGGCGATTTAGACCATGTACTTAATGACAAAAGGCGCCAGGTGGCGCCTTTTATTTATCTTTAAAGATTAAGCGAAGAAGTTATAAGCGAGGAGTAAGGTTAAGCCATAACCTACGCAATAACACAGGAATAGGGCTGGCACATATTTTAGGTAGCTTACAAAGGTTAGCTCTTTTACTTTGCTCATGGCCACGATACCCGCAGCTGAACCAATGACTAATAATGAACCACCGACACCCACGCTATAGGTTAAGCCTAACCATTCTGGTGTGCTGAGTACTGGCTCTGCTTTTAACAGGGCTGCAGTTAGCGGCACGTTATCGATAAGGGCTGAACCTAAACCAGTGACAAAGTTAGAAATATTTGGATTAAATTGGGCATATGCTGTGGTTAGCATATCTAAGGTGCCGATTTCTTTAAGCATACCAACCAGTAGTAAAATTCCTAAGAAGAACAACAGGGTGTCGTATTCTACCTGGCGGATGTACTCAAGGATCTTGATTTCTTCTTTATCACTACGGATGGTGTGGCCGATCAAGAACATAATTGATAGACCCGTTAAGAAGGTCAGTACGGGTGGGATCCCGAACAAAATGTTCAGCAGCATGGTCATTAAAATCGTGCAGAAGAACACGAGGGCAATTAATAGATCAACCGTTTGATAACTATGTTTAATTGGGGTTGTTGAGACTATGCCTTCAGCTTTTAGGGAAAAGAGTGATGCTAATAAAATAACACTCACTGCCGAGGGGATAAATAACATCAATAGCTCAGAGATATGTACGTGACCAGCTAAAAAGATCATCAGGGTGGTTACGTCCCCCGTGATTAATGCAACACCACCAGAGTTCACCGCGAAAATAATCAATACTGCCATTCTGCGGCGCATTTGTTTATCGAGTTTGAAGGTAGTTAGCAAGCCTAAAGAAACCAGAGTTGCGGTGACGTTATCACAAAATGCTGAGAGTACGAGTGAAAACAGGCCGACTTGGAGCATTAAAATTCGCACAGAAACCTGCTGTGGAAACAGCTTCTGTACCATAATTTGGATCATACCTTTAGCGTTAAGATAAGCCACAAAGGTCATGGTCGACATTAAAAACAACCATAGTGTAGCAATTTCAAGCAAGTTCTCATTGAGTTGATGCCCAACTAATTCCTCATGACTAGGATCACCAGCAGCCATAAACAGCGCTACCCATGAAATACAGCCAAAGAATAAGGTGGTTTTTGCTTTATTAAGGTGGGTAACTTCTTCGAAAATAATACTGAGCAATGCGAGCACCGCCAGTATGATCAGAAAGGTATATAACATAACTGCAATTCCAACTGCTGTTTTAATGTTGTGGCAGGCCCAAAGGCGAGCTATTGAGTGGCGTTATCAAGGCTAAATTAAGCTTGCCGTGTTAGCGCGTGCGGATCAGAACATAATGGCGAGAATAACGCAACTGTTAGCTGTAACTCAGTTTTCTGTCGCTTTGTGATGCAGATCTCGAGATTGGTTGGCTTGTGTTGGTGTAAAATGCTGAATTTTTGTGTTTGTTTGAATTTTTATGTTGATTCAGCCTGTTCGGAGGGCGACTGTAAAGTAAAATCTACGATTAAAGTCTAAGCAGTGATTTTATCGATCCTGCAATTAATTTTCCCTTATCGAGAAAATACAGCAAAAATCAAAGGCACAAATAGAATGCTAGAGTAATTAGTTAATTACCGTTACCAATATGGATTATGCTCTCATGCCACCGACTTGGCTAAGTCAAAATATAGAGCGAGTGCATAGTGAACAGTATTTTGCTTCTCTTAAATGGTTTAGACACTGGATGTTGTATTTTGAGGATAACGCAAAATGACTTTTGTGTTCCGGACTCTCTTACTTTTAGGCTGATTAGTTTGGTGGATATTCAGTGATAAACAGTTGATCACTTTGGGTATTGAACAATTCGAGCGTAGTTGTTGAGCATATCACCTTAACCTTACCAGCATTTTAGTCGTGCCGATTTGATTTAAGTCCAGTTGTAGGTTTGGAACAATCCGATAGTTATCGACCGCGCGAAACACGTCAAATAGGCAACTAAATAAAAAGGGACGCTAATGCGTCCCTTGATTTTAATGAAATACTTAGTTTGCCGCTTTCATGCGAGCGAAGACACGGTCGGCAGCTTCAAGTGTAAGGCGCAGTTCTTCTTCACCATGGGCCATCGACAGGAAGCCTGCTTCATAGGCACTTGGTGCTAAGTAAACACCTTCATCTAACATGCCGTGGTAGAAAGTACGGAAGTGCTCAATATTGCACTTAGTCACTTGGTCGAAGCGCGTGATGTGCTCTTGCTCGGTAAAGAAGAAGCCGAACATACCGCCAACATAGTTGATTGCCATTGGGATGCCGTGCTTATCCGCCGCCGCTTTAAAGCCTTCAGCGATGCGCTTAGTTTTAGCACTCAGCGCTTCGTACAGACCTTCTTCACACAGGGCTTCCATTTGTGCTAGACCCGCTGACATTGCAATTGGGTTACCTGAAAGCGTGCCTGCTTGGTATACAGGACCTGTTGGTGCGATAAACTGCATCACATCTTTACGACCACCAAATGCACCTACTGGCATCCCGCCACCGATAACTTTACCGAGAGTGGTTAAGTCAGGTGTAACGCCATAATGACCTTGAGCGCCGCTTTTTGAAACACGGAAACCAGTCATCACTTCATCGATAATCAGCAGCGCACCAAACTCATCACACAGGCTACGCAGACCTTCGAGGAAGCCTGGGATAGGTGGGATGCAGTTCATGTTACCTGCAACGGGTTCGATGATGATGCAAGAAATCTCAGTTGGATATTGCTCGAATAGGTTACGTACAGAATCCAGATCGTTATACACGGCAGTTAAGGTGTGCTTTGCGAAATCTTCAGGGATACCAGGAGAGCTTGGTTGGCCTAAGGTTAATGCGCCAGAACCCGCTTTAACTAATAGGCAGTCAGCGTGACCATGGTAGCAACCTTCAAACTTTAAGATCTTGTCACGATTAGTAAAACCGCGCGCTAAGCGAATCGCACTCATGGTCGCTTCAGTGCCTGAGCTGACCATGCGGACTTGCTCGATAGAAGGAACCATGGCAATGACTTTTTCGGCCATTTGTACTTCAAGCTCAGTTGGCGCGCCAAAAGACAGGCCATTGTGTACCGCAGCTAACACGGCTTCACGGATCTTTGGATGGTTGTGGCCGAGGATCATTGGGCCCCAAGAACCGACATAGTCGATATAAGCTTTGCCATCGGCATCGTAGATATAAGCGCCATCGGCTTTTTCAATAAACAGCGGCGAACCACCTACACCGTTAAATGCACGAACCGGAGAGTTAACACCGCCGGGGATGGTTTTTTTAGCCTGTTCAAATAGCGCTTCGGAACGGGTCATGTTAAGTCCTTAAAGTATGTCGCCGATTAACGATCGGCTTTACGTGAATACCAATTAACGGGACACTCATATTTTTCGAGTTGCGAGTCAACCCCGAGTGTCAATGCAAACAGTGCCATACGAATTAGCAGTCCATTGTCCGCCTGTCTGAAGATAGCGAGATTAGGATGGCTGTTCAAATCATTATCTAACTCATTAGCTTGCGCACGCGAATCCCGTGGTAGCGGGTGCATGATCACAGTGTTAGATTTGCAATGTTGGGTATAAATACTGCGATTCAAACGGAATTTACCGCGGTATTTGTTAGCCTCTTCCTGGGATGGGAAGCGCTCTTCTTGAATGCGGGTCAGATAAAGAATATCGGCTTTATCTAAGTGGCCTTCAAGCTGGTCTGTTATTTTGATGCTATGGCCAGCATTTTCAATGTCAGAGATCACATAGTCAGGCATTGCTAATTCAGTTGGCGAAATCAGCGTGAAGCTGATGTTCTTGTACATGCACAGCAAGCGCGACAATGAATGCACTGTACGACCAAATTTTAAGTCACCGACCATCGCGATATGCATGCCATCGATACCGCGGCCAGCGTGGCCTAACTCTTTTTGAATGGTGAATAAATCAAGCAGGGCTTGAGTCGGGTGCTCGTTCGAACCATCACCACCGTTGATTACTGGCACGCGGCTACCTTCAGCAAACTCTTTTACCGAATAAGAGTCGGGGTGGCGCATCGCTATGACATCGGAATAGGTCGAGAGTACGCGGGCGGTATCGTACAGGGATTCGCCCTTTGATAAGGACGATGAGGCCATACCTGTGGTTTCACGCACATGGCCGCCGAGTAAGTTAAAGGCACAGCCAAAACTGACGCGGGTACGGGTACTTGGCTCGAAAAACAGGTTACCTAAAATGGCGCCTTCGAGCACTTTTGTGCGCTTCTCACGTAGTGCATAGGGCATCATACGGTGGGCGACATTAAAAATAGTTTGGATTGAATCAAGATCTAACTGGTTTACGGAGAGGATATGGGATCCTTCGAACTGGTTCATCAGCCTGTTTTCCAATTGCTAGGGGGCGTAAAAGTGCAATGTCGCGCTTTGTGCCCTGGTGTATATGTAGGGTGGCTGAGGCGCGATTGTAACAGATGCACAGGGGCTGCGAAATAGCCGCCGTGGCCTTGCATGGATTTTTTAGATAGCTAATACAAGATTTTGTGAATCTAAGCCCATCTTTGCAGGGCTTAGACTTGGCCCGAGCGAATTTCCTGTTGTAGGTTCGACCAACTGACCACACCCACCACATTGTCTGGAGTGTCTTGGTAGATAAATACTTCACCGCTGCGCTTGGGCAACAACAAGTTATACACCTCATCGAGGGTTTTAGTGTCACTCAGCCCCGGCATCGGATGGCGCGAGAGGGTGACGTTGTCATCAAAGGATTGCATCTCGAGGCTGAGCATTTCAATCACTCCATCGGCGTTACGCACTAACACAGGGCGACCTTCGGCGCGTTTTAACACTTCGAGCAGCAGCTCGTCGTTGTTGTTGACGATAACAAAACGCTTATCCATCAAGGCGCGCACACCTTTTTTCTGTAGCGCTAAATTCACAGGGGCGACTTTATAACCTAAACCCATAATCTCTAGCTGCTTGAAGAAGATGGAGTTAGTTTTAAACCCTTGATAGGCAATCAAGAAGGCAGGAATAGTCACAAACATCGCTGGTAGAATAATACTGGCATCGTTAGTCATTTCGAGCAGCGCAACTAATGCCGCGAGCGGCGCACTAAGGCAAACGCCCATCATGGCGGTCATGCCGATCACTGTATAGAGACCAACGTAAGGCGCAATCGAAGGGAATAACATCGCGCTGACTAAGGCTAAGATGGCACCGATTAAGGCGCCTATACCATAGAGCGGGCCAATCAATCCTCCGGGTATCCCTAAACCTATTGCGGCAATAGTCGCGACAATTTTGGCAGCGAGCAGGGCAATTAACAGTAATAAACTGGGGTGCTCACTTATGGCTTCGCTAATCGCTAAATCTCCAGTGCCCAGCGCCTGCGGCAAGATTAAGCCAATCAGGGTTGTGATACTGCCCGCCAGCAAGAGCCGATAAATCAGTGGCCAGTTTTGTCCCGTGGCGGTGACTTTTATGAGGGTGTAATTAAAGAATGCTGCTGCACAGCCCAATGCAAGACCGCCAAGGGCTAAAATCGGATAGTGATCCAACGGAATATGGATTACTTGAATACGGTCAAATTCATGCACATTGCCAAACACCAGTTGACTGGAAACCGCCCCACAAATGGCGGACAGCATAATCGGGAAGAAGTAATGCACTTTGTACTCGCGCACTATCACCTCTATCACAAAAATCACTGCAGCTAGTGGCGCATTAAAAGTGGCGGCAATCCCCGCGGCAATACCGCTGGCACACATAATCCGCACACTATTATCGGGAAGGTTAAATTTTTCGGCTAATACGCTGGCGCTCACTGCGCCAAGGTGAATGGCGGGGCCCTCACGGCCCACCGAGAAATTAGTCCCTAAGGCAAACAGAGCCTGAAAAAATTGCCCTGCAGCAGATTGCAAGGGGATTTTGCCGTAATGCAATTTAACCCTATGTAATACATAGGCAATTCCCATTCGGTTGTAACGTTTTGAGCCTAGTTTGGCCACAAGCCAGATCAATAAGGCGCCGAAAAGTGGCAACAGTGCTCGCCAGTCGGCGATGTTACCCGTAAAATCCAGCGTCTCGATTTGGGTGTAATGATTTGCCCACAGGAGTAAGAGTCGAAACAACAGGATCACGCAGGAGGCAAAGATGGCAAATAGCAAGGCCAGTAAGCAAAGCTGCGCACTGATCTTGGCTTGGGATAAATGATCTCGCAGCTCGTTAGTTAAGTACTTTTTCGCTGTGATGATGGCGTCTTCAATCGCGGCTTTATTTATCGTTAATTGCACTGCGTTGGCCTGAGTTGTATTGTATCGAACTCGTTCTTGAGTTGATTGTATTTTATATAAGGGGCTGTTACCTAATGCCAAATTATCATCGTTGGCTAAATCGGCTGCAAGTCATGGATTTAAAGTATCGTCCATCGACCAAGTATTTATTGTCGTTGGTCTTAGTGGCATTTCTGTTGGGCGCTTGGGTGAGCTTTATTGTGCTTAACAGTGACGAGCCTGTCGTAAAGCATATTGGCGGTGGTAAATTGCAACGCGTCACCGCGGAACTTGAAGAGCAAACTCAGTTACTTGCGACTCGTAATTTAGAGCTATCAGTCGAGCGCGAAGCCAATGCGCAAATGCAGGATATGTTTGCGCAGCAAATGAAAAAACAAAAGGAACTTGAGAACGAATTAGCCTTTTATCGCAGCATCATGTCGCCGGACGATAATGCCGAAGGGATCGCCATCCACGGACTAGAGATGACGCCGGGTGCCTTAGCAGATGAATACAATTTCAAACTGATTCTGACTCAGTTGCAAAAGCGTAAACAGGCGATTCAAGGGCGTACCGAAATGACCTTGATTGGTGTGCAAGATGGCAAATCCGTTGAGTTAAGTGTGAACAAACTCACGGGTTCTAAGCTCGAATTTGATTTTCGCTATTTTCAGGTAATAGATACCAAAGTCACTGTACCAGCAGGCTTTAATGTTGTGCAGGTAAAAGTCAAAGTGGTGGTGCCTTCGAGCCGTTGGACCAAAAATTCACAGACAGAACATGTCTATAGTGTCCCTGAATTAATGCAGGGTGAAAAAGAACCGCGGGTAATACTTGAACAAAATAGTCAGGTAACGGATAATTTGCCCCAGAAAACTGATGTAAGAGGTAGTAATGACTGATCAAGCTGATGCAACAATGCCGATTAAATTTACCGATGCGGCTGCCGCTAAGGTAAAAGGCTTGTTGGAAGAAGAGCAAAATCCTGCACTTAAGCTACGTGTGTATGTTACTGGCGGTGGTTGTTCTGGATTTCAGTACGGCTTTACCTTTGATGAAAAGGTCAACGAAGGCGACTTCACCGTTGAGAAGCAAGGCGTCCAATTGGTCGTCGATCCCATGAGCTTACAATATTTAGTTGGTGGTGAAGTGGATTACACTTCTGGCCTCGAAGGTTCGCGTTTCTTTGTGAAAAATCCCAATGCGACAACCACCTGTGGTTGTGGTGCCAGCTTCTCAGTATAAGTAATTCGCTGATATAGCATATAAAAAAGCCGTCGAGAAGACGGCTTTTTTGTTGGTTATGTTCACCTAAATAGCATGGATATTTGGTGTTAATTCATAATGTTGAGATTTAATTTAGGCTTAAACCAAGCTTTGACTTTCTTATCAAATGCGATCCAAACCTGCAATAAAGACAAAATGATCAACACTATCAAAATCACGTAGTCAGGGAATTTTCCCTGCCATTGACCAAGGTGTACTGTGGTTGGCCCTGCCACGAGATTATCGGGATCGTATAGGATCACAGGTAGCATACTCACCAATGCTAACTGTACTAACGTATAACCCCTTAGCATAATTAGCCCCGCCTTTTGACGACCGACAATTCCTAACACCATCAATAGGGTCAACAGGCAAAACAATACTCCTTGTTTGGCGATTAAGCCGCTTACCGAGGCTGCAACATAGAGTAACAGCAATGCGATTAAGCGTTTAGGTAAACGGGCTTGAGTCAACGGAGTCGTGACTGGCGTTGCCAAAGAGGATTCCTGCTCGCTCATCGACATTATTGTTCGCCTTATAAATTAATGACTTTGCTTGGTGAGTAGACGTTGGTCTAACTCATAGGGTGGGATCACCACACCTAAGTCATCTTGCACAGGGAATACGGCGACAAACAGATCATCATCTTCCATACCTGGCACCCATCTTTCGTGCCACTCATCGTATGGAATCGCTAGAGTTTGGCATTCGCTCCAATCATCGACAGCCCAAGAGTCAGCGGCTTCTTCGGTTGGCCACATTGGGATGCAGTCTTCATCTTCAGTGGTTAGCATGACGCAACCATCTTGATCCTGTAGCGTCCATAACACTTTGTGTTGTTTGACTTGTTCGACAAGGTAATCGTAACGCGCTTCTGGAGTCATTCCAGCCGCTTCTGCAAAGGTTTTAACAGTCTTGCTCATGAAAATATCTCTTATACGTGAATTGGGCGAAGCCTGTCGTGCCACTCATGTATAGCGTCAGCACAGCAAAATTCACCAGTTGCCAAGATGGTAACATTAGAGCGGAGTTTGAAAAAGCACAACAGCGCCGTGAGGGCGCCGTTGTTAGTAGGAATTACTTAGCGGCGTTGAAATAACGGTAGATAACGCCCGCTAACATGGCGCCAATAATGGGGGCTGCCCAAAATAGCCATAATTGTGAGACAGCCCAATCGCCGACAAAGAGCGCAGGGCCGGTACTGCGGGCCGGATTTACCGAGGTGTTTGATACGGGAATGCTGATCAAGTGAATAAGGGTTAAACACAGACCAATTGCAATCGGTGCAAAGCCTTTAGGTGCGCGCTCATCGGTCGCACCTAAAATGACCAATAAGAAGAACAAGGTCATTACGATTTCGCAGATTAGCACCGACATCAGGCTATAGCCGCCGGGGGAATGTTCGCCAAAGCCATTAGAGGCAAAGCCGGATGCCAAGCTAAAGCCTTCTTGCCCTGAGGCGATTGCGTACAACACACCCGCACCGACGATCCCGCCCGCCACTTGGGCAACGATATAAGGCAGCAATTCAGACGCAGGAAAACGTCCGCCAGCCCATAGCCCAAAGGATACAGCAGGATTGAGATGACAACCTGAGATATGACCAATCGCAAACGCCATCGTCAGAACCGTTAAACCAAAAGCAAGCGAAACCCCGAGTAAGCCAATCCCCACCTCTGGAAAGGCCGCCGCTAGCACAGCACTGCCACAGCCGCCGAGAACCAGCCACAGTGTACCCAAAAACTCCGCCGCCATTTTTTGTGACATATTCATTGATGAATTTCCTATAGAGTTGATTTATGCCGATATGCATTTCAGGCTCTTTACATAAGCCCTTGTTTATCATGCTGGTTAAGTTAAAACTGAATGAACTATTCTCTTTATTGAAGTGTTGCGCGTTCAGAATGTGAATGCCAAGCTTGGTTTTTACTGTGAGTGAGTTGTGCATTTACTGCTTAGTTAACAACCACTTTAGCTTGTTTGACACAACTGTGATTAAGCATAGCTGGGTTTTTATATTGTGCATTTTTGAAAGGGTGTCACTGGGTATTTAAACCGTTTTTAGGCATCGTCTCAGCTGTTTTGTTACGCATTATCTTGTCTCTGTTAGGTAAAAATACAGTGCATCTCTGGCCGCCACTTGACGATTCTCAGTATGTTCAATAGTCGGCTCTCTCCCTTTATTTACATTTAATACATTGAAAATAAAAGAATAGATATTTAATAGATATAAAACGGGGAAATAAACGAGGGGTATTTCGTTGCCGCTCTTCACTAGGCAAAGTAAAACAGCAAGGTTACTTAAATGTTAATTATGTGTTTCTGATGATGCTGATTCATGGTTAATCCAAAAACCTAGATGATGACAATCACTGGCTAAGGCATTGGGCTAATTTAAGTAACCGCTCTACATAACAACAAAAACGGTTTGCGATGTCTCAACGTGAAGGTGGGAAGGATGAAGAAGAAACTATTGACCTTAGCAATACAAGCATCAATGTTTGGTATTGTTCCTTCGGTAGCATGGGCTGCCGAACCGATAGAAGTGAAAGCAGTTAAGGAAAATGCGACTCGAAGTGAAACCGAAGCCGCAGATAAAAATGATGGCATAGAAAAGGTCACAGTAACGGGGTCGCGGATTAAGCGAGATAGTTTTTCATTAAGTACGCCTTTACAGGGCTTAGATGCCAAGGATATCGCCGATAGTGGTATTGGCTCATTGGCGGATATTTTAGTTGACCAAATTCCGGCTTTGGCCGAAGGGGTTAGCAGCACCAATAGTCAATCGAGTGTACAAAATACCGGTCTATCGACCATTGACCTACGTAACTTAGGTACGGATCGTACTTTAACCCTGATTGATGGTCGTCGGGTTGTTTCTAACAGTTACAGTGGTAACTACGTCAGTTTAAGTACGATTCCGGCGGCGATGGTCGATAAGGTCGAAATCATTACCGGTGGGGCGTCGGCTGTCTATGGTTCCGATGCGATTGCAGGTGTGGTCAATATTATCACCCAGCAAAACAAGACTGGGTTTGAGATTAATGCCCGTGGTGGTGAAACCACCGAAGGTGGCGGCCGAGAAACCACCGTTGATGCTGGCTATGGTGCTGATTTTAATAGTGATAAAGGTTACATTTACGCCAGTGCTACCTATGATAAACAGCATGGGTTATTCGCCACAGACAGGGAGCGAGCCCTGTATGAATCAAACTTTGCCTACGATAAAGAGCAAATGTGTAATGCTATGAACACAGTCGATGGTGATAAGTGTATGCGCGATATCACTCCTGACGATTGGCGATCACGCAGCAACGACATCGTTGGCGGCCGCTTTAACTCCGATGCTTGGTGGTACGACGGCACTGAACTTAAAGCTGGTTTTAAAGAAGGGCGTGATGGTTATAACAGCTTTACCACGGGTCTATTAAAAGTTCCTGAGGATACCTTAGCCGCTGCAGTCAAAGTCAACTATGACCTTAGTGAAAGTGTGCGTGCAAATGCGCAAGTGCAATTTAGCCGTAATACTGCGTTTCGCCGTACCGATGCAGAAGGTCAAGACTATAACGATGTTGAGCTGTACATTGATCCCATCACGGGATTACCTGGAAAAATTGATGCGGGCAGTATTTCACCGAATAATCCTTATGTACCCGCTGACATCGCCGCGAAAGCGGGTAAGAGTATTAGTTGGGATCGTCGTTTCGAAGAAGTAGGGCCTGTTGAAAGTGACAACGAGCGTACCACGCTGCGTACTTGGGCGGGTTTACAGGGAGATTTGTTTGAAACTTGGACCTGGGATGCGTCAGTGGGTTACGGTCAGTTCGAACAGCGTCAACGCCGTAGCAATGAGATCAGCATTCGTCGGTTAAGAAATGCCCTGAATGCCGTATATGCTGCAGATGGTGTGACGATTCAATGTGCCAGCGAAGCCGCCAGAGCTGAAGGGTGTGTGCCCGTCAATATCTTTGGAGAAGGCTCGATCAGCAAGGAAGGGGCGGACTATATCCGCGCTAATCCCTATATCAATACCGATATCACTCAATTCAATGCGTTAGGGTATATTTCTGGCGAGTTGTTTGAGCTACCTGCGGGTGGTGTGCAATCGGCATTCGGTATGGAGTATCGCCGTGATACGCAGGCTGTGGATACCGATAAGGCGATGCGTGGCGATGCGATTACCTTTAACGATGTTCCTCCCTTTGAAGGTGATGTCACCGTATGGGAAGCCTTTGGTGAGGCGAATCTACCCTTGTTAAGGGATATGAGCTTCGCTAATAAGCTGGATGTGGATGTGTCCTTGCGTCTTGCGGATTACAGTCAGAAAAACATTGATTTAATGTCGAGTTACCGTACTGGCATACTGTGGGAACCCATTGCCAACTATGCTTTACGTGCAAATTACTCACGTTCACAACGTGCGCCGAATATCACTGAGCTTATCTCTCCACCACGTGGTGATTACGACAGTATTCGCGATATTTGTAATGGTGTAACGGCAACCTCAACAGGCGCTGGGCATGATAGCTGCCGTCTCGATCCTGGGATTGCAGCGGCCATTGCTAGCACTGGCATTTTCAAAGCGGTAAGTGGTTCAAAGTATTCTCCTAACGCGGGTAATGAAAACCTGACCGAAGAAACCGCGGATACCTATACCTTAGGCTTTACCATGGCGCCAGCCTTCCTTGAAGGTTTTAACCTAGCGGTTGATTACTACGATATTAAAGTTGCTGATGCTATTGGTTCATTAAGCAATGAGGATATTCTGGCTGAGTGTTATAACTCGAGTAATCCCTATGGAGCTGATAATGAGTACTGTCAGGCTATCACTCGCGATACTGAGGGCCAAATCACCCAGATTATTCAGCAGGAGCTGAACCTTAATGACATCGTTACTCGTGGTATCGATTTCGCCATGGCTTACGAGTGGGAATTAGCCGATTACGGCGAACTCAGCTTAAAAACCAACTGGACTCATGTGTTGGAATATAGTTCAAGCTACTATAACACCGATGGTTTAGTGGAAGACGATTATGTGGGTGAACTTTCCAGCGGAATTTTTGAAGACCGAGGCACGCTTTCATTAAGCTGGAGTAACGATGATTGGCGTGTGCGTTGGAGCGCGAAATATAAGAGCGCAATGGTTGATAGTCACGATAGAGTTGAAGAATGGAATGTGCTGAAAGCCGAAAACCAAGCCAAACTCGACGCCGGTGATGCCAGTGCAGTAGCAAATCCTGAAACGCCAGATTTCTTGTTCTATGGCTCGTATATCACCCATGATTTATCAGTGTCTTACACCATGGATGTGAGTCAGGCTGAATTACGTTTATATGGCGGTTTACGCAATATTTTCGACAACCAAGGACCTTGGGTGGCTGATAGTGGCGACTTAATTGAAACCGGTAATGGTAACTACAGCAGTGCCTACGGCGGTGGTGTAGGGCGTTACGCTTACCTCGGTGCAGAGCTTAAGTTCTAAAGGTCAGTTAACTTCAGTTGGTTAAACCGCATGTGGCTCCCTGCATGCGGTTTTTTTATTAGCGATTAAATGGCTTAAGCAAGAAAGGAACTGTTGTTGGCTATGGTTCCTTCAGATAGTTAAGCGATTTTACTGGGGGTACGCAAAAGTTTTAGCTAAGCGAGTTCGGCAGGTCAGTTAATACCAATCACATTAAATATCTAATCAGTTCAGAGTCTCACAGGCATTTCAATCCAAGGCGGATTGACGCAGAAATGGTTATTCCCTTTTAAGTCAATGCAACACCGGAGTGGGATGCCTTTGAGGCTCCTGAAGGGCGGCTGATGTTCACTGTATGGCAACGCGCTTTATACTGCGTTTAAGGCTTAGGCGGAGCACCACTATGCCTTCAAGCCTTCGCCTTGTCTAAAGCGCGTTGAATTCCCGCTGAATGAACAGATATTTAATACGATTGGTATAAGTTGGGGCTGGGGGCAAAATGGTGTAGGTTCAACAATACACTTTAAGCTAATGTTTTTGCAGGCTTGATGGTATGAACTGATATTACCCTTAGCGGCGAGTATATATGCCGCCGCAAAGGGTATCGTTGGGAGTCATCTTGGCAAGCGTTAAGCATTAAGCATTAAGTGCTAATGCCGATTGCGATGTTCAACTTATCGTTTAATCAGCAGAGCTGAGTGACGATTAGTTGGGGGGTAAATTCGCCTTTAAGAACTGGCTTTGTTCCCATAGTAGATGTTCTAGGGATTCCTTGGCCGTATAACTGTGCCCTTCAAATGGTAAGATAACTAATCTCGCTTTCCCTCCCAATCCTTGAATCGCATCAAACAGACGCTCAGATTGCAGCGGGAAAGTGCCCGAGTTTTGATCCATTTCGCCATGAATCAACAGCAAAGGCGATTTGATTTTATCCGCATAATTAAATGGCGACATTTGTTGGTAAATATCATTGGCTTGCCAGTAGGTGCGTTCTTCATTTTGAAAACCAAAGGGCGTTAGGCTGCGATTATAAGCTCCGCTACGGGCGATACCTGCATAGAATAAATCCGTATGCGCCAGTAAGTTGGCGACCATAAAGGCACCATAGGAATGCCCGCCAACGGCGATTTGCTTGCGATCAGCAATACCTAAATCGACTAAGGTATCGATAGCGGCTTGTGCGTTGGCCGTCAATTGCTCCCGAAAGGTGTCATTGGGTTCTTTATCCCCTTGGGCAATGATAGGCATTGAGACTTTATCAAACACCGCAAAGCCTTCAGCGACCAAAGGTATTGGGCCCCTTGGGCTGATGGTGGGATATTGATTGGCGCTAAAGCTAATTTGGCCGGCAACCTCGGGATCGTTAAATTCCCGCGGGTAAGCCCACATCAATACGGGTAAGGTTCCTTGTTCCTTGGTGTAATTTGCGGGTAGGTACAGCGTCCCAGAAAGAGGGACACCATCTGCTCTTTTGAAGGTTATAAGTTGTTTTTGCATCCCTTGATAAGCACTCAGTCCAACGGGGTGCTCGTAAAGTACGCTTTCTTTGGTGCCATTGAGTAGGACAAGGCTTGGGGGCTCTGTAGGGCTTTCACGATTGATGATGAGTTGTAAAGGTTCAAGATTGAGCACATAGCGCACCGACTCTAATCGCTGGGTTGCAGATTGCCAAAGTAGTGACGATTCGCCAGTCAGTAATGAAGTGCGCTTTAAAAAAGGCTTGTCGCCCTCTGGGGTGGCACCTTGACCATAGTGAATTAGTCCTGTGGTTTTAGCCCCTTGTAGCAAACTAACGACTTGTCCTTTTCCTGGATAATAGTGTTTTGCAAAGAGTCCTAGGTCTTGGTACTTATCGCGCAGATTACGCTCGTTTAAGGTATGCAGTGAGCTTTCCCCAAGACGGGTGTTTAGACTGCTGAGTCTGATCTGTTGAGCTTTGCTATTACGTTCAGTGATTAAGGCTAAGTGGTTTTCAGCCCAGTCAATATCTGTAATCCTCCACTGGGTTTGTGCAACGCGAGTGGCTTGTTGAGTAAAGGGGGCGTCGAGTAGCCAAAGGCTATCACGCAGTGGCGCATCTCGCTGGCTATCTCCCTGATCTAGGGCTTTGGTAAACGCTAAGGTTGCCGCTTGACCTTGTACCCAATGCAACATACGCGGACCAAGCAGGACTGAATCTTTTCCCTGTGGTCGAGATTCCCCTCCTTGGCTCTGGTGTAACAGGGTAATCAGTTGGCCATCAAGGTTATAAATCTCTGTTAAGGTTGGAAAATCATCATACTTTACCTGAGTTGAGAAGGGCGTTGTGATTTGGCGGTTCAAAATATACTGGCCATCGGGAGACACCGAGAAATCTTCAATAATCCCCGGCGCCCCGATTTTCGTGAGTTTGCCTTCTAAATCTACTAGCGCAAGTTGACTGGTAGTCAGGCTGCTAAATAACTGCTTATCTGCCGAGGTTTTCAGTAAGTCTTGATAGGTGCGCTGCGGACTATTTTTACCTGAGGTTTCCTTGGTTTTCGGGCCGATGGAAACGTGGGGCTGATTTGCGCTGGTGTCTTGCGCTATTACAAAGCGAGCAAGCAGAGTTTTATTATTAGCCCATTGATAATCAAGACTAATAGTGCCGTTTAAACGCTCATTTGACAGGCGTTGATGACGATCTTGAGCGATATTATAAACACATAAATAACCGCCCTCGGGCGTTAAACTTACGTAAGAGAGATTACGGCTATCGGGAGAAAACTTAAGCTCAGTAATATCATATCCACCTGGCAAGGTGATAACGCGTTGCCCGTTGTCTTTGATATTGATAAGCGTGAGCTGATGATAACGCTGGGTAATACGGCTCGGTAAAAATTGCTCTGCTGCGATACGTAACCCCGCCAGTTTCTGCTCTGGCATCGCAAGGGTTGCAATGCTGGGCGCTGAAATGGGACTGAGTAATGCCAGCCATTGGTTATCGTTTGAGAGTCGAGTCGTGAGGCTGGTACTGTGGCTAATGGTTTGCTGCAATGCCGGGGAAGGTTTTTGGTAGTCCTGCGCTAAGGTTTTTGGCGTAAAAATAGGGCAGAGCATCATCCAGATGCAAATCAAGGCTAAACGAAGCATATATGGGTTCCTACAAAGGGCATATCCCCTGCTGCATAAATGTTCGGCAGGAGTAAGGCTTTGACGCTGATGTTTTTACTGGTCATGCAGTTGTAAGCAATCTGTTGCTTAGTCGCAATCTAGCCTGACTCGATTCTATATTGTTTAAATCTCTTTTTTAGATTTTTTATAAGCTAATATTTTGAATTTTAAATAATTACTTTAAATCATTAGATTGCCAAGCTTGCTAAGTCTTAGGTAGTATTTAGCGACATGATGTACTCATTACCGTAACCATAAAATGAATAACAAGGGTGTGAGAAAATATGAAGGATAAGAGTAAGTTGAGTTTCTGCTTGGGGCGTTGTCGCATTGACCCTTCCGATAACTCAATTTCATTTCAAACTTTGGGCGATGAACCTCACCTTAATCAATCCGCTAAAGTCTCGCTTCAACCCAAGTTTATTGAAGTGCTTAGCTATCTTGCCCTGCGTTATCCAGAGGTAGTTACCCGCGATGAGCTGATTGAGAAAGTATGGGAAGGCAACGCCTACGTGGGGACTAAGGCGCTCACCAACGCGATTTGGCATTTGCGGCAGCAATTATCCCCCTTCGCTCTGGAAAATGGTGTGATTGAAACCGTGCGTAAAACCGGATATCGATTGTTATTACCGCCTATTTACGACACCTTTGATGACGGCGAAGAGCAACGACAAACCCGCGAGATTAAATTGGAGCATGCCACCAAACGCATGCGTATTATGGCGATAGTGATGGGGGTTATAACCTTTATCTGCGCTTTAGTGATGGGTGTGCATTTGTATCAAGATAAATTGCGGATGGTGGATACTCAACTTACTGTGCTCACTCGCGATCCTGGGTCTGAGCGCTATCCTCAGTTATCCCACGATAGGCGTTGGTTGGTCTATGGAGCCAGTCGACCAGGGTTGACTTCTAGTCTTTATCTTAAGGATTTTAAACGTGCAGATTTACCTGCCCGTCAGTTAACGCCTTCATCTTCATCCGAACTACGAGCCGTGTGGAGCTTAGATGATACGGCATTATTTTTTGCATCCCGCAGTCATGCTACAGGAAAGTGCACCATCACTCAGTTGACCTTAGCGACGAATGAAATGAGAGCCTTAGCACCCTGCAGTTCGGATCTGACCGCGATCGATATTTCACCCGATGGCCAATATCTTGCTTATATCTCTGCCCATGAGTCAGGAAAGATGGGAGGGATTTATCGTTTATCGCTTAAGTCTACCGAAGCGACGGCTGAACGCTTATCCTGCGATACCCGCTGTAACTATGAAGACCGAGATTTAGCTTACAGCCCCGATGGGAGATGGCTTGCGATAGCAAGGCGCTTTAGCAATATTTCAGAAGATATATTTATTAGAGATTTAGCCAGTGCCCATGAAAAGCGCCTTACACAAGGGTTAGAAGATATTCGAGGGTTAAGTTGGACACCTGATAGTCAGGCGTTAGTCTTCGCGACCGAAGATTCCGGTAGCAGTAATGGCTTTACTCTCGATATTAACACGGCGCAGATCCGCTCTCTGGATGTGGAAGGGATGAGTTATCCCAGTAGCGTATCCGATGAGGGGGAGCTGGTTTATCATCAATATCACCGTCAATTCCAGATGGCGTATTTCTCCCTCGGGGATAAAGTGCCTGGCAGTTTATTCCCATTATTATATTCTGGAGTGAGCCACCGTAATCCCGATTATTCCCCTGAAGCAAAGCGGATTGTATTTGTCTCTAGTGAGACGGGTTTTAACGAGATTTGGACCTCAGATATCAATGGCCAAAAACTAGAACAACTTACTCAACTGAAATCACGAGTGGCCTATCCGCGCTGGTCACCCGATGGGTCTAAAATTGCATTTATTGCACCCGATGATCGAAATGAAGGTAATCGCATTTTTATTTTGGATTTAACCAATAAAAACATTACCGCATTAGCGTCGAGTTATCACAACCATGGTCGTCCAAGTTGGAGTTGGCAGGGGACTACTGTGCTTGCTTCAACCGCTGATGGTATTACGGAGTTTTACTTAGACAATCGTGCCCCACGGGTGATTAGTTCATTGAGTATGGCGGTGGGTTTTGCCAAATCGGCCACTGAGTTGGTCTTTAGCCGCGATGGCGTGAATGGGCTGTGGCAGATTGATTTAACCCAGCCTGAGCACGTTGAGCCATTAATATCAACTAAAGCATTTCGCGCGGGTAATAACTGGGTGCTTACGGCAAGCGGGGTTTATTTTAAATCGAGTAATGGTCATGAGCAGCTATTGAATTATTGGGAGGCGAGCAGCCAACAGGTGACCTCACTCTTGAGAGTGCCACGTTCGAGCTTAAGCGGTTTTGGCTCCATGACCTATATTCCGGAGGTAAACCGCTTAGTGATGACGCTCGATGGCTTCCCGCAACGGGATATTATGCTGCTAAAACACAAGCTGTTGAAGTAACTAAGGTAAAGCAGCAATTACTTAGCGCTAAAACGTCCACCCAAAACGGCTTCGCGGGAGGCGCCAGTGACTGCGGGCAGGTTAGCGGGCAAACCTAAATGATGGCGCATGGCAAGCCACGCAAAGGCGATGCCTTCGGCCCATTTGGGGTCAACACCCAGTGCCGAGGTCGTATCGATGCGATAATTCGGCAGTAGTGCTGCTAAACGCTGCATTAGCTCGCCATTGAAAGCGCCACCGCCACAGACAAATAGCTCGCCTTCTGGAGCGAGCCTGAGGATATCTTGAGCGATACTGTGGCTGGTTAAATCCAGTAGTGTCGATTGGATATCTTCTTCATCTAATTGATTAAATGCTGATAATTGCTGTTCTAACCAAGCCTGATTAAATAGTTCTCGGCCGGTGCTCTTAGGATAGGCAAGGGAAAAATAAGGGTGTGAGAGCAATTGCGCCAGTAATTGAGGGTCTGTCTTCCCCGATGCTGCCCACGCACCGTTTTTGTCATAGGACTCATTTTTTACCTGCTGGATCCAGGCATCAATCAAGGTGTTGCCTGGCCCTGTATCAAAGCCTAAGACTTCTTGGCTATTGCCCGGTAGATAGGTGATATTGGCAATACCACCAATATTAAGAATGACACGTTTTTTACCGACTTGGGCAAACGTCTGCTGGTGGAAGGCGGGCACCAACGGCGCACCTTGCCCACCTAACGCAATGTCTTTACGGCGGAAATCAGCAATAACATCTATACCTGTTTCTGTGGCTATGGTGTTGGGATCGCCAATCTGCAGTGTAAAACCGACTTCAAGGTTTGGCATATGGCGCACGGTTTGACCGTGACTGCCAATGGCAATAATCTCATCTTTCGCAATCTTGGTTTTGGCGAGCAGATTATTGACCGCCAGTGCAAACAGTTTGCCGACACTGCGATCAAGACGACCAAGACGATTAATCTCATCCGTACCCGGTAAGCACAAACGCTGTAAACCTTTGAGTAAATGCGTCGGGATTGTCTCGGTATGAGTACAAATAAGCTGAGGTTGCTCGCCCGCAAAATCGACCAGCACAGCATCAACGCCGTCCATACTCGTGCCTGACATCAGTCCAATATAATAAGCCTTGTTCATTTGGTGGGATCCATGAGTCGTTATTGCATTGCCAATTGCGTTTGCTTGTTTTGCGAAATGCTTGCCATCAGTTGTTTGCTGAGTGCGTCGAATTGGGACTTTTCTTTACGGGCGATGGATTCGGACTTCGGTAAATCCACCGTTCTTGGATTGCGGTGTACACCATTAACGATAAATTCATAGTGTAAATGCGCCCCAGTAACGCGTCCTGTTTTACCTAATGTACCAATGATTTGCCCTTGCTTAACGCTAGCACCTTTACTGACGTTGCGTTTGGTCAAATGCAAATATTTAGTCGTGTAGGTATCATTGTGCTTAATGAACACATAGTTGCCGTTAAATTGACTGTAGCCAGATTCTATAACGCGTCCATTACCGGCGGCCTTAATGGGGGTGCCAATTGCGGCAACATAGTCAACGCCACGGTGGGCTTTGACCTGTCCAGTTACTGGATGTAGTCGTCTCGGATTAAAGTTTGAACTAACGTATTTAAAGTCGACCGGTGAGCGTAAGAATGCCTTACGCATGCTGGTGCCGTTTTCAGAATAGTAGTTACCGTCGGTATAGCGCACTGCGGTGTAGCGTTCATCTTGGTTGATAAATTCAGCGGCTAAAATATTGCCATTACGTAAAAACTCGCCCTCGGCATATTCCTGCTCATAGATAATCGCGAAGCTATCGCCCTCGCGTAAATCTAAGGCAAAGTCGATGTCCCAGCCAAATACCGTTGAGAGTTGCATGATTTGGTTAGCATTTAAGCCTGCATCCACGGCGGCGTTCCAGAAGTTACTCTTAATTTTCGCGCTTGTGAATTTGGGGCGGATCTCTATGTCTTTTTCGGAGATTTTCTCGGAATACTTGTCCTGAGCTTTAGTGATCACTAAGGTTGATATCGCATCAACACGGTAGCGCACCTCGGTTAAGTCGCCATTGGCATCCTTGGAAATGACAATTTCTTCGCCTGGAATGATTTTGAGTAGATTCTGTTTGGCGAGTGGCAACTGCGTAATTTCATATACATCTTTGCTAGTGAGTCCTGCCCGCTCAAATACGGCGGCTAAGGTATCACCATTCTTCACATCAAAGTGTTCAACATCCCGATGGTGGGCGCTTTCCAACGTTTCGGTGGCGGAATGATTAGCCGCAGCTAACGCCTCTGCTGAAGATAGCGGAGTCACGTTATTTGGCGCATCCTGTGTTTGCCCTTCAATCCCTTCTGGGCGGTCCGGCGAGCGAAAGGCTAAGGGCACATCATAACGAGTGTTAATTTGATTGTTGGTAACACCTTGAGTTTGTCTTGAAGCTTGCGCTTCTTCAGAGGGAAAGAGCAACGTTATCATTGTGATAACAGAAAGAATGCTAAGGAGAATTTGGTGCTTTTTAGGCAACAATTTAAATAATGTTATAACCTTTCCCATTGACGCCGATACCGATAACCTAAGGCTTGAATAATCCATTAGTTTACACACTTTCAATTGTGGTGGCTAACAAGTAACATAAGTCTCCTCATATTATGACCATGGCCTTAGGAGTCCCCGCCGAGATGGCTGATTTAGACCAAGTATTAGCAGAAATTAGACGTGGTACCGACGAGATTTTACTCGAATCGGATCTGCTGGAAAAACTCAAAGAAGGACGTCCACTTCGTATCAAGTTAGG
Organism: Shewanella cutis; assembly: GCF_022410515.1. Classification (GTDB taxonomy): domain Bacteria; phylum Pseudomonadota; class Gammaproteobacteria; order Enterobacterales; family Shewanellaceae; genus Shewanella; species Shewanella cutis. The sequence goes on along the minus strand of NZ_JACSDI010000001.1, from coordinate 441,932 downwards.
CGCAGATCCTACCGCACCGGATATCCATCTTGGACACACAGTAATTTTAAATAAATTAAGATTATTCCAAGAGTTAGGTCATGAGGTTATTTTCTTAATTGGTGACTTTACCGGTATGGTGGGAGACCCAAGTGGTAAAAATAGCACGCGTCCACCACTGACCCGTGAGCAAGTATTAGCCAACGCTGAGACCTACAAAGAGCAGGTCTATAAAATTTTGGATCCTGCCAAAACCCGCATCGAGTTCAACTCGAGCTGGTTAGAGCCGTTGGGCGCAGCTGGGATGATCCGTTTAGCCTCGCAGCAAACCGTTGCCCGTATGATGGAACGTGACGACTTTAAGAAGCGTTATGCGTCGGGCCAATCGATCGCTATCCACGAATTTATGTACCCGCTGCTACAGGGCTATGACTCCGTAGCCCTCAAGGCCGACGTTGAATTGGGCGGAACCGACCAGAAGTTCAACCTGTTGATGGGTCGTGAGTTACAGAAAGCCGAAGGTCAAAAACCACAAGCTGTGATTATGATGCCACTGCTTGAAGGTTTAGACGGCGTGAAGAAAATGTCTAAATCGGCGCACAACTACATTGGTGTGAGTGAGCCCGCCAATGAAATGTTTGGCAAGATCATGTCGATTTCTGACGAATTAATGTGGCGCTACTTTGAGTTGCTGTCATTCCGTCCACTGGCGGAAATTGCACAATTCAAACAAGATGTGGCCAGTGGTGCAAACCCTCGCGACATCAAAATTGCCTTGGCGAAAGAAATCATCGCGCGCTTCCACGATGAAGCCGCCGCCGAGAGTGCCCATCAAGCCTTTATCGACCGTTTCCAAAAGGGCGCTATTCCTGATGATATCCCTGAGGTTGAATTAGCGGCGGGTGAAGGCTTAGCGATTGCTAACTTACTTAAAGATGCCGACTTAGTGGGTTCGACTTCCGATGCGATGCGAATGATTAAGCAGGGCGCCGTGAAGATGGACGGTGAAAAGGTTGATGATAGCCGTATGACGCTGAGCTCAGGTACTGTTGCAGTATTCCAAGTGGGTAAACGTAAGTTTGCTAAAGTGACTTTGGTTTAATCCGCCATTGGTCGACACTCATCTATTCCATAAAAAGAGCGCCTGTCGGCGCTCTTTTGGTTTTAGTCTTTTATCGCAAAAGAATTATGGCGCCGTGCTAGCCTCATGTTCGCCAATATTGCATCTGTCGGTACCAAAATGCTGCCCTTCACGACATTTCCACGCCAATTGCGCTGAATCGACCTGCCAGCGCTGAGCATCCTTCTTGAGCGACAAAATGAGCAGCATTTGCGGGTGTTGCTTGGAGATCTCGCTCACTTGGTAGGTAAACACACCATTCTTTGTTGGTTGAGTACGGAGTAAGGTGAATTTATTACCCGCATATTGGCTGCTGATAGCCGTTGGATCTGTACTCCAAGCCTGATGTTGCTCTTGGGCGATACGCAGCTGCTGATTGAAATGGCTTACTGGTTGCACTGCATAGGATACGATTATGGGCTGCTGGGCTTGAGCGTTTTGTGCGAGCATAAAACCATTGAGAGCGAGTAGGGCAATCAGTCCAAAAAACTTCATACAAACCTCATTGAAACGAAACGACCGAGTGATGCATCAAATGCCTTGGTTTAGTCGTATGACTCATTGTTAGTTTCGACTCGTTTTTTGGGCTCGAGTTTCAATCAAAGGTAAATTTTGTGATTACTGCATCGCTAATTGATCTGACATGGTCTGATAGTCAATCAGATCCATATGCTCTGCAACTCTGTGGTTGCGCATATCAAGTTTAAGGCTTGTTACCCCTGGGATGGCGATATCAATGATTTTACCTGGTTTACCAAACAGCTCCCCCGGTCCCTTAAAGTGATAGTTACCAATCATCACTACTAAGGAGCCCGCGTTATACATATGCTCGATATTGAAATCATATTCGAGCACCCCCTCATGGGCGCGTTCGAAAAAGTCGATAATAAAACGGCCGCCCGTGTATTTACGGTTGGCGGTCTTATCGAAAAAAACACTATCGCGGTTATAGAATTTGCTAAGTGTTTGATAGTCGTGCTCGGTTAGCGCGTTCATATATTTTACGGCTAACTGCTGTTCTGCTGGCATTTCCCCTGAGTTTGCATGTACATGCGCGGGAAATAGCGCCGGAACAAAAATAAGACAGACTAAAAGACGCAAAATTCGCAAACTATTCCCTCTTGGTTTTGAGATCAAAGGCGGGTAATGATAAATGCCATTTAATGGCGCATAGACGGATGATTAACGCACTGGCCATGGCTAAAAACAGCGCCGTTTTTTCGCCCATACCGCAGGCCAAACTTACCGTATACCCTATGCCGCCGATAATAGAGGCTGTGGCATAGATTTCCGTGCGTAACACCATCGGGATTTGTCTGCACAGTAAGTCTCGAATAATGCCTCCTCCTACGCCGGTGATCAAGCCCATCACCACGGCAATCATGCCGCTTAGTCCCATATTGAGGGCTTTTTCTGCACCAATCACTGTGAACAAGGCTAAACCTAAGGCATCGGCGACGGGGAGGACGTACTCAGGCATCTTGCGTGGGCGACGTACTAACAGCAAACAAGCCACTACAGTCGCAAGGATAACGATGATGTAGTTTGGGTCGCGGATCCAAAACACCGGCGTTGCGCCAATTAGCGCATCACGGATACTGCCACCACCCACAGCTGTTACCGACGCGAGCACGATAACGCCAAAGGGATCCATCCGGTGGCGACCAGCGGCTAAGGCGCCGGAAAGCGCAAAAACCGCCGTACCACATAAATCGAAGAAGTAAATCCAGTGATTCATTTACTCATCTCTTTGATGTGGATATTAAGTGCATCCACAGAGATACGAATTTCTATCACAGATAAAATCAGTGAATAGAGTAGCAGTAACAAGCTTGCACCAAAGATGATTGAGCCCGTCTTATTAAAACCGATATAAATGAAAATCATGCAGAGTACACACAGGGCAAAGCTGGATACGCCAGCTTCTTGCATGAGGCGAATAATACGGATCCGTTGACTTAAGTTTTTGATCTGATCTTGATGCACGGGTTTATCGCCGCCACTCAATTGGCGGATCAGTGCCGCCAGTGCAAAAAATCGGTTGGTGTAAGCAAGTAACAGCAAGGAAATTGCTGGAAATAACAAGGCGGGAGTTGTTAGTGAAACATGCATATTTTCGAACAAGATAGTCAGCCTTTAACCTAGTGCTAAGATGAAAAACATCATATCACAGGGTTTGTAGCCAGCGTAAACCCGCCCAAATGAAAGGAAGTAAGGTTATAAAGCTAAACCAAATCGCGCAGGCGCGAGAGGTGAGTTTTATGGCTGGGGCTATCATTTCGTGATGAGGTTGTGGACCATAGACAACCTTTGCCACATCAATACGTTGGCCTGAAAATTTCTGTGGACCACCCAATTCAATCCGTAAAATATTTGCCACTAACGACACACTCATCACATACCCTCGCAGGGCAGGATGATTTTTAGAGGTGCGAAACAATAACGCTAACGCTTTGGGACCGCCCTGAATTGCAATTGATAGGCTCCATAACCACGCAGGGATTGCTAGCAGCGCGGTCGAGAGCGTGTGCACAGTTCGGCAAAAATACTGATATTTGGGCTGTATTGGCGGCCAACTGAGTTCGAGCTGTTTAATCATTCTGACTGCCAGCACCATGGGAGCACCCGCGATAGCAAAGAAGAAGATGGTCGATGCTGTGCCGTAAATCGGTGCCGTAGCCAACTTTTCAATGGTGGCTTTGGTTAAGCCCACTTCCGATAGATTATCCGTATCACGGACAACCCACGACTGTAATAACTTTTTTGCGCTGGCATTATCCTCTCGTTTTAATGCCTTGGCGATTTCGTCAGCGACTTGGCTAAAGCCGGCATCACTTATACAAAGATACAGCACTAAAAACTCAAAAAACCATGGGAAGGCTGCGAGCTCGAGCAAAAAAGCAATAATCGCCCAGAAGGGGAATACCAGTAACAACATGGCTAAAAAGCCAGCGGTTGCCTGTTGGCTGGGCGCGCGCTCGGGGCGATTGACTTTAGCGGCGAGTTGTTTAGCTAAGTGACTAAACCACATCAGTGGCTGCATTTCCCTGGGTAATGGCGCCAAACGCGCCAGTAATAAAGCAAAGAAAAGTACCAAGAAGCCTTCAAACAAAGCACCATCAATTTCGACAAGTTGTTGATAAAAAGAGCTGTGCATCAGGTACTTTCCACAAATATGCTTTTGTTCATTACTGTACTGAGTTTGTATCTAATTGCTCAAGCAGCAACATTACCATCAGTGCTGAATGATAGCCTGCTTTTACAATATAAGAATCGAAGTCGACGGGGGAGTCGTTGTTGGCGTTGTCAGAGAGCGAGCGAATGACCACAAAAGGCACGCCAAATTGGTGACAGACTTGGGCAATCGCCGCACCTTCCATCTCACAGGCCGCCATCGTTGGGAAGTGTTCCAACATGGTTTTGGTGCGTACTGGGTCGCAAATAAAGCTATCACCAGTACAGATTAAGCCTTCAATCGCTTTTACTTCGCCTAATTGTGCAATGGCCTTATTGGCGGCTTCGACTAAGTATGGCGCAGGAATAAACGCCGCGGGTTGCTGCGCCATTTGGCCAATTTCGTAACCAAATGCGGTGACATCCACATCGTGGTGGCGCACTTCGGATGAAATCACGATATCACCAATTGACAGTGAATCGACAAAGCCGCCGGCGGAACCTGTGTTGATTACCGCATCGGGGGCGTATTTTTCAATCAATAGGGTTGTGGCGATACTGGCGGCGACTTTACCAATGCCTGAGCGCGTGACGACAACATCCTTGCCCGCTAAGGTGCCAGCGATAAATTCAATACCTGCAATGGTTTGTGATGAAGCATTTGTCATAGCCGCGATAAGATGAGCAACTTCTGGCTCCATTGCGCCAATAATACCTATTTTCATGGGGGACCCTTTTGACTCTACTGAATGTGTGATTCCACTGAATATGTGGGACGACGGAATGGCGGCTAATATACCACAGTTATGCTTCGGCGTGATTGTGGGATTGCGATTGCTTGATTGGGATAGGATAAACGTGCGAAAGATAAAAAATGCGCACCCTAAGGTGCGCGAATTTGACGTATCTTTTACGACAAGTCACAAGCAAATGGTGGACTCGTGGGTACGAGTCCGAGACTCACAGGTACAGCGGCACAACAAAAAACAATTAATCTAAGTAGTTAAGAATGCCTTGCGCCGCATCACGTCCTTCGGCAATTGCGGTCACAACCAGATCCGAACCTCGGACCATATCGCCGCCAGCAAATACCTTGGGATTGGTGGTTTGGAAAGGATTATCGGCCTGTTTACTGGCTTTTACTCGGCCCCATTGGTCGAGCTCAATGCCGTAATCGGCAAACCAAGGCGCAGGGCTAGGCTGGAAACCGAAGGCGATAATCACTGCATCGGCTTCGAGTAACTGCTCACTGCCCACAATCGCTTCGGCACGTTGACGGCCACTGGCATCCGCTTTACCCATCTGGGTTTCAACGCATTCCACACCCACCACTTTGCCATCCTGGGTTTTAATCGCCACGGGTTGACGGTTAAAGAGGAAGTTCACGCCCTCTTCACGGGCGTTTTGCACTTCACGGCGAGAACCTGGCATGTTGGCCTCATCACGGCGATAGGCACAAATCACGCTGCTAGCCCCTTGGCGCACGGCGGTGCGAACACAGTCCATGGCGGTATCACCACCACCTAAGACCACCACACGTTTACCGGCAAGGTTAAGATAAGGTGTCTCTGGGCTGGTGCTGCCCATCAGGTGATGGGTATTGCCAATCAAGTAGGGCAGGGCTTGGTAAACGCCTTGGGCATCTTCGCCCTCAAGGCCCGCTTTCATGGCGGTGTAGGTTCCCATGCCGAGGAAGACGGCATCGTATTCCTCAAGCAGTTGGTTAAAGGCAACATCTTTACCGACAGTTACGCCGAGTTTGAACTCGATGCCCATGCCTTCTAACACAGTGCGGCGAGTTGCCATTACGGCTTTATCCAGTTTAAAGGCGGGGATACCGTAGGTCAGCAGTCCACCAATTTGGGGATATTTATCAAACACCACTGCCTTAATCCCATTACGGGCCAGAATATCGGCGCAGCCTAAACCCGCTGGGCCTGCGCCCACGATCGCAACCTTTTCTTTACGTGGCGTGACCTTGCTCATATCTGGGCGCCAGCCTTGGGCGATGGCGGTATCGGTAATGTATTTCTCCACATTACCGATAGTCACGGCGCCAAAGTCGGCGTTTAGGGTACAGGCGCCTTCACAGAGTCTGTCCTGTGGGCAGACGCGGCCGCAGATCTCGGGCAGGGTATTGGTCTCATGAACTAAATCTGCCGCCTCCATAATCCGGCCCAGTTGTGCCAGCTTTAGCCAGTTAGGAATGTAGTTGTGCAGTGGGCACTTCCACTCACAATATGGGTTACCACAATCTAAACAGCGATCCGCTTGTTCGCTCACCTGTGCCTGTGCAAAAGGCTGATAAATCTCAATAAACTGAGTCGAACGTTTTGCCGCAGGGTGTTTGGTTGGGTCTTTGCGACCCACTTCAATAAATTGAAAATCGTTACTCATCTGGTATTACCCCGCTTTAACTGCCAGTTCTGGGCTCGATTGCTCTAATTTGAGCAGATCTGCAACGGCTATGTTTTTTGGTTTCACTAATACAAAGCAATCTAACCAGTTAGCAAAGTCACTTAAGATCATCTTCGCGTGATCACTGCCCGTTTCGGCGACATGCTCTTCAATCAAGCCTTTTAAATGTTGCTGATGAATAGGCGATTCGAGCTTTTGGGTGTCAACCAGTTCGCTATTGACGCGGCGATTAAAGCGACCAAATTGGTCGAAGACATAAGCAAAACCGCCAGTCATCCCTGCGCCGAAATTCACTCCAGTTTTACCTAACACCACAACAATTCCGCTGGTCATATATTCACAGGCGTTATCACCAACACCTTCAACCACGGCAATGGCGCCTGAGTTACGTACCGCAAAACGTTCACCCGCTTGACCCGCGGCGAAGAAGCGTCCGCCAGTCGCGCCATACAGGCAAGTGTTACCGACAATGGCGCTGCGCTCGCTTTGGAATGGGCTACCCAGCGGTGGATAAATCACAATCTTGCCGCCAGACATGCCTTTGCCGACGTAGTCGTTAGCATCGCCGCAGAGCTTGAGTTCAAGGCCTGGGCTGTTCCATACCCCAAAGCTTTGGCCTGCACTGCCGTTAAAGCTGAGTTTTATCGGGGCCTTGCTGCCTTTAACGCCAAGGGTGGTGGCTATATAACCCGATAGACGGGCGCCTACTGAGCGATCGGTGTTGTTGATACTGTAAGCAGCATCGAAACTCTCACCTTTATCCACCGCACTTTGGCACTCATTGAGCAGATGTTGGTTGAGTAAGCCTAAATCCGCTGGTGGATTGGTTTCCTGCCATGTACGAGCTGTATTGGCTTTGACCTTAGGCTGATACAGAATTGGCGCTAAATCGAGTCCACGTTGTTTATCGGTCTGGCCTTCTAAGGTGTGTAGCCACTCACTGCGCCCCACTAAGTCTTCGAACTTGCTGACCCCTAGGGTTGCCATCCACTCACGGACTTCCTCGGCGACAAACTCAAAGTAAGTCATCACTCGCTCTGGTAAGCCGTGGTAATGGTTATCGCGCAGTTTCTTGTCCTGAGTTGCGACACCGGTGGCGCAGTTGTTCAGGTGGCAAATACGTAGGTACTTACAGCCTAAGGCAATCATGGGCACTGTGCCGAAACCAAAGCTTTCGGCGCCGAGTAAGGCCGCCTTGATAACATCAGTACCCGTTTTTAAGCCGCCATCGACCTGCAAGCGGATCTTATGGCGCAGACCATTTTCCACCAGAGATTGATGCACTTCGGCAAGGCCGAGTTCCCATGGGCTGCCGGCGTATTTCACTGAAGTGATAGGGCTGGCGCCTGTGCCTCCATCGTAGCCAGAAATAGTGATCATATCGGCATAGGCTTTTGCCACACCAGTCGCAATAGTGCCGACACCTGGTTCAGATACTAATTTTACTGAAATCAGTGCGTTGGTGTTGATTTGTTTTAAATCGAAAATCAGCTGGGCTAAGTCTTCGATAGAATAGATATCATGGTGTGGCGGTGGTGAAATCAAGGTTACACCGGGACGCGCGTGGCGCAGCCCTGCAATTTCGACACTCACCTTATGGCCTGGCAGTTGTCCGCCTTCACCGGGTTTTGCGCCCTGGGCAACTTTAATCTGCAATACATCGGCGTTGACTAGGTAATGGGCAGTTACGCCAAAACGCGCTGAGGCAATTTGCTTAATCGCCGAGTTACGCTCGGTATTAAAGCGGCGAGCATCTTCGCCACCTTCGCCGGAGTTAGAGCGGCCGCCTAAACGGTTCATGGCAATGGCTAATGCCTCATGGGCCTCGGGGCTTAGGGCGCCGATACTCATGGCCGCGCTGTCAAAGCGTGGATATAAGTTGCTAGCAGCTTCGACCTTATCCAGTTCAATTGCGGCTTGGTCAGCCTTAATGCCAATCAAATCCCTTAGGGTGGCAACTGGACGGTTATCGACTAATTCGGCAAACTTCTTATAGGTAGCAAAATTTTTGTCGATTAAGGATGCCTGCAATGTGTTGACCACATCTGGGTTGAAGCAGTGGTACTCACCGCCATCCACGTATTTGAGTAAACCACCCTGTGGCAGCGGCACATGGGCGCGGTAAGCGGCCTTGTGCAGTAGTGCTTGATCGTTGGCGATATCCTCAAAGCTTGCGCCTTCTATACGGCTCACCACACCTTTAAAGCAGAGTTCAATCACATCACTGGCAATACCAATGGCCTCAAACTGTTGGCTACAACGGTAGGAACCGACGGTGCTGATCCCCATCTTTGACATGATTTTACGTAGACCCTTCTCGATGCCGTAACGGAAGTTGAGCATCAGCGCCGTGGTGTCGGTCAGTCCATGACGTTTAGCCAGATCTGAGATTGATTCATACACTAAATAGGGATAAATCGCCGTGGCGCCAAAGCCGAGTAGCACTGCAAAGTGGTGCGGATCTCGCGCCGATGCGGTCTCAACAATGATGTTGGTATCGCAGCGCAGACTCTTACTCACCAGCATTTGTTGCACTGCGCCCACTGCCATGGCGGCTGGGATCACCTGCGCCGATTTATCAATCGCACGGTCGGATAAAATCAGCAGCGTAGTGCCACTGCGGGCTAAACGCTCAGCTTCTGAGGTGATGCGGCGAATCGCCTGTTCTAAGCCTTCTTTCGGTTCGTAGTTTAAATCGACGATATTGGCGCGATAGTAAGTGCTATCTAATCCGAGTAATTGGTTGAAATCACTAAACAATAATATCGGTGAATTAAACATCACTCGATAGGCATGGCCCGTGGTTTCATTGAAGAGGTTTTGCTCGCGGCCAATACAGGTCGCCAAGGACATCACGTGCTTTTCACGCAATGGATCGATTGGCGGATTGGTGACTTGAGCAAACTTCTGCCTGAAATAGTCATAGAGCGAGCGCGACTTTTTCGACAATACCGCCATTGGCGTATCGTCGCCCATAGAGCCCGTTGCCTCTTCGCCTTGTTTTGCCAGTACCCAAATCACTTGCTCTAACTCTTCGCGAGTGTAACCAAATTGCTTTTGGTATTGCAGCAGTTGCTCTGGGCTTAATTCGCTGGCGCCATGTTGTTCTGTTGTTAGCTGCTCGGCAGGAATTAAAGTACGGCTGTTTTTGGCCATCCACTCTTTATAGGGGTGGCGACGCTTAAGATCGTTATCGATTTCAAATGACTGATATAACCGGCCATTTAATGTATCCAACACTAACAGCTCACCTGGGCCGACGCGGCCTTTTTCAATCACTTCATCGGCGGCGTAGTCCCAAATGCCGACTTCTGAGGCGAGGGTTAAGATACGATCTTTGGTGATCACATAACGAGATGGTCGCAGACCGTTACGATCGACTGCGCAAGCGGCGTGGCGGCCGTTGGTCATCACAATACCCGCAGGACCGTCCCAGGGCTCCATATGCATGGAGTTAAAGTCATAGAAGGCTTTTAGCTCGTCATCCATCTCTGGATTACTCTGCCATGCTGGCGGTATTAGCAAACGCATGGCACGGTATAAGTCCATCCCGCCTGAGAGCAGCATCTCGAGCATATTGTCGAGGGAAGAAGAGTCTGAACCCGTTTCATTCACAAAAGGCGCTGCCTGCTGTAGGTCGGGCAGCAGCGGTGAATTAAACTTATAGGCACGAGCACGGGCCCATTGGCGGTTACCGGTAATAGTGTTGATCTCGCCGTTATGGGCAAGATACCTAAAGGGCTGAGCGAGTGGCCATTTAGGTGAAGTATTGGTTGAAAAGCGCTGATGGAATAAACAGATAGAGCTTTTCAAACGAATGTCTGCAAGGTCGGGATAGAATGCGGGCAAGTCGGCAGGCATCATCAAACCTTTGTAGACGATGACTTGGCCTGAAAGACTCGCGACATAGAAGTCTTTATCGTCAGTAATTTGCTGTTCTAAACGGCGGCGAGCCATGTAGAGGCGACGTTCAAGATCTTTCTCACGCCAGCCAATAGGGGCGTTGATCAGCACTTGATAGATTTGTGGTAGGCTCGATTTACCAATCTCCCCCAATACATCGGGATTGACGGGGACCTTACGCCAACCAGCAATACTTAATGTTTCACGTTCCAATTCGCGTTCGAGAATAAACTTGGCTTGGTCAGCCAGTTCTTCATCTTGGCTTAAAAACAACATGCCCACGGCAAATTTGCGGCTCAAGTGCCAGTCATTTTCAGCGGCTACGGCCTCAAAGAATTGCAATGGTAGCTGCATTAATAAACCACAGCCGTCCCCAGTACGACCGTCCGAGGCGATACCGCCACGGTGTTTCATGCGATCAAGGCCATGGATGGCAGTGCGCACGATACGATGACTGGCTTCGCCATCCATTTGCGCAATTAAGCCAAACCCACAATTGTCCCGCTCAAAACTGGGATGATATAAGCTCATACAAAAACCTCCCTTGACCTCAACGAAATTACTACTCGGGAGAAATGTAAAGACTTTCTATAGATATGCACCCGAACCACCCAAATTATCCTGAGATTAACCAAAGGTCAAACCAAAATTTTGCATAAAATATGGGTATTAATTCATGTTTCATACACAAAACATAATTGCTTGACGTTAACGTTAACTGGTTAATTTGCTGTATAACATTATGAATAAAAAGAATTTTAAAAAATAAAAAACTCATCGATCACTAAAGTGTAACATTTATGTGGATTGTTTTTGATTTAGAAATAGTGATTTTTATTGCAAATACAGTTTGTGTATAAAAATATAAAATAAGTGAATTGTTATTCTTGTTGTTTGTGAGTGAAATCACGGAATGTAAAGACTCTGTGAGGGAGGGCTAGGTTTATGAGCTGGGATGTGGTGAATATTATCGGAGTTTGATTTACCACCAAGAAAAGAGTGTCATCTTTGTTTATAATGAGTTTTTTCATCTATGTACATACCATTATTCCTTCTTTTTTGTGATTTTATCTTGGTTATTTTTAATGAAGCGACATGAAATTTGGCGGGCGAGCTAATGGGGCTCGATGCATACGTAAATACATTTGGTGCTGTTTGTAAGGCTAAATATGGCGAGCGATTACGCAAGCTGACTATCGATGCCAAATTCACTTGTCCTAACCGTGATGGCACCTTAGGACGGGGAGGATGTACTTTTTGCAATGTAGCTTCCTTTAGTTATCAGCAAAAGGAAACATTAAGTATCAGTGAGCAGCTGCAACAGGGGAAAGCCCGTTATAAAGAGGCGAAACCAAAACTCAATGCAGATAAATTTATTGCTTATTTTCAGGCCTATACGAGCACCTATGATGAATATCAAGTGCTGATGGCTAAATACGATGAAGCGGTTAAAGACAGTGAAATTGTGGGCTTGTGTGTCGGTACTCGTCCCGACTGTGTGCCAGATAATGTGTTAGATTTATTAGCGAGTTATCAGCAAAAGGGCGTCGATGTCTGGTTGGAGCTTGGGTTGCAAACCGCCAACGATAAGACACTTCATCATATTAACCGCGGGCATAATTTTGCCTGTTATTGCGATACTGTTTCTAGGGCGAGAAGCCGCGGTTTAAAGGTTTGTACCCATTTGATTCTAGGCTTGCCAGGGGAAACACCGCTCGATTATATGGCGACCTTGCAAGCGGTGCTCGCGCAGGGCGTGGATGGTTTGAAGCTGCATCCTTTGCATGTAGTTGAAGGTAGTACTATGGCTAAAGCTTGGCGCGCTGGACGTTTGCCTTTGCTCACTATGGAAGCTTATGCCACCAGTGCTGGCGAGCTTATTCGCCATACCCCTCAGGAAATCATTTTTCACCGAGTCACCGCTTATGCCAAAAAGCCTATTCTGCTTGCGCCTGATTGGTGCGGTTATCGTTGGAATGGTTTAGTGGCAATTGTGGAGGATCTTGCGCTTAATGGTGGACAAGGGACGGCATTAGCGCGACCATAATAGCCTTATTTGCTAAATCGGTTGATTTGGTAACGTTATATCGCTGAGAGTAATTGAAATAGTTGATTTTTCATAAAACAAGCTTCCGATGACCACAAATACTACTATAAGTTGCGCTGACAATTTTAGCGGGTATCATGTCATAAACTTGTTTTAAGCATTGGACTACTTAAGGGAGGCCTAGATGGCCACAGTTGAATTAGAGACAATCCTAGATCTCAATACATTAGAACAGTACTGCAGCGCAATTGGTGCCAGTACTCTACTAAAGAGCGTGGTATTATTTGAGCAATTAATGCCTGAATATGTTGGGAATCTAGTAAAGGCTAACGAAGCTGCTGATAAGGACACTTTATGCTCTGAAGCCCATAAATTTAAAGGTGCGGCGGGTTCTGTGGGTTTAAAACGTATCCAGCAAATTGCCCAATTATTGCAGCATGGTGAAGAGGCTGATTGGGAGTCAAAACACGCGACGTGGGTGGCGCAAATTGTTGAATTTGCAAGTGCGGATCTGCAGCAGTTAAAGCAATTCTTACAGGCTAAAGCCTAATTTGTTTCGCTGAGGTGCAGCTTAGGTTGCACCTCGATAATCATCTTTACACGCATTACTCCATCTTTTTGTTTTTCCCATCAGCTTTCAGTATTTTCCTTTGGTTGAAAATCGATTTTGCTCACACAATTGAGCAATTAAGCCGCGTTTTAGTTGATAACTTATGGTAGAGTTGATTAAATTTTTTAATCCATAACCTTAGTGGCAATCGATAAAATGAAAAATTTACCTAGCCTTAAGAATCTTTACTATTTGGTGAACCTTCACCAAGAGCAGAATTTTAACCGCGCCGCTAAGGTGTGTTTTGTCAGTCAATCCACATTGTCGAGCGGGATCCAGAATCTTGAAGAGCAGCTTGGTCATCAGTTGATTGAACGTGACCATAAGTCTTTTATGTTCACTGCTATCGGTGAAGAAGTCGTACAGCGTTCCCGTAAAATCCTTACGGATGTCGACGATTTAGTTGAATTGGTCAAAAACCAAGGCGAACCGATGACAGGCGATATCCGCTTGGGTTGTATTCCTACCATTGCGCCGTTTCTACTCAGCCGAGTCGTTAAGCAATGTCAGCAGGCGTACCCTGAGATGAGTTTGTTACTCAAAGAGGACACGACGGAACGTTTACTCGATGCCTTAGGTAAAGGGGAGTTGGATTTACTTATTCTAGCTTTACCGGTTGATACCAGTGGTTACCACAGCATGAAGGTCGGAATCGATCCCTTTAAGATGGTGATCCATAAAGATTTAGTGGGTGGCATTCACCAGCCTATCGATTATCAGACATTACCCGATGAAAGTATCTTTCTGTTGCAGAGTGAGCATTGTATTACCGGCCATGCGATTACCGCGTGTCAGCTCGGTGATAGTGCGAAGGTGAATCCGTTTGCAGCGACGAGTCTGCATACCTTAGTGCAAATGGTCAACAGTAAACTGGGGACGACGTTTTTACCACAAATGGCGATTGATGCTGGGATCTTAAATGATACTGATCTGGTGGTGATGACTCCCCCTGGAGAAGCACCATATCGCGATATCGGTTTAGTTTGGCGACAAACGACCAGCCGGATTTTGACTTTCCGTACGCTAGGTTTATTGATCCAAAAATTATTAATGAATGAAGCGGGTCAATAACGGGGTATTTTACCTGTAGTGAGTCTTATAAAGGGGAAACACCGAACACTTCGATCGAGTGTTGTTTCCCTTTTAATTTAATCGGGCCCAAATTTGTGAGTCGATATGCACTGTCTGGGTTTTCGAGTCGTCCCGCTAAGGCGCCTGAGATCAGCATACGTTGCCCCATCGGGTTACATTGATCTTGGAGTCTAGCTAAGGTATTTAACACATCACTAAAGAAGCTAATTTCTTGTTTTTGTACACCAACAACCGCAGCAACCACTTGCCCACAGTGGGCTGCCGCTTTAAATTTAGGCACAAAACCATAGTGTTCTTCGAAGTAACGTCTTTGCCAATTTAATTGCTGGCTAAATTCAAAATAGATATTCATGCAGCGGTCGTGTACGACACCTTCCTCTAAGGGCCAGTGGATTAACACTGCATCGCCCATGTAACGATAAATCTCGGCTTCGTTATTGCTCACCGTATCTGACAGTAAGCTAAAACTGTCTTGGATCAAGCGACTAAAACGATAATCGCCGAGGGATTCGGCGTGGGTAGTGGAAGCAACCATGTCTAAATATAGGAATAAGCGTTGCTCGTATCTCGGTTTATGGTATTTGCCTAAACCTATATTGAGCAAAATACGTGGTCCAACCAACAGCCCCATCTGTTCGACAAAGGCCAAGCTCACTCGCACCACCACTAAATAAACAATCAACGCTTGGAATGAGGGACTATAGAGGATATGCGCCGTAAGCATTTGTCTTAGGGTCGACATGTGATTTTCAATAGCCCACATATTTAGAAATTGAGTCATGTAGGCTAAGGTTGTTGCGCCTAACAACAGGAACAAACCTTTAAAAATTACTGAGAATATATAAGGAAGACGATTGATAGCGCTAAAGTCAGCAATCAGATTAGACATCCAATGTAAGCTGCCAAAAATAATGCCCATGTAGACGGCCAGTGTCGCGAGGTCAGCAGAGCCTACTGCCCATTGCGGCAGTTCTGGCGATTGGGCATATCGAAAAAACACGAATGCAGCCATGGCTATCGCCCAAGCTAATATCGCAAAAAGGAGTTTTTTCGCTTGTCTACGTGCTCTCACAACGGGTTTTGTATCCGAATACGGCTATATATTTCAGGATGCCGTAGTTTATAGAAAATCATCAGTAGAGTGCCAGTGATATTTGTGATCTGGATCAATACAACGGTATATAGCTACGAAAATTTAACCAAATACCTTATTTAATATCATTGCTGTAAAAGAGGTTTTTAGATAAAAGCCCCGAGGATTAGTCATTTTTAAGCTGCCATCCTCTGCAATGCTGTGAGTCATCGCTTTGCTATTTGCAGCTTTAGGTCGTAATTGGAGAACTTCTCCATGCCTTGCGGTGAGTTTTTCTACTTTACCGAGGGCAATCAGTTCCATGATTTCTTCCCAATCCTGTTGCAGTAATGCTTGCTCCTGCGGGTCAGGTTCCCACAGGATGGGCGTACCAATGCGGCGCGCTCCCACAGGAATATGCCGCTCACCCTCTACAGGTACCCACAATACTCGCTGCAACTTGTGACACACTAAACTATTTTGCCAGGTTAACCCTTCGATATTGGTCAGTGGCGCGACACATACATAAGTGGTTTCAAGTGGCTTGCCATGGTTGTCAATGGGAATCGTTTTTAGCTCAACGCCAAGATGAAGAAAGTCCTGCTCAGGTTTGGAACCTGCAGTGGCACCTAATTCCATTTCAATGAGTTGTCCAATCCAACCTTTATTGCGTTTTAGGTTGTTGGGGACATTAATACCGCGATGAGTGGCAATTTGCGCCAAAGAAATGCCTGCCATCATATTAGCGCGTTCGAGTAATTCGCTCAGATTTTGAGGGGGAATAATAGGTTTCATAAGGGAATTTTACTGGAAAATAGGCGCTTAGCAACTAAGGTTAAAAAATGAACACTTGAAAATGAATAAGTTAACCTGTTCACTAATGTTATTAAGCTTTTGATCTTTAATAGTTTATCTAGATACTGAACTGGTGTTGATAAAAGTGTTCAAAGTTACTCTCGGCTTTCCCTTGCGTTTCTCACACATTTATCCACAGATATTATGGATAACTCACAACAACAGTGTCCTTAACTGAATAAAAAGCTTGAGTCAATGGTAAAAAGTCGCATTTTTTCTCGGTGTTGTGAGTAATTTTGGGTGTGTTTTGTGTATAACATTTCAGTTTTGCTGGGGTGAAATTGCAGATTTTGTATTAGGTTAAAAAGTGAGCTTTTATTTGTTGGATGGAAAATGCGATAAATAATATTTGTCTATTATTATGATTATTATATATTTTTATAGTGGCTCTTGAGATTTTGTCGCTTAACCTGTTTGATGTTTTTTGAACGATATACCGAGTTTGCCCTAGTTTCAAACAGAGATATCCACAGAAAATGTGGATATCCCCCTGCTTAATGGCGAACAATTGTTGATAAAGTAGTAAGTTGAAAGTATTTATCCAAAGATTAGCTGAAAATAGAGGTTTGCCGCGAGACGGGCTTTGTGAAACAATCGGTTTATTAAAATTTTATCCTTATTTGGAGTCCATGTGATTGATAGCGACGGCTTTCGCGCAAATGTGGGCATAATAATTTGTAACAGATACGGCCAAGTCATGTGGGCTAGGCGTTTCGGACAACATTCATGGCAGTTTCCTCAGGGGGGGGTCGATGATGGTGAATCTGCCGAAGAGGCGATGTACCGTGAATTGTATGAGGAAGTTGGTTTAAGACCCGAGCATGTCACTGTATTAACCTCGACGCGTTCTTGGCTGAGGTATCGTTTACCTAAACGCTTAGTGAGACAGGACAGTAAGCCCGTGTGTATTGGCCAAAAGCAAAAGTGGTTTCTGTTACAACTAAAAAGCCAAGATAGTGCGATTAATTTAAGTTCTTCAGGCCATCCTGAGTTTGACGATTGGCGCTGGGTAAGTTATTGGTATCCAGTGAGGCAGGTTGTCTCATTTAAGCGTGATGTTTATCGTAAGGTCATGAAAGAATTTGCGGTAACGGCATTGTCATTCCAAACCCAAGAAATTCCGAAGAAGCGGGTAAGGCAAAAGACTACGGGCTGATTTTCAAAAGAGGATTGAAAACAGTGTTAAATACGCTTAGGGATATTACTCAGGCTGTGGCTTCTGCCCACAGCTTAGAAACCGCATTAGAAGTCCTTGTTTCATCGACCAAAGCTGCGATGGAAACCCAATGTTGCTCAGTTTATATCCTAGAGCAGCAAGAACTCGTTTTATCGGCAACCGATGGCCTCGAAAAGAGCGCTGTGGGTCGGGTACGTATGCCGTTAACGCAGGGATTGGTGGGCTTAGCCGCCGAGCGCGAAGAGGCGGTGAATTTAGCCGATGCACGTTTGCACCCACGCTTTAAGCTTTTTCCTGAGGTTGCCGAAGAAGAATATCGTGCCTTTTTAGCCGTTCCGATCATTTATCAAAAAGCCGTTGTGGGTGTGATTGTGGTGCAGCAGGCCAGTGCACGGCAATTTAGTGAAGGGGAAGAAGCCTTTCTAATGACCCTCGCTGCACAGTTAGCGATGGCGATTCGGGGATTAAAGCAAAAAGCACAGGTCAGTTCACTCCATCAACAGATTTTATTCCAAGGCACCTCTGCATCCAATGGTATCGCGATTGCACATGCTTTCGTCTTAGGGGGGGAAATTTCCCTTGAGCAACCCGATGTGCGTTGTGATGATATCGCCCTTGAATCTAACCGATTAGTCGCGGCGATGGGCCGCTGTAAAGAAGCCATTGGTGCCTTATCCCAACGTTTTGACCGTGAGCAGGATGAAGAAGTCGCCTCTATATTCAATGCATTACAACTGCTGCTCGACGATGCCAGCCTAGGGGGAGAATATGCCCGTGAGGTGCTACTCGGCTGGGAAGCCGAATCTGCGGTGAGCCGGGTTTCGCTGCGTTATATTCAACAGTTTTTAGCAATGGAAGACCCTTATCTTAAAGAGCGGGCGAGTGATATCCGTGATCTTGGGCAAAAGGTATTAAGGCAATTAATTGAGCCTGAGCGATTAGAGCTCGAACCCGATAAGCCAGTAATTTTAGTGACTAAAGAGGCCGATGCCACGATGTTGGCTGAGTTTCCACGGCAAAAATTGGCGGGGATTGTGACTGAACTCGGCGGGGTAAATTCCCATGCGGCGATTTTAGCTCGGGCACTTGGCGTACCGGCGATTACAGGCGTTGAACAGCTACTTTCCGCCGATATTGATCAAAAGTTGTTAGTCGTCAATGCTAGTCGCGGACAACTTATGGTGTCGCCTTCGCCCGCCATTGTCAGCGAATATCGCAGTCTTATCTCGGCGCAGAAGGCGTTGCAGCGCCAATATGCACAGGAGTTAACGTTACCCTCAGTGATGCTTGATGGTAAGCGAATACGGTTATATCTCAATGCGGGTCTGCTCAGTGGCGTTGCCTCGGAAATCGCTGAAGGCGCCGATGGTATCGGGCTCTATCGCACCGAAATTCCCTTTATGTTGCAGCAGCGTTTTCCGAGTGAATCCGAGCAGGTCAAGGTTTATCAGCAGGTACTCTCCGCGGCTTCAGGTCGCCCTGTGGTGATGCGAACTTTAGATGTTGGCGGCGATAAACCTTTGCCTTATTTTCCGATCAAAGAAGATAACCCTTTCCTCGGTTGGCGTGGAATACGATTATCGCTGGATCATCCTGAGCTGTTTCTTGTGCAGTTAAGAGCCATGTTGCAGGCTGGTGCCGAGGGCAAGCAGTTAAGTATTTTATTGCCGATGGTCAGCAATTTAGATGAAATTGATCAAGCGTTAGCCTATTTAGAGCAGGCCCATGTTGAACTCAAAAATGATGTGAATAACAACATCAAAATGCCGCGCATTGGCATTATGCTCGAAGTGCCCGCCATGCTATATCAGTTAGACGAAGTGGCAAAGAGGGTGGATTTTGTGTCCGTTGGCAGTAACGATTTGACTCAATATTTACTCGCGGTTGATCGCAACAACCCAAGGGTCAGTTCATTATTTGATAGCTATCATCCGGGGATTTTGCGGGCTTTATATCAGGCAAGATTAGATTGTGAGTATCATCATCTTGATATCAGTATTTGTGGTGAATTAGCTGGTGAACCCATGGGAGCTATTTTGCTGGTCGCTATGGGATACCACCAATTAAGTATGAATCAGGGAAGTTTAGCCCGAATTAATTATTTGCTTCGCCGCGTTTCTGGTGAGGATTTAGCACAGCTATTGGCGCAGGCCTTGAGTTTGTCAAACGGTTTCCAAGTGCGTGAGCTGGTTAAAGAATATTTGACCCTGCAGGGTCTTGTAACAATTCTTAATTAACTAATGCCATGTTTTGCTTTAAGCTAAGGCCCTCAATTTATCACGCTCTAGGTACTCGTGTGGATAGTTTGTTGTTGGTGTTCTTTATTTGTTTGGCTTTAGGTGCATTTGTCGGCTTTATGGCAGGATTATTAGGTATTGGTGGCGGCTTGATTGTGGTGCCTGCACTGCTTTATATTTTGCCATCGGTCGGTATTAGCTCTACTCAGCTACCTCATATTGCGATTGCCACTTCGCTAGCCGCCATTATTCTCACTTCTATTTCGTCGGCACGCGCCCACCATAAGCGCGGCAATGTGCCTTGGGATTTATTCAAATCAATGTTACCGGGCCTGATTATAGGCGCGCTGGCTTCAGGTTTTATTGCTGAGCGTATTCCCGCGGATACTTTACAGAAAGGTTTTGCCATCTTTGTGATTTTAATGACAATTCAAATGGCTTATCCCGTTAAGGCCGAATCAAATCGTCAATTACCTAATTCAGTCGTGCTTTTTGTTGTATCGGTTTTGGTTGCGGTTTTGGCCGGTTTGACAGGGATAGGTGGCGGTATACTGATAGTGCCATTTTTGACTTTTTATGGTTTACAGATGCGTCAAGCCGTGGGTTTTTCTGCTGCGATGGGCTTCTTAATCTCTCTTTCTGGCAGTTTCGGCTATATTATTGCAGGAATGAATGCCCCAGAGTTGCCTTATGGTACCTTAGGCTATATCTATTTACCTGCATTGGTTGGTTTAGTGATCACTTCTGTCTTGATGGCGCCCGTGGGCGTAAAAGCGGCGAGCACTTGGCCAACACCTGTACTTAAAAAGATATTTGCACTTTTGCTCCTTTGTGTCGGCCTCAAATTAATTCTGAGCTGATTTTTAGTTTTTAGCCCTCAATCTGAGGCTGTTGATGGATAAGTTATGGCATTGAATTTTCCCAATATCGATCCTGTGATCGTGAAGTTTGGTCCCTTTGATATTTTTGGACAAACCTTTGAACCTGCCCTGCGATGGTACGGATTTACTTACTTAGTGGGTTTTGTCGCGGCGATGTGGTTACTCAATCGCCAAGCTGATCGCTCCAATGGTTTATGGTCTAGGGAGCAGGTTTCTGATTTACTGTTTTATGGCTTTTTAGGGGTGATATTGGGTGGCCGCATTGGCTATGTTCTCTTTTATCATTTTGATTACTTTCTTGCTAGCCCAATGTATTTGTTTAAGATTTCAGAAGGTGGTATGTCTTTCCACGGCGGTTTGATTGGGGTGATTACCGCCATGGTTTATATCGCTTGGAAGCAAAAGCGAACTTTCTTTGCCGTAGCGGATATGGTGGCGCCCGTTGTGCCTATTGGCTTGGGAGCGGGCCGTATCGGTAACTTTATTAATGGTGAGTTATGGGGCCGCGTTACCGATGTTCCTTGGGCAATGGTGTTTCCAAGCGGTGGTCCTGAGCCTCGCCATCCATCACAACTCTATCAATTTGCCCTTGAAGGTGTCGCCTTATTCTTGCTCCTTTATTGGTTCAGTAAACGTACGAAAAAGGTTGGCGCCGTGTCGGGCATGTTCTTACTCGGGTACGGTATTTTCCGCGTGATTGTCGAAACCGTAAGACAACCTGACGCGCAGTTAGGCCTCTATTGGGGCTTTATGACAATGGGACAGATCCTCTCGGTGCCGATGATCCTCTTCGGTTTATATTTAATTCTTCGTCCAGAGGGTAAGCAGTAATGCAACAGTATTTAGATTTGATGAACCACATTTTAGCCGAAGGTGTAGATAAGTCAGACCGAACAGGTACGGGTACTCGCTCGGTTTTTGGTTATCAAATGCGTTTCGATTTGAGTAAGGGCTTTCCTTTAGTTACCACGAAAAAGTGTCATATGCGTTCCATCATTCATGAGCTGTTGTGGTTTCTTAAAGGCGATACCAATATTGCTTATCTGCGTGACAATAAAGTCAGTATTTGGGATGAATGGGCCGATGAAAACGGCGATTTGGGCCCTGTGTATGGTGCGCAGTGGCGCAGCTGGCCGACCCAAAGTGGTGAGGCTATCGATCAAATTTCTCAGGTTATTGCGCAAATTAAATCGCAACCTGACTCGCGTCGTTTGATCGTATCGGCTTGGAACGTCGGTGAGTTGGATAAAATGGCGCTGGCACCTTGCCATGCGTTTTTCCAATTCTATGTTGCTGATGGCAAATTATCCTGTCAACTGTACCAGCGTAGTTGTGATGTGTTCTTAGGGTTGCCCTTTAATATCGCCAGCTACGCACTGCTGACCATGATGGTAGCGCAACAATGTAACTTAGCTTTAGGTGACTTTGTTTGGACGGGGGGCGATACCCACTTGTATTCCAACCACATGGAGCAAACAGCATTGCAGTTGAGCCGCGAGCCTAGACCCTTACCTACGATGACTATTCTGCGTAAACCTACCTCGATTTTTGACTATCAATTCGAAGATTTCGAATTAACCAACTACGATCCTCACCCACATATCAAAGCACCTGTCGCCGTGTAGTGGCGATTTTATCGACAAACACCTCGGAAAAGCCGAGGTGTTGTCTCGAAACTAACGATTATACTTGCTCATTTTCTTCGTCTACACTCAATCCATTGTGATTTTTGGGAGTGCAAGATGGAAAAAGCAATTAGAAATTTTTTGAGCCAAGAGTCGGCAGGTGGCATCCTCTTATTAATAGCCGTGGCCTTTGCCATGTTAATGGCGAATTCTCCTTTGGCAGGACTCTATCAAGGTTTTCTTGGTACTGAAGTTCAAGTGCGAGTTGGTGCGCTCGATCTGCATAAACCATTGTTGCTGTGGATTAACGATGGTTTGATGGCATTGTTTTTCTTACTGATTGGTTTAGAAGTTAAACGTGAGCTATTGGAAGGGGCATTATCGAGTGTGGCTCAGGCCTCATTGCCAACCTTCGCTGCCATTGGTGGCATGTTAGTGCCTGCAGGTATTTACCTGTTATTTAACTATGGCGATCCTATCACACAAGCAGGTTGGGCAATCCCAGCCGCGACAGATATTGCTTTTGCTTTGGGGATCATGGCGTTACTGGGTAGCCGCGTGCCAGTGGCGTTAAAGGTTTTCCTGTTGGCGTTAGCCATCATTGACGACTTAGGCGTTATTGTGATTATTGCGCTTTTCTATAGCACAGATCTATCAACCGTTAGCTTAATTATTGCCAGCATTGCGATTGTTGGCTTGGTTGCCTTAAACCGGAAGGGCGTGACCTCATTAGCCCCTTATGGGGTACTCGGACTCATCCTGTGGGTGGCTGTGCTTAAGTCTGGCGTGCATGCCACATTAGCGGGAGTCATTATTGCTTTCTGTATTCCTCTACGAGCAAAAGATGGCAGTTCGCCTTCTGAGCATTTAGAGCATAGTTTACATCCTTGGAGCACTTTCCTGATCCTGCCAGTGTTCGCCTTCGCCAATGCGGGGGTCGCTTTAGGAAACATGAGTTTAGATACGTTAATCTCTCCGGTGCCAGTGGGGATTGCATTAGGGCTCATGTTAGGTAAGCCGATTGGTGTGATGTTGTTTAGTTTTGTCGCCGTCAAACTTAAGTTGGCACAATTGCCCGATGGTATTGGTTGGAAACAAATTGCGCCTGTGGCTGCGATGTGTGGTATCGGTTTTACCATGTCAATGTTTATTGCCTCGTTGGCATTTGAGCAGGCAGACCCTATGTTTGGCGATTTAGCACGTCTAGGCACCTTAATGGGCTCAATTTGTGCTGCCTTAATTGGGTATTTCTGGTTATCAAAAGTGTTACCTAAAAAAGGAGTATAACTATGATAAATATGAAATTGGTAGGAATTGCAGCACTGTTTACATTATCTTCAAGCGCCATGGCGACGCAAATCGATGCCTGTAACAAGGATGTCGCATCACAAACCTGTCAAAGCTACCTTGAGGGAATCGTTGATGGGGCATTGATGTTTAAACCTGAAGCATTAGGCGCAAGGCTTGAAACCAATGGCTATGAGTCTCGGGCATTAAAGTACCGCGGTGGTAAACGTTTCCAAGAGGCAAACCGTACTTATTGTGCTAGTCGTATTCCTGACCGTGACAGTCTCGTTTCAGGGGTAACGGAAGCGGTTAGCACTGGCACTGCCGCAGATTTAGAGCAGCTTCAAGGAATTGTGGTTAACTTGTTGGATTGCCAGCGTTTAAAATAGAAGTATTGACTCATTATTGTTAAGCTGAGTCATTGCTACCCGATTTGCCACAGCATCAATGGCTGTGGCATCCCTAATAGGAAGCTCTTTGGCGATGCTGCATCTCAATTACAATCATCTCTACTACTTTTGGATGATCAAGAAGAAGGGCTCTGTGGCTAAGGCGGCAGAAGCCCTTTATTTGACTCCACAAACCATTACCGGTCAAATTCGTGCCTTAGAAGATAGGCTAAACGGCAGTTTATTTAAACGTGTTGGACGTAACCTTGAGGCCACAGAGCTTGGAGAGCTCGTCTTTCGCTATGCCGACAGGATGTTTTCCTTAAGCTATGAGATGCTTGATTTACTTAACTATCAAAAAGATGATGCCATTCTATTTGAGGTCGGAATTGCCGATGCGTTATCGAAAGCATTATCAAGCCGAGTGTTGCTCTCGGTTGTGCCTAATGATGGTTCAATGCACCTTGCCTGTTATGAAGCGACTCACGAAAGCTTAATGTCCCGTTTACGCGAGCATAAACTGGATATGATCCTCTCCGATTGTGCGGGTGAGTCGCTTAAATATCCCGAGATTTTATCGAAAAAACTGGGTGAATGTGGTGTGAGCTTTTTTTCTGCCGAAACCTACAGCGCCGATTTTCCCGCCTGTTTAGAGCAAGGACCGCTGTTGATCCCCGGTCGAAGAACATCGCTTGGGCAACAATTGTATCGTTGGTTTGATGAGCAAAATCTCAACGTGAGTATTTTAGGCGAGTTTGATGATGCGGCCATGATGAAGGCTTTTGGCTACCTTAAACGTGGGATCTTTGTAACGCCTTCGGTTTATCCGCAAGAAGTGGTTTCCCACGGCATGCATTTACTCGGTGAAACGCTCGATGTGAAAGAAGAATACCATGTGATGTTTGCCGAGCGGATGATCCAGCATCCAGCGGTTAAGCGCCTGTTAGAAACTGATTTTAGTGATTTATTTGCTGGATTAGATACCCAAGTACAGCAGTGTTAAACCTAGTTTCCACGCTACTTGCATCGACACTCAACTGACTGAACTGGTAGACTATGGCGAATTTTGTTTTGGGAGAAATTAACTTGGAGTTAATGAATATTGCTCGGGTCCGCTGGGCATGTCGCCGCGGAATGCTCGAATTGGACGTGTTGTTCCAGCCTTTCGTTGAAAACGTTTATCAGGACTTGTCAGATGAAGATAAAGCCTTGTTTATTCGTTTGCTCGAGTGTGAAGATCCTGAATTATTTGCATGGTTTATGGGCCATGAAGTATGTCCAGATCCAGAGCTTGCCCGTATGGTAGTACAAGTCCGTGGACGAGCGGCGCCATAGTTTTAGTGTAAAAGCCTCCTTCGACCAACGATTGTCGTTGGTCGTTTTTGTTTGTGTTTGCGGTAGTTCTTTACTTATTTGGCCACAGTCTGAACACCCATTATGGTTTGGGCTTCAGTTGGTATTTTCCCTATTGATGGTGAGCTTTTTGAGTTATCAGCTATGGCGGCTGAGGACATGGTCTTGCCGTTTTGAACTTAATGGCAAAGGGGATGGGCGGTTATCTACTGGCGAGGATTTTCGCGTATTATCGCGAACTTGGATAACGCCTTTTATCTGCCTTGTTTACTATGAGTCTGGCGATAAGTTGCATCTTTTACCCCTGTGGGCTGACATGTTTAGCGATGATGACTATCGTCATCTGTGCCGTCTATTATTCAAAGCGAAAAATAAACTATCGAGTCCAAACGCTAATCCCTAATCGCTAATTCCTAATCGGAGTGCTCGGGTTTGAAAACTTGCCCTCATCAAAGCAAAGCGGGCTAAATCTGGGATAAGATTTAGCCCGCGTCACCTGCTTAAGTTAAACGACAAGCTTATTTTTCTGGTTGCAAAATGGTCGGTAGCGGTGAATCTAACTTTTCAGGATGATCAATATTGTAGTGCAGGCCACGGCTTTCTTTTCGATCCATCGCGCAGCGGATAATCAGTTCCGCCACTTGCACTAAGTTACGCAGTTCAAGCAGATTATTACTGACTCTGAAGTTGCTGTAATACTCTTGGATTTCTTGCTGTAACATCAAGCAGCGGCGTAGCGCGCGCTCCAAACGCTTATCCGAGCGAACGATGCCCACATAGTCCCACATAAACAGGCGCAGTTCGTGCCAATTGTGGGCAATAACCACTTCTTCATCCGAGTTGGAGACTTTACTCTCGTCCCACGCCGGAATGTGCCCAGGTAATGGGATCTTGTGTAGTTGGCTCTCAATATCTTCAGAGGCTGCACGGGCAAACACGAGACACTCAAGTAGTGAGTTACTGGCAAGGCGATTGGCGCCATGTAAGCCAGTATAAGCAACTTCACCAATGGCATAGAGACCATTGAGATCGGTTTGACCATGCAGGTCAGTCATGACGCCACCGCAGGTATAGTGGGCAGCGGGAACCACTGGAATGGCGTCCTTAGTAATATCGATACCGAGTTCTAAGCAGCGACTGTAAATGGTCGGGAAATGCTTCATCACAAAGTCAGCATCTTTATGGCTGATATCCAGATACACACAATCTGCACCGAGACGTTTCATCTCATAGTCGATGGCGCGGGCAACGATGTCTCGAGGTGCTAACTCAGCTCGTTCATCAAAGTCTGGCATAAAGCGGCTGCCATCAGGGCGGCGTAAATAAGCACCTTCACCGCGCAATGCTTCGGTTAGCAGGAAATTGCGCGCGTCGGCATGGTAAAGACAGGTTGGATGAAATTGATTGAATTCCATATTGGCAACGCGGCACCCTGCACGCCAAGCCATCGCAATACCATCACCGCTAGCGACATCGGGATTGGATGTATACTGGTAAACCTTGGAGCTACCACCCGTGGCTAAGGCGACAAATTTAGCCTTGATCGTTTCCACTTGCTCAGCATTACGGTTCCACACATAGGCACCTAAAACGCGATTGCCGGGGCGGTTTAATTTGCGAGTGGTGATAAGGTCGATGGCGTTATAGCGCTCTAAAACTTGAATATTAGGGTGGGCGAGGGCACGTTCTTGTAGCGTAGTCTGTACTTCTTTGCCTGTCGCATCCGCAGCATGCAGAATGCGTCTATGGCTATGGCCGCCTTCGCGCGTAAGATGATAAGGCGCGTCTTTGGGATTATTGCCTGCGGCTTCTTCTTTATCGAAGGCGACCCCACATTCGATAAGCCACTGCATTGCACTCTTGGCATTTTCGGCGGTAAAAGTCACTACGTCTTTATCGCACAAACCTGCACCAGCGACTAATGTATCGGCCACGTGGGATTCAATCGTGTCACTTTCGTCGAAGACAGAGGCGATACCGCCTTGGGCGTAGTATGTTGACCCTTCACAGAGTGGGCCTTTTGAGAGCAGAATTACGTTTGCTTTTTCAGCAAGATGCAAAGCTAGTGTCAGACCTGCGGCACCGCTACCTATGACTAATATGTCAGATTGGTGTTCAACTACTTGTTTCATCGGGTATCATGCTATGACTGAGAGTACCATCTATGGTAAACCAACTGACGAATTATGGGTACTTTCCTTTTAACCTTACTTTTTTTGTATAATTTTTAGAACTTTTTCAAAGCACGCGAGTCTACATAAGTGAATATGATTCGAGCGACTGAGAAATCAGCATTTTAGATTTGGGAGAAGTCGGCTCGGATGAGTGGACAAATAAGTGATCAACAATTAGTTGAGCGCGTACAACGGGGTGATAAAAACGCTTTTAACCTGTTAGTGCTTAAATATCAGAGTAAAGTGATTAGCTTGATTTCACGCTATGTGCGTAACCAAGCAGATGTTACTGATGTTGCACAGGAAGCGTTTATCAAAGCTTATCGAGCTTTGCCAAACTTTCGCGGAGAAAGTGCGTTTTATACCTGGTTGTACCGCATAGCCGTTAATACGGCAAAGAATTACCTCGTGTCTCAGGGGCGTAGAGCTCCTGCAAATGATGTGGATGCTGAGGATGCCGAATATTACGAAGGCAGTGATGCGCTAAAGGAGTTTGCCTCCCCAGAGCGACTAATGTTATCGGACGAAATCAAAAAAGTGGTTTTCGAAACATTAGAAACATTGCCTGAAGAATTACGTATGGCGATTTCATTGCGTGAACTTGATGGGATGAGTTACGAAGATATTGCCATCATCATGGATTGCCCTGTAGGAACGGTAAGATCTCGTATCTTTCGTGCCCGTGAAGCAATCGATAAAAAGCTCCAGCCTTTGCTGGAAGAGTAAATTCCTATTTTAAGAAAACCCTTAAATTTAGACAGGTGAACAATGGATAAATTAGGTCAAGAATGGGTATCAGCCGCTGTCGATGGAGAGACAGATGTGCAGACGATGGCAGAGCTTGCTGCCGATACGCATTCACATAATAAATGGCGCAACTATCATTTGATAGGTGATGCCATGCGGGGGGAATTACCCCAGACTATGGCATTCGACCTTAGTGCTAGTATTGCTGCAGCAATTGATCTTGAGCCTGCCATTGTCTCGCCTCAAGTCTCAGCACCTGAAGTCAATACTCCTGTCGCTCCGGGGCAAATTGCTGTTAATGGGCGGGGTAGCCGAGTCGTGCCGCTATTTAAGCAGTTTGGTCAGTATGCGATTGCTGCAACCGTGGCAATGTTTGCCATTGTCGGTGTGCAAAACTTCAATCAAACTGCCGATGATGCAACGTCGCCATCGCCTGTGCTAATCACTCGTCCTTTAGTCGGTAGTGCTTCCCCAGTAAGCTTACAGACGGGGCCTGTGCAACAAAATCAGAGCTACACCAATGATCAAATGAATGAGCAACGTCGTAGAATTAATACGTATATTCAGGATCATATGTTACAACAACGATTGAATACGGGGGCCGTTGTAGAAGACAATAGCGAGGTTATTCCCGTTCCTGTCAATCAGTAGTAAGGAGTTAGCTTGCGTCTAATCCTGTTGGCTTTATTGGCCTTGGTATTTCCTGCAGTGGCGCAGGAAGATATGCCTGCAAAAGTCTGGCTTGAGAAAATGAGCCAAGCTTTAAAAGAGAAAGAGTTCAAAGCATCGATTATACAACTTCAGGCCGATCACATTCGGCCTTTGGTTTATCTTCACGGTAAGGTGAATAATCAAGAAGTTGCGTTTCTTGAGTACCTCAATGGCCCACCAAAAAATGCGGTCAGAGTGGGTAATCGAGTCACCTTTATTGAACACGATCAACCCGCTTACAGTATCCTCTCAAACCATATTCAGGGTGTATGGCCAGCAGCTTTCTCATCCCAAATGAGTGATTTGGAAGTCGGCTATCAATTTGTGATGGGAGGCCGCACTCGTATTGCAGGGCGCCCTGGGCAAATGATTCGTTTATTGCCTAATGACGAATACCGATATGGTTTTCAAATTTGGCTGGATATGGACACTTATCTGCCACTCAGATATGACATGTTGACTCAAGATAAACAATTACTTGAACAGCTGATGGTGATTGAGCTTATAGAGTTAAAGGAGCCGCCATCGATTCTGCAGGAAGCCTATAAGCAAGAATGGCCAGCGGTTATTGATCAGGCTGAGCGCCAAGATGGACAAAATTGGCAGTTTTCTTGGTTACCAGCTGGATTTAGTGTGGTGGTGCGTGACCACCACCGTTTAATTGGCAGTCACGAGGCGGTTGAATATATTGCGTTAACAGACGGTTTAGCCAATATTTCCGTCTATGTCGCACGGGCTGGCTCTACGCCATTACCCGAAGAGTTAATTACTCGTAATGGCTTGTCTTTGGTGTCTGAAAAAGTGGGTAATGCTGAAGTGGTGGCTGTGGGTAAAGTGCCGACAGAAACCTTGGCCCGTATCGCGAAAAGTCTGATGTTAGAATAAGGCCTCTTATTATGATGGAAGAAGTGGCGCGGGTTGTCGCCTGCGATAATCAAGGTTGGCTCACCGTTGAGGTAGAGCTTAAAAGTACCTGTAAAAGCTGCAGCAGTAGCGAGTCTTGCGGTACGTCGGCGGTTGCCCAGGCCTTTTCGGCAAAGACACAACAATTCTCCATTCAGACTGAACGTACCTGCGAGGTTGGTGAACTGCTGAAATTGGGACTACCTGAGAGTGTGCTCCTCAAAGCGGCGGCGTTGGTTTATTTGATGCCCCTGCTTGGCTTATTTTGTGGCGCCTTATCAGGGCAGTTTTTTGCAGGTCTATTTCAAATCAATGCTGATCTCAGTGCGATAGGGTTCGCAACTTTAGGTGCTATCACTGCGTGGTTGATTGGAAAACGTAAGGCAAAACAGCTTGAAGTAGATTCGCAACCTGTCATTTTGGCTTATTTAGGTGCAGGGATCAGTTTAGATAAATTACCCGTTTAATTTCATCTTGTTATCTATCTCATCCAAACAGTAAACTCTCTCGGTGGGCTGCATTTTTCGACATAAAGAGAACTATGAGTGAATCTGATTGGTATTGAATCCGCAATCAGGTACAATTTCCCACCTTTGAACCGTATCCATTTTTCAGTATTAGTCATAGCAGCATAATGAAACACATTAGAAACTTCTCAATTATTGCCCATATCGACCATGGTAAATCGACGCTGTCAGATCGTCTTATTCAGGTTTGTGGCGGTTTAAGCGACCGTGAAATGGATGCCCAAGTTCTTGATTCTATGGATCTAGAGCGTGAACGCGGTATCACCATTAAGGCGCAGAGCGTTACGTTGGAATATAAAGCCAAAAATGGCGAAACGTACCAACTCAACTTTATTGACACCCCTGGTCACGTTGACTTTTCCTATGAAGTATCTCGTTCATTAGCCGCCTGTGAGGGGGCTCTGCTCGTGGTTGATGCTGGCCAAGGCGTTGAAGCTCAGACGTTGGCGAACTGTTACACCGCGCTGGATATGAATCTAGACGTCGTGCCCATTCTGAACAAAATCGACTTACCTCAGGCTGATCCTGAGCGCGTTGCCGCCGAGATCGAAGACATCGTTGGTATCGATGCGATGAACGCTGTGCGTTGTTCTGCAAAAACCGGTGTGGGTATTGATGATGTATTAGAAGTCATCGTCGAGCAAATTCCGCCGCCAGAAGGCAACCCAGATGCGCCGCTGCAAGCCCTTATTATTGACTCTTGGTTTGACAGTTACTTAGGCGTTGTTTCTTTAGTGCGTATTAAACACGGTGTGCTGAAGAAAGGCGATAAGTTCAAGGTGATGTCTACTGGACAAAACCACACTGCGGATCGTGTCGGTATTTTCACGCCAAAACAAACCGATAAAACCGAGCTGAAAACCGGTGAAGTTGGTTTTGTTATCGCAGGGATTAAAGAAATTCACGGTGCGCCAGTCGGTGATACTTTAACATTGGCTAAAAATGGTGCCGATAAGCCATTACCCGGCTTTAAAAAAGTGAAGCCACAGGTTTATGCCGGTGTGTTCCCGATTTCTACCGATGAATATGAAAACTTCCGTGATGCACTGAACAAACTCAGCCTGAACGATGCCTCATTGTTCTTTGAACCTGAAAGTTCATCTGCGTTAGGCTTTGGTTTCCGTATTGGCTATTTAGGCCTGCTCCACATGGAAATCATTCAAGAACGGTTAGAGCGCGAATATGATCTTGACCTGATCACGACCGCACCTACCGTAGTCTATGAAGTGCTAATGACGAGTGGCGAAACCATCTATGTTGATAACCCTGCAGATTTACCTGCAATTAACAACATCGAAGAAATGCGTGAGCCGATTGTTGAAGCCAACATTTTAGTACCCAAAGAATACTTAGGTAACGTGATTACCCTGTGTATTGAAAAACGCGGTACTCAAGTGAACATGGTTTACCATGGTAACCAAGTGGCCGTGACTTACCATCTGCCAATGGCGGAAGTGGTAATGGACTTTTTTGACCGCTTAAAATCAACGAGCCGTGGTTATGCGTCATTAGAGTACAACTTTATTCGCTTCGATCCTGCGGACATGGTGCGTTTAGATATTCTGATCAACGGCGACCGAGTGGATGCGCTGGCGATGATTATACACCGTTCGAATATTCGTCATCGTGGTTTAGCACTGGTTGAGAAGATGAAAGAGCTTATTCCGCGGCAGATGTTTGATATCGCGATTCAAGCTGCGGTCGGTAGTCAGATTATTGCCCGTTCTACCGTAAAAGCGTTACGTAAAGACGTAACGGCTAAGTGTTATGGTGGTGACGTTTCTCGTAAGAAGAAACTCTTAAATAAACAAAAAGAGGGTAAGAAACGGATGAAACAAGTCGGTAACGTTGAGGTGCCACAGGAGGCATTCTTAGCGGTACTTAAGCTAAACGAGTAACACTCGATAAATACAATTTAGCTACTATTGCGCCGCAGTTTGCGGCGCTTTATTTAGCTTATCGTATGTTTTGTGGTGTTTTTTAAGAAATACGGTAAGTTAACTAAAGTTCGCGTGTCGAAACACAATATTCGCTAAGTTTGGATCTTTACATTTCAAGGCAGGAGTTCAATAAGCAATGGCAGCCTATTTTTCCATTATTTTAGTGCTAGTCACCCTGATTTCAGGGCTGATCTGGTTAATCGATGTGCTGGTATTTGCGCCCAAACGCCGCGAAAGATTAGCCTTGGCAAAGGCTTCTCAGGCCAATTTAACTGAGGAAGCCGAATATAATATTATTCGCGAGTCTACCGTGGTTGAGACTGCGCACTCCATCTTTCCGGTGATTGCCTTTGTGCTCATCCTACGCTCGTTTATTTATGAACCATTCCAAATCCCGTCGGGTTCTATGATGCCAACCCTGTTAGTGGGCGATTTTATTTTGGTGGAAAAGTTTAGTTATGGTCTAAAAGATCCCGTTTGGCGCACTAAACTGATTGAAACGGGCGAGCCAAAACGGGGTGATGTGATTGTCTTTAAATACCCTGAGAATCCTCAGATTGACTATATCAAGCGTGTGGTGGGCTTACCGGGTGATAGGATTATCTACCGCAACAAGCAGTTAATGATCCAGAAAGCCTGTGGCGCAGATCAAACCCAGTGCCCAGAGCCAGAACTCGTGGCGCGCACTGAAGTGAGTCGTGGTGATTTCAGCCAAGATGGTGTGCCTTTACTTCGCTATAAAGAACAGCTCGGTGAAGTGGCTCACGATATTTTAATCAACCCAAGTCGTCCGGATATGCTGGGTTACTTCAAGCGTGATGGTGATTTACCCGCGGGTGAATTCCTTGTTCCTGAAGGTCATTACTTTGCAATGGGCGACAACCGTGATAACAGTACTGACAGCCGTTTCTGGGGTTTTGTGCCTGAAGAAAATCTTGTCGGTAAAGCGGTTGCTATCTGGATCAGTTTTGAGTTTGACCGTACTAAAGCCGACTTTCTCCCTACTTGGCTACCGAGCGGTGTCCGTTTTGAACGTGTAGGTGGAATTCACTAGTATGGAACCGATTAAAAATTTGCCGCGGTTGTGTCGTACGTTGGGCTATGAGTTCAAGAATCTTGACCTTCTCACCCAAGCGTTGACCCATAGAAGTGCGGCAAATAAGCACAATGAACGTTTAGAGTTTTTAGGCGATTCAATTTTATCGATTGTGATCTCAGACGCCTTATATCATCAGTTTCCTAAGGCGACTGAGGGCGATTTGAGCCGGATGCGCGCCACCTTAGTACGCGGTGATACGCTCACCTTGATTGCTCAAGCCTTTAAACTCGGGGATTATTTATTTTTAGGCCCTGGCGAGTTAAAGAGTGGTGGTTTTAGGCGCGAGTCGATTCTGGCCGATGCGGTCGAGGCGATTATCGGAGCAATTTACTTAGATTCCGACCTCGAAGTGTGCCGTAAGTTGTTGCTTAATTGGTACGCCGAGCGTTTGGCTGAGATCCAACCCGGCGTGAATCAAAAAGACGCTAAAACCTTACTGCAAGAATATTTACAAGGGTTAAAGAAGCCGCTACCCGATTACCAAGTAATCAATATAGAAGGCGATGCCCACGATCAAACATTCACCGTTGAATGTCGTATAGATGACTTGAGCCAAAGTGTGATAGGTGTCGCGAGTTCGCGCCGCAAAGCCGAGCAAATTGCCGCCGCTCAAGTATTGGAGTTACTAAAGAAATGACCAAAAAAACAGACTTGCCAGCAGTCGATGCCGCCAATGCGAGCAATGAGCCGAGCTTAGATGAATTACTGGCAAGGATGAATGCTGCGAGCGCTGCGGCGCCGTCAGTGCACTATGATGTAACCTACTGTGGCATGGTGGCCATTATTGGCCGCCCCAACGTGGGTAAATCGACATTGCTTAACCGTTTGCTCGGGCAAAAGATCAGTATTACCTCGAAAAAGCCGCAAACGACGCGTCATCGCATCATGGGCATTCATACCGATGGCCCACGTCAAATCGTGTTTATCGATACACCGGGCCTACACATCGAAGAGCAGCGTGCGATTAACCGGTTAATGAACCGTGCCGCGGCAAGCTCTTTAGCCGATGTGTCTATGGTGATTTTTGTAGTCGATGGTATGACGTGGACCGCCGATGATGAGATGGTGCTAAGCAAACTTCGCCGCGGCGGTGAAGAGCGTAAAACCGTTTTAGCCATCAATAAGGTCGACAATATCAAAGATAAAGAAGCGCTTTTCCCTTATTTGGAAGAGGTTGCCAAGAAGTATCCCTTCGATGAAATCCTGCCGATTTCAGCCAGTAAGGGGACTAATGTTAAGCGCATTTTAGAGATGGCGGCAGAGTCGCTGCCGGAGAATCCTTTCTTCTTTCCTGAAGACTATGTCACCGACCGTTCACAGCGTTTTATGGC
This sequence comes from Shewanella cutis, assembly GCF_022410515.1. Classification (GTDB taxonomy): domain Bacteria; phylum Pseudomonadota; class Gammaproteobacteria; order Enterobacterales; family Shewanellaceae; genus Shewanella; species Shewanella cutis. The sequence continues at coordinate 407,281 of NZ_JACSDI010000001.1, read as the reverse complement.
CTCTGAAATTGTGCGTGAGAAACTGATGCGATTTTTAGGCGATGAATTGCCTTACGATGCCACGGTTGAAATCGAGCAATTTAAGATGATGGAAAATGGCGTTTACCAAATTAACGCCCTGATCCTCGTTGAGCGTGAAGGCCAAAAGCGGATGGTGATTGGTAGCAAAGGTGAGCGTATTCGTACCATTGCGACTCAAGCTCGCCTCGATATGGAAACCTTGTTTGATAACAAAGTGTTCCTCGAAGTGTGGGTGAAGGTCAAATCCGGTTGGGCCGATGATGAACGAGCCCTACGAAGCCTAGGTTATGGTGACGATTAATTGTCACTCATAGAGCGATAGGCCAAGCCTAATCATGAACGAGCGCGCTGACCGATGAAACGGGGTTATGTTTTGCATCATCGCCCTTACCGGGAGTCTAGCGCGCTGGTGAATCTCTTGGTCGACGGTATTGGCCGTGTCGATGCAGTGGCGCGGGTCGGGAGCGGTAAACGCTCCATCAAAAGTATCCTTCAACCTTTTCAGCCGCTGATTTTTGAATTTAGTGGCAAGTCTGAACTCAAAAACATCAACCAAATTGAAGCGGCGGCACCTGCCGTGCCTTTATCGGGTTATAGCCTGTATGCGGGCATGTATATTAATGAGTTGCTGATGCGCACCTTGTCAGTTCAGCATAATGCTGAGGCATTATTCTTTATCTATCATCAAGCTTTAGTGGGGCTGGCGGCACAATTTTGTGAGTCGAAACTGCGTTATCTTGAATTAGCATTGCTGCGTGAATTAGGTGCTATGCCATCCCTTATCCGTGATACCCAAGGGGAGCCGCTTATCCCTGAGCATTATTATCAACTCGTGCCAGAACTTGGGTTTCAATTTGTGTTGAACAGCAGGGCAAAGCATACCTATCAAGGGGCTATGTTGATGGCGCTTAACGATAATCAATTGTTACAAGAGCAGTTTGTAGAGGCTAAGCGTTTGATGCGTTCGATGTTGCAACCTCTGCTCGGTAATAAGCCATTGGTGAGTAGACAATTGTTTATTCAGGCTGCAGCTTTAAAGGTAGATGGGAATAATTAGCCCTAGCTCCTGTTTTTTAGTGTCTGCCCCAGTACAATAGGGCGCGATATCATTTTAGCCTTACCAAAAATAAAGGAGTTCCCGATGAGCCGTATCTTATTGGGTGTAAATATCGATCATATTGCGACCCTACGTCAGGCTCGCGGAACCAGTTATCCAGATCCTGTCCATGCTGCGGCCGTTGCTGAGCATGCAGGCGCCGACGGTATCACCATTCATTTGCGGGAAGATAGACGTCATATCATTGACCGCGATGTCTATTTGTTGGCAAAAACTTTAAAAACGCGGATGAACTTTGAGTGTGCAGTGACTGAAGAAATGCTCGATATCGCCTGCGAAGTGAAACCGACCTACGTTTGCTTAGTGCCTGAAAAGCGCCAAGAAGTGACCACAGAAGGCGGCTTAGATGTGGCTGGTCAATTAGATAAAATCACTGCCGCTGTTAGCCGTTTAGCCGCCAATGGTATTCAAGTCTCACTGTTTATCGATGCCGATAAAACCCAAATCGATGCCGCAGTCGCCTCTGGCGCACCGCTTATCGAAATCCATACGGGTTGCTATGCCGATGCCAAAACGGCAGATGAAGAAGCTAAAGAGCTTGAACGTATTCGTGAAATGGCAAAATATGCCCACGGCAAGGGCCTGATTGTTAACGCCGGTCATGGACTGCATTATCACAATGTGAAGCCGATTGCGGCGATCCCTGAGCTCTATGAACTCAATATTGGCCATGCCATTGTGGCCCGAGCCGCGATTGATGGCCTTGCAACAGCGGTTAAAGATATGAAAGCGCTGATGTTAGAAGGTCGTCGAGGCGAATAATGGCGATCGTGGGACTGGGTACAGATATTGTTGAAATCGAGCGTATCACGGCTCATGTGGTCCGTTCTGGCGATAAGTTAGCCAAACGCGTATTGACAGAGGCTGAGTTTGAAATCTATCAACAACATAGCCAACCCAGTCGCTATTTGGCCAAACGCTTTGCTGCAAAAGAGGCCGCAGCCAAAGCGTTAGGTACGGGCATTGGTCGTGGGGTATCTTTTCAGCATATCCACATTGGCAATACGATTGATGGTGCGCCGACAATTGATTTTACGGAAGGTGCGCTGCAGCGTTTAGCTTTGCTCAATGGTGTCGTTGGGCACATTTCAATCGCAGATGAAAAATCCTATGCCATCGCTACGGTGATCCTTGAATCGCGTTAATCGTTTATCTTTGATGATGAAGGGAGCGTAATGCTCCCTTTTTGCTATCTTGTATTTGAATGCAACATTTTCATTACTTTTGCTGTTCAGTCGACTTTTTTTGGGCTAGTTTATGCGCTAAGCGTCATGTTAGGCGCAAATTTGCAGGGACTGAGTAAAAGGAGCCCAAGATGAAATCCGCCGTAGAGCAGTTATCAACCTATAAAAGTGTGCATTTAAATCCGAGCAATATTCGAACTCATTTTATTGGCATCCCATTAATTATATGGTCGGCTTTCCTATTATTAGCGACTATCCGTATTCCACTTGGTAGTGCTGGCGATGTGAGTTTAGGTGTGATTTTAGGGGCTGGCGTGCTGGTTTATTATTTTCGTTTGCATGCAAAGTTAGCGGTTGGTCTGGCCCTGTTTATCACTCCCCTCGTGTATTCAACAGAGTTAGTGGCCTCCTCTCCCAATGCATTTTGGTTAGCCATATCGGTATTTATTGTTGGTTGGGTTTTTCAGCTGATTGGCCATCAATACGAGAAGGCAAAGCCTGCCTTTATTGACGATTTAAACCAACTGTTAATTGGTCCGTTTTTCTTAATGGCCGAAGTGTATTTTATCCTGGGGCTAGAAAAAGATTTAGATGCCCAAATTACACCTATTGCGATTGAGAAGCGCCGTGCACTCGAAGCGCGGCTGAAGACGCAAAACGTTAAATAATCTCTTGGGGGAGAAGGTAATCGGCTGAATTCCATTTGGATTCGGCCTATTTTTTATGTGTAGTAAAGTTAGCGGGGTGGTTGATAATGCTGTGGGATTATACGCACTGTTTTGACCATATTGTCAGCGACTTCAATGACTTCTAGCGGGTAGCCGGCAAGGCGTAGGCTCGTGTTTTCGCAGGGGATGTCCTCCAAATACTCTAAAATCAGGCCATTGAGGGTTTTAGGACCATCGGTTGGGAAATCCCATTTCATTTCTTTGTTCAAATCGCGGATGGTGATACTGGCATCAATCAAATAACTCCCATCCTGTTGTTGGTTAATCTCTTCACTCGCGGTTGGTAACATTGAGGTGGTGAAGTCGCCGACAATTTCTTCGAGGATATCTTCGAGTGTTACCAGTCCTTGAATATCGCCATATTCATCCACGACGAGGCCAATACGCTCTTTGTTGTGCTGAAAATTGGCCAATTGCACATTGAGTGGTGTGCCCTCAGGAATAAAGTAGAGTTCTTTGACGGCGCGCAGCAATGAGGATTTACTGAACTGCTCTTTTGATTGCAAACGCAGCGCATCACGCAGATGAATAAAGCCGACTGCATCATCAATGGTATCGCGGTAAACCAACACGCGAGTATGGGGGCTTTGGATCACTTGGCGATTGATATACTTAAAGTCATCATTGACGTTAATTGCATAGATATCAGAGCGTGGCACCATGATATCTTCAACAGTGACTTTTTCTAAGTCTAGGATCGATAACAACATTTCTTGGTGGCGTTGGGGGATCAAGGCGCCAGCTTCATGAACGACTGTGCGAAGTTCTTCCTTGCTTAACGCATCACTGCTGCTGATAGATTTTATGCCAACTAAACGCAGTATTCCCGTGGTGATGAAATTGACGCTGGTGACGGCATAGGCAAATATTTTTGATAGCGCAATAAGTATATAGCTTGATGGGAAAGCAATACGTTCTGGATTTAATGCCGCAACGGTTTTAGGCGTGACCTCGCCAAAGACGAGCACGACTAATGTAAGCACACCTGATGCAATGGCGACGCCTAAATCGCCCCAAAGGCGCATACCAATAATCGTGGCGATGGACGCAGCGAGGATATTGACTAGGTTATTGCCAATCAAAATCAAGCCAATTAAGCGGTCTGGGCGTTCTAACAATTTAAGGGCACGAATGGCACCTTTATGGCCATTTGAGGCGAGATGCCTTAATCGATAGCGATTAAGGGTCATCATGGCGGTTTCAGAAGCTGAAAAGTAGGCAGAAAAAAGGATAAGCACCATTAAGAAGATGAGGAGTGCGCTTGTCGATATAGCGTCCAAAAATAGGCTCCAAATTAGGCCAAAGTGTTTAAGTTGATACCGAGAAATAAACGGAGTGTCAAGTCAGCTTAGGGAGTAAGCACCTAAGCTGACTTGAAATTATTAACTAAGAATTAACTCTTTGACAATGCGGGCACCAAAATAAGCTAAGGATAACAAGGTTGCGCCCGTTAAGGTGTAAATAACTGCGGTGCGAATCTTACAGCCAACCCAATACTGCTGCCACAGCATAGCGATATACACGAACCAAGCGATAATTGACAAAATCGCCTTATGGCCTTTGCCATCGGCAAACATATCGTCGAGGAAGATAAAGCCTGTGGCGAGGGATAAGCTCAGCAAAATGACCCCAATAATCACCAGATGATACAGCTGTTTTTCCACTGTCATCAGCGGCGGAATGCTAGGGCTTAACATCAATTGTTTCTTTTTGAGCTTGTTTTGGATCATCGCCAGTTGGATAGCGTATAACGCGGCAATCATTAACGCACTGTAAGCCATGAGTGATAGCACAACGTGGGCTAAGACTTCAGGATACAGTTCAAAGTGGGTGATAAATTTAGGTGGGAGTAACCATAACAATGCCACCGATAATACCGAGCAGGCATAGACCACGGGCACAACCACAATCACTTTTAGCCTAAACATCATCACCGTAAAGGTGAAGGCGATGATCCAGTTCACTAACGAGATCACATTAGTGAGGCTAAAATTTTGTCCATCGGTCGTAAATATCGCCTGTGAGAGGGCAGCAGCGTGCAGAATCACCGCAATCGCTGCAATACCTGCAACGGCTTTACGATTAGGACCTTCAGGATGGAACAGCCGGCTTGTCACTAATACCAATGCGATGCAATAAAAAAACATGGCTGAGGCAGAATAAATGACCATGGGTAATTAACCTATTCGTGTTGTTAAAGGTGCCTTTATCCCCAAACGCCCTAAAGCGCGTATCTTCATGTTGTTTGGGTTTTAACTTGGCATACAGATCAATATTTTGCCTAGAATAGCATGAGCCATCGGCAAATGGGCAGTGACATAAGTTGCAAAATTTAGCAGATTCTTATTGTTAGGCGTAAATAGTCGCCGTCAAATCGCAAAATAAGCCTAAAAGCAGATTAAATGCCTAAGTTAACGCAACTGGGGCGTAGCAGTAGCATAATGCGCCCGCATGGTTATAATACTGCCCATTAATCGAGATCCTTAAAGGTATAGAGCAGGACGATGTTTGAGAATCTAACCGACAGACTGTCACGCACGCTGAAAAATATCAGTGGCCGTGGTCGCTTAACCGAAGAAAACGTTAAGGAAACCCTGCGCGAAGTGCGTATGGCGCTGCTTGAGGCCGATGTTGCCCTGCCTGTGGTGCGTGAATTCGTTAACAATGTAAAAGAACGTGCCGTTGGCCAAGAAGTGGCGAAAAGCCTAAGCCCTGGCCAAGCCTTTATTAAGATTGTTCAAAGTGAACTTGAAAAATCCATGGGCGAGGCAAATCAAGCTCTGGATTTAGCCACTCAGCCGCCAGCCGTGGTGATGATGGCAGGTCTTCAAGGTGCGGGTAAAACAACCAGCGTTGCCAAACTGGGTAAGCTGCTGCGTACGCGCCACAAAAAATCAGTATTAGTGGTCAGTGCCGACGTATATCGTCCTGCGGCTATCAAACAGCTTGAAACCTTGGCGACCGAAGTTGATGTGGAATTCTTCCCATCCGATGTCAGTCAAAAACCTATTGATATCGCCAAGGCTGCAATTGCTCACGCTAAACTCAAATTCATCGATGTAGTGATCCTCGACACCGCGGGTCGTCTGCATGTCGATGAAGCGATGATGGATGAAATCAAGGCGTTACACGCTGCGGTTAAACCTATCGAAACCTTGTTCGTGGTTGATGCCATGACAGGCCAAGATGCGGCAAATACCGCTAAGGCGTTTAACGAAGCCTTACCACTGACGGGGGTGATTTTAACTAAGGTCGACGGTGATGCTCGCGGCGGTGCAGCACTATCGATTCGCCATATTACTGGCAAGCCAATTAAATTCCTCGGCGTGGGTGAAAAGACCGATGCCTTAGAACCTTTCCATCCTGACCGTATCGCCTCACGCATATTAGGTATGGGCGATGTGCTCTCACTTATTGAAGAAGTGGAGCGCGGTGTCGATAAAGAAAAGGCGATGAAGCTCGCTTCCAAAGTGAAGCAGGGCGGCAGTTTCGATCTAGAAGACTTCCGTGAACAGCTGCAACAAATGAAAAACATGGGCGGCATGATGAGCATGATTGAAAAGCTGCCCGGTGTTGGCCAGCTACCACCGGATGCTCTAGCACAAATCCAAGATGGCAAAATGACTCGCCAAATGGAGGCGATCATCAATTCGATGACAGCTAAAGAACGTAAAAACCCTGATTTAATCAAGGGTTCACGTAAGCGCCGTATTGCTGCGGGTTCGGGGACTGAGATTCAAGATGTAAATCGTTTATTGAAACAGTTTACCCAAATGCAAAAAATGATGAAAAAAATGTCGGCTAAGGGCGGCATGCAAAAGATGATGCGTGGAATGCGCGGCATGATGCCTGGTGGAATGAAATTTCCTGGGCGCTAATATCAACGATTTTTATCAAAGTTGATGTTTTATCAGTTGGTTGATTCTGTTTAGAACTGTGGGTGCAATCCTTGGCTAGGTTTAATAATCACCAGATTGGGTTGCATTAGTTGAAAAGTCAGGTAAAATCTTCCGGCTTTCTATCTGGGACTCTTCGCGAACACGGGGTTCCAGTTTTTATTTTTGCTTCAAGCAAATCATTAGAGGATTGAAAACGCATGGTTACCATTCGTTTAGCTCGTGGTGGCGCTAAAAAGCGTCCATTTTACAACATCGTTGTTTCTGACAGCCGTAACGCTCGTGACGGTCGTTTCATTGAGCGTGTTGGTTTCTTCAACCCATTGGCCCGTGGCCAAGAAGAAACTTTACGTTTAGACCTAGCTCGCGTTGAGCACTGGGTTGCAAACGGCGCTGCGACAACTGATCGCGTAGCAAAATTGATCAAAGACGCTAAAGCAGCTGCTTAATAGCGTTAAGGTATAGATTGATGAGCAGTAACCAACAGCCAGTCGTACTGGGGAAATTAGGCTCCTGTCATGGCATTAAAGGTTGGCTGAAAATCACCGCCTATACCGATTCTGTTGAAGGTATCTTTGACTATTCGCCTTGGCTTATTAAAGAAAATGGCGAATGGCGTGAAGTAAAAGTCACTCAGTGGCGTTACCAAGGCAAGGCAGTTGTTGCTGAGCTTGAAGGTGTCACCACGCGGGAGAGAGCGCAAATGCTCACCAATTGCGAAATTGGTATCCTGCCACAGCAGATGAATGCATTGCCAGAAGACGAGTTCTATTGGCGTGATCTTATCGGTTGTGAGGTGATTAATACTACTGGCTATAACATGGGGATTGTCGATCAAATCGTGGAAACCGGTTCGAACGATGTACTGCTTGTTAAAGCCAACGCTAAAGATAGTTTCGGCAAAGTGGAACGTATGGTTCCCTTTGTCCCAGGGCAGTTCATCTTAAAGGTGGATGTCCAAGGTAAACAGATTTTAGTGGATTGGGATCCTGACTTTTAAGTCGAGGTACAACATATGTGGTTAGGGGTTATTACCCTGTTCCCAGAAATGTTTCGTGCCGTAACAGACTTTGGGGTTACGGGTCGTGCCGTGAAAAACGGCCTGCTTGAGTTGCACACGTGGAATCCTCGCGATTTCACCCATGATAGACACAGTACGGTGGATGACAGGCCTTACGGCGGTGGTCCCGGTATGTTGATGATGGTGCAGCCCTTACGCGATGCCATTCATGCTGCGAAAGCAGCAGCAGGCGAAGAGGTAAAGGTGATTTACTTGTCACCTCAAGGACGCAAGCTGGATCAGCAAGGCGTTACTGAGTTGGCTAAATCATCCCGGTTGATTTTGGTGTGTGGTCGGTACGAAGGTATTGATGAGCGCATCATTCAAACGGAAGTGGATGAAGAATGGTCGGTTGGAGATTACGTGCTTTCGGGCGGCGAATTACCTGCGATGACCATGATTGATGCAGTATCGAGATTGGTTCCTGGCGTGCTAGGAAAACAAGCTTCGGCGGAGCAAGATTCTTTCTCCGACGGTTTACTGGATTGTCCTCATTACACGCGCCCTGAAAGCCTAGATGGACTCGATGTACCTGCAGTGCTGTTAAGTGGTAACCACGAACAAATTAGACTCTGGCGTTTGCAGCAAAGCCTTGGTAGGACTTTACTGAGACGACCAGAATTATTGCAAAATCTAGCTCTGACTGACGAACAATCGACTCTTTTAGCGCAGTTCGTTGAAGCAATGGACAAGAATGCTTAGTCGTAGCTCAGTTAATTCTAGAACGGAGTAAGTTATGAACAACATCATTAAAATGCTCAACGATGAGCAAATGAAACAAGACGTACCTGCGTTTGGTGCTGGTGATACAGTAGTCGTTCAGGTTCGTGTTAAAGAAGGTGATAAAGAGCGTTTACAGGCTTTTGAAGGCGTTGTAATTGCTAAACGTAACCGTGGCCTGCACTCTGCATTCACTGTACGTAAAATCTCTAATGGCGAAGGTGTTGAGCGTGCATTCCAAACGCACAGCCCTCTGATCGCTAGCATTGAAGTTAAGCGTCGTGGCCGCGTTCGTCGCGCCAAACTGTACTACTTACGTGATCGTTCAGGTAAATCTGCACGTATCCGTGAAAAGCTGGCTACTAAGTAATAGTACCCGCTACAGAAAACAAGACGTAGTGTTCGCACAGAAAACCGCCCTCGTGGCGGTTTTTTGTTGCCTAAAGTTTATCTTTTGAGTCATTTAGCTCTTGTCTCACGCTAGTTGCCGATTTTGTTAAATTCCTCCTTGATCTTCTGGCTATTAATAGGCATATTAGTCGCTCACTGTAATGGTGTATCGTTACGGTGTTACATGGTGGCCTCGGCTATTTAATTCTTCCCCGCAGCACTTTGAGTTTCTGACTCCTGATATGTGGGGATATGACTTCAGTTTTAGGTGGTAAGCATGCAGCAGGATACAATCAATAACGTCCATATCAGTTCAGAGAATGTTCTTATTACCCCGCAGGAGCTCAAAGCTGCACTGCCACTCTCTGAGCATGCATATCGTTATATCCTCAATGCACGCAAAACTGTGGCGGATATCGTCCATAAGCGTGATAACCGCGTGCTCATCATTACTGGACCTTGTTCGATTCACGATATTGATGCCGCTAAAGAATACGCTTTAAAACTCAAAAAATTACACGATGAACTTAGTGATGAGTTTTACATCCTGATGCGGGTGTACTTTGAGAAGCCACGTACCACAGTGGGTTGGAAGGGGATGATTAACGACCCTGATATGGATGGCTCTTTTGATGTGGAAAAGGGCTTAAAGCTGGCCCGTGAGTTGATGATTTGGCTGGCCGAACTTGAGCTGCCTGTCGCAACCGAAGCACTCGACCCTATCAGCCCTCAGTATATTTCGGAGCTAGTGACTTGGTCGGCCATAGGTGCTCGCACCACAGAATCGCAAACCCATCGGGAAATGGCATCAGGCTTATCTATGCCCGTTGGCTTTAAAAATGGTACAGATGGTAAGCTTGATGTGGCCATTAATGCCCTCAAATCGGCAGCCAGTAGCCACAGATTTATGGGGATCAACCAACAGGGGCAAGTGGCGCTGTTGCAAACCGCTGGCAACCCTGATGGACATGTGATTTTACGTGGTGGCGTAACACCAAACTACGATGCGGCCAGTGTGGCCGAATGTGAGGCGCAGCTTCATAAGGCCAAGCTCAATGCCCGTCTTATTATCGATTGTAGCCATGGTAACTCCTCTAAGGACTACACCAGGCAAGTCCCTGTGTGTGAAGATGTATTTGCGCAGATCTACAACGGTAATAAGTCCATTATTGGCGTGATGTTAGAGAGCCATTTAAACGAAGGTAATCAAAGTTGTGATAAACCATTAAGCGAACTGGCCTACGGGGTTTCTGTGACAGACTCCTGTATTAATTGGGAAAAAACCGAAAGCGTTTTACGTGCAGGCGCATCGAAATTATCTTCAGTGTTACCGACTCGTTTCGATTTGCGTAAAGTGGCCAATGCTTAAGAGTTAATCTTAAGTGCCAACGTTTAAACACCTTCCCTTAGGTGAGTAGTGGACCGAAAAATGAATGAAAAAACCACAACTGAATTAGAACACCTTCGCGGCCTTATCGACGGCGTCGACCAGCAATTGCTGCATTTACTGCGTAAACGGCTAGATTTAGTCGCGCAGGTGGGCACAGTTAAGCATGCCGCAGGCCTGCCGATTTATGCGCCGCAACGTGAAGCTGCAATGCTGGCAAAACGCCGCGAAGAAGCCAAAACCATGGGTATTGCGCCGCAACTGATTGAAGATATTTTGCGCCGCTTGATGCGTGAGTCCTATCTCAATGAGAAGGATGTTGGCTTTAAGCAAGTGAAAAATGACCTAGGTTCAGTTGTGATTGTGGGCGGGAAAGGCCAGCTTGGTGGACTGTTTCAACAGATGCTGTCGCTCTCGGGTTACCAGGTCAAAGTGCTTGATAAAGACGACTGGCAGCAAGCGGAAACCTTATTTGCTGATGCCGGATTGGTACTGGTAACTGTACCTATCGCCATCACCTGCGACCTTATCCGTGCAAAACTAACCCAATTACCACAGGACTGTATTTTAGCCGACTTAACCTCTATCAAGACTGAACCGATGAATGCCATGTTAGCTGCCCACAAGGGACCCGTTGTTGGCTTTCATCCTATGTTTGGCCCAGATGTTGGCAGTTTAGCTAAGCAGGTTGTGGTGGTGTGTCATGGACGCGAAGCGGATAAATACCAATGGTTACTCGAGCAAATTACGATTTGGGGCGCACGAATTGTCGAAGCCGAGCCTGAACGCCACGATAATGCGATGCAGTTGGTACAGGCGATGCGCCACTTCTCAACCTTTGTGTATGGCTTAAACCTTTGCAAAGAAGAAGCAGATATCGAAACTCTGCTGCAATTTAGCTCGCCCATCTATCGCTTAGAGCTCGCCATGGTAGGGCGCTTGTTTGCCCAAAGCCCAGAGCTTTATGCCGATATTATTTTTGCCCAACAGGACAGCCAGCATGCGATTGGCGATTATTTGGATAACTATCGCGAGGCATTAGAGCTATTAAAGCGGGGCGATAGGGAAGCGTTTATCAACCAGTTCCAAACGGTTGCTAAGTGGTTTGGTGATTTTGCGCCGCAATTTCAGCGCGAAAGCCGCATGATGCTGCAATCGGTAAGTGATATGAAAACGAACTAATAATGAATGAGTTACCCATAAAAAATGCCCATCTTTGATGGGCATTTTTTATGGTTTTCGGGCAGGTTTGACAGTGTAGATTAGTGATTACTTAAAGTGATCTTTCTCTAAGATTTCGTATCCCATAATAGAAAAAACTGTCGCTTATTTTCGGTTTAGGTAGACTAATTTTAAACATGCATAAATAAAGCATGAATTTAAATTAGGAGTCTATCCATGTTCTGTATTCAGTGTGAGCAAACCATTCGTACACCCGCTGGCAATGGTTGTAGTTATTCCCAAGGTATGTGTGGCAAATTGGCCGCGACCTCCGATCTGCAAGACTTATTAATCTACATGCTGCAGGGTGTTTCAGTGTATGCGGTAAAAGCGCGCGAGTTGGACGTTGTGGATACGGAGGTGGATACCTTTGTTCCTAAAGCTTTTTTCTCGACCTTAACCAACGTTAACTTCGATGATGAACGCATTATCGCCTATGCTAAGCAGGCTGCTGAGTACCGTGAAAGTCTAAAAAATGCCTATGAAGCCGCCTGTGAAAAGATCGGTAAAACGCCTGAGCAAGTGCCGCCCGTCGCTCAGTTGGTGTTAGGTACCAGCAAGCTTGAAATGCTATCTCAAGCGCCTATCGCTTTGCTCAATAAAGATAAAAATAACATCCACGAAGATATTCTGGGGCTTCGCTTACTTTGTTTATACGGTCTGAAAGGTGCTGCTGCTTATATGGAGCACGCCCGCGTGTTAGGTAAAACCGATGAGGACATTGCTGCAGATTTCCATCAGATCATGGCGTTTCTTGGTGAGCCTAGTGTCGATGCGGATAAATTATTCTCTACTGCAATGGAGATTGGCCAATTAAACTATCGCATTATGGCCTTGCTCGATGCGGGCGAAACCGAAGCCTTTGGTCATCCAGAGCCTACGGTGGTTAATACTAAACCCGTTAAAGGCAAAGCCATTTTAGTTTCTGGTCACGATATGAAAGACTTAGAGCTTATCCTTGAGCAAACTGCGGGCAAAGGTATTAATGTTTATACCCATGGCGAAATGCTGCCTGCGCTGGCGTATCCTGCCTTTAAAAAATATGCCCATTTAGTGGGTAACTATGGTAGCGCTTGGCAGAACCAGCAAAAGGAATTCGCTAACTTCCCTGGCGCCGTGGTGATGACCTCAAATTGTATTATTGACCCGAATGTTGGCCAATATAGCGATCGTATCTTTACCCGCAGCATTGTAGGTTGGCCTGGTGTAGACCATCTGATTGGTGATGATTTCGCGGTGGTGATTGAAAAGGCGCTAGCGCTGGATGGATTTCAATATGATGAAATTCCACACAATATCACTATCGGTTTTGCCCGTAATGCCTTAATGGCAGCAGCGCCGACTGTAGTGGAAAACGTGAAAAACGGTTCTATCAAACATTTCTTCTTAGTCGGAGGTTGTGATGGTGATAAGTCGGAACGGAGTTATTTCACCGATTTAGCGAAATCGGCGCCAAAGGATTCCGTCATCCTGACCTTGGGTTGTGGTAAGTACAAATTCAACAAGCTGGAATTTGGCGACATCAACGGTATTCCGCGCTTACTCGACATTGGCCAATGTAACGATGCCTATTCGGCTATTCAGCTAGCTATCGCGCTATCACAAATCTTTGAATGCGATATCAATGAATTACCATTGAATCTTGTACTTTCATGGTTTGAGCAAAAAGCCATTGTCGTGCTGCTAACACTGTTATCACTTGGGGTGAAGAACATTCGTACAGGCCCAACACCACCGGCGTTTTTAACGGCTAACCTTGCCAAAATTTTGGAGGAAAAATTTGGCCTACGTAACACTACCACAGTTGAAGCCGATCTTAAGACCATGCTGAACGTGGCGTAGGTCGATTGCCAGCATAGAATCACTGCGGCTTGACGATAAGGTCGCAGTGTTATGGATACAAAAACTATGAATATCAATAATCTACCAGGTGTCACTTTATCCTCCACACCAGCGCGCCAAGAAAGCTTTAGCCAGTTAGAGTGTGTTGAACGTTGGAACGAAACCGCTGATGTGGTGAGTTTTCGCTTTCAAGCCGGTGAGCCGATGAAGTTTGATTATAAGCCGGGGCAATTTATGACCTTTGTGCTTGAGATCAACGGTGAACAGGCTTGCCGTAGTTATACCTTATCTTCCACACCGTCCCGACCTTACTCCTTAATGGTGACCATTAAGCGGGTTGAGGGAGGACTCGTATCGAATTATCTGATTGATCATTTACAGCCAGGGCAAACCGTTCGCGTTTTACCACCTACTGGCCAGTTTAATTTGTGTGATATTCCTGCCCAGAAATATCTCTTTTTGAGCGCGGGTTGCGGTATTACGCCCATGTATTCGATGTCGCGCTATTTAACCGATACCCAAATAAATGCTGATATTGCATTTGTGCACAGTGCTCGCACTGAGGCTGATATTATTTTTAAAAAAACTTTAGAAGTGATGGCGGCGCGCCATGCCAGTTTTAAGTTGCGTTATCTGGTGGAGGGCGTGACCACAGATACGGTTTGGCACACAGAGGAAGCATTACACGAAATTGGCCGTTTAAGTGCTCAACATTTGCGAAGTTTAGTGCCTGATTTTTCCGAGCGAACCGTATTTTTGTGCGGGCCCGAGCCTTATATGCAGGCGGTCAAAACGATTCTCGCTGAGCTGAACTTCGATATGACTCAGTTGTATCACGAGAGTTTTGCAACAGCGGTGAAAGAGGCGCAAAGTCGCGTTAAACAGGCCGAAATGCTGTCTGCAGAACAGGTTAATAGCAGCTTAAGCTTTATGCTATCCATTGGAGATAACAAGCGCGCCTTAACGGCAGAGCAAACGCTGCTTGATGGCATAGAGGCTGAAGGGCTACCCATTATTGCAGCCTGCCGCTCAGGCGTGTGTGGCGCGTGCAAATGTAAAGTCTTGCAAGGGGAAACTGAGTCAACGAGCAATATGACATTAACGCCAACGGATCTCGAAGCTGGGTATGTGTTAGCTTGCTCGACTAGGCTCAAGTCGGATGTGACGCTTTCGTTGACCTAATATTGCGTTATCTTGGGTGGAAATATTTTTGTAGCGTGGTTGCGATTATATCTCTGAGAACGTAAGGTTAAAGGCAAGGGCGGAGTTCGCGCCCAGTCCTATCGTCTGGCTGGAGTCTCTCAATGACAACGACAACTACTTATGCCGCAAAAATTGAAGATCGCAGTTTAGGCCATTTGCTTTACGCCTTAATGTCAGGTTTTCCGTTGTTACTGCTGCCAGTATTGTTGAGCCTATTTATCAACTTGTCTCAACGACATACGCAAGGCAATGCCTTGCTGGCATCACATCTGCGCTGGCAACGTCACTCCAATGTGATATTGCTCGGCCTGTTAGTTTTGGGTTATTGCTTACCCATTACTTGGCTGAGTCTTTCGATTTATCTCTTTGGTATTATTTGGTTTTGCCATCGGATAATCAAAGGTTGGTTAAGTCTGTTGGATGGTTTAGAAATCTAAAACTTGTGCTAGAGTCTCTTGATCTTAACGAGATATGAGGCTCTTATGACTAGTTATCAAATTCTGTGTATTCTCTGTGCGTTAGCCTTAGTCACATCCGTGGCATCTTCACGTTTACATAAACTCCAAGAAACCGTCGCTATCACCGCATTGGCGCTGGGTATCAGTCTATTGCTATTGCTGGGCGGGAAAGCACTTGGTGGTAATGTCTATGGTTATTTTGTGGCAGGACTAGAGAAGCTTGACTTTCAAGCCCTGCTGCTCAATGGCATGTTGGGTTTCCTGTTGTTTGCCGGAGCATTGCAGATCCGCTTAAAAATTCTGAGGCATCAAAAATGGGAAATCTTGATCCTCGCTTTTGTCGGTACTTTGTTATCGACCTTTATCGTCGGTGGTTTGCTGTACTACTTAGCCCCTATGTTGGGATTGCCCTTGGCCTTAAGTCATTGTTTGCTCTTTGGCGCCTTGATTTCACCCACTGACCCCATTGCTGTGTTAGCGATTCTTAAGAAGATGGGCGCGCCCGAAGATATTGCTATACAAGTCGAAGGGGAGTCGCTCTTTAACGATGGTATAGGATTGGTGATTTTTGTGGCCATTTCCCATCTGGCTTTTTCAACCGAGCCGCTGACCTTCTCGCAAATCTCGCTATTGTTTGTTCAAGAGGCGCTCGGGGGTGTCGTTTATGGCGCCGTACTGGGCGTGTTGTTGCATCACTTTTTTCGTTATTGTGAGGAAGAAACCCAATTAATGCTGGTGACCTTACTTATTCCTACAGCGGGTTATGTGATGGCAGCAGAACTTGGTGTGTCAGGCCCGCTTGCGATGGTGAGTGCGGGGATCATCATCGGCAACTATAGCGTGCCTAAGTATTTTGTGCGCCATGAGCGGGTAAAACTCTATACTTTTTGGTCGTTGATTGAATCCTTCTTCAATGCGCTGCTGTTCCTCCTGCTCGGATTATTACTCCTGCTCATCACCTTTAAGGCGCCATTATGGTGGTTTATGTTAGTGGCTATTCCTCTGGTTTTAACGGCGCGGGCGGTGAGTGTATTTTTGCCCTATATCGGGTTTAGGTTAGTTAAATCCTACAATCCCTATGCCGAGTCGATACTTATCTGGGGTGGACTCAGGGGCGGATTGGCCTTGGCCATGGCGATGAGCTTGCCAAAAGGGATTGTTATCGATGCACAACGCGGTGTTGAGGTGCACGAGCTGTTATTGGTAATGACCTATGCGGTAGTAGTGTTTTCAATCATAATTCAAGGCTCAAGCATGACGGGGCTTATCCGCCGTAGTAATGCGGTTGTTACTCGCCCAGACAGCCATATCACACCGGAGAGCCGTTAGCACCGAGCTTTGATTGGCACCACCTGATATCACAGAGCCACGTTTTTCGTGGCTCTGTGATTACTAAGGCTGTTGCATTATTGGCTTTACGGGGTTAGCGATACAGCTCCCTGACAACTTCGCCCATAAGCGCAATGGTGTCCTCCTCGAGGGCGTAATTAAGCACTATGCCATCAGCTTTTAACTGCTTAATACCTTGGGTTTGCAGCACCAATGCATCTTCGTTAATGGCGTAACAAGGATTAATCACAATCGGTAAATGGCTATTTGCCTTGATTAGAATAAGGCTTGCTAAATCCAAGGTGGGTAAGTTGGCATTGTTATAGGTACGAATGCCCGAGTCACATAGGATAAGCTGTTGGTTACCTTGGCTTAAAATGGTTTCCGTTGCTGCCATAAACTCCTCGTAACTGGCCATATCGTTACGTTCGAGGAATAGTGGGATTGGCAAGGTGCCTGCCTGAGCCAGTAAGGTCTGATTAAACATTTGCTTACCCGTTAAGAACAACATATCGGCATGCTCAGTTGCCAATGGCATATCCGTCGCCTGTTCGATGGCGATGACACAAAGCAAATCATACTGATGCAGGGTTTGGCGCAGCTTAGGGATGATTGCTTCGGCCGACGCGAGTTGCTGGCATCCGTCTAAAATCACCGCTTGGAAACCCGTTTCTTTTAACTGTTTCACTCTACGCTCAAAGGCGGATAAGGCGGCCTGTGACGACTCTTGCTGCAGCAGGCTTTTGCTCAGAGTGACCTTGGCAATAGCACCAATATGGCCTGCACCTATGGTAAAGGGGCCGCAGTGAATTTCACTCGCCTGCGCCTTGTACGCCTTACTGAAGCGATAGGGAGACGGGTCAGGATTCACCGCGCTGATCACCTCAGCTTTTGAGGTGTTGGGCTCGATAAGTAATTGGCTATTGCTAAGTTGTGTCGGTTTAACGGTTTCGCAGGGGTAACAACCTAACACTTTGATAAACCGCGTGATCCTTTCAAGCTGTTTTAGCCCTTGCTGCATCTCTTCGCTAGAGATATTGGCATCGATATCCAGATAAAACATTTCTTCCCACGGCGTGCCAGGGATTGGGCGGGATTCGAGTTTACTCATATTCAGCTGATGGGCTTTGAGTACCAGTAGGGCCTCAACTAACGCGCCAGCCTTTTGGCCAGTGGCCATAATCAGGGTGGTTTTGGCTGGTAGTTGTTCGGGTACGGCAACGGCTTTACGAGCCACAACAATAAAGCGGCTCTGGTTAATCTTTTGGTTGGCAAGACCTGACTCAATCGACTCGAGTTGATACAGCGCGCCACCCTCTGCGCTGCCAATCGCGGCGGCGCTATTATCGGGAGACTGGTTGACCTTTTCCATCGCTTCAGCACTACTTGAGCAATATTCTAGCCTTAAGGCTTTGTGTTGACTGAGATAGCGGCTGCACTGACTGATGGGCTGCGGATGGGCGTAGACGGTTTTAATCTCACTGAGTTTGCTGCCGGGTTTACCTAATAGACAATGACTGACTTCAATGGTGGTTTCGCCCACGATGGACAGGCTGGTATGTTGGAGTACGTCATACACTTCGTTGATTGAGCCGGATGAAGTGTTTTCAATCGGTAAAAAGCCATAGTCGGCATGACCTGATTCAACGGCTTGGACAATTTCATCGAAACTTTGGCAGCCTAAATCGAGCATCTCAACCTGCCGACGTTGACAGTAGCGAGATGCGGCAAGGTAGGAATACGAGCCTCGGGCACCGAGGTAGGCGATACAATACTGCTGTTTTTGCGTTTCAGGGTTAGCACGGCCGTGAAGATAAGCCTGCTGATTTAGCACTGAGTCTTCGATAATGCTTTGATACAGCGAGATAACATAATGGGCATCTAAACCTTTTTCTCGGCCAGCGGTGACTAATCTTGCTAGCAGTTCTTTTTCCCTTTGGGTGTCGCGAATGGGTCTAACATCAACCTCTTTACTGCGCGCCACTTCAAGGCTTAGGCGGCGACGTTCGGCGAGTAATGAGAGAAGATCATTGTCGAGCTGGGTAATTTGCTCTCGAGTGTGATTTAAAGGCTGTGGTTTTTGCATTCTGACCTCATTTGCCGCCGGATTTTCAAGCGTTTAAGACGAAAAAGCCTCCCAGTGGGAGGCTTTGGATTTTTACTTTCGTTTTTACACAGTAAATCCGCCTCCTAGAGTGGGGGTGTAAAAAAGAAAGTAAAAAACGCTAAGGTATTTGTTTTCATAGGGACTAAAACTAAAGGGCGAGGGCGTGGCTGTCAATCAAAAATTATTCAATCGCGATTTTCTTTGATCTTCGAGTTGTCATGTTGCAATTATTCCTGAGCCAATCGTCATTTACCCTTTGAACCAAATAAAAAAGGCGAAGAAATTCTTCGCCTTTTTTATCTTATTAGCGATTACTCGCCTAATTCGACGCCTGCTCGGTTGATCAGGAACTGAGTCAAAATTGGCACAGGGCGGCCGGTTGAGCCTTTATTCGCACCGCTATTCCACGCCGTACCTGCGACATCTAAGTGAGCCCAGTTGTACTTTTTCGCGAAACGCGACAGGAAGCAAGCTGCAGTAATTGCTCCCGCTGGACGACCACCTAAGTTGGTCATATCCGCAAATGGGCTATCGAGCATATCTTGGTACTCATCCCACAGTGGCATGCGCCATGCGCGGTCACCACTTTGTTCACCTGCATTGAGTAGCTCATGGGCAAGTGGATTGTGCGATGAGAACAAACCTGAAGCATGTTTTCCTAAGGCAATCACACATGCACCAGTGAGTGTTGCGGTGTCGATCACCAGTTCAGGATCGAAACGCTCAACATAGGTTAACACGTCACACAGTACCAAACGGCCTTCGGCGTCAGTATTGAGTACTTCAACGGTTTGCCCTGACATGGTGGTTAAAATATCACCTGGGCGGTAAGCGTTGCCCGATGGCATGTTTTCACAACCTGCGAGAATACCAACGACGTTGATAGGCAGCTTCATTTCACAAATGGCTTTCATGGTGCCGATCACGCCAGCTGCACCACCCATGTCGTATTTCATTTCGTCCATGGCTTCGCCCGGCTTTAACGAAATACCGCCAGAGTCGAAGGTTAAGCCTTTACCAATCAATACGATAGGTTTTTCAGTGCTGTCAACTGCACCCTTGTATTCCATTACTGTCATAATGGACTCATTGGCGCTGGCGCGTCCAACGGCAAGGTAGGAGTTCATGCCGAGTTTTGCCATTTGCTCTTCACCTACAGTTGATACATGCAGGTTTTCGTGAATTTCAGCTAATTGGCGAGCTTGTGAAGCTAAATAGGCCGGATTACAGATATTAGGCGGCATGTTAGCCACATCGCGACATAAATGCATACCGGAAGAAACGGCCATACCATGCTCAATCGCACGCTCACCTAAGGTCAGTTCACGGCGCGTTGGTACATTAAACACCAACTTACGTAGCGGACGACGGGTTTCACCTTTGCGGGTTTTGAGGGCGTCGAAGCAGTACAAACTGCTATTGGTGGTTTCAACTGCTTGGCGTACTTTCCAATAAGTATCGCGACCTTTAACGTGAAGTTCGGTTAAGAAGCACACGGCTTCCATTGAACCCGTTTCATTGAGGGTGTTGATAGTTTTAGTGATGATCTGCTTGTACTGGCGTTCGTCTAGTTCTCGTTCTTTACCGCAACCGACTAATAACACCCGCTCGCTCAATACGTTAGGAACATGGTGCAGTAATAACATCTGCCCAGGCTTTCCTTCTAAATCACCGCGGCGCAGTAGATTACTGATATAACCTTCGCTAATCTTGTCTAATTGCTCGGCGATGCCGGATAGACGGCGGGGTTCATAAACACCGACAACGATGCAGGCTGAGCGTTGTTTTTCGGGGCTACCGCTCTTTACGCTAAACTCCATGAGCACTCCTAGATTCTTAAAGACAAATTTTTATATTTATTGGATAATGTCTGCTTGTCCCGAAAAGGGCCTAAGTTATTACTCCAAAGGTGATTTATTCTCGGCACTTGAGTCACGTTTTTGTGAAAAAGCCGTGACATTTAATGTAAGCCAGGAACCCCTGAAGTTGGTCAGAAAACTACCAAAAGTAAACAGTTTACATGAAAGTTAGTCTGTTACCAGCAAAAAGATAAGTTTAGAGACCGGATCCTACCTGTGATTGTATTTAGATACCTTATTCGAGAAGTTTTAAAAGCGCAAATTGCAGTACTTTTTGTACTGTTAACTATTTTTATTAGCCAGCATTTCGTGCGTATATTAGCCGACGCTTCAGACGGTGAATTTCCCGCTTCTCTTATCGCCACTTTGATAGGTCTGAATTTACCCTATCTGGTTGTTCTGGTTTTACCTTTAAGCTTATTCCTTGGGATTTTGATGGCCCATGGTCGCATGTATGCCGAGAATGAAATGGTCATTCTGCACGGTGTTGGCGTGAGTGAATGGTATGTTACCCGAGTGACCTTAATTCTTGCTGTTGTTAACATGCTGTTTACTGGGTATTTATCCCTCTATGTAGCGCCTTGGGCGGAGGAACAGCAAAACCAAGTGCTAGAGAAAGCCCAATCTGAAGCTGGGCTTGCCGCACTTGTGCAAGGGCGTTTTCAGGCCAGCCCTAACGGCCGTGCGGTACTGTTTGTCGAGCGCATTGGCAAGGATAATGAGCTTGATAAAGTATTTGTGGCCCAGTTACCCGATCCAAACGACGAAATTGGCTTAACCAATGTAGTTGTGGCTAAGGGGGGGCGCGTGATTGAAGATCAAAATGGCTCACAGCAGTTACAGCTCAATGATGGGGTGCGCTACCAGGGCAGTCCACAACAAAAAGACTACCAAATGATTGAATTTGGTGGTTATAAGATGCAAATCAAAGAACAACAGGTTGATGAACGTCGTCGTAAACTCTCGGCTCTACCCTTAGCACAATTATTGGAAATTGAGGGGCCAGAGGCCGTGGCCGAATTCCATTGGCGTCTTGCTATTCCGTTGGCAATTCCCATTATGACCTTAATTGCTGTACCTTTGGCGCGAGTGAATGTGCGCCAAGGTAAATTTGCCAAAATGCTCCCCGCGGTGCTGTTATATCTTGGCTACTTTGGCCTGATGGTCGCGGGACGTAAAGCGCTGCAAGATGGTGTTATTCCTCTGTATTTAGGCATGTGGTGGATCCATTTGTCGGCATTGATTATGGGGATTTTACTGCTCGGTAAAGACAGGCCTTTATTTACCCGTTTATCGGCGGCAATGGCGCGTAAAAAGGTGGCTGCATGAAGATTTTAGACCTTTATATCGCCCGAGTTTTATTAAGCACTTCGGCATTGTGTTTACTGGTGCTGACAGGCTTGTCAGGCATTATTAAGTGGGTGGACCAGCTGCGCTTAGTGGGGCGCGGTACCTACACTATGATGGACGCGGGGATTTATGTGTTATTCCTCGTGCCCCGCGATATTGAAATGTTTTTCCCGATGGCGGTGCTGTTAGGTGCCTTGATCGGTATGGGAATGTTAGCCTCAAACTCTGAGTTGGTGGTGATGCAGGCATCGGGTATGTCGCGTCTGCAGATCACCCTATCAGCGATGAAAACAGCAGTACCGCTGATGTTGATGGTGATGGCATTGGGGGAGTGGGGCGCCCCAATTGCTGAGCAAAGGGCCAACGAGCTACAAGCCATTAAACTCTCCGGTGGCAGTTTGATTAAGTCCCACCGCGGTATTTGGGCAAAAGATGGCGATTTGTTCGTTAATATTGGTGAAGTTGCGGATATCGATAAGCTCAACAATATCACTTTATATAAGTTTAACAGTGAGTTAAAACTCACTAATGTGGTACATGCTAAGAGTGCATTATTTAGTAAAGACAGTTGGCTGTTAACGGACGTTAAGCGTACTGACTTAAGCTATGACGAAGTGAAACTTAAACATTTAGACGAAGATATATGGCGTTCAAGCCTGACGCCCGACAAACTCAGCGTGGTGTCGGTAAAACCAGAGGCTTTATCGATCCGCGGTTTGATGGGATATTTAGAGTATCTTAATAGCAATAGCCAAGACCCAAGCCGTTACGAATTAGCACTTTGGCGCAAGGTGATGCAGCCTGTTACCGTTGGGGTGATGATGCTGGTGGCTTTATCCTTTGTGTTTGGTCCGCTGCGGACTGTGACTATGGGCGCCCGTGTGTTACTCGGTGTGGTTGCTGGATTTAGCTTCTATATCAGTAATGAGATATTTGGCCCCATGAGTATTGTTTATGAGCTACCCGCTTATGTGGGGGCGATGGCGCCAAGTCTGCTATTTACTGGCATTGCTTTCTACTTTATCCGGCGATGATAACGCTTTAGTAATACAAAAACGACGCAATAGCGTAATGCCGATCAGTTAAGACAGATCGCTTGACGATCTCGCTGAAAAGATCAAAATCCGATGACATGAGGTCATCGGATTTTTTATGCAACTCTCAGAAGCACTCGCCCGCACTCATATTACCCGCCTAACCGAATTCACCTGCTTAGCGGATGTGTTAGAACCTGAGTTAATTCAATCTTGTTTAGACTCCCAGGGCGTTGCTACATTAAGACGGCGTAAATTGCCGATGGACGCGATGATTTGGGCCGTCATCGGAATGGCGTTGTTCCGAGGGGAGTCTGTTCGGTCACTCATCAACAAACTCGACATTGTTTTGCCGCAAGAGATTGATTATGTTGCACGCAGTGCCGTGACTTAGGCGCGTAAACGATTGGGCAGTGAGGTTATTCGAGAAGTGTTTAGTCGCAGCGCCAATACCAGGCACGCGAGAGCTGAACACCCTTATTGGTGCGGTCTTATTGTATGGTGTTGACGGTGTCGTGTGGCGGACACCCGACAGTGTCCAAAATCAAGCCGCCTTTGCGCGAACCGCAAACGCTTCAGGCGAAGCGGCTTATCCGCAAATTCGCATGGTTTGCTTGATGGAGTTAAGCAGCCATTTGTTGGTCAACAGCGCCTTTGATTCGGTTGCCGAAAATGAAATGAACTTAGCCTCTCAGCTCATTCCTAGCATTCCCAATCACAGCCTAACCCTATTTGACCGAGGATTTTACTCACTCGGCCTGCTGCACGCTTGGCAGCAAGCGCAACCTGATAGCCACTGGCTGTTGCCATTGAAGAAAGGCACTCAATATGAGGTAGTGCGAATGCTGGGGAAACATGACCAGTGGGTGAAACTCACCACCACGCCTCAAGGGAGAAAGAAATGGCCGCAGCTCCAAGATACCCTTGAAGCGCGTTTACTCACTAAGACAGTGAAAGGTAAGTCAGTCGCCATTTTGACCTCGTTGACAGACCCGATGCGTTACCCCTGCGAAGACATCGTCGACTTATATGCCCATCGATGGGAAATCGAACTGGGCTACAGGGAGATGAAACAACATCTGTTGGAGAGTCGTTTTACGCTCCGCAGTCAACTACCGGAGCTGGTGACTCAAGCGTTATGGGGCGTGCTACTGGCCTATAATCTGATTAGATATAAGATGTTGCTGATGGCTAAAAGCTTGCCATCGGTCCATCCCAATCAACTGAGTTTTCGGGATGCGGCGAGTTATATGATCTTCAAGTTGACACAACTGTCATCACAAACACCGGAGAATATCCCGAGAGAGGTATTGGATATAGAACGAAATGCACGGCAATTTAAGCTGGATGGTAAGCGGGAACGGGCATATCCAAGAGTCCTTAAAATGAGTAAAAACAAGTTCCCGGTTAGGCCAAAGAAAAATGCCGTTCATTCTTAAGTGAACGGCATTACGCAATAGCGTCGTTTTTTATTAGGCGATTAACTGTGAGATTTGACTGCTAATTTAAGCGCCATGCCAGTTACGCATTTGATTGGCTTCTTTTGATAGCACGACGACTTCTGAGCGAGTCATCATATCCTGTAGTGCGAGTTTATCGTCGTTGATAAGTACCCACAGGTTACCAATGCCAAGTAATGACCAAACAATGCGAGCGTAAGCGGTGATAAGGCTTAAGTTTTGGCCGTTTGGATGCTGGACTTTAAGGCGCCAGGCGCGCATTCCTAGAGTTTGGCCACCTTTACTCCAAAACAGCGCGTAGAAAGTCCCCACGCAGAGTGCTAACCAAAGTTGATAAATCCCATGGTAAATCGGCGTGCCATTGAGAGCGTCGGACACATGTTCAAAGCCATTCATGCTAACGAGGCCTGTCGTGGTGAGTCCAAAGAAAATACCAAAGCCAATGGCCCCCGCAAACATATACACAGCGACCGCGAGCAGTAGGTCATAGATTATTGCCCCTAGGCGGCGAAAGAATCCGGCGCGGGGAAAGTTGGCATGTTCAGCATTTAACATCGGCGATCCTAATTCTAAATGGATAAATGACGGTAAGGCTTAGGCCTTGGGTTCTTCATCACGTACAAAGTGGATATTGCTAAATCCAAAGCGGGCAAATTCAACTTTGCGATAGTCTTTTTCGGCTTTGGCGCCTTTGCGCGAGGTCATCGCAATTTGTTGTTCCATCGCCAAAAACTTGGTTAAGTCAATGCCTTCAGCTTCCGCTACGGCTTCGTATAAATCGTGGTGTTTAGCGTAACTAAAGGCGATGGTTTTCGTCTCACCTTTGAAGGTGTAAGTCACTTGACGCGCCATGGTTTTCTCCTGAAAAAGTCCTGAAATAATTCTGAAATTAATTAAATTCGCTTCTAAAAATAAAATACACCGCACCGAGGATGCACAGACCTGCCCAGAGATAATCGAGTTTGAGTGGTTCCTTCATGTAGAAGTAGGCGAAGGGCACAAACAAGCTTAAGGTAATGACTTCCTGTAGGATTTTTAATTGTCCGACATTCATCACTGTGTAGCCGATACGGTTAGCCGGCACTTGAAGTAGGTATTCAAACAGGGCGATGCCCCAACTGACCAAGGCAGCGATAATCCAAGGCTTTGAGCCTAAGGACTTTAAATGTCCGTACCAAGCAAAGGTCATAAAAATATTACTAAGACAGAGTAAACCTATCGTCGTTAGGGTGGGGTTCATTATTCATCTCGATGATTAAGTTTATAAATCATGTACATGGCATCGTCAGTGTAACTGCCAAGGCATTTCTCAATGGCTTTAGGTTTAAAGCCCATTTTACGCCAATAGCTATCGGCGCCTTGCACAGCAACCAAAGAAAGTGAGCTTAAGTTAAAGCGATCAGCGAGTTGTTTTAAGCGCATTAAGGCCTTGGTGCCTGCGCCTAAACCTTGGGCTTTTGCCGATATGGCAATATCGTGCAGATACAGCGTATCGGCCTTAGGTAAATGGGTGATGGGCTCATAAAGTGCGGGGGGCATATTGGTGGTCCACGGGTGGGCGAGGCAATAGCCCACTACCGCTTCATTCACCTCAAACACAAAACAGGATTGAGGTGAGACGTGCCACTTGCTTTGCAATACATGCAGGGGTTCAGGATCCAATTGGGAGTAACATTCTTCCTGGATCTGTAAAATAGCATCCCAATCCTGTGGGGTGATTGCACGCAATAACATGGTCGACCTTTTTCCGTCCAAAACAGTTTGAATAAATAAGTCCGGGATTATATACCGAAATCGCAGCAAAAGCTTTGAAACTCGGCAGTGCTGCTATCATCTCGTCTGTTTATCCCAAATAACGTTGCTTCAAGTGTTTGGCCAAATATTGGCCATTTAATGGTTCACCCGTGGCTTGAATGATGAGTTCATCCGTTGTCAGTAATGAGCCTTTAGACCAAATATGCTTGCCAAGCCAGTTGAAGACTTGGGATAACTGGCAATTATCGATGAGGTTTTCAATCGGGCCTAAGCTTCGCTCCATTGCAAAACGGCATTGGGCGGCATACATGGCGCCTAGGGTATAGCTGGGGAAATAGCCAAGCTCACCGACTGCCCAATGGATATCCTGCATACACCCATCGCGATAGTTACCCTCGGTATTGATCCCGAGCAGTTGTTGCATCTGGCTTGACCAAAAGTCGGGTAGGTCATCCACGCTCAAACTGCCGTCAATAAAGGCTTTTTCGGCCTCAAAGCGCAATAAAATATGGCAAGGATAAGTGACTTCATCGGCATCAACTCGGATAAGCCCTGGATTGACGCGGGTGTAGTGTCTTGCCAAGTCTTGGGCGCTGAACTCGCAACCTAAGTGTTGATTAATCAGTGGCTGCAATTGCCGTAAAAACGCGGGATTGGCACCGAGCTGCATTTCACAAAATAAGCTTTGGCTCTCATGGACGCCCATGGAACGAGCCAGTCCTGCGGGCTGACCGCGCCATTGTTTCGGTAAACCCTGTTCATAACGGGCGTGGCCAGTTTCATGCACTATGCCCATGATAGCACTACTAAAATCGGCTTGGTTATAACGCGTCGTGATGCGCACATCACTCGGTACACCGCCGCAGAATGGGTGGCTACTGATATCGAGCCTGCCATGGTTAAAATCAAATCCTAAATACGCCATCACATCGAGGCCAAGGGCTTGCTGCGCCTTGATATCGAAGGGGCCGTTAAGCTTAAGTGTTGGCTCACCGGCTTGTTTTTCGAGTACCTTTTGGATGAGCGTGGGGAGCCAAGTTTTTAAATTACCGAAGGTTTGCTCAAGCTTTGCGGTAGTCATGCCAGGCTCAAATTTATCGAGCAGGGCATCATAGGGGGAAACATTTTGCGCTTGTGCGCGGATTAAAGCTTCTTCCCTCGCAAGGGCGATTATCGCCTTAAGATTAGGTTTAAAGCCTTGCCAATCATTGTTTTTGCGTTGCTCGCGCCAAGCGTTTTCACACTGATAGGCCATCTTGGTTTTGGCTTGAACCAGCTCGCCGGGCACTAAGGTTGCCTGCCGATATTGATATTGCATTTCCCTTAGGTTGGCGTGTTGTTCTGAGGTAAGCACTTCTTGCGCGGCAAGGGCGAGATTGTCACCAAGGTGAGGGGCCGTTTTAAGGGTATGGATATGCAATGCCAGTTCGGCCATGGCATCACCACGCTCACTGCCGCCACCCAAGGGCATCATTGCAGCCTGATCCCAATCGCCTAATGCACTAAAATGCTCAAAATGTGAAATTTTTTGAAAATGAGCCGTGAGTTTATCGTAACTTGGTGTAGGTTGTTTGGTGTTCATCGCGGTATCCATAGACTCAATCTCAACGTGCAGTCGTTATACCAATCGTATTAAATATCTGTTCATTCAGCGGGAGTTAAACGGGCTTTAGACAAGGCGAAGGCTTGAAGGCATAGTGGCGCTCTGTCGAAAGCCTTAAACGCAGTATAAAGCCCGTTTAACCCCGCCCTTCGGGAGCCTCGCAGGCATCTCACTCCCGTGTTACATTGACTTAAAAGGGAATAACCATTTCTTCGTCAATGCGCCTTGGATTGAGATGCCTGTGAGGCTCTGAACTGATTAGATATTTAATGTGATTGGTATTATGTATTAGCACAAAAAATAACAATAACAGCATGATAATATCATGCAGCCAAAAGCACAGCACACTAAAACCCTTAAAGGGAGGACGTGTACGTCATTAGCCAGTAATGGCTCGCGCCATTATGGCGCAGCAAGGATTTTGTCAAAGTCCGTTTTAGGATAAATTTTTGTTTGGAAACTAGGCCCACCTTGCTATTCTGTCACCCGTAAGTTGATAATTACAGTGAAGTAAATGGAATGCTGTATCGTTAAAGGAGATGACTATGTGGGCGTTTTTAGTTGAACAGCCTAACCTACCTTACACTATTGCCTTTGCCTGCGTGCTTGTCCTTGGTGTCTTTGAAGCCTTAGCCCTCCTCATTGGCTTAAGCATGATGAGTGCCTTAGATCAGTGGGTGCCCGCTGATGTGGAGTACGATGCTGACATCGGTGGCTCTGGACTCACAGGTATTGCTGGCTGGCTTTGTCTCAATCGTTTGCCGCTACTTATCTGGTTTGTGCTTGCATTAACCAGTTTCGCTATTGTTGGCTATCTCGTTAATTACATTAGCTTAATGGTATCGGCTACCTTGCTGCCGCAACTATTTACCTTACCTATCGCCGTAGTAGGCAGTGCATTGTCTTGTCGCTATCTTGGCCGAGTTCTGGCCGATTTGCTCCCCAAAAATGAATCTACCGCCATCTCCCTTGATGACTTAAGCGGTTATGTCGGCACTATCACCTTAGGTTGTGCCATTAAAGGCATGCCATCGGAAGCCGTTGTTCGCGATAAACATCAACAAAAACATTATGTATTAGTCGAGCCTGAAACCTCAGGTATCGAGTTTGCCAGTGGTACTCAAGTGGTGCTGCTTAAAAGAGAGGGAAGAGTCTGGTCAGCGACTCGCTTTGATAATTAAATATCGAAAGCCATTAACGAAAAAGGAAAGCAAATGGAAGTGTTAAACGAAGTCTCCAGTTCAAGCTATTTTGTGTTGTTGATTGCTGGAATGGTGTTGATTGGCCTGATAGTGATCGGCCTGATTTTTGCCAAATTATATAAACGTGCGACGAAGGAAATGGCTTTTGTGCGTACTGGTTTTGGCGGCGAAAAAATTATTAAAGACGGCGGCGCGATCGTCCTGCCTGTGCTGCATGAAACCATCGCAGTGAACATGAATACCCTGCGAATTGAGGTGGAGAAAACCCAAAAAGATGCGCTGATCACCAAAGATAGAATGCGTGTCGATGTTAAAGCTGACTTCTATCTGCGTGTCGCACCCAATGCCGATGGTATCTCAATGGCGGCACAAACCTTAGGTACCCGTACCACACGAGTCGAAGAGCTGAAAAAGCTGATGGAGTCTAAGTTTGTCGACGTATTGCGTGCGGTTGCGGCTGAAATGACCATGACAGAGATGCATGAGCAGCGCGCTGATTTTGTGCAGCGGGTACAGAATAACGTCGCCAACGATTTAGAGAAAAACGGGCTCGAACTTGAATCAGTTTCCTTGACGGGGTTTGATCAAACTGATCTGCAGTTTTTTAATGAAAACAACGCATTCGACGCCGAAGGTCGCGCGCGTCTAGCTAAAATTATTGAAGAAAAGCGTAAAGAAACGAACGATATTCAGCAGGAAAACCGCATTAAGATTGAGCAGCGCAACTTAGAGGCTGAAAAAGAATCGCTGGAGATTGAAAAGGCAGAGGAAGAAGCACGTCTTATCCAGCAGCAATCACTTGAATTTAAACGCGCCGATCAAAAAGCGGAAATCATTAAGCAGAAAGAAAACAAGGCCCGTGAAGAGCGCGAAGCTGAAATTGCCAAAGAACGTGCTATCGAAACCGCAGAAATTGAAAAGACCAAAGATATTGAAACCCGCGAGATTGAAAAGCATAAGTCAATTGAGCAATCACGCATTCAGCAGCAACGTGATATTGAAGTCGCTGAGCAGGAAAAACGCATCGCGGTAGCCGCCAAATCGGAAGAAGAGTCTGCCGCCCGCGCTCGCGCAGCAGAAGCGGAAAAGCTGAAAGTTGAAAAAGAAGAAGCCGTAATTACAGCGCGCCAAATAGCGGAAGCTAATCGTCGCAAAGAGATTGAAGTGATTGATGCCCGGAAGGAAGCAGAGCGTGATGCCGTCGGCGTAACAGTACAGGCCGAAGCTGAGAAACGTGCCGCTGAAGACAGATCGAGTGCGATTTTGATTGAAGCACGTGCCAGTGCCGATGCGAAAAAACTGCAGGCCGAAGCGGATGAAAAAGTGTATGCCGTTGAAGCTGCGGGTAAACAAGCACTTTACGAAGCTGAAAACGTCTTAAGTGATGAGCAGATCGCCCTACAAAAATCCCTTGCTATCTTAAAAGCCTTGCCAGAAATTGTTGCTCAAGCGGTTAAACCGCTAGAAAACATTGAAGGCATTAAGATTCTTCAAGGTTATGGTGCAGGTCATCAATTTGCCGCGGGTGCTGATGGCACAGCCATCAACCAAGGTGGAATCGCTGAACAAGTGACTAGCGCTGCGTTAAATTACCGTGCCAATGCGCCAGTTATCGATGCCATGCTACGTGAATTAGGCTTAGTCCAGGCGGATTATGGTACTTTGAACGATCTGCTCAATGGTCACAATACATTGACGACCGAAGCCTTAAATGTGGTGAAATCGGCCAACAAAGGGCTGAATGGTTATAGTCAGCAACAGGCCGTGATTGAGCCAAAGATAGGTAATTAAGTGTGGTCAATTACTAAAGACTAAAGACTAAAGACTAAAGACTAAAGACTAAAGACTAAAGACTAAAGACTAAAGACTAAAGCGCCTGCGGGCGCTTTTTTGTTTGTTCAATTGAGTGGAATAATTGGGGGCGCCTGACTGGGTATTAACCCAGTTCAGCATCATTCCCTTTGAATAACCTTGGTGACGGTCGAAACGACTTGTCCATGCAATAGGCGGGTATGCATGCTATCACCAACGTTTAGCTGGGCTGCATTCTCAATGATTTGGTGATTTGCATCTGTGGTGATGCTGTAACCGCGGCTCAATGTCGCCAATGGACTGACAGTCTCTAACTGATGGGCTACATATTTAATCCGCTGCCCGCTGTGGCTGAGTTTGTCCTGCATCGCATCCTGCAAGCGAGTGGCTAAATAGCTCAAACGATTGGCCTCAAGTGTGAGTTTATGTTTTGGCGATTGTTGCTCTAGGCGACTTGTCAGTTGCTGCTGACGGCGGCTCAAGCCATGCGACTTGTTGGCAAACGCCGCTTCGAGGCGTAATTGCATCTCATCGAAACGCTGCTCAAACTGCTGCAAGGTGCGCTTAGGATCTAAGCGTTGCAACCTGTGTTCAAGTAAGCTTAAGCGTCTCTCTTGCTTGAGTTGATAGTGGCTTACGCTCTGTTTAAGGCGGGCAAGTACTGTGGCTAAACGTTGGCTTTTATTGTCACTGTCCTGTGAGAGCAGCTCTGCGCCTGCAGACGGTGTGGGGGCACGCACATCGGCAACATAGTCGCTTATCGTGGTATCGACTTCATGGCCCACGGCACTCACTACCGGCAGGGCGCTGTTATAAATGGTATGGGCGAGGGCTTCGCTGTTAAAACACCATAAATCTTCTAACGAGCCACCGCCGCGGGTGAGCAGTAATACATCTACCTCAAGTCGTTGATTGGCGATATTGATTGCTTGGCAGATATTCACATCCGCATTTTCGCCCTGAACTTGTGTTGGATAAATAATCACTTCAATCGATGGGTCGCGACGTGCAAGCACATGTAAGACATCACGGATCGCTGCGCCTGTCGGGGAGGTGATAACCCCAATGCGTTGGATATTTTTGGGTAGTGCGCGTTTAGTGTCTGCTGCAAATAATCCCTGCGCGGCGAGTTTCATTTTCAACGCTTCAAATTGCTGCGCGAGTAAGCCGTCTCCAGCCGGAAGCATTGATTCTATCAATAATTGATAGTCGCCACGCGGCTCGTAAACGCTAATCGCACCTTTTACGATCACCTGCTGGCCATTCACGGGTTTAAAGCTAACGCTTTGGTTGCGCCCTTTAAACATGGCACAGCGAATTTGTGAATAATGATCTTTAAGGGTTAAATACCAATGGCCTGAACTGGGGGCAGAAAAGTTGGAAATTTCCCCATTTAGCCAGATCTTACCCAGTTGCCCCTCGAGAATTTGTCTGACTTCACCATTGAGGCGTGAGACGGTATAAATATTATTTTTAGGGACTTGCATGTGTTTTCTCGCGCAAATGGGATTTTTTCACTATTTTCCATTTACCGCCCCCCAGATGCAAGGTATAATCCCGCCGCAATATTTCACCTCTAAAATCCTACTCAACTGGGGAGATGTTGCCAATGCTACGTTTAATTAAAGAAGCGCTAACCTTTGACGATGTGTTACTTGTTCCTGCGCATTCTACTGTACTCCCAAACACTGCCATTCTTAAAACTCGCCTGACCAATACCATTGAACTGAATATTCCGCTTGTGTCTGCTGCGATGGACACAGTGACCGAAGCGCGCCTTGCGATCGCCATGGCACAGGAAGGTGGCTTAGGTTTTATCCATAAAAACATGAGCATTGAGAAGCAAGCCGAAGAAGTTCGTAAAGTTAAAATTTACGAAGCAGGCGTAGTTCAACAGCCAGTAACCGTGACACCTTCAACCACGCTGGCTGATTTAAAAGTACTAACTGCCAAGAATGGTTTTGCAGGTTACCCTGTGGTCAACGAAGCCAATGAATTGGTGGGTATTATCACTGGCCGTGACGTACGTTTCGTGACTGACTGGAGCAAAACCGTAGAAGAAGTGATGACGCCTAAAGCGCGTTTGGTCACGGTTGCGGAAGGCACTAAGTTAGATGAAGTGCAAAAATTAATGCACTCTCACCGTATCGAAAAAGTGTTAGTTGTTGATGATAACTTTAAGCTGAAAGGCTTAATCACAGTTAAAGACTTCGAGAAAGCCGAGCGTAAACCCAATGCCTGTAAAGACGAATTAGGTCGTTTACGTGTGGGCGCTGCCGTTGGTGCGGGTGCGGGTAACGAAGAGCGTGTCGATGCGCTGGTGAAAGCTGGTGTCGACGTGCTACTGATTGACTCTTCCCATGGCCATTCTGAAGGCGTACTCCAACGTATCCGTGAAACCCGTGCTAAACACCCAGATTTACAGATTATCGGTGGTAACGTGGCGACAGCTGAAGGCGCATTAGCCCTAGTTGAAGCTGGTGTTAACGCGGTTAAAGTGGGTATTGGCCCTGGTTCTATCTGTACCACACGTATCGTGACGGGTGTGGGCGTGCCACAAATTACTGCGGTTTCGGATGCCGCCGAAGCCGTAAAAGGATTAGGTATTCCTGTAATTGCCGACGGTGGCGTACGTTTCTCGGGTGACTTAGCCAAAGCGTTAGCGGCGGGTGCATCATGCATTATGGCCGGCTCAATGTTCGCAGGTACTGATGAAGCACCGGGCGAAACTGAACTGTACCAAGGCCGCGCTTATAAGTCATACCGCGGTATGGGCTCACTAGGAGCCATGTCGCAAGGTTCTTCCGATCGTTATTTCCAATCTGACAATGCTGCCGACAAGCTTGTGCCAGAAGGCATTGAAGGCCGTGTACCTTACAAAGGCAAGCTGAAGGAAATCATCCATCAACATATGGGCGGTTTACGTTCATGCATGGGCTTAACAGGCTGTGCCACTATCCAAGAGCTGAATGAAAAAGCCCAGTTTGTGAAAGTAACCTCTGCAGGCATGGGCGAGTCCCACGTGCACGATGTGACTATCACTAAAGAAGCGCCGAACTATCGTTCAGGTTCTTAAGCGTTTGTAATACCGGGGCGGCAGTTTGCCGCCCCGGTATTAAGATCCGTATGCCCTCAAGATTGAACCTCTCGTCTTGAGCTAAGTTAAAACAATAGATGAAATAAAGGTTATCCATGAGCGATATTCATGAGCATAAGATACTGATCCTCGATTTTGGATCTCAGTACACCCAACTGATTGCCCGTCGTATCCGTGAAATTGGTGTTTACTGTGAGTTATGGGCATGGGATGTGACTGAAGCCCAAATTCGTGAGTTTGCCCCGAACGGCATTATCCTCGCGGGCGGCCCTGAAAGCGTGACCGCTGATAACTCTCCCCGCGCACCTGAATATGTGTTTAATGCTGGCGTACCTGTTCTTGGTATTTGCTATGGCATGCAAACCATGTCTGAACAGCTTGGGGGTAAAGTGATCCAAGGCGTGGGTGAAGGCGAATTTGGTTATGCCCAAATTGAAATGCTTGCTGAATCTGCCCTGTTTAAAGGTATCGAAGATGCCGTTAGCAGCGATGGTAAGTCCCTGCTCGATGTGTGGATGAGCCATGGCGATAAAGTGTCGGCGATTCCAGAAGGCTTTGTGGCCGTAGCTAAAACCGATACTTGTCCATTTGCGGCCATGTCCTGTGAGGAAAAACGTTTTTACGGCGTGCAGTTCCACCCTGAAGTGACCCATACCCGTCAAGGCATGCGTATGCTGTCACATTTTGCCTTAGATATCTGTGGTTGTGCCGCAAACTGGAAACCTTCATCAATCATTGAAGACGCTATCGAGCGCTTGAAAAAGCAAGTGGGCGATGATGAAGTGATTTTAGGTCTTTCAGGTGGTGTCGACTCTTCCGTTGTTGCTATGCTGCTGCACCGTGCGATTGGTAAGAAGCTGACCTGCGTATTTGTTGATAACGGTTTGCTACGATTGAACGAAGCGAAGCAAGTGATGGAAATGTTTGGTGACCACTTCGGTCTCAATATTGTCCATGTGGATGCGGAAAACCGTTTCCTTGATGCACTTAAAGGCGAAGCTGATCCTGAAGCTAAACGTAAAATTATTGGCCGCGTATTCGTTGAAATTTTCGATGAAGAAGCCAAAAAATGCGTTAATGCGAAATGGTTAGCCCAAGGTACTATCTATCCTGACGTGATTGAATCTGCAGGTAGCGCCACTGGTAAAGCACACGTGATCAAATCGCACCATAACGTTGGCGGTTTGCCAGATGATATGGAGCTAGGTCTGGTTGAGCCACTGCGTGAACTCTTTAAAGATGAAGTGCGTAAGATTGGTCTCGAGTTAGGTCTGCCATACAACATGCTTTACCGCCACCCATTCCCTGGCCCAGGCTTAGGCGTACGAGTACTGGGCGAAGTGAAGAAAGAATACTGTGATTTGCTGCGCCGCGCTGATGCAATTTTCATCGAAGAGCTGCACAAAGCTGATCTTTATAACAAAGTCAGCCAAGCCTTTACCGTGTTCTTACCAGTTCGCTCTGTGGGTGTGATGGGTGATGGCCGTAAATACGATTGGGTGGTGTCACTGCGCGCCGTTGAAACCATCGACTTTATGACCGCGCACTGGGCACATTTGCCATATGATTTCCTTGGCCGCGTATCAAACCGTATCATCAACGAAATCGACGGTATCTCCCGCGTGGTTTACGATATTTCAGGTAAGCCACCTGCAACCATCGAGTGGGAATAATTGCTTGTCTTGATGACATGATTAATTAACGAAAGGCGCCAAGTGCGCCTTTTTTATTGTGCTAGCTCGTCAGCACTGACTACGCGGTTTCGGCCCAGATGTTTGGCTTGGTATAATGATTTATCCGCAAGATTAATGACTTCATCTGGGTTTTGATTTTTGGCGCTGACGTTGGCAATGCCAATACTGACGGTGATGTGTAAAATATGTTTTCCAACGTTGAAATGGCAATTTTCGATTAGAACTCTTATTTTTTCAGCGATTATTCTAGCTGTGTCGATATTGCAATTATTGATTTCAATTAGGAACTCTTCACCACCCCAACGGGCAACCCTGTCTTCTTTACGTAAACATTGCCTGATGCACTGTGCGACTTGAGTAAGTACTGAATCACCAGCAGAATGACCATAAGTATCATTAATTTGTTTAAAGTAATCTATATCAAGCATTAAGTACGAATTTTCTTCACTCTTTTCGTGTATATTTGCCATTTGATTAAAACTACGTCGATTTAGTAGTCCTGTTAATGGGTCTGTATTCGCCTCATAATCAAGTGTTTTAGTTCGGATTATCTGCTGCTGGATCAACTTATATACGCCAATCCAAGCGCATATTATTCCGGTATTAGAAAGCAAATCTTCAACTTCTTGATAGTAACTCTCTTCAAATATGGCGATCTCATCCAAGATGTTCATATTATTTCCAAAAAATAAGCAGCTACAGCCAGTTATTAACCAAAAGTAGATTCGGTTGCAACTGCGGATATGGGCAATATAGAACATCATAAATAAACAGATAATAGATCGTACCAGTTCGAGATTCAGCTCATAATAATTAATGTCAGTTTTAAATGGTTTGCCATACAGCATAGTGAAAGAAAAACTTGCACTAATCATCAAAATTAAAAACTGCCAAGAGTATCGAGTCATTAGTATGTTCAAATTAGTTCAGGTAGTCATTCAAGTATAGCGTAGTGATCTCGTTGCGTTTCAAATTAGCTATAACCATGAAGTATCAATAGTTTGCTGATATAATCTGGCCTTATTTGAGGTTGATGAATTGAGGGCGTGAGTGGAACAAAATCAACAAGATGAGCATTGGATGCGGGTCGCGATGGCCATGGCAGAAAAAGCCGAAGCTGAGGGCGAAGTGCCGGTTGGGGCAGTCTTAGTTAAAGATGGGCAGCAAATCGCGACTGGGTATAACTTGTCTATCAGTCAGCATGATCCCTGTGCCCATGCTGAGATCCTCTGTTTGCGTGCCGCAGGGCAAACCGTTGAAAATTATCGGCTCCTTGATGCAACCTTATATGTGACTCTTGAGCCTTGCGCTATGTGTGCTGGCGCTATGGTGCATAGTCGTATTGCCAGAGTGGTATTTGGGGCTCGGGATGAAAAGACGGGAGCCGCTGGAACTGTGCTTAATCTCTTGCAACATCCCGCTTTTAATCATCAAGTTGAGGTGACATCTGGCGTGTTAGCGCAGGATTGTGCTGACCAATTGAGCCGTTTTTTTAAACGTCGTCGGGAGGAAAAGAAGGTTTTGAAACAGGCTCAAAAGGCGCAGCAGGGGATAATAACTTAAGGACTAAACGGTGTTATCTCTCGATTTAGTCTTGGGCTTGCAGAAAGGTAAAAAACAGTTTGTGGCGATTTAGCACCCGGCGATGGCGGATTTTCAGTAAGGTGCGACGGCGAGATGCGTTGTTATTGATGGTTTTTCTTCTCATATAGACCCCGTTTTCAATCTTGTTATTGTTTAAGTTAAGGCTATTTTGCTTTGGTTACCATTTTGTTCAGAGGACAATGGTTAACGCTGCAATCATTATTGTCTTTATCTGTCATTACGACAGTATCAGCAGAGATATCAGGCGGCAATCCCCCATGATGCATCTGCGCGATAAAGCAGCGTTTTTACCCAAAATCGCCCCACTTTAGCGTGCATTCACTTAATCTAAGATTAAAATCTAAGGCTTAACGCTATTTAATATCAACGTTGCGGTGCAATTCAAATATTTATGCGCCAGTTTTGGGGGACTATTTGGGTTTATCAGGGCTTAAGGTGCCTGGCGCTGGTACGGGTGTTTCTTCCGCAGTGAGGTCGCTCGGTGCAACTTCTTCGCTATTTTGTTGTTTAGATTGATTATCTACCCAGACTAAGGTGTCGTAATAGCGGCGAATACTATCCACGTAATGGACGGCTTCGCTACCTCGGGCGTAACCATAGCGTGTCTTTTGGTAGTATTTACGTTTTTGTAGCAGTGGCAATACCTTTTTAAGGTCCTGCCAAGCGTTAGGGTTTAACTCCATGGATTCGGCAAGTTTTCGCGCATCTTCTACATGGGCATAACCGATATTGTAGGATGCCAGTGCAAACCACATACGTTGGCTTTCGGGGATCGATTCAGGTAGGCGGTTAATCATATCCCGTAAATAAGCCGCTCCGCCGCGAATACTTTCTTCGGCGTCGAGTCTATTGGTGATCCCAATCTCTTTTGCTGTCGGCTGTGTCAGCATCATCATACCGCGCACGCCAGTAGGTGAGCGGGCATTAGGATTCCAGTGGGATTCTTGGTAACTGGTTGCGGCCAATTTACGCCAATCTAAGTCACCTGCGTGGGTTTCAAAGTGCTGCCGATAACGTGGTAAAACGGTTTCGATTGCGCGCAGGAAGGCGCGTGTGTCGATATAGTCGAAACGTTTAACATGGCCAAAGTACTTCTCGTTAAGGTGATCGAGTGTACCAGCGAGTTTCTCTTGATGCCAAAATGCTAGCAATTGACTCATCAAGCCATCGCTATGGGTGGGGGGCAACAACCAGACAACATTGAGTTTTTCTTCCAGTACTAATCCAGAGCGTAAGACGGGTAAATATCGGCGGTTAATTTGCACGCTGCTCGAGTCTGCAATGGTGTAGTCAATTTCCTTATTGGCGATCATCGTCAGCAGTTCTTCGTTATCTTTATCAGTGACTTGATCCCACACCAGTGTTGGATGACGTTTCTGTAATTGAGTTAATGTTTCGACAAACGAAGAGTCGGCAATAACAGTGATCTTTCCTTTCAAATCAGAGATATTTTTAGGTACTGGCATGCCTTCACGGTAAACCAATACTTGATTAACGCGATACAAAGGTGGACCTAAACGAAAATGCTCTCGACGAGCAGGGGTTTCGGTCATGCCAGCAGCAATGAGATCGATCTCGTTTTTTTTCAGCGCATCATAAAGCTCTGCAAGATTTGTATAGGGCACCATTTTTAAGGGAACATCGAGATATTCGGCAAAGAGCACAGCCATATCATAATCGAAGCCACTGTTGCCTTGGCCTGAGGTCATGTAAATTTGTGGGCCATAGAGGGTGCCGACTCTTAATTCGGTGAGTTTATGTGGGACGAATTCTGTTTCTTCCACAGTCTCTTGCTGACAGGCAGTCAGTAGGAAACCCAAGATAATAGCGAACAAAAATCGAGTCATTAAATACACTTTATTAAATAAAATCAGTACGATGAATAGTGGGAAGTCAGCGGGGGAACTAAGATAACTTGGCTGACATTGCTGTGATTATATCCGTTTGTTGCCAATTACGTAAAAAAATCGTACTCAATGGCACACAAAGGAGGATAAAAAGCGCGCTTTTTATCTTATAGGAAACACTGTTTTGCGTAAGGTCACAGGTGATTTGTGACAGACATTTCCCTATAATAGCGCCATCTCTGACCCCTGCAATTATAAATAATAAGGTGAATTGACGTGATGGAGATCATCCGCGGAGCCCCAGCACTCTCGACGTTTAGAGTGCAAAAGCTAATGGAGGCCTGCGTAAGCGCGGCGCTTCCGGTACGCCAAATCTATGCTGAGTATGTTCATTTAGCGGATTTGAGCGAGTTGCTTAAGCCTACTGAGCGCGAGCAACTTGAAAAAATTCTCACCTATGGACCTGCTATC
Organism: Shewanella cutis; assembly: GCF_022410515.1. Classification (GTDB taxonomy): domain Bacteria; phylum Pseudomonadota; class Gammaproteobacteria; order Enterobacterales; family Shewanellaceae; genus Shewanella; species Shewanella cutis. Next base: position 367,829 of record NZ_JACSDI010000001.1, on the reverse strand, counting down.
GAAGCCCATACCCCCCAAGGTTCACTGCTGTTTGTTACTCCTCGCCCCGGCACAATTTCCCCATGGTCCTCTAAAGCTACTGATATCGCCCACAATTGTGGTCTCGGTAAGGTGAAGCGTTTAGAGCGTGGTGTTGCCTATTATGTTGAGTCAGACACTTTAACCGCTGAGCAGCAACAAACCTTACAGGGTTTATTGCACGACCGTATGGTTGAAGTGGTTCTGAACGATTTTGCAAAGGCCGATGTGCTGTTTAAGCGCACTGAACCTGCGCCTTTCAAGAGTGTGAACGTGTTGGCTGAAGGTCGCCGTGCGCTCGAAGTGGCCAACGTCGAAATGGGCTTAGCCCTTGCGGAAGATGAAATCGATTATTTAGTCGAAAACTTTGTCCGTTTGAACCGCAATCCAAATGATATCGAACTGATGATGTTTGCTCAGGCCAACTCAGAGCACTGTCGTCACAAGATTTTTAACGCTGATTGGACTATTGATGGTAAGGCGCAGCCTAAGTCACTGTTCAAAATGATTAAAAATACCTTCGAAGCCACACCAGATCATGTGTTATCTGCCTATAAAGATAACGCCGCTGTGATGGAAGGCTCGGTGGCGGGACGTTTCTTCCCCGATCCAAACGGTGTTTACAGTTACCACACTGAGCCAATGCACGTATTGATGAAAGTGGAAACCCACAACCATCCTACAGCAATCAGCCCTTATCCTGGTGCGGCGACTGGCTCTGGCGGTGAAATTCGCGACGAAGGCGCAACGGGTCGCGGCTCAAAACCTAAAGCGGGTTTAACAGGCTTTAGCGTATCGAATTTAAAAATCCCTGGCTTTGTTCAACCTTGGGAAGGCAACTACGGTAAGCCAGATCGCATCGTTAGCGCTCTGGATATTATGACCGAAGGCCCGCTTGGTGGCGCCGCGTTTAACAACGAGTTTGGTCGTCCTGCGTTATTAGGTTATTTCCGCACCTATGAGCAAGAAGTCTCTAGCCATAATGGTGTAGAAGTGCGTGGTTACCATAAGCCGATTATGTTAGCGGGTGGCTTAGGTAATATTCGCGAAGAGCATGTACAAAAAGGTGAGATCACTGTCGGCGCTAAGCTGATTGTACTTGGCGGCCCTGCGATGAACATCGGTTTGGGTGGCGGCGCGGCATCTTCTATGGCATCTGGCCAATCAAGTGAAGACTTAGATTTTGCCTCAGTGCAACGTGAAAACCCCGAAATGGAGCGTCGCTGCCAGGAAGTGATTGACCGCTGCTGGCAACTAGGTGACAAGAACCCCATTCAATTTATCCACGACGTGGGCGCGGGCGGTTTATCTAACGCGTTCCCTGAGTTGGTAAATGATGGCGACCGTGGTGGCATCTTTAATCTGCGCAATGTGCCATCGGATGAGCCGGGCATGAGTCCGCTGGAAATCTGGTGTAACGAGTCGCAGGAGCGTTATGTGCTTTCGGTTGCTGCCGAAGATCTACCCCTATTTACGGCGATTTGTGAGCGTGAGCGTGCACCGTTTGCGGTTGTGGGTGAAGCGACACAAGAGCAGCATTTAACCTTAGCTGACAGTCATTTTGATAATAACCCCATCGATTTACCACTTGAAGTGTTATTAGGTAAAGCACCTAAGATGAGCCGTAATGTGGTATCTGCTAAGGCGGTTTCTCCTGCGCTTGAGCAAAGTCAAATCGATGTGAAAGATGCGGTTAAGCGTGTACTGAGCTTACCGACTGTCGCCGACAAAACCTTCCTTATCACCATTGGCGACCGCACGGTAACGGGTTTAGTTAACCGTGACCAAATGGTTGGTCCATGGCAGGTGCCAGTGGCCGACTGCGCGGTGACTGCGGCAAGTTTTGATACCTATGCTGGCGAAGCCATGTCACTGGGTGAACGTACGCCGCTGGCGCTACTCGATTTTGGTGCCTCAGCCCGTATGGCGGTGGCAGAGTCGATTATGAACATTGCCGGTGCTGATATTGGTTCATTTAAACGCATCAAATTGTCTGCCAACTGGATGTCAGCAGCGGGTCACCCTGGTGAAGACGCGGGTCTTTATGAAGCGGTGAAAGCCGTCGGTGAAGAATTGTGTCCAGAGCTGAGCTTGACCATTCCGGTCGGTAAAGACTCCATGTCGATGAAAACCGCTTGGCAGCAAGATGGTGTGAATAAAACCGTGACATCACCAATGTCATTGGTCATCACCGCCTTTGGTGTAGTGCAGGACATTCGTAACACGGTAACGCCAGAGCTGCGCAGCGATAAAGGCGAAACGTCTTTACTGTTAGTCGATTTGGGCGCGGGCCAAAACCGTTTAGGCGGTTCTTGTTTAGCGCAGGTTTACGGTGAGTTAGGCGATGTCGCACCAGACTTAGACGATGCCGCGCTATTACGTGGTTTCTTTGAAACCATGCAAAAGCTGGTGGCTAACAAGTTAGTGATTGCTTACCACGATCGCAGTGACGGTGGTTTATTCACGACCTTAGTGGAAATGGCTTTTGCGGGTAATACTGGCTTAGATATAGATGTAGAAGATCTACAGGGCACTGATTTAGAAAGACTCTTTAATGAAGAACTCGGCGCTGTGCTACAAGTGAGCCGCGATAATGCTGCAAAAATTGCTGCCCAGTTTGCCATCGCAGGCGTTCCTTGCCATGTGATCGGGACTTTGGCCGATGATCAACGCATCACCATTAAAGATGGCGCGCGTGAAATCTTCAGTGATACCCGTGTTGCATTGCGTACAGTGTGGTCAGAAACCACCTATCGTATGCAAGCCATGCGTGATAACCCAGCGTGTGCGCTTGAAGAGTTCAAACTCAAGCAGGATGAAACGGATTTAGGCTTAACGGTTAACTTAAGCTTTGATCCAAGCGAGGACGTTGCTGCGCCTTATATCCTCAAAGGTGTAGCACCTAAGATGGCGATTCTGCGTGAGCAGGGCGTTAACTCCCATGTCGAAATGGCGGCCGCGTTTGATCGCGCCGGGTTTGAGAGCCGCGACGTGCATATGTCTGACATTCTGTCAGGTCGCATTAGCCTTGAAGATTTCCAAGGTCTGGTGGCCTGTGGTGGCTTCTCCTACGGTGACGTATTAGGTGCCGGTGAAGGTTGGGCTAAGTCGATTTTGTTTAACGAGCGTGCTCGCGATGAGTTTTCACGTTTCTTCGAACGTGATTCAAGCTTTGCGCTCGGAGTGTGTAACGGCTGTCAAATGCTATCAAACCTGAAGGAAATTATCCCAGGTAGCGAGCATTGGCCACGTTTTGTGCGTAACCGTTCAGAGCGTTTTGAAGCGCGTTTTAGCTTGGTCGAAGTGCAACAAAGTCCTTCGTTGTTCTTCCAAGGTATGGCAGGCTCTCGTATGCCTATCGCCGTATCCCACGGTGAAGGTCATGCGGAATTTGCCAGCGCGCAGGCGTTAGCGTTAGCAGAAGCCTCAGGCACTATTGCGCTGCGTTTTGTGAATGGTAAAGGTGAGATTGCGACCCAATATCCACAAAACCCCAATGGTTCGCCAAACGGCTTAACAGGTATCTGTACCACTGATGGCCGTGTGACATTGATGATGCCACACCCTGAGCGGGTATTTAGAACTGTGGCTAACTCTTGGCACCCTGATAACTGGGGTGAAGACAGCCCATGGATGCGGATGTTCCGCAATGCGAGAGTGAACTTAGGCTAGGGTTTTTATTGATAAAACCACAACTTAGCACAACTAAAAAGGAGCGAAATTTTTCGCTCCTTTTTTATATATAAAACGCATCTTTAAAAAAGTAATTTATTTTAATATGTTAGCAATATGTGCAGCATTTCTAATGCATTCGATTTAAAATATACCGACTTAAACGACTAAATACCTCTTAATGAGTAGTTCACACAATTGAAACAAAGTCGGCTTGCCTTTAATGAGTCACCATATTCGTCATAATCGTTGGATAATAAAAACAAAAAGCCCCCAACTTAATGAGAAGGGGGCTCGTTTTGCGCTAACAAAACTTCAAAGCAAATCAGTATTAATTCAGATTAAGCGGTAAACGATTACAGCTCACGTGCTGTATAAAGTTCAACAAAAACACGCTTATAGCTGTTAACTAGACGTTCAAATAAGTTTGTCATATTTCTATCTCCACACCAAAGTTACACCTATGTGCGCAGAGTTGGGCTTGTCTGGGACGCTTCACCAGTCATATCAAACCGTCTCCTTAACACAGGAGATATATTAACCAATCTTATTGTGTTGCTCAAACGAGAAAAAATATATGTACGCATTAATAAAACTAATCATTTGTATGGTGTGATTTTAGTTGTAGATATTTTTACTTTGATTAACATGCTAAAAATAAAGGATTATTTTTTTGGGTATAACTTTGAGTTTGTTGTTTTTTATTAGTGATAATATTGTTTTAAATTTGTTTTCTTGTGTTTTTGATGGTTATGAAGTTATTTTGCGTTTAAATGCTTAAAAGTTTGATTCTTTATCGGCTGGCTGTGCTTCTCTACTCTATAATTATTGATATGTCAACTGGGTGGTAAAGTGAAGTGTGTGCCCCGTTGCAAAACCCATCTAAACCCCTGAGTTTGATTGATTTGAATCAAAGGCGGGTGGTATAAAATACTCACAAATGAAAGCGATTAAATATCTTAACTATCTGATATTTATATCGATGGGATCATTTGTAGGATTGAGTGGTGAGGTGGAGATCTCAAAGCCGAGCGATAGTGTGACCACGGTCTCAGTATGTGAGGAAAAAGGGAGATTTTTAGACCTTGCTGCTTCGATGTAATGAAAAAGACGATATTTAACGGTTTATACTGGCTTCAGTTATAAACACAAAATGAAAACTCACTATCCTACAAAGGCACTTGCTATGAATGGCTCAAGTTGTCGTAGCAATTGGACGCACCACGTAAGGAGTCACCGATGATTGTTGAAGAGGTTGTTGAGCTATCGCGGCTGCAGTTTGCGCTGACGGCCATGTATCACTTCCTGTTTGTTCCCTTAACCTTGGGGTTGGCATTTTTGCTGGCTATCATGGAATCACTGTATGTGATGACGGATAAACAAATTTATAAAGATATGACTAAGTTCTGGGGTAAGTTGTTTGGTATCAACTTTGCCTTGGGTGTTTCAACGGGTTTGGCGATGGAATTCCAGTTTGGTACTAACTGGTCTTATTATTCGCATTATGTTGGTGACATTTTTGGTGCACCACTGGCCATTGAAGGTTTGATGGCGTTCTTCTTAGAATCGACCTTCGTGGGTATGTTCTTCTTTGGTTGGGATCGTTTCAGCAAGCGTCAGCATTTGGCGGTAACTTGGCTTGTAGCATTCGGTACTAACTTCTCCGCACTGTGGATTCTGGTGGCAAACGGTTGGATGCAAAACCCTGTAGGGTCAGTATTCAATTACGAAACCATGCGCATGGAAATGACCAGTTTTGCAGATGTCATCTTTAACCCTGTTGCACAGGTTAAATTTGTTCACACTGTAGCCTCTGGTTATGTGACTGGCGCAATGTTTATCTTGGCAATCAGTTCTTACTACATTCTAAAGAAACGTGACTTACCTTTTGCGCGTCGTTCATTTGCGATTGCAGCTAGCTTTGGTATGGCTTCTATCCTGTCTGTTATCGTACTGGGTGACGAATCAGGCTATAAAGTGGGTGAAGCGCAACGCGTTAAGTTAGCGGCAATTGAAGCAGAATGGCACACAGAGCCAGCACCTGCGGCCTTTACTGCTGTTGGTTTCCCAAATCAAGAAACCATGCACACTGATTTTGCAGTGAAGATCCCTTATGCGATGGGTATCGTTGCGACTCGTTCTCTCGATGAGGAAGTAACAGGTATTCGCGATTTAATTACCGAACACGAAGTGCGTATTCGTAATGGTATGAAAGCCTATGAAATGCTAGTTAAACTACGTGCTGGTGATACCTCTCCAGAATTACGTACTGCATTCGAAGCGGCTAAAATTGACTTAGGTTATGGCTTACTGCTGAAGCGTTACACCGATAATGTGGTGGATGCAACTGAAGAACAAATTAAAGCGGCTGCAAAGGATTCTATCCCCAGCGTTGCGCCTATGTTCTGGAGTTTCCGTATCATGGTTGGCCTAGGTTTTGTCATGCTGTTTGTGTTCGCTGCAGCGTTTTGGCAAAGCACTCGTCATCAGATCGAAGAGAAGAAATGGGTGCTTAAAGCCGCGCTTTATAGCTTGCCATTACCTTGGATTGCGATTGAGTGTGGTTGGTTTGTGGCTGAATATGGCCGTCAACCTTGGACCATCTCTGAGGTGTTGCCGACCTTTATGTCTGCATCGAGTTTAACGACTGGTGATCTGTGGTTCAGTATTATCTCAATTACACTGTTCTATTCAGTACTGTTGATTATTGAGATGTTCCTGATGTTTAAGTTTGCACGTCTTGGACCAAGCAGCTTAAAAACAGGTCGTTACCACTTCGAGAAACTAGAAGCCTAAGCAGAGGATTTCATTATGTTTGATTATGAAATATTGAGAATGATCTGGTGGGCTCTGATCGGCGTACTGTTCATCGGATTTGCGGTTACTGATGGTTTTGACATGGGGGTAGGTGCATTGTTGCCTATTCTCGGTAAAGACGATACTGAACGCCGTATTATGGTTAACACTGTTGCCCCCCATTGGGACGGTAACCAAGTGTGGTTAATTACCGCAGGCGGTGCCTTATTTGCTGCTTGGCCTATGGTTTATGCAGTGTCTTTCTCTGGCTTCTATGTGGCCATGATGATAGTGCTGTTTGCCTTGTACATGCGTCCAGTGGGTTTCGATTACCGTTCTAAAATCGAAAATCCAAAATGGCGTAAGTCATGGGACTGGGCTCTGTTTGTTGGCGGTTTTGTTCCACCACTGATTATCGGTGTGGCCTTTGGTAACTTGTTGCAGGGTGTTCCATTCAATTTTGATGAATTCCTGCGTGCAACCTACCATGGTGGTTTGTTTGGTCTGTTGAACCCATTCGGTTTACTCGCAGGTTTAGTCAGCGTCACCATGTTTATGATGCAAGGTGCTGCGTGGCTGCAAATGAAGACCGAAGGTGAGCTGCGTGTGCGTGCGGCAAATGCAACTCAGCTATTTGCGTTGTTAGTTGCGGTGTTGTTTGCTGCTGCGGGAGTCTGGTTAGCAAATGGTATTGATGGTTACGTGGTGACTTCAGCCCTTGACCATAATGCGATGTCTAACCCAACGCTGAAAACGGTTGCCGTAGAGTCTGGCGCTTGGTTGGCAAACTATGACAAGTATCCTATTACAATGCTGTTCCCTGTATTAGGTGTGGCATTACCACTGCTTGTTATTGTTGTGAGCCGCTTAAATCGTTCAGGTTTTGCCTTCCTATTTAGCTCGCTGACACTGGCGATGGTGATCTTAACTTGTGGTGCAGCTATGTTCCCATTCGTTATGCCATCATCATTAGATCCTAATGTGAGCTTGACAATGTGGGATGCAACTGCGAGTGAAATGACATTAACAGTGATGACTTGGGCTGCGATTATCTTTGTTCCAATCGTGTTAAGTTACACAGTATGGACTTACTTCAAGATGTTTGGCCGCTTAAGCCGCAAACATATTGAAGATAACAGTGCCTCACTCTATTAGAACTAAGGAGCATCTACTATGTGGTATTTCACGTGGATATTAGGGGTTTTGTTGGCCTGTTCTTTTGGAGTGATCAACGCGCTTTGGCTTGAAAACACAGAGAACATGGACCGCTCGAGCGATGAAGCCGAGTAATCGCTAAGCTCCTATAGCGTAAACCATTTAAAACCCCGCCAAAGCGGGGTTTTTTATTGCCATGAAAACTGCAGCTTTGGGGGTAATACCAATCACATTAAATATCTAATCAGTTCAGAGCCTCACAGGCATTTCAATCCAAGGCGCATTGACGCAGAAACGGTTATTCCCTTTTAAGTCAATGCAACACCGGAGTGGGATGCCTGTGTGGTTCCCAAAGGGCGGCTGATGTTCACTGTATGGCAACGCGCTTTATACTGCGCTTAAGGCTTTCTGACAGAACACCACTATGCCTTCAAGCCTTCGCCTTGTCTAAAGCGCGTTCTGAATGAACAGATATTTAATACGATTGGTATAATTGGCTGCGTATTTGCGGGTAGGTTTCGCGGCCGACGATATATTATCTGCACTAACTTCAACCAGTTGGGGATTAGCCTATTGCTGATATTTTCTATAATGGAGGATAAACCCGCTTGATTTGAAGCTTGCTAAATCAGTAATCACAAATTGATAAGAAAATGGCCCAACCCTTTGGGATATTTGTGATTTTTTCTATGTGCTATGTGCTATGTGCTAGAAATGCGCTTACCGAGATCACTTTATCAGTGGAAATTAGAGCGCTAAATAACGTAAAAAAATACCGTCCAGATGGACGGTATTTGAATGGGGCTTAGTCTGACTTAGGCCTTAAATTGACTAATTTGCTGCTTAAGCGCAATGGCGAGGGAAGATAACTCATTCGCTGAATTGACTGTCTCGGCGGCTCTGTGCTCTCCTTCATTAGCCAGCTCGCTGATTTGATGCAGATTGTGGGTGATCTCTTGGGCGACGCTACTTTGTTGCTCGGTTGCGGAGGCTATATTACGTGAGCTGATGGCAAGCTCAGCGATTCTGCGGTTAATTTCCTCAAGTTGATGACCGGTTTCTTCCCCTTGATTTGCTGAGGCGATACCGAGTTGATGACTTTGCGCCATTTGACTCGTTGTCGTTTTGACTTGGGTTTGCAGTTTATCGATGGTTTGACCGATTTCTTGAATCGATGTTTGGGTCCGTTGAGCCAAAGTGCGAACTTCATCGGCAACCACGGCAAAACCTCGCCCTTGTTCACCCGCTCGGGCTGCTTCAATAGCCGCATTGAGGGCAAGTAGGTTAGTTTGCTCAGCAATACTGTTGATCACTTCCGTGACTTTACTGATTGCTTCACTTTCTTGACTAACTTTATCAACGGCTTGATGGCTATTGTTGAGTTGTTGGCTTAGTTTCAGTAAGTCTTGTACCAACCGTGTTTGTTGCTGTTGACCTTCTTTGGCGGCGATGTCCACCTGCTGGCTCTGATTGGCCCCCTCTTGGGCATGATTTGCGACATCGCGGATTGATGTTGACATTTCTTCGATTGCCGTCGCAATTTGATCTGTTTGTTGCATTAGCGCTTGAGCTTCCTCGCCATTTTGTTTGGCAATTCGCTGCGCTTTTGACGCTTGCTGCTCAATACTCTGCACTGATGTTTGCAGGGCACTGATTAATTGCCGTAATTCCGATGACATGTTGGAGACGCTAGTTGTGATTTTATCGACTTCGTTTTGACTATCAAATGCCGATGGTGGTAGATGATGACTAAAGTCCCCTGAACCAATGATTTCCATGTGCTGCTGTAGTGCATGTAAAGGCTTAAGTGCACGCAGTAGCACCAAGGACAGCAGCACTGTAATTAACACTATGCCCGATACGGCTACTATGGCATTGATGGTTAATAACAGCAGGCCTTCTTCATTTAATTCATTGGCGTTAACTTGCCCAATCAGCATCCAGTTCCAGCCGTTAACGCTTTGGCTGTAGGCAAACATTGGTTGGTTTTTACTGTTGGCATAGCGCCATTCGGCTTGGTTTTGTGTGGCTTGGCTGAGGGTTAGGCCATCAAGCATTGACTCTGTTACTGGTTCGCCAGTATTGAATTTGGGATGCGCGACGAGCACATTATCAGCTTTGCGCATTAACAGAAAATGGCCGCTTTCTTCTAGCGTGATTTTATTTACCGCTTCTTGTAATTGTTTTAAGGATTGGGTGATTTCAAAACCGATAAATAAGATCCCAATGACTTGTCCTTGTATATCCTTAATGGGGCGGTAGACCGTCATATAGTCCTTACCAAAAAGTTTGGCGTATCCTTCATAAATCTCCCCTTTTATCAAGGTTGGATAACCTGGATGGTTTTTTCCTAAAAAGGTGCCTAAGGCGCGGCTGCCATCGGCTTTTTTAAGGGAGGTTGCTATGCGAACAAAGTCATCCCCTGACAGAGCAAATACGGTAGCGGTACCGCCCGTGAGGTTAGCAAAACGGTCAACTTTGCTCTTTGAGGCGTTAAGCTGCTCCGCTTCATGCATTAGTGCAGGCGTGTTCACCCCGAGTACATCGACCTTTTTATCTAACAGACTAAATTGGCCGGGATACATTCCTTTAAACACATCGGCATTGCGTCTTGCTAATTGCAACAAGCTATCGTATTGCAACTCAAGCATATCAGATACTGCGTGCATCTCAGCTTTCATGGCACTGATGCCTTTATCTTCGAGTACATTTGAAGCGGATTTATAGGAGAGAGTCCCCAATATGCAGAAAACGAGTAGGGTAAGGACAAACGCGAGGGTGCCGATTTGTTTTGCAATAGGCCAATTTTTATAATTCATTGTTCGATCCTATAGGGTGAAGGTTAACGCTAATCTAACCTAAGTTTTACGTCATGGTCTTGATTTGGGTCTAATATTTCCTATTATGTATAGATAGTTCGCTGACATATTGTCGATTGATGTTGACAATAATTTTACATAATTCTAAAAGGTTGGAATGTCGTTCTTAAGGATGGAAAAGGTGTTTCAGGATGATATTTGTGGGAGATCAAATAGCAGATTTTCCATGCTCTATCGCAATTGAGTCGATACAAGACAACAAGGAGTGACATTATGCTTGGCGAAAATCATGCGTTAATTTATGAGTTTCCAGATTTTGCTGACCACATTCGTCACCTTAAAAAAAATAATATGATCTTTGCGACTATGGCGCAGCGCTACCACGAATTAGACCACAAAATCCGCGCTTTAGAGTTAACCAAAGTGCCCACTGATGATGAGCACTTTGTGGCCTTAAAATTAGAGCGGCTCCACCTTAAAGATAAGTTGTATCAATATTTGGTTCATGATGCCATTTGAGGAGATAAGGTCGCTGCTTGTGTCGAATGGCGCTTTGTCATCAGTAGTAGATACATAGTGGGCACCCAAACGAGTGATAACAGCGTTGTCAGCAAGGTGCCGCCCGCGATAGCGATCGCAAAGGGTGGCCAGAAGCCGCCACCTGCAATAATAAGCGGAATAAAACCTCCTACAGTGGTGATCGTGGTTGAGCTGATATGACGGCCGCAACTGCTCACTGTGCTAACAATGACCGCCTTATCGCCCATTCTTGCCGCTGGTAACTCTTCGAGCTCAGCTAAGATCACAATGGCAGCGTTGATTGCCAGCCCCATTAAGCCGAGTAGGGCGATGATGACCGGAAAGCCAAAGGGATAACCAAACACAAATACTGCAAGTAGCCCTAGTCCTGCCGACTGTAATGCGCTGAGTAAAATAATGGCCGTGAGCCTAAAGGAATTAAAGGATAACACCACGGTTGCTAGTAATAAGGTGACCACTAAAATGATATTTGACAGTAGGTTACCTATCGCTTCATTGCGTTTAGCGCTTTCTCCGCCAATTTCAATCCGATAGCCTGCCGGCAGTTTGATTGCAGCCACTTTATCTTTAACATCATTTAAGACTTGGGCGGGTAATACACCACTGACGATATAGGCTTCGATGGTATTGACCCGTTGGCCATTGCGTCTTGGTATTGCCCCACGGCTTACCTGTACTTCATTATGTGAAAGTGCAGATAACGGAACTGCTGTGCCAGAAGGTGTCATCAGTTGGATTTCCGATAAGCGGCTCGCCTGCTCACGGCTACTCTCGCCTAAACGCACGCGGATAGGTAACGACTCGGTTTGTTCTAATACGCTGCCACCAATCACTCCTGTTGTAGACATTTGGACTTGTCTGGCGATATCGGTCAGGCTTAGTCCGCTGATTAAACTGGCATCTTCATTCACCTGCAGTAATACCTTTGGTGACCCTGCACTCAAGGTTGCGCGGGTGTGGATGACATCGGGCGTAGCGGCCAAAATATGACGGATTTCATCACCGAGGGTGCGTAACGTTTCCAGATTTGGGCCGAATATCATCAACTCGACCGGTGCATTAAAGGGCGGGCCTTGCTCGAGTTTGCGTACCAGCACCTGAGCTTCAGGAAAGGCTTTATCGAAACGTTGTTGCAGTGCCGGTATAAGGGCGTTAGCACGCTCAAAATCGATGGTTTTTACCATTGCCTGTGCATAGTTGGTCGCGCCTTGTTGGCGCTGGGTTAAATTATAATAAAACGAAGGCGTATTTCCCCCGACAACCCAATCGACTTGGGTAATGCCTTCGATTTGATGCAATTGTTTATCCATCAAATGCACTTGGCTTAGCGTATTTTCTAGACTGACGTGGGGCGCGAGATATAACTCAATTTGGAACATATCCCGATCCGATGGTGGGAAGAATTGCTCGGTCATTTTCCCTGAGGCATAAAAACCCAACAGCGGAATGGTGCCGATTAATATGGCACTGAGCAGTGGGCGATTCAGCGCAAAATTAAGGCTTGCTTGAAAGTAATCACTCACTAAAGGCAGATTGAGCCCATGCTGATACCAAATCGGTTGTTTACCTTCAAGGCTAAAACGTCCCGCCAGTCCGGCAATCAAAGTGTGGGAAATTAAATAGGAACCAAACAGAGCAAACATTACCGACATCGCAATGCCGCCGACAAACTCGCCTGTAGCGCCCGGCATTAATACGATGGGAGCAAAGGCCAAAATAGTGGTAATCGTTGAGCCAGCTAAGGGTAACCATAAGTGATGTAAGGTCTCAGTCACGGCGTTTAGGCGACTCATACCCTGTTGGCGGCGCTGGGCGATGGCATCGACGATCACAATGGCATTGTCCACCATGATCCCTAGGGCTACCACTAAACCTGTGACTGACATTTGATGAATGGGTAAGCCAATGTATTTCATACAGGCCAAAGTAAAGAGTGCGGTCAGGGGGAGTGATAGGGCAACGATAATGGCATTTCTCAGCCCTAGGGTTAGCAGTAACACGCTGAGAATAATTACAAACCCTTGTATGAGGTTGATAACCAGTCCACCAAGCCGTTCACTGGTGTAACTGTTTTGCTCAAATAACCATTCCACTTTGATATTTGCGGGTAGATCGATATTGAATTCATCGACCAACTCTTTGACTTGTCCCTGCCATATATCGACGCGAGTATTGTTGAGCATACGTGCCGCGACAAAAACACCTTGCTCACCATCGACGAGGCCGATACTGTCTGCAGGGCTTTTAGGTTGACGGCTGATTGTCGCAATATCGCCCAAGCGAATGATTTGCCCAGCGCTATCCACTTTTAGTGGCACTTGGCGAATGCGACTTTGGGAATCGAGTTCACCAGATACTTCGACTAATGCACGAAAATGATTGTTATTAATCTCTCCTGCCGCAATTTTGCTGTCAGCGCTGCGCAGAATGTTGGCGATAGTCCCCGGAGTCAGCTGCAACTGACTCATCTTATAACCATCAAGTTGCACGAGAATTTCTTCTTCAGGCGCGCCGTAGAGTTTAACGAAGTCCGTCCCGGCTAAGAGTCTGAGTCTGCTTTGTAATTCTTTGGCGTAGCGATTAAGCATATCAACCCGAGGTTGACTGCTATCGTTCCACACTAGACTTAAAATGGCGGTGTAGGCGTAGCCCACTTGGTCATCTAAGGTGGGTGTTTGTATATCATCGGGTAGGTTGTTTCTGGCGTCAGCCAGCAGATCCCGCGCCCTAGACCACACAGGATCGGTATCTGTTACAGTGTCTTTGAGTTCTAATTGAATCACTGAAATACCGGGTCTTGAGGTCGATTGAATCAGTTTGATTTCCCCAAGGCGGCGTAACTGGTTTTCTAATACTTCAGTGACTAATGCCTCTACCCGTTCAGCGGATGCGCCTGGATACGGGGTTATCACAGAGGCAAAGCGGTTGGTGATATGCGGATCTTCTGTGCGTGGCAAGCTGGACATTGCCCCAAATCCGGCAACTAAAAGCAAGGCGATCACTAGGCTGACTAGGCGGCCATTTTCGACAAAGGCTTTAATCATGATTACCTCGTTGTCGCGAGTGTGGAAACGGCTTGGCCAACGACTAACTTATGCAAGCCTTGAGTCACATAGTGTTCGTCGCCTTTAATAGCACCTTGGATATAAGCCATATCCTGCGTGGTGTAGAGGATATCGACATCGCGTCGCTCGATGTGGCGTTGAGTGATATCTGACGCTTTGATTGTTGAATTTTGAGCCGCCACATAGATATTCCAGCGCCCTCGAATACCATCAATCAGTGCTGAAATCGGTACCCAATAACCAGCTTGTTCAACGGTTTGTTGTTGATGTAAATAGGCTATTTCCCCATTAATCACTCTGGCGTGTTCAGGTAGACTGATCCGCAATTGAACAGTGCGGCTAATGGGATTGACCTCGGCACTCATTCCCGCAATTTTTGCCGTAAATGGCTGATTATGTACAGTAACCTTGACATTTTGTCCGGTGGAGAATTGGTTTGCAATGGCGACGGGAACACCGATATAGGCCTCAGTATTTATATTGCCTATTAAGGTAAAGACGGGACTACCCGCGGCAACCACTTCCCCTAAATTATGTTGGCGCTGACTGATGATGCCATCAAAGGGGGCAAGTAAGTGCGATTTGTCGAGTTTGAGTTGATTAGCATGTTGCGAGGCGAGCAGGCGTTTTTTAGCCGCTTCTAGGCTGGCGAGTTGGGTTTGAGTTTCATCGAGCAATTGTTCTGAGACATAACCGGATTTTTTTAGTTCTAGATTACGCTTGAGTGTGCTGGTGGCAAGGTCAACATCAGCTTGAGTTTGCGCTAAGCTTGCTTGGATTTCTTGGCGCTCGGCTTCAAGCAAGCGAGTATCAAGTTTGGCTAGAACCTGCCCTTGGCGGACGTTGGCTCCACTATCGACATTCAGTTCACTTAATTTTCCTGATAGTTCAAAGCCAACCCCTGTCGTGTTACCTGCGCGAATGGTGCCAGTGAACACTTGCTCACTTTGATAACTTGGCGATAAGCGCAAAGGCGCGGTGATGACATTTTGTAACTGGGCTGTGTTAGCGTGCTCAGTGACTTCTTTTTGGCAGGCGGTTAAGGTAGTCGCGGCAATCACACAAAGGGCGATTGCACGCCAAGAACGTCGGGCAGCTATGTCCATCACAATCCTTACTCTGTAAGCATTAGGTTAATTTTATGTAACTAGACTTGCTAGTCTAGTTGCGTAAAACTGGACTGTCTAGTCTATTTTGTGCTTAACTAAGACGAATTAATGATATCGATTTTTGAGTAATGATATGACGCAGTCTTCTGATATCCCCTTGAGCCGAAGTGAACAAAAGAAACAGCAAGTGCTGGTTGCGGCTATGGACTTGTTTTGCCGCCAGGGGTTTCCCCATACCAGTATGGATGAAGTCGCTAAATTGGCGGGCGTTTCTAAGCAAACCGTTTATTCCCACTATGGCAGTAAGGATGAGCTATTTGTGGCGGCGATTGAATCGAAATGCGTGGGTCACAATTTGAATGATGACTTGCTGAGTGATCCAAGCCAACCCGAAGCCACCATTACCGAGTTTGCCTTGCAATTTGGCGAGATGATTGTCAGCCCTGAGGCGATAACGGTGTTTAAAGCCTGTGTGGCACAATCGGAAAGTCACCCTGAAGTGTCACGCTTGTTTTTTGAGGCTGGACCTAAGCATATTGTAGGATTAATGGCTGATTATTTAGTCGCGGTAGAAGCACTTGGACGCTATCGATTTGCTCAGCCGCACCACTGTGCAGTACGTTTGTGTTTGATGCTTTTTGGTGAGCTAAAGCTAAGGTTGGAGCTTGGGTTGGAGGCGGATAACTTAGTGGGAGAACGTGAACAGTATATTCGCGGTTGTGCAGAAATGTTCTTGAAAGCCTACCGAGTGTAACAGCATCAAACGCTTAGTATCAGTTTGTATCTTCTTCGAAAAGAGTGAACTTTTGTCTTAAATTGAGCGTATTATTCGCAACAAATTACTCACAGTAATGCAAGGAGCAAGCGTGACGACACCACTTTATTCTCGAGTTAGCATAAAAACCAGCCTAGTGTGCATAGGATTGGGATTAATGTCTTTGAGTTATTCCGCCGTTGCGGCTGAGTCGCGTCAGCAAGCGCAATATAAACCGTTTAAGTTAAGCGTATCGCAAATTAGTACCCAGAGTGCCAACGTTGCCAATGGTGAGACAGAGTTGCAGCGGGATAGCCTGTTACTTAACGCTGGCGTTACTATGCCCTTGAGCAAACAATGGTCCGTTGGGATGAGACTTGGCTACGACAGACTTGACTACGATTGGCGTAATATTCGTTTAACAGGCGCCAATAATACGGCTGCGTTGTTTAGTGATGCGGGTGACACTTGGGAAAATATTGACCGCTACCGTGCGAGCGTATCTGTTAATTATCGGATGGATAAGCATTGGTCATTTATGCTGTCACCACAAATCCAATATGCGTATGCCGATACCGCGTCCGCCAGTAATGCACAGAGTTATGGCGTGGTTGCGTCGGCGATGTATGCCTTTGAGTCGGGAAATATGCTGGGTTTTGGTGTGGCTTACTTGAACGACATAGATGAAGTGCGCACTTTGCCTTACCTTGCCGTGAGCTGGCAGATTAATGACAGCTGGCGTTTAGCAAACCCTTTCCAAGCTGGGTTTAGTGGGCCAGCCGGATTGGAACTCAGCTATCAGTTCAATCCTGCTTGGAACGTGGGCTTGGGTAATTCGCGCCGCACGGAGCGATTTTTAATTGCCGATGATGAAACGGTAGTCGAAACCAATGAATGGGTGAGCTATCTGCGAGCCGGTTGGCGCGTTACACCGGCAATCGCGTTAAATCTCTACGCGGGCTATTATTTTAACGGCGAATTAGAAGTGACCGATGAAGCTGCCCTTGATCTCGATAACCAAGGCGCTGCGGCCTTGGATCTCGAGTTCAGATTTTGATTATTGGCCCAGCATAGCCTCTTTGAGGCTTGCCTGGGCAGGTTTTTCACCTAACCAAATCTTGAGTAAGGCTTGGCGGAACATTTCCCCTTCAATCGTGGCTTGTTCTTGACCGTTTTTATAGGCGGTAACACCACGGCTTTTGTTGGCGACTAAGGTAAATTGGTCGCCTTGTTTTATTTCATCCTTAAATAGCGCCATAAACGCATCAATTTGTGGCTGAATATCCGTGGTATTATCGGCCGTGGCGTACTCAAAGCCTTCGATAATTGCATCACGCATTTTCTCTGAGGTGATCATTCCTGAGGTGATATTAAGACGAATCGCCGCAACTGGGGCATTGATCACTTCTGCGGTGGTGTTGCTGGGGGTAGGCACGTACAGGCTCCCCACATACAAATCCATAAAAAATTTGCTACGTACCCCTGCGCCATTTAATTGCAGTGTCTGAGCATCGAGCGTGATACTGTCAGCAACTTGGACTCCGGAAACCTCTTTAGCGTGAGTCAGTAGTGGGAAAAGTAAAGCAGTGGTAAGCGTCAGAGTTGAGAGTAACTTCATCATACACCTCATATTTTTTAGTTATGGCCGTTGAGCGTATCAATAATCTTGATTACTCAAACGGGGATTTATCTGTAGATTGCGAAGCGATACTAATCGAAACCAAAGAGGAGCGATAGCCTTATCTGTGCAAGCTATCGCTGGTTATTTAGGCCAAACAAGACTGTTTTCTCTTGTCTAGCACGGTAAAAAAGCGATATGAGTTAAGCAATATTCGACCAGTTTGGCTTTTGGGTGGACAGGGTCAGCCACGAACACCTAATTTATATTGGCCGTTCTGTTCAAACATGACGGCTTGTTTTTGTTTTGGAGAGATCAGAATTGGACCATCATCAAAGAACAAAAAGCACTTCCAATTGCGGACAAACACATCCCAACGAGTCTCTATCACTTGATATTTTTCGTAGCAAAAATAGACCTGAGTATCCTCTGGCCACTGAATAAACTCTGCCAACAACTCGGGTAGGCTGTTATCCTCGCTATCCCATGCGCTTTGCCAATGATCTGTTTGTGTCCATGCATCGGCTTTAGCCGCCCAATCCCCTTTAGTAAATTGCTCGGCGCGGTTGCTTTTATTGCTAATCCACTGATTCCACACCAGCATGGCACTTTTATCCGTTAATGGCAGGATACAAGTTTTGTCTTCATCGCTGACAGGTAAGTCTTTGTGGTTAAAAATCCACTTACGGCGATAGGTGTCTAAAGGTATATAGGTATGTGCCAAACAAAATCTCCTAGCAAATGACAAGACTAAAACGGGCTCATTATAAGGTCTGAGGAATAAATAATAAAACCACCGAGCGGAGATATTACCGCTCGGTATCTTTAATTATTGTGCTTCAGCCATGATTCGAGTGAGTTCTGCCGCGTAGTGTTGTGCTACCTGATTACTCGGATCGGCATTGAGGGCATTGGTAAACGCAGTGTGTGCGCCTTCAGCTTGGCCAAGTTCAATCATAAATAAGCCAAGTTTTATCCACGTTTGAGTATCTGAGGCATACTTTTCTAAGTAGTCTAGATAGATGTTGACTGACTCTTGAATTTTTCCGCATAGCTTAAGGATATGCGCATATTGCGGCATATACTCGTCACTGTAGGCCAAAATTTTGACAAGGGTTGACTCGGCGAGATCGAGTTTTTCAAGTTTGAGTGCAAGCAAAATAAGGTGCTTTAATTCCATCTCAGTACAGAGATCTTCGGGTAATGCTAATAGTGCATCTAAGGCTTGCTGATATTGCTGCTCTAGGCTGAGCTGTAACGCGAGAGCCAAGTGATGCAGTCTTTGCAATTCTGGATTGCCATCGACGAATGGCAGTAGGTTTTCTACTGTTATCGATAGACCTTGATTGTTTCTCATGGCGTAAAGCGTCATGATTTTTGTGTAGATATTTTCCGCAGTAGACGCCTTATTTAATGCCTCAACATAGACTGGGCTTACTAGAGTAATATCCTGAGAAAATTGTTCTGTTAATTCATTCCATATCACCTGCTCGGATTCAGATAATGTAGGATGTTTATGGTATTTATCCCAAATATAAACACGGCCTGATTGAGTTTTTTTCAACCAAATGGGTGCAAGCGGTGTTAATGAGGTGGAATTTAATTCGAGTTGTCGAAATTGAAGGTTGTCATAGGATTTTTTAGCGAGTTCTAAAATATCATGGCATATCGTATTGAAGGCTTCATAATAGTTTAGCGTCATTTCATTGATATGGGATTGTGTCCAACTATCCGTATTTCTCGATGTGAGAAAGTGCGAAAATTCAAAATAACCATAGGTTTTAATCAACCGAGACAGTGTGGCGTAGTGAAGATTAATCTCTTCTTCTATTTGGTTGATTTTATCCAGCGTTAAGCAGGAATCCTGCGGATCCTCATTCAGTGTATTGGCAAGCGTAAGTGCTTTTTTAGTTAACTGCCTTAATGTTTCTAATTGGCTAATGGCTTTACTGCACTCTTGTATTGCTGAGTTTAAGTCATCCCCAGTATCGGGAGTCGCCTCGTTGATCACCTCAATGACGGATTTATCCGTAAAGGATGAAAGCATTATTGCCGTTGTTGGCATGTGAACAATACCCTCAATTTTAGCTGCATTAATCGATAGATTAATAAAGCTAATATAGGGATAGGTCTTGGCTTCTTCAGCTAGGGATTCCATTGCATGAATGAGCTGAATAGGAGTTTCAGCGGGTTGTCCTGCGTAGGTTTCTACCCATTTATTATTACAGCCTAAACTTGGACCAATGCTGGCCTCAACCGTACCTTTTGCATGACTATAACCGGATTTTGAATAGCAATAATCAACACCACTTAGCAATAGGGTAGTAAAGCCCATCTCGATCGCTAAGCGGATTGAGCTGTTGGTGACCGTTGGGCCGACGGTGATGATATTGTCATGATCATGCTTGCCACTCCAAGGATAGCGTTGGCCTAAATAGGCTTTGGGGCCATTCCATTGGGAAAGGACTTTATGACTGACGTGATAGGAATTAACCAACAAGGTTTGGTGGCTTAATTTAAACATGTCACGGCTTACGTCGAAACTAAAATCCTGAGGGTCGACGCAGGTAATTATATCTACGGATATGCCATTATCGGCCAATTTTCCCGCGATGCGTGAGACGGCGATAATAAATAAATTGTCGTTATTATGTTTTATCCAATCGATATGTTCGTCAAGGGAAGGGCCACCTGCGATGATTAAGCAGGTTTTCCCGCTAAATGTATTCCGTAGTATTTGGGCTGGTATTTGATTATCGGCGATATTTTTAAGCTGGGTTTGAAAAAAGATTTTTTGGGTAAAACCGATCCTATGGGTGAAATAATCATCCTGAATCTTGGTCTCAATGCGATTGAATAAGGCAATATAGGCATCTAAGTGCTGGGATGCAACGCCTAAAGATTGATGGATTTCATATTGGCCTTTGATGAGATAGATTTTAAATTCATCATGTTCCATTAACTCAATAAAACTGGCTTCATTAACAATGCTGATTGCAGATTGTTTGTCTGCGGGGATATCGATGACCAATAAGGGCATGACTTCATCTAATTCAACAAAAATAAATTTGCTGCCGATGGGGAGATCCTGCTCCAACACGTAGTTGGCCAGTAGTCCAGAATCCATGCCTACCACAATATGCAGCTTATCTTGTTGAGAAAATGATTGCCTGAAACGACGATTGTAAAGGGTTTTAGAGTCAATACCCTCAAAGGTATGGCGATTAATACTAGGCAAGTAGTATTCGTTAAAGCGACTGATCGCAAAGTTATTCAAGATGTGGGCTTGTAGTTGCATGTTTTCCTCGAGTAGAGCGAACAACTGAGCGATTAAACGGATGAAACGCCTGCATGATGTCACTTCATACGTTATCTAAGCAAGTGTTGCTAGGGCTTAGCAAAATATGTTCCAGCAAAAAATTGACACTAATAGGCTGGTACCTTGCTTGAGCTATAAAGCTTTTGTTTGCTAGGTATCTAGCAATAAGTATATAAAAAATTTATATTTTATCGATATTTGCCTATAATGAAGTGGCTTGTATGCATAACATTTCAGATCATTTTATTCCGAAGAGGATTGTTGGCGTGGATCTTGTAGGAGTTGGAGAGTTGACGAAATGGCTCATCGTTGTCACAAGTAGCTAATCGAAGGTTTAAATCGTGAGTGGGGAACTCTATGTTTGATAATAAAACAATTTTGATTACGGGTGGCACGGGGTCATTTGGACAGAAATACACCAAAACCATTCTCGAACGGTATAAACCGAAGCGCTTGATCATCTTTTCCCGAGATGAATTAAAGCAGTATGAGATGCAGCAAGTGTTTAACGCGCCATGTATGCGTTATTTTATCGGTGATGTGCGCGATGGTGATCGCCTAAAGCAAGCCTTTAAAGATGTGGATTTTGTGATCCATGCCGCCGCACTTAAACAGGTTCCCGCTGCCGAATACAATCCGATGGAGTGCATAAAAACCAATATCCATGGGGCCGAAAATGTGATCCGTGCCGCCATCAGTAATAATGTTAAGAAGGTTATCGCCCTCTCAACAGACAAAGCCGCAAGTCCTATTAACCTATATGGTGCGACTAAGTTGGCCTCCGATAAGCTGTTTGTTGCCGCCAATAACGTGGTAGGAGATGGCAAAACCCGATTCGCTGCTGTTCGCTATGGTAATGTCGTGGGGTCACGTGGCTCAGTTGTGCCATTCTTTAAACAACTGATTGCCAATGGCGCGACTTCGCTACCCATTACCCATCCCGATATGACACGTTTTTGGATTACTCTTCAGGATGGTGTTGATTTTGTTTTAAAAAACTTCTCCCGTATGCAGGGCGGAGAGATCTTCGTACCCAAAATTCCTTCCATACGCATCACTGATCTTGCCGCAGCCTATGGGCCGAGTTTGGAGCAGCAGATTGTAGGTATTCGTCCCGGGGAAAAAATGCATGAGGTCATGTGTCCAGGGGATGACTCCCATCATACGATTGAATTTGATGACCACTTTGTCATCACGCCAAGTATTCGTTTTTTTGGGCGTGAAACAGACTTTTGTACCAATGCTTTAGGAGAGAAGGGGCAGGCTGTGCCGATGGGATTTGAATATAATTCTGGCACTAATCCACATTTTTTAACACAGGCTGAAATTCTTAAACTGGATACCGTTGCATGATCCCCTATGGCCGACAAGACATCAATCAGGCTGATGTTGATGCTGTGATTGAAGTGCTTAATTCTGATTATTTGACTCAAGGGCCTAAGGTTCCTGCATTTGAGTCAGCAGTTGCTTCCTATTGTTCAGCTCGCTATGGCGTAGCAGTAAATAGTGCGACTTCTGCCTTACATATTGCATGTCTCGCTCTTGGGGTTGGGCCAAACGATATAGTATGGACTTCTCCAATTACCTTTGTCGCCTCGGCAAACTGCGCGCTTTACTGTGGGGCTGAGATTGATTTTGTCGATGTGGATCCTCTAACGGGTAATCTTTGTCCACATGCATTGGCAATGAAATTAGAACAAGCGGCTCGGATAGGAAAGCTCCCTAAGGTTGTTATCCCTGTACATTTATGTGGCCATAGTTGTGATATGGCCGCGATCGCTGCTCTTGCTGAACAATATAGCTTTAACATCATTGAAGATGCCTCGCATGGAATTGGCGGGAGCTATCATGGATACCCTTTGGGTAGCTGCCAATACTCTGATATTACCGTTTTTAGCTTTCACCCCGTCAAAATTATCACCAGCGCCGAAGGCGGTATGGCCATGACAAACAGCTCAGAATTAGCTGAAAAAATGGCCCTTTACCGCAGCCACGGTATCACTAAAGCCCCCGATAAAATGTTAAGACCTGATGAAGGGGACTGGTATTACGAACAACACGCCTTGGGATTTAACTATAGGATGACGGAGTTGCAGGCAGCACTTGGTCTGTCGCAAATCAGTAGACTTAGTGCTTTTGTGTTGAAACGCAATGAACTAGCCGCTATATATCGTAAAGAACTCATTGGATTACCCTTTTGCTGGGTTGAGCCTTTATCAAATACTCAAAGTGCCAGACATTTACAAATTATCCGCCTAAATGACGCATCAAGAAGAAAGCAGCTATTCAACGATATGAGAGCTGCAAATGTACAAGTACATGTGCATTATTTCCCTGTACATCTTCAACCTTACTATTTAAAACAAGGATTTAAAGAAGGTGATTTCCCACAAGCAGAGGCATTTTATCAACAGATATTGACCTTGCCACTCTATCCTTTGATGACAGATAAGGAACAAGCCTGCGTTATTAACACCTTGTTAGCTGTACTGTAAGAAAATTCAATAGTGTTAGTTTACCGCTCCCAATAAGTGGCGGATATCATCTATAAGCGCTTGTATTCCTTGGTGTGATTCAAAGACTCTTGTTGCTTGGTTCTGAAGAGACCTTCTTTGTTCGGGCTCTGTAAGCAGTTGTTGTAACATCACCTTTGCTTCTTCCAATGAGTCGCTCACTAGACAACAGCGTTCTTGATTGAGGGCGATGAGTTCGGCTTCATCACAGAGATGTTGGGGGGGGAGAAGTAGGGTTGCTGCTTTCCCATAAATGGACTCAAATAGCGATAAGCCATAACAGCTTAAAATGATCTCTGATTGAGCGATTATTTCTTTAAGGTTGTCAGGATTTTGTTGAACCACTATGGCTGAATTTGGGGGCAGTTGGGGAGCTGGAGCCAGTGGGCCTTGAATCCATAAAATGGGCCAATCAGTACCAATGGAGTCCAGTATCGTTGGGAGTTCTCGGCCATAGCCCAACGCATCGCTACCCCCCGTGAGAACTAGAATTTGTGCTTGCTTAGCCGCTTGTGGAATTGTGCTAAAGAGATAATTTTGCCAGCCAGCGGATATTTTGGGATGATGGGCTGGACAATTGAAGCTTGGAATAAATAGCCAATCCAGTACATCCAGTAGCGGTACCATTTTATCGATGCCAATCCGCTTTGTACCACGCTTAGCTAGCCCTGCTAGCCTATTGGCAAATGATTCTAAATCGATAAAGTTAGGATGAAAATCAAGTAGCACTAATGGATTTTGATCTTCGGTTAATGCGCTGAGCAATGCTTGCTCATCCTCATGCCACACTACTTTTGAGCTTGAGTCTACTCGTTGTCCAGCTTCGCTATAAGTGTGAATATTCACTCCTATGCTTAAATGTTCCTGCAATGCATTGGCAATTAATTCTGAGCGCTTGAAATGTCCTAAACCTATTTGAGGCCCCAGATGACAATAGATACTCGCCTTAGCATAGTTTTTATTAGCAGCCTTTTGTTGTACATGGGCATTTATGGCGAACAGAGCAGAATCTTTTAGTAACTCTTCTTGTACCCACTCTAAACTGACAACTGTTTCAGTTGGATTGTTTACATACCATCGGCGATAGACTTCAACCATAAAGCGATAGTCAGCATGGGTATCTACTGAAATACGATGGGTAATTTTTCCATAATTACCGCTGTCATCGATATATCGTTTTGTTAATACAGGTCTTAATTTATCACCATATCCCACATGCTCCCGTGACATTACACAATCACTAACGGCCATCAACCTATTCCAGCCAGATCTAGTATAAAACCCCATCCCTTCATGGAGTGAAATGATCCCTTCTTTGAGTGTGATAGTGTCTTTATCTGAGGCTTTCAGGGCTCGCAGAGCGTGATCGATAAAATTGGGGTCTATAAGTGGGCAATCACCACAGATATACACGATATAATCAGGCTGTTGTCGCTGGATGATCCTATCAAGCCTGCCCATCAGATCATTAACATCACCTTCAAAGGGGACACAGGTTAGCTGGTTTTCTTGTGCCCAATTGATTAGGGGTTGGTTGAACTCATCTGCAGTTGTGGCAAGTTCTATTGCACTAATTGTGCTACACGTCTTTAGGCGTCTTAAAATATGGCCAATGATAGGAAGTGTATTACCTGCGGCATCACAAGCGAGTGGTAGCAAATGTTTACCAGCTAAGCGACTAGAGTTAAGGCGTGCGCCAATGATGGCGAGTATTTTGGTCATAGATTAATACTCTCTGGGGTAATACAGAGATTGAAATCGAGTAAATTGCCACCTTCCTTGAGTGTCTCATCGGCTTCGGCTAACGAAAACCATAATCGATTAAGGTATTTATCATCTATTTTTTTACTCGAAATCATGGGGAGTGCAGCACAATTGGCGGGATCCCAAGTTAATCGCACGCCACATTGGCCGCTGCCAAACCGAATTTGGCCAGCAGTAGCACCAATGGCGCTATTTGCCGAAACAATTGAAGATACAGGAGAACCTTGGTCCATATCCTCTTGTATTTGAAAAAACTCTTCCTTAACACCACCGAGATTGGTCTGGTACCAAGCTCTATTATCACAGCCGAGTAAAGTCAGATAACTGAGTCGGATTGAGGCTTCAGGGCGCTGCTTGTCCTCAAAGAAAAGGCCTGTATGCAAAGATTCATGCTCGATACGGTACCATTTAATGATGGCGCCACTTTTTAATGATTGACGGCAATAAATCACTAAATTGCCCTCTGCGCAGCCCAATTCATAATTTACTCGATTGAGATCGGTGACACGATCACGTGCACGAAATCGTTCCATTAACAAATGATTCGAGTAGAAATCAGCACCATAACTAATATGGTCGAAGAAACCATGGGATAAGGTACCTAGGACGGGTTCAAAGGCGTGGGACTTAAAGGCTAATTTATCAATAGCCAATCCACGGTTACCATTTAGGCTCAGGTGTACTTTAGGGGTACGAATATGCAAACGACGTCTTTGTGTATCGTACTCAATCTGAATATCTTCTTGTGCTTCCCAAGGCGCAAATACTGGCGCATTAGCAGGATTAGCAACCAAGTTAAGTTGCTGATAGCGTTTTGCGGTGATATGGGTTCGCAGATCGCTTGCCCACATACGGCACAAGTTTCGCCAGTCTTGCTCTGTTGCATGTGGATTATGTGTGAGTGTGGCAAATCGTTGATAGCATTGACTGTTGAGTAGGAGGTCATTACGACCGCTTAATCCCCAGCGGCTAACATTATATTTGGCCTGTTTTTTGACTGAAACCGGATGCTCTGCATTGGTGATTTCCACCGCATTTGATTCTTGCCAAAACTTAAGAATGTGTTGAGGTAACTGCCAACAATAGTTGTCCATCCCCGCAAGAGTGTTAAAAAGGGTGGAAATCCGCTGCCATTCCCCTTCAACTTGATCCGCCTCAGTTTGATAGCGACCGGGACGAAAGTCGAACACTTCGGCATCACTGCCATAAACAGGAAAGGCCAACATGCCTGGTTTGAATATTTTAACGAGATAGTGCAGATAATCCTCTAGCGTTAATTCGCCATGAACATAACGCTGGAACTTTTGAAAAGCGATTGCGTGGTTCCAAATCACCTTAATTGTTCTACCACTTGCGGCTTGTAAACTCTGTGGCCTGTCCAACAGTGTGTTGGACCAGTTTGGATTATGGGAGTAGGGATTATCCCATTCCACCACTACAGCTTCAAAACCTTGGTCGATATAAACATCTAAGAGCCCTGCTGAAACGGCTTGCTCATTGATATAGGCAATTTGAGGACGCACCCCAAGCAAGCTGTGATAGGTATCCTGCCCAAGACGGAGGTTAGCCTGATTGACTTGTGCAGGAACCAAAGGCCCAATAATTTGGCTATCACCGCTGGCGATAAGTTCGCACATTCCTTGTTGGAGCAATAGTTTGAATTCCGCTACCCACAGAGGGTCAACCTGTTGAACTGCTTCTAAGGTATAGGCCGTCATTTCAATTCCAACAGGGATACCTTTTTGCACTATCTGTAGGAGTGGCCAATAGCATTTGCGAATGACTTCGCAATGTTGTTCATTTTCAATGGAGGAAAAGGCCAAGTTTAAATGGAACACTGTATATAGTGCGACGGGTTGAACCTTGGGCATTTTCGCATACACCTTAGTTATTAAATGGCTAAATGAGATGGTTAAGTTCAAAAATTACAAATGCAGTAGATGTATCACAAGTTACTGACCCACGACTAAAATCTTAGCAGTTATCAGTAGGTTGTTACAACGTCATATTAATTGGCTTAAAATTTGCTATTCTTTGAAACGCCAACTTACTGACATTATCTATCTGAGGAACCGAGATGCATCAAAAAACATCTGAACAACATATGGGACATCTCGTTGACGAGATCAATGGTTTCCAAGTGATTGAATGTCAAATGTGTGGATTTAAACACATCCATCCTCTGCCAACGTTAGCCGAGCTTGAAAAAATCTATCGGCATGAATACTACACTCTAGATAAACCTCTATTTCTCCAAGAAACAGAAGAGGATAAAAATTGGTGGAATGCAGTGTATTCCGATCGCTATGATACTTTTGAAGAGTTTTTACCTACTACGGCTCGACGTATATTAGATGTAGGTTCTGGCCCAGGTTATTTTGTGAGTTATGGCCAGAAGCGGGGTTGGAAATCGATGGGGATTGAACCATCTGCGCAAGCTTGTGAGCACGCAAGGGGATTAGGGGCTGAAGTCGTTGAGAATTTCTTTAATCATAAGACAGCGACTTCACTAGGAAAATTTGATGCAATTCATGCAAATGCAGTTCTTGAGCACATCCCTAATCCAAGGGAAATGGTATCACTTTTTAGAGAGTCTCTAGTACAAGGTGGTATATTGTGTGTTGTTGTTCCTAATGATTACAACCCATTTCAAGAAGCGCTGCGAACGTATGAGGGATATCGTCCCTGGTGGGTGGCCCCACCGCATCATCTTAATTATTTTAGCTTTGAGACCTTGGGCAATTTACTGATCTCTCAAGGATTTGAGGTTGTGCTGCAGGAGACGACTTTTCCCATCGATATGTTTTTACTGATGGGGGATAATTATGTTGATTCCCCTGAGCTTGGACGTTCTTGCCATAAAAAGCGGATGAGATTTGATACTCAGCTGTTACACTCTGGTAAAAATCAGGTTAAGAGAAGGTTTTATCAGGCACTTGCTTCCGCAGGAATGGGGCGAGAAGTTGTCCTTTTTGCAAAGAAAATCTAGAGAACATCATTAGGGATATCTATGAGTAATGTTAAAGTATTGATTCAAGCTAGCTCTCGTTCTTGGGCGGGGGGACGGGATATTTGCATGGGGCTAGTGAATGGTGAAATCGCCGTTGTTAGGACAATTAGACATGCATTAGCCGCATTCCCTGACGCTCAATTATGTCTTGTTGCACCAGAATTTGATCGTGATGGTGAGCTAAATAAGGTTGTGGAAATTATTGCAGATAAGCGTTTGACGGCATTTTACGGATTTGATGAAAGCCCACTTAAACGTATGATTGCAGCATCAATAGAGCTAACAGATGATGATTACATTGTTCGTGTTGACGGAATCCATTTCTGTTTTGATTTTAATCTTAGCCAACAAATGTTAACCATTGCACAACAAAAAAATCTCGATTGCATTAAGTTACCAGCTGATTTTCCTGTTCATTTTAGTTCTGAGATTTTTCGAGTCGGAGCTCTTCGTGAGCTTGCTAATCTTCTCACTACTCCTGAGTTGGCTAAATTTCATGTTCATCCTAAAACGTATTTTGAACTGAATCGTTATGATTATAAGTTTGAACACTTAAAAGTCTTGCCTCAATATTCTGATGAGTATTTAAATGAATGTAGGCAATTGGCGCAACCTATCTATGAGATCCCACGCCAAGAAGTTAATAGCCATCGGATTGCTAGTGGCGATAGACTAGGTTATCACTATCAAATAGCACTTAAATATCTTAAAAAGAACATGAGGGTTTTGGATATTGCTTGTGCTGATGGCTATGGTGTTCGCATGATGTCATCTTCACTATCCTTGGTACATGGAGCTGATTTAGATGCGGAAAGTGTCAATTTTGCTAGGCAGAATTCATCTCAACAAAACGTAGAATTTTTTGTTGAAGATATAACTAATATGTCATTTGATGATAATAGTTATGATGGTGTTACCTGTTTTGAAACATTGGAACATGTACCAGAAGACGCTTGTCTCAAAGAGTTGCTACGTATCATCAAGCCTGGTGGCATGTTAATTCTCAGTACACCACAAAATAGTTATGGTCATATTCCAGTTAATTCCTGTCACTTAGTTGAGTATAATTTGGATTATCTCCTTAAATTGACGGGGCAGTATTTTCACGTTGTTAAGGTAATTGGTATTAAGGCTGGCATTATACATGATGATGCAGATCCTTATGGTACTAATACTGTTTTGGTTTGTATAAAACCAATTCGTTAAATTTAAGGATTTTTTATGGCAGTTAATGATGAACTTAAATTTATAAACTCGACTATTGAGCTTAAAAATTTACCAATTAAGGCTCTTGATATAGAAGCAGATAAAATCCGCCGTTTTTTAATCGACAAGATTTCCACTACTGGAGGACATATTGGAGCAAATCTGTCCGTCATTGAGTTGACTATTGCAATCCATTATGTATTTGACTCCCCTGTTGACAAAATTATTTTTGATACTGGTCATCAAGGGTATACTCATAAATTGATTACTGGTCGGAGAAAAAAGTTCGAATCTTTAAATACCTATAATGGAATGAGTCGTTTTATTGCAAGAGAGGAAAGCGAGCACGATATCATTGATGCCTCGCATGCTGGAACCTCAATATCATTAGCAACAGGTATTGCTGCGGCATTAAAAACTAAAAAATCCGATCATTATACAGTTGTCATTATTGGTGACGGTTCTTTGGTTGAAGGAATGGCATTTGAAGCTCTCAACTTTGGTAGCGTAGATAAGAACTCTAAACTTGTGATAGTTGTAAATGATAATGAGATGGCTATCGCACCATCAATTGGCGGTTTAAGGCAGCTTACCACTGGTGTTGATTGGCATAAGAAATCTCAACATTTTTTTGAAAGTCTAGGTTACAACTATATTGGTGTTCAAAATGGTCATTGTTCAGAAGATGTTGTTCTTGCGCTTACTCATGCCAAGTCACTAGGTCAGCCAACAGTTGTACATGTTAAAACAGAGAAAGGTAAAGGTTTAGCCTGTGCTGCAACTCATCCTTATAAAATGCATTTTTCAATGCCTTTCGATGCAGTATCTGGACTGGGGGCATCACCAACCGTTTCGGGTAAGACTTTTGCTGTGGTTTTGGCCGAAAAATTAGCAGAATTAATGACATTAGATACTAAAATTAATGTTATTACACCTGCCACACCTTATGCATCGTCTTTAGATTATTTGTCTATCCAGTTTCCTGATCGCGTAATTGATGTTGGAATGGCAGAGCAACACGCTGTTGGAATGGCTTGTGGTATGGCTCTGGAAGGGTTAAAGCCCGTGGTATGTATGCAAACCACTTTTATGCAAAGAGCATTTGACCAGTTATTACACGATGCTTGTTATATGAATTTACCTATTACAGTGTTAGGTGTTAGGGCTGGCTTTGCTGGTTATGATGGTTCCACTCATCATGGAGTTTATGATATTCCATACTTAAAATCATTCCCGAATATGCAACTGGAATATCCTATAAATAGTGCAGAAGCTAAAAGGTTGTTAGAAAAACGATTAGAGAACCCAATGGGACCTATGGTTATTTTACATCCTTATGAGCCTTTAATTATACCAGAGCCTCTGTCTGGAGTCCTTCAGCGCGGCTTGTCTGTGGCTGCTATGGGAGAAGATGGCTTTGTTATTTGTCTTGGAAATACATTAGCTAAAGCCTGGGAGTTAAAATCACGTTTAGCTAAATTGGGTAGGACATTTGGTATTATCTGTGTACAGACTATTAAGCCGTTTCCTTCAAATGAGATTCTTGAATTATTAGTTTCTGGTATGGACATCATCACTCTCGAAGAGAGTATATTAGCGGGTGGGTTTGGCTCCTTACTACTTGAAAGTTTCAGTGATTCTGATGTCAATTTCCGAGTCTTTAGAAGTGGCATTATTGATCGTTTTATTCGCCCTGGAAGTAAGCAAGAATGTAGTGATGAAGCGGGTATAACTGCTCAGCAAATAATTATGCAAATCCAGCAGCGTTGGACAGAATATCAAGAGGATAAATGAGTGGGTAGACTCACAGGAAAAGTAGCACTTATCACGGGCGCTTCAAGAGGAATCGGTGCTGGTATTGCGGAAGCGTTTGCGAAAGAAGGTGCTGACGTCATCATTAATTATAATACCAATAGTGAAGCTGCAGCGAACGTAGTTAATAAGCTTAAAAACTTTGGATGTAAAGTTATCGCTATTCGTGCAGATATTACAAAGCGTGATGAGATTCAATATCTAATACAGAAATCACAACTTGAATTTGGGCGTATCGATATTTTGGTAAATAATGCTGGCATTAATCAAAGAGGTTGGTTTGATGAAATAACGGATGAAGCTTGGGATATGATAATGGGGACTAATCTAAAAGGCCCTTTTATGTGTTGCCAAGAGATTTTTCCACTAATGAAAGCCGCTGGTGGTGGCCGGATTATCAACATATCCTCTGTAGCGGGCCAGTATCATGGTCCTAAGACAGTACATTATGCTGTATCAAAGGCTGGTTTAAATAGTTTAACTAAAATACTTGCTCGTTATGGAGCAGAACACAATATTCTTGTTAATGCTGTTGCTCCTGGACTAATTCGTACTGATCAGACCGCTGATGAAATTGATTCGCCTGCAGGAGCTAAGGTCATAGATATGACTTTGCTAAAAAGAGCTGGAAGAATCGAAGATATTTCAGATGCTTGTGTATTTTTGGCCTCGGATGAGCAACAGTATATGACAGGGCAAATACTTGCAGTGAGTGGAGGAGCAATTCTTGATAACTAAAGCCAAGAATCTATTGCTTTTAGGCGCTAGCTCAGATCAAATCTTTGCAATCAAAACGGCAAAGGCGATGGGGCATCATGTTATCGTTGTTGATGGTAACCCTAAGTCCCCTGGCTTTTTAATGGCTGATCAATATGCCGTCGTTAGTACAAGGGATTTACCAGCACTAAAAGCATTTGTCGATGGGTTAAATATCCCTGTGCATGGTGTTGCTGTAATGGGAAGCGATATTTCGCAATATGTGTCCGCTCTTGCAGAATATCTGTCTGTTCCTTGTATTCCGTTAAAGGCTGCCAAGATTGCAACCAATAAACTATTGATGAAGGAATGTTTTGCTGAAAAGGGTATTGCGATTCCTTGGTTTTCTGCAGTGGATAGTTTTGAGCATCTGTGTGAGTTAGTTGTTGAACGAGGGTTTCCACTCGTTCTTAAACCAGTTGATCGCTCCGGAGCCAGAGGTGTGTTCTTGTTAAAAGAGGGGGCTGATTTAGAAACTTTATACCGATGTTCTCTTCAAGAGTCATTTAGTGGTAAGCTCATCATTGAAGAATATCTAGAAGGTCCACAGATCAGTACTGAAACCTTATTTTATCAAGGGAAAGGACATACTATTGGATTTGTTGACCGTAATTATGAAATGTTGGATGTTTTTGCTCCATATATTATTGAAAATGGTGGTTGGCAACCGAGTCGTTTATCGCAACAGCAGCGAAGTGAGATTGAGCGATTAATTGATGATGTTGCCAAAGCATTAGAAATTAGAAGTGGTGTGATAAAAGGAGATATTGTTTATACCTCTTCGGGGCCAAAAGTTATTGAGGTCGCTACTAGATTAAGCGGAGGTGATTTTTCAGAAAGTCTTGTTCCGTTAGGTTTAGGCGTTAACTATGTTCGAACAGCGCTAGAAATTGCGTTAGATATACCGCCTAATTTTGATATATTAATACCAAAGCAAAACCAATTTGTAGCCAACCGTTACTTTTTCCCTAATGAAGGTCAACTGGTCGCTATTCACGGGATTGAACAAGTTAAATCTCAGAATTTCGTCAAAAAGTTAGAATTTTTTGTCAATTTTGATGAAATAATAAGACCAATTTGCAGTCATTCGGATAGGGCTGGTGTATTTATTGTAATTGCAGATTCTTTTGAAGAGTTAGAGATGCGAATAGCTTGGGTTTACAAAACGATTGTATTTGAAGTTTGTTAACCATGTGATGAATAACACAGGATTTTATATCCAGTGTTATTCGATACTACAACTTTCTAAAAATGTGAGCGAATATGCTTTAGTGGTCGTAACCCATCTATTGGATCTGCACGCCAATCTCGATCAGGTGCTTCACTGGGCGCTAATACTTTATCCGGTCTGCCATCAAGTAGTTGCGCTTCTCTGCATTCATTTATGACAAGTTGCATTTGTTCTGGTAACCAACAGTGGCCTGCAGCATATTCTGCGCCCTGTTTGTCTAGGTCAATATGGAACTCAATACAATCAGCTAACCAACGATTAACGGCGCGGCGAATCACAGCCGGTGAAACAGAGTGATCAGACCAACCCACTTTAATGTTGTAGCGTTCACGGAAACGTCCAAGCACAGCTAAGTTACAATCTGCTTTTGGCGTCGGATAGGCTGATACACAGTGTAATAATGTAATATCCTGACAGCCAGCATTTTGCAACACATCAATCGCATGGTCAATTTCCTCAAAATTAGCCATGCCCGCTGAAATCACAACTGGTTTTCCTGTTTTCGCGCAGGCCACTAGCAGGTCGTCCCAAAGTAATTCATAGGATGCGATCTTGTAGAAATCTACAAAGGGTTCAAGCTCTGCTACTGCGTCGAGATAAAACGGGGTACAAGAAAACTGAATACCGTATTCATTGCAGGATTGCTTGAGTTGGGGCAGAAAACTGACGGGCAACTCCCATTCTTTACGTTTACGATGCATTTCACTCTTAGATAGAATCTCAGGTGCAAACAGTTCTTCAATTTTAAACAATTGAAACTTAACGGCATCGCAACCTATCTCTGCAGCTGTTTTGATAAATTCTATGCAACGTTGTAAGTCTCTATGATGGTTACTAGAAACTTCGGCGATAAAGACAGGGGAATGTTTAGTCATAGTGGCTCACTAAATGGCGTTGATAACGTATTAACGGCAAATGATAGGGAAGCTTTATGTTAGTGTTTTAGCTACTGACAAGGCTAATGAGTTCATGCTCTAAGTAATCTGCAAGACTTAGCCAATCGTGTTGCTCCTGAGCTTGTAGCATTGGCGCCAGCATTTGCTGAAATGACGGTAATTGCATCAGCTCGGGGTGATGTTTCTCTATTGAATCGAGGCATAAACGAAATTCCACTGAGGCCTGAGCTTCTTTGCCTAAACGGAAGGAGTGAGCCGCTTGACAAAGCATGTCTTCAAGGGACTGTTTTGATGAATTATGTGGTTTGAACGACATTAAATCAGCTCCTTATATTGCGAACCGCGGATCTTCGCGCCCGATAAACTGGCTTGGTAAAATTTCACCTGTGGATGTTTAGCAATATAGCGCTCTAAATGTCGTAAATAAGCGCGAAGATTAAGATCTGTAGCAATCCGTTGGCCTTTACCATTAATCAACCAATGCTTTGCTTCTTTCACCTTTTGTATCACAGCTTCAACCCATATTTTTTCAGATTTGTCATTGCTTTCAAATGGATAATCATTCCAAAAAGCATGACTTTTATTATTGCAGTAACAAAAGTCACAGCCTAATAGCGTGATTTCCTTAGCATGTAACTTAACGGCTAAATCAATTGCTGGGTGAATCACACTGCCATTTGTAAACAGCCTCAGCTTGGGGTTCAGCTGGTACATGCTGTCGTAAATTTTACTCGTGCCATAAGCCACAAATCTTGGCCCTAGCCAATGGGCTAATACTTCGGGGGCTACCCGAGGAAAATACACAAGATTGATTTCTTGGGTTTCTGACAAAGGCAAATGATAGGAGGAAATTAAACCGTCAATACAGACCACTATATCAGGCTTAATCTGATGGTGAAGTAAGCCACGTAAAGCTGTATCCGCAGCAATCAATAAGGGTCTCGATGGGCTTAAATTCAACGCCTTAAGATAGGCATAATGTTCTTCTAAAGACGGACCTGAGCCTATAACGATTACTTTATATGGATTGTAGCTTTTAGTTAAATGGGCAGCATCGGGATCATTAGTAATAAACACCTGATTATCGGCAAAGCGCTTAAGGATCTGAGGATCATCGATTTGATGGTGTCGATTGGTGAAATCACGATTAAGCTCCATCACCAAGAGATCCCTCAGAGTGGCATTGTCATCACTGACGAGATTAAGATCTGGAGTAATGGCAACATTCGGAAATTGCAGCGTTGCACTGGGCATAGCATTTAATAGCACATTAGAATGACTTAGCCACTCTCTCTGATCGGTGTAACAAAGCAGTAATGCGAATACGGCTAAGTTTAAAATGCAGACTTCAATGCGAGTATAGTGTGGATTTTCAATCAACAGACTCGGTACATCACCCATACCCACGCCATAAACCGTGACTTGGTGAGCATTTGAGGGAAGGGTGCTAATAAACAGCTGTGCTTCAGCGATGCGGTCATGACGGCTGCTGAGCTGAATGCCATTAACGCTGATAGTTTGGTTTTGGCCTTGGACTAAGTGCGCATCAAGATGGTCAATTGATTGGCTTTTTATCGCAGCGGCCACAATTGGCCAGCGTTTAGCAATAATACTCAGATTAGTGGCAAATAGTTCAGTCATTCCGTTTCCTCGGAAGCTTTCGTGTTGATATTACCGACATCACTATCTGGTCTCTCCACAGGGACTCGAACCCCGATCGGCCGCTTAGGAGGCGGCTGCTCTATCCTGTTGAGCTATGAAGAGACGCTGGTGATTATACTGGTTTTATCTTTGATTAAAAGGCTTATGATTTAGTTGCTTAAATCTTAAGCGCAATGTCGTTTATCTGTACATTGTAAACCGCATTTTGGTCAACGAGTACCGCTGTTGCACTTTCTTCACTCACTTGTTCAATTTGTACTGTTGCTCGGCTTTTAGTTGCAACGGCCCGCATTTCATTCAGTCTGTCTGGTAAATTTCGCTGCAACACTACCTGAAACTTATCACTAACACGGATCCCATGTTTACGACCTAAGTTGAGGATAATTCTGTCACCTTGACGGCTGACGACTTGTCCAAGTAGTGGCCTGCAGTTGAGTGTTTTATCTATATCTCGGGTCGCTTCTTGTATAAGTTGACTGATATTTCTGCCATAGGATGAGCGCCAGAATCTATCACTATTAGGGGCTACAATAGCTTGTTCTTCAAATTCCCATGGTGCCGAAGTGTTGTAGGTTTTGCTCCAAACTTCTTCGCCGCTAATGCCGTGATAAAGGCTGAGCTTAAATTGGAATTGTCTTAGTGGCGCTTCATCCCACCACCCCATAAAAGTGGATTGCACAGGCTCTGTCGATATGTCGATGATTTGGGGTAATAAAATATATTGGCTATCGGTGATTTCACTTAGCCAACTCGGGAGTCGATAGCCGCGGATATCGACCAGTTCTTGTGCAATATCGAGTCTTTCTTTTGCGTGGATATGGCTAAATCCGGTTGATGAATAGTCATCTATGCTATTACCGAGCTTTTCGGATATCGCTTCTTCAAACCCCGATAATTGTCCGTAACGTAACTGTGCCCGGTCTTTAATTTGTGCCTGAGGGATTAGTATTGCGGCTTTCAATTGGCCTGTGGGGCACTGTTGAGTTGGGTCGTCATTGAGGTCGAGTCTAAGTGAAACATAAATTTTATTTCCCTGAATGCGTTCGTTGACGAGCTGAATACTGATTGCTTGGGCATAACGATTAATGGCAAAGCTGTTTTGTGTCAGATTGCCATTAATGGTTTGTTGTTCACTGGAAATTTGGATCCCAGTACTGAGGGTGGCATAGCTCACCGCTTGATTGATGGCTTCTTCCCTCGCTTGGGCAATGTTGCCGTTGGTGATGATCGCTTCACCACTGGCTTCGACCCATTCAGCGTGCACTTGATTGGCTTGAAGGATTGCCAGCACTAGGCTGCTAATTATGAGCAAGTTCTTTTTGAGTATGTTCATCAATGAGCCCTTACGTAAGTTGTGCCAATCAGTTGAGTCAGTTTAATGGCAGTTTTATTGGCTCTAAAAGCAAGTTCCGTGCCTAATTTATGATATATCCCCAAACAACCTGAAGTTGCTGAATAGGTATATAGGGTAAAGTTATTGGCACAGCTGTCGATAATCAGGTGAGTTAGTTTGGCCTGTTTTTTGACTTGGTCTAATAATTGCAATCTTTTTGACAAAGATCGCGGCTCGCTTTGAGGCGCATTGATATCGATAATGAGGTTACTCCCATGCTAAAGCGTGCGTTCATTCCCCTAGCTCTTTTGGTGCTGGTTGGGTGTGCGACCAAACCCGTTGCTCCGCCAAAACCTAACTTAGTTGATGGCAATGGTTTGCCGCCAACGGCGGTGATTAACCATTTGGCGCAACGTATCGTGACTGAGTTAGTCAAGCAAAATGATGCATTGCGACCTGATCAACCTATCGTTGTGACTACACCAGTATTAGTGGGTGATATGAGCAGTACCAATGCGGTAGCTCTGCAATTGCAGCAGGGACTCATGGCATCTTTGCACAGTTTTCAATTTAATGTGGTGGAGTTAAATCTTGGTGATGGACTTCGCGTCACAGGCGATGGCGATTTTATTTTGACGCGTGATTGGCAAAAACTATCGACCAACTTACCAGTCGATCATATTGTGGTCTCCACAATGAGTCCGACAACCAATGGTTTGGCGATTAATACTCGAATTGTGACGTTAAGCAATAATCGTGTGGTCTCTGCTTCGCAAACCTTTGTTACACAAAAAGAATTGAGCAATTATATGCAGCCCTCTGAGCAAATAATCTCTCACGATGGAATTTTATATCGCCAGTCGGCCCCTGGCATGAACGAAGTGCGTGTGTTAGGAGATGAAAAATGAAACGCTACCTTTTAGTTATCGCGGCGCTTCTACTTACAGGTTGTGCCGCTAAAGATAAGTATGTTGAATGGGAGGATGTGCCTCCAACAAGCTTCCCTAAGCTGACGGCTATCGGTTATGCACCTTTGGCGACGCAACCTGCCAAAGAGCAATCCCAAAGAGTCTTGATGGCGATGCAGGCGTCTAAAATTGTGGCTTACCGTGAACTGGCCGAACAAGTATATGGACAAAAGATCACCGCTAACAGCAGTGTCAGTGATTGGATGCTCACAGATGACAATGTTAAGGCTTCTGTTACTGGGGTGATCCGCGGTGCCAGAGTTGTAAAAAGCTATCCCGCAGGTGAGCACTATGTTACTGAGTTAGAACTCGATTTTTCTAAAGTATGGCAAATTTATCAACAGCAGAGTCGCCCGCAAAGAATTAAAGAAGTCACTTACTTTTAAGTGATGGCTCACTGAACTAATACAACTAATACAACTAATACATCTGAACTCATACAGGCTATCAATAACAAAAACCGCGCTAATTTAGCGCGGTTTTTGTTTCTAACCCGTTTGGATTGATAACGCTTTAAGCTTTTAAATCATTGCCTAAGCTTGAAAAGGTCGATGTCTTGCCTTTATCGTTATACGTCAGCGTGGTGGCATTTCGACTCGCCTGCAAGGCCTGAGCAAAGCGGTTTAGGCTCGCAAGATTCATTTCTATCAAACTGGCATTTTGTGCGTTGAGATCTTTACACTCGATGAGTGCTTCTTTGACCACAGCCATTTTAGCCGACAATTCTGCTTGCTCAGTGAGCAACGATTTATCACTGTGATTTGCAAGAAAGTCATCATTTGCTTTAAGGGCTTGTAGGCATTTAGATTTTTGCTCAGCAAGCGACAAAAGCAAATCGGCGTTTTGGTCAACCAAAGCGCCTTTTTCTTTAAGGATAATTTGTTTAAGAACAGCCAAATGGGCGTGTTGTTGATCTACCAGTTTAGCTATTTCAGTCATAGTTACTCTTTATTAAGCTCATTTAATTCTGCTTCGAAGCTGGCGATGTTTGCTGCCAACCTTTCGGGGTCAATTTTATAGCGACCTTCGGCAATGGCTTGTTTGATTTCTGCCACTTTCTTTTGGTCGACTTCTGGAAGGCTTGCCATTTTGGTTTGAGCTCCTTGTAGCTGTTGAGCTTGAGCCGTAATGACAACAGAGTCACCCTTTAGTGGAGTCGATTTAGCCGCTACCTGAGATGATTGCTCGTTTTCGCTGCTCTGTTTAGTGCTGTTTGAACGGACTTGTGCAGCCGTTCCGGCGTTAAATTTGCTAATATCAATTGCCATTTTAGGCTCCAGCGTCATGTATACGGGATTTCTTAACTGGGGTATCGGCAGCTCATCAAAAAGCTTTAGCCTATTTTACATTCTAACTTCTACTTCGCCAATGGCCGTGACTGTGGCATCTAGCTCTTTGTTAGAGCTACTATTTTTAACTCGGATTTGGTCGCCAATATTACCATCTTGTAGCGCTTCTCCCACCGTTTTTAATACAAAATTACTTGAACGTACATAAATCGACACAGCGTCATTTTTACAGACAAAGCAAAGGTTGTTAGCAAAAATAGGATTATTTTTCGCAACTCGGCGCTTAACGCGTACGCCTGAAAGCTGATTGATATCGCTAAATTGCATACCGCGCAAACTATTTTGGTCAACATAGCGGATTTCAACTTGTGTTGGGCTGATTAATTCACCAGGTGCTAAAGGCTTTGTTGCTACAACGACAGGGAAAAGAATATCCACTCGAACAGACATAAAAATTTGCCATGGATAGGCTAAATCGGGTGTATCACAACTGACTTTAACGGTGTTATTGCGTCTAATTTCACGATCCGATGCCAGTTCGACTTTTATCGGTGACGTGCATTGCGCCGGTAGCATTCGTTGATCGACCGTTTGTGGATTAATGTCGATTTTCGCATTTGTAGGAACTGAAATCTTTTCATTAATAAGGGCTTTAGCTAATTCGGATATCGCCGATACGCTAGGTACCACTGTTTCAGCATTGGCTGCTGTGGAAATAAAAAGTACGAAAATTCTTAAAAAGTGGACTAAATTTACTTTCATAATGAAGAGACTAGCTTGTAACGCCAGAATGCACCTATACTTTTATCAAGTGTGAAACTGTTCAATGCTTCTTTCTAGGAGATCTGGTGTCAGAAGTTTGACTTAGTTTCAACTATGTTTATCGATAACAAGACGTAAGCAATTAATATGCCTATACTCAAACGAGTTTTAGGGCCGTACATAAACAGAACAACAAGGCAGAGTTATGTCGAGTATTCTTGATTCAGTCAACAAACGCACCCAACTCGTAGGTCAAAACCGGCTAGAACTGTTGCTATTTAAGTTAAACGGTCGTCAACGGTTTGGGATAAACGTATTTAAAGTGAAAGAAGTTTTGCAATGCCCACCGTTAACGACATTGCCTAAACTCAATCCTTACGTCAAAGGTGTTGCTCATATTCGCGGTACCACTATTTCTGTGATCGATCTGAGTGCTGCAACGGGAGGGCGTCCGCTCGCGAGCACTGAAAATTGCTTCATCATCATTTCGGAATATAACCGGAGTGTGCAAGGTTTCCTTGTCAGTTCTGTGGAACGTATTATCAACATGAACTGGGAAGCCATTATGCCTCCACCACAAGGTGCTGGCCGTTATTCTTATTTAACCGCGGTTACCGAGATAGAAGGTGAATTGGTTGAAATTCTCGATGTTGAGAAAATTTTAGATGAAATCTCACCAGTCAAAACGGCTATCAGTGAAGAGGTAAACGAGCAGCTGACCATTGATAGAACCCAGCATTACCATATTATGGTCATTGATGACTCTGCGGTAGCTCGTAAACAGATCATCCGTTCGCTAGAGTCGTTAAATTTACAAATTGATACGGCAAAAGATGGCCGAGAGGCGCTTGATAAACTCAAGGCAATTGCAAGCGAAATGAATAATGTCGCTGATGAGATCCCGTTAATTATATCCGATATTGAGATGCCAGAAATGGATGGTTACACCTTAACTGCTGAGATCCGTGATGATCCTAAGCTTAAAAATATTAAGGTGGTACTGCATACCTCATTAAGCGGAGTCTTTAACCAAGCCATGGTACAAAAGGTCGGTGCCAATGACTTTATCGCAAAGTTCAACCCTGATGAATTAGCTGCGGCAGTGAACAAGCATTTAAGTTTGTAGTGAGAGTGTGGGTTAGTGCCTAGTAGAGCTTTACGCTATAATCTAGCCCTTATTACATGATTGTTGTGCACTTATTTTGGTGCTTGCTATAGGATCTAGGACGTGAATGTGCCTGATAAATCACTCGCAGAAGCAGAATATAATCAATTTAGGTTGTTCCTAGAACAACATAGCGGCATCGTATTGGGGGAAAACAAACAATACCTAGTTCGTAGTCGTCTCGCACCGTTGATGGGCAAATATAACTTACCTTCGTTATCCGATGTGGTAAAGCATTCGATGAAGCCTACGGAGCGCGCCTTAAGGGCTGAAGTGATAGATGCCATGACCACCAATGAAACCTTATGGTTTCGTGATCGTTATCCATTTGAATTACTAAATAATGTGCTGCTGCCTGAATACAGTAGGTTGGGTCGACCTTTGAAGATCTGGTCTGCAGCTTGTTCATCTGGCCAAGAGCCATATTCCTTGGCTATGACCATATTAGAGTATCAACAGAAAAAACCTGGTGCGCTGTCAGGTGGTGCCTCGATTCAAGCTACGGATCTTTCTCCTTCCATGTTGGAGCGTTGTAAAAATGCCGAGTACGATAGTTTAGCGTTAGCGCGTGGATTGTCTGACGAACGTAAGCGGCAGTTTTTTGATGCTTTGCCTTCAGGTAACATGCGGGTAAAAGATAACGTTAAACGTTTAGTGAATTTTCGTGCCCATAACTTGCTTGAGAGTTACACTTTGCTGGGTAAGTTTGACATCATTTTTTGCCGAAATGTGTTGATCTATTTTGCCCCTGAGGCAAAAGCAAAAATTTTGCGGCAATTTGCTGCCGCGTTAAATCCTAAAGGTATCCTCTTTTTGGGCGCATCCGAATCCATTGCTGGCCTTACTGATGAATTTGATATGGTTCGTTGTAACCCTGGCATTTATTACCAAAAGAAAACATAATTTATTGATTTTAAATAAAAATTACCGAACAAATTCGGTAATTTTTTTACCAAGTGTTTCCCTTCAAAATATTCTTATCTCCTATTAGCGTATTGGCACATGAATTGCTTTGTTCCCGTGAGTGACATGATGGAGGCAATTTTATGGCGATTAATTTTGATAAGGCACTGGGTGTTCACCAATTCACGTTGGGGATCCGTGCTGAGCGGGCTGAAGTGATTTCAAGCAATATCGCAAATGCTGATACGCCACATTATAAAGCCCGTGACGTCGATTTTTCTGCCGCCTTAAATGTTGCCAAAACGCAGCAACAGCAGCGAAACAGCTTAGAGATGACCGGTGATGAGCAGCATTTTGGTTTGGCTCAATTAACTGGACAGTACGTTAAATTTCGTGTGCCGAATCAACCCGATACTGGAGATGGCAATACTGTAGATATTCAACAAGAACAATCGGCATTTATGCAAAATGCCCTTGAATATCAAATGTCTCTGGGTTTTTTAGACAGTAAATTTAGCGGCATGAAAAAAGCGCTGAGAGGGGATTAATCATGGGGTTATTTAATATCTTCGATGTTGCGGGTTCTGGCATGTCAGCCCAGTCTCTGCGGCTTAATACCACCGCGAGTAACATTGCTAACGCCGATTCAGTATCTAGCAGTATTGATAAAACCTACCGTTCACGTCATCCCATTTTTGAAGCCGAAATGGCAAAGGCCCAGAGTCAGCAACAGGCCTCTCAAGGTGTCACGGTGAAAGGCATAGTCGAGAGTGATAAGCCCTTATTAAAAGAGTATTCGCCGGATCATCCGATGGCGGATGGTGATGGCTTTATTTATAAGCCTAATGTGAATGTCATGGAAGAAATGGCGGACATGATCTCTGCCTCTCGCTCATATCAGATGAATGTTCAAGTGGCTGAGGCGGCAAAATCTATGCTGCAACAAACACTTGGGATGGGTAAATAATATGCGTTATTTAGGAGGTAAGTTGTGAGCCTCATTAACCAAGTGAGTCAAACCTCATCGCAGTTGACTCAAACAAAAAATCAACCGAATACGGTATCAACCAATAACACCAAGACGTCGACTAATTCTACCGGCAATCCATTTCTGGATGGATTACGTTTACCAAGTAATTCAGCAGTTCCTGAAGCAAAGAGTCAGCAGCTGACTCAAGAGGATTTTTTCTCATTACTTAGTCAGCAGTTATCGATGCAGGACCCCTTTAAGCCCGTTGATAACGATCAGATGATTGCGCAAATGGCATCGTTTTCTACCGTTGATGGCATTTCTAAGCTTAATGATCAAATTGTTAATTTAAACAGTGTGATGACATCGAGCCAAGCATTACAAGCATCGGGATTAGTCGGACGTAAAGTGCTATTACCGACTGATACTGGGTATGTATCTGCAGAAAGTCCTGGTTTAAATGGCGTAATCAGTACTTCAGAAAAAATTCCCGTCATCAACATTCGAATCGAAGATGAGAAAGGGCAAGTGGTCAGAACATTTACTGTCGATGGTAGCAAGGGCGGTAACACTGATGTCAAGTGGGATGGTTTGAACGATAAAGGGGAACCTGTTGCCGCAGGCAATTACTCCATCAAAGCATCGGGTTTGGTGAATGATAAATCGCAAGCGTTAGCAGTATCGACCTATGGGCATGTGACCAGTGTTTCCTTAGGTACTGCAGCGACCGGTGCCATTTTGAACCTCAAAGGGGGGATGGCCTTTAAGTTGTCGGATGTGCTTGCTATTACAGAAGTTTAATGGTTATC
Source organism: Shewanella cutis (assembly GCF_022410515.1). GTDB lineage: Bacteria > Pseudomonadota > Gammaproteobacteria > Enterobacterales > Shewanellaceae > Shewanella > Shewanella cutis. The sequence goes on along the minus strand of NZ_JACSDI010000001.1, from coordinate 323,915 downwards.
AAGATTGTAAATGGACTTTACTTGTCCAGTATTGAATTGAGCAAATGTAGAGGTAAATTATGTCGTTTAACATTGCATTGAGTGGCATTTCTGCTGCGCAGAAAGATTTGAACACTACGGCGAACAACATAGCGAATGCGAATACCATTGGCTTTAAAGAATCGCGCGCTGAATTTGCGGATGTTTACGCTAATTCAATTTTCTCAAACTCGAAAACGGCTGTGGGGGGCGGGGTGGCAACAAGCCAAGTGGCGCAGCAATTCCACCAAGGTAGTCTGCAGTTGACCAATAACTCATTGGATTTAGCGATTAAAGGCGGTGGTTTTTTTGTGACTGCGTCTGAGATCGGTACATTGGATCATCAGTTTACCCGTGCTGGTGCATTTAAAGTCGATAAAAATAATTATATGGTTGACTCTGCAGGTAATTTTTTGCAGACCTTCCCGGTGGATAAAGATGGTAACTCCACTTCTGTCAGTTTAACGACGGCTAAACCTGTGCAAATTCCTGATACCGCGGGTAGCCCTGTTCAGACTGAAAACGTGACTTTGCAGATGAACCTCAATGCGAAAGAAGGTTCACTCGATCCTGCTGCTTTTGATCCCTTAGACTCCAAAACTTACAACAGCGTGACATCCATGACGATTTATGACTCATTGGGTGAGCCACATATCATGACTACCTATTTTGTGAAGCCAAACAACGGCTCTTACAATGGTGAAAACAACTGGGTTGCCTACTATGCCATTGATGGTAAACAAGTTGATATTTCTGGCCCTGCTGGTACATATCAGACTGACACCAATGGTGATGGTACTCCCGATGCAACAGGCACAGCTCAAACCGCAGGTGGCTGGAAGGGATCGGTTCTGAAGTTTAACTCTGTTGGTGTGTATACTGGGAGTGATCCTGCGGTAGTGACCACGGAAGCGTTAGGGGTTGGTGGTGCTGGCGTTTTAGGTCCTGGTGCAGATGGCACCCAAGCAGTAAATATCAAGTTCAATGCGCCAACGCAATACTCAGCTCCTTTTGCTGCCACTGAATTGTCACAGGACGGTACCACTGTTGGACGTTTAACCAATGTCGAAATCGGTGAAGATGGTTTAATCACTGCGAGTTACTCCAATGGTTCAACAGTGCCATTAGCCCGTGTTGCTTTAGTACGTTTTGCGAACGAACAAGGTTTGACGCAAGTGGGGAATACTTCATGGAAGGCGAGTTTATCGTCAGGTCCAGCCTTGGCTGGTGAGCCTAATAGTGGCACCTTTGGTAGTCTCAGTTCTTCGGCGTTAGAGCAATCTAACATCGACTTGACGACCGAGCTTGTGGATTTGATTTCAGCCCAACGTAATTTCCAAGCCAACTCACGTACATTGGAAGTGAATAACACGCTGCAACAAACTGTACTGCAAATTCGTTAAGTTGTTTTATCCCTCTTCTAAGTGTTGCCGCTTACGGCAACACTTAGCCTCTTTCTGTAATGCCTTCACTTTCTTATTAAACATTTCTAATTTATCAGTCAATTAGCTGCTTGTTTTATTGGCATGATGCTTGCTTTGCTATTGTCATGTTGAAAATTTGACGGAGCAGTCTGTGGACAAATTCCTCTATATATCCATGAGCGGTGCTAAGCAAAATATGAATGAGTTGGCATTGCGTGCCAACAACTTAGCTAACGCCAATACCGACGGATTTAAGTCTGATATGGCACAAGCCAGATCGATGCAAGCCTTTGGTGAAGGACTGCCTACAAGGGTGTTTGCTATGGTTGAAACCCCCTCCGCCAATTTTCGTTCAGGTCCGATTAAAAGCACTGGACGCGATCTTGATGTTGCCATTAAAGGTGAGGGTTGGTTCGCTGTGCAAGCACAAGATGGCAGTGAGGCCTATACCCGCTCCGGCAGCCTCAGTTTTGACTCGACGGGTTTATTGCATAACGACCGTGGTAATCCGGTAATGGGTGATGCGGGGCCGATTGTATTACCGCTGCCGATTGAAAAGGTCACTATTTCACAGGACGGGATTATCTCAGTGCGGCCTCAAGGTGCGACGACGGAAGTCGTCGAAGAGGTTGGACGGTTAAAGCTGGTTAACCCCGGCAATTCACAAATGATGCGTGGCGAGGATGGATTATTCCGTTTGGTGTCTGGTGATCCTGCCCCAGCTGATCCCAGTGTATTTGTTGAAAGTGGCGCAGTAGAGGGCAGTAACGTCAATCCCGTGGATGAGATGGTGTCTTTAATTGACCTACAGCGACAATTTGAATTGCAAGTAAAGATGATGAAAACCGCGGAAGAAAACGACCGTGCATCATCTTCGTTAATGCGGATTAGTTAGGAGATAAATTATGCATCCAGCGTTATGGATTAGTAAAACTGGCTTAGACGCACAGCAAACCGATATTTCGGTGATTTCAAACAACGTCGCTAACGCCAGCACCGTAGGCTACAAAAAGAGCCGCGCGGTATTTGAAGATTTGTTATATCAAACGGTTAACCAAGCTGGGGGCATTAGTGCCTCAAACACTAAGTTGCCAAATGGCTTAAATATTGGTGCGGGTACCAAAGTGGTCGCTACTCAAAAAATGTTTACCCAAGGCAATATGCTGACCACGGATAACTCGCTTGATCTGATGATTGAAGGCCCTGGTTTTTTCGAAATTCAGTTACCCGATGGCACCACAGCTTATACCCGCAATGGTCAATTTACCTTAGATGATACAGGGCAAATTGTAACGCCGGGTTCGGGCTATGTGTTGCAACCACCGATCACGATTCCGGAAGATGCGACCAGTATTACGGTATCAGCCGAAGGTGAAGTTTCGGTAAAAACACCGGGCGCAGCAGAAAACCAAGTCGTAGGTCAGCTCAGTATGACCGACTTTATTAACCCATCGGGTTTAGATCCTATGGGACAAAACTTGTACACCGAAACTGGTGCGAGTGGTACACCGATCCAAGGTACTGCATCTTTGGATGGTATGGGGGCGATTCGTCAAGGCGCGTTAGAAACCTCTAACGTGAACGTGACCGAAGAACTGGTTAACCTCATTGAAAGTCAGCGGATTTATGAGATGAACTCCAAAGTCATTTCGGCGGTCGATCAGATGCTGGCTTATGTGAATCAGAATTTATAGAGGCACATGATCATGGCTAGATATTTACTATTGGCCGCTGCGCTCTTGCTGACGGCATGTAGTTCAACCCCAAAGAAGCCGATTGCGGATGATCCCTTCTATGCTCCTGTTTACCCCGAAGCGCCACCAACCAAGATTGCAGCCACAGGGTCCATTTACCAAGATAGTCAAGCGGCCAGTCTTTATTCGGATATTCGCGCCCATAAAGTCGGCGACATTATCACTATCGTACTAAAAGAAGCGACCCAAGCTAAAAAAAGTGCTGGTAATCAGATCAAAAAAGGCTCTGATATGACGCTCGATCCGGTTTATGCTGGGGGCAGTAATCTGTCTTTAGGCGGTATCCCCCTCGACCTACGCTACAAAGATAGCATGAATACTAAGCGCGAATCCGATGCAGATCAAAGCAATAGCTTAGATGGCAGTATCTCCGCCAATATTATGCAAGTGCTCAATAACGGTAACTTAGTTGTGCGCGGTGAAAAGTGGATTTCAATCAACAATGGTGATGAGTTTATCCGCGTGACCGGTATTGTGCGCTCGCAGGATATCAAGCCAGATAACACAATCGATTCAACCCGTATGGCCAACGCGCGTATTCAATATAGCGGTACAGGTACCTTTGCTGAAGCGCAAAAAGTGGGCTGGTTAAGCCAGTTCTTTATGAGCGATTGGTGGCCCTTTTAAGGAGTTGTATCATGAAATGTAAACTTATTTTTGCCGTGATTATGCTGGCGTTTTCTATGCCCAGCCAGGCAGAACGCATTAAAGATATTGCCAATGTGCAAGGGGTGCGCAATAACCAGTTAATTGGTTACGGCTTGGTAGTGGGGTTACCGGGTACAGGGGAGAAAACCAATTACACTGAGCAAACCTTCACCACTATGCTAAAAAATTTCGGCATCAATTTGCCTGAAAATTTTAGACCCAAAATCAAAAACGTGGCGGTGGTCGCTGTGCATGCTGATATGCCTGCCTTTATCAAGCCTGGTCAAGAATTAGATGTGACCGTTTCAAGCTTGGGTGAGGCAAAAAGCTTACGTGGTGGAACCTTACTGCAAACTTTCCTTAAAGGGGTTGACGGCAATGTGTATGCAATTGCCCAGGGCAGCTTAGTCGTCAGTGGTTTTAGTGCCGATGGTTTGGATGGCTCTAAAGTGATTCAAAACACACCCACCGTTGGCCGTATTCCTAATGGCGCGATTGTTGAACGCAGTGTAGCAACGCCGTTTTCCACTGGTGATTATTTGACGTTTAACCTACGTCGCTCGGATTTTTCGACCGCGCAGCGCATGGCCGATGCGATTAATGATCTGCTCGGCCCTGATATGGCGCGTCCATTGGATGCAACGTCGATTCAGGTCAGTGCGCCAAGGGATGTATCTCAACGGGTATCCTTTTTAGCCACGCTAGAAAACATTGAGGTGGAACCTGCTGAGGAGTCCGCCAAAGTGATTGTGAATTCGCGCACGGGCACGATTGTGGTGGGGCAGAATGTCAAGTTATTGCCTGCTGCAGTGACTCATGGTGGTTTGACTGTGACTATCGCCGAGGCGACTCAGGTGTCTCAGCCAAATGCGCTAGCGAATGGTCAAACAACAGTGACCAGTAATAGCACGATTAATGCTACCGAAAGTGATCGCCGGATGTTTATGTTTAATCCAGGCACGACCTTAGATGAATTAGTTCGCGCCGTAAACTTAGTGGGGGCAGCGCCTTCAGATGTGCTTGCAATTCTAGAAGCGTTAAAAGTGGCAGGAGCTTTGCATGGTGAACTTATCATCATCTAATTTCTGTCGGGAAAATCATGGAAAAGCTTTCAAGTTCATCACATTTTCTTGATCTGGGCGGGCTGGATAACCTGCGTGCCCAGGCTCAGAAAGATGAAAAGGGCGCCTTGAAAAAAGTCGCCCAACAATTTGAAGGCGTTTTTGTACAAATGCTAATGAAGAGCATGCGTGACGCAAATGCGGTGTTCGAGTCCGATAGCCCTCTCAATAGCCAATACACTAAGTTTTATGAGCAGATGCGGGATCAGCAATTATCCGTCGATTTATCGGATAAAGGCGTATTGGGACTGGCGGACATGATGGTGCAGCAGTTATCCCCTGAGTCTAGCCCGTTTACACCGGCATCCGTGCTGCGTAATGACGGTGGCATGAAACTGGAACATGACGCTAAAGCGCTCAACATTCCGGCTCAAACGCCATCAACCGCAGTGGCTGAAACGGCTAACACTCCCGTGGTTGCTGCGCAAGGTGTGCCAGCATCAATTGCCCGCCCAAGTGTTGAATTTGAAGACAACAATGGCGTCACCTCTTCACTTGACATTGATAGGCCTCAGCGCTTACTGGCCATCGATACGCCTAAGCCTACTTGGTCAGAGCAACCCTTATCAGCGATTGAACCTGTCATCAGCGGCCAAATATTGCCGACTGTGGCATTTAGAGAAACGCAAAAGACGCTCAAGTTTGGTAGCCGCGAAGAGTTTTTAGCGACGCTATATCCCCATGCCGAAAAGGCCGCGAAAGCCCTTGGCACTAAACCTGAAGTGTTATTAGCTCAATCGGCCCTTGAGACTGGCTGGGGACAAAAAATTGTCCGTGGCCACAATGGAGCCCCTAGCCATAATTTGTTCAATATTAAAGCTGATCGTCGTTGGCAAGGTGATAAAGCTAACGTGAGTACCTTGGAATTTGAACAGGGTATTGCCGTTAGGCAAAAAGCCGATTTCCGTGTTTACAACGATTTTGAGCACAGTTTTAACGATTTTGTTTCCTTTATTGCTGACGGTGAGCGCTATCAAGATGCCAAGAAAGTGGCGGCTTCACCGACTCAGTTTATCCGTGCATTACAGGAAGCGGGTTACGCAACCGATCCTAAATATGCTGAAAAAGTGATTAAAGTCATGCAGTCAATCAGTGAAGAGCTGAAGTCGATACTGCCAGGAGAAGACAAATGATCATTCTTCATAAGACGTTAGTATTGGGGAGTATCGGCTAATGGCTATCGATCTTTTAAATATTGCCCGTACAGGGGTGCTCGCTTCCCAGTCGCAACTGGGGGTGACCAGTAATAATATCGCCAACGCTAATACTGTGGGATATCACAGACAAGTGGCGACGCAAACCACCTTAGATTCCCAGCGTCTTGGCAGTGGCTTTTATGGGACTGGAACTTATGTATCTGACGTCAAACGTATTTATAACGACTATGCTGCGCGTGAGCTGCGTATTGGCCAAACGACTCTGAGTGCGGCAGAAGCCAGCTTTGGCAAGCTAAGTGAGCTAGACCAAATTTTCTCCCAGATTGGCAAAGTGGTACCACAGAGCTTGAACGATTTGTTTGCTGGCCTCAACAGCTTGGCGGATTTACCCGCAGATTTAGGTATTCGTAGCTCAACCTTAAACGATGCCAAACAATTGGCGAATAGTTTGAACCAAATGCAGTCGACCTTGAATGGGCAACTTAATCAGACCAATGATCAAATCACCGGGATGACTAAGCGCATCAATGAGATCAGTACTGAACTTGCTAATCTCAACCTTGAGTTGATGAAATCACCTAATCAAGATCCGATTTTATTAGATAAGCAAGACGCGTTAGTGCAAGAGCTTAGTCAGTATGCGCAGGTCAATGTTATACCCTTAGAAAATGGCGCCAAGAGCATTATGTTAGGCGGCTCTATTATGTTGGTCTCTGGTGAAGTTGCTATGTCAATGAGTACGGCAACAGGTGACCCTTTCCCAAATGAATTGCAGTTGATGTCTTCTATTGGTTCACAGAGTGTAAAGGCTGATCCAAGCAAGTTAGGCGGTCAGTTGGGGGCGTTATTTGAATACCGTGATCAGACCTTAATGCCAGCCAGCTTAGAGCTTGATCAATTGGCCTTAGGCGTGGCTGACAGCTTTAACAAACTGCAGGCGCAAGGATTTGATCTTAACGGTCAAGTTGGCGCAAATATGTTCAAAGATATCAACGATCCATTGATGTCCTTAGGCCGGGTTGGTGGTTTTACAGATAACACTGGCAACGCGACCTTAGGTGTTAATATCGACGATACCAGCGCCTTAACGGGTGGATCATATGAGTTATCTTTTACTGCACCTTCGACCTATGAACTGCGAGATACGCAAACGGGTGCGATTACTCCGCTTACCTTAAATGGCACAAAGTTAGAAGGCGGCGCTGGTTTTTCAATTGACATTAAAGCTGGGGCCATGGCCTCTGGAGATCGGTTTTCAATACGCCCAACCGCAGGTGCCGCCAATGGCATTGAAGTGGTGATGACCGATCCTAAAGGTATTGCAGCCGCAGCACCCAAAATTACCGCTGATACCGCGAACTCAGGTAACACTCAAGTTAAGCTCACGCAAATTACTGACCGTAATGCGGCGAATTTTCCGGTAAAGGGAGGCGAGTTGACCATTCAGTTAAACACAACAGCCGTGCCGCCGACCTTTGAAGCCTTTGATGCAACAGGCACATCCCTTGGTGCTGCTGCACCTTATACGCCGCCAAGCATCAGTGCCTTTGGTTTTACCTTTGAAGTCGAGAGTAGCGCTGCAGCTGCGGGTGACAAATTTACCTTCGACTTATCCTTTGCCGAAGGCGATAACACCAATGCCGTTGCAATGGCAAAGCTGAGTGAAACCAAAGTGATGAATGGTGGTAAGTCAACACTTGCGGATGTCTTTGAACAGACCAAACAGGATATTGGTAGTCAAACAAAAGCGGCTGAAGTGCGAGTCGGTTCTGCAGAAGCTATCTACAAACAAGCCTACGCCAGAGTAGAAAGTGAATCAGGTGTTAACTTAGATGAAGAAGCGGCCAACTTGATGCGTTTCCAACAAGCTTATCAGGCTTCAGCGCGGATTATGTCAACCGCGCAGCAAATTTTTGACAGCCTATTGACTTCAGTACGTTAGGAGAAGTGACGATGCGATTATCAACTGCGCAGCTCTTTAATCAAAGTATTACTAGCGTGCTGCAAAAACAAACTGCAACAAGCAAAGTTTTAGAACAGCTAAGTAGTGGCAAAAAGGTCAATACTTCAGGGGATGATCCCGTAGCGGCTTTAGGGATTGATAACCTGAATCAACGCAATGCTCTGGTCGATCAATTTATGAAGAACATTGATTATGCCAATAATCGCCTTGCAGTGACCGAAAGCAAGTTAGGCAATGCCGAAGATTTAACTGGCTCTATTCGTGAGCAATTGATGCGTGCTGTCAATGGCACCCTCTCTGACTCAGAGCGGCAAATGATTGCCGATGAGATGAAAGACAGCCTCAAAGAATTGCTTTCCCTTGCCAACAGTAAAGATGAGTCCGGCAATTATCTGTTCTCTGGATTCAGCACCGATAAACAACCCTTTGCTTTTGATAACTCAAATCCGCCAAAGATCGTATACAGCGGCGACTCTGGCGTGCGCGATAGTCTGGTTCAGTCAGGTGTCGCAATCGGAACGAATATTCCTGGCGATCAAGCTTTTATGAAAGCACCCAATGGGCTGGGCGATTATAGCGTCAATTATTTGGCCAGCCAACAAGGTGACTTTAAGGTTCAAACGGCAAAAATTGCTGATCAGGCAACTTATGTGGCTGATACATATACATTTAATTTTACGGATAATGGCGCTGGTGGCGTCAATTTACAGGTATTGGATTCGGCTAACAATCCCGTCGCTAACGTGGCCAACTTCGATGCCACGACCCCCGTGAGTTTTAATGGTATAGAGGTCAAGATAGATGGTAAACCCAGTGCTGGCGATAGTTTCAGCATGGAGCCTCAGGCCGAAGTGAGTATTTTCGACACGATCAGTAGTGCGATTGCGTTGATCGAAGATCCTAATGCCGCAAACTCCCCACAAGGTAAAGCTCAGTTGGCACAGATATTGAATAATATCGACAGTGGCGTCAATCAGATGAGTTCTGCCAGAAGTGTCGCAGGGAATAATCTGAAAGCCGTCGAGCGTTATAAAGATACTCATACAGAAGAGAAAGTGGTGAATACTTCGGCACTTTCACTACTGGAAGATCTGGATTATGCGTCAGCGATTACGGAATTTGAAAAGCAACAGCTTGCATTGAACGCAGTCTCTAACGTGTTTAGTAAGGTGGGTTCTGTTTCCCTGTTTGACTTTATTTAACAGAAAGCAAAGACCTAACCCTCTGTAAGATAAATTGTTAAAAATTTAGCCAAGCTCCAAGCCTTGGCGGTATAACTAGGAAGAGGAACTCAACATGGCTATTACAGTTAATACTAACGTGACTTCGATGAAGGCACAGAAAAATTTAAATACCTCCAGTAGTGGTTTAGCAACCTCTATGGAACGTCTATCCAGTGGTCTGCGTATCAACAGCGCAAAAGACGACGCTGCCGGTCTAGCGATTTCTAACCGCTTAAATAGCCAGGTTCGTGGCTTAGAAGTGGGGATGCGTAACGCTAACGATGCGATCTCTATTGCCCAGATTGCTGAAGGTGCGATGCAAGAACAAACAAACATGTTACAACGTATGCGTGACTTGACGATTCAGTCCGAAAACGGTGCTAACAGTACTGCTGACTTAGCAGCTTTAAAAGCTGAAATGGATCAATTGGCAACAGAAATAGATAGTATTGGTAACAGCACGGCTTTTGGTAATACCAAATTGCTTACAGGTACCTTTTCTGGTGGTAAAGTATTCCAAGTAGGTCACCAAGAAGGTGAAGATATTAAAGTTACAGTAAAAGCCAGTAATAAAACATCTTTATCAGTTGCGGCATTAGGTAACACAACCTCAGCCGCTCGAGCATCATCTTTGAAGAAAATTGATGCAGCCATTAAAACCATTGATAGCCAACGTGCTGATTTGGGTGCTGTTCAAAACCGCTTAGCGCATAATATCAGCAATAGTGCGAATACTCAGGCAAACGTTGCTGATGCCAAGAGCCGTATTGTGGATGTAGATTTTGCGAAGGAAACGTCAGCAATGACCAAGAATCAAGTATTGCAACAAACAGGTTCTGCAATGCTCGCTCAAGCAAACCAACTTCCGCAGGTTGCTTTATCACTATTGGGTTAAACTTAACACTGAGTGTTTTTGTAGAGTACTTTTGCCTACTTTTTCTAATCAAGGTTAGAAAAGTAGGCAAAGTTTTAATGATGAAAAACTTTATCTTTATGAAAATAAAAGTGTTTTTATAAAGATAAAAATTTTTAAAAATAATCCTAAAGATAAAAAAGCTGCTGCCGCTATATATACTGTAACCACTAAGACCCGCCTGGCTTAAGTAGACAGGCAAGTTTAGACAAGCCAGGTATTAAAGAGGAAACGATCATGGCCATTACAGTTAACACTAACGTCACATCTTTAAAAGCACAGAAAAACTTAAATACTTCCGCTAGCGATTTGGCCACTTCTATGGAACGTTTATCCAGTGGTCTGCGCATTAACAGCGCAAAAGACGACGCAGCGGGTCTTTCTATTTCTAACCGCTTAAATAGCCAAGTTCGTGGCCTAGAAGTCGGTATGCGTAACGCCAACGATGCGATCTCGATTGCACAGATTGCTGAAGGCGCAATGCAAGAACAAACTAACATGCTACAACGTATGCGTGATTTAACTGTTCAGTCTGAAAACGGTGCCAACAGTTCAGCTGACTTAACCGCACTAAAAGCTGAAATGGATCAACTCGCCAATGAAATCGATGAAATTGGTAAAACCACTGCATTCGGTACAACTAAGCTGTTAGCGGGTGGCTTCTCTGCTGGTAAGAGTTTCCAAGTTGGCGCACAAGACGGCGAAGATATTAAAGTAACTGTAAAAGCTAGTAATAAAGCTTCTTTATCTGTCGGCTCCTTGGGAAATACGACATCAGCTGCCCGAGCATCATCTTTAAAGAAAATCGACGCTGCAATCAAAACTATTGACGCTCAACGTGCGGATTTAGGTGCTATCCAAAACCGTTTAGCCCATAACATCAGTAACAGTGCTAACACCCAAGCAAACGTTGCCGATGCGAAGAGCCGTATTGTGGACGTCGACTTTGCGAAAGAAACATCGCAAATGACCAAGAACCAAGTGTTGCAACAAACTGGTTCAGCAATGTTGGCGCAAGCTAACCAACTACCTCAAGTGGCCTTATCACTGCTTTAATAATCTATTGAAGCATAAGGTTATAAGGGAGGTTCGGCGACGGATCTCCCTTTGCCACATAAATGGTCATTAAGTTATAGTGTTTGTTAGGCTGTATAAAAGACAAATGCTTTTGATGGTGAGGTATAGCTATGGATATCAATATAGCAAGCACATCAATGCTGGTCTCAAACCGTGTTGATTTGGCTCAAGTACCACTGAAAACACCGACGGCGGATGTTGAATTAAAACGCAATGCTGCCGTATCAGCTGTTGAACAGTCTACTGAGCAAAGTGGAACAGAAGATGAACAAAATCCTGGAAAGTTAACCCAAGTGGCGACTGAACTTTCCGATATGATGTCAATGATGCGTAAAGGGCTTGCATTTAAAGTTGATGAAAATTCAGGTCAAGCAGTTGTGACAGTCTTGGATAGAGATACTGGTGATGTCATTAGACAAATGCCCAGTGAGGAAGCACTGAAATTAGCAGAAAAACTGTCAGAAGTGACAGGTCTGTTAATGAAAACAGAAGCTTAAACTCACACAGTAATTTATCCGTTGATGAGTAAGAGGTTTGTATGGCATTAACAGCGACAGGTATGGGGTCTGGTTTAGACATTTCTAACATCGTAAAGGTGTTAGTGGATGCCGAGAAAGCGCCCAAAGAAGCGATGTTCAACAAGACGGAAGACAGCATCAAAGCAAAAGTTTCTGCGATGGGAACTTTAAAAAGTGCGTTGTCTACGTTCCAGGATGCCGTTAAGAAACTTCAAACTGGCGACGCGTTAAATCAACGGAAAATTTCTGTTAGTACTGATGCATACCTTAGCGCCAAAGCTGAAAAAACAGCTCAAGCAGGTAGCTATGGGATTAAAGTTGAGCAGGTAGCAACTAATCATAAGATTGCAGGTACCAATGTTGCCGATGCCACACAACCTGTGGGTGAGGGTAGTTTAGCGTTTGGTGTTAATGGTAAAAGCTTTTCAGTTGATATTGCGGCTACTGATTCTTTGGCTGCAATTGCTAAAAAAGTTAACGAAGCACCAGATAACGTTGGGGTCACCGCAACAGTGATTACCAGTGATGCTGGTAGTCGGTTAGTGTTTAGCTCAAATAAAACCGGTGAAGATAACCAAATTAGTCTTACCGCCACCAATGCCTCTGGTTCAGGGGTGACTGATATGTTTGGTTCCGGCAATACTTCGACATTGCAAGATGCTAAAAATGCAGTACTTTACATTGATGGTCAAAAAGTCACCTCACAAAGTAATGAAGTAAAAAATGCCATAACCGGAGTGACACTGAATTTAACGAATGCCGATGTTGCTAAAACAACGACGGTTAAAATTGAGCAAGACAATGACGCTGTAAAAACAAATGTTCAAGCTTTTGTTGATGCCTACAATAGTTTAGTGACGACCATCGATAAGATGTCCTCCTATGACAAAGACAAAAAAACGGCAGCAGCACTACAGGGCGACTCTATGATTCGCTCAATTGAATCTCAGCTTCGCAGTGTGGCAAGTGGGCGTGTTCCCACCGCGGATGGTGGTTCAATTGCACTCTATGATATCGGTATTAAAACAGACAGATACGGAAAATTATCCGTAGATGATACAAAACTCAATAAAGCACTCACCGAAGATATGTCGAGCGTTGAAGCACTGTTTGCAACTCCTGATAAAGGTCTTGCTAATCGGTTTAACGATCTTGCCAATAGCTATGTTAAATCAAGTGGGTTAATTGCTGATCGTCAGTCTAGTTATACGAGTCAGCAAAGTCGTTTAGCTGATCAAAGAGCGGCATTCACACTGAAGATGGACCAGCTAACCGCTCGTTTAACTAAGCAATTTAATGCGATGGACCTTGTCGTTGGAAAACTCAACCAACAAAGTAGTGGATTAGTTGATCGACTAAACTCATTGCCTGGTGCGGTTAAAAAGAGCTAAATCGATTTAAGTAAAAAGGAACATTGTTGTGAAGCAACTCGATGAGCTTAATATTACACTTGCGCAAGTGTTAGAACTGCTAAACCGAACTCCTGCTGAGGATGCTCAAACAGATGACTTGGTCTCAAATTTGCAGAACATGGTTGAAGAGCGTCAACTTTTACTCAATGTATTAGTCGCCGATGCCAATATGACGGATGCTAACTATCTTCAGCGTCAGCTTGAATTTACTCAGGACTTTACAAAAAAGGCGAGTATTATCATGGCTGACAGGCAAGCATTATTACATGCGAGCAGTAAGAATAAGCGCCAGATCAGTGTTTACGAGACTATAGATTCAAATAGGTAGGTGTTTATGAGAGGATCACTGCAATCATATCGCAAGGTTTCGCTTGAAAGTGAAATTACCGTGGCTTCCCCACATAGAATTATTCAGTTGATGTTTGCTGGTGCTCTACAGCGCCTTGCGCAAAGCCGTTATGCCATTGAGCAGAATGATTTAGTCAATAAAGGGATTTATATTAATAAAGCGATCGGTATCATTATTGGACTGAGTAATAGTTTAAATATGGATGCTGGTGGCCAGATAGCTAAGAATTTGAGTGACTTATACGATTTTATGTTACGTAAGATTTCTGAAGCTAACCTAAATAACGATGTAAAGGCCATTGATGATGTTTGCGATATTTTACGAACTATCAAAGAAGGTTGGGACGCCATTCCTGCAGATAAACACAATATCTCTTCCCATGTAGAAGCGCGCTAAATTCTAAAGCGCTATAAAATGATCAGAAAAGACGCACTGTTTGGTGCGTCTTTTTTTGTCCCGTGTCAATTAATTGACTTTGGTTGCTAGAATCATGGCATAAATGAACTAAAATCAATTCAGTTTGGCAGAATCCGCATTCGAAGCTTGCTTCTCGACTGCTGATAATACAATATTCATCACAGTAGTGATGGTGGCACAGATTGTTACATTGAATTTGTTAAGCTTTTACAGCAACTAATCATAAATAATTAATGCGAATTAATACCTAATTAGCGCTTTACGGCCTACTGAATGATGCAAACAGATCAACGAATTTTACTTGTCGGAACCCCATCAGAGCGCTTAAGTCGCTTGTGTTGCATTTTTGAATTTTTGGGTGAGCAGATTGATATCATCACCATCGAAAAATTAAGCACTTGTCTGCAGGAAACCCGTTTCCGTGCTCTAGTGATCAGTATTGATAATATGTCTGCTGATGCGCTCAAGTTAGTTGCTAGCCAGTATCCTTGGCAACCGATTTTGTTATTTGGTTATGTCGGTGAGCTGCAAGTGTCGAATGTGCTGGGTCACATTGAAGAGCCATTAAACTATCCACAATTAACCGAACTCCTGCACTTCTGTCAGGTTTATGGGCAAGTAAAACGCCCACAAGTCCCGACCAGTGCAAATCAAACCAAACTTTTCCGTAGCCTAGTTGGGCGTAGTGATGGCATCGCCAATGTCCGTCACTTAATTAGCCAAGTAGCGACCTCAGATGCCACAGTGTTAGTCCTTGGTCAGTCTGGAACGGGTAAAGAAGTGGTTGCCCGTAACATTCATTATTTATCTGAGCGCCGTGATGGTCCTTTTATTCCAGTTAACTGCGGTGCGATTCCTCCCGAGTTGCTGGAGAGTGAATTATTTGGTCATGAGAAAGGCTCCTTTACGGGGGCAATTAGTTCTCGAAAAGGTCGTTTTGAGCTCGCTGAAGGTGGCACGTTATTCCTTGATGAAATCGGTGATATGCCTTTGCAGATGCAAGTAAAACTGTTGCGCGTATTGCAAGAGCGGGTATTTGAGCGTGTTGGTGGCACTAAAACGATTAACGCAGATGTGCGTGTCGTAGCGGCAACCCATAGGGATCTTGAAACTATGATCAGCAGTAATGAGTTCCGTGAAGATCTTTACTACCGTCTCAATGTGTTCCCGATTGAAATGCCCGCTTTAAGTGAACGCAAAGATGACGTTCCGTTACTGCTGCAAGAGTTAGTCAGTCGTGTGTACAACGAAGGTCGTGGTAAAGTGCGATTTACGCAGCGCGCGATTGAATCATTAAAAGAACATGCTTGGTCAGGTAACGTACGGGAATTATCTAACCTTGTTGAGCGCTTAACCATTTTATATCCTGGCGGCTTGGTTGATGTGAATGACTTACCCATAAAGTACCGTCATATCGATGTGCCTGAATACAGTGTGGAGCTTAGTGAAGAGCAGCAGGAGCGTGATGCACTTGCTTCTATTTTCACCAGTGAGGAGCCGGTAGACATTCCTGAAACCCGTTTCCCTAGTGAGCTACCGCCTGAAGGGGTTAACCTCAAAGATCTGCTGGCAGAGTTAGAAATTGATATGATACGCCAAGCGTTAGAGCTGCAGGATAACGTGGTTGCGCGCGCTGCTGAGATGCTAGGTATTCGCCGAACAACCTTAGTCGAGAAAATGCGCAAATACGGCATGACAAAAGAATAGTCATATCGTTATTGTTTATCTATTTGATTTATCGAATTAAATTTATTTCTTAATTTGGCATAGAATCTGCAGACACTCCGTTAGAAGCAATTTTTTGACGGAGTGACTATGTCAGCTCATCCACTAGCGCAATTTGAAACATTCAAGCACACTAGCAAACAATGGAACCAACTGCGTGAGGCCGCCAATATGTCCAATCGGATGGAGCATATTTTACAGGCTATGCCCTCTGGCGTGGTGATTTTGAATGGTGATGGTATTGTCACCGATGCAAATCCTGTTGCAGTGGAGTTGCTTGAGCAGTCATTGTGTGGTGCTCGGTGGATTGATGTGATTCATACCGCTTTTGCCCCTCAGGATGATGATGGTCATGAGGTATCTTTGCGTAATGGTCGACGTGTCAAACTGGCCATCACGCCATTAACGCCTGAGCCAGGTCAGTTAATCGTGCTGACAGACCTGACCGAAACCCGTCTATTACAAAAAAATCTTTCCCATCTGCAGCGCTTGTCGGCCCTTGGTAAAATGGTCGCGACATTGGCTCATCAAGTCCGCACGCCGCTTTCCGCCGCACTGTTATATGCCGCCAATTTAGCGAGTCCAAAGCTATCGGATGCTGCTAAGGTTAAATTTCAGCAGAAGTTAGTCGACAGACTCAACGAGTTAGAACGTCAAGTGAACGATATGCTGCTGATGGCTAAAGGGCGTCAAGATGAGCTGGGCGAACTGATTAATCTTAATGATGTTATTGAAAATGTCGTTGCTAACTGTGAACCGATTGTGGCTAAACACGGCGCCGAATTGACTGTGACTAATGCCTCTAATGGTTTAATGCTTGCGAATGTGAATGCATTAAGCTCAGCCGTAAATAATTTGGTTATGAACAGCCTTGAGGCGGGAGCAACTCAGATCCAGCTTGTCGCCAATCAGATAGATGATCAGCTATATCTCAATGTTGTCGATAATGGTAAAGGACTGGATGCTAAGATGCAGCAAAAAGTGTTAGAGCCTTTCTTTACCACCAAACCCCAAGGTACAGGTTTAGGTCTAGCCGTTGTTCAGTCTGTGGTGCGTAATCATGGTGGTCAACTTCAATTAAACTGTATGCCAAATAAAGGCTGCACAGTCTCACTTACTTTCCCACAGGCGAAATCTGCCACAGTATTGCCGCTGGAGAAATCCCATGTCTGAAGCCAAATTGCTCTTAGTTGAAGATGACGCGTCCCTGCGTGAAGCATTGCTCGATACGTTAATGTTGGCACAATACGACTGTATCGATGTGGCATCCGCTGAAGAGGCCATTCTTGCTCTAAAACAACATCAATTTGATCTGGTGATCAGCGATGTACAAATGCCGGGGATTGGTGGCTTAGGCTTATTAAATTACTTACAACAGCATCATCCCAAGTTGCCTGTGTTGTTAATGACGGCTTACGCTACGATTGGCAGTGCCGTGAGTGCTATCAAGCTGGGCGCAGTGGATTATCTGGCAAAACCCTTTGCCCCTGAGGTGTTATTAAACCAAGTTTCCCGTTATTTGCCGCTAAAACAAAACCGTGATCAACCAGTCGTGGCTGATGAAAAGAGCCTCTCGTTATTGTCCTTGGCACAGCGGGTTGCAGCCTCAGATGCTTCAGTGATGATCCTTGGGCCAAGTGGTTCAGGTAAAGAAGTGTTGGCGCGTTATATTCATCAACACAGTAGTCGGGCTGAAGAGGCTTTTGTGGCAATCAACTGTGCAGCAATTCCTGAAAATATGCTTGAGGCGACGTTATTCGGCTATGAAAAGGGCGCCTTTACTGGAGCTTATCAAGCTTGTCCTGGAAAGTTTGAACAGGCGCAGTGCGGTACCTTATTGCTCGATGAAATTTCAGAAATGGATTTAGGTCTTCAGGCGAAACTATTGCGGGTGTTACAAGAACGTGAAGTGGAACGTTTAGGGGGGCGCAAAACCATTAAGCTGGATGTAAGAGTGTTAGCAACCTCAAATCGGGATCTAAAAGCTGTAGTTGCCGCAGGGCAATTTAGGGAAGATCTCTATTATCGTATAAATGTATTCCCACTCACTTGGCCTGCACTGAATCAACGACCTGCGGACATCTTACCCCTTGCAAGGCATTTGCTTGCAAAACACGCAAAGACGCTTAATGTTGCTGATTTACCTGAGTTTGATGAAGCCGCTTGCCGCCGTTTACTTAGCCACCGTTGGCCAGGTAATGTGCGAGAGCTGGATAACGTTGTGCAGCGAGCGTTAATTTTACGCACGGGGGCGTTGATCACTGCAAATGACATTATTATTGATGCTCAAGATGTACCGCTAACATCCGATGACGCCGAATATACGAGCGAGCCAGAGGGTTTAGGTGAAGAGTTAAAGGCGCAGGAACATGTAATCATTCTTGAAACCTTGGCTCAATGTCAAGGCAGCCGTAAGCTGGTTGCTGAGAAACTGGGGATCAGCGCGCGCACCTTAAGATACAAAATGGCCAGAATGCGGGATATGGGTATTCAATTGCCTAGCTAATCGATTTGGCTATCCGTTTGTCTTACAAGGAATTACTAATAAGTTAGCTTATTGGTAGTTTGTCCTTTTAGATTTTTGACTTCCTGATTACTTCATTACCGTACGGCCAAGTAAAAAACTTGGCCGTAGTTTTGCATATCCTCTTTATCTAGAGAGTTTAATCGTCAATAACTCGACGATGAGGAGCATAACATGCAAATTGGCGCGAATTCATTACTGCAGGAAATGCAGTCACTTCAAGGTGAAATTAAGCCTTCTTTTGGGATTTCACCCAATAATATTGTGCAGCAAGTGAATAACACCAGCGGTGCAGACTTTGGACAACTCCTCTCCCAAGCGATTGGTAATGTTAGTGGTTTGCAGTCAACCTCATCGAATCTCGCGACCCGTTTAGAAATGGGAGATACCACAGTGAGTCTTTCGGACACGGTTATCGCCCGTGAAAAGGCCAGTGTCGCCTTTGAAGCTACAGTCCAAGTGCGCAATAAGCTCGTTGAAGCTTATAAAGAAATCATGAGCATGCCTGTTTAGGCTAGTGAATAACGCAATGAGCAGGTACGAATCGTGAGCACAGAAATGATTGTCGGATCGAATGCCGGCGCCATGGACCAAGGAGTCCAGCAAGAACATAAGTCCGGCGTACTGGGGAGTCTCGGTGGTGTCGATATGATGCGCCAAATCACTATGATTCTAGCGTTAGCCATTTGTTTGGCGCTAGCCGTATTTGTCATGATTTGGGCACAGGAGCCTGAGTATCGTCCATTGGGTAAAATGGAAACTCAGGAGATGGTGCAAGTGCTCGATGTGCTTGATAAAAATAAAATCAAGTATCAAATCGATGTTGATGTCGTTAAGGTGCCGGAAGATAAGTATCAAGAAGTTAAAATGATGCTTAGTCGTGCGGGTATCGATGGCGCGGCAACGTCCAAACAAGACTTTCTCACCCAAGACAGTGGCTTTGGTGTGAGTCAAAGAATGGAGCAAGCCCGCCTTAAGCACAGTCAAGAGGAAAACCTTGCCCGCGCGATTGAACAATTACAAAGTGTGAGTCGCGCAAAAGTGATTTTAGCGCTCCCCAAGGAAAACGTGTTTGCCCGTAACACTGCTCAGCCTAGTGCTACCGTCGTGATTAATACCCGCCGTGGCGGTTTAGGCCAAGGTGAAGTGGATGCTATCGTGGATATCGTCGCTTCTGCAGTACAAGGGTTAGAGCCTTCTCGCGTCACGGTAACTGATTCTAATGGCCGTTTACTGAATTCTGGTAGTCAAGATGGTGTTTCAGCCAGGGCGCGCCGTGAGCTTGAGTTGGTACAGCAAAAAGAAACCGAATACCGGACTAAAATTGATTCGATCCTATCGCCAATTCTCGGGCCTGATAATTTCACCTCCCAAGTGGATGTGAGTATGGATTTCACCGCGGTGGAACAAACAGCTAAACGTTTTAATCCTGACTTACCTTCACTGCGCAGTGAAATGACGGTCGAGAATAACTCTACCGGCGGTTCGAGCGGTGGGATCCCTGGCGCATTATCGAATCAACCTCCAATGGAATCTAATATTCCGCAGGAGGCTGATAAAGCAACTGAAAGTGTGACCGCAGGTAACTCTCACCGTGAAGCGACACGTAACTTTGAATTAGATACCACGATTAGCCATACCCGTCAGCAAATTGGCGTGGTGCGCCGTGTGAGTGTATCGGTTGCCGTTGACTTTAAACCGGGCGTTGCTGGTGAAAATGGCCAAGTGGCACGCGTTGCCCGTACCGAGCAAGAGTTAACTAACATTCGCCGTTTATTGGAAGGAGCAGTGGGCTTCAGCGCGCAGCGTGGTGATGTGCTAGAAGTCGTGACAGTGCCATTTATGGATCAATTAGTTGAAGATGTACCCGCCCCTGAATTGTGGGAGCAGCCTTGGTTTTGGCGTGCGGTCAAATTAGGCGTCGGTGCATTAGTGATTTTAGTGCTTATCCTTGCAGTGGTTCGTCCTATGCTTAAACGCTTAATCTATCCAGATCGCGTCAATATGCCGGAGGATGGCAGACTGGGTAATGAGCTTGCCGAAATTGAAGACCAGTATGCTGCCGATACCTTAGGAATGCTTAATACCAAAGAAGCAGAGTATAGTTATGCTGATGATGGCTCAATTCTTATCCCTAATCTGCATAAAGATGATGATATGATTAAAGCTATCCGTGCGCTTGTGGCCAATGAGCCCGAGCTTTCTACCCAAGTCGTGAAAAACTGGTTACAAGACAATGGCTGAGAATAAATCAAAAGACGCCGCAGAGACCTCAAGTTTTAATGTAAAGGATCTCAGTGGTATCGAAAAAACGGCGATTCTACTGTTAAGTTTGAGTGAGGCCGATGCGGCCTCCATTCTAAAGCACTTAGAGCCTAAGCAAGTGCAGAAGGTGGGGATGGCGATGGCTGCAATGGAAGACTTTGGTCAAGAGAAAGTCATTGGGGTGCATAAGCTGTTTCTTGATGATATACAAAAGTATTCATCTATTGGCTTTAATAGTGAAGAGTTCGTCCGTAAAGCCTTAACTGCAGCGTTAGGTGAAGACAAAGCTGGTAATTTGATTGAACAAATTATCATGGGCAGCGGTGCTAAAGGACTTGACTCACTCAAATGGATGGATGCGCGTCAAGTTGCTACCATCATCCAAAATGAACACCCGCAAATCCAAACCATTGTTTTATCGTATTTAGAGCCAGATCAAGCGGCAGAAATTTTTGGGCAGTTCCCCGAAAACACTCGCTTAGACTTAATGATGCGTATTGCCAATCTTGAAGAAGTACAACCTGCGGCATTGCAAGAGCTTAACGATATCATGGAGAAACAATTCGCAGGTCAAGGTGGGGCGCAGGCGGCGAAGATGGGCGGCCTAAAAGCGGCTGCTAACATCATGAACTACCTGGATACTGGTGTTGAAAGCCAGTTGATGGAAACGATGCGTGAAACCGACGAAGAAATGGCGCAGCAGATCCAAGACTTAATGTTTGTGTTTGAAAACCTTATCGATGTGGATGATCGCGGTATTCAAACTTTACTGCGTGAAGTGCAGCAGGATGTATTAATGAAGGCGCTTAAAGGTGCCGATGATCAGCTCAAAGACAAGATTTTGGGCAATATGTCAAAACGGGCAGCCGAGTTGCTGCGTGACGATTTGGAGGCGATGGGCCCCATTCGGATCAGCGAAGTCGAGATTGCTCAAAAAGAAATTCTGTCAATAGCACGTCGTTTAAGTGACAGTGGTGAAATCATGTTAGGCGGCGGTGGCGGCGATGAGTTCCTCTAATCGGAGCGAAAATCAGTTAGACGACAAATTATCCCACAGGGTCGTTAGCGACGCTGAGATTGAGTTCAGCCATTGGCAATTACCCGATGTAACTGAAACCGAAGACGTTAGTATTTCTAACCTGTTTGGCTATAGTGCCCAACAAGTACCAAAAGCTGTAACCGTTGAAACCGTTGCACCACCGACAATGGCCGAAATTGAAGATATTCGTGCCCAAGCCGAAGAAGAAGGTTTTAACGAGGGTAAAACTCAAGGCCATATCGAAGGATTAGAGCAAGGTAGACTTGAAGGGCTGGAACAAGGTCATAAAGAAGGTTTCACTCAGGGGCATGAACAGGGATTAGAAGCGGGTCTTGCCGAAGCAAAAGCATTACTGAGCCGCTTTGAGGGGTTACTCAGTCAATTTGAAAAGCCACTGCAATTACTTGATGGCGATATTGAGCATACCTTAATGTCACTCACTATGGCGCTGGCAAAATCGGTGATTGGTCATGAGTTGAAGACTCATCCGGAACAAATTTTGTCTGCGCTGCGCTTAGGGGTCGAATCACTCCCGATTAAGGAACAAACTGTCAACCTTCGTATGCATCCCGATGATGTGACATTAGTTGAAACCTTATATTCCAGTGCTCAATTGACGCGTAATCAATGGCAATTGGAGGCCGATCCTAGCTTAACGGCGGGGGATTGTATTATCAGCAGCCAACGTTCTTTGGTAGATTTAACCCTTTCATCACGTATTGATGCCGTGTTTGAATCCCTTCGTAATCAACAATCTCACTTAGCGTTGCAGCAGCAACAGCGCCAAGCCGCCCTCGATGAGGAAAATGCCGCTAAAATCGTCCCTGGGTCAATAAAGGGCGCTGATGAACTGGTTGCTCAGTACCAAGAGGATGGAGAGCAAGATGCACAATCGCCGCCATCAACTGCAGAATAAACTGCATCACTACATCGATAAAGTGCCCCCGTTTCGCGCCGTTGCCTGTGGGCAATTAGTGCGCGTTGTCGGCTTAACCTTAGAGGCAAGTGGATGTCGTGCACCCGTTGGTAGCTTGTGTTCTATCGAGACCATGGTGGGAGAGTTAATTGCCGAAGTGGTTGGTTTTGATGATGAATTATTATATCTCATGCCGATTGAAGAGCTGCGCGGCGTGTTACCCGGTGCGCGCGTCGTGCCCCTAGGGGAGCAGGCAGGTCTTAATGTGGGGTTATCCCTGTTAGGAAGAGTGCTCGACGGTAATGGTGTGCCTTTAGACGGTCTTGGCGCGTTATCTACCGAACAGCAAGCGCCAAGGCACAGTAATGCCATCAACCCGCTTTCACGCCGAGCGATTACTGAACCACTTGATGTGGGTGTTCGCGCCATCAATGCCATGCTAACCGTGGGTAAGGGCCAACGTATGGGCTTATTTGCGGGCTCAGGTGTGGGTAAAAGTGTGCTGCTTGGGATGATGACCCGAGGCACGACCGCCGATATTATTGTGGTTGGGTTGGTGGGGGAGCGTGGCCGTGAAGTCAAAGAATTTATTGAAGAAATCCTCGGTGAAAAGGGCAGAGCGCGCTCTGTTGTTGTAGCTGCCCCCGCCGATACCTCTCCTCTGATGCGCCTGCGAGCCTGTGAGACATCAACACGTATTGCGGAATACTTTCGGGATTTAGGTTATAACGTATTGTTATTAATGGATAGTTTAACTCGTTATGCTCAGGCGCAGCGGGAAATTGCCCTTGCAGTGGGTGAGCCGCCAGCAACTAAAGGTTATCCTCCATCTGTGTTTGCTAAACTGCCGCGCCTTGTTGAACGAGCTGGTAATGGTGGGCCTGGACAGGGTTCCATCACCGCATTTTATACTGTGCTTACCGAGGGAGACGATCAACAGGACCCGATTGCCGATGCTTCGAGGGCGATTCTTGATGGTCATATCGTCCTCTCTCGCTCGCTCGCCGATTCAGGGCATTATCCTGCTATCGATATTGAGGCATCAATCAGCCGGGTGGCGCCTATGGTGATTTCCAATGAGCACCTTGAGGCTATGCGGCGCGTCAAGCAAACCTATTCGCTTTATCAGCAGAATAAGGATCTGATTTCGATTGGTGCCTATGCGCAAGGGAGTGATCCTCGGATTGATAACGCAATACGTCTGCAACCCGCAATGAATGCTTTTCTGCGGCAAACCATGCGTGATGCCTTTAGTTTTGCCGATAGCCAAGTGATGCTAGGGCAACTTGCGGCGCAATGTAAATAATCGAGGCCGTTATGGCGAATGCCGATCCCCTACTACTCGTATTAAAATTAGCCCTTGATGCAGAGGAGCAAGCTGCACTGTTGCTAAAGTCAGCGCAACTTGAGTGTCAAAAACGTCAAAATCAGCTTGATGCGCTAAATAACTATCGCTTGGATTATATGAAGCAGATGCAGTCTCAGCAGGGGCAAGCCATCAGTGCGAGTCATTATCATCAATTCCATCGTTTTATTCGGCAAATCGATGAGGCCATTGCCCAGCAACATCGAGTGGTCGCCGACGGTGAAAAGCAAAAAAACTATCGTCAGCAGTATTGGCTTGAGAAGCAAAAAAAACGTAAGGCGGTGGAGTTACTCCTCGATAATAAAGAGAAAAAGCGCCAAGCGATTGAGTTGAAAAAAGAGCAAAAGATGACGGATGAATTTGCTTCACAACAGTTTTACCGCCGTAATAAGTAATCATCTATCGAGTTATTCTCGGATTTCTTACATCTTTAATTTGTTGGCATTTTATTTGCTTGCTTTAGGTTAGATATGGCCGAAGCAGTAAAAATTGACATTTGCCTTTGTTGTTTTTCTTCGGGCGGATGTTTAGGAGTTTATATGCAACAAATGAACAATATCCTATTAGCCTCAAGCGCAAAAAACAGTGCTAGCTCAAGTAAAGTAATGGCGCAAGAGACTAATAGTGAAGACTTTTCGGCAGCTTTGGCTTCAGTTGTCTCTGTTTCTGAAACACCAACTAAATCTAACTTATCTAAAGATATGCCTGTCAAATCAGGGCAACCAGAATCCAGTGTAGATGAGGAGCAAGCTGAGGATGCTACCGATATCAACTTGATTTTTGCTCAAATTGGTATGGCAAACGAGATGAAAAAAGCGGCCGTAACGGGCGATGCTTTGCCGCTTGAGGGTCAATTAACGGCAATTGAAGATGCTGCTAGCTCATTATCAGTGTTGGCTGAGGGTGGGGCTTTACCAGCAGAAGAAGCCACAGTGGCCACTTTTTTAGATGAGCTAGCTAAATTTGCTGAGCCAAGCAAAGACTCCCACGTGAGTGTTACTGCTGATGCAGCTGTTATGACACAAAGCGTAAATCAAACTTCGACCTCAGAAGCGGATACTGAGCTCGCAAGCCAAACTAGAACCGAGCTGGGCACAGTGCAAACTTCGCTACAGTTATCGCAGCAGGCTTCATCAACTACCGAGGCTGAACTCACTCAATCTTTTAATGCGTTAACTTCAACGGCAAATCCGGATATTTCCGATAAGATTGCTCTTTCGGATGATGCGGAGGCTCTTTTGGGATCGAAAGAGGACGTATTGAATGGCAAGTCGGTCAATGTGTCGGCTCAGGTAGCCGAAAAAACGATTACGCCAACGGTTGATCATTTAACATCCAATAAAACGACTAATGCCTCGGTGACAGATGCGCAAGGATTGTCAGTAAATATGGCCACAGGGGTTAACAGTAAAGATCCTAATACACTAGGGGCTGTACCTGTCGATCCGAATGCTAGTGACGATAACCCCTCTCGCGCAGAAATTTCGGCGGGATTATTGTTAAAAGACGCTAAGTTAGCCGTCGCGCTTGATGGACCGCAGGATAACACCTTACCTTCACTCGAAACGGGGAGCGAAGAATCTAGTGCGGAATTTAAGCCTGTGGAGTTTAAAGCGGTATCGACGTTGCACGCTATAACGAATCAGCAAGTTCATCGCCAAGAAATATCACCAGTTCAGCTTTCCTTACGTCAAGGGGTTGAAAATCAAAACCAAATGCAGGAGATGATCCAGCGCTTTTCTCCTGTGATGAAACAGCAACTTGTGACTATGGTTAGCCAAGGTATTCAACAAGCAGAAATCCGCTTAGATCCACCTGAGCTTGGTCATATGTTGGTTAAAATTCAGGTCCATGGTGATCAGACACAAGTGCAGTTTCATGTGACACAATCCCAGACCCGCGATCTAGTGGAACAGGCTATTCCTCGCTTACGTGAATTGTTACAGGAACAAGGCATGCAGCTTGCTGACAGTCATGTCTCCCAAGGGGACCAAGGTCAACGGCGAGAAGGGAGATTTGGTGATGCTGGAGGTTCAAGCGGTGGAAATGTGGATGATTTCTCGGCAGAAGAACTAGATTTAGGTTTAAATCAAGCAACTAGTTTAAATTCGGGTATAGATTATTACGCTTAAGCAGGTAACCTATAGTAATAAAGCGGATTATAATCCGCGACGTAACCCATTCCCGGATTTAGCCAATTAAAGAGTACAGAACATGGCCAAGGAAGAATCATTAGAACTTGAAAGCACCGAAGCGCCAAAAAGTAAAAAGAAGCTATTTATCTTTATTGGCGTAGGGGTGTTAGCAGCCCTTCTGATAGGTGGCGCGCTTTGGTTTTTCCTCGGTAGCAGTGATGAGGCTCCCGTGGAAGGCGCTGAAGGTGTAAAGACCACTGCAGAAGCTCCCGCAGCAGAGCCTGCATTGGCAGCCTATGTGCCTATGCCTCGTCCATTTTTATTTAACCTTCCAGGACCGGATCGTGCTCGTCTCGTCGAAATTAAAGTGCAACTAATGGTAAGAGGCCAAGAGGATGATGTATTGACCCAAAAGCACATACCATTGATTGAAGATGCGCTGTTAACCACATTTAGCGGAGCCGATGTACAAAAGTTGAGCACTCAGGCAGGTAAAGATGAATTGCGACAATTAGCCCTGTTAAGTGTACAAAACACGTTGCAACCTGTGACAGGGCGCAAAGTGGTTGAAAAAGTGCTCTTTACCGGTTTTGTGATGCAATAACCTTTATCTTCAGCACCTTAAAGAGGCGAAGACAATACTGTGAGTGATTTATTAAGCCAAGACGAAATTGATGCGCTCTTACACGGGGTCGATGACGTCGAAGAGGATAATGAGCTTGATGCCGTTGGGCAAGAAGCTCGCTCCTACGACTTTTCCTCCCAAGATCGTATTGTGCGTGGTCGTATGCCCACGCTTGAAATTGTGAATGAGCGTTTTGCCCGTCACCTGCGGATCAGTATGTTCAATATGATGCGTCGTGCGGCCGAAGTGTCGATCAATGGCGTGCAAATGCTTAAGTTTGGTGAGTACGTACATACTCTTTTCGTCCCAACCAGTCTGAACATGGTGCGTTTCCATCCTTTAAAAGGCACTGCGCTCATTACCATGGAAGCGCGCTTAGTGTTTATTCTGGTGGATAACTTTTTTGGTGGTGATGGACGTTTTCATGCCAAGATTGAAGGGCGGGAATTTACACCGACTGAGCGTCGCATTGTACAGTTGTTGCTTAAAATTATCTTTGAAGACTATAAAGATGCTTGGGCACCTGTCATGGATGTGGAGTTTGATTATCTCGACTCCGAAGTTAACCCCGCGATGGCTAACATTGTCAGCCCAACCGAAGTGGTTGTAATTAACTCTTTCCATATTGAAGTCGATGGCGGTGGTGGTGACTTTCACATCACTATGCCGTATTCGATGATTGAACCTATCCGCGAATTACTCGATGCTGGTGTCCAGAGTGATAAACAAGATACGGATATGCGTTGGTCACAGGCGCTGCACGATGAGATTATGGACGTAAAAGTAGGCTTCGATGCTACAGTGGTTGAGCATGAGCTCACTCTCAAAGATGTAATGAACTTTAAAGCCGGGGATATTATTCCTATCGAGTTACCTGAGTACATTATGATGAGAATCGAGGACTTACCAACTTACCGCTGTAAAATGGGGCGCTCTCGCGATAATCTAGCACTTAAAATTTACGAAAAAATCCCACGTCCTGAGACGGTCAAATCCGAACTGCAATTAGTAACGCGTAAAGGCAAAGCCAGAGATATATCAGAATTATAAAGGTGAAGTGAGATGAGTACAGATGACGATTGGGCAGCAGCCATGGCCGAACAAGCACTCGAAGAAGCGAATGCCGTTGGTCTTGATGAGCTAGTGGATGACTCGCAGCCGATTAGTAAGGCTGAAGCGGCTAAACTAGACACCATTTTAGATATTCCAGTGACGATTTCGATGGAAGTCGGCCGCAGCTTCATCAGTATCCGAAACCTATTACAGCTCAACCAAGGTTCTGTAGTAGAGCTCGATAGGGTTGCTGGTGAGCCTTTGGATGTGATGGTCAATGGCACGCTTATCGCCCATGGTGAAGTGGTTGTGGTGAACGATAAATTTGGTATTCGCTTAACAGATGTGATTAGCCAGACCGAGCGGATTAAAAAGCTTAAGTAATATAAACGGTTAAGCAAAGCCTGAAGGAGCAAGATGAGCACATCGGTAATTCTCAGTCTAGTGTCAGCGACTCAGGCGAGTGTGGCTGGCATTGCCAATGAAGGTAGTGCTGCAACGGCAAAAATAACCGAACCCTCACAAATGGCTGCCGCTGCGAGTATGCTAGGTGGCCTTATTTTAGTGCTATTACTGATTTTCGCCTTAGCTTACTTGCTAAGGCGATTTAATTTAGTGCCTACCAATCATAGTGTACTGAAAACGCTGGCAGTGACCTCACTTGGGCAGAAGGAGCGTTTAGTCTTAGTTCAGGTTGGCGAACAGCAGTATTTGTTGGGAGTTAGCGGGCAACAAGTTAATTTAATTGATAAATTAGCGCAGCCCATTCAAATTGAATCCGTTTCTTTTGCGGACAAGCTACGGCAGGCGAAATTAAAACAATGATGAAGTACATCCTCACTTTTATTGGGCTTAGTACACTGTTGTTTGTTGCATCGGCAGGGGCGGCTGATGGTGTATTACCGGCTGTTACGGTAAAAACCGCTGCGGATGGCTCAACCGAATACTCAGTGACCATGCAGATATTACTGCTGATGACCTCGCTGAGTTTTATACCCGCCATGGTCATTATGTTAACGTCCTTTACCCGCATCATTGTAGTGCTCTCCATTCTGCGCCAAGCCATTGGTTTACAGCAGACACCTTCTAACCAAGTGTTAATCGGTATGAGTCTGTTTATGACCTTTTTCATCATGGCGCCCGTGTTCGACAAAATTTATGACCAAGGGGTAAAACCCTATATTGATGAGCAGCTCACTCTGCAACAGGCCTTCGATAAGGGGAAAGAGCCATTACGGGCATTTATGCTGGGGCAAGTTCGTACCACAGATCTCAAAACCTTTATCGAGATCTCGGGGTACCAGAATATTAATTCACCCGAAGAAGCACCAATGAGTGTGTTAGTGCCTGCATTTATCACCAGTGAGCTCAAAACGGCCTTTCAAATTGGTTTTATGTTATTCGTGCCTTTTTTAGTGCTGGATTTAGTGGTGGCCAGTATCTTAATGGCCATGGGTATGATGATGCTCTCCCCTATGATTGTGTCATTACCCTTTAAGATCATGTTGTTTGTGCTTGTTGACGGTTGGGGACTCGTGATGGGCACCTTAGCCAATAGCTTTGGTTAGACGAGCGGAGAGCTAAGATGACGCCAGAAGCGCTAATCGATATTTTCCGTGAAGCCTTAGCGGTGATTGTGATGATGGTTTCGGCCATTGTATTGCCCGGCTTGGGGATCGGTTTAATTGTGGCGGTCTTCCAGGCAGCGACCTCGATTAACGAACAAACCTTAAGCTTTCTGCCAAGGTTAATTGTGACCTTGCTGGCTTTAATGCTAATGGGTCATTGGTTAGTACAAACCTTGATGGACTTCTTTATTGAAATGGTTAACCGTATTCCTCAAGTGATAGGTTAAGTCCATGGAGCTGCTGCTCGATACATTAATGCAAACCATAGCCTCCTATATGTGGCCATTGTTTCGAGTTGCCAGCATGCTGATGGTTATGGTGGTTTTTGGCGCGGCAACCACTCCCACTCGGGTGCGTTTACTCCTTGCTATTGCCATTACGTTAGCCATTGCGCCAGTGTTACCCCCCGTTAAAGATGCACAATTATTTTCCCTAAGCGCCGTTTTTATTACCGCTCAGCAAATTATTATTGGCGTGGCCATGGGTTTTGTGACCCAGATGGTGATGCAAACCTTTGTGTTAACTGGACAAATTATTGGTATGCAGACTAGCTTGGGTTTTGCATCCATGGTCGATCCGAGTTCAGGCCAGCAAACGCCAGTAATTGGTAACTTTTTCCTGCTGCTTGCGACCTTAATTTTTTTGGCCGTTGATGGTCATCTATTGATGATCCGTATGTTAGTGGCCAGTTTTGATACGCTGCCGATTTCTAATGTGGGATTAACCCTAACCAGTTATCGCTCGTTAGCTGAGTGGGGATCCTATATGTTTGGCGCGGCATTAACTATGTCGCTTTCAGCGATTATTGCGTTATTGCTTGTGAATTTATCCTTTGGGGTGATGACACGTGCTGCGCCGCAGCTCAACATTTTTTCGATTGGTTTTCCTATCACTATGATTGGTGGGCTGTTAATTTTGTGGTTAACCTTAACTCCCGTTATGGCTCATTTCGATGAGGTATGGGCATCGGCACAGCTGTTGCTGTGTGATATTTTAGGACTTCAGTGCCAAGCCGATGGCATTCTTTAACTTCTAACCGGATAGGAAGAGATAATGGCTGAAGAAAGTAGCGGCGAACGCAGTGAGGAACCCACCGGGAGGCGCCTCGAGCAAGCGCGCGAAAAAGGTCAGGTTGCCCGTTCCAAAGAATTAGGTACTGCCACAGTTCTGCTTTCGGCAGCGACTGGCTTGTATATGCTTGGCCCTGGGATTGCGAAAGCACTTTCTAATGTCTTCGAGCGCGTATTTACTATGGACCGCGCGGCAATTTTTGATACTAACCAGATGTTTAATGTTTGGGGCGTTGTTGGTAGCGAAATAGGTTGGCCGTTGCTTAAGATTATGTTGCTGATCGTGGTTGTGGCATTTATCGGTAACGTGTCCCTTGGAGGGATGAATTTTTCGACCCAGGCCATGATGCCCAAGGCCAGTAAAATGAGTCCGATTGCGGGCTTTAAGCGTATGTTTGGCGTTCAGGCTCTAGTGGAATTAACCAAGGGGATTGCTAAGTTCTCTGTGGTCGCACTCGCGTCTTACCTGCTTCTAAGTCATTATTTTAATGATATTTTGCTACTTTCAGCAGATCATCTTCCAGGGAATGTGTATCACGCTTTAGATTTACTGGTATGGATGTTTATCCTGCTTTGCTCTTCTGTATTAGTCATTGTGGTAATCGATGTGCCATTTCAGATCTGGAACCATAATAAGCAGCTGAAAATGACTAAGCAGGAAGTCAAAGACGAATATAAAGATACCGAAGGTAAACCTGAGGTCAAAGGCCGAGTTCGGCAAATGCAGCGAGAACTCGCGCAGCGACGCATGATGGCAGAAGTGCCTAATGCGGATGTGATAGTGGTAAACCCCGAGCACTATGCTGTCGCGATTAAATACGATGTTAAGCGCTCAGCAGCGCCTTTTGTGATTGCCAAAGGTGTGGACGACGTCGCTTTTAAAATTCGTGAGGTGGCTAGAGCGCACAATATTGCCATCGTTACCGCTCCGCCTCTTGCGCGGGCGATTTACCATACCACTAAACTTGATCAGCAAGTCCCCGAAGGCTTATTTACTGCTGTAGCGCAGGTGCTAGCTTATGTTTTCCAGCTAAGACAGTATCAAAAAGGGCGTGGCCGTAAACCTATCCCAATCCCTCTGAATCAACCTATTCCTGATGATCTTAAGTACTAGGGCGGTGTTGACGTTTCGAGATTAGATTTTGTTCGTTCTGCCTTAATCAGGTCAGCCGAACATTGGCATAACAATCTGATTGCTAGTTGTTGGCGCGCTTTTTGCTTTTAAGCTGTTATACGTCAAAGTTTAGGTATCTGTTAATGGATGTTAAAGCCACCCTAGGCCAAGTAAAACAGCTGAAACTGAGCTCTTTCAAGGGCATAGGTACACCTATGCTAGTGCTTGCAGCATTAGCAATGATCGTGCTGCCGATCCCACCGTTTCTACTCGACATCTTATTTTCTTTTAACATAGCCTTGGCTTTAATTGTGCTTTTGGTCGCAATTTATGCCGATAGACCCTTAGATTTTGCCGCATTCCCAACGGTACTGTTAGTCGCAACGCTATTACGGCTTGCACTCAACGTGGCGTCGACTCGTGTAGTGTTACTCGAAGGTCACAACGGTGGTGATGCCGCAGGTAAGGTGATTGAGGCCTTTGGCTCTGTAGTCATTGGTGGTAACTATGCTGTTGGCTTAGTCGTTTTTATCATTCTGATTATTATCAACTTTGCCGTTGTTACTAAAGGTGCTGGCCGGATTGCAGAGGTGAGTGCTCGCTTTACCTTAGATGCGATGCCCGGTAAGCAAATGGCGATTGATGCTGACTTAAATGCGGGGATTATTAATCAAGACCAAGCGAGAGCAAGACGGGCTGAAGTCACTCGCGAAGCTGATTTCTACGGCGCAATGGACGGTGCTTCTAAGTTCGTTAAGGGCGATGCGATTGCCGGTATTATGATTTTAGTGATCAACATTCTCGGTGGTTTTATTATCGGGATTGTGCAGCATGGCTTGACATTTACTCAAGCTGTTGAAATTTATACTCTCTTAACTATCGGTGACGGTTTAGTTGCCCAAATTCCTGGTTTGTTACTTTCGATCGCCGCCGCGTTAATGGTAACTCGCCAAAATGAATCGGGCGATATGGGCCAGATGTTGATGAGTCAGATGTTTGACAGTCACAAATCGTTAGGGATTGCAGCAGGCGTATTGCTTGTGATGGGGTTAGTGCCTGGCATGCCGCATATGGCATTTTTAAGTTTTGCTACTATCACTGGCGCCGCTGCTTACTTTGTGTTTAAACGTAATCAAGCTAAACGCACTAAAGCCTTGGAACAAGTAAAAACAGGGCCGACTGAAAGAGCTGAAAGAGAGCCGAAAGAACTTAGTTGGGACGATGTTCACCATGTTGACACTATCGGTCTGGAAGTCGGTTATCGTTTGATCCCATTAGTGGATAAAGGCCAAGGTGGGGAATTACTTAGTCGGATCAAAGGTGTACGTAAAAAACTTTCTCAAGAATTGGGTTTCTTGGTGCCTGCGGTACACATTCGTGACAATCTAGACCTTTCACCCAATGCTTACCGTATTTCCTTAATGGGCGTCGTCGTAGGGGAGGCGGATATTCGCCATGACTGCGAGCTCGCCATTAATCCTGGCCAAGTTTACGGTAAGTTAGATGGCATTGAAACTCGCGATCCCGCCTTTGGTCTTGAAGCGGTTTGGATTGCCCCTGAACTGCGTGAGCATGCCCAAACTTTAGGTTATACCGTGGTGGATGCCGCGACGGTAGTGGCAACCCATATCAGTCAAATATTGACCAATAACGCTGCTAAACTGCTTGGCTACGAAGAAGTGCAACAACTTATGGATATGCTTGCTAAACACTCGCCTAAGTTGGTGGATGGCTTTATTCCAGATGTAATGCCGCTCGGAAATGTCGTAAAAGTGATGCAAAACCTATTAAATGAAGGTGTTTCTGTCAGAGACTTGCGTACCATAGTGCAAACTTTGTTAGAATACGGCACTAAGAGTAACGATACTGAAGTGTTAACGGCGGCGGTGCGTATTGCATTGAAGCGCATGATAGTTCAAGAGATCTCCGGTCCTGAACTTGAAATCCCCGTCATAACTTTGGCGCCAGAGTTGGAACAGATGTTGCATCAATCAATGCAAGCAACCGGTGGCGACGGTCCAAATATCGAGCCAGGCCTTGCAGAGCGTATGCAGCAATCCTTAGCGGATGCAGCTCAAAAGCAAGAGATGGTCGGACAGCCTGCCATTTTGCTAACGTCTGGTATGTTACGTGCGACCCTGTCTCGCTTTGTTAAATATACTATTCCTAATCTCAGAGTGATTTCTTACCAAGAAATCCCCGATGAAAAGCAAATACGCATTGTATCTGCCGTCGGCCAGTAGAGGACGCATAAGTGAAGATTAAACGTTTTTTTGCCAAAGACATGCGTGCTGCACTGGCTCAAGTGAAAGACACTCTCGGCTCAGATGCGGTGATTATGTCGAATAAAAAAGTCAATGGTGGCATTGAGATTGTTGCTGCGGTTGACTACGACGAGCCTAAAGCTAAAGCGTCGGCTGCGGCTCCAACCTTTATGGATGTGAGCGATGACTTAGTTTCTCTTGGCGGTAAGGCTCCTATTCGCGCTGAAACTAAACTTAAACCATCGGCGCCTGCTGACTCATTACAAGCCTTGCTTGAGAAGCAACAAAATCGTTTAAACCAACAACTCACGCATCAACAACAAGATGCTGAACTTCCTGCTTGGGCAAAAGGATTACAGGCACCTGCTGCGGCTAAAGCTGAGCGCCGTGATATGGCTAATTCCTTCGATAAGAAACCGCAAACTTCGCAAAAGCAAAATGCGGATCTTGAAGCGATGCGTGATGAGTTAGCTTCCTTACGTAATCTGCTCACTCATCAGGTTTCTGCTTTGATGACTGAGCATAAAAAACGTATCGATCCCGTCGGTGCCATGCTCGAATCCAAACTACTGGAGGCGGAGTTTTCTCCTGCTGTAGCGAGTAAGTTAGCCGCATTAAGTCAGCACTATACGCCCGCCGAGTTAGTACGAGCCTTACCACAAAGCTTAGCTAATATGCTTGATAATCAAGGCGATGATATTGTTAAACAAGGCGGCGTTGTGGCGTTGGTTGGTCCAACGGGTGTTGGTAAAACCACCTCCTTGGCTAAACTGGCAGCACGGTTTGCCGCCCATCATGGGGCAGACCAAGTGGCTTTGATTACCACTGACCATTATCGTATTGGTGCCTATGAGCAATTAGCAACGTATGGCAAAATTATGGGCTGCCCAGTTAAACAAGCCCATGATCTGGCAGAGTTAGAACAAATTCTTTATCAGTTCAGAAATCGCAAGCTAGTATTGATAGATACCGCTGGTATGGGCCAACGAGATATGCGGCTTTACCAGCAACTTGATAATTTAACTGCAAATAGCAGAATACCTATCCGCAGTTATCTGGTACTGTCAGCCACAGGTCAGCGCCGCGTGCTACAAGATGCTGTAAATCACTTTAAACGCATTCCCTTATCTGGTGTTGTGCTCACCAAACTCGATGAATCCGTGTCGTTAGCGGGTGCATTAAGTGTGTTGATCCAAAGTGGGTTGCCATTAAGTTATGTTACGGACGGGCAGCGAGTGCCCGAAGATATGAAGGTTGCCGATACTCTTCTGCTCGCAGAGCAAGCATTAGCAGCCTTAGAAAACACTGAACAACAATCGTTACCAGACACAGCATGGTCAGATAATATGACCTGTGCATTTGAGTAGAGTTATGACCCTGGATCAAGCAAGTGGTTTACGTATGATGAATCAACCCTATAACGAAAAAGTGAAAGTAATCGCGGTTACGGGTGGAAAAGGTGGCGTGGGTAAAACCAGTGTGTCCATCAACACCGCCGTTGCGTTAGCCGAGAAAGGCAAGCGTGTCTTAGTGCTTGATGCCGACCTTGGCTTAGCAAACGTCGATGTCATGTTAGGGATCCGTGCTGAACGTAACCTTTCACATGTACTCTCTGGCGATGCAGAGCTGGATGATATTATTGTCCGTGGCCCTAAAGGCATTGGTATTGTGCCTGCAACCTCTGGTACTCAAGGCATGGTTGAATTAAGTCCTGCCCAACATGCAGGTTTAATTCGTGCTTTCAGTGAGATGCGTACTCAGTTTGATATTCTTGTCGTCGATACTGCGGCAGGGATTTCAGATATGGTGCTCAGTTTTTCCCGTGCATCACAGGATGTACTCGTCGTCGTATGTGATGAACCAACGTCTATTACTGACGCCTATGCGTTAATCAAAATCCTCAGCCGTGAACACGGCGTCTTCCGCTTTAAAATTGTTGCAAATATGGTGCGTAGTTTGCGAGAAGGTATGGAATTGTTTGCTAAACTCAGTAAAGTGACCGACAGGTTTCTGGATGTGGCACTCGAATTAGTGGCAACTATTCCATTTGACGAAAATCTTCGTAAATCGGTTCGTAAGCAAAAGTTAGTGGTTGAGGCTTACCCTAAGTCTCCTTCGGCCATAGCTTACCATGGTCTAGCGAATAAAATTATGAGTTGGCCAGTTCCACAGCAACCTGGTGGGCATTTGGAGTTTTTCGTTGAGCGTTTAGTTCATCGACCAGATTTTCAAGAGGAAAAAACGAGTGAATAAAGCCGCAGCGTATACTTGTTTAGACAATAAAACGTCAATCGTTGAACAGTATGCACCGTTGGTTAAAAGAATTGCACATCACTTGCTTGCCAGATTACCTGCCTCAGTGCAGTTAGATGACCTGCTACAGGCTGGGATGATGGGATTATTAGAAGCATCATCTAAGTTTGATGGCGGTAAAGGTGCAAAGTTTGAAACCTTCGCCGGCATAAGGATCCGTGGCGCCATGTTGGATGAAATCCGCCGTGGCGATTGGGTTCCTCGTTCTGTTCACCGTAATAATCGCCGAATAGCCCAAGCTATTGATGAGTTAGAGCAAGTGCTAGGTCGTGATGCGCGCGACACAGAAATTGCAGAAAAACTTGATATGACGCTCGATGAGTACCATCATATTCTTAACGATGTTTCTGTTGGTAAAATCATAGGGATAGAAGACTTAGGCGTATCTGAGGATATACTCACTACAAGCGATAATGTTAGCGATGGTACGTTTGAGGTATTGGCAGAAACCCAGTTTCATTCTGCACTTGTTGAGGCGATAAAAATATTGCCCGAAAGAGATGCGCTAGTGCTATCGTTATACTACGATGAAGCATTGAATTTAAAAGAAATTGGCGCCATTCTTGAAGTAAGCGAATCGCGAGTTAGCCAGATATTAAGTCAGGCAATGTTGCGACTCAAAGGCAAACTCAAGCAGTGGACATAAGTATAATTATTAATTGAGCACAGAATGTCAGCTCACCGGAGGAAACCTTGGACAAGAATATGAAGATTCTCATCGTTGATGACTTTTCGACAATGAGACGTATCATCAAGAACTTGTTGCGAGACTTGGGCTTTAACAATACCCAAGAAGCAGACGATGGCTCAACCGCCTTGCCAATGTTGCAAAAAGGCGATTTTGATTTTGTCGTAACAGATTGGAACATGCCAGGCATGCAGGGTATTGATTTGCTTAAGGCCATCAGGGCCGATGACTCTCTAAAGCATCTACCTGTATTAATGGTCACTGCAGAAGCAAAACGTGAACAAATTATCGCTGCCGCGCAAGCGGGGGTTAATGGGTATGTGGTTAAACCTTTTACTGCAGCAACATTGAAAGAGAAGTTAGATAAAATATTCGAACGACTCGCTTAAGCAGGGATGAGCTATGAAGTCACAAACATCAGGGCTCATCACGCTCGAGCATGCTCAGCGTTTAGTAGAACTATTAAGTGCAAATGAACACTCTCAAGCTGATGATTTATTTAGGGAACTAGCTGCGCCTCTCCAGAGGGAACTTTTTGATGAGGTGGGTAAACTGACTCGCCAATTGCACAGTGCATTAATGGATTTCCAAATCGATAATCGTTTGGTTGAGTTAGCGAATACAGAAATACCGGATGCTAAAGAGCGGCTAAGTTATGTAATTGACATGACTGAGCAAGCTGCAAATAAGACCATGGATGCCGTTGAGGAATGCTTGCCGTTAGCGAATGCATTAACCGCGAATATTCAACAAGTGATGCCATCGTGGGAAAAATTAATGCGTCGCGAAATTGCCCTAAGTGACTTTAAGGTGCTTTGCCATAATGTTCAGCATTTGATGTCGCGCAGTGAATTGGACTCAAACCGATTACGCGAATTACTTAACCAAATATTGATGGCGCAAGATTTTCAAGACCTGACTGGACAAATGATCCGCCGGGTAATCGATCTAGTGATGGAAGTTGAAAGTAATCTGGTGTCTATGCTGACGGTGTTTGGTGAGCAGCCAATAATTGAGAGTCAGATTACTCAGAAAAATAATATTGAAGCTGAAGGGCCGATAATGAATGCCGAGCTTCGTCAAGATGTAGTAACAGGTCAAGACGAAGTGGATGATCTGCTATCGAGTCTGGGTTTCTAACTGGGAGTCAATTTGATGGCCTTTGATGTAGATGAAGAGATACTCCAGGACTTTTTAATTGAGGCGGGGGAAATATTAGAGTTGCTTCAAGAGCAGCTTGTTGCCCTTGAAAATAATCCTGATGATACTGACTTGCTAAATGCCATTTTTAGAGGGTTTCACACCGTCAAGGGCGGCGCAGGTTTCCTTAGTCTGACTCCCATGGTTGACGTCTGCCATGAGGCAGAAAACACCTTCGATTTATTACGCACAGGTAAGCGCAGCGTCACAGCAGAGTTAATGGACATCATTCTGCAGGCTGTTGATGCGATTAATACTATGTTTGCTCAAACCCAACAGGGAGAGCAACAAGATCCCGCCGATGCTGCACTACTCGCCAAATTAAAACTGCTGAGTTCAGGTGAGCCACTGCCCTCCGAATTAGGGCAACGTGCGCCAGAACCAGAACCTGTTCCTGAACCCGTTATTGAAACCATCGTCGAAGTGGCCGTAATTGAAGAGATGCCTGTTGAAATCGTCGACTCTGCAAGCTCAAGCATTGACGAAATTAATGAAGCAGAATTTGAAGCTTTGCTTGATGCCCTGCATGGAAGCGGAAAAGGTCCCGGCGTAGCGACTTCAAATGTCGCAGCAGCTTCCGTCTCTAATGCCGTTAAACCTCCTGCTCAAGCTGCCACCTCGGGTGATGATATCACCGATGATGAGTTTGAAGCGCTACTCGATGAGCTTCATGGCTCAGGTAAATTTAGTGGCAAAGTGGAAGAACCTGCGCAAGCCAAGCCTAAGGCTGAAGTAGTTGCTGCGCCAACGTCAGCAACAGTACCGACTGCAACGTCTGTGGATTCGGACGAAATTACTGACGATGAGTTTGAGCGTTTACTCGACGAACTTCATGGCAAAGGAGGGGCGCCAGCCAAAGCTGTAGCGAAAGCTGAACCTGCGAAACCTGCTCCAACTCCTGTCGCAGCGACTGCGACGCCTGTTGCTCCCAAAGCGAGTCTCACTCCTGCCGCACCTCCAACAGTCAAACCTCAGGTTGACGTTGTAGTGGCTGAAAAAGCACCAGTTAAATCAGCTGTAGCCGCATCATCGACAAGCGTGCCTCAAGGTGAAACGACGGTTCGCGTCGATACTGCTAGACTCGACCAAATTATGAACATGGTTGGTGAGTTAGTATTGGTTCGTAATCGTTTGGTGAGTTTGGGTATTAGCCGTGATGACGAAGAGATGTCTAAGGCGCTTGCGAATCTGGATTTAGTGACGGCCGATTTGCAAGGTGCGGTCATGAAAACTCGAATGCAGCCCATCAAGAAAGTGTTTGGCCGTTTCCCCCGCGTTGTTCGTGATTTAGCCCGTACGCTCAATAAAGAAATTGATTTAGTGTTAGTGGGTGAAGAAACTGACCTCGATAAAAACTTGGTTGAAGCGCTGGCCGACCCATTAGTGCACTTGGTCCGTAACTCGGTTGACCATGGTATTGAAATGCCGAATGACCGTGAAGCCTGTGGTAAGCCAAGAACGGGTACAATAACCTTGTCAGCAAGCCAAGAGGGTGACCATATCCTGCTAAAAATCGAAGATGATGGTGCAGGTATGGATCCGGAAAAGCTAAAGCAAATTGCCATTAAACGCGGTGTGCTGGACGAAGATTCTGCTGCGCGTATGACAGACAATGAGGCTTATAATCTGATCTTTGCTCCAGGTTTTTCAACCAAGGTTGAAATTTCAGATATATCGGGTCGTGGTGTGGGGATGGACGTGGTTAAAACACGTATCACTCAACTCAACGGCACAGTACACATTGACTCTATGAAGGGTAAAGGCACCATACTTGAGATTAAAGTGCCGTTAACCTTGGCTATTATGCCAACGCTAATGGTTGACGTTGCTAAACAAGTCTTTGCTTTGCCATTATCTAGTGTTAACGAAATTTTCCACCTCGATCTAACTAAGACCAATATTGTTGACGGGCAGCTTACTGTGATTGTTCGTAACAAGGCCGTACCACTTTTCTATCTAGAGCATTGGTTGCATCGAAATAAAACCAACTTTAAACATGGTGACAAAAAACATGGCCATGTTGTGATCGTGCAGTTAGGTATTATGCAGATTGGTTTTGTTGTGGATGCGCTTATTGGCCAAGAAGAAGTGGTGATTAAGCCGCTAGGGGCCCTGTTGCATGGCACGCCAGGTATGGCGGGGGCAACGATTACATCCGATGGTGGCATTGCGCTGATCTTGGATGTTCCAGGGCTATTAAAGCATTATGCGAAAAATAAAAGTTAGTTTCCAAGTTAAGGAATGGAATGGCCATTAAAGTATTAGTCGTTGATGACTCAAGCTTTTTTAGACGACGTGTTAGTGAAATAGTCAATCAAGATCCTGAATTGGAAGTAATCGCGACGGCCTCTAACGGGGCTGAAGCGGTTAAGATGGCTGCTGATCTCAATCCCCAAGTGATCACTATGGATATTGAAATGCCAGTCATGGACGGTATCACAGCTGTCCGTGAAATCATGGCAAAGTGTCCAACACCCATCCTGATGTTCTCTTCATTAACCCACGATGGCGCTAAGGCTACCTTAGATGCGTTAGATGCGGGCGCGTTAGATTTTTTACCTAAGCGTTTTGAAGATATTGCGACCAATAAAGATGAAGCGATTTTATTATTGCAGCAAAGAGTGAAGGCTCTTGGTCGTCGTCGAATTTTCCGTCCAATAACACGTCCCAGTGTTGCTCCAGCTACTCCAAGACCAACTACTGGCACGGCGGTGGGAAATGCGACCACATCCGTTCAAAGCGCCTCTGTGCCAGTTCGTTCTTCTCCTTTATCGTCTATTCGTGCCAGTGGTAAGCAATATAAGTTACTGCTAATTGGCACATCGACAGGAGGTCCTGTTGCATTACAGAAAGTGTTAACCCAGTTTCCTGCAAATTATCCACATCCTATTTTGCTTATTCAGCATATGCCTGCGGCTTTTACCCCAGCGTTTGCGAGTCGGTTAAATGGTTTGTGTAAGATTGAGGTAAAAGAAGCTGCAAATGGTGATATTTTGCGTCCAGGGTGCGCGTATCTAGCGCCAGGAGGGATGCAGATGATGGTCGAACGTGCAGGTGTTACAGGACGAATTAAAGTGCTCGCGGGTAGTGCCGAAATGAATTATAAGCCTTGTGTGGATATCACTTTTGCTTCTGCTTCAAAAGCCTATGGTGGCGATGTTCTGGCGGTTGTGTTAACCGGAATGGGGGCTGATGGCAGAGAAGGTGCACGAATGCTCAAAGCCGCAGGAGCTACGATTTGGGCGCAGGATGAAGCGAGTTGTGTCGTCTATGGTATGCCTCAAGCCGTCGCAAGTGCGGGAATCGCAACGCAATCTATTTCTTTGGATAACATGGCTGAGTCGATTTTAAAAGAGTCAGCGCGTGGCTAGTAGCAAAGCACAAATAAGCACAAATGTTGTGCTTATTATGGTGTTAATGGGTATTGCGATAGTTTGCCTTGGCGCCTTAAGTTTTGATTATCATCGAAAAAATGTCAAACTGCGTGCTGATGTTAAACGCTTAGAGTCAACTCAAGTTATGCTCATGGTGCCAGATGAACAGGCGCAGGTTATTGCTGACTGGCTCGCTACGCATCCAGAGCAAACCAAGGCGATGCTAAAAATGGTTGCACCTGGCGAGCATAAAGCTGTCACGCTTGGTCCTGAGGCATCGGTGGCGAATGGAGAAAATATTCCGCCATTACTTGAACAAGCGCCTGATACTGGCAAGCAACTTTTGCCCGAGCCGCAACCTGCTGCACCATTAGCGATTCAGCGTTTACAGACTGAATCTACAGTGGCAACTGAGCCGCGACAGGAGTCAACTAAGATCCCTGTGGTAATTACAGAAAATGCCGATGGCGTAAAGGTGATCAGTCTACCAAACGGTGGCATAAGAGTGACTACAAGGGAAGAGGAGTAGTGTGGAATGCCGCCAATTCTCGTCATAAATGGCAAAGTATCAACATTTAAGAGGTCAGTGCTTTGAAAGTCTGGACCATTGCGAATCAAAAAGGTGGCGTTGGAAAAACCACTTCAGTAGCCAGTTTAGCGGGAGTGCTCGCTAAGCGGGGTCAGCGCGTCTTGATGATTGATACAGATCCCCACGCTTCACTTGGTTACTACCTTGGCATTGACTCTGAAGAGGTTCCTGGGTCGCTTTTTGATGTGTTTATTGCGCACCAAAATCTCACCAAAGAGTTGGTTAAATCACATATAGTCCCAACCTTAGTGGATGGCTTAGATTTATTACCAGCGACGATGGCGCTAGCTACTCTTGATAGAGCATTAGGTCATCAAGAAGGTATGGGGCTCGTGTTACGTAATCTACTGGCCCTCGTTGCTGATGAATATGATGTTGCCATTGTTGACTGTCCTCCGGTGTTGGGGGTGCTGATGGTGAATGCCCTTGCTGCTAGCCAACATATTGTGATTCCAGTGCAAACCGAGTTTTTGGCCATAAAAGGACTTGAACGTATGGTGAAAACTATGGAAATCATGGGACGTTCTAAAAAGACTCGTTACAGTTATACCGTAGTGCCAACCATGTATGATAAACGTACCAAAGCCTCACCTGCTGCGCTGCAGTTGTTAAGTGAGCAGTATGGTGAGAGTCTATGGCGTGATGTGATCCCAGTCGATACTAAGTTTAGAGACGCAAGTTTAGCGCATTTACCTGCTTCCCATTATGCAAGTGGTTGTCGTGGTGTGAAAGCCTATGAAAGATTATTAGATTTTCTTTTAGCTGGGGAGTTTGGCCATGTCAAAATCGGTTGATGAAACTGTTTTTGATTTTTTTGAATTATTGCTGCACGAAGACGATAGTGCGTTTAGTGCTTCCCCAATTAACTCTAAATCGAGTGCTACTTCAGTATTTGATGTCAGTATAAAAACGGAAGCTCAGCAGTTAAATGATGCCATTTTGGCTGAACACGAGCGGAGTAAAGTGGATGCTAGGGCCTCTACAGTGCCTGAGGCGCAATTGGCTCGAGCAAAAAGTATTGTTACAGTTTCAACTAAGGAAAATACTGAGCCGTTGGTGAATAAACAGGCGTTAGAA
This sequence comes from Shewanella cutis, assembly GCF_022410515.1. Lineage (GTDB taxonomy): Bacteria > Pseudomonadota > Gammaproteobacteria > Enterobacterales > Shewanellaceae > Shewanella > Shewanella cutis. The sequence goes on along the minus strand of NZ_JACSDI010000001.1, from coordinate 280,956 downwards.
AGACTTCTCGCGCCTGTGCTAAAAACGCAAGAGCCCGTCATTGCAAAGCCCACAGTGCTTAACGAGCAGCCTTTATCGTTGCCAAAGCCAGTAGAAGCAATTGCAGTCACTAATGTTGTAAAGCCAGCAGATGTTGAACCACAGCAAGACGAGATCATATCAACTGCCCCAGAAACGCAAGTCGGTTTTGCACCCCCAAGTGTGACAAAAGATTTGCAAGAAGTGCTCGATGATGAGTTTCAAGTACTATTCTTTAAAGTAGCAGGGTTAACGCTGGCAGTCCCTTTAGTCAGTCTCGGTGGTATCGTCAAAGTAGAACGGATAAACCATATCATTGGCCGTCCTTCTTGGTTCCTTGGTGTTCAAACCCATCGGGAAGAGCAATTAAATTTAGTTGATACTTGTGCGTGGGTGATGCCAGAAAAATACACTGATAAACTGGCGCAATCGGTAAATTATCAATATCTTGTATTATTAGAGGGCAGTAATTGGGGATTAGCTTGTGAGTCCCTTCTTAATGCGGTAAAAATTCACAAATCGCAAGTAAATTGGCGCAGCAAAGCGGGGAAACGTCCTTGGTTAGCTGGTGTGGTAAAAGAACAAATGTGTGGCATTTTGCACGTACAAGCCTTAGTACAAATGCTTGATGCGGGTTTAGGCTGTCAGGACTCCATTGGTTGAGGTAAACATGAAAGATACAAGAAATGTCGCAGCCGTGGCTGCAAGTAAAGATGATGCAGTACTGCAATGGGTTACCTTTAAGTTAGATAACGAAACTTATGGTATCAATGTCATGCAGGTACAAGAAGTACTACGTTACACTGAAATTGCCCCAGTACCTGGTGCCCCACACTATGTTTTAGGGATTATTAATTTGCGCGGTAATGTGGTGACAGTCATCGATACCCGCTCACGTTTCGGACTGCAATCAGCAGAAGTCGATGATTCGACACGTATTGTGATCATTGAAGCTGAAAAACAAGTCATTGGTATTTTGGTTGATAGTGTTGCTGAAGTGGTCTATTTACGCCGCTCTGAAATTGATAATGCGCCTAACGTTGGTACGGAAGAGAGTGCTAAGTTTATTCAAGGCGTCAGTAACCGTGATAACGAGCTGTTGATCCTTGTCGATTTAGACAAACTATTATCCGATGAAGAATGGGCAGAGTTAAATCAGCTCTAAGTTTTCATTATTGGCGACAGATAGTTTATCTGTCGCTTTGCTGTTGATAATGCAAACGGTTCATTTAGTCTTTGTTTACTGTTTTTATTTGTCGCCGATGAGCCGCTATTGATTTCTGCTTATTGTGATGCGTAGGGATGATTAATGGGCGATGAATTTTTAATCGCAGCCTTGGTTTATGTGATTGCGTGTTTAGGTTTAGTTCTTTACCTTCAAAAACAATTAAGTAAGTTGCGCAGTAAAGTTGAAGCGTTAACCGTGTTAGTCAAAGAAGGCGATCGTCAACGCGAGACTTTTAAGCGGGAGATGCAGGAGCTTCGCAGCGGTACAATTGGTATGGGGCGCCGTGTGATTGAGCTGGAAAAACGCTTACATCAACAATCTGAACGTATCGAAGAGTCGACCCAACAGGATCCTCAGGCAAAACTTTATTCGCGAGCCATGAAGATGGTGGCCTTAGGTGCTGGTGTGGATGAATTAATTAAAGAGTGTGAGTTACCGAAAGCTGAAGCTGAGCTACTCATCCGCTTGCACCGTAAATAGGTGAATAATTTAGGACACCACCTCATGTCTCTGGGGGAGTATTTAGAACCTAGAAGGAGCGAAGCGACGCTCTGCTTTCTCTAGAAGTGCAGCGCTCTGTTTTTCCTCGCTCCTAACCACCCTTGCTTTAAGCCTGATCAACAATCTTCTTATGCATATTGTTCCACTGCTCCGGAAATTTACCATCCAACATATACACAAATGCGATTAATTCGGCGATAAGCAGATATAGCTCTCTTGGAATTTCTTCACCTAATTCAAGCAATCGAAGAAAGTTACTCAGATGCGGATCTTGATGAATATATACGCCAGAGGCTTTAGCGAGGGCGATAATTTCGTCAGCGACCAGTCCTTCACCGGATGCGACTACTTTAGGTGCATGCTTTCCGTCATAACTTAAGGCGACTGCTTGCTGGTTTTTGTATTCTTCAGTCATGGTGAACTCTTAATTATGCTTTTGTTTTCACAAGGAAATGGTCGCCAGGGAGCAAGGTTGCTGGCACTGGTGCTAGTTGTGTAGACAGTTCTCCCGGTGTAAATCCCAATTGCGATAATTTTTGCCCAAGTGGAGCAAGAAAGTTATCGACTCGATTGAGCAACGACTTACTGTCACCTTTGAATTGAATATCTAACACTTGTTGGTGAAAACGCGCCGATATCAGCAAGGGGCCCTGTGCAAGATTAAATTTCAATTGTAAATGCCAGCCTTTGTGATTTTGTTGTGCATCGCTATCCGCTTCCCGCTCAAATTTACCTTCTAATTGTTCATGTCGTTGATTGATCCCATAGGGAAGGGCAAAAAACCATACTAAATTACCATTACTTTCACTACTAGCCTGCTGATAAATCTGCAGACTTGACGCGAGTTGCCCCATACTTTCTAAGCCGCCTGCTTTGCTAAATTGACCCAGCTGGTGCTGAGATAATCCGATTTTGGTTTGGAGTTGTTCTAAGTAATCGGCTAATTTTGCACTCATTTTACTATTGTTATTATTTGCCCTAACCCCTAATAACAGTTGAAACAATGACGTAATGGCACCTGCATTTAGCAGTGTCGAAGTCTGGTTCAGCTGCGGCGTCGATAAATTTAAGGTAGCAAACCCAAGAATACAGTCTCTTAATTCACTAGGATCGCTTAACTGGCCTAATGGATGTGGACTCAAATTGGGTAAATGTTTTAAAAGTTCTGCGGCTAAATTCGCGCTAGTACGGGATTGCATTTGTTCTGTTGGCAGAGCACCTGCTTTAGTAAAGGCTTTTTGAAGTACTTGATTTACATAGGGATTAGCCTCGTTTGGCTTGTTATGTTTATCTGCAGTTATTGCGTCCTTCGCTTGTGTGTTGAGCTCAGGAGCCTTTGTTTGGAGATTAATCTCTGGAAACTTATTGCTAAGAGTTGCTGTTTGCACTGCAGCAGTCAGCTTTGGTTCAGTATTGGCTTGTAAACTTGAGGCAAGATGAAGATCTGATTGTGAGCTTTTTACACTAGCAACTTCATTGGCAACAGAAGCCGTGTGAGTATGGGGCATTTTTAGCTCTGAAGTTGCTCCTCCTTGCGTGGTAGCCGTATTTAATTTGGTTGCAGAATTATCCGCTTGGGGGACTAGGCCTTCAAGTTTTCGCAAAAAACTCGCAATTATTTGAACGGGCTCCATTTTAGTGATAACGACATCGGCTGTTTTTTTATCAATAATGGGAAGTTGAGTTTCATTTATTGGGGCGCCAATTTGAATTTCGAGTTTGCTCAGTATTGGGGTCAACACTAAAATAGCTTTCCCTTGTGATAAGGCTATTTTTGCTTGATATTCCCCCGAGTTGAGCCGCGTTCCCGGATCTTGTTGTACGACGGTTCCATTAGAGAATTGGAATTCTTTTGCAGTAACAATGACATTCGGAAGTGGATACCCCTGTGGGCGACCCGAAATGGCAAATAGCTTTGCTTCGGGAATCCCATTTTGTTTTGCAAGCAATACGATGGCTTCAGGGAGCTTAAGGTTAATAGTATTGCCCAAGGTAATGAGTTGAGAGAGGGGGGGGATTGCACTCGATTCACTTGTTTGATTTGGCACTTGATTGACTAAATATTGGCTAGCAATGATTAGCGCCTGTCGTTGCTGAGCATTAACAAGCTTTAAATTATATTCTGTACCGTTTAGAATAATACTGTCGCCTTCAGGAGTAAGCTTTACTTCTACGGGAATAGGGCGCGCGTTAGCACTTAGGTCACTGTTTGGTGGCCCAGAAGTGATTAATTGTGCGTTGGTAATCTGGCTAGGTGTAATTGACTCCATATTAGACCCTTGTTGGAATGTCTTTCGGTACGTTATTTAAAAAATTAACAATTGACCAAACTGTTTTGCCAAGTATGCTTATGCGCTTTGTAAAGGCGGTGGCATTTTTCTGTCATACTCAGTATACGACTTAGAAGACTGATCTTTTATCGTCACTTGTTTATGGTCACTTTAACGAAAACTCGTTAACTAGGCAGTACATTTATTTAAGAGAGCAATATGAAGTTGAAATGGATAGGGGTACTTTTAGGATGTGCATTACTGCCCAAGGTTTATGGCGCAGAGGTTGCTGTACCCGATACCACTCCAAAGGACACTGCTTCAGCTGTAAAAATTACTTACGAAGACCCAAGAGACCCCTTTGAGGGATTTAACCGTGTGATGTGGGATTTTAACTATCTGTATTTAGATAGATACCTATATCGTCCTGTCGCTCATGGTTATAACGATTACATTCCGTTGCCAGCCAAGACGGGGGTTAATAATTTTTTACAAAATTTAGAAGAACCTAGTAGCGTGGTAAACAACCTGTTACAAGGCAAATGGGGATGGGCTGCGAATGCTGGAGGTCGTTTTACGGTTAATTCAACCATAGGTTTGCTTGGTGTCATTGATGTAGCAGACATGATGGGGATGACACGTAAACAAGACGAGTTTAACGAAGTCTTAGGCTATTACGGTGTCCCCAATGGACCTTATTTTATGGCGCCATTTGCAGGTCCTTATATCGCGCGTGAACTCGCGTCAGATTGGGTTGATGGTCTATACTTTCCCTTATCTGAACTCACAATGTGGCAATCCGTACTTAAATGGGGTCTCAAAAGCTTGCATGCTAGAGCCTCGGCGATTGACCAAGAAAGACTTGTTGATAATGCGCTCGATCCCTATGCCTTCGTGAAAGATGCGTACATACAACACATGGACTATAAGGTCTATGATGGCAATGTTCCTCAAAAACAAGAAGATGATGAGTTACTCGATCAATACATGCAAGAACTCGAGTAAGCTCATGCGCTAACTTGGCTGCAGGAGTAATATGCAGCCAAGCCAATGCCGTATTAAATGATTCTTCCCATGTCATGATTGAATATTTGCTGTTGCAGTAAACGTTATGCGGGAATTTTTATGGCGTTAAATGATGTTTCAATTCTGTGGGTTGAAGACGACCCAGTATTTAGGCAAATTGTTGCCACCTTTTTAAGCGGCCGCGGCGCACAAGTAGTGCAGGCTGGTGATGGTGAGCAGGGCCTTATTCATTTCAAGCAGCAACGTTTTGACATTATTCTTGCCGATTTGAGTATGCCAAAGCTGGGTGGCTTAGATATGCTTAAGGAAATGAGCAAGTTAGAGCCGCTAGTGCCTTCAATTGTTATCTCGGGTAACAATGTCATGGCCGATGTTGTTGAAGCTTTGCGTATTGGCGCCTGTGATTATTTAGTCAAACCTGTCGCTGATCTTTTTATTATCGAGCAAGCTATTCAACAAGGGTTGCAACGACATCAGCTTGATGATATTTCGCAGACCGACCTTGATTCCTTATCACATCAGGAATTGAGCGATAACTTAACCATATTAGAACAGAGCGTTGAAGCTGCGAAGCAAGTTCAGCAGCAACTTTTTCCTGCTTCAAATATCAGTTATCCCGCCGCAAAAGTCGATTACAGCTTGTTTAAAAGCAGTGATATCAGTAGCTATTTTATTGATTCAACGATGGTGGGAAGTGATTACTTAATCATGTATATGGCCCACCTGTATCCCGAGGATAACCGCGCAGCATTTGCCTGTGTATTGCTACGCAGTTTCGTGAATCAAAAACTTAAGAGTTACCGTAGTGGCCAGAGTAAAACCATTATCGACCCATTCAATATGCTGAGTTACTTGAATGAACGTTTAGTGAAGTCTGGTCTAGATATCACAGTAGATATTGTTTATATCGCGATTGAGTTAACGCGTTATCGCGCTGCGATTGCCCAAGCAGGAAAGGGACTTAGATGTTACTTACGCAATGATGAAGGCCTTAGCCCATTGGCTCTGTCGGATAGTTTGCAGCTAGGTCTATTGGACTGGGGCAAACCGAGTGTTCAGTTTCGCACTATTTTGCCACAGGAACAGCTTTGCATTGCCACCAATGAGACGGAACATAAGCAGCTGTTATTGGATAATCAATTTAAAGGATTAGCTTATAACTCGCATTTACCTGCGGGTGGTTTTATACAATTGAGTTTATAAGAAGATAAGATGCTAGGACGCCACTACGTGGCGCAAGAATCTAGGGCGGCCTTCGGCCTCTAGGGCGCAGCAAAAGTGCTGCTAGGACGTTCTCAAGCTCGCTCTAGAACCTAGAATCTAAAACCTAGTAGCTAGCACCAATGTTCTTACTTGTCAGAGTGAGAAATATCCCATCTCTAACTTCAACGTGCTTTGGTGTAAAGCAATAAAAAACGCTGCATTTCTGCAGCGTTTTTATCGAATATAGGATTATTCGGAATGGTAGAAGCGTTCTAACTGTGCAAAGCTCTAGCAGCGAAGTACCCTAGAGCAGCAATTTTTGCTGCGTCCTAGCTTCTAGCAGCGCTATCGTTTAATCGCTTCGTGTTCAGCGGTTACCGCAATTTCTTCTTCTAACGCTTCAGCTTCGTTATGATGTTTGCTTTCCGCGCCGTGCATCCAATCGACTAATTTATCCGCCATAAAGTACAGAATAACGCCTGATAGAGCGGCGGTAATCGCAATACCAGAGAAAATTGCCATCGCATTGGCTAACTGTTCTTCTTTTTCTCCGCCGTGACCGATAAAGGAACCCACCACTCCACCAATTTTGTTTGCGGCAGCTACGAATAGGAACCAAGAACCCATCATTAGAGAGGCAATACGTAACGGAGCGAGCTTAGTTACCATAGATAAGCCAATAGGTGATAAGCAAAGCTCACCCATGGTATGGAAGAAATAAGCACCTACTAACCACCACATGCTAGATTTAGCGGAGGCATCGCCGCCCATTTCAACAACGGCACCAATCATAAAGAGGAAGCCGATAGCTAACAGCACAAGACCTAAAGCAAATTTAACTGGTGAGTTAGGTTCATTTTTACCTAAACGGATCCAAATTGAGGCAACAACAGGAGCAAATAACACAATGAAAATAGCGTTAAGTGATTGGAAGTAAGTTGTTGGTACTTCCCATGTGCCAATGTAACGGTCAGTGAATTCATTGGTAAATAAATTCATTAAGCCACCAGCTTGTTCGAAACCAGCCCAGAAGATGATGGTAAACAAACCAAGTACCATGATGACCTTAATACGGTCACGTTCAACTTTAGTAAGAGGTTCTTTACGCACATTACCTAACTGCGCTTGGCGTTCACGCTCAAGCCTAGCTGCTGGCACAGTACCAATATCACCCAGTAATTTTTGTGCAAACAAAAACTGGATAACCAAGGAAACTAGCATACCAATCCCGGCACAGAAGAAACCTGCTTGCCAGTTATTGATAAATACTTCTTCACCATTGATAACTTCAGTATGGCCAAAGCTGGTATAAGCCCAAGCAACAACGAAGCCTGATAATGCCGCACCTAAGTTAATCCCCATATAGAAGATGGTAAACGCACCATCGCGTCTGTGATCTCCCTCCTCATACAGATCACCCACCATAGTAGAGATATTTGGTTTGAATAGACCGTTACCTAAAATCAGTGTTCCTAAGCCGATATAGAAAACCGTCGTTTCAATACCTGGAAACCATGCATGCGGTGCCGCTAGCATAAATTGGCCTGCCGCCATTAATGCGCCACCAAAATAGATAGCTTTACGTTGACCCAGAAAATTATCAGCTAACCAGCCACCGATAAGTGGAGTTAAGTAAACTAAAGCCGTGAAGGTGCCATAAAGTGACAGTGCGTCAGCTTGGGTCCAGCCTAAACCTCCGCCTTGCTTACCCACTTGGTCCACCAGATACAGCACCAAAATGGCGCGCATTGCATAATAACTAAAACGTTCCCAGAGTTCTGTCGTAAAAAGTAGGAACAGCCCCTTGGGATGGCCAAGCATTGTCCCTTGTGGTTTTGCTACGCTCATGAAGTTTCCACCTTAAGCTCGTGATTGCCTGTGGCGCCCCTGAAACAGGATGATGTCACCACAGAAAAATGGTTGTTGCTCTGCTCATTTATCGTTAGTCAATTCATGATTTAGCTTTAGCCTAACGCTAAAGGTAAATTGTTGAATTGCTATGATTTAAGTATGAGTTATTGTTACGTTCTTATAATAAAAGTAATATTTTAAGCGTTAAATTGGATATTTTCGCTAAAAACCCACCTTATATACCCTTTAAAAGTAACTAAAGTCAATTTTGACTTGCTAACTGGTGAGATTATCTGCAACTCGCCGCTAATGCCGATTAATATTGATTTTTCTAATATATTGCGTCTTTGTTTAGATACCGAGCGGCTATGCTTTAGCTGCCAAAAAACTGCTTCCATCTGTCTTCACTACTTTGTTATGATTGCGACCCGTGAATGGACGACACTTAACATAGGGTAGTGAGATTAATAGATGAAGGCATGGTACCTTTTGTACTGTAAACCTCGTAGTGAAGCGAGGGCACAACAGAACTTAGCACTTCAAAATTTAGAGACGTATTTACCCATGGTCTCTGAAGAAAAATCTCAACGCGGTCAGAAACGGATCTGCCGTGTGCCTTTATTCCCAAACTATTTGTTTATCAATTTTGACCCAAGCCAAACCAGTGTTAAGCAGGTCCACTCTACTCGTGGTGTGAGTCGTATCGTTAATTGTCAGGAAAAAATGACTCCCATAGACGATCGCATTATTCACGCTATTCGCATGAAAGAATTAACGCCTTCCCAATCGGTTTTAGACACTCCGTTAGAGCTAAAAACAGGGGAAAAAATTCGTTTCAAAGACGGCCCGTTTGCTGACTTAGAAGCTATTTTTCAAGAGAAATGCCCAAACAAACGTTGCCATGTTTTATTTAATATTATGGGACAGATCAATATCTTAACTGTGCCAGAACAGTCGGTGGAACGAGTGTGAGTTGTGAGCTATTTCACTATGATGATTAAGACTTTAGCTTAAAGTCTTGTAAGACATTTGCTATAGGTTGAGTTGTTTCGTTTCAAACAATAGTGAGTTTGAAATAAAAAGTATAAAAATTTCAGTGCGTTATGTTGTTTTGTGTGTTGAAGTGGTCTCACAAAACTAAATTTGCACCATAAAAAGTTAAACAGAAACTGTGTGTAGGTTTTTTGAACAAACGACGTAGTAGTTTAGCTGTACAATTTTTGCGGCTGATTTAAGTGTTAAAACTGCTTTGTGTAACTAAAATTTTACTTGCTTTTTACGCTGTAGCAATATGAGGTTCACAAGCTAAATCTGTCAGCTGGTCTTAGCTCTTTTGACGATGGTAGGCAAACTAAAGCTGCTTAACTGATCAGTTAGGGCTTTCGGAAATGCAACAGTTAAATCGCATTATCGCAAGCGGCAACTGCTAAGCTTTTGAAAAAATAGATTTTTCGCTATGCGAAGGGCAATATAGAGGCCGCAATCTATGGGCGGTAGCGTGCCTGAAAGGCATCGAATGAATAGTTTCATTCGTTAAGCGAACGCCGCAAATAATTGTCTGGAACAATTATTAACAGCTTTAGCTGGCTCGCAGAGTGAAATACAGGACGTATTTCATCAGGGCCTTTGGCCGCCACGCGGATCGGTAGCGTGCCTGAAAGCAAAGAAGACGTTGCTTAGCAACTGCTAGAGCGCCGCTTTAGGACCTAGAACCTAGGGACCCATAACCTATGCCCTAGAATCTAGAAGGGGGCAGCCCGCTCAGCTTTATCATTGTTTTTCATCTTTAACCCAATCGGAGATATCTGGTGTTACAACAACTTAAAAAATACATCAAAGCGGCCAATCGAGTCGCGATATTCGCAGGCATGAGTGCTGCAATATTGATGGGCGCTCAGGCGCAAGCCGTTACGCCCTCTCCGCAGATGATTGAACAATTCAAACAATTACCCAAAGCTGAACAACAGCGCTTAGCAAGACAATACGGAATTGATCCCAGTATGATTTCCGGTAGTCAAGCACAGCCGCAGATAGCAAATCCACAGGTTGTTTCTGATCGTGACATCCAATCTGAACGCTCAAATGCAACAACCGATAAAAAAGAAAAAGCAGAATTAGATTTCTCTGTGGATTCTTCCAATCTCAAGCTTCGTCGCTTTGGTTATGAAATGTTTGCGGGTGAGCCAAGTACCTTTGCACCAGTGTCTGATGTGCCTGTACCTGGGGAATATCTTGTTGGCCCTGGCGATAACATCAAAGTACAGCTTTATGGGAAAGAGAATAAAGAATACGACCTAGTGATTAATCGCGAAGGAGTGATTCAATTCCCTGAGTTAGGCCCTATCCCAGTAAATGGTTTAACGTTTTCAGAGTTAAGAGAAACGCTGGCACAGCGTATTCAACAACAAATGATTGGTATAGAGTCCAATATCACCATGGGTGAATTGCGCTCAATTCGTATTTTTGTGGCGGGTGATGCTTACAAACCTGGTTCATATACTGTTTCTAGCTTATCGACTATCACCCAAGCGTTATTTGTTGCCGGTGGCGTTAACGAAATCGGCTCACTGCGTAATGTGCAATTGAAACGTAGTGGCAAACTTGTTGGCACCTTAGATTTATATGACCTGCTGCTAAAAGGGGATGCATCAGGTGATCTCCGCTTACGTTCCGGTGATGTCGTTTTTATTCCTTCAATTGGTGGCCTTGTTAGCGTCTCTGGTGAAGTAAGACGTCCTGCTATTTATGAGTTAAAAGACAACGAAACCATGGCCGATGTCATTGCCATGGCTGCAGGGTTAAATCCCGGCGCGTATCCTAAAAGCAGTTCAGTTGAGCGTTACAACAATAAATCATTAAAAACAGTGATTAACGTCGACCTCACTAGCGAGCAGGGGAGAATGACGCAGGCCAAAGCGGGTGATGTTATTCATGTTAAAAACGCTTCTGAGCAATTTGAAAGTGCTGTAACCGTAGTCGGTGCCGTTGTGCGTCCTGGTAAATATCAATGGTTTGCTGGGCAAAAAATCAGTGATATTTTCCCTTCAATTTGGGGCGATTTAGCGATATCTGCCGATTTAGATTATGCCTTAGTGGTTCGAGAAGTGAACCAATATGGTGATATTGAAGTTCGTCAGTTTTCACCGGGCAAAGCGATTAGCAATAAAAACAGTGACCAAGATATTGAGCTAAAAGCCCGTGATAAAGTCATCGTGTTTAATTTCTCTGATGATGTGCAAAACCGTTTCGAGCTGAATAAGTTAGTTAAACAGCGCGTTGAGAAGGTAACTTCCTTAAATACCAATACGCTGATCAGTTCTGATTTATTCAAAGCGGGATTTGTCCAGCTTGATAAAAGTAGATTAACCCAGCGTTCGCAGTTGGCTGGAGTGGTTGTTACTGATAAAACTGAGTCAGAAGATGTGGCTGTGGTTAAAGGTGTCGTCAACAAAATGCTGGCGAACTTATTTGATGACGCAGAGTTACTCAAACTCAGTAATCAAATGGCTCGTCAAGAATTACTCTATCCGGTCATGGTTAAACTTAATAATCAGGGGCGAGCAGGGGCAGGGATTCAAGTTGTCGGGGTCGATGGTCAGGTACGTTTACCTGGTCTTTATCCACTAACCTCTGGTGCGAAAGTCAATGACTTAATTGTTGCGGCAGGTGGCTTAAAAGAAGGTGCCTACACAACCAGAGCAGAATTAACATCAACGGTTGTTGATAATTCCGGCTCTAAAACCGAGCATAAAAATATTGACCTTGCTTTAGCGCTGCAAAATAACTCAAGTGCAAACTTGTTGTTATCCGGCAGAGATATTCTCACCGTGATGACCACTCCAGATTGGCAAGAGGCCAAAGTAGTTGAGGTGAGAGGCGAGGTCAAATTCCCTGGCCGTTACAATATTCGCCGTGGTGAGACCTTAAGTGACTTAATTACCCGTGTGGGTGGCTTTACTGAATATGCAGCATTACCTTCAGCCGTGTTTGTGCGTGAGTCTGTGCGTCAACAAGAACAGATTGAAATCAAAAAGCTGGCTGACCAATTGCGCCGCGATATCGCCACCCGCGGAATTTCGAAGGATGGCACGGTAGTTAATTATGCTGATGCACAATTAATGCTAACTGACCTTGAAAATATTAAAGCGGTTGGCCGTTTAGTTGTCGATTTACCCGCAATTTCACTTGGTATTACTCAGGCTGATTTGCAGTTAGAAGATGCTGACATTTTATATGTTCCTTCAACGAAGCAAACGATTGCGGTAATGGGTGAAGTTCAGCATCCTGCCACCCACAGATTTAAAGAGGGTTTAACGATAGACCAGTACTTAGCAATGTCTGGCGGCGCAAGAGAGCGTGCTGATTCAGGCCGCACCTATGTTATTCAAGCAAATGGTTCGGTATTGATGCCATCACGCTCAAGTTGGTTTAGCAGTGGTGAACAATTACAACCCGGTGATACCGTGATTGTGCCATTAGATACCGAATATAAAGATAACTTAACCCTTTGGTCGCAAGTGACAGGCATTATCTATAACACCGCTGTTGCTATCTCAGCCATCGCAGGCTTGTAAAACGAAGATGATAGGTCGCTGCTTAGCAACTGCTAGAACGCTCGCTCTAGGCCGCAGCAAAGAGCGCTGTTCTAGAACGCCACTGCGTGGCTCTAGAATCTAGAAGTTGCTTAGCGACGCTCTGCTTTTCCTCGATTCTCGCGACTGAAAGGAGCTCTTATGCGATTCGAACAACTGGATGTTTGGAAACGAGCTTGCCGCCTTTCATGTGATGTTTATAAGGAACTTAAAAATTGCCGAGATTATGGGCTCAGAGATCAGATGACCAGAGCGGCAGTTTCTATTCCCTCAAACATAGCGGAGGGCGAGGAACGTGAGTCAAATGCAGAGTCAGCAAGATTTCTTTATTTTGCAAAAGGTTCATCTGGGGAACTGATTACTCAGATATATATTGCGATAGAAATTGGCGTAATAGACAAACAAAACGGAATGACTCTTATCAAAGAGGCTAAAGAAATTTCAGCAATGATTGCTTCTTTGATAAAAATACGAAAAGGCAGTGTCCGAGAAGAGTCCGCAGATTATAAAAGTACGTAGAAACTAGGACGGCCTACGCCCTCTAGGACGCAGCGAAAAACGCTGCTGCTAGAACGCTCGCAAGCTCGCTCTAGGCCCTAGAACCTAGGATTTAAAACCTAGAATCTAGTACCTAGCACCTAGTACCCTCTTTAAATATCTTTAAGCTTTCCTAGGGCCTAGCACCTAGGGCCTAGAACCTAAAAAATGAACACACAAATTACTCAAAATCCAAACACATACCAATCCGACGCTAGGTTTCCTCAAGTGCAAGACGACGAAATCGATCTTCGCGAACTGTTCTCTGTCATCTGGCGCGGTAAATGGATTATTTTGGCGATTACCGCAGTATTTGCTGTTGGTGCTGTTGTCTTCGCCATAAAACAACCAAACATCTACAAATCTGAAGCCCTGCTTGCGCCTGCATCTGAGGAACAAGGCGGTGGTTTAAGTGCGTTAGCTTCTCAATTTGGTGGTTTAGCAAGCCTTGCAGGCGTTAATCTTGGTAGCAAAGGCGGTACAGATAAAACCGAATTGGCAATTGAGGTCTTAAAGTCTCGCCAATTTACCAGTGATTTTATTCAAAAGCACAATATCCTTGCCGATTTAATGGCGGCAGAAAAATGGGACAGAGATGCAGATAAACTTATCTTTGATCCTGAGCTATATAACGAGCAAACCAATACTTGGGTGCGCGAAGTGAAAGCGCCATTTAAACCTGAGCCATCAATGCAAGAAGCCTATAAAGCCTTTAGTAAAATGATTGTTGTCAATAAAGCCAAAGATACTGGTATGGTGACTTTATCGGTAGAGCATTTATCCCCAACAGTTGCGCAGCAATGGGTTACTTGGTTAATTCAAGATATTAATAAAGTAATGAAGGAGCGTGATGTTGCTGAAGCACACCGCAGTACTGAGTTTTTAAATAAACAAATCGCTTTAACCAATGTTGCAGATATTAAAACCGTACTTTATAAACTCATTGAAGAACAGGCCAAAACTATCATGTTTGCCGAAGTGCGTGATGAATACGTCTTTAAAACTATTGACCCTGCATTAGCGCCTGAAGAAAAAGCCAAGCCTAAACGCGCATTAATTTGCGTATTAGGCACCATGCTCGGCGGCATGTTAGGCGTTATGTTAGTGCTGGTAAGGCATTTTATGAGAAAAGAACAGAACTAAGATTCTCGGAACTGCCTATTGGGACAGTTTAACGAAAAGCAGTAAAACCTAGGGTTTATGTGAGATGGCAAAGATGTAGCTGTCTCAAAATGGATAGAAAGTGTCTCAGCTTAGTTTGGATGGCTGAGATGTAAATATGACAAATTTCTATTTTTATAAAGGAAGTTTCTAATGAAGTTTGAGCTAGCAAATGCCAAAGTGGGTATAATTGGTTTAGGGTATGTAGGTTTGCCATTAGCGGTTGAGTTTGGTAAGCAGCGACGTACAATTGGCTTTGATATAAACCAATCCCGTATAGATGAACTCAGTACTGGCCATGATAGTACGTTAGAGTGTTCTGATACTGAGTTAGCAGAAGCAAAAGAACTAGTTTATACAACATCACTAGAAGCGCTCAAAGAATGTGATGTCTTTATTGTTACTGTTCCAACGCCGATTGATGAGCATAAACAGCCTGATTTAACACCCTTGATCAAAGCTTCAGAAACCTTAGGTAAAGTCATCAAACACGGCGATGTAATCATCTATGAATCTACCGTTTACCCAGGTGCGACTGAAGAAGAATGTATCCCTGTTGTAGAGCAGGTGTCAGGCCTTAAGTTTAATCAGGACTTTTTCGCGGGTTACTCGCCAGAGCGCATAAATCCGGGTGATAAAGAGCACCGTGTCACTAATATTTTAAAAGTGACTAGTGGATCCTCGCCTGAAGTAGCTGAATATGTTGATCAGTTATACAAATCTATTATTGTTGCCGGTACCCATAAGGCATCAAGCATCAAGGTGGCCGAAGCAGCCAAAGTGATTGAAAACACTCAGCGAGATGTCAATATTGCGCTGATTAATGAGCTATCTATCATCTTTAATAAGCTTGGTATTGATACGCTTGAAGTGCTTGAGGCAGCTGGCACTAAGTGGAACTTTTTGCCATTTCGCCCCGGCTTGGTTGGCGGTCATTGCATCGGTGTAGATCCTTACTATTTAACTCATAAAGCGCAAAGTGTGGGTTATCACCCTGAGATGATCTTGGCCGGTCGCCGCCTTAACGACGGTATGGGCCAGTATGTGGTGTCTCAACTGGTGAAGAAAATGCTCAAAAAGCGTATTCACGTTGAAGGGGCAAACGTTCTTGTGATGGGCTTGACCTTTAAAGAGAACTGCCCGGATCTACGCAACACAAAAGTAGTAGATATTGTCCATGAGCTCAAGGAATACAATATCAATGTGGATATTGTTGACCCTTGGTGTGAAAGCCATGAAGCAGAACAAGAATATGGATTAACTTTGTGCGGTCAACCTAAAGTGAACCATTATGATGCGATTATTATAGCTGTTTCCCATAACGAGTTTCGTTTAATGGGTCCAGAGGCTATACGTGCATTAGGTAAATCAGAGCATGTGTTATATGACCTTAAGTACGTTCTAAATAAAGAAAGCGTAGATATGCGTTTATAGTTAGTTAAAATGAAGGTGCTGATTGTATTTGAAATACTCTAAACCTTGATCTTAAAGCCTAATCTTGCTTCTGATTGGATTTCACATGACACGTTACGAACAAATTAAACAAGACCTGCTAAATTCTCCTAAAACTTGGCTAATAACAGGTGTTGCAGGTTTTATTGGTTCAAATTTATTAGAACAATTACTTAAATTAAATCAAACTGTGATTGGATTGGATAACTTTGCAACTGGACATCAACACAATCTCGACGAGGTGCAATCTGTTGTGACATCAGAACAATGGATGCGTTTTGGCTTCATCAATGGAGATATTCGTGATTATGCTATTTGTGAAGCTGCAGTAAATGGCGTTGATTATGTGCTTCATCAAGCTGCGCTGGGATCTGTACCACGCTCAATAGCCGATCCTATTACCACTAATGCTGCAAATATCACTGGCTTTCTTAACATGCTTCAAGCTGCAAAAGAGGCTAGGGTAAAAAGTTTTACTTATGCAGCTTCCAGTTCAACATATGGTGATCATCCTGCATTACCCAAAGTTGAACAGAATATTGGCAATCCTCTTTCACCTTATGCTGTAACGAAATATGTAAATGAGCTCTATGCAGGGGTATATGCTCGTACCTATGGATTTGAAACAATAGGGCTAAGATATTTTAATGTGTTTGGTCGTCGTCAAGATCCTAATGGTGCCTATGCTGCCGTTATTCCTAAGTGGACATCTTCTATGATTAAAGGGGAAGAAGTTTTTATTAATGGGGATGGCGAAACGAGCCGAGATTTTTGTTATATCGATAACGTTGTACAAATGAACATTTTAGCTGCGACTGCAACACGAGAAGCAAAAAATGAAGTTTATAATGTTGCGGTTGGTGATAGAACAACCTTGAATGATCTTTACTTTGCTATAAAGGATTCATTAAATGCGAATGGCATTAATGTTAAGCATGACCCAATATATCGCGATTTTAGAACTGGAGATGTGAGGCATTCACAAGCTGATGTTAATAAAGCTGTGACGAAGCTCGGATATCAATATACACATAAGATACTTGATGGTATCTCAGAAGCGATGCCGTGGTACAAGGAGTTTTTGGCATAATTATGAAAATTCTAGTAACTGGTGGGGCGGGCTTTATTGGTTCTGCAGTCGTACGCTATATCATTGGGAATACCCAAGACAGTGTGGTTAATATTGACAAACTTACCTATGCAGGCAACTTAGAATCACTTACTAGGGTTGCGAATAATGCTCGCTACGCGTTCGAAAAAGTAGATATTTGTGATCGTACTGAGCTTGAACGAGTGTTTTCACTGCATCAACCGGATGCTGTTATGCACCTAGCTGCAGAGTCACATGTTGACCGTTCTATCACTGGCCCAGCTGATTTTATTCAAACTAATATCGTTGGTACTTATACTTTGCTCGAAGCTGCTCGCCATTACTGGGTACAACTTAATGCTGAGCGGAAATCAGCTTTTCGTTTTCATCATATTTCAACTGATGAAGTGTATGGTGATTTACCACATCCAGATGAGCAAGAAGGCAAAACTTTAAAGCAAAAACCGCCTTTATTCACCGAAAGTACACCTTACGCGCCTAGCAGCCCTTATTCAGCCTCTAAAGCGTCGAGCGATCACCTAGTACGAGCATGGTTACGTACCTATGGTTTACCGACCATTGTGACTAATTGTTCCAATAACTATGGCCCTTATCATTTTCCAGAAAAGTTAATTCCTCTGGTAATCCTTAATGCACTTGAAGGCAAGCCATTGCCCATTTACGGTAAAGGCGATCAAATCCGTGATTGGTTATATGTCGAAGACCATGCTAGAGCGTTATACAAAGTCGTTACCGAAGGTAAGGTTGGTGAAACTTACAATATAGGTGGCCATAACGAAAAGCGGAACTTAGAAGTAGTACAAACTATTTGCAGCATCTTAGATTCATTAGTGCCCCAAAACACACCTTATGCTGAGCAAATTACATATGTCGCTGATAGACCTGGCCATGATCGCCGTTATGCCATTGATGCAAGCAAAATGAGTGCAGAGCTTGATTGGCAGCCACAAGAGACTTTTGAAACGGGTCTACGCAAAACCGTCGAGTGGTATTTAGCTAACCAAGAATGGTGCAAGCATGTTCAAGATGGTACTTATCAGCGTGAGCGCTTAGGCGAACTATAGTGGTGAGTTGTGAATAGTGAGTGATTAGTGTGAATTGTGAATGCATCACTAAGCACTCAACACTGATTAATAATAGGCGCGAAAAATGAGTGAAAATAATATACTCGACAAAGCTTTTCTGTTCGCCATTCGCATTGTTAAATTACAGCAGGATTTAGTAAACACGCATAGGGAACTTGTGCTTTCTAAGCAATTGTTGCGAAGTGGTACATCAATTGGCACTAATATCAATTAAGCTCAAGCTGCTCAAAGCCACACTGATTTTATTGCAAAAATGGCTATTGCCAGTAAAGAGTCAAGAGAAACTTACTATTGGTTGCGTCTTCTATGTGCAACGGACTATCTAAACTCACAAGATGAACACATTAAAAGTCTATTAGTTCAGAGTGAAGAGCTAATTAAAATTCTTACAAGCATTGTGAAAACTGCACAGCAGAATCAAAAGAAGTAAAAAATGGAATTAAACACTCAAAACTCAACACTTAAAACTCACAATACCAAGGGTATTATCCTCGCAGGAGGCTCTGGCACTCGTTTATATCCCATTACTAAAGGCGTATCTAAGCAATTATTGCCTGTCTACGACAAGCCAATGATTTACTACCCTATTTCTGTGCTTATGTTGGCTGGTATCCGAGATATTCTGATTATTACTACACCTGAGGATCAATCTTCTTTTCAACGCCTACTTGGTGACGGTAGTGAGTTTGGTATCAGTCTGCAATATGCTGTTCAAGCAACGCCAGATGGTTTAGCGCAAGCCTTTATTATTGGTGAAGAGTTTATTGGCAATGATAATGTGTGTTTAGCTCTTGGAGATAATATCTTTTGGGGCCAAGGTTTTTCACCAATACTTAAAAAAGCCGCCGCAAGACCAACCGGTGCATCTGTATTTGGTTATCAAGTTAAAGATCCTGAGCGTTTTGGAGTCGTGGAATTCGATCAAGATCTAAAAGCTATTTCGATTGAAGAAAAACCCCTAAAACCTAAATCTAATTTTGCGGTTACAGGACTGTATTTTTACGATAACCGAGTTGTTAATATCGCTAAAAATGTTAAACCTTCAGAACGTGGTGAGTTAGAAATCACTAGTATTAATCAAGCCTATCTTGAAATGGGGGAATTAAATGTTGAGTTACTCGGTCGTGGTTTCGCTTGGTTAGATACTGGTACCTATGAAAGTTTGCTTGAAGCAGCATCATTTGTCGAAACCATTGAAAAACGGCAAGGTTATAAGATCGCATGCTTAGAGGAAATTGCATGGCGCAATAAATGGCTAAGTAATGAGCAAATACTTAAAGTTGCAAATGAAATGTCCAAGAATAGTTATGGACAATATTTATTAGGTTTAGCCGAGATTAAAAAATGATTTTGTTAAATAAGCCAATTGCGCCAAACTTACAAAAATTGAATAGCTACCTAGAGCGCGTTCACGATACTGGTTGGTACACAAATTTTGGTCCACTACATAATGAACTAACAGAAAAGCTGGAAGAGTATTTAGGTGTAAGTAATCTGCTTCTGGTAAGTAATGGAACGTTGGCC
Organism: Shewanella cutis; assembly: GCF_022410515.1. GTDB lineage: Bacteria > Pseudomonadota > Gammaproteobacteria > Enterobacterales > Shewanellaceae > Shewanella > Shewanella cutis. The sequence continues at coordinate 261,397 of NZ_JACSDI010000001.1, read as the reverse complement.
ATTCAATTAGCTGCCAAAGTATTAAATGTCAAACAAACGATTACAACGCCATTTTCATTCGTAGCAACGTCTTCTTCGCTCCTTTGGCAAGGAATAGATCTTGCGTACAGCGACATTGAAAGGTCATCGCTCAATATTTGCCCTGAGGAGCTAGAAAAGAATTGGAAATCGAATGATTCTTATGACTCTTTACTGGCTACACATGTATATGGTAATCCGTGTGACGTGCAAAAAATTGATGAAATTGCAAAAAAATATAGTAAAAAAATAATGTATGATGCTGCACATGCATTTGGAATAAAAGTTGGAAATAAGTCTGTTCTAAGTTTTGGTGATGCAAGTACTTTAAGTTTTCATGCGACAAAAGTATTTCATACTGTTGAAGGTGGAGCTGTTATTTTCAAAGATAGAAATCACTTTGATGAAGCAAAAAGTCTGATAAATTTTGGTATTCAAAATGATGGTACACTTGGTTCTCCAGGAATAAATGCCAAACTAAATGAGTATCAAGCCGCTGTAGGTTTATGTTTGCTAGAAAGTATCGATGACATTATTTGCCACCGTTCAAATCTTTTTGAAATTTACAGAAAAGAATTAAGTAATGTCATTGAACTACCATTTTGGCATAGAGATTCAAATTATAACGGAGCATATATGCCAATTTTACCTTCAACCGAAGTTGAAAGGTTAAAAATTGGAGAGCAATTGAAAGCAAATAATATTCAGTTCCGTAGATATTTTTATCCTTCATTGGATAAAGCTTATCTTCGAGTGAAAAGCTTTAACTGCCCTGTGAGTAATTATATTGCTGAAAATGCACTGTGCCTACCACTACATATGTACATGACAAAAGAAGACGTACTAAAAATAACAGCAACTATCAAAGAGATCTACTGATGAAAATTGCAATAATGCAGCCTTATTTTTTTCCCTATATCGGTTACTTTAGTTTAATAATGCAATCTGATTCATTCATTATTTTTGATACACCTCAGTTTATGAGAAAAGGGTGGATAGAAAGAAATAGAATTGGAAAATTAACGGGTGGTAGTGTTTACATCAAGGTCCCGCTTAATAAATCAGATTTAAGTACAAATATTAAAGATATGACTATTGATGATAGTAGTGATTGGCGAGGAAAAATTTTATCACAGTTAGAGATATATAAAAAAAGAGCCCCATTCTACAATAAAGTAGTTGAACTGGTAACTGATGTATTGAAAACTGATTCTAAAAGTATTGTAACTCTGAATAAAGTTGCACTTGAAAAAGTCTGTGAATATCTCGGCCTAAAAAGAACCTTTAAAGTTTTTTCTGAAATGAATTTAGATATTGAAGAGCCCAAGGGTCCGGATGAATGGGCATTAAATATTTGTAAGGCTCTAGGTGTTAATAGCTATATAAATGCTGCAGGTGGAGAGAGTTTTTTTAATGTAAATAAATATAAAAAAAATAACATTGACCTGTTTTTTGTAAATCAACCTCTTGAGGAATACAAGCAGTTTAATGATGTTTTTGAACCTGGCCTGTCGATAGTTGATGTGATGATGTTTAATAGCCCAGAAAAAATTATTGCAATGTTATCTAAGGGTTCACTAAAAAAATTAATCGAGGAATAGTTTGAAATGATCACCAAGTCAGCTTCAGATGTGTCTAACTGTAAATATTCATATTCTTTTACAAAAAATGCCAGAACCGCTTGGTTCAAAACGCTAGATGCGCTTAGTGTTTATAAGAATAAAAAATTAACTTTACTTCTACCGGCGTATATTGGTATTAATGAGAAAGAAGGCTCTGGTGTTTTTGATGCGGTTATAAAAAATGGAGCTGACGTAGTATTTTATAGAGTTACCGATAATTTACAGGTTGATATCAGTGATTTTAATAATAAATTAAAGAGTAATGATATTGATGTTGTGCTTGTGATTCATTATTTTGGGTTTTCTAGAGTTGATATGGACTCAATCCGTACCACATGTGAAAAACTCAATGCTATTTTGGTCGAAGACTGTGCCCACGCTTTCTATATCAACACTGATAACAGTAAAATTGGTGATTACGGTGATTACAGCTTTTATTCATTACATAAATATTTAGCTACCTCGACAGGTGGAATGTTAAAAATAAACAATACTTCATTACCTAATCCTGTTCTAGACATAAATGAAAAAATAGATTTTGATGCACTAGAAAAATTTTCAAGTTCAGATTTCAAAAAAATAGCTACTATAAGGCACCGTAATTATTTAGCTTACGAAGAACATCTTGCGACTGATAAAAACATTGATGTGCTTTTTAAGTTAGAAAGTACAGATATACCGCAGACATTTGCTATAAGAGTAAAAAATGGGTTAAGAGAGAAACTTTATTTTTACTTACTGGAAAAAAATGTGCCAACAGTCGCACTGTATTACAGATTGATCCCGCAAATTACAGAAAATGAATTCCCAAATTCACTTTTAATTTCAAATGAGATTCTGAATCTACCGGTTCACCAAGACACGAAAATAAGTGAAGTTGTGTACATATGTGAAAAAATAAAAGAATTCTTTTCAAATGAACAAAATAGAAATTAATCCATCTTTAATTAAAGAGCTATTAGAAAAAGTAGATAATGAGTTTCAACCTCGATTGAGCTCAAAGGTTGATTTAACTGAATATGCTAGAAAGCTAAATGATAAAGCTGTACTTTTCGTAGAACTAGACGAAGAAATTCTAATCGGTTTGTGTGCTGTCTACATGTCAGATCGGATACAGTTGCAGGCCTACTTATCGATGCTAGCAGTAAACCCGGAATACAGAGGAAAAGGTTTTGCCAAAAAACTTATTCTCGATATGGAATCTACAGTCAGAGACAATGGTTTTAAAACAATTAGACTTGAGGTATATAAGACTAATGAGGGGGCGCTCTCAATGTATCTTAAATTAAATTACATCATAATTGATTCAACTGAAAATTCATTTTTCTTGCAAAAAAAATTTTAATCTTAAAATAAGATACTAAAATGTTACGTCAAAATATAATAGCTAGTTATTTTAGTCAAGTTTATGTAACAATCATTGGCATCGCTATTCTCCCGTTGTACATCAAATTTATGGGAGCTGAAGCATATGGATTAATTGGATTCTTCACACTTTTGCAAGCTTGGTTTGCACTATTGGATCTCGGTTTAACTCCGACAATTGCTAGAGAAACATCGAGATTTCAAAGTGGAATATTATCCAAGCTGAAATTTAAGCAGCTATATCGAGCACTTAGTGCCATTTTTCTTATAATTGCCTTAATTGGTGGGCTTTGTTTATTTTATCTCTCTGATGTAATTACAACTAAATGGTTAAATTTTAATGAATTAGACGATAATATTGTACAAATTTGTGTTCAAATTATGGCCATAAGTGTAGCTTTTAGATGGATGGGGGGGTTATATCGAGGTGTAATCACTGGTTCTGAGTCCATTGTCTGGCTTAGTTCGTTTAACTCTATAATTGCAACAATTAGGTTTATTGGCGTTTTCGTAAGTATGTATATATTTAGTTTTACTGCTTATGTGTTTTTCGTACATCAACTTGCAGTAGCAATTTTAGAATTTATGATTTTATTTTTTAAAGCAGACAAGATTATCCCATGCCGAAAAGATTTTACTGAAGATATAGGTTGGTCGTTTGAACCCATAAGATCGATTCTTAGCTTTGCCTTGACTATTGCTTTCACTTCTTCTGTTTGGGTATTTGTTACTCAAACAGATAAGTTATTACTGTCTGGCCTCTTACCATTAGCAGAATATGGCTACTTCACGCTTGCAGTTCTAGTTGCAAGTGCGATTATGGTTGCTAGTGGGCCCATAAGTAATGCGTTAATGCCGCGAATGGTAAAATTATATGCTGAAGATAAAAAAGATAAAATGCTAGATATTTATCGAAAAGCAACACAAGTCGTAACTGTAATAGCAATACCAGTAACTACAACTTTTGTTTTTTCTGCAAAGCCCCTGTTGATCGCATGGACAGGGGATATATTAATTGCTGAAAAAGCATCACCAATCTTACAACTTTACGCAATCGGAAATGGTTTTCTTGTCTTGGCCGCATTTCCATTTTATCTGCAATATGCGATAGGCAGTTTAAAATATCATTTTTTGGGCAACATTTTCATATTCGTAATATTAATGCCATCGATTTTTTTTGCTGCAACTAATTATGGTGGTATCGGTGCTGCTTGGGTATGGTTACTCCTAAATGCATTTATGTTCTTTTTTTGGGTTAGCTACGTCCATCATAAATTGTTTAAAGGTTTGCATATTATATGGTTATTAAGAGATGTATTAAGTATTGCATTACCAACTTTAATGGTTTGCTACTTAGCTTCATTGATCTCTGTAGATTTAATGACCAAATTTCATAATTTAGTGTATACTATCTTTTTTGCATTCATTGGTTTTGTTGTTGCATTACTAGCTTCTTCAAATGCCAGGAACTTTCTAATGTCAAGGGTAAAAAATGACCTCGAATGATGCAGATATCAAGGCTTCGGTTTGTGTTGTTACTTATAATCAAGTTGAATATATAGAACAATGCTTACAAAGCCTGATAGATCAAATTACAAATTTTGAATTTGAGATAATAGTTGGTGATGATTTTTCGACAGACGGCACTAGAACAATTGTTGAGAATTTTCAACGAAAATACCCTCATGTAATTAAACCAATATTTCATAGTAGAAATGTTGGTGCGGCTGTCAATTTTAACGCTGTACATGGTAGTGCAAGAGGCAAGTTTGTTGCTCATGTTGATGGTGATGATTACATGTTGCCTAATAAGCTACAATCACAAGTAGATTTCATGGAAAGAAATCCTAATTGCAATATATCCTGGCATAGAATGTATGTTAGTTGCGGTCAAAATGTTAAGGAAGATTTGTTGGATTTAAACAATTTTAGACAATTGTGTTTCACAAGAGCGGATATTTTAAAGTTTATTACTATTGGTATGAATAGTTCAAAAATGTACCGTGCTGAAACAATGAATTTTCAAAGACCAGATTTTCTGATGCTTGATTATTTTGCAAATGTTGAACAAATTGGTGATGGCCAAGCTTGTTTTATAAGTTCTGACCCTTTGGGTGTATATAGAGCTGGTATAGGAATTGCGAAAAATGATTTTAAGGTAAAAGAAGCCTTAAGCTTGTCATTTTTATATTTCTTGTCTAAATATCCCAAGTTATCAAATGAGATTAATCAATCGGTACTGCTGCTACTTTTAATGGCATTCAAAAATCGAAGGTATAAAGAGCTTTCATTATTTCTTAAAGTTTACCTTAAAAGCTTTAGTTTCTTTACTCCTTGGAAATTATATAAAGATTACGAATTCATAAAAATGCTTAGATTGCCGAAGTAGGAAAAAAATGAGTATTAGATATTTAAAAGAAGACTTGGCTTTTTCTGCGCAAACAAACCGCTCCCTCGTTTTACTAAAACATGCTCTTGTTTCTCATACAGTTCATTTGACTATTTTATTTAGAGCTGGTCAATCGCTTTGTAAGATCCCATATTTAGGTGTTGCAGCACGTATTATCATCGAATACTTAATTAGGGTTATTTATTCAAGTGATATTTCATGTAGGGCCAAGATTGGACCTGGCTTGTCTATAGTCCATGGGCATGACATCGTTATAGGTGCCGATGTTGTAATAGGACGTAATACCAAAATTTTTAATGGTGTTACTTTTGGTAATAAAGATATATCTCAAACTAGTTTTGGTAATCAACCTTCAGTCGGGGATGGTTGTATATTTTGTACAGGGGCGAAAGTACTTGGCTCTGTTAAAATTGGCAATAATGTAATAGTTGGTGCTAATTCTGTTCTTTTACAGGACTGCGACGATCATGACATTGTTGCTGGTGTGCCTGCAAAATTTATAAAGAAATCGAAATTATGAGTCTTGCGAAGGAATATGTTCCATGGTTGTTTGGTTTTATTTTTGTAAATGTAATAGCAACCTTTATTATGCTTGATAGTAATGAGTTAATAGGAGACCTAAAAGGAACCGTTGTCTCAAACCCATATATATTATTGCTGTCTTTATTTCTTATTGTTCTTACATATTTTTTTCTAATGTGGCCATTTTTTATTAGTGTTTTTTCAGTAAAAATTAAAAAGTTAAAATTTAATAGAGATGAAAATGACATATCAGTAAGACTGGGTTTTTTTATTCTTTTTATACAGGTTTGCTTTTTTTTGTTTAATAGTTATTACGGGGTTAATGTTGCTGGTACAAATAATAAAACAGCCGATACACCACTCGCACTCATCTGGGTTATAATACCTGCTGATGCTTTATTTGTTGTATATTATGCTTTTTATCGTGACAGCAAGTTTTTCAAAGTAAACTTAATTTTCTGGTTGTTCTCAAATATTATTCGTGGTTGGGCCGGTGTAATTTTGTTTGTTATTTTTTTCGAATGGTGTCGTTTAGTAAGAAGAAATACATTAAGCTTCACTAAAATACTTGTCGCAGTTCTGCTCGTGCTTATACTTTATCCACTGTTAACAATTGCGAAATGGGTTATAAGAGCAAGTGGAGGTAGAAATTTATCGTTTGAAGTTCTATATGATGCTGTTTTAAAAAATTTAAATGAACAAAGTTATCTTGATTTAATTTATTTTGGGCTTGAGCATATAATAGGCAGGCTACAGCTTACCTCGATATTGAATGAAATTATAAATATGAAAGAAAAACTTCAGTTTTTATATCAGAAAAATGATTTTCAGCCTTTTTGGATGGAAGGTCTTCATGGTATATTTATTGAAAGGTTATTCTACGGAGAAAAAAACCGTAATCTTGGGGTCGCATTTACCGAATATGCAAATTTTAACTGGATTTTTGAGGTTGGTGATTGGAATATAAATGTTTCTTTACCAGCCTGGTTTTTTATTAGTCCATGGTTTTCTGTTTTATATATCTTATACATTTTTTTCCTGTGTTTTTTTTCCGTTTTCCTTGTTAAATTAATAGGTCAAACAAACAGTGCTAGAGACCTTATCTGGCTTAGTTGGCTTGTGTATTTGGTTCCTCTATGGCTGGGAACTTTTGTTGCTCTAATTTATGCACTTTTTGTATTTTTATTGCTGAAGTGTTTTTTCGCGACGAAGGTACATCGAAATGCTAGTAGTACATTATTGCAATAATTCAGTCAGGAGCATGTAAATGGCTATTAATTATGGTGTTTTCACCATATCCTTAGATTTTGAAATGTATTGGGGTGTTCGTGATAAGAGAGCTATTTCTGATTATTCAGTAAATTTAGAAGGTATTCGACCTGCTATTGCTGGTATGTTGGATATATTTACCGAGTTCAAGGTTCACGCTACTTGGGCTACTGTTGGCTTTCTTTTCTTTAGGAATTCTGAACATTTGTTAGCGAATTTACCTAAGGCTATTCCAACATACACTGATATTAATCTATCTCCCTATGAATACATAAAAAATAAAAAGCTTGATGACCGTTATCATTTTGCACCTGATTTAATTCAAAAGATAATTTCTACAAGTGGACAAGAAATTGCTTCACACACTTTTTCACATTATTACTGTCTTGAAGATGGTCAGACGATTGACCAGTTTGAAAGTGATTTGGCTTTGGCCGTAGATACCGCGTCGGCACTTGGCTATAAGCTTTCAAGCTTAGTGTTCCCACGTAATCAATGGAATTCAGAATATCTTTCAGTTTTAAATAAATACAATATAAAATCATTTCGCGGCAATGAATTAAACTGGATGAATTCGGCATCTGGACAAGAGGGGCAGAGTTACTTTAAAAGAGCTGCTCGTCTATTAGATTCATATATTAATATTTCTGGTTTCAACACTCATAATATTTCTACGTGTTTAGAAAATAAGCCATTTAATTTCCCGTCAAGTAGATTTTTAAGGCCTTATAATAATAAATTATCTTTTTTAGATTGTCTTAAATTACGTCGTATAAAAAAAGCGATGACTCATGCTGCAAAAAATAATGAGTTATTTCATTTGTGGTGGCATCCCCATAATTTTGGAGCTGAGACATCGAAAAACTTAGATATGCTAAGAGAAATACTAGACCATTATCAGTTCTTAAATAAAAATTTCGGCATGCGTTCTCTTAATATGGAAGAGTTAAGTTTTTTGGAAAAAGCATATGATTAAAGTTTTACTTCTTTGTGGTAACAGTCAGTCTTCAAGAATTGTCTATAACAGCTTAAAAGATGTGTTTTTATTTGAGCTTGTCATTGTTGAAAACAAGCCATCTAGCAAATTAATGATAAAACGAAGAGTTAAAAAGTTGGGCTTTTTAAGAACTTTCGGCCAGGTTTGCTTTATATTTTTCAATAAACTCCTTTCGATCATCGACAAAAATAAGATTGTTAAATTGCTTGATAAATATCAGCTGAGCGATGAATATTTTCCCAATGCCAATGTCAAAAACGTTTCGAGTATTAATGAACCTGATGTAGTTGCTTTGATAAAATCTGTAGCTCCAGATGTAATTGTTGTAAATGGAACGAGGATTATCAGTAAAAAATTAATTAATTCAGTTGGTGTGCCAATGATTAATACGCACATGGGTATTACACCCAAATACCGTGGAGTTCATGGTGGCTATTGGGCACTTGCTAATGACGACACCCAGAATTGTGGTGTTACTGTGCATTTAGTCGATGAAGGTGTAGATACAGGCGGTGTGCTTTATCAAGATACAATTAAACCTTCCTCAGAGGATACCTTTAATACGTACCCTTTGCATCAAATCGCAGCGGCTATACCACTCATCAAGAAAGCTATCGTTGATATATATAACCGCGATGTAAAAACACAACCAGGTATTGAACCTTCTATATTGTGGTATCACCCAACGTTATACCAGTATTTTTATAACCGGATGATTAAAGGTGTCAAATAACTATTTTTGTCGCTGTTATTAAGGTTTTTAATGAATATTATACATGTTATTGTAGGTTTGCCTGCTAGCGGTGCGGAATTATTTCTACAGCGATTATCTTTTGAACAACGTAACGCAAATTACCATATCACCGTTATCAGTTTAACAACTGAAGGCACCCTTGGCGAAGCACTCAGGTCTCGTGGTGTAAACGTATTGTGCTTAGGTTTAAGCGGTGTTCTATCTGTTCCCCAAGTTGTTTACAAATTAAGAAAGCACATATCGAACATTCGGCCGGATATAATACAAAGTTGGATGTATCATGCAGATTTTTTCAGTAGCCTTGCAATGTTCGGTCTAAACAAAAAACTTATCTGGTCTGTTCGTTGCTCTAATATTCCTGCAGGAAGTTACTTTACATTAGCCCTAATGAAAATTTGCTCTCTGTTGTCCTATGTGTCTCCTGCGAGAGTTTGTTATGTTGCTGAAGCATCGAAAGTTTTTCATCAGTCTCAAGGATATTCTCCAAAAATTTCCATAACCATCGCAAATGGTTATGACTTTAGTAGTCTTGTTTATAATGAAAAAAAGAGAAACTCTTTTAGAGAAAGTCTTTCATTAGATAAGCATGTAACCGTTTTCGGTCTTGTTGGCCGGTTTCATAAAGATAAAGGTCAAGATATTCTGTTAGAAGCTTTTTCAAAACTGAAAGCGGATATTAGCAATTACAAAATTTTACTTGTTGGTCGAGAGTGCAACAATGATAATCATCAGCTTGTTAACTTAATTAATAGTTATGGATTAGATGAAAATGTTATCCTTCTTGGCGAACAGAATGATATTCCTGGTTTGTTGAGTGCAATGGATATTTATGTTATGAGTTCTCGTACTGAAGGCTTTCCAAACGCATTAGCGGAGGCCATGTCTATCGGTTTACCATGTATTGCAACGAATGTTGGAGATGCTGCATTACTTGCTGATAAATACGCTGTTTTGTCGGAAGCCAATTCTAATTCTTTAGCTGATGCTATTCTAGCAGTGGTCAACATGCCTGTCGAACAGCGTAAAATGCTTGGTATTCATGCTGCTGACCACGTGAGAAAATCATTTTCTATAGTTGAAATCAAAAAACTTTACGATCAGCTATATCATTCTTTGTTGGAGAAAAAATAGTGTGTGGTTTTGCCGGATTTTTTAATACTTCAAATTTAACAGACCATACGCGAATTCTTGAGTGTATGGGTCTGGAGTTATTTAATCGTGGACCAGATAGTTTTGGTATTTGGTTCAATTCCGATGACCGTATTGGTCTTGTACATCGTAGGTTGGCAATTGTTGACTTGTCCGCAGCAGGTCATCAGCCAATGACTTCCGATTCTGGCCGATACATTATCTCTTATAATGGTGAAATTTATAACCATCAAGAATTACGTGATGAATTAGAGAGTATTCAGCAGTATCACTGGCGCGGTCATTCCGATACCGAGACTCTTTTGGCTGCTATTGAGCAATGGGGTTTAAAGATCACACTGCAAAAAGCTACTGGTATGTTTGGTATTGCTCTTTGGGATACTATAAATAAAGAACTTTATCTTGCTCGTGATCGATTCGGTGAAAAACCTGTATATTACGGGTTACACAAAGATACATTTATTTTTGCTTCACAATTAAATGCCTTCAGAGCTTATCCTGATTTTAAACCGGAAATAAATCGGGATTCTATAACATTGCTCTTAAGACACAACTATATCCCCGCGCCATATTCTATATATAGTGATATACATAAACTTTTGCCAGCTACCATTTTGAAAATGGATTCAAACAAAAATATTTCGTTAGAAACTTACTGGTCAGCAAAAGATATCATGTCAAATGCTAGTTCTACTGAAACAGATTTACCTGTTGGGAAGCAAGTTGAAGCTTTAGAAAGTACTTTGAAAAAAGCAGTTGCCTTACAAATGTCTGCTGACGTTCCTCTGGGAGCTTTTTTATCAGGAGGTGTTGATTCATCCCTTATTGTTTCTTTGATGCAAGCTCAATCAGACAAACCAGTTAAAACATTTTCAATTGGATTTGATGATCCTAGGTTTAATGAAGCAGTATTTGCCAAAGAGGTTGCTAAACACTTAGGCACTGAGCACACTGAGTTGTATTTGACAGCAGAAGATGCCCTAGAAGTTATTCCTAAGCTTGCTGATATTTATGATGAACCTTTTTCGGATTCATCACAGATTCCAACTTTTCTTGTATCAAAAATTGCGCGTCAATATGTAACTGTATCTTTGTCTGGAGATGCCGGTGATGAACTATTTTGTGGTTACAACAGGTACTTGATGACTTCAAAAGTTTGGAAAAGATTATCTGTACTACCAGTTTTTTTACGTTCTTTTTTAGCAAATGTATTTACCTTTGTTCCAGTTAATGTCTGGAATCTGTTCGGTAAATTGCTACCGTCTCGCCCACAGCTAAGTAATTTGGGTGATAAATTACATAAAGCTGCAGCTGTGCTTGCGTGCCGTGATGTTGAGCAATTATATTTGGGGTTGGTTTCTCATTGGCAAAATCCAGAGCGGGTTGTGCTTGGGGGTAAAGAACCCCTTACCGTATTGACAGATCCTAAGCGTAAAGCTAACTTTTCTGATCCTATTTTGCAAATGATGGCGCAAGATACCTTGAGTTACTTGCCAGATGATATTTTGGTGAAGGTTGATCGGGCTGCAATGGCCGTATCGCTTGAAACTCGAGTGCCTTTCTTGGATCATTCTGTACTAGAACACGCGTGGCGTTTGCCGTTAGATTTAAAGCTGAGAGATGGCAAAACAAAATGGTGCTTGCGTGAAATTTTGTACAAATATGTCCCCAAAGATTTAATTGAACGCCCCAAAATGGGTTTTGCGGTACCACTTGATGCATGGTTGCGTGGGCCTTTGACGGTTTGGGCAGACAACCTACTCGCCGCGGAGCGTTTGCGCCAAGAAGGCTTTTTTGATGCAGAGTTAATTGATCGGATGTGGCAAGAACATAAAAGCGGTAAACGTAATTGGCAATATCAATTATGGGATATTTTAATGTTCCAGTCATGGTATGAGAAATATCATAAATGAGACCCAAAATTCTCTTTGTTGTAAATGTGGATTGGTTTTTTGTCTCGCACCGTTTGCCTATTGCCGTTGCAGCACAAAACGTTGGCTATGATGTTCATATAGCTTGTCAGGTAACCGATAAAAAACAGGAGCTTGAGGATTACGGTTTTACAGTTCACTCAATAAATCTTGAACGAAGCGGCACTTCGGTATTGAAAGAATTTCAGACCATGTTATCTATATATCGTCTGACAAAAAAAATTTCGCCCGCGTTAATGCATATGATTACTGTCAAACCCGTCATATACGCCGGTATAGCCGCGCGTATTTTGGGTGTATCTAAAGTTGCATCCATATCCGGTTTGGGTTTTGTTTTTATAGCTGAAGGTTTCAAGAGTAAACTGTTAAGATCGTTAATTACCATATTGTACAAATTAGCGTTAAATGACGGTAAGTCTCGTGTCATTTTTCAAAATGATTCAGATAAAGGCCTGTTCATTAGACGGGGTATTATCAGTGATTCAAATACATTACTTGTCCGTGGGTCAGGTGTTGATCTGGATAAATATAAGGTTAAACCTGAACCGGAAACATATCCTGTTATTGTATTACTTGCACGTTTACTGATTGATAAAGGCGTTTTGGAGTTTGTTCAAGCTGCTGAAATTTTAAAGTCAAAAGGTGTTCCCTGTAAAATGGTGCTTGCAGGTGATACTGATGAAAACCCCAAATCAGTGAGCAAAATTCAGATAGCTGATTGGGTTAATAAAGGGATTGTAGAATATTGGGGATATTCAAAAGATGTTAACTCAACTTATGCAAATTGCCATATTGCCGTACTTCCTAGCTATAGAGAAGGTTTACCGAAATCTTTGATTGAAGCTGCTGCTTGTGGTCGAGCCGTTATCACTACTGATGTCCCAGGATGCCGTGACGCTATTACACCTAATAAAACTGGTTTATTAGTTCCTGTGAAATCGAGTTTAGAGTTGGCATTAGCGATCGAAACCTTATGTAACGATTCAAAATTACGGCAAAGTTTAGGCCAAGCAGGACGTCAGTTAGCTGAGCAAGCTTTTGATATTAAATCGGTGATACAAATACACCTCAATCTTTATGCAGATTTATTAAAAGGGAAGCCTTCTGTCTAACTTCTGATCGTTGTTAGCAAGGCCGGAAGATGATCATGCCTACACAATCGATATTACTCACAGGGGCTACTGGCTTTTTGGGTAAACAAATTTTGCGGCAATTACCGCAGGCCACTCGCGTGTTTGGTCGCACAAAACCGGCGCGAGATTGCCTTTTTTTTGCAGGTGAACTGACAGCAAATACTGATTACAGATCTGCGTTGAGCGGAGTTGATGTTGTCATCCACTGCGCAGCGAGAGTGCATGTCATGAATGAAACTGCAAATAATGCTGCGCAGTTATATCAAGAGGTGAATACCCACGCGACCTTAGCTCTGGCCGAACAAGCCGCTGCAGCCGGCGTTAAGCGATTTATTTTTATCAGTACCATAAAAGTCAATGGTGAAGCAACGATTGCAGGTCAGTTATTTCGCGCAAGTGACGCACGGCAGCCGTTGGATCATTATGGTGAATCCAAAGCCAAAGCAGAAATTGGCTTATTCGATATTGCGCGAAAAACTGATATCGAAGTAGTTATTATTAGGCCGCCGTTAGTTTACGGCCCAGATGTTAAAGCCAATTTTGCCACAATGTTGAACTTGGCAAAGAAGAACCTTCCTCTGCCATTCGGTGCTATTCATAATAAGCGTAGCATGGTTGCATTGGATAATCTTGTTGATTTAATCGTGACTTGTATTGAACATCCCAATGCCGCTAATCAAATTTTTTTGGTCAGCGACGATCAGGATGTTTCCACCACAGAGTTGCTTAAACTGATGACCGGTGCTGCAGGCAAAAAGCCACGCCTGCTACCTGTGCCCATGGCGTGGTTGAGACTCGCTGGAAAGGTAACCGGCAATCAGGCGATTATTGACAGGTTATGCGGCAATTTGCAGGTGGATATAACCCACACCAAAAATACACTCAGTTGGCAGCCACCAATTACCGTTGAAGAAGGTGTCAGGCGCTGTTTTGTAAAGGAATAATCATGTTGATTCGTTTAATTGATTTTCTCGCAGCCTTTTTCGGGTTGTTATTGCTATGGCCAATATTGGTCGTCGTCACCATCATTGGTTTGTTTGATACTGGTTCGCCGATATTCATTCAAACCCGGGTGGGTAAACATAAAAAGCCATTTAACTTAGTTAAGTTCCGTACTATGAGTAAAGATACCGCATCGGTGGCGAGCCATCTTGCGAGTAACGCAGCGATCACAAACTTTGGGCGATTTCTACGCAAGACTAAAATTGATGAATTACCGCAGCTCATTAATGTGCTTAAAGGCGAGATGAGTTTGGTTGGCCCACGGCCTAACTTATTTAACCAAGTGGAATTGATCGCTGAGCGTGATACGTTAGGTGTATATAACGTATTGCCTGGTGTGACAGGGTTAGCGCAAGTGCAAAATATTGATATGTCTACGCCTAAATTGCTTGCTCAAACTGATAAGCAAATGATCGATACCTTAACCTTAGGTCGATATTTTAAGTACATTCTTATGACAGCTACAGGCAGTGGTAGTGGTGATGCAGTTAAACCAAGTTAGATATAGCATTTGGATTTAGCTGTAACTCGTTATCTCATGTATACTCATTTGCTCGAAAGACTTGATGCCTGTTATCAATGCATAAGCCGTTACTAAACTTCATGAATTACTTAATTAAGTTGGAGCAAAAGATGGATTTTTTGCAGTTTTTATTTTCATTAAAGCGGTCACAAAAGCGTTTAGTCAGCGTGGCGATTGACTCAGTGTTTTTGCTTTTTGCCTTTTGGTTTGCGTTACTCGTTCGCTTGGACTCTGTTGATGTATTGTTTAAATCTCAGTATTGGGGATTGATTGCGTTAACTATCCCTATCAGTATTGCTGGGTTTGTGAGGCTAGGGCTTTATCGCGCAGTGCTACGTTATATTGGTTCGCAAGCGTTTACTGCAATCGTTGCGGGTGTCGGTATTTCTACCATAGCCCTTGTTTTACTTGCCTATTATGGCGGGGTGGATTTACCTCGCACAGTGCCATTTATCTATGCAGCTTTTGCTCTCGTTTTTGTGGGCGGCGCGCGTGCACTCATGCGTTCATTAGTCGGTGCCGGAATTAATCGCCGCGGTGAGCCAGTCATTATTTATGGTGCTGGTGTGAGCGGGCGACAAACCGCGATTGCACTTGCACAGAGCCATGAATACCATCCGGTTGCGTTTGTTGATGACGATGAAAACTTGCATAACACCTCGATTCAAGGTTTGCACGTTTATGCGCCGCATCAACTTAGTAAGCTGATAAAACAGCGACCTACAACCCGTGTGTTGCTGGCAATGCCGAGTGCATCGCGTTCACGTCGTCAGGACATTATTAATCAGCTTGAGCCATTAACTGTTAGGGTGATGACCTTGCCTGCCATGGCTGACTTAGTGAGTGGTGATAAGTTATTTAGTGATGTGAAAGAAGTCGAAATCGAAGATTTATTGGGTCGTGATTCTGTTGCGCCAAGACAGCATTTATTGACTGCGAATATCAAGAATAAAGTAGTTATGGTTACAGGTGCCGGTGGTTCTATCGGCTCAGAGTTATGCCGCCAGATTTTAAAACAGTTGCCTAAACAATTAGTTTTATTCGAGTTATCTGAGTTTGCGCTTTATTCGATTGAGCGTGAACTCTCTGCGACTGCCATTGAGCTGGGTATAGATGTTGAAATAGTCCCAATCATGGGCTCTGTGCAGCGTGAAAACCGTGTGCAAGCGGTGATGCAGGCGTTTAAAGTACAGACGGTTTATCATGCCGCAGCTTATAAGCATGTGCCTTTAGTTGAGCATAATGTGGTTGAAGGCGTGCGTAATAACGTATTTGGTACTTTATATACCGCGAGAGCTGCGATTGCAGCAAAAGTCGAAACCTTTGTGTTGGTTTCTACCGATAAAGCGGTGCGCCCTACAAACGTGATGGGTACCACTAAACGTATGGCGGAACTGGCATTACAAGCATTAGCAAAAGAGGAGCATCACACTCGTTTTTGTATGGTGCGTTTTGGTAATGTTCTGGGGTCTTCTGGTTCTGTTGTGCCATTGTTCCGTAAGCAGATCGCTAATGGTGGTCCTGTAACTGTTACTCACCCTGAAATCACGCGCTTTTTTATGACGATTCCAGAAGCATCACAGCTGGTTATTCAAGCGGGTGCTATGGGTAAAGGCGGCGATGTCTTTGTACTTGATATGGGGAAATCGGTCAAAATCGTTGATCTTGCGACAAAAATGATCCGCTTAAGTGGTTATGATGTGAAGGATGAAGCAAATCCCAATGGTGATATCGCGATTGAATTTACCGGCCTTCGTCCTGGTGAAAAACTGTATGAAGAGTTACTGATTGGCGATGATGTGACAGGTACAGACCATGAGCGGATTATGACCGCGAATGAAATTTACTTGCCATGGGCTGAATTAGAGTTAATTTTGAATCGTTTGGATAAAGCATGCCATGAGTTTAATCATGAAGCGATTCGTGAGATTTTACTTGCGGCGCCTACCGGTTTTGCCCCAACTGACGGTATTTGCGATTTAGTTTGGCAGCAAAGGAAATTATTTAAACCTGCTGATACAAAAGCGAAAGTGGTGACGTTAGTATCTTGATTCAATGTCTTATATGATTTAAATGTTGAAAAGTTGAATTTTTTAAAGCCAAATCCTCACGGGTTTGGCTTTTTGGCTTTTTGTCTTTTAGCGTTTTAAGGATTTTGTATGTCTAGGAAGTATTTTGGTACTGATGGCGTGCGTGGCAAAGTGGGTTCTTTTCCTATTACGCCAGATTTTGCGATGAAGTTAGGCTGGGCGGCTGGCACTGTGTTGGCGTCCACTGGCACTAAAGAAGTGTTGATTGGTAAAGATACCCGCATTAGTGGTTATATGCTGGAATCGGCAATGGAAGCGGGGTTTTCAGCCGCTGGTGTCAATGTGGCATTAATTGGCCCCATGCCAACACCCGCAGTGGCGTATTTAGCTTCAACTTTTAGGGCCGATGCGGGCGTGGTGATCAGTGCTTCCCATAATCCTTTTTATGATAATGGTATTAAGTTTTTTTCAAACACAGGCACTAAGCTAAATGATGTACAAGAGCTTGAAATTGAAGCGCTATTAGAGCAAGCATTTGAGCATAATGCGCTGCAATGTGTCGCTTCTGAAAAACTGGGTAAAGTGCGTCGCATTGATGATGCTGCCGGTCGTTATATTGAGTTTTGTAAGGGGACGTTCCCGAATCATTTAAGCTTGGCGGGACTAAAGATTGTCGTCGATAGCGCCCATGGAGCGGCCTACCATATTGCACCGAATGTGTATCGCGAGTTAGGGGCCGAGGTGATTAGCATTAACGACAAACCCAACGGCGTGAACATTAACGATCATTGTGGTGCAACACATTTAGATAGCTTGCAATCTGCGGTGATGATCCATGAAGCGGATTTAGGAATTGCATTGGATGGTGATGCCGACCGAGTCATGTTTGTTGATCATAATGGCCATGTGGTTGATGGCGATGAGATTTTGTTTATTTTGGCACAAGCGGCATATCAAAAAGGTGAGATACAGGGCGGGGTGGTTGGTACGCTCATGTCGAATCTCGGATTAGAACTGGCACTCAAACAAATGGATATTCCTTTTGTGCGGGCTAAGGTTGGTGACCGTTATGTAGTTGAACAACTTAAAGAAACTGGCTGGAAACTTGGCGGTGAAGGTTCTGGACATATTTTGAGCTTACAGCATGCTTCCACAGGTGATGGCATAGTGGCGTCTTTGCAGGTGCTCAAAGCCATTCTAGAGTCAGGCAAACGTTTAGCCGATCTTAAAGCTGGCATGACGAAATTACCGCAAGTGCTTATCAATGTGCGTTTAACCTCTGGCAGTGCTGATAGTATTTTGGCTAAAGATAGTGTTAAACAAGCTGTGCTAACCGCGGAGGAAGTTTTAGGAGATAAGGGGCGAGTATTATTGCGTAAATCCGGAACTGAGCCCTTAATTCGAGTGATGGTTGAGTCCACAGATTTTAGCTTGACTCAACAACAAGCTGAATATATAGCTCAGGCAGTAAACGCGACATAGGGAGGAGCTAGAATCTAGGGCGTTGCTTCGCAACTGCTAGTACGCAGCAAAAAGCGCTGCTTTTAGTCCCTAGCGCTTACCGCTTTTCCTTTGTGGCTTTACCGTAATCGGTGAGCTAATGATTGCACGAATACAGAAGGTTGAATAACGCAGGAGCAGTTTTCGAGCGTTCTGTCAAACGTCAACCTTCTTGGTTCTTTCCACTGTGAGCGCAGTTCCTAGGGCAAGAAATATTCAATGCGTCTAAAACAACTTGAAAGACACCGTGGTAACTGATTAATATTGTTTACCCTTTTGGATTGTTACAATCGATAATCTATATTTAGACTAAATTTGGCCTTGCTGTTTGCCGCTTGATATGATTACGCTCACTGAATGGAGTTATCTTATTTTTCCATCAACCAGCTAGGGTCTGTTGATCTTTGCTGTACAAATGTTGTTAAGCAATACATCGGCAGTCACATTAACATAGTTCACTCTAATTTGATGATTAATTTTAAAATAATCAAGGGATTCTTCAGCGCTGTGGCCCAACAGCTCAAATTCTCTGGCCCAGTAATTTGCTCCACTACAGGCTTCCATCACAATCAGACACGGCTCAATTTGAGCTAGAAAGGGAAGTAAGTCCTTGCGTCTAAGCATTTTCTTTTTGATTACCTTGCCTGCTTTATCGACACCAACAGCATGAAAAACAGACTTTGCGATATTTAAATCAATTATAGTAATCTTCATAAATGGACCCTTCCTCTTTCTGATGAGTTTTAGCAACTACATCGTGACCCATTGCGAGGCCGATTAAAAGTGGATGGGTCCATTCCATTAACCATGATATCGCCACGGCATTTTTTATCTGCGTACTTCGACAGCTTCGCAGGGGAAGGTGAACTTCTGAACTTTCAGCATTATTTTAAAAATTACGAACGATCCATCTTACTAAAATTTTAAATGGATGAATCGTTAATTTTTTTCAAATTTTAACACCTGTTTTTAATGACTAATACAAACCCCTGACTCACAATTTGGTAAATCTGACCAAAATAACACGTTATCCTCTTTCACTATATTTAACTTCATCATAACTTGCACTAACGGTGATTTTAGAGCCTCTTCCCTATCAGTAATATCTTCAGACGATGTAAACACAATGAAATCAACATTATCAGCTGGAATAGTAAAATATAAAGAGCTGGCTACCCCTGCGACTTTGTCAGGAATCATTCCTGTCATTAACAATAACTCGAAAGAAACTGAAGCCGGAATATTGGTTATATCTTCAAAGCTAGAAATAATATAATCATTAATATCTTCACCACGTGGGTGCCCCTTGAAGAACAGATCATAATCCCGACCTAAGTAATAAGGGCTGGTTTCATTAATTGCATTGTTAATTACATTAACCTGTTGTTTTGCATAGAACTCCCTGGTTTCACCTCCAGCCCAAGTGGTAGTGCCAGTAAATACAAAATTTGGTAATGAGGATGAATCATATTGACTTTGAAGTTTTGCTTTATCGAATCCAACAATGCTTAATAGTAATTTTTGCTTATACAATGGCATTTTCGAAAATTGGTCCCATTGCATTTGAGTCAATGAATCCCCTAAATATTCACGGAAATCATTTAACTTCGGTTCAACATCTAAGTAATCTTTACGTAAAAAATTATAATTCACATTATAAATTCTATGCCAATTATAACGAGCACTCATAGCCTGTGGTCGAACATCACTTTCTCCATCAAGATAAGATTTTAACAGAATCGAATCTCTATCAAGAAGTTCAATCTTACTATCACTTTCTTTCCAAGAATATAAATCCATATATTCGAATGAACCATCGTCATATAAATTAATCTTTGAGATTGTCGCATTGGCGGATGATTTTAACGCTTTTATTATTGGCGACAAATTTGTAATAGAGACAGCAGTATTGGAGAATAATTTAACATTAACCCTATTTTTATTTTTTGCATAATTAACAATAGCATCAATAAATTGGGTTGATATATTATTATTTACAATATTGAAAAATTTTGCATTCAAAATATCCTGTGCAGTCTCTGATAATTTAACTCGTTCCCAAGAAACAAATCTCTTTGTTGTGTCATCTTTATCATGTTCTTCTACCATATGCATTAGTTGTTGCAAGGTTGGTAATGAAGCATGATCTATGTATACCTCAACCGTAGGTGCCACAACAGTTACATCATAAGACTTGACATATGTATCATTTCCTTTGTGACCTGTAAATTCAAAGCAATATTTTTGATCTTTATCTGATTCAGGAGCTAAAAAATCAATACTTAATGAATTTTCATCTTGATTATTTAAAACTGGCACTCCACAGACTTGTACCCATTTAAAAGAATCATAGCTTGTATCAATTAAATACGGTTCAAGTGTGTAATATTGATTCTCAACTATTGTTAAATTTTCTTTTTGTGTATTAACTACGCGCGATGGTGAATCACTACCACACCCATTTAAAAATATAAAAATAAAAAATATCCATGCAAACTTCATATGATCACTCATTAAAAATTAAAATAAAGATTGTAAATTAAACTTATAAATCAAAATTTTGTTAAATTTTTTTGTTGCTTTCTAACAGAGCAAGCGAATAGGTTTAATTTCATTTGAAACCGTTTTCAGTTAACAAATTATGTTATACAACTTCTCCATTCTCTTTTCAGTAAACTAACTATAAAATAAAATAAAATAAAATAAAATAAAATAAAATAAAGTGAAGTGAAAAATTGCTTCATTTATGGGATTGCAGTATTAAATTCCAAACTATTTTGGATATTTACTGATTCTGGCGTGAACAGAGCAAAAATATTTTTGAAAAAATTTAATAAAACTATTCAATTTATTCTTAATATTGCTACTACAAAGCACAATCTGTAAATTTCTTTTAATTATAAATTAAAGTTAATCTGACATCCTTGACTCAAGTCACAATAAAACATATACATATATGGCTCAGGGTTTTCGCATGAATGTGCGTTAATTGACCATTGATGCAAATCCAGCCAACAAGGACGCTCTCCAGAAACAACGGATTCATCGTGCAGCGTTTCTGCTCCATTGGCATGCTGATTTGGGTAGACTCGGCTCGCAGCATGTTCAGCGACCTATGACGCAGACAAGCAACATTTTCTGCCGCATTCTCCCGATAAATTTGGCAGGCATCCTTGCCAAATGTGACATCAAGGATCCAATGCATCGCCTCCATGCCCCAATGTGCCCTGATCGCTTGACAGGCTTCCTCTGCCGTTAACGCTTTGGAACTGATGTAATCTCGGTATTCCAGGATCGGTTTTTTGCCTTTTTCGGCTTGGAAATTTTCCACCATGACAATGCTAGATAGCTCTGTCCAACTGGAAAAGTTACCTTCCATTTGCTCTGCACTGAGTACGTGACATGTTCGGGATTCTACTCGACCGTGATGCTTTTCTGTTTGCCATTGGTCCATGTCTACGCCAGCTTGCCTATGTGAGCTAAAGGCTGCTCGCACTGCCTTGGCCAACCGTTCCTGATTGCCCTTTACCGCCAATAGATAGTTGCCACCTTACTGGACGATGGCTTTGGCTATGTTGGTTTGACAGGCCATCGCATGAATGATGACGAGAGCGCCGCGAAGATCTAGTATTTGGATAAGCTCAGGGATAGCAGTTATCTCGTTGCTTTTGTTGTCGGTTTTCAGCTGTCCCAACACTATCTGATTTGTCGATGCATAGGCGCTGATCATGTGAATCGTGCTGTAGCGATAATCTCGGTTGTAAGAACCCCGCAGGGTTTTACCATCAATGGCGACGATCTCTCCCTGAGTCAGGCTGTGCACCGCCTGCATCCAATCGAGAAAACATTGCCGAAAGGCCTGTGGTACAATGGTGGCGATAAGGCGTGCGAAGGTGTCATCGACCGGGACACCTTTTTCAAATAACTGGTGACGGCGAATCCATTCATGGTGACCCAGAACGTATTCACGAATGTCCGTCCAACCACGAGCCCCCGCAATTACGGCACAGAGTGCACCAAACAGAAAATCAAATAATGGATAGTCGAGCTTGGCACTCTGCCGATTGTCTTGGATGATACTGAAATGTGTTTTAATACTGTCGATAATCATGTTGGTACTCCCAAAAAGAGAGCATAAGATCACAGTTCGAGCTACAGTTCAATCAGATGGAGGTATTGGTCAATAAACATTCATGATCTTGCCCTTTATATGGGCACCTCTGGGTTAACAAGGTAAATATCTACTTTATTTAAACCATATTTATATGGGTTGTTGCCTAAATCAATCTTAGGTATGCCTTTTCCTAACAGGGTTCCTAGTATTAATTGACCCTCTGGCCAATAGGCATACCTAGTCCTATGACTTTGTTCATCACTTTCACTCAAGCCAATGCCTCACCGACTTAGCCGTTGTAGTCACGCAGGTTCAATTTCGGGCTAATCAGCTGCTTATAACAATACATAGCCGTATCTGACAGGGAACCTTGGTGATAGTCATTCTCTTGCTTCCATCGTTTGAGGTCATCGCTTTTCAACGCCCTGACGGCCTCGTTTCTGGGGTGACCATCTTCCCAATAACCCGCATTTTTCGCGGCGGTATCGTAGACTTACCCCCTCTGCATTTCAGCAGCTTATGACAGTTTTAGGTGTCATAAGCACCATCAGCTGAAACTTGTTTTACCTTGCGCCTTAGCGGGTTTAATAACGTTGGTAGAACCTTACTATATGCCACACTCTCTAAACTGACCTCGGCGGCGATAACTTCATGTGTGGCAGCATCTATAGCAAGATGTAACTTACGCCAAGTGCGGCGTTTTTCCTTATCATGTTTACGCATTTTCCATTCACCTTCGCCATATACTTTCAGCCCTGTGGCATCGACAACTAAGTGAGCAATCTCGACTCAGCTAGGGTTGCGGTAGTTAATTTTGACTGTCTTTGCCCGCTTGCTGATGCAACTGTAACCGGGTGAAGTTAATTGCACATTCATCAAACTAAACGCTGAGCTCTGAAAGCCTTCTAGAGCTCGCAAGGGAAGATTAAACAAACCTTTGAGCATCAAGGCGGTTTCTATCGCCGTATTACGGTATTGAAATCCCCGACCTCGACCACCATGATGTTCAGTGTTGTGCCAGAGGTTGAGCGCCTGCTAGTCTTTCCAAAAAGTCAGTGAGCCCCGGTTAGTCAACGCCTTGTGATATTCCGGCCAATTGGTGATGCGATGCTTGGATTTGCCCATCTGATAGCGGTTCCTGCGTGGTATTCACAAGATCTGATCGCATCTGAGGCGGAAGGTTTATTCATTTAGGCAACAACGGCTGTTCACAGCTGAAAATAATTTAGTGTGATCACCGACTGCTGCCGATGATCTCACCCAACATGTGAATACTCACTTACAGCTCAGAATGTTTTACAGCATGTTTTCGTTTCGCATGAGTTTATCAAATGCGTTGCCATCGCTTCGGGATGCGTTTGCAACATATGGTGCATACACATCAAATAATAACCGTGTATCACTGTGGCCAAGCATTTGAGAGATATACAGTGGATTTTCTAGGGCTGCGATATGCAGCACTGCCGCGGTGTGACGAGTTTCATAAGCTCGTCGACGTTTCAGTCCCGCTTTAATGAGTGTCGGGTACCATAATTTTTTGCTAACAAAATGGGTATCCAGTGGCGCATCTGATTTGCCAGTAAACACAAAGCCTGACTCTGACAATGCCAAATTTTTAATGCGTTTAAAGGCATCGTATACCGTGTCACACATCTTAAGATCACGCCTAGATTTTGGTGTTTTCACATCACATACTTCACCATTCACCCAGTTTTGCCGTATGCGAATTAAGCGGTGATCAAAATCAACATGTTGCCACTCTAATCCATGAATTTCACAACTGCGCATGCCGGTCCAAAACCGAATGATGAAGTAATCTTTCCATTCGTGAGGGACGTGGGATAGGAAAAGTTTAACCTCCTTTATCGTCATCGGATGAGACTCAGCTTTTTCTTCTTTAAGTGAGCGATAGCGTCTCAATGGGTATTCAAATTTATATTCTTCTGCCGCGAGGCTTACCATGGAGACGATAGGCCACAGTAAGTTATTAATGCGCCGATTAGATAATTGACGGGTATTATCTGCCTTTACCATTTGCATTAACTGCTGACGATAAAAATCGATCTGCGATAGGGTGATCTCATTCATTAATGTATTGCCAAATTGTGGGATCAGATACTTATCTAAAACGTTTTGCATGGTGTTTCTATAGCTATTTTTCCACGTCGCCTTTTTGCGTTCAAACCACTGATAGGCAAAGTCATTGAAAAATGGATATTCACGATCAGGATGTTTCTCACGCTGCAACTGCTCAAATTGAGCGACTTTTTTACTTTGGGGGAAATAGTCACGGTATTGAAAGCTGCCTAAGTCTATCTCAGCGTTCATTTTTTTGAGTGTCGTCTTGGCTGTTGCAAGGTTTTTAGGTGTGGCCAGCATTTTTGTGCCTTCACGAAAACGGCAGCCATAAAGATGCATGTCGAACTGAATACGCCCATTGGGGCGCACACGAATATGAGCCATAGGTGGCCTCCATCAAATAGCACTGTCCCTATCCGATGGAATTCGTTAGAATTTCGCCATCGGCTGGGTGTCTGTTAATAGCGGTTCGCAGCCGATACGGGGGAGAGTGGTTGCAGCCGCTCTCTCCCAACTGCTTATTTATTAGGTTAACCGCACTTTTACATCGTGCAACTCAACCTGAAATGTCCCTTTCCCAATAGTTGCGGCTTGCCAACTATTGGTTAAAAACACACCTGTTAATATAACTAATACTGTTTATTTGTCCAGTTGTTTGTTTTAAATTGCTGCGCTTTTTAAATTGACCATTTGCCAATGAAAATTGTTGAGCACTTTAGCGGAAGCTTGTTGCCGCCATTTACCTCCCCTATACACAACCACACATAACCGTATTCAGTTTAAGGTTTAGGAGCTGACTAATCATCGGCAAATCCATATTCATCGATAATGGCTAAATCGCCACTGTTATCTGTGATGTTTTTTGAGTGCTTATTGCTTGGTTTATGTGCTAAGTCAGGATGAGTCGTTGGCGAATAAACATGGGTGTTTTTGAGTTTATCTTCTGTTTCTGCTGTGTATTCATCTTTAGACACAATGTCAGTAGTCAGGGCATTAATTTCATCTGGCACATCGCTTGGTTGTTCGGCAAACAAATCGAGTTCTCCTTGGCGCGATGGTGGCAAAATGTAGCGGTCATCGTAAGTGTTCAGGTACTCGTTTTTCAATTTTAGGTATGCAGATAACAAAGATTGTTCTGATACTAAGTTAAGGCTATCAAATGGTGCCATATCTTCTGGCTTGTCATAGAAATTGAGTTTCAGTTCACCATTTTGATTTTGAGTTAACGTAATGCGGATCTCGCCTCCTTTGGCGAAAATTTTTAACTTCATGTCTTTGAGAGTGCGAGGTGAATAAGAAAACAGCAATGCGTCGTGATGATGAAGGTGCTTGACGCTCACTTCGCGTATGAATTCCCTGCGTCCTGGCAACATGCATGAAAATAGTCTGTTGTTATCAAACAGTAGCATCGCAGTATTGAGCGATCTAACGCTGGTTTCTTTTAAGATCATGTTATTTAACTGTTTGAAATCGTATAAATTAGAGGCAAATTCAAGGAGTAACCTGCTGTCCTGCGTTATTTTTTGATGAAATTGATCTATGCCTTCCAGAGAGATACTTTGCGTGTGTTGGTCAGTTTTAAACGTGAGTAGTTCACCCTCTAAACAAAACGCTATGCTGCCTGTTTCAGAGTTCATATACAGCGTTTTAAGCGTTTGGCTTGCGGCTTCAGTCAAGGGGAGGGTATGAGGTAAGTCGATATTGTCTTGTAATCGTTTGGTCGTGACTTCACCATTTTTCTGAAAGCGGATCTCTTTTTCATTTTTTCTAAATTCAACAAAATCAAAGGGTATGAGTGAATTGGTTGAATTGATAATGTCAACAATCGAGCGTCTGTTCAGCTCATGATAAGCACGTTGAGTATTGGCCACCTGATATTGAATATGATTTTCATGAGCAGCGTCTAATTCAAAACGGGACATTGGGAAATGTATTGAATCATCAATCTTTTTGTCGTCTCTGAGTAATAAACAATACTCGATATTGATGTATTTACCATTTTTGTATCTGAGTTCAAAAATATACTGATTGGCTAGGGTATTAAACTCTTGCTGTTGCTCTTTCATGCACATGAAAAAATCGAAAGGGATCGAAAATTCGGCGTTCTTCAAACCATGGCCTTTTTCGAGAGGTATTTCGATTTGTCCGTATTGACCAGGGGCACCACCAATAAGGAGCATACGGCTGTTATCGCTGTCGATAAACACACTGATACATGCATCCGAATGATGTTTGTCTAGTGCATTTATCATGTTGATAAACAAGGGGGATTTGCTTTTCGAAATTATTAATTTTGACATAATACTCCTAGTTAGTCTGTTGAAAATGTGAGAGAAACAGCTGTGTTTGTTGAATGACAAATTGCAGATCCGCTAACTTAGCGTGCTGCTTATGAGGGGTTAGTTTGGTTTCACTCAATTTGGGCGTCAGAGTGATGGTCAGTTCGCTTTGACCAACAGGTTGTTTTTGAAGTGTTATTGTTTCACCCGATTGAGCAAAATTGTCTTTTAACCTGTTTAATAGAATGTCGATTTTTGTTTTTCTGTTCACAGTCAACACAAAGCTGGGCGTTAACCAGCGCCAGAGTGGCTGACGAAATACTGCTGCAAAATGTCGTGCATTTTTGACATTACACGCCAAGGTTAATGTCAATGCTGGATGTATGCCGTTGCTTAGCACGATTGCTGGCAAATTACTGAGCGCTGTGATTTGCGCTTTGGTCATTGGCAAGGATTGATATTTGCCTGGAGATTGCGAGATTTGGCTTAATAACGGCCAGTTAACCTCTTTTGCTTTTCGCATTTCAAGAAATAGATATTGAAGAAAGTCATGAGAAATTTTGTTGGCGTTACCAAGCCATTTTTGATGATATTTGACTGTGTCTTGTGCAATCGAGACTGTATGAAAATCGCTGAGTGGCTTTTGGGCGACACTATTTTTATTCGTCTTAAATAGATGTTGTCTCAGTGCTGTCTCTGTGAGTAAGACGTGGTTTTGACGCTTCTGGTTAATGCTTTTTGCTTGGTAATCAGTGCTGATTAAAGCGAGTTGACGTGATAGATCATTTGAGTCGTGTTTTAACCCCAGTAAATATCGCAATTCACTATGCGAGAATTCTCGAGGCTGTGATTCACCAAAGCCTGGCCGATAGAATGGGTAAAGCCAGTCTATATCGTGCAGATAGGACCAGCGAGTTGTTGCATAGTACTCGTGTCCGATTTGACGAGTGATTTCATCGAACAAAATCCCATCATTGCACAGTGAAAATGGTTGCCCTTCAAGCCAATAGTCAAATCGCGCAGCAAGCACGTCTCCATGGAGTAAGCGTTTCATTTGCTCAGTATTCGTGGTTTGCTCTGGTGGCAGATTGTATGCAAGGTGTAGTGCCTGCAGCATAAATAAATGTACGCCGCTATGACGCAGGTGATGAAACCGCGCTTGCTGGCCGCATATTGCTTTGATGCATTTAGTGACAGGTAATAAGTATTGTAACTGCCGTGAATGGTATGGCTCTTCTGTGAAGCCGATCAAATGCTGGTGAGGTTCACAAAGTTCACTGTTTTTTATCACAATTCTGACTAGAATCGCGAATTCTTCCGGTATGACGGTATAAACAACGCGTGAATGTCTGCTTTTGGTCGTCCCCTCCTTAGTATTTGTGATATTGAAACGAAACAACTGTTTATTAGCGGGATCAACAAATACATCCTTTAAACGAAGACGCAGTAACTCTCCTCGGCGCAACATTGCGAAATAGCTGATAATGACAGTGACTGCGCAAAATAACCTCTGCAATAACTCCCCGTAGGGTGGCGCGATGAGCTTTGCGACGATTTCATGCAACTGTTCTATTGAGATCCGAAACGGATCAACCCCGGGAGGGCAGAGTGGTGGTTCGAACTGGCTAATATCTAAATGGTCTGTGAGTGATTGGTGACGCATAAAGCGAAAAAAGTAGAGCATGATCAGTTGCTCCGTTTCCGTCGCTAAATTGTCATAAATGTTGTGGCTCCATTGTTGTAGTAGCTCTTGGTCTATTGCTTGGTCATAACTGAGCGGACTCGTGAATTTTAATTGAATATTGCAGTATTTTTTGATGGTGCTGTCTGCGAGTTTTTGCTTTTTTACCCCACCAAAAGAGATGAGTTCTAACGTGTATCGATAGAGCATTGTTGGCAGGATATTGTCTACAGGCCAATGAGTTAGCTCTTGGGCACATTCTGTAATCGTATTGCGATTGTTTTGCAGTTCGAGATGCGGCCATTTCTTCGATGCTTGATGGGCTTTAGGTATTGCGGTAACTGCCATTTCGTCATAATCGATGCCATAAATTCTCGCTAATTGTCGTTGTTGGTCCTTATTGTCAACCGAGACTAAAGGAGTTGCGACATGACGTTCTGGGTAACTAATATCTTTTAAGAATGAGGGAACGACATTATCGCGATAGTGCCAAACGGCTTGAAAAAGGTGCTGGTAATGACGAGAAACCTGAGTTGATATGGAGAATGACGTTAATAAGTTATCTAATCCTTTTAGCAATTGCTTTTCAGTTATGCTATGCGAATATGCCTGATATTCCGTCAATGATTGATAGACAAATAATGGCAGGTGATACCGGCTTGATTGTGGTAAACCGTCTTGGTTTGATGGCTTATCTAAGTGATTGATATTAAGATATGTTTGTCTTTCAATACGCTGAATACTGTCTTTGTCGTTAATGATGTTGACGAGATGAGCAATCGTTAGCGGCGCAATTTCAAGTGCTATAATCAATGCCATAAACTCGGCTGACAGTGCGGATCGCTGTTTCAAGAACTGAGTTTTGACGTTTTCATATTCACTTTGCAGTTTAAATGCATCGTTCGCTTGAGCAGTGATGCGTTCATACCATCTTAAATCAGGATCAGGCCAAGGCAGCTTTTTAACCTCAGGAGTTTGCCATTTCAGTGCTTCTTTGAGGTAGACAATAATGGCTTCAAGTGCAAGTTTGTAGTGACGTAACTTGCCTGTCGGAACCGAGCTGATGATTTTGTTGATGACCTGTAAATCTTGAAGAGTGATTTCACGCCTTTGGAGTTGGCAGGTTGATATGTGATTCGGCTTTTGAGCTGAAAGGCTTGAGACTTTGAGTGTTGGGTTAGGCCACTGGTTGAGCACCCAGGTAATGGCATCTATGCTAGCGTTAGACAAACCATGACGTTGGTGATAATTATAAACTTCAACAGGGTTTAATTTGTTGAATAAACTAGACATATTTCAACTCCTTTAACCCGTAACGAGCTGGCAGACTATCGAGAAATAAGTCTTGTTGTTTCATGCTTGCTGGAAATACATGGTCACTGCCCAGATGTTCACCGTACTCCGCGTGTCCCATTAAGCGATCAATTTGGTGTGTTGTCAGTTTATGGATAATGCTGGTGACGGCACTTTGCGCAAATTGATGACGTAATACATAGGGGACAATGCCATTAGCTCTTTGATGTAAAAATTGTCGCAGCGATTTTGCTGAGATTGCGATCGCTTGATTATTCGCATCATATAAACTCCATGCCCAGGGAAGATCATTAACCAAATTCAGCTTGGAATTGAGTTGTTGTTGCAACGAGATGTAATGCAGAATTTGTTGTCTCAGATAGTCACAAATTCTAATCTCGCGTTGAAAGCCCTTATCTGATACTGTCGTGCGGCGGTAATCATAGTGTGATTGTTTATTTATAGAGATAGCATGAGTAGGGCGCATGCCCGTAAGCACTATAAATAGCAGTGCAATATGGTTAGCGCAGAGATTGTGATAATGAATTAAATCGGCTTGAGTGGCTTTGTGATCAGGCTTAGATGAAGTTATCTCGTCATGAATATGGCGAAAAATCGCAACAATCTCACTCTCGGGGATAAGTCGCTTACTACCGAAAACCACGGACTCGTCTGCGTATTTTTCTAGGTCTTCACCAACCCATTTACTATGAAAACTCACACCCACTTTTGAACTTGTAATATTAGCGGGAATGTTTCTTTTGGCGTTGTCATTTAATAGTGAAATGCTGGGAAGTGTGGCATTACTTACTGCTGAACTCGACGAGAATGTGAGTGTCAACAACTTGCTCACACCTAGAGAGTTTGCATGATTGAATAATCGACTAAGATACCGATCTTGCGCGTGAAATAGCTCTGTACGAACGTGTTCACTGTTTTTTTGCTGATAAACCGCTGCATGTCGATGGTGCTGTATATCAGCAGGTAATAATAATGATTTAGTTAAACTGGATAGTTGATTATCTGTGCGAATACAGCGTGTTATGTACTTAAAAAACAATTGCTTTCTTATCGCTGGAAAGTGTTCGATCTCGGCAGGTTTTCGCCATTTGGCCATGAGCAGATTAAGCAATTGTTGTTTTTCAGCTGCCGTTAGCCATGAAACATTATAGCTGTGATTGCTAACGAAGGGTTTGAAAATGTGGATTATGCAATTAGGGATGGGTTGCCATTCGAATTTTTTATCGCCGCTTTGAGTAATGGTTGCACGTGCGTAATAGGTCCAAGACTTGCCATCCTCAAACTTCTGATTTTTGAATCGATGCGCTTCGCATGCATCACTATTTTTTACTTTATGACAGTCGGGAATATCATCTACTGTGATGGGTTTTTCACTGGCTCGAAGGAGAAAGTCATCTAACTGCTGAGTAAGCCATAAATACATCAAAACAACCAATAATTTGCCTGTGTTGGTGTCATGACTCTGTTTTTGGGCTTGATAAAACATCTTCATTAAGGCTGTGTTAGTACTGAGTCTATCTGGCATAACACCGCCGGAATTTTTTATCCTATTACTTTTAGCATTAGCTTGTAGCTTTCCCATTAATCATATCCTTTTCCGATATCTGAGGTATGAATTGCACTGGGAGAGAGTTGCGCTAAGAGCGCTAGTTGCATTTTAGATACAACTGGAGATTCCGCTTGTTTTGCAGCTTGATCTTGATGAGCCTGTGTAATACGGCATCGTGTAGACTTTGGGCAAGATAATGAAGGTGTAAGCGTGTTCAATGTGTTGATGGCATGTGGAATAGTGTTTTCATTGAACGCTATTTGAAGTGCAACAAAGTTGGCGGAGGTGAGGTTCTGTGAAAGTAAATTGAGCCGTACTTGTTTAGATTTCTCGATACACATAACCAAGCTCCAACATCCAAGTCTTAGATTAAATCATGAAAATATAAAATATCTTCAGTTTATGAACTGATTTTGTCAATGAAATAAGATTTCGCTGTTTATGTCTTTATTTTTTAAATTTGTTTTTCCTGTTGATTGTGGTTGTGAGGTTGCATTGACAGTGTTCGCTGGATAATAATACATAATTAAGTTGTTGTGCTACATATTTTTTTAGATGTTAGTAGGTGTAAGGATGCAGTTATCAGTTTTATATTGTATGTCATATTCTGCTGGTGAGGCAGACCTTTTATCGCGTTATTCTGTAAGGTATTTTTTATCATGTAAATCTGATGGTAAATGCAGTTTTGGTGAGCATATTTGTACATCTTAAATCATCTTTTCTTGCTTGGGAATAGGCTTGGTGATTAGAACTGTAGAGGCGATTTTTCTCACGTTGATTTCTGCTTCTGGCGGTCACTTGGCTGGACTGTTGTCTAATTTTATGAAGTTTTTAAAATAAAGTTTTTCGTGGTTACAGAATTAAAGTTTTTCAAGGTTACAAAATTTGAAGTATTGAGTTGTCCATTTTTAATGGACATTAAACTTAAAATGCCTAATAGTATTATGATGGAATGGTTGTCGTTAAAATGCTAAAGGATAAGGGCTGGGGTTAGTGTCTAACCAACTGATCTATATGGCTCATAACCACTTTTAAATGATTGGTTTTTCCGTTGCAAATAACATCTATTGGCCTTGTGCCATTAAAAGGTTCATTATGATTGACCATGTTCATAAACCCATAAATATTTTCAGGGTTACTAAAAAGCGTACTTAAGCCAGCGTGAATATTCAGTATATAGCTGATTCTTTCGACTTGATCTTGACTTAGATTAAATTTTTCTATATCAAGATTGTTATAATTTACTGGCAAATTGAGTACAGCCTGAATTTGTTGCTGATTGCAGTTCCACTTTTTCAATATTAGTAACGCAGTTCTCATGCCAACCCTAGCTGTGGTTAGTTCGTTACAATTTATTTTTGTCATAGTATTTCCTCTAAATTTATCTTATAGCTTGTTACGTTGTAACATCGAATCTTCAGCCTAAACCGGTGTTATGAGTTCTAGTCCTTAATTTTTGCCGCTAACCTATTTAAGGTTTTCTTATTTATAACATGAACGGCTAGATTCAAGTCAGTTCACATTGATATCTCATATGTAGAGAACGTATGTCAATGTTTGCTTCATGAATTTAGCATTATACTCTAAGCTCAAAGAGTATGTTCACTTGACTAAACGTAAATCATAACCATCCATAGTGTAATTTCTATATGCGAGAGCTAGTCTTATTATTAACAACGGTATCTTTTATGCAGGTATAAGTATGTGTGTTGAATATGACAAGTTAGTCGAGGAAAAAAAGAGACGGCAGTTAGTTTATGCTGAGCTTGTATTGAGTGGAGCTAAGCCTTTATGTTCACGGCCCAAATCTAGCTCACAAAGCCCTAGAAAAAACAAAAACATACTAAACATACCCAACTTTAAGTTTTAGTCATCTTAAATCTGTATCTCAGGGCAAGATCACGAACATAATTTGAGTTATTAGAGTGGCATTCGCTCAAAGAGCTGGACGGGTCATACTGGCTGTGATTGATCTGAACCGCTAACTCTGGACACTTAACTAAGCACTATGTTTCAGTTCACAGGACTTGCCACCGAGGACTTTCGTAAGGTCCAGCTTCCATCGTTATTATCAATCCATTCAATGACATCACCATCTTCCCATTTTAGCTCTACAAGATATTCATTAGGTATTCTGAAAAAAGCCTCACCGCCTTCGGTTATTTCGATTTCGACTCCAATGATGATGCTTCGTAACGGCTAGGACGGCCTTCGCCGCAAGTATGCTCGCAAGCTCGCTCTAGAACGCCACTACGTCGCTTTAGACTCTGGCAGCGAAGCGATCTAGCTTCTACGAACGCCGCTTTACGGCTACGGAATGTGCGAGCGTTTCGTAATCCGTCAGCGATATGTTCGGCTTTTCGAAGCCCACCCTATTTTTTGTTGTATACTTGCTGGCTTTTTTGCTTTCTGGCCTTTGTTTGCAGAGATAGGTGATATGCGAATTCTTGTTACGGGTGGTGCGGGTTTTATTGGATCGGCTTTGGTCCGTATGTTGATTGAGCAAACGGAGTCAGTGGTGCTCAACTTCGATAAGCTGACCTATGCGAGCCATCCTGAATCTCTGGCGGGTGTTGCTGATAGTGAGCGCTATCATTTTGTGCAGGCAGATATTTGCGATAGGGCAAGGTTAGAGCTGGTGTTGCAGCAATTCCAACCCGATCATGTGATGCATTTAGCGGCCGAAAGCCATGTGGACCGTTCAATAGATGGGCCCGCGGAGTTTATTCAAACCAATATCGTGGGAACTTACACATTGCTCGAGGCATGCCGTAGTTATTATCAAACTTTAGGGCAAGCACAACAGCGCCGTTTTCGATTGCACCATATTTCCACCGATGAGGTTTTTGGTTCTCTGACAGAAACTGGATTGTTTAGCGAAACCTCTGCTTATGATCCGAGCTCTCCTTATTCGGCAAGTAAAGCTTCAGCGGATCATTTGGTTCGTGCTTGGCATCGAACTTATGCTTTACCAATAGTTATTTCCAACTGCTCCAATAACTATGGCCCTTTTCAATACCCTGAAAAGCTCATTCCCTTAATGGTCACCAATGCGTTGCAGAGTAAACCGTTACCAATTTATGGTAATGGTCAGCAAGTTCGCGATTGGTTGTATGTGGATGATCACGTTAAGGCGCTCTATTTAGTCGCGACTCAAGGCCAGCTTGGACAAACCTATAATATTGGTGGCTCCTGCGAGCAAACTAATTTGACGGTTGTGCGGCACATTTGCGCCTTATTAGAGGAGTTAGTGCCTACTCATCCGCAATCCCTTGCAATGGGTAATGCGGGTTTTGCTGATTTAATTCAGTATGTTGTTGACCGGCCTGGCCATGATGTTCGCTATGCAATTGATGCCAGTAAAATTCAACGTGAATTAGGTTGGAGAGCGCAAGAGTCTTTTGAGTCAGGCCTCAGAAAAACGGTCGAGTGGATTATTAACCAGCCATATCCTAAAACGAGCGACTAGGACTCGCGCAAGCTCACCCTAGAACATCACTATGTGGCTCTAGAATCTAGGTACGCCGCAAGCAGCTACAGAATGTCACTACGTGACTTACGGATAACGGAACGGGCTTCGCTCTCACGGTAAGCTAAGCGTTCTGTGAGTGAGCTTGCGAACGTTCCGTCAACCTTCAACGTTTCTTGTTCTGTCAACATCTTCACTCTGCTTTTATCACATCAATAAATTGCTCAAAATCCTCAAGATGATGCTGTACAACATGCACAACGATATCGAGGTTGAGTTCTTGGTAGTCATGTACTGCGATGTTTCGCAGGCCGACCATTTTCTTTAAGTTATCTGCGAGTGGCTGAGTAATAAGGTTATTTTGTGCGAGTAATGTAAAGCTATCACGGCTACTTTGGGGGATGCCTAGTTGTTGGCGGTTAATATGATTGGCTATGTCGATACAGGCTTCGCAGCAGCGTTGTAAATTGAGGATAACGCTATCTTGCAAGGTGAGGTCTTGTTTGAACTGGCTGCCATCACCATAGACTTGTTGGATGCGCTTTATACAGCGTTTGATGGTGGCTATTTTATTGATAATAATGTCATTCAAAGTGACTCCCCCTATGATCTTTGGCTGCGGTGTTGGCCATTACATCATCAATAATTGCCTGTCTTTCGGCTTGTAGATGTTGGTACATTGAGATGGTCTTTACGGCAAAAAGTTCATCATCTTGTGGTGTTCCCCAAAGTTGCTTCCCTTGAGTGACTACCTGTTGGCATAACACTGTGGATGCTGAGCGTAAATCAACCAGATCAACATCTGAGTCCAACGCCGAAGCGAGTTTTTGGGCAAGTTCCCAGCGTGCAATATTGTCTAAAGTGTCAGCGGCGAGTACCGCGATATCGATATCGCTGTTGCGGTGTTGTGTTCCCTGCGAATAAGAGCCAAACAGGTAGATTAATTGCAACTTTGGGATATTGTCTCGCAGTAACTTTATGATTTTCTTTTCATTTAGTTGTTGCATAGGTCTATTGCACGATTTGATGAATACGGGATGAGTATATAGCATATAAGGCGGAGCCAAAAGGACGGACTCAGGTTTTGAAGACGTCACTGGTGGCTCTATAATCTAGAACTTTTTAGTGCATTCTATAACGATACGCAGTACCTGACATTGTTTATGGTTTAGTAGGGACGGGTTTTCTATATGTGAGTGCTTAAGTATGGGTAGTTCAGCGTCTGAAGAGGTTGCATCGGAAGTTTCAATTTCATCTAATCGCTTCATTTTTGACGGCTGCGCTTTTAAATCCTGGCCTTGTAGGTATTGCACCATATCATAACGCTTAAGTTGAATAATTTGGCCTTGGTAAACTAAGTTCAGCGGTTCAAGGCATAATAACCACTGTTGCAACTCGTTATTGTGTACATTTGATGTTTGATGAGCATCATCAATATAGCTGGTTTCACTAGACTCAGGACTTAACGAGCCATTCAACTCCAGCCGTTCAATATACGCGCGATACTTGCCGCGTTTGGTCATCACATTAAAGTCGATAATTTGCTTATCTAAGAGTTGGCTTTCGATCTGAGTTTCGCCGCTAAAGCAAAATGCAGCTTGGTTCGGACGCAGTAAGAGTTCGCTCGGTTTAGCCCCATTTTCAGGCATCAGCAGCTTTACGCCTTCGCCCTCCAGTATACAAAGTTGCCTATCGATGCCTGGAAATATTGAGAAGGGTCCATCGCTCGAAATGGTGGCAATGCTAATCCTATAATCAAAGTTAGTTAGGTCAGAATCCTTTGGCGATATTAACAGTTGTTTAGTACTGCCGCCGCCATTTTTCCATAGGCTCGATTCGCATTCTTCATAACGGATAATTTGGATATTAGAGTTCACGTGTTGGTTACTCTTTTCAATCTGGGTGGCGCCGACGCGAGAAGATAGGACGCTGACAAGCTTGCTCTAGATCGAGAATCGCAGCGCTCTAACTTCTACGGACACCGCTTGCAGCAATGGAACGTCACTGCGTGGCTCACGGTTTACGAAATTGCTTATCACCGACGGTAAGCGAATCATTTTTCTTTACCGTTATCGGTAAGCAGAGCGTTCTGTCAACGTTTTTACTGTGAGCGAATCGCTCAACGTCTCGCTGTCACGCAGTGATGCCCTTTCTACATTGCTTTCTTTTTCAAGATATAATTTTCAGCTAGTCCGCCGGTGATCCTATTGCCATCCGTGTCTAACATAAATAGCTGGTTTTCTCCAACTAGGTATTTGCTGCCATCGGATAAGATGATCTTTGAGCCGTTACTATCCCAGTCAAATTTTCCTGCCACCTTGAAGATACTTTCATCTTTACCCAAATAAATACTTTTTAATTCAAAGCTGTTATCTGCTTGTAGAGTAAGCGTTGTTTGAATACCTTCGCAGCTCGCACAGGGTAAAACACCTTCATACACGCCAGGCCAATCGAGAGCATTTTGGCTGGTATCACCAAGGGGGATGGTTGTTTGAGTTTCTGTATTTGCTGTGGCGCCTTGGCTTGGTGCATTTTGGGGATCGTTACAAGCGGTAGTCAAGATTGCCACCATGGCGATAGTAAAGAGTGGACGTTTCATATTCTTCTCAAACCTTTGATTTATTAACCTTAGGAATAATACCCGCCATCATCGCTGGCACCAAACTTATTTATCCTGTTGCAAGCTGTTTAGTCATCACCCTAGTCAGTTTGCAGATTGTATCTATACTAAAGACTATTACTTAAGGCTATTACTTAAGGCTATTACTTAAGAATGTGTTGCTAAGGTAATTGTCTGATCCTAAAGCTTGGCGGGGAATCGCATCGTTATGACACGCATGTTAGATAGGATTTTATTTGATGTAAGTCGTTCATCCATTATTGATGGTGGCGATTTAATTGAAACATCACAACTGATTGTTGCTTCTGTGTGCCAAGGCTTAAAAATCAGCCGTGCCGGTATTTGGTTATGGGCTGACGATCATCAAAGTATGTGTTGCTTTTACCTGCTTGATAATATGCAAAGACAGGAAGCTTTTATCTTAACGCGTGAGCAATACCCCTATTATTTCAGCTTATTAGATAATGAAAGGGCGATAGTGGCTAATCAGGCCCAAACTGATAGAGCGACCCATGAATTTGTAAAGGCTTACTTAGTGCCCCATGGCATTACCTCTATGTTAGATAGCCCTATACGCCATCGTGGCAAGATGGTGGGCATTATTTGCTCTGAACATCAAGGTGAACCAAGAGAATGGACTCGTGATGAAAAGGCTTTTGCCTCCGCTTTAGCGGATTTATTTGGCAGAGCGATGAGTGCAAAGGAGATTTTAGATTATCAGCTGCAATTACAGGCGATTAATACTGATTTAGAGGCTCAAGTCGCGCGACGAACTGAAGAGTTAGAAACGGCATTATCCGATTTGCGTTCAACTCAGCACCATTTGATTGAGAATGAGAAAATGGCGGCGTTAGGCAGTTTAGTTGCAGGGGTTGCCCATGAGGTCAACACGCCTTTGGGGATTGCGGTGACGTCAGTAACCCATTGCTTAGATGAGGTTGCGCTGCTGAAGAGCGCATTTGAGCAAAATGAGCTCGATGAAGATAAATTTTTAAACTTTATCAATACCATGCATGATGGTTTAGGACTGATAGAGCGGAATTTGACCCGGGCAGCGGAATTAGTGCATAACTTTAAGCGCACTGCGGCGGATCAATCGGTACTTGAACGTGAACGATTTAATTTAAAGGCTTATCTTTTCCAGATTTTTAGTTCATTAAGGCCATTAATGCGTAAAAAGAATATCGCTTTAACTGTTGACCTCGATGAGCAGATTTTTATCGAGTCTTATCCTGGTGCGATAGCGCAAATTTTTACCAATCTGGTTGCCAATAGCTTTCGGCATGGATTTCCTGAACATTTTACGGGTGATAAAAAAATCATTATCCGAGTCGAAAAGCAAGGCTCTAACATTTGCATGCAATATCGAGATAATGGTGTTGGCATGACAGATGAGGTCAAGATTAAAGCCTTTGAACCTTTTTTTACCACTGCACGTAAAGATGGCGGCACAGGCCTAGGGATGTCGATTATTTATAATCTGGTGACTCAAAAGCTCCATGGCAGCATTCTGCTGACTTCCCAGCCTAATCAAGGCGTAACAATCGATATACAACTTCCGGAGAAATAAAGCGGAATCTAGAACCTAGAACCTATATGCCTAGAAGTCACATAGCGACGTTCTGCTTTTTCTCGTAAGCCATTGGCTGCGCTTAGTTTGCATTTATATGCTACTATCTGCGCCTCGATTCAATTCACTAATCCTCGATATATCAATGAGAAAAGGCATTCTATTAGCGGGTGGTACAGGTTCTCGCCTTTATCCGATGACGCAGGTTGTGTGCAAGCAATTATTGCCTATCTACGATAAGCCAATGATTTATTACCCGTTGGTAACACTGATGCAGACGGGCATAAGAGACATTTTGATAATTTGTACACCTAATGATTTGCCACTTTTTAAAGCATTACTGGGAGATGGGCGATGTTGGGGGATCCGGCTTGAATATGCTGTGCAGCCTTCACCAAAGGGATTAGCTGAGGCTCTTATCATTGCAGCCCCCTTTCTTGCTGGCCACTCCTGTGCGTTAATACTCGGCGATAACCTATTTTATGGACAGCAACTTAGCACCAATCTACGCAATGCAACTCAATTAGACGTTGGTGCCACCGTATTTGGTTATCATGTCGCGAATCCTAATGCTTATGGCGTCGTTGAGTTTGATGGAAATGGCAAAGCCATTTCTATCGAAGAGAAACCAATCGCAGCCCGGTCTTCCTATGCTATTCCAGGTTTATATTTCTTTGATCACAGAGCGAGCATGTTGGCTAAAAACGTTGTTCCCTCGTCACGAGGCGAATTAGAAATTGTCGATGTAATTAACCAGTATCTTCAACTTGGGGAGCTGCAGGTTGAAATCATGGGGCGGGGGACTGCTTGGTTAGATACTGGGACGCCTGATGCGATGGCCGAAGCCACACAATTTATTGCTGCAATTGAGAAGCGGCAGGGGTTAAAGGTGAACTGTCCAGAAGAGGTTGCTTTTCATTCTGATTGGATAGATGCTGCGCAGCTTGCTGCCTTAGCTCAACCTTTAGTCAAAAGTGGTTATGGTGAGTATCTTTTAGGCTTATTAAATAAACAGGTGTTTAATGAAGTGCATTGAAACCGAGCTGCCTGAAGTACTTATCTTTGAACCTAAGGTATTTGGCGATGAGCGTGGCTTTTTTATGGAAACCTTTCGGCACGCCTATTTTACTGAGTGCTTGCTGAGTCGCGGATTTGAATCTCCAGCGTTAGTGCAAGATAACTACAGTCGCTCGCAGCAGCATGTGTTGCGTGGATTGCATTATCAACTCCAGCATCCGCAGGGCAAATTGGTCCGCGTATGTGCTGGTAGTATTTTTGATGTTGCCGTCGATATTCGGCCGCAATCTGCGACCTATGGTAAATGGGTTGGCAGGATTCTTTCTGCTGATAACCATTTACAAATGTGGATCCCGCCAGGATTTGCCCATGGGTTTTATGTGTTGAGTGAATACGCTGATGTGCTTTATCGCTGCACTGATTATTACGCGCCAGATGATGAATATGTGTTGCCTTGGAATTGTGCCGAGTTTGCAATTGACTGGCCGCTGTTAAATGAAACGCCCATTCTTTCCGCAAGGGATGCAAACGCCGTTAGCGCCTAAGCGCTAACGGAGGTTGTGGTTATTTTACTGACTTAGTTTCAGTGCTGGGACGAGTGAACCAAGGTGAGCGAGCATCAGTATTATCAAAGAGGTAATACTTTCTGCCGACCATTTGGCCACCATCTCGGGTGAGTGGCATCCAACTGATTGTCGCCCGGCTATGGGTTGATTTAACGGTCATTAAATCAAATGGGATAGAGATGTAGAAGCCTTTGGTAAAACTGCCTTCACCATATTCCTCGGCAGAAAGGTTGGTCTTAGTCGCAAAGGCGCCAACAATCACACCGCTATCAAATTGTTTGGAGAAATCAACTGTTACACCTTTATCTTCAGTCAAATATTGGCCTGCACTGATCCTTAATAAAGTATTGGGGAACCAGTCGGGTTGATAATAGACAGTCGCATTACCTGTGACAGCTCCCGTTTGTACTCTATAAGGGCGGTTTGTAATAGGATCAAATTGATGTTCATCTTCAAAGAAGCCGAGCATGCTATCTGGGTCGCGCTGCTTTACATAATTAACATCAACACCAAAAGCCCATTGGCTATTAAGTGGTCGGTAGAGGAATTCTGTCCCTACGCCACCATACATCATTTCTAAATAGCCGCCGTAGGCTTGGTAGGAGATATTATCGGTTAAATTATCCATCCAAGTCAGCTGCAGGTTATTCACCCTTACTGGATTTTCATGAACATATTGACGGATAAGTGTACGAACACGTTTTAAGTCTGTTCCATCGGGTGGGACATCGTATAAAAACTTATCGTAGTTATCGTAAAGATTCAGATAAAGGGAACCTGAAAAATCTAAATTATCGGTAAAGCGATAATTTGCACTGCCTGTCACCCCAATGTTGAACATATAAAAACCTTCGGAACCACCAAAGGATTGGGCCATGGTCGGCGAAACATCAAAACTAAGCTTATCCAGCCAATCCTTATCAGTACTATTGACCAGTTGTCCCTGAGGTAAGCTGGGAACTCTTACAACACTGGTGTCAGTAACTTTAGCATTGAGGTAGCTATAGCTAGCGATTTGGGCAAACTTTTTCGCATCGATAAGAGTTTCAGTTATCGGTTGGTTATAACGGGTTTCAATTAGCCGATACTCTTTGATACGAGTTGCATCAGTGTTATTAGCGAGTATGGTTGCCGCTCTTTGATGCGCTTCATTTCTATCACGAAATTTGGTTTGTTCACCGACGACGGTAATGCTGTTGTTATCAAGATAAATTTTGGCGTTGGCATAACCCGCGATAGTTTGTAAGTCCTGAGCAACTACATTCCAATCTACTTGGGTATTCGTTACAGCATGATTGGATGCGTTTACAGGCTCTAGATTTGCTACTTCAGCATTTTGCACTTCTGATTTATGCGCTGCAGAAGTATCAGTACTCACAGACGCTTGGTCGACTTTGGGTGTGTTTACCGGCGTGGAGGATTCCATTTGCGTAAGTGTTAATGGCGCAGCTGGAAGCGGTTTATATTTAGCGGCAGCAGGATCGGTTTTAATCTGCGATAGGGTATTAAAATTGGTTTGCAGGCTAAAGCCAAGTGTCCAAGTATTACCGCGCTCATAACTTAAATGCAGATCGCCCCAGTTGCCAAACCGATAGAGCAGTCCGTAGTTAAATTTACTGTCCTGTGGCATTGGAATGCCGCCACGTACGACGGGAAAATCAGATTGGTAGTCGTTGCCGTCGTACTCCACTTTTACACGCAGTGGCTCCCACGGGGTTTGATATTCAACGCCGCCAAAAAGCGCAGCGCAGCCCTTAAACCAACGCTGATAATCTACGGTTCCACCTGAACCACCAAAAGATGTATCTCTGTCACAGTTGTAATTAAGATCTTTTTTATTGGAAGTGAGGTTGCCACTGTTGCCGATATAGCCCCAGCCAATGCCCAAAGTAAAATCGAGAGGGCCCACTCGTTTTGTTGCTGCGATAAATTCGCCATCAAATAAGCCTGTACCGCCAAAGTCCCGAACCCCAATCGAGGTTTCGGGCAGCCAATTACTTTCTTCGAGTAGACGAACCTTAAAATCTATGCCTTTATCTGTGTATTTAGAGTTACCGCTAAAGCTTGGGTCATCGCTATAAAGTAAATCCTGTACTTGGGTGTAGCGAATAGTGGTTTCAAACCAAGGGAACAGCTGCACAGAAGCGCTAAAGTGCTGATAGTCATCGTTATAAGTGGTGGCAAAGTTAAACTCACCTTCAGGTGCCATGCGGCCAGTAGGCATTTGCATTAGACCAACGCCACCAAAATCAGACTGTGAAGGTTGCAGAGTAGGATAAGAGAATTCATCGGCACTAACATGTAATAAAGGCAGCAGTGCTAATGACAGCGCAGATAAACGCCCGAACGTATGCAAAGTGGGAGTCGACTTTTTCATTACAGAGCCCGATTTTTGAGTAATTCAATAATGTTGTTGTTTAATTTTGCGTGATCATTAAATAGATCTGAAAACTCAACAAAGAGAATGGCACCAGGGGCGATATCCTGAGGCTGATGATTCCAATAGGCGATAGGCTGTTTTATCGCATTGCCATCAGGTTGAATAATCCACACAAAGCTATTTTCGGCATTATCGAGTAAACCCGCTTGGTTTATATAATCTTTACTGCTGGTGCGTGATAGCCATGTTTGTTCACCCGTTTGCGCGACAGCACCCACAACAGTGACAGTAGTTGGTCGAGGCGGTAGCACCAGTAAAAAATCACCATCGATAACCGGATTATAAGCGTCGGTAATACGGACTAAGTCGAGATCTAACGGCTGATTAACTCGCTGGCCTAGTTTGATGTTGCGTAAAAACTGGGCAAATTTGGCCAGTTTAGCAATATATTGACTATTATCGACCTGCTCTCCCATGTCTGCTAATTGTTGCAATACTTGCTTGCGAGTGACTTCTAATCTAGCAGTATTTTTTGTATCTAATAGGGCTGCACCTAGCCAATAAATTGAAACCGCCTCATTTTTCATCGTTTGGTTATAAAGAGGAAGCTGGATTAATCCATCTTGCACCGCTT
The DNA here is from genome assembly GCF_022410515.1 of Shewanella cutis. Classification (GTDB taxonomy): domain Bacteria; phylum Pseudomonadota; class Gammaproteobacteria; order Enterobacterales; family Shewanellaceae; genus Shewanella; species Shewanella cutis. The sequence continues at coordinate 217,900 of NZ_JACSDI010000001.1, read as the reverse complement.
GCCCTACCCGAATCGCAGTCGGATAGGTAATTTGTAGCTGCGGCGTGTGAGACGCTGAGGTACTGACAGAAAGTTGGGTATTGGCTTCTACGGATGGGAAAAACACTGAACTTACTAGTAGCGCCAACGGGGTAATATAGGATCTCATTATGGCTCCGCTAAGCAGCAAAAGGCTTCAGTAAGGTGATATCAATAAACGGCAGATTGGGCGCAATTTTTTGATGGCTCTTAATAACACTGCCAGTTTGTGGATCTAGCCAAAACTCATTTTGATATTGGATATTGAGTGCATCCACAGAGACGTTTTCACTAAAATGCAAAGCTTGTGTGGGAGTGCCATTGATTAGAATATTTTCGTCGCTAATCAGTTTAAACTCTGATTTTGCTTGGTAGCCATAATGATAACCGGGTTGCCAATCGAGCGTTCGAGTCCACGTTTTGGGTGTGGAGCTTAAGTGCAATCCCAATAACAGTGGATCTGGCTCACTACTTTCAACTGCACTTAAATTACCCATGAGCAAATTATGAGTTTTGACTAGGCGGCCGTTAACGGTTACTAACATGCCTTTATCCGCGGATAGCCATTTAAGCTCTAACGCTTCAGGTGCATTTTTTACTGAAGATAGGCTGATTTTAGGCTCTGCAAAGGCTAATACCACAAATGCTTGAGCGGTATCTTCAATTTTTACATAGATGCTCGCATAAGGATTAGCCGATACTTGCTCCGGGGTGAGCACTACATCTTCATTCCCCCAAAAGGCGAGTTTAACCGTATCGTTTAGTGCACTAATTCGTTGGCTACAGCCCGAAAGGCTCAGACATACTGCCGAAGCAGCGATAAAGGGAAAAAGTCTTTTATATATACGCATCCGAGTTGCTTATTCTCAACAATAGTAGGTAACCAATGTAAATATATGATGAAGTGATTTCAAGCTAGATTGAGCAGGCTTTCACCCGTAAAAAGCTTAAAAAAAACAACCGCCCATAAGGCGGTTATTTAGATATACTCACTAACAGATTAGTTAGTGCCAGTAGTTGTGCCAGTACCAGTACCAGTTGCTGCTGGGCTACCATCAGAACTGTTAGCTGCAACTAAAACACCAGTTACAACTGCACCCGCTGCAATACCACCAGCAACGATAGCACCAGTAGCGCCACCAGCACCAGTACCACCAGTAGCTACACCAGTTGTATTAGCATTAGCAGCAACTGAACCTAACATTGACATAGCAGCGATAAGTGCTAATGAAGTTTTTTTCATCGTGATTCCCTTTTAGAAAAAATTAACCTAATTTTTAGCTAATCTAGTACAGCATGATAGGTGATTCAACTTAAATGATCAATGTTAAATCTATTCCGCTATTCAGACTTTAGACTGATTTTCAGTTTAGCTGCTACTGAATAATCCTTAATTTTTAATGAGTTTCGCACATCTTAGTTAAGGAATTATGTCATCGCCTAATTTATAACATGGCAAGACGCTGGCTTCAATTTGATTTTTTCAAGCCTTTTATAGGAAGTATTGCATTAGGTTAAATTGAAAAATGCTTTAAGTTCGTCAAGGTGCGCCATGCCGTCTTGATAGCCTAAATCGATCAATGCACTGGTATAGGATTTTTCAAACAAGAGATAAGACACAATACTCGAGTCTGACTGCCTGTCGATACCAATAAAGCCTAGTAAGGTCTTAATTGCCCATGGCATATCATCATAAAATCGGGCGGCGATTTTACTTAAGTCTTCACTGGGTTTTATCACTAAGGTTTTGATCGGATGCAATGCTAATTGCGCTCGACTTGCTTCAGGGATAAGGGAAAGCGTGTTATTTATTCGCTCCAAGCGTTCTAAGTCACTGTTTAGAGTATCGGAGAAAATCGTATCCAGCAGATGGCCTGCAATCGTGGCCGTTTTGGGATGAAACTCTAACTCCATCGGATAATGCTTATGGGGACTATCCAAATTAATCACTAACAACTTACTGGCGCCTAAGTGAATAGGGCTTGAGAGTGGCGCAAGTTGGTGGACTGAACCATCGCCATAGTAGGCTTGATTAAGCTTAATGGATGGAAATACCATGGGGATGGCTGAGCTTGCCAATAGATGCTCAGTATTTAACATGCGCCGTTCGCCACTACGTCTGGCGCGGGTCCAGTTTTCAATATCCCTTGATGCTTGAAAAAAGGTCACAGAGCGAGAATTGTTATAGCAGGAGGTATCGACACTCAGAGCGGTTAATGCTCCGTTGCGGATATTGCGATCAATTCTTTTAAAATCAATAAGCTCATTCAATAAATGCCGTAAAGGCTCATTATCAAGCAGGCTGCCTGCATCAGTATTGACCTTATCATCCTGTAGACCTTTTAGGGCCATTTTTGATAGATGCTTTAACACGCCAGGAAGGGAAGCTCGGTAAACTTTTCTGGTTTCAAAATGGCGCCATACCCACTCGAGCTTTTTGACTCCCAGATGAAAACATGACGCATGGGTGGCAATTGACGTGCCATTAATCGCACCTGCTGAGGTACCACAAATGATTTTAAAGGGGATGCCATGGTTGCGCGGATAAAGCTGGACCAGTGCTTTAAGCACTCCCACTTGATAGGCTGCTCGTGCGCCACCGCCACCGAGGACTAATGCTGTTGATGTTGGCAATCTTCAGACTCTTGAATTGTTATTATGAGTTTATTAAAGCAATCACTACTCTAAAAAAGCAAGTCGGAGCAGTTAGTTGGATGAAGTTTATTTAGTGCTGGTAGAAAAGCGAACCGCTGGTGATAGGCTGAAGTGTCAAACTTAAATGATTACTTGAGAAGATAGATATAAAAAACGCACTTAAGTCGGACTTAAGTGCGTTTATGTTTTTAGAGGTTAATGGCTTGCCATTAGCTCAAACTGGCTGAATGCACATTCGGCGCAAAAGACAGGGCTTAAGCTTGTAGATTCTTTAAGAAATCCACGATTTGGTCGAAAGGCACGTCCTGCTTCTCTCCGGTGCGGCGGTTTTTGTATTCGAATACGCCAGCGTCGATATTGCGATCACCAATCACCACTGTGTGAGGAATACCAATCAGCTCCATATCGGCGAACATCACACCTGGGCGCTCTTTACGATCATCGAGTAGCACATCAATACCCGCAGCGCTTAAGTCTTTGTATAACTGCTCGGCGATATCGGTTACGCGGTGCGACTTGTGCATATTCATTGGCAGAATGCCAACGCTAAATGGCGCAATGGCTTCTGGCCATACAATGCCGCGGTCATCAAAGTTTTGCTCAATCGCAGCAGCAACGATTCGGCTTACGCCAACACCGTAACAACCCATCAGCAGCACTTGTGATTTACCGTTCTCATCAAGAACAGTCGCGTTCATGGATTTAGAGTAGTTAGTACCGAGTTGGAAGATATGACCTACTTCGATACCACGAGCCATGGCATAGGTACCTAAACCATCGGGTGTAGGCTCACCTTCAACCACGTTACGGATGTCGGCTGCTTGTGCCAGTGGCAGATCGCGTTCCCAGTTGATGCCAAAGTAGTGTTTGTCATCTTGGTTAGCGCCGGCAGCAAAATCGCTCATCACGCTAACGCTATGGTCAATGATAATAGGCATATTCAGGCCGACAGGGCCTAATGAGCCTGGACCTGCGCCAATGGCATCACGGATCAGCGCTTCTGGGGCAAATTCTAATGGTGATGCCACTAAATCTAATTTGTCTGCCTTGATTTCGTTCAGTTCGTGGTCGCCACGCACAATCAGCGCAACCAGCGGCGCTTCTTCCGTCGCACCTTTCACAATCAAGGTTTTCACTGTTTTAGTGATATCCAAACCGAATTGCTCAACCAACTCGGCAATCGTTTTCGCATTGGGGGTATCGACTAAACGTAATTCTTCAGTCGCCGCGCCGCGCGTTTCGGTCGGCATTGGCGATTCAGCTTTCTCGATATTGGCTGCATAATCGCTGCCAGTAGAGTAAGCGATTAAGTCTTCACCGCTTTGCGCAAGTACGTGGAACTCGTGTGACATGCTGCCACCGATAGAGCCCGTGTCCGCTAAAACAGGACGGAAGGCTAGGCCCATGCGCGAGAGAATGTTGCTATAGGCTTGATACATCGCCTCATAGGTTTCATTCAGGGTGTCCATGTCCAGATGGAAAGAATACGCATCTTTCATCAGGAACTCGCGTGAACGCATCACGCCAAAGCGTGGGCGTACTTCGTCGCGGAATTTGGTTTGAATTTGGTAAAGGTTCAGCGGTAGTTGCTTGTAAGAGCTGACTTCTTTACGGATTAAGTCAGTGATCACTTCTTCATGGGTTGGCCCCAGTACGAAGTCACGGTTATGGCGATCTTTAAAGCGCAGTAACTCAGGGCCAAACTTATCCCAGCGACCCGTTTCTACCCACAAATCAGCCGGTTGTACCATAGGCATTAGGATTTCAATTGCGCCCGCTTTGTTCATTTCTTCACGAACAATGGCCTCAACTTTACGTAATACACGCAGGCCCGTGGGCAGATAGCTGTATAGACCTGAAGCGTTACGGCGGATCATGCCCGCACGTAGCATTAATTGATGGCTGATGACTTCTGCATTTGCAGGTGTTTCTTTTTGAGTAGAAAGTAGGTATTTGCTAACGCGCATTACCGATGTCCAAATTTGAGTTGAATGGGCGCCATTTTATCACCTGCTTTGATGATGTCACCTATGGATTTAGGTTAAATTCAACTAGCTGGGAGACAAATAGCATTTTTTGATGCTGGATAACGGATAACGGATAACGGATAACGGATAACGGATAACGGATAACGGATAACGGATAACTTAAGGAAGAGTGCGGTGCTGCTCGTATCTAGATTTTAGTTTCTGCTTACTTATCTCGCCTATCGCCAATCACCCGTGCAGGATTACCGGCGACGATGGCCCATGCGGGGACATCTTTAGTGACAATACAGCCCATGCCAATCACCGCATGATCGCCAATAGTGACACCATCAACTATCCCCGCCTGGGCGCCAATCCACACATCTTTACCAATCACGATCCCTTTGGAATGTGAGGCTTGTTGGTAAATGGGTGTGTCAGGCGCCATGCCATGATTAAAGGCATAGATGGTCACATGGTTGGCAATACGGGTTTGGGAGCCAATCTGGATCCCCACCCGACCGCCATCGAAGGAGCAGCCATGATTGATGGCGACTTCATTACCAAGGGTGATTGGGCCATGCAAAAAACATTCAGCGGCAATCATACAGCGATTACCGATTGTGATATCGCGATTCGGCTCGGCAAATAACTGTGCCTCGGGCGCAATAAAACAGTTATCACCAATGGTGACGGTTTCGAGGGCGCAAAGGTTGGCTTGCACTTCATCCTGCCAGGGTTTCGCCCAGACTAAGTGTTTTTCTTTGAGTGAGAAATATAGCCAAGGCATCCAAGACAAACGCTTTTTGTGTTGGCTTTGATAATCAGGCTTGGCGGTTGTGATTGGCGTGTGCATTTAGCCACATTTCCCTGGTTTGAGTTCGAGGACTTGAATGTATTCCCGCTCATCCTCATCCACCGCCATCCGCCAAAAGATATCTAAATCATATAAAGCAATTTGATATAACTTTGGGTCATCCTTAGCTTTTTTGTACGCTGGACGAGGGTCTTGCCCGAGCACGCCACGGATAAGCACGGCTAAATCCGTATAGGCTTCTTGTTTGCTGTAGGTGTTTATTTGTTCATCGGCAAGTTTACTAAATTCAACGCTAATCAGTTTCGGTGCCTCTTGGGCCATGCCGCCAACGGCACCTTCAATCGAATCTGAAAAGGGGATATAGGGCTTAATATCGATAATCGGTGTGCCATCAACGAGATCCATGCCTGAAATCTCAAGACACACTTTACCTTTGCGTTGCACCACCCCATGGAGTTTGACCACGGATTGGCCAATGCCATTTGGGCGAAAAGTGGAGCGAGTGGCAAATACGCCGAGTTTTTCATTGCCGCCTAAACGCGGTGGGCGAACTGTGGTTTTCCAGCCTTGGGCGAGATTTTCATGGAAACAAAATAGCAACCAAAGGTGGGAATATTGCTCGATACCGCGCACCGCATCGAGATGATTAACATGGCTTTCCAACTCAACATAACCGCGTGCTTCCACCAAACCTGGCTGTCTTGGAATGCCAAATTTTTGTTTATAGGGCGTGCGGCAGGTTGCCACTGCGGTAATTTGGTTGGTAAATGTCATGCAAAAAACACCTAAAGAACGGCATAACAACCCAAACTCAGATTGTTTAGGTTGTTAGATGCGCACTAATCACTAAAGGCGCGCAGTATACACGCTTTACACTAATCGGCGGAGGCCATTTTAATCGCTTGGCCGACGCATAACGCACGGCTGATGCAACCTTGTGCAGCTTCTTCCATTAGCACGCATTGTTTGATGATAATGCCGTTGGCACCTTTGTCTGCCGCAGCACGGCGGGCTTCGGTTCTCGCTTCGCTTAAGGATGCTGGCACACCATTCACATCGGCTTGGCAGGATTCGCCTTGCACTAGGCCTTTTAATTCATAGTGGCCTTTAGGCAAACTATCACCTTCAAATAGCGTAACATCGCCCGCTTTGAAATAGTCAGTAATCGCCTCACCGTCTAAATTGCTATTAAAACTGTAGTCGCTGGCACAGGCGCTAAGCAGGAGCACTAATGCACTTGAGAGGATGATTTTCATGGTTTGACCTGAGATTAAGGGGATAGAAGCGCAGTCCTATGGACTGCGCGGTGCGATTTATCTCAGCAAATTCTATCGCTTAAGATACTTTTGATAAAGCTGCTGGTGGCGATTATTCAGATCTATTTGCCGCCCCTCGATCCAAATCGACTCAATTTTGCTGCTCATGGGATCGAGGATATCTCCGTCACTGAGGACAACGCTGCCCTGATAACCCACGGCAATGGCGCCCAAATCGCTAATCCCTAACAGCTTTGCCGCATCTAGGGTTACCGACTTTAACGCTTGCTCGGGTGTAACGCCATAAGCAGCGCTGTAACCTGCGGCGTAGGGGAGGTTACGGCTGTTCCAATCCGATGAAAAACCAAGGGCATAGGGAATACCGGCATTGGCTAGCAACGAAGGGATTTTAAACGGCAAATCCACGGGTTCATCTTTACGTTTAGGCAGGCTTAAAGTGTGTGGATAAATCACACTGGCGTTAACTTCCCTTAAACTTGAAGCCAGTCGCCATGCATCATAACCACCGACAATGACCAATTTAAATTGATATTTTTTGGTCAGGGCAATCACTTGCTCGATTTGGTTAACACTGTCTACGTGGGCAAATAGCGTCGCTTTACCTTGATACAGTGGCAACATGGCTTGCCAACGCAGATTAGGCGAGTTGTCCGTATCCTGTGCATTTTGGCTTAAGAAATAGCGGTAGCCATCCTCAAAGGCGATGATGAGTTTATCGATAGCTTGCTGATTTTTCTCAATGGCTTTGGCTTTTTCCTTTTCATCCTCGGGCATGCGCTTTATTTGCGGCCAGTAGAAATGGAATTGGCCTTCGCTGGGTTGAAGGGCGTCTTCAATTGTCCACGCATCAAGGTCAACTACTACGGATTGCCCTGCTAGCCCATTGCCACTGGGGACGATTTGTGCGTGGGTGATGCCATTATAGCGAATGGTCGGCAGTAGCTCGGAGTCTGGGTTATAGGCACTCGCCGCGCTGATTTGCGGATTGACATCACCGACTTCAGCATTATCGACGGTAGGGCGCACCATCTCGATTTCCACTAAGCCAAGACTGGTATCCAGTGCAATAAGGCCGGGATATAAATGTTTACCACTGGCATCAACAACTTGAGTTGATTCAGTTGTATTAGTGCTTAACTGTGGCCCTAGCGCACTGATTTTGCCGTTTTCAATCAACACATCGGTATTGGTTAGTACCCCTTGGATGACAGTATGCACAGTGGCGTTTTTAATCAGTACACTCTGCGTTTGTTTGGGGGCTGGGACCAAGTTATGTGCCTGTGCTGATAAAGTGATGGTCAGCGTAGACAATAGCAAGCTGGTGGGTAAATGTTTCATTATTTCGCTCCCTGATGATGTTGGCCCCAAGCTTGATAATGGGTATCGCAATGCCATTGTGGCTCATTAAGTGGGGTCACTTTTTCGCCTGTTTTCGCGTTATCATCACTACTGAGAATTTTTTGGATAAGGGCTGCGCGCTCAGTGACCACTTGCTGCTGGGCGAGTTGATCCTCTTCTCGGTCGAAATAGCGTTTACCTTCGACCCAAGTGTGCGTCACCTTGGCATAAATCGACAGTGGCTCGGCATTCCACAGTACGATGTCGGCCATTTTGCCTGGGGTGAGCGAGCCTACATATTCATCGACCCTGAGTTGTTTTGCTGGGTTGATGGTCACCATATTCCAGGCATCTTCTTTCGACATTCCGCAATACATCATCGACTTAGCCGCTTCTTGGTTAAGCCTGCGCTGCATTTCATAGTCGTCGGAGTTGATGCTGGTGAGTACGCCTTGTTTTTGCATCAGGCAGGCGTTTTGCGGGATCGCATCATACACTTCAAATTTATAGGCCCACCAATCGGCAAAGGTCGAGGCACCCGCGCCATGGGCGGCGAGCTCACTGGCAACCTTGTAACCCTCGAGTACGTGGGTAAAGGTTTGTACTTTAAAGCGGTAAGCCTCTGCTAGGCGCAGGAACATTAAGATTTCCGACTGCACATAAGAGTGAATATGCACATCGCGCTGTTGCTTGAGTACTTCGGCCACCGCCTGTAGGCGATAGCTTGGGCGTGGCGCGAGGGTTTTCTTCTTCTCACTGCTGCGTAAATCATCATAATCCTTCAGCGCATTCTCATAGGCGAGTGCTGCATCGAAGGTTTCTTCAAATAAGGCTTTCACGCCCATGCGCGTCTGCGGGAAGCGCTGCACAAATTTCTCGCCCCAGTTACTCTGTTTGACGTTTTCACCTAAGGCAAATTTGATGCTCGCTGGTGCATTGGCAAACTTTAGCTGCTCGGCGCTTTCTCCCCATTTCATTTTGATCAATTGTGATTGACCGCCAATCGGGTTGGCGCTGCCATGGAGCAGTTGAGCACTGGTCACGCCGCCAGCAAGCGCTCGGTAGATGGAGACATCTTCAGGATTGATGACATCGCCTATACGCACCTCAGCAGTAACGGCATCCGTGCCTTCATTGGTACCGCCGTTGATGGCAATATGTGAATGCTCATCGACAATACCCGCGGTTACATGCTTGCCCGTTGCATCGAGGACTTGGTAACCCGAAGGGGTAGTAAGTTGTTGGCCGATTTTTTCGATCCGGCCATTAGCCATTAACAGATCAGCATTCTCTAGGATGCCTTGTTTATCTGAGGTCCACAGGGTGGCATTTTTAATGTGGAGTTTCTCGACGTTAGGCGCGTCAGTTAAACCGTAGGCAACATTGGGGTAGGTGAGTTGGCTTACTAAGGCTTGCGTTTTATCGGCTTTTGGAGTGCTGGGTTGTGTGGCTGTTGGAGCAACCGCAACGCCGGCAACATTATTGCTACGACTTTGAGCATCGACCATGCGACCTTGAATGCCATCTTTAGCTAGCCATAGGATAAAACGGCTGATGCCTTGAATACCTGCCTCGCTTAAATCGGCATTAAAGCTGACTCGGCCATCATCTTCGAGGGTGAGGTGAGTGAGTGGGATAGTCTTCTCACCACTACTTAAGTTGCCCTCAAATGTGGTTTTGCCTGCTTTACCCGTTTCCTTAAGGCTCAAATCTAAGGTTAAATTATTCAGCGTCAGCTGATAGTCACCCAACATCTTGGCCTGTGACAGCGAGCGAAGACGTTGTTCTTGTCCCTGCAGCCAGACACTGTAAATCTGTCCATCTTTAAAGATATTGCCCTTCGTTATCACAAAGTCAGCCATATAGCCTGGAGCGAGTTTACCAGTAAAGTCGGCGGTTCCCGCCATTTCGGCGGCTTGGGTGGTGAGGGCGGCAAGGGCCTTATCTTCACTCAGTCCTTGCGCAATGGCTTGGCGTAGGCGTGGCCAAAAGGCATCTGTCTTAATACCAAATTGCGTAAAAGCAAACGGAATGCCCGCATTCGCGACCGCAGCAGGATTTGTCGGGGCGCGTTCCCAGTGTCTTAGTTCAGCAAGTGATACTTCGCGGTCGGCATCATCGGTACCCACATCTGGTGCCTGCGGGTAATTAAGAGGAAGAATTAGAGGGTAATTCAGGGCCTTTAATTCGTTTAGGCGCGCATATTCTTGGCCACTGGCGAGCAAGTTGGCGGGCTGCTTATGTTCTTTTAGTAGGTTAGCGGCGCGCAGCAAATCGTTGAGATTTTTTGTTTCAAATACGATTTGTTTCTCGGCTAGGTTATCTAAACGTTCGAAGGCGATATTAAATTCCATCTGGGGTGATGTTGAGCTATTAACAGGCTTACTCTTATTTTGGTTATACCAGTTAGCATCGGCAAAGGTTTGTCTGATAAGCGCGATACTACCCATTAAGGATTCGGGATAGTCTTGCTCAGAAGTGCCTTTATCAAACGCCATAAAGGGTTGACTACGTGCGCGATAAATCACCTCGTTAGCATTTTTATCGGCTAATGAAAGGCTGACACCTGTGCCGCGGAAAATACCATCAAGCTTACTGCTTTGCACACTGGTAAAGCCGTTATTGATCCAATCCTTTGCCCGTTCTTTATTGGGATAAACGTAATTAAACCATTCTTTTTCAGCGTGAATTGCACCATTTTCAGCATTGCCCCCAATACGCTTAATATCGTAAACCGGACGCTTCAGCCCAAGTTTGGGATATTCAAACTCGATAGCATAATCGGTAAAGGGATCGATAAAACCAGGATAGATAGTATAACCACTGAGATCGACCTTTAATGCCGCAGCAGGGATACCATCTTCTTCAATAATGGCTTTGATACGATTGTTTTCAACTAACAATGTGGCATTTGATAGTCGTTTTCCTGGTGCGATAATTAATTCTGCATTAGTAAATGCGGTTAACTTATTGACGGGGACAATGGGATTGGCCTCGGCAAAAATGGGATGGGATACCAAACTACTTATTATGCCGCAGCTTATTATTATCTTGTTGTTTATCAGCATTTTTTATTCACTAAGATGGAGGGTGAATAAAGAGTAACCTAAAGCAGATGTAAATACTAAAGTTGAATTGTAACGCAATTTAAGCATTTGCTTGAATGCCCACGGCGGGTTTCGTAGGCAATAAAAAAGCTCGCATTGCGCGAGCTTTTTAGTTACCTAGTGTTAATAGCAAACTGCTATTAACAACACAGTTCTGGATTAGATTAAGAAATCATCCATAGAACGGCCTTTATTGACTTCGTTCTTAAATACCGTCGGCATACGACCTTGACCAGTCCACTGGATCACTTCGCCGTCAACTTCAATTTGGTATTTCGCTGGACGAGGAGCGCGTTTTTTGCTCGAAGCTTTAACCGCAACACCGCCTAAGTCGTCGATTGATAAACCAACCGCTTCCATTTGTTGACGGATTTCTTCAATTTTGGCATTACGAGCTGCAATAGCTTGCTGCTCTTCAGCTTCCATTGACTCACGCTCAACTAAGATTTTATCTAGCTTAGCCGCTAAATCACGCAGTTCATCAACGCTGAGATCTTTTACAGCAGCTTTAAAACGACGACCGTGAGTTAATATTTCTAAAAATTCGCTCATATCTATTTTCGTCCCACTCTATTTTTAATACAGGATAATGGTGAACAACAGCTAAATGATAGAAACTAATATTGCTCGAATCAAATAAAATTATGCAATAAACAGAAATTAAATATTATTTAAGTTTTGAACTTTTTATATTTAGCAAATAACTGTTCAAAAATGTGGCCAATACCACAGTCTTAAAAAATGCAAACAGGCGTTTGACTTTGGTTGACGTTAACGTTAACAGGACGTAAAGTGGCTCTATCCTGCATTGGTGATGACCAATGTTTTGTCCATGTACATGAAAGTGTAGGAAGGAAACCCTATGAAAGTATTGGTGCCTGTTAAGCGCGTTGTTGATGCCAATGTGAAGGTCAGGGTAAAAGCTGACAACACCAGCGTTGATACCGCAAACCTCAAAATGGCGTTGAACCCTTTTTGTGAAATTGCAGTAGAAGAAGCGGTTCGTTTAAAAGAAGCGGGCAGTGCTACAGAAGTAGTGGTCGTTAGTATCGGCAATAAAGCCGTTCAAGAACAATTACGTACCGCGTTAGCCCTCGGTGCTGACCGTGCTATCCATATTGATACTGAAGAAGAGTTAGCGCCAGTATCCATTGCCAAATTACTTAAAGCCGTACAAGAAAAAGAACAAGCGCAATTAGTGCTGTTTGGTAAGCAATCTATTGATGGTGATAACAACCAAACGGGCCAAATGTTTGCGGCATTAACCGATATGCCACAGGCAACTTTTGCTTCAGCAATCAAAGTGGAAGGTAATTCAATCCAAGTGGCCCGTGAAATCGATGGTGGTATGCAAACCCTGAGTCTGCCATTACCTGCTGTAGTGACAGCCGATTTACGTTTAAACGAGCCACGTTATGCTTCTTTACCGAACATCATGAAAGCCAAACGTAAGCCATTAGATGTGCTGACGATAGCGGATTTAGGTGTGGCGCTAAAAGCCCATCAAACTGTAGTCAAGGTGACGCCACCTGCTGAACGTAAGGCCGGTATCATGGTTGCGTCGGTAGCAGAGCTGGTTGAAAAGTTAAAGAATGAAGCGAAGGTGATCTAAATGGCCATTTTAGTATTAGCTGAACACGATAATGCGGCGCTTAAACTGGATACCGCTAAGGTTGTCACCGCAGCGCGAGCGATTGGTGATGAGATCCATGTATTGGTCGTCGGCCATCAATGTGGCGCAGTGGTTCAAGCGGCGCAAGCCTTACAGGGCGTCGCCCAAGTTTTAGTCGCCGATAACAGCGTTTATGAAGCGCATTTAGCCGAAAACGTGGCTAAATTGCTGGTGGATTTAGCGCCAAGCTATAGCCATATCCTCGCCGCGGCATCAAGTGCTGGCAAAGATACTTTGCCACGAGTAGCCGCCTTGTTAGATGTTGCTCAAATTTCTGAAGTGATTGCTGTGGTGAGCAGTGATACCTTTGTGCGTCCGATTTACGCGGGTAACGCGTTAGCGACAGTACAAAGCCACGACGCTGTTAAAGTGATGACAGTGCGTGCCAGTGCCTTCGATGCTACAGCGCAGGGCAACAGTGCCGCCGTGATCACATTGGATAAAGTGTTTGCAGCCAAAACTCAGTTTGTATCTCAATCACTGACGGTTTCAGCGCGTCCCGAGTTAGGCAATGCGGGCATTATTGTTTCTGGCGGTCGCGGCATGGGCAGCGGTGAAAACTTCGGCATGTTAGAGCAATTAGCCGATAAGCTTGGTGCCGCAGTGGGAGCCTCACGTGCAGCTGTTGACGCAGGCTTTGTGCCTAATGATCTGCAAGTAGGCCAAACAGGTAAGATTGTCGCACCTAATCTCTATATTGCTGTCGGTATTTCGGGCGCTATCCAACATCTCGCAGGGATGAAAGACGCGAAGGTGATTGTGGCTATCAACAAAGATCCTGAAGCGCCTATCTTCCAAGTGGCCGATTATGGTCTCGCAGCCGACTTGTTCGAAGCTGTCCCTGAGTTGATTGCATGCCTAAGTTGATTTTGTTCGTGATCTAAGTCAGAGTAATCGGCTTTGCGGTGGTAACTGCTTAGCCGCTTATGTTTTTATTTGCCTCACGCCCATGCATGGGCGTTCTTAGAAGTAGAGGCGCACCAAATATCAGTAGTGATCAGTAGGGTGATTCCATTGATCGATCACGAAAGGATTTGGTGCCGAAGTAGTTTGATTTATCACGATCAACTGCTGGGGTTGTGCCTAACAGGTACAACACTGCCATAGTATTTCCTGATACGGATATTAGGAATCGTTACTATGGAGCGCTACTGATAGGACAGGTGATCTTGGGTATCTATTGCCTTTTCCCACCCGTTCAGTCGCCCTCCATTCGTATTTTGACGAAGAAATAATCAATGACTGTAATTAGTTATGCCGATTCGGCACTTTCTTTGCTGCCGCCCGTGGTGGCAATTGTATTGGCGATTGTGACTCGCCGCGTTCTCCTTTCCCTCGGTTTAGGTATTGTGATTGGGGTGTTATTACTCAATCAATTTTCGCCACTGGCCAGCGCTGAGTTTTTATTTAACAACGTAAAAGGACTTTTTTGGTCGGAAGCAGGGGTAAATTCTTGGAATTTAAACATCCTCGGTTTCTTAATTGTATTGGGGATGATCACAGCTCTTATTACCGTGAGTGGAAGTGCGCGAGCGTTTGCCGATTGGGCACGCTTGCACATCCGTAATAAACGCGATGCCAAATTACTGACCATGTTTTTGGGCTGTGTTGTATTTATTGACGATTATTTCAATAGCTTAGTCGTTGGTTCCGTCGCCAGACCCGTGACCGACCGCTATCATATTTCCCGCGCTAAACTAGCTTATTTATTAGATTCAACAGCGGCGCCTGTCTGCGTTATTTCGCCAGTATCGAGTTGGGGTGCCTATATTATTGCGCTGATTGGCGGCATATTAACTGCGCATGGCTTTGCGGATTCAGGGCATTTAACTGTATTTATTCAAATGATCCCTATGAATTTTTACGCTATTTTTTCTTTATTATTACTGCTTTGTGTTGCATTTATGGGGTTAGATATTGGCCCGATGCGCGAACATGAATTAAATGCCATGCGCGGTAATTTATATGATGAACGTAAAGGTTTACCGCCAGGCGCAAATGCCGATTTACCCGAAGCTGAGACAGGTAAAATCCTCGGATTATTTTTGCCTATAACAGTACTGGTATTTGCCACGCTGTATTTTATGATCGACAGTGGTGCCCAAGTGTTAGCGAAAGAAGGTATTGAATTTAATATTATTTCAGCCTTCGAAAAAACCGATGTGAGTTCATCCCTGTTCTTTGGTGCGTTAATTGGTTTAGCGGTTGCGCTGGTGCTTAACCTAGTACAAGGCGTTGAAAAGTCCATGGTGGTCAAAGGAGTGGTGCAGGGCGCTCGTTCTATGCTACCTGCTATTTATATCCTATTGTTTGCTTGGACTATTGCGGGGGTGATTGGTCAGTTAGAAACCGGTAAGTTTATGGCAAGCCTCGCGACGGGCAATATTCCCTTTGCCTTTTTACCGGCGTTGATGTTTGTGTTAGCGGGCTTAACGGCGTTTTCAACCGGTACCAGTTGGGGCACGTTTGGCATTATGCTGCCGATTGCGGCGGATATGGCGATGGGCAGCCATACGGCCATGATGTTACCAATGCTAGCTTCGGTTTTGGCGGGTGCGGTATTTGGTGACCACTGCTCACCTATTTCGGATACCACGATTCTGTCGTCAACCGGAGCGAGTTGCCATCATATTGACCACGTAGTGACTCAGCTTCCCTATGCTGTGATTGTCGCGCTTATTAGCTTGGTGGGTTATGTGGCACTTGGCGTGACGGAATCTGTCAATGCAGGGTTGCTGACGTGCAGCGTATTATTTGTGTTGACCATTATTGGTTTGCAAATTAAATCTACAGGCGTAGTGAAATAGCCAAGGTTGAAGCTATTTACCAAGTCATAAAAACAAATCAGCCAGCAACTATGCTGGCTGATTTTTTATCTATCAATCATCCCAGATTACTTGGTCTGATTGAGTCCACGGCGGTTGAGTAAACCTTCAGTGGTGGGTTCTTGTCCACGGAAGTTTTTGTAAGCTTCCATTGGCGCAATACTGTTGCCCACTTCGCGAATGGTCTTGCGGTATTTCATGCCGATGTCACGGTTTAAGCCACCTTGGGTTTGCACATAGGCAAAGGCATCGGCCGCTAAAATCTCACTCCACATATATGCGTAGTAACTTGCTGAGTATCCACCAGGGAAAGCGTGGGCAAAGTAAGTCGACTTATAACGTGGTGGAACCGCAGTGATATTTAAGCCGTGTTTTTTCAGCGCATTGGCTTCAAATGTTGCTACATCTTGCAGTGGCGCATCAGGGCTTAATGAGTGCCATTCCATATCAACGAGGGCGGCAGCCATATACTCCAACGTATCGAAGCCTTGGTTGAAACTACCTGATTTTAAAAGTTTTTGCAGTAACTCATCAGGAATAGGTTTGCCCGTTTCGTAGTGTTTAGCATAATTGGCTAACACTTTAGGGTGAGCAGCCCAATCTTCTTCGAATGTTGATGGGAATTCCACAAAGTCACGGGATACTGAAGTCCCTGAAAGACTTGGATAAGTCACTTTGGAGAACATACCGTGAGTGCCGTGCCCCATTTCGTGGAACATAGTGGTGACTTCATTGTAGCTCACGAAGGTCGGTTGGCCTTCAGGTGCTTTTTTAATGTTCATCACGTTAACCACGACAGGCTTTGTGCCTTCAAGGAAGGATTGCCCTACAAACGAACTCATCCATGCACCACCGCGTTTGCCTTCACGGGCAAAGTAGTCAGCATAGAAAATCGCCATGCTTGAGCCATCGGCATCAAACATTTCGTAGGCTTTCACATCTGGGTGGTAAACCGGTAAATCTGGGCGTGGTTTTAAGGTAACGCCATAGAGTTCTTTGAGGGTGTAGAACACGCCATCTTCAAGTACGCGGTTGAACTCAAAGTAAGGGCGGATACTATTGGCATCGAGGGCGTATTTTTCTTGGCGAACTTTTTCAGCGTAGAATTCCCAGTCCCACGGTGCAAGTTCAAACTTGCCACCGGTCTTGTTGATCATCGCTTGAATATCGGCGGCTTCTTTTTCGGTATTGGCAACAACGGCTGGCACCATAGATCCGAACATGCTGTAAACCGCTTCAGGGGTTTTAGCCATTTGCGGTGCAAGGCGATAGCTAGCCCAGTTTTCATAACCAAGCAGTGCTGCACGTTCGGCACGTAATTGGGCTAAGCGGGACACTAAGGATGCGGTTTCGTTTTCACCCTTTAATCCACGGTTTGCCGAGGCTTCCCAGATGCGTTGGCGTAATTCACGGTTCTCTAATGAAGCCAGAATGGGTTGGCGCGTGGTGTTAGTGATATTGATTAAGTACTTACCTTCATGACCCGCGGCCTTGGCATCGTTTGCTGCTGAGGTGATTTCATTGTCAGAGAGGCCCGCGAGTTGCTCTTTGTTATCGACAACAATGGCGATGTCTTTGGTTAAGCGCAGTAAGCGTTGGGAGAATTCATTGGTCAGTGTAGATTGCTCTTCGTTTAAGGCACGGATCTTCACTTTTTGCTCATCGGTCAGTTTTGCGCCTGCCATGATGAAGCGTTGATGGTACACCTCGACCAAGCGCACTGCTTCAGGGGTTAAGCCTAAGTTATTGCGATTGTTATAAATCGTTTCTATACGAGCAAACAGCGCTGGGTTGAGGTTGATATTGTCCGAGTGCGCTGCCATTTTGGGGGCCATTTCCCCCTGGATTTTGCGCAGGGTTGGATTGCTGTTTGAACCCGCTAGATTGTAAAACACGCTCGATGCACGGTTGAGTAGGGCGCCACTTTTTTCCATGGCGACGATAGTGTTATCGAAGGTAGGTGCGGCTGGATTGTTCGCAATGGCCAATATTTCTTGGTATTGCTCTTTAATGCCTTGTTCGAGTGCAGGCTGAAAATGCTCATCTTTAATGGCATTGAAATCTGGTGCTTGATATTGCAGCGTGCTGGCTTGGAACAAGGGGTTTTGTGTTTGCACTGCGGCGACATTTGTGGCTTTGGTGTCTTGAGAACTGCAGCCCGTCATTGCTCCGGTCATCAGTGTGGCGCCAATGGCGATTGCAATAAAACTTTTACGCATAGTCGAGTGATTTCCTTAGAATTGTAGTTTTAGAATTGTAGTTATTCGTGACTCTAGTGTTATTAACTTAAATAGGACTGAAAACCTATAGTGTGAATTGTAAGAAAAAGTAAACAAAAAAGCGCCCCAAGGGTTTTGGGGCGCTTTGAACTATTTCCTTGCAGGGAAAATAGCGGTTCGACTAACTATTTACGAGTGAAGTTATGGTATTTTTCGATACCAGCGCTGCTACCTGGATTGTGGCATACGGCACATGCTTCGCCTGTGGGTTGTTTAAACCAATCTGGCACGCTTGGCACACTGATTTCACCTCCATTGCTTAGCATGTGGGCTTTAGCTGCATCGCCCGTGTGGCAAGCATAACAGTTGGCGGAGACTGGGCTGGTCATTTTATTGCCGGGTTCAAGAATGTATTGATTAGGCACTTTGTCTAAATCAACTGCTGTCTCATGACAAGCAACACAACTTGTAACAGGATTGATAGCCCCTGCACCGTTAGCCGTTTTCGCTTGAGTACCATCGGCGGCTACTTCACCCACGTTGGCACCATTACCCCAGTGCCAACTGTGTACCATGGGACCAAAACCTGCGCCGAGTGTAGCGGGTGTGCGTGCCATACCGTTGTCATGACAAGCCACGCAAGCCTTACCACCTTCGTCAAATGCGCCATTTTTATGGAAAGCGGTAGCATCATTGTGGCAAGTGATACAGCTGTTATCACTTACTACGCTGCGGCGCTCAAAGGCGGAGACTTTCGCTGTTGTCACCGGATTGACTACATCAGAGTACGCGGTAAATGATATGCCCATTGAGCCATCATAACCGGTTGTTCTTAAACTACCATTGCTTTGATAGCGTTGGTTACCATCGTATTCCATCCAGCCAGCGGTACTAAAGGTTACGCGTGCAGAGTAGGCATAGTTGGCATTAAAGGCTTGAATATCTGCGAGTCGATGACAGATATTTTTAGACCCGTCAGCATTGTAACCATAGTAGTAATTGGTTCGATTGCCTGGGCGGCCAACTACGCTGCCATTTTCATAGCCATGCAAGTATGCTCCGGCATAGACGATAGGTTTCTTCGCGTCATAGACCAGTGGGTTGGAGTAGTTGAAGTTATCTTTAATGCTAAAGAGATTACCGTCGGTATCTTTGACTGTAAGAGTGGTACACCAGCCAGGTTCTGCCATCACTACTGCTGCACCAGTTGGCGCGTAATGATCAGTTTTTGTTGAAATATCATCAACCTTAACAGGGGTAGATAATTCTAGTTTGTATTTAGCACGAATCGCTTGGCGTTCAGTGATGCCTGTTTTGCTTTCATGTGTAATACGCAGATCGGCACCCGCATTTGGCGTAATAACACCAGGTACACCGCCAGTGTTGTGGCAGTCAAAACAACCAGGGCCTGAAATATTAATATTTTTTGGGGCTTCAACGTGGCAAGTAGAGCAGTTCATCACACTGAAATCTTTGGTAAATTCCTGATGATTGAGATGACCAATTTTTGAGAGTGTATTGGTTGCATAGCCACCAACTGAGAAGCCTTCAGCATTTTTAGCTGCGCGGCTAACGGAGCCGTGGCAGGCTAAACAGCCTTCCACAAAGGTGATTTCTCCATCAACTCCCTTGGCGACATATTCATGGTGTTGGCGAGGGCTAGTCGAATAGTCAACGTGACAGGCGTAACACGCTTCGGTGGCTGTGCTAAATTGGCCTTCTGGTTTATTTACGACGATACGTGCTGCAGCAACAGGGCTCGGAGCGTTTCTTTGAGGACCAACACTGAGCAATACTATGCCTTCAGTGGCAGTTGTGACGCCTTTCATTGGAGCGACAAATTTATAATGTCCGTCATCAATTTGGGTCAATACCGCACCCGTTGTTGCTTGAGTGACTGAACCACCAATGTGAACATTATCTGCAATACCATTAATATCCGCTTCAGTGCGGTTATTAATAAAACCTTTATCCGTTAAGGCGGCTACTTTGCCTTCAACCTGATTAAGTCCATTAATTGGGCTTCCATTTTCATCAGTAATTTCAAACTCATAACTGATGGTCCCTTCGCCTAATGTGTAGTTTATAACCTTGAGATTGGTTAGGGTTGATTTGGTGACAGGCGTTGGTTTCCAAGGCTCACCAGGTGTCCCCGGGGTTCCTGGAGTGCCTGGTGTTCCAGGCGCGCCATCAACACCATCTTTACCATCACTGCCGCAACCTACTAGCGCACCGGTAAGTGCTAAGGCAACGACGTATGCCAGTTTTTTAGAGGTGAATATTCTCATCATAATCTCCATTTAATCCAATATGCATTTAATGGCACGGATTACAGCACTAAAGTTTGCAGGGGAGATTAGTGCCTTGAACCGCTGATTTCATTTGCAAGCATCGATTACTTTTATTTTTGTGAGTACGAGTTGTCTCGGAGGTGATATTAGTGTTAATGGGGTGTTTTATTTTTGAGCTGTGCCACATTTATGTCTAATACTTTGGAGGTAGATCTCGTTTTTAACATATAGTTTACATAAGGTTTTTCTTATAAAAAAAGAACCGAGATTTTTAAGATTTCTTGCAATTAATGCCCCTAGGGCGTGTTGACATATCAGGGGGGGGCTGCAATTTGGTTGGTCTTTATGCTAGGCAAAGTCAGTGTAGTTATTCTATACAAACGGACGATAACGAGGCAGAAACGGTGAGCTAAATGCTGCCCGAAGGGCTCGTCTGGCAAGCCCTTGCTGTTACGTTTGGTCATAAGAGCAGGTTGTCATTTGAGTAGCATCACGACACATCATTCCTCATTACGCGAGAACGTGCTTGCCAGAACGAACAACATCTAATCTCGAAATGTCAAAACGCCCTAGACTTTAACTTTGTAGCAACATCGAATAGCAAGGCTTATTTGCAGTACCACTGCACCTTGTTAAAGTTGGTTTAAAAATATGCCACTAAGGCGAAAGGGGCTAAATGCGAGTGTCGAGAGTGTTTTGATTGGCTTGGCAATGCTAAACTACTGGCCAATTTCACCAAGTCGGTTTGTTATCGTTTTAAAGGGCACATGTTTTGGCACAACTTTACTTTTACTATTCAGCAATGAACGCAGGTAAATCTACTTCTTTATTGCAATCTTCCTATAACTACCGCGAGCGCGGGATGAATACCTTAGTGATGACGGCTTCTATTGATGACCGATACGGTAAAGGCAAAGTGGCATCACGGATTGGTATTGAGACCGAAGCGCAGGTTTTTAGCAGCCATGATAATTTGGTCGAGATGATTACCGCAGCTCATCAGGCTAATCATCTTAGTTGCGTGTTGGTGGATGAATGTCAGTTTTTAAGTAAAGAACAAGTCAAGCAGTTAACCTATGTTGTTGATAATATTGATATCCCTGTGTTGTGCTACGGACTAAGAACTGATTTCCAAGGCGAACTTTTTAGTGGTAGCCATTATTTATTAGCCTGGGCAGATAAATTAGTCGAACTAAAAACCATTTGTCACTGCGGACGCAAAGCCAATATGGTGGTGCGCCTCGATGGCGAAGGTAAAGTGATGCGTGAAGGTGAGCAAGTCGCAATTGGCGGCAATGAAAGTTACGAATCGGTATGCCGTAAGCATTTTCGTGAGTTTATTTGGGATTAACCTAAGCTGGGCTGTTATTTAAGCGATAGCGTAAGTATTTTTGTGCTAACCACTTTGATGCTTGCTGCTAAGTCATTAAAATACGGTGAAACTAACAAAGATACGTATTCCATCCTAGATTAATTAGATCGAGTTCAAACAAGGTTGCGGAATGTATCGCTGCGGTATGTATTACAAACCGCAGTGTGCGTTAGCGTTGTGCTTGACGTATTGAACATAGGTTGGGAAGAATTCCACGTATAAAGGATGTGTTAAGTGATTTTTTGGAGCCGTTTTGCCTAATTCTACACAAGAAATGCAATTCGAAAATTATCGTCCTCGTCCGCCACAACCTGAACCTAAGGCAAAGCGTCAGCGCAAGCCTAGATCTAAAGGGCGCGCTTGGTTTTTGTTATTTATTCTTGTTTTTTGTTTAGCGATTTTGATTGGGCAGGAGATCAAAACTTCTTATTACCAATCTAAGTATATTCATCAATACGCTAAGACACTGACCTATAAGCTGAAAAACGAGCCAACTCAGTCGGTTATCTATCCAAGTTATGGCCCGTTCGATGAGCGCCACGGCTATAGTAAGCTGCCACAATATATCGATAGGTTACTGCAGCGTAATTTCCAAGTGACTCAGCAGGTGGCGTTTTCGCCAGCGCTGCAGGAATATGCGCAAATGGGCTTCTTTCCGCCATATCATGAGAAAGCCCAATCCGGTTTGACCTTACTCGACTGCCGTAATACCGACCTCTACGAGTTCACGTATCCAAAACGTGTCTATCAGGATGACGATAAAATTCCCAATGAAATCGTCAATACTTTGCTGTTTATTGAAAACCGCGAGTTGTGGACCACAGAACCCAAACTCAATCCGGTGATTGACTGGCCACGTTTTGTTGTGGCTGGGATGAGCCAAATCGCTGAAATGATTGGGATGAATGTCTCTACTGCGGGTGGCAGTACCTTGGCGACGCAAATTGAAAAGTTCCGCCATTCTTCCCAAGGATTAACCTTAAGTATCAAAGATAAATTACTGCAAATTGGTTCGGCCACCGTGCGGGTGTATCAGCAGGGAGAAATCACCGAACCTGCACGCAAACGTATTATTCAAGATTATTTAAATACGGTGCCGTTATCCTCTGCACCTAATCACGGTGAAGTGCATGGCATAGGTGATGGCCTATGGGCTTGGTTTGGCACGGATTTCGATACGGCAAATCAGTTGCTATCTTCCCCCCAAATAAAAGCCAATGCAGCTAAACGTGGTCAAGTGTTCCGTCAAGTGGTGGCACTGATGATTGCCCAACGTCGACCTTCTTATTACCTATTACAGGGACATGATGATTTAGAAACGCTGGTCGATAGCCATATCCGTTTACTCGGCCAATATTATCTGATTGACCGTAAGCTCAGGGATGCCGCTCTAGGGCAAAAATTACAGTTTAAAGTCGCTAAACCCCAGCGTAATACCCAATCGGGTGCGGATAAGGGCGTTAATACGATCCGTATTCGTACTGCGGGCATGTTAAATGTGGGGTTATATGATTTAGACCGCCTCGATTTGACCGTGAATAGCAGCCTACACAGTGAATTACAGCAGCAGGTGAGTAACTACTTACGTAGCCTTGGGCAGGCTTCAATGGCTGAAAAAGTTGGACTCTTAGGTGAGCGTTTACTCGAGCCAAGTCAGCTGCAAAATGTGCTCTACAGTTTTACGCTGTACGAAAAAACCGAGACGGCTAACCGCGTGCGGGTACAAACCGATAGTACTGACCAACCTTTTGATATTAACGAAGGCAGTAAGTTAGAGCTTGGCTCTACGGCAAAACTCAGAGTGCTCGCGACTTATCTTGAGATCATTGCCGAAATCCACGACAAGTATTCCAAAAAGCACGGCATTGAGTTGGAATCGATAGTGATTGAACCTCGCGATCATTTGACGCGCTGGGCGATTGACTATTTGATTGTTAATCCCGATAGACGCCTTGATCGTATGCTCGACGCCGCGCTGCAGCGGGAATATTCCGCCTCGCCTAATGAGCAGTTCTTTACTGGCGGTGGTTTGCATGTGTTTAATAACTTTAAGAAAACAGAAGATCTTAAAGTACCAACCATGTACCAAGCGCTGCAGGACTCGATTAACTTACCTTTTGTACGTTTGATGCGTGATATCGTCAACTACAGCAGCAGTATGCAAAACGAAGGCAATATGGCGCGTTTGCTACGCAATGATAAAGATCCACGCCGCGAAGAGTATTTGCGAGTCTTCGCCGACCGCGAGGGCAATACCTTCGTGACTAAGTTTTACCGTAAATACAAGAAAGTGGCGCCCAATGAACGTTTAGAGCTATTTTTTGATGGTCAAACTCAGGCGGAGCAACAACTCACTGCGGCTTATCGTTATTTGCAACCCAATGAGTCAATCGCCGCCTTTAAGGCCTTTTTACAGCAGCGTCTACCGCAAAATAACTACACAGATAAGCGCATCAAAGATCTTTACAACAAGTACGGCCCAGAGAAATATAACCTCCCAGATCAAGGTTATATTGCGCGGGTGCATCCGCTTGAGCTGTGGGTGCTCGATTACTTGAACCAACATCCTGAAGCGAACCTCAACGATATGAAAGAGGCGAGTAAAGATGAGCGTCAAGAAGTGTATCGCTGGCTGTTTAGAACGCGGCATAAAAACGCGCGGGATGTGCGAGTACAAGTGATGCTAGAGGTTGAGGCCTTCCTCGATATTCATCAACGTTGGGCGCGTTTAGGTTATCCCTTTGAATCTATGGTGCCTTCTTTAGGTTCGGCGCTCGGTAGCTCGGGCGACAGGCCTGCCGCTCTTGCAGAGTTGATGGGAATTATCCAAAACGATGGTTATCGTTTGCCTACAGTGCGGATTAATCAACTGCACTTTGCTGAAAATACCCCCTATGAAGTGCGGCTTGAAAACCAAAATACCCAAGGAGAGCGGGTGATGCGCCATGAAGTGGCACAGGCCTTAAAGGCGGCTCTTGGTAACGTTGTTCAAAACGGTACTGCAAGACGTCTAAAGGGGATCTTTACCAATGATAATGGTGCCATGCTCGCCATTGGTGGTAAAACCGGTACAGGCGATAACCGCATTGTGACGCAAATGCAGCAGGGCCGCAAAGTGGCTACCACGGCGATGAACCGCACTGCGACCTTTGTGTTCTACTTGGGCGATAACTACTTTGGCACGCTAACCGCTTTTGTGCCGGGCAGTAAGTCGGATGATTTTAGTTTTACCTCGGCACTACCACTGCAAGTGATGAAGGGCATGATGCCGATCCTTGCGCCCTATGTGAAATCCTCAAAAGGCATGTGCGTGCTGGAAGAGTAATACCAATCACATTAAATATCTAATCAGTTCAGAGCCTCACTGGCATCTCAATCCAAGGCGCATTGACGAAGAAATGGTGATTCCCTTTTAAGTCAATGTAACACGGGAGTGAGATACCTGTGAGGCTCCCGAAGGGCGGGATTGAACGGGCTTTATACTGCGTTTAAGGCTTTCGACAGAGCGCCACTATGCCTTCGAGCCTTCGCCTTGTCTAAAGCCCGTTTAACTCCCGCTGAATGAACAGATATTTAATACGATTGGTATAAGTTAGCGTTTCTGGGATACACAAAACCCCGCAACCGTGAACACGATTGCGGGGTTTTTATTTGAGATAAAGGCGGCTATTCGTCGGCGTTAATATATTGCTTGCGGTCTAAATCGTATTTACGCATCTTGTCGTACAAGGTTTTACGGGGCAGTTCGAGTTGTTCCATGGTCAGCTTAATGCTGCCCTTATTATGGCTGAGCGCCTCTTCAATCAGTACTCGCTCAAAAAACTCGACCCGTTGTAGCAAGGACATACTGGTATGCAAACTGGGCGCATTGCCTAAGGTGCCCGCAAAAGCGGCTTCGCCGCCGAGTAACACATAACGCTCGGCAAGGTTTCTAAGTTCGCGCACATTGCCAGGCCAATCATGGGAGGTGAGAATGGCATTCTGTTCGGCATTAAGGGCAATTAACGCCTTGTGATAACGCGCCGAGGCCATACGGGCAAAATGTAAGAACAACAAGGGAATATCTTCGCGGCGATCCCGAAGTGGTGGGATCGGCACTGTGACCAAATTTAAGCGATAGAGCAGGTCTTGACGAAATTGTCCGGTATCACACAGGGACTTTAAATCTACCTTAGTGGCGGCGATCACTCGAATATCCAAGTGAATACTTTTATTGGAGCCTAGGCGCTCGACTTTACGATCTTCCAATACTCGCAGTAATTTAACCTGTAACGACAGCGGCGTACTTTCAATTTCATCTAAAAATAGGGTGCCGCCATTGGCATATTCAAACTTACCGATACGCAGTTTATCGACGCCAGTAAACGCGCCGGCTTCGGCGCCAAATAACTCGCTCTCAATCAAGTTTTCAGGAATGGCGCCGCAGTTAATGGCGACAAAGTTGGCTTGGTTGCGATTGCTGTGGTCGTGTAAGTAGCGGGCGACTAATTCTTTACCTGTGCCAGTTTCGCCTTCAATTAACACATCGGCAGGGGTGTCGATCACTTGGTCGATAATATGGCGCATACGCAAAATGCCCACACTGTGGCCTAATATCCGCGGCCCTGGCACATTATGGCTTTCTAACTCTTTCTTTAATTTACGATTTTCAAGAGTTAGGCTGCGTTTATCTAGGGCGCGTTTTACCACATCTAACATATGTTCGTTGTTAAAGGGTTTTTCGAGAAAATCGTAGGCGCCTTGCTTTAAGGCATTGACTGCCATGGCGATATCGCCAAAGCCGGTAAGGAGTACCACGGGCAAATCGGCATCTTGCTGGCGGATTTGCTGCATCAGACTGATGCCATCAAGTTGCGGCATATTGACATCAGAAATCACCACCCCAGCCCAGTCTCTGTCGAGTAGTTTGGCAATGCCTTTGGGATCTGTGGTTGCGAAGGCTTTTATACCTTCGAGTTCAAAAAGTTGCACTAGTACTGTGCCAATATGGGGCTCATCGTCGATGATGAGTACGCTATAGTCTTGAATTGAATTGGGCACACTCATAATGACTGGCGTTCCTCGGCTAAATAAATCGGTAAAATAATCTGGAAAATGGCGCCACCGTCTTCTGCATTGGCGACGTTAATCTGCCCCTGCATCGACTCGATAATGCGTTGGGAGATGGATAAACCTAGGCCTAGGCCAGTGCGCTCGCTGGTGGTGAAATAGGGCTCGAAAATTTTCTCCATTTGGCTTTCGCGTACTCCAGGGCCGGAGTCCTGAATACTGATACAGAACTTATCTTGGCAGTTTACCCTAATACTCAGTTTGCGTATTACCGATTGCTGCATGGCGACAATCGCATTGCTCATAATATTGACAAACACTTGCTGTAATCGCACCTTGTCGCCCCAGACCTGATATTGTCCTTCGGGCAAAAGCACATCGAGCTCAACCCCTTGTTTGTCGATTTCGGGTTGGACTATGGTCAGTGCTTGCTTGATGCAGCCCTTAAGATCGGTCGCACTATCCGTGCCTTGGCTCTTACGGGTAAAGCTTTTAAATTGGCCAACAATATCGGCTAAGCGGTCGGTTAGCTCGATAATAATCTTCAAGTTATCCAATGCCTTGTCTTGCATATTGCGGGCAAGGAAAGTTTGGGTATTTTGCGCGTAGCTGCGAAGGGCCGCCAAGGGCTGGTTAAGCTCGTGGTTGATGCTGGCGGATAAACTCCCGATGACGGTTAATTTGGCAGCTTGGATCAGTTCATCTTGGGTGTCTTTTAGGCGGTCATTGGCTTGCTGCAGATCGTAAGTTCTTTCCTCAACTCGTTGCTCCAGCAAACTTTGGGCTAATTGCATGCGCTGCAAGTTACGGCGCCGCTCACTGCTAAAGAGCAAACCTAAGGCTAGCAGCAAGTAGATAGAGGCCGATAACAGCATGAGGGCTGGCATTGACTCGTGAAGCGGTTTCAGAGGTGCAAGAATATGCACCCGCCAACCGGCTTTGGTCATCAAATGATGGGTATCCATATATTGCGCCTGACTGTTGCCTTCGCGGATGTGATAGATATGACCGTTACTGGTACTGTCATCTTGATATTGTGGTTTTATTAGCAATTCACTAATGGGGCGTTCTGCGTAACGTTTCGAGGCATTTAAGGCATATTGTTTAGTTTGCGTGAGTGGCGTCAGTGAGGTTAAACGCCATTCATCAACACTGGAAATAAACACGATATCATCGGGATCGCTGATTAAGAATTGATATTGGCCTGCCATCGCTATACTGGTGCTTTGCTGCTCAATATCGGCGATATCCACTTTCACAATAATGGCGCCCAGAATGCCTTTTCCACCTTGCTGATAAATAGGATACGAAAAGTAAAAGCCGCGTTTATCCGAGCTGGTGCCCACCGCATAGTAGCGACCTAAATTGCCTGAAATGGCATCGGTGTAATAGGGTCTAAAAGAGTAGTCTTTGCCGATAAATGAAAAAGGCTGTTGCCAGTTGCTAGCTGCAATCGCAATTCCTAGCGCATCAATTAGGTATATATCAGAAGCCTCGGTGACATGTTGAATTTCTTCTAAATAGAGGTTGAGCTCTTGTACCTTTTGCAGATTTTGCTGGTCGTTGAGTACATTGGCAAGCATAGGGTTGGTAGAGAGCACATGGGGAATACTCTCATACCGCGATAGAGCGCCATCTAGAAAGCTCACTAGTTCTTTGAGTTGTTTCTCTGACTGTTGTTGGATGTCTATTTTGCCCTGATAAAAATGCACCCAGTAAGTTAATTTTAAGATGGCAAATAAACCTGCAAGTAGCACTATGGTCATAAACAGACGTTGTTTGGCTTTTGGCGTCATGGGCAACATAGCAGGCGATCCTGATCCACACGGAATAAAACAAAGCGAGCCTGAGTAGGCTCGCTTAAAAACTATCTAGAATCAAGGAATAATCTTTATTCCTGAAGATTAATATCCGTTGAGCTTGTCCAGTAATTCTGGCAAGAACAGGGAGATTTGTGGCACATAGGTGATAAGTACCAAGAAGGCCAACATCAATACTAACCAAGGTAGTACAGATTGAATTACCCAGCCAATGCTGCGGCCAGTGATCCCCGCCGTTACAAAGAGGTTAAGCCCCACCGGCGGCGTCAGCATACCAATCTCCATGTTGACCACCATAATGATACCTAAGTGAATAGGGTCAATACCAAGTTGGGTGGCAATTGGGAATAGAATTGGCGCCATAATCAACACGATAGCCGATGGCTCCATAAAGTTACCCGCGGCTAACAGCAGCAAGTTAACAATAATTAAGAAGCCCCAAGCTGGTAGGCCCATGCCCACAATATACTCGGCAATAATATGCGGAATACGTTCAGTGGTGAGCACATGTGCAAACAACATGGCGTTGGCAATAATAAACAGCAACATGATGCTGACCTTGGCACCATCACGCACCACATGGCGGATTTCTTTGTCGATAGGGGTTTTAATCAGCCCAAGTACCATATGACCTAAGTTACGAACGATAGCACTTGGTATGGCTTCATTAGGGTTGCGCCATGCAACATTTTTCAGTGGACCAATATCACGATAGCCAAATACCGCAATAAAGTATGCATACATACAAGCTACGGCGGAGGCTTCGGTTGGGCTGGCTACACCACCGTAAATTGACCCTAATACTATGAAGATCAGCGCCAAACCGCCTAAGGCTTTAGCACTGGAAATACCCAGTTGTTTGAAGCCAGGAAAGGGGCGTGATGGGAGGTTTTTAAAACGTGCGACGATATAAATGACTATCATCAGCAGGAAACCCATCATTAACCCTGGGATTAAGCCTGCCATAAACATTTTGGCTGCGGAGACTTCGGTCGCGGCAGCATACACTAACATCACTATCGATGGTGGGATCAAAATCCCTAAGGTGCCAGAGGTAGTAATCACGCCAGAGGCAAATTTTTCGGGATAACCCGCTTTGACCATGCCCACGATGACAATCGAACCAATGGCGGCAACTGTGGCTGGCGATGAGCCGGAAACGGCCGCAAACAGCATACATGCCATTACTGAAGCCATCGCTAAACCACCACGAATATGGCCGATACTGTCCATTGCAAAATCAATGATCCGCCTTGCCACTCCACCCGTTGACAGGAAGGCTGAGGACAAAATAAAGAAAGGAATCGCCAGCAGGGTATAGTGCTCGGACGATGACTCATAAAGTTTTAATGCCACAGAGGCAAGTGAATCGTTGGAGAATAATAAAATCGTCAGCATGCTAGAGAAACCTAACGCAATCGCGATAGGCATGCCTAAAAACATACAGACGAGTAGGGCAGTAAAGAGGGTCGCAATCGCCATTACTTCGCTTCCTTATTGTCTGTTTGGGCTTGCTTTACTTGCTGAGCACCGTCATCAATTAAATGCATACTTTCTTTCGCTTCATCGGCGAATTGGAAACCGGATACTTGGTTGCGTAAAATGGCGATAAACAATTCTAAGAAACGCCAAGTTAACATGCTAAAACCAATCAGTAGAATGCTTTGGGATAGCCAAATTGGCACAGCACCGTCTTCGACATCAATTTTTAATGTGTTCCACGCAAAGTCAGGATCTAAGCTGTTTAACAGAAACTTAGGAAAGTGAATATCTTCCATCGGCACGCCAATTTGGTACATCTGCGACAGATATTGCCAGCTACCTTTCAGGAAAAGCCCGCAATAAGCCAAGCAAATCAAGGCTGTCACTAGGGATGTGACCTTTTTAGCCTTTGGTGAGAGATTTTTTACAAAAGCATCAACACCGATGTGCGCGCCGACTTTTACTCCGTAGGACATCCCAAAGAGTACAAACCAACCACACAGGGTCAAGGTCAGTTCTTGGATCCATAAAAAACCGGTATTAAAGAAAAATCGTGCCACTACCTCTGTAAACACTAAGAGTGTCATTAAGGTGATCAAGAGGTTAAGCACCCCTTCTTCAAAATAACCAAAAATTCGCGATATCACAGCTGTACTCCCCCTCGCTCAAATACCGCTTAACCCCGAAATGAGATTAAGCGGCTTATTTCATTATTATTTATTTGCAGCAACAGCGGCTTCAATCACATCTTTACCGACTTGGTCTTCAAACTTAGCCCAAACAGGTTTCATCACATCAATCCATTTTTGACGCTCTTCAGCTGTTAAGCTCACCAGTTGTGAACGTTTAGAATCAAGGATTAATTGCTTGTCTTCGTTATCTTTTTCAGCAGCAATTTTATTACCTAAAGCGATTGATTCATCTAAGGCTTCTTTGATCACTTTACGTTTGTCTGCTGGTAAGCTTTTCCAGAAGGCATCAGAGGTTACGACCATGTAGTCCAACACGCCGTGGTTACTTTCAGTAATATGGCTCTGAACTTCATAGAATTTTTGTGAGTAGGTGTTAGACCAAGTGTTTTCTTGACCGTCGATTGCGCGGGTTTGCAGCAGGGTGAACACTTCAGAGAAAGGTTTCTTCACTGGGATAGCGCCCACAGCATCAAACTGAGCGGCTAATACGTCAGATGCCATTACGCGGAATTTTAAACCTTTAGCATCGGAAGGTTGCTTCAGTGGAGTGTTGGCAGTGAATTGCTTCATACCATTATGTAAATAGCCTAGACCCACAATCCCTTTACGGCTCATTGAGTTGAGCAGTGCTTGACCAGCTTCACCTTGTTGGAAACGGTTTACTGCATCCATATCATTGAATAGAAATGGCAAGTCGAAAACCTGTAGACGCTTAGTGTAACGCTCAAATTTAGAGAGTGAAGGTGCGACAAATTGCACGTCGTTTAAAAGAAGTGCTGCTAACTCGTTGTTATCCCCAAATAACTGAGAGTTAGGGAATACACTCACTGTATATTCACCGGGTAAACGTTGCTCAACGAGTTCTTTAAACTTCAGCGCCATTTGACCCTTTGGCGTATTTTCTGCAACCACATGGGAGAATTTGATTTCAACGGGGGCAGCAAATACGTTAAAGCTTGCAGCAAACACTGAGGCTAGTGCCAGCATCTTAGCTACGGTTTTTAATGGACGTGTGATACCCATCTGCTGATTCAATGTCATTTTTGAGTTCCTTTTTCTGTTGTTAGGATTTGTCCTCAGCCTTGGTTAGTTTGTTACCAAGTGTGAGTAGGAATACAGCCTTGATTTCCCTGAGGTCTGTCTTAATAAAGGCAAATACCACGCCAACTTATGACATGCTCTGTAAGTATTTGGTTAACAAAGTGTATTTGATTTGACCTTTGTCACACTTTGGGTTTTGTGGGTGAGATCTCGCTCACACTGGTTTTGGGTTTGGGTGGAAATCCACCCATAGTGAGTTGGTGGTATTAATGGGTTCGGTTTTAAGGTTGATGTTTAACTGAGCAAAATAAGTTGCTTTTAGATCAAAAGCGGTTTGAAAAAGACTATGAGGTAAGAAAATCGGGGAGAAGGATGCGGAAAATGCTATGAGCGCTAACCATGGTCTTCGCCAATTCGCTTAAGAATTTCATCACTCGGGAGTAACTCCAAATGCCCTCGCTCATCGAAGTACCAGCCGGTAATAAAGCCCTTTTGGCGCATGCTCACGAGATTTTGCATAACTTCACGGGCTTCTCTCAGAGCGGTTTGCTCGTCACAGGCATGGGTATGTTTAAGATAAGCTGCAATATTGGTTAGGGATGCTGATTGACTGACACTGGCCATAGTACTGATCTCCAAATAGCCCAAGACAATAAATCAGCGCGATTTTAGCGAGAAATAGGTAGGATTCTGTGTAACAGAGCCACTTAAGTACATG
Source organism: Shewanella cutis (assembly GCF_022410515.1). Classification (GTDB taxonomy): domain Bacteria; phylum Pseudomonadota; class Gammaproteobacteria; order Enterobacterales; family Shewanellaceae; genus Shewanella; species Shewanella cutis. The sequence goes on along the minus strand of NZ_JACSDI010000001.1, from coordinate 185,540 downwards.
CTGATTTAGATCAAGCATAGTTCAGATGCAGTTAGGGTAAAGATTATGAGGGAAATATGGTGGTCGCTACTGGGATCGAACCAGTGACCCCCTCCTTGTAAGGGAGGTGCTCTCCCGGCTGAGCTAAGCGACCCGGGGAATATTTGTGCTGAAGTATATGGTGGTCGCTACTGGGATCGAACCAGTGACCCCCTCCTTGTAAGGGAGGTGCTCTCCCAGCTGAGCTAAGCGACCTGGGCATTATTGGATACTGTAGAATATGGTGGTCGCTACTGGGATCGAACCAGTGACCCCCTCCTTGTAAGGGAGGTGCTCTCCCGGCTGAGCTAAGCGACCGGAATTCTTACAATATACAATTTTAATGTCATTCTCAGAAATATGGTGGTCGCTACTGGGATCGAACCAGTGACCCCCTCCTTGTAAGGGAGGTGCTCTCCCAGCTGAGCTAAGCGACCTGGGAATGACTACACAGTGAGGTTATATGGTGGTCGCTACTGGGATCGAACCAGTGACCCCCTCCTTGTAAGGGAGGTGCTCTCCCGGCTGAGCTAAGCGACCCGGGTATATAACAACGTTTAAGCCATGATTAAATTTGAATTTAACACATGGTGGTCGCTACTGGGATCGAACCAGTGACCCCCTCCTTGTAAGGGAGGTGCTCTCCCAGCTGAGCTAAGCGACCTCTGCTGTGTGGAGCCGTATTATAGGGAGGTTCGATCGGGTGTCAACGCTTTTTAGTGAAAAAAGCATTGGTCGCGCTATTTTTGTTCGCATTGACTTAATGTTAATCACCACCTCATTCAAAGTGTTACTTTATTAGGCAATTTAAGATTGGGCCATTTAAGCAAGTTTTGTTTATTTGCCAATGGTGAATAGTGCAAAGGTCATAACAGCTAATCTTTCTAAGCTATTTTACCAACGGGATGACGGATGTTTAAGTTGGTTATGGGGTATTAGTTCTAAGAGATTGATAGAAATCGCTACTTGAGTTTATTCAGCCTGCGACGTAGTTAATGCGCTTGCTTTTTATCTTGACTGCGATGCCTACAATCGGCATCTCTATCGAACTTGAGCAATGACTTTTAGGGTATCTGTAATACCTGCTGATATGTTCCATTTGCAGTGCTGACTTAGGCTGCTAGAATAAGCCCACTTTTTATCGTGATTGTCTTTATCTAGACGACTTTATATAGGTTAGTGCCCCATTATGACAACTAAGACGCGTTTTGCCCCAAGCCCAACAGGCTTTTTGCACGTGGGCGGTGCCCGTACTGCACTTTATTCTTGGTTACAAGCCAGAGCCAATAATGGTGAGTTTGTTTTACGTATTGAAGATACGGATATTGAGCGTTCTACTCAGGCCGCTTGTGATGCCATTTTAGAGGGCATGAACTGGTTAGGATTAACTTGGGATGAGGGCCCGTACTATCAAACTAAGCGTTTTGATCGTTATAACGAAATCATCGCGCAAATGTTAGAGCAGGGCACAGCTTATAAATGTTACTGCTCGCGTGAACGTATCGATGCCTTAAGAGAAGCACAAGCTGCAAATGGCGAAGCGCAAAAATACGATGGTTGCTGCCGTAACTTGCCCGCGCGTGACACTGACGAACCTTTTGTGGTGCGTTTCAAAAACCCCATCGGCGGTTCAGTGGTATTTGATGATCACGTCCGTGGCCGTATCGAATTCTCAAACGATGCACTAGATGACTTGATCATCGCCCGTACCGACGGCGTGCCTACCTATAACTTCTGTGTAGTAGTAGACGATTGGGATATGGGTATTACCTGTGTGGTGCGTGGTGAAGACCATATCAACAACACGCCACGTCAAATCAACATTCTTAAAGCACTGGGCGCACCCATTCCTGAATATGCTCATGTGTCGATGATTTTAGGGGATGATGGTGCCAAGCTGTCTAAGCGCCACGGTGCAGTCAGTGTTATGCAGTACCGTGATGATGGTTATCTGCCTGAAGCACTGCTTAACTATTTAGTACGTTTAGGTTGGTCACATGGCGACCAAGAAGTGTTCTCTTTAGAAGAAATGAAGCAGCTCTTTAAGTTAGATGACATTAACAAAGCACCTTCTGCCTTTAATACCGAAAAACTGGTTTGGTTAAACCAACACTATATTAAGACGCTCGACCCTGAATATGTGGCTTCCCACCTACAGTGGCATATGGAGGATCAAAAGATTGATACCTCAAATGGCCCAGCTTTATCAGCTGTAGTGACCGCATTGGCTGAACGTGCCAAAACGTTAAAAGAGTTAGCCGCTTCTAGCCGCTACTTCTATGAAGACTTCGCAGAGTTCGATGCCGAGCAGGCGAAAAAGCATTTGCGTGGTGTTGCGCTTGAGCCATTACAATTAGTGCAACAAAAGTTAGCGGCATTACCTGAGTGGACGGTTGAGGCTATTCATCAGGCGATTGAAGCTACTGCTGCAGAATTAGAAGTGGGTATGGGCAAAGTGGGTATGCCATTGCGTGTCGCTGTGACCGGGGCAGGGCAGTCTCCTGGCTTAGATATCACCTTATTCTTAATAGGAAAGGCACGCTCTGAGCAAAGAATATCCAAAGCGATTGAATTTGTAGCAGATAGAATAAATTCCTAAAAAACGAGTTGACACATTTAGGTGTGCTGCATAGAATGCGCCTCGCAGTTGAGACACAGACGAGCGAATGCTTGTAGTGCACTTAAATGTAGCTTGATAAGTTTGGGGCTATAGCTCAGCTGGGAGAGCGCTTGCATGGCATGCAAGAGGTCGACGGTTCGATCCCGTCTAGCTCCACCAAACTTACCGCCAGTATTAAGCGGGATACTTCCTGAGTAGGTTGTTCAAATTAATATGTCCTTGTGTCCCCTTCGTCTAGAGGCCTAGGACACCGCCCTTTCACGGCGGTAACAGGGGTTCGAATCCCCTAGGGGATACCACTATGTTTTACGACATAGTGCTCCTACCAAATAGCTAACGAGTTGTCTGGTAAGAACAAATCTAAATTTCTGCGATATACTGAGTTTCAGTTTTGTCGAAAGAGTTTGGGGCTATAGCTCAGCTGGGAGAGCGCTTGCATGGCATGCAAGAGGTCGACGGTTCGATCCCGTCTAGCTCCACCAATTTCGCCATATTAAGCGAGAGCACTGTTAGTCATAATAGTTGTCAAATTAATATGTCCTTGTGTCCCCTTCGTCTAGAGGCCTAGGACACCGCCCTTTCACGGCGGTAACAGGGGTTCGAATCCCCTAGGGGATACCACTTTCATCCCAAATGACTAACGAGTTGTTTGGGATAAATAGCCGGTAACAGGGGTTCGAATCCCCTAGGGGATACCACTCTATCCCTAATCAGATAGAGTGCATCTCAAATAACTAACGAGTTGTTTGAGATAAATAGTAAGACCTCAGTTATGAGGTAAAACATAAGTCCTTGTGTCCCCTTCGTCTAGAGGCCTAGGACACCGCCCTTTCACGGCGGTAACAGGGGTTCGAATCCCCTAGGGGATACCACTCTATCCCTAATCAGATAGAGCGCATCGCAAATAACTAACGAGTTGTTTGTGATAAATAGCAAGACCTCTGTTATGAGGAAAAACATAAGTCCTTGTGTCCCCTTCGTCTAGAGGCCTAGGACACCGCCCTTTCACGGCGGTAACAGGGGTTCGAATCCCCTAGGGGATACCACATCAACTAATGTTAATCGCTAATGTTAGTTGAAGACAATAAACCACCTAAAGGTGGTTTTTTTGTATCTAAAGTTATTTATCGTCCCACAAGCCACAAGCCAACTTTTATCGGTTTTCTCAGTTTGTAATGGGTATTTGACTTGCCTAATGCACATTGGAATAGCAGTTTTGAAATGGTGGTTCGCTGTTGGATGCAAGGATCGAGTTTACAACGCTTGTTTCGCCAAACTAACAGCGTCAGTAAACCTTGAATACCTTATCTTGTGTCAGCTTATTAGGTCCGCCCACCTTTTCCAGTTGGTGTAAAGACTCCAATTGACATGCGAGGGAATAATCGCGTTGTGTTTATTTAATGATTGCAGTCATTACACGATCCCAAATGTGTTGGAAAATTATCAACGTAATTTAGTGCGAAATTGTTTTAATACCAATCACATTAAATATCTAATCAGTTCAGAACATTACAGGCATTTCAATCCCTGGCGCATTGATTCAGAAATGGTCATTCCCTTTTAAGTCAATGCAACACCGGAGTGGGATGCCTGTGTGGCTCCCAAAGGGCGGCAGATGTTCACTGTATGGCAACGCGCTTTATACTGCGTTTAAGGCTTAGGCAGAGCACTACTATGCCTTCAAGCCTTCGCCTTGTCTAAAGCGCGTTGAATTCCCGCTGAATGAACAGATATTTAATACGATTGGTATAAATAAAAAGGCGACTTAGTGTCGCCTTAAAAAAAAAATCAAATAGATAAGTTACAATTCAGAACTAATCAACCCCTAAAAATCCGCCTGTTTGGTGAGCCCATAGCTGGGCATAGATACCACCAGCAGCAATCAACTCTTGATGTGTTCCTTGCTCGACGATACGTCCTTGATCGAGCACGATTAATCTGTCCATTGCAGCAATAGTCGATAATCGATGGGCGATGGCAATCACCGTTTTGCCTTGCATCAATTCGTACAAGCTTTCTTGGATTGCAGCTTCAACTTCGGAGTCCAATGCTGAGGTGGCCTCATCAAGCAGTAAAATCGGTGCATTTTTTAATAGCACCCTAGCAATTGCAATACGTTGTCTCTGTCCACCGGAGAGTTTTACCCCACGTTCTCCAACTTGAGCATCTAAGCCATGATTGCCATTAGGATCGGTTAGTTCATTAATAAAATCATGGGCCTGAGCTTGTTTAATTGCATGTTCGAGTTGGATTTCGCTCGCCCCTGGATTGCCGTAAAGAATATTCTCCCGAATGGTGCGATGGAGTAGGGAGGTATCTTGGGTGACCATACCAATCTGTGAACGTAGCGAATCCTGTTTAACCGACTTAATGTCTTGTCCATCAATACAAATTTGGCCTTTCTCAACATCGTAAAAGCGCATTAACAGATTGACTAGGGTGGATTTACCCGCACCAGAGCGGCCGACAAGGCCGACCTTCTCACCCGCTTTGATATTGAGGTTGAGTTCGTCGATCACGCCAGCTTCTTCGCCATAATGAAAGCTCACCTGATTAAAATCGATCCGGCCTTGCTTCACGACTAAGGTATTTGCATCCGGCGAGTCTTGAATGAGTGTGGTCTTGGAAAGGGTGTTCATCCCGTCGGTAACCGTACCGATATTTTCAAATAATGAACTGATTTCCCACATGATCCATTGCGACATCCCATTGAGGCGCAGCGCTAAACTCACGGCAATTGCAATTGCACCGACCGAGATGGCATTGTCACTCCACAGCGCGATTGACACGGCGGCAATACTGAAGGCAAGCATGTAGTTAATGATTTGTACACTGACGCTGATCCCCGTGACGAGGCGCATTTGGCGATAAACCGTATCGAGGAAACTGCGCATACTTGCTTTGGCGTAATCAGCTTCTTTATCCGTATGGGCAAAGAGCTTCACCGTGGTGATATTGGTGTAACTGTCGACAATCCGCCCTGTCATTGTCGAGCGGGCATCGGCCTGCTCGGTTGAAACCGTTTTAAGACGCGGCACAAAATACCATTGCAAGCCAATATAGAGCGCCAACCAAATCAACATTGGGATCACTAGACGCACATCGGCACTGGCCACCATGACCAGCATTGAGGTGAAGTACACGAGGATATACACCAATACATCGAGTAATTTCATCACGGTTTCACGCACCGCAAGTGAAGTTTGCATCACCTTAGTGGCAATACGTCCAGCAAAATCATTCTGATAGAAGGACACGCTTTGCTTGAGCAAATAACGGTGTGCAAGCCAGCGGATCGACATCGGATAATTGCCCAGTAAGGTTTGATGCATGATTAGCGCATGAAATAACACTAACAATGGCATTACCACCAGGACCATTACACCCATTAATATCAGCGTTGAACCTTCATCTTGATAGAGCGTCTCAGGGCTTTTTTTCACTAACCAATCGACTAATTGCCCCATAAAGCCAAAGAGTGAAACTTCGAGCATGGCGATGAAAGCCGTTAACACTGACATCAAGATAAGTGGTAATTCATAACCCTTAGTGTAGTGTCGGCAAAATGCATAGACCCCCGTTGGAGGTTTGGTTGGTTCGCCATCCGGTAGGGCTTCCACCCAAGATTCAAATCGTTTAAACATGAATTGGCTCTTTATAGATTGAAAAAATTGAGGAAAAAACGTTGATGAGTCTAGCAGGATCTTGAGCTTTAAAAGCACTCGCAATGATCCAGTTCCGTTTTCCGCGAGTGTGTTAGCATAGGGTGACTTAATCTAACCGACAAGTACAAAATGGTGTGTCAGCGAGTCAAACAGACAAATGAAGCAAATATCCGTGAGCCTAAATTCAGCCGCTAAACCGCCACTCGAGCAAGTATCTGTAGCGTTACAGGATTGTCATTTATCCGCGAACGTTTGCCGTGAAGCCCGCACCAGCCGCGATCCACGTTTTGACGGTAAGTTCTTTGTGGGCGTGTTAAGTACGGGCATTTACTGCCGAACCGTTTGTCCCGCCGTTGCACCTAAAGAAGAAAACGTGCGTTATTTTGATTCAGCTATCAAAGCCGCGCAGGCGGGACTCAGACCGTGTCTTCGTTGCCGGCCAGATAGTGCGCCGGGCTCTAATCCGTGGAAAGGCACAGGCACTACCTTAGATAGGGCTATTGGTTTGATTGAAGCCGGCGCCTTATCGGGTGAACATGGATTAACGGTCGAAGCGTTGGCGGACAAACTGGGGATCAGTAGTCGCTATTTAAATAAGTTGTTTACTTCTGGCTTTGGCACATCACCTAAGCAATATGCGCTCTATCGGCAACTGTTGTTTGCTAAGCAGTTATTGCATCAAACGCAGCTACCTATCACTCAGGTTGCCCTTGCTGCAGGATTTAATAGTATTCGCCGTTTCAATGAAGCGTTTCAGCAGACACTGCAATTAACGCCGACGCAATTACGAAAATCCAGCCAAAAGTCGACAGCTAAAACAGATGAAGGGGAGTGCACCGATACGGCTTGTACGCAGGAAATGCCTGCGCACAGTTTGAGCCTCTATCAGTACTATCGACCCCCGCTCGATTGGCAGGCGCAGCTGGCCTTTTATCGTCTGCGCGCCGTGGCAGGAATGGAGTGGTTTCGCGAGGGCGCGCACCATGACTCTAACGAAGTCATTTCCCAAGATACATTTGAGTATGGTCGCACGTTGCAAATCGACGATATACGTGCGGTGGTGCACATCATCCATGAGGGGCTTTTACATCGCTTTAAACTCACGCTGACATTAACGGCAGACTCGCCCATAGCGGGCCTACAAAAGCTCATTACCCAAGTGAGGCGCATTTTAGATCTCGATGCCGATATGCAGCAGATTGAACATAACTTACAGCGTTTGACCGATCTTAAACGAATCCCTAAATCAGGGCTTAGGATCCCAGGCGCGGGCTCTCTGTTTGAGGCGGGCTGCCGAGCCATTTTAGGGCAGCAGGTGAGTGTGCAGCAGGCCACTAAGTTACTCAATTTATTGGTCGACGCCTATGGTGAACGCTTTAGTTTAAATGGGCGAGAATATCGCTTGTTTCCCACACCGCAGGCGATTCGCAGTGCTAGTTTGGATGAATTGAAAATGCCCGGTGCGCGCAAGCTGGCGCTCAATGCGCTCGCGGCGTTTATCTGTGAGCATCCTTATGCGAGTGTTGATGATTGGCTTGAGGTCAAAGGTATCGGCCCTTGGACGATTGCCTATGCAAAATTACGTGGGCTTGGCGATCCGAATATTTTCCTTCACACTGATCTTATTGTGAAAAAACAATTACTGGCGAGTGTGGCTGAGCAAAATGGATTGGATGCACAATCGTTGAAACAACTCGATTATCTAACGCTTTGTCAACGTATTAGCGCAGATATTGCCCCTTGGGGGAGTTATTTGACCTTCCAACTCTGGTCGAATGCGTAATATTCAGTCACTTTAATCATTAAAAGGTGAGATTTACGATGAGTACGATGTTATCTCAATTGTTGAGTGCACCAACGGCCAAGGATTACCAACCTTGTGCTATGGCGACACTCGTAACGCCAGTGGGCGAGTTACAACTTAATGCCAATGCTTACGGATTAAGCCACGTAACTGTGATGGGTTCGAGTCGTACGGAGATCCTTCTGCGGCATACCAGCGAAGCGGAATACGCGCGGGCGAATGAGCATATTGAGCAAGCTAAAGCCCAGCTATCGCAATATTTTAGTGGTGACTTAACCCAGTTCAACTTGAGTTTGGCGCCTAAGGGTACCGAGTTTCAGCGTCAGGTTTGGCAGGCACTTATTGCAGTAGACTATGGGCAATGTTGCAGCTATGCCGATATTGCCGAGCGTATCGCAAGACCCAAAGCCGTTCGTGCTGTGGGCGCGGCCAATGGCGCTAATCCCATCGCGGTTATTGTGCCCTGTCATCGTATTATCGGTAAAAATGGCCAATTAACCGGTTATGCCTATGGACTTGATATGAAACAGCAACTGTTAATGCTGGAATCGACAAGCAAGGGCGCGCATTTTACGTTAGAATAGCCGTCATATTTGTTATTGATGAGCCATGTACTTTTTTATGACCCAAGCTTCTTCCTCCGTAGCCAGCTTTGCCGAACTTGGCATTATTGCACCGTTATGTAACCGACTCTCTGAGCTAGGTTATGTTTCTCCCACTCCGATACAAGCGGCCACCATTCCAGCCGTGCTCAGTGGGCAAGACGTGTTAGCGGGGGCGAATACCGGTTCCGGAAAAACCGCTGCTTTTGCATTGCCCTTATTGCAGCGTTTGAGTGAAGCAAAAAGTGCTGATAAGTCGGCCGGTGTTGTACGTTGTTTGGTGCTGGTACCTACACGCGAATTGGCACAGCAAGTTGCCGATAGCTTTTTATCCTATGCATCCCACTTCAATGGCCAACTTAAGATTGTCGCCGCTTTTGGTGGTGTGTCTGTCAATCTGCAAATGCAAAGCCTACGCGCTGGCGCGGATGTTCTGGTTGCAACGCCTGGGCGTTTACTGGATTTATTAGCCAGTAATGCGCTTAAGCTCAATCGCGTTTCGACCTTAGTGTTGGATGAAGCGGATCGTATGTTAAGCCTTGGCTTTACCGATGAACTTAAGCAAGTGCTTGAGGCGCTTCCCGCTAAGAAACAAACCTTATTGTTTTCGGCGACCTTCCCGGAAGAAGTGCGTGCACTGACAACCCAATTACTCCATCAACCGCTTGAATATCATCTGCAAAGTGAGCAAGAAAGTACCATTGAGCAGCGTGTGATAACCGTGAACCGTGAACAAAAAACGGCGTTGTTGGCCCACTTGATTAAACAGCATCAGTGGTCGCAGGCGCTTATCTTTGTTAGCGCTAAAAACACCTGTAATCACCTCGCACAGAAGTTATCTAAGCGTGGGATCAGTGCCGAAGTCTTCCATGGCGATAAGGCGCAAGGCGCGCGAACTCGGGTACTCGATGGCTTTAAAAGTGGCGAAATCAGTGTTTTGATTGCGACCGATATCGCAGCCCGTGGTATTGATATTGATAAACTCCCCGTCGTGATTAACTTCGATTTGCCAAGAAGTCCAGCCGACTATATGCATCGTATAGGTCGTAGCGGCCGCGCGGGAGAGGCGGGGTTGGCGGTGACCTTGATTTCCCATGAGGAATATCATCACTTTGGCGTGATTGAAAAGAAAAACAAAATCAAACTTGTACGTGAACAAATCCCCGGATTTGAAGCCAATGCCGAAATACCGCTTGAAGTGTTAGCGCAGGAAAAACCTCAGGCCAAGCCTGAAGGCACTGGCAAGAAAAAACGTAAGCAGTTACCCGCAGCGAATGTTGAATTTTGGGGTAAAAAGTCTTAATTCTTTAGGCGTGAGTTATGTTTAGCGTATCTTCACGTTCCTTCGAATTGGTTTTGTAGGGGCAGTATGCAGCATTTATTTTGGTTAGTTGAAGGTAAAATTGCAGGTCGAAGTGGTCCGAATAAGGACCCTTGGGATTTAGCCGAACTCAAGGCGGCGGGGATCCGCGCTGTGTTGTCTGTTAATGGCGGAGAGGGCTGTGAGCCTAGCAGTTTTCAGCATCATGGATTGCGTTATGAATGTATTCCCTTTTCCCGTAATGTGCCGCCTCAGGATGGGGATATCGCCATTTGTGTCGCCCAATTACCGAGGGCACTCGCTTTTATTCAACAATGTGAGGCTGATAATTTACCCGTGTTAGTTCATTGTCGTTCTGGCAAAGATCGCACAGGGCTTATCATGGCCTACTATCTTATGGTCAATGGCGCTGCGCCTTTGCATGCTGTAAGCCAAGTTCGCAGTATTCGCGACATTGCTTTTAGCGCTGAGGGGTGGGATCAGTTTGCCTTCGACGTGCTCTATGCTTTGCAGGATTAGTCCCATATTGGCAATGAATGCCGTGAAGGGTTAAGGAAATGACTGATTTCATCACATTTGACCTTAGTCATCACTTTTAAGTCATGCTAAGGTTAAGATATGGGCAGTTGAATTTGAGTGAGTTCTGCGTTTTATTATGAAAAGTAAGGCAAATCAGTCACAAGGTTTACTCCTTTTTAGGTTATCACAACATCAGGTGTTTGCCTTAGGCACACTTAAAATTCGTGAGTTAGTGCCCTACACGCCGCTGAGTAAAATTCCTCAATCCCATCCCACCATCCTTGGTGCAGCAACCATTCGCGGCCATACCATTCCTGTGGTAGATATGGCTGCCGCGATTGGTTATCGGCCTATCAGTGATGAAGAACGTCAGCATTGCTATATTATCATTACTGATTGTCAGCGGATGATTATCGGATTTTTAGTGCGCGCCATTGATAAGATTATCGAGTGCAATTGGCGCGACATTGAGGCGCCATCGGCAAATTTAGGCAAAAATGCCTTTTTAACCGGGGTGACGCGCTACGATAATCAGTTAGTGCAGTTGCTTGATGTTGAGCTGTTGCTGTCTAAGGTGTTCCCTGATGCCCCCGAGGCTAATCGCGCTATTTTAACGGATGTGCAGCGGGAGAAATTAAAACCTATGCGGATTCTCTTGGTCGATGATTCTAAGGTGGCCCGCAAGCAGCTCTCCGATGCGCTCGATAGCATTAATATTCCTTATTTTGTTACTCCAGACGGTAAAGAGGCGCTCTCAATTATGGAGCAGGCCGCGGCCGAGCACCATCCGATTGATATTCTTGTCAGCGATATTGAAATGCCAGGGCTTGATGGTTATGAGCTGGCATTTGAAGTCCGTGATAATCCACAGCTGGCCAACGCTTATATTATTCTGCATACCTCGTTGTCGAGTGAGATCAGTGTCAGCCAAGCCCATCAAGTGGGGGCAAATGAGGCATTGACTAAGTTTGATGCCCATGAGCTGGTGGAAGCCATGTTACGGGGCGCCGAGTTGGCGGCTAAGCGAGCAAATTAGTTCCTTGTTGGATTTTTGTAAGGGTTTTGCATGGGCTGGGTAATTTAATCAGCTTATTTCCCTGCAAAGCTAGACAAGTTAAGTCACATCCTATAAAAACCTAATTGGCCTCAATTTTGAAGGTGTGGGATGGGGAAACTCAGCCAAAATATAATAACGATAGGTTAAATAATGAAACAGGAATCATCTTTTTTAGCCAAGTTGGCTAATGGCAGTTTGGTACTGCAAATTCTCGTGGGGATTATCGCTGGTGTTGCTTTAGCCAGTTTTTCACATGAATGGGCCAAGCAAGTCGCGTTTTTAGGCAGTTTATTCGTTGGTGCATTAAAAGCTATCGCGCCAATTTTAGTTTTTATTCTCGTGGCGTCCTCTATCGCCAATCAAAAGAAAAATTCTCAAACCAATATGCGCCCGATCGTGGTGCTGTACTTATTGGGTACCTTCGCTGCTGCATTAACTGCGGTCATTTTAAGTATGATGTTTCCGACGACTCTCGTGTTGGCCGCAGGTGTTGAAGGCACCAGTCCACCGCAAGGGATTAGTGAGGTGATCAGTACCCTGTTGTTCAAACTGGTTGATAACCCAGTTAACGCGCTAATGACGGGTAACTATATTGGTATTTTGGCTTGGGGTGTGGGTCTTGGTTTGGCTCTACATCATTCGAGCGACTCAACCAAACAAGTGTTTGCGGATGTCAGCCATGGTATTTCGCAAATGGTACATTTTATTATTCGTTTAGCACCAATTGGTATTTTTGGCCTAGTTGCTGCCACCTTTGCCGAAACAGGTTTTGCTGCAATTGCGGGCTACGCGCAGTTATTAGCCGTATTACTCGGTGCGATGGCTATCATTGCTTTAATTGTTAACCCATTGATTGTTTATGTGAAAATTAAACGTAATCCTTATCCACTTGTGATTCGTTGTCTGCGTGAAAGTGGCATGACAGCATTTTTTACTCGTTCAAGTGCGGCCAATATTCCGGTCAACATGGCATTGTGTGAAAAGTTAAAGCTGCATGAAGATACATACGCTGTTTCTATCCCTTTAGGGGCGACTATCAACATGGGCGGCGCGGCGATTACTATTACCGTATTGACGTTAGCCGCGGCTCATACTTTAGGCATTCAAGTCGATTTGTTAACGGCTTTGCTGCTCAGCATAGTGGCAGCAATTTCGGCCTGTGGTGCATCGGGCGTTGCAGGCGGCTCCTTACTGCTGATCCCGCTGGCCTGTAGTTTGTTTGGTATTTCTAACGATGTTGCCATGCAAGTCGTTGCGGTAGGCTTTATTATCGGTGTGATTCAAGATGCTGCCGAAACCGCCCTGAATAGCTCTACGGACGTGATTTTTACCGCTGCCGCTTGTGAAGCCGCTGAAAACAAAGCTAAACTTGGATAAAGTGTGCTGTTGTTAGTGTAGAAGAAAGTATCATAAGAGCAGTCACTTCGGTGGCTGCTTTTTTTATGGGAGTAGTTATGATCCTTTTCGATTTTAAAGACTTAAGTGCGGCAACGTCTTGGTATGGTGTTAATGACACCGTAATGGGTGGTTTGTCACGCAGTAAGCTCACCATTTCCCCTTTAGGTTATGGGATTTTTAGTGGCCATGTATCGCTTGCGAATGGAGGCGGGTTTGCGTCGGTGCGTTGTGAGTTTGAACACGTCAATGTAGCTGAGTTTACGGGGATTTATCTCGAACTTGATAGTGACCGGAGCAAGCAATACAAAGTGAATCTAAAAGATGCTGATACCCCACAAAGTACTGTCTATCAAGCAATTATGCCAGCGCCAACCCATCAAACCTTTGGGGTGAGTGGCGCGAGTGCGATTCATTGGCAACGAATCGAAATCCCATTTACGAACTTTCATCCCCAGTGCCGTGGTAAACCTATAGCGGGTGCAGCGATTGACCTTCGGCGATTAACCAGCATAGGGCTGGTGATTGGTGCGCAGCAAGGTGGTGATTTTGCATTAAAAATTAAATCAATAGGTTGTTATTGAGTCAAAAGATTAAGGGGATAAGCTAGGGCTTGTCCCCTTAATCTAATACCAATCGTATTAAATATCTGTTCATTCAGCGGGAGTTCAACGCGCTTTAGACAAGGCGAAGGCTTGAAGGCATAGTGGTGCTCTGTCGAAAGCCTTAAACGCAGTATAATGCGCGTTGAAACCCGCCCTTCGGGTGCCTCACAGGCATCACACTCCGGTGTTGCATTGACTTAAAAGGGAATGACCATTTCTGCGTCAATGCGCCTTGGATTGAAATGCCTGTGAGGCTCTGAACTGATTAGATATTTAATGTGATTGGTATAAGCTCTCATCCTCACGTGATTTAGGCGCCGACAATCCCTAGGGGTTTAGCATGTTCCCATGCACCGCGGGTAAAGTCGGGGAAATTCACTGAGTTACTGCGGTTATTCAGTGATTGCTCACTTAAAATATTGACCACAGACCAGGAGGCGCCATCATAGACATCCTGATCGAGCGCCTCGCCGTTACGTAGGCAATAGATCATTCGCCAAAGCATCACAAAATCCATACCGCCGTGGCCGCCGTTGATTTCAGCTTCTTTTCCAATGCGTTGCCACAATGGATGATCGTATTTGTCGTACCACTTTTGCATGTCCGTGTCCCATTTGTGGTAGCTCGTTCCAAAACCGTCATTTTCGACTGCAATGCGATTCGGGAAGCCTGCAAATACACCATTGGTACCTTGGATTAGATTATGGCGGCTGTAAGGTCTTGGGGTGGTGGTATCGTGCTGAACCATAATGGTTCGGCCCTTAACGGTTTTGATAAGACTCGTACTCATATCGCCATTAATGTATTTGAGCTGATTACGTTCATGATCGGCTGGAAATTCTCGCTTAGCGTATAAAGCGCGGCCTAAGGCTGGCGAACTCATGGAGGTCAGATAATCGAATCTATCGCCACGGTTGATATTCATATACTGCGAAACAGGGCCCAAACCGTGGGTGGGGTACAAGTTACCATTGCGCTTGGTATGCCAATAAGTACGCCATGAACCGGTTTTATGGTCAATTTCCTTCATTTGCCAACGCAGTTCATGGATATAAGCTGCTTCACCATGGAGTAATTCGCCAAACAACCCTTGGCGCACCATGTTAAGCACCATGAGTTCTTCACGGCCGTAGTTGACGTTTTCCATCATCATACAGTTTTTCTGGGTACGCTCGGCGGTATCGATAATTTGCCAGCATTCTTCGACTGTGAGGGCCAGTGGCACTTCAACAAAGGCGTGTTTGCCACTTTCCATGGTGTCGATTGCCATTGGAGCATGCCATTCCCAAGGAGTGGAAATAATTACAATATCAATATCATCACGGTTTAAAAGCTCACGATAGCTAAGATCATTGCCTGTATAGACCGCAGGTTTTGGGCGCTTTTGCTTAACGATATGCTCCACAGCTCTATCAACAACGGCTTGGTGGGTATCACAAATGGCTTTAAGTTCTACGCCTTCTAAGTGACAAAATTGCTCGACATGGCTAAATCCACGCTCACCCACACCGATAAATCCGACTCGAACGACCTCCATTTTTGGGGCGATAAGTCCGATGACGGATTTTCCACTACGAGGTTTGGGAGCAACGCTGCTGGCGTTAGCGTTGAGGGCAATATTGGCCGTAACAAGGCCCGCAGTGACGGCGCCTGCGGCTTTAAGAAAATGGCGGCGATGAATATTGTGCATAGGCTTCCTGCTTTATTGTTGTTTATTTGTAGGGCGATCTAACGCGTCTTGTTATATCAGAATCTCGCTGAGAGTGGACAATAAAAGATGTAACAATCTCATTCATGGGTGATGAATTTAACGACAATTCAATAGAGTATTTCGCTTTACTTTAGCAATCGGTAAATAGTGATAAAGATCGCGTTTTTATTTTCTAATTAAGCTACACTGCCGATTAATTAATCAAGCGAAATTATCTTTTATTTTTTAAATGTTTAGCAAACTATACTTAACTAATCATTTACATTTTTGGGGTTAGGTGGAATTTGTGCTCGGGGAGTAAAGCGTTAAATGGGTTCTATGCTTAATGTACTACCACAACTGACGTTCACTTTAGGTGATTGGGTATTGCATAAGGATATCAGGATGTCTGGGATTGAAAAACGCCGTCGCCTTCATTGGCGGGAGACAGATATGCAAAATCGTGAAATTATTGGTCGTTGGTTAGACGAACGTCCACTGCTTGGTGACAAAATCACACTCTACAAAGAAGCGGATAAGTATTATTTAGAAACTTGGTTTAGCGATGGCTGCCATAGTTTGGATGAAGTGAATTTAACCGAGACGCCGCAGGGCCAAAAAGTGGAAGACGTAGGCGGTAATTTCTTCGGTGAGTATTTTATGATCACGCCTTCCATGCAACTGCAATTCTGTAATGAGCAGGGCAGTTATTTTCAGGTTGATAAATTAATTGCAGATATCGATTTTAATCAGCGTGTAGCCTAATGAATATATAAGTTCATCAAGCTAATCAGTTGGTAGGCGGACAGATACTCAGTCTGCCTAAAGTAGAGGTCGCTTAGGGCGACCTCTTGTATTTGGCGCCGATTATTCAGTGAATGGATGCTTACTGTAAAAGTGCATAGTTTTACCCGAATAGGGATGGGTAAAACGTAAGCTTTGTGCGTGCAGGCATAATCTCGCTCTTGCCTTAATCACTTTGGCATCACCGTAAAATTCATCTCCCAAAATGGGATGCCCTAGGGCCAACATATGCACCCTAAGCTGGTGGGTACGGCCGGTTTCTGGGGTTAATTCCATTAAGGTGCTGTTTGCTCGCCTTGCTAACACGCGGTAATGAGTAAGTGCGCTTTTGGCGTTAGCTGTTCCTACAGGTTCAGTCTTTTGATAGGGCGGATGCTCAGGATCGGGGGCAATGGCTAAATCAATAATACCTGCATCCTGCTCGACCAGTCCCATGACCTCTGCAATGTACACCTTCTCGTTTTGCCTATCTTGGAATTGGGTTTTTAAGTGGGATTCCGCTTTTTTATTGCGCGCAAAAACCATAATACCTGAGGTGGCGCAGTCGAGTCTGTGCACCAGAATGGTTTCGGGATACAAGCTTTGTAGCCGAGTGAGGGCACAATCGAAGGTATGTGCTGCCCTGCCAGGATTAGACAATAAGCCCGAAGGTTTATTAATAATGATCACATCTCTATCTTGATAGCGAAGATCTAACCAAGGGACGGAAGGGGGGTGGTAATCAAATATCTGCATCGTATCCTCATCTTTTGCGCGGCCATACTAGCAAAATATCAGTCACTAAGCAGTATATTCTCAAACAATGTCATTGGCATTAAAGCTGCGCTAACCATAATCTGAACTTCATTCCCCAAGTGGATGTGACACCCGAAGTGACATAACGAATATCTCCTTGCGTATCGACAATATAGATAGCTGGAAATGCCATCGCACCCCACTTAGCACTTTGCTCGCCACTGTCATCGTTCAGCACTGGAAAACGATATTGATGATCGTCCATATAGGTTTGAATGCTGCTATCACTGCCTGAAGCTACGGCGACTGAAATCACTCGATGATCTTGGTTGATGGTCTCAACCATAGGCGAAGTTACGCGGCATACTGGACACCAAGTCCCCCAGAAATACACTAAGGTGGGCTTGCTTTGCGCGGTATCTAGCGCAAGATGACTGCCATCAATGGCGATACCGTTGAGTGTTGGGGCTTCTCCGGTGACCATATCCCGTTGTAAATAGAGGCTTACCCCATAGAGTAGTAGCGCCATAATGGCCAGATCCCTAAGCTGCTTTAGCCAAAATCTAGGGCTTTGAAGTGTTTGTCTCCACCCCTTTGATTGAGATGACGTAGCCGTTGGGGTTACACGTGTCACAGTGACTTTATCCTAGGTTTTATGAATTATCGCAAACTGGTTCGCTCAAACTCGTAGGCTTAATGCTCGTATAGTGAAGCTTAATCCTTTGGTTAAATTACTCGGGTAAGTATTCACTTGGGGTTTTACGACTCCAAATACGGGTATAGGCCATCAGTTGGGGGTAAAAGGTGCGAAATGCAGTTTCCGTTTCGATTTGCATTTTAGCTAAAATCTTATCCGCTCCGTTAAATAAGGCACTTTGTGGGTGACCTTTTGCCCTTTGCGCTAATGCCTGTTGGATGCCTTTGGCGCAAGCATAATGATTTAACCAATCTTCACGGCGCATATCGGCGATGATATTTAGGTATGGCTGAGGATGATATTCATCGGCTTTTGCGGCATATTGAGCCAGTTCAGCATAGGCTTTTTGGCTAAATTCTGGCAGTGGAAGGTGATGATATTCTTCCCAGTAGAAGGCTAAATAATGATCGAAACTGACGAACATCAAGTCTGCTGCTATGCTATATAACTGTTTAGGAAAGTGATCCATCAGTTCTTGAGTTAGTTCATGGGTCGCGCAGAGCTGATTGATTTCATGGTTTAACCAGAGGCCTTGGCGTAGTGCTCGTGGAGCATTTTCTATAGGCGCAGTGATAAAATTGCCTGCTAAATTGGCACCAAGGTGAGTTTTACTGATCTCAGCCAGATGTAAGTGTGTAAGAATGTTCATTTTTCGTGCTTGGTTAATCGCGTTAGTTCACGTTATCATGGGCAGGCGCGCTGAGGAAAGTGCAAATCGGCAAAAATAGAAGGCTTTTGTTAGGTAGCGCTTAAGTTGGTATTTTAATAGCTGGGTAAATATTGACGCTAGCGCCTGCAAATGTGCTAATCAATTAACCTGTTAAGGATCATGGATGATGTGGAACTGGTTCATCAAAATGCTCGGTAAAGACGAGCGCCCTAAACGTAAAAAAGTCCTTGTCGATATTCCTTACGAACAACATAGCTTCAGCATGGAGCATTTTGTCCGCACTCGAGCCCAATATGATGTGGATGAGGCATTGACCTCAAATACACTCAATGAGCCAGAGACTGTGGTAGAGATGGATATCGCGAATAAGTAATCTTGATCTTATGGGTCTCTAACCATAGACTAGCCGCCGTTCTAAGCTATCTAGAGGCCATTGCATGCGCGTAACAGACTTTTCCTTCGATCTTCCTGACGAACTTATCGCTCGTTATCCTATGGCGCAGCGTAATGCGTCACGTCTGTTAACCTTAGATGGCAACACGGGGACGCTCGCGGATAAACAGTTTACCGATCTACTCGGAATGATTAATCCCGGCGACTTAATGGTATTTAACAATACCCGCGTGATCCCTGCGCGCTTATTCGGCCAAAAGGCCAGTGGTGGCAAACTGGAGATTTTGGTTGAGCGTATGCTCGATGATAAACGTATTCTCGCGCATGTGCGCAGCTCAAAATCCCCCAAGGTGGATAGCATTATTCATCTCGATGGCGGTTATGAGATGAAGATGATGGCGCGCCACGATGCTTTATTTGAACTTCAACTCTTATCAGAACTCACCATTTTAGAAGTGCTTGAGGCGGTAGGGCATATGCCTCTGCCACCTTATATCGACCGTCCCGATGAGGATGCTGATAAAGAGCGCTATCAAACCGTGTATAACCAAAATCCCGGTGCGGTGGCTGCGCCAACGGCGGGCCTTCATTTTGACGATGCAATGCTTGATGCATTAAAGGCAAAGGGCGTAAATATTGCATTTGTGACTTTGCATGTGGGCGCGGGGACTTTCCAGCCAGTGCGCGTGGATAATGTGCTTGAGCATAAAATGCATTCCGAGTGGGCTAATGTGCCACAGGATGTCGTGGATTTAATTGCCAAAACCAAAGCAGCAGGTAATCGTGTGGTGGCTGTTGGCACAACATCAGTGCGTTCATTAGAAAGTGCCGCCCGCGCGAGTGCTGGTCAACTCAACGCTTTTAGTGGTGATACGGATATTTTTATTTACCCCGGTTACCAGTTCCAAGTGGTTGATGCCATGGTGACGAACTTCCACTTACCTGAATCGACCTTAATCATGTTGGTCAGTGCCTTTGCTGGCTATGAACATGTTATGGCGGCGTATCAACATGCTATCACGCAAAAATATCGCTTCTTTAGCTATGGCGATGCCATGTTTGTGACGAAAAAAGCTCACTAGACCAAGATTTTGTTTTAAAATAGCCGCCCACATTGAGTGTGGGCGGATATTTTTTTCAGCCAAAGGTTGAACCTTTTAGATCTGTCCCTATCTCTATTGTTAATCAAAATGGCGCTTGCCATTACAAATGTAGTCAGACTGTTTATCTGGCGAGGTGAAATATGAAATTTGAACTTGACACTACCGACGGCCGTGCGCGCCGTGGTCGGTTGATTTTTGAACGCGGTACGGTAGAAACACCCGCATTTATGCCTGTAGGTACTTACGGTACCGTGAAAGGCATGACGCCTGAAGAAGTTCGTGCAACTGGTGCAGATATTCTGCTCGGTAACACCTTCCATTTATGGTTGCGTCCCGGCGAAGAAATCATGCGTAAGCATGGTGATTTGCACGACTTTATGAACTGGCAGCGTCCTATTCTGACTGATTCGGGCGGTTTCCAAGTGTTTAGTTTGGGCGACATTCGTAAAATTACCGAAGAAGGTGTGCATTTCCGCTCACCAATCAATGGCGAAAAAATCTTCTTAGATCCTGAAAAATCAATGCAAATTCAACATGCGTTGGGCAGTGATGTGGTGATGATTTTTGACGAATGTACCCCCTATCCCGCGACAGAAGATGAAGCGCGCAAATCAATGCAGATGTCACTGCGTTGGGCTAAGCGCTCGCGCGATGAGTTCGACCGACTGGAAAACCCTAATTCTTTGTTTGGGATTATCCAAGGTAGTGTTTATGAAGATTTACGCGACGAAAGCTTAAAAGGCTTAGTCGAAATTGGTTTCGACGGTTATGCCGTCGGCGGTTTGGCCGTAGGTGAGCCTAAGGAAGATATGCATCGCATTCTTGAGCATGTCTGCCCACAAATTCCTGCGGACAAGCCACGCTATCTGATGGGGGTCGGTAAGCCAGAGGATTTAGTTGAAGGTGTGCGTCGTGGTATCGACATGTTTGACTGTGTGATGCCAACCCGTAACGCCCGTAACGGTCACCTGTTTACCAGTGAAGGTGTAATTAAGATCCGCAATGCGCGTCATCGTGATGACACTTCACCACTTGATCCTAAGTGTGATTGTTATACCTGTAAAAACTATTCACGGGCATACCTTTACCACTTAGATCGTTGTAATGAGATTCTGGGTGCGCGTTTAAACACCATTCACAACTTGAGATACTATCAAATGTTAATGGAAGGTTTGCGCGGTGCGATTGAGACAGGTACATTAGACGCCTTTGTGAAGGACTTCTATACCAGTCAAGGTCGTGAAGTACCAGAGTTAGTCGATTGATTTTTTGCTAATAAGAAGAGAAAACTATGTTTATTTCAAATGCATATGCAAATGCTGCTGGCACTCCACAGGGTGGTGGCACTATGGAATTGATTTTCATGCTGGTGATTTTCGGCCTGATTTTCTATTTCATGATTTTCCGTCCACAATCAAAGCGCGTTAAAGAGCACAAAAATCTGATGTCATCCCTCGGCAAAGGTGACGAAGTCCTGACCAGTGGCGGTATCTTAGGCAAGATTGCAAAGATCAGCGATGACAATGACTACGTGTTACTGAGCTTGAACGACACAACTCAAATTACAATTAAAAAAGATTACATTGCAGCTGTATTGCCTAAGGGCTCTATCCAGTCGTTGTAAGCCAAGAGGGCTCAGGCGTGTTAAATAAATACCCAATGTGGAAGAACATTATGGTGGTGCTTGTCATCGCCATAGGTTGTTTCTATGCCGTACCTAACCTGTTCGGTGAAGATCATGCGGTGCAAGTAGTGGCGACTCGAGGTGCTGAAGTCACAGCATCTACCCAAGCCAGAGTGAACGAACTGTTAGCCAGTAAGGGCATTGCGGTAAAGCGCTCTGAGCTTGAAAAAGGCCAATTGTTGGTCCGTGTACAAAGCGCGGATCAACAATTACTTGCAAAAGAAGTGATTGCCGAAGCGCTAGGTGACAAATTTACCGTGGCACTTAACCTTGCTCCAGCGACACCGCAGTGGCTCGAGTCTATGGGTGGTAGCCCAATGAAACTCGGTCTTGACCTTCGTGGTGGTGTGCACTTCCTGATGGAAGTGGATATGGGCGAAGCCATTCGTAAAATGGAAGAGGCCAAAGTGGCTGATTTCCGTTCACAATTACGTGAAGAAAAAATCCGTTATGCAGGCATTCGCATTAATGCTCAAGGGATTGAAATCAAATTCCGTGATGCAGAAAGTGTAGCCAGTGCAGAACGTTTCTTAAAATCCCGCAGCAACGATATGGTGTTCTCCGATGTCAGCAAAGGTGAAGATTTCGCCCTGCAAGCTGTGATGAGCGAAGCCTATCTTAAGCAGGTGAAAGAGGAAGCTCTGCAGCAAAACATTACCACAATCCGTAACCGTGTTAACGAGTTAGGGGTGTCTGAGCCTGTGGTGCAACGTCAAGGTGCTGAGCGTATTATTGTCGAGCTTCCTGGTGTTCAAGACACTGCCCGTGCGAAAGAAATTCTAGGTGCAACGGCATCGATTGAATTCCATATGGTCGATGACAAAGCTGACGCTAATGCGGTGCAAGCGGGTCGAGTTCCTGCGGGTTCTGAGGTGTATCAACGCCGTGAAGGCGGTCAAGTAGTGCTCAAGAAGGAAGTGATGCTAACGGGTGATCATATCACTGGCGCACAACCTAGTTTTGACCAATATAGCCGTCCTCAGGTGAGCATTAACCTCGATGCTAAAGGCGGTACCATTTTCTCTAACGTGACCAAGGACAATATCGGTAAACCGATGGCGACCTTGTTCATTGAATATAAAGACAGCGGTCAACGCAACGCTGATGGCAGCGTTAAGATGCTGAAAATCGAAGAAGTGATTTCGGTAGCGACCATCCAAGCGCGTTTAGGTCGTAACTTTGTGATCACAGGTTTAAGCCATGGTGAAGCACAAAACCTCGCATTATTGCTGCGTGCGGGTGCTTTGATCGCGCCAGTATCGATTGTAGAAGAACGTACTATTGGTCCAAGCCTTGGGGCGGAAAACATCGAAAGCGGTGTGCAAGCCATGATCTGGGGTATGGCAGTCGTACTTATCTTCATGCTGGTTTACTACCGTGGCTTTGGTTTGATTGCCAACCTTGCATTAACGGCAAACCTTGTAATGGTGGTTGGGGTGATGTCAATGATCCCTGGCGCAGTCCTTACCTTACCGGGTATTGCGGGGATGGTGTTAACTGTAGGTATGGCGGTTGACGGTAACGTGCTGATTTACGAACGTATCCGTGAAGAGTTACGTGCTGGTCGCAGCGTGCAACAGGCTATTCACGAGGGTTACGGTAACGCCTTCTCGACTATTGCCGACGCTAATATTACTACCTTTATAACAGCATTGATCCTGTTCGCAGTAGGTACGGGCGCGATCAAAGGCTTCGCGGTGACCCTGATGATCGGTATTGCGACATCCATGTTTACTGCAATCGTGGGTACCCGCACAATCGTGAACGCGATGTGGGGCGGTAAGCGCATGAAGACGCTGTCTATCTAAGGGGAAGCCATCATGTTAGAAATTTTATCTTTAAAACGTACGGTTAACTTCCTCCGTCATGCGCTGCCCATCAGTATTATGTCGGCCATTTTAGTATTGGGCTCGCTGGTTTCTCTGGCGACTAAGGGTATCAACTGGGGCTTAGACTTTACCGGCGGTACCGTGGTTGAGATGGAGTTCACTCAGCCCGTCGATTTGAACGTACTGCGTACTAAATTTTCAGCGCCGGAATTGGATGGCGCGATAGTACAAAACTTCGGTTCTAGTCGCGATGTGCTAGTGCGCCTGTCTGTCAAAGAAGGTGTAAGTAGCGATACTCAAGTTAAATCTGTCATGACAGCTTCACAACAGCTTGATGCTGGTGTGCAACAAAAGCGGGTTGAGTTTGTTGGCCCACAAGTGGGTAAGGAATTGGCCGAACAGGGTGGTTTAGCGGTATTGGTCGCCCTGCTTTGTATCATGATCTACGTTTCATTCCGTTTCGAATGGCGTTTAGCCTTCGGTTCGGTGGCGGCATTGGCCCACGACGTGATTGTGACCTTAGGGGTATTCTCTGTATTCCAACTCGAGTTTGATCTGACGGTATTGGCGGGTTTGCTCACCGTTGTAGGTTACTCACTTAACGATACCATCGTTGTATTTGACCGTATCCGTGAGAACTTCCTTAAAATGCGTAAGAGCGATCCAGAAGAAGTGGTTAACGTCTCTATTACGCAAACCATGAGTCGTACCATTATCACAACGGGTACCACTTTGGTCACAGTGATCGCATTGTTCCTTAAGGGCGGCACAATGATTCATGGCTTTGCGACAGCACTCTTATTGGGTATTTTCGTCGGTACTTATTCTTCTATCTATGTGGCGAGTTACCTTGCCATCAAACTTGGCATTTGCCGTGAGCATATGATGCCAGTTGAGATAGAAAAAGAAGGCGCTGATCAACCATCAATGATGCCATAATTTCTATTAATGGTACTGAGTTTCAGGTAGTAATATAGTTGAGGAAAATGCCACTTTTTGAGTGGCATTTTTTTCACCTAAATTTTTGGTGGGCTATTATCTGCTAGCAAACTCACATTTTTATGGATACTAATGCTGCCAAATGTAAATGTTAAATAAATTAACAACTGTTGTAAAAAACAGCACTCGACAGGCAAAGTTATTTCACAGTAGCATGTCGGTTGCCTCTATTTTTTAAGATAAATGCAGTAGGAAGTCGCATGGAAGAACGTAAGACGTTAATTGCTGGTGGAAACCTGTTACAGGCCCATACATGGAAAGGATTATTAGAAGCCTGTGGCATTCATGTTGAATTACGTGGCGAGGCTTTATTGGGGGGCGTGGGTGAGTTGCCAGCCGCTCTTCACAATGTGGAGCTTTGGGTACGAGAGTCGCAATTGGCTAAAGCGCAAGCACAGCTAAGCGCTTTAGATGTGATTAGCCCGCAATGGCAATGTCTTCAGTGCCATGAGATCAACGAGGGCAGCTTTGAATTGTGTTGGCATTGCAGTGCCGAGCGTAGCGAGAGCCATAATTAACCTATGAATCTATTAGCTTGCACATTTAGGCTAGCCACTCCCTCCCTCATTGCGCAAAGCGCTTAGATAAAAATTGTCTAACATATTCATATTATTGAGTATTCATTGTAGATTATCATGATAATCTACAATGAATGGCAGTTTCTCAACACGATAATATACGCCTAAGTATTTTCCCTAAGATAATCTATTTACTCATGTTATGGGGTTTATTGTGCGGCATAACTCGAGCTAGTCGATCCGAATGTTGAGAAAAGTTAGAACAGGGAGTAACTCTGGTACTTCTGTTAAATGATTTAAGCTTGTTTTTACTCAATATTTTGTAGGCCTAAGCGATGCAATATTTCCCGTTATTTATTGATACCGTTAATCTCAATGTCCTACTTGTTGGGGCTGGGGATGTCGCGAGTCGTAAACTCGCTTTGTTGACGCGTACCGAAGCGAATATCCATGTTATTGCGCCAGAGGTGAATACTGAGGTGCAAGCCTATGCTGATAAAGGGCGAATATTATTGTCTCAACGGTCCGTCGTACAGGCGGACATTCAAAATTACGATCTTATTTATCTCGCAACGGCTGACGATAAACTCAATAGTGAATTAGCAACCTTAGCCACAGAACGTGGAATTTGGGTCAATGCCGTTGATAATCCTGCTTTTTGCCGTTTTATCACCCCATCCATAGTGGATAGAGGGCGCCTTGTGGTGGCGATTAGCACCGCGGGGGCTGCGCCTGTGTTTGCCCGAACCATTAGAGCAAGGTTAGAAACCAGTCTGCCACAATCCCTAAAACCCTTATTTGATTTCGTGGCGGATAAACGCATCGAAGTGCAACAAAGACTGACCAAAACTGCCACCCGTCGATTATTTTGGGAACGATTTTTCGATACTAATGGCGATAGGTTTGACGCGCGCACGCTAGAACATTATCAAAATGCCTTTAATCATATCGTCAGCCGCGGAGAAATCTTATTACTGGATGAGGCTACTCCTGTCGAATTATTGCCGCTGGCGGCCATGCCCTTATTGCAACGCCTTGATTGGATTTACAGCCAAGAGAGCTTAACGAGTGAATTGTCAGAATTTGTTCGCCGTGATGCTAACCGAGGCGGATTACCCGCGCTGAGTGAAATTAGCCATGAATATGAGCAGGGCACAAGGATGCTGATTGTTGCAGATACGCAAAAAATTAATCAGCTAAAGGCACACTTCCCAGTTGCGAAGCATTTGCGCCCTGGTGCGCTTTAAGTATTTTCAATCGACTTTGTTTGAGCTGGCGGCGAGTCTTAGGTAGACTCGCCGTAATTTTTTGTCGTTAACGTTAGGACTTACTATGGCGCTTAAAGCGACCGTGTTTAAGGTCAACCTTCAGATAGCCGATATGGACCGGGGTTATTATCAAGATCATCAGCTGACATTGGCGCAGCATCCCTCGGAAACCGATGGCCGCATGATGGTTCGCCTGTTGGCTTTTATCCTCAATGCCTCCGAGACCTTAAGTTTTACTAAGGGCCTGTGCGTCGACGATGAACCCGAGCTATGGGACAAGAGCCTCTCTGGAGAAGTAGACCTGTGGATTGAGTTTGGCCAAGCGGATGAAAAATGGCTGCGAAAAGCCAGTGGCCGTGCCAAAGCGGTGCAACTCTTTGCCTATGGTGGTCGGAGTGTTCCCATTTGGTGGAAGCAGAATCAAGCGGCATTAGAACGTTATAAGAATCTGAAAGTGTGGAATATTGCCGAAGAGTCGGTGACTGCGATGGAAGTATTAGTGAATCGTACTATGTCGCTACAGGCATCCATCAGTGAGGGGCAAATTTGGTTATCCGACAATGACCACAGTGTGTTGATTGAGCCTGAAATACTCAAAGATTATCAATAAGCAAAGAGCCTGCAATTGCAGGCTCTGATGTTTTTCCGTTCTGATTATTGGAATTTCAGTTCCCAACTATCGATATAACCGGCGTCACCACGGGCTGCGTCAACGGCTTTTAGCTTCCAAACACCGCTTGATTCAACACCTGTCATATCAACGGTGTAGCTTTTATTGATATTGTCGGTGCCAGCACCTGTTCTATTGTGCAATGTTGATATTTGGCCGCTTGGGCTAATGAGTTGCACTTTTAAATCGCCGATATAGGGATGAACAATATTGACTACGGCTGTAACAGTACCTGAGTTACCCGTGCGGGTTACGGTAATGGGACTGCTGATCCCTGCTGTTTTGTTGTCTGGAATATTGTAGTTATCGGTATTGCTATAGCTTGATGGTGCCGTTGGTGGTGTACCACCATCGTTTGGCGCTGTGTAGCTTGCTGTTAGCGAGATGCCGCTAAAGGTGGAATAACCTTTAACCATCACATAATAAGTACCTGATTGGACGTTGCTGATAGGGCAAGACTCGCTATTGCCCCCTTTGTATGGACGGCAATCGTAGTTTGAGGTTGTTGGTGCTGCACCGTACTGTACGTACAGATCCGCATCTCCTGTACCACCGTTCATGACAAAACCTAAGTTGGTCGCCCCCTGTGGCACTTCAAAGGAGAAATGCAGTTCTTCACTGGCAGCGCCAGCTAATCCTGTTTTAGGCACACCATTCACCAGCACGCCATCTGTTGGTGTGGGATCAACAGGATCTGTTGGGCCATTACACGAAGCATCTAAGAAGGCTTTAGCTGCCATGGCATTGACTAAACCGTAGCCGGTTTTATCATCACGACCAGCAGTACCTAAGTCTTCTGCGGTTTGTTTCAGCGCATTACGTACTTGTGCCGCGCTACATTGTGGATGGTAGCTCCACACTAATGTCGCTACACCTGACACGTGCGGAGTCGCCATTGAGGTGCCGTTGTAGTACTCATAGTCCTTATTGCCTTGGTTGCTGACGGTTACTGTCGCCCCTAATTGATTGCGTAGTGCTAAACCGGTTGTGCGGTCAACAGAGACGGATACCATATTGATTTCGCTATTGGCATCAACGAGGAAAGGATTCTGTAATCCAGGTAGGGCGCTGTTACTGTAAACAATAACGGCGCTCGCTCCCGCAGTTTTACAGGCTTTAACAGCATTAATTTCTGGGTAGGCAGTACCTTGGTTACCTACACGCTCAACTAAACACACTTTGTTGGTCATGTTGCCGCAATTAAAGGTTGAACCGCTGACTGTACACTCGGCTAAGGTTGCCGTTGCCGTGCCATTGTAAGGATTTGGTGTATAGTTGCTGCCCGATGGCGTAAAACGATTATGCGGAACTACGCCTGAGTTAAAATAAGACTGACCACCGATAGTGATATCCGCCAAACGGCCTTCTCCGCGGGTCACGGTTGAGAGGATGGCTTCTCCGGGACCAGATATTTCAACTTGGTTAGTGTATTGAGAGAAAGCTGAATGGTCTTTGTTGCTATCGACAGACGCCACTGACATGACAGAATCGTAGGAGGCTGGATAGCTATGGGTATTGTTACCATCGTTACCAGCAGCAGCAATAAGAAGTACGCCATTATTGTAATGGGCTGCTAGAGCATTGCGCTCGGTGGTACTTGAGCCAGAACCGCCTAAACTCATGGTGACCACATTGGCGCCGTTATTTACGCAGGTATCAACTGCCGATACTAGCGAAGACGAATAACCCCAACCTGCCTCGTTAAATACTTTAATCACATGGATATTGGTATTTTGATTGGGCATCACGCCTATCACCCCATCATTGTTCGCAATTGCTGCAATGGTTCCGGCAACGTGAGTGCCGTGAGCGTTATTATTACCGGGTTCAAACCAGTTACCCGTACCAGCGTTATTGGTTCCTGTGACATTGTTACCGCTTAAATCTGGATGTGCGCGATCATAGCCAGAGTCAATAATACAGATAGTACGGTTTCCCGCTTGGCTATCACTTAATTGAGTCGCGCCAACAAAGGTTTGTCCCCAAGGGGTGGTTTCAGTTAAAAAGCGACGTGGCACGTCTTCTTCAACATACTCTACATCAGTACGTGCTTTTAATGCCTTAAGACTGGTGTTATCCAGTTTGACCGAGTAGCTGTTACTGCGGCCAATTCGTTTCATTTCTCTGGCGTTGGCTTTATTGAGCACGCTGTGCTGCGCGCTGATTTCTGCCAGCTGAGGTTGGTAATTCATGGTGGTTGGGAGTTGCTCGCTTGCTTGAACATTTTCAGTAGAAATTTGTACTGCAGCATCAGCGTTTTTAAATTTAACGATATAGCGTTTAGGCAATGGTGAGGTCTGTGATTGCATTGCAGCGGCAAAACCAAGTGCTTCTGGTGCCGCATTAACACCAGCCGAGATTGCAATCGCTAAGCTGGATAAACTTAACGCTATCTTTGTGGTTTTATCGATTCTCATATTTTTCTTCCATGTTAGATTTAGTGTTAATCATTATTATTTTTTGCTTTTAAAGAATAACTACAACATAGATGCCATTCATTTAGTGAATCTATCTTTGGCTATGAGTGTTGTAAATTAATTGTTAACGGTATGGCGACTTGTAAGGTTAGGACGTGTTTATGCAGCAATGTGGAATAAATAATCATATGTAACAAGTTGTAACGCATTTTTTTTGATATTTATGTGATAATGATGAATAAGGTTAAGCGAATTTTTATTTCCAAAAGTATCTTGCTGATGAGTTGGTGGTTTTTTAGTTGTTGAAAATAAAGCTTATACTCTTTTGGAATTAAATATATCTGCACTTATCTTTTATTTGGTGTTTAAAACGTAGACTTTTATTCAAGTGATTGATTATGCGGTTTTATTGAATTTCGGTGTCAGAGGTTTATCATTTGCCAATTTTTTGGCTTCATCATGATGAGTGAACAGTATTATTGGCTGAATGCGATGTAGTTAAAATTGTGGGTAACAAGCTGATAAGTAAAAAGCGCCAAAGGGCGCTTTTTAGAATGGTAGCAGTATAACAATCGTTTACTCTGTTTTGGGCTGGGTCTCGGCTAAGGTTTGATAGCCTCCACCGTTGTAGGTTTTGGTATAACCAGCTGCCACTAAGGCGTCGGTGGCAATACCGCTGCGTCTGCCACTGCGGCAATATAAGACCACGGGCGTATCTTTGGCTATCCCACGTTTAGCAAACTCTGCGGCCACTTGTTCAAAGGGAATATTGACAGCATTAGCTAAGTGTCCCGCAGCAAATTCCTCTGGTGTTCTGACATCGAGCACCATCGCGCCAGAGGCAATTTTTTCCCATGCAACGTGAGGCGCTTGATCGGCCGCATTTGCCGCACTAGGTACTATCGAGAGTGAGAATAGACTCAATAGGGCGACTCCAAGTAATTTTTTACTGCTAAACAGTAACTTGTTGAACACTGACGTTCTCCTTTACGAATGTTGATTAACCTTGTCTAGCGATTTCAGCTTCCGATCTGACGCCTAATTTACGTAATACCATGGCGGCAGGGCAAAAGCCGGTGAAAGCACTTTGGAATAGATTAGCGCCAACAAAGGCGGTTAACCACATAAAGTTGTGATGTACAAAAGCAGTTAATACCAAAGACACTAACACCATAAATCCAGCAAAAGCCATAATGCTACGTTCGAGTGACATACCTTGCTCCTAGCGGCAGCACAAAGGCTGCTTGTTGTTGGTTAATCGATTGTTTTAGTTAATTTTATGCTATTTTTCATTACTGAGTAGTAAAGCACTGGGATGACGATTAAGGTTAATAATGTCGAGATAAAAATCCCGAAAATTAGACTAATCGCAAGCCCATTGAAAATCGGATCATCCAGAATAAACAGGGCACCAATCATGGCTGCAAGTGCGGTAAGCATAATTGGTTTAGCACGTACTGCGCCCGAGTGGATGACTGCGCGCTCGAAGGGCACACCAGCAGCGGTTTCCTGATTAATAAAATCCACTAATAATATTGAGTTACGCACGATGATCCCTGCTAACGCTATCATGCCTATCATCGAGGTTGCGGTAAATTGCGCACCGAGTAGGGCATGCCCAGGCATAACACCAATCACGGTTAAGGGGATCGGCGCCATTATGATCAGTGGCACGAGATAGGATCTAAATTGGGCGACCACCAATAAGTAAATCGCAATCATCCCTACACCATAGGCAATACCCATGTCTCTAAAGGTTTCATAGGTGATTTTCCACTCACCATCCCACAGCACGGCCACTGAGTCCAGCCCCGTTGGTTGATGGATATAATGTTGATCGAAGCCTAACCCACCTTCACTGTCAATTTTGCTCGCCATATCGAACATACCATAGAGTGGGCTGTCCAGCGGGCCAGCCATATCGGCGACAACCATAATCATTGGGACCATATTTTTATGGATAATAGGTGCATCAATGTTGCCACGCTTAATGGTCACCAACTCAGACACAGGCACGGATTGCCCTGTTTGGCTTTGTAACTTCATGTTTAGCACTTGTTCTAAATCGATTTTAGCGCCTTCTTGCAGCTGTAGGCGGATCGGAACAGGTTGCTTTTGCTGGGCTATATGTAAGTAACTTACATCCTTGCCACCAACCGAAGTCGCAATTAAATCAACGATATTGCTATAGGGGACTGCCATGAGGCTAGCTTTCGAGCGGTCGATCATCACTTGCCACTTTTGCTGCGCGGCAGGTAAAAAGATATCGATATCGACTACATCTTTGGTTTCACGGAACAGCGATTGCATTTCATAGGCGGCCTGCTCGCGGATAGCAGGGCTTGGGCCATACACTTCAGTCACGATAGGTGACCAAACTGGAGGGCCAGGTGGTACCTCTACCACTTTAATATTGGCTTGATATGGAGCACCTATGTCTTGTAGCTCTTCTCTCACTGAGAGTGCAATGCTATGACTATCAAGTTTGCGGTGCTTTTTATCGACTAAATTGACCTGAATATCCCCTAGCTCTTGGCTATTTCGCAGGAAATAGTGACGAACTAGGCCATTGAAATTCATCGGTGCATTGGTGCCTGCATAGAGTTGCAAATGCTCAACTTCTGGCACGGTAGCAAGATAACGACTCAGCTCCTGAAGCACGCGTTGAGTTTGTTCCACCGGAGTGCCTTCTGGCATGTCCACCATCACTTGAAACTCTGACTTGTTATCGAATGGCAGCATTTTTAGCACGACGAGCTGAGCTACCGGCAGAGCGACAGCGATACCGATAAGCACAAATACGCCTGCTGCGAGTCCGATACGGGCTTTACGGGCACTTTTGCCCAGCAGGAAGGGGCCAATCAGACCCGTAAACAAACGGACCATTTTGTTCTCGGTTTCATTTGCCCCAGCTTCTTGATGGTGGCTTTTATCTGTCGAAGAAGCATCATGGTGTTTTAGCAGTTTACGGCTTAGCCACGGCGTCACCACAAAGGCAACCACGAGGGAGATCAGCATGCCCATACTGGCATTGATGGGGATTGGGCTCATATAAGGCCCCATTAATCCTGACACAAAGGCCATCGGTAATAGTGCTGCAATCACGGTAAAGGTGGCGAGAATCGTCGGTCCGCCTACTTCATCAACTGCAACGGGAATGAGTTCGCTAAAGGATTTTTTACCCAGTGCCATATGCCGATGGATGTTCTCCACCACCACAATGGCATCGTCAACCAAGATCCCGATAGAGAAAATCAGTGCAAACAGAGATACGCGGTTTAGGGTAAATCCCCACGCCCAAGAGGCAAACAGAGTGATCGCCAAGGTGATGATAATGGCAACGCCTACCACCAATGACTCGCGGGCGCCCATGGTCAAAAATACCAGCACGACAACGGCAGTGGTAGCAAAAATAAGCTTAAGAATAAGTGTATTAGATTTATCTGCCGCGGTTTCGCCATAGTTGCGCGACACTGTCACTTCAACATTATTGGGGATAAGCACGTTATCGACTTTAGCGATGCGTGCGAGCACTGCATCGGCAATATCGACGGCGTTTTGCCCTGGTTGTTTACCAATGGCAATAGTAACAGCGGGATAAATATCGGTTTTATCAGCGTGCCATACGCTTTGTGACGGAATATCACTCTTTAAACTGATGTCAGCAATATCGGCTAAATAAACGGGGATGGGTTTACCCTGTTTATCCTGCGAAACACTCACAACGAGCTGTTTAACATCATCAATGGATTGTAAAAATTGCCCAGCTTGAACCTTAATTTCTTGATTACTCTGCACTAAAGAGGCTGGCATCGAGATATGGTTATTATCATTCAGGCTTTGTCTTAATTTGTCGTAGGTCAGATTAAAGCTATTCATTTTAGCGGGATCGATCCGCACGTTAGCTACCATTTCATGTTGGCCAACGGTGTAAATTTCGCGCGTACCTGGGATACGTTTTATCTCTGTTTCCAAGCCGAGAGCGACATGGGTGAGCTGCTCAGCAGATACCTGCTTGTCCTTTGACCACAATGTCAGGCTCACAATGGGCACATCATCAATGCCCCGAGGTTTAATTAATGGCTCACCCACACCCGCGCCCTGCGGCAGTTTATCCATATTGGAATAAATCTGGTTGTAGAGGCTCACAATGGCATCGTTGCGGCTCACGCCGACTTCAAAAATCACGATGATCATCGCGCCATCGGGTTGAGAGAAAGAGTAAAGCGTATCTATCCCTTTGATTTCGGATATAACTTGTTCAGCGGGTAGGGTGACTAAGTTTTCAACTTCTGTCGGTGTCGCGCCAGCAAAGGGAATAAAAACGTCGGCAAAGGTGACGTCAATCTGGGGTTCTTCTTCTTTTGGGGTGACTAAAATAGCAAACAAGCCAAGCAAGAGCCCCAAAAGTGCCAGTAGCGGTGTGATGGCACTATTTTGAAACGCGGCCGCAATTCGGCCTGAAATGCCCAGTGTCATCGGAGATTCAGTAGCGTGTTTCATTCAACAACCTCTTCAAGCTGGATATCGCGAGGGAATTTATTGCTTTTGATTCAGCAACACTTGGTAAGCGTCCATGGCGACAATATCACCGGATTTTAGGCCCGCGAGCACTTCCACTTCACCATCTAAAGGCTCGGTGACGCGAACTTGTGTGAGTACAAACTGGTCAGCTTTTTTAAGGTACACGCTGCTGAGTTCATTCATGGTGATTAACGCAGAGGTCGGTAGTTGGATTTTTTCCCGCTCGCCATTTTTAAACAGTGCTTTTACCCATGTTCCGGGTTGCAGATTGGCTTCATCCTTGGGCAGATTTATTCGCACTTGATAGCTGTGGGTGACAGGATCGGCAAAGCTAAAAATGGTCAGATCCTGTGAGGTGAGTTCTCGGCCATCATTTAAGCGAACGATAAATTCGGGGGCGTTTTTTAACTGCTGAATGTAGCGCTGTGGTACTTGAGTAATCGCCCGCATTTGGCTAGGTGAAAACCCTGACAGTAGCGGTTGACCGACACTGACGGTTTCACCTAATTCAACTAAACGCTCGGTGACTATGCCGCTGAAAGGGGCTGATACCACAGTATATTTTAAGGACTCAGTGGCTTTAATGACCCTCGCTTTAGCCGCACTGACCGCTTGCTCGGCAGCTTTGGCATTGGCGGTGGCCTCATCCATTGCGCCCTTAGAGATTGCGCCTTGGGGAAAGAGTTCGGTATAGCGTTTATATTGGGCCTGCGCCTCTACATTTAACGCTGTCGCTTTGGCAAGATCCGCTTCATAGCTTGCTAGCTCAGCACCTTGTTCCTTACTGGTGATTTCGAGTAACGCTGCACCTTCGGGCACGACATCATTAACATCGTAATTGAGTTTGACGATACGCCCTGAGGTTTGCGCCGACACTGTCGCGGCTTTTACCGCCTCAATACTGGCGTCCAAGGTGACCCAATTAGCGTGCGGCTTGCTCATTACTTCAAGGGTTTCCAAAGACGCAGCCTGGGTAGTCAAGGTAGAAAATGCTAATAATGTGAATAGAGTACGTGAGATTGCAGTCATACCAAATCATCCCAAAAATAATTCATGAGTAAATTCTAATGGAGTTGGTATCAATAGGCAATCAATATTTATTAGAAAAATATAATGCAATCGATTTAACTAATTTAGGGAAAAGGCGAGTGAATCTTCCCTTACATCAATCGCCAATGAACATAAAATTTCAGTAATAATCTTAATCAGTTAAAATTTTAGTCGTTTAAATAATAGGTCA
This sequence comes from Shewanella cutis, assembly GCF_022410515.1. Lineage (GTDB taxonomy): Bacteria > Pseudomonadota > Gammaproteobacteria > Enterobacterales > Shewanellaceae > Shewanella > Shewanella cutis. The sequence continues at coordinate 150,693 of NZ_JACSDI010000001.1, read as the reverse complement.
GCGTCGACACAATGCGAATTTGTTTGATATACGGCGTGCTGCTATCGCGGTCTGAAATGGTGAATTGGCCTTGGCTAGCACTCTTAATTTTACCTAGGCGGGATTCTGAGTCTTTGGCGAACTTTTCTGCCACTTCACGCGCATTTTGAGTGGCTTCTTGCACCATAGTCGGTTTGACGTCATTGAGCTGAGTAAATAAAAACTCAGTGCGGTTTTCATAGTCCTGGCTGGCGATAGCAATGCCTTCTTTAACCAAGTTAATCATTTGCTTACGTGAACTTAGCATTAAGTCAATTTGCGAGGTATAGACAGAGAGATTCACTTTTGCCGAATAACGGTATCTGACATTGGGGTCGACATAACCTTGAGCCTGCCGATCTTCAATCGAGGGTAGCGAAACAGTAATTTCACTGTCGCTAAAGCCGCGCTCTTTAAGGAAAGCGACTACTTTGTCGGTTTTTAGTTGTACTGTTTCATAAAGCTTGGGTAGGTTGTTGTCGACTTCGGTAAAGTTAATCGGCCAGATGGCGATATTGGCTTTGACTTCTTTTTCCGCAAGGCCTTTTACTGTGACGGTGCGCTCAAGCGCCTTCATTTCCAATAACGCTGAGTTGGCGCTCTGTCCAACATAAACCATGCCTGCACATAAAAAACCACCGAGCACGATGGCGGAAAGTAGATAATTGCGTTGCATAACAGACTCTCTTGATAGAATTCCTTAAGCTACCTTACTTCAATTAGATGGCTTTGTGCATAGATGAATGCGTAACACATTCAACTTTATACTATATGCTCAGGTGCCATTCAGGATCCGTGTCGTGTTGTTGCAAAAGTAACTTCTATTTAACCACTTAGTTGGCGGGCGGAGTTGTGCTTGGTTGCCATAATTCGACTTTATTACCATCGGGGTCGACAAACCAGCCAAAACGGCCAAATTCAGAGTCTTCAATATCGCCGATTTGCTTACCACCACCCTGGGTAACTTGAAGCAAGGCCTGCGCAAGGTCGTCCACGATAAAGTTAACCATAAAGCTTTTATCCGTCGGGGCAAAATAGGTTGTGTTGTGGTCAAACGGCGTCCATATATGGTAACCGGGAGTGGATTTATCGCGGTGATAAAACGCCGCGCCACCCCAGTTTTCGATGGGGATCTCAAGGTGAGTTTTGTACCAAGTTGCTAAGGCAACAGGATCAGTACTTTTGAAAAAAATACCACCAAGTCCAATGACTTTTGCCATAAGAGTCATAGTGTGAGTGAAAGATGAATTAACTTTAGGCAATAAATGCTTAAGACACAAAAAAGCCGCAAAAAATGCGGCTTTTTTGTGTCTTAAGCGTGTCGCTTAGAACTGGTAGCTGTACTGTACAGAGTAGTACATACCGCTTGATTCAGTTATCGCGTTTACAGGACCTGTAATGGCACTGTTTTCGATCAAGTGAACTTCTTCACCTTTGATAAAGGCGATACCAAAGTCAAGGGTGTTTTGTGGGTTGATATGATAGCTCATACCTGCTGTGTACCAGTTGCGGTCTGAGTCAGGGAATGAAATTGAGCTAATTTCGTCCACAACGCCTTGGTCATGCATATAACCTGCGCGAACAGTAAATTGTTCGTTAATGGTGTAAGTGCCACCTAGGCTGAATAACCATGAATCTTTCCATTGGTATTCTTTAAGGGCGATATCACCTGCTGGAAGCGTGATCCCCGCACCCGCTTGACCTGGGATAATCGTCGCTACGCCATCTTTAGCCGTGATTTGCTCGAATTTGCTCCACTGGGTGTATTGCGCAGTATAGTGCAGTGCAAACTTAGGTGTGATTTGATGGAAGCCCGCAACTTGGAAAATATCTGCAAGTGGAACATCTAAGCTGTCAAAGTTTGTCGCTAGGGCTGTTTTTGAACCCAAGCCAGCAGCAGATAAGTCTTTAGTGCTGATGGTATTGATATCCCCTTCAACATTCACTGTTGGGCTGAAACGGTAGCTGATACCGAAGCGGTTATCTTTATCTAACTCAACTGTGGCACCCACGATACCACCGAAAGCCCAACCGTCAGCATCCACATCAACGAGAGGTGTTGCGCCCGCGTTACGGGTTAAACGACCTTCACCGTAGATGGCATCAACACCTGCACCGATGCTGAATATATCGTTGATGCGGTAAGACACGCTGGCGTTAAAGTTAACGGTTGTCACTTCTGTTTCGCCAAGCAGATCATAAGGCGCTGGTGAGCCTGCTGGTAAATTCTTTGACAGTGAGCTGGCATCGGTACCAGTACCGAAGTTAGAGAATGCGGCAAAACCCACGGCGAATTTATCGTCGATTGGGTGAATATAAAAAATATTAGGGATAACTTTAGAGCTACCCGCATCGTCGATGCTGCCTAAGTCAACGGCACCGCTTGCAAAGTTAACGTCTTTCACATCAACGGTAATATCGGCATAGGTTAAGCCGAAAGAAATCGCATCTTTATCGAATAATGCCATCGCAGCAGGGTTACGTGACAAAACAGTGGCGTTATCGGCAATAACCGCATCCCCTGCAAAAGCACGGCCCATACCTGTAGCTGATTGGCTATTTAATTGGAAACCTGAAGCGAAAGTTTGTGAGCTAGCCAGTGCGACGGCAACAGCAAGCAGCGTCTTGTTGAATGATTTCATTATTATTCTCTCATTATTTTGATATTGGATTTTGTTCGGTCCTAGTTACCAGAACAACGCGCAAATCCTTTTATAGTCTGCGGCATGTTAGGGATTGTGTGTAACCTCAACAAGTCCGACCAGATTTTAAAATTGTTAATATTCAGTTAATTAAAACATTGCTGTACTTTAGCATGAGTGAATGGTCTGGCCAGATGCTTGGTATCTTTGGCTTTTATTTAAAGGCAGGGTTTTAATTAAGGTTAATACTTTGTGATGACGCGAGGGTTAATTAAATTATACAAATTGTAAAAAGCGTACACCTGTACGCCTTTTACAATAGGAAGGGGGTTTTGGGCTGTTACAACGCGGACTTAAATTGCTCAAATTCAGCTGTGATGTCTTCGTCGGGTTGAGAGTATTTACTCACAATTACACCAGCGATAACGGCAAACACAAATCCGGGTAATATTTCGTACAACTCAAAAATACCGCCGGAGAGATGCTTCCAAAACACCACGGTTAAGGCACCAACAATAATGCTTGCGATAGCACCATTGCGGCTATATTGCTTCCAAAACAGCGACAGAAGTACGACTGGCCCGAAAGCGGCGCCAAATCCTGCCCATGCATAACTCACTAGGTTTAATACACTGCTTTCTGGATTCAGAGCGATAATCCCGGCTATTACGGCAATAGCAAGCACTCCCATACGGCCAACCATCATGAGTTCACGGTCGTCTGCTTTTGGGCGTAACCATTTGCGGTAAAAGTCTTCGGTGATCACGCTCGAGCATACTAATAACTGTGAATCAATGGTGCTCATAATGGCTGATAAAATCGCAGCAATCAGTAAGCCTCCAATCCAAGGATTAAATGCCGCCTGTGCTAAGTGAATAAAGACAGTTTCTGCATTGGCTAGTGGTTCATTGGCAAAATACACAGAACCCGCCAAGCCTGTTGCTAAAGCGCCAAGCAGGGATAAAATCATCCAGCTCATTGCAATACGGCGTGATGTGGGCAAGGCATCTACAGTGCCGATAGCCATAAAGCGCGATAAAATATGCGGTTGACCAAAATAACCCAGTCCCCAGGCTAAGAGTGATAACAACCCAATCGTTGTGGTTTTATCGCTGATTAATGCCAGCATTGCAGGATCGATAGATCCAATTCCAGCATGACTTTCTGGGTGGGAGAATACCGCAAACGGGATGATCAGCAGGGCAATTAACATCAAACTGCCTTGGAAGAAGTCGGTCCAGCTCACGGCAAAAAAACCGCCAATAAAGGTATAACCGACAATAATGGCTGAGCCTATCACCAAGGCGACGTTGTAATCTAAGCCAAAGACCTTTTCGAACAGTATGGCACCACCCACCATGCCAGAAGATGCATAAAAGGTAAAAAACACCAAAATAGTGACCGCTGAAACCAGCTTGAGATAGCCCTGTTTATCGTGAAAACGTTTCTCGAAAAAGTCGGGTAGAGTGAGAGCGTTATCTGCTAATTGGGTATAAATGCGCAAGCGTTTTGCGACAAATAACCAATTCAGCCATGCACCTATCACTAAGCCAATACCAATCCAAGCTTCCCCTAAACCGCCCAAATATATGGCGCCGGGTAAGCCTAGCAGTAACCAGCCTGACATATCGGAAGCGCCTACGCTCAGAGCGGTGACAGCGGGGCCCATCTTACGGCCACCCAAAATATAATCATCCACAGTATCGGTGGCACGGTAAGCCCAAAACCCTATGCCCATCATCAATACTAAATAGCCAACAAATGTGATTAAAATCGGAGTTTCAATCGTCATATTGTTTTTATCCCATCTTGTTATTATTAAAAGTGGCAAGCATGCTACCAGATGTTTGAGCAAGAACCCATTAGTAGATGGATATGTGATCGAAATCCGACCTCCGAACATGAGAAAATATCGGAGGCAGATTTAAGAAAGAATTGAATATTAGAGAGTTAAATAAAGGTATTCTTGATTTCGTCTTTTACAAAGCTAAGGTCCGCTTGATCCTCTCCGATAAGCAAAATATAGGCATCGCGGGTCTCAAAACCCATTCCTTTATATTTGCCATCGGCAAAGGTATTATCGAGTACCATGCGTTTTTCGATAGGCACAATAAACAGAGTGACTTTGCCTTTTTCAGCTTGCAACACTAAATGCAGACTCTTAACACCTTGAAAATCACAGTAAGAGGTGTAGTAAACCTTGCCGGGCTGCTCGATAAATTTTGCGTGTTCGAGGTTTTTCATCGCGGCGAGCTGCGCATTCACTTGGCTGAAATTAACATTCTGATCAACCTGTAATGCCACACCTTCATGGTAAACATGGGCTAACGCATGCTCAGCCAAATCCACTGGACCTAAACGTAACAGACTAAAACTGATGCCCACGATAAAGGCGACGGAAGCGGCCATTGCCACTAAAAAGCCTGTTTGACGGCGCTGTTTATGGTGTTGTTGCAGTTGTTGGCGCAGGATCAGTTTATCAGCCAAGTCTTCCGGCACTTCTATTTTTAAGGCTTGGCTGAGTTTAGTGTCTAAGCGTTTTAGCTCGGACACTAAGGCTTGATGCTCAGGTGTAGCCTGCATTTGCTCAAGAAACTCTGGGTCTTGATTACGAGGATCTTCATAAGCTTGACGTCTAAATTTAAGCTCATCCATTGGATTGACCCCTTACCGCTGTTTTCTCAAGTAGTTCTTTCAATTGGTTCCTCGCCCGAAATAATCGTGTCATTACAGTATTACGATTTAGCTCCAACAGCTCGGCGATTTCATCACCACTAAACCCACCAATTAACTGCAGTAGTAATGGCTCCCGATATTCGATATCTAGCTTGGCAATTTGCCTTCTCAGCAAATACTGCTCAGTTTGTTCTTCAGTACTCGAGGCTAGGTGATCTTCTAAGCTCTCTTGCTCGACATCGGCATAATCAAATTGTTTGCGCTCGAATCGACGGGCATTTTCACGTCTTAAAATTGTGATAAGCCAAGCCTTCGCCGCTTTATCATCCTGCAGGGAATCTAAAGCACGCCACGCCCGCAAGAAGGTTTCTTGGGTGATGTCTTCTGCCACCTGTTTTTCGCCGCACAACCAAAAGGCATAGCGGAAAATGTCGGCGTGCAGCGCCTTGACTAGGCTGTTGTATCGTCGTTGTTTACTCAGCATGTCAGAAGAGACCGCAGGCTCAACGGATTTCTTTCGCCAGTTAGCAAACATTTTTTTGATTTTTTCTTTTTATTTTATAATTCAAATTATTACTCCTTGCTCGCACGCTTGAACTACCTACTCACTAGGGTTAAGCGGACGTAATGGGGATGGTTGATGCGCCATCGCATTGATATTAAGGTTCTTAACTGCGATTAACAGGGCTTTAACGGCCGTAGCTTGCTGTGGTTCCGTGCTAGCATTTGATTTTCCACCGTAGGCTAATGTTTGCAATTGGCGGATCGCCTCTGCTAATTCATCAGACTTAGCTGCAATTTTATCTAAGGTCATTGGACGAGCGTCCTGTTCACTCATATATCGCTGTAACTGCTTTAATATCTTACTGGTATTGCCTTCGGCACAGGCTTGCTCTAATGCTTTCAGTCCATTGCTAAGCAATTGAGGTTGGGTCGGTAGTGGCGCCATAGTCTGTACTTGGCGCTTCACTGCGCGGCGCCAAGCAATAAAGGTTACTCCCCATGCGACCAGCGTCACAAGCCAAAGCAGGGCAAAGAGATTAGCATTCCAACTGTTTTGGTTGCTGCTCACTGTACTACTTTGCGATGCGACTTGCGTTGGTGCATCAACTTCAGCGCCACCTTTAACGTTAATCGTGCGCGCGGGCAGGGTCGCGATTTCTTGGCGTTTGAGATGTGGATTCCACCAAGGGAGTTTTACCTCGGGTAAGGTAAAAGTGCCTGCTTTACTGGGCACAATCGCTGCGGTAATGCTGTATTGGGACACAATCTGGGCATCGCGCACAAAGCTATGGCGCTGAGGTTTTTCGGGATAGGATTTAAGCTCAGCGGGTAGATTTTGCGAAATATCCGGCAGACTATTTTCATCGGCATTGGATGCTAATACTGTGATAGTACGGGTAATAGGGCTACCGACAGTAAATTCTTTTACATCATCAGGAAAACTTTCTTTTAGTACCACTAAATCCGCTACAAGCCATTGGCCTTGGAAGCTGCTTGGCGCAGGTTCAACTTGAATGCTTAAGGAGGGCGCGCCTGCTTGCATTGGGCGGCTCTCATTAAAACCAAACATGCCACCACGGCGTTGGGATTCCACTAATACATCGCCAGAAAAAGTGGCGCCTTTGATATTCACTTGGCCGGGTAAATCGGGAATGATGCCATAGGTGCGCTCAATGACGCGGTAACGGCGGCCATCGATAATCTCAGAGCCGTCTTTATCTTCGCCAATTTGCTTAATCTGCGCGCCTTCGATAACGGGAGCATTAAGCACGCCCCGTTGCAGTTCTACGGCGAGGTAGAGCTTTACTTTATAGGTGATAAGCTGGCCGACATAGGCCTCATCGCTCGATACCTTGGCATCGATAAACAGATTTTTTGCTTGCTCAGGTTGCGCGCCAGCCTCGACCACCTTAAGCGGGATTTCGCTGGAGCTCACACCATCGATACTGAAGGACGGAATAGTCAGTTGGCCCTTTTGCTTGGGGGCAAGCAGCACTTGCCAGCGGGTTTCTTTGACTGCGTCAAAGTTAATGATCTGGGTGCTGCGACTGACGCTGGTACGGCCTACGATAAAATCCTTAAGTAGGATCGAGGTATCGAGTTTGCCAGTATCGACTTCATCGTCGGCACTGATATTGAGCACAAAGTACTCTCCCTCCATGACAGGATTGCGATCGACCGAGGCCTCGAGTTTACTCAAGGCAAAGGCGGGCTCAATGACCGCGATGCAAAGAATGAGGAGGATAAAAAATTGTCTGATCACCACTGTTCGTTATCCCTTGATATTTGGCCATTTTGACGGCGTTTTTGATATTCGAGTTGCATCTTGTTACGCAGCAATACTTGTGGGTCTTCACTCACGCCGCGCAGTGCCCGTTGCATGTCAGCGGGTAACGGGTCGCTGTTGCTGGGCGGTGGTTCGAGAGATTCAACGGCAGTTTGCGGATCTTTCTCTGTCGGTGACTGTTTCTCTTTATCCACATGTTGCGCTACGGCTTGTTGCTGTTCTTGTTCAGCTTTTGACTTATCATCTTCGACCTTTGCCTGCATTTTGGCTTCGTTGCTGGCTTGCTCTTGCGCATTATCTTCAGCATTGTTATCGGCGCCATTTTGCTGATTGGCTTCTTGCTGTGCCTGCTGTTGTTCATTTTTAGCTTCTTGCTGATCTGGTTGTGCGTTATCAGCATCTTGCTGTTTATCCTGCGACAGGTTTTCGTCCGCTTGGTCTGGCTGCTGCTCTTGGGGCTGCTCATCTTTAGACGGATCTTGAGCTTGGTCATTTTGCGAGGATTGCTGCTCTTTTTGCTGATCTTGCTGCTGGTTTTGCCCCTGCTGCTGATCGTTTTGGTTTTGCCCCTGTTGGTTTTGACCGCCCTGAGACTGCTTATCTTGATTATCAGCATTTTGCTGGGATTGTTGTTGCTCTAGCAGTTTTTCCGCTAACTCAAGGTTGGCCTTTGCCTGGGGGAAATCGGGCTGCTTATCGAGCGCCGTCTGATAGCGTTCTTTAGCTTTTTCGGGTTTGCCCATTTGCATCAGCGCGTTGCCTTGGTTGTAAAGCCCGTTGGCGGAGTTATCTTGCTCAAAGGCTTTTAGCGCTTGTTCGAAATCGCCGGCTTTGTAGTGCGCAGCGCCTTGCCATTGGGGCGTTTCAAACTTTTGCGCAGCACTTGCATAATCCTCGGCTTGATAGGCCTGCATCGCTTGCTGCTCTTGGGTGTGCCAGAGTGAGTCCCAAACATTAGCATGGGCTTTTTGTGGCAGTGCGCCAAGTAGTAGACTAGCAAATCCCATTAGCATCCAACTGGCGAGCATACCTTGCCTAAAGCTCAATAGGGCTGGGGCAAGTAACAACAGGGCGATATATGGGCCGAGATCTTGCCAGGTTTCGCCATCGAGATCTGTGGCTTTAGCATCGCCACTATCGCTTAACCAATGTTGAAGTTGCACAAGATCCTCACCATCGGCGCGATTGGGGATCATAATGCCATTATGGTTATCGGCTAATTTTTGCAGCAAGCCAAAGTCAGTTTTGGCGACCACGACCTCATTGCTGCTATCCCTTTGCAATTGGCCATCGGGTAAGCGAATTGGCGCGCCTTGTGGGCTACCAAATCCCATAATCGCGAGGCGATATTGGCTGCCCGTCAATACTGAATTGGCTTCATCAAACTGTTTTGGGGTGATGCCATCGGTCATTACGATAATATCGCCGCGAAGATGTCCGCCCTGTGCCAGCAGGTTTTTGGCTTGGGTTAATGCGGCGGCTAAGTTTGACCCTAGCACGGGCATAATCTCAGGGCTTAAGGTCGGCAATAAATTGAGTAGGGTGCCAGTATCTCGGGTTAAGGGGCTGATCGTAAAGGCATCGCCCGCGAAGGCGATAAGTCCAGTTTCCCCTTCTTTTAAGTTGCGCAGCAAATCTGTCGCCCTAAATTTGGCTTGGGTTAAACGGTTCGGTGCCAAATCGGTGGCAAACATGGAGACGGACATATCCATCACCAACACTCGGCCTTGCTCTGCGGCGAAAACGGGCAAAGATTGCTTATTGAGGGCCGGTCCCGCTAACGCTAAGGTGGCGATAAACCAAGAAAAGGCCAAGATATGCAGCGGCCTGCGGGACTTTTGCGAACCTTCTGTGACCAATATTTTTGCTAAATGTGGCGCAATATAACGATTCCACGCACTGTTAGTTGCATGCTGGCGCCAAAGCATCCATAAAATAAGCGCCAATGGCAGTAGGGCGAGTAACCATTCTGGACGAATAAAATGCAGGCTCATTAACGGACATTCCCCCGCGGTGTGGCTGATAAAACAAGGGTTTTAGCGCGAGTAAAAAACGGTAACTGCGCTAGTGCAATCCAGAGACTGGTGAGCAGTGCCAACGCGAGCGGCCAGTAAAATAGCTCTGCTTGAGGGCGATAACTGAGTTGATCGCGGCTAACGGGTTCAAGTTTATCGATTTCTTGATAAATCTGTTCTAGTTCCTCACTATTACGGGCGCGGAAATAGCGGCCGTGGGTGGCATCGGCAATCTGCTGTAGTTGGTTTTCATCCAGATCCATTGACGGATTCACCCGTTCACGACCAAAGAGGGTGCGTCTTTCCATCACATCGGCGCCGACACCTACGGTATAAATGGTTACTTTGCGGTTTGCTGCGATTTGGGCCGCTTGCTGTGGCTCGATATTACCGGCGTTATTTGAACCATCGGTCAATAGGACTAAAACCCTGTTACTCTCATCCATTTTATCGAAGCGTTTTACCGCCAGTGCAATCGATTCGCCGATCGCCGTTTGTTTACCTACAAGGCCAATCTGTGCCTCCTTTAAAAACTGGGCCACGGAACGTCTATCTTGGGTGAGCGGTGCTTGTAAATAGGCGTGATCGGCAAATAAAATCAAACCGATGCGGTCACCTTTACGGCGTTCAATAAACTCACTGACCACGTGTTGGATGAGGGTAAAGCGGTCGACCACTTTGCCGTCGATCACCATATCTTCAATTTGCATACTGCCGGATAAATCCACCGCCAGCATGAGATCGCGCCCTTGGCTGGGGAGCTCAATTGGATCGCCAAGCCACTGTGGACGGGCGATAGCAAGCACTAACAAGCACCACATTAACCAATAGCGCTTACGGGGTTGACGGTTTTGGCTGGTTAAGTTGGCATTGCCCGTTTGGCTAATGCCCGGTAATTGCAGGCGCCCACCTTCGGCGTGCAGCGTTTGGCGCCGCCAGAAAAGCAAAGGTAAAGGCAGTAAAATCAATACCAATGGCCATGCGACAGTTAACATTGTTCCTCCGCAGTCTTGGTGCTCGCTTGGGATAATGGTGCGCTCGCAAAGGATGTTTGGCCTGAATTAACCCGCGGTGAGCTAAATTTGGCTTTTGAGGCAAACCAGCTTTGGGCAAGGTTGTGTAACTCGCGGGCTTCATCGGCGCTAAGCGGCTTAGCTTGGTGGCGTTTATCCAATAAGGGGCCAATGCGACCACGATATTGTTTGGGTAAATGGGTGTCGAGCCAACTTGCCCAGGCATCACCATCAAGTTTTGCGATCACTTCCCTTGGCAGGTAACTCAGCGCGGTACGCTTTAATAGCTGATTGACCTCGGAAGGATAATGGCTGGAATGTAGGTCTAAGTTTACCAATAAAGCCTGCGCCGCTTTTTTAGGCGCGAGGTAGGCGGCACGTTTTTTAAGCCAAAGAATTGCGCCGATAATAAGCACCAGCAGGATAGCAAGTACCAACCAATAGCCAATTGCCCATGGCCAAGCGCCTATGGGGTCTGGCAGAATAATATCCTGTAAATCCGCCAACGCGGGATTTGGCGTTACAGCCTTATCCGAGGCTGGCGGTAAAGTTTGTGGGTTCACGCTTTGGACTCACTTATTCTTTCTGTTGCATTTTTTATGTTCAATAGTCTATTGAATCGTCTTTTAGCCAGTGGCTATTGCAGTAATGCTAATTGCTCTGCAAGGGAGCGGCCAGCATCGATAAATTGGGTGTGTACTCTTAGCTTTTGCATCATGGCGATAAAGTCATTTTGCTGCTGGTGTTGCAGCGCGAGCCATGCCTGATAGCTGTGGTGAGTTAACACTAAGTCTTGCTCTGCATCTCGGACAGGTAAACTGAACTGTTTAGGTAAGTTCAGGCTACCTTGCCTTAAAGGGTCAGTTATCAAATACGCACCAATATCGCAATGGCGCTTGAGTTCTGTCAGCGGCGCAATACATTGCGGTGTAAAATGGCTGCCATCGGTGATAATCCAAATCAATGAGCCGGGTTTAGCGATACGTTGCAAACGCTGGCAGGCACGCAATATATGGTCTGGATCGCGCGGATGACTGCCAAGTTGATTGAGTTGCTGCTCGTGCACTCGGCATAGCCCTGAGATCAGCTGCAAAATACCTTGCCTTCGACTGCGGGGCTTTAATTCAAGATGCTCCGACTCACAGGCGATTAAGGCTCCGAGCCTATCGCCGTGATTGATTGCATTCCAACCAAGCGTGGTGGCGAGATGCCCAGCTTGAACTGACTGTAACAGCAAACTCGAGCCAAAATACAGACTCTGGCTTAAATCGAGCAGCAGCAGAATAGGGCGCTCGCGCTCTTCGATAAAGAGTTTGGTGTGGGTTTGCCCTGTACGTGCGGTAACACGCCAATCAATTGTGCGGACATCGTCACCTTGCTGGTAATGGCGCACTTCGGCAAACTCCATGCCGCGGCCCTTGATTAGACTGCTACGATGACCCGCCAGATTGGCGCGTGCCCGGCTGTGACGCTCTGGGATAGCCCGAGCTATGGTCTGGCAGGCGAGCAGTTCCTTCTCGGTTAAATGCAACCCATCGGCAAACAAGGGCAAACCATTAAGAGGTAAGCCATGTTGTGCAACATCATTGTTTTGGGACGCGTTTAGCGCACTGTCATTCATTCAAAGTCACTCATTTAAAGCTATTTATTTAACGCCATTTATTGAACGTTAGTTTGTTCGCCACCTGAATACTTCGACTATGGGACTGTTCTCTGGCATTCAGGTCTAAGGCACGGCCACTTGAGTCAAAATATGGTTGATCACTTGGTCGCGGCTAACACCTTCAGCTTGTGCCTGATAACTCAGCAGTAGTCTGTGCCTTAGTACATTGGGCGCAACGGCTTGAATGTCTTCGGGTGACACAAAATCTCGTTCGTGTAGCCAGGCTCTGGCGCGGGCGCAGCGTTCAAGTGAAATCGTCGCGCGGGGGCTAACACCATACTCTAACCATTTGGCTAAGTCGTCGCTGTAACGGGTCGGCTGGCGGGTTGCCATAATAATTTCGACTATGTATTTCTCTAGCGGCTCAGCCAGATAAATTTCCATTGCTTCATCACGGGCGGCAAAAATATCCGCCTGAGCAATCGGCTCAGTGGTTGGCAGCGCGTGGGTGAGTGCTTCCTTACGGGATTGACGTAGAATTTCGATTTCAGTGTCGCCACTGGGATAATCCAAATTCAGGTGCATTAAAAAACGGTCGAGCTGGGCTTCAGGCAGCGGATAAGTGCCTTCGTTTTCTAAAGGGTTTTGCGTTGCCATCACCAAGAATAGCGGCGGTAATTTATAACTGTTTTTGCCAACAGTCACTTGACCTTCTGCCATGGCCTCTAATAACGCCGACTGCACCTTAGCCGGCGCGCGGTTGATTTCGTCTGCGAGGATTAGGTTATGGAAAATCGGACCTGCCTCAAATTCAAATGTACCGGTTTGGGAGCGATAGATATCCGTGCCCGTTAAATCGGCAGGCAACAGATCGGGGGTAAATTGGATCCGATGAAAATCCCCTTCAACTCCGTCGCAAAGGGCTTTAACTGCGCGGGTTTTGGCAAGTCCTGGTGGACCTTCTACTAATAAATGGCCATTGGCAATGAGGGCTATGAGCAGATTTTCGGTCAAAACTGGCTGCCCTAAAACAACCTTATTTAGGTAAGTGCGTAATGCATGGAAGCGACTCAAAGGCATGATGCTACTCGTTTTTAGGTTGAAAATATTGATTGAAAATACGTGTGTGGGCTTAAGACAACGAATATGGTAAAGAATTCCCTAAGGGTTTGGCTAGTGTTAAAAAAACAAACAGGTGTTTAAAACTTGCTGACAAGAAGTTAGAATCAGATCACACTTTAATGGTCAGACCTGTTATTAGGCTTTTTTAGTGCCAAACAGCAGGGCAAACATGGAAATCGATAGCGCCGCCTGAAATCTCTCAGCGATAGCGCACATAAAGAGGGTGACAAATGAGTGATAGACAACAGGTAACTAACGCAAGGGGTGAGCGTATCGCCATTGTGGCGGGCTTAAGAACGCCATTTGCGAAACAGGCGACCGCATTCCACGGTATTTCGGCCCTCGATATGGGCAAAATGGTGGTTAACGAACTGCTTGTTCGTAGCGAACTGGATCCTAAATTGATTGAGCAATTGGTGTATGGTCAAGTAGTGCAAATGCCTGCTGCGCCGAACATTGCCCGTGAAATTGTGTTAGGAACCGGTATGGATGTGTCAACCGATGCCTATAGCGTGACCCGCGCCTGTGCGACCAGTTTTCAATCCGCGGTGAATGTGGCCGAGTCAATCATGACGGGCAATATTGAGATTGGTATTGCCGGCGGCGCCGACTCTTCTTCTGTATTACCTATTGGTGTGTCTAAAAAGCTCGCCCATGCCTTAGTCGATCTGAACAAAGCCCGTACTTTGGGTCAAAAATTACAGATTTTTCGCCGTTTAGGCATTAAAGATTTATTGCCTGTGCCGCCTGCAGTGGCCGAGTATTCAACGGGTTTGTCAATGGGACAAACCGCTGAGCAAATGGCCAAGACTTACAACATCAGCCGCGCCGACCAAGATGCGCTGGCGCATCGCTCTCACACCTTAGCGAATGAAACCTGGGCTTCGGGCCATCTGCGTGACGAAGTGATGGTGGCCCATGTCCCCCCCTACAAACAGTTTATCGAGCGCGATAACAATATTCGTGAAAACTCTGATTTAGCCTCTTACGCCAAACTGCGTCCCGCTTTCGATAAAAAGCATGGTAGCGTGACTGCTGCGAACAGCACGCCGCTGACCGATGGCGCCTCGGCGATCATTTTGATGAGTGAAGGCCGCGCTAAAGCTCTTGGTTATCAACCAATTGGTTACATTAAGAGCTACGCATTTACCGCTATTGATGTATGGCAAGACATGCTAATGGGTCCATCTTATGCGACACCATTGGCATTGAAACGTGCCGGCATGGAATTAGAGGATTTAACCCTCATCGAAATGCACGAAGCTTTTGCAGCGCAAACCCTAGCCAATATGCAGATGTTTGCTTCCAAAAAATTTGCCGAAGAAAAACTTGGCCGCAACCGCGCCATTGGCGACATCGATATGAGCAAATTCAACGTACTCGGTGGCTCCTTAGCCTATGGTCATCCTTTTGCGGCTACAGGTACGCGTTTAATCACTCAGGTTTGTCGTGAGCTTAAACGTCGTGGCGGCGGAACGGGCCTGGCAACGGCCTGTGCTGCGGGTGGTTTAGGGGCTGCAATGATTGTAGAAGTGGAGTAATGGCGATGGAAAAGACATTTAATTTAACCCGCCGTGAAGACGGTATCGCCATTCTAACGATGGACGTACCTGGCGAAACCATGAATACCCTCAAGGCGGAGTTTGGCCCTGAGATCAGTGAGATCCTATCTGAGGTTAAACGCGATAGCAGTATCCGTGGTTTAGTGCTGATTTCGGGCAAAAAAGATTCATTTGTTGCCGGTGCCGATATCTCTATGCTTGATGCTTGCCAAACGGCGGGCGATGCCAAAGCGTTATCCCAGCAAGGGCATGTGGTGTTTAACGAGTTGGAAGCATTAAACATCCCCGTTGTCGCTGCAATTCATGGTGCTTGCTTGGGCGGCGGTTTAGAGCTCGCGCTTGCCTGTCATCAACGTGTGTGCAGTGATGATGGCAAGACCATGCTGGGCGTACCTGAAGTGCAGCTCGGTTTATTACCCGGTGGCGGCGGTACCCAACGGTTGCCACGCTTGGTAGGGATTACCACTGCGCTAGATATGATGTTGACGGGTAAACAAATTCGCCCGAAACAAGCGTTAAAGATGGGCTTAGTTAACGATGTGGTGCCACAAACGATTTTGCTGCAAACCGCAGTGGAGATGGCGCTCGCGGGTAAACAAATAGCTAAGCCAGTTAAAAAATCGCTAGTAAACCAATTGCTTGAAGGTACAGGCTTTGGTCGCAACATTATTTTCGATCAAGCTGCTAAGCAAGTTGCTAAGAAAACCCAAGGTAACTACCCCGCGCCTGCAAAGATTATTGATTGCGTGCGCCAAGGTATGGCCAAAGGTATGCAGAAGGGACTGGAAGTCGAAGCCAGCCATTTTGCTGAGCTGGTGGTGTCGAAAGAATCTGAAGCGCTACGCAGTATTTTCTTTGCAACCACAGAGATGAAGAAAGAAACCGGCGCCGAAGGGGCAACGCCACGTAAAGTGAAAAAAGCCGTGATCTTAGGTGGCGGTTTGATGGGCGGTGGTATTGCTTCGGTCACGACGACTAAGGCTAAAATCCCTGCGCGAGTAAAGGACATTAACGAAAAGGGCTTAAGCAACGCGCTTTCTTACGCCTATAAGTTATTGGATAAAGGCGTGAAACGTCGTCATATGACGCCTGCCGTTCGCGACAATTTAATGGCGCTGATGACAACGACGACCGAATATAAAGGCGTCAAGGATGCCGATATTGTTGTTGAAGCCGTATTTGAGGATTTAGCGCTTAAACATCAAATGGTTAAAGATATTGAGCGTGAATGCGGTGAGCACACGATTTTTGCGTCTAACACCTCATCGTTACCCATTGGCCAAATTGCACAAGCGGCAAGCCGTCCTGAAAATGTGATTGGCTTACATTACTTCTCGCCAGTAGAAAAAATGCCGCTGGTGGAAGTGATTGCCCACGCCAAAACCTCCCCAGAAACCATTGCCACCACGGTCGCCTTTGCCCGCAAACAGGGTAAAACGCCAATCGTAGTACAAGATGGTGCGGGGTTTTATGTTAACCGCATCCTCGCGCTTTATATGAACGAAGCCGCACAATTGCTGCTAGAAGGGCAGAGTATTGAGCACTTAGACAAAGCCTTAGTGAAATTCGGCTTCCCCGTTGGCCCTATCACTTTGCTTGATGAAGTCGGTATTGATGTGGGCGCTAAGATCTCTCCCATTCTTGAAAAAGAGCTTGGCGAACGTTTTAAAGCCCCTGCAGCCTTCGACAAGCTATTAAGCGACGATAGAAAAGGTCGTAAAAATGGTAAAGGTTTCTATCAGTATGGCGCTGCCAGCAAGAAAAAAGCCGTGGATGAAACCGTCTATGGCGTATTAGGTATCAAGCCTGGTGTCGATAAAGAAATGAGCGCGGTAGCGGAACGCTGTGTAGTGCAAATGCTGAATGAAGCCGTGCGTTGCTTAGATGAAGGCATTATTGCCTCGCCGCGCGATGGTGATATTGGCGCTATCTTTGGTATCGGTTTTCCACCATTCTTGGGGGGACCATTCCATTATATCGATACTTTAGGCGCGGATAACTTAGTCAAAATACTTGAACGTTATCAAACGCAATATGGCGATCGATTTGAGCCTTGCCCACGCCTTAAGGCAATGGCGGCTGAAAAAGCTCGCTTCTTCTAACACTTAGATATTATTGGTCAAAAAAGCGGCAATGCAATGCCGCTTTTTTATTGCCCTCAGGCTAATTTTTGCCTAAAAAATGTTCACATTTGTTTGGGGGATCTTATATTATTGCGTCCTATTACGGCAGTTGTGCTGTTATACCGTATGTGTATATCTGATGTTGATTAATGCTGATAAATAGCCTCGCTCGGAGTCTATTAGTAAAGCTAAATGCTATTTTTGGTTTGCAGTATCAGGATTTAGCCGATAAAGAGGTTGCAGTGGGATTGATTTTTTATGTAGTTGTTGCCTTGTCGGTGAGTTGTTCGTGGTGTTTTGGGATTGCTGCTTTTAGGGCTGGACTATCAGTAAGCTATTGGGCTGTAATGGGATTTATACTGGGTCCTTTAGCGTTTCCACTCTTTTCCTCCCATAAGCGTATAGCACTAAGAAGAGTGTGTCAGAGTTCTGACGGAAGTCTAACTGCTTAATATAGATATGATTTGTCGTAAATGTGGCCAATAAAAAAGGAGCATCAAGCTCCTTTTTATTGGCCTAGGCTGTGCGCTAGCTGAGTAGCTCTAGACTATCTAAATAATAAGGTTTCCACATTTAGATGGAATTAATTCCACCAACCCTTTGCAGGGATCACTTCAAGGTGGTTTAAGCCTTCTGGTAATTTTACTTTTTTACGAACAGGCTTTGCCAAACCAAGTGCTTTTTTGAGTGAGTTAATCATCATTAGCTCCTTGTCTCTAAAATTTATTAAACCATTAAGCCAAAGTTGTTTCTGAGAAGCGAACGTTTGGCACAGAAGCCACTTCTACAGGCTTAAAGCGAACGTTTGGCACAGAAGCCACTTCTACAGGCTTAAAGCGCACGTTTGGTACGGAAGCCACTTCTACAGGCTTAAAGCGCACGTTTGGTACGGAAGCCACTTCTACAAGCTTAAAGCGCACGTTTGGTACGGAAGCCACTTCTACAAGCTTAAAGCGAACGTTTGGTACGGAAGCCACTTCTACAGGCTTAAAGCGAACGTTTGGTACGGAAGCCACTTCTACAGGCTTAAAGCGCACGTTTGGCACAGAAGCCACTTCTACAGGCTTAAAGCGCACGTTTGGTACGGAAGCCACTTCTACAGGCTTAAAGCGCACGTTTGGTACGGAAGCCACTTCTACAGGCTTAAAGCGAACGTTTGGTACGGAAGCCACTTCTACAGGCTTAAAGCGAACGTTTGGTACGGAAGCCACTTCTACAGGCTTAAAGCGAACGTTTGGTACGGAAGCCACTTCTACAGGCTTAAAGCGAACGTTTGGCACAGAAGCCACTTCTACAGGGTTAAAGCGAACATTAGGAACTGCCGCGGTTTCTACTTGAGGTGTATGTGCCGTAAAGCCGATGGTAGACAGTAACGCAGCTGCGGTTAGAATTCCTTTCATTATTTTATCTCTCAGGGTAGTTGATAATATTTTATTTTTTGACACTGAACACTTTATTGCAGATGTTGTGCCAATGTTTCAAACTACCGACAGAGAGATAATTAGATGATCAAATAATGTTGTGGTGGGGCATGAATTTACTCCGGTCATCTTGCAGCAATTGAGTAAACTCGGTCTCATTTATCGCTTTGCTAAAGATATATCCCTGTATTTCTTCGCAGTTTAAGGCGCGTAGGATATTTAATTGTGCCGCTTGCTCGACACCTTCACCGACAACTGACAGACCCATATTGTGAGCAATGGTGATAATAGAATCGACCATCTTCAAATCACGATCTGACTTATCAATATCATCGACAAAGGCTTTATCGATTTTCAGCGTATGAATCGGGAATCTTTTTAAGTAAGAAAGCGATGAATAACCCGTTCCAAAGTCATCTAAAGCAAGGCTCACACCCATTTTGGCTAATTGCTGCATAACAGTAATAGCCATTTCTGGTTGCTTAATAACAGTACCTTCAGTTATTTCTAGCTCTAAATGAGAGGCAGGTAATTGGGTGAGTCGTAAAATTGACTCTATCCGTTGTTGTAGATCGGGTAGGGCAAATTGGCGTGACGATAAATTGACGGCGACTCGACCTTTAAATAGACCTTGCTCACGCCACTTCTGCGCGGCAAAACAGGCCTTTCTGAGTACAATTTCACCTATTTCAATAATCAATCCATTTTCTTCGGCAAGAGGAATAAAATCATTCGGTGGAATCAGTCCTAAGGTTGGATGATTTAATCTTACTAATGCTTCCATTCCTGCGACATGACCATGTTTTAGATCAACTTTTGGTTGATAATAAACTTCAAATAAATCTTCTTTTATGCCTTCACGGATTAAATTTTCAGTTTCAAGCTGTTTAATCGCATGTTCATTGAGTGATTCTGAGTAAAACTGGTAACAATTACCCCCTGCAGATTTTGCATGGTACATGGCAATATCAGCTTTTCTGAGTAAGGCTTGCTCACTTTGTTCATCCTCAGGGTAGAGAACAATACCAATGCTGACTCCTAAGACTAATTGTTCACTATCAATTTCAAATACGGTTTTAAAGGCTTCGATAACACGGCCCGCAATAGCTGCACATGCACTAATATCAGAAGCTTTATCTAGCACTATGGCAAATTCATCTCCACCCAATCGATAAATATTAGTGTTTTTAGGTACAGAAGATTTAATTCTGACTGATACAAGTTTTAGTAATTTATCACCAACTTGGTGACCTAATGAGTCATTGATACGCTTAAAGTTATCTAAATCGAGAACCATCAGTGCATGGTTTATTTCTTTATTGACTAAGTTTCCTAATGTGACTTGTAGATTTGAACGATTCGGCAAACCAGTTAGTAAATCATTGTTGGTGAGCTTTCGAAGCTCTTCTTCCTGCTGTTTACGTCTTGATATATCAGAGAAAACACCAACATAATGCGACAATTCACCTAATTCATCGTAAATGGCGTCAATTGTGAGCTCCATATGAAAATGGCTGTTATCGCCACGGCTTGCTTCCACTTCACTTGCCCATCGACCTTGCTGTTTCAGCATAGTACGAATCTGATTTGAGAAGGATTCAGGATATAATTCGAAGGTCAGAAGGTTACCAATAAAATCCGAAAGATTTCGTTGTGAAATTCTACAGCAGGCTTCGTTCACTTCTACGAAACGGTATTCACTGTCAAGAATAAACATACCTTCAGAAATATTTTCAATCGCTTTTTCGAAGAGTCTTAATTGTTCTTCTTTTTGTTTAAATTGACTGATATTTTTAATAGTGCCAGTCATTCGTAGAGCGTTATCTTTATCATCTCGTTCTACAATTTTAGCTCTATCTAAAATCCATATCCAACTATCATCTTTGCCTTTGACTCTATATGCTGCTTCGAAATGATCTGTCTCACCATAGAAGTGTTTATTTAGTGCTTCTCTAACGCGTTCTTGATCCATTGGATGTATATTACTTTCTTCATCTCGATTACCCGAGCGATGTCCATCTCGTGGAAACTCTAATGCTCCCCAAATATTCGAACGGAAAATATTACCCGTTTCTATATCCCAGTCCCACATTTCATCGCCACTTCCCCAAAGAGAAAGCTTTAAACGCTCTTCACTTAATGCTATCTGTCGTTGGATTTCTCGTTTTCTTAAAACGGCCCTAAAAATGAAGAAAATAATTAATACTGTAAGAGAAATGTATACTGTTTTAGCTATGCCAGACAACCACCAGGGAGGGGTTATATATATTTGAATAGATGTTATTGGTCCTTTATCCTTTGTGACTGGGTTTTCCCCATACACATTAAATACATATTCACCATGTGAAAGATTAGTATAAGTTGCAGAGTTAACTCCTGTTGTTGCAGGCATCCAAGAGTCACTGAGGCCTTTTAAATTATAATAATACTCAATGTTTTTGTTACTTGACTTGGGAGAGTTGAACTTGATTGTAAATGGATAGTCTGAATATTTTAGCTCTATTTTATCTAGTTTTGATATGCTTTTTGTTAATGTTTTGCCATCAATATTTACAGGCTTGTTGAATATTAATAACTCACTGATGTTTGACTCGATAGAATTCCCTTTAAGGTAAGGTAGTAATTCATTTTTATTTATGGCACTTACTCCTGAGATGCCGCCAAAATAAAATATGCCATCATTGAATAATCCACTTTGATTATTATATTCATCTTGGCTTCCATCTTCGGTTGATAATGTATAAAAGTTATTATCGTATCTTACAATTAACTCACTAATAGATGATGCAATAAAATCGTTACCATCTGTCGCAATAGAGTATATAGGCTTATTTGTACTAAAAATTAAACGTGTTTCTAAATTGCTCTTCTTTGTAGAGAAAATAGCTGTTCTTGTGCCAAAAATATATTCATCTTTCATTTCTGAAATGCAATAAACAAAGTCTTCATTGAATATGTTTTTTTCTATACCATCTTTATCAATTAAGATCAGGCCACCTTGTGTAGCCAGTAATAACTCATTAGAATCATTTTTTAATATTTGGAATATAGGATATTTGTTTTTTAATGTATATTTTGTATAGCTTTTAGTTTCTGGCAGTGTAAATGTAAAGATTTCAGAGTTATCAGTTACAGCAATCAATTTTTCTGGGTTATTTGTTTTTAATAAAGTACTTATATTTGAGTTGATTAATTGAGTGCTTATATTGTTATCAAGTTTGAATAGTCCATTATATCCACCATATATAATTGAGTTGTTTGTGGATGTAATATATTTTGGTCCATTAGTATTTGTTTTGATAACTTTATCTAGATTAAATTTGTTGTCATATATTTTTATTTCTGAACTATCATCGGATATGGCTAGTCCGTTGTTATCTAAAGTCGAAATCGACCATATGTTACCGTGAGGTTCGACTAAAGACTTTACAAGATTTCTATTATCTCTTACTAGGGTGAACCCCATGCCTAATGAAGGGATTAATATATAATTTTTTGTTCGGTATGTTTTCCTAACCGCCGAAGCAATATTCTCCGATATAAAGCCAATAGTTTCGATATCAAGAGTTTTAGAGTTTGTTCTTAATAGCTGATTGTGAGTAATCGAGGTGAGCTCATCTCTGAGTTTTTTTGTTAATGGTACTTTATTTGATATTACTCGATATCGGCCATTAGGCGAAAGTTCTAGTATTCCAATCTGAGATATTTCAATGTCTGTGGAGTTTTTAGATAAAACATCTGATTTGTTGTTTTTGTCAGTGAAAAATATTTTCCCATCATGATTTCTTACTATGTACCCATCAGAAGTTTTTATTGCCTTCTTCACAAAGTTAAAAGTGTCATTTTTATATTTTCTTTCTATCTTTAGGCTTTTTTTATCTATTTCGATTAATGTATCTTTAGTACTAATTGTATAAACATCACCATTATCATTTATTGACCAGATTGCTTCATTGATTTCTGGGTATTTTTCAAAGGTCTCTAAGTCCGGATTGTATATGTTCAGACCATTGTCAGTACCTACAAATAATGTGCCATTATCAAATAGCAAACTTTGAATAAATGAGCTGGATAAACCTGAGCGATCATTTGTAAAAAAGTGTTTAAATTCTTCTCCATCGAATCTATTGAGTCCATTTAACGTTCCAATCCATATATACCCATCAGCATCTTCAACTACTGATGTAATGGTACTTTGCGATAGGCCTTCGGGAACACCATAGGATTCTGTCTTTAGTGCTATGGGAAGCTCTTGTGCATTAGCACAAGAAAGCAATATGAGCGCAAAAACTAGAAGAATGTTTAAGAGTGCTTGAGGCATAGTGTTGTTCTTAGTATTTTCGGAGGATGCCATGAAACAATTGTGTTACATCACTTTTCCAGAAATACCCGCTTTTGTCAAAAGTGAGAATGTAAAAATTCCTTTTAATTGCAGATAGATGGAGTCTGATAGCGTACGGTTTTTCATCAGATTGATGGGGTAGGCGTGTTTTACATTAATTTTTCATGCTAAGACCATAGATAACACTACACAAATGCATTAAAGCAGCGGTTATGTTTGTTTACAACAATTACAGGATTACTGAGCTTATATCACGATTTTGATTAAAAATTAAACTTGTCAGTGTTTTGTTTAAACAATTTAAGATCGGTAATCATATTGTCAGATTTGAGTGCTGATTGCGATGTATGCTCACAACCTGTACTAAAAAGCACTAAGCGATCACTATGCTTAGTGCGCATTTTTTGCATCATAAACTTGAGTAAATCAGGGCGGGTGAGTTTACTTATTTCAGCCACAACCAGTTCCCGTTGATTGAACTGGTAATCTCGATTACCTACACTAACCCAATAACGCTGGCCACGGGTTTTCAGGTTGGCATCGTGTTCCATCACTTGATTGATGAGACCTTGTTTTGTACTTTCCCATTCTTCATTGGTAATTTGCATAACAGCATAGTTAAAGTCTGCAATAAACTCATCTATTGCTTCTAGTAAAGACAGTGGTCCTGTGGTGGGAGATTGAATATAAAAAATGAGTCCAGGATGTCGATTTAGCGGCAAATATCCAGTGCCAACCATATAGCCTAACTGTTTTTCTGTGCGCAGTTCATGGAAGAAGGTTGAAGACATTGTGTGATTAAGTAAGCTAAACAGCGCCATTTTTTCTGGCGTTGCCCTTGCTGACTGGTAATACACAATAATGGCGCTATCTTGATGATCTATCGCCAGTTCTCTTAAAAGTGTGCCTTGTCCGGTTAAATTAATTAATTCTCGGGTCGATTCGGCGCTTGGACTAGAGACAAGCGATAAAATATGTTCCAGACGTTTGCCAAGTGCCTGTGCCTCTGAGACTAACCAATCCCCGTATATTAAACCTTCAAGATAAATTTTCTCGTAAAATGCCCTTACATGGTTGTGTAGGTCATTCAAGGTGATGTTTTCAAGCGCTTGTGCCATTCTGGCTGGTTCGTAACTGCGTTTCTGTAATGTTGCCGTCAGGCTGGTAAACAGCTGAGAAATTGGCTTAGCTTGAGCCAAATTTTGCCAACTACGTAGCAACTGAGACTTGATTAATGCAAATCGTTCTTCAGTAAAATTACGTTCTCTTGCTTTATGGATAAGCAAAGCTAATAGCGTCTCTTGATTACCTGTAAAACCTGACAAATGCAGCGTTATTCCACCCTGATGCGGGTAGATGTTATAACTCAATCCTGCGACTTCCGCTTGATAAGTAGGCTCAGTCAGATAATCGAGCAACATCTCGACATACAAGCGGGTGAGGGCGGCATGTTTTGGTGTTTTACTTGCTTGCTCTGAGTCGAGTGATAAATACATATGCCCTTTAGGAACATTAAATTCATCGTCTTTTTTATGCCAAATACGATATCCCGTGGATTCAGCAACGATGACTGGGACAGCAACTTCGCTTTTATCGGGGCGAGCAATAGAATCAGCCACAATGAAGGGATTCGCTGCAGGTAACTGGAGTTCTGGGCGAATATCTGTGACTTGCCAGCGGGCGAGTGACTCAGGCTTTATCGGCAAAACTTGGTAAGGTGTGTGATACCAGCTGGCTTTACGTTCTGTTGCCACTGATTGGGCGATAAGCTGCAACCGCATGTTTTGCGGCGTCATTAGTGCCAATAATTCGAGGGTTTCGGCTACGTCTAAGCCATCCATGCGATAATCACCAAACAACAGATCTTCCACTTCATAGTGGTGCATATTGATGCTTAAGTGGCTGGCCAAATCGAGGGATTTGACTTGCTCTTGATAGCGAAATGCCATTTTCAGCAGATTTGCTCGCTCTAAATAGCGCCAGTCTTCAAGGCCTTGAGTTTTAATCAGTTCTATGTACTCAAAACAGCTGCAAACAATGTCGTCAATATTGTTCATGCCTTTGTCGGTGAGCTGTAGGCCAATACTATAGTCTTTGAAGTTATAACCATTGACTCCGCCACCTGCCGATAAATTATTCACTAAACCTTGTTCTTTAAGGTACGACAGCAGGCTGCCTTTACTCTCATTGCCGAGAATATGGCTAATATAGGTGAGCGGTTTACGTTTGTAATAGTGGTCAATGCCAGGAAAATTAAAGCTGATGCTTAAACGTTTTTGTTCCTTTAAAGGAATGATATTAACTTGCTTTAGTAGTTCATTTGCAGAAAAAAGAGGTACCTGTGGGTACTGTTTTGCGATGTTTAAGTTTCTGATATCGCTAAAATATTGCACTGCAAGTACTTGCAGTTCGTCTAATGAGAGCGGGGCGACTAAACACAGAGTCATCAAATTAGCACTGTAGTGAGTTTGATAAAACGTCAATAATTCACTTCTAACCTGCGCCTGCTCACCACCTAAAGTGACTAAGTTACCCACGGAGAATTTTGAGAATGGATGCTGTTGATTGACCGTTTCTTTAAGTACTTGATAGGTGCGGCGAATATCGTCTTTCAGCTTTAAACTAAATTCAGATTCAATGGCTTGACGTTCTCTATCCACCAGTTCCAAGTCAAATTTGGGCGCGATAAAGAATTGGCTAAACCTATCTAAGGAGTCGGCAAAGACATCGGTGTTGATGGTAAAAAAGAAATTCGTGTGCTCTGTGCCAGTCCAAGCATTGTTACTGCCGCCATGCTGATTGATAAAGGCATGGTACTCGCCGGAGTCGGGGAATTTTTCAGTGCCTAAAAAGAGCATATGCTCTAAAAAATGCGCCATACCCGGTCTATCCACAGGATCATCAAAATGTCCGACAGCAACCGCCATGGAGGCCGCAGATTGGCTAGCGTCCAAATCTTCCACCAATAATACCCGCAGCGCATTATCTAACACGAGATAACGGTACTGGCGATGATCGTTTGGACTTTTGTAAATAGACTGAGAGGCTTGCAAAGAGACACTCCGATAACGATGGCTTGTTATATATTGATAGTCTTAATGGTTTTTGGCAAATATCTCTTGTGCTTATCGACTAAAGATTAACGCTTGCAAGGTTTGTCGAAATCCATTTTAGGGCTACAATTGGGATAAAACAAAAACAAGTGTGAGTAGCGAGAGACGTATGCAGCTATTTTTGATGCGACATGGTGAGGCTGGATTTAATGCTCAGTCGGATAGAGATAGAACACTAACCGATGTTGGAAGACACCATACTGTCTTGATGAGCAACTGGTTAGCCCGAAGCGTCAGCGATTTTGATCTTGTTTTGGTCAGTCCTTACTTACGTGCTCAGCAAACTTGGCAAGAGTTAAGTCAACATTTTCCTGAGCCGCGCAAATGGCTGGTTGTCGATGATCTCGTGCCTTCCGGTGATCCTGCCAATGTCGCCGCCTTGATTTTGGCTTATGCCGAGTTATACAAAGCCGATAAAGTGTTGGTGATTTCCCATATGCCGCTGTTAGGTTATTTGGTGAGTGAGCTAGTTGCAGGTGTTGAACCGCCCTTATTTGCGACTTCTGGGATCACATTAATCGATAAACATGCCGAGCAAGCCTCTCTTATGTGGCAGCATGCTCCCCATAGTATTAGTTAATAAATTCAATATAAAACAAAGGGCCCACATTAGTGGGCCCTTTGTTTTAGTATGTTTTTTTATAAAGTTGAATAACTTAACGTCTATGGGGCTGGTCGCCAATATCAATCAGTACCAGTAATGCGGCATCGCCACCCCATTCTTTGGGGGCCTGATGAAAGGCTTTTACCATAGGATGTTGCACCAACCACATCGGCACTTGCTGTTTAAGTATGCCAGTGCCATAACCGTGCATCACACAACAACATTGGCTTTGCTGTTTTACACAGGCTTGGATCAGCGCTGCTAATTCGAGTTTGGCTTCCGACTGGCGATAACCGTGTAAGTCCAGCAGTAAATCCGGCTGATAATCGCCACGTCTTAAGCGTTTAAGCTCCAGACTATCGACACCCTCGTCGAGCCAACGCATTGGCCCCTGAACGGGCAGCAGAGGTTGATAAGTATCTGAGAAATAACTATTAGCATGCAATTGCTGCTCTTTTAGTTCAATTTCCTGTTTGGTTTTTAGGGGCGTGCGAAAATGCCGCTTATCTTGGGTGATAGGTTTTATCCCCTCGATCAGCGCCGAAAACATCGCCATGCCTTCTTTATCATCTTCTTTATTCATGGCGGGTATTCTATTGAATCCTATGGTTTCTGAACAGAGTTCAGTTACAATGTTTACGAACACACAAGCGGGAGAGCGTTTTGGATAAGATCTTTGTAGATGAAGCTGTGACAGAGTTGCGCACCATTGGTGATATGTTGCGTTGGGCGGTGAGCCGCTTTAATGATGCTAATGTGTACTATGGCCACGGGACGGATAACGCGTGGGATGAGGCGATTGCCTTAGTGTTCCATGCGCTGCACTTGCCTGAAGAAATCGGCCAACAGGTGATTTTAAGTAACTTAACCAGCAGCGAAAAACACAAAATTGTCGAGCTTATCATTCGTCGCGTTCGTGAACGCTTGCCTGTGCCATATTTAACCAATAAAGCGCGCTTTGCAGGGCTTGAGTTCTATGTGGATGAGCGCGTATTGGTGCCACGTTCACCTATCGCCGAGATGATTGCCAATCGCTTTGGTCCTTGGTTATATGGCAAACCCGTTAATCGTATTTTAGATTTATGCACTGGCAGTGGCTGTATTGCGATTGCCTGTGCCTACGAATTTGATGAAGCAGAGGTCGATGCGCTCGATATCAGCGAAGATGCCCTCGATGTGGCGCAAATCAACGTTGAAACCTTAGGGGTGATGGACAGAGTTTTCCCGATGCAATCGGATCTGTTTTCAGCCATTCCTGAAGGTCCACAATACGATTTGATTGTTTCTAATCCGCCCTATGTTGATGAAGAAGACATCGGCGATATGCCAGATGAATATCACCATGAGCCAGCCATTGGGTTAGCTTCCGGTCGTGATGGCCTTGACTTAACCAAACGCATTTTAGCGAATGCGGCTCAATACCTAACACCAACGGGCATTTTAGTGGTTGAAGTGGGTAACTCTATGGTGCATCTGATGGAACAATTCCCTGAAGTGCCATTTACCTGGGTTAACTTTGAACACGGCGGCGACGGCGTGTTTGTGCTGACTCGTGATCAACTGATCGAACATCAATCGCTTTTCGCCATTTATCGTGACGCGCAATAATCACAATAAGCACATAAATTAGGTTGAGTCTTTTCCCGCTGCCAGTTAGGCTTGCAGCGGGAAAAAGAATTGTCCAGCCATTGCTGGGCGCGGAGCGAGAAGCAAATCATTTAAGGTGTAAAAAGCGGATGTCTGGAAACAGTATTGGTCAAAATTTTGTGGTGACTACCTTTGGTGAAAGTCACGGTGTGGCGCTCGGTTGTATTATTGATGGTTGCCCACCAGGGCTCGAACTTACCGAAGCTGATATGCAACATGATTTAGACCGCCGTCGTCCTGGTACATCACGTTACACTACCGCCCGCCGCGAGCCTGATGAAGTACGGATCTTATCCGGTGTATTTGAAGGCAAAACCACGGGCACCTCTATTGGGCTTCTGATCGAAAACACTGATCAGCGCAGCCAAGATTACTCCAATATCAAAGATTTATTCCGTCCAGGACATGCCGATTACACTTATCAGCAAAAGTACGGCCTGCGTGATTACCGTGGCGGCGGCCGTTCATCGGCCCGCGAAACCGCTATGCGGGTTGCTGCAGGCGCTGTGGCGAAAAAGTATTTAAAACAAGTGCATGGTATTACCATTCAAGGCTATATGTCTCAACTTGGGCCGATTTGCGCCGAAACCCTCGATTTTAGTCAAATCGAGCAAAATGCCTTTTTCTTCCCCGATGCGACTAAGCTCGAGGCGCTAGATGAGTATTTGCGCGAGCTGAAAAAATCCGGTGACTCGATTGGCGCCAAAATATCGGTGGTGGCGACGAATGTGCCTGTTGGACTGGGTGAGCCCGTGTTTGATAGGCTCGATGCCGATATTGCCCATGCCTTAATGGGCATTAACGCAGTAAAGGGCGTCGAAATAGGTGATGGTTTTGGTGTGGTGACGCAAAAGGGTTCTGAAGGGCGTGATTTAATGTCGCCGCTGGGTTTTGAATCAAATCATGCGGGTGGCATCCTCGGCGGCATCTCATCGGGTCAACCGATTATTGCGCATATCGCATTAAAACCGACTTCGAGTATCAGTGTGCCGGGCCAAAGCATGACGGCCCAAGGAGAAATGGTGGAAGTGGTGACTAAAGGTCGTCACGATCCCTGTGTTGGGATCCGTGCGGTACCGATCGCCGAAGCTATGCTGGCGATTGTGTTGATGGATCATCTTTTACGGCATAGAGCGCAAAATCAAGATGTCCGTAGCCATACACCGATTCTTGGTATGAGATAGGCAGTAAGAAACAGCCAGCATAAGACAACAGTAATGCATAGCGGTTGTGATAACTGTGCAATAAATGGAATGCGTTAATGCTTACAATCTCTAGCACAAGCCAGCAATTACGCTGGCTATGTGCTTGTTATTTTTTCTTCTTTTCAATTCTCGGTACTATGATCCCCTACCTTGGGGTGTTCTTCGAAAACCGTGGATTTAATCCTCAAGAAATCGGTTTTTTACTCGCGATTTTAATGGCGACGCGTATCGTGGCCCCCAATGTGTGGGCTAAGGTGGCCGATCGCACGGGCATGCGCGCCGAATTGGTGAAGATGGGCGCGGGCGCCGCGATGCTGGCGTATTTAAGCTTTTTCTACCACGGTGGTTTTGTGTATATGGCGCTGAGTCTTGCGTTGTATACCTTTTTTTGGAACGCGATTTTGGCGCAGCTTGAGGTGATCACCCTCGAAACCTTAGGTGAAAATGCCAGTCGTTATGGGCAAATTCGCAGCTTTGGTAGCATCGGCTATATCTGCTTAGTCGTCGGCGCGGGTTTTGCCATTGGCCAATGGGGCACCGAGGTGCTGCCCTATATTGGTTTAGTTTTGTTTACGGGGATGCTGGTGTGTGCCTTGCCATTGCCAGCCAATCGAGCTGTGCGCCCACAAGGGCAGGAGCGCCAGCCACTTAAATGGACCAAACCTATTATCTGGTTCATGATCTCGGCAATGTTATTACAGATGAGTGCTGGGCCTTTTTACGGTTTCTTTGTGCTCTATCTCAAGCAGGCGGGTTACACCGAAGCAGCCGCTGGGATCTTTGTTGCCTTAGGGGCAATGGCCGAAATCGTGATGTTTATGTTTGCGCCTCGCTTACTTGGGCGTTATGGCGTGAATACCTTGCTTGTCGTCAGTATTGCGATGACCGCCGTGCGTTGGTTATTGGTCGCGTTTGGCGTAGAGAGCATGTTATTACTGGGCTTAAGCCAA
This sequence comes from Shewanella cutis, assembly GCF_022410515.1. Classification (GTDB taxonomy): domain Bacteria; phylum Pseudomonadota; class Gammaproteobacteria; order Enterobacterales; family Shewanellaceae; genus Shewanella; species Shewanella cutis. The sequence goes on along the minus strand of NZ_JACSDI010000001.1, from coordinate 120,347 downwards.
GTGCTACATGCGTTCACCTTTGGCTTAACCCATGCGGCCTCGATTCAATTTGTGCATCGAAATTTTGATGCCAGTCATCGCAGCCAAGGGCAAGCCTTGTATGCCAGCTTAAGCTTTGGCGTTGGTGGTGCACTCGGAACGTGGATTTGTGGCTATATCTGGGGCGATGGCAGCGGGGCGGTGTGGTCTTGGGTATTTGCAGCAGCATGTGCCTTTACGGCTATGTTAGCAGTGTTTTTTATCCCAAAGGATAGGACGCAAGTCGTTGCGCCATAAGCTGACATTGATTGTGAAAAATAACTCATTGTAAAAAAAGAATAATCAACAAGAGAGGTTAAGGTGATCCGGTTTCGTTTAGGCTTAGTCATCAATCCACTGGCGGGTTTAGGTGGAAGTGTGGGTCTTAAGGGCAGCGATGGGGTGGCAGAAGAAGCCCTTGCCTTAGGCGCCGAGCCCAAGGCGATAAAGCGTATGATGCAAGCCTTAGAAGTCATTGCACCCTATGCCAATGATATCGAAATCATCACCGCCTCAGGCGTGATGGGGGAAGATGCCGCTAAAGCCTTAGGTTTTAACACCCGTGTTGTGTATCAAACCCCGGATAAAACCCAAGCCATCGATACGCAAGCCGTGGTGCGTACCTTGTTAAATGAACCCCTCGATTTATTACTGTTTGCGGGTGGCGATGGCACGGCTCGCGATGTGTATAGCGTGTTTGAACAAGCGGTTATCGACGATAAATTACCGGTACTTGGTGTGCCGGCTGGGGTGAAAATCCATTCCGGTGTTTACGGTATCACGCCCCATGCTGCGGGTATGGTGGTGAAAATGCTGCTCGATGGCGAGTTGGTTAGCCTAATGAGCGCCGATGTGATGGATATTGATGAAGTCGCGTTTCGCCAAGGTACGGTGCGTGCCAAACGCTTTGGTGAGTTGTTAGTGCCTGCTGAGCCGCGTTATGTACAAGCGGTAAAGATGGGCGGCAAAGAGGTTGACGAGTTAGTGCTCGCCGATATTGCTGCCGATGTTATCCAGCAGATGGAAGATGAGCTGTACATTATGGGATCAGGTAGTACGGTCGCCTTTGTGATGGAGGAACTTGGCCTTGATAATACTCTGCTGGGGGTTGACCTTATCCAAGATAAAGCCTTGGTGGCGAGTGATTTAACCGCCAAGCAGTTACTCAAACTTACCCAAGATAAGCCGACAAAACTGATGATTACCTTGATTGGCGGCCAGGGCCACATTCTTGGTCGTGGCAACCAGCAGTTGTCGCCAGAGCTTATTCGCCGCCTCGGTAAGGACAATATTATTATCCTCGCCACAAAAACTAAGCTAAAAGCACTTGAAGGACGCCCCTTAATTGTGGATAGTGGCGACCCTCAATTAGATCGTGAGCTTTGTGGCTATTACAAAGTGACAACGGGTTACCATGATTATGTGATGTATCAGGTGGCCAACCCCGACTATTCAGATTTATTCTCCTCGGAGATTGCAAGCACCGAGGGGCCTGCTGCCATTTAGGCGAAATACATTATTGGAGAGTTTTACCCGATGTTAGAGCAGTATGAAGATGCATTATCGCAATGGATTGAGTCCGTTGTGAGCCATGGTGATGACGATGCCTTATTTGCCTGCGGTTATCTGCAAGGCCATGTGGCGGTGGTGTTATCGCAACTTGAAGACCAAGGCGAGAGCACGCTAGAAGCCTTACTTGAAAAAATGACTGAATGTTTAGCCCTTGCTCGCCAAGAATTAAATGATGCCGATTACGCGCTGGTAGAAGCGGCGTGGGCAGAATTGCATGGCAAAATTGTTAGTCATTTAGCGGCATAATTGATGAGTTCATCTACGACGACTTTGGTTGACGAAGTGGCATCACCACAAGCTCAGCAAGCGGTTTATATCGGTTTAGTGAATCCCAAAACGCCCACCAATGTGGGCGGCATTATGCGCGCCTCGGGCTGTTATGGTGTCGATGCGGTGTTTTACACCGGAAAGCGCTATGAATACGCCGCCCGTGGGCCGCAGCAATATAATGCCGATACGCAGAGCGCCGCTGAGCGCATTCCGTTAACTGGAGTCACCTCGTTACTTGATGCGATTCCTGCAGGTACTCAACTGGTTTGCGTGGATTTAGTCTTGGGGGCGACGCCTTTGCCGGAGTTTGTCCATCCCGAAAAAGCCTTTTATGTGTTTGGGCCAGAGGATGGCACCATAGGCCAAGAGATTATCGATAGGGCCGATGCCGTAGTGTATGTGCCTACGGTGGGCTGCATGAATCTGGCGGCGTCGGTCAATGTACTGCTGTACGATAGATTAGCGAAAGCCTATCGCAAACAGGCGACCAATGCAGCTGAGTTTGATGGCGATGCCTTGATCCGCAAAAGTCGTGACAACAATAATCGTACCCGCGTTAAAACCACTAAGCGTGAGTCTTCGAAGTAGTCTTAAGGAGCAGCGTCTTATCCAAAAAGGATTAAGTAATGGCTTAATCCTTTTTTGTTTTTGTACTTTTATCTTGAGAAAATCCCCGTATTGGCGTGCTTAGTTTTCTCTGAGCGATAAAGTTTAATTGCTGCTGCAACTAAGCTCATTAATCCGGTCACCAATAAGAACCACTAAAATCACGACGCTCACTTCCATTAAAGTGCTTTGCCTTTGAGCAGTTTGCGTAACCACATTCGATTCGGGCTGAGTTTATGGAGTGTAGGCCAATCGAGTGGCAGCGGCTCACTGGTTAATTGAGCGGCTAGGCATTCTGCCGCCAATGGCCCCGAACTTAACCCCCGCGAACCTAAGCCACCAAGGATATAAAGGCCATCGTGGATAGGGGCTGGCGTGGTTTGCCAATAATGGCGGATTTGTTCGGCTTGCTGCTGATTAATTTGGTGCTGCTCATGTCTAGCCAAAATCTCATTAACATCGGGAGCACAGCCCATCATCGGGAAATGATCGCGCGTTACCATACGCACACCAACTCGGGCGCTATTGCCGCTAATATCAATATCTTCGACCCAAGCTTGATTAGGATAGCTTTGTTGCATTTTACCAAGATTTTCCAACTGCTCCAGCGGGCAAAAATCGAGGTGCTCAGCCGTTTTTACATAGCTGGCGCCGAGGCAATGCAGCCCTTGATGGCTTGGCGTGAGGTAACCGTTTGCACATAACACTGTGGCCAATTGGCTTAGCTTAAATTGTGCCGGAACATGACTTACTTGACCGCGAAACGGACTTATCTGCAAACGTTCACTGGCAGAGAACTGTGTCAGCTGCGCGCCATTGGCGAGCACGAGTTGACGGAAAGGTCCAAAACGCTGGTCTTGGCTGAGAAGATACCAGCCCTTGGCATCGCGTTCAATTTCAGTGATTTCGGTATTGAAATGGCACTGCACATTGGCAAGCTGCGAGGCTTTATCCGCCGCTGCTTTGGCGTATTCAAAAGGGCACACCCAGCCGCCGAGGGGGTAATAAAATCCAGCCTTATCAATACCTATTTTAGCAATCTTGTTGGCTTCGCTCGCATCAACGGCATAGGCTATTTCCGCCGGCCAGTCTTGGCTTTGGATGATTTTATCGAGTCGTTGTTGGCTGCGTTCATCATGGCCCGTTTGCAGCACACCACAAAAATCATGGGAAATTGGCGTCACGCTAGATGTAGCGTCCGTCCCCATCCTTGATGCAAGACTCAGCGCGGCGATTCGGCGGCGACTGAATAAAAACGCCTGTTGGAAAAAACGACTAAGCTCATCATTTTCTGGCGTGAGTAGAGGATAAATCGCCCCTTGGCGATTACCAGACGCGCCTTGCCCTAAGTCATTATCCTTACAAAACAATATGCTACTTTGGCCTCGTTCTGCTAAGGACAACATCAGATGCGCTGACGCGAGTCCGCCACCTATAATGGCAATTGGCTGCTTGGTTGAGGCTATTTGGGATGGTTTTGGTGTAAACGCTTGATGGTCATCAGCTTGCTGGCGCAGGAGCTTGCGCTCATGCAGCAGAATATCGTCTGTAATAATCTGGCTTGTAATTGAGTCATGGCTTGCAAGTGAGTCAATCTGTTCGCCACTGAGCATATCGGCAGTGATGGCAAGAGGGCTAAAGCCACAGGCTCTGGCGAGATCCTGTGCAGTTTCTGCAAGCTCAACACCGATAAAATGGGCATCATCGGCACTTAAGCGCGCCATTTGCCAGAGCATTTTACGACTCAGCTGCGGTGCCAAATGCGGCAAAACCAGCCATTGCTGAATCGGATGAGTGTCGCAGTGCGGCTGATTGACCAGCATGGTTTGCTGATCGCCAAAATCTAAATCGAGGCTGATGCGACCGTCATCAAAAATTAATCTCTGACACCCTATAATGCGCGCTGGCTTTGCTTCAATGATGGCGTTGGCAATGGGCTGTAAATGCGGATGAAAAATTAAGCTTTGCGATTGATCCCAAAGTAATTTAAGTTCGTAATAGTTAATCGGATTTGGTTCAAACACCTTCAGCAGTAAGCGCGGTAGATTTTGGGTTTTAGCCAGTGTTTGCCAGTAATGAATAAAAGAGAGCAGTTCGATTCCGTCGCCTAATCCCCATTGCCCCATCACACATAAGTGGGGGGATGGTTGCGTCAATAGCGCCGTTAAGCACTGATGTCTAAGGCGGTTTAAATTGTTGAGAGAGTGTGTAGTTGCCTGCGCGCATGAGGGATAAAGGTTGATCAATTGCGGGTAATCACGCTTAAATTGGCAAGATATGTGGGGCTTTGCAGTCAAAGAAATATACTCTCGGTCTCATAATAGGCATTATTTTACTCGCCTTTATGGAAAGCTGACCACTTAATTGAAGCAAAACAGATACTATTGGCTCAGCAAAAAGTAGGTACTGACATGTACACAATGGATAGCAATAAAATGAAAAGAGTCGTGATCACCGGAATGGGTGTTGTTTCAAGTATCGGTAATAACAAGCAAGAAGTGACTGAGTCACTTAAAGCGGGCCGTAGTGGTATTACACATTCCGCTCAGTTTGAAGAAATGCAACTACGTAGTCATGTATGGGGCAATATCAAATTAGATCCTTCTGAGCTGATTGACCGCAAAGCGCTGCGTTTTATGGGCGATGCTGCGGCATATGCTTACATTGCAATGCAAGAAGCCATTAAGGATGCTCAGTTAACTGAAGAGCAGTATTCAGATCCTCGTGTTGGCTTGATTGTTGGCACAGGCGGCGCTTCATCTTCTAACCAAGTACAAGCGGCGGATATTTTGCGCGAAAAGGGCGTAAAACGTGTTGGTCCTTATATTGTGCCTCGTATTATGGCGAGTACCGCAAGCGCCTGTTTAGCCACGCCATTCAAAATTAAAGGTATGAACTACTCAATCAGTTCAGCCTGTGCGACCAGTGCTCACTGTATTGGCCATGCTGTAGAACTTATTCAAATGGGTAAGCAAGATATGGTCTTTGCGGGTGGGGCAGAAGAGCTCGATTGGACCCTGACCATGGGCTTCGATGCGATGGGTGCATTGTCGACTAAATACAACGACACTCCAGAAAAAGCCTCTCGTACCTATGATGCGGACCGTGACGGTTTCGTGATCTCTGGTGGTGGCGGTATCTTAATCGTTGAAGAGTTAGAGCATGCGCTGGCTCGTGGCGCGAAGATTTACGCCGAAGTGATTGGTTATGGCGCATCGTCAGATGGTTATGACATGGTTGCTCCGTCTGGCGAAGGTGCTGTGCGTTGTATGCAAATGGCTCTAGCCGATGTGGACACGCCAATTGATTACATCAACACCCACGGTACTTCGACACCAGTCGGTGACGTGCGTGAGTTAGAAGCGCTGCGTGAAGTCTTTAAAGACAAATGCCCACCAGTAGCATCGACCAAATCGATGACAGGTCATGCCTTGGGCGCTGCTGGCGTACATGAAGCCATTTATAGCTTAATTATGATGGAAAACAGCTTTATCGCTCCAAGCATCAACATCGATAACTTAGATGAAGCCGCAAAAGACATGCCTATAGTGCGTGAATACCGCGATGCAGAGCTGAACACTGTGATGAGTAACAGTTTTGGTTTTGGTGGCACTAACGCAACACTCGTCATGCGAAAATATAAGTAAGCCATTATTTTCGTTAAAAAAGGAAGCTTCGGCTTCCTTTTTTATTGGCTGAAATTCAGTAATGCGACTTAAGGGTTGGGATTTATCTCTAGAGTCTTGTTAGAATCCTGAATATCTTGATATTGCTGTTTATCAGAAAGGTCTCCATGAAGATTGTTGTCGATGAAAATATGCCCTATGTCGAACCCTTATTCGGGGATCTCGGCGAGATAATTCCAGTCAATGGCCGCACATTAACGCCTGAGCAGGTGCAAGATGCCGATGTGCTGCTGGTTCGTTCCGTTACCCGAGTCAATGCTGCACTGTTAGATGCCAATCCAAAACTTAAATTTGTGGGTAGCGCGACCATTGGCACAGATCATGTGGATTTAGCTTACCTTGCCACTCGAGGCATTGTGTTTTCAAATGCGCCAGGTTGTAACGCAACAGCGGTGGGTGAATTTGCCTTTATTGCCATGCTAGAACTGGCGGCGCGGTTTAATTCACCGCTCAAGGGCAAGGTCGTGGGGATTGTTGGTGCGGGCAATACTGGCAGTGCGACGGCCAAATGCCTTGAAGTCTTCGGTATTAAAGTCTTGCTCCATGATCCCATCAAAGAGGCCGAGGGCGATCCGCGCGATTTTGTGAGCCTTGAAACCCTATTACAAGAGGCAGATATCATCAGCTTACATGTGCCAATCACCCGCACTGGCGAGCATAAAACGCTGCATTTATTTGATGAGGCGCGCTTAATGAGCCTCAAAGCGAATATCTGGCTAATTAATTGTTGTCGTGGCGACGTCATTGATAATCAAGCATTAATCAAAGTTAAGCAGCAAAGGGATGACCTTAAATTAGTCCTCGATGTATGGGAAGGGGAGCCGCATCCCATGCCGGAGTTAGTGCCTTTTGCTGAGTTTGCGACCCCGCATATCGCCGGTTACAGCTTAGAAGGTAAGGCCCGTGGCACTTTTATGCTGTACCAAAAGTTATGTGAATTGTTAGCTATTCCCGCCACTAAAGGCTTATCTGACTTATTGCCCCGTTTCAATATCAAAGCTGTTGAACTTGAACAGCTTCCCGATGAAAAAGCCTTATTACAGCTCGCAAGATTCGTCTACGACCTACGAGATGACGATGCTGTTTTCCGAAATTGCTTTGCAAATGAAAATGGCTTCGACATTATGAGAAAAAATCATAAACATCGACGTGAATTTAGTGCATTGGCGCTGGCTTATCGCGGTCAATCTGAGGTAGATTGGTTGTCCAATTTAGGTTTTTCAGGAGTCGGTCGGTAATTATGTCGCAGGAATTTAATGTTGTCGTTTTAGGTGCATCGGGCGCAGTGGGTCAAACTATGATTGAGATCCTCGAAGAGCGTAATTTCCCGGTTGCGAACTTATACCCTTTAGCCAGTAGCCGTAGCGCCGGTGAAACGGTCAGCTTCCATGGCAAACAAATTACCATTTTGGACGTAGAAACCTTCGATTGGAGTCAAGCGCAATTAGGTTTCTTCTCAGCCGGTGGTGATGTCTCTGCCAAGTGGGCACCGATTGCCGCAGAAGCCGGTTGTGTTGTCATCGACAATACCTCTCACTTCCGTTATGACATTGATATTCCATTGGTTGTGCCAGAGGTTAATCCGCATGCGATTGCTGATTTTCGCAACCGTAATATTATTGCCAACCCAAATTGCTCAACCATCCAAATGCTGGTGGCCTTAAAACCGATTTACGATACTTATGGTATTAGTCGTATTAATGTGGCGACCTATCAATCTGTTTCTGGCACGGGTAAAAAAGCGATTGAAGAACTGGCAAGACAATGCACTAAGTTACTGCAAGGTTTACCTGCAGAGGCTGAAGTGTATCCTAAGCAAATTGCCTTTAACGTATTGCCGCAAATCGATAAGTTTATGGATAATGGCTATACCAAAGAAGAAATGAAAATGGTCTGGGAAACCCAGAAGATTTTCGGTGACGATGACATTCTAGTAAACGCGACCGCTGTACGTGTTCCAGTATTCTATGGCCATTCTGAAGCGGTCCACATCGAAACTCGCCAAGTCGCCGATGCAGAAGATATTAAAGCTTTACTGCGCGATGCCGAAGGAGTGGTATTATTCGAGTCCGATGACGAATACCCAACCGCGGTAACCCATGCAGCGGGGACCGATCCTGTGTATGTTGGTCGTGTTCGTAAGGATATTTCCCATGCCCATGGTATTAACCTGTGGGTGGTGTCGGACAATATTCGTAAAGGCGCAGCCTTAAACAGTGTGCAAATTGCCGAGATCCTAGTGAGAGATTATTACTAGGCACCAAGTGTCAATTAATGCCCAATGAAAAAGCCTGCTGCCAGCAGGCTTTTTTTGTTTTACAATTGTGAACAGTAGCAGGGCTGGGATTTCTAGTTTATAGTAATCTCAATAAATACAATTGCCTAAAGCCTGTTATCAGCGAGATAACTTACATAGCGCTTCAAAGGGAAGGATTGATGAAATTTCGCACTTCGTATCTTCTTGGCCTAATGGCCACCGTTTTGGCTGTTTCTTCCACGACCTCTTTTATTGATCCTGCGATTGCTGCCGATACTCCCAAAATAAAACCTTTAAAAATCATGGGGCCAGACGGACAAATTCGTCAAGTGAATCACCAATATGGCCCTACGACTTCAAAAGACACGTTTTGGAGTATTGCGCAAAAAGTGCGCCCTGATGCCAGCGTCAGTGTTTATCAAGTGATGGCTGCAGTATTTGATGCTAACCCCCATGCCTTTAACTCCGATAGTTATAACAGCCTAGAACGTGGGATGATTTTGCTGATCCCTTCGAAAGAAGTGATGCTATCCATTCCTAATAGCGTGGCCATTGCCCGTGCTGAACGCAGTGATAAGCAAGTCCGTAATACCGCTAAAGTAGCGACTAAGCCGGTAACTAAGCCGATAACGAAGCCCGTCGTTGTTACTCCAGTGGTCGAAAATAAACCTAAGGTTGAAGTTAAACCTGAAGCGACTAAGACCGAAGTCGCTAAAACGGAGGTCGTGGCAACGCCACCCGCCACTCCCGTCGCGCCGAAGATGGCGAGTTCCGATGTGAATGCTCGCCTTGAGGCCGCGGAGAGCAAAAATTTATCTTTAACTGATGAGTTAGCCAGGGCACAAGATCAGCTCGCCGTGAGAAATGCCGATAATGAAGCCCTTAAAGCCAAAATTGAGGATTTAAATCAACAAATTGCAGTGTTAGAAGAAACTTTACAGGCGAGTAAAAAGCAAAATCTAGCACTGAAGGCCGAAGTAGAAGCCGCTCAAGTCCCATCAGAAACCGATGCGCAACCACAAATACCTTCTGAGCCTGAAGATGTGTGGCGTAACTTGATGAATAATCCGCTGCTTCTTGTTGCTGCGGCTGTGATCCCAGCATTATTGCTATTGCTGCTTGTGTTCTGGATGCTTCGTCGTAAGCGTAATAAAGAGCGCCGTGAGCTCGAAGCGCAGCAGATTGCTATGACCGCAGGCGCTGCAGGCATGGCAACGGGCGCATCTGTGCTGGCAATGGATGACGATGACATTAACGACATGGCTGTGCATTTAGATGGCGACCATGCCGATTCCATCGATAGCCTATTAGATGTCGGTAGCGTGAGTCTGCAACCCGAGCAGGAAATGACTGATGGGCATGAGCAGATGGATATTGCCTCTGAAATGTTTATCGACTCTGGTGCTAGTACCGAGGCTGCGCCGCAATTTGAAGAGGACGAAGGCCAATCCTTGGATGATCTTTGGGCTGAGGCCATGGGCGATCAAGAGGAAACCTTTGCTGAAGAAAAACTTAAATCAGGAAACATTCTTGAAGAAGAGGATCTTGATGCTTTATTGGCAGGACTTGGCTCAGATGTTAGCAATGAGCCATCAACGAATGCCGCTTCTGACACTGATAACTTTGACGAATCCGATGCCGAACTGGCAGCAGCGATTGCCGCAGAATTAGAGAGTGAACTTGAAAATAAACCGTCAGCTGAAACGGCTGACGATGATATTGATGCTTTGCTTGCAGGCTTTAACACCTCAGAAGTGACTGACTCAGCAACAGATTCTGAGGCAGACGACCTCGATGCTTTATTAGCGGATTTTGACAAGACGCCTGCTGAAGCGACGCCTGAGCTTAGCGATGAAATTGCCGCAGAATTGGATGATGACTTAGCTGCATTAGGGGTTGAGCAAACCGATGATATCGATGCCTTGTTGGCGGACTTTGATAAGCCAGCGGCGCCTGAACCGGATCTGAGCGATGAAATTGCCGCAGAGCTAGATGTCGATTTAACTGACATTGGTGTTAGTGAATCCGATGATATTGATTCGCTGCTCGCAAGTTTGGATGCTCCAATACAGCATGATCCTGTGGTTGCTGCTGCCATTGCCGCCGAATTGGAAGAAGAATTAAATACCGAGCTGCCCGTTAGTGATGATGACCTTGACCAGTTGTTGGCGGGTTTTAATGCCCAAGATACTGCTGAAGTTCAAACATCAGGTGATATAAACAACGGCCATAGCGATGAGATTGCCGCTGAGCTAGAAGCGACATTACCCGAAGAGTTGACTGCTGCAGATGATGATCTTGACTCCCTGCTCGCCGAGTTTGATGTGCCAGAGCAGGCTGAAGCCGACGCTGATGAGTTTAATTTCGACCTTGAAACCACACACCTAGATACAGAGGATAAGGCTGAGGAAGAAGACTTACTCAAAGGCATTGGTGCAGCCCATGCAATTGATGGTACGGATGATACCTTTGAGCTAAGCGACACGATTGCTGATCGTCGCGATGATGCTAACGAAGCGGCAGATGAGCCAACCTTTACGGGGTTTGCTGATAATGAAACGAATAACGTTGAGCTCGCGACTGCAACCTTAACGGCTGCGACTGCTGCCGCAGCTGCGGCTAAAGTCAAAGAAAAAGAGGCTTCATTCTTTAACGATTTAAAGGCGAACAAGAGCAAGGATCCCCATGTACTCGATTGGGATACTGAACTTAACTTTGCACCGACGTCTAGTGCAAAAAACGAGTTCCCTAAGTCTGAACCTGTGGCACCCGTGGAGCCGGCGCCCGTCGTTCCGCAAGCGGTTTCTGCACGTCAACCTTTGGAGTTTGTATTAGACGAGCCTATTAAGAAGGTAGAACCTACATTCACGGTTAACACTGATAAAAATGATGACATTGTTGATGTGGATTTAGGCCATGAGTTTGATTTAAAAGCTGGTCTAGATACTGATGATATTGATTTAACTGATGATAGTGTACTTGCCGCTTTCAGTGCCAATGTTGATATTGAGGATGAGGAGGTATTAACGCCTGAGGACAGCTTTGCCCTTGATGAAGAGCATACACTTACCGTTGATGAAGCATTAGCGGCACTGGATGCACAAGAATCTCGTAAGTCGAAGAAGTTTGTTCCTGAGCATGATTTAACCAACTTCCAAAACGAGCATGGATATATCGATATCGAAAAACTGCTTAACGATGCTGAGCAGGACAACACAGAGACAGATCTCTATCCTGAAATGGAGGTTGAGATGAGTGATGTGGGGGCGCTGATTGGTGATGCCGCGATGATCGATGTGGACGATGAAGAAAACTCCGTCAATGCCAAGCTTGATTTAGCCCGCGCCTATATCGAAATTGATGACAGTGACAGTGCTAAAGCGTTGTTACGGGAAGTTCAAATCGACGGTAACGATCGTCAGCAAGAAGAAGCTGCCCGCTTACTCAAAGAAATGAGTTAGTTTTTAGGGGATAGATTTAAGACAAACGGCGCGCAGAGCGCCGTTTTTTTTATGGGCTGCTGTGATAAAATGCGCCGCTAAATTAATTGTGAGGATGTGTGGATGCGGGTTGCATTAGGTATTGAATATGACGGGAGTGGTTATTTCGGTTGGCAGCGGCAGGCCGAAGTCGATTCAGTACAGGGGCAATTAGAACAAGCCTTATCTAAGGTGGCGAACGAACCCATCAGTTTGTTCTGTGCCGGAAGAACCGATGCTGGCGTCCATGCGACTGGGCAGGTGGTGCATTTCGATACCAACGCGGTGCGTAACGAAGGTGCTTGGACTTTAGGCGTGAATGCCAATTTGCCCGATAATATTGCAGTGCGCTGGGTAAAAGAAGTGGATGAGAGCTTTCATGCGCGCTTTTCGGCCACGGCCAGACGTTACCGTTATGTGATTTACAATCACAATCTTCGCCCAGGGATCCTGCGTCAAGGTGTCAGCCATTATCATGGCGATATCGATGCCGATAAAATGCATATCGCGGCACAGGCACTGCTCGGTGAGCAGGACTTTACCAGTTTTCGCGCCATTCAATGCCAGTCTAAAACGCCTTTTCGCAATGTGCACAGCGTTAAAGTGACTCGCCAAGGGATGTATGTCATTGTCGATATTTCGGCCAATGCTTTCCTACATCATATGGTGCGTAATATTGTCGGCTCACTGCTGGAGATTGGGCTTGGCAACCAGCCACTCACTTGGATGGCAGAGCTATTAGCATTAAAGGATAGAAACCAAGCCGCGGCAACGGCTAAACCGAACGGACTCTATCTTGTGGATGTGACCTATCCTGAGCCATATCAATTGCCCAAGTTGGCGTTAGGACCACTATTTATGCTGGATTAATCGTGCTAAGCCGTGTGAGGTTTTAAGCGCGTTTCGAAGGAAGGAATGAACAGATGACCGTAGCCCCGAGTGAACAGGCTTCAAGTGTAACCGTACCCAGTGCAAATGCGCCCCTTGAACAGTGGCTAGCGTATTTATTATCTATTCACCCGACGGAAATCGACATGGGATTAACTCGGGTTTCTAAGGTGGCACAGTGCCTTAATGTATTGGATTTAGGGCCAAGTAAAATTGTCACTGTGGGTGGCACCAATGGTAAAGGCACAACCTGCGCAATGCTGGAAAACATCCTGCGTTTATCAGGGCTGACTGTGGGCGTTTACAGTTCGCCCCATATGCTCAAATATAACGAAAGGGTGCGGATTAACGGTCAGGACGCCAGCGATGAAGCCTTTGTAGCGGCCTTTGAACAGATAGAAGCGGCGCGCGGCGAGATTTCGCTCACCTTCTTCGAATATGCGACCTTAGCAGGCTTAATCCTGTTTAAAGCGGCCAAGCTGGATGTGGTGATCTTAGAAGTCGGTCTTGGCGGCCGTTTAGATGCCACCAACATGATTGATGCCGATATTAGTGTGGTGACGTCCGTCGATTTAGATCACGAGGCCTATTTGGGCAATACCCGCGAGCTGGTCGGCCGTGAAAAGGCAGGGATTTTTCGCCAAGGTAAACCTGCGATTGTGGGCGAGCCAAACTTGCCCCATACCGTCAATGATGTCGCTCAGCAACTGGGGGCCAAGTTGTACCGCGTGGGTAATGAGTTTAGTTATCAGCAAAATGGCCAGACTTGGGATTACCAAGGGCAAGTGCTCAAACTTAAACAACTTAGCCTACCTACGCTGCCATTACCCAATGCCGCGACAGTCATTGCGATTGTCGAGCATGGCTGGCCAGAAATTGCCGCCGATATCATTGCCAAAGGTATTAGCAGCGCGCGCTTAACCGGACGCTTGGAGCAAGTCAGTGAGCAGCCGCTCATTCTGCTCGATGTGGCACATAATCCCCATGCCGCAAGGTTTTTAGTCAAGCAACTCACGCCCATCGTCGCGGGTAAGCGAGTGTTTGCCCTGTGCGGCATGCTAAAGGATAAGGATATTGGTGGTGTGTTGCCGGTGGTCTCGCCCTTAATTGATACTTGGTACTTAGTGAGTTTACAGGGAGAGCGCGGCGCGCATGCTAGCCTGTTACGCCAAACCTTAACTCAAGAGAGTAAGGCATGTGAATTTGAGGATATCGCCACCGCCTGGACGGCATTAAAAGTGCAAATTCAGCCCGATGATGTGGTAATTGTGTTTGGCTCCTTTTACACTGTGGCAGGTTTTAAGTCTCTCTTTAAGCAGGATAACCGTTTTGTCTAGCCAGTTTCATAATCGATTAGTCGGCACTGTGGTGCTGGTCGCCCTCGGGGTGATTTTTCTGCCGGATATTTTAGATGGTAAGAAAGAGCGTCAAGAGGAGCAATTTGCTGAAATACCCTTACGTCCTACGGCGATAACGCAGAAAAACACCGATGAAATGTTTGAAGTGTTATCTGCACAGGAAGTGGATGGTGAAGGGGCAGAACCTGATGAAGCATCCAGCAATGATGATACTGCGTTAGCGCAGGCGGTTGGTGCTGATTCTAAATCAGAATTGACGCCTGAATCTAAGCCTAAGCCTGAATCTAAAACTGAATTAGCGCAGGTTGTGGCCAAAGAGCAAGCTAAACCGCAGGTTGCAAAAGCTGAGCCCAAAGCTGAGGTGAAAGAGGCGAAAACGGAGACGGCAAAGGCTGAACCTAAAAAAGACTCGCCAAAGCCTGTGGTTGCGAAAACGGAACCGAAAAAGCCTGAGTCCAAGCCAACAACCGTCGCCAAAACCGAAAAAACTAAAACCGAAACCGCGAAAACAGAATCTGCAAAACCAGCCAAGGATGATGGCATAAAAGTGGTCAGCCGTGATTCATTAAAGCCTGGACTCACCCTGCAATTGGGTGCCTTTAGTAATGCGGCAAACGTGAAGTCATTGGTGGCTCAGCTGCGTAAAAGTGGTTACAAGGCCTACACCATTCCGGAGACACCTAAGGATGGCGTGTTGACGAAAGTGTTCGTTGGGCCGGATGTGTCTGAAGCTAAGTTGAAGAAAGTACAACAAGAGGTTGAAAATCTGACACGCTTGAAAGGCCGTATTGTGCCTTTTAATCCATTGGAATCTTAATCGCGAATACCGAGACTGAAATAATTTATTTGCCTCTCTAGGGGTGAGAATCGTTTCAGTCTCTGGTAGAATCGCGCCGTCTTAAAACCTATGCTGGAAAGCCATCTCAATGGTTTGGATTGATTACGCTATCATCTTCGTTATCGGGTTATCGACTCTTATCAGTCTGATCCGTGGATTCGCCAAAGAAGCCATGTCGTTAGTGGTATGGTTCGCGGCTTTCTTTGTTGCCAGCCAATTTTACCAAGACCTCGCTATCCATCTGACACAAATGAACGATGAGATGCTGCGCAACGGCGTTTCTATTGCCATTCTTTTTATCACCACCTTAATTCTCGGCGCCCTCGTCAATTACATTATTGGGCAATTAGTGGTTAAAACCGGATTATCAGGCACTGACAGACTGTTAGGTCTGTGTTTCGGTGCCATAAGGGGCGCGCTGATTGTCAGCGCGCTACTGTTTTTTATGGATGCTTTTACAGGTTCACCCAACACCCAATGGTGGAAGGACTCTGCATTAGTGCCCGAATTTGGCGTTGTGATCCAATGGTTTTTTAACTATTTGGAAAACACCTCCAGCTTTGTACCCAAACTATAAAAAGACAATAATTTATCCTAAGTGATGGAAGATAAGTCAGTGCTGAGCTCTGTAGCGCCATTGCAATAGACGCTCACAGAGGCGAAAAATGCTAGCCGAATGGCTGGGAATTTATTTCGTCTTTTACTTATATTTCAACATGAAAGGGCATAGAACATCTTACAATGAGGAAGCTTACCCATGTGTGGTATCGTCGGAATAGTTGGCCAATCATCGGTTAATCAGACCATTTATGATGCACTGACTGTGCTTCAACACAGAGGTCAGGATGCGGCAGGTATTGTCACCGTTGATCGTGGTGCTTTCAGACTACGTAAAGCCAATGGTCTGGTCAAAGACGTATTTGAAGTCAAACACATGCAGCGCCTACAGGGCAATGCGGGTATTGGCCATGTACGTTATCCTACTGCTGGCAGTTCCAGTGCGTCAGAAGCGCAGCCTTTCTATGTTAACTCGCCATTTGGGATTTCATTGGCCCATAACGGTAACTTAACCAATACACTTGAATTGGCTGAAGGCCTGATCAAAAAACGTCGTCATGTGAACACCACATCTGACTCAGAGGTGTTGTTAAACCTGCTCGCCGATGAACTGCAAAAAACCACGAGCCTCGATCTTACTGCTGACGAAGTGTTTGACACTATCGCTAAGGTTCATGAGCAGGCCCGTGGCGCCTATGCCGTTGTGGCCATGATCATTGGTCAAGGTTTAGTCGCATTTCGCGATCCTTTCGGCATTCGCCCTTTGGTGCTAGGTAAACATGAAACGCCAACTGGCACTGAATACATGGTCGCCTCTGAGAGTGTGGCACTCGATGCTGTAGGCTTTGAAGTCATGCGCGATGTGGCACCAGGTGAGGCGATTTATATTTCCCTTGATGGCAATCTTTACACCCGCCAATGTGCAAAAGAGCCAAGCTATTCACCTTGTATCTTCGAATTTGTGTATTTTGCTCGGCCTGATTCCACCATCGATAATGTCTCTGTTTACGCCAGCCGCGTAAACATGGGGGCTAAGCTTGGTGAGAAGATTAAGAAAGAATGGTACGACCATGATATCGACGTGGTGATCCCTATTCCGGAAACCTCATGCGATATCGCGCTGGAAATCGCGCGCTGTATGGATTTGCCTTATCGCCAAGGTTTTGTTAAAAACCGTTATATTGGCCGTACCTTTATTATGCCTGGTCAACAGGAGCGTAAAAAATCGGTACGCCGTAAACTCAATGCGATCAATACCGAGTTTAAAGGTAAAAATGTGCTGTTAGTCGATGACTCTATCGTGCGCGGCACCACCTCTGAGCAAATTATTGAAATGGCCCGTGAAGCAGGGGCGAAGAAAGTATACTTTGCCTCAGCGGCGCCGGAGATCCGTTTCCCGAACGTGTATGGTATCGATATGCCAACGTCAAACGAGCTTATCGCCCATGGTCGTGATGCCGATGAAATTGCTAAACTGATTGGTGCCGATGGCATTATCTTCCAAAATCTGCCGGATCTGATTGAAGCGGTAAGAATGGAAAACCCTGAGATCAAACGTTTTGAAACCTCAGTGTTTGACGGACATTACATCACTAACGATGTTGACCAATCCTATCTCGATCACTTAACACAGCTTCGTAACGATGATGCCAAAGCCGACCGTAATAAGGATATTGGTACTAACCTTGAGTTACATAACGTCTGTCATCCCTAGGTTGAGATGAATGCACTCATATTAACTGAGAGCATGTGTTAACTGATAAAAAAGCCAGTGACTAATCATTGGCTTTTTGTTTATATATCTGTAAGTTAGACTCGTTTTTCACTTTCGTTTGAGTGGTGGATAGACATAGGTTCATCCTGCGCATTTTTACGCTCAACCCAATAGTCTGCATGGGGGATCCCGAGTTTTTCAGGATCAAATTGCGGCTCAATTCCTTGTTTTTGTTGAGACTCATAATCTTTCAAACAAGTAAAGGCGACTTTTTGCAGCAGAATAATGGCAATAATGTTTAGCCAGGCCATAATCCCCACCCCAATATCACCCATGCCCCAAGCTAAGTCGGCGGTTTTTACGGTGCCATAAACGGTAGATGCCATGATGATAACTTTAAGCACAACAGTCAGCCAAGGACGATTCACTTTGCGATTGATATAGGCAATGTTGGTTTCGGCAATATAGTAATAGGCAACAATGGTGGTGAAGGCAAAGAAGAACAGGGCAATGGCTACAAACGTATTGCCAAAGCCTGGCATCATACTCTCCATGGCGGTTTGGACATAACCAGGGCCTGCTGCAACCCCTGCAATGCCAGTATAAAGCGCCGCACCATCTGGGCCCTGTACATTATACAGGCCAGTGATCAGTAGCATAAAGCCTGTGGCAGAGCAGACAAACAAGGTATCAACATAGACAGAAAATGCCTGCACGAGCCCTTGTTTCACTGGATGGCTTACCGCTGCGGCGGAGGAGGCGTGTGGCCCTGTACCTTGTCCCGCTTCGTTAGAGTAAATCCCTCGTTTTACCCCCCACATAATGGCGAGGCCTAAAATCGCACCAAAGCCTGCATCGAGTCCAAATGCACTCTTTAGGATCAATAGGATAATATCGGGTAGTTGACCAATATTAAGGGCGATAATCACACAGGCGACGATGATATAGCCCAGCGCCATAAAGGGCACCACGGTACTGGCAAACTGCGCGATACGCTTAACGCCACCAAAAATGATAAAACCTAATAGCATCGCGAGAATCGCTGCGGTGACATTTGGGTCAATATTGAAAGCGGTTTTTAAACTCGATCCAATGGAGTTGGCTTGTACGCCGGGCAGTAACACCCCACAGGCAAAAATGGTCGCAATGGCAAACGTCCATGCGTACCACTTCATGCCTAAACCTTTTTCAATATAGAAGGCTGGGCCGCCGCGGTATTCACCATTGATTTTTTCTTTATAGACTTGGCCTAAGGTTGATTCCACAAATGCGGAGCTCGCGCCTAGAAACGCCACCATCCACATCCAAAATAGGGCGCCTGGGCCACCAAAGGTAATCGCAGTGGCAACGCCGGCAATATTCCCTGTACCAACCCGACCGGCTAAGGTCATGGCTAATGCCTGAAAGGAAGATACACCTGCATCGGTGCTCTTGCCATCAAACATTAGACGGATCATTTCGGGTAAATGGCGTAACTGTACAAAGCGTGAGCGCAGGGAGAAAAAGAGTCCCACACCGAGACAAAGATAAACAAGTGCGGGACTCCAGACGATATTGTTGACCGCATTAACAATCTCATTCATATAATTCAACTCCAATATTCTGTTGTTTTTTGCAGAGTTTTTTAGATATTTGTTTGTAATTTTTGGTATTCGTAGACCAAATTGGCCTAAGATTAAGACTTGTGTGAACGTCTAAGAGCTTCAACATAGCGACTTTTTTGGTTGCTTCATAGTTAAAGTTGTTAAGCGCATGATAATTTGATGTTCTTTTTTGCGTAAGGTGTTTTGGGCGGTAAAGCTAACAGTTGCAAGTCTTCTAGATGGGGTGAACTTAGGCAAAGTTTATCGTGGCTTGAAATCCCGTGAAAATAGCGTTAGATAACGAGCCACAACAACATCCACAGTGCAAATAGCCAAGCTAAACTGCGGCGGCTAACCCTATGATTAAGCAGAAGTGATAGGCCCACTGCGGCAGGCATAAACAGAATAATACTCCAAGGGATCATTGGGGTATCAAGATTGAGTTTCTTCAACCCAAGCTCACATAGCAGGCTTAACGCTAATAGCATTAGGCTGTGAAATATGACCAATTGATTGAATTTTAATGCGAATGTGGGTTTGAACGCTGACTTTATAGGCAAGGTAGCTATGAGGGCTTGCATGGCATTCTCCTGATTTATCTCCAACCACTGACGTCATTTTAAATTTAGATGAGAATTATTCTCAACTAAATTTACACGGCTTTAGTTTTATCAGCGCATTGACCGAGATGAGGTTGCGTTAAAGTTGATACTGCGATTTGCACTCTCTCCTGCTTTGGGCTAAATTATACTGTAATTATATCCAGTATTTAGTGTAGATATGATCCTCTATATTGCCGAAAAACCAAGTCTTGGGCGTGCTATTGCCGATGTGTTGCCAAAACCCCATAAAAAGGGTGAAGGTTTTATTGAAGACGCAAACGGTAACTGTGTATCTTGGTGTGTGGGACATTTACTCGAACAGGCGGAGCCTGATGCCTATAATCCCGAGTTTAAGTCGTGGAAATTTGAACATTTACCCATAGTGCCTGAAAAGTGGCAGCTCAAACCTAAGGCTGCGACCCGCAGCCAACTCTCTGTACTGAAAAAATTAGTCAAGCAGGCTGATACCTTAGTTAATGCGGGTGATCCTGATAGAGAAGGCCAGCTATTGGTTGATGAAGTGATTGCCTATTTGGGGGTCACCGGTGATAAGTTGCAGCAAACGCAGCGACTCCTTATCAGCGACTTAAACCCTCAGGCGGTTAAGCGTGCCTTGTCGCAACTGCGCAGTAATCGTGAGTTTATTCCCTTATCAACCTCGGCATTAGCGCGCAGCCGTGCCGACTGGCTCTATGGGATGAATATGACGCGGGCCTATACCATCCAAGGGAAAAAGGTCGGCTATCAGGGCGTGCTATCTGTAGGACGTGTGCAAACCCCGCTCCTAGGGCTTATTGTTCGCCGTGATGAGGAAATTGCCCATTTTCAATCTAAACCCTTCTATGAAGTTTTGGCTCACTTAGTCACGGATAAACAGCAATTTTTTAGTGCTAAATGGCAACCTAGCGAAGCCTGTCAACCCTATATGGACGATGAAGGTCGTGTTCTTTCGAAGGGATTGGCACAAAATGTGGTTCGAAGAATTACCGATAGACCTGCCAAAGTGACCCAGTTAAGCACTAAAGACAAGCAGCAGAATCCGCCTTTGCCCTACAGTTTATCGGCGCTGCAAATTGATGCGGCCAAGCGCTTTGGGATGAGTGCAAAGGAGGTGCTCGATACCTGCCAAAGCTTATACGAGCGCCATAAACTGATTACCTATCCACGCTCCGATAGTCGTTATCTGCCTACCGAGCAACATGGGCTAGCAAGCGGGGTATTAGCGGCCATTACTGGCGGTGCGCCGGATTTAGTCGCACAGGCTGAGGCGCCGAATCCTCGGCTTAAATCTAAGGCGTGGGATGATAACAAAGTCGATGCCCACCACGCCATTATCCCAACAGAAAAACAGCCCAATTTAGGCAGTTTAAGCCAGCGGGAAAGACAGCTTTATCTGCATATTGCCCGCCAGTATTTGGCGCAGTTTTACCCTGCCTATTGCTACAGTGAAACGGCGGTTGAAGTGACGATTGAAGGTGGCCTTTTTAAAACCAAAGCAAGACAGGATAAGTCCCTTGGGTGGAAACAGTTGTTTGCTAGAGAAGAGGGCGAGCGAAAAGACACTACGACCACAGAGACCTTTGCACAAGACGACAACGATAAAGATGAAGGGGAATATGTTGGCCAGTTACCGCCTCTCATCTTAGGGAAAGTGCTTCATTGTCACCAAGGTGAATTGGTTGAGAAGCAAACCCAGCCGCCTAAAGCTTTTACCGATGCCACCTTACTGAGTGCCATGACGGGGATTAATCGTTATGTGACTGACCCTGAGATCCGTAAAATTTTAAAAGAAACCGACGGACTTGGGACTGAAGCAACTCGGGCGGGGATTATTGAGCTGCTGTTTAAACGGGGCTTTATTCAGCGTCAGGGTAAGTCGATAGTCGCTACTGAGGTGGGTAAAGGCTTAATTAATAGCCTGCCACTTAGTGCTACTACGCCTGATATGACGGCATTATGGGAGGCAAGCCTTAATGGTATTTGCCATAAAGACATCTCTTATCAAGGATTTATGCAGCCACTGCTAGGGACGCTTCATTCGTTGATCCAAAATGCTGGCGCCCAATTACCCTCAGCCCTTAATGGCCTAAAAGGACAAAACGTTAAACGCGCCGCACCTAAAAAGTCGGGGTATCGTAAATCGAGTGCTGGAGGTGCGGCAGGTGCAAAAAAATCGACAACTTTTGCGAGAAGTAATGCTTCTAAAACATCGACATTGACTCCCTCTGCCTCTAAATCTGCGAGTGCAAATTCAACAGCGCCGAAGCCACGCAGACATAAAGCGGCAGCGCCGGCTTCATGACACATGTGTGATTAAATTGTCATAGATGCAACCTATTGGGTAACGATATTTAATTTGTTCCGCGATATTTAATAACCGGCAATCACGGTATTTCGTGATTGCCGGATCCACTTCTAAAAAACACCTTGAAACTCAGCTTTTCCGCGCCGTGGCATGCTAACTGCTTTGTCTTGGCTGGATAATATAATAAGCCAATTAAATCATAAGATTATTTATGATTTAGCTGAATGAATAGGTGTAGATGATATGAAAAAGAAATTGCTTGCAGTGATGATCCCCGCGGTGCTGCTCACTGGTACAACTCAAGCGGTCGAGCTGTATAACGATCAAACCAATAGCGTCAATATGATGGGGTGGTTAGGCTTTGCGGCGTTAAATGATGGTCATGAAACTTCGGTTATCGATAACTTTTCTCGGGTGGGCTTCCGTTTCGATCGCCAAGAGAAAAACGGTTGGCATTCGTTTGCCCACACGGAATGGGGCATTAACATGGTCACCAGCGACGATGGCCTGATCTATACCCAAGGCCAAGGTGGCGGCCAATTATCGGCATCAAAAACCTCAGATTTCCTGTTCAACCGTTTAGGTTATGTCGGCATGGCACACGAAAAGTGGGGTACCCTCAGCTTTGGTAAGCAATGGGGTGCTTACTATGACGTGGCTTATACTACTGATGTGCTCAATGCGTTTACTGGCTGGTCTGTCGGAGCTTACACCTTCGGTGATGGTGGTCTGACGGGGGCGGGTCGTGCTGACGCGGCGCTGCAATACCGAAATACCTTTGGCAATCTACATATCGCTGTGCAATACGCTTCTAAGCAAAATAGCGATGTTGCACTCTATGACAACCAAGGTCATGCCTTAAATGATGGTTCAGAGCTGAGCTTCGACCCTAGCTATGGTGCGAGTGCCACTTACTACATTACCGATAAATTTAAGGTGTTAGCGGGTTTTAACCGTGGCGACTTTACTGGAAACCTCGCGGGTAAAGACGTAGATAATACCAATCAAATCATTGGTATTGGTGCGCAGTATGGTAGTTTCTATCAGTATGCGCCGGGTCGTGATGCCGATGGATTATATGTTGGTTTTAACGCCCATAAGAGTGAGCAAAATGAGTTAGTGGGTGGCGAGCTTTACGATTCTACAGGTGCTGAATTTATCGTGGCTTATCAATATGACAATGGCTTTGTGCCGAGTGTATTGCTGACCTATCAAGATCTCGATACTGATGAAAACACGGCAATTCAGGGTAAGTGGACTCGCCAGTTTGCGGTACTTGGTCTGCATTATCGTTATAGCCGCGACACCATTATGTACGCCGAAGCCAAGATTGACTTTAGCAACATGGACGATAAGGCCTATGAAGATCTGCAAGACAATAACTACGCCGTTGGTATTCGTTATTTCTTCTAAGCTCAATGGCTTGACCGACTAATTCGGTAGCACAAATCAAAGGCCACATTTTGTGGCCTTTTTCTTTACGATCCATTTTTGAGTGTTATACCAATCACATTAAATATCTAATCAGTTCAGAGCCTCATAGGCATTTCAATCCCAGGCGCATTGACGCAGAAATGGTCATTCCCTTTTAAGTCAATGCAACACCGGAGTGGGATGCCTGTGTGGCTCCCCAAGGGCGGCTGATGTTCAGTGTATGGCAACGCGCTTTATACTGCGTTTAAGGCTTAGGCAGAGCACCACTATGCCTTCACGCCTTCGCCTTGTCTAAAGCGCGTTGAATTCCCGCTGAATGAACAGATATTTAATACGATTGGTATTACACAATCCCTAACTTCTTCATTTTACTGCGTAGCGTATTGGCATTAATGTCCAATAACTCCGCTGCACCACCTGGGCCATACAGTTTGCCCCCTGTGATCCTTAAGGCATGGCTGATGTATTTTTTTGTCATCACATCCAGCGGCACTAATTTATCGGTGGCATGGCTTGGGTCGATAATCACGGTTTGATT
The DNA here is from genome assembly GCF_022410515.1 of Shewanella cutis. Taxonomy (GTDB): domain Bacteria; phylum Pseudomonadota; class Gammaproteobacteria; order Enterobacterales; family Shewanellaceae; genus Shewanella; species Shewanella cutis. The sequence continues at coordinate 96,641 of NZ_JACSDI010000001.1, read as the reverse complement.
GGATGGGGTTTTCACTTCTTCACAGCTTTGTGGTGCCAGAAAACGAAAGTCGAGTGGCCCAGCAGGATGCTGAATGATGGCGCGCTCAAGTACGTTGATAAGTTCTCGCACGTTGCCCGGCCAGCCATATTGATTGAGGATATTCAGTTGGTCTGGTGCAATTCTTGGCAACTGCGGCAAATTAAACTTGGCGCTCAGTTGCTCAATAAAATGTTGCACAAGTAGGGGAATGTCTGTGCGTCTTTGTCTTAATGACGGGATTTCGATCGGGAAAATCGCGAGTCGATACCAGAGATCTTCACGGAACACCTCTCTGTGTACCATGGCTTGAAGGTTTCTGTGGGTCGCCGCGATTATACGAATATCGAGTTGCACCGCATCGTGGCCGCCAACACGGGTGATACAGCTATTTTGTAATACTCGTAAAAGCCGAACTTGCGCTGAAAGCGGCAGCTCACCTATCTCATCTAAAAAAATCGTGCCACCATTGGCTTGTTCAAAGTAGCCAATCTTGCGGGATTCAGCACCTGTAAAGGCGCCTTTTTCATAACCAAACAGCTCGGAGTCAATCAAAGTATCAGGAATGGCGCCACAGTTTACTTTGATAAATGGTTTACCTGAACGTTCCGACAATTCGTGGATGGCATTGGCGATCACTTCCTTGCCGCAACCCGTTTCGCCCAGCATCAAGACTGTCGTATTGATTTTGGCGATGGATTGCACCTGTTGCATCACCTGTTTGAGCCCCGAGTTGGCACCCACAACGCCATTTTGAACATCTAAGGTGCGACGCAGACTGACATTTTGTTTCGATAGCGCTTCGTTTTCCTTGAGTAAATTACGGCCCCTTAGATTTAATGCCGTGATCAGCGCTAAGGTTTGCATATGCGGCGCAATGAGGTCGGCATGGCGTGGTCTAAATACGCCTGTGGTTTTGGCATAAAAGCCGACTATCCCAAGGTGAGTATTTTCTATCGACATTCGCAGAATAATCAGTGAGCGAATATGGTTTATCACTTTAGGTGCGACTAATGAAGTAACAGGATCATGCTCAATATCATTAACAATTCTGACCCTTGGGCGCTCGGGATCTTCTAGGAATTGTGCCATTTGTTCAGGGAGGGGAATGCACTTGTCTAAGGTGCAGCAATGGGTCTCATCAACATGGGCGATAAACTGTATATCATTAAATTGTTTGCGAAAAATATTCACATATAGCCCATCAATGGGCAATTCATCCCGAATAAACTCAAAGTAGCTCTGTAGGGATTTCTCCAGTTGCAGACTACTACAGAGCCTTAAGGTTGATTCGTAATAAAAGTGTTTTTCCATTGATATTTCATGTTAATCACTAAGTATCGTGATTGTAGATCTTTATATTTCGTGATTTTGTGCCTGCAATCAAAGTTCGCCACTTAAATACCTCCTTTTAGCTGCTTGGCACAGCACCTGCACTTTCAAGCTGACAAGTTCCAGTGATTATTGAAGGAAATCAGCATGAGTAAAACCCAAGATATTAATGCGGGGCGTCGCCAGTTATTAAAGGGAGGCATGGTAATGGCCGCAGGGCTGGGGGCAAGTATGGCGCTGCCTGCCACGGCAAGTTGTGCTTCAGCCCCTGTCAACTTTGATGAAATAGTGGATGTGCTGGTGGTTGGCAGCGGTTTTGCTGGAATGTCCGCAGCATTGCAAGCCCGAGAAGCAGGCGTCAGCGTGATGGTTATCGATAAGATGCCAGTGTTTGGTGGCAACTCTACCATCAACGGTGGCGCGATGGCTGTGGCGGGTTCTCCCTTACAAAAGCAGGCAGGGATTGAAGATTCGGTCGATGCTATGGTCGCGGACATGCTGCGCGCAGGTCGTGGCATGAACGATGTGGAAATGCTCAAACTGGTGTGTAACGGTACTGCCGAGTCTTGCCAGTGGTTGATTGATTACGGTGTTCATTGGAAACCCTTCGTGCAGCACTTTGGCGGGCACTCGGTACAACGGGTACTGCAAACCGTTGAAAGTTCCGGTGCTGGCATTATTCGTCCCTTGATCAAAGCCGCACGAGACAAGGGCGTTATCATGAAAAATCAGACCAAGCTCGAAGGCTTTGTACAAGATGATGCCGGACGGGTGATCGGTGTCGAAGTTCGTGAAGGTTTTTATTTTCCCAATGAGCGCACGGGTAAAATACGCCGCATCGGCGCGCGCCGTGGCGTGATTATGGCGACCGGTGGTTTTGGTCGCGATATTGAATATCGCATGATGCAATTACCTGAGTTAAACAGTGATTTAGATTCAACCAACCATGCTGGCGCAACCTCAGAGGCGCTCAAGCAGATGATGCTGATTGGGGCCAATCCCATTCATTTAGACCAAATTCAACTTGGCCCTTGGGCGTCTCCCGATGAGAAGGGATTTGGTACGGCATCCCAGTTCAATACGATTGCAACCTATCCCCACGGCATTGTCGTGGACGTGCGCACCGGAGAGCGTTTCTTCAATGAATTAGCTGATCGTAAGGCGCGGGCCGACGCCATTATGACCAGACGGGATGAAAAAGGGCAGCCTGTCTACCCCATTGGCTTTACTAATGCCACCGGTGCCAGCAAGGCGCAAACCCTTGATTGGGGCTTGAAATACAAGGTCATCAGCAAGGCCGAGACCTTAGATGAATTAGCCCAAATTTACGGCATGCCTGCTAAGGCGTTAAAGGCGCAAGTCGAGCGCTGGAACGAGGCGGTGAAGACTGGCGTCGATAAAGAATTCGATCGGCCAATGCAAGAGGCCATCGTGCTAGACAAAGGCCCTTGGTACGCGGTGCGTATGTGGCCGAAGGTGCATTACTGCATGGGCGGGGTGAAGGTAAACACCCAATCTGAAGTGCTGCATTTAGTTAGCAATAAAGCCATTCCTGGATTATATGCCGCGGGCGAGGCCACGGGCGGTATCCACGGGGCGAGTCGATTAGGTGCCTGTGCCGTGGCTGAAGGGGTCGTAACGGGGCGCAATGCAGGCCGAAACTGCGCCGCAGCGAGCGCGGTGGCACTCAAGCAAGCCTAGATTTTATTAAATATAACAAAATGTTGGAGATAATAATGAATAAATCAGTGTTGATGGCATCTCTCACCTTGAGTTTACTCTCAGGCAGTGCGTTAGCGATGGAACAAGTGGTGCTTGACGGTAAACATTTAACCCAAGATCAAGCGTGGGCAATTGCCGATGGTGCTAAAGTAAAAATTGCCCCACAAGCTAAAACCCAATTAGTGAAAGCTCACGAACTATTGATGGAAGCTGCGCGTCTTGGTAAACCCGTTTATGGTTTAACCGTCGGTGTTGGGCTTAACAAAGATCACAAGCTGTTTGATGCCAATGGCAAACTGAGTGATGCGGTGCTCGATGCTTCCAGAAGCTTTAACTTCAGCACCTTACGTGCACACAGTGCGGGTGTGGGGGAGGCTGCACCCATTCGACTCACTCGCGTAGCTTTAGCGGTACGTTTAAATACCATGCTGGCCGGACAAACCGGTGTGCAACCCGAAGTGGCTGAGCTTTATGAAGCCTATCTTAACAAGGGACTTACGCCTGTGATCCCAGCCAAGGGCACTGTGGGTGAGGCGGACATTCTACTTTCATCCCATGTTGGTTTAGCTATGATTGGCGAATGGGAAGTATTCTATAAAGGTCAGCGTGTTAGCAGTAAAGAAGCGATGGCCGATGCGGACATTACGCCATTAGTCCCAATGGGTAAAGATGCGTTGTCGATTTTATCTAACAACGCCTTTGCTGTGGCGTATGCAATGCAAGGTTACCGTGAGGCGAAACAATTATTGTCCGTGTCGCCAACTGTCTTTGGTTTAAGTTTGGAAGGCTTAAACGGTAACGTGGCGCCATTCTTGCCACAAACCAATGATATCCGCCCGTTCCCTTATATTAAAACTGCGACCAGTGACATCTTAAAACAACTTGATGGCAGCTATTTATGGCAGTTGAATGATGAGCGTCCATTGCAGGATCCGCTGAGCTTTAGAACCACGGCTTATACCTTTGCGGGTGCTGAGCAGGCGTTAGCCTCATTGGATGAAGTCATTAATATCCAAATTAACCATTCCGATGATAACCCTGCGGTGATCGTGGGCGCGTCAAACCAGTATGCGCAGTTCCCGCAGGTGGCTAAGTATATGGTTGAAGGACAGGGCGGGGTATTCCCAACCACTAACTTCGAACCTTTACCTGTGGCTCTCGCAGTGCAAAACTTGAGTGTGGCGCTGACCCATGTGTCCCATAACAGTGTGATGCGGACCATTCATTTGTCCGATGAGCACTTTACTAAGCTAACGCGCTTCTTAAGTGCGCCAGAAAACCAAGGCCATGCCTTTGGTGCTATTCAAAAAGCCTTTGTGGATATGCAAGTGCGTAACAAACAGTTAGCGACGCCAGTCTCCTTTGATGGCATTTCTATCGCCGGTGGCATTGAAGATACCTTTACTAACCTTAAGTTAGCATCAGATAACCTGATCCAAATCGTCGATAACACCCGAGTCATCTATGGTTTAGAGTTATTACACTCTACTCAAGCGATTGATTTACGTAAGCAAGCTAACCCAGATCTGCAACTAGGTAAAGCGACTCAAGCCATGTACAAGGCTTACCGTGCAAAAGTACCTTTTGTTGCAAAAGATCGCCCATTCACACCGGATATCCAAGCGTCTACTGACTTTATTACACATTATTAATTTGCGATGCGGGGCAGCATGCCCCGCCTAGGAAGACTCTGATGTTAAAACCCGTATTTATTCTATTACTCGGTTTCATGCTAGCTACACCTATGGCTGCTAATGCAATGAATATCAAGGATTACCATAAAGAGGTAATGACTGGAGCTGATGGTAAGGTCGATTGTGCGGCATGCCACGGTGATGCAAAACGTAAAACAGTTCCCGACGCAGCGACTTGCAGTAGTTGCCATGGTTCACCGCAGGAGGTGGCTAAACAGACTCAGCGCCCTGCGGATGCGGGTCACTCGGTTGAGCCTAATCCCCATGACAGCCTGCACTATGGTACTGACCTACCTTGTACTTACTGCCACCAGGAGCATAAAGAAAGTAAAGTCTATTGTAATCAATGCCATGAATTTACATATCCCCAGATGAAACGTTAATTTCATCCTTTTTAAACTCGCTCCCCTGCATTTTTTGACAGCTGTTGTCATGCACCCAACCTTGTTGGGTGCTTTTTTTCCAAAAAAAAGAGTAATCCAATTCGGATTACTCTTACGGAAAATAGGTCGTTGAACGTTGTAGCCAAAATCACTCATTTGGATGAGGAGCCTGCACACAATGACAGCTTTTACTTAATTAACCCTTAAAAAAATTAACATTTATCTTAAGATATCACCGCGGTTGAGGCTGATGAGCTTATCTAAGATCCGCTCGCCATCCATTCGAATACCATTGTGTTCATATTCTGAGGTTAACCAATACTTTAGGTTTGCAACTTGTTTGACGGTTTCAAGGCTATAGTTCATTTCGACATACATATCTTCACTGTAAATCGCCGCGGCAACGGGCACGCGGTTATGGCTAAGTTGCTCAAGGTTATAAAGCGCAGGCCAGTCTGCCTTATCGGCAAGGATTTCCGCAGCGGCTTTGAGTGGAACTAAATGGCTAAATTGCTCAAACATCCACGGGTAAATCATCTCACCAGTAAACAGGAAAGGCTTGCCAATCTTATAGTTAAATGCTGGATATTGTTCTCGTACTCGGTGTGCCGACCACTGTGAAGCGTTGTGTTGGCAATAAATGGCCTCGTGTAACAGGGCAAAAATAGGGTTAGTGTTGTAGTCGAGCAATTGGCAGAAATGATTTAAAAATAGGGGATTAACATATTCACCTTGTGGCGTGCGCACCAGTGCTTGTTCAAGCAAATAGTAAACCGACTCGGGGCCTTGCTCCATGCCTAAATTAATGCCGAGCAGTTGCAACATTTCGACAGTGAGGCGCTCACCCGTGGCTAAATATACCGAGTTCTCCAGTAAATGTTTGGCAAGGCGAGTAACGAGATGCTGTGCATCGTGGAAGCGATGAAAGAAGTCATTATTTTTAGCCAATACGCGCTGATAAGTCGCTTGATACACCTCATCACTGCTGCGTGTTAAGGAGGGAATGCCGCCAGTGATATAGGCTTCACTCACGCCTTGCGGCGCGGCGCTTAAATAATGCAGTACGCAGAAGCCACCAAAGCTTTGACCGAGGATTGCCCATTTATCCGCAGGACACAGCTGGCTGCGAATCGCTTCGGCATCACGGACAATATTATCAGCCCTAAAATGGCTTAAATATTCGGCCTGTTGTTGGGGAGGAAGGTGAGCAAGGCTTTGATAATTAATGGGGCTTGAAAGTCCTGTGCCCCGCTGATCGAGTAATAAGACTCTAAACTCTTTAAGTGCGCGGCGGATCCAGCCGCTATTGCCCGCTGGACGCATAGCAGCAAAACCTGGACCTCCTTGGAAAAAGACGATATAGGGTAATTTTTTATCTTTATTTTCAATGGCGCAGAGTTCTCGAGCGAACACGGTAATTTGCTCACCAATCGGTTGTTGGTAGTTGAGCGGCAGCGTAAAAGAGTGTTTTTTGGCGAAAACACCAGCGAGCATCATATCGGGTTTCATCAATTAACCTTAAGGGTAGGGCTTGTTGTTTATGGCAGATTGTATACAAAAGCCCTGTTGTCGCAAGTTAGGATTATTTGATTAGCCTTTGGTTGAGATCAATTTTTATTGTAAAAAATTGAGTCATGATAAGCCTCTTAGCGTAATCTATCGGCTATGGATAACACGAGATTGAAGCTATGAAGTACCAAATTATTCCTGTGACACCTTTCCAGCAGAATTGCAGCTTGATCTGGTGTGAAAAAACCCTGCGTGCCGCGGTTGTCGATCCGGGAGGGAATGTCGACCGTATTCTTGGCGAAATGGCCAAGTTGGGACTGACTCTGGAGAAAGTCCTGTTGACCCACGGTCATATCGATCATGTTGGCGGCGCTAAGTTATTAGCACAACAAACGAATGTGCCGATCATTGGTCCGCATGAGGCGGATAAGTTTTGGATTGAAAATCTGCCTAAACAGAGTCAAAACTTTGGTTTTCCCCACTGTGATGCCTTTGAGCCTGATCAATATCTGCATGATGGCGATACAGTTACTGTGGGGGAGCAAAGCTTAACTGTGCTGCATTGCCCCGGCCATACACCAGGACACGTGGCATTTTACTCGGCCTCATCCAAGCTTGCATGGGTCGGGGATATTCTGTTTAGAAGTTCGATAGGCCGCACTGATTTTCCACAGTCAAATCATCAGAGCTTGATCCATTCCATCACTTCTAAACTCTGGCCTTTAGGCGCAGATGTTGAATTTATTCCCGGTCATGGCCCTATATCCACTTTTGGTGAAGAACGTGAACACAATCCCTTTGTGGCGGATCAGTTATTGCTTTAAGTGCAGCGGCTTGGAGGCCGATATTTGTATATTGAAATAGTCCTCCCACAAATTGCACGTCGCTAAGTCAGGCACACATTTGGTATCTGGCGTGCCTAGAGCGTGTTGATGTTTCGAGATTAGATTTTGTTCGTTCTGGCAAGCACGTGCTCGCGAAACGAGGAATGATGTGTCGTTATTCTACTCAAATGACGAGCGGCTCTCATGACAGAAAGTAAGAGCAAGGGCTTGCCAGACGAGCCCTTCGGGCAGGGTTTGACTGGCGTTTCTGCTGCGTTATCGTCCGTTTATGTAGAATAACGACACTGCACAGACTTTGCCTTGCATAAATGCCAGTCAAACTGCTGCAAAAATAACCCTGAAACGTCAACACGCCCTAGCTAAATTAGCAATACAATTTCCCTGTTATAAGGTTGGCTAAACGCCATTTATGGCCCGATCTATTTTCTTTTGCGTATGACTTTTCATATTTGACTTCCATAGATATAAGCAGCTGGCACTGAGCTGCTGAATCATAGGCGATTTATACAAGTGATAATCGTTCTTAAATCAATACAATATTTTTCGAAACCTGCTTTATTTACCTTTTAGTTACATTTTTCCGACTAGACTTAATCCTGTGTTTGGATTTTCTATCGGGGTAACTATGAATACAAAAACGATGATGAGTGTTGTGTTTTTCACCATAGTCGTCAGTGCGGTTATTACGGCGGTACTGAGTTTTAATGTTAAATCTAAGATTGAACTCTTTAACGATGCGGCCAGCATTCGTTACCATTCTTATCAAATTGCCGATGAATTACGGCAAAGCTCCGATGATTTGACTCGGCTCGCCCGCACCTATGCGGTGACTGGGGATGAAAAGTACGAAAAAATGTATATGGATATCTTGGCTATTCGTAACGGCGAAAAACCTAGGCCGGAAAAATATCACCAGATTTATTGGGATCTTGTACTTAGTTATGGCGATAAACCTAAGCCAGACGGTGCTAGAGTGGCGATTAAAAGCCAAATGCAAGCCTTGGGTTTTTCCGATGAAGAATTCCATTACCTTGAACAGGCTCAGCAAAATTCTGATGCCTTAGTCGACCTAGAAGTTAAGGCAATGAATGCGGTAAAAGGGATTTTTATCGATCCCAATACCCAGACTTACAGCATTAAAGGTGAGCCCAATCTGACAATGGCGAGGGAGTTGCTGCATAGTGATCAATACCATAGAGAAAAAGCAAAAATTATGGAGCCTATTGATCAATTTTTTACCGCATTAGACAAACGCACCGATGCGCAGATGGATAATCGATTGGATTCTTTAAACATGGCGCTCAATAGCTCGCAGTTTGTACTGTTTTTAGTGATTTTAGTGGCCGTCGGCGGCTTTATGATTGTTAAGAGCAGGATTGTGACACCGCTGATAAAGACCTGTAATGAGCTACTCGATATTCAAAGGTCAAAAAATCTTGCCCGCAGGATCTCAGTCTCTACCCAAGGTGAGATTGGTGAAATCGTCAATCAAATCAACTTATTTATTTCCTCATTAGCCAGTTCTTTAGCGACAACAGATGGTATTGCTAAGGAGGTTGCTGATCTCGCTAAACAAACCAAGGCCTCGATTCAAGTCTCCCGAGAAAGCTCTAATCGCGTTGCCAAAGAGCTTGATGCCAGTGCGAGTGCTATGGAGGAAATGACCACCACCTTAGTGCATGTCAGTGAAAGTACTTCAAACGCCGAAATCCGTGCGGCTGAAAATGAAAACCATGTGGGAGTTGGTCAGAATACGGTTTCTGAGGCGCTTAATGCGATGTCTGTACTTGAAAGTGAATTTACGACTACTCAAGATTCGATGCAGCATTTAGTGAATGAGAGTACGCAAGTCAGTAATGTATTAAGTGTAATTAAAGCAATTGCTGAGCAAACAAACTTACTCGCACTCAATGCCGCAATTGAAGCTGCAAGGGCGGGAGAGCAAGGGCGGGGTTTTGCTGTGGTCGCGGATGAAGTTCGCTCACTCGCGCAGCGTACCCAAGATTCCACCAAGGAAATCGATGATATTGTCGCGAGCTTACAAAATCGCACCAATCAGGTGGGCAATTCAGTGACTCAAGCTGCCAATTTGATGCAAAAAGCCTCGGTTGAATTACAACGTATTGTGGCGGTATTTGATGATATTCGCCAAAGTACGGGTGCGATTCATGGGATCAATACCCAAGTGGCGGCATCAACCGAGGAACAGTCTTTGGTATCAAAGGATATCGCGACCAGTCTTATGGTGATCCGTGATAATTCCCGCGAGGTCTCACAAATTATTGAGCAAATTGAATCTACGTCCATAAGCTTAGATTATCAATCTCAAGCACTGCGGACTAAAGCAGGGGAGTATCAGTTTTAAGATTTAACTTTCGGCTATGGATTCGGTAATGCTGACAAGGATGTCTGCTTTTTCGTTTACCCATTTGCTGTTATTCCCGTCTTCCCCTTTTAAATTCAATTTTCCTTTGTTAGCTTGTTCTACATAAAGATAATATTTTAAACCGCTGATTTACGACAATCGGGGCATTTAACACATCAATTGGGTTAGCGAAATAGATGGGGAGTTGTTGATGGATCACCAAATGGAAGACTTATTAGAGCATTGGCTACCACTCGCAGACGATGCTTGGGTACTTGCGGTGATCACCCATATTCAAGGTTCATCCTACCGTAAACCTGGTGCCATGATGTTATTCCACGAATTTGGCCAAGGCGCAGGCATATTGAGTGGCGGTTGTTTAGAAGCGGACCTGCGCCGCCATGCACAAAATGCCATGCAGTCGCGTCAGATTGGCTGTGTTACCTATGATGCAACGGACGAATCCGATGCCAGCTACCGCTTAGGCTGTGGTGGTAAAGTCGATATCATGTTGATACCACTACTTAAAGAGAATCACGATCTTGGCCTAGTCGATATAGTGCAGGCGTTTCGCAAGGGGCAATCAGGGTTTTACCAATTGCCCTTAGTGTCCGCGGGAAGTGATGCTCGCAGTTACTCCGCGCAGTTTTATTCTTCTGAAAATGCGCCATTTTCTACGGAAGATTTTGTTAAAGCTGGCGTATTAAGTCAGCAATCAGGAGATGCATTGATCATCCCCATAAGACCGCGGTTTCATTTAGGGATTTTTGGTGGTGGAATCGATGCCAAACCTGTAGCTGCGATTGCCCACAGTTTAGGTTGGCAGGTAAGCGTGTTTGATAGCCGCACTGCTTACGCGAGAACGGCGGATTTCCCCCATGCCCATATCGTCAAACAAAGCCCAGATGATGCCACAGCCCTTATCGCAAACTTAGATTGCGCTGTGGTGATGCATCATAACCTGACTTTAGATGCGGCGGCATTAAAAGTGATTCAACCTTTTGCTCTAAAGTATGTTGCGCTTTTAGGGCCAGCCCATCGGCGGGATAAAGTGCTCAGCATCGCAGACCTTAATGTCGATTCATTTAGCGGTTTTTTCTCCGCGCCCGCGGGTCTTGCCCTTGGTGGTGAATTACCGAGTGCGATTGCATTAAGTATTTTAGCTCAATGCCATGGGGTACTTCATGGCGCGGCGTTTTCCACGCTCGATGGCATGATGCCTTAATGCAAAGCTGCCAAAGACTGCTAATTGCCGTGCTCGCGGCGGGCGAAAGTCGGCGTTTTCAGGGGATAAAGCTGGCGCAAAGTTTAGCTACGTCCACCAGTGAAGATCGTGGGCAAAGCCTATTGCAGCGCCATATTGCGTGTTTGGCTAATTTCATCTTATCACCAAAAGACAGGCGAGAATCCTTAGGCGCATTAGATGCCGAACTGCTGGTGGTGCTCGGTGCCCATCAAACATTATTGCGCCCACAACTTAAAGCCCTAGGGGCGGTAAAGCTGACGTTGCTTGATAATCCAAACTGGCAAACAGGTTTGGCATCGTCATTGCGGATTGCGGTGGACTATGCAAAAGCGCAGCAGTTTGATGGCATGTTACTCACCTTAGCGGATCAGGTTGCGCTGACATTTGAAGACTATCGGCAGTTGATTGAGACTTGGCAAACCAGTCAGCAATCTGTGGCCGCGCTTTATGCGAACGAAGCTGGGACCTTGAATGGACAAGATAAGTTGGATGAATTAGGCGCCCCTGCTATTTTTAATGCCTCAATACTCGATTTATTAACGGATTTGACCGGCGATCGCGGCGCCAAATCCATCTTAAAACAACTGGCAAATGTGGGTGAGTTAGTGGCTGTTCCCTTACCCCATGCCGCGATTGATATTGATACTAAAGCCGATCTTGCGTCGTGGTTGGCACTTAAGGAGTGAGTTATGGCAATACCATCCTCGGCGGCGAAGGACAAAAGTCTTACAACGACATCCCTAAACCTGACCATTAACGGCAGATCGTTTACTTTAAATACGGATCCCAATATGCCCATCCTCTGGGCGTTACGGGATATTTTAGGCTTAACGGGCACTAAGTATGGCTGCGGTGCAGGGCTCTGTGGCGCGTGTACCGTGCATGTAGATGGCCAGCCTGTGCGGGCTTGTTTAACCAGCGTGTCGCAGGCGCAAGGTAAGCAGTTAACTACGATTGAAGGGCTGGATAATCAAAAGCTTAAAAATGCTTGGGCTGAGCACAATGTGCCCCAGTGTGGTTATTGTCAGGCGGGGCAACTAATGTCGGCAGCGGCCTTAGTCACTCAGCATCCCAAACCGTCGGCTGAACAAATCGATGCAGCCATGTCGGGTAATTTGTGTCGCTGTGGTACCTATCCTCGCATCAAAGCGGCACTGCAAAGCTATGCCAAGCAGGAGGGCTAAGATGAGTACATTCACCGCAGTTGAAAATATTAGTCGCCGCGATGTGTTAAAACTCTTTGGCGCTGTCGGGGGCGGTCTCGCACTTGGGGCGAGTGGCCTCAGTTGGAGTCCAATGGCATTGGCACAGGATCAGCTGGCGCGGCTTAATCTGTTTATCGCCGTTGGTGAGGATGACAAGGTGTATCTCACCTGTCACCGCTCTGAAATGGGGCAGGGGATCCGCACCGGGATTTTACAAATTTTGGCCGAGGAACTTGAAGCCGATTGGGATAAAATCGTTCCTATCCAAGGGCTTGCCGACAAACGCTACGCCAGCCAAAATACCGATGGTAGCCGCAGTATCCGCGAAAACTATGACCGCATGCGTGAGATGGGGGCGATGGCCCGTACTATGCTTGAGCAAGCCGCTGCAGCTCGCTGGAAAGTGCCAGTGAGTGAAGTGCAGGCCAAAGATCATAAAGTGCTGCATGCCAAATCTGGCCGTTTTGCCCGTTTTGGTGAGTTGGCTCTCGATGCGGCCGCGTTACCACTGCCTGCTGCTGATTCGTTGCGATTAAAAGCTGTTAAGGATTTCAAGCAAATCGGTGCGTCGCGTCAGATCGTCGATATGCAGGCCATGCTCACGGGTAAAGCTGTCTATGGTTATGATATTCAAGTGGATAACATGCTTTATGCCTGCATTTCGCGCCCACCTGTATTGGGGAGCGATGTGGCAAGTCTTGACGATAGTGCGGCGCGCAAGGTGGCGGGTGTGGTCGATGTGTACCGTTTACCTACACCTAAGGGCGCTCCCGCCTTTCAAGCCTTAGGTGGCGTAGCTGTGGTAGCCACTAACACTTGGAGCGCCTTGCAAGGCCGTAAAGCGTTAAAAGTGACTTGGACTCAGTCGGCCAACAGCAGCCACGATTCTAAAGCCTACCTTAAAGAGCTGGTGGACAAGGTACAAGCTCCTGGCAAAGTGGTGCGTCAAGTTGGCGATGAGGTCAAAGCCTGGCCGAAGAACGATACCCTTAAGGCGATTTATACGGTGCCTTACCTTATCCATTCTTCCATCGAGCCGCCAGTGGCGACGGCCAATGTGACCGATAAGGGCTGTGAGATTTGGGCTTCGGCCCAAACACCGCAAAGTACCCAGCAAAATGTGGCTGCGGCTCTAGATATTGCTGAAGACGCGGTCAAAGTGAATGTGACGCTACTGGGTGGCGGCTTTGGACGCAAGTCCAAACCGGATTTCAGTGTCGAGGCGGCACTACTCTCCAAGCAATTTAAACGGCCGGTAAAGGTGAGCTGGAGCCGCGAGGATGAAATCCAAAACGGTTATTACCATGCCATTAGTGCCCAGTGTTATCAGGCCTTGTTCGATGCCAATAACAAACCCACGGCGCTACTGGCGCGTACAGGCTTCCCGTCGATCAGCTCCACTTTTGCTGAAGGGGTGGAATATCCGTCCGATGGGGAGTTGGATTTAGGTTTTGTGGACGTTCCTTTTGCTTTACCGCATTTGCGCTACGAGGCCGTTAAGGCCACAGCCCACAGCCGTATCGGTTGGATGCGCTCGGTATGTAATATTCAGCATGGGTTTGGCGTGGGCAGTTTTGTTGATGAAATGGCCCATAAAGCCAAGTTATCTTGTCCCGATATGTGGCGCAGCTTACTTGGGCAGCCAAGGCGAGAGACCTTTGAGAACCAAGGCTTTAAATATGGCAACTATGGTGAAGAGTTAACTCGCCATCCCGTCGATATTGGCCGTTATCTCAAGGTGATTGAGGCGGTAGAACAAGCACAGGCTAAGGCACCTAAAGCGGGTAAGAATCAAGGTTGGGGCTTTGCGGTGCACCGAAGTTTTGTGAGTGTGGTGGCGGTGGCGATACGGGTTGAGGTTGGTGATGATAAACAGCTTAAAGTGCTCAATGCCATTGCCGCCATTGATGCCGGCACAGTGGTTAACCCCGACAGGGTGAAAGCGCAGACCGAAGGTGCGATTGTCTTTGGTCTAAGCTTGGCGCTTATGGGGGAGATCAGTTACCAAGAGGGTAAGGTGATGCAGTCTAACTTCCATGATTATCCGCTTCTACGTTTACCTCAAGTGCCAGATATGGAGATCATCATTATCGACTCGGATGCTCCGCCTGCGGGAGTAGGTGAGCCAGGTGTACCGCCAGTAGCGCCCAGCCTAACCAATGCTATATTTGCCGCCACGGGAGTGCGGATCCGAGATCTGCCGGTAAATAAACAGTTAAAGGTGTAGTCCGTTAACAGAGCTGCAATGAGCAAAAAAGCGCCTAATAAGCGCTTTTTTCGTTTTTTTACCACAAATACATTGCTTGTTTGTAAATTTACGGGCATTAATGCCGAAAATTAGCAATAGATCAGGTTTTTGTTACCGAACTTGAGGTAATTTAACTAATATGTTTACTCAAGTGATTTAAGGTATGTGGACTCGCGTACACATTCATTTGAATCAGTTCCTAGTCGGCCTGTGAGTCAATCATTGATTGCAGATCCCTACTAAAAATTGAATGACACGGAAGTGAAGGGCGCTATAACACTAAAATACAGCCGCACCTTGAGCACATTTGAGTAGTTAACTTCCGTGAAAACAATACGAAGGGGTCATCATGGAAAATCGTTGGCAAGTCGCTATTTCAGCTGGGCTATTAGCCGCTGTCTGGTGTGGTATCGCAGATACCTTTCATCTCGTTACTTGGATTGGCTTTTTAGGCTGCAGTACGTTTTTTGCTCAGCCCAAGACGGGGTTTCAAGGCGTGATGATGGCCTGGTGTACCAATCTCTCTGGTGTTTTTTGGGCTTGGCTCATTATCAGCGGTAGCAGTTTTTTCGTCTCGCCTGTGGCGGGTTATGTGTTTACCGGTATTGCCACCTCGGCAATGTGCCTGCAGGCCAGTTATCAAAAACTCAGTTTTATTCCCGGTGCCTTTATCGGCTGTTGTATTACCTTTGCTATGGCAGGGGATGTCGCCAATATTGTGCCGCCTTTAGTGTTGGGTGCACTATTAGGTTTTTGCATGAGTTTGTTAACGGCGCAGTTAGTCACTCTTCGCCAAAAATGGTCAGCGTCAACGAGTTCTGAAATCGCCAGTGCCGATTAATCTTCCATCACTTTTATGCTCGCATGATAGCCATGCGGTAACAGAGTGATCGAATTGATGAGCTATAATGCTGATTTAGTACCCGATAGCTTTAGGTCTTAGGATATATCAAGATGAAACAAATCCAGTTTCGCACTATTGATGCCATATTGATCAAGTTCAGTCTCAACGGCAAATTTTGGATTGTCTGCTCTATGGTGGCGTTGATCACCGCGACCATTGCACTTATCAATTACCAACATGCTCACCGCAACCTCGAATCCGCTTCTTTAGCTCGAGTGCAGGCGACCGTCGATGCCTTTGCCCAAGTCGCAAATGCGCAAAAGTTGCAGGGCGATGCATTATCACAATTTGCCCGAGACAATGGGCTGAGTGTTGTCCCGCGCCAAACCGAGGCGCAGCGCCAAAGGGATAATGTAACCACTAGTGCCAGCGTGGCATCTGGCAGTGCGCTCGCACTGTCGCAAAATGTGTCCGAATGGGAAACTGATGCTCGCAGCGATGCCAACTTAATGTTTTGGCTCGCGTTAATCGGTTTATTGCCCTTATTCCAGTTAAGCTATTGGATTTCAACCTCCCTCGGCGGTGGTCTTTGGGATATGTACATGGCCATCAAACGCTTAGCAGATGGTGATTTGAGTTTTAGATTAAACTTTTTCGGTACCGATGACTTCAGCTTAATCGCCCGCGAAATTGACCGCTGCGCCGACAATATGAGCGAAATGGTGAGCGCTATCCGCAATAATGCCCAAACACTTTCCCTCGCCGCTGATGAGTTTAATCAGCAAGCAAAAATCAGCGGTGAGTTAATTGGTGCCCAGCATCAATTTTTAGATTCAGTGGCTGTGGCCATGGCGCAAATGACTTCGGCGATTGAAGAAGTGTCGGTTAATGCCAGTAACACTTCACTACAGACTAAGGACAACGCCACTCAAATGAACGCTAGCCAAGGGCGTATTAGCCATACGGTGGACAGTATTGGTTTGCTCTCAACCAAAATTGGTGCAGCCTTTTCATCGGTAGAACAGTTATCTAAGGATGCGGCGGCTATTGATGCCGTTGTAACAACCATCAATAGTATTTCTGGGCAGACTAACTTGCTGGCGCTGAATGCGGCCATCGAAGCGGCGCGTGCGGGTGAGCAAGGTCGCGGTTTTGCGGTGGTTGCCGATGAAGTGCGTACCTTAGCGGGACGTACCCAGCAGGCAACAGTTGAGATCCAAGCGATGATCGAAGGATTGCAATCAGGCACTCGTCAGCTCTCCAATATCACCACTGAGATTGTGGACCGCGCCGATGAAGGACGTAGCGCCATTATTGCCGTGGGCGACGATGTTGAAGGGATGGCGCAATCGGTTAATGCCGTATTCGATATGAGTAGCCAGATTGCCGCATCGGCGGAAGAGCAGAGCGTCGCGGCCCGCGATATCGCAGGCCAGCTTAATGAGATCCGCCATCAATCTGATACCATTAAACAAACGGCGCAGCGCAGTGTCACCCTCGCGCATGATTTGCAACATGCTTCGGTTGAACTCGAAGGGATCCTTAAGCAGTACCGCACTAGCTAAGCCGCGGCTTTTATGTAAGTGAGGTCGATTGGATCTCATGTGTATAAAAGCGAAAGAGTGGTTCGCTGGCGAGGCTTAGTCGCCAAATCTAAATAACTAAATACAAATGGCGGTTGCATCTAATGCAGTCGCCATTTTTTATGCTTATTTACATCCGTTATCGTTATTGCTTTGGCCGAGACACGCCAAAATTAACCAAAGCCTTACAGATTTTTATTTACCCTTACTGCACTGAAAATACAGTTTAGTTCTGACTCAAGTTGTTGTTAATAAAAGGTAAAAACTTTATCAGTCTAAAGCGTGACTTTGGTTTCATTATCAAAATACCGTTGGAGAGGCGCTGAAACTGGGGTAGGTTATCAGCCTTATATCCCCAGTGATTAGGGGGGGAAGGCATAAGAGAGATTTGACGAACATATGCAAAGGGTTGAGAAAGCAGCTTGCGTGGTTAAAGACACACTTGATGGCTACCAAGAGGAATTTGATGGCTTGGTGAGGGAATATGCGAATTTCTCCCATACTCAAGGTGAAGCTTACTGCGATTTTTTTGTTGATATAGCATCTATGATGAATGGTTCATGGCTATTAACGGCCGAGCTTGAGTCTGACACTATTGCTAATTTTAAATCGTTCGACTGGTACCGTATCTTGGCCATTGATGAAGCGCATACGCCAGAAGATGAACTGATCACATTGTTACAGACGGCCTATAAAGTCGGCTATCTCTGGCTAATAGAACGGTTGTCATCACTAAAACAGCAAATAGAGATGATTGAAATCCGGCTGTATCACAATGGCAGTCTTGATTATCAAGCTTTGAATTAGCGGAATGAGGTTGATTTTCCAAGCTCAATATCTGCCCTTTATTGGTAATGAGTGCGACAACCAACCCGATAGCATTGTGTTTTCATTAATGGATTATCCTCAATTGGTGGATGATACCGGCCGAATTATTCGCAATGATAAACGTGGATACATCAGTGAAAATAGCGCCAAGATACTGAACAGATTAAATATTCCCCATAACAATTGGCTCAAGCTAACCACCGAGTTTGGCAAGCTATTTCATGGTCCAGTGGGCACTCTGCAAGAACTGACCGATTATTGCGAACACTTAGAAAAGCGACGACGGCATTTTGCTAAATGCTGCCTGCACTTTTACAGCAACTGAAAACGGCTGACATCATTTCAAAAGCCCCATCCAGAGCACATCCCAAGCACTATAGGACAATTTATCTCGTCTGAAATACCCCATTTTTGAAGGGATTAGCGCAATTTATTGTCTTACATGCAGTCCCTACGACGTTGATGACTCCTACTCAAGTTATTTTAGCTCGCACAAGTTGTAGGTAAACGGAAAGTGCATTATGTTATTGATTTACTAATGGGTGGCCAGATTAAATTTAATAGGATTTTCTATAATATGAAAAAATTTATATCTCTAATCAGATGGAGGGGAATTAACTATTTTTCGTATATTTTATTAATCATTTTGATGACAATCATCGGAGCCAAGTCATTTATCAGGCCTATATACTTAACTTTTACTGATTTTAACTCGATAACTGGAAAATGTGACGATCTTTATCTTTACATATTTAGTTTTGGTTTCTGCTCGTTTGCATTTGGGTTAGGCGGAATGACAGTTTCATTAGTCAAATTATTCGCTAATTGGTCAAATTTAAGTAATCCTTCTTCGATTGCTGAAATTAAGGAGTACATTTTTATGGGCAGTGCAGTTGTGATTGGATCACTATTGGTTCTGTTACTCATGTATTTTCAGTAATTTCCCCAAATTCAAATGAATAGAAAACAAGGACAGGAACCATTAAAATTGGACAAAAAGCCTTCATTGCCCAGTGGGCATGCTGCAAGAACTGACCGATTACTGCTAACATCTCGAAAAGCGATGACGGCACTTTGCGGTAAGCTGTCAATACTTTCACAACCACTTATAGCGACTATATTTCGTCGACAACAATCTTAGTCAAATACTTCCTAAGCGATATGGGATAACTTACCTCATCTGAATACACCATTTTTTAATGAATTAGTGCTATTTTTTTCCTCAGAAGCTGCCCCTACAGCTTTTGATGACTCTCATTCAAGCCGTATTAGCCGGAGCAGGTTGTAGGCAAACTGAAGTTGTTGATTTAAAATGGATGGTCGAATTTATTTCCTTGTCTGATGAAATACCCATTTTTTAAGGAGTTAGCGCAATCTATTACACCTACGCTGTCAATGCGATGATTTATGACTCTTATTTAAGCCATTTTAACTCGGACAAGTTTTAGATAAACTGAAAGTGAATTATGTTGTTGATTTAAAATGGATGGCAGAATTTATTCTCTATTAGGAATGAACGTATACACTAATTGCATATCAATAAAAAGTATTATTGACAATGTAAAGTTTTACGCTTAGGTTCACTTTGACGGATTTAATTTTATATGGAGATTTAAATGAAAAAATTACCTCTTGCAATATTAGGTGGCGCTGCCTTATCTATTCCAGTAAAAGCCATTACAAATGATTCAGATAGTTTATATGGCATACCAGATAGCTTGTTTGAACACCCCCCGAAAATTGAAAAAATAGCCTTGTAAGGCTACCTATAAATACAGAGAAAAACTTGGCTATTAGTAATCATATTCAACGTATGTATTTAGATTCTGAATATGCTCACGATTATATTTATAATAAAGAGGCAGTTCTTAAGGGGATGGGAATATCTTTATCAGAAGTAGATACTAACCCAAGCATTAAATTTCTAGAGGTGATTAGCGATCCAAGATTTAGAGCGGCAAGCATAGCTAGGGATTATGATAACATTATTCAACTATTAGTTGATTATAATCTTGTTAATGCAGATGATTTTTCAAAACTAGTGCCTCAATACCAATTCTATATTGAGCAAAATAAAGAGGAGTATGAAAAGCTATTCCTAGCGAATGACTTATCATCAGTTCAGTTACGTTAGGTAAAGATGATTACTATACTCAGGCTTGTGTTACGTGTGTTTCTTTTGCAGCCGTTGCAGTTAATGCTGTTGCTGCTACTAACGTTGCGGTTGCGGCTATTTTGGCTGTTTATGCAGGGATTTACCTATGGGGTCCCAATCCCCAGCCTAACTCGCTGCCAAATTATCTAGATTCTCAAGAGGGTGAGTTTGGAAAAATAGCCTTGTCAAATGAAAAAATTGCTAACAACAAATGGATAGCATATTCCCTGGCGCAAGCATCAGGAGTTCCAAATTTGAATAATTATATTTATAAAGACATTGCCATAACTGAGTTGCGAGCTTTTTTTACCGCGGCGTATAACCTAGGTCTACTCAATAATGAAGACAACCTTAATTATATAATTCAATCTGCTATTAATGAACTTGATAATATTAATTTTAAAAATTCAAAGTAAGGGTAAATTACAGGGCGTCCGCATGAACGTTTTTTAGAGCCAAACAGCTATGTAGGTCGAGCAAAACGTGAGCTATAAAGACTTAATAACGCAAACTAAATTGGCTGTTATTTGCATATGTCCAGCAATGCTTATAACACGAACACCTTATGGAGAACAAAAAACAAGCACTTATGCGGACGCTCTGGAGAAAAATTAAAATTTTTTACGTTTAAATTAATGGTGAATAATATGTATCAACAATCCCCTAATATAATTACTATTCTTCCTACTTATAGGTGTACAGCAGCATGTAAAGAATGCTGTTTTGAGTCAAATCCAAACTTAAAATCTAGATTATCAAGAACTGATATTTTGGAAATAATTGATACTGGGTGCACTTCCTTTCCTGATCTTAAAATGATAGTGTTTAGTGGCGGCGAATGCTTCACCCTTAAAAGTGATCTTTATGCTGGCATTCAAGCTGCAACATTAAATGGGAAGATGTCGCGTTGCGTAACTAACGGTTACTGGGGTAATACACTTTCGAATGCAAGAACAATTGCTGAAAAGTTAAAAGACGCCGGATTAAGTGAGATTAACTTTAGTACTGGTGTTGACCATCAAGAACACGTGCCTCTTAGTTCGGTTATCAACGCTGTCCAAGCATGTGCAGAGTTAGGTATTTGGACTATGATAACAATTGAAAAGGATACTGAGACCTCATCTTGTAGGGAAACTATCAATACTAATCCTCTGATATTAGAATTATTATCAAATAGAAAATTGATGCTTCAAAATAACACTTGGATGCCTTTCAAGTTGGATTATGTAGATAGAGGTGTGCAAATTCATCAAGATGACTTGATGCAGGGCTGTGAACAAATATTTAATAACTTAGTTGTCACACCACATGGCAGGATATCAGGGTGTTGCGGTTTAACGTTTGAACACATTCCTGAGATGAAACTCGGTAGTATCGGTGATAAAGACGCTCTGAGAAAAGCTTACGATGAGCAATTGAATGATTTTTTGAAAATTTGGATTAAAGTAGATGGCCCAACCTCGATTATTGAGCAATTAATGGGTAGTGGATACATAGAAAACTCCATTGGTACAGTTTCTCACAATTGCCAATCTTGTGTGTATTTACATAAAAAACCAGAAATTGTGTCTGCGCTAAAGGAAAATTATGAAAAGTATATGTCCAATGTTCTTATTAAATATCACGCCAGCGAGTTTGTTTCCAAAAAATATAGCAAAGATAAACTTGTTATGAAGGAGATTAGATGATGAGTTACTCAAATAGTCAAATAGGGTATCCTTTTTTTATAATTTGTTTCTTTACTTTGATATTTGTTTTTGCAGTTAATAAATTCGGTTTGCAAGAGTTTAAAGGTGAAAACGATTTTATAATGTTAATATTAATATTAAGTGTTGCACTTTTAATGACCTTTAGGTTAAGAGTGAGTATCGAAGATAAACAACTTACTCTAAGTTACGGAATTGGATTATTTAAAAAGAGATTTGATCTTTCAGATGTTAACAATGTGTCTATAGTAAGAAATAAGTGGTACTGTGGTTGGGGAGTGCGAATTTCATCTGAAGGAACTATATATAATATATCAGGTTTCGAAGGTGTTAAAATTGACTTCCGCTCAGGTGTTTCAATCGTAGTTGGAACTAATAAGCCACTGGAACTATATCAAGCACTTAAAAAGTTTACCTCCTAATGTATCGCGGCTAGTGAAAAGCACTATTGTTAAAGTGCTTTTCACTGTTTAGTTCCCGCATATGCATGCAACTAGCACGGTAGTGTTCAAATTTCTGTGTCATTTCTTTAAGCATACCAAAAATGAGATGATTTATGACCATGCCTACTTTTGATATCAATGCTGCAATTCAAGTACTACGTGAAGGTAAAGATCTGACTGGCAAAGATGGCATCTTACCCCCTTTGATTAAGCCTCTCACTGAATCGGCGTTGGTGGCAGAGCTGGATAATCACTTAGCTGCCACTGAAGGTGCAAATCGTAAAAACGGTAAAACCACTAAAACGAAGGCTGTTCATAATTCTGTGTCAGGTAATATTCACCGTGTCGTCGAGCGAATACCATAGCTTGCCTATGGACTCTGTACTTAAATAGCTAACTCCCAAACAAAAACATCGACCTAGGCCGATGTTTTTATATCGATTAAAGAATTCACTCGAGCGAGTTAGGCTTCTTTAAAGGTGCTCCAAATTGGCGCGTGATCTGAGGGTTTATCGATGCCGCGCAGATCGTAATCGACGTCGGATTCGACTAAACGCGCAGCCAGTGACGGCGTGGCCAAGATCACATCGATGCGTAGGCCGCGGTTATCATCGAAGCCTTTGCTGCGGTAATCGAACCATGAATAACGCTCGCTGCGGTCGGGGTGCAGTTGACGGAAGGTATCCACTAATCCCCAATCCTGCAGGGTTTTGAGCCATTCACGCTCTTCGGGTTGGAAGCTGCATTTACGGTGGGAAGTTGGACACCCAATCTTAATAGTGCGGTAGCTAACCTCCGACTATGCTTTGGTTAAGCATTAAACATGGAGGTTTGTATGCCCCGTCCTCGCCGAACTCAAATAAGTCTTGAAGACACTCCCTATTACCATTGCTGTAGTCGCGTAGTGCGGCGTGCTTTTTTATGTGGTGATGATGCCTATTCGGGTAAAAACTATGACCATCGCCGTGGTTGGGTAGAATCGCTACTGTTTGAACTTGAAGCTGTTTTTGCTATTGATATCGCGGCCTTTGCGGTGATGTCGAATCATCTGCATGTTGTGCTGCGAGTCGATATCGAGACGGCCAATCGTTGGACAGACCGCGAAGTGCTTGAGCAGTGGCATAAGTTGTTTAAAGGCGATGAATTAACGCAAAAATTCGTTAAAGGTGAGTTAGTTGAAGCGCATGAGGTGAGCAGATTAAAGCACTCAATTGCCCTTTATCGCAGCCGTTTGTGTGATATTTCATTGTTTATGCGCTGCCTAAATGAACCGATTGCAAGACAAGCAAATCAAGAAGATAACTGTACAGGCAGGTTCTGGGAAGGTAGATTCAAATCCCAAGCCTTACTGGATGAAGCCGCGGTATTAGCTTGTATGACTTACGTCGATTTGAATCCCATCAGAGCACAACTCGCTGATACACCAGAACAATCTGACCATACCAGTATTCAGCTACGTATTCGGGCCGCATTAAAAGGTGAGCAGCCGAGCAATCTCCTGCCTTTTATTGGTAATGAGTGCGACAACCAACCCAATAGCATTGCGTTTTCATTAATGGATTACCTTCAATTGGTCGATGATACTGGCCGAATTATTCTCAATGATAAACGTGGATACATCAGTGAAAGTAGTGCCAAGTTACTGAACAGATTAAATATTCCCCGTGACAATTGGCTCAAACTGACAACCGAATTTGGCAAGTTATTTCATGGCCCTGTGGGCACACTGCAAGCACTAACCGATTACTGCGAACACTTAGAAAAGCGACGACGGCATTTTGCTAAATGCTGCCAGCACTTTTACAGCAACTGACAACGGCTTATATCACTTCAAAAGTCCCATCCAGAACACATCCCAAGCACTATGTGCCCATTTACCTCGTCTGAAATGCCCCATTTTTTAAGGAATTAGCGTAATTTTTTGCCTTAGATGCTGTCCTAGCGTTTGTTGATTACTCTCATTCAAACCATTTGAGCCCGAGCAGGTTGTATGCAAGCTGAAAGTACATTATGTTGTTGATTTAAAATGGGTGGCCGGATTTATTCTATGGGATGACTTACCTCGTCTGAAATACACCATTTTTTAATGAATTAGCTCAATCTATTGCCTCAGATGCAGTCTCAACGACTTTTGATGACTCTCATTCAAATCATTTGAGCTAGAACTGGTTGCAGGCAAACGAAAAGTGCATTATGTTGTTGATTTACAATGGGTGGCCCGATTTATTTCTTTTAGATTAAAAGCTGATAAGTTCTTTGCAATACATGCATACTGGTCTAATGAGGAAAACGCGCATGCGCACTAATAAAATGTTAAGTAGACAAGGAAACTCAGAATGTATATCAAGTATTTCATCATCATTACCGTCTCTCTCTTAATGATGGGTTGCCAATCAACTCCAAAAGGTGGTGCCATCCCGATTAAGTCCGCAAAAGAAATAAAGCTAGATGTTTTGAACATCGAATGGAGCGATTTTAGTTTGGCTCCAGGCGATAGAAGAATCAAAGGTACAGGTTTTGTGGTCGCAAATTGGTCTGAGTCTTCTAATGATATTGGTCTATATTTTGGTGCTTTAGGCGTATTAGCATCTGATTTATTGAATGAAAAAAGCTTAGAAGGAAGCCTGGAAACTGAGCTAAAAGAAAATTTTGACTTGGCTAAAATACTGTTGGATTCGCTAAATTCACACCCTGAATTAACATCGGAAATAAAGTCCATTCACTTAAACGCTAATTTAAAAAATCAAGTAATAACACTTGAGCCATGGTGCATTATATTTTCCAATGAAACAGGTATAAATTTTGTCCCACAGCTTAAAGCCATATTAAGATCTGAGTCTGGAAAAGCAATTTGGGAAGGAAATTATGGACCAATAAGCACAAACAAACCATTTGCGCTAAAAAACTCAATGACGAGCGAAGATATAAGTTTATTAAAAGCCAGACTAAATAAAGTATACGGAGAAATTACAAACCAATTGACAGCCAATATCCAAGGTCAGACTCATTATGTTAGCGAAGACGAAAATAAAAAGCTTACCGAAGAGCTTATGATTAATTTGGATAGTCAGCTTAGTGAAAGTCTACTTAACAAGCAAATTAATAAGGACTAAAACATGCGGGCTTTCCCTACGCTCAAATTTAGCCCACATTTTTTAGCCTGTTATTTGAGCGTTAGCCCATAGAAATTTTCATCCGAAACTGACAAGTTAGAGTTAATAACCTAACTCATTTTTGTCCCTTTTCTTTTTACGTACATATCGCAAATGGGTAGTTAAAATTGGCATTGGGGCACCAGTGACCGTTGGCGACATGGATGTCGCCGTCGAGCCTATAGGGATATATTCACGGCGAGTCACTGGGGAAACAATGACAATAAACTCCATAAATAGATAAAAAGGTTAATCGCTTTTGTCCCAAAGCATGCTACGTATTTCTTTAAAGCAAACAGACTTCGCCGATGCTAAACAGGTGAGCCATGGCAATTAGCGAGACGACCGTCCGCCCCACATGGCCGCTCTTTGGCATCCACGCCATCGCGGCATTCGTGAATCCATTCATATCAGACGGGGCGGCCCTGCATCCACAGATGGACTTGAACAACATCCGTGTTTAACGGCCATTTCGCCATCGAATGTCGTGCAATGCAGGGACGCATGAGAACGACCATGGCTCTCGTTCATAAGCTTAGAAACCCTAGGTGTCTATTCACCGTGTCGTCGAGCGAATACCATAGCTTGCCTATGAAGCTTGCGCTTAACGTACTCACTCCAAACAAAAACATCGACCTAGGCCGATGTTTTTATATCGATTAAAGAATTCACTCGAGCGAGTTAGGCTTCTTTAAAGGTGCTCCAAATTGGCGCGTGATCTGAGGGTTTATCGATGCCGCGCAGATCGTAATCGACGTCGGATTCGACTAAACGCGCAGCCAGTGACGGCGTGGCCAAGATCACATCGATGCGTAGGCCGCGGTTATCATCGAAGCCTTTGCTGCGGTAATCGAACCATGAATAACGCTCGCTGCGGTCGGGGTGCAGTTGACGGAAGGTATCCACTAATCCCCAATCCTGCAGGGTTTTGAGCCATTCACGCTCTTCGGGTTGGAAGCTGCATTTACCGGTTTTTAGCCAACGCTTGCGGTTGACTTCACCGATGCCGATATCCAAATCGATGGGCGAAATATTGATGTCCCCAATAATGGCGATATCTTCATCGTTGCTATGATTAGCGTGCAAATGCGCCATTAAGTCCTGATAAAACTTACGCTTAGCAGGGTACTTAGTCGGATGGTCAATGCTTTCGCCCTGAGGGAAATAACCATTCAGCACAGTTAACGGACGGCCATTTGCCTGCGCAAAGGTGCCGATAATCATGCGGCGCTGGGCATCTTCTTCATCGGTTGCAAACCCCTTTTGCACCTTCAGTGGGGCGACTTTGGAGAGCATGGCTACGCCATAGTGCGCCTTGCCACCGTGGTAATGCACGTGATAGCCCATGGCCTCGACTTCGGCGAGCGGGAAGGCTTCATCATGCACTTTGGTTTCTTGCAGGCCGATAATGTCGGGCTGATGGCTGTCGATTAACGCTTGCAATTGATGCAGGCGAGAACGCAATCCATTGATATTGAAAGAAACGATTTTCATTAAGGCAGAACTCGTTTGAAGGGTTTTACCACAACGCTTTGATATACGCCCGCAGCGAAGTAAGGATCGGCATCAGCCCACGCCTGAGCTGTGGCTAACGAATCGAAATCCGCAACCACTAATGAGCCGCTAAAACCCGCATCACCAGGGTTTTCACTATCGATAGCGGGGTGTGGACCGGCAACGAGCAAGCGACCTTCATCGGCCAGTTCCTGTAAGCGTGCTAAATGCGCAGGGCGCGCCGCTAAACGTTTTTCTAAGCTGTTCTCAACATCTTGAGCTGAAATCATATACCACATTATTTGAGTTCCTTGCGTTGATCTTCGGGAAGATGTTTATAAAGGTAAAAGACGGTGATTACGGTATTAATCAGGGTTAAGGCGGTGAGGCCAAATACTTTAAAGTTCACCCAAGTTTCTAATGGCAGGCTAAAGGCGACATAGATATTGACTAGGCCACAGATGGCAAAAAAGCTTACCCAGTACCAGGTTACGTGTGCCCAAATATTATCGGCAACCTTCATCTCTTTACCCAACATCGACTTTAAAATTGACTTGTTGAGTAGTTGGCTCACGCCAAGGGCTAGGGCAAATAACGCATAAATAATAGTGACTTTCCACTTGATAAAGGCATCGTCATGGAACACTAAGGTGAGGGTGCCAAACACTGTCACCATAGCGAAGGTAATAAGGTGCATCTTCTCGAGTTTTTTGTATAGCGCGTAGGTCACGACTAATTGCAGTGCCGTAGCAGCGATTAACGCGCCACTGGCGATGTAAATATCGTAAAACTTATAGACGGCAAAAAAGATAACGAGGGGCAGAAAATCAAGCAGTTGTTTCATAAATAATCGGGTTTAGAAGACTTGAGCCTGAGTGTAGCATGGGGGGCGAGAGGGAAAAAGCCGTGAGAGGGCACCGATTGCGATCTGTGGCATGAAACCCGCGCAATCTTATGTGAACTCGCACGTTTGTTGCGCACCTGCTGTGTCGATATCGTTTAACCTTGGGCTGCCCGACGTGCTTGGGTGCGTGCAACTAATGGGCAATCACCGCATTGATGACTATTGGCTAATTGATTTCGCAAGCAGCAAACACGGCGAGTACACCCTGAACTTGGCTCGCAAGCGGGAGCAAGATTAATGCTGTTATAAAGTGGATTTACAGTGCCATCGGCAAAGGTATTTGTTTGAAAAAGTCGTTGCGTTAACTGATTAAACTGCTGCATAGGCAGGGCCATTTCACCCAAATACCAGTGAATAAGGTAGCCTAAATGGCTCCAATACAGTTTGGCGGGTGTTGGGCTTAAACCGGTTAATCGCTCAACGCTTGGCGCTAGATTAGTTTGAATAAATTGGATAATTCGCCGCTCTACCAGCCGTTCATCCTGTAATGGTGATTGGTTATTACAGGTTAATAAGCCGCGAGCTTGATTAAGCTGCTGTAACTTGTACTCAGATTTATTGGGTGTTGGGATTGGTCGATTCGTCCGATTAAGGGAAAACTCAATGTTTGCAACTCGACCTGAATCGTGGGGATGAATAAAAAATTGCTGGGGTAACAAATCAATTTCTTCAATAGATTTAGCCATCTGCATTGAGGTTGTCACTTGAACAATCCATTCAAGCATCGGCGGTACTAACAGTCCAAAATACCATTGTCCCCAAAGTGAGTGCAGGGCTTTGGAGCTGTGACTATGGCAAAGCAAGGTTTTAGCATTTGCTGTTTGCTGTGTGGCGGATATTTTCGCCGCGGTCAATGGTGGATAAGCCTTGGCAAAATTCAGTAATAGCTGCTGATACACGGCTGGTTGACTCCAAGTGTCAAAACTGAGTCCTTGGGGTTTGGTCGTGGCTACAAAATGCTGGGCATAAAAGGGGGCCTGCTGCGATAGTCGCTGATTAAATTGCTGTGCGACGTGGTTTAAATCCATTTGCTTTAAAGCTGATTGAGTCAAATGCGTTGTCGTTAAATGTGGTGTCGTTAAATGGATTGGTACTGATTTTACCGAGGTAATATTCGCCGAGAGGGTGATTTCAGCGGATTGGGTTTGGGTTGGAATCGCTTCTCCTTGGCGCGCCATAATGACTCCTTGCTGGTAGAGGGATGATAAATTGCGGTGAGCTTAGGTGGCTCACCGCCGTGTTGGGTTGACTTATCCTTTATGAGCAATGGTTTGTTCAAAAAGGTCGGTTAAAACGCTCAGTTAAAAGCACTGAGTTAAAAACGGTAGTCCAAATTCACACTCACGCTTCGCGGCGTACCATATTGAAACTGACTAAATTGCCCTACTTGGCTGTAGTAGGTTTTATCCAAGGCGTTGTGGACATTGGCGCTCAGTTTTAGCTGCTCGGTAAAGGCATAACTTGCCATGAGACTGGCCAATGCATAGGAGCCTTGATCCACTTCAACATTTACTGGTGTTGGTGGCGGAGTTTTGATTGTCATATAGACTCGGCTTTGCCAATTAACTCCAGCGCCGAGCTGTAACTTGTTCCAATCGCCGCTAAAGGTGTAAGTGGTAAAGAGTTTTAGCTGCTGGCGGGGGGAAGTAGTGTTGATGCGCTTGCCCTTAGGATCATCGGTGCTGAATTGGGTGTAGCCGAAGTAGATATTCCAGTCATCGGTGATTTTGCCTGTGGATTCAAACTCAAAGCCTTGGGTTTGGGTGCCGTTAACCTCTCGATACACTGGGATGGTGGTGCCTGGCAACACATCGCCAGTGCGTTCGCCAACATTGTCTTGGCGAATTTCAAATACCGACAACGACATATCTAAGCTTTCATCCATCAAGCTGGCCTTAATGCCCGCCTCGTAGTTTTTACCTTTGACGGGATCGATGTAACTGGCATCGATCCGCTGCAAGGTTTGTGGCGCAAAAATATCGGTATAACTGGCGTAAAGGGAGTATTGCTCGGTCAGCGCGTAGGTCAGGCCAAGATAGGTTGTGAGTTCATTGTCGACCTTAAAATCATACAAACTGCCAAAGTTATTTTGGTCGGTTTGCCACTGATTTAGACGAAGGCCGGCTAATACGGCCAAGGCATCGGTCAGATTAAGCTGCGTGGCCACATAGGCGGCGCTTTGCTCGGTTTCACCGAAGGAGCCCGTGGTGTGAGTCTCCTTCCACTGCGGTTTTGGATACTGGAAGTTGGGATCGCGAAAGTCCCCCAGAGGCGGCACTGCGGCCGTTGGATAATAGTACGGGTTGGCAAACTCTTGGCGCTGACCCGTCCAGCCAAAAGTGAGTTGATGTTCTCGGCCAAACAGGGCAAACATTCCCTGTGCCCGTAAGTCGAGGTTATGTTGGCTGCGGCTACCGTCAATATAGGCGATTGAGCCTGCGGTTGCGCCTATGTTCGTTACCGGATTTGGGTAGCCTGTAGCCCACAGCACGTTATATTTCAGCGAGTTATCGCCGTAACTGTAGGTGCCTTTTAGCTCCCAACCGTTTTCAAAACGATGTTCAAGGCTGGCGAAGGTATTAAGCCCTTGGGTATGCGCCGAGGCCCAATCGGGGGCGGTGGAAGTGGCGCGATCGTAATTTGTACGGCTGCCATCACTGTGGAACAGCGGCAGACCGCCGGACATAGTGGCTTCGGGCGTGGTGTCTTGATAATCCACTCCTAAGGCCAGCAGTGTGCTGTCGGTAATATCGGCTTCAACAATGCCATAGAGGGTGGTGCGTTGTTGCTGGTATCTGTCTTGGAAGGATTCTTTATCTTGATAGGCGGCGACAACACGGCCACGAATGCTGCTACTGTCAGTTAAGCCGCTGGATAAGTCGACCATGCCGCGCATATTGTTCCATGAGCCGACACTCACTGAGGTGTTGCCCATAAATTCTTGTGTCGGGCGTTTACGCACAAGGTTAATCGCAGCCGAAGGGTTACCTGCACCTGTCATTAACCCTGTGGCGCCACGGACAATTTCCACCCGCTCGTAGATGGCGGTATCGATAAGGTTATCGCCGTAGTTAAAACGGGTGTCATAGGTGGTGGGCACGCCATCGTAAAGAATGCTGGTGACTGCAATCCCGCGGGAGCTGATGCTGTATCTGTCGTTGTCCATTGGCCGGGCATTGATACCGGCCACGCTGGTCATGGCTTCAATTACGCTGTTTAACTGCTGATCTTGCATCATTTGGCGAGTGACCGAGGTGACGGATTGCGGCGTCTCTAAATAAGACAAATCTAGGCCCGTAGCCGTGTTCATCGCTGGGGTTTTGTAGCGCTTATCGTGGAGATCCTTAGCACCAACGACATTAATGATTTCAATGTCTTTGGTGGATTTCTTCTGGGTATCGCTGGCATCGGCATAAGCATAGGGCATGCTGAGTATGGCGGAGCAAAGAATAAGCTCTGGGCGTTTGATGGCAAGTTGGCAGTGCGCAGCGAGTCGGTTGAGGGGGAAGGTTTTCATAATAATGATCTTAAATTCCATTTTGGCGGTTTGATTGACTAGGTTGTTTTTGGGCACAGATGAGTGCCCAGAGTGGGCGCAAGACCCACTCAAGGTTAAAAATGCTTTAGGGTTTGGATTTAACTTCTTGATTAAAAATATTAAAGGCATGGCTTTGCCTGAAGGCTGCCAGCGGATTAACAATTTCGCCCGCAAAGCGCAGATTTTTTTCCCTGTCGGCAAGGTCAATCATCTGCTGGTTGTTATTGAGCTGAATGCGATTAAGGCAAGTGCGCACGAAGCTGTCTTTAAAGAGATCGTACTGTGCAAATTTGTTCGCCAAGTGCGGATGTTGCGTTTGATAGTCGCGTACATTGTCTGCCACAAGCTCCCAAAATAGCGCTTCGCTGACTTCGGTGTGCTTATCCAAAATGGGCGCTAAATAACGGAAAATACAGTCGAAAATATCGAGCAGGATATAGTTGAGCTTCATCTCCTCCTCAAGCTCGACCGCAAGGCGCTGCACTTCTTGCGGCAGAGGCTCGTTGCCGTTGAGTACAGCGACTTCTTCCCCGATATCCTTCATCAATATTTTGACCGGGATGCCGGCATCCAGCACTAAAATCAGGTTCTCACCATGGGGCATAAACACCAGATCGTAGGCGAAGAAGGCGTGCAGTAATGGCGATAAGTAGAGCTTGAGATAACGCGTAACCCACTCCTTGGCGCTTAAGCCCGAGTGCGCGATTAAGGCGGCAAGCAGGGCTTGCTCCTGATGATCGACGTGTAATAGCGCCGCCATGGTCATCAGGTTTTGCTGCGGCTCAATATGCGGCAGTGGGCTTTCGCGCCACAGCGCTGACAGCATTTTTTTATAGGCGCTATCTTGGGTGAGGGCTTCTTCGTAATACCTGTGGTGATAACCAATCGCGGCGATTTCTTTGAGGATCACAAAACCTTGCTCGGCAAAGTAATCATCACTTTCGATTAGGTTTGCTACCCAAGCGTTGATCTGCGGAGTGCAGCTCATATACAGCGGGGACAGGCCGCGCATAAAACCCATGTTTAAGATGGAAAGGGCTGTTTTGACGTAGCACTTTTGCGGCGCGCTTAAATTAAAGAAGGTGCGGATCGATTGTTGAACTTGATAGCAATCTTGGCTCTGGCCAAGATAAATAATGTCGCCGCGGGCGATTTCACCAGCAAAGGTGCGGGCAATTTTTTCGCGCCATTGCCACGGATGAACGGGCATAAAATAAAAGGCATCGCTTGTTTTCCCCTGTGCGATTAGTTGTTGCTGAAACTCGGAGAACTGTTCGCCAAGCTCCTGTTTTAGCAAGGTATCATGATCTAATCCTTCAAGGGCGGAGAAGGTAGTTTTGTCCTTAGAAACGGCAATCCACAGGAGTTTTAGCGCAGTGGCACTCTCGGGGGCAAATTGATAATAGTCCTGCATATCAAAACCAATGCGGCCATTGTTGGCAATAAACACCGGATGTCCTTCAGTCATGCCCGCCTCTAACGTCTGATAATCCGCAATAGCAAGTTTGGCGGCAGGGATAGCCTGATGGGACAACTTGTAGGCCTTGCTGTAGAGGGTGCTGGTGATTTCTTCAAGGTAAGTGGGCAACAGGGTTTCACTCATACCAAGCACATTTTTTAAGTTGATAATTAGCCTCATGGCATCGAGTGGTCTTTCAGTGCCCGCACTGGTGACTCGAATAGAATCCGCGGCGATTTCAAGGTGGTCGAGCTGATAATGGCGCGCGCTAAAGTAATACGTGCTGTCATTTAACCAGAGCTCATAGTGGTTTATCTTTGCGCCTTGGGCGTAAATCTGTGGGGTGATGATCTTCTCATGGGTAAATTCGCAGAGGATTTTCTTCACCAAATGGCGGTTAGCCGCCTGCCAATGCTGGGGCGTTAAATGGGCAGGCACATGGGGGTAAGAGGGTAAATCCTCAATATTCGGCAACTTGGTGTGGGCGAATGGTTTGAGTAATAAGGCGTTAGTGGCTAAGTTCATCGGTTCACCTACAAAGTGATAAGGTTGAAAGTGACTGGGTGACAGGGCGATTTTTACTCGGCAATTGGGGGGCTTGAGTTGCCGTCTGGCGGCTTTGGGCACTGCAAAAACCTAAAAACGCAGCTTTGGTACTGAGTTGGATGGCTTTTTGATAACGGATCCCAATCTGGCAATTTAAGCGGTGAATTTTGTGATTTTGCTGATCCGGCTCAACTACCAGTCGCGTAAACGCGAGTGTTTCAAGAACAAGTTGGGCGATAGCCGCCATCACTTTGCGGGATAAGCCATGAACGGGTTTGCCTTCAATCGGCGCAAGGATTAAATGCATACCGCAATCGAGCGGCTTAACCTGATAGTGCTGACCAATTTCGTCATGGGCTGGATCGTAGAGTTCTACCATAAACAATGGCTTTGCCTGCCATTCCCCAATCAGCACTACTTTGTGTTCCGAGGGCGCCATAGCGGCTGTAATAGTTGCTTGCGTCATCCCCTGCATGCCCCAAAACTTGGCATAGTCTTGGTTAAGCCATGACTGCAGCATAGGAATATCTTGCTCAAGGTTTAGGGGTTTAAATACAAACTCATTGATTACAATGTGTTTTGAGAGTGAATCTGCACAATGTCTGCTCCATTGGCTAGCCATTATTGAGCCTCCTTATTTGGGGCCATTAAGGCCGATACATTGCCGCCAGTGGGAGTTATCCGTAGTGCTGTTTGTGGCTTAATACTGGGTTGTTGCACGGACTTTGCTGATGGATTTAACTCCTGACGAGTCTTAGAAGGCGCAATCTCTGAGTGAGTGTTGCTCTCAAGCGGTTGCCTTTTCGCGTCGGCGATATTGCAGGGGGCGAAGGTTTGGAAGGCGATTCGTGTTTCAATCGGATAGGGCGCGTAACCCAAAACCGCTTGCAGAATCGTCGCGTTGCGATAGCAGCCCATTCCGAGATCCGGCGAGCTAATGCCGTGGGTATGCAGCCCTGCATTTTGAATAAAAATATCGCCTCTGACATCGATACCATAGTCACGCTGAATGGCGAGTTGGCCGTGATCATCAAATTCGATTTGTGATTTAATTCCTTGAATAAAATCAGGTAAACGGTATTGATAGCCAGTGCCTAAGACGACGGCGCCCGTCTGTTGCTCGAGGGCATATTCCTGCTCAAGGTGCTTAAATTGCAGCTTGAGTTTGTCGCCCGAGGTGTCGATTGCGGTCAGAGCGACATTGGTCAGTAGTTGGCATTGGATGTTACTGATTAGGCGCTTTTGGTACAGAAGATCATAAATATCGTTGATTAATTCGGCATTGATCCCCTTGTAGAGGGACTTTTGCTCCGCGATTAAGCGATGGCGTTTTTCCGACGACAATTCGTGGAAATAATCCACATAATCCGGCGAGGTCATCTCTAGGGTGAGTTTAGTGTATTCCAGTGGATAAAAGCGTGGCGAACGGGTCATCCAATTTAGTTGATAATCATAAATATCAATATCTTGTAGAAGGTCGTAAAAGATTTCCGCTGCACTTTGACCACTACCGATCACTGTGATGGCACTTTGGCTTTGTAGGTAGGTTTTTTGCTGCATATAACTGGCGCTATGCATAACCCGAGGGTCTTGAATTGGGCAATTATCGGGTAGATAGGGCGTTGTGCCTGTTCCTAATACCAATTTGCGGCATAGATAGGTCAGGGATTTACCACTGCGTCTATCAATAGCGGTGACAGCGTAAATCTCTTCGCCGGCGTTGTAATTCACCTGAGTGACTTTAACACCAAAGTTAAGATTGCTGAGCTGCTTACTAACCCATTGACAATATTGATTATATTCATGCCTTGGGAGAAAAAAGTTTTCACGGATATAAAAGGAATAGAGTCTGCCTGTTTGTTTGGCAAAGTTAAGATAACTAAAACGACTTGTCGGATCGGCCATAGTGACCAAATCGGACATAAAAGGTGTTTGTAATCGAGAGGAGTTGATCAGCATTCCGGGGTGCCAATCAAACTCGGTTTTTGCATCTAAAAACAAACAGCTTAAGTCATTAATAGGTTCACACAGTGCCGCCAGTCCTAGATTAAATGGGCCTATGCCAATGCCGAGTAGATCGTAAATCGTACGATCAGTTTCCTTTTTTGGGGTAGTCACTTACGCCTCCTTAAATTCCTGCTAAAACGGTTGCAGCCACCATTGACTGTTTGGCTTGCAGATGAGTGGATCGCTCTACAGATGCCATGTAAGTCATTCCATTGTGTTGCTAAATAGAGATTTTTCCGTCTTATTTGCTGTTACAGGTTCACTACAACGACGAATAAATTAG
Source organism: Shewanella cutis (assembly GCF_022410515.1). Classification (GTDB taxonomy): domain Bacteria; phylum Pseudomonadota; class Gammaproteobacteria; order Enterobacterales; family Shewanellaceae; genus Shewanella; species Shewanella cutis. The sequence continues at coordinate 61,132 of NZ_JACSDI010000001.1, read as the reverse complement.
CATCTTAAAAATTACAAATGCAAATCATTCTCATTTGTGGGTTGTCGGATGAGTCGTACTTTTGACTGGTAAATAAGGAACTGAAATACGGTTTTCGGTGAGTTGATAAATTGGGAAGAAGGAAGGTTTAATAGGTGTCTAAAAGTATTGTTATAAATATTATCTATTTAAAACATGCTGTTAAGTTATCATGCGGTTGGTGATTTCTTTGCCTTAATCGCTTTTGATTGCTTTGGTGTGAACAACGAAAGTGTGAATAACTGCCGAGTGTAAATCGACTGTAAATCTGAATTGCTCTGCCAAAGAACACTGCGAGTCAGCGATAAAAGAGTGGCTCAGCAAACGCAAAAGCCATCTTAAAAATGGCTTTTTGTAGAGTCAAAAGAAGGGAAGATTGTTTGAGTTTAAGGTAATTGTACAAAAGCCGCGGTCAGTTTACGCACTAGGGGTAATACCATCAACAGAGTGGGGAATGCCACCACCCAAGAGATAAACCATGCGCTCAACCAGAGCTCAACAAATTGTGCTGATGCGCCGACACCGTTAAAAGTACTGATCCCAGAAACGATACAACTCATTAAAATAGAAAGAAAAAATGGCATCACAACTGTGGCGTATTTTGCGGGTAACTTTGGTGTACCAAAAATAGTGCGGCTTTTATTCGTTGGTACAGAGTGTGAGCTGGACATGGGAACCTCAACAGGGTGTGATTTCGGCGAAAGAGCTTGCAGATTAGTACTTAAGATTTACATATATTCATGTAAACCAAAGCGCAATCCGTTCGCCATTTTAGGGGCAAAACATGGTAAAAGCTATGCTGATACTGGTCGTTTTGCGTTGGGCTATTAAGGAGTTCGAATGGTTTTATAGCCTATGCTTGCCAATTGGTTGCCCATAACTCCCCGGTAACGTTCACCCAATGACCGCGAGAAATCGGTGAAGTACCTAGCTCATTATCAAAGGGCAAGGTAAAACTTGAGCGCAGTAAGTAAACCGTATCATCGGGTGTTTGGGTGATTTCTACAATTTGTCCTGATGCTTCAAAGTGACAATTATGTTTGGGAAATTGCAGACTTTGGCGATGTTCAATAATGTCAGTTTGCAAATTTGCCTTGGCTAAACGGCCAAACAGTTCAACCGTTACCCATTGATTAATGGGGAAACGTTGCTTAGCTTGTTGATCATTACCCTGATAGTAAAACCAAACAGGTGCGCCATTGTCACATTGTGCGGCGACTTCACCTTGAAAACCACAGCCCCAAGGGCTGACGTCGAGAATATAGATTCTATACTGCATAAAAAGTCCATTTTCCATAACAAAACGTAATATTTCCAGTGTTAGAGTAACACTGCCAAGCTTAAATATGACACTTGCTCATGATTATAAGCTACCGCTTTGGCAGTTTTACTAAGCTCAAGGTTTCAAGTTGCAATGGTTTTATGCTGTATTGTGGGCTCAAGCAGAAAGGTGAGTTGTCTTCATTGTTAATGTTGTGCTCGAGTTTGCCTGAGCGAACAACATCCAATCTCCAAACGTCAATGCATACTTCTTTGTGGCACAAGCACATGGGTAAATTTTGTAAATCGACTGTTCACACTGGGCGGCAAAACATCAAAATCCGATATTTGGTAAATGACATTAATTGTCATTTGAGAGCGCATAAAAACCATATAGTGAAAATCCCTGAGCAGAATGAAGTGGAGATGCGACTCGCAATCCTAACAGTAACATACTGATTTAACATCATCTGTGCACAACATGCGCCGTTATTAAGAACTCAATATTTGTCTAATAGGAAGCCATATCCAGTGCAGCACTTTTTATCCTTATTTATTTTATTTTTGGCAAGTATGACATCGACTTCACTCACGGCAGTGGAATATCAAAGCAAACGATTGGAGTCTAGGCTGCTCAAGGAGACCCGGGAGTATGTGATTGCGCTTCCTGAGGGATATGCACAATCGCATGAGGCGTATCCAGTTGTTTATCTCCTTGATGGTGAAGAGCAATTTGACCATATGGCTAGCTTGCTAGAGTTTTTAAGCCACGGCACCATGCCACAAATTCCCAAGGTGATTATCGTTGGGATCCATAATACTAATCGGATGCGGGATTACACGCCGACCCATACTCTGGTGTTACCGAGCGGCAAAAAAGGCAATCTTCAATATCAGCATACGGGTGGCGCGGGGCGTTTTTTAGACTTTATTGAGCAGGAATTAGCGCCTAGCATTGAGAGTCAGTTGCGCACAAATGGTATCAATGTGTTAGTTGGTCACTCCTTTGGCGGTTTAGTGGCCATGGAAGCCCTACGTACTGACAGGTCGCTTTTTTCAGCCTATCTCGCCCTCGATACTAGCCTGTGGTTCGATAGTCCCCATTATCTGACGTTATTGGAAGAGCGAGTTGTAAAAGGGGATTTTAAGCAGAAACAACTCTTTATGGCGATAGCGAATAATCCCTTGTCACCGGGATTTGGTGTGTCTTCTTACCATAAGGATTTAAATTTGGCATTCGCCGATAAGCTAACAAAGCTTGCCCCCAAAGGACTGGGTTTTATGGCCAAGTATTATCCCGAGGAGACGCATCAGAGCGTGAGTCACATTGGCTTGTACGACGGGATCCGTCATCTGTTCAAAGACTTTGCCATTGATATTTATTCTGACACTTTCAGTAAACAACAAGTTATCGACCAGTATGGAGTATTGTCAGAACGTTTTGGGCGTAAAGTCACCCCGTCTCAGCAATATCTCGAGCAACTGATCCAATATAGCGATAGACAACAGCTAACCGAGCGCAAGCAAATGCTTGAGGGGTTACGCCAACACTTTGCCAAGGATTAAGCTGTTTTATAAACATGAGCACTGGCGCTCAAGAGGCCTGTGCTCATGGGGTAAACAGATTGTTGTTATCGACTAAGTTGTTATTATCGACTAAGTTGTTGTTATCGATTAGGTTGCCGCTTTCATGTCGCGGGTAAATTCGCCTAATGCTGCGAGCAGTTTCACTTCATCCTGTTGATGAGTTTCGATAATTTTCACCACCGCTGAGCCAGAGATTGCACCTGCAGCGCCTGCTTTGATGGCGGCGCTCACTTGAGCAGGTTCGGCAATCCCAAAACCTAATAGCGGCGGCGGGGCATTAAACTCTTGTAATTTGGCTAATATCTCTTCGACAGGCGTACCAGCTTTAGTGTCGGTACCCGTTACGCCAGCGCGCGACAGCAAATAAGTATAACCTTCACCACTTTGGCTGACCTTCGCAAGGGTGTCGCTGTCGACATTGGGCGGCGCAATAAAAATGGGCGCAATGCCATGGGCTTTGGCTGCTTGGATAAAAGGCGTGGCTTCTTCTACTGGCACATCGGCAATTAACACTGAATCCACGCCCGCTTGCTGCGCTTTGGCATAAAAAGCATCGATACCATTGGCAAATACGAGGTTTGCATATAGCAATAACCCAATCGGCAACTCTGGGTATTTAGCGCGAATTTGCGCTAATAGGCTGAAGCACTGCGTGGGCGTTGTACCCGCGGCTAAGGCTCTGAGGTTTGCGCCTTGGATCACGGGACCATCGGCGAGCGGATCGGAGAAAGGAAAGCCCAGCTCCAGCGCATCGGCACCGTTTTGCACTAGGGTGTCGATAATCTTAAGTGACAGCTCAGGACTAGGATCGCCTAAGGTGACAAAGGGCACAAAGGCGCCACGGCCTTCGGCTTTTAAACGGCTAAACGCTACTTGATAACGGCTGGCATGATGAGGGATAGTTTGGTTAGAAATGCTGTTCATCTTAGTTATTCCTCTTTACCGTTTAAAATGTCTGACACAGTGAAAATATCCTTATCGCCTCGGCCTGAGAGGTTGACAACCAAAATGGTTTCTTTAGTGCACTCTTTCGCCAGACGCAGTGCATAGGCGAGGGCGTGGGCCGATTCGAGCGCCGGAATAATCCCTTCACAGCGCGCGAGCAGTTGGAAGGCTTCTAGGGCTTCATCGTCTGTGGCCGATTCATAGCGGGCACGGCCGATGGCGTTCAAATGGGCGTGTTGCGGGCCAACGGATGGGAAGTCAAGGCCTGCCGAAATTGAGTAAGATTCTTCGATTTGGCCCTCGCGGTCCTGCATGAGTGGTGCTTTCATGCCAAAGAAAATCCCCGTTTTACCGTGCTTTAACGGCGCGCCATGCATATGGGTATCAATACCTTTACCCGCAGGCTCGACGCCAATCAGCTCGACATTGGTTTCATCTATAAAGTCGGCAAACATACCAATGGCATTAGAGCCACCGCCGACACAGGCGATCACCGCATCGGGCAGGCGACCTTCGCGCTCAAGTATTTGTTTTTTGGTTTCTTCACCAATAATACGTTGGAATTCACGTACGATGGTCGGGAACGGATGTGGTCCTGCTGCAGTACCTAAAAGGTAGTGAGCCTTTTCATAGCTACCTGACCAGTCGCGCATCGCCTCGTTGCAGGCATCTTTTAAGGTGGCAGAACCCGAAGTCACAGGGATAACCTCCGCGCCCATCAGCCGCATTCTAAATACGTTGGGAGATTGGCGGGCCACGTCTTTCGCGCCCATATACACTTTACATTTTAACCCGAGCAGTGCACAGGCCAGAGCCGTGGCAACACCGTGTTGGCCCGCGCCGGTTTCGGCAATAATTTCCTTTTTACCCATACGCTTAGCTAATAATGCTTGGCCCAATACCTGGTTGGTTTTATGGGCACCGCCATGGAGTAAATCTTCCCGCTTAAGGTAGATTTTCACCATAGGGTTAGGGCTTAAATTGCGGGTTAAGGTGAGTGCAGTAGGGCGACCCGCGTAGTTTTTTAGTAAGTCAGTAAACTCGGCTTGGAAGGACTCATCGGTTTGCGCTTCAACAAAGGCACTTTCGAGTTGCTTGAGGGCTGGGACTAAAATCTGTGGTACATACATACCACCGTATTCGCCGAAATAAGGGTTAAGCTTTAACTGTGACATACCTTGTTCCTTATCCTATTCATTTATTTCGATAGCGTTGGTTATTAACGGCTATCGATGTATCAATCTTTTCTGCTTAATGGGTGCTAAACATCGCTTAAATGCGCTTTAGTCGGATCAGAGCCTTAATTGGGCAAAGGCTGTTTGGATCTGTTCTGCAGATTTAACGCCGGGGGCGGTTTCGAGGCCAGAATTAAAATCTAAACCGTAAAATCCTTGGGCATTGGCGTTGGCGGCATTGCTGGCATTAAGACCGCCAGCCAGTAAGGCTTTTGCTTTATGGGCAAGAGGTAAGTGCCAATTAAAGGGCTGCCCCGTGCCACCAAAACCTGCATTATTTTTACTATCAAACAGATAACGCTGTACTCCTTTGGGCATGGCACCGAGTTCGCCGCTGTTGGCGTCAACACTGACCGCTTTCCAAATGTGAGTCTTAAGTCCAGCTTGTTGTAACAATTGAGCAAGTTCACTGATTTCTAACTCGGTTTCACTGCCATGCAGTTGCACGGCGGCTAAATCACATGCTTTGGCGATACTTGCGATCAGCTCTGGCTCGCTGTTAACAAACACCCCGACAAATTCAATGGCGGGCAATTTGGCTGCGCGGTATTGCTGTACAAGGTTTCTGGCTGCTTCTTGGCTTACCGCTCGTGGCGATTTTTCAGCAAAGATGAGCCCAGCAAAAACAGCGCCCGCATTGGCCGCCGCTTCAATATCCTCAAGGCGGGTGAGGCCGCAGACTTTATTGTGACCGAAGATCAATTTACGACAGGCTAAATCAATATCTTCTTCGGCCATAATCGAGCTGCCGACCAAGAAGCCATCGACCAGTGGACTTAAGCGGCGCACTTGGTCATTGGTGTAAATCCCTGATTCGCTGATCACCACGCGATCACTGCCAATATGGGGCGCTAAGGCCTCTGTGGTGGCAAGATCAGTACTTAAATCCCGTAAGTTACGGTTATTTATGCCAATAATAGGTGCATTTAAGGCGATAGCGCGCTTAAGTTCTTCCTCATTGCTGACTTCGGTTAATACATCGAGTTGATATTTGGCCGCTTCACTGGCAAGTTGCTGATATCGCTTATCATCGAGCACTGAGAGCATTAACAGAATCGCATCGGCGCCCTGATGGGCCGCTAATTTGATTTGATACTCATCAACAAAAAAGTCTTTACACAGAATCGGTTGGCTCACTTTTGCCCGCACTTTAGGGATATAGTCCATATCACCTTGGAAAAATTGCTCATCGGTTAATACCGAGATCCCCGCAGCATACTTGGTATAAATCGAGGCGATGGCTTCGACATCAAAGTCTTTACGGATTAAGCCTTTGGAGGGACTGGCTTTTTTGCACTCTAAAATATAGCCAGCCTTAGTGGCTTTTAACGCGGCAAATAGACTACGGTCCGAGATCTTGGGGGTTAAGCTGTCTTCAGGAAAGCGCAACTTAAGGGCGGCGATATGGGCGGCCTTGGTATCGACGATACGGGTTAAAACGTTGGCTTTTGTAGTGCTGGTTTGCATGCTACCCCTTACATCCAGTGATGTTTGATTATCTTGCGAGCGATTTGCGTCGGGTTGTTGAACCTGTGCCATGGTCATTATTCCTGTGCTTCGCTGCTGACTGTAGCGAGCTTATTCAGTAATTCAAAGGCTTTGCCGCTTTTTATGGTGCTGAGTGCAAGGGCTGTCCCCATTTTTACTGACTCCGCCCGGCCACTCAGATATAAGGCACAACCCGCATTGATGGCAACCGCATGGGTGTGGGCATCGCTGCCTTGTCCTTGCAAAATAGATTGCGTGATCTGGGCGTTTTGCGCAGGCTCTCCGCCTTCAAGTTCGCTAATTTGGTCTTGTGGCACACCAAAATCCGCTGGTGTTAATTGATATTCAATAATCTCACCGTCTTTAAGCTCGGCGACCTGTGTGCTGCCATGGAGCGCGACTTCATCTAAACCACTGCCGTGTACCACCATGGCTCTTTGGGTACCAAGGGCTTGCAGCACGCGGGCGATGGGTGTCACCAGTTCTGGGCTGTAGACCCCGAGCAGCATAAATTCGGGGCGCGCTGGGTTAATCAATGGCCCTAACACATTGAATAAGGTGCGAGTTTTAAGCGCTTGGCGTACGGGCACTGCATGCTTTACGCCGCCATGGTAGTGGGGCGCGAACAGAAAGCACAGATTGAGTGATTCGAGGCAGTGGCTTGCAAGCTCGGGTGACATGGTTAAATCGATGCCAAATTGGGCGAGTAAATCTGACGAGCCCGATTTGCTCGAGACGGAGCGATTACCGTGTTTCGCCACTTTTGCACCAGCGGCTGCGGCGACGAAGGCGGCAGTGGTAGAAATATTGATGGTATTAAAACCATCACCACCGGTACCGACAATATCGATAATCCCTTCAGTCCGCTTAGATGCGGGAAAAGGGAAAGGTTTAGCCGCAGCGCGCATCGCATCGGCGGCGCCACTGATTTCAGCAATGGTTTCGCCGCGAATTTTAAGGGCCATTAACATGCCAGCCATCACGGTTTCATTCATTTCACCTTGGATAAGGGCGCTAAAGAGGCTGGCGGTTTGCTCGCGGGTTAATGCCTTGCCCTGAAACAAAATATCGAGCAGGGGCTGGATTGATGTCGTACTCATTATTTAGCTCCTGCGTGGTGACTTGTCATTGCTTGGGTCAAATAGACTAAAGTTTGGGTTAACAATGTGCTGCCTAAGGTGGTGAGGATGGATTCGGGATGAAACTGAAAACCTACCGCCCTGTGTTTGGCATGCAAAATTGCCATAGGCATATCATCGGTGGTGGCAATAACATCAAGACAATCAGGTACTTTTGTGGCTACTAAGCTGTGGTAGCGGGCGACAGGTAAGGGCGAAGGTAAGTTAGCAAACACGCCTTTACCATTATGGAAGGTGGGGCTGGCTTTACCGTGCACCACAAAAGGCGCGCGCTCCACTTTACCGCCGTAATATTCCACCATGGCTTGATGACCCAGGCAGATCCCCAGCATAGGCACTTTGCCCGCGACTTTGTCTATTAGCGCCATCATGGAGCCCGCTTCATGGGGTGCACCTGGGCCTGGCGATAAGACTAAGGCGCTAGGCTCGGTTTCCGCCAACAGCTTGTCGGCAATATAGTCGGCGGCAACATCGTTACGGTAGATCACCACTTCACAGCCAAGGCTTCTAAATTGGTCGACTAAGTTGTAGGTGAAGGAGTCAAAGTTATCGAGTAAATAGAGTTTCATGTTTGGCTCCTTATCCTTGCTGCACTGTTGTTTGAGTATTGGCAGATACTTGGTGGGTTTCATCCAAGCCTGCGCCCATTTTGATGGCCGAAATCACCGCCTGCGCCTTTTGGCGGGTTTCATCGGCTTCACTTTGGGGATCGGAGTCAAACACCACGCCAGCTCCCGCTTGGATATGGGCTACACCGTCTTTCACAAAGGCGGAGCGGATCACTATGCAGGTGTCCATATCGCCAAGGGCGTTGAGGTAACCTACGGCGCCGCCATAGCTGCCTCGGCGGGTCTTTTCTGCATGACGCACTAATTGCGAAGCACGTACTTTGGGCGCACCAACTAAAGTGCCCATGTTCATGCAGGCTTGGTAGGCGTGGAGCGCATCTAAGTCTTGGCGTAATTGGCCTGTAACGCGGCTGACTAAGTGCATCACGTGGGAATAACGGTCGACTTTAAGTAACTCGGCAACTTTGCGGCTGCCGCTTTGGCTGATACGGGCGATATCGTTGCGAGCCAAATCGACCAGCATTAAATGTTCAGATAACTCTTTTTTATCCAAACGCAATTCGAGTTCGATACGGCTATCGAGGTCGAAATCAATCTCGCCGCTGGCGGTTTTGCCGCGTTTACGAGTGCCTGCAATCGGGTAGACTTCGACCTGATTATTGCTGGCTTCATATTTCAGCGCACTCTCGGGCGAGGCGCCAAACAGGGTGAAATCATGGCCCCTAAAATAAAACATATAGGGGCTGGGGTTGGTTAATCGCAGCGCGCGGTAAGCACCTAAGGTATTCGGGCAGGGCAGGCTAAAACTGCGAGAAGGCACCACTTGGAAGATATCGCCGGCAATAATGTGTTCTTTTAAATCGATAACAGTTTGTTTAAAGGCCTCATCACTGACATTCACTTGCTCTGTGGCCGTTATGCCAACAAGGGCGGGCGTAGGTGTTGCACTCTTGGCTAAGGCTTCACATTGGGCGCGGATGTTTTCAACTCGCTCGGCTAAGGCTTGGGTCACCTCGGAATGTTGTGCTGCGCCTTCACTGAAGTTGTGGGTGATAATCTCGGCTTGTTTTTGCTTGTGATCGATAAGAATTAAGGTTTCGGCGAGATAAAATAAATAATCAGGACAATCATTTGCACCATTAGGGGCTTCTGGCAGCGGCTCGACGGTATCAATCAAATCGTAGGAAAGCACGCCACCTAAAAATAAGTCTTCGAATGCTGGCGTCTGACCACAGTCGATATGCTTTACAAACAAGCGCAAACCATCGAGGGGCGAGGTGGATTTTAAGCGTGCATCTTCATCCTTAAGTTCAGTATCTTTTTGCAGCGTGACTATTAGGCTATGGCCATCGTGTTGGCATTGAGTTTGGCTTGAGCGAGCAGTAAAAAATTGCTCGATGGGGGCGAGTAAACTGACGCCATTGTCACTCAGTGCGCTAAAGCGTAAACGATAACCATCGCAGCGGATCATCAGCGCCGCATGGGTCATCACCATGCTTTTAAGATTTTCCTTACTATTGATTTCCGCTGATTCTAACAACATGGTATGGGGCGCATCTTGGGTGATGTGCTGGTACAGACGCAGTGGATCGCTATGGTATGCCAGCGTTGCCTTAAGCGAATGTGAGCGTGCGAATGTCTGTTGAGACGAGGCAAAATTTTCGCCATCAACTTGGGTAACCTGATTAAATGTCTTTAGGGTCATGCTTATCTCGCTTTTTATCCGTTTACCGCGTTGCAGACATTTTTCGCACCAACAAAAAAGCCCGCATTTCTGCGGGCTTTTTTGTTGATTCTGTTACTTTCAAATGAGCACAGAGCTTCACACTACCCGCTAAGTTGGGAAGTGCCACCACCAAATGATGTTGAAAGAAGCGTTAATCTGAGTCATTCAAAAGGGTCTCAATAATTCGTTAGTTGAGCTATAGAAAACATGAGCCTGAGGCGAAAGTCAATTGAATATTTTTCAAAATGATGGATTAACGTCGCTAAATCACTGTACCCAATGCCATTCCTACTCGATAAAGTGTGAGATAAATGCACATTTAATCTTAAATTCACGTACAATAACGGCATGAATACTCAAAGCATATTGGCTGACTTGCACAGCCACACGACCGCATCCGACGGTCATCTCACGCCGTCCGAGCTGGTCGCCAGAGCCCTTGAAAAGGGCGTGCAGTTATTTGCGATTACCGATCACGATACGGTTGCAGGCTTAAGTGAAGCCCGCGCCTTCAATCAAGCGCAGGCCGAACCGTTAAAACTCATTTCTGGGGTTGAGATCTCAACTCGCTGGAATAGTTACGATATTCACATTGTGGCGCTCAATTTTGATGAGACCCATGCCGAGTTATTAGGCTTTTTAGCACATCAGCGTGAGTTACGTGAGCAGCGCGCCGAAGAAATCGGCCATCGCTTGGCTAAGGCGGGGATTGAAGGTGCCTATGAGGGCGCTAAAAAACTTGCCGCAGGAGCCGCTTTAAGCCGTGGTCACTATGCGCGCTGGCTTGCCGATAATGGCCACGCGGTGGATATGCCAAGTGTGTTCAAACGTTATTTAGCTCGCGGTAAAACTGGCTATGTGCCCAATAATTGGGGTGATATGGCAAGCGCGATTAAGGTGATCCACAATGCGGGCGGGCTAGCGGTATTGGCCCATCCGAGCGGTTATAAGTTGTCGGCTAAATGGTTAAAGCGTTTAGTGCGGGAGTTTAAAGCAGAAGGCGGGGATGCCATGGAAGTGGTGCTCGGCCAACAAACGGTGGATGATAGGGCCAATTTAGTGGCGCTGAGTGTCCAAAATCAGTTGCTTGCATCGATAGGAAGTGATTTTCACTTTCCAAGTAATTGGATTGAATTAGGTAAAAATCTCTACCAGCCTCAAGGTATTGATTGGGTCTGGCAGTCGGGATCTTGGGTGGAACGACCATGAGTCAGTTTTTTTATGTACACGAAGTAAATCCACAGGCGCGTTTGATTAGTCAAGCCGTGGCTGTGCTTAAGTCCGGTGGGGTGATTGTATATCCAACCGATTCGGGTTATGCCCTCGGTTGCATGATCGGTGAGAAAGACGCGATGACGCGTATTACCCGCATTCGTCAAATCGAACACGATCATAATTTCTCCTTGATGTGCCGCGACTTATCCGAGTTAGCGACCTATGCCAAGGTGGATAATCAGGCCTACCGCATCTTAAAAAGTTGCACACCAGGGCCGTACACTTTTATTTTTAAGGCGAGCAAGGAAGTGCCCCGTCGTCTGCAAAATGACAAGAAGAAAACCATTGGTATCCGCGTGCCAGACAATGTGATCGCCTTGGCGTTGCTCGAGGCGTTAGATGCGCCGCTGATGTCGACCAGTTTGGTGATGCCCAATAGTGATTTTGCTGAGTCTGATCCTGAACAGATTCGTGACCTGTTAGAGCATCAAGTGGATGTGATTATTCACGGCGGTTATTTAGGTGAAAAGCCGACCACAGTGATTGATATGTCTGAAGATGGTTTCGAAGTGCTGCGTGAAGGCGCGGGCGATGTTACCCCATTTCTCTAACCGCGATTTACCCTAAGATATTAAGGCGATAAAACCATCATTTGACAGTGTTATCGCCGCTCAATTGCGGGTATAATCGCGCGTTTGGCGTGGGGGCGCTTGCATAGCGAGCTTAAGCCGTGCTCATTGCGGGTTCGAGTCAGTCATCACAGCCGTTTAAAAACGATTGTTTTACATGGGGATAGCGGATGCAGGGCACGCAACAAAGTTTACCCTTAGCCGTTGTTCGCGGTCAGGCGATGACCGAAATGCCGCAGGATTTGTTTATTCCACCTGAGGCGTTAGAAGTGTTCTTGGAGTCCTTCGAAGGGCCGCTCGACTTACTTTTATATTTGATCCGTAAGCAAAAATTAGATGTTGTCGATTTACCCATTTCGCAGATCACCGCGCAATATTTAGAATATATCGCGATGCTCACTCAGGCGCGTATCGAACTGGCCTCGGATTATTTGGTCATGGCGGCAACACTAGCTGAGATTAAATCCCGTTTGCTGCTGCCGCGTATGGTGGCGGAAGATGAAGTGGAGGAAGATCCGCGGGCGCAGTTGATCCGTCAATTGAAGGCCTATGAGGTGATCAAGGAAGCCTCGCAAAAAATTGATGATTTACCTCGGCTTGAACGCGATGTGTTTCAAGCGACCGCGGCACCTTCACCGAATATTAAACCTTTGGTGATCCCGCCTGATGTATCGTTATTTGAAATCGCCCGCGCCTTTGGCGAAGTGCTTAAACGTATCGATGCCAATGAGGATCATCATGTTAAGCGTGAACAGTTATCTACCCGCGAGCGCATGAGCCAAATTTTAGCCATGCTTAATAGCGAGACGTTTACGCCCTTTGAGCGTTTATTTAGCGTCGAAGAAGGCCGCGCCGGGGTGGTGGTGACCTTTTTAGCCTTGATGGAATTGGTCAAAGAATTATTAGTGGAATTGTACCAAACAGAGACGTTTTCAACTATTTACGTAAAGGCCTATTAATTGATGCAGATAAATCCAATTCAATTAAAACAGCTTATTGAAGCGAGTCTGTTTGTATTGGGGAAACCCTTGTCGGTGAAAATGTTGAAAGAAACCGTGTTGGCGGATTTCAGCGTTTCCAGAGACAAAATCAAAGCCGCATTGGAAGAGCTGCAGCAAGATTATCAGGAACGGGGTGTTCAACTTGTGAAAGTGGCTGGGGGTTATCGCTTCCAGACCTTGGAAGTCCTGAGCCCGTTTTTGCAGCCCCTGTGGCAGGAAAAAGCACCCAAGTATTCGCGGGCAACATTAGAGACGCTGGCGGTGATCGCCTATCGTCAACCTGTGACCCGTGGCGATATTGAACAGGTGCGTGGTGTGGCCATTAGTAGCCACATCATCAAAAGTTTGTCAGATAGACATTGGATTAAAGTCGTTGGCCATAAAGAAGTTCCGGGGCGACCCGCACTCTACGCCACGACCTTAGAATTTTTAGCCTATTTTGGCTTAGATACCCTAGCGGATTTACCTGCGCTTACGGATACTGAGTCATTGCAGGCGGTATTTTCGGGTTTGAAAGTAACGCCTGAACAGTCAGAAGAGCAAGATACTAATGAGTGATTTAAACACTATTGTTTCAGTATCATTCATTGCCTTACGTTTTTCCGCTAATTCTCTTTGAAACTATTAGTAAAAATGGATTTTTCATTGAAAAGTTTTTCACTTTCGTTCGATTCTATTCTTGATATTTGTGTACATATTTGCGTACATGAAAGACTCATGTACAAGATGGAGAAAGGTTATGGCACTTTCTGACTCATGGTTAAAAGCAAACCTGAACAAAGTCGCTGATAAGCCTTATGAGAAAGCAGATCGTGACGGCCTTAGTGTTAGGGTTTCCGCTAAGGGCGCAATTACTTTTCAAATGCGCTACCGCTGGGCAAGCAAGGCGGCGCGGGTTGATATTGGGCCTTATCCTTTGCTCTCGCTTAAAGAAGCCAGAGAACAGTGCGAAGTCTATCGCAAGTTACTACTGGATAACCTAGATCCACGGGAATATAAACGCGATAAAGCGGCAAAGGCCGTATCAAACGAAGGCTCAGTCGAGCAAGTTTTTAGGGCATGGCATAAGTCACAGTTTAGTGATGGCCGTGCTAGCGTTAAAGACAGTACCGCGCATGAATATTTGCGTGCGCTTGAGATCAACGTATTCCCTGTGCTTGGTAAAAAGCAGGTTGACCAAGTAACCTTGCATCAGTGGCTAGATTTGTTTGAGTCTATTGCCGCCAAAAAGCCAACTATTACTAATCTAACGTTAACAGTGAGTCGCAGGGCGCTAAAATGGGCTGTTCGCCGCCGAATTATTAGCGCTAACGAGTTAATGGGTATTGAGTCAAAAGAAGATTTAAATATCTCTCGCAAAAGCCGTAAGCGCACGCTTAGCGATGACGAACTCAAGATTATTTTGCAAGCCATCGATAACGCCAAACGTCAGCGCCTTGGTAACCGGATTATGGTTTTTATGGCCTTATTCTTTGGCTGTAGGATCGGTGAATTACGATTGGCGCAGAAAGCGCATTTTGATTTTACTAAGATGATCTGGACGGTGCCGGTTGAAAACCACAAGACAGGGTACAAGATGCAGCGGCCGCTATTGCGGCCGATCATCGACGAGATAGTACCATTGCTTGAGCTAGCATTTTCACTCAGCCCTAACGAGCTGGTGTTTCCGACAGAGAAAGGCTGGATATATTCGCAGGCAGCGACAACACGCATGTCTAACCCAATAAACACCTGGGCTAAGCTGAATGGTACGCCGTTAAATGAGTGGTATTTGCACGATTTGCGCAGAACGCAGCGCACTAACATGAGTAAGATTACTACTACAGAAGTGGCCGAAACCATGCTGGGGCATAAACTAAGCGGGATTCAGTCGATTTATGATCACTACGACTATTTAGAAGAACAAGCTAAGGCATATCGAATTTGGTGGCAGAAGCTGCAGCGACTCAAAGATCCCGCAGCATACCACAACGTGGTTGAGCTTAAGGCCGCGCAGTAACGGCCTCATTGTTCGTTCTCGTAAATCCACGCTTTAACTTCTTGAAAGTTGTACTTATTTTTAAAGTGCGGGTTAGTGGTTGGTTTTGGGAAGTCTTCTAACTTAAATAGTTGATACAGCTTAGTTGTGCCAATACCCAACGCTTTTGCAAGTTGAGCTGGCGAGAAAAACTGCTGCACCACTTTACCCTGCATAGCATCTATTTCTTGCTGAAACATTATGCACCGTCCTTATTTTTACCAACTGTTTTGACTTTGGCATCAGGTTTCACGTCGATGTACCACGCTTCACCTTCTGCGTTAATTACGATAAAACGCCAACCGAAAAGCCATTTAATCGCTATTTTTTTGCCAATCCATGCGAATAAAATCCAGATAATAGGAAGCAGAAAAAGACAAATAAAAAAAGTGTTCATGCTGCACCTGCCTTATCATCAGGCAATGGTTTAAATTCAACTTCGGCTTCTCTAACTACTGGCTTGCTTCCAGTATAAAAATTATGAATCCAAATAAGTGATTCGTATTTTGCTATAACTTTGCACATACACCAATTTAGAGCACCTTTCCTTTTGTAAAGGCAGGATTTACCTGTTTCAGGAATATATTCATCCATCATGCAACTCCCTTGTTACTTACCAAACCTTGTATTTTAAGCCTTTCAATCACCGCTTGTTCGCGGCCTTGTGTTGTAGATAAATCGTATTTAGGGCGCTGGCTGAGGATTGACACTTGATTCTTAAGTTCTGCAACTTGGGCTTTTAGCTGCTCGTTCTCAGCGATAAGCAAATTCATGCGATCATTTAGAGTCATGCTGCACCTGCCTTGGCTTATGCCATACTTCCCATGTTTTAGCCTGAAACATACCAGCCAAAATTTTAAATGTTCCTAATAAAATAAGTTTCCAAAACGCCATAATGACGTAGACTAAAAACATAAAAACATAAAAACATTCAAACAAATCACCGCTAAAATAGTGGGCAAAGTCATTAACACCATTAAAGTTCTTCTAATGCCGTTATGTTTGATTGTGCCAATATATTTAGGTCTTAAACCTTTTTTATCTTTAGTAAACTCAAACATCACTCACCATCCTTATCACGCTGCAATTGCCATAATGTTTCATTGAAATTATCAAAGTCAGTGCAATCAGGATCATATGGGTTTATCACTTCAGGTAAGTTTTCAAACATGAGCTTTGCTAATTCTTGAGCAGTGTCATATTCAAAAACAAAACCACCTTCTTGATACCGCCACTTGCAAACTTTGGTTGCTTTAGCAGTCATCATGCACACTCCTTAAACAACCTTCGTTTTCATCTTCAATCCACTCACCAGAGTCGAGTAACTCCTTAGTACACTGACTACAAATCTGGCGGGTATCTCCCTCATGCTCGATATACGTTGGCCTGTGCTGCTCACAAAAATAACCTTCGCAGCTAATCTCATCTTTTCCATGCATCCCGCCACATGCATAAGCAAGACCTCGGTCGATTTGAGTATGGCAACCTGGGTGATCACAGGTTGCTGTAAAGACATAGCCAATTGGCCTGCCTTTACTGTCGGTACCACAGTTAGCCCATCCCATCACTCACCATCCTTAGCTGATTTTACGATGGCTAATATATTGTCCATCTTGCTTTTGGCCTCTAGGCGTTCCTCCATCCATTGTTTTAGGAATGGTTTGCTTGCTTGGCCAAGTATGAACATTAAGCCGCCTTGCATTTCAAACTCACCGCACTGAGCACTCAAGACATGCAGGCACCAATCAGATTCACCTTTGGCTGTTAGTTCTACCTCCTTGCAATCTTTGCTTAGGTGGTAAAGCATTTGGCTCACAGTGAATCCTAGATACTTGCTCTTATCGTCAGGGTGAACAATGGCTTCTAGTTCCTTTAACTGCGTTTCCAACTGGTCACGCTCTGCGGTGATTACTTCGAGCTTTTCACAGGCCGCGACTAAGGCATTTAGCGCTTTGTCGAATAACGCTGGCAGTTTTTCAGCATTAGCTTCTTTCTTAAGCTGTGCGGCTTTGGCCTGCTCCATGATCATGCCTAAAGTGAAATCTTCCATATCTAAGCTCATGCTGCCTCCACGTCTTTGATTTTCATTATTTGCTTAGCGCGAGCACTGATAATCTCTGCCGCATCATCCATGGCTCGCGCTTCTTGTAGATAATCATTGTCGAACGCGTTTTCTGATGCTTCATTAAGCACTGCCACTAATTCGTTCACGACACTAGCCTTGATTGCGTTAACCGCATCAACCAACAGCATTGGTGACTCTTGGCGTTGGTGCAGCATCATGGCGAAGTTGGCAACGTCCTCGAAAGTGCCATAATTACCTTTGGTTAGGTGCTCAACTAACATTGTCGCAAGCTGCTCGCCTGAACACTGCGCTGGATCATCCCAACCGCTGCGGCCTCTAGCTCTGGCGTAGGCCATTTTTACCCGCATAGCGTTGGTGAATCTGTCGATGCCGATATCATCGACATGCGTTGATCTTTCCAGCTGCATGGCTTGAACTTGGTCTTTCGATTGCTGAATCTCGGCACCAAGCTTTTGCTTGAGGTGATCGTGCTCAATGGCGGGAACGTAAACCCCAAGGCCTTCAACATTGATTTTTGTTGAACCGTTGCCGTCTAATAACACTCTGCGTTTGGTCATGCTGCACCTCTCTCACTTTCCCAGTCTTGCTTTTGTAGTTCACCAATAAAATTGAGAACTTTCCGTCTATGTTTGCGATCTACTGAAACAGAGTTATCAAGCCTTTCTTTTAATTCGTTAATGCGTTTTTGTTGCTGCGTTTCAATTCGATACATTTCACGCAATTTCTGATTAAACTGCTCAATATCTCCTAGACGAGATAACAGCTTTACAAGCAAGAACATTTCTCTATCTCGGTCTGATTCGAATGCGTCGCTTTCGAGAGCATCATTGCGATTACTCATCCTTACTTCACTGCAGAATCCTTTCACGCATTTGGTGCCTCCGCGCTGGGTTACGTATACTAAGCCCCACTTTTCAGGCACTTCTTCAGGCTTAATCAAACCCTCTGGGCAAAGGTAAAACCGCCACTTACCCATACCCAATGTTTCACCGTTGCGGTGTGGTTTATTTCGATCAGCAAGAAAGTCACTACGCGATACCTTTACTTCAACGATTATTGCGCCGTCGTTATAACCTGCCGCCCTAAAGCCAATTGCATCAGGTATCTCGCCACTCCAACCACCTTGCATTTCAGACACAGCAACATGGCAGCAAGGGCCGCCATTACTATTCGTTTTTTTCAGCCAGCGTACAGCGATATCGCATAGATTCTTATGAGTCATTTCGATAGCCATCACTTACCTTCCTTCTTTAATTCTTCTGCCAGTTTTTTCATAAACTGTTGGCAGCTGCATGCTTGTTTTCGTGGTAGGGCGTACCACTGTTTAAGGGCTTCACGGATTGCGGTTGATTGCTTCATGCTGCATTCTCCCGCGCTATTTGATCTTCGATATCGAGCTGTTGCGATGGCGCTAACTCAACGGTTGATTGCTCTGGCTTTAATGGGATATCTATCGAGCCTTTAACTTCATTCCCAAACACATCCCAGCCTTTGGTTTTGGTTCTGGCGAACATTTCAAGGCGAGGGACATCACCCATGAGCTCGACGCATTTATCGCGAAACTCATCTGGCTTTTGGCTGTGGCGAATGTTTTGATAGGTGCCCACGTAGCAGAGGTGGGCGAGCACTTCATCAAGGCTTTGTGGATCGTAATTGCCCACGGCGCGAACGCTGCGACAAGCTGGCGTTGGTTTGCCTTTGATAGCGATAATGGCCGACTCGCTACCTGCGCGGGTCCAAAAGCCCATGCCAAAAAATGGGTTGTTGTTGACCGTTAGCTTGTTCCAGACAAAGCCATTCATATTTTTAAGGCTGAAGCCCCAGCTTTTAACCAGATCAATGGCATCCTGCGGCATAGCGCCCACATACCACATCACCAGCACACAGTTATCATCGGCAATGCTGCCCACATCGAGGCGTTTTAAGTCCTCGGTGCTAGTGACGGTGTACTTGGCTTGGGCGCTGGATTTCATCGAGCCGCCCGTGTTTTGGTTGCTAAAGGCCCATGGCGGATCGGCGTAAATCAGCTGATATTTTTTGCTCATGCTGCATGCTCCTTTGAATTGCTGATTGCAGCGCTAAGCTGCTGCTCAAGTTCTTCATTCATTCCGATTTCATACAGATAGTTGGCGGCGCGGCTAACTAGCTGCTCAAGCTCGGTGATCCGCGCGTTGGCTGCGGCTAACTTGGCAAGATGCTTTTCCCAGTCGAGTTCTTTGATGGATTCGATAATGGCCGCTACTTCTTCGAGGCGTTCTTGGCCGCGCACAAAGTTAGAGAGCTGAACATCGTGCCTTATCGCTGCTCACCATGGAGCGCTCTCCAGATAGGTAACGGTGTAATGCAGCATCAATGCGTTGATTAGGTTTTCTGAGTTGATTTTGGTCAGTGACAGCATCAGCTCGATGCGCTTTGGCGATTCAAAGCCAGGTATTAAAAGATTCATGCTTCACCGCCTTTAATGCATGAATCAATACCGTTGTATTTTTTAAAATCATCACAAACGTAATTACTCATTTCTTCAGGTTCGCCCCATTCACTTTCTCCGCTTCTCTGGCAAATACGGTATTCAGATTCAGCATCGAAAATATTGAACCGACAATTTGCACAAGACCTCGTATGTATTCGCCGCACATTTCTTGGTTTAGTTATTTGTTTCATGCTTCACCGCCTTGGTACTTGCCTTGATTGCTTGAGAGCAGGGCAAGCGTTAGCGCTGCTTTGTCGTACAGGCCTTGCTCGATAAAAGCAATTGAGATTTGCTTTAGCTGGTCGTCGGTTTTGTTGTACCAACCTGTTAGCTCTGCAATTAACTCGATGCCAGCGACATAGTTATTTCTGCTTTTAGTATCTGGGTTTGGCTGGTAACAAATTAAGCGGCCAACTGCGCCAAGGAAGTAGGCGACGCGCTCCATGTCGTAGTGATTTGCGTTGTCTTGTAAGCCATACTTTTTACATAGTTCTTGGTAGTGATAAGCCTCGATACCTGACCATTCATTATCACGATAAACTTTCTGAACTCTGGCCTCTGCTTCTTTGGCAATCTGTTTATATAGAGAGTCGCTAGCTTTGTAAGGCAGCATGCTATGGACAACCACGCCGCCATCCCATTCACCTTCGAAGCTTTGTTCGCTCCAATATTCGACTTCAGCTTCGTAAATGCCTGGGCGAGTGTTTGGATCAATTTCAATCCCAATATCGCCAATGGCGCAGAGGATGCCGTGGTTTTCAGAATTATCGTAAATCACCGCATCATCAGTGTTTTTAGGCACAAATAAGATTGCGGTGTGACGGATATTGCAGAAGTGACGATTAAGCGCTTTATTCCAATCGGCAATGTCTTCTGGTGTGTAAATCAATGAGTTAGGGATCATGCTGCTTCTCCTTCAATCTTGGCCTTGCTCATTTGCTTGGCTAGCTTCACCTCTTTGCAATTGTCATAAAGGTTAAAGCCACGGTTTTCGGCATCTGCTTCGGCGCAGGTGTAAGCCTCGTATGGGTTGAATCCCCAAGTGATGGCGCCACAATGTGGGCAGTTGCCGCGAGTTTTGCCCGTGGTTTGGCGGTGGCGTTTGCGCTTAGGTTTGCGGATGCCTGCGGCGGTGATCATCTTGCGTTCGTTTATGTTGGCGGCTTGAAAAGTCCGGCGAGCGATGGCGTCGATTTCTGCTTTGGCGAAGATTTCAGTTTTAATGCTGGGCTTTAGTGACTGTATGTCTAACGCCGCTTGATAACTAAATATCGTTGCGTCTTTGTAGTTAACATCGCTAAATCCAAACTGAGATAGCCAGTAAACATCGTTTCCATCCCAGTTGTCCTTAAAGCTAATAACGTATAAATCGCACCCGACTTTTGCGCCATTTAATGGCAGGTATTGGTTATCAACTCGCACTGTTGCCAGTTGATCCACAAGCTCTTTGCAAAGCGGAACGTCAGTGTGGCGGCTGTTAAATTGCCGCTGAGCTTCTTCAAGTGTGTAAACATGCGCCTTGTCTAAATCGCTTGTATAGCCGCAACCATCTTTAGCCCAAAACAGGCAGGTGCTGCCGACATTGGTGCGCGAGTCGCGCAGGTAGAATAATTGGCTCATGCTTTCACCTCTGGCGTGGTGAGTGACATAATCCAATTGCGTAACTGGATCATCTGTGGGCAAAACACCATTGATTCGACATAGGTGTAAAGCCTTGGATAGTCGTGCTGCTTACGGGCGATAAATGCCTTGGCATCGGCTTCAGTTAGGCAGGTTTTGATTACTTCTTCCGTTTCTTGAAGGTGAAACTTTTTAAGCGGATCAGGTAGCTGGTCGTGATCTGACTCAACATTAAATTCATCGATAAATGCGTTGATAAACACTTCATCAAATGCATGAGTAACATCGTGACAAACTTCATCAATGTCGTTATCAAACAGCCAATTGCTACACCATTGATGGTCGTTTTCAACTAACCATTCAGCGAGTGCTTGCTTGATATCAGATTCATCAGACCGATATAGCGTAGTGCCACCATCGGTATCAGCAATCTCCCAGTGATGTTCGTCATAGCCTTCTTCGGTTGGCAAATAGCGCTTGCAGCGTACTTGCCAAATAGGCTCGGCGGTGCAGCGGTTAGACTGCTGGTGCATTTGCTGTGACATTTCGAGCAGGAATGCAGGGATTTCAATTTGTTGGCTCATGGTGACGTCCTTATCTTTTAACCAAGAAACGGTGCAGGCCTTTGGCTGCGCGAATGGCGACGGCGCGGTTGGTGGTGAACTTGCCGCCTGGCAACATCCAACCGTCTTTATCTGCGACGATATGGCCGAGGCCGATCTTGATATCGCGGTGTTGGGGTTTGTCGTGGGTTAGCATGCTCTATTCCTTGTTTCTTGAATGGCGGCAACTATCAAGCTGCGCTTGCTTGTGCTGGTTGCTTGGATGCCTTTTTGCCTGCGGTGTACTCGTTTTTTGCAGCTTGGTATTCGCTGCCGAATATTTCAGTGGCATCGATAAGGGGTAGGCTGGTGTCGAGGTAAATCACATCGTTGTGCAGGAACATATCCAGCCGACTAAATAGGCAATCCCCATAACTTACGCCCAGCGATGCTAGCAAAGGTTCGCGTGAAACTGGCTCAGGTTTCATGGCGTTGTAGGTGGCTTTAATTGCTTCTAGCGCTTCACGATCTGCGGCTTTTGGTTTGCCGTATTTGGGCTCAGAAGCAAAGCAGTTAGTCGCTTTCGGCTTAAACCATAAGTGGTTGTTTTCAAGCTGGTTAAAGTTGTGAAAGTTGATACCAGCAAACGACACTTTATCAATTCGGTTGCTGAAAATGGGTTCACCGCCAAAGTGGTTAGCTAGCACTGTGGCTTGCTCAATTAAGGCCGATTTTGCTGCGTTAAAGTCTTTAAATGCTTGCACTGCGGTTTCGTTGCTGATTTTGAAGTAGCTAATGATCTATTCCTTCTTTCGTGAATGGCGGCAACTATCAAGCGGCGCTTGACTGTTCAGGCTCTGGTGAGGTGGTTTGAGTGGCGGATTCTGGCGCTGGCTCGACTGGCTGATGGCCTGCAAAGTAAACAAAATCGGCGGGAGGAACGCGTTCTGATTCGTCCAAGGTCATGGGCATGATCATTGCGACGATTTCTTTTTTTAAGCCCATGACTGCAATCAGCGAATTCTTTTCTGATACGTGCAAAACAGCACCGTTAATCTTGCAGTAATTCAATTTTGATAGGCGGCTGAGCAGGTTTACATTCATGCCAATCGTTGATGCTGGCTTTAAGTTTTCATCACTTAGCCGTGATTTAAAGAGTTTGCCTACATTTGGGTAACGTGCATCGATGGGGTTAATAAACTCAATGTGAGTAATAAACTTACGTTCCTGATTGTCCAACGCTTCAAAGGTGGTGAAGGTGTCAATGATGTCGTAAATCGATGTGAGCATGGCCACGCCATCGTTGATAAAGATGTTTTGTATGGAAGGTAAATGCTTTTTGTTGGCGGCTTTTAGCAACTCTTTGCTGATTGGGTAAATGTACTCGCCATCGCTAAAACCATCCTCGTCATGGATAGTGACGAGGCAATGGCCGTCTGTGGCGGTGAGGATTACGCCTTTTTCTGGGTGGGGCTTTACGTGAAAGCCGTTGAGAAAGTAACGAACATCCTGTTTTGCGGCGAACGCTGCCAGCATTGGCAGGTATTGAATGTTGAATTTGGTTTTCATGGTGATTGCTCACTAGGCTGAGATGGAATTGATGAACTTGTAAGGATTACTTACAGGTTTAATTTGATGTGCTGGCGAGTTGTGCATATTGATCGTCAAGCAGATCTTGTGCGCTGCTGTAGCCGTGTTTTTGCTTTATCTGCTGCCAGCTTTCGATATGACGCAACCAAACATTCTTCGATTCTGGATAGTCGATAATCAGCTGGTTTAATTCGGCTATTGAGCGATCACAGTAAGCGGCCATGGCGTTGCCTTTGGCTTGCCGTTCTTGCTCTAGCTCATTTGCAAGCATGGCGACTAGGGCGTCGCTAGTGGCGTGGGCTTGTGCATCAAACATGGCTATCTGCCTTAATCATTGGCTGGCTTGCGTGATGATTTGCGTGATGATAACTGCGGTTGAGCCAGCTGATGGACCTATCGCTTACCGTGATATTGATTGCTGGTGGCTCGGCGATGCGGGTGAGTTTTACGCGGCCGCTGCGGCTGACTTGGATGTTAGCCACTTCGTTTAATTTCGTGGTTTTTAGCGGGGCTTCGTCCAGTTTGGTGACGTGGTAGCGCTCGCGGAAGGCATAGCTGCAAACATGGCTTTGCAAGTAGGCCTCGAGTTCGTTTTTACGCTGGATCACCGTTGGGCAATGCATTAGATCTGGCAGTTGAGCGAGGCGACAGGCAATGCTGAGATGTAACAGCAGTTGCGATTCTATGGGTAGCAGTGGGGCGCAGTGATGCGCTGCGATAGGGTGGGACATAGGTCACCTCGCATGGTTGATTGTATGAATTAGGGTTGTTTGATTGGGTTGGTTTTGTGCTGCGCTGTTGGCGCTGGCACGGTTTAGAGCAAATCGAAGGGGATTAACTTGGCTAATAGCATTAGCACTAGGTCGATAAAATCAGGTTGTTGGGCTTTCTGTTTATAGGGAGTCATGGCGTTGCGTCCTGCAGTTTAACGGGGCAACTATCCGGTTATTCCGGATAGTTGGGTTTAAACGTTGCCGGTTACGTCATCCGGCGCCCTAGTGCCGTCGTGCTGTCGCGTCATGCCGCTAATAACAGGTGTGCAGCCTCTAGGCGTCTGCACTGCTTTACCTGCATTATTTTTGTTATTAACCCTGACCAGTGAATGACTCTGGCTAGCAACACTTGTGCTACTCGGGGCATCTCTTACGGGTTGCTCGCAAAGTGGCCGCTTTTAACGGCTAGTTAGTTACATGGGCTTTTCCTCTGTTGGTATGCCTACTGACGCCGCAGGCTGGCTTGTAAGTCGCATTAGTGAAGGTGGTTGTTTAGTCGATGGCCTTTCGACGGCTTTATCCCATGGAGAAGCCCTGCAGCTGCACAGTCAATCCACCTTCCCAATGCAACCTGATTTTACAGGTGCATGGTGTTCTTACCTCACCGCCAGAACGGGGCGGGGTTGTGCGCGTTGCGGGTCATGCTCGCAGAACGTGATCAAGTCACTTAGCCGCCGCTGGTTGTTCCAGCGTTTTATCCCTTATCTGGGGGAGCTGCTATCCGGTCGCCGCAAGAGGCACACAAGTCTGTTTACGCGGATTACTGTTCTCCGCCGCGTGTTCCTCGGAGTGACCTAGTCCGCTCTAGGCGGGTTTAGTCGTTCATGGGCCATTCTGTTAAAGAGCGTGATTAGAATCTTTTCATTTTCGTTCTAATCGATGCTCAGAGTTTAGTTTAATAAACTTTCATGTCAATAAAAAAGTTTATCAAAATAAACTTTTTGTTTAGTGTATTATTACTAGGGTGAATATTAGGCAATGTTTGATTGGTTTTAGATGCCATTAGGTTGGCTATTAGAGGTGGTGATCATGGATAAAAATCAATGTACAACTATCAAGTTATCAGGCTCGCTGGCAGCAAAGTTTGGCCGTGAACATAAACGCTTTCTTGATACAGGCACGACGACTGAAGCTTTTAGCTCCCTTAAAAATACCCTGCAAGGCTTTGAGTTATTCATCAAAGAACAGGCAAAGCTCGGCCTGCGCTATGCGATTTTTCGTAATGGCCACAACACTGGGCAAGATGAATTTGATTTAGCCGGCACTCGCGAGATCAGGATTGTGCCAGTCATTGCGGGGAGTAAGCGGGGTGGGGTGCTACAAACAATTATTGGCGCGGTAATGATAGTTGCTGGCGTAGTCTTATCATTTACGCCGCTTGCAGGTGCATCACCTTACTTAATTCAAGGTGGTATTGCGGTAATGGCTGGCGGTGTAATCCAAATGCTATCGCCACAAGCCAAAGGGTTAAAGGGCAGGGAAGCGGCGGAGAACGCGCCAAGCTATGCTTTTGGCGGGGCGGTAAATACTACAGCAGCAGGGAATCCTGTCGGCATTGGTTACGGTAAGCGCCGTATTGGTGGCGCAATTATTAGCGCGGGAATTTATGCCGAAGATATCGCAACCACTAAGCGACCGATACAATCAGGCGGTGGTAATGGCACGCAAGAACCATAGATTATTGTTGTTTGGTTAAGCATAAAACCCGCTTTCGCGGGTTTATGTTATTTAAGTTAACTTTGGACTAGGTTAATTGGAAAGGCTTTTCTTCTGGTATTTGTAGCTGTTTTGCAAATTGATAAATCGATTTTTTATCATCGAAAGGTAGTATGTTTACCTCGAGCTCACGCATACCTTTTTCGACAACATTGAATGCATCTTGTAGATCATCATTTTTATTTTTTGTAGGACTTTCAATGGCAAACAACATGTGCTGTGGCTCGACTGTTTGGAAGTTGAGTAAACGCTTTACGCGATTTATCCATTTTTCTCCGTGCTCCAAGAGATTTATTGGTTTGTCATGATCAAAAGCTAAAGGCTTAATGACTTTAAGACAGTTTTGGACATTAGCTACAAATGGCATATTTATAGCAGTGTTATACTCACCCATTAATTGTTTTTTTGTAAAACGAGCAGTTCGTACATTATTACGAAGGTCAGCGCGTAGAATTTTTTCCATCACTTCTTCGCGATATTCTTTATCATTAAAGTTTCTGCCAACATAATGATTGTACAGTTCATCTAATGCTTGTTGTGGTTCTTCCGTTGCGATTGCTCGCAGCTCTCCAAAGCGAAGAATGCTCTCTCGCTTTCTAGTTACTTCTTTAAAGAAGTTGAGTTGGTCTTTGCCGTATAGGTTTGTGCCAAGCTTGGTTACCCGCTGCATTTCATCATTGAAAATTGCAATCGTATCAGCGTAGAGTCTGCCTTCTAAGTCATCGAAAAAGTTAGACACTCGGGCAAACCGAGCGGGGGCAAGTTTATAGCTAGCATAGTAATTATGTGGAGAAAATAACACGAGTCCAACATTGGCGAACTCTTCTGTTTCCAGGAACGGCATAAAGCGAATGATGGCGTAATAACATATAGTGTTCACTTTAATCCCTCCCAAAATTCAGCCTGTGTGTATGCTGTTAATGTTAACCTTAGTTGGTTTAGGAAGCCATCCTCTGGGACCAAATTATCTAACCAGACATCTGGAATGTATTTGATGCATTCATCAAACCCTTTTAATGCATCGTCGAATTTGGGTTCGTAAATCGAGCGATCAAACATCCTTGGTTGTTCGATATTCCAAAATCGGCTGGCAATATGCAGTTGTTTATGATTATTAATCGAGAAGCTTGTGTCGAAGGCTAGGTTATGATCTACAACTACCGCTGCTTTTGTTTGCATGTCGATAAAAAAGTTAGGATTTCCCCCTAAAGGCGACAAGGACCTATCTGCATTTTTTATCCAGTAATCAAAAGCGTATAAGTCTAGCATCGTTTGAGTATCAAGTTTGTCCAGTTGGCTGTAGAGGATTTCCGACAATCCACTCACATAGGTAGAACCGAAACAATCACCTATGGTAAGGCTGGGATTTTCACCAAACTGACTGAAAATTGATGGCACATGGATAATGACTGGCTTTGGTATAGGTAATCCAAATTGAATTCCAATATTGGCACAAACCCATTCTTTAATCAGCCCTTCGTAGGTCGCGTCGAGTCCTTTTACCACATATTGTTTACCGTCATTGCAGTTACAAAGGTAAGGCGAAGTATAACCTTGTTCGAACCTTCTAATAATTTCAGTTACTTCAATAGTCATTGCTATCCTTTAGTTAGCTCCATAAATTCATCTTCATCTAAAATCTGAATATCAAATCCTTCGTCAATTAGATCTTGTGCCTTTAGCTGCTTGCTGGATATGCCACTTGGACCAACTAGGTTTTCGTCCTGCTCGCCAACGACTAAGTAATCGGTCTTTTTAGATACTCCTGTTTTAATTTCAAGCCCAAGTTCTGCTGCGGCTTCAAAGGCTTCTGCTCTGGTAATGGACAACTCGCCAGTAAAAACGATAGTTTGGCCGTATAGTTTGCCATCTTCATTAGGTGGGTAGGCTTTGTGATCCGCGCCTTTGGGTTTGCCAAATGCCGATTTAGGTTTTATCTCGTTAATGTGCCCAAGGGTTACTGCTGCACACATAAACACTCGGCCAGCTGCAATCGCATCAGCTTTAGCTCGGTGCGCTTCATCAAGTTGGATATTGCAGTGCTGGGCTACTGTAGCTAATTTGTAGTTTGGCAAGCTGAATGCCGCTTTTGCCAGATTTAATGCACAGTGGTAGTGGTTATTAAGCACGATGCCAACATTAGCGAACTCTGCATCTAAAAAGCCTTTATCAAATTTGGCGTTGTAGGCCACTATAGGTAGATCACCGATAAAGGCTTTTAAGTCGTGTGCCAGTTCTGCAAAGGGCGGTTGGTCTACCAGCATCTTGTTGGTGATGCCTGTGATATTGGTTATTTTGCGAGGCAGTTTTACCGCAGGGTTAATCAATGACTCAAATACAGGGTGATCGTTAGATAGCAGATCAAATTTAATTGCGGCAATCTCGATTATCTTGTCCGTTTCCGCCTCAAGCCCTGTGGTTTCGGCATCTAATGCAATAAATTTGGTAGGTATATAGGGGTGTTTTGCTAAAAACTCTGCGGTTTCCTTATCCATTTTACTATTCCTTTAGTGTTCAAACTTCACTACCGCAGTGTTTGCATTTTTTAGCGGCCATCAATATATCTTCTGCACAATAAGGGCATTGTTTAATTTGTTTTGGCGCTTCGGTAATGGTATGTGCTGATGTTGGCGCCGGTTCCGGTGCTGCAACGTTAACCGTTTTTATTGGCTCATGACTTTTTAGCGCCCAGACTAATGCAACAACCCAACCTACAAGTGTCCAGCCTAAAAAAAGGTTTAACGCGAATATTGAATAAAAGTTAGGTTGTTTATGAAAGTGGGCTTCATACATTGGGTAGAAGTAAAGCGCAGGAGCAAAAAGAAAAAATGAAGCGGCAGCAAAGGTACCAAACTCATTAAGCTGGTTAGCAGGTGATTGCCCCATGCTGTAACTATATGCAGTGAGAAAAATCAAAGATAACAATCTAATTAGAAACATTTAAAATCCCTTTCATTATTTAATATTCAATTATTCCAAACGTTTAGCACTGACCACCAGAACACCCAGCCGATAATTTTGATCTCGGCTGCTTTTTCTGTGGAGATAAATTCATCGGGGAATTCATCGTTGTTATAGCTTTTAATGCGAATGCCACCGCCAGGGGTGCGATAGAGCATTTTGACTCGCAGCATGCCATCGTGATCAATGGCGTACATCTCACCATCAATAATCGATTTTTTACTGGTGTCGACGCCAACGGTAGTGCCGTGGCGCAGCACTGGCAGCATGCTGTTGCCGCTAACGGTCACACAGGCCGCGTGGTGCGGTTCGACTCGGCTCTTTTTAAGGGTGGATTTTGCAAAGCGTAGTTTGCAGCCGCCGTTCTCTTGTACAAATGTAGATCCGCTGCCTGCAGCTAATTCGACTTCACGGTAAAACGGTAGTGCCACTTCATCATCCCTTAATGGTGTATCGCCATCCCATAGCTCAAAACCAGCATGCCACTCGGCATTTGATTCACGCACCTCTATCTTTTCTGCTTCACCGCTTAGCAGCCAATCAGGGGAGCATTTTAAGCATTTAGCCAGCGATAATAAGTTCTCACCAGAAGGTTGTGTTGTGCCATTTACCCAATGACTAATCGCACCTTTAGATGCACCTGTTTGTTTTACTAAGTCAACGGATTTCAAGCCTAGTGCTCGCATCCGCCTCTTGATTCGTTCTGACGTGTCCATGTTAAGCAATCTAAACCTTTTAAGGTTGAAAGTCCTATACAAAATAAGTTTACTGATCTAAACTTCTGTTCAATTCGTTAAACGTTACTTCCAAGCTGGAATTTAATATGAAAAAAACTGACGCGATTAAGTACTTCGGTTCGAGCATCAAGCTCGCAGAGGCGCTTGGACTTAATAAGTCTGCTGTTTCCCAGTGGGGCGAAGAGGTTCCTGAGCTTCGTGCGTTTCAGCTTGAGCGCTTAACGGGCGGTGAGTTGAAGGTTCATGCTGATAAAGCCATTGAGTCTACGTCTTCACCTCGGGTTGCTTAACTGCTCTTGTTAATGACAAGGATATCTAACGCTATGACTAAGAACACATTAAAGCGCGAGTCACTTTTATGTTCCGATCCACTCTATGCCGCCCATGCGCTTGGGCATGATTACGGGGTGGATAAGCTGGCTAAGGATTTATTCCAACAGCCCGGGGTGATGTACAACAAGTTAAACCCTGAGAACGACAGCAATCACCTGTATTTGCGCGATGCGATACACCTGACTGAGCTGGCCGACGATGACCGCATTCTCTCTGCGTGGTGCCATAGCCGCGGCGGGGTGTTTGTAAAGCTGCCTGAGTCGGTTAACTGCGATGAAGAGTTGAGCGATCAGCTGTTATTGATTAGCGAGCAGATGGGCATTGCACTGGCAGAAATTCGCGACTCCCGCGCTGATGGGGTGATCACACCTGATGAGTTTGAATGCATTAGCCGTGAGCTAACCAAAACCGTGCGTGAAGTGCTGTCGCTTAAAGCGGTAGTGAGTAGCCAAGTGCGGGAACTGCCTTGTCCTTGTCTTCAAGAAAGCCCTCGTGATGGAGTGATTCGCACAACAACGATTAGCGATCCATTCCCAATCAATGAATTCAAAAAGGGCGGATTAGTCAATGATTGATGTTATTGATGATGCCGCTATCGAGCATGAAGCGCATATCAAGGCCGCTTTAACTGTTCGCCAACCAACACTGCCTTTTACTGGCCTATGCCATTACTGCAAGGCAACTGTTTTAACTAATCAACATTTTTGTGATGCCGACTGCCGCTATGACTACGAGCGGTTAAAGGCGAATGGGAGAGTGTGATGAGAGCTTATGACCCTGTGATTGCTGTAAAGGTTGAATCAAATCAGTTAAGTGATAAGTGCGCTGATAAATCCATTATTCCTGATGTTGGCGTTAAACCAAAATTCCCTAATTGGGATGCGTTAAATGATGTTTGCAAACACCTCAGTGGTAAGTCCGGTGATATCCCCCATACACCTGAAGAAGATGCTGAGTTCGAGCGCTTAGCGCGTAATCAGCAATTGTCTGATTTTGCTCGCATTGAACGCAATCATGAAATTGCATTAATGGCGAATGTTATCCGCAGTACGGTGCGCACTCATAGCGCTGAGGGTATTGCAACACGGTTGTTTGAGGCGGGTTATCGCTTTGATAGTTCGGCTGTGTGTTTGAAATAAGAAAGCCCACTAGAGCTGTGGCGGCTGTGGGCTTAATACCAAGTGAGGCAAAAACAATGGTACTGGAATCAATTGATAGCGTCAATCATGGCGCTGGTGGCAGTAATGTGGTGCCGTTACGGCCCGTTGCTGAGCACAAACAGCAAACGCGGGGTGGGGTGGTGAAAGCAGATTTGGATGATGGTTATTTACGACTCTCCAATACGCTGGTGGACGCCCTGTGCCGCACGAAATTAAGCGATCGTGAGAGTCGTGTGGTGTTTGCTGTAATGCGTAGAACCTACGGTTATGGCAAGGCCACTGATTGGGTATCTTACAGTCAAATAGAAGAAATGACTGAGATTGATACTGACAACGTATCGCGGGTGATTAGCGGCTTATTAAAGCGCAATGTGCTGATAAAAGAGGGTAAGAAAATCGGGGTTAACCCGACGGTTTCTTCTTGGACTGATAAACCAACAAAACCAAAAACTGTCAGTTCTGACAGTGAAAATGACCTGTCTATTCTGACAGTAAAAACTGCCTATTCTGACAGTGAGACTGTCTATTCTGACAGTAAAACCTGTCTAGATAGACCCCCACAAAAGAAAGACAATATAACAAAAGACACAATACAAAAGATCTCTTCGTCGCACATTGCTGACGCAATGGCCGACATGCAGGTTAAACCCGATGCTGCGATTAAAACTCCCAATGGCAAGCTTTGGGGTAGTGCAGATGATTTAACTTGTGCTGAGTACATCTTCAACAAAGTTCTGATTGTTAACCCCACTGCAAAGCAACCGAATTGGCCTGATTGGGCTAACCAGGTGCGTTTAATGCGCATGCAAGACAAACGCACTCACCACGAAATCTGCAAGCTGTTTAAGTTTGCCAATACCGACTCATTTTGGGCTAGCAATGTGTTATGCCCAAAAACCCTCCGTAAACAATGGGACAAACTAAACGCCAAACTGCTAGCGAGATCATCACATGAAACCACTTCAATCGATTCTGCCGGACACAATCAACGCTATGAGAACCCAACAGCCAGAGTCTTCCGCGAACTACGGGAAATGGCAGAGCAACTCGAGCATTCAGCAGATCACCACTGTGGTGGCAACACAATTGATGCCGACTATGAACCTGTACAGCCGTGATTTTAGCAATCGCTTTGGTGCTGAGCTTGGCAGCGTAGTGCAGGAGTTTGTTAAGCAAATCGGTGAGGCTGGCTTGAGTGTGGCTGAGGTGATGATTGGCATTGAGGCCTTTAAACAACGCGCTGCAACTGCGCCTTGGAGCGTGAACCCTGCCGAGTTTGTGGCGATGTGTACGCCTACGCCTGAGCAGCTTGGATTACCTAACGCTGAGCAGGCTTACCGCGAGTGTTGCGCCCATGGTCGCTGGCCGAGTGAACACAATTGGAGCCATGGTGCGGTGTTTGCCGCTGGCCGTGAAACAGGTTGGTATGAGCTGCAAAACCGTACTGAGCAGCAAACGTGGCCCTTGTTTAAACGCAACTATGAGGTGATGTGCCGCAGGGCTGTGAAGGGTGAAAGCTTTGATGCCTGTATCCCTAAGGCGCTTGCCGCCCCAGTAAACAATCCCGTTGAAAGCCAAAAGGCTTGCTCGATTATCGCTGATTTGCGCCAAAAGTTTGGGCTAAGGACTGCCAATGGCTCTGGCAATTAAACACCTCCCAGCTGATGCGCCCGATTTTTATTCGGCTTTGGTGAGCGATGCAGTGGCGATACCTGTTGTGCAAGAAGCGGTTAACGATGCGGTGTTGTTTGTACCTAAAGCGGTAACTGCCGCTGAGTTACGGGCCCAAGGTTTTTTGCGTGAGCGAGAACTGCCGCAAATATGGCATTGCCGCGGTGGTGAGTCGGACATGGAGAAGATTGAAAAGCATATGTCGGTGATCCCTGCTGAGTTTAAGCATTCCGTTTGTATCGAGTACGAAAGGATATTTGCTCAGGGTGGGCCAGCTGCGCGTAAACAGGCTAATCAGTTTTTAGTAAGGCAGTCAAAGCGGTTTAGAGGGGTGGTGGGGGTGGTGGTGTGATTCGTATTGGTATTGATCCTGATTTGACTAAAAGCGGCGTGGCCACGGTGGTTGACGGCAAGATCCAGCTGCTTAAGAGCATGGGTTTTAGTGAGTTGATTGAGTTTGTTGTTAGCAGTGCTGCGAGTTCGCCTTGCACTGTGTTGCTCGAAGATGTGGATAACAAAAAGCCGGTATTCGCCAGCAAATTGAAAAAGACCAAGAAAGGACAAGACCCGTTACTTGCCTACGTTGGCCATGCCCCAAGCCAAGGCGGTAGCGAATTTAAGATCAATATGAGCAAGGCTGAGGACTTGGGCAAGGTTAAGGCCACAGCCAGATTGATTAAAGAAGTACTCGAGGGTAAAGGCATTACCGTGACTTTAGTTAAACCGCTGCGCGGTCCTGTTAAACAGGCCAAGGATAGCAGCGTGTATTTTAACAAGATCACCGGCTGGACTGGCCGCAGCAATGCCGATACTCGCGATGCTGCGCTAATCGCCTTGTTTGGCAAGGGGGATTTATGCCGTTAAAAGCCCCATTTGCTGAGCGCTTGGCGCGTGGTGTTGAGTTGTATGTAAACCAAAAGATGACGCTTTTAGAGAGCTCTGCCGCTGCGCCTGTGTGCCGTAAAAAACTCTCAAAAGAGTTAAGCGATCGCGGGTTATTGCGCCGTGAGCCTAAAAAGGTCAGCGAAAGATTAGAGAAAGCGATCAAGTTGTATGTTGATGAAAGGCTATCTGCTTATAACGCAGCAACCAAAGCAGGCGTTGGCCAAAGCGGCCTATTAAAAATATTAAGAGAGCGCAATTTACTGCGCAATTCTACCGAAAAGAGCGCTGCCAACTTAGAGCAAGCGATTGCCTTTTATATTGCAGGTGACTCGATTCTTACCGCCGCCCGCCAAGCCAAGGTTGGCAACCAAACCTTAGGCAATGCGTTAAGTGCCCGTGGATTGCTGCGCAAGCATCCAGAACGTAAGCCAAATAGCACTGTATCTCGCCAAGATCCACTTGAGTCGGCCGAGAGCCGTGTATCAAGCATGGCACTGAGCATTATTCATTCCGCTGCCCGTGCTGCGGCTAATCACCAAGGAGAGGCTAGATAAATGATTTCAATTGAGCGCTTGTTTGAGCTGCTATCTCCACGCGGGTTATCGGTTGGTACGGCTGGCGGTAAAGGGGTTTTTAGTAAGGAGGATGCTATGGGTGTTGTTGCACAGGTACAGGGTAAGTACCCCGTTGGGGTGAAGGTGTTAGAGGCGACCATTTGCGGCGATGTAGATGCCGAAGATGTACTGGTTAAGGCGCTATGTAAGCAGTATGAAGTGGATTTTAGGCCTGTTGCCGCTTCGGCCTTAGCAAAGCTTGCCGTAAATGAAGTGTGCGGTACCCGTGTTTGCCCTAAGTGTAAGGGTACAAAACTCAACTATCACCGCAATGGTGAGTGCAAGCATTGCAGCGGTACCGGAAAGATGTTGAACACTGTTGAGCAGCTGACTAAATCGTTTTGTGATTTGAGTGGCGCCAAGATCACGACAGAGCAATTTAGCCAGCATTTTTACGACAAGTATATGAGTGGCGTAGATGCACTACATCAGCACGAACATGATGCCGCTCGCTTTGCTAAAAAAGTGCTGCGGATGGTTGGCGAAGAAATGGGGCTAGCTGGTTGATGAAAGCACCTGACAACAGAGAAAAATTTAAAGACGTGGCATGGACTCAAGGCAGA
The DNA here is from genome assembly GCF_022410515.1 of Shewanella cutis. Classification (GTDB taxonomy): domain Bacteria; phylum Pseudomonadota; class Gammaproteobacteria; order Enterobacterales; family Shewanellaceae; genus Shewanella; species Shewanella cutis. The sequence continues at coordinate 26,582 of NZ_JACSDI010000001.1, read as the reverse complement.
GTACTTGAAACAAGAACAACTCGGCGTTGGAGCAAGCAAGATATTGAATTAGCAAGCCGTATAGAGCGCAGAACCGCATTTGCTTACTTTTTTGCCCATGATCAAGGTCGCAGCCGTGAATTTGTCTATCAATTTGAAAGCGTTGAAGAGTGTGTAAGCGCGATAAAGGCGCATAACAGCGATTTGGAAAAGGCTTTGTCACAATGATTGAAACGGTAAGCGATTTAGTTAAACGGCTTAAGGCGGAGGCAGAGCAACTCGAGTCTATGGGCTCGGTTGATCTGGCCTGTGGCGTTGAAGCGGCGGTAAGGGTGATCTGTAATGAACTCGATGGACGCCTGCCCATTGGTAATGCCGATTATCACCGGATTGAGCCGTTAGAGCGGATAAATAAGCGCTTGATGTCAGCGCTGGCAACGCAGTCATCGATTAATGAACGGTTTGATTTGCACTGTAAACAGCAGGTGTTATCTACGCCTGAATACAAGGCTTTGGTGAGTGCTAAAACGGCCATCCATCAGCAGATTAATTCGTTGCCCAAGTGCAATGCCTGCCGCGGGGTTGGCAAAGTTAAGCCGATGTTCGAGCTGTACCCGTGTGATAAATGCGGCGGTTCTGGCGTTGATTTAGCGGCTAATGGCGAGCTGATTAAACTGCAGCAAGCGTTGATATTGGCTGAGTTTGAGTTGATTGAAAAACTGACTGCAGCGCTGTTTAAGGTTGGGTTATCAGCTGCTGATAAAGAGGCGATCTCGGTTGAATATTTTTATGCCGATTGCCGAACTAACCTGAGGTGCGACTGATGGCCATTGCCTGTATTGCCTTAAGTGATGCCGCCATTAAACGGGCTGTTGCCGATCACTCGATTACCGAAATTAGGGACCCACGTTATCCGCTACGGTTGCGCCTTGGCAGTTCGCGCAGTCGTGGCAGTTGGTATTTAGTCACTAATAAAGAGGGCAAGGCAAATTGGTCAAAGGTTGCTAACTGGCCTTTGGTGAGTGCTAAGGCGATCATCGATGATTTGCCAACCTTGAGCATTCAGCATCGGCAAGATCAAAGCGCGAAGGTGAATACCTGGTTAAGTTGTGGTGGCTTGCTGAATTGGTATTTAACCCGGTCACAATCTGATACTAGCTTATCGATTAAACGGCGCCGCAATATCAAATGCACCATCGTTAAGCATTTATTGCCGGTGCTAGGCGAGGTGATGCTGAGTGAGCTCAATCATCATAAGGTCGATGAGCTATTAATTTGGCCTCTGCAGGCGCGTTATTCTATTGGCAGTGTTCGCCAGTATTACGCCGTGCTGCGCAAGGCATTTAAGCAAGCGACGGTGCTTAAGTTGATTACTGATGATCCGTTGGCATCGTTAAGTTTTACGGATTTTATTGCTACACCAATCGCCACCAAACCACCTCAATTGCAGGCAACGGATTTGCCTAAGCTGCTTAGTGATCTTGATACCGCCAGTGATAGTGCTGCATTGCTGGTGTTTATTATGTTGGCCTACGGTACCCGCATTGGCGAAACCCGCTTGCTTAAGTGGAGCTATTACGACGAACCCAATGCTAAGTTGGTGATCCCCGCCAATATCACCAAAACCCATGCTCAACTGACTATCCCTATCTCTGGACTGATGGCCGATGTATTGCGCTGGCATAAGTCAATCCAAGCCGCGACAGGTTATCGAGGCGGGTACCTATTTCCGCATCCTTGCCGTAACACTGGCTTAGATGAACGTGGTGCCAATAGTTTGGTTAAACAGGTGAGTGGTGGTGAATGGACGGCCCACGATTTACGCAAGCTAGCTCGCTCATGTTGGGCTGATTTGGGTATCGATTACATGGTGGCCGAGCAGATGCTAAACCACTCCATGACCAAGCTAGACCAAGCCTATATTCACACCTATTTAGCTGATCAAAAGCGTGAGGCTATCGAGCTATGGCATAAGCATTTGCTGTCGATTCATCACCTATTTGCTGAGCGATTAAGTCAAGACAGTTTCAAGATGAAAAATATTAGCAAAACAGCTTAAAGCCTTGTGGGTTGTGGCTTTCAAGGCGATTTATGCATCTTCAAAAGAGGAAGATATTTAATGAGTAAGACAATCGTTTTGATTGGTGGTGATGGTGTAGGTAAGTCGATGCTTAGAAGGGTATTAATGGAGTTAAATCTAAAGTTAGATCTAAGTCATAAAGTGGTAATAGCAGAGTCAAATCGCGTGACGAAGGTTGACGGTGATGTTTCTTGTTCGGTGGAGATAACCTTGCCAGATTGCCTAAAAGAGCCTGCTGAAATTCGCCACTTAAGCCGCCGTAATAAATCAGACAGAAAGCGCAATCGCGCAGACAGATGGAGATAACCGCAGTGAGTAAAGTCGCATCTTTTAAACCTTTCCATCATGGCGAAAACAGCTTTGTTGTTCTGGATAGAATCAAGCATTTTAGTATGCATAGTAGTAATGGCTTCAATGGTACCAAGATTCACTTTGATGACGGTACCGATCTGTTAGTTGGCGAATGGCCTGAGGCAGTGCGCGATGCAATCGAGCAAGCAGGGGAAGAGTAATGGCAATTAAAAATGAACTAAAACCAAAAGCTTTAATAAGCATCAATCCTCTGTCTGATTCTTTAGAAGTAGAGGATTTTTTCAGTGAAGAGGATATTTGCCGATCGTTTGGTGTTCCTACGAAAAATTCATTCGTTGGAGTGGATTTCGCAAAAAAAGACACGCTTGATAGAAATGTAACGGTGCTTATTTCCACAGAACAGGCAGGAGAAGATTAATGGCTTGCGATATTTGTACTGCTAAAAAGCCAACCACTGCGCTAAGTGGACAGTACCAAACGGCCGACATCAAAGAAGTCTGCCAAGAGTGTTTGTCGGATATCACTAAGCAGCACGATAAGATCAGAACCCATTGCATTGGGTTGATTCCGATATTTTTTAAGCGCTATGTAAAGCTATACAAGTTTACTAAACGGGGTGGTAAGTGATTGCCACCTACATCGCTGGCCCAATAAGCGGCAATGTCGAGATCAACAAGCAGGCATTCTTTAAAGCGGCCGAGCAGTTGGAGGCAACTGGCAGAGTAGTGCTGCACTCTGCTGGCCTGCCGTTTGGCCTAACCGAACCACAGTACATGGATATCTGTTACGCCATGATCCGCGCTTGCAGTGAGATTGTGATGTTGCCGGGTTGGCGCAGGTCTGCCGGTGCCACTGCCGAGTATTACTACGCCAAGAAGATAGGGCTTAAGATCGTGTTTGTCCCAACAGGAATAGACATTGAACGCGGTATGAGTTTAGTATCGTGACAGCTTAAATCAGTTAAGTGATAAGTAATAAATTCAGCTATATGTGATCAATTCAGCTATATAGTTAAATTTCACAAAATCAATAGTTTAGCTAAACGTTTTTAATCAAAAAGCTTTCAATTAAACTGCTAAAAGATTAAATTTGTCAATCAAATAAATTGAAATTATCGAAAATGGCAGGGATTGAGCGCGACTACACCGATCATTATTTTTACTCGCTGCACGTACTGCGATGCGTTGGCCGAGTGCAGCATGGTCGCAACTCTGTAAAAGTGTGGCTCTGCCGCTGTATTTGCGGAAATACCCTTGAAGTTGATCAAGGGTCACTCGTTAAAGGCCACGTTCCAGCGTGCAAAACCTGCCGCCGTGGCCCGTGCGTGATTTGCGGAGCCCCAATTATAAATGATGATTGGGGGGTTAAGCGCACAACATGCTCTGAACTGTGCCAGCGCGAACAGCTAAAAGCCAAGCACAAGCGCCGCTACTATAAATTGATTGGGATAAATCCTGATCACAACAAGCAGCGGCACAGCGCAAGGCGAGCTGCCGATCACATCTATGAGCAAAAACGCTATCAACTGCGGCTTAAAAGACTGCACGCGTTACCCGCTGATCAGCAACAACTCATCATTCAAAAGCAAAACGAATACAGCAATGTTTGGCGTTCTGCTTATGTTAAAAAGCTAAAAGAATCAGACTATAACGCTTATCTTGCTTATCGAAAAACACTCAACGCCTACTTTAGAAATTGGTACAAGAAAAATAAATTGAAAAATAATTTATAATTCGCTTGCTATCGGTCGCAGTTGCGACCATAATATATTTAAAGGTTCGGCAAGGGTCGAATCAACTCAACAAAGTGAGATAGCAAAATGAAAAAATCAGAAATCTTCAAAGCAGCACACGAAATGGCTCGTGGCACAGTTAAAGCCGTTGGTAATTACGCTGTAGCATTTAAACTAGCTCTTAATGCAGTTCAAAATCACTTAAAAAACTGCAAAGGCGAGCTAGCTCCACGTGATCGCGCAAATCGTTTCGCACCAAGAGTGCGCTTAGCACCGACTTACACCGCTTCACATATCGCCCAATACATTAAACAAAACTCTCGCGTTTTGCGTGTATTCACTTCACTAACTGCGTATAACGAAGAGTACGCAGCAGGTAAAGTCGGCAAGTTCTGGATTGATGCAAGCGTTGCAGATGGTTTCTTAACTTACGAATATTTTTAATAAAACAATTGCAATCGGTCGCGATTGCGACCATAATATATTTAACGGTTCGGGAGTGGCTCGAATCGACTCAAAAAAGTGAGATATATCATGACTACATTCCGCATTGAAAACGTCCGCATTGAAACAATCACTGACTTCGATATGGTTAAATTTGATCTAGTCACCGATCTTGGCCGTGTTGAATTAGCTGAGCATGTTAACTATGACAGCGAAGGTGATTTTAAATCTGTTGAATACACTGACAGCAATATTCGCTACAACATGGTTGATGAACTTTGCTCAGTGTTTGATTTAACTGATAAGCCTTCACTAATGCCTGCTATTGATTATGTCCCGTTTGGTTACATCATCGAAGCAGTTGAAGAAATTTTAGAAGCATAATCATTAAGGGGCTTAGCGCCCCTTTTTTATAGAGGTTTTTATGACTAATACCGAACTTAAACAGCTGCGCACATTATTATTTTTAGATGTGACAGAGGCCGCGCAGCACATAGGAGATTGCGAGCCTAGAACTTGGCAGCGCTGGGAAAAAGGCGATAGAGCAGTACCAGCGGACGTTGCGCAAACTATGCAAATGTTGGCACTCAACCGCGTTGAGTTGCTGCAAGTTGAATACTGTGCAGATGATCCGATGTATCAGTATTTTGCAGAGTATGAAGATTTTAAAGCCGTCACTGGCGCAAGCGTGCTCAAGTGGCGTTTAGCGCAATCAGTATCTGCTCAACTTGTGAGTGAGCAACAAGCAGATATTTGGCGAGCAGAAGAAACTATTTAAAAATCTAAGTAGATAAAGCCCTCTAACGAGGGCTTTTAAATTACAAATACGGCAAGGTGTAAAATGGAATATAAAAGAATATATATTTCAACACATAAGCAATATCCAATCGAGCAAGAAATACTTGCTAGATTGCATTGTATTAGTTGCGATAAGGTCGAAAAGTGGCTAGATAAGCAATGTGACGATAGCCCAGATTTTTCAGCGATATATGAGCTTCACATGCTAATAAGCCGGCTTGAATTGGCAATGCCTCACGATTTACTTAAATGTGTGCTTAGATCACAAAATCGCGTTGTTGAGCTTATTGAAAGTCTCGATAAAAACCCAATCACAAAAGAAAAGATCTCAAAGCAAAAGCGCACAAGAACGCGGCGAGCAGTTTACTACTACAACAAAAAGCCACTTTATTCGCGAGAAATAGCAAAGAAGCTTGGGCTTGATATATCGCACTCTACGATTATTGCAAAAATCAGAGCGGCGGGTTTAAAAGTCGGAGATTCTATTGATGCTGTCGATTTTTCAAGAAAGCGAGCAGAAAATAAATCGAAAAGCAGCAAGCTAAGATTGTTGGGTTAAAACTTTTGCATCAACAAGCCCTCGATTGAGGGCTTTTTTGTCTCTTGTAACTGAAACAATCCACAAAATCGGTTTAACAGAATGATTTACCCAAGCATTAAGTTTTACTATCCTGCTATAACAATGCGGGTTATAGCATCTAAAGCCACCAGAACGGTGGCTTTTTGCTATCTGTACCTTTGAGTTTATTCAAGCCTCGGCCATCGCCGGGGCTTTTTGTTTTGGGGCATCTATGAATAAGATTTTGATGAGTGTTACTAATCCAAATGGATTCAAGCTCGAGTTGCTGCTTAAACAACTGCAAGAAGAAGTCGCTGAAAAGACGGCGCGTGTTGCACATGATAAAAGTGAATTAGCAGAGAAGGTTAAGTCAAACAATCTTCAAATCATCAAACTATTATCAGAAGCTGAAGCGTTGCAGGTAGAAAGCTTTAAGCTCATGGCTGCCAAAGCACCAGATACAGGTCCGTTAGGTTCCCCACGGATTGGTAAGTAAATCATGCGCAATAAGGTATTAGTCACAGGACTGAGCTTATCAGCTGCTGCACTGATCACCTTGGTTTCATCTGAAGGGTTCTCGCCTGTTGCTGAGATTCCGGTTAAAGGTGATCGGCCTACATTTGGGTTTGGGTCCACCTATCATGCAGATGGACGACCAGTACAGTCAGGCGAAACCACCACCCCAATTAACGCACTTAAAATCGTTAAAGCACATATCGGTAAGGATGAGCAACGCTTTCGAGCAAGCCTTCCGAACGTGGAGCTCAACCAAGCATCTTACGATTTTTACATCGATTGGACGTACCAATACGGCATTGGCCGTTGGTTAGCCTCTCCGATGCGTGGCCATCTCATCCAAGGTGAATATAAACAATCATGTGATGCGTTGCTGCTGCCACAGTATCGCACCGTCGCTGGCTATGACTGTTCAACGCCTGGCAACAAGCGCTGCTATGGCGTGTGGCTGCGGGCGCAGCAGCGGCACCGCGACTGCCTAGATGCTCTCAATTGAGATTAGTAAATTATTGAAAATTAAGCATTTTGCAGTTTAAGGGGTGGGGAGGGTCAAAACTTCAGGGCTTTTGCCTAACTGACCGTGCGCATCCAGTTTTATGCAAAACCGCGAAATGAGACCTTTTTTTCTGGCGAATTTAGGCTATAAAAATGCTTTCAACATTATCAAGTAAAATCATTGCCTTACTTATCGTTTTGCTGATTGTTTTGATAGGCGTATTCACGGCCTTTTTTGTGATCAATAAGGGGCAAATTGCGCTATTAAATGCAAATTTGGATAAATCTGAGCTTGCCCGTTCCGAGCTGCAAAAAAATTTATCATCGGTGACTTCATCACTCGAAACTGCAGAAAAAGACAAACAAACCTTGCTCGGCAATCTTGCCTTGCTGGCCAAGGCCTTGAGCGATCGTGAAAGGTCACGAAATGAGATTAAGCGCGAGTTCGAGCAATCCACCAAAGAGTTAACTCAGGTATTCGAAAGGTCCAGCGATGAAAAAACGCTATCTTGGGGCGCTACTGTTATCCCTGATGCTGTTAACAGCGTGCTCGAGCAGTCCGCCAGATGTGCTAACCGTTACCGTAACCAAGATTCAGTATGTTTTTCCGCCCAAGGAACTGATCAGCCAGTGCATCGTTCCGCCGTATTCCAGCAAGAAAAACCAAGATCTTTCTGAATACAACATCTCGTTGATAAGAGTCATTTCTCTATGTGACCTCGATTGGTTGTCACTAGAGAATTGGATTAACGAGCAAAAGTCGAAACTGTCTACCGAGTGATCGGAGGCTAATAATGAATATCAAACCCTTGGCGCCAATTATGGATAAAGCAACGACAACTGGAAGCTATGTCGCTTCAATCTCAACAGCAATAGGCGGCTTTTTGTCACTCAACAATATTGCGTTGTTGCTTGGTATCGCATCAACAGTCGCACTTTTCCTTGTTCAATATCGTCGAACACAAGAGAAGCGTAAGCAGGACAAGGAATTTCACGAAGCCAGAATGGCCGCGATCAAAGCTGGCAACCTAAACGTAATCAATATGGACGATAGAAATGAATAAAGTCGTGGTGATCTTCAATGGCGCCATCGTTTCAGTGCCAGCTATCGAATCCAATATTGGCAATGGTCAAAAAGAATTAGTGCCATTGGTACCCGCTGATTGGGTAAATGTAACGGCATTAAATTCCACATACCCAGCATTTCAGGGCAAAACCAAGCCGCCAGTTATCAAACAAAGCAAGCAAGACGATTTAATCAACTCGATGCAAGCGCTAACCGCAGCCATGACTGCCCAAACCACAGCTATCAGCCAGCTGGTAAATAGTAATCTGGACATCGTTGATCAAATGATTGCCGCAGAACCAGTTGAAGAAACAAAAACAGCTTATTTGGATGGCTCCGGCGAACTATGAGCCAACCCAGCTGGCGCGATGACAAACGCAAAACCGCCGAACGCGGTTACGGTGGACGCTGGCAAAAAGCCCGTGAAACCTTTTTAAAGCGCAATCCGCTGTGCTGCTTCTGCGAGCAAAAAGGCATTATCACCGCCGCAACAGTAGTGGACCACAAAACGCCGCACAAAGGCGACCAAGCCCTATTTTGGGATACCAATAACTGGCAACCGCTGTGCAAGCCTTGCCACGATAGCACCAAAAAAATAATGGAGAGCAGGGGCGTAAAGCTTGGCGCAGACGAAAGCGGCAAGCCAACAGACCCAAATCACCATTGGAACAAGTAGTGAGGTAAAACGTGGCAGTAGGACGAAAAACCACGCCAACCGCGCTCAAGCTCGTTACAGGCAACCCAGGCAAACGGCCGCTCAATAAAAAAGAGCCAAAGCTAGAAGCGGGTATCCCGCGAATGCCGGCTTATCTCAGCCCAAGAGCAAAAGCAGCATGGAAAAAGCTAACAAAACTGCTTAAAGACATGGGCGTGCTCACGCTGGCCGACGGCATGGCGCTTGAGCGGTTGTGCGACGTCTACTCAGAAATCCTCGACCTGAGGGACGAAATAAAACAAAACGGCCGAACGTACCAAAGTATCAAAATCATCGGCGAAAACATCGACGAAGATACCCGCGAAGTCACCCAAGTCGAGCAAATGCTAATGAAGGCAAACCCAGCCGTGCAAATGTTGGCCGATGCCGACAGGCGATTTAAGGCCTATCTCGTAGAATTTGGGCTAACCCCATCGGCCCGTAGCAAAGTACAGGTAACTGATGGCGACAAGAAAAAAGACGAGATCGACGAATTCTTCGGATAACGTAGAAGATCGCGTCACTCGTTGGGCAAAACAAGTCGCATCAGGAGAGTTCCTCGCTGGCCCCGATATCCGCAACGCCTGTAAGCGGCACTTAAAAGATTTAGAAACAGGTCACGAACGTGGTCTTACTTGGGATTTAGCAGCCGCAAACCGCGCAATCAGCTTTTTCCCAAAAGTATTGCGCTTAAGTGGTGGTGATCACGAAGGCAAGCCATTTGATCTGCTCGACTGGCAAGCATTTATTGTCGGCTCGCTGTTTGGCTGGAAGGATGCCGACGGTACCCGCCGTTTTCGCATGTGCTATGTCGAAAGTGGCAAAGGCTCTGGTAAATCCCCGTTAGCCGCAGGTATCGGGCTTTACGGTTTAGTGGCAGATGGTGAGGCCTCCGCCGAAATTTATGCAGCGGCCACCAAAAAAGATCAGGCCATGGTGTTGTTCCGCGACGCGGTTTCCATGGTTAACCAATCGCCGCAGTTAAGCTCAAGATTAAAAAAATCGGGTACCGGGCAAAGCGTTTGGAACCTTGCCTATCTCGCTAAAAACTCATTTTTTAGACCAATCAGCTCCGACAACGGCCAATCAGGCCCTCGTCCGCACATGGCGCTGATTGACGAAGTACACGAACACAAAAACAACAACGTCGTCGAGATGATGCGTGCTGGTACCAAAGGCCGCAAGCAAGCGTTGATCTTCATGATCACCAACTCAGGCCACGACCGCACCAGCGTTTGTTACTCGTACCACGAATACGGAAAAGCTATTTGTGCGGGTACCAAAGAAGATGATTCCTTCTTCGCCTTTATCTGTTCGCTAGATGAAGGTGACGACCCAATTAATGACGAAAGTTGCTGGCAAAAAGCTAACCCATCACTGGGGCACACCTTCACGCATAAATATCTGCGCGAACAGGTCACCCAAGCCAAGGGCATGCCAGCAAAAGAGAGCATTGTACGGCGCTTAAACTTCTGCCAATGGGTAGATAGTGCCTCGCCTTGGCTATCCGCCGACACATGGATGGATTGCGAAGATGATTTTGATATCAGCGAGCTATACGGCGAAGAATGTTACGGCGGACTCGACTTATCCGGTACCCGCGACTTAACCGCCTTAGCGCTTTACTTCCCTCGAGTAAAAACGCTGTTAGTAGACTTCTGGACACCCAAAGACACGCTACTGGATCGCGAGCGCACCGATAACGTCCCGTACTCGGCATGGCTAAGGCAAGGATACATTCACGCGCCACCAGGTCACGCAGTTGACTACAGCTTTGTGGCCGAACGCATTGCCGAGATGTCAGCACTGTTTGAGATAAAAAGCATCGGCTTTGACCAATACCGGATCCACTACCTCGAGCCGGAACTGGCCGAGACAAACGTATTTATCCCGCTGGTTAAGCACGGGCAAGGTTACTACAAGGCATCAGAGTCAAATCTTTGGATGCCGCGCTCAATTGAGCTATTCGAAAAGCTGATCACCAGTAAAGAGATCAGAATCAAAACCAATCCATGCCTAAGGTGGAACGCCGCAAGCGCCGTGCTTGAGGCCGACGCCAAAGACAACCGTATTTTTACAAAGAAAAAATCCACAGGTCGTATCGACGGCGTAGTCGCCGCCGCCATGGCCGTGGGAACGGCTGACCCAGTAAGTGATGCTCAGTCAACTTCAGTTTACGAGACTTCGGACGTTCTATGTTGATTTATATCGCTTTCATTATTGGTATAGCGGGGGTTTTATGCGTGTCTTACGGCGCGTGGCTCCTGCTTCCTGCGGCAGGTTTTATCACGCTTGGTTGCTTATGCCTGCTTTGGTCATGGATGGTGACTCGAGCTATGAGCACAACCAAAGGACCAGGTGAATAATGTTTATTCCACAAATGTTCAAGGGCTCACGTCAGCAAGGTAACGACTGGTGGCGATGGGTTAGCTCTATTAGTGGCAGCTCTACCGCATCAGGTATCCATGTCACGCCAGAAAAGGCGCTAGCGCTTTCTGCTGTACGAGCTTGCGTTACCTTATTGGCCGAATCAGTTGCTCAATTGCCCTGTGAGCTTTATCGCCGCGAAGGGGATGGCCGAGTCAGAGCCACAGATCACCCGCTATACGACATTATTCACAACCAGCCAAACCAAAAAGACACCAGCTTTGAATACTACGAGCAATCAATGGGCTGTCTTGGTCTGCGCGGCAATAACTTCGCGTTAAAAGAATATGATAGCGATGGTTACATCAAAGAGTTGATCCCAATTAATCCTGACAAAGTTCAGGTATTAAAAGGGCCTGACGCGCTGCCTTATTACCATCTAATCGACTTAAACGAGACGTTGCCAGCAAGATTAGTCCATCACATCAAGGGATTTAGCCTTGACGGTTACATTGGTCTATCACCCATTCAAACCAATGCCGATGTATTTGGGTTGGCGTTAGCGACAGAGCAGCACGCAGGCAATGTCTTTGCCAACGGCACCACGCTCAGCGGCGTTATTGAGCGCCCACATGAAGTAAAAGCGATTGACTCTCAAGACAAAATTGACGCGATCCTAAATAAATTTAAAGAGCGTCATTCAGGCCTGCGCAATGCGTTTTCAGTGGCCATGCTCCAAGAGGGCATGAGCTACAAGCAGCTATCAATGGACAACGAAAAAGCCCAGCTGCTCGAGAGCAGGGGCTTTGGTATCGCTGAAGCTTGCCGCTTGTACAAAATCCCGCTGCACATGGTGCAGATGACAGAAAAAACCACCTCTTGGGGTTCAGGCATCGAGTCAATGTCACTTGGCTATGTAATTTACTCTTTGTTGCCATGGCTAAAAAGGATTGAAGCGGCGCAAACCCGCGACTTGCTACTGCCATCAGAACGCGGCCAGTACTATATCGAGTTTAACGTGCAAGGGTTGCTGCGTGGCGACCAAAAATCACGTTACGAGTCTTACGCAATTGGCCGCAACTGGGGCTGGTTAAGTGTGAACGATATCCGCCGCCTTGAGAACATGAGCCCAATCAAAGGCGGAGACACCTATTTAACCCCGTTAAACATGGTACCAAGCAACTCAGCGCAACAACACCTGAACGCCACACCAGCGCAAATGCAGCAAATCGAGGCAATACTATGCAAGTAAACTACCCCAATTTAGCCAGCATGGTATTCAATACCCCATTGCTAGCCACTAGAACTGCAGTTGATGCCGTAAAATCAGTCCTGATCCCGCGCATCACTGGCAACTTGTCAATCGACATCCCATCACTGCAACAAGAGCAGCAACCGCCAGAGCGACTTGCCACCATTGCGGATGATGACTGCGATGTTTCAGGAATGTACACCATTGCAAATGGCCGAGTAGCGGTTATTCCTGTTCATGGCCTGTTAATGGCCCGTCGTGGTCACATCGCCGGCGCCTGCACCGAGTTAAACAGCTATGAAAAGCTGCAAGACCGTATGACACGGGCGCTTAACAACAATATTGTCGAAGAAATCGCCTTAGATTTTAATACTGGCGGCGGCATGGCAGTTGGCTGCAAAGAACTGGCTGATTTCATCTATCAATCGCGCCAAATCAAGCCCATTAATGCGATCGTCAACTACAGCGCCTATTCCGCTGGCTATTTTAATGCTGCAGCGTGCTCAAAAATCATTGTATCCGCAACCTCAGGCGTAGGCTCAATCGGCGTGATTATGGAACACATGGAAGTCAGCAAATTAGAAGAAAAAGAAGGCCTTAAATTTACAACATTCTACCGTGGCGACCATAAAAATGATGGTAGCCCACACGAACCTATCACCGAGCAAGCTATTACCGAAATTAATGCTCGCCTAGACGAAACCTATCGAATGTTTACCGAGTCTGTCGCGCAATACCGCGGCATGGAAGTGCAAAAGGTCATCGATACCCAAGCAAGACTCTTTGGCGCAAGAGAGGCCATCACAATGGGGCTAGCCGATGAGCTAATGACGCCATTTGAAGCCATTAACGCCATTGCAAAACCCTACATGACGCAAAGTCGTCCAACAAGAAGCATTGGCATGCAAGCCAAAGCGATGAATATCAAAAACCAGCTCTAGCCACGCGGCGGGGCAAACAATGTGCAGCCTATTGGCTGCATTTTTTTCACCTGAAGGAGCTTTACCATGTTTAAAATCGAAGAACTTCGCCGCCAACGCGCTGAGATTAACGCTCAAGTGCAATTGCTAGCGGCAAAAGACGCTGAGGCCTCTTTGAGCGCTGAAGAGTTAACTCAATTCGAATCCTTATCTAAGGAATTTGATGAGATTACCGCTCAAATCGGCCGCTTAGAGGCCGCAGAGCGAATGAATGCAACCCATGCAAAACCAGTTGGTAAAAATGGTTCTGCTGCGGTTCACACTAAAAAAGAAGCCGAGCAGTATCAAGGCGCGACATTTGCACGTTTAGCAATGTCGATCGCGGCTTCAAAAGGTGATTTAGAAGGCGCTGCGCGTTTTGCTAACGACACCATTGGCGATGGTGATGTGGCTTTAGCGATTCAAACCTCCGCTGGCTCAGGTGGCGCATTAGTGCCTCAAAATACCGCGTCGGAAGTTATCGAGCTATTGCGCAATCGCACCATTGTTCGCCGCTTAGGTGCGCGCTCAATGCCATTGCCAAACGGTAATATGTCATTGCCACGTATGAGCGGTGGTTCAACTTCATCCTACGTTGGAGAGGGCAATGATGTTTTATCATCCAATGCATCACTGGACGATGTTAAATTGTCAGCCAAAACCATGATCACCTTGGTGCCGATTTCTAACCAGTTGATTGGTCATGCTGGCCGCAATGTTGAAGCCTTAGTGCTGCAAGATATGCTGGCATCAATGGCAGTGCGTGAAGATAAAGCCTTCTTACGTGACGATGGTTCATCATCAACACCAAAAGGCTTTAAAAAGACTGCCACGGATGCAGGCCGAACCTTAGCATTCACTGGATCAGCAGATTTAGCCAACATTGATGCCTACCTCGATAAATTGATCCTTAAATTGATGGAATCAAACTCGCTGATGATCACACCTGGTTGGGGTTTATCGCCACGCAGCTATATGAAGTTGTTCGGCCTGCGTGATGGTAATGGCAACAAAGTTTACCCAGAAATGTCCTCTGGCGTGCTGAAAGGCTTCCCAATTCAGCACACCAACACCATTCCATCGAACCTTGGTGCCGGCACAAACGAAACCGAAATTTACTTTGCTGACTTTAACGATGTGCTCATCGGTGAAAGCGGCAGTTTCAAAATCGACTTCAGTAGCGAAGCAACCTACAAGGACGATCAAGGTAACTTGGTTTCAGCGTTCAGCCGCAACCAATCGTTAATCCGCGTAGTTACCGAGCACGATATCGGCTTCCGCCATACCGAAGGTCTGGTATTAGGTACTGGCATTACTTGGTAATAAGAGCTTGGTAATAAGCGCTTAGTAATCAGTTAACTGATAAGTAACTAATAAAAATGGGGCGTTTGCCCCATTTTTTAGAGGAAATTGCAATGGCAAAGCTACCTGTAAAAAAAGAAGACTCGACTGAAGCTGCAAAAGTCGTCGTTTTATTCACCAAACCATGGACCCGTTATTCACCTGACGATGTCGCAGGGTTTGACGCAGAAACCGCAGAAAAACTCATTGATATTAAGGTTGCAGAACCTTATGAAGCTGCTGCAGAGCAAGCCGAAGGCAAACAGGAGTAAGCGACATGCCGCTGATCACCATTGAAGCTGCTCGGCGGCAAGTTAACCTGCTCGAGTCAGAAACCTTTCAAGATCAATATTTACAACAATTAATGGCCGCAGTTGAGGCGCATATTCGACGCCGATTGAACTGCACCTTTTTTGAGACTGCGGCCGAATATGAAGCGGCAGATCCAAAGCCACCAAAGGCAATCATCATAGAAGAAAGCCAAGACTTAACCCATGCAGCGTTATTGCTATTGGCGCATTGGTTTACTAACCGTGAGGCCGTATCAACGGTGCAAATGGTTGAAGTCCCCGCAGCATTCGAAAGCCTTATCTTTGAATTTAGAGACTTGGCAATAGGATAAGCTATGGCAAGCGGCAAGTTACGGCATTTAATCGATGTTTTTAAATCGCAAAAGCAGCAAGACCCACTAACAGGCGAAATGAAAAAGAATTGGGTGCTAGCATTTCAAACCATGGCCGATTTTATGCCGCTTTCAGTTAAAGACTTTATTGCTGCATCGGCTGCACAGTCGCAAATTTCAGGCAAGTTTGAAATCCACTTTAGACCAGAATTCCCAACTGAGTTTCGCATTCGCCACGCAGGCAAGGTGTACAAACCGGAAGGCGTTTTACCTGATAGCCAATCAGGCCATAAACGCATAATCATTCCGGTGTCAGAAACAAATGACGTTTTAGTAGGTTAACCATGGCAACCTCAGATTTCAGCATTGTTGGCTTAAAAGAAGTCAAAGCCAAAATGAACAAGGTTAGCCAAACAGTGCTTGATACAGGCACACGAGCGGCGCTACGCAAAGCCGCTGGCATTGTAAAAAAAGCGGCGCAACAAAATGCGCTGGCAGTGGATGACCCAAAGACAGGGCGGCGGATCCGCGACAACATCACCCTACAGTTTGCTAGCCGACTATTTCAACGCAATGGGGTGATTATGTATCGCGTTGGTGTAGCAACCAATCGCGGACGCATTCCAACGCCAAATGCCGACGAAGGCGCACGCGGCAATACCCCACACTGGCATTTAGTGGAGTTCGGTACCGAACGCGCCCAAGCACAGCCATTTATGCGCCCAGCGTTGACTAACAATATCAACCAAGTGATAAACAGCTTTACCTTTGAATTTGATAAAGAACTCGATAAGGCACTTTCATGAGCACCGCGCCAATTTTTGTGGTTTGCAGTAATAGCCCAGAGGTCACCGCGCTACTGGGCACTAACCCAGTAAGGCTTTATCCGTTTGGGCAAGCAGAACAAAACGAGCCAAAGCCCTATGCCGTTTGGCAAGTGATCGGCGGTAGCCCTGAAAATTATTTAGCTGGCAGGCCAGATACAGATGCATTTACCCTGCAGGTGGATGTATACGCCGACTCAGGCGCCACCGCCTCAGCAGTGGGTGATGCGATTCGCCACGCCATCGAACTTGATGCCTACACCACCAATTACAACGGTGATGACCGAGACAAAGAAACCGGCAATTACCGCCACAGCTTTGATATTGATTGGCTAGTCACTCGTTAGCCTTAAAAACCACAAAGCAACTTAAAACCAAAAGCCTCTGCAACTTCAGGGGCTTTTTTGTATCTGCCGCAAGGCTATTGTTAGGAGCAACAACATGAGTATGAAAACGCAGGGCACCCAGCTCTATGCAATCGATCCGGCAGATGATTCTGTTTTAGCGATCATCGCCGTGACAAGTATCGACGGTATCGATAGCCCAGTTGATCCCATAGAAACCACTCCGCTTGAAGCTGATGCCCGTGAGTTTGTGGCTGGCTTAAAATCACCAGGCGCAGCTACCTTTGGTATTAACGTCGACCCAAAGCACGAAGCGCATTTACGTTTGCATCAACTAAAAACCGCCGGAACTACCATTAAATGGGCGCTTGGCTGGTCAGATGGTAAAGATATCGCGCCAACCGTCGCTGCCAAAGCCCTTGTACTGCCAACTACCCGCACATGGATCACCTTTGAAGGCTTTATGACGGCCTACCCATTTACTTTTGCGCAAAACGATGTGGTTAAAAGTACTATTGGCATTCAAGTCTCTGGCGATCCCAAGCTTACCCCTGCAGCAACAACGCCTTAATTTTGGTTAAACCATCCGTAAAGCCCACCTAACCGTGGGCTTTTGCTTTTTATCTTAATTAACTTAATCCTAAGGAATAATCATGGAATTAAGTGTTGCAAGCCTTATTCAGTCTGGTTCTTTTGCTCAAGCTAAACCAGAACGCCGCGAAATTTCCTGGATAAACCCCAATGGTGAAACCCATAAAGCCACCGTTTTTATTCGTAAAGAGTCATTCGCCACCGCGCAAGCAGAATCCAGCAATTTAAATCGCGGAACTGACTGGTTAACTGCTCGAATCCTTGGGAGTGTGGTTGATGAGCAAGGTAAACCACTATTTGAAGCTGACGATATTCTTGGCAATGAAGCCCATGGCCCGATTTGCGACTCTTTAGGTTACGCCTTAATTGGCGCCATTAACGAGGTTAACGGCATTGGGTTAAAGCCTGACCCAAAAACCTTACCGCCGACCACGAATTCTGGCACGAGCTCGTGCTCGCAGGAGTCGGCGGACGAACTATCGAAGAAGCCCAGCAAAACCTCACGCACCGAGAAGTCATCGACTGGATCGCCTACCGAGCAAAGTTCGGCCCCTTAAGTATTCAGGCGCGGCAAGAGCGCATTGCCGCAGCACAAATGCATCACATCAACACCATTCACGGCGGCAAAGCCAAGTTTGAAGATTTTATGATCTTCAGTCAGTTAGACGAGGCAGAGCAGTCAGAAGCCACCGTTGACGATGTGTTAATGATGCTCAAAGCCAGCGCAATTAAAAAGCAAACCGATTAACAGCAATAAGGCCAAGGATGGCCACCCACAAAGCAGAACACCAAGCAGGAATTCCCATGGCGAATAAGTCACTCGGCACACTCACGCTAAACATGGTTGCCGAAACAGGCAGCTTTGTTGAAGGCCAAACTAAGGCAGAACGCGCCTTAGCAAAAACCGAAGCGGCAGCTGCAAAACAAAAAGCCGAACTTAACCGCTTACTTGGGCAAATTGATCCGCTAGTTGCTGAGTACAGCAAGCTAGACAAAATGGAGCAGCAGCTACGACGCCACCGTGAATCTGGCTCTCTAGGGCAAACGGAATACGATACCTACAGCAAAAAAATTGCGCAGATGCGCAGTGAAGTAGGTAAAGCCAGCATTGAATTTGATAAAAACGGCCTATCAGCAAAACAAATGGCCTTTGCTACTCGCGGCTTGCCTGCGCAGTTCACCGATATCGCGGTTTCCTTGCAAGCTGGGCAAAACCCGATGACGGTATTCTTGCAGCAAGGTGGTCAGCTTAAGGATATGTTCGGTGGTATTGGCCCAGCGGCTAAAGCCATGGGCGGGTATATTATGGGTTTAATCAACCCATTTACTATTGCCGCCTCTGCAGCGGGTGTAATGGCATTAGCCTATTATCAAGGCAGCGTAGAAGCCGACAGGCTGCGCAATGCGCTGATATTGACGGGCAACTCAGCGGGTGCAACCTCTGACCAACTCATGGGCGCCGCCAGGCGTATTGATGCCATTAGCGGCACTCAACGCCAAGCCGCCGCAGCACTGGCCGAGGTCGCCAATACTGGCAAGTTTACTGCCAGCCAAATTGAGTTAGTTGGCCTTGCCGCCGTGCAAATGGAAAATACCACGGGTAAAGCGGTTGCTGATACGGTGGCAGAGTTTGTCAAACTGGTCGATGACCCGGTAAAAGCCGCCGAAGAACTCAACAAAAAGTTTAACTTCCTCAGCGCATCGACTTTTGAGCAAATTGCCGCTTTAAAAGAAGCGGGTAAATCCACTGAAGCAGCGGAACTGGCCTTTAGTGCCTATAGCAATGCCATTGATCAGCGCACCAAGGAGATCACCGGCAACCTAGGCACGATTGAAAAAGCATGGAAGGCGATTAAAACGGGTGCCGTAGAGTCGTGGGATCAAATACTTAATATTGGCCGTGCAGACACGCTCGAACAGCAGTATTCAGCATTATCAAAACGTATCGAAGATCTACGCCCTAAAACAAAGCAAGGTGAATGGGGTTACGGCCTAGCTAGGGAAGAATTAAAGGCACTGGAAGCTGAACGTGATTCAGTGATGGCGCTTATGAAGGCTGAACGTGACCGCAGCGCAGAGCAGGAAAAGCGAGCCAAACTAAACCAAGACTCCATCGAAGCCCAACGTGCTATTGCCAAAGTCACAGAAGAAAGCCTTACAACCGAGCAAAAACGCAATAAGGCAATTAAGGAATACAACGACAATATCGAGAAGGTACGCAAGGCCGATCCCAATAGTGCCTTGCTCAATGCTGATAAAATTAAACGTGATCTGGCCTCGATTGAAGAAAAGTTTAAAGACTCTGCTAAAACCACCAAAGCCTTTGCTGATGATGCCGCAACTAGCTACCTTATGCGCCTGCGCGAAACTCAAGCAAGTTTGCAAGGCCAGCTAGACAGTAACACTAAGCTCACGCAATCACAAAAAGAGCTATTGCAGTTTGAGCAACAAATCGCCGACATCAAAAACAAAGATGTACTCACCGCCCAGCAAAAAAGTCTGCTCGCTGAGCAGTCGGTGATCCGCGCCCAACTTGAAAAAAATGTCGCCCTCGATGAAGAACTTAAAAAGCGTAATGAAGCGCTGCGCCTGCAAAGCTACAGTGCCAACCTTGCCGCCAACTTGGCCGCAGAACAACAACGCAATGCCGACAAACTCGCCAGTTTTGGCTTAGGCGATAAAGCCCAGCAACGCCTAGGTGATCGCCAAAGCATTGAGCGCGATATTGAACGCGCTCAGGGGAAAGCATTATCAGATAACCTCGCAGGCCGCACCACTGCCGAAGAGTACCAAGCCCAGCTTGCCATGCTTAAGCAAAACCTCAGCGACCGATTAGCCGCGCAGGACGAGTACTATATCGCCCTCGACGCCAAACAAGCCGACTGGACTAATGGTGCCCGTTCATCAATGCAAAACTACATTGATGCCGCCGCGGATATGGCAGGCCAAACTGAAAAGCTATTTGATAGCGCCTTTGGTGGCATGACAGACGCCTTAACCGACTTTGTAACCACGGGTAAGGCCGACTTTGCCGGGTTAGCTAAGTCTATCTTGTCAGATCTCGCCAAAATCGCCATGCAAAAGGCGATTGCAGGTATCGCCAGCAACATTTTTGGCGGATTTGCTGAAGGTGGAGCCGTTGGCTATTCATCCGGCGGTTACACGGGCGCAGGTGGTAAATACGAGCCAGCTGGCATAGTCCACAAAGGCGAGGTAGTTTGGTCGCAACGCGATGTAGCCCGTGCGGGTGGTGTGGCCACGGTCGAAGCCATGCGCAAAGGTCACAAAGGTTATGCGGACGGCGGTGTAGCAGGCGGCGCAGCCTATAACGGCGTGCCAGCAGCGGCCATGGCTGGCGCAGGTGTAGTGCATGTTGAAGTAAATATTGATCAAAGTGGCAACGCTACCACCACGGCCGATACGCCAGCATTAAGCCAGTTCGGCAGCGAGCTCGGCAAGTTTGTTGAGCAAAAATATCGCCAATTGCTAGCTAATGACTTAAAGCCTAACGGCCAAATTGGTCGCACGATTGCGGGAGGTTATCGTTAATGCCGCAAACATTCACATGGGCACCAGATAACGGCGCCACAGGCGACACCCAATACCGTACTCGCACCGCTCAGTTTGGTGATGGCTACCGCCAATCAGTAGGCGATGGCATTAACAGCAAAGTGCAAAGCTGGCCGCTGACGTTTACCAAAAACAAAGCCACGGCCGAGGCGATTGTCGCCTTTCTTGACGAACACCAAGGCGCTAAGTCATTTATCTGGACGCCGCCACTTGGCACTGCATCACTTTGGCAAGTTAAACAGGTCACTAACACACCATTAGGCGGCGGTATGTATCGCATTGCCACCACTTTTGAACAAGCATTTCATCCTTAATTAGGGCGCAATCCAATGGCATTTGAAACAATTAATCTAGGCACCCAGCCAGCGGGCACGGGTGGCGATACCGCTCGATCAGCATTTGAAAAAACCAACCGCAACTTTTTAGCCGCAGAAGTACTTTCCGCCGCCATGTCACAAGCGCAGTTTGAAGCGATTCGGGCGCAGAACAAAGAGCGCTATGCCGCGAGTGCGTGGGTTAGTTTTGGTAATCATGAATCAGGCAAGCAAGTTAACGAATGCAAGCCAGGGCTTTATACCGCGCTAACTACACCAAATACCTTGCTTATTGGTAAAGCTGGTGGGGTAGGTGGATCTAAAACAGATAATGCATCGGTACACATTGACGGTATAGTTTTCAACTTAACTAATCAATTTGTACTAACTCTGCCATCACATCCAACCTCTATTTTACCTGAACGCATGGATATGTATGGCATTGAGGCAGAAAAGGTTGAGATAAGCGCAGCATCACCTAATGCTTATCAAGGCGGGTTGCGTGGCGTAGGTGCAGCAGTAAACCTATTTACCGCGACAGACCAGCAGAAAAAAGATTTCTTCTCGGCCAATGCCAACACCACCTATATCGGCACAGATGGAAAAATCTATCAGTGGCAGCTATACAAGGTTTCATTTGCTGGCACGACTGATGGTGTGCCATCCCCAACTGAACAAGGATACACACTCAATTCATTTGGCGATCTATGGCTTAAAGAAGGTAAAAACCTGCTCTATTTTGGCAATGTGCTCCGTTTAAATGATGGCGGATATCATCCATCATTCAACCCGCTAGGTGCTGCAAAATTTGTTGGCGATACTTTTTGGCACAACACCGCTGCTAGCATCACATCAAAAGCAGATTGTTTTGATCCTGCAAAATTGCTTGCTGGTTCTGGTTCTATTGCCAGCGGAAAATCTGGACGTCCTGAAATCGGTGGGCGCTATTACGACGCTATTTATGCAGATGGTTTTGGCGGCGTATGTCGTGATATGCGCTACTCGGCTAATGGAGTTGAAAGCTTTGATTATGAAGGAGCAGCCCATAAAGTTGATAATGGTACTTATCGAGGTTTTGAATATTTATCATTTACCAAGGTTAATGATCCAGCAACGCAATTAAACACCTTAATTAATGATGGTGCTTTATATGTAACTGATTCAAATCAATGGAATATTGGTGATTATTTAACTTTTACATCAAGTAATGGTTCAAAAAAAGACGTTAAAATCTGGGCAAAAGGAAGCGGTGTTGGCGCTGGTGAAAATTGGATTAGATGGGATACTGCTTTATATGGATCTATTACAATCAACAAGGATGAAGTCATTTATCCAATTCAGCGGCGTGAGTTGCCTTATTATGCTGGCGGATCATTTTTAGCTACTGAAATAGCAGGAAGTGCTAATAATATATACTCAACACCTCAACTAAAAAATGGGTGGATAGGTGGTTTAGTTGTTAATGCGGCATCTGTATGGGAAATGTCAAGAAAAGCCATTAAAGCAAGCGCTATACAGGTGTTCTCACTAAACAATGGTTCTACTTGGAGTGTAGCAAATCTAAATATTGAAGGACCGACAAATGGTACTCCTTCTGGATCGGCTGAGTTGGTGTGGATTTCTCAATATCAAGCCTTCGCTAAACAAACTGAGCCAGCACAAAATGCTGCACTAGCTAGCCTAGTACCATATAACGTCTTTGCATCTTCAGATTATCGACCTGAAAACGGCGCACTGCTGGGTGAGTCGTTAATTGGCAAAGTCTTGAAAAACAATTCAGGTGTAACAGTTAATAATAAGTCGCTATTATCCTGCGCCATCGATGGAACTGGTAAATTAACTTCAGCAAGCAACTTTGACGGGGTTACTCATTCACCGCTAACTCTTGGAGCGCCAGCCAATAATTCACCGGCGTTTAAGGTGGTTAGCTATCTCGCCAATATTAATCAGCAAGCAGTTCCTCATTTTGCTTATACCGAGCTTAGACATAACGGCACAAGCTTTGGCGATGATGGCAAGCAAACTATTGTCGATAACCAATCAACCAAGCCCAATGATCATGGGGTGACTGTAGTTGTTGGCACAGCTCGCCTTCGTGAGCCTCTTGGCTGGTTTAAAAATAAGGTGTAATCATGGAAATGTTTTATGAAGATGTCACCACTGGCGAAAATGGTGCGCAAACATTGCCAGAGAAGGTTATTAAGCAAAGGCCTTATGCCGTGTCACTCGATGATGTGTTTCGAGTGACTAGGCTGCATGCCGCTAATCCCGCCATGCATCATGTGATCAATAAGTTTATCGAGCTATATGCAGTCACGCTGCAATGGGATTGGTTCGAGCAGTATCAAGCATGGCTTGCGCGTAAAACGCATGCTGAGCTGAATGCGCCAGCGCTACCGATAGATGAGCAAGAACAGCAAGTGATTGAGCAGCCATTATTTGCAGAGCCAATGCCAGAACGCCCACAACATAAAACCATCGAACAATATCGCGCTGAAATACTGATAGATGGCATTAGCATTGAAGAATACCTATTTCGCACTCAACGGGCCGCGGCGGTTAACTCTATTATCGTAGAAGTTGATGGGCTGATGTTTGATGGTCATGAAGAAGCACAACGCCGTATGCTGTCTGCAATGCACACCTCTGATGAGGAAGGTATAACCTCAACCATTTGGCGCTTAGCAGATAACACCGAAGTGGCGGTTACTGTGGATCAAATTCGCCAGGCGCATAGCTTAGCGATAATCGAGCAAGGCAAGCTATGGACCAAAGGTGGCGCTGATGCTTAGTGCTGATATTCAAACCCTAGAACCGGGCAATGAGATTATTCTCTACGAGATCGACGGTACCGCCTTTGGTGCCGATATCCTGCGCTTTCATTCACATAACCTTGCATACACAGAAGCTGAGTTAACCCAAGCAGCACAAACACAGCAACCTCTATCCGCAAAGGTAATTTATTGGCAGGGTGAAGAGTACAGCCCGTGGCCTGCGCAGTTAGAAGGGGTTGAGGTCAACTCCGACGGTTCACCCAGCACGCCAACCCTAACGGTGGCTAACCTCGATGGCAGCATCAGCGCCTTGTGTTTGTACTTTCAAAATATGGAGCAAGCCAAGGTAACGATACGCCGAACGCTGGCAAAATATCTTGATGCCGCCAACTTCCCTAGCGGCAATAGCGAAGCGGATCCTACTCAAGAAGCGGTTGAGATTTGGTATGTCGATAAAAAGGTCAACGAGGATAATGTTGCCGTTACCTTTGAGCTGTCTAACCCTGCTGACCTTTCAGGCTACAAAATCGGCCGACAAATGACCGCCTATTGTTACTGGTGTCAGCGTGGCGAATATCGCGGTGCAGATTGCGGCTACACGGGTGAGGCCATGTTTACCGACGAAGACCAACCAACCGACGATCCTGCACTCGACCAGTGCTCAGGCACAATCAAAGGCTGCACCTTACGCTTTGGCGAAAATGCCGAACTACCCCACGGCGGCTTCCCAAGCGTGAGGCTAATACGTTAAGCAGGTCCAAATGCATCCAACCATTTTACATGCCTTTAGTCAGCATGCGGACAGTTGCTACCCTCACGAGTGTTGCGGCTTGCTTATCCGGCAAGGCAATAAAGCGCGATATGTGCCATGTGAAAACAAGGCAACTAACAAAGCAGATGAATTTGTGATTGATCCGCAGCAATACGCGGATATTGACGAACAAGGCGCAATCATCGGTATATGCCACAGCCACCCAAACGCCAGCAGCAAACCCAGTGAGCGCGATCGCGCCATGTGTGAGGCTAGCGGCTTGCCTTGGCATATCCTCAGCTGGCCTGACGGCGACTTACGCACCATAGTGCCAACGGGTGAGCGAAAACCGCTACTTGGCCGTCCGTTTGTGCATGGTGTATGGGATTGCTATAGCTGCGTGCGCGACTGGTACAGTGAGGTGCAACAAATCCATTTGCCAGACTTTTCACGTCAAGACGGCTGGTGGGAAGGCGAACAAGAGCTATACCTCGATAACTTTGCCAAAGCGGGATTTGTGGCGCTGCCAAATATCAATCTAGCCGATCTGCAAATTGGCGATGTGATACTAATGCAAATCCAAAGCCAGCGAGTAAATCACGCTGCTGTTTATGTTGGCGAAGGCAAGATCCTGCACCATCTCTATGGCCGCCTTAGCCGCTACGATATATATGGCGGTTACTGGCAACGCAACACCCGCTTGATAGTGCGTTACTCCAATAAACCGAATGATAAAAATTAAGCCACCAAATCGGTGGCTTTTTTTATTGCTAACTTGATTAAGGGGGCACCATGCCGACTAAAGATATCAAAATCATAGATACCGATGAATATGTATCTGTAAACCAGCTTTACAATATTCCCGCCGGTACCGCCTTCAGTATTCAAGTGCAATTTATGTATGGTATTCGGGTGCATTTTGGCACAGCAAAACCGCCAGTTGACACTAAAGCCTACCGCATTGTCCCAGCGCGATTAACCGATATTTTTTATGTCGAGCAGGGCAGTGAAGAACTGTTCGTCTTGGGCCATGCTGCTCCAGCACATATACAAGTCGAGGTGTAATATGGGCGGCTACTTTGGGAAGAATGGTGCGGGTGGTGGCGGTGGCTCTTCAGATCTTTTTAAATATGACAAAGAGCGAGATCGAACTATTTCGAAATCACCATTAGAGCTGCAGTCGAATGCGCTCTTTTTTGGTAAAGATTTCGGCTTAAGCAATGGCGTTAACGCTATTGGCGCTAAGTTGGCTGACAATAAAAACGGCTTGGTGCTGATAAACCGTTTCGATCCTGCAAATGGTAGTTATAGCAATCCTAAGTTTTATTCGCTTGGCAAATCAAAACAGTTAGACGTCAATCTAAATGCAACTGTAGTGATGGATTCACCAATTAACGTCAATTACACAACAAATGGCAACAACCTAACATACTCATTTATCATCATGCCAGCGAGTGCTGGTCGTATGCGCGTTCAATACTGGCTAGGTAACGATGACACCGGATCGCCAGTTGTTGACTTTAATGTTGACATTACTCAGCATCAAGTTGACACAAGTCAGCAAGTTGTTGTTAAACCTAACTTTTACATTATTGAAGGCGGAACGCCGTTGTTTGTGCGTTTCAGCGGCATAAAACTCAAAGGGAACGGTACTATTCCTTGGTTTGTCAGCAATATCCTTCCTTATAAAGAAGTTACAATCAACGGCCACGTTGAGCACGTAAAAGCCGATATGGACGTTGTAATCGGCTGTGACTACGCGCTAGATCCGCTGGAGGTCGTGAAAGAAACGCCAAATGTCCATTGGTGGTTTACGTTTACATCCATATCTGAGCGAGACATTTATTACTCAAATAACCCAAGTGAAAAGTTCGTTGACGCGTGGTGTTCGGTAGATAATCAGGTGACTGGCGATGCTGATTACTACAAATGGAACGGCGCTGAATGGATTCTCTATGACCCGAACCAAGTATTAACATTAAGAGTTCCAACCACTTTTACCGACAGATTCCGCGCGTTTGATTTTCGTGGGCAGTTTAGCGCAACAGCTTACGCGCTGATTGATTTTACTGATTTCGGCCAAGGGATTGTAACTATGAACAACCCTAAAGATGACATTGAGTTTTTCTATATAAAAGGTGCGCAGGGATCAAGTCAGCACGGATGGTTTTTGCATGATAAAGTTTCAAACGTTCGGA
>NZ_JACSDI010000019.1 GCF_022410515.1 Shewanella cutis | reverse complement strand
GTTATGTACATATTGCTATGAACACTCATTCATTGATTTAATTCTTTGATTACTCGCCAAACGGCAGAGTAATTTCGATTAACTCAACACCTGTGAGTGTCCACACAGATTTGCTTGATAAATTGTTAAAGAGCGTTGACCTTCGCATTATCACAAGTGATTTTAGCGGGTCAGGGCTGCGTATTTTACGCATTCCCATTTTTGCGTCAAGTAGTTTTTAAAACTTTCTTTTCGCTCATCAAGGAGTGAATCACTTGATGTACTGGCACTTGCAACTGCGTATCGCTGTCTGCCGTGTCAGTGGATGCGCATTATAGGCAGCAGAACTTTTTGCGCAAGGGCTTTTTTCGCCTATCGACACTGTACGCCGACATTTTAACCATTGTGTTTATTTTTTATCTATTTTGGCGTTGTTATTCGATCTGAAAGTAATTTTTTATCTGATAAATGATAATTCGCGCTCAATTTTTCGGCAGCGGTCTAGTGTAAAAGTAAATAATTCATTACCATATGACTTGCTGTTAACAGTTATTTATCATTTTCTATTTCATTCAGAGAGCATTTATATGCAAAAGTCATTTCTTATTGTTTTGGTTATTGCCATTCTTGGCGCAATCGCGCTATCTCAATTTGCAACAACATTACCTGCTTACATCGCCTTTGTTGCTGGCGTGATTATTACCACGCTTATCTTTAAATTTGTCCCTGATTCAGGTATCGCTCAAGCTGCTGATGAGCAATATGTTGGTCCGACAATGACACTTTATGTGGGTAATTTGCCTTATCGTGTGCACGAGGGAGAAGTAAAAGTCTTATTTGGTGAATTCGGCCCAGTGAACTCAGTCCGTTTAGTGCGTGATCGTAAAACAGGCCGTCGTAAAGGATTTGGCTTTGTTGAAATGTCCGAGGCAGGTGCTCAAAAAGCAATGGTTAAACTGAATGATTTTAACTTCCAAGAAAGGACGTTAAAGGTAAGAGAAGCGAAAACACAGGATTCTGAAGCTGCGGATCGAACAGGCACCGATGAATAATCTGCATTAATCGCTCATTTCGTGTTGATTGTGGTAATTCGCTCTAAAGTTGAAAAGCCACAATCAGCTAATGTTGCTGCTAGTCCCTCAGAAATTTCCGCTTTCGTATAAAAACCCTGCATTAAAGAGCTGTTCCTCTCGTACTCGCTATTATGACTTACGTTTTTACCATGGGCTAACAGTGCATCCACTCGTTTCGCTATCGCCTCTCCCGAATCAAGTAAAGTCACGCCTTGGCCAAATACCTGTTGTAATTCATCGCGTAGCATTGGGAAATGAGTGCATCCCAGCACAAGCACATCTAAATTAGCATCCACAACAGGGGATAGAATCTGAGTTAATCTCGCTATATCCAATTGACCTGTGGCAATCTTCTGTTCAGCCATCATCACCAGCTCTGAGCATCCAAAGAGTTCTACATGACAATCATCGGCAAATTGACTGATTAACTCGTGAGTATAATGGCGCTTCACCGTGCCAGGGGTAGCGAGCAGACCAATCCGCTTACTTTTAGATAACAGGGCCGCGGGTTTAATCGCAGGGACTACGCCGACAACAGGAATATGCAATTTTGCACGTAGCGCTGGTAGCACGACGGTACTGGCGGTATTGCAGGCTACGACGACAATGGCGGCATGGGTACGCTCAACCAATTGACTGATGAGCGAGACACACCCCGAGACCAGCTCCTGTTCTTCTAATTCACCATAGGGCAATCTGGCATTATCAAACACATAGCAGTAGTCATGATGGGGCAGCCGTTTACGAATTTCTGCCAACACAGATAGACCGCCGATACCTGAATCGAATACTAATATTGGTTGCGACAAGCCCATCTCCAGTGAATTACGTTGCCCCGTGAAGGGGCGGATTTTCCCACAGCTTTGATCAAACCGCAAAACCAAGATGCTGGACATTCGTGTCACCTAGTATAATATTTGCGCCCCCATTTACAGTGACGGTGAATCGACAATGAATTTAGCAGCAATGGACCCCGCAACCTATGATGCGCAGTTAGTGGCAAAGCGTATCAAGCTTGAGCAAGCCTTTGCCCAATTTGAGACACCGAGTGTTGAAGTGTTTGCCTCTGACCCGGCGCATTATCGGATGCGTGCCGAGTTTCGCGTTTGGCATGAAGGTGACGACTTATACTATTACATGTTCGATAAGGTATTGAATGATAAGGTTCGCTGTGATCAATATCTGCCTGCAAGCACCCTAATCAATGAGATGATGGCGGCCTTAATTGCCGAGCTAAAACCTAACTACAGTCTACGCCACAAACTCTTCCAAGTAGATTTTTTATCCACATTGAGTGGTGAGATTTTAGTGTCACTCCTGTATCACAGACAGCTTGATGACCAATGGCGCACCGAAGCGATCGCTCTTAAAGCCAGATTGAGCAGCCAATTTAAGGTCAACATCATCGGCCGTGCCCGTAAGCAAAAAATCGATTTAGATAAAGACTTTGTAGTTGAGTCACTGCAAGTAAACGACAAAGTGCTTCACTATAAACAAATAGAGAACAGCTTCACCCAACCCAATGCCAAAGTAGCGATCAAGATGTTGGAGTGGGCGATTGATGTGACTCAAAATAGCCAAGGGGATTTGCTCGAGCTGTATTGTGGTAATGGCAACTTCTCTATCGCACTGGCGCAAAACTTTAATCGCGTATTGGCCACAGAACTGGCCAAGCCTTCAGTGGATGCAGCCCAATACAATATCGAAATCAACGGCATTGATAATCTGCAAATAATCCGCATGTCGGCGGAAGAGTTTAGCGATGCGATGGCCAAAAAACGTAGTTTTAGACGTTTAGAAGGCATCGATCTGGATAGCTATGTCTGCAACACCATTTTTGTCGACCCACCAAGAGCTGGTATTGACCCTGCCACGTTGGAGTTAGTGCAAGGTTATGAGCGGATTTTGTATATCTCGTGCAATCCCAACACCTTAAAAGACAATTTGCAGCAATTAAATCAGACCCACAAAGTCACCCGTTTTGCCCTGTTCGATCAGTTCCCTTATACCGATCATATGGAAACAGGTGTACTGCTAGAGCGGCGTTAGGCGACTCTATGAACCTAAGAACAAAGGAGCCAATGGCTCCTTTGTTCTTAGGTTCAATCACAATCTTACTTAACGATGTTCAACTTTATGTTGTAATGCTTCGGCGCCCTTGGCGACCATGCGCAGCTGCATCACTAATTGATCGGCGAGCACTTTACGGTCGGCACGCTTCATATCCAATGCCGACGCTCCAGCATTAAACACTAAGGTCACTAATGCTTCAGCCTGTGCTCTGGCCAGCATAGGCGTGCGGCCTGCTGTCGCTTCAGTGTAATGAGCCAGTTCAGAAATGAAATGCTCAATCTCACGGGCTACCGCTGCGCGAAAAGCCGCCGAGGTGCCAGAGCGCTCATGAAGTAAGATTCTGAATACATTTGGATTAGAATCAAGCACTTCCATAAAAGTATCGACAGAAATACGGATCACACTGCCGCCCGCCTCGGCGCGTTGCCGCCCCTTACGCATCATTTGCCTTAAGGTGAGACCACCCTCATCAACCATGGTTAACCCGAGCTCATTCATATCCTTAAAATGACGATAAAAGGATGTGGGTGCAATGTTGGCTTCCCTCGCCACTTCTCGCAAACTTAAGCTAGAGAAACTTCGCTCAGCACTAAGCTGATTAAAAGCCGCATCGACCAAAGCCCGCCGAGTTTTCTCTTTTTGCTGTGCACGAATACCCATTCTTCAATCCACTAACTGAATGTAATGACGCGATAATACCGCTTTTGCGTCTGAAAGACAGCCCCGTCCACCTTGACCAAATATGATTGCTAGGCTAAATTAGCTTACAGTTGTACGCTCAAATGCGGATATTGGAAACTATAATGAATAAACCCCCTATCATCTGGCTAAATGTCATCCTCTTTAGCCTTACCTTCCTCAGTGCAGTTATCCTCGTTCCTTGGTATGGCCTAACCCAGGGTTACGGTGCCAGCGAATGGATTGCTTTTGTGGTCTTAGCCTTTGCCAGTGGCCTGTCGATCACCGCAGGTTACCATAGACTCTGGTCACACAAAGCCTACAAAGCTCACCCTACGGTGCGTTTCCTCTACGCGCTTGGCGGTGCATTAGCATTGCAAAACAGTGCATTACATTGGGCATCAGATCATCGAGTGCACCATAAGCATGTCGATGATAATGATAAAGACCCCTACTCCGCCAAAATGGGTTTCTGGTACAGCCATATCGGTTGGATGCTGCGCGAATACCAAGCTCAGCGTTACCATGACTATCAAAACGTGCGCGATTTGCAGAACGATCGTATCGTTATGTGGCAGCACAAGCACTATCTTACACTTGTGCTCCTTATGAACATTGGTCTACCGGCTTTATTAGGTTGGTTTACAGGGAATATCGCAGGCATGTTGTTGATGGCGGGGCTCCTGCGCTTAGTGGTCGTGCATCACTGCACCTTCTTTATCAACTCCCTCGCTCACGTGTGGGGCAGCCAACCCTATACCGATAAAAATACCGCCCGCGACAACGGTTTTCTGGCTGTACTGACCTACGGTGAGGGTTACCATAATTTCCACCATATCTTTGAAAACGATTACCGTAACGGCATCAAGTGGTGGCATTACGATCCCACTAAGTGGTTGATTAAGTCTTTATCTTGGGTCGGTTTAGCCAAAGATTTACGCACGAGTCCGCAGGAGCGGATTGAGAGTGCTCGCTTACAGATGCAACTTCTGCATGCCAAAAACAAAGTGCTCAATTTGCCAAATGCCGATGAAATCATTGAAAAAATTCAACAAGAGTATGAGTTGATGAAACAACACTTACTCGAATATTACCAAGCCCAAAAGACACTGTTAGAGGCCAAACGTAAGCAACTGGTCGATCAGCAATTATTGCAGCAAGTTGAAGAGCTAAAAACCCGATTTCTGAACCAGCAAAAAAGCTGGAAGAGCCTGACAGCAACTTATAGCTAGGCCACAATTCTCGGTAAAAATGATACGGCCGCCTTGCATGGTGGCCGTATCCTATTATGATGATGCCTCATTCACTTTTTACAGGATGTTAGGCTCATGTCGAATTCCACACTACCTTCTCCCGATAGCATCAAACTCACCGAATATAGTCATGGTGCAGGTTGTGGCTGTAAAATTTCCCCCAAGGTACTGACGACCATTTTAGCCTCTCAGCTCCCCGTATTTACCGATCCTAATCTGCTAGTCGGTAATCAGAGTCGCGATGATGCGGCCGTGTATAAACTCAATGATGAAGTCGGCATTATCAGTACCACTGATTTTTTTATGCCTATCGTGGATGACCCCTTTACCTTTGGCCGCATTGCCGCCACCAATGCGATTAGCGATATCTATGCCATGGGTGGCACGCCGATGATGGCGATTGCGATTTTAGGTTGGCCAATCAACAAATTACCAGCCGAAATCGCGCAGCAAGTGGTTGATGGTGGTCGTCAAGCCTGTATGGAAGCAGGCATTATGCTGGCTGGCGGTCATAGTATCGATGCACCTGAACCCATTTTTGGGCTGGCTGTGACTGGGCAAATCGCCTTAACCGATTTAAAACAAAACGATACCGCTAAAGCGGGCGATCGCTTGTATCTCACAAAACCTATCGGGATTGGCATCCTCACCACGGCACAAAAGCAGAAGAAGCTAAAAGACGAAGATAGCCACATTGCGGTGAATGCCATGTGCCAGCTCAATAGCATAGGCGCCCAGATTGCGAAGATTAATGGCGTAAACGCCCTAACGGATGTCACTGGCTTTGGCCTTGCGGGCCATCTGCTCGAAATGTGCCAAGGCGCTAAACTCACCGCCAAATTAACACTCGATGCCGTGCCGCTCTTACCTCGCGCCCTCGACTACTTAGCGCAAGGCTGCGTTCCCGGTGGCACCCATCGGAACTTCGACAGTTATGGCGAGCACTTACCCGCCCTAACCGATTATCAAAAAGCGATATTGTGTGACCCACAAACCAGTGGCGGTTTGTTAGTGGCGGTATCAAGTGAAGCCGAAGCGGAGTTAGTGGCGCTACTCAATGCCAATCAGATTGAACCTATTTGTATTGGTTCATTAGAAGCCCCGACCACCGCGACCAATGTGGTGCTGTGTTAATGACAACAACGCTAATCCCGGCCCAGCAATATCGCGATATCTTTGTTGCTGGACAGCCGTTGATCGACTTAAGGGCACCAATTGAATTTAATCGCGGCGCGTTTCCCTCCTCAGTCAATCTGCCGTTAATGGTCGATAAGGAGCGGGAAAAGGTCGGCACTTGCTATAAACAGCAAGGTCAACAAGCCGCAATAGCCTTGGGCCATTCCCTTGTGCATGGCGCGGTAAAACAACAACGAATTGATGCTTGGTTAGGATTTTTAGCAGCTCAGCCCGAGGCATACCTGTACTGCTTTCGTGGAGGCCTGCGTTCACAATTAACTCAACAATGGCTGAAAGAAGCGGGCGCTGCCGTACCTTATGTACAGGGCGGCTACAAAGGCATGCGCCAATATTTAATTGGTGTAATTGAGACTGCGCCAAGCCAGCAACCCTTGCTAAGCCTGAGTGGCATGACGGGCAGTGGTAAAACCGATTTTTTAATACAACGCAAAGAAGCGGTCGATCTTGAGGGTATAGCCAATCACAGAGGATCGAGTTTTGGCAAAAATATCGACCCACAACCAACGCAAATAAACTTTGAAAATCAGCTCGCCATCGCACTACTCCGCCACCAACAGGGCAATCATTCCTGCCTACTACTTGAGGATGAAAGCTTTCTGATTGGCCGCTCAGCACTACCGCAATCCTTTTACAACGCCATGCAGACGGCCGATATTTTGGTATTAGAAGAAGCCGATGACATTAGGCTAAATCGCTTACTCGATGAATATGTTCATAAAATGCATCAAGGTTTTGTTGAACGCTTAGGTATTGAGGCGGGCTTTGATGCCTTTAGCCAATATCTATTGCAGAGCCTTACCAGTATTCGTAAACGTCTCGGCGGTAAACAATATCAAGAATTGCAAGACATCATGCAACAAGCGCTGTCGCAGCAGCTCAATCAAAACCAAACATCCCAACATTTGGCCTGGATAAGCCTGCTACTGCAGAAGTATTACGATCCCATGTATGAATACCAATTAGCAAAAAAAGCACAGCGAGTGCTTTTTAGGGGTAATCACCAAGCCATGCATGAGTGGTTAGATACCTATCAGCGGAATAACGATCCGTTGGATAGCCACCTCTCCAAACGCTAAAAACAAGAAAACCGTGTGCTAACTGCCACGGTTTTCTTTATCCATCTCGTTAACTTAAGACTTATTGAGTAGATTTGAGACACTATCCCTGAGCGTGTGCCGATCAGCACTTTGCCCATCCACCGCATCCGTTAAGCTCACCGACACCTTAGACCAAAAGCGTTTAGGCATTGTGGTCAATGCATGGCCATCTTTATGGCTGAAGTAAGAACCCCACAGTCCATTGAGTGCCATAGGGATCACCGGCACAGGATCACGGGCCAAGATTTTATCAATACCAGGGCGGAACTCGCCGAGCTCACCATCTGGGGTTAGTCGACCCTCAGGGAAGATACACACTAACTCGCCATTCACTAACGCCTCATGAATCGATTCAAAGGCTTGATTGTAAGTGGCCTCACTTTGACGTGGCGAGCAAATCGGTATCACCCCAGCATGGCGGAATAGATACTTTAGCACTGGGATTTCACTTATGGATTTATCCATCACGAAACGAATCGGCCGGGTCGATGCGCCCATAATGATCAACGCATCCACATAGCTCACATGGTTACAGACGATAATCCCAGCACCTTCTTTAGGGATTTTTTCTCGCCCAGTCACAGTCACCCGATACATCACATGGCTCAGTAAATAACTGATAAATCTTTGCGTAAACTCAGGCACTTGTGAATACACATAGAGAGCAACCACGAAATTCATCACCGCTAGCAGTAAGAACAACTGTGGAATACTCCAGCCAGCCACCCCAAGCAGCAACATAGACAACAGCGCAGAAGCCACCATAAACAGCGAGTTCATAATATTATTCGCGGCAATCGCCTGCGCACACTCCCCCTTCGCGGAGCGGGTTTGAATAAAGGCGTACAGAGGCACAATAAACAAACCGCCACTGACGCCAATCATAAAGAAATCCAGCATCACACGATAATGCTGTGATTGGGCAATAAAAGTTTGTAAGCCATAGACAAAACTTGCATCCGCAGGTGCTGGCGGAATCGCCCAAAGCAAGTCCACACCAAACACGGTTAACCCGAGCACCCCAAAGGGCAGCAAGCCTAACTCCACATGGCCAAAGGAAAAACGCTCACACACAAAGGAGCCAACCGCAATCCCGATAGAGAACATTCCCAATAGCAGCGACACCACAGTCGCGCCAGAGTGCAAATGCAGCTTGGCAAAGTTAGGGAATTGGGTCAGATAGGTCGCCCCCAAAAACCAAAACCAGCTAATGGCGAGAATGGCCATCCAAATCGAAGGCGTTTGGCGCGCTTTTTGAATCGAGCGCCACGTACCCGATAATGGCCGAAAAGGAATCTTTTGCACTGCGCCCTGCGGCGGTAAAGCGGGAATAGCTCGGCTAGATAAGTAACCTGCTAAAGCGAGAGCTGCCACCGTGAGTGCCGACAAAAGGGTCGCATTGTTGTCAGAGACTAAAATCCCCGCACCTAAGGTACCCATCAAGATTGAGAGAAATGTCCCCATCTCAACCCACGCATTACCTGTGACTAACTCATCTTCCTTTAAAGCTTGAGGTAACAGTGAATATTTGACTGGGCCAAAATAGGCAGACTGACTGCCAGTTAAAAACAGCAGCAATAACATCATCATGTAATTCTCGCTCACAATGGCAAGTGCAGCGCTGAACATGATGATGACTTCGAGCAATTTTAATCGACGGATAAGCTTCGCTTTATCCATATTGTCGGCCACCACACCCGCATGGGCCGAGAACAGGAAAAACGGCAAAATAAACACCCCAGCAGCCAAATTGACAAACATATCGACGCTTATAGGTAAATCGTTGACCTGACTGAAGGTGACCAGCAGCAACAACACATTTTTATAGATATTGTCGTTAAGTGCCCCAAGGCATTGGGTCGCAAAATACGGTAAAAAACGTTTTGTTAGCAGCATGCTTCTTCCCTCTGGTAACCCATTCCCTGTAAATACCCTGTCACATGACTTTCTAGCAAAGCGGGTAAAGATACTGTATCGGCAAATAATTTATTATCCAACGATAATGCCGTCAGTCCATGGATCCCGCCCCAGAGCACGCGACTCATTTGCAGTTGCTGCTCAATTGTCTCGTTAGGGAATAGCAGGGCTAGTTCGTTTTCAATTAACCTAAATAAGTTTGCAATAAGTTGGCATTGGGACTCAGGCAAAGATTCAGAATCGAGTAATTGAAGTTCGAATACCAGCTTAAAACATTGGCGCTGGCTATGGGCAAACTCACTGTATTTTTGCGCCATGACGATGATGTGACGAAAACTATCGTTTTCGCTCACTGCGGATAGATGGCTCATTAACGCCTGTAATGTCGCCTCTGAAACAGCCAGTAATAAATAGTTATAACTGCCAAAGATATTGATCAACGTACTGGGTACATAACCAATCTCACTGGCAATCTTACGTAAACTCAGCCCTTGCACTCCCTGCTGTTGTAACAGTGCTATTGCTGCTTCAATTGCCATAACACGAATTTCATCGTGACTATGCTCTTTGCGTCTCGCCATAGGTCTCACTCCCTGTTGAATGTGGTGAGATTAACAGCCAAAAAAATAAAAAACAATGTTCAAAATAAGTTTATTTAACGTACACCACGGGAATAAACCTCGGTAAATGAGCTACACAGGCTAAATCTCTGACCCGATAACAGTATGAAATTTAATTTGAATATAAAGAAAAACGGCACTCCCTCTCGAGAGCGCCGTCTAATATGGTGAGTTAGATGCAAACCTACGGATTAACCAAACGACAGTGATAACTCATCACCACCCTATCTGCGCCAGCACCGAAATAGTCCGCTTCGACGTGGGCATCAACAAATCCCAAACGCTGGTACAAACTGCGGGCAGGGTTATGGGGATCGACGGTTAAATCAACACGCTTAACCTTAGCAGGTAACTGAGCTAAACAGCGTTGGAGCAACTGTTTGCCCAGTCCTTGACCGCGGGCTTGTTCACTCACGGCCACAGATAAAATCCACATACATTCAGGATCACTGCTTTGGGCCCCCAGTAAATAGCCTAAAAGCACGCCATTAGCATCTACAGCAACTAGAAAATATTCAGGCCAACAATCAAATCCTTGGCGGAAGAAAAAATCAGGATAACTGTGTTCACCAAAAATAGCCTGTTCAAGCTGAAAAACAGCGGCTAACTCAGATTTTAAAACGGGACGAATTAACTGCATTTAAAAATTATTCACCAATTAAAATTTTATCCCACGCTAAATTGGGCGCGCCAACTACAATAAAATTAGGATTTTCAAGCGTCTCGCGTTCATTGTAAGTTAAAGGTTGCAGCTCAGTATCCATCATCTGCCCGCCAGCTTCCTCGATAATGATCTGCGCAGCACCCGTGTCCCACTCACCCGTAGGTCCAACTCGCACATAGCAATCGGCACGTCCTTCGGCAACTAAGCAACTCTTTAAGGCCGCACCACCCATCACCACTAATTCGCAATGTTTAGGCTGGTTGAATAGGGTCAACACGGATTGAGGATCTTGACGGCGACTCACCGCTAGCCTTAGGGACACTTGCTCGCTGTGCTGAATTTGTCGGCTACTGATCCTCACTTCCTGTTTATCAGTACGTTTATAGGCCCCTAAGCCCGCAATGGCGTAATAACACACCTGCGTCATCGGCACATAGACTACACCCATTACAGGACGGTTATGCTCCACCAGCGCAATGATCACTGAAAAATCGCCACTGCCAGCAATAAACTCCCCCGTCCCGTCGAGTGGATCGACTAGCCAATAGCGTTTCCACACTTCACGCACACTTAAGGGAATGTCGGCAGCCTCTTCTGACAAAATAGGGATATCGGGCGTCAAGGCCGCTAAGCGTTCACAAATCAGTTTATTCGCCGCTAAATCTGCCGAGGTGACAGGGGTATTATCAGACTTAGTTTCTCGCTCAAAATTACCCTTAAGGTAAATATCACGAATAGTGCGACCCGCATCGGTTGCTATCGCAATCACCTCGTCGATTAACTCTTCAGGCTTCATAACCACTCCAATCGCTAACATCGCGAATGATCTACAAGCACTCAATTGCTGAACGCTTTAACGAAAAGATTATTTAAGTTGTAGATGCTTCTGCGCTAAAAACAATGCACTCACACTACGGGATTCTGAAAAATCGATATTGTTGAGCAACACTTCCCACTCAGCTAAAGGCCAAGGCACCACATCAATAGGTTCGGGTTCATCACCTTCTAGGCGGCTTTCATACAAATCCTGCGCAATAAAAATTTGCATCTTGCTTGAGAAATAACCCGGCGCAAGGGTAAGTTCTTTCAACAATGTTAGTTTACGGGCACCGAAACCAATTTCTTCCTGCAACTCCCGATTGGCAGCATCAATGGCTTGTTCACCTGGATCAATTAGCCCCTTAGGGAAGCCTAGTTCGTAATTATCTGTCCCAGCTGCATATTCTCTAGCTAAAAGCATATTACCTTGATGAATCGGCACCACCATCACAGCACCACGACCACCGCCTTTCAAGCGCTCATATTGGCGCTCGACACCATTAGAAAACTTAAGATGTACTTGTTCAATTTGAAACAAGCGGCTCTTCGCGACTACTTCGGTATGCAAGATTTCCGGCTTATGGTGCCGCTTTGACATAACTGCCCCTGGATAAAAATAGCAACAAACGAACTAGGATAAGTGACAATCTTACTATCCTGTCTTTAATCTACAACCTGAATTTAGTGCACCTATTCCCAAGACCACCAGCCAATCAGTGCGATTTACGTCACGGACCGCATTTTCGCCAGCGAGACACGGCTTAACATTTACAGCTTCACGTTACAATTTTTAGTAACAAAAAAGGGGCAAAGCCCCTTTTACTGCCGCGTTAGCTTAAAACCGATATCGCAGATTGAGCTGATAGCTCAGTAAATCATTCGGTTCGATATCGATGTATTGATAGCCGACGCCTACCGACCACGCATCGCTAAATTGGTAACTAAAGCGCACCCCAGTATACCAATCTGTGCCATCTAAATCCGTCGCTATGGTGGTGTTTCCCATGGTACTGCTGATATCAGCTTGCCAGTGGAACACGCCAACGGGCACCTCAAAGCACCACCCCTCATGCTGCAGTAGAGTGAATCTCAGCCCCAGCATCACCCCATCGGCAAGCACGGGAGTGACCGTCTTCACCAACTCATGGTATTGCTCAGGCGTTAACGTCGCGCCCTTTATCCTCGCGCCCCCTTCACCAAAGTCAGCATAGCCTAGCTCCAGAGCCACGGTGGGTGTCCATTGGTATCCCAAACTCACCCCGAATGCGGTATCAGAGTCATCCACGTTGAGGAGCTGTCCCTCTCCGACTTGGACGTTTAACTCAGGCAGTGTTTTATCGGCTTTCGCTTGACCGATAAACCCCTCGATATACCAGTCTGTCGCCTGCGCTTGTTGCGTCACACTTAGCAATAACAGGCAGCCAAAGGCCAACCGCTGCAACTCTCGGCGACGTAACATGCCGCATGCCAAGACTAATCCTAGAGCCCATAAGCCCATACTGCCGCCCCCCGATTTATTATCAATAATCACTTCTTGATAGGCCTTTACCGTGATGAGCACTTGCCCCGTTGCTTCACCACCTAGACCGTCACTGATGCGATAAGTCACGGTATCCACACCATCAAACCCCGTTTTAGGGATGTAGCGCAGCTTGTTCGATTCGATAGCAACCGTGCCTTGTTGAGCCGTCGCGCTTAGCAGGGTCAATGTATTACCATCCACATCGGTGTCATTACTCAGCACATCAATCAGCAAGCTGGTTCTATCATCGGTTGCGGCGCTATCATTCACTGTTACTGGCGCAGTATTGCCATTCACCACGATCGTCAATTCACTACTCGCGGTGCCGCCCTTGCCATCGGTAATGCTATACACCAACACATCGGTGCCAATAAAATCCGCTGCTGGTGTGTAACTGAGCTGCTGATTGGCCAGCACCGTGACAGTACCAAACTCACTGATCACTTGAGTGACACTCAAACTATCGCCATCGCTGTCAGTATCGTTAGCAAGCACGTTCACATCGATACTCTGGTTCCAAGCGATCGTTGCCGAGTCAGGATGGGCGACGGGCAAGTTGTTACCATTGAGCATCACGGCAACGCCACTCGGGTCGACAATAGTACGGTTTGCTACGCCATCATCATCGTTCGGGCCACCGTCTTCGATAGTCAACTGTACGCACCAATGGCCTTCAGTTAACCCCGGCGTCCAACGGCTATCCCCCGGCGGAGGGCAGAAACCACGTTCGCCCTCAGTACTCGCGACAGTGTTGTTTGCATCAATCACAAAGTCTCGCCAGCCCGCTTGCGCATTAAACTTGCGGTAGACGGCATTCGCTGGAACAGGCGAGCGTTGTGGCAATACCAAGCTATAGCTTTGCCCCTGTTGTGGCAGACCCGTGGCGATAAAATCGAAAATACCGCCCACATTGGCTGCTAAAGCATCTTCAGCCACAACTTCAAGCTGTAGTTGCACACCGCTCTGCCCACGGCTTAGGGCAATATTCCCCAGACGTAAGCAAACGCCTGCCTGCCCTTCTGCCAAGAAGTACACTGGTTGTAATTCGCCTTCTGGCATCACATTGCAATCGCTATTGGCATCCAAATAATCAGGAATACCATCACTATCACTGTCGCTATAGCCTTCTTGAACATCGGGGATTAAATCGCCATCCGTATCGGCACTCGTCAATGCGGCTAAACTTGGACGCACTACGATGTACACGGTTTCGGTACTCGACAGCACCGGCGAACCATCATCGGTCGCGGTTAAGCTCACGGGATAAATCCCCGGAGTTACCGCTACTGGAGAGAATGTCATACCCGTCGCATCCGCTTGCAAACTTAACGCGCCGCTTGCCCACATCAGCGTTAACGTATCTTGCTCATTGGCATCGGAGGCGGAGGCACGAATATGCACATCACCACCATTTTGCGCGACAATAACTTGCTGTTGGTCAGCTTGAGTCACCGCCAAACTGACCTGTGGAGCAATATTGGCTTCGGTAATCATCACTTGGGTCTGTTGCTTACTACCAAGATTCAGGCTTGGGTCAAGGCTGATTAGCACCTCCTCATTCCCTTCGCTCACACCATCATTCAGGGTAGTAAAGTGGATTTCTGCCATTTGTCCCGAGGTTATCTCGACAACACCATCAACCAAGTCATGGTCGCCGCTATCTGCCGTTCCTGACACTGTGTAAGGAATACTCAGCGGATAGCTTGGTGCCTCTCCATTAAGATGAACGCTGACAGTGACTTGATTACCTTCGCCAACCACTTGATCTTTGCTCAGCGAAATCAGAGGATTTACCTTCACTTTCTGCGCCTTAATAGCCTTGTTGCCCTCGCTGTCTACTGCCTGCCAATAGGCTAAGTAGTTGCCAGGAGCGAAGAACAAGCTCTTATTCACCAGCGACACTGGTAATGGATGTCCATTACGGTCAACCGCCTTGGCAAAACCGAGTTTCACCCGCGTAAACAGGCCTGACGCATTCACTTCCACATCATCAGGGAGGGTGATCACGGGTTGACTCGCTGAGTCAGCGCCTTCAATCAGCACATTCACTTTGGCGGTTGCTCGCCCTTTATTACCATCACTAATGGTATAACGCAGGCCAACAGGTCCAACATACGCCTTTGGCGCAGTAAAACTCAGCCCATCCGAGGTGATTTGTACACTACCAATATCCGCCGCCGCGCCATCAATAGTTAACGTGTCACCGTCCACATCTACATCATTTGCCAACACCGCCAGCGAATAGGTGTCATTAGACGCGCTGGTTAAGGTATAGCTGTCATCGACCGTCTGAGGATCATCGTTCACTGGCGTAACCGTAATGGTTACTGTGGCAGGCTCTGAGCTTAGCTCGGCATCTTTTGCAATAAAACCGATAGAATCACTGCCATTAAAGTCCTTCTCTGGCGTATACAACCACACATTTCCGTGCTGCTCTAAGGTGCCAGACACTGGCTGAGCAGTGATCTCATAGGTCAGAGGATCATTATCGGCATCCTGACCCGCAAGCGTGATCATCACCGAACTGTCTTCCTCTAATGTCACTGACTGATTAGAAGCGACAGGTGCATCGTTAACGTTTGCCACCACTATCGTAAAGCTTTGCTCTGCCG
This sequence comes from Shewanella cutis, assembly GCF_022410515.1. GTDB lineage: Bacteria > Pseudomonadota > Gammaproteobacteria > Enterobacterales > Shewanellaceae > Shewanella > Shewanella cutis. The sequence continues at coordinate 62,623 of NZ_JACSDI010000019.1, read as the reverse complement.
TCAGGCCATCCACATCCGTGGCGCGTAGCACCACCGCATGGCTGCCGACATTGGCGTTAGTTGGGGTTCCACTTAGCACGCCAGTACCCGCATTGAAATTTAGCCAGCTTGGCAGTGTGACTGAGCTTAAGGTTAAACTGTCGCCCACATCGCTGTCGCTCGCTACCATGGTGTAGCTATAGGCCGCATCTTGGCTGGCGCTGGTCAGTGCTGTTGAGGTGATAGTCGGTGCATCATTAACGTTCGCCACCACTATCGTAAAGCTTTGCTCTGCCGTCAGGCCATCCACATCCGTGGCGCGTAGCACCACGGCATGACTGCCGACATTGGCGTTAGTTGGCGTACCACTCAGGACACCAGTACCCGCATTAAAGCTCAGCCAACTTGGCACAGTGACTGCGCTTAAGGTGACACTGTCACCTGCATCGCTGTCGCTCGCTACCATGGTGTAGCTATAGGCCGCATCTTGAGTGGCACTGGTTAACGCCGTTGAGGTGATGGTCGGTGCATCATTAACGTTCGCCACCACTATCGTAAAACCCTGCTCTGCGGTTAAGCCATCGACATCGGTGGCGCGTAGCACCACCGCATGACTGCCGACATTGGCATTAGTTGGGGTACCACTTAACACGCCAGTGGCCGCATTAAGGCTTAGCCAGCTTGGCAGTGTGATGGCACTTAACGTAACACTGTCGCCCACATCACTGTCGCTCGCTACCATGGTGTAGCTATAGGCCGCATCTTGGCTGGCGCTCGTGATTGCCGTTGAGGTGATAGTCGGCGCATCATTAACGTTAGCCACGACTATCGTAAAGCTCTGCTCTGCGCTGAGACCATCTACATCGGTTACCCGCAGCACCACCGCATGACTGCCAACGTTAGCGTTAGTTGGGGTTCCACTTAACACGCCAGTACCCGCATTAAAGCTCAGCCAGCTGGGTAAGGTCACGGCGCTTAAGGTCACACTGTCGCCCACATCGCTGTCGCTCGCTACCATGGTGTAGCTATAGGCCGCATCTTGGCTGGCGCTGGTCAGTGCTGTTGAGGTAATCGTCGGGGCGCCATTAGGCTTCACTGCGTTACTCGCCGTGGAGGCACTACCGGTTCCGGCTGAGTTTATAGCTGCAACAGTAAATGAATAGGAAGTCCCATTGGTTAATCCAGTTATAGTGATAGGTGAAGATGCACCCGATGCCGTAATACCGCCAGGAGTAGACACTAAGGTGTAACCCGTAATGACCGCACCGCCAGTGAATGCCGGGGCACTAAAACTCACCGTTGCTTGAGCATTCCCCGCAGTAGCAGCGCCGATTGTTGGCGCGCTTGGCACAACGGCATTGACACTGAATGAACGACTAACTTGAACAGCAGCCAAATAACTCGCATTGCCTGCTTGATCTGCGTTGATGGTACAAGTACCCACAGTAACAAAGGTCAATACGCCACCACTCGTAATGGTACACACGCCGGGGGTCGATGATGTAAATGTCGGAATCAAACCAGAATCGGACGTAGCGGCCAGTGTCGGCGATGTACCAAAGTTTTGCGCTCCAGGGTTAGCAAAGGTAATAGTTTGATTTGATTTAGGTGTCACCGAATTGGAAGCACTAGAAGCCGCGCCTGTACCCGCCGAGTTATCGGCGGTAACAGTGAATGTATAAGCTTGGCCATTGGTCAAGCCTGTCACTAAAATTGGCGAACTGGCACCATTAACAGGGGCAACATCCGGCGGGCTGACGCTCACGGTATAGCCCGTAATCGAAGTGCCACCAGTATTAGTTGGAGCAACAAAGGCAACACTGGCCTGAGTATCTCCAGCAGTTGCTGTGCCAATTGTTGGCGCACTAGGTACAACAGGATTTACTATAAATGTTCTGCTGACCGTGGCGGCGGCCAGATAGGACGAATTACCAGCCTGCTCAGCGTTGATGGTACAAGTACCTGCAGTGACAAAAGTCAAAGTTGAACCGCTAACCGTACATACCCCTATGGTCGATGAGCTAAAGCTGACGGTTAAACCTGATGTTGAGCTGGCAGACAAATTGGGTGACGTTCCAAAATTCTGCGCCCCAGGGTTAGCAAAAGTAATGGTTTGAGGCGATGCGGGTGTAACTGAATTGGATGCTGCTGATGCTGCACCCGTTCCTGCGGAGTTAGTCGCTGTAACGGTAAAAGTATAGGTGACTCCGTTAGTCAGCCCTGTGACTGTGATCGGCGAACCAGATCCAGTACCCGTTGCACCACCGGGGCTAGCGGTAACAGTGTAGCCTCCGGCAAGGATCGGTGCTCCACCAGTGCTGGCGGGAGCTGTAAAGCTAACCGATGCTTGAGTGTCACCCGCGGTTGCGGAGCCAATAGTTGGGGCACTAGGCGCGACGGCATTAACGCTAAAGGTTTGGCTTACCGTCGTTGCAGCATTGGTAGCAGCATTCCCAGCTTGGTCCGCATCGATAGTACATGAGCCAGAGTTAACAAAGGTCAGCGCACCTCCAGAGGTGATTGTACAGATCCCCGTCGTTGAAGATGAGAAGCTGACCGTCAAGCCCGAGCTAGAGGTCGCACTTAGGGTCGGACTGGTACCAAAATTCTGTGCGCCGGGATTATTGAAAGTAATTGTTTGATTAACTTTGGGCACCACTGAATTGGAAGCCGCGGAGGCAGAGCTTGTTCCAATGGCATTAGTTGCGGTTACCGTAAAAGTATAAGCCGTACCATTCGTAAGGCCAGTCACCGTTATCGGAGACGTTGTGAATCCATTACCACCTGCAGTAATACCGCCGGGGCTGGAAGTCACGGTGTAACCGGTAATCGCCGAGCCGCCGTTATTGGACGGCGCAGTAAAGGAGACGGAAACCTGTCCATCACCTGCTGTTGCAACCCCTATGGTGGGAGCATCCGGTGCCGTTGGAATGGCGACCATATGGGTCGTACCACTGGTATAAGCAGCCGGGCCAGCATTGCCAGCCGCATCAGAAATATTGGTGGAACCGTTTAGATTGAGCTTTATCGTACCATTGCCAGTAATGCTACTCACCGTCACTGTCACACTGGAGCCTGAACTCGCAGATACACTAGCAATCGTGCCTGTTGCACTACCCGTAGTACCCAAAGCGAAATCGTCAGTGGAAATATTGCTGACAGACTCACTGAAATTCACGGTGAAATCCACGCTGGTGTCCGTTGATACCGCGCCACCAACAGGAGCTGTGCTGGTTACCGACGGTGTAACGCCATCCACAACCAGCGCTTTGTTAGCACCTAATGAATTAGCCGCTCCGGGTGAAGCCAGTGTAAGGATCGCATTATTGGTGGCCGCATCGCGAATAGTGCCACCATTTAACGACAATGAATTGGTGGCGACATAATCCAAATCGTTTGAGCTATCACCGGACTGAATGGTGTAGCTAAATGTAAGGGTGCTTGAACCGCTACCGCTCGCATAATTAATCGTGCGATCTGTTGTGCCTGTTTCAAGGGTTAATTGCGGCGTGCCAGTTACTGTAACCGCTTCACTGAAGTTGACTTGGATACTGATGCTATCACCCACTTTATAAGTGCCATTGGCTGTACTGGCTGTCACAGAAGAAACGGTGGGTGCTGTACTATCCACAAGAACACCGGTTGTGGAGCCGACGGAATTTAGCGTCAGCGTCATGTCATTATTGGCAGCATCCTTCAAGGTTCCGCCGTTCAAACCAAGCGCACCTATGGTAATACCGTCAGAATCAACCAAACCACTCTCAACCGTGTAACTGAAGACAAGCGCAGCGGTTCCAGATCCCGACGAGTAGGTTGCGTATTTGGTTGTGGCGCCAATGGTCAATGCGATGCGGGGAGTTCCACCACCAGTGTTCACGATGACGTTTTCGCTGGTATTAACGGTGAAACTCAGTGATTGCCCAGTGATATAAGTTGCATTCGAAGGCACACCTACGCTGGTGACTGTTGGAGGGGTGATATCAGGAACCGTATTTAATACAAAGCTATCAAATACATCAAAATAACCGCTGCTATTTGAAGTAATAACTACCTTGTCAACATTATCAAAGGGATTGTTGTTTAACGTTACAGTAAATGAGCCATTAGCCTGACCAAAGCCTGACCCAGTACTTTGAGTCCCAACAGATGATCCGTTTCTAAAGCCCTCAACCGAGGCAAAACCACCACCAAATGCATTGATGTAAAAACTAACGAAGTCAAATTCATTGCCCGAGGTGGTTTCGACAGTAATTGCTTCAACTCCAGAATACATACCTGCAAATAACCCGGCAGAATTACTCTGACCATCATCCGTATCCTGAAACCAGTTAGCGGCGCTGTAAGTTATTTTAAAGTCACCCTGTGTAAAAACATTTGCCCCATGGTCTGCGCTCTCAACAAAACCAGAAGCATTGAAATCTACAATGACATTAGAAGGAATTGAAGCCGCATTGACACTCATACTTAGCAACACTACTGCTGCAAAACCCAGTTGAACGATCCACTTAATGCCCGTATTTATGTTTACGAATCCACAAGCCGGAGTTTGATATCGATCATCGGGATGATCTGTTTTGCAGCATGACATATTAAGCCCCCTTAATCGCTGTGTACGAAAATTTTTGATTTAGCTAAAGTAGCTAAAACCAGCAATCCAGAAGATTTAATTCCCTCTGGATTACTGAATTAATTTAATAGCAATTATCCAACGTTAATTACGTGACGGATAAATACCCTCCAACGCGATAATAAAATTCATACCCAAGTAAGGATTGCGAATTCCGACAGGCTGTCCTCCACCAACAGGATTGACGGTGACCGAGCCTGTTGGTGTTACGCTACCCTGCACTCCACCGAGGCTAGCCTTTGTAGAGTCTGGCGCCGTACCAGTAAACAATCCATTAAACGCAACATTTGCAGGCCCCGCCTTCGCTGTCGTAGCAGAGAGGTAGGTAGTCGCACCCGTTGCAGGAGGAACCATTGCAGTGCCAGTAGTGGTAGCAACATCAACCGTTGCAGCCACACTACTTGCATTGCCAGCGAAAGTGGCTGTTGGTGTATGAATAGGTAGCTGATTGGTTGTAAGATTGATGTTCTCAGCACCTGAGCTCTGCCCAAGAGCAACTGTTGTCAAACCTCCCCCAGTTCCTGTACCCACAGGAGTACGGCTTTGCAAGTTAGGCAATCCAAAAGTTGTGGTGCCATTGCCACCATAGGTTGTACCCAGAAGAGAGAAGAGCGCGCTGTTGGTGGAAATGGCCAATAACTGTCCATTGCAAAGCGCCCAGCCACGGGGAGCGAAATTACCAGCGAACATGCGGATTTCTCCAATAAATGGATCTGACATTGTTTTTCTCCTTAAAATTACGATTTTGTCTATGTAGCGTTTTTCAACGATTTCATTACTCACGACATTTAATCGACGGCGAGTTCCTTTTGCTTATTGCAACATCATCCACATCACAGAATGGGAAGATTAACCAAGATAATTAACCTCAATAAAACAATATGCTTACAATTAAACATATCTTAAAAATCGACAAACACAATTGCGCCCCAAAAAATCACTAGAAATAATCACGCACTATGTAAGTCCATTGCATCGATTCGTGGGTGTCGGAACAACTTTCGAGCTTAAATCCATGCCGCAGATACAGCTTTTTAGCCTGAGTATTTTCGCGCTCGACGCATAAGTGGACAGGCAACTGACGTTGCGTCGCCTCAAGCTTAACCGCCTCTAACACTGCCGAACCCAAACCACGGCCTCGCATAGTCGACACCATAATAAAATCAACAAGATGTATTCTATGCTCATTAATATCGATCATCACTTTGCCGACCGCTTGCCGTTGATAAAACAAGATATAAGTAATGGCATTGGGATATTGCTCCTGATAAGCGACTTGCTGTAGCCGATACTGTTGCTCCAGCATGCTTTGCGCGATTCCAGCGGGTAGCCCTAACTCATAGAAGAAGGTTTTTGTTGAATAAAAAAGCTCTGCCAAAAATAGGTTATCGTTTGCATTGGCTGGCTGAACGCTCAAGCCAGTTAATGGATTTAACTCAACTAGCATCATGGTTTTCATCTCGATCTAGAAGTTGTAACAGTTGCTCATAAGCATTCAATAACAGCTGCCATGAGATAGCTTGTGATTCATTTAATGGGGTAAAAGAGTGCGTGGGTACCATGGGCGTAAACAATTGCCCTTGCTGCTTTGCATCAAAACGCCTGTGCGTTTGCCAGCGTTCAATATCCTCGGCAGACAACGGCCATTCCAACATGGCGCAGAGTGTGGTCGGTTTAAACACTTTTAATTGCTGATAATCCAATACCAAGCCTCGGCCAGATTGATATAGCGCATAGGTTTGCTGGGCAAAATATTGCAAGACGCCAATCCGCAAAGCTTCCACGCTAACCTCCCCACTCCTGTTATCAACAAGTGGTAACACTGAGGAAGATAAGGCATTTACCCGCCCCGCCATATGCATCCCAGCTTCTCGTTGATGCGAAGCCAAAATATCTCTGGGATGGCGCATCAAACATAGCACTCGGCTGTCTGGATAGAGTGCCAGCAACATGGGCCAACAGGCTAAATCCCACGCATTGCACTTGATCACTAGCTCACGCTCATCTGGCCTCAATCGACCCTGCAACCTTAAACATAAATCCACCAACTGTGGTTTTAGCACCAAAGGCCAATCGCCATCATGCATAACATCGCTACAGAGCATTGATTCGGACAGCACTCGACAGGTATTGAGTAGGGAAAAACTGCTAGAAACCAGTGTTGACCCACAACGGGACCAATGGAAAATCATCAAGTTAGGATTGATCGCTGGCAAACTTTCGCGTTGGGATAATAAGGGTTCGAGCAAGGTTTGAGGCTGGATAAAACTAGCCAGTAAACCACGACGAGCATCGCAGATATCGTCCTCCAAGAAAGGTTTTGATAACCGCTGAAAGACAGGAACCCAACTGATTGTTTTGGTTTGAGCATGATAATGAGAAGGAAACCACACTTGGCTGAAGCGTGCTAAATCCGGAATGAAGCTTGGTTGCTGTAAGGCAATAAATGCCAGCATCTGCTCTAAATTTAGCTCAGGCCAATTGAGGAAGTCTGCCATCAAGGCAACAAAATGTTCAACATCCTGCGCTTGATACAGTAAATACAATGATTCAGGCTGATGCAGCAATTGCCAATAGCATTGCTGTTGTTCATTAAAATTAATCATTAGCTGGCCATTGGATAGAAATTAATGTACTGCACCATACGTGGTAACACGCCTCGATTTGGCGTCGGTCCATGGGGCAAGGCATGGTGCCAAATAATTAAATCCCCTGCGCTCGCGGCGATAGGTTTAATCGGCCACTCGTCCCAATGCTGTTGCTGCAACTCCATATCAGTCTTGTTTTGTTCCTGTAGCCAGGTTTCAATTTTGAGGTGAAAGCCGGGAACACAGCAAAATGCCCCGTGCTCGGCAGGGGTATCCGTAAGATAAATTAATCCTTGTGTTCCAAATGGCACAGGTAGTTGCAGTGGCATGTCCCAATGCATATTGGGGCCAGGAAACTGCCAAGTGGGCGTTTCAGGAGGGTTAAAACTCACTCGGTCAGTCGTCATCACTAAATCAGTTCGCTGCCATAATTGTTCAAAGGCTTGACGGATTAGAGGTGCTTGCCGATTGGCATCGAGGATAGGATGACGAAATAACTGCAGCATGATTTTCTGCATCAACTCATGGGACTGATACCAAGTTGATGGATCATTTTCATTCGCGCTAAGCTGTTGCCAAATCACGGCTCGACTCGCGGCGCATTGCGCTTTTGACAACACTTGCGGGATGACTAGATAACCTTCCCGTTGCCAAAACGCGAGCTGAGCATCGGTAAGAACCGTAGGTAAGCCAGAAGCATCCGCAGTGTCGGTGACAACGCTTTGTTGCTTGCCTTCGGATAAGGTGCGCAATCGTTGGTTGATGCCATCAATATCCGCTGCGGTCAATTGGGTCGCTCGCTGAATAAATGCTTCAAAATCAATCTGATTATCATATCGATAGAGCGCCTTCATCCCAGGCTCTAACCCTATACCACAAAGATCCAGCAGCGCTTTGTCTAGGCTCCATTCACTTACTGGCACCGAGTAACACAGCCCTCGTTTTTGCAACTGACTTTTTTGCCATAGACGTTGCAAATGGAAAATCCCTAAACTGCTCAGATCCTCACTTGCGGCGAGCTCCAATTTATACTCTTGGTATTGGAAGACAAAATCAGGATGCTCACCCTGCCGGTAATAAAAGTTCAATCTACCCAATGGGTTAAGCCATAGTGATTTCTTATATTGGCTTAAGGTGAGTTGGGACTGGTTCTCGGCTAAGACATGATCACCATATACTCGGATTTGAGTCGTCAGTTTTAGGTTCACAGGTTGGAGAGTATAGTTTGGCAGTAATAAACTGCCGCTCAACAAATAGTCATCGCCCTGAGCAAGCAAACGCGCGTTGGGTAAATCAAGGCTAAATAAGGGTCCCAAATAAGTCAGTGGTTGGCCCTTAATTTCAAGCCACGCATCCAACTCAATCAACTCAGGGAGCAGGCAACCATCGGGCTTTAGAAAGGCTTGCAAATGCGTAAAAATTTGTACCTGCGGCTCCTGTTGCAGTAAGTGCTTCATGGTTTCAGATACAATTAAATCAAAGTCTTGCCCCGCAACAGGCTGCCAACATGTCGCATCGGCACAGACCAGAGCCTCCACACGGTCAGCTACGTCGAAATATGCCAGCAACTTTTCAACACACTCCAATGACGCTTGATGAATGTCGAGTAAGGTTACTCGCACTTGCTCAGCCGTAAATAACGGCAATAAGGCTAAGATTAACCAAGCGAAAGGCCCTGTGCCTGCGTAGAGTATTTGCACAGGACAATCCGGCTTGGCTGCGAGCTTATCTTGTATCGCTTGATGAATTCCCTGAATAAATACCCGGCTACGTTCAGGATCCTCCGCACATTGCGCCGCAGTTGTTGGTGACACCGCCTTGCCAAAAGCCGTAATACTCGCCTCAGTATCGAGAAAACATGCTGGATGTAGCACCAATCCCGTCAATTGGCATAACTGCGCCAATATAGGATCAATAAGCCGCTTAGCCTCACCTGCAGAGCGAGATTGCAGTAGCGCGTGTGCAAACTGAGTCAATTCAATACGTTCCCTGTTCTGCCTGATATCAGGCTTTAATCTTTGCGCCATGGATTAACTCCCTTAACCATGAATTGACTTTACAATCGATCACCAAATTGATTCTGGCGCTCAATCCCTTGTTGGCAACCCAATGGGTTTGATCTGCATTGATATACCAAAGCTCCCCTGCCTGCATCGGCACCCGTTGATCATTCACATAAAAATAAAGCTGATCATGGGTTTGTAAGGGCAAATGTAATCTAGCCTCCCCCTGTTCAAGGGATAATCCCTGATCCCGATGAGGTTTAATTTCGGCACCAGCGTGTAAGCGCATCAAGCGCACGGAGTTCACGGGGCACGCAAGTGATTGGATAAAATCCAGTAATGTGGGACTCGACTCAAGCGCAGGCAAATTATCCCATTCATTGGCAGCACTAATGGAAAAGGCTTGTAAAATGGGATGGGCGGCGTGGTATTCCTCGGCACAGCGTAGTGCCAACACATCCCAACCGCCCTGAGAACCCGAGTGATAATCACGCTGATTAATATGTGGTAACCACTCATGCTGCAACAAAGGAGTAAGTTCTTGCTGTAAACTAATGGCATTCGGGACTTGAGCAAGCAAGGCGAAAGAGCAGATATCCATATCCAAGTGTCTTATTTTAGACAAAAAATTCATTTACCAAGCCTAGCACAAAGTGTCAGGCTGGCAAGGTAGACAGATTTAATCCTAAGTTGCCACTCAGGCCAATTTTATAAAACAGGAAATCCCATGTTTGACTGGAAGACCATTGATACAGTACTGCTCGATATGGATGGCACCTTGCTAGATTTGCACTTCGACAACCATTTTTGGTTGAGTCTTGTACCGCAGGAACTGAGCAGGCAACGTGGGCTGAGCCAAGACCAAGCGCACAAATTAGTCGTTGAATCCTATAGCAAAGTTGCGGGAACGTTGAACTGGTATTGCATCGATTATTGGCAAGCCGAATTGCAGCTCGACATTATGGGATTACATCGCACCTTAGTTGATCGTATTCAGCTGCGCCAAGACAGCATGCCCTTTCTTGACGCCCTCAAAGCAGCGGGGAAAAAACGCATATTAGTGACCAATGCGCACCCTAAAAGTCTTGCCCTTAAACTTGAACATACAGAACTTGGGAGCGGCTTGGATGCAATGATTTCGAGCCATGAAACGGGTTACCCGAAAGAGCATCCGCAATTTTGGCAAACACTGTTTAAGCAATTTGCATTAGTACCTGAGCGTTGTCTGTTTATCGATGATAGCGAACCCATTTTAAATGCGGCGCGCTTAGCAGGCGTGGGGCATCAGCTTGGGAGCAGCAATCCCGATAGCCAAAAACCTGCCAAAACCTTCAATGATTTTCCGGCCATTAGCGACTATCGTGTATTGCTTAACGATCTCACAAGTTAACCCCTCGGAATAGAAAAGGCACCCAAGGTGCCTTTATCAAATATCACATTTGGGGGTAGATTAAAGCCCCGGGATACGTCCCTGATAAACAATAGGGAAGTAACCATCGCTGCCGCGCTGACCGAGAATACCGAGGGATTTACGCATATCTTCCGGCTGCTCGTTAGTCTCCTTGATCTTAGCGGCAACCTTAACCATATTGCCTTCGTCTAACTGTAACGTGCCGCTAATCCCCAACTGATTTTTACTCTCATCGGTTGCGAGCTGTGCTTTACCCTCAACACAACTCAGCCCCAGTTCGATATTACCCAGTGGGTAATCACCAAATTGGTTTTTCACGTTGGTTTGATTTAAAAACAATTTACCCGATAACTGTTCGCACCAAGGTTTACCTTGCTTGAGGGTTTCAACCAGCAAGCTGACTTCACCGTTAATTTCGGTTCTAAAGGGCAGTTTAGCATTACCAATTAAAAAGCTATCGGGCGCTTCAAAGCGTAATCCCTGCGCACTAATGCCAGCCATTGACCAAGTAATTAACCCTTTAGCACTCATGGGCGTTGCACGGCTACCCACTTGAAAATCAAGTTTTACTTTACCTAAAAATAACGACCAAGGGCTGAGCTCCCAACGCACTTGCTCCAGCTGGCGCTGCTGAATATTCAAGGTTTCAATGCTGCCCGACCAAATACTGCCGCTCACCCCGGAAATCCCCACATTTGCAGGCAATGGCGCGAGGCGCACAGCCACACTGGCGGGAAATAACACCACTAGAAACACGATATAAACCAGTACACCAATAATGATCTTTTTTATCAGACTCACAGCTACACCTTAATCTATTGCGCTAGTTGGATACGTCTCACTTTGACATAGCCTGGCGCGTCGGCCTCAGCCAAATCAACACTCTCAAGTGATAGGCCTTTTTTCTGCACTAAGTCACTCAAATAATTGAGCAGGGCATCGAATGGCACATCATCCATCCACACTTGGATTTTATCGCCCTGGGGCTGCATGCGAGTGATCACTAAGCCGTAACTGCCCGCTGTTTGGTTAACGACCGAGCTTAAGCTGCCTGACATTGTCGGTTTAGCACCGCTTTGTTTTAAGCCAGCAATTTTGTTCGCGGTTTGTTTTACATACGTCAGGGTTTGCTGCTGCGCCGTTAAGTTGCGTAGCGCATTGGCCTCCGCGTTCGCGATTGGCGTCCAAATGCCCCAGTAAAATATACCGATCACTAAGAATACGGCGCCAAAGCCGACGATTTGTTGCTCGCGCGACGCAAGCCCTTGCCACCAAGTCCGCAAATTATCCATCTTATTTGCTCCTCAAGGTTAAGGTACTGGTGACCTTTTCTTCACCGCTATTCATTGTGCCGCCATCCATTTGGAAACGACGGCCAACAATTTCTTTAAACTTCTCAATTTGCGCGTAATTTTTAGCCGTGACCTGCATACGGATTTCATTACGGGCACTCTCAAATCGTAAGCTATTAGGTTTTAGCTCAGGCACTTGTTTAAAGGCGTCTTGCAAACCCGCCAGCATAGAAAAAAACTCAGCACCACTGCCTTGACCTTGGAGTGGCCGTAGCTGGCTCTCCATCTGCGAGCGTAAGTTCACGATACGTGTATTCCCCGGCACCACTTGCTGATAAATGGCTTCACTCTGCGCTTTAAGATCGGCGATTTGGCCATTGACTTGATGAATGGTTAAGCCTTTATTCACGAGCGACAACACAATGGCAACGGCCAATACAATGGCCGCATTCTTCCATTGCAACAAGTGCTTACTGTACTCTCGCTTAGGTGTATAAACACCTGTCAGTAAGTTGATGGGCGCATGTAAAATGCCGCGCGCCAGGACCAGCATAGGTAAATCGAGCGGCTGTGGCTTAAGCTCAACCCCATCCAATTGCATCTCACTATAACTGGCGACCGACAGCTCCTCTGCTTGGGCCGTCAGTTGCTTCATCGCCACAGGCAACCAAGGTAAAGGCAGACTGTGGCCCGTTCCTAAACCCGTTCGCAGTAATAACTCATTGCCAAAACGCATGGCCGCCCATTGGCATTCCTGCAATGGCAAGGCCAAGCAATCGGGCACGATACGCTTCACTTTTAAGCCGGCTTCGGCCAAACAACTGAGCCAAGTTTGCATTTGCTCATGGGCGACAGCCACTACGCTGAGGGCATCGCCATTGCGTGGTCCAACGGTAAAATGCATCGCATCCACATCATCGGCGATAGATTCCTCCAGCATAAAAGGCAGCGCTTTCAAGGCTTGACGCTGACCCTTTTCAGGCAGATGGACACTAGTGAGCGTCATCGCTGAGGCTGGCACCAATACGTCAATAGGACGATTGCCCGCACGCTCAGTTAAGGTTGATAAGCCTTGGGCATTGGCAAGTTCACCAGAGGCGATAATTTCTTGTTCTTGTTCGGACCAAACCAGCCAAGAACAAGCATGCTCTGCGGTTCTGCCTAAGCGAATAAATAGCCGTTCACTCACAGTTTTTCTCCACCAGCTTCCATCTTAAAAGATTGAGCTTGTTTGCTATTATTTTTGTCCACCAAACTGACGGGTGAGCACATCCATTTTGTTACCGCTGCCCTTTTTGAGCACACTTTCCATCCTAAAAATGGCGTTGTCGACCTTAGCGCCTGAGGCGAGGAGGAAGTATTGACTGTCGATAACAAAAGTCGACTTCATCGCATCTTCCCATTTAATCGACCCCATTGAGGAGGATTCGTAAAAATCATCAATCTTGGCAAAACCATCGCCGGGACGTTGGTTGATAATACTTTCGGCCTCACCAACCGATATCTGATTATCCAGCATTGCTGCCAGTAGCGCCGCTTGCTCGACATCTATGGTGTTCACATTCAGCAGTTGCCTGTCACTCCCTGGGATCACACAAATATAGGGCAATAACTTCAGATAAATATCCTGCGAATATCCCATGACTGCCCGCAGCTCACTCCTATGATTCATTAGGGTGTTGGCCGCACGGTAAGGCACATGGCGCGCTTCGTACTCGGCATCTTCAGCGCCATACGGACTGGCAACCGTATCTTCATCAATATAATCTTTTAGAGTTTGGGTAAGATGATCGGCGGTAAAATCATCCATCCCTAAACTCACTAATAATGCTTTGTATTGCTTGGCCGCCAAGGGCAATTTAGGTTGACCATTTTCAACCTCTTTTGTGGTGACAGACAAAGCATTTAAGTTAAAACACGAGCGCATATCGGTGATCTTGCCTGCAATCTCACCATATTCAGCCGGAAACACCACGTCGCTCATGGCCCAATATTGTTGTTTGTGTACGCGGCCTTCCGAATCGTCCAAATCCTGCTTGAGGATCTTCTTCGCCAGTTCTTCGGCGGAAATCGCGTACCAGTAAGCCTGATCATACTGGGCCAAGTTTAAGGTACGGCGCATCGACAGTTGATTGCGACTGGTAATATTGGTGGCGATAATCACAACCATAGCCACAATCAGTAGCACCACAATCAGTGCGACCCCACGTTGTTTAGCAGGACTTCGCCTTATCATGCGCCATCCTCATTTTCTGGGTCGGCTTTGCCGGGATCTTCTTCACCGTTACCCGAGCCATCGCCATTATTGTCTTGGTCGCCGTTGTCGTCTTTATTGTCATCGGCGTTGTCGTTATTGTTGTCCTCATCATTGGATTTCTCTGGCGCCGCCGCGCCCAAGGGCAACATAAACTTACGTTGAATTTTGCCTAAGCCTTCAATCTCAATTTCCATTGCGATGGCTTTGGGTAACTTGGTCGCCTCGACCTTACGCTCCCATTTGTCTTCCATAAAGAAGGAATACTCGACCGATAGCACCTTATCGATAATGACGGTCTTAATAGGCTCAGCGCCAAATTCTGGCTCAGGGTAAGGAAAATACCAGCGCTCTAATTTTCCCTCGCGCACCACATAGGCAACGGACTGTATGCTACCACGGGGCAATAAACCGTCGGGGTTAAGCCAGCCTAAGCGGTAGAACACTAAAGCCTCTGACTCCGAGTCTAAAATATCGTTACCCGTTTGGAAGACTGTGGTACCACGGCCGCCTTCGAGTAATCTGGGAGTGCGCGCCACCATCTGCCCAAGGTCGCGCTCAATGGCACCAAAGCCCTGTTGTAATGCCTTTAAGCGGGTAGAGAAGTTTTTCGTCACTTCATCGTTGGTCAGCACTGTGCTGAGTACCGCATTGGCCGCTAACCCCAACATGGCAAAAATCGCAATCGCGATCAGCATTTCCAGCAGGGTAAATCCCTTATGAGCCTTAGTTTGTTTTAAGGACATAACTGCTCACTTGTGCTGCAATACGCTGATAACGCTCATCTTCGCTGACACTAATGCGGATCATACGAAAGTTATCGTCGGTGGTTTTCACCACTTCCTTTCGCCAGTACCAATCCTTACCCGCGAGTTCTACTTGCCCATCTTTTTTGCCTAATTCAGGAAATTGCGGATCAAGCCTTGCATCGACCATTTGATTGTCTGCTACCCACTGGGCCAGAGTGCGCGACTCCAGAATCGGCATATTCGCAATTTGCTCACTCAAGCTTTTAGTGATGGAAACGGCAGCAACAGCAAACACAGCTAACGCCACGATCACTTCGAGTAACGTCATTCCCTTAGCGTATTTCATCGGGTCGCCCTAGGGTTAAACGGCCAAGGGCATCACCCACCACTAATACGTCGAGCGGCCCTTTATCTGTCTTAGTGATAAAACTCAGCTCAAAAGCGCTCATTTCACCGCTGGGGAATAGCAAAATCTGTGGCTCTGGGTGCTTTTTCTTATCTTCGCTTGAGGGCTCGATTAAAGGTTCTTCAAACCAAGATTCATCTTTCTCGTCTTCTTGAACGAGTGGCAAACCATCGAGCACTAAATTGATGACGACACCGGGCTCCATTTGTTTCTCGGACAAAATTCTGTCCTTCTCCAATGGATTCCATTTACCATCCTTATAAAAAACAAACTGATAACTTGTTTTTTCCACCACAATCCCGATAAATTGGCCGCTCAATACGGTTTCATCGAGCACTAACTCCGTGGCGGCAATAAATTGCTGCGCAGTCTTTTCCAGCGCCTGTTGTGGGCCTGAATTGCCAATAGACATAGTCACCCCCGCAGCGGTGAGTCCCATTAACAAAATCACCAGCATCACCTCCATTAAGGTGAAGCCGGCGTGGCGCAGCATTAACATCTTATTGGAAATTCTGTAAGTTCCAGTTACCGATATCGTCTTCGGTACCTGGCTGACCATCAGGGCCTGCGCTGAAGATATCTAACTTGCTGTTTTCGCCTGGGCTTAACAGTAAGTAGTTATTACGCCATGGATCCTGCGGTAAACGCTTCACATAACCTTCTTCACGGTAATTACGTGGCTCGGGTGAAATAGTAGGTTTTTGCACTAAGGCCTCTAAACCTTGTTCAGTCGTTGGATACACACCGTTATCTAACTTGTACATATCTAAGGCATTTTCGAGCGCGACTATGTCAGACACCGCCTTTTGTTGGTCAGCTTTATCTTTGTTGCCCATCAGGTTTGGCACCACCATAGACGCCAAAATACCGAGGATAACAATCACCACCATCACTTCGAGTAAGGTAAAACCCTTGTGCTTTTTGTTCATTTGCATCGACTACATCTCCTAAAAAACCAGCACCATTCTCGGTATTATTACTGAGAGGCAACATCCCATAAATTCAAAAACTAGCCACTAATCAAATTGTTCAGTGCCAAGATAGGTTGCAGAATGGCCATCACGATAAAGAGTACAACCCCCGCCATGCTCACCACTAACATGGGTTCGAATACGCCGAGGGCGAGCGTAACATTACTCTCAAACTCTCGATCTTGGTTATCTGCAGCGCGCTCAAGCATATCTTCGAGCTGACCACTCTTTTCCCCTGAGGCAATCATATATAACATCATCGCCGGAAACAGCTTAGTGTTAGTCAACGCAGTGCTTAAGCTAGTTCCTTCCCGCACGCGCGCCGTGGCATCATCCACCGCCGCCCGCACCCGCATATTTTGCAACACTTCACTGGCAATGCGCATCCCGTCCAACAAAGGCACCGAACTGGCGGATAAAATACTCAAGGTACGCGCAAAACGCGCAGTATTGAGTCCTTTACTTACTCGGCCAATCACCGGCATTTTCAGCAAAAATGTATGGTATTTCATCTTGAAAATCGGTGACTTGAGTAGACGCTGGAACACTACCAGCAGAATACCCAAAATCAATACCACAAGCAGCCCATAGCTTTGTACGAAGTCAGAGGCTGCAATTAAAAAGCGGGTGGTGGCGGGTAACTCGGCGCCCATATGTTCAAATTGCCCAACTACTTTAGGCACCACAGCCGCTAGCAACACAGACACCACGCCAATGGCGACCAGCGTCAGCATAATGGGGTAGATCATCGCCTGTTGCAGTTTAGATTTAAGCTGCTGGCGACGTTCGGTGTAATCGGCTAAACGGTTAAGTACCACTTCCAAGTGACCGGATTTTTCCCCCGAGGCCACCATGGCGCGGTATAAGTCATCGAAAATATGCGGAAATTCAGCCAAGGAATCGGCCAGACTATAGCCTTCAACTACGCGTGAGCGCACCGCCATGATCATACTGGCCAGACGGTCCTTCTCACACTGTTGCCCAACCGCTTTAAGGGATTCCTCAATCGGCAAACCCGCTGCCACTAAGGTAGCTATTTGACGGGTGATCAGCGCGAGTTCAGCGACCGAAATTCCCCGCTTAAACAAAGCAAAACCACCGCTCTTAGCCTTGGCTTCTTTTTCGGTGACCGGCAGAATGTCTAGCGGCATCAAGCGTTGATCGCGCAGCTGGCTGCGGGCGTGTCTAGCGGTATCCGCCTCGATCACGCCTTTAAGCTGCTTTCCCTTGGCGTCCAGCGCCTTATATTCAAATGCTGGCATAGCTTACTCCTCGCGGGTCACCCTTAGGACTTCTTCCAGAGTGGTGATACCTGAGAGCACCTTGCTCATACCATCGTGGCGGATACTTGGCACCGATTGACGGATATATTTCTCAATCGCCAGTTCGCCACGGCCACCGTGAATAAGCTCGCGTACATTATCATCAACCAGCAATAGCTCGTGGATGCCCGTACGACCACGGTAACCGCTATTGCCACAGGCTTTACAACCGTTGGCGCGATAAATATGCCGATGATCATCTGCAGTAATACCCAGCAGCTCACGTTCACGCTCATCGGGCACATGCTCTGTCTTACATTTTGGACAGAGGGTACGGATTAAACGTTGTGCCAATACCCCGAGCAAACTTGATGAGACTAAGAAAGGCTCTACGCCCATATCCTGCAAACGGGTAATCGCGCCCGAAGCGGTGTTGGTGTGGAGAGTCGAAATCACTAAGTGGCCGGTCAAAGATGCCTGCACTGCAATTTGGGCAGTTTCAAGGTCACGGATTTCCCCAATCATCACCACATCGGGGTCTTGACGCAAAATCGCCCGTAGACCACGGGCGAAGGTCATATCCGCCTTAGTGTTAACTTGAGTTTGGCCAATGCCTTCTAATTCATATTCGATGGGGTCTTCAACGGTTAAGATATTGGTATCTTTAGAGTTAATCTCTGTAAGCCCGGCATACAGCGTGGTACTCTTACCCGAACCCGTAGGACCAGTTACCAAGATAATGCCGTGGGGACGGCGAATAAGCTCATCGAACTTGGCTCGAATACTGTCCGTCATACCCAGTTGTTTTAAATCCAGATTACCGGCGTTTTTATCGAGCAAACGCAGCACTACCCGCTCACCGTGGCTCGATGGCATGGTCGATACCCGCACATCCACCGCGCGGCCCGCAATCCGCAACGAAATGCGACCATCTTGAGGAACACGCTTCTCGGCGATATCGAGGCGTGCCATCACCTTAATCCGCGACACCAATAAAGATGACAGTTTACGGTTTGGCTTGAGCACTTCTTTGAGCACGCCGTCGATGCGGAATCGTACAACCAGTTGCTTCTCATAGGTTTCGATATGAATATCCGAGGCTTCTTCTTTAATCGCCTCAGATAACAGCGCGTTAATCAGCTTAATGATCGGGGCATCATCATCACCTTCGAGCAGGTCTTCGGTTTGTGGTAACTCTTCAGCGAGGGTGAATAAATCCATCTCATTGCCAATATCTTCCATCAGCTGCTGCGCTTCGGAGGAATTAGCTTGGTATGCCTGAGTGAGTTTGACCTCAAACTTATTCGGTTCGAGCAACACCAAAGGCAAATCCACCCCTGAATAGCGGCGTGCCTCTAGCATCGCCGCTAATGGGGTATGGGCGGTATAAAACAGCTTCAAGGCACCATCATCGCCATAGGCTAAAATCACCTGATGGCGATGGGCAAAGGCAAAAGGTAAACGCTCTTTGCTGCTGGAGCGAAATACCTCATCACCTTCGGCTTCAAGACCTAGTTCATTGGAAACTAAGCTTAAATCCTCGACTTGGGATACTTGTATTTCACTCATTGTGTTTTATCTTTGTTTTTGTTTTCATCCAACGACTTGAGGGTCGGGTCAGTTTTACGCATCTGAGTCTCTAGCCCTTTGCCTTCTTTGTAACGCTCTAAAATATCGTTCACTTCCGGTGGCAAGTACTCAGACTGGTTCCACTCATCTAAAACCGGCACTTTAGTATCTGGCATTAGATTGACACCACGCTCTTGCTGTTCAAGCTGCAACGCTCTGAAATAGTTATATTTGCGTCCCGCGATCCCCTCCATCGTCACACCATCACGGATAATGGTGGGCTTGATAAAGATCATCAGGTTTTTCTTGGTCTTCTTACTGGAAGAGGATTTGAATAAGTGTCCAAGTACCGGAATATCACCAAGGAATGGCACTTTCTGGATACTTTCTTGGACTTCTTCGTTAATCAAACCACCGAGTACCACGATTTGACCCGAATCGGCCATCACTGTGGTGGTTAACCGACGAGTTGCGAAGGAAATATCCACCCCTGTGTTACCGTTCACGCCGGAGACTTCCTGCTCAATGGCGAGTTTAACCGCGTTGCCTTCGTTAATCTGTGGCACCACTTTTAACTTCACCCCAACCTCTTTACGCTCAACGGTTTGGAATGGGTTACTGTTGTTTGAGCTGGCGGTAGAGCCTGTCAGAATAGGCACTTCATCACCGACAATGAAAGACGCTTCTTGGTTATCTAAAGTGGTAATCGAAGGTGTTGCCAGTACGTTTGAATTGGTATCAGCCGACACAGCTTGTACTAAGGCACCAAAGTCACCCATGGCGACGCCCCACGCCATACCATTCACTTTACCTAAGGCCTGCGCCAATAGGGTCACATCACCTTTGGTTTTAGGGTTTTGGCCAATCACCTCACCCGTGCTCGGGTTGGTAATGTAGGTACCTTCTTTATCTTGCGCTTGCCAAATACCCGCGCCAATCTCACCAATGGTTGGGCCTAAGTTATTGAACTGAGTACCACCACCGGCTTTTGCGGCCCATTGCACCCCAAAGCCCACGTTATCGCCTTCGGCGACTTCTACGATAATGGCTTCTACAAGTACCTGAGCACGACGAATATCGAGTTGATTGATGACGCTCTCAATGGTGCGCATTTGATCTGGCTCGGCACTGATCACTAACGCGTTGGTGTCGGTGTGGGCCATGATATTGATTTCATTGCGGCGTTTGCTGCCACCACCCGCTTGAGCGCTCGGATCTTTTTCGCCCTCCAACTTTTGAGCGAAACCAGTTAGCACTTCGACTAAGTCTTCCGCCTTGGCATAACGTAAATAACGTACCTTGGTATTGCCGGTGCTGGCTTGCTCAGCATCGAGACGGTGGATCAACTCAACCACTCGTTGGCGGCTCTTTTCGTCACCACTGACCACCACTGCGTTAATCCGCTCATCGGCCACCACTTTTGGCGCTTGGCCGGGAAGCTGCGATTGGTTAGCTGTTGCGCGGTAAAGAGTATCAATAATTCGCACCATTTCACCGGCAGAGGCATATTCGAGCGGCACCACTTGTACAGAGGTATCGCCCTGTTTATCGACTCGGCGAATGATTTCCACTAGCTTGTTTACGACCGCAGCGCGACCTGACAGCATCAGCACGTTTGAAGGGTCGTAGTTAACAACGTTACCACCACCGGCGTTATCGTTTAACTGACGTAATAACGGCGCTAATTGCTTAGCCTCAGTGTTATACAGCGCCACGATACGGGTAACCATTTCATCACCCAGACCAGGATCGTTGTCATTAGCAACACGAATCGCCGCGGTTTTCGCATCTTTGTCTTTGATAACCTTGATGACGTTGTTTTCCATCTCGACGATGGCATAACCGTACACTTGCAGCACGTTGAGGAAGAATTGGTAATACTGCTCATCGTTAAGCAGATCGTAACTGCGCACGTTGATCTTGCCGCGAATTGTTGGGTCAACAATGATGGTTTTATTCAGGTTTTTACCAACAATATTGATAAATTCTTGAATATCTGTGCCCTTAAAGTTGGCCGCATATTGTTCAGACCAAACAAATTGCGAGGTCAGCATGGTGGCGCCCGCCACAACTCCAGCAATCAGTTTGCGTCGAATCCGTTTGTTATTCATTATTTTTCTTTCCCCTAACGCGTGTTATTGCGGCAAACTAAACATGATTTCAACCAATTGTCCTTCCCGTTCAACCATAATAGAAACTTCAGTTAATTCAGGTAATTGGCTCATCATTTCTAACGCCTGACTCATTACGGTCAGGTCGTATCCATTAATCGATTTTGCAAGGTCATTGGGCTTAAAACCCGCTTGCTTAAATAGGTTCGCATCTTTGCCTGGATTGAGGCGATACCCGGCAACGGTTTCTCCCTGCCTAACGGGTGAAATCGCAATGTAGTCGGTGATTTTGCTGGGATCGGCTAAGAGTTCACTGCGGGATTCGGCCAGCTCTTGGGAGATTTCAGCATTCTTGCGTTGATCTACTCGGCTAACGACTTCAGGTTTTCCGCTCTTGGCCTTTTGTAATTGCTGATTCGCAGGACTTTGGCTGGTGTAAACCAAACCATCAAGCATCAGGGTCTCATAGCGACCCGCGTTGGTAATGATAATGCGGTCAGCATAGACTTCCTTTAACGAGGCGGAAGTCCCCTTAATTTTATCGCCCAAGCTGTAGGTTTCTTGGCTGCCACTGGATTCGATAATCGCCAAACCTTTTTGATCGGCGGTGGATGCCACAACACCCGTCAGTTGGATAGATAAGGAGGTTTTAGGTGCATCGGTGACGGTTTCAACCACTTCGGCTTTAGGTTTGTCCGCCTTAGCGTCGGCTCGACCAAAAAGCGCAAGTTGCTGTAATCCATCGAGATCGATTTGCCCAGCCCCTTTACCCGTCGTAGTCACCGCTGAAGGAGACCAAGCCGTAGGAGAAGATGAGGTAGGTACGAGCTTCCATGTAATTTGCGCAGCTAAGAGTATACTTAGGATAAAACCACACCAGAAAACGACTTGGCTCAATGGCTTATGCGGAATACCTGCAGCTTTTGCGATAACTTTATCTAATAAATCCATATTTATGTGGACCCTCAATACAGGTCTCTGTTCTGATTATAAAAATTATAATGTTCGCCACATGCTAACCTAGGCCGCATTTGGCAACAACCCCATAACAGTATTGCAATTGGCGAAAATCGGCCATTTATGCTAACTTTGCCCGCCTAAAAAGGGTGTGAAGCGCACCACCCTTTAACATAATGGCAATGCGACTTAGGCATTTTATTACTCAGCATGTGAACTCATCGATCTTTTATCTTGGAGACACTATGACACAAAGTTCAGACGACAGTGGCAGCGTTCGACTCGATAAATGGTTATGGGCCGCACGTTTTTATAAAACCCGAGCCATAGCCAAAGAAATGATCAACGGCGGCAAAGTACATTACAACGGTGCGCGCACCAAATCTAGTAAGAATGCTGAGATAGGTGCCGTCCTTAAAATACGACAAGGTTATGACGATAAAGAGATCGTCATAAAAAAATTATCTGAAGTGCGCCAAAGTGCATCAATCGCGCAGGAATTGTACGAAGAAACGGCCGCCAGCGCCGCTAAACGCGCGCTAAACGCCGAAGCCAGACGATTAAACATACTGAATAATCCTGCGCCAGACCGCAAACCGGATAAAAAACAGCGACGAGAGCTTATCCGTTTTAAAGAATTCTAAAAGTTACCTAACAGTGAGACACAAGATGACCCAAGATATTTTACACCGCTACCTGTTCGATAATGCCGATGTGCGTGGTGAGCTTGTACAATTGCAAAACTGCTATCAACAGGTAATTGGTTCACATGCCTATCCTCCCGTGCTGCAAATCCTGCTGGGCGAATTACTGGCGGCAACCTCTTTATTAACCGCTACCCTAAAATTTAGCGGTGATATTAGCGTGCAGTTGCAAGGTAATGGTCCTGTATCGCTGGCGGTAATCAATGGCAACAATCTGCAGCAGCTTCGTGGCATAGCACGCTGGGATGGCGAGTTGGCCGACAATGCCAGCCTTGCCGATCTCTTTGGTCAAGGTTATATGGTTATCACCCTAACGCCCGATGAAGGCGAGCGTTACCAAGGTGTGGTCGCCCTCGACAAGCCAACCTTAGCTGCCTGTGTTGAAGACTACTTTAACCAATCAGAGCAATTACCTACTGCACTGTGGTTATTTGCCGACGGTAAACAAGCGGCAGGCATGTTCTTGCAAATTTTACCTAGCCAAGAAGATCACAATGCCGACTTTGAGCATTTATCTCAGTTAACCGCCACCATTAAAGCACAAGAGTTATTTACGCTAGAAGCACAGGACGTATTACACCGCCTCTATCACCAAGAAGAAGTACGTCTGTTTGATCCCATCGAAGTCAGCTTTAAATGCACTTGCTCACGCGAGCGCAGTGCAGCCGCCATTAAAACGATTGATCAAGCCGAAGTGGAAGCCATTCTTGCGGAAGACGGTAAAGTCGAAATGGGTTGTGAATACTGCAATGCCAAGTACGTATTCGATGGTATTGATATCGCATCAATTTATGCCAATGGCACAGCTTCAAATACTCAGCAGTAAGTAATCGTTTACTGTTAGAAGGGCACCTCTGGTGCCCTTTTTTGTACCGCCTCAATGATCCAGCTCACACTTTAGCCGTGGATAGGATACAATCGGCACACTTTGTCCCCTAGCACGCCTCGGGCGATAAATAAAAGCAAAATCGGCAGACGATCGATAAAAAAATAACCTTACAAATACAAGTCAATGGAGACCTCACTATGGCGGATGGATTAAACCGCGTTCATTACAACCCCTCAACAGCACAACTGGTCGAATTTGCCCTGCTACGCGGCGAAGGTGAATTAACCGCCAATGGTGCACTGGTTGCCAAAACCGGTACCCGTACAGGTCGCTCTCCTGGCGATCGTTTTATTGTTAAAGAACCCGGTTCAGCGGCTGATATCGAATGGGGACCCGTCAACCAAGCATTTGAACCCGGTGCTTTTGAAGGATTATGGGCGCGCGTAGAAGCATTCCTCGCCGATAAAGAGTTGTTTGTATCTGACCTCGAAGTCGGTGCAGATCCAGAACATTACCAGCCAGTGCGCGTGACGACTCAATACGCTTGGCACCAACTGTTCGCCCGCAACCTTTTTATCATCCCAGAAGAATTTAACCGTCAAGACAAGCCTGTATGGCAAATCATCAACGCGCCAGACTTCGTCTGTGTTCCTGAGCGTGATGGTACCAATTCAGATGCGGCGGTGATCTTAAACTTTGCCGAGCGCAAAGTGTTGCTAGCGGGCCTGAAATACGCTGGCGAAATGAAGAAGTCGATGTTCTCTGTACAAAACTTCCTGCTGCCAGCCCAAGGCGTATTGCCAATGCACTGCTCGGCTAACGTAGGTAAAGACGGCGACACTACCCTATTCTTCGGTCTGTCAGGCACGGGTAAAACCACCCTGTCTGCTGATCCAAAACGCTTCCTGATCGGTGACGATGAGCACGGCTGGGCACCGGGCGGCGTATTCAACATCGAAGGCGGTTGCTACGCCAAGTGTATCGACCTGAGCCAAAAGAACGAGCCTGTGATTTGGGATGCGATTCGCTTCGGTACTGTGCTGGAAAACGTGGTAATGGACGAGCACCGCGTGCCTAACTACAAAGACAGCAGCCTGACGGAAAACACCCGTGCGGCTTACCCACTCGAGCATATCGCTCAGCGTAAAGAAGACAACCGTGGCGCCGAGCCACACGCTGTGGTGTTCTTAACCTGCGACGTGTCTGGCGTATTACCACCGGTTTCTATCCTGAGCAAAGAGCAAGCGGCTTACCACTTCCTCTCTGGCTACACAGCTAAAGTCGGTTCGACTGAAATCGGTTCAACTTCTGCGATTCAGTCCACCTTCTCTACCTGCTTCGGCGCGCCTTTCTTCCCACGTCCTGCGGGCGTGTATGCAGAGCTGCTGATGAAGCGTATCGAGTCATTCGGTAGCCAAGTGTACTTAGTGAACACTGGCTGGACTGGCGGCCCACACGGTATTGGTAAACGTTTCGACATTCCAACGACGCGCGCCATTGTCGATGCGATTGTCAGCGGTGAGTTGAAAGATGTTGAAACCGTACACTTAGAGACGCTGAATCTGGCCGTGCCAGTGGCGGTACCGGGTGTAGACACTAACCTACTCAACCCAGTGAACACTTGGAGCGATAAGGCACTGTATGCCGAATACGCCCAAAAACTGGCCGCAGCTTTCACTAAAAACTTCGCTAAGTACCAAGTGTCAGATGCTATCCGTAACGCCGGCCCAAAGGCATAAGCGCATAGCGGATTCATTCAGATAATGTAACCAAACACATTGTTGAGTAAAAAAGCGCGGATTCAGTGATGAACACGCGCTTTTTATTTGTCTGTAGATTTTGTAACTAACCCGCACTAACGTCGCTGCGGTAGATTTTTATGTGTTTTATTTCTTATCGATTAGTTAAACCAAGCTTAAATTAATGCTGCGTTTTTATAATCACCCATAACAATCATCATTTTTAGGAAGCGACACTCATTATGGAAAATCATAAACCTGTCACTGGATTCCAGCGATTTCTCAATGGCGTCGAAACCGTAGGCAATAAACTCCCCGATCCGGCGGTATTATTTGCACTATTTCTAGGCTTGGTCTGGCTGATCTCTTGGGGGTTATCGGGCGTCAGTTTTGATGAAATCGATCCCCGAACGGGTAACCCAATTCAAGTCGTCAATATGCTCGAAGGCGGCGCATTAACCGCCTTTACTTCAACACTTGTCTCAACCTTTGTGACTTTCCCGCCGCTCGGTGTCGTGCTGGTTGCCATGCTCGGCCTTGGTGTTGCTGAGCATACTGGCTTTATTAATGCAGGGCTGCGGTCAATTTTATCGGTTACGCCCAAGATGCTTCTCACTCCAGTACTGATCGCCGTGGGTATTCTTAGCCATGTCGCGGTTGATGCGGGTTATGTACTGGTTATCCCACTCGGCGCTGTGATCTTCTATGCAGCGGGTCGTCATCCCCTAGCCGGTATTGCTGCGGCGTTCGCGGGGGTATCCGGTGGTTTTTCTGCAACAGTGGGTGTGCCATCGAGCCTTGACCCTATGTTAGCGGGCTTAACACAGGCAGCGGCAAGATTATCGGCCGACCCAGCTTCCGCAACATTAACGATTAACCCACTGAATAATATCTTCTTTACGTCAGCTTCTGCCGTGTTAATTATCTTAGTTGGCTGGTTCTTAACGGATAAAGTGATTGAGCCGCGCCTAAAAAACACTGCGGTGAATGGCGATCCTAGCACGCTACCTACGCTTGATGAGCTGCAACCCCATGAGCGCCGCGGACTCAGATTTGCCATGCTATCCATGTTGTTGTGTGCATTAGGATTGGTATTCACCGCCTATGGTGACAACTCTGCTTGGCGCGCTACTGACGGCGCATTAACCAGTGCCTCGGCTCCCTTAATGCGCTCCATTGTGGCGATTATTTTTGTGTTCTTCCTCGTGCCCGGCATAGTCTATGGCTATGTTGCAGGCACGGCGAATAACCACAGAGCCATTATCCAAGGCATGAGTAAGTCCATGAGTGGTATGGGTTATTACATCGTTATGGCCTTCTTCTGCGCTCAGTTTATTTATGCGTTTGGTCAATCCAATTTAGGCGCATTAATGGCGATTAAAGGCGCGTTAGCGTTGAAAGAATTGGCCCTTCCGATGGGTGTGACTTTGGTGGGGATTGTGTTTCTCACCGCGTTCGTCAATCTATTAGTCGGCTCGGCGTCGGCTAAATGGGCCTTGATTGGTGCCATTATGGTACCCATGTTAATGGAACTGGGCGTATCGCCCGATTTGACTCAAGCCGCTTACCGCGTGGGCGACTCATCGACCAATATCATTACCCCGCTGATGCCTTATTTTCCGCTGATAGTGGTGTTTTGCCAAAAATACGTTAAGGAGTCAGGTATTGGCACCTTAGTAGCGCTGATGCTGCCGTTTTCAATCAGTTTTATACTGCTTTGGAGCGGTTTCTTATTGGCATATTGGGCAATAGGCCTGCCATTGGGTATCGGTAGCTCATTCACTTTCCCAGCAATGCCTTAGGGCGTAAAAGAGGTATGCAGAGTGCTTGCGAAATTGAATTCATAAAAAAACAGGCATTCGATACCTCACCTGCGCCGCTTATCACCTCGCCTTAAACGCCAATGCCGACGTCAACCGTCGGCATTTTATCTGATTTCAAATAACAAAAAACATTTAAATCCAAATACTTAAATATCAATAAACGCATCTCGCTCATAGTAAAAGATAATAGCTTCAAGCAGTTCCTGATCGCTGGGCTGAGCTTTTTGCTGCTTAAGATTATCAATCACGTCCTCGATTTGATCTGTGTTTAGCAGATAACCATAGTCACTACGGCCTAAACCATCCTCAAAGGCATCGATTTCGTCATCCGAGAGATCCCTATCAGCCACTATCGGGAAAAGTAATGTGGTCAGTTGTAGGGATTCGCCTTCTGCAAGATCTTGATAAACTAGCCAATAACTTAGTCCTGGTTGCTCGATACACTTGCCAATCCAGCACAGTAACGATTCGGGCTGGCCAAAGAATGAAGTGATATTCATAAATTCCTCTGCGTGGGGTTTGTCATACACAAATGCAATACGATTCCTTTGCTTTGACAGAATTGGGTCTACGTTAGCAATCAATCTCTGGACATTCGTTCTGCTTGCAAAGGGTAAACTGCAGATAGAAAGCACTGTAGCTTTTTAACCAGCCCCTAAGAGTACGAAATAATGTGTCTGCCCAACAAAGCCAAAATCACAATTCATCAATTTGATGGACAAAACCCAAACCATAATTAAACAAAAATCATTTTATGATGTGCATTTTTAAATATTCCTCACTTAGCCTTATCGTTATTTAGATTTTGGTTATTTTAAAACCAAGGTTGATGATGTTTCACAAACCCAGTGATGCCAACTGTGGTACCTTAAGCGCCCAAAAAATGTGTCGGGGCTGAGCTTTTAATGCTAAAACCAAGAGCAGCCTTTCGAGTCTTAAGACACCAAATGCCGCGCTAACCGGGGAGTTTCGCAAGAATGAAGAACAAGAGTTTATTAGGCAACATTGGTGTGCAAGTCGTGATTGCCATGATTATTGGCGCACTCGTGGGTTTTATGATGGGTGAAAGCGCGAGTATCTTCGCACCGCTGGGTACCATCTTTATCCATTTAATCAAAATGCTAGTGATCCCACTGGTACTGGTGTCTATCATCAGCGGCGCCGCCAGCTTAGGTGATAGCCCCTCGGCGGGTAAGATAGGCGTGGGCACTTTTGGCTTCTTTATTGTGACCTCAGGGATTGCCGTGGCCTTGGCATTAGTGATGGGCAAGGTGTTTACCCCCGGCGCAGGGGTCGACTTTACCGCCCATAGCAGTAGCGGCCTGATGGAAGTGACCGCCGAGCATGGCGCTCTGCCAGGGGTCATGGACACCTTTATTGGCATGATCCCAACCAATGTGTTCGAATCACTGAACGGTGGAAATATCCTGCAAATACTGGTGTTTAGTATATTTTTCGGGATCGCGCTGACCAAGGTCAAAGGCGATGGCGCTAAGCCCATCATGGCGGCGTTAAATACCGTCGTTGACGCCTTTGTGTGGATGATCAACTGCGTGATGATGATTGCTCCTATCGGTGTGTTTGGTTTGATGGCCGATTCCGTCGGCACCTTCGGTTTTGATGCCTTAGAAGTGGTGTTTAAGCTGTTTGCCGTGTTTGTGGCCGCGATTCTGATCTACGGTTTTGTGTTCTTCCCCTTAGTGGTACAGCTGTTTTCTAAGGTATCGGCACGCCAATTTATTTCGGCAATGAAAAAACCTCAGGTGATGGCACTGTCAACGGCTTCATCCATGGCCACGCTGCCGGTGAATATGGAAACCTGCGAAGAAGATCTTAAGGTTTCTAAGGCAACCACCGCCTTTGTGCTGCCTTTAGGTGCCACCATCAATATGAGCGGCAACGCGATTTACTATGGTTTAGTCGCCATGTTCTTCGCGCAAATGTACAACATTGACCTCTCAATGACCGCCTATGCCGCGATTATCTTTACCTCCACCTTAGGCGCCATTGGCCAAGCGGGTGTGCCCGGTCCATCATTTTTAGTGGTCGCTGTGCTACTGGCCGCCGGTATTCCGATTGACGGTTTACCGCTGTTATTCGCCCTCGACCGGGTGTTTGACATGATCCGCACCGCGCTCAACATCACAGGTGATGCCGCCTGCGCCGTGATTATGGATAAATATACCGCAGAGCCAAACTCGAACTAATAGAGTCAATACGCGAGTGTATCTGGGCTTGAATAGGCTTGCTTATTCAGGCCTTTTTTTATGGCTTAATCTTCGAGATACCGCACTTTATCCCACTGATTTTGTATCACTTAATGCAAATTAATGTGATCTTGGCGACGCCTTGGGCTAAGCTCAAACGGCGCGGCCTCGCAATTCGAATTTCTTTATCCGCCGAGCCACACGAGCACAATGCCTTTCTGCGATAATGGCTTGGCTACCATCAGTCCAAAGGAGTGTTGCATTATGTCCGTTTTTGCCCCTGCAAGCCCTTTTGCCGACTTTATCTATCGTCATTTCCGTGCCATTCATGCCCTTAAACTCGGCCTCGCCCTGCTGATTGCCGTCACCATTAACGCCATTTGGTCACCGCCGCATTTTATTTGGAGCATGGTGACGATTGTAATCATTATGATGAGTCTGCCACAGGTGGGCGGTGCCATTGAAAAGTCGCTGCAACGGGCGGTAGGTACCTGTTTAGGTTCGGCTTACGGCGTGATGTTAGTGGCCACTATCGACAGCTATTGGTTAATTATGGGCTTGTTGATTTTAGGGGTAACGCTGATCTGTTTTATCTCGGCGGGACGTTATAGCTACGCCTATCTGGTGGCAGGATTCACCATTATTATCGTTGTTGGCGATGCCAGCCATGATACCTCTGAGGCGCTGTGGCGCACGGCCAATATTTTGCTTGGCTGTGTGATCGCCATTTTGGTGTCGCTATTTATCTTCCCGATTAAAGCTAAACACGATTGGCGTAGTCAGCTCGCCAATGCCATCAATAGTATGGCCAAAGTGCTCACCCAGCATTTACAGGCGCCCGCCAACCATGATTTAGATTTTCGTGCCGATCTCGAAGCGGCCATGAAAGCCGTATTAACCCAGAAGAAGCTGTTTTTCTCCCTCGAGTGGGAAAGCCAAACCCTAAAAAAGCACAAAGTGCTGCTGGCGGAATTAGTCAATAAACAGGTGCGGCTGATCACCCTGCTCGAACTCCTGCCCTTAAGTCGCTGGCAGGAGGCCGACAAAGAGGCTTATCACCAAATTAATAACGTCGCCGCCGAGCTCACCGCATATCTGCAACGCCTTGGCGAATTTGTTGCAGGTAAAACCGCCACATTGCCCACACTGCCAAATGCATTAGAGCAAGAGTTACAACACAGATTACAACTCACCTTGGCAACACCCACGCCAGAGTACGCCTCAATCTCTGTGGTAAACGAGGTAGCGCAAGGATTTGCCCTCACGGGGTACGGCTGGCTTATCTATCAACTCGCCATCGCCGTCGAAGCGCTTTATGCCGATATCGAGATTATCGAAGCCGCCTATAACGGACAAACCGTGTTACACAAAACAGCCAAGCGTGCATAGGCCGTGACGACGGGGAATTGCGGCCAACCACCATAGCCGCGAACCAAGATAAACCCTTGGCAGCCCTTGCGCTGGCTGGGGGTTTAATGAAAAGATACCGCCCTAATAAAAATTCGATATATGGACTCTTTTCATGCGTTTGTTTTCCCTTTCCGTTGTCGCAATCGCCTGCTTATCTGCGGGTTCATTTTTGGCTCCCCAGTTAGCCTTAGCCGCAAATGCTGCTGCGACTAACGCCGAAATAGCGAACACTGAAGCCGCTAAGATTGAGGCAACTAAAACTCAAGTTGCTAACGCTGAAGTCGCCAACACCGAAGCTGTACAAGCCGCAGTAGTTGAAGCCAACGCCAATAGCAACGCAACATCAGCCATAGTTGAATCATCTTCTGAAGCCACCACTGACGCCGCAGCGAATGTCGCCGCAACACCGACGCGCGCCAATACCTTTGTTAATGATGCTATTCTCCCGCCAAGCATCACTTGGCACGGTGCTAGCGAAGCCTTGTTACTCAGTGCAGACCACGAATGGGCAACCCCCTTCGAGCAAAGCAATGGGCTTGAAAGCCCAAGCTATGACGATACCATCGCATGGCTCGATAGACTGGCAGCCGAAACTACTAAATTGCAAAAAGTCAGCCTCGGCAAGAGCCCTCAAGGTCGCGATATTTGGATGTATGTCGCCAGCAGTGAAGGCATTAACGAATCGGCACGGCTAAAGCAAAACACTAAGCCGACAATTCTGGTGCAAGCCGGTATCCATGCGGGTGAAATCGACGGTAAAGATGCAGGCATGATGCTGCTGCGGGATATGGTTAAAGGCGACAAAAGCGAGCTGCTCGAAAAAGCCAACCTGTTGTTTGTGCCAATATTTAGCGTCGATGCCCATGAGCGCAGCGGCGAATTTAATCGTGTCAACCAACGTGGTCCAGTGAATATGGGCTGGCGAACCAATGCCAATAACCTCAACCTTAACCGCGACTACGCCAAGGCCGACACCTTAGAAATGCAGCATATGCTGCAGGCTATTAATGTGTGGCAACCAGACTTATATCTTGATGTGCATGTCACCGACGGCATCGATTACCAGTATGACATTACCTTTGGTTACAACCTCGCCCAAGGCTTGAGTCCCGCGAGCTTTCGCTGGCTCGAAAATAGCTACCGCCCAGCGGTCGAAGCCGCGCTAAGCGCCCAAGGCCATATTCCAGGTCCGCTGATTTTCGCTGCGGATAACGCAGATATCACCAAGGGCATGTCACTGTGGAACCCTAGCCCACGCTTCTCCAATGGTTATGGTGATGCCCGCCATCTACCCACTATTTTGATTGAAAACCACAGCTTAAAACCCTTTAAACAACGGGTGCTTGGCACCTATGTGCTGCTAGAGCAAACCCTGAAAACCGTTGGCGACCAAGCCACAAAATTAAAGAGTGCGATTCAAGAGGATAAATACCGCGCCTCACCACTGATCACGCTCACTTGGAAATCGGCGCCGCTGGCTAAGGGTTGGGATTTTAAAGGCATAGATTACAAGCTTGAGAAAAGTCCGATTAGCGGCACCGACGTTGTACGTTGGACGGGCGAGCCTAAGCTGTACCCCAATTTACCTGTGATGGCCGAAACTGTGCCCGATATTAAAGTCACTCGCCCGAGCGCCTATTATATCCCCGCAGAGTGGACGCAAGTGATTGACCGCTTAACGCTGCACGGCATTCGTCTAACGCGCTTAAGCAAACCGACCGAGCTTAAATTGCAGCAATACAGCCTGAGCAATCCGGTGTTTAATACCAAGGCATTCGAGGGACGACTCACGGTTAAGGCCGACTCGACACTGGCGAAACTGACCACCACCTTGCCCGCGGGCACAGTCAAAATCAGTACAGATCAACCCTTAGGCGATCTAGCAATTTTACTGCTTGAGCCACAATCACCGGATTCACTGCTGCAATGGGGCTTCTTTAACCCTATTTTTACCCGTACAGAATATATTGAGGACTATGCAGTAGAGCCGCTGGCCGCCAAGATGCTTAAGGAAGATCCAAAGCTGCAGGCGGAATTTAATAAAGCGCTGGAAAACCCAGAGTTTGCCGCTGATCCAGAGGCACGCTTACGCTGGTTCTATGAGCGCAGCCCTTACTACGATAATCAATATCTTACGTATCCGGTCTACCGTAGCCGTTAATCTTAGCCATTAAAAACGGCAAGACTTAAGCAGGCTTACGCGCGCTGATGCTATACACTAAGGGCACATGCTGCCCTTGGTGTGTTAGCACATAACGGCCATCGGCTTGCGCCTCTAGCCCTTCGAAACAGTTATAGGGGCTAAAATCAAATTCATGGAAACACTCCAACACTAAGCCCGCCTGCAATAACGCATTGATCACTTCAGACAAACTATGCGACCAGCACATTAAGGTTTGCAGATCATCACCGGCATTCTCGGTATAGGTCCCTTCCTGCTCAATATCTGGCTCACCGCGATTAAAATAGCTATACCCATCAAATAGCTGCTGCGCCGGATGAAACTCGGCCATGTAAAACTGTCCGCCGGGCTTTAAACAAGCCGCAATGGTCTGCGCCCAGAGCGTTAAATCCGGCAGCCAAACAATCGCGCCATAGGAGGTAAAGACAATATCCTGCGGCTCAACCTTGCCTGCCACGCTGTAGACATCGCTACAAATAAACTCGGCGGACAACTGCGCCTGCTGCGCCAACTTGCGCGCCTCAGCAATCGCCACTTCAGATAAATCGACCCCAATGACTTTTGCGCCCATTCGCGCCCACGACAGAGTATCTAAACCAAAATGACATTGCAGATGCAGTAGACTTTTGCCCGCCACCGCAAGCTCGTTAAGCTCGATTTCCGTTAAGGATGTTTTGCCACTCAAAAAGCCTTCAACATCATAAAAATCAGAGGTTAAATGCACCCGTGTGCGGGCATCCCAGGCGATTTTATTGGTCATTAAGTAATCCATATGAATCCTTTCTAGCAGGGCTTTGAATAAAGTGGGATTTATGGGGCTCACACTAACCTAATAAATGAGCAATTTCACTAATCAGTGGGCAAATCACTCATTTTGCGGACATGTCCGCTCAAACATTAACGGACACTCCTGCAATACCATATTGATTATTAATGAATTTTAAAACTGGCATAGGATGTGCTATTACGATTTACATAAACGAAATCGCTATCAGTGCGCCGCTCAGTCAGTTGTCGAGTATCGATAACAAGGAAGAATACAATGTCACTACGCCCTTTTATCTTCACCCTCGGATTTATCGCCGTCTTTACGGTTGGCGTGTCACTCACTGGCTGCATAATCAATGTAAATGCCGCCGGAATGCTGGAGTTAGATCACCAGCAGCGAGAGCTGACACTGGATGCAGAAGATGTGCAAACTCTGGTCGCCGAAACGGGCGCAGGCAGTCTCGAGATTATCGGTGTCGAAGGCCTAACCCAAATTAAGCTGGTTGCTGATATCTATAGCCATGACGATAGCAAAATGCTGCTAACCCTTGAGAAACATGCTAATCAAGCCAAGCTCAAGGCGGATTTTGAGTCTAACACTCGCATTAGCAATTACTCGCCTTATATCGATTTGAAGCTACAGGTGCCTGCCGGATTAGCGCTGGAGATTGTCGATGGCTCGGGTGCTGTGTTTATCAATAAGACGACTGCAGATATCAAGCTTCAGGATGGTTCTGGCGAACTGGCTATCCATGGCGGCAACCATGTCAGTATCGATGATGGTTCGGGCGCAATTGAAGTCAGCCAAGTAAACGGCAACCTCGCGATTATTGATGGCTCTGGTGACATTCAAATCAATGATATTAAAGGCAGCATCACCATTGATGATGGTTCAGGCGAAATTGAAGTCGCTAATGTGCAAAGCACAGTCACCATTAACGATGGCTCAGGCAATATCAATGTGGTGAACACTAAGGGCTTAACCATTCTCTCAGCAGGTTCAGGGGATGTGAGCTTCGATAAAATCGATGGCCCAGTAAGCAAACTCTAAGCCCGTTAAATCAATAGCGTTACCACTCAACCCTCTTCCCGGCGTAGAGGCTGATGTTGCAACGGTTCCCAACCAAAATGTCAGTCTTCTACCCACCCTTTTAGCGTTACCGTTCCATGGACATTCTTATGCACTTTATGCCACTAACCCCTTGTAGTGGCATCTTTTTTTGTGTCTGAGACTTTCTCAGGCTCAATTCAGGTAAACCTTTGGTAACGTTTTACCTATTTAATTTTCTAAGCAAAATGTCGCGATAAGTGTCTCGGTAAACCAGTAGTTTCGGTAAAGGTTAGAGGGGCTAATTGGCGGCATCATGGCTTCTGGCTATCGTATTTCCTAATTGCCTGCCGCAGGCTTTCGCACACTCTTATATGAGCTACACCATTGACTCGCCGTACTCATTTTTAAAAAATCGCGTCCCAGTAGGCTCTACTAAAAAATCCCTGTTTTAGAAGGTCACTGGCGCAACAATGCTTGATTAGGTGCAACCATTGATAGACGAGTAATACCTATCATGACGCTTTCTCGATGCTGGCTGTTAACCCCACAAGAATTTTCCAAGTCTACCATTCCCGTAAGAAAATTTAACAATGGTGTCTCGATAAACCCTCCTACCTTTTCTTTTCAGCTACTAAAGTATTCATCTAATGCCAACTTCAATTTATTAGCATCTACGAGATCACCAAAGTAAACCTTTACTACTTCTTGACCGTTTAAAGTTTCATCTCTCATAGATATCGATATGTTATGAAATCCGCGCATATAATCATCCAAGTCACTTGCATCAAATAAATGATTAACATACATAACTGCTTCATCATCTTCAAAAAATAATTCATTAATTTTCATAAACTTACCATATTCCCAAAGAGTTTGTTAATTTCATTTCTGCTGGTATTGGATCGCGTTTGTCGTACCCATTACCTTAAGATTTATCTTGCTTTTTAGAGCAGTACGTCCGCATAAATGGTTAGGATTTAGCCATTGATTTAAATCCAGCAACCAAGGCTTGCTCCACAAAGCAGGGGTTCATCATGCAACTATTCTGTTTAATTGACACACTTATTTTGGTTGGCTCAGCTCTTATTCTCTGTGCAGGCTGTTAATTCCACAAGAGTTTTGCCAGCTATAGCCATTCCCGTAAAAAAATTTAACAATGGGTGTCTCATTTAAACTGATATTTCCGCTCAACAGCACAGCAGACTAGAAGCTTTTATCCAACTTAGAAAGCAAATATTCACGGCGTTTTGTGAGTAGATCTGGATGTTTTGCAAAGATATTAGGAGCATATGGAAGGGCTGCTATTGTGGCCGCCTCTTCCACATTTAATTCCGATAAAGGCTTATTGAAAAGTGCATATGATGCGTAGGAAAAGCCCTTTGAATCTTTGCCAGTATGCACTTGCGCCAAATAAAGAGTTAATTGCTCTTGCTCTGTAAGGTGAATCCTGACCAACTGCAGCCACAGAAATGACTTAAGATGCCAATAAGTCATTGATTCGGTTTCATGGCGGATATTTAAATTATCAATAATTAACCTTGCAGCAAGCCAATCAAGATTCTCGTCAGTGGATATCCGAGCTAGCTGAACAATCATGGCTGGAGGCTCTGATTCTTCTGGAGTAGCAACTTGGATAAGTCGAGTTATTTCTACACGGTGAGGCTGAAAGTAAAAAAGATCATAAATTGCAAAACTTATTAGCGGCAGCACCACAATAATTACAATCACCCAAGAAGAAATTTTAAGGTTCAGTCTCATTGTGGCTCCTCAAATAAATCTTTCTAAGAGGCTGTTCATAATTCTGTGTCAGACTTGTTTAACTTATTAAGAGCCCACGGCTCAACCAGCTGAAATAACTTTTCTGAAACTTCCGCTCCATTTTTGTGAGCGCAAAGATCCATTATTCCAGCGAACGCCATACAAGCTAATATCGTTGAAAACTCAATCAATTCATTTATTAACTCCTCATCGTAGCAGTGCTGAATAGTTTTACCATCAAAGTTTCTATGAAGCTGAATGGCACCGCCATGAGTAAGACTATTTAACCCTTCCCATGTATTTCCCTGTATTTTAGACAGGTATTCGGGGAAATTGTGGGCATGCTCAACGGCTTTAACTAGATCTTTAAAATAGATTGTCTTACCATCTTTAGAGATAACTTTGTCCTTATTTATAAACGAGTCTACTTGGTTGTCATCCGCACACTTCCATAGCCACATAGCACGAATATAGGTCTCAAATAAAACTCGCATTAAGGCAGAAGCAGAGGGGTATGCCGTTCTTTCCAGTAAAAACCTGATGCCTTGAGCGTGATCAACAGTTGTAACCAATAAAGTTGCTGCCGCTTTTATTCCACTTTTAGAAGTCGTGATCCGAACTTTAACTATTTCATCTTCTATAAAGCTCAGCATTTCTATGTAATGGGGAAGAAGTTTCATAATCACTAACCTTCTAAAAGTTAACTATCTGTATTTAGTTGAACAAAGTTTATCGAGGCACCCACTGTTAAACTCTGCGGTGAAACAACAGAATTGGGGCAGGTAGGGCAAAAAAATACTCAGTGGTTAACGGGATTAAGCACTGGCATGTAAGTGACCGTTGGCGGCATGGATGCCGCCGTCGAGCATACAAGGACGTACTTGCTGCGTGTCACTGAAATGACAGTGCTTAATCATTTTACGAGTAAACCATAGTATTAACTCTTTTATTGAGCGCTATGCTCAACAGCTGATTCAATCAACGCCAGCTTTTGACTGCGGCTTAACTTTTTAACCGCGATTTCACGCCTTAGCGCATCCCCGTGACTGCCGATGACTTCTTGATACATCAGGGTTAATGGCCCTTTGCCACGCAGGTACTTTGCTGCTTTTGGGCTGCTTGATTGATGTTCGTTAAAGCGGCGTGCGACATCCGTGGTGATGCCAGTGTACAAGTGGCCATTGGCGCAGCGGATGAGATACAGATACCAGATCGAGACTTGTTCTCTCTCTGACGTTACGCCTTGCTCCGAAGTCACAGCTTGCTCAGCACCTAGCGCTTCTGACTTACTAGAAAGCTGAGCTTTGTTAACAGCTTGAGTTTGGCTAGCCCCTTTTTTGGGGCTAGCCGAGGGAGTTGAATTAGCGGCTTCAATCACTAAATCGGTCACCCGTTGGCGCCTACTTAGTCATGCCGAGCAGACTTAAGAAGAAGGCATATTCCTGCGCTGTATCTTGGTACTGGCGATAACGGCCACTCTTGCCACCGTGGCCGGCATCCATATCGACGTGGAATAACAACACCTTATCGTCCAGTTTGTACCATTTATTTTGCACTTCGCGCAGTTTTGCTACCCATTTAGCAGGCTCGAAATACTGCACCTGTGAATCATGCAAACCTGTGGTCACCAATAGATGGGGATACTCATGGTCGGCAACATTGTCATAGGGCGAGTAGCTGAGCATATAGTCGAAATAGGTCTTGTCGTTTGGATTACCCCATTCATCGTACTCATTGGTAGTCAGCGGAATCGACTCATCGAGCATAGTCGTCACCACATCCACAAAGGGCACGTGCGCTGCAATGGCAAAGTACTTTTCAGGCGCCATATTGGCAATCGCGCCCATTAGCAGCCCACCAGCACTGCCGCCCGAGGCTACCACCTTATTTTTATCGCCATAACCTTGCTCGGTTAAGGCCGTGGTGACATCAATAAAGTCATAAAAGCTATTCTTTTTATTCAGCAACTTGCCCGCATCGTACCAAGGGCGGCCGAGCATTTCACCGCCGCGCACATGGGCAATGGCATACACAAAGCCGCGGTCGAGCAGACTGATCACCGATGAAGAAAAGTCAGGCTCAACAGTGTAACCATAGGAACCATAACCATATTGGTACAGAGGGTTGGTGCCGTCTTTCTTGAACTTATCCTTACGATACACCAAGGACACTGGAACCTTAGCGCTATCGCGGGCGGTGACAAATAAACGTTCGGCGCGGTATTGGCTGGCATCGAAGCCGCCGAGCACTTGTTCCTGCTTTAGCAGATCGCGTCTATCAGGATTACTTAAGTGGTACTCATAAATCGTCTCGGGCGTAGTCAAGCTGGAGTAGAAAACCCGTAACTTATTGCTATCTTGCTGGGCATTAACATCTAAACCCAGCACATAGGCGGGCTCATCAAAACTCAGCTCAAAGGGCTTTTGGCCATTGAATGGCATCACTTTAATCCGTGTCAGGCCATTTTCACGGGTTTGAATAATCAGGTAATCCTTTAGCACCAGCTCATCTTCAAGCCGCGCATTGGGATTGTGAGCAACCACTTCCTGCCATTTAGATTTATCGGCGGCATCCTTAATCGCCACTTTCATCAAACGGAAGTTAGTCGCCTGCCAGTTGGTGAGAATGTAATAACTGTCACCCAGCTTAGAGACACTGTATTCATGGCCTTCTTCCCGCGCCAGTACAGGTTTGAACAGGCTTAAAGGATCGTTTGCATCCAGCACTGACACTTCGCTGGTTGTGGTGCTCTCATGGAACAGCACAATTTGCGACTCATCTAAACTCTTGCCGAGAGAGATGTAATAAGCATCATCTTGTTCCTCATACACCAACACATCTCTCGATTGTGGTGTGCCGAGTTCGTGGCGATACACGCGATAGCCTAGCAGGGTTTGCAGATCTTTGGCGATATAAAACACATGGCGATTATCATTGCCCCAAACGATACGACCCTCTGTGTTTTCAAGCACATCGGTGATCATGGCGCCGGATTCAATATCTTTAAAGTAGATGTTATACACGCGGCGGCTTAACACATCTTCACCGAAGGCCAACATGGTTTCATCTGGGCTGACGCTAACCCCGCCCAAACCATAAAACTCATGGCCCTTGGCACGCTCATTCACATCGAGCATCATTTGCTCAACCCCGTCACTGCCTTTGCGGGCGATCAGCGGATATTCGCTGCCCTCTTGGTAGCGGCGGTAATAGCTATGCTGGTGCCATTGGTACGGCACACTCGACTCATCGGCCACTAAGCGCCCAGTAAGCTCGTTAAACAGCCCATCTTGTAATGACTTCAGCGGCTTAAAGTAAGCTTGGGTATAACGATTCTCAGCCTTAAGATGCGCCAATACTTTGGGATCTTGGCGTTTATCGTCGCGCATCCAATAGTAGTCATCGGTGCGCGTGACGCCATGCAAGGTCATCACATGGGGGATTTTTTCCGCAACGGGCGCAGAAACTTGCCCTTTTTGAGTGGAGCAACCGGGTAATAGCATAGCAAGACCTAAAGTAAGCAACAGAGTGCGCATGTATACGTCCTTGTGACGTTCAAACACCATCGTAAGATACGACGGCAAGCCAATAAGTTGATGTGCCGGATATGATATACCCAAGCTAGCTCAAGTTGCGAGTTTCCTAAAGATGAGGCTTGTTTCGACAATTGTGCGCTTGCGCAAACATTGCCCAATTTCAGGCGCGATGTTATTGCCATCACCACTATTTAGGCGCAACATAACCGCGTTTTTAGGCCTTAGCCTATCAACAATTCTCAGGGCGGGGTGAAATTCCCCACCGGCGGTAAATAGTGAGGTGAAAGAGATTTTCCCACGCTAAAGCCCGCGAGCGCCCGAACGCAATTTCGGGGTCAGCAGATCTGGTGCCCTAGCTTGTCTCGCCATGGTTAATGCCAAACGAGGCCACGCTATTATTCCAGAGCCGACGGTAATGGACTGTTTGCCGCGAGCAACAGTACTGAGTCCGGATGGAAGAGAATGTAAGACAACACTCGGATAATTGGCATTCACTTTGGCTAAGTATCCCAGCTGTTAGCCTCATATTTTGCAATCACGTTTTTAAGCCTGCGCTTAAAGAGGTCGATTGCTACAGTACAATCCCCTTTGGGGTAATGACTGTATTTCTGCACGCCCTGATTCTGGATATTCCCATGTCGTATTTTTGAAGGATATTAACCATGAATCAGTCTTTACTTGCTCCTTTTGGTACTGCAATCGAACGCGTTGAAGCGGGCCTTAATGCCCTGCGCCAAGGCTTAGGTGTGTTGGTCGTCGATGACGAAGATAGAGAAAACGAAGGCGACTTA
Organism: Shewanella cutis; assembly: GCF_022410515.1. GTDB lineage: Bacteria > Pseudomonadota > Gammaproteobacteria > Enterobacterales > Shewanellaceae > Shewanella > Shewanella cutis. The sequence continues at coordinate 21,646 of NZ_JACSDI010000019.1, read as the reverse complement.
ATTTTTGCCGCCGAGTCGCTGACCAATGCGCAAATGGCCATGCTTATTCGCGAATGCAGCGGTATAGTGTGCTTGTGTTTACCGGACGAAAAAGTCAAAGCCCTTGAGCTGCCACCAATGGTCGAAAACAACTCAAGCCAATATGGCACCGCGTTTACCGTGAGTATCGAAGCCAAGGTGGGTGTAACCACTGGGGTTTCGGCCGCAGACCGTGTCACCACCATTAAAACCGCCATCGCTGACCATGCTAAGCCAAGCGATTTGGCTCGCCCAGGCCATGTGTATCCGCTGCGCGCCCAGCCCGGTGGCGTATTAACTCGCCGTGGTCATACCGAAGGCACTATCGACTTAATGCAACTGGCCGGACTCAAGCCCGCAGGCGTGTTATGTGAAGTCACCAACCCCGACGGCACTATGGCGCGTCTGCCCGAAATCATCGCCTTTGGCACAGCGCATAATATGCCCGTACTCACGATTGAAGATATCGTGGTTTACCGTAAATCCTTATTGGCCAACGTAGGCTAAATTTGGCCCCATAAACGGGATACGACTTAAAGGACGCGCGCCCAGGCCCGCGTCCTTTTTATTTAACGCCAACAAAACAATTTGCTTAAGAGCCAAACCACGCCAAATATCACAGACAAAAAAACAATGAATCTGCTAGGAGAAAAATTCATCAATAAAAATATAATCTTAGATGTATATAATAATTAGCTGAATTTCGTGAGCTAGATTAGATATCCATAAACTAGAGGTCGCGAGCGACAGGCTTCTATGTTAATAATTCGCCCCCAGTGCCTGACTTTTTCGCTTTCAACTCATCAAGGTAATCCCTTGATTTTTTATGTCTCCAATCAGGCCAATCTAGGAGTAAGTTTGCATGCCATCCACGCTACAGCATCTCAGCCTGAAGCAGAAACTGATTCTGTTTTCGCTGCTACCTTTGCTGATGATGAGTATTTTTGTACTGTCGCGAATGTATATGCTTGTGAAGGAATACCGGTCTGCCAATCAGAATCATTTAGCGATAAGGGCAACGGTACAAACGACAGACTTCCTGTTTCAACTCCATAATGAGTACGGACTCAGTACCCAATTACTCCCTGCCACTACGCCTCAAGATGAAACTCGCCTACTGCAACAGCAACAAATTACTTCGGCTGCACTAGAGGCACTGCTTAAGAGCCCTGCTTTAATTGAATTGAATGCCACCTTAAGTGACCAACAAGCAGCGACACAATTACAGGAAAAACTCACCAACTTGACGCTGCTAAGCCATAAGTTAGCATCAAGTCGCCAAGAGGCACTCGACCAGCGACCATCTTCATTTATCGATTTATATCAGCAGTTTAATTCTTCATTATTACAGTTGGTCCAACAGCTACAATTACTCACGAATGACATCACGCAATCAAGGGCCTACGCGGATTTACTCAATTTATTGATGGTGCAAGAGCTAGCGGTTAAAGAGCGCAGTGCGATTAATCGGATGTTATCGTCAGATAGCCTCAGCATTAATGACTATAAAGCCATCAGCACAATTATGTACGAGTATGGCCAAGCTATTTCCCATGCGAGTAATGCCTCAATATCCGACAGACACTCCCTTATCCGCCAAATACAAGCCTCACCTGAAAGCCTGCGAATACTGAAAATCAGCCAACAAATCGAGCAACAAATCCATATCAGTACCTTAGTGCAAAGTATCAATGCGCATTTAGGTTATGAGGGGTTAATCGATAGTTTTCAGGATTACTTATTAACGGGCAGCCCAGCATCGCTTGCAAAGTTCACTAAAGCCTTAACCACGATCCAGCAAAAACTCGATGAACTTAACCGCGAAACGGTAAACCTTCCCTCACTTGCGCCTGCCGTACAAAGCATCGAAGAGAGCATTAACCAGTATCAATTCTGCATGTCTAAGATAGTGCAGTTAAAAGATCAAAAACTGTCGCTCGCGGAAATCACCGCCCTTGCCCATATCAACAATAGCGAGCTCTCTGCCGCCATTGATAAATTATTGATGCCACCCCATCCAGTAAGCAGCAAACATTGGTGGACATTAACGACGGATAGAATCAATAAACTGAATGCGCTCAGTAATGAAATCACCCTCTCCATGGCGCGCCAGAGTGATATACAACAACAGCATGCGCTCATGTTATTAGGCCTTTATCTGCTGTCTGCCTTATTTACCACGGCGATCACCCTGTGGCTGGGCCGAAAAATCATTCGCAGCTTTATGATTAAAATCACCCAAATTGCCAATGATATGCAGCAAATGGCCGCAGATCCCCAGCTGAATATCCATATTGATGTGTCAGGCTCAGATGAACTGGCTCGCATGTCTAGGGCAATGAACCGCATGCTGAGCGAGCGCCAAAAAGCCAATCAGGCCCTTAGCCGCGCCGCAGCGGTATTTAACTATTCGGCCGAAGGCATTATGGTCACGGATGCCGATAATCATATCGAGTTAGTGAACCCCGCCTTTAGCCAGATCACAGGTTACAGCCTTGAAGACATCAAAGGTCGCAGCCCCTCGATGTTGAGCTCTAAACGCCATCCAAGCCATTTCTACACAGCCATGTGGGAAGCGCTGCAAAAAGACAGCAAATGGGAAGGCGAAATCTGGAATAAACGCAAAGATGGCCAAGTGTATCCCGAGTATTTGGCCATTACCGTGGTACGTAATGAACGGGGTGAAATCATCCAGCATATTGGTTTGTTTATGGATATTAGTAAACGTAAGCAATATGAGCAGGATCTTTGGTATCAGGCACATTTCGATACGCTGACAGGCTTACCTAATCGCAAATTGTTTAATGAGCGGCTCCAACATGAAATCCAGCTCGCCCAACATGACTCCCGCAAACTGGCGATTCTGCTGATTGATTTAGACCAATTTAAATATATTAATGACGTCCAAGGCCACGCCACAGGCGACTTACTACTGCAAGACGTGGCTAAGCGGCTAGAAAATATTGCCGGAAAGAATGATTTGATCGCACGCATCGGTGGGGATGAATTTGTACTTATCCTTCCCCGGGTAACGAATGAATTCGCGATTGAGCATATGGCAAGCCGTATCATCGAAACCTTGTCGACGCCCTTTAACTTGAATGAACGGGAAATCCAAATTTCCGCCAGCTTTGGGATTGGTGTTTATCCAGAAGACGGCTTGGATGTTAGCTCGCTAACCCGCAATACCGAAATGGCCATGTATCAGGCAAAAGATGCCGGACGCAATAACTTCAAATACTTCACCTCGGGAATGAACCAAGCCATGTTTGCCCGCATGGAGCTCGAACAGCGGCTACGCCGCGCCGTGGCGCAGGATGAATTTACGCTGCACTATCAACCCATTGTGGAAATGAAGACGGGTAAAGTCTGTAGTGTTGAAGCACTTATTCGTTGGCAAGACCCCGATTTAGGCTTAATCCCGCCGGATCAGTTTATTGGCATCGCTGAAGAAACAGGACTTATCGAACCCATGGGTGAATGGGTACTCAACCAAGCGATGCACGACCTAAGACAATGGCAACAACTTGGCTTACAGCTTAATGTGGCTATCAATGTCTCGAGCCGCCAATGTGTGAATGCGCGAGGTATGGGATTTGATCAAGTACTGCAGGAATGCTTTAACCGTCATCATATCAACCCAAGAAACGTCCATATTGAGATCACCGAAAGCATGTTGATGGGCGATGCCAGCCACTGCTTAAGCACCTTAGAAGCCATTCGCCGTATAGGCTCGCAGATTTATATCGACGACTTTGGCACAGGCTATTCCTCATTGAGTTATTTGAAGAAATTCCCTATCTCTGTGATAAAGATTGATCGTAGCTTTGTGGAAAATGCCCTAAGCAACAACTCAAATACCAATTTGGTGAAAGCTATTGTGATGATGGGGCAAAGCCTTGAAATGGAACTGGTGGCCGAAGGAATTGAAACCGAAGCCCAATGGAATCTACTGTGCGACTTAGGTTGCCACTACGCCCAAGGTTACTTGATCTCAAAACCTTTGCCATTCGCAGCCATTACCCCACTGCTAAGCCAAACACTACCGGCATTATTACTGCAGCAAGAACCGCGCGAAAAGTGTGTTAACTCTTAAGGGATGGCCAGCTTAACATTTAGGTTAATAGACATTAAAAAAGCAGCCTAGGCTGCTTTTTTAATCTCGCGTGGTTCAACGCCAATGCACTTAAGCCTGCGGTTGGCTTTGGGCATTCATGATACTTTCGCCGCCTTTTGAGGCTAATTTGGCAAGATCTTTATCAATAAAGAACAATGCCTTGCCATCTTCTCCCACTAAACGGATCTTATCGACAATTGACTTAAACAGCTTTTCTTCTTCGTGCTGCTCAGCCACATACCATTGCAGGAAATTAAAGGTGGAATAATCTTGATTCGAAAATGCGGTGTGGGCTAACGCGTTAATCTGGCGAGTAATTAACTGTTCGTGCTCATAGGTCAACTCGAATAAGGCCAGCAGAGAATTGAACTGTGACTGTGGCGCTTCAATTGCGCCCAGTAACGGTAAACCACCGGTTTCGCTCACATAGGTGAACAAACGGCGCATATGGCCCATTTCTTCATCAGCATGCTCGCGCATAAATTTTGCTGCGCCTTCAAAGCCTTGATCTTCGCACCATGCACTCATTTGCAGGTATAAATTAGAGGAGAAAAATTCCATATTAATTTGTTCATTCAACTTTTCGATCATGGTTGCAGACAGCATTGTAAATCCTCTTTGGCCTTCGAACTGAAATCATCGGTTCACATTGTCATGAAGGCCGTCGCCAAAAGCAACAAAATTTACCTTTGTTGACTTCGCTAAGTTAATGATTAGTTGATAAAAATGATTTTCATTTGTTCATAGACTCGCGTTTAGCTCCGCATGAAGGGCACTGCAAAATCATCTATTAGAAGAGTTAACCGCCTTACAAATCACATAAACTCCTATACAGATCATAGCCAAGCAAGCACAGCGTGGCATAATAGCCCGCATATTTGCCCAACCCTTTGCCCATAAGGAAGACCCGATGTCCGTGAAAGCCGATCCTTGTTCGCAACCTAGCTTAATGCATCCAGATCAAGCCATTCCCCTTCTGCTTGAGCAGGTTAGCCCAGTGTCAGACACCGAAGTCGTTACACTTCCCCATGCGCTTGGCCGCGTTTTAGCAGAGGATTTGGCCTCTTGTATCGATTTACCCCCCTTCGATAACTCCTCGATGGATGGCTATGCGTTTCGCTTTGCCGATTTAACCAGCGAAGCCAAGCAAACCACACTGACGCTGATCGGCAGCTCCTTCGCTGGCCATGGCTTTGAGGGGAGAATTACCCCAAACTCCTGCGTGCGTATTATGACGGGCGCCCCCGTTCCTGCTGGTTATGACACAGTACAAATGCAGGAAGAAACCCAAGCCAATGGCGATCAGATCCAAATAAATCACCCCAAGGCCAAGGGTGCGAATGTTCGCAGTCAAGGTGAAGAACTGTTGCAAGGTACTAAAGTCCTGAAAGCAGGTATCGAAATTAAAGCCGCAGAACTTGGCGTATTAGCCACCATTGGTGTGAGCCAAGTGCGCGTTTACCGCCAACTCAAAGTCGCGTTTTTCTCCACCGGGGATGAACTGCGCCCAGTCGGTAGCGAACTCGCGCCAGGGCAAATTTACGATTCAAACCGTTATTCCATCCAAGGTTTACTCAGCCGCGCCAATGTGGAATGGCTGGATTTAGGCGTAGTAAGCGACGATCCCGAGGCCATTCGCCACGCATTTCGTCACGCAGCAAGCCAAGCAGATATGGTATTAACTTCGGGTGGTGTATCGGTCGGCGAAGCAGACTTTACTAAGCAAATTCTGGATGAAGAAGGCAAAATCACCTTCTGGAAACTCGCCATCAAACCGGGCAAACCCTTTGCCATGGGACGCATAGGCAAGGCGATATTCTGCGGCTTACCGGGCAATCCCGTCTCCTCCATGGTCACCTTCTACAAACTGGTGTGGCCAATACTTAACAAAATGCAAGGCTTAACCCCAAAAGCGCCGCTGATGTTATCGGCAACCCTGACTACGCCTGTGCGTAAGCAACCTGGGCGCGTGGAATATCAACGCGGTATTTTATCCCGCAATGCACAGGGCGAATTAGAAGTCGCCATCACCGGCAGCCAAGGCTCAGGCATGTTAACTTCGATGAGTCTGGCAAATTGCTTCGTCCAGTTGGAGCAGTACCAAGGTGACACGCCTGCGGGCACGCAAGTGACGGTAGAACCTTTTAACTCAGTGCTTTGCTAAGGCGCGAATCGATGAATGAACAAGTAGACATCCTCAGCGACAGCGAACTTACCCGCTACAGCCGCCAAATCTCAATCAAGGCGATGGATATCGATGGCCAAGAACGCCTAAAACTCGCCAAAGTGCTGATGATAGGCGCAGGCGGTTTAGGCTGCGCCGCGGGACAATACCTTACCGTTGCAGGTATTGGCGAGCTGACCTTAGTGGATTTCGATACGGTTGAGCTCTCTAACCTACAGCGCCAAGTATTACATCAGGATGCCAATATCGGCCAACCTAAGGTCGAATCGGCCAAACAAAGCCTGAATCAGCTCAATCCCCATGTAAAAATCAATCCAATCAATGCGGTATTGGATGATCATGAGATTGATGCGCTTGTCGCCAGTCACAGTATCGTGGTCGATTGTACCGATAATGTCAGCGTGCGTGAGCAGCTAAACCAGAGCTGTTTTAAGCACAAAGTCCCTTTAGTTTCGGCCGCTGCAATTCGTATGGAAGGCATGATCACCGTATTTGACTATCAAGCACAAACGCCTTGTTATCATTGCTTTAGTTCATTATTTGGCGAGCAACAACTCAGCTGTGTCGAATCCGGTATTCTTGCACCTGTCGTCGGTATGGTCGGCTGTTTGCAAGCGGTTGAAGCCATTAAAGTCATTACCGGCATGGGCAAAACCCTTGCCGGACGAATTTTGATGATCGATGCCATGACCATGGAGTTTCGTGAAATGAAATTACCTAAACAAGCTCACTGCAAGATATGTAGCCAGTAAAAGGTATATACTCAGCACAGTTTACACACTTAAGGATATTAAAAATCAAATGGATACTGAAAACAGCGTATTTGACCGCCGTACAACTAATGACACTATTATTGGGGCGGGTCTCTATAATTTAGTGATTGGTCTCACCCTCGTTTGGGGATTTGCAGTGAACTATGCCATGGTCAGCCATATCGACCCCGAGGCGATAGCCAGTGTGAATCCTTGGATATTCTTTATCGGTTACTTTGCCTCCTGCTTCTTGGGGATTTATCTATTCCAAAGCTCAAGTAGCCCCATCGTCAGCTTTGTTGGCTATAACTTTGTGGTGGTGCCCTTTGGCCTGATTATTAATATGGTTGTCAGCCAATACGACCCCGCGCTCGTTACCGAAGCGATTCGGATCACGGGCTTAGTCACTATCGCGATGATGTGTTTGGGGACGCTGTTTCCGGCCTTTTTCCAAAAAATATCCGGTGTTCTCACTATCGCATTACTGCTCGTAATAGTAGTCGAACTTATTGAAATATTTATTTTTAAAACCCATCACGGCATTTTAGATTGGATAGTCGTGCTGATCTTCTGCGGCTATATTGGCTACGATTGGGGACGGGCGAACCAAATCCCGAAAACAGTCGATAATGCCGTCGATAGCGCAGCCGCGTTGTATATGGATATCATCAACCTATTTCTGCGTATTTTGCGGATTTTAGGCCGTAAATAAATGAATTAACAACAAAGGGAAACAACATGAAATTAGCATCAGCTTGGTTATTCGGTCTCATCATCTGCAGCGGCTTAGCGGGCTGTGGCGAAAAGACCGAGCCAGCAACAAACGCTCAGGCTGAAACAAAAACTGAAGCAAAAGCACAAATCGCCAACCCGGCATCAGAGTATTGCGCCTCCCTCGGTGGCACATCGGAAATCCAAAGAACCGCAGAGGGTGAACACGGTATGTGTACCTTGCCAAACGGTGAACAGATTGAAGAGTGGGCGCTATTTCGCCGCGACCATCCACAGGACAAAGCCCAGTAATTGAGTGTGGCTCCAAATCAACAGGCGCATTAAGCGCCTGTTTTATTTAATCGGTGTAACAAGCTCACTGCGCCAGCGCAAACGTTTAGCCTGCGAATGGAAACTCCACGCTAACACTCGGGTGACCTTATTACCCTGCTGCATCTCAATGGTTTTTACCGTATCCACACCCAGTTTTGCCAGTGCTTGATAACAAGGCTTAAGGTTTTCCTGCTTCGATATCAAGCTGGTAAACCACAAACATTGCTCGGCAAACATATGGCTTTCGCGGATCATTGTGGCTAAAAATTGTCTCTCACCACCTTGGCACCAAAGTTCCGCAGCCTGACCACCAAAGTTTAAGGCTGCGCCAGTGGCTTTTGGTTTTTCGCCTCGACTGAGTTGTAAGTTACGCACCTTACGCTGTGAACCTTCACTAGCCTCCCGTAATGAGGCATGAAACGGCGGATTGCAGAGGGTTAACTCAAAGCGATCCGCAGCCTCGATAATACCCTTAAAAATGGCGTTTTCATCCCGCTGCCGCCTTAATGTTACATGACCTTGTAAGCAGGAATTGTTGTCGATAATGCGCTGCACATTGGCCAGTGACTGGGGATTGATATCCGAAGCAACAAACTGCCAGCCATACACTTGATGCCCTAGGATGGCGTAAATCCCATTCGCCCCAGTGCCAATATCTAAGGCGCTAACTTGTTCAATACGCGGGGCGGTGGCTCCCTCAAATAAGAGATCAGCCAAGTAGTGCACATAATCGACTCGCCCGGGGATAGGCGGACAAAGCGCCCCCTTGGGAATATCCCAAAAATCAATTTGGTAATGGTGTTTCAGTAACGCGGCATTCAGATTCTTAACCGCTAAGGGATCGGCAAAATCAATCGATAACGCACCATAGGCCGTAGGCCTGACAAAGGCTTTCAGCTTAGGGAAACTCGCCATTAAGGCCACAAAATCATAGCCATGAAGATGCACATTACGCGGGTGTAAGGTCTTTTTCTCCCCGAGCTTTGCTTTGGGCTTACTAGCGGCCTTAGCCTTGCTGGCTTTGAGCTTGGCGACAGATTGAGGCGTGCTTGGCTTAGCGCGTTTGCCTGCAGCTGGCGTCGCGGGTTTAGCGGCAGTTTTTATGGCGGGTTTAGGCATAATCATTTATCAACAAGGGCGGGCCAATCCAAGGATCGGCCCTTGAGCGTATTAGCGAGATTAATCGTACAGATAGGAGGTAAACAACAGGTTGACGACTAAAGGTTTACCCGCTTCTTTTGTCAGCAGGTTATTGACCATATCGAAGCATTCACGGCGGATCTCTTCACGTCCGGTGAGGGACTTAACTTTTTCTTCGGCCTGATTGCCCAGCACTTCGATAATCGCCGCCCGCAGCAGAGGATCATGGCGCTCAACGATCACTAAATCATCGGGACTCTTAACCATCAACTCGACACTGATCTTTACAAAACCAAGCTTTTTGCGGTTTGAAATATAGTTAGTCACGATTTCAGGTTCAAAACCGTAATAGGCGTACTCCGCTGCAGGAGCCGCTTCTTTTTCGTCGGCCGCATATGCGCTACACACAACACTGAACAAGATCAGGCAGGCTGATAATAATTTTTTCATCGCGGTTTACAGCTCCCTAAAAACAATAATGGCCAATGGAAGAAACTTCCCAATCTATCTGGTAGACTGCCGACGTTTGCTTATATTGTAACGAGTATTTAATGAATGTGACCAGCTTAAGCTTTCCCTATGGCGAATCAATTCAATGGTTTTGTGCCGACAACACCAAAAATCTTCCCGCTTCTCCCCTTAAGGAATGGTTACTCGCCCCTGGTAGTCTGACACAAAAGCTCAAAGGCTGCTGTAATGAGTTTGAAGTCAGAATCCTTGGTGAAGGTCAATGCCCACCACTCGACGGCGAATATCCCAATCAAAGTGCCGTTTGGGTGCGCGAAGTCTTACTCTGCCTCGACGATGTGCCTTGGGTATTTGCCAGAACCTTGATCCCTCAGTCTTTATTATCGACACGCCAAGCTGATTTTTTAGGCCTAGGGACTCGACCACTGGGCGAATTATTATTTAGCCAAGATAGCTTTGTGCCGGGGCGCATTGAAATTGCCCGCTTTGCCACCGATAGCCGTCTCGCCCACCTAGCGCAAAGTTTAGCGCAGAATGTAGAACATGAGCTTTGGGGTCGACGTCGATATTTCCACCACAACGAGGAGGAAATGTTTGTCAGTGAAATGTTCCTCCCCGCCGCCGAAGAGGCAATGGCGAGGCTACACCCCTAATTCTCTTAAGCTAAAAACAAAAAATGCCTCTGATCAGAGGCATTTTGCTTTAACTCACAAACTTATTGGCGCTGGCGACGCCATGCAACACCGCCAAGCAACAGAAGACTAAGCCAACTTAGACTGCCACCACCGCCACCTGAATCTTCCGATGGTGGTGCGATTGGGGCAGACACGGTAACGCTTGAGCTACTGCTTGCGGTCGCATTTTGGGTATCTTTAACCGTGAGCGTCACGGTGTAAGTCCCCGCCCGAGCGTAAGTGTGGGAAGGCGATGCCGAAGTACTTGAGGTGCCATCACCAAAGTTCCATAAATAGCTCACGCTTCCAGCACCACCAGTCGAGGTGTTGCTAAAGTTCACCGTTAGCTGGTTCGAGTTGAAACTAAAGCTGGCAGTTAACGGTAAGCTGACTACTACGGTTTTCGTGGCGGTGACTTTTGTACCTTTGGTATCGGTAACAGTTAAGGTCAGCGTATAGGTTCCAGCCGCAGAGTAGGTATAAACCGCTGTGGCCGAGGTACTTGTTGCTCCCGCTACACCGAAATCCCAAGCGTAGGAATACGCGCCTTCTCCTCCTTCTACCGCAGCAGAAACCGTCACTGCCTGGCCGTTTTGGCTCAGATTAATTGCGGCGGTTAAGGGAGTTAATGCGGGATCGGCGTTTGCATTCGCTAAACGAATCACTGCAGTGCTGTTATCACTGGCTTGAGCGACAACTTCCATCGTCAACCCAAGTTGTTGCAATTGCATACCTGACTGAGGTTGCAGCGGCGCACTGTAATCGACACTATCGTCAAACAGACTAACCGCATCGAGACTATTGTCACCAAAATAAGCGGTTTGTTTTACCGTGCTAAACGCCGCATCTCGGATTTGTACATCGGTAGAGTTAGTGCCAATCCTATTTTGATCAGCATCAATCACGCCTATTAAGCTGCGGCCGGGATGGTCTGACACGTTGTTATCGCTATAGCTGGCATTCTCGAGCCATAGCAGTACGCCAGGATCAAACCCTTTACTCTTTAATCCCGCATCGACACCATTGTGGCTGCGTAATTGAATTAAGTAGCGTGATGCTGGTCCTGGGCGAGTGTTAGTAATGCGGCTATAACCAGAGAAAGTGGCTTTGTTAGCTGCTTCGGCATTATCGGCATACAACTCACTCGTACCTTGTTTGATGCTGATGTTGTCGATAGTAATACCTGAGCCACTGACTGCCTCATCGGTCACATAGTTAAATTCAATCGTGACAGCTTTGCCTGCATAGGCTGACAAATCATATTCCAACGCGACCCAAGCATCGTCCCCCACTGCGGTCGAGATGCTCGATGATTTACCCGTAATGATATGTCGAGCACTATTAATGGTGTTGCTGGATTGAGTGTAATTACCCGCAATCGCTGTGCCGTCCACTTTGACCTGCATATAGTCAAAGCTATTCTCAATATCCCAGCTCGCTTGCATGGAAAGCGTGAGTTTATCACTCGTCACTGGCAAGGTTGTAGCAAAGCTCATGCTGTTTGCCAGCATGTTTCCTTGGCCAGAATAGTACTGGTAAGTCCCTTGATAAGGCGCTTTAAAGGCAATTTGTGTGGCTGGGAGCGGAATCGATATTTGATTCACAACCTCTTGGTTTATCGCCTGATTGAGTGTGATTTCCATGCCAGACCGAGGTATGGTGTCTAAGCTAATCTCACGCTCGTTCAGCCATTTGCCTTTATATTTCGTCTGTAAATACGAACGCGCGTAGGGGCTAAAACCGCTCGGTTGTGCGCCAGAAATCGTTCCAGTCCAACTGCCGCTCGACATTAACGACCAATAACCCACGGGTGAGCCATCTTTGTTAGCGTTGTCTGTCGTGTCGTACTCATCGGGCAACCCAAGATCATGGCCAAATTCATGGGTACACACCCCAGTCGCCGCATCTATTGGTTGAATCGTATAACCAAAGACTTTTTTGTTTGTTCCAGGCAAGGTATAACCTTGAGTGCTTTGATTCACGTAATAACGGTGCGACCAAATCGCATTAGCCCCTAATTTGCCCCCACCGGTTTCTTCCCCAATACTGGAGTGGAAAATCATCACATGGTCAATAATGCCATCGGCTTCGTTTAAGTTACCATTACCATTTAAATCATATGGATCTTCAATATCATAGCTAGCAAGCTCCGCAGCTGACATACTGGCAACCGCCTGCAATACCGCCTCTTTAACTAGCTCGCCAACTTTAACATCGTTATTGGTATCAGCATCATTAGCACCATAGTAATCAGCATTTTGGCCAGCGGTATACCAACCTTTAACATCGCCAGTGAAGAAGAAAGTTTTGCCCGAAACAGCTTGGTAATACTGATAGGCCGAATCTAATGTTTGCCCCTGCGGGCCACTAAAACCAGCCGTTGAGAAGAGTAAATTCTTGTAGTGTGAAGCGGGATAACTTGAATAATACATGTCTGTATCACTCGCGGTTAAACCGTTGTTGTTATATCTTAAATCAGGAAAATCAATCAGTACGGTTAATACCTTAACCGTTTTAGTCACATCGGCATCCGCTAAAGCACGCTGCGCAGGTGCGCGCATCATTGCTGTGGTTTTGGCTTTATGGAGGCGTTCTTGCTCTGCCTCAATCACCACCCGAGGTTCTTTAGGTTGTGCTAGGCTCGCGCGGGCAATATAGGCTTCAACGGCCGCTTGCTTGACACTCTCGCTCGCATCCTCAGATACTTCGCCACGCTTAATTAGCCAATAGAGGATCCTTTCTTTGTTAATGACCCCCGCATCCGCTGGTGTGTGATTAGGCGCAGCGATACTGGCGCCACTTAGCAAGGCCAACATCAATCCAAACGCTGTGATACTCTTTGTACTTCGCATTACCGTATTCCTTCCGTCACAATTTGCTCTGTAGCCAAGCTATTTTTTAAGGCTAGTGCCTATTCGCACTATGGCAAGTTTGTTTATTGGCTCACGTTCCTAATTAGGAAGGCCAACTCTAATGGGATGTGAAAACATATCAGGACGAGTTCAGTGTAACAACTTGATACAGATTGAAAGGTGATGGTTTTTGTACTTTTGTCAGCGTTTATTCAGCAAGCATTCTTCAGTGCGATTTTTTGCCATAAAAAAACCGCACTAACTGCGTTAATGCGGTTTTCATATCGTTTAGTGCCGTCGGTTAACCAGCGGTTTTCATATAGTTTGATACCCCGTCGAGGAACATCTGCACCGATATCATCACCAGCACCATGCCCATCAAACGCTCAACGGCCGTTAACCCCTTTTCACCCAACATACGGGTAAAGAGTTTATAGAACATTAAGATAACCGCACTCGCCGCCCATGCAGACACTAATGCTATCGTCCAGTCCGTCATACGAGAACTATCAGTATGTGCCAGCAAAATCAGCGCTGCGAGGATAGATGGCCCCGCCATTAATGGAATCGCCATCGGTACGATAAAAGGCTCTTCTCCCGCAGCAAGCCCCACCACGCCACCTGGCTGGGGGAAAATCATCCGTATCGCGATCAAAAACAGAATAATACCGCCGGCAATACTGACCGATTCAGAACGCAGATTTAAGAAGCTTAAAATGGCCTCCCCGGCATACAGGAACGCCAACATGATCACTAATGCAAAAATCAGTTCGCGGATCAACACCCTACGACGTTTTTTAGGGTCGATGTGCCGTAAAATCGACGCGAATATCGGTAAATTACCGAGGGGATCCATAATTAAAAACAACATTACCGCAGCAGAAAATATATCCATTTAACTTTATCAACACCCAAACCCACATGAGGCGATATTGTATAACTTTTTCACGTTACAGATGTGAAAATTTATCTATAAAATTCCTTACGATGGGATTAAACAACAGCACAATTGTCAATTTTGACCGTGAAAAAGCTGGCCAATACCCCGATAAGTCTTTGACGATTGAATTGATTTCGGCACCAGCAATGAAAGGTAAATCTAGCTTTAGTAAATTGCCAGTAAGTCACTGCTCATTTAAATTACAACTGGTATACTACGGCGTTTTTTCAGCAAATTTTCGTGGAATCCATGCTCTATCTTCTTGCTAGTTGTATCGCACTCTTAATCGGGCCACTGTTTTATCGCTACTTTTCATCGGGTAGCGGATTACAAAAGGGACTCGATGGTTTTATCTTCGTCTCTTTAGGCGGGTTAGTGCTGATCCATATTCTGCCTGAACTACTGGAACATGGCGGCCTGCTGGCAATTGTTTTTGTGGTGCTGGGTCTATGGGGGCCAACGGCGAGCGAGCGATTATTCCACCGCTATTCTGAAATCACCCATAATTTTGCCCTTTTTCTAGGGATTAGTGGCTTATTACTACATACCATCACCGATGGCACCGCTATGGTTTTAGCGCAGCAGGATGGCAACTCCATAATGCTGGCACTTGGTGTCATACTCCACCAATTGCCTGTCGGTTTTGCTGTATGGTGGGTTCTAAAACCCCATCTAGGTGCCCGTTGGACAGTCTTTATTTTTGCAGCCATTATGCTATTCACAGGTATAGGCTATTTCGCCAGTGGGCAATTATTACCTTATTTAAATATTGATGACACTATCTACTTACAAGCCTTTATTACAGGTTCGATTCTGCACGTTGTATTACACCAGCCCCATGGTCAACAGGATACGGATAAACAAGGCCGATACGAATATCAGGCCGGAATCGGCAGTTTGCTCGGTATTGGATTATTAATGATGCTGTTATTAGTGGATTCTGGCGGCCATGATCATGCCCACCACAACCACAGTACCGAGCAGCTAACAACCTGGCTCATGACCATAGCGCCAGTGCTTTTACTCAGTTATGCCGTAGCAGCACTGCGATTCCAACTTGGTTTAACACCACAGGATAATAGTCTCGCTCGCCGCTGGTTCCAACGTTTAGCAGGCCCTGAAGCACTCGTGCTGACCGCATTGCTGCTCGGCCCTTGGTTGGCGCTGTTCCAACTCCTAGTGAGCTTTGTCATGAGCGCCTATTTGGCCCATGCGCAGGTCGAAATTACCGATCCCCACACAACTTTACCGAGCAAAGCACTGCGTTTTGGTTTTGCCCATTTGGTTGATCGCAGCGCGCCTTGGGTACTGCTCAGCTTAGTGCTAGTGAATCTGATCGGCCATCCTTCAGTGCCGTTAAACAACCCGATGTTACAGATAGCTGTGCTATTGCTGGTATTTTTACCAATGCGTTTTTGTAACTTAGGTGCAGCGGTGTTGTCGATAGCCCTTGCCTATAGCGGCTGGAGCCCGTTGGCCATTATATTGCCTTTAATTGCCGCCCCTGTGCTAAGTATCGCCCAGCTAAGGCTTATGAGTTGGCCACAACGTGCGATTTTGCTAGCAATGATTGCTATCGCCCTCGTTGCAGCTCTTAAGTTGCCAATGTGGTTCTCGTTGATCACCTTACCTGAGGCCATCAATTTAGTCGCATTACTGATCTTATCAGCCTTATTTGCTGCGAGCCTACTGCGCCTTGGCCCCCGTAAATTCCTGCGCCGCCTCATGATGTTAAAACCCTCAACCCATGGGC
Organism: Shewanella cutis; assembly: GCF_022410515.1. GTDB lineage: Bacteria > Pseudomonadota > Gammaproteobacteria > Enterobacterales > Shewanellaceae > Shewanella > Shewanella cutis. The sequence goes on along the minus strand of NZ_JACSDI010000019.1, from coordinate 5,703 downwards.
ATAAGCACAGCCATGATCATGCCCATGCGCATGCGCATTCAACTGTTTTATCGACGCCAACTAGCCCGGGTCATAACCACGATAGCAGCCATAGCCACTCCCATGATCACGCGGATAGGGATAAGCACCACCACTAAAACTGTTCATTTGGCGACAGACAGGCTAAGTTAACCCTATTCTAGGAAAAACTTAGCCTGTTATGTGCATACTCTTCGTCGCCCTTAATACTCATCCCCAGTATCCCCTGATTATTTGTGCGAATCGGGATGAGTTTCACCACAGACCCACGGCACCAGCGCAATTTTGGCCGCCAGAGCGCAATATGCTCGCGGGAAAAGACTTACAGGCGGGCGGCACTTGGTTTGGAGTGAATAAACAAGGTCAACTTGCAGGGGTGACCAACTTAAGAGTCGCGCAAAAAAGCCAAGAACCCATGCGTAGCCGCGGCGAACTCGTCATTCAGGCATTAAATTCTGGCTCGCTTATCTGCCCTAACTGGCTTGTGGAACACGCGGAAGATTATCAACCCTTCAACTTAGTCTTTGGCCAAGGTACCAATCTGTACTGTTTTAATAGTATTAGCCGGGAGACGGTAAAGTTAACCCAAGGATTTCATGCTATTAGCAATGGGGCAATGGATGATGTTTGGCCCAAAATGACCAAAGGTCAGCGCTCACTCGAAGCCCTAATCCAACAATCGGCACAGCTTGAAGTCGAGTCGCTTATCAAGCTGATGCAGGATGATTCACAGCCACAGGATAATGAGTTACCCGACACTGGTGTGGGGCTTGAATGGGAGCGCCGTTTAGCCGCGATTTATATTCGTCACCCCGATTATGGCACCCGATCCACCAGCATTTTGCTACAAAATGCCCAAGGGGAAATTCAGTTCACCGAGGTGAGATACGATGGTAAGGGTCGGCGTCTGGGACAACAGGATTTCCACTTCACCCTACCGCCCCAATTACCGCCAGAGCCAGACTGTTTAGTGGTTTTTTAGCTTATCGGTCAGAGATTAACTTCAGTCCGAACTGTGATCCATAGTGATCACCCAACGGTCATCGATTTTTTCCACCAGCAGGGTAAATACCCCTGTTGGTGTGTCCTTTAAGCGTGTTAAATCCCAACGTCCAACCACCATAGCGGCATAGTTGCTGAGCATTTTGATTTCTTTAATCGTGAACTTCAGCTCACCCAATGACTCTTTATCGGGGTAATTCTTCTTATAGGCTGCAAGGGTTTCGTCCCAACCATTGCGAAATTTACCGTTTGAGATGAGCATAAGCTGCTCATTTTGCCAATAACCTTGCATATATGCGTCAAGATCGCCTCGATTCCAGGCTTCCTCCTGACCTTTTAGCAATTGGACAATATCATCGGTTGGTACCGCGCTCACCTGCCCAACAAATAGCAGCAATATCGCCGTAAGGCACTGCAAAATATGTTTTCTTATCAATCCCTGTCGCAACATAGTATCGCTCCCTCACAATCAGGTAGACTGTATTATATCTATTCGGCCCAGACTATCTTATCTAGGCCGATTTATAATTAAAAAAAGCTGATGATATTATTAATTTTTCGACTCTGAGCACCACATTATGTTTACACATTTATGCCGCTGGCTACTTAACATTTCGGGCTGGCGAATTCAGGGGGAGCTCCCCACTCAAGCCAAATATATTGTGATTGTCGCACCACACACTAGCAACTGGGACTTTATCATTGGTGTCCTCGCTCGTGGTGCATTAGATACACGCATTCACTTCCTTGGTAAACATCAATTGTTTATTCCACCCTGGGGTTGGATCTTCCGAGCGATCGGCGGTAGCCCAGTCGATAGGCGTAAAAACAATAACTTGGTCGATTCTGCGGTGCAGCTGTTTACTACCCTGCCTGAGTATAAACTGGCACTCGCCCCCGAAGGCACCCGTAGCCCCGTCAGGCGTTGGAAATGTGGTTTTTACCATATTGCGGCTAAGGCGCAGGTCCCTATCGTCCCCGTGGGCTTAGATTTCGCCTGTAAAGCCGTGGTGATCCGCTCACCTCTACAACCAGTTGATATAGAAAAAGATATGGCGGAGATATTAAGCTTCTACCGCAGTATTAAGGGTCGACATCCCAAAACGATCCCTGACTATATGCCCGACAACAAACGCTAATTCCCTAATGTAAAACGGAGCAGAAGATGCAAACCGAAACTTGGCTACTCTATTTTTTTGCAATTGTATTAATTGGGATTTCCCCCGGACCGATTGCGATGTTGTCGATGTCCCACGGTATACATTTTGGTAAAAAACGCAGTATTGCCACCGGACTTGGCAGTGTCAGCGCCGCACTGATCTTAATGGCGGCCTCGGCTGCAGGTTTAGGCGCGATTATCAGCGCCTCAGAATACGGCTTTACCATACTCAAATGGTGTGGCGCCGCCTATCTGGTGTTTTTGGGCATCAAATTATTGCTAACAAAACAGCAAGGGCAAACACTAGAAGTCGTTAAAACGGAAGGGAAAGGCACACCTAAGCAACTCTTTAAACAAGCATTTTTAGTTGGGATCAGCAATCCCAAAGACTTGCTGTTTTTTGCAGCGTTATTCCCACAATTTATCGATTTAACCGCGCCACAATTACCGCAGTTGGCGATTCTTGCCCTTACTTGGGCGCTCGTCGACTTTAGCTTTGTGATGATCTACGCCTCAATGGCAAATGTGCTGGCACCGAGCCTTAAGGCCAGCAACAAATTGCATTGGTTTGACCGCACCAGCGGCGGTGTGTTTCTCACCCTCGCCGCGATTTTAGTCAGTCGAGACTAACCCTCGACCTTAACCGATTTGAGACTGCGGATATCGTTGCCCGTCGGCGCTTGGAAGGCCTGTAAACCAAACTCAGGCAGCACGGCAAAGATATGGTCGAAGATATCCGCTTGTATCGCCTCATAAAAAGCCCAGCGGGTATCATTGGTAAAGATATAAACCTCAATCGGTAGCCCCTCGGTGGTCGGTGCGAGCTGGCGTACCATCAGGGTCATTTCTTTGTGTACTTTATCGTGGCGCTGTAGATATTCCTGCAGATAGGCACGGAAGGTGCCAACGTTGGTCAGATGGCGACCATTGACCATCATATCCAAATCGGACACTTTAGCGTTCGACGCTTGGATCTCGCTGATCTTGGCGGGAAAATACTCTTTTAAGCAATTGATTTTACTGAGGCGGTTTCGATCACTTTCAGTTAAAAATTTGATGCTATTAATATCGATATTGACCGCACGCTTAATACGACGCCCGCCCGATTCGGACATGCCACGCCAGTTACGAAACGCATCCGAGACCAAGGCATAGGCGGGGATCATGGTGATAGTCTTATCCCAGTTACGCACTTTAACTGTAGTTAACGACACCTCCTCCACCGCACCGTCGGCGCCGTACTTATCCATTTGAATCCAGTCACCTTTGCTTACCATTCGGTTTGCCGCTAACTGAATCCCCGCCACAAAACCCAAAATCGTGTCGCGGAACACTAACATCACAAAACCGGTTGCTACACCAAGTCCGCTGAGGAAGTACACGGGGGACTGATCGGCCAACACAGAAAGGCAAACGATAAGGCCGACAAAGAATAGGAACAACTTAAACAACTGCACAAAGCTTTTAACCGGCAGGCGGCGACTCACCTCATTGATATCAGAGATTTCATTGACGGCATCCAGCCCCGCGTAGATAGCGCGGATCATCAAGATCACCAACCAAATGCTCAGTAGGCGGTCAACTAAACTGCTGAGTACGGGATGTTCGGTTAACGTGATAGGCACCAGTAGATTGAGCACGATAGCGGGCACTAACATCGCCAACTTTTCGAGCACTTTGTAGCGCATAAATACATCGTCCCACGTCACTCTAGAGCGCAGGATCACCATATTGACCGCGCGGATCACCCCTCGGTGCATAATAAAATAGGAGATTGCCGCCACCAGCACACAGGCAAGCAGCATAATGCTAGTTGATATACCGTCGGATGGTTGGCTATCAATTCCCAAGCCCGTTAACCATGTCGAAATTTCGAGCCGTATTTCCTGATCCACAATTCACTCCAACTTAGGCGCTAGCGCAACAAAATTATACAAAGGTGACAACTGAGTAATCTTTAGTTAAATCCCCTTTAAAAACGCTCAACTTAACACACAATAATTTTACAACCATTTATTTTAAAAGAGATTTTAGCATTTTTGAATTGACCACACACAAAAGAATATGAACAATAATCAACCTGTTGCCAAAGAAGCTATCCCATGTATCGCCATTCATCAAAGTTCGCCTATCTTAGCATTGGACTACTAGGTCTATGCCAACCATTACAGGCAACAGAATATAACACTACGACGAATCTGATTGTGCCAAAGAAATCAGATGAAACGACCAATACTCCCTATGTCGCCCTGATGCTCGATTATGTTCCAGCAACAGATAATCTCTATGGAGTGACCCTTGCGCCTTATCATTTTGATGATGATTACCAGCGATGGGGCTATTACCTAGGTTATGCCCGCAGTGGTGAAACCGATATTGTTGTACCAGAACCTGCATTATCCCATCGGCAAGAAAGCCTATGGCGCTTAGGATTAAGCTACAGTTTAACGACCGACTTAAGTTTTTATGCAGGTGGCAGTGCCTATATCAGCACCACAGCTTATACCAACAATATTTCCCCCCGAATTGTCGATGGTAAACCCACATGGGAAGAAGATAAAACCACTCAATGGGGCGCAGAAGCAGGCCTTAGATACCGTATCACAGAGCATATCATTCTCAGTGCTGGCTATAACTCCAGCACTGAATCAACGATTTTGAGCATTGGATACGCGGGTTAAAGAAAGAGCCTGAACTTATTGCGAGAGTTCAGCTCTCGCCTTAGCAAGCTCTGATTCGACCTCTGCAATCTTTTGACGTTTTGTATTGATTTTATCCATAGGCTTACCATCAGCAATCGCTTCGGTAAGCTCATGTTGGCGCTCGGTTAATTTAGCTTCTAAGGCCTCAATCTTAGCTAAACGCTCGGCAGTTAAGCTGTCATCATCGCAATGGGTAGCAACCTCGTCATAGGCCTTTTCAAGTCCAGCGACTTTATGCTGATTGCCAACAGCTTTAGCCTCGGTGAGTTCAGCGCCAATGGCCGCTAATTTTGCAGCGCAGCCCATAGTAGCGGGTTCATCAGCCCATGCTAGACCACTAAAAACCAAGCCAAAAACCAACCCATAAGTATGATATTTGATGAGCATTTTACTCTCCTCAAGTGTACTAACTCATACACCAACTGACTGTTTTGATTATATCGCGAGGCTTAATCGTACAATCTCCACTAGAAAGCACACAACTCAATAGGGGGCAGAAAAGCGTTAAATATTGAAAGACTAATATCATTGCTTGGTTATTGAATGCAGACCATATTTAAGGGCGAACCATGGTATTTGCTCAACGACACGCAGCAAGTCCTTCCTTGGATGCTCGACCGCCCCGTCCATGGGGCGGACGGTCGTCTCGCTAATCACTATGGCTCACCTGTTTAGCATTAGCGTAGTCTGTAAGTTTTAAAGAAATACTAAGCACGCTTTTGGACAAAAGCGTGCTATGTTTTGCGCGAAATTATCTCCATTTCGGATAAACAAAAAAATCCTAAACGCTGAGTCGTGGGCAACTTAAGGATGTAACGCTTC
>NZ_JACSDI010000018.1 GCF_022410515.1 Shewanella cutis | reverse complement strand
CTCGGCGTATCGACACCATTTTTAAAGTTTCATTTCAGCTATTTTATACCAATCGTATTAAATATCTGTTCATTCAGTGGGAATTCAACGCGCTTTAGACAAGGCGAAGGCTTGAAGGCATAGCGGTGCTCTGTCGAAAGCCTTAAATGCAGTATAAAGCGTGTTGCCATACAGTGAACATCAACCGCCCTTTGGGAGCCACACAGGCATCTCTCTCTCGTGTTGCATTGACTTAAAAGGGAATAACCATTTCTGAGTCAATGCGCCTTAGATTGAAATGCCTGTGAGGCTCTGAACTGATTAGATATTTAATGTGATTGGTATTAAAAGAGCTTAGCGGTTTGTTTATGCTAGACTACGGGTTTTATGGATAGACAGGCTTATTTTTCATTTATGGAATTGGGGTTGTGCGCCACTTGGCAGTATTGAACGGTGTTTCTGCCTTCACGTAAATTAAACGATATAATGTTTATCCATTATTACGAGTAATAAAATGAATTGTCGTCTAGGCTGTGGTGCTTGCTGTATTGCTCCGTCAATCAGTAGTGTGATCCCAGGAATGCCCAATGGTAAGGCTGCGGGGGAGCGTTGTGTGCAGCTCAGTGATGATAATTTATGTTTGATTTTCGGCTCGCCTGAACGCCCCGCGGTTTGTAGTGATTTTGAAGCGTCTTTGGATGTGTGTGGGCATTCGAATAAAGAGGCGCTCTGGTTGATCACAAACCTAGAATCTCAAACATCTTAATAGTTTATTGCTGACAGGTGAATTATGCAGTTAACACGCTATACCGATTTTGGTGTTCGCACGCTAATGTATCTGGCGGTTCAGCCCGATAGAACTACGCTTTTTAGGATTTCAGAAATTACTGAAGTCTTTGATTTGTCACCAAATCATGTTTCGAAAATAGTACATCACTTAGGCAAGTTAGGTTACTTAGAAACCATACGCGGTAAAATGGGCGGATTTCGTTTAGGTAAACCGGCAGGCGAGATTAATTTAGGGCAACTCATTCGCTCCTTAGAAAATTCGCTGGCGCCGATCGATTGCAGCAAACCTTACTGTCGATTTACTCCTGCTTGTCAGTTGAAAGGTGTATTAGCCCAAGCGGTTGAGGCATATTTAAATGTGCTTGATCAGTACAGCTTATTGGATATCGTAAGCAATCGTAATGAGTTGCTGGCATTGTTGCCGGATATGTCTATTTCTGTCTTACAGTTAGACTAACCCCTTTCTCATGGGCTAGTTCAATGGGCAACAAGCTTGACGTTGGAACTAGCTCAATCCCTTCCGCCTTCAGGCGTGCTAAGTTGGCTTTTAAAAACTGGACTGTTTCAGGGTAAGGATGAGCAATTGCGACCAGACTTCCTTCTTTATGTGTCTGACTTATCATCAAGTTAAATTGTCTTTCTAGTGCTTGAGTGCTGACATCATTGTCGAGAAATAGCTGACGTCGAAGTAGTGGCACACCGAGTTGTTCTGCCTTATCTCCCGCCTTGGTAAATTTAGTCGTCATGCTGTCGACAAAATAGAACTGCTTCTGTTTGAGCGTTTCCATCACCCAGAGCATGGGGTCATCAAGCTGCGTGAGTAAGCTGCCCATATGATTGTTGGCACCTTTAGCGAAGGGCACACTGGCCATGGCGGCGAGTACGCTGCTACGAATTTGTGCTTCGTTCATATTATTGGTTAATCCACCAACGCCTAAGGCTTTGCCATTTAGCGCCTGCATGGGTAAATGCAGCATAATTTCGTGACCATTTGCATGTGCGGCTTTGGCCAGTTTGCTGCTCAGTGGCGTGTGCGGTAATACCGACAGCGTGACAGAACTCGGCAGCGAAAGTACGGCTTCATCGGTATGACGATAGCCAATGTCATCGATGATCAGGGCAATTTGAGCCGCATTGCTCGGGGCAATACTGATAGTCCAAACTGCCAAAATGTAAAGTAGACGCACCATTTCTTCTTATTCGTCATGATGTTGAATCCAAGTGATAGCTGAAGTGACTATCGTGTCTTGGCTGACATCGGTTCGTGCAGAGATTGCGTCGATTATAGGCATATTCTGTTGATTGGAGCCAGTTTCGGAGACTACTTTGATGTCGGGCTTAATCCCTATGTCGTGGATATTCTCCCCTTTAGGCGTGTTGTACTGGGCTATGGTCAGCTTGACCGCATTGCCGTTGTTAAGGATAGGAATAAGGCTTTGCACTGTTCCTTTACCAAAGCTGGTTTCGCCGAGGAGTTTTGCCCGGCCATTTTCTTGCAATGCGGCGGCCAGTACTTCTGATGCTGATGCCGAGCCTTTATTGATTAGCACTAGCATGGGTACGTTGGCGAGCATGGTTTGCGGTGAGGCGTAATAGTCTGAGTTGGCATCAAAAAAGCGGCCAGAGGTGGAGACGATTCGCCCTTTTGCCAAAAAAAGGTCGGCAATATTAATTGCCTGATCGAGCAGGCCGCCGGGATTATTGCGTAGGTCCAATATTAAGCCCGTTAACTGAGTGCCTTGCCATTGGCTCAGGGTGCGTACCATATCTTCGGTAGAGTCTTCTTGAAAGCTGCTGAGCCTTACGTAGCCAATGTTCCCATCCAATAATTTGCTCGTGACCGACTGTATTGTGATTGTGCTAGGTTTTAACGTCACCTCAAATTCTGCTTCGTCATTACGGTGTTTTAGCGTGAGACGAATACTTTGATTACTCAAACTGTGTTGCTTGATTTGGTTAAGAATATCCGCAAGGTTAGTTTCTGTCGTGGGGGTGTTATTCAGCTTGATAATGATGTCACCGGCTTGAATCCCTGCCTGTTCGGCTGGGGAGTTCGCAAAGGGGGCAATGATGCTGATATGGTCTTTTTCGCTGGCGACTTCAAAGCCAAAGCCGAAGTACTCACCCCGATTGGAATCTTTTAGATCGAGTAATTCTTGGTGATTTAGAAAGCTTGAATAGGGATCTAAATGCTCAAAGATGCCTTTAATTGCCGCTTGGACAAGCTCATCCTTAGTCACGGTTTTAACGTAATAGGTTTCGACCGTTTCGAGCACATCCTGCAATAGCGGGTAATCAAAGTCACTTCGATACGACTTGGTATTCTCTTGGCTGGATAGGCTAATAGACAAGCCTAAGCTTAGGCCGAGTCCAAGACTGACAATATTGCGCAGTAGATGTTTCATAGCCGTCCCCTGTGATGATGGGGACGGCCATTTTAGCGACAGTACTGGTTAACGACAGTACTTAGCTGGATCGACGGCTTGCCCCTTATACCGTATTTCAAAGTATAGGCCAGGCTCAGTCTGTCCACCCGAACGTCCGACTAAAGCTATCGCTTCACCGGTTTTTACCATTTCTCCGGGGCTTTTTAACAGGGTCTGTGCATGGCCATAGAGGCTCATGTAGCCTTTGCCATGGTCGATCACCATCACCATACCAAAGCCTTTTAGCCAGTCGGCATAGATCACTTTACCACCAGAAACCGCGCGGATATTTTGCCCTTCGGGCGCTGATAACATGGTGCCTTTCCATACCACTTGGCCGGATCTGGGGCTACCAAAGCTGGCACTAACGCGGCCTTTAGTCGGCCATTTGAGTTTGCCGCCTTGCTTATCAAAGCCTTCCATCGAAGGATTGTCACGCATCGCCTTTAGCGCTTGTTCAACAACCCGTTTTAAGCTGGCTTCCTCTATTTGGAGTTGTTCGAGTTCAGCACCTTTAGTGTTTAAGGTTCGCTGTAATTCATTGAGGGTTAACTGACGTTGATCTTGTTCTTGATTCAAGCGCTTAGATTGCACTTGTTGCTCGGCCATCAAGGTAGTCAATTGTTTTTGCTTGGTGGTTTGGGTGACTTTAATCTCATCAAGCTCAGTGATTGTTTGTTTTAACTCGTTAATAGATTTCATCCGCGCTTTGTTGAGATATTGGTAATAGGCCAACATCCGCTCAATGGTGGCGGGACTCTGCTGGTTCAGCATCATCTTTGTGTAATCGTGGTTACCGGCTAGATAGGCGCTCGAAAGTTGTTTTGAAAGCGTATTTTGCTGGCTAACCTTAAGACTTTCTAACTCTTCTTGGCGTTGTTTGAGTTCGGCAAGCGTATTATCAATCTGCGCCAAACTGGTTTTGGTGCTATTGACCTTTTTGGCGGCGGCCGCAATCGCCTCTTCATCGCTACGTAGCAATGCGAGTAACTTTTCTCGCTGTTTACTGGTGTTTTTAAGCGCGCTTTGTTGTTGGTTGATTTGCGCTTGGATGGATTTCAACTCGGACTGGCGCTTCTCCAAATTAGAAGCGTAGACCGAGAAAGATAACATCATAAAGCCAGCAATAATGCTGGCTTTAACGGGGAGTCGAGTGCTCACTAGGTAACAACTACTCTTTAACGTGGATTAAGGGCTTACCCGTCATCTCTGCAGGAATGGATTCACCCATTAGGTGCAGAATCGTTGGGGCGACATCGCTCAGTTTACCGCCTTTATCAATGGTGGCATCGCGGCCAACAAACACAAAGGGCACGAGTTCACTGGTGTGCGCTGTATGGGCTTGACCCGTGGTTTCGTCGGTCATTTGCTCGGCGTTGCCATGGTCTGCGGTAATAATACATTCACCGCCCACTTTTGCTAGCGCTTCAACTACTCGGCCGATACAGGCATCAACGGCTTCACAGGCTTTAACCGCGGCGTCAAAGTTGCCTGTGTGGCCAACCATATCACCATTCGGGTAGTTACAGATAATCACATCGTATTTAGTTGACTCAATCGCTGCAACTAACTTGTCGGTCAGCTCGGTTGAGCTCATCTCTGGTTGCAGATCGTAGGTCGCCACTTTAGGGGAGTTGATCAGAATGCGATCTTCCCCGTTAAATGGCTCTTCCTTACCGCCGTTGAAGAAGAAGGTTACATGGGCGTATTTTTCAGTTTCGGAGATACGTAACTGAGTACGACCGCGATTTTGTAGTACTTCACCTAAGGTATTGATTAAGTTGTCAGACGGGTAGGCAATCGGCGCTTTGATATCAGCGGCGTATTCCGTCAGGGTGACAAAGTTAACCTTTGGCGTTACCGCACGTGCAAAGCCGTCAAAATCTGGATTGATAAAGCTGCGGGTGATTTGGCGGGCACGGTCGGCACGGAAGTTCATAAATATCAGTGCATCGCCATCTTGCAAGGTCGCAACTTGGCCGCTCGCATCGGTAATTGCCGATGAAGACACAAACTCATCGATTTCATCGCGGCTGTAGGCGGCTTCTAATGCGGTAACAGCGTTGTCGTATTGGAATTTTGACTTGCCTTGGGTGATCAGATCGTACGCCTGTGACACGCGGTCCCAACGGTTATCGCGGTCCATGGCAAAGTAACGACCTATAATCGAGGCAATACGGCCATGGCCCAATGTAGTAAACAGATCATCAAAATGACTTAGGCTACCTTTGGCGCTACGGGGTGGTGTGTCACGACCGTCTAAAAAGGCATGCAAATACACTTTAGTGGCACCGCGAGCAACGGCCATCCGGCACATTGCTTCGATATGCTCTTCATGGCTGTGTACGCCACCAGGAGAGAGCAGGCCCATAATGTGCACCGCACCACCGGTTTTAACTGCAGCGTCTACGGCATTGCATAGGGCGGGATTTTGTTCAAACTCATGATCTGCAATGGCTTTACTGATGCGCGTCAGTTCTTGGTAAACGATTCGGCCAGAACCTAAGTTGATATGGCCTACTTCAGAGTTCCCCATCTGTCCATCGGGCAAGCCTACATCTAAGCCGGAGCCAGAAATTAAACCGTGGGCATATTGGGCGTTGAGACGGTCGAGCACTGGCGTGTTAGCGTGGTAAACCGCATTCATATGCGTATTTTCACGGTAACCCCAGCCATCGAGGATCAACAACGCGATTGGACGTTTAGTTGTCGTCATGGTGATACCTTTAAAGTTTAAAGAAGCTAAAGAAATCTGAAATTGGTTAAATATTACTACGTAAGCGGGGTACGAAAAAGCGCTTTACCTAGATTAAGGTCATCGAGTGGCTATTTCAGCGGATTCTGTGAGCCTTGGGATAATCCTGATGGCGCAAGGGCTGGGCTGTGTTCTAGAACTGTGACTAAACTGCTGCAATCTGCCATGGCAATGGGTATACTCTGAGCCCTTATCGAATTTTCCCCATTTATACGGGCTGTAACCATGCAAGAATATATCGAATTTTTTAAGGCTCACACTCTGCTAAGTCTGGCTTGGGTGGGTTTGTTTTTAATGCTTGTGGTCAGTGTGATCAAATCGAGCTTCTCTAAAATCAAAAATGTCACTCATCAAGAACTTACTATTATGGTGAACAGACAAGACGCCAAAGTCGTGGATGTGCGTTCGAATGATGATTTCCGCAAGGGCCATATTGTTGATGCAGTTAACGTTACGCTCGCAGATATCAAAAATAATCAGATATCAGCCCTTGAAAAGTTTAAAGGTAGTCCCATTATACTGGTATGCAATGCTGGCATGACCTCGTCTCAAGCGGCTCAGCTTTTAAGTAAACAGGGTTTTGAAAACCTGTATAACTTGAAAGGTGGTATGGGTGAATGGCAGGCAGCCAATATGCCTGTTTCAAAAAGCAAAAGATAAGTTGTCGGCGGCAGTTATGCGCAGTGCTGCATAGTGAATGAATTGTGCAGCCATAGCGTCATCATTGTTTGGCATACTAATCCTGTGGTCACTAAGGGCTTAAATTAAGTATTTAGATTGACTTCAAAAGTACCCCGTTAAGGGAACGTTGGGACGGTACTGAGATCTCATACAGGCATCAAAGCACAAGCCCGAGCGAAATAGACAAAAAGCCAGCCGGATAAGCGCTGGCATAACATTGATAGGATAGGTAGGAAATTATGGCTGAAGTAGCAAACAACGAACAACAAGCCCCACAATTCAACATCCAACGTGTTTACACTAAAGATGTTTCTTTCGAAACGCCTAACAGCCCAGCAGTATTCCAAAAAGAATGGAATCCAGAAGTTAAGTTAGATTTAGACACTCGCAGCGCTAAATTAGCCGATGACGTATATGAAGTGGTTCTGTCTTTGACTGTGACTGCACAAAACGGCGGCGAAACTGCATTCCTGTGTGAAGTACAACAAGCAGGTATCTTCTCAATCGCAGGTCTGACTGAGCCACAACTGGCTCATTCATTAGGCGCATACTGCCCTAACATCCTATTCCCATATGCGCGTGAAGCGGTAGGTAGCTTAGTTGCCCGTGGTACTTTCCCACAACTTAACTTAGCACCCGTAAACTTCGACGCGCTGTTTGCACAATACGTGCAACAACGTCAAGCCGCAGCAGCTGCACCTGCAGCCGAAGAAGCTAACGCTTAATTACATGAATAACTCTGCCGATATCACGGTATTAGGGGCGGGCTCATATGGCACCGCCCTTGCCATCTCTTTAGCCAGCAATGGTCATAAGACCTTGTTGTGGGGGCACGATCCTGCCCATATGCAGACGCTTGCAGAAGATAAATGCAACCAAGCATTCTTGCCTGGTATTGCCTTCCCCGAGTGTTTACATATTGAAGCCGATTTAGCCAAAGCCTTAGCCGCCAGCAATAACGTGCTGGTTGTCGTGCCTAGCCATGTGTTTGGCACGGTACTGGCCCAAGCCAAACCTTTGTTGCGCCAAGATGCACGCATCGTATGGGCGACCAAAGGGCTCGAGCCTGAAACCGGACGTTTGCTGCAAGATGTGGCCCGTGATGTGTTAGGCGAGCAATATCCGCTGGCGGTATTGTCTGGGCCAACCTTTGCGAAGGAATTAGCCATGGGGTTACCTACGGCGATTTCGGTTGCGGGCACGTGTCCCAAATTTACCGCTGAGCTCGTGGAATTGCTGCACAGCCCTAAGCGTTTACGGGTTTACGCTAACGACGATTTTATCGGCCTGCAATTAGGCGGCGCGGTAAAGAACGTTATCGCGATTGGTGCGGGCATGTCTGACGGTATTGGCTTTGGTGCCAACGCCAGAACAGCATTAATCACCCGTGGTTTAGTCGAGTTAACTCGCTTAGGTGAAGCCTTAGGCGCCAGCTCTGCCACCTTTATGGGCATGGCTGGATTAGGTGACCTAGTGTTGACTTGTACCGACAACCAATCCCGTAACCGCCGCTTTGGTTTAGCCTTAGGTAAAGGCTGCGATGTGGATACCGCCCAAGCCGAAATAGGTCAAGTGGTTGAAGGTTATCGCAATACTAAAGAAGTGTTTACGCTAGCCAAACGTCTTGGTGTTGAAATGCCGATCACTGAGCAGATTTACCAAGTCTTGTATCAAGGTAAATCACCAGTTGATGCCGCAAAAGAACTGCTTGGTAGAGAGAAGAAATCAGAAACGCCTGCGCAATAAAGCGCGAGCCGTGATGATGCTGTAATGCCGAATAACATAAAGGGTGCTAAAATAGCGCCCTTTTTTATACATGGAAGTATTTATCCCCGATTGCCATGGATGGTGAAAGAGGGGATTTATACATGGACTTCTGGTGCAAGGAGTATCCCCGATCGCCATGGCCCTTGATGTTCCCTACATCAGGCGGGCATTTCCTCCATCCTTGGAGGTCAGATGGTGAAAGAGGGGATTTATGTCCGATCGCTATCGCATTAAGGTGATAGGCAGCAGTCGGCATTGGCTGTATCCAGCAAGGCTGGATGCTGAACGCGGAATATCCACCCCAATATCAAAGACCAACACCGAGAGTCAGTCTCTGAAAAATACGGGATGATGGGCAATAGCCAAATCAATTTATCGACTGGAGTATAAGTGTGAAACATCATGATGTAATTATTATCGGAGCCGGCGCCGCAGGATTAATGTGTGCAGCAACAGCGGGTTACCGAGGTCGTGATGTACTGGTACTCGATAATGCCAAGCAGGCTGGGCGTAAAATCCTTATCAGCGGTGGCGGCCGTTGTAACTTCACTAATCTAAAAGTTGAACCCGCCAACTTTATCTGTGGCAACCCGCACTTTGTAAAATCGGCATTGGCGCGTTATCCGTCGCAGCAGTTTATCGAACTGGTTGAGCGCCACGGCATTGAATACCACGAGCGCGATCACGGCCAGCTGTTTTGTAATGACTCGGCTAAAGAGATAGTCACTATGCTGCTCACCGAATGCGAATGGGCGGGCGTGAGTATCAAACTGCGTACCGATATTTTATCCGTTGGTAAAAATGAAGCTGGCCGCTTTGAGCTAAACACCTTAAATGGCGAGTTAAGTTGTGACTCGTTAGTAATCGCCACCGGCGGTTTATCTATGCCAAAACTTGGCGCTACGCCTTACGGTTATCAATTGGCCGAGCAGTTTGGCCTTAAGGTGTTGCCAACTCACGCGGGTCTAGTGCCTTTTACTTGGCACAGCGAGGATAAAATTCGCTTTGAACCACTATCGGGCATTGCCGTACCGAGCCGCATTACCGCCAAAGATGGCACCGCCTTTAGCGAGGCGCTGCTCTTTACCCACAGAGGCTTATCTGGCCCCGCGATTTTGCAGATTTCCAACTATTGGAAAGCGGGTGAAACCATAGAAATCAATCTATTACCCAATATGAATGCCGCACAGGCCTTAGAGCAACAACTGGCCGCACATCCTAAACAGAGTCTGCGCAATACCTTAAGCCAGTGGTTACCTAAGCGGCTGGTGGAAGTGTTATTCGATGAGGCGTTATTAAACAAAGCGTTAAATCAGCTTATACATGCCGAGCGCGCCAAGCTGGTGGACGATCTGCACCGCTGGACAGTCTTAATGAATGGCACCGAAGGCTATCGCACCGCCGAAGTGACTTTAGGCGGCGTGGATACTAATGAATTATCATCTAAAACCATGGAAGCCATTAAAGTTCCCGGCCTGTTTTTTATCGGCGAAGTGATGGATGTCAGCGGTTGGTTAGGTGGCTTTAACTTCCAATGGGCTTGGGCATCTGGCGTGGCGGCAGGACAAGCGGTTTAGT
Source organism: Shewanella cutis (assembly GCF_022410515.1). Lineage (GTDB taxonomy): Bacteria > Pseudomonadota > Gammaproteobacteria > Enterobacterales > Shewanellaceae > Shewanella > Shewanella cutis. The sequence goes on along the minus strand of NZ_JACSDI010000018.1, from coordinate 69,107 downwards.
TGTGTAGTGACAATAAAGTTTGTACATTGCTCATAAAGTTTGTACACAAAGCTCTTTTGTAACAATAAAGTTTGTACACTAAACTATGCTTCATACATTTGTTATGGAGTGACGTTTGATGGGGCGACGTAGAAAATTAGAAACATTGGATGACTTTCAAAGAGCCTTAAAGAACAAATATGGTCTTGGTGAAAGTGATAGCTACAAGCCATGGCTTCGGGTTCAAGATGTCCGTTCTATTGGTAATAGTGCAAAGATTCAGGGTATTAAGGCAAAACGAGAGCATCACATGCTTTCTGAACACGAAAGTTGCTTTTTCTACATTGCTGAGTTCTGCGATTCCGTTATTGATATCAGGGAGCAGTTCCCTCTCTTCCCTCTAGACCTATCGGTAAAAATTGCCAAAACCTTTGGGGTGAAGCATCCCGTTGTACCAGGAACCAAGTCGCCTAATGTTATGACCACGGATTTTGTTCTGACTCGCTCTGACGGGGTGAACACCTGGTATGAAGCTGTGAGTGTTAAACCTTCAGATAAACTGACAGATGTAAGAGTTGCCGAGAAACTGGATATTGAACGTATCTGGTGGCAGTTGCTGGGAGTTCCCTTTCATCTTTTCGTGATGACCAAAGAAAATCAAATCCAGTCAAAAAACATTCAATGGATAACAGCTCCTGTCCGACAAGGCCGAAGATTTCCAAGTGACTTAGTCGAAAGCTCTTCAGCACTGATTTCTCCAGGAACCATACTGATAGAGGATATATGTGATGAGTTTGTTCGAGTGCTTGATCTTGAGCATGACGATGCGTTGGTTCTTTTAAAAACCTTGATTGCAACCAAAGTGGTTAATGTTGATCTCAATAAGCCCATAGCAGATATAGGTATTTTGAATATTATCAAAGTTCAAGACTTTAAAGTGGTGCGGCATCATGCAAGTTGATCGTAACAGTATTTGGCTGATTACTAGAGTGGATGGTATTAAGGATGGTAAGTACAGAGTTCTTGCTCACTATGCAAATTATGACCTCTTGATTCTTTATCGATTAAATGACGAAAAAGGTTTGGAAATGCCTGTTCCCGTAAAATATCCACTATTTTTAGAGTCTGCAAGGTGCGGGAACAGCAAAATATCCAGTTATTCGACACCTTTTTATCAACTGATCTCTGAAGAGGATATTTCCCCTGCTCACAGAGTAAAGCGGAATAACCGTTTCGAGTTGATAAATGATTTGATCAGCAATCCAGAGTTTTTGCTTGATGTAGCCTTAAATCAGCGTAGCAAAATCGTAGCTAGCTATGCCAAGGAACGAGGTGTTTATGTCCAAAAAATCTATCGTTCACTGAATCAATATTGGCAATATGGACAGGAAATTAATGCATTACTTCCAGCGTACAAACATTGTGGTGGCTCAGGTAAATCCCGGCTGTCCGGTATGGCGAAACGAGGGGCACCGATACAACTGTCGACACCCAGTATGGTGGCTCCTCTAGGAGTGAATACTACGGAAGAAGATAAAACCAAGTTTCTTCTAGGAGTGAAGAAATATGCGTTAAGGGGCAAGAAGGTTTCTCTTAATCGTGTATATGAGCAAATGCTTAAAGAATTTTATGCAGATGAGCTTCAATTAGCAGAAACTGAACATCGAGAGCCTGCACTCCCTAGTTTGAGGTCATTTCGCTACTGGATTAAAAGACTGGTTCCTGAGGCTGAGTTGATCCGTAAACAAACTACTGCAGGTGATTTTGAACGAAATCGGAGAGGTTTACGAGGATCTGCCACGGATCATACAGAGGTGCCTGGCAGCTGCTTTGAGCTGGATGCGACAGTTCTTGACGTCCATATAGTTTCAGAGTTTAACCGAAATCATGTTCTTGGTCGTCCAACAGTTTACTGCGTAGTCGATAAAGAAAGTCGGATGATTGTTGGTCTTCATGTATCAATGGAGTACGCTTCTTGGCGAGCCGGAAGACAGGCTTTAGTCAATAGCTTTACTTCGAAGAAGGATTATTGTGCGCGTTTTGGTATAGACATTGATGAGTCAGAATGGCCTTGCCATCACATCCCCCAGCGTCTCCTGTGTGACCGAGGGGAGTTTATCTGTAACAAGCCGGAAGAGCTTGCTGTACCATTAATCGGGCATTTGAGTATTGCTCCTCCTTATCGTGCAGACCTGAAAGGTATTGTAGAGCACAGATTTCACATCTTGAACGAAAAACTCATCCATGAACTGAAGGGGACTACTAGAGGACGTCATTATATTCGTGGAGACAGAGATCCTAGATTAGATGCTACTTTAACTATTACTGAAGTGACTCGGCTTCTTATTGATCAAGTTTTAGAGCATAACAGTTCTATTTTTGATGGCCTAGCTGGTCAAACCCTTTTGCTAGTAGAAGCCAGTCTTCCTCCTACCCCTTTGAATTACTGGAATATACATCTAAAAAAACACCGTCATGCACTGAATAAAGCAGATGAAGCAGACATCAGGGCTAGGTTACTTCCTGTTGAGCAAGTTTCAATGACTAGCAAGGGAGTTCGTCTTAATGATGATATGTATTACGAATGTGATCGGGAAGAGTTTGAAGACTGGAAAGTTATAGCTCGTACGAATGGACGTTGGAAGCTTGAAGCGCGGTTCGACCAAGATAATGCCTCATTTATCTACGTACGCTTTCGCCCAAACGAAGGATTTACTCGGTGTCAACTGATGTTGCATTCTGCCAATTTTGAAGCTCGTCATAGAGCTGATGTACTGTATTTCGAAGATTGGAAGAAAGTTGTTAAGAAACGTTCTACACCAACTGGAAAATCTATTGAAAGACATAATAGAAGAAAAGCAATTACAGTACTTGCTCAGGAAGGGCTAAAAAGAGAACCAGCTTTAAATTCAAAATCAGAGAAAATATCTAATATCAAGGAGAGAAGACGAGATGCCATAATGGAGGCTAGGCTTACCAGTGACAATGACTTTGTGGAGCTTCATGAACGTGAGTCTTCAGTTGATGGTATTGCTATTGAGAAAGCCAGCAACGTTATCACTTTGCTGAAGCGTGCGCGGAGTCCAAATAATGAAAATTGAAAAAGCCGTTTATCGCCCCGCTATTCTCCCTGAGCATCGAGGAAATCCCTTAATCGAGGCTTTACCAACAAAGTATACAGATGAGGAGCTTGTAGACAGACTCAGTTTTTACCCGTCGCACTCTTTTGATGAGACTCAACTTGATCCCTTTGAACGAGTTGAGTATCTGACCAGACTGAAGGATCTACGGCAACCATTACCCATCTATCTTGAGTGTTTTAGAGCGGTGGAAATGGCAATAAAAGAGGGTTACTCAGTCAAGAATCCGCTTTCTCCGACGACAATGAATTATCTACATTATCCAACAGATCGTCGTCCAAATATTGAACCAAGAACTGGGTATTTCAAACCAAAAGGATGCGGAATCACGGTAATAGGTGAAAGCGGTGTTGGAAAAACCTGCATGCTCGAACAGATATTAGGATGTTTCCCCGACACAATTGAGCACTCGCAATATAAAAAACACTCGCTACCATTACGCCAAGTAGTATGGATCAAAGTGGATTGCCCAGATGACTCCAGCGTTAGAGCTCTGTGCCACAAGATTCTGTCCGAATTGGATAGCAAGCTTGGCTTTGAGCCGACTAAGCGAGCCGGAACTATCCCTCTTCTGTTAGACCAAATCGAAGCACGTATCAAATCCAGCTTTTTAGGGATCTTGGTCATCGATGAGATGCAGAATCTGAATCTGGCAAAAACCGGTGGTGCTGACCGCCTGTTGGGTTTCATCCACAATCTGGTTAACAATCTCGGTATTCCTATCCTGTTCTGTGCCAACCCACCGTTCAATCAGTTGCTCAGTCGAACTCTTAAAGCGGCACGACGGGCAGAAAGCAATGGTTATTTCGATGTCGTGCTGATGGAAAATGACAGTGTATGGGAACTGTTTATAGAAGAGTTGTGGGAACTTCAATGGACCAACGTAAGAACTCCATTAACTGGAGAGCTGAACGACAAGCTTTATGAGCTATCTGTTGGCAACCTAGATCTGGCCGTTCGAATCTTCCGTGAAGCACAGCGTTACATCATAGGTTGTGGCGATGAACGCATCACGGAAGAGTTGCTTGAGCATGCCGCAAGTATTGCTATCAAGGCTTCGAAGGTGGTCACTGATGAAATCAGGCGAGAGCGCTCAATTACTGCGTTGAAAAGGAAGCGGAATACTACTTCACTCCCGGCTCGCGCAGATATGGCTCATACACAGCAGAAGGAATTGGTGGCAGTTGAGGGCGTGCCTCAATCAATACCCGGTGACCTGAGCCGACCTCACCATCCTGAGTTTGCCGATGCACTTACTATACTGCAAACAGCGGATGACCTTTTTGAACGAATCGGTAATCCTGATTTAGTACAGCATGCTGCGGCTGAGGAGAAGCCACTGGAGTTGTTGCGGCAAGAAGGCGTTTTCTGTGAACATCCGCTGAAAGTCTTTGCGTAAAAGTCTTAAGGGCGTACCGAATGAAATTGCCCGTAAGCCTACCTGATGAATTACTACTAAGTCGCCTAATCCGCTATGTTACGGCTTCAGGCTATAAAGGGGATAGCTTTGCTAGCAAGGTCTTTGGATCAAGAAAGGTGTCTATCCATCCCTTTCTTACAGCTAGGCTTGAGCAGCTGGCCGAATGGAGTCTTGAGAGTGCTGAAGTAATGTTGTTTCAGCAAACGTTGGCACCGTTGTTTCTTTTTTTTCTCCCGATTTATGCTGATAAGCTTAAACAATCAATGTTGACAGGTGATGGTGCTGAGGCACATCGAGCAAGTCAGTTGTCTTCATTTGGTAACGGTCATTCACTTTGCTTAAAATGGTGCCCAGTGTGTGCTCAACAAGATTTGTATCAGTATGGTGTTGCTTATTGGCACCGGACACACCAGATACCTGGCGTAACGGCTTGTGCATTTCATCCTGTACTCCTTGAGAGGCAGGAACTTGTGAAGAGGCAGCGAATCATTGCAGGATTACTCCCTACGCCCATCTCCCTGCTACGAGCTGCTTCCGATGCCGAGATTCAAGTAGCTAGGTTTGCCTCCAAACTCCTTCAATTGGTAACGGGTGGCATTCATCGTGTTGATACCGTATTAGCCTATCGCTCGAAGCTATCTGAGTTAGGGTTTATTACCGCTCATCAGCGAGTGAGGCGTAAAAGTTTAATTGAGGACTTCTGTGCCGATATAAAGCATTACCGTCCAAGCTCAGATACTCCATTTCCTCGTCATCCTCATGACTACCGTTACCTATCCCAACTTTTGGAACCTCACACCAGTCATCACCCATTTCGGCACCTTTTATTTGCATGGTGGTTATTTAGGGAACCTAAGAAAATGTTTTCCATAAATTCTTTTAGTATTGAATTAGTAGGGCCAATACCTTTGATAAGTGTCGCGCAAAAAATAAGTATTGAGCAGCAATGTTTGGAACTGCTTAGACAATCACATTCGCTGAATAAAATTCACCACCTGACTGGTAAAAGTCGTTGTTATCTGAAACGGCTTGCTCTACTCAATAACATTCCAATTACAATAAAACCTAAAAATCTGACTGATGAATGCGTAAATAAAGTTATTCGATTAGCCTATTCTGGCATGAATAGAGAGACTATTTCGCAGTTGTGTAGCGTAGGCATCGGCTCGGTAGAACAGATAATATCTAGCCAACAGGGACTTGTCGAACACCGCAAGCGGTGTCATTGGGAATCCAAGCGTCGGCGTTGCAGGCTTGAGATTACTAGATATTTACAATCACATCCAGGGACACTCCGAAAAGATTGCAAAGCTAAGTGTAATGCTGCTTTCTTTTGGCTGTATTCAAATGATGGTATCTGGCTAGAGTCTGTTTTACCAAAACCGATGATACCTACAGGACGATACTAACACTTAATCCAGCTTAGTTAATTAAGTAATAAGTCGATAAGCTGGCGGGATATTGAACATATCCACTCAATATGTGCAGTGAATCGGTATTCCATTCTAAAACAAACACCTATTTCGGACGGAGCAAGTGATATTGTGTCAAATGGACTGTCATTTTCCAACTTTTGGCGTCCCCGCCATGCTGCAATTGGCTCCTCTCCTAAAAGCACAATTTCTTCTAGACGTATTCTTTTTGAAATACTCTCTGGACATGGTGTTCACATATTCTGAAAGCACTATTTAATTTCACCAACATAGGCCGAGGAATCAACTAAAGTTAATTTTAATACTCAAAATTATGAGGTTAACTAAAATAGCAGCTCAGTCTGGTTTCAGTCATTTCGACTATTGTAGAATAAATAGATCCAAGAAAATCTTTCATTTCTTCAGTCAGCATAGAGCTATCTACTCCTGGTTGAGCTACCGAAAATTCAAAACTAACGTCGGAGTATTTTAATGCTTTCTTAATATCGTCAATATCAGAAGAGTTTCCCTTATAAAATCTTAATCCAGTCAACACGCCATTTTTGTTTCTGCGCTCCATGTGTTTGAGTAGCTCCTCTGGACGCCATTTATACCTTAGTGAAACTAAAGCTTGGCCACAGACCTCATACAAATCCGACAACCTTGCCCCTGAAGCTTCTTTGGAATATTTGCAGTGGACTAGTTGAAATCGGATGTGGTCATCATCAATAAAGATCGCGATTATGTCTGCGCTTTCTCCAGAATTATCATCATTAAAAACCACTTTCGCCCCATCATTGGCAAGTTTTCTCATCATGTATTCCTGTATCGAATTTTTCCTCTTGGTACTACTCTTGTACATAGATTCAATTGTAAAATTGACATCTTGCCAATCGAGTTTATTAATTTGATTATTAGGAATTCGGTCAATTACATGATCGCCGTAGTCGGTATGTATGCAACCTGATATAGTACTTCCATTCAGTAGGAACATAGTTGGTGGATTTTCTTCAAAAAACTGCTTCAAGGATATGGAGTTATTCTTTATACCGTCAACTTTTATTTTTGAGTCATCAAGTCCAATAACCCGGTGGCCTTTTTCCCCTCCAAGCTGTATTTCAAATGTAACTGTTTCCCCTAAAATATTTAAAGAAAATTCAGCTCTGTCTTTATTACAGTAAGTATTTCTTATTTTGCATTCTGACAGCATTACTGACTTTGAGTTCGGCAGTTCCACAGTAATTTTGTGAATCCTCAAATATAGATCTTCAGACCAATCCGTCGCTAGTATAATCACATTTTCAGGGAAAGACTCAATCTGGGTTTTTGATGCGGAGTCTTCCAACAATTGATTTGAATCTATGGCTTCGTCCGTAATCATCTTTCCTATAGATAAACACCATGACTTCCATTCTTTTAAATCTGCTAATCGAGCTGGACTCCAGATTTTACCTTTAACTGAGGCACCAACACTGACGGGGAAACCATCTCTAAATCCAATACCAACAAAATCGGATTTTTGACAACGCTTACCTTCCTTCCATTTCGTAAGTTCAGTAGTTACATCAGCACCACTTAGCCTAGAATACCTGTGAAGATGATTCGCTGGCTTAAATATACCCGCATGAACAATACTAAGTCTTTTGATTGCATTAAAGGACCGAAACACACAATCACCTTTGATCGGCATTGGCTTTTCTTGGGTAATAGCTTCTACTAGATAGTCAATATCAAGTCGTTTTTCCGAATATCCGACATATAAAATATTCGTCTCCCGATCAAAATGCATGACAATCAAATCCCATTTTTGATCCCGCATTTTATCACTTCTGGCCCATTTCACTTTATCTCTTCTCTGAGTTGTAAAGTAAAAGACATTCTCCTGTTCGTTTAAGAATGGCTGTGAAAGAGAATAGTGATGGGTATTAAAGGCATCTTTGAAGTATTTCCATGAAACTTTTTTTGCCTTAAAGCAAACACAACTGAGAGCTGGGTAGACCAGCTTAGGGTTTAGTTCAATATCGGGTGAGTCGAAACCAGATATTGGCTTGCAACCTTGAAGGAAGGTAAGTAAAGACTCTGCTTCGGATTTCTTAGCGTCAGCGACTTCACTAATAATCTCTTCCCAGCCAGAGCCCTCTTGGAAAAGATTCTCTAACTCTGTTGACATTTTTTCTTCGGCGTAGTTTACGATGAAAGTGGCATCACCAAGGCCTTGCTGAGTTCGAGTGAATCTGCCGATAAATTGAAGTAGAACCGAAATAGACTTATGCACACCGTGTACGGCAGCTATTTTGAAATTTGGATAGTCAAAACCTTCTTTGAGCATATCTACGCATACAACAATGTCATACTTGTCTTTCTTTATTGCATCAATAATTAAGTTCCTTGATTTTATATTAGAGTGAACCAAGGCAACATTTTCACTTGGAAACCATTTTTTGTAATTTTCGTATAAAATCTCTGCATGTGTTCGACTCTCTGCACGAACCATTATTTTATGCTTAGTAAAACCTGACTCTCGGTCCTTTATTAGCTGAGATACGGCTGCGTTTGCAATTGCTTGATCTTTCTTCTTCGGGTGACGCTCATCAATAGATATTAATGAAATCTTTGAAAAGCACTCATCTTTCAGTGCCTGAGATAGTGGGTAATTGTATACAACCTTTCCTTCTATTGGTTGTCTATCATTTCTGTAAGGGGTTGCTGTAAATTGAACTATCTTTGAGTTGTTGAATACAGACTTCAACTTTTGCCATTCTGATGCTGCAATATGGTGTGCTTCATCAAAATACACATGGGAAAACAGGCCTGAAAATTTTTGAATAATTTCATCTGGAGAACGAGCAAAGAGTGCTGGTGTAGATATTACAACTTCAGACTCAAGAATTACATCAATATTTTCTTGATGGCTTATTGTTTTATTTAAAACTAAAACATTAGGGTATGGTGTGTTATTGGGGATTATATTAAGAGTTTTAAGCATTCCCCATGATTGAAATTTTTCAGATATCTGTGTTTTAAGATCAATGGTGGGAACAATCACGAGTGTTCTTGTTGCCTTATCAGCTAGAGACAAGCATAGCATCGTTTCTGTTTTACCCGTCCCAGTGGGAAGAACTACTGTAGCTACATCATTTGACAACGACCAGTGAGATAAAAGCGAGTATATCGCACCTAATTGTGCAGGGCGAAGCCCACGGCCCTCACTATTTCTAGCGGTTATTTTAACATCTTCAAAATATGACTCTGGTGAGCCAGGCAATTGAGAAACTAGCCCTTTCAATTTGAAATCTTTGAGAGAGTTTCCGATTTTACCTTCAATATCAGCGATAAATTGGACTCCAAAAGGACTTACAAGTTGGTATCTCTTTCCTTTGATATGTGAAGCTCTAAATTCCCACACACCTTCCGGTATCGCCAACTTAGATCGAACCCCGATAGACGTACTATTTCTCTTAAGGAAAATTGGCTTTTCTATACTCAGTTGCTCTACATGTTCCAGAGCTAAGCTATCTTGACCAGTAAGCAAATTCGAATTTTTAAAGTCCATTTAATTTCTCCAATATTTACAAGGATAATATGAGATGTGCGATCCCATCCAGCCGTTCTTTAGTCTTTTCCCACTTTGGCATTACCTGGCCCATTAGTCGGTAAAACCGCTCACTGTGGTTATGCTCAGCAATGTGGCAAAGCTCATGAAGAATCACATAATCAATACACTCACGAGGTGCTTTAACCAGGTGAGGGTTCAGGGTGATTCGACCATTGGGTGAACAGCTGCCCCATTGGGTTTGCATGGTCAGTATGCGAAGCGGTGGCCGTTCTTCTACCCAAAGGGCTTGCTCCAGCATGGAGTCGAGACGCTTGGCGAAGGTTTCCTTGGCCCGCGCTTTGTACCAGTCTGTTAGTAGCTCTTTAACCTTTTCAGCGGACTTTGTTCTTACCGAAACTTCTAACTTACCGCGTAGTAATTTCACACCTTGAACCTGCTCAGGCGCTTCAATCACTTTCAGCAGGTACTGTTTCCCCTGGTAGTAATGGCTCTCACCGCTGATGTATTGCCGAGGGGTGGTGAATTCAAGCTGTTTGCGGAAATCCCTAAGCTGCTCGTATATCCAACGCCCACGCCTTTTAACAGCTGATAACACGGCTTCGCTCTCAGCTTCCTCAGGAGCCGATACAACTACCCGACAATCGGGATGAACCTTGATTAATACCTTGCCAGTGGCTTGCGGGCGCTTGACTCGCTCAAACGTAATCTGCTCGTCGCCGTAGCGAAAGCTCATGGTCTGGCCCTGGGGTTTTATCGGCACATTCATCTGGTTATACCCGTTCAAGCACCGTTTAATCCGACCCGAGTGATCTGAACAATCATCTCAACAATCTTCTTGGCCTGAGCCATTCCGCCACCAATGGCTTTGCACTCCTGGAACATACGCGGCAGTAGCTTTTTACGAATGTCGGCTTCGATGTTTTGTGGGTTGATGGAGTTTTCCGCGACGGAGGTTTCTACCGCCAGATCAATTTCAAAGGCGACTTTTACCCACTTATCCTGAACTTGCTGGTCCAACACTGCCAAAGCTTCAGGCAGCACTTTCTTGAACACACCAAAGTAAGCCTGAGCATGGCGATTACCGGCAAAGGCATCGGGTATGTCGTTCAGTCGTCTGTCTTGAACTTGCTCTTCAAATTCACGGAACAGCATGTACTGTTTCAGTGGGTGGTCGAATAGCTTTTCCGCCTCTTCAATGGCTTGGCGCAACAGCTTGGAGAACGCTTCCTGAGCATAAGGGTCATCGCGAAGATCTTGTTCTATCATGCGGGTTACGCGGGTTTTGATGATGTCGGTTTCGTTGCGGGTTTTATCTTCGCTCCAGTCTTCCGGCTGTTGCTTTTGCCCCATCTTGCCCACTTCATACACGCCGCCGGGTTCTTTAACCTCGACACCCACCACATGCTTATCCAGCAGCTTTTTCACTTGTTCGGCGTATTCGTCGTAATCAATCCTTTCGCCCGCATCTTGTTGCACCAATTGGCGCAGGCTGGAGAATTGCTTCACGGTTTCTTTGTAGTGACGACGATCCTGATCACTAAAGCTCTTGTCTTCAAAGAAAGTGGCGGATTGCAGCGCTACCTTCAAGCAGCTGGCGAAGGTCGTCAGTGCCTCATAGAAGTCTTCACGCACCTTTAGATGCACGTCAACCAGCTCGCCGCTCTCTCCCGGCGCTAAAGGTTTTTGCTCTTCAATCTTTGGTACCAGTACCTGACGCAATTGCTCAATGTCGCTCTTGTTTTTCACGCCATCGAATATGGCCCATAGCTGCTTATACAGCTGTGGCAGGCGCTTATACTCGGTACTCATCTGATTGTACAGGCCAGCAATATCGTTAATGTCGTAACCGCCCTGAGTACGGGAGGCCAGATCCTGATATTTTTGGATGGTGGTATCCAGTTCCGCCAGAATGCCGCGATAGTCGATGAGCAGACCAAATTTCTTTTTCGGGTGCAGGCGGTTTACCCGTGCAATCGCCTGGATCAGGTTGTGCTCTTTTAGGGGTTTGTCGATATATAAGACAGCGTTTTTAGGTTCATCAAAGCCGGTAAGCAGCTTATCAACCACGATGAGTATCTTCAGAGAATCGTCTTTGTCGAAGCGTTCAATCAGGTGCTTGGTGTAAGCTTGTTCATCCTGGCTACCCACGTTGTCTTTCCACCATTGGGTTACTTCCGGTGTGGTGGCCTCATCGACAGCAGTATTGCCTTCACGACTATCCGGCGGGCTCATCACTACGGCAGATTCAAACAAGCCTGCTTCGTCCAGATATTTTTTGTACTTGATCGCAGAGGCTTTGCTGTCGCAGGCTAATTGGCCTTTCAAACCTTCGTCGATGTTCTTTACGAAATGGTTAGCAATATCCAGGGCAATCAAACGAATGCGGTCATCAGCACCGTATACCTGGCCCTTCTTGGCAAACTTGCGCTTTAGGTCGGCCTTTTGCTCGTCTGAAAGTCCTTCGGTAATACGCTCAAACCAACTGTCGATGGCGCGTTCATTCACATCTAGGTCGGGAATGCGCTCTTCATACAGAAGCGGCGTTACCGTCTGGTCTTCCACCGCGCGCTGCATGGTGTAAGCATGCACAATGGGGCCAAACTTATTGGTGGTCTTGTCGTCTTTTAACAGTGGTGTGCCGGTGAAGGCGACAAAGGCAGCATTCGGCAGCGCCTGCTTCATACGAATATGGTTTTCACCACCTTGGCTGCGGTGGCCTTCGTCAATCAGCACAATGATGTCAGAGCTGTTGTTTACACACTCTGGCATTTTGGTAGCGGTATTAAACTTCTGGATGAGCGAGAAGATAATCCGCTCAGTGCCTTTGCCAATCTGTTCAGCCAAGCGTTTACCGGAGGTGGCCATTGCTGCTTCTTTGTCTTTCTTCCCGGCCAGTTCGCCGCCAGAGGCAAAGGTTTTGCTCAGCTGGGTTTCCAAATCTACTCGGTCAGTCACCACTACTATACGGCATTGCTTCAGGCTTTCGTGCAGGATCAGCGCCTTACTTAAAAACACCATAGTGAATGACTTACCCGAACCCGTGGTGTGCCAAATCACACCGCCTTCACGCCCCCCGGTGACGCTACGGGTATTGATACGTTCAATCAGCCGCTTGATACCAAATACCTGCTGATAACGGGCAACGATTTTGCCAGCCTTTTTATCGAATAAGGTGAAGTAACGGGTCATCTCCAGCAACCGGACAGGGCTTAACAAGCTGATCAGTAATTGATCCTGACCAGTCACTGCAAGCTCTCCGGCAGCGGTCAGGCTCAGGTACCAATCCAGGTCTTTTGCCGGGCGGTGGCTGAATAAAGTTGCCAGCTGTTCGTCTTTGAGCGTTTTGTTTTTGATGGCGTACATCTCGGCATGGGAGATGTCTTCTTCACGCCAGGCGGCCCAGAACTTAGTGGGCGTGCCACAGGTGCCATAACGGCCCTCGTTGCCATTTATGGAAAGCAGCAACTGGCTATAGATGAACAATAACGGGATTTCATCATGGCGCTGGTTACGCAGGCTTTGCGAAATGCCTTCGTCAATGGTGGGGCCCTTTTTCGCATTGCCATCCGGGCGTTTCGCCTCAATTACAACCAGAGGAATACCGTTCACAAAACACACGATGTCTGGTCTGCGCTTGTCCTGAAATGAAGAGCCGACGCCGCCCGAGCGGGTAACGGTAAACTCTTCGGTAAACACAAAGCTGTTATTGGCTGGGTTCTGCCAGTCAATCAAGGCAACCGTCGGGCTGGCCTTTTTGCCATCCACAAACTCAGTGACGGAGATGCCATACAGCAGGTGGTTGTACAGGCGCTCATTGGCGGTTAACAAGCCTTCGTTAAGTGCAGGACTGCACACCTCGGCAATCAGGTTGTCGATAGCCTTTCCAGACAGCGGGTAGCTCTTACCGGCAAAGGTGAAAGTGCGCTTTTGCAGTTCACCACGCAGCACCTGGCGTAACACCACCTCATCGGCCTTGTCACCACGAGCGGCTAACGCGAGTTCAGGAGAGAGGAACGACCACCCGAGGTTGGTCAACAACGTCAGCGCCGGTAACTTGGCACTGTATTCTTCCTGAAATTTGGGTGTGTATTGTGTCATTCGTTATCTCTCTTCAACCCCTGATACCCGAGGTGCGTTACTATTATCCCAACTAATTTGTAGGCAATACTTCAAGCTGTTCCATCAAAGAGAGTGTACAAAGAACTGTGTAAGGACTGAAAATCAGGGACAGCCATATCTTTTTGTGTTTTTCAGCACCTTCTACTAGGCTTTAAAATATCCTGATTTTGTCTGTGTGGAGTTTGTAATGACTTCGGCCAGAAGACAGCTAATTGATGCTAATGCAACGCCCTTCTATCATGTGATAAATCACTGTGTTAGAAGGGCTTTTTTGTGTGGTGAGGATAAGTTTTCAGGGCGCAGTTACGAGCATCGACGTGGCTGGATTGTTGATAAAATCAAAGCCTTGTCTGCGATATTTTGTATCGATATTTGCGCTTACGCGGTGATGAGCAATCATTACCACTTAGTGCTTAAAATAGATGTCGATAAGGCCAAATCGTTAACGCAAAAAGACATTATCAGCCGTTGGTGCCAAATTACTAAAGGCCATGCTGTCGCGACTAAGTATATGAATGGAGATGCATTAATCGACGGTGAACGCATATTACTGGATGAGTTAATTACCGAATGGCATGAGCGATTAAGCAGTATTTCTTGGTTTATGCGCTGTTTAAATGAAGAAATTGCCCGCAAGGCCAATCGTGAAGATGAGTGTAAAGGCGCCTTTTGGGAAGGCCGATTTAAATCGCAAGCACTGTTAGATGAGCAAGCCTTGCTCGCGTGCATGATGTATGTCGATTTAAATCCAATCAGAGCAGGCATTGCCGATTCTTTGCAATCCTCTGATTTTACATCGATTCAGGAGCGAATTAACTCGCTAAATTCACCCAATCGTTCATTAGCCATCTCAACGCCACAAACTGATTCCTCAACCAATCAAGCTCATATTCACCACAAGTCACTCGTCCAATTCGATGGCGCAGCTCACCTGAATCAGCAAACGGGCATTCCATTTCATTTTGCCGATTATCTCGAACTGATTGATTGGACAGGCCGCGCCATTCGCCTTGATAAGAAAGGCTATATCGATAATCAGCGACCGAAACTACTCAATGAATTAGGCATTGCCCCCGATGCGTGGCTCACGTCAGCCAAAGAGTTTCGTCGTCAATACAGTGGTATAAGTGGTCGATGGGATAGCATGTGCGCCTTTAAAAAGCAGCATAACTGCGGCAAATGGTGTAAAGGTAAAGCCTCAAGCGAAGCGTTACATCCTTAAGTTGCTCACGACTCAGCGTTTAGGATTATTTTTGTTTATCCGAAATAATATAATTTCGCGCAAAACACAGTACGCTTTTGTCAGAAAAGCCTGCTGAGTAAGGTTTTTAAAAGTCTACAGGCTAGGCCATGGCTCGCCTGTAAGTTAGCACTTAAAAAGCTAGGCTTCCCTCTTAAGCAGAACCTTCAGCCTTAATACCGTGTTTGTTAATCTCCAGCTATGGCTTGGTTAAGCATTAAACACGGAGGTTTGTATGCCGCGCCCTCGTATGACTCAAACAAGTCTTAAAGACGCTCTCTATTGCTCATTTGGTGCATGATACGGTTGGACTTCTGCGGGTATATGCTCTCAATAGCGTCAACTAGACTTAGGCTATACTGGTAATGCTGCTTATTTATCTGAGGTGCGCCTGGTGATTAAATTATTGAATAAAATGCTTATTTGTCTACTGGTTGCCGCCAGTCCGCTTGCAGCAGAACCTCTGGTCATTGGCGCCGAAGATGACTGGGCTCCCTATTGCGCTCTGGATAAGCAGAGTGGACAACCTCTCGGCCTGGCTCCGGAGCTGGTCAAGGCGGTATTTGCTACCGAGAAACTCGAGATTGCTTTTCGCCCTCTTCCCTTCGCCCGTTGTATGCACGATGCGAAAAGCGGCAAAGTTGTGGGTTGTTTCAACGCGACCATTACCGAAGAGAATCGCAACCAATACTATTGGCATAAAACCCCGATGTTTGAAGAGGATCTTGCCATTTTCGCTCTCGCTAGCGAGCCGAACCGAGATCTCCAACTGTCCTCGTTAGAGGGCAGGAAGGTTGGTATCACTCTGGGTTACACCTATCCCACCGATTTTATGGATAACACTAAGATCACCCGTTTTGAGGCTAAATCGGATGCCCAGATCCTCGAAATGCTGGTGCGTGGCCGAGTCGACTACATTCTGATGAATGGTATGCCGGGTTACCTGCAGATCCAGCAGAGGCAACTGACTGGCAAGGTGATCAAGGTCGGAAAGATCTCAACCGATGGCTTTTGGCTCGCCTTTTCCCGCACTCATCCACAGGGTAAAGCGATGTCCAAACAGTTCGAAGAAGGATTGTTGAAAATCAAAAACAACGGCACCTATGAACTGTTAATACGAGATTTCGAGGCCAAACTCGGACTGCGTTGAGTTTTTGTCCTGCAACAGCAATATAAGACCCTGTTGGTCCGTCGCGTGCTAGGGCTACCGCCATAGGATGGTAGCCCATGAATACTGGCTCAAAATCACCTATCCACTTGTTTATCCAATCGCTAATTTGGTTTCTGCATAGCGCAATTTCTTGACCCTTGGGTTGGCAAGGAAGTAGGCCAGCATCAGTGGGCCTAAGCGCCCCATATACATCATAAAGATAATAATTCCTTGGCCTGCATCCGATAAATTGCTGGTTAATCCACGGGAGAGCCCCACAGTACCGAATGCCGATACTGCCTCGAAGGCGATATCCAAAATGGGCGCTTTTTCGGTGAGAACCAGGGCGAAAATCGCCAGCCATGTCACGCCAATAGAGATCATGGTGAGTGCTAATGCTTTACTGATGGTCTCTTTCGGGATTTCCCGTTTAAAGGCATAAGCGGCTTCATCACGACGTAAATAACTATAGGTTGCTAGAATTAACACCATAAAGGTCACCACTTTAATGCCGCTGGCGGTACTGAGTGAGCCGCCGCCGATAAACATTAGCATCAAGATCAACAGGGTTGAGCCATCTTCGAGTTTATCTATGGGCAGGGTATTAAAGCCTGCGGTGCGCGGGGTAACGGCTTGAAACCAAGAGGCCAACCATTTGCCGAGTTCGCTTAAGGGCGCGAGGGTGTTGGGGTTGTTGTACTCTATTAGGTAAATGGCTATCACGGCCACGGCATTGATCAGTATGGTGCCAGTAATCATCATACGGCTGTAGACGGTGAGTTTCGACCAACGTTTATTGCGCTTAAGGTCAATCCATACCGAAAAGCCAAGGCCGCCAACGATAAATAAGCCGGTGATGGTAAGGTTGACTACGGGGTCCGCCACATAGGGCATTAGGCTATTTGCGCTAAGGGCAAAACCCGCATTATTAAAAGCGCTAATGGTATAAAAGAAGCCATGGAACAGGCTGGTTTGCCAACCGAGCTCGTCGCTCCAATGAACAGATAAAATCAACATCCCGATAGCTTCAACCAGCAGTGAAAACACCAAAACCGCTTTAGCCGTCGAGACTAAGGTGGAGGTATCGGTTTGATTAAATGCTTCTTTGGCGACGGTTTGTTGCAGGAAACCGATTTTACCGCCAAGGGCAATCAGAGTAACGATGGCAAAGGTCATTACCCCTAGACCCCCTAACTGGATTAAAAGTGCGACAATCACTTGGCCAAAGGGGGTAAATACCGTGCCGATGTCGACCACCACCAATCCGGTCACTGTCACCGCCGAGGTGACAGTAAATAGGCTTTGTAGCCAAGTAATGGGTGACTCGGTGGCGATGGGCAGTTTAAGCAAGCAAGTGCCAACTAAAATCAGCAGAGCAAAGCTTGCACTTAAGATAAAGGGCGGCGCGCCAAAGAGTTTTTTACCGCTTTTAGGTGTGTGCTCTAGGGTGAGCGAAGGATGCCATTGAACCACGTTACACCAACCTTGGTGCGAGCTGTTTTAACTCGGCACGGCTACCACAGAGGAATAGGGCATCCTCAGTGTGCAGGCTAAAGTCGCTATCAATCTTGCTAAATACGATCTGCCCGCGCTTAACCATCAGTGGCGCGACTTTGCCTTTAGGGCTGCGTTGCACGTTGGTTTGCTCATCGCTGTTTTTCTCTTGTAGGCTCCCTAGCAGTTGGCCAACTGTGACTTGATGTAAATGGGCTTTAATATGGATTTCAACAATATAGAGCCCATCGCCTATGGCGAGAAAATTATTCACCATAGGATAGTTAAGCGACTGGGCGACGCGGATCCCCATATCTTCTTCGGGGTGAATAATCCGCGCGACATCGAGTTTAGACAATATGGTGTGGTGTGCTTTATTGCTGGCTTTAACCCAAATATTTTGCACGCCGAGATTTTTCAGTGCCAGGGTACAGAGCAGGCTCGATTGCATATCAAAACCGATAGCGACAATCACGACTTCACTACAGGCAAGATCGAGTTCCCGCAGCGACGCCTCATCAGCGCAGTCGCAAATCACCGCTTCGGTAAGACTTTCTACATATTTTTCAACAGCTTTGTGGTCATTGTCGACACCCGTGACCGTATGACCTAAGTGGATCAGTTCTTTGCTTACAGCAACGCCGAAGCGGCCTAATCCGATGACAGTAAAATGTGCCATTTCATATCCTTTTGTTGAATTAAAGAGTGAGGCGAGCTGGCCTAGGGCGGGCCGAGGTCGGTGAGTCGATACCCTAAACCGGGCTCGGTTTTGATCAGTTGTTGTTCGTCACTATCGTTAAGCTTTTTACGCAGTTGGCTGACTAAAATCCGCAGATAATGGCCATCTTCTTGGTGAGTTTCGCCCCAGATATTACGCAGCAGCTCGCTCTGTTTGACCAGTTGCCCCGGATAGGACATTAAGTGTGCTAACAGGGCAAATTCCTTTTTGGTGAGGGCGATTTCCTGTTGGTTGAGCCAGCATTGGTGGCTGCTTTTTTGCAATTTAAGCGGGCCAAATAGCAACACATCCGCAGCAATTGAGGTATCAACAAGGTCGCGCATCAATACCTTAATGCGGACGATTAATTCCCTGATACCAAAGGGTTTACTTAGATAGTCGTTAGCGCCTGCCTCGAGTAGGCGAATTTTTTCTTCCTCCTGATCGCGGGCGGTTAAAACCAGCACAGGGGTTTTATCCTGTTGACGCAACACATGGAGTAATTCGATGCCATCGCCATCGGGCAGGCCGAGGTCGAGTACGATAAGGTGTGGCTGATGGCTGCGGTACTGTTTGAGCGCCGCGGCTATGCTGGTGGCGCCTATGTATTCAAAGCCTTCCGCCTCGAGTGAGATCCGCATAAAGGTATGGATTTGTGACTCGTCATCCACCACTAACACCTTGTAAGCCATTTATGCACTTTCCTTCATTATCGGTAACGCGATGCGGATCAGGCTGCCTTGAGCAACATTTTCGGCACTGATACGCCCGTTATGGGCAGTAATAATCCCTTTGGCGACAGGCAGACCCAATCCTGCGCCGCCATCGGTAGAGGGATGTTGGCGGTAGAAGAGTTCGAAAATCGCCTCCTTTTGAGATGGGGCTATGCCTTGTCCTAAGTCTTGAATGTCGATGCGCAGCATATGCTGGTGTCGATATAAGCTCACGGTAACGGGCTGTGTGGCGGGCGAGTAGTGCAGAGCATTGTCGAGCACATTAAAAATTGCCTGTTCAATCAAAGAGCTGCAAATCATCAATGGTGGTAGCTCTGGCTCAGTATGAATTTTGATTCTCGGTTGCTCGGTTTGAAAGCGAGCGATAGTGCGTTGTAACACTTCGCGTAGATTGGCTTCATCTAGGCTAAATTTGAGCGCGCCATGTTGTAACTTGGTCGCCTGCAAAAGATTTTCGATATATTGGTGCAGGCGATGGCTCTCGGCGGCGGCCGAGTCGATAAGCTCCTCGGTTTGCTCTGGGTTGAGCTTGGCTTGGTATTCCTTCAGCGTGGTTAAGGTGCCGATAATGGTCGCAAGGGGCGTGCGTAAATCGTGGGAGACCGAGAGTAAAATACTGTTTCTGAGCTGTGCCTGTTCGAGTGCATGCTGCTGGAGGCGGTAATGTTCGGCCAATTTGCTGCTAGTCAGGGCGACCAGCAAAAACACGCTTAGATTGACTATGTCTTCGATGTTGAACATCTGTAACGAATAGCGCGGCGTGGTAAATAAAAAATTAAAGCTTACAGCGCCAAACACGGCCACAAAGTAGGCGTAGTTAGCACTGCATTGCAGGGCCACAGCGACCACAGCGAGTTGCAGGATAAGCAGTACAGCAATGGCTGAGCCTGAAAATACATCAATAAAATAGCTAGTTATCAGTACGACCACTAACAATATGGCGGTAAATAACGCGGGATGCGTACGCCAGTAATGGGGGATTGAAGTTGTATTGGCAAATGTCATAACGGCTAAGACGTTGCGAAAATTAGCCTTACTCTAGCAAAGGCCTGTAGGGATAGCGCGTAAAAAATCCGTAAAATTTACTGGGTATAGGCGATAAGGCCAGCCGCAGATGGCCTACAACGAACCGTTTACTCTGCTCGTTATGTGCTATTTCAAACTCAGGTTGGGTGCGGTGATAGTCAAACCTTTGATATATAAAATTGACCTGATAAAAACGTCAAAGTAGGTTAATGTACAACTCAGCCTGTGGTGAGCATGACGTTTATGAAGAAATTATTAATCGTTATCTTAGCCTTAGGTCTTGGCGCCTGTGCTAGCGCGCCAGAACCTAAGCCTGTGGTAAAGCAAGTTGAACCTGTCTCTGTGTGGAACGATAGCAATATCGCTGATCTGCATTCCGAATGGCGCGGCGTGCCCTATCGCTTGGGGGGCGCTACGAAAAAAGGCATTGATTGCTCAGCCTTTGTTTCTGTGGCCTATCAAAAAATGTTGGGCATGACACTGCCGCGTACTGTTAAAGAGCAGCAAGCACTTGGCAAACCTGTGGCGCGGGATAAGCTGCGTAAAGGTGATTTAGTGTTTTTTAAAACCGGCTGGAGTACGCATCATGTGGGCATTTATGTGGGCGAAAATAATTTTCTCCATGTTTCCACTAGCCAAGGGGTGAAGATTTCGAGCTTGCTTAATAGCTATTGGGCATCTAAGTATTGGAATGCTCGGCGAATTTAAACTTAGCTATAGGTGGAGGGCTTATGACTTCAGCTTCATCCCAGCATGAGTCTCTACCCACTTCCGTTTTTCTCGCGATATTCTCGGCTGTCTTTCTGCCTATGTTTTTTGGCGGCTGTCGATCAAACCTTACTTGCCACCGCAACGCCTGCCATCGTTGAAGATTTAGGCGGCCTTAGGCAAGCCTCGTGGATCACTATCGGCTATATGTTGGCAATGGCTGCTAGCGTGCCTATTTACGGCTGGCTAGGTGACAACTTTGGCCGTGCCAAAATTCTAATGATCGCTTTAGTGGTGTTTGCGTTGGGGTCAATTGTTTCTGCCAGTGCCGGCACCATGGATCATATGATTGCTGGACGAATACTCCAAGGGCTTGGAGGTGGCGGTTTGATGAGTCTGTCTCAATCCCTTGTGGGCGAGTTAGTCCCCATACGCCAGCGGGCGCGTTTTCAAGGCTATTTTGCCGCAATGTTTACTTTAGCCAGTGTTGGTGGCCCTGTGATAGGTGGTGTTGTGGTGCATGCCTATTCTTGGCACTGGTTGTTTTGGGCGAATATCCCATTAGCCATACTGGCGATTTGGCGGCTTAATCGCTTGCATAAACAAAGTGTTAAGCCCGTGCACAAGGGACGATTTGATTTACTTGGCGTGCTTTTGTTTCCTGCCCTGATTACGGCGCTGTTGTATTGGTTATCCGAAGCGGGACAAGCCTTTGCTTGGTTATCTGCTATTAGTGTTGGTTTTATTGGATTTATCTGTGTGGGTACCATAGTGCTGTTGTGGTGGGAGCGCAAACGTGAAAGCCCCTTTTTACCACTGGATTTACTCGCCAATAAAGCTATCTATATGCCGCTATTAACGGCCGCGTTGTTTGCCGCATGTTTGTTTGCGATGATCTTCTTTTTACCCATTTATTTGCAGGTGGGTTTACAGACTAATCCGGCTAAAACCGGATTGTTGCTGATACCCATGACCTTTGGGATTGTGACAGGTTCAACCCTCGCGGGGAGGTTGTTAAGTCGGGATGTGGCCCCCAAATGGTTGCCCACCTTTGGGATGGGGATAGCCTTTATCGGTTTACTGCTAATCGGTTTATTGCCGCCCAATGCCGACTTGATTGGTGGTTTAGGTGTGCTGGTGGGTATAGGTCTAGGGACTGTGATGCCCAGTGTGCAGTTAGTCGTACAGAGTGTTTCAGGCAAGGCGCGTTTGAGCCAGATCACCGCCATGGTGTCGTTAAGCCGTTCCATGGGGGCGGCAATTGGTACCGCCTTATTTAGTTTGCTGCTTTATGGTTTACTGCCATTTAAGGGGACACAAGTGGGGATTGAAGCGATAAAACAGTTGCCCGCCGAAGCGATTCATCGTGCCTTTCAATACGGATTTATGGCGGCGTCGTTAGTGGCGCTCTGTTGTGCTATTGTTGGTTATCTTTCGCCCGCCACGGCGCTGAAAGATCATGACAGCTAGCCATTCATCTAACCCACTCGCCCTGATGACTGACGGTCAATACGTGAGCTAAGTCGAGTTGTCGGCGCGGATTTCGCTTTGTTTCTGTGCTATTTTAGCCGTAGAGAAATTAGTTGATCCCATTGTACTTTTGGGGATCGAGTAACACATAGATGTTTGGGAGAGGGATATGAGTAAAGCAAAAATCGGTATTGTAACGGTGAGCGATCGTGCCAGCGCGGGGATTTATGAGGATATCTCGGGCAAGGCGATTATCGATACTCTCAATGACTACCTCACCAGCGAGTGGGAGCCGATTTATCAAGTGATCCCCGATGAGCTGGATGTGATTGAAGCCACCCTGATCAAAATGGCCGATGAGCAGGATTGCTGCTTAATTGTGACCACTGGCGGTACTGGCCCAGCGAAACGCGATGTCACCCCAGAGGCGACTGAGGCCGTGTGCGATCGTATGATGCCTGGTTTTGGTGAGCTGATGCGTGCTGAGTCGTTAAAGTTTGTACCGACGGCCATTTTATCTCGCCAAACGGCAGGTTTACGTGGTGATTCGCTGATTGTGAACCTACCTGGCAAACCTAAATCAATCCGCGAATGTTTAGATGCGGTGTTCCCCGCCATCCCTTACTGTATCGACTTGATGGAAGGGCCGTACCTTGAGTGCAACGAGGCGGTGATAAAGCCTTTTAGACCTAAGGCAAAATAACGCGCCGTACAGAGAGATGACATAAACCCAAGCCTAGCTTGGGTTTTTTATTGGCTTGTTAATTGGGTTTGGCTGCTTGCTGCCGATCAGTAGCGCCGACACCCCTGTCGCGATAAACAGCACTGGGATTGCCACAAAATGTGCGAAGGCATTAGGCGCAATGCTGAAGTTTAACCAGAGTAAGAGTGCCCAAGTGAGACTGAGTAAGCCAAAGGCCAATGGGCGATTAAATTGGCTGAGGGTGCGCAGTGTCATAGTGTCGTCCTGTGTGCTGGAGGTTTAAGCACAGTCTAGAAACTCTCATCCAGGGCTTAAAGTGTCGTTATTGACAGTTTTAGAGTGAGTAGTGACATTTTGTGCTGATGCGCTAGACTTAATGCATGATTAGGCTGGCGAGGGCATTGGGATGAAAAGGATCACTATTTTGGCGACGGACAATACGGTTGCCAGCGGGATTATTGGCTTTCTCGATGTGTTTAGTTTCTGCAATACCTATTGGCGGCGAGTCAATCCTCAGGCCGGACAAGATCTGTTTGAGTGCCAAGTGGTGTCGAGTCATGGCGGTGATATCTTAACGAATCAAGGTATTAAAGTGCCCGCGGTGGGGCTCAATGCGCCGAGTGATATTCTGCACTCAGATGCGGTGATCTTGGCCTCAGCCATGGTGACCAATAAGAGCGAGTTTCAAAATTATCTTCATGATTTTGAGCCTTTATTCGAACCATTAAGGCTGTTTGCCGCATCCGGCAAGCCGCTGGCAGCCTATTGCTCCGGCACCTTGATCTTAGCGGCCTCCGGCCTGCTGGATGGACGTGAAGCAACCACCGTCTGGTGGCTGAATGAGATGTTTCAGCGACATTTTGCCAAGGTGGCTCTGCGGATGGACAAGCTGGTGGTGTCCGACGGCCATCTACACACCGCGGGAGCGACAACCTCGAATATGAGCCTCGCCCTGCATTTAGTGCACATTTTGGTGGGTGAACAGTTAGCAAGCCAGATGGCGAAAATTCTGCTGATTGACCCAAATCGCCAATCCCAACAACCCTTTATGACCATGGAGCTGATAAGCTCGAGCCATAAGGATGAGGTGATTTGGAATGTGCAGCAATGGATGCAGCATCATCTAACTGAACCGCTGTTACTGGACGATATTGCTGATAAATTTGCTCTAGGCAAGCGCACCCTTATCCGCCGCTTTAAAAAGGCATTAAACGAAACCCCCGCTAGTTATGTGCAGCGTCTGCGGGTGGACGAGGCGAAACGCTTATTGGAAACAACCAATTTAGGTTTAGAAGAAGTGGTCACCCGTGTGGGGTATGAGGATGTCAGCTCGTTTCGCAAATTATTCATTCAGCTAACGAGCTTAACCCCAAGGGCCTACAGGCAGCGTTTTAATACTCAGCAATATGAGTTTGATAGCGACAATTGCTGCGAGGCCGAACTGCATTAACGGCTATTTTAATGCCTCAATTTGCTGTGCCAGTGTTGTCTTGGCGGCGTTGTCCTCCGCGTCAGTCACAATGCGCTCCAGCACTTGTACTCGTTCAATCAGTACCTGATTTTGTAGACTCATCTGGGTGAGTTTATCCTCAAGTTGGGGATTGTTTCCGCCACCCAGTTGGCGCATTTTTAGGTAATGCTTAAACATCTCTGTAGCGCTTACACCGATAATAAAGGTCACCATAATCACCAGTAAGACATATTCGTTTTCCATAACAAGCTCCTTAACTCAATATAAGGGCGCGGAGCGCCCTGTTGTCGGGTGATAGTGTTATAAACCGAAGATCACTTTTTCGCTCTTTAACGATTTTTCCATGCCTAATGCCAGTATTACCGCAATGGCGAGTGTGCCCAAGGTCGATACCAGCAATTGCAGCATGTTCATATCTTTACCTTTAATAAAGTCCATCAGTGCCTGTTGTTGACCGGATACCGGCAACCACTGCAGTACGTCGGGCGCGATGTTGTAGCTGGCGGCCATCGACAGCGCCAAGGGCACAAACAGCACCATGGTTAGATAGGACTGGGCTTCCTTAAAGGTTTTGGCCATAAAGGACACAAACAATTGCAAACAGGCAGCCATCAGGGCAACTGGGATACCGACCAGCAGCATCAATGCCATAAATTCGCTGGTAATGCTGACGCTAAAGCCGAGCTCCTGCCAAGGCACGAAGGTATAGGCGACCTTAGAGACTAACAAAATCAACACTAAGCCGAGCAAGGCAAACAGACCGACAGCAATGATTTTAGAGAGCACTAATTGGCGCGTGGTCAGCGGATGGCTGAGTAACAATGCCAAAGAGTTACGTTCACGCTCACCGGCGCTGGTGTCGATGGCCAAGTTCATCCCCGAGATAAACACTGAGTAAATCATAGTGAAAATGGCGATGCCTAAGATCATCCCGCCCTTAGAGTCGGTCGTGGCTTGGTCATGCACATTCACTTTCAGTGGTTGCACCACGCGAGGGTCGATACCGCGGGCGATTAAGCGCAGGCTGCCCATTTCGGCGCTGTAGGCCTGCAACTGTTTCTCTAAGCGGCGAATCGAGTTTTGCAGTTTTTCCTCGGAGTTATCGGCAACGATAGTGATTTCTGCGCCTTTGCCTTGGTTCATCTGCTTGGCATAGTCGGGGCTGATAATCAGCTCGATGGCTTTGAGATCCTTCGCGCCAGCTTCGCCTTGGGTAATGCCCTTGTTGGACAAAAAACGCACTAAGTCCGGCGCTTTGTCGGGGTTAGTGATGCTGATTTTAAGATCGTCTGGGCTAGTGAGCTGACCGATAAGCACCATAAACAGCCCGCACATAATTAGCGGCGTACCGATGGCGTAGTAGAGTCCCGCCATCACAGATCGTTTATCGCGGGCGGCGTCTATCAGTTCCTTGCGAACCATTGCGATGATTTTATTCATGATTATTCCTTATCCCAAGTTTGTCTGTTCGCCATTAGGTCGAAGCAGGCGTTATCGCAATTTGTATAAGCGTTGATGTGGTTATGAGTCATCATGCGGCAATCCCCTCATCGGTGCCGATCAGCTGGATAAAGGCATCTTCGAGCGAGGCTTTACCCGTTTGCGCGCAGAGTTGCTCTGGGCTGCCGATGGCGACCACTCGGCCCTGCGCCATCACGATCACTTGGTCGCACAATGCCGCGACTTCCTGCATCACATGGCTGGAAAACAGCACACAATGCCCTTGATTCTTAAGGTCGATAAGAATATCCCGCAGCAAACGGGTACTCATTACATCGAGTCCACGGGTCGGTTCGTCGAGGATAATATTGCTCGGGCTGTGGACTATGGCTTGGGCGAGGGCGGTTTTCATTCGTTGCCCTTGGGAGAAGCCTTTACAGCGGCGATCGCTAATATCTTCGAGGCGCAGTTTGGCGATAACCTTGCTGGTGGCCTCTTTGGCGTCGCTCGCAGATAAGCCGCTGAGTTCGGCAAAGTAACGGATATATTCCCGCGGTGTGAGGCGCTCATACAGGCCAAATGGATCGGGGAATAAACCTAACTGCTGCTTGGCACCAATCGGGTCGATGGCGACATCGATACCTTCAATTTCAGCCGTGCCGGTATCGGGTTTCAGCAGGCCAAAAATCGTGCGTAAACAGGTGGTTTTACCGGCGCCATTGGGGCCGAGCAGGCCGGTGATCTGACCGTTTTCGGCCACAAAACTCAAATCGTTTAGGGCCTGCACTTCGCCGATGCGCTTAGAAAGATGGGATACTTTGATCATGACTTACTCCTTGGCTCCAGTGCTGGGCTTGTCCTTGGGCTTATCTTTGGAAGACTGGGTTGCATCTTCGGTCGCGAGTGGCTCAACCGAGCTGGCATTTAAATAGAAACTACGGCGCACATCCTTTTTCAAACATTCACCATCGAGATCTTTAACCGAACCAGTACGCACTAATTCGGCGATTAAGTTGTTGGCACAGGACTGATAGGCCACGCCATGGGTGGCGTATGGCGCGACCAAGTGTTTAGCGTTGGTGAGTTTTTCCATCGCAAGCTCACCCCAACTCGGTGGTGTGGCAGGGTCGATTTCGCCCGACAGCAACAGCGTGGGGATTGCACTCTTAATCGGCTCGCTAAAGTTGGCATCGACGGGCGGCACCTTCCACACAGAACACGATGCTTCGAGGCTGTCGAGCATGGTTTTACCGACATAAGAGGTTTTGGCCTGTTCACGCATCGCAGGGGTGATGCGATGGATGTCTTCACCGCAGACGACTGAGGCGTGCATGCCCATCGCCATACCCGCTCCATCGGTAGTTAAGGCATACAATCCGAGTAGCGGTTGATAGTTACCTTTGGCGGCTTGATGAATTGCATGGGGCACTAAGGCGCGCACATTGGTTTGATATAACGCCATTCTGATCGCGCCGTAAAACTTCGCACGGGTGAGCGTGAGTAAGGTCTTTTCACCAGTGACGGGGTCGTGTACTTGCTCTGTGATTGGCCCTTCGGTCAGTCTTGCAACCACTTGGTCAAACTCGGCCTTGAGCTCTGGAAACTCGGCATGGCAGGCTGCGGTTTCTTGGCAGTCTTTAAACAGTAAGTCAAAGCCGCGCTCAATTGCCGAGCCGATTTCTAATACGCTCTGCTGCATTGGCACTATGCCGTCTAAGGTGACAGTGGCTAGATGCTCGGGATACAAACGCATATACAGCTGCGCCATGCGTGTGCCGTAGGATATGCCGTATAAATGCAGTTTTTTGTAGCCTAAATGGGCGCGCACGGCTTCGAAATCTTTGACGGCGTTAAGGCTGCCGTATTGGGTGACATCGCTACCCGTTAATTGATCTCGGCATTTTTGCGCTTCGGCTAAGCTGTCAACGTTATCATCGTTGAAGGCGAGTAAGGATTGCGGGCCTGCATCGCAATTCAATAGGTTTGAGCGACCAGTACCACGTTGATCAATCAGCAAAATATCTCGCTGCTGGCGCACCTTGTTAAGCATGGTATTAAAGCTTGCCGCGTTATCGATGGCCGATTGCCCTGGGCCGCCAGCGATCGCCAGTAAGGCTTCTTCATGGTTGGCATTTTTCACCGCTGGCAGGACTACATAATGCACTTGGATCTGCTTGCCATCGGGCTTGTTAGGATTTTCTGGTACAGTCACAAAGCCGCAGTTTAAACGGTCCGAAACACCGTCCACATAACAGGTATTTGTGGGGGGTGTTGGAGGCGTTGGTTTATCACTTGCCCAAACCGTTGCGCTAGCCATGGCGAGCATAAGTGTACTCAAGCTTATGATTTTGCTGGTTGAAATACGCTTATGCCAGCCTGTGTTTGAGCACTTAATCGCAACGCAAGCGCCGGCATTATGGGACTTCCTGTGGATCATGCTATCTATCATGAGCGCTTTCCTTTTTGCATTTCAGGATGAGTGTGATACTTTAAATACAGTGTATCGGTGTATCAATGTATTAATACAGTGTGTAAAGCCTAATGTTAGAACTTTTAAATGTCAACCCCAGCAGTGGTGAGCCAATTTACAAGCAATTACACGAGCAAATCGTGCGCTTGATTGTGGGCGGCCAACTGCAAGAGGAAGACGTATTACCTTCAGTACGGCAAATTGCGGAATACCTTGCGGTGAACCCGATGACCGTATCCCGCGCGATTCAGCAATTGGTGGATCAGGGCTGGTTAGAGCGCCGTCGTGGGCAGGCGACTAGGGTCGCTGCCCGTGCCGAGGCGATAGAGTCGGGCGTGAGTCTGCTTGAGCCGCAATTAGATGGCCTATTGGCACAAGCCAAGCAGCTGGGCGTGAGCCTGCCCGAGTTGCTGCAATTGATTAACGAGCGCTGGCAAGCCTAGTCGGCCCAAGCGAAAACGAGAATAAAAAGGACGCAATTCGATGGATCAAGAGTTTCCCCCAATACTTGAGTTTTCTAAGGTAAACAAAGTTTTTCGTGGAAAAAATGGCGTTGAAAAACCGGCGTTAAAGGATCTGTCCTTGCGCTTGTCTGCCGGAATGGTGGTTGGCTTATTGGGGCAAAATGGTGCGGGTAAATCAACCTTAATGCGCTGTGCTTTGGGGATCCTTTCGCCCGATTCGGGTGACATCCGCACCTTAGGTGAGACGCCGGAACAACTCTCGTCTGCCGCAAAGGAGCGCCTTGGCTATGTGCCGCAGCAACCTTTTGGTTATGAAGGTTTTACCGTTGAACGTGCCCTTGATTTACACCGTAGCTTTTATCCTCACTGGGATATGCAGCTAGAGCAAGATTGGCTTACACGCTTTGAGTTAGATGTCAGCCAACAGATACAACGCCTGTCTGTCGGTCAGCGCCAATCCTTAGCGTTGATCATGGCAATGGCCTATCGCCCTGAGCTGCTAATCCTCGATGAACCTGTGGCCAGCCTCGATCCTATCGTCAGACGCAAATTTATGGTCGATTTGTTCGACTTGGCCCTCGAATCCGGCTCGGCGGTGCTGTTTTCATCCCATATCACCTCAGATTTAGAGCGGGTCGCGAGCCATGTGGCACTGATTAAACAGGGTGAATTAGTGCTGTTTAAGGAAATCGATGCCCTGCGGGAAGAGGTGTGTCTACTCAAACTGGCTGCGGGTACTGAGTTGCCTGAACAGGTGCGTATTTTGAGCCGTGATGGTGATTCTGTGCTTGTGGATAGGGGCGATATTGAGCTTAATCTCCCCGGTGTACTACGCAGCGAGGCGCTGAATTTGGAGCAACTCTTTGTGGAGTTACACAAATGAGTACCGTGAAGTCACTCGTGCAACCTACTGATAAGCCAGCAACAACGCATTCAATCAATCCCTTTAACGGCATGCTGCGCCTGTGGTTGTTTGATGTCGGCAGTGTGAGTTTTCTCGGCACAGGTATATTTGGCTTGGTGCTGAGTATCTTAGCGGGATGGGCTGGGCAAAAGGACAGTTTTGATATTTTTGTTGGCATGGGGATTGTCTCTACTGCTGCGGCGGTCGCATGGCAGTTGATTCGCTTGATGGCGAGTGAATGCTCAATCTTAATCCCCCGTTATCGGCAAAATATCTTTATCCAGTGCGAAGTGATGCTTATCGGTGTGTTTAGCCTTGCGGTGCTCTTATGTGTATTGTTTGGTTTTAGTGCTAGCCTGTCGTTACTGGTGTTTGCTCAAGGGATAAGCTTAGGTTTTATCTTGCTGTGTCTGTGGCAAACACAATGGTTTTACTCCTCATTTTTACTGTTTATCTTAGTGCCATTTTCCAGTACTTTGGCCGAACAAGTGCCACTATGGTTAAGCTTGGCCCTGTTGTTTGTCTTTGCCGCAGTGATTTGGCGCCGCTGCCTAGTGTTACCTTGGCGGGTTGAGGCTCGCAGTGTGTACCTCAACGGCCTAGAAATGGGCTGGTTTTGGCTGCCTAATCTGCAATCCATGCGGTTTTTGAGCCGCTTCGAGCGCTATTTGCATCCGGTTAACTTTTTTATCGGGCCGATGTTGACCGTATTACTCTTGTTGCTTCCGGTGTTGGCGTTAGTGCTTGGAGTGTTATCCCATCAGTTTAATTGGGATTTTCCGGTGTTATTGCTACTGGCGCAGTTTTGTGTGATCAGCTGTGCGCTGGTGCATTGGAGCCGGGTGCAGCGAGCGCGCGCAACAGAGTTACTGTTGTTGATGCCGGGCTTTGATGGCCGAACTGGTTTGGTCAATGCTTTTGCCCAAGGGCAGCAGCGATTACTGTATCTCATCAGTGTCGGTGTGTTGCTCTGTAGCCTTTTTATTACTTGGCTCAATGGCGAGATGAGTGTGCCATTGCTGGCGCACTTAGTGATAAGCACCTATTGGGCTTGTGCCTTGGTATTAGGGCTAGGTTGTTTGTGCCGCCGCGTGTTACAGGTGAGCCTGAGTATGTTGGTGGTGCTGGCACATTCACTTTGGGTATCCCTCAGCTTAGCGGTGCAGCATGACGGTCATCTGTGCTATTGGTTATTAGGCGATATTTTACTGGCTGTGTTGGGGCAGGTCGCCCTGTTTTGGGGCAGTAAAACGCTGTGGCGAAGTGATATTGACGGGCTTTAACCACATAGAAATGACGTGATTTGGGCGACATTTGCACAAGATTAGAGCAAAAACTCTTAGTTTTTAGTTTGCCTTCAGGTAGAATGCTGCAAAAGCGGTACACTTGTAAGCTAAAAGGTGAGGCATTCATGTCGCTCGAACAATATCACGTAATTCGACTATTACAGCAGCAAAGCCAGTCGTTAAAGGAGGCTATTGCGCTGGAAGGTTTTGAAATGGCTGCACCTTGGCATCAAGTCAGTTGGCAGGCATTCGATCAAATCAGCCATAAAATTGCACAGGTGTTGATTGAACTTGGCATACAAGTGCAAGACCGTTGTGTGATCCTGTCGCAAAACTGCCCTCAATGGACCTGTGCCGATGTCGGCACCCTGAAAAGTCGCGCCATTGTCGTGCCTATTTACCCAACCAGTACCTTAGAGCAAGCCAGCTTTATCGTTAATGATGCTGCTGCCAAGGTGATTTTTGTCGACGATGCCAAGCAATATGCGCTGGCCTGTGAGCTGCAAACGCTTTGCCCGACCTTAGAGCATGTGATTGTGTTCGATGCTGCGGTACAACTGGCTCAAGATAAACCTCAGCATAAACATTTAGATAGCTTACTGGCGTTGGAGTATGACCAATGTGCTGAGCTCGAACAGCGCTTAAAAGACGCTAATCTCGATGATTTGTTAACCCTAATTTATACTTCTGGCACCACTGGCGACCCTAAGGGTGTGATGCTGGATTACCGCAATATGGCCTCGACTGTGCATCAGCACGATCTGATTTTGCCTTTCAAAACTGGCGATGTGTCTTTGGCTTTCCTGCCGCTTAGCCATGTGTTTGAGCGTGGCTGGAGCTTCTATGTGTTGTGCCGCGGTGGCCACAATGTGTATTTGCAGAATACCCAAAGAGTAAAAGAGGCGATTAGTGCTGTGCGTCCGCATACCCTATGCGTGGTGCCGCGTTTCCTCGAGAAGGTTTACAGCGCCGTGCAGGATAAAGTCGCTAAATCTGCCGAGGGCCGTAAAAAATTATTCGCTTGGGCTATGGGGGTTGGCGAGCGTCAGTTTGAAGTCAGCCAAGGCCGTGCTAAGGGCGGTTTGTGGTTATCTTTGCAGTGGCGTTTGGCGAACAAACTGGTTTACAGCAAGTTGCAGGCTGTACTCGGTGGACGGTTAAAGTTTATGCCCTGTGGCGGTGCTGCACTCGATTTAAATGTAGCGTCTTTCTTCCATGCCATTGGTATTCCAGTGCTTTGCGGTTACGGCATGACTGAAACAAACGCTACTGTGACCTGTAACACCTTGGACAATCGTGTTGCAGGATCAAATGGTAAAGTCTTGCCCGAAATCCAAATTAAGCTGGGTAAGGACGACGAGATTTTAGTCCGTGGTGACACTGTGATGCGCGGTTATTACAATCGCCCTGAAGACACTGCCGCTGCCTTTGAGGATGGCTGGTTAAAGACCGGCGATGCGGGGCGACTTGATGCCCACGGCAATTTATTTATTACCGATCGTATTAAAGAATTGATGAAGACCTCTAACGGTAAATATATTGCACCGCAAAGGGTTGAGGGTGCTGTTGGGTGTTGTCCTTTTATCGAGCAGGTGGCGGTGATTGCCGATGCGCGTAACTATGTGACTGCGCTGATTGTGCCAGCTTTTGAATCTCTCGAAGCGTGGGCGAAAGAAAAGGGCTTAAAGTATGAGTCGCCCATTGAACTCTTGCGCCACAGCCATGTGGTTGAGCATTTTGAACAACGCTTAAAGCATCTACAGCAGGAGTTGGCAGGATTTGAGCAAATCAAAAAGTTTACCCTGCTGCCGGAAGCTTTTTCGATGGAGGCGGGGTTAATCACACCGACGCTTAAGTTGCGCCGCAAAATGATTTATCACAAGTACGCCCATGAAATAAATGCTATGTACAATAATTGATTGTTAAATTCTTGATCTAAAAAGGCCGCATTGCGGCCTTTTTTGTCGCTGCCACTTCCTGAAGCATTAAAGTTAGCTTAAAATTCGGCCCGTTTACTGGTGCGCACGAGGCGCAAGGTGTCGGTGTAAAGGATAGTTAAATGGAACTTTCGATTCGTCGTTTATGCGCCGCAGTTGGTGCGGTGTTGCTTTCTTCGTTTGCGGTGATTCCTGCTGCCCTTGCGGCGGAATATGACAAAATTGTTCACGGTCCCGTGGATCTTCCCAATGGCCAATGGCTCAATTTTTATCAGAAAGATCAACAGGTATGGGGCGAAATGCTCTACGGCGATGCGCCTGGAGTTCGCATCGACGATTACGGCCGCGCTGAAATCGTGGCGGTGTTTTACTATGACTTCGACAAAGGCGGCACCAAAGAAGTGATCGTCATGCTCAAGGATGTCGATGGCCAGCATCTACGGGGTTATGGTTTTGAGGGCGAGGAGTTGACTAAACTGCCGCGTCTGCAAGTCGTACTTGATGAGGTTGCGCCTAGTATTACTACCTTTACCGTAGGTGGGGTTCGCAAGGTGTTAAGCCAGTTACCACCACAGCAGTATCGTATGACCTATGAGGCCGAAGGGGTAAAAGATCCTGAAATCAAAGCGATTCTCGACGGTACCTCCAAGCATAAACCGACCCTAATCGGTTATCGAAATTCAGAAGGCGCAGCAACGGATGTTAAAACCGCAGTGGAATACAAGCTGCGTTATCCCGTGACTCGCACTGATAAAGATGCCGAGGGTCGCGAACGCCAATATAGTCTGGTTGCTACCTTTGATCGCAGTGCCTACGTCGAAGAAGATGGCAGTTTTATGTTGGTCGCCATTGGTTATGAGGCCGACGACGCCAACTGGTTGAAAAGTGGTGGCGCCAAAATCCCCCGTACTGGTCCATTTTACGAATTCATGAGTATGGGCAGTAGTTGGGCTGGTGTTGCCAGTGAAGCCAATTATGTGCAGGGTGAGCTGGATGGTCACTTTGCCGCCTATGATGCTCGCAATGGCAGTGTGATGTATGCCGGTGATTATAAGCTGGGTAAACAAGTGGGTAAGTGGATGGAAGCCGACAGCCGTGAAACCTACTGGGAAGGCGAGTACCTCGACGGTAAAAAGCAGGGCAAATGGGTGTTGCAGTCCATGATGGATGATGCCGATAACTACGGCTTTATTCACTACAACAAGGGCGTGCCCGATGGCCCGAGTGAAATCTATACCCCAGATTACGATTCCGGCACCGAAGGCGCGAAGAAATTGTCCGAAAAGGGCATTTATCTCAATGGTGTAAAAGACGGTGAGTGGCTTGAGTCCGATGGCAGCAAAGGCCAGTATCAAAAGGGCGTGAAGCAAGGCGCTTGGACGGAAAAGGTTACCCAAGGGGATTATCGCTTTCAAAGCGGTGAAGGCAGCTACCTCGATGGTAAACGATCAGGCACTTGGGTCTATATCCGAACGCCAGATGCTAACGATGCCTTTACCACCAAGCAATCGGTGACTTACCTCTATAAGACCGAAGTCAACTATGAGAATGGCCTACGCCAAGGTGAGGCAAAGTTATTCAATAAAGATAATTTTATGTTTGCCCTCAAACATTATGATAAGGGCAGACTCCACGGTGAAAGTTTATGGTATTCAGCGCCGAATATTGTCAGCAATGTTGCCAATTATCGTCAAGGGGAGTTGGATGGCCCACAAATGTGGCTCGAGCCTAACGGCGATCTGAATGAGTTGAGTCAATATAAGTTCAATGACGCCGTAAAACTTAAACCGTCGCAGGATGAATGCATGATGCGAAAAGAGCCCTACGCAGGCGATTGTGAGGGCGTGTTAAACGCAAAAAATACCGAGACTAGCTCGATTAAAGACGGTGAGCAGCGAGTGTATCACGGCGGCAAACTATCCGAATTAAGCTATTACACTAATGGGTCAGTCGATAAAGAATATCGATTCGATTCCAACGGCCGCTTAATGTCCCTGCAGGCTTATAAAGCTGGTAAGGAATATGGCCCAAGCATCCGCTATTCCACCGACGGTGGCTATTCACTCGTCCAATATGGTCATCTTATCAATAACCGCCTCTCTGGCCCCCATTACACTTTCTATCCGAATGGCCAGTTAAAGAGCTTGTGGAACTATTGCCAGCAAGAAGGGGAGATGTGGAACGGTGAACCTTATTTCTGGGATAACGCCATTGCACGTTGCGGTATTCAGCGGGAATATTTTGATAATGGTGCCGTGAGTTGTATCGAGGATCTCGACAGCAATTATGCCGTGGATAAAGTCTGTTATGACCAGAATGGTAAGTTAGCCAGCGAAATGCTGCGGATTGATGAGCAACATGTGGTGCACAAGCGCTATATCAACGGAGTGATCTATCAGGAAGAACCAGGATTCTCGGATTTTTCCCATGTGACTAAGGGGCGAAAAATCTATCACCTAGAAAACCCAAAAAGCCATGGTGTATTTAAGTCCTACCGTAACGGTCAGCTAGAATACGAAAAAATCTATGATATGGGTAAAGCTGGCTGTATGAAGAAGTACGATGCTAATGGCAAGCAAACCCCAGAGACCGCGAGCTGCCAGTTCTAGCATCGCGCTTCTTATTTCTGTTAGGCTTGATCGGGATAAACGGGGCCATCGCCTTGTTTATCCCATTCACTGCATAAAAGTATAAGAACAACAAAAGGGAAGTTTGCATGTTAGTCACCGAATACAGCCTGGACATCCAGCCAAGATTTACCGAAACCGATGGCCTTGGCCATATTAACAACACAGTGATCCCCGTGTGGTGCGAGGCGGCGCGTACACCAATCTTCGAGATTTTTAATCCAGAATTGGATTTGCATCAGTGGAACTTAATCGTGGCAGGTTTTACTGTGGCCTTTATCGCACCGACTTACTACGGCAAGAATGTCACCGTTAAAACCTATGTTAGCCGTATCGGTAATAGCAGTTTCGAACTGACCCAAACCTGTTGGCAAGCGGGCAATAAAACCGCCGAAGTGAAAACCACTTTGGTGCATTACGACTATCACAGTGAAAAAAGCCGTCCCATCCCCGAAGATATTCGTGAAATGCTCGCTAATCTGAGTGGCCCAAGTGAGTCAAATTAAGCGCCATATTATTACTCGGGGTATAAATCCTATTAATCTGCTATGCAGTTCATGCATTTTTATTAGTGCAGGCACAGGGTTAGGCTCGCATCGGTTTATCCCCTACTCAAGATAGATAATCACAAAGGTGCAGTTAAGCACGTTAACATCAGCGTCTAGGCTCGGGGTGTAGATATCTGCAGGACTAGGGCCGCGCCATGTGTCTCTTTGTTCGTGAGTGAGCAGAAACGTTTGCTGAGCATGATTGAATTGAACCTGGAGTTTTATGCCGTCAAAGGTCCAAGTTCCAGTGTGTTGTTCAAGCTTAAAGTTATCATTTGTAGGCTTTTCATATTCGAGTACCGCTTTGCCTTGGGGCGTGAGATTAAGGGTTGCATCGCCCGCTGCGCAGCGATCTGTTCTGATAAAAGATGGTTGTAAGGCTGATGACGTCTGCTCGCTATTGCGTAAGTAAATACCGACATTATTTGTACTGAAAAAGTGCTTACCTTCGGCAAATTTATACTCTGTCGGTTCGGTAAAACCTTGGCCTTTGAGGATATTTTTAATATCAGAGATAGCTTGGGTATCTCGATAAGCGGGATTGGTGGCAAGCACCGCATCAGGGAATTCAGCCGGAATAGCAATAGGGCTTTGGTTCACCTGCCAGCCGGATTGCATTAAGGCGGTTTCAATAGCCTTTATTTTAATGAGCTCAACACCTTGAACGATCAAAATGGCTTGGCGTTGTTGGCAGCCGGACAAGAGCGTTAGGCCAACAAGCAGTAAACCATGGCCAAATCGAGATAGCTTCATGTGGTGGGCATTCCTTTGCGGCGATATCATTGAGTATGTTGTGAAATTAGTTTTTCAAAAACTTTTGCACATACCAGCAGCTGGCTTGTATCTCGTAATCTTGGGCTTTTGCCCATTTGAGGCCATGGCGAACTAAACGTTCGGCAAGACCTTTGCCACGCAGTTCGTTGGGTACAAAGGTACGGTTAAAATCGATATTTTTGCCATCGAGTCGATATTCCAGTACCGCCTCATGCCCATTAACGGGGATCACAAAGCGTTGTTTATCCTGTTGATGTTCAACGATGGTTTCTATTTGCTCTTTTTCTGACATACATACTCCTACGAATTTGGCTTAACGTGTGCTGGCAATTAAGCCTGTGATTCGGTTAGCTTAAGCTTGTTCGTGTTGTTTAAGAATGGCGAGTAATTCTGTGGGAAGCTCGGCTTTTTGACCTGTTTTAAAGTTAAACATCACGGCAACCGAGGTGCCTAGGGTTGTAATTGCCTGCTGCTGTTTACTAAATGCCTGATAATGCATGGTAAATCTGTCGCTTTGAATATCGCTGATACTCACGCTGACCAATAGGGTATCGGGGAAGGTTACTGGACGTTTATAGCGGGCTTGATTTTCGCTAATCACTGGGCCAACACCGGATTTATACAGGGCATCGAGCGGGAAGAGGCGATTGAAAAAGTCGATACGTGCGGTTTCAAAATAGCGGAAATAGACGACATTATTAACATGCTGCAAAGCATCCATTTCGCCCCAAGCGACGGGGATTTCGGTCACTATAGGGTGCTGTGCGAGAAACTTTTCCATTGGGCTTAGTGTTGGACTTTCCATTGCATTACTCATAGTCAAAAGCTCTAGTTAAAACGCTCGTTTAAGGAAGCCAGACTAGCAGTATAAGATAGCTGCGACAAGCCTTAGGCAATAGTACAACATTAAGTGAAGCAAGGAGTTGGCAGTGATAAAACAGGTTGGGGATACGGTTATTAAGGCAACACATCTCGCGTCTTGCCATTGTGGCGCTGTGGTGTTGGAGTTGTCATTGCCTAATGGCATTGAAAATCCACGCCGATGCGATTGCTCTATCTGCCGCCGTAAGGGCGCTATCGTCGGTTCAGTGCCGCTGGCGGGATTGAAGATTATCAAAGGCGAGACTGCATTGAAGTGCTACGAGTTTAATACCAAAACCGCCAAACACTACTTCTGCTCAATTTGCGGTATTTATACCCACCATCAAAGGCGCTCAAATCCCAATGAGTATGGCTATAACCTTGGTTGCCTCGAAGGGGTAAATCCCTATGAATTAGGAGATGTTCCCGTTTGTGATGGGGTGAATCACCCAGCGGACAGGTAGGTTTGATTCAGCAGATAAACAAAAGCGACCACAAGGTCGCTTTTGTTTAGGGAGTTTAGTGAGTGTGTTACTCGATCACAAGCTCATCGAAACTGCTAATGGTGCGAAAATCGCCTGTGCGCTGCTTGCTGTCGCGCACCATTTGGCAGGTCATCATACCGGCGGCGTCAGCAGCTTTTAATTCTTCAATCACATCAGACACAAACAGTACTTGTTTAGGGCTTAAGCTGATGGTGTTAAGAATATTGCAGTAAGCTTGTTTATCCAATTTGTTACCCGTACGGGTATCAAAATGGCCGTTAAACATCTCGGTTAAATCGCCGCCATCACTGTGGCTGAATAACAGTTTTTGGGCATCGACTGAGCCAGATGAAAAACTGTAAATACGCAGGTTTTGTGCGCTAAAACGTTTCACTGCTTCGATAAAGTCCGGGAAAATATGGCCCTTAAACTCGTCATGGGCATAACCTTGCTTCCAGATTAACCCTTGCAGGGTCTTGAGTGGCGTGGCTTTACGGTCTTCACGTACCCACTGCTGCAAAATTTCAGTCACGCGCGCTAAGTCAGCATCTGGCTCTAGGGCGATATCTCGAGTATCACAGATGCAGTTTTCCACCAAAACATTGTGTTGGTTCTGCGCTAAAAAGTCTGGCAAGGCTTTGACAGAATAGGGGAATAGTACATCTTGGATAAAGGTTAGGTCTGTCGTGGTGCCCGCGGTGTCTACGACTATGGCTCTGATACCCATAATGTTTTGATACTCCACAATATGTTGGCTAAAAAATGCAACCCTGATCCTAAGCGTTATTGGCTAAATTGGCTAGTGGATTTCACCCTTAGACCGAGGGAGATTGTGCTCCACATCACTCCACCAATCGACTGAAAACTAATTAAATGAGTAATTTTATATACTTATCTAGCTCATATCGTTGAAATAAGGATTGTTGTTACAGTGTTTATGGGCTTTATGCTCCAGTAATCTGTACTTGCCATAAGACTATGGTCTTAATAGCTAAGGGAAATTTTGGCTGTTATTGTAGCTTTACTATCTTTCGACTGAATTTATTCCACTTTATGGTTTTATGGATGAGGTCGAGCGCCCCCAGCATTGATGAGACGGTTTATGAAATATTTACCTGCATTCGGTTTAGGTATTCTCTTGGCGGTATTGAGTTTTCTGAGTTTTGCACTGGTTGCCAGTGCGGGTTATATGCATGCCTTGCTCGGGAGTGTTGCCAATCTTGGCAATGATAGCCCGGTTTACCTTGGGTTGGCCGCCCATGATGCTGGGCTGTTAATTCTGCTCTCTGGGCTGATACTTTTTGCGTATCAACGGCTTTTTCCGCAGTTGCCATTCGACTGGTTTACGGCAGTCGCGATGCAAATGCCGCTGGGCTTACTGGTGCTTTGGTCCGATGGGGTTTCCTTTAATCTCACGGATTTTTATGGAGTGGCCAGAGCTTTAACTCTCTTTAGTGCCGCCTTTGGGGTGCTGATTATTTTTGGCTTGCTGCAACGCCGAGGTCGTAGGCTTTCCCATGCTTATTAACCCTAGTGACCGTAAGGCATGGTGTGCTGGTGCTGCGGGATTCTTGCGTTATAGCGTTAAGGCAACGCTAACCAAATTAGAATGGTGGATTGAGCATTTAGGCGCCATGATTGGTTCTGGCATCGCCTGTTACACTGCCTTTTTCGCCTTTGGCGGCAGCCGCTTGTTTATCGATCATGGTAATTTGCGCTTACTGTCGTGGATTCTGCCAGGTGTAATAGGCTTTGTGGCTAAGCCGTCAATATCAGCGCCGATTAGCGAATTAAACGGAGTTGGACTTGCTTATTTATAAGGAAAGAATGAACTCCCATTTTTAATGGCAGACTATGTTCTGGTTAACTATTAAACAAAGAAATTTTTATGCCGCGCTTTACCATAATTCGGTTGAGACTTGCTCTCTCGGTTTAAAATCAGTCCCTATTAGCATTAGCTCCCGCCTTGTATTCAACGCTCTATTTAGTTGCCAAATGTTGGATTCCCGCTTAGCAGTATTGAGTGGACGACGTAGTGGAGACTCTCCAGCCGCCAAAAAATGAGTACTTGCTCAAAGGTTTTTGCATCGGTTTCGATATTTGCTGAACTTAGCTAATAAGGGATTATCAGAGCATTAAGCAAGCCTCTGATTTTATGTTAACCAAGGAGTTGTTGATGAGAAAACCCGCACTTTCGAGCCTTGTTTTTGCCCTGCTTTTAGGGGCTCCGCTGGCGAATGCCACTATTGAATCTGAATCGTTTGAAAAGATAAAGGAAGTGAGGGCATTACAGCAGCAAGCGCCGCAGTTATTAAGCTCGGGCTTGCCGAGTGAGCAACAGTTTGCGCAGCTTAAACAGGCTGGTGTGGATGTGGTGATCAATCTTATGCCCGATAGCAGTAAAGATGCCCATCCAAATGAAAGAAAACTCGTGACTCAGGCTGGAATGGAGTACGTGTATATTCCTGTGGATTGGCAAAACCCTAAAGTAGAAGATGTTGAAGCCTTCTTTACAGCAATGGATCAGCATAAGGGGAAAAAGGTGTTAGTTCATTGTCTTGCTAATTATCGCGCCTCAGCGTTTGCTTATTTATATCAGTTAAAGCAAGGGCAAAAGCCTGAGATAGAAAAGACCATGGCGCCATGGAATGGGGAGTTATCAAGCTATCCCAAGTGGCAGGCATTGTTAGCGGATGTTAGCCAAAAATACGGCTTTTAATGTGTAAAGTGAGAATTAACCCGTCCGCGCGATTACTTAGTTATACGCTTGATGCGCGGATGGTATTTTGTGTTAAATCGCCATTATTGCCACTTATATGCCAAGTGTTTAGATGAATTGTTTTTTTACAAAATAATTTTTTGTAGAGTAAAAATAAACGCTACAAGTTAATTATTTTATAAAATGGCTTTATTTTAATTATTCGCCCTTCTTGGATGAGTTCATTAATTATTCTACGGTATGAGCGTGTTGTTATTCCGAGTCTTTTTGCACCTAGGGTTGACGAAAGCTTAAATTGTTCTTCGTTTGCTAAGTTTTTAGCTTCTAATATTTGGTTGATAATGCTCACTTTTGTCGATTGTGTCAGATTGCTGATAAGTTCGTGCATATTTCGATTATATCTTTTTGTAATTAATGACATAATATACATGAACATATTTGAATCTTTTTCTACAATTTTTATAAAATTAGCTTTAGATATTCGATACATCACGCCGGATTTATTTGCTTTTATGCTAAATAAAGCACGGTTATTTTCTTGGAAAAACTCCATTTCACCTAAAAATCCGCAGTAATTATCTTCAACTTTAAGAATGAATTCATTACCACTCGAGTTTATATAAGAAACGGTTAGGTTGGCATTTTCACAGAATATGAGTTCAGAAACATGCTTAGATTGTCTCAGCAAGTAGGAGTTCTTATGGTATTTAATCTCTGCAATACCAATAGCTTTAACAATAGTAGCGATATCATCCATAAGTATTTGTTACATATTCAAAACATGTTATTTGTATACAAGTATACTATCGCAGTATTGAATAGCAATCACTACCCTGGAGTATGAATTTGGTGAGAGTGGTTAAAACGCATTAAGTTAAGATTTATTCGATACGCTTTAACCACATTAAATGGATTAAAATTTAATGGCCGTTTCTAATGCGACTTTAACCATTTCATGGAGATCGGTTCTGCGTTCGTCAGCCGTTAAATGTTCATGCTGGGTAATATGGTCTGTAACGGTACAAAGAGCGAGTGCGCGGCATTGGTGTTCTGCAGCAAGCGCATAAAGAGCGTTTACTTCCATTTCGACACCTAGTACGCCATATTTTGCCATCAGGGTATAGTCATTTTCATTTGGTCGATAAAATAGATCAGATGAAAACACGTTGCCGACTTTATAGTTAATGGTCGTCGTTTTTAACACTTCAATACAGGCCTGTAACATGTCAAAGTTTGCAATGGCTGCCAGATCGTGGTCTAAAAAGCGAATGCGATTTATTTTTGAGTCTGTTGAGGCTCCCATGGCAACAATTAAATCTTTCAGCTGAATATTATCTGATATGGCACCACAACTACCAACACGAATAAAGTTTTTAACGCCGTAGGTTGTCATCAGTTCATGAAAATAAATCGAGGCTGAAGGTGCGCCCATGCCATGACCCATAATCGAAATATCTTTAGATTTATATTTCCCAGTAAAACCTAATATTCCACGGACATTAGTGACTTCCTTTACATCCTCTAAATAAGTTTCTGCAATGAGTTTTGCTCTGAGTGGGTCACCAGACATAATAATTGTTTTTGCAAAGTCACCAGGATTGGCATTGATATGTGGAGTCGACATGTTTCACCTCTAAATTACATTAATGACACTAGGGCGCCAGCAATAGTACCGGACATTAAATTGGCCAAGATTGCGGCTAAAAGTACCCTTGGGCCAATTTGAGTGATGAGTTCTCGTTTATCTGGACACATGGCAGCGATACCACCAACGACCATAGCAAGTGAGCCAATATTGGCAAATCCACATAGGCTAAAGACAACAATGGCCTGTGTTTTATCTGAAAGAGTATTCGATACCTCTAAGAAGCTGATATAAGCAACAAATTCATTAATGGCAATTTTTTGGCCAATAATTGAAGCTGCTGGTATTGCCTCAGACCAAGGGACTCCCATGAGGAATGCTAATGGAGATAGCAAATAGCCAATAAT
The DNA here is from genome assembly GCF_022410515.1 of Shewanella cutis. Lineage (GTDB taxonomy): Bacteria > Pseudomonadota > Gammaproteobacteria > Enterobacterales > Shewanellaceae > Shewanella > Shewanella cutis. Next base: position 26,260 of record NZ_JACSDI010000018.1, on the reverse strand, counting down.
CATTTCCAATGTAAGTTTATCGATACTAAATAAATTGCCGATACTACCAATGATGCCATTTAATAATGCAATAATGGCTACAAATGAAACTAATAACGCCGTTACAGTAATGACTTGGTTCATGCCCATTAAAGAACCATCGGTTATGGCTGCTAATAATCCTTTTGGCTGATCAGCGTCTTCGATTTTATTGTCATTATTAACTAAATTGTGCTCCGTTTGTGGGCAGAGTAATTTTGCAAATAACAGGCCTGCTGGAGCGGTCATAAAACAAGCTGTTAGAATATATTTAGGATCAATACCTAGGTTGATATATCCCACCATTGTGCCCCCCGCAACACTGGCTAATCCACCTGTCATAACGGCAAATAACTCGGAGCGGGTCATGTTTTTGACTAAGGGTCGAACCATCGATGGGGCTTCAATCGGACCGACAAAGATATTTGCTGTGGCAGAAAGGGATTCAGCTTTACTGGTTCCTAATACCTTAGATAGTCCGCCACCAATGATATTAATGATAAATTGCATGACTTTTAGGTAGTAGAGTACCGAGATTAAGGCGGAGATAAATATCACTACACAAAGTACGTTGATAACGAAAACAAAGCCTAATTTATAGTTAGCTAGATCGCCAAAAACAAAGGTTAAACCAGAATTTGAAAAGGCAATCACACTGTTGACGCCACTGCTCATGGCTTCAATGATGGTGACGCCTGCAGGTACAAACATAACAAATGCACCCAGTAAAATTTGAAGTGCTAATGCTCCTGCAATGGTTTTAAATTTTATTTGGCGTTTATTTTCGGAGAACAGATAACCAATTAAGACTAGAACAGCAATACCGATACAACTCATGATTGTTGACATAGGTTCATCCATCATCATCTGGTAATAGATCATTTTATAGAGATGAATCATTCAAGATTTTTTCGTTAAAAAAACGGACATTTTTCCTATTTGAGGATAAAAATGTTGTTATTTGCAGAAAATCACATGAGATTTTAAATTTTATTTTTATTTCAATGTGTTAGGTGTGGGTCGGGGTTGGTAGTGTAACCTAATACATCTAAATCAAGATTATGCCGTTGGCATCTTTGCATTGAGGCGCAGTGTCTAGTGCAGGAGCTTTTATCGCTATTGTCAGAAGGTCTATTTAACTGAGGATGGCTGACTTGCAGTTAAATAGACCAAGTATTTGAAACTATTGATGGATTAGCTTGCCGTTTTTCACCACATCCTTGCAGGGATTCACCCCGTAGCTATAGGCGAGTTGCGCAGGTGTTGCGATATCCCACAGACAGAAATCCGCCTGTTTGCCGACCACTAAACTGCCGACCTTATCTTCAATCCCTAGTGCTTTGGCTGCATTGAGTGTTAGGCCAGCTAAGGCTTCCTCTGGAGTTAAGCGGAATAGGGTACAACCCATGTTCAGCATCAGCAGGGTCGAGCAGATGGGCGATGAGCCGGGATTAAAGTCGCTGGCGAGCACCATAGGCACACCGTATTGACGCAATAAATCGATAGGCGGTTTTTGAGTTTCACGCAAAAAGTAAAACGCTCCCGGTAGCAGCACGGCGCAGGTGCCACTTTCACTTAAGGTTTTAACGCCAGCCTCATCCAGATACTCAATATGATCAACCGACTTTGCCCCTAAGCGTGCAGCTAATGCCGAGCCGCCCATATTGGATAATTGCTCGGCGTGCAGTTTGACTTGTAGGCCTGCCGCTTTGGCGGCGCTCAGTACGCGCTCGGTTTGCTCTAGGTTAAAGGCGATATTCTCACAGAACACATCCACCGCATCGGCAAGATTTTCGGCAATCACCGCAGGCAGCATTTTATTGATTATTAAGTCGACATAGCCGTCGCTATTGTCTTTAAATTCGGGCGGCACTGCGTGAGCGCCGAGGAAGGTGGTTTTGACATCCACATGGTGATGTTTACCCAGTTCGCGGGCAACACGTAGGATTTTGAGTTCGGTTTCGGTATCTAAGCCATAGCCAGATTTAATCTCAACCGTGGTAACGCCTTCCTTCGCCAAGGCATTTAAACGTTGGCGGCCGAGGTCGAATAACTCGGCTTCGTCGGCCTCACGGCAGGCGTTAACCGTGGAAATAATCCCACCGCCGGCGCGGGCGATTTCCTCGTAGGTGGCACCCTTTAGACGCAGCTCGAATTCGTTGGCGCGATTGCCGGCAAACACTAAATGGGTGTGGGCATCAATCAGCCCGGGGGTGATCCAACCGCCCTTGCCCCTGTAAACTGGAATGGACAATACATCGAAGGCGGGCAATTCGCTGCGGGGGCCTAACCAAGCTATTTTACCGTCTTTTACTGCGATAGCCGCATGGGTAATTGCGCCGTAAGGTGCTGATATGGAAGGGTCCATTGTTGCTATGTTTACGTCTATCCAAACCTGATCCCAAGACATTGTTATCCCTCGCTGCGTTGGCATATTGGCCCCGCAAACTCTTTATTGTCGAAAGTTATGTGAGCTAGCTTGTATTTACTTGTATATACAAGCTAGGATTGTAGCCGTAATTTTGAACGTTTAAAAGTGTGCCAGCACCTTGCACCTTGCACCTTGCACCTAGCACCTAGCACCTAGCACCTAGCACCTAGCACCTAGATTCTAGATTCTAGATTTTTATACCGAGGAAGTATTTTGGCTACGCCTAAGTTTGCAGAAATAAAGCAATACATCATTGGCTGTATCGAGTCCGGTGAGTGGGAAGAAAATGCCCGCGTGCCCTCGGAAAATCAGCTGGCAGAGTTGTTTGTCTGTAGCAGGATGACGGCGCGTCGCGCCTTGACAGAGCTGACAGACAACGGCGTGCTTGAACGTTCACAGGGGCTGGGCACCTTTGTGGCGGGGCGAAAGTCGCAATCCTCCATGTTGGCGATCCGCAACATTGCCGATGAAATTAAAGACCGTGGTCATGGTTACAGTGTACAGCAATTAGCACTTGAGCAAGTGAACGCTACCGCGCCTATCGCCATTGCACTGGCGCTGGAGCTCGGCAGTCCGGTGTTTCATTCGGTGTTAGTGCATTGCGAGCAGGGCGTGCCGCTGCAAGTCGAGGAGCGTTATGTAAATCCCGCCTTTGCGCCCGATTACTTAGTGCAGGACTTTAGCGAGCAAACACCCCACGAATACTTATCGCAGGTGGCTCCATTGACCGAGGCGCACCACACCATCGAAGCCATTATTGCCAGTAGCGAATTGCAGCAGAGGTTAGCTATCCCGGCGACCGAACCCTGTTTACAGATTTCACGCCGCACTTGGTCGCGCCAAGGGGTGGTGAGTTTTGCCAAATTAGTACACCCGGGTAGCCGCTTTAAGCTCGGCGGTCACCTGACATTCAATTAATAGCGTCACGCAAGAAGAGGTGAATGCTTATGGTATTCATCCGATTTTTAGCAACAAAAACACAATAAAAACAATAGCACTTAGCCAAATGGCGAGTGAGTTCAACAGGTTGAAAGAGGACATCTCAATGGACAAGCGACACGACCCAAGCCGCCGTATTATTGCGCCCCATGGTAGCCAATTAAGCTGTAAAAGCTGGTTAACCGAAGCGCCAATGCGCATGTTAATGAACAACTTACATCCCGATGTCGCCGAGCGCCCAGAAGACTTAGTCGTCTATGGTGGTATCGGCCGCGCGGCCCGCGACTGGGACTGCTACGACAAGATTATCGAAGTGCTAAAACGTCTCGAAGACGATGAAACCTTATTGGTGCAATCGGGCAAACCCGTAGGTGTATTCCGCACCCACGCGGATGCACCGCGCGTGCTGATTGCTAACTCAAACCTAGTGCCACATTGGGCAAACTGGGAACACTTCAACGAGTTAGATAAGCAAGGTTTGGCCATGTATGGCCAGATGACCGCGGGTTCTTGGATTTATATTGGGACTCAGGGCATTGTTCAAGGTACCTACGAAACCTTTGTGGCTGTGGCAAAACAACACTTTGGCGGCATCTCAAAAGGTAAATGGATCCTCACTGGCGGCTTAGGTGGTATGGGCGGCGCGCAAACGCTGGCGGGTACTATGGCTGGCTTCTCGGTATTAGCTTGTGAAGTCGACGAGACTCGCATCGATTTCCGTCTGCGTACTCGTTATGTTGATAAAAAAGCCACTTCGCTTGATGAAGCTCTAGCAATGATTGAAGCGGCGAACCAAGCGGGCAAGCCAGTCTCTGTGGGTTTATTAGCTAACGCTGCCGATGTGTTTGCCGAATTAGTGAAGCGTGGCATTACTCCTGATGTGGTGACTGACCAAACCTCTGCCCACGATCCGCTGAACGGCTATTTGCCACAGAGCTGGACCATGGCGCAAGCGGCTGACATGCGTAAAACAGACGAAGCAGCCGTCGTTAAAGCGGCTAAAGCCTCGATGGCGGTACAGGTGCAAGCCATGCTGGATCTGCAAGCGGCAGGCGCAGCGACCTTAGACTATGGTAACAACATTCGCCAAATGGCCTTCGAAACCGGCGTTAAAAACGCCTTTGATTTCCCTGGTTTTGTGCCTGCTTATATTCGCCCACTGTTCTGCGAAGGTATCGGCCCGTTCCGTTGGGTGGCGTTATCTGGCGACCCTGAAGATATCTATAAGACCGATGCCAAAGTCAAAGAGCTTATCCCCGACAATCCACACCTACACAACTGGTTAGATATGGCGCGCGAACGAATCGCCTTCCAAGGTCTGCCTGCGCGTATCTGCTGGGTGGGTTTAAAGGACCGTGCGCGTCTAGCTCAAGCCTTTAACGAGATGGTGAAAAACGGCGAGCTGTCGGCGCCCATCGTCATTGGTCGTGACCACTTAGACTCAGGCTCAGTCGCCAGCCCTAACCGTGAAACCGAATCTATGCTGGACGGTTCAGATGCAGTATCCGATTGGCCGTTACTGAACGCGCTGCTCAACACTGCCAGCGGTGCCACTTGGGTATCCTTGCACCACGGCGGTGGTGTAGGCATGGGCTTTAGCCAACACTCGGGCGTGGTGATCGTGTGTGACGGCACCGAGGCCGCCGCTAAACGTGTTGGCCGCGTGCTGTGGAACGACCCCGCGACAGGCGTGATGCGCCATGCCGATGCAGGTTACGAGATCGCGAAAAACTGCGCCAAGGAGCAGGGCTTAGATCTGCCCATGCTTAAAGACTAACTATTCAACAAACCGTGAAAAACAACGACAAGAATACGGATGTAAAAATGAAATCAGTCAATCATTTAGTATTAACGCCTGGCAGTTTAAGTCTGGCGCAACTGCGTCAAATCAGCCGCCATAAACTGACGCTAGAACTGGCACCAGAGGCGATAAACGACATCAATACCAGCGCGCAAATCGTGCAAAAGGTGCTGGATGAAGGTCGCACTGTTTACGGCATCAACACAGGTTTTGGTCTACTAGCCAACACTAAGATTGCCCCGGAAGATCTGCAATTGCTGCAACGTTCTATCGTGTTATCCCACGCGGCGGGCACGGGCCAATATATGCAAGACGCCACTGTGCGCTTGATGATGGTGTTAAAAATCAACTCCTTAAGCCGTGGTTTTTCTGGCATTCGTTTAGAAGTGATTAACTTTTTAATCAGTTTAGTGAATGCTGAGGTATACCCTTGCGTGCCTGAAAAAGGTTCTGTGGGTGCCTCTGGTGACTTAGCGCCGTTAGCTCATATGTGTTTGCCGCTGTTGGGTGAAGGCGAGATGAGCTATCGAGGCGAGTTAATTTCGGCCGCCGAAGGTTTAGAAATCGCCGGCCTCAAGCCAATCGATTTAGCCGCGAAGGAAGGCTTAGCCCTGCTCAACGGTACTCAGGCTTCTACCGCGCTGGCGCTGGAAGGCTTGTTCCACGCTGAAGACTTGTTTGCTGCCAGCTCAGTGATTGGCGCGATGAGCGTTGAGGCGGCCATGGGTAGCCGTAGCCCGTTTGACCCACGCATCCATGCGGCCCGTGGTCAAAAAGGTCAAATCGATTCAGCTATGGTGTTCCGTCATCTGTTGGGTGAAGAGTCTGAAATCAGCTTAAGCCATGCAAACTGTGAAAAGGTACAAGACCCTTACTCACTACGCTGCCAACCACAGGTGCTAGGCGCTTGCTTAACGCAAATTCGCCAAGCGGCGGAAGTGTTAGGCACTGAGGCCAATGGCGTGACCGATAACCCGCTGGTATTCCAAGATACTGGCGATATTATCTCTGGCGGTAACTTCCACGCCGAACCAGTCGCTATGGCTGCGGATAATTTGGCGATTGCGATTGCCGAATTAGGCGCGATTGCAGAGCGTCGTATTGCGCTGCTCATCGACTCTAGCCTGTCTAAATTGCCACCTTTCCTAGTGAAAAACGGCGGGGTGAACTCGGGCTTTATGATCGCCCAAGTAACCGCGGCGGCATTAGCCTCTGAAAACAAAACCTACGCCCATCCAGCCTCGGTCGACAGCTTGCCAACCTCGGCCAACCAAGAAGACCATGTGTCTATGGCGACCTTTGCGGCGCGCCGTTTGCGGGATATGAGTGAAAACACCCGCGGCGTGTTAGCGATTGAATTGTTAGCTGCCGCCCAAGGGTTGGATTTCCGCGCGCCATTAATGCCAAGTGCGGCGGTTGCCAAAGCCAAAGCCGAGCTACGCGAAGTGGTTGCCTACTACGATAAAGACAGATATTTCGCGCCGGATATCGAAGCGGCAACCGATCTGCTGTACACCGCCAGCTTTAATGCGTATTTGCCCCAAGGCGTATTGCCGAGTCTGTAATGCATAGTCTTTGGTGCCGATAACCCCTCAGCGGGTGAAAAGTGCTGAAGCAAGCGCCCTATAAAGTGAAAGGCATAGCGATTTGCTATGCCTTTTGTCTATCTTATCCGGCGATTTCGCTGTTTTTGCACTTTGTACTTTAGGTGCGTTTAACACCGTAGGAAGAGTGTTTTTTTATCCAATCTTTACATTGTCAGTTTTTGTGGCTGTCTATCCATCTAAAACAAGTAAATCTGACACTGTTTTAGTCTTTTGTTATTCTTTTTGTGCCTTAAATTAATGTTCGTTATAACCTTAATTGTCTATTGTGAGACAAAATGGGCTTGTTGATGTGGACAAAATGTCTTTGTGTGTAATTTGAATTTAATTGCTTATTTGTGTCTATATTTTGGTTTTATATTCTTAATTTAATTTTTTTAATCTTGTTTTTTGGTGGTTAATCCTGTTGTTGGTCATTTGAGATCTTGATCTCATGTCATTATTTGTTATCTATTTTCACTTTGAGGATAATCTTAAATTAAGTGGGGGCTTTATTGACTCACTCAAACGATTGCAGCATTACCACTGCAATCATCTAACTCATAACGACAAAAGTGTGAGAGAACGCTATGAACAGACGCCAGTTTTTTAAACTGTGTGCGGCCGGAGCGGCAACCTCAGCGATTTCAGCGCTGGGATTGATGTCCGAAAAGGCCTATGCAGCAGTGCGAGAGTTTAAGCTGCTCGGAGCTAAAGAAACCCGTAACAACTGTCCGTATTGCTCGGTCGGTTGTGGCCTGCTGATGTACAGCCAAGGCAGTGGGGGTAAAAACTCCGAACATGCTATTTTCCATATCGAGGGTGATGCTGATCATCCAGTAAACCGAGGTGCATTGTGCTCTAAGGGTGCAGGCCTTGTGGATTATGTTAACAGTCCACACCGTTTACAGTATCCAGAATATCGCGCTCCGGGCAGTAACAAATGGGAACGGATCAGCTGGCAAGATGCCTTTAAGCGTATTGCACGTTTGATGAAAGATGACCGTGATGCGAACCTAATTGAGAAAAACGCCGATGGCGTAACGGTTAACCGTTGGTTAACCACAGGGATGATGACCTCATCCGGTATGGCCAATGAAAGCGGCTTAGCAACACAAAAATTTGCTCGCGCTTTAGGCCTAGTAGCTATCGATACTATTGCACGTAACTGACACTCCCCAACGGTAGCAAGTCTTGCTCCAACATTTGGGCGTGGTGCCATGACCAACCACTGGATCGATATTAAAAATTCTAACGTAGTGATTATTATGGGCGGTAATGCCGCAGAAGCTCACCCTGTCGGATTCGGCTGGGTTACGGAAGCTATGCAGCATAACAATGCTAAGTTGATTGTGGTTGACCCACGTTTCAACCGCAGTGCGTCATTGGCAGATCACTATGCCCCAATCCGCTCAGGAACTGACATTGCATTCCTTCTGGGTGTGATTCGCTATTTGATTTCGACCAATCAAGTTAACTTCGATTATGTGAAAGCCTATACCAACGCCAGTTATCTGGTGCGGGATGATTTTGACTTCCATGACGGCCTCTTCTCAGGCTTTGATGAAGCAAAAGGCGAGTACAACAAAGAATCTTGGTTCTACCAACTCGACGAAGACGGCTATGCCATAGTGGATGAAACACTTGAGCACCCGCGTTGTGTGTGGAACTTACTCAAACAACACGTAGAACGTTATGATTTTGCAACGGTAAGTAATATCACTGGTACACCAACAGAAGATTACCAAGTGGTATGTGACGCCATTGCGAGCACTCATACTAAAGATCGTGTGGCGACATTTATGTATGCGCTGGGCTGGACCCACCATAGTAAAGGTGCGCAGAACATCCGTTCTATGGCGATGATACAGTTATTACTGGGCAACATCGGTCAGTTAGGTGGTGGTGTTAACGCATTGCGCGGCCACGCCAACGTTCAAGGTTCAACCGATATGGGTCTACTGGCTCAAAGTTTACCTGGTTACCTTAAACTGCCAAACGATAAAGAACCTACCTTAGCCGCTCACTTGGCGGCCAACACACCGAAGCCATTGCGCCCAGGTCAAACCAACTACTGGCAAAACTATCCAAAGTTTTATGTGTCCCTGCTCAAAGCCTTCTGGGGTGAGAACGCGACACCTGAAAACGAGTTCGGTTATCAGTGGTTGCCGAAGTGGGACCAGATGTATGACTTCGGTAAGCATCTGGACATGATGTACCGTGGCAAAGTGAACGGTTGTATTGTGCAAGGGGTTAACGCGATTAACTCAATGCCAAACCGTAATAAGAACATCAAGGCACTGAGTAACCTTAAGTTCCTCGTAGTGCTTGATAACTTGTCATCGGAAACCGCCACCTTCTGGCAAAACGAACCCGGTTATAACGAGGTCGATACCGCCAGTATTCAAACCGAAGTATTCCGCCTACCTGCGACAGTGTTTGCAGAGGAAGAAGGTTCGATCGTTAACTCTGGCCGCTGGATGCAATGGCACTATAAAGGCGCTAATCCTCCAGGCGAAGCGATGTCGGACTCAGAGATTGTTTCTGGTCTGCTGCTGGAGTTGAGAAGGTTATATCGTGAAGAGGGCGGCAAACTGCCTGAGCCGATTGAAGCGATTAACTGGAACTATACCGATCCGCACAACCCAAGCTCTATCGAACTGACGAAAGAGTTGAATGGTTACGATGTCGCGACCAAGCGTCAGATCAGCAGCTTTGCTGAACTGAAGGCCGATGGTAGTACTGCGAGTGCCTGTTGGGTTTATGCGGGTTCTTGGACCGAAGCCGGTAACCAAATGGCTCGCCGCGATAACCATGATCCATCGGGTAAAGGTATTACGCCGGGCTGGGCCTTCGCATGGCCGCTTAACCGCCGCGTCCTCTACAACCGTGCCTCCTGTGATGTGAACGGTAAGCCTTGGGATGAGCACCGTAAGATCGTTGAGTGGAAAGACGGTAAGTGGGAAGGGATAGATGTGCCCGACTTCAATGCCAAGTTGAATCCACAGGAAAGTGCGCATCCTTTCATTATGCAGGCTGACGGCGTGGGTCGTTTCTTCGCGCTCAAACTGCTGAAAGAAGGGCCGTTCCCAGAGCATTACGAGCCGGTCGAATCGCCTATCGGCACCAACCCACTGCATCCCAATGTGGTGCACAGCCCTGTGCTGCGTTGGTTCGAAGGGGTGAAAGACACTATCGGTACTAAAGAGGAATATCCCTACGCCTGTACCACTTACTCACTCACAGAGCACTTTAACTTCTGGACGACACATTGCCGTTTAGCGGCGATTGCCATGCCAGAGACCTTTGTGGAAATGAATGAGCAATTGGCGGCAGAAAAAGGCATTAAGAATGGTGATTGGGTGAAAGTGAGCTCGAAACGTGGCCACATTCTCACCAAAGCCTTGGTGACTAAGCGTATGCGCCCACTGCAGGTCAATGGTCAAACGGTACACACACTCGGTATTCCACGTCACGGCAGCCATAACGCGCTTACGCGTAAGGCCTATAGCTGTAACGTCCTTACCACTGAGATGGGTGATGCCAACACGGGTGTGCCTGAGTACAAAGCGTTCCTCGTGAATGTTGAAAAGGCGGAGGTCTGATAATGGCGACTCAAGATATCATTCAACGTTCCGGCACTTCGCAAGCGACTCCACCTGCACAGGCGAGAGTCGGTGGCGTGAAGCAAATTGCGAAGCTGTTTGACGCGACTAAGTGTAATGGTTGTAAAGCCTGTCAGGTCGCTTGTTCCGAATGGAATGACCTGCGTGAAGAGGTGGGTTCGTTCCAAGGGACTTATCAAAACCCAGCATCTCTGTCTCCAGAGTGCTGGACCCTGATGAAGTACAACGAGATCGAAGACCAAGGCAAATTGCGCTGGCAGTTTACTCACTCTGCCTGTATGCACTGCGCCGATCCTGCTTGCTTAAAAGCTTGTTCGACCTCTGGCGCAATTATTCAGCATGCTAATGGCACTGTGGATTTCGATTCGGACAAATGTATTGGCTGTGGTTATTGTGCCAGTGCCTGTCCATTCGACATCCCGAAGATCAGCGCCGTCGACAACAAGGCTTACAAGTGCACTATGTGCTCTGACCGCTTGGCTGTTGGGCTGGAGCCTTCCTGCGTTAAGTCCTGTACCACGGGTGCGCTACGTTTTGGTACGCGCGAAGACATGCTGTTCTCCGCCGAAAAGCGTGTTAACGAGCTGAAAGAACGTGGTTTCCCTAAGGCTGGGCTCTATAACCCAGAGGGTGTTGGTGGCACAGGCATGCTGATGGTATTGCATGATGTCACTCAGCCTGAAACCTACGAAATGCCTAAGGATCCGCAAATCCCACTGTCTGTCACCCTGTGGCAGGACTGGGTGAAACCACTGGGTACTGTCGGACTGCTTGCGACGGCGGCTGTGGCTTGCCTGCATAAAATCACCGTCGGTCGCAACATAGTGGAAGAGGACCAACCCGGCTATCAGCCGCCAGAGGAAGAGGTTAAGCAGGAAGAGGAGGCCAAGAAATGAGCAAGCATAACAAGCAAGAAATGGTAGTGCGTCACAAGCTGTTCGACCGCATCTGTCATTGGTTCATTGTGGCCGTGGGGTTAGTCACCTTTCTGACTGGCTTTTCCTTCTTCTATCCTTCCTTCCAATGGTTGGGCGCAATAGCGGGCACGCCGCAATTGGCGAAGTTTATTCACCCAATTGCTGGCCTGATGATGTGTTTACCGCTGATGTTGATGTTGGTGCGTTATTACCACCACAACAAATGGGAAAAACATGATCTGGCTTGGATGCTTGCCATCAAGGACGTGATGTTCGAGAACGAGGAAAAAATCCCGCCTATCGGCCATTACAACCCTGGCCAAAAAGTGCTGTTCCGAGCCTTCGTGCTGACGTCTATCACCTTAACCGTGACGGGATTCATCATGTGGCAACCCTACTTTGCGCCTTACTTCTCGGCCACTGTAGTGGGCTGGGCGATCGTGCTGCACGCCATTAGTGCTTTGATCATGCTGATGTTTGTGATGGTGCACTTTTGGATGGCGACCTGGGTGGAAGGGTCTATCACAGGCATGCTTTACGGCAAGGTCTCTAAGGCGTGGTGCCGTAAACATCATCCGCTGATGTTGGATGAACATTCGGACGTGGAGAAACATTAATGAGTCATACAGCCGAGATACCTATGGTCCCCGGCAGCGAATCGCCGCTGGAACTTAAACCCTTAAAGGCGGTGGACCCTAAAGCTGTTTATCACAGAAGGGCGCAGCGTTTGCTGTCGTTGGCTAAGGACTCGCCGCTGGCCGACTACTTTGAGTTATGCCGCAGAGTGGTTGCTATTCAGGCCCGCTTGGCGGCGGAGGCTGACTTCGGTCAGCTGCTCGCTTGGGGGAAAGATGAAGCGATTCCGCTTTCCCACTTGGGCTCAGAGGCAGATAGCTATTGGCAAGGACTGCTGCAACAACTGTTAAGTGATCTGCTGCCGCAGGTGGGTGAAGATATGGCGAGAGTGCTGCGGTTGTTGATGCAGCAATCCCCAGAACAACTCACCTCTTGGGGGGCTTCCTTGCGTCAGGGGCATATGAGCGCAGTGCCTGCGCGCTTTAGTTTGTTTATCTGGGCGGCGATGGGGGTCTATTGGTCTCACTGGGCGCCTATGGTGATCAAACGGATTGATCAACGCAAAGTCGCGCAGCAGAGCCTGTGCCCGATTTGCGGTAGTCATCCCGTAGCGAGTGTGATTGTCGACCAGCCGAGAGCCGGTCTGCGTTATCTGCATTGCAGTTTGTGTGAGAGCGAATGGCATTACATTCGCGCCCACTGCACCAGCTGCGGGCAGGATAAGGGGACGACGCTGTGGTCGTTTGACGATACTCAAGCACAAGTTCGCATCGAGAGCTGCGACGAATGCCATGGTTACACCAAGATGCTGTTCGTCGAAAAGTCACCGCTGATGGATGTGGCGGCCGACGACTTAGCGACCCTGATGCTCGACAGTGAGCTAAATGCCAAGGGCTTTGGAGCGACCACGGTCAATCCATTGCTGCTGGCCCACGAAACTGAGCAATAACCAAAGTCGGGAAGAGCTCACTGAGCTCTTCCCCTTATTTTTATCAAGATGATACAAATGATGACCCAAGTACCCGATACACCCCAAGCCCTGTACCGCGCGCTACCTTCGATGGACAGTCTGCTCGCCGATGCGGTGTTAGCGCCCTTGCTGCAACGCTATGGTAAAGCAGCAGTAAAGGCGGCGTTGGATAGTCAGCTACGCACGGCGCGTGAGCTGATTGCCCAAGAGCGGCGCTTGCCCACTTGGTGTGCGAACCCGTCGTTACTAAACGGATATTTGGTTGATCAATTGTCTAAGGACTATAGCCATAGTCTCAAGCCTGTGTGGAACCTCACGGGAACAATCCTGCATACCAATCTTGGTCGTGCCCAACAGTCTGAGGCGGCCATTCGGGCGGTAACCTCTGTGATGCGTTATCCCACGCCGCTAGAGTTTGAATTAGCAGCGGGTGAGCGTGGCCATAGGGATAATGCCATTAGTGGGTTAATCCAACGCTTAACAGGGGCAGAGGCCTGCTGCGTGGTGAATAACAACGCAGCCGCTGTGCTGCTGATGTTGTCGGCGGTGGCCGCGGGCAAAGAAGTGATCGTCTCCCGCGGTGAGCTGGTGGAAATTGGCGGCGCCTTTCGCATTCCAGACATTATGCGCCAAGCGGGCTGCACCTTAGTCGAGGTCGGCAGTACTAACCGTACTCACCTTAAGGACTATGAGCAGGCTATAACCGAGAATACCGCCGCCATTATGAAGGTGCATACCAGTAACTACCATATCAGTGGTTTTACCGCCTCGGTGGATGAGGCCAGATTAGGCCAACTCTGCCGCGAGCGTGGGGTCGCGCTGATCTCGGATCTTGGTAGTGGTTCACTCACCGACTTACGCCGTTTTGGCCTTAAACAGGAGCCGACGCCCCAAGCCATGTTGGCGGATGGGGTCGATCTGGTTAGCTTCTCCGGCGATAAACTCCTCGGCGGCCCGCAATCGGGTTTGATTGTCGGTAAGCAGGCGCTGATAAACAAACTCCAAAGTCATCCTCTAAAGCGTGCATTGCGCTGCGATAAGCTGATTCTCGCGGCGCTCGAGGCAACACTGATCCACTATCTCAACCCCGAAACTTTGGATCGGGAACTGCCGATTATGGCTAAATTTGCCCGCAGCCAAGCTGAGTTACGTCAAATTGGTGAGCGTCTGCAGCGCGCCTTAGTGCCGCTGTTTTCCCCGAGCTATGGCATAGAATTAGTGGAGTGCCAAACTCAAGTCGGTAGCGGCTCGCAGCCAGACACCTTTTTACCCTCAATCGCCCTGTGCTTTAACGCGCAAGGGGGCGGCAGTTTAATGCTGCTCGAGCAGCATTTTAAGCAGGCGCAGCGCCCTGTGATTGGCCGAATGACCCAAGATCAACTTCGCCTCGACCTGCGCGGTATCGATGATGAGGCCGAATTGTTAGCCGAACTCAGCACCTTAGGTGTGCAGCTATGATTATGGTCACCGCGGGCCATGTCGACCACGGCAAGAGCACGCTGATCCGTGCCTTGACGGGTATGAACACCGACAGGCTCCCCGAAGAAAAACGCCGTGGCATGACTATCGATCTCGGCTACGCCTTTATGCCACTGCGAGATGGCTCTCGCTTAGCCTTTATCGATGTGCCCGGCCATGAAAAGTTCATCAATAACATGCTGGTGGGCGTGAGCCATGTGCGCCACGCGCTGCTGGTGTTTGCCTGTGACGATGGTGTGATGCCGCAAACCCGCGAACATCTGCAAATCCTCGCGCTTTTACCGCTCAATAGTTTGACCTTAGTGCTGACCAAGCGGGATTTGGTCGATGAGCAAACCGCCGCCAAGTTGACTCAAGAGGGGATGGCGCTGCTTGCCGAATACGGTATCGAGGCCAGTGGCGTGTTTGAGGTCTGCGCGAATGATGCAGGCGATGCGGGGGTAGAAACCCTTAAACAACATATTTTGGATATTGCCGAGCTGCAATCGACCCAAGCGGAAGATGCCTGCAGCTTTAGGATGACGCTCGATCGCGCCTTTAGTGTTAAAGGTGCCGGGTGTGTGGTCACGGGCACTGTGATTAGCGGCAGTGTGTGTGTTGGCGATAGCCTCTACAGCTCAGGGCAAAAGGCGAAATTGCGGGTGCGCGGCATTCACTGCCAAGGGATGGAAGTCCATCGAGCCTTGAGTGGCACTCGGGTCGCTTTGAATCTTACTGGTGTTGATAACCACAGGGCGCCCGCCCGCGGCGACTGGTTAAGCAGCCTGCCTCAGGCTGAGCTTTGCGCCAGACCCGTAGTGCAGATACGCAGTTTTGAACCCTTAACCCATTGGCAAAATGTGCATTGTCATCACGGCGCCGACCATACCTTGGGGCGAGTATCGCTTCTGGATGAAGCCGATGAGCAGGGGCGTTATCTGGCCGAAATTGTGCTGGATAAGCCGCTGCTGCTGTGTCAGGACGACCCGATAGTGCTCAGGCATATTGGCGGTAAGCAAACGCTGGGAGCGGGGCGGGTGCTGGCATTAAAAGTCCCCAATCGTAAGAAGCGAACGCCTGAGCGTGTCAGTAAGCTGCAACACTTGGCTCAGTTCACCAATCCGGTGAATGTGCTGGCGCTACTCGGCCAGACTGAGGCGCTCAGTATCGATGAAATCCATTGGCGCTGGCAGCTAACCGATGAAGGGCTGGCTGCCATGCTGGCGCAGGCGGGGCTGACTCGCCTCGGAGTCTATGGGCTATCGACCCAGTTACTTGAGCAAGAAAAACAGCAGTTTATCGATCTGCTACGTGAGTATCACCAACAGCATCCCGACCAATTAGGGCTGGGGCGTAATCGTCTGCAACGTATGAGCCACAGCGTATTGCCTCAGGATTTAGCCAATAAGGTGCTCGATAGCCTCTGCCAAGAGGGACTGATGGTGCTGCGCGGCGCCTTGCTGCAGTTGGCGGACCACAGGATTGTCCTCGATAGCGAGGCGCAGCAGTGCTGGCAGTGTTTAGCCCCTTGGCTGGCGCAGCAAACGTCGCCTGTATGGGTAACAGAGATGGGGGAATATCTGGAACTCGAACCCGCCAAACTCAGATTGCTGTGTTTTCAACTGGTGCAACAGGGCTTTATTACCGCGGTGGTGAAGGACAGGTATCTGTTGAGTGAGCAGCTATGCCACTACGCCAATCTGGTGCGTGAGCATGTGGACACCCACGGTAAGCTCGAAACCGCAGAGTTTAAAGACATGATTGGCCTTGGTCGTAAGGTCAGCATTCAATTGCTGGAGTTTTTTGACCGCAGTGGTTTTACCCGTAGGAAGTATCGCAGTAACAGTCGGGAGATTCGGGATGGGGAACTGTTTTATTCCCATGAGAATTGGCGGAAGAACATAGGAGTCGAACCTACCCAGGACTGCTGGCAGCCCTACCCGGATTTGAAATCCGGACGCCTCACCGGAGACGACGTTCTTCCAATAGAAGACAAACCGATAGTAGAAAATGCATAAACCTGAATCAAGCGCATTCGTATTTCGTTGGTCGCTTTGTGACTTAAGTCGTGTTTCATAAGTAAACCAATTGTTTTTATTTGAATTTATGATTTTAGAGGGGCGCTATGGAATACCATTCACACGCTGTGGTTACTGAAAGAAAGGTGACCCTTTTAGAGCTGGGACAGGCATCTGAGTTGACTGATTATGTTGCTAATGAGGTGCGTGTGGCGCTGGTGTATAACGGCATCGCCCACACAGTAATGCTCGCTAGCCCTGAAAATCTCGAAGAGTTCGCCATTGGCTTTACCTTGTCGGAGCGGATTGTTTCCCATGTGAATGAAATCAAAGGGGTAGATCTCGAGTTCACCCCCGAAGGCGTGCTCATTCAAGTGGAAATCACCCAAAGATGCTTTATGGAGCTCAAGCAGCAGCGCCGCAATATGGCTGGGCGTACTGGCTGTGGTCTTTGCGGTGTGGCTCAGTTAGAAGAGGCGGTAAAACCTGTTATCCGCGTCGACTCGGATGCCAGATTTAATATCGATCATCTTCAAGTCGCGCTTGGGCAACTTAAGGAAAATCAGCATCACTTTAAGCTTACTGGAGCGACCCACGCTGCCATGGGCTTAGATCAAGACGGACAAATCATCGCCGCCTTTGAGGACATTGGTCGGCACATTGCACTGGATAAATTAATCGGTGGATGCTCAATGCGTCAGGCAGAGCGACCTGTGGCCGTGTTGCTTACCAGCCGTGCCAGTTTCGAAATGGTGCAAAAGGCCGCCAGTGCCAATATCCAAATTCTGTTTGCTATGTCCGCCGTGACTTCACTGGCGTTGGAATTAGCAGAGAAAAGCAACATCACGCTTATCGGTTTTTGTCGTAATGGCAGAGCCACGCTTTACACCCATGGCTATCGGCTATTGGGGCTGAATCGTGCCAGCTTAGCGAAGGCCATTTAAGCGTGCCGCTACACAATTAAGACTCTTCAGCACCTTATTTTTTAAGGGATTGTGCCTTGCTTGTGTAGCAACAGGTATAAGCTTTGCGCTTATTTTTTATAGTCTCGTTCATTAGGGTAATGACATGACATGGCAACAATTTAAACAACAATATTTGGTTCGTTTTTGGGCTCCAATGCCTGCGGTTATCGCCGCCGGTATCCTTTCTACTTACTATTTTGGCTTAACTGGCACCTTCTGGGCCGTCACGGGGGAATTTACTCGCTGGGGTGGGCATTTGCTGCAATTGATGGGCGCAAATCCTGAAACCTGGGGTTATTTCAAGGTGATAGGTTTGCAGGGCTCTCCCTTAGACCGTATCGACGGCATGATGATCATCGGTATGTTTGGTGGTTGTATTGCGGCGGCGTTGTGGGCGAATAACGTTAAACTGCGTATGCCACAGAGCCGTATCCGTATCGCTCAGGCGTTAATCGGCGGCATTATTGCTGGCTTTGGGGCGCGCTTGGCGATGGGCTGTAACTTAGCGGCCTTCTTTACTGGTATTCCGCAGTTTTCCTTACACGCATGGTTTTTTGCCCTCGCGACGGCGGCGGGTTCGTACTTTGGTGCGCGCTTTACGCTACTGCCCATGTTTCGTATTCCGGTGAAGTTGAAGAAAGTCGATAAGGCGTCTTCGGTCAAACAGGATGAAAACCAAGCCAGACGGCGTTTTCGCATCGGCATGTTAGTGTTCGCAGCCATTATTGGTTGGGGATTACTGACGATGTTCAATGCGCCTAAACTGGGTATCGCCATGCTCTGCGGTGTGGGTTTTGGTCTGTTGATTGAGCGGGCGCAAATCTGCTTTACCTCGGCATTTCGCGATATGTGGATCACCGGACGCACCCATATGGCCAAGGCGATTATTCTCGGTATGGCGGTGAGTGTCATCGGGATTTATAGCTATGTGCAATTAGGCGTGCCGCCCAAAATTATGTGGGCTGGCCCGAATGCGGTGATTGGTGGCCTGCTGTTTGGTTTTGGCATTGTGCTGGCGGGTGGTTGTGAGACAGGTTGGATGTATCGCGCCGTCGAAGGCCAAGTACATTTCTGGTGGGTCGGCTTAGGTAACGTGCTCGGTTCAACCCTGCTGGCCTATTACTGGGATGACTTGGCTCAACCCTTAGCGACCAACTGGGACAAGGTTAACCTGCTCACCAGCTTTGGCGATAAAGGTGGCTTATTAATGACCTATTTGCTGCTGGCATTGTCATTTGCGGCCATGTTGCTGTGGGAAAAACGTTTCTTTGCCCGTAAGGCAAAGCGGGATGAACAATTGATCGCGGAGGCGGCGTAATGAGTCAATATATTCCAGATTATCAACTCGATATGGTGGGCGAGCCTTGCCCTTATCCTGCCGTGGCAACCCTTGAGGCCATGCCAACACTGAAACCGGGGCAGATATTAGAAGTGATCAGTGACTGCCCGCAGTCAATCAACAATATTCCCCTCGATGCTAAGAATCATGGCTATAAAGTGCTAGAAATTGAGCAAAACGGGCCAACGATTCGCTATCTGATCCAGCGTTAATTTAACCATTCGAATAAGGCCATCACGGCAAATAAAAAGCGCTGCATTGGCAGCGCTTTTTGATCTTAGCCTTGACAATCGGCAGGTAAATATTCGTCGGGAATAATGTTACTATAACATATCCAAGTGATATTATTTTGCTCGTCCACCTCAAGTCTCAGATACACTGATGAGCCTTGATAATTGCCAAGGGCCTCACCTGCATCAAAGCTAATAACTGGATTAGTATAGAGAGTGAAAGTGGACAGTTGCTCATCGGTTAATCCAAGGACTTCTGGCTCAGTCGGCCATGCATTAGTGCTTTGATAATATTGAGTTAGAGCATCTGTTACTGGTATTAGTGACTGACGCAATTGGTCGATATGCTCAATAGCGAGTGCGGTATTAGGCACTGGTGCTGGCTCAGGGGGCTGTGTATCCGATTGTTGCGTCATCGAATTTCCCATATCCTGACTATAACCGAACTCCTCGCCTATTTTCTCGTGGTATTCCTTATAGGCGGGAATCGCGACCGCTGCGGCCACACCGATAATGGCCGCGAGGATGATAATTCCACCGCCAGCCGTACCCATACGTGGCATAAATAGGCTAAAGAGGTAGGCGAATACGCTGCGAGAAGGCGCTGCATACATTTTGCCCTGTGCAGTTGCTTGTACTCTTGCCATACGTTTAGTCAGCCAAGGATAACTGCTATTGAGCTCATGGAAGGACATCCAAAATCCGCTCGACTCTTGGGTTTGGCGAATATATTGGTCGACATTCATGCGTTTCCACTGCTCAACCCCAGCGGCTAATACGGCAACTGCATTGGTGGCAGAACGTAAGCTATTGCAGCAGCGCAGGCCATGTAAATCGCAGGTATACTCGCAGGCGCGGGCATAGGCGGCACCGATTAATGGCAGCCAAGTAGCGAACACTAACAGCGGCTCTTTACCAATATGGTTACGGCGAATATGGCCCAGCTCATGGCCAATATAGAAGTTTATCGCATCTTTATCCGACTCGAGTGCATCCACAATTGATGAAAACAGCACTATATAGTTGTGGCGCAAGAAGCGGGTCGCGAGGGCGTTTAACATGCCATCGGCCGCTAACAGATAAGCGCGGGGCGCTTCTTTAATCTCTAAACGCTCGCAGCAGGCGAGGTATTGTTTGTGTAAATCGGGGAACTGCTCAGGGCTGATTTCAACCGCAGTACCCTTTATGTAGCTGATAAACGCCGAGTGGGTGAATAAGTAGATAATAAAAAACATCAGCACATAAATCAGGGCGATACCTTTGGTGGCTAAGATCAGCACGGCCCAAATCAGTCCTGAAATAATTGCTAAAATTGCAAACAGTGACTTTTCTTTCGAATAGACGGTATCGGCCATTTGAATGGGGTGGTTGTTCCCTGCGGTAATCGCTTGTTCCATATAGATCCTTTCCCTAGTGAAATAACAAAACGGCGTGAAAATAGTCAATTTCACTAGGAAATACAATCTCTATAATAGGGATTACCTATAATTTAGTGTTTTTAATTTAAGATAATTAGGGCGCGAGTGTCGCATCGCCACGTTTAATCGCGTTTTGTGCTAGTTCGAACACCTGCTTTTCAGCCACATTGGCTAACTCTTGCTGAACTTGGCCGAGTTGTTCCATCTCTTTGCCCATCACTTCCATCGATTCGCCCAGACTTTCAATTTGCGCGTTAACCTCAGTATCTTTTTCACTTGAGGCGAGATTGATTAAGAGTTTGCTGGTTTCGGCGCTGATGGCATCGCCCTTAACCTGCATTTGTTCACCCAGTCGCTGCATTTTTTCGCCTTGCAGTTGCATTGTGCGCACTGCCTCTTTGACTTGGTTTACTAAGTCTGGCTTGGTGATGACATAGGCTTTACCCGCGGTTTTGACCCAAAGGTAGTCTGTTTTATAGGGATTTCCTTGGCTTTTGAGTTTATTCCAATCTTGACTCTGGCCTGAACCAATGGTCATCTCGCCATCTTGATGCACATAAGTCCAAGAAAAATCAGGGTAATTTTGACTGTTCACCGAAATGTTGGTTTCGGCTGAACTTTGAGTGCTCGTTTGCTGGGTTGCCCATATGCCGCAGGAGATGAGTGCGATAATCAATAAACTACCGAATAATTTTGTACGAGTGTCCATAATGCTTCCTTGTATGAATGAAAGTTTGTGATTAACACTCTGGTATAAGCAGAGTCTGTGCCAATAAAATATTCCTTATTTATCATTGCGATAAAAATAGTGTCCGCCTGATGGGCCTGAATGTGTCCGCGTGTTCAGTTTAAATGTGTCCGGTTCAGTGGACACTTTTGGGGGAACCCATCAGGCTGCACTACACTTACTCGAGTTTGTTAAGCACAGCTTGATTGCTGAGCTGGCATTGAGTGGTATTTGTGGATTAGTGCTGATTTTTGCCTGTTCGGTGAGCGTATTTTGCTTAAGTCAGCTTAGGTTAAGCTGGGATGGCGTTAGCTATAGCAATGAATAGTGATTGGTCGTTGATATAAGGGAGTTAAAAGTATGACGTTAGCTAAGATAATCAATACGCAAAACGCAGGAATAGTAGGGCTGTTAGCCATGGCCTTGAGTATGTCTGCTATTGCAGCAGAGTCGCCTTCCTTCGACTGTGGTAAAGTGCAGGCGGGGAGCATCGAAGAGATGGTGTGTCAGGATGCGGGCTTAATTAAGTTAGATAGGCAACTGGCGGATGTTTATGCCAAGGCCACTGAAAAAGCTAAAAATGAACAACCTCCAGTATTAAAAGCCATGCAGCGGGGCTGGGTCAAAGGTCGTAATGAATGTTGGAAGAGTGAAGATAAACGTGCCTGTATCGAGTCGAGTTATCAAACTCGGATTGCCGAGCTACAGGCGCAATATCGCCTCGTTGAGATGACTGGCCCCGTGTTTTACGCCTGCGATGGCAATCCCGCCAATGAAGTCGTGGTCAATTATTTTAAAACTGAGCCAGCGACCCTGATTGCCGAGCGTGGCGATAAAACGTCGCTGATGTTTGTTCAGCCTAGCGCCAGTGGTGCCAAATATCAGGGCCAAAATGAGAGTCTGTGGGAACACCATGGTGAAGCGAGAATCGTTTGGGGATATGAAGCGCCAGAAATGACCTGTACGGTAAAAACACCCAAATGATTAAAAGTTCACACCCAGTCCTAGGTTGTAGTTGATGTTTTGTGTATTGAGCGCAGAGGACACAGTCTCATTAATATCATATTTAAATGAGAGGTAAATCTGCTGTGTTAGCAAGTATTTAAGTCCAATGGTTACGTCAGAAATATAGTCAATGGTTGGCGTGTCAGGAAAGGCGATTTGGAGATCGGCATAGGTCTCCAATACGCCGTCAAACCAATATTGTTTATAGTTAATAGTGGTAGCCCAGGCATTGAGTTGATAGGTAAAGTATTGACTCTCTAACCAAAAGTGGTTGTAAGTGACAACAAAGTCCAGCTTATCTCGCCCGACCCCCCAAAATCGAAAACCTGGACCGAGCGCGGCGTAATAATTGCGTATGGGGACCTCGAGTCTATCTTCTTGAAAATAATCCTCTTGACGCACTAACCAATGTTCACTGATGAGATAGTCAAGGCTGTAGTGACCTTCAATCGTATTACGTTTGGTGGTTTTCTCTTCGGTTTCATAGCGAACCTCACTTTTAAGGTTATGGCGCCATTGTAAGGTTTCGGCGGTAATATCGCTTTTAGCATGGAGTTTTTGGGTATTTTTAGTGTTGCTAGTGACATCAATTGCGGCCTCCACACTGCCATTGTAGCGCCACTCAGAATCGCTTTTTCGGTCAGAAAACACTAAATCACTAATAGGTGTTTGTTGATTGTTAACCAGCACAAACCCATCGAGTTCTGAGGATTGAATGCTCACATTTTGCAGCGTGCGATTGATGCTCCAATGTTGATTACTGATAGTTTCAAAACTTTTGATCGCACTGCGTTCTATGGATATTTTTGGGGAATAACTGGGCTTGATGACTAAGTGTTCTTCGTCAAAGCTTTTAATTTCACCAGTGATTTGATCGCCATTTTTTAGTAACACGGTATCAGCAAGACTTTGCCAACTTACGCCCGTTAAGAGCATGGCCATACATAAAATAGGATAGCGATTTGGCATTTGCGGTTGGCTCAAAAATTAACGGTCTCAAAGATTCTGGCATTCTAGCTTATATCACGGCTAGTAAGGCAATAGCGTTAAGGGGAGATTGTAAGGAATTGACAGGGAGCCTATCAACTCCTTACTTTGGACATGTGATCAACGGGAGTTGATTTCGGTGATTTTGAGATTGACTAGCTGTTTTTGCCAACGGTTTTTATCCACATCTTCGACCCAAATCACGCGGCTTTTACGTTGCTCACCTTTACGTAAATAGGTTTCTGGCATGCGGAAAATGGCTTCCCAAACTTCCAGTTTCTCGGTTTTGAGCAGTGAGCCATCATCAGTAAAGAAGCTAGCTTCTACCTCAACCAAGGTCACATGCTCACTGCTGGTACTGGCAAGTTCGAAGGTCAGGCCGAGTTTGTTGCCCTTCCACTGGCTGTCGGTAAAAGTGACTTTAATGCCGTCTTTGGCGGTAGAACCCAAGAGTTCAGGGCGCGCAATGGCATTGGCGGTAAGGGTGGTTACTGGTGCGGCAGCAACGGCGGCAGTGCTCGTGCTTACAATGTTGGCGCTAGGTGCTGCAGCGACAGCCACGGGCATCTCAGCGGCTTTAGTCTCTGTGATGATATATTCCCAAGTAAAGTCATCTTTCAGTCTGACCTGAGCCCCATTCTCAAGGGTGATTGTCGCCACATCCGCAGCCATCACAGAGAATGAGAGCAACAAGAGTGAACTGAGTGCACTACGGCGAAATGAATTGGGCATGGTTTCTGGCTCCGATATCTGTCGAGTCAATAATTTGCCCTAACATAAACAATTTGCAGCATAGTCGTCACTGCCTAAGTCGCGTTTTGGTGAATAAAAAAGTGGATTTAGTCTGGACTTAACTTGTGCTGATTTACATCCGGATGCAATCAGAACCGACAGATTGAGTTAACTTACTTTTGCCCCAAAACGAGTTAACTGGTTGTCTGTGGCGCAGTCAAACACAGACTTTCTCGCCTATAAATTTTCATCCATATATCTCAAATGTTGCAATGTTTTGGGATGCCTAAAAACTGGACAGGCATACAGTCATATCGGAATCATGACGATTTTTATTCCAACTTCGTGCGCGTTTTCACATTCCAATATGAATAAATATTCTTAAAATCATGCAATTATAAAACCTATGAGTTAGATAATAGATTTGGGAAACGCGCATGCGCGTTTTTCCAGATGGTGAATTTAGCAAAATGCTGATAAGTTCATTACATACAAATAGTTAACTGTGCGCGTTTTCACTGGTCCAACGAGGTAAACGCGCATGCGCACGAATAAAATGTTATGGGGCTATCAAAGTTGGAGGTAATTCAGGTAGATGAGTAATAACTTTAATCTTAAAAATACAAATTCTAATATCAAAATAATTATTGGCGAAAACGGAACTGGTAAAAGTGCTCTTTTGAATGAGCTTTCTTTAGACTACCTAAATGACAATAAAACTGTAATAGCGATAGCAACCTCTATACATGATAAATTCACTTCGAGGCGAAGGAAGTTCCACTTTTATGGAGGTCGTCAAGGCCGAAGCATGGTTGAACGAGCAATCAAAAAATCATTGTTAGGCGATTCCAATAGTGATGTTGATAGGGTTAAATATTTAATAAGCGCTTTGGAATACGCAAAATATTCGCCAAGAATAGGAATCAAGGTCGAAGGGTTTGAGCCAGATAATATAGAATCGTTATATCTTGCAGCGAAAGAAGATGAACGGATTTATGATGTTTTCAGTTTAATAAAAAAATATCACGAACCATTTTCTAGAGAATCAGTTGTTGCTATAAGTCTATGGGCAGTAACTAAAGAAAATAATAATGTATCGGGATCTGCTCTGTCCGCATTCATACGATACGAGAAAATTTTAAAAAAATATAAAATTATTAAAAGATTTAGAACTTACCTGTATAGGGAAGATTCCGAAATAGCATTAGCAAATGCTAGCTCAGGTGAGTTAATGATCATCTCAATGTTGGTTCATATTTCTTCATATATTGATAAAGACACTGTAATCTTAATTGACGAGCCTGAAAATAGTTTACACCCGAGATGGCAGCGTAAATATATAGATATGATCCTGGATGTTTTTTACTTATTTCAACCAAAGATCTATGTGGCCTCACATTCACCTCAAATCATTCCAATAGATAACGATTTGTATAAAATATTTACCCCAAAAAATGGAGTTGTTGTAGAGGTAGATGAAAAAACAAGCAACAATGAAGAGTTGCTTTCAGAGGTCTTCGGAGTGATTACTCCTGAAAATAGGTTTTTATCTAACAAAATGGTAGAAACAATAAATAATTTTGACGCTAAGAATATTGAATATAACGATGCGTTACAAATCATCGAAGGGTACAAAAACAAAGTTTACGACCCTCGGCAGATTACTTTCTTAGAAGGCGTTAATGAGATAATTGAAAAGATAAATAATTCAAGGACTTCCGATGCCTAATAGACCATCATTTACTGACCTAGAGAAAAGATCTATGCAGGAAGCATCTCGCATTGGTCACACTGGGTGGGATAAAAACCCATCATTAACTTCTTTAAAAGATAAAATTAAAAATTTTGGATTAATAAAAACAGAGGATAGATGCTGTTATTGTGGTAGGAATATATATGGAGAGTTTCGAATGGTTATAGACATCGAACATATCCTACCAAAGTCAATTTTTCCAAAACAGATGTTTAAAGGTAAAAATCTTTCCGTCTCATGCAAGCGCTGTAATATGAATATCAAAAAGTCAAAAGTTGACTTTTTAGAAGGAATAAATACAGCTCATACTGGAACATTGCTGCGCTCAAAGTACTATAAAATAATTCACCCCAACTTGGACTTTTATGACTCTCATTTACTGCTGATAGCAGGACAAGTTGGTCGTAAAGTTATGTTGAAGTATTCGGTTGTAAATGGCAGCTCTAAAGGTGCGTTTACTTACGATTATTTTAAATTGGACCGTCTGGAAAAAAACAGTTTTGATATGGCACAGGGCAACCAGCCTAGGGTAGAAATAGATAACCCCGAATTGCAAGAAGCTTTTGATGCCATAGCCCCATAACAATCTGTTTAAGAGTGATTCGCAACGCGTGGCATTTATACTATGCGTTGCGTTTTGTGTTTAAGGTGGCATGCGGGAGCTTCGGTATTGCGTTGCTCACACCTTAACAGGGCGTTAGCTGGAAAGATAGTTGGGACAGCCATATCTTTTTGTGTTTTTCAGCACCTTCACCTAGGCTTTAAAA
>NZ_JACSDI010000017.1 GCF_022410515.1 Shewanella cutis | reverse complement strand
TCATATAGTTGCTTGCTGAATGGTTTATATTACACTTGTCGTGTCGAAAATCTTTACTACCTTACAGAACTGTACGAGAGTTCACTACAAAATACCATTTCAGCACACAAGAAAGAAGGCCCTGAAAGCACATCAAACTCATACATTGATGCTGCAACTGCGATATCTCCCTTATCACCTTTCGGAGCAGCTAAGTATTTCAATCAAGCTATTGAGGCAGTATCAAAGTTTGGTAATGAGGCTTTGTATCGACATTTCTCTATTTTGTCTCTGGCAGAAAAAAGCGCTGAGGAAAGTTGCTCCCATGAATTAACTTACAGGTTTTCAAGAAGTTCAGAAGTTATTTACGAATACATGTCTGATCACTTTCCAATTGAGAGGACATTCAAAGCAATTCATAACATGAATGCACCTTCGGCTTTCGCCGTTATGGCACGATGGCTAGACCGAGAAGTAACATATTGGGGACCTGTAGAAGATACCGTTATAGGACAATCAATTTCCAATGGGACATTATCTGCAGAAGAAGCATGGTCTGCTCAAGGGTTGATAGAGAATTCAGGCTATGTGGAATTTTTATGCCAATGCATCGAAAAGGCTGGAAATGCAGATACACGCAAGGTCATATTTGAAGATGCGGCTCGACAAGCTCTGATAAAAGGACTACCGGAATCAGCACTACTCCTCATTAAAGAAGAGGGAGCTAAGTTTAATCTAAGCTCTATGGCGCTTAATGACGCAGTCATACAACTTAGTAAGCAAGAAAAAGTAATAAAAACTGAGAAAAATTCTTTTGATTCTAGTGACATCGACACATCCGTGAATTGGGATTCAGTCTTTCTTGCTAACAACTTTACCACATCGAAAAACATCGAAGCTTCATTGGCTAATTTCAAAGCCATTGAAAATAAAACCTACAAAGATAACTTTTGGGAGCAGTTGTACGCAAAGGTTCCAGTTTTGTCTGCCGTAGATTTTATGCGTGCTATTCTAAGCTGTAGTTTTACTTCTCGATACGAATTACTAAGAGTTTTAGAAAATACTCCCAAAGAATGGTTTGAGCGAGAAGGTCTAAAGGAATTGTGGATACAGGTTTTTGACTTATATGTGCAACAAAATGTTAGTACCGTCTCAAACCCATGGTGGCCAGAGCACTCGACTTCACAATTTAAACTAGATACAGATTTTTCAAAACTAAGAAGCAAAGGTGTAATAAAAGCGCTAGAAGGTAAAAGCGACTTTGATGATGCTGAATTTATTTTCTCTGTGATTACAGTTTTATCGCAACAACTTACCCCCACGGAAGCAAAAGAAGCTCTGGGTTATGCTCTTGAAAGAGTTGAGCTTCACGTCGATGAAGATGATGCTGATGGTAATTGGGAAAGTTGGCTAGCTCCGTCTAAAGATATTTCAGAAGCATATGCATCTTTTATTTGGTCAGCCCTTGCTAATCCCACATCCAAAATCCGTTGGGAAGCGGTTCATATCATATATCGTCTTGTAGAACTTAACTGCAATGATGTCATTGATTCATTGATTACTCTTTTTCCACGAAATGACATTGGTGCCTTTGGTTCAGTAAAATTCCCATTTTATAATATTCACGCCAAATTATATTTTTTAATTGCAATTTTTAGAGGCGCACAATCGAACTCATTACCTCTGTTAAAGCATAGTTCCTTCTTTATGGATCAAGCTCAAGGTGCAGATCACACTCTATTAGAGTACTTTTCATCTAGTGTTGCCCTTAAGCTATTACAAGAGCAGCATGATATTTATACTTCTGATGAAATAGACAAATTGGTTAAAGTGGGGAAGAGCCCATTCAATAAAAACATTACTAACGAACGTGGTCAATTTGTAACTGCCAATATTGCTCGTATTGATAAGGAGTTACCAGAATTGTCTTTTTTTCTGGACTTTCAAGAATATTGGTTAAAACCATTGGCAAATGTGTTTAGTGTTTCAGTTAAAGAATTGAAACAGGCTGCAATAAGCATTGTAATAAACGAATGGGGAGTTAGCATCGATGAAAGGTTTATTCACGACCCTAGACATTATGGGCGTAAAGAAACGCATTCACGTCACTTCTCAATACCTCCAACTCAGAGCTTTGATTTTTATTTGGGGTATCACGTAATATTCACCATTGCTTCTCGGTTAGTTAAAAACATACCTGTGGTAAGAAGCACGAATGATTGGGAAGATGATCGATGGCTTGAATGGCTTTCTGGACATCTATTATCGATGGATAACGGATACCTATTAGCTGACCTACGAGACCCGGCTCCTTTGGTTAGAAGAGGTTGGCTAGAAGAAAAAGCGACAGAATCATGGAGATGGGAAGTTAGCAATAGCGACTTTTTCGAAGGGTTGCTTTTGAGAAAAGGTGAAAAAACATTCATCTGTGTTACGGGCTTTTGGTCTGATAACGATGGTTCTGGTAACAATGAGGATTACCGCATCTCCAGCGCATTGGTGTCAACGAACAAATCAGATTCTTTGTTAAGAGCTCTAGTTACATGTACGAACAGCCACGATTATAAACTTCCCCTCTATAAAGAAGATGGGTTTGAATGGGACGACCCTGAATTTCAAATGAAAGGGTGGATTTGTGAACCAGATGAATACAAACGCCTCGATGAAACAGATCCTTACGCTGGGGAGCTTCAATTTCCAATAAGGGGCATAGGACACGAATATGAGAAGTTGCTTCAATTGAGCTATTGTATTCTCACTCGGGACTATACCGATAAACAGGGAGACATACACGGATTTTCTGAAACTTGGACTGATATTCATGACCGCTATAATAAAGGCATGATTCGACAAGGTAATAGGGTTTATATGTCCTTAGATAAACTAAAAGCCTTGTGCCTTAATACTAATTTGTCACTTATATTTGAAGTGTCCATTAACCGTCATAGCTCAACTTTCGATAGGGATTTACCATCTGATGTCAAATATTCAGGACAAAATTGCAACTTGTATACTCTCTCAAGAGATGGAGTCATCAAAGATTACCAATCAAGAAGTTATCAACTTAGGTAAAGCTATCATTGTAGAGCTTGGTATGGAAATTGAGTGTAACACTCCTGCTCGTTGGTTAGTCCATTACATTGCCGAGAACATCCATAGGGCCGAAAACAGTATAGGTAAAGACAAAGATATTGCTGAAATAAACTGTGTTGATGCAATTCTTAAGCTTTGGCACCATCGTTCCGAGCTTCCCAGAAGCATTAGGCCTTTTGCTGACTTTGACTCAGTTTTTAGGGGGCTTTCTAGACTAAATAGCTCAGGTCGTGGCCATTATTACAATGAGTTCTCTCAGTTTGAGCAAGAAATCGATAATGATGAGTCATCTGAAACTAAGCAATGGGTCAAAGTTGCTTTAGCAGTTGATAGAGCTGCTAAAGAACTAGTTTTAGAAAGCTTTGAAGTAGCAGCTCAGGCTGCTCTAACTGAGAAGTCAAAAAATATTTTGCAGCAGGTGCCTGAAAGCGCAGGTGATGACATTAAAATTATGCTGAGCTTTGTTGGTGAAGTTAATGATGAAACTAAGCTAAGAGAGAATGAGGTCGCCGAAGTTAAGTCAAAAATACAGAAAGTTGAATCACTAAAGGCTATTTGTGATGTGTTTCTAGAAAAGTTTAAGAATGATTTGGAAGTGATCGCTGCAAAAGATGTCTCTAAACGTTAGTGACATCAATGTATTCAGTGGTTGCGTCAATCGTATAAATAGACTACGAATTCAATACTATATTTTAATTATTGATTTTAGAAAGTAGTAAGGCCTGAAATTTATAGCCGCTATTTGCCGTAATTTGGGGCTGCCCAAATTCCCTTAAGAGGTATTACCATACCTCCACTAATCCGTGTTTTGCTAATTTAGCAAAACATGCAACTCATTTTTGTCCAGAAGCGTGCTGAGTAAGGTTATTAAATCTACAGACAGGCTACGCGGTGAGCCATGGTTATTAGCGCACCATGGCCGCTCTTTGGCATCCATGCCACCGCGGCATTTGTGAATCCATTCACAGCAGACGGGCGGGCCAGCATACACGGATAGACTTGAACAACATCCGTGTTTAACGGCCAGTTCGCCATCCATAGCTCTCGTTCATAAGCTCAGAAACGCCTAGGTTTCTATTCACCGTGTCGTTGAGCAAATATCATGGATCGCCCTTAAATATGGGCTGTATTTAATAACCAAGCAGTGATATTAGCCTTTCAATATTTAACGCTCTTCTGTCCAAAAGCGTGCTGTATATTTCCTTGAAGGTTATATGCTCAAAATTTGCGAGGCGACTTCGGTTCGTTTTTAAATGAGTGGCAGGATTTTCCCGCCGAATTTTCCACTATAATGCTGCTTCCTGCTGCGGAAGCTTTGTGCTTAAGGTTATCTCGTGAAAAATTTCATAATCATATTATTGGTTTTATTTTCAAGCTGTGTTTTTAGTGCGCAGAAAGCTGATTCAGTATTGGTTAATAAAAGCGAGAAAAAACTATACCTAATCGCTGATGGCAAACCATTCAAATCTTATCATGTTGTTTTTGGTGCGAATCCTGAGGGTCATAAACAACAGGAGGGGGATGAGAGAACTCCTGAGGGGAAGTATTTACTTGACTATAAGAAAGAGGATTCTGCGTTTTATAAAGCCATCCATATATCTTATCCAAATCAACATGATATTGAGAGTGCCAAAAAACGCGGCGTTAACCCTGGTGGGCTCATCATGATTCATGGTCAACCTAATGGCTTAGGTTGGTTGTCGTTCGCTAGTCAATTTTTCAATTGGACCAATGGCTGTATCGCCGTGACAAATTCAGAAATGGATGAAATTTGGCAGGCCGTGGATGTGGGTGTTCCAGTTGAAATCGTGCAATAAGCACATAACCATGCGTTCACTGGGAATGCGTTTCGTGACCCCTTAGCTTAATTGTTATGGACTAGGCAAAACATGAAGAAATTCTCAATTAGCCGTATACACACTTGTTCCGGAATTTTCAGATTAATTGGGGGGATAGTTGCAACTGAAAAATCTGTTGAAATTGAGTATGAGAAAGTCGAGTTTATGGGTACCGATGGCTGGTGTGAGCTTGACTTAAATTCATCAAATGCAAACGCTATTCTGTCCATGATTCAATCTGATATCATTCATCATGTTTTAACTCAACCATAAGAAAAATAAAGCAAATAAATGCAGATTCGACGTCAACTTACTGAGTTAAGTTTGGGCGTTAGCCATCATGACTCCCGACCAAGGCGCGGTTCAATTAAATGCCATAAGGCATGATTACCGCATTACGCTCTGTCGAAGTTGGTATGGGCAATAGCGCTAATTGATCTAAGCGGCAGCCATAAATAACCTTAATGCGGCTATCAGAGTTGGTATTCGTTCCTCAACTCGTTAAAAGTTTTGCTACGCTTGTGATTGATTTGCAGATTAAGGCATGATGGCTTCATTCTGATTATCGCCCCATCAATACAAGGGATTATATATAAACGCATTTGCTTATATTCAGGTCAATTTATTCATAGCCTTAGCCTACTATATCTTAGGTCAAATGGGCTTGATGATTGCCTTGCCTCCCGGATATTCTGCGGCAATTTGGCCTGCGGCTGGGGTTGCAATTGCTTCTTGCCTCTTGTGGAAAGGGCGTGCGCCTTGGGGTGGTGTTTTTATTGGGTCGCTCCTGACTAATATTAATATTGGTCAGGAGCTGCACTTAGGTTGGTTACCTCTCACTATCGCCTTGGGCACGTTACTGCAAACGATTATTTCTGCGCGCATTATTCAATATATTGATCCTCTGTTGACCTTAGACAAACCAGAAACAGTCATCAAATCAATGGTAGGTCTAAGTGCTAGCTGCTTTATTGCTTCTTTGTTTGGCAATGTTGCCCTTGTTTTGGGCGGCACAATTACCAGTGCGGATGTTGTTAGCAGTATGCTCAATTGGTGGATGGGGGATTTTCTTGGT
This sequence comes from Shewanella cutis, assembly GCF_022410515.1. Lineage (GTDB taxonomy): Bacteria > Pseudomonadota > Gammaproteobacteria > Enterobacterales > Shewanellaceae > Shewanella > Shewanella cutis. The sequence goes on along the minus strand of NZ_JACSDI010000017.1, from coordinate 78,369 downwards.
GCAGTGATTTTTATCCCGTTAACCATGTTAGTGTTCGATAGGCGAGCGATTTGGCGCTCAAGACGGATTCAAACAGGGCTCCCATTGTTGGTTGGTTTTTTACTCTGTGTTGGGATTTATTACTACGCAGATATGAACCAGCGGCAGCAACTGCAGGATAAATTTCAAATTCAATCCAACGCCATTATTAGTAGTGTGGAAAGTTTTCAGGGAACGAATCTACAGCAGTTAGTTGCTTTAGCCAGCCTATTTGATAACAGTGAAGAGGTCTCTGAACATGAGTTTATTCAGTTCGGTATACGTAACCAACTGCAGTTAGATGGTTTTAGGGCTTGGGCTTGGTCCCCGTTGGTTGCACTACGCGATAAAAATAGTTTTGAGTCCGCGACTAGGGATGAGCTGGGGCGAGCTTTCAATATTAAATATGTAGAAGACGGTAAACCTAACGCCGATGGTTGGCTTGTGCCCGTTAAGTATGTGCAACCCCTGAATAGTAGCCGAAGCGTACTTGGATTGGATCTTAACAGTGAGCCAGTAAGGGCTGCCGCGATTGCAAAAGTGAGGGCAACACTTGCTCCTGTGATGACGAGCAAGATTCAGTTAGCAGAGGACCCTAATGGTCCCGGAGGCACGTTACTATTGGTGCCTTCCTTCGATCGTGTGGGTAACGTTAAAGGGTTTTGTTCGGCGGTCATCGACATCCAAAGCATCATCAATAAAGTTGAACAAGTAAAAGGCTTGCATTGGCGGCTGACGGATATGAGTGCCGATGGGGCTTTGCTTTACGCAAACAGTCAGAAAAAATTTCCCAGTTTTTCTGGCAAGTTGCACAGCGATAAATCCGGCCAATACTATCAAGCCCATTTAATGCTGGCTGATCGTCATTGGCATATTGTGATTTACGAGTCCTATGCTGCCCTGATGGGCGAAACCTTTAGTCTATCGTTACTCCTGTTACTTTTAGCCTTTATCACCTGTGCGGTAGTGAGTGGGATGACATTAATCTCTTCCGGTGAGCGGTATCGGATTGCGGATAAAGTGGCCGAAAAAACCATGGCGCTCTCGAAGGAGATTGCGCGTAATCAAGCGTTCCAAGCCACCTTAGTTGAGAGTGAAGAAAAATACCGTAACCTGTTCGATAAGGCGCCTGTAGGCCACGTGTTAAAACGCCTTGAGGATGGTCAGTTTGTTGCAATTAACCAAGCGTTTAGCGAGATTACTGGCTACACATTGGAGGAGCTACAAGCCCTTGAACCTTGGGATCTTACCCCGATCCGTTACCGTGCAAGCGAAGCCGAGCAGCTTGAACGTCTCAAGCAAACACACCGTTATGGTCCCTACCAAAAGCACTATCGCCATAAAGATGGGCAGTTGGTAGCCGTCAGGTTAAATGGTTCCTTAGTGACGGCGGCCAATGGTGAGCCGCTCATCCTGTTTGTTGTGGAAGATATTACCGAGCAAGAACGCACCGTTGCTCGAGTAAACCTGTTGGCTCAAGTATTTCAGCAAAGTGGTGAAGGTATCACCATTATTGATGCTAATGACATTATTGTGGATGTGAACAGCGCCTTTACTCAAATTACCGGCTATTCAAGGGAGGAGATAATTGGCAAAAATTGTCGCTTTATTGAATCTGATCGTACTGATAAGAGCGTGGATGCCCAAGTGCGAGCAGCACTAGAACAAACGGGTTTTTGGCAAGGAGAAGTGTGGGATCGCCACAAGGAGGGTTATGATTTTCCTAAGTGGTTGATGATGTCGGTGGTGCGCGACGAAACGGGGGCGATCAGCCATTATATTGGTAGTTTTACTGATATCAGTGAGCGAAAAATCAATGAGGAACGCATCCACTTTTTAGCCCACCATGATTCACTGACCTTATTACCCAACAGGCTTAGCCTGCAGTCACGCTTAGAGCAAGTATTCCAAGATGCCTTCATTACTAACACGCAGATTGCAGTAATGTTTATCGATATGGATCACTTTAAAAATATCAATGACACCTTAGGTCATCATGTCGGTGATATGTTGTTACTAGAAGTGGCTCGGCGCTTAAATACCATTATTAGTCAAGATGATATTGTTGCGCGCTTGGGTGGTGATGAATTTGTGGTGGTGTTATCTGATACAGATCATGACAGTGTTGCTAAGGTCGCAGAAGCCTTGCGCAGCGGTTTGAATCAAGTCTACATCATTGATAGCAAACCCTTACACTCTTCGCCAAGTATTGGGATCAGCCTATTCCCAGCCGATGGTGACAGTGTTGAGGCATTAATGAAAAACGCCGATATGGCCATGTATCGTGCTAAAGCCGCAGGAAGAAATAATTACCAGTTTTTCACCGCCGCCATGAACACCCTAGTGACTGAGCGCCAGCAGATAGAGACAGGCCTCAGGCAAGCCATCACCCGTAATGAATTAAGGCTGCACTATCAACCTCAAATTGATATTAACACTGGGCAAGTCGTTGGGGTTGAGGCGCTGATCCGCTGGCAACATCCCGAATTAGGCCTGGTCGCTCCCGATCGTTTTATTCCTATCGCCGAAGAAATCGATATGATTATCCCCATTGGCCAATGGGTGCTCGAAAATGCCCTCGCACAACTGGCGCAGTGGCGTAAAAAGGGCGCTAAAACGTTGCGGATGGCCGTTAATTTGTCGGCGCACCAGTTACGTAAAGACACAATAGTCGCGGATATTATCAATGTGTTAGCCCAATATCAGCTGGGTAAGGGGGCATTGGAGCTTGAGATTACTGAAAGTGTCGCCATGCAGTATCCAGAGCAAAATGCCAAGTTGCTGGCCGACCTCCGTCAGCAGGGGATTGAATTGGCGATTGATGATTTTGGCACAGGCTATTCGTCACTCTCGTATTTGAAGTTGCTGCCCTTAGACAGGCTCAAGCTGGATCGATCCTTTGTGAAGGATATTGAAAATGATCCAAACGATGCGGCAATCAGTGCAGCAACGATTTCCATGTCCCATGAACTAGGATTAACCGTGGTGGCTGAAGGGGTCGAGAACGAAGCTCAACTGGTGCTGCTCTCAAGCATGGGGTGCGATCTGGTGCAGGGATATTATTTCAGTAAACCCTTAACTGCAGAGGATTGTTTCCGTTTTATTGAGCGCAATTTTTAGGCCGTTTTTTATCCATTTAGCACTATACTTGAGTCAGTCTGGTGATGGGAAATGGATACATTAAGGACAGCGCTATGCAAGTTATCTTCACTAAAGGTTCGACCCGTTACGCTCAATTACGTTGCGTACGTATGGATGGCAGTGCCACACAAACGCAAATGCCCGAGCAGGGGATTGCTCCCCACGATATGATTCACTACGTTGTAGAAAAGCGCTTGCGCATTCAAGGTGCCTTTTTCTCCCAAATACGTGCCGGTGCGGATATCAATTTCACCCTTGAGCATAACGAGGCTTCTTTAGCGGTTGCCGATAAAACGGAAATTTGGCAAACCGAATCGACGGTTGAAGCATTGCAATCTCTGTTGTGGTCGGCCGACACGCCTAGCTATGCGGGATTTATCTATTTACTTGAGCAGGCTTGCGGCAATCGAAAGCTAGCCGTGCCTGAGATTTCAGAATCTGATTTTGAACATATTCTCAACGAGATAATGGAGCTGACCATCGAGTGGCAAGGCATGGGTGAAGGCCAGTCCTTGACCTTAAAGTTTTAGTGGAGTCACCATCCACAAGAGCGCGAAGATTCGCGCTCTTTTACGACACTCTTTAAACCGTTAAATGCCCTCCCCTAAAAACACTTTGGAATAGCGTGGCTGTATCCAAGCGTTATCGCCTTTACTGATCCCTAGCTGTTTAAATTGCACTTTGGACAGTTCAACGTGGATCAGTTGCTCATCGATTTCGGTCAACACTTCTAATCGCGCAACTGGACCGACGATGGTTACGAGATCTAAGTTAACTTTTATAGCATTTTCAGTTGGTTGTGTTAAAACTTCGATTTCATGTGGACGTACATAGGCTAAACCTTGTTGTTCTTCTTCTCTCTCCGCATGTTCTGGTGAGGGAATATGAATATTGCCGATAGTGCTATGGCCGTGTTTTACCCTTGCATGGAATAGGTTTACGTTACCCAGAAATTCATACACAAAGGGATTGCTCGGTGTGTCATAGACTTCTTCTGGTGTGCCTTGCTGCTCGATACGACCTTTATTCATCACTACAATTTTATCGGCCACCTCGAGTGCTTCTTCCTGATCATGGGTGACAAATACCGTAGTTACATTAATTTCATCGTGTAAGCGTCTGAGCCAACGGCGTAATTCAGCGCGGACTTTTGCATCAAGAGCACCAAAGGGTTCATCAAGCAGTAGGACTTTTGGCTCTACCGCCAATGCTCGGGCAAGGGCGATGCGCTGTCTTTGCCCACCAGAGAGTTGTGATGGATAGCGATCAGCGGTCCAGTCTAATTGGACGAGTTTGAGTAATGAATGCACCTTCTCGGCAATTTCTGCCTTGCTTGGGCGTGTTTTTCTTGGCCTGACCGTCAGTCCATAGGCCACATTTTCGAACACTGTCATATGTTTAAATAGGGCGTAGTGTTGGAATACGAAGCCGACACCACGCTCACTCACATGTTGAGTGGTAATGTCTTCACCGTTGAATTTGACGATTCCGCTGTCGGCCTGCTCGAGTCCGGCAATAATTCGTAATAATGTTGTTTTGCCTGAGCCTGATGGACCTAACAGGGCTGTTAATTCGCCTGTTTTTATCTCTAAGTTCACAGAATCAACCGCGACAAAGTTACCAAAATGCTTATTAACTTGCTGGATATGTATGCTCATAGTGGTCTCTTCAATAAAGTGGTGCGCTTAGTGGGTTTTATGTTTACGTTCATCTTTCCACTCCACCATGCTTTTAAGCACGATAGTCACCAGTGCTAAGCCTGTGAGTAGTGACGATACTGCAAACGCGGCTGTAAACATGTATTCGTTGTAGAGCACTTCTATATGAAGCGGCATCGTATTGGTCTCGCCGCGAATGCGACCTGATACTACGGCGACCGCACCAAACTCGCCCATCGCACGGGCATTACAGAGGATCACGCCGTAGAGTAAGCCCCATTTAATATTCGGTAGCGTGACGTACCAGAAGGTTTTCAGGCCATTGGCGCCTAAGGTCAGCGAGGCTTCTTCCTCATCTTTGCCCTGTTGTTGCATCAGTGGGATCAATTCGCGCGCCACGAAGGGTAAAGTGCCAAACATAATGACAATGATGATTCCTGGGACGGCAAATATGACCTTTAAATCATGGGCAGCGAGCCAAGGTCCAAACCATCCTTGGGCACCGAAGAGGATCACGAAAATCAATCCCACGACGACAGGTGAGATGGCAAAGGGCATATCAATAATCGAGATTAGTAAGGTTTTTCCCCTAAACTCAAATTTAGCAATGGCCCAAGCGATTGCTACGCCGAAAATGGCATTGGTTGGTACAACAATAATTAATACCAGTAACGTTAAGCGAATGGCCGCAAGCGCGTCAGGATCTGTGATTGCTTGCCACCAAACATTAATACCAGCCTCGAAAGCACCGTAGAGTACGACTGCTAAAGGTAGAACTAAAAATAACGCGAGAAAACTTAACGCAAGGCCAATCAAACTCCACTTTATCCAAGGTGCTTCTGTGATGGCGTGGTCGGTTGTGGGAGATAACGTGTTCATTTAGTTAGCCTCTTTTACTCGCCCACCACTGTAGGCTATTAATGATTAACAATAAGATGAATGCGGCTGCGAGCATAACTACGCCGATGGCGGCGGCACCGTTATAATCATATTGCTCAGCTTTGGAGACGATCAGTAGCGGAGTAATTTCGGTGCGATAGGGCAAATTGCCAGAGATAAAAATGACAGAACCATATTCACCCACGGCTTTGGCAAACGCTAAGGCGTAACCCGTCAATAATGCAGGCAATACTGCAGGTAAAATGACTCGTCTTATCGTCGTGAATCGACTCGCACCAAGGGAGGCTGAGGCTTCTTCTAATTCCTTAGAAAAGTCGGCTAAAACGGGTTGAACGGTGCGAACTACAAAGGGCAAGCCTATGTAAGTTAACGCAATAACAACGCCGATCTCACTGTAGGCAACTTTAATTCCCCATAAATATAGATATTGGCCGACCCAACCCGTGGTTGAATAGAGCGTAACCAATGCAATACCAGCCACTGCAGTGGGTAATGCAAACGGGAGATCCACCAAAGCATCAACGACTTTCTTGCCTAAAAACTGATAGCGTACAAGCACCCAAGCGACTAACGTACCAAAGACAGCGTTTATCGTGGCGCCAATAAAAGACGCCGCAAATGACAACTTGTAAGAGGCTACAACCTGAGGATGACTTATTGCGACCCAAAAATCAGCCCAACTCATTTGCAGCGTAAACAGGAACAATCCAGCCACAGGGAGTAGAAAAAGGAGGCTTAAATATAAAACTGAGAAGCCCAAGGTAATACCAAAACCTGGCAAAACCGATTTCATAACTGCCTTACCCATATATTATTCCATGGTGAATCAAATAGATAAGCGGCTTCTTGTAGGGGAAACCGCACTAAGTTTATTTACTGATTTTGCTTAGAATGGCGTCGAAATAACCACCATCATTGAAGTGAGTTTGTTGTGCCTTGTTCCAACCACCGAAGACGTCATCAATAGTAAATAAGGTTAATTGGGGAAACTTATCCTTATATTGATTAGAAATGGTTGGATTAGCTGGGCGATAAAAGTGTTTTACAGCAAGATGTTGTGCTTCATCAGAATAAAGCTGAGCCAAATAGGCTTCTGCCAGTTTGCGAGTTCCTTTGCGATCAACATTTTTATCGACAATAGCGACTGGCGGCTCAGCAAGAATACTGACACTCGGGACAATAATCTCGAACTCTCCTTTACCTAATTGTTCGACAGCAAGAAATGCTTCGTTTTCCCAAGCGATAAAAACATCACCAATTTGTCGCTGTACAAAAGTATTGGTTGCACCGCGGGCGCCTGAGTCGAGTACTGGTACGTTTTTATAAATCTGCGTGACAAACTCTAAGGCTTTTTCTTCAGAGCCGTATTGCTTCAGTGCATACCCCCAAGCGGCGAGGTAGTTCCAACGTGCCCCGCCTGATGTTTTAGGATTCGGGGTAATAACCTCTACACCTTTGCGGGCTAAATCATTCCAATCATGGATATTCTTGGGATTTCCTTTACGTACTAGCAACACAATAGTTGAAGTGTAAGGAGAGCTATTATGAGGGAGTCGGCTTTGCCAATTTTCAGGAATTAAATCTGCTTTTTGTCTCAATGCATCAACGTCATAGGCCAATGCCAGTGTGACAACGTCCGCTTCTAAGCCATCGATAACTGAGCGAGCTTGCGAGCCTGAACCACCGTGGGATTGACGGACGGTAGGAGCTTCATGGCCTTGTTTTTGCCAATATTGACTAAAAAGTTGGTTATATTCCCGATAAAATTCTCGGGTAGGATCATAGGAAACATTCAACAAAGTATTTTCAGCAAGCGCAATAAAGCTAACTGAGGTGAATGTTAGGGCAAGTGTTGCTTGTTGTAACCGAGATAAAATACTCATACCGAAATCCTCATAATGTTAAATAAGGCTTCCGGTGGACCGGTCAGCGATGTGGGGTTGTTACTAATTACCTTTTTTACAGCTACTTCGATTGAGATAATTGGTCTAATCGAAATTTTTCTTTCTTTTCTAGTTGGACTAATTTTCCATGGTGAAAGGTTAATTCCACCGTTCCAAACTCAATACGACCGAGTAATTTTTCAAGGTTACTGAGCAGTGTTGGAACTAAGGTTTGTTCTAACTCTTCTTTGGTTGCCATAGATGTCCTCATTTGGTGGTTTTTGACACCATAATGCTGATTATAGGGTAACGATGATAACTAAAAAGGTATATTTTGCGATTTTATATTCCATTTGGAAATAAGTGGGGCGTGGTTTTGTCTTGAGCCGTTTTTGTGGATGGTATTGGTGGAATATTTTCATTTTGAAACAAAAAATTACCTACCAGAACATCAATCAGTGGCCATTGCCCATGCCCTGAATCCACATTGATATGGCCACTTAAGCCCAGATTAATGGTGGGTAAACCAAAGGATTTGGCCAATGAAGCTGCTTGATTGAAAGGCATCCAAGGATCATTTTCACTAGCAATCACTAGACCACTGATTCCAAGTGTTTGTTTCGGTAATAAATTCCGGATCGTCGGCGTGTCATCGTGTTTGGGCAGAATATGGCCATTTTCTGAAAAGCGTTCTGGTGATGCTGGTGCAACTAAAATCGCCGCGACGACTCGTTGTGGATGACGAGCAATTGCTAGGCTTGAGGCTAAGCAGCCAAAACTGTGGGCTAAAATGAGGATTTTCCCCTCGATGTTATCCATTGCACGGGATATTGCATCGGCCCAAATATGGATTTTCGGTTCTAGTAAGGGTAAGTCATTGACCCATAAAGATGATGTGTACTTTTGAGCAATCCAACTTTGCCAATGTAAGGGGCCGCTGCCACCAAATCCTGGCACTATTAATAACGTAGTCATATTGTTTCCTCCGAGTGTGTGTCGATACAACCTCAACTCATAAAACGATAAAGCCACATTTTAGGCTTCTCTATGACTATATAACTAATTTTGGTTATTAAAATCTGTTGATTTAGTTTATTTGGGAATATGAGATGAGTTTAGGATCTTAATCGAAAGATGGTTGGTCCTCACCAGCGCAACAATATGTCCAGAAGGTAGTTGTTTGTGGGGCTAAACGGGAAGCCGTGCTTAATTATTACCAATCGTATTAAATATCTGTTCATTCAGCGGGAATTGAACGCGCTTTAGACTAGGCGAAGGCTTGAAGGCATAGTGGTGCTCTGTCAAAAGCCTTAAACGCAGTATAAAGCGCGTTGAAACCCGCCCTTTGGGAGCCACACAGGCATCCCACTCCGGTGTTGCATTGACTTAAAAGGGAATGACCATTTCTGCGTCAATGCGCCTTGGATTGAAATGCCTGTGAGGCTCTGAACTGATTAGATATTTAATGTGATTGGTATAACCTTAACTTTGGATGATAAATGCATATCAAACAGATCGTTGCACCGCTCACAGTGTTGAATTGACTTGTAATAAACTCGCTATTAACGCATCAATTCGCCCTATCATTGGTACAACGCGCAAGTTTGAGGGGACATTACTTGAGTTTTTTGCTGTATTGATGGCATTTATCCATTACTTAACCTGAGTTGAAGTTAATTATTCCCGGTGGCGACGTTCTTGGCTCTGAGTCGAGCGGCCTTGATTACGCTCCACGCTGCGTGCGGCCTGCATATGTTGGCGTGGCTCGCTTTGTCTTACTCTAGTCTCTTCTCGTTGTCTTGGCTGTGCTTGACGGGGCTGCTCGATACGTTGCAGTTCGGGGCGTCTTACCTCGGGGCGCGTTTCGTGTCGCGGTGGCTGAGCTCGGGTCTCAAAGCTGCGCGGCTGCTGATCTCGAGTCTGATACTGCCTTGTTGAGTAGTCCCTAGTTTGTTCTCGCGATGCTTTGGCCTGCATTTGCCTTACCTGATTATCCTGACGAGCATTGTCGTTACGCTCTCTTTTGTAACCTTCCTTACTCGCTTGCGCAGCGTTTGTCGGTGCCACGCGGCGCTCTTTTAACTCGGCCTGAGTGCTTTGGAAGCTGGGCGTACGCTCGCGGCTGTAGTGATTATCGCGACTTAGGTTATTGCCTCTGTCCTTATCATGGCGCTTGTTATAACCCTCGTTGTCGCGGTTATCACGCGTATCTTGATGTTCACGCGATTTCGAGTACTGGCTGGTAAAGTGCTGACCACTGCCTGTGGAGTGGGAGTCACGGCCACGGAACTTGCTGTCACCGTAGTAGCGCTCCTTTACCACCGGATTATGGTAAACCACGCCACGCCTGTGTTCGGGTTTATGTTTCCAAGGTTGAGCACCATGGCTTACCGAGTACCTTTCCCGTGGACGATAATGGTGGGAGTGATGGTGATCTATCACCACCACTTTATGGCGATGCCAATGGAACGAGCTAAAGAAGTAGTTAAAGGAAATGTGGATCCCGGGAGACCAATAAAAGTAACTGTGACTTGGGCGATAAGGGTTGCCTACATAGCCACCAAACTGCCAATAAACGGGCGGATAGGCCACGCCCCAGCGCCAAGTGCCGTAAACCACGCGGGGATCATAATAGGGCACATATACCACTTCGCGGCGTACTGGCTCGATGATGATCTGATTGTTGGCACGGGTAATTGCCATATTGTCCATATTGGCCAAGCTGTTGGCTTTGTCCGCTTGTTGTCTGAGCGATTGAATGCCGTCCATCACTTGGGCTTCATCGGCCAAAAAGGCTTCGCCAAGCCGTTGGGTCCACTCCAAATCTTCACTCATTTTTTGCAATACATTGGGGAAAGCCATCAGTGCCTTAACACTGGGGTCCCAGCCCTTATCTTCGGTACGCGACATCACTTGGTCGACTGATAACTTAGGATGAACCTCTAGCCAACGCTGTGCTTGTACCACTTCGAGGGGGTAGGTTGAGGCGATCAAAATATGGCTCAATAAACTATCGGGATAGAGAGCAATGGGCGCAAGCATCTGTTCGAGTTCGGCTTGGCTCGGTGAAGCACTTGAACCTTGGCTGACGGATACGCCTGTGGCGTGCGTTGGTGCGGTAAAAGGCAGGGCAACTAATGCCGCCGATAACACTAACCAGTTCCATCGATGTAATCTGTTCATGGTTTGCTCCAATAATCCTATTTGCGGATGTTATTGGCATCATAGGCGCGTGAATATGAACATAAGCTGAAAGTATATTGTGCGGCAAAAGCGTGTTGTAGATTTATTTTCTTACCAATAAAACGATATATGGCATTGAAAGTAAAAGATTAAACTGAATGGATAAAACTAACGGTAAATTTGGCGCCACCTAAGGTTTCTGAACGTGATACGGAAATTCGGCCGTTATAGCTATCCACTAAATCGCGGACAATCGCGAGGCCTATGCCGTTACCTTGGTGATAAGAGTCGGCGCGGATCCCGCGCTCAAAGATTTGCGTTTGCAAGGCATCGCTAATCCCTGGACCATCGTCCTCAATACAAAGTTGCAATTGATAGGCATCGCCAGTGACGGTTAATTTGACCGTTGATTTGGCGGCTTTGCAGGCATTGTCGAGCAAGTTACCTAAAATCTCAGTGAGGTCAGCTTCATCACCTTTAAAAACCGCTTGTTCAGCGAGTTCGCCACTGAGGTTAATCGGCGGCTCTCGATAGATCTTGGCTAAGGTGCGTAGCAGTTTATTGGCGACCTCATCCACCTTAATCCCTAAATGCCAGGAGGCGGCCGCAGCGGTTTGGGCGCGTTTGAGCTGGTGGCTGATAATGCGGCTGATGTTCGACACTTGCTCACTCGAGGCTTCACTTAAATCCACCTGACTTTTAATCACCGCTAGTGGCGTTTTTAGGCTATGGGCTAAATCCGCAAGGGCATTGCGATAGCGCTTACGCTGGGTTTGCTCGGTATTGAGTAGGATATTCAATTGCCGCGCAACCGCCTGTAACTCGCTGGGGTACTGGCTGCTCAGTTGGGTTGATTTACCTTGTTCCACATCGTGCAGCTCTTGGGTAAAGCGTGCCAGCGGCCTAATGGTCCAAATCAACCAACTCAACTGAAACACCAGCATCACGAGAATTAATATCAGCAACCAAGTCCAAAGTTGTTGATTAAATTGGGCTATCTGCTGCTGAAACTCCTGTTCATCCTTAATGATATGGATAGTCACCGGCACATTTTCATTCAGGCTGGCAAAGCTCACGCTAAAGCTGTAGATAAGGTGTGGCGCGCCCGCGAGGTCGATTTGCTCAAAGGCACTTTTGCCGGTTGGAGGAATGGTGAACTGTGCTGGTGGCGTGATACCCATAAAGGATTGCGAATGCCAGACGATACTTTGTTTATGCTCGGCATTCTCTGTGGTCGCGATGGCATAAAGCCCTGATTGAATAAGGTTAAAGCGGTTCTCGAGCACTAATTCAGGGATAAAAATCCGTTTATTTTCGACCTCTGTGACCGCTAATATCGAATACACATAGGCACTCAGCTCATTTTTAGCGGCACTTTTTACCTGCTCGGCAAAGGCGTCATTGAGGGCGACGCCAATCAGCGGCAATAGCACTAAGATAAACAGCAGCGCGCTGAGGACGAGCCGAGTCTTTAAGGAGTTGAGCAACTGCCAGACAAGCGCGCGTTTACTCATCAGTACCTTGCTCAGGAGCTATGACTCGTAAACGATAGCCTTGGCCGCGCAGGGTTTCGATTAGATTGTATTGGTTATCGGGGTCGAGCTTTTTGCGTAAACGGCGGATAAAGACTTCGATAACGTTAGAGTCGAGATCAAAATCCTGATCATAAATATGTTCGGTGAGCGCGGTTTTGGATTTCACTTCGCCCTGATGCAGCATAAAAATTTCAAACAGCTTGTACTCTGAGCCGCTGAGGGTAACGAGTTCGCCCTCTTTGCGTACTTCTAAGCTACTGGTATTTAAGCTAAATGGTCCGTTTGTGATAATTGGGCTTGCCTTACCCGCCGAGCGGCGAATAAGGGCTTTAAGGCGAGCAACCAATTCCTCGGGATGAAACGGTTTAGTGAGATAATCATCGGCACCGGCATCGAGGCCTTCGACTTTATCTTGCCAGCTGTCGCGCGCGGTTAAGATTAGGATCGGAAAAGCGCGTTGTTTTTGGCGAATGCGGCGGATAAGGCTAATACCGTCGAGTTTAGGTAAACCGACATCGATAATGGCGGCGTCATAGTTATATTCAACGGCTTGAAACAAGCCTTCTTCACCGTCGCTGGCGACATCAATGCTGTAATGGGCATCCAGCAAGTGCTGCTTTAAGTTGGTTTGCAGTGCTACGTCGTCTTCAACGAGTAAGAGTCGCATATTAATTCCTCGACACGCGTCCTGTGGCGGCATCCACCGAAACTGAAAAAACTTGGCCATCATTATTGAGGATTTTGACGCGATAGCCCGAGCCGTTCGACTGCACGCTGAGCACTTTGCCTCGATATTGACGCTGCGCCATAGCCACGGCTTGATCTGGACTATTCACCACAAGGCGTCGCTCATTGTTCACGCCTTGGCCGCGCGATTGATTGCGATCATCGTGTTTATCATTGCCCGCCATGCTGCCAAAGGAGGCGCATAAGCAGGTGATGAGGATCAGTGTCAAACCAAGTTTCATATCTGTTACCCGTACAGGTTCGGCGATCTTAAGTAAGTTGCGGGGTGGATAGTTTATCGAGTCGACTAAGAATACCTCATCAACATAACAAACACATAGAGATCAGCCAATTGGTAAACACAATTCCTTTGAAATTCACAGTGATTCAGGCAAGCGCTATTTACAAACTAGCGCCAGAACCAATGCCGCGCACACAAGTCATATCCAGTGTTCATCTGACATATGAGTAGTGTTAATCAGCCCAGATGAATTAGGGCTGAACGATATTTTTGCTCGCAAAAATGGCAGATTTTAATGTTCAGCTTATGTTCACCTTGAGTGCCCTTTAATGTCACCAATTTGAACGGATTATCCAATGGGGTATTCAAGATGAACACACTGAAACAAACTATCGCCACCACGGCTTATGTGAAGGCTATGGCATTAGCTGGGGCATTGCTCGCATCAACAATGGTGAGCGCGCAGCCGAGCGACGAGTCAAACTTGGCGCCCTTTAGTGCAGCCAGTATCGGGATGGCGAAAAAAGCTGATGCCGAGCAGGCCGCAGAGCAAGAGCAGCAAGCACTAAGCCTGCTGCAACAGTCGGCCCCTGCTCAAAATGTGGAGCAAGCCGCCGCGGCCGCGGTGAAATCTTTAGCGCCGTCGATGTCGGCAAAAAGCCCAAGTACCCATCGCGTGCAATTGATGGGTGCGACCCCCATGATCCGCGAACAAGTGATCGCCAAACATACGAGTCAGCCGATCCCTAGTTCAAGTGCGGCCACGGAAGATCCCTATCGCGCCCCGATTTATCACAGCTTTGCGATTTATGATGCCAGCAGCCGCTTATTTGAAGACTTTGATTACGATGGGTTTTATCGAACCTTTAGCGTGACCTTTGATGTGGATGTGTTTGGCGCATATCTTAATGAGCGCGCTGACCTGTTTGCCGAGTTATACCTCAGCCGTAACGGTGGCCCTTGGGTGCATTATTACACCACGGACGTGTTTACCATCTACGGTGACTCGACTCAGGATGATTACCAAGTGCTGACTACCCTCTACACTGGCTATCAAACGGATCACTACGATGTGTTAATCGATGTCTATGAGGTCGGTTACAGCGGTATCGTGGCAAGCATTAGCGCCGATAATACCGATGGTTTGTACGCATTGCCGCTAGAAAGTCGTGACCGCGATAGCTCAAGCGAGGTGATCATTGTAGATGAAGGCGGCGCAGTTTCTTTCTTCGCTCTGCTTGGTCTAGGACTGTTGGCGGTACTGCGTAAACGTGAAGAGTTTATTTAAGATTTGATTCTGATATGCAATGTGACTGAGTTTATCAAAGACCATACCGACTAATACACGCAGAGTAAGAAGTCGGTCTCCCCCTAACAAGGCAGCGTATCCATCGATACGCTGCTTTTTTTATTTCAAAATGCACACCGCAAAACAAACAGAAATCATGCATTTGCGCACTTTCTACCCAGAACAATTTTTGCTATTGTGGAAATCAAATTTTAAATCAGTGAGTTGTGAGTGATTTTACCAAGTGTTCAGAGGTGAGATTAGGCGTATAAACATGATTTTGATATTAATATTCTGGCTAAATATCAGATAAAAAATGGGAGGAACCTTTGATTTTTAAAATTAAAAAACTTTTTAAACAGACCAGTATTTCAGAGCGTTTTATCTTTTTTATTGCGTTTTGCTTTATATTCTTGGCAATCAAAGAGTCTAAAATTCCTTTGCCAGTTATCTTACTTAATTCAGATTGTATCAAAAATTGGCTCACTCCATGGGATTATTCCGGTCTGTTGTTTAATGTATCTTGCGGCGCTATAGCAACTTTTATTTTTTGGCTTTTTGATATATTTATTCCTCGCCATCAAGGGATCAGTATTTCTAGAAAGTACTTACCACAATGGAAAAACTATCTCACTCAATATAGTCAGAAATTAGACGAAATTTTAAAAGCAATGGGTGAGGGAGAAGGTCGAGTCACTTTAGGAGATACTTCAGGCATTCATGAGTCTCCTAATATTGGTGTGACTTTCAATAAAGTGCCATCTTCTGGTGTTATTCATTCACTTGATGCAATTAATGCTATCGTTACTGATATTCGTAAGTATGAGCATTCACTTAATAAAGATGAGTTAAAACTTATTCATGAGTTACATATGGAGTTGATTATGTATTTAAGTTTCATATCAAGAGAAAGTGAAGTTGACTCAAATAAAAACTTTAACGACATAAAGCTAATACGATCGAAAGTTAATTCTTTTTTAGATACGATGCTTTTCAAATCAGAAGGAAATGAAGAAGGAAATGGACACTCATCCTAAAATGTTGATTTTGCAAGAAAGTGGACACCCATCTTAAAACGTCGATTCTTTTCGATGATGCTGCCTAAGTATTTTTAATGACCCTATTCAGGCCACTTTGGCCTGAGTAAGTTGTGGGCAAACCTAAAGTGCATTATGTGCTTGTTTTATTTGGGGTGGCCTTATTTATTAGCCTCATGTATTAGGAGAACTGTCAGATGTCATCTGTACCTGAAAAAGATTGGAAGAGGCTTAGCAGCCTCAAACAGAGTTTGCTCAATTCGGCATGCGAGACAATTTTTGAGCGTATAGAGCAGATATCATCTACCCGTAAAGGTAGGGAGCATGAGGCTTACTTAGCTCTTTGGACAGTGATAAACAAAGAAGATAATGCCATCGCTGAGATGTTTGATGATCTTAAACGTAGTAATGCGGTCGTTAAAATAGCAGCCTTGAAGCATCATGGTGTATTGACTGATGAGCAATTGGCGCTGTTTTCGCAAGAAACACAGGATGAGGTTGCCCATCTTTGCAGTTACAGACGCTAACAGACGCATTTTATTGCCAGCAAAACACTGACTACGAAATCAATCCGCTGCGCGCTGCATTTGCCGTTAGCCGTTTCAAAGCTTGTTATGCTTAATAGTGATAGAATAGTATCACTTTAGTGTTTTTCGGGAGATGTTCAAATGAAAGTGGAACTCGTGACGTCACTAAAACGTCAAGCAACTAAGATCCTTGCCGATCTGCATGAGACGAAAGAACCTGTATTGATCACTGAGCATGGTAAACCGTCAGCTTATCTTATTGATGTAGAAGATTATGAGTTTATGCAAAATCGTTTGGCGATCCTTGAAGGTATTGCACGTGGTGAGCGAGCTTTAGCGGATGGAAAAGTCGTCAACCATCAAGATGCTAAGGACAGAATGTCAAAATGGCTGAAATAATTTGGACGGAACCTGCTTTAGCTGATCTGAATGATATTGCCGAATATATCGCGCTTGAAAATATCGTTGCTGCCAAGCAACTGGTTCAAATGGTTTTTGCAAAGGTTGAGCGTTTAGTCGATTTTCCCGATTCTGGGCGTATTCCACCAGAACTAGAGCGGCTCAATTATCGTGAAGTAGTAGTAAATCCATGTCGTGTTTTTTACAAGTATGATGATGAAAAGGTTCGAATTCTTTTTGTGATGCGTGCGGAAAGAGATTTGCGTCGTTTTATGCTGACGAAACAGTAAGCAGGCTAAGCACTGAAACCTCGACTCATTCTAACGTGCATACTTTGCGATTCGCTTGGGGCATTCCCGCATAGCAATTTGCTTCCACTGCTACAAATCCCCCTTTTTCTCTCGGTGTTTATCCTGTCGGATTCGGGCTAGTATGGGCGAGTTACGTTAACTAAAGGAAGAGAGACATGATTGCTCAAGGTCAAAAATTACCAGCGGCGACGTTAAGCCAATTAACAAAAGATGGCATGGTAAATCATCAAGTTACCGAACTGTTTGCGGGTAAAAAAGTGGTGTTATTTGCAGTGCCTGGTGCTTTCACACCAACCTGTTCTGAAGCGCATTTGCCAGGTTATGTGGTGCTGGCCGATCAGTTTAAAGCCAAAGGCGTTGATTTAATTGCCTGTGTATCGGTAAACGATGCCTTTGTGATGAAAGCCTGGGGCGAGGCGCAAAATGCGTCTGAGCTACTGATGCTAGCCGATGGCGATGCCAGCTTTACTAAGGCGCTCGGATTAGAGATGGATACCGCAGGCTTTGGCGGCGTGCGTTCACAACGTTATGCGATGATTATCGATGATGGCGTGGTAACGTTACTGAATGTTGAAGCACCTAAGTCATTTGAAGTGAGTAAAGCCGAAGTGGTGTTGGCGGCTTTAAGTTAAGATGTTAAGCGGATGCCTCTGAACTTATGGGGCTGATGTGCCGCTTGCTTGAGCGAAAACAATAGCCAGCCTAGGTGAGGCTGGCTTTTTTATTCGGGCTTTTTATACGGTTATTGAGTGAGTTGAATGCTGTCGGCATCGATAGTGACTTCTGACCAGTCCTTATCCACTTCACCGCGAATAATCACTTGGGTTTCTGGCGTGACGGTATGTCCGAGCCACAGATCATCGTCAATTTCGATTTTAATCTCGCCCGTGCTGTCACGGAAAATATAATCATCGTGGCCAATTGACGACATGATATGGCCGGTTAACTCCACTTGAGTGTCATCGCTGGCATTGAGCGCACTGACGACATCATGAATAATTTGCCGTGCGCTGGGGCCTTGAAAGCCGCCACGTAATTGGGGTTCGCCCGTTGTTGGTTGAAATCCAGCTTGGCTGCACAAGGCACTCAATGACAATGTGATTGCTAACATGCTTAAGGTGATTTTATTCATCTAAATGTCCTCTTTCTAATCTTACGCCGCTGGGCGACTCATCTGCGGCGAGTATCATGCCAAGACGAGCGTGAAGCAGTTGTGAAGAATTTAAGCGGATTCATTTAGATGCTGTTTTTGCTCGCCGTTATCCATAAATTGGATTGTTGCCAGATAGTCATTCCCTAGGCTTTGGGCCGAAAAGTGCCACCCCATGCGCTCGCTTATCCGTTCAATAATGATCAAACCACAGCCATAGCCCGTGGGCTCGGCGTTGTGGTGGCTAAGCGGATTTTTTATGGTTAGTTGATTGTTATTCAGCGTGATTTCAATATCGCCACTGCTGTAGTTAAAGGCATTTTTAATTAAGTTGCCTATCACTATGTCCACAAAACTCACCGGTGCGCAAATGGCGGTATTTTGGTTAACGCTGAGCTGATGGCGGATTTCGTGTTTAGCAAAATGCTGCGCCATTTCACTTAATAGCTGCGTAAGCCGTGCGGCTAAATCAACTTGATCGTAGTGTTGCGATTCAATCTGTTCCTTGCCTAATAACAAAAAGGTTTCGGTGAGGGTTTTCATCTGTTGGCCTGCGTAATCAATGCGGGCAATGGCTTTGTTAGCGATCCGCTGCTGGGCTTCGTTCGGGCTGTTTGGCAGTTTTTTTAGCAATTCTGTCGAGCCTTGGATCACCATAATGGGCGTGCGCAGTTCATGGGAGGCAAAGCGGCTAAACTCCTGCTCCCGAGTAAAATAGGCGGCAATTTTGGCTTTATTTTCCAGTAGCGTTTGTTCGATATGGCGGGTTTCACGGTAAGGTGTGCTAGGGATAAAGCTCGGCTCCTCTGGCGTCAGCGCATTGATTTTTCGTTCAATTTCAAAAAATGGTGCCGATAGTAGCCGCACAAAATACAAGCCATAGGCCATGATGAACAGCAGTAAACCTACCCCGAAGAGGGATATCAAAAAATGCAGTCTGTCCTCATACCCATCGAGAAAGTCATCCGCATCATCCTTATACACCACATACAATAAACCTTGCCCTGATGGGTGCGGCGAAATTAAAAAGTGCTTATCTTCGGCGCCCAATTGGTGCTCATAAAAACCCGTTTGTTGATAAGCTTGCAGCCATTGCGGCACAAACTCTTTGCTCCAATAGGTGGTGAGTTCGTGGATATCGGGGAGCTGGGCTTTATCGCCAAATCGTTGATAGTTTTTCTGATATTCGCGGGTTTCGGTCGCCAGTTTGTGTTCAAGGCTAATGACCTCAATTTGTTCTTCGGCGATATAAATCAAGCCCCAGAATATCGCGAACATTAGGCTTGTGAGCACTAAAAACGTTAGGCGGATTTTTTTATATAAGCTCGGCAATGGCTTAGGGGATGAGTCGGTAACCTTGGCCATGAATCGTCTCTAGTTTGGAATCTGTAAAGCCTTTGTCCAATGCACTGCGCAGGCCGTAAATATGGCTACGAAGCGCGTCGCTACAGGGGGCTTCGTCACCCCAAACTGCATCGATAACTTGTTCTTTACTCACAATAGCAGGGGCACGTTTGAGCAGTAGCGTCAAAATCGTGCGTTGGATTTTACTCAGCTTGATTTCCTTACCCGCGCGGCATACTTGCTGGGTTGCGACATTTAAGCTGATTTCACCAAAGCGCAATATGCCTACATCTAAACGCGGCCCGCGGTTATGCAGTGACCGTAGACGCAGGCACAGTTCTTCCATGGCGAAGGGTTTATTTAAAAAGTCATCACCGCCCGAGGTAAAGGAATCAATTTTGTCCTGCAGGCTATCTCTGGCGGTTAAAAACAAAATTGGTGTATTACAAAACAGCTCTTCGCGCAGTTTTTTGACCGTACGAATACCGTCTAATTTGGGCATCATAATATCCATAATGATCACGTCATAATGGTTTTGCTGTATTAAATTGATGGCGCTTTCACCGTGATAGGCGCAGTCAGCAATAATGCCTTCGAGGGTTAAATAGTCCATGATTGTTTCTATAACATCATGATTGTCATCAACAATTAATACTTTCATTCGTTATCTTCATTTCTTCACGTTTGCTTGACGTTTCCCATACTAAGATGCCAGCCGTTGATTTAACAAGGTAAATAAGGGACAAAAAATGAATAAGCACTTAGTAGGTATAGGTATTAGCGCATTACTATTGACCGCCTGTGGTAGCGACGGTTCATCAACGGATGTGACGCCACCTCCCGCGAATTTACCCGCTAAAGTGATGGGGACTGTGACTCAAGTGTCCGCAGACCATCAACAGATCACTGTGAATGGATACAAGATTAATATCGCCAATGCAGATATTCGTTATCAACAACAACCACTGGATGCCAAAGCTATTCAAGTGGGGATGCGCCTAGATTTGGTTAACCAAGGTCAGCAGGCTAAAACGGTTGCTGTCGATCCTGCGCTAGTCGGTGAAATCAGTGCCATCAATCAAAATAATATTACAGTCAATGGCATACAGTTAGCCGTTGTATCAGCTAGCCAATATAAAAAGGGCGATTGGGTAGCGGTAAATGGCTATCCTACTGCGGTTGGAAAGTGGCAGGTAGAGTCGATTAACCTTTTCCCGAATTTCGCAATTGCTGAAATCGAAGGTCGGGTGACCGGGCTTGATCCTGTTGCGCAGCAATTTCGCTTGGGCTCAGCCTTGATCGATTATGCCAATGCCGAGTTAGAAGGGCAGTTAGCCGAAGGCGCGTGGGTTGAGGTTGAAGGTCAACAGGATGGTGCGGTATTTAAGGCCCATGAAGTCGATGTTGAAGATGCGAGTGATGTGCCGACGTTCAACGAGATGGAGTTAGAGGGTACAGTGACTTGGGTTAACCAAGACAAGAGCCAGTTTGAGCTTAATAGCCGCACACGACTCTATGTGACTGAGCAGACACAATTTGAAGATGGTAATCGCAGCAATTTGCTGGAAGGTAAGCGCCTAGAGGTGGATATTCAATCCACTGCTCAGGGCCTGTGGGCCAAAGAGGTCGACTTTGAAAGTTCAGATGCGGGTGGTCCATTACCCGATTTAGGCAACAAGTTTGAGCTTGAAGGGCGAGCCACGCTCGATAGCAATAACCAGCTACAAATCAATGGCTTTACCTTTATTATCGACGCGAGAACCCAGTTTGACGATGGCTTAACCCTTGCAACCCTTGATCAAAAATGGCTGCAAATCGAGGGCGTTGAATTAGCCGATGGCCAATGGCTAGTGAAGGAAATTGATCTCGAACAGCAGAGTAATGAACTGGAGTTAACCGGAAAGGTGAGCCAGAACAGTCTGTGGGGTTACCATGCTAGTGATGCCTCATTAGCGACCTTTGATGGTAAATGGGTTAATGTGGAATGTCAGTTTGATGGCATGCAAATCCACAGTTGCCGCATTGACGACTAATGCCTGTTAACGACTAACGCTCGTTAATCCGCAAATGGCAGCAAGATTATTTTCTTGCTGCCATTTTTATGTGCTTAAGCTGCGCGCACTGGCACGACACGACTGTCGGCAATACCTAAACTGGTTTCGATATTTTCCACACTTTGCTGCACTTCTTGGGCGATGACTTCACTCTGCTGTGAGCTGGTTTGCGCTTGGTCTTTTAGGTTGTCCATGCTGCGGACAAACTCATCGAGATAATCCACCTGTTCTTTGGCATTAAGTGAACCCTGTTTGGCGGTGTTTGCCATTTCACTTGCTTGATTTTGCACGTTTTGCGCAACTTGCCATAAACTTTGCGCCCGTAATTTTTGGCTGCTGGTGGCCTTGGCAATGCCATCGACACTTTCGCCAAGTGCATGATTCGACTGGGTGAGTTGTTGCAGGATTTTCACGATTTCATTTAACGACACCTGAGTACGTTGGCTAAGGCTGCGCACTTCGTCGGCGACCACCGCAAAGCCGCGGCCTTGCTCGCCTGCGCGGGCGGCTTCAATGGCAGCATTAAGCGCCAGTAGATTAGTTTGCTCGGCAATATTACCAATCACATCAATAATTTTGGCAACATCCGCCACAGAGTTATTCAGGCTTTCGAGTGATGCATGGCACAGGCCAACGGCGGTTTGTGTCTGCTCGGTGGCGCTAAGTACCGCCTCTGCTTCCGCTTGGCTCGACTGCATTTGGCGCATGGTCTCTGCAGCGCTTTGTTCAACCCGTGCCGAGGTATGGCTAACCTCATTGGCGAGGCTGCGGATATGCTCAGTTTGCGACTGAGTCTCGGCCACTATGGTCTGAGTGTGCTCAGTGTGCTGCGATAATTGAGTGATGCGGGCCACTAGTTGACTCAAAGATTGTGATACTTTGGTCATTTGTTGGCGCTGGAGTTCATCTTCCTGTTCAAAGCGATTAAGTAGCTGATTGAAATGCCCTGCAATTTGGCCAGTTTCACAGCGGCGATTAATGTCTAAACGCTCGCGGCTGTTGGACTCACTTAACTGCATAAAGGCTTGATTGAGGCGCTTAAGGGGCTTAACGACTCGGTTCTGTTGCAGGACTAAATAGCCAATAGCAAACAGCGCCATAATCGAAACCATCGTATAAAGAATGAGTTGCAGCTCATATTTTAAGTGTTGGTTTTTGGCCGTTTGGGCCTCACCGAGTGCCATCAGCTGCTGTTCAACCGTGCCAATCGCTTGAATTAATTGCACTTGCATCTCTTGATTGGCTTGGAGCATTTGGTGGGTATTGGCGAGTTCTTTATTGTAGCGATTTGCAAGACTTAGCAGCTCGCTACGATCAGTTTCCCCTACCTCAATCTGTTCCGGTTCACTGCCGCCGAGAGCAAACTCATCCGCTTCCTGCTGTTCGTAAATACCGATTAATGGCAGGGTGTTGAGTTGATCGCGCCACTGATTAAGCGCTTTGCTGGTGCTGTCGAGAATATTTTTAAGCTGCTGGTTTTTATCAATGAGATAGCCATCGGTAAGCTGCGACAGTTGATAAACAATGCTGGGAAAGTCACGGCTTAATTGCAAATATTGCTCGGCTATTGCTGCATTAACGGCCAAGCCTTTGTCGGCATAGCTGCCGAGCCTGCGGTTATAATCGAGCATTTCAGATTCGGCATGGGCGAGCAATTGTCTTGGATTACCCGCGAGTTTGCCTGCCGCGCGGTATTTGCTGTCTAAATCTTGGATAAACAGGGTTAATGCAGCTTGAACATCAACGTTAGTACTACCTGAGGTCGAGAGGTTAAGTTCAGCCAGTTGGTTTTTAATGCTAATGAGTTTGGCTTTGGCCTGTTCGAGTAGGGTTGCATTTCCGCTGGCTAAATAGCCATCAAGATCGCGGCGCACGCCAACGAGGAAATCCTGCTGTATACCTTGGAGAACTTGGGTTTGTTGCTCAATCTGTTGCCTTTGGTCGCTACTCCATAGCACTACGGCTGCTAATAATCCTGCAAGCAATAACAACAGCGCTGAAGCAGAGAGTGATAAGGTTGAAATCTTCATGATGCAATCTTCATTGGAAACTTAAGGTAAGTTAACTGCCTAGAGTTTATGAATTTTGCGTGACACAAATATGACAGATCTAATCAAATGTCAGCGTTGTCATTATGATTTTGGGATTATTCTAGCGGTAGCCAAACTTGGGCTTTTAAGCCGCCTGCGGCACGATTCGAGAGGGTGATTTGGCCTTGGTGACGGTCGATAATTCGTTTGATGATGGCAAGCCCAAGCCCAGAGCCGACACTGCCTCGAGCAATATCACCTTGGGTAAAAGGTTGAAATAGTGTTGGAATTTGTGATTCATCTATCCCTGGGCCATTATCTTCAACGCTAAAGCCTATGCGTTTACCATCAAATTGCGAGCTTATTCGCACCCAGCCGGAGCCATAACGGAAGGCATTTTCAACTAAGTTGCTCAATACCCGCTTAATCGCCAGCCCTTGAAACAGTGCTTCGGGGCAGTCGCTCAGCACGACTTCAATTTCACCGTCACGGTTGGCTTCGGCTTGAGCAATATCTTGAATGAGTTTATTAATTTGACCAGGCTCGCGGCTGGCCTCCTGATCTTGGCGAATATAGGCAATAAATTGGCTGATAATGGCATCCATATCTTCGATATCGTTGACGATACCGTCTTTAAGATATTGATCTTCTTCAACCATCATCTCAGAGGCAAGGCGGATACGGGTCAGCGGCGTGCGTAAATCGTGGGAAATACCCGCCATCAACAGTGCACGATCTTGCTCTAGCTGCTTCATGCTATGGGCCATCTGGTTAAAGGCGTTGGTTACTTCCACCAGTTCGCTGGAGCCAGTCAGGGGCAAAGGATCGGGAAACTCGCCACGGGATACCGAGATCGCGGCTTTTTGTAAGCGCCTTAATGGTCTGTTTTGCTGGCGAGCAAACCACCATCCACCGGCAACACTGAGTGCACCGATCACCATTAAGTACAAGGTCAGTGGCGACAAGTCGGAAACATTTTGCCCAATCAGCGGCACTTTAATCCACACTGATGGGGCCTGTGGCGGGCGGATCCAAATTTGTAATACGCTGCCGTGGGTGACGCGGACTTCGGCATCGCCACCCAGATATTCGGTCATCTGTGATGACCAAAAACCGTAGTAGGTGGCTTGCTCGATACCGGCTTCGCGGGCTTGCTGTTGGTTATATACTTTCATGCCATCGTCACGGACTTTGGCATTGAGCGCATCGACTATGGTTAAGTGTTCGCGGCCGATATCAATACCATCGACAAATAACAGATTGATTTGACGGGCGATTAACTGGTTTATTTGTTGATAGCTGGGCTTCAACACATAGACAGCGACAGTGACGTAGGACACCAGCTGATTGATCAGCAGTAGACAACCAATCAGCATCACGGTTTGGCTAAAGGCGCTGCGGGGAAGGAGTCGCTGCCACCACTTAAGTTTCATAATCGTGCCAAAAAAGCGTCAGCAACAGGCCAAAAGCGCATCATCGACGGGCGGCACCGTCGGGCACAAACACATAGCCTAATCCCCACACGGTTTGAATGTAGCGTGGATTGGCGGGATCTTTTTCAATTAAGCGCCGCAGGCGCGATACCTGCACATCAATCGAGCGTTCTAACGCCGAATAATCGCGGCCACGGGCGAGGTTCATCAGTTTATCCCGCGATAAAGGCTCACGTGGATGGGTGACTAACACTTTTAATACCGCAAATTCGCCACTGGTCAGCGCGATGGCCTCATCACCGTGATACATTTCACGGGTAGCCAAATCGAGGGAAAACTCGCCAAAGCTAATTTCGGCTTCCTGCTGCGCGGGCGCGCCGGGCACATCCTGAGTTTGGCGGCGCATCACCGCTTTAATCCGCGCCAATAATTCCCGTGGGTTAAACGGTTTTGGCAGATAATCATCGGCGCCTAACTCTAAGCCGATAATGCGGTCAACTTCATCGCCCTTAGCCGTCAGCATCACAATGGGAATGGTGCTACCCTGTTGGCGCAGGCGACGGCAGATGGATAAGCCATCTTCCCCGGGCAACATCAGATCGAGCACAATCAAATGAAAGTTTTCTCGCTCCAGTAAACGGTCCATCTGCTCAGCATTGGCCGCACTGCGTACCTGATAGCCTTGCTCCATCAGGTAACGCTCGAGGAGTGCTCGTAGGCGCATATCATCATCGACGACGAGGATTTTCGAGGTTTCTTGTCCCATGGGATGTCCTTAAATTGCTCGGATTATTGCTTTTATTTTTTATGCCGTTATACAACAAAGATTAACTGGCTGAAATTGAAAACGAATCTGCCAAGAATGCGCTTAATATAGCTGGATTAAATCAGAGCGACTAGCTCATGATGTAAGCCAACGGCAGTCTAATGCCACAAATTGCCAACTCATGTTAATACTAAGCAAATGAAATTGCATGGGAATCGTTGAATATATTCACTATACATATGAAATTGTAACTAAATTGGCATTTCTGGCAGAGGTGATTTTTGCTAGTCCTTAACTTTGGTGGCGACTCTGAGTATTATCAGTGTACGCCTATGTAAAATTATGCTCGTTTGAGTTAACTACAGAGTCTTAGCATGAAAGCGCATTTGATCACCCGCCAAGGCTGGATGACCTTAGATAAAGAATTAAAATACCTGTGGAAGGAATATCGCCCGCAGATTACCCTCAAAGTGCAAGAGGCCGCCGCGCAGGGGGATCGCAGTGAAAACGCGGATTACACTTACAATAAAAGGCTTTTGCGTCAGATAGATAGCCGTGTTCGCTATTTGGTTAAGCGCCTCGAAGAGCTTAAAATTGTCGACTATTCTCCGCAGCAGGAAGGCAAAATTTACTTTGGCGCTTGGTTTGAGCTTGAAAACGACGCGGGTGAGTGCGTGCGTTATCGGATTGTCGGTAAAGATGAGCTCGATACTAAACTGGGTTATATCACCATTGATTCTCCTATGGCGCGGGCACTTATCGGCAAGCAAGTTGATGATGAAGTGCTAGTGCAAACGCCCTCTGGCCCAAAAGCATGGTATATCAATGAAATCCGTTATACGCCGTTTGACACGCCGCTAGAGGGCGAGCACGAATAAACCTAGCGAGATCAAACTCTCGGCGATTTTCAGCCGCAAATCGCTCGCATCATATGAAACAACGACTGCGCCTGTGGTATCTTGGGCGTAATTAGGATTAATCAAACCGTTAGGCTCGATACTTTATTTATGCAGACTATTGCCCAAATTATTGCTCAGGAACTCAATGTTCGTGAGCATCAAGTCACTGCCACCATAGATTTGCTCGACAATGGTGCCACTGTTCCCTTCGTCGCCCGTTACCGTAAAGAGGCCACCGGTGGTTTAGACGACACCCAGTTACGTACGCTGCACAGCCGTTTAGGTTATTTGCGTGAGTTAAACGACCGTCGGCAGGTGATTTTATCCAGTATTCAAGCGCAGGGTAAATTAACACCTGAGCTGCAACGGGAAATTGACGGCGCCGATAGTAAGACGCGTCTTGAGGATCTGTATCTTCCCTTTAAACCTAAGCGCCGCACCAAGGGCCAAATTGCCATTGAAGCGGGATTAGAGCCGCTGGTTGAGGCTTTACTTGCGGATCGCAAGGCGGATATTGAGGCGTTAGCGGCCAGTTATTTGAATCTGGAAGCGGGTTTTAGCGATACCAAAGCTGTGCTGGAAGGTGCCCGTTACATTCTGATGGAACGTTACGCCGAAGATGCGGAATTACTGCGTAAAGTCCGTGAACACTTAAGCCAAAACAGTGTGTTAGAGAGCCGTGTTGTCGCCGGCAAAGAGAAGGAAGGCGCGAAGTTTCGCGATTATTTTGAGCACAATGAACCTCTGGCCAAAGTGCCATCTCACCGCGCTTTAGCTATGCTGCGTGGCCGTAATGAGGGCTTTCTGTCGTTATCGATGAATGCCGATCCCGGTGTAGAGGCCGGTCAAGGCAGTTACTGCGAAGTCATTATTAGTGACCATTTAGGCTTAAAGCTGGGCGATAGCAGTGTGGATCAGTGGCTCAAAACGGTCGTTACTGCCACATGGCGAATTAAAATTGCCCTGCAAATGGAAACTGAGTTTATCTCGCAGATGCGCGAGCGCGCAGAAGCGGAAGCCATTAACGTGTTTGCCCGTAACTTAGGTGATTTGTTGATGGCCGCGCCAGCGGGCGCTAAGGCAACCATGGGGCTAGACCCAGGACTACGCACTGGCGTTAAAGTGGCCATAGTGGATAACACCGGTAAATTGGTGGCGCACACCACGATTTTCCCCCATGCACCACAGAATTTATGGGACAAGTCGATTCGTACCCTCGCCAACTTAGTGCAAATGCATAAGGTAGAGTTAATCGCGATTGGTAACGGTACCGCCTCCCGCGAAACCGATAAATTAGCGGCGGAGTTGATTGCCAGCCTTAAGGATAGCCAACCACAGCTGACCAAAGTGATGGTGAGCGAAGCGGGCGCTTCTGTGTATTCTGCATCAGAACTGGCGGCGCTGGAATTCCCAGAGCTAGATGTTTCGATTCGCGGCGCGGTCTCAATTGCCCGTCGTTTACAGGACCCATTAGCGGAACTGGTGAAGATTGAGCCTAAGTCTATTGGCGTTGGCCAATATCAGCACGATGTGAGTCAAAGCCAGCTGTCTAGCTCGCTTGAAGCCGTGGTCGAAGATTGTGTAAACGGCGTGGGCGTGGACTTAAACATGGCGTCTGTGCCTTTGCTATCGCAGGTTGCGGGTTTAAATAAAACCTTGGCCAAAAACGTGGTGGATTACCGCGATGCCAATGGCGCATTTAAAAACCGTAAAGAGCTATTAAAAGTGCCGCGTTTAGGCCCTAAAGCCTTTGAGCAAGCCGCGGGCTTTTTACGTATTCGCCATGGCGATAATCCATTAGATATGTCAGCGGTTCACCCCGAAGCCTATTCGCTGGTTGAAACCATTGCCAAGACCAAACAAGTCGATGTGGCGAGCCTTATCGGCAATTCGGAGTTACTGCGTAGCATCAAGCCGCAGGAGTTTACGACCCCTGAGTTTGGGTTGCCGACAGTGACCGACATCCTTAGCGAGCTGGATAAACCTGGCCGCGACCCCCGTGGCGAGTTTAAGACTGCTAAGTTTAAGGATGGAGTTGAAGAGCTTAAGGATCTGAAACCTGAGATGATCCTCGAAGGAGTAGTCACCAACGTGACTAACTTTGGTGCCTTTGTGGATATCGGCGTGCATCAAGATGGTCTAGTGCATATCTCGTCGCTGACCGACAAGTTTATTACCGATCCCCATACCGTGGTTAAAGCGGGTGATGTGGTCAAAGTGAAGGTGATGGAAGTGGATGTGGAGCGTCGCCGAATTGGTCTGAGTATGCGGCTGGATGAGGCGATTAATCAGAGCAAGACGCAAACTCGCACGCCTGCGCAGGGTAAGCATCAGGCTAACAAGCCTAATCAACAGCACAAATCAGCACAACATCAGTCTGGGCGTCCAGCACCTAAGTCCGCCCCAGTCAATGCGGCGATGGGCAATGCCTTTGCCGATGCCTTCGCGAAGCTTAAAAAGTAAGCTAACTCAATACGACTCGGGCGTTAGTCTGTGCCCGAGTCGACACTTTTTACCCCTTAATTACAAAATTGTTGCATATTTGCTATTGCAGGTAATATAAAGTCGGCAATTTAATGCAACCTTAAGCCAAATGGGTTGTCATACAGCCACTTGTGGTTATTTTTTTAAATTTGCACTCCAAAGCTGAGTGTGTTTAATGTTTTGGGGTAGTTCATGCAGTCAGGTTTATCTTTCCGTGGTCGTCAGGGCGCCCATGGCCCCTTCCGCGCCATTCTCATTTTCAGTTTATTAGTACTGGCTATTGCAACGGTAAGCCGTATCGGTTTAGGCCTGTGGCAGGGCGAACGTGTGGCCGCCGTTGACGGTTGGTCGCATTTGTTATTGCAGGGCATGCGTGTCGATATTGCCACCCTCTGTTGGTTATGGGGTGTCGCCGCCTTAGGTACGGCATTATTTTCGGGTGATCATCTTATTGGCCGGGCATGGCAATGGATTTTGCGCCTTTGGTTAACCTTAGGTCTATGGACCATCTTATTTCTCGAAGTGTCGACGCCCGCTTTTATTGAGGAATATGGCATTCGCCCCAACCGCTTGTATGTAGAGTATTTGATTTACCCTAAAGAAGTGTTGTCGATGCTGTGGGCGGGACGCAAGCTAGAGCTGATTTTTTCAGTGGTACTGAGCATCGCAACGCTATGGGGCGGCTGGGTACTGAGCGGTAAGTTGTGTAAAAATCTGCGCTTCCCCCGTTGGTATTGGCGCCCGGTGTTAGCCGTACTGGTTATCTTTGTGACCCTGTTGGGCGCGCGTTCAACCTTAGGTCATAGACCATTAAATCCGGCGATGGTGGCATTTGCCGATGATCCATTAGTTAACTCGTTAGTGATTAACTCCGCTTATTCTTTGGTGTTTGCGATCAAACAAATGGGCAGTGAAGAAGATGCTTCTGAGGTGTATGGCTCCTTGGATAAAGCTGAGATTATTGCGACCATCAGGCAGGAGAGCGGTCGCTCTGAGAACGCGTTTACCTCAAATGACATTCCCTCGCTGAGTTTTAACCAAGCAAGTTTCACCGGAAAGCCTAAAAATTTAGTTATCCTGCTGCAGGAAAGCCTCGGAGCCCGTTTTGTGGGGAGCTTAGGTGGCTTGCCGCTAACACCAAATATCGATGCACTCTCACAGGAAGGTTGGTATTTCGATAATCTCTACGCCACTGGTACGCGTTCTGTGCGAGGAATTGAGGCGGTTACGACTGGCTTTACCCCAACGCCAGCCCGTGCCGTAGTGAAGTTAGGTAAGAGCCAGACAGGCTTTTTCAGTATCGCTGAATTGTTGAAGCACCACGGTTACACCACCCAATTTATCTATGGTGGTGAGAGTCATTTCGACAATATGCGTAGCTTCTTCCTCGGAAATGGGTTTAGCGACATTATCGACCAGAAGGATTATAAATCTCCTGCCTTTGTTGGTTCGTGGGGTGTTTCAGACGAAGATTTAATGCGTAAGGCCAATAGCGAGTTTGAGCGTCTTCATAGCGAAGGTAAGCCTTTCTTTAGTTTAGTGTTTAGCTCGACTAACCACGATCCATTTGAATTTCCCGATGGCCGTATTGAACTCTATGAGCAGCCCAAACAAACCCGTAATAACGCGGCAAAATATGCCGATTATGCGATTGGCGAGTTCTTTAAACTGGCCAAAAATGCTGACTACTGGAAGGACACGATTTTTATCGTGGTTGCCGACCACGACAGTCGAGTCGGTGGTGCCGATTTGGTGCCTGTCTCGCGTTTTCGTATTCCGGGGTTAATCCTCGGGGATAATGTTGCGCCAAAACGCGACCACCGGATCGTGAGTCAAATTGACTTGCCACCGACCTTGTTATCCTTAATTGGCATATCTGACTCTTACCCTATGCTAGGCCGTGACTTAACCCAAGTTCGCGAGGATTGGCAGGGGCGCGCAATGATGCAATATGATAAAAACTTTGCGCTGATGGAAGGTAAAGATGTGGTGATTCTGCAGCCAGAAAAAGCAGCGCAGGGCTTCCAGTACGATGAAAAAACCGAGCACTTAACTCCTTATGAGCCAGCAGCGCAGGCGCTGGAGAAAAAGGCTTTAAGTTGGGCTTTGTGGGGGAGTCTAGCCTACCAGCAAGAGCTGTATCGCTCGGGTAAGTAATCGAATAAAAAATGCCGCTGATTAGCGGCATTTTTATTTCTAAAATCCATTAAATCCACGCCGACATGGCAGGCTCAGCCTCTGGCTGCGTCTGCTGCGTATAATATTGGCCAATACGCTGGCCAACTTGTTGATAAAAATGAGGAGACTCGCCTTGAATAGGTTGGCGAGCCGTGGTGGTTTTTGCATTGGTATTGGCTGGTCTAGGATTATGTTGGCCGACTTTGAGGCGAATATCCTTACGTTGCAGCGCGGCTGGGCCGCGTACAGGCACTTTTAATGTCTTGGGAAGCGCGCGATCGGCGGCAACAATAGGAGCTTGCTTTTCCTGCTGTTGCTGGCTCTGTTGCTGAGAGGATTGCTGTTGCTGCTGTTTTTGTTGAACTTGCTGCTGACTGTACTCAAGTAATCGAGCCTGTTGCTGAGCTTGGTCGGCGGTACGTTCATTTTGCGGGTTAAAGGCGCGTTCTTCATGGCCTTTAGTCGCAGCCTGAGGTGGGATTACCACTGGTTTTAGCTGATTGTCGACCCGAGCCGAGTCCGTCGCGACATTGGTGGTCGCTAGCGGAACTTGGGGGTAGTTACTGACAAGCAGCATGGAGAATTCCTCGTCGCCTCAATGGTTAAATACTAGCCATTTATTGCACGAAGATAAAGCATTAGTCCTTGAATTGTGCCAGCCAAGGTAGGAGTGCCTGTAAGAATTCTTGCCTATGGGACACAAATGGCGCGTGGGAGGCTTTGGCGAGCATCACATCGGTGATGTGGCTTGCCGTTGGCATTTGAGGTTGCACGCGTTTGGGCACGAGTCCATCAAGCCTGCCCCAGATCCGTAGCCAAGGTTGACTGATGCTCGATAGCTGCGCTCTGAGATCAATTTGATTCAGCATATCAAGGCCTTGAGTTAATGCCGCAGCATCGGGTAGCGGGCGCGCCAAGACTAAATCCCGCAGCTGCTTGATATCTTCTTTGGCGGTTTCACTTCCCATAGCTTGAATCGCTAAGAAACGCTCAATGGTTTTAGGTAAGTTTTGCCCAAGTTGCTCGCCAAACATACTGAGCACCTGCGGCGGAATACCGGGCCACGCTTCAGCTTCCCTTGCCATAAAACAGGGGGAAGAGGCGATAGTAACTAATCCTCGGACATGGGAGGGATAGCTTATGGCAGCTTGGGTAGCGACTAACCCACCCAGCGACCAGCCAGCCCAAATCGCATTGGCGGGTAAGCGATTGATTAACGCATCGACCCACGAGGATAAATCGCCCTTTATCGGCAGGCTTAAGCCAAAGCCCGGCAGATCGACATAGTGCACTCTATACTCAGACAGTTGCTCATGCAGCGGCGTAAATACGGCGCTATTAACTCCCCAACCGTGGATCATCACCAGATCTGGCCCTTGGCCAATGGTTTCGATATGCAGTGGATGATGAGCAGACGTTGTAGCGTTCACAAAAATACCTCAAATAGGATGTTGTATGTCGAGCGATAGCAAATGGATTTGGTCGCAACATAGGGCGCAGTTATTACGCTTAGTTTTACATTGGGGTCATCGTTGCTTGGCGGGCAGTTTACCTAACCGCTGCTTACTGTGCCACCAATCCCTAAATTCAACGGAAGCGGGATTTTGCCATGTGTGCTTACAAACTGGGCTTTACCATAGCCCAATCTGTTTAGGTTGTGGCAAATCGATCCAGCTTGAACTCGAGTATTGCGGTGAATGCCAAAAGCATCAGCCGCGAAAAGTCATTGCGCCCTGTAGCTATCATCAAGGCTTTGGCCCTTGGATAGCCGCTATTAAATATCAGGGACAACTTGCCGCCTTACCCATATTGTGCCAAGCCTTAGTGGCGCGCATTGGTCAGCTTGAACAGCAAGGATTAATCACTCTACCGCAGGTGATAGTACCAGTCCCATTACACTCCAACCGATTGCGGCAACGGGGATTTAATCAAGCATGGCTCATCGCCCATGAGTTATCGCAACGCTTACAGTTGCCCTTAGTTGACCAAGGATTAACGCGGCGGCAAGATACGCGCCCACAGGCTGGATTAAACGGCGTACAGCGGCGACGAAATCTACAGGATGCCTTTGAGTTAAATGCCGATTTTGCCTATCAACGCATTGCATTGGTGGATGATGTGGTGACGACAGGCACGACGGTTGCGGAGATCGCCCAGTTATTCGAAGCGCGATATGTGCATGTTCAAATATGGTGCCTTGCACGAGCCGAAGCGCCAGGCTTGTTGGAGATAACGGACTTATAGTTAACAAAGATCGTTGCAGTGTAGCGTTACGAACGTCAAAACTATGTCAAAAATATGGGAAATAAAAAATAACTTTTAATTTTGCGATCAAATGTAAGTATATGTATCTATAGATTTTGTTTATTACTTGTATTGGGATACCTTCTAATTATATTTTGTTGGGGGGTATTTATGGACGCTAAACGGGCGCTATCAAATGCCAATATGGCATCGACATTACAAGACGTTATTCAGGCGATAAGTACTGCTTTGAAACCGCACGGTTTTAGTGGATTCTGGTTTCAAGGGGTCGCACATTGTGCGTATGAAAACTATCACTTTCCAAAAGAAACCAATTTGTTCTCGCAAACCTCGCTGCGTAAACCCACTGCCAGCGTAGCTTCATCCCCTAAAGTTGCCCAATTGCAGCGTTTTTATTTAAGTCAGATTGCCGCTAGTGATTTTAATTTTGGTTTTTCGTTAGATACATCAAAATCTTATATGTATCGCTTATCGTGTGAGAAAAGTGACAAGGCCCGCCGACTTTTTAATAAACACCACATTCAAACCGTATTAAGTTGGCCCGTTGCATGCCATAGCAATCGACATTGGGCGGGTCGCTTTATTCTGCTGAGTCATTTGGATGATTCGGACATCCAATTAACGGATTTGAGCACGACCTTAAAGGATGCCCAAAACAAGCTATTTGAATGTAATAAGTCATTGTTTAATCCATTTCTTCAAAGTTCTCTACTGAAAGATAATGCGAGGGATATCTTAGTTATGGTCGCAAACGGCCTGCAGAATGACGAAATTTCAACCCAGCTCCCGATAAGCATTAGGGGAGTTGAATACCATATGGAATCAATGCGTAGGAAGTTTGGGGCGACGAATCGAGCAAACTTAATTCATCTCGCCCATCAATATGAGTTGATCTAAATATGTTGGTATTACTGGTTGAAGACAACCGGCTGCTCTCTAACAACATCATTCAATATCTTGAATTGAGTGGCATAGAGTGCGATTACGCGTTCAACCTAGCGCAAGCAGATATGCTCATTAGCCAGCAGCAATTTGACGCTATTATTCTCGATCTAAATTTGCCGGATGGGGATGGGATTGAAGCGTGTGAACGCTGGAAAGCACAGTGCATTACCTCACCAGTAATCATGTTAACTGCACGTAGTAGTCTGAATGATCGCTTGAGTGGGTTTTCTGTGGGTGCGGACGATTATTTAATAAAACCCTTTGCGATGGAGGAGCTGGTCGCGCGGCTGAAGGTGGTCGCCCAGCGCCGTCCCGCGCCCCAAAGATTGACTATTGGCGACCTAGAAATCGATTTTGCAAACCACATGGTGTATCGGCAAGGGCAACTGCTGGTTTTGTCTAAAACCGGATGGCAGATCCTGGCTTTATTAGCGCGTCGTAGTCCAGAAACCGTGACTAGAGAAGAGATTGAGCGAATGCTTTGGCCCGACTGTGCACCAGATAGTGACAGCTTGCGCAGCCATATTCATCTTTTGCGCCGAGTGATCGATCGCCCGTTTGAGCGGCAAATATTACATACAATTCGTGGCGTTGGCTTAAGCCTTAGGGATGAAATCAATGCAAGCGCCTAAATTTAGCCTTAAGCGTAGCTATCAAGTGTGGGGAGTTATTTTTCTTTTAATAACCTTAGGCGTGAATAGTTTTATCCCGCTTTGCATGATGTGTGCAGGTATGATTTCTATGCATGAAGTCACAATGCATAATGCAGGGCAAGCAGCCGAAGCATTACTGAAGGTGGCACAGCCAACTCAGCAACCATTACAGCAGCCGATTCTAAAAACCGATAACTTAACCGTCTATCCTCATTGGCGAGATATTCCGCCGCAAATTCGTAAGTTAAATAACAATGAAGTCTTAACAGATGCGAGCAAAATTCGCTACGAGCATGCAGAAGGTCCCATTGTTAACGCGCTAAGTGTGTACTACACCCAAACTGGCCAGCCGCTTTACGTTTGGCTGCAGTTTAGTGTTACCCATGATTTGCACTTTGCCCCTAAAAATATGACGGCCATTTTGCTGCTTGTCTTGATCACCTTTTGTGCCAGTGCGAGCTTAGCGTTTTATATGCAAAGCAAAGTGATTACGCCTGTGCATCAAATTAGCCATGCGATTAAGCAGCATGACTGGGAAGCCGGAGGCAAACTGAGTTTGCCGCAACAACAGTATGCTGAATTAAAAGCTATTGTTGATGCTTTAGATAACTCGATTTTACAGCTTCAAGAGGCCCAGCAGCGCGAACTCAATTTTTTACGCTTTGCTAGCCATGAGTTAAGAACGCCAGTCGCCATATGCCAATCTTCATTCGAAATCCTCGCATTACAACAAGGTGAGCTTACAGGGGCAACGCTGTATGCTTCCCAAGCGACCAATCAAATGAAGTCACTCATCGAAACCTTGCTGTGGTTGACCAATAAAGAGTGTTCCAGCTTAGAAAAGGAAAATGTCGCGTTATCGCCTTTGCTTGCCAGTATTATTGAGGAGCAGCAACGGGTTCATGGTCATGAGCAAAAAATTCAATTATTTTCTGACGATACTTGTTTGCCCGTTCAGCTTCATCCACTAAAAATAATATTAAGCAATTTATTAAGGAATAGTATTGAGCATGGAGGGCGGGATATTCGCATTACTCAAGATGCTTGTTGTATAGAAATAACTAATTTTTACAATAGTAATGGCCGGCATGGATTTGGTTTAGGACTTTTACTGGTGAAACGTCTCGCAAATCAATTGGGTTGGATTTTTACTAGCTCATCTGAAAATAATTTATTTTCCGCCAGGTTAGAAATATCTAACGGCTAAATAATGGAAACGATAAATTTACTGCATTAAACCACACACTTTTAAAATGCAAAAGCGCCGTTGGGCTTAGATCACATAGTCATCATGATATTCGTAGTAACGTTATTATATAACGTTTACTGGTCGATAAGTATTTTAAAATACTTCCTAGAATACATGGTTGAGAGGGGATCTATGTGTAAAAAAAGTGTAGCATCTATTTTAGTCGGTGCAATTGTTTTTAGTGGTTCAGTATGTGCTGATGTGAATAAAACGAGCGTGGATTTAGGTTATAAGTTTTATACCAGTGACACAAAAAATGATAACCCAGGTGTTTTTAATCAACCTTTTATTAAGTTGAATCATTTGGGAATTGCTGACTGGGGGACTTATTTTGCTAATCTTAAGCTCGAAAACCCGGCTGAAATCGCAGAAAACCAGAAACATCTTGATGGTAAAACTACCATTAAATCATTATTGATACTTGAAAATAAGCTCGGAGAATCGCAGTTCAACTTTTGGACTCAGAACTTTATCTCTGCGAGTGAAACGCTAGTTGAAGATAATCTTTATTTAGGTGTTACCCATAATGCAAAAATTCAAAAGCTATCACTCAACTATGGGGTTGGTTTAAATTATACCATTGGTAGCTTTTCCCCCACATCAGAAAAATTTAACGACCTGTCAGGTTATGCAGTAGTTTTAAATGCAAAATATCCATTTGAGTTGCTAGGGTTTAAAAATAGTTTAAGTTTGAATTATGAGGCGCAAATTGATAGGGATAAAGCGCATCAAGCATTATTTTCATACGACAGCTATGGCCATCAGATAATCACAACGTTACAAACAAACCTTACTGATTCAGTTTTTTCAAAAATATATGTCACTCATTATGATAGCTGGGGGTCACAATATAATGATGGGATTGAATACGGTGTATCTGTTGGTTATCAGTTTTAATGGGTTGTCAAATTTTAATAAGTTAAATCTCATTTAATTTGGTGTTGTTCTATTTTTTTCATCAAAAATAATAAGGGAATTGTAATGCATTATAAAAAATCCATTATTGGTATTGCTGTCACTGCAACAGCAATTATTACCGGTTGTCAAGTTACCCATCAAATAGTAAAAAGCCAAGGAACCGCTCAAGGCAAGCATGGCGAAGTGCAGGTCGAAACCACATTCAAAGACGGGCATATTGTGGCGATTGATGTACTGAAGCAAAAGGAAAATAAAGTCCTTGCTGGTGCCGTATTTAAAGATGTTAAACAGGCGATTATTGATAATAACTCTATCGAGGTTGACGGTATTGCAGGCGCCACCGTAACGTCTAAAGCGCTTAAAGAAGCCGTGGGTAAAAGTATTGAAGCCGCGGGTGTCACTCTTGTTGCAACGGCTTCTGCTAAGAAAAGTGAGGCGCTAACCCCTGCAGAATATACCTATGATGTGGTGATTATTGGCTCGGGTGGAGCAGGTTTTAGCGCGGGTTTAGAGGCGAAAGCCGCAGGTCGCTCCGCCGTTATTATTGAGAAAATGCCAATTATTGGTGGTAACTCATTGATCTCTGGCGCAGAGATGAATGTGGCCGGTAGTTGGGTGCAAAAAAATATGGGAATTACCGATAGCAAAGAGCTGTTTATCAGCGATACGCTAAAAGGTGGCGATTTCAAAGGTGATCCTGAAATGGTTAAAACCATGGTCGATAATGCCGTCGGTGCAGCAGAATGGCTAAGGGATTACGTCAAAGTAGAATTCTACCCAGATCAATTATTTCAGTTTGGTGGACACAGCGTTAAACGGGCATTAATCCCTAAAGGTCATACTGGGGCTGAGGTCATTAGTAAGTTTTCGATTAAAGCTGATGAAGTTGGTTTACCGATCCATACCAATACTAAGGCTGAAAAGTTAATCCAAGATCAAACAGGTCGAATTGTGGGTGTAGAAGCGACACATAATGGCAAAACCATCACTTACCATGCTAAACGCGGTGTTGTGATTGCAACGGGCGGTTTCTCCTCGAATATGGAGATGCGCAAGAAATACAATCCTGAACTCGACGAGCGTTATGGTAGTACAGGCCATGCGGGCGGCACCGGTGATGGCATTGTGATGGCAGAGAAAATTCACGCAGCGGCGAAAAATATGGGCTATATCCAGTCATATCCTATTTGTAGCCCAACCTCGGGCGCGATTGCCTTGATTGCAGACTCTCGCTTCTTTGGAGCGGTGTTAATCAACCAGAAGGGTGAGCGTTTTGTTGAGGAATTGGAGCGCCGAGATGTGATTTCACAGGCTATTCTAGCCCAGCCTGGCCGCTATACTTATGTGCTTTGGAATCAAGACATTGAAAACGTTGCCCATACAGTTGAAATGCATCAAGGTGAACTGAAGGAATTCACCAAAGACGGGCTAATGTACAAGGTCGATACCCTAGAAGAAGCCGCTAAAGTCTTTAATATTCCTGAAGATAAGCTGTTATCAACGATTAAAGATGTGAATCACTATGCCGCAACAGGAAAGGATGAGGCCTTTAATCATCGCTCAGGATTAGTCGATTTAAGTAAAGGACCTTATTGGATTTTAAAAGCGACACCTTCCGTGCACCATACTATGGGCGGCCTTGTAGTGGATACACGTACTCGTGTACTGGATGAACAAGGAAAGGTGATTCCGGGCTTGTTTGCTGCGGGTGAAGTGACTGGTTTAACCCATGGAACCAATCGCCTCGGTGGCAATGCGTATACAGATATCATTGTTTATGGCCGTATCGCAGGACAAGAAGCCGCAAAATAATTTGTCTTTTATCGGATCTTTTTAGCGACTCAATTGAGTCGCTTTTCTTTTTATTAATGCTTGTTTACTCATGCATAATGCTGATGTTTAAGTGTTATTTATAAATTGCTTAATAAGGCTTGAATCGTGATCACTATGGCAAAAATCCATAAACTTGCGCCCAAGGGGACTACAAAGCGTGAGTGACTAGGAGTATCATACGGCTAATTCTTACTAAAACACTCAGGTATCCCCTGACGGAGCTGGTTTCCATGATTACGATTTCCGATGCGGCTCAAGCCCATTTTGTAAAGTTGTTAGCAGATCAACCTGAAGGCACTCATATTCGTGTATTTGTGATAAGTCCAGGTACCGCACAAGCAGAGTGTGGCGTGTCTTACTGCCCGCCTGATGCCGTTGAAAGCGACGATATTGAATTAGAATTCAATGGTTTTAGCGCTATGGTAGACGAAAAGAGTGCGCCTTTCTTAGAAGAAGCCTCAATCGACTTTGTAACCGATCAATTAGGTTCGCAATTAACTCTTAAAGCGCCAAACGCGAAAATGCGTAAAGTTGCGGGTGATGCGCCGTTAGTGGAGCGTATCGAATACGTGATCCAATCTGAAATCAACCCACAGTTAGCTAGCCATGGCGGTAACATTATGTTGGTTGAAATCACTGGCGAAGGTGTTGCGGTATTGCAGTTTGGCGGTGGTTGTAACGGTTGTTCGCAAGTGGATATCACCTTAAAGGATGGTATCGAAAAACAATTGTTAGATATGTTCCCTGGTGAATTAACCGGTGTGCGTGACGTAACCGATCACCAACACGGTGAGCACTCTTACGCTTAATCTTTTGAGTTGAGCTAAATAAAAAACGCGACCTTGAGTCGCGTTTTTTATATTTGGCTTTGATGCTACAACTGAGTTTTTAGGTTATCTGCTAAAAACTTATCCAGCGCCTTGAACGTGGTTAACCTGTGGTCATTGTTACTTAAATTGTGGTCACCATTTTCAAGTTCAATATATTCGACGTTCTTCTTTAAGGATTTCAGTTCGTCAAACATTTCACGGCTTTGTTGTACCTTGACCACTCTGTCTTTGTCACCATGCAGTAGTAATACTGGGATAGTGATCTTATCGGCTTTGCTGATGGGCGAGCGTTCGTAGAGGGCGCTAAAGTCATTGCCAATCTGTTCTTTAACAACCTCATAGTTGGTATATCGACGACTGGATTTAACCAAGTTAGCTACGTCCGTTACCCCTGCGACACTCACTGCGCAGCGATACAGTTCGGGTGTCATTGCTGCGCCCATTAGTGCTGCATAACCACCATAACTCGCGCCGACAATACAGATACGTTGCGGATCGCTAATCCCTTGATTGATTAGGTAACGCGTGCCATCTTCCACATCGTTTTGCATTTCGAGCCCCCAGCTTTTTAGGCCGGCTTTCATAAACTCATAGCCGTAGCCGGCTGAGCCCCTAAAGTTCATCCGGAATACTGCGTAGCCGCGGTTAGCAAAAAACTGTGCCCAGTAATCGAAGTCATTACTGTCGTAACTAATGGGACCGCCGTGGGGGAAGATAATGGTTGGTAAGTTTTTCGCCTCAAGGCCTTTAGGCACAGTCAGGTAAGCATCGATTTTGAGTTTATCCCGCGCTTCGTAGCTTAAGTATTGCGTGTCTGCGAGTTGTTCAGTGCTGAGCTGGCTATATCTCTCGGCAATCGGAAATAGCGCCTTTTCATCCCGATCACCAAAGTAGTAGGTGCCTGGCTGAGTCGAGCTGGTGGAGTAGACGATATAGCGGCGTTCATTGGCGCTAAATTGAGTGATGTAGTTGTGGGCATTGGGTAATACCGCTTTCAGCCCATTTTGTAGACCCGCATATTCAGGATCCCAGAAGGTATACTCCTCGCCATCGCCCTCACTGATCCCAATGACTTTTTTCTTGAGTTGTGAATAGATGAGATCGCCTTCAACATCGGTATCTTCGTTGGCGTACACCAGCTCCTTTGTGAGTTTAGGATCGGTTAAATTCACCTTAAAGATGGCTTCATAGCCCTTGTGATAGGCGCGAACGTACAAAATATTGGGGTCGGCATCAAAGCCCAGTGGCCAGATACTGTCTTCGGAGAAGGCTTTAAAGCTCCAGAGCAAACGGGACTCGGATTTTTGCTCGGGCTGCTCATAGATGCGGTATTCAGTATCATCGTTATAGATGGAAATACGGACTTTATGTTGTCTGTCGGTAATCCAGCCGATGATATTACGCTTAGCATTTTGAATATAGGAGGATTTCCCCTGTGATAGATTGACTTTGAGTACGCTGTCTTCTCCCATTTTTTGGCCCATGCCATCAAGGGATAGCAGAATATGTTCCGAGTCATCAGGCATCAGATCGATAATTTGCCCTTGATGTTGAGGGATCCAACTAAGTCGCTCGATAACACTACGAGCAAGTACACTCGAGGTTTTTCTAGTGGTTAAATCGTACTTAACTAGACGGGTTTCGGTTGTAGGCGTGCCGTCACGGTTTGCCGGGAACTTAGCGCTGATCAGCAAGGTTGTGTCATTTGCCCATTGTAATGATAACAGGACAAATTTTTGATTATCGGTATGAACTGCAACGTCTTTTGCGCCCGTTTCTAAATTGAGAATGCTGACAACTGTGCCTTTGAGTTTGGGCTGCTCTACCCGAACGATAGAGGCAATTTTCTTACCATCGGGAGATAATTGCACAGAGCTCACATCGGGAATGCTGGCAAAGGCCTCGACAGGAAGCTGTGGAACGGTTTGGGCAATCAGTGGCAGGCTTAGCCACATGAGTAACAAAGGTAAAATCCTTTTCATAACATGTCACATTTGTATTACAACAATGGCACGTATCTTAACTGGGGAAACCTAAGTAAGCTACTGTCTTTACAGAACTAATTAAGAATAAATGTCTTACTAAAGCGATAATGCACTCCAAGGGTGAGGCTACGAGTGAGCATAAAGGCGGTCATTGCTGCCCAGAGGGCATGGTTAGCTTGCTCGGGTAATAATAATGCCTGCAGTAAATACCATGTTGGGAAAAAGGCCCCAAAAGTGGCGATAATCATGCTATTACGCATCACTTTGCCCTGCGCTGCACCGATATAAACCCCATCGAATAGGTAAGAGCTAAAAGACCAAAGCGGTAGCAATACCAACCAAATCAGATAAGTATGTGCTGTGGTTCTGACCTCATCAATACTGGTCAACAGCTCGATAATATGGCTTCCCCAAAGGCTAAATATCAGGGTAAAACCAAGAGCCGTGATGGCAGACCAACACCATGCCAGCACTACGGCTTCATGCAATTGCTGCGCGCGCTTTTGGCCATAGGCTTTGCCCACTTCCGCCTCGGCATAATAGGCGATGCCATCGAGGGCATAGGAGATTAATAGCAGTAAATTCAATAACACTGCATTGGCTGCGACGGTATTGTCCCCAAGGCCTGCGCCGTGAAAGGTCATAAAGGCAAAGGCGGCTTGCAGGCATAGGCTGCGGATAAAAATATCACTATTGAGCCTAAGCAACTGGCCAAAACCAGTTAAGCGTATATGGTCGCGGATATCGGCAAATGGGTAGTTTGGTATTAACTTAACTTGTTGTAATACCATGTAGAGCGCAACGCTAAAGGCGGTGATATCGGCGCATACTGAGGCGAGTGCTGCGCCTTTTACACCCCAGCCGAATCCTAATACAAACAGCACATCGAGGATGATGTTAGCCACATTGGCGAAGATAAGCTGCCACATCGCCGCCTTGGGTTGTTGCCGGCCAAGGAGCCAGCCCAGCATGACTAAATTGAGCAGGGCGAATGGCGTCGACCAAACGCGAACCTGAAAATATTCCCGGCAATAACGCTCCACTTCCACACTCGCCTCGGAGAAGCTGAGCGCTAAACTGAGAAGCGGGACTTGTAGCAGGATTACCGCGATGCCAAGCCCTGTCGCCAGCATGGCGCCTTGAACCAACAGTTTTAATTGGGCATTAATATCATTTGCACCATAGGCCTGTGCGACTAAGCCGGTGGTTGCCATCCGTAAAAAGCCTAATAACCAAATGATTAATGTGATAATCGTTGACCCGAGTGCAACACCCCCTAAATAATAGGCGTCACTCAAATGGCCGATGACAGCCGTATCTACCAATCCCAATAGCGGAACCGTGATATTGGAGAGGATCATCGGCAGTGCAAGCGCGAACAGTTGGCGATTCTTGGTGCCATTAAATAGCAGCGTGAGTGTGGTGGATTTTGCAGTAGTCATTGATATTAGAGGTGTTCACATTATGGTTAAACGTGCGTTATTGGCACTCTTCGGACTGATGACTTTTTCAGCCAATGCCGTGGTCATTTTACAGTACCACCATGTGTCACACACCACGCCGGCGGCAACGAGCGTCACGCCAGCACAATTTCGTGAGCAAATGCAGTTTCTGGCGGACGATGGTTTTAAGGTGGTGTCGTTATCGCAGGTGGTTGAGGCGATAAAAAATAAACAAGATTTGCCCGCCAAAACGGTCGCGATCACCTTCGACGATGGTTATCGCAGCATTGCGACCACAGCGCATCCTATCCTAAAGGAATTTGGTTTTCCCTACACCTTATTTGTGGCAATTGAGCCGATTAAACAAAAGTTTACCGAGATGATGACTTGGGAAGAATTAATTCAGCTCTCCAAGGAAGGGGCCGCTATTGCTAACCATAGTTGGGCCCATGAACATCTGATCCGCCGTTTAGACAACGAATCCCAATCACAATGGCTAGCGCGAATTAAGGCCAATATTCTGGACACCGAAAACGCGATTCGTGAGGCGACTGGGCAGAATTTTAAA
Source organism: Shewanella cutis (assembly GCF_022410515.1). Classification (GTDB taxonomy): domain Bacteria; phylum Pseudomonadota; class Gammaproteobacteria; order Enterobacterales; family Shewanellaceae; genus Shewanella; species Shewanella cutis. Next base: position 34,496 of record NZ_JACSDI010000017.1, on the reverse strand, counting down.
ATGCTGGCCTATCCCTATGGCGAATACAATCAAGCGGTTCAAGACATGCTGACCGAAAACGGTTTTGTTGCCTTTGGCCAGCAATCAGGTGCTGCAGGCCCGTACTCGCCATTAACGGCGCTACCGCGTTTTCCGGTTGCGGGACAATATGCTGATTTAAAAAGCCTTAAAGCCAAGCTATACAGTTTAAATATGCCTGTGCTGGCACAAACGCCAAGTGATCCTGAGCTTAAGGGCGGGCAATGGCGTCCAGAGCTAAAGGTCAAGCTCGATATGAGCGATATTTCCGCCAAACAATTAATGTGTTATATCCAAGGACAAGGCGCTAAGGCTCCCACTTGGTTAAGCGAAAACGAGTTTAGCATTCAAGCCGACTTAGCTTTGCCCGCTGGTCGTTCCCGTTACAACTGTACGGCGCCGAGCAAGACTCACAATGGTTTTTACTGGTTTTCACAGCCGTGGGTGAGACCCAAAGACGATGGTACTTGGATAAAGGAATAGTGCGCCGTTTAATTTAATAACGACAGTCACTTTGGTTGGTATAGTCACTGCGGTTTATAGCTGCTAACGATTTTTGCGAAATCACTGATCAAGGCTTCGTTGAGGACTTGAGGGGCTTGACCTAACTCCGCCGTGGGTTTAAACACCGCCACCCGCGTGCCTTGGGGAGACACCAGCACATAGCCAGCACTGTGGTCGACTTGATAATTTTCACCTTCACCGACCATAGCGTAGGTGAGTCCTAAGCTGCGGGTGAGTGGGAAGATTTGGGTTTGTTCACCCGTGACAGCCTTAAACTCAGGATTAAAGAAATTCACATAGCTAAGCAGTTTATCTGGTGTGTCCCGTTTGGGATCGACTGATAAAAATACCACCTGAATTGGCGCAACTTTTTTAAGCTCAGAGTAAGCGGCGGCAAGCTTGTTTAAGGTGGTCGGGCATATATCGGGACAGTAGGTAAAACCGATAAAAAATAAGCTCCACTGATCTGTTAAATTAGCATTGGTAAAAGCCTGTTGATGTTGATCAACAAGCTCAAATGGCGCGAGACCGAAAGCATTAGGAAACAGAAAACCACTTTGTAATTCAACGGGTTTAGGTGGGGTGAGCTTCACAGCCAAAAGCCCGCCGAGCCCTATCAAAAGTATGGCGATCACTAACAGCGTATTGGGGATTCTTTTTTGCATACCTTGTCCTTCCTACATTCTTGATTGCGATGGCAATCTTGTACTGCAACTTAGGCTCACAAATAGTGGTCGAGCAGTAATGCCATAAATAACAACATCAAATGATAAATCGAGAAGCGAAATACCTGCATCGCCAACCCTTCGCGATCCTGATACTTTAATTGCCACGCTTTATAGATAAAGCCACAACTGAGCGCACTAGAGCAGACGAAATACAGTGGGCCACTCATCCCCACCAAGACGGGTAATAGGCAAGCAATCGCCAGCAAAATCGTATAGAGCAAAATACAGGTTTTAGTAAACTCTACCCCATGGGTGACGGGCAGCATGGGAATATCGACTTTGGCATATTCAGCGCGCCGGTGAATCGCCAGTGCCCAAAAATGCGGCGGTGTCCACAGGAAGATAATGATCACCAGCAAGAGCGCATGACCATGGAATTGATTAGTGACAGCAGTCCAACCAAGCAGCGGTGGCATGGCACCTGCTAAGCCGCCAATCACAATATTTTGCGGCGTGGCCCGTTTCAAATAAGCGGTATAAATCAACGCGTATCCAATCAAGCTAGCAAAGGTGAGCCAAGCGGTGAGCGGATTAGTGAAAAGATACAGAATCACGAAACCAAGGCTACCTAAGGCGGCGGCAAATATTAGTGCGCGCGTTGCGGAGATCCGCCCTTTGGGGAGTGGACGATTGTAAGTGCGCGCCATCAAGCCATCGATGCGTCGATCAATCAGATGATTTAAGGCCGCAGCTGAGCCCGCCATCATCGCGATGCCTAAAAGTCCTGCGATCAAAGGTTGTACGGGTAATATTGTTGGCATCGCTAAGCACATGCCGACTAAGACAGTGAGTAGCATTAAAGCCACCACCTTGGGCTTAGTCATTTCAAAATAGGCACGCCATGCCACATTAACACTAGGCTGACTGCTGATTGAGAGTGGTTTTGCCATGGTTAAACCCTCGAAGTTGAAGATGACTGATGCCAAAGAAAATAGTTAATTGCGACTAGGGTAAGTAGCAATAATGCCGCGCCGCCATTGTGGGATACGGCAATTCCCAGTGGTAAATGCATCACCACATTTGAAATCCCTAAACTGACTTGCAGTACCAATAAGCCGACCAGCAACAGACTGAGTGCCTTGAGTTGAGTGCTGACAAATAATCGATAGGCAAGCAGCAGTAACAGGCTGGCGGTAATAATGGCACCGATACGATGGGCAATATGGATTGTCATGCGCGCATGGTAATCCAGTACCCCAAATTCAAAGCTGGGGTGTTGGCCCTGGAAAGGAGAAAACGCATCGGCGATGGCAAGGTTGTCCATCCAGTTACCTTCACAAATAGGCAAAACCGTACAGGCGAGGGCGGCATAGTTTGACGACGTCCAGCCCCCCAACATGATCTGACCGATGAGGACAAATAGACTGACTAATGCCAAGGGGGCGAGATTTTGAACCGAGGTGCCACTCGCCACAATCCGCCGCGGTCGAGTGCGAAGATAGAGGAGTAGCAGCAGTGAAATCAGGCTAAAGCCACCAATAAGATGCGACATTACCACGATAGGCATGAGTTTCATTGTCACTGTCCACATGCCTAGCGCCCCTTGAAACAGGATAAGCAACACTATGAACAGAGGTAACTTTTTCGGTGCTTCTGGGGTTTTTAAACATAAAACCCAGATGGATAACACTAGCAAGCCGAGCCCGCCAGCAATATATCTATGGATCATTTCAAGCCAGGCTTTCTCTGGCTCGATATCATGGTCAGGAAATAGGCTTTGAGCATGGGAGATCTCATGGTCTTGGGTGGGAACTTTGATATGGCCGTAGCACCCCGGCCAATCTGGACAGCCTAAACCCGCATCCGAAAGTCGTGTGTAAGCCCCCATTAAAATCACTAACAGGGTAAAAAATAAGGTAATACGTAGAAGCCAAGTCAGTTGCATTAGTCTACCCTCGAGAGTTTTAATAGCTTACGCAGATCGGCGACCAGTGCTTTACCTTGGGCTAAATGCGCCGCTTTACCTTGTACTTGGGGGTAGCGCAAAACGAGAGAACCAAGTGGGTCAACAACAATAAGTTGCTGTTGATCAAGCCACTCCTTGAGGCTTTGATTGGCTGGCTGTGTGTTGAAGTCAAAGGCATTTAATGCAGTTAAGTCGCTATCGGGATTCACAAGAATGAGGGGCGCGACCCGAGCCTGATCAGGTCCTAAGGCCGTATGGCTTTGGCGCAGGATATACAGACGTTCGCGGCAAGCTTCATCACATAGGGCGGGCAGTAAATACAGCAATTGCCATTCCTTAGGCATAGGATTAGTCATGCCTAGACTGGCATAACTGGTCTCTGGGCTAATTAACTCACCGTGATTGGTAGCGCCGCCGTGATACCAATGCAAGCTCAGTACTAACTTAGCGATGACTACAGGCGCAATAAATGCCAGTAGTAATAACCCCAGTGCGCGGTATTTGGTTTTGTTTTGGGAGTTCATATTTGCTCCTCTTGCACTATCCCTAATTAATTGTTTAGTTTTTATAATCAGTATTTTGCTATTGCTCTGTTTTGGCCTAGTCCTTATGTAGTTGATGGCGTGAGCGTGATTTTTTGACGTACTTAATCCCCTGCCAGCCCATCAGTCCTGCAAATACGGTCGCCATTGCAAACCATTGCAGTGCGTAGCCCCAATGCTTTTGTGCCGACAAGGGGAAGGGTTGCCAAGGGTGAGGTAATGCTGGTGTTGGTAAGAGATTCGCTAAAGCATCAGGCTGCAACACCACGGGCAAGATTGGATGCCCTAGCATCTTGGCCATCTCGGGCAGATTAAGATTTTGAAAACGAATTCGCTCACCTTGTGGTGTGGTAAAGGGTTCTGCCAGTAAATGATGGCTTAAGGGATTGATCTGCTTTTGATAGAGTCGACCTATTAGCACTAAATCACCTGTAATAGGGGTTACCTCGGGCAATTCATCACGGTGAGATTTAGCGGCGATAAAACCAAGCTCGAGTAACAGCCAAGGTTGATCTGGTGTGAGTGCACTATTTTCTTCGTGCCGAATTTGCAAAATCTGAAAGGCCAAATAACCCACTTGTCCTTGATAGATTTGATTGTCGAGTAACCATATTTGTTGATTAATAGGTGTTGCTTGCACTTGTAAGCGGTAACCCGTCATGCTGCCGCTATCTAGCTTGTTTAATAGCGCTTCAATACTAAGCACAGGAGCGGTTTGCCTTGCTTCCATATCTGCTAGTTGCTGGTTTTTTTCAGCGGCTCTGTCCATTTGCCATAAACCTAACTTGACCAAAATCACGAATAGCACCACAGTCAATATCAGCAGTAGCAAGGCCCCCCTATGCAACCAAATCAATTTAGGCAGAGAAATATAAGGATAGTGCATGAATATCCCACTGATTTTTAAGTGTGTTTTAGTACTGTTGTTGTTATTTATCATTTTTAATCTAGGCAGAGCCTTAATTATTATGGTTAAAGGTGGCGATCAAACCGCTGATAATCCAGTGCCTATGAGCCACTATTTGGGCCGCAGGGTGATGTTTTCTGTACTGGTTATCCTGCTCTTGCTGGTGGCTCTGGGGACTGGGCTTATTGGCCTCAATCCCACACCTTAATCTTAATATTTGGCGTTAAATGCTAAGATATTGTTTTGATATCGTTTTAAAGCACATACACAAAAATAAACAGACAGAGCCAAACCACATCGACAAAGTGCCAATACCAACTGCCAGCCTGAAAGGCGAAATGCTTATCGACACTAAAGTGTCCCTTTAGCACCCTGAAAAATAAGACTAATAGAAAGATAGTCCCCAAAGTGACATGCATGCCATGGAAGCCCGTCAACAGGAAAAAGGTATTGCCATAGATACCTGAAGTCAGAGTCAGCCCCATTTCCTCGTAAGCATGGCGATATTCGGCAACCTGTAAGGCAAGGAAGCTAATCCCTAGCAAAATCGTAAGCCCAAGCCAGAGTATGATGGCCGAACGTTTACCCTTTTCTAAGCTGATATGGGCAAAATGTAAGGTGACTGATGACGTTAGCAGTACAATGGTGTTGATTAAAGGCAAACCATTCCACGGCATCGCTGTGGTTTTTGTACCATCAGGAGTGGTTAGGAGTGGCCAAACGGCTTCAAAATTCGGCCATAGGATTTCGTGGGTCATGGCGTTGTTGGATGCCCCGCCAAGCCAAGGCACTGCAAACATGCGGGCGTAAAATAACGCACCAAAGAAGGCGGCAAAAAACATCACCTCGGAGAAAATAAACCAGCTCATGCCTTGGCGAAACGATCTGTCCATTTGATGGGAGTAAAGGCCCGTCATCGATTCCTGAATAACGGTTCTAAACCAGCCTACAAGCATAAATAAGATCACGGCAATTCCCGCAAATAGGATGTATCCACCTCCAGAGTTGCCGGATTTTAATTGTGTTACAAACTGCCCTGCGCCAAAGGCGATTAAGAATAAGCCAATAGCCCCCACAATTGGCCATGCACTCTGGGCGGGGACATAATAAGTTTCATGTTTAGTGGTCATTTTGCAGCTCCTTGCTCTATGGCAGACGCTAACTGCTTGTCGGTAATGTCGTAGAGGGTGTAAGAGAGGGTTAAGGTGTGGATCGACTCAGGCAATTGAGGGTCCACGAAGAAAATCAACGGCAGCTCAGCGCGACTCGCTGCCGCTAAGTGTTGTTGGTTAAAGCAAAAACATTCGGTTTTATTGAAGTAGGCCGCCCCTTGCCCAGGTGAAACTGATGGTATCGCCTGACCCACAATCAGCCTATTCGATAAGTTTTGCGCTAAAAATGTCGTGTGGATCAGTTCACCTGGATGCACATCGAGCCGTTTAGTTTGTGGCTCAAACTTCCACGGCATGCCCGTTGATACCTGTGAGATAAACTCCACAGTCACCACACGGTTCTTATCTACCGTAATTGCTTGGTAATTACTGGCGGTATTAGAGGTTTTGCCATTAATCCCCAGTTTTTCGCACAGCACATCGTAGAGTGGCACCAATGCAAACCCAAAGCCAAACATCGCAAGGCAGCCCAACACCAGTAGGCTGATAAGCTTACGGTTTGACTTGATGTTGGGCTGATTGGGTTGGTTTTGCATGTTATTTCACCTCGGGTGGCGTGGTGAAAGAGTGGTAGGGTGCGGGGCTTGGCAGCGTCCACTCTAGGCCTTCGCTGCCTTCCCATGGCTTGGCGGGGGCCTTTTCACCACCTCGGATACACTTAATTACCAGTACGAGGAAAATCAGCTGAGATAGACCAAAGGCAAAACCCCCAATCGAGACGATTTGGTTTACATCGGCAAATTGAATCGAGTAATCGGGGATACGCCTTGGCATTCCCGCAAGACCTAAGAAATGCATCGGAAAAAACAACACGTTGACCGAAATGACTGAACACCAGAAATGCCATTGGCCTAACCTTTCGCTGTACATATGGCCGGTCCATTTGGGGAGCCAGTAATAAGCTGCCGCCATAATGGAAAAAATTGCACCTGTCACTAACACATAATGGAAGTGAGCTACGACAAAGTAAGTGTCGTGATACTGGAAGTCAGCGGGGGTTATAGCGAGCATCAAACCAGAGAAGCCGCCAATAGTGAACAGGATAATAAAGGCCACCGCGAATAACATTGGGGTTTCAAAACTGAGGGAGCCACGCCACATGGTTGCCACCCAGTTAAACACTTTTACTCCGGTGGGTACTGCAATCAACATAGTGCAATACATGAAAAACAACTCGGCAAACACCGGCATACCAGTGGTGAACATATGGTGCGCCCACACGAGGAAGGACAGAATCGCAATACTGGCAGTCGCATACACCATGGACGCATAGCCGAATAATGGTTTGCGGCTAAAGGCCGGTACGATGGCGGATATGATGCCAAAGGACGGCAAAATCATGATGTAAACCTCGGGGTGACCGAAGAACCAGAAAATATGCTGGAACATCACGGGATCACCACCGCCAGCGGCCTCGAAGAAGCTAGTGCCGAAAAACTTATCGGTTAATACCATAGTGACCGCACCCGCGAGTACGGGCATGACGGCGATAAGCAAAAAGGCGGTAATCAACCAAGTCCAGACGAATAGCGGTAGCTTCATCCAAGTCATGCCTGGTGCGCGTAGGTTGACTATGGTCACGATCACGTTGATCGCACCCATAATCGAGCTGATGCCCATAATATGGATGGAGAACACAAATAACGCTGTGCTGTCAGGGCTATAAGTGGTCGAGAGTGGTGCATAGAAGGTCCAGCCAAAGTTGGGGCCGCCTCCCTCCATAAACAATGAGCTAAGTAGAATGGTAAAGGCGAATGGGAGGATCCAAAAACTCCAGTTATTCATCCGCGGTAGCGCCATATCAGGTGCCCCAATCATCATGGGGATCAGCCAATTCGCGAGCCCCGTAAAGGCGGGCATTACCGCGCCAAATACCATAATCAGCCCATGAACCGTGGTCATCTGATTAAAAAAGTTAGGTTCAACGAGTTGTAATCCGGGCTGAAAGAGTTCGGCGCGGATCACCATGGCCATCGCGCCACCGGTTAAAAACATAATAAAGCTAAACCATAAATACAGAGTGCCAATATCTTTATGGTTAGTCGTGAGTATCCAGCGCATGATGCCTTTGGGTGCACCGTGATGATGTTCATCATGGGCGGCAATTTGATCTTGAGTCAGTGTGCTCATCTTAATCCCCTACTGTCCATGGCGAGCAATATCAGCGGGTTGCACTGTATCGCCAGTATTATTGCCCCATGCATTGCGCTCATAGGTAATCACGGCAGCAAGCTGTTGCGGGGAGAGTTGTTTACCAAATGCCTGCATGGCTGTGCCCGTTTTACCCTGAACCACTATGTCGATGTGATTGGCGACTGGGCCTGTTGCAATAGCACTGCCAACGAGTGCTGGGAAGGCGGGGGGCATGCCTGCACCAGTGACTTGGTGGCAAGCTGCACAGAAAGTGACATAGACTTTTTCCCCTTCGGCCATTAGCACTTCATGACTGAGCATGGGAAGGCTAGCGGGATCGACATTTATCACGGGTTCTACTGAATGGGTTGCAGCTTGAGGAACTTGTGTGGCAGCCGTTGTTGCAGAAGAAGTATTGCTACTGCCAGCTGATTGATGGGCATCAACGTCTTTAGCCTGTACAGCATCACCCGTGTTATTTCCCCAAGCATTACGCTCATAGGTAATCACTGCGGCAATTTCTTGTGTAGTCAATTGCTTGCTAAAGGCTTGCATCGCCGTACCCGCTTTACCATTGAGCACAATTTCAATATGAGCACCGAGCGGGCCCACTGCAATCGGGCTGCCTTTAAGATGTGGGAATACGCCTTTAAGACCTTCGCCATTCGGTTGGTGGCAGGCTGCGCAGTGGCCAAGGTAAACTTGTTCGCCCTGCGTCATCAGCTCTTCTTTACTCAGGGTTTTGGATAGTGAAGCTTGTGCGGCTTGTGCCGCGGCATTGGCTGCTTGCTTTTGCTCTTTGACCCAAGCATCAAATTCCGCCTCAGGAAGTGCCTGGACAACTATGGGCATAAATCCATGATCTTTACCGCAAAGTTCGGCGCATTGACCGCGATAAATACCGGGTTTGTCGATACGTGTCCAAGCCTCGTTGATAAACCCAGGATTCGCATCTTTTTTCACTGCAAAATCAGGTACCCACCATGAATGGATAACATCTTCAGAGGTCATCAAAAAACGAATTTTTCTATTTACCGGCAGAACAAGGGGTTTATCTACTTCGAGTAAGTAATGCTCACCTTTAACCTCATTTCCTTCAATTTGAGGTCTTGGTGTGGCGAGAATACTGTAAAACTCAATATCTTGGTCGAAGTAGCTATAATGCCATTTCCATTGGGAGCCCGTCACTTTGACCGTTAGATCGGCATTGCTAGGGTCTTCCATTGCAATAAGCGTTTTAGTTGCTGGAATAGCCATCAAAATCAAAATGACGAACGGAATTACCGTCCAAGCAATTTCAACTTTAGTGCTTTCGTGAAAGTGAGAGGCGACCGCGCCCTTGGATTTTCTGTGATTGATCATGGCATAAATCATCACGCCAAAAACCACTAAGCCTATCGCGCAGCAGATATACAGAATCGTCATGTGCAAGTGGTATACCTTGCCACTGATTTCTGTTACGCCAGGTGTCATGTTGTACCGCATGTCCGATGCGGCCAACGGTGGGGCGAATAGCACCACGAGTAAACAATACAACCATTGCTTCACAAGATTTCTCCTCTGCCAATTGCGAATAGCAACTACAAAGAAGAGCAACACAGTAAGTCTCAACTCTATGCAAACTCTTCAGTTCCCAAAAAAGTGTTTCTGACTTCAACGTGCGTTGGCGGCTTACTTATGATCAAGTATTGTTACTGCTGGTATTAGCCACACTGGCACATACTGCTGAATAAACCCATTCTTCTCAATTTGTTTGGGCGAGTGATGTTCGATAAAAACTCGATATCTACGCCTAAACTGGCGATTTATTATCCACGCCTTAATCAACCATACTTGCTGTTTGAAAATTGATCAAGATCACTTCTTTTTCTAATTGTCTGAAAAATTGCCAAAAAAAGCCTCACTTTCATTGGTGAGGCGGCTTTCAAGGCTAAATACGGAGTACGAAATTTTAATGAACAGAGCTGAAAAAAGCGGGTTGAGTAAATTTGGTGGATTGTGTGAGATTGGCATCTGAAGGCAAGTCAATTGTTGTACCTTCGAGCACTATTCCCATTGCACGAGCGCTCTTTGCTACAATTTGTAAACGACGATTGTCGCGGGCATCGAGGGCATGGCTCCAAGTTATCACAGCACTAGAAGTACCGCTGATTAAGGCTTTTTCCATTGCCCACAGGGTTTCGACTTCATCTTTTGCGTGCACCAGTAACACTCGATCCATACGGACGCCTGCATTTGCCAATAGCTGCTTGTAACCAATACTGGGTGGATTAATCAACACGATCCATCTTCCCTGTTGGCTCAGTTGGGCCAGTTGTTTGCTCAGTTGTGTCAGTTCTTGGCGGCCTTGGCTCTGGGTTGGCATAGTGACAATTGGCGTATGCTGCCAATCACTATCTGCGTCCCGAACAGTATCGAGCCATAAACCGGGGTGACGCGGGGCATTACCTAATAGTTTGTTCATAGCCAATCTCCGTTGCGGATCACCCCTACGGCGAGCCCTTCAATGGTTAAACTTTGGAAACTCAAATCGACTTTAATGGGTGAATAGTCTTCATTTTCGGCATGTAGATAGACTACATTTCCTTTTTTTTCAAAGCGTTTGACTGTTACATCATCGTCTACGCGAGCAACGACGACTTGTCCATTGCGAGCTTGTTGTACTTTATGAACAGCGAGCAGATCACCTTCGAGGATGCCGATGTTTTTCATACTGTCACCCTTAACGCGCAGTAAGAAATTGGCTGTCGGGTGGAACATACTAGGATCGATTTGGTAATACTGTTCTACGTGTTCTTGAGCGAGAATGGGCTCGCCTGCAGCCACTTGACCTATGAGTGGCAGTCCTGTTTCACTGTTATCTTCTTCCTCAACAGGGAGACGGATCCCGCGGGATGTGCCGGGCATGATCTCGATGCAGCCTTTCTTTGCCAATGCCTTAAGGTGTTCTTCAGCGGCATTTGCACTTTTAAAACCCAAGCGGGTGGCTATTTCGGCCCGAGTGGGTGGCATGCCTGTTTCGGCAATATTACGTTTAATCAGCTCTAAAATTTCAGCTTGGCGTGGCGTCAAGGGTCTCATGATCTTTCCTGTTTTTCTATACAGTTACTGTTAGTATATACAGTATTATTCATAGTGCAAGTATTAACCACTTTTTAACGGGATTGGAGAGTATTAGCGAATATTCCCTAGAATCTGGTATTCTATTGGGCTAATGAACGTACTTACATTGCATAAGAATAATGCCTAAACAAGACTCTCTTTGGTTGAAATCATTACGCTGGATCCAAAAATACTTAGTGCACACCATTGTTGTGCCGCAGGATCCCTTTGCTGATCTGAATCTGGATGCCTCCAGACCGCTCGCCTATGTAATGAAAACAGAATCCCTCAGTGATATTGCGGCTTTAAGCGAGATCACCGCTAAGCTTGGTTTGCCAAGCCCCTACGAGCCTTTAGTAGTTAATGGCGTAGTGGCGCCTCGTGTGGTGTGCCTTGAAGGGCGTAAACCGTTATTTGGTGATCGTGCGAGTAACGAGCCTTTCCTAGAATGTTTTATGCGCCTGTTGGCGGTGCATAAAGAGAAGCCTGAGTTAGATATTCAACTGGTACCTGTCAGTCTGTATTGGGGTCGTACTCCTGGTAAAGAAGATGACACAATGAAGGCCGCGGTGCTGGAGCGCGAAAATCCTACTTGGTTACGTAAATGTTTGATGATTCTATTTTTAGGTCGTCACAACTTTGTGCAGTTTTCCAATGCTGTGTCACTGCGCTACATGGCTGATGAGCATGGTACCGATATGGGTATTGCCCACAAATTGGCTCGAGTGGCTAGGGTACATTTTCGCCGCCAACGTAAGGTGATGACGGGTCCTGTGTTGCCCAATCGTCAGGCGTTATTCGATTCTCTGCTTAAATCTGAATCCTTACGTAAGGCGATTCAAGAAGAAGCGAACAGTAAGAAGATTTCCGAAACCCAAGCGCGTGAAACCGCCATTGAATATCTTGATGAAATCGCTGCAAATTATTCAGATAGCCTAGTGCGGATTGCCGAGCGTTTCCTCACTTGGTTATGGAACAAGTTATACAGCGGTATCAATATCAAAGGTGCCGAGCAAATTCGACAATTACACCACGATGGCCATGAGATTGTGTATGTGCCATGTCATCGCAGCCATATGGATTACCTGCTGTTATCCTACATTTTGTATTACCAAGGTATGGTGCCGCCGCATATTGCTGCGGGCATCAACTTAAACTTCTGGCCTGCGGGGCCGTTATTCCGCCGTGGCGGTGCTTTCTTTATCCGCCGTAGTTTTAACGGCAATAAACTTTATACGGCCGTGTTCCGTGAATACCTCGATCAGCTGTTTGCTAAGGGATATTCGGTGGAGTATTTCTCCGAAGGGGGCCGTTCTCGCACAGGGCGTTTGTTGGCACCGAAAACGGGTATGATTGCGATGACAATAAACAGTGTGCTGCGAGGCATTGAACGCCCCGTCACCTTAGTGCCTGTGTATTTAGGTTACGATCACGTGATGGAAGTGGCAACCTATCATAAAGAGCTGAGCGGTAAGAAAAAGCAGAAAGAGTCTGTATGGCAAGTCTTTGGTGCTATTCGTAAATTAGGTAATTTTGGCCAAGGTTATGTCAACTTTGGTGAGCCGATTACATTGCAGAACTTCTTGAATGAAACCGCGCCAAACTGGCGCACTGAAGTGGCTGATGATCCAGAGCAAAAACCGACATGGTTAACCCCTGCGGTTAACGTATTGGCTAATCGGGTGATGACGCGCATTAATGATGCCGCCGCGGCCAGCTCTATCACGTTAACCAGTTTAGTGTTGCTGGCGTCTGAGCAAAATGCGTTGGAGCGTTGTTTGTTAGAGCGTCAGTTAGATTTGTACCTAACTCTGCTTAAGCGTGTGCCTTACACTTCGTTTACTTCAGTGGCTGAAGGTGATGGCAAGCATTTAGTGCAGCAAGGACTTGAGCTCAATAAGTTTTCCATCAGCGCCGATCCTTTAGGTGAAATAGTGTCAATTGATGAGAAACAAGCAATATCAATGACATACTATCGTAATAATATTATTCACCTATTTATTATTCCGTCGTTAATTGCGAGCTGTTTAATCAACAATAAACAGATTTCAAGGGCGCAAATCTTTGGCGTTGTGAACGACTTCTATCCGCTGTTGAAGGCTGAGTTATTCATGGGGATCAAAGATCTCCCAAGCTACGTGGATCAGGTGTTGGATCTGTTTATTGAGCAAGGTTTAGTTGAAGAAACCGAGCTATTGTCGGTTGCGACTGAGCGCGCGAGCCAAATGCTATTGTTGGCCGGAAGCGTCAACGAAACATTGCAACGCTATGCGATTATTTTCAATTTACTTGCCCATAGACCTAAAATGGAACGCTCAGATCTTGAGTCTGAAAGCCATCTGCTGGCTCAACGTTTAGGGGCGTTGCATGGTATTACCGCGCCTGAGTTTTACGATAAAAAACTCTATAACACCTTGAGTGTTAAACTAAAAGAATTAGGTTATTTCTCTGGTAAAGAAGATAAATCCGATGTCGAGCGTATTAGAGATCAAGCCAATAATTTACTAAGAGCCTCGGTGAGACAAACGATAGTCGCCAGCGTGACCGCGGAGCAATCGTTTAATGGCTAACCATATGAATGCGGCTAAAAATAAGCCGGTAGGTAAGTCTCTGCTCGGTGGCGCCATGATTATTGCCGGTACCACAGTCGGGGCTGGGATGTTTTCATTGCCCGTTGTTGGCTCAGGCATGTGGTTTGGCTATTCGATATTGATGTTGCTGGGTATTTGGTTTTGTATGTTGATGTCGGGGCTGTTGCTGCTCGAAACCAATTTACATTTCGAGCCAGGCGCAAGTTTCGATACCCTCACCAAGGAAACCCTTGGCCAGTTCTGGCGTATAGTGAACGGGGTTTCTATCGCCTTTGTGCTCTACATCTTAACCTACGCCTATATCAGCGGTGGTGGTTCGATAGTAAACCATAGCCTACAAGGGATGGGGGTTGAGCTACCCCAAAGTGTTGCCGGATTAGTGTTTGCGGTGGTGCTCGCCTGTATCGTGTTGATTAGCACTAAGGCTGTCGATCGCATAACAACCATTATGCTCGGTGGGATGATCATCACTTTCTTCCTCGCGATTGGTAACCTACTGATTGAGATCGATGTGACTAAGTTACTCGAGCCGGATGGAAATCAACGTTTTATTCCATATCTATGGGCTGCATTACCCTTTGGGCTCGCCAGTTTTGGTTATCATGGCAACGTGCCTAGCTTGGTGAAGTATTACGGCAAAGATGCCTCTACCATTATTAAGGCCATTTTTGTTGGTACTTTTATCGCGTTGATTATTTACGTTTGTTGGTTAGTGGCGACTATGGGCAATATTCCCCGCAGCCAATTTAGCGAGATTATTGCCCAAGGCGGCAATATGGGGGTGCTCGTCGGCGCACTGTCGAAAGTGATAGAAAGTAGTTGGTTGAACAGTATGTTAACGCTATTTGCCAACTTAGCCGTCGCTTCATCTTTCCTAGGTGTCACACTCGGTTTATTCGATTACTTAGCTGATTTGTTTGGTTTTGATGATTCGCGCTCAGGCCGGATGAAAACCGCGATTGTTACCTTTGTGCCGCCAACAGTATTCGGTTTGTTATTCCCCGATGGCTTTTTGATTGCCATTGGTTTTGCAGCCTTAGCGGCAACCGTGTGGGCTGTGATAGTGCCAGCGCTGATGGCCTATAAATCGAGACAACAGTTCCCTAACTCTCAAGGTTTTAGAGTCTTTGGTGGCACACCATTAATTATTCTTGTGGTGTTATACGGCGTAGTGACAGGGGCTTGTCATCTACTCGCGATGGCGAATCTATTGCCGCAGTTCTCCTAAGTTTTTTGTCTACGAATCAAGCCCTCAAATTGAGGGCTTTTTCTTTATATTCATCTTTTTATCACCAAAACTGGACAGTTGTGCAAACTCCAGCTTAACTCGAACACATTATCTGTTTGATTGGAGTCTGTAATGAGGATTACTCAGTACGCACAGGGGCAGGCCTGTTGGGTCGAACTGGCGAGCCATGACTGGCAGGGGGCACAGGCGTTTTATCACGCACTGTTTGGTTGGAATGCGGTAGAAATGCCAATCCCCATGGGGCATTTCTCGTTATTTAATCTACAAGGGGACGATTTAGGGGCTATGTACCAAATCCCTCAATCTGAGTCTCAGACCCCAAGCCATTGGCGGATCTACTTCGCGGTGAAAGATATCGATGCAAGTATCGCCGCAATCTTGGCTGCAGGTGGTCAATTGCATATGGGGCCTCATGTTGTGGGTGATGCAGGTGTGATGGCGCAGGTGAGCGATATCGAAGGTGCGCGCTTTGCCTTATGGCAAGCGAAACATCACTCGGGTTCGCGTCGGCAAGGGGAAGAAAATACGCTTTGTTGGGTTGAGTTGGCCTGCCGAAGACCGAGCCATGAAGCGGACTTTTACACTAAGGTGTTTCCTTGGACTACAGTTACCAGCGATGTGCCCGGCATTGATTACACTGAATGGCAAACAGAGGGGCAATCCATCGGCGGTATGATGAAGATTATGCCTGAATGGGGAGATATTCCGGCCCATTGGATGCCTTATTTTAGGGTGGCTGATTGCGATGACATTGCCGCTAAGGCTCAGGCGCTCGGAGCGCAATTGTGTGTGCCGCCGAGCGATATCCCTAATGTGGGACGTTTTGCTGTCATTGCCGACGCTCAAGGTGCTACGTTTGCGATAATTCACTTAGCGCATAATGAAAATGAGTGAGCATAGTGAAAGTCAGTGAGTTAGTTTGGCATATCAATTAATAACGGATCAGGACAATTCGTCTTTTTTGCCTTTGGTGCTTTGGCAAGCAGACTTGGTATTGAGTCTGACAGCTTGATCTCTTGGGGAAGATTAATCCGTATTTCATTTAAGAGTCCTTTGGCACAGTCTAAGGTTACTTTCGTGTGCGCGCCTTGGCCAAAGCTTGCATCAAAGCTTTGATTCAGCTCTTTTTGCGTGACTTTTTTACCAATTCTTTGTTGGATAAACTCTTTAACCCATGCCGAAGTGTTCACCTCTTGGGTTAATTGGGTCGCCAGTAAGAAATAGTCATTAGGATCTTGATCGCGGCAGGTGCCGTGTTTCCACCATTCGTGGCGCTCTAAACAGGTGCCGTAGCGGGCGCTTGGCATGACTTCTTCTAGATTCTTTTGTAATGAGGCATTGAGTAGCACCTCGGGATAATCACAAAAATCGCTCGGCTGTTGTTTCACGCTGCTGCAAAAACCATAACGAGTGCCACATTGCTGGCGATTCGGCCAGAGACCATGCAGGCTAAAGTGTTGCCATTGTGGCGCATCAGTGGTTTGGCGTAAGGCACGACATTCGGCTTTACGGCTGCCATAGAGTTCGCAAAAGGTGCTCTGCCAACTCAGGGCGAGCACATGGGAGTCATAATTATCCTCGATTTGACACAGATTGCCTTGGCGTTTTTCTGGTGTGCCATGCTCTTTTAGGCTTTCACGATTGATGGCGTTGATATCTGAAGCTGTGGTGGTTTGCACTGGCTTACCGGAGGATGAGGGCTGATAAGCCTCCACCGCTACACTTGCATGATATTGCCCGCAATCACCTTTGATCCAACGAAGTGGCGAGGTAATAGCATTAGTGCGCACGCGAAGCCAGTCAGGATTTGCGCTGTTGCCTAACAGTTCGGCTACGGGATAACGTTCTCCAATATTGCTTTGCCAATCATCGGGATTAGTTTGTTTATTTTTAGACTGAAACAGTTCACAGCGTTTATTGGCAATAAACTCACCTGTGGCTGGGGCGGCGACAGTTGTGATTGGGGTTAAACCAATAAGCAATAAGCCAAGTAAGCCCTGTAAATGGCGGCAAAGCGTGACGGATTGCGAGTCTCTTTTGCGGATAGGGAGTGAAAATAAAGCTGTCATTCGCGGGCATCCTTTCTGCTATGGAGAAAAACATGGTGTTGCATATTGCTATTGTGCCGTGAAACAGTGAGATTCGCTAATCGGGATTGATGGGGAGCGACTCGCTACCTGAAAACATTAACACTTGATGTTATATAAAAATTTTAACATGATGAAATAGATAATTTAATACTGGTATTGCCTTAAGATAAATAAACCCCTAAGACGTGACTCATTAGGGGTTCGATGTTATCTAATGCCGTTTATTAAGCGACTTGCTTTAATTTACGCGAGTAAACGAGCAAATACAGAGCCGGCAGTACAAATAGCGACAGAATTGGGGCCGTGACCATTCCTCCGACCATGGGCGCCGCGATTTTTTGCATCACATCATTACCCGAACCTGCGCCCCACATAATGGGCAATAGGCCGAAGAAGATGGTGGCAACCGTCATCGCCTTAGGACGTATCCGCATCACAGCGCCTTCAATTAGGGCTTCTTTTAAGTCCTCAACGCTGTGATACGTATTGTTATCCTGCCGATGCTTAATGGCGTTATTTAAATAGACCAGCATGATCACCCCAAACTCCGCCGCCACGCCCGCAAGGGCGATCATACCAACCGCGACGGCAACCGAGATGTTGTAATCCAGCAGATACAACAGCCAAGTGCTACCAACTAAGGCAAACGGCAGGCTTAGCATGATCATGCTTGCTTGCATGGTGGAGCCGAAGGTCAGCATCAGTAGGATAAAGATGACCCCTAATGCCATTGGGATCACTTGCTTGAGTTTGGCATCGACCCGCTGCATGTACTCGTACTGGCCCGCAAAGCTATAGCTGTAACGGGGCGGCACGTTAAGTTCGGCGCTGAGAGTTTGCTTGGCGCTAGTAATATACTCGCCAATGGAGGTTCCCTCTATTTCGATAAATACCCAAGAGATAAGGCGACCATTTTCACTTGCGAGCATTGGCGCGCCTTCGGTGATCTCAATCTCTGCTAAGTTACGTAGCGGTAAATAATTCCCCGATTTAGTGATGACTGGCAGTTCACGCAGTTTTTCAATATTGTCGCGCAGTTCCCGTGGGTAGCGCAGGTTAATTGGATAGCGCTCTGCTCCCTGCACTGATTGGCCTATATCCATACCGCCAATAGCGTAACGCACAACATCTTGAATATCCTGTAAGTTCATGCCGTAGCGGGCCGCGACATCCAATTTGGGGGTAATATCGATATAACGTCCGCCACTGGTGCGCTCGGCATAGGCTGATTTAGTGTGTGGCATCCGACTAAGAATGGCTTCAATTTGGGTGCCAAGCTGTTGCAGCTCATTGACATCGGCACCAGTGATTTTGATCCCGACAGGCGTTTTAATCCCCGTTGATAGCATGTCGATACGGGTCTTGATAGGTTGCACCCAAGCGTTTGTCAAGCCGGGGACTTTAACGGTTTGCTGCAACTGATTAATGATGCCATCTAAGGTCATACCTTCACGCCACTCTTCATGGGGTTTTAGCATGATGGTGGTTTCGAGCATGGTCAATGGTGCAGGATCGGTCGCAGTTTCGGCGCGTCCCACTTTACCAAAAACGCGAGCCACTTCGGGGACGGTTTTGATCAAGCGGTCGGTTTGTTGTAGCACTTCGGCAGCCTTACTGGCGCTAATCCCTGGCAATGCTGTTGGCATATAGAGTAAATCGCCTTCTTCGAGTTCAGGCATAAATTCACTCCCCATGCGCGTGAAGGGATACCAAGCGCTGACTAAAGCCAATAGCGCCAAAGCGATAGTGATTTTAGGGAAGCTGAGCACTAGATTAAGAGCTGGTTTATAGAGGGCGATTAACACTCGGCTAATGGGGTTTTTGTTTTCGCTAGGGATTTTTCCACGAATAAAAAAGCCCATCAACACAGGTACCAGTGTGATGGCCAAAATGGCTGAGGCTGCCATCGCAAAGGATTTGGTGTAGGCCAGCGGTGCAAACAAGCGTCCTTCCTGCGCTTCGAGAGCAAACACAGGCACAAAGCTTAATGTGATAATCAGGAGTGAGAAAAATAGCGCTGGGCCCACTTCTGTTGAAGCTTGTGTGACTATGCGCCAGTGCTCTTTCACATTAGGTTCGCGCTGATGCTCGCTGTGAAATTGCTCCAAATGTTTGTGTAGATTCTCAATCATCACAATTGCACCGTCGACGACAGCGCCGATAGCAATCGCGATGCCTCCAAGGCTCATAATGTTGGCGTTCACTCCTAGCTTATTCATCACGATAAAGGCGATCAGGATCGAAAGCGGTAGGGTCACTATCGCGACTAAGGTTGAACGTGCATGCAGCAAAAATAGCAGGCACACCAGCCCGACGACCAACATTTCTTCAACGACCTTGTTGAACAGGTTATCAACGGATTTCAAAATTAAATTTGAGCGATCATAGGTCGGGACGATTTCTACACCTTCGGGCAATCCAGCGCTTAATTCCTCTAGCTTGGCTTTAACTGCGTCAATCGTACTCAGGGCGTTTTCACCGTAGCGCATGACAATAATGCCGCCGACGACTTCGCCTTCGCCGTCGAGTTCTGCAATGCCGCGCCTTGCAGCGGGACCTTTGCGGATGGTTGCCACATCTTTTAGGGTTAAACTGGTGCCAGAAGGGCTAGTAATGCCTAAGGGGATTTCGCGAAAGTCTTCTAGGGTTTGGCGATAACCCTTAGCGCGCACCATATATTCGGCTTCGGCCATTTCCACTACGGAACCGCCTGCCTCGCTATTCGAGTTTTCAATGGCATTTTTGATGCTGGCAATATCGAGTTTATAGATCGCCATTTTGTCTGGCTCGAGCACTACCTGATAGGTTTGCTCCATCCCACCCACAGTGGCGACTTCGGACACACCTGCGACACTTTGCAGCTCAAGTTTGAGATACCAATCCTGCAGACTTTTGAGTTGTGAGAGATCTAAATTGCCGGAGCGATCGACCAGCGCGTACTCAAACACCCAGCCCACACCAGAGGCATCGGGACCGAGGGACGGCTGTACTCCCGCGGGGAGTCTACTGCCGATTTGGCTTAAATATTCGAGTACCCGTGAGCGGGCCCAGTAGATATCGGTGCCATCATCAAAAATCACATAGACGTAGGAGTCGCCAAACATCGAGAAGCCCCGCACGGTTTTGGCACCGGGTACGGCGAGCATCGCAGTCGATAGTGGGTAGGTGACTTGTTCCTCCACTAATTTGGGGGCTTGGCCGGGGTAGGTTGTTTTGATGATTACTTGTACATCGGATAAATCCGGCAGGGCATCAAGCGGCGTTTTGCGCAGCTCCTGTACACCCCATAAAGTGATCATCATGGCGATAATGAGCACCATGAGCCTTTGTCTAATCGAGGCCTCGATAATATATTTCAACATAATGCGCTCCTAGTGCTGATGACCGCTGTTTAAACGCATTAAGCTGCCCTTGAGGCTTGCTTCGGAGTCGAGTAAGAATTGCCCCGATGTTACGACTCGTTCACCTTCGCTTAGCCCTGATATTATCTCGGCCTTACCTTGGCTCATCATGCCCACAGTGACGGCTTTAGCGATAAAGCTGTCGTCAGCCTGTTTGACTATTACGCGGTTTTCTTTACCCGTTTGGATCAGTGCTTCTTGCGGGATCACCAGCACATCTTTATTGGGGCCACCAAAGAGTGCGACCTTCGCGAGCGTCTTAGGTCTTAAGGAGATGTCTTTATTATTCAGCACTACGCGCACTCTTAGGCTGCGGGTGATGGGGTCTAGCTCGGGATAGATGTAGTCAATCTTGCCTTCGATACCTCTGATATTCATCGCGGGAACAGAGACTTCAGCTTTTTGCCCGACGCTGATCCAGCTTTGTTCATTCTCAAACACATCGGCTATGACCCATACCTTAGAAAGGTCGACTAAAGACATGACCTCGGTAGAGGGTTCAATATACATACCGTCACGGATAGAGAGCGTTTCGACAACCCCTTCCTGTTGTGCATAAAACGGTACGCGATACTGGGTTTGGCGTGAATTGGCTAATTGCTTGATTTGTTGCTCGTTAAATCCAAGGAATGACAACCTTAAGCCTGCTCTGCGCACCAGATCTTGGTATTTTTGGTTGCCTGCGGTTTTTGCAGTATCTAATGCCAGCAGATAGTCATCCTGAGCATTAACTAAATCGGGTGAATAGATCTCATAAAGTAGTTGGCCCTTTTTGACAGTATCGCCCATCGATTTAACCATCAATTTTTCAACCCAGCCGGTGACTCGGGCATGAATATGGCTGATCTGACTCTCGTCATAGTCGATTTGCCCAACGGTTTCGACAAACTTCCATAGGGTATCGCGTTCAACTTTGGCGACCTTAAGCGCAAGTGCCTGTTGCATACTGCCAGAGACATTAATGTTGATCTCCTGCGTATTACCGCCAATTTCAACCTTCTCTAAATTCATCCCACAGATAGGACAAGTACTGGGTACATCGCTAATAATATGGGCATGCATAGGGCACACATACTTAATGGTTGCCTCCGTGCTTTGATTTTTGACTAAGTTGTTGGCCTTAGGCGTGGGGGTATTAAATACTTGAGTCGCATTTTGGCTTGGAGTATGTGCTTGATGCTCCGCAGCAGTGTTGGGATTGTCTGCCTTTTCAACAAGGAACATATTGCACTGAGGGCAACGTCCTGGCTCGTGGCTCACCACTTCGGGGTGCATAGGGCAAATATAGGTTGGTGCCGTGGCATCTTTTGCCTCTTGTGGTTGGCCTGAAGCTGATGTCTCAGTTTTCTCAACTAAAAACATATTGCACTGAGGGCAACGGCCGGGTTCGTGGCTTTCTACCTCTGGATGCATTGGGCATGTATAGGTTTTTACTTGATTGGCGGTATTGCTGTGATGCTGATGTCCTGCTTCGGTCTGAGTCGCAGGATCAACGAGCTGAGCCTGGGCTAACCAAGGCGTACTCATCAGTAGACTACTGAGTATCAATACTGCCTTAGGGCTCGGCTTTGTTACTGTGTTAAATGGGTTCATATGCCTCATCTCCAGCCTAGCTTAGTGGTGCGCGTGATCTTTGTGCGCTGCAGCGTCAGTCTTTTTTTCTGTCGTCGCTTTAGGCTCTAAGTTCATGCCACATTTAGGACAGGTGTCATCTTTGTTGCCTGTCACTTCTGGGTGCATAGGGCATACATAGGTGTGAGCTTTTTCCTGTGGCGCAGCATTGTTATGGTGATGCTCATGGGGTGCTGCGTTGGCAAACACACTGGTGCTCGTCATTAACAATGCAACTAAGGCGAGATTGATTAAAGTTTTCATATTGTTCACTCCATCGGGTTTTATGGCCGAATATGAGCACACAAACGTGATTGAGCTTATTTCTTGAGATCTTTAATCAAGAATGGACGCCACAGGTGGCGATAGGCTCAGTACAACGTTTTTGCTTTACTCTGGGTGCTTGAAATGTTGGCACCACAATAAACGGCAAAATAAATAGTTAGCTTGGTTCGCCCTGAAAAAAGGGCACAATGAGGCTAGGCTATCGGCGGTTTGAAGGCCGACGATAAAGAGATAGAGTGGAAATGAGGCATAGGAGTGGCCATTGGGGTGTCACTCAGGCTCACACTTGGCCAAAGATGTGGACTGAAAAGCGTACCAGCAACTGAAATCGTCAAACAATGTCCACAATCGTTAAGACACGATGTGGTGCCATCACAGCAATGCTGCTTCGCGCCGGGAAGCATTTGATCGTTACAGCAATTTGTATTGGCCATTGCACTGGCGTCAGCGTGGTGCTCGGTGTTCATTTGCATCATTGCCGCGTGATCCATTCCTTGGTTGGAAGGGTTATGAATCATCGCGCTCATCTCCATTGAGTGCGCCACTCTTGCGTGTCCATTAGACACAACACCTTGCCCGACCAATGCGAGTAAAGTGAATATGACTAATAAATAACGACTAAGTGTTTGATGCATAATAATTCCAGATAATGAACGCTTGGATTCTAGCACAGAGGCATTATGCTGCAATGCGTTAATTCACATTTTAGTTAATGCCTCAGCTCATTGCTCCTTAGGTTGGATTATCTCGCGACTTGATTTCGCAAGAGCTCTGCCATTAACTGATTGTGATTTTGCAAGACGAGTGGCAGTGGTGTGGCACCATCCACACTGAGCTGTATACGAGGGTTATTGATAAAACGTTTGGCATCAGCCTCGCTAGTTAATGTTGGAGCACTGATCTGGTAATTCGACTGCGGTGCAACATCTAGGGTAAAGAATAGAGGCTCAGACTTCACCCAAGTACCACTGTCATCGGCGCGATAACTGAATAGATCTTGATATTTTACTTCAATTAGTACTTTACCTTCAGGTAGTTGTACTGGTTTAAAGGATTGAGTTGCTTGGCCATTAATGCTGACCACATTGAGTGTATCAGTGCCCTTCAAGGTCGCAGCACTCGCCGTCATGCTGATAGCAATAGTACTGATGATGAATGTAACGCCAACGAAAATTTTACTAAATAAGGTCGTTTTCATAATAAACTCCAAAATTTGCGTGTTCGCGTGAGCACCAAATCGTGGCGGCATCGTCGCGAAATCTTGAATCGATTTAATGATTAAAAAGATTAGCTACAGCAAATCGGAGTTAGGGGGAGGTGTGGTTAAGCCTAATTCGGCGGTTTGAATCGCCCAACTTGAGCTCGTAATCAGCTTACTCGCATGACTCATTAGTACCAGTGGAAGAGGTGGTGAAGTAATAAAAAGTTTTGCGAGACAGTGGGTTTTGCAATGATTGGTAAGAGAGTCTTGGCAGTGAATCATGCATTCTTCTTGTGTGCCATCTGGCGCAACACAATTTATGTTGTCATCGGCCATTTGCATACAGTGGGAATGGAATAAGTCATTTATCGCTGGCGTAGGCATAGCTTTCACTATCGTCGATTGACTAAACAGTGAAAATAACAGTGCTATGGTGATCCAAAACTTCGCCATAAAAAACCGATGCCAGTGTACCTACCCTTAAAGACCTACAAAGTGCATAAAAAGTTTCGTTTTGAGTTTGTTTTTATGCATCAGATTGTTACATCAAAGGTTAAATGTCGCCTTGATCACATTTTTGTATTCTAAAAATGATTTCATTGCCTTAGCTACTTAAGGTGGTGCTTAATCATTAGTCGTTAAACATAATGATGAATGTATTAGCTGGAGTTGAAGTGCTCTAACGCTCTGCTAAGCTGGTTTTAGTGAGTTGTAGTAATCAGAATTAGAGCTAAGTCTCATTTTGCACTTTAAGTTTTAATTAATCGGCATTTTTAGGCTTGAAATCAAACTTCTAATAAATAAAAAAACATAAAATAGTCTTATAAAAACTGATTTTGACAATATTTTGGAGATAGAGTAATGAACTGGCGTGCACTATTTAAACCCAGCGCGAAATATTCCATCCTAGCGCTACTGGTTGTTGGTATCGTGATTGGTGTTGTGGGCTATTTTGCAACTCAGCAGACTTTACATGCGACAAGTACAGATGAGTTCTGTATGTCTTGCCATAGCAATCATTCTTTGAAGCATGAAGTACTGGCGTCTGCCCATGGCGGCGGCAAAGCGGGGATTACTGTTCAGTGTCAAGACTGTCACTTACCCCATGGCCCTGTTGATTATTTAATTAAGAAAATCATCGTATCTAAAGATTTATATGGTTTCTTAACAATTGATGGTTTTAACACTCAAGCTTGGTTAGATGAAAACCGCAAAGAGCAAGCAGACAAAGCGTTGGCTTACTTCCGTGGTAATGACTCAGCGAACTGCCAACACTGCCATACTCGCATTTATGAAAACCAGCCAGAAACTATGAAGCCAATGGCTGTGAGAATGCACACCAACAACTTCAAGAAAGATCCTGAAGCGAGAAAGACCTGTGTGGATTGCCACAAAGGTGTCGCTCACCCCTATCCAAAAGGATAAGGTTTAACGCTTCAATAGCTTAATATTCAATAAAAAGCCCTCTGATGAGGGCTTTTTGCTATCTAGATAGATCTTGGCTATCAATTAACTCAACTCTGCGGGATAGGGCGCTAAGGGCGATTTGATGCACCATTTGCGTGGGAGCTGTACAAGCATCACTGATAATTTTGACCGAATAGCTGAGTGCCGAATGAGATAAGGCAGTATGCGTCACGCAGTTTTGCGTCATGATGCCGCATAACAATAAGTGAGTTATCTGCATTTCTTGCAGCTGCTTGGCTAGCTCTGTGTTGTCAAAACTGTCGGCAAACTGTTTAACGACGATGGGGGCATTAGGTAGTAGCGCCAAGAGTTTGGGATGAATTTCAACCCCCTGGGTTCCTGGGTTAAAAAAGGGAGCCATACCTTGAGTAGTATCGGCGATATGCTGCACTAAAATAATCGGCATTCCCTGTTGCTGCGCTTGTTGTGCACAATGCAAAGTGCGTTCTAGCATCTCATTGACTTGCCATTGCGGGTAAGCCCCATCAACAAAGTAGTCGTTTTGCACATCAATAATGACCAATGCCGTCTTTGTCATGTGATTGTGAGTCATCATCTTGGTGTTCTCCTGTTTATTTTCTTCGCAAAAGTATGTTTAGTGAGAGCAGTTTGCGCTAGATTTGGTCGTATTAAGAGTGGCAGAAATGACATCTTAGGTGCTTAAATTGACAAAATTTACGGATTGCACGCCATTGAACGTGGCGATTTTAGCGTTACCCGGAAGTTTAACTTCAGCGGTATATGGCTTAGAAGAAATGTTATTAATGGCCAACACCTTGGTGCTAAAAGAAGAGAGTCTGCCGTCGAGTTCGACACGATTCGTGGTAACTCGATTATCGCTTGCTGAGATCTCGCTCGACGATACTTATCAATTAGTCATTATTCCGCCCAGCATAGACACTGACTTTTATTTCAATGTGGCGCCTGAATTACGGATATGGTTGCAACGGCAACATGCCCAAGGGGCGATTGTTTGCTCCGCCTGTGCGGGAGCCTTTGTGTTAGCGGCGTCGGGGTTACTCGATGGGCGCAAGGTGACAACCCATTGGGGATTGGTTGATGCGTTTCAAACTCAGTACCCACAGCTTGAACTTGATATAGACAAAATCATGGTCAACGAGGGTGACATTATCACCGCTGCGGGCATGATGTCGTGGTTAGACTTGGGATTAGAATTAGTCGCACAGTTTTGCCATGTGAAGGTAATGCGTCAGCTGGGCAAGCATCTGGTAATCGACACTGGCAACCGTGAACAGCGCTATTATCAACAGTTTCTACCTAGGCGAGATCATGGGGATCAAGCCATCCTTGGTCTGCAAAATCGTTTACAAACAGGTTATGGTCAGCCCATTAGCATTGCCGCTTTGGCGCAGCAACTTTGCATGGGCGAACGTACCTTTTTGCGGCGCTTTGTGAAAGCGACAGGACTTAAGCCTAATGAATATCTGCAAAAACTCAGGATCCAAAAAGCTTGTGACTTACTCGAAAATGGTTCACTCAGTTTCGAGACAATTGCTCATCAGGTTGGCTATGAGGATGTAAGTGCTTGCCGCAAAGCGTTTACCCGTATTACGGGCTTGAGTCCAAGTGCATTTCGGCAGCGATTTAGCTCGATTTCACCTGTGCCAATACCTGTTGACGATAGCTCAATAAACTAAATACACCGAAGATAAACACTTGTAGATAATCTTGCTTGCGCAGCGCCAGCAGGTTTTTAAACAGCATATGGAAGATGGCAACTTGGAAGCAATGCATTAGACAAGTGATCCCAAGTAAGATATTGAGAATAGTGCCGATATTGCCTGCAAAAGGCATAATAAGGTTATAAGCCATCATCAGCCACGCGATTAGGGTGATAGCTTTGCCCATATTGATCAGAAACGACATGTTATTCCTCGGTGTTAGCCGGAGTGTCTTCGGCTTGGTATTGATATAAACGATAGCTAACTTGTCCTGCGGTCTTGTTTTTGAGCTGTTGCCAAGTCGCAGGGATTGCCATTTGGGTTAATTCCGACTCAATCTCCACATAAATTAGCGCGCCATCATTAAGCCAACCTTTGCTATCCAATAGCTGAATGGTTTTTTCTGCCAAGCCTTTGCGGAAAGGCGGATCGATAAATACCACATCAAACCCTTGCTCGCAGCCATTTTGCAGCACGACTAAGGTATCGGCGTTGAGTACCTCGGCATTGTCGCACTTGAGGGTATTGAGATTCGCTTTAAGTTGCATGGCGGCAGGACGTTGCAACTCGATAATCTTAGCGAAACTGGCATAGCGCGAGAGGGATTCGAGGGCTAACGCACCGCTGCCACCAAAGCAGTCGAGCACCCTTGCATGGGCAATATCATTGGCGAGCCAGTTAAATAGGGTTTCACGGACTCTATCTGTGGTCGGCCGCAGGCCGTCTAAATCATGGATGGGGAGTTTGCGCGAACGCCATTGCCCGGCAATGATCCGCACTTGGCCACTACCTGCTTTCTTGTTGGCCGTTTGACTCTTGGTCACTTGCTTGTTGTTTGCACGATTATTAGCCAAAGTGCCCCCGTGATTTTGCCTGAAGAAAGAAAGTGGTAGACTATGCCACCTTAATAAAGGCCACTATTTTATATCAAACTCCTAGTAAAAGGTGAGAAGGCTGATAAAGCAGAACTAATTGCCGACTTTTTGGGCGTAATTGCCGCGGTAATCTGGTATAACGGCAGGGTCTTATTTTAAATTCAACACTGAAGTAGAGCGCTGGAATTACACATGGCAAAGAAAGGTTTTTTCTCCTGGTTTCGTAAAGATAAATCACAAGATGAGGTTGTCGAGCAAACCCCGGTCTCTACTCCATCGCAAACCGAGCAAGTCGAAGCATTAGCAAAGCAGCAAGCTGAAGAAGCCCGTCTCGCGGCTGAAAAAGCGGCCGCCGAGCAGGCGTTAGCCGACAAATTAGCGGCGGAGCAAGCGCAGGCTGAGCAGTTAGCCGCAGAAAAAGCTGAAGCTGAAAGAGTTGCTTCGGAACAAGCTGCAAAAGCCCAAGCAGAAGTGGAAGCGCAGCGTATTACTGAAGAGCAAGCTGCACGTTTAGCCGAACAGCAGGCCGCTGTTGCCCAAGCAGAAGCGGAAGCCAAGCGTATTGCCGAAGAGCAAGCTGCACGTTTAGCTGAACAACAGGCTGCAGAAGCCGCGCGATTAGCGGCGGAGCAAGTACAGGCGGAGCAGTTAGCCGCAGAAAAAGCCGAAGCGGAAAGAGTTGCCGCGCAGCAGGCCGCTGAAGCCCAAGCAGAAGCAGAGCGAATTGCTGCTGAACAGATCCAAGTTGAACAGCCCCTTGAGCAACAACCCGAACCACAGGCAAAACCCGCTAAAGAAAGCTTCTTCGCGCGACTAAAACGCGGGTTGATGCGTACCAGCGAAAATATTGGTAGCGGTTTCATCGGCTTATTCCGTGGCAAAAAAATCGATGATGAACTGTTTGAGGAACTGGAAGAACAGTTATTGATCGCCGACGTAGGTGTAGAAACCACTTCTCGCTTGATTAACAGCCTGACGGAACACGCGTCTCGCAAGCAATTAAAGGATGCCGAAGCCCTATACGATCTGCTACGTGATGAAATGCAAAAAACGCTCGATCCTGTGGCAATCCCCTTAGTGCCTGAAAATGCTAATGGTCCCTTTGTTATTCTTATGGTCGGCGTTAACGGCGTGGGTAAAACCACCACGATTGGCAAATTGGCGAAACAATACCAGCGCCAAGGTAAGTCAGTGATGTTAGCGGCGGGTGATACCTTCCGCGCAGCAGCTGTCGAGCAATTACAAGTTTGGGGACAACGTAATAATATTGCTGTTGTGGCTCAACATACGGGCGCCGACAGTGCCTCGGTACTTTTTGATGCGCTGCAAGCGGCTAAAGCCCGTAAAATTGATGTATTAATTGCTGATACTGCGGGTCGCCTGCAAAACAAGTCTCACTTGATGGAAGAGTTAAAGAAAGTGGTGCGAGTGATGAAGAAGCTCGATCCAGACGCGCCCCATGAAGTGATGCTGACCCTAGATGCAAGCACAGGTCAAAATGCGATTAGCCAAGCACAGTTATTCCAAGAGGCTGTTGGCGTCACCGGTATGACCATCAGTAAACTGGATGGTACTGCTAAGGGTGGTGTGGTTTTTGCGATTGCTGATAAATTTAAAATCCCGCTACGTTATATTGGCGTGGGTGAGCAAATTGATGATTTGCGTACCTTTAATTCTAAAGAATTTATTGATGCCTTGTTCACTCAAGAGAAAGCGGATAGCTAATTTATGATTGATTTTCAGCAGGTCAGTAAGATTTATCCTGGTGGCCAAATGGCGCTGGAGGAAGTGAATTTTCACCTACAAAAAGGTGAAATGGCATTCTTAACCGGCCATTCGGGCGCGGGGAAGAGTACCCTGTTGAAATTAATCACAGTGATCGAGCGCGCCACCACCGGCCGTGTGGCGATTAATGGCCACGATATTGCCAAAATCAGCTCTAAACATGTGCCCTATTTACGCCGCAATATTGGGATGATTTTCCAAAACCACCATTTGTTGATGGACAGAAGCGTGTTTGACAACGTCGCCTTGCCCTTGGTGATTGAAGGCTTCTCCCACGGCGAGATCCGCAAACGGGTCGCTGGCGCGCTGGATATGGTGGGTTTATATGGCAAAGAGCGCCATAACCCCATCATGTTATCCGGTGGTGAGCAGCAACGTGTCGGCATCGCCCGCGCCATTGTGAATAAGCCACCCTTGCTACTTGCCGACGAACCAACAGGTAACTTAGACCCTAAGTTGTCGATGGATATTTTGCGCTTATTCGAAACCTTTAACGATGCGGGCACTAGCGTGCTTATTGCCACCCACGATTTAGGACTGATCGCGCGGATGAAGTACCGCACTTTTACCTTGAAGCAAGGGCGTATGCTCGGCGCACAGGAATTACACCATGGACACGCGACCGCTCGAGGTAATGCGCAATGAGTGACAATGCTAAGTTAACGCGCAGCAAGTTGCCGATATCGGGGCGTATCGTGATGTTTTTTATTCGTCATGTGCAGCAAGCGATGGCGAGTATGGGTGAACTGTGGCGTAGCCCTGTTTCATCTTTGATGACCATGGCGGTTCTCGGGGTAAGTTTAAGCTTACCTGCGGCGCTGCAGGTGTTAGTTAAAAATGCTGAGACTATTACTAGCTCTTGGAATAGTGCAGCGGAGATTTCACTCTTTATCGATGAAAATCGTAGCGAGCAGACCATTCAAAGCTTGCTGACCCGCATTCGCACTTATCCAGAAGTGGAAAAGGTGCAGTATATCGATCGCAATCAAGCACTTGAGGAATTTCAGCGCCTGTCTGGCTTTGGCGAAGCCTTGGCCTATCTCGATAAAAACCCGCTTCCCGCGGTGATCACCGTAACGCCTACACAGCGTTATTCCACACCCGTAGGCGCCCGTGAACTATTAACTAAGCTTGAGCGCGAGCCTGAAATCAGTTTTGGTCGCTTAGATATTGAATGGTTAGAGCGGCTACAGGCTGTGGTGCGTTTACTCGAACGAACAGTAATGGCGATTGCGGCGTTACTCGTCTTGGCGGTGGTATTAGTGATAGGTAACACGATTCGCTTAGCCATTATGAATCGCCGTAGTGAAATAGAAGTGATGAAGTTAGTCGGAGCAACCGAGGCATTTATTCAACGTCCCTTCCTTTATACCGGTATTTGGTACGGAGTGATTGGCGGTGTATTAGCTTGGCTTATTATTAACTTGTTGGTTTGGTATCTGGATTCTGCCCTAGCAGAACTGCTTGGCTTGTACGGTAGCCAATTAGAGATGAAGTCACTGACCTTTACCGAGCTGCTGCAATTAGTGGGCTTAGCATCCTTCTTAGGTTGGCTAGGTTCTTATCTTTCGGTAAGGCAACATTTAAGATCGATTGAACCTTCTTAATGATCAATCGCTTATAGTTTAAATACCTTGATAAATATGGCTGGCGATGAACTTTTGTTCACTTGCAATGTCTATTCAACGGGGTTAAAAGTAATACCCCAGACGAGTGAAGGTTGACATACTCTGTCAATTAGCCGATAGTTCGTCAGCTCATCCTTAGGGTGTTTTGAGTGAAACCATAGGATGAAATCGACTTATATTTGATAAGTAGCAAGAAAGTAGGAGCGCGAATGACCTTTCAAACGCAATCAATGGCACTAACAGTCCCTCAGGGCAGCAGTAGTTTAGAAGCTTATATCCATTCAGTGACTAGCATGACAATGTTAGACGCTGAGACTGAGTATGAGTTAGCCAAGCGTTTGCAGGAAACGGGTGATCTGCAAGCAGCGAAGCAACTGATTATGTCGCACTTACGTTTTGTGGTGCATGTTGCTAAGGGCTATTCAGGTTACGGTCTGCCGCAGGCGGATTTGATCCAAGAAGGCAACATCGGTCTGATGAAAGCGGTTAAGCGCTTCGATCCCGATGTGGGCGTCCGTCTAGTGTCTTTTGCTGTGCACTGGATTAAAGCTGAAATTCACGAATATGTGCTGAAAAACTGGCGCATTGTTAAAGTCGCTACCACCAAAGCGCAACGCAAGTTGTTCTTTAATATCCGTAAAGCGAAAACTCGCCTCGGTTGGTTTAGCGATGATGAAGTCGCAATGGTGGCAGAAAACTTAGGGGTATCTAAGGCCGATGTGACTGAGATGGAATCACGTATGGCAGCGCAGGATCCTGCGTTTGACCTTAGCAGTGATAACGATGATGAGCAGGATTTTGCTCCTGTACATTATCTCGAAGATCATTCGTCGGATTTAGCCGAAAACATCGAAAACGATAACTGGGAATCTAATGCCCAAGGTCGTCTATTATCGGCCATCAAAACCTTAGACGAGCGTAGCCAGCATATTCTGCGTGCCCGTTGGTTAGATGACGATAAAACCACCCTGCAGGAATTGGCAGAAACCTATCAAGTCTCGGCTGAGCGTATTCGCCAACTTGAAAAAAATGCCATGAACAAGCTTAAGGCTTGTATGGAAGCTTAACTTCAATTCCAATAATCTAGATAATAATATCAAAAAAAGAGTCTCTTAATTTTAAGAGACTCTTTTTTTGATTAAATGTGGGTGCATAACCCGCACTGGTTGTTATTTCTAATCGTCTAGTCGACAATCATAAATGTTTAAGCCATCAAACTGACATTCCATATTAACCCATTTGCCATCAAATGAAGCTAAAGATGCATCAATAGCATGGTAGCCCCAGAGGCTGTTTTGCATGACTCTACCGCTTAGATCTAGCTCATTATCTTGACGTTCAAGTTCAATTTCTTTCACTAACCACTGGCCATCAGCTATTTCTATTCCCTCAATTTGTACCCACTTATGGTTAATCGTTTCCAGGGTTAATCCATCATCAAATTGAGTTCTTGCATCGATAATAAAGCTATATTCATTGATCTGTAGTTGATAAGTGTTGTTAAGTGTTGCTCTGCCTTCAAGTTCGAACTTTCTCCCCAAATCAGTTACAGTTCCACCAGTGTCAGAATTTTCAAAATCTACTTTTTTAGCCCATAATCCCTGCGGTGTAGACAAAATATCAACTTCGACTCGCTTGCCAGGAGTTAGGTTTGCACGATGGCCATCTTCAAAGTGTGTTGTTTCATTTACATAGAGTTTAATACGACTATTAAGCTCAAATTGGCTCTTGTCTTTGTTAATCCAGGTTACAGTACCTTCTAATTCCATCTCATTGAATATCGGAGAATCGTTAATATCTTCAGCATCAACCTCTGTTGCTAAAAAAACCGAACCATGCTGTTGACCTTCAACCTCAACCCAAGCACCTTCTTGTAGATTTCCATCTAAATGCGCACTGGCATAATTAATCACTGCAGTGCCTATGCTGAATTGCTGTAATATTTTGTTTAATCCCGATATATGCCCCTCGATTTCAGCATAGGTAAAATTTGGAATTAAGTTTATAAACTCTACCTGCCATTCTCCCGTCGCACTTGGATAACCATTAACCGCTACCCAATCTCCAATTTTATATGGAGTTTTATCTGTGGACTTAATTGCGATGTCTATACCATTAACTGCAATGGAACTTGTACTGACAGAGCTGACTTCACCTAAAATGCTAGGTTCTAAAATGACATTTTTTGCCTGATTTTGTAGATTCTCTATTTTCACTCGCATGCCGATTTGAAGAGCATTAGCCTCTAGAGGCTGTTTACGGTATACAATGTTAGCGTTGGCAATATTAACGTTATAGCCATTAACTGTAATTGTATTATCAGCAGAGGATGTTTTTGTTACCGTACCGCTAATACTTACTGGTAGAGTTGGTCGCTCTGGAGTTGGTGGGGCTGGTGAAGACGTTTCTGATGAATTGTCACTACCACAACTAGCTAAAAAAAATATTGCAGTTACTAGTAATATATTCTTCATTATATTTCCTTTATGGTAATAGTTTGGTTTTCTGGATGGCGAATATTAAAATGGATATGATTTTGTTTAATTTAAAATTTATAACTCACTATTTAAAATGGTAATCAAGCTTTGTAAGTTTGTTGGTGAAACCTTAATGACTCCTCTGCCAGGTGCATCTATTTCAGAAATCATTAAAAATGATAGGGATATCATTGTGGGTAGAATTAATAACAAACCTGCTTTACCTTTAACTTTTCTTGCATTGTAACCAACCAAAATGTTGCAAATAATTGCAGTTGATATTAATAAAAACCAAGCAGCGTATGGAATTTGATGTCTCCAACCTGCTAAAGTTTTTTGTTGTGCGAGAACAATTTCATTTATATTAGAAACGACTAGCGATGTGATTGGGGTTGTATTGTTTTTTGTTTCATTAACTACAATGTCCCACATTTTTCTTTGTAGTTTTATTACTTCTAAATTGAAATTGGAGTTTTCAGAGGATAACAAGTCATAGCTATCTATTCTTTTTTGCAGATATTTCTTTATGGTAAATTTCATTAAGGCGCTAGATTCTTTTGGTAATAAATCAGCGCGCATATATCCCGTACGGATTACGAAAGCTTCGTTTTCCTCCGCAGCTTGCCTAGTATTGAACCCTGCTATAGACATTGATAATGTAAATCCAATTATCAATCCCAAAAGGGAAAGTGTCGCACCTAATATTACACGAAAGTCTTCAACACCTTCACCATCATCATGTTTTGATTTTTTTATGCCAATTATTTTGTTTCCAATTAATGCTGATATAAATAAAGCAGTAAAAGTGCCAAAAAATAATGCAATAGAATCTGATGTTAGCCCAATTGGGTTGAAGTTAAACAATTTTATACCTTTATGATTTGTGATGGTAAGTTAGATTAATCATAGACTCAATGTTAATTAATGATCAATTTTTATAGGGTTGTTGATAAATTAAAAGGTAATTCTTTAAATTGATCGGATTTTTCCTAGGTGGTTTTGAGAAGCTGCTTATGTTTTTTTTGCATATGGATTGGTTTATGTTTTAAAGGACTTTTTAGCACCATCAATCAAAAGTTACTATTGGTAATAAATAATATAGCCAATAGTTTTGCCGCTTACTTAATGGAGGCTTTTACTAA
>NZ_JACSDI010000016.1 GCF_022410515.1 Shewanella cutis | reverse complement strand
ATAAAAAACGAGTTACCAATTGTCGTCAGTGCTGTAGCCTCAGACTCTAGTTGAACTCTGAATTCTTTATCTGATGTACAGGCATCGAGCAGTTGTGTCATAGATTGTTTTTTACTTTGACTAGGGTTGAATACTGTTTTTATGCGCTCGAAAGCATCCCAAAGCTCTTTCAGAGCGTCATAACGTACTTGGACGTCCGCATTACATATTTTCATATTTGCTATTGCAATCAAATCGTTAAGTTCCTGATCAAGAGTCTTGTTTACTTGTCCAGTAACCGAACCTAATGATGAATTGAGCACTCTTGTGATTTGTCCATCTGCTTGTAATTGATAAGCCACACCATTTCTAGAGAACATGGTGTCAATTTTATCTAAAAATTCAGCTTGCCCAGTTGAGCGATCAAATGAAGTTATGTGGTGATGTCCAAAGAATGAATGAAACTGCCCCAACGTAGGCTTAGATACATTCATATAGCAAAACTGAACTAAGTCTAGTATGTCTAAATAGTTAGGGGTGAAGGGGGCTTTTTTAGCCATCCAATCATCAGGGTCTTCGTTCTCTGTAATAAATGGATATTCAACTCCCAATATTTCAGCTTTTAAAGCTAACGAGAATCCTTTTTCATCGGTGCCACAGCACCCTTGCCCGTCAGGACAAAGCTCTGGAAACTGTTCTCCGAAATACCCTGTATCGATTAACTTTTGAATATAAGCTGTTAGTCCACACCAAACATTGTATGGAATTTCATTATTTGTTCGAGGCAAAGCGCCTCTTTCAGTATCACTAAAGTACTTCATAATTCCCTGAGTTAGGTTATTGCGCTGTTGACGTATATCTTGCTTAAGCTAAATGGGCAATACAAGCCATATGAATAAGTTATGAGAGTCTGCGTGAATACAACTTGATATAAATTGCATTAAAATGCCGTCTACTAACCTAAAGTCTTGTCATTGGTAGAATTAGTTCAAAAAGACCCATATTCAGAATGTTATGGAGAAACAGCCCCAAATGATAATGGGGCAATATCTTCTTCACTAAAATCTTATCTCTGATTCAAAATAGCACTTTGAGCTTGGCTACTTTATCATTAGCGCTTTATTACGGCCTTAGTTGCGACTCAGCTTAAATGTATTCCTGTTTACGCATCCTGCACCTGTGTCGACTCTCTTGAAAGGATATCAGCATGACTTCCCATACCACGCCTTCTACTACTGAGCTTTCAACTGCAGAGCTATCAACCAAAGAACCCTCTTCAAAAGTGTCATCAGCAAACGAGCTTCCTGAAGCAGCACTTTCAGCAACCGATGTTGCGCCGCTATTGAAGATTATGGAGAAGCTGCGCGATCCGCAAACGGGTTGTCCTTGGGATAAGGCGCAGACTTTTCAAACCATAGTGCCTTTTACCCTCGAAGAGGCCTATGAGGTGGCTGATACTATTGAACGTTTAGCTCTAGACGAATTACCTGATGAGCTGGGGGATTTATTATTCCAAGTGGTATTTTATTGCCAGCTTGGCAAAGAGCAGGGCAGGTTTGATTTTAGCACTGTCGTCAATAAAATCATCGACAAACTCACCCGTCGCCATCCCCATGTTTTTGGTAATGAAGTGTTTGAGGCCGATGCCAGTAGTCAACAAATGAAAGCCAACTGGGAAGCAATCAAAGCCAGTGAGCGTGAACAAAAGGCTCTGGCGGCTGGGGTAACTTCTTCAAGCGAGGTGTCTGTGCTGGATGATATTCCGCGCGCGCAGCCCGCGTTATCCCGTTCAATCAAAATTCAGCAACGGGTCGCGCGCGTTGGGTTCGATTGGCCTGAGCTTGAGCCTGTGGTGGCGAAAATCCATGAAGAAATTGATGAAGTGTTGTTTGAGGTAAATCAGCCAATGCTCGACCAAGCCAAAGTGCAGGCAGAAATGGGCGACTTGTTATTTGCTGTAGTCAATTTAGCCCGCCATTTAAAGGTCGACCCCGAGCAAGCTTTGCGCCAAGCAAATATTAAATTTGAACGCCGTTTTAAAGGCGTAGAGGCATGTGCGAGGCAAAATAATAAAGCATTAGAAGAACATAGCCTAGAAGAGTTAGATGCGTACTGGGATAAGGTTAAACGGGGTGAGCCAAGATAAAGGGCAAATTATCCGGATTGGTGTTTGTCGAATGGCAACACCTTTGGTATACTACTGCCCCGTCCTAGTGCTTTCTTACAAGCACGTATTTTCAAACTCATTTTCTCAGGTTCAGCATGACTACAAGGTATATCTTCGTTACTGGTGGTGTGGTTTCATCACTAGGTAAAGGCATTGCAGCCGCTTCATTAGCCGCAATTTTAGAGGCCCGTGGTCTCAATGTAACCATCATGAAACTGGACCCATACATTAACGTTGATCCAGGTACCATGAGCCCAACGCAACATGGTGAAGTGTTTGTGACTGAGGACGGCGCAGAAACAGACCTCGACCTTGGCCACTATGAGCGTTTCATCCGCACTAAGATGAACCGCCGCAATAACTTCACCACAGGCCGTATTTACGAAGAAGTATTACGCAAAGAACGTCGTGGTGACTATTTAGGTGCGACAATTCAGGTGATCCCACACATCACTAATGCGATCAAAGAAAAAGTGATTGCTGGCGGTGAAGGTCACGATGTGGCTATCGTTGAAATCGGCGGCACTGTGGGTGATATCGAATCACTACCATTCCTTGAGTCTATCCGCCAATTAGGCGTTGAACTGGGCCGCGATCGCACCCTGTTTATGCATTTAACCTTAGTGCCATTCTTAGGCGCTGCGGGCGAAGTGAAAACAAAGCCAACTCAACACTCAGTAAAAGAGTTGCGTTCTATCGGTATTGCACCGGATGTGTTGATCTGCCGTGGCGATCGCGCCATTCCTGCAAATGAGCGCGCGAAGATTTCGCTATTCTGTAACGTTGAAGAACGTGCAGTGATTTCATTAAAAGACGTCGACAGCATCTACAAGATCCCAGCGCTGCTGCGCTCACAAGGTTTAGATGAATTAGTGGTTAAGCGTTTTGGCTTAACTTGCCGTGAAGCCGACTTGTCCGAGTGGGAAAATGTGATTTACCAAGAAGCTAATCCAAACGGCGAAGTCGTGATTGGTATGGTCGGTAAATACATCGAATTGCCTGATGCCTATAAGTCAGTCAACGAAGCGTTAAAACACGCAGGCCTTAAAAACCGCGTATCAGTAACCATCAAGTATATCGACTCACAAACCGTTGAAGCCAAAGGCGATGAAGTCTTACAAGGTTTAGACGGTATCTTAGTCCCAGGTGGCTTCGGTGAGCGCGGTGTTGAAGGTAAGATTTTAGCGGCTAAATTTGCCCGTGAAAACAACCTGCCATACTTTGGTATCTGTTTAGGTATGCAAGTAGCGCTGATTGAATTTGCCCGTAACGTTGCTGGCATGGCCGATGCTCACTCAACCGAATTCAACAAAGCAACGCCATTCCCAGTGGTTGGTTTAATCACTGAATGGGTAGATGAAGAAGGCAATGTTGAGCAGCGTCACGAAGCGTCTGACTTAGGCGGCACTATGCGTTTAGGTGCACAGTTATGTCACCTGCTGGAAGGCTCAAAAGCCGCTCAAGCGTACAAAGGTAACAGCTGTGTTGAACGTCATCGTCATCGTTATGAAGTCAACAACAAATACAAAGAGCGTTTAGAGCAAGCGGGTCTAGTATTTAGTGGTTTATCTTCTGACCGTAAACTGGTTGAGATGATTGAACTTAAAGATCATCCTTGGTTTGTGGCGGGTCAATTCCACCCAGAATTCACATCGACCCCACGCGATGGTCATCCATTGTTTGAAGGTTTTGTTGCTGCCGCGAGTGCACATCAAAAACGTGATCTGAAGAAATAAATTTTAAGGCCGGACCCGCGACAGTGGGCCCGGCCTTTTGTTACACTCAGGCCGCGTAAACATGAGTCAAAACTCATACCCATGTGTATAAACGACATGCGTAAAGACGTAAATGGTAAACGGAATTTAAAGGTTTTGGTCGTACTCTACATCTGTTAATTCCCATTGGTATTGGTTTTTTCTTTTCTCTTTTAAACTTAAATCGAGGGTAATATGGCTAAGATTATTAACGTGATTGGTCGCGAGATTATGGATTCTCGTGGTAACCCAACAGTTGAAGCCGAAGTGCATTTAGAAGGTGGTTTTATCGGTATGGCGGCTGCGCCTTCTGGTGCGTCTACCGGTAGCCGCGAAGCGCTGGAACTGCGTGATGGCGACAAGAGCCGTTACTTAGGTAAAGGTGTATTAACGGCTGTGGCTAACGTAAACGGCCCTATCCGTGCTGCGTTAATCGGTAAAGATGCGACTGCACAAGCCGAACTTGATCAAATCATGATCGACTTAGACGGCACTGAAAACAAAGACAAGTTAGGCGCTAACGCGATTTTAGCTGTGTCTTTAGCTGCGGCTAAAGCGGCTGCAGCATTCAAAGGCATGCCTTTATACGCTCACATTGCGGAATTAAACGGTACACCTGGCCAATACGCTATGCCAGTACCGATGATGAACATCCTCAACGGTGGCGAGCACGCAGATAACAACGTTGATATCCAAGAATTCATGGTGCAACCTGTTGGCGCGAAAAACTTCCGCGAAGCTTTACGTATGGGCGCTGAGATTTTCCACACTCTGAAGAAAGTTCTGCACGGTAAAGGCTTAAGCACTTCTGTGGGTGACGAAGGTGGTTTTGCACCTAACCTGTCTTCAAACGCTGATGCATTAGCGGTGATCAAAGAAGCAGTTGAATTAGCGGGTTACAAGCTGGGTACTGACGTGACTCTGGCATTAGACTGCGCTGCTTCTGAGTTCTACAAAGACGGAAAATATGACCTGTCTGGCGAAGGCAAAGTATTCGATTCAAACGGTTTCTCTGACTTCCTGAAATCACTGACTGAGCAATACCCAATCGTGTCTATCGAAGACGGTCTGGACGAGTCAGATTGGGACGGCTGGGCATACCAAACTCAGATTATGGGCGACAAGATCCAATTAGTGGGCGACGATTTATTCGTAACTAACACTAAGATCTTAACCCGTGGTATTGAGAACGGTATCGCAAACTCAATCCTGATCAAGTTCAACCAAATCGGTTCATTAACTGAAACCTTAGCGGCTATCCGTATGGCAAAAGCGGCGGGTTACACTGCGGTTATTTCACACCGTAGTGGTGAAACTGAAGACGCCACTATCGCTGATTTAGCGGTAGGTACTGCGGCTGGCCAAATCAAGACCGGTTCACTGTGCCGTTCTGACCGTGTTGCTAAATACAACCAATTGCTGCGTATCGAAGAGCAATTAGGTGAAAAAGCACCTTACCGCGGTTTGAAAGAAATCAAAGGTCAGGCGTAATTTAGTCGTCTGATGTAAAAAGGCCACCACTTGGTGGCCTTTTTTGTTGTACTATCTGCAGTATATATTTTAAATCCAAGATACTGACGCTAATTCCTCCATGAAATTCTTTGTCATTGCACTCATAGTGCTACTCGGTTTGCTGCAATATCGGCTGTGGTCCGGCGATAACAGTCTGCCCGAATACTTTGTCCTGCAAAAACAGATCGCGGCTCAGCAAGATGGTAATGCAAAACTCAATGAGCGTAATCAAGTGCTTAAAGAAGAAATTATCGATCTTAAAAGTGGCACTGAAGCGATTGAAGAGCGGGCACGTAACGAGCTCGGCATGGTGAAAGAGGGGGAGACCTTCTATCGTGTGGTGGGTGGTGATCGTTCAGTATCGAGTCCTTCGCAATAACGGATCGCCTATGGATATCGTCTTAGAAGCCACGCCGCAAACCGAAACACAAGTTGCTGTTCAACTTGAACCTTTCTCGCCCAATGTGGTGGCTATTGTTCCTGCCGCAGGGATTGGTAGTCGCATGGCGGCTGGTAAACCCAAGCAATATTTGTCCTTATTGGGGCAAAGCATTCTGGCCCATACCTTAGACAAGTTATTGTCTCATCGGCATATTAATCAAGTCATTGTTGCGCTGCACCCTGAGGACACCGAGTTTGCCGCGTTGCCGCAGGCCAAGCATCCTAAGCTGGTGACTGTCATTGGTGGCTCTGAGCGCGCCGACTCTGTACTGGCGGCACTCGATATTGCGCCCGACAATGGTTGGGCCTTAGTTCACGATGCGGCTAGACCCTGCTTAACGGCGGGAGACATAGATAAATTGCTGGCATCGCGGGTGCACTTTCCCCAAGGGGCCATTTTGGCGATGCCTGTCCGCGATACCATGAAGCGCGCCAATAGCTTAGGTGAAATCAGTTCAACCGTTTGCCGCGATAATCTCTGGCATGCCTTGACGCCGCAGTTATTTCCAACCTCCTTGTTGCGATTACATTTAAAAGCTGCACTTGCCGCAGGGGCTGTCGTGACCGATGAAGCCTCGGCAATGGAGTGGGCGGGCATTTCTCCCGGATTGGTTGCTGGACGTGCGGATAATATCAAAGTCACTCATCCCGATGATTTAGAATTGGCAGAGCTTTTTTTAATGCGCGCTAAGGCTTGAAAGGCTGCGTTTGACTATTGCGCAATCTATTAAATACGTTAGGAAATATGTAATGAAAATCCGAATAGGCCATGGTTTTGATGTCCATAAATTTGGTGAACCGCGCCCGTTAATTTTATGTGGCGTCGAAGTACCCTACGAAACTGGCTTGGTGGCCCACTCCGATGGTGACGTGGTGTTACATGCCATATCCGACGCCATTTTAGGTGCGATGGCGCTGGGTGACATTGGCAAACATTTCCCCGATACCGATGCAGCCTATAAGGGCGCAGATAGTCGCGTCTTGCTGCGCCACTGCTATGCGTTAGCAAAGGCGAAGGGATTTGAGCTGGGCAATCTGGATGTCACTATCATTGCACAGGCGCCTAAAATGGCGCCGCATATCGAGGATATGCGCCACGTGCTAGCAGCCGATCTCAATGCTGATGTTGCTGACATTAATGTAAAGGCCACTACTACTGAGAAGCTCGGGTTTACGGGCCGAAAAGAAGGCATTGCAGTCGAAGCCGTCGTATTACTCAGCCGCCAATAGCGTGTAACTTTAAGAGATAACAACATCCATGAGTGAACTACATTACCTGTACGGCAAACCGATTGGCACCGCAGATTTAAGAACCGTTAACAGCGACTTTATCGTAAAAGAGATCTTGCCTTTTAGCCCATCAGGCGAGGGTGAACATCACTTAGTCCATATTCGTAAAGATGGGCTAAATACGGTGCAAGTGGCTGAAAT
This sequence comes from Shewanella cutis, assembly GCF_022410515.1. Lineage (GTDB taxonomy): Bacteria > Pseudomonadota > Gammaproteobacteria > Enterobacterales > Shewanellaceae > Shewanella > Shewanella cutis. The sequence continues at coordinate 81,356 of NZ_JACSDI010000016.1, read as the reverse complement.
GATAGCGAAGTTTGCTAAGGTTCATCCCAAAGAAGTGACCTATGCTGGCCAAAAAGATAAAAATGCCATCACAGAGCAATGGTTTGGCATTCGCATCCCTGGCAAAGAAACTCCCGTGTGGAGCGAGCTCAATAGCGATCGTTTAACGGTTTTATCCAGCAGTCGCCACAGTAAAAAGTTACGGATTGGCGCGCTCTTGGGCAACCGCTTTATTCTGACACTGCGTAATGTCACCAATGTGCAAGACATTATCAGCCGCATTGAAAAAGTCAGCCAAATCGGTGTACCGAATTATTTTGGTGAGCAACGCTTTGGCCACGATGGCAAAAACTTGGTGCTTGGTCGGCAAATGCTCGCGGGCAAAAAGGTTAAAGATCGCAATAAACGCAGCATGTATCTGTCTGCGGTGCGCTCTCATCTGTTCAATACCGTTGTGTCCTATCGTCTTACCCATTATGGCACTCGACCCTTAGCGGGGGATTGTGTGATGCTGGCGGGCAGTAAGAGCTTTTTCGTGACGCCAGAATGGGATTTAGTGGTATTAAAGCGTTTGATTGAGAAGGACATTCAACTTTCTGCACCGCTGTGGGGCCGTGGCAAAATGCTACCGCAGGGTGAAGCCGCCGAGGTTGAAACCCAGGCTCTGGTCGAACTTACTGAAGATTGCTACGGTCTTGAGCACGCAGGGCTTGAGCAGGAACGCCGCCCATTATTGCTTGAGCCTCAAGGCCTTAAATACGAGCAAACTGCGGATGGATTGGTACTGGAGTTTATTTTACCTGCGGGCAGCTTTGCGACGTCCTTGTTAAGAGAACTGGTTGATTATCAAGATGTGAAAGAGTTGCAATGGCAAGCGACAGTTACGCCGGATACGAATGCTCCAGAGGCAAATACTGCAACTGAAAGCGATGTTGCAGAGGTCAATCTAATCAACAATGGCGAGTCCACTTCATGATCCGCATCCTTGTCAGCAATGATGATGGGGTGAATGCGCCGGGGATCAAAGCCTTAACTGAGGCGCTCGCTGAAATCGCATCTGTGATGACTGTCGCACCCGACCGTAATTGTTCTGGTGCAAGTAACTCTTTAACCTTGACTAATCCATTAAGAATTAATAGGTTAGACAATGGCTATATTTCGGTTCACGGTACCCCAACAGATTGTGTTCACTTAGCCATACGAGAGCTCTGTGATGGTGAGCCGGATATGGTGGTATCGGGCATCAATGCTGGGGCGAATATGGGGGATGACACCTTGTATTCGGGTACCGTCGCTGCGGCCATGGAAGGGCGTTTTTTAGGTTTCCCCGCGGTGGCGATTTCCCTTAATGGCAAAGCCTTTAAGCATTATCACTCAGCTGCAGTTTATGCGCGGCGAATTGTGCAGGGGTTGTTAGCGCATCCTATTGCGAGCGATCAGATCCTCAATATTAATGTGCCGGATTTACCACTGGATGAGATTAAAGGCATAAGAGTCACTCGTCTCGGAGCGCGTCACAAGGCTGAAGGCATTGTGCGAACGCAGGATCCCGCCGGGCGAGAAATTTTTTGGCTCGGTCCACCAGGTCTTGAACAGGATGCGAGTGAAGGAACGGATTTCCATGCAATTGCCCATGGTTATGTGTCCATCACACCGTTAACCGTGGATTTGACCGCGTATAGACAATTATCGATATTGCAAAATTGGGTAGATAAAATATGACTCGAGTTGCCTTAACATCGGCGGTGAATTTAGCGAAAAAGCTTCAGGATGCGGGGATCCGCAGTCCAGCCGTGCTTAAGGCAATATCCCAAACGCCTCGCGAGCTATTTCTTGATAATGCGTTAGCTCATAAAGCTTATGAAAATACGGCGTTACCCATAGGGCAAGGGCAAACGATATCTCAACCTTATATTGTTGCGCGTATGACCGAGTTACTGCTGCAACATCAGCCGCAAAAGGTGCTTGAGGTGGGGACTGGCTCTGGCTATCAAGCGGCGATTCTTGCCCAATTAGTGCCCGAACTTTGCACTGTAGAACGGATAAAGGCGTTACAGATCCAAGCAAGACAAAGATTAAAACGACTCGATCTGCACAATGTTTCTTTTAAGTATGGCGATGGTTGGCTGGGCTGGCTGAATCGCAGTCCTTATAATGGCATTATGGTCACGGCTGCGGCGGCGAAGGTTCCTGAAGCGTTATTATCACAGCTAGCCGAAGGAGGGGTTTTGATCATTCCAGTGGGGGAAGAAACCCAGCAATTGATGCGGATTACGCGTCATTCTGACCGTTTTAGCTCGGAAGTGATAGAGACTGTCAAATTTGTTCCCTTAGTCAATGGCGAGCTTGCATAGCGTTTATCCGTTTAGAACTTATTAAAACAGTAAGATAGCCCCAAAAAGGAGTTTTTATTGTTAAATGTGGGTTTACTTTTAAACCTCAGTTTATTGTTGTTGCTTGCAGGCTGTAGCTTTCAGGCGAGTCGCCCTGCACCTGTCGAAAGTCTCTCCCACCATCATTCAAAGCACAACAAAGGTCATATTAAAACCGATTCTTATAAAGTCAAAAAAGGCGACACTCTTTACTCTATTTCTTGGGCTGCAGGTAAAGATTACGCAGAAATTGCCAAAATTAATCAATTAGATAAATCGTTTACTATCTATCCTGGACAGGTTTTATATTTAACATACGACCACAATTCAAATAGCAAAACATCTACAACTTTAGGTGGAATTAACTCGGCAAATAAAGGCCTGTCTCAGTTAAATTCATCTAAAAAACAATCTGTTAGTGATGATTCTGCAGTGGAGGGGGGATCTGGTGAACAGCAGAAAAAAACACTTGATCAGAAAGCCAAGCCTGCGTATTCTGCAACAAGTTCCCAACAAAATGTTAACCACCCAATCGTTGCCCCGACTTCAACACTGCCCGACAGTGTAAGCCAGTGGCAATGGCCTGTAAGAGGTAAACTGATTGGGACATACTCTGCCAATGAGCAGGGAAATAAAGGTATTAAGATCGCGGGAAAACGCGGAGATATCATCAAAGCCGCTGCAGATGGGCGGGTGGTATACGCAGGTAGTGCGCTTAGGGGTTATGGTAATTTAGTGATTATTAAACATAGTGACGATTACCTTAGTGCCTATGCTCATGCAGATCAGATCTTAGTCGATGAAAAGCAACATGTCCTCGCAGGACAGACGATTGCTAAAATGGGTAGTACAGGTACTAATCAGGTCATGTTACGTTTTGAAATTCGTTACCATGGTCAGTCTGTTAACCCGCTCAACTACTTACCTAAGCAATGATTGTTTAGGGCCTTTTTTTGGCATGGAGGAAAATAAATTGCAGTAATACAAGCAGTTAAATTAGGTTTGGGAGATTCGATCATGAGCCGCATAAATAGCACTGCCGCAGAAGAACTAGTAGATTTTTCCGTTGATACCGCTGAGTTTGATCTCGATAAAGAGGATATCGCCGCTGATTTAGTTCAAGAATTAGGACTCGAACAACAGGTTCAAGATGACCTGCAAAAAAATCTTGATGCCACACAACTCTATTTAGGTGAAATAGGGTTTTCCCCACTGCTTAGCGCAGAAGAAGAAGTTTATTTTTCCCGTAAAGCCTTAAAAGGCTGCGAAAAATCCCGTAATCGGATGATCGAAAGTAACCTGCGACTCGTGGTTAAAATTGCCCGCCGTTACAATAATCGTGGCCTTGCGCTGCTTGATTTAATCGAAGAGGGTAATCTTGGCTTGATCCGTGCGGTAGAAAAATTCGACCCAGAAAGAGGTTTCCGTTTCTCAACCTATGCGACTTGGTGGATCAGACAAACCATCGAACGTGCAATCATGAACCAAACACGTACGATTCGCTTACCTATCCATGTGGTGAAAGAGCTTAACGTGTACTTACGTACGGCCCGTGAATTAGCTCAAAAACTTGACCACGAGCCAACGGCAGAAGAAATTGCCGAAAAACTACAAGTCTCCAGTGTGGATGTTAGCCGCATGCTGAAGCTCAACGAGAAGATCACTTCTGTTGATGTTCCTCTTGGCGGTGATAATGATAAAGCCTTACTCGATGTGCTGGCTGATGATGATAATGTAGGCCCAGACTACAAGGTACAGGATGAAGATATTTCTAACTCTGTGGTTAAGTGGCTCAATGAGCTCAATACTAAGCAAAGAGAAGTGTTAGCGCGCCGCTTTGGGTTATTGGGGTATGAGCCATCGACTCTTGAAGATGTGGGCGCTGAAATTGGCCTTACTCGCGAGCGAGTTCGTCAGATTCAAGTGGAAGCCTTAAAACGCCTGCGTGATTTGCTTGGCGCACAAGGGCTATCTGTAGAGGCTCTATTTAGAAACTAATGCTTAAGATTGTTTAATCACCCCATAAAAAACGCCCAATTGCTTGGGCGTTTTTGTTATTAAGTCATTACGAACATGGCTATTTAACTCAAGCGTTTAAGCTCATAGAGCAAATCCAGTGCCTGTTTTGGTGTCAGGTTATCGGGATTGATGGCTTTTAACTTGCTTAGGGCCGGATTTTCCACTGGCTCTGGCAGGGCTAACAGGGTTTGAATCGGCATTTTAGTTCCTTCTACTTGATGATCGCGACTTTCAAGCTGATGTAACTTATGCTTTGCCGCCTTAATCACTCGTGCAGGGACGCCGGCAAGTGCTGCGACCTGTAAACCGTAACTCTTACTGGCCGCGCCTTCCTGCACTGCATGCATAAAGGCTATCGTATCTTCATGCTCAATGGCATCGAGGTGCACGTTATAGACGCCAGCCATCAGTTCTGGCAGTTGTGTTAGCTCAAAATAATGGGTGGCGAAGAGCGTCATTGCACCCACTTGCTGCGCTAAATATTCCGCCGCTGACCAAGCTAACGACAGGCCATCATAAGTTGATGTACCGCGACCAATTTCGTCCATCAGTACTAAACTTTGCGCAGTAGCATTATGGAGAATGTTTGCCGTTTCAGTCATTTCCACCATAAAGGTGGAGCGGCCAGAGGCGAGATCATCTGAAGCTCCAATACGGGTAAAAATTCGATCGATGGGACCAATCGTTGCACGTTCCGCTGGCACAAAACAGCCAATATGGGCCATGAGAGTAATTAGTGCTACTTGACGCATATAGGTGGATTTACCGCCCATGTTTGGGCCGGTAACTATCAACATTCGACGCTGATGATGCAGTGTTACTGGGTTGGCGATAAACGGGGTTTGACTGACTCGCTCAACCACTGGGTGGCGACCAGCCTCGATTTTAACACCTATTTCGCTGCTCAGTTCTGGGCTGGTATAACCGAGGGTTTCGGCACGTTCAGCAAAATTGCTGAGAACGTCAAGCTCGGCAGCGGCTCTGGCGAAGTCTTGCAATTCATGCAACTTGGGTAGGATCAAATCGAACAATTCGTCCCAAAGTTGTTTTTCAAGGGCGAGGGCTTTGCCTTGGCTAGAAAGTACCTTTTCTTCATATTCCTTAAGTTCGGGCGTGATGTACCGCTCCATATTTTTAAGGGTTTGACGGCGTTGATAATTTAATGGCACTTGGTTGGATTGTAGTCGGCTGACTTCAATGTAATAGCCATGGACTCGGTTGTATCCGACCTTCAGTGTCGTAATGCCTGTGCGTTCCTTTTCCCGCGCCTCGAGTTGTAGTAGATAATCACTGGCACCTTCGCTTAAGCCACGCCACTCATCTAATTCTGCATTGTAGCCTTCACGGATCACGCCGCCATCACGGATAAGCATGGGCGGGGTATCGACGATGGCGCGTTCAAGCAGTTGCTGTTCCTCAGGAAATTCACCTAAGAGTTGGCCTAGTTTGACGGTATGGGGAGCACTTAACTGGCTTAAAGACAGTTGCAATTGCGGTAACAGGCTTAAGGCTTGTCGCAGACGGGCAAAATCTCTCGGGCGTGCTGTACGCAGTGCCAGCCTTGCCATGATCCGCTCAATATCGCCAAGAGCTTTAAGTTGTTCATGCAATGACTCGTGCTCTGCGGTTTCAAGCAATTCATTGACTGCTGTTTGGCGGGCCAAAATGAGCGCATGATCCCTTAGGGGTTGATGGATCCAGCGTTGCAGCATCCGGCTACCCATGGCTGTAGCAGTATTATCAAGCACTGCAGCTAAGGTGTTATCTCGACCACCACTTAAATTTTGTGTCAGCTCCAGGTTACGGCGAGTGGCAGCATCCAAAACAATGGTATCTGTTTGATTAAAGCGAGTAATTGCATTGATATGGGGTAGGGCAGTACGTTGGGTATCTTTGACATACTGCATTAAACAGCCAGCCGCTTGCAGCGATAGGCGTGCATCGGTTATACCAAAGCCATGTAAATCCTTAGTGCCAAATTGGGCGAGTAACAGTTTGATGCTGGTATCGTAATCAAATTCCCACTCAGGGCGACGGCGTTTACCTTTGAAATGGTGCAATAAATCCAGTGCACCAAAATCTTCGCTATAAAGAATTTCGACCGGATTGGTACGTTGCAATTCGGCTTCCAGGGACTCCTTGGTCTCTAACTCGGCAATAACAAAGCGGCCAGAAGACACATCAAGAGTCGCATAACCAAAACCTACTTTTCCCTGATAAACAGCAGCTAACAGATTGTCCTGTCGTTCCTGTAATAGTGCTTCGTCGGTTAAGGTTCCTGGGGTGACGATACGTACGACTTTACGCTCAACGGGGCCTTTGGAGGTTGCTGGATCGCCAATTTGCTCACAAATCGCAACCGATTGACCTATCTGTACCAGTTTCGCTAGATAGCCTTCCACCGCGTGATAGGGAATGCCCGCCATAGGGATCGGATCGCCGCCACTTTTACCACGGGCAGTGAGAGAAATACCTAATAATTCTGAGGCACGCTTAGCGTCATCATAGAAGAGTTCATAGAAGTCACCCATGCGATAAAACAGTAACATATCGTGATGTTCTGCCTTCATGCTCAAATACTGACGCATCATTGGGGTGTGTTTTTCTAAATCATCGGTATCTATAGGATTCATTAAATCGTTTTCGTCCGTTATGCCGGCCCTAAATAGGGAATAAAGTCATACAGTAATGGGATCAAAATCAGCAGATTTGTATTCTTACTGCCTAAAATCAATTGGCGCCAATCTTAGCAACAATTTACGGAAAATTGATCCGTAAACCGTGGATATTCACTGTTATCTTGATTAATTCGTCTTGTTGCTATGTAACAGCTTGTCTAAGTTGGAAAATATTAAGACGTAAAAATAATTCATCCTCAGGTCTTGATACTGTATGATTGTACAGTATACTAGTCTGCAGATAATGACAAAGAGCCTCGCTTTTTGATCACCCGCTTTATTAAATTGAATATCACTTTTGACAGTACTGATGCTGTCTAGATGAGGGAACAGGAATGAAGGTCGATCCAAACAAAGAGAAAGCACTTGCTGCGGTATTGAGCCAAATTGAGAAGCAATTTGGTAAAGGCTCCATCATGAAGCTGGGCGAAGACCGCTCTATGGATGTTGAGACCATTTCTACAGGTTCTCTTTCCCTTGACGTTGCCCTCGGTGCTGGCGGTTTACCAATGGGCCGTATCGTTGAGATCTATGGTCCAGAGTCATCAGGTAAAACAACTCTGACATTAGAAGTGATTGCCGCCGCTCAGCGCGAAGGTAAAACCTGCGCCTTTATCGATGCGGAGCATGCTCTGGATCCTATCTACGCGAAGAAATTAGGTGTTGATATTGATAACTTATTGTGTTCACAGCCCGATACCGGTGAGCAAGCCCTTGAGATTTGTGATGCATTAACCCGTTCTGGTGCGGTTGATGTGATTATCGTTGACTCGGTAGCGGCATTAACACCAAAGGCGGAGATTGAAGGTGAAATTGGTGACTCACACATGGGCTTAGCGGCTCGTATGATGAGCCAAGCAATGCGTAAGTTAGCGGGTAACCTCAAGCAATCGAACACTCTGTTAATCTTCATCAACCAAATTCGTATGAAGATTGGGGTGATGTTTGGTAACCCAGAAACCACAACGGGTGGTAATGCTCTGAAATTCTATGCTTCTGTTCGTTTAGATATTCGCCGTACTGGCGCAATCAAAGAAGGCGATGAAGTGGTTGGTAACGAGACACGCGTTAAAGTGGTTAAAAACAAAGTTGCAGCGCCATTTAAGCAAGCTGAGTTCCAAATTCTATACGGTCAAGGTATCAACCGTACAGGCGAGCTAGTTGATTTAGGTGTAGCCCATAAACTGATTGAGAAAGCAGGCGCTTGGTATAGTTACAAGGGCGATAAAATTGGTCAAGGCCGCGCAAATGCGGGTAAATATTTGACTGAAAACCCAGCTATTGCCGCTGAAATTGATAAGACATTACGTGAGCTATTGTTGAGTAACCCGAGTGCACTGGCATCATCGGCATCCGATGATGACAATGTCGAGGGGAATATTGATTTAGAAACAGGCGAAGTGTTCTGAGTCAGTCAGCCCGTCAAATCGCGGTCGCGCTGTTAGCGCGCCGCGATTATTCCCGCCAAGAAATCCGCACCAAACTGCTCGAAAAAGGCTTTGAAGTCGTTGATATCGATCCTGTGCTCGATGATTGTGAAGCGTCAGGATTTATCAATGATAAGCGTTATGCTGCTCTCCTCGTTCGTAGCCACGTCGCGCGTGGCCATGGGCCTATACGCATTCGTCAAGCTATTGCCCAAAAGGGGCTTACTAAGGATTGCATCGAGGTAGCGTTGGCCGCCAGTCATTATGATTGGTTTGAATTAGCCAAAGCCAAAGCCATCAAAAAATATGGTGTCCCTAAAGTGACTGAGGTTAAGGGGTCTCCATCACGAGGGTTGATTGCGAAAGAAAAAGCTAAACGGGTACGTTTTTTATTGGCTCAAGGCTTCAGCTACGAACAAGTGACCTATGCATTAGACTACGATCCTTTGGACGATTATGCAGACTAAGTTAGTGGCATAAACTTGCTAAGTAAGCTTATGTTTGTCATCCCTTATCAATTTCAACTGCTTAGGGTGTGTTGACGTTTCGAGATTAAATTTTGTTCGTCCTGGCAAACTCGTGCTCGCGAAACGAGGAATGACGTGTAGTTATTCTACTCAAATGACGAGTGACGAAGAGAGCGAGTTTGCCAGACGAACCCTTCGGGCTGCATTTGGCTTGCGTTTCTACTGCGTTATCGTCCTTTTATGAAGAATAACTTCACTGCACGGACTTTACCTTGTATAAACGTCAGCCAAATTGCTGCAAAAATACCCCTGAAACGTCCTAGTTGAATTTGTTCGTTTCCACCACCTTTTACGCCACGCTTTGGTGATAAGCTCTGTCTTAGCTGCAAACTCATCGAAAATATTAGATTCCTAAGCGCGATATCGCTATTCAAGGCTGGTTGTCTTTCCTCAGTCTGCTTATAATGCTGGGCAAATAGAAATACGGCTACCTTATGGTGTAGCTGGTCATGCTTACCCAATTCAGGACGATTTCATGTATCAAACGACAGCAGCGCTTAGAAGTGCTTTCCTCGAATTTTTCCGCAGCAATGGTCACCAAGTTGTGGACAGTAGTTCTCTTGTACCTGGCAACGATCCCACGCTTTTATTCACCAACGCCGGTATGAACCAGTTCAAGGACGTGTTTCTTGGCATGGACAAACGTAGCTATACACGTGCGACCACAGCCCAACGCTGCGTCCGTGCAGGTGGTAAACACAACGATTTAGATAATGTGGGTTACACCGCGCGTCACCATACTTTTTTCGAAATGCTGGGTAACTTCAGCTTTGGTGATTACTTCAAAGAAGATGCAATTCGTTTTGGTTGGACATTCCTGACCGAAGTATTAAAGCTACCAAAGGAACGTCTGTGCGTGACTGTTTATCAAACAGACGACGAAGCCTTTGAGATCTGGAATAAAAAGATTGGCGTTGCTGCTGAGAATATCATTCGCATCGGTGATAACAAGGGCGCGCCATATGCTTCAGATAACTTCTGGCAAATGGGCGACACCGGTCCTTGTGGCCCTTGTACCGAAATTTTCTATGATCACGGTGACCACATTTGGGGCGGACGTCCTGGTAGCCCAGAAGAAGATGGTGACCGTTTCATCGAAATTTGGAACATTGTATTCATGCAATACAATCGCCAAGCCTCTGGCGAAATGTTGCCGCTACCAAAACCCTCTGTCGATACTGGTATGGGTATCGAGCGTATCGCTGCAATTATGCAGGGCGTTCATTCAAACTACGAAATCGATATTTTCCGCGCTTTGATCGCCAAAGCGGCCGAAATCATCGGTGTGACTGACTTATCCAACAAGTCACTGCGCGTAATTGCCGACCATATCCGTTCATGCGCCTTCTTAGTTGCCGATGGGGTGATGCCATCAAACGAAGGTCGTGGCTATGTACTGCGCCGTATTATTCGCCGCGCAGTGCGTCATGGTAACAAGTTAGGTGCAACCGAAGCCTTCTTTTACAAGTTGGTTCCGACGCTAATCAATGTGATGGGTGATGCGGCTAAAGGCTTAGCTGAAACTCAAGTTATTGTTGAAAAAGCCCTGAAAGCAGAAGAAGAACAGTTTGCCCGTACATTAGAGCGTGGTTTAGGCATTCTGGATAGCGCATTAAACGAATTACAAGGTGACACCTTAGACGGTGAAACTGTCTTTAAACTGTACGATACCTACGGTTTCCCTGTGGATTTAACTGCTGACGTGTGTCGTGAGCGTAACATCATTGTCGATGAGGCTGGTTTTGAAGCTGCGATGGCTGAACAACGTAGTCGTGCGCAAGCCGCGGGTAACTTTGGTGCTGACTATAATGCCGCGCTTAAGATAGATGCTGAAACTGCATTCTGTGGCTACTCAGAACTTACTGGCAATGCCAAAGTCACCGCACTGTACCTAAATGGTGAGTCAGTGCCTGCGATCAACACAGGCGATGACGCTGTTGTTGTGCTTGATGTAACCCCTTTCTATGCTGAATCAGGCGGTCAGGTGGGTGACAAGGGCGTATTAGTAGCCCAAGGCATTGAGTTTACTGTTAACGATACGCAAAAGTTTGGTCAAGCATCAGGTCATAAAGGTACATTAGCCTCTGGCAGCTTAAGTGTTGGTCAAGTGCTTGAAGCCAAAGTGGATAAAAAACTGCGTCACCGCACTCAGTTAAACCACTCTGTGACTCACTTATTGCATGCTGCACTGCGACAAGTACTTGGTACTCATGTTACCCAAAAAGGCTCGTTGGTTGACCCAGAGCGTTTACGCTTTGACTTCTCCCATTTCGAAGCCGTAAAACCTTTCGAACTTAAGCAGGTTGAAGAGTTAGTCAACACGCAAATTCGTCGTAACCATGAGCTTAAAGTGGCTGAAATGGCGATTGATGAAGCCAAAGAAAAAGGCGCTATGGCGCTCTTTGGTGAAAAATATGATTCACAGGTTCGTGTCGTGACCATGGGCGATTTCTCAATCGAACTTTGTGGTGGTACGCATGTTGGCCGCACAGGTGACATTGGGCTCTTTAAGATCACCTCTGAAGGCGGTATTGCCGCAGGTGTGCGCCGTATTGAAGCAGTCACAGGTGCTGCGGCTATGGCGTATGTGGCGCAGCAACAGGCTGAGCTTGAGGAAGCGGCAGCACTGCTCAAAGGCGATACTCAGTCCGTTGTGGCCAAGCTTAAAGCGCAACTGGATAAAATGAAGCAACTTGAGAAAGAAATGCAGCAACTTAAAGATAAGTTAGCGGCTGCTGCAAGTGCGGATTTAGCGGGTGATGCGGTAGTGGTTAATGGCGTCAATGTGCTGATTAAAAAGCTAGAAGGCGTTGAAGCAGGTGCGCTACGTGGGCTGCAAGATGAGCTAAAGCAAAAGCTGAAATCCGCAGTTATCCTGCTAGGTGTGGCTCAGGAAGGCAAAGTGAACCTTATTGCTGGCGTGAGCAACGATTTAGTCGGTAAAGTTAAAGCAGGCGAACTAGTTGCAATGGTCGCTGCGCAGGTGGGGGGTAAAGGCGGTGGTCGCCCTGATATGGCCCAAGCGGGTGGTAGCCAGCCAGAAAATCTGGATGCGGCACTGTCACAAGTATTACCTTGGATTACTGAGCGTTTAGCTTAAGAGGTTGTTGTGCTCGAAAAACGAAAGCTTAGTGGTAGCAAGCTTTTTGTGAAGAAGTTTGGTGGCACTTCGGTGGGTTCAATTGAACGTATCGAAGTGGTTGCCGAACAGATTGCAAAGTCCGCTCACAGTGGTGAGCAGCAAGTATTAGTTCTTTCTGCCATGGCAGGGGAGACAAATAGGCTATTTGCGCTAGCGGCGCAAATCGATCCCCGCGCGAGTGCGCGGGAACTCGATATGTTGGTCTCAACGGGTGAGCAAATTAGTATTGCGTTGATGGCGATGGCACTGCAGCGTCGCGGTATCAAGGCAAGATCGCTCACTGGCGATCAAGTGCAAATCCATACAAATAGTCAGTTTGGTCGTGCCACTATTGAGAGCGTCGATACGGCGTACTTAACGTCCTTGCTCGAACAAGGCATTGTGCCGATTGTGGCAGGGTTTCAAGGGATCGATCCTAATGGCGATGTAACAACCTTAGGTCGTGGTGGTTCCGATACGACGGCTGTGGCGCTCGCCGCAGCGTTAAGAGCCGATGAATGCCAGATATTTACCGATGTTCCAGGGGTGTTTACGACAGACCCAAATATCGATAGTAGCGCAAGGCGTCTGGATGTGATTGGTTTTGACGTCATGCTTGAAATGGCAAAATTAGGCGCTAAAGTGCTTCATCCTGATTCTGTTGAATATGCACAGCGTTTTAAAGTACCGCTTCGGGTGTTGTCGAGTTTCGAAGCTGGGCAAGGTACATTAATTCAATTTGGTGATGAATCTGAGCTTGCTATGGCCGCATCTGTACAAGGTATTGCGATCAACAAAGCCTTAGCAACGTTGACCATCGAAGGTTTGTTCACCAGCAGTGAGCGTTACCAAGCACTATTGGCTTGTTTGGCACGACTGGAGATAGATGTTGAATTTATCACCCCTTTGAAATTGAATGAAATTTCTCCTGTTGAGTCAGTCAGTTTCATGTTAGCCGAAGCTAAAGTGGATATTTTATTGCACGAGCTTGAGGTTTTAAGTGAAAGTCTTGATCTAGGGCAATTGATTGTTGAGCGCCAACGTGCAAAAGTGTCTTTAGTTGGCAAAGGTTTACAGGCAAAAGTTGGATTATTGACTAAGATGTTAGATGTATTGGGTAACGAAACAATTCATGCTAAGTTACTTTCGACATCGGAGAGTAAATTGTCAACTGTGATCGATGAAAGGGACTTGCACAAGGCGGTTCGGGCGTTGCATCACGCTTTCGAGCTAAATAAGGTGTAATTAAATAACTGTTTGAGTATTGAATACTATTAATTTGTACTCAGCTGACCCTATAATAAGCTCATCTACCGGATGAGTGCCGTGTGTAAGCTGAATTAAGACATAAAGGAGCTATCGAATGCTGATTTTGACTCGTCGTGTTGGCGAAACACTGATGATTGGTGATGAAGTCACAGTTACAGTGCTAGGGGTAAAAGGCAATCAAGTGCGTATTGGTGTGAATGCACCGAAAGAGGTTTCTGTCCACCGCGAAGAAATCTACCAACGCATTCAATCTGAAAAATCAGGTACGCCTTCAGAAGGCGGTAACTTTTAATACAAAGCTTATGCGCGTATTAGCTAGATAAAAAAGTCAGTTTTTTTAACTGACTTTTTTATTTTTGAAACCGAAAGATTGGCGTAAATCAACACATTGGCTTGATATAACAGCAATGTGATTAAAAACAGTTCAAATGGAATCGGTTTCAGAAAAAGGGTTTGACTTATTTTCGTCAAACAGTAATATGTGCGCCAAGAAAACGGAGAGGTGGCCGAGTGGCCGAAGGCGCTCCCCTGCTAAGGGAGTATGGGCTTTATCTCCCATCGAGGGTTCGAATCCCTCCTTCTCCGCCATTTCTTAACGATAAAAAACTGCGCGTGTAGCTCAGCTGGATAGAGTACCTGGCTACGAACCAGGCGGTCGGAGGTTCGAATCCTTCCACGCGCACCATTTTTTATTAAAGCAAGATAAAGTACAAGTCGCGCATGTAGCTCAGCTGGATAGAGTACCTGGCTACGAACCAGGCGGTCGGAGGTTCGACTCCTTCCATGCGCACCATTTCTGCATCAGTTATGTTTAACTCATCAGGTTTGAATTTCAGTCGAAATTTTGTAGTTAATTGCTTCAGTAAGTATTTTTAAGCGCGTGTAGCTCAGCTGGATAGAGTACCTGGCTACGAACCAGGCGGTCGGAGGTTCGAATCCTTCCACGCGCACCATATTACATCTCAATGCTCAGGTGTTGAGATAAAAGTTTAAAATGCGCATGTAGCTCAGCTGGATAGAGTACCTGGCTACGAACCAGGCGGTCGGAGGTTCGACTCCTTCCATGCGCACCAATTAGCCGACAGAGCCAAGACTTTGTTAGCAAAATGAAAAATGCGCGTGTAGCTCAGCTGGATAGAGTACCTGGCTACGAACCAGGCGGTCGGAGGTTCGACTCCTTCCACGCGCACCATTTTAGTAAGCAATAGCTTACAAATGCAGATTTTGCGGAGAGGTGGCCGAGTGGCCGAAGGCGCTCCCCTGCTAAGGGAGTATGGGCTTTATCTCCCATCGAGGGTTCGAATCCCTCCTTCTCCGCCATTCTATTGCTTTTGGATAGATTTAATTTGCGAGACTAAAGTGCTTCTTCTAGACTCTAGTCTGTTTATGAGTTAGCAACTCAAATGATCGATTTAGCGCGTGTAGCTCAGCTGGATAGAGTACCTGGCTACGAACCAGGCGGTCGGAGGTTCGAATCCTTCCACGCGCACCATCTATTGATAGATTTAGATAAGCCCTGCAATGAGTTGCAGGGCTTTTTTATTTGATTTTATCTCGCTAATACCAATTACATTAATTAATACCAATCACATTAAATATCTAATCAGTTCAGAGCCTCACAGGCATTTCAATCCAAGGCGTATTGACGCAGAAATGGTCATTCCCTTTTAAGTCAATGCAACACCGGAGTGGGATGCCTGTGTGGCTCCCAAAGGGCGGGTGATGTTCACGGTATGGCAACGCGCTTTATACTGCGTTTAAGGCACCACTATGCCTTCAAGCCTTTGCCTTGTCTAAAGCGCGTTGAATTCCCGCTGAATGAACAGATATTTAATACGATTGGTACCACTACATATTAAATAAGAGTGACGGGGTCTATCAGGAAGATTCTTACGGGACAAAAGGTGATGTGGTAAATGCGCTGATTGTTGCCAATAAAAAAGGGCTGTATGAAACAGCCCTTAGGGGACGTGAGTTAGCTTTTATGCTTCTAACTTAGCAAATTCCGCTTTTTGCTCTGTTAACTTGTCAATATCGCGGCTGAGATCGGCCATTTTGGCGCGCTCTTTATCAATAACGGCTGGTGGCGCTTTTGCGACGAAACCTTCATTGGATAGTTTACCTTCGATACGGGCAATTTCTTGGGTCAGCTTTTCAAGCTGCTTGTCGATACGAGCCATTTCGGCCGCCACATCCACCAGGCCTGCCATCGGAATTAATAATTCCATTTCGCCAATGAGGCCTGTGGTCGACATAGGCGCTGTTTTACCTTCATCCAGAATGGTCATACTTTCTAAGCGTGCCAGTGTGGTGAAGAAGGCTTGGTTAGCTTCAATGCGGGCTTTATCTTGAGCACTGACGCCACGCAGTAAAGCATTTAATGGCTTAGAAGGCGCAATATTAAGCTCTGCTCGAATGTTACGCACCGCCACAATCACTTGCTTAACCCACTCGAGGTCGGCCATTGCGGTCGCATCCACTTTAGCTGCATCAAATGCAGGGAAAGGCGCCAGCATAATGGTGTCGCCTTGGGCGCCAGTCAGCGGTTTAACGCGTTGCCAGATGGTTTCAGTGATGTATGGCATCATTGGGTGCATCAGACGTTGCATCGCTTCTAACACATTGACCAAGGTATGGCGCGTACCACGCATTTGCGCTTCGGTGCCGTTTTGCAGGACAGGCTTAGTTAACTCTAAATACCAATCGCAGAACTGGTTCCAAGTGAACTCGTACAGCGTGTTAGCGGCAAGATCGAAACGGTAGCTTGCCATGTGCTCATCGTAAGTTTTCACGGTTTGGTTGAATAAACCGATGATCCAGCGATCTGCCAGTGACAGTTCCATCTCGCCGCCTTGGTAGTCCGGAGAGTTCGGGCCGCAATCTTGGCCTTCGGTATTCATCAACACGTAGCGTGACGCGTTCCAAAGTTTGTTACAGAAGCTGCGGTAACCGTCTAAACGTTTCATATCCCAGTTGATATCACGGCCCGTTGAGGCCATTGCCGCTAGGGTAAAGCGCAGGGCATCAGTACCGTGGGCTTCGATACCATTTTCGAATTCTTTACGGGTGCTCTTTTCGATCTTGGCGGCCAATTGTGGCTGCATCATGTTGCCAGTGCGTTTTTCAACGAGGGCTTCTAGATCGATACCGTCGATCATATCTAATGGGTCAAGCACGTTGCCCTTAGATTTTGACATCTTGTTACCCGCTTCATCGCGGATAAGACCCGTCACGTAGACGGTTTTGAATGGGACTTGTGGTTTACCATCTTCATCTTTGATGAAGTGCATGGTCATCATGATCATACGGGCAACCCAGAAGAAGATGATGTCAAAACCCGTTACCAACACGTCGGTTGGATGGAAGGTTTTTAAATCTTCAACATTGTCAGGCCAGCCTAAGGTGGAGAATGTCCACAGCGCTGAGCTGAACCAAGTATCCAATACATCTTCATCTTGGCGTAGGGCGATTGCATCATCGATATTGTGCTTAGCACGCACTTCTGCTTCGGTGCGGCCTACATAGACCTTACCGTTTGTGTCGTACCAAGCAGGGATGCGGTGCCCCCACCATAATTGGCGAGAGATACACCAATCTTGAATGTCGCGCATCCAAGAGAAGTACATGTTTTCGTACTGCTGTGGCACGAACTTAATATCGCCATTTTCAACGGCTTCGATAGCGGTTTTCGCCATAGGCGCAACGGCAACGTACCATTGGTCGGTCAGCATTGGCTCGATAACTACACCAGAGCGGTCACCGTAGGGCACTTTTAAGCCGTGTGGCGCGATTTTCTCGAGCAGGCCTAAGGTTTCAAACTCGGCAACGATGGCATCACGGGCTTTGAAACGATCTAAACCTGCATAACGCTCAGGTAGGCTGCCATCTAAGCTGGTGTTGATGGTGCCATCGGTGTTAACCACTTCTGCTGATGCGCGAATGGCCGCATCTAAGGTCAACACGTTGAACATGGGCAGCTTGTGACGTTTACCGACTTCATAGTCGTTAAAGTCGTGGGCAGGAGTGATTTTCACACAACCTGTACCAAAAGCCATATCCACATAATCATCGGCAACGATTGGGATGCGACGATTGACGATAGGCAGCAGAATATATTTGCCAATCAATGCTTGATAACGTTCATCATCAGGGTGAACCGCCACTGCACTATCGCCCAGCATGGTTTCCGGACGCGTGGTGGCCACTTCTAAGTAATCTTTACCGTCTGCGGTTAATTCGCCATCGGCTAATGGATAACGCAGATGCCACATATGGCCTTGTTTCTCTTTGTTTTCCACTTCGAGATCAGAAATTGCGGTATGCAGTTTAGGATCCCAGTTTACTAAGCGTTTACCACGGTAAATTAAATCGTCTTCGTAGAGACGGACAAACACTTCTTGAACGGCTTTTGACAAGCCTTCGTCCATAGTGAAGCGCTCACGGTCCCAATCCACAGACGCGCCCATACGACGTAGCTGCTTAGTGATGGTGCCACCCGATTGCGCTTTCCATTCCCATACTTTTTCCATGAAAGCATCGCGGCCAAGGTCATGGCGGCTCTTGCCTTCTTCTGCTTCAAGCTTACGCTCAACCAGCATCTGAGTCGCAATACCTGCGTGATCTGTGCCGACTTGCCACAGGGTGTTTTTACCCTTCATACGTTGGTAGCGGATCAAGGTATCCATGATGGTATCTTGGAAAGCGTGACCCATGTGCAGGCTACCCGTCACGTTGGGCGGCGGGATCATGATGCAATAGTTGCCCTGTGAGGCATCGCCGTGGGGTTTAAAATAACCTTTCTCTTCCCAGTTTTGGTAAAGAGTCTGCTCAATGGACTGAGGATCGTATGTTTTTTCCATGGGAACGTATCTGTCTCAAACTAAATTAAGTGGATGTGTCGCTAAATTTTGGGTTGTTAATTCAATCCCTAGGCCACGGTATTGGCGGTAGCGTTCACGTGCTATCGCTTTATGTTGGTCGTCATTAGCCACAAAATCGAAGATTTGACCAAAGTTTACCGCAAATGGCGGTACTTGGTCTGCAAGATTAATCAGAAGTTGGCGACTTTTGTTAGGTCCAAGTCGATCAAAACCGATTTCAACGGGTGAACCAGTGGTTGGGCCTTCACCTTTTAGGTTGTGTGGGACAAAAGCACTGGGATCAAACTGCCACAATAACTCGTCAATTTCGAAGGCTACATTTTTATCTTGGCAATGAATGTAGACCTGTTGTTGATCTATAAACGCTCGTTGGGATAGGCGGCAAGCCAATTGGTATAAATCACTCAGAGCTGTGTTTTCGCCCGTTGGTGGCATCAGATAAAACAGCGCTTGTGTCATGATTTCAATGCCTTGCTTAAAGTTATAGACGAACGGATAAGTTTACACTAAAACTCAGGCGGGGTTAATGTTTGGTATGTGGGTTTTGAGTACTAAATTCGCGAGAATGGTTTATCTAATAATTAGGATATAGAGATGTAAACAGGAAAAATTAAAGCGCACCCGAAGGTGCGCTGGTTGATAAATTGGTCAAGCAAACTGTTCCTCCTCGTTTTTAGGTGTGGTTAACATTAAAGAATGTATTTGCTTACTCTTTGAATAAACGAATCTATACCCTTTACCACGAATTTTCGTTTATTAAACACTGTAACTCATGATTCAAAAACAAGAATGTAAATAAAGAATATTGGCTAAGATTAGTACACATAGGTACTTAGTATATTTGCTGTTAAGCAGCGAGCCTTGTTCCATATTATTTAGATTCTTCTTACCAACCCAAAGCAACATTCGCGCCTGCTTATATTGCCGATAATACTATTAACCTCCTAATATTTTTTGATTGTTCGAAATTAAATTACAAAACTATCAATGTAGTGCTTAAAAATTCTAACGGTATTTATAACGTCCTCTTCTCTCGGTGTTAACATCTATTTAGCTATGGCAATTTGCTTGTAACATGTGGCTGTTTAAGAGTATGGATCTAATTCTGGAAACGATGTAACAGACAACTCCCTAGTGGTGGTTTGCTTACAATCCCAATTAATGAGTCTTCAGTGAGTCATAAATTTCTATTTTTCTTCAGTCCTCCATTTAGTGTTAAACCATAAATAAATTAAATTGTTCAATTTAATACTAATGTTTTGATATATGGATAAATTTTAAGTTGCTGATATCTTGTGGTTTTGTGCTTTCAAGGCTCCTTTTTATAGTGCTTAATGTATTTTTATAAATTCACATCACTTCGATTCTGATGTCACTTAGTAAAGTGTAGTAGTTATTCAAAGAACCACACTGTTTTAACAACTATTAAAGCATCTTTCAAAATTGTGTAAAAATGTGATCTATAAACTGTATCTACTTTATATCTCTCGAAGTGATGTGGTCTTGCTCTAACGCTCTAACACCGAGTAAATTAGGCTGCATCTTCCTCCTCGTAATCATCCTCTACATTTATTGCTTCTTCTGGGTGATCAATTGATGCAAAACGTTGTGCCTCGGGTTTATGGGTTAATCGATTGAGCTGTTTCTCTAATTTTTGACCCATAGCAGTGATTGCGGCATAAAGATTATCGTGTTTAGCTTGAGCAAAAAGTTCTCCATTTGGGATGCCAACCGATGCTTCAATTTTGAAACCAGGTTTCTCCTCGGTGATAATGACATGGGGATTAATTAACTGCACATCGTGCCTAGAAAGTTTCTCGAAACGGCTTTCAATGCGTTCACGGATTGGGGCAGTTACTTCTAATTGTTTGCTCGTAATCTTTAGCATATGTCGAACCTTCTATTTGTTTTCTTCGGTTTCAGATTACCAATCTACGCCTTTAAAAACGAGAGTTAAATCACACTTTTTACCCGGTTCGATACTGTTCGTTGGATATTTGATCGCTTAGACAAATCTCGGGAATTATTGGTCGAAAAGGCTTGAATTACCAGCAAGAACAGGCCATATTCGATAGGATAACTGCACCGTCTTTCCCCTGATTTACCTATCTTTACTTTAAGTTTTTCACAAGATCCCGATAGAATACCCACTAATTTCAATTTCATTGCTCAGCTAGGTGGTAGGTATTATGGAAACCGAACATATCAAGGTTAAAGTCTGGGATTTATCCACGCGCTTTTTTCATTGGGCCATGGTGGTGCTGATGGTATTACTATGGTGGAGTGCCGATGCGGGAGAAATGCAATGGCATCAGATTTTTGCTTACAGTCTGTTAATCTTGATTGGTTTTCGGCTGTTATGGGGCTTGTTCGGCAGTGATACCGCTAAATTCAGCCATTTTGTTCATCATCCCAAGGTCGTGCTTGCCTATTTGAAAAATGTGCGTTCAAAAGGGGTATCTGTGGTACTAGGGCATAATCCCATGGGTGGATACATGGTCATAGCACTGATTACTATTATTAGTCTGCAGTTAGTCACGGGATTGTTTGCAACTGATGATGTGTTTACTGAGGGCCCTCTCTATAGCTACGTTAGCTCTGATACCAGTACTTTCCTGACTTGGCTACATAAGATGAATTTTAACGTGATCCTACTACTTATTGTTCTGCATGTATCTGCTGTGGTTGTGCATGCTGTGAAAGGGGATAGGCTGGTTGGTGCAATGCTTAGTGGTTATAAGTGTATTCCTAAGCGCGAAAATGCTATTGCAGCTAAATCGCAGTTAGTTTTTAAGTCTCAATGGTTTGCGCTTATTATTGTACTGATGCTCGCAGGTTTGGTTTTTGCCAATTTAATGTGGCCAATAGTGCAAGTGCTATAGCGTTGATATCGTTTAGGGTGCATATGTGATAATAAAAAAGCCTGCAATAATTGCAGGCTTTTTTATAACTCAGTCAATCAATTAGTCTTTTTTGTAAACGTCATGACATCCTTTACAGCTCTTACCTGTATCCATAAAGGCTTGCTTGATTTCAGCTTGGTCACCTTTTTGAGCTACGGTAGCAAGAATAGCTGCATTTTCTTGGAAGGTTTTCATCTTAGCGTCAAAGTCGGCCTTATCTTGCCAAACTTTTGCGAGTGCTTCGGTATCACCTTTATCTGAACCGTCAATAAAACCTTCGAAAGGGATGTGTGAAAGCGCTGCAACATTTTTTGCGCGCATTGCAAAGGTTTCAGCATCGAAAGGCTTTTTACCTTTCATCATGGCGCCCATATCACCAAAGTTATAAGCAATTAGGCTGAATCCAGATTGACGATATTGAATCGCATCTTTTGCATCTTCAAAATTGTGTGCTTGAGCCGTTGAAGCCAATAAGGTACCGGCAACGAGAGTTAGGAGTAATTTTTTCATCGTATTCTCACAAATTAGCGTCGAAGTGTGACATTGCGCTGCTATTGTACACAAATTAACTTAATGTACTAGAAGCAAATTTGTCAGTTTTTGTCTAGAGAAGAGGGATAAACGTAACAAGTTATTTGTTGGCAGAGTAAATCTGCTAAACTGCCGTTGTAATGCTTAAACAATACTTATGGGGCGATTATGCGAGCCAATTGGGACTTAGTATTAGAAAAAATTTTGAGCCATGGGAATTATGAAGAGCTGTCGGTATTGTTCCATTTATTGCTGACAGAGGAAGAGCGCAGTGCTATTGCCGGTCGGCTAAAAGTATTTCAGCTATTGCTAAATGGAGAAATGAGCCAAAGACAAATTGCAGCCGAGTATCAGGTGAGTATTGCGACCATTACCCGTTGTTCTAACTATTTAAAGAATATGGCACCAAGTCATAGAGATAAAATACAACAACTCATCAGTTAATTATGTTCGGTGCCAATGGGTCGCAGATTTGATTAAAACTGGGGACTGGTTGGAATTTTATGGCGACGGTGGATGGAGCGTCTAACGAGAATATACAAACTATAACTGAGTAACATAATAGCCAGTAAAGGATAAAGATTTGTAGGGAAAAATTTAAAAATGGCTAAGGCAGAAAAGAGATAAATAAAAGGCAGTAAATCGTAAATCGTCTTAGGAATATACCCTGATTTTCGGCGTTTGGCTGGGTCGGTTCGGCGATTTTGAGAGCGTAAATTGTAAATTCTGGCGCCCAAAACAAATACCACAAAACCAGCAATCAGCGCATAATCAGGTTCGAGCAGCATAAAGCTTAAGCTGCCAGATATCATATAGCTAAAGGGTAAAACTTCATATACAGGTTTTGCTAACATATGCACTCCATCGCTGATGTTGATATCGATTTGAATATATTGATTTTACAGCTGAAAATGCTGTTTTATCTTAAACGTCCCTATTTACCTACTGATTATACTCATTTGACGATAAAAAAAGCACCTCCTTATTTAAGGAAGTGCTTTTTTATCAGCTCCTCTGGGAGGGCTATTAGGCTTTGATGTCTATATTAGCCGCGGCAGCCGCAGCCACCGTTGCCGTCACAACCCGCTTTGGGTGTGTCACAAGCTTCGTGATCATGGTCATGGTGGTGATGGCCATGGTCATCAGAACCACCACAACAGCCACCCGCATCATGACCTGAACCACCACAGCATCCGCCGCCATGGCTGTGATCATGGCTGTGTCCATGGCCACCGCATCCGCCGTGGGCGTGAATATGGCCATGGGCAATTTCTTCTGCTGTCGCTTCTCGCACATCGATGATTTCAATGTTAAAGCTGAGTGCTTGGCCCGCTAATGGATGGTTACCATCAACGATCACAACATCGTCTTTTACTTCAACAACTTGAACTGGACGCTGACCCATTTCGGTTTCGGCAATAAAGCGCATACCAGGAACGATATCTTCGATATCACCAAACGCTTCTAATGGCACGGCTTGACGCAGACCATCGTGGTAAGGACCGTAAGCTTCTTCAGCACTGATTGTTACATCCAGTGTTTCGCCCTTGGTTTTACCTTCTAATGCAGCCTCTAAACCTGGGATCAGGTTTTCTGCACCGTGCAGATATAACATTGGTTCGGCATCAAAAGAGTCTTCTAAAAGTCTGCCTTCTTGATCTGATAAACGGTAATGAATGGTTACCGCGCTGTGTTGGGTGATCTTCATATCGCCTCCGGTTCGGAATGTGCGCGCATAATAACGTGCTTTTGGGGCGCTGGCGATAATTTGAAGTGGCTTATGTTAGATATCGCACAGCTTTTTGTTGGCGTGATGAACAGTCATTTTGTGAAGAATTTACGCCAAATTGTTGATGGTTATCGCTTGCGGTTTGTTGGTCTCGAAAGTGGGTTTACATCGCATAATCTAAAGGCTTTACGATATGGTTGATATAATTTATTGAATTTTAATGTTAAAAAATAGGTGTATTTGTGCGGTATTACGTTTACGTTAACAGTTTTCTATTGATGAAATCGCATTTTTACCCTAGGAAAACTTGATAATAATGAATGTTAAGGTGCCAATTTATGGCTGTGAAAGATTTGTTTATAAATAATCCAGTTTGGGGGTTGACAAGTCTGGGGGAAAAAAGCAATTCTGTTTTACATCACATTGACATGGATTAGCCCAAACGTATGCATAGCCTAGGTTTCGTAGTAATTACCATTATTACAACCACCACTACAACCAGAGTGGGGGCGGGCTGATACACCCTAAAGAATTTAACGACGAGCCCGCTTCCCACAAAGAAGCGGGCTTTTTTGTTTCTAGCTCTTATTTCTAAGTCGGGCGCGGTACAGGAGATCAAGATGAAAGTAATGAAATTTGGTGGTACCTCGCTGGCAAATTGGCAGCGATTTTCAATGGCGGCTGATATCGTCGCTAAAGCGGCAACAATGGAGCCGGTTGCAACTGTGCTCTCTGCGCCTGCAACAGTGACTAATGCCCTGCTAGAAATGGTGAGTTTGGCGGTAAAAGGCGAAGATTATTCGCCTGTCATTCAACATGTTGAGCGGGTGTTTACCTCTCTGTATCAAGATGCGGTGAGTTCAGGTCTATCGAGTGCTCAAAGTGAGCTGCTTTTTGCAGGTCTTGGCGCGCAGCTTGCTCGTTGGCAAGATAGATTACGCGGTATCACGTTGCTGCAAGAATGCCCTGACGGTATATGCGCCGAAATCGTGGTGGCGGGGGAGCGATTGTCTGCTGCCCTAATGGAACAAGTTATGCTGGCCAAAGGTATTGCCTCGGCGCAGCTTGACCCACGTAAACTGTTTTTAGGCCGTGGTCGTCCGCTCGAGTCAGTGGTGGATATTGCTGTCAGTAAGCCGCGATTTAAGAACCTTGCGCTCGATGAAAAGCGTGTTTGGGTGATGCCCGGCTTTACCGCCGCCGATGAAGACGGCAAGGTCGTGACCTTAGGCCGAAACGGCTCAGACTATTCTGCTGCTGTGCTGGCCGCTTGTTTAGATGCCTCAAGTTGTGAGATTTGGACGGATGTCGATGGAGTTTACAATACCGATCCTCGCGTCGTAGCCGACGCTAAGTTGTTGTCGCAGCTCAGTTATCAAGAGGCGATGGAACTATCGTATTTTGGTGCTAAGGTACTGCACCCTAAAACCATAGCACCGATTGCCCAGTTCCATATCCCCTGTTATATCAAAAACAGCTTTAACCCCGATGCGCCAGGGACTTTGGTCTCAAACCTTGCCGATACAAGTGGGTTGCAGGTTAAAGCCATTTCAAACCTCGATAATCAAACCATGTTTGATGTGTCAGGCCCGGGTATGAAGGGCATGGTCGGTATGGCGAGCCGTACACTGGCGGCGATTTCCCGTAGTGGCGTTTCTGTGTCTCTTATTACGCAAAGTTCTTGCGAATACAGCATCAGCTTTTGTGTGGCGACCTGTGATGCGGCCAAAGTGAAGTCGGCGCTAGAGCAGGAATTTGAGTTAGAAATCAAAAGTGAGCTACTCGAGCCAATCGAAATGCGCCATGACTTGGCAATCGTCTCATTGATCGGTGATGGAATGCGTACCCATAAAGGTGTGGCGGCGCGCTTCTTCCAAGCGTTAGCACAGGCGAGTGTGAATATTATCGCGATTGCCCAAGGCTCTTCTGAACGTTCTATTTCAACTGTGATTGAGCAGCGTAAGACCAAACATGCGATAGCTGCCTGTCACCAGGGATTTTTCGATGTGCAGCAGTATTTGGATGTGTTTTTAGTTGGTTGCGGCAATGTGGGTGCAGGCTTACTCGAGCAGATCAAGCAACAGGTGAGCGTGTTAAAAGAGCAGCATATTAGTATCCGTGTCTGCGGTATCGTGAATTCAAGCAAGATGTTACTCGATAGTGCGGGAATCGATTTGAATAATTGGCAAAACCTGCTTGCCGACAGTCAGCAGGCAAGCGATATACCTGCATTACTGGCGTGGGTGAAAGAGCAGCAATTGTTAAACCCTGTACTGGTGGATTGTACTTCAAGCGATCAAGTATCGAACCAGTATTTAGAGGTGATGAACGCGGGCATGCACGTGGTGACGCCGAATAAAAAGGCTAACACTCGCGATTACGCCTATTACCAAGCTCTGCGTCAAACAGCATTGAAACAGCGTCGTCAGTTCCTGTATGAGACCAACGTGGGCGCCGGATTACCCGTTATCGATAACTTGAAAAAACTGTTATTCGCCGGTGATAAATTGCACAAGTTTAATGGCATTTTGTCAGGCTCTTTATCTTTTATCTTTGGCAAGCTTGATGAGGGGATGTCACTTTCTGAGGCGACTAAACTGGCGCGGGAAAAATGCTTTACTGAGCCCGATCCCCGTGATGATTTAAGTGGCATGGATGTGGCACGTAAGGTGTTGATTTTAGCCCGTGAAGTAGGGTTGAAACTTGAGTTAAGTGATATTGTTGTCGACTCCGTGTTGCCTGAAGGTTTTGATGATTCTGGCGATGTGGAAAGTTTTATGGCGCACTTGCCTGAGGCGGACGCTGCGATTGCGGCGCGAGTGGCTGAGGCAAAAGCGCAGGGTAAAGTGCTGCGTTATGTGGGGCAGATTGAAGAAGGTGCGTGCCATGTGCGCATAGCCGAAGTCGATGCCACCGATCCACTTTATAGCGTAAAAGGCGGTGAGAACGCCTTGGCATTTTATAGCCGTTATTATCAGCCCATTCCCTTTGTGCTGCGTGGATATGGTGCGGGCACAGAAGTGACAGCGGCTGGTGCCTTTGCTGATGTATTAAGAACCTTAAATTGGACTCGTGAGGTGAGTGTATGAGTTTGACCGTTTACGCTCCCGCCTCTATGGGTAATGTGGGTGTGGGTTTTGATTTATTGGGCGCAGCATTGGCGCCCATCGATGGCAGTTTACTCGGCGATAGAGTGACCATTGCGGCGGCGGATGCGGGAGTGAGCCTTACTCAAGTGGGGGCTTGGGCGCATAAGTTACCCAACAATCCGGAGGAGAATATCGTTCATCAATGTGCGGTGTTTTTCTTAAAAGCCCTTGGGAAAGAAAACCAAGGTGTGGCATTAACCCTAGAGAAAAACTTGCCCGTTGGCAGTGGCTTAGGCTCGAGCGCCAGTTCTGTGGTTGCAGCCCTGTATGCGTTGAACGAATATTTTGGTCGCCCCTACGATAAGCAAGCACTGCTTGAGCTGATGGGGGAGTTTGAGGGCAAGATCAGCGGCAGTGTGCATTACGATAACGTTGCACCCTGTTATTTGGGTGGCATGCAGCTAATGCTCAATGTGCCCGGTGCTATCTGCGAGGCGATCCCCAGTTTTAAACAATGGTATTGGGTGGTGGCGTATCCTGGGATTTCACTCTCAACGGCCATGATGCGTAAACTCATGCCAGAACAATACGATAAGTCTGTGGTCATCGATTTTGGCCGTTATTTAAGTGCTTTTGTACATGCCTCTTATCAGCAAAATGCCCAGCTTGCGATTCAAGTATTAAAGGATGTGCTAGCCGAACCTTACCGCGCAGCGGCGATTCCGGGTTATGACAATGCCAGAGCAGCACTCGCCGAATTAGGCATGTTAACCACAGGTATTTCCGGTAGCGGGCCAACCCTGTTTTCGGTGACCGACGATCTCGCCACCGCCAATGCTGCCAAAGCATGGTTAGAGGCTCATTATCTGACCGAGGCGGGCGGCTTTGCCCATGTTTGCCGCCTCGATGAGCAAGGTACGCGCAGGGTTGATTAATTTTTCTTACTTTTAAAAGCATTAAGTCCAAGTCTAAAGGCTTGGTACTGATAAGGTCGAGTGAGCATGGAACTATATAATTTAAAACACCCTTCGCAGAAAGTGAGCTTTAAGGAAGCGGTGCAATTAGGACTCGGTAAAGACAGAGGGCTGTTTTTCCCAACTCAAATCCCGGTGTTGCATGATATTGAGGCGCTTTTAGCGATGCCTTTTGTCGAGCGTAGTAAAAAAGTACTCGGTGCTTGGCTTGCCTCAGAGCTTGGGCAAGACGTGGTAGATCAACTGGTTGAGCGTGCCTTTAACTTTGATTTACCCTTAGTGGCGGTTGATGAGCAGCGCTCGTGCCTTGAACTCTTCCATGGGCCCACCTTAGCATTTAAGGATTTTGGGGCGCGTTTTATGGCGCAATGCATCAATGTCTTTGCTCAAGACTCGCGCTTAACCATTTTAACGGCAACATCAGGGGATACTGGGGCTGCGGTGGCCGATGCCTTTTACGGCCTAGATAAAGTCAATGTTGTGGTGCTTTATCCTAAGGGCAAAATCAGTGAATTACAGGAAAAAATGTTCACTACTTTAGGCAAGAACATCCACACAGTCGCGGTGGCGTCAGACTTCGATGCATGCCAGCATTTGGTCAAACAGGCTTTTGAAGATAGCGATGTACGAGATGGTTTGCATTTAAACTCGGCAAACTCAATCAATATCAGCCGCTTACTTGCACAGATTTGTTATTACTTTGAAGCGGTTGCTCAGTCGAAACAGCGCCATGAAGCCGATCCTGTAATTGCGGTGCCCAGTGGTAATTTTGGTAATCTCACCGCAGGCTTGTTTGCCAAAGCCATGGGCTTACCGGTTAAACGTTTTATTGCTGCTACTAATGCGAATGACACTGTGCCACGCTATTTAGAGAGCGGTGATTGGCAACCTAATCCCACTCAAGCCACTATGTCCAATGCGATGGATGTCAGTGAGCCAAGTAACTGGCCGCGCGTCGAGGCCATTTGCGAGGAACTCGGTTGGCCATTGGCGGACCTAGTGGGGATTCGCCTATCGGAAGCGCAAACTTCGGAGGCGCTGGCAGATCTTTATGCTAAAGGTTATGTGTCTGAGCCCCATGCAGCAATTGCGGCTAAGTCGTTAACTCTGAATTTAGTGCCTGACGAAGTGGGGATCTTTTTAGGCACAGCCCATCCCGCTAAGTTTAAGGATGTGGTTGATAGGGAGCTTGCCCTTAACTTACCTCTGCCGTCAGAATTAAAAGCGGTAGCACATAAACCGATATTATCTGCAGAATTAACAGCCGACTTTGCCCAACTAAAAGCTCATTTATTTGCGGTGTTAACCTAAACTTGTTAACGCCTTAAAGATTATCTGGTTGTAATACTAAAGGAGTCGCTTGGCTCCTTTTGGCCAAATCGCAATGACACATTTGCTAAAACTTCTCTTATCTTAAGTTACTGCTCTCTCTATCAATTTCTGTTAGTTTGTTGAATTATTTTGTCAGACTTTGGGCTATTGTTGGTAAATTATGCCCACTTGAAAGTCCATTGCTAACAATAACAATAGGATAGAGACTACACATGAAACTTCGTCACTCAGTTGCCTGCTGCATGCTCGCCCTCGGCACTTTGTCTGCAGCTCAAGTGTTCGCAGCACAATCGACTAGCAATCAAGGTTATTACCGCGCTCCGGCTTTACATGACCAGACCTTAGTGTTTACGGCTGAAGGGGATCTTTGGACGCAAACCCTTGGCCAAAAGGCGGCAACGCGGTTGACCACTTTACCTGCTGAAGAACTCGGCGCGGCGATTTCTGCCGATGGCAAATGGGTGGCCTATGTGGCGAATTACGAAGGGGCGAGTGAGGTTTATGTTATTCCCGTGACTGGCGGTGTCGCAAAACGAGTGAGTTTTGAGAATAGCCGAGTGCGAGTGCAAGGGTGGACCTCTAAGGGAGAAGTGCTTTATTCCACCGACGCGGGTTTTGGTCCCGCGAATAATTGGATGTTGCGTCTTGTTAATCCCGAGAGTTTAACCACAACCGATCTGCCCTTGGCCGATGCGGTAGAAGGGGTGGTCGATGCTAATAATCAGTATGTCTATTTTACCCGTTTCGGCCTGCAGGTGACGGGCGATAATGCAAAGGTATATCGCGGCGGCGCTAAGGGTGAATTATGGCGCTTTAAACTGGGTGGTAAAGACGAGGCGCAGTTACTCAGTGGACAGCACCAAGGCTCGGTCCGCCAGCCGATGCTATGGCAGGACCGACTCTATTTTATTAGCGATAGCGATGGTAACGACAATCTCTGGTCAATGGCCCTAGATGGCAGTGATGCTCAACAGCTAACCCAATATAAAGAGTGGCAAATGCGCGGGGCGCGCATGGATCAAGGTAAAGTGGTCTTTCAACTCGGGGCGGATATTCATATTTTTGATATCGCCTCTGCTAAAGATTCTTTATTAAACATTGAATTAATTTCAGATTTTGCCCAGCGCCGCGAACATTGGGTAAAAGATCCTATGGATTATGCCACCTCCGCTAACCTTGCCCCCGCTGGCGATAAAGTCGTTATTACCGCCCGTAGCCATGTGGCGATTGCGGGGATTGATGGTTCACGTTTAGTGCAAGTGGCGCTTCCTGGTACTTACAGAGTACGAAATGCCATCCTGAGTCAGGATGGTAAATCGGTTTATGCCATCAGCGATATGACTGGCCAGCAGGAAGTTTGGCAATTTCCTGCTGATGGAACCAGTGGTGCTAAACAGTTGACCAAGGATGGCCACACCTTAAGAATGTCGCTGAGTTTATCCAACGATGGTCGCTATCTTGCCCACGATGATAACGACGGTAATGTGTGGCTGCTGGACTTAAAGAAAAATACTAACCAAAAAATCATTAGTCATGGTGAAGGCCTTGGCCCCTATGCCGATATCCGTTGGTCCGGCGACAGCCGTTTTATCGCACTCACTAAATCTGAAATCGGTAAGCAAAGGCCACAAGTCGTGCTTTATTCGGTGGATGAAAGTAAGGCACAAGCGCTCACCAGCGATAAATATGAATCCTATTCGCCGACCTTTAGCCGCGATGGCCAGTGGTTATATTTCCTTTCTAATCGCCAGTTTACCGCAACCCCAAGCTCGCCTTGGGGGGATCGCAATATGGGGCCCGTTTTTGATAAACGTAGCCAGATTTTTGCGATTTCTTTAGTGAAAAATGCCAAGTTCCCCTTCAGCAAACCAACGGAGTTGACGGCAAAAACGACTGCAAAAGCCGAAGCGAAGGATAAATCGACTCCCGTAAAAATTGATTGGGCGGGGATAAGTGAGCGTCTATGGCAAGTCCCGGTGGATTCGGGCAATTACAGCCAGTTATCTGTTATTGACGATCGTCTCTATGTGCTCGATCAAGCGATTGGTGATGAAAGTCAACCTAATCTGATGACGATTAAGTTTACCGAGCTGCGCCCTAAAGCTGAGGTGTTTGCTGAAGACGTGGCTAACTATGGAGTCTCTGCTGACGGTAAAAAGCTGTTATTGCGCAAAAAAAGCAATGAAAAGTCGCTGTTGATTGTCGATGCGGGCGACAAACTTGGCGATACCGACAATGCCAAGGTGCAGACTGACCAGTGGCAATTAGCGATTTCGCCAACCTTAGAGTGGCAACAAATGTTTGAAGATGCATGGTTAATGCATCGTGATTCCTTCTTTGACAAAAATATGCGCGGCCTCGATTGGCAGGCGACTAAGGCCAAGTATCAACCACTGCTCGATCGCTTAACTGACCGTAATGAATTAAATGACATCTTTATGCAGATGATGGGCGAGTTAGATTCACTGCACTCGCAAGTGCGTGGCGGTGATTTGCCTAAAGATCCTGATGCAGCGAAAGGGGCGAGTTTAGGCGCGCGGCTGCAACAAACCAGCGATGGGGTGAAAATTGCCCATATTTATCGTAATGATCCCGAACTGCCGAGCCAAGCTTCACCCCTTAGCCGTATCGAGGTCGATGCCAAAGAGGGCGATCTGTTGCTTGCCATTAATGGTACACCAGTGACCAATGTTGCTGACGTGACGCGTTTACTGCGTAATCAGCAAGATAAACAGGTGTTACTTGAGCTTGAACGCGATAGCAAAAGCCATAAAACCGTGGTGATGCCAGTCAGTACTATGGTCGATAGTCAATTACGTTATTTAGATTGGGTCAACCATAATGCTAGCGTTGTGACTGAGGCGAGTAAGGGTAAGATTGGTTACCTGCACTTATACGCCATGGGCGGCGGCGATATTGAGAGTTTTGCCCGTGAGTTTTACACCAACTATGATAAAGACGGTTTGATTATCGACGTGCGTCGTAACCGCGGCGGTAATATTGATAGCTGGATCATCGAAAAATTATTACGCCGAGCTTGGGCTTTCTGGCAGCCAACCCATGGCACGCCCAATACCAATATGCAGCAAACCTTCCGTGGACATTTAGTGGTGTTAACGGACGAGCTGACCTACTCTGATGGTGAAACTTTCTCTGCGGGGATCAAGGCACTAGGAATTGCACCGCTGATCGGTAAACAAACTGCCGGGGCGGGTGTATGGCTATCGGGTCGTAATACCTTAACCGATAAAGGGATGGCGCGAGTTGCTGAATATCCACAATATGCCATGGATGGACGCTGGATTCTTGAGGGACATGGTGTGACGCCGGATATTGAGGTTGATAACTTACCTTTTGCCACTTTTAATGGCCAAGATGCACAGCTTGAAACCGCCATTAGTTATCTGAAGGATGAGTTAATTAAGCAGCCGATTCCTGCATTGAAGGCGCAACCAATGCCAGCTAAAGGTATGGCAGAAGATATAAAAGCTAAGTAGCTAGCTTTACAATGAATTTAACTGAAATTTAAGTTAATTCAGATAAGCTGAACCTGTTCAATGTTTGGGCGTTGTCTGGTAGTTCCCAAGACAGCGCCCATTTTTATGCCCACTCATTAATACTCTCACTGGCATCAACATAAGCTTGCATGGTACTGACCTGTTGTTGGTTCGCCATTTGCGCCACTGTTGCTTCCCTTACTGAGTCACTGTGGCTCATCGTCGGTCGTAGGTGCAGAAATCCCCTCGTTGGTTCCCATAGCGATACTGGTCATATCCGAAGCAACCTGAGATTTCATCTTTGCGGCTTGGATATTGGTGTATTGCTCCACGCCAGCCTTTATATTACCAATTTCTGGCGTATTCGGTTGTGGAATAGGGGCAACCCGTGTCAGTTCTTTGGCCTCATAGGAAAGCGTCACTATGGTGGGCTTAGACGAAGCGGGATTAGTGACGTTTGGCGTCGATCCTGCGGGCATCGATATGCTTGTCATATGGCATCGAATTACTGCTATAGAATTGGATCTGCATGATTGACCTCACTCGTAATGGTGTTACTTAAGTTTGGCATACAGTAACGTAACTAGATTTAAGCTGAATGAGTGTGATGAAATGAAAGAGCGATACAGAGGGGCATCGGGCAAGTTCATCTGCATGAACTTGCCCAAAGGATTAAAACTTAATTTGAATATCTGTGGCTAAGGTATTGGCAATAAAACAGTTTGCATGAGCTTTTTCGTGAATTTTCTCAAGGGTTTCTTGTGTGACTTCTACACCATCTGCAAAGACTATCTTAGGATTTAAAATCATTTTCGTGATGGCGAGCTTACCCGCTTCATTTTTTCCTAGTTCAGCCGAGGCTTCATCGACATAGGATGCAACAGGAAGGCGCTTAAGGTGAGCAATTGCGAGAAAGGTTAGCATATGGCAGGACGAGAGGGCTGCGAGCAGGCTTTCTTCTGGGTTGACAAAGTGTTCATTACCCTTGTATTCAGGGGCTGAAGAGGCATGAATCGTTTGGCCGCTGCCAAAGGTAATGCTGTGATCGCGGCAAAATTCGCCTTCTTCGGCAGGCGAAGTTTGCCAATTTACCGTTAAATTAAAGCCCATAGTTTTCTCCTCATTGCAGGACATGAGGGCACTATAACTTAGCTAAAAAGACTTCTCCAGCATGGTGCGCACAGTTTAGTGCGCCCAGTTTGATAGATAATCTGTTTTAATACTTATTGTATTCCACCGCTTAGTAATAAGGTGCCAGTCAATACACTGCTGGTCACTATGCCGACGGGCAGATGACGAGGGCTATAACTCAAAGTCAAAATCACCAACATAGCCGCAAGGGAGATAATTCCCATAAACAGAATACTGCCATAGGTCCAGCCTTGCCCGTGGGCGCAGGTACTTAAACTTATGATCAGTAACAGCCAGGCAAATAGGGTCAGAAGACGACTTTGCCACTGTGAAGGCGGGCGTTTAAACACATCCTTAAAATGACCAAACTTTGCTAAAGCAAACAGTGCGAGGGAAAGATAGCTTAGCCCTAAAATACCAAGGACGGGGATAAATGCTGGCATCATGATTTTACTTCCTCCAAGGGAGATGATGTGGCAAGTTTGGTGGCGTAACGGGTATCTAGCGATTTTGGGATGACTTTTTTATCCGAAGCGACATTTTTTCGATTCGGTTTTTGAAGTGTTTTCACCATCACAGAGAGTTTGGTGCTCGCAAAAAGCATGGCGCCGCCAAATAAAGCCGCAAACACATCAAAACCAACCAAAGCCCATTGTTGAGACTGGATATTATCAATAAAGTGGCTTGGCGATGTGAAGGCATTGAGGATAGGCAGTGCACAATAGAGTGCGCCAATCAGCATGAGAGCGACTTGCCAATGGCGTCTGCTTCGTCCGATAAATGCCCATATACCCATGGCGCAAAGGGCGATAAAAAAGCTGTGCACTTCCCATGCTGAACGGGTTGCAAAATCGGCAGGCAAGAGACGATTTGCATAGCAAAATGCTACGGCGCCCAATGGCAAGCCCAAGATAAACATAAAGTTTAACCCTTCGACTAAGCGTAGACCTAGGCCGACTTTCTCTCCTTTTTCTATCGTTTTTTGCTGTTTTTGACGCAAACGAATCGCCCACATTAAGGTGCCGGTTGCTACCATGGCGCAGCCGAGTAAGCCACAGAAAAAGAATAAAATGCGCAGTAGCGGCGCGGCAAAACGTGCTGTATGTAGCGACATCATCGTATCGTAGGTGACAACGGCACCTGATACCTCATGGGGGCTGGCATATTTGAGTTCTCCCGTGACGCCGCTGAATACTAAGAGTGTCGATTCATCTGTCACGTCTTTGCCGGTGTTTTGGTAAAACGTGACTTGGCTATTTTGATCTTTGGGATTTGAAACCATCACCTGCTTAATCGGTGCATCACCCCATTGGACTTGAACTTGAGGTAATAATTGGCTTAGTCGAACTTGCTGCGCGCTGATACCAGAGGCTTTTTCAGTTTGTCTTGCCGGATTGAGTTCTTTTGAAAATGCTTGATTATCCTCGGGATAGGCTGTAGTTACCGTCCAGGGAATGTAGATCAGCATTAAGGTAATGAGGCCAGTATAGGTAATCATCAGATGATAGGGCAGAGCAATCACAGAGCTGACATTATGTGCATCTAGCCAAGAGCGGGCGCCCTTGTTTTGACGAAAACTAAACAGATCTTTAAAGATACGCTTATGGATAACGATACCGCTGATCAGGGCGATCAACATAAACATAGTACAAACACCCACAATATAGCGCGCAGTAATGGCTGGCATATAATGTAGGTCGAAATGTAAGCGATAGAAGAAGTCGCCGCCGCGGCTGTCACGCACATGGGTAATCATGTCGCTGCCATCCGCAAGCGCGGTATGTTGCTCGATTTTGCCACGTCGTTGGCCTTTTTCGGGGGGCAGTTGCCAAGCAAAATTGAGCATTGGGTTGCGCTGTGTCGGAAAGTTAATCAACCAGCGTTGTGCCTCTGCGGGAGAGTGGCTCTCGA
Organism: Shewanella cutis; assembly: GCF_022410515.1. Lineage (GTDB taxonomy): Bacteria > Pseudomonadota > Gammaproteobacteria > Enterobacterales > Shewanellaceae > Shewanella > Shewanella cutis. The sequence continues at coordinate 45,987 of NZ_JACSDI010000016.1, read as the reverse complement.
TATAATCTTGACCTTTATCAAGCTGGCTGACTACTTGGTTTGCTTGATAGTCTTGAAATGCGCCGCGGTGAAGTTCTGGCTCAGCCCATAGGCTGATTTCATGGCGGAAATAGCTCAAGCTGCCAGCAAAGAAGATCAGCAATAATACCCAGCAAACGAGCAAACCCGCCCAAGTATGGAGCCAAGATAAGGTTCTAAAAAAAGTTTCTTTCATCTTACTGTCCACACACCTTAAGCAGAGCAAAACACAGGAGGCTAAATAACGTCAAATCCCGCCACGCATGCCAGGTTTTACGAACACAAAAAGCATAAATAATGGCGATGGCATAAAATAAAAAAGCCAACATATTGGCTGTTAAAGTACTTTCAAAGCGCGGCATAGGTAGCACTTGGGTAAGCAAACAGGCCAGCGTTGCTGCAGCAACATAGCCCGCTAGCAAGGCGGCACTTGCACGCACAAACACCTGCAAACCAAACTGAGTTCGCTCTTGTTTTATCCAGCGAATGGCGGCTTGAACATAACCCGAAAGAGGTCGAACGGTTGTCGCTGATATGGGTGAATTTGATGTTGGGATTTGTGACATAAGTGCTATTTATTTCAGTCAATTAAATCTGTTAAGGCAAATACCAATCTTGCTATGGTTAAAGGCGATTAGCTTTTGTCATGAGGTATTTGGCGATTTTCCGAAGATTATAACGCATTTAATTTAAATGATAAACAATATCATTTGCATTTATTGACTCTGCGCACAAATGTAGCCAACACATTTTGATGACTTGCTCGCGTTATCATTAACCCTGTGCGATATGTCACAAATGTTTGGTTTTATTAATGAGATTGATATTACTTGTTTGGTATTTGGTTAAATTTTCTGCTTCCAGTGTGAACTTAATCAAAGTAGGTATTCTGTCGTTTTGGCAAAATCCTGTGCAACTTTCACTTGGAGTCAATTCGATATCCCTATGCAAACACATTCAAAAAAAGGTGAAAAACACCTATCTGAAAACGCGATACTTCTCTCTACGACCGATCTGAAAGGAAATATTAAGTACGTTAATCAAACCTTTTCGCAGATAAGTGAATATAGCGTTGCTGAGTTGCAAGGGAGTCCACACAATATGGTGCGCCATGAGGATATGCCTGCCGCTGCCTTTAAAATGCTTTGGGATAGAATTAAAACTGGCAAACCTTGGATGGGGATCGTCAAAAATAAGACCAAAAATGGCAATTATTATTGGGTAAATGCCTATGTCGCGCCTGTGTATGAAGATGGTAAAGTCCATGAATATCAATCGGTTCGTCGTCAGGCTACTCCAGAGCAAATCAGGGCAGCAGAAGAGGTTTATCAGGCAATCAATCAAGGTAAACAAGCTAAGACATTAAAAAAAGACCGATTAGGATTTAGGGGGAAAATCCTCACCGCTATGTTTGTTGCTATTGCTGCAACGGCATCTCTGGCGTGTTATTCCCCCCTTTTAGCGGCTCTTGTGGGTGGTTTAATAGCTTGGTTTTTGTGGTACAAGCTGATGCAGCCTTTGCAGGCATTGGTTAGCGTTGCCACTAATATTATTGATGATCCTGTGGCTATGGGAATTTATACCGGTAGACAGGATGAAATCGGTAAAATTGATCTTGCTCTACGATTTTTAATCTCTGAAATCGGTGGTGTCGTGGGCCGTATGGCAGATTCAGCCAGTGAAATTCAAGAGCAGAGTGTCAATCTTAAACAAACCATCACCAATACCTGGGAACATGCCGATAGTCAGAGCGCACAAACCACACAGGCGGCGACGGCGATGGAGCAAATGAGCGCCAGTTTTGCTGAGGTGACGGATAATATCCACCGCACTGCATCTGAAATGGTCTCCAGCCATGAAGCAGCGCAGCGCGGCCATTCACGGCTCGAAACTGTCATTGAGGCGATTCACCAACTGAGTGTACAGGTGAGCCATTTTTCCGATGTGGTGCAAACGATAGAGCAAGATAGCCAAGCAATTCATCAAGTATTAGAGGTTATCCGCGCTATTGCTGACCAGACTAACCTGTTGGCGCTCAATGCGGCGATTGAAGCGGCGCGGGCAGGGGAAAGCGGCCGGGGTTTTGCGGTGGTTGCCGACGAGGTGAGACAATTATCGAGCCGCACCAGCCAATCGACATCGCAAATTGAGCTGATTGTGAGTCGCTTTAAAGACAGTACCCAAAGAGCGACCTTAACGATGACGGCTGGGCAAGAACAGGTTAAACGCTCCGTTTCCTTAGCGCAGGATGCCAGCGTTGCTTTTGGTGAGCTATTGTCCTCTATCTCCCGAATCAATTCCTTAAGTGATGATAATGCGGCGGCCATGACCCAACAGACAACCGTGGCGGCAGAGATTAGCCGTGCAATCCATGTGATCAGCGATTTAGCTCAACAGAGTCTACAGCAGACTCAAGATGCCGCGGCAAGGGGGGAGCAGGTATCACGTTTGTCTACCAAAACTCATCACCTCTCGCAGCAATTCTGGCAGCAGAGCGTACAGCGTAAGTATTAAATTATTTGAATCGAGCTGGTTGATTGGATTATGCCTGCTGTTTACAAATCAACCAGTTACTCATTTTTATAGTTCCCTTACAGTGTTGTTTCTTTGATAGGGCTCACATTTAGCGACTGCTAATAACTGTTTCACTCGAAATATTTGCCTTGGGGGCTTGTGTTTTATTTGCCATGCCCCAAGCTCTAACTGTGAAGCGAAAAAAAAGTAAAGACTCTAAAAGGGACAACCTATGAAAATTAATCTTTCTGGTCACCATGTCGATGTTACTGATTCTGTAAAAGAACACGTTAACGAAAAGTTTTCTAAAATCGCCACTCATTTCCCCACTCTCATCGGGCTCGATATCATTATTGCTAAGGAGCATGGCGAGTTTCAGGTTGAAATTAGAACAAATTACGAAGGCAGTCGCATCTCCGCCTCTGGTACGGATGAAGTCATGTATCCCGCGATTGCAAATGCCGCCAAAAAACTTGATGCGGCACTTAAACATCGCAAAGGTCAGCTAAAGGCGGATTTACATGAAAAACCGACTTGTACTACGCCACCTATTGCCCATGAAATCATCCAAGAGATGGATTTGCGCTAGTTTCTGCAGTACTGAGCAGATTGAAAAGGGCCTTTAAGGCCCTTTTTCGTTGGTGTTGTTTATTACATTAACCTGAGCTCGATGTATGGACTCCATCAACAATCCTAAAGTGGATAATATCTTTGATAAAACTAAGCCTAGTTGTTTTTCTCAAACGGGGTTTGCCGAGGCGTTAGCCCATCAGGGGATTACTGACTTAGTGATAGTAGGAATGAAGACTCAATATTGTATCGATACCAATTGTCGGATTGCAGCTGAACTTGGTTGGAGAGTGGTATGAGTCGCAGATGCTCATACTTGTATGGATACGGCGTAACTCTCGGCGTAGGCAATTAATGCCTGCAAATAAAAACGCAGCTCAATGGCTGCGTTTTTATTTAGTAAGATTTTAATTAATCTTGAATTTCAGCATTGTGATACACGTTTTGCACATCGTCACAATCTTCTAAAGCGGCGATAAATTTGTCGAATACCGCCACATCTTCACCAGACACTGGGGTCATGGTTTGGGGCACGAAAGTGATGTTCTCTACTTCGAAGTTGATATCTGGTATCGCATCTGTCAGCGCAGTTTTTACTTTGAAAAACTCGGTGTGCGGTGCGATAACGCTGATCATGCCATCTTCTACTTCGACATCGTTCACATCGACATCGGCCATCATTAGAATTTCGAGGATGGCATCTTCATCTTCACCGGGGAAAACGAACACGGCAGATTGGTCAAACATATGGCCTACGGTACCGGGTGTGCCGAGTTTGGCATCGTTTTTCACAAAGGCTTGACGCACTTCGGTGAAGGTACGTTTCACGTTATCGGTTAAGCAGTCCACAATAACCATGCAGTTACCTGGGCCGAAACCTTCATAACGGGCTGTATCATAATCTTCACCGCCACCACCTTTGGCTTTATCGATAGCACGCTCGATAACGTGGGCTGGTACTTGATCTTTCTTCGCGCGCTCAATTAAGCGACGCAGTGATAAGTTACCATCTGGCTCGACACCACCTTGCTTGGCGACTACGTAAATTTCCTTACCGTAGCGCGAGTAGAGGCGGGTTTTCTGGCCAGCTGTTTTCGCCATAGATTCTTTACGGTTTTGATATGCTCTGCCCATCTTGATCTCGTTAGCTCAAAAAAATTGCGCCGATATTAGCAGTTTTCTGGCGGTATGTGCAGTCACTCTGCTCGGAATTATTGCCAATAAAGCGATGAATACCACATTTTGTCAGCTAAAAATGACGGGCATTTTTGGGGCTATTTATTGAATAATTCTGCCAAATCTATACTAAGGTCTAATGCCATAAGCGCGATAGAGCACTGAAGATAGGCTATCGCTCTAAAATAATGCATGAGTGAATAGTTCAATTTAGTCAGAGAGATACAATCACTTACGTCGCTTTCAAATTTGTCTATTTACTTGCTGTAGTGGCTCAAATAGCAATGGATGGCAAGTGAATATTTGTATCTCATTTTGCTTGTACCTTTTCTCGGTGAGAAACAATATGGAATTACAGCATAAAATCATCATCGCACTGAGTTTGGTCTTGGTCGTATTTTGTAGCCTTTTACTCAACACCATCTCCCTCTCTGGTTTGACACATGCCTTGGTTTTAGGGGGGATCGTTTGTGTTTGGGTGTTATGGATTGTGAAGCGTGTTTTGAGTCACAAGGCGCAAACACTAGAGAAAGATATTATTAAACTCAATAGGTTAAGCTCCGCTGAACATGACATTAGTGTCCAAACCAGTAAGATTGCAATTGGTTCTGCTGAGGTCTCACATTTTATTGATTTATTGAATAAATCCATTGAGTCTAATGGCGAACATGCGAGTGCTATCGCGGTAGCGGCTGCGCAATTGAGTAATACGACTGCCTTGCTTGGTGATAATGCGAGTAGCATTTTAGTCCAAACTCAGGAGGCAGAGCGCTTGAGTGTGCAAGGCCGAACTCAAGCACAAAAGGGCGTGTCTGCTATCGAATCATTAAATACGGATATCAACACAGCCGCTTCGCAAGTGCTGGCCTTAAAGTCAAAAGCTGAACAAATTCAAAAAATCACCGAAGTCATAAATGCGGTGGCTGAACAAACCAACTTACTGGCGTTGAATGCGGCCATTGAAGCGGCGAGGGCGGGAGAGCAAGGTCGTGGTTTTGCGGTAGTGGCAGATGAGGTGCGAAGCCTTGCCGGAAAAACGGCAGGTGCAACTCAGGATATCGGTAAGATGTTGCTCGAAATTCGTGCCCAAACAGATAAAAGTTCGGCCTTAATGGAGCGAGTAGTGTTACAAACTGCTGATGTGGTTAGGGCGATGGCGGCGTTAGATAGCCATTTTACTGATATCTCAACCTCTGTGACTCACTCGGCGCATGCCCTCGGGGATATGGAAGGCTCGCTTAAACAATATAATCACACCACCAATGAGATTAGTACCTCGGTAGCACAGATCCGAGACTCATTGACAGTGACGGCTAGACAAAGCATGGTGGTTTCTGAGCAGGCGTTTACTCTCACATTAACAACGGAAGGTATATTTAAAGCGCTGTCGCACTGGGACACTCAAACCTTTGATCAACAAGTGCTATTACTCGCTAACGAAGCGGCAAAAGCTTGCGGCGAGAAACTTGCTCAGGGATTAGCTAACGCGAGTTTTACTGAGGCGGAACTCTTTAATCCTAAATATCAGCCTATTGCGAATACCCAGCCACAAAAATATACCACTGCATTTGACCGCTTCACCGATCAATATTTTCCCGCCATTCAAGAACCGATTCTTGCTAAACATAGTGAGATTATTTATGCCGGAGCCGTTGATAAAAAAGGTTATTTCCCAACCCATAATAAGCGCTTTAGCCAAACATTAACCGGTAAAGTTGAGGTTGATATGACGCAAAATCGCACAAAACGCTTATTTAACGATCCTACCGGTATCCGCTGCGGGACCCATACAGATCCCGTATTACTACAAACCTATAAACGAGATACTGGTGAAGTTATGCATGATTTATCAGTACCTATTTATGTGAATGGCAAACATTGGGGCGGATTTAGAGTCGGGTTTAAAGCGAAGTAGAGGAGCCTTAATCGTTTTTTTACGCTGTCTATGATATTGAGTTACTAGTTTATAACCCTGAAAGGTAGGGTGCTTACCCACAATATTCATTAACGCAGATGATTAGAATCAATGCCTCGGTTATAACAAAAAAGTGATGACATATATCTATAAAGTTATTTGTTTGTTAGGGCCGTTCTTTTTAGTATTGATTTTGCACGAAAAATTCCTCGCTTGAAGTTAGGGTGTATTTTGCACTGTTCCATTCGGAAAGGTTAGTTAAGTATATGAAAAAAAATAAGTTGAATATATTCACTAGGCTATCGTTGTTAAGTGTAACTATTGCACTATCAGTCTCCACGCAGGCAGAAGACAAAAGCGGGGCGATAGACATACAAGACAAGTGGGTTAAGCGTGTGACGGAACTTGTTGGGGACAAATCTCCAAAAGAACCTTCAAAAAACTCATACGGAATGGACCCTAAAACGGGTCTATTTATTCATCCTAAAGCGACGGTACATACTTATGAAAGCCGGCCCTTTAAGGGACAGCTCGATTATTGGGATAAAGAACAATATATTAAAAATATGAAGGTTGAGGCTTATTACCCAATAACCGTCGAACCTTTTCATACTTGGCAGAATATTGTTGATTTCGATGGTCGCCGTTATCTGTATCAATATGTGCGTCGCGATTTAAAAATTTTCGATATTACTGAGCCGAAAAACGTCAAATTATTATTAACTCGTGGCCATACCTGGGGAGCAAATGGTCCAGATGAAGCTGAGCAAAATCCTTACCCTGAAGCGGATATGTTTGGCGCGGCGTCCATTCAATGGAATGACAAACTAGGCAAAATGATCATGGTGCAATCATTTGAAATTCGCCGTTTTGGCTTATTGCACGATAAATTAAGGGAACCCGATAAGGTTGATGCCATTCGTCATGCTCCCCATTTGAAGGGATTTAAAGTGTATGAAATGAATGGTCCCTTGCCTGCAGACTGGAAATTACTTGCCGAGCGCACCACGGATGTCGGTCATCCCGATGCACCTATTGGTAAGCAGCAAGGCTCTGGCGTAAGAGATATTCCTGCGTATTTTGGCGGTGATGTTATGTATGTGTCGGCGGCGCCGGATTCAAGCTATGCCTTAACTGAATATGGCAACGACTTGTATTCAGCAGGATATCAATCTTGGGATATGTCTGATCCATCGAACCCTAGATTTTTAAATCAATTGACTGTACCGGGGCAAATTGCTTTTGATCCTGTCCATGAGGCGGCTTACAAAGACAATCCTCGTGCGGGAAACCGTACCTCTTGGATGGGTTCTCGAATGCCACTGTTTATCCCTAAATCGGCCGAAAAGGGGGGGAAATATGCTTATGCTGCGATGGGGGGATTGGGATTTTATGTTGTGGATATCTCAGATCCTAAACAGATGAAAGTGGTCAGTCACTTGAACTTTACCCCAAGCGTGGCGGGCACTGAAGGGGATTTTATCGATGTGTCACAGGTTGAAAAAACGGGGATTGTTTATTTTAGTGGCTATCCGCTTAATGAAGACTGTTTTGAGCCCTATAAAGATGTGCACATGATTGATGTGAGCGATCCTGTTAATCCTAAAGCTATCGGCGTATTGCCTAGGCCTACGCCGCCCAAAGAAGCTAAATTTACCGATTTTTGCCAACGTCGTGGCAGTTTTGGACCAAAGAGAACTGGTTATTACACTCAACCGGGGACGCCGCGTGATGGCATTTTACCTTTTAACTTCTACAATGCTGGCCTACAGGTATTTGATGTAAGCGATATCAGCAAACCAACCATTACAGCTTATTTTGTTCCGCCATTTAATGAAGATAGGGTGGCCGAATATGCGCGGGGGAATTTATCCCACAGCGTGTATGTTGAATACGATCGCAATTTGTTCTGGCTATTTACTAACCACGGTTTTTATGCGTTATCAAGCCCAGTGCTGGGTGAGCCAAATTTAGGTGCGCCTAAAACGCCTTGGCCTGTGCGGCCTTCTCATAAAAAAAACTAACTGACTGAAATCATTCAATCAACCTTGGTTTTTCGTTGCAATTAAGGTTGTAAATGTTTAAGTCTGTTCATTAAGCCTACCGATGGAGGTGGGCTTTTTTTTATGGCCTTTGTTGAAAAATTGGCGGTAATGCTGTTGCCATTGAGGATATTAAGACCCGTGACAGTCTGTTTTTTGTTTTCTGACTTATTCATTTCGGTTCGAATTTTACGTTTATTATATGTTAAATGTTATAGCTTGCGGTGTTAAATTTATTGTTAACTTTGGGGCGGGACGCTTAGTATAAATAGCGTTAATAAATAGAGGGAGGCAATGAAGCCGCCCCAGCCGTGGAGTAAAACAACGTGGAAAAACTCACTCGAGAAGATTGTTTGCGATTCGACTTAGATGATCCCTTAGCGCATTTTAAAAACGAATTTAGCTTACCTGAGCAAATGATTTACATGAGCGGTAATTCGCTAGGTGCCATGCCCGTCAGGGCAATTGCAAAAGCACACCAAACAGTTGCAGAAGAGTGGGGGAGAGGGCTCGTAAAAAGTTGGAATCAGCATGACTGGTTTCACATGACGACTCGATTAGGTGCGTTGATTGCACCGACTATCGGTGCGGATGATGATGAAGTAGTGATGACAGATTCAACTGGCATAAATGTGTTTAAGGTCTTATCCGCCGCCTTGACCCTTCGTCCAGAGCGTTGTCGAATTTTGATGGAAGGCAGTAATTTTCCAACCGATAACTATACCGCTCAGGGGTTGGTTAAATTGCTTGGCGCTGACCACGAAATTGTCTATGCCGAAGGCGATGAAATTGCAGAAAAAATTGACGACAGCATCGCTGTTGTTTGCCTAACTCAGGTGCATTATAAAACTGGGCGAGTACTCAATATGCATGATCTGACAGCTAAAGCACATGCTGTTGGTGCAGTTACAATATGGGATTTATGCCATAGTGCGGGTGCAATGGTGGTGGATCTTAACGGCTGTAATGTCGATTTTGCTGTGGGTTGTACTTATAAATATTACAACGGCGGCCCTGGGAGCCCAGCGTTTATTTTTGCTGCTCGCCGTCACCATGGTAAAGCGTTGCAACCGTTAACGGGTTGGTACGGTCATAAATCTCCCTTTGCGTTTGAACGAGATTACACGCCTGCAGCTGATATTGTGCAGATGCTCAGTGGCACTCAGCCAATTTTAAGTATGTCGGTGGCTGAGGTTGGGCTTGAGATCATGTCGCGAGTGAATATGGCACAGATCCGTGCTAAGTCCTTAAGATTAGGCGATGTATTTATTCAACTGCTGCAACAAGAGTGCCCTGATGCGGGATTTGAGTTGGTTTCGCCTAGTGATGATAGTCGCGGCAGCCAAATTGCACTGAGTCACCCACAGGGTTACGCCATAGTACAAGCATTAATTTCTTGTGGTGTGGTTGGTGATTTTCGAGCGCCTAATATTTTGCGTTTTGGCTTAACCCCCTTGTATTTACGTTATGTGGATATTTGGGATGCCATAGCTCATATCAAAGACATAATGGGGACCGGCCGTTGGCAAGAGCCGCGTTTTAATCAACGTCATGCGGTGACTTAAGATTTAATCACTCATAAAGAGGCGCTATAGCGCCTCTTTATGAGGCAAGTATCGTGATAGCTTTCCTTTGTCTCGTTAGCCATCAGTCGTCGATATCCAAGCACGCACATACTGTATAACCACAGATAATATAAAAATAATAAGCGAGGATAAGTGATGCAAACATCGATTTCTCAAGGCGTTGTGCCTTCGTCTAGTCATTCTAGCACCTTAGGCTCAACAGCCTCAGAGCATGAACAATGGTCATCAAAAGCGGGATTTTTATTAGCCGCTATTGGTTCTGCGGTAGGATTGGCCAACATTTGGCGTTTTCCCTATGCCGCGGGTGAAAACGGCGGCGGGGCGTTTGTGCTGGTGTATATCTTGTCTGTGGTGTTGGTGGTGTTACCTATTTTAATGGCTGAATTACTCATCGGTCGACGTGGGCAATTGAGTCCACCCAATTCGATTGCTAAGGTTTGCCGTGAAGCCAACCGCAGCCAAGCCTGGCGCTGGATGGGATTTGTTGGCGTGGTTGCCGCTATCATTATTTTCTCCTTTTATATTGTCGTCGGTGGCTGGACCCTTGCTTATGTGGCTAAATCGGCCACGGGAGAGCTAGCTGGACTGGATAAAACCGCGATTCAAGCTTCCTTTGATGGCTTAAATGCCAATGCCTTTGAATTGTTCTGCTGGGCGAGTGCATTTTTGATCTTAACCGTTATCGTATCGGCTCGTGGAGTGAAAGCGGGCATCGAAAGTGCGTCGAAGATATTGATGCCTATGCTATTTGTTATTTTATTACTTTTGGTGATATATGCAGCAGTAACTGGGGATTTTATACGAGGAGTACGGTTTCTACTGGTTCCTGACTTTTCAAAAATCACCACGGATGTAGTGCTTGATGCCATTGGGCAAGCGTTCTTTTCAATCGGAGTTGGGATAACTAACTTAATTGCCTACGGGGCATACTTAGACCGGAAAACTTCTATCCCTAATGCTTCTGTCACTATTATAGGTGCCGATACCTTGGTTGCTCTATTAGCTGGATTGGTTATCTTCCCGATCATTTTTGCTAATAATATGGATCCCAGTGGTGGGCCTGGGTTGGTATTTATGGCATTGCCCTATGCATTTGGGCAAATGCCAGGAGGTACCATTATTGGACCATTGTTTTTTCTTCTCTTATTTTTTGCTGCATTAACTTCCGCTATTTCAATGATGGAATGTACAGTGGCTTGGCTGAAAGAGAAATTGCACTGGTCTAGGCTAAAGTCTGCCCTTGTGTGTGGGGCATTAAGTTGGGCGTTGGGTTGCCTTTCTGTATTGAGTTTTAATCATTTGAGTGGTGTGTATCCACTGGATTTTATCGGTGCTTTTGAGCATAAAACCTTCTTTGACTTGTTCGATTACTTAACTACGACTGTAGTAATGCCTTTATGTGCCATTTTTGTCGCCATTTTTGTCGGGTGGGTATTACCTACTGCCATTACTGCTGATGAATTGGAGGGAAGCGAGCATCCGTGGCGTTATCGTCTTTGGCATTTTCTCGTGCGCTTTGTTGCTCCGCTTGGATTAAGTGCGGTGTTTATTTCCTTAGTCAGTTGAGCCTAGCGAGAATAAGCTTTCAGACTGAAAAGACCAGCCAAATTTGGACTGGTCTTTTTCGTTTAAACACCTTGTCATTGCATAGCTAGCAGAACATTTTGCTATAACAATTTTGATATGAAAGATGGATAACAAATTATTTCTAAGATATGGCTAACTCCCGTAGCTTGAGATTTAGTGAGCGAATATTGAGCGGTGTCAAATAATAGACTCACACACGAGATAATAATGATAACCCGTCACGGGAGAGTAAAAGATGAGCAAGACGCCACAAGTACCGTTTAAAACATTAACCCCCATAGCCCTTGGAGTCGCACTGGCATTGGCTACTATCCCCGTTGTTTGGGCTGCCGATACAGAAATGCAAGGTGCAACCGAAAATATCAGTAATGCGGATGATGCCCAAGCCAATCCACCAACGGAAAAAAACTCAGGTATAGAGGTTATCCAAGTATCTGCCCGCCATAAAGTCGAAAGTTTACAATCTACGCCTATTGCAATTACTGCCTTTGGCGAAGCGGAAATGAAAGAAGCCAAAATAGAAGGGTTGGATGATATCGCTGGCCGTACGCCTGGATTTCAAATGAATGCTTACAGTTCCAGCGAGCCAGAGTTATTTATGCGTGGGATTGGTAGTGACATTGAAAGTGCCGGTGCTGCGGCGGCAATCGGGATGTATGTGGATGGCGTGTATATTTCCCGTGGTACAGCTGCTGCAATGGACCTGTATGATCTACAAAGCGTTGAAGTGCTACGTGGACCGCAAGGCACCCTTTATGGCAAAAACGTCGTAGGTGGCGCGATTAACTTTATCACTAAGCGCCCTGTCTTTGGTGCGCCAGAGGGCAGTGTCGAAATGACCATAGGCAACTATGGCCATTTTGAAGGCAAAGGCTACGTCACTGGGTCAATCAATGATAGCGTTGCCGCAAAACTTGCCATCAGCGGTGTGACCCGTGACGGTTATGGTAAAAATACCTATACAGGTAACGATGCAGATGATTTAACACGTTATTCGGCGAGGGCGCAGTTTTTATTCGATCCCGGCACAGATTTTCAAGCTTTATTAACCCTTGGCGCATCAAAAAGTGATGCCACCCCGAGAGTGAAACATATAGGTTATAGCGACGGGCGCAACGCGCCATTTATCAGTGCCGATCCTCGTAGTGATCTTAACAGTGTTGATGGTTATGAAGAAGCTGATAGTGGTAATTTGAGCCTTAAAATGGATTGGACCACTGATCTTGGTGATATAACTTCTATCACTGCGTATCGTGATAATAGCTATGATTTTTATGAAAATGCTGCCACAGGACTGGTTGATAGAACACAGGTTTTTGATCCATGGGGCGATCCTGCCAATAACACTGTCTCAAGCCATGATGAACTTGCGGCATTGCAGGTGGATGATGAGTGGTTATCACGCAAAGGGGAAGATGCGAGTCAATTTTCCCAAGAAGTGCGTCTCTCTGGTGGCAATGGTGACTGGGGTTGGCTTGGCGGCCTGTTCTACATGAGGGAAGATATCGACCGTGCTGAGGATGTTGATTATTGGTTCGATACCCAGTGGGGCACTACTGCCGGCAATGTGGCTAATACGACCAATAATATAACCGACAGTTACGCAGTGTTTGGTCAGCTGAGTTATGAGTTCACTCAAGACTTAACCGCGACGGTAGGCCTGCGTTGGAGCCGTGATGAGAAAACATTCGGTGGCAGTGCATGGGGGCGCAGATTTGATAATTTTGATAATTTGCATGAGGATATTAATGGTAATAGGGTTGAACGCTATGACTTTGAAACCAGTGACAGTTGGGCCGAGTGGACACCAAGCTTTAATCTTGAATATCAAGCGTTAACAGATCTGTTTTTATACTACTCACTTGCTAAGGGCTTTAAATCGGGTGGTTATAACGGCGAAGGGATGGAAAAGGCAGTTGAAGCTGTTTTACCTTTTAAACCTGAAATTGCGTGGAATAATGAAGTCGGTTTTAAACTGCAAGCCTTTGAAGATAATATGCGCCTAAACGGTGCAATTTTTCACACTGATTACCAAGATATTCAGAGCCAAGTATGGGTAGAAACGGGTCCTAATACCCCAGACAATCTGCAAGTGATGAACGGCAGCGGTATTGCTAAGGGATTTGAATTAGAGTTGACCGCACTATTGACCGATAACCTAACGCTGAATCTCAGTTATGGTTACCTCGATGCTGAATTCACCGAAGATTTATTGGTCGATGATACCAATCTTAATGGCAATAAAATGCGCCGAACTCCCGAAAACTCTCTTAATACCTATTTGAATTATCAATGGGCTATGGCCGAGTTAGGTGATGCGAGCTTTAGGGTGAATTATCAATATCAAGATAGTTACTTCTTTGATAACTCGAACGATCCATTGACTGAAGTGCCATCGGAATACACGATCGATGCGGTGATGACCCTAACCAGTTTTGATGAGGTTTGGAGTGTGCAATTATGGGGCAAAAACTTAACTGATGAGTTAAATATCGGTTCTACAACCTTATATGCCGCATGGGATAATACCGTCTTTAATGCCTATAAACCGCCACGCACTTATGGCGTTACCTTGGGATATCGCTTCTAGTCGCGATGACTCTGGTACCGAGATTATTGACAGTGATTTTACTGGTCATTCTGCTTTAGGTGATTTGTAAACTACAGCGTTGATGAGGCGCTGTAGTTTTTTATTAGCCCTAGCGAATACGTTTGGTTTAGGGCTGTATTTTATTACGCTGGCGGATGATTGCGGCTTCATCACGTAATGCATGGAGTAGGTATTCGCTCACCGGCGGTAATGCACGGTCAGCGCGCACTGTAATGCCTATGGGACCAGGCTCATCCCCTAAATCCACATTGAGGCGTTTTAATAGGCCTATTTCTTCGTAGGTGCGAATCACTTCGTTGGGTAAGGTTGAAATCATATCGGTTTCTTTCAATAAGGTTCGATTGGCTAAAATTGATACTGATTCAGTAGCATTTGCGGGTATGTTTAAACCCTGTTTATGGAAAATCGCATCTATCTCTTGGCGTAACAGGGTTTCCCGTGGCGGTAAGATCCATTCTTGATCGAGCAAGTCTGCTAAGGTGAGGTTTTGCCTTTGTTGTAATGGGTGATGGGTGCGAGTTACAAGCGAGATGGGTTCGTAAAAGAGCACTTCGTTACTGAGTCCTTCTTCCTCTTGTACTTCTGGAATTCTGCCGACAATTAAGTCTAAATCATCCAGTTTGAGCGCAGCGACCAATTTATCTAATGTCCCTTCAACAACAATGACTGACACATTAGGGCGTTCTTTTTTCAATCGAATGATGGCGTGTGGCAATAACGTTGCACTGGCTGCAAGTAAGGTTCCAACCGTCACTCGTCCTGACAAGCCTCCTTGTATTGTCGATAATTCTTCACTGGCATGACGTACTTGTGACAATACTAGCTTGGCATGTTTTATCAAAATTTCGCCGTAAAGTGTTGGTACTACACCACGTGATGAACGCTCAAATAGGCTTAAATTTAACGCGATTTCGATATCGCGGATAATTTTAGTGGCCGCAGGCTGTGCCATATTTAGAATTTGTGCTGCGCGGAAGATATTTTGCTGCTCACCAACGGTCACTAATAGTTTTAAATATTTAAATTTTAAGCGTGAAGTTAAGTGTCGTTCTAATGTGTTGGGATCCATATTCGCTACCTTCCTGTTATGACAAGTTGATCACTATCCAAACCTAACCTATAGCAAAAGATGTATATTAAAAAGTCTAAATGTTATTTTTTTGTATTAACTAACTTAGGTAGGGTCGAGGCGCAGCGATGCTTATTGGGAGCATTCAGTCGTTAGGAGTGATTTTAAAGTGATCCTTTGCCTTAATTTTCCGTTATCTCAGGTATTTTATAAATTCGTTCTCTGTTCAGCTGCGGTGCTTTTTGCCATCGCGGCAATGGGGATTGGTTTTAGTAGTGACGCCGCACAGACTGTACCGCCTCCTCAAACCGAATCTCTTATAAATGAGAGCAAGCAAATGCCTTTTCATGCGCGTAACTTGTTGACTCCTTATTTGAGTTGGGGTGGTGAAACTGTCATTCAATTGGGAAGTCAAGGAGATATGAGTTTTCAAGGCGGGAAGAATATTGATTTTAACGCGAATGAGTTGAAGTTTGGCATCCACTATCGCCCAGTTAAACGTTTCTCTGCATACAGTACGTTAATGTGGCAAAAGGTATATCGCCTAGATAGCACCAATAGTGATGATTTTGTCGGTTTTGAATCTGCTTATTTGGCTTGGAATGATGAGCAGGGAGAGCCAAGTTTGTTTATCGGGAGGCAATATTATGAAGATAGTCGCGGATTTTTATTCCACCAGAGCCTAGATGGTCTTCACGGTGATTGGCAATGGCAGCAAGCAGATCAACATTGGCGGCTTAACCTTGCCTTCGCCCGTCAAGGTGTATGGGACAGGGATTTACGTCAACCAGATAAATCAGTGCAAGATGTACAGCTCTTATGGCTTACATTCACTCGGCTCGGATGGCAAATCGCTGCTTATAGCTTAGCGACCCAAACTCACTATGACCCAATGAGCCCCGATTTTGCCGTTACTGCTGATGACATCCCCGCGAGTGGACAAAGCAAACCAATCACATTTGGATTGCGAGGGCTGGGAGACACAGCTGCTATGTTGGGCATCGATAAAATATGGCCCTTAAATAACATGACGCATTGGTTCGAATTAGCCTATGTCGCCGGTGAAGAATATCAACGCAAGCTATCGGGGACGGGTGTGGATCTAGGCTTATTGATACCACTGAGTGACTCTAAGTTAACACTGATTTTGGGTTATGCATTCGGCAGTGGAGATGAAGCCAATTTAGCTGAAATCACTAACAACAAGCCTGTGGATAAACGTTTTCGTCAGAGTGGATTTCAACTTAATAACGGTTGGTTGGGTGAGGGCGGCGCAAAGTTTAAATACTATGGCGAGTTAGTCAAACCGGAACTGAGCAACATTGCTATTAGTACTTTGGGGTTGAGGTTGAAGCCGAATGAGACTAGCTCAATTGAACTTGTTTATCACGACTATCAACAAGACCAAGCTTCGAGTCAATTTTACGGACAGGGGATTAAAGTTACACCAAACGGCATTAACCCTGAGTTGGGCGAAGCGGTTGATCTTATCTTGAGTTATCGCGCGATCAAAGGTCTTAAATTAGAACTTGATATATCTTGGTTTTCACCCCGTCAAGCATTTCAATCTGCTAGTCATAACGCCAAAGATGTTTGGCAAGTGTATACCGAACTGAGGTATCACTTTTAGGTGTTGCTTGCCTCAATACATTCACTCACTCCCCGATAATTGCACGAATAGCTATCTAAAAAAAAATATATCAAATGTTAAATTTGTTATTTTTATATTATGTCTTGGCCGCGTAGATTAACTCCATCACTTATTCAGTCTCGCAAGCGTTTTGGCGCAGTTAATCCGCAGGCTGAGCGAGAATACTAAGGGGAAGTTATGCATCAACAAGATTTGCCAGATCAAGCTAAAGAACCATTTACAATGCCAGTTGCGGGTATTCCGTATTTTGGCGGTGTGTTGCGCAATTATGTGGCGGGCGAATTTAGGGACAGTGACGCGCATTTTGACAATATCAACCCCGTTGATGGCAGTGTGATTAATCGTGTGGCAGAAGCTGATGCTCAATTAGTTGATGAAGCCGTGCATGCCGCCCATCAAGCGCTTGCTGGGGAATGGGGGGCGTTATCAATAGCTGACCGCTGCGCGTTAATGCACAAAATCGCCAATGGTATTGAAGCGCGTTTTGAGGAGTTTGTCGCGGCTGAAATGGCTGATACTGGTAAATCTGCATTTCAGGCACGTACCATTGATATTCCCCGTGCAGCCGCCAATTTTCGCGCTTTTGCTGATCTTGCAAAAAACCGAGGCAGTGAATGTTTCCACACCGATACGCCCGATGGCAAGGGTGCACTTAACTATTCTGTTAATAAACCCTTGGGCGTTGTTGCGGTTATTGCTCCTTGGAATTTACCCCTATTGTTACTGACGTGGAAACTTGCTCCGGCTTTAGCGTCGGGTAATACGGTTATAGCAAAACCTTCAGAGGAAACGCCATCAACAGCCACCCTACTGGCTGAAGTGATCCATCAAGTTGGTGTGCCTGCGGGAGTATTTAATTTGGTTCACGGATTTGGTTCCCATTCGGCGGGCGAGTTTTTAACTCAGCATAAGCTTGTTAACGCCATCACGTTTACCGGTGAGTCAAGTACAGGCTCTGCCATCATGCGCGCTGCGGCTGCAGGTGTTAAGCCGTTATCTTTCGAACTGGGCGGTAAAAACGCGGCGATTATTTTCGATGATTGCGACTTTGATGAAGCGGTCGCTGGGACTGCACGTTCTGTGTTTACCAATGGTGGCCAAGTGTGTCTGTGCACTGAACGGGTATATGTACAGCGCACTATTTTTGACAAGTTTGTTAAAGCCTTAAAACTGAAAGCTCAGGCCTTAAAAGTAGGTTGGCCTACGGACCCAAATACAGACATGGGGCCGCTGATTTCCCATAAACACAAAGACAAAGTCTTGTCGTATTTTTCCAAAGCGATCAGCGATGGCGCTAAAGTGATTTGTGGCGGTGGTGCGCCACAATTTAATGACGTGCGTGATCAGGGCGCTTTTGTTGAGCCGACTATTTTTACCGGGCTTGGGGAAGACCATCCCTTAGTGCGTGAAGAGGTCTTTGGGCCTGTGTGTCATATCGCCCCCTTTGACACTGAAGCTGAAGTTATCGCTCTGGCAAATAACACCAATTATGGTCTTGCTGCGACAGTGTGGACAACACAACTACAACGGGCGCACCGCGTCGCAAAACAAATGGATGTGGGCATTGTATGGGTAAATGCATGGTATTTACGTGACCTGCGTACGCCCTTTGGTGGCGTTAAGCTCTCAGGCATAGGACGTGAAGGCGGTATGCATTCGCTTAATTTCTATGCTGAACCAATGAACATCTGTATCAAGCTTTAGTCGCTTGAACTAAGAGGATTACAAGATGGCTTTTGATACTCATATCAAGCAGTCCACGAGCAGTCAGCAGCTTATTGTTCAGGCCGCGAATTCGCTTCAGACTGCGCAACAAACGGGTCAGCCTTGCGCGCCTATCCGACATTTATTGCAAGATCGGGCTGTGAACGAAAGTAGTTTGGCCGATGCATATGCGATTTCACAGTACAACCATCAGCGCTGGCAAGATGAAGGTCGCCGTCCTGTAGGCTGTAAAATTGGTTTGACATCAAAATCAGTACAAACCCAGCTAGGGGTAGACCAGCCCGATTTTGGCTTGTTATATGCCGATATGTTTGTTGCCGATGGCGATGACATTCCTTGGGGAAAGGTATTACAACCTAAGGTGGAAGCTGAAGTGGCGTTGGTACTTGAACACGATTTGACCATGGAATTGCCTACAGTCGCTGATTTAATTCGTGCAACCGCCTATGCACTGCCAGCGATTGAAATTGTCGGCAGCCGAATTGGAAACTGGGATATCAATATCTTGGACACCATCGCTGATAACGCATCCTCAGGCATGTTTGCCCTTGGTAATACGCCGACTCTGTTAAAGCAACTCGATCTAAGGCTGTGCGGCATGGTGATGGAGCGATTTGGCGAACAAGTGTCGGTGGGAGCTGGGCAAGCATGTTTGGGGCATCCGTTAAATGCTGCGCTTTGGGTTGCTCGCACATTTGCCCAGCTCGGTCAGCCATTACGTGCGGGTGACATTATTTTAACTGGCGCCCTTGGTCCTATGGTGACAGCTAAACCCAATGACAGATTTGAAGCACGCATCGCTGGTTTGGGGTCTGTACGAGTCGGATTTTTAGGGGAGTAAGCAGATGCCGTTAACAAAACAAGAGGTAACGCCAATGGCTGTTGAGCAAGTGACCCAACCTAATGAAGCCAAAATTAATGTTGCCATCATTGGTTCAGGCAATATTGGCACTGATTTAATGATTAAAATTTTGCGCACTTCATCGGTGCTAAACATGGCGGTTATGGTGGGTATAGATCCTGAATCCGATGGACTTGCCCGTGCACAACGCTTAGGCGTGGCAACATGTGCTAACGGCATAGATGGATTGGTTAACATGCCACAATTTAGCGACATTCAAATTGTGTTTGACGCCACTTCAGCTTATTCCCATCAAATTCATCATCAAGCATTGAGCCAATATGGAAAGCAAATTATTGATTTAACACCTGCAGCTATTGGGCCTTATGTGGTGCCTGTTGTTAACTTAGACGCTCATTTACAGAGTAATAATGTCAACATGGTGACCTGTGGTGGGCAAGCGACCATTCCTATTGTGGCGGCGGTGAGTCAAGTGGAGAAAGTCCATTATGCTGAGATTATTGCGTCTGTATCGTCGCGCTCAGCAGGCCCAGGCACGCGCGCCAATATTGATGAATTTACCCAAACGACCGCCAGAGCCATAGAGCAAGTGGGCGGTGCCGCTAAAGGTAAAGCCATTATTATTTTAAATCCTGCCGAACCACCGATGATGATGCGTGACACCGTCTTTGTGCTTAGTAGTGCCAGTGATGTTGTTGGTGAAACTGAGCAGCGAATTCGGGAGTCTGTCGCTGCAATGGTGGATAAAGTTCGTCAATATGTGCCTGGATATCGCCTTAAACAGCAAGTGCAGTTTGAGCGTTATTCTGCTGATAACCCTCTGAAAATACCCGGCTACGGTGAGTTTTGCGGCCTTAAATCATCCATTTTTTTAGAGGTAGAAGGTGCTGCGCATTATCTACCAGCGTATGCGGGCAATCTCGATATTATGACTTCGGCAGCGCTGGGTACGGCAGAGCAAATTGCCCGTCAAAAATTTTCTCATTTAATGGCGTGAGGCGATGATGAATAAACTTTATATCCAAGATGTTACGTTGCGAGATGGTATGCATGCCATACGCCACAGTTACAGTATTGATGATGTGCAGCGTA
This sequence comes from Shewanella cutis, assembly GCF_022410515.1. Taxonomy (GTDB): domain Bacteria; phylum Pseudomonadota; class Gammaproteobacteria; order Enterobacterales; family Shewanellaceae; genus Shewanella; species Shewanella cutis. The sequence goes on along the minus strand of NZ_JACSDI010000016.1, from coordinate 25,569 downwards.
TCGCCCAGGCGCTTGATTTTGCACGGGTAGATGCTATCGAAGTCGCCCACGGTGATGGCTTAGGCGGTTCGAGTTTTAATTATGGTTTTGGTAAGCATACCGATAGAGAGTGGATTGAGGCTGTGGCGGATGTGGTAACCCATGCCAAATTAACCACGCTGATTTTGCCAGGTATTGCTGTGAAACAAGATCTGAAATGGGCCTGGGATGTGGGTGTTCGCTCTGTGCGAGTGGCGACTCATTGCACCGAAGCAGATATTTCTCGCCAACATATCGAGTATGCCCGAGAGCTTGGGATGGATACTGTGGGTTTTTTGATGATGTCCCATATGAATAGTCCTGAGAGGTTAGCCGAGCAAGCCAAGTTAATGGAAAGCTATGGTGCCCAAACGGTCTATGTAGTGGATTCGGGCGGAGCCATGAATATGCAAGATGTGTCATTGCGGGTAAAAGCCTTGCGTCATGCGCTCAATAGCGAAACTCAAATTGGTATTCACGCACACCATAATTTATCACTCGGAGTAGCAAATTCTATCGCTGCAGTAGAGTGTGGCGTCAGCCGTGTCGATGCCTCACTAGCAGGTATGGGCGCGGGGGCGGGGAATGCGCCGCTTGAGGTGTTTATCGCTGCTGCAGAACGTTTGGGGTGGCACCACGGGACGGATTTATTCACCTTAATGGATGCTGCTGACGACATAGTGCGTCCATTACAAGATAGGCCCGTACAAGTCGACCGTGAAACCTTGTCTCTTGGTTACGCTGGGGTATATTCCAGTTTTTTACGTCATGCCGAAAAAGCGGCTGCTACCTATCAACTTGATACTAGAGATATTTTAGTTGAGTTGGGTGCTCGTAAAATGGTTGGTGGACAAGAAGATATGATAGTCGATGTCGCCTTAGATATTTTGGCTCGACAGTCGGTCGCTAAAGGAGCCATGTGATGACTGAACTATTAGGGCAATTGGCTAAACGAGTTGATAGTGCTGCACAAAATGCCACGGCAATTGCTCAGCTTTCGAATGAAGTTAGTTTAAGTATTGCAGATGCTTATCAGGTGCAAAACTTATCAATTTTGCAGCGTATTCGCCGTGATGAGCGAGTCATGGGCGTTAAAATGGGGTTTACCAGTCGCGCTAAAATGCAGCAAATGGGTGTCGATGATCTGATTTTTGGACAGTTAACTGATGCTATGTTAATTGATGACGGCAGTAAATTGGATTTAGGTCGCTTTATTCACCCAAGAGTCGAGCCTGAAATAGCTTTCTTGTTAAATAAGCCGCTTTCAGGAAAGGTGAGCATTGCAGAGGCCATGGCATCGGTAGCGGCTGTAGCGCCTGCACTTGAAGTGATTGATTCCCGTTATGATAACTTCAAATTTTCACTCGTGGACGTGATTGCAGATAACTGCTCATCGGCGGGGTTTTGTGTGGGCACTTGGCATAGTGTTAATCAAGGTGGCACGTTAGATATCAGTAATCTTGGTATGGTGATGGAGTTTGATGGCCGTGCAGTACAAATTGGTTCGAGTGCGGCGATATTAGGTAATCCGTGGCGTTCGTTGGTCGAAGCCTCTCGTCTTGCCGCCGCTGCGGGGAGTTTTTTGCCCGCAGGTTGCATAGTGCTGGCTGGAGCAGCCACTGCGGCTGAAGCTTTGGTTATCAAAGCTCGAGATACATGCCATGTGCGATTACTGACGCAAGCTCTTGGGGCTGTGGAGTTTAGCGCCCATTTGCTGCAGGAGAACCCAGTATGATTACAGTAATGTCTGCGGATACGCCTGTATCATCCACTGAATGCACCCGACCAAGCAGTCAAGTGATTGCGACAAAGGCAAAACCTAGAGGGCGATTTCCACATTACAAGCGGGCAGGGGATTTTATCTTTGTTTCTGGAACAAGTTCTCGTTTGCCTGATAACAGTTTTGTCGGTGTGAAGGTTGATGAATTTGGTACCACACAGCTTGATATTGCAGCACAAACTCGAGCGGTAATAGACAATATTGCTGATATCTTGGCGGCTGCAGGAGCCTCACTTACCGATGTGGTTGAAATATCGACATTTCTGGTCAATATGAATGATTTTGGCGGTTATAACGCTGTTTACAGTGAGTACTTTGATGAACAAGGGCCGACGCGTACTACCGTTGCTGTGCACCAATTGCCTCACCCGCATCTATTGATAGAAATTAAAGCTGTTGCTTATAAACCTTTAACACAAGGAACAAGTGATGAGTCATAACGTACTTCCTAAAATCAGTAAGTTATCAGCATTTAATTTTCAAGCTTGGATCGATGAACATCAGCATTTATTAAAGCCGCCCGTCAACAATAAATTGATATGGGAAAATGCCGATTTAATGGTCACTGTTGTTGGTGGGCCAAATGAGCGTTATGACTACCATGATGACCCCGTCGAAGAGTTTTTCTACCAAATGAAAGGTAATGCATTTCTAAGGATTATGACGGATAGCGGCCCAGAAGAACTGCATTTAAAAGAAGGAGATATCTTTTTATTACCGCCTCATGTTCGCCATTCACCCCAGCGACCTGAAGCGGGCAGTGTGTGTTTGGTGATAGAGCCTAAACGCCCTCCTGGCGAGAAAGATGCTTTCGAATGGTATTGCCAAAACTGTCATCAGTTGGTGCACCGAGTTGAAGTGCAATTGCAGCATATTGCGCGAGATCTTCCACCAGTGTTTGCTGCTTTCGCTAGTGATGAAGTCAAGCGTACTTGTCGCCATTGTGGTGAGATACATCCGGTTAAGCGTTGATCCATTTAGGACATAAGGTTACGTCATGATTATTGATATGCACACCCATTTTGTGCCTAAAGCTTGGCCGGATTTGGCCGCGCGTTTTGGGACCCCAAACTGGCCTTGGCTGAAACACACCAGCGATGGCAAGGGAATGATTATGCTCGGGGATAAAGAGTTTAGACCAGTATATGAAGCTCTGTGGGATCCTCGCGTTCGCCTTGCAGAAATGGACCGTGACGGTGTAGATATTCAAGTTTTGTCCGCTACGCCAGTACTGTTTGCCTACGATAGACCTTGGCAGCAAGCTGCCGAGTGCAGTGAGATCTTTAACGATTTAGCTCTGGAACTTTGTCATTATAATCCTCAGCGTTTAAAAGCCATGGCTCAGGTGCCGTTACAACATATTGATGCTGCGTGCCGTGAGGTGACTCGAGCCAAAAGAAACGGCCATATCGGTGTACAAATTGGCAATCATGTTGGCGAGAAAGATTTAGATAACGAGGGATTAGTCTGTTTTTTGCAGCATTGCGCTAATGAGAATATGCCTGTTTTAGTGCATCCATGGGATATGCTCGGGCGAGAGCGTATGGGCAAATACATGTTGCAATGGCTGGTGGCTATGCCTGCTGAAACGCATTTATCAATTTTGTCACTCATTTTATCAGGTGCGTTTGAGCGGCTCCCCAAGACGTTAAAAATCTGTTTTGCCCATGGTGGTGGTAATTTTGCCTTCCAACTTGGACGGGTGGATAACGCATGGCGTCACAGGGATATTGTGCGTCAAGATTGCCCTAATTTGCCTTCATCTTACTGTGACCGATTCTATGTGGATTCAGCGGTGTTTAGCCAAGATGCATTATCTTTGCTTACTAAGACGATGGGAAATGAGCGGGTCATGCTTGGCTCAGACTCCCCTTTTCCACTGGGTGAACAACGGGTAGGAACTTTGGTGCGCGAGCATGGCGAACTATCTGATCAAGTAAAATCGAAAATTCTAGGTGAAAACGCTAGCTATTTTTTTAACATCTGAATGTTGTTAAGAGGATGAATGACGTTCTAACATCTCATTTTGTGATTGATTTTTAGCGATATTTTTCAACTATACTTCAATTTTTTGCCATCAAACGAAAGATGACGATTTAGTCATCTTTCGTTTTCAGAAGTCTTCGTTATCTTAAATAGCAGTCTTGCCTTTTAGTTCCCTTTATTGAAGGTGTTAAATTACTGTTAGGCACTTACTTGGTTGTCTGAAGTAATTAGGGAAGTCAATGGAGTGTCAGCGACCTAAGATGTTACTAGGGCGTGTTGACGTTTCAGGGTTATTTTTGCAGCCAAATGCTGCCCGAAGGGTTCGTCTGGCAAGCCCTTGCTCTTATACCAATCACATTAAATATCTAATCAGTTCAGAGCCTCACATGCATTTCAATCCAAGGCGCATTGACGCAGAAATGGTCATTCCCTTTTAAGTCAATGCAACACCGGAGTGAGATGTCTGTGTGGCTCCCAAAGGGCGGCTGATGTTCACTGTATGGCAACGCGCTTTATACTGCGTTTAAGGCTTTCGACAGAGCACCACTATGCCTTCAAGCCTTCGCCTTGTCTAAAGCGCGTTGAATTCCCGCTGAATGAACAGATATTTAATACGATTGGTATTACTTTTTGTCATAAGAGCCGCTCGTCATTTGAGTAGAATAACGACACATCATTCCTCGTTTCGCGAGCACCGTGCTTGCCAGAACGAACAAAATCTAATCTCGAAACGTCAACACGCCCTAATGATTTGCTAGAGTGCAGAGCACGCATGGAGTGCTCACGTATTAGGGGCATTCTTGCCAAAAGGATGGCGATAGAGTCAAAATTACTCACGAGGCGTGTAATGATAATTTTCTAAACCAGATTAATCTACTAGCTAACGTTTTATCGGATACAGAAGTAGAAATCACACATCATCAAAAAATTGTAATAGAGTTTGAAAGCACCCGTAGTGCAGTTTTTGGGTCGGGTTTAAAGCGAAGTTGCTTCAGTAATATAAAAAGTTAGTGTTTTTATTCTATTTTATGAATAACTACGCATTACTTATTGTTGATTTGATGTGATCGGTTGCGCGAATTTGATTAACAAAATAGAAATAGATTGGCATCTATTTGCTGAAGTGCTTAAATAGCTAAGCATTCATGGCGCGATGATATTTTTATCAGTTGTATAAGTTTATGTCGCTTTGGATTTTTAGTTGATTGATTTTAAATGGTAAAAAATCTTTGAGTTTTGTTGTTATAAGAGATGAAGGGAGACTCTTGCCACTTTGATCGATTGCAGTAGATTCTGCTTAATGTGAGTTAAAGGTTATGCAAGCAACACAAGCGACAGTTACCGTTTTGTATTATGACGCACCAGTCGGGCTAATTATGCACAACGCGGTGTTACAAGATTTACCCGTAAGTGAGTCTGGCCGTGTAATGATCCCTACCAGTTTTCGAAAAGGAAAATCCATCATTGCCGTGTTAGAAGGTGAATGCAAGATATTGAACTCACTGGGTGAGCGGGTTTTTGCGCAGGCAAATATCGGTTAATTAAAACAAGAATTGTACATGCAAAATACCTACATAAAGGACGATAAAGCTGATTTATCGTCCTTTTGCTTTATGTGGACTCAGCGCGTAAATTTGATGGAAATGGCGGCCTAACAAGTGAAAAATTTTAGTCTTTATTTATAAAACAAGCGGTTATCTGCAAACGTCATCAAACAGTTTATTGGCTAATTGTTGCAATATCTCTGCCTGCGGATGGGTGTGAGCAAAGGTTCGTAAGCCATAAATGCCCATCATTAGGTATTGCGCTCTTTGCTCGCTATTGAGTTCTCCCTGCAATATCCCCTGAGATGTTGCCAGTTCAAATTGTGCGGTGAGTGCGTTCTGCCATAGCTGTAAATTCTGACTGATAATATGTTGAATCTCATCATCTTGTTCTGCGATTTCATTTAATGCCTTGGTGAGTAAACAGGCTTGCTGGCTATCACAGCTTACACATTCGACGACCACATTATCTAAGTAGTTTTTTAAATTATTAAGCACTGGTCGAGTGTTGGAGAAGATAAGTTTAAACTGCTCGTTTCTATCCTGTTGATATTGATCGATTGCAGCAATGAGCAACCCGCGTTTATTGCTAAAGGCGCAGTAGATGGAGCCTGGGTGTAATCCGGTGGCTTGGGTGAGATCCTGCATGCTGGTTTTGGTATATCCTTTACGCATAAAGGCGGCCATTGCCCCTCTGAGCACTTGTGCCCTATCAAACTCTGCATTTCGCATTGCATTCTTACCCCTAACCGATACTTGCTGGAGATTCTACCCAATATTGAACAAACATTCAAAAATGTTCTTGAATGATCATTCAAATAGTAATATCTTGAATGTACATTCAAGAATGGGGTTAAACCAATGACGATAGAAAATACAGTTAACTCAGTAGAAAATTTATTCGACACCTACAAGCTTAATGACACCATTACCTTAAAAAACCGTATCTTAATGGCGCCATTAACGCGCTGTATGGCCGATGCCGACTTGGTTCCTACCGATGATATGGTGGCTTACTATGCACGCCGTGCTGAGGCGGGATTGATTATCTCCGAGGCCACGATTATTCGCCCTGATGGGCAAGGCTACCCAAATACGCCTGGTATTTTTACCTCTGCGCAAATTGCAGGCTGGCGTAAAGTCACTGATGCAGTGCATGCCAATGGCGGTAAGATTTTTGTGCAGTTATGGCATACGGGCCGTGTTGCTCATCCACACTTTTTCGGTGGTGGTGATGTGTTGGCTCCTTCTGCTCAGAAGATTGAAGGCAGTGTGCCAAGAATGCGTGAACTCACCTATGTGACGCCAAAAGCCGTAACAGTTGAAGATATTCAGGGGCTGGTGCGTGATTATGCCAAGGCGGCTGAGAATGCGATTGAAGCGGGGTTCGATGGTGTTGAGATCCACGGTGCGAATGGCTATTTGATTGATCAATTCTTACATCACGACAGTAACCGTCGCACCGATGAATATGGCGGCACACCTGTAAATATGTCGCGGTTTGCCTTAGAAGTGGTCGATGCAATCGCCGCGCGTATTGGTAACAACAGAACCGGTTTACGTATTTCCCCTAGCGCCTATTTTAATATGGCAAGTGATAGCCGTGACCGTGCTGTTTTTGATTATTTACTGCCTGAGTTAGAAAAACGCGATCTGGCCTTTGTGCATATCGGTATTTTCGATGACAGTATCGAATTTGATTACTTAGGCGGCACAGCATCAAGTTATGTTCGTGCACACTATGGCAAAACGCTAGTAGGTGTGGGTGGGTATAGTGCAGAGACTGCAAGCAAGGCAATTGCAGAGGATAAGTTTGACTTAATTGCAATTGGTCGTCCCTTTATCGCTAACCCTGATTATGTTGCTAAAGTGCGAAAGGGAGAGGAGCTTGTCGCTTATAGTGATGAGATGTTAGCAAGCTTAATTTAAGGTTTACATCGTAACGCTGATAAAAGGGTTAGCTAAGCTAACCCTTTTTGTTTTGTATTTTTTGCTCAATTGAAACTATGAATGAGTTTTGCTGAGTGCTCTTAAGGCATTAAGTTTTTGCTGGGCAATGCCAAAAATACAATCCGGAGCATAGTGCTCTATGTGTTTACTTTCATCGGTTTGCGCTTTGGTTTTCACTATCGCTGCGGTTTTACCTAATAGCAAGGTCATCGCTTGAGTGACATGGTTAATCGCCCAAATATGGAATTCACCACGTTCAACTGCTTCAACAATATCTTGGCGTAACATTAAGTTAGCGATATTCGACTCGGGAATAATCACCCCTTGATTCGAGGTTCTGCCCTTGATTTGACACACATCGAAAAAGCCTTCAATTTTCTCATTAACGCCGCCGATAGGCTGGGCTTCACCAAACTGATTCATTGAGCCAGTAATGGCAATATCTTGTCTTAAGGGCAATTCACTAATAGCCGAGATAATGGCACAGCATTCAGCCATAGAGGCGCTATCACCATCGACACCGCTGTAGGATTGCTCGAAGGTGAGGTAAGTGGTGAGGGGAATTTGCGCGGTTTTACCTAACACCGAGGCTAAATAGGCGGTGAGGATCAGTACGCCCTTAGAATGAATACGCCCACCAAGTTTGACCCTGTGTTCGATATCCAGTACTTCCCCTTTGCCATACGCGGTCGTGGCGGTGATTCGATTAGGCAGACCAAATTGGTGATCTGAAGTGGAAACAACAGATAATGCATTGATTTGACCAACGACTTTATCGTGAGTATTGATTAGCGTCGTGCCATTAACAAAGCTTTCCATAATGTTGTCATGCAGACGGGAGACGCGCTTTTCTTGATTTTTCAACGCTTGTTCAACATGTTGCTTTTCAATTCGCTTACTTGCTGCGGCTTTTGCGCAAAAGTTCGATTCCCGTAATAGGTTGGCAATATTGGCAGAGTGCAGCGAGAGCTTTTGTTGATCCTGCGCCTCACGAGAGCTGTATTCAATAATGCGTGCAATGGCGCTGCGGTCGCAGTGCAACATGTTGTTATCGTGGACGATACTGGAAATAAATCGGGCGTAGTGGGCTTCGGAGGCGTCAGTTCTGTCCATGACATCCTCAAAGTCGGCAGTTACCCTAAATAGTTCACTGAAATCAGCATCATAATGCTGTAATAGTTGATAGGTTTCATGGTCACCAAATAGGATGATTTTTACATCCAACGGGATCGGTTCCGGTGCCAATGAAATGGTGCCCGACAGTGATACTTCCCGCTCTAATGAACTCAGGTCCAACTTGCGAGAACGTAATGCTCGCTTTAAACCATCCCAAACATAGGGGCGTTCAAGCACTTTTATGGCGTCCATTAACAGTACGCCACCGTTTGCCTTGTGTAAGCTACCAGGGCGGATCAATGAGAAGTCTGTAAACACTGTGCCTCTGAAGGTGGCGTTTTCAACATAACCAAACAGGCTGTGGTAGCTAGGGCTTTCTTCAACGACGATGGGGTATTTCTGCCCGCCTTGGCTCACAAGTACATTGACCTGATAACGGCGGGGCATTTTCTTTTCAAGTGAGGCGTACGCAAGGGCGAGTTGTTCTTCACTTTCTTCAAGAAAGATATCTAAATTACTTAAGATATCTGCCTGCATACCTGTCAAAAATGCTCTGACATCGGGTTGGTGTTTGTATTTATCCTTCAAAGGTTTAAAAAAGTGGATCAGCACATCCTTAGCAACTTGTTCGTCGTGTTCCTGCTGGGTATCGCTAAACTCTTCTTCCCATTCGGTATTTTGGCGGATAATGCTTCTTAGTTTTACTTCTAGCCCATTGATATTACTTTCAAATTGACTACGTTCGGCTTCAGTAAGCTCGTTGAAGGAGGTTTCATCATGGGGCTCGTCACCGTTGAGGGCGATCATTTGATAATCCCCCTGCATGGTTAAACTCAGACTAATGTTTTTTTGTTTTGCTTCTTCACTTAGCTCTGTGAGTACGGCTTCTTGTTTTTGTGTCAGTTGGCTTTTGAGTTTTTCTGCTCGGGCGTAATACATTTCGTTATCAAAGGCTAAGGGTAATGCCCTCACCAATTTGAGCATAAGTTTTTCGATGGATTTCTTAAATTCTAGCCCCGTACCTGCGGTGAGTTTTAAAACTTTGGGGCTACGGGTATCGTCAAAGTTCACCACATAGCACCAGTCAAATAACGCGGGTTCAATAGGATCATGGCGATTGAGATAGCGCAACATCATAGTGCGTTTACCGAGACCATTTTGACCGATAGCGTAAATGTTATAGCCCTTTTCTTTTATCCCCATGGCAAATTCCACCGCCTGCTGGGCGCGTTCTTGACCGACAATATCATCAAGTGGCGTGAGCTGGGCAGTAGAGTGGCATTCAGCACTAAGCTGTTTAAGTTCGGACCTTCGATAAATTTGCTGACTCGTTAATGGGATGGCGGCGACGACTGTAGGCACGGTAGGCATAAAAATCCTTGTTTTTCTTCCTGATTATTTCCATTGTAGACAATAGGATAATGTTATTGTCAATGAAAGGCGGTAATTTCTGTTTAAACAATCCTTGTGTGAGTGTGTTAATGCTTAGGATTTTGCCTTGTTTAGTTATGGTAAATTTTTGCTCGCTAAATCAAGACGAGCATGAATGCGTTTTATGTTACTGAGCAGTAGCAAAGTAATCCATGGCTTATTCGTTTGTGAGTATTGTATGAGCTTAACGTTAATCGACAATGGGTCTGTTTGTTACGATTGGTGTCAGTGGCATTTTTTGAAACAAAGTAATCGGCTAATAAGTCAAATATTTATGCATAAGAGAATGACGATGATTGAGTGTCTGCGGTAGTATCTGTCAAGCCTATACGCGATTGCCCTACATTTAACTGTTTAGCCTAAGTTCAGATCTTATCAAAATGCTGGGGGATATGGTGTGTGGAGGAGTGGTGTTTTTTTAGGAGGGCATTTTTGCCCTTAGTAAACATGAAATTGTAGAGGTTATAGTTAGAAAGCTTATGATTGATATTGCAATTTCACAAAAGCAGTTAACAGATTGGACAAACGATTTAGAGTTAGTTTCCCATATCACTCAGTCACATGCGGTGATTTTAAAAACGAACGTTATGGGGGAATATCGTCAGTTAGTCCAGTCTGAACTGTGCCAAGAGGCTGATATTGAAGCACTAATACGGCATTTTAATCATAAGGCATATTTAAACCTTCACCAACACGTTACACCTCACGTTAACACTTCATCTACCTGCGCAGCTCCTGACAATCCTTTCAATGAATCAAGCACCTTTAACCAGTACCAAGTCAATCTTCATGTGGATGTACGTCATGCGGCGGCATATTTGCAAGCCTTAATCCCAGATGTAAAAGCAACGCCTCAATGGCGTGATACAGGGCTTGGAAGTTTGATTTATCTGCCCATTATCTGGAGTTCTGGCGCGCATTTTGGCGTATTTTGTTTATATCATAAGGCAGCTTTGCAGCTCGATGATAAGGCGCTACAACTCGCTTCCCTTACCGTTAATAGTTTGCAGTTTAATTTAAGTGAGTTACATAGAGCGCAACGACAACAAATGACCGCTTTGCGTGGTGATGCCAAATCGATAGATATTATTGACTTGCAGACCTTTATCGATAGTTTTGAAGAGCATATTTGGGTCAAAAACACCGAAGGTGTTTATACCATTTGCAACCAAAGCGTTGAAAAAGCTTGGGATTTACCTCGCAGTGACATTATCGGCAAGACGGACGAAGATTTATTTGGCAAAGCGATTGCGGATATTTTTCTCAATGGTGACAGGCTCGCCATTGAGGCTGGGGCGCCGATTATAGTTGCTGAATGTTTGGATGGTGAAAATAAAAACAACCACCTATGGCTAGAAACCCTCAAAATCCCCGCTTTAACGCCCGATGGAGAATTGGCGGGGGTGATAGGCATGACCCGTAATATCTCTAAACACAAAGAAGTGGAAGAGCAGCTCACCCTCGCCACGAATGTGTTTAAACACTCCCTTGAAGGTGTCGTGGTGACCGATAGACACGGTAACATTACCGATGTTAATGGTGCTTTTTATGAGATCACTGGGTACTCGCGGGAAGAGTTACTTGGGCAAAATCCACGCTTATTTAATTCCGGCCGCCACGAGAAAGCCTTTTTTGAAACCATGTGGAATAGCTTACTCGGCGTAGGTAAGTGGAATGGTGAAATTTGGAATCGGCGCAAAGACGGCACTATTTTTCCGCAAAATATCACGATCAGTGCCATTTATGATGAGGTGGGGGAGATCCGCTATTTTGTCGCAGTATTTGCCGATATCTCTGCTCAAAAACAGAGTGAAGCGCAGCTTGCCCATTTAGCCTATTTTGATCCACTTACCCATTTACCAAATCGCATGAAGCTGATGATGCAGCTTAAGCAAGAAATTATGCATGCGAAAAGGCTTAATTCACAATTGGCGACAGTCTTTATTGATGTCGATTTGTTTAAACACATTAATGACAGTTTCGGCCATAGCATTGGTGATGAAATGCTGGTGGAACTTGCAAAGCGTCTTCGTAGCCAACTGCAAGAGCAAGATGTGTTGTCACGTATTGGCGGCGATGAGTTTGTGGCGCTGATTTCGGGTATTGAACGCCATGAGGATGCGACGGCGGCGATTAACCAATTACGACAAGTGTTTGAGCAGCCCTTTGTGGTAAGCACAGGCGATCATTTACGTTTAACCGCCACCATGGGGGTATCCCTCTATCCAAGTGATGGCAGTAACGCCGATACGTTACTTCGTAATGCGGATGCCGCAATGTATCGCGCGAAGAGTGAGGGACGAAATAACTATGCCTTTTACACTGAATCGTTAACTCACGAATCGTTCGAGCATTTAAAATTACAGAGCGCGCTTTATGGTGCGCTTGAACAAAATACGCTGTATTTGATGTATCAACCCAAAGTGGATTTAGTGACCCGTAAAACCGTCGGAGTCGAGGCGCTATTACGTTGGAACGATCCTATTTTAGGGCAAATTTCTCCGGGAGTGTTTATTCCCGTCGCCGAGAAAAGTGGCTTAATTTACGATATTGGTTTGTGGGTGCTTGAAACGGCTTGCCAACAAGGTGTGCGTTGGTTGGCCGCGGGTAAACAGTTTGGTCGGATTGCGGTCAACGTCGCAGGGCAGCAGTTGCAACGCAGCTCCTTTGTGGAGGATGTAAAACGTATCCTAACGCAAACAGGTTTACCTGCCACTTGTCTGGAGCTTGAAGTGACTGAAAGCGTGATGATGAACAATCCAGATGTTGCGATACGTGATTTAAAATTGTTAGGCGATCTGGGCATAGCGCTTTCAGTGGATGATTTTGGTACAGGTTATTCATCACTTAATTATTTGAAAAAGCTTCCCATTCATAAGTTGAAAATCGATCAGTCCTTCGTTCGTGATATTCCCTTCGATACCAACAATACCGCCATTGCTAAAGCGGTGATTGTACTTGGCCATGCCTTAAAGTTAGACATCGTGGCTGAAGGCGTCGAAACCGCTGAGCAAGCTGAGTTTTTAACTCAAAACCTTTGCGATCAAGCACAGGGATATCTCTTTAGTCGCCCACAATTACCGGCGGATGTTGAGGCCTTTTTTACCGAAGCGGAATGGTTTACCAAACCTAAGTAGTGGTGTGCCTGTGACCGAGAAGCATGATCTTAAAGGCGCGATCCTAAACTGGTCGCTGTCAGTCCGGTCTGCTAACATTGCGACATGATTGTTTTTGGTGATGTTTCATGTCTTTTAGCGCGCTTTCTTTAAATACCCGATTAGTGAACACCTTAGCTGAACTGGGCTATCAGCAGCCAACGCCTATTCAAGTCGAGGCTATTCCCGCGATCTTAACAAAACAAGATGTCATGGCGGGGGCTCAAACAGGAACGGGGAAAACCGCAGCCTTTGCCTTACCTATTCTGCAACTGTTAATGGCTGATAACCAAAGCGATAACGCGGCAAAAGCAATCCGCGCTTTAGTGTTAGTACCGACGAGGGAGTTGGCGGTACAAGTTCAGCAAAGCTTTGTAAAATATGCGAAAGGAACAGATATTCGTGTAGGGATTGCCTACGGTGGCGTCAGTATTGAGGCGCAGCAAGCGGTGTTTAACGCCGGGATTGATGTGTTGATCGCAACCCCAGGCCGCTTGCTTGATCATATGCGTCAAGGTGCACTCAATCTTAAGCAATTGAACACTCTGGTATTTGATGAAGCCGACCGTATGCTTGATATGGGGTTTATGGATGAAATCCAAGCCGTGCTAAAGCAAGTTCCCGCCCAAAGACAAACCTTGCTGTTTTCCGCCACTTTAGATGATTCGATTTTTAGTTTTAGTAAAAACCTCCTGCGTGACCCCAAACGGATTGAAGTGGCTAAACCTAATACGACCGCAGCCCAGATAGAACAACGGGTCTATGCCATTGATAGCGATCGTAAAACTGAATTTGTCAGCCATCTAGTCCGCAGCAAAAACTGGCAGCAAGTGTTGATATTTAGTCGCACTAAACAAGGTGTCGATAAGCTAACCGCTCAACTTAATAAACTTGGGGTGGCGACGCAAGCTTTCCACGGTGATTTGTCCCAAGGGGCGCGAGAAAAGGTATTGCAGGATTTTAAACAAGGGCTTGTGCAAGTCTTAGTCGCCACCGATGTGGCAGCCAGAGGGCTTGATATTGCCGAGCTACAGTATGTGATTAATTTCGAATTGCCGTTTATTGCTGAAGATTATATTCACCGTATCGGCCGTACTGGCCGCGCTGGTAGCGCTGGTTTGGCGATTACGCTTTTTAGCCAAGAAGATGCGCTACTGTTAGAAGAGGTTGAGACACTGCTCGATAAACGTCTGCCACAACAATGGTATCCTGGCTTTGAACCCGATTTTAACAAAATGGTCTCCGAGCCAAGACGCAATAGCAAAGCTGCTCAAAAACAACGGGCTAAAAAACGCGCGTTAGGTGGTAAAAAGCGCTAATTAAGGCGACAAGGTTGTTTAAGCTTTTATTCTGATAGCGAGCCGCCCTTTGATAGGGCGGCCGATCATTTCGCTAATGGTTTTACGTGATGATTCAATTGGCTTGTTGTTCTTGCCATACCGCTCGCGTTATTAACTAAAATACACTTCAGCCTGGTTATTGCGTTGTCGTTCTTCATTTTTCTCAGTAGCTTCTTTAATTAGCTCCACTTTTTGAGCTTGGAGTAATTCAATTTTTTTTGCTTTTTCCTCTTCGGATAAGCTGTCATCACCTGCTATTTTTGCTATCTCCGCATCTAGCTGTTTAAGCTTATCCCTATCAATGCCTGTGCGTTTATCGAGAATCGCCTGCATTGCGTCTTCTAATCTATTATGCGGCTTTTCAGTCTCTGCCGTACCGGCAATATGTTGCACATTGGCGGTGTAATGTTGTTTGGCATTAGGCGCAAGCTGACCATAGGTATCACTGCTTTCAGCATATCGAGTCACGCCGCCAGATAGGGTGACTGTATCTTGCGGGGCTGTCATTTGAGCTCTCGGATTCTCCGCAGGGCTTGATACACCTTGCGTTTGCTGAGTTGGCAACGATTTTACTTGGTTCAACGCGATGGCCGCATAGCTATTGGGATTGATGACAGTCATTTCCTTATTTTTCCTCGTTGATTTTCACTTTCAGATGCCGCGCCAATGGGGCAAATAAATTAAGCAATATCAAGGCCAAACTCTGGCGACTTTCGTTGGATTTTTAGTAGAAAAATATTTTTATAAAAAATTGTACAAAAACTTGATCCTTGTACAAGAGTGGTCCGTAATAATATCTAAATTGATACAAGGAATCTCATTATGTACAAGTTTAATCCGCAACGTATTCAAATAGGGATCAGTGCCTGCTTATTGGGGGAAAAGGTGCGTTTTGACGGTGGTCATAAAAATTCCTCCTATTGTAATCAAGAAATTGCCCCATTTTTTGATTATGTTCCTATCTGCCCAGAAATGGCGATTGGCCTAGGCGCACCCCGTAAAAGCATTCGCTTAGTGCGCGATGGTGAGCAAATTCGGGTACAGAGTGGGGATGGTAGCTTGGATGTCACCGAAAAACTCAATGATTTTAGTGAGCGCAAAGTAGAAGAGTTAGATTTTTTAGGGGGTTACCTGCTGTGTGCTAAATCCCCAACTTGCGGAATGGAGCGCGTGACTGAGTACAAAATCGGCACCAATAATGGCACTAAATCAGGGATCGGGGTGTTTGCCAGAAAATTGATGGAGCGTTATCCCCATTTACCGGTCGAGGAAGAAGGGCGTTTGCACGACATGGTGCTGCGGGAAAACTTTTTTACTCGGGTCTACGCCTATCACGATTGGCACAAGATGCGTCACGAGGGGCTGACTAAGCATAAGTTAGTGAAATTTCACTCCCGTTATAAGTACTTATTAATGGCCCATAGTCCCAAATGGTATCGCGAGCTTGGGCCAATTGTGGCCACTATTGAGGATATTGAAGCGACCGCTGACCGCTATTTTACCGGCTTTATGACCGCCTTAAAAATCAATGCGACCCGTAGAAATCATACCAGCACCTTGCAGCATATTCAGGGCTATTTTAAAAAGCACTTAACTAAGGAGCAAAAACAAGAACTGTCTGAAATGATTATGAAATATCGTCAAGGACTCTTGCCTCTGTTAGTGCCTATCACCTTGATTAACCATTACTTAAGACAATTCCCAACGCCATATATTGAAGATCAAGTGTACTTAAATCCCCATCCGGAGGAGTTAAAACTGCGTTATGCCTACTAGGTTTTTGCTGATAGGTGCGTTTGATAAAAATGGCTTAGCAGATACAAACCACGATTGGCGAAATGGTTTAGCACAACATGCTTGGGCCAACCAATCAGATTCATGAGTTAAGAGACAAAAATGGAAGATCATAATTTAGAGCTTGCAGCTGATAATCCCAGCAGTAGCGAATTACTGCCGATCGGTGAGGTGTCGCGGCTTACTGGCGTTAATGCGGTGACATTAAGGGCATGGCAGCGGCGTTTTGGGCTTGTTATCCCTGAGCGTACTCCCAAAGGGCACAGGCTGTATACTGCCGAAAATATCCAACAAATCCATGAGATTAATGCATGGTTAGCAAAAGGCGTTGCCATCAGTAAGGTAAAGCCATTATTGATGAGTTCGGCTAAAGCGATAGATGTCGCGAGTGTGCAATCTCAATCGTCTGATTTTTGGCATGAGCAGATTTTGGCGTTAAATACTGCATTTTTTGAGTTAGATCAGCTCACGTTTCACCAAATCTTAGATGAAGCCTTGGGCTTATATCCATTTCAATTGGTTAAACAAAAACTGCTACAAGCTTGGTTTGCACAATTAATGCCTTTATTGGAGCCGCGTTTAGATGTGGAGCTGCTACTTGCTTGGTTAGACAGTGAGTTAGCTAGCCGTATCGGTGGGCGTTTAAGCGTAGCGGGGCTAGCAAGCTCGCCCCAGATTGCGTTAGTGCGTTTGCCTTATGTTACATCGCAAAAAAATACAGAGCCTACGCTTGCTCCCTATTCAAGCCTTACTAACCGCTTATATAGCCTCGTAATATTATTGGAGCTAGCCGATTTAAGAGTCTCAGTGGTCAACTTAGGCGTGCAACATATCAGCAGTCTTGGGCTCATCAACAACAGGCTTAAGGTTGATGCTTTAGTGTTATTACCAGAGGCAAATCATTCGCTATCAAAGCAAACTGAGTTACAAACCTTGCTCGAAACAATCCCGCAGGCTTGCTACCTCATAGGTCCATTCGCGCCCACATTAACTGCATTATCAGGTTTTATTGCCCCGAATATAGCTGACTTGATTGGACAAATCGCCACCGCGAAACAGCACCACAAAAAGCAGCACCGCAGACAGAAAATCATGGCTAACGCCGCACAAATTCAAGGAGGGACTGTCGATGAGCATTAATCAAAACAGTTTGGGAAAACATGCTTTAATGTGGTTTCGCCAAGATCTGCGCCTTACCGATAACCAAGCACTTACGGCCGCCTGTGACTGGGTGAGGCAACATCATGCCGCCAAGCTTAAAGCGATTTACATCACCACACCAAATCAATGGCATCAGCATGATATCGCGCCAATTCAACTCGACTTTATTCAGCGGCATGTGAGTCTACTTGCCCAAGGATTGGCTAGCCTAGGGGTTGAATTTGAACTCATTCAACTTGATAGCTTTAAAGATATTCCCGCATTTTTAACGGGTTATTGTGAGGAGCATGCAATTGGGCGGGTGTTTGCAGGACAAGAACCTGAGATCAATGAGCGAAAGCGCGATCAAGCTTGTATTGAGGCGGGGATTCCTTTGTCACTTAGTGATGAACATTGCTTATTACCACCGGGAACTGTGCTTAATTTAAGTGGTGACATGTATCGGGTGTTCACACCTTTTAGTCGCAAGTGGCGAGAGGTTGCCGCAAAGCAGCCGATTGTGCCGCTCGGCGTGCCAGCACCGCTTGGTCCTATCTTGCCAGAGCCTAAACCATTATTTTTTAAAAATATCGGCTTTGCTGATTCTCCCGCTAACAAGGGCACTGCGCCATCAGAAACAGGTTTAAATCAAACCATATCAACCCCGCTTATCTCGAGTGAACAGTGGGCGGCAGGTGAAGGGCAAGCCAAGCGGCTGCTTAATCAATTTATTCAGCAAAAAGTGCAAGACTATAAGCAAGATAGAGATTTTCCCGCCATTGATGGCACCAGTGTTATCTCCCCTTATTTGGCGATTGGCGTACTCAGCCCAAGGCAATGTGTCGCGGCGCTATTACAACGTTTCCCTGAAGTCATTGTTGATGACACAAGCCCTGGGCGAACATGGCTAAATGAGTTGATTTGGCGGGAATTCTACCGCCATTTGCTGGTGGCTTTTCCTGATTTATCCAAAGGACAAAACTTTAATCGCCAAGCCGAACATGTGCAGTGGCGCAATAATCGCGATGAGTTTTTAGCTTGGTGTGAGGGCAAAACTGGCTATCCGCTAGTGGATGCGGCCATGCGCCAACTTAATCAAACGGGTTGGATGCATAATCGTCTGCGTATGGTGGTGGCGAGCTTTTTAACCAAACATTTGCTTATTGATTGGCGTTGGGGGGAGCGGTATTTCCGCCAGCACCTTATCGACGGCGATCTGGCGGCTAACAACGGTGGCTGGCAGTGGTCGGCAGGATGCGGTTGTGATGCGCAGCCGTACTTTCGGATTTTTAATCCTATGAGTCAGAGCGAAAAGTTTGATCCAGATGGCCGTTTTATTCGTAAGTACTTACCAGAACTCGCATCTTGGGGCGTGACGCGATTGCACCAACCCAATCAGCAAAAAATGCCTTCGTTGTTTGAAGCGCCGTTATTAGCATCGCAAGCGGATTATCCCTATGCGATTGTTGAGCACAATGCAGCAAGGGCAAGGGCGCTGACGGTACTTGGGGTGCTGAAAAAGGCTTAGGCCACATGCTTAATACTTATCCCTTAGGGAGTGTCTGGATGATAAACCAAGCGAAGATTGAACATAGCGGATTAGTCGATAATTTTATCGGCCTCTATCAAGCGTTAAATAAGGACAACCTGCATCTACTTGCAGAGCTCTATGATGACAATATTTGTTTTATCGATCCTATGCATCAAGTGAATGGCCTAAACGCGCTGACACAGTATTTTGCCAAGCTTTATCAAAATATCGGCTATATTCATTTTGAAATCAAAGAAGTATTACAGGATGACACCCAAGCCTCGCTGTTTTGGCAAATGCAATATCGTCATCCTAAGCTCAATAAAGGAGAGCTAGTTCGGGTTGATGGGATGAGCCAGCTTAAGTTTCATCAGCGGATTTACTTTCATCGGGATTATTTCGACCTTGGGCAAATGCTGTATGAGCATTTGCCTTGTATGGGCGGGCTTATCCGTCTGCTTAAAGACCGAGCGGCAAAGTAATGGCCTCTTTACTCACCAAAAAAATCAACACAGTACTGGTAACAGGGGCAAGCTCCGGTATCGGTTTGCAGTTAGCGAAGGATTATTTGGCCTTAGGTTGGCATGTGATTGCCTGTGGCCGTGACGCCACAAAGCTTGATTCGCTGGCGCAGACGGAATTGATAGGCGCTACTTGCTTGAGTTTTGATATTAGCGATCGTGTTCAAGTCCAGCAGGCGGCCACTGAGCTAGGCGATATGCTCTCAAGCAGTGAATGTCAATTGGATATCGTGATCCTCAACGCCGGTAGCTGTGAATATATCGACGATGCAAAACATTTCGACGATCAGCTCTTTGAGCGAGTCATTCACACTAACTTGATTGCGATGGGTTACTGTTTAGGAGCGTTTTTACCTTTAATGCCAAAGGGGGCGCAACTAGCCTTGATGAGTTCAAGCGCGATTTATTTACCTTTCCCCCGTGCTGAGGCTTATGGTGCATCTAAAGCGGGCGTTAACTACTTGGCTGCGAGTCTCTCACTCGATCTTGCGCAAGATAATATTGGTGTCAGCGTGATTTGCCCAGGATTTGTGGCAACCCCATTAACCGCCAAAAATGACTTTGCCATGCCAATGCAAATTGATGTGCATGAGGCTTCGCTGGCGATTCGTGTTGGGATAGAGCGCGGTGATGCAGAGATCCATTTTCCAAAACGATTTACTTATTTGTTGAAATTGATGTCATTTTTACCTGCATTTGTATGGCAAAAAATGATCCAAAGAGATAGCCAAGCACAAGCGCTAAAGGGCACCCAAAGATGAAAAATATTGCCATTGTAGGTACAGGGATTTCAGGTTTGACCTGCGCCCACTTGTTGAGCCAGGCCAACAAGGTAACGGTTTTTGAAGCTAATGATTATATCGGTGGCCACACTGCCACTGTGGATGTGGATTATCAAGGTAAAACCTATGCGATAGATACCGGATTTATCGTATTTAACGATAGAACTTATCCCCTTTTCGAGCGTTTGTTGGCGCGTCTTAATGTCAGTATTTTGCCAACTGAAATGAGTTTTAGTGTGCACAATGCGCTCACGGGGCTTGAATACAATGGGCATCACTTTGCGAGTTTGTTTGCCCAAAAGCGTAACCTTCTGAATCCGCGCTTTTGGGCTTTTTTAAATGAAATTGTTCGGTTTAATAAAAGCTGCAAGGCTATTTATCAGCAGGATCAATATCCTGATGCCAACCTAGGTAATTTCCTCGACAGAGAAGGCTTTTCAGCTTTTTTTGCTGAGCATTACATTCTGCCAATGGGCGCGGCGATTTGGTCATCGAGCATTGAAGATATGCGTGCCTTTTCGTTGCGCTTTTTTATTCGTTTCTTCGAGCATCATGGGCTGTTAAATGTGACTGATAGACCACAATGGTATGTGCTGAAGGGCGGCTCTCGCAGTTATATTCCTGATTTAATTGCACCATTTAAAGATAACCTCCATTTAAACAGTCCAGTCAGTGCCATCGAACGCCATCAGGATTGCGTCAAGCTGCAGGTTAATGGCCAGTGGCATGTGTTCGATGAAGTGATTCTCGCTTGCCATAGCGATCAAGCGCTTGGGATGCTAACCGATGCTACCTCCGCTGAAAAAGCTATTTTGGGCGACTTGCAGTATCAGAATAATGAAGTGGTATTGCATACGGACACCCGCATTTTACCTAAGCGTAAAGCGGCTTGGGCAAGTTGGAATTATCGCTTAGATGGCGATAAAAAACGCCCCGCATCAGTGACATATAATATGAATATCCTGCAGCGTTTGCCCGCTGATGCGCCAACGTTTTGTGTGACGCTCAATCAGAGCGAGCTCATTGATGAATCGAAAATTCTGCGTCGTTTCAACTATGCTCATCCTGTCTTTAACGAACGTAGTTTACTGGCACAGGCAAGGCGGGAAGAGATTTCTGGCCAAAACCGTACCCATTTTGCGGGTGCCTATTGGCACAATGGTTTCCATGAGGATGGTGTGCGCAGTGCAGTAGACGTTTGTAACCATTTTGGGGTCAGTCTATGAGTCAGCTCAAGAGTGGTATTTACTATGGCACGGTGACGCATAGCCGTTTTATGCCTATAAAACATCACTTTAGCTACCAAATGGCTTTGATGGCAATTGATTTGGATGAGGTTGATTCTATCAGTCGTATGGGGCGGATATTTGCCAGCCAGCGCCGCGCCTTGCTGAGATTTAATCCTGCGGACTATCTCACTACCTTTACCTCAAAGGACAATCTTAACCGCAAACTCGACGTAGCGGAGCCGAGTGCTTCGGCCCTTAAGGCCAGAGTACTTCAGCAAGTGGCAGAATTGGGTGGAGAAGAGCGATGTAATCGAGTGCTATTTGTTGGGCAAATTCGGCATTTTGGTGTGTATTTTAGTCCGGTAAATTTTTACTTTTGTTATCAAAACCAAATACCTTTATACATGCTTGCTGAGGTGAGCAATACACCTTGGGATCAAAGGCACTGTTATTTAGTGGATTTATCTATCCCGAACACCACAGATAAAGTGTTTCATGTTTCCCCCTTTATGGACCTCGAAATGCGCTACAAGTGGCATGTTGAGCCCCCCTCTGAACGCTTAAATATTGGAATTGAAAATCTGCCGAATCATTCAGGCAAGCGTTTATTTAATGCAACGCTTTCAATGAGTCGCCAAGACATTAATGCCGCATCACTTCGCACACTGTTGTTTCGCTTCCCTCTTATGACGCTGAAAATTTTCGGTGGGATTTACTGGCAGGCGTTAAAACTGTTCTACAAACGAGTGCCTTTTGTGCCACATCCTGCTCAAATGGAGAAATAATATGGAAAACACTGCATCGCAATCTTCTGTTGTGACGGCAAAGTTGCCTGACAGTCTTGCCCGTAAGCTATTGCTAAAAGCATTAGAAAATCTTCCAAACGGTTGTTTAACCATAGTCGAGGGTGATAAAAGCTATCGTTTTGGTGAGCATCACAGTGACCTACATGCAACGCTAGTGGTGAAGCATCCGAGCTTTTATCGCCAAGTCATGTTTTCAGGCTCCATCGGTGCAGGTGAGGGGTATATTCAAGGCCATTGGACCAGCCCTGACTTAACCAAAGTCGTGCAACTTTTTGCCCGAAATCTGCCGTTACTTGACCAGATTGAAGCTAAATTTAGTTGGCTTACTGGCTCGATTAATCGCTTTAAGCACTTATTGAATCGTAATTCGCAACAGGGCTCGAAACGCAATATTCTTGCCCATTACGATTTGGGCAATGCGTTGTACGAGCAGTTTTTAGACCGTGAAATGTTGTACTCCAGTGCCTTGTATCCCCATAGCGAGGCAAGTCTTGCCGAAGCACAGTTACACAAGCTCAAAACCATTTGCGAGCGGCTCGATTTAAAGCCGGGGCAAACCCTATTAGAAATTGGTACTGGTTGGGGCGCTTTGGCGATTTACGCCGCCAAACATTATGGCGTGCACGTTACGACCACCACCATCTCCGATGCCCAATATGCCTATGCTAAAGCACGGGTTGAACGTGAAGGGCTAAGCGATAGTGTGACCTTACTGACCGAGGATTATCGAAACCTTAGCGGCCAATACGATAGATTGGTGTCTATTGAGATGATTGAAGCCGTAGGCCATGAGTATCTACCAGGGTTCTTTAAAAAGCTGGAATCATTACTCAAACCCGAAGGGCGGATGTTATTACAGGCGATCACTATTTCTGATCAACGTTACGACAGTTATCGTAAAAGCGTTGATTTTATTCAGCGATATATTTTCCCTGGCGGCTGCTTGCCTTCGGTTCAGCAAATGGTTGGCCATTTAGCGAAGCGCACCGATATGCAGGTCTGGTCAATCGATGATATGGGCTTAGATTACGCCAAAACCTTAAAGGATTGGCACGACAACTTTGACCGTTCCGTTGCCCAAATCCAAGCCCTTGGTTATGGCGAAGATTTTATTCGCATGTGGAAGTTTTACCTCAGTTACTGCGAAGGCGGATTTTTAGAGCGTACCACAAGTACTGTGCATTTAGTGGCTGTGCGCCCTGGGTATCGTTTACCAAATACGGTTAACCGTTGCTAACGTCGCGCTGAGATGCTCTCTATGGTCAGATACATTCAAAATATGTCAAAGCTTCAAGGATTTATTATCTATAACGCCTTGAGCTTTCAGTGTGTTTGGTGGAGTAGCATCTTATGGGGAAATGGGGTGTTGCTTCTCAATATCCCTTTGTTATTGATTCATTTTATGCTGTTGGCTTTAGTTGAAAACCGACAAGCTGTGATTCGGGACTTCAGTACCATGGTTAAGGTCGGGCTGTTGGGTATCGTTATTGATGCCTTGCTTACCTTGTTAGGGGTATTTGAGTTTACCGCTTTACCTTGGTGGCTCGCTTGTCTATGGCTGCATTTTGCCCTGAGCCTGCACCATAGCCTTATTTTTATGCGTGCTTTACCCATTATTTTGCAAGTTATATTGGGTGGTGTATTTGGCAGTCTTAGCTACATTGCGGGCGCACAATTTAATGCGGTGATTCTACCATTTGGTGAAACTGTTTCCGTGCTTATCCTTGCTGTTGTTTGGGCTATCTTATTGCCGCTATTTATCAAAATATCCCGTAGTGATAGGCAGATAAGGCGTTATGGGCTAGAAACTCATCACCTGTGCGATCGTTAATTTCAAGTGGAGAAGTCAGATGTCTATGCTATCGACTAAAGCGTATCTTAGCGTCATCTTTGGGTTGTTCTTACCCTTTTGTGGATATGCAAATTCAACGTCTGCGGTCGATAATTCGATGACCAAGGATCTTGTTGAGGTTGGGCGCGGCGAAATGGATTGGCTGTGGTTCAATTTATATAAAGCCAGGCTCATGACACCAACCGGTCAGTATCAGCACGGGCTGTATCCGCAACTGTTAGATATTGAATATTATCGTGATATTGACGCTGCAGATTTACTGGAAGCCACCGCCGAACAATGGCGACATTTAGGCTACGCCGATAGTGATATTGGTAAGTGGCTTAATTTACTTAAGGGCATTTGGCCCAATGTTGCGCCAGGTGATCATTTAAGTTTTAAGCTTATAGACTCAAATCAGAGCCAGTTTTATTTTAACCAACAACCCCTCAGGCTCATCCAAGATCCACAATTTGCACAGGCCTTTTTAGCGATTTGGTTATCGACTAAAACCAGTCGTCCAAGTTTACGAGCGCAATTATTAGGAGAAAAATCATGCGATTGTTAAAGCTGAATTGGGGCAAAAATGTCATCTTAAGTTTATTGATGCTCAGCCTATTATCGAGTTGTTCCTCGGTTGAAGTGAGTGATTATCAAGGTACAAATCCTCCATTAAAATTGGAAAACTTCTTTAATGGGCCGCTTAAGGCATCGGGGATCGTGGAGGATTTTAGTGGCAAAGTGATCCGCAAATTCAATGTCACTATGGAGGCTAGCTGGCAAGGGAACGAAGGTGTTATCGATGAATGGTTTGTCTATGATGACGGTGAAACCCAAACCCGTATCTGGCGCATAACCTCCCTAGGCGATGGAAATTATACCGGAACTGCTGGCGATATTATTGGTACTGCAGTCGGTGAGGCGAGGGGAAGCGCGCTGCGCTGGCGCTACGATATGTTATTGCCCGTGGATGGCGATGAATACCAAGTGCATTTTGACGATTGGATGTTTTTGGTTAATGACAATACCATCATAAATAAAAGCGACATTATTAAGTGGGGTGTTACTGTTGCTAAAGTGACCTTAGTGATCCAAAAACTCGATTAACTGGCTTGATCTCAATGTTAACGGTATGGCTTGGCTAATAATCTTTCTTTGACGGCACTAGACTGGCATAAAGCCATTTATCGTGGATCATATAATAACAAAGCATTGGATGTTACTGGCTGTGTTAGCGAGCATTTCTTTAACAGCTTGTTCTAACATTGATTTTCGTTTCGAAGACACTTCAGAGAAACAAGCAGATCCTGCACAATCAACTAGCGATCCTATGGTGCAAGATAATGAGCGCAGCGTCCGCGATGCCCGTGAAGATGGCAAAATGGCACCAAAGGACCCAGTTAAATTCTAACTAGAATTTGAGAGGTTTAGCCCCTACTCATAAAGTAAGGGCTGACAAACTAGAGTGCTTAACCCGCTTGGCGACTATTATCGATAGTTTTTTTATCGTAATACTCAAAGGGAAATAGATTACGGATCCTTTGTTGTAGATTGTCATTCACGTTGGCAGAGATATGCAAACGGACGTCGGTAATTTTCTCAGCTCTGATTGTGC
>NZ_JACSDI010000015.1 GCF_022410515.1 Shewanella cutis | reverse complement strand
CTTCATTGAGAAGAAAGCAAGAGAGATAGAATTGTGTACCAGGCAATGGGCAATTCTGACCAATTAGTTAATGGAATTGGTATTAAGTCTTTTTGCTTAGTAACGGGTTTCCCGTTAGCATATTGGGCGTCCATCATTTTATTAAAGACATTTGGCTACCCATGCTTCGTAAACTCTCGCTCGCAGTATTGATACCAGTCTGCATGCTGGCACTTTATTTAGTGTTGGTTGCGGCTGAGTATTTTTATGAGAGTAAACAGGTTCGCAAGGAGTTGGCTGAACGTCAAGTGGATCAAATAACGCAGCAGCTTTTACGTATGCGGGCCGTCGTGCAATCAGCACAAGCATTACAGGATATAGAACGCATTGAGCAGGAGGTCTCACTTGCGACATTAGATATGAATGTCATGGTTTATATCTTGCTGGATGCAAATAGCCGCATTCGATTTGCGAATCATACAGTTTGGCGTGATAGCAATGCCATTGAAGTGATTGATGGTTACGATGTGGTTCGTCATCATGCCGTTGTGCAATCTGGGCAGGCGAGTATTTCAATTAATCCAGACCGATTATCAATTCAAGCCTATTATCCCGTTGATGCTCAATATCCTGAAGCGACAGAGCTTATCTATTTTGAGTCTGATCTTGCACCGCTAGTAGCTAAAGCTTCAACCGAATTACAACAACGATTTATGCGCGTATGGGGCCTCGGGGCTTTGCTATTAATCGGTTTTACTTTTGTTCTATATTACCTCTTGATTCGTCCTTTCAAGATGTTAAGTGAATCGGCGAAGCAGGTGGGCACTCCCGAGTTTTTGACTCAAGTGCCTTGGAGTGCATCCGAAGTCTTGTCTTTACAAACGACACTGCAACAGGTTCATGAACATTTAGGGCGTGCTGTTAAGCAGCTCAATGATAATGAACAGCGTTGGTTGTTTGCGGTTGAAGGTTCGCGTAACGGTATTTGGGATTGGGATTTGCGTACTGACGAAGTGTTCCTTTCCGATCGCTGGAAGGAAATGATTGGCTATCAGCCCGATGAGCTTGAAGGTGCATTCCAAACATGGGAAACACGTTTACATCCCGACGATAAGCAGACCGTATTGAATTGCCTGCACGACTATGTCAGTGGCAAGACAAAAGAATTTGAGAGTGTCCATCGCTTACAACATAGAGATGGGCATTATGTTTGGGTATTTGACCGTGGCATGTTAGTCGATTGGGACCAACTTGGTCGGCCGACTCGAATGATTGGCATTCATGTCGATGTCTCTGAGAGCGAGAGAAACCATGCTGCGATTGCCGAATTAGTGAAGCAATCAGTGGCAGGGCCGAAGATGCTCCCTGAAACCTTTATGGCGCAGTTATCCCAATACCTTAATCAGCGAGCTAGTGCGGGACATTGGGGAGCTTTGTTATTACTCAATGTCGAAACTCTTGGGGCGAATGATACTCTTACATCCCATGAGCTTGAGCGATTGTTGTCACAATTAAGTGCAAGACTCTCGAGTTATTTTGCTGAAAATATTGTGATTGCCCATATCGAATTGGGCCGATTCGCCTTGTTAGCTAAGGAGTTGGCTGCTGATGCGAATATGGCCGGACGTCGAGCCTTGGCGTTGGCAACAGAGCTTAAACAAATCGCCACTCGTCCCTTCCATTATGGTGAACATGATTTTCGTTTAAATGCGAATATCGGGATTTGCTTATTAGATTCTGTGGATTCGCTTGCGCCAGAACTCGCCGTGCGGCGTGCTGAGCTCGCGATGCAGCATGCTCAGTCTAGTGACCACGCAGGTTGTGCTTTCTATCACCCAGATTTAGAACGCTCGCAGGATTCTGAATCGTCTTTATTGAGCAGATTAGAACGTGCAATAGCCGAAAATCAGTTGTCGTTAATGTTCCAGCCTGTGGTGGATATGCAAGGCAAGATAGTGTCGGCCGAGGTTTTATCCCGCTGGCATTTAGCGGATGGGGAAATTGTCCCAGTCGCTAAATTTATTGATTTAGCCGAGCGTCATGGTTTGATTGCATCGCTCGATTTAAATGTTGCCGAACGAGTTTGCCTGTTAGTTAAACAGCTTAAACAACAGGGCATTCACCTACCGCGTTTAACCTTGAACATCAGTACACTGTCTTTCTGCCAAGCCGACTTTGTCGAACAATTGGTGGGTTTAGTGAATGCCCATCAGCTCGGTGAACAACAATTGGGTATTGAGCTCAGTGAGAGTGCATTACTAGCGGCTGAAGCCTTTGTTCAGCCGAGGATAAATAGATTAGCTGAAGCTAGGGTGGCAATAACCTTAGATAACTTTGGTGCTGGACTGGGCGCCTTGAGTTGCTTGCGTCACTATCCCTTAAGTGAGGTGAAGCTCGATTTACATTGTGCCGCCAATTTAACGAACGATACGAGCTGGAGCCAAGCGTTGATTCAGTCGCTACAAGCCTTTAACTTGTCTATCGTGGCCAAAGGCGTCGAATCACCACAGCAACAGCAGCTATTTAGCCACTTAGGTTGTACCCATTTCCAAGGTTACAATATCGCTCGCGCCTTAAGTGTTAATGACTTTAAACAGCTTGTGTGTCCACGTCCCTTGTTGCGTAGCGTTTAAAAAAGTCGAGTGCGTAATTTAGTGCTTGATTGCGATAGCTATCTTTCTCCATAAAAATTTCATGGGCTGCACCTGCAATCACTTTTAGTTGGCAATTAGAACTCACCGCGAGATTTTGCGCGGCATTGTCGACAATTTTATCCTCACCTGCTTGTAGGATCAGAATGGGTGTACGTATATGCGTTGTTGCCAAGACACAAGCATCGGCTGCATCTAAGGATTCAGTAAGCCAGCGGTTAGTCGGTGAACCTAGCTGCAACTTTGGCGCCGCCTCATACAATTCTCGGTAGGCTTGGTAACGACTCTGGCAATGGGTGAGATCATTTCCCTTAAAGGGGGCAGCTTTATAGTTTTGGCCACTTAGCACATAATTAGGCTCTCCACCGTTGAGACTGGTATCGAGTTTACTGGCTAACCAACGAACAAACCCTTTACGCATGGGTAACTTGATGCCATACATAGGTGCTGAAAATGCGGCAGCGGTAAAGACATCGGGATGTTGTTTGAGATACAAGGTACCGATGGCGCCGCCCATGGAATGCCCGAGCAAGAACAGTGGCGAAGTGGCATGTTTGAGTACAATGCTTTGCATAAACAGGGCAAAGTCGTCGATATAGTCGTTGAACCGACGCACATGGCCTTGATGGGGATTTGCCGTCATGCGGCTCGATAATCCTTGACCGCGGTGATCTATGGCAAACACCGAATAACCTTGCTGATATAAGTCAAATACCAATTCTTGATACTTTAAGTAGGACTCGACACGGCCGCTACTGATGACAATGCTGGCATGGGCTTTAGGATGCTTAACCATCATATAGGCCAAGGTTAATCCATCATGCGTGTTGAGTGTGTCTTGGACAACGGTTTGCCAAAAGGCTTGCTGTTCAGAAGTATTTAAATCGTGTTCCGTTGAAAACTCTTCCATAGGAAAGTTTTGGGGCGTTTGGCTCATACTCTGTCGCACATCTCTGGCAAAAAGGTTTGTTAGAGTGTACCAGAGAACGGGCCCGGGCAGGAAAGGGAGCCTGAAAATACTGGCTCCCTAGGATGACATTAAATCGCGGCTTTTTGTGCTTCGATAAAGTCGTTTATCTGCTGCTCCAGTACCGACATAGGCACAGAGCCATTTTCTAATACGGCGTCGTGGAAGGCGCGAATATCAAATTTATCGCCTAAGGCTTGTTCGGCTTTCGCGCGTAGGCGTTTGATGGTGAGCTCACCAATCTTGTAGGAGAGCGCTTGCCCTGGCCAAGTAATGTAGCGGTCAATTTCAGTGGTCACATTGTGGAGCGATAACGCCGTGTTGCTCGCCATAAACTCAATGGCTTGCTCACGACTCCACCCCTGAGCATGCATGCCAGTATCGACAACCAGACGGGCTGCGCGCCACATCTCATAGGTTAGGCGACCAAAATTGCTGTAAGGATCTTGATAAAATCCCGCTTCTAAGCCTAAGTACTCGCTATACAATCCCCAACCTTCACCAAAGGCCGAAATGTAGCTGTAGCGACGAAAATCTGGCAGTGAGCTTAGTTCAGAATTGAGTGAGATCTGCAGATGATGCCCAGGTACGGCTTCGTGCAGCGTGAGTGCTTCGAGTTCATAGAGCGGGCGCTTATCTAAGGCGTAGGTATTGACCCAGTAGTAACCCGGCTCGTCGTCACGATTAGAGCCTGAATAACGGCCTGAGGTGTATTTAGGGGCGATTTCGGCCGGCACTGGTGCGATACCATAGGGTTTTCGCGGCAATTTCCCAAAATATTTAGGCAACATGGCATCGGCCTTTTTGGCAATAAACGCAGCTTCTTTCAGGAGTTGATCCGCACTGGTGGTGTAAAACTGGGGATCGGTTCGTAAGAAATGCAAAAAGTCGGCAAAGCTGCCTTTAAAGCCAACAGACTTAATGACTTGCTCCATTTCCTGGCGGATACGCTTCACTTCTTTTAAACCGAGCTCGTGCACTTCGGCCGAGGTCATATTTAAGGTCGTGTAGTAGCGAACGCGGTTTTCATAGAAGGCATCACCATCGGGTAAACTGTTAGCAGCAATATTTTCCCGAGTGTTGGGCATATACTCCTGGGTCATAAAATCATAAAAAGCCTGATAGGTCGGGAGTACATTCTGTTCGACCGATGCTCGGCCTTCTTGGGTGAGCTGAGCTTTTTGCGCTTCGGTAAAGTGGCTGGGGTACTGAGTAAAAGGCTTGAAATAACTACTTTTCTCTACCGGTAAGATATAAGCGCTAATGCTATTTTCAAATCCCTTGAGCGTGGCTTTAGGTGGGGTAATGCCTTCCTTTAAGCCTTGTTTTAACCAATGGGTTTGCTGGGCAAAATAGGTCGGTAGTGCCTTAAGCTTACCTAGGTAGTTTTGGTAATCCTCTAGGGTGTTGAAGCGTCCTTGTGCAATGGAAGATATATAGGCGTGGAAGCCACTTTCTGCGGTGATTGGCAGGTAGTAATCCTTGTATTTATAAAGGTCTACATCGTTCTGGATCTGATCCTCAAGGATTTCGGCGTTGATTTTATCTTCTTTACTCAGCTTGCTGCGATCCAGTGCTTTCAATTGGCCCAAAATCGCTATCTGACCTTGATTGAGTTTGACCAAAGCCTCGGGTGACAGATCTTGCAATTTACCTGCTGCACTTTTATCGCCCATTCCATAGGCCATTTCTGGGCTGGCACTGAGTTGGAGTTGCCAGCTTTGATCCACTATCGCTTGCAGTGCGGGGGCCATCGTCTTGACTGAGGATTGCGTTATTGCCACCGCTGTTTGGCTGGCGGATTCTGCAGGGGGCTGAGCCGTACTACAGGCGCTCAGGGCACAAATAAGTAAGCTAGGGGTAAAGAGTTTATGCATGATTTATCTCTGATATTATCGTTGTTATTGAAGTCATTATGCCTGAGGTTTACCCCAGATTCTTGTACGCATATTAAGCAGAATTGTGACTGAATGTGAATTTAAATCCCGCCCTTAGCTAAGTGCCACCAAAGAATGCGTGTTAAACTTAGGGTCCGCCCTAGACCAAATAACAAAAGCATTGGCTGGGTAGTTCACATAGGGGTTAATTATGATCAATACATCCATTCCACTGGTGGATTTGCATCGTCACTTAGATGGTAACGTGCGAGTGAACACTATTTGGGAACTCGGACACCAACACGGCATTGCTTTACCTGCCGATTCTTTAGAGACTCTCGCGCCATTTGTACAAATTCAGGGGAAAGAAACCAGCTTAGTTGCCTTCTTGAAGAAGCTTGACTGGATGGTGGCGGTTCTGGCTGATTTAGATGCGGTAAAACGTGTCGCCTATGAAAACGTGGCTGATGCGGCGTTATCTGGCCTTGATTATGCGGAGCTGCGTTTTAGCCCATATTACATGGCGATGAACCATAAACTACCGATTGAAGGTGTGGTTGAAGCGGTTATCGATGGGGTGAAAGCGGGCCTGAAAGATTACCAAGTTAAAATCAATCTTATCGGGATTATGTCGCGCTCCTTCGGCCAAGCCGCTTGCACTCAGGAGCTTGAAGGTTTACTCGCCCATAAACAACATCTGGTGGCGATGGACTTAGCCGGCGATGAGCTTGGTTTCCCTGGGGAGTTGTTTAACGAGCACTTTAAGCGAGTGCGAGACGCGGGATTAGCTATCACTGCCCATGCGGGAGAAGCTGCAGGTTCACAAAGTATGTGGCAAGCGATTCAGGAGCTGGGGGCGACACGTATTGGCCATGGGGTGAATGCGATTCACGATCCTAAGCTGATGGAATATCTGGCTAAACACCGTATTGGTATCGAATCTTGCCCAACCAGCAACCTACATACTTCGACAGTATCCTCCTATGCTGAACATCCCTTTAGAACCTTTATGGATGCGGGGGTGTTGATAAGCCTGAACACCGATGACCCGGGTGTAAGTGCGATTGATATTAAGCATGAATACCACATTGCTAAGTCTGAACTGGGATTAAGCGATGCTGAGTTGGCTCAGGTGCAACGCAACGGGGTGGAAATGGCGTTTTTATCCGAGAGTGAGCGCAAGGCGCTGTATGCGGCTAAAGCTTAAGTAAGCGGCTCTATTCCCAATAAAAAATCCGACATTCGAGTCGGATTTTTTTATTGGAGATGCGTCAGTGTTAGATCACACGGGAGAACTGCTGTTGACGCGCCTTTTGACGGTAGTAAAGGTCGAAGCACATACAGATATTGCGGATCAACAGGCGGCCTGTGGGGCTGATGGTGATCTTTCTGTCGGCTACTTCAACTAACTTATCGTCGATAAAGGTTTGCAGTAGTTTTAAGTCTTCGGCGAAGTATTCCTCAAACTTAATACCCAGTTTTTCGTCCATTTTCGCCATATCTAAATCGAAGTGGCAGATCAATTGTTTGATCACTACGCGGCGGATTTCGTCGTCACGGTTGAGGCTACAACCTTTCCACAGCGCATGGCCATCTTTATCGATGGCTTCGTAGTAAGGGCGAATGTCCTTCTGGTTTTGCGCATAACAATCGCCAATTTGACTGATTGAAGACACGCCAAGACCAAGCAAGTCGCATTCTTCTTGGGTGGTATAACCCTGGAAGTTGCGGTGCAGTTTGCCTTCGCGTTGTAACTTAGCCAGCTCATCGTCAGGCTTCGCGAAGTGGTCCATACCAATGTATTGATAACCCGCGCCAGTTAAGGTCTCGATAGTTTGATGCAACATCTCAAGCTTTTGTTTTGGCGAAGGTAAATGCTCATCTTTAATTTTACGCTGCGCGGCAAAACGCGCGGGTAAGTGAGCATAGTTGAATACAGATAGACGATCGGGCGACAGATCTAACACGCGCTGCATGGTGGCGGCGAATGTCTCAGGAGTCTGGTGTGGTAAGCCGTAGATTAAATCGATATTGGTAGAGACGAATCCCATGGCCTTGGCTTTAGCCATCAAATCGAAAATGAATTGCTCGTCCTGCTCACGGTTAACCGCGATTTGTACTTCTTTGTTGAAGTCTTGAACACCAATTGAAATACGGTTAAAACCGGCTTCTTTTAGGGTGTCGAGCATGGAAAGTTCAATTTCACGCGGGTCAACTTCGATTGAGAACTCACCTTCATCAGCAAAGTTAAAGTTAGCCTTAATTAATGCGGTAAGCTTGAGAATTTGCTCAGGATTTAAGAAGGTTGGTGTGCCGCCGCCCCAGTGCATTTGGGTGACCGAGTAGTGTTTAAACAGCGGTGCACGCTTAATAATTTCGTGGCTTAAATACTCAATGTATTGGTCGGCCTTATGGGCGTGGCGAGTGATAACTTTATTACAGCCACAGTAATAGCA
Organism: Shewanella cutis; assembly: GCF_022410515.1. Lineage (GTDB taxonomy): Bacteria > Pseudomonadota > Gammaproteobacteria > Enterobacterales > Shewanellaceae > Shewanella > Shewanella cutis. The sequence goes on along the minus strand of NZ_JACSDI010000015.1, from coordinate 81,226 downwards.
AAGTTTGGCGCAGAAGGGGATGTGAATATACAGCGACAGTTTGTCACTCTTGCTGTTTTCAATCGCAGTTAACAGGTTTTGTTCAGTGAATGAATCATCAAACTCTAGCGCCGTTGGATAAGAAGTATAACGGGGACCGCTGTAGTTATATTTTTCGATCATCGACTGATCCCAGCTTATCTGAGTGGGCTGCTTCAAGGCGTGTCCTCCGAGGGTAAATTAGCAACAAACGAAGTATGCAAGGTTCTTAGGCAAATAACCTTGATCTAGGTTGTAAAAATGATGTCTGTCATTTTAGAAGTTACGCAATATCCATGAAAAAACAGCGTGTGTCTGTCGTTTTTTGGAGGTTTTGTGCACAGGCTCACGGGAAGTTGCACTCAAAGCACAGAAAGGATTTAGATTGATAGCCTCGATACCGATGTAAGCTTGGTTTCGAGGCTGTGTAAGCACTTTTAGTGTAGTGCTTTTAGCTGATAAGTAGATAACTTCTTGGCATCCTCGTTGATACCATCAGCCAGTTCGGCTTCGGATTTCATTCGTGCAAAATCGAGCTTCATACGCTCCTGTTTTGGCAGGGCTTGTCGTGCTTCCATAATCGGATGATCTTTAATTAACTCAAAATGTTGGAAGAAAGCAGGAAACTCAGGAGCAACCCTTTCGCTTAAGGATAAAATCTCAAATAAACGGCCAATCCTAACCACACCTTCGGAGATTTCGCAGCGGTCTTCAATCATAGCTGTCGCAATATAGCGGATATCTTCGAGTACTTTGGCGCGTTTAGTATTAGCAACAGCTTCGCGTTCGGCTAAAAGCGCTTGTTGACGTTGTTTTTGTTGCTTGAGTTTGAGGAGTAAAAAAGTGGCGTAGCTACTGAGGGCAACAATGATGATAAAACCAAGAACGATAAGAGTGGTAGACACGAAAACTCCTTGTTCAGAAAACATAAAAACAAAGCTTAATCGCTTTGTTTTTATGCAAATTCTAAGATTTAAAACTTATCTTGATAATCTTTTAGCAATTCGGCACCTGATTCAAAGAGGTCGAACAGGTCGTCATCTGAGTCGGCTTTAGATTTAGCTGGCGCTTCGTCTTCTAGCTCGTCGCTAATACCCAGTTTTATCATCAGGGCTTCAATCTTGTTGAGCTGTTGATCCAACCATTTTTGATCGGCATCGCTTAAATTGCGACCTTCTTCTAACATATCAAGCAATTGATTCAGTTTTGGATCTTCTTCCAGCTTCAGCAGTTTTTGCTCGTCGGTTAACTTGGGTTGCTTAACCTTCGGAGTGGCTGGCTTTTCTGTTGCTGTCGGTAAGACCAGTGCCACAGGCTTTTTGCTGCCATGACGTGGGTCTTTCTTCTGCGCCGCCGTTTTTTGCGGTGCTTGAGCTTGGATCAGTGCCTCATTATGGCGGCTGCCGGATTTATTGCCCTTTTCTGCGCGCTTGCCTGTGACTTCAGCACGATCCTGCTTTTTCACTCTTGGCTGTTGTTTGGGGCTATTCTCGCCGCCCTTGCGTGTTTTCTTGCTACGAGACATGATTTTCTCAATTATTTACAACGTATGTCCTAGCCGATACTGGATCGACTAAGTGCTAAATTCGGTCGGCTGTTATACCAGATTATGATGTTTTTTGCATCAAAACGAGGTCCTTAGCGGCAAATAATAGTTCAAAATCACTATTGCTCGCTAGGTATTCAAAAGTTTGTCGTTGGTAAAAACTTACATGGGTGAGGTTGTTCTTATAGTGCCACTTAGTAAAGCCTTCTAAATCAATTAATAAAGGAGTACTAATTGCTAACCATCCGCCAGGTTTAAGTAAGCGGGTCAGTAAGCTCCATTCTTTTATGGGGTACTGAAAATGCTCAAACACTCGGTAGCAGCAAATAAAATCATACTCTTGCTTTAGTGTTTCGTGATCAGGTGCGAAGAAGGGGTCGTATTGCTTAAGTGTGTGCCCTGCAGATTCAATCGTTGCCATGCTGTTTTGGTCGAGAACTCGTCCAAAGTTTAATCCAGTCAGACTGCCTTTTTGCTGCAATTGTATTTGAGATAGTAGCGGTAAAATGAATTGCGATAATTGGCGCTGTTTTGACGCGATGCGTGAGCGCCCATAACGCTGTTTTTCTGCAGCTGGTGGAAGATGACTGTTGGCATCAGCAAAGGTTAGCCAACATGTCTGGCAAATATAAAAACACCGTTTTTTGTCCTGTAGGAGCAAGTGTGTTTGCGTGCTATGACAAAGAGGGCATCTGCGCATCGAATCAACTAAGAAAATATTAAGGCTTTGATTGTAACAATTATATTGGCGGAGCGCACTTTCTAGAAGTGAGTGTTTGTTGAACAAAAATCACAAAGAAAAAGGCGGCAGTTAAACTGCCGCCTTACAAACGGTGCATTTTGCACCCTATTCTGATTCCAAGTATCCTTACTTGCTATGCGACTTTCCCGGTCGGTATCCTTCTTTTTTTTACTGCTTTCCCTGCATTATTTTTGTTAGCGGTCATCCAGACACTTAATTAGTTTCTGTCGCCATCCTGACCACAGTTTCCGTAGATGGTCTCAAGACACATCTTTTATAGCAGCGTCATCTATGACGTAAAGTTAACCATCCTTGTTACTTTAAGTACCTTCCAGTGATAACAAGCTTCCAGCCAGTGCATCCAAAGCTATTCGCTTCCTTTGCAACAGTTTACATCATGTAAGCTGTGTCCTGATGGGGCAAGTTACCCTGAGTGTAAGGCATTTTGCTTATTGCAAACTGGCGTTATCGGCCATTCCTTACAAAAATGTACTGACCGGGATTTCAAGGTGAAATCACTACTCTTGTTATTATTAGAGAGTGGTCTTAGTTATATTGTTGTTATTGAGAGTCTTTATTCTTATATCTTTAATGTTAATTATACCGAAATCTGCAAGTTATTATTAATTATTTTGTACAAACAGATGGGTTTATCTCGGTACGGGGTTATTAAACCCAAATCTGTGATCTATGTCAAGCATGAATATTTGCCAGTTTACGTTAACGTAAACAAAAATAATTGTATGCATGTTTATGCATGTTTATGCATGTTTATGCATGTTTATGCATAATGCCACCATTCACTTAAACGAGTGGCACTATGCAGTTGCAGGTTCTTTTAGCGGGGTTGGCAGATACTACAAAATACGGTGGTACGTTGGCCTAAACGGGTTTCGCTAAGTAAATTGCCACACAGTGTACAGGTTTCGCCGCCGCGGCCGTAAACATGCAGCTTTTGGGCGAAATAGCCGGGTTTACCCTCGGCATTGGTGAAGTCCTTAAGCGTAGTGCCGCCCTGCTTGATAGCATGCGCGAGGATTTGTTTGACCTCAGCAACCAGTACCGTCAAGCGTTCAATATCTATCTTGCCTGCCTCGGCCTCGGGGTGTATTCCTGCGGCAAACAGTGCTTCATTGGCGTAAATATTCCCAACGCCCACCACAATATGGTTATCCATCAGGCAGAGTTTGATGGCCTTTTTCTTGCCCGCCAGCGCGGCGGCTAACTGATTAACGTTAAAGGCATCGGTCAGAGGTTCTGGCCCGAGTTTTTCCAGCAGCGGATGGGCTTCATCTGGTAATTGGCACCATAACCAAGCGCCGAAGCGTCTTGGATCGTTAAAGCGCAGAATGCGGCCATTGGCTAGAACGAGATCGATATGGTCATGTTTCTCCACTGGCGTGTCATGGGGCAGGATCCTTAGGCTGCCCGACATCCCCAAGTGCACTATGCTGGTGCCGGCATCGGTATCGATGAGCAGATACTTAGCACGGCGGCGCACTTGGCGTATGGTTTGGCCAATGATCTGTTTGGCAAGCTCAGGAACGGGCCAACGCAGTGAGGCGTTACGCACAACGAGGTCAACCACGGTTTGATCGACTAAGTAAGGGGTTATCCCCTGACGGGTAACTTCGACTTCTGGTAATTCCGGCATGATTGGCTTCTTTTATTCAATAGATTAACGTGCAGGCTTCGCATCGAGGATTGGCTGTAAATCCGTCCTTAGGCTCGGTGGCACTAAGTACCAGTTGCTCGCGGGAGATTTAAGCACGCCTTCATCGGGGAAATAAATCCAGCGCTGTGATTGGCGAATATCGGTAATTTGGATCACCAGTTCCTGAGGTTTACCAGTGGGTTGTGGCGTGTCACTCAAGGGCGAGACCCTTAAGCCTTGCCAAGCCTTTGCCCATTGCTCACAGTTGAGTACTTGTGGATCGCATTCCCAGCTTGAAGTTTGTTTGTGTAGCCAAATACCATCCAGCTGCAACTGAGCCAGCGGGGCATTATCATCAAATAACAGCTGGGCATCACTCGGCACATTATGGGTTTTCTTATCCATAAACGTGAGCACGGCAATGATAAACACGCATGCAAGAATAATGATGCTATTCCACTGTTTACGAGTGAGCGCCATAGGAAAAGGGACACAAAAAATAGGATAGATGCCATGAGTGTATCACGGCAAAATAGAGATGCTAGCCCTGAGGTGAGGAGGTTAACCGCCGGTGGCGTTCATAAAACGCAGAATTTGTACTTCGTTATTATCGAAAACATGCTGCTTAGGTTTGCGCTTAATGCCTTGAAGAATGGCGGTTTTTAGCTGTTCAATATCGCCGGGGAACTCTCTTATAATGCTCTTTAAATCAACAGAGTGTTCATTACCAAGGCAGAGTAGCAGTTGGCCTTCCACGGTAACGCGCACCCGATTGCACTCATGGCAAAAATTGTGGCTATGGGGTGAGATAAAGCCGATGTGAATTGGGCTATCTGCCATTGTGTAATAGCGCGCGGGGCCGCCAGTACGTTTGTTGGAGAGCTCCAGCGGGTAATGCTCGCTAATCATGGCCTTTACTTCATCGCTGCTGCAATGGCGCGCGCGTTTGCGTTCATCCATTTCGCCCAGCGGCATTTCTTCAATAAAGGCAATATCGAGGTGGCGGTCACGGCAAAAGTTAACCAGATCGATGACTTCATGATCGTTTTGCTGCTTAAGTATCACGGCATTGATTTTAATGCGCGTAAAGCCCGCGGCAATAGCTGCATCAATGCCTTCGATAACGCGTGCTAATTTGCCGTTGCGTGTCAGTTGGGTAAAGAGTTCGGGGTTAAGGGTATCTAGGCTGATGTTTAAACGCTTAAGACCCGCATCAAACATCGGTTTGGCAAACTTACTGAGTCTAGAGCCGTTGGTGGTCATCGATAAATCTTTGAGCCCTGGGAGCTTGCCAAGTAAGTGCACCAGTTGATCGCAATCGCTACGTACCAGCGGCTCGCCACCGGTGAGGCGAATTTTGGTCACCCCAAGTTCAGTAAAGGCTTGGGCGATCCAAGCCAACTCTTCGAGTTGGAGTACATGGTCCTTGGGCAAGAAGCAGGGATCTTCCGTCATGCAGTAGACACAACGGAAATCGCAGCGATCCGTTACCGAGAGCCGTAAATATTCTACCTGACGGCCAAAGGCATCAACGAGTTGGCTCATGGGAACTCACTGGATCTTATAAAAGATCGGCAAAAGGTTGAATAAACACAGTTTCACCCGCATTGACTGCTTCTGCATCATCTCCAATGATGATAAGGCAATTGCCTTTGACCATTGAGCTGAGCATGCCTGAACCTTGGTTGCCAGTGCTGGTCACGTGCAACCGGCCATCATTACCGAGGCGATAAATGCCGCGGATAAACTCTGTGCGGCCCGTGCGGCTACGCAGGGTTTCATCGGTAATGGCTGGGAATAATGGCGCCTGCCAGTGAGTTTCACCAGCGAGTTTACGCAGCGCAGGTTGCACAAATTGCAGGAACGACACCATGACCGCCACCGGATTGCCGGGCAAGCCAAAGAACAAGCTATCGCCGACCTTACCAAAGGCGAGTGGGCGACCGGGGCGCATATTGATCCGCCAGAAGTCGATATTGCCAAGGCGTGCCAGCACAGTCTTGATATAGTCGGCATCACCAACGGAAACCCCGCCTGAGCTGATCACCACATCGGCCTGCGCCGCGGCCTTGGTTAAGGTGGCTTCGAGTGCGCTTTCGGAATCTTCGATAATACCTAAATCGATGACATTACAACCTAAATGTTTTGCCATCGCTTTGATGGTGTAACGGTTTGAGTCATAAATACAGTTTGGATTTAGTGCTTCTCCAGGTTGGCTGACTTCATCCCCGGTTGAGAACACAGCTACCGTTGGACGGCGATAAACCGTCACACGGTCAAGGCCAAGGGAGGCTAATAAGCCCTGTTCGGCGGCGCTTAGGCGTGTGGCCTGTGTGAGTGCGACTTGGCCTTGGCCTATGTCTTCACCCGCAAGGCGAACGTGTTGGCCCTGTTGAATGCGGCCATCGAAACTGACCTTGGCATTGGCCTCGTTAGCCAATTCTCGAGGTTGTACTGTGTCGGCACCTGCTGGTACGGGCGCGCCGGTCATAATGCGCACGGTTTCACCCGCTTTGAGTGTGCCCGAATATTGATGTCCGGCGAGGACTTCACCGACTAAGCTGAAACTCTCAGGCATGGGTTCTTGATAGGCAAAGGCGTAGCCATCCATCGCGGAATTAGTTTGCTGCGGCACATCCACGGGTGAAATGCTGTCGCGGGCAAGCACGCGGTTATCTAAGTCGTCTAAGCCTATGTCTTCCACCTCAGTGACGGGCGTGACATGGGATAAAATCTGCGCTAACCCTTGGCTCACGCTCAGGTTTTTATCGCTGCCCAAGGTGCTGACATCGACAGTCGCGATCGGTAATGCGGGGTTAGGGGCTTGCCAGCTATTGGCATATTCCATAACAAAGTCAGCAATTTGGCCAACATTGTTGAGATCGAGTCTTCTGAGCTCGCTCGGTAGTTCGGTGTCATCACAGCAGGCGATGGCGAGAATATTGTCGTCGTGGGTATAGATAAACGGCTTACCATGGGCGGCGCGGTGTAGCTCGATTTTTGGCAATGTGAGTTTTTTAAAGCCTTCGACTAAGACAATATCAACCTTGTCGGCTTCAATTTGCTTTAGCAGGTGGACAAGTTCTGGGTCGCCATCGCGGGCATCTTCGGTCATCAGCGCCCAACGCACATGGGAGGCGACCAACATTTGCCGTGCGCCAGCTTTGCGCATCTCGTAGCTGTCTTTACCGGGAATATCGACATCAAAGTTATGGTGAGCATGTTTGATCACCGCCAGACGCAGGCCGCGCTGATTTAATTCGGGGATCAATTGTTTGAGTAGAGTGGTTTTCCCCGTGCCGCTATAGGCACAAAATCCGAGAACGGGAATAGAAAGCGGATTGACGAAGGGAGTACTCATTTGCACCTCTAATCTAGGTAATTTTTAGCCTTAGCTTTGGTTTATCTCTGCTGCCAGTCGTTGCTTTTGTTCTGGCGTGTTCACATTCACAAAGGCGTTGGGCTGATCAGCGAAAGACTCAACGACGCAGTGATGTTTGGCATACCAAAAGTCAATTTTACGCTCACCTGCTTCGAGGAAGGCAATCATCGAGTCGCGCAAGCTAGGTGTTAATAACATTACTACGGGTTGCTCATGCTCACCATCGCTGGCTACGGCAAGCTCGGCATCGTTTGCCTCAATCGCGGCCAATAAGCGGGTGACTAAATCCCTAGGCAACAGCGGACAATCGCAGGGGACGACTAGCAAATAGTCTGCTTGGGTGTGACCCATAGCGGTGATCATGCCCGCTAGAGGACCGAGAAACCCAGTATGCTCATCGCTCAACACCGTAAAACCGAACTCAGCATAGCGTGTTTGGTTACGATTTGCGTTGATCAGGATCTCCTTAACCTGAGGTTTTATCCGTTCGATAGTGTGTTCAATCATGGCCTTGCCGTTTAGCTCGACGAGGCCTTTGTCATCCCCGCCCATACGGCGTGCCATACCTCCAGCAAGAATAACCGCATCAATTTGCAACGACATATAAAGCTCCCTGTGTGGATGTGGTGGGCGTTTGCTGACAGGAGGTTATCACTTGTTGGTTTTCAATGTGCCACTGTTGCTCGCAAATGGCTGTGAGCGCACAGTTTTGATGACTGCTTAGCAGCATTCCTGCCCCTTGCTGTTTTAGCTGCTGGATCATCTGTAATACCAAAGCTTGGGAGTCTTTGTCCATATTGGATGTCGGCTCATCGAGCATCAGGAGTTTAGGTTGTAATATCCAAGCGCGGGCGATGGCGAGGCGTTGTCTTTCTCCGCCAGAAAGATTGCTGGCTCTGGACTGTAACAAGGAGCCAAGTTGAGCCATCTCAATTGCTTGATTTATTCTGCGCTTAGCTTCAGTTTTTGAGGCCGCAAAACGCAGGCCATAAGTCAAATTGTAGCTGACAGTACCATCAAATAAATACGGATGCTGGTGGAGATAAACTGCCTTTCCCAGCAAAGGGTTGCGTTTCCACCAAGGGTCTTTTTTAAAGCCGCTAATCTCAATCTTACCCTGAGATGGCGGCTGTAAACCTGCGAGGATTTTCATCAGGGTCGACTTACCCGTGCCGTTGTCACCTTGTAAATAAATCACATTCCCTTGGCATAACTCAAGGTTGTTGGCTTTGAATAACAAGCGAGAGCCAAAGGACATTTCCAAGTCGCGGGCAATCAGTTTGGCTTGGGTCATTGCTTAATGGCTCCTTGGCGTTTCTTTGCCGCGTAAACTACCTAAGGCAAAGTTGAGGATCAAGGCCAAGATTAGCAGCACTAATCCAAGTGCAATCGCTTGGGCGAAATCGCCTTTACTGGTCTCCAGTGCGATAGCCGTCGGGATATTACGGGTCACATTTAAAATATTACCGCCAACCATCATAGAACAACCAACTTCCGTCAGGATCCTGCTAAACGCAGCCACAATCGCCAGTAATAATGGCATACGTAGTTCGCGACAAACAGCCCAAACCGAGCCAGCCCATGAGGCGCCCAAGGTGCGCGAGGTTTCCCATGCCCTTCGATCGACACTGGTAAATGCTGCTTGGCTCATGGCGATCATCACGGGGGCACAAATCAGCATTTGGCCGAGGATCATCCCTTCTTGAGTAAACAACCACTTTAAATCACCAAGTGGGCCGTTACGGGTCAAAATGAGATATACCAGCAGGCCGATAACAACCGTGGGGATTGATTGCAGTGTCTGCACTAAGTTAGTCACAAACCACTTGCCGGGAAAATGGGCAAACGCCAACACAAAACCGAGCACCATCGAGGGGACTAAGGTGATAAGAAGCGCCGCAAACGAAACCGAAAACGAGACAGAAATGATGGACCAAACGTCGGGGTCCAATGAAAACAGCAGGCTTAACGCCTGCTGTAACAGTGCTAGCCAGCCTTCGCTCATTGGCTATAGGTTGCCTTGAACAGTTGCTCGCCTTCAACTTTGAAGTTGTTGATCATGGCTTGACCTTCTTTGCTGATCAGCCAGTCACTGAAGGCTTTAGCGCCTTTGTGGTTCAGATCTGGGTATTTAGCTGGGTTGATCAGAATCACTTGGTATGGGTTTGCTAGGGTTTTGCCGCCATCAAAATCGACACCTAAGTCCAACTTGGTTTTGTACGCCACGAAAGTACCACGGTCAGACAGAGTGTAACCTTGTAACTCGTTTGCCATCAGCAGGGTTTTACCCATGCCTTGACCTACTGAAGTGTAACCTTTGAAGTCTGGAGTTACGCCTGCTGCTTTCCATACTTCTAACTCTTTGATGTGGGTACCAGAGTTGTCACCACGAGAAAGGAAAGGTAAGCCAGATTTAGCGATTTTTGCGAAGGCTTCTTCAGCTGTTTTGCTTTCACGTAGTTTTGCAGGGTCGTTTTTAGGACCCAAAACCACGAAATCGTTTTCCATAATGCCACGTGGCTCAACACCAAAACCATCGGCAACAAACTTTGCTTCAGCACTTGGGGCATGGGTCATCACTAAATCCACATCGCCTTGCTCGCCTAGTTTCAATGCTTTACCTGTACCCGTTGCGATAACTTGTACTTTGTAGCCGGATTCACTTTCAAACTTAGGCAGTAATTCTTGTAACAGGCCTGAGTTTTCGGTGCTGGTGGTGGTGGCTAACTTAATGACTTCTGCCGATTGAGCGGGTAACACTGTGAGCATGCTGGCTGCAACAACCAAGCCCAGTAAAGACTTCATGTGGGATTTCACGTTAAGCATGGATTCTCCTTGGCGAAAAATAGGTTTCCAACTCAATTGCCTACTGAGTTGGAAGTTCCATAAATTGTAATGCGTTCGATTGAAGCAAATAGGATGCCAAACTGATATTCAGGCTTTTACCTTCACAGCATGATCTAAATTGTGAGCTCGATCTCATGCTCAGCAAATAGTTTGCAGACAAATTGTCTCAACGCATGCTTCTTGTGGTTCATAGTGACCTATTTGTCTAGTTTCAATGCTAGAATTGGTCGCAATTGAGTCAAAATGTCCAGAAGTGAGCACTATGAGCCAGATAGATAATAACCTCAAGCCCCTTCCTTCCGCTGTGTCGGTCCTGATCGTTGATGATGAACCAGGGATGCGCAGTTTTTTAAATAAGGCGCTCTCGAAAAAATTCGCCTTAGTTGAAACAGCTGGCAGTATTGAAGATGCTGAGCAGCTACGTAGTCGCTGTCACTTCGACTTGTTGATTGTCGATATTCGTTTACCCGGTCGCTCGGGTATTGAGTGGAGCGAAGCGTTAGACGAACAAGGTCGACGTTCCGATGTAATTTTTATGACCGGCTATGCGGATTTAGAAGTCGCGATTAAAGCACTGCGCGCTGGCGCGTCTGACTTTATTATGAAGCCGTTTCACCTTGAGCAGATGATGTCTGCGGTTGACCGCTGTATTGAGCGCCGCTTGCTTCGCCGTGAAAATTTAATGCTGCGCCGTGAAGTGTCTATTGGCTATTCCTCCACCATTATTGGTAGCAGCGACGCGATGAAGTCGGTTAAGCAAGTGATTGAACGTGTCGCACCTACTAATGCGGTTGTGTTAATCCAAGGGGAATCGGGCACGGGTAAAGAGTTAGTTGCGCGGCAATTGCATTTACTCAGCGGTCGCCAAGGGCCTTTTGTCCCAGTTAACTGTGGCTCGATAGCGCCTGAATTGCTTGAAAGTGAACTCTTTGGTCATACAGCTGGTGCCTTTACTGGCGCCAAGGGTAATCGCGAAGGCTTATTTAGTTTTGCCTCCGGCGGTACGATTTTCCTCGATGAAATCGGTGAGATGCCACTCAAAATGCAAACCGCGCTGCTCAGGGTGTTGGAGCAGAAGGCGATTCGCCCAGTGGGCAGTGAAAAGGAAGTCAATATTGATGTCCGAGTGATCGCGGCAACTAACCGTACATTGGTGGATGAAGTTGAGGCGGGTAACTTCCGGCGCGATCTCTATTATCGTCTGAATGTGCTTGATATTTTAATTCCACCGCTGCGTGATCGTCCGGAAGATGTGGTCGAATTGACCCACCATTTTACCCGCCAATTGGCTGCAGAGTTAGGTGTGCGCGAAGTGGTGTGGAGCCATGAGGATATGGTGAAACTGCAACAACATGAGTGGCCGGGTAATATTCGTGAACTGCGCAATATGATTGAGCGTTGTATTCTGCTCGGTAAACCACCGGCGGAATACTGGAAACAGCAGGTGAAAACTGAATCATCGGCTTTGCAGGGGTATCCTTTGGATTGGCCATTAAAAGAAGTGGAAAAACATCATGTGACTAGCGTAGTGGATTTGCATTCTGGTAATAAATCCGCAGCAGCTCGGGACTTAGGGGTTTCCCGTAAGACCTTAGATCGCAAGTATAAAGAATGGTTTGGCGTTAGCGACGAGCAGGAGTTTTAAGTGTCTTTTTTTACTCACTTTTTTGGGGTTAGTTGGCAGCAAATGCAGGCTAAAGTGCGTTATCGCATTCTGATCCTGACCTTATTGCCGATTTTGCTCACCTTAGTGAGTTTAGTGTTTATCACGATTTACTGGAATATCAGTTACACAGGTAAGCAGCTGTTTATGAAGGTAAAAGCTGATTTGGCTGTGGCTGAGAACACCTTGCAACAGGTGCAAGTACGGCAGGAAAAACAGCTCGAAAGGGTAATGACTTCATGGACATTCCAGAATGATTTTAGACCCATCCTCAGTGGCGCATTTACCCACAGGGTGAGCATCGATGCCTTTCTAAATGAGCAAAAAAAGCAGCTCGACTTGGATTTTTTGCGGTTGGTGAGTGTGGCTGAAGCGGCTGCAGATCCTGATTTACGACAGATTTTACCGAAAATCGGCGGAATGTTGCCCTATTCTGGACTGATGGTGCTATCCCGTGAGCGCTTAGCTCGGATTGACCCAGATTTAGCGCAAAGGGCAAGTATTCCGTTGCTAGAAACATTGCGGGCGCAAAGTCCGGATAAACAAGTTGAAGAGCGGGGGTTACTCAGTCGTAGCTTGCTGCCAATCCCTGATTCTGAGGGCAAAGTAGCATGGTATCTCGATGGTGGCGTGTTGTTTAATCGAGATACTCGTATCGTCGACCATATCCGTGACCTCGTTTATGACAAGGGCACCTTGCCCGAACGTTCAATTGGTACTGTGACGATTTTCCTTGATAACATTCGGGTATCGACCAACGTTCCATTGCACTTTTTCCCACAGGCAAATCAACCGCAAGGGCGTGCGCTGGGGAGTTTAGTCTCGGAAGAAGTGCGTGAAAAAGTATTAAATCATGGGGAGTTATGGGTTGACAGGGCGTTTGTGTATAACGATTGGTTTATTTCTGCCTATGCGCCGTTAGAAGATATTCGTGGGCAGCGAGTCGGGATGATCTATACCGGCTTCTCAGAGTCGCCTTTTATTCATAACTATCTGCTTAATATTATCGAGTTAGGCACTATTCTGATGTTAGTGCTGCTCATTTCAGGATTGCTGGTTTACCGCGGCGCCTATAGTTTATTGCAGCCGATTGAGCGCATTCATCATGTGGTGCAAGCCGTACAGTCTGGGCGCAATGTGCGTATTGGTGCCTTGGGGTTAGATAGGGATAACGAGCTGTCCAATCTTGCCGAGCAGTTCGACCGCATGCTGGATTTATTGCAGCGGCGTAATGCACAAATTCAAGCAGCCGCCGAACAGCTTGAAATGAAGGTCGAAGAGCGAACTCGTAGCCTGCAAGATAAGACCTTAGAGTTGCAGCGCAACGTCGCCTTACTCAATGAGACTCGCCAGCAGTTAGTTACCAATGAAAAATTGACGGCCCTTGGTGAGTTAACCGCAGGTATTGCCCATGAGATCAATAACCCCACGGCGGTCATCCTCGGCAATATGGAGCTGCTACGTTACGAGCTTGGCGATAATGCTGAGGTGGTAAAGGAAGAAATTGACATTGTTATTCAGCAGGTTGGTCGTATAAGCACTATTATCCGTAGCCTACTGCAATATAGCCGTCCGGGAGAGTTTAACGCTCCGTTAGAGATGCATCCTATTACGCCAATTATTGAAGAAATGCTGGTATTAGTGCGGCATTCAATTCAAAAGCAAGAAGTTGTGCTGATAACTGAATTGAATGCCAGTTGTCCTGTGCAGGTCAATCGCCCGCAACTATTGCAAGTGTTAATTAACCTTGTGGTCAACGCTGCTCATGCGATGGATGGCAATGGACGGATTTGGGTTCGTACCTATGATTGGGTGCAGCAGGATATGCCGATTGGCGTCAAAATCGAAGTTGAAGACGAAGGGTCTGGTATTGCACCTGAGCAATTAGGGCGGATTTTTGATCCCTTCTATACCACTCGTAAAGATGGTACTGGCCTTGGATTATCACTCAGTTATGGCATTATCAAGCGTATTGGTGGCACCATTGAAGTGAGTTCAGTATTGGGTAAAGGCTCAATCTTTACGATTGGTTTGTACCATGAGGCGAAGGAAGACCATCAAAACAATCCCTACGACGGCTTACATTTTTCGGGAAATCACCCTGAAAGTTAAATGTGGCGCAAACCTAGATATGGTTAGCCTAATGCGCCAATTCGCTGAATAACAAGCAAAAAAAAGCCGGATGATGAATCCGGCCACAAAAGAGTGTGTGAGCAATGTCGTGCTTGCAAACTCAGGAGCACTTTAACAACGTCAGATTACCAGTCATCAGAGTTAAAGATGAGTTTTGGAACGCAAGTTAACGATAATTATTCTCAATTAGGTTTGCAAGCTATTTCTTGCAAATAATGCACTTTTTTATTGATGGCGCTTTTATGCGGCCGTAATAGATTTGCTTAAATGCAGTTTATGATCGATCTGACTCAGGGGATCGGCTTTAAGCTCGGTAATTAAATATTGGTTTCTAATCAATAGATTGAGCATCGCGGGGAATCGATTCATGGTCTTCACCTGAATGTGGTTATAGCCTTGGTTGCTCGCCCATTTCTCTTGGTATTCCAGTAGGCTTTGCGCCAGTCCTAAACGTCTAAAGTCGCTTGCGACACCACCTAACCAACTATAAAAAACGCCCTTTTCCTGTTCATAACCCAGCTTGAAGCCTGCCAGTTCGCCTTCCACATAGGCTAAGAGAATCAAGCAAGTCTTGCCTGAGAGTCGCGCCGTTAAGCTATCGCTGCTCAATGGACGGTCTAGTTCAGGAATTTGCTTACTCAGTTCGAGGAGTTGTGTGGTCAACTCGGGAGTCAGAGCTGTCATTGCTTTGATTTCAATTGAATACATAATTTTCTCTCACAAAAAACAGCCCCAATTGCGCATCAATGCTGTGGGGCTGAACACAAAACTGCTCAAATTATAACAGGTCTGGCCAGTTGGGTTAATCAGGAAAATGATTTTTGTGGGCTGGTTTGCAATATCTTGTCTTGTAAGACTTTGAGCAGAACGCCGTACGCGGGTAAGAATAGACCTAGACTAACGAGTAGTTTAAAGCTGTAATCTACGGCCGCAATTTCAGGCCAGTTGGTGGCCATAAAGCTGTCTGTTGAGGCATAAAAAGCGACACTGAAAAATACTAAGGTGTCGACTAAGTTACCAACGATGGTTGATGCCGCTGGAGCGACCCACCAGGAACGGCTTTGGCGAAGACGGGCGAAGACGGTGATATCCATCAATTGACCAATCAAGTAAGCCGCAAAGCTGGCAAAGGCGATGCGAAATACAAAGATGTTCCATTGGCTTAATGAATCTATTCCTTGGAAGCTACCTTGATGGAATACCACCCCCATGACATAGGAAATCATCAGTGCAGGTACCATGGCCTTGAGAATGATGCTACGTGCTGGTGTTTGCCCAAAAATACGCACCGTCAGATCGGTTGCGAGGTAGACAAAGGGAAAACTAAACGCGCCCCAGGTGGTGTGATAACCAAACAATTGAAACGGTAGTTGTACCAAGTAGTTGCTTACGCAAATAATCAGTATATGAAATCCTACTAATAGCAGGAGGGCGCGACGAAGCTGCGCTGGGGTTAACATTAACATATGTGGCCTTTTTAGTTGTGTAGGGCGGGGTGAGGGAACCCGCTAAGTTGTCTATTGTTATTTTATCCGATACCAGCCTGCTGAAATCGGGGTCGCCATTATAGTGACCGTGCTTGAAGATGCAAGCTTACTGTCTATATTGCAAACGATTTAGCTGTTACTTCCGAGATAGTGGCGTAATAAGGTTCCAGCATAGGCATCGAAATTGTCCTACACTTTTAGGAAATGGTAGGAGAAACCGATGAGATCATTTCTTGCAGCCTTGTGTTTGAGTTTATTGAGTTTCTGTGCTGGCGCTACTCCAAACAAGCCTGTCGTGATCAACCTTGTCACTGCGTCATGGGAAGGCTTTGCTAATCCTGATGAGACTGGGTACTACTTTGATATTCTCAATCGAGTTTTTCCACTCCCTAAATGGCAGGTCAATGTGCAGTTTATGCCCTTTGCCCGCACCTTATATCTGATCGAAAGCGGCAGAGTCGATATGATTCTTAGCGTGTATAAGGGCGATGTGAAAAGTAGCCTGCTGAGTGAAAATGCCGTTGAGCTTGATTCTATTGATGCCGCTGTAACTCCTCAAATTGCTGCAACTTGGGTTGGTATAGAGAGCTTATCCCATAAAAAAGTCCAAGCCATGTTGGCTTATCGCTATAACTTGCTGGCACCCACTCCCATGTTTTATGAAGAAAGTAGCGACATGTTGAGTATGCTAAATAGCGTGAATGCGGGACGAATCGATGCTGTACTGGATTACAAAAAGAATATTGAGGCGCTCATTCCTGAACTGAGGGCGCCACAAACGTTTGTGATTATCCAAGGTGTGTTAAGTGCTGAAACTTTTTTTGCCTTCGCTAATACCGAAAAAGGGCAAATGTTAAAGCATCATTTTGATATTGAACATAAAAAGATTATTGATTCCGGCGAGCAGGATAGGCTTTACATGGAGACCAAAGCAAAAGGGTTTTAATGTTTTTACATTCGTACTTAGGCCTATAACTCAATCAGAATTGACATAATTGTAGCCAGTTTGTTCTCAAGTTCTTGCCACTCTGCTTCGGGATCTGAACCTGCAATAATGCCCGCCCCCGCAAACAGATTAATTTTGCCAGGCTCAATTAACGCACTGCGAATAGCGACCGAAAACTCACTTTCGTCTTTATTAAAATACCCACAGGCTCCTGCGTACCAGCCACGCATATAACCTTCACGTTGCCGAATAAACGTCATTGCCGACTCTCTAGGGAGGCCGCCCACTGCGGGGGTGGGATGTAGTGCTTGTAGCAGTTGAAAGTCGCTGACTCCGGGTTTTAACTCTGCTCGAATTGCGCGGTGCAAATGCTGAATATGATTCAACTTAAAGATAGTGGCTTCTTCTTCGGCACCCACATATTGGCTCAGCGGCGTGAGCATATTAACGATATGGCGACGGACCAACTGATTCTCGACGCTATTCTTGTTGTCTTCGAGCAGCGCATTGGCTAGCGCAATATCTTCCTCTTGGTTTAATCCCCGCACTGTCGTGCCTGCTAACGCCTCGGTAAAGAGTTCTTGCTGGCGACGACGGAATAAGCGCTCTGGCGAACAGGAAATATAAGTACGATCAGGGCTAAATTGGAACCCAAATTGGAAACTGTTTGGGTTGCGTCCTTGCCAGCAGGCTAAAACCATCCAAGGGTCAACCTGTTCATTAACCTCAAGCTCGGTTAAACGAGAGAGGACAACCTTGGGGGTATCTTGATTAAACTTAGGTTCAACCACTTGCTCGACTAAGGTTTTCCAACGCGGAAAGTCAGGAACATCCTGACGGCTTATTAGGGTAAGTTTGTTTGGTGGCGCCAAGGGGCGCGCAGGCATAACAGCTTCAATGGCGGCGATAGCGAGGTCGATTTCATCGATAGGATTATTATCGGCAAAATTGAGATTCACCCGCAAACTAAACTGATTTGCGCTGCGTCTAAACTCAATTCTGGGTAACACAAAGCGGGTATTACCAAACTCGGGCCAAGATTCGATACTGCGATCAAAGGCAACACCACCATAGTAACGAATGTCAGGATTGCTAGACAACATGCGTTGCTGCTCGTAAACATTGGCTAATGCCTTATCGTCGACGCCAGTTTCGAATTTGAAGTCTTTACATGCACCAATGGCCGCAACTTCTTCAACCTTGTCACGTCCATGCCAGTAGATGCGCGGATAGAGGGTTTGTGATGCCAGCCATGAAATCAAAGGGATAGAGACAGTTTTTAAGGATAACTGCACTATCAGCTCCGTCGCGGGAACCTGTTTCATTTGAATAAGTTTGTCGATGAGAGACTTGAGGTCTTCAGACAGGGCGTGAGCAGGCAAGTAAAACTCCAAAGGTAACGAAATGAAGGGGCTGGCTGAAGTTAGCGGTCTCAGCGGTGAATATGAACCAAGTTAATGTCGTCAATTTAAAGTTATTTACACCAAGTGGTTGAGTGCGTGTAAATAAGAATCTTTCGCTCAAATTAAAGGCCGAGCTCTTCAGTGTCAAGATGCAACCCGCGAGTGTGTGACTTTTACCATAGTCTCATTTTGAGACGTACAAAAATGTGACTAAGATGGGTCTTTTTGTCGATATAGTGGTATGTGCTAGACATTTTGTCTGCTTTACGGGGAATGCGTTTTCCATTTGTTTCTATTGGTTGATCTAGGTTGGTTTTTGGTTTTTTAAAGGTTGAGACGGAAATATTAGAGGCCACAATAGGGGTCACATCTTAAATTTCCTGTATGACAACAATAATATGATTACCAGAAATACCGCCGTTAGAGTGTCTTCCTTGGCATTTGCGATTGGACTCATTTTTACTAGCCATGCCGATGAAATCACTCGTGATCCCCTGCTAAATGTGAATGAAGTGATTGTCGTCCACGGCGAAGGCGCTGACGCGGAACAATTGGCGACCACCCATTGGAGCATAGATGAGGCCGAAATCCGCGCCTTGGGTGCACAGACCTTAGACCAAGTGCTGAAAAATGTGCCCGGAGTCTATATCCGTGTTGGCGGAGATGGCACCCCTAGAGTCGATATTCGTGGTTTTAAGACTCGCCATGTCACTTTATTGGTCAACGGCGTGCCCATGAGCAGTGCCGATGATGGTCAGTTCGACCCGAGCGTGATCCCCACCAGTCAAATTGCCTCGGTAGAAGTGTCAGTTGGACCAACATCGGTTCTCTATGGTCCAAGCGGTGCTGGTGGGGTGATCAATATCATTACCAAACAAGGCAGAAGTGCGCCGGCTTTGTCAGGCCGTTTAGAAGCGGGTAAAGACAATACCTTTAATGGTGATATCAGCGCCGCTGGCTCGGGTGAGGATTGGCAGGGATTGGTGAGTGTTAGTCGCCAGCAGACCGATGGTTTCCCGATGTCGAACGATTTCGAGCCGACCAAATATCAAGACGGTGAACTGCGTGCCAACTCAGATAAAGAAGTCACCAACGTTTATGCCCAAGGTAGTTACTGGTTATCGGATAAGACCCAACTGATTGCCAACGCGGCACTGCGTAATGGCGAATGGGGCAAACCTGCCCGTGATGGAACTGGCAGTGGCAAACTTAAGTATGAGCGCACCGACGATTACGATTCACATACCTTCCAGCTCGGCTTAGCCCATCAGTTCGACGATACTTTTACCCTGCGTGGTTTTGGCTATCACAATCAAAGCGATACCTTAGAAGCCGCTTATGCCGATGAAACTTATTTGGCATTAACGCAAACTCAAGACGGTCGCTCCGTGGTTCAAGGGGTCAATTTACAGCTGATCACTGATTTTCATAAGGCCGGGCTGTTAACCACCTCTGTGATTGCAGAGGAACAGAGTTGGAAGTCAGTCGTAGATACTTACTCAAGCAATACAGGCAGTGGTAGCGGGAATAACTCTGGCACTGGGTCTGGCAGCGGCTCAGGCAGCGGTAGTGGAACAGGTTCTGGCGGTGGCTCTGGTAGTGGTGGTGGAACTGGTAGTGGAACTGGTTCTGGCGGTGGCACTGGTAGTGGCGGCGGTTCCGGCGGCGCTGAAAATCTAAACGATTCTGCGTGGCTATATACCGCAGCGGCCGAATATCAGTATCAATCTGAGCATAACTATGGCTTTACCTTCGGCGGCGCCTTCCATTCTCTCGATACCTCAGATAGTACGGATGATAACTACTCGGCAATGGCTTCTAGCTACTGGCAGGTGGTACCTGATTCACGTTTGAGCCTGAGTGTTGCTCGTAAGGTGCGTTTCCCCTCTATGGTGAACTTGTACTCGCAATCATCGGGTAATAGTGAGTTAGAAGCGGAAGAATCTAAGCATGTCGAGCTAGGTCTTGAGCAAAACATACCGGCTAGCACCGACTTCTCGCTCTACGGTTATTACACGGATGCGAAGAACTATATCGCCAAAGATACGAATGGATTCTACCAAAATATGGGGCGCTATGAGTTCAAAGGGATTGATTTCCAAATTAATAACCATGCGATTGAGCATTTAGATCTGAGCTTCTCCTACAGTTTCTTAGATTCAAAAGAAATGGAAGGCGACGATACCTTAGATACGCTGCAATACCGTCCTCGTCATCAGTTACGTTGGCAAATGAGCTACCAGTTCCCCTTCGAGACGCAAATCCACCTGAATGTAGAGCGTATCCTCGATCAGGTGTATGCAACACAAGTGAAGGTAAACGGGCAGAGCCAGTACCAAAAACAATCGCTGGATAACTACACCTTAGTGGATATCAACTTAGTGCAGCCGCTGATCGCCGATAAGTTAGAAGTGTATCTGCGCGCCACTAACCTATTGGATGAGAACTACTACCAGAGTGAAGCCCTGCCTCAGGCTGGCCGTCAGTTCTTCGTGGGTGTGAACTGGCAGATTTAAGATGAAATTACTCGAGCTCGACGGTGTCAGCTTTAACTATGGCAGCCAGCTAGCCCCAGTTTTACAGGAGCTTAAGTTCTCGATTGGCGCAGGCCAATGCCATTGTGTGAGTGGGCCAACTGGCTCGGGTAAATCGAGCCTATTAAATCTACTGGCGGGCGTACAGAATCGCCCGCATGAGGGTGAAATTTGGCGCCACTCCGAGCTGATCACTGGCTTAGTGATGCAGGACCCGCAAACTCAGCTACTTAGGCAAACAGTGGGTGCCGAAGTCGCCTTCGCCTTAGAGAATCTCGGTATACCCGCCGAGAATATGTTGCCTAAAGTACAGCTAGCCCTGCGACGTGTAGGGCTGTTTTTACGGCTTGATACTCCGGTGAGTACCCTTTCCCTTGGTCAAAAATACCGTTTGATGATTGCCGCCCAACTCGTTTGTGAGCCGCACTTACTCTTGCTTGATGAGCCATGGGCGCAGCTCGATGACCATGGTGTAAGTGAACTATTGACCGTTCTGCGCGACCTTATTGCCGAAGGCATGGCCTTGGTGTTGGTTGAGCATAATGCAGCGGCCTTTACCGATATTATCAATCATTATTGGCAATTAGAGGCAGGCCGATTATCTGCGGGGATTTATACCGTGAGAGATACCCCAATGCATGATGAACCGACTCGATATAGGGGGAGTGCTAGCCATCAGGGCAAAGTGCTGGTCAGCGCTGAAGCATTTGATTTTTGTTTTGATGGTTGCCAGCCATTGTTTCGTTGTCCGCAGGGATTTCAGTTACATGCTGGCGAGATCGTGGCGCTAGTAGGGGCCAATGGTTCAGGTAAAACCAGCTTATTAAAATCTATCGCGGGGATACTTAGCTTAAAGCTGCGAATACCGCTCAAAGTATTAGGTCGTAAGCCTAAATTAGGTGTCTATGGTGGCGAGTTAGGGCTATTGTTGCAAAGGTCAAACCGACAACTCTTTGAAACCAGTGTACTGACTGAAATGCAGTTTAGCCTCCATCGTTTTGGTCTTCCGAAAGAGCGTGCCGAGCAAATGCTGGCAGAACTTGGGTTAATGATGCTTGCCGAGCAGTCACCCCATAAATTGTCGTACGGTCAACAGCATCTTATCGCCTTAGCTTCGTTAGCATGTTTGCAGCCTAAGGTGCTGCTACTTGATGATCCGCTCGCGGGTATGGATAAACATTACTATGGAAAAGTTTGGTATCTACTTAAGCGTCTCAGCGCTCAAGGCTGCGCGATTCTTATGAGCAGTCATAGAGTTGTGGAGCATAGCGCGGTGTCTAGGCAACTAAGTTTATATAACGGTCTACTGACGGAAACCATTTTTGCGATGGATGAGCGCGATGTGGGTTAGTTGTAGTCGATGGCGACTATTCGTGCGCAGATGTTGGAGTCGAGAATGCCAAGAAACCATGTTGTGTGCGTTGTCGCTGTTTTTCGTGTGCATACTTTCAGCCTGCGCTTTTGTATTGCCCGTCGATTTATTGTTGCCGCTAGCGGCGATTAACGGCTTTTTAGTGCTCCATGGCTTAGCGCGCCGCGGTAGTATCATGGGCGTGGTTAAACTCGGTGTGATTCAACTGACGATTACTTTGAGTCTTTATCTGTTGCTCTATGGTGTTGGCCATTTAGCTCAAGGCGCTGTGGTGGTCGGGCGGATTATGTTGGCGACTATTCCTGGCTGGTGGTTGTGTATCACAGCGGCACCCGAGCGCATTGGCGAAGTATTAAGTGCCTTTTTGCCGAGCAAATGGGCCTTTGTGGTGGCCGCATCTTTGAGTTTGCTGCCCTATATGGCGGAGGAAGTGCGCGAGATTTACCAGATCCAATGTCTACGCGGCGCGCGTATTACTCCTAAGGCGCTGCGAAATCCTAAAAATTGGCCTGAGCTAGTGTATTGCGTGCTATTTCCTGTATTAATCCAATTACTTAAATTATCTCGCCAGATGGCGGTTGCGGCCCAGAGTCGTCACTTTGGCAAGAGTACGCGTGTCACCCATTGGCACTCACCGAGAGACAAAAAATGAAGAAAAAACTTCCTCTGAGTTTGCAGGACTCGCTGTTTATTGGTTTTTGCGCCACTTTGTTGGTGGCATTGACGAGTATGTTAAGGCTTAAGCTCGGGATTTCTGGCCATAGCATGTTTTTGATGAGTTTCTTCTATTTGATTTGCTACGGCGTACTAGGGCGTTTTGGCAGCATGATTGCCTGTGGCGGAATTGCAGGTCTAGTCGCGATGGCGCTCGGTGTTGGCAAGGGCGGCCCGATGATTTTATTGAAGTTTATTTTACCTGCTATCGCGATGGATCTGGTGGCCTTGTTGCTACCTCTCACCTTAAGCCTGCACTGGCGCTGCATGATTTTAGGCATTGTTGGCTGTATGGCGTGGGCGGTTAAAGTGGCACTCTCTAATGTGCTGGCTGGTATGGCCTTCGATGTTGTGCTGATCCAATGGGGCGCAAGCGTACTTAAGGGCGGATTCTTTGCCACCTTAGGTGCATTACTGGTGCCGCCTGTGCTGCATAGGCTTAAGGCTCATGATCTCCTTCACCGTGATAAGTTTTAACTGCTAGGAATACCGATGAAAAATTGGCTTATTTGTATCGATGATACCGACGACATTGGCACTAAAGGCACAGGCGAGATAGCCGAGGAAATTGCACATTTGCTCGCGCAAAACTCGGGTGGCAAGGCTTCTTTTGTCACCCGGCACCAATTATTTGTGCATCCTGATATTCCTTACACCTCCCACAATAGCGCCATGTGTTTTGCGTTGCAGTCGCCGTTATCGCAGGCGGAGATCCATCGTCTGGCGGTAGCGCATTTAGTCGCGGAGTCTGCACCTAAGGCAGATCCTGGGATTGCAATTTTGGATGTCGATTCCGACTATGATGTGAACGCGCTAATAGACTTTGGGCTCAGAGCCAAGCGTGAAGTGATCACCAAAGCGGCCGCTTATCAGTTTGCCGAGCAGTTACAGATCCAACTCACTGAGCACGGTGGTACTGGCCTAGGCGTGATTGGTGCTTTGGCGGGATTAGGGCTGCGTTTAACTGGCAATGATGGACGTGTGAAGGGGCAAATCAAACTCGGTCAGCTTGAAGAAGTATCCCTTGAATTAACGGTTGCTGACATTCTCGAGCAGACAGGCCTCGATGCGGTAATGAGCACAGACAAAACCCCTTTAGCGGCGGATGAAAGGGTTCTACTCAAAGGCAAAGTGAAGGCCGTCTATCTTGAGCATCAATTTGTATTGCTAGTTAGCCGTGACGGTGGGCAGTGGCGTAATGCCGGCAAACAAGTCCTACAGAGCTATTGAGGTGAAGATGAATCAAGAACTTCTTCGGCAGTTTGAATACGAGAGCGAACGTTGGATTTTTCGAGCAGGTTTGCAGCAATATCCTGAGGCGAGGCGAACGGCACAACTGTGTTCTCGCTTTGTGCCTGACGATGAGGATGAGCAGATCGATGATGAAGTTCGCTCTTGTTATAACTGCCAATATCGTCGTTGGGTGGTGACAAGCTTTGAATGTGTAATGTTTAAAAGTGCTTTATTATTAGTCTATTAGATTTTTTTAGAATAATAATTGAGAAATTTGTTCAGTTTTTGCCTTGTTGTTTGATAGTTATCATCAAAGCAGATGGTGCTTTAACCTCCCTCAGCATAAAATGCGGGTTATACTGTCCTTATACTTTCAGGAAGTAAATAACAGCATCGCGCACCCAACAGTGCGGAATGTTTCGTAATTGATTGCGGCAATATTTTTACACCTTGGGGTTGCAGTTATGAGTGAGTCGGCAGAATCGGTTGACCTAATCAAATTGCCAGTGTCGAAATTGACTCTGGGAATGTTTGTCTCGGCAATTGATAAAAATGATCAAGGTCGGCTGGCTATTGCAAATGCTGGGCAAATCAAACACAAGGACGCGATTCTAAAATTAACTAAAAATGGCATCAAATATGTTTGGGTTGATACTGAACGCTCGGCTGAACATTGTGGTTTTAAACGCAAAGCCAGCAACGATAGCCAAGTTAAAAAACCCATCGTAACCCGTGAAAAACAACAGGAGCAGGCTCAGGTTATTTTGACTGAGGCTAAGGATTTGATTCGGAAAGTGCTCTCTGAAACATTCGAGGGTAAAGCGATAGAAGTCGCACCATTCGAAGCCTTGGCAGATAGCATGATCGAGTCCGTGCTTTTGGATGAAGATGCCCTAAAGTGCATGTCAGCACTGCGTACTAAAGATGCTTATCTACTTGAACACTCAGTAAATGTTGCTTTTCTTTTAGTCACTTTTGGCAAATATCTAAAACTTGACCGCAGCATGCTAAGAGAAATGGCCGTTGGTGGCATTTTGCACGATATCGGCAAGATTAAGGTCGATAATAAAGTCCTGCATAAACCGGGCAAGCTTACGCCTGAAGAATTCGAGCATATGAAGTTGCATCAAGTGTATGCGCTTGAAATTATGAGCGAAACAAAAGGCCTTTCCCAGATCAGTAAAGACGTGTGTCTAATGCACCATGAAAAGTTGGATGGACGAGGTTATCCAAGGAGATTAAAGGGTGATGAAATCCCGCTCCATGGACGCATGAGTTGTATTGTCGATATTTTTGATGCTTTAACCGCCACGCGCTGTTACAAAGAGGCTATGAGTCCTGCGGCTGCCTTTAAGATATTGCTGAGTTTGACGCCATTCCACTTAGATCAGCAGTTAGTCTACGATTTTATTCGTTGTATCGGGGTTTATCCTGTTGGTTCGTTGGTGGAATTATCCGATGGACGTGTGGGTATTGTTTGGGCTTCGAAGGATAGAGATGCATTACACCCAATCGTTAAATGTTTTTATTCTCTAAAAGCAAAGCGTTACACAGAGGTGGTCATGGTTGATCTGCTCAAGTCAGAACTACACATTGAACGTGGTGTGTCGCCAAGCTCCTTAGATATAGATCCAACCCCTTTTTATTGATAAGTCTTTGTAGTACCTGATATCGGCCATGATGTCAGGTGCATTCATTGTACTTGCGGCGTTTAAGGTCTTACACTGAGCTAACGTTTATATTGAGCTCAGTTATGAATAATATACGGAAATCAATTTTACCCATTCTCGTCATTCTGCTGTCTTTAGCACTGTTGATCCCAGGTGTGACACAACCTATTTTGAGCATTAACGGCAGCATAGATAAGGCCAAACTTACCGAGCAGGGCATCGAACAAGTAGCGCGCAGTTTTGATGAGGATTTAGGGCATAACAGTGCCCGTGGCATGTTAAATATGGTCAGTGGTCTACTGGGGCTGAACACTCTCAAAGGTGAGGTGCAAGTATTGCAACAGACCCGCAGTATTTGGAGCACAGTCACTGAATTATATAATACAGGCAATGGCTTAGTCGCAGGGCTAGTGATGCTATTTAGTATTATTATCCCCGCCATTAAACTTAGCTTAATGTTGGCACAGCAAAGCGTAAGTTCGATTGCGCTACAATGGCGTATTCATCATATTGTCGATTTGCTTGCTAAGTGGTCTATGGCCGATGTGTTTGTGGTGGCCTTGATCATTACCTTTTTGGCGGGCAATGCTTCGGGCGGTATGGGGGAAATACTCAAGACGCAGGCACAATTTGAGAGCGGATTCTATTTCTTTACCGCTTACTGCATCCTATCGATTGTAAGTGGTTACTTAGTGCGTCGGCCCACACCTATTCTGTAGCAAATTGAAGGGGATACTGAGCTACTCACTCCATATGTCTTCTGTGATTAGCGAGCGGTTTGCCTACAAGGGGGATTCCATTCATGCTGTCACCTAAACACGGGTTTACTGGCTTAGTTGTTATAGCTATTTGTTATTTTAAATCGATATTGGCCGGTTTTTTGGTTCTAAAGAATACTGAGCATCCCCTAACTATGCTGGAGGATGCAAATGAAAAACTCGCTGCTGATTGTGTTTTGTCTTATTGCCCTAGTTGCATCCACGCAAACCTCTGGACTACTTCGGTCGTTTATCGAATTTTCGGCCTTTTTAGGTGTGCTGGGTTTGGCTTGGCGGATAAAGCCTAATGCCGAATAAGCCTACAATTTATTGAAAATAAATAATATAAGCTAAAGATGTTGCCCCGATCGCCATCCACAAAATTACCCCTAACAGCAATGGTTTTGGGCCACTTGCGCGCATTTTTTGTACTGTAATCCCCGCGCCAATCAAGAACAAACACAGCACTAGCGTGTGCTTCGATACCATAAACAAGGTGTCGTAGAGCGGTTGGAATTGCGGCAACCAATGGGCGATAGCAATGGCTAAACAGTAAAAACCGATAAAATACGGTAGGTTAAGTTTGCGCTTATCACCACCAAAGATCAGTGCGCTGATAAGGGCAATAGGAATAATCCACAGTGCGCGTGCCAGTTTAATGGTCGTCGCAGTTTTTAGCGCTTCATCACCGTAGGCGGAGGCTGCGCCCACCACGGAGGAAGTGTCATGAATCGCAATAGCACTCCACACGCCAAAATCATATTGGCTCATATTGAGTAAATGCCCAAGGGCGGGGAATAAAAACAAAGCTACCGAATTAAGTACAAACACGCAGGCTAATGCCGTAGCGGTTTGATCGGCTTTGGCATTAACAGCAGGTGCCACGGCTGCAATAGCACTTCCTCCACAGATGGCTGTGCCGGAGGCAATCAAGTGCCCTGTAATAGGGTCAAACTTCAGTGCTCGAGTGACGATAAAGCCTAAAATCAGCGTGAAAATAATTGAGCCGATAATGAGCCCTAAGTTGTGGCTACTGGCCTCAATCGCAGCGGTTAAGTTAATGCCGAACCCTAGGCCAATAATCGAATAAGACAGTAATTTTTTGGTGAGTGCCGCGATATTCCAGTCTTTAGGTACCCATCCAAGGCTGGCTAAGGTAAAGCCGAGTACAAGCGCCATGGGAGATGACATAAATGGCGTGAGACATAGCAACGCAGCGCAGATAAAAATAAGGCGATGGGGATCTTTAAGTTGTGAGAATATTGATGAAAAATTCATAACGCCTTAGGGGGAGCGACACAATCCTATCGTTCTCACTACAGCAGGACTCGCAATATGGCGGTCATCTGAGCAGAACTTGGACGCTGATAAAAGCGGGTATTATAGCGGCTAAATTAATCATCAATAAAATCAATTAAATTTATCTTTAGAATCAATTAAGCTTATTCTTAGAGTCAATTTATCTGACTGACTAGCTGACGATGGTAATTAAAAGTTGAGGAGAACCACCGAGCGGTGTTTCTCCTCTGAGCATAGAGCGGTTTTAGAGGTTTACGATACTTTGTAGGCTGTAGTCTCCACCATCCTTAGCGGTAAACAGCTTGTCTTGAATATCGTTTGCGCTTGGCATTCCTGCATGTAACAGGCTTAACCAGTGTCGAGATGTGGTGTTACGTGTCGTCTTTGGCTCTGCAGTGAGTTCCATTGGTGTTTCGATTTGCACATCTTCTAAATTAGCCAAATCCCGTGCGCCAATCATACCTGTGCGGTCAAAACATAGCTCTACATGGCAACCTTGATCCTGTAACACTATGGCGCTAGGTGCGTCCTTTGTGCCATTAAAGGCCACAAACTGTTTGGCTTGACGTAATCCGCTGTGACTACCGTCGGCAAAAAAAGCCAGCAGGTGTTGGTAGTAAACTACGTAGCTGATCACCTCTTGGTGTGAACCCGAATCCAGCGGGAAATGACGGTCGAGGAATTGCTTCGCATGGGCGAGTTTTTCATGTTCTGCCGCATTCACTTTGGCGACGGCAAGTACTTCTTCGGCGATGAAGCTGTTTAGATTCGGTTGGATCTGGTGGCTCTTGATAATTGACATATTCATCGCTAGTTCCTCTACACTTTCCAATTTAAAAAATTAGGGCCTTGATTTCACATCTAATTGTTCAACATTCGTCTTCAATTTGGCTTGTCCGACAGCGTTAATGGTTAAGCAGTATCGGGCGGATAACCTTTCCTCGATTGCTTGATTTGTAGTCTAGTGTATTTTTTACTACAATTTCACAATAAAAATTTTACAATGTGAATTTTACAAAATGCGCAATGACCAGAGCTTGATGAGAAAGTCACATTTCCTTGGCACCAAAATACGTAACCTACGGAAACGTAATAATTTAACCATGGAAGATTTATCGGCACGCTGCATCCGCGTCGATGCGAGTAGTGCGCCATCGGTGTCATATTTATCGATGATCGAGCGTGGTAAGCGCGTGCCCAGTGCCGAAATGCTGGCGGTGATTGCGACAGTGTTTCAAAAGGACGTTGACTGGTTTTTAGACGATGTGCCCGAAGAGAGTGCCATCACGCCAGACAAAGGCCGCCGTGGTGGGATTAGCGGTATGGCGCTTGAACCCAGTTTTCTGTTTTCAAATGATATTTTGCAAATTGCCATACCAGAAATGTTGTCGCAGACCGGGATCTCAGGCCGACAATTTGCCCATTTGTTAATCCGCGCCCATCAAGAACATCATCAAAACCATTTCCCCGACCTTGAACGTGCCGCCGAAGAGGTAGGGTTGAAGCGTATGCCCTTATCCCTCGATGAAATGCTGGATATTGCTAAGGGAGTAGGTTTGAAAATCAAGTGGATAGATAGCACTCCACAGGAAGTGATTGATGAGCGTGGTGTCAGTTCGCATCAGTTAGTCACGTCTTTTTTTGAGCCACCCAGCACGATTTATATCAATAAAATGCTTAAAAACCGCCCCAGTCGGCTTAAGTACGATCTCGCCGCCCATATCGGCCATTGTGTGTTACACAATAAGGATGGGCTTAAGAGTGTGATGATCTCCGGCCGTAAATTGCAGATGGATGAAGAAGTAACAATGCAATCTAATACCCTGAACGCACAGGATATTTTGCATGCATGGCGTGAGTTTGAGTCCAGCTTTTTCGCCGGAGCCCTGTTATGCCCTAAAGTGCCTTATCGGCAATTACTCGACCGCCACGGCTACGAAATTGAGGTGCATAAACAGCTACAAGTGTCGGCCTCGGTTGCTATGCGGCGGATGACCGTGGTATCGCCTTATCCCCATTGGCATTATTTTGATGCCTACGCGCCGGGCAAGCTTAAAGCCGTTTACCGCGGCAATGGTATTCCCCTGCCTTGGGGCAATATGCGGCTGGTGGAAGATCCTTGCCAACACTGGGCGGTGTTTAGAATGATCAGTGAACCTTCAGTTGGGACATCGGCGCAGATTTCGATTTTAAATGTGGGTAATGAACCGCGAATTTATTGCTGCGAATCGATCAAGGTCGAAGATTCTGCGGGCAACCCCCATGTGCTCTGTGCTGGCATTGATCTCAATCCGGCCATTGAAGCTCAAGGCAAAGATGCCCTCTCTATCGCCAATGATCTAAAATCAGCCTGTGTTGCGGGTGGCGGCTCAGTGGCGATCCCTAAGCATATCAAAAGTGACTTAGTCAGCATTGCTAAGATATTGAATATCAACTGGATTGAACGCGGGATTAAAAACGATGCCCGCCTGATTTGCTCTCGCGGCGCAGTCTGCCCACGCCAACCCAGCTGTTATCAAGCGGGTAAATCGCAGTGTGATGTGAAAGAGTAAGATGTTGCAGAGGGGATTGAGGTTAAGCACGCTCACCTCAATAGCGCGCCGCCTTTTTATTTTATAAGAAGTATCCAACATGGCTAGACGATGACCTCTGTAGTACACAAAAGTGAATGGATAGAAGGGCGTTAAATATTGAAGGGCGCTAAATATAGAAAAGCGAATATCACTGCTTGGTTATTAAATGCAGGCCATATTTAAGGGCGAACGATGGTATTTGCTCAACGACACTGTGAATAGAAACCTAGGGTTTCTGAGCTTATGAACGAGAGCTATGGATGGCGAACTGGCTGTTAAACACGGATGTTGTTCAAGCCCATCCTTGGATGCAGGGCCGCCCGTCTGATGTGAATGGATTCACGAATGCAGCGATGGCATGGATGCAAAAAAGCGGCCATGGGGCGGACGGTCGTCTCGCTAATCACCATGGCCCACCTATTTAGCACTGACGTAGCCTGTAGATTTTTAAAAACCCAAGGCAGCAGGCTTTGGGACAGAAGAGCCTTAAATATAGAAAAGCCAATATCACTGCTTGGTTATTAAATGCAGGCCATATTTAAGGGCGACCCATGGTATTTGCTCAACGACACGCAGCAAGTCCTTCCTTGGATGCTCGACAGCCCCGTCCATGGGGCGGACGGTCGTCTCGCTAATCACCATGGCCCACCTATTTAGCATTGTCGTAGCCTGTAGACTTAATAACCTTAATCAGCACGCTTGGGGACAAAAGCGTGGTAGATTTTGAACTCTAATTTTTGAGTTTCGGATTAAAATTTATATGGCGATAACGCCCTGTTAAGGTGTGAGCAACGCAATACAGACGCCACCGCATACCACCTTAAACACTAAACACTAAACGCAACGCATAGTAAAAATACCAAGCGTTGCGAATCCGCCTTAAAGCGTTTGTTATGTTTTCCTTTACAGCCAACTTAAAACAGGGTAAACTTTAACGCAATGAATTTTAACGAACTTTTATCTAAGTTTGTTCAGCATTGGACTCAATAATGTCCCATAGCTGGAAGTTCACCAGTATTCTATCTGTCTTGGCAGACCTCGTGACCGTATGCTTTTTTCTATATACAACTATGGGGTCATATTTTATGGAAATGATTACAGTATTTGTATGGTGCGGTACGGCGCTGCGGGTCTGACTATGACATTGCGAATACGGGGAATTTTCACTTAGACATTATCCAATAGTTGCCGAGGGGTTCGATTCCCCTGACCCGCACCATTTTCTTTCAGTTACGCTAAACTTTTCAAAAAACATAACGCCCGCTTAAGGGGCAGCCAACGCTATTACTAACTTTTCGCATAACACCGTAACCACGAAAACCAACGCATAGTAAAAATGCCATGCGTTGGCTGTCCCTCTTGAAGCGTTTGTTAGCCTTCCTCTTCCCATGTCGAACGTATTGCCCATTGTGAGCTCTCATTTAAGCCAAAATCCTGCTTTAGATGTAAACGCCGGAGGTATTCTGGAGTAATGCATTGCTCTAACTTATGTCCAAAGTCAGGGTCTCCACATAGATAACGATAAAACTCTGATTCAAATCCATGGTGAGTAGCATTTAAAATTATTTGTATATTCATTGTGGCTATACGAGATGAAAAACCTAAGATATTCAGAATAAGATTCTTCGTTTTTGGGTTAAAACATTCGTGGCTATATTCTGGGTTATCTACTATTGGAAAAACGCCATGTGCTATGTGGTTTCTAATATTTCTTACAAGCGAAAGACCAAATGAAAGTTTTCCATTGTTTTCCAACTGAATGTCAAAGCTATTATCGAACCTTTTTTGATATTCCTTAACTTGAGCTAGGTAACCGTCGACTTTGTGACCATAGTGCAACGGGACTTCCAAATCACTATAAACTTCATCAAGTAACCATGCTGCTTGAGCTGAGTAATTCCTTTTTCGTTCGAGTGAGTTATTCTTTAGTTGAGCACGAGCATAATGGAACTCATATTGTGAGTTAGTAAAACGGTACGTCTCCTCAAGCGCATTTGAAATGAACAAGAAGCGCGTGAGCGGTGTAATGATTGAACTATTATGATATGCATCAGAATCTAGCTCATCTCCAGCTGACTCACACCAATAATGCGCTTCTTCATAACGAAATGGGTTCAGTTGAACATTATCCAACTGACTAGCTAATTTTAACCACTTAGCAATACTTTCGGTATGAGCCTCTGTTTCTTGTTTTAGTTCATTCTTTGAAAGCTTATACACATCTGACTTATTTCTCAGTAGATCGCAAAACATATATAGTTCATGTAGATGTAATGGCAACTCACGAAATTCAGAACATTTCTCACATTTCATCACTATTCCCAAATGTTGAAGATATTGCTTGAAGGCTAACATGTTATTAGTGCGCATGCGCGTTTTTCAAACCTATTAACTAAAGCTAAGCTGCTATAATTGTTTGATTTTATAGAATTTTATTTGATAAAGATGGAGTTAATGCGCACTGATATTGTCTTAAAATCACACAAAAGTATCTAAATTTAAATATGACTATATAGCCATACATTGTTAGTCGATTTCTGATAAGGCCAAACATAGGCAAATAGATAAGAATTTGTATGGCAGTAGATGTGGGAATTTTCGTTTGAGCTAATGAGCCTAAACACACAAAGGGGCAAAATGTTTTAGAAACGCCAGTGTATCAATGAGGTCAATAAACAAAGGCCAGAGAAAGGTGCTCTGGCCTTGCAGTTTTTCTACAGTACGAACGTGTGTAGGTGGGTTTTCTACACTAACGCATCGTAACAAATTCCTCTGCGCCAGTTGGGTGGATGGCGACAACGGCATCGAAATCGGCTTTGGTGGCGCCCATTTTCATGGCGACGCCAAAGCCTTGGAGGATCTCATCCATGCCAAAGCCAATTCCATGAATACCCACAACTTTCTCTTCTTTACTGGCGCAGACCAGCTTCATCTTACAGGCTTGGCGGTGGCTCGTGACGGCGGTATACATGGAGGTGAAGGTGGAGGTGTAAACCTTCACATTATCATCACCATATTGCGCGCGGGCTTCTGGCTCGGTTAAGCCCATAGTGCCAATCGGTGGATGGCTAAAGACCACGGTTGGGATTTGGCTGTAATCCATTTTGGCATTGCTCATGCCGTTGAATAGGCGCTCGGAGAGTAAACGACCCGCCTTAACCGCAACTGGGGTCAGTTCCACACCGCCCGCCATAATATCACCCACGCAATAAATGCCTTTGTGGGTGGTATTTTGCTGTGCGTCGGTAATCACATAACCTTTGCTATCCAGTTGCACCTCGGTGTTTTCTAGGCCGATATTGCCTGTTGCTGGTGAGCGACCAATCGCCCATATCAGGCAATCGACGGTCACGCTTTCGCCATTTTCAAGGTTTAGAGTCAGGCTGTCGTCGGCATTTTTGACTACGGATTGTGGGACGCTGTTGGTGTGCAGGGTTGGGCCTTCGGTCTTCATGGCATCGACGAGGGCATCGATTAGCATAGGGTCGAAGTTACGCAGCGGTGCATGTTTACGTACAAATAGATGAGTTTCACTGCCGAGTGCGTGTAACACGCCCGCGACTTCAACGGCGATATAGCCAGCGCCGACTACAGCGACACGTTTAGGTTGTTCGCGCAGGGCGAAGAAACCATCGGAATCAATGCCATATTCCGCACCAGGAATGTTTGGGATGGTTGGCGCGCCACCGGTGGCGATGAGGATATGGTCAGCAGTGTAGTGCTCGCCATTCACCTCAATGGTGTTGCCATTCACAAAGCGGCCGTAGCCATTGAGTAAGGTGACTTTATTATTGGTAAAGCCGCGGCCGTAGGCTTCATGGATGCGACCGATATAGGCTTCACGGCTGTTGACTAAGGTGTTCCAGTCGAATTTGTTGACCGAAACATCAAATCCATAATCTTTGGCGTAGAGGTTCATGGCTTCAGCGATGTGCGCGCCATACCACATGACTTTTTTAGGCACGCAGCCCACGTTTACGCAGGTGCCACCAACGTGCTTTGCTTCGATGAGTAGCACTTTAGCGCCACGCATAGCAGCTCGGTTAGCTGAGGCGATACCGCCGCTGCCTGCGCCTAGGCAGATATAGTCAAAATGTTGGGCCATGAGTTTCTCCGTCTAATCCTAAGAATGAGGTGCTTAATAGCAGAAGGCCATTGTAGGTTGGATTGGGTTTGCAGACCAGCCTATTAAGTTGCCTTGCTATAGACCTTGGTTTGCCGCAAAAAATCTCAATCAGCCTGATATCAAACGAATTAACTACCAGTTCATTCATCGGAAGCTTAACGGCGGTATTGGCAGCGGTGGTGATCGTCTTGGTTTGGTCCTTCAACACCGCATTTAAGACATTGCCATTCTTGCCTGCGAGCGCTGAGCTCATCGCTTTGATAGTTGGCAGCTTTGTCTTGCTTAGTGCGGATCTGCGTTTCGAGTTGTGACATCCGAGCATCAAGCCAGCGGCAACTAGGATCGTTAGCGACTTTTTCGCGGCTGGCGAGTTGTTGCTTGCGGCTCAGTTTTTTCTTTTTAGTTTTAGTGGATTGCGTTTTGTCGGTCTTTGCTTTGGGTGACTCATTATCAATATTTACTGGGGGTGGCGAATAATCCAAAGCGCTTTGCTCTGCGGGAATGGTCAGCGGCTTACCTTCGCTGTCGAGCAGCGTTCCCAATGGCAGTGGGTCAGTAGTGGTAGTTTTTGAGAGGGATTCGAATACTAATTCAGGCTCACTCTCAGGTACTGCGGCTAAGGATGGCAGACTGCACAAGGTCAATATGATAAATGTGTTAGCACGCACTTTTAACGGATGAATCAACATGCCCAGTTCCTCGCTAAATCAAGGTCGTTCCATCGACATCTTGAGTGTAGTTAGGCGTGTGATAGTTTGCCAAGCGGTAGTGAGGCCAATAAAACTTAGAAGCTCATATTGAAATGGATACCCGCATAAGTTTGATCCTGTGAGCTAAAGTCGCCATTTGCGACAGCTTCTTGCTCGATATCGGCCTGCGCAATACTGTGGCTAATATGACCGCTAATGACGATATTTTCGGCGAGGTTATAGCTTGCTTCTAGCCCAAATTGGAGATGATTTTTGCCATTGTGTTCTTCTGTTCGATATTTAAAATCAAGACCTTGTGTTACATAGGGTGAAAGCGTAAATTGCTCTGTAAGTTGCCAATAGCTGTGTAGACTCAGCTCTACAAAATAGCCTGCCGCCTCGGTGGAATAGACATAACTCACTGAAGGCACTAGCCAAGGCGCGGCGGTGTAAGCCAGTTCCGCAAACAGTTCGTTATCCTGACAGCGGCTATCGCTATAGCCTTCAATGCGTTGATATCCAAGATTTGCTTCTAAGTGTTCACTCAAGTTTAGGGCGTATTCTAGGCCGATATTCCACTCGGTATAAGCTTGGCTATCACCGCGGCCCACGAGGGCGTAGGTGGTGAGATTGCCGTATTGGACGCTGGCATTCATCCAATAAATTCCGCCCTCTGCTAAGTTATTGCGCCCTTGCGAAACATACTTGCTATCCCAGCCGACATCGATGTTTGTCGTTAAAGGGTCTGTTGCTGCCGATAATGGGTTACTTGAGGCCCCTTCGGTTTGGGTTAAGCTTTCGTTGGCTAAGCACAGATGGCTTAAGCACACTAAGCTAATGACGCCTAAGGCGCTAATGATGGATTTAACTGAAACCGCCATAGTTAAGCCAATTTGATTGAATATGCGTAGATATTAGCCCATATGAACATCATCATTAATGAGAATGGATTTGATTTGCGATCAAGCCGTCAAGATTCAAAGGGTAAATTTGGTGTAAATCCTAATTGAGAACTGGCTCACTTTTTTCTTTGTAGAATGTCGTTAAGCGTACGGGCGAAGATGGCAATCGATTTTCCCGCCTTGATAAATCGAACATAAGCCCTTATTTATTAGCTACACAGATTGTTGAGGAATCATTATGAGCAACCCTTTGCTTAACGGCGCAAGCTTACCGCTTTTTTCACAGATTAAACCTGAACATATTCAAGTTGCCGTTGAGCATGCTATTGCTCAGTGCCGCGCCAAAATCGATGAGGTGCTGCAAAATCCAGGGCCTTATACTTGGGAAAACCTGGTAGCTCCTCTTGAGCAAGTGGACGATGAGCTAAGCCAAATTTGGTCGCCCGTTTCCCACATGAATTCTGTCACTAGCACAGATGAATGGCGCGCTGCCCACGATGCTTGTTTACCTCTTTTATCCGAATATGGCACTTACGTTGGTCAACACCAAGGGCTATATGAGGCATATAAATCCCTGCGTGCATCACCAGAGTTTGACCAATTAAGCCAAGCGCAGCAAATGGTGATTGAGCACAGTTTGCGTGACTTCGAGCTCTCGGGTATCGGCTTAGATGACGCGCAAAAAGTGCGTTATGGTGAAATCGTTAAGCGTCTTTCTGAACTTACCAGCGGCTTTTCCAATCAATTACTGGATGCGACCCAAGCGTGGACTAAGTTGATTACCGATGAGGCTGAACTCGCTGGCTTGCCAGATTCTGCCAAGGCAGCAGCGAAAGCAATGGCCGAGGCCCGTGAACTCGATGGCTGGTTGTTTACCTTAGATTTCCCTTCCTATTTACCTGTGATGACCTACAGTGAAAACCGTGAGCTAAGGGAAGAGTGCTATCGCGCCTTTGTAACTCGCGCATCGGATCAAGGCCCGAATGCAGGCCAATTTGATAACGGTCCTTTGATGGATGAAATCCTCGCGCTGCGCCATGAACTGGCACAGTTATTAGGATTTGATAGCTTTGCCGAAAAATCACTCGCCACTAAAATGGCTGAAACGCCCGCGCAGGTGATGGCTTTCTTAAATGAATTGGCACTGCGTTCTAAAGATCAAGCTAAAGCCGAACTTGCTGAGCTAAAAGCCTTTGCGCAGGAACAATATGGCGTGACTGAAATGGCTTCTTGGGACTTAAGTTTCTACGCTGAGAAGTTACAGCAACATAAGTATGAGATTTCACAAGAGTTACTGCGCCCTTACTTCCCTGAAGATAAAGTGCTATCTGGCTTGTTTTACACTGTCTCACGTCTCTTTGGTTTGAAGATTGTTGAGCAAACCGAGTTTGACCGTTGGCATAAGGATGTACGTTTCTTCGATATTTTCGACGAAACGGGCGAGCACAGAGGCAGTTTTTATTTAGACTTATATGCCCGCACTGGTAAACGCGGCGGCGCTTGGATGGATGATTGCCGCGTGCGTCGTCAAACCGCCAATGGCCTACAAAAACCGGTTGCATATCTCACCTGTAACTTCAATGGTCCAGTTGATGGTAAGCCTGCACTTTTCACCCACGATGAAGTGACAACGTTATTCCATGAGTTTGGTCATGGCATTCACCATATGCTGACCAAAATCGATGTTGCTGGCGTGTCTGGTATCAACGGTGTGCCTTGGGATGCAGTCGAGTTACCTAGCCAATTTATGGAAAACTGGTGCTGGCAGGAAGAAGCCTTAGCGGAGATCTCCGGACATTATGAAACCGGTGAGCCTTTACCTAAAGCGATGTTAGATAAGATGTTAGCGGCGAAAAACTTCCAATCCGGCATGATGATGTTGCGCCAGCTCGAGTTTTCACTGTTCGATTTTAGACTGCACCACGAATACGACCCTGCAAAAGGCGCGCGTATTCAACAGACCTTGGACGAAGTGCGTCGTCAGGTGGCCGTGTTAATTCCGCCAGTATTTAACCGTTTCCAACATGGTTTTGCGCATATTTTTGCCGGCGGCTATGCTGCGGGTTATTACAGCTACAAGTGGGCCGAAGTGCTGTCGGCGGATGCGTTTTCTCGCTTCGAAGAAGAAGGCATATTCAATCCTGACACGGGCCGTAGCTTCCTGCACAATATCCTTGAGATGGGCGGTTCGGCGGAGCCGATGGATTTATTTAAGCAGTTTATGGGGCGCGAGCCGAGTATCGATGCGCTACTGCGCCACTCTGGGATTGCCGCTTAAGCCATACTAAATAGCTGTGCTTGAGCATAAAAAGGCGCCGAATGGCGCCTTTTTTGTGAGCCAGATCTCGCTTGCCCTGTGGTATGACCTCTGTTAGCCTGTGGCTCTTCTTTTTAGGGCGACTGCATATGAATCTGTATTTCCGTTTGTTTTGGTTGTTATTTTGGCGCACGCGCCATTGCCGTAAGATTGATTTTTTGGGGACGAGCCGCATTACTTATCGCGCGTTGCCCAGTGATTGCGATATCAATTTCCATCTCACTAACTCCCGTTACCCAGCGTTTATGGATCTGGCCCGCACCTATATGTTGGCCGAAATGGGGTTGCTGAAGCGTTTCCTCAAATTAAAATGGATGCCAATTGTTAACGCCGCCGAATTTACCTATATCCGCGATATCAAGCCCTTAAAAAAGTTTGAGATTGAAACCAAGGTCGTGGGCTGGGATGAAAAATATTTCTATATTGAACAACGCTTTATCAGTGAGCGCGGCCTGCATTGTATCGTGCATGTGCGTGGTGTGTTTGTGTGTAAAGGTAAGCAAGTGCCTTTAGAGGTATTAGTTAAAGAAGCTGGCTATACCGATCCGGCTCCAGAGTTACCGCCAGAAGTGGTTAAATGGAAAGCGTTTTTACAGTTGAAAAAAGAACGCAATCTTTAGTGCTTGTTGGTGCTAGGGAATACTCCTAATCCCAGTGTCTTCTTCCAGTTCGGCCAGTAACACCTCTTCAAGTACGAGCATCCAGGCGCCGCGAAGCTGCGCCTGTTGCCAATAACGCACTAATTCATCTAAATCCAATAGATTTAAGTGGGCAAAGCTGTAGCTTAAACAGGGGATAAGTGCACAGTCTGCTAAGGTAAAGCTGTCACCACAAACCCAATGATTCTGCCTAAGATGGTTATCTAAACGTTGGAATTGGGCAAACATCTGCTTTTCAAGCTGCTTAATTTCGAACTCACGTCCTTCAGGGGCATACTTTAGTTTTTCTAATTGAAATAGTGGGTTATTGATATCGTTATCAATAATGCGATCAAATAAGCGTACTACTAGGTTGCGTTCTGGCTCAGTGGGTAGCAGCTCTGTGCTGTTTCTAAAATGCCTATCTAAATATTCGATAATAATGCTGGATTCGGGGATCAGTTGACTGTCTTGGGTCTTAAGCAGTGGCAACTTTGCGGGTGGATAAAATTGTTGGAATGCTTGGCGAGCAAATGGGTCGCGCAGATCGGTAATCCGCGGATAGAAGTTAGCTTGTTTCTCATAGAGAGCGATCAGCACCTTCTGTGAATATCGTGATAATGGATGATAGAAAAGCTCCATAGACGTCGACCCCGCAACCGCTAATTTTTTGACTCTACGCCTTAACTTTAGTCGTTATCAATACGATTGCTGTGGGAATTTTCTTTGAAAGTAACGGAAATGGCGTAAAAGTGGTTTGCCATGCGGAATGTCCCTGCGGGCTAAAATTCAGTACTATTAACGCTTAGAAAACCAGTGAACCGTCGACAATCAAAGGTAACAGCATGAGTCAGTTAGAAAGTTTCTCATCCATCTATGCCAGAGCGAGTGAGCGTAAAGGTGGTAAAAAGGGGCTCGAAGCTTTGCTTCCTGGCTGCCTAACGCGCACAGACATTCGCCAGTACGATGATGCTACGCTGCTCTCCGCGATGAGCCGACAGGTGTTTCAGAGCGGTTTTGTCTGGCGTGTGGTTGATAATAAATGGCCAGCCTATGAGCAGTCTTTCTTTCATTTTGTACCCGAAAAGGTATTGATGTTATCGCCTGAGCAGATCCAAGCTCGAGCGGCGGATGCGACCTTAATTCGCCATTTAAAGAAGACCCAAGCGATTTATGACAATGCGCTGATGATCCACGATATTGCCCGCGAACATGGCAGCTTGGCTAAGCTGATTGCCGAGTGGCCTACCGAAGATATAGTCGGACTCTGGGCGTTATTGAAAAAGCGCGGCGCTCGCCTCGGCGGCAATACTGGGCCATATTTCTTGAGGGGAATTGGCAAGGATACTTTTTTGTTAACCGATGATGTGCAAGGTTATTTTAAAGCACACAAGTTAGTTGATGCAGGTTTTAGCTCACAAACGGCGTTAAAACAGGTGCAAGCTGTGTTCAATCAATGGCAGCAGGAATCAGGTCGTTGTCTTGCCGATATTAGCCGCGTGTTAGCCTGCAGTGTTGGTGATAATCGTATTTAACCTGAGCTCGGGATAAGCAGAGCCGCTGAATAGGCATCTTTTCGAGCCTCTCTGCGTTGCTCTGTCTCACCATAGCTCGCTATGGCGTACGACAGAGCGCCTTGATATGCGCATTCAGTCAAAAAATATATTTTTCCTTTTAACAATAATCATTTATAGCATTGAGTTAGTTTGTTAACTTTAGATCTTCCGGTACTCGTTACCCCGAGTTCAGGTTATTTAGATAAAAAAAGACCAGCCAATATGGCTGGTCAAGGCTCGATAAATCAAGCAATTGGAGTGCTGCAGGGAAGCAGCGGGATGAACGTGCAAGCAAAAAAAGATTAAAAACTTTTACTGATCCCAATGACGACTCGATCATCGAAGATTTCAGTTTGGGTGCCATAGACTTTATGGTCACTGTCTACGGTGCTGGCGTGGTAACGTAGGTCGAAGTTTAGGCCATAGTAAGCTTTGCTGAGGCCGATGTTCCAGTGGCCCCAACCTTCGGCGTCATCACCCGTTAGGTCTTGATAACCCACAGATGCTGAGATTTTAACACCGTTGTCAAAGCTATAGCTTGGGTGTAGGGCGTAGTTCACCCCGTGCCAGCCATCAACACCAAACCAGTCATCCACCGTTGGTGTGATTTCAAGTTGCAGATTGGCGCGGCCGAATTGTTTACCCACTTTTAGCCATAATTCGGTGTAGTTGGAATAGGATGCACCGGGATAAAGGTACGAAAACAGCATGACATCATAGGTAAAGCCTGAGTCGCCAAACTCTCCCGCTTTACCAATAAAAGGTGCGGTCACAATTTCTAAATTTGGGTCGGCAAACTTGATGTTGGAGCTAAAGACTCCCGCATACCAGCCTTGATTGTGGTTCCAGCTTAACGTGCCTTGAATAACGGGAATATCACCGTCTAAGGTTTCGGATTCACCACGAAACACATAATCAGAAGCAAAATTAACATTACCGTTAATTGTGCCACCAAAGAGTTGATTATCTTCAGCAGCGTGGGAGCTGGCAGCCAAAGAAAGTAACGCCCCTGTTAGCAGAAATTTAGTACGAGTCTTCATAATCATCATCTCAAAGGAGTTTGGAATGGTTAGCGCATGTTTATCGTAAAAATAAGTTGTTAATGGCCGTGTTGCTTGGGATGAACCAATAACGAAAAGATATGAATGAATATGAATAAGCAGAGAAATAATCGAATCAAGGAAGCGTAATTTTAAAAATGCGTTTTTTGGGAAGCAGAGTTTCATTAAACGAAGTGCAAAATGTAATATCCGATTTGCCCTAAACAACACTTGGTCATAAAATGTCGCGTCCAAGTGCTTGAATATCTATCCATTTACTAGACTTGTTTGTGTAACAAGGGTTTACATAAAAATTATATGGATTCGGATGGCAAAATGTGGCCAATCACCATGGTTTACCCTACAGGGTGAGGATTACATATGCTGCAAATCATATAGATAAGTACCTATGCCAATACGCTCTAGCTTTATCAATTGAACGTTTACTCATGATGAGATGATAAACATTTGTGTCATCAAACATGTTTGCAACATTTTAGATATAGAGTAGGCTGAATAAGGGGTTTGTATTGTATAACGCTAACAATCTTATCTACTGTTAACATAGTTTTTAAATAGGATAACAATTCCACTAATAAGGTATTGATAAAGGTGTGAATATTTTCATTAGTTTACACTTTTGTTTGTTTATCTTTCTTGTTGATCCTTATAGGGTATACGATAAGTAATAGCTTTAATTTTAGTTATAATTATGGCCGTGCAATCACCCATGTTGTGTGAACACGGTGGCGTTAAAATTTAAAGGAGTTCTCATGCGGCAGACAATTAAACTTGCCTCAGTAATCAGCGTGGCGTTGTGGATGGCAGCTTGTAGCCCTCAAGAGGATAAAGCCGCTCATGGCGGTGCAGGGCCGCAGAGCATGGAGGTTGGGGTAATCAAAGTGGAAGCTAAGCCACAGGTTATCCAAGTCGAATTACCAGGCCGTAGCAAGGCATTCCTTGAGGCCGAAGTTCGTCCTCAGGTAAATGGCATTATCACTAAACGCAGCTTTGTTGAGGGTGGCAATGTTAAGCAGGGTGAATCTCTCTATCAAATTGATTCTTCTACCTATAAAGCCGCATTGGTGAGCGCAAACGCTGACCTAGCACGCGCAAACGCAAGTCTAGCTTCGGCTAAGGCAAAGGCCGCTCGCTATCAGCAATTGGTGAAAACTAACGCCATCAGTAAACAAGATTTTGATGAAGCTGAAGCCGCTTATAAAGAAGCGTTGGCGAGCGTCACGGTTGCAGAAGCGGCGATCAATACGGCAAAAATCAATCTTGAATACACCGAAGTCTTGGCCCCTATTTCAGGCCGTATCGGTAAGTCTAGTGTGACAGCAGGGGCGCTGGTGACGGCAAACCAAAGTCAAACCTTGGCGACGATTCAGCAACTTGACCCTATCAATGTAGATATTGCGCAATCAAGTGCGCAATTACTGCGCCTAAAAGCGAAATTAAAGCAGGGTAAATTGTTAGCGGCTGATAATGCTGATGTGCAGCTCGTTCTGGAAGATGGCACTGTCTACGGCCATACCGGTAAGCTGCAATTTGCTGAAGTGAGTGTGGATCAAAATACTGGTTCAGTCATTCTGCGTGCTGAATTCCCCAACCCTGACGGGATTTTGTTACCCGGCATGTATGTTCGCGCTATGTTGAATGCGGGTACAGATCCACAGGCCATTCTCGTACCACAAAAAGCGATTACCCGTAACGCTAAGGGAGAGGCTGTGGCTATGGTGGTCAATACGCAAGGTCAAGTCGAAGCCAAAATTGTGACTACTGCTGAGGTGATTAATCATCAGTGGCGTGTGACATCAGGTCTTGCCGTCGGTGATCAGGTTATTGTGGAAGGATTGCAAAAAATCCGCCCAGGTGCGCCAGTCACTCCCAAAGTTATTTCAGCAACCCAAGCACAATAGGGCATAGCTATGGCACGTTTTTTTATTGATCGTCCCATCTTTGCGTGGGTGATCGCCTTAATTATTATGTT
This sequence comes from Shewanella cutis, assembly GCF_022410515.1. GTDB lineage: Bacteria > Pseudomonadota > Gammaproteobacteria > Enterobacterales > Shewanellaceae > Shewanella > Shewanella cutis. The sequence continues at coordinate 37,991 of NZ_JACSDI010000015.1, read as the reverse complement.
GGCGGGGGTGCTCTCAATTCGCTCCCTGCCCGTTTCTCAATATCCAAGTATTGCACCTCCAACAGTGGTGATCAGTGCTAACTACCCAGGTGCATCGGCCAAGATTGTTGAAGACTCTGTGACTCAGGTGATTGAGCAACGCATGAAGGGTATCGATCACCTACGTTATATCGCCTCAACCAGCGATAGCTTTGGTAACGCATCGATTACCTTAACCTTTAACGCTGAGGCTGATCCTGATATTGCTCAGGTACAGGTTCAGAACAAGTTGCAAGGGGCGATGACGCTTTTACCACAAGAGGTACAGGCTCAAGGGGTTAACGTTAACAAATCCAGTTCTGGCTTCTTGATGGTGCTAGCTTTCGTATCGACTGACGGTTCCTTGGATAAAGGCGACATCGCCGACTACGTGGGTGCAAACGTACAAGATCCCATGAGCCGTGTACCAGGCGTGGGTGAAATTCAGCTGTTTGGTGCCCAATATGCGATGCGCATATGGCTAGATCCTTTAAAACTGACCCAATATAACTTGACCAGTTTAGAGGTGCTCTCGGCGATTCGTGCTCAAAACGCGCAGGTGTCGGCGGGTCAGTTGGGCGGCACGCCGTCAATTCAAGGACAAGAACTTAACGCGACTGTTTCGGCGCAAAGCCGTCTGCAAACCCCTGAAGAATTTCGCAAAATTATACTGAAGTCAGATACTTCGGGTGCGAATGTGTTCCTCGGTGATGTGGCACGTGTAGAGTTAGGTTCTGAGAGTTACGCCGTTGTCTCACTATACAATGGCCAACCAGCCTCTGGTTTAGCGATTAAACTGGCAACAGGCGCAAACGCCTTGGATACCGCGGAAGCGGTTAGAGCCAAAGTTGAAGAGTTGCGACCTTTCTTCCCGCAAGGGTTAGATGTGGTCTATCCCTACGATACTACGCCATTCGTTGATAAATCGATTGAAGGCGTGGTACACACCCTGCTCGAAGCGATTGTGCTGGTGTTTGTCATCATGTACCTCTTCCTGCAAAACTTCCGTGCGACTTTAATTCCGACGATTGCGGTACCTGTGGTCTTGCTGGGAACGTTTGCGATTTTGTCGGCCACGGGCTTCTCTATCAACACTCTCACCATGTTTGCTATGGTGCTGGCGATTGGTCTGTTGGTGGACGACGCTATTGTGGTGGTTGAAAACGTTGAGCGGGTGATGTCGGAAGAAGGATTGAGCCCACTTGAGGCGACCCGCAAATCGATGGATCAAATCACGGGTGCCCTAGTCGGTATTGGTTTAACGTTATCAGCGGTATTCGTGCCAATGGCATTTATGTCGGGCTCTACTGGGGTGATTTACCGTCAGTTCTCGATCACTATCGTGTCAGCGATGGCATTGTCGGTATTAGTGGCATTGATTTTAACACCGGCACTTTGTGCCACCATGTTAAAGCCAGTGCAGAAGGGGCATGGCCATATTGAAACCGGCTTCTTCGGTTGGTTTAACCGTAACTTTGATCGTTTAACTAACCGTTACGAATCCAGTGTGGCGGGTATTGTGAAGCGTGGCTTTAGAGTCATGATGATTTATGTGGCTTTAGTGGTCGCTGTTGGTTGGATCTTCATGCGTATGCCAACTGCATTCTTACCCGATGAAGACCAAGGTATCTTGTTTTCGCAGGCGATTTTGCCAACAAACTCGACACAAGAAAGCACCCTCAAAGTGTTGGAGAAGGTATCAGATCACTTCATGGCTGAAGAGGGCGTTAAATCGGTATTCAGTGTGGCAGGCTTTAGTTTTGCTGGTCAAGGCCAAAACATGGGTATTGCCTTCGTTGGTTTGAAGGATTGGTCAGAGCGTGAAGCACCTGGTATGGATGTGCAGTCTATTGCGGGTCGCGCTATGGGAGCCTTTAGTCAAATTAAAGACGCCTTCGTATTTGCCTTCGTACCACCTGCGGTTATTGAGCTGGGTACGGCGAATGGTTTTGACATGTATCTGCAAGATAAGAACGGTCAAGGCCACGATAAGTTAATTGCGGCTCGTAACCAATTGCTGGGTATGGCGGCTCAGAATCCAAACCTAATGGGTGTTCGCCCTAATGGTCAAGAAGATGCGCCAATCTATCAATTACATATTGACCATGCCAAGCTGAGTGCATTAGGCATCGATATTGCTAACGTTAACAGTGTGTTGGCAACTGCTTGGGGTGGTTCCTATGTTAACGACTTTATCGACCGCGGGCGTGTGAAAAAGGTATTTGTGCAAGGTGATGCCCAATACCGTATGCAGCCTGAAGACCTTAACACTTGGTACGTGCGTAACAACAAGGGTGACATGGTGCCATTTTCGGCCTTTGCAACAGGTTCTTGGGAATACGGCTCACCGCGTCTAGAGCGTTTTAACGGTTTACCAGCGGTGAATATTCAAGGCGCAACTGCACCTGGCTTTAGTACGGGTGCTGCTATGACTATCATGGAGGACTTAGTTAAGCAGTTACCTCCTGGCTTTGGTATCGAGTGGAACGGCTTATCCTACGAGGAACGTTTATCGGGTAACCAAGCACCAGCCTTGTATGCGTTGTCGATTTTGGTGGTATTCCTGGTCTTGGCAGCCTTGTATGAAAGCTGGTCAGTACCGTTTGCGGTTATCCTTGTCGTTCCATTGGGTATTATCGGTGCCCTATTGGCGATGAATGGCCGTGGCTTGCCTAACGATGTGTTCTTCCAAGTGGGTCTGTTAACAACGGTTGGTTTGGCAACCAAGAACGCCATCTTGATTGTGGAATTCGCAAAAGAATTCTACGATAAGGGGGCGGGTCTGGTTGAGGCGACGTTACATGCGGTTCGAGTGCGTTTACGTCCGATTTTAATGACATCGCTTGCATTCGGTTTAGGCGTTGTACCGCTAGCCATTAGTACAGGTGTGGGGTCGGGCAGTCAGAACGCCATTGGTACCGGTGTACTCGGCGGTATGATGAGTTCGACTTTCTTAGGTATCTTCTTCGTGCCACTGTTCTTCGTCATTGTTGAGCGGATCTTCAGTAAACGAGAGCGAAAAGCAAAAGAGAAAATGCCTACATCGACGGATTAAGCTCGGGTTGATTAGATCAACATCCTGTATTGGCTTAATACCGATTGTTTAGTTTATTTGACCCATCTTGCAGTAGCCTCATCAGCCGCAACCTATGTTGCGGCTGATTTTTTATGTCTGAGCAAACCAAGGTAGTGCTTGTTATCGTTGAGTTTTAAGGGCGAACCTTATTAATACCTTTGTGGCCGATATTTCCATAGTGAGACTCTGTAGCTAGCATCTTGCCTTGGGTCAACTTAGCCTGCGGTTAATTCTTATACTTTCCCCAAAGGAGTGGTAATCATCACAGCCTGCGTCGTCGGGGAGGCCTCATTGAAGACTTGCACTAGGTTTGCTAACCAGTGTGTTAAGACAATGTCAGATAGTGGGAATAATACCAATCGTATTAGGGCGTGTTGACGTCTCGAGATTAGATTTTGTTCGTTCTGGCAAGCACGTGCTCGCGAAACGAGGAATGATGTGTAGTTTACTCAAATGACGAGCGACTCTTATGACAGAAAGTAAGCGCAAGGGCTTGCCAGGCGACTCCTTTGGGCAGCATTTGGCTGGCTTTTCTGCCGCGTTATCGTCCGTTTATGTAGAATAACTACACAGCACGGACTTTGCCTTGCATAAAAGCCAGCCAAACTGCTGCAAAAATAACCCTGAAACGTCACACGCCCTAAATATCTGTTCATTTAGCGGAAGTTTAATGCGCTTTATACAAGGTGAAGGCTTGATGAAGGTATCGTGGTGCTCTGTCAAAAGCCTTGAACGCAGTATAAAGCGCGTTGCCATGCAGTAAACATCAGCCGCCCTTTGGGAGCCACACAGGCTCCCACGCCCGTGTTATATTGACTTAAAATCCTGCATCAATGCAGTGTTTTTAATCCTATATGGACTAGCTGGGAGCTGGCGCGCTCCGTCTGAAGTGTATGGAGCTAGTACAGCTAAAATACCGCTATCTCGGAGCTGTGCTCAATCACCCTGTTAAGTTATTAAAATAACAAGGCTACTCGCGATAGCGGGCATTTGCTTTTTATTCTTTTAACCAACGCCCAGGGTGGTCGGTAAAGTAACGGTACTCACGCTTTGGCGCTTGGCACTGTGGCTTAAGTTCTGCAGCGGATAACAAAATCCATTCGTCACGGTGGGCAATCCCCATGCTGTTGCCGCCTTTGATATCGAAACAACTTAGCTCTGCGCCGCTCGGTACTAACACATAACGCTGTTTGTTCTCCTGCATCCATTGCCAGGCGTTGCGCTCTTGCTCTTCTACTGGCGCGAGATAACTAAAGTGGGTCACACTCATGGGGGAGAACAGGATAAATTGCTCTTTAAAGTTCACTAACCCAAGTTCGGCATCCTCACCAATCACCTCCGCGGTGTGCAGCATTAGGCTTTTGGGTGTACGCATTTCATCGAGCAATGAATATCCCCAAGTGCTCACCAATACCCAGCCCAAGGCTGAAACTAGCCCTACCTTCACCAAGGCAAACTGACTGCGCGCCAGCCATAGCAGCGCACACCAGAGCAAGCCAAGCAGCATAAACAGGTAACCAATAGCCGTAAGATCGTCGGTATAGTCCTTAAGTGCTTTAACCAACGCAGGATGATGAATAAATGCCAGCACTCCTGCGACGAACACGAGTGCGCCTAAGAACCAGAGCACGCCGCTAACTAGTTTTTCAAACCATACCTTGGGTGATGCGCCCGTTAATACCGCCGATGCTGCAAGGGCCAGCATAGGTAATGCGGGCAGAATATACACGTTGCGCTTGCCCGGACTTATGCTGAAAAACAGTACCACTAGCCCGACCCAAATCAGCAGAATCGCAATGGTGGGATCGGCTTTCACCTTTTGCACCCACAGTTTCCAATAGGCGATTACCAGCAAAGTAATAGGAAACCACATCCAAGGGATCACGCTCAGCACGAAGAAATACCAAGGTTTAATATGATGCCAAGCATTGACGTAACGCTCGCCCGTCTGCTTAAACAAAATGTTATTTTGATAGGCGACCATCTCGGGAGTGCCATGGGCTTGAACCGTGAGCACCATTGGCACTAACCAACAGGCAATCACGGCGAGCATGGCCAAAGGCCCCGCGAGGCAAAGCCAAGTTAAGCGCCCCTCAAAACGGGTCTTATCTTTGAAGGCGTAAATCCCTATCGGAATGAGCAACAACAAGGGCAAGAAACCAACCCCCTTAGTGATCACCCCAAGCCCCATAAATGCCCAGCCAATAAAATACCAATGCCACTTAGGCCCAAGCATAAAATGTCTGATTAATCCGTAACATCCCACGGTTATCCAACACGTCACCATGGCATCTATCTGGGCATTTTTCGCCTGCATTAAAAATTGCGGCACGATAAGGAGCAATAAGGCGGCATTGCGCCCAATCCGCACATTCCACAGCCTAGCGCCGAGATCATAAACTAAGAAAACGGTTAGCAAGCCACAAAGAGCATTGGGGAGTAAGAAGGAGAGTTTTAACGACCCCGTGAGTTGATAAAACAGGGCAATGGCCCACATAAACACAGGCGGCTTATCGGGATAATATTCCCCTCCTCGGGTTGGGAATAACCATTGGCCCGAGGCGACCATTTCCCGTGCGACCTCCACAAACCTCGGCTCATCGGCGGGCCAAGGGGAGCGAAAACCGATGCCAACGAGCAAGATAAGCAAACTCATCAACAGCAGCGGCCAGAGAACTTGGTAATAATCTTCGCTATTGAAACGACGATTTAATGCATCCATTCCTAATCCCTATTTAGTGTTCCAATTCATCCACCTGCTTACGCAGGCTCGAACGGTACAGGTAAGCGCCGATAAGACTAGAGACAATAAACAGCCCGATACTGATCCCCAGTTGATTATGATCAGACAAGCCGATACCCGCGCCCGCAAAACTAAAAATCAGCATCTGCGGTAAATAACCGAGCATGCTGCCAAATAAAAATCCCCCAGGGGAAATATGGGTCGCGCCCGCAAACAGGTTTGTCAGCAGATTACTACCTACGGGCAACAGACGGATCATTAAGACTTTTAACCAAGTCCGGTGAATGATCAGCGCCTCAAATTTTTGTAAACGATGGCCAAAACGTCGTTGCAGACTGCTTCGAATGGTTAATCTCGCGGTATAAAACGCCAGCACACAGCCAAGCAAAGCCGCCAACGTTGAGAAGAGACCACCATAAATACCACCTAAAGCAAAACCAAACACAAAGGCGATCACTTGCCTTGGCCCACCTACAGCAGTAAATAGCGCGCCCACTGCCAGCAAAGCCATTAGTGCATAGTTTCCTTCTGCTTTAATAAAGTGCGCCACCCAATTGCTATCGGTCACATGCTCGAACAGCCCTTGCTGGGATGCAAACATTAACACCAGCAGAATAAAGACGATAAACATCGCCTTATAGAGTCGCTTCATCTTAATCGTGCCAGCGGGTTTCGCTGCGGGCGACCTTAGCGATTTTCGCCCTGCGCCCAAGCCAGATTACGCCCATGATGTCGACAATGCCGACCCAGACCCGATTCCAAGCGGTATATTTAGACACCCCAACTTGGCGATCCCTATGATTTACCACAGCAATAAATACTTCTCCCCCCATTCGGCGCACTAATGCTGGGATATATCTGTGCATATGGTCGAAGTAAGGCATACGAAGGAAGGTTTCACGGGGGAAGAGTTTTAAGCCACAGCCGGTATCGGGCACGCCATCATGCAACAGCGCATCGCGAACTTTATTGGCAAGGCGTGATTGGAATCGCTTCCATGCTGTGTCCTTGCGATTTTTACGGTAACCAGCAATACAAAAATGTTCAGCATGGATCTGCGGCAATTGGGCCAACATGGCGGGAATATCCGCGGGATCATTTTGCCCATCGGCATCTAACGTCACGATATATTGAGCGCGTGCATGTAAAACACCTGTAGATATCGCAGTGCTTTGGCCAGTACTGCGCTCGTGACGAATGGCTTTTGCATTGCACTGCATCACCTCAGCGGTATGTATGACTTCACCAAAGGTGTCATCTTGGCTACCGTCATCGACGACCAGAATTTCAAACTCTGTCACACCTTGCAGGGCTTGGCATATCTCTTTCATTAATGGGCCAATATTGCCCACCTCGTCTTTTGCGGGGATGACAACTGAAATCACATTAATACTCCAGCGTTTATGACCATAAATACGGTAACATAGGATTGTTGCAAAATAAAAATCTATATTGATAGGGTGTTATGACTTAAACCGAATGCAAGTCCAGTATTGTATAGGCGTAAAATGCGAGAAAAGAGTGCTTAATTTGGAACTGTGGATTTCATTGAAATGACATATTTTATCGCCGCAGAAAATGCTAGGTTAGAGAACTACATGCCAAACTTTATTAAATCTATGAACATAGTTGTGGTTGGAATGGGCTATGTTGGCCTATCAAATGCGGTGTTACTCGCGCAGCAAAACCAAGTGACGGCTATTGATCTGATGCCTGAACGTGTCAAATTAGTCAATGACCGAAAATCAACAGTCGCCGACAACCTGATTGAAGAATATCTACGCAATAGTGCCTTAAATCTGCGCGCCACGATGGACAAAAACGCAGTCAAAGACGCCGATTTTGTCATTATTGCCACCCCGACTGACTATGATCCGCAAACCAACTACTTTAATACTCAATCGGTCGAAAATGTCGCCAAGGAAGTCCTCGCCCTGAATCCCGACACGACGATTATTATTAAATCGACAGTACCCGTTGGCTTTACTGCGAGTTTGAGAACCAGATTAAATAGCGAGAACATTCTGTTCTCACCTGAGTTTTTACGCGAAGGCCAAGCTCTTTACGATAACCTTCACCCCTCTCGTATCATTGTGGGTGAACGTTCAGCTCGCGCCCAAACCTTTGCGACCCTTCTTGCTAATGCTGCTATTAAACAAGATATCCCAATTTTGCTCACCGACAGCACCGAAGCTGAGGCAATTAAGTTATTTGCTAACACCTTTTTAGCGATGCGCGTCGCCTATTTTAATGAGTTGGATACCTATGCCGAGAGCCGAGGACTCAACACTCGTCAGATTATCGAGGGTGTATGTCTCGATCCTCGCATTGGTGATTACTACAACAATCCTTCTTTTGGTTATGGTGGTTATTGCCTGCCAAAGGATACTAAGCAATTACTCGCAAACTATAACGATGTGCCTAACAATCTGATCAGCGCCATTGTCGATTCCAACACTACTCGTAAAGATTTTATTGCCGATGCCATTATCAGTAAGCAGCCTAAGCGGGTGGGGATTTACCGATTGATCATGAAGTCAGAGTCGGACAATTTCCGCGCCTCTGCGGTGCAAGGCGTGATGAAACGCATTAAAGCTAAAGGGATTGAAGTCGTGGTCTATGAACCCGTTCTTAAGGAAAGCGAATTCTTTAAATCAACCGTTATCCGCAATTTGGATGAATTTAAAGCCATGTGCGATGTCATCGTTACAAATCGCATGGCCAGTGAACTCGAAGATGTTGCCGATAAGGTTTACACTCGAGATCTGTTCCACCACGACTAAGCGTCCCCAACACCAAGGTTTACCATGAAATACTTAGTCACAGGCGCGGCAGGGTTTATCGGCGCCAACGTCAGTAAGCGTCTCTGCGCAATGGGCCATGAGGTGGTCGGGATTGATAACCTCAATGACTACTATGATGTAGAGCTCAAATTAGCTCGACTCGCACCGCTCGAAGCGTTAAGCAACTTTCGTTTTATCAAACTGGATCTCGCCGATAGAGAAGGCATCGCAAAACTGTTTGCGCAAGAGGGATTTCAACGTGTGATCCACCTTGCTGCACAAGCAGGGGTCCGTTACTCATTAGAGAACCCCCTTGCCTACGCCGATAGTAATTTAGTCGGACATCTCACGATATTAGAGGGTTGTCGCCACCATAAGATTGAACACCTTGTGTATGCCTCCTCATCCTCAATTTATGGCTTGAATCAAAAGATGCCGTTTTCGACTGAAGACAGCGTCGATCATCCGATTTCCCTTTACGCGGCGACCAAAAAAGCTAACGAATTGATGTCGCACACTTACTCGTATTTGTACCAGTTACCCACAACAGGCCTGCGTTTTTTTACCGTGTATGGCCCTTGGGGGCGGCCCGATATGGCCTTGTTTAAATTCACTAAAGCGATTCTCGCCGGTGAAACGATTGATGTGTATAACCATGGCGATCTTAGCCGTGATTTTACTTATATCGATGATATCGTTGAGGGCATCATCAGGGTGCAAGACAAGCCACCTAGCCCAACTCCAGACTGGCGTGTTGAAACGGGGACGCCAGCCAACAGTAGCGCCCCCTATCGCGTATTCAACATAGGTAATGGCAGCCCAGTGCAATTGCTCGACTTTATTACCGCACTTGAGCGCGCGCTAGGCATCGAGGCGAAAAAGCAATTTTTACCCATGCAACCCGGCGATGTGCATTCCACATGGGCAGATACCGAAGATCTATTTAAGGCCGTGGGATACAAACCCCAAGTTGATATTGATACTGGCGTGGCAAGATTTGTGGAGTGGTACCGCAATTTTTACGCGCAATAATTTTCCTGTAAGACATAAAAAAGGCCTGCATTTTAGCAGGCCTTTGTTTATAAAAATAAAAATCTAAAAACGATATTCAAAACTGCTAAAGAAGGTTGCGTTGGTATCGTTATCTTGTACCTCAAATTCTGATCTCGACACTGTGCCACCGACACTCCACATGCCCTTCCAAACGGGCATACGGTATGAAAGCTCCAGCATCAGTAAATCTTCCTTCGGCGGCTGCGGGGCCCAAGTGGTCGCCACATTGGTGCCATCTTTATTCAATTTGGCATAGCGCAATAATGAAGTGAATCCACGACTGTTATGGAACTGTCCCACCAAGCCCAATACAAAGACTTGTGCATCACTATCATAGGTCGAGCCTAAAGCTCTGCCGTAGTAACGCGCTCCACTTAAATAGACAGGATCTTCATAGAAGCAATTTGCCTTGCCATCACACTCGACAAAGGTGTCTGAATACTCCATAAACAGCTTGAATTGTTTACCCGCTGTGCCGAAATGAGTATCTATCCCCCAAAGTGAGCCGCAATCGCTGCCGTTTTCACAGCTATGCTCAAGGTACAAACCAACGGGAATATCCTGCCAAGTGTCGGCATAGCGTAAATCGATGCTTTGGGTTTTATGGCCTGCGTCACGCCGCTGCTCAGCAAGACAAGAATCTGAGCCATCAATACAAACAGCATTGCCAGCGACTGAATCCCACCAGGAATCGAAGTCGCAATTCTGCCCTTCACCGCAAAAGAGTGTCGACCAAGACAGACCAACCTCTAATTGTTTAATCGGTTTGGCAGTAAAGCGCATATCCCATTCTGCCGTTTTAGGCACGGCACGCTCTTTTTCTGCCATGCTAAAACCGGTCTTGAAGGTCCAAGGCCCAATCCAAGATAACCATGGGGTTTCAAAGGCAGCGGCATTATTGCGGCTGAGCGACAGGGACTGCATGGGACGGGCATTATTTGAGCGATGGAGTGATGAATCAAATCCTGGGCCCCACCATTGCTCTACTGTACCCAAAGTTGCAATCCAGTTGCCCATGATCACCGCAAAATAAGACTCATCGAGGCGGAAGTTTTTGTTATCTTGCGGATCGTAAGTCTCTGCAACCGTGGTTTTATAGGCCACACGCGAGCCTAAATATTCGTAGGAACCTTTAACCTCACCCTTTTCACGATAGTCGGATCCATAGTGCTGAAAACGAGCCGGATCGGTCGCGCCCGAGACTTTAACCCTCGCATTACCGCGATTATCGACAGCATTTTGATAGTAAAAATTAACCCGAGCAAAGGCTTGCACTAATCTTGGAGAAAGCAATTCAGGCTCTACTTTTGCTAAATCGCCACCAATCCCTGACCACATTAATGGAAAGGTATTCACAGGCACACGGATCACGCCAGCATCTGCAAGCGCTTGAATATCGGCTCGAAGATAAATATCTGAGGCATCCACCCAAGGGGCGGCAGCAACCGTCGATGAAAACCATAAACCAGATGCAACGCTAGCTGCGAGGAGAGTGGGGGTCAATAAAGCCTTCATAACATCCTTCATAAAATCCTTTTCATTATCACAATGAGGGCAATGCCCCATAGTTTCACGAAAAAAGTTAAGCCTAATCAGGCCTTAGCGAGTTTAAGTTTGGCTGCCAATGCGCTTGCTACCTCAGGGTGAACAAATTGACTCACATCACCACCGTGCAGTGCCACTTCCTTCACTAAGGTTGAAGAAATAAAAGAATTTTCTTCGGCAGGCGTTAAAAATACGCTCTCAAGATCGGGGCTTAATCTGCGATTCATATTGGCCAATTGGAACTCATACTCAAAGTCGGAAACCGCACGCAAACCACGCACCAGCACGCTTGCCCGCTGCTCCTTAGCAAAATCCACTAATAGGCCAGAAAACCCCACCACTTCGACATTATCCAAATGCGCGATGACACGATTCACCAGCTCCACACGCTCTTCAAGGGTAAACCTTGGTTGCTTGGAAGGATTGGCTGCAATACCAATAATCACATGTTTAAACAGCTTAGCCGCACGCTCAATCAAATCGGCATGACCATTGGTAATAGGATCAAACGTCCCAGGATAAATCGCTCTTGTGTGCATATAATTTACAAAAAACGCTTAAGCTACGGTATATAAAAGTTTATCACCCGCTTACACAGCTAAGCAAAGTATCTTTCATACACTCTTCAAAGCATTAGATATAGACCGATAGCATTTAATCCAACTCGGTATGCCATAGCCAAAAGACAGCCTAAAAGGTAGAATACTGACTCGAAAATTGTGATATGGCAGCTGTTAATTAATGAATCAATAGCACACCTAAACAATGACTACTTTCTGATCTTAACTTGGGTAGGTTTTATTGTGAAAATTCTCCTCGTATTTGGCACTCGACCTGAAGCAATAAAAATGTGTCCTTTGGCAAAAATGCTAGCCAACGACCCTCAATTAGATGTCAAAATTTGTGTTACAGCACAACATCGCCATATGCTTGACCAAGTGCTAAGTATTTTCGAACTGACCCCTGACTACGATTTGAATCTGATGAAGCCAAATCAAACCTTAGAATGGTTAACTGGCGCAATTGTTGAGGGTGTAGGGAAGGTCATTAAAGAATTTCAACCTCAACTGGTTTTAGTTCATGGGGATACTACCACTTCATTTTCTGCTGCTTTGGCGGCATTTTATCAAAAGGTTGATGTCGGTCATGTTGAAGCGGGTTTGCGTACTGGTGATATAACTTCACCTTGGCCAGAAGAAGCAAATCGAAAATTAACAGCTGTATTATCGTCCTTGCATTTTGCTCCAACCCCTTCCTCAGCTGAAAATTTAAAAAATGAAGGTTATCTTCCTGAAAGCATCTATGTTACGGGGAATACTGTGATTGATGCTTTATTTCAAACATTATCTATAACAAAGAAAGACGATTTCCCCCACACAGATGCATTAAAAGACTTACTAAATATATTGGACGGAAAAAAAGTTATTCTAATTACTGGACATCGTAGGGAGAATTTTGGTGTTGGATTCGAAAATATTTGTACTGCACTAAAAACAATTGCATTAGAGAACAAAGATTGGGAGTTAGTTTATCCTGTACATTTAAACCCTAAAGTACAAGAACCTGTTTTCAAACACTTAGGCGGGTTAGATAATTTCCATCTGATTGATCCTTTGGATTATCAGTCTTTTGTAACATTAATGGATCGAGCTGATATTATTCTCACTGACTCAGGAGGAATACAGGAAGAAGCTCCATCCTTAAAAAAACCAGTGCTTGTTTTACGTGATAAAACCGAAAGACCTGAAGCTGTGTCTGCAGGAACGGTTAGATTAGTAGGAACTGATGTTGATAAAATAGTATCTGAAGTTAATATTTTGATAAAAAACCAAAAGGCATTTGGTGAGACGGTTAACCCTTATGGTGATGGGCATGCATGCCAAAGAATACTTAATATTATCAAACTTCATTATCAGGTAAAATAATGTCAAATATTTATATAATTTATCGCTCTATGTATAATTCGGAAGGAGCATTAACAACTGTAGGCGGTATCGAAAATTACATTATTAGTTTAGCTGAGATTTTATCTCGTAATGGGTGGATTTGTCATCTAGTACAACCCGCAAAAGATTCTTTTTCTATAAAAAATGAACATATGAATGTTCATGGCGTAAATACAGGATACTTTCGTGGTAATCTAAAAAAGTATGCTCTTGCAAATTGGGTTAAAAAAAATGCAAATAAGAAGACTGACATTATAATTTATGCAACAGACTCATATTCGGTCAATTTGAAAGGTTATAAACAAATAGCGATTCAACATGGTATCTCTTGGGATAAACCAAGGAAAAATAAAAATACCGTTATTCAATTTCTATCTTCGCTATTAAATCAATTTAAATATCTATCTTACATAAAAAATAATTCAACATTAGTGTGCGTAGATCATAATTTTATAAATTGGTATCGTACTTGGTTTAATGTTGGCAAAAAAAATGTAAAAGTAATATATAATTTCTATACTGAAAAAGTTAATCAATCTGATTTTGACAAAAAATGGAGTGATGACCGTGTAATTAAAATAATTATTGCTCGTCGTTTTGTTGACTACCGTGGGATTGCATTGATTGCTCCAATTATAAGCAAACTATCAAATCAATATAGAATAGAAGTCAATTTTGCAGGTGATGGCCCTCTAAAACCATACTTAGAATCATTATTTTCTATTCATTCTAACGTTAAAATAACTAAATATGGCCCATCTGAAAGTTTCAAAATACATAAAGAGCATCACATAGCTATCATTCCGACTTTAGGCTCTGAAGGTACATCTCTCTCAATGATTGAGGCTATGGCTGCAGGTTGTATGGTGATCAGTTCTAATATCGGTGGACTATCTAATCTCATTATTAATGGATACAATGGTTTATTAGCCATGCCTAATTCACAAGAAATGGAATTGGCACTTTTTACTGCACTAGATGATTTTGATTTTTGCAAAAAACTTGCACAAAATGGTTTAAACTCGATCGCTTATCCATGTAGCAAAGAAAAGTGGGGAAAAGATTGGATAGATTTAATTAATAAACAATAGCACATATCAAAACCAGAGCTAGAAAAAACTACTCTGGTTATCAAATTAATTTTTTAGTGTTTTATGTATCTTAGATTTAAATTTTCTAAATGCGACATTAAGATCTTTTCGCCATTTAGCTATATTAGGTTTGTAACGAATACCTCTATGATAACCTATATGCCTAACACTCCCTTCAGGGAAAATTGCAGCTTTAAATCCTAATTCATAGTATTTATTGCCTGTACCACCTTCGCTCAAATATTGAGCAATTGGAGCAATCAACTGATAATCAGCTAAACGCCTTAAACCTGGATTTAAAGTAAAACCATGCCAATAGACACCATGAAGTAAGTCATTTGTATGCATTATTTGATACTTTAACGACTCATCGGTAGAACAAGAATATAACTCAGTTAATACTGAATGCCCATTAGTATCACTTGTTTCACGCAGCCAGACGGTTACAATTTTTTTATCTGAAAGCAACACTTTAAGCGAATTTTCAACAAACCCTGTACGATAAAACTCCCAATCATCTTCACAATGGAAAATATATTCAGAAGTGACTAATGAATAGGCTTTGTCGATACTTTTCATTTGCCCTAATTGAGGATCATTATTAACCATAACAAAATCAACTCCTTTGAATTTTGCTAAGGTATTTTCAAGTTTATCGCGATTATGGCTATCTTCTATAACAATATATTGTGATATAGGATAAGTATTATACTTTAAAAAACTTTCAATTGTTTTCTCAAGTAAGTCAAAACGATTACAACTTGTGATAACCAGTGAAACTGTGTTGTCACTCATAACATCTCCGTACAAAAACTAACCATAGATTAGAATTTTCTCAAACGCTTAACAATACATTCATCTAAATCAATACCATTTAAATCCTGATAAAGTTGATGCAAGCGTGCAATTCTTAATGGTGGATTTCTTTTAAATAATACGTAAATGATAGCATTGAAAGTTTTTCGTGTCCGCAACCAATACTCAATAACGTTATGATACTTACGTAGACCCTTTATAGAATCTTTGCTAATAAAATTATCTAAGTCAACAACATCTGTATTTGAAACATGCTCCTTAACAACTTCATCACGCTTCTCCTGTGATAAATTTAAAAAGCCATAACCATTTTTTAAATACTTTAGATGGAAATACATAATCCCCATATATTTTTTCTCAATTTTTCTACCAACGAATCTAAATGCCTCAACATTTTTTTCTTGTGAGAAATAAATTTCAGAAGAAACAGGGAAGTACATATGATCGCCTGTACCAACAAGAGGCTCTCTTTTATAAACCCCTAATTTCTCATTCGTGTCGAATGCTAGATTGACACCGGAAAATGTATATATCTTCTTAACACCTAATAACATATCGCGTCTAATCGCTGTTATTGCCGGAATTAAATTTCGATCAATAGCAATATGATCATCATCTAATTTTGTGGCTATTTTATAGCTGGTTTTTGAAAGAGTATAATTGTAAAAATTTGCTAAACTATGGACATTATCAGTTGCGCAACTATTGTGTGCATCAGAAAAAATGGGGTGCACTTTAGGTAAATATTCAAAAACCTTTATTTTTTCAGGGTACTTATCTTTTAATTCATGTAATATTTCAGCTGTATTATCTGTGCAATCATTATAGCAGGCTATAATTTCATCATAATAAGGAATATGAGTCTCAATACTGGATCTCAAAAATTCGGCACCATTCTTTATACGCAAAATCGCACTGATGCCTGGTTTTCTCGGCTCATCAAATGTCGTAATGTCTACTTTAAACTCATCATAATTCGATGCTATTTCATTAACTTGTACCATACAACAACCTCAAATATTTCAATGCAATAAGTAAACTACCACTCTTTAAGCGGCTATTTGAGCCATAGTCTTAACTGTTTGATTGCCATATCCAATCCATTTAACTGTTCGCTTAATGCCAATTTAGTGCACAGATGCAGCATCTGCTCTTCAGACAACAGTGTTGCAAGGGCATTTTTCATTGGTTCCAATGCCGTCTCACAACTCAATACCAACTCTTTAGCCACACATGCTGCAATCCTTGGCGGTTGATCCTTGGATACTGGAACCGCTAATGTCGGTTTGTGCAGCGCTATCGCTTGTAATAAAGTATCACCACCGCTCAGTACGGCGGCCTTAGATGCGGCTAATAAATTGATAAATTGCTGATTATTCAATTGCGGGATCACAACAACCCCCTCTAGTTCAGGCAGAGGATTGGGGTAATTCGGGCCAAAAACCATAACACTCACGATTCCTGAGGCTTTATAGCTTTCATAAGCAGCGTGAGCAAAAATATCGGCGGCTAATTCACCATTCACTTTGTGACCACCAGAGCCAGCATTAAATAATACAAACTCATTTTTTGTCAGTTGAAATTGAACCAGTAATCCGGCTTGGCAAGCTTCATCAGGCTGAGTGAATACAGGACCAATATTCCACGGAATGGGTTTATTGATCAGCTTAAGCTTTAAGCGCTCTAATCCACTTATCGGACCAATAACAAACTCAGGTTGCACCACCCAGTGACAGTCTGTAACCAATGCGCGGCCGATTTTCATACCGCGGCTACGTTTGCGCTTATGCTGACTAATGAATATTACTTTTGCGCCCAGTTTATGTGCATGAGCTAATTGCGATTTACGACCTGATGCATCAAAGATCACTATATCTGGCAAATATTCAGTGATGATTTGATTCACGGCTTTGACTTGTTTCGTCGGCGTATCATCAAGTAACACTGCGTTATAAGGACACTGGGCAGCATAAGGTGCATGTTTACTCAAAATAAACTTAATATCAGCATGCGGCCAATTACGCTTAACCTCATCGGCAATAATCATCGAACGCATATACTCACCGATCCCCTCGGCCGATGAGACGGGTATAAACAATAACTTAGGGGCCTTTTGCGCTGCCATAATTAACCTATATCCAAATACCGTTATGCTGAGGTTTGGGTGTCACTCACAACCAACTCAAATTTGTCTATCACTGCTTCAACACTTATTAGCGCCATTAGGTGTTCTCCCTTGGCGCGAGTGCCCCATTTCACCTCACCGCTTTGTTGTGAGGCGATGGCCTCCTGATAGGCGCTCACCACATATTGCTGCGATAGGTACGGTCCGGTGCGGCCAGGATTAGAATGGGCATATAAACCGATAACAGGCGTCCCTTGTGTGACCGCCATATGCGCAGGGCCCGTATCGGGCGCTAACACTAAACTGGCGCGTTTCAGCAGGGCAAGTAATTGAGTCAAACTGGTTTTGCCGACTAAATTATCGAGTTTAGCCGAGCATGCCTGCAGAATTTGTTCAGCTAAGGCTTTTTCGAGCGCGGTAGGGCCGCCACATAGTATTACCCGATAGCCTTTGTTGTTCGCATGCTGCGCTACCGCGGCATAACGCTCGGGCAACCAATTACGCTCGGCTTTGCTGGCCGCAGCGCAAATAATCAATACCTTTTCACCCTCGGCAATATGGCTTTGGGCAAACTCAGTGTCCGCCTTGGGCACCGGAATATTCCAGTGAGGCGTAAGATCGCTTACGCCAATCGCCTTGGCAAAACCCATAAATCCGTCTAATACATGGGGCTGAGCTAAAGGTTCAACCCTATGATTTGTGACCAGCCATTGACCTTCTTTGGCGCGGGCGCGATCAAAACCAACCCGCACTTTGGCCGAAATAGCGAGGGAAGCTAAGGTCGCACGTAGCGCGACTTGCATGTGTAGCAAGACATCAAAGCGACGGCCTTTCAATGCCTTATGCAGATGAAAATAGCTACGCCAGCCTTGGGATTTATCGAAAATCACAAACTCAATACCGGGCAAGTGCTTTAGTAACTGATATTCAAGTTTGCCTATCACCCAAGTGATTTTGAGCTGGGGATATTGGCGCTGAATGGCCTGCACCATCGCCACGGCATGACAGACGTCACCGATAGCCGATAGCCTCAACAGGCAGAGAGAATTCATGGTGTTAATATCTAAACTCAAGCGAATAGCCCTTAAGGTTATTTGGCGCAAGCTTGGGATCTTAATGTAGAATGGCCGCAGGTGCCACGCTTAAGTCAACAAATCTCCCATGAACGCACAAATCAAAATCATAAATACTGCCAATGGCTATATGGCACTTTGCCAAGATACGCCAGAGGACATCACGCCGGCTTGGTTCTCGGTCGATTTTTGGCGCGAAAAAGCCGCAGTTGTGGGTTCATCCAAGGGCCGCTATACCACTTGGTTTGTAGCATTTGAGCACAGTCATTGGGTACTGCGGCATTACTGGCGCGGCGGCATGATGGAGAAATTCAGTAAAGATGCTTACTTCTTTACGGGCCTTGAAAAAACTCGAGCCATGGGCGAATTAAGGTTGCTCGATGTGCTTTACCGCGAACAATTTGCCGTGCCTAAACCTATCGCCGCCAATATTGTGCGCGATGGCTTATTTTACCGTGCCGATATTATTATTGAACGAGTCGATGGTGCCGAAGATTTAGTCGCCAAGTTAACCAAAGGATCTATGGCTCCAGAGCAATGGCTAGCACTCGGCGCCACTATTGCCCAATTTCATCGCCGCGGCGTTTACCATGCCGACTTGAACGCGAAGAATATTTTGTGGCAGCCGCAGCAAGAAAATGGTTCACAAGAGCGCTTCTACCTGATCGACTTTGACAGGGGTGAACTTAAAACGTCCAATGCCCAATGGCAGAAGGCGAACCTTGATAGGCTGCTACGCTCCTTCAATAAAGAACAAGGTAAACAGCCAACACTTGCCTTTACGCCTGCCAACTGGGCGGCATTGCTCGAGGGTTATCACGCAGTAGTCCCTAAAGCCTAACAATACCAGACAGCGTTAGGCTGTTTTGCACTTGAGTAGTGATTGCGCAAGAGCAAACTGACGCTGCAAAGCTCCGCGATTGGCCTCTACCACGGCAAGGCCAGCTTCAGCGGCTTGTTGACGTAACGCAGGCTGCTCAAAATACTGAATTAAATTATCCCCCAGCACTTGGCCTGAACTCACAATCCGCAGGGCACCCGCGTCCGCCAACATTTGAGTAATTTGGGCAAAGTCCCAATGATTTGGCCCTACCATCACTGGTACGCCCATGGCCACGGGTTCTAAGGGGTTATGACCACCATTTTCAATCAAAGTACCGCCGACGAAGGCTTGATCGGCAGCGCCATAAAAGGTTAACAACTCACCCATGGTATCGCCCACTAGCACCTGAGTTGTGGCAGTAATCGCTTGAGCGTCACTGCGGCGCACAAATTCAAAACCTTGGTTGGCGACAATATCCGCCACCGCCGCAAACTGCTCAGGATGACGTGGCGCAATCACCAATAACGCCTCAGGCCATTTAGCGAGCAGCTGCTTATGGGCGCTCAACATGGCATCAAACTCACCGGGGTGAACACTGCCCGCCACCCACACGGGCGCCGTCTCACGCCCCCAAGTTTGCCGTAGCGCTTGCGCTAGGGTTAAGCGTTCAGGGGTAATACTTAAATCAAACTTCAAACTGCCGCAAACAGTCACTCTGTCAGCTGGCACTCCAAGGTCGATAAATCGCTGCGCCTCGGCTTGGGTCTGCACCGCAATCACATCTAAGCGTTGCAACATGGGGCGGCTTAATTGCGAACGCTTGGCATACTGCGCCGCCGATTTAGCCGACAGCCTAGCATTGGCGAGCATCAAGCGCACGCCGCGCTTAGCCGCCAGTGCCAACAGATTCGGCCATAACTCAGTTTCCATTATGATGCACCATTTAGGGGATAACTGGCGCAGAAAACGGCTCACACACCAAGGCAAATCGAAGGGCAAATAACAGTGCTGCACTTGATCACCAAAGGCTTTACGCACCTCGGCAGAACCCGTGGGACTGGTGGTGGTAACCGTAATGCTTAGCTCAGGGTGCGTTTGCATAATCAAACGGATCAAGGGAATAGCCGCGAGCGTTTCCCCCATCGACACCGAATGGATCAGTAAATCCGTCGGTTTAAGTTGGGCTAATCCGAAGCGTTCGCCCCAACGGCCACGATAATCGGGGCTTTTAATGGCTCGAAAAGCCAAATAGGCGAGAAGTAGTGGAGATAGAAGATAAAGCAGCGCACTGTAAAAAAATCGATTCATAAAAATCGTGCTTATGAGTTTTTGCCTGATGAATAGTGGCAATGTTAGCATAATATGCCCAAACGACTTCAAGATACGAGTTTAAGCCTCTCGAAGTTGTTTGCGTATACCAATCGTATTGAATTTTTGTTCGTTGAGCTCAATCCATGCGATTTTAAATTAGGGATAATTTACCAGCAGTGTAGCGGTCGTTGGTTAGCCTTCTTTAATCAATTTTATATCCAAATAACCTAAAGGTACGAGTTGCAGCATCTTCAGGTTTTTTTGGGGATATAGCGTTCACTAGCCACTTGGAAAACATATGAAAACCCGCGACAAAATTATTTACGCCAGCCTTGAGCTATTCAATGAACATGGCGAACGAAATATCACCACCAATCATATTGCCGCTCACATGAATATGAGTCCCGGGAATCTTTATTATCACTTCCGTAATAAGGAAGATATTATTCGCTCGATTTTCAGTCTCTACGAGGCGCACCTCGAATCGGGTTTTCAGCCCTATGAGGGCGAGCAAGTCAATGTAGAGCAACTGATTGGCTATTTTGATGCGATGTTTTACACCCTGTGGCAATTCCGTTTTATGTACGCCAATTTGGCCGATATTCTGGCCCGCGATGAAGAATTAAAGAGTCGTTATCTACATGCTCAGCAGCAAGTGCTAACACGCTCGAGTCATGTGCTTGGTAAACTCAAGCAGGATGGTTTTTTAAATATCGATAACGATAAAATCACTTCACTTGCCGATACCATCAAGATGATTGTGAGCTTTTGGATTGGTTATCAACTTACCCAATCAAGCACTTCCACCATCACTAAAGGCATTTTGTACGAAGGTGTATTGCGGGTATTGATGATTTTTAAAGCTTATGCCACGCCGACATCTCAAGCGACCTTTAGTCGCCTAGAGCAGCATTATCATGAGCTCGCAACTCAAGAGTCTCTTTAAACAATTCCGCCATTTCGCATTTAGCACTAAACTCAACAGGTTAAACGTGCTAAATGCGGCCTTATTGCTTGCCATCGTTAATCCCTATCATTTCTCACGATCAAATAAAACCACAGTGCTGCAAATAATGTTAAACATTAGTTTTTATAATGTAACAACGCCTTTAGCCCTAAACTAATTTCTCTGGCTAAGCTGCATGAAAAAAAGGCTGTAGGCCGATAGGGTTTAGCGTTAGAATGCCGCAACTCCCAGAATCAGAATAAAGTTAACTAAGGAGATATCAGGTGGCCTCAACCTCATTCTACGCACAAATTAATCAACAGCTTGCTGATGTTAAAGCCGAAGGTTTATATAAAAGCGAGCGCATTATTGCTTCACCGCAACAGACTGCCATTCAAGTTAATCACCAAGAAGTTGTTAACTTTTGCGCTAACAACTATCTAGGCCTAGCCAATCATCCAGAACTCATCAAAGCCGCCCAACAAGGTTTAGATAGCCACGGCTTTGGTATGGCGTCAGTACGCTTTATTTGCGGCACCCAAGACATTCACAAACAGCTCGAAGCCAGCCTGAGTGAATTCCTCGGCATGGAAGACACCATTTTGTATTCTTCATGCTTTGACGCCAACGCGGGTCTGTTTGAAACCCTGTTAGATGCCGAAGATGCGATTATCTCCGACGCCTTAAACCATGCTTCTATCATCGATGGTGTGCGTTTATGTAAGGCCAAACGTTTCCGTTACGCTAACAACGATATGGCGGATTTAGAAACGCAATTGATCGCCGCAAAAGCAGCTGGCGCGCGCAATATTTTGATCGCCACTGACGGCGTATTCTCAATGGACGGCGTGATCGCCAACCTGCAAGGCGTGTGTGATTTAGCCGATAAATACGGCGCACTCGTGATGGTTGATGACTCTCATGCTGTCGGTTTTGTTGGTCAAAATGGTCGCGGCTCCCACGAACACTGTGGCGTGATGGGCCGTGTCGATATTATCACTGGCACCTTAGGCAAAGCCTTAGGCGGTGCATCTGGCGGTTTCACTTCAGGTAAAAAAGAAGTCATCGACTGGTTACGTCAACGCTCTCGCCCTTACCTATTCTCTAACTCATTAGCGCCTTCGATTGTGACAGCGTCTATCCATGTATTAGAAATGCTCAAATCAGGCCAAGCGCTACGCGAATCGGTATGGGAAAACAGCCGATATTTCCGCGAAAAAATGTCCGCGGCAGGCTTTACCTTAGGTGGCGCCGACCACGCAATTATCCCAGTGATGATTGGCGATGCCAAACTGGCAAGCGACTTCGCTAACCGCTTATTAGCAGAACATATCTACGTGATTGGCTTCTCCTTCCCTGTGGTGCCGAAGGGACAAGCCCGTATCCGTACGCAAATGTCGGCGGCTCACACCCGTGAACAACTCGACAAAGCGATTGAAGCCTTTACCCGTATTGCTAAAGAAATGGCGATTATTTAGGACCCTACAAAATGAAAGCACTAAGCAAGTTAAAAGCCGAAAAAGGCATTTGGTTAGTTGATGCGCCTAAGCCTGAGATGGGCCATAACGATCTACTGATCAAGATTAAAAAGACCGCCATTTGTGGCACCGACATGCACATCTACAACTGGGACGAATGGTCACAAAAAACCATTCCAGTGCCTATGGTGGTAGGTCACGAATATGTGGGTGAAGTGGTTGATATCGGACAAGAAGTTCGCGGATTTAACATTGGTGACCGCGTTTCTGGCGAAGGCCATATCACCTGCGGCCACTGCCGTAACTGCCGGGCTGGTCGCACGCATTTATGTCGTAACACCTCAGGTGTGGGTGTAAACCGCGAAGGTTCATTTGCCGAATATTTGGTTATCCCAGCGTTTAACGCCTTCAAAATTCCCGATGATATCAGCGACGATTTAGCCTCTATCTTCGATCCATTCGGTAATGCAGTGCACACAGCGCTGTCGTTCGACTTAGTGGGCGAAGACGTGTTAATCACTGGCGCGGGTCCTATCGGTATTATGGCGGCTGCAGTATGTCGCCACGTTGGTGCGCGCCATGTGGTTATTACCGACGTTAACGAATACCGCTTAGAGTTGGCCCGTAAAATGGGGGCCACCCGCGCCGTAAACGTTGCTCAAGAAAACCTCAAAGATGTGATGAAAGAGCTCGGCATGACCGAAGGGTTTGACGTCGGCTTAGAAATGTCTGGCGTACCTTCTGCCTTCCGCGCCATGTTAGATACCATGAACCACGGTGGCAAAATCGCGATGCTCGGTATTCCGGGTGGCGAAATGGCGATTGATTGGAGCAAAGTGATCTTCAAAGGTTTGGTCATTAAAGGCATTTACGGCCGTGAAATGTTCGAAACCTGGTACAAGATGGCAAGCCTGATCCAATCTGGCTTAGATATTTCGCCCATCATCACCCACCACTACAAAATTGATGATTTCCAAAAAGGCTTCGACGCTATGGGCTCGGGCCAGTCGGGCAAAGTTATCCTCAGCTGGGATTAATTCCCTTAGCTATGCCAATCACGGGGCTGTACACATGCAGCCTCATGTTGCACACTAATCCTATCGCTTATCCATTTTTCGTTATTTCAGGGTTTATTATGTCTTCTTTTAAACACTTAAGCGTCAATCAGTTAGTACAAATGACCGAGTCAAAGCCAGTACAAATCGTCGATATTCGCGATGGAAACAGCTTTAACAATGGCCATATTGACGGCGCATTTAATTTGAATAACGAGAATCTGGCACACTTTATTGGCCAAGCAGATATGGATCGCCCCTTAGTGGTGGTTTGTTACCATGGCATCAGTAGCCAAAATGCCGCGCAGTATCTCTGCGAGCAAGGCTTTGATGATGTGTATAGTCTCGATGGTGGCTTCAGTGCTTGGCATGAGGCCAATGCATGATAGAAATTGGCAGACTCCCCAACAGCAGAGCCGCGCAGGCCTTTGTCGATTACCTTAAAGGTGAACAGATAGACTGCCAAATTCAGCCATTGCCACAGGGAGTCGCCATTCTGGTTATCCGCGAGCAAGATGCCGAGCAAGCCCGTAAAGAATTTGCCCATTTTATCGCTCATCCTTACGATAACAAATACTTACAAGCCTCATGGGAGCATGGTGATACCAATACAAAGCTTGATTATGGCGCGCCATCATTACAACTTTTTACCCAATTTATCACTGGCGCAGGCCCAATCACTCTTATCATCTTTGGCCTCTGTGTACTGATTTATGCTGCGATGAATTTAGGCTTCGCCAGCCCCGTTTACCAAGCGCTCTCCTATTTTGGCGCGGTGCCTGACACTGGTTTTAATCAATTCTGGCGCGTGTTTACCCCAAGCTTGTTACACTTTTCGGCCATGCATATCATTTTCAACCTACTTTGGTGGTGGTATCTGGGTGGGAAAATCGAGACACGAATAGGCACAGCCCCACTCCTTATCCTCTTGCTGGTGGCAGGCACTTTGCCTAATATCGTCCAATACTATGTTAGCGGCCCCAACTTTGGTGGTCTGTCGGGCGTAGTGTATGCCGTCGCCGGTTACACTTGGGTCATGGGACTACGTAAACCAGAGGCGGGTATAGGTTTACCGCCATCCTATATGGGGTTTATGCTGATTTGGCTGGTGTTAGGCTTTACGGATTTCTTAGGTGTGTCAGTTGCGAATGGCGCCCATATTGGCGGATTACTGATTGGTCTCGCCCAAGGCTGGTTCGATAGTCGCAGTAAAACCACTCGCTAATCTCACCGCGATAGCTTCCATGCTCGATTAAAAATTTAAGGCCTACCCTGCCGCGTTTAGGTGCTGTTACTTGGCAAGCTCTAACATTTTGGCGACCAGCTTTTCAATCCCAGAGTGGGCCTCTGCAATATTACCCGCCAGCATATAAGCTGGTGTACTAACAATCTTATTCGCCTCATCTACCACGATATCGTGCACAGTCGCCGCCTGATGATGGCCGCCCATCAGATTAAAGGCTGCTACTGTATCAACATCATTACCGATAGTGCCCTTAGCGCCGTGTCCGTATAAGCGCGGGATCATCATAGGCGCGATACAAATAAAGCCGACGGGCTTTTTCGCCAGAATAAATTCATTAATAAAATCAGTCACGAGTGGATTCACTTCACACTCACTGCCATTGGTAGCGAAGTTACACAGATTTTTCGCCGCCCCAAACCCGCCAGGGATAACCAGTGCATCGAAATCGGTTATATCGAGTTCGGTGGTTGCTTTTACTTCACCACGGGCGATGCGTGCCGATTCAACCAACACATTTCGTGTCGCAGTCTTGTCTACTTCGCCCGTGAAGTGATTAACAACATGCATTTGATTGATATCAGGAGCAAAACACTGATACTGAGCCCCGGCTTTCGACAGAGATAATAAGGTTAAAACCGATTCATGGATCTCTGTTCCATCGAAGACACCGCACCCACTGAGCAATACTGCGATTTTTTTCATTATAAATATCCTTCTTATGTCATTTAGTTTTAACAAACTGTAAACAAAATGGTTGATCTGCTTAAAAATCGTGCTAACTTAGTTCGTCGAATCTAAGGGTCGGTGAAATTTAAGCCAGCTTTTAGGTATTTTACGGAGTCAAGAAGAAATCCACAAATCAGGAAGATTTTTCAAGAAACAGTATTGAACTCACACAAATATTATAAAAACATAAAAATCAACAACTTAAAAATATCGCACCAAGCCGTAATTATCGCCATTATTCACAGTTGACATTTTCACTCACAGAGTTATCCACAGGCTGAGAGTCAATTTGCCGTGGCTGAAACACTGCATCTGTGGCATGCTTAGCGTCATCTAAGTCATCGATAAACGAAAATTACTTATGCCGACCATAGCCAATAACCCACTTGTCCTTGTGGATGGATCTTCTTATTTATATCGCGCCTATTATGCGCCTCCTCACCTGACAAACTCAAAGGGCGAAGCTACTGGTGCTGTTTATGGCGTAGTGAATATGCTCCGCAGTTTATTAAGCCGTTATCAACCTAGCCATATTGCAGTGGTGTTTGACGCTAAAGGCAAAACCTTTCGCAATGACTTATATGAAGAATACAAAGCGCATCGTCCACCAATGCCGGATGATCTGCGCTCACAAATAGAACCCCTGCACCGTATTATCCGTGCCTTGGGCTTGCCCTTAATCTCCATTCCAGGTGTAGAGGCGGATGATGTTATAGGCACGATCGCTCGCCAAGCGAGCCGCGAAAACCGCGCCGTACTGATCAGCACTGGCGATAAAGATATGGCACAGCTGGTTGATGAAAATATCACGCTGATCAACACCATGACAGATACCATTATGGGTCCTGAAGAGGTTGCGGCTAAATATGGTGTTGGCCCAGACAGAATTATCGATTTCTTGGCTCTGATGGGCGATAAGGCAGATAACATTCCCGGTTTACCCGGTGTAGGTGAAAAAACCGCATTAGCCATGCTCACAGGGGCAGGCAGTGTCGCCAATTTGCTTGCAGAACCCGAAAAAGTCACCGAATTAGGCTTTAGGGGCGCAAAAACCATGGCGGCGAAGATCATCGACAATGCCGACATGCTAAAGCTGTCCTATGAGCTGGCCACCATTAAAACCGATGTAGAGCTTGAGCAAGATTGGCATGAACTCACCGCCAAACCCGCAGATCGAGACGAACTGATCAAATGCTACGGCGAGATGGAGTTTAAACGCTGGCTTGCCGAAGTCTTAGATAATAAAGTGCCAGCAACCCTAGTGACGGCTGCTGCCACAGTTGAAACTCAAGAAGATTCTACGCCAACCGTCACCATTGAAACTCAATACGACACGATTTTGACCGAAGCTCAGCTTGATGAATGGATTTCCAAGCTAAAACAAGCATCACTGATCGCCGTGGATACCGAGACCACGAGCCTCGACTATATGGTCGCCGAACTGGTTGGTATGTCCTTTGCCGTAGAAGCGGGTAAAGCTGCTTACCTGCCTTTAGCCCACGATTATGTTGGCGCACCTCAACAATTAGATAAGCAGTTCGCGCTCGAAAAATTACGCCCCATTTTAGAAGATGCCAAGGTTAAAAAAGTCGGTCAAAACCTTAAATATGACATCAGCGTATTGGCCAACGCGGGCATTACACTCCAAGGTGTTGCGTTCGACACCATGCTCGAATCCTATGTGTTTAATTCTGTTGCTTCACGCCATGATATGGACGGTTTAGCACTCAAATACCTAGGCCATAAAAATATCGCCTTTGAAGATATCGCCGGTAAAGGGGCGAAACAGCTGACCTTTAACCAAATTCCATTAGAGACAGCTGCGCCCTATGCCGCAGAAGATGCCGATATTACCCTACGCCTCCATCAACACCTGTGGCCAAGACTCGAAAAAGAAGCTGAATTAGCCTCGGTCTTTACCGATATTGAACTGCCACTGATCCAAATCTTGTCCGATATTGAACGCCAAGGTGTGTTTATCGATAGTGTGTTGCTCGGTCAACAGAGTGACGAGCTCGCGCGTAAAATTGATGAGTTAGAGACAAAAGCTTATGATATTGCTGGTGAAAAATTTAACTTAAGCTCCCCAAAACAGCTTCAAGTACTATTTTTTGAAAAGCTGGGTTATCCGGTTATCAAAAAGACACCTAAGGGTGCACCATCCACAGCCGAAGAAGTGCTGGTTGAATTGGCATTAGATTTTCCTCTGCCTAAGGTGATCCTTGAGCATCGTAGTCTGACCAAATTAAAGAGCACGTATACCGATAAGTTACCTTTAATGGTGAACGCTAAAACCGGCCGAGTACACACAAGCTATCATCAGGCCAATGCCGCGACGGGACGTTTATCCTCGAGCGAGCCAAACCTGCAAAATATTCCGATCCGCACCGAAGAAGGCCGTCGTATTCGCCAAGCCTTTATTGCTCCGCAGGGACGTAAGATTTTAGCCGCCGACTATTCGCAGATTGAATTGCGGATCATGGCGCATTTATCCCAAGATGCAGGCCTACTTAACGCTTTTGCCGAAGGTAAAGACATTCACAGAGCTACCGCCGCTGAAGTATTTGGCACCGACTTTGATAGTGTCACCTCAGAACAGCGTCGCCGTGCTAAGGCTGTTAACTTTGGCCTTATCTATGGCATGTCGGCTTTTGGATTGGCGCGCCAGCTCGATATTCCTCGCAACGAGGCGCAAACCTATATCGACACTTACTTCGCCCGTTATCCTGGAGTGTTAAGGTATATGGAAGAAACGCGAGCGAGTGCGGCTGATCTCGGTTACGTATCAACATTATTCGGTCGTCGCCTCTATTTACCCGAAATTCGCGATCGCAATGCAATGCGTCGTCAAGCTGCCGAAAGGGCGGCTATTAACGCGCCAATGCAAGGTACTGCTGCGGACATCATTAAAAAAGCGATGATCAGTATTGCCGATTGGATTAAAACCGATACTCAAGGTGAAATCGCCATGATCATGCAAGTCCACGACGAATTGGTGTTCGAGGTCGATGCCGATAAAGCCGAGACGCTCAAACAAAAAGTGTGCGAACTTATGGCTAAAGCGGCCAATCTGGATGTGGAACTCCTAGCTGAAGCGGGGATTGGCGATAACTGGGATGAGGCCCACTAAAATTTAAATGGCTAGTCGCTAACATTTTTTAACTCACGCTAAGGCCCATCTTTGACCGATGGGCCTTGTTGTTTTTGATGTGGAAAGAGATAACGCCAGCAACAGCAACAGCAAAGAGACGGTAAGACAATAACCTAAAAAATGCCCAATTAATCATCCTCATCGAGCCATGATCTCGCCCACTAGATAGATTGCACCTTGAATAAGCATAAAGTTACCCGTCAGCTCCTCATCATCTAATTTTGCCTGCAGTTTTGGCTTAGCTTTACAGCAGTGTGTGCAAATCGATATCAGCAAATCATACTAAACAATCGTTCTCTGAAGGACGCAACTAGGAACAATCACCTTAATAGAGTAAAAACATTAAATCATAAAAATTGATCAATTCTGTACTAAAAATACATTCAAATGAGTTAAATCAGCAGCTTAAAATCATTTTTTGAAATTTGATGATCAAACGTAGTTGCTTTTTTCACCTATAAGTTGAGATCTTCCGCACACAATTATCACTTTTTCAAAAAAACTGTTTTCCAATTAAAGATAAATAGCGTATTATTCTCTGCGTAGGGTACAGAGGTTAAGATGTTCTATCTTTCAGACCTTTATTTCACTTATAGTGACGAGCCAAATTCTGGCGCCCCAGCAACTTGTTTGCTGGGGCTTTTTTTTGCTCTTTTTTCAGCCTCTGACCCGTCCTAAATGACGTTAATCCTTTGCAAACTCTTGTTGGAGAGTGTAATGACTCCAACAATTAAACTAAGGTTGATAAATTTTAGAGTATTTACTTTAATAAGAGGTAAATTCGATGTATGCTGTCTTCATTGAGAACCATTGAAGGTAATTTGATGGTGCTTGAGTCTTGTTGAATTTAGCTTCTCCCCAAAAGAGCTAAAATTTTGGCCGGTGACTATTGTTATCGGCTATTTTTTTGCCTGAAATTTAAGGATTGGAAGGCGTTAGTTTTAGAGGGAGTTATAAGGGGGGCGAACGGAAAACATGGCCGAATGTGTTTAGAGCATTCGACCATGTAAAAGAGAGGCTTACTCTGCGTTATCTTGATTATCTAACTCATTGGCCAGCCATTGTGGATGACACCATTCATTTAAAATGCTCAATACTTTGGGTTTCCCCGTGCCTTTAAGGGCAGAAAAAGACTCGACTTGTACCCAATCGCCAAACTCAGCGAGGGCTTTGCGAACTTCGTTAACGGTTTTCATCTTCGCGCTTTGAGCCAGTTTATCCGACTTGGTCAGCAGTGCTAACACGGGAATTTCACTCGCAACCGCCCATTCGATCATCTGCATATCCAGATCTTTCAACGGATGACGAATATCCATCAATACTACAACGCCACTTAAGCAAGCACGCTTTTGCAAATACTCTGCTAGGGATTGTTGCCACTTCATCTTCATGGCTAATGGTACTTGGGCAAAACCATAGCCTGGTAAATCGACTAATCGGCGCTGTGCATCGAGTTCAAACACGTTAATAAGCTGAGTGCGTCCAGGTGTTTTACTGGTACGTGCCAAGTTTTTTTGCTCAGTTAATGCATTGAGAGCACTCGATTTTCCAGCGTTGGAGCGGCCAGCAAAAGCAATCTCAACACCAACGTCGCCGGGCAGATATTGATCCAAATGTGCGATGTCTGGTGCACTGATTAAAAACTTCGCCCTGCGAAAATCTATATGAGATTCAGTCACTATTTACTCCAATATATTTACTGCGCAATACCATAATTTATGAAGAATTGCTTACTTTTCCACGTTTTCGTGTAAAATATTACCCCGATCACATTAACCATATTTTACCACGCTTGCGGGTCACCCTAGTAAGCTCAGGATAATAATCTTAACCAGAAGTTGGAACGCCATGAAAAAGTTAGCTCTTGCGCTGTCTGTTGTAGTTGCCGCCATATCTTCACCTGCGATTGCTGAAGGTAATGCTGAAGCGGGAAAAACTAAAATTATCGTTTGTTCTGCCTGCCACGGTATGGACGGTAACAGTATGATCGATATGTACCCTAAGCTTGCGGGCCAACATGCCACATACCTCCAAAAGCAAATACATGATTTCCGCAGTGCTGCCCAATCTGGCGGTAAAGATGGTCGTATGGATCCTATCATGAGTGGTATGGCAATGCCTCTTAGTGATCAGGATATTCTCGACATTTCAGCATATTTTTCGACTCAAAAAATCCAAGTTGCTGAAGTCAAAGACGTTCCTGAGTTAGGCGCAAAACTTTATAAAGGCGGCGATGTTTCTCGTGGGATTACAGCTTGTATGGCATGTCATGGCCCAGATGGTAAAGGTGCTGAGTCAGCTGGTTTCCCTGCATTAGCCGGCCAACACGCAAACTATATCAAGCTCCAACTGACTAAATTCCGTGATGCAGGCCGTCATAACGACCTAAACGGCATGATGCAAGACGTCGCTAAAAAGTTAAATGACAGCGATATTGATGCATTATCTAAATATCTCGCTAGCCTGAAATAAGGCTCAGCTTAAAACGTAAAAAGTGGCGTTAACATATTGCTGATGGTTTAGTTTATTTACACCGTCTTGCCGTCGCCCCATCGTCAGCCGCAACATAAGTTGCGGCTGATTTTTTATATCTGAGTTTTATGAAGGGTGGCGCTTTGCGGCGCATATTTCTGCGGTGTGGGTTCATGAGTTGCAGAGTCGCTCTGCTAACGCGACGATTTCTTTCTGAGTATGTTGCTATGTACCTGTTTAGTCCTCAAATCCCCATGCCAGTTCGCTCCTAAGCAAGTGAGTAGTTTTTCGTTCTCATTACTAAGATGGATAGCTTGGCTTAGTTAAATTTGGCATATTGATTAGGGCGTGTTGACGTTTCTGCCGCGTTATCGTCCGTTTAAGTAGAATAACTACACTGCACGGACTTTGCTTTGCATAAAAGCCAGCCAAACTGCTGCAAAAATAACCCTGATACGTCACACGCCCTAATGACAATAACCAACAGGAGTCAGGTGATGTCTATACAAGAACAAGAGATTCAGTCCGATACACTCATTCTATTAGAGAAGTTCCTCGCGAAGGGTAAATGGTACTTTATCTTGGTGATTGGCGTACTGTATTGGGGGAGTATGACTTCACTTTTAGTGGCAGGGTTCCAATACTTCACCTCAGAGATACCATTTTGGCAGGCGTTAAAAGTCGCGCTGTATATTTATCCCGCATGTGGCGTGCTATTTGGCTGGACAATGTGGATGCAGTTAAATCACAGAAGAGATAAACTGCGCGGAAAATCTCGTCCATAATCAATGCATAGTGTTGGCTTAGGAGCAAAATAGTGTCATCGGTGAGCAGTCTTATCACTAAGCAACTTGTTGTGGCGATGATTTGCCATGGTATCGCTATTGGCATTTTAGCCTATGGTGCCTATGAGTTTTATCTTGAGCAGCTTATCGTCCCTGAGCTCATCCGCAGCCTTGCCGTGGCGGTATTTTTTATTGGCATGGGGCTCGAACCCAATATGTTTTTTACTCCGCTAAACCAGGTCATGACTCAAGCCGACGATAAATCACCTAAGGCAAAATTGCAGACCTTAGTATTTAACCTTGGCGTTTTCTTGCTGATTTGTAGCTTTTTAATGGAATGGTTATACGACTAGCCCATTAAGTAAATCCATTAAAAAGAGCGTCGAAATTCCCTGATAATTCCTCTCAAATTAGCTGACATCAACAGTAAAATCCATCACTTACAAGTTGTTGGATTTACGCTAAGGTAAAAGTAAAAATTGGCCGCAACCTATGGTAGTTCTGCTTTAAATGAACCTAAGGTTTGGCTAAAGCGGGGCGAGGGTAGATTTAGGATAAAAAAATGGACTCACGAGGAGTCCAGTATTCACGAGCAAAAAGGTTGCTCCTAACGTTGTGCAAATTAACTATAGCTCAGATTTTCTGTATCCAAGCTGAATAATTTCAATCATGTTGTAACGAAAAATGTAGTCGATGCTCTGACCACCATGGTGAGCACTCATATTAGATTGCATTAGCTAACGCTTTAGATGAAATTCTTGTCTATTTATGATTAGCTGTAGCCATTAAAAGCAACAAGAAGAACTAAGGATGGAAGATGGAAAAACTATTATTAGGATTAGCGCTGATTTTTATCGTGACCTATCTTTGGTACGTCAGCCTAGT
The DNA here is from genome assembly GCF_022410515.1 of Shewanella cutis. Lineage (GTDB taxonomy): Bacteria > Pseudomonadota > Gammaproteobacteria > Enterobacterales > Shewanellaceae > Shewanella > Shewanella cutis. The sequence goes on along the minus strand of NZ_JACSDI010000015.1, from coordinate 4,844 downwards.
CAAAAAACGCAATACCGCCCTTGAGGCTCTGTCGGGTATCGATGTTCAGCTGGCCAAACGCGCCGATCTAGTGCCCAATATCCTTAAAATCGCTAAGCGATTTATGGGTCATGAAAAATCATTACTGACAGAAATCACTGAGCTTCGCACGCAGTTAACCCGCCAATACAATAAAGCTGACCCCAATGCGGTTAAAGCGCATATCGCTCAGGCCGAGCAGCTAAACGACAAAATGACCGCGTTGATGGTGAGTGTTGAAAACTATCCCGAGCTAAAGTCCGACAATACCATGCTTGAGGCGATGCAAACCTATAACGAGGTCGAGGCCCATATCTCTGCTGCCCGCCGTTTTTATAATTCCGCGGTATCTGAGTTAAATACCGCCGTTGAGATATTCCCAGGATCAATTATCGCTTCGATGGCGAGCATAAAAGTCATGCCATTTTATGAGGTAAGCGAAGCGGCAAAAGCCCCCATAGATGCAAGCGATTACCTATAACTTTATCAGTGCAGGGTGAGTTATCACCTTGCAATACTATGATATCAATATGAATATTTTTACATTTATTTTAGGTAGTCCGATTCGGACATATCGTGGACACGTGGGCTTGTCTGCGGATTTGGATGAACTGCCTCAACTCGAAAAATATTATGAAGAACACATAGCACCCATTAGCCGTAAATATGAAACTAAGCGTGTGGCCTGTCTTAAGGCGGCGCGTAAACGCTTATATTTAAGCTTTATGATAGTGCTTGGGTTGACTTTATTGACAGTTATCGGTTTTTACAGCGGTAAAGCCTATTTCCCTCCTTTGCCATTTCTTGCGTTAATTGGGTTGAGTTGGTGGAGTTTTGCGCCAACTCGGGAGTTTACCCATTTGGCTCAGCGGGATGTTTATCCGCTGATGTTTAAATATTTCGGTGAGGATTTTGTGTATAACCGGGAGATGCGCCTCGATATGAATCGGCTCTCGGCAGCTAAAGTATTGCCAAATTATGATAAAGCCAGTTTTGGTGATTATATTCAAGGCCACTACAAAGGCATCGAGTTGACAGTCAATGAACTCACCCTGACCAAGAATGTGCAAGTCGAAGAACTGGATGTCAGCACCAATCGACGCAAAACCGTGACCCGCACGGAAAATCAGTTTAGAGGATTAGTGGTTGAGCTGAGCAGCCATAAAGCCTTTGTTGGACACACTGTGGTGCTTAGGGATCGCGGTGGTTTAGCCAATTTTTTGTCTGATAGCCATGCTGGGCTGGTTCGGGTCAAACTTGAAGATCCGCAATTTGAAAAAGAGTTTGATGTGTTTTCAACGGATCAAGTGGAATCTCGTTATTTGCTTAACACCGCATTTATGGAACGCTTACTGGAACTTGCCAAGCATTTTGACGGAGCAATTCAATGTGCATTCTTTCGTAATAAGTTGATTATGTTTCTACCAAATCGCAGAACAAATTTCCAAATACAATCGATTTTCCACGGTGCAACCTTTTCTGCAGAATTTAGTCAGTTAAACCGTGAGATGAAGCAACTCTTTGCTATTATTGAAGTACTTAAACTAAACGAATACACGGGACTTTGATGATCGCAGCGCACCAACCGCCAATTAACCTTAAGTCGATTGCCCTATTGGGGTTGGGCTTATTGTTGGCTTGGGGAAGTCTTGCAACCGTGTTTGCTGAAGAGACAAAGCCTAAACCCCGTATAGTGGCACGCTATTCCGACACTGGCATCATGAGCAGTGAAGGCCAAGAAAAATTCAAGGTTTATCAATATCAACAGGCTAACGGTGTCACTGTTTTTACCGATAAGGCACCAACGAGCACTGATTATCAGATCTTACTGTACGAGTGCTTTGCTTGCCGCCCAGACTCCGATATCGACTGGAATGGCATTCGGTTATTTACCCGTAATTATGATAGTTTAATCAGCCAGGCCGCCGATAAACATCAATTAGATCCTGCACTAATCCGTGCAGTTATCCATGCAGAATCAGCATTTAACGCCAGAGCCGTGTCCCGCGCGGGTGCAATGGGGCTGATGCAACTGATGCCTGAAACCGCAAAAGATATGGGAGTGACTAATGCTTTTTTGCCGGAAGAGAATATTTTAGGTGGCAGTAAGTATTTGGCGCAAATGCTAAAACAGTTCAATGGGGATATTGCGTTGGCCTGCGCGGCCTATAATGCTGGGCCGACAACTGTGACCCAATATAATGGCATTCCGCCCTATCCAGAAACCCAGGCCTATGTGGAACGGGTGCAAATTCTGCTCAAGCGTTACCGTGATACCAAGGTTTAGGGTTCGCCACAACTTAAGGTGTTGGTCTTTAAAAACAAAGCAGCGAGCCAAATAAGGTATTCGCTGCTTTAGGCGATAGCGCAATGTTAAATCGCAATCAGGCAGAAGTTATTCGCCTACTTCCCATTTTACGCTAACATGACCATCAGCTTGGCCTAAGGTTTTACCTAAGTAATCAACCATTTCGTTAGCGATTTCATCAAGTTGCCACGGTGGATTGATCACCCATAGACCTGCGGCTGTCATGCCAAACTCATTAGAATCAGGCTTGATGGCCTGCTCGATGCGCAACTGGCGCTTAATGCCACTATTGGCTAAGCGAGACAGCATTTCTTCAGTTTGCGCGCGGTTGACCACCGGATACCAAAGCATAAATACGCCAGTGGCAAAGCGTTTATGCGCCTTGATTAGCGTGTCGGCCACTGTTTGATAGTCGGTTTTAATCTCATAACTTGGGTCAACAAGCACCAGTGCACGGCGCTCTAACGGCGGTACTGCGGCAATCAGCCCTTTTAAGCCATCGCCCTTAATCACTTTCACTTGCTTATCTTGCTCGAAATATTCGTCCAGCAGCAGATGATCGGTGCCGTGTAATTCGTGCAGCACCATGCGATCCTTTGGCCCTAGATCCATATCGATAAAGGCCGGTGATCCTGGGTAGAAGTTCAGCTCTTCTGGATTGTCTTCGTTAAAGTGGCGCACTGCATCGACATAATCCTGCAGGGATTTGGGTAGATCGGTTTTGTTCCACAATTTAGCCACACCGTCGAGATACTCACCCGTCTTTTGGGCAAACTCATCCGTTAACGCATAACCGCCCGCACCGGCATGGGTATCGATATACACCAAAGGTTTGTCTTTTTTATGCATTAACTGCAGGGTTTGCAGCAACATTGCGTGTTTCAACACATCGGCATAATTGCCGGCGTGATAACCGTGGCGGTAACTTAACATGGGATCTTCCAAGGTGAGCTGTGCGGGTGAGGTACCCACATTTGATGGGGCAATTATAGGGGCAATCCCCCTTTGGGTAAATTAGCTGCACTATCAGCTACTAATAATTAGCCCTGCAAGGCAGTATTCAGGTCCGGTGGCTTTTGGCATAATGACCACAATTTATGTCCGTTAAACAGTGATCCCATTGCCTATCCAAGTCTTTTTTAATCAGCAATACCCAACTCTTGTGGACATTTGTGCCCGCTGGCAACTAGTCTACGATGCGAATGCAACCTTCGAATTGCGTTTTGAATCAGATACCTTATCACTGCATAAACGTGATGAGCCTAAGCTTGATGGTATTGTGGTGGACTTTGTCACTGGCGCGGTTGCCCATAGACGAAAGTTTGGTGGCGGTCGTGGTCAGTCAATTGCCAAGGCTGTGGGGTTAAAGCAGGGCGTCACGCCAAAAGTGGTTGATGGTACTGCGGGTTTGGGGCGTGATGCCTTTGTGCTGGCAAGCCTTGGTTGCACAGTGACTATGGTGGAACGCCATCCTGTGGTGGCGGCCTTGTTAGAGGACGGGCTACGCCGTGCCTATCAAGATGCCGAAATCGGCGATTGGATGCGTGAACGTATGCAGCTTTTCCATGGTTCTAGCCTCGAAGCACTCGCTAAACTGGAGCAAGAGGTCGATGTCGTGTATCTCGACCCAATGTATCCTCACCGTGACAAATCAGCGTTGGTTAAAAAGGAAATGCGGGTATTCCAAACTTTAGTTGGTGCGGACCTCGATGCTGATGGTTTGCTCGCTCCCGCCATGGCGTTAGCCAGTAAGCGTGTGGTGGTTAAGCGCCCCGATTATGCCGAAGACTTAGCAGGCGTTAAGCCCAGCATGGTTATCGAGACCAAGAAAAACCGCTTCGATGTCTATGTGAAATCGGCAATGAAGTAGGCGATAAGCTGAGTATTAAATCGATATAGCTGTCGCTGAACCCATAGATTGACAAATTTAAAGCATATTTTGACATAAAATGGGGTTCTGTAATTTACAAATAAAACACAACACCAATTAAATTAATGATTTACACTGGTGCTGAAGTATTGTCTGACAAATCCATAAAAATAGAAGCAGTAATGCTTCTATTCAACCTCTTACTTCCAAAGTCTCTAACTAAGAAATGCCCCAAAGCGAGATCAGTTTGTCGTCAGTTGTGTAGGATGAATTGTCATTTTTTCCCCTGTGACACGCCATAAACTCATCCCTAAGGGCTCGACGGCGGCATCCATGCCGCCAACGGTCACAGATGCAACAATGACAATCTTAAGTATCTCTCTAACTGTTCGTGCAGCTAAAAAGCTTTTGCCCCAAACCGCGTTAGAGCCATAGCTCTAAGAAGCTTTTGGATCATCGTATTCCTATAGTTTTTCTTATGCCACCTTTCTTGCTAGTTCATTCACTCATGCATTAGCTGTTCATTTCACGTAGTCATTCCTGTATTAATGCCATAGTAAGGCTTCTCTTTATCGTCGTAAGGTTTCCGCCCCATGCTCCCAAGAGGCGGATAAGTTAATTTATTGCATTGCTCTAGCTGCATATTGC
>NZ_JACSDI010000014.1 GCF_022410515.1 Shewanella cutis | reverse complement strand
TAGCACGCTATTTGCTTCAGGTGTTTGAGGCCTATCTGTTTAAAGCGGATGAAACGGCGTTTGAACAACGCTTTAAGCGCTTTGTTGTGGCGAATAATAGCCGTAAAGCGCGTTAAACCGGTTAAGTGATTTGCTTTAAATGATGGGGTTATAGACAGGCCAAGCATTGTTAGCAAAAAATATCGTTCAGTTTTGATTGGCTGAAAGCTTGTATGCCCCTTAGGTCTACAGATTGTTGCTCATAAAGTTACTTTGTGTAGACCTCGGGATGCTAAGCAAGGCTCTTTACCATCTCTGCGGTAAATACTGGGTGAAATACAAAGGCATTACAATATTGGTTTGTTCTAACGCCGATGAGCCTTGTGTGCCAGTTAACTTAAAGGTTTTACTTGGAGCACATTTTTCAACGTAGGATGCCAACGATTTGGCTCTTGTACGTTTGCCACTTTTGACTTCAACAGGGATGATATCGCCTTCATCGGTTGCCAAAATAAATTCGATTTCGGCCCTGGCGTCACTCCATGAATAACTTGGGTCAACGCCAATGGCAGTGAGCTCTTGCTGCACAAAGTTTTCTGCAATGTAACCTTTAAATTCATAGTTTTGCAGCTTAATCTCTTTATAACTGCTGCCTAGCATATGATTGAGCAGTCCCACATCAAATAGAAACAGTTTAACCATATTTTCTTTTTTGTAGGCCGCCAGAGGTGATTTTGGCAATCCTTCAACAGGGTAGTTTGGCAAGGCTAAGCGGCAACATTGAAGCCAATGGATCGCGGTCTCAAAATCGCTATAACGAGATTTACGCTCATGCACATGTTTAAATTTAAAGCGTTTAACCGACTCGTCGCTCACAAGTGATAACTGAGCTGGAATACTATTAAACACCGATTCAATCAGTGTGGCATCGACCTTGCCCGCGTACTTACCAAAATCGCGACGATAACCTGCAATTAAATCTGCATGGATTTTAGTGACTTTTTCAACCCGTTCTAAAATGCTTGAATCTTTAAACTTATACCAAGCCGAAACGGCTTCCGGCATACCACCGGTAAAAAAGTAGTCTGTTAGTTTATCCATTAATTTAGTGTGCACCGCTGGTGTGCTGGCTTGACTGTCAAACGCTTTGATCAGTGCTTGCTCGTTGGATGCGTAAATAAATTCTTGGAAGGTCAGAGGTCGTAAATTGTATTGTTCAACCTTGCCCACAGGGAAGGTGTTGAGCAAACCAATGTTCGACCCACTTGCCGCGACAAAATAGGACGGTGCTTTTTCAGCAAAATACTTCAGCGAAGTAACAGCGCGTTCACATTCGCCAATTTCATCTAATACCAGCAGATCGGTTGCTGGGTTGAACGCCTGATTGGTCAACAGCTCAATGTTCATTATTAGCTCGTCTGGTGACAGTGAGCCATCAAATGCTTGTTTGTAGGCGGGATTTTCAAGAAAGTCGATACGCAGGATGTTGGCAAAGGTGTTACCAAACAACTCTTGCAGCAGATAGGTTTTACCCGTTTGCCTTGCGCCATCGATCAATAATGGCTTGCGCACAGGTTGGTTTTTCCATGCTATTAAGGCGTTGAGTAGGTTGCGCTGCATTGTCATTTCCCGCCAATTAAGATTGTTAACGGCCTATACTATAACCCACTCTACACTTTTACGCGCATAAAAGTGTGTGATTTTACATTTTTATGCGCATAAAAGTGATGATTCGATCTGTTTCATGCATGTTACTCTTTATTTAATTCAAAATTAACGAGTTACCGATTGTTAAATTTATAAAATCAAAGTCAAAGTCGTGGGGCTTCACCCCCTGATTTTTAAACAAGAGTCGACCAAGGAGGACTGCTCGTCCTATCCTCCTTGCCTATTGTTTTCACATTAGCCAAGACGCCCCTAACGGAGTTGAAAGCCCCTTGGGCATAAACCGTTCTTATGCTATCGCGTCAGACGCTCGTCCCTGATTCGACTGACGCTATCTCGGCATCCATGCCTCGCTCACGCAAAGAACACAAATGCCCTGCGGCAACTCCGAGGGGATGGCGTATTCCTTTGATTGCTGAGTTGTCTGTTGGTCACTTAAAGCATTAAAGAGTTGTGGATGTTCTGTTTCACCCGCAAAATTTAACAGTGGGTGTCTCGTTAAACTTCCAAAATTTAACAGTGGGTGTCTCGTTAAACTTTCTCGTTAAACTTCGGTTCAAACTCTTTTAGTGTTCTTTAATAAAATCAAGTCGTGGGGCTTCACCCCACACCCGACCAAGGAGGACTGCTCGTCCTATCCTCCTTGGATGCTCCAAGACGCCCCTAACGGAGTTGAAAGCCCCTCGGTCATTTAGCGTCCTTATGCTATCGCGTCAGACGCTCGTCCCTGATTCGACTGACGCTATCTCGGCATCCATGCCTCGCTCACGCAACGAACGCAAATGCCCTGCGGCAACTCCGAGGGGATGACGTATTCCTTTGATTGTTGAGTTGTCTGTTGGTCACTTAAAGCATAAAAGAGCTGTGGATGTTCTGTTTCACCCGCAAAATTTAACAGTGGGTGTTTCGTTAAACTTTTCCATTGACTGCTGAGTTGTTTTGGGTGACTTAAAACATTGAAGAGTTGTGGATATCTTGTTTCACCTTGTGCTTGCTATTGTTAGATAGGCCATTCTACCCACCAACTGAACTTATAACTTTGTGTACGAAACCAAAAATAAACAACGCTAGAACCATTAACACCAACACCACGGGAACTCCAACGATAATACGCAACCCGCTTGGCATGCGCTTAAAGAATGACGCATCCAATACGAATTCGCCTGTAAACTCCAGAATCACCCAAGCCGGAATACCTAAAAAGAATAAAGCTACCCAACCTAAAAATGATCTGGGAATTGTGGGGTAGAAATGCACCACTAGGAGGATGGAAATAAATCCAGTTATTCCAACGAAACTCAGTATACCCTTGATACTCATATTAGCTCTAACGCCTCAAACATCGCTTTGGTAAAGTTGGTGACTTTTGGGGCAAAAATGACTACAGGTGCTTTGACTTATTACGTATTTTTACGGACAACGGTTTGATTAACTATTCTGCAGTTTATTTTTTGTTTCCATGCTAACTGTTTATCAGAAATTTTACGTTTAAGGCGAGTTTGTATTAAAAATTGGTATTCGTTTTCGTAAATATAGCCAAGTTGATATGCATGAAGAATTAAATCTTCATTCGCGTTGGCAGAGTTATCTTTGGCTATTCGTTTTAGCCCATCAAAGAGATTACCAGTTGATATGCCAATGAACTGGTTCACACAGACGTTGCCAACATACATTTTATTAGAATTAAACTGATTCTGTATATAACACAGCTCTTTTATTCGTTGACCACACGGACAATGATCCCAATCTTCTTGAATCTCAACACCAACAAGCTTCCATTCATTTTTTGCAGCATGAAAATCCTGAGAATTTGAAAGCGGTAATATGTGATCTTTTAATCTCTCAAAATTATGTTCCATTGCTACTCCTTTAGATGGCTTGGCATGTAATGTCTTGGAATTTATGAGCTGTTTGCAGGGCATAAATCGCTTGTTGGACTTGGCCGCTGTTAGAACCATGTCAATTGGTATAAATGATGCTATAGGAATTTGCTTTTTTTCGGTAGCAGTTTTTAATACGGTTTGATGGGTAATTATTTGATATCGCTTTAGCTTTATCATTTTTGCTGGCTGATAGATACGCAAAGGTTAATAGGGTTAAGCACTGGCATGTAAGTGACCGTTGACGGCATGGATGCCGTCGTCGAGCACACATGGATGTGCTTGCTGCGTGTCACTGGAATGACAGTGCTTAAGAATGGACTGTTCCATACCACTCTCCTTATGATGCCTCTTGTCTTGTGGATCAGGCGCGCAGGTGGGATTTCTTCTGTTATAATGCCCCCTCGATTTTTTGGAGGCGAGAATGGACGTATCTTCTTTACTAGACGGCCTGAATGATAAACAGCGCGAGGCTGTCGCGGCACCGCAATCTAGCATGTTAGTGCTTGCGGGGGCGGGCAGTGGTAAAACGCGGGTGTTAACCCACCGTATCGCGTGGTTAATGCAGGTTGAACAGCAGAGTCCTTACTCGATTTTAGCCGTGACGTTTACCAATAAAGCCGCGGCCGAGATGCGCGAGCGGGTAGAAAAAGTCGCGGGTACCAATATGGGGCGGATGTGGATTGGTACCTTCCACGGGCTGGCGCATCGTTTATTACGCACTCACTTCCAAGATGCGGGATTACCGCAAAGCTTCCAAATTCTTGATTCGGACGATCAGCTGCGTTTGCTGAAACGCATCCTTAAAAGTTTGAATCTAGATGAAAAACAATATCCACCTCGCCAAGCGCAGGGTTATATCAATGGTAAAAAAGACCAAGGATTACGGCCTAAGCATATCGATGCGGGTGGTTTTCCGATTGAGCAGAATCTTTTAAAAATTTATCAGGTTTATCAAGAATCTTGCGATCGCGCAGGTTTAGTCGACTTTGCCGAAATCCTGCTGCGTGCCCACGAGCTTTGGCTCAATAAACCGCATCTGCTGGCGCATTATCAAGAACGCTTTAAGCATATTCTGGTGGACGAGTTCCAAGATACCAACGCCATTCAATATGCTTGGATTAGAGTGCTGGCCGGCCAAACCGCCAATGTGATGATAGTCGGCGATGACGACCAATCCATTTACGGTTGGCGTGGCGCTCAGGTTGAAAACCTGCACCGCTTCCTGCGGGATTTCCCGACGGCGACCACGATTCGCCTCGAGCAAAATTATCGCTCCAAGGGCAATATTTTGAAGGCGTCGAACGCCCTTATCGCCAATAACCCCGAGCGTTTAGGTAAAGAGCTGTGGACCGACGAAGCCGATGGCGAGCCGATTTCCCTCTACTGCGCCTTTAACGAAATGGACGAAGCGCGCTTTATTGTCGGCCGGATCAATGATTGGTACGAAAAAGGCGGCAATTTAAGTGACTGCGCGATTCTCTATCGCTCAAACGCCCAGTCGCGCGTGCTCGAAGAAGCTTTATTACACAAAGGCTTAGCCTATCGGATTTACGGTGGTTTGCGCTTTTTCGAACGCCAAGAGATTAAAGACGCTATGGGCTATATGCGTCTAATCAGCAATAAAAATGACGATGCCGCCTTCGAGCGTGTGGTTAACACGCCGCCCCGCGGCATTGGCGATCGCACCTTAGATATTCTGCGTTCGACCGCGCGCCAGCAAGAGCTTACGTTATGGCAGGCGTGTTTACGGCTGCTGGATGAAAAAGTGCTCGCGGGCCGCGCAGCCTCTGCGGTGAGTGGCTTTATGGATCTTATCGTCACCCTGCAGGAAGAAACCCAGGATATGGCGCTGTACCGGATGGCGGACACAGTGATCCAAGCCTCGGGCCTTAAAGCTATGTACGAAGCGGAAAAGGGCGAAAAGGCCCACGCTCGTATCGAAAACTTAGAGGAACTCGTCACCGCCGCGCGCACCTTCGAAATGCCTGAAGAACTCGAGGACATGGGCGAGCTTAACGCCTTTTTATCCCACGCTGCATTAGAAGCGGGCGAAGGTCAGGCCGATGCCTTTACCGATGCAGTGCAACTGATGACACTGCACTCGGCCAAGGGGCTGGAGTTTACTATGGTGTTTATGGCGGGTGTCGAGGAGGGGATTTTCCCGAGTAAAATGGCACTCGAAGAGGGCGACAGACTCGATGAGGAACGCCGCCTCTGTTACGTGGGCATGACCCGCGCGATGGAAAAACTCTATATCACCTATGCCGAATCTCGGCGGATTTATGGCCGTGAAGATTACGCCCGTCCATCGCGTTTTATTAAGGAAATCCCGCCGCAATATGTGGACGAGATCCGCTTAAAGGCGCAGGTGTCGACGCCTATGGCCAATAATCGCTTTAGTACCCAAAAATCGGCGGTAGCCAACGATACCGGCTTTAGCGTCGGCCAAAGAGTGCATCATCCTAAATTTGGCGATGGCAAAGTGATTAACTTTGAAGGCAGTGGCGCACAGGCGCGGGTACAGGTGAATTTTAGCGATTTTGGCAGTAAATGGCTGGTGGTCGCTTACGCCCGCTTAGAGGCGCGTTGATTAGCGCCAATGCCATGATTTTGTGGTCGCTTTTATCGGCATAAGTTCGCTTCGACGCTCGCTAGGGTATATGATGTTTGCCCTAGCAACCGAGATAAAGAATTAGGTGGGAGTAGCTAGTTAATGAATTTAAAGCACAAGTGGGATGTGTATTCCCGTTTGACTCGACTCGACCGTCCTATTGGCACTTTGTTATTACTCTGGCCCTGTTTAATGGCGCTGGTGCTAGCAGCCGGAGGGATGCCAGATCTTAAAGTACTCATTATCTTTATTATTGGTGTGGTGATAATGCGTGCCTGTGGTTGCATTATTAACGACTATGCCGACCGCGATCTCGACTCCCATGTTGAACGTACCAAATCCCGTCCTCTGGCGAGTGGCGAAATCAGCACCAAAGAAGCCCTGCTCCTGTTTGTGATTTTAGGCTTAGCAGCCTTTGGATTGGTCTTACTACTCAATGGCTTAGTAGTTAAGCTCTCTGTTGTCGGCATTATCCTCACCATTATCTACCCCTTTACTAAGCGGGTAACGAACATGCCGCAGATGTTTTTGGGCGTGGTGTGGAGCTGGTCGATTCCTATGGCCTATGCGGCGCAAACCGGTGAAGTACCGATTGAAGCTTGGTGGTTATTTGCCGCCAATTGGTTTTGGACGGTAGCCTACGACACCATGTACGCCATGGTCGACAGGGATGATGATTTAAAGATAGGTATTAAATCGACCGCGATTCTTTTTGGTAAATACGACCGCCAACTCATTGGATTATTTCAAATTGCCGCGCTTTTATGCTTTGTGGCCGCGGGTTGGAGCGCCGACCGTGGTTTGCTCTATGGTCTAGGATTACTGACTTTTGTTGGCTTTAGCACCTACCAGCAGATGCTGATTTTTGGCCGCGAAAGAGCCCCTTGCTTTAAAGCCTTCCTCAATAATAATTGGGCGGGATTGGCATTGTTTGTCAGCTTGGGTGCCGATTACCTGTTCTAACAGCGTTACCCAATAATGTGATTGTTCCAATAAGAAGCCCGCACATTGGCGGGCTATTTTACGCTTACGCTTTTTAGCGACTTAAAAGCGCATGCTTATTGCTTTGGCGCTTCGCTTATTTCGCTAGATTTGGCTGCTGCATCTGGCTCAGTGGCAGGCTTGTCTATCAGCGGCACCTGTGAGCAATCGTAGGCATTACCCATCAAAGTGACTGAACTTAAAAATCCAAAATTTTCATAAAGATAAACTGTATCTGCTTTCAGAGCATGGGCTTTGATACGCAGTTCATTTAACGTGCCCCACACCATATCTTGGTCACTGTGGAGCCAATAGTCATAAAAATGCCCTTCCGAGCCGAAAATAGTGCCCTTATGGACGCAGTTTTGGATCGCTGCAGGGTTATCCCAAATCACCTTAACGTGGCGAGAATCCGCCTGTGGGAAAGTAATACAACCGCTTAGCCCTAATGTCATTAAGGTGAGTAGCGTAAATAAACGCAAATATTTCAATTGAAGCTCCTAATGGATACCAATTTTTTAAGGTAATAGGTTATTTAACCTGAACTTGGGGTAACGAGTGTCGAATAATCTAAATTTAACAAACCAAATCAATGCTATAAATGATTTATTTTGAAAAGAAGAATCTTTTTTCTGACTGAATGCACAGATTTTTTCGCATATCAAGGCGCTCTGTCGTATGCCATAGCGAGCTATGGTGAGGCAGAGCAATGTAGAGAGGCTCGAAAAGATGCCTATTCAGCGGCTCTGCTTATCCCTAACTCAGGTTATTTACGTCCTAATACTTTAATCCCTGCTTTGCTGCGATCTGAATTGCCATACACTTCAATTTTTTTCACACAGCGGCGTGCGCCTAATGATTTCCACTCTGAGTGTTCATCTTTCTCAATATCGGTATCAAATTTGATTGTGCGGGTTTTATCATCCCCATAGGTCACGACGACGCGATCGATAGTCACATCTCTTTCAGCCTTGATTTTGATGTATTTTGCCTGTCGGCAAATAACTAATGGAATGATTGCAGGATGATCGCCTATGCCGAGTAATATGGTGCGGCCAAGGGTGATCTCATCGTCTTTATCATCGTTTTTTGCATAGGCAACGGATGTCGTAAACATCAAGAGTACAGTGATGATAAATCGATTTATATTTGTAGCAGAAAGTAAACTTGATTTTAATAACATAGAGCCTCCAAAAAAAAGGGGGCGAATCATAAAGTATTTAAATTAACCAAAATAGTTTTTTAGTGAGTTACTGCGGCGGATGTCACGAGAATTTTTTAAAATAACGAATTTATGTATTTATGTTTGATACAAATGTGATTTTAATTGTGGCATTATTATTTTTCTTTTTAATTAGGCTGAAATATCCCTTAATTAATGACATTTTATCATCTGCTAAATTTGCTGATTTTTAACATTACTAAAAGTGATAAGCTGCATGCACATTTCTGGTAGATTTTGCTTAATGCACGCTCTGTTCGGTGGAATGTCGTTATTGAGACGCAGACAACTGCAACCTTGAGTCACAACTGCTGAGCGAGTAACGCCAGGATTAAGTTCAAAGGAGGTGAAGTATGCCGTGTCGACTCACGCGTTTATTTGGGATTGAATTTCCGATTATTCAGGCACCTATGGCCGGAGTGCAGGGGAGTGCGCTCGCGATTGCCGTCTCTGAGGTGGGTGGTTTAGGTTCATTACCCTGTGCCATGTTATCCCTTGAGGCGCTCGAGGCTGAATTAACTGCAATCCGCGCGCAAACCGCTAAACCTATCAATGTGAACTTTTTCTGCCATCGCGAGCCTGTAGCACCGGCAGCCAAACAAGCCGCTTGGCTCGAACAGTTAGCGCCCTATTTTGTGGAATTTAATCTCGACCCAAACGCGCAGCCTGCTGGCGCGCAGCGCACACCCTACAGCAAGGCGCAGGCTGAGGTGTTAGCCAAATTTAAGCCCGAGGTGGTGAGTTTCCATTTTGGTCTCCCCGATGAGGCGCTACTGCTGGAAATTAAATCTTGGGGCTCAAAAGTTATCTCTACGGCGACCACAGTCGAAGAGGCGCTCTGGCTCGAAGTCCGTGGCGCTGATGCAATTATTGCCCAAGGTTTAGAGGCTGGAGGCCACAGAGGGCACTTTTTATCCGAGGATTTAACTGAGCAGCTCGGCACTTTTAGTCTATTACCGCAGGTGATTGCGGCGGTGGAGATTCCGGTAATCGCCGCTGGCGGCATAGTTGATGCCATCACGGTGAGGGCGGCAATGGCAATGGGGGCTTCGGCCGTGCAAGTGGGGACGGCTTATTTGCTCTGTCCAGAATGTAATACCAGTGCAATCCACCGTGAGGCGCTGCAAAGTGAGGCTGCGCAACATACGGCGCTAACGAATTTATTTTCTGGTCGACCCGCCCGCGGCATAGTGAACCGTTTTATGGCCGAAATGGGGCCGATAAACGACGCTGTGCCTGATTTCCCCTTGGCATCCTCTGCGGTTGCAGGCTTAAGAGCGGTGGCGGAGCAACTAGGATTTGGAGATTTTAGTCCGTTGTGGTGCGGGCAGAATGCCAGTGGTTGCCGAGCGATCCCTGCTGCAGATTTGACTCGAAGCTTTGTGCTAAGCTTGCCCTCATCTTGCGTTGAGCCGCAAGAAAAGTCTGGCTAACAGGATGATTTATTGGTCTATCTAAGTTAGTCTGCTCAGGGAAAATAGGCGCTATTTTTATGTAGGTTGTAAAGTCTTTTTAGTCGAGGAGCAGTTTGACTATGGCACAAATTATCAGCAATGCAGCGGTTGGTCGTACCCTATTGATTTTATTGCTGTGTGCTGGTGTTTTCTTCTTTATCGATTTTTTAGTTCCTGCCTTGGCTGCGCTAATCATATGTTTCTCCAGTTGGCCGCTGTATCAAAAATTATTGGTGAAATGCGGTGGTCGTTCGGCTGTCGCAGCCAGTATTGCGTTAGTGTTAATTGTACTCGGGCTGATTACGCCGCTAATTTTTGTTTTTTCCTATGCTTTACAAGAGATAAGAATTTGGGCCGAATGGTTAGTGTATGCTAACCAACATGGTGCCCCAGTCCCCCTTTGGATTAAGGATTTACCTTGGGTGGGCGAGTGGTTAACCCTGCAATGGCAACAGTTTATTGGCGAACCCCATGAATTAGGCCAGATTGTGAGTGCGATAAGCGGCCAAAATTTGACCGGCATTTCCCGCTGGGTGCTGCAATTGGGCTGGAATACCCTTGGATTGCTGCTGACTCTACTGTTTATGCTGATTACCTTGTTTTTCTTATATAAAGATGGCGAGTCGGTTGCCAAGCAGGTTGATATTGTCGGCGAGCGGATTTTGCCCGCACGCTGGTATCGTTTTTCCCGCGTGGTGCCGGCAACGGTGAGTTCGACCGTTATCGGCATGACGCTCATCGCCATCGGTGAGGGCATAGTGCTGGGGATTGCCTACTGGATTGCCGGTGTACCTTCGGCGGTGGCTTTTGGGGTGTTAACGGCCTTTATGGCGTTGATACCCGGCGGGGCGCCAACCATGTTTACCCTGATCTCCCTCTATTTGGTGGGTACCGGCGATATGACCGCTGGGGTGGGGTTATTCCTGTGGGGCAGTATTGAGCTGTTTATTGTTGATAAAACCCTGAGGCCCAATCTGGTCGGTGGACCTATCAAATTACCTTTCTTACCGACGTTTTTCGGGTTAATTGGCGGGGTGAAAACCATGGGCTTTGTGGGTCTGTTTGTCGGCCCAGTGTTGATGGCATTGTTAGTCGCTATTTGGCGTGAATGGCTAAGGGATGATCCAGATGCCTTCGTCATGCCAGAATCCCTTGCCCCTGAAACCCTTGAGGCAGATAAGGCGCAGCGTCACTTAGATTAACTGACGTGTTTACAATAAATTAACTGATGAGCAGCGTTTGTTTACGTTCTTCGGTGTAAAACCACCAAGGTTTAGGGTCATCACCCGCCATAAAGCGGGTTATAGAGATAAACACATCAAGCATGCAGGGATCGTGTTTCTGCCCTGTTTTGTCACACAGTGTTTGATACATGTCATAGGGATTCTTCCCAAGCAATTGCACTGGCGTCTCAATGCCGAGCAGATGCAGATCCGCAGCGCAGGCTTTACCGATATTGGGTAAATCCGTTAATTGCTTAACCTCTGAGCGAACCACTTTTGCTGGATTCATTTATTGCCCAACCCAAATTATCTCAAGTCCTATGAGTCTACCTTGTTCCTGGTGTTTTCGTCAGATTTTCAAGGGCTGTTGCTATTGGCTCGGCAAAACGTCGCTGCACTTGAAGTATTTGCTCCTTGCAGGCTATAAAGGCGACCGTCAACTGAGGGTCAAATTGAGTCCCTGAGTTTTCTTGGATGTAATCAAAGGCCTGCTCAGTGCTCCAAGCCACTTTATAAGGACGGTCTGATGTGAGTGCATCGAAGACATCGGCAATTGCGGCAATACGAGCACTTAACGGGATTGTCTCCCCGATAAGTCCGTAAGGATAACCTGTACCGTCCCAGTGTTCGTGGTGATGGAGCGCGATTTCTTTTGCGAGGGATAACAAAGGGTCGTCATCGTCACCGAGGATTTTTGCCCCAAAGATGGCATGTTGCTGCATCTGACGACGCTCATCATCAGTTAATTTTCCTGGTTTAGTGAGTATCGAATCAGGAATGCCTAATTTACCAATATCATGCATGGGGAGCGCGGTGAAATACATGTCACACCAGGTTTGGGAGTCGCACACTTTCTGGGCGAGGATGCGGCCATAGTGGCTCATTCGGGTAATGTGCAATCCTGTCTCGTTATCTCGGTATTCTGCTGCCAGCCCAAGCTTTTGAACAATTTTATGGCGAGTTGATTCAAGCTCTTGTGTTCTTTTATGTACCAGCGCCTCTAGCTGTCTGGCTTGATTGCTCAAGGCTAAATGTGTTTGAGTGCGAACTTTGAGCACCGCAGGACTAATTGGTTTAGAAATATAGTCGACGGCACCGAGTTCGAATCCAGTTTGTTCGTCTATGGTATCCGTCTTTGCGGTTACAAAGATCACGGGGATCTTGCTGGTGACAGGATCGCGTTTGAGTCTTCGACAGGTTTCGAAGCCATCCATTTCAGGCATCATTACATCGAGTAGGATCAATTCTGGTAATGGTTGTGTGCTTGCCAGTTTTAAGGCTTTTTTGGCTGAAGTGGCAGCACGAATGTTGTATTGTTTTGACAGGATCCCATGAATAATTTGAATATTATCAGGGGTGTCATCCACTACTAATAGGGTGGGTTTAGTGATAAATGGCGTCATGGTTTCGCCTCAACTGAGTCGGTTGGTTTCCCGTATTAATTCGGATGCGAAGTTGGAATGTTGTCAATTTCGCTCGTGTTAATGCCAGTGCCAAACTAGGCGGTTAATGCTGTATATCTCCATGATGAGATTTTTAATAACCTAATGAAAAGCAGCAAAATAATATTATAAGTTTTGATGGGATTTTAATGCGTTAGGTTAATAATGGCAGTGTTGCTAGATTTATAAATGGGGTTTATCTAATGCTAAATAAATAACTACGGCTAATTTATGATATAGAGTATATTGCTGCTTTTATTTTGCTAGTATATATAATAATCTGCTCTATTTCAAATTTAATTATTTATTTGTTGAGTTAAGCCATATAATTGGGTTTTAATGCTTTTGTTTTGTTGAGTTTTGTCTACACTAACTAGTCCATTTATACGCTTTTAGAAACAGCATATTTAGCGTTTATGCCGTTATGGGTGAGTAATGTCTCATCTATACCAATAATTGTCGTCTCGCATCGGCACTACCGTATTTCGACGGTTCATTCTAAGTCTTTATTTTTAATTAAATCATTTATACCAACAGGACGGTAAGAAACTTCACCTGAGAGGAAAAGTTATGGCCATTTTTGGCAATTTTTTCATTCATTTGCTTATTGTTTGCTATCAAAGCATTGCATCTTTTATTGGCTCCATTTTCTGTCATCAAGAAAATATGGCTCGACTTAGCTCAACTATTATCTCAAAGGTGATTCATTGCGGCTTGTTAGTGCTGCTTAGCATTGGGCTTAGCTCTTATCCTGCGCAGGCTCGCGATGTTGCAACTGAATCGACTCGTAACGCGCCCTCGCAGTCAACTCCTGTACAGAAGTTGTCACAGAGTTATCGGGTATCCATGATTTTGGAGGCCAATAGGCCATTTTGGAATCAAATTGCTAAGTTTGCTCAAATTGCTGCGACGGATCTTAATATACAGCTCGAAGTTGTTTATGGTGATGGAACACCCGAAACGCTGATTGCGCTTGGCCATGAAGCCTTAAAAAAAGATATTTCAGGGATTATTTTGGCGCCTCCTGTTGGCAGAGGAGAAGCATTGCTGGCAGAGGCAAACCAAAAAAATATCCCAGTAGTGACGATTAATTCAAGCTTCAAACAAGCGTCACTGTCCTTGAGAACGCAGAACCCCAATTGGATTGGCCGTGTTGCAGTCAGTAACGATAATCTCGGTCAAGCCCTGCTCGAAAAAATGCTTGAGGCTGAAAATACAGCTAAGCAGATGGATATCTTGTTAATTGCCGGAAATCCTAATGATTTAGAGGTCCAAGAGCGGGTCGCAGAGCTTAACCATGTGATAAAAAATCAATTTGCTCACGCAAGATTGAAGGTGGCTTATACCGATTGGAGTGCAGCAGAAGCCAAGGAGGCTTACCTTAAGGCTATTGAGCAAGACCCTGAAATTAATACTGTAATAACGATGAATGCCTCTATGGCGCTATCGGTTGCTAATCAGGCCAAGTTAGATAAATGGCGTCCAATGCCGCAAATAGGATCGCTTAAGTGGAACCAGCAGCTTGCTCAGGGGATTAAAGAAGGTTCGATTAGT
The DNA here is from genome assembly GCF_022410515.1 of Shewanella cutis. Lineage (GTDB taxonomy): Bacteria > Pseudomonadota > Gammaproteobacteria > Enterobacterales > Shewanellaceae > Shewanella > Shewanella cutis. The sequence continues at coordinate 76,371 of NZ_JACSDI010000014.1, read as the reverse complement.
GCGGGAGTTGGCGGTGTTGAATTTCAAGGTGCATTTGGCCTTGTGTTGTTATTCGATTATTTAAATGGAGTGGATATCCGTTCACAGGGGGCTGAGTTTTTGATCTTGCCTCTGATTATTACGCCCAAAAATTACAATGAGTATTATGAATTACTCGATTTTGATTCGTTTCAGCCCGATTTTTCGCGTGTATCCCTTGCGCTTAACCGTAGTTTATTAGCGGTCGACTTCCGATTGGGAAGCCTTGTTCCAAATATGGATGTACACCGTTTTATGTCGACTTTAACGGTTGAAGAAAGGGCGTTTATTAATCGGCATCCCGTGATTAAAGTCGGCGTTGATCCTCACTCTGCTCCCATTGATTTTATTGATGAAACTGGGTTGCATCGTGGAATGATGGCTGACTATTTAGCGGAGATTAATCGTTATGTGCCACTGGTATTTGAAATTCATAATGAAGGTTCGTGGCTAAATGCTTTAGGAGGATTTAAGCAACAAAAAGTCGATATGCTGTCACTCGCTTCGGCTATTCCTGGGCGAGAATCATGGATGTGGTTTACCGATGCCCTAGAGCAGTATCCCCCGGTTATCGTGTCACGATTTGATCACACGTTTGCCAATGGGCTAGAGGATTTAGCGGGGAAAAAAGTTAGCGTTGTCGCTGGTGATGTGACGCAAATTCAGTTGATTGAAGAACATCCAGAAATTGTATTAGTGTCTTTTAATCATATTGAACAAGCTTTGGCGGCGGTGAATAAGCACGAGGTTGATGCGGCTTTTGTTAATTTCCCAAGTGCGGCTTATTTGTTAAAAACACCGAAATTTAATCGTTTACATATTGCCGCAGCCAGTGATTATCGTTTTGGTATTTCTATGGGGATCCGGAAAGATTGGCCTGAATTACAAAGTATTTTGAATAAAGCACTGGCACAAATTCCTCAAGATAAAGTGCGTGAGATTCAAAATCGCTGGGTTAATGTGCAATATGATCTAGGTATAAAGAAACAACAAGTGATTGATTGGGGTACGCGGATTGCTGTGGCTGTGCTACTCATAGTGCTGTTATTTAGCCTGAGATACCGTCGATTAAATAAGGAAATTAAGCAGCATATTTACTCCGAAGAACAACTTAATTTAAATACTAATAAGTTCCAAGCCTTATTCGATTCAGCGGTAGATGCCTGTGTTATTACTAATCAGGATGGAGTGATTGTGGAGGCCAATAACACACTGCTGTCGTTATTTAAATATGACAGAGAGGAACTTATTGGCCAGAAAGCGTTAATTTATTATCCCCATGATGATATCGATAAAGAAGTGATATATAAGCAACATTTACAGTCGGTTTTAACCTGTGGTGAATTAAAATTTGAAACGGAGTTTATTACATCCACTGGCGAGTTAGTGGCGGTTAAAGTCACTCTCAAGCGCATTGAGCTTAATGGTGGACTATTTATTTTAGGGTCCTTTCATGATCTTGCAGAACGCAAGCTCATGAATGCACTCCTAGAGCGTGAGCGCGATTTACTTAAACATGTGCTGGGTAAGAGTCCTGTTGGTGTGTGGATCTGTGTTGAGGGGATCAGTTGCTACGTGAATGAACAGATCACCGAGATGACAGGATTACAAGTTGGACATTCAGTGTTCAGTATTTTCGCTCAGCCGGAAGATTATCGCTGTCATATTAGTGAGCTCGATTTAAATCAGGATAGTACCGTATTTGAAACACAACTTTACGACCGAGAAGGGCGGTGTCGTGATGTGCTTTTGACTGCATATCACACGATACAAGATGGGCAAAATGCCAATTTATGTTGGGCTATGGATATAACTGACACTAAATTAATTCGGGATGAGCTGGCCATTGCAAAGGAGGCTGCTGAGGCCGCTAACCGAGCTAAATCGGACTTTTTAGCAAATATGTCCCACGAGATCCGTACACCAATGAATGCGATTTTAGGTATGTCGTACTTAGTACTGCAGACAGAATTGAGCAGTAAACAGCGCGATTATGTTGGCAAAGTGCATCAATCTGCGGGCTCTTTACTCGGTATTTTGAATGATATTTTAGATTTTTCTAAAATTGAGGCAGAAAAGATGGATATCGAGTGCACGGTATTTGATTTAGATGATGTGCTGTCTAATCTGGCCAATGTGATCAATTTTAAAGTCGAAGAGAAAAACATGACTTTTATTTTTGATCTACCGACCGATTTACCACGTTACTTTTATGGTGATGGCTTACGTTTAGGACAAATTCTGATTAATTATTGCAACAATGCGGTCAAGTTCTCCCATCAGGAGGGCAGTGTCGTATTGGGATGCAAGGCCAGACAGCTTGATGAACAACTGGAGCTCATCTTTTGTGTTGAAGATTTCGGGATCGGTATTCCAGAACAAAAGCTAGGATTACTCTTTGGCTCCTTTGAGCAGGTCGATGCCTCGACTTCTCGAGAATACGGTGGTACTGGATTAGGTTTAGCAATCTGTAAACGGCTAGCCCACCTCATGGGCGGAGAGGTCTGGTGTGAAAGCGAATTCGGCGGAGGGAGTCGTTTTTACCTCAAACTCACACTTGATGTAGCAGATTCCGCAGATCCTAAGTCTCTCTTTAATGCGTTAGAAGGTGAGAGCGTAAGGCTTGTCGGTTTACACCCAAGGTTAGAGACGTTGCTGACCCTGCATGGCCAATCAATAAATATGCAGGTTGAAGTCGCCAATGTAGCTGAAGTGATTGCTGAACTTGAGCATGATGAAGCACGTAAATTGGTGATTTGTGATTACAGTGTATTTACCCCCGCGTTATTAAAGGCATTAACAGTCAATGAACGCTCTAAAATGCTCTTGATTGGCTGTCTTAGTGAACAAGATGAAGTGAGGCAACTAATTGATAACAACGAACAGGTTTCTTCCCAAACTAAGCCATTGACGCCTACTGCCATAGGCAATGCGTTGCTATCGCTATTAGGGCATAACACCGAGAATGGCCCATTGGCGCAACATGAGCATTCCCTGCATACCTTAAAGACACAGCTTGCGGGTGCTGAAGTGTTGTTGGTCGAAGATAATCAAATTAACCAAGAACTTGCCGTAGAACTACTGCGTCAAGCAGGGGTGAGTGTGACCGTGGCTAATCATGGTTTAGAAGCGGTGGAGCTCGTCGAGCAACAGTACTTTGATTGTGTATTGATGGACTGCCAAATGCCAATTCTCGATGGTTATGAAGCGACTCGACGAATTCGTGCATCAGCGCAATTTGCCAGCTTGCCGATTTTAGCGATGACAGCTAACGCGATGTCAGGCGACATTGAAAAAGCACTTGCAGCGGGAATGAATGATCAAATCACTAAGCCTGTGCATGTGAAGGATCTTTACTCTGTGATGGCGCGATGGATTGCGCCAAAAAATCGCAAGCCATTGCCTTTAAATCAAAAAAAGTTTTCTTCAAATGTCGTTATCCCCCAAATTGACGGTTTGAATACTCATTGTGGATTAAGCTTAAGTGATCACAATGAGTCACTCTATTGCCATCTATTGGGTTTATTTGTGCATTCAGGGCGAACGTTACTAGAGCAATCACAACAAGCTTGGAAAAATGAAGATGTATCCGAATTAAAGCACTGTTTGCATACCTTGAAAGGCGTTGCAGCCAATATAGGGGCAACTGAAATAAGCCAAGCTGCGGGAGAGCTTGAGCAGCTATGTCAACAAAAAACCTACTGCTTTACTGAAGAGGTTGGTGACCAATTATTGACATTACAGACTAAATTACAAAGGGTTGTTAAAGGCTTAGAGCTTTGGCATCAACAACTCAATATCAACAAAGGAGACGCAGATATCAGTGATGATGGGCTGAGTGCATTGTTATTGCAGTTAGAGCAAAGCCTCGAGCAATACAACACCGATGCCTTGGAATTAGTGGATAAATTGACCCATGCGCCTCAGCTACAACCACATACTAGTTTACTAAAACAACTAAAAATAGATGTTGAATTATTTGATTTTGAACAAGCCTCAGAGCGACTTCAAGGGTTGAATGACGCACAGCAGGCATCAATGATAGTGAGGAACTCAGTATGCAATTAAGCCAAATGCAAACCTTGATTGTTGAGGATATGGGGACGCTCCGTAAGATTATGGCAGAGCAGTTAAGGCAGCTCGGTTTTGGTCAAGTGTTGCAGGCAGATAATGGCCGTCAAGCGTTAGAGATACTGCAGGATAGCCATGTCGATATATTGTTACTTGATTGGAGTATGCCTGACGGTCCCGGCCAAGAATTATTGGAGGCGTTACGTCAAGAGGATAAGTGGCGGGATTTACCCGTCATTTTAGTGACGGCAAATACCCATAGAAGCCTTGTGGAAGAAGCGATTAAATATGGCGTTGCCGATATTATCGCTAAACCATTTACCTCTAAGTCTTTGCAGTCTAGGGTGCAACAGGTTTTAACATCGTGTCGTAAAAAGCAAGTAAGGCGGATTGCACCTATCAGCCAAGATAATGCAAATTGCATTGGCAATTCCTTCGTTGAGCAAGCTGACACGAAAAATACTGTACTAGTGGTCGATGATATGCCTGACAATTTAGCATTTATGGCTCGGCTGCTAAATGAGGAATATACAGTGCTATTTGCTAAGGATGGAAAAACAGCACTTAAGATCTGCCAAGCAGAAATACCGCCTGATTTGGTGCTGCTAGATGTGATGATGCCACAGATGGACGGACACCAAGTGCTTAAAGCATTGCGAAATCATCCACTATCTGCTGACATTCCGGTAATTTTTGTCAGTGCACTTGCTGACGTTGAGCATCATCTCCAGGGGCTGCGAGGTGGCGCCATTGACTACCTGACTAAACCCGTACAACCGGAGATCTTGAAGCTTAAATTGGTCAATCAGTTGGCACAACTTGAGCGACAGCGCGTTTTGCAGCGAGAATATGAAGATATGCGACTTAAAGTGAAGCTTAAGGATAATGCCGATTGCATTATTAGTCATGATCTTAAAAGCCCGCTTGCGACGATCAGTGCATTAGCTCAAAAGCTTGCTCAAGATAAAAGCTGCCCGAAGGATTGGTTGCCTAAGATTAATTTAGTGGATGAACTGGCACTGCAGTCCATTAATACTGTTAACCTGACATCGGATATACTCCGAATTGAATCGGGAAATTATGATTTAGATGCCGAATGGTTTTCTGTGCACAGCATGTTAAAACAATTGTTACAGGCGGTGCAGGCCATTTTTCAGCATAAACAACTGGTGGCTTATTTATCCCCCGACGAAGATCCCTGTAGTACCTTTGATGTCATGGGAGATCCAAAGTTAAGTCACCCAATGTTGTTCAATTTGATAAAAAATGCCTTTGAGTCAGCAAGAACTAGAACCAAAGTTTCTATCTCGCTAACGCTCGAAGGGGGTGATGTGGTTATTAAGATAGAGAATGCTGGTATTGTGCCTTTGACCATTCGGGAACGTTTTTGGGATAAATACGTGACCCATGGTAAGAGCGAAGGGGTCGGTGTGGGGACCTATTCGGCTCGATTATTTGCCCGTGCCCAAGGGGGAGATACCTTTCTGATGGTCGATGACAGCAAACCCGTAACTCGGATTGAAGTGAGATTGCCTGCTGCCATCGATGCTGTGGTGCAATTAGCTGAAAACTAAAGTGTACAGCTTTAGATTTGGCCTGCGAGTTGAAGGCTTTACTGGGCGGATTGGCTCAGTTGTTATTGGATGCCCGTGAGTGCATCCAATTTTTTAGCATTTACGCCGGTACTCGCTTGGTGAGATCCGCCGGGCGGTAATATACCGACTTTAACACTTTACCTTGACGTACCACTTTGCCCGCCATTTCCACATCTTTAGCGCATTTGGCGATGATAAACTCACCTTTTTTGCTGCCGACGATGTCAACGCCTTGTTTGGCATAAAAGGCAATCGTTTCAGCCAGTTCTTGCTCGTTACGGCATACTTTGCTCATATTGCTGGAATGGACTTCATCCCAGCAGGCGATAAAGTCAATTTCACGGTTTTTGGCAACGCACAGCAGCAGATCGATAAGGTAGCTGATTTCCAGTCTGTCAGTCATTAGTTCAGCGCCTAAATGCACTAAACGACCCATCAACACGTAAACAGAATCCACAATGGCATCGGCCTGTTCGATACGGCTATCGGCTTCGGCAAGTTCAGTTAACTCTTCAATAATCAACGAAGTATGTAAGGTGTCGGCCTTATCATCCAATGAGCTGGCATCGTTGACGGCGAGGTCGAAGGTACTGCGAAACTCACTAATATCACGGTACAAGTGGTCATAAATAGGTTGAGTTAAACTGGTGAGTTTCATCGGGGAGCCTTAGATTTGATCAATGGGTTTTACGAATAGATTGGTGAAATCGATTCATGGATAACAGTGGCAATTCTAAAGAAAGGTGGCGCAGAATACAAAGCGTGCTGGCCTTGAAGTAAAAATACCCGCTGCCAAATCGGGGAGCAGCGGGTTTCGGTAAAGATTGGCGGATAACCGAATGGAGATGCTTGAGTTATTTCAACGCTTATTGTGAAACAGGAGCATATTTAGCGATCAACTGATCAAGATAGCTCACGACGTCTTTATCGCCCCAATCAAGATATCCACGAATAAATCCGACTAGATTGCCTTTAGCATCAAAGAAATAACTGGCAGGGACGACGGTTGTTGGCACTATGCCCTCAATATTTTTGTTAGGGTCGAGCCAAGTGCTGTAGTTGTTAAAGCCGTATTTGTTGAGAAATGGACGAACGTCTTGAATTTCTTCATCAATCGAAATCGGTACTATGTTGAGGTTTTTTCCTTGATATTGTTGCTGTAATTTTTGTAATTCGGGAATTTCACGCAGGCAAGGTGCGCACCAAGTGGCCCATAAATTGACTAAGGTAAGCTTGCCTTGGTATTGCGCTAGGGTCTGAGTTTTGCCAGCTTCATCAATGAAAGGTACTTCTGGTATGCCTCTGGCGTACTGCATTTCAATAAACCCTGTCATAGCTCTTGGCTTACTGAGTGGCTCACCTGTGCTGTAGAGTTTATTGTTGAGTGCGTGGCCGTGGCTGTAATTAGGCAATAGGCCCAAGCAAGCGCATAACACCAACGGGAGATAATATGATTTCATTACTAATCCTATATTTTCAATAAGTTGATTTTTTATTGCGTGAGATCAGTACTAAACATAGCCCCACGCCAAGTATTAATAACAGTAAAGGTCCAATCCATAGGGCAAAGGTGGAGGTTTTAAATTCTGGCTGGTAACGGATTTTCTCGCCGTAGCGTTGCACCATAAAATCGATCACTTCATCCCGTTTTAAGCCTTGTTCTAGCAGCGAAAAAATTTGTCCTTTGAGCTCATGGGCAATAGGCGCCTGCGACTCAAATAAGGTTTGGTTGGTTGCCATTGGGCAACGCAGTTCTTTACTGATCGCTATTGCCTGTTGTTGATAGGATGCGCCCATATTGGGGCCTTCCTGTGCGGTGGCGAGGAAGGTTGCGCCTCCAAAGCAGAGGGCAAGCGACAACAACCAAAACAATAAACACAAATAGGGTGAGCGAAAGAGTGGATTCATTGGGTTACTGCCTCCCTTGCAGATGATGAGCTTGTACTGAGCTGTTCTGATTCTTCGACGCGGCGAGCTTGTCTTATAGGCCACGCGGCTATGGCGCCGCCGAGCATCATGAAAAGTGCCCCCAGCCAAATCCATGTGGCCAATGGTTTGTAGCTAATGCGGATCAGGTATTCTGTGTCGCTGAGTTGCAATCCCATGGAGACATAGATATCCCGCCAAAAACCGTGGTCGATCCCCGCATGGGACATTTCCATCGCGTTGCTTTTAAAGGTTTGTCGTTGTGGCCTGACATAACCGAGGATCACTTCATCATTCGCGCCATCGCGGATACTGATGTTGGCTTGGATTGCCGTAAAGCTATTGGTTTCGACATTCTCAGTGCTTTCATACACTAAGATATAACCCGCTAACGGCTTACCTTGGCCTGGGCCCATTCTGAGGAGTGCTTCTTCTTCAAAATTGGACACCGCAGAGGCACCGATAATGGTGATGGCCACCCCGAGGTGGGCGAGCATCATGCCGATAAAGCGTTGTTTTGAGGTGCGGGATTTTACGGGCACCTTGGCAGTGATTTGGTTTGCGCTGGTGCGTTTGCGAACGCCAAGACTCACTAACAGCGTCAGTAATAGGCACACGATAAGCCATAAGGCTGCCGCCGTGCCAAGCAGTAAGAATAAGTTGCTACCGGATGCCGCCTGTAGACTTACCCAAAAGCCGATAGCCAATACGCCAAAGCCGAGCAGCAATATCGGAACAGCTTGAGCCTTGGAGGTATTTTGCCATTCGACCAGAGGGGCAATCCCCATCAGCAACACGACCAAAAAAGTCAGTGGTACAAATATGGCGTTGAAGTACGGCGCACCGACTGAAAGTGTACCTAGGTTGAGGAGTTCATAAATCAGTGGATAAAAAGTACCAAGCAACACCGAAAAGGCGGCAACCACTAAAATCACTATCCCGAGCAGTAATAGTGTTTCCTTACTGAGCAGATCAAAGTCGATTTCACGCCTTAATAGATTGGCCTTGAGCGCAAAAATTAATAATGCAGCGCCAACAAAAATCACCAACAAACTGAGAATAGACATACCACGGGTTGGATCTGCGGCAAAGGCATGCACCGATTGCACTATGCCGGAACGCACTAAAAAGCTGCCCAACAAGCTGAGGGAAAATGCCAATAAACATAAAAACAGGGTGGTGAGGGTAAACCCTTGGGTCTTTCGGGTGAGCACTAAGGAATGCACCAAAGCTGTTGCAACCAGCCAAGGAATAAAAGAGGCGTTTTCAACGGGATCCCAAAACCACCAACCACCCCAACCCAGTTCGTTGTAGGCCCACCAAGAGCCAAAGGCATTACCACCTGTGAGGAAAATCCACGCCAGTAACACCCAAGGCCGAAGGTAATCGAGGTGGCGAGCAGGTAACTTGCCGCCAATAAGTGATGCCAGCGCTGCGGCAAAGCAAACCGTTAGCCCGACATAACCCAAAAACAGCATAGGTGGATGCAGTATTAAGCCAATGTCCTGCAATATGGGGTTAAGGTCACGCCCTTCGACAGGAATGTTAGGTAACAAGCGGGCAAAGGGATTGGAAGTAAAGAGTAAAAACAAATTAAAGCCGAGGATCACTAAGGCCAAAATAGCCAGTACCCGACCAAAGTAAGCCTTATCTGCTTGTAAGTTTTCCAGATCGAGTTTCGCGCTATGGGTTGCTTGGCGCCAATTAATCACCGCACCCCATAGGGCAATGGCAAATACCCAAAACAGCATTGAGCCTTCATGGCTGCCCCACACCGCAGCGACTTTATAACCGAGGGCGAGTTGGCTGTTGGAATGATTGGCAACATAGGCGACTGAAAAGTCATCGGCAATAAAGCTAAAAACTAAGCTGCATAACGCGGTTAATAAGGTGAAAAACAGCGCGTAAAATAATCTATTACCAAAGGCGATTAAGTAAAGGTTGCGCTGGTAGCTACCAATTAAATGACTTGCCGCCGACAATAATGCAAACACAGTACTCATGATCAGCAATATGTGCCCGATTTCTGGAATCATATTTATCATTGATATTTCCTGCATAGCATTAGTTTACGATTTACATTAATACTGAGATTAATGATGGATTAATTTTTTTACTGTTAATCTGTGCTGACTTATTTATTGTCGCGTTGGATAAACTGGATGTTGGTAGTTAGCTACTCAACGATTCGCTCGCAGGGTAACTGAGTTTTTGAGGGCAGAATGTGATCTGTCTCGGCATTAAAATGGTCATTTATGACTTTGGTTGTTTTTGAAAAATTAAACCTGTTTTTAGGTTTTTTTAGATCTAAAAAAACAGATTTAAAATCTAAAAAACCACTAAATTAAAATTGTTAAGATGATGATTTTAGTTGTTTTTTATGTTTTTAGCTCTATTGATTTCTGAATCAAAATTTAATGTGCTCTAGCGCAGATTTTTTGGTTTTTCTCTCATTCATCATGCAGTCACTGGTCAATTGTTTATGTCGTTCAGTGAACAGTTAGGTTCAGTGGAAAATATAAAACTAATGATAAATTAGGAGTGAATGATGAAGCGATGGAAAACCAAAACAGCCTTAGGCGTGCTGTTTTGTTTAGGTTCTGCCGTAAGCGCTACCACAATCGCATCCGATGCTAAATCGGATGGTAAAGTGGTCCCTGGACATGGGAATAAGCAGCAATCTTCTTATACCCAAGGTATTTTAGCTAACCCTGACACCACATTAGAAACTCGTGGCGTGAGAACGCTGCAAGATTATATTGTTGCGGAGCAAGAATTGTTTGATTTTCTTTTCGAAAATCACCCAGTTTTTAAATATGATGCAGCAGGTCGTTTAAAGGGTACTTATAAAGTTAGTGACCGTGGTGAGGAATATTTAAAAGAAGGTACGAGTACTGTTTACAGTAAGTACAACAAAGAAGTTAACCCTAACGATGGCACCGCGGTAACTTATAGCAAGTATACCGATGGAACGCGCCCTATGGCGCTGCAATATCGTTTAGGTGAAAAATCAATTCTGGATTTCCCGAATAAGTTTGTTGGCCCTGAAAAATGCGGTGAGTGTCATGCTCCTGAGTACGAGAAATGGAAACGTTCACGTCACTCTAAGACAATTCGCTTCCCAGGCGAGCATCCAGAAGTCGATAACGACCTGAAAAAAACCATGTATGGCACTAAGGATACTTCTATCCTGCCAACCGGTATCACGCCAGACGCAATTTACGCCACAGTAGGTACACCACGTACCAAATATGGTTTTATCGATGCTTATCTGGTGCGCGGTACTTACCACGTTAAAGACGGTCTATTAAAAGACGGTACAGGTACTATGGTCGCTGGTGGTAACCAATTCTCCCGCGGTTGGGCTGAGTGGTTAACCCCTGAAATGGCTGCAAAAATTAATAAAGCTATTCCATCTTTCCCAACAAAGATGGAAGACTTTGGCGCGAGTGGTTCACACCAATGGGGTATGAGCTCATACGGTGCTAAGTACGAGAAGGAATTCCTATTCCAACCTGCTAGCTCCTATTGCGAAATGTGTCACACCTTTAAGTTTGACTTCCAAAATAAAGATGAATTCTTCGCTGCTTTAGGTAATCCGAAAGAGCTGCAAAAACATACGATTTCTAAAGGTATTACCTGTGAAGAGTGTCACGGCGCGGGTGGTCACTTAGATGGCGGTATCGGTGGTGGCATGCCTTCGAACTGTTCTCGTTGTCACCAACGTTTTAACTTCGCTGAAGAATTGGCCGAAACGCCACAAGCGAAAGAGAAACTGGAATACGCTTTCAACGTGAAGATGAAGTCTTCTTGCCCATCTTGTGGTACTGAAGGTTCGCAAATGTTTGCCTCTGCTCACTATGACAAAGGTATGCGTTGTTCAACCTGTCACGATCCACACGAAGTGACTGATGGTGATTGGAAATCTGGTATCACTAAGCCAAAAATCATCAAAGAATGTACTGACTGTCACAAAGCACAGGCTGAGATTGCTAAGAACACCAATACTCACAGCAACCAAACCTGTCAAAGCTGTCACATGCCAAACATGGGAAGCTGTGAAAACTTCACTGCAATCCAATTCCCAGATATGGCGGGCTTCGACAACGTTCGTAAGTCACACATGTGGAAGATTGATGTCGATCCACTGCGCAAGACCCTTAACCCTCCTGCAGGTAAGTCTCGTGATGCGACCACCAAAGGTTGGACTGTGGCTAAAGACGAAAATGGCTACAACTACCTCGACCTGATGTGGACTTGTGCCCGTACTTCGGCTTCAGACCATGACGTTACTGAAAACAAAGGTTGTCATAGCCAATTCCAATCAGAACTCGAAGTGGGCTTACATTTCGAAGACCAAATGGAAATCTACGGCGAAGTGCAGAAGTGGCAAAAACCAGTGAAAGATCTGTTTGGCCAAGTACAACAAGGTTTACAACGTATCGACAAGTTACTGGAAGTAACTCAGTTACCTGTTGATAAGAAAACCGAAGTACTGATGTTGACTGACAAAGCACAAGACGTTGTTAAGTTAGTTGAAGCTGACGGTTCATGGGGTGTCCATGGTCCACGTTATACCCAAAAACGTTTAGACGCAGCGTTAACTTACGTCCAGCAAGCTCAAGCTATCATCGATGCTAACGGCTACAGCGCAAAAATGTAGTTAGACCTTGCACCTTGTTGGCTTGCTGCGCTAGCAGCTAACAGGGGGTAAATAAAGTCCCGGTACCCTAGGGTACCGGGAACTTAAGAGACTGATTATGAATAAATACATTCGCCAAATCTTAACTCAATTAGCACTTGTTACGACATTAGGGGTTCCTGCATTACCAGCTGTTGCTGGGGGGGGATCTGAAATGTCAGAAGTGCCTTATCAAGAGATTCAACTTAACCCTATCTCCATGCGTGAAGCCGAAACCTTGGTAGGTAAAGAAGGCGTTTATTTTTTCGACGTAAACACGCTTGAAATTTGGGCAGAAGGTTTTATCCCAGGAGCGGTTTTTTTCAATGTGCACAATTGGAGAGATTTACTTCCAAAAAATAAAGATGCGGTGATGGTGTTCTATTGCGCTAACCCTATGTGCACCATGAGTAATTTGGCTGCGAGGGAGGTCATGAAATTAGGTTACACCGGTGTGCGCCATATGGCTGATGGCATTTATGGCTGGCGGATGTCAGGAAGAAAAACAGAAAAACCATAGTAATCAAATAAATACTTAAATCTGTTATGGGCAAAATCCATACATTTTCGGCTAAAGCACTCAGCCCAAGGGCTAAATTGTAGAGAACATAAAATGAAAAAATCTATGCCAACTTCTTTTATCCCAAAAACCATCACAGTGGCGACCTGCGCCGCATTATTTGTCTCAATGGCCACCTTTGCGGCTGATCTTAAAACTGATGACGATAAAGCGTCTTACAGCATGGGTGCTTCAGTCGGTAAGCACATTTCTAGCCAAATTTATACTCAGGTTGAACTGGGTGCAAAAGTGGATGTGGAACTGGTGGTTGCAGGCTTTGTCGATTCACTCAAAGCGAAATCAGAACTCAATGATGAAGAGATTTTAACCGCCTTAAATCAACGCGTTGAACAGCTCAATGCCGCGAGAAAAGCCAACGCTGAAAAATTAGCGGCTGAAAACAGTAAGGCAGGTGAAGCATTTTTAGCGGCGAATAAAAAGAAGTCTGGCGTCAAAGTGACTGATTCAGGTCTGCAATATGAAGTGCTGGTCGCTGGCGAAGGCAAAAAGCCTAATCCTGAGGATGTGGTGACCGTTGAATACGTGGGTAAATTTGTCGATGGCACTGAGTTCGAAAACACCGTCGGCCGTGAAGAGCCAACACGTTTCGCTTTAATGACAGTGATCCCAGGTTGGGAAGAAGGCTTAAAGCTGATGCCGATGGGCTCAAAATACCGTTTTGTCATTCCCGCAAACTTAGCTTATGGCAATGAATTTGTGGGCGAAATTCCGCCGCAATCAACCTTGATATTTGAAATTGAGCTGAAAAACATCGAAAAGCCAAGTGAGAAGAAAGAAGCCCGCATGATGGGCATGATGCCCGCTCACTAAGGTTTGAGACTAGGTTTGAGCGCGGGCTAAGCACTCAGTGCTGAAGGTTCATTAATCAGCTTTGAAAGGCGAGCAAAGAGGTTAGGCATGGCAAGTTTAGGGTTCACCATCGCACTCTTATTAAGCGGATTCGTTGCTTGGATTTTCTGGCAACACGCACGCTTAAATCAGCTGCAAACCGTGGCGAGACTGCCCCTGGTCTCCCATTGGCTGCCAGTGCTGTGCAGTGGTGTATTACTTGCCATGACGCTCGCTATCTACAGCCAAACAGGACGTTATAGCGATTGGGACCAGGGCAAGCTCGATGAACATATTGACTACTTAGTCGCTGCCGATATCACCAAAGCCCTACGTCAGGTGGATGCTGAACCCAAAAATCCATTGGCATTGATGTCACTCGCCCAGGCATATAGCGCGGGTGGCAAGTATGGCGATGCAGTGCAGACGCTAGATAAGGTGTTAGCACTTACGCCGGAAGATGCTGAGGTGTTGGGGGCAAAGGCTAATGCAATGTATTACCGCGACCGCCGGCAAATGACCCCAGAAACCTTAGAGGTGATAGCCAAGGCGTTGGTTCTCTCGCCCTATGAACCTCAAACCAAGATGTTACTGGCGACCGATGCCTACCTGCATACGCGTTATCAAGAGGCAATCGATCATTGGCAGTCATTGTTGACTCAACCCAGCGGCCGTGTAAATCGCGATGCCATCAATAACGCGATACAAAAAGCACAAATAAAATTGAATGAAAGTGGATATTAATCAAGTCGCTAGCCATTTTCAGGCATGTAGGAACGATAACGATATAAATAAAAACGTCGGTATAAAACCGATAGATGGAGGATGTTGTGAGTGAAAATATAGAGAGACGGAGGTTCCTTAAAAGCGCTGGCATGTGCTCTTTGATTTTAACACCTTTAGCGGGTTGTTCGGTCAAAGAAGATGCTGACAGCGCCCATAAGCCCCATTACGTCATGGTGTTTGACCAAAATAAATGTGTCGGTTGTGGCGATTGTAAGACCGCCTGTAACCAAGCAAACAACTTACCCGCAGGTGTTTCTCGAGTGATCCTTGAGCAACAAAGTGGTCGTGTTGAAGGTCAAGCCTGCCCTCACTGCGGCAAGATGGTTTGTGACTGTGAACGTAAGTTTGTGCGGGTTTCCTGCCAGCAGTGCAAAAACGCCCCCTGTGTCACTGTATGTCCAACGGGCGCGGCGCACCGCGACGCGAAAACGGGCATCGTGACTATGGATGCAAGCAAATGCGCTGGCTGTAAGTACTGTATCGGTGCCTGCCCATACAATGCGCGTTTGATTAACAGCAACACCGATGTGGCTGACAACTGTGACTTCTGCCTGCACAGCAAGTTATCTAAGGGTGAATTACCTGCCTGTGTGCAGAGCTGTAAGTATGATGCACTGATCTTTGGTGATGCCAACGATCCTCAGTCCTATGTCAGTAAGTTATTGGCGGTAAAAGACTCTGTGCGCATTAAGCCACAGTTTGGTACTGAGCCGAGCTTACGTTACATACCAATCGTCAAACTGGGAGTGTAAATATGGATACCAGTATGGAATTTACCCTCGGACTCTCCCAAGGCGTTGCTTGGCCTTGGCCGATTGCAGTGTATTTGTTTTTCGCGGGGATTTCGGGTGGGGCGTTAACTATTGCGCTGGCACTGCGTTTTTACCTAGGTCAGGTGGAAAATACTGCTTTCTTAAAAGCGGCGACCCTGCTGTCCTTTGTCACCATTAGCTTAGGGATGTTATGTCTGGTGCTCGACTTGACTAACCCCTTATTCTTCTGGCGAATCTTGGTGTTCTATAACTTAAATTCTGTGATGTCGATTGGTGTTATTGCGCTGTCGGTGTATATCCCGTTAGTCGCAGTAGTCGCTCTTTTAGCCCTCGAAAAAGAGCTGATGGCCATCCCACAATTGAAGTTCTTAGCGCCGATTATTGCCAAGTTAAAAGGCTTTAGACGCCCAATGGAAGCGCTCGCGTTAGTGCTGGCGTTATCTGTGTGTGCTTACACTGGCTTCTTGATTTCTGCGCTGATCCGCTTCCCGCTGATCAACACCTCGGTACTCCCTGCGCTATTTATTGCCTCGGGTCTATCTGCGGGTGGGGCTTCAGCCAAAATGCTGGCGGTGTGGTTATTTAAAGAACCCTTGCACAGCGGCGAAATGAAGATTCTGCACGGCGCTGAGTGGCCAATTATGTTCGCCGAAGCCATGTTTATCTTCATGATCGCGACAGCGTTATTAACGGGTAATGCGGGTGGTCAATTTGCCTTTGCCGCCTTCCATGAAGGTGTGTGGGCAAGCGTATTCTGGATTGGTGTCGTGGGTATCGGCTTTGCCGCGCCACTGCTACTCAACTTTGCGACGGGTAAACATTTTAGCCATTCGGCCAAAGCGTTTTATATGTCGGGAATGTGTGCGGTAGTAGGGATGATGTGTCTACGACTCTTTATCCTGTTAGCGGGCCAAAATTACGCGATTTAGTAATGCAATAAGGCCATAGGCCTTTGATGAACCATTTTTTATCAACCCTCGTCACAAGAGGTCTGTCCCTGCAAGGTGCCTTGGCGAGGTGTTGATATTTTTCAAAGGATTAGCAGTATGAAAAAGTTCTTTGGGTTGTTATTACTCCTTCCTTTGTTACTGGGATGCAATAAGAGTGAAGCCACCGATCACCAACATAAGGCCGAAATGATCCACGAGCATGATCGTTGCCACCTGTGCGGCATGGTGATCACCAAATACCCAGGACCAAAGGGACAAGTACACCTTAAGGCTGAGAAGATGGTGCCAAAGTTTTGTTCTAGCCGCGATATGTTTAACTTTGCATTACAGCCTGAAAATAAAAGACAAATTGATTACATGATGGTGCATGACGCCGCCGCGACTGACTGGGATCAGCCAGACGATGGTGCCTTTATCGATGCCGCTAGCGCTTTTTATGTTTATGGCACCAGTAAGAAAGCCGTGATGGGGCCAGCAGTGGCACCTTTTAGTACCAAAGCTGCCGCCGAAGCCTTTGCGAAGGAATACGGTGGACGCGTATTAACCTTTGACGATATCACCCTCGAATTGCTAGCTGGCGATAAGTAGGCGATTGATCATGCTGCGTTTATTGCTCCTTTGTTGGCTCTGTGGCGTATCCTTTATCGGGATGGCGCAGGAGTTAAGGGTTAAAGATACAGCTTCTTTGACCCAAGCATTGGTGCAGGCGCAGGACGGTGACACCTTAGTACTCGACACCGCGGTGTATGAGGGCAATTTCAGTGTCACCCGCTCTATTCATATTAAGGGCGAAGCGGGTGCGACCCTCGATGCCCAGCGCCAAGGTAGCGCCTTAACTATTACCGCAGCCAAGGTGATTGTTGAAGGGCTTAATATCCGCCATTGGGGACGGGATCTTTACTATCACGATGCAGGCATTTTATTGCTGCCTGGGGCTGACGAGGTGCTAATCAAGGGCAATCGTTTCGTCGGTGATGGCTTTGGGATTTATGGCGAACAACTCGCATCGCCCCGCATTATTGAAAATAGCATCAGCGGCAATGGTGCCATCTATGTCTTGGACAGGGGCGACGGGATTTTCCTTAAGCATGTGACCGCGCCCGATGTGCAACAAAATCATATTATCTTTGTCCGCGATGGGGTATATCTCGAATCAGTGACGGACAGCAAAATTCATCATAATCAATTTGCTAAGCTGCAGTACGGCATCCACTACATGTATACCCGAGGGGATGAAGCTTCGCAAAATCAAGCTATCAACGTCGATGGCGGTTATGCCCTGATGAGTTCAAAGCAAATCTATCTGCATCATAATCGCGTTAGCCAAGCGCGGGACTTTGGCATTCTGCTCAATATCACCAACGATTCCCATATTCAGGCGAATATCGCCACTGAAGTGCACCATCCCCAAGGTTCAGTGGAGCTTGGTAACGAAGGCAAGGGCATTTTTATCTACGCCGCGCAGAATAATCGTATTGAAGATAATGAATTTAGTCAGAGTGATACTGGGATCAGCATGGCCATGGGCGGCGAAGCCAATCGCCTTTGGCACAATCGTATTTTAGCCAACCAGACCCAAGTGAAATACGTCGGCGAAGCGCAACTGGAATGGAGTTATCAGGGACAGGGCAATTACTGGTCTGAATACCGCGGCTGGGATACAAATGGCGACGGTGTGGGGGATATCGCCCACAGACCTAACGACAGTTTAGATAAGCTATTTTGGCTCTATCCCGAGGCAAAATTATTGATGGAAAGCCCAGTGGTATTGCTGTTACGTTGGGTTGAGCGGCAGTTTCAGCCAACCAGTATCAGCGGTGTGAGTGATAGTTTCCCCTTAATGCGACTGACCACAGAGGGAGATGGAATATGAGCCATTTTACCAACAACGCCATCAATCCACAGGCGCTGACATTAATGACAAACCAAGCTAACGCCCAAGGGCAAGTGGCTGTTAAGGCTGTGGGATTGAGCAAGCGATATGCTGAGTTTGAAGCGGTAAAAAATCTTAATTTTGAAGTGTTTACAGGCCAAACCTTGGCGCTGCTTGGCCATAATGGTGCCGGTAAATCTACCCTGATCAAAATGATCTTAGGCTTGGTATCCCCAAGCGCGGGACAGTTGTTTGTGCAGGGACAAGAGGTGCAAGCCAAACGGGTAAATGCGAGTTTGTCTTTAGGCTATTTACCTGAAAATGTAAGCTTTTATGACAATATGACTGCGCATGAACTCTTAAGCTACTTTGCCAAACTTAAGGGTGTCCCCCCTGTGCGAGTCAGCCTTTTACTCGAAGAGTTTGGCCTGATGGCGGCTAGGGATAAACGGTTGCGCACCTTTTCGAAGGGGATGCGCCAACGTTTAGGCTTGGCGCAGGCGGTGCTGGCCGATCCCAAGGTGTTGCTGCTGGATGAACCGACAGTCGGGCTTGACCCCCTCGCATCAGCCTTTTTATACCAAAAAATGGCACAACTTAAGGCGCAGGGCTGTGCAATTATTATCAGTACCCACGAGTTAGGTTTAGTGCAAGATCAAATGGATAGTGCGCTGATTTTAGGCCAAGGTCAGATGCTTGCCTCGGGGGATTTGCACAGTCTAAGGGCTGCCACCTCGCTGCCAAGCCTGATTGAGTTGCACCACGTCACGCCGCTGCAATATCAACAGTTGTTAAGCCAAGCCTTATTCGCATCACTGTTAGACCCCTCAGTCGCAGACCGAGTGTGCTTAAGGGTGCCAGATGCGCTAAAAGCCAAGGTGATACAACAATTACAGGGCTTCAAGATCCATGAGTTTTCCGTGGTGCCGCCAAGTTTGCAGGATATTTTCCATTTTTATATGGCAAGTCTTTATCCCCATGGCATGCCCAGTAGTGCCGCCTTTGGTAGTGCAAAAAACGTTAAATCGGAGTTAGTGGCATGAGTCAAATCCGTCACCTCGAACAGCCGTCCAGTTTAGCGAGTTACCGTCCGCCCATGGCGTTGACACTCATTCAAGTCGTTGCGGTAAAAGAATTTAAAGACAACCTGCGTAACCGCTGGTTATGGCTTATGGCGGGCATGCTGTTGATTTTGTCCCTGTGCGTGAGCTTTATGGGCAGTGCTGTGTCGGGCAGTTTAGTGGTATCTGAGAGCGCGCAAATCTTCTCGGGTTTAGTCACGCTCGCGGTGTTTATTTTGCCATTGGGCGCCATTTTACTCAGCTACGATAGCTTTGTCGGCGAGCGGGAGTCGGGCACCTTGCTGTTGTTGCTCACCTATCCCTTGGCACGTTGGCATTTGGTTTGTGGCAAATTACTCGGCCATGCCTATGTGATCGCCACTGCCTGTTTATTGGGATTTGGCTTAACGGCGATGTTGTTAGTTGCGCTTGGGGAAGCGCATACAAGACTGGCCCTAGTGACTGGCTTTATCCATCTGATTGGCAGTGGGATTTTACTGTCATTAGTATTTGTCTTGTTAGGTTACTGCGTGAGTCTGTGTGTGCGGGAAAAAGCCAAAGCCCTTGGAGTGCTACTGTTACTCTGGTTTGTATTGGTATTGGTTTATGATTTAGTGCTCTTAACCGCCCTCGTCAGCATGGCGGAAGTGCTTAGTCGTCACTTGTTTAACCTATTGATTTTAATCAATCCGACCGATCTTTTCCGAGCATTAAATCTGCTAGCAAACCCTGCAGAGACCCTGTCGGCTAAGAGTAGCCTTGTCCTCATCGCTCAATCGGGGATGGGCATCCCTTTAATGTACGGTTTGTTTGTCGGCTGGTTAGCGGTTTTATTACTGATTTGTTGTTTTATTTTTAATCGGCAAGAGGTGTAATTACTGGATATAAGTTTGAATATTGTTCAGTAAAACAATAAGTAAACTGAGTATAGAGTCACAGTATTTTATGTTGTTAAAAGGTAAAATCAGTCATCTTGATTTGGTAGCCACAAATCACGGTTGCTCTCGGGTGAAACTGAGTTTCACTGTGTTTGCCCGTTGTTAGCGCAATCATAGTCTATTGTTTTGGCTTAGTTTTGGGCGCTTAACATGCATAAAATTACTTCATACCTAATGCTAGATGAACAGGCCAAGCAGCTTGTTGACCATGTTCATGGAACCGAGATCGGTCTGACCTTTTCAGAAACCGCCGTACTCGTGCTGTTGCTGTCATCGCCGAATGCCATTTTTACCAAGGAAGAATTACTGCAAGTGGGCTGGCCTGATCGTGTGGTCGCTCCAACCTCCTTGACTCAGTGCATCAGTACATTACGAAAAAAATTAGAGCCTTATACCGAGGTTCAACTCAAGACTGTGGCGCGCCGCGGTTATCAATTGCATGTTTCTGAACAATCCCATGTGAAAATGTTGGCGATTAACGATGCCGATGCCATCCGCGATGCCATTGTGGGTGTATCGGTTTGGACTAAGGTCGCGGGCATCATTATGCTGGGTTTACTCCTAACCTTCGTTTGGTACTGGAGTGATCACCATGCTGTGGTTAAGCATGTTGCGAAATGGAATGCCGATAAGTATATCAGCCTTAATATTGGCGGAACGTTAGGCACGGCGCAGGTGCTGTATATTGATGACGAAGAACACTTGCACCCCTCGTGGTGGCAAAAACATTTAGCACCAGAAGGTAATCATATCAATGGATTACCTTATTTTAGTGCTTTTGCGTCTACGGATGGTCAAAACTATTCAATTGCGGTTTGTCCCGCGTTAGATGCTAAGGATTGTACTGGCAAAGGCATTATCAATATCACCTCGATTGATGCTAAACCCGCGGGCCTAAGCATGGCGGAATTTATTCCGCTTAGTAAAAAGATGGAAGAGCGCATTCGTTATAACCGTGTGGTCTTGCCTGTTGATGATAAAGGGGTGGGGGAACTGCTGGAACATAACTATCACGCCGATATCTATTTTCCGGTGGCGGGTGAGTTATTGGTTCGCACAGATCTCAGCATGTCGCTGGTGTACGAGGGGCAAAGTCGAGGCAAGTTTTATTCCACCTCATGCATTACCGATCAGGACTGTTTAACCACACCGATTAAGTACACGATTCGCGGCGATTTTGAGCAATATCAAACCCAAATAGGTGACCTTAATGTGGATGTTTTCCATGTCAAAGTGTCGCAAAAAGAGCTGACCAAACCCGATGAGGTAAGCCATTCGGCCATGCAGTTTTATCGTGCGATTCGTAAGCACGATATTCGCGATGAAGATCTGTTCTACTACCGGGTTTATCAAAATAAGGACACTGCAGTCTGGATCGTCCCGCAAATGGGGCAACTGCTGGCGTGGACGCAATACACACAAGTCAAACTCTAGTCCCTACCTTACTCAAACAGCCGATAGTCATCGGCTGTTTTGCTTTTAGGAGTGTATTAAAGACTTTGCATTAACTTTCCACCATAAAGCGTGACTTTCTTTTACATCTTGGCTTATCGCCAGTTACACTGCTTCGCCTATGCTCAGTCACGACCGAGCATTTCATAAGCCAAAATACAAGAATAACAACGGAAGGAGTCTCTTATGTCGGACCGCCTGATCCCCGCCTTATTACTGTCGACGACAGTGCTAACGGGACTCTCTGCCTGTGGTGACACCACCAAGGATACCGTCGCAACTGTGAGCGGCAATGTCGCTTCAACCCAAACCAGCACTGGCCAAAATGCCGAACAAGCCAGCGCCATGCCCATTGGCATTAACCTCGCAGCCATGTCGCCCAAGGTCAAACCCGGTGATGACTTTTATACCTACGCCAATGGCGAATGGATGAAAACCACAGAGATCCCTGCGGATCGCTCAAGCACGGGGGCGTTTTTAGTGGCTTTCCAAGAGACGGAAAAACACAAGACCAGCCTGATTGCTGAGTTAGTTAAGGCCGAACACGCCGCTGGCAGCGATGATGCGCGCATTGCCGATTTCTACAAGGCGTACACTAACACTGCGGCAATCGATGCGGCGGGCATGAAGCCAATGGCGGCCGACTTAGCCCGCTATCAAGCCATTATGGATAAACAGGGCTTATCGGCAGCGCTTGGTGCCAATCTGCGCGCTGATGTGGACCCACTCAATGCCACTGATTTTTTCACCGAAAACCTCTTAGGTATTTTCGTCACCCAAGGTTTAGCAACCCCAGGTGAAGTATTACCTTACTTTCTCCAAGGCGGTTTAGGATTACCCGAGCGCGAATATTATCTGTCGGACGATCCTAAAATGGTGGAATTACGCAGCGCTTACCGCGCCTATATCGAAACCCTGTTAACGGATGCCGGAATTAGCGATGCCGCTGCCCGTGCCGAGCGCATTTTTGCCCTTGAACACAAGATCGCTGCCGCCCACGCTAGCCGTGAAGACAGTGAAGATTTCACTAAGGCATCAGGTGTCTGGAGCCGCGCCGACTTTGACGCTAAAGCCCCAGGTATCGACTGGAGCGCCTTTTTAGCCGCCGCGCAGCTGGATAAGCAAGGCAAATTTGCCGCCTATCATGCCAGTGCCATTACCAACCTCTCGGCGCTGGTGGCCTCTGAGCCGCTGGATGCGTGGAAAGACTGGCTGGTGTTCCACCATATCAACAGCCATGCGGATGTGTTGCCGTCCAATATTGATAATGCATCGTTTGCCTTTAACGGCACTAAACTGTCGGGCACGCCACAGCAACGCAGCCGTGATAAGCGGGCATTAAGTGCATTGGATGAGTATTTAGGGGATGCCGTGGGCCGCGCCTACACCGAGCACTATTTCCCTGCCTCGGCCAAGGCCGAAGTCAGCGCTATGGTCGACAATATCGTGACAGCCTTTGGCAAGCGCGTCGAAAAACTCGAGTGGATGGACCCTTCCACCAAGCAGGAAGCCTTAGCTAAGGTCGCGACCATCACCGTTGGCGTGGGCTACCCCGATAAGTGGCGTAATTACGATGCCTATGCCGTATCGCCAACCAATGCCTACGCCAATGCCATCAATGGTGAGAAGGTGGAATATGCCCATCAACTCGCCAAAATCGGCAAACCTATGGATAAGGGTGAATGGTGGATGACGCCGCAAGTCGTCAACGCAGTAAACTTGCCAGTGCAAAACGCGCTTAACTTCCCCGCGGGGATTTTACAGCCGCCATTCTTCGATGCGAAGGCCGATGCCGCCTATAACTATGGCGCGATTGGCGCCGTGATTGGCCATGAGATCAGCCATAGCTTCGATAATAATGGCGCCGCCTTCGATTCGACGGGCGCTATGCGTAACTGGTGGACGCCGGCGGACTTTGCCCAGTTTGCTAAACAAGGCGAGGCACTGGCGAAGCAATTTGATGCCTACGCGCCATTCCCCGATCTGCATGTCAACGGCAATCTGACCTTAGGTGAAAACATTGCCGACGTAGCGGGCTTAGCGGCTGCACTCGATGCCTACCATGCCTCGCTTAACGGTAAACCTGCACCGGTTATCGATGGCTTTACTGGCGATCAACGCTTCTTTATCGGCTTCGCGCAAACTTGGGCAACCAAGATGCGTGACGAAGCCCTGCGTGCCCGCGTGGCGACCGATGGTCATGCCCCTGGCATGTACCGCGCGCTAACGGTGCGTAACTTAGATGCGTGGTACACAGCATTCGATGTGAAGCCCGGCGATAAGCTGTACTTAGCACCAGAGGAACGGGTAAAAATCTGGTAAGCCTAATGCGCTAAACGAAAGGGGAACATTATGTTCCCCTTATTTATTGAATGATTCATCCGGAAGCCGATTTTGTCGATGGATTAAGTCCTGTAAGATAGCGGTTTAGCATTTTCATTGCGATTAAGGGATGAGGCATGAGTGTAGAAAACCGCTATTTTTACGAGCCGAGCAAAGGACATGGACTGGCGCACGATCCATTAAATGCCATTGTCGCTCCAAGACCCATAGGTTGGATTTCATCTCGCAATGCACAGGGGCAACGTAATCTCGCGCCCTATAGTTTTTTCAATTGTTTCAACTACAAACCACCTATCATCGGCTTTGCCAGCACAGGCTGGAAGGACAGTGTTGCCAATATTGTCGACACCGGCGAATTTGTCTGGAACCTCACCACCCGCAGCCTTGCCGAGAAAATGAATCAAACTTCCGCCATGTTACCCCGTGGGGAGGACGAGTTTGCCTTTGCTGGACTCACCCCAAAATCGGGCACAATAGTCAAAGCCGAGCTGGTGGCCGAAAGCCCAGTGAACTTTGAATGTAAGCTTTCTCAATGCATTCAATTAACTGCCGCCAATGGTGACAAGATTGATACTTGGTTAGTGTTAGGTGAAGTGGTCGCTGTACATATCGCCAAGCATTTACTCGATAGTGACGGCGTGTATCAAACCGCCCTCGCCGAACCCGTGCTGCGGGCTGGCGGCCCATCGGCCTACTATGGGATCTCGGAAGCGTTACGGTTTGATTTACATAGACCACAAGTTTAGGGGGTGCTCAGCCGCCGCAGGGCTGGGTGTTTAACCCTGCGTTGGTTTATGGTTGTGGTGTTAAAGGTTTATACATTAGTAATTAAAAGCTAAATCAACGTCGTGGGGCTTCACCCCACACCCGACCAAGAGGGGATCAACAACAATTCCCTCTTGGATCTCCCTTGCCGTCCCTAGCGAAGTTACATGCATTGATTAGTGGCTTCGTGCTTATTCGAAAATAGCTAACGCTTCCGATGGGGCGTCCCTTCCCCCCGAAAGCTACGCAGACGTCCTGTCTGCGTCACGCGATTTTCTTCAGCGCCCTTCAGCAACTTCGCAGGGAGGTGAACTTCTGTAGACTCGGTGTATTGTTTATTCCCAAAGGGTTATGCAAATCCTATTTTTTTTCTGTTAGATCCTCTTGCCCCATCCAATCCAGAGGGGATGCCAACTCGACAAAGTCTTTATATTCATCCATACCGATATCTTCGAACTGATTTCTAATATAGAGAAAATTAGCCCACAAAAGAGCAGAGGCTTGGAATGGGTTAATACCTTTAGAGTTCAATTTATGATGTTCTTCGATAAGAGCCTTGCAAGTTTTCTCTAAATCTGTGTCCACTCTTTTCGGACGTTGTTGTGTCTCATTTAGAAACGCAAAGGTAGAACGCATTGTTTTGGAACCAAAGTGAGAAGAGAAAATTTCTTTCAGATATTTAAGTAACTCAAAACAATATGAGCCTGATGTGTAAGGTATGCTCATCGGGTTATAATATGGACCGTATGTAAACTGACGATCCGCATATTGCTGTGGGTCGAAGTTCATTTCAATAAGGCGGTTATGGGAACTTGTTGGTATGTAACTTTCTATCCACTCAGCTAAATAGATAGTTTTTGTACTATCACCTTTCTGGATAACTCGTTCAAACTTGCCATTTACGATTTCTTCAAAAAGTTCATTGTCCTTTTCTTTAATACAAAGCAAAGTCGACAACATCAATATATCGAGCTTGGAACCTCTGGGCATATTTGAAATAGTCGCCAGTATTCTATCGGTGATTTGAATGGCAGTACGCGCAGAGACCTTAAAGGCCTCAAGAACAATTGATATATTTTTAAGTGTTATTTTAGCATCACTATTTGGAGGGAATACTTCAATGTTGACTCTCTTTAAATAATCCTCTGAAAGCTTGTTGGCATCGCTGTGTACGTCTAAAAAATTTTCTAAATTAGGTGACTTGAGGCTATAACGACTATTGAAGAAGCGCCCGAGGTAAATTTTAGCGTCAAAACCCTCGCCATATACCGCTTTAACGGCATGCTGCAGCTGCTCAGTGTCAGTTGCAATCACAAATACAACCCCATCAATATCAAAAATATGTTTAATGGTTTCTAGCATTTCAACAGCATAGCTAGGCCTACAGCGGTCTAATTCGTCAATAAAAATGAAAGCGGGATAGCCATTTTTTTTATGGCCTACAACAGCTCCAACCCATTCAGATACACTTTTTTTTAGGCTATCAATCGCTTTGGATTTTGCATCATGTTCATCAATAAGATACTTAACTGCTTCTGAAGCAGCAAAGCTCATATCAATAGGGTTGCCATTTTTATCTAATAGATCTTGGCCATCTTCCCCCTTGATGTGACCGATATTTTCATTGTCGTCATCTGCATTCATAATTTCGACAGGATCAATGCCGACATATCGCTTAAATAATCCTCGACCAATACCGGGGGCCGCTGCCTTTAATAAGCCGATCAACGTACGAGGAGCTTTGAATACTGGAGAATTTTTATCTTTTCCTGCTTGCTTTCTTAATTGGTCAATGATGGATGAAATAACTGTCATTAAAGGGTCATCTGAGTAGTCCTTTTTCCATGCATCTACATATACGACAGGATAATGCTCTTTTAGGTCTTCGGACCAGCGCTTGAGAAAGTAAGTTTTGCCTGCTCCCCACTCAGCATTGAGATTAAGCACATAATTCCGTTTTTTGTCATCATCAGTTCTCTGGTCATCATAACCTTGAGATGCTAGCAGTTTAGTTAGAAAAGTAGCGTACTTTTCTCTTCCTAGCTTATCTTCTGGAAAGAATTCATCATCAATAATTTTTCCTTGAGACCAATCCAAGATAACTTGCTTAACCATTTAATTATCCGAACGTTATTATTTAATAAGTTCGGAGTTTATGACTATTTATGACAGGCTGCAAAATATATTTTTGACAGTTGATTGATACATCTTTGATGTTAAGTTTCCCGCATGTATAAAAAAGCAACTTATCAAGACATCCATCAAACTTATCAATACACCCATTGTTAAATCTCATTTATCAGTAATGATTGGACTGGCAGAATCTGTTTGAGTAAAAAAGATCGGGCTGGCATAACTCTTTTTTGCTTTTAAATCAGAGTCAGAGTCAAAGTCAAAGTCAAAGTCAAAGTCAAAGTCGTGGGGCTTCACCCCTAATTTTTAATCAAGAGTCGACCAAGAGGGGGCAACAGCAATTCCCTCTGGCCTCTTTGTGAGCAAGAGCCTTACTAAACAATGTCTATATCTAACTGCCAGTACATTATCCATAACTCTCGTTCATAACGCTGCTTTACAGCACTCTCCTAGCAAATTTACATGCTTTAGTGACTGAATTTAATATAAAAAACTACCTTAATGGTGGTTTTTTAACGAGTGCTTGATTAGTATTAACTCACTTTTATCTATTCAGTAACAGAGACCCCTATGGCAAAACATATCAGCTTTGGCACGCCAGTTAACGATGCCGAGCGTTGGGCATTTAGTTTACTTGCCGAAGAGCTTCCCGATGACTATTTGCTACTAACCAATGTCGAAATCCCAACGCAATCGGGACAGGCGATGGAAGTGGATGCCCTAGTTGTAGGGGAATGGGGAGTATATGTTGTTGATGTTAAAGGTTACATGGGAAGACTGAATGCAGGACTACATGCGTGGTTACTCGATGGTCGTGATGTGGATAACAGCCTAGCTAAGGCCAATTATGTTGCCCGTGTACTCGCAGGTAAGCTCAAGCACAAAATCCCCGTGGGTGTTTATGCTCCTTGGTGCCAAGGCATGGTATTTGTTACTGGACGCAAAGGAGAGGAAATTGAGCTTGAGAAGGATGAAGGCACACTGAGTATTTACACGCCTAAGCAGATCATCGCCGCGTTAACCAAGGAATGGGGCTTAACGGCTCCACACAAGCATCCGGTAACGGAAAAGCAAAAGGAAATAGTGCTCAACACCATAGGTCAAGTGGCATTGGTGGAGCAACGCAATAATAAGATCCAAGATTTTATTAAGCTAAAATGCTTGTTTTTACAGCAAGGACTGGAGGTATGGCAGGCCGAATATCAACCTGGCGGTTGGACTGCACCTTGGTTACTGAAGATTTTATTACCCATTCAGTTCGACCACAGTGAAGAGGCTGCGGTGCATGAGCAGCGTTTACGGGATGAATTTCAACGTATGCAGGCACTATCAGGGTGCAGTGGCGTCCCCTACTGCGCACCGCTGATCCAAGACGGCGAACAATTAGTGCTGCCTATTCGCATGCCGCGTGGCTTGCCGATGAATATGCTCTCGCTCACCGAATTAACAACCTATCAATTACTTGAAATACTTCGCCGCTCTGTTTCGAGCCTACAGCAAATACATCGCCGCGGTTATACCGTTGGAGGGTGGGCGGAAAACTGCGTATTTATCTCTGAGGAGGGTGACGTTGAGTTTATTGATATTAAAGACTCTATTTCAACCTCGGCGGATATTCAGCAGTACGCGAGTCGTTTTCTTGCCCTCGCGGAACAAACGCGCCAACCACGCATTTACCAATGGTATCGACAGGCAATAGCAGGAGGCACCAATGATTTGGATGCACTGCGCAGCGATCTCAGTGCCATTATCGACATTGGCGTGTGTGATACGTTACCTCAAGCTATTGTTATCAAAGAGGGAGCAGTCATTGATCACCATTACCGCCTCGAACGCCTGATCACCGAATCCACCCATAGTCAATTGTGGCAGGCATTACACCTTCAGGGACAATATGCATGCGGATTATCAATTTATCATCAGGTCGATGCCGATTGGCCAATGCTAAGTAACCTCTATCGCAGTTTATCGAAGATATATCATCCCCATATTGAAAAGGTGTTAGCTTTTGGCCAATTGCCCGAAAGCGAAGCGCTATTTATCGCTCGAGCATGGGAGCAAGGCGACGCCATTGATACTGTGTCAAATATTGAAATAGGGCAACCGCGACAATGGTTTACTCAGTTATTGTCCGCGCTGCAATATTTGCATCGCCTTGATATTTTTCATGGTGCCATCTGCCCCAAAAACATCATTTGCCATGCTGACAAAGCGGTATTAGTGAACTTTGGGGTCGGACTCGATATTGCGGCAAGCTATTATGCGGCCCAATATGCCGATCCAACCCTATGGTCATTTGAAGGTCAGGCCGAGCGGGATCTTTTTGGGCTTGTCGCCAGTTTTATTGATGCGTTGACCCCAGCCTCCTTGAAAGGGGATATGGGGCAAAAAGGCATGATTAATGCGTTACATTCTTTTGATAAACAATGGTTTGGAGAGGAATTGTTTGATGCTTGTCACCAAGTGCTCTCCTTTGAATTCCCCTTAGATCCCAAACGCAGTTATGCCGAACAGTTTGGAATTATTGGCTAACGTTTTGTTTGGCGCTTAAGGGCGACTAGGCTGCGCAGGTAAACCGAGTTTAAGCTTTTAGTGCTAATCGTGGGGTTGGGGGGAATTTTTAGCTTTTAAATCAGAGTCAAAATCAAAGTCGTGGGGGTCTCCCCCTGATTTTTTATAAAGAGATGACCAAAGGAGGACTGCTCGTCCTATCCTCCTTGCCTATTGTTTTCACATCAGCCAAGACGCCCCTAACGGAGTTGAAAACACCTTGGGCATCAGCGTTCTTATGCTATCGCGTCAGATGCTCGTCTCTGATTCGACCTACGCTATCTCGGTATCCATGCCTCGCTCACGCAACGAACGCTAATGCCCTGCGGCAACTCCGGGGGGTTGTGAGCTGGTGTCACTTCTGTGTTGGCGGTTAATCCCCAGAGATTTGTGCCAGTCCTATCTTTTTTGCTACCGTCTTCTACGCCTATAAGCTAACTCACTTGCTCTTGAGTTCGGAGCTTTTAATTTTAATAACGATTCAATGATATTGGTTACCGTATTATCATGAAACCTTCCATGAATTGATTGAAGAAAATCATTCAACGCCTTCTCATTTTCCCATTCTAATCTCTTTGAATTTATTAGGTTATTCTCAATTTTGACTCGATAATCATATACAGAGAAGGTTTCTGATTGTACTTTTTGTAATGCAAAATATAGACTCAACAGTAGTTTAGTTTTTTCTAGTAAATAACAAGAGAATGTATCGTTATCACGATAATTAACTAGAAACTTATGCAGTTCAAAACCTGGCGTAATCAATGTGCTTTGCAATTGATAGATATTTTTATCAATAATATCAACGCCTAGAAATGACGTGATATATTCAAGAATCGTTACAAGATCTGCGATATAGTTATCTATCGAAATCACATTAGCAATAACTATTTCTCTGTTAAATATAAAATCACCACACATTTTAGGTCTGTTAATTATCAAACTAAACTTATCTTGTAATATATTGATATCTCGTAATAGCGACTCGATATTATCATCACTTGGTTCATTGATATATTTTTGATGAGATGCCGATAACTTTCGAAACTCTGACAAAAAATCATCTATAGCAGTATCAGTCAAACTAACTGAGCTCATGTTATTATTAGGGAAAATGGACTTATATAGTTTATTAATGTTGATCGTATACTCATCATCTACACAAAAAGGTGATTGACAATCAATTAGAGCATCTTCGATCATATCTCTGAATGCTCTTTTATGATGAGTATACTTTTCAAACATTAAATTTTCTGATTGGACAGTCCATTGTTTAGCTACAAACCAGATAGTAAATCCACTAACTGAAGCTACTAACATGCTAGTCCCAGCTGTAACAATGCTACCAAAGTCAGCCCAGTCACTTGAGCTATCAGACAAATACGGCAGTTTAATAGGTTTAAAGACTCCAAACTTCAAAAAATAAAGCGTTATAATAACAATAAAAAAAGCAACTGAAAAAAATAAAATACCTTTGATGTATGGCCCAATGTTATCTTTTTTTTGCATAAATTTTTATTTTCACCATATATATAGCTTCTAAAAAATTTAGCAATACCCAACTTATGTAACTATGGTACATAAGAGGAATTGCTGCGAAAGTCTGTATTACAACCTTTGGTTCAGAGCTAACTACGTACCTTGGTTTCGACTCAATCATTAGATGAACCAATATGTTACAGTAAAGAACTTACTATCATCTTATCTTTAACACTTTAATAAATCCATTTAAAACAACCGCCTTTGCTTCCTAGCCACAAAGGCGGCATGTTTTTTGGCCACAATCTAAAAAAGATAGGACATGCATAACTCTTTTGGGATTAACCGCCGACACTACCCCTACAGAAGTTCCCTCCCCTCGGAGTTGCCGCAGGGCATTTGCGTTCGTTGCGTGAGCGAGGCATGGATGCCGAGATAGCGTCAGTCGAATCAGGGACGAGCGTCTGACGCGGTAGCATAAGAACGCTAAATGCCCAAGGGGCTTTCAACTCCGTTAGGGGCGTCTTGGAGCATCCAAGGAGGATAGGACGAGCAGTCCTCCTTGGTCGGGTGTGGGGTGAAGCCCCACGACTTTGATTCATCTCGGCCGTCAGGCCGCAATGATTAACAGTCGAAAGATTGGATAGGCACAACTTTTTTGAGATTTAGGGCCAATGCCGAGATCACAGAAGTTCCCCATCCCCTCTGAATGCCGCAGGTACTGGTCCTGCTGTATTTAAAACACCCTACTGCAAAAAAACGGTATATCTGCAATCTTCTTTAGCGAAATGTTGTGTTAGGTATTTTTTCATATGAAAGATGTTGTTTTAGCGCTATGGAATATACCTAGTTTACAGATAAATAATCCCCTGACTTTCTAATCTCTAAAATCTACGTTATTACTATTCTATCAGTAAGATAAAGCGCAGAACTCACTTGATAAAATAGGTTCTGTTGTGGCAGTTTGAGTCGAAGCCACAAGCTGCTTTGTCGTATCCACTGTGGAAGGATGTTGGTTGGAATATTACTTAGGAGAAGGCCTGCTTATCGCGGTGTTCATCCTGAAAACAAATCATTAATCAATGCAGGAGCAAATATGAAAAAAGTGGTGATGATTGCTATGGCAGCAGTATTACTGGGTGGATGTTCTGTAAAAGAAAGGGCAATGAGTGGATTTCAGGTTGTGCCCTTTGATGCGTTCAAAACGAGCGAAAGCAATCCCAATCAGCGTATTTATAAGGAGCCGGGCGTTGACCTGCGCCAGTACAATCAGGTGTTACTCGATCCATTACAATTTATTCGTCAAGAGAATGGCCAGTGGTATCTATTAACGGCTAATGAGCAGAATGAGATTGGCCGTTATTATCATACGAAGTTTAAAAATGAATTGACGAAAAATGGAGTCAAGGTTGCGACTGAGTCAGGCCCTGGCGTGATTAGAGTTCAAGCGGCGGTGACGAATTTTGATTTAACTCGACCAGAGCTTAAATTACGCGATCTATTACCGGCGAAGATTGCCATTGATGTGACAAAAGAGGCGATCGGTATGGAGCCTTACTTGCTGAAGGTCGGCAGCATGTCGCAGTTGCTTGACTCACAAAGCGGCAAGTTGCTAGTTCGAGTATTAGATGCTCGCGAGAGTGATGATACCATCCAAAAAGATTCTCCTATTACAGCAAGCGAACTGGAAAAGATGATTGATAAGTGGGCTGCAGGCCGGGCGAAACAGTTAGCCGACAATTTGGGTAAATAATTCAAGCTGTATGTAATATTTGGGCTTAATACATCCGTTATAAAAATAAACCTCAGCCAAAACTGGGGTTTATTATTTGTGTATTACAGATAGGCGAACCCGCACACTATGGACACTAACAGAGGCGGTGGAAAACGTGGCTATGACAATGGGGGTTGATGGTTTAGTTGCAGACTGTTTTGCGGGCGTAGCATCAAACGTCCTTGTTTAATACGTTATAAAAACACCACTGGAGATTTGCGACTGCAATGTTAAGGCTGGGCGGCATTTTTAGGGTTCTATCTCTATTTTAGGGCGCTGAGCACTACAACATTGATCCTGTAAAAAATGCACGAGTCCTTGTAATAATTGATAATCAGGTACGCAGTACAATACTCTTCCCTCACGGCGCTGCGAGATAATCCCCGCTGAAACTAAGGCGCTAATATGATGTGAGAGTGTAGAACCTGGAACCTGCAACTCTTCCTGTAATTGCCCCACGGCAACGCCCTCATAGCCCCCCTTAACTAATATTCTGAACAGGGCAAGACGAGTAGGATGTCCTAGTTCTTTCAATACTTTAGCTGCATTTTCAATATTCATATTGATACTGTTGTTTTCGTTTATGCCATCAATTTATTCGATAATACCAGAATTATCTATTTTTGAACGGCCTCAAAAAGCGTCATCAGTTGCCGCTGGGTGAACTTTATCCGCAATTGATACTATGCTCACACTATATTTCTGCATTTATGGAAATTTGGTATTGAAAATCCAGCTCTCAATAACTATTATTCTAGAAAATT
The DNA here is from genome assembly GCF_022410515.1 of Shewanella cutis. Classification (GTDB taxonomy): domain Bacteria; phylum Pseudomonadota; class Gammaproteobacteria; order Enterobacterales; family Shewanellaceae; genus Shewanella; species Shewanella cutis. The sequence goes on along the minus strand of NZ_JACSDI010000014.1, from coordinate 43,031 downwards.
CGAAATGTTTTGAGGTTAAAAATGAATCCAGAGCTCATCACTATGCTAAAAGAAACGGCAAATATGTTTGCGTTTCTTGCACTTGAGTTAACCTTGTTATTCCTCGTGATAAGTTATCTCGTTGGTATGCTGCAGGAGTTTGTTACCCCTCAAAAAGTACAATCCATTTTGAGTTCGCGTAATGGCAAAGGTTATTTAATTGCTGCACTACTTGGATCTATCACGCCATTTTGCTCTTGTTCAACGATCCCATTTTTAAAAGGTCTACTCAGGGCTCGTGCGGGTTTTGGTCCAATGATGGTGTTCCTATTTGCTAGCCCATTGTTGAATCCGATTATTATTGGATTATTTGTCGTCACTTTCGGCGTTAAAGTTGCAGTTTTTTACTTTGTGATGGCAATGGGAGTATCTGTGATCGCGGGTTTTACACTGGAAAATCTGGGATTTGAAAGATATATCCGTAAAGAGGCCTACGAACAACAAGAGTTAGGCGCATCTGCTGGGAATAATAACCAATCTTCTGCTCCATCCTCCTGCTGTGGTACAACACCCGCGGTGGCTGCATCTTCTTGTTGTGATACAACACCGGCGCCAGTTGCATCCTCTTGTTGTGATACAACACCCGTGGTGGCTCCATCTTCTTGCTGTGGTACAACACCAGCACCAGTTGCATCTTCTTGCTGCGATACAACACCCGCGCTGGCTGCATCTTCTTGTTGTGGGGTAACATCTGAGCCTGTTGCATCCTTATGTTGTGACGATAGTTCGTCAATTTTACCGCCGCAGGTGCGCACAGAGCATCGTTGGTTACGCGTTTGGCGCACAACGTGGAATGACTTTAAGCAAGTATCACCCTATCTTTTTGTTGGAGTGTTACTCGGCTCATTTATCTATGGCTTTATCCCAACAGAATTCATTGTTAACTACGCAGGCGAAGCCACTTGGTATGCTATCCCTCTTGCGGCGGTTATTGGCATTCCTCTTTATATTCGCGCCGAAGCGGTTATCCCGCTCAGCGCGGCATTAGTCCAAAAAGGTATGGCGATGGGTTCTGTCATGGCATTAATCATCGGTAGCGCCGGTGCCAGCATCACAGAAGTGATTTTGTTAAAATCAATCTTTAAAAATCAAATGATTGCTGCATTTCTAGGTGTTATTTTAGCTATGGCTATCGCCTCCGGATTTCTTTATGGTTTAGTCTTTTAAATAAAGCCTCCTACCCACATTAAACCTAATACGCTTTTGATGTGTCTTTAAGTGGTGCTAATAAAGAGGCTTGGGGAGTAACCAAGTCGTAGATATAGACGTTGTTCGACAAGGACTCTCGTTCGTGAGTCGGTTAAAAAAGCGATCAAACCTAAAAGCAAAACCCCAGTTTTCACTGGGGTTTATTGTTTGAGCTTAGGTTGGCAAAGGTTATCCTGCCAAGCTAATCAATGCGTTATTTGATAAACGCGAAGGCATCGCCGTAGAGATGGGCTTCTTCAACACCCATTTCGCGGAAGATTTCGCGGGCGGCACCGACCATATCGAAACGTCCTGCGATATAGATGTCATAGCCATTGAGGCTAATAAAATCCTGTCTGATTTGCGCGAGCAGATTGGCGGTTTTGCCTTGCCAGTTTGCTGGGGCCTCTTCAATAACGGGCACAAAATGCAACCAAGGGTGAGCGTCGTGCCATGCGCGGGCGATGCTTTCGTAGTACATGGCATCTTGGGTGCGGCAACCCCAATATAAGGTTGTTTCGACCTGTTGGCCGAGGGCGATTTGTTGCTCGACAATACTCTTTATGTAAGAGAAGCCTGTGCCACCGGCGATCAATAAACGTGGGCGCAGGCTGTCGTGGCGTAGGTGAGCGTTGCCACCTGGCGCTTCGATGTCGATATGCGTGCTATTACGCAATCTTTCAACCACTTGCATTGGATAACTTTCGCTGACTGCCGCACCAATATGAAGCTCAATCACTTCGGCATTAGGGGCTGACGCGATAGAGAAGGGACGTTTGTCTTTTTCACCCATCACAACACACAGGTATTGTCCCGCTTGAAACTCCAAGGGGGTATCAGGCTTTAACCACACCTGATATACGGCGTCGTTAAAGGGGGTTACTTTCTCTATCTTACAACGTATGGTTTTCATCAAACTTCCTTTGCACCTTTTTATTTTGTTAGAGGTGTCGCATTAGGGCCATTCGCGGCCAATTCGCTTGGCTTAAGTGGGTACGTCGTGCTTAAGCTGAATTATAGGGTTGGGCTGTCGTCTATGCCTAACTCATCCCAGATTGAGTCGATCTTTTGCTTAACCTTAGGGTCCATCACAATCGGCGTGCCCCATTCGCGGGTGGTTTCGCCTTCCCACTTATTGGTGGCATCGAGACCCATTTTTGAGCCTAAGCCCGCTACAGGGGAGGCAAAGTCGAGGTAATCGATAGGGGTGTTATCGATCATCACGGTATCGCGTTTCGGGTCCATACGGGTGGTAATGGCCCAAATCACATCGTTCCAGTCGCGACAATTGACATCGTCATCCACCACCACAATAAATTTGGTATACATAAACTGGCGCAGGAAGGACCAAGCGCCCATCATCACCCGTTTAGCGTGGCCAGGATATTGTTTACGAATCGAGATCACCGCCATCCGGTAAGAGCAACCTTCGGGTGGAAGGTAAAAATCAATAATTTCAGGATATTGCTTACGCAAAATCGGCACAAACACTTCGTTGAGTGCCACACCTAACATGGCGGGTTCATCCGGTGGACGGCCAGTATAGGTGCTGTGGTAAATCGGATCTTTACGGTGAGTAATATGAGTCACGGTAAAAACGGGGAATTTATCCGTCTCGTTGTAGTAACCCGTGTGGTCGCCGTAGGGGCCTTCTTCGGCCATTTCGTTAGGGTCGATATAACCTTCGAGGATAATCTCGCTGCTGGCGGGCACTTCTAAATCACAGCTTAAAGCTTTGCAGACTTCGGTGCGCTCGCCGCGCAGTAATCCTGCGAAGGCGTATTCGCTCATCGCATCGGGTACTGGGGTGACCGCGCCTAAAATAGTCACAGGATCTGAGCCTAAGGCAACCACCACTGGGTAACGCTCGCCGGGGAATTGTTCTTTAAAATCAGCAAAATCAAGCGCGCCACCGCGGTGTGATAGCCAGCGCATAATGAGCTTATTCTTACCGAGCAATTGTTGACGGTAGATGCCTAGGTTTTGGCGACTCTTACGCGGCCCTTTGGTGATGGTTAAGCCCCATGTGACCAGCGGCGCCACATCGCCTGGCCAGCAATGCTGAATAGGTAGCTGGGTTAAATCGACTTCATCACCAGTTTTAACCACTTGTTGGCAGGCGGGATTACGCACTGTCTTGGGCGGCATATTCAAGGCTTGCTTGAACATAGGAATTTTTGCAATTGCGTCTTTAAAACCGCGTGGTGGCTCAGGCTCTTTTAAAAATGCCAGCAGCTCACCGACTTCGCGCAGGGCGAGCGGGTCGTCTTTACCCAGTGCCATGGCGACACGTTTGGGGGTACCAAAGAGGTTGGCCAGCACTGGCATGGAGTGATTTGTGGGATTTTCGAACAGGAGTGCAGGGCCTTTGGCGCGCAGAACGCGATCGGCGATCTCTGTCATTTCTAAATGAGGATCAACGGGGTAGCTAATGCGTTTGAGTTCGCCATTGGCTTCCAGATGATCAATAAAGCTGCGTAAATCCTTAAAACTCATGTGGAAATAGCCTCTGCAGTGGAAATCCGTGTGGCGCGCACTATAGCATTTTTCTGTTTTAGGGTTAACCTATTCAGTGATCTTCAAGCTTTGGAAGCGTAAAATGCTTGTCTTAGGTCGATGTTTATTTGACCCGTGCCCGGTATCTCGAGGTTTATATGACGCTATCTTCATTCCTTGCTAAAGATAAATGCCTTCAACTTCAATCCGTTTACTTAAGTAAACCGGTTGTGCCTTGGCATAAAACAGGCTTGGCCCTGTCTTTACTCGGCGCATTGTTGATCGGTGGTCTTGCCGCGCCAGATTGGGCGGTTGCGGGGGATCGAGGCACAAATGATCGCTATAGCGAGAGTTATGGGCGCCAAGATAATCACTATAAAAAGCATCATAAACATAGTGATAGCTATCGTTACTATCGCCCATATTACCGTCCCTATTATCCTTGGGGATTGGGTTTAGGAGTTGGCTTAGCGACGGGCTGGAACCTTGGCTATGGCTGGAATGATGGGATATGGAATGACGACTGGCGTTGGAATCGCGAGCGTTACTGGCATTCGCCTTATTCGGGCATCGGTTTGTCGATCCCGACGGGCTATGATGATACGCCAGTGGCCATTTCTGCGCCTGTGCGTGTTACCACCAGCATGCAATATTCGCCGAGCGAAGGTCGGATGGTGTCGAATATGCCAACCAATAGCGCAACTATAATGTCTACGGCCTCGACGGCGAGAGCATCAACCGTCTCAGCGGAGCCAACTGCCGCGGTTCCCCGGGTGCGGGCGGCGCGCAGTGTGTCGAGTCTGCCGAGCAATGCCAGAATAGTGCAGCAAGATGGCCGTACCTTATATGAATGGCAAGGCACGCTTTATGCCTTTGATTGGAATAGCCAAACCTATCAAGAGCAGTTAGTTAAGTAATCCATTTTTATCAACGCTTTATAACAGGAGCCCCGAGTGGGCTCCTGTTTTTTCAGCCTGTAGTCGCTTTATTGAATCGTGTAGAAATTACTTGCAGCTGCCCAATGCCAGTTTTAGTTTCTACGCTGCGCACCATGGTATTCGGTGGCATTCAATTGGTCGCCTGCAGATTCATTTCCTTAACCCCGTTGAATGGTGATATCGGCGATGTAGCCATGTTCTGTGGCGAGTAGCGCCTGTTTGAGCATGCCCGCGGCTTCATCGGCGGACATAAAGCTTGAAGTGTCTACCGATTTGCCACTGCTTGGCCAAAAGCCGGTATCCATACCGCCGGGATAAACGGCAATCAACTTCATAGGGCTTTGCTTTAGCTCCAAACGCACCGATTCAATAAAGCCCCTAACTGCCCATTTTGCAGCGCAGTAGGTTGACTCGCCCGCCTTAGCGGCAAGGGCGGCGGTAGACATGACCACAACAACTGTGATTGCTTGATTTTTATAGCGTTTCACCAGCTCGCGCACTAATAGAATGGTTGAAGTGACATTGTTATTCAGCAGTGTTTGGATCTCGCGCGCGCTTTGGTTTTCAAGGGCACCAAAGTAACCAGTGCCAGCGCAGTGGATAACAGTATTTGGCGAGTCGGTGAGGCCATCAAACAGCGCTTCGACACTTGCTTCATCACTTAAGTCTGCAGCAATCGCCGTAATCGCTTGTTGTGAAAATGGACTGAGGGCATTGGCCACAGTATGCAGGCGGTTGGCATCGCGGCCAGTTAAGGTGAGTGCTTGGTTATCCTTGGCATAGAGTGCAGCGAGTGCGGCGCCTAAACCACTGCTTGCGCCAGTAATCAGTATCATCTTTACCTCTTAATTCTATTAGGAAATATCTGATTCGATGATGGTGAATAAGGGGTGATCGAAGGCGACCTCATCCCCCTCCTTCACCCAAATCGCGCCAATAATGCCATCGCGCTGGGCCTCGATGGGATTTTGCATCCGCATGGCTTCGATAATGCAGAGTATGTCTCCCTGGCTCACCCTTTGGCCCACGCAAACTAATGGTGCATCTGCGAGGTTTTTCGCAGCATGAAAGGTGCCCACCATGGGCGATACTTGCACAAAGCCTTCAATCACAGGCATGGCATTGCGGGATTGAGTGGGCTTTGGGAGCGGTACCGAGGATTGTGTGGAACTTATCGCGCCAGCTTGTGCACTCGCAGGATGCGGGCTGTAGCGCGTAATGCGGATAGACTCCTCGCCTTCGGTAATCGCTAGCTCTGCAATCCCAGATTCTTGTACTAATTCAATCAGTTTTTTAATTTTCCGCAGGTCAACGGCCATCGTTTGATACTCCCTGTGCCAGCTTTTACTGTCCGTATTAGGTCGCGGATTTCAGTCTTTTTATCGCTGCCGCTAAGGCAAATTCATAGCCTTGGGCGCCAAAGCCGCAAATCACCCCAATCGCCTTATCGGACAAATAGGAGTGGTGGCGGAAAGGTTCGCGGGCATGAACATTGGATAAGTGCACTTCGTAAAAGGGAATATCCACCCCAAGTAGCGCATCACGCAGGGCAACACTGGTGTGGGTAAAGGCCGCGGGGTTGATAATGATCATCTGCGCATCGGTGGCATGGATAGCGTTGATCAGCTCAAATTCGGCGTTCGATTGAATATGTTCAAGCTGCACGCCAGCAGCCTGAGCTTGCTCGCTTAGTAGGGCCACAATATCAGCTAAGGTTTGATGACCGTAAACACTGGGCTCGCGGCGGCCAAGGAGATTCAAATTGGGGCCATTGATGAGCAGAACTTTATGATTCATTACGCTTTCCTTTTACGACATGCCTTAACAGATGGAATGTCATTAACTTAACCTGTTCGGGCGGATTTTGCATTATGAATGTCGATACCGCTTAAGTAGGTTTAATCCAACTTTAATTGGCGCATAGCCTTAGTGGCGCCGCGTTGCTTTTTGGTGTCTAAGCGTTTGGTTTGGCTGCTTTTGGTTGCACGGGTGGGGATACGTTTTTTGGCGACTTCCGCGACACTGGCAACTAGTGCAATAAATTGCGCCAAGGCGGTTTGTCGATTGGCATCTTGGCTGCGACTCGCCTGGCATTTGATGATGATTTTGCCACTGGCAGTAATCCTATGGTCGGCTTTTTGCAACAGGCGCTGCTGATAAAACTCGGGTAATGAGGAGTTTTTAATATCAAAAATCAATTGCGCCGCGGTGGACACTTTATTCACATTTTGTCCGCCAGCCCCACTTGAGCGGATAAATTGCCACTCGATTTCATTTTCAGGAAGTTCCACACGGTTTGAGATTTTTATCATGGCAGACTTAGGCATGGATTGAGAAGCTGGCAATAACTGCTTATGGCTTTTCAATAGATTTGTTATCATCGGGCGCATTCTTGCAGGGCAGGCGTGGTTGCTTGTTCGCAAAGTTGCCCGTTCGCAAAATAGTGTTCTCGTTTCGGAGTGCCTTTATGTTATGCCAAATCCCCGATATTGCTAAGGGTGTTATTAGTCTTTTTGCTAGTGGTCGACTCTCTTCTTCCGATTATCGGACTCGTTTACAGCCAGCAATTAAAAGTTACCGCAAGGATTGGGGGCAGGTTTGCCTGTATATTGAGGCCGACGTTTTACTTGAAGGTTGGGAATTTGAATCGTTAACGGGCAGTGGCGAAGTGCAACTGCCTAATTTTGAAGCCCTAGTTTTTGTGGGCGGCCCCGATTGGGTGGGTAATGCGGTGCGGTTACTCGGTCCCTTTATGCAGGGCGAGGTGGCTTGGTTCCCCTTGGAGCAAAAAGCCAAAGCGATCGCTTGGATTGCTAAACGTTCAACGTTTTAATGGCCCAGTGGGTATAACTGATAGGGAATGAATGATGTCTTTTTTGAAATTTATGACGGTAAAACCGAGCGCTAAACTGGGTGCGATGGGCTTAGTGTTGGCCCTTACTGCGGGCTTAAGCGCCTGTGCGCCAGAGGTCGGCAGTGACGCTTGGTGTAAGCAAATGAAGGAAAAACCTTCGGGTGATTGGACGGCAAATGAAGCCGCTGATTACGCCAAACACTGCGTATTTAAGTAAATATTTCAGGTGAATAGCATCACAGCTTGGCTCGTGCTGACTTGCAAGCTGTGAACTTATGTTTAAAATGACTGTCAGATATTTGCACCAACCCTCTCTGAATTGTTAATAGGTGATATTTGATTTCGACCGTTAAGCCATTCTTTAGCCGAATGGTGACCCTACTGATAGCCATTATCGTGCTGCAATTTGCGGGCGCGAATTTGGGTGCCCATCAGTTACATGCGGGCAATGGCGTCGAAGAAACTGAAAATCATCCCCATCTGCAATTTAGTGCTCCCGTAACTACCTTAGTCCAATGTTTGGATTGTGTTTGCCCAACTGAACAAACATTTGGGTCTCATTCCGAGATGTTTGGCGAAGCCGCACTCAACGAAGGGATCTCAGCAGCAAGTGCGAGTGGTCACTCACATTTAGTACAAATTACAGAAATTCAAGATTTTGATCTTTGCCTAGACTGCCAATGCCACGGTGGTCATCTGGCTTTGCTATCCCATTCTGAAAACCAATCCCTAACAGCACTTGAAACGGCCTACGTGCCAACGGATTTAACCTATTTCCCGCCTGATCAATTACCTAAATATCGTCCACCCATCGTTTAACTTCCAATATCTGTTTATCGTTGGCTGCGCTTCGTAAGTGCTTGCCGTAATGAGCCTTTTTATTTATCCCCAAGCATCGATTTCTGGCCTTTTACGGCCTAGCTCGCGCTAGCGCATTGAGCTTAATCGACATTTTGCTTAAGGGATGCATTCGATTGGTACTTATACGCCTATTGCGTGGGGCCAATCCTATTTAGATATTGTTAGGAATTGCGATGAAGAAAACCATTATCGCCCAAACACTGTTTGGCCTGTTGAGCACGTTAGTGCTCGCTGCTGGACAGGTTTCCCAAGCTGTTGCAGCAAATTCAGTTTTACCAGCCCAAGCACCAATGGCTGTTGGTCCTTTATTGGCCGAAGGCGATCAATTAACCTCCGAAACTCAAGTATCTCTCGACCAGTGGCTTCCCGAGTTACTCAAGCAAATTAATCAGTTACCGGAAGTGCAGGCGCAAATTGCTCGGCAGCAACAGGCAGAGCTTGCCATTGCTGCGGCGGATCGCGCCGTTTATAACCCTGAGCTTGGACTCAATTACCAAAATTCGGAAACCGATACCTACACCGTTGGCTTGAGCCAGACCTTAGATTGGGGAGATAAGCGCGGCGTGGCAACTCGCCTTGCACAACTTGAAGCCCAAATTCTGTTAGCGGACATTCGCTTAGAGCGTAGCCAAATGTTGGCTGAGCGTTTATTGGCATTAGCCGAGCAGGCGCAAGGCCAAAAGGCGCTGACCTTTGCAGAGCAGCAATTAAGGTTCACCCAAGCACAACTCAATATTGCCGAGCAGCGTTTTGCGGCGGGGGATTTATCCGATGTTGAGTTGCAACTGCTTAAACTCGAACTGGCAAGCAATACCGCCGATTATGCCTTGGCCGAACAAGCCGCTTTAGTCGCCGATGGTAAAGTGATTGAGTTACTTGGGGTTGATAAGCTCAAGTTTAGGGAGTTTATCTCTGAAATTGGCCAATTTGTGTCGATGATTTCACCCAAGGCGGAATTACCTGCATTAACCAGTGCCCATCAACAGGTGTTGTTGGCTAAGGCCAATGCCTTGAAGGTTAAGGCGGACACGGCGGCGGATCCCACCATCAACCTCGGTCTCGAGCGAGAAGGGAGTGATAACAAGCTTGGCATTGGTGTGGCTATCCCTTTGCAGGTGCGTAATAACTACAGTGAGTTACAGTCTGTTGCCGACAAAGGCATCGCCATCGCGGAGCAAAACTACCTTGCCCGTGAGCGAGTGCTAACGGCCAAACAGGCACAATTTAACAATGCCTTACCCCGTTTATTAGCACGTTATCAAGATTGGCGTGAGCGAGTTGAAGCCTCAGGAAGTAAAGCCGCTAAATCCTTAAGTGAACAGTGGCGTTCGGGGGATATGAGTACCAGTGAGTATTTACAAAGTCGGCGTCAGCTTGCGGCCAGTTATTTGGTCGGTTTAAACCTCGAAACGGCGATTTATCAGAGCTGGTTAACCTGGATGGGGGACAGCGGTCAACTGCTGCCTTTTATTGACACCTTTCCATCCACTTCAACCACTAACGCCGTGCCAGCAAAGTCAATCGTGAGGTAACACTAATGAATTCAACTACTCAGAAATCTTTTTTCCATTCTTTAGGCAATCTGTCTGCCACGGGCTTCACATCGGTGTTTACACCTTCCCGTTTAGCACTGGCGCTGATGCTCACCTCGTTAACCTTGATTGCGCCCACGCCTACGTTTGCTGGAGAAGGCCATGATCATGCTGCTGAAAAGCAAGTTAACGACACCGCTAAGAATACCGCTGCCGAGCAAGCACATGATGACCATAGCGAGCAAGCGCTAACTTTTACGCCTGCGCAGTTGGAGTTGGCGGGAATTCGCCTGTTACCCCTGAGCAGTGACAGCTTAAGTCTTACCAATTTAAACCTCGATGTTCGGGCGACGGCCACGTTAGTGGTTGACCGTGATAAAACGGCAACCTTAGCGCCACAGCTAGATGTGCGTGTTCAAGCGCGCCATGTGGTTCCCGGCCAAGAGGTGAAAAAGGGTGAGCCTTTACTTACCTTGGGTGGCGCAGCCGTTGCGCAGGCACAGGCGGACTACATTAATGCCGCTGCCGAATGGAGTCGAATCAAGCGCATGAGTGAAGGTGCGGTTAGCGTCAGTCGGCGGATGCAGGCGCAGGTGGATGCCGAACTTAAACGGGCTATTTTAGAGGCCATTAAGATGACGCCCGCGCAAATTCGTGCACTGGAATCGACGCCTGAAGCCATTGGCAGTTATCAATTACTGGCGCCTATCGACGGTCGGGTGCAGCAAGATATCGCCATGCTGGGGCAAGTGTTTAGCGCTGGCACGCCATTAATGCAATTGACCGATGAGTCGCACCTTTGGGTGGAGGCCCAGCTAACGCCCGCACAGGCGGTTAATGTGAATGTGGGCTCTCCAGCGTTGATTCAGGTGGGAGATAAAACCTTAGCTGGCAAAATTATCGGCCGCTCCCACGAGCTGGATAGCGTAACACGCACCGAGCAAGTGTTAGTCAGCATGCCAAACCCTGATCATATTTTGCACGCCGGGCAATTTGCTGAGCTGTACTTTGCCGATGCCTCTCAAAATATTGCCGATGCTGCACAAAACAGGGCTGCGGCGAGTGGCGGGTCAGGTATTTCATCGGGGATTGTTCTGCCCGATGCAGCGTTAACCCGCAGCAGCGACGGTGATTGGCAGATCTTTATTCAGTATGAGGATGGTTTTGAAGCCATTGAGGTGGAGCTGGTACAGCGTCAGCGTGGCTTGAGTTTAGTGCGCGGCAGTGAGCTCGATAAAGCGCAGCAGGCACAGCTAAAAGTAGTGGTAGAAGGCGCATTTTTCTTGGCCTCGGAGCAGGCTAAGGCCGGTTTTGATATTCATGCCCACTAATTGCGATGCCTATAACTGTGCCTATGGTTCTCGCTTAAGGAATTCTTATGTTGCAAAAAGCAATCGAAGCCGCGATTAAAAATCGGCTATTAGTGGTGTTGGCGCTGCTGGCGGCGGTCGCTGCCAGTGTGGCCATGTTGCCCAAATTGAATCTCGATGCCTTTCCCGATGTCACCAACGTACAGGTGACCATCAATACCGAGGCTGAGGGCTTGGCCGCCGAAGAGGTAGAAAAACTCATCAGTTATCCGGTCGAATCGGCCATGTACGCCTTGCCAGCGGTGACTGAAGTGCGTTCGTTATCGCGCACTGGCTTGTCCATCGTGACCGTGGTATTTGCTGAGGGCACGGATATTTACTTTGCCCGTCAGCAAGTGTTTGAGCAGTTACAGGCGGCGCGGGAGATGATCCCAAGCGGGGTGGGTGTGCCAGAAATTGGCCCTAACACCTCTGGATTGGGGCAGATTTATCAATATATTTTGCGGGCAGATCCAAGTGCAGGCATCAATGCCGCCGAGCTGCGTAGTCTTAACGACTACCTCGTCAAACTTATCTTGATGCCCGTTGGCGGCGTGACCGATGTGTTATCTTTTGGCGGCGAAGTTCGCCAATATCAAGTGCAGGTCGACCCTAATAAGTTGCGTGCTTATGGCTTGTCGATGGCGCAGGTGAGTGAGGCGCTCGAAAGCAATAACCGTAACGCTGGTGGCTGGTTTATGGATCAAGGCCAAGAGCAATTAGTGGTTCGAGGCTATGGTATGTTGCCTGCCGGAGAGGCAGGGCTTGCCTCGATTACCCAAATTCCACTCACTGAAGTACGAGGCACGCCTGTGCGAGTGGGTGACATTGCAAAGGTCGATTTTGGCAGTGAGATCCGCGTAGGTGCCGTGACTATGACGCGCCGTGATGAGGCCGGTCAGGCGCAAGCCTTGGGCGAAGTGGTCGCGGGCGTAGTGCTTAAGCGCATGGGCGCTAACACTAAGGCGACGATTGATGATATCGATGCGCGGATTAATCTGATTGAACAGGCGCTACCGAAGGGCGTGTCCTTTGAGGTGTTTTACGATCAAGCGGACTTAGTGGATAAGGCCGTTACCACAGTGCGCGATGCGCTGTTAATGGCTTTTGTGTTTATTGTGGTTATCTTGGCGCTGTTCCTTGTGAATATCCGCGCCACCTTGCTGGTGCTACTGTCGATTCCCGTTTCTATTGGTTTGGCGCTGATGGTGATGTCTTATTACGGACTGTCGGCCAACCTGATGTCCCTTGGCGGTTTGGCGGTAGCCATTGGTATGTTGGTCGATGGCTCTGTGGTAATGGTTGAGAATATTTTCAAGCATTTAACTCAGCCGGATCGCCGCCATTTAACACTGGCCAGAGCGCGTGTTGATGGTGAAGCCGACCCTTACCATGGTGATGAGGATGGTAGTGCTCACACCGTTGAAGCGGATAACAGCATGGCCGTGCGCATTATGCTGGCGGCGAAAGAAGTGTGCAGTCCTATCTTCTTCGCAACGGCGATTATTATTGTGGTGTTTGCGCCGCTATTTGCCTTGGAAGGTGTAGAAGGCAAGCTGTTTCAGCCGATGGCCGTCAGCATTATTTTAGCGATGATTTCTGCCTTGCTAGTGGCGCTAATTGCGGTGCCAGCCTTGGCGGTATATCTGTTTAAACGTGGGGTTGTGCTCAAAGAAAGTGTGATCTTAAGGCCGCTGGATAACGCATATCGCAAACTGCTCAGTGCAACGTTAGCGCGCCCTAAAATGGTGGTGATCAGTGCGGTTATTATGTTTGTCATGAGCATGGCATTACTGCCTAGACTCGGCACCGAGTTTGTGCCCGAGTTAGAGGAAGGCACGATTAACCTGAGGGTGACGCTGGCACCGACCGCGAGCCTTGGCACTTCCTTGGATGTGGCGCCAAAGCTTGAGGCCATGCTGCTGCAATTCCCCGAGGTGGAATATGCCTTGAGCCGTATCGGAGCGCCAGAATTAGGCGGCGACCCTGAGCCTGTGAGCAATATCGAAATTTATATTGGCCTTAAACCCATCGAAGAGTGGCAATCGGCTAGCTCGCGTTTAGCGCTGCAACGTTTAATGGAAGAAAAGCTCAGCGTCTTCCCCGGCCTGCTACTCACCTTCTCACAACCGATTGCGACGCGGGTCGATGAGTTGCTTTCGGGGGTGAAGGCGCAGTTAGCGATTAAACTCTTTGGTCCTGATCTCGCGGTACTCTCAGAAAAGGGGCAAGTGTTGACCGATTTGGTGGCGAAAATCCCTGGTGCTGTGGATGTGTCCCTCGAGCAGGTAAGTGGTGAGGCGCAGCTGGTGGTGCGGCCAGATCGCGCACAACTTGCCCGTTACGGTATCAGTGTCGATCAAGTGATGACACTCGTTAGCCAAGGCATTGGTGGCGCCAGCGCCGGACAAGTGATCGACGGTAACGCCAGATACGACATTAATTTACGCCTTGCCGCCGAGTTTCGCAGCAGTCCGGATGTGATTAAGGATTTGCTGCTGAGTGGTACCAATGGCGCAATTGTGCGCTTGGGTGAGGTGGCCAGTGTTGAGGTGGAAATGGCGCCGCCGAATATTCGCCGTGACGATGTGCAGCGCCGTGTGGTGGTGCAAGCCAACGTGGCGGGGCGGGATATGGGATCTGTGGTCAAAGATATCTATGCGTTGGTGCCTCAGGCCGATTTGCCCGCAGGATACACAGTGATTGTCGGTGGTCAGTACGAGAACCAACAGCGAGCACAGCAAAAGCTGATGTTGGTAGTGCCAGTCTCTATCGCTTTAATTGCCTTGCTGTTGTACTTCTCCTTTGGCGCGGTGAAGCAGGTCTTATTGATCATGGCGAACGTTCCTCTGGCATTAATTGGCGGTATCGTTGCGCTGTTTGTCAGCGGCACTTATCTGTCAGTGCCAAGCTCCATTGGCTTTATCACGCTGTTTGGGGTGGCAGTGCTCAATGGTGTGGTGTTAGTGGATTCGATAAACCAGCGCAGGCAGAGCGGCGAGTCGCTCTATGACTCGGTTTATGAAGGCACTGTGGGACGATTACGTCCGGTGCTGATGACGGCCTTGACCTCCGCCTTAGGGTTAATTCCGATCTTAGTATCATCGGGCGTGGGCAGTGAAATCCAAAAGCCGCTGGCGGTGGTGATTATCGGCGGGCTGTTTAGCTCTACGGCACTGACCTTATTAGTATTACCGACCTTATATCGCTGGTTATATCGTCACGATAAATTGCCTGACTAGTTGGCCGTTAAGCCTTGGCGCGATTTTGTGGTAAGGCTTAACGTTAAAGTTTAAAAATCAGCGAGCTATAGTGTGCGATATAGGCTAGGCTTAACGCTGGTATTAAGGATAAGTATCTCTGGAGAGAGTATGATCGCAGTCATTTTTGAAGTCGTTCCCACGAAAGAAGGAAAGGAAGAATATCTGCACGTAGCCGCTGAAATGCGCCAGTATTTAGAAGGCCGCAAGGGATTAATTTCGATCGAACGTTTTCAGAGCTTAACCGATGAGGGCAAGGTGCTAAGTCTATCGTTTTGGGAAGATATGGCCTCTATCACCCAATGGCGTAATCAAATGGCCCACAGTATTGCCGAGCAAACTGGGATTGTGCCATGTCTGTTTAACGCTTATCGGATCCGTGTCGCAGAAGTGGTGCAAGACTATAGCGAAACCGTGCACGAGGCCGCCGAGTAACCGAGACCTATTGGTTAAAAACAAAACCCATCGCAGTCGATGGGTTTTTTATGCTCAACAATCTGCCTAAGTGAGTTTTAAGGCTTATTTTTGCTGTTGTGCTTTGAGCAGATCGCGGATCTCTGATAACAGTTCTTGATCTTTGGTTGGTGCTGGTGGCGCCGGAGGTGCTTCTTCTTGTTTACGTTTTAAGCTGTTAATAGCCTTTAATCCCATAAAAATCGCGAAGGCGATAATGGTAAAGTCGATAACGGTTTGGATAAATTTACCGTAGGCAATCACCACCGCTGGCGCATCGCCTTGGGCGGCGAGCAGTACAACACTCAAATCACTGAAATTTACACCACCTAAGATAATCCCAATTGGCGGCATAATAATATCGGCGACAAAGGATGAAACTATCTTGCCAAAAGCGGCACCAATGATAATACCCACCGCCATATCGATTACGTTGCCACGGGACGCAAAAGCCTTGAATTCTTGAATTAAGCTCATTAGGTTTCCTCCGGAAATAAGATTAAATGTTAAACTTTATTGCGATAAATGTATCAGGAAAACCTTAGGGGCTTTTGCTGCCTGCTACCTGGACAAGCTTATAGGGGCTTAAGGATTAAGGCAATTCTGAGATTAAGGATTTATCTTGCGGACACTGGCTTTACATTGTCAGTGTTACAATTGTTGAATTTGGCGTGGATTAGCATGTCCTTGCTGGTCAATAAATTCTGGCACTTCCAATACCTGTGATCCCCAGCGTTTAAATAGAGCTGTATAGATAAACTCGATAAAGACACGATATTTGCGTGGTAAATAAGCGCGCTTAGGATAACTGAGCACCACTTTGGTTTGCACCATTGGATAATCGTCAAGGAGTGGCACTAAATAGCCTTTTTCTATCGCCTCTTGGGCAATAATCGATGGCACCGCCGTAATGCCAAGTCCGGCAATGGCCGCTTCGCGGGCGATGGTGACATTATTCACAGTTAATTGCGTCACAGGTTCAATCACCACCCAAGATTTGCCATCAAATAACTTCCATGCTCCTTCGATGTGGGCTGACTGTAAGCGAATGGCTTTATGCTTTGCTAAATCCTGCGGCACTTTTGGCGTGCCATGTTCGGCTAAATATTTGGGACTGGCCATTAAGGATTTATAGGCATTAACCAAGGAATAGCTCTGAAGGCGGCTATCGTGGGAATCGGCAATTTGGAACAGTAGATCGATACCTTCTTCTATCACATCGACTTTGCGATTAGTGAGTTCTGCATCAATGGTGATATCAGGGTAAAGCGTTAAAAACTTGGCAAAAATCGGACCGAGAAACAATTGCCCTAATTCGATAGGACAGACAATTTTTAGGTTGCCTTTGATTAATTGCTGGTGGGCACTGAGCTGATTTTCGGCGCTTTGAAGATCACTTAAGATCTTGTTGATTCGATTGTAATAACTTGAGCCAGCTTCAGTGAGTTTGAGGGCACGAGTGGTACGGAATAACAACTGAGTACCCGTATCGGCCTCAAGTTCGGCAATTTTGCGACTGACTGTCGCCTTAGTCAGTCCGAGGGCTTTGGCTGCGCCCGTAAAGCTACCTTGCTCGACGACCTGAGCAAATATCTGCACGCGATTGAGATCCATGATTGTTACACCAGTGAAACAGTGGGTTGATTTTTAACTATCTAATAAACTTGGTGAGACAGTAGTACACTAGGACTCACTAATCAAGGAGTCATTCATGTCCAAAAGTAAACTCATCATCGCCGCGCCATTATTACTCGCCGCCATCGCGGGTGGCGGTTATTACTGGTGGACTCAAGTTCGTTTTATTGAAACGACAGATAATGCCTATGTTGAGGCAGATATCTCCCATGTGAGTGTAAAAGTGCCGGGTTATGTGGTGTTATCCGATGTGACAGATAACCAGCACGTACGTAAAGGTGAGTTATTAGCCCAGCTCGAAGATAACCAATTTATCGCCAAAGTAAGCCAAGCCGAGGCATCACTCGCCAGTGCGAAGGCCGATCTGCAAACCTTAGCCGCTAAAGTTGAGCTACAGCACGCCTTGATCAGCCAAGCGAGCGCCGCCGTGGTCGCAGCGCAGGCGGATAACATCCGTGCAGAGCAGCAGTTAAGTCGTGCCAAAAAGTTAAAAGTCAGCAATTACAGCTCACAGGACGATGTGGATCAATTGCAAGCGGGGTTTGATGCTGCGGCGGCGCACCTCGATGAAGCCAAGGCACTGCTGGTGGCGAAACAACGCGAGCTTGCCGTGTTTAATGCTCAGCTTAATCAAGCCCGCTCCGTGGTTGAGCAGGCCGATGCTACATTGGCGCTGGCTAATATCCAACTTAATGATACCCGCGTAACAGCGCCCTTTTCTGGGGTGATAGGCAAACGTGGCGCTATGGTGGGGCAGTACGTGCAGCCCGGCCAGGCACTCTACAGTTTGGTTCCGGATGGGGCAGTGTGGATCACGGCGAACTTTAAAGAAACCCAGATCCAACATATGCAACCCGGACAAGTGGTACAGGTGAGTCTCGATGCGTTTCCCGACAAGACCTTTACTGGTGTTATCGATAGCCTGTCTCCGGCATCCGGAGCCAAATTTAGTCTACTGCCCGCCGAAAATGCCACGGGTAACTTCACTAAAATCGTGCAGCGTATCCCAGTGCGGATCCGTTTAGAGTTAACTGAGGATGCTCGGATCGTGCCGGGCTTAAGTGCGGTGGTGAAGGTTGATACTTCGTCCAATCCAACGGCTGCGATTGCAGCGACTTTAGGTCGTTAAGATGAGTGCCGTCGGAGCTGACACTGCACCTGCAATGGCGATAGCAACAACAGTTAGTGCGCCGAGTGCATACGAGCGCGGCAGTCGTCGTTCGTGGATTGCCGTTTTTGGTGGTTTGATCGGTGCCTTTATGGCGATCCTCGATATTCAAATTACCAATGCCTCGATGAAGGAGATTCAAGGTAGCCTTGGGGCAACGCTCGAAGAAGGCAGTTGGATTTCAACGGCGTATCTGGTTGCCGAGATGATCGCTATTCCGCTCTCAGGCTGGTTAAGCACTGGGTTGTCGGTACGGCGTTATCTGCTCTGGACCACTGCGGCTTTTATTTTTGCTTCTATTCTTTGTTCTATCTCGTGGAACTTGGAGTCTATGATCGCCTTTCGGGCGTTGCAGGGCTTCTTTGGTGGCGCGCTGATCCCGCTGGCATTTCGGTTGATCTTAGAATTTTTACCCGAGAATAAACGTGCTGTAGGGATGGCGCTCTTTGGCGTGACGGCTACCTTTGCGCCGTCGATTGGCCCAACCTTAGGCGGTTGGTTAACTGAGCACTTTAGTTGGCATTACCTGTTTTATATCAACGTGCCACCCGGTTTACTGGTGATGGCGATGTTGGCCTATGGTCTCGAAAAACGACCTGTGGTGTGGGATAAATTAAAAAATGCTGACCTTGCTGGCATTGTCACTATGGCGCTGGGGATGGGTTGCCTTGAGGTGGTGCTTGAGGAGGGAAACCGTAAAGATTGGTTCGGTTCGGATTTGATCCGCAATCTCGCCATTATTGCCGCGGTGAATTTAGTGCTGTTTGTGTGGATCCAACTTAAACGTAAAGAGCCTTTAGTGAATTTACGCCTGCTCGGTAAACGTGATTTTGTGCTTTCAACCGTGGCGTATTTTTTACTGGGGATGGCACTCTTTGGCGCGATCTATTTGATCCCACTGTATTTATCGCAAGTCCATGATTACACACCGCTGGAAATCGGCGAGGTGATTATGTGGATGGGATTTCCGCAGCTACTCGTTTTGCCATTAGTGCCGCGTTTAATGCAGCGTTTCGATGGTCGTTACTTGGCCGCCTTTGGCTTTTTTATGTTTGCCCTTAGTTATTATATGAACAGCCAAATGACTGCCGATTACGCAGGGCCGCAGATGATTGCCTCTCAAGTAGTACGCGCCTTGGGTCAGCCGTTTATTTTAGTGCCTATTGGAATGCTGGCGACGGCCCATTTAAAACCCCATGAAAACCCATCGGCCTCAACGGTGTTAAATGTGATGCGTAATTTAGGCGGCGCCTTTGGTATCGCGCTGGTGGCGACCTTAACCGATAATCTATCCCGCAACCATTTAGCACATGTGAAGGAGTCTTTGCCTGCAGTTAGTGCTCAGGCACAGGATTATTTAAACCAGAGCGCGAGTCTGCTGCAGATGGGGGGCTCTGATCCTTACACCGCCGCCGCGCAGGCTAAAGCATTATTGGCGAAAACTATGAGTCAGCAGGCGTATATACAAGCCTATAATGATGTGTTTTTTATTATGGGAGCCTTGTTGCTAATTGCCGTAGTGGCTGTGCTGCTCATTCGTAAACCCCAGAGCCAAGCGGCCCATGATACGGTAATCGATTAAGGCTTAGGTTTTGTTGTTAGTTCTCATTAACTCCTTGCGCCTTAATTCTCCCCCAGCATTAAGGCGCTTTTTTATGCGCTAAGCACTGTGGTAGACTCGCAGGTCCCTTCGATTGTTGTAGAGACGCATCTATGCCGATACAAAATTCCATTCAGTGGCAAAATCTGTCATTTAATCAATTAAATGCCAATACTTTGTACGACATTCTCAAGTTACGTGTTGATGTGTTTGTGGTCGAGCAAGCCTGTGCTTACCCTGAACTAGACGATAAAGATAGGCATCCTGAAACTCTGCATTTAATGGGTTTATCGCCACAGGGTGAATTACTTGCTTATGCCCGAGTTTTACCGCCGGGGCTGAGTTATCCTGAGGCAAGCATTGGCCGCGTGGTGATATCTCCAGCGGGACGTGGGCAAGGATTGGCAACACCTCTTATGCAGAATGCAATTGATGCTGCGCTCAGCACTTGGCCTGCTGCGGGTATCCAAATTGGTGCTCAGGATTATCTGAAAAGCTTCTACCAAAAACTCGGCTTTAGCGCCTGTTCCGAAATGTATTTGGAAGATGGTATTCCCCATATTGATATGCGCTATCAGCCTAAGTGATCTGGTTTTAACTAGCTGAATTTACTCTTATTAAGGAAATCAAATGACTACAGTTACGGACTATAAAATCAATCAACAACAACTCGTGTGCGTTGCGAGCTTTTTAGCTAAGGAAGGCAAAACTGAGGCCTTGATTGCTGCACTCGCCTCGCTTATCCCCGACACACGCCGTGAAGCGGGCTGTATCCGGTATGAGCTCAATGTCAGCCGTGATGAACCGCGCCGCGTGACTTTTGTTGAGAAGTTTGTCGATATCACCGCGTTCGATGAGCACTGCGCTAAGGATGCCATTCAGCATTATTTCCATCAGGTGATGCCCGAGTTGGTTGAGTCCTTCCATGTGGAAACCTATCACCAAGTCATCGCCTAAGTGGTTTACCGTCACATCGCTTAATAAACGCTAAGTCTTCAGCAGAATGTATTAATTTACATTAGCTTTGCAGTTTATAGTATTGTAACAAGAGATTTTATTGGTTAGCTTCCTGTTTTAATGTTGCACTGTGGCAACAAATTTTTAAACAGTAACTAACTTGTGGATGTATACAATGCTAAAAAAATGGACAGTGGTACTTATCCCCCTTGCGCTTCTTGGTTTAAGTGGCTGCGCATCGACACATGATGAAGACCCTAAGACAGTCGCTAAGGAGTGTAACAAAGTCACATCTACTGGTTCCAACATTGGACGTTGCAAGAAATAATATCTTGCACCTTGAGTCTATAAGCATGTTCAGTATGAGCTGCGTTCATCGCATCGCTAGCCTGTTTTTCGTAACCGGATTACTCGCTTCTGGGCGTCTTGTCCGACATTTATTGACGGTTATTTACTCCTAAAACGTTTAATGAACTTCATTAGGCGTTTTGTTTTTTAAAGCGAAGGTGGCGATAAATGCTTTAAAGGTAAGCTGCAATGAAAGGGATACATTCCGATTCATCAATTGATGGCGTTAGCTTTAAATGTAGATTTGATATGTTGTAAATATTTAAAAGACGGTATGAGCCGTTTCAGTTTTCCGATTAGAAGAGGCCATTGCTTTAGGGCTTGGTCCATTAGCCATCAAGGGCTATTGAAGAGGGATGAGGCATTACACTGTGTTGTAATGCCTAAATTCAGCGAAACGCTCCAGTACTATGAGTCACTTTGCCGTTTGATATATCTGCGTTCGATTTCTTTCAAACGACTATTAAAGTCTTCTAAATGCGCTAACATTTCAGCTTCGGCTTTGGCTTCATCTTTTTCGATAACAGCTTGAACTATTGCATCATGTAGGCCTAAAGGATGGATTTCATCCGTTGGCGGTTCAAATTTTATCGTTTGATTTTTAAGTAAAATTAGCAGTGATTTCACGATTGCCTCTAAGAAGCGATTGCCAGACATCTCTGCTAACAAATAATGCACTTCGGAGCGTAAGGCGACAGTATCCGGATAAGCGTGCGAATCATTCTCGTGTCGTAAAGCTTCGTGTAGCGCTATTGCCTGTGTTGGTGTGCAATTTTTAGCTGCCATTCTTGTTACTTGAGGCTCAATCAAAATGCGCGCTTGGCATAATTCGGGGAGTGATAGCTTTCCCATCATAAACATATCATGGCAGGCGTCACTTAAACGTTCAAATGTCAGATGTTTTACAAATGCGCCGCCTGTTGCGCCTTGGCGAATTTCCACTAAGCCGCCCGCTTCAAGACTCTTAATTGCTTCTCTGACAACCGTACGGCTGACTTGGAATAATTCTATGAGTTCGCGTTCGGATGGTAGTTTATCTCCAGCTTTATAATCACCACCTAAAATAGCGTTTTTCAGCTGTTGTCCAACTTCACTAGATGCTTTTATCTGCTTAATTGGCTTGAAGTTATGCACTAGTCTGCCCCTCTATATGCTTAGTTCAGGCATCTTAACATAAAAGTACTTTTTAGGCAGAAATTGTACTCTCGCTTTCTCTACATTAGTGATTAAAAAACATTCACTTTTGTTGATCGATGTAACATCTTGATAGATTTCGCAACTTATTTCTCATATTCGTTCAATCATTATTGTTGATAAAGGTTATACGTCATACATTTGTGTGAGATGGTTTTGAGTCTATTTCTTAACCAGTATAGACATGTTGAACATGTCAACTCATAACAGGAAGATGATGATGAAAATGAAATATTTATCTTTTTTTGTGCTATCTGCTCTTTCTGTATCTGTATTTGCAGATACGACTATTGACAAAATGTTTAGTGAAGGGACGGTTAAAGGAGAGTTGAGGTTATTTGATTTTACGCGTGATTTTGATGGTGCAACGAATAAAAAACATGATACGTCATTAGGTGGGTTGTTTTATTATAATACCGCTAAAGTTAACGGTATTAGTTTTGGTACTAGCTTTGCCTCTGCTAATCCAATTTGGACTAATGATTCTGATAGTGTTTATGGTTTAGTGGCTCGAGATAAAAATGGCGACCATGATAGTGTCAATCGATTGCAAGAATATTTTATTCAAGGTGATTGGTGGAATACTAAATTTAAACTTGGGGCTCAAGAATTAAGAACCCCCATGATGAACCCACATGATATTAGAGCAATTCCAAGAACATTTCGTGGTTTTTCAGTTGAAAATAATAGCGTAAATAATCTTACACTTTCCGCACTGTACATTACTGATTCAATGGGATGGTCTGATAACAGTTTTATCTCCGTTAAAGAAGCTGTACAAAGTGAGTTGGCAAGATCGGGTGTGATTACTGAGGTGGCAGATAACCCTGTTTATGCTCTGGGTGCTAAATATCAGTTACCTTTCGAAGCGGTCAAAACCGAGGTTAATCTTTGGCATTACCGCATGGAAGATGTTTTTAATCAAACCTATGCAAAAGTAAAATTCTCCACTGACATCAGTGCGGTTAATTTTTATCTCACTCCATCTTACTTAACTCAGAAAGCAACGGGTGATGAAACTGGCGGCCCACTAGACACATATCAATATGGTTTCCATCTCGGTGCCAAGTTTGCTGGTGCTGATATCACTTATCTATATGCTAAAACTGGTGATGACACTGTGCTCACTCCATGGGGAGATGAAAAAGTGGTTATTCAACAGGTATATCAATCTGCGCGTGCTGATGAAGAAGTCAATGCATTAAAACTAGCCTATGATTTTGAGAAACTGGGCCTTAATGGATTAGAGGCCTATGCATATTATGGGCAATATGATGTGCCAGAGGATAAGGGAAGTGATTTTAGCGAAATGAACTATTCAATTAGTTATAAGTTCTCCGGGGCTCTTTCTGGTTTGGGGCTGAAAGCTCGTTATGCCACTATTGATTTTGATCAAGGTGAGAATTTCAATGATGTTCGGTTCTATATTAACTATAAATTTACTTTAGGTCATTAGTACTGAAAACTGCTCCCCTGTAACTTTTTAAGGGTATACCATTGTTTTGGGTATGCCCATTTTTTCTTGTGAAAATAAATTTAAATTAATTTTTAATTAGATAATTAAAATTAGAGTGTTTATCTATTAAATGGTGAGTTTGAAAATAGTCTGAAGTTGCTTATTTAATAAGGTTAGTTTTTCCATAGATTAAATATTTTGTGAAGTACTGCAAAGATGTTGCTAATACCTCTTTTTATGTATTGTCATATGTCATACATTTAATTGTCGATTGATTGGGTGTTCTTAAGTCAACGCAGCGGTTTTAGCTTCTAAATACACGTAAAAAATCTGGGCACGAATAGACCCAGCACCATTGTGAGTGCAATACCACTCGCAATGAGGGCAAAGGAGTATCAAATGAGTAATAAATCGAAAGAAATTGATCAATACACAGCGAGTGTGCTTCAAAACGGGATCTCTCGAAGAAGTTTTCTGACTCGAGCGGCAATGGGCAGTGGTGGTTTAGCTTTTGCCTCTTTAGGAATGGGGTCTGCCAGTGCTGCACCACTGCAAGTAGGCGCCGAATGTGCCGAGATTGGCGGTGCAACCTTAAGTTTTTTACCTAAACCTAAACCGATTGCAGATAAAGATATCGCAACGACTCAAACCTTTGACGTTGTTGTTGTCGGTGCCGGAGCTTCCGGTGTTCCTGCCGCCTTATCTGCCAGAGAAAACGGCGCCACAGTTGCCTGTTTACAAAAACAAGCCATTCCTGTTTCACAGGGAAACACTGGTTCTGGCATCGATCTTAAAAATAGTGATAAAGCAGCTATTGAGGCGTTAGTAAGCCGTTTGATGGCTGATAATGCTCACCGCTCGCATCCTGGTTTATTAAGACAATGGGCTTACAACTCCGGTGAAGCTGTCACTTGGGTGATTGATCGAATGAAACAAAGTGGTGGCCAAGTGGTCGATCAGGGTACCAAGGTACAACATGGTATTCGAGGTATTGCGGACCAATCTGACCGTTTAAATTTTGTGACCTCATTCTGTGGTCCTAAACCCTACACAACCGGTGATGGTATTCGTGCACTGGCAAAAACAGCGGAAAAGGCGGGTGTTAAATTCTTCTTTAACACTCCTGCAAAACAACTGATCCAAGACGAATCAGGCAAAGTGATCGGTGTTATTGCTCAAACTCGTGATGGTAAGTACCACAAATACATGGCGAAGAAAGGGGTCATTCTGTCTTCTGGTGATTACCAAAATAACAAGGCCATGTGTGATTTCTTTATTCCAGATCTGAAAAACTTTGAACGCAAACAAATGGACCGTACGGGTGATGGCTTTGCCATGGCGTATTGGGCCGGTGGGGTTATTGAACCTGTTGGTCATACCAAAATGTTGCATGACTTCGACGCGGGTCCTGCTTCAATGTGCGATATGCCTTTCTTAGCCGTTAACCGTAAAGGCGAACGCTTCGTTAATGAAACAGTTGAAATGTCATTAATGAATAACTACCTGAAAGATGAGTATAACGCGGGACATTACTCTCAGGTATTTGATTCGGATTACATGACACAAGCGAAGGATTGGCCTGGTCATCTTTATTCTCCAGAGGAGCTTAAGGTTTATATGCCTGAAGTGCCCGGCGAGAAAAAAGGTGTATTCCCTTCTTTGACCAATACCTACGCCGCCAACACCTTAGAAGAATTAGCTGTGAAGCTAGAATGTGATCCCAAAACCTTTGTTGCAAGCGTGAATCGTTACAACGAATTGTGTAAGAAAGGCAAAGACGAAGATTTTGGTAAACCGGCGAGCAAAATGGTTCCGGTGCTTAAGCCACCATTTTATGGCATTCACCGTCGTATGAGAATTTCAACCTTATGTTCAGGAATTCTGGTGAACGAAAATCATCAAGTACTGGATGCGGATGGTAAAGAAATTCCGGGCCTCTTCATTGTGGGTAACTTAGGTGCTGGCTTCTACGGTGGTGTTGATTACCCATTAACGGTATTCGGCCTGTCTCTGGGACGTTGCTATACCTTTGGTTATTTAGCAGGCAAATACGTCGCAAAACTTTAAGCGCCAAATTATCAATAGTGGCTGCTTTTTATTGGCATCCAGTGACATGAAGGATGGAATTTAAAATGAAGAATCTCACCATTATTTTTGCCCTTGTTTTGGGTATTTTCGCAGCAAGTGCGATAGCAAAAGATAATGTTTTACTTGATCAAACCCATGCTGCAAAAGGAATAAAATGTAACAGTTGCCATGGTACTGAGGCTCGTCAAGCTGTAACTATGCTGAAATGCGTACAGTGCCATAATACTGAAAAATTAGCGCTAAAAACCGAAAACGTGAAACCGACTAATCCCCACAATAATCGCCATTTTGCGACTGAAACAGATTGTGCGAAATGTCATCATATTCACCAAAAATCAGAAAACTACTGTGTAGGATGTCATCCACGGTTTGACCTAGTCACGCCATAGCAGTTGAGTTGTACCAAGCGCATTTAAAGCTTCTCGACACAAAATGCCAGTTGACCTTAACTGGCATTTCATTTTGCTTGTTTGATGGCCTTAAATCTAAGGAGCTCCACTTTTGCTGGCACCTTAAGTCGATTTCCCCCTCGTTATACACCCAATCTTCTTCGGTTAAGTTGTCAGTTTTTAAGCCAAAAACAGATGGGTAAAAAAATAACTATACACATATGTTTTTTCGTATATATAATTTCGCATATGTTTAATGGCTATTTTGGAAGCGCTCAATGCACCCCGTCACTTTTTTTAAAGCCCTTGCCGATGAGACTCGGCTGAAATGTTTATTACTCATTCAGCGCGAAGGGGAGTTGTGCGTCTGTGAGTTGATGGCGGCGTTATCGGAAATTCAACCCAAGGTTTCGCGCCACTTGGCTCAGTTGAAAAAAGCTGGTTTGTTGGTTGATAGGCGTCAAGGGCAATGGGTGTTTTATCGGATTAATGCTGAACTCTCACCTTGGTGCCAGCAGGTGCTTGCCCGAACCAGTGATGATAACGACATCTTTTTGCAGGATAACCTGCGTAATCTCTGTCAAATGGGTGGCCGACCTGAGCGAGCCAAAGCGTGTTGTTAACGTCAATCTTGAAACGTACTGCATTGGAGTAAGGGATGGCTGCTACAGAGGCTGTTGATCTACCCCCCCATTTTAAAGTGCTTTTTTTATGCACACATAATGCTTGTCGAAGCATTTTAGCGGAGGCCATTGCTCGGCAACTGGCATTCGGTTTACCACTGACCTTTATGAGTGCTGGCAGCGCTCCTTCGGGCAAGGTCCATCCCAAGACCCTGAAACAACTACAAGAACAGGGTTACTCAACAACAGGGCTTAGCAGTAAAAGTTGGGATGTGTTAGCGGATTTCTCGCCGGATTTGGTTATCACAGTTTGTGATAGTGCTGCGGGCGAAACGTGCCCTTTATGGCTAGGGAATACACTGAAATTGCATTGGGGATTACCCGATCCAAGTCAGCAGGTCGCTGAACGCCAAGATGTCGCTTTTTTAAAAGTTATCAGATTGTTAGAGGATCGGGTAAGTGCTTTGCTGCGAGTTGATTTAAAGGCCGAGCCAAGGGTTTTATCGGCAGCATTACAGCAAATTGTACTTGCCCATCCGTTAGTTGATTAAGAGGTTTATATGGGAATTTTTGAGCGTTATTTAAGTGTTTGGGTCGGGTTGAGTATTCTTGCAGGGGTTGTGTTGGGGAATGTTGTCCCTAATGTATTTGCTGCTGTAGCCGCGCTTGAATATGCCCATGTTAACTTAGTCATCGCCCTGTTTATCTGGGTGATGATTTATCCCATGATGGTACAAATTGATTTTTCCGCGGTGAAAAATGTCGGCAAAGCGCCGAAAGGATTGATATTAACCCTTTTCATCAACTGGTTAGTTAAGCCATTCACTATGGCATTGTTAGGCTGGTTATTTTTCAAGTTGGTATTTGCCGACTGGGTTGATCCGCAAACCGCCAGTGAATATATCGCGGGAATGATATTACTCGGTGTAGCGCCTTGTACTGCAATGGTGTTTGTGTGGAGCCAACTTACTAAGGGTGACCCTAACTACACCTTAGTGCAAGTCTCTGTAAACGATATCATTATGGTGTTTCTGTTCGCGCCACTGTCGGCATTATTGCTTGGCGTTAGCGATATTCAAGTGCCATGGCAAACCCTTTTAATTTCCGTTGTCCTCTATGTGTTATTGCCTTTGATTGCGGGAGTCATGACCCGTAAACGCCTTGAGGCTCGTAATGATGCGAGTGCTGTGCCGCAGTTACTGGCAAAGCTTAAACCTTGGTCTGTGATCGGTTTATTAGCCACTGTCGTGCTGTTATTTGGTTTTCAGGCAGAAACCATTATCTCCCAGCCACAAAACATACTTTTGATCGCTATTCCTTTGATTATCCAGAGTTATGGCATCTTTATTTTAACCTATTGGTTAGCCTTAAAACTGAAACTAACCCATGCGATTGCGGCACCGGCGAGCATGATAGGTTCTTCTAACTTTTTTGAGCTGGCAGTCGCTGTGGCCATTTCATTATTTGGTCTGCACTCGGGGGCGGCTCTCGCGACTGTGGTTGGGGTGTTGGTTGAAGTGCCAGTAATGTTGTCGCTGGTGTATTTTGCTAATCGCACGCGGCACTGGTTTCAATCTTAAATAATCGCATGATGTAAGTTGATATCGCATTAGGGATCAATATGTTCCAAATATTTACTGATTTTGCGACTTGGCTAGTGTACGGCGTGTTTGGCTTAGAGGTGGGTTCGGCCTTGGGCGGCGCTGTGCATTTTTTTGTTGAAGATGTCAGTAAAATTTTCGTATTACTCCTCGTCATGATTTATGTGATTGCCTTGCTGCGAGCTTCCTTAGACGTTGAGCGAGTGCGAGATTATTTAGCGGGAAAAAATAAAGGCGTAGGTTATTTATTGGGGGCGATTTTTGGCGCCATCACGCCTTTTTGCTCTTGTTCAAGCATTCCGGTGTTTTTAGGGTTTACCTCGGCCGGCATTCCCCTTGGGATCACTATTGCCTTTTTGATTACTTCCCCTTTGATTAACGAAGTCGCCGTATTGCTGCTGATGAGTTTACTCGGCTGGAAATTTACCTTGCTCTATGTGGCGGTAGGTATGACAGTGGGTATGCTTGGCGGAGTGTTGTTAGATGCGATGAAGACCGAACGTTGGTTGCAATCCTTCGCCGCTGAAGCCCTCGTCCGTGGACGACAGATGGCGGCATCTGATGATGTGTCTACCGCTGCGCGGGTCTTATCTTTATCTGAGCGGCATCAATTTGCCAAAGCTGAGGCGATTGAGATTTTTGGCCGCGTCTGGAAGTGGGTCATTATCGGCGTAGGTCTTGGCGCAGCCCTGCACGGTTTTGTACCAGAAGGGTGGATCGAAACCCACTTAGGCCAGGGCCAATGGTGGTCTGTGCCTGTGGCCGTATTAATCGGCATTCCCCTTTATTCGAATGCGACCGGCATCATCCCTGTAATGGAAAGTCTGCTGGCGAATGGTTTGCCTATTGGCACTACGCTGGCGTTTTGTATGAGCACAGTGGCGGCCAGTTTTCCTGAATTTATTTTACTCAAACAAGTCATGCAGTGGCGCCTGTTGGCGTTGCTGTTGGTTGTGCTATTGACGGCATTTACGTTAGTAGGTTGGATGTTTAATTTTGCAGCACCTTATCTTTAAGGAAATAACATGAAACAAGTCATAGTATTAGGTAGTGGTTGCGCTAAATGTAGTAAAACCGCCGAGATGATTGCGGACATATCAGAAGAAATGGGCATAGATGTGATTGTGAAAAAGGATGCAGATCCGCAAACCCTGTTGAAATTTAACGTAATGAAAACCCCGCAGTCGTGATCGATGGTGAGTTAATCCACAGCGGCTCAGTGCCGACCCGAGATGGAATTGAAGGATGGTTAAGGGAGTAGATTAGCAGCCATTTTAGTCAATCAAGGCTTGCTTTTGGCCTAGCAATAATCGGCGTAAACAAGATGTGCCATTGTCATCCATTAGGGTTGGCAATGGCGGTGTCATCGCTTAAGTAAAAAGTCAGTCTTATTCATAACATATTAAAAAATTAACGATATAAAACTCACAATCAACATACTGGAATATCATCATGGCAATCAAAATCGGCATTAATGGTTTCGGGCGAATGGGGCGTTTGGCTTTACGTGCGGCGTGGGACTGGGATGAGGTGGAGTTTGTGCAGATCAACGATCCCGCAGGCGACGCCCATACATTGGCTCATTTACTCGAGTTTGATTCTGTCCATGGCCGCTGGGGTTATCCCGTGACGGCGAATGCCGATGCGATTCAGATCCAAGATAAAACTATTCGCACCACGCGCAATAAAGCCATTACCGATACCGATTGGTCTGGTTGCGATGTAGTGATTGAAGCGTCCGGCGTGATGAAAACCAAAGCCTTATTACAAGCCTATTTAGATCAGGGGGTTAAGCGGGTGGTTGTCACTGCTCCCGTGAAAGAAGAGGGCGTGTTAAATGTGGTGATGGGGGTGAATCATCAGTTATACGATCCGGCCATACACCCAATCGTCACAGCTGCCTCGTGCACCACCAATTGCCTTGCGCCTGTGGTGAAAGTGATCCACGAGCAGATCGGCATCAAACACGGATCGATGACCACGATCCACGATATTACTAACACGCAAACGATTCTCGATGCGCCCCATAAGGATTTACGCCGTGCCCGCGCCTGTGGTTTGAGTTTAATCCCAACGACTACTGGCAGCGCGACGGCGATTACCCATATTTTCCCTGAGCTTAAGGGCAAGCTAAATGGCCACGCCGTGCGGGTGCCGCTCGCTAACGCATCTCTTACCGACTGCGTATTTGAGCTTGAACGCAGCGTCACAGTAGCGGAAGTGAATGCGCTGCTACAATGCGCTGCCGAAGGTGAGCTTAAGGGTATTTTAGGCTATGAAGAGCGGCCGTTAGTGTCGGTTGACTATAAAACCGATCCGCGTTCGAGCATTGTCGATGCGCTCTCGACCATGGTGGTGAATGGTACTCAACTTAAACTTTATGTGTGGTATGACAATGAGTGGGGATATGCCAACCGTACGGCAGAACTCGCTCGCTTAGTCGGCCAGCTTGATTTGCCGCGCTAGGAGAGTTCAATGTCTGCCGCCAAGCCCTTTGAACAACTGATGCAATTGCCCGCTGCCGTGCGGCAATATTTGCTGATCACCTTCAATTATTGGAGCTTTACCTTAACCGATGGTGCACTACGGATGTTGGTGGTGCTGCATTTTCACCAGCTTGGCTACAGTCCGCTGGCGATCGCTATGTTGTTTCTGTTCTATGAGATTTTTGGCGTAGTGACTAATCTGCTTGGCGGCTATCTCGGTGCGCGTTTAGGGCTGAATCGCACCATGAACTTAGGGCTTGGCATGCAAGTGTTTGCTTTAGCTATGTTGTTAGTGCCGGCGGCGAGTTTACCCTTATGGCTTGCTGGTGTGCCTTGGGTGATGGCGGCGCAGGCCTTATCTGGAGTTGCTAAAGATCTCAATAAGATGAGTGCCAAAAGCGCGATAAAACTGCTAGTGCCAAAAGGCGAGCAGGGCAAGCTTTACCAGTGGGTTGCCTTATTAACAGGTTCTAAAAATGCCCTTAAGGGGGCGGGATTTTTCCTCGGCGGTATGTTGCTCGCCTTATTCGGATTTGAGTTAGCGATTGCCATTATGGCGAGCTTGCTCGGGCTTGTATGGCTACTCAGTGTGGTGATGCTGAAGAAGGATTTAGGTAAAGCCAAGAATAAACCCAAATTTACGGAGATTTTCTCTAAAAGTCGCAGCGTGAATATTCTCTCAGCGGCACGATTATTCCTATTTGCCGCTAGAGATGTGTGGTTTGTGGTAGCGCTGCCTGTTTATCTTGCTAGCAAATTTGCGTGGGACCATTGGGCGGTAGGGGGCTTTTTAGCTGTGTGGGTTATCGGCTATGGCATAGTACAAGCTCTCGCGCCTAAGATCACAGGTAATCAACATCAAGGTTTAGGAGTCGGTGCTGCACCCGATGGCCGCAGTGCGTTAATTTGGGCCAGTTTGCTGGCCTTTGTCCCCGCGCTGATTGCCTGTGCGATGCAGTTCAGTTTTTATCCTGAGGCCAGTTTGTTGTTGGGCTTAATGCTGTTTGGCGCTCTATTTGCGGTGAACTCGTCGTTGCATAGTTATTTGATTGTGAGTTACTCCAGTGAAGATGCGGTGTCGCTGGATGTGGGCTTCTATTACATGGCTAATGCTATGGGGCGTTTAGTCGGCACTGTGCTTTCAGGCTTAGTGTATCAAGCCTATGGTTTAGCAGCCTGTTTGTGGATTTCGAGCATTTTTATCGGCATCACAGCGGTGATTTCGATTAAATTACCTCGGCAAGTCGTGGGTAAGGATTAATGCAAATGTGGGCTAATTCAAATGCGGTCTAGGGCATCAATCGATTGCTACAAGCGGCTAAGGTTACCGCTGGGATTAAGGTACCTAGGGCGCAGTATGGGTCTTAGTCTACGTTTATTGCTTGGCATTGCCTTTCCGCTTTTTGCCGCACAAACGCAGCCCGCGTTGATTCAGGCATTAAATCCCGCCGCAGATTGGAAAGGCTCAGCCAATATTACCCAAGCATTTAGCGAAATAGCCCTTAAAAATGAATACGATAAAGATAAACATCGCGTGCGCAAATGGCATGTTCCTGTACGAGTATTTATTGAACATCAAGTGGGCGACAAGGCGCTGCATACTCAATTAGTGCAGATGCACTTAGCGCACTTAGCCGAGATTACGGGTCACGATATTCAATTGGTGGATGTATTATCAGAGGCAAATCTGCACTTAGTGTTTACCCGTCAATCTCTGTGGGTCGATGACATCATGCGTTTAATGGGGCCAAATGCGGCGAAGAATGTCCACGGCTCAGTGTGTATGGCCAAGTTTGCCCTTAACGCAAACAGTGAAATCGATCGGGCTTGGGTAATTATTCCCGTCGATCAGGCAAAAATGCACGGTAAGTTAGTGGCTTGTGTAGTGGAGGAGATCACCCAAGTGCTCGGGCTGCCCAATGATTCTGAAAAAGTATTCCCTTCCATTTTTAACGATAAAACCCCGCAGGATTTACTCACTGGGCTCGATTATATTTTGCTGAAATTGCTCTACAGTACTGAAATTAAAGCCGGTATGACGACAACAGAAGTACAGCCCATCATTCAAAAACAACTTATACAATGGCAGCGTGATGGCACGCTGAGTGATGCTGATAAAACCGTGCGCCAAGGTCAGCTATATGGACTACTTGGCTATTGATCCCGACGGTTTTCCATCTAAAGTGGATTTTACTCATTGTTTACTAATTATTCCTTTTTCTTTTAGGAATAAGGGCATAGTCTATCTTTAGATGAAAAAATAGGCTGGAGGCAGATTATGCAAATGACATTGCAGTTTTTAGGTGCAGCTCGGGAAGTCACTGGTTCTTGTCATTTAGTCACAGTGGCAGGGAAGCACCTGTTGCTCGACTGCGGCTTAATCCAAGGTGGTAAGGTGGATGAATTACGCAATCACGAACCTTTCGTCTTTGATCCGCAAGCCATTGCCGCCGTTGTGCTCAGCCATGCTCATATCGACCATTCTGGGCGTTTACCACTCTTAGTCAAAGCGGGTTTTGATGGCCCAATCTATACCCATAAAGCCACAGCAGAGCTGTGCGCGATCATGCTGAAAGATGCGGCCATGCTGCAGGTGCGCGATACCGAAAGGACCAATAAAAAGCGCGCTAAACATGATCTTGCTCCCCTAGAGCCACTTTTCACCGTTGAAGATGCCGAACAGGCCATCAGCCAATTTGTGCCGTTGGAATACGGCCAAGTAACTCGGGTTATCCCCCATGTGGATATTTGCCTCTCAGATGCGGGGCATATTTTAGGTTCTGCCTTAGTCGAGCTGTGGTTAGGCGAAGGTAAGTTCCAGAAGAAAATCGTTTTCAGTGGCGATCTTGGTCGGGCGGGCATGCCCATTTTGCAAAATCCCACCCTAGTGGATACGGCGGATTTAGTATTAATGGAGAGTACCTACGGCAATCGTTTTCACCGCAGTTGGAGTGATACTCTTGCTGAGTTAAAGGACATTTTTGCCAAGACAGTCAACGAGGGTCAAGGCAATATCTTGCTACCGGCTTTCTCGGTTGGGCGGGCACAGGAATTACTTTATCTCTTTCACTTATATGCTAAGGAATGGAAACTCGACCGCTGGAAAATTTGTCTAGATAGCCCAATGGCGATTGAGGCAACCCGTGTCTATGTCAACAATTATCCGTTAATGGATGAGGACTTTAAGCGCTTTACCCATCAGCATCCGGGGCAACACCCATTGCTATCGAATGTGGAGTTTATTCAAACCACGGAAGAATCCATCGCCCTTAACGAGGTGCATAAAGGATTGATTATTATCGCTGGTAGCGGCATGTGTAACGGCGGTCGTATTCGCAGCCACCTTGAACATAATCTGTGGCGGCCAGAATGTGATGTGATTATTTGTGGTTTCCAAGCACTTGGCACACCGGGTAGGGCCTTAGTCGATGGTGCGAAGGAGCTTACTATCCATGGCAATAGCGTCAACGTTGCGGCTAAGCTACATACTGTGGGGGGCTTATCTGCCCATGCGGACCAGGCAGAGTTGTTACGTTGGTATCGGCATTTTGAAGAGCAGCCCCCTTTGGTGCTGGTTCATGGCGAGGCCGAAGCCCAGCAGGGATTAGTGAAGGTCATGAGTCAAGATCCTAAAACCAAACCTAAGGCACTGGCTATTGCCACCCGTGGCGATAAGTTGGATTTAACCGCTTTACCCAAATTAGTCTGGGTGACTGCTTAAGCGTTTGGCCCACAACCCTAACTGAGTTGCGGGCTAATCTTCAGGAGTTAGTCAGAGTTATTATCAAATTCAGTATCGTCTAGTAACTCGAGGCTCGGGTCGATACTTGGCACATCTTTAAATAAACGGGTGAAGTGGCGTTGCACCCCTTTCAAATCAATACCTGCGAGTCCTGAGGCGAAACCAAACCAAGCATACAAGCCGCTGAAGTTGTCGAACATTGGCGGCAGATACTTAGGTGGCGTGAGTATCCCTTCTTGGCATGCTTGATAGAGAACGGGAATATCCTCAATAGCGAGTTTGCCTAAAAACAACATGGGGATCAGTTCGGGTAAGCCCGATGTGATGGCGCTGCGGATAAAGTTGATGTTTTCGACATAACCACGCACATAGGAAATATCTTTGGTAAAAAAGCTGCCGCCTTCGACCATGCCACCGCGAAATACCCTTTGGGTTACCCGATAACTATCTTTGGCGCTCAGGTTTAACTCTCTAAAATAATTAAACACTTCGATAAAATCGGCACCATTTTCTGCCATATCTACAGCCGCAACACGATCGCTAATGCGGCGGGCTCGGCCAGGGTTTGAGCTCAGAGTGAGCATTTCGAGTAAGACGGCAAGGCCTTCTTGCGTTGCTGCTACGCGGGGAGAACCAACACTGAGCCAAGTGGCATGGGGCTGAGCTCGGCCATTCAGGGTGGTGCCCACATGCACCCACCCTTCATGGACTTCGTACACATTAAGATCAGACTCGCTGAACATGGCTTTGCTGTTGAGTTTGACCGTATCGCCACCGACTGCTGCATCGGACACAATACCGTCACTCAAACGCACCCGCATATCATCACTATGGAAGTATTTTTCGAGTCGCTGGCTTAGCACATTCACAGCTTCTGGGGCGCTAATGATTTTAGGGTGATGCTTATTCATATGCCGAGCAGCAGGCAGCGAAAAAATATAACTAAGCTTATCGCCCAGTTGCCGCAGGGTGTGGCGATCACCATGTAACCTGTGGCTAGCGCTGCCATAGAGTTCTTGGCTAAGTTTACCAAAAGTTGGGGT
The DNA here is from genome assembly GCF_022410515.1 of Shewanella cutis. Classification (GTDB taxonomy): domain Bacteria; phylum Pseudomonadota; class Gammaproteobacteria; order Enterobacterales; family Shewanellaceae; genus Shewanella; species Shewanella cutis. Next base: position 7,731 of record NZ_JACSDI010000014.1, on the reverse strand, counting down.
TCCCCTATGACCCAGCATATCGACAACAAGACGATATTGGTCAACGTTGGCGACTAACAGCTTACCCAACTTGTCTTTTTTGCCCAAACGGCGGTGGATATCATTCTTAAGAGAAAGTAATTCGGCTTGTGTTTTTGCCGGATCGAAGGGTAAGGCAATGTTTTGATAAAAGTCTTGTTTAATTGCAGGGAGAACAGTGCCTTTACTGGAAAGAAAACGCTCTTCCATTTCCCGTGGCCATTTGATGGCATCCAAAATCTTAATCGGGGTTTGAATGCGGATCAGCTCATCGGAAAAGCGGCGTAAATCTTCTTGGTATTGGGCTAACGACTCTGACATTCCCGAAATCCTATTGCTACTTGGGCGATAAAAATTAGTTTAATCATAGCCGTAAAGCGATTGTATTTATAGGTTTCTTCCTTTAACAATATAATATTGCCGATTAAACCCGTTCTCCGCTATCGGTTAAATGAATTATTTTGGTGTGGTACGGGTTAGTTTTGCGCGAGGGAAGTGTAGATTTTTTCTGTAACACACTGTTAAAGATGGATTTATTACTATGGCTTAAATACTACTTTGTTGATCTTGGTTATTCTATGAAGTTTGTGGGAGGAAGTGGTGCCTGCAATGTGCTATTTGAGCGTGAGAGAGCACTATCATGAATAGAGCAATATCATGAATAGAGTGCCACAGTGCTTAAGCTGTGGAGTCGAGTTTAACGATTACGGATAAAAGTTCAGACGTTTAAAAGTGGTAAAAGTAGGTTTGAAGATCACAGTTAATTTCATCACCCAGCCCAAATGAGCTGGGTGAAGGTTTTAGTTAACTGCGGTGAGTATTAAACGACCTCACATCTTATGGGAACGGTAAGCTTAGAATAAGTCGTCATCTCCTAATGCACGTCGTAATTCGGCGCGTTCGAGGTAATCTTCCAAGCGTTTCTTTATTTCACGCTTATGTTGCATTGCCTCTGCCGCTTTGCTGTTTCTAGGGGTGGTCATTGCCTCAATTTCAGTATCGTTGGGCACGACTTCAGTAATATGAGCCATAACGAATTCCTCATGTTGTTCCTAACGCCTTTCTATCTAAAAAGAGTGTGGCAGAAAAGCAAAAAATTTTGTGTATAAATGCAAAATTTTCTTCCCATGCGCCAATATGCGATTCCTATGGTATCGGCCGATTAGCGTGGAGATTCGAGGCTACTTCAGCTTTTGCTGAATTTGTGATTTAGCGCATAAGGCTATCTGTTTGTGTTTAAGTTAACTCTTGCTTAAATAGCCAGATAAACTTGAATTTGCCCAAAAATCGAACAACACTTGGGTGAGACAACACAAATGTAACTGTGCTAGGGAAGCCAATATGGACACGGATCGTTTTCCCGAATCTTTCGGCCCTCCAAAAAGTTTTTTTATCAGTGTGGTTCGTTCAAGTTGGCTAATGTTAGTTGCTGCGCTCACACTTATGGGCATTTCTTGGTTTGTTCTTCAAGAATATCTTCGGGAACGGGGCGAAGAACGATTTAACAACAATGTTCAGGAGTTATCTGAGGCCGTTAGCCGCAGAATGATAGCTTATGAGCAGGTTTTGCGTGGCGGAGTGGGGCTCTTTTTATCTTCCCGTGGCGTGACTCGGAGTGAGTGGCAAACTTATGTCGCTAATGCGCGTTTATCTGATTATTACCCTGGAATTCAAGGCTTAGGTTTTGCTGAGCTCGTTACGCCAGCCACCTTGGATGAGTTTACGCAGCAAGTCCAACAGGAGGGGTTTGGTGATTTTCGAGTTACCCCTATAGGTGAACGGGAACTTTATTGTGTTATCAAGTACTTAGAGCCATTTGATTGGCGAAATCAGCGGGCATTTGGTTTTGATATGTGCTCCGAAGCGACTCGTCGTTCCGCTATTTTAAAAGCCATTACTTCGGGATTGCCCAAGGTTTCAGGCAAAGTCACATTGGTGCAGGAAACGCCCGATAATACTCAGGCTGGCGTGTTAATGTACGTCCCTTTATATCGTGGTCAGCCCATGACTGACGTAGAACGCATGCAACAGGCGATAGGTGTTGTTTATGCGCCTTTTAGAATGGATGATCTAATGCAAGGCATTATGGGAAAACGCTTCTCCGGCCTTAAACTGGCCATTTATGATGGTTCAGAGGCAAATCATACCCATCTCATGTTTAGCTCAGATCCAAAGCTCCCTTCTTCTAAGGATGTTTTTTATCAATCACAATTAGAAACCATGGAAGGGCAGGTCTGGCGAATCGATGTTTCTTCAGAGTCACGGTTTATTTCGAGCGCTGAACAAACTTGGAGTGTTTGGCTGCAAGTGATTGGCTGCGCCTTTATTCTTGCCTTATTTTACGCTGTTATCGGTATGGCTCGGAATCGATATCAAGAGTCGATGTTAACGGCCGAATTAATTGCCAATGAAAAACGCTTTCGTCTAGTCATTGAGGCATCTCCCAGCGCGCTATTCATGGTGGATAAAACTGGAGTAATTACCTTGGTCAATACCCAAGGGGAGCATCTCTTTGGCTATACAAGGGAGGAGTTACTGGGGCGCTCAATTAATATGTTATTACCTGAAACGCTCAGGGAAATTCATCAACAACATCTTTCTCATTATTTGGTTCATCCCATCGCGAAGAATATGTCGATGCGTGATGATCTCCTCGGCTGCTGTAAAGATGGTACTCCTTTAGCGGTTGAAGTCGGATTAACACCTGTTCACTTTACTAATGGGATCTATATTTTAACGACGATTAACAATATCTCTGAACGTAAACGGATTGAAGCGCAGCGTATAGAGCATATGGCTGAGTTGGAGCGCATTAATCAAGAGTTAGATAGATTTGCTTATATTGCCTCCCATGATTTGAAGTCTCCTCTACGGGGGATTGAGCAGTTAACCACTTGGTTAAGTGAGGATCTTGTCGATAACACCAATGAAAACGTTCAAAAATACTTAGGACTCATTCAAAACCGTATCCAGAGAATGGTGCTATTACTCGACGGTTTACTGACATTTTCCCGTATTGGGCGAGTTGATAATGAAATGGTTGAAGTTGACAGCCGACAACTTGTTGAAGATATGTTTGCTTTGGTGGCTCCACCGCAAGGATTTGAATTAGTACTCGAAGGTGATTTTCCGCAATTTAAAACGGTTAAAACCTTACTAGAGCTGGTGGTTCGGAATTTACTTAGCAATGCGATTAAACACCATGATAGAGGTTCTGGCGTGCTAAAGGTGTTATGCGAAACTAAAAATGCCTATTACTGGTTTAGTGTTGTTGATGACGGTCCCGGGATTTCCAGTGAGTTTCAGCTAAAAGTGTTCGAAATGTTTCAAACGCTAAGACCACGAGATGAGGTGGAAGGAAGTGGGTTAGGGCTATCGCTCGTTAAAAAGACGGTTGATAGTCTTGGCGGCAAAATTCAACTCGAATCAGTGGGTCGAGGTTGTTGTTTTAGATTTAGCTGGCCTATGCACATAGTCAACAAGGAGGGGATATGAGTAATAGTAATCACTATAAACCCGTTACCATTCTGTTGGTTGACGACGACGACGTGGATTATATAGCAGTACAGAGGGTGATGAAGCGATTGCGGCTGCTAAATCCTCTGGTGCGCGCGCGGGATGGGCTGGAAGCGCTAACTATTCTCACCAATACGGAGACCATAAAAGGCGCTTATTTGATCTTGCTTGATCTCAATATGCCGAGAATGAACGGTTTTGAATTTCTTGAGCATATTCGTAACGATCCCATTTTGTCCTCTTCAGTGGTGTTTATGCTGACGACTTCCCGTGCTGATGAAGATCGCATGAAAGCCTACAGTCATCATGTCGCTGGCTATATGGTGAAAACGGATATGAAATATAGTTTCCATAATATTTTTAATATGTTGGAAGGCTACTTGCGCATCGTAGAACTACCAAGTGTATAGGGTGTGTCTATGGATTTACTACTGATCGATGATGATGAAGTTGATAGAACAGCTATTATTCGGGCGCTGCGACAATCCAAACTCGCCTTTAATGTGGTTGAGGCGAATTGTGCTTTTGATGGCTTAAATCTTGCGTTACAGCGTCATTTTGATGGAATTTTACTCGACTACTTATTGCCCGATGCCAACGGCTTAGAGGTGCTGATCAAACTTAATTCGATGACTCAAGAGCAAACGGTTGTGGTAATGCTGAGCCGTTATGAAGATGAAAAACTCGCACAGCGTTGTATCGAATTAGGGGCACAGGATTTTTTACTTAAAGATGAAGTTAATTCAAGAATTCTCTGTCGTTCAATTCGTTACGCTAAACAGCGAGCCTCTATGGCGCTAGCCTTGAGGAATAGCCATGAAAAACTTAAAGAGCTAGCTGAACACGATTCTCTCACCAAATTAATGAATCGATATGGTTTTGAGCTGTGCTTAAATCGGGCAATCGCAAGGGTAAAACGCAGTAATGATTTGTTAGCAGTGATCTTGCTCGATCTGGATGATTTTAAAGCAATTAACGATACTCTTGGTCACCAGACTGGTGATATTTTGTTAGTGAAGGTCGCATCGAGATTGAGCACAGTGTTGCGGGATGGGGATGTGATTGCTCGCTTAGGTGGGGATGAGTTTGTCGTGCTAGTGACAGACAATGACTATAAATATTTTCCCATGATAGTGGCAAACCGCTTGCTTAAAGCCTTTGAGGAAGTGTTTTGTCTCGGAGATAACGATGTGATGATCGGCGCTAGCATCGGAGTGGCTTTTTATAATGAAGCGGCCTCCGATAGCTCCGAGTTAATGAAATGTGCTGATATTGCGATGTATCGTGCTAAAAAAATGGGACGTAACCAGATCCAGTTTTATTCCGAGGCGTTAGATAAAGAGGTGCGCTATCGCAATCATATTGAATCTAGTTTGAGAATAGCCTTAAGGCTGAATCAGTTTAAGGTTTATTATCAAGTACAAGTTGATGCTCAAACACATCAAATGGTGGGGATGGAGGCACTGATCCGCTGGTTGCATCCTGAAGATGGCTTGATTTCACCAGACCAATTTCTGCCCATTGCTGAAGAAATAGGGCTGATGGAGGAGATCGGTGATTGGGTCTTGTTCGAAACCTGTCGTCAGGCCCAGTATTGGCTTAATCAATTAGCGCCAACTGGACATCGCTTCACCATTGCAGTGAACTTATCAGCATCTCAAATTGGTCATGTCGACTTATATGAGAAAATTGCCCATGTTCTAAAAGTGACAGGGCTAACACCTGGCGCGCTAGAGTTAGAAATTACTGAAAACTGTTTAATTGAAGAGCCCCACGAGCATGCGAAGATCCTCGATAAAATAGCCCAACTTGGAGTGCGATTCGCCTTGGATGATTTTGGTACGGGATTTTCATCTCTTGAGCACATTAAATTGTTTCCTATCAGTGTGCTAAAAATCGATAAAAGCTTTATCGCTTCCTACGATAAGGATGAAAAGGACACTCGTTTGCTCAGTGCACTGCTTAACTTTGCCTATGGTTTTAACGTTACCTCCGTTGCCGAAGGGATTGAAACTCTTGAACAAGCAGAGTTTTGCACGGTAAGACATTGTAATTTATTGCAGGGATACCTCTTTTCTCGCCCCTTAGAGGCAAGTGAGTTTGAGGCAAAATACATCACGCCGTTACTTTCTAAATTGTGAAGGTTATCTTACGTTTGGCTTAGGCTTGGGTTTTCGTCTGGTGAGGAATATTTTCTTGCTTTACACTGAGCAATAGACAACTATCTGCGCCCCTTTCTGATGCAATGTGCTCAGAGAATCAATTTACTGTGTTTAACTTGGTCATTTAGTAATGAAAATCGGTATTTTATCTCAGTTTCCTGAATTGTATTCCACCCGCCGTTTAGTGGCTGCCTGCGAGAGTCGTGGTCATGAGGCCGTGGTGATTAATACCTTGAATTGCTACATGAATATTAACTCCATCAAACCTAGCATCCACTATCAAGGGCAAGAATTAACGGGATTTGATGCGATTATTCCACGCATTCATGCCAGTGTGACTTTTTATGGCTGCGCAGTGGTGCGTCAGTTTGAAATGATGGGCGTATTTGCAGCCAATGACTCTATCTCGATTGCGCGCTCACGGGATAAGTTACGGGCACTGCAATTACTTTCGCGTAAAGGCATTGGTATGCCTATCACTGGATTTGCCAATAAACCGAATGATATTCCCGATCTGATTAATATGGTGGGCGGGGCTCCTTTAGTGATCAAGTTGCTCGAAGGTACACAGGGGATCGGTGTGGTGTTAGCCGAAACTAAAACCGCTGCCGAGAGCGTTATTGAAGCCTTTTTAGGACTCAAAGCCAATATTATGGTGCAGGAGTATATTAAGGAATCTAACGGCAGTGATATTCGCTGTTTTGTGGTGGGCGATAAAGTGGTCGCATCGATGAAGCGACAAGGTCCTGAGGGCGATTTTCGTTCTAATCTGCACTTAGGTGGCTGCGGTGAAAAAGTGAAAATCACTCCTAAAGAGCGCAAGATGGCTGTCGCCGCAGTAAAAGCAATGGGATTAGTGGTCGCTGGGGTCGATATTTTACGTTCGAATCGTGGTCCGCTGATCCTTGAAGTGAACTCAGCTCCTGGCATTGAAGGTATTGAGCAAACTACGGGTATTTCGGTGACTGAACCTATCGTGGAATATATTGAGAAAATGGTATTGGCCCAAAAATCGAATCGTCCAGTGATTGCTTAACTAAAACGCCGCGATTAACGCGGCGTGTTTCTTAGTGCTTTATTTTATAAATCAAAACCATAGGAATAGCCTAAAGCGATTTTTGCATCGTCATCGGTCAGATCGGTATCAGACACCATAAAAGAGACTGTGCCTATGCTGGTATCAGCGCTGAGCGTCACGTTGTAATCGGCGTAGTTATCTTCCGCAAACCAAGCCTCAACCACATCGCCCGTGGAGTAGCCATAGTGGAATGACAGGCTAAGTTTCTCGGTTAACGGGAAAGATGCTGTGGCTGCAAGGTAACTCATATCTTTGTTATCAAATGGCTCTGCCGCTACGTCATCACCCGCATTGATCACGTGGGAATAACTGAGTTCGACCCACTTCCAAGTGATGGTACCGTGGAGTTCACCAAAATCGATACTGCCTTCGGCATCGGGATAGGCATAATAGAGGTAGCCAAAATCATAGCTGAGATCGTCGGTGATATTGCCACCGTAACCTGCATAGAGGTCTAACTCGTAGCTTGTGTCATTGCCAAAATCGACATTTGATGCCCATGTGCCCGCATAGAATCCTGAGTCATGACTGTAGTCAATACCGCCTTGGATAGCGACCGCATCATTGGTTTGAGTTACCCCGCGCCATAGATAGTTTGAGGTGCCACCAATATTGCCAGACACCGCCGCAAAGGCGCTATTGGTTAATAATAATCCCGTCGATAATGCCAAAACGCTGTACAGTGATTTTCTCATACTCATCCCCTCGATTGACTTATTTATCGATTCACTCATGCCACTTAAATACCGCGGCATTGGTGCATCATGGTTTTTTCTGATAAGGGATTTGCTAATCACATGCCATTTTTAAAATTACAATAAAAACAGTCAATTACAAATTTATTGTTAATAAAATGTTTTAAAGTGCTCAAGGATGGAGCAGGTGACGCACTGTGGCTGTGCAAAAAATGTTCTGGCAACTGTAGGGGTTAGCTAAAAAAAAACGCCTCACATAGGA
>NZ_JACSDI010000013.1 GCF_022410515.1 Shewanella cutis | reverse complement strand
AATTGTCAATGGCGGGACTGTCGCCACTATGGGTTCTACAATCAACAGCAACTCGTGGTTCGAGGGTGTAATCTATGCAGACGGGGATAGTACTTCATATGTCAATTTCAGGATTATGATAACCAATCCATTAAGTACTGCGACATGGGTTAAAATCGATGTTTGGTAGCAAATAAAATCGGCTGCTGCTGTCAAAATTCATGTTTTACATCTAATGCTTAACCTTGTTTTAAATCCTCAGTAAATCCCATTAATCACGCTGGAAAATCATGAGTACACTCACCACGATCAAGCTATCAGGCTCACTGGCGGCTAAGTTTGGCCGCGTTCATCAGCGCTTGCTAGAAACTGGCACAACAAATGAAGCCTTTAGCGCCCTTAAAAACACACTCGACGGCTTTGAGTTATTCATCAAAGAACAGGCAAAGCTCGGCCTGCGTTATGCGATTTTCCGCAATGGCCGCAACACTGGACAGGATGAATTTGATTTAGCCGGCACCAATGAAATCCGCATTGTGCCTGTAATCGCAGGGAGCAAGCGAGGCGGTATTTTGCAGACGATTTTAGGCGCTGTAATGATTGTTGTCGGTGTGTACTTTGGCCAAGGCTGGTTAGTGCAGGCTGGTGTGGGTTTAGTCGCGGGTGGCGTGGTGCAAATGCTTTCTCCCCAAGCCAAAGGACTAAAGGGCAGGGAAGCCGCCGAGAACGCGCCAAGCTATGCCTTTGGTGGCGCGGTTAACACTACTGCAGCAGGTAACCCTGTTGGCATTGGCTACGGTAAGCGCCGAGTGGGTGGCGCGATTATTAGCGCAGGGATTTACGCAGAAGACATTGCAACTACTAAGCGAGCAATTCAATCAGGCGGCAGCAACGGCGGCAATCAACAGGAGCCTTAACTAAATGGGTATTCCCGCATTAAAACAACAAATCGTTATCCATGGGGCTAAAGCAGGCGAAAGCGAGCAGCGTACTCCGGTTGAGTCTCCAGATGATCTGCGCTCCATTGCCAAAGCTAAAATCCTGCTGGCGATTGGGGAGGGCGAGTTTGAGGGCCAATTATCAGGCCAAAATGTGTTTTTAGATGGCACACCTCTGCTCGATGCCAATGGCGCTGAAAACTTCCCCGGTGTAATTTGGGATTTTCGTCCGGGTTCTGTACATCAAACCTATATACCTGGCTTGCCCTCGGTTGAAAACGAAGTGGCATTAGGGATTGAGTTAAAGTCAGAACAGCCCTACACCAGAGCGATTACTAATAGCGTGCTCTCTGCTGTTCGTGTGCGCTTTCGCTGGCCAGCGCTGCAACAGCAACTTGATAACGGTGATGTTAACGGCTATCGCATTGAGTACGCTATTGATCTCTCTACCGATGGCGGTAGCTATCAAACCGTATTAAGCACAGCGGTTGACGGCAAAACCACTCAGCCCTATGAGCGCAGCCATCGTATTGACTTGCCTGCGGGTAACAGTTGGCAGATCCGTATTCGCCGCTTAACGCCAAACCAAAACAACAACCGTGTGGCCGACTTGATGCAAATTTCGGCAATCACCGATGTGATTGACCGCAAGCTAAAGTACCCAAACACGGCATTGTTGTATGTTGAGTTTGACGCCAGCCAATTTCAGAATATCCCAGTGGTGTCGTGCGAACCCTTTATGCGCAAGGTAAGGGTACCAACAAACTATAATCCGCTTACCCGCGAATATACGGGCGTTTGGGACGGTAGTTTTAAAATCGCATGGACAGATAATCCAGCATGGGTTAGTTACGACATTATCCTCGATGACCGCTTTGGCACAGGCAAGCGGATCAATGCGTCGCTGGTGGACAAGTGGGAGCTTTACCAAATTGCCCAATATTGCGATCAGCTGGTGCCAAACGGCAAAGGCGGCACGGAGCCTCGCTATATCTGCAATATTTATATTCAGCAGGCAACAGAGGCGTGGCAAGTGCTGCGCGATTTGGCGTCTATCTATCGTGGCATGACCTATTGGTCAAACGGCCAAATCTATTCAGTGGCCGATATGCCACGTGATATGGATTTTATATACACCAATGCCAACGTGATCGACGGTAAATTTAGCTATTCGTCCAGCAGCGAAAAGGTTAAATACACTCGCGCCTTGGTCAGTTGGGATAATCCAGATAACGCTTATGAGTCCGATGTTACCTCGGTATCTGATCAAGCCTTACAGCGCCGCTATGGTGACAATGTGGTGGAGCTAGCGGCATTAGGTTGCACTCGCGAATCAGAAGCCCAGCGACGCGGAAAGTGGGCAATCTATACCAATAACAATGACCGCGCGGTTAATTTTAAAGTGGGTATGGATGGCAGCATCCCACTACCTGGTTATGTGATTGGCGTAGCGGATCAACTGATTGCTGGTAGCCGTATTGGTGGGCGCATCTCAGCGGTTAACGGCAAACAGATCACCTTGGACCGTGCGGCCACTATCGCGGTTAATGATCGCCTCATCATCAACTTGCCCAGCGGCAAAGCGCAGGCTCGCACCATTGAGGCCGTTAATGGCCGTGTGGTAACGGTAACCACCGAATACAGCGAAACGCCATTGCCACAGCTGTTATGGTCGGTTGAGTCAGACGAGCTAAAGCTGCAGCAATTTAGAGTGCTGCGCGTAGCCAAGGCCAATAGCGATAGCATTGAGTACGAAATCACTGCGGTTGAACATAACCCCAGCAAATATCCATACATTGATACAGGCGCAAGGTTAGAAGATCGGCCAATTAGTAAATTGCCAGTGGGGGCGCAACAAGCGCCGGCTAGCGTGACCATTACCCAATCAACATTCACTGAGCAAACGCTGTCAGTCACGACTATGACGATTCAGTGGGCCACGGCTAAAAATGCAGTGGCTTACGAAGTGGAGTGGCGCAAGGACTCAGGCGAGTGGGTTAAGTTGCCAAAAACCAGCGGTACCTCGGTTGATATTCGCGGCGTTTACACCGGGCAATATCTTGCTCGAGTTCGCGCAATCAACTCAGTCGATGTGTCGTCAGTGCCTAAATTATCCGACCTAACCAATATCACGGGCAAAACCGGATTACCGCCAGCGGTGGCCTCGTTCACCACCACGCCGTTAGTGTTTGGCATTGCGTTAAATTGGTTATTCCCTGCTGGTGCAGAGGATACCTTGCGCACCGAAATTGAGTACGGCCCCAACAATAACGACAGTGGTATGATCAAGCTGGGTGATTTTTCCTATCCGCTAAACAGCCACACCATGACAGGGCTTAGTGCCGGCGCTAGCTTTTGGTTTAGAGCGCGGTTAGTGGATCGCACAGGCAACGTGGGCCCATGGTCTAACTTTGTAAACGGCCAAAGCTCCACCGACCAAACCAAATATGACGAGTACTTTAGCGAGCGCATCACATCATCAGCACTCGGGCAGGAGCTGCTATCAGAGATTGAGCTAATCCCAGTCATTAAAGTCGAAACAGATAAAATTCCCGAAATTGAGAATGATATTGCAACTGCACAGAGCAAAATTGAGCAAATGCAAGCTGATATCGCCGACATTGCAGGGGCGCCAGACTGGGACAGCAATACAGCTTATCTCAGTGGGCAATTGGTCAAATATCAGGGCAAATTGTATTCGGCTAAGCAAGATGTTCCAGCAGGAACACTACCAACAAACGCGACTTATTGGACAAAAATAGGCGAGTATTCAACCATCGGCGAGGCGCTTGCCGCATTAACTGTGCGAGTGGATACCGTTGAAACTTCAATTGAAATCATTGACGGCAAACTTACTGCGGAGTCATCACGGATTGATGGAATATTTGCTCAAGTAAATCCGCCATTAGCTGGAGATATTGGGTGGAATGCAGGATCGACGATTGTTTTTGCTGGCGTTTGGTCTGAGCAATATGCAAGAGCCGCTGCCGATGAAGCCTTAGCAAAAAGTATTGATGCAGTCTCAGCCAGTATTGATAAAAACACTGCCGCCATCATCACAGAGCAAATTGCTAGAGCTACTGCTGATGAATCATTGTCAAACCAAATAATCAGCATTTCAGCCACAGTCAATGGCAATGCGGCTTTAATTAAGCAAGAGCAAACCGCCCGTGCAGATGCCGATAGCGCCTTAGGCCAACGCATTGATACCGTTCAAGCCACAACTGGTGCTAACACTGCAGCAATCCAGCAAGAACAAACAGCCCGTGCTAATGCCGACAGCGCTTTAGGCCAACGCATTGATACTGTACAAGCCACAACTGGTGCTAACACTGCAGCAATTCAGCAAGAACAAACAGCCCGTGCTAATGCCGACATCGCTTTAGGCCAACGCATTGATACTGTACAAGCCACAACTGGTGCTAACACTGCAGCAATTCAGCAAGAACAAACAGCCCGTGCTAATGCCGACAGCGCTTTAGGCCAACGCATTGATACTGTACAAGCCACAACTGGGGCTAACACGGCAGCAATCCAGCAAGAACAAACAGCCCGTGCTAATGCCGACAGCGCCCTTGGGCAACGCATTGATACTGTGCAGGCCACAGCAGGCGCTAACACTGCCGCTGTACAGCAAACATCAACGGCATTAGCTGAGCTAGATGGCAAGCTGCAAGCCATGTACTCGATTAAGGTTGGGGTAACGGCTGACGGTAAATACTACGGCGCAGGCATGGCGATAGGCGTTGAGAACACGCCAGAAGGCATGCAGGGGCAGGTGCTATTTACTGCAGATCGTTTTGCCATTGTGAATCAAATTACTGGCACATCAACCATTACCACGCCTTTCGTTGTAGAGAATGGACAGGTTTTCATGAACTCTGCTTTCATCGGGGAGTTGCAAAATAAAGTGCTAATACAAAGACAAGGAGGATATCTATCTGTTTATGGCGCTGGATTTGGCGTTAATAAAGAGTTTATTGACTGGTATGGTCCAGATGTAGGTGATATCTCAAACTGCTCAAAATCGAATGCTATAACCTACAGAACTAACGGTGGCGATGCATACTTTGGGGGTACGCTAAGCGCTGGGGTGTTAAAAAATGGAGCATCATACACAACAAAAACAATCTATACCTCTGCAACTAGCCCGCTAACAATTGGGCCATTTGGAACGAATGGAAAAACAAAAAACTTGGTTTTTTCATACAACTGCACTGCTAGTTATGAGGAAGCTGTCGATCCCGGCAATTTGACAAATGCAGAAGTCATTACTATGAAAGTTCAGCGGTTTGTCGGTAGTAGCTGGGTTGATGTCCCTGGCTCGGCCATTACACTAACTGGCAATGTGGAAAAAACTACAAATGATGAAAACATCCCCCCAACTTATAAAGTCTTTTATAGTTGCTCAGGGAGTGTAACTATCAGCGACAACTTAAGTAATTCAACAAGTGATGTAACATATAGAGTATATGTATCAAGTCACACGAGACCATTTCACAATGGTATCGTAAATAATCAAACGCTAACTCTAGTGTCAACAGAGCAATAGATGTTTAAAAGCCTCATTAATTTTATGAGGCTTTTAATGTTAGTTTGTATTTCACATTCATTAAAATAGGGCTCACTGTACGACTAACTGCAATTAACGTATAATTACACCACTTTTGGAACTGTGTACATGGCTGTGTACATGCAAACAAAATATACAGAATGCGAGGTGACAAAACCCTTGTTTTCAAAAAGAATTTTATTGAAGATATAACTAATGAGTGAAAAATTGCAGAAAGTCTTGGCCCGTGCAGGCCATGGCTCCCGTCGTGAGATGGAGGCATGGATTGCTGCAGGCCGAGTTAGTATTGATGGCGTGATTGCCAATCTTGGCGATCGGATCGAAGCCGATGCAAAAGTACGTATCGATGGTCGAGCCATATCGCTTAAGTCCGCCGATGATGTGATTTGCCGCGTGCTGGCTTATCACAAACCCGAAGGTGAGATTTGTAGCCGTAAGGACCCTGAAGGTCGTCCAACTGTGTTTGACCGCTTGCCTAAAGTGCGTGATTCGCGCTGGGTTGCGGTAGGCCGTCTGGATATCAACACTTCAGGCCTATTGCTGTTTACCTCTGATGGTGAATTGGCAAACCGCTTGATGCACCCGTCTAACGAAGTTGAACGCGAATACGCGGTGCGTACCTTTGGTGAAGTTCCAGAGGCTGCGGTACAACGTCTGCGTACCGGCGTGATGTTAGAAGATGGTATGGCGCAGTTTGATGCCATTAAAGCTGCGGGTGGTGAGGGCATGAACCAATGGTGGCACGTGTGTCTACGTGAAGGCCGTAACCGCGAAGTACGCCGTTTATGGGAATCACAAGAGGTGCAGGTTAGCCGTCTTATCCGTGTGCGCTACGGTATGGTGGAATTACCTAAATCTTTACCCCGTGGTGGTTGGATTGAATTGCCGATAGAACAAGTTAACTATCTGCGTCAACTGGCGGGCCTTGAGCCTGAAACTCGCACTATGCTGGCTGCCGATAAACACAGCGTGGCCCGTGCACAGGTGAAGAGTGCCAAAATCCGCCGCGCGGTGCGTAAGCATAAAGTGACAGCAACGCCTAAAGCTAAGCCGACACGTCAGCGCAGTTAATAGGTTGATGTTACCCAGTTAAAAGGCCGCTAGCGGCCTTTTTTGCTTTCTGTATCTGGTGGTTATGCTATAACAAGCCTATTGGTGACGAGGAGATAAGCGATGGAGCTAGTATCAGTCAAGCGAATTTGGGAGCAAGGTGAGCATAATGCCTTTACCGATCTGGTGTTATACCAAGGGACATTATTTTGTGTGTTTCGAGAAGGCTCAGCACACGTGTCTCCCGATGGCGCATTGCGTATTCTTCGATCCCATGATGCAGGGGAAACTTGGCAAAGTGTGGCGCTGCTGACTTCGGCTCAAGCCGATTTACGGGATGGCAAATTAATCGAATTTAGAGGGGAATTATTGTTGTTGGGGGGCGGTACATACCATGATAAGTCGGGTTTGCAATCGTACTTATGGCGTTCGAAAGATGGCGTGCATTGGTCAGCACCACAGGCGGTGGCTGATAAAGGCTACTGGTTATGGCGTTTAAGTGCCTATCAAGACTCTCTCTATGGTGTTGGATATCGGGCTGGCCCAGACGGCGATACACGCTTATATAAAAGTGATGACAGTGTTGAATTTACGCCTTGGATGCCTGTTTTTAACAATCAGGGCTACGTGAATGAAAGTTCTCTGGTATTTCACCAACAGTGCTGTTTTTGTTTGTTAAGGCGCGATCCTGTTTGGAGCGATGAGTTTTTAGGCTTGTTAGGGCAAAGCTTACCGCCCTTTAATCAGTGGCAATGGCAGACACTCGATAAACGCATTGGTGGGCCAGTGATGTTTGTCTACCAATCCCGCTTAATGGCGGTTGTGCGTCTTTATGAAGGGAACATTCGCACAGCACTTATTGAGATAAATAAAGAGACGGGCGCTATTCATGAGTGGCTCACGTTACCTTCGCAGGGAGATACCAGTTATGCCGGCATTGTGCTTGACGGTGACGACCTTTTAGTCAGTTATTACTCCAGCCATGAGCAGGCAATGGTTTCTGATTTGGAGAGTAGTGATACTCGGGGCGATAAAGCGCAAGATAAGTTTAAAACCATGATTTACTTCGCCAAAATCAAACTTGGTCAGAGTTAAAAATAAGGGAGCGATAAGCTCCCTTCTTTCTACACTCGTTCTATCTAAAAACTTACGCACTGAAAACGCGATATGTTAAACAAGCATCCGTTATTGGGCGTTAAATTGCTGGCCATTGATCTCGCTAGAATCCTGTCCCATCAAATACAGATAGGTTGGCATAATCTCTTCGGGCGTTTTCAAATCGAATGGGTTTTCAGCAGGATAGGCTTTGGCGCGCATTTCGGTGCGAGTGGCTCCAGGATTAATGCTATTAACCCGTACTGAAGTGCCATCGCACTCGTGGGCAAGTACCTGCATCATGCCTTCGGTGGCAAATTTAGAGAAGGCATAGGGGCCCCAGTAGGCGCGGCCCTGACGGCCAACACTACTTGAAGTAAAGATAATCGAGGCGCTTGGGGCTTGGCGTAACACTGGCAGCAATGCCTTGGTTAGCATCACTTGTGCGGTGACATTGACTTTAAGTACATCTTCGAGTGATGGAATATCGATGTGTTCAAACGGACCTAGGGCACCAAGTAAACTGGCGTTGTGGAGTAAACCATCTAAGTGACCAAACTGCTCGCTTATGGTTTCGGCCATATCGCGGTAGTTTTGCTCGGTCGCGCCCTTTAAATCCAGCGGCACGATCGCTGGCGTTGGGTAACCCGCCTGTTCGATAACATCGTAAACGGCTTCGAGTTTTTTGACCGTTTTACCGAGTAAAATCACGGTGGCGCCGTGTTTGGCAAATTCGATAGCTGCCGCGCGACCGATACCAGCACCCGCACCTGTCACCAGAATGGTTTTACCTTTGAGTAAATCTTTTGCTGCTTGATATTCCAACATGAGCCTTTTATTCCTCTTGGCGAAAATGCCCGCCACTTCTAGAGTCGCCGAACTGCTAAACGCATGTTTCAAACAAATGAATGAAACTTTGTTATGGATAGCAAAAATGTTTGTGACAAACTTGTGGCTAACTCAATATTTTTACGTTAACTTGAAATGAGTTAGGGGCTAACATAAGCCCTATTAGTCATAGCTTTGCACTATTGTGACTAATTTCTTGGGGAAAACAAAACTATTACAACAAGATTTGGGGAAAAAAAATGAAAAGACTCATTTTGTGTGTTGCGATTGCATCAGCACTGGGCCTCACAGGATGTGGCGAGGACAGTTATAACGAACTCAAGGATAAGACAGAGCCGCTCATCCCTGAATCCCGTATGGTGTTCGACCCAGCGACGTCTAAAGTGCCTTTACCTAATGATCTACTGTTTAGTGGCACTAAGGATGGTACTTTGTCTATTCCTGGTGAAAGCTCAGGCAATTATATCGATCCGCAAATTGCATTGGGTGCATTAGATGGTTGGTCAACGACATCACCTATTTCAATCGATATCGATTTAGCAAAAAATCACGATGGTACCCAACTTAGCTTGCTTGCAGCATCTGTAGCACAACCAGGTGCGGTGAGAATGTTTGAGGCTACCGTGGGGGGCGCCTTGTCCTCTGATCCTGAGTGTAAAGCCAAACCGTCAGTATCGGCTTGTAAGGTCGGCGCAGAGCTTAAGTTTGGTGTCGATTTTGTGTCAACTGCATCGGGTTCAAAAGTCGTTATTCTTCCCCTAAAACCCCTTAAGGCTGGCCAATCTTATATTTATGCGACAACCAATTTGATCCAAGACTCTGAGGGACGCGGCATTGCCTCTTCGACAACCTATGGTACGTTGAAGATGGATATCAATACGTTACCCCTAGAAACGCCAGATCAGCTGATGTTGCAAACCTTGATCAACAGTTATGAAAAGGGTATCGCTGCGGCACATAATGTCGATACATCAACCATTACCTATTCAGGCTTGTTTACCACTCAATCGGTAGCAAACGTCTATGAAACCACAAAGCTGTTGATGGCGCAGGGCGCACCCTATGCGCCGAGTTTTGCGCAAATGCCGACTTCTACTGGGTTAACTGTGGCACAAATGTTACAGTTAACACCTAATCCAAGTGATCCCGTCTATGTGGTTTCAAGTTTAGCTGACGTTTATACCGCGAAGATTAAACTGCCGATTTACGGCGAGTGTTCTTCAGTGAGTTGTTTATCTGCTGAAGGTAAACCATTAATCAATGGTCGCTGGAAGGCCCAAGGCGATAGCCCTGTGTCAGTGTTATTAGCACTGCAAGCGGGTACCTTGAGTCAAACCAATTTTGGTATGCAAGCTGTTGCCAATGGTATTGCTAACCCAGCTGATGCGTTAGCTAATCCGTCGCTAATGGCGGGTAAAACTTGGTTGCTAGACGATGGCACCGCGGTTGATAAAACCAAACATCTGACTAAGTTCAATCCTATTCCAGCGATTAAAGGCTATGAAACGGTCTCTGTGCTGATTTCTATGCCTAATGCCACTAAACTTGCGGCCTTTTATCAACAGCAAGGTTTATCCTTTACGCCTCCGACTTCAGGCTGGCCAACGACGATTGCACTGCATGGATTAGGTGGCGGTAAGGAAATGTCTTTAGCCTATGCGGGGTCCTATGCCGCTATGGGTGTTGCTACAGTGGCTATCGATATGCCTTTACATGGTGCACGTTCATTTGATGCCAATGGTGATGGTATTTATGAGGTTTCGGCAACCGATCCTTCCTTCGGCGAGGTTATTGGTACACCCGATGCCTTTAAAAATGGTAATCCGTTAGTCTTTGTGAATATTTCAAGTACGCTGTCGGTGCGCGATAACTTCCGTCAAGCCACGATGGACCACCTTGGCGTACGTTTAGCCCTAACCGGATTAGCACAGGGGCTTGCACAGGCTAGTAAACCACAAATTTTTGATGTAACTAAGATTAGCGCGCAGGGCTTAAGCTTAGGTGGCATTGTGGGAACTGACTTTGCGACTTACGCGAGCACAGGTATGAAAAATCCAAGTACGGGCGAAGCGTTACCTAATCCATATGCGATTAATGCGGCCTCTTTGGTAGCCCCTGCGGGTGGTTTAGCAGGGTCTTTCGCGGGTTCAGCCACTTTTGGGCCAGTGCTGTTCAGCAATGTTACTGCCTCATCAACGTTCCAAGCATTAGTGGATAAAGCCAATACCGCGGGATACGCCCCTGGCAGCCCAGAATATGCGGCATTAGTACAAGCGGTGTACGCGCAGTTTATTCCTTCCTTTGCCTTTGCGGTGCAAACCGCGGTGGACTCGGCTGACCCAATTAACCATGCCGCGATGTTAAAAGCGACCAAATTACCAGTGCATTTAATTGAAGTGGCAGGTGATGGTAACGGTAACCTGCCAGACCAAGTGCTACCGAATCGGGTGGATAACTTCCCTCTATCGGGCACTGAGCCGCTGATCTCTGCATTGGGCTTACCTTGTGTCGATGCTACGACTAAAGGCTCTGGTGCGGTGCGTTTTGCTAAGGGTCACCACAGCTCGATTGTTGACCCAAGCGAGAAAGACTCTACAGATGGTATGGCAGGCGCCGCGACTGTTGAAATGCAAACCCAAGTAGCGACCTATGCATCGACTGCGGGTAAAGGTGAAGCGACTATTTTCGTCACAGATCCAAGCGTGATAGCAACTTGTCCGAACTAATCCTGCGCTAAATCCTAAAAACCCAGCCTGTGCTGGGTTTTTTTATGGCGCTTTAGGCTGTTAGAATAGCGCGCAATTAACCGGATAAGCTTAGGCCCCAATGGAGAGTACTTTGGAATTTCTATACGAATATGGCATGTTTTTAGCGAAAGCTGTGACGATCGTTGTGGCGATTGTTGCAGTGATTATTGTGGTCTTGGCGTCCACAGTAAAACACAAATCGGATAAGGGTGAACTAAGGATCACCAATTTTTCTGAAGAATTGGAAGAGCTAAAGCATAGCTTGAAGGAAGAATTGCTGACGAAAAAGCAGTTTAAAACCTATGAAAAGCAACTCAAAGCAGAAGAGAAGGCAAAGGACAAAGCCGACGAGGACGATACCAAAGGAAAGGTATTTGTTATTGATTTTAAGGGTAGTATTGATGCCGCTGAGGTTGCCTCACTGCGTGAGGAAATTAGCGCAATTTTAACCATTGCTGAAAAGGGTGACGAAGTTGTCGTTAATGTTGAAAGTGGTGGCGGAATGGTGCATGGCTATGGTCTTGCGTCGAGCCAGCTTGACCGTTTACGTCAGGCTGATATTCCTTTAACGGTTTGCGTGGATAAAGTTGCCGCCAGCGGTGGTTATATGATGGCCTGTGTAGCCAATAAAGTGTATGCCGCGCCATTTGCGATAGTTGGTTCTATCGGTGTGGTTGCCCAGTTACCTAACTTCAACCGTTTACTGAAAAAACACGAAATCGATTATGAGCAACATACGGCGGGCGACTTTAAACGCACTTTGACTGTGTTTGGTGAAAATACCGACGAGGGCAGACAGAAGTTTCAACAGGAACTGGAAGAAACCCATGAGCTATTCAAAGCCTTTGTCAGTAAATATCGTCCTCAGCTCGATTTAGCAACGGTTGCCACGGGTGAGCACTGGTATGGTCAGCAGGCGATAGAACTGGGCCTTATCGATGCGATTTCAACCAGTGATGATGTGTTAATGCAGTTAGCGGGCGAGCGAACTGTTTATAAGCTGCGTTACCAGGTGCGCAAGAAGCTAGCCGATAAAATCGCCCATGGTGCTTCGCTTTCTGTTAATACTATTTTTAATCGATTGGTTGAGAAAAATCGTCCTGTGTAGGCGATGATATAGCTTAATACCGCATAAAAACGCCTGCCTTTGAGCAGGCGTTTTTTATTAGATTGGGTATGAAATAAAATAATACATTTTTTTAATATTAAGTTTGGTTTAAGACTATTAAAAATAAGCGAGATCTTATACAACTAATCACTTAGGGAATTTAAAGGCTGGACAAATAGGGCTAAGGACTTTTTATGTTACAGCGCGTCGACTACAAGACGAACCTGATGGTGGGTGACCAAACCTACCCTGCATTCGAGCTACGTAATATTCTCGATTTTATTGCCTCGCATTTAGGTGATAAGGCTCTTGAGCAAGTGTGTGCACATATAGGTATTGGACGAGCAGAGCTTACTCATTGCCAGTTTGTGTATGTATGGCAGGTGGAATATGCAATGGAGTTTTTACGTTTACAGGGTGGCGATCCCGATATTGGTACAAAATTAGGGCTGAGTTACCGGGTGAATAGTTTAGATGTCTTATTGCCCCATCTTGCCGAGCTTACCTCATTGCAAGCCTGCTTACAGTTTGTTATTAATCACCCGAGTTTGGTTGGCAGCTTTACTGATTCTCTGATACGTCTAGAAGATGACAGTGTTTGCATTCGTTGGCTCAATACGGGTCGTATTGATAAAGAACAATATGGTTTTCAGTTCCTCCACAGTATTGGTTCGTTGTTGGGATTGGCGAGGGAGTTAACTGGGGCGGAAATACGTCTGACTCAAATTAATTTAGCCGAGCCCGTACGGGACGGCAGTTTTTTATCTGTGGCAACGGGCGCTAAAGTACAATTTAATTGTGAATATTACGAGTGGAGTATTTCCCTTAATTATCTGGTGCTTGGGATAAACTATTCTTTCCCTAAATTTGCAGAGATGACATCTTCTGTCTCTAGCACTTCCTTTATTGAAACTGTGCTGAAGGCGATCCGTGCTCAGTTTCCCTATGTGCCACATTTAGATGATATGGCGGCTCAACTGCATATGAGCGATCGCAGTTTTCGACGAAGGCTCGCGCAATTGGGATCGAGTTATCAGCGTTTAGTCGATCAGGTGCGCTGCCAACGGGCGGTTGAGTTGATTTTAGCCAATGAGCTAGATATTGAAGCGATTGCTGAAAGCCTAGGTTACAGCGATGTGAGTCATTTTCGTCAATCCTTTAAGCATTGGATTGGTCATCCACCTGGATATTTTAGCCGGCTTAACAGCGGTTAAAAGGGAGACGTAAACAAACATTAACTCGCCATAACCACTTTGTACTTTAATGAAAAAAGGCAGTTGACTTGCTTTCTACTGCCTATCTGATTTATCACATCAAGCCCTTGCTTATGCTTTCTTTTTCAAACGTTGTTCGCCATCTGATCCGAATCATTCATATCAACCATCATGTACGTCTACGAGCTGCGAGAACAAACAGGATTGAACCTCCTAACGTCACACACCCTAGTAGCATCAACAACCCATTTCTTAAACACAAGTTCCTAAGCTTGGGGCGAGCGAATCTATCCATTGCCTGATTAATTCAACACCTTCTTGATGTTCAAGATTACGACCAATGGGTGGCATTCGGTCTTTAGGCTCAGAGAGCGTTTGGCGATAGAGTAAAATAGAGTGCTCTGCATTGCCGGGGACAATATCGTAATCGAGTCCCTTGGGGCCGCCATCCCATCCTGGAGGCTGCTTGCAGATCCCATATTGATAACTGGTGTGATCAATATAAAAACCGAGCCGCAAACCTGAGATACTGGCAAAGCCTTTGGCGCTATGGCAGTGGGCGCAATTAACGTCTAAATAGCCCTTAGCGCGGGCGGTTAAATCGGCTTGGCTGTTGTCGATAGCATAGGTTTTTGCCACTAGCTTTATATCAGGCAATTGTGAAAGTTTGCCCTGTTCTGCCCAAAGGCTCAGTTGGTTAACGGTTTGGCCTTGGTGGTTTATCTCGTGGTTTAATAGATGAGCTTTAAGGCCAATCGGAATGATTTGGCTGGTGTTATCTTGGTTTATCTGATGGCAAACTTTGCACTCGGCGCGGCTAGGAATGTTGTAATCAAAGTGTTGGCTTTGGCCTTGGTTGATAAGGCTATGGGACACAGTTGCGCCAGCAGTGATTAGTTTTGCCTGACCTTGCTGCCATTGGTAAACCAGACTTGTCCAGCCCTGAGCACGTTTTATCAATAACCGAGTTTCGATGAGTGTTTCGTTGGCTATGCCTGTGATCGCGGTATCCTGTGGTAGGGCAAAAGTTTTTACTAGCACTGTCCCGGTCGGAATTTCAAATGCCTCTTGGGCTTGATATTGCATGCTGGTACCTGCGGGCAAGTAGATAAAACGGTATTTATTGGCGTAGTTAGAAAATAGCTGGGTGGCTAACTGATAACTAAAGCCCGGTGTTTGAGGTTGTGAGGTTGGGTTAGCTGGATCAACAAATAGTCCGTACTGGCTTAACTGTGGGCAGTCTTCCGCCATTAATGCCTGCCAATTGACTTGTCCAGATGTGTTAACACAAAGGCTGGCTGGTGGGGTTGGATCTGTTGGTGTTGTGGGCGGCGGTGTTTGGTTATTATCACTGCTTTGGCTGTCACTACCGCCGCAGGCCGTGAGCAGCGTCGTTAGCAGCAATATAAACGAAAGAGTTTGGCCGTTTTTCATGAGTTATCCGCTCGTTAGTTAATTGAATGAAGCATGAGAAGGCCTTGTGTCGGCCTTCTCTGTTTTTAGTTGCTATTTATTTAAACGAGTTTTTACGTCGAGTGACTCGATAAACCACTATTGTGAGCAGCTTGCCGCGGGTAGACGTTTAATCCATTCGCTGATCAGTGCTACACCTTCATCATGGGCTAAGCTACGGCCAATCTCAGGCATACGATCGCCTGGGGATGTGCTTTGCATTCTAAAGTGCATGATGGACTTAGCGGCATTGCCGGGGACCACATCAAAACCGAGGTTTCCACCACCGTAGGCAACAGGCGATTTACAAGTGCCGTGGGAGAAACCCGCATCATCGTTATAACCACGCCAGTATTCGAGTTTTAAGCCGGTATTAGAGGCATTGCCCTCGGGTCTATGGCAGTGGGCACAGTTGATATCTAAGTAACCCTTTGCTGTTTGCATTAAGGCTGAGTCACTTAAACTCGCGACGGTCGTTTCATCCCCATCCTGATAGGCGGGTACTTGCGACACTTGGCTAAGGTTTGGTAATCCTTGCAAAATACCAAGATTTTCCCATTTTAGCAGTTGGTTCATCGTGCCATCTTGGTAGCTGTAATTGCGGTTCAAGTGGCGTGCTTTGGGACCAATTGGTACGAACACGGCATTGCTTTTGTCATCGGCTTTAAACTGGTGACACTGTTTACATTGGTTCATGTTGGGAACCACGTAGTTGAAGGTGAGATTTTGCCCCTTATGTGTCAGTGTTTGGCTGCTAATGGCTCCAGCTTTTGCCAAGGTAGCATCGGTTCTATCGGCATTCCAAACATAGGGGAGGGCACTCCATCCCGTTGGACGATGGATCAGCAAACGCGTTTCTATCAAACTTTCGTTGCTAATACCGCGCTTACTGGTGTCACTGGGTAGGGCAAAGGTTTTTACAATGACGCTTCCCACAGGGAAGTCAAAAGTCTCATTTTCTGAGTAACTGGCTTTTTGTCCAGAAGGCAAATACACAAAGCGATATTTACTGGCGTAGTCGGTAAATAACGGCGTGTTGAGATCATAAGGGACACCACCCGAATTAGCTCCAGCGGTTGGATTTTTAGCATCGCTAAACAGATTGTAATCCGATAGTTTCGGGCAGTTTGCTTTCAGTAGTGCATCCCAACTGACATTTGAGCCAGTGGCTTTGCACAGACTTTGATCGCCATCGCCGATTAAACCGCCTTCACCCTCACCGATTGTGCCGCCACCGCCGACCAAAACACCACCATCACAACCTGCGGTATTATCGTCAACACCACAGCCAAATACTTGGCCAGCAAAGGTGACGGTATGCACTGGCAGACTGACTTGAGTACATTTCAGCAGGGCATTTTGGGTCTTTTCATATTGCACATCGGCGATGCTGATGTCGGTGTTGCTGTTGGCATAGAGTCTGCCGTAGGACACATCACCGTTATCACTGGCGCAGACGTTATCGCTACCATCAGTGGCAAAGGGCGTTTCTTTTAAGCCGAGGTACGCGGCTGTGCCATTATTGGCGAGCATTTCCCCTAAACCGTCATAGAGTACGCCGGGCAAGGTGCCATGGCTTATCACATAGGCACGAATAATATCTTGAATTAAATAACCTTTTGGCTTAGTGCCATAGTCGGTAATTTTGTTGTCGTGTAAATAAATATTACGCGGTACCGGTCTCCAACCATCGTCAATCGCTTGGCCTGGTTGACCGTAGTTGCCCACAAAGGAGGTCATATCAGGTTCAGCAATAAAGAAGCTGCTGATTGTTACACCTAGGGTGTCGTGGCGGGTAATTTCGTTATTGAAGATTTCCACATCTGCGGTGGATAAAATAATAACTCCAGTGCCTGGCGGTACGATATGCACGCCCGCGGGGTTAGCCGAAGCATTGGCGAAGTTGGGTGTGTTGTTATCATACACTTTATTGTTGAAAATCCGCACACTAGAGCCGTATCTATGGTTGTTGATGGGTAAGTCGAACACTAAAATCCCACCGGTATTGCCCATCGCTTCGTTGTTATAAACGTCGGCATATTTAGAGTTTTCGATTTCAATCCCTGCCACGTTTTCTTTGGCGATATTGCGACGTACGACAATATACTGGGATTGGCCGACATAAATCCCCGCATCGGCACTGCCGCGCACATAACTGTCTTCAATTAGAATGTTTTCACATTCAACGGGGTACAGACCGTATGCGCCATTATCTTTATCGAGTTCGCCTTCCCATACTGCGCCAACGCGGCGCAGGATAATGCCGTTAGTATTTTTAAGCTTGATACCGTTGTTTTTCGCCTCATTGACCGACAGATCTTGAATGGTAATGTTGAGTGCGTTTTGAACGAAAATTCCATCTCCCGAGTTAGCTTGAGAGAAATTAAGCACAGTATCCTTCATCCCATAACCCATGATAGTAACGTTTTTGGCATAGCTGCCATCCCCATCCACGTCACCATCAAACAGCAAGGTCGAGTCAATATTAAAGGTCCCTTTAGGGAGCACTATCACGGCGCCACTTTGCGCATTAATTAAGGCTTCTTGAATGCGAGTAGTGAGGTTATCGCCCGCTGGGATTTTTATAGCGCCTTCGGGGAAGGTGGGGCCTGGTTCTGGTGGTTGTACTACGGGTGGCGTGACAACCGGTGCGGGATCATCGTCTGAAAAACAACCGGTTAGATTAAAAGCCATCAATAGGGCTACTCCCGTTGGCATCAGCCAATGTGCTCTACGATGAGTCTTGTGATTTTGTTGTGGGGGATGGCCCTGTTTAGCCATCAATCCCTTGCACGTGAGTGGATTTACTGTCTTGTTGAACATAAGTGCTCCTGCTTTTTGTTATAATTTCGTTAACAGGATGCGCTCCGAGCAGAAAAAGGCAATGTGAAATATGGCCAAAATGGTGCAATGCATAGTGAATAACAGGGATGTGGCCTGCTACGTTCGTGGTGCTTGGATTGGTTTAAGGTATAAAAATGGCCACTTAAGATGCTTATTTTAGTGAGATTTGTGTGGTGAGTATTAAGTGTAATAAAAAGGGCATTAGTGTAGGAAGGATGGTTCAAGTAATAAACCATCCTTGAGGGTTTTGAGTTGGCTATGTCTCTTAACCAGGAGGACTTGTGATCAAGAGACAAGCTAGAGCGCCCTTATACTTTCAATGACACAACTTAGAGTAGGTAGCTAATATGCTGGTGGAAGCGTATGACCAGATCTTCGCGCTCGGGATCAAGTCCTATCTCCGCCGCAAAGCTTTTCAGTGCGGCTTCAACATTATTCATAAAGCGGCCATAGCCTGCATCATCGCAATCTTTCGCACCAGCGACAATTGTAAAATGCGCGGCTTCGACTAAGTTATCGGCATCCCAGCGGCGGATCACTTGCTGCTCGGTTGCGTTAGGGTCAAAACCGATCATTTGAACTTCGGCTTTGCTGTCGAGTTTTTCAAACTTGCTGTTACGCACTAAGGGGGTTAATCCATTGGCGATCATAGCCAACCGCGTCAATTGCTTATTAGCTGCCGCTTTCAGGAAGTTATCCTCAAGGTGTTGATATAATGGGCTAAAGTCAGTTGCTGACTCTGGTAGTAAACCTTGTTTGAGTTTGCGACTCAGCGGCAGGCTGACGGTGACATAAGTGAGAGAGCTGACGTTTTCCGGCAGCTCACATTTTCTGGCCTTGTATCTTGGTGCGATGGCTCTGAGTTTATAGCCGTAGGTTTCTTTGTTTCCTTTTGATTTTGCGAATAAATCATAGGATAAATGTTGGTGATCACGGATCTTCACTTTAAGATCTTTGATCGGCAGCTTTGGCATTAACTGGTTTAAGAATTCTTGCACTCGCGTATGGAAATTAGCTGAGTTACTGCGGATTTCATCGCCTGTGGCCAAAAATACGATACGCAGTTTGCGGGCGCGGTAGTTGTCCGCAGTGAACAGATTTTGTGCCTCGTGATAGGCGGGATTGTAGAAAAACAGAATCTGTTCAGCTGTTTGGAAACAATAGGCCTCGGTGTGGTAACGCACGACTGGCAGTTTATCGTTAGTGATCACATGAACATTACGCAGATCGTGTTGTTCTGCCAAGTTAAAAATAATCCGGCTTAAAGTCTGATAACAGCTATGGTAATCGGGGTATTGGTTCAGTAATTCATCCGTGACTTTGATTTCGGCGGTGATGTACTGATTGGTACGAGCTTCCTTGGGTATGTACACTTTTTGCTGATGGCTAAGGGACATATTGACTCCTTGTTGGGTTAACCATTTGCTAACACGAATTTTACTGTTTATCTCAGGCACTAATGTTGAGTTGGAGCATGTTTTTATCGTTTAAATATGAGTTTACATCAGCAAACTGTTTATTAGCTTAAAATTACAGCGATTTTATTGCGTTAACGCTTTTTCAATCCAAGGTTGCATCCAAGTGGCAATTTTCTCTTGGGCCTTTTCATTGGGATGAATGCCATCTCTTTGCATCAGTTCGGGATTGGGGGCAATTTCCTTCATAAAGAAGGGGACCAGTGGAATATCCTCATCTTTGGCAATCTCTTGATACACTTCGGTGAACTTTTGGGTGTAGCGAGGGCCATAGTTAGGCGGTACCATGATTTCGGTCAGTAGCACTTTGGCACCGCTATTTTTGGCTAGGGTAATGATTTGGGTTAGGTTATTTTTAAGTTGCGTCGGGGGGAATCCACGTAAACCATCGTTACCGCCGAGTTCGACTACCACTAAATTGGGTGCAACGGAATCAAGTAGGGCAGGCAAGCGACGCAAACCGCCCGCTGTGGTTTCACCGCTCACTGAACCATTGGTAAATTCATGCTCGGGTAAGTTTTTTTGCAGCAGCGCCACCCAGCCGAGTTGTTCCGACATGCCATAGCTTGCACCTAAGCTATCGCCGAGGATCAACACTTTCGCCGCCTGAACTGGCGTGGTAACACACAGACTTAACAGGATGCAGGTCACCAAGGCTTTCGCCATTGGCTTGCATCTATGCGATTGACGCAAAAACGATTTGTATAAGAAGGATCCTATGTCTAACGTCGTTTCAAAAAATAGTGCCATCAATGTTGTTAACCTCGAAAAATCGGTGACTACTCAGGAAGGTTCGCTCACTATCCTCAAGGGCATTAACTTAGATGTCAAGCAGGGGGAAAGTGTGGCGATATTAGGGCCATCCGGCTCGGGTAAATCGACGTTACTTGGCTTACTCGCCGCGCTCGACACCCCAACAGCGGGGGAGATCTGGCTTGATGGCGAGGCGTTATCACCGCTCAATGAAGAACAAAAAGCGGCGTTGCGTAAGCAGAAAGTGAGCTTTATTTTTCAATCCTTTATGTTGGTCGACACTTTAACAGCCCTTGAAAATGTGATGCTGCCAGCCGAGCTTGCTGGGGTTAACAATGCCAAGGAAAAGGCTGAAGCTATGCTTGGGCGGGTGGGGTTATCCCACCGTTTGACCCATTTACCTAAACAATTATCCGGCGGTGAACAGCAAAGGGTTGCGATTGCGCGGGCCTTTATTTGTGAACCTAAAGTGCTTTTTGCCGATGAACCCACGGGCAATTTAGACAGTGTTAATGGCCATAAAATTGCCGATATGCTGTTTGAACTTAACCAAGAAAGCCACACCACGCTCATTTTAGTTACCCACGACTTGCAATTGGCAAAGCGCTGCCAACGGCAATTAGTTATGGATAACGGCCACTTACAAGAAGAGTTGGGCGCGCCTCAACCACACAATGTGAATGACAACCTTGAATTAAGCGCCAAGGAGGCTTAACCCATGGAGCTAAGTTTGGCATGGCGCCTGTTTAAGCGGGAGCTGCAACAGGGGCAATTGTTATTAATTATCCTCGCTATTACCTTGGCGGTGCTCTCTGTGAGTGGCCTTGCGCGGGTGAGTGAGCGATTGCAAGTCGCTATCAACGGCCAGGCGACGCAATTTATTGCTGCGGATCGTATTATCGACTCCCCCGTGCAAATTGATAGCACTATTCTGGCCAAGGCCGATGAGCTTGGCCTTAAGCATGTCACCAATATGCAATTTAACTCCATGGTGTATGCGGGCGATCAATTTCAGTTAGTGACAGTGCGTGCTGTTGAGCAAGGATACCCCCTTAAAGGCCATATTGAGCTTAAAGGCGATAATGCGATAGATAAAGGGACTGATATCAAGGCTGATGGCTTGCCCAAAGCCAATGAAATTTGGTTTGAAAGCCGCTTAGGTGGGCTCTTGGGATACCCCAAAATGCTCGAGCTAGGCAACAGCGAGTTTAACTTAAGCCAAGAAATCAGCCGCTTACCCGATGCGGGATTTAATCCCTTTGCGTCTTCGCCTGTAGTGTTAATGCGGATAGAAGATGTTGCTAAAACAGGGGTGATCCAGCCAGGTAGCCGAGTGACGTATCTGTATCAATTTGCCGGAGAGGAAGCTGCGCTAACTGCCTTTGAAAACAGCGTTAAACCACTCTTAAATAATTCTCAGCGTTGGGTCGATGTGCAGTCAGGTGACTCACCGATTGCTGGCGCGGTAAAGCGGGCGGAGCGATTTTTACTGCTTGCCAGCTTACTCGGTATTGCCCTTGCTTGCGCCGCGATAGGCATTGCCGCCCAGCGTTACTGTCAGCGTCATTATGATGTGGTGGCGATGCTAAAAACCTTTGGCGCTTCATCGTCACAAATTCGGTGTTTGTTTGGGATACATCTATTGCTGGTAACCCTGTTTGGCATTGGACTTGGGCTGATGGGGGGCGCACTGCTCGATTTAGGCATTAACCAACTGTTACCCCCTGAAATTGCGGCCTATTCGCCACCATTGACGCGTCCGATACTCCTTGGCATCAGCACAGGGCTTATCAGTGCCTTTATGTTTTCCGCTTATCCTTTGATGCGATTGCTCGCCATTCCGCCGCTGCGGGTATTACAACGGCAACTCGAAGGGTTACAGCTGGGTATGTGGCTGCATTTACTCTTAAGCTTGGGGGCGATGGCGCTCTTGGGATACCTTTATTCTCAAAGTTGGGCATTGACCTTAACCGTTGTGGCGGCGGTATTGTTACTTGGGGTGCTGCTCAGCCTTTTGGGATTTGTGATGATCCGCCTCGGTCACAGTGTAGGCATGAAAACCACCAATCCCTTGCAACTTGCGCTGGCGGGCTTAAGGCGCCGAGCTAGGCAAAATGCGGTGCAATTAGTGGGCTTTAGTGCGGCGCTGGTATTGCTACTGACAATTTTGGCCCTTAGGCAGGATTTACTGAATGAGTGGCAAAAGCAACTGCCCGAGAATGCCCCTAACTATTTTTTAGTGAATATTGCTCCCGACGATGCTAAGCCATTAAACGACTTTATGGCGCAAAAGGGCATTGCAGCAACAGATATCTACCCGGTTATTCGTGGCAGACTGACGCAAATAAATGGCGAAACCTTGATCTCCAACGAGCAGGCGGAGGCGGGGGAAAAAGGCCGAGTGGGGATTTCCCGCGAGCTCAATCTCACCTGGCGTAATACCTTGCCAGCCAATAACGAGTTACTCGAAGGGCAATTTAATCAAGCTGCCGATGAGGTGTCGGTGGAATCGGGTGTCGCCGAGCGTTTAGGGGTGAAATTGGGTGATAAACTGACCTATGTGATTGATAACCAAGAGCTCACGGTTAAGATCGCCAGTATTCGCGCCGTGCACTGGGAAACATTACAACCAAACTTTTTTATGATTTTTACTCAAGAAGCGTTAGCACCGTTTGCCTATACCTCCATGGCAAGTTTCTATTTGGATGAAAAAGGACCTAACAATACGGTGAGCGGCGAGGGGGCACCGAAAAATACGCTGATCCTCGAGTTGATCCAGCAATTTCCAACGGTATCGATTATTGATGTGGGCGCCATGGTGGGACAACTTCGGCAAATTATCGAGCAGGTTTCCCTGTCGTTGACCCTCGTCTTAGTTCTTGTATTGCTGGCAAGTGCATTGGTGCTTATCGCTCAAACTGAAGCGGGGATGGCAACGCGCCAGCGCGAGCTCGCAGTGCTGCGTACCTTTGGTGCTTCTGGTTGGTTATTACGCAGTGCAACCGGATTTGAGTTTGCTTTGCTTGGTGGGATTGCAGGGGTATTGGCGGTGATCGTTGCCGAATTTGCCTTGTATCTGTTAAAGACCCAAGTATTTGAACTCAATGTGTATATGCACTGGCCTTGGTGGGCCATTGCCCCTGTGTCTGGCGCACTGTTAGTCGCATTACTTGGGGTATGGCGCTGCCGCCAATTACTTAATCAATCCTGTGGAGAATTGTTAAAGGCGGGGAATTAGTCGCTATTGGCCCATGACAAAACGACATGATGCTAAGTTAACAATAGAAAGCACTGATGCCGCATAAGCTCAGTGCTTTTTTGTTAGGAGTGAGATTATCTGTTTGCGTATTTTTCATCGACTGACCAATGGAGGGTCGTGAAGTGTTATCTGATGCGAACTTAGTGCGTTTTAATGAGTCTATCTTAAGTGACTCGCTTAATTTAATTTGCTTACAGATGTTAATCTGCTAATGACCGCATAGTGAGGAATAGGATGTTTAAAGGAATAAGAACTTTGCTCAAGGATTACGGCTCTTTTTTGTTGTTTATCAGTTTAATGCTGGTGTTTAGAAGTGCGGTGGCTGATTGGAATACGGTGCCGACAGGTTCTATGTTGCCTACGATTGTCGAGGGCGACCGCATTCTAGTGAATAAGATGGCTTACGATATCAGAGTGCCATTTACGCATATCGCGTTAGTCAAACTGGCAGATCCTGTGCGTGGGGATATTGTCGTATTCGACTCTAAAAAGGCCGATAAAAAGCTGATTAAGCGGGTGATTGCCGTACCCGGTGATACTGTGATGATGCAAGATAATCGCTTGTATTTAAATGGCAAACCACTCGTTTATACATCGCAAGCATTAAGTGCCTCTTCGCCAGCGAATGTCACCGAGTGGCAGGAGGAACTCCTCGGCATAGTGCACAGTATTCGCCTCAATCCGCAGCCCTCACAGCTGGCTAATTTTGGCCCTGTTACGGTGCCTGATAACCATTATTTGGTACTAGGGGATAATCGAGATAACAGTGCCGATTCTCGGGTAATAGGCTTTGTGCCCCGAGATGAAATTGTGGGCCGTTCAAGTTCGCTGGTTTTCTCACTGGATTATGATAATTATTACTTACCGCGGCCAGAACGTTTAATGCAAGATTTTTAAGTTTTTGCATAGATAAAATGGCGCCTTTCTAGGCGCCATTTTTATTATTGTTTGGCTACATGATAAAGCTGAGGTAGCCCTGCAGGACGATTAAATTGACGATATCGATAAAGAACGCGCCCACAATTGGCACCACCATAAAAGCTTGGGGCGAAGGGCCAGTGCGCGACACCAGCGCTCCCATATTCATTACTGCCGTGGGGGTAGCACCCATACCAAAGCCGCAGTGGCCTCCGGTGATCACCGCCGCATCATAGTTGCTACCCATTATTTTAAAGGTCACAAAATAGGCAAACACAGCGAGCACAACGGTTTGTACGACTAGGATGATGAGTAACGGGATGGCGAGATCTAAAATTTCCCACAATTTAAGGTTCATCAAGGCCATAGAGAGGAATAATGACAGTGCCACCGTGCCAATCACATCGATACTCTCAGTATGGGGTTTGTAACCGCGAGTGACTTCGGTGATGTTGGCTATCACAACGCCGAGAAATAATGCATAGACAAAGTCCGGCATTTTGAGCCAATTAAGTCCGTATTCGCTGACCAGCATAGAAAACCATTTCGCTCCAGCGACACAAAACAGCAGTACAAACAGGGTTTCTATAATCGTTTTGGCGGTAACTTGGTCTTCTTCGAGCTGATCATAGGTGACCAATTGCGGATGAGTGGCGTGGTGCTTTCGACCAACGCCATAGCTTGAAACAAGGTTGTGCTTGCTAATTAATCGCTGTGCGACGGGGCCGCCGATGATCCCGCCCATAACGAGTCCAA
This sequence comes from Shewanella cutis, assembly GCF_022410515.1. Classification (GTDB taxonomy): domain Bacteria; phylum Pseudomonadota; class Gammaproteobacteria; order Enterobacterales; family Shewanellaceae; genus Shewanella; species Shewanella cutis. The sequence goes on along the minus strand of NZ_JACSDI010000013.1, from coordinate 78,240 downwards.
AGGTTGCCGCCGCCATCGCGAGTTCTAAGGTGTTAATGCCATAATTTTCGGCAAAGGTTTGCGACCAAGCGACGCCAGTACCGTGTCCGCCTGAAAGGGTAATGGAACCTGCAATAAGGCCAAGAATAGGATCTAACCCTAACAGGCTCGCGAGACTCACACCAACGGCATTTTGAATAATGATATAAACCGAAGCCACGCCAAGAAAAATAAACACTTTCTTACCGCCACTCAGTAGTAGCTTATAGTTCGCCGATAAACCTATGGTGCTGAAAAACATCAGCATTAAGGTGTTTTGCATGGGCAGGCTAAAGGCGAGGGTGATGTCTTGAAAATGCAAAAAGGCGATGACAGCGGCAACGACAAGCCCACCAACAATAGGCTCTGGAATATTGTATTGTTTAAAAACACGCACATGGCGATTAATGGAATGGCCAATAAACAGCACGAAGATAGCAATTAAGAACGACTCGAGTTCGCCAATTGTGTAAGTGGTGTGCATGATAGTTCCTTACAAATGGTTTGTGTGGGTACACCGCTAGACTCAAAGTGAGTTAGGGCATCCCATCTCGTTATTTAGCACTCGCTAATTCTGAGTGTTAAACGCGCGATCTAAGGACAATCTTAGTCAATCTCCAAGAGTGGAGAAGAAGTATTAAGCGCGAATATGAACCGTATTGGTTAAGTTGATCAGCATTGCCGCTAAGGCACGAATACTGAAGATAATGATCTTGCCAAGGTCGTTAGCTGTGCTTTAATGCGGGCGCTGAGACGACAATATTGACGAGCAAGTGGAAGGGAGTGTAACAGAAAAATGCGTTAATGTCGTTAAATTGTCTTTATAACCATAGTGTTGTGTTTATGTTTTTAGGCTGTTGTCAAATGGGGCTGAAAAATCCGGTTGCAATAAGCTGGCAAATATCCCGTATCAGTAAGTATTTGTCGCTGATTTTTAAGTCATTCTTGAGTATGCCTACATCGCCTGTCCGTTGGCTTGATAACATTTTTTGCCAAGCCAGTTACGGGCTATAGCTGGCTCAACATCAAGTTAACTTGCTAGTAGGTCTTTAAGTGCGGGTTCGAGTTGCTCGAAACGGAAGGTAAATCCTGCATCGAGTGCATGTTTGGGGAGCACAAATTGGCCTTCAGTCAGCAGATCCGCCATTTCCCCCATTGCAAGTCGTAAGACTGGTGCTGGTGCTGTCATAAAGGCCGGACGATTTAATACCTTACCAAGGGTCTTAGAAAACTCGGCATTACTGACAGGATAGGGGGCTGTGGCATTAAATATCCCATGGCATTCTTGATGACAAAGCAGAAACTCGATCAGGGCCACCATATCGTGGATGTGTATCCAACTCATCCCTTGACGGCCATGACCTATTGGCCCGCCAAGACCGAGTTTAAAGGGCGGGAGCATTTTTGCCAGTGCACCGCCATGCCCAAGCACAATACCTGTACGTAGAATACAGACGCGGGTTTTGCTCGTCGCTTTAAGGGCTAGTCGTTCCCATTCTTTACAAATGTCATGGCTGAATTCAGAGTGGGGAACGGCGTGCTCATCAATGGGAATGGCGCCTTGACGGCCATAAAAGCCGATGGCAGAGCCACTTATCATCACTTGCGGTGGATTGTTGCTTTGCAAAATAAGTTGGCTAAGTCTTGCAGTGATATTCCAGCGACTATCGCATATGCGCTGTTTTTGCTGTGCACTCCAACGTTTTGCGACTATCGGTTCACCAGCAAGATTGATCACAGCATCGATATGATTTAAATCATCAATCTCATCTAAGGAGCTCAAATATTGGTGCTGCGGGCCTAATAACTGCCGACTGCTGCCTGGGTGGCGAGTTAACAATAACAGTTCATGCTGGTTGGCTAAATGGGCCACTAACTGTTGACCGATAAATCCACTTGCTCCTGTTATTAATATCTTCATCGTCAACTCCTTAGCTGAGGTGGTTTTCTTTGATTTCAAACCTTATAAGCAAAATACGATAACGGGCAAGTAGGGATCACTTTATTGGTTTTTTTGGTAACACAGTTCCATTGAGACTGAATCGGCAAAGCGCAGGGCGTGGGGTTTGTCGATTTCGACACTGGCAAATTCTACCCAAGGATGCTCGCTGGCAATAGCTAAGGTTTGGCTAGTGAGATTTTCAAGCAGTGAGAAGCGATTGTTTTCAATTAGCTCGATGATTTTTTTTGTGATAGTACGGTAATTAAGCGCATCATCAACATTATCGCTGTTGCGGGCCTTGGCGGCGCAGTAATGGATGACGATATTGATTATCACGTCCTGCCGATTTTGGATCTCATCGTCTTTTATGCCAATAAAAGTGCGCAGCCTTAAATTTTTAATGCGTATAATCGCGGTTTCTGGTTTCATAATGAAAATCTATTATCTAATACTTAGGTAATTGAGTTTGAGACTTTTCTTGGGCTAGCCTATCAACTTTATCTAAGATCAAGAAGGATTTTTACTCCATGACACGATCAAATACGCCGACTGCCGCCTACAAAGGTTTTGCAGTCATGGCATTTGTGGTGATTATTTTGGCAGGAATAAAGGCCGCAAGCCCGATTGTTGTTCCCTTTGTCTTATCCTGTTTTATTGCGGTGATATGTAATCCGGCCATTGACTTGATGACTAAATATCGTGTGCCTAAATGGCTCGCGGTGATCCTATTGATGTGTTTTATCGTGTTGATGGGATTATGGCTTGCTTCCTTGGTGGGCAGTTCAATTAACGAGTTTTCTAAGCAGTTACCCCAATACCGAGATCAGCTAGTCGAACAATTTTCTTGGATACTACATAAGCTACAGGCGCTCAATATTCAAATCTCCAAGGAGCAAGTATTAGCCTATTTTGATCCCGGCATGGCGCTGTCCATGACCACCAATATGCTGTCGGGTGTAGGCAATGTGATGGCGAACTTATTCCTGATCATTTTGACCATTGTCTTTATGTTATTTGAGGCGCCGTCTATACCGAAAAAATTGCACTTGGCATTGGATGATCCTGATATGCGCCTGCAACAGATTGACCGTTTCTTGCAATCTGTGAATCAATATATGGTGATCAAAACCCTAGTCAGTTTAGCGACGGGTTTAATTGTTGGTGTAGGACTGGCCTTTATCGGCGTGGATTATGCGCTACTTTGGGCGGTGATTGCTTTTTTATTCAACTACATTCCTAATATCGGGTCGATTATTGCCGCTATTCCCGCCGTATTGTTAGCCTTTATTCAGTTAGGCCCTGCGGCCGCTGGTGGGACGACGGCGCTATACATAGCCGCTAACATGGTAATGGGTAATGTGGTTGAGCCTAAATTTATGGGTCGAGGATTAGGTCTTTCTACCTTAGTGGTCTTTTTATCGTTAATCTTTTGGGGATGGTTACTGGGTTCCGTCGGTATGTTACTGTCTGTTCCCTTAACTATGGTGGTCAAAATCGCCCTCGAATCTAGTAAAAGTGGTAGTTGGTTAGCGATATTATTATCCGATGATGTGGATGATAAACTGGTCGTTCAATCTTCAAGTACACTTGACTCGACGAATAAGGTCGATACACATTCAACTGATAATAAGTAGTAGATAATGCAGGGTTTTATTGATGCACTGGCGACGATAGAGGTCGGTGAAGATGCGGTTCGATTATTCCATGGCCGCGGTGGACATTACGCTGGTTGCGAACATCTTTGTCTAGATTGGTTCGGGCCAGTATTGTTATTGACTAGCTTCATTCCGCTTGTTGAGACCGAGTTGGCCGATTGCCAACAAGCAATTACGGCGCGTTGGCAAGCCTTACAGCCAAATCGACCGCTAAATTTGGTCTATCAATACCGCAGTGGTGGTGAAACCTTTAGCCAATTACTGACGGGCGAAGTGCCTGAGCCGCATATCGTGACAGAAAACAGTGCCAAGTTTCAGGTGCATTTATTGCGTGGTCAAAACCATGGTTTGTTTCTCGATATGGCCAATGGTCGTGAATGGGTCAGAGGAAATGCACGGCATAAGAAAATACTAAATCTATTTGCTTATACCTGTGGTTTTTCGGTTGCCGCACTACAGGGCGGCGCTGATGAAGTGGTGAATATGGATATGAGTAAAGGAGCGTTAGCGATAGGTAAGCAGAATCATCTGCTTAATGATTTTACGGCTGGCGCGAGGTTTTTAGGGCACGATATTTTTAAATCGTGGGGCAAATTACGTAAATTAGGCCCCTATGACATCGTAGTTGCCGATCCACCGAGTAATCAAAAGGGCAGTTTTGTGGCAACTAAGGATTACGTTCGTCTGATCAGGCATTTACCCGAGTTGCTGGCCGAGAATGCCGAAGTATTGCTCTGTTTAAATGCGCCTGAACTCGATACTCAATTTTTGCGTCAGCAGGTTGAGGAGGCGGCTCCTGCGCTTGAATACCTCGAACGTTTACCTAACCCTGCAGCCTTTGCAGATGTCTCGCAGGAGAAATCATTAAAGGTACTGCGCTATCGTTTAAAAGCATAAGCCCTGTTGTCATCAGGCCAAATTCCTGGCCTGATGAGCTTTATGATCTTCATACCGACTTCCTTTTCGCCCCGTTAATGGCTACCAGTTTGCACTCGTCTTCCTAGACGCTTTATTTATCAAGCACAATTCATTAGCCGATTTTGCTATACAAACTGAAAGTCTTTCACTTGCCTGTACAGTATTTGGCTTACCTAAGGGGTAAGTGTCAATCTTTACCTCTTAAATATAAACAAAACTGAAAGTTTTCTGTAATTATTGGTTTTGCTTTGGTATACTCGCCGCCACGGAAATTCCCTTTCCTCATGGGCAAAATGTCTGCATAGAACGACATGCCTTTGCGACCTTACAAAATCGAGCAGGAGTTGTTATGGAAGTTCATGAATACGAAAACGCTTACTACCAAGTAAAAGATGACGTGATGACGTCTTTACCTGAGCAGAGCGAAGAAGAAGCGATCTAAGTGCTGTCAGCGTATTGCTGACAGACTCATTCTGAGTCGGAAGTAACAAATACAAGCAGAAAAATAGCAACCTTTGGGTTGCTATTTTTTTATTTGCTCTCGAATATCAAACTGATTAAATTGAATTAATCCGTTAACCATTGACCTTACGTTTTTCAGGCAAGATCTCAACAATAATCCATTTGTTCGCTATTTTATGAAGGCGAATGGTTCTGTCATCAATCCAAGGTTGTCCACCCTTTAAGCCCTTCATCTTGACCACAACGATAACGTCCTTGGTGAACTTGCGGAAAAAGTCGATATCAATATCATCAATTTCCATTTCGACATTCGTCATTGAAAGACTGAGCATATTACGCTGCACTGCGGCGGCGATATGATAGTGGCTTAAGACTTCTTGGAGCGGCTCATTGACAAACTGCTTGGCTTTTTCGACATTGCGGTCAACATAAATGGCGCTAAAAAAGCCCAGGCTGACTTCTTCGGGAGTCAACACGGGTTGTTCAGTGTTAGCAGGTTCGCCACAACCAAACAAAAACAGTAATGAAATAAAAAATAAGGTTCTCATGGCTTTTAGTTATCGGAATTTGACATGAGTATCTCGATTTTAGCGGCCATGTTCAAGTTTTGTAATAGTGGTAAGGACTGGCGAAAATGGCTTGACTTAAATCTAGTTACTGTGGCATATCTTAAAGGATTAACCGTTAAGGTTATCCACAGAATCTGTGGAAAAGTATGTTGAAGACTAGATGGATACTTTTTAAGTGTTTGATATTTAGCTTCTTTATTTTCTGGTTAAAAAGTGACACCTTTCTGTGAAGCACTAATTCTCGCATTTACTTGTGGATATTTTACTAAAATTACCCAGTCTATTCACAGCATTTAATTTCCATAAACAGCATTTTATTAGGTTAAGGCATTAATTTAAGCGTTTAATGCTGTCCGTTTTGTGACCATTTTCCCCAGGGAATAAAAAAGCACTGAACATGTCAGTGCTTTTCGGCTGGGCTTGCGTGTTGTTAGTTTAATCTACGATTTCTTAGCATCGTTTTGTGACGCTTGGATTGCCGTGAGGGCGATAGTGTAGACAATGTCATCCACTAACGCGCCACGGGATAAGTCGTTCACAGGTTTACGCATGCCTTGCAACATAGGGCCAATACTAATCAAATCAGCACTACGTTGAACAGCCTTGTAAGTCGTGTTACCCGTGTTGAGATCAGGGAAAACAAACACTGTGGCTTGACCCGCTACAGGGCTGTTAGGCGCTTTAGAACGTGCCACGTTAGGCATCACTGCGGCGTCGTATTGCAGTGGGCCGTCGATAACAAGATCGGGACGTTTTTCTTTGGCGATACGGGTGGCTTCACGCACTTTATCGACATCAGAGCCTGTACCTGAATTACCTGTTGAGTAACTGATCATTGCCACTCTTGGTTCGATACCAAAGGCTTTCGCTGATTCCGCTGATTGAATGGCGATATCGGCAAGTTGTTCGGCATTGGGGTCTGGATTAATGGCACAGTCACCGTACACCAGTACTTGATCCGGCATCAACATAAAGAAGATGGAAGAAACAAGGCTCGAACCTGGGGCGGTTTTGATCAGTTGTAGCGGTGGACGGATGGTGTTGGCTGTGGTGTTAACCGCGCCAGAAACAATGCCATCGACTTCGTCTTGTGCCAGCATCATAGTGCCTAGCACCATGTTGTCTTCTAACTGCTCTTTGGCAACGACTTCGGTTAAGCCCTTGCTGCGGCGTAGATCCAGCATTGGCTCTACATAGCGATCGCGTACTTCATCTGGATCGATAATGACGACGCCTTCACCCAGTACGACGTCTTGCTGAGCCGCTATACGCAGAATTTCATCTTTTTTACCTAAGAGCACGCAACGCGCGATACCTCGTTCTGCACAAATGGCTGCGGCTTTGATGGTACGTGGCTCATCACCCTCTGGCAGTACCACGGTTTTGTGGGCAGCCCGCGCAAGTTCGGTCAGCTTGTAACGGAATGCTGGTGGAGACAGGCGATGTTCACGTGGTGAATTTTTTGTGACGCTCTCAACCCAGGTTTGGTCAATATGGCTGGCGACATATTCCTGTACTAAATCGATACGTACCGCATCATCGACTGGCACTTCATGGTCGAAGCGTTGGATATTTAAGGAGGTCTGCCAAGTGTTGGTATCAATCAGGAAAACCGGTAAACCCGTCTCAAAAGCTTGCTCACACAGTTTAAGAATTTCAGGCTCAGGCTCGTAACTGCCAGTAAGCAGCAGGGCACCAATCTTCACGCCATTCATCGCGGCAAGACACGCTGACACAATCACATCGGATCGATCGCCAGAAGTCACCAGTAAAGAGTCTGTCTTAATATGGTTGACCATATTAGGTAAGCTGCGAGCACAGAAGGTCACTTTACGCAAACGGCGAATATTCATCTCTCCGGCGTTAAGAATCCGCGCGCGTAAGTGTTTAGCTAAATCAGAGGCGCGTGGAGCGACTAAGTCTAGGTTGTAAGGTACGCTACCTAGAATACGCAGCGGGCTCTTACCCGGCAGTTGGAACATGATAGAGGCATCAGAACGTTGTACACCTTGATGATCAAACACTTCTGATAAGTCTGGGCGGGCGCGGCCCTCATCATCAACCGGCGCACCAATCTTGTTGATCACGGCACCAATCAAACGTTTATTATTCTTGCCACCCCAAGAGTTGTAGGCGATTTCGAGGCGGTTCATTAGCCCTGTTGGGGTATCGCTGCCTGGCGTGGCAATAAAAATGACATCGGCATCCATGGCTTTAGCGATAGCGTAGTTAACGTCATCGGCGAAGGGATGGTTACGTGTTGGCACTAAACCTTCAACGATAAGAGTTTCGGTGTTACTGGCGCATTCTGCGGCGCGCGCAATGATTTGCTCCATCAGCACATCGGTTTGATCGGCGCGGATCAATGCTTCGGCATGGGCCATATCGAAGGGCTCTAACGGATTAACCGTTGGCGATTTGCTTAAAATCGTGGTTGAGCGTTCAGGGCCGTTGTCATTCGGACGAAGTTGTGAAATAGGCTTGAAGAATTGGACTTTCACTCCGTGGCGCTCTAAGGCGCGCACCATACCAAGGCTTAAGGAGGTCAGGCCGACTCCTGTACCTATGGGGATTAACATAATATTTCGAGACATAAAAACCTCTAAGTTCGATGGTTTTTGGCAGAGTAGTCTCTGCGGATTTGCTTGTGTTTGTTTAGTTGTAGGTCACTAATAATAAAGCCGTTTGACGACGCAAACGGCTTAATGAGTCTTATTATTTACTAATGAGTTTAATCGAATCTTCAGCGATAACCCATTCTTCATTCGTTGGGATGACCATCGCGACAGTGCTGTTGTCTGCGGTAATAATGCCTTTTTTACCGAAGCGGGCCGCTTTGTTGCGCTCGCTATCAACATGGAAATTGAAGATTTGCAGCATGTTGAGCACTTTTTCACGGATGATATCGGAGTTTTCGCCAATACCGCCAGTAAAGACCACCGCATCTAAACGACCGAGTGGCACAGTATAAGAAGCAATGTATTTCGCCAGACGGTAGCAGAAAATCTCCAGTGCTAAGGTCGCGCCCTTGTGGCCATCGGCATAACCTTCTTCGATGCCGCGACAATCGTTAGTCAGTTCAGAAATCCCCAGTAGACCACTTTGTTTGTTCATCAGGTTGTTGACTTCTTCAAGCGTGTAACCGAGTTGGTGTACTAAGTGGTAGATGATCGATGGGTCGATATCACCACAGCGTGTGCCCATGACTAAGCCTTCTAGCGGGGTTAGCCCCATTGAAGTGTCAACACTCTTACCGCCTTTAACCGCAGTCACAGAGGCACCGTTGCCTAAATGCGCACAGATCACATTGGTTTCAGCCAAGGGTTTGTTCAGCACTTTTGCAGCTTCGCGGCTGACAAACAGGTGGCTAGTACCGTGCATACCATAACGGCGGATACCATGTTCGCGGTATAGTTTGTAAGGCAGGGCATAGATAAAGGATCTTTCCGGCATACTTTGGTGGAATGCGGTATCAAACACGGCGACTTGTGGCAGTTTAGGGAAAGAAGCCATTGCCGCGCGAATACCGATAAGGTGTGCAGGATTATGCAGTGGCGCCAGGGATGAGCACTCTTCAATGCCTTTAATCACGTGCTCGTCGATAATCACTGAACGAGTGAATTTTTCACCACCGTGTACGATACGGTGTCCAACGGCCTGAATTTGCGCCGCTAATTCAGGTTGACCTGCGAGTATTTTATTGACGATAAATTCAACGGCTTCACGGTGAGCGGTGAACGCACCTAAAGAGGACTCATGCTTTTCGCCGTTGATTTTCCATTTGATGCGTGAGTCTTCTAAGCCAAAACACTCGGCTAGGCCAGAGATCTGATCGTCACCTGTTTGCGCGTCAATGACGGCAAATTTGAGTGAAGAACTACCGCAATTGAGTACTAAAACCAGTTTATTAGACATGTTTAAACCTTTTGCCATTGTGTTTAAGTTAATGATTCGAATTCATGGAAACACTGGAGTATTTGCCATCACAGTCTTGGGGCGCTGTGCCAGATTGTGCTATGGTAAAAGCAGTGTTCCTCTGTTGTAGGTGTCTAAAATTGAGCATCAATATTCTCAAAACCTTAGGTGATGGTCGTCGTTATATGAAGACGTGGCCTATGGTTAGACAACTGGGTTTGTATTTTCCTGAGTATCGGGTGGTACGCGCCACTCAGCTTGCCATTCTGGTGATGCCAGTACTGGCGGTATTGGCGAGTGTGAGCCAGCTCTATACCTATGGCTGGGACTTTTTACCTCAAGCACTCACGATTGCATTGTTTTTTATTAGCCTGCCGTTGCAGGGCTTGTTATGGTTAGGTTGGCGTGCTCGCCATCCATTACCGTTATCGCTCTTCGACTGGAGTAATCAGTTGAGTGCGAAATTGACTGCCATGGGCGTTCATTGCCAATCCTTGGGCGCTAAGGCATGTTACCTTGATATGGCGCAGATCTTAAAAATAGCCTTTGAGCGCTTAGATGCCAGTTATTGGGAGGAGCTTTAAGATCTCCCTTGGCCTCTTAGTACACCGCATTAATGCCTTGAGAGCTAAATACGGCTTTAATTTTTTCCATGGTTTCGCGGCTGGGAGGCGCGACACCGTCGAGTTGATAGCTTTCTCCCATCGCTTCCCACTTGTGTTTACCAAGCTCGTGGTAGGGCAGGAGTTCTACTTTTTCAATATTCTTCATGGGTTTGATAAATTCGGCCAGTTGTAATGCCGAGGCTTCATCATCGGTAAATCCACCCACGACCACATAACGTATCCAAGTTGGCTGATTGCGTTTGGCGAGGTACTCGGCAAATTGCAGCGTTCTGTGGTTGCTAACCTTGGTCAGTTCAATGTGTTTATCGTCATTCATCTGTTTAATATCGAGCAGAACGAGATCAGTATGATCAAGTAGCTCATCAATCACAGGCGTATACTTACGCACAAAGCCATTGGTATCTAAACAGGTATGAATGCCTTCTTTTTTACAGGCCTTAAACAGTTCGGCGACAAACTCAGCTTGTAAAATGGCTTCACCACCGCTGGCAGTAACACCGCCATTGCTGGCATCAAGGAAGGGGCGATAGCTAATAATTTGGCTCATTAACTCATCAACTTGCACTTCCTTACCGCCATCGAGATCCCAGGTATCACGGTTGTGGCAATACTGACAGCGCATTAAACAGCCCTGCATAAAGGTGATAAACCGTATGCCTGGACCATCCACTGTGCCAAAGGATTCCACTGAGTGGATCCGACCGGTAACTGCCATTGTGACTCCTGTTGAAATAAGTGAGGCTGTAGCACATTGTACTACAGCCTTACCTAATTTAGCTTACAGACCTTTTGTGAATGTACGCGTGATCACATCTTGCTGCTGTTCTGGAGTCAGTGAGTTGAAGCGCACTGCATAACCAGAAACACGGATGGTCAGTTGTGGATACTTGTCTGGATTGACTACCGCATCCTCAAGCATTTCACGGTTCATCACGTTGACGTTCAAGTGTTGACCGCCTTCGTGTCCTTCGTTATGGGCAAAATATCCGTCCATCAGTGCCGCTAAGTTAGTGCGACGACCATCTTCATCTTTACCTAATGCATTTGGCACGATGGAGAAGGTGTAAGAGATACCGTCCTGTGCGTGGGCGAAAGGCAGTTTAGCCACTGAGGTTAACGAGGCGATTGCACCTTTTTCATCACGGCCATGCATTGGGTTTGCACCCGGTGCAAATGGTGCACCTGAACGGCGACCATCAGGCGTGTTACCGGTTTTCTTACCATAAACCACGTTTGAAGTGATGGTGAGAATTGACTGAGTTGGAATCGCGTTGCGGTACATTTTACGGTCGCGAATTTTCGCCATAAAACGTTCAACTAAGTCACAGGCGATATCGTCAACGCGTGGGTCGTTGTTACCAAATTTTGGATAGTCACCAGTGATCTCAAAGTCAACAGCGATGCCGTTTTCGTCACGTACAGGTTTAACTTGAGCATACTTGATAGCAGACAGTGAGTCGGCTGCGATTGAAAGTCCAGCAATACCGCAAGCCATAGTACGACGAACGTCTCTGTCGTGCAGCGCCATTAGCGAAGCTTCATAGGAGTACTTGTCGTGCATGTAGTGAATGGCGTTTAGGGCTGTGACGTATTGAGTCGCTAACCAATCCATTAAACCGTCTAAGCGATTCATCACATCATCAAAGTTCAGTACTTCGTCAGTGATTGGGTCCGCTTTGGGTGCGATTTGGATCTTCAGTTTTTCGTCCACACCGCCGTTAATCGCGTACAACATGGTTTTGGCAAGGTTGGCACGGGCACCAAAAAATTGCATATGCTTGCCCACAACCATTGGGCTCACGCAGCAAGCGATCGCATAATCGTCGGATTGAAAATCTGGACGCATTAAGTCGTCGTTTTCGTACTGGATTGAGCTGGTGTCGATAGACACTTTTGCGCAGTACTTTTTAAAGCCTACTGGCAATTTTTCAGACCAAAGTACCGTGATGTTTGGCTCAGGGCTAGGGCCCATGGTGTATAGCGTGTTCAAGAAACGGAAGCTTGATTTGGTCACCAGTGTACGGCCATCTAAGCCCATACCGCCGATAGACTCCGTTGCCCAAATTGGATCGCCTGAGAATAACTCATCGTATTCTGGAGTACGTAGGAAACGCACCATACGCAGTTTCATCACGAAATGGTCAATCATTTCTTGAGCTTGTTGCTCAGTGATGACGCCGTTTTTCAGATCGCGTTCGATATAGATATCAAGGAATGAAGAAGTACGGCCTAAAGACATTGCGGCGCCGTTTTGGCTCTTCACTGCGGCTAAGTAGCCGAAGTAAGTCCACTGGATTGCTTCTTTAGCATTGGTTGCTGGGCGAGAAATATCGAAACCGTATTTAGCGGCCATTTTCTTCATTTGGCCCAATGCACGGTGCTGCTCAGCAATTTCTTCACGTAGTTGGATAACGTTAGACAAATCTTCACCCGCTTCGAACTGCGCTTGCAGTGAGCTGAATTGAGCGAATTTATCCTTCATTAAGAAGTCGATACCGTAAAGTGCAACACGGCGATAGTCACCAATGATACGGCCACGGCCATAGGCATCGGGTAAACCGGTTAATACACCGGATTTACGGCAGGCCATGATTTCTGGGGTATAGACGTCGAATACGCCTTGGTTGTGGGTTTTACGCAGTTCTGAATAAATGTATTTAACATCTTCATCCAGCACGCGATCATAGGCGGCGCATGAGCTTTCCACCATACGAATACCACCGTTAGGCAACATAGCGCGTTTGAGCGGCGCATCAGTTTGTAAACCAACGATAGTTTCTAAATCTTTATTGATATAACCCGCGTCGTGGGAAGTGATGGTTGAAACCATCTTAGTATCGAAATCAACTGGCGCGTGGGTACGGTTTTCTTGCTTGATGCCTTCCATCACTTTATCCCACAACTGGGTTGTGGCGTCGGTGGCACCGGCTAGGAATGACTCGTCACCTTCATAGGGAGCGTAGTTTTGTTGAATAAAGTCACGTACATTGACTTCAGATTTCCAATCACCAGGGGTAAAACCTTCCCATGCGTTGGCAAACAGTTCAGTTTTGTCGGTCATCGTACTAATACCTTTTGGTTGAGATAAAGGTCATTGGCGCTCATGGGGCAAACCATGTTGAGTATAGGCCAATCGCTAATTCCTGATTAAAGCTCCCTTCAATATGACGCCCTATGATGGGAACTGGAACTTGGGGATATACATCACGCCAAGTGTCTGTCTATTGATACCCGATAAGATGACAACTATTCGTTTAACGTGGATTATCGGTTATCGATAACTCTTTTATAAATTGGTAAGACCAATTATCCATGAGCATATTAACATAGCTCTTACTGTCTCGCATCTTAAACGGGCGAGTTTGTGCCCAGTTGATCTTAAATTTGCTAGCGAGGTAGCATTTTTTTAGCACAATAAGGATTAAAGCACGCTTTTGTTGCTGATATTCGGGCAGCAACATGATGCGCTATTAACTAGACTTTCGCGCTTTTAACTCAGGAAAGCTATCATCGTATCGAATGATTTTCATCGTTCCTTTTGTTTCAGCTCAACATGCAACGCTTGTCTTTATTACAGAGGCGTTATTTACAGTGTAGCAAGTGGTAACAGTCGATCCATGAGGGAGTATGTTTTCCTTATGCGTTAAATAGTTTTAGGAAGGAGTTAGGCAATAAACGCTTTAGCTGTAGTCAAAAAACTTTCATATAAAAAAGCTGATATTTAGCGGTATACCGAGGTAAAACTAAGTTAAATCTGTTTCATCTTTTGGTAAAACTGGCATGGAACGACGATATTTTAACAGGCTTTACCTTGCTAAAAATTGGTATGACCAATTAACCTGTTGTGTTTGCAGCTTCAAAAGTTTTACATTTTCCCTGTGAATAGCATCACGCTTTAGTTAACTCTGCATCACGGCTAGTAAGCTTTATATGTTACAAAGCGTGACTTTAGTGAGTCATCATTTAAGCAAATCATAATGTATGTACATTAGTTAGTGCGTCATAATGGATGTTTTGGTTGGTTTGATTTGCGCTTTGGCGCTGTAGCAGGAGAGACCTATGTTGCAAATTCGCGTTCGTTTATCTGGTTTAGGAGTTTAGTTATGAAAGACTCACACTCTAACGCCTCACAGGCGTCGGCGAATGGCCATGAGTCAGTGCAGGTTTCTTCACACTTTAGCTGTTATCATCAAGCTGAAATTTATGGCAAAAGTAAAGTCGTTAAAGCACCTTGGCAATCCTTTGGTCTAGCGGTGTTTGCAGGCGCCTTTATTGCCTTAGCTTTTGTGTTTTACCTGACGGTAACGACCGGCGCGGGTGATAGCGCATGGGGTTTAGTACGTCTTGTGGGCGGGATAGCCTTTAGCTTAGGGTTAATTTTAGTGGTGATTTGCGGCGGAGAGTTGTTTACCAGCTCAGTCTTAAGCAGCGTAGCTTGGGCGCAAAAACAAGTGACCACCAGTGAGTTGCTCAAATGCTGGACGCGAGTTTATCTGGGTAACTTTGTTGGCGCTATGTTGATGGTGGGCTTAATTATGGCTGCGGGGTTATACGAACTCGATGGTGGTAATTGGGGCTTAAATGCATTGAAAGTGGCTCAGCATAAACTGCACCATACTTGGATACAGGCATTTAGCTTAGGTATTTTATGTAACATGCTGGTTTGCCTTGGTATTTGGATGACCTTTGCTAGTCGAGAATCGCTAACCAAAGCGATTTTATTGATCCTACCTGTGGCCATGTTTGTCAGTAGTGGCTTTGAACACAGTATTGCAAACCTGTTTATGGTGCCGTTTGGGATCACCATTCAGTCGGTTGCTAGTCCGGAATTTTTTGCCTCCTTGGGTGTTACCCAAGAACAATTTGCCGATTTAACGGTAAAAAACTTTGTATTCAATAACTTAATTCCGGTGACTTTAGGGAATATTGTCGGCGGCGGGGTGATCGTCGGGCTTGGTTATTGGTGGATTGAGCAGGGGCAAATTGCTTTACCCGATCCGCAAAAATCCCATCACCCCCATTTTTTTGCGTCACCATTGCATACTGAAAAGGTGAAAAAAAGCCAAGAGAGTAAATAGCGACTGCTCATCTCACGTTAACAGCCTCGTGTTTCTTCAATGCCCAGTTTCACTGGGCATTGTTGTTTTATTTTTGCGGGAAGCATTTTGCGTATTTAAGCAAGAAAATGAAGTTATTATGTACTGGTTTACAGTGCTTTAGTTTATAGTGCGGCCATTTTATGTTGGATAAAAAATGGCGCATCTATGACAACTCTACCTTCAACCTCTCAGCCAACAGAGGCCGCTCAGGCTGCTAACGCACCTTCAATACCTCCCATTGCTTCTTCACAATTTCAAATGCCTGATACTTTAGTGATCATCTTTTTTGTGGCATTGCTTGCGGGATTAATGACTTACGTTATTCCTATTGGTTCGTTTCAAACACAAGAAGTTCATTATCTTGCTGACGGTGTCGATAAAGTGCGCACTGTAGTTGATCCCAATTCCTTTAGTTATCAACTCGATGAATCGGGTGAGCCGAAACTACAACCTGTTGCTCTATTCAAAGGTGAGGGCGGTGTTGGTTTTTTTAACTTTGCATTTGAAGGTTTAAGCTCAGGCTCTAAATGGGGCAGTGCGATCGGCGTGATCATGTTTATGCTGGTGATTGGTGGCTCTTTTGGCGTGGTAATGGCCACAGGGACTATCGATAACGGCATTTTAAAGTTAATCGATAAAACCCGCGGCAATGAAAAGTTATTCATTCCGGTGATCTTCACGCTGTTTTCCTTAGGCGGCGCGGTGTTTGGTATGGGGGAAGAGGCAATTGCTTTTGCCATCATAATTTGCCCATTAATGATCCGTTTGGGTTATGACGGCATTACCACTGTGATGGTGACCTATGTAGCGACCCAAATTGGTTTTGCCAGTTCCTGGATGAACCCCTTCAGTGTGGCGATAGCACAGGGCATTGCAGGGATTCCAGTACTTTCTGGTAGTGAGTTTCGCTTTCCTATGTGGCTTGGATTCACCTTGCTGGGGATAGTCTTTACCATGCGTTACGCCCATCGTATTCAGCAGCAACCCAGGTTGTCCCATAGTTATCAGTCCGATGCTTATTTTCGAGAGCATCACGCCAATACGAGACTAGAAAGTCGCTTTAATCTTGGCGATTTACTGGTTTTAGTGTTACTAGTGCTGACTATGGTGTGGGTAATTTGGGGGGTAGTAGTCAATGCGTGGTTTATTCCTGAAATCGCCAGTCAGTTTTTTACCATGGGTATAGTGGCGGGCTTAATTGGCTGCGTATTTAAACTCAATGGATTGACCCTTAACAAGGTGGCCATTAGCTTTAAAGAAGGCGCTAAAACTATGTTGGAACCCGCGCTGTTAGTAGGGTGTGCCTCGGGGATTTTACTTTTACTTGGTGGTGGTTCGCCCACAGAGCCAAGTGTATTGAATACAATTCTTGATCGTGCAGGTGGTCTAATTGGCCATTTGCCTGATGCCTTATCCGCCTGGTTTATGTTGTTATTTCAATCAGTGTTTAATTTTTTTGTGACCTCAGGTTCTGGGCAGGCAGCACTGACTATGCCGCTGATGGCACCATTGTCGGACATCGTTGGTGTGTCACGGCAAGTGGCTGTACTCGCTTTTCAATTAGGTGACGGGCTGACCAATATTATTGTGCCTACTTCAGCCTCTTTGATGGCAACTCTCGGGGTATGCCGTGTTGACTGGGGCAACTGGTTGAAATTTGTTTGGCGTTTTATGTTGCTGCTGATGTTGGTATCAAGTGTTTTAGTGGTAGGGGCACATTATTTAGGGTTTAACTAGAGCGCAGCTAAAATCTGGGAATGACACTGTTGAGATTTAATTGGACATAAAAAAACGGCATCCGAGGATGCCGTTTTTTGAGTTTTGATGGAAATTAGAATTTAACTTTGTATCCTGCGAATACTACGCGACCCAAGATATTGTGGGTATCGGTATCGTATCCTGGGTAACCTAAGCTGTAGTTAACAGCTGGCATTGCATCAAACAGGTTACGAGCACCTACAGTCACTTTTCCATAACTGTCAAAGTCGTAGTTCAGTGTTAGATCCCACGTAGTGAAAGATGAGAAGTCTTGTCTATTAGTGCCAACTTCTTGTTGTTGAGGTGTTTCACCATCGTAAGAATCAATGTACTTAGCAATCAAAGATGTCGAGAAGTCATCAATTGCATAGCTAAATGTAGTGTTGAAACGTAGTGGCGGGTACCCTTTAGTGCCTAACACATCATAACGTTTAGCAATTGGGCTTGCCTGCTCGGTGTATTCCAGAGCATAAGTGCCTTCAACTGCAAACTTAAATGTACCAATTTCCCCTAAATCGAAGTTTGATGTGAAAGATACGTCAAGACCTGATGTTTGTACGCCATCCATGTTGATGTTGCCTGCACCAATCTCATCGATAGTGCCATCAGCTTTACGTTTAACATAGATGTATTTAGGGTCATAGGCACCTAAGCCACCAATTGCTTCTAAGTCAACGATAGTTTGTGCACCGATGTAGCTTACTTGATCAGTGATTTCAATGTTGTAGTAATCAACAACGAAATCGATATTCTCAGTAATATTCCACACTGCGCCGAAAGCGTATTGAGCTGATTTTTCTGGTTCTAGGTCTTTATTACCTGAACTCTTACGTAGATATTGGTTATCTTCACAAGCAGGGTTACCTTTTTGCTGATCAGCTGGCAGACTTTGGCACAGGGTAGTATCAATAATTCTGTCATAACTGGTAGCAGGTTTGCCCAATAAATCATCCAGTGAAGGTGCTCTAAAACCTTGACCATAAGATGCACGTAATACAAGGTTATCTAAGGCTTCGTAGCGAACGTTAACAGAGTTAGAAAGCTGTCCTACATCTGGCAAGCTATACTGGTCGTAACGGCTTGCTAGTTTCACATTTAGATTGTCTAATACTGGTAGTTCTATTTCAACAAACGCGGCTTTGTAGCTTCTATCGCCTGCAGAATCACCACCGTAAGTACCTAATACGTTACCTGCTGCTTGTTGCGCATCACGGGTATCTTTGTATTCAATTTTTTGGTATTCCATACCAACAGCATAACCTAAATCACCACCGGGTAAGGAAATAGGTGCAAGCGCTGCCCATGACAAACCTGTCCCAGTTGTATTCGAGGTTGCTTTACGAGTTGCTGTGTGTAAGAACGTGTCTAAAGTGGCTTGGGTCGCATTACCACCTTCAACGAATGGGTTATACAAACCTTTATCAACCGCTTCTTGCAGCTTATCTTCGAATACATAAGAGTCAGTTTCAATATTCACGATTTGATCTGAGTATTGTACATACCAGCTCAGAGAGCCTGCATCTAACTCAAGGTTTAGACCCGTTACAACGTCAACTACATTTGAGTCGAATTCGGTTGAACGGTCTGCTACGCCTTTCAATCGATGGTAAGCTTGAACTTCTGACGCATTAGCTGTGCCAAACGTTGGGTTTAATGGGTTATTTGCGGCTATGTACAGGTTAGGTGTCCATAGCGCGGTAGAAGACGTGATGGACTTATCACGCATAACAATCGCTTGACCAAACCACTCTAATTCATCAGTAATACGATAAGTCATATTTGAGAAGACAGAGTCTTTAGTTTGATCGGGTAAATAATCAGTTCCATCAAACTGATTAAAGCCACAAGCCGAACCTGCTTTGCTGGTGACGATGCGATCCGCAGGACAATCTTTACCTGGAACCTGTAATCCTGTGTAAACTGGCGTGCCGAAAGTACCATCTGCGTTTTTTACAGGGCGAGATGCAACTGGACGATATGTGCCTTCAGGTGCATATAAAGCACTGCGACCGTATTTTTCGTCCCAATTAGCCGTTAAATGAGGACGCTGACCACCTTCGAGTGGATCAAATTGCTTGTGTTCGATGATCACTAAGCTGCTGCTTTTATCGCTGGTATTACCAAAAGTGACAGAGGCTGATTTTTCGTCTCTACCACCTTGAGTTGGATTACCAAATTTTGCGTCAAATGCTAAACCATCGAAGGTTTTCTTGAGAATAATGTTAATCACACCACCGATAGCATCTGAACCGTAAACTGCAGATGCTCCGTCACGTAATATTTCGATACGCTCAATAGCATCCATTGGAATTAAATTGAGGTTGGTTGCATCGCCACCAAAAGTTGCTGATGGTGCAATTCGACGTCCGTTAATGAGCGTTAAGGTGCGGTTTGAACCTAAGCCACGCATACCTGAACTTGCATGGTTACTCGCAGAGCTACCAGCGTCACTAATGAAACTACCCGCCGTGTTAAATGGCATTTGCGCTAAAACTGCTGATACATCGCTTAAACCAGTCTTAGCAATATCTTCCGCTGACAATACTGTCACTGGTAGTGCTGATTCCATATCCGTTCTCTGAATACGAGAACCAGTCACTTCAATACGTTCAACCTTAGCGTTATCTTCTTCAGCAGCAAAAACTGACATTGTAGACAGAGCCGCTGTTGCAGCACCACTAATTAACGCAAAGCGAACTGCTTTGGCTAATGTTGAATTAGTACGCATATCTTTCTCCCTTAACACACTTGTTATTTGTTTAGTTGTTATTCTAATTAAATACAGAACATTGTAAGAAATAATGATCATATTTAATTGTGGACAGATATAACCACAAGAAAATAACAAGTGCAACAGTTAAAAATTATAATGGTTGCGAGATGTAATGTTAATTTGTTAATGGATTGTTAGTTGTGGGTTTTATTTATGTACTAACGAGGTGGTTGAGGTGGTATTGAATCGAGATTGCCAATAAAAATAGCTCACTCTTTAATTAAAAGTTATTTAAATGTTTTAATTTTGTAAAATTGAAACAGTTTGTAAAAAAATATAATCAAAATTTTAGTATATCTAAATTTAATTTGAGCAGTTTTATCTTACAGCCTTTTATGCTGTATATGGCAGAAGGGTTTTAGTCAGGTGATTGATGTAAAATGATTTTTTTGCTGTTTCGTAAATTAACGTATCGGCTATTTTTTATGCATAACAAGCTCGATTGAAATATAAGTTTTTCTTGATGTTACTAGGTTAAGGTTAAAAGTTACTCAGAAAGCTTTTTGGTGTTTAATTTGAATAAAAGAAGGAGTGAATATAAATTCACTCCTTCTTCTGGATGATGTGTTGTTTAATTTTAACATTAAGCAATTTAATGAGTTTTACAGAATTTTATACTCATTATTTAAGCTGAACACTGGTAGTGCTTCCAATATTTTCAACTGGGCTTGGTACATAGTGTGTTAGATAACGAAGTGCTACATAGGCAACTACGATAGTGGCTACACCGAGTTCAAAATCTGCCAACAATCTTACCCATTCAGTTAGTTCAGCCATTTGACTAAATTGCTCAAGCCAGTGGGCGGTTTTAAAGAGCGCTGTTGCGCCAATCACCATTGGGAAGGTAAAAGCCGCATAACCTGGGCTAAAGGGTAATTTAAGTAGATTGAAAAAGGCGAGATAGATGACGCTGGTCATCAGAATCGCGATGCTTGCTAATACCGCCACTAAGGCTATGGATGGTTGCTCACATACGGTGAGATAGCCAGCAAGGGATAAACTTGCGGGGGCCGCTAGGATTGCAATAGTAGGTTTAGCCGCATCAGGAATTGCCTGACAGAAGATCAAGCGATAGAGCATCAGTGGCAGCATGACTAAATAGGCGAGCATGCCGAAGGCTAAAATCGTGTTAACTAACCAAGGCTCACCATTACTAGGGAAAGAAACGGCTGCGACTATAATGCCAATCGGTGGCACGAACCAGCTAGGCACCATATGTTCGAGTTTAAAGTCGATAGCACGGTAGTAGATAAAAGCGCCTAAAAATACGGCATGAATTGCAATTGCACCTAACCAAAGAGCTAATCCTGCATGGGGGAAATAGTGGCCAAGCAGGTTAGATACCACCATTAATGCCATGGCAAAGGTCGGTATTACGCTGCCGACGACGGGATGGCTAAGTTCGTTTTTGAGCACTGTGGGATGCAGTAAAAACTTACCTGTAAGCATCAGTAGCAGGGCTGAGGCAATCATTGCACCGGTTAATTGACCCCAGCCGTTCAATGAAGGCATCACACTTTCCCAGGTCCAACCCAAGCTTGCGATAGCAAGGGCAAGCCCTCCCATGGGGCTTGGTAATTTTGCGGCCTGTGCGGTCCAACGTTTACGTTTTGAAGTCATTTTACTTACCTCTCAATACTGATATTCGTTTGATAGAGAGCCTATTTGATAATCTCAGTGTATGATTAAGGCTGAAGTAAATAAAATTGATTAAATTTATTTGAAAATTCAAAAAATATTAATCAAGGTTTGCGTCTACAACGCAGTAACGTATGCCCGAGCCCAAGGTTGTCTGTGTCCTCATCGACGTATAAACCCGCTTGATGCAGCAAGGCCATTAAGTCCTTAGAGTGATACATTCGGCTATTGCCATTGGCCATAGCGGTAAAGTATAAGCTCGTGGCGTTTACGCAATAAGCAGAGGCGGCTGAAGGTTGTCTATCCCAGAAGGTTTCAACAATGAACAATTGGCTATTTGCTGTCATGGCTTTTGCTGTACGTTGCAAAATGCTTAAAATTTGCGCCTTAGAGAAGCAGTCAAGAAACTGGCTCATCCAATAGGTATCTGCACCTTCGACAAAGGGGCGCGACTCATCGAGTAGATCGGTAGCAAAGGTATGGACTCTATCGCTAAAGCCCCGCTTTGCAGCATTTTCTTTAGCAACGGCTAATTGCCCTGGGAAATCCATCAGCGTGACTTCAACCTTTGGATCAAATTCGCAGCAGCTCAGTGCCCACTTACCAGTGTTACCACCAATATCGACTAAGTGCTTGGGGCTATGGGTAAAGACTAAGGGCAAGATCTGTGGGAAAGCATGATCAGAATAATAATGGTCGAATGCAAACCAACTCTCCTTCGCATCTTGGGGCAGATCTTTGAGTGCAGGATAAATAGTTTGCCAGTCGCCAAATACACTCAGCCCCGCGGGGCGACCATCGAGCAACGCCTTATCTAGTTTAAATAGTCCCTGATAACAGACGTCCTGCATAAAATTGAGATTGATTGCCGCCATATCATCGTGCAGTAAAAAATAACCTGTCTTGTCGAGGACGTAGGCATCTTCGTTGAGCCAGACAAGCCCCATGCTAAGTCCCATATCCAGCAACACACCAAGGGCGTATTCATCCAACATGTTCGTTTGGGCTAACTGCGCTAAGGTCACCCCTTGGTCACCAGCCTTATCAATGGTGGCTAATACTTCAAATTTGAGTAGACAATGAGCGACTTGAAAACTCACGGGTCCAAAGGCAATTTTCTGTGCCTCAAACTTAGCGTCAAAGGCGCTTAACTCTTTCGGATTTTGGTAGAAGGACATAAAAGACGGACGTTAATCTTGGAGGAGGCTATTTATAGCGAACTGAATTGCTAAAGCTAGTATTGCGCGAGAAAACTATGAACTGTGTCCAAGTTAATTAATAAATCAGCATCTTGGTTGATGAGTTATCCGTTGGGAAGAGGTTGGATTGCCAGCCATTGACGATCAGGCATAAAAATACCCAGACAGCGCTGGGTATTTTTTATCGATAACTTATTAGATTACTGGATATTTTCTTCGTCGCCAAATTGGCCTTGGAACAATACTGAAGATAAGTAACGTTCTGCAGCAGAAGGCAGTACAACGACAATGGTTTTATCTGCAAATTCCGGCAGGGCAGCGATACGGTTAGCGGCAACCACAGCAGCTCCTGAAGAAATCCCCACTAAAATACCTTCCTCCTGCATCAAGCGACGCGCCATTTCAATCGCTTCGTCGTTGGTGACAGTTTCAACGCGATCGATAAGTTCGAGATCGAGGTTACCTGGGATAAAACCTGCACCAATTCCTTGGATTTTATGTGGGCCAGGTTGTACAGGTAATCCTGCCAAGGTTTGGGTAATCACAGGTGAATCAGCAGGTTCAACAGCCACAGAGGTAATGGCTTTGCCTGCGACCTTTTTCAGGTAGCGACTTACACCCGTGATAGTACCACCAGTACCCACACCTGCAACAAACACATCTACAGCGCCATCAGTGTCGTTCCAAATTTCTGGACCTGTGGTTTTTTCGTGGATCTCGGGGTTGGCAGGGTTATTAAACTGCTGCAACAAAATATATTTTTCAGGAGCGGATTGACGGATCTCTTCCGCTTTATCAATCGCGCCTTTCATGCCTTTGGCGCCTTCGGTCAGCACCAGATTTGCACCTAAGGCTTTAAGCAACTTACGACGCTCTAAGCTCATGGTATTTGGCATGGTCAGGGTCAGCTTGTAACCACGAGCTGCTGCTACATAGGCTAAAGCGATACCCGTGTTACCGGATGTTGGCTCTATCAGCTCGTGATCTTTGGTGAGCAGGCCTTTTTTCTCAGCATCCCAAATCAAATTGGCACCGATACGGCATTTGACACTAAAACTGGGATTGCGTGATTCGACTTTCGCCAGCACTTTACCTTGGCTTACTCGGTTTAAACGCACTAACGGGGTGTTGCCAATAGTATATGAATTGTCTTCGAAAATTTTGCTCATGGATTGCTTGCTCCTATGTTTGCACTACTGAATCATAATCGTCTGTGGCGCTTTTTGAAGTGATTGTTTGTTCTTCTTTATTCAATTTAGTTATTAAAGGGTGTGTAGTTATTCGCAAAACCTAATTCGTATCAGCGTTGGTTGTAGTTTGCCCGCATGGATTAAAGGCTTTATGGGCGATATGGGCTTAGGTTTTGGTTGGGGTAGCATTTTACTTTTCGGTGTTTACTGCCAAATTTGATGGTCAGACCTTAGGTAAAAAACTCTTAGGGTATGTTGACGTTTAGAGATGAAATTTCGTTCTGGCAAGCTCGTGCTCGCGAAACGAGGAATGATGTGTCGTTATTCTACTCAAATGACGAGCGGCTTTTATGGCAGAAAGTAAGCGCAAGGGCTTGCCAGACGCCCCCTTCGGGCAGCATTTGGCTGACGTTTCTGCTGCGTTATGTCCGTTTATGTAGAATAACTACACAGCACGGACTTTGCCTTGCATAAACGGTGAGCCAAATTGCTGCAAAAAATAACCCTGAAATGTCAATACGCCCTAGGCATCCGCGTTATCCAACTCGATGGCGCTAAAATCAGCCTTTGGGCAGTTTTTGGCCGTTATGGCGGCTATGCAGCGGGCTTTAAGACTGGCTTACTTGGCTTTATGCAGATATTTTGGGATGCCAATCGGCAGTGGATCCAAGATAAAATATCTTCCACAGTCGTGATAGACTTAGCGCAAATGCATAAAAAGCAACAATTAGAGCAGCAACAAGCGCAGGCAGAATAAGCATTTGCCGCGGTGTCGACACTGAATAATGCGACGTCTGCTCACCTTACAACAAGTACCCGTTTGGAGCACCTATGAAACAGGTCGTGATTTCTGGCAGCGGTTTATTTACGCCGCCCCATGGTATTTCTAATGAAGCTTTGGTGGAGAGCTTCAATGCCTATGTGGATATGTTTAACCTTGAAAACGCAGGATTGATCGAGCAGGGGCATGTCGAGGCTTTGTCCTATTCCTCCTGCGAATTTATTGAAAAGGCCTCAGGCATCAAGCACAGATATGTGATGGTGAAAGAGGGCATTCTCGATCCTGAAGTTATGATGCCGCTTATTCCAGAGCGCAGTAGTGACGAGTTATCTATGCAAGCCGAAATTGGGGTTGAGGCGGCATTGATGGCACTTAAACAAGCCGAGCTTAAAGCTGAGCAAATCGATTTGGTGATCGTCGCCTGTGCTTATACTCAGCGCGCTTACCCTGCGATGGCGATTGAAATCCAGCGTGCGTTGGGCACCCGTGGCTACGGTTACGATATGCAAGTGGCGTGCTCTTCGGCGACCTTTGCGATTGTGGCTGCTGCGAATGCGATTGCTACAGGTTCTGCCTCACGGGTACTGGTCATTAACCCCGAAATTTGTTCAGCGCAGGTAAATTATCGTGACCGTGATAGTCATTTTATCTTTGGTGATGTGGCTACCGCAGTGGTACTTGAAGAGCAAAGTTTAGTGGCGCCTAATAAGGGCTTTACGATTCTCTCAAGCCGCTGTTTTACCGATTATTCGAATAATATCCGCAGTAATTTTGGCTTTTTAAATCGCTGCGATCCGAGCTCGGCGCATCAGGCGGATAAGTTGTTCCATCAACAGGGACGTAAAGTATTTAAAGAGCTGTTGCCGATGATTTATCAGCATTTGGATGAGCATTTCGCCGAGCAATCCTTGACGCCGCAGTCCTTTAAGCGGTTATGGTTGCATCAAGCCAACATTAATATGAACCTATTTGTGGTGAAAAAACTGCTGGGGGATGAGGTAACGCCCGAACAGGCGCCCGTAGTGCTCGATGAATATGCCAACACCGCATCCGCAGGCTCTGTGATTGCCTTTCATAAATATTCCGCTGACTTTAACCCAGGCGATTTGGGCCTATTAAGCTCCTTTGGCGCCGGTTACTCCATCGGTAGTGTGATTTTGAAAAAACGTTAAATCGTATCAAAGCTCGATTGCTTGTCGTGCGGTCGAGCTTCCTTGCTCTAGTTTATTAGATTGCAGATACGTGTTAATCAGTAACTCTATCTTAAGCCCGCAATTCTTGTTGCGGGCTTAAGTACTAAAGTCTTTCAGGTATTGTTTGCTGCCTAAAATCTAGCACCTAGAGCAACCAAGCATAGCTTAACTTCATAAAATAGGTCTTCTCATCCCGAGTCAGGCGCGTCAGCTCATCATCCGAGGTTAAACTGTCGGAATACCCTAAATAGAACACACTCTGGGGATTGAGTTTATAACCGTAAAGGATTTCATTGCCTAGGTGCGCTTCTTGGCTATCGGGGGTGGAGTACAGATACTGCGCAAGATTGCGGTCAATCTGGGTGTAAATGCTTGATAAGCGGATAAAGCTATGCAAGCTCAACTGCCAGTGGAGGCGCATATCCGTGAGGTTAGCGGTAAATAGCGTGTCTTGTTCCACATCCATATGTTGATACTGGTGAGAAATCTCCACCGACAGACCGTTGGCAATTTTCCAGTTCAATATTGGATTGATTAAGGTGTTTGTGCCTAATCTGTCATTGAGAAAATCAATTTCATCGCCATAGTGGATTTCAAGCTCTAGGCTGAGGGCCGAAAGCGGTGTGATGGCACCGTAAAGCCAGCCTTGGGTTTCTTTATATTGATTGCTATTACCTATCACAGCGAGTTGTGCTGCATTATGGCGAGGGCCAACTCGCTCACGGGTTTCGACCCCAAATGAAAGCTCACTCTGCTGCGCACCATACATTTCCCAAAAGATTTCAAATTCTTGCTCGAGTTGTTCTCCCGCCTGATTGTGGGTGATATCCCAGTCTCCGCCAAACTTTATCTTGTTAAACCACACCTCTGGATACCAAATTAAGCCACCGCCAGCCATAAAACTGCGATAGTCAATTTTCTCCACAAAGCCTAAATCAGCACGAAAATCAGGGGATATGTCGTGATACTCACTATAGGCGAACCAATCGCGGGTGTTATGCTCATAGGTGAGTTGATATAAGTTGCCGCTAAAATGCTCATCCGATTGGCTACGTAATACTTGCTCATTGACTTGGCATTGACCAAGTTCACAGAGTAATGGCGTCTGGCCACAGGGACGGTTTTCAGTGATTTCCCCTTGCACATTCCCACAAAACTGTCGATACATTGCTGTGGGATAGAGGGTTTGCGAGAGGGCGACCTGAGCCGTAAGGATATCTTGCTCTGTGGGTTGATATTTGGCATCTAAACTCATGACATAATTATAGTAATCACTATTATAATCATCATTTTGCGCGGCAACCTCAGTCAGTTGATTGTTGGCACTGGCTTTGGCCGTTAAAAGGGTGCCCAAAGAGAAGGTTTTATCCATGTCGAAGCGGTAACGCGCTGCCAGATTGAGGCTTTCTTGATTCAATGAAGCCACTTCAGAACTTAAATTACCCGGCATCAAAAATGTGGTTTGGCTGTCATTGGTTGCCAGCAGTGCTAGGGTATGTTGCTCGGTTTGGCTGGTGAGTTTGAGTCCGTAATCAGGGGAAACAATATTGCGGGTGTGTAGCAGATCCACTTGAGTATCGAAGTAGTCTTTATTATCGAGGAAAAATGGCCGTTTTTCGTCGTAAAACAACGCGAACGTCGTGTTGATATCGAGCTGGCCCTCATCGGATTCCACTTGAGAAAAATCAGGATTAATGGTTGCATTAAGTAAGGTTCGGGCATTAATACCCCAACGTAAATCCAGCCCAGGTTCATAATCCGTTTCTGCTTGCCAGCCGTTTTCAGTGTTCTGTTCATTGCGATTAGCGACAAAAGTGGGAGTGATTTGCAGATCTTGCCCCTGCTTGGCGGACGCTAAACCAGAGGCCACCCCTAACTGACACAATTGGCAACTGACATTGCGGTCAATTTTATGGGTGGAGATGCGGTGGTTTTCATTGCGTGGATAATAGCGGATCAGTTCAAACCCCCAGGTTTGAATGGACTGCTTATCATCAAAATTAAATAGCCTTAGCGGCAGTTCGACTTCCACTTGATAGCCTTCGGCGGTGATTTTACCGGCGGTTTTCCAAATACCATCCCACGCTTCGCTCTCTTCGCCTGTGAGTTCATTTTCAATTGAATCTAATTGCACGCCCAGAGGGTTGATAAAAAACTGGTAGGCTAAACGTGCGTTATTAAAGGTATCGAGTTTAATTCCCACCAAATCGTCACCCCAAAGATTATCTCTGTCCTTCAGTGTGGCGCGTATTTGCTTGGGCTGGCTATCTTTGGCGATAAAAGCGATAAACAGGCTGGTTTGGGTTGCGAAGATCTTGGCTTGGGTATAAACGGGAGCTGTAGTGTTTTCACCTGGTTGTGTCTCATAGCGTAACTCGGTGAGCGCAGCGTGCTGCCAAACCGCCTCATCAAACTCACCATCGATATTCGCGGCGCTATCAAGGGTTGGGATAGTTAACTGAAATTGGCTAGCAAAGCCTGCCATACATGGCGCACTGATAAACACCATGCTTGATAACAATAAAGGAAGAAATGTCTTCAACGACAAAGCCCAAAAAATTGCGAAAATGGTTCGCAGTGTGCCAGAAATTTTTGGTTAACAAGAGTGGGTAATTGTTACAAGAATTGTATTAAATCGAGCGCAAAGGCAAGGTAGCACTGGATGGCTTGCATCCAGTGCAAAAGATGACTATTCGGGAGACACGAGAGGATTACGGTAAGCTTCACGGTACTTATCGACCCACATGGCGGTGGCGCCACAAATTGCCACTGGCATCACGATAAAGTTAACCACAGGGATCATCGAAAACAGGGTCACTGTTGCGCCAAAGCTAAAACTGCTGCCTCGGGTTTGGTTTAGGGCAAAGCGCATATCCTTAAAACTGACTTTATGATTATCAAACGGATAGTCACAATACTGAATCGCCATCATCCAAGCGCTAAATAAAAACCACAAAATAGGCGCTAAGGTTTGCCCAACCATCGGCACTAAAAACAGCAGTAAAAACACCAACGCTCGGGGCAGATAATATTTAAGTTTGATCCATTCACGGCCAAGAATACGGGGGAGGTCTTTAACTACATCCATGCCTGAGCCGGTATTCATTGGCTTACCTGTTAATAGCTGTTCGACCTTTTCGGCCAGTAGGCCATTAAAAGGTGCGGCCAGCCAGTTCATCACCGAACTAAAAACAAAGGCTAACATCACCAGCATCGTTGTGACCGCCAGTGGCCAGAGTAGGAAATTAAGCCAGCTTAAATACTCCGGTAACTGAGCATTCATCCAATTAAACAACACATCGAGCTGACCTACCGCCACGTAAATTACCGCAGCAAACAATAACAGGTTAATCATTAAGGGAATAAAAACAAAGGTGCGCAGGCCTTTACGTTTGATTAAACCAAAGCCATCGAGAAAATAATTCACACCACTTTTACCCTGTGAGGGTTGGGACAATTTCTGTGTCATATCGTCATTCCAAAAAAGTTGAGATACAGCGTGAGGGACAGATAACTGCGATTGTGATCAACTCATCGCAAGATGACAAGCTAAAAGCCATATGAATTCAATAAAAAGCGTTACAAAATGCTGCCTGCTTTGCTAAAGTTGGCCAAGCAATTCTGTTACACCAATAGGGCCGATATAGGCCTGCACTGATATCCGTCAACTTCCCGATGATTTTTAAACTGAGACGCGCTAACTGGCACTATGAGATTAAAACAAATAAAACTTGCCGGCTTTAAGTCGTTTGTCGACCCCACCAAAATTCCGTTTTTACAGGCATTAAGCGCTATTATCGGCCCTAATGGCTGTGGAAAGTCAAACGTGATTGATGCCGTGCGTTGGGTGCTGGGCGAAAGCTCGGCTAAACACCTGCGCGGTGACTCCATGAGTGACGTGATTTTTAACGGTTCCAGCGCCCGCAAACCTGTGTCGGTGGCGGGCGTTGAACTGGTGTTTGAAAATAAAGAAGGCCGTCTCGCCGGCCAATATGCCAGTTATGAAGAGATCTCGGTCAAGCGGCAGGTGAGCCGCGATGGTGAATCTTGGTATTTCCTCAATGGGCAAAAATGTCGCCGTAAGGATATTACCGATCTGTTTATGGGCACAGGGCTTGGTCCGCGCAGTTATGCCATTATCGAGCAGGGCACCATCTCGCGACTGATTGAATCAAAACCCCAAGATTTACGCACCTTTATTGAAGAAGCGGCGGGAATTTCTCGCTATAAAGAGCGTCGGCGTGAAACTGAAAATCGTATTCGCCACACCCGCGAAAACCTAGAGCGTTTAGGTGATATTCGCAGCGAATTAGGTAAACAATTAGACAAACTCAGCCAGCAGGCCAAAGCGGCAATACAATATCGTGAGTTGAAACAGGCGGAGCGCAAAACCCACGCCGAGTTGCTGGTGATGCGTTACCAAGAGTTGCAGAGCCAGATGGCGAGTTTGTCGGAGCAGATTAACTCACTTGAGCTGCAACAAGCGGCGGCGCAATCCCTAGCGCAAACTAGCGAATTAGAAAGCACTGAGCTGCAAGTTAAACTTTCGCAGTTAGCCGAGCAAGAACAGCACGCGGTGGAGGCCTATTATCTGACGGGCACAGAGATCGCCAAGTTAGAGCAACAATTACAAAGTCAAAAGCAGCGCGATGCCCAGCTACATACTCAGCTCGAACAGTTGAACGAGCAGATAACGCAAAACAAAGCCAAATTAGACACATATCAGGCTAGTTTTTATGCGCTTGAGGGGGAACAAGCCCAGCTTTTGCCGCAGCATGCGTTGCAGCAAGAGATGATGGATGAGCTGCAAGCCCAGTGGGAAATGAGTGTTTCACGTAGTGAAACTCAGACGGAAGTGGCTAGAACTCAAGCGTCGGCCGTTGCCCAACATAAGCTGCAACTCGAATTACACCGCAGCAAACTTGTTCATCAGCAACAATTATGCGCCCATAAAACCCAGTTACATGAAGAACAGCAGCAAGAGTTGTCCTCGCTCACTGAGCATGCTTTGGAGGATAACAGCGCATCACTTAGTCAAGAAATTGAACTCTTAGAACAAGTAATAACTCAGCAAGTTGAAGTAAATCAAGAGCTTGAGTTAGCGCTTGTTGAAAATACTCAAGCGTTAGATCTTGCGCGTGGCGAATTTGAGCAGCTATCACAGCGGTTAACCTCAATGCGAGCACGCTTTGAGCTGGTTGAACAATGGCTGGCAAAACAAGAAGAGTTAAGTGATAAGCCGCAGCTGTGGCAAAGCATTCAAGTGGAAAATGGCTGGGAAGCCGCCGCCGAACTGGCGCTGCAGGGCTTAATGACATTACCCGTTGGCGTTAGTGCAAATGAGCTAGGGTTTTATACAGATGCAAGGTGCTTAGAAAAGATTGATGATCATATCGAAGGCTCACCCATCAAGTTGCAAGCGGATGTGAATCTTGCACCTTGGCTTAATGGGCTAAAATGGGCTGATAATCTTGACAGCGCCCAAGCGCAGCTTGCTAGCTTGGCGGCCGATGAGCGGATTGTCACTGCCGATGGTTATCTATTCGGCAAAGGGTTTTTGATTGCTAAACAAGACAATAGCCATTCCCTTGTGCAACTGAGTAAAGAACAAACGCAGTTAAGCGAGGCGATAGCCGAGTGTGTGCAGTCGCGAGATGTACAACAGACAAGGCTCGATGAGCTTTCGCAGCAACTAATACAGGTGCGTGACAGCGTAAACCAAGGCACGCAACGCTTGCATCAGTTACAGCTCAATAAAGCCACCAAATCTACCCAGCTTAGTAACGCAGAGGCTCAGGCCAAACAGCGCGAAGCTAAACGGGCGCAGCTAGAAGACACTGTCGCTCGAACGCATGCTGAGTTAGCAGAGCTTGCTGAGCAGTTAATGCTGCTTTCGGAGCAAGAGGATGAACTTGCTGACGCCCTAGCACAAAGTATTGATAAACAGCAGCAACAAAGCCAAGATGCCCAAGGGGATTTAGCGCGCCATCAAGCGCTTAAGGCTCAAATTAGCGATACCCAGCGCCGCTTATCAACCCTCAATGCGAGTTTGCAATCCGTGACGACTCGCATGGCGGTCAGCACCGAGCAAATCGAATTACAGCGGGTCCGTGTCAATGAATTAGTCCAGTCTCGGGAAACGCTGTCTGCCCAGCTTGCCAGTGTCGCGCAGCTGCATGGCGATCAGCAAACCGCAAAGCTGAGTGAACAATTGGCACAGCTACTTAATCAGCAGCAGAGTCAGCAACAGACACTTAAAAGCCTCAGGTCACAACAATGTTCACTTACTGAAACGTTAAACAGTATAGGATTAAAGCAAAAACAAGAGCTTGGTAAGCTTGAGGGCTTGACTCAAAGCCTGAGCACGTTAAAGTTACGTCGTGAGGGATTAAAAGGGCAGGCTGATAGCCAGTTGGCAGCCCTATCGGAGCAGCAAATTGTGCTCGCTCAGATTATTGATTCTCTGCCTAACGACGGTCAGCCAGATAAGTGGCAGCGTGATTTGGATCAGATCCGCCAAAAAATTATCCGCTTAGGTGCAATAAACCTCGCGGCGATCGAAGAATTTGAGCAGCAAAGTGAGCGAAAATCCTATTTGGATCATCAAGATGAAGATCTCAATAAAGGACTTGCAACACTCGAAGAAGCCATTCGTAAAATCGATAAGGAGACTCGCACCCGCTTTAAAGCCACATTTGATGCGGTCAACGAGGATTTGGGACGTTTATTCCCCAAGGTGTTCGGTGGTGGACGGGCGTACTTAGCGTTGACGGAAGACGATTTATTAGAAACGGGCGTGACCATCATGGCCCAGCCCCCAGGTAAGAAGAACAGTACAATCCATCTTCTTTCCGGTGGTGAAAAAGCCCTAACGGCTTTATCATTGGTATTCGCGATTTTCAGGTTGAATCCAGCTCCCTTCTGTATGTTAGACGAAGTGGATGCGCCCTTAGACGATGCCAACGTAGAACGTTTCTGTCGATTATTGAAGGAAATGTCGCAGAGTGTACAGTTTATCTATATCAGCCATAACAAAATTACGATGGAGATGGCTGATCAACTTATCGGTGTGACTATGCATGAGCCGGGTGTATCCCGTATAGTCGCAGTAGATTTAGAGCAAGCGGTGGCGATGGCCGACGCGTGATAACTAGAAGAAAGACAGGGTAACCAATGGAAGATTTGCAACTAGTATTGTTCGTTTTAGGCGCCATAGCCATAGTTGCTGTGCTGGTGCATGGATTTTGGTCTATCAGAAGACAACAGCCTAAGTCATTGAAAGATAGTCCGATGGGCAATTTCTACAAAAAGCAGGCAGAGCGTGGCGAGGGCGCGCCTAAGCGTGTCGATGCTGATGGTTTCGACGCCGATGGGATTGGCGCCGTAAGAGTTCGTAAGGCGAGTGAACCTCAAACTCCTGAGGCTCCAGCGGTTAATCCTTATTTAAAGCAAGAGGCTAAAGTTGAACCGCAAATTGAGTCTAAGCCACAGTTTAAGCAAGAACCCAGCATGGTACAGCCCGACTTTAGTTTGCAATCCCCGAGTGTGAAAGAGCCACATCGAGGCACGAAGGCGTCTCGCCAAGAGCCGGTATTGCAAAGTAATGCAGCGCACTTAAATCAAGTACACGCCGGTCAATCCCATGCGGCGATAGTGGCGCAAAAGGTGGCTGAAGAGCAACGTGCTCAAGTACAAAAGCCGACACAAACGGCCTTGTTTGATGACGAAGTGTATCAAGAACAGCAGCCTCAAGCGGTTGAAGAAGCTCCGGAAACTGAAGAGAGCTTAGGCGAGCCACGCGATGTATTAGTGCTGCACGTAGTGGCTAAAGAAGGTCAGCAACTTAATGGCGCCGAATTGTTACCTTGCTTCTTAACACTTAACTTTAAATATGGCGATATGAATATTTTCCATCGTCATGTGGATAATGCTGGTAATGGTAAGGTGTTGTTCTCGATTGCTAATATGGTAAAACCTGGTGTATTTGACCCAGACAATATGGAGCAATTCAGCACTCAAGGTGTGGTGTTTTTTATGACGCTACCTTGTTATGGCGATGCCTTAATGAATTTCTCTATTATGCTGAACTCGGCGCGGCAACTGGCGGACGATATTGATGCGGTAGTGCTTGATGGTCAGCGCCAACCTTGGGGCGAATTTACCAAGCAAGATTATTTACACCGTATTCGCGCCAACGCCTAATGCAAGCCGCGACTCCGCGGTGATAGACAGATGGGGCCGCTAAATGCGGCCTCATTTTTTGCAATTTTTTGATGCTTAAGAATTCTGGATAATGAATATGCAAGACATTCAACTCGATAAACGCCTATCTGAACTGCTTTCTCAAGCTGTTACGCCACAAACCGCGCAGCCATTGATGCAGGCGCTCAGCCAATCTCTCAATGAGCACAATATTCGTTACTATGTGGATGATGCGCCAAGCATTACTGATTCCGAATACGACAGATTAATGCAACAGCTTAAAAAGCTCGAGGCCGAGTATCCACAGTTTGTCTTAGCCGATTCGCCAACCCAAAGAGTAGGCGGCCTGGCACTGGCCAAGTTTGAGCAAATCACTCATCTTAAACCTATGTTAAGTCTCGATAATGCCTTTGATGAAGCGGACTTTACTGCGTTTCATAAGCGCGTGAGTGATAAAGTGGGTCAAGTCAGCTTTTGCTGTGAGCCTAAGTTGGACGGTCTCGCGGTGAGTATTTTATATCGCAACGGTGTGCTTGAGCGCGCCGCGACCCGTGGTGATGGCACGGTGGGTGAGGATATTACCGAAAATGTCAAAACCATTAAGTCGATTCCGCTTAAACTGCGCGGTGACAACTATCCCGAATTGGTTGAAGTGCGCGGCGAAGCCTTTATGCCCAAAGTGGCGTTTGAGGCGCTAAATGAGCGTGCACGCTTAAAGGATGAAAAACAGTTTGTAAATCCGCGTAATGCGGCGGCGGGCAGTTTACGTCAGCTCGATAGTAAAATTACCGCCTCGCGGGCGCTGTCTTTTTATGCCTACGCATTAGGTGTGGTGGAGCCGACTTCCCATGAGCTAGCTAAGACGCATTATGAGCAATTGCAGCAACTTAAATCTTGGGGGCTGCCAGTTAGCAGCGAGATTAAAGTCTGCGACGAACTCAGCCAAGTGTTTGCCTACTATCAAGATATATTGACCCGCCGCAGCGATTTACCCTTTGAAATCGACGGCGTGGTGATGAAGGTTAACGATATTGCCCAGCAGCAAACCTTAGGGTTTGTGGCCAAATCTCCCCGTTGGGCCATTGCCTATAAATTCCCAGCCCAAGAGGAAATGACCCTGCTCGAGGGTGTGGATTTTCAAGTGGGCCGCACCGGCGCAGTCACGCCTGTGGCGCGCTTAAGACCTGTGTTCGTCGGGGGGGTAACTGTGTCTAATGCCACCTTGCACAATGCCGATGAAATCGAACGTTTAGGTGTGATGGTGGGTGATACTGTGATTATCCGCCGCGCCGGCGATGTGATCCCGCAAATTGTGGCCATAGTGCCCGAGCGCCGTCCAGAGGATGCTAAGGCAATTGCTTTTCCGCAACATTGCCCTGTGTGTGGCAGCTTGGTCGAGCGTTTAGAAGGTGAGGCGGTCGCCCGTTGCAGTGGCGGCTTATTCTGCGAGGCGCAGCGCAAAGAAGCGATTAAACATTTTGCTTCCCGCAAGGCATTAGATATCGATGGCATGGGCGACAAAATTGTTGAGCAGCTCATTGATAAAGAGCTGGTTCAAAGCCCCGCAGATCTGTTTAAACTCACTGCCTCTATGATGACCATGCTCGACCGTATGGGAATGAAGTCCGCCACCAATTTAGCGCTCGCGATTGAAGCGGCTAAAACCACTACCTTGCCACGCTTTTTGTATGCTTTAGGCATTCGTGAGGTGGGTGAGGCCACTGCGGCGAACCTTGCAGCTCACTTTGATAGCCTCGATGCACTGCGCATCGCCACCATTGAACAATTAATCGAGGTTGAAGATATCGGCGAAGTGGTTGCCCAACATGTAGCACATTTTTTTGCCCAGCCGCATAACCTTGAGGTAATCGATGCTTTAATTGCGGCGGGGGTAAACTGGCCTGCGATTGAAGCGCCAAGCGCCGACAAGCAACCGTTAAAAGGACAGACTTGGGTGTTAACGGGCACCTTAAATCAACTCAACCGTAACGATGCTAAGGCGCAATTACAAGTCTTAGGCGCAAAAGTCGCGGGCAGTGTGTCGAAAAACACCGACTGCTTGGTGGCGGGTGAAGCCGCGGGATCGAAGCTCGCAAAAGCGCAGGAGCTAGGCGTGAAGGTGATTGGCGAAGACGAGCTACTCGCTTTACTTGCGGCTAATCGTTAACTGTTCATTTAATCTCACTGATTAAACGCCTTGCTTAGCAAGGCGTTTTTGTTGGTACTTCAGTTTATTAGACCCGGTTTTCTGTGATTGGCACGCGGTTTTCTGTGTCAGGCATGGTAAACTTTGCTTATTAGCGGATTGCACCGATAGCAATCATTGTGCGCTTGCAAAAGGAAATCCTATGACAGATCTCAGTGATATTCGCCGTGAATATACCCAAGGTGGCCTAAGACGCGCCGATTTACCCCAAAACCCGATGCAGCTATTTGAATTGTGGATGACACAAGCCAGAGATGCACAGCTGAGCGATCCTACTGCTATGTGTGTGGCAACAGTGGATGAGCATGGCCAACCTTTTCAACGAATTGTGTTATTAAAACGCTTCGATGATAGCGGTTTTGTGTTTTTTACTAACTTAGGTAGCCGCAAAGCACTGCAGATTGCGGCCAATAATAAGGTGAGTTTGCATTTTCCTTGGCATCCCATAGAGCGCCAAGTGTCGATTCTGGGTGAAGCGCAGCCGCTTTCTACCGCCGAAGTGCTGAAATACTTTATGACGCGGCCAAAGGACAGCCAAATTGCGGCTTGGGTATCGCAGCAATCGAGCAAACTGAGTGCCAGGCAAGTGCTCGAAGGTAAATTTTTTGAAATGAAAGCCAAGTTTGCCAAAGGGGACGTGCCTCTACCTAGCTTTTGGGGAGGGTATTTGGTTAAACCTTCGAGTATTGAATTCTGGCAGGGCGGAGAACACCGCTTGCATGATCGTTTTCTCTATACTCGTGAAGCACAAGCATGGCAGATTGATCGTCTCGCACCTTAAGGCGCGAGATGTAAGGAACAAAAGAAGTGGCGAATTATAAAATTTGGGTCGATGCCGATGCCTGCCCAAATCCGATTAAAGAGATTTTATTTCGCGCGGCTGAGCGTAAATCACTGCCGTTAGTGTTGGTGGCGAACCAAATGTTACGAGTGCCACCATCGCCTTATATCAGTCAAGTGCGTGTCGGCTCAGGCTTTGATGTGGCAGATCAATATATTGTTGACCATGTTGAGGCCACACATTTAGTGATCACCGCTGATATTCCGCTTGCGGCCCTCGTCATTGAGAAGGGGGCATTAGCCCTTAATCCTCGCGGTGAACTCTATACGACAGACAATATTCGCCAAAAACTCACGATGCGTGATTTTATGGAAGATTTACGTTCATCGGGTGTGCATACAGGCGGGCCTGATGCTTTGTCTGCTGCCGATAAACAGAATTTTGCCAATAGTTTAGACAAATGGCTGGCGCGAGTTAAATGATTGTTCACTGGTCGCTGATCAATTAAAAGAGTATCTTTAGCGAGGGCTAGGTGATCTTTGTCACAGTTTCCCATGCTAAGAACAGCTGTTAACTCAATGGTTTGGGTTAATGGCCGGATCTTTAAAATCAAAATTGAGGATGGATACAATGAATAAATTGATAGGAATCGCGGCATTATCAGTACTGATCAGTTTTAGCAGCTTTGCCCAGTGGCAAGTCACTGAGCAGGGCTCTAGGGTTAGTTTCGTTTCGGTTAAAAAGGGCGATATCGCCGAGGTCCATCATTTTAAGCAACTAAAAGGTGTGCTTAATGACAATGGTCAATTTGAACTCACCGTTCCTTTAATGAGCGTGGCTACGGGTATTGATGTGCGTGATGAGCGCATGCAAAACCTGTTGTTTGAAGTGTCATTGTATCCTGAACTGAAATTGAGCTCCCAAGTGGATAGCAAAATGCTCAAAGAACTTGCTGTTGGTGAGTCAAAGCTTGCTGACATTGATGGCAAAATTGCCCTACATGGAAAACAGCAAACAAAAACTTTTTCGGTAATTGTGACCAAAGTATCTGATAATAAACTGATGGTTAGTAGTTTTCAGCCCATAATAGTCAATGCCAATGAATTTGACTTGGTCGCGGGGGTCGATAAGTTGCGTGATATTGCAGGTTTATCTAGTATTAGCCAAGCCGTTCCGGTGTCGTTTGTACTAACCTTAACAAAGTAACAACGATAAGATTGGTTTAGATCAATACGTCGGCTGCTCTATTTGAGATAGGTTATCGGGTGGCTGACGTTTAATACTCATGTTTACCACTTGATGGGTGGTGTTGAGGATTTTTAGATTTGACAGTGTCCTTGATGGCGCTCGATTTAGTTGTTTTAAGGGTTAAAAATGGTCACAGATAAAGACGGTTACATGCATTTGATCCAGTATTTGACTGAGCATCTTGGCTTGTTCGAAACGCCAGATATTCAAAATGTGTCCGACGATACTGTAATGGAATTGTTTGAGGAACAATTATCCGCTCAAATTATTATGGTTTGCGGCCAAAATCCCTCACTTTCTTTTGCAGAGCGTAATACCATTATCCGCGAGGTCGATGCGATTGTGTATGATCTCGAGGAAATCCTCGCTTCAGTAGCCAATCATAGGGCAACACCAGAGCAAACCCTGTTCATCTTTGAGTTTTCAGGATTAATCAAAAATTTATTCGATCAAGAAATCGCTAAATCTCAAGCCCATGCTTAATGTGACCGCGAAATCTGTGTTTGAGTAAATTGAGTACACCGTCCATACGTGCATAAGTTGTTTTGCCATTGGTTTAGACATCATCAGAATGTCTCCACTTTGTGTATTTATGGCCATATACACATCATGTTCAAGGGGCTGCCGTTTTACTTATTCTCAGCGTTGAGTGCCTCATAGCCTTTTATCTTACTGTTGATGATATGTTTTTGTTTTTAAAAACACTTTTAATATAACCATTCTGCATCGCAGATAAGTCTGGGAGTTTCTTAGAAGGTGCTTCCTTCTCGATTTAATTCATTGCTTACCATTTTTCGGGGAATGCCTGACTTACATCACCTTCCTGCTTGAGGCTGTTTATCATTCTGTGTCAGGCAAATCTCACGGTGAGTAAAATAATTTAATGTTTTTCAAGCATATTCATTAACAGAGTGTATCTTTACTCTATAGCCGCATTTTCTGATGTTGTAATAAAGGAGAAGCATGATGTTAACTATCCGTCCTAGTTATGCCGATGATTTGTTGACTATTGTTGTGTCTGGTCAGGTAACCCATGAGGATATCGAAACTTTATTGTTTCCCGCCATTGAAGCAAAGTTACAAGATCATGCCAGTATTCGCTTATGGTACGAGTTTAGCGCTGATTTTATTGGCATTACCGTTGGAGCACTTTGGGATGATGCTTTACTTAGTGTGTATCATTTTAGTGATTTTTCACGGGTGGTCATGATTGCAGACACACAAATCCTCGGTGCTATGGTCAATACATTAGCATTTATGTTGCCTTGTCCAGTCAAAGTTTTCGGCGAGAATGAGCGCCATCTGGCCAAGGTATGGTTAGATGAGGCCAAGGTTGCAGAGGCGCAATGGCAGTGAAAAGCACGAATATTGTACTTTGTTGATTCCTAATGTGTGGGGGAAGTGTGTTTTACACTCGAACCGGTGCTAGGGATGTTTAGAGGGCAAGAGTCCATCAATCGAAATCTTAAGAATCCTTTGGGCACGGTTTATGCTGTGTTGTCGTCCGTTTATGCAGAATAACGGCACATTACGGACCTTACCTTGCAGAAACGGTAAGCCAAATTACTGCAAAATAACCCTTAAACGCCAAGACGCGCTATTCAAATGACCAATAACGGTCAATTGGTCGCAATCGGATACTGCGCTAGTACAATTTAGTCTAAATCCAGTCCTCTAAGCCTTAGATAGCGGCCAATGGCATTCGATACGTGTGCCTTGATTGAGTTCGCTCTTTACATTGAGTTCGCCTTTTAACTCATCCTTTATCCATAGGTTTAAGCTTGATAGCGTGCCTGTACATTGTTTTTGCTGCATTTCATGTCTTAATTGTTCAAGTTTTGACGCCGATAGTCCAACACCATTATCCTTTACTAATAGCTGTAGCTCTTGACCTTGTTTTTTGAGTTGTAGCAGTAATTCTCGGTGTTGATGGTGATCTTTAAATGCATGCTGAAGGGTGTTATTGAGTAATCGATAGAAAAATTGGAGATATTGCCAAGCATCGCCATCGATCACTAATTGTTCATCGCAACTAAGGCTTACTTTGACCTGTGCTTTGAGAAATTGTGGCTGCAACAGGCTCAGTAAATGTTGAAAAAATTGTGCTAAATGAAGCGGTCTTATCTCACTCTGCTGAACAGTAAAGAGTTGCGATATTTGCCTTAGTCTGGCCGCTTGTTGACTCATGAGTTGCACTACGTGGGTATGCTGATCGGCATCTTTGTTTTGGCAAACTTGAGCAAGCAGGCGATCCTGTTCTTGCATCATTTGGTTCATTACGTCAGACAAGAAGTGTTGCATCAGCTTTTGATTTTGTTGCTTATTGCGGTTTAGCTGAGTTTGCAGGTTAATTTCATCATTGGCATCCGTTAACTGCGCCCTTAATTGGGCGATTTCTTGCTGGGCTAACTGGGTTTTATGCTGTTGATCTTTTAGTTGATTCAATTGGTATTGCAGAAGTTTTTCTTGTTCTTTCTCTTGGCGTTTTTTCAGATCCACATTAAATCCAATCGCGCCAACACCGATAGAGTTATCCTCGTCATCTCTGATATCAAACTTAGTCATATGGTAGATAATTTCGCCACGGGGAGTGGGAATGGGTTCTTCAAAATGCAGAGCATCGTGACTGTTATTTGCCCTCTGATCGTTCTGTTGGTACAGCTCGGCGAGAGGAGGTTGAAAGAGTTCAAAATCCATTACACCAATAATTTTGCGTCGCTCGATACCAAGCACCTCACAATATTTGTTGTTTACTAAGGTGTATCTACCATTTAAGTCTTTGATATAAATGATAGTAGATGAATAGTCTAATAAGGATCTTAATTGTTCTTTATGTCTATTTAACTCCTGTTGAAAGTGCTGCTGGCTGAGTAACTGTTGCTCCAGTGCGAGATTGCTGGCATCCAAACTCGACATAGCGATTTCGAGCTGCTGAGTTCGTGATAAAAACGTTTTTGCCAGTAATCCGACTTCATCGTGACGTTCTTTGGCGTTGAGTTCGATGGAGGCTGAGTCATTACGTTTGAGTGCTTTGACCATTTCCATTATGGGCGCCATGATGAGCTTGTGTTGCATTATAAACAGTAATATGAGGCCACACATTTGAATGAGAACTAAAGAAAGCCCCACCTTTTCAATCAGTTTTTTCGCAGTATCCTCTAAAGGTGCTACTGGTGTGACGACTAAGATTTTCCAATAGGTATGGGGCATAAGAAAGACGGAGACAAGCGAAGGTCCCTTTAGAATAGGATCCATAGCTAGTGATACTGACGCGATACGCTTTGGGGTCGAAAAATGA
Source organism: Shewanella cutis (assembly GCF_022410515.1). Taxonomy (GTDB): domain Bacteria; phylum Pseudomonadota; class Gammaproteobacteria; order Enterobacterales; family Shewanellaceae; genus Shewanella; species Shewanella cutis. Next base: position 36,769 of record NZ_JACSDI010000013.1, on the reverse strand, counting down.
TTTTTGGCATTATCGTTTACTATGGCTGAGAGCATATCCCGCTCGCTATCTTTGCTTAAACGAGTGAGATTATCCATTTGCTCTTGAGTAAATACGCGCTCTGCAATTGCTTGTTCGATAAAGGTGCGATCGGCTAAGTGTATCGCCGAGGCGATAGGGGTTAATGCTTGCTCGGTTTGAGCAAATGCATCAAAGCTTATTAGGTTATGAGTCGTGTCCGAGTGAGATTGAAGTGTATTATCGCGATTTGGAAAAGCCAGGATTTGATTTTGATGATCGAGTGCCATCACATAGCCACTCACATTCAACATAGCATTACGCAGGAGCTGATTGAGTTTTTCTAGGCTGATATCTGTCGTCGCTGCACCAATGAATTGATGTTCCATCCACATGGCGCTAGATGCTGTGACCATTGGTTCATGGGTTGTAATGTCAACATAGGATTTAGACCAAAATACTTTACCTGCGGGAAAGAATCGAGTTGGTCGATACCATTCCTCAGAGTGGTAACTAGGGAAGTTGTCATCGTTGTAGCTGTCGATAGCCACTAACTCACCGTGAATATTGTGTGACCAAAACAGACTATCACGGAATTTTTGCCGATTAAATGCCCCAGGCTCAGGCCAAATGCCACCACCTGAAATGATGTCTTTTTGACTTTCAATCGAGAGTAATTCGGGAATACTTTTGCTGAGCTGTTCAGGTTCGTGGCGGTAGAGCATGGCGATTTGGCTTATCGCATTGACTTGATTTTCGACTTGAGAGGTCATTTCCTGCAGTTTTGCAATAATAATTTGACCGTGATTTTGATTCAGTAAAGTCTGTTGCTCATTGATTTGTTGTGTCTGAATATTAAGAATGACCCAAGCTGTGCTGAAAATGAGGATGCTGGCGATGAGCAGTTGGATCAACGTGACTTTAAACGGCAGGCTTTTTTGCCATTGTGTTAACGGGGCTTGTGCCTCAATGTTAGGCCGTTTATCCATGTTATACAGGTTCCAAGTGCCGCCATAATTGAACCAGTTTAACGTTTTTTTGCCTATTTGCCATAGGCTTAAACCAAAGTTAAGTTATAATTTGCGCAAAAAAATATCGGCAGAGAGAATAAAAAATTAGGTACATGTTAGGTCTTCTTATTGGAGAGTATTTAGCTTCAACTCGGATTAACCGATGAATAAACACTTATACCAATCCAATCAGTTCATAGCCTCACAGGCATTTCAATCCAAGGCTCGTTACGCAGAAATGGTGACTCCGTTTTACGTCAATACAACACAGGTGTGGGATGTTGTGAGGTTCCCGAAGGGTAGCTGATATTTATCTACACAGCAGTGCACTTTTACTGGGTTTAAAGCTTTCTATAGTGCATCACTCTTCCTTTAAGCCTTCGCCTTGCCTCAAATGAGTTGCCCCGCTGAATGAGTAGATATTTAATGCAATGGGTATTACACCGCAAAAAATTCACAGCGTTACTCTCACTCTTGCGCTTTACATTGATAGCAAGGCAACGTTAGGCGTCAACAGCGTGTTTATTGCAAGTGAATACAATGCCTCGTTGCTGCAACGTGTTGCAAAATTAGCATTACTATTCCTCGGTTTGGTTATTTATAAAGTGATGGTTTATTTGAACCGCTCAGGATTGGAACAATAAAGAGTAATAACACCACGAGGTAACCACTAAAGGCTACGACCATCCATTCAGCCATCGTTACTCCCATAAACTGCCAGGGCACATCGGTACACATACCTGTTGGTAACATGATGGCAGGGAACCATTCATGTAGTGGCATCCATGCTGGAAACTCAGGTAAAAACGGGCAAGTTGAAAATGGCGAAGGATTGTTTTGCATATCCACTAAGGCTAACGCCAGTTTAAGTCCCCAAGTGGCACTTATCGCCCAGCCAAGCACTCCTAAGATGCGAATAATACGGTATTTAGGTGCCGTCATACCGACAAGCCCTGCAGCTAAAATACCGAAGACGGCGAGTCTTTGGTAAATACACATAACGCAGGGATCTAGCTTCATCACATATTGGAAATACAATGCGGCTGCTTCAAGGGCAATCGCAGAGCCTGTCAGAAAAAACCAAGATGCACGGGAATGGGCAAAGCGAGTGAATGCTGTCAAAAGTGAACTCCATATCAACAAAAAACGCCCTTGCAGATAGGGCGTTTATTTGACTGTACTGAACTCATAAAGTTCAGTCAACTCTGATATTTATGTTTTAGTGGCCAGTCGCTGGTGCTAAGGCTTCTTTAACACTGTGGTGCAAAATTGCATGGGAGTCATAGAAATACTGTGTCATTTGTTCTAAGAATCCCATTTGAATTGCCATGACACCCACAACCGACAGGACGATAGTGTAGGGCAATGCCATCCATACCATTCTGCCGTAGGACAAGCGGATCAATGGTGCAAGTGCCGATGTCAATAAGAATAGAAAGGCGGCTTGACCATTGGGTGTTGCAACAGAAGGTAAATTAGTTCCTGTGTTAATTGCAACGGCCAGCAGGTCGAATTGATCGCGAGTGATTTGACCATTGAGCAAGGCCGCTTTCACTTCGTTAATGTAGACAGTGCCTACAAACACATTATCACTGACCATGGAGAGTAAACCGTTAGCAATATAGAAAATCACTAATTGGGTATTACCTTCATGGTTTAGTGCCCATTGGATCACCGGAGCAAACAATTGTTGGTCGATAATTACAGCAACAACGGAAAAGAAAACGGCTAACAGTGCCGTAAAGGGCAAAGCTTCTTCGAAGGCTTTACCCAGTGCATGTTCATCGGTTATGCCGTTAAATGCGGTGGCTAAAATGATGACTGACAGACCAATTAAGCCGACAGAAGCTAAGTGCAGAGCAAGACCAGCAATTAACCAAACTCCAATAAAGGCTTGAACAATAAGCTTCATTTTATCTTTATTGGTGCGACGAGCATCTTCATGCGCATCGTAATCACACAGAATTTTATGAACAGCATCAGGAAGTTGAGCTCCATATCCAAAGATACGGAATTTCTCCACTATATAGCAGGTTAAGATGCCCGCAATAAAGACAGGCACAGTGACTGGTGACATACGAATCGCAAACTCACCAAACTGCCAGTTAGCTTGTGCCGCAATAATTAAGTTTTGTGGTTCACCCACCATGGTACACACGCCACCTAAAGCAGTACCAACACCGGCGTGCATTAGTAAGTTACGTAAGAAGCCACGGAAGGATTCAAGTTCTGCTTCATTGAGTTGGTCTTCACCTTCCTCGTTTTTATTCTCTGAGGTATGGTCATGATCCGCAGAGAAATCTTTACCCGATGCCACTTTGTGATAAATAGAGTAAAAACCAACGGCTACAGTAATAATCACCGCAATAACGGTTAAGGCATCTAAAAAAGCGGATAAGAATGCAGAAGCTAAGCAAAATAACAATGACACTAAGATTTTTGAACGGACTTTGGTGATCATCTTAGTGAACGCGAATAGCAGCAGTTGCTTCATGAAGTAAATGCCTGCAACCATAAATACTAACAATAATAACACTTCAAGGTTGGCTTCAATTTCATGTAGCACCTGACTGGCAGAAGTCATACCAATCGCAACCGCTTCAATGGCTAACAATCCGCCGGGTTGTAATGGATAACATTTTAATGCCATTGCCAAAGTAAAAATAAACTCAAGCACTAATACCCAACCAGCCACAAAGGGGCTGACATAGAAAAAGAGTATTGGATTGATTATTAAAAACGACAGTATTGCGATTTTGTACCACTTAGGAGAATTCCCTAAGAAGTTTCCAATAAACGCCTGACTCATTGTCATCGGCATGGCATCCTCTCTTCTAATTATGTTTAAAATTTCGCGGGTTATTGTTAGTCACACGTGCTTTAGAATTCAGTCTAGCCTAAAGATAATGCTAATGTAACGAGTTACTGAAACCCAGATTTCAAAAAGCGGAGCTAATCGGCAAAATTGGTACAATTGCTATTGATTTGTGTTGGTTTATTGAACATTTTTGTGACAATTGTACGCTGATGGTACGGTGAATTTCAGTCAATGGTTTCCATTTTTTACCGCTCTGGTATGATCAGTGACTATGACTAAAAGCACAACAACTGGATAAGTGGGCTGATGATTATCAATGCCAAAGGACCTGCAAGTTTTGCAGAGAAGTATATTGTAAGATCGATTTGGGAAAATAAGTTTCCTCCAGGGTCCATTTTACCGGCTGAACGTGAGCTTTCTGAATTGATTGGCGTGACTCGGACTACCTTGCGTGAGGTGTTACAGCGCTTAGCCCGTGATGGTTGGTTGAAAATTCAACATGGCAAGCCAACTCGGGTGAATAATTTTTGGGAGACGTCTGGCCTCAATATTCTCGAGACAATCGCCGATCTCAATCCAGAGGGATTCCCTGTACTCGTGGATCAATTACTCTCCGCGCGTACCAATGTCAGTGCGATTTATTTCCGTGGCGCACTGCGTAACAGCCCTGATACCGCGATGGAAGTTTTAGCGCAAATCCACCAATTAGAGGATACCGCCGAATCTTTTGCTGAGTATGACTATCTCTTACACCATACCTTAGCTTTCTCATCTGGTAATCCGCTTTATGTATTGATTTTGAATGGTTTTAAAGGACTATACAGTCGAGTCGGCCGCTACTATTTTAGTAGCTCAGAGGCGCGCCAGTTAGCACTCAACTTTTATAAAGAGTTAGAATTGCTAGCAAAAGCGAAAAACTATCTCGATGTACCCGCATTGATGCGTACCTACGGTATCAATAGTGGCAAAATGTGGCTGCAATTGCGCGACGATATGCCGTCTTCAATTGCACAGCAGGACTCCCATTAGTGGTTAACTTTTAGCATTCGTTATCTGAGATAATTTTGAAATCAGGCGAATAAAATATTAAAGCCGTTTCTTGATGAAACGGTTTTTTTGTAGCTTAATTTGGGCGTGTTGACGTTTCAGGGTTATTTTTGCAGCAATTTGGCTGGTGTTTATGCAAGAAGTCCGTGCTGCGTTGTTATTCTACATAAACGGACGATAACGCAGCAGAAACGTCAGCCAAATGTTGCCCGAAGGGTCTGTCTTGCAAGCCCTTGTGCTTACTTTCTGTCATAAGAGCCGCTCGTCATTTGAGTAGAATAACGACACATCATTCCTCGTTTCGCGAGCACGAGCTTGCCTGAACGAACAAAATCTAATCTCTAAGCGTCAATACGCTCTTGTTATTTAACCTGAACTCGGGGGGATGAGTGTCGGAAAACCTCAATTTAACAAACCAAATAAACCGCATAAACTGTTGTTTTAAATGAAAATATGTTATTTGACTGAGTGCGCAGATTTTTACGCATATCAATGCGCTCTGTCTAACCATAGCGAGCTATGGTTAGACAGAGCAACGCAGAGTGGCCCGAAAAGATGCCTATTCAGTGGCTCTGTTTATCCCTCTCTCAGGTTATTATCAGTCAGCTTTAGGCTGCTCAGGGCATTTACTTAACAACGTGACACTGTTATCTGCATTGACTTGCTCTAGGCTGACGCTAAAACCCCAGAGACGGTGCAGATGCTTGAGCACCTCATTGTAGCTGCCAGCAAGAGGGATATCTTTGTTGGGGACGTACCTTAGGGTTAAGGATCGGTCACCGTTTATCTCTACATTATGCACTTGGATATTGGGTTCAATATTAGACAAGTTGTACTGCTGCGATAATAGATTACGAATATCTTGATAGCCCTGTTCATCGTGAATTGCAGACACGGATAAATAGTTGCGCTTTTCATCATCATGGATGCCAAACAGCTTAAATTGACGGATCACCCTCGGCGACAGATATTGGCTAATAAAACTCTCATCCTTAAAATTTTGCATCGCAAAGTGTAAGGTGTCTAACCAGTTACTGCCTGCAATATCAGGAAACCAAGTTCGGTCTTCATCGGTAGGCGCTTCACAAATACGTCTAATATCAGTGAACATCGCAAATCCGAGGGCATAGGGATTGATGCCACTGTAGTATCGGCTGTTATATTCAGGCTGCGCCACGACGCCCGTATGACTTTGCAAAAACTCCATCATAAAGCGGTCGCTGACTACGCCATCATCGTATAAATGATTTAAAATAGTGTAATGCCAGAAGGTAGCCCAGCCTTCATTCATCACTTGTGTTTGTTTTTGCGGATAAAAATACTGCGCCATTTTACGTACTATTCGAATAATTTCCCGCTGCCAGGGCTCGAGTAGTGGGGCATTTTTTTCGATAAAGTACAGAATGTTTTCCTGCGGCTCAGCAGGAAAGCGCCGTTTAGTCGTTGAGGGTTGCTGTTGTTGATGGGTAGGAATCGTTCGCCACAGGTCGTTCACTTGACTCTGTAGATAGGCTTCGCGATCTTTTTGCCTTGCCTGTTCTTCCCTAAACGAGATTTCTGCAGGTCGTTTATACCTGTCAACGCCATAGTTCATTAAGGCATGGCAGGAGTCAATCACGCTTTCAACTTGTTCAACACCGTATTTTTGCTCGCAATCACTGATATAGTTTTTGGCGAAAACGAGGTAGTCAATAATCGAGCTCGCATCCGTCCATGTTTTAAATAAGTAATTATTTTTAAAGAAGCTATTATGGCCAAAACAGGCGTGAGCCATGACCAATGCCTGCATAGTAATGGTATTTTCTTCCATTAAATAAGCGATACAGGGATTGGAGTTGATCACGATTTCGTAAGCGAGTCCCATCTGGCCACGCTTGTAGCCTTGCTCGGTTTCAATAAAGCGTTTGCCAAAGGACCAATGGGTGTAACCTATGGGCATCCCAATACCGGCATAGGCATCCATCATCTGTTCTGCGGTGATAATTTCGATTTGATTGGGGTAGGCGTTCAGTTTGTAAATTGCCGCCACCCGTTCAATTTCTTTCAGATAACTTTGTAACAGCTCAAAGCTCCAGTCGGGACCGTCGCTTAAGGCTATGCGTGTTTTTGATTCTTTCATCCCCATAGAGCCCCCTTAAACTGCCTGTTTTTTGAATAATTCTCTAAAGACAGGGTAGATATCTTCGGCTTGACGAATGTGTTGCACTGCTATGTTGTCGTAGTGTTGTTGTAGGGATTCGTATTCACGCCACAGGGTTTGATGGGCGCGGTTGGTGATTTCGATATAGCTAAAGTAACGCACTAACGGCAGGATTTTTTGCTCTAATAATTGTCTGCAGGTGGGTGAGTCATCGGCCCAGTTATCGCCGTCAGAGGCTTGTGCTGCATAGATATTCCACTCATCGGCAGGGTAGCGTGCCTGCTGAATTTCGTGCATTAATTTCAATGCGCTCGAAACGATAGTGCCGCCTGTTTCTTGGGAGTAAAAGAACTCATGTTCATCCACTTCCTTTGCTTGGGTATGGTGACGGATATACACCACTTCAAGGTTTTTGTAGGTGCGGGTGAGGAACAAGTACAACAGGATATAAAAACGTTTTGCCATATCTTTTGTGGCTTGATCCATCGAGCCTGATACGTCCATTAAGCAGAACATTACCGCTTGGCTTGAAGGTATTTCACGCCTTGAAAAGTTATTGAAGCGTAAGTCAAAGGTATCGATAAACGGTACCTTGGCTATTTTTCGCTTTAACTCTTCAATTTGCGCTTTTAGATCCAAGATAAGCTCAGCTTTTGTCCCTGGAATATTTTCAAGCTCAGTCAGTTCTTGCTCTAACTCTTTGAGTAATTTCTTTTTACTCGCCGACATGGCAATGCGGCGCGCCAATGAGGAGCGCAAGGATCGCACAATGTTGATATTGGCTGGCACCCCATCATTGGTGAATCCAGCGCGGTAGATTTGATACTCAACGAGCTTGTTGAGGCGATTTTTTTGCAGATTAGGTAGCTCTAAATCCTCAAATAACAATTCAAGGTATTCATCTTTGGAGATTTCAAACGCAAAGTCATCATTACCCTCACCCGAATTGGAGGCATCACCTTTACCCGCACCGCCGCCAGATCCTCCCTGAGGCCTATCGATTTTATCGCCGCGGGTGAACTGATCATTTCCAGGGTGAACTCTGTCTCTCACGCCTCCTTTGCCTTGATGGAACATAGGTTCACTAATATCCCGTGTGGGGATACTGATTTTTTCGCCTTTATCTACATCCGTTACACTGCGACGCGTGACGGCATCGCTGACGGCTTTTTTGATTTGTTGCTTGTATCGGTTGATAAAGCGCTGGCGGTTGACTGTGCTTTTTCCTTTCGCATTCAACCGTCTATCGATAAAGTTCGCCATACGCACCTCCCAAACCCCAGCGAAGGCTTTGGCAATACCAAAGCCTCGTTCTTAGTAAGCGCAAGTTAAGAGGATTTACGCACCCGTAAATACCACTCAGACAGGAGTCTGACTTGTTTTTTGGTGTAGCCTTTCTCCATCATTCGATTGACAAAATCATCGTGTTTACGTTGATCATCATTCGAGGTTTTGGCGTTAAAGGAAATGACCGGAAGCAAATCCTCGGTATTAGAGAACATTTTCTTCTCTATCACGGTGCGTAGTTTTTCGTAGCTGGTCCACAGTGGGTTGTTACCCTCATGGCTGGCTCGGGCGCGCAGGACAAAGTTAACGATTTCATTACGGAAATCTTTTGGATTACTGATCCCCGCAGGTTTCTCGATTTTTTCAAGCTCAGCATTAAGTGCTGCGCGGTCAAACAATTGGCCTGTTTCTGGGTCGCGATATTCCTGATCCTGGATCCAAAAATCGGCATAGGTGACATAGCGGTCAAAGATATTTTGACCGTATTCAGAGTAGGACTCTAAATAAGCGGTTTGGATTTCTTTACCGATAAACTCAACATACTTTGGAATTAAATAGCCTTTTAAAAACTCCAGGTAACGTTCAGCGGTATCGCCAGGGAATTGTTCCTGCTCAATTTGACGCTCTAGAACATAGAACAAATGCACTGGGTTGGCGGAAATTTCAGAGTGATCAAAGTTAAATACCCGTGACAGGATCTTAAAGGCAAAACGGGTGGAAAGGCCGTTCATCCCTTCATCGACGCCGGCATAGTCACGGTACTCTTGGTAGGATTTTGCTTTAGGATCGGTATCTTTTAAGCTCTCACCATCGTAAACCCGCATTTTAGAGTAGATGGAAGAGTTTTCAGGAGCTTTGATCCTAGATAGTACGCTAAATTGTGCTAGGGTTTCTATGGTGCCCGGAGCACAAGGGGCTTGAGATAGCTCGGAATTTTGTATAAGTTTTTTATAAATCTGCAATTCTTCCGACACCCGCAAGCAATATGGTACTTTGACAATATAAACCCTATCGAGGAAAGCTTCGTTGTTTTTGTTGTTTTTGAAGGTTGACCATTCTGACTCGTTTGAGTGCGCCAAAATAATCCCGCTATAGGGCAGGGCAGATAAACCTTCTGTGCCGTTATAGTTACCCTCTTGAGTGGCTGTGAGCAGTGGGTGCAGCACCTTAATCGGGGCCTTAAACATTTCCACAAACTCCATTATCCCTTGGTTTGCACGGCATAATGCGCCGGAGTATGCATAGGCATCTGCATCATCTTGGGAGTAATGTTCCAGTTGACGAATATCGACTTTACCCACTAAGGAGGAAATATCTTGGTTGTTCTCATCCCCTGGTTCGGTTTTGGCAATCGCCAATTGATCGAGAATAGAGGGATAAACTTTGACTACGCGGAATTTGGAAATATCACCACCAAACTCATGTAGGCGTTTTACAGCCCAAGGTGACATGATGGTTTTGAGATAACGGCTGGGAATGTTGAACTCATCCCGCAATAGTTGACCATCTTCATCCACATCGAAGAGACAGAAGGGATGATCATTTACAGGGCTCCTTACCCCATTGGCGCTCAGAATATAAATCGGTATTTTTTGCATCAATGATTTGAGTTTTTCTGCCAGTGATGACTTACCGCCACCCACTGGGCCGAGCAAGTATAAAATTTGCTTCGATTCTTCTAAACCTTGAGCTGAATGTTTAAGGTAGGCAACGATTTGCTCAATCGCATCTTCCATACCAAAAAAGTCTTTAAATGCGGGATAGCGAGAGATGAGACGATTCGAAAAGATACGGCTTAGGGTTGGATTTTTAGCCGTATCGATAATTTCGGCTTCGCCGATGGCGAGCAGTAATCGCTCGGATGCTGACATATAAGCACTGCGATCTTCTTTACAGATATCCAGAAATTCCTGCAAAGTGTATTCTTCATCGAGTTTTTGTTCGTAGCGCTTTTGGTAATGCTCGAAAATGCCCATATAAACCCCCTGAAACGCCAGTGATATCATGGAAGGGATAACTGATTTCTCAGCTTCCTACACTAATCTTAGACACAAACTTGTCTGCGGTGTCAAAAAATATCAAATAAAAACAATAACAAATGATTGCAATTGCAATTGTTGCACTTGTAGCTATTGGGCAGCGTTCGTCAAAGAGGGCAAGGTGAATGATTTTTGAGGGTATAAAAAAGAGCCTCTTGGGCTCTTTTTCAGAATGATTTAGCAGCGATTAACCCGCGAAGTTTTGGTTCACGAAGTCCCAGTTAACTAATTGCCAGAAGTGGGCTAAGTAGTCAGGACGTACGTTGCGGTAATCGATGTAGTAAGCGTGTTCCCACACGTCAACTGTCAGAATTGGCGTCACAGTGCTGTCAGTCAGAGGTGTTGCAGCATTGCTAGTGTTAACGATAGCAACAGTGCCGTCAGCTTTTTTCACTAACCAAGTCCAAGCGCTACCGAAGTTGTTGACCGCTGAATCGGTAAATTGGGCTTTGAATGCATCAAATGAGCCGAAAGCCGCGTTGATGGCATCAGCCACAGGGCCTGTTGGTTCACCGCCAGCATTTGGTGCTAAGCAGTTCCAGTAGAAAGTGTGGTTCCAAACTTGAGCTGCGTTGTTAAATACGCCACCAGTAGAAGTTTTGATGATTTCTTCTAAAGATTTGCCTGCGAAATCGGTTCCTTCGATTAAACCGTTTAGCTTAACAACGTAGGTGTTGTGATGCTTGCCGTAGTGGTATTCAATGGTTTCTTGAGAAATGTGTGGTTCAAGTGCGTTCTTTGCATATGGTAATGCGGGTAATTCGAAAGCCATTAGTATCTCTCCATGGTCTTAGGTTATCGTTTTTTAAACGTGCTCACTGGACCCTATTGTACCGATAAAATTTGTGATGTGAATCATTGTTTGGCTAATTGATTAGATAGGCGTCATCGAAAAAATAATTGCAGGCCATAACCTTACAAACTGTGGGATTTTGTTCTGCTCTTAGCTGTCGTACAATAGCGGCATTGAGTCAATGTCATAATACTTAGGAATTAAAATGGAAACAGTAGAGAAAATTAAACAGCAGATCGCTGAAAACCCAATCATTGTATACATGAAGGGTTCTCCTAAATTACCTAGCTGTGGTTTTTCATCTCAGGTAGCCCAAATCATGATTAACTGCGGTGAGCAGTTTGCATTTGTGGATATTCTCCAGCACCCAGATATTCGTGCTGAATTACCTAAGTATGCAAACTGGCCGACCTTCCCCCAACTGTGGATTGAAGGTGAGCTGATTGGCGGTTGTGATATCGTGGTTGATATGTACCAAAAAGGTGAATTACAGCCATTAATCAAAGCCACTGCTGAAAAATATAAAACTGCAGAGTAATTACTGTAAGAGATTGATGAAAGAATAACAAAAAGCCGCTAAGTGAATAACTTAGCGGCTTTTTTATTGCCAAATGCCTACTGAGTAAAAATTTGGTGTTCAGTTTTTGTATGGCCGATTCAAGGTCAAAACTTAGTGTGATGCCACATCTTGTTTGTGGTGTTTGCTCGCAGGTAATAGCAGATTCATGGTAATGGCCACAATACCGCAAAGGCTGATACCTGTCAGGCTGAAGGAGCCAATACCAAAGGCCATACCGCCAATGCCAAAGACTAAGGTGACACCGACAATGCTTAAATTACGCGGCTCGGATAAATCCACGTGATTGCGGATTAAGGTATTTAGCCCCACAGCTGCGATCGAACCAAATAATAAACACATAATACCGCCCATCACTGGTACTGGAATGGTTTGCATCAATGCGCCTAATTTACCCACAAAGGCCAACGTAATGGCGGTGATAGCGGTCCACGTCATGATCCTTGGATCGAAGTTACGGGTTAACGTGACCGCACCAGTGACTTCTGAATAAGTCGTATTTGGTGGTCCACCAAAGGCCGCTGCCGCAATGGTTGCTACACCGTCACCCGTTAACGTGCGATGCAGGCCCGGTTTTTTCATAAAATCCTTACCTGTGACATTGGAAATAGCCAAGATGTCACCGATATGTTCAACCGCAGGAGCAATGGCTACAGGGATCATAAACGCAATGGCATGCCAGTTAAATTCGGGCGCAACAAATTTAGGAATAGCAATCCAACTTGCCGCTGTCACCACTGAAAAATCAACAATTCCAAAGGCGAGACTCAGGCCATAACCAACGATAATCCCCGCAAGAATGGGCATTACCTTGAGTAGCCCCTTGGCAAAAATGGCTACGGCGATAGTAGTACACAGGGATACAAGCGAAATGATTAATGCCGTGTTGGTTGGGACTAAGGTTAAACTGCCGTCGCCACTTTTACCCAGTGCCATATTCACAGCGACGGGCGCTAAGCCCAGTCCAATGATAATGATCACCGGACCAACCACCACAGGAGGCAGTAGTTTGTGAATAAAATCGGTACCGCGAACTTTCACTAACGCGCCTAGGCAAACATACACTACGCCTGCGGCCATAATGCCTCCCATGGTCGATGGGATCCCCCACGTTTGTACTCCGTAAAGAATGGGGGCGATAAAAGCAAAAGAGGAAGCCAGAAATATGGGCACTTGGCGTTTAGTAATTAATTGAAAGAGTAAGGTACCAATACCTGCGGTAAACAACGCAACACTAGTATCGAGCCCTGTTAACAGTGGCATCAGCACGAGGGCACCAAATGCCACAAACAGCATTTGTGCGCCCTGCAGAGGAATAGCAAGTCGTCTCATTTATTATTCTCGTGAATTTAGGGTAAACCGCGAGATGATAACAGTTTGTTGCAATATGTTCTTTATTAAATGGCGTATTTGCAGGCGGCGATCACTGTTTTATAGCCGACCAGACTGGAGAGCCTCAATCCGTGTGCCGAATAAGGCTAAGGCTCGCTAAAGGCGCTAACTATGGTACAATTTGCACTATCTGACGTAACTTCAACTACCCAAAGATGCTGAAATTTCTATTAAAGCCAAGCTTAGTCGCGTTTTTATACTGCCTGTTTACCGTTAATAGCCTGCAAGCTGTTGAAGTGAGTAAATTAGATGAGGCTGACGTACCAGTCACATCCCGTGCGGTTCTAGAGCGTAATAGCGCACTTAAAACTGCATTAGAAAAAGTGATCATAAAGAATACGGGGACAGCCCGTTCTTTGGATAATAGCGTGATCCAATCGCAATTGGCCAACCCTGAAGCTTTGCTAAGTCAATTTGGTTATGTTGAACAAAATGGCCAGCTGTTGCTGAAAGCAAATTTTGAGCATAGACGGATTGTGTCTTTACTGCGTCAAGCCCAACTCCCTGTATGGGGCACCCAACGTCCATTGACCCTGTTTTGGGTGGCGATGCCGAGTGAGGGAGACACCATTTTATTGAGTGATTCTTCAACCTTAGCCGAGCGTAAGGCGTTTAGTACTTTCTCCGATGAGCGTGGGATCCCTGTGCTACTACCTATCCTCGATCTTGATGAATTAATGGGGATTAATCCAAATGATGTCAAAGGGATGTTTGCAGATATCGTTGCCAGTGTATCAGGTCGTTATCAAGCTGATTTCTTAGCCCTTATGGCCATTGATCCAGAAGGGAGCCGAGTGCGTTATCGTTTAAACCTCTATTCTAAAACCACGATAGATTCATTAACGCCACCTTTATTTACTTTTAATGGCAGTGCCGAAAATAGTGCGCAGGCGATCACAGCAATGATGGCCGCCTTAGGGGATTACTATTTTACTAAGTATGCTATTGCAGACTCTGGTGAGCAGGTTGGGGCCAGTGTAACCTTTGTTAACATTGATAAAATGGCTCAAGTTGTCGAGGTGGAAAAGTATTTAAAACAACTGAGTGCGGTTAAGAATGCCACGTTGTCACGTATCCAAGGCAACACAGTGACCTTTACGTTAGATCTATTTGGCTCACAGACTGACTTTGAGCGCTTATTAAGTTTAGAGCCGAGAATTTCGGTGGTGGCGCCTGGAGAGTTTTCCGCCAGCGCGAGTCCAGCAGGTAAAACTGTCTATCAATGGCGTTTACCTTAAACTTCCCTCGTTGAGACTGGGTGATTGTAGCTCAGTCGCGTGGGGTTGATAATTTATTGATATTGAGACGTACGAGTGCCATTAAACTCACCGCTACAACTTTCATTACCGGTGTATCTACCAGATGATGAAACCTTTAATAGTTATTATCCGGCAGCGGGTAATGATGAACTTATTCAAAAACTGCGCGCCAATGCCGAGGGGCATGGTGAGGCGGCCATCTATGTTTGGGGGCCGGTTAAATCGGGTCGAACTCACCTAATGCATGCCGCCTGTGCCCATGCTAATGAACTCGACCGTCGCAGTTTTTATCTGCCACTTGGGATCCATGCGAGTATTTCAACGGCTTTATTGGAAGGCTTGGAACAACTGGATTTGATCTGTATTGATGATGTGGACGACATCGCAGGCCATCCCGTTTGGGAAGAAGCTATTTTTGATCTGTACAATCGCGTTGCCGAAAATAAACGCTGCGCGCTGGTGGTTAGCGGTCGGTCTGCACCAGCGGATGCAGGCTTTTTGTTACCCGATTTAGTCTCAAGAATGCAGTGGGGACTTAATTATCAACTGCAGCCGATGGCAGATGATGAAAAACTCGCGGCATTGCAACGCCGTGCTGCCATGCGTGGGCTGCAATTACCTGAAGACGTTGGGCGCTTTTTACTCAATCGTATGGCAAGGGACTTACGTACCTTGTTTGATGTATTAGATAAACTTGATAAGGCATCTTTAGTACATCAGCGTAAACTCACTATTCCTTTTGCAAAAGAAATGCTGCACCTCTGAGCTCATTAGCGGATCCATAAAAAAGCCCGTCGAATGATTTCGACGGGCTTTTTTCTGTCTTCAAAACGATCTGAAATACTGAAATCTTGTCCGTCAGATCGCTTAGATTCGAGTGACTATTGCTGCGGATGGCGGTGACGATCGCCGCTGAAACGCAGCTCTGGCTCGGTTACGCTATCACCGCTGCCCGCGGTACTTTGTTGTCCTTTCGCAATGGCAGTATTGGCTGACATGCCTAAGGTTTGACGCCAGCTTTGGCCTTGGGTCATCTGAATCGGTTCGGGCAAGCTTGTCAGCAAGGTAATACCATCTAACTCCGGTAACATGCCATCGATCACTAAGGCTGCACGGTTTACTAAATCATCCGCACCAATGCGGCTTCTTTGCCCCCAGTTTACGATAATTGTGTCAGCGGTAATTACCTCGGGTGCATTTGTTACTGCCACATCCCGCAGGATTTGATAGCGATAACTCATCATGGCTTCTTCAAATAGCATTGCCGTATCTTCGCGGGTGCTGGAATAGGAATAGAAGTCGTTGGCGATATCGCTGGAGAAAAACGTACTGACATCGGATGGTTGATAGGCTTTTTGGGTAGCAGTGGCTTTCGCACCCAAAAAGCTAACCCCCGCAAGCCCCGTCATTTCAGTGCTAGTCAATGGGTAGCTTCGACTCACTTGGTCTGAAATCAAACTTTTATTGGCATTTCGGCGACTATAGTCATCCAATAGTCTTGGGCCTGTGAGCGATGCATGCACGCTTCTTGGGAAGAAGTCATTAGCGTGGGCGAGTTCGTGGTACAAGAGTGAGGCTAAGTCTGGGTTTATTTGGGCCAGAGTCCGTTTTGCCCTTGTGGTAATGGGGAATCCTTGGGAGGCATATTGGTTATTTTTAACATAGCGCCACGGCATGATGAAATTGAGTTCATTACCAAAGCTGCTGCGATAATCCGGCGCTTCATTGATGGTATCGCGCTGCATCGGTGTGAGCCAGAGATCATTGGGGTCGAGATAAATTGCCCCTGTAACAACCCAATAGAAAGATGGGCGCACATCATAACTAATCACTACTGCAGTGACCGATTGTAGCAGTCGAGCAAAGTCACTATTGGGATCCATTTGTTGTAAAAACGCAGCAAAATTATCACCCATCCAATCGTGGGACACTAACACCCGATCGAGAATTGTATCTACATCAAGGTTATCTGAAACTTGGCCTATGAGTGGCAATTGATTGATCGTACAAGACTCTTTGAGCTGATTGGAATACACACAGCTCGTTAAGGCTCTGGCATAAGGTGAGGCTGGATTATAAGCGTGAGTACGCGCAAGTGGCGTATCAAAGTAACTGGAGCTTATTGCTGGTGCCGCGGTGGTTAATACAAAGGCTTCATCCGTGATCGAGGTGCCGTTAATGCTGGCGCTAGCTCTTAAGCGTATGAGGGTATCTTGCGCAACACTAGGGGCTGTAAACAATGGCCTGAACGGGTCACTAATATCTAAAGTCACCTCTGGGCCTTCGGCAATACACCAATTGATATTGCTGGCACTGAGGCCAGCTTGCTGGCCAATTCGCAAGCTCACATCGTTGCCTTCAACGGCTTGATGATCTTGACGAATATTCAGCAATCCGCCGATGCTACTATCTGCATTAATGCTGATATCACCGGTAACATTGGTATTGGTTCCAGTGATTTGTAAGCGAAAACGATAGTTACCTGCTGCTGGGGGCTCTAAGGTTAATACTGGACTATTTTGGCTAACGAGTTCAATGCTGGGGCCTTCGAGTTGTTGCCAACGGAAAGTGAGATCCTGCGAATCGCGATTGCTTAGGCTGGCAATAATGGCACTGGATTGTCCCACACTGTATTGAGATTCCGTTTTGAATCGTATTGCACCAGCATCTGTGGTGACTAATGGTGTGACCGACGTGCAGCGTGGCACATTGGTGGTGGGTGGCGTAACTATACCGCCATCGCTGTTGCTATCACCTCCGCCGCCACAGGCACCCAGTGTTGCTGCTGCAGCGATGATACCTAATCGACGAATTGGACCCCATATTTCCATCATGTCACACTCCAATTAACTCGCTGTTATTGTTTGTTTTTGTCGATTGACTGGCAAAATTCACCGTCATGTACTGGCAAAATTCACCGTCATGTACTGGCAAAAAATGACTATAGCACGCTCTTTTGGTTACAAAAAGCGATCAAAGGTAGGTTAAATGTTGTGAGTTATTCACAAGTGATTACAGGGGATAGGAGATAATTCAGTGTGTTGGCTAAAAAATTGTGCGCTAGTGAATATGAGTGGTCAGCCTGTTAATAAAAAGCGCGGTGTCATTGAACTGCGCTTTAATATATTGCATTGCGAATATCAGTCTTGTTTATCGGATTTTTTCTTCAGGCCAAGTCCTAGTTCACGGCCACGAATACGGGCGTAAAATGGAAAGGCAATCAAGAGTACGCCAATCAGCAGGACTTCAATAACGGCAAACACCAATGCATCGGTCGTGACATAAAGTAAGGTGAGTGCGTGCAGCATGTACAAGCATAAAATAAAGCTGGCCCATGCGTAGGTGTAAGGATTGCCTTTTAAAATACCGCTTATGGGCAGCAACAAAGGTATTACCCATAATAGACTGAATAATAGAGTATATTCCCCATTAATGCCTTGACCAATAAACCAGCCGCCCAGCAGCAGAACAAGGGCAAGGTAGCCTAAGCGGCTGAGGGTCAATAGAGTGTTTGAGGTCATGATATTCCTAATCTTAACATCTTTGAATGATGGCGAAATTGCCTGAACAACATTAGAGAATGTTCAGTACATTTTCTGGTGGGCGACCAATGGCAGCCTGTTGATTTGCCAGTACGATTGGGCGTTCAATTAATTTGGGCGTGTTGACCATTGCTTCAATGAGCGTCTCTTCACTGAGCGTAGGATCGCTAAGACCTAAAGCTTGATATTCGTCTTCTTTCGTACGCATGAGCTCACGGGCACTGAGTTGCAGTCTGGCTAATATCTCGTGGATCTCAGCTGCGCTAGGTGGATTTTTGAGGTATTCCACTACTGTAATATCACAACCTTGTTGCTCGAGTAGGGCTAAGGTTTCACGGCTTTTTGAACAACGTGGGTTATGGTAAATGGTGACTTTGGTCATAGTGCTCGTGTGGGTCATCGTGCTCATGCTCAATCAGCTAAAACAATGGCGCGGATGATAACAGAAAAAATTGCGCCCCGTCAGAGTGTTTCGGGCGCAATTATTATCGGTTAGCAGCCGCGTGAGCCAACCTTACTTCAGCGCATCCATTTCTTTATCCGCTTGTTTAAATTGACGGATCCGCGCTTCAATTCGCGCTAGTTGTAACTGATTACCCTCCGAGGCGCGATAGGCAAAGTTCAGTTGATCGATGGCGCCTTTGTAGTTGGCACCTAAAGCCATCAACTCAGCATTGGAGAAATATTCCATTCCTTGGTTACCCAATTTTTTATAGGCCAGGTTAAGCAACTGATAGGGCAATTGATTTTGCTTATCGAGGAAAATCATATCTTCGAGCAGCGGAATGGCTTTGGCGGGTTCACCCGCTTCAATATAAATATTGGCTAAGTTAGCGTTGATCACCTGAGACGTGGGTTTCAAGTTTCGCTGGGCTTCAAGTAACTTAATCGCTTGGGCATAATCCTTGCGCTCATTGAGAAGATCTGTCTTGGTATCGATATAAAACAAGTTGTTATCATCGATTTTTAATAGTTCATCGACAATCTTTTCGGATTCGTCAAATTTCTTCAATCTAAATAGTGCCAAAGCTTTGCCGTAGAGTGCAGCCTCTTTAAAGCCATAGGTTTGCTTGTTAAGTTGTTTTTCAAACATGCTCAACACTGCATCGTCACTGAAGCTAGAAAAACGCACCTGAATACGGGCTTTGGCGAGCTGGAAGTTCAGATTATCCGGCACATAACGGTGGGGATACTGGTGGGCGCGATCCCGCGCCTCGGAGATCCGTGATTCCGGCAAGGGGTGAGTCAACAGCATTTGTGGTGGCGTGGTAGTAAAACGGTAGCGACTAGCGAGTTTGCCAAAGAATTCGGCGGAGGCATTAGGATCAAAGCCCGCATCGACTAAGATCTGCATGCCGATACGGTCAGCTTCTTTTTCATGCAGGCGGGTGTAGTTGATTTTCGATTGTGTCGCCATGGCTTGGGTCGTTGCCAGTGCGGCCATACCCGCCTGCGGAACGGCGATGGTTAATAAAATGGCGCCGAGTAAACCTGCTACTGTCGCTGGCCCGGTTTTTTGCTGTGCTTCGAGGGAGCGCGCTAAGTGACGTTGGGTCACGTGGGTGATTTCATGGCCTAATACGGAGGCCAGTTCACTTTCGTTATCGGCATTAAGAAATAGCCCTGTGTGCACGGCAACGTGGCCGCCGAAGAAGGCGAAGGCGTTGATTTCATCATTTTGCAGCAAGAAGAAATAAAAGGGCGTTTTTACTCCTGTTGCATGGGCAACTAATTTATTTCCTAGTTCAGTAAGATACTGACTCAATACGGGATCGTTCAACATCGGCGCCGATGATCGAATGACGCGCATATAGGCATCACCATAGATCATTTCTTTTTCTAGGCTGAAGGTATTGACGGCGGCGGTGCCCAAATCGGGCAAGTCGTTGTTGGCAAAACTCTTTGCGGCTCCACCGAGTAACATTAATGCAAGTACACTCGCCGCAAGGGGTTTACATCGGGTCAAAAACGTCAAGTTACGCAAGTGGATCCTTTATTTATTTTAGTTGTTTCAATTAAGGCCCAGAGGGCGCTTAGCTTGTAGTTTGGGTTGCAACTTAGGATAATAGCCCAAGTTTGTTCATAGCAAGTTCATTATGATTTTTATTGATTTAACATCATTTCGCTGCCCAATCCCCTTGGTTAAGGCCAAACTTGCATTAAAGTCCATATCTGTGGGTGACAGCTTGCATATCTTACTCTCAGACCCTGGCTCTCGACGAGATGTTCCCGCTTTTTTCAAAAATCAGGGGCATCAGGTCATGGTCTTACAAGATGATGCTCACCAGTTAGGCCTGTTAATCACAAAAGTTGATTTATCACAGCGCTAATTATGCGTAAGCATGGTTCAATGCATAGCTCAAAATACAAGTTAGCAATAAATGACTGCAACGATAAAAATCAATGGTGGTCATAGAAAGCAGTTCGCTGATTTTAAAGCATATACACTGTTAATCTGGTGCGATAAGGTTAACTTATAAGTTTCTTTCCTGTGTTTTGGAAAGCCAACCATCCCTTTGGAATAAATTCATGTTTAGTTTTTTTTCTCGTTGGTATCAAGAGCGGTTTAGTGATCCTCAGGCCGTGACCTTATTGGCTATTTTGGTGGGGTTAGCGCTAGTGCTTTATTTTGCCGGCGGCTTATTAGCGCCACTGCTCGTCGCCCTCGTGTTGGCTTTTTTACTCGAATGGCCAGTAGCGCAAATGTTGAAATTAGGAATTAACCGCACAACTGCGGCTTCCTTAGTGCTAATTATTTTTTTAGGGATAGTCGTGCTGCTCACCTTTGGGCTTATTCCCAGTGTGTGGCGTCAAGGTGTGAGCCTGATGACAGATTTGCCGAGTATGATCGATAAAGGATTGCAAACTGTGCAGGGATTAGCGACCCAATATCCGCAGTTTATCAGTGTCGAGCAGCTCAATTTAATGGTCGCCGAACTCAAAAAACTGCTCGACACCCAACATGTGCTCGATATTGCGAAACAACTGATTGGATACTCTGCGTCGTTACTGGTGCTGATGGTATACGCGATTTTAGTGCCTTTATTAGTATTCTTCTTTCTTAAGGATAAAGATCAACTTATCAGTGGCAGTAAACGTTTTTTCCCCACGAATCGACAGTTAGCGCGCAAAGTGTGGTTTGAAATGCACCAGCAAATCTTTAACTATATTCGTGGCAAGGTGATCGAAATTGTCATAGTTGGTGTTGCGAGCTATATCTTGTTTGCATTTATGGGACTGAGATATTCGGCTTTGTTAGGGGTGTTAACGGGACTGTCGGTGTTAATTCCTTATGTGGGCGCGACGTTAGTGACTTTGCCCATTATGCTGGTGGCGTTTTTCCAATGGGGTTTTAGCTCTGAGTTTGGTTATTTAATGCTAGGTTACGGCATTATTCAGGCCTTGGACGGTAACGTGCTTGTGCCTATCCTGTTTTCCGATGCGGTGGATTTGCATCCGGTGATCATTATTGCTGCAGTGTTGGTCTTTGGTGGTTTATGGGGAGTTTTGGGGGTCTTTTTTGCGATCCCATTAGCGTCTCTAGTTAAAGCCGTAATCAATGCTTGGCCGAAAACCGAGATTGAGCCTAGTACTTCTGCTCCCCCACAAAAATAATTTTGTTGTAACATGAATAATTAGCGATTAAAAACTGAGCATGACGCTCAGTTTTTGTTTTTCGACAAACTCACTGCTGCAATAAATGATGTTGTGCGGTGGCGGCAAGTGCGCGATAAACCAAGGTAGTTTGTTTGGCTTTGATATTCCAATGTTGCCAATAAAGTGGAACTCGCATGCGTTTTTCAGGGGTGAGCTCAATGAGCACACCTTGATCAATTAAGGGCTTTGCTTGTAAGTGTCCGACTAAGCCATAACCCAGACTTAGGTTAATGGCCTCTAAAAAACTCTCGGATGAAGGAATGGTGTGCTGCCACCATTGGCCAGGTGTCATCTGAAAGTACTGTGCCAGATACTTTTCATGGAGTTTATCTTTGGTTGAAAACACCACTGCGGGAGCTTTTGTTAATTGAGCTTGCGTGAGTTGAGAGCCTGAATCCTTGCTGGCATCTGACCATTCAAAATAGCGCGCCGCAAATTGTGGGGTAGCGACGCACAAATATTCCATTGTCCCTAAAAACTCACTGCTACAGCCTGCCATCGGATTCGCTGTGGTTGTGACGCAGCCCACTGCTTCACCATTTTTAAGCAGATGATGGGTGTAGGATTCATCATCGACGATCAATTCCAGTAGCCAAGCATGGCGGCTAAACATATCGGCTAAGGCGGGTAAAAACCATGTCGCTAAACTGTCGGCATTGACAGCAATCCTTACTGTGGTGGGATGGTTTGGGTCATCGGCATCTAATTCGCTCCTGAGCTCACTTTCAAGTAATTGCACCTGCGAATAGTGACGCAATAAACGTTTGCCAGTAGGCGTGGCAACCACTGGTGTTGAGCGGATTAATAAGGATTGTCCGACTCTTTCCTCTAATTGCCGTACCCGTTGTGACACCGCCGATTGGGTGATATGTAGTACTTTAGCTGCGCGCTCAAACCCCCCTTCTGAGACCACTACGGCCAACGCTTTGAGATTGGCGTATTCCAGCATAATACCATCCTTATGATTATTAATTTTACTTATGATGTATAAAAAACATTAGTTATATTAATTCTGTTGTTTTGTCTATGCTAGCGCCTTCTTAAGATATGAGAGGTAGTTATGCAAACGGCGTTTATTCAAGGTATGGGCATTGGTGGTAGTTTGATTATTGCCGTAGGGGCACAAAATGCTTTCGTGCTAAAGCAAGGGATTAAGCGAGCTTACTCTTTGCCGATTGCGCTGCTTTGTTCGATTATCGATGCCTTGATGATTACCGCAGGTGTGGCAGGGCTTGGGCATATTATTGAAGCCTTTCCGACCATTAAGCATGTGGCAAGTTTTGGTGGTGCGGCTTTTTTGATTTGGTACGGTGCCAATGCGCTTAAGGCTTCTTTTGTTACTAAGGGGATGGAGATGGATCACGCGCAAAATGCCGATTCTCTGCGTAAAGCCATCTTGACCACCCTAGGTATAAGCTTACTCAATCCACACCTTTATTTAGATACTGTGGTGCTGCTGGGGAGCATCAGTACTCAGTTTGAAGATGCTCACCGTCCTTGGTTTGGCGCCGGTGCAGTATTGGCTTCTTTTATTTGGTTCTTCAGCCTAAGTTTTGGTGCACGTTTGTTGGCACCTATTTTTAGTCGTCCAGCGGCATGGCGTTATTTAGACCGCTTTATTTGGTTGACTATGTGGAGTATCGCAGCAGCCATTATCTGGCCATACCTTGTCGCAATTTAATCAGCCTTTGGGGAGTTTGGGATTTTTACTGAAATCAGGTTGAAAACGTTGGAGTATTCGACCTGAGTTTGTTTCCGTTCATGCCCTAGATAGTTTGATAAGACAAGCAATTAATGCGTCTGTTTAAGCGGCTCATGGTGGTTTTGTGGCTGGAATAATTTCTCGTTACCATTGAAATTACGCTATGAGACACCATCTAGGGTATAAAGGTTAGGTTTTTACTAAATGGATTGCCGTTGAATTTCAGTCACATCACTTGGCTTGATGATAAAGGCCATATTAAACCGCCGATTTTTTTATATGTGATTTTGGCATTCCTTGCCCGCGGCTGGTGTATTTTTATTGCCTCTCTGACTCAGGCCAGTGATAGAGCTGAATTAGTGAGGATCTTTTATCCCGAAAAGTCAGACTTTTTGCTGTCACTCGCGGCAGGTCTTGGTGCTGTTGTACTTTATTTTGTGGTACTTGCAGAAAGACGTCGTTCTCCTCAGTGGCTTCGCCCTGTGTTTGTGCGGTTAAAATGGGGATTATGGTTGTTACTTTTGTTGGATGCGAGTTTACTGACTCAACGCTTAATCCATGGGCAATTTCTATTTCATTGGAGTTTGGCTCTAGATGCGCTGGTGTTGTTTTGGTCTTGTTTGTATGTGTGTAAGTCAAAAAGACTTCGTTATTACCTCGCAGATTGGCCAAAGGAAGCAAAAACAGAGATAAAATAGCTGAATTTATCTCTTTGTTATTTCGGTTTTTTTATGTGATATTCGACGATGTTGGGTGCGTTTGTGTGTTCTATCCCTCAGTTTGATAAGCATTTTTTCGCTGGCAGCTTACTGATTTTATTGAATCATCTATAGTTATATGTACTTAGCTTAAATGTGCGGCAAAGGGAAGTCATTGTTTGGCTTTTTGCGTGCATGAAAGGAGTCGTATTGCGTGGCAAAAGTAGCTCATAAAAAACTATTACTCTCTGAACTTCAGCCCGGTATGCGGGTTAAGTTGCCTTTGTCATGGACGAATCACCCTTTTCTGTTCAATCGAGTGGATATCAATAGTGCTGCACAAATTGAGATGATCCGCGGACTCGGTGTGCCCTTTGTTTATCTTATTTCTGGTAGTAGTGATGATGCCGAAGCGGTAGATGAAGAGGAGGAAATTGAAGAGATTGATGAAGTGCCACCTGAGCGGGATCTCAAAGCCGATACCCGCAAATCGATGCGACTAAGTCAAAAACGATTTTTAGAGAGTGTTAATCAATGCCGCAATGTTTTTGGCAAGGTAGTGAGTGATCCTGAGGGGGCATATCGTCTGTCATCGGCTTTAGTTGAAGATTTACTTAGTCATTTACAAGAGGTGCAAAAGCCTTTCTTAACCCTAGTAGGGATGGACGAAAAGAATGTGAGTGTGACTCAGCATGGCGTCTCTGTGGCGGTATTAGCCATGATGATTGGCCACGCTCTTGATTTACCCGCGCGAGATTTACGTGATATTGCCCTTGGCAGTTTGTTCCATGATATTGGTAAACTTAAAGTGCCTGACGTGATCCGTCGCAAACGCGGTGCCTTAACTCCCCATGAGGCCAATTATCTACAGATGCACCCTAATTTTGGCTATGACATGCTTAATCGCTCGGGACTTTTCCCTAAAGAAGTGCTGAATATCGTGCTACATCACCATGAGTTTGTTGATGGCTCGGGGTTTCCTGATGGACTCACCGGTCATAAAATTCCCATCGTGACTCAAATTGTCAGTCTAGCAAATGATTACGATCAACACCTGAGTGGTCAGCAAGCTTCTTCTCCCCAAGTCGCCCTTGGCTACTTATTTAAGAATAGAGCCAGTAAACATTCGGAATCGTTAATTTCTGTTTTAGTCAAAATATTAGGTATTTATCCCCCTGGAACCTTAGTCAAACTCTCGGATGATAATGTCGCTAAAGTGATTATGACGACCAAAGAGGTAAGCCAGCCACAGGTATGGGCCTGCAAAGAAGATGGTAGCGAAGCGTCACTCCGCTTTTTGAACGACGAGGGCGTGACAGTGCAAAAGTCCCTGCGAGTCGAAGATTTAACTGAGGGCGCAAAGCGTACATTGCAGGTCGATAAGGGGATTAGTTTTTATTTTAGTTCGTTACAAGCTTGAATCCCTTTGCCTGAGTTCCGTATGCTATTGGCCGAAATATTTTTTAGTGGCAAATAGGTCAAAGAGAATGGAACGCACTGAGGCAAATAAAAAGAGTGTTGCAGTTGTAGGCTGTGGTTGGTTCGGTTTTGCGCTTGCCAAACAACTTGTTCAAGCAGGTTATCGCGTCACAGGTACTAAAAGGCAGTGTGAGGATCTTCCTGTATTAACGCAATCGGGTATAGGGGCATTCCAACTGCAGCTCGGTGTTGAGGCCCAAATCGTTCCAGATGCGCAGCTCTTGCAAGCGTTATTTCAGACTGACTTTCTTGTCGTCAATATTCCTCCTCGCCTAAAGCATGGCAATACCGCTTATCTCAAAGAATTGAAGCAACTCATCGAGTTAACTCAAGGTTGGCAATATCAAGGCATAGTGTTTATTAGTTCGACAGGCGTTTATCCTTCCCTTGATAAATCCATGACGGAAGCCGACGCATTGGCAGATTCGCCTTCAGCACAGGTGTTGTTGGATGCTGAAGCTTTGTTTGCTCACCAATCGAATACTTGTATCGTGCGCTTTGCAGGACTCGTGGGGCCAAAGCGGCATCCTGGACGTTTTTTTGCGGGTAAAACCGATGTGGCGGGGGGAAATGTTGCTGTCAACTTGGTTCATTTACAGGACTGCGTCGATGCTGTGAGGGGAATTATCGAAGCTAAAGTTAGAGGAGAGAAGCTTGCGCCTATCTATAACCTCTGCGCGAGCGAGCACCCAAACAGAAGAGATTTTTACACCGCTGCTGCCGAGTCACTCGGATTAACTGCGCCGCAATTTAATGCGCAAACGCAACCGAGTAAAGTCATTCTAGGGGATGCGATAGTAAGAGAGCTTGGATTTCACTACCGGTTTAGCTCACCCTTTGCCATGCTGGCTGCCTGTTAAAGTGTGTTTTAGCCGTTATCGTTAATAAATATTAAGAATCTACAAGCGTATTTTAAGCTATCTTAATGGTCTGTATTTGTTATAAATAATTTAATATTCAATGTTCTAATAAGAAGAGTAAAAATGAAAAGCCTAATTAATGTTGTTCGACCTTGGGTGGCTATGGCCTGTGGATTGGTGTTGAGCGCCAGTTTCACGCTGCAAGCGGCAAGTTTTGAGGAAGGTAAAGACTATGTAACCGTTGCAGGGATCAGTGAAGCACAAAAACCGATTTTACGAGAGTTTTTTTCCTATAACTGCCCACATTGTTATAAGCAAGAGCCCTTTGTTGCCTCAACGGTGAAACTACTAGGTAAAAATGTTGCCTTTGATCGCACGCCTGTCGGAGTGGGGCGTCCTGCGTGGGAGTTAAGCCAGCTGGCCTATTATGTGGCGCAAAAGCTGAATATGACCAAACAAGTTCATGAGGCAATTTTTAAACAAATTCATGAAAAGGGTGAACAATTTACTCGCCCTGAGCAGGTGAAGGCCTTTTTTGTGGCTCAAGGTGCTAAAGCTGATGATGTCGATGTGGCGATGAATTCTGTTGACGCTAAATTTTCAATGATGAATTACGATTCTCAAGCTGAGCTAGCGGGGATTAAAGGGGTGCCTTCGTTATTGGTTAATGGCCGTTACTTAGTGACCTCTCAGGTTCATACGCCAGAGGAGTTGGCCGAGCTGGTGAAATACTTGGCGGCAAAATAGTGATGTTATTTGTGAGGTAAATGTTCGCGCAAAACCAGCGTCACCAATCTTACATAACCCAGCATTGCTGGGTTATTTTTTACAAAACTTCAACTCAGGTTTAGGATGTATAAATCTAACCTACATCGCAAAAATACAACGAGTGCCCCTGAAACTTGCGCTTTGCGCTGATCTCTAGACGCATTGATGTGTCAATAGTGGGGCTGTTGCTAGGGCGTGTTGACGTTTCAGGGTTATTTTTGCCGCAATTTGGCTCACCGTTATGCAAGGCAAAGTCCGTACGGTGTAGTTATTCTACATAAACGAACGATAACGCGGCAGAAAAGCCAGCCAAATGCAGCCCGAAGGGTTCGTCTGGCAAGCCCTTGCTCTTACTTTCTGTAATAAGAGCCGCTCGTCATTTGAGTAGAATAACGACACATCATTCCTCGTTTCGCGAGCACGTGCTTGCCAGAACGAACAAAATTTAATCTCTAAACGTCAACACGCCCTAATGTAGTTAACACATTGGATGATATAACATATTGTAAGATTGTAATTTATTACCGAGCAGAGGTCGCTAACCAGAGTGTCATTGCTTGGTTTAATATGTCTCTTAAAAATGTCCTGATTGAACTCATTATAATGGCTTAAATCAGCCGCAATCCAATATTTAGTTTGTACGACAGCCAGTTACTGCTCTCAATTCTGCTCTATCTACCATGAGATTTTGCCTGTTTCTAGCCTGTAGCTCTTCGACATTGGTCTAATCCGCTTAAAAATTCACTTTTTTATTACAATGTAGATACAATGTTAAGTTATTGATTTTTATTTGTATACGTTAGTTTTTGTTGTGAGTAAGTTCGCAAATTAGACTAAGGTCTTGATTGTGGTCACCCCAGCGATTGCTAGATTTAGCAAGACTTAATAATAAAACAGCACAGGGGAGTCGCTATGGCGTTTGAAAATAATGATAAAGCAAAAGGTTACTGGAACGAGAATTTACGTCTTGTTTTAGGCCTATTAGCTATTTGGGCCGCAGTTTCGTTTGGATGCGGCATTCTATTGGTTGATGTACTTAATGAAATCCATTTTATGGGATTTAAATTAGGTTTCTGGTTTGCTCAACAGGGATCTATGTATGTCTTTGTTGCGCTTATTTTTGTCTATGCGGCAAAAGCCAACGCCTTAGATAAAAAATATAACGTACAAGAAGACTAAGGAGCACAGAAATGGGTGTACAAGGATTAACTTATCTGATTGTGGGGCTGTCGTTTGCCCTCTACATTGGGATTGCGATCTGGTCTCGCGCAGGTTCAACTAAAGAGTTTTATGTGGCTGGTGGTGGCGTCCACCCAGTCGTTAATGGTATGGCTACTGCCGCAGACTGGATGTCAGCGGCATCTTTTATTTCGTTGGCGGGTATTGTCTCTTTCGTGGGGTATGACGGCAGTGTTTACCTGATGGGCTGGACAGGTGGCTATGTGTTGTTGGCCCTGTGTATGGCGCCATATTTACGTAAATTTGGTAAATTTACCGTGCCAGACTTCTTGGGGGAGCGTTATTACTCCCAAGCGGCGCGAACGGTAGCGGTTATCTGTGCGATCTTCATCTGCTTTACCTATATCGCGGGGCAAATGCGTGGCGTGGGCGTGGTGTTTTCACGCTTCCTCGAAGTTGAGGTCGATACTGGCGTGTACATCGGTATGGCCGTGGTGTTCTTTTATTCGGTACTCGGTGGTATGAAGGGCATTACCTACACTCAGGTTGCCCAATACTGCGTGCTGATCTTCGCCTTTATGGTGCCTGCAATTTTCCTCTCTGTGATGATGACTGGCCATATCATTCCTCAAATCGGTTTCGGTGCTCAATTACTCGATGCTGCGGGGAATAACTCTGGCGTTTATCTGTTAGATAAACTTAATAACCTGTCTGTTGATTTAGGCTTTGCACCATACACTGATGGTTCTAAAAGCATGCTCGATGTGTTCTGTATTACTGGCGCTTTAATGGTTGGTACTGCTGGCTTACCTCACGTTATCGTGCGTTTTTTCACTGTACCTAAAGTGAAAGATGCTCGTGTATCAGCAGGTTGGGCACTGGTATTTATCGCCATTATGTATACAACTGTACCTGCACTAGCGGCATTCTCCCGTGTGAATATGATTGAAACCATCAACGGTTCAGATCAAAAAGGGGTTGCCTATGAAACTGCACCTAATTGGATCAAAAACTGGGAAAAAACGGGTCTGATCAAATGGGATGACAAAAATGGTGACGGCAAAATTTACTATTCCACAGGCAAAATGGAAGATGCTGCTAGCACAAACGAAATGAAGATTGACAACGATATTATCGTGTTAGCTACGCCAGAAATTGCAAATCTGCCAGCTTGGGTTATCGCTTTAGTGGCTGCGGGGGGTCTAGCGGCGGCATTATCGACTTCTGCGGGCCTGTTGTTGGTTATCTCAACATCTGTCTCCCATGACTTACTGAAAAAGAACCTGATGCCAAATATTTCTGACAAGAAAGAGCTGATGTACGCCAGACTTGCAGCGGGTATTGGTATCGTGATTGCGGGTTATTTTGGCGTTAACCCTCCAGGATTCGTTGCAGCGGTAGTGGCATTTGCTTTCGGTCTGGCTGCATCATCTCTGTTCCCTGCGATTATCATGGGTATCTTCTCTAAGACCATGAATAAAGAAGGGGCTATTGCCGGTATGATCCTTGGATTATTCTTCACCTCAGGTTATATCGTCTACTTCAAGTTTATCGATCCGACGGCAAACGTACCTGCAAACTGGTTCCTCGGTATTTCGCCTGAAGGCATTGGTATGGTTGGGATGGTCGTTAACTTTGTGGTTGCTGCAATTGTGAGTAAAGTGACGGCTGCAACACCTGCACACGTTCAAGAAATGGTCGAGTCTATCCGTTTCCCGAAAGGTGCGGGTGAGGCCAGCGACCACTAACAAAGACATGCTATTGAGATAAAAGGACGCGCCAGCGTCCTTTTTATTTTTTAGGGCTGACTTTAGTCGAATATTGCCAATAAATCGCTCACGTTATAGTGAGTTAAAAATTCACCTGAAAATAAGGTGTTGTTATGAATGCCAGCGAATTACAGCCTGTTGTGCAGTTTTTAACATCCACAGCCCCCTTCGATACTTTTTCTGAAGAGCTTATTCGACGTTGTGCAAGGGCCGTTATTATCGGTTACTACAGTAAAGCCTCAGGTTTTGTACAATTTGATGCCGATGCCCCAAAATTGTATTTGGTGCGTAGCGGTGCCTTTGAGGTGCGTGATCCTGAGGGAGTGTTACTCGATAGAGTCGCAGAAGGGGAGTTTTTTGGCTTTTCGACTTTACTCTCTGGGGAAAAAGTCGTTAACCGAGTCGCTATTCTTGAAGACAGTTTGGTATATCACTTTCCGCAGGCGTTATTTGACCAACTGCGGAGTGAAAGCCGGCATTTTGATAAGTTTTTTACCCGTGCTTTTGCTAAGCGTTTACGTCATGAAGCACGTTTTAAGGCGAAAGATCTTACGACAACCAGCCGTATCAGCACCTTGATGTCATCTTCGCCGATTACGATCGATGCCCATGCCACCGTCACGCAAGCGGCGCTCTTGATGCGCAACTCGCGGGTATCTTCTTTATTAGTGACTGATAATCATAAACTTGTTGGCATATTAACCGACAAGGATTTACGCAATCGAGTGCTTGCCTCCGGACTAGATGGCAAAATAGCCGTGCATCAAGCGATGACAACATCGCCGATTTCAATCTCTTCTAATGCACTGATCTTCGAAGCCATGCTATTGATGAGTGAGCACAATATTCATCACTTGCCCATTATTGATGAAGATAAAGCCATTGGTATGGTGACCAGTACCGATATTTTGCGTGGACAAGGCTCACAACCATTGCTCCTCATTGGTGAAATCGAGCGCCAACGTGATCTCGCTAGCCTCATTAGTGTCAGCAAACAAATTCCATTACTACTGCAAAATTTAATCAGCGCCGATGCGAGGGCAGAGGAGATCGGCCGAGTGTTAACCTCGGTGACTGATGCATTAACCCGCAGATTAATCGTACTTAATCAGCAAATTCTCGGTGAGGCACCGATGGCCTTTTGTTGGTTAGCCTTTGGCTCGCAGGGGCGGCAAGACCAAGCCGCGTGTTCGGATCAAGATAATGGTTTGCTGGTAGCCGAAGAAATGGATGATTTTGCAAAGGGCTACTTTGATGCGTTAACCCATGCGGTATGTGCAGGCCTTGACCAATGTGGTTATATGTTTTGTCCCGGCAATATCATGGCGCAGAATCCTAAGTGGCGAATGTCACTCAACCAATGGCAAAAAGTATTTGAAAAATGGGTCATCACTCCTGAGCCGAAAGCATTGATGCACGCCAGTATTTTTTTCGATATGCGCTCAGTTTATGGTCCGCAATCGTTATTTGATGCATTGCAGGATAAGGTGCTAGCACAAACCAAAGACAATGATATTTTCCTTGCGGGTATGGCGGGTAACTCATTGATAGAATCGCCTCCACTGGGTTTTTTTAGAAAATTTGTATTAGAACGAGATGGTAGTGAGGTTAAAGGTATAGATTTAAAACATAAAGGTAATGCTTTGATTAACGATATCGCCCGAGTATACGCCTTGTCGGCAGGCATTAAGGAAGTGAATACGGCCAAACGTATTCGTGCGCTAATGGACGCCAATATTCTCAATCGTAAGGATGCACTTAATTTAGCCGATGCCCATGAATTTATTGCCCATATGCGGTTATCAAATCAAGGTTATCAGCATACACAGGGGCTTAAGATCACTAACTATCTAATGCCAGACCATTTATCCTCTTTAGTGCGTCATCAACTTAGGGACGCCTTTAAGGTTGTCCATGATGCACAATCGGGCATGAAAATGAAATTTATGCGGAGCTTTTAATGGCGGCTTGGTTGATTCACGCTAAGCTTCAATGGCGAACGCTGCGTTGTCAGCATCAATTATTTAAAGATTACTACCAGTCTTTGATTCCGCTGATTGATCAACCTATCAGTCAGGCTCCTTTGATAGCGATTGATTTGGAGATGACTGGGTTAGATCCTTTTAAGGATCAAATCTTAAGCATAGGCTTAGTTCCTATTGAAAATGGCGTTATTCCATTAAGTCATGCTCAGCAAAAATTAGTGCAAATTCGGGGCAGTGTTGGTCAAAGTGCCATCATTCATGGGATCCTCGACAACCATTTAACCCAGGCTGTCAGTATTGAGGAGGCTATGGCATGGTTTATGGAGCAAACCAGAGGCCGTGTGTTGGTGGCACATCACTCCCCACTCGATTGTCGGTTTTTACAACAAGATATATTGGCCATTTACCATCAAGCGGTTTTGCTCCCCGCCATAGATACCTTAGTGCTTGAGAAGCAACGGTTATTACGCGAGCATTCAGTACTTAAAGATGGGTGTTTACGGCTTGGTGCTTGTCGTGAACGTTATGGCTTACCGATTTACGGTGCCCATAGTGCATTAACCGATGCATTAGCCTGCGCTGAGCTATTATTAGCGCAAGTTGCTGCCATGGGCGGTGGCGCAGATATTTCCGTCGGGGATTTACTTACCTAAGCACATTGAGTGACTTCACAACAAGTATTTTATCGAAGAGAGTGCTTTTCATATTTGATTAATGACCCATTGACTACACTCACTGCTAGCGAGGCATTTGCGGTTGCATAACCTTAACGGTTTACCGTAGTTTCGCATCTGATTAGCTAATTTTTGCCTGAGTGTGTTACCAGCGTAGTGTTGAGCGTTAAGTAAATAGGAGAAGATCATGCCATTACCGTTACTGTGGATTGGCGGCGCAGCGATGGGCGCATTGATGTTGGCCGACGAGCGTGAAAAGCGGCAACAGCTTGAACGCAACCGACTTTTAGGCAGAGCTCCTCGCCAAGTAAACGCAAATCAAGCTATGGTTGCCGCACCGAGTCAATGGCAAAAGGGCTTTAAGCAAGTCACGCCACAACCAGGGAGCATAGTCTGTTGCTATGTGTTTGGGGTGATTGAGCATACAGGAATTTGGTTAGCCGATGATTGTTTAGTTGAGCTGCATGGCTCTGGGCTTGTTCGAGCTGTATCGGTAAAGCGATTCTTAACTGGCCGTACAGGCAGCCAAATTTTTATTGCCTGTAATCATCTACATCAACCCCTTATCGCAAATACGATTGTTAATCGAGCCGAGCGGGCGATTTATCAGTACCGTGAATATGACCTGTTTGATAATAATTGCCATCGGTTTGTGTGGTCATGTCTTTGCGGTGAAGAGCGATTAAAAGCTTTAATGAGTTAAATCAAAAACTCGCAGCTTATTTTAAGCAGGGGATTTACTGGGATGAAATGTGTCTCGCGCCAGAGCTTACAGATAAATAAAAGGCCATCCGAGGATGGCCTTCATATACATAAAGTTACTTACAGAAATAATCCACGGCGCGTTTGACTAACTCAATGCCAGTTTGATCGCAAGGCGGTAATTGGGCGTCACTGATTTGCACTGGCGTGACACGCTCACCCCATTGCAATAGCAATGCAGCAGAGGTTAATCCCGCACCAAAGGCGCAAGAAAGAATGGTTTGGTTAGGTTTAATTAGCCCTTTTTCGAGTGCATCACAAATCGCAATCGGGATGGTTGCCGCCGATGTATTGCCATAGTTAGCAATATTCACGAATGCTTTTTCTTTTGGAATTTTCATGCGGCTGACGAGGGTATCAATGATGCGTTCATTCGCCTGGTGTGGGATCACTAAATCGACTTCATCTTTGTCCACACCACATTTTTCGAGCACTTGCGTGCTTAACTTGTTCATACCATTAATGGCACGTTTAAAGATTTCTTGGCCATCAAATTGAATATAAAAGTCTAAGGAGTCGGTGGAGAATCGATCCATTGCGGTGCCAAACCCCGCTTTTAGGATATCGCGACCGTCAGGGTCGTTATTAAGCTCATAGCCTAATACGCCACTAGGGATATCCGTCGCTTCAACCACAACGGCACCAGCACCGTCACCAAACAATACGGCAGTTTCACGGCGCGACCAATCTAGATAAAATGATAAGCGTTCGGCGCCCACCACTAATACTTTCTTGCATTGACCACTTTTGATTTGTGAGCTGGCCAGCCCTAAACCATAGAGAAAGCCACTACATGCGGCGTTGATATCAAAGGCTGCGCAGTTTGCGCCAATATTGGCTTGAACGGTCGAGGCGATATTGGGAATTAAGGTGTCAGGGCTGGCACTTGCTAAAATGATCATATCAATTTCGCTGCCTTCAATCCCAGCGGCTGCTAGAGCTCGTTTGGCGGCAACTGAGGCTAATTCCGAGGTGTTCACATGGCTGATATGACGTTGACTGATCCCTGTGCGTGATTTAATCCATTCATCGGACGTTTCAATAAAAGTAGCAAGGTCATCGTTAGTCAAAGTGGCGGGTGGAACACATTTTCCCCAGCCCGTGATGGTGGCGTACTGCATGGTGTTTTCTCTCAAATAAAAAAGGCAGAACCTTAAGTGCTGCCTCAAATCGACAACAAAGCTTATCGGTATAACGAATGACAGTCCGTGATCTACACCACCTGTTTGGCGACAAGATCCCGAATTGTCGTTGCGGCATGCAAAATATGATGTCGCAGCAACGCCGTGGCTTTCTCAGTTTCTCTTTGCTTACAATAGTTGAGCAGTTCGCGGTGCTCGTGTTCTGCTGCGGGGATCCCTCCTGCGAGCAGCAATTGCAAACGAATATATCTATCGCAGTTGGTATTGAGGCCATGAACAACCTCGAGCGTATGTGGGCGATTAGCCGCTTGGTACAAACAGGTATGAAACTGTGTATTTAGCTCGCTCCAACTGGCAACTGCATCTTCGTGTTTAAAGGCCGATTCCAATTGTTCCAATACGCGTTCAGCTTTTATCAAATCTTCTGCTTGAAGTTGTGGTATGGCTTTAGCGAGTAGATCGGTTTCGATCATTGCACGTAATTCAAACAGTTCGGTGACTTGTGCAACGGATAATTCAGTTGCTGTAGCCCCTTTGTGAGGTTCGAATTTTACCAGCCCTTCAGCTTCAAGTTGAAGCAAGGCCTCCCTTACTGGAATGCGGCTAACATTCAAGGCTTCGGCTAATGCGCTTTGTCTGAGTGGTTCTCCTGCGGCTATCTCACCCGAAAGAATTTTCTCTCTGAGCACCTCTACAACTAATTGGGTGCGGGTTTTATGGACTATAGGCGTAGTTCGACTCATTATGACCGTCTGTTTATGGGTGTATTATTGTTATCCGTGCAAGATTACCGTTAAAAACAGCACAAATAAAGGGAAAGCTCGATTGAACAGCGCATCGATTAGATTGGAAAAACCGTTATCGGTAGATTCATTCATCTTAAAATACGCGTTAATAGATTGTTTATTCGAACCATTACATCCAATGAATAACGAGGGCAGTTTACTATTTAGGAAATTATTGCAGCAATTTGGTTGGTGTTGATACAAGGCAAAGTTCGTGCGGTATAGTGATTCTACATAAAAGGACGATAACGTCTGTTCATAAGAGCCGCTCGTCATTTGAGCCAATAACCATAGGTCATTCCTTGTGTCGCAAGTAGGAGCTTGCCAGTGTCAACATCATTTAATCTCGAAACGTCAACACGCCCCAGAATATGAATCCAGCTCAAATTGCTAAGTGGTATCGCCAACTTCGCGGTGCAATTTCTCGAAATGGATGGAATAATAGTAAAATTACGCATTAAGCACTGTTTTTCGTGAGTGGAGTAGTACTGTGGGTACAGTCAATCGAGCCGTTTTTTTAGACCGTGATGGTGTGATCAACAAAGATCATGGTTATGTACATCAGGTGGATGACTTTGAATATATCGAAGGTGTATTTGAGGCATGCCTTGCATTGAAGCAACAGGGATATAAGTTGGTGGTGGTTACCAATCAATCGGGAATTGCCCGCGGCATGTATACCGAAGATCAATTCCACAGCCTTACCGAATGGATGGATTGGAACTTTGCGGATAAAGGTGTCGAGCTCGATGGTATCTACTATTGCCCACACCATAATGAAAAAGGAATTGGTGAATATAAAGTTGATTGCGACTGTCGTAAGCCAAAACCGGGAATGTTGCTCGACGCGGCAAAATTTTTGAAAATCGATTTGTCCCAATCTGTGATGGTCGGAGATAAAGCTGACGATATGCTTGCCGCAAAAGCGGCGGGTGTACCAACGCGTATTCTGGTCCGCACGGGCAAAGCAATTGCGGATGAGAGTGACGCATCCGTTGTTTTAGACAGCATCGCCGACGTGCCTGCGTTTTTAAAGAACCATAAGGCCAGTTAATTCGTCTAATTGGATGAAGAATTGCCAAAGGTTGTGCGCGCGAACTTAATCCTAATTAATTCCTTTGTACCAGCCTCTGGCTCTTGATATAGTCAAACAGGTGAAAAATACCGCGAAACAACACTAAAAAGGTGAGTTCGGTTTAAAAAATGCGCATTTGATTCGTTTTTAGGTATTATTTTACGGAAAGGGCTTGCAGTAAAATCTGACATCCCTATAATGCGCATCCACTGACCCAACGTGGTCAACGGTTAAAGCTAAATAGCTGATAACCACGCTCTTTAACAATTTATCAAGCAAATCTGTGTGGACACTCACAGGTGTTGAGTTAATCGAAATTACTCTGCCGTTTGG
>NZ_JACSDI010000012.1 GCF_022410515.1 Shewanella cutis | reverse complement strand
CGCAGTTTAGGACGTCCCTCCTCCCTGCCGTTTTAAACTGCTCAACCTTTTTGGCCCTATTCGTTAGGGCTTTTTTTTTACGTTTTCCCCATAGAGTGAACGATGAAACTACAATCTTTACCTACACTTGCCGTTTATTTTATCTGTTCATCCTCCCTGTATGCCGCCGATGTGCAGTTAGGCGGATTTATTAAGGCCAACACCCGCTTTGTTGAAGGCAACGTGGCCTTTCAAGACAGTTGGACAGGCGGAGGCAAGGTTGTCGAGCACAGCAAACGCACCCAATTTGGCGCCCAAGAAAGCCGCTTTAACCTGTCGCTCAACACCGATGAAGCCAAAGCCTTTGCTGAAATCGATTTTGTCGGCTCAAGCCAAGGGAATCCGATAATCTCCAACTCCTACAGTCCACGACTTAGGCATGCCTATATCGGTTATCAAGGCGTCACCGCTGGACAAACTTGGTCAACCTTAGTCAATACCAGTACCTTTGCCGAAACAGCCGATTTAGGAGGGCCATTAGTTGGACAAGCCATGGTAAGACAAGCACTTATCCGCTATAGCACCGAACAATGGCAATTCGCGCTCGAAAATCCCTACACCTATGGCACCCAAGCCCAAACCGATGGGATAACCAACGCCACAGCAGCCAAACCTGACTGGATTGATACCAGTCATGATTACATCCCAGACATGATTGCCCGCTACAACCAATCCGGCGAGTGGGGCAATGTGTCTATCTCGGGCTTAGTGCGTTATTTAGATCCAGCGGGCACGTCGCAATGGGCTGGCGGGCTCTCCCTTGCCGCCAAACTCTTTACCTTTGGCCAAGATGATCTGCGTCTGCAATTGCATTACGGCCACCTAGGTCGTTATGTCGGCACCGATGCCGCGCGCGATATCATCCAAGGAGAATTAGAAACCACGACGTCTGCCATGTTTGCCTACAGGCACTTTTGGACTGACTACACCCGTTCGAGCGTATTTTTTGGGCACACCAGCACAGAGAGAGAACAAACGGATCGCAGCCACGTTGGTGTGAATCTGTTTACCAATTTAACCCAAGCACTCACCCTAGGTGTTGAACTGGGCCGCTATCAAATTGAGGATCACAACAGCTCTGCTCATCCCAATGCGCAGCAGGGAAAGTCCAACTACGCGCAGTTAAGCATACAATTGCAGCTCTAAAACGACTCGGACGGTAAGATTATTCGCGAGTAAAGTCACGAATAAGTTTGCCACTCAAAACATGCCGTGATCCAATTCACCTTTACCATTAACCAATCACTTTATTGTTAGTCATGTAACAAAATAACCAACACAATATTGCCATTAAGCGATTTAAAAATAGGATTGGAATGATGAAATTAAAAATGCTTTTCGGATTAGCCGCACTGACTTCTACAGCTGTTATGGCTCAAGGTCCACAATGTAACCACGCGCAACTACCCTATCAACAAATGACGCCAGTGCCGTACGACAGCACGCCCTATGTGCCGCAAAACACCATGCCAGAGCAGTGCCGTAACCCTGAAATCGAGGCCTACATTGCCGATTGGGAAGCAGGCAAAATCGACTTTAACACCATCAAACCCAATGACAGCATTGCCGCAGACCAACGTTTTTGTAAAACCTTGGATGACCACGGTAACGTACTCGAAGCCAAAAACTGCGATCCTAAAAACTCACCTGTGGGTTATATCTGGAAAGAACTCTCAGACAGCCCAATGGTTATCGGTATCACCAATGGTTTGAAATCAGACCATGAGCCACATTTCCACGGTCAACCAGAGTGTTACTACGTGGTCAACGGCACCAGTAAAACACTGGCAAACAATAAATTTGAAACACTGGCCAAAGGTCAATACTTCTATATTCCAGGTGCCCATATCCACAACACCCCAATCCTCAATAAAGAAGGTTTAGGTGTGTTTTACTGGTATCCGAACAACGCGCACTTTGATGGATTTAAATACTACTGGCGTAAAGATGTTAAAAACCTACGCGTGGCCGAAGAAGCCTTTGACCGCGTAGATGCCATCCGCAAACGCGATTTAAACTTAGGCCCATACGGCACCAACGAAGCCTTCTTCAAAAAATGATTTAAAAAACTGAAGTAAAACGCTTCAAAAAAGGGGTTAACACTCACCTGTTAACCCCTTGTTATTAGCCCGCCAGCGCGCTCCTTAACATCAACCAATCCCTTATAATACTCGTCCTTTCAAGCTATCAGGCTGAACATCGTACTTTCTAACGCATTGAACAATAAAGACTAAAACGCTACTATCGTCAGGCTGATAAGGAGTCTTTATGTCCATCGATTTTTATAACCAGAACGCCAGCTCGTTTTATGCCTCGACGGTAGAAGTTGACTCTTCCTCCCTACTTGAACAATTTACCCCTTACTTACCGAAAGGTGGCAACGTGCTTGATGCGGGTTGCGGCTCAGGTCGAGACAGTAAACGTTTGATCGAATTTGGTTTTCACGTCGATGCCTTTGATGCCAGTGCAGCTCTTGCCACGCTCGCTCAGCAGTTGCTCGGCAAGCCTGTTAGGGTTGCCACCTTTATGCAGTTCACATCGACTCAGCAATATGACGGTATTTGGGCCTGTGCCTCGCTGCTGCATGTCGCAAAAGCCTCACTACCAGATACCTTCGCGCACCTTGCCAGTATGTTGAAATCGGGCGGTGCATTTTACTGTTCATTCAAATATGGACAGGGTGAAGTCGAACGTGATGGCCGCAGCTTTACCCACTGTGATGAAGCACTCTTAGCCGAGCTATTAACTGGTTCGCCACTTGTGATTGATAAAGTCTGGCTAACAACCGATTTACGCGTAGGACGTGAAAACGAACAGTGGCTCAATGCAGTACTCCTTAAGCGGTAAACCATGATAGAACAACAAACCTCACTCTACTCAGGCAAAAAACTGTCCTACGGCGGGGCAAACGATCCCTTGCTACCAAGGCTTATTCAAGCCATTAATCACGCCAGTGAAATCGAAATTTCCGTCTCTTTTATCCAACCGTCAGGTCTCGATTTACTGTTTGATCCGCTGCTTGATGCATTACAAAGTGGTGCGAGCTTAAAACTGCTAACGTCGGATTATCTCTGCATCAGCCATCCTGTTGCCCTGCGCCGTTTGATGCTACTGGCCGAACGTGGTGCCAAATGCAAAATATTTGTGTGCGGCCAGCAAAGCTTTCACATGAAGTCGTACATTTTTATCCGTAGCGAGCAGGATGAAATAATCGAAGGTTGCGCATGGATTGGCTCTAATAACATCAGTAAAACTGCCTTATTACACAGCCATGAATGGGCCTTACGCCATGATTTTGAGCTGCCACTCACCTCACCCGCGGCGCTTGAGTTTGCCCATATCCGTCAGCAGTTTGAGGCGATTTTTAACCACAATCAGAGTCAGTCGCTGACCCATGTGTGGATCGACAGCTACCTTAGTCGCTACCAGCACACGAAGCAGCAACGGGGTATTGCCGCCGTTAGTCTTTACGAAGAACAAGAACATATCGAGCCACCCACGCCCAATGCCGTACAAATGGAGGCATTAGCAGCACTGAAGGCGAGCCGTGAACAGGGTTTCACCAGAGGATTAGTGGTACTGGCAACGGGCATGGGCAAAACCTGGTTAGCCGCATTTGATACCCTGCAAACTGAGGCCAAAAAGGTACTGTTTGTTGCCCACCGAGAAGAAATCCTTATTCAAGCGGAAAAGACCTTTAATCAATTAGTGCCTGAGGCAAAAACAGGTTCGTACAATGGCTTGAATCAAGATGAAAAGGCGGACTATCTTTTTGCCTCGGTAGCCACCCTTGGCAAGCAACAGCATCTACAGCGCTTTGCTGCCGATCATTTCGATTATATTGTGGTGGACGAATTCCATCACGCGGCAGCCAAAAGTTACCGCCAACTGCTGGCCTATTTTCGTCCCCAATTTCTCCTTGGTTTAACCGCCACACCAGAGCGTTCGGATCAAGCGGATATCCTCAGCTTATGCGATAACAACCTAGTCTTTGAACGCAATCTAGTGCATGGCATTGATGGGAAATTGCTGGTGCCGTTTGATTATCACGGCATTTACGATCAAGCGGTCAATTATCAAGACATCCCTTGGCGAAACGGCAAGTTTGATCCCGATACTTTGGATAATGCCCTTGCCACCCAACACCGCGCAGCCCATGTTCTGCATCATTGGCAACAAAGTAAGCAAAGTCGCACCTTAGCCTTTTGTGTCTCCAAAAAACATGCTGACTTTATGGCGAAGTATTTCACCAACAAAGGCATTAACGCCATCGCCGTTTACAGCGATTCAAAAGTACGCCGTAATCAAGCACTGCAATGGTTAGCGCAAGGACGTATCGAGGTTATTTTCTCTGTCGATTTATTTAATGAAGGCACGGATCTGCCAGCGATTGATACCATTTTGATGATCCGACCAACCGAGTCAAAAATCCTGTTTTTGCAGCAGTTAGGTAGAGGCTTGCGTCTTAGCCATCAAACCCAAAAGCAAAAACTGGTTGTGCTTGATTTTATTGGTAATCACGAGTCATTTTTAAATCGGCCTACAACGCTATACAACCTTGGCAGTCTGCGGGAAGTATTAAAAAATCTCAATCAAGTCAACACGCTGCCCAAAGGTTGCCATGTCAATTTTGATCTGGAACTGATTGAGTTTTGGCAAAGCTTAGTTAAACGGTTGCGCTTTTCTGTACAAGAAGAATATCAACAACTTGCAAACCAGTTAGCCCATCGTCCCACCGCCAGCGAGTTTTACCATCACGGCATTGAGATGAATAAAGTGCGTCAACAAGCACAAAGCTGGTTCCACCTTGTCGCTAGCCAAGAGGCTGAGTCGCGCTTCTCGGACATGGTGACGCGTTATGGTGATTTTTTGCTGCATGGAGTTGAAACCACCACCATGACAAAATCCTTCAAAGCCATTTTGCTCGAAGCCCTGCTCGAACTTGATGGTTTACGCAATCCGCCCACGCTTGCGGCACTTGCTGAGCGTAGCCATGCCGTATTTTGTCGCAGACCCGATTTAATGGCGCAGGAATTAACGCAGGCCGCCAAACAATTTAAGGCTCAGGATAAAGGCTGGCTAACTTATTGGAAAGACAATCCAATTAAGGCTTTTACAAAGGCCAACAGTAAAACACCGCCGTGGTTTCAAATAGACGCTATGCAGCGTTTTGTGGCTACATTTGCAATAGATGAAGCGGATATCGAACTGCTGCATGATTGGGTACAAGAGCTAGTCGATTTGCGTTTAGCACAATATGTGCAGCGCCCGCAGCAACAAGCCACGGTGAACACGAGCAATGCCAGCACTAACAACACCAAAAATACCAACACGACAGCAAAACCACTGGCGCAGGTGTTACCTTTTGAGTCAACACCATCAACAGAAGGAACATTGTTACCCTTCTATCCTGAACTGAAAATCGCCTGTGGCCACTTTAAGCACGGTTCAGCACAAAATGCCGAGCACTATTGCGTTCCTTCTGGCTACGGTTTACTTGATCCCAAACGGCACTTTGTAGCCCCCGCATCGGGCAATTCGATGAATGGGGGTAAAAATCCAATTCAAGATGGCGATTTATTGCTGCTGGAATGGGTCACGCCAGAGAGCGCAGGCTCGATCTCAAACCTGACCATGGCAATTGAAACCCAAGACGATACGGGTGATAACCAGTATTTGCTCCGCGTTGTTAGAAAAACAGCACAGAATCAATATGAGTTACATGCCCAAAATCCAGCGTATCAAACGATGTTAGCCACGGACTCAATGAAAACCTTTGCGCGCTTAAAAGCCGTTCTAGAAAGCCAAGATTAGCCTGTACTAACGATTCACTCGAACGGCTAAAAGCTTCTCAACTCTGCTTTTCGACCTTGTTGATGCTGCCTTTATATCCGGTGGCATCAACAGCTTTTAGCAGATTGTCGAGGTTATAATCCTCAGCGACTGTCACTACCGCTTGCTCGGTTTTCAGATTGGCTTTGGCTTTGATCACGCCATCGGTTTTGCGCAGGGCTTGATTGACGACGGTGACGCACAATGGGCAAGTCATGCCTTTAACATCGAGTGTGACCAACAGATTGTCTGCCCAAGTGTAGGGCGTAAATCCCAATGATGTGATGACTAATAGAGTCAATCCTGTGATACGTGATAGTGGCTTCATTCAAACACCTCTAGTAGCCAAGGTAAAACAAAAGGATAGAGCTGAAAGGCCAGCACAATCGGCACGCTAAGCCAATAGATAAGCAACATTTGTCCTCGGCTAAACTTGCCAGTACAGAGTGGTTTTTTAGCAAAGTATAAACGCCAAAAACCCAGCAAAATCAGACCGGTTGACAGGATAAACATAGGCACTTGTAACCAACCTAAACTCGATAACCCCGACAGCCCCGCGGCAGATACGCCAAACACTAAATAGATTAAGGGCGCAATACAGCAAAGGCTGGAGGCGACCGCCGCAATCACTGCGGCGGCCATGGTGGCAAGCAGCGGTTTAACGCTGCTCGCTTGACTTGTAGTCATAGGCAAATACTTTTGGCTCATAGTAATTTACAGGGTCGCCATCCACTTCAGCGTAAGGGTAACCAAAATTGTTGAGTGGAGTCTGCTCTGCGGCGGGGAATAAGTCAAAGTCACGGCCATAGTTAAAGCCTACCCAATTCATTTCCCAGTTACCAAATAGGTAGTCATTCACCGCTTGCACTGCAGGATCGCTATGTTCCTTGTTCTCGGTGAGGCGCATTTTAGTCACATCCGCAGGATCAGCGGGTAACCAGCCATAACCAGCAAGGTAGAACATGGCACGGCAATGTTGGCCACCAGTAACATCGGCAACCCCTTTCTCGTCGGCACTGCCAAAGGCTTTTTTGGAGTATTTACCCATTTTGATGGCTTGGCCTAAACGAATGCCAAACATTTCACGGGCTGGCACACCCACTGCGCGCATCAGCGCCACAAACACTGAGTTGATATCAGTACATTTTCCACCGAGTTTGCCACTTTCAAGAATCGCAGCCACATCACCATTACCGCAACCTATCACACTGTTATCACGGTACATATTGGCACTCACCCAGTTATAAATGAGTTGTGCTTGTTTGAGTGGTTCGGTCTCTTTACCCACAATCTTATCGGCGGTTTGCTTCACAATACCATCGACGGGCATATGCTTGGTTGGCTTAAGGTAGATGGCCACTTCAGCAGGATACTCAGGTTTTGCTGGCGCGCGATAATGGCTTAACTCGCCGCTTTTAAGGGGTTCCCAATCTTGGGTTTCAATCACTAGCTCTAGCGTTAGGGTCATCTCGCCCTTGGCATCGGGCCACGTGGCAAACAGGG
This sequence comes from Shewanella cutis, assembly GCF_022410515.1. Taxonomy (GTDB): domain Bacteria; phylum Pseudomonadota; class Gammaproteobacteria; order Enterobacterales; family Shewanellaceae; genus Shewanella; species Shewanella cutis. Next base: position 112,755 of record NZ_JACSDI010000012.1, on the reverse strand, counting down.
TTTTGGCGCCATAATGGTTATTGGCACTGATATAAGCATCTTGATAAGTGCCGCTAAAGTTAAGTTTTTCAACCTGTTGAAAAGCCGTATTTTCGGGCAATGGCACCCATAACTTCACCACGCCTGATGAGCCTTCTGGCGCTGCTAATTGATAGGTATTAGTTAAGGTAAAACGGCGACGGCCAACACTTTTATCTGTCACGGCACTCGTCTGTGTTAAGGCAGCCAATACTGGCATAACGGTTCCTGCTGCCGAGAGAATTGCTGCACCTTTTAAAAAATCACGTCTTTGCATTCGGTATTCCTTCCTTATTCGGGCGTGTTGACGTTTCGAGATTAAATTTTGTTCGTTCTAGCAAGCTCGTGCTCGCGAAACGAGGAATGATGTGTCGTTATACTACTCAAATGAGGAGCTGCTCTTATGACAGAAAGTAAGAGCAAGGGCTTGCCAGACGCCCCCTGAAACGTCAACACGCCCTAGCATTAGCAAAAAAGAGACAACTAAAGTAATTGGCAAGCATTATAGAAACTCCCATCCGGACCTCAAGAGCACAGAGAATGAGAATGAAATCGAGATGTGAGAAATCCATTCGCAAGCACATAAAAGCGTGAAACAACGCACGAGATTGCGACATTTTGTCACAATCAAGTTAAAAAAAGCCTGAAAGCACATCGTTTAACTCGTTATAAAGCCATACAGATTGAGCACATCGCAATATGGTCGATGGGATTTTACTTATTTATCACTTACCACGTACTCACTTGTCAGCAGCGCCCAACTGTTGAACTGCAAAAATCAACATGCGCTAACATCGGATGCAAATTCAGTTGAGTCCAATATCAAGTGGCAAATCGTCAACAGTTACCGCAGATAAGTTCAAGTAATTGATAAATTGAAAATAAAATCAAAGCCACATATCGCGCGCTAAAAAATAGTTGTAATAACGATTGCTCTATCGACTAAAAATGCAAATAATGTTGCAAATTTAGACTTTGGTAATTCATGATGAAAAACATTATTCATGCAGAGCGCGCTCCTACCGCTATCGGTCCGTATTCCCACGGGACTCGCTATGGCAATCTTATTTTCACCTCTGGGCAACTGCCAGTATGCAAAGACAAAGGTGGCGTGGTTGACGGTGGCATTAGCGAGCAATCGGTGCAATGCCTTGAGAATCTTAAATACGTACTCGAAGCTGGCGGCGGCAGCCTTGACACAGTGCTTAAAACCACTTGTTATTTAAGCGAAATCAGTGACTTTGCCGCCTTTAATGAAGTCTATAAAACTTATTTTAAAACCGACTGCCCTGCGCGCAGCTGTTTTGCGGTGAAGGATCTTCCACTGGGTGTCAAAGTGGAAATCGAAGCCATCGCTCACGTTAACGATTAAGCATCTGTAAGGTTGTAGCCCGATGAAACCCCAATGGCAGCAGTATATTCAAATCATCAATCAAGTCGTTAAACCCGCTTTAGGCTGCACTGAGCCCATTGCTGCGGCTTACGCAGCCGCGGTAGCACGTACATTGTTAAATGATGATCCTGATTCAATTGCGGTGCAGGTCTCTGATAATCTTTATAAAAACTCAATGGGCGTATATGTGCCTGGCACGGGTAAAATCGGCCTAGCGATTGCTGCGGCAGCGGGCGCTCTAGCCGGGAATGCCGATGCTGGCTTAGAAGTGCTTGCCAGCGTTACCCCCGAGCAAGTTGCACAGGCTCAGGCCTTGATTGATGCTGCAAAGGTAAAAGTTGAGCGTACCGAGACCGATGAGTTTATTTATTGCTGCGTGACCTTAACCTCCGGAGAGCAAGAGGCCATGGTGAAAATCTGTGGCGGACATACCTTAATTGCAGAAAAACGCTTAAATGGTGAGTTAGTGTTCACTGCGGATAACGCTCAAGCGAAGGCGACGGGGTCTATCTGTGATGGTGTCGATATCAACATTGAATCGATTTACCGTTTCGCCCAAGAAGTGCCCTTCGAAGAAATCCAATTTATCCTCAAAGCCTCTGAGTTAAATAGCAAATTATCCGATGAAGGTATGTCCAAACCCTATGGATTGGAAGTCGGCCGCACCATGAAAAACGGTATTGCCGCGGGGATTATTGGCGAAGACTTACTCAATAAAATAGTGATGCTGACTGCGGCGGCTTCAGATGCACGTATGGGCGGCGCGAATCTGCCCGCCATGAGCAATTTAGGCAGTGGTAACCAAGGGATTGCGGCCACGATTCCGGTGGTGATCACCGCTCAGTGTTATAAAGTCAGTGAAGAAAAACTGGCGCGCGCCTTAATTATGAGCCATTTAGGGGCGATTTATATTAAGTCCCACTACCCGCCATTATCGGCATTTTGTGGTAATACGGTGACCAGCGCAGCGGCCTCTATGGCGATGGTGTATTTAGCAGGCGGCAGCTTCGAGCAATCCTGTTTTGCGATTCAAAACGTGATCAGCGATAGCTCAGGCATGGTGTGTGATGGCGCCAAAGCCTCCTGCGCCATGAAGGTGAGCACCTCTTCAAGTGCGGCAGTTCGTTCGTTCTTAATGGCGCTCAACAGCCAGAACGTGTCAGGACAAGGCATCATCGCCAATCATGTTGAAAAAACCATTAAGAACATTGGCAAAATGGTACTTAACGGCATGTCATCCACGGATGTCACCATTATCAACATCATGTCGGAATAAAATGCTTATCCGTGATAAGTACTTGATGAAAAGGCCAAAAGAGTGAAATTGCAAGAATTAACCCAAAGCGATCTGGATATACTCAAATCCATCGAAAATATCGTCGATGGGATTGCTGCCATGTATGGCGAGCACACTGAGGTGGTGCTGCACAGTTTAGATGCTAAACATCCTTCGGTAATAAAAATCGCCAATGGCCATGTCACAGGCCGTGAAGTGGGTGCGCCCATTACCAACCTTGCCTTGATCAAGCTCAAAACTGGTCAGGATATTTCGAACTCATATCTCACAAAATGCGCCAATGGCAAGACATTAAGATCGATCACCACGGTGATCCGTAACCCCAAAAATCTGCCGATTGGGCTACTGTGCATTAATACCGATATGGACGCGCCACTGCAGTCAGTACTGCGCAGCATGATGCCAGAGCAACTCCTTGGCAGTGAACTCACCAGTTCGCCCGAGGTGTTTGCCCGCAATATCGATGAGGCACTCCATAGCACCATCGACAGTGTCAACCATGAGGTGCGCGCTAATCCCGCGATTTCAGCTTCACAAAAGAGCCGCGAAATCGTCAATCAACTCCATGAATTAGGTATTTTTGAACTCAAGGACAGCGCCCAAGTGGCCGCCACTCGATTGGGGATTTCAGTGCATTCGATTTATCGGTACTTGCGGGAAATCAAAGCTAATCAAGCTGAAAGCTTCGCTTGACTAGGGCTAAGGAGTAAATAACCTTAGCCCTTTGGTTTTATTGTGTTTGTGCTGGTTATTGCGCAGCTTGCCCGCTAAAGCCCATCATATTCCATGCCTGCACTGTGCCATCGGCCATTAACGCAATGGCATCAAGCAAATTGCTACGAATGTCGCGCATTTGGCTCAAATCAACGGCTTGTTTATCAATTGTCAGCGCTGGATTATCTCCCATCCACACCGCAACCGAGCCATCTTGGCGCTTAGCCGTAAACCCTAAGCCTGTCGGGAAAATATCCGTTGCTTGGGTGATTTTAGTTTTGGGTCCTGAGTGGCCATCGACTACAGTGCCATCCTGCTTTAAAAAGGCAAACTCCCGCTCATAGGTCACCACTTTGTTTACCTGAGTGACTTCTTGATAACGCGGTTGCTTGCCTACCAATTCCCAGCCTTCCCAAGCAATCGCGGTATTATCCCTGCGTAGTGCGACAAAGCCTTCCTCAAAGGGATAAACCTTTTGCACATCTTGCAACTTATTCTGTAGGACTGACGTATCAGCACCATTGAATTTACTGCCCCATACGTACAATTGACGACTGATGGTTAAGGCGGCAAACGCACCATGATTTGCATAAATATCAATCACTTTATTGGCGCGGTTTGTGGTAGACAATCGAGCTGGAAACGCGACATGATGCTCAGTCAATTCGCCTTCACCCCACGAATATACACTACCATCCGCCAGCAACGCCGCAAACCCATAATCAGTGTTGACAACTTTCACGGCAGGCGCTAATTGGCTGAGCTTTGCCAGTTGTTCGCGGCCTTTTTGATCATCGCTAAGCCCGCCCCAAGACACTAATTTCCCTGTCGCCGTCCTCGCGGTAAAGGCATTATTGTTGGCATAGAGCAAATCGACATGGTTAAGCTCAGAGGCCACGTGGCGACTATCGCCACCATAAGCAGCATCGCCCCAGGTCACTACTGCTCCCCCCTGCTTTAAGGCAGCAAAGGCACCTTTGTTAATCAACACAGTGTCAATATTGGTCATTGCAGGCGCAGCATATTGACCCGAGATCAGTTCAGCAGGAGTTGAATCCAGGTTAGACCAACTGACGACACTACCATCTTGTTTGATGGCCGCATAAAGCCCCTCTGCCAACACAAAAGAACGAACACCAGTCAGCACTAGCTTCATCCCTATCCCCCAGGGTATAAGTTTGTCATCACGGGTTAAGGCCGCAAAACCACAGGTATTCTCCGACGCGTATAGCTGCTTTACATTGACTAGAGGCTCTGCGGCATTATTGATATCACCACCACAATCAGGATCGCCCCACGCCACCACAGTGCCATCTTGCTTGAGCGCCGCAAATGCACCGAGATTACTGTAGATTTGACTCACTTGGGCTAACTGAGCCGGCATAGGAATTTTGGTCGACTCGTCAGTTACCTGAAGATTATTCGGAGTAGTCGTTAATACATTATTCGCGGCGGATGGTGGTCTGTGCGCCAATATCGTGTCGGAAATTTGCTGTTTTAATTCGGGAGATATTTCAGCATCCTGTTTATCGATGAGTAAGTTAACCACATGCCCTAAGGCAAAAATTGCCAGCGCCACGCCAACCCACGAGACCTGTTTTTTTTCCACAACTATATCCTTATCGTAACGACAAACTCTCACTGAGTTTTAACTAGAACATAACGCGACTGAGTACGCTAAAGGGGATTGTAACCAAAGCGGGGATAAAATGACATTGCCCTAAAGTCGAGACATTCCATCAGCCTTAAAACATAAAAGCAGCGATATTCGCTGCTTTTATTGAATTTGATGGTGAAATGATAAAAGGCTAATCTCGTCTACCGACCTTTTCCAAACCCCAGACTAAGGCGATAGCCGCTAACATACAGACAATGGCGAACAGCAGTTGTGAAGGCTGACCTGTAACCTGTTCAAAATTAAGCGGCGAAATATTTTGTTCCAGCAAAGGTACTTGTTCGCCATGGGAGTTAGTCTGCCAAGTTAAGGTTTGTTTCCAAGGCCAAATTTTGCCCAAGGTGCCAAGCATCAATCCGGTTAAAAATATCACTGTCGCATCGTGGTATTTACGCAGCAATGCCGAGAGTAAATGGCTGAAAGTTAACAGGCCAAGCACCGCCCCTGCGGCGAAACAAACCAAAATATCGAGTTGGATATTTTTCGCTGCTGCTAACACGACTGGATATAACCCCAGTAATAATAAGATAAAACTGCCAGAGATCCCCGGTAGCACCATGGCACAAATTGCAATCGCACCGCCAAAAAAGATATTAAGGTAACTGGCTTCAACTGCGACCGGATTAAGTACAGTAATTGCCCAAGCAGCCAACACGCCGAGCACAAATAAACCTAAACGCGCCAGCGTAAAACCACTAACCTGCTTGAGCATATGCACGACGGAGATAATGATTAAGCCAAAGAAGAACGACCAAATCGGGATAGGATGTGCCACCAGCAACCAAGAAATTAGCTTAGCGAAGGTAAAAATACTGGTCAGGATCCCCGCCAATAAACTCACTAAAAATCCACCATTGATATGCACAAAGGCGCCTTTTAGCCCCTGCGACTTAATCACCCCCCAAAGGGATGGATTGATGCGCTTAACGCTTTCAAGCAAGGTATCGAGAATACCAGTAATGAAGGCGATAGTGCCGCCCGAAACCCCTGGCACCACGTCGGCCGCGCCCATGGCCATTCCCTTAAAATAGGTCAGCAAATAGTTCACTGTGAGTCCTTGTTGTTAAATCAATATGATTTGTCTGTAATAACAAATTGTCGCGATTATACGGTGTTAGCGCAAAAACCGCGAAATGAAGTTTGCTTAATCCAGTCGACTGGCAATGATTGTTATCTCAATGTTACACTCATCCGACCAGGAAAGATAAGCCAGCCATAAGACCTCACATCATCGCTGGCCTAAGATTAGCGACCTAAGTTTGCACTCCGATGAAGGATAAACATGAGTACCCATACAGAAGCTAGCATCAAGCCCAATAAAGTCCTTGCGCTTTACCACAAGACCCAAGGATTACCCTTTGGCCAGAAAATATTCTCAATGATGGTGTCACGCATGGCGCCTTATTTTGGCAGCATCAAACCATTGATTACTGAATTACAGCTTAACCGCTGCGCCTGCCTGATAAAAAAACGTCATGCCGTTCATAATCATATAAAAACCGTGCATGTGATCGCGATTTGTAATGGTCTCGAAATGGCGATGGGCGTGATGGCCGAAGCCTCGATACCTGCCCATTTACGTTGGATCCCTAAGGGCATGAGTGTGGATTACACCGCCAAAGCGGGCAGCGACATTTTATGTGTTGCCCAAGTCACGCCCGAGCAATGGGCGCCTGGCGATATGCTGGTCCCCGTCACCGCCTACGACACCCAAGGAGTCGTAGTCGTGAAGGGACATATCAAATTATGGATTTCAGAAAAGCCGCAAAAAGTAAGTTAGCGCTAGCGATCCAAGATTAGTCGTCAAGTAGCCAAGGTTAATGGTTAAGCAAAATAGCAACTTAAGTTGTCTTGCCCAAACCTTGCGCACTGCTATGCTAAGCCAAACAACCTAAATTGGGGTGCAAGATGGATGAATTTTTACAGGCCGCCATTGATGAAGCCAAACAAGGATTAGCCGAAGGCGGTATTCCCATTGGCTCGGTATTAGTGATTGACGGTAAAATTGTCGCTCGTGGCCACAATAAGCGCGTTCAGCAAGGCAGCGCTGTGCTCCATGCAGAAATGGATTGCCTTGAAAACGCAGGCCGCCTCTGCGCTGCGGATTATCAAAAAGCCACCTTATATTCGACCCTATCTCCCTGCGATATGTGCAGTGGCGCTATTTTGCTCTACGGCATCCCCAAAGTAGTGGTGGGTGAAAATGTCACCTTCCAAGGCCCTGAAGCTTATGTCCAGTCCCGTGGCGTTGATGTAACTGTGGTCGATAATGCTGAGTGTAAACAACTGATGCGCGATTTTATCGCAGCCAAACCCCAACTGTGGAATGAAGATATTGGCGAATAACCAACCCGTTTATAACGCCGCCCCTCTGCCCATCCCAAGTACTCGCAATGCCAACCTCGATGCGATTCGGGGCTTAGCCGTCTTGGGGATATTTTTTATGAATATCTACTTTATGGGGATTAGTTTTTATGGCTATGCGCCCCACCAAATTCCCTTGCTCTGGGATCAAATCCTCCAAACCTTTAGCAATTTTTTTATTGAAGGTCGCTTTATTAGCTTGTTTTCAATGCTATTTGGTGTGGGACTTTACATCCAGTATCAGAAATTTACAGCCAAGGGCTTGGCCGCCTATCCCCTGCTGCGCTCACGTTTGAAATGGTTAATTATCTTTGGCTTAATCCACGGTATTTTCATTTGGTCGGGCGATATTTTACTGACCTATGGCATCAGTGGTTTTTTAGCGCTCTGTTACCGCGACGCCACCATTGCTGAGCAAAAGCGTAAGGCGAACATATTTATTTTCATGGCGTTAGTAATTACCTGCTTGCTCGCCCTCAGCGGTAGTGACGAACTCTTTACCCGCGAATCGGCGTTTTTTGCCGAGCAATACAGTGCTTGGACATCAAGTTACCCTAATCAACTGCTGTTGCATTTAATTCAAGTGGGCTATACGGCGTTGGCGCTCCCTTTTACCTTAATGTGGTTTACGGCGGGCTTAATGTTGCTGGGCATGGCACTTTATCGACAGGGCATCTTTGAACAGGGATTTAACCGTAATACCTTACTCAAACTCACTTTAGCCAGCTTAGTTTTATCCACAATGGATACCCTTTTAGGTTTGACCGAAAACCCCATGCTGGTGATGTTTTCAGACATTATTGTCATGCTGAGTGCCATTCCAATGGCACTGATTTATATCCATATCCTAGTTAGCATCTGCCAAAACCGCTCGAGCGTGCTAAAACCACTACAAAATGTCGGCAAACTCGCCTTTAGTCTGTATATATTGCAATCCATTGTCGGGGTGTTTATCTTTCGCCACTTTGCCCCCGAGTTACTATTAACACTCGATAGAAGCGGCTATATGGCGATAGCGCTGGGTTACTCGCTACTGCAATTGCTACTCGCAAGCTTGTATTTACGCTATTTTAACCAAGGGCCACTCGAAAAACTCTGGCGCCAACTCGCCTTTAAGTCCATCAACGCAAGTAGCCATGTAAACTCAAACAATGAACAACAAAAGAGCCAGTAAAACGTCATCAGCTCCAGTACATGAACGAAGAGCGACTAAACCAAGAGTTGCGCAGGCAAGAACCGCTAAACCCAAAGCGACTAAATCGAGAACGGCTAAGCCAAGTGCTTCACGCTCGCATCAGAGTTCGATGCCTTTGTTATTAGCACTGGTTTTTCTGGCGATGTTATTCGGCGCCGCTTGGTGGCATATGCTGCCGCTTTCGATTGTGGGTTTATATCTGCTGCTGAGTTCATGCACCTTTATCGCCTACGCCTTCGACAAATCGGCGGCACGAAAAGGTCGCTGGCGCACCAAAGAGAGCACCCTGCATCTGATGTCTCTCTTCGGTGGTTGGCCCGGCGCACTGTTTGCCCAGCATTTACTACGGCATAAATCGGTCAAAGCCGCCTTTCGCCAATTGTTTTGGCTTACAGTGGTAACCAATTTGGCTTTGCTCGGATATGGGATCCAAACCGGAGTAATGAATAGATTGATTTAAAGCGCGCATATCTCCAATCAACCCGAAGATATGAGTTTTAGAGCGCCTACGAGCTTCAAAGCACTGAGCAGTTCCAAAGCTCTTGGGTGCGCCAATTCAAGGCGCATACATAACAAAATGTCGGCCACATGTTAAATTGATAAAACACGGACGTCGCAATAAAAAAATTAGCCCCGTTAACAGTTACTTCTTTTAACGGGGAAATTTTGAGCTATATCAGTACTTAAAACCAGCTTAGGGCAATACTGATAATGATCCCTGTGATAATCAACTGCATTAAACAGAATCCCATGATATCCCGCGCTTTTAATCCGGCAATGGCCAGCACAGGCAACGCCCAAAAAGGCTGAATAAGATTGGTCCACGCATCGCCCCAAGCCACGGCCATGGCAACACGTGCCACATCGGCGCCCAAAGCTTCAGCAGCGGGCAACATAATCGGCGCCTGCACCGCCCATTGTCCGCCGCCCGAAGGCACAAAAATATTCACAATGCCTGCACTGATAAAGCTCCAAAATGGCAGGCTTTCAGCACTGGCAATGGCCACGAATCCTTCGGAGATACTTTGGGCTAATCCCGATTGCATCATCACCGCCATAATGCCCGCGTAGAAAGGAAACTGAATCACAATGCCCGCGCCGCCTTTAATCGCTTCGTTAAGGCTAAGCAGTAAACTGCGTGGCGTTTGATGCAACACTATGGCAAGGAACAAAAATAAAAAGTTAACTAAATTAAGGTTTAAACTGCCGCCCTGCACCGCAAAATAATAACCTAAGTACACCAGCCCTGCACCGCCTACACTCCAGCCCAGTAAACGGCTGTTTTCTAATTTATCCGCGGGACGCATCATCGCGTTTGACGCATGTCCTGTGTTGCTCTCTTCACTGCTCACATCTTCAAGCGCCTTAGGGTCGATATAGATGCTGTCTTTATCCTCTGGCAACATAAAGCGGTTCACCAGCGGCATCACCACAAATAAAATCAACACTAACAGCAAGTTAAAACTTGCAAAAATGGTCTCACTGGTAGGGATAATGCCAATCTGTGCTTCTGCAAAGTGCCCAGCAGTGGCAATGGTTAACGGAATCGAACCCGCAAGACCACCGTGCCAAACCACAAACCCCGAGTACGCACTGGCAACCAACAAACGGTAATCCACTCGTACCTTACGGGCCAACGCTTTGGCAAATAACGCGCCGACTACCAAACCAAAGCCCCAGTTAATCCAACTGGCAGCGAGGGAAACCAATGTCACTAAGATAATCGCCTGCGGAGCAGACTTAGCGAATCCAGCAATCGCATCAAGCAATTTTTTTATCGGTGGCGAGCTGGCGAGCATAAATCCAGCCACCAGCACTAACAGCATCTGCATCGAAAAACTCAGCAGTGCCCAAAAACCATCGCCCCAGTAGCTGATGACGTCCAGGGGTGTTTTTTGCTCGGCCACCACGGCCGATATCATCACGACCAACGTGAGGAGTAAGACAAAAATATAGGGATCGGGTAAATAACGGTCGACCAGCTTGACCAGAGGTTTTGCTGCTTTGGTTAACATAGGACTGTCCTTGTTTATTCTTTTTATCTGTTTTTATTGAGTTTTTGTCGAGTCTAATGCCACAGGTTAAGCGATATCTAAAGCGGGATAAAGCCTTTAGGTGCTTTTAAAGCGTGAGAAAATGTAACGCGAAGCATCCACTGCTGCGAACGAGATCATCGCTAGCCTCGCATGCTAAAAAACTGATAACATGACCAAAATTGACTGAGGTACTCTTTAAAATGAAAATGTTACTTGCCGTTGTTGTGATTGCTGGGGTGATTTTTTACTTCTTTACCTCGATGAACAACCAAAAAGCAGCGCAGGAAAATATCCGTTTAGGTAATGAATTTTTAGCGCAAAACAAAACCAAAGAAGGTGTGGTTACCACAGCTTCAGGTTTGCAATATCAAGTGTTAAATCAAGGCTCTGGCACTATTCATCCTAAGGCGAGCGATACCGTAACTGTGCATTACCATGGCACTTTAATTGATGGCACAGTGTTTGATAGCTCGGTCGAGCGCGGTGAGCCGATAGCCTTCTCGCTGAATCGGGTGATTAAAGGTTGGACCGAAGGGGTGCAACTGATGGTTGAAGGCGACAAGTATCGCTTCTTTATTCCCAGCGATCTTGCCTACGGCAATCGCAGCACGGGTAAAATTGGTGGCGGCTCAGTGCTGATTTTTGATGTGGAACTGTTGAAGATTAATTAATTTTGCATTAAAAACAAAGCCCTGCATTGCAGGGCTTTCGTTTATTTCCATCTCTACTTTTTACAAATCAGCCTTATCCGAAAAATCCCTTGCCAAGATCACTGATAAACCACGGCAAACCAAGGTTTCCATATCATCAACGCGATTAATCTTCATTTCGGCTAATGGCGCACTTAAGGCCATGCGTCTTAAGCTATCCAGACACCCTTTATAGTAGGGCGCACTGTTCATCATGCCGCCTGCTAACCAGATCCGATTGGGATTAAAGAGATTTACTGCCCACGCCAATCCCATACCGAGATAGGTGCCAGAACGGTATAAATCATCGGCAGTGGAAATCTTACGACTACGGATAGAATCACCACTGGCGAGTTGCTCTAAACTAAACTCACCCGACTCAGTCATCACCCGGCAATGCCCTAATTCACCTGCGACCCCAGTTGCACCAGTAAATGCTTTGCCGTTAAACGCAATCGACATACCGATACCGGTGCCACACATGACTAACAACTCACAGGCATATTTTTCGTCACAGGTTGCCTGCATTCCCGCGTCAATATCATTGCAGATAAACTTAAGTTGACCTTGGGTTTTCAAGGTATCAAAACTCAGTCCATTCAGACCAGGCAAGGATTTACAGGATACCAAACGATTCTGTTGTACAAGTCCTGGTACAGCGATCGCTAAATGGTAATGCTGTAAATCATAATCCCGTTCTAGTGCCGCGATTTGATTATTTAAGTCTTCAATTTTAAAGCCTTCACCCGTGGGGATTTTATATTGTTCTGTATGCCCCTTGAGTTGAAGTTCGAACAGGGCTTTGCTACCGCCCACGTCTATTGTTAATGTTTGCATCGCCAACTCCACTGATACATGTGCTCCCCTCTGACCCCGAGCGGAGATGGCGAATGTTAGCATAATGGGCCAATATTGGCGATTGAATAAAAGTTAAGTATCTAATTTGTAAGAATTAGTAACGACTTTTGAGTGATAAAGCTAACAGTTCAATTTAATTGTTTGCGAAAGATCACAGCCATTTTGCTCACAAAATGTCGGCTAAAACACAAAATTGTATACAAAATCCTTTATTCCATATCTTGCATCTTAGTTGCTGAGCTTGCGATAATCGCCGTCAATTTGCATCCTTTTTGCCAGCATTACCCATGATAATTTGGCAGCCTACCTCTGTAGTCAATGCCATCATTTGGAGCCCCTATGTCGTTACCATCGTCGTCACACAATAAGATTGCCAACCGTCTTGCCGCTATTCGTAGTGAGCTAGCAAACGCCAACCTAGATGCCTTTATCATCCCCCGCGCTGATGAATATTTAGGGGAATATGTGCCAGAACACAACGAGCGTCTTTACTGGGCGACGGATTTTACGGGTTCGGCGGGCATGGCGATTGTCCTAAAAGACAAAGCCGCCATTTTTACCGATGGTCGTTATACGGTACAAGTGCGTTTACAAGTCGATGCTAACCTTTTTAGCTATGAAAGCCTGACCGACACGCCGCAAGTCGAATGGCTATGCGACACGTTACCCGCAGGTGCACGCGTTGGATTTGATGCCCGTTTACACACTTTAGCCTGGTTTGAAAACGCCAAAGCCACACTTGCCAAAGCACAAATAGAGTTAGTGGCCGTAGAGCAAAATCCTATTGATAAGCACTGGCAAAATCGACCTGCGCCGTCGAGCGCAGCTATCACCTTATTTAGTAACGACAGTGCTGGCAAAACCAGCTTGCAAAAGCGTACCGAGATTGGTGCCTTAGTCAAAAAAGCGGGCGCCGATGTCGCGCTGATCGCCGCATTAGATTCCTTCTGCTGGCTGCTCAATATCCGTGGCAATGATGTACCTCGCCTCCCTGTCGTGCTCGGCTGCGCCCTGCTTCATGCCAATGGTGATATGCAACTGTTTACCGATTTAAGCAAACTCCCTGAAGGCATTGAGGAACACGTTGGAGCGGGTGTGAGCTTTAACAGCGAAGCTGCCCTTGCAGATACCTTGGCAAGTTTGCAGGGCGTGAAACTGCTGGCCGATCCCAACTCTGCTAACGCTTGGGCGCAAAATCTCGCCCGCGATGCAGGCGCCAAATTGATTGCCGGTATCGACCCCGTCTCTCTGCCTAAAGCCCAAAAAAATGCCGCCGAATTAGCAGGTATGCGTGCCAGCCACATCCGTGATGGTGTTGCGGTCAGTCGTTTTCTTGCTTGGCTCGATGCCGAAGTCGCGGCTAATCGTCTGCACGATGAAGCCACTCTTGCCGACAAGTTAGAAAGTTTCCGCCTCGAAGATCCCAAGTATCGCGAGCCAAGCTTCGACACCATCTCCGCTGCTGGCGCCAATGCGGCCATGTGTCACTATAACCATAACAATGGCACGCCTGCGCTGATGACGATGAACAGCATCTACTTAGTGGATTCTGGTGCTCAGTATATTGATGGCACCACGGACGTAACCCGAACTATCGCCATTGGCGAAGTGAGTGATGAACAGAAAAAGATGGTGACACTGGTACTTAAAGGCCATATCGCCTTGGACCAAGCCCGCTATCCTAAAGGCACGACAGGCCAACAACTCGATGCCTTTGCCCGCCAATATCTGTGGCAACATGGATTTGATTACGACCACGGCACAGGCCATGGCGTCGGCCATTTCCTAAGTGTGCATGAAGGTCCGCAGCGCATCGGTAAAAACCTCAATGCCATCGCCTTAATACCTGGCATGGTGTTATCCAACGAACCCGGTTATTACCGCGCCGACAGCTTCGGCATTCGCTTAGAAAACCTAGTGGTGGTGCAGCATTGTGAAGCATTAAAGGGCGCCGAACGTGAAATGTATGAATTTGATGCCTTAACACTGATCCCAATGGATGCACGCCTTATCGATAAGAGCTTGTTAACCCAAGGCGAAATCGACTGGTTTAATACTTACCATCAGAAAGTGTTTAATACCCTGTCGCCTTTGATGTCTGGCAGTGAACTTGAGTGGCTCACACAGGCGACAAAAGCCATTTAATCACTCATCGTTAAAAACCCAAACCACATAAGCCCAAGACAATCAGTCTTGGGTTTATTGTTTTAGCGTATTGAGGTTACAACGTTTTAGGTTGTGCCACCGTTAACTGAGGATCATCATGTAACGACGCTTTTGACAACACCTCAAACTCAGTATGAATTTGCATAAAACAATCGACTAAGGCTGGGTCAAAATGTTTCGCACGCCCCTCAAGGATCAAGGCGAGTGCTTCTTCATGGCTAAAGGGTCGCTTGTAACAGCGTGGTGACGTTAACGCATCATACACATCAACAAGTGCGACTATCCTTGCCGACAATGGGATATTTTCTTCTTTTAATCCGAGTGGATAACCACTTCCATCCCATTTCTCATGGTGGCCAGAAGCAATGTCCCTCCCCATCGTAATAAACGTACATCGGGGAGCATATTCTAATAAACTGGCTAGCACCTGCCCACCGATCATGGGGTGTGCTTTTATTTGTTCGAACTCTTCGGGTGTTAATCGACCTGGCTTTAGCAAAATCGCATCGGCTATGCCCACTTTGCCGATATCATGCAAAATTGCCGAGAGACTAATGTCTTGAATAAAATCTTCGTCTAACTCTGGTGGTGGATTTTCGGCCAACATACGCTGGGCCGCTAACATTTTAGAGTATTGCCGCATCCTTAATAAATGCGCCCCAGTTTCATTATCACGATACTCGGCAAGCTTTGCTAAGCCGAGCACGGTCGCTTGCCGAGAGGCCAACGTTGAATCAAGAGAAGAGCTTAACTTACCGAGCAGATAAGCCACGGTTAAGGTAACCATCGCATTGGTCACTAAAAAATTGATTGCGACCACAGCCCAAATACCAAGGTGATAACCTTCCGTGACAGGCCAAATCAGCCACTCCAGATGATAAGCCACACCAATCAAAATTAAGCTTATCCCATTAATTACTTGGGCATAGATACTCGCCTTAGCACCTAAAAAAATGCTACTGAGTGGAGGAAAAATAAATAACCAGAAAAACCCAGCCCCAGACGGTCCTATCGCAATAAGAAACCCAACGCCAATGGCGTAGGTAAGCACGCATCCACAGCCCAAACGCATCCGATCTGAAAAATGCGGGTACAACAGCAATAACATTAAAAACAGATACGCGATGGTATCAAAAATCACCATGCCCCATAAATTGGCAACAATACAAAGGTAAACACTGGTGATGTACACAGGCACACAGAGAATGGCAAGAAACCAAAATAACCGCTTAAAAATCAATCTGCGCCAATGGGAAAGACCGGATGTATAACGGGTAAATTCTCTCGGCTCTGCTCTAGCCATAAAAATCCTTTTGCAATCCAATACTACCTTGTAAATGGTCTAAAGCCCTTAATCGTCTTACCTTTAGAACTCTCGAGCTTATCTATCTGAAAACATTTTTGTCTTGCGTAAGCCCAATAAAAACCATGTAAACCCATATGACTTAGCAATATTCCCAATGTGTTAAAAAGCTTAGTAAAAAATTTTAGGGCGCGTTGTGAATCTAGCGTTATTTTTCCTGAAAAAAAATCGCTAACACTAAAGTAGATATCACACTAAATTTGGCAATAGACAGGATAAACACTCGTTTAAACCATAATAAAAAACTAATATTTTTAAAAAGTTAGAAAAATAAAAATGCATTACTTTTCTTATGGGTAACGCTAAAAACCACTCTCCAACACCCACACAAAATGATACCATTGTCACATAACTAGCCGACACCAATGAGAGTCGGCGCAAGCTTTACCATTACATTTACCCTAATTCATAGCATCGGCCCTGAATGGACACACTAAATGAGCCTGAGTAACACTAGCCGCAGTAAAATTACCCACAGCAATGCACAGGAAATCCGCCTAACGCCTCAAGATGAGTTAATTTCCACAACCAATACTCGCGGGATTATTACCTATGTTAACCAACGCTTTGCAGAAGTCTCAGGCTACAGTGCTGACGAATTAATTGGACATCCCCACAACAAAGTACGCCACCCCGATATGCCCAGTGCCGCCTTTAAAGAGATGTGGGAAAAGCTAAAATCGGGCCAATCTTGGCGTGGTATAGTTAAAAATCGCTGTAAAAATGGCGATTTTTATTGGGTCGATGCCTTTGTGTCTCCTATCTTTGAGAATGGCACTATCGTTGGTTACCAGTCGGTGCGTCTGCAGCCACAGGCGGCCTATGTATCTAAAGCCACAGCGATTTACCGCCGGTTATTACACAACAAACCAATCCCCAAACCACTAAGTTTGATGCAAAAACGTGCTGTATCAGCCGTTGTCGCCTCGACAGGATTACTGATTGCGGGTTACTTTTGGGGTTGGGGTGTGATTATCGCAGGCGCGATTTTAATGGGCCTTAACTTAGCCATCTTCTACGATGAGGCCTTTCGTATTCCGGCTAAGTTGATTGATATGCAAACAAAATACGACTCGATTAGTCGCTATATCTACTCGGGAGCAGATACTTCATCGATTCTCGATTTTCAATTAATTTTATTACAAGCCAAGATGAATGGCGTGCTTGGCCGCACTCAAGATCAAGCTAATCAATTGCATGCGATAGCCGATCAACTGGTTGTCACCACAGAACAAACTTATGCCAGCCTAGATCAAGAGAAAAACCAGCTCGAACAACTGGCAAGTGCAATGGAAGAAATGAGTTCGACGATTACCGAAGTCGCTCAAAACACCCAACGAACCTCCACCAGCATTAATACCGCCTATGAGCTCTGCCTAAAGAGCAGCGCGAATATGAAGGCCAATACCCAAAAGGTCGAACTGCTGGCTAAATCCGTCGCCAATGCCGCAAATAATGCCAATCTGCTTAATAAAGAAGCTGAACGGGTTGCCAGTGCCATGGGTGAGATTGATTCGATTGCCGAGCAAACTAACCTGCTTGCCCTCAATGCCGCCATTGAAGCTGCTAGGGCGGGTGAACAAGGACGAGGCTTTGCGGTAGTGGCCGATGAAGTGCGTGCCCTGTCGAGCCGCACTCAATTATCAACCAACAGTATTTCGCAGAGTGTCGACAAAATGTTCAGCATGTTAAATGCGTGGGCAAAGGAAATGGAGCAAAGCCGCCAACATGCAGAGCTCTGCGCTAACGACATTCAAACCTCTGCAGAAAACGTCAACACCATTTACCAAGAAGTCAGCGAGATCCACACCTTTGCTCAGCAAAATGCGGTGGCCGCCGATCAGCAGCGCCAAGTGGTGCATGAAATCACCAACAATATTCATTTCATCACCCAAAGTAGCAGTGAAAACCTCGCGGCAACGCATCAGATTGGCGATGCCGCCAATCACTTAAAACACAGTGCTGAAAAAGCACTTGGCCTACGCCGAGCCTTTGGCTAATCCCACGGCTGCGCCATTGCCTACAAACAATGGCGCGGTATCCTCTATCCACACCACGCCCTAAGTTAATCCGCTGATTATCAGCAAAACAGCAGCAATATCGGCATAAACCGCCAAAGGGTTAAAAAGTACAGGTTTTAACCGAAAATTTTGCTATACTCCGCGCCCGCCATTTTTCTGACCGCTAAGTGTTAGAAAGGCACAAACAAGTGCGTTAACGTTCGCCTGTAGCAGAATACTTTGCGTTAAAAAGTGTCTGCAATAGGGTGAGGCGCTTGAATGATTGAATTAGTGAATGACAGGAATCCAAAATGAGATTTGAATCTTTTAGTTTTTGCCCCGAGATTTTACGCGCTATCTCAGATTGCGGTTATCAAAAAATGACACCTATTCAGCAGCAAGCGATCCCCGCCATCCGCCGCGGCCAAGATGTGCTCGCCAGCGCGCAAACCGGCACGGGTAAAACCGCCGCCTTCGCTCTGCCGATACTGCAGAAGATGGTTGAAAACCCAAGTGAAACCTTAAAATCTAATACTCGGGTACTCATACTCACCCCAACCCGTGAACTTGCAGCCCAAGTAGCAGAAAACGTTGAAGCCTACAGCAAATATTTAAATTTCAGCGTATTAACAATTTACGGCGGCGTAAAAGTTGAGACTCAAGCCCAAAAGTTAAAACGCGGCGCCGATATTATTGTCGCGACCCCAGGCCGTTTACTCGAGCACCTCACCGCCTGTAACTTAAGTCTGTCTAGCGTTGACTTTTTAGTGCTCGATGAAGCCGATCGCATGCTGGATATGGGCTTTAGTGCCGACATCCAAAAAATCCTCCAAGCGGTCAATAAGAAGCGTCAAAACCTACTGTTTTCGGCCACCTTCTCCAGCGCAGTGAAAAAACTGGCCAACGAAATGATGGCCAAACCCCAAGTGATCAGCGCCGATAAACAAAACACCACCGCCGATACTGTAAGCCAAGTGGTGTATCCAGTAGAGCAGCGTCGTAAACGCGAGCTGTTATCTGAGTTGATTGGTAAAAAGAACTGGCAACAAGTGTTAGTGTTTACCGCAACGCGCGATGCGGCGGATACTCTGGTTAAAGAATTAAACTTAGACGGTATTCCCTCTGAAGTGGTACACGGTGAAAAGGCCCAAGGTAGCCGTCGCCGTGCGCTGCGTGAATTTGTGTCCGGTAAAGTGCGCGTATTAGTCGCGACCGAAGTGGCCGCCCGCGGTTTAGATATTCCCAGCCTTGAGTATGTGGTGAACTTCGACTTACCCTTCCTTGCCGAAGATTATGTTCACCGTATCGGCCGTACAGGTCGTGCAGGTAAAAGTGGCGTGGCAATCTCATTTGTAAGCCGTGAAGAAGAACGCACCCTTGCGGATATTGAAAAACTTATCGGCCAAAAAATTCGCCGCATTACCGTGCCTGGATATGAGGTGGGTAGCCGTGACTTGTTGTTAAAGCAGCTACAAACCCGCCGCAGTTTCGCTAAGAAACAACAGCGACTCGACAATGTCAGCGAGCAAATTATTGCCGAGAAAAGCATGCAGGGCCGCCGCGTTAAAGTGAAAGTAGGCCAAGCACCAAGCAAAGGTAAAAAACTCAAATAATGTCGCGTTGATAACTATCTTAACGCGCTGATTTAATATACTAATAGTAATGTTAAAGCGTCCTTAAACGGACGCTTTTTTATTCCCCCTTTAACACTCACCTTACTCACAGTGCTTTTCAGGCATCATGCTACCGAATAAGGTTTTAAACCTTGTCTCATTGATACTGTTTTCACCGCGCCAACCTGCGAGTGGCAAAATAATATCAGAGCGGACACAGCCGGGATATTTGGTATTACAAATCTCATCAAATGGGGTAAAAGCCTCATAGAGCGGTGCGATATAGGAATTTGGCATCACACCAAGCTCAGCCAGAACCATCAACTGGCCACGAAAACTGTACTTTTCAAATTGAGGCAGGATTTTTGCTTTTTTTACCCTTTGCTCCAACTTACCGGGCGTTTCATCCAAAGGCGCTTGGCGGATAGTGTCGATTAAGGCTGAAAAAATCGCTAAATCATCTGCACTAGGTTTGCGTGGGGGCAGTGTACAAAACTCCTCTAATTCTATGAGGTTACCCACCCAACGTTCGTTCCACACACTGCCCGCATAACAGCTAAAGATTTTGTAACCCTTCTCTAACCAATTAACGTCTTTAATTGAACACACAGGGCAAATCTCACCATGGTTGTTCATCGAGTGTTCCGGCAAGGCTTTGGCAAATAAATAGCTCAGTATCGGCTGCCTACCGCGAGGGAAACTCGAAAAACCACATACATAGGCAGCTAATAGATTCTCCAGCGACAAATTATGCTGTGTGAGTAATGCTTTATAGGCAAGCACGACCTCATCATGGGTGAATCTAACACGCTCGTTGACTGGATATTGACTCTGTTCAATTAGCTTAATTTCAGCAGCAGACAACCCTTGGTAAGAATAAAATGTTGTGCCTGTCTTAACATCAAACACATCGCCATTATCTATTCTTTGTTGGTAGCCATTTTCATCTGTTCGGTATGATTTTTTATAATAGACTTTCTTTAATGCCTTAAATAATCCCTTATCCATTAACCTCTTTCCTATTAGATATGTTCAAATTAACAAGATAAAACCAAACCTTAATAGAGGTCACAATAGTATCACTTCGACAAACACAGGCATAACAGACAGTAAAATTGATCCAATAACGGGCTATCTATTAAGGCGTATTGAGGTTTCGAGCTTAGATTTTTCGTTTTGCCATATCGAGCCAGCGAAACAAGGAGTGAGCGGTGGTTATTCCAAGCAAATTAAACGCGGCTCTTTTAAAGGAAAAAGAACAGGCTTGCCAAACGCCTGGTCAGTCAACACTGGAAAAACTACACCAAAAAAATAACAACAAATACTGCAATAAATTTCGCATCTCGCCGTTCTTATTTATGAGTGTACCACCTATGCTCAGTCCCCCAAGTACACAGGCTAATGGCGGTTTACCGTTAATAGGAAAATATTTAATTGAAACAATAACTAATTACGAAGAGAGATGTTCTAATGCAGTCCACACTACCGCGCTTTTTACTGGCAACCACCCTATTACTCAGCAGTTTAACGACCTTAGCCCAACCTATTGCTCAAGATGAATATTCCATTAGCCCGCTGCTAAATGGCGAGCAGATCCCCGCGATCACCTTGCAAGATTTGAATGGCAAAGAGGTCGAATTAACTAAGTTAACTGAGCAAAAACCCACGATTTTCTTCTTTTACCGCGGCGGCTGGTGCCCGTTTTGCAATAACCAAATGGGACAATTAAAGGCGATCGAGCCAAAACTGATTGAAATGGGCTTTCAGTTAGTAGGAATTTCTCCGGATACGCCCGCGCAGCTTAAGGCGTCTGCGGCCAAAAACGAGCTGAAATACTTATTACTTTCAGATGAAAAAATGCTTGCATCTCAAGCCTTTGGAATTGCATTTTACACCAGCAAACAAGTCACTGAGTCCTACACCAATCGTTTACAACTGGAGAATCCTCTTTGGACAACGCCCGAAGGCGATAAACGGTTAGTTCTGCCAGTGCCTGCTATTTATATTGCTGATAAAAAAGGATTAATTCACTTTCAATATTTGAACCCTAACTACAAGGTCAGGCCCGCGCCTAAATTGATTTTAACCGCAGCAAGCCTAGTAGGCTCGCCAGAATAAACCACAATACGGCATCGCAGTTGGTAAGAATCGTTATCGATTTAGCGGCTGCTTTGCTAAACTACTTCCGCCGCAATGAACATCGCCCAAGTTTTATCAGATCAATCCCTTTAGCCCGCGGCGGAGCCACAATGAATTCTCAAACCTATAATCAAGCCATACTCGAACTCGCGCTAGCAGGGCTTGCCGATTTAACAACCTCAGCTCAAGCCAAAAAAGCTCAACGCACTCCCGCACAGGAAAGCCATTTTTTATGCAACTGGATGGTTGAAGCGCTAAAAGAAAAACGCTTTTCTAAACTGGTTGCGGATGATCTGACCACGTGGATCCGTATGGCCCGTAGCCAAGGGGCTGGCGCTGAACTTAAGCGGTTATTGGAGAGAATCGTTTATCAATATCAAACTGCTGAGAATTCACCACTCGAATTAGGCACAGCCTTAAATGCCATGATTACCGAGTTAACTGAGTGCGAGTGGTTAGTGTTTACCGATACTGAAATTAACACAAAACTGAAGTTAGATGGCGATGGCCAATCTAGTTTAGTCATTGATGTAAAAGAATTTACCCAGCATATTCAAGATAATAAGTTGATCAACCCCATCAACTTATATGTCCGTGCCGATGAGCAGTTATTCACCAGAATTGCCCTTTCCCATGGATTGCTTGTCAGCCAAGGTAATAAGAAAACAAGCCTCATCAAACACCATAAAACCTATCAGATTTATCCACGGAATCAGCTTCCAGCCCTATGTCTGCTATTGGCTTAAAGTGTAATAGCAAAAAGCGTAAAACAGTTTGAATATGTAGATGTGGCTTATTTTGACCCAATCAACATTTGTTCATCCAGTTTCGGAAAAATGACCATCGGATAGACTTTGGCTAACGCAGAGACAACTAGGATAAAGGCAATATGATTAAGCAATGTTGGCAGTATAAACACTTAGTTCGATTTGCCTTGTTCGCCCTTTGTTTAACTTCGCAGCAAAGCACCTTTGCAGAACCTCTCAAATACAATATCACTGGGTCCTATTCTTGGTATCCCTATTTTATCGGTAATCAAGCTGAGGATCCGGGGATAATCACTGAGCTTATCCCGATGATTTTAGATATGGCTGAAATCAAAGCTGAAATTCTCACCCTGTCGCCAAAACGCACCAATCATGCGCTAGAAACAGGGTTATTGGATTTTGACATCGTCAGTCCGAGCTGGTTTGAAAAACAGGATTTAGGGCCACTGTTTGTTAAATCGGCCCCAATAATGCAAATCACTGAATATGTGGTCACATTGCCAGAGAATGCCAGTAAATATAACGAGATAAGCCAGATAAAAGGCAAAGAAATAGGTACAGTACGCGGTTATTTATATCATGACGATCAGGATTTTATCCGTGCAGACTTTACCTCAGAGCAAGAACTGATCAAAGCCTTAGATAAACACAGAGTCGATGCCATTATTGCCGGTAATTACCCCGCATTGTATTGGTCTACTCAGCTGCGGATCCCCGTTGTGCTGGCAGCAGTGCATTCCGATGGCGAACTGGTAATAAGGCTGCGTAAGGAGCATGCCAACTTGCTTCCCGCGCTCAACCAAGCGATAGCCCAACTAAAAGCCAATGGCAAAGTGGAGCAAATCATCCAAAAATATACACAAAGCTTGGCGAGCTAAGCGTATTTGCAGGTCATAGCTTTACGATGATTTAGCGTTTAATGCCATCTTAGGTTTAAGCACCAAGCGCTGGCCTTGATTGAGATGGGTTGTGCAGGCAACCCGCAGTAAAGAGGCAAAATTGGCCACCTCTCCTTGGCGCGCTAACACCTCGCGGTAAATTCGGGTTAAAAATACCGCCACACTGAGCTCTGCATCCTCGGCAATCTCTTCAATAATCTGCCAAAAAATCGCCTCGAGGCGCACGCTCGTCACCACACCATCGATCCTAATAGAGCGGGTTTTGAGCTCAAACAGTTCAGGTTCAGCACCGGAATAAATTTCACACACAATATCACTCCCCTAGCACAACTTAAGTGTTAAACCACTTAAGCCCGACCCGAACTGTTATGCCATAAATTACGCTGGATGAGTATCGTTAATTCAATAACTTGTTAAACTGCGCCAACCATGCAGGATGCGCTGGCCATGCGGGTGCGGTAACTAATTTGCCATCGGTAATCGCCGCAGTGACTTCAATATCACAATACTCGGCTCCAGCTTGTTTCACTTCAGGCGCACAGGCTGGATAAGCTGACACTTTTTTACCTCGAATAACATCGGCCGCCGTCAGTAACTGTGCTCCATGGCAAATAGCCGCAATTGGTTTATCCTGCGCCGAAAAATCTGCAACAAGGGCAATCACGGCAGGATTTAGGCGTAAATACTCAGGCGCCCTACCACCGGGAAGCAACAGTGCATCAAAATCACTCGCGTTAGCGCCTGCAAAATTGCCATTAAGCGCAAACAAGTGGCCCGGTTTTTCGGTATAGGTTTGGTCGCCTTCAAAGTCATGAATTGCCGTTTTAATAGTTTGTCCCGCCACTTTATCGGGGCAAACGACAGTGACACAGTGCCCCACCATTTGTAAGGCTTGAAACGGCACCATTAACTCATAATCTTCAACAAAATCACCGGCGATGATTAAAATATTGGCCATGAAAAACTCCTTTTACTCAGTAAGGGAAAACACTACAGCGGATTTCACTCTACTCCGGCCATTAAATTTAGGGTAACAGTGGAATACTACACAGCAGCATGACGGTTTATGGCACAAAAAACCGCCCTAAGGTTAACACCGATCAGTTAAGCAACTTTCTATGCTGATCGGTTGAGTCAGAATGCCCTCATCACCGTCCGGTCATGAAGGTATTTTTTGCTGCAACATTGGTTACTTGATACGGATTCATTCGCAGTCCCCGAATCACTCTGTACGTTTCAGCAATCCATTCCGCTGGAATGGGTTCAGCAAGCGTTTGAACTGACAAATAAATCCAGCATTCGCCGACGTAAATTGCCTGCCAAACTCGTTGTTTGGCTGGTCGTCGCGATGGGACTGTTTCGCGACCGCTCGATTGCTGAAGTTGTCTCTAAACTGGATTTGAGTGTGCAAAACGCCGCAGGTGATACCGTCGCACCGAGTGCAATTTCGCAGGCACGCCAACGACTGACGTATGAACCGTTGGCAAAACTCTTTGGCATTACCGCTCAGCATTGGGCTTTGCAGGAAGACAGTCATGATACTTGGCATGGTCTTAACCTTTTCTCCGTTGATGGTACCCTGTTCAGAACCGCCGATACCGATGAGCTGGCAACACATTTCGGCAGGATAAAACATAGCGCAACACGCAGCACTGTGTATCCAGTTGCCCGCTTGTGTGCACTGAGTTCCCTGCGAAGTCGCTTAATCCCCGATGTAGTCTTTGGTCCAAGCACAGAGGGTGAAGTGACCTATGCAAAACAGTTAGTCGGCAAAGTCCCCAACCATTCACTGACCATCTTTGACCGCTGTTATTTAAGTGCCGAGTTGCTGGTTAACTGGCAACGGGCGCAGAGTGGCAGCCACTGGATGGTGCCGTTGAAAAGCAACACGAAGTACAACATCCTTCATCGCTATAGCGACCATGATTTTTTTAGTGGAAATGGCTGTATCTGCGCATGTCCATAAGCTTGTCCCAAGCCTGCCAGAGCATTGAACCGCACGGTTAGTTCTTTACCCGCCAGTGACTAGCAAGCGTCATATCCAAGGCGTGCTGAGTTCACTGACAGATACGAGTGTTTATCCTGCTCAAGATATTCTGGATGTGTATTTTGAACGCTGGGAAATCGAGAACAGCTACGCCGAACTCAAGCACCAGATGCTCGAAGATAGTATTTTACTGCGAAGTCAATCTGTGGATGGTGTGTACCAGGAAATCTGGGGCGTGTTGCTGGCATATAATACCAATCACATTAAATATCTAATCAGTTCAGAGCCTCACAGGCATCTCAATCCAAGGCGCATTGACGAAGAAATGGTTATTCCCTTTTAAGTCAATTTAACACGGGAGTGAGATGCCTGTGAGGCTCCCGAAGGGCGGGGTTGAACGGGCTTTATACTGCGTTTAAGGCTTTCGACAGAGCGCCACTATGCCTTCAAGCCTTCGCCTTGTCTAAAGCCCGTTTAACTCCCGCTGAATGAACAGATATTTAATACGATTGGTATAATCTGGTTCGCGTTGAAATCAGTCGAATCGCGACAGAAGCGAAGGTATCGCCACTTCGCATCAGTTTTGTGATGGCGTTACGCGATATTCAGGACGAAATTTTATGGTGTGCTATCGCAGCCCCGGGTTCTATTCCAACCAAGCTGAAGGTCATGCGGGAACGAGTCAAACGTTACATTCTGCCTGAAAAAAGAAAACGGCCCAAAGAAAGGACCGTTCGTTCAAAACATTCTTAAGTGAATGGTGTTAACCCTAGGGTTCCTTTTCTATTGATTCACTTAAATAAATGACTCGGTTTTTCGCTTGAGTCTTATTTGGCCTTGCGGTCTTTAATATGACTCAGGGCGCGTTTACGGCGACGCTCTTGACTCATAGTCAGCTTTTCAACTTTGTTTTCAAACGGGTTATCACCCTCTTGGAAACGCAGTTGGATTGGCGTACCGACCACTTTTAATGAACGGCGGAAGTAGTTCATCATGTAGCGCTTGTAAGAATCCGGTAGCTTACTGACTTGGTTACCGTGAATAACCACAATTGGTGGGTTATAACCACCGGCGTGGGCGTATTTCAGTTTCACGCGGCGACCGTTCACCAATGGCGGCTGATGGTCATCCTGCGACATTTGCATGATGCGGGTCAGCATTGAGGTACTTACGCGGCGAGTCGCGCTGTCGTAAGCTTCTTCAATCGACTCAAACAGATGGCCAACACCCGTGCCATGCAGCGCCGAAATAAAATGAATACGAGCAAAGTCGATAAAGCCTAAACGGCGGTCAAGTTCACTCTTAACGCGGTCTTTAATGCCCTGGTCGATACCATCCCACTTGTTAACGGCAATCACTAACGCGCGGCCTGCGTTTAGGGCAAACCCTAATAGGCCAAGATCTTGCTCGGCAACGCCTTCACGGGCGTCGATGATAAGCAACACCACGTTAGCATCTTCAACCGCTTTGAGGGTTTTAATCACCGAGAACTTTTCGATCACTTCATGGACTTTACTGCGGCGGCGAACCCCAGCAGTATCAATAATCACATATTCGCGACCATCGCGTTCCATCGGAATATAAATACTGTCGCGGGTTGTGCCAGGCTCGTCGTAAACCACCACACGCTCTTCACCTAAGATACGGTTGGTCAGGGTCGATTTACCTACGTTAGGTTTACCAATGATGGCGAGTTTGATCGGTAAGTCCTGCAGACGTTTTTGCTCGGCTTCGGCTTCTTCTTCAGTGTACTGACGCTCATCGACCTCTTCCTCTTCACCTTGGCGCTCAATGCCCATGGCTTCAGCGTAAGGAGTTAAGGCGTACTCAATCATATTGGTTACACCGCGGCCTTGGGCGGCAGCCATTTGATAGACTTCACCTAACCCCAAAGACCAAAATTCGGCACAGGCAGAATCGGCGTCAATACCGTCAATCTTGTTAGCAACCACAAAGGTGGTTTTTTGGCGGCTACGCAGATGCTGGGCGATAGACAAATCCGCCGCGGTTAACCCGGCACGCGCATCGGTCATAAATAACACCACATCGGCTTCTTCGATAGCGGCAAGGGACTGCTCGGCCATCTTAGTTTCGATCCCCTCTTCAGTGCCGTCGATACCGCCGGTATCCACCACGATAAACTCATAGCCGGATAGGAATGCTCGACCATATTTACGGTCACGTGTTAGGCCAGGAAAGTCAGCAACCAGCGCATCACGCGTACGCGTAAGGCGGTTAAATAAGGTGGATTTACCGACGTTCGGCCGACCAACAAGGGCCACTACAGGGATCATGATTTTGCCTCTAAAAAACTTTTCAATAAAAAGCCCCCGGAACACACTTCCAGGGGCTCTACAAGGATAACACTTTTAACTAGGGAAGTGTTACAACAGCCAAGTTTCCGCTGCGACCTTGCACGTAGATTTTATCATCCACCACTAATGGCTGGCTGAATAATCCAGCGCTGTCCACTTGGATGCGACCAACAATGCTACCAGTGCTGCGGTCGATAAAGTGTAGATAACCTTCAAAATCGCCCACGACTAAATAGTCTTTATACACCTCTGGTGAAGTGAGCGTGCGATTAACCAGCTCAGAGTTGCTCCACAGTTCTAAGCCGTTACGTCTATCAACCGAGTAGATACGACTGTGGTCATCAACCAAGAACAAACTTAAACCCGCAGTAGCTAACTCATTGAAGCTTGAATACTTACGTGACCAAACAACTCGTCCCGAACGTAATTCCATCGAGGCTAAGTTACCGTTATAGCTGACGGCATATAAGTTGTCGCCAAGGATCAGCGGCGTCATATCCACATCAGCCATACGGGTAAACTCACTGCCACCCGTTGGATTATAGATGGCTTGTTCCCATGCAGCTTGACCATTGTTTTTCACTACAACAGCCACTTTGCCATCGGCGGTACCAATAAAGAAACCACCCGCTTCATAGGCTGCTGATCCTGTACCTCGGAGCGTCAGATTAGGTAACTGCATGTCATAGACCCACAGTTTTGCACCTGTATCAACGTTATAGGCTTCAAGTGAACCAGAACTAGTACTCACCACCACAACATCATCAGCCACGGTTGGCTTAGATAATAATTCACCACCCGCAATCACATGCCATAGCACTTGGCCATCTTCGGCATTCAGAGCAGCCAATAGACCACTCTCACCGCCGATAAAGAGTTTATTGCGTGCGGCAGTGATACCCGCCGCTAAGCGTGCGCCTTTGTTTTTGGCTAAGGCATTATCACGAAACTCTTCGCTAAAATCTTTTTTCCAAACCTGTTCACCCGTGGCTTCGTCAAAGGCCACGACTTCACCATAACGGTCGGCTGCAAAAATTTTACCGTAACGAACTGCAGGGGTAAGGCGAGAATAGTAATCACCGACACCGTCACCTACAGAGGCGCTCCAACTTACTTCAGGAAACACTGTCGCCTGAATCGCAGTTAACTCACTTACCGGTTCTTCTTCCACATCGCTAGAAGAACAGGCGGATAACATAGCTAGGCTTAACCCAGCGGCTAGCAGGTTCTTGCACCAAGACTTCATCAAGGGATCCCTTATGCTTGATTTAGGTTATCAAGTTTGATTTTAAGTGCAGGGCTAGTGACAACACCACCGTTATCCATTGCAGCTTGATAAGCTGTTTTAGCTTTATCAGCTTGGCCTTGACGTACAAAGAAGTCGCCTTTGAGTTCTTCACGTTGTGCTAAAAAGGCTTTATCAGTCACTTGCTCTAGTGTGGCTAACGCAGTGTCAACTTGACCTTGTTCAGCCTGAATACGCGCCAAACGCAGCGTTGCAATGGTGTCTAATCCGGCGCCTGGCTTAGCGGCAATCACTTTCTTTAACGCTTCTTCCGCTTTAGGGAAATCTTTCGCTTCCACCGCGGTTTTCGCAACGATCAAGTCCAGCAGCGCTTGATAGCCCTTTTGGTCGTAATTTTTCGAAAACTCAGCCACACCCGCGAGCATGGCAGCTTCATCGCTTGATTTGGTGGTTAATGCTTGGAACGCCTGTGAAGCTTCTTCAGCCTTCTCGATTTTCATGTCGGAATAAGTGTTCCAACCGTACAGGCCGCCTAAACCAACAACCGCACCGATCCCAATCGAGATCCCATAGTCTTTCCAGAACTGCTTGATAGCATCAACTTGTTGTTCTTCTGTGCTATAAATTTCCACGCGCACGTCCCCTTATTTGCTAAGTTCAGCTAAAAATGCGCTTAATGCATTTCGAGCGACCCGTTGTTGTTCGTTGTCATTGCGTAAGTATTTCACCGTAACCACACCTTCGGCGAGTTCTTCTTCGCCAATCAGTAAGGCTACTTGAGCGCCGCTTTTATCGGCACGCTTCATTTGTTTCTTCAGATTGCCACCACCACAGTGACTCATGACTCGCAGAGTGGGCAATGCAGAGCGCAGTTCTTGAGCCACTTTAATGGCTTCAACTAGGCAGTTATCCCCCATAGCGGCAACATAAACATCCACTTCTGCTGGGATATCCTGTGTCAGCGCTAAGGTTTCGAGTAGTAGGACGATGCGCTCTAATCCCATAGCAAAACCCACTGCAGGTGTTTCTTTACCACCCAGCTGCGCGACTAAACCATCATAGCGACCACCCGCAAGCACAGTGCCTTGAGAGCCTAAGCTATTGGTAACCCATTCAAAAACCGTACGATTATAGTAATCCAAACCACGGACTAAGCGAGGGTTAACTCGGTATTGGATGCCAACCGCATCGAGGAGTTCACGCAATTGTGCAAAATGTTGTGAAGATTCTTCGCCTAAGTAATCCATCAGCGCAGGCGCATCGGCTAAGATGCTTTGTACTTGTGGATCTTTCGAGTCCAGTACGCGCAGTGGATTACTGTACATACGGCGCTGGCTATCTTCGTCTAATTTGTCTTTATGTTGTTCTAAGAAGGCAATTAACGCTTCACGGTAAGCGGCGCGCTCGGCAGGATCGCCTAAGGTATTGAGCTCAAGCGTCACATGCTCAGTGATCCCTAGCTTTTCCCAAAGACGGGCGGATAACATCAACACTTCAGCGTCGATATCGGCGCTACCAATACCATAAACTTCCACACCAAATTGATGGAATTGACGGTAACGGCCTTTTTGCGGGCGCTCATGGCGGAACATGGGGCCCATGTACCACAAACGTTGTTCTTGGTTATACAGCAGACCATGCTCATTGCCAGCACGCACGGTTGAAGCAGTACCTTCGGGGCGCAACGTCAGACTATCGCCATTACGGTCTTCGAAGGTATACATTTCTTTTTCAACAATATCAGTCACTTCACCGATAGAGCGTTTAAAAAGATCGGTATTTTCCACTATTGGAGTGCGGATCTCGCTGTAACCGTAAGCAGCAACGCTTGAACGTAATACCGCTTCCACTTTTTGCCATAGAGGACTTTGAGTTGGCAGAATGTCATTCATTCCGCGAATCGCTTGGATCTGTTTTGCCACTGTATCGACTCGTCCGATTTCGCTAAATTAATAAAAAATGTCAGGCATTATAGGCTGTTCAACACAAAACGTAAAATGACCCCGTCGGTTTCGAGGTCTAGCTCAAGCCTTGAGTGTTTTTATAACGCTTAACCTGTAGAGTTACTCGGCTGCGTCAGTTACTCAGTCGTGTCTTTAACTTGAATGCGATTAGCCATCTGGCTTGCTTTAGCGCGAATTTTCGCCTCTAGAGAATCAACTAAGTTGTCATTGTCGAAACGCTCTTTTTGACGCTCGCCCTCATCGTAATAACCACTCTTACGATGACCACCTGTCAAGCCAATATGGGACACTAAGGCTTCACCAGGACCATTGACGACACAGCCGATGATCGACACATCCATCGCGGTGGTCACATCTTCGAGGCGACGTTCTAGCTCGTTAACTGTGCTTATCACATCAAACTCTTGGCGCGAGCACGAAGGACAAGCGATAAAGTTAATGCCACGGCTACGAATACGCAGTGATTTTAAAATATCAAAGCCGACTTTGATTTCTTCCACCGGATCGGCCGCTAAGGAAATACGCAAGGTATCACCAATACCTTCGGCGAGCAGCATGCCTAAACCGACGGCTGATTTCACCGCCCCCGCACGCGCGCCACCCGCTTCGGTAATGCCTAGGTGTAATGGCTGACGAATTTGCTTAGCTAATAAACGGTAGGATTCAACCGCTAAGAACACATCGGAGGCTTTGACGCTGACCTTGAATTGATCAAAGTTCAAACGGTCCAGAATATCCACATGGCGCATGGCCGATTCGAGCAGGGCTTCTGGCGTGGGTTCTTTGTATTTGTCCATCAGATCTTTCTCTAATGAACCGCCATTAACACCGATACGAATTGGAATGTTTTTATCACGAGCGCACTCAACAACACTGCGAATACGTTCTTCGTTGCCAATGTTTCCGGGATTAATGCGCAAACAATCCACACCGTACTCCGCCACTTTTAAGGCGATGCGGTAATCAAAATGGATATCCGCAACTAAGGGTACAGAGACAGATTGCTTAATCAGTTTAAAGGCTTCAGCAGCGTCCATCGTTGGCACAGACACACGCACAATATCGGCCCCAACTTTCTCTAAGGCGCGAATTTGGGCAACAGTCGCCTCAACGTCGGTGGTCTTAGTGTTAGTCATTGACTGCACAGCAATCGGTGCACCATCACCGATGGGCACATTACCCACATAAATGCGGGTTGAAGGACGTCTCTTTATGGGTGTTTCGTTATACATACTCAATACGCTCTTTTCGGTACTCTGCGTTAGGTGCCAGACTTAAGCCTGTGGAATAGTCAAACGCGCAACGCGACCCTTAGGAAATTCAGCAAGACTAATGGCTTTTCCATCAACAGTAAAACTCGAAACGACTGTCGGCGCACCAAGGATCACTTTAAAAGGCAGCACACCACTAGCTTGAATATTTGCCCCTGCACCACGAACGCCATCAACAATCGCCTTACCGTTTGCATCGACAATGTTGATCCAACAATCGCCCGTCAGTTGAATATTGAGCGTTGATTGCCCAGCTACAGCAGGCATATTTTGCGCGTTCGTCGTTGAGCTGGTGACATTGGTCGCACTGGCATTAGCTGTTACTTGAGTTTGTGCAGCAGCGGTGTTTGGCACCGGAACGGTTGCAGTCGAAGCGTTGGATGGCGTTTGCACCGCACCTGATGCAGTTACAGTCTGCTTAGGCTCGTTAGCATTATTTGCAACACTATTGCGACTAGCTTCGCTGCTTGAGTTAGCCGTTTGCTCGCCTTCCATTACCGTCATAACGTTGGTGTTGGGATCAATAGAGCTAACATCGGTATCTTTTACCGGACCATCGGTCGCCATTGAGCCGTTGACTGCAATCTCACTTAAACGTGCACTTGCATCCGTTTCAGTTAGCAAGACATCACCTGGCAGGGTTTGATTCGCTGCGGCTACCTCTTCAGCAGTGGGTTTTGAGATGTCCACATGGGTAACGAGTGTCGCTCTCTGCATCCACCAAACCACGAACAGACCAAGCAAAACAATGACGATAAAAAAGCTCAGCCACTTTAATTTTGTGTCTCGAGCTTGATAAGTCGTCTTACGGGAAAAGCTTTGCATCGGAGGCTGTGTCACAAGGGGCACTTGTCTTGCAAGACATGCCTCAATCAGGGCGTTGTCGACCCCCAGCATACGCGCATAATTTTTAACATAGCCGCGAACATAGGTCGATGAGGCAATATTGGAAAAATCATCGGCTTCGAGATTTTCAACAATACCAGGGCGCAAATGCAGCTTCACCGCGGTCTGCGCAATACTTAATCCCATCTGCTCACGGGCCGATTTAAGTACACTTCCGAGTGTTACATCAGGCGTCGACTCAGCTTCATTTGCTGTAACAGGTTCTACTGACGCGTTTATTTCGTTATCTTTCATTGATGCAAATTAACTCTGTATTGCTTGGCTTGAGACGATGCGGGGAATTTGGCAAGCAATAAAATGCCAAATCGCTTCATAGCCGCATCATCATTCAAGGCCTGCTCAATTTTTATTCCGAGCGTTAAACTCTCCGGAGTCTGGGCTGCCACTTGGTGATAACGCGCTAATTGGTTACGCGCGTCGATATAATCACCTTTATTCATCCCAAGCTCAACCAGTTCCAGTAACGACACCGAGCGTCTCGGGTCATACTTTAACGCCATCTGAAAATACTGTCGTGCCTTTTCTGCTCGTCCCGCGTCTCGGCTGCAAAGGCCTAAGTTTTCATAACTGGATGCGGTACGTGTATATTTGGGCATTTCTATTGCAGCCAAAAACATTTTTTCAGCTTTGTCGTATTGCTTTTGTTGGCACAAAAACACCCCAAAGTTATTCATGGAATCGCCAGAGGCGTCCTTGGTATTAATGGCGTCTTGATACGCCTGTTCGGTACGTACTAAATCGCCCACGGTTTGGTAGTAATAGGCCATTGCCACATGAACATCTTCGAGCTCTGGCGCATATTCTATTGCTTTATCAAGATTGTACTTGGCTTGTTCCGAGTTACCTCGATTAAGATAGGTTAAACCGAGCTGCATACGCTCCCGGGCGGCCGCGACTTTATCGAGTTTTCGCTCCGACACCGGAATATCAGTCCCTGTATAGGTACGCTCAGTTACGCACCCCGTCACTGTTAATGACAGGGCTATTGCTAATGAAAACCCTGACAATCCATGCTTCATGGGCAAGCCTATAAATCTGTGCAAACAAAGAGTTAATTCATTGTGACCGAAATCTGATTTTCTTGCATGCGTTTTTTTGCTAAACGTTTGGTTCGATCGCGAATATCTCCTGCCAGCTGTCCACAGGCGGCGTCAATATCGTCTCCACGAGTCTTACGCACAATCACCGTCAAACCATATTCCATCAATACTTTAGAAAAACGGTCGATGCGCGAGTTCGATGAACGGCCATAGGGCGAACCTGGGTATGGGTTAAACGGGATCAGGTTTACCTTACAAGGCGTATCCTTCATTAATTGTGCTAATTCATGGGCTTGTTCAGTGCTGTCGTTGATGTGATCGAGCATCACATATTCCACAGTTACGCGGCCACGGTTAGCATTCGATTTAGCAATATAACGGCGGATCCCCGCAAGGAACTCCTGCAGCGGATACTTTTTATTAACGGGAACGAGAATATCGCGCAGCTCATCATTTGGTGCGTGGATACTCACGGCTAACGCCACATCGAGGGCATCACCCAGTTTATCGAGGGCTGGCACAACGCCAGAGGTCGATAGGGTTACGCGACGCTTTGACAGGCTAAAACCAAAGTCGTCTAACATGATGTCCATTGCAGGGATCACGTTTGCAAGGTTCAGAAGAGGCTCACCCATACCCATCATAACGACGTTAGTGATGGGGCGCTCGCCAGTATCTTTCGCAAAACCTAAGAAATGAGAAACTCGCCAAATTTGGCCAACAATTTCAGAAACGGTTAAGTTGCGGTTAAAGCCTTGCTGTGCGGTAGAGCAAAAAGTACATTCAAGGGCACAGCCCACTTGAGACGACACGCATAACGTGGCGCGGTCATCTTCAGGAATATAAACGGTTTCGACTTCTTGGCCTTCGCCGACATGGATGGCGAATTTAATGGTGCCATCGGCGGATTTTTGATAACTCGAAATTTCGGGGGCAACAATCTCACAGCGCGCCGCCAGTTTTTGGCGTAACACTTTGTTGATGTTAGTCATCTCTTCGAAGTCACTGACACCGAAATGATAGATCCACTTCATCAGTTGATCGGCACGGAAAGGCTTTTCGCCAAGTTCGGCAAATAATGCGCGCATCGCCTTACGATCAAGGTCTAATAAATTGATCTTTTTTTCACTCATAGGACTAACCTCAACACCAAAACCTGCAACAGGGCGGCGAATTATACAGACGCAGAAAAATTTTAGCCAGCAACTCCATTCTCCTATGCTAGAATCGCCGAGGGTCAATGTTGGCCTAAATTATGGAGTTGTAATACCACCTATATGTTAACCCTCATCATTATAGTGCTTGTCGCTGTCGCAGTTTCTTTTCTGTGCAGTGTATTCGAAGCCGTGTTGCTCTCGGTTACCCCTAGTTATATCGCTACGCTCGACCAAACTGACAGTGCTGCGGCGGCAAGGTTGCGTAAACTGAAAGAGAACATTGAAGCGCCACTCGTGTCTATTTTGACCCTCAATACTGTCGCCCATACCGTAGGTGCAGCGGTTGCAGGTGCGCAAGCCGCCAAGGTCTTTGGGGATGATATGCTCGGCGTTTTCTCCGGAGTGTTAACCTTTATTATTCTGTTTTTCTCAGAAATTATTCCTAAATCTGTGGGAGCAAATCACTGGCGCCGTTTAGCCCCAAGCGTATCGATTGCTATCACCTGGATGAAGCGTGCTACCCTGCCATTGATTTGGATGTCACAGCAAGTGACTCGCCTACTCGGTAAAGGTGAAGAAGGCCAATATATTCGCCAAGAAATGAGCGCCATGGCCAAAATCGGTCAAGAATCCGGTGAGCTGGATGAACAAGAATCCAAGATTTTGACCCAAATGCTTAAGGTGCGTGATGTGCCCGTTACCGCCATTATGACGCCGCGCACCGTGATGTTCTCTTTACCTATCTCGCTGACTCAAAATGAGTTTGTGCAAGAATATCGCGACAAACCTTTTACGCGCATTCCAGTTTATGACCAAGACCACGACGATGTTATCGGCTATATCACCCGCACCGATGTGTTGCTAGCAGAGCGTTACACCCCTGACGCGCCGATTGGTGAACTCAAGCGTAGCCTGTTTGTGGTGCCCGAAACGGCCAAAATTCTGCCGTTATTTGAGCGAATGATTAAGCGCAATACCCAAATTGCCATGGTAGTTGATGAATACGGCAGCAGCCAAGGCATTGTTACTCAAGAAGATATTATTGAATCGCTCCTCGGCTTAGAAATTGTTGATGTCAATGACCCTGCAACCGACATGCAGCAATTGGCGCGTAAACTCTGGACCAAGCGCATGAAACAGAAAGGCATTCGCCTCTCCGATGATGGCGACTTTGAAGCCGCCGCCGAAGATGACGAAGCACGCTCGGGTTAATGACATTATTTAGTCATTGTTAAAGTAAAGGGAGCTTAGCTCCCTTTCTTGTTTTTGGAGAGAAGGTTATAATCTCCCGCCGTAAAAGAGGTAAGTTATGACACAGGGATACACACTCTCACTCGCGCACATCAACGATACCCATTCGAATTTTCAGCCAAGCCGCGTACATTTTTCCGTAAATTTTGGGCTTAAATCCCTCGATATCACCAGTCACAGTGGTGGCTATGCCCGTCTTGGTTATCACATTAGCAAGGCGCGTGAGCAAGCAGATCAAAGCAAGACGCCGTTTTTGTTTTTACATGGGGGCGACAGTTTCCAAGGTACGCTTTATTTCAGTCATTTTAAGGGGAAGGCCAACGCCCACCTGCTGAATTTACTTGCCCCCGATGCCATGGTGATTGGTAATCACGATATCGACGAAGGTAACGCACGGCTCGCCGAATTTGCCAAGCAAATCGATTTCCCGCTACTGGCAGGCAATATGGACTTGAGCCAAGAGGATACCCGCAAACTAGGTAACCTACGCACAGTGGCCAATATTCTGGCCTATGATGAAAAAACGCAGCTCGCCAGTTACCTTGTAAAGCCCTTCTATGACAAAAAGCTCGCTGTCATCGGCATCACTCTGGATCAGATGAAAGACATCGCCAGACCCGATCCCGATACTCACTTTGTCGATGCCATTGCGACCACAGCGCGAACCGTCGAGCATCTGCATGCCAAAGGCATCAAACACATCATTGTGCTGAGTCACTTAGGTTTAGATCAGGATAAACGGCTTGCAGAACAAGTCGATGGCATAAGCCTTATCGTAGGCGGCCATACCCATACCCTCCAGGGCGATTTTACGGCGCTCGGACTCAGTCACTTGCCTTACGGTGAAAGGGTTAACGGCACTCCAATAGTACATGCGGGAAAATACGCCGAAACCCTAGGCTTGGCAGAGGTTGAATTTGATATCGAAGGCCGCGTTACCAAGCTAAGTGGTGGCAACTACTTTATGCTCGATAAGCAATTTATCTTAAGTTCGAGTGAACTAGTGGATGACACCGACTATCAAGCCGTGCGCCAGCGCTTTGACGCGCATCCCTTTATTCTTGGGGACGATGCCGATGAAGACATTCACGGCGTGATCCACGATATCTATCGCCCTGCGATTGCCGAAATGGAAAACAAAGTCTTAGCCCTAGTACCTAAAAACCTTGTGCATACCAGACTGCCTTCTAAAACGCTGCCCCATGGCAGTGAAATCGCGCCTTGGGTCAGCCGCAGTATGTTCCAAGAGGCGAGGATTGAAGATCCCCGAATTCATTTTGCGCTGCATAACGCGGGCGGGGTGCGCCAATCAGTCGCACAAGGCCAACTCACACTTGCCGATGTATTGGGCCAATTATTGCCCTTTGAACTGCCGTTAGTGAAATATGAAATCCAAGGTGAGTATTTATACCAGGCGTTAGAGTCAGCAATTAATGCCGCCACCAATAATAGCGTGAGAGGCACAGGCGCTGGCAGTTTCCCCTACACCTATGGATTACGTTATTACTACGATGGCAGACGTCCATTGGGTGAGCGCTTATTTAAGCTCGAAATGATGCCGCAGGATGGGCAATCGCTCTGGTATCCGGTCAAACAAGACGCTTTATATGTTGGCGTATCGACCTCTTATACTGCAGCAGGTAAAGAAGGTTATCATCCGCTGTTACAAGCTCGCTGGCAGGAATCGATTGATACCCTCACGCTACCGCAAGCCTTTATTCGCTTCCTCAATCGGGCGCCTAACCCCAATTTAGCGGATCTGCTCTCGCCCCATGTGCATTACACCAGCCACTTAAAGCGCTCAGTGTAATCGCATCGCCGTGACCGTACTTAGCTGCGGTGACGGCGACTTGTTATCATATTTGGACTATCTGTTGTTAAAACAACCAGTCGCAATTGGGCAAACGCTCGGCAAACCACGCCTGCGCTTTCCCCAGATTCCCCTTGCGCCACGCGAGAAACACTGGCTGCGCAGGTCTTGGGATCTCAACCTGACATGCGACTAATGTTCCTGAAGCCAATTCATCGACAATCAAATGCTTAGGAAGATAGCCCACACCTAACCCTAGCTGCTGGGCTTTAATCTTGGTCTGCATATTGGGCACGCGGATCACTTGCCTGCTATCAAACAAACCACTGGATCGCTGCGCCAAGGCGGTCGAACTATCGGCCACTACCACGGACGGAAATTGTAATAACGCTTCAGTCGCAATGGGGTGATCAAACTGCGATAAAGGATGATTGGGCGCAAGGGCAAAGACGAATTCAAGCATGCCGATTTCAACTAAATGATATTGCCCCTTAGGTAACTCTCCAGTGACCCCAATAGCAATATCGGCTCGGCCCGAATACAGCGCATCCCAGCCGCCACCCAGTGATTCCTCAGTGATATTAATAGTCACCTGTTTACCTAATTCGGTAAATTCGCCGATGAGTTTTAGCAGAGGTAAATCGGGCACCACAGTATCGATAGCTAAGGTTAATGTCGACTCCCACCCCGTTTCGAGTTGCCGGACGGCCGCTTCAAGCCTTGAGGTTGCTGCAAGGATCTCCCGCCCTTGGCGCAGCACAAGTTGGCCAACTAAGGTCAGCTCAGCACGCTGGCCCTTACGTTCAAATAATTTTACCCCTAAATCGCTCTCTAATTTCTGGACTGTGTAGGTCAGCGCCGACGGCACCCGAAACAAGGATTCAGCCGCTGCCGAAAAACTACCTTTCTTATCAATAGCATCGAGCACTATTAATCCGTCAAGACTTATCGCTGGCAACATAGCCGCCTCATATTCAAATTATTTGAAGTATCAATTGAAAATGTTCCGATTTTCTTTGGGTAAGGTCAAGACTAAACTCTAAATCAATCGAGATTACTGACAAATCTCTAACGACTGCCAGATTAAATACTTAGTTAAAAAATTTGAAATAAGGAAGATCCTATGAAAGCACTCATCACCAAATTACTGACATCAGCTCCCAGTTTCGCCCCATTGGCCCTACGTATTCCCATCGGAATTATTTTAATGGCCCACGGCGCGCAAAAACTCTTCGGCTGGTTTGGTGGCTACGGCCTAGAAGGTACAGGACAATGGATGGCCTCCATCGGCTTAACTCCGGGCTACTTAATGGCATTGATGGCAGGTTCAAGTGAATTCTTTGGTGGTTTACTGCTCATCATCGGCTTACTCACTCGCCCTACGGCGCTGGTATTGTCCTTTACTATGGTGGTCGCAATTTTCTCGGTGCACATAGGTAACGGCTTATTCCTTAGCAATAACGGTTATGAATTTGGTTTAGCCCTGTTAGCTGCCACACTGTCACTGACTATTTCTGGCGCGGGAAAACTCAGTGCTGATAACTTGTTAACCGCACGCTTAAAATAAGGAGTTAACCATGATCCGTATACGTAAAGCGCAGGACCGAGGACAGGCAAACTTAGGCTGGTTAAAGAGTCAGCATACCTTCTCGTTTGCGAGCTACTACGATCCACAACATATGGGTGTGTCATCCTTACGAGTCATAAACGATGACAGAGTCGCACCGGGCGCTGGGTTTGAAACCCATGGTCATAAAGACATGGAAATCATCAGCTATGTGATTTCAGGCACCATTGCCCACAAGGATAGCTTTGGTAATATCAAAACCTTACCTGCGGGGGAGTTTCAGTTAATGTCTGCCGGCAAAGGGATTTATCACAGCGAATTTAATGCATCAAATACGGAGCCATTGCACTTTTTGCAGATCTGGATCCAACCAGACACCTTAGGCATTGATGCTGGCTATCAACAAAAAGCCTTTACACAAACGGCGGCACTGACAGCCGTAGTCACCCCTACAGGTGAACATGGCACCTTAAAAGTACAGCAGGATGCCATCTTATATCGCCTGCAACTTTCGCCCAATGAGCAAGTGCAGATGCCAACGCGAGATATGAGTCGTCAGTTATACGTACAACTGGTAGAAGGGACGCTTAAGGTGAATGACGTTGAATTAACCCCAGGAGATGGCGCACATATTACTGCCGAGCAAGCCGTTCTATTTAGCGCATACCAAGGCCCAGTTACCGCACTGGTGTTTGATTTAGCCTGACGATGCATTAGGACCAATAAAAAACCGCCAAAGTAACGAGGCGGTTTTTTATGACATAGATGACCCGAACGAAATCGCTAGGATTAAATCAACTGGCTATATAGCGCTAATTTATGATAACGACATGATTAAGCTAAAGTTAACTAACACCTGCGCCTTATCATTTTGCTTATCTTCCGCGGTTAAATAACGACGCAGTTCATTACGGCGAATGCTATTAAAACCTTGTTTCTCAAAGAAAGGCCTCGCCAGATAGGAGGCTTCCACCGTAAGTCGTTTAAGGTTTAGCCTTTTGGCCTCTTCGAGTAGTGCCAAATATAAATGTGTCGCGACGCCAGCACGGCCGTATTCAGGATGAACAAACAGGCAATCAACTTCGCCGACTAAGCAATCCAGCTCTTTATCGGGGCACAACCTTAAACTGATAAAACCGACCAACTTATCGTCTTCAAGTGCAACCCACGTAGTTGTGTCTGCCAATTTTGCAAGCCAGTAGGCGTCACTGCGCGCCTCGCCTTGATTTTGCGCCCACGCTAAACGTTCGGTCAGCGAATAGTATTCCTGTGCGCCCTCCATGATACTGGCGTTAAATACCGCTGCCAGTTGCGCTACATCATGGGGAGAAAATAAGCGTATCTGCATTGGAGTCCACTCCTATGGGTTAATCATGACCAATGGGCATACTTAGAGTGTATCCCCATTCAGTTACAGTTGTTTAGTCATATAAAAACTCGGCAACACCTGCCCCAGTTTTTGTTGATAGCTTCGTTGCTGCTGGATGAATCCGAGCTTAGTAAATAATCCACGCGAAAGATAAGACGCATCGGCACTTAATTGGCTATAACCTTGTGCTCTTGCCCATTGTTCTAATTGACGATAAGCAAGTTCACCCAAACCTTGCCGCTGCCAATCAGGATGAATATACAGGCTATCGATATATCCCCTATGGCGAAAATCCGTTTCAACATTGATAAAACCTGCACAAATCTTAGTTAAGCTCGCCCCATCTGTCACCAAAATAATCCAAGCTTGGGAACGACTTAAACGTAAATGCCAGTGTTTACTCGAACGGGGCGCCTGTGACCAAGCCATTAGTTGCACCGCATTGTAACGCTCATGCTGTATTTGCTGAACGCAGTGATGAAAGAGCTGACTAACCGCACTCGCATAACGGCGATGGTAAGCGACAACTTCTATTTGTTTATCGGTTTGTTTAAATGTTGGCAAGGTATGCTCAACCATAATTGGCATTATTTGCCGTATTTTGCAGTTATTTATAGAGAAGTGATAGCCTAGCCGTTTATTGAATCCTAACATCGCCCAAAACAAAACCGCCTCGAATTCAGCGAGGCGGTTTAGGCATTCTTGGCAACATCGAGGTTGCGCTGAGAAAACATTATTTCTTTTCGATTTTTCCAACGAACAACAGTTTGTCGAAGGTACGATTTAAGGTCTTGCTAGTGAATTGGTTCATCCACATTTGTTCAACCACAGCCACTTTATCGCCTTTTTTGACTTCAGCTTCTGGGCCAGCTGCCCAAAACGTGCTGTCAGCTTCTTTAATTTGAACATAGGTGTAACCGCCACCATTCATAGTATCAACCACAGTACCTTCATGAACGACGCCCTGTGCCCAAGCACTTGACATACCTAACGCTAATGTTGCTACTGCTGCTAATTTTACCAATTTTGCCATCATGCTGTTGTTCCTTGTGTTTTACTAATATGCGGCATTAAAACATGCCATAGGCAATAAATCGCCAATCTCTATCACGAAATACAACACTTATCGCAAAAGTAGGATTTTTATCCCTACGTAGGGAACTCATTTTAAAAGCGGTTTTAACATTGCTTCGAGACCGTTAAGTTTAACCTCATAGATCAATGCCAATTGCTCTCCTAACTTGCTCTTGGGGAATCCCTGTTGGTGGAACCAAACTAAATAGGGCTCGGGTAACTCGAGTAAACGTCGACCGGCATATTTACCAAAGGGCATCACCTGATTGACCGCGTCGATAAGCTGTTGTTGATCCATAGCGTAACCACTTCAAACAATAAAACTGACTCAAGGCTGGATGCTACTCCATTGATGGAGAAATACCTAAAGTTAACTGATGAAGACACAGGCGTTGACATTTTGAGATGAGATATTGTTCATTCAGGCAAGCTGATACTCAGAGAACGGGAGTGAGGAGCCTAATTCCAATCAAATGACGGAGCAGTTCTTACGTTATAGGTAGAGTAAGGGCTTGCGAAACGCCTTATTCGGGCTGAATTAAGCCGCACAATTCCCCCGAAACCTCAACACGCCCTAACTTATCCTAAATATCCGCACTGTTATGCATACACTTTTCGCATATTAGGCCCTAGATTGGCACAATGAGAATGGGCAAAACCATAGTCGGTACAAAGCTTTTCCTCCTCACCATGGGCATTAATACTGACGTAAGTCCCAAGCGTTGCGCGATCATCCACAAACGCCATCACCCGCTCTAAGATAATCTTGCCCAAGCCAATATGGCGATACTCAGGTAGAACAATAAAATCCTCTATAGCAAAATGGTTAGCGTTATCACCATAAACACAGG
This sequence comes from Shewanella cutis, assembly GCF_022410515.1. Lineage (GTDB taxonomy): Bacteria > Pseudomonadota > Gammaproteobacteria > Enterobacterales > Shewanellaceae > Shewanella > Shewanella cutis. The sequence goes on along the minus strand of NZ_JACSDI010000012.1, from coordinate 69,761 downwards.
CTGTCGCAACTATGGTTGATGTATTTTTATCCTGCTTAGCCGTTAAATGAATCGATACCCAATATAGCGGTTGTAAAGGATGGCCATCTGCCATTTCGACACCGATAGAAGGCAGCCCAACCGCATCCCGCAGATGCAGCAGCTCATGAAATAACGGCGCAGATTCAACCAGTTCAAATTCAATAGGCATTAGCATTTTAATATCCATTTAGGCATCCCTTCACGAATGGTAGAAAAATCAAGGTGATTAGACGGCATAATAGGAGAATACTAACCCAACTAGGTGGCAGTTTGATGACACTCAAGCTCCCTACAAGACAACTTTCGATTGAAAAACGATAATGAGAGACGCCGAGTTCAATAATATTTTGAAATAAGAAAATAAAATTAATCGATAAAATGAAATAAAGAAAACCTAGCGACCGATGTTATTCCAACGATCAAGCGCTATCGCTTTCGATGCACCACTGCAAAAAATAAATAACCTTTATAAAATCAAATAACTAATCGCAAAACACTTGAGTTCAGCTTGATCTTAAGAAGAGTCAAATTAACGGCATATATTGCTGTAACGTCAAATATTAATCCTGCGACATTTTATGAAAAAACGTCAAAATTCAGCTAATTGACCGCTATTAACATAGGGTTTACATTCGTTCGTGACTACTCGGCGCGGTAACAAATCAACGAGCAATAAACCGCCGCCCAAGTGATACCCTAAGCATTGAGGAATTCGTCATGATAGTGTTAATCGGCGGCGAAAAAGGCGGCAGCGGCAAAAGTTGCCTCGCACAAAATATCGCAGTATTTCTCACCACTGAATGTGGTGCCTCTGTAATAATGGTCGACTGCGATCCGCAGCGCACCACATCAGATTGGATCCAAGCCAGAAACAATAATCCTAAACTTGCAAGTATCAATTGCGTGCAGCTTTATGGAAAAATCCGTAATGATCTTCTGAGCTTAGAACAACATTATGACTTCGTCATTGTAGACTGTGGCGGGCAGGATAACCTCGCATTAAGAGCGACCATGTCTGTCGCATCCCATATCTTGATGCCACTCAGGCCCAAACGCCGAGATTTAAAAACCGTGAGTCATATGGATGATATCGTCGCGACCTGTAAAATGATTAATCCCAAATTACATGCCTCTTTCGTTATCACTCAATGCCCCAATCTTCCTAATCAAGCAAATCGGATCTTGGAGGCGAAAGAGGTCTGTAAAACATATGATATCAATGTATTAGATGCGATTACTTATAGTCGAAATATCTATGATGACAGCGAAGAATCCGGATTATCTGTACTCGAAATAGAACCCAAAGGTAAGGCTGCTGCCGAGATCCGTGCCATTGCCTGTGAAATGTTTCAAGTTGATTGCGCAGCCTCATTAACAGCTTTACTCAAGCCAAGCACATCCATAGCCGGACACCACAGTCAAATTAACCAAAATCAGTCGAATCATCTGAGAGGACAATATGGGACTCAGCGACCTCAAGAAAAACGCTATGCCATCTAGGGGAGGCACAAAGCCCCTTTCCCTTGATGAGTTTATTGATGCCGCGACCCTCTATGCAATGGGAGAGACTTGTCTGCCAACGGCACAAAATGCTATGGCGGAGTTAGTGATAGAATTCCCCGTGGAATGTACTCAGGATTCATCTAATGTAGTGACCTTGCAACGCCCTAAAACGTCGCCGATATTGCTTGATATAAGCCAAGAAGAACGCCCACATTACCGTAAAGCTACGTTTTCATTGAGTGAGGCAGCAATCGCTCATTTAGCCTCACTCTCTGAGGAAAGTGACATTTCGAAATCTAAATTGGTCCGTTTTTTAATTGAACAACATTATGCTTTGCCCACCGCCTTACGGCAGATGTGCGAGCTGCAGATAAAAAAATCTTAGTCCCGCACCATCTCCCACCTTTTCCGGTGTTCTACATTAATTTAGAACACCGGATTTTTTTGCCTAAAATATTTGATACAACGCCATTAACTTTATTAACAACCCCATCCACAATGTACAGCTGAGTTGATTAATGATATTGATTAATATGTAAACACTCGTATTTAAGGAGTTATTCTTGTCAAAACGTTTGTCGCTCTTATTATTCGGACTTGGATTAACGCTCACGCCCCCAGCCTTAGCGGAATTCTCCTTGGCCCAAATTCCGCCATTGTCTAATAAGACTCCAATCACCTTGGTTGCCGAAAAGGGATTTTGGACTGACTACCTCACCCAAGAAATGCTGCCTAAATTTACCGAAAAAACCGGTGTCAAAGTCAATGTAATTAGTACCGAGCTTGAGAGTATGTTCGAACTCCAGACCCAAGCATTACTAATGGGGGAAGGAAAATACGATCTGCTCACGATGGAGGCTGGCTGGGCAAAAGAATGGGCGGCAAACGGTTATACTGTACCACTGCTTGAATTAGCCAAGCTGTACGATCCAGATGGTGAAAAAGCGATGGAAAGCTATCTCGAACCCTACTATCCATCGTTACTTAATATTTTGTCCTATAACAGAGAGTTGCACGCCATACCCTACAATAACTATGTAATGGGAAGTCATTATCGAGCCGATCTATTTGAAAATAAAACCGAACAGGCTCACTTTCAACAACGCTTTGGCTACCCACTAAAACCCGCGACCAATGTTGAAGAATTAGCAGATCAAGCCGTTTTTTTTACGCGAAAAGCGGGGGAACTGCTTGCCGAAAAACCATTAACCCATGATTTTTACGGTTTGGCATTAATGTCGGGTAATAAGCCCCATATCAACGATGAGTTCTCAAGCATTATTTGGAGTTTAGGCGGCGCTTGGATGTGGCCAATCTATAATCAACAAAAAAAACTGACTCATTTTGAAGTACCTACCGTCAATCAAGAGGCCATAAAGGCTGGAATTGCTTATCGTAAACTCATGCCTTATGCCTACCCTGCTGATGATAAGTTTGCCTTCAATGAGGCAGCAGATGCCATGGCGACTGGACAGGTAGCGATTTGGCCCTTTGCTTACAACAACCTTTGGCACGCTTCCTTTAAAGTCGAAGCCAATATACCGGGGGCTCGACTTGGTGTGTCTCAAGTGCCGGGCGGAACCCCCTATAATGGTGCTTATGCCTTTGCGGTAAGCTACGACAGTAAAAACCCTCAAGCCGCCTATTGGTTACTTAAGTATATGGGCACCTTTGAGGCTCAATATGCCTATGCTCTTGGTGGCGGAAATCCTTGCCGTATGGATGTAGTCACAGCGCCCGAATTTAAAAATGCCTCCAAAAAAGCGATTGCGGGTGCATTTGAGGCCAGTCACGTTGCTAACTTATTCTGGTCTACTAAAGTATTGGAACTAGGACACTTTACCTCTACTGCTATGGGACAGATTTATCCTGAGTTAAGCCGTGCTTGCTATGCAGCCAGCCAGCACGAAGCCAATATTACGGATATTTTTATCGAGTTAAGTACCAAAATTAAACAGTTGCAGAATACCCATGGGGAAGTCCCTGCAATAGACAAGAAAAACAAATGAACTCAAAACGACTCACCAGTCTTAAATATAAAATTACGCTAGCCTTCTACATCATCCTCGGCATGGCGATAGTCAATGGCATTATCGCTATCCTATTGTCACAACAATTAAAAACTGAAATTGAACAACTGGTAAATAGCGAGGCAGTCAAAGTGACGACTGCACTGCAATTGGCTAAAAATAGTGAAAGATTGCAAATTATTACCACTGAGTTAAATCATTATGATACTGAGGAGCAACGACTTACTCTTCTTAAGGAATTGACCACCCAATGGGAATATTTGTTAAAAGACACCAAAGTATTATTTAGTCTCGAAACCACCCCCAATATCCATCAAGCATTAAATCGTACGATTGATACTCAGCTTTATTTTCAGCAGCAACTCCCCTTACTTGACAACCTGACAGATAGCGCATTACAAGCCAAGTTACAGGCACAAAATATTCAAGCTAATTTAGCCGGAATGTCATCTGCATTTTCCGATGAGATGCAAGCTCAACTCAACCTGACTCACGAGCACTTCCACCTGTTACTCGAACAAAAAAATCTTGCTGGAATTTCCGATAACCTTAACCAACATCAAGCACTCTCCGTATATTTTCATCACGGTGAGCATCTCTTTGCCTTATTAGAAGAGGTAAAAAATTCCCAGAATGTTGTGGAAATAAATCGACTCCAACGGGAAGCTATGCGTCTACTGATCCAGATGGAAGAGATCGTCGCCTCAATGCATACAAGCGATAGTATTTACCTTAATTGGCTATCTCAAATAAAACAAAATATGGCGGGTAATGACAACCTATTTGGATTGTCTCGTAATGCCCTAAAAAGCACTCAAATTGCCAATGCCCACTTTGACTATCAAGCCAGGGCCGCACAAGAAATAGCGACATTCACCCAAGAGTTAGTCGACCATGTTGAAGATGAAATTCAGATCGCAGGCACCAATCTTAAGAGTGATAGCACCTCCTTTGTGATTCTGATTTTTTGTGGCGGTATTCTCTATTGCTTTTTTATCTGGCTCACCAGTTGGCATTTTATTGCGAAGGGCATCATCAAACCCGTTATTGCAACCCGTGATGCAATGAATGCTATCGCCAATGAAAAACTAGACGCCCAAATGCCCATCACCGACAACCTAGAGCTTCAACAAATGGTGAGCTCGCTTGAGACACTTAAAACCTACGCGGCTCAGGTTAAAGCGATGGCAGAAACCGATGGATTAACAGGTTGCTATAATCGCCGCTATTTGGACAGTCAAATACTAAAGGAATTGAGTTACGCAAACGATCACAATATGCCCTTGAGTATTGTGATGTTCGATTTAGATAACTTTAAAGAATTTAATGATCAATACGGCCATGTCAACGGCGATCAGTGTTTAAGACAAATCGTCAACGCGGCCAAATCAATTCTACAAAGACCAACGGATATTCTCGCACGCTATGGCGGTGAAGAGTTTATGCTACTTTTGCCCTCAAGCCATATTGAAGATGCCTACAAAATTGCTGAGCGCCTGCGCGAAACTGTTATCGACTTGCATATTATCCACCAAGGCTCATCGCATTCGGGAATTGTCACCATCAGTTTAGGAGTGGCCTGCTGGCAACCGCCAGAATCATTCGATGTTAATAAGCTTATAAGCCATGTTGACGAAGCGCTCTATCGTGCCAAACTGGCCGGACGAAATCGCACTGAAGTCTTTATCGACGCTCGATAACCTTGCCAATGACAACCCAATCAGTTTGCTAAGTCTTTTATTTCAATGGAGGGATTGAGTTCAACAAGTAGAACCCCCATTAGCTAATATAGCCAATATCAATTCTGCACTGAGGGATCATGCTTGCCACTTTAACCATTCTGCTATTTGGCCTCAGTGCAATGGCTTGGCTGGGGTCCAGTCGTTGGCGCAAAACTCGCCATCGAAACCGGGTATTGGCCAGTCCCTTTCCTAAGGCTTGGCGAGCAATACTAAAAAGAAGACTCCCTTTCTTTCACGCATTACCAGCTGATCTCCAACTACAACTGAAACGTCACATTCAAGTGTTTTTGGCTGAAAAGCATTTTATTGGCTGCGACGGTTTACAAATAACCGATGAAATTAGAGTGACCATTGCAGCCCAAGCGTGCCTGCTATTGCTCAATCGCAAGACTGATTTTTACCCCAAACTAAGACAGATATTGGTCTATCCCGATGCATTTATCGTCGACAGTCAGCGACAGGATCCCGCTGGCTTAATCAGTGAACAGCGCAATGTACTCGCCGGAGAATCTTGGGAGCATGGGCAAGTAATACTATCATGGAAAAACACCCTCGAAGGCGCCGCCAATCCCCATGATGGCAATAATGTCGTTATCCATGAATTTGCCCATCAATTAGATCAAGAAGATGGCTACGCCAATGGCGCACCGATTTTGCAACGTCGTCAGGATTATCTTTCTTGGTCCAGCGTATTCAATCAAGCATTTAATGAATTAGTCCATGATGCTGCTATGGGTAAGCCGTCCCTATTTGATTACTATGGAGCGACTAACCCTGCAGAATTTTTTGCGGTGGTGACTGAGGTGTTTTTTGAAAAACCAGAAGCACTTAATCTCGAGCATCCTGCACTTTATCGCGAATTGAGTCATTTCTATCAAGTCGATCCGATAAACTGGCGCTAATGTATTTGTTAAGTAATAAATAAAGGAATTCCCTATGACAATAATAACAACTCAACCTAAAACCCTTTCTAGCTGTTTGCATCACGTCACTCGATATAGCCTTAGTAAATTGACTACCACACTGTTGATGGTTGCAGGATTGATACTTAGTGTGCCAAGCGCCAGCGCCAGTGATACCCCCTCTACACCCGTAACAACAGCCATATCAACTGCAACTGCCGATGAGCAAGCGGCTGCTCAAGTTCTTGATAAGTTGAACCAATATTCTAGTAGTGCCGATTGGGATAAGTATTTTGCACTGTATCGACAGGATGGTATTTTTATTGGAACAGATGCGAGTGAGCGTTGGGGAATGGCGGAATTTGAACGCTATTCCCGCCCGACAAAAGGCTGGCGTTACGATTTAACGAGCCGCCATTTAGTCCAACATGGCGATGTAATCCTCTTCGATGAGCTGCTAAACAGCCCAAGTTACGGCGTGAGCCGAGGCACGGGGACATTAATAAAAACCAAGGGGGAATGGAAAATAGCCCAATATCATTTGAGCTTTCCCATCCCCAATGGCATAGCGAAAAAAATCACGACTGAAATTAAAAACGCTCAGTAAATCGTTATTTTAAGGACAAGGTAAAACACACATTTGCAAGCTGTGAGAAGTGGATAAAAGCTTGAAAATCCACTTCTGCAAAACACCTCTCTGATGGCCCTCTATCGGCGTAATAAAAACCGATCACTTTATTGTCCACCAGCAACGGCGCCACTAAAAAACCCGATTCTGGCAGTTGTACCTTTAACTCTCGGCATTGCTCTTGCCATTTTTTAGTGCAGGGACTGTCGATCCAAAGCGACTCTTTATGCTCCATCGCCATTGGAAATAAGCCTTTTTTATCCCCAAGTTCGATAATAAATTGCCGCTTCATTTCCTCTGCATCTCTGCCAAGCATAATCCTTGGCTGTAACTGTTTACGGCTAGGAGACAACAGCAACACACCACAGCGGTCTACCCCGACGCCTTCTAAAATCCCCTCAAGCACGGTTTGCATAATTTGATTAAAATCTGCTTTATTGATCGCGAAGGCCGTAAGCTCACGTAGTTTTGCTAATTGGACATTTAAATTGGCTTCAAAAATGGGTTGTTCGACTTCAGGTAAGCAAGGCTCAAGCTTATCAATCCTTTTGGGATCAGGCAGATAATCAATCAGCACTTTAGCGCCATAGGCTTCAGCTAATTTATGGGTCGCCTTGGTACAGCGCTGCATTTTTAAGGTGAATTCCGTTTCATCAAGCCCCGTAAAATGGGCTGCCTGATTGATATACTTCTCTAAATCATGTTTATCTGGCACTGCCTCCGAGAGTGTTTCACAAAGCTTATCTGCTAAAAATATAGATCGTATCTCGGGACGAGGGTCATCTGGGTAATTTACCGCTTGGATCAATAATTCTCCTAATCCCCAATGGCGAGCAATACTCTGAGTTAACTGCGAAAAAGAAGTACCTATGGTTTCACGAATAAGGCTTCGCTCATCCGCAGGGGTTTCACATTCTGTTAATTGGCTATCGAGGGTTTCGGTAAATTCCCCCCCGATACTCCAAAATGCGCTCTCACCGATATGAAAAAGTAAACAGGCTATAAAGGCCTCTTCTTGAATGTCATCATCATAATCACTCAACATCATCCGAGTTAGCATCGCGGCTTGAAATGCCTTAGCCATTAATTTGATTAATCTTTGATATACTGAAGGTGCAAGATTTTTACTTTCTAACAGGCTAGATAACAATTGCGCCGTGATACAAATATTACGTACAGCATCAAAACCCAGCACAATAGCAGCTCGGCTTACCGTCGATATTTGCGTACTGCCTTTATGGTAAATCGCACTGTTTGCAACTCTTAAAATACGCGATGTGAGGGCATTATCGTGCATCAGGCTACGGCCCAATAAGGCGAGTGAAGAGACATCATCCTTAGCAAGCTTTTCTAGTGTTTGGACTGTGGAACAAAGTGCTGGCATTTCCAAATCACTGATCCTTTTTGTCCAATAATCAACCCCTTTATTTGTATTATTAGGTTTCAACCTAGCTTTTCCTCGATGATGTGATGTCATTGTTTTTAGTATAGATAAGCTTAAAAAATTCGCCTCGCATCTGGCTCACAATTCAACTTTTGATTTTTAAATCCGCAATATAGTGAACGAAAAACATAAAAAAACCCAAGTCATCACTTAGGCTTAAACTTAAAGTAGATTACGCCTGTAGATGTAATTTAAATACCTGCAATACCTTATCAATATCCTGACGCGAGACATCTTTATGGGTAACAAAACGTAAGGTACGTCCAGGACTAATCAGAATGCCCTCGCCACGACAGCGTTTCACTAAGGCCTGTTCATCGACATGGGATGCCAATGTCGCAAACACCATATTGGTTTGAACCGAGGCTAAGTCAATGTCAAACCCATCCAACTGGTTTAACTGTTGAGCCAGATAAGCCGCATTTTCATGATCTTCTGCAAGTCTTTCAACTTGTTCAGTTAAGGCTAACTTGCCAGCCGCCGCTAAAATACCCGCTTGACGCATACCGCCACCAAGCATTTTTCGCCAACGTGTCGCTTTTTTAATCAGGCGTTCATCCCCTAAGAGTAACGACCCTACTGGCGCACATAATCCTTTTGATAAACAAATGGAAACAGAATCAAAATGCGCAGCTATATCAGCAATAGCAATACCTTGTGCTACCGCAGCATTGGCCACCCTTGCACCATCTAAATGAATTTTTAAACCACGTTGAAAAGCCAACGCCTGCGCATTGGCAAGATAAGCCTGCGGCAACACTTTCCCCCCGATAGTATTTTCTAAACTCAGTAAGCGTGTGCGGGCAAAATGAATATCATCGGGCTTGATGGCTGCTTCAACGTCAGTAAGAGCAATAGTCCCATCTAATTGATTTGTTAGCGGTTGAGGTTGAATACTACCTAACACCGCCGCACCACCACCTTCAAATTTATAGTTATGTGCTTGCTGACCGCATAGATATTCATCCCCGCGCTCACAATGCGACATTAATGCAAGTAGATTGGCTTGGGTACCAGATGCAGTAAAAAGTGCACTTTCAAAACCGAACATCTCAGCGGCCATGTCCTGCAAACTGTTTACTGTTGGATCATCACCATAAACATCATCGCCCACATCTGCCCTAGACATGGCTAAACGCATCGCCTCAGTTGGCTGGGTCACGGTATCACTGCGTAAATCGATCATCTTGTCCTCAACTTCTTCTGTCTAATCCCCTACGCGAACATCAATCGCGCCTAGCGACTCTAGCCTTAACCGAAAAAATTGTATAGCTTGCTGATATCGCTGCCGATAAAACATACAGCCTAATGCACAATTTAATCTGATATAATTGATTTATATCGAATAAATGGCAAAACTTGGCGTTAGAACGTTTAAAAGCTACAATAGCCAACTAGGATGCTCATGCTAAAGCAATGCCAATCTCCTAGTGATTTTGACTGCTAGATATTAAACATAAGGTGATTTGTGGTAAAAATATCCGTAATGCAATGGATTAAACTAGCCTCTTTAGCATTGAGTTTAACCCTAATGCTGCCTGCTTATGCGTGGCAGGATACAGATCAAGATGGCGTGCCCGATATTAAAGATGCCTGCCCCAACACAACCGCTAACACTACAGTGATGGCAAATGGTTGTGTTTATGAAGTTGAGGCCACAGCCACTAATATTCAATGTAATCTCAATGACCCCAGCACCTATTCTGCCTCTGATTGTCATCATATTGAGACAGCCATTGTATATTTTGAGTTTGCCATAGCCGAAGTGGATTTATCGCAGTGGAAAGCATTAGCCTTAGTAAAGGCGTTTTTAGAAGCGAATACTGAGATTAAATTAACCTTAGTGGGACATACAGATATCGTCGGCACACCAGAGTTTAATTATCAGTTATCACTTCAACGGGCACAAAATGTGAAACGAATTTTGGTTGAAGACTATGGATTCAACCCAAATCGCTTTACCGTTGTCGGTAAAGGTATATCTGAGCCTGTCGCGGATAATCGTTCCAGCGAAGGTCGCGGATTAAATCGACGAGTACAATTTATCGTCAATAATATTTAGTTTTGTTAGCGTATTTTTAGGGAGTAATTTAATGGAAAACCTTGAAGGCTTATTAAAGCAGGCTCCGGATCTTATCATGACCTATGGTGTAAAGATCTTATTTGCCCTTGTTATTTTCTTTGTCGGTAAATATTTTTCCGGCGTGGCGCAAAAGGTAGTGCGAAAGCTACTCAACAGCCGCAAAGTTGATCCTACAGTGGTCTCTTTTGTGGCTAACTTATCGTGGGCAGTTGTGTTTGTCTTCACCATTATCGCCACCTTAGGCCAAATTGGTGTGCAAACCGCATCTTTGGTTGCTGTAATTGGTGCTGCTGGTTTGGCGGTAGGTTTAGCACTGCAAGGCTCATTGTCTAACTTTGCCTCAGGCGTATTAATGGTGTTATTCCGCCCATGCCGCGTAGGTGATTATATTGAAGCAGCAGGTATTGCCGGTACTGTTGACGAAATCACTATTTTCTCAACTAAATTACGTACACCAGATAACAAAGTTATCGTTGCACCCAACTCTTCAATCATGAATGGCACAATCACCAACTACTCTGCATCTGAAAATCGTCGCATCGATTTAGTGATTGGCGTGTCTTATTCAGCGGATATTGCGCAAACCAAAAAAGTATTGACTGAGATTTTAGATAACAACCAATACGTACTGAAAGACCCTAACTATACAGTAGGTCTTTCTGAATTGGCGAGTTCTTCAATTAACTTTGTGGTTCGTCCTTGGGTTAAAACAGCCGATTATTGGACAGCCCGTTTCGAAATTTTAGAGCAAATCAAAAATGCGCTTGATGCAGCCAATATTGAAATTCCGTTCCCACAAATGGATATTCATGTGAAGCAACTGCCCGACAGCAAATAATCAACAATAATATTAGAAAGCCGGTGAAATACCGGCTTTTTTTATGGTGATAAAGTAGATTATGGCGTACCTTAACCCAATAGGTACAACATACCTGAGTAAGGGAGAAAATATGCCAAAGTATGTTTCGTTTCTGGCCGCTGGCTGTGCTTTTAGTTTAATGCTTCTCAGTCCAATGGCGATTGCCAACAATAAATCCCAAGTCATGATGGGTGAAAAGACTGTCACCCTAGAAGGTAAATTACCTAAACTTGAGCAAATGGCCCCCAGATTTAAAGTCGTTGATGACAAGTTCAACCCTATCAACTTAACCGACTTTAAAGGAAAGACCATTCTTATCAGTGCAGTACCTAGCTTAGATACAGGTGTCTGTGCGCTACAAACTAAACGTTTTAATAGCGAGGTGGGCCACTTTTCCGATAATGTAATCATGTTGACCATCAGCACGGATTTACCATTCGCGCAAAAACGTTTCTGCAAAGTTGAGAATGTAGAAAATATTAAGGTGTTATCCGATTCTGTTTGGCGCGACTTTGGCGAAAAGTATGGTCTATTAATTGAGGATTACGGCTTGCTTGCTCGGGCAATCTTCATCATCGATGCAGAAGGTAAGCTGAAGTATCAAGAACTCGTACCTAACATTACCGAACACCCAAACTATGACGCGGCGCTGGAAGCGTTAAAAACCATTCAAGTACAGCAATAAGCATAAAAATGGGGCATTTAATGCCCCATTTCTTTATCAGTGTGTATGCTGATCACCACTGGACTGGTAATCAAAGGTAGGCATCGACCAATGATAACGCAATGCCAGCATTCGCAAACTAAATCCAAGACTTAAGCAAATTAGTAGATTAATCCACTCAGCCAATTGATAGGCATTTAGCGTGATGTACAATCCCGCTGTAAAGAGCGAAATCACCGCATAGAGTTCTTTCTTAAAAATTAAAGGCACTTGGTTACAAAGAATATCGCGGATCACCCCACCAAAAACACCAGTGACCAATCCCATGACCACCGCAATCGTAGGGCTAAAACCGAGCATTAGAGTCTTTTGCGCGCCAACAATCGAGAATACCGCTAACCCGAGGGCATCGATTGCCAAAAACAACTTAGACAGATAACGCATAACTGGCGCAATCGCGACCGTCAACAAAGATGCGAATGCAATCGCAATCAGATAATGAACATTTTCGACCCAAACCAAAGGGTAATTTCCGAGTAGCATGTCTCTTAAGGTACCACCACCAATCGCCGTAGCGCAGCCAATAATTACCACACCGAATAAATCCATCTGCTTACGGCCAGCAGCTAAGGCCCCTGTCATTGCTTCGGCCAGAATGCCAATCAGCCATAATAATCCGATAAATTGTGCTTCTTGCATTTAAACTACTTATTACACATGCATAAAGAACGGATTTTGCCTGACAATCCCCATAGGGAATAATGAAATTATTTAAATTTTGCCATTAGAATATATAATCAATCAAAAAAGACCGTGCATTTATCCACTCGACTAACCACTAAAAGCAAGGCACTCTTTCCTTAAGTAACAACAAATTAACCAAAATATGATTTTTAATTTGATTTAACTAACCCTATTTTTTGATAAGTTTTAATAAAACAAAATCAATTAAAGTTGAAATAATTGCGAATATGTCATTCCTAAGTCACCTAAGCCTAAATTTTGGCCACAAAAAAAACGGCCTAACGGCCGTTTTTTGTACTGCATGTAAATTATTTGTTTTCAGGCTTAGGTGGATAGTTCGCCATCACACTGCCTACAGCTTCGTTGATCAACTGCACTCTTTCAGAAGGGGTATTTTTATCACGAATGGTGTCAGCAACCGAACCTCGCCATATCAATTTAGCAGTTTTATTATCAACTAAATCAACAATCAGCGTACCAACTTCGTATTCTCTCACCGTTGTTTGGGTTTGCATATTGCCACCCCATCCCCAACCAGGGCCATAGTAAGGGTTATAACCAAAATTGGTATTGAAGGTGTCTACGTTAATCTTCTTATCGATTTTAGTTAGGTAGTTCACTAGGACATCTGCGTCCTTTGCATCTACTAATGTCATGCCTTTGGCTGAAAGCTGCGAATTGATCGCATCACGTACCCGCTGATCCATCAAACCATCTAAATGGTAACCAGAAGAATCGGTCTTTTGCGCTACCCAAGCATAGGTTTTGTACTGAGTAAAATTAGCACTTGGATCGTAGTCCCAACCAGACTTTAAAGAGCTACATGCACTTAAGGCCAGTACGGCTAAACCTATAATTAAATTTTTCATGATAATTTCCTTGGATGTTCGTACGGAACACAAATAAGCCAACACATAAATTTAGCTTACAGAGCAATGACTAGTTCTACAACTCAATATTATGAAAAAGCAGTATGTTATTCAGCTTGACTTCAGCAACCACTTTAAATGATAATGATTATCAGTTAAAGCGATTAAGGGGGAAATACCATGCTCTGGTTCATTAGCACATTGATTGTGGCATCGGCAATCTTCTGGCTAGCGCCACAAAAGGCTCAAGCGGATACCAATAACAGTAAACTCGCACCTCATTTACCCATAATGCTATTGTTTTTACCTTTGGTAGTAATGAGTTGGCTGGTATTTGAGGCAGTATCAAACGGTGCAGACTATACAACGGTTGCCGCATTTTGCTTTGTTACCACTGCTTGTTTAATTGCAATCCCGAAATTACATCGTTTTATAATGCCCTGCGCTCTACTGACCGCATTGGCATTAATCGCTATGGTTATACAGCGTCTCTAAATCCACGTTTTAAAACATGCTACTTCCCTGCAAAGAGCTAGCATTTTACCTTTGGCCACTTTCAGTCTCTGTCAGTGGCCTTTTTTTTACCTCCCAGAAGCACAATGAATTTGGTAGACTTAAGCAGTTTTAATTCAGTGAAAAGATGACTTATGAGAGTAGATCCCAACGTTTCCCTAGTGTACAGCACAGATAAAGGCCGTATTGCAGCTGAGCCTGAGGCAAAAGCGATCCCCACATCTGATGGCATCGTACGTATCCATAGAGATAGCAAAGGTCGTAAAGGCAAAGGCGTATCTGTGATTTCAGGCCTTGGGCTTGACGATGCTGGCTTAAAAGCACTAGCACAAACCCTTAAAAAACAATGTGGTTGTGGTGGGACCGTTAAAGATTTCACGATCGAAGTGCAAACCGATAACCGTGAACTACTCAAACAATTGCTTGAAAAACAAAATTATAAAGTCAAATTAGCCGGCGGTTGATTAGTCACCCACTAAGTCACGGGATTTAATGTTATTCGATCAATGCCTATCGGCTGAACGGAGTATTTAATGGAGAGTTTGCAGAACCATTTTTTAATTGCAATGCCGTCACTCGATGACACTTTTTTTGAGCGAACCGTCATTTACCTATGTGAACACGATGAAAAAGGCGCAATGGGGTTAGTGATTAATAAACCTCTGGGTATTGAAGTTAACTCATTACTGGAGCAGATGGATCTACCAACAGAGCAAGTCTCTGCAGATTTGGCAATGGGATCGCAAGTCTTAATGGGCGGTCCAGTTTCCCAAGACAGAGGTTTTGTCCTGCATACATCCCAACCCTATTGGGCTAACAGTACAGAATTAGGTTCAGGATTAATGCTTACTACTTCTCGCGATGTATTAACAGCCATCGGCAGTAAGCGTTCGCCGGATAAGTTTCTTGTGGCATTGGGCTATGCTGGCTGGGGTAAAAATCAGTTAGAGCAAGAACTTGCCGATAATTCTTGGCTCACTATCCCAGCCAATCATGCCCTACTCTTCGATATAAACCACGAAGATAGATGGCAACAAGCTAGCCGTTCATTGGGCTTTGAGGCTTGGCAACTCTCAACGCAGGCGGGCCATGCTTAACCTCACTTTATACGAGTTAATATCAGATGAACGCTAAAACCGTATTAGGTTTTGATTTTGGGACAAAAAGCATAGGTGTTGCCGTAGGGCAACAAATCACCGCCAGTGCAACACCACTGTTATCTCTCAAAGCCGTTGATGGCATTCCAAATTGGGATGAAATCGCAAAACTCATCCAAGAGTGGAAACCCGATTTAGTGGTCGTCGGTTTACCGCTCAACATGGATGGTACAGAGCAAGAAATGACCCACAGGGCGAGAAAATTTGCCAACCGACTTAACGCAAAGTTTGGCGTTAAAATTTTCACCCAAGATGAAAGACTAACCACCACAGACGCAAAAGCCAGACTCTTTGAATTAGGTGGTTATAAAGCGCTGACAAAAGGTCAAGTCGATGCGGTTTCTGCGGTACTGATTATCGAAAGTTATTTTGAAAATCATTTTGGCGATTGATTGATACTAAAAAACAAAAGGATAGCCGTTGCTATCCTTTTGTTTAATATGACTCAAGCTTACAGATACGGCTTCACCAAGTTCGCCATCATGGCGATGTGGTCATCATTATCATTGAGCGCAGGAATATAACGGAACTTCTCTCCCCCCGCATGAGTAAAAATATGACCATTTTCGCCGACAATCTCTTCTAACGTCTCTAAGCAATCAGCGCTAAATGCTGGGCACACAATCGCTACATCACGCACACCTTGACTCGGTAGAGCCGCCATCGTCGCATCAGTATAGGGTTGCAACCACTTGGCCTTACCAAAGCGAGATTGGAATGTGATCGCAAATTCATCTTTGCTCAAACCCAATTGCTCAGCCACAAGACGAGTGGTCTTCATGCAAAAACAATAATAGGGGTCACCCAGATGAAGATTACGCTCAGGCATTCCATGGTAAGACAGCACTAACTTTTGTGGCTTGCCATGTTTGTCAAAATCGGTACGAATCGAATTGACTAATGCAGCAATAAAATCAGGGTTATCGTGATAAGTATTAATAAAATGCAGCGATGGCAGGTAGCGCCATTGGGATAACTCTTTTGCGATAGCATCAAAAGCCGAGCCTGTTGTTGGCGCCGCATATTGCGGATAAAGCGGTAAAACCACGAGCTTATCAATCCCTTGTTTGTGCATTTCCTGTAAAGTGCTCGCAACAGAAGGATTGCCATAGCGCATGGCTAAGTGAACAGACACTTCATGACCATCAGCTGTTAATTTATCGGCTAACTTGGCAGTTTGACGCAAGCTGATATCCATCAGTGGCGAACCCGCCTTAGTCCAGACCTTTTGATAAAGTGCTGCAGACTTTGCAGGGCGTATCCTAAGTACTATGCCATGCAAAATCAGCATCCAGAGGAGTTTTGGGATTTCCACCACCCGTGGATCAGATAAAAACTCGGCAAGATAACGCCTAACGGCTGATGCTGTTGGCGCATCAGGAGTGCCAAGGTTTAATAACAGCACTCCAACTTTGCCACGCGCAGCGTGACCCATTTCTTTTGATAATCCTGAAAACCTAGCCAAAGTAGCCTCTTAAAAATAAGTAAATGAAAAATTTTAGGCGTTAAAGTACTGATTCGATGGCCTGCTTAAGCTCAGCGCTATCGGGTTTAACCTTAGAATTAAATTGCAGTACTGTGTTGCCATCACCACTGACGACATATTTGTAGAAATTCCACTTAGGTGCTCCGGCTTTGTCACCTAAATACTTGAATACACTATTAACATCACTGCCCCTCACCGGAGACGTCGCGAGCATAGTGAAGGTGACACCATAGTTGATATAACATACTTTAGCGGTGTCTTTTTCATCATTCTCCTCTTGGAAAAAATCATCAGAAGGAAAACCAATCACCACCAAGCCTTTGTCTTTATATTCTTTATGGAGTGCTTCAAGCGCTTTAAATTGCGGTGTATAACCACAATTACTCGCTGTATTGACCAGCAGTACAGGCTTACCCTGAGTGAGTTCACATAGGTTAACGCTCTGTTCGGAGTGCAATTTACGCACTTCAACATCAAGATAGCTTGGGCATGTTGCCGCAAAAGTACTGGTGCTCATTAAACTGGTTAAGATAAACAGTGGGAGTTTCATCATAATATCCTTCTCAAAAAGCTACCCATATAGGCAAACATATTCTTATTACGTAACGTCCTACAAATGGGATCATATGGAATAAAAAAATAAAAGCTACAAGGAGTTATCGATTGCTTTAACTGATAAAAAAAACAGCTCAAAAGAGCTGTTTTTAAGCCATTACCAAATGGATTAATCCATATCCAAAGTCACGCCTTCCATAAAGCTCGAACTGGCGGGTTCTTTATTTTGCAATTTAATCATTAATCGCAAATCGTTAGGAGAATCAGCATGGTGCAAAGCATCGGCATAACTGATTTCACCATCGATATAGAGTTGCAGCAAGGCTTGGTCGAAGGTCTGCATACCTTGCTCGTTGGATTTTGCCATGGTTTCTTTGAGTAAATGCAGCTCATTTTTAGCAATCAAGCTTGCCACCCGTGGCGTATTGATCAATACCTCAATGGCAGCTCGCCGTCCTGTGCCATCGACCTTAGGTACGAGTTGCTGCGCCACAATACCACGAAGGTTGAGTGACAAATCGAACAATAGCTGCTGGTGTTTACTCTCTGGCACTAAATGCATAATCCGATCTAAGGCTTGGTTGGCATTGTTGGCGTGCAGTGTTGCCATACACAGATGGCCTGTTTCAGCGAAGGAGAGCGCAAATTCCATGGTTTCTTGGGTGCGAATTTCACCAATAAGAATCACATCGGGCGCCTGACGCAGAGAGCTCTTTAGCGCTGCGTCAAATGACTCTGTATCAATCCCCACCTCACGTTGGGTGATGATACTTTTACGATGGTCGTGAACAAACTCCACCGGATCTTCAATGGTCAGAATATGCCCTCGGGCATGGGAATTACGATAACCCACTAACGCCGCCAAGGAGGTCGACTTACCGGTCCCCGTTCCCCCCACCATGATGATAAGTCCACGCTTACTCATCACCAGATCTTTTAATATGGGCGGCAGTTTTAAGTCATCGACTTCAGGGATTTTAGTCTCAATCCGCCGCATTACACAGCCAGGAGATTCACGCTGCCAAAATGCGCTGACACGAAAACGCCCTAACTCCTTAACGGCAAATGCAAAGTTACATTCACGGGTAGTGTGAAATTCCTTTTTCTGTGCCTCAGACATCACGGATTCGACAAAATCTAACGATTGTGCAGGCGTAAATACACTCTCAGCAAGTGGACGTAACTCACCATCGATTTTGGCGCTCGGCGGAAAACCTGCGGTAATAAACAAGTCCGAGGCTTTACGCTCCACCATGACTTTTAAAAACGGACGGACATCCATGATAAATCCTTAAAACGTCGCTTGTTTGTTTGAACTCTTCGCCATGGCATCTTCTCGGGTAATGAGGCCACGGTTAACTAAGTTTTGCAGACACTGTTCAAGCGTTTGCATACCATGGGCCATCCCCGTTTGGATAGCAGAGTACATTTGCGCCACTTTATCTTCACGGATAAGGTTACGGATAGCGGGCGTACCCATCATAATTTCGTGGGCAGCAACACGACCACCGCCGATTTTCTTAATCAGAGTTTGCGAGATAACAGCCTGTAATGATTCCGATAACATAGTACGTACCATGTCTTTTTCGCCAGCGGGGAAGACGTCAACCACACGGTCGATAGTCTTAGCTGCCGAGGTGGTATGCAAGGTACCGAATACTAAGTGACCCGTTTCGGCCGCGGTCATCGCTAGGCGAATGGTTTCAAGGTCACGCATCTCACCCACGAGAATAACGTCAGGGTCTTCACGCAGTGCGCTACGCAGTGCCGCGTTAAAGCTGTGGGTATGGCGATGTACTTCCCGTTGGTTAATCAAACATTGCTTATTTTGATGAACGAATTCAATTGGATCTTCAATGGTTAGGATATGATCATGACGGTTTTCATTGATGTAATCCACCATGGCCGCAAGTGTGGTACTCTTACCCGAACCTGTAGGCCCAGTGACTAACACTAAGCCACGGGGAAAACTGGAAATTTTTTTAAAAATTTCAGGGGCGCCTAGCTGCTCGAGTGACAAAATATCACTTGGAATGGTACGAAATACCGCCGCCGCACCTCGAGATTGGTTAAAGGCGTTCACACGGAAACGCGCTAAGTTAGGGACTTCAAAGGAAAAGTCGATTTCTAAATGTTCTTCAAAGTCCTTGCGTTGTTTATCATTCATAATGTCGTACACAAGGCTGTGTACACCCTGATGATCAAGCGCGGGCAGATTGATTTTTCTCACTTCACCGTCGACACGGATCATGGGAGATATCCCTGCAGAGAGGTGTAGATCCGAGGCTTTGTGTTTTACACTAAAGGCTAATAACTCAGTGATTTCCATAGTTTGGGATATCCTTGCAACCAGATAATTACATCATGACAACAATAGCAGACAGACTCGCAGTAGCCCAGAGCAGGATCGCGCAAGCGGCGCAAAAATACGCACGCCTACCTCACAGTATTCGTTTACTTGCCGTCAGTAAGACTAAACCGATAGCAGATATTATAGCAGCCTATGATGCGGGTCAGCGTTGCTTTGGTGAGAACTATGTCCAAGAGGGGGTAACTAAAATTGAATCACTCAAAACCACTCACCCCGATATTGAATGGCATTTTATTGGACCACTGCAATCAAATAAAACCACTTTAGTCGCCCAGCATTTCGATTGGATGCACACCCTCTCGCGGGAGAAAATTGCCCAGCGACTCAATGAACAGCGTCCCGCTAACCTTGCGCCACTTAACGTGTGTATTCAAATCAACATCAGTGATGAAGACACAAAATCTGGTATCGATGCCCAGCAGATGTTGCCAATGGCAAATAGCATCAGCCAACTGCCACAGTTAAGGCTCAGAGGTTTAATGGCGATCCCAAGCGCGACCGATGATATTGAGCAACAAACTCGCGAGCTTAGCGAGCTGAAACACTTATTCGATACACTAAAACAGCATTATCCCGATGTAGATACCCTCTCAATGGGCATGAGCAATGATCTGGATATCGCCATCGCCTGCGGCTCAACCATGGTACGAATTGGCAGCGCTATCTTTGGTGAGCGGGATTATTCCTGAAAAGCAACGACGATTTGAATCAATACGTACAGAGCCTGCTGCCATAAAAGACTGCATTAACAATTGTCGTGACAGCGGATTGAAACCAAGGTGTAGCGACTGACTGGCTATTTGGTCTTGTTTTTACTCGCTAAAGCCCAAATACTGTAACGAGACATTAAATAGAAATTTTTATCCGGTCTAATTTTGTCATTGCTGAAGCTTAGGATTCAGCCCTAGGCCAGACATTATGGGGAATACATGAGTCAACAAAAAATCTGCTTTATCGGTGCGGGCAATATGACCCGCAGCATCATTAGCGGCTTAATTCGTAGCGGTTATCCTGCATCACAGGTTCAGGCGACCAACCCAAGCCAAGGTAAACTCGATGCCCTCGCCACCGATTTTGGTGTACGTGTATCCCAAGACAATGTGAGCGCCGCACAGGATGCTGATGTGATCGTATTGTCTGTTAAACCTCAGTTGATGGAGCAAGTGTGTCAAGCGCTGCAAGGCATTGATATGTCAAATAAGCTTGTGATAACCATTGCAGCGGGCATCAAAGCAAGCCGCTACAGCGAATATCTGGCTCAACCCATTACACTTATCCGCACTATGCCAAACACCCCAATGCAAATCGGCGTCGGCATGACGGGACTCTACGCACCGAACCCCTTATCGGATGCACAAAAAGCCATTACTGAACGATTGATGTCCAGCGGCGGTGAAATAGTGTGGGTAAATGAAGAATCTGAAATTAATCAAGTGATTGCCCTTGCTGGTAGTTCGCCTGCTTATTTTTTCCTACTGATGGAATCGATGATTGATGCGGGTAAACAAATGGGCATGGATGAAGCCAAAGCCAGAAGCTTAGTGCAGCAAGCCGCCCTTGGTGCTGCTATGATGGCTAAACAAAATCCTGAGCTCACCCTGGGTAACTTACGGGAAAATGTTACCTCTAAGGGCGGCACCACGGCGCAAGCTATCGCCACGTTCGAAGCGGCAGATCTCCGCGGCGTCGTTAAAAAAGCCATGGAAAACTGCATTAACCGTGCAGAAGAAATGGCAAAAACGTTTTAAGTAACCCAATTTCCCGACGGCTCAAACAAATATAACACGGACAATTTTAATCGGACTCATATAGGCAGAAATCTCGATGAATGCATTAACTTTCTTGATCAGCACACTCTTCGATTTGTATTTGATGGTAGTGATATTACGGCTCTGGCTGCCGTTAGCCCGCGCTGATTTTTATAACCCTTTCAGTCAATTTATTGTTAAAGCAACTCACCCACTCATCGCTCCCATGCGTCGAGTGATACCATCAATCGGAAGATTCGATACCGCCTCTTTTGTCCTCGCATTATTAGTGGTAATGGCCAAAGTCTTACTCTTAAGCCTCATCGCCGGTGGCGGTATCGACATTCTACTGTTCTTTGTTTTTGCCTTAGTCAGTGTCATCAAACAAGCAGGCATTTTGCTGTTTTGGATGCTGATCATCCGTGCAATTTTGAGCTGGTTTAACCAAGGCTATAACCCTATAGTGATGATCATGGGACAATTAACCGAGCCACTTTTAGCGCCTGTGCGCCGTATTATTCCGCCTATCGGCGGCTTAGATCTCTCGGTGATGTTAGTGATTATCGGCATGAATTTTATTAATATGCTGTTGGCGCAATACGTGCCGTTTTGGGCCGTGATTTAATGAGCGCAGTCATTATGCAGCAAGGCGACTTGCTGCTTAATTTGTATATTCAACCTAAGGCGAGTCGCGATCAGATAGTCGGGCTTCATGGTGATGAGTTAAAAGTCGCCATTACCGCTCCGCCGATTGATGGCAAGGCCAATGCCCATTTGAGCAAATATTTAGCCAAGGCATTTAAAGTGCCTAAAAGCGATGTGCATATCCTTAAGGGCGAATTAGGACGCCATAAACAGGTACGCATTAATGCGCCTAAGAGTGTTCCTGCAGAAATATCAGCGCTACTCGAATAACAATGAGTAAGAACTCTGACTACAGTGACTCATACTCAAGTCATCCCCCATACGGAGGTACCAAATCATGTTACGTAATCTCCTCATTATGCTCGCATTAACCGCTAGCCTATGTGGCGCAGCAAACGCCGAGCAAAAAGAAACTGTTGGTAATTTTGATATTCATTACATGGCGCTGGGTAGCACCTTTTTAACCCCAAGCATAGCCAAATCCTACGGTATTGAACGTAGTAGTTACACAGGCATCATCAACATCGCCGTATTAGATACAAGTGAAGCAGGCTCCCCGGCGGTTCCCGTAGAAATCACCGGCGTGGCCAATAATCTACTCGATGCTCGTATCGATTTGAAATTTAGAGAAATCCGTGAAGGTCAGGCTATTTATTACATCGCCGAAGTACCTTACCGTGACGATCAAGAAATCAATTTTAATATCGCCATCAAACACGGAAATGAACTCAACACTAATCTACAGTTTAAACAAAAGTTCTACGTCGAATAATCGACACCCGCCTTACTCGGACGATACACATGTATCGTCCCGCGTTTTTCTGTCCTTTACCGCTGAGCTTGGGTATCATTGCCGCGATAAACATCGCCCAATGAAATAGGTATTCCATGCAACAAATCGTCCTCGCCAGTGGCAATAAAGGTAAACTTGCCGAATTCGATCAAATGCTCGCCGCCTATGGCGTAAAAGTGCTACCACAGAGCCAATTTAACGTTAGCGAAGTGGCCGAAACGGGCACCACCTTTGTTGAAAACGCCATTATTAAAGCCAGACATGCGGCGCAAATTACCGGACTTGCCGCTATTGCCGATGACTCGGGATTAGAAGTCGATTTACTCCAAGGTGCGCCGGGGATTTACTCTGCGCGCTATGCAGGGGAAAATGCCAAGGATCAAGATAATGTGTTAAAACTCTTGGACACATTAAAGGATAATCCTGCGCCACGTACGGCCAGATTCCAATGCGTTTTAGTCTATATGCGCCATGCGAAGGACCCAACTCCCATCATTTGCCAAGCCTCGTGGGAAGGCCAAATCGATTTCGTGCAACGGGGTGACAACGGCCATGGTTATGATCCGATTTTTATTCCTGAGCACCACGATTGCAGCGCCGCTCAAATGAGCAGTGACGAGAAAAATGCCCTGAGCCATCGTGGTAAAGCCTTAGTGCAACTGATTACTGCCATGCAGGAAAAAGGCATCTTTACCGACGGGAACGCCCAATAATGTCAGTGAATGTGTCACCTCAGCTAACCCTACCGCCATTGAGCCTGTACATCCATATGCCATGGTGTGTACAAAAATGTCCTTACTGCGACTTTAACTCCCATGGGCAAAATGGTGAATTACCCCAAAAGGCCTATGTGGATGCGCTGCTGACGGACTTACGCCAAGACTTGCACTTAGTACAAGGCCGTAAGCTACACACCATTTTTATTGGTGGTGGAACGCCGTCTTTGTTTGATGCCAATCAAATCAAGCGGATATTGGATGGCGCCAATGCTCTCATTCCCTTTAGTGACGATATTGAAATCACCATGGAAGCCAACCCTGGCACCTTAGAGCACGATGACTTTAGTGCCTACCGCGCCGCAGGGGTCACGCGGTTATCCATTGGGGTGCAGAGCTTCTCCAAGGATAAGCTCAATCTCTTAGGCCGTATCCACGATCAAAACGAAGCGCAAATTGCCGCCCAAAAAGCCAGTCAAGCGGGTTATTTAAGTTTTAATTTGGATCTGATGCACGGGCTTCCGAATCAAAGCTTTGCTGAGGCCATGGCGGATATCGATACCGCTTCATCCCTCAATCCGCCGCATTTGTCTTGGTATCAGCTGACGATTGAGCCCAATACGTTGTTCCATTCCAAGCCACCGCAACTACCCGACGATGAAGATCTCTGGCAGATCTACGAACAAGGGCAACAAAAGTTAGCGGCTTTAGGCTATGAGCAGTATGAAATCTCGGCCTATGCTAAACCCGGTTATCAATGCAGGCATAACCTTAATTATTGGCAATTTGGCGATTATTTAGGCATAGGTTGTGGCGCCCACGGCAAAGTGACCTTACCCAAGGAAAACCGCATTATTCGCACAGTTAAAATAAAACACCCTAAAGGTTATTTAGCTGCCGACAACTATAACTTTGAGCAGACTGAGGTCGCCGAAGAAGATCGCGCCCTCGAATACTTGATGAATCGTCTGCGCTTAATGACGCCCATCCCTAAACAAGAGTTTGAAGCCAGAACCGGTTTACATCGTGATACCTTGAAGGATGGGATGGAAAAAGCCAAACAGCGGGGTTTACTCACCGAATCGGCTGAACATTGGCAGTTAACCAGTAAAGGTCACATGTTTGTGAATGATTTACTGACACAATTTTGCTAATTCACTAATTAAATTACCTATATAAATAATGTGTTAGTCTAAATTTCTCGATGAAGCATCAATTATGACTAACACATTTTCTAACATTTATATTCATACATTTTTCCCCTGCTTCTTTAGAATTGCCTAAACATTGTTAAGGAAGCCTGATCATGCCAATAAAAACGAACATCAGCTTAATCGCATTTACTCTCTCCGCCCTGCTAGCACTCCCAACAAGTGCAGTGCCAGCCTTAAATGACTCACATAATGTGGCCAGTGCCAGTGTTACAGCCCAAAGCGAGTCAGAAAAAGCTAACGCCTTGTTTGAAACCATCTTCATGGAAAACATTATGGCGAGCCCAATTGCGCAAACCTATATGGGCATAAAACAGGACTATGATAAGTGGGACGACATTGGCGATGAGGCGGATGCCCGTGAGTTGGCACGCACCAAGAAACAACTAGCCGAAGTGAATCAACTGGATGCAAGTAAGCTTGATCCACAAACTCGCCTAAGCCTGACGTTACTCACCCAAAACCTGAATAACGACATCGAAGACTATCAATGGCGTTATCACACTTATCCTGTTAATCAGATGCGCGGTGGTCACTCGATGATCGCTTCTTTCCTGATTAACCAACATCAGATCACCGATGTCAGCGATGCTAAGGCCTATATCAGCCGCTTGAATGGCGTGCCCAAACGCCTAAGCCAACTGCAACAGGCGCTAGAAGTGCGCGCTGATAAAGGCATTATTGCACCTAAATTTGTATTTGGTTACGTGATTTCTGATAGCCAAAACATCATTAAAGGCGCCCCTTTTGACAAAGGTGAAGACAGTGCCTTGTTGGCGGATTTTCGCAAAAAAGTGAATGCTCTAAGCATCTCCGAAGCAGAAAAAGTCCAACTGATTGCCGATGCAGAAAAAGCACTTGTCTCGCAAGTTGAGCCCGCATACAAAACGCTTATCGCCTATATCAAAACCTTAGAAGCCAAGGCCGATACTCGCGATGGGGTGTGGAAATTACCCGATGGTGACGCTTTTTATAACAATGCGCTTACGCGCACCACGACAACCGATATGACGGCGGATGAAATCCATCAACTTGGCCTTGCCGAGGTGAAGCGCATCCATAATGAAATGCGCGCCATTATGAAAAAGGTGAATTTTAACGGTACCTTGCAAGAGTTCTTCGCCTTTATGCGCGATGATCCGCAGTTCTATTATCCAAATACCGCCGAAGGCAAGGCGGCCTATTTAGCTGATGCGACCAAGCTTATCGATAATATGCACTCGCGCTTAGATGAAGTCTTTAAGGTCAAACCGAAGGCGGCAATGATCGTCAAACAGGTGGAAGCTTTTAGAGAAAAATCCGCGGGTAAAGCCTTTTATGAACAGCCTGCGCCTGATGGTTCTCGTCCTGGTAGCTACTACGCCAATCTATACGATATGAAAGCCATGCCAAAGTATCAAATGGAAGCACTGGCTTACCACGAAGGTATTCCTGGCCACCATATGCAAATTGCTATCTCGCAAGAGCTTAAAGATATTCCTAAGTTCCGTAAGTTTGGTGGCTATACCGCCTATATCGAAGGCTGGGGACTTTACAGCGAATCTTTCCCGAAAGAGATGGGTTTATATGCCGACCCTTACTCTGATTTTGGTCGACTGGCGATGGAGTTATGGCGCGCTTGCCGCTTAGTTGTCGATACAGGTATCCACGCCAAGCAATGGACCCGCGAACAAGGTATTGCCTATTACGTTGACAATACGCCTAACGCAAAATCCGATGCGAAGAAAATGGTCGAACGTCATATCGTTATGCCATCGCAAGCCACAGCCTATAAAGTCGGGATGATTAAGTTGCTCGAACTAAGACACAAAGCTGAAAAACAGCTAGGTGATAAATTTGATATCCGAGATTTCCATACCTTAATTTTGGCAAACGGCGCACTGCCTTTAGATGTGCTTGAAGAGCATGTTAATCAATGGATTGCCAGCGTTAACAAAGCCTAAGCTTACAACCTTGGGAGGCTAACGCTAGTCTCCCTTGAACGCGGTTACGAATGAAATGATTATACCAATCGTATTAAATATCTGTTCATTCAGCGGGAATTCAACGCGCTTTAGACAAGGCGAAGGCTTGAAGGCATAGTGGTGCTCTGTCGAAAGCCTTAAACGCTGTATAAAGCGCGTTGAAACCTGCCCTTTGGGAGCCACACAGGCATCCCACTCCGGTGTTGCATTGACTTAAAAGGGAATGACCATTTCTGCGTCAATGCGCCTTGGATTTAGATGCCTGTGAGGCTCTGAATTGATTAGATATTTAATGTGATTGGTATTAAATCGCAGCCAATAAAAAAGCCACTATCAAGTGTAATGCCGTTCACTTAAGAGTGAACGGCATTTTTCTTTGCTCTAACCGGGAACTTGTTTTTACTCATTTTAAGGACCCTTGTATAAGCCCTTTCCCGTTTACCATCCAATTTGAATTGCCGTGCATTTCGTTCTATATCCAATACCTCTCTCGGGATATTCCCCGGTGTTTGTGATGACAGTTGTGTCAACTTGAAGATCATATAACTCGCCGCATCCCGAAAACTCAGTTGATTGGGATGGACCGATGGCAAGCTTTTAGCCATCAGCAACATCTTATATCTAATCAGATTATAGGCCAGTAGCACGCCCCATAACGCTTGAGTCACCAGCTCCGGTAGTTGAAAACGACTCTCCAACAGATGTTGTTTCATCTCTCTGTAGCCCAGTTCGATTTCCCATCGATGGGCATATAAGTCGACGATGTCTTCGCTGGGGTAACGCATCGGGTCTGTCAACGAGGTCAAAAAGCAGGCCGAGTGAGTAAAATCCTCGGTCAAATAAGGTTAGGCTGTGATTGGGAATGCTAGGAATGAGCTGAGAGGCTAAGTTCATTTCATTTTCGGCAACCGAATCAAAGGCGCTGTTGACCAACAAATGGCTGCTTAACTCCATCAAGCAAACCATGCGAATTTGCGGATAAGCCGCTTCGCCTGAAGCGTTGGCGGTTCGCGCAAAGGCGGCTTGATTTTGGACACTGTCGGGTGTCCGCCACACGACACCGTCAACACCATACAATAAGACCACACCAATGAGGGTGTTCCGCTCTTGCGTGCCTGGTATTGGCGCTGCGACTAAACACTTCTCGAATAACCTCACTGCCCAATCGTTTACGCGCCTGAGTCACGGCACTGCGTGCAACATAATCAATCTCTTGCGGCAAAACAATGTCGAGTTTGTTGATGAGTGACCGAACAGACTCCCCTCGGAACAACGCCATTCCGATGACGGCCAAATCATCGCGTCCATCGGCAATTTACGCCGTCTTAATGTAGCAACGCCCTGGGAGTCTAAACAAGATTGAATTAACTCAGGTTCTAACACATCCGCTAAGCAGGTGAATTCGGTTAGGCAGGTAATATGAGTGCGGGCGAGTACTTCTGAGAGTTGCATAAAAAAATCCGATGACCTCATGTCATCGGATTTTGATCTTTTCAGCGAGATCGTCAAGCGATCTGTCTTAACTGTTCGGCATTAACTATCAAGTGGCTTTTTTTATTGGCTTTATCACCGGCTTGGTAATAAAACCCTATCTCACTGTGGATCACTATATTTGATTTATTGAGCAAGCACTAACACTCTGTGTGACTTTAGGGGACAGAGAGACAAAACTTGTTTCCCGCTGTTTTGCCATCATAAAAAAAATTACCTCAGCCGAGTTAAGCTGAGGTAAACCAAAAACTAGGATGATGGTTTAAAAGCCAACATTGTTTTAGTTCGCAAACTTCTGCTGGCGGTGACTCGAAACTGCATTACTGCGGACCTGTACACTCATATCGAAAGGGGTCATTTCCAATAAAAGTATAGGACTCAGGTCATTCCGAATCATCTACCACCATTGTATTCATTTAAGAACAGACTGCAATACGCCCTCAAAAAACCTGTTTTAGAAAAAGCTAAAAAACCAAACTAAAACACAAGCAAGATCATAACCAAATTATTGATTTAAAATAAAATAAATCACACACAGACACAACCAAAAACCATTAACACCATTTTAGAAACAATGTTTCCAAAATTACTGACGCTCACTGAAAAGCTCAGCATAAGGGATATCCCAATAAGGTGGATTGCCGATATGGTCTTTAATAAACTCGATAAATGCACTGACCTTAGGTGCTAAATGCTTACGACGCGGATACACCGCCTGTAGCGGTAGATGGTGGGTCAATTGCCAATCTTTAAGGAGTGGCACTAATGTTCCCTTGGCGATCTCATCTTCCATCAAGTAACTAGCAAGATATACAACCCCTAAGCCACTGATCGCTGCTGATTTTAAAGCTGGTGCGTTATCCACCCTAAAGTTACCCGAAACACCAATCTCGCAGTAATCATCACCTTTCTTAAACTGCCACATACTGTGCTCGTGCCACTCACCTTGATAGACCAAACAGTTATGGTCAACCAATTGTTCTGGACGCGACGGTTCACCATGTTTAGCAATATAATCGGGTGAAGCAACGAGTAAGAACTGACACTTCATCAAAGGACGTGCAACCATACCTAGCGGTAACTGCTCTGACATAGTTAACAACAAATCTAAACCCTCACTGACCACATCCACCTTATGATCAAGCAAACTGACTTGTAGCTCGAGTTCGGGGTGTTTCGCCATAAAGGAGGGTAAGGCTGGGATGATATGCATAGCACCAAAGGATTGGGAAATCCCCACCTTTAGGACACCACGGGTTGCATCATTTAAGTTATGCACACTAGCAATTGCCTGCTCGGCATCGCGAAGCAACTCTTCACCTTGTAGATATAACAAATGTCCAGCTTCGGTCAGGCTTAAGCTGCGAGTTGTACGCTGGATCAGTTGAACACCAAGTCGATGCTCAAGATCGGCCACCTGCGTACTGACCTTAGATTTAGAGATCCCAAGCCTTCTTGCGGCGGCACTAAAACTTCCGGCTCTGGCCACATGAGTAAAAATCGCAATAGGTTCTAATAGTTCTAACATGAAAGTCGCCTTAAGCAGTTTCGACAGTGATATAAACTTTCGGAATAGCGCAGGAATGAAGCATAAATGCCTTAAAGCATTCCATAATGCCTTAATATCTCACAGCAAATGGGTTCGTTGTAGAGATTTAGACCGAAAAAGTCCGCTAAAGTAGAGTGTTTTATCTGACTGAGTTGCCAGCTTTTCATTATATTTTAAGAGTATACCAAACATTAGTCTTGAGAATGTAACATTCCGCACTAAATAGCCGCAAGCATTCGGATTCATTTCAAGGTGCTAGGTATAACATTCCCCAAGAAAAAGCCCCAAACACCAAGGTGCTGGGGCGTTATCATTTACAAACAGCTTTAGGTATTAAGACTAGCAGGCTGTCATCCTCCGCTGGTGTGAGTTTGAACCCATGGCAACCATAGAGCCCAATGGAGGATCTGCTGCAGTCTGAAGCAATACAAGTCAGAAACCCTTTAATAAACCGCGGTGGCTACTCGCGTAACTCATGGCTGGTATTTTGTGTCAACACATAAGGCGCTAACTCAGGAACTTCTTTGCGCAACTGATTTTCCAGCACTAACAGGTTTTCAAAACGGTCACATAATCGGTCCGCTTTCGCTTCAAGCCCCTTAGATTGAGTTTCAACTTGCTGCTCAATATCTTGGCCAAGCTTATCCATTTTTTGTGAGAATGCTTCCATCTTAGCTTCGAAGGACTCGCCATCACCAGAGAGCATTTGCCCA
This sequence comes from Shewanella cutis, assembly GCF_022410515.1. Classification (GTDB taxonomy): domain Bacteria; phylum Pseudomonadota; class Gammaproteobacteria; order Enterobacterales; family Shewanellaceae; genus Shewanella; species Shewanella cutis. The sequence goes on along the minus strand of NZ_JACSDI010000012.1, from coordinate 39,360 downwards.
CCAATATTCATCATTAGCGTGCCGATGGAGTTTTGCATTAACTGTTCCATTTCCTGCTCAAATTCATCATTAAAGGTGTTTTGCATCGATTCTTCGGTTGCCCCAAGGTAAAAACTATCTCCTTGTCTGTAAGCAACTGTATCAACACGTTTCTGCACGCCCGCCATCATTTCGTCAAATTTAGCTCCCGCGACATCGCCCATCAGCGGCGTTAAGGCCATACTCACCGCTTGGGAAGCCAATGCAACAGCTTCGTTCACTAATTCAATCACTTCAGGCACCTGAGTCGATACTTCATCGGCATATTGGCTGACGAGCTTTTTTTGCTTATCGGAGAGATTGACTTGCTTGCCTTCGACAAACAACTTGTCAACTTCGATGCGATATTTTTCGAGCCCTTTCTCACTCATCACAAGTTTGTTAGGTTCGACCTTAACATCATAATTAAGGGAGACGTCACAACGATCATGGATTTGCGGCTCAGTTTTCGCTTGCACTAACTGCAATCCGGAAATACCTAAAATAACGCCCGATAATGCCACTCCAGTTAATAGCGTATTTATCTTCATTGTTGTTCATCCTTTAATCTGAGGGATTTGACTAAGCTAACAGCTAAAAGATAAATAGCAGAAGACATGCCAACTTTGTAACAAGCTAATTAATATGGAGTTATAGAAATTAGCACCGATAGATAATGAGTGAATTTCACTAATTATTAGTCTAAGAGTGCTAGAAATAGGTAAATCAGAAGATTGAACGTCCAAGACGCTGGCTGAGCTGTTCCAACATTGCCGTCCCAGCAAGGGAATTGCCTTGATTGTCTAACTCGGGGGACCATACGCAAACTGATAATTCCCCAGGTATCACCGCAATAATGCCGCCACCGACACCACTTTTACCCGGCATACCGACACGATAGGCAAACTCACCGGCGCCATCGTACAAACCTGACGTTGCTAACAAGGCATTTAACTGCCGAGTCTGCACTTGGGAGATAAGCTCGGAGCCATCTAAGGTTTTGCCGCGATTAGCTAAATACAACATCGCCTTCGATAAATCAGCGCAGTTCATCTTTAAGGCGCAATAATGAAAATAAGTGCGCAGCACTGTATCGACATCGCCTTGAAAATTGCCAAAGGACTTCATCAGATATGCTATCGCCGCATTACGAGCACTGTGCTGATATTCTGAATCCGCCACTTGCTTATCGAAACAGACTTTATCATTTTGGCTCAGCGCCCTGACTAATTCCAACATGCGGTGTTTAGGCGCGCCCAAACGACTTTGCAATAAGTCAGCAATTACTAACGCGCCAGCGTTAATAAAAGGGTTGCGTGGCTTACCACGCTCCAACTCGACTTGGACTAATGAATTAAAGGAGTGTCCCGAAGGTTCTTTGCCGACTCGGCTCCAAATTTCGGTTTCTTCATATAAAGTTAACGCCAAGGTTAAGCTGAAAACTTTAGAAATACTTTGAATTGAAAATGGCTCAAGGTAATCCCCTGCGCCTATGGTTTCGCCATCAATCGTGGTAACAGCAATACCTAATTTGCCAGGATCAATATTGGCGAGCGCAGGGATATAATTCGCAACCTTTCCTTGGCCGAGCAAGGGTCGAACTCTGTCGACCACTTCCTCTAATAACGCCTTTTCTGGCATTAACTCCACCAAATATCGTACAGATCGCTAACTTCGAGTTGAGTCACTTTTTGACCCGCCCAGAAGGCCTTAACTGCGGCAATATCTTCCTCAGTGCACTTACCGATTGTTTGGGTCGCAATAATACCTTCCCATTCGATATGACCACCGCCATGGAAGCCTAGCTTACGGGCTTCAATCACCTCATCAATAAACTTATCGACAGTTGCATCAATTTCAGCTTCAGAAACAGATGCATCGAACGTCCAAGTGATGTCAAAACCTAACTCTTGGAATTCATCGACGCGCATTTTCTTACGTAAACGACGGCTACGATTCGTTGCCATAGTGATTTTCCCCGTTTTGTTAAAAAATCCAATAAAAAGATAACGATATTAAGCGATACGCTCGAACATCAGATCCCACACACCATGGCCAAGGCGATGACCACGGGCTTCAAATTTGGTTAATGGACGATGATCTGGGCGTGGCACTACAGTACCATCAACAGATTGATTTTTATAACCACTCGCCACATTCATCACTTCCAACATATGTTCGCTGTAGTTTTCCCAGTCGGTTGCCATGTGGAATACACCGCCAATCTTCAGCTTACGACGGATCAATTCCGCAAATTCAGCTTGTACGATACGGCGTTTGTGGTGGCGCTTTTTGTGCCAAGGATCAGGGAAGAACAACTGCACACGCGTAAGACTGCCGTCGGCGATAGCATGTTCTAATACTTCCATTGCATCATGGTGATAAACGCGAAGATTGGTCACGCCCGCAGCCGCTGCATCACTTAAACATGAGCCAACACCCGGCTTATGCACTTCAATACCGATAAAGTTCAGTTCAGGTGCTTCTTGCGCCATTTGCACTAAAGAAGCGCCCATACCGAAACCAATCTCTAGTACAGTGTCAGCTTCGCGGCCAAAAACTTCGGCTAAATCCAATGGTGTTGGGCTGTAATCTAAGCCCATAGTTGGCCACTGAGTCTCAATGGCTTGCGCCTGACCTTTAGTCAAACGCCCTTCTCTTAGGACAAAGCTTCTGATCTTACGCAGATACTTGCCTTCTTCATTAAATTCAGCGGTAGTGACTTCGCTCATTTTTGCCTCGTCTCGTGGACAACACCGTCTAAAAAGAAGGGCATTATCCAAAGTTCAACTTACAGTGCAAGCACTAATGGAGGCGAAGTATAACAAGATTCTTCGCCGGAGCGAATCTAGCGCTGTTTTTCCTGTGAGAGTGACTTGTTTGCCGCCCTATCTCCCGCTACACTGCGCCGATGAAATCTACAGCCTCCTTTGCTACACGTATCGTTAATTGGTACGACAACCACGGTCGTAAAACCCTCCCTTGGCAGCAAGATAAAACCCCATATCGTGTATGGGTTTCAGAGATTATGCTGCAACAAACGCAGGTAGCGACAGTGATCCCCTATTACCAGCGCTTTATGCAGCGCTTCCCCGATGTGTTAGCACTCGCTAACGCGCCGGACGATGAAGTATTGCATCATTGGACAGGGCTTGGTTATTACGCCAGAGCCCGCAATCTACATAAAGCCGCTAAGATGATCCGCGATGAGTATCAAGGACAATTCCCAACAGGCTTTGAGCAGGTGTTAGCGCTGCCGGGCATAGGCCGTTCGACAGCGGGTGCGGTGTTATCCCTATCACTTGGGCAACATCATCCGATCCTCGATGGCAATGTTAAGCGCGTCTTAGCAAGACATGGAGCAATTGCAGGCTGGCCAGGGCTAAAACCGGTAGAAGAACGCCTCTGGCAATTAACCGAGCAATTAACGCCACAGCAAGATATTCAAAAATATAACCAAGCCATGATGGATATTGGTGCCAGTATTTGTACTCGCAGCAAACCCAATTGCGCCGCTTGCCCTGTCGCTGTCGATTGCAAAGCCCAATTAATGGGTAGGCAAACCGATTTTCCAGGTAAAAAGCCAAAGAAAACCATTCCAGAAAAATCTGCGTGGATGTTGGTTCTATTCAAAGATAACCAGGTCTTTTTGGCTAAACGCCCACCCGCAGGGATTTGGGGCGGGCTGTGGTGCTTCCCCGAGTTTAGCTCCGAAGCCGCCCTCAACACTGAACTTGAAGCGCAGGGTTATCAACCAACTCAACTTGAACCATTAATTGGTTTTAGGCATACCTTTAGTCATTTCCATTTAGATATTCAGCCTATGTTGCTGAACTTAGATAAATGGGCAAGTGGTAAACCGAGCGTGGGCGCAATCATGGAACAAAACCAGTCTCTCTGGTATAACATCAATCAACCTTCCAAAGTGGGACTCGCCGCCGCAACTGAGCGCGTGTTAGCCAACTTGGGATCACTCGTAGCTATTGCTCGTAACCACTGTAGTCAGTAAGGAATAATCATGGCGCGTACTGTCAATTGCGTACATTTAAACAAAGAAGCCGACGGCCTAGACTTTCAACTGTATCCAGGTGATTTAGGTAAACGTATTTTTGATAACATCAGTAAAGAAGCTTGGGGCCTATGGCAAAAAAAGCAGACCATGCTGATTAACGAAAAGAAACTTAACATGATGAATGTTGATGATCGTAAGTTTTTAGAAGCACAAATGACCTCTTTCCTGTTCGAAGGTAAAGACGTTGAAATTGAAGGTTTTGTGCCTGAAAAAGATCAAGATGTAGCGCGCCGCCCGAAGTGAGAAATGGTGTTGCCTATATGAGAAAAAACAAAGGCCCTCATTAAGAGGGCCTTCTTATATATGTCTACCAATTCCAGATCAGTAGCTCTTGCTGCTCTCCTGAACGGCCTGAACCACCTACCGTGTATTTAATGCCTAACGTCTTCATTTGTAACCCGACAAATGCCTCTCGCATTTCGGGGATGTCGTTAACGCTGATCACCATCTTACCTTTGATAGTCTTCGCCAACTCGGCCATCAAGGCGTATTGCTCTAGTCCAAACTCCACGCCATAGCCTGCGGTACTCCAGTAAGGCGGGTCTAAATAGAACAAGGTTTCAGGCTTATCGTATCGTCTTACACATTCAGCCCAGTCCAACCGCTCGATATAAGTTCTCGCGAGTCGAAGGTGCGCAATGCTAAGATCCTCCTCAATACGCAGTAAGTTCAAACCAGCGGGACGTGATGCTGAGCTCCCAAAGTTCTGACCAGATACCTTGCCACCAAACGCCAACTTTTGCAGATAGTAAAATCGGCTCGCTCGCTGAATATCGGTTAAGGTCTCAGGGTTAGTATTCTTCTGCCATAGGAACTCTTCACGGCTGATTAAAGCCCATTTAAAGTGCCTAATAAACTCTTCTAAATGATGTTTAATGACTCGATAAAGGTTCACCAAATCGCCATTCATATCATTAACCACTTCCACCCGCGCTTCATCTTTGCTGAAGAACATCGCAGCACCACCGCAGAATGGCTCCACATAGGTATGATGCTCGGGGAATAACGGTAAAATCTCTTTAACTAATCTACGCTTACCACCCATCCAAGGGATGATCGGTTTTGGCATGTGAGCCTCCTTTTTTAGGATTTTTTATGCTAGGCTCGGTTCGCCGTGTCGACGCGGTGAGGGAGCCTTGGTTGGCTCACAGGGTGTAATCCTGTGTGTTGACGGTCTGGTAATGTTGGTAGCATTGCCAGACCGCTCTCTTTTAAATCTCTATTTCTACATAAGTCAGATCGGCAGCTTGGCCTTGGATCTGCCCATCAACGATATACACTTTGCCGCTAGCCACTGAGTCACCCAAAACGGTTTGATAACTCCCATCGGCGTGTTGCACTGTCGTACTGCCATTAGCCACGTTAACTACAGTCGCTACACTGCGTTGTGGCTTAGGGTTTAGGTTCGCTAAGCGTTGGTAGATATTGCTCATGCGCTCACTCCACTAGCAGCTTTATTCCTCAGTAAATTCACGGTTTGATTCACTGTCACTTGGCCAGTGGACTCACTCACCGTTGCGCTAATACTCCACGCCTCACACACCGACTTAAACACCTCGGCACCTTTACGAACGCCAATTAACATGCCTGGTCGCATGGGTGGTAAATCCGCAAGCACTTTAGTGCGTATTGAGGTCTGCACCTTATTACCCGCATTGGCTAACTCAGTGGTGCCTCGCATTCTGGCGGCTTGGTTATCAGTGATTAACTTGTCCACTATATCAACACAAAAGTTGTCGCCAGCTGTCCCGAAGCGTTTCACTTTTGCTGCAACGCCCTGTTGCTCTCCCCTTACAAACACCGCGTTAGCATCGGGTCGAATGTCCACTTGCTCACTAAAATCGAGGATCACGCCATCGTGTAAAATCACGTCGGGCACCGCAGTTGCGGTATTCCAAGGCACCACGGGCCATTGGGGGATCACGGTAATCGTTTGGGTTTCATCATTCACATCGAGCATAGCCCCAATCCCCGCCGCCATCATATTCAGCGCTTCAGCGGGAGTTTTAGCTGCATAACTAAAGGCATTGGCGGGGATGGTAAAATCGGAGATCCGGCTGGCAATCGACCAGCCCGTATTGGCCACAATGTCAGACATCAAACCGATAAAACTGTGGGAGGCCATATTCACATAATTGCTCGCCTTCTTATGTGGGCTGGCAAGTAGCGCTAAACGACCTCGGCAAGTGGCACTAAAGCTTTGCTTACCAAAGCCTTTGGACTCGCTAGGGGACTCACACAACAGATAAAAGTCATAGCCGTTAATGCTAATTTTTAGTAACTCATTAGCTGCACGCTCGGCATCGATTCGGGATGAAAACACCACAGTGCCACTGCTCGACCATTGGGAACGCGACTTAGCGATAGAGACCGATTTCAGCACCACCGCAGCACCATCACTTACCCGAATACAACTAATTTGCGGCTGCATGAGATAACTCCTTCTAATTTGCGGTTCAATGGGGATCTTAAAATCAATGGTGGGTAATGATGGATTAGTGCCTATCAGGCCGCCGCCATCATCCCAGTAACAAATGTTTGGTGAAGGGGTAAAGTTAAGCACTATCGGGCTGGCGGCATCTTTCCAAGGATCACTAAAGTTAATGGTGACTTTGCCTTTGGGTGGTCGATACTTGCTCGAGCACACCCACCGCGCCGCATGTGGCCCCCATGCTATGCCCTGCATATCGCCTGCAGCACGAATATTTGTGTGGGCAAGCTTAACCTCAGTCGCGACTAACTCACCTTGCATATCACCCAATGCGATAATCTGCCCTGTCGCTGCAGGTTGTCGCCATGGCATGGCAACGCTGGTTTGCACCGATTCTGGTGATAGCCATAGGCTAGTAGCTTGCACCGCATGTAAATCGGGTACCAACCACAGCACATCAACATTACATGGCACTAACTGATTCCAGCGCCACACTACTGAGGCGGTAATGCCCATTAATGCCTTAGCTTGCCACGCGGCCGTTACCATTTGCGCCACATGGCCAACCTGCCATTGTGGCCGGATTAGCGTGGCATGGCTTTGGGTGGCTGACTCGATGCTGACTAGCTGTGCAACACTTGGCCCAACCGCAATACCTATGCCGCACATAATGCCAATGGTACCCGGGCTAATGGGTACCTCTGGGATCTCTGGCGTGGGTTCATCACTAAAATTAATAGTGAGTGGTGAACGAGCGCTTAGCCATGGGCCGCTAAAATTAATCGTAATAGCAGTCATAGCTATAGATTCACACGGTTAGCATCAACCAATTCACAGGTAACACCATCAACGATTTCAGCATTATAGTTTTTGTCATCATCCATAATGACCACAATCACCCCGTCTGTTGCTTGAGTGGGTGGTAACAGTAACTTGACGACACCACTAGGCGGAAAATCGCCAAGCCTTAAGGTGAAGAAAGTCGCTCTATCAATCACGGCGTATCGTTCTGCAAACTTATCTTGATTGGTTATCGTGAGTTGCCCAAGAAGGTATACACCTTTAGAAAGCGTAAGGGATGGCAATGTAAAACTAGGCATACCATTCCCCCGTTGAAAGCCACACTCTTGAACCACCAAAGTGATACTGAGGCATTAAGTGCCAGGTGATACCATCCGCCTGCCAAGTGTAAATATTCAGCTCATTGGCACAGCCAAAATATAATGAAATGTGCAGGCCCGGTAATTTCCCCCTCATAATAGGATGTAACATGCTGCGACAAGTGTTGTTTCCTGCGCTATCAAGATACTGCACGGCGGTAGAGGTGGCATTAATGTACGTTGACGATAAAGCAACGAATATTGGTGAGAAACACATATTAAAATTAAGCGGAGGAGTATTTGCAACTTTCGTTGTTTCATATCCAGCGTTAAATGGAAATGATTGTAGCAAGCAAAATAGCTTGGGATTTGTAAAGCTGGCAGTTTCATATAACCGCCCTAAAACAGAACCAGAATTAAAAGAGAATAAAGCATTGCCGCCGCCATTACTGGATAACGGAACGTCCGCCGAAAGGCTGCTTGAAGATATGGCGATAAATCGACTCACATCACCCGGCACAAAACTTTCATAATCTCCAATAAAGACATTAGGCATAGTGGCTGTTGTACCAGCTACCACGTTATAACCCGTTCCACTCCCCCAACAGACAAAATAAAAACTCAGTGGCGTGGCATAAATCGCCCAGCGATTAATATAACTATTTGCCGGAAAGAAAAAGTCGCGATAACTCACGCCCAGCGTTGTGCTCCAATCAGGATTGATTGAGTCGATAAAGGGCGCATTAATCATAAATAAGGTGTCATTAGCTATGTCACCCGCCGTTTTCGCCCAAATTTTTACAAAACCGCCAGAGCCATGTTCAGTGGAATTTCTCAATACAATGCTGTTAGCAGAGGCATCCTGAAATGGTGCAGTCCACCCGGCTCCCGGCTTAGAGCCATATCCATCAACAAGGCATTTCTTCAAAATATTGATAATTTCAGAAGGTTTGCGAGTACCAATCGAAGGCGCGCCCGCATCATCCCAGCGATATACTGTTGGTGTAAAACCCATAATATGACTCCTAATTAAGATTCATTGCCAAAGAATGACAGTACGGCTTTATCTTTGGTGATTTGACTGTGGCCAACCTGCACATTACGCAGCAGCATGATAGGTTTTGAGGCGGCAAAGGTTGGGAAGCGCAGCACTTCGCCTGCTTGCCAGCCACCGCCCCAACCGCCTTTTCTGAGGACAAAGTACGGGCTATTGGTTACTGGGTTGATTGGGGCAAAATCATTAAGGGTATCGCCTGAACCAATTTGGCCGAGGCGGCGACCTACGCAGCGGAATGCGCTATCACTGGTCATAATCAATGCCCAATCCTCGTTTACTGCGGTGTTGTTTTTCACCTCTATCGGGTAATCCACTGAGTTGTAATTGCCCGTGGCTTGAGCGCCGTCAACGTCCCAGTTATTGGCCCATGCGGTCATATCACGCACTTGGCCGACACGGGCCTGCAGGTCGCCAAGGATTTGCACACTGGCCACGGTGGCCCCTATCGGGTATTCACGGGATAATGGCTTAGCTAACACGATGGCGTTTTGGGTAAAGCTTGAGACTAATGCCAGTTCGCTAATCACATCGGTTAACACAAAGGGCGCAGCAAATCCGGCAAAGTCGCTGTTAATGGTGACAGTGCCTGCAGCCTTATTGACGGTGAAATGGGTATTTCCGCTGGTCCATAGGCTCGCCCCATTAGCATCGGTAATGTCGCTAAAGGCGGCGTTTTGGCGAATGTTATACACAGTGCCAGGCGTGGCGGTAACTTGCTGCACTTGTGAGTGTGAGATTGCCACGGTGCCCCACTGGCGGAACATATTCACAATACCATCGTTAGGAATACGCAGCGGGTTTAAACCGTAAATCTCAGCCGGTGGCAGTTGCCGTACTTGGTCGCTAATGTCATAACGCAATGTAGTTAAATCCACAGGGGCGCTAAAGGTCAGTTCGACAATACCACTGCTAATGTTGCCAGCAATCCCGCTACCCGCAACCACACCTTGAGCATTGGCTGAGGCGCTAATCAGCGCACGGTCTGAGATGCGCTCAACTTGCACATAAAAGCTTTCTAATAAGGGATTAGGCACGGCCAAGGTAAATTTTGCGGCACTGTCGCCTGCAGCCGCTGCGGCGCTCGATTCGACCAATCCCGCATAGGTAAAGGTAAACTCACCACGGCTAACCACTTGCTTAGTCACCGCGCCTGTTAAGTAGTTAATGGTGGCTAAGAGTTCAGTGCCATCATAAAGCTTGCCTATGGTGCTATCGCTACTAATCCTTTCATACACATCTTGGGCGGCATAGTTGGCATCCGCAAACACCGCACGGCCCTTAATACTGCCTACTGTTAATTGCTTATTGGCTGGGAACGGGTTAACACTTGAATAGATGCTGTACTTATAGGACGACACATAAAACAGGCTTGCGGTTGCCGCATTATTAAAATTTACGTTTGAATTTAATGTTACTGTGATATTACCCGTGCCAACTGTCACCGATTGAATGTAGCTGTTATACCCGCCCATACTCGCCGTAGGTACCGTGGAAACGGCAACTAGGCCATTATCATCAGTTAATAAATCCGGGGTGGTAAAGGTATAGCTATAGGTGCCTTTACTGGCGGGTTGGGTGATCACTTTGCGGATCACTTGGCTTACCGTGGCATCACCATTCTCACTGCCGCCAACAATAGTATTGCCCGGCTTTGGCAGTATGGTGGTAATGGCTGGCAGCAAGGATAACTGTGTCGCCCCCACGGCCAAATTTACCCCATTGGCCACGGCGGTTAATTTAGTCACGCCATGGAACTTAAGCGGTGATGCGGTGTTAGATAAGCGCAACTTAGTACACTTGGTTTGACCATTAACCTGCAGCGATGCCCAAGGGGTGGCAAAAGGGATCGGCGGCGAAAAGACCACGGTACCCACTTCGCCGTTAACAATTCGAGTGCCAATCACTTTGCAAAAATGGGTTTTGCGCGGCCAGTCGGCATTTTCTACCCCGGTATATTCCACGGTAATACAAATCACTTGGCCCACGGTGAGATAGGTGGTTTTCCAGTAGTCGCGGTCATTAAAGCGGTATGACGACTGCAAATAATCGGAGGAAAACGAGTTTTGATTCACCAGAAAGCCCGGTCCGCCTTCACGAATTAATTCCCCTGCAGTAACCGATGATTCGATAATTTCTTTCATATCGGTCATGCGAGAGGCGTCATTAAGCGCGGGGGATTCAATCATAAACACGTTTACCAGCGGATCGAGTGGCGGCTCACTGAAAAACACATGGGCCTGCTTAAGCTTGCCCGTGTCATTGGTGTAAAGCGTGGGGAACGCTTTGGCTATTTCGATACTCGATTGGGCATGATCGATATCAGAGATAGCATCAAACAGTTCGTTAATCTGCCCTGATTGCACAGCGTTGTTCGTGCGCTGGCCGCCAGCCTCATTGCTTGAGCCTAACAATTCGGGCTTGAAGATTTTTAAGCTATCGCGGGAAATTGGAGTCGGGGAAGTTGCCATATTAAATAGCCTTTAAACAGTGATTAACTTAAGGGTGATGGCATCAACAGCATCGGGTGCGCTGTCGCTGTAGTTAATGGCTGGAGCACCACTAATGGCTTGTTCGCGGTAATCCCAAATCACGTTAAATACCGTGCCGTTAATATCCAGATTGAAGCTTGTCGCCCCTTTCGTGCTGGCGTGGTTTTCAAGGGCTTCAAATAGGTTGATGGATTCGCCATCACTGAATAACACAATGGAACGCCCAGCCTGTTTAGCCGCTACTTCGATATGCTGCGAACCATCGAGGGCAAACTCACTCGTGCAAACAAAGGGCGTATAACCGATACGGTTAAGCCAAATAAATTGCGGTAGTTGAATAGTGTCTAGGGTGATCATGATGTCGCCTTAATCTGTTCAAGTTCGCGTAAAAACAGTTGCTTAAACTCATCCAATAAATCAGCCTTCAGCACATTACCCGAGGGCATCACCAGCTCTAGTCGATACACCTGCACACTGCCGCCAGTGTTTGGATTGTTGACCGATGGCGCTGGCGCTTGGCTGGCATTGCTGCGCGTGGAATTCGTCGCGGTACTGGCGCTGCTTGATACGCTATCTTTAGCCCGTGCGTTACGTTCAGCAGCCTCGGCTTCGATTTGTTTTAGTTTGGTGGCGTAGATTTGCTGACTGAGTTGCAGGGCTTCTTGGGCACTGGCAATGGACTCATTATCCTGGGCGGTTCGGGCAGCATCGAGCTGCGCCTTAAGCTCGGCCTGTTGCTGCTCATAGCGGCGCTTTTCGATAGCAGCTTGGTTATTGTTGAGCTGATCCATCTCATCTTTGAGACTGCCCAAGGTAGCGTTGATATCGTCACGCAGGCCAAGAATCCGATTGCGGGTTGCATCAATGGCGGACTGCAGCGGCTTAAGTTCTTCATCACCTAATTCACGGATTAAATAGCCGGACTCGCGACTGATTTGATTCACCCGACTAAGGGTTATCGTCGAGCTTTCAAGCTCCTCAGCCCACTTACGCGTCAGCAAGGTTTCATTAATGATCTGCTTTTCGCGGATAAAGGCTTGGTTACTGAGCTGTGCCAGCACGCCCCAAAAGCCAGTATTTACCCGCATATTGTTCATAATGCTTTTGGTCAGCTCATCGAGCCGAGCATTAAGCTTTTCGGTGCTGTCTTGGTTAAAGCTAAATTGCTTATTGAGGTGAGCATACGCACCCGCAAATAGGTTGACATACTCAGTGGCGCGGCCAGTGGTTTCCTCTAATTGCTCAAGCTCTTGGCGCTGCTCAGCTAAGGTTTTGTTGGTCTCTTTGACTTGTTCGTCAGTCTCTTGCTCACCATCTTGCAAGCCGCCCATTAGGCGTTGCAGTACGTTGAGCACTTGCACTAGGCGTTCTTTTTGCTGCAGGTACTCCTCAGCAGTAATGCCGCCATCCTTATAGGCTTTTTCGAGCCTCAGCATCTCATCACTCACTGCGGCATACTTACTTTTGATCTGCTCATAGTTAGCAGCCTCAAGCGCTTGTACTTCGCTAAGCTGCTGAGTTTGCACACTCAGCTTGCCCTGCAGGTTAATGAGTTCCTGTTGCGCTTTGGATTTTTCTTTGCTCGATACCGTCGAGCTATTCATCACATCACGGCATTGTTTTAAGCGCGCTTCGGTTTCGGCAACGGCACGGCTTAACTTCGCCTGTTCAGGTGAGAGTTCTTTAATGCTATCGCTATAGCCGTACTGCTTAGCCGTCAGATCACTTAACTCTTTAGAGAGTCCAAGGGTTGCCGCCTGCGCCTTTAGGGATTCTGGTACCACAGCACCAGTGGCTTCGGCAGCCGTGAGCGCGGCTTTTGCCCACGCTAAAAATGCATCCTTTTGCTGCTCAAGCGGTTCGCGGTTATTACGGATAAGATTAAAAGCAGCCTCAGCCTTATTGGTCGCCTCAATCAATGCTTGGCTGCTGGTGATGCCTAAGTCTTTATAGGCTTGCTCTAACGCTGCAGTCCCTTTGGCCGTGGCATCGAGGTAGCTTTGCTGCTCTTCAAATTTTGCCCGCAGCTCTGTGAGCAGTTTTACATGGCCTGCATACTCTGATCCCGCCGCTTTTAAAGGTTCTAAGGCCGCATCAATTTGGCGAATAAATCCGCCCATACCGCCTTTAACATCATCAAGGGTTTTAACCTGATCGCTTAATGTTAAGGTCAGGCGCAGCGCTTCATCGACGGTCAGCTTAATGGGTTCAACCACTTCAACCGCAACCTGCTTGACTTCCTCCATAGCTTTGGCGGCGTTCTTCCATTTACCGCTGGCATCGTCATAAATCAGCTTGCCGTCATCCACTGCCTTGTTGAACTCGGCCATAGTGGTAAAAGCTACGCCCGTTTGCTCGCTTAAATCCTTAAGGGAAAACGCCAACTGTTTTGCGCTAGCCGCTGCTGTACGTTTGGATTTAGCCAAGGCTTCTTCGGCGATCAGCAGCTCTTGGTACACCCGCGCCAATTCAACCAGTTCATTGATTAATGCCAGGTATAATCCCGCCTTAGCTGCAGCGGCTAAGGCGGCTTTTAATTTACCAGCCGCTAGAGTGGCGGTTTCACTGGCGACTGTTGTGCCTGCAATAGCTCCGGTATACAGACGCATCACACCAATGGCTGCATTAGCACCCGCGATCACATCACTAAAATAGCTACCAACTTTTAACGCGAGAAATGCCTTAGCCACAAACCCGATTTCATCACGGTAGTGGTACAGCATGGCCGCGCCATCTTGCACCGCAGAGCCAATACTCACGATGGTATCGCTGATTTGCTGCGCCCATTGCTGTAAACGGCCGTCGCTTGCCATGGCGGCAAACTCTTGGTTTAGCTGGCTGATTTGCCCCTTAAGCCAATCAAGCGCGCCGGACTGAGCCACTAAGTCGTAAAAGTTTGTGAGATTATCTTTAAGGTTAGAAACTTGGCCACTGAGTAAAGCCATTTGCGCGGCGGCACTGCCGTTGCTGGCGCGGCCCATCTCATCGATAAGGGCTTGGATAACATCACGCCCCAGCTTGCCTTGGCTGCTTAATTTCTCCAGTTCGAGGCTATTCTTGCCCGTGACCTTCGCCAGCATGTCCCACACAGGAACGCCGCGCTCAATCAGTTGCAGGATCTCCTCGCCCTGCAATTTCTGTTTTGCCCAAGCTTGGCCTAAAGCCAAGGTGATCCCCTCGACCTCTTGAAACCCGCCACCGAGTTTAAAGGCTTGATCCACAATCGCCTTCATAGTGCCATTCATCGGGTCAAGGCCAAAGGCTTTGGCTTTTACAAACGCTTGGTTAACTTCATTGAGTTGCAGTGGTACATCGATGGCGAATTGCTTTACCCAAGCGGTAGCTTGGCGGCCAGATTCAAAGCTGCCCATCACGGCGTTCATCTGCACGCCCAGGCGCTCGAATTGATCCCCAGAGGCAAAGATGTCTTTAACGGCTTGGGCTACACGATCAAAGCCCAAGTATGCGCCCGCTAAGGCGGTCACTTGGCCGATCACACCACGCAGGCTGGCAGCATGATCGCGGGCACTGGCATTGCCTTTATCTAACTGATTAGCAAACTTATCGACATTGCGGCCAGTACCGTCAAATTCGCTACTTAACTTGCGCTGTGCGGTGGTGAGGTTGTTATAGTCAATACCCGATTTGGATAAGGCATTTTGCAACTTAGTGTGACTGGCCGATTGCTGCGCCAACTCGGTGCGCATCTGCTCCAGCTCTTTTTCGGCCACATCGATGGAGCGAGCCAGCTGCACAAAGGGGGCGTCGGTTTGGCTGGCACGCTGCTTTAAGTCCTGCAGTGCTAATGCTGCAGCTGTAACCGCAAGCTCTTGTTGCTCAAGCTCATTGCGGGAGCGCTTAAAGGTGTTGATCAGGTCTTGCTGATTAGCCAGCTCATCGAGCTTATTGGCTAAGACATTGGCCTTTTGGCTGGTCGATTGGCTGCTATCGCCAACATCATCCAGCCCAGTGGCTAAGGGCTTAAGCTCATTAGTGAGCTGCTCGGTTTGCGTGCGAGTATTGCGGCCGCTTTGGGCAACTTGGTCGAGCTGGTTACTTAAGGGATCAAGGCTGTTTTTGAGTTCATCAACTTGATTCGCGCCCGCTTGACTGGCGTCGCTAACGCTATCAATTTCATCGGCTAAGGCTTGTGTCTTAGGATTCGCCGCATCCGACTCGGCCCCGATGCGCTTAAGCTCATCGACCAAGGCGGCAATATGCTGCGTGCCCGTGGCTTCGGCCACGATCCGCAGGGCGAGTTCTAAGGTTTTATCAGCCATGGTTATCTCGTTAATGCTCTCGTTAGTATCTAAATATTCGGTGTTTAAATGGCGGTTAAAGGGGGATTAAAGGGCATGGCGATTGAGTCCGGCCATGCCCTTGAGTTAAGCAAAACCGCTTAGGTATCCAGCTCTAGGTACTCGAACGGATGATCCTTACCCGCCACTAACTGGGCTTTACCCGCAAGGGTGGCGCTCACAAACTCACTGGCGGCAAAGTCCAATGCGGCAGTGGGTTTCAAGCTGGCATCGAAAATATCGAGCTTTATCGGCTTACCAGTTTCTAAGTTGGTACCCTCCCCAAACACGCGCGCACGGGTTTGGGCCTTAATACCACCGCGCACCAAGGTACCGCTGATCGCGTTATGCTGGCCTGAGACAGTCACTGCACCACCTGCTTCTACCGCACCGCCTTTAAGGGCACGCACTAAACCGAGGGCATAATTAACCTCATAGTCAGTGCCCAGCACTAAGGTGGCCGCGTCTTTCTTTACCGCAAACCCTAGAGTGGCAAAGTTAGTTTTAGGTAGCTGCACCCAACGCTGATTATCAGGTAAGGTCACGGCCTCATCGGTTAAGGTACCGCTGCCCGAGTTGACCACTTGGGTATCACCAAGCAGTGCCATAGCAATAAGTTCGGCGGGTTGATCGTCGAACGACCATTCCACCTCAACTGGCTTGGCAATATTCACCACGCTTAAGGCTTGGCCGTAGCTTTCCTTCTTGCGACTGCCACGCACTTTTTCATCGGCATCGGCTTTGATAGCGAGCTTAGTGGTGTTAATGGGGCCAATGATCCCCGTTGATTGCCCTTGGGCATTTAAGCGGTCAACAAAGAAGTTGCCTGCGACTAATAATCCACTCATGGTGAAATCCTCTTAGGTTGTTAAGGTTTGAATCGTAAAATCACACTTAACGCCACAGGGTAATAACCGTGGCTTTTAGTGAAACGGGGTTTAACAGCACTGTTAACGCGCACAAAGGGGCCAAGCATCTGGCCATCAACCTGAGCGGACTTGCTCACCACCGCGTTTAATAGGCTGACTAGCAGCTCACCTGCGGGGCGTTCGTGGATGGATAAACGGCACGCCAGTACCACAAGCCAGGTCTGCTTAACTTGGCTGCTGTTGCCGCCTTGGGCGGTCTCCTGCAAGCCATCGCCCAGATACAGCACATGGGCGGCGGGGGTGATTTGGCTGCGCTCATCCACTTCGCTTAGCTCATTAGCTTGATAGATTTTTTTCAGTTTTTGGCTAGTGACTAATGGCTCCAGCAATTGGGTTAACGCATCACCCGCAGCCAAGTAGTTATCTTTAATCTCAAACATCAGATAAACCCCTTAGCTGACTTGCGACCAAACACACTGCCCGCGCTTTCGATGCTGATAACCAACTCGCTTTGGCCTGCGGTTTCGCCCGTTGTTGCCAGCCCTAAACTGATATCGCCCTTGCTCACTGCGGTTAAAAACTTCACCACGGCGGCATAGCGCTTCTCGACTTGTTCAGGGGCTTTGTCGCCATACAAAAAGTAACGGGCGATATCGCAGCAGTTACGCTCCAATACGGCGGGAACTGTGGTTAACGGCAGCACGTAACGGCCTGCGATATAGCCATCAATCTCAGCCGATGCATCTCGCAGCGCTTGCTCCAGCAAAGCGAGATTGATTTCCCCTGGCACACTGTCCTCGCGTTCGGTCAGCAGGGTTAAATCCTGCTCACCAAAGCGACTCAGCATATTGTCAGGGGTGGCATACATCACTTGAGCCATGGCTATTCACCGTCAGCGGTAGCGGTAAATGCAGCCCATTGCGCATCACGTTCAGCAGCACTAATGAATTGTCCCATTAAGGCTTCTAGGGCAATGCATTGCGGCTTACCGCTTGAGGTAAAGTGCTCTTTGTTTGCCTTGTCGAGCTTGGCAATCGCCTCGGCAAAACTGAGTGACACTGACGCTGTGGTGGTAGCGGTGCTGGTTAGTGACGTATCACCGTTTGGAATGTCCAGACTCCCCGGCGAATCCACTGCCATTGAGGTCTCGAAAACCTTAAGGCGGGTATCAGCTTTAATCGCTGCGACTTGTTCAGCCGACAGCTCGGCCAACAGCAAATGGTTATCGCCTTTGTTAAAGGCCAAGCCCGCACGTCGATAGCCATTGGGCTGACGACTAACAACCATAAGGACTGAAACTTGCTCTTGAGTTTGATCAGAAACTTGGGCCATTTCATTGCTACCTCGTAAAGTAAAAACACAGTGATTGGGTGGCACGTCCCTGTGCCGATTCGATTGACGCTTACAACTGCGGAACCACTAACAGCTCGACCTTGCCTTTCAGCTCGTTCTCCACCGTGGTGCCGTTCTCATCGATAAGCTCTCTGGTCAGTAACTTAGTGGCGGCCTGTTCCAGCGAACTTGGAACAACCAACAAAGTTGGACGGATCTTGAGTTTCTTACCGCCATCACGTTTGAAGGCTTTCATCTTCTCGATGCTGTCCCACAAGTTGGTGGCGTTGAGGGCGCGCTTGTTAGCAAAGGCCATTTGCCAGAAGCCAAAGCCTACTTCACAGCGCATATCGGTACCGAACTGGAACTCGTTGTGAGTCCATACCGCAGGATCAGTTGGATTAAACAAGGTGTTTAAATCCAGCTTGCGGCGCTCTTGGAAGATCACAGGCTTAAGTGGGCGGGTCGTATCGAGTAAGAACCAAGGCTCCCCGGTATAGGCCGCATCTAGAGCCATATTGGCCACTGAAACATTGGCCCCGGTGCCATCGTGCTTTTCGTTAACGGGATGGTCTGTATCAAAAAAGTTCTGCCCGTCGTAACACAAGGTGCTAAAGCCAGCGGCTAATAGTTCAAACACCAGATCGTCGGGAAACTCTTCACCTTCCTGCGCTAAGGCTTGCACCATAGGCTTATAGGTACCGATAACCTCGTCCTCTACATCATCGCGGCTGATCCCAATGGTGGTTTCAAAGGTACGGTTAGTGATTGAGTAGCCATGCTCCTTGATGGAGTTGATCACACGGGCACCAATCCACTCCCGCATCGTCGGCATCGAACCTAACCAGCCATAGGTATTGGACTTAGTATTGCTTGGCACGACTGAGGCAATTTTTAAATACAGTGGCTCAGTCTTGGTCAAAGCATTTTGAAACTCGCTACGCACCATAGTGCGCAGGGCTTGTAATACTGCAGCATTAATCGCGGCCATTATTTTTGCTCCTGTTCAGCGGCCAAAGCTTTAGCAAAGTCAGCGTGCGACATGCCCCAAGAATCGGCCAGTTTGATTTGGTCGGCAGTCAGTGCCGCGAGTTTGGTGTCCTTATCCTTGCTAGGATCGGGAACTGTGGTGGTTTGCTTGGCCGTTAATGCGGCAATAGCCACACGCTCACCCAAGTTGGCAGTGAGTGCCGCCATGGATTGCTTACCTAGGTCGATAAGATATTGGCGCTCACACTCAAAGGCTTTACCCGCATCAATCGCTTCCTTAACGGTTTGTTCAACCGTAAGCACACCGTTTTCAGCAGTCAGCGCCACCAGCTGCTCGCGCAGTGCATTCACTGTGGCAATGGGGACGTACTTAGTTAGGTCAATGGTTGGCGACTTGGCGCTTAGTGCAGCTACTTCTTGCTTAAGGCCATCGACACTGCCCGCCGCTTTAACCAGATCATCAATGCGCTTTAACGCATCGTTAAGCTGTGCTTCGGTTGGCTCGCTACCGTCGGCAATCTCAATACCTAGGGCGGCTAACAGTTTCATTAATAGTGGATTCACATGGAGTCCCTCCGATTTGGGTGGATGAGGTAAAGCATTTGCATTGAGAGTGGCCAGTGCAGCCAGCGCGGCGAGTGGCTGCAAACCATCCACACCTGGGCGGTTAGTTAACGCAGCAGAATGGATAAACTGGGGGCGGCCTGTGGCCTTGTCGTATCCAAAGACCAAAGAGAAATAGCGATACTCTTTAGCACTGAGGTGGGCGATAGCGTTATCGGTAAAGCGTGGCTTAACAAACAAGCCTTGGCCTGGGCGATACTGCACATCATCGATATGGAACCAGCCAGAAGCAGGCGCGGGCTGGCCGTTTTGTTCTTTGTTGAGGGTTTGGTGTTCGTAGTCGATAACCAGATCACCAGCTTGGTGTGGGGTGTTTGCCTTAAGCGCAGCAAAGGCGACCTCATCCATTAACCATTTGCCACCAGGCACATCTTCGGGGCGACCATCTACGGCGTTAAAATGGCCATCAGGCAATGCCTGGATATAACCATCTTCACCGAGTTGGAAACCCGCGCTGGTACTGCTAGCACTTGTATTAACTACTAGCGCACTGCTTAAGGCTGCAACGCCAAGGGCTATGCCAATTAAATGAGCAGGGCTTTGGTTAGTGGTTTTGGTCTTTGACACAATGGCACTCTCAATAACATTGGAGTGCCCATCATGATCGAGTGGGACTAACTAGCGGATTGGAAAGGTTTCGGGATTAATTAGCCTCTACCAAATCCTTATAACCTAGGACATTTATCTTCGTGGCTGGGGTGGTGGAGGCGGTGATATCGGCATTGGTTTGTCGCCCCTGACGTTCCGTGCTGGTGGAGGTGGTGGAGGCGGGGGAGGGTTACGTTTATCTGACATTCTATTGGTTCCTTTTTTTGGGGGGTTGTTTTGGATTCGTCGACAATCAGTTTGTATGGAATAAGAGTTAGGAATGCCAAGCAAAACGCGATACCTGAAAACAGTGTGACCATTGTAATACGTTTGCTTTTGATATCATTGTTCAAAGCGTTAACGGTTGCGTATTCTTTATAGCTATTTAATAGCCAATTATTAAAGTGGGTCTCGCGGTTTTTTTGAGCGTTAGGAAAACCAAAGTAATTCTTTCTTAGGTCTAGATAATATTGGTCGAGCGTTGAGGCGGTATGAAATAAAAGATTTTTACGGCCATACCATGCCCTATAAAAAAAATAACAAGCAACACTTAATGAAAGACATGCGAATACCCAAAGTGCCCAAAATAATTTCATTTCGACATTGGAAAAAGCAATAGGTATGTTCTGGAATACAAATGCAAGTAATCCCCCAACGGCGGCAAAAACCGTTAAAGGAACATTCAAGCGGGCGTTAAGTAATTCGCCTCGATTTACCTCTTCCTGATATAGCTTTTCATACAAAGCCATCCTTTGCTCTATCTTCAATCTTTCTTACCTAAGTCAGTGACTAATCAGCTTTATTGGAAACGCTCTCTGGAAAACCAGCATAACCTAGTTTAAAACCCGTTTAAATCCTCCTTAAATCATTTAAGTGGTTTTTTGATAAGCCGTTATACCAAGTTGTGCATTACACCGCTTAAATCGCGTTTTATGAAGTTAGAGCAAATCACCGTGGTTTAGATTAAGTATTCCCCCAAGATCCCTAGCATGGACTGTTCATCCTCACGGCTTACACCTAGGTATGGCCGTGCCGGAATCCCCGCTGGGCCTGCGGGCATATCGTCGGTGCCACCAAACTGGTGAATAGCGGCGTAGATTTTATTGCTACCAATCGCCGCCCAAAAGTCGCCACTGTCGGCTGTTACACTGGCAGCTAGCCCTCCAGCACTGGCCTGCAGAATCTTGCCGCCTTGACGTTTGGGGCTGGCGCGAAGATAGGCATCACTTAATGATGCCCAAGCTTGACCTGTAACGGGATCGGCCTCGGCCTCAAAGGCACCTTCGGTAGCAGACTCCAGAACGGCGGCAATATCGTTCATGGGTTCGCTTAAGTCATCGAGCTTATCTAGTAAACTCCCTAGTATTTGCAGCACGGGGGAATCACTTAAGACGATTTCTACCTTGTTCATTTTTCATCCTTCACACTGTTAACCGCTGGCTACAGTGATATACTGATCTAGCGAACGATGTGTACTCTTAAGTGGTAAAGCAGACTCGATTAAGCGCTTAGGCGTAAATCGTGTGTATGTGGGTTCGACTCCCACCATATCGTCCGCTATTCCTCCAGCTTGCCCTGTAACAGTTCATACTGTCCGTGCTTTAAGTCCACCGCATTGATCTTATAAACGTTGATCACCGCATCCATTGCTTGCTGGCGCTTCATCTTCCACGCGCTATTAATGATCACTTTAACCTTACGTCCATCATCCTCAGTAGCATAGACATACAACAAATTCTGGTTCTTGCTATCCCACAGTACGGCCTCGGGTTGTGCCAACATCAAGGGTAATTGCTGATACTCATCCCGAGTTAATGCCACCCCCTCTTTGATATGACGTGGGCTATCTGCGTGCACCAGCTGCTTCTCGCCAATGGCAAGTAACGCCGTGGGTTCTGCCCCTAAACGTGCAGTTACCGCAGCTTGGATCGAGGGCGTCATAAAACCTAACGCCTGAACGCCTAAGCCTGGACGCCGCTTTTGTCCTGGATGAGTGGCAAGTACTTCACCCGTCCACTGGGCAAACTGGGCTTGGCGCAGTGGGCTGTTATTGAGGGTTTGAATAAACTGGGCGCGGGTATCGAGGGATTGAATACTGCCAAGCTTTTTCGCCACGGCCACGTCGGTACCAAAGGCGGCTTCGCCTGGACTATAGGCCCAGCCTAAATCGGGACTCATGCTGCTGCCATCGGGCAGATCAATACGTGCATGGGGCACGGTTAATACTTCACCCGTGCCGCGCGCGACTGTCTCGGTATCAAAGCGATGGATATAACCTTCGCCATTTTCCACCGTCAGGCCCATGGCCTTCACCTGCGCCTCGGTAAGCGCCCGAACGCGGCAACGACAGCCCCAACCATTTGGCGGATAGATAATGTCCCATATCGGATCGTCAAAGCGGAATACTTTACTCCTCAGCCGCGCATGGGCTGGCCGTGTTTGGCCGTCATCAATCGCCACATACTGCCAATAGGGGTGGGTTTTGCTGCGTGACAACATGCGCCGATAGCGCCCAGCCATGTAGGCGGTTTGCAGGTTTTGGCGGTAGATAGTGTTTAAGCGGTAGGGACTGCCCAGCTGTACTTCTCGTTCAACACCTGGCGACGCTTCAATGACTTGTTTACCCCACCACCCGAGCTTTTCAAGCTGCGGTTTAAGGTTGGCCTGAAACTGCTTAGCGGTTAACCCTTGGCTTAGGGCCGCATCAACCTCATTGCGGATCGCCGTGAGCACATCCATTTGTGTAGCCTTTGCCACCGTAAACGCACGGGCATGGGCGCGGGTCCAGACATCTTGCCAATCGTTACTGATAGCAAAGCCTTTGGCACGAAAATAAGCCACCGCATCGGCAGGGGCTTGGTTAATAGCAATGCTTAAATCAACGGCTTCAGGCACTCTTTGTTCAGGCATTAGCCATTCCCCACAGTTCAGCCACAAACATTAACCGCGCAAGTGTTTCGGTAAGCTGCTCGGTATCCATGTTGGGATAGTCCTGTTCCAGCTGGGCGCGCAGCTGCTCTGGCTCGCTCTGCAGTTGTGCCAGTAATGGCTCTACCATCGCCATATAGGCTTCACTCATTTGCCCTTGGGTGAGTGCATCGAGCGCCTTATCTAAAGCGGTTTGACTGGGTTCATTTAACGAGGCATCTAGCTGCTGAGCGGCTCCCTCTTTCGCAGCCCCCTCTTTCGCATAGAGTGCTGCCAAGGCCGTCTGGCTGGCAGCAGTGGCATTAGGGTCGTCCTGTTGGATCACCAGCACAGCTTCGCCATTAGCAGGTTTAGGTATACGGGTCTTTTCATGCAGCCAGTTTTGCGGGATCTGCATGCCCATACTCACAAACGCCCGCAACGGATAGGCCAAGGCGCGTAAATCTTCGGCCTCGGTGGTATCAAACACTAAGCGCGGGTGGCGGCGATGGCTGTGGTAGCTTTTGCAGTTAAGTGCATAGAGGGGCGCAATTAAATCACGGGTAAGGGTTTCGGCAATCAGTGCAAGGTCGGCATCACGCAACTCTTGGCGTACCTCGTTATGCACGTTACCTAACGCATTGGTGGAGCTTTTACCATCGGCTTGGGTGGTTAAGGTGCCGCCCAAGATAACCTTGCTCATGGTCTTTTCAGCCCATGTCATCATGAGTTCAAACGGATCGGCTTGACCTGTGGCGGCGCTATGAAAATCCATTACCATGCCCTTGGGCATAATGCCGCCCGCATTGTGGCCAATGCTCATTACCGCGTTTAATAGCGCACGCTTTTCCGCGTCGTTGGCTCCCGCTGGATACTGACCAATGCGCAGCGGTAAACCGTAGATCTCAAGGAACTCGGCCAAGTCGCGCACACTGTAGTTTTTAAAAATGAATGGCCAGATCAACTGGCGTACCAAACCACTGCGGCTCACATAGCCCGACTTGGCGGG
The DNA here is from genome assembly GCF_022410515.1 of Shewanella cutis. Classification (GTDB taxonomy): domain Bacteria; phylum Pseudomonadota; class Gammaproteobacteria; order Enterobacterales; family Shewanellaceae; genus Shewanella; species Shewanella cutis. The sequence continues at coordinate 15,576 of NZ_JACSDI010000012.1, read as the reverse complement.
GTGAATATGCTTGATCCAACCAAAGGGCCACAACTCTGCCCCCTCAACACTTGAGTCACATAGGCGCAGCTCGTTGCGGTGGTCGGGGTGGGTCATAAACCACGAGGGATCGCGATACTCTGGCACCTCGATAAACCACTCGCCCAGCTCACGCGACCAGGCAAGCTCGTGCATGCTAAAGCCCTTGAGAATGGCATCACTCATCGACTTAATCAGTGACTTAAGCCAGTTGCCTTCCTCCAGCATTTCTTGCAAGTACTCTGTATCCTGCTTTTCTTGCGCGCTGGGGTTACGCGGTGGCACAAGATAAAAATCCACACCGAGGAGTGCCCGTTTGCGCTTATCCAGCTCGGCATAAAGATGGCCGTCTTTCTCTTCGATATCCTCGGCTAACTCACATTGGGCGATAAGATCCCCTTGCTCGGCGCTCAGTAAAATACTGGCAGCACTGGCGGGCGTTAACCCGCTGCTAGGATGATTGCTAAAGGTGCGGTGTAGCCCAGCTAGGCGCACATCGTCGGTTTGCAGCTCCTTGGCCTCACGCTGTTTAAAGGGGCGACCACTGGCGTCTAAAATCCGTGATTCCGTTGTTTTCTCTTGCATTACCAGCAACCTCGCTGCAGTTGATGATCATCATCCTCATGGGCACTTGCATGGGCATTTGGATTGCGGTGATCACTCTTAGGGATAGGGGTAAATTCGATGGGCGCACCATCGAGCGTGGTGGCATAGATCATCAGGAATAAACTGATCGCAGCATCGCCGTGGCGTTCTTTTTCTTTGCCTGTGCGCACATCACCAAGGCATGGGGTGCCACGTTTGTTAATCACCAGCGCTTGCAAGTCGGCACGGGTATCGTCATCACGGGGAATAGTGAGCAGTGCATCTTCAAAGTGGGACTTAAAGCGCGGCATCTGTTCGCGGTAAAAGCTCTCCGACAGCATGACACACTCGATCACCTCGGAGCCGTAACGGTCTCTGGCGTACTCAGCCAGTGCTTGGCCATTACCGCGTGCATCCATAGCACCACCGCGCAAGCGCGGAAGGCGATCCACAATGTAAAACAGGATCTGCTCTTGTTGGCGAAAGGGAATATTTTTAAGCTCGACCTGCAGCTTGGTTTTAATATGTAAGTCTTGGGCTATTTCGCCCACATCGATCACGGTTAAGTCGCCACTGCGGGCAAAGTCCTCTCCAAAGACATGGGGGCGTGACTGGTCGAGGGTAAGCAGTATGGGCAACAGCTCGCGGCTACACCAGTCAGCGATCTCGGCAGTTCGTAACCCCTCTGGCCATTCACCAAAGTCGTTCTTTTTCTCAAGCCGGATAACTGGCCCACTCTGTTCAATGCTTGCCATGCGAGACTCAATCAAGGCGCGGCTTAGGTACGAACCTCCACCCGATTTAGGTACGCAGAAGTACTCTTCCAGCGCGTCCTCTTCTGTAGCGGTGGCCTTAAGCAGCTTGGCTTTCCACTCATCTTCGGCGGCTTGGCTCCACGCTATGCCACGGATTTGGCAGATACGCTGGTAAAGCCCATCGCTACAGGCATCATCCAAGGTGACACGGTGAATACTGTAGTCTTTCTTACCTGCACGGGAATCGTTAATCAGCTCGTTAAACAGGTTATCGATACCGTTATGGGTAGAGATAAGGCGCACTTTTGCGCCCCACATAGTGAGCGCCAGTGCAGCCTTAAGGACTTCGGCTAAACGGTCGTGGAATGCGGCCTCGTCAATGGTGACATTGCCTTGCATACCGCGCAGGTTTGAGGGGTTAGAGCTGAGCGCTTGGATTTTAAAGCCAGAGGCAAAGTAAATGGCAAAGGTCAGGATCTCTTTGCCATCTTGGCCATCATCGACAAACATTTCCTCTTGGATTTCGCCCGCTGCTTTGTCGAAAACCTTGGCCCACATGGCAGCGGCATCGATAAACTCACGTGCCATCTCCTTGTTACTGCCCACATAAAAGTGGTTGGTACCGCCTTGGCCACGGGCTGCGCCAGCGGTCAGTGCCGCGTCGGCGGCTTCGGCCCACGTTAAGCCGGTGCGGCGGGATTTTTCGGCAATCTTGAGCGGCGACTCGTCGGCTATCCAGCGCTTTTGATAACCGAGCAGCACCTCTTTAGGATCAAAGCGACTTAAGCAACTTGCCTCATACGATGGATCAAAGCTGCTTGCCGTTGGCGTGATGGCTAACGCTACCGCTGTGGCCACACCGAGAACTTTGCTTTTAATCGTCATTATGCAATACCCAAGATTTCATTTTTTAGCTGGGCCACGGCCTCGCGGGTCAAGCCAGCTGACTTGGCCACCTTCTCGGCGGCATTGGCAGCCTCGGTGGCAAAGGCTTGGCGAATCTCCTTCTCGCGCTTATGGCTGGCCATGGCGGCAGACTCCAAGCGTTGCACCGCCAGCATGGCATCTTTAATCATGCCTACGTCGGCAGCTTCGCCCGTTTCAGACTCGTTTAACAGGGCTTTAAATAGCTGTGAACGTGCCATTTCAAGGATGAGTTTAGTGACTTCGCCCGTGGGTTTATCGCCCAGTTCTGCCGTCCACACTTGGGTGATCTCGCGCATTTCCCTTAGGGATTTACCTACGGCTTCCATTTTGGTGGCATAGCGGTTAATACCAGCGCGAGACAGAAAATTATCCTTAGGCAGTCCTGCTGCTTTGATAAGGGCATTGATTTCTTCAAGTAACTCAGTCTGCTGAATAGAACCATCGCGCAGCCCAGCATCGAGGCGTTTGCGGATATTGGCAGGCAGCAAATCCACTTTAGAGCGGCGGCCTCGGGTGGGACTGTCGGTATGGGATGCTGCCATGGCTATTCTCCCGCCCGTGGACGCTTAACGCCTGGCACTGTTGCGCGGCCTGTGGCTACATCTTGGCCGCGACCTGTTAGGGTGGCGGTGGTCAACTGTTTTTGCAAAGGATTGCCCACTAACTCGGTTTTAATCAGTCCTTGCTCGGCCAGCCAAGCCAGCTGCACCTTTAACGAGTCGCGGCTAATGTCGAGACCATAGGCAATCAAGCCATCTTGTAAGATGGACTCATTGAGTGCGAAGGCTCCCGCTTCGGTTAGTAATCGAAGCACCACAAGGCGTTGGTGCTCATTGATAATTTGCTGCATCGCCATTAATGGCCTCCTTTTAGTTCGTTTTCGAGTAGCATGTCGGTCTTGGTTTCGAGTCGCCTAATGCCTTGTTCCATTGCGCCAAAGCGAGCACCTAAGCCTTCGAGGGTTTTATCTAGGGCATGCAGTTCGTCGCGGGTCGGCATGTACTCCAATTGCATTTCGGTTTCGCTTAGGCGCTTGTCGATTTCGGCCACCGCTTGGACGATCTTTTCGTGCTCAATGCGTGGGGTAAAGCGCGTGCTAAACCACGCCATGAGCAAGGCGCAGAACACGCTAATCACACTGCCAATAAAGCCCCAGTATTTGCCGAAAAATTCAAATAACGATTCGATCATAAACGCGTCCCATAGCGCTGCTTTTGGCGCTTATCTTCATCCTGTTGGCAACTAATACAGCGCTGGGCTGTGCGTCGTTCTGGCTCCACCGCCTCATGGCAATCAATGCAAATGCCATTACCTTGAGGCTGTTGTTTGTGGCGGACGACATCAATGCAAGCATCACGCTCGCGGGTTTCCATCGTGCTAGCCCAATCGTTTTCATCCATGCCTATCCCTCATATTTGGCTTATTTTGTTTGGTCTGTTTGGTGCCGTTGCCGCCAATCGTGCAGGGCTTGCCAGTCAAGGTTGCATTGCCCTAAGTCAGCGAGCAGAGACAGCATCAGCTCGGCCATTGCGGGATTGGCTAGGCACACGGTTTGCTGCGTCAGTAGGCACTGGAGCACGGGTTGTGGCACTTGGGTCACTTGGCACTCGCGCATCAGTACTACGGGCGGCAATACATAGGCTGTCGTGTAAACGGGCACGTTGCGCACAATCGGCTGCGTGGCTGAGCAAGCGCACAACATCGTTAGGCACATGAGCATCGCGCCATGCTTTAGCATCTTCATTGGTAGTGTCCTGCAACAGTTGATTGAGTTGATTTTTAATGGCTTGATGGCGGCCTATTAGCGCTGCCTTTTGCAGCGAGACTTGCTGTAATTGCAGGGCAAGCTGATCTGACTCAGCCGCTAATGCGGCCTTATCCGCATCGGATTTGCGCAAGCTTTCCGCCAAGTTATCCGCATCGGTTTGCAGCGTTGATTTATCTGCGAGCGCTTGGGTAAGTTGGTTTCTTGTTGTCGCTAATTGGTATTGAGCTAAACAAAGCACTGCCACAAAAAACGACACAGTTAGCCATTGAATAGCGGTACTAATTTGGGCGGGCGTCATTGCGTTATCCCTCCGGCTGTGAGTTCGGATAAGCAAATGGCTTGCTCTTCGGCTCGGCGTTTAATCAGCCCATTAAGGCGTACTTTGACACCTAGGCGGGTGCCATACGTCCAACCATTGCAGACGCGCTCACCCGCTGGATGTTGAGGCGTGGGGGAGTTGGTAGAACATGCCTGGGTTAACTCCATGCAGGCTCCCACACGATCCCCCGCAAGTAACTTTTTACGCAGAGTTGAGCTGGCAAAGTTGCCGTATCCCGCCCAATGCATAAACGACAGGTAAGCCGCGTGCTCGCCGTCAGTGAGCCTTGCAGGGGCCGTGAGTTGCAGCAGCTGCTTATCAGCACGGGCGATATCCTTGGCAAAAATCTCCATGCATTGCTGCTCTGTAAAGGTTTGCCCAAGCTTTAAGTCTTTACTTGTGTGGCCACGGCAAGCGGTGAGTACGCCTACCGCATCGACATAAACCGTTAGGCTATTGCCCTCCCATTTATCGGTAAGCTGTGCGCCAGTAATTGCAGCTGAGCTTAAGCCTGCGGCCATTAAAAATGCCTTGAGTTTACTGTTCATTCGGCACCGCCATAGCTTGTGCCTTGCGTTGTTCGCGGGCTTTTTCCTTTGCTCTCAATACGTGCAGATAGGTGACGGCATGCCAGCCCTGGGAGTAATAACTCTGGCGGGTAGCGCTGTGGCTATAAAGTGGGACTTTTTGTTCGAGATTTGCAGGCACATCGCCTGCATTCTCTGCGGCTAAGTGCGCTTTGATGCGGGCATTAAACCCGTCTAAAGCGCACTGCCGATAGACTCGGTTTTGAATGCGACTGATGTGAAAGCCAGAGGGTCGCGCGTTGGCAATCGGCATGCTGTTAACGCCGCTGCGAACCTTGTTATGTGAAATGAAGGCCATAAAAAAACCGAGACAGTGAACATGGGTTCATTGTCTCGGCTTAAGGGTTTGGAGCGGATTGGAAAGGTTTCGGGATTATAATTTTCAGGTCAAACTATCGAAGCACAATACTCTATCGAAGCCCCAATAATCACATAAGCATCCAATATATGATTTAGCTTCATGCGGCATATCAATAATAGAAGGAATATTTACACTCATAGCTACTTGCTCAAACAACTTAGCCTGACCAAAAGAGTGCTTGTTAACTTCACTTTCAGATAGGTAATCAGCCAAGATGTGTGCTCTGCTATTATTTAACTCATCTAATAAACCTTTCTTGATTATAGCTGCTGCACCACTTCCATCTGGTAAATAGCTAGTAACAAGAGCAGATGAAACACCAAGCAACATTTGAAGACCAGCTTTTCCCTTCGTGCCGAACTTTATTCCCTCAAATATCAGTGTATTCCTTTCTCCGTGAGTTCTAAAAGACAACTCTTTAAACAAATAATCCATACATATCAATGAATAAGACAAAATCAGATAAAGACAGCGTATAGCTGCATTTTTCTTATATGGTTTTAAAATAATTTCATTTAAGAAAAATTCAGCACGAATAAGCAAATAATTAAACGTATCAAAATCTATTCCTGACAATAACTTAGCTCTACATTCATCAACTTGTTTTTTCCAATCACCATCAAACTTTCCCAAATCATCACTTAGGATTTCCTTTATAAACTCTTCCTCAGAAATTCTAATTTTGTGGGACGGTTCATAACTTTTTACTTTAGAAAGAAAATTACCGTTCAGAACCTGTACATCTAATTGTCTTGCAAATGTTTCTAAACTTGCACGCCTGTCAGTTGTTGCAACAATTGCTTTATCAACACCCAGCAATCTCTTAAGTCCAGCTACCCATAAGATTCGTTCCATCGCTTGTGGTTGTTTTTTGTTTTTTATATCGACAATTGCTAACTCTCGAGATAGAGGAGAACCTCGAGAGTAAAGCCATAAATCTACATCGGTCACAAAATCCCCTTCATGGACCAAAGGCATTCCCCGTATAACGTAATATCCAGACTGAAGAAAATAGCTTCTCAGAGCTTCCTCCATCTCGTAACCTTTAGTACCTGTTGCAGCCATCACATACCTCCTGTACGTAACGCGTCAAGAAGACCTAATTTTACATTCGGATGTATATCAATATCTTTTTTTATTTTAATTCTGTTTGTCTCTGGGCCGGTATAACTTGTTACGGAAGAACCTGTTAATTCAGTTAGAGCGTCTTCACTCGCAGTCCCCTCGGTGAGGACTTTCAAGGCTAGCTCGCCAATTTCCTTTTTAAGCAATCTCATCATTGGACCCCGACGTCCATTTTTTTCACCTTGTCGGACGGCAACGACTCCTTTTAGCTCCAAAATTCTATAATCTTGTCCGATAGCAGGTACTGGCCCAATTTCATTACCTCTAATTAAAGCACCAACTAACAATGTCACATCCTGAATTTTTCCGCGTTCCCAATAGCTTTTGGTCATTCCATAGGTAATAGAGCTTACAAAAGCCTTTGCTAAATCAAAAGCGTCATCAACTAGTGGATCTGTATACTTAGTAAATGCTGATGGTAAAGTTACAAATCCAGCTTGTTCACTTGAATTACTTACTACGTTTATATCGTAAAGACCAACTATAGCTAATTTTGTAAATAAATTTTCTCCAAGCACTCTTTTCACATACTCAACGTTAAGACAGCCTTTAATTTTAAGTTCACCATTGATTTGATTGGTTAAATGAATTTCTGATTGATTTAATGCAGAAAGAACTCTATGCACCTTAACGGGGTTATCACGTCTAAAAATATTACCGTTATAGTATAGATTTTCTTTGTCACTCAACGGTTCATAGTCTATAAATCCTATTCCCTCACTGTCTGACATCAACTGAGTAACATTAGCTGAACTTATTTTGTAAGTATCACCCAAATACTCCTTCAACTCAGCACCAGTGCGTGGGCGACCCGAACTAAGCTCGGCAAGTTCAATAACTGCTTTCTGATTATTGGATGGAGATAGCCCTTTAAATATATTATCTACATGTGAAAGTACTGCCGAACTGGTCAAACCTATAACGCTAACATTCCCATCAGATACATCTACAAGTTTATGTTCTGACAATTTCTGTAAAAAGCTATCAACCGAGTATTTATCTATGTTTGCAGAAACGGCTAGGGACTCTACATGGTTTTTTGGCAATATTCTTCTGTTGTCAGACGTGATCGCTGACATTAACTTTCCGAGCTTCCCAGCATATTCAATTTCAGAATATTGAGGTTGGTGAGACACAGTTTGCAGCTTATTTGCGTGATGAACGACCCACGCACCAACAACTTTAGAATCCACTAAAAAGCCCCTTGATTACAGATAGTTAGTAATTTACGATACTATCGACTAAACTATCTTAAAACAACCCCCTTTGCTTCCTTGCCACAAATGCCGACCTTTGCTGTGCGACTATCTGGCTGATCCGTCTTTCGGTAAGCCCATACTGGCGGCTTAACTGCTCTAGGTTATTGCCCTTAAACTCTCGCCAAATACGAATATCCCGCAGTGCATCCTTAAGACGTTCACCATTGGGGATATAAATATCACGCCCGCCTAGGTAGGCACTTAGACTGGTGGCTAGGGCTTCACTGACATTATCGGCATTATCAATTTCATATTGCTTTAGGGTTTGGCGCATCACATCGCACAGGCTTTGCAGTGTTGAGGGCCAGCGACGAATAAAGTCCTCGCGCTCATCGGGTTTAAGCGTGGCTAAGGTTTCGAGTGCTTGTTCCAACTCGGCGGCACTGGTGGACAGTAAATCCAGCTGGCTATCAGGCATGCTCATTGCATCTTGCTTAAGTTTACTCATAACCATGGCCCTCATACTGTGCAACGATGGACTCATAGGCGGCTGGCTGTGTGCCTTTTTCATTCATTTTTAACCGCTCACCACGGGCGATAATGCGCTCGATTAATACCCGCTTATGCCAGTTTTTAAGGCTTTCTAATACCTTGTAGGCTTGCGGCTCTGTCATCCAAGCGGTGGCATCCACGCCTTGGGTTTGGTTATTGGCAATGTGGCTGCGTAACGTCATGCGGCGCACATAGGCATCGAGGGCTGACTCGCTGTTATCCTGGATCACTAAGTGGTGGCCCATGGTGATCCAAATGGCGCGAATTTTATCAATAGAGGCAACTTTACTGCTGCCAGCTGCTGGGCTTAAACGGCGCTTTTTATGGCCGTTTAACGTGGGTTTAAAGCCCTTTTGTTTAAACACTTCTAGCGCCTGCTCAAGCTCGGGTAAGTTCATAGCCCGTAAGGAATCCTTACCCGTAGCGTGTTTTAACATGGCGCGGTAAATAGCCTCGTCAAGCCGCAATGATCCCTTAGCCACATTGATTAAGGTGATTAGGCGCTTCTTATGTAGAGCGACTGGCGCTGGAGCTTGTTGATTCGTTTTTAGCATTATTCGTCATCCTCATCGGTTGTCGTTGCTGATTCAGTCACTAGCACGCGAATGGCTTTAGGTTGGCTTTTACGTTGTGGCCAACCACGGCCTAATGCCCCGTTCAAATAGTTCACAGCCCATTGCTCGCGATCTGCCAGCAATTCGGCTTTGCTTTTACCTTTGCGCACTGGCCGGGCTGGACAGTTGGCAATGGCATATTTCAGTAAGCGTTTTGCGTAAGGGGTCATTTGCTCGCTCTTTAAATCGGTGTACTTGGGTTAGCTGCTCATCAGTGCCCAATCACTACATTAGGCAGACCGCGCCCCATGAATGGGGCGGGTTTCGCTTGGTTATGCTTGAGTGTTCCTAAGTGATCGCTTGATAAAAAAGCTAATCACGCGGCGCTTTTCTCCCGCAAATTCGTGGCTAAATCCACGCAGTTCGTTAAGCAATGCGGCACCGACCAGCAAGCATTGGTGGGGCGTGTCGGCCGCCATGGCGCTGAGTTCACTGCGCAGGGTTTCGTAGTTGGCCTCTAACAACGCAGCAATCCGCAGCTTAAAAGCCACACGGTCTAAGGCGGCTTGGTTCTCGTTGAGTAAATGTTGAATACCTTGGGTCATGTTGTGCTCCTTGCGTCTCTAAAGCGTGCTGATATCCAGTGGGAGTTGAGTGTATTTGCCATTGGGTTGACGCTCGTATAAGCGCAGATACTGGCTAGTTCCGGTGATTTGAATGGCGTCGGCAATCGCATCCATGGCCTGTTTCCAGTTGGGATCATCAATATCCAACTGGCGCAGGCTGAGCACTTGATTAACGTCGATGCGACCTTGCTGGTTTACCCGAAACGCATGCTCAACCATGGCCATCAGGCGGGTATCCGCGCCACCACTCCAGCTTTTAATACAGTCATCAATTAAGGTTTTAGCGGTTTGGATGCGCTCATCAAATACGCGGTGCTCACCCACGGCCCGGCGCACTTGGTATTGGCCGTCAAAGGAGGTAAGCAAAATATTGCCCTTAGCACCGCCGAACTTAGTGCCATACTCAGATGAGGACAGCTCCACAAAGTCATTGATATTTGCCATGGTGGTTAGCTTGAATTCGGTCATCGATTGGCGCAGCAACTTGGCGTTATTGACTATGGTCTTGACCACCTCATCACGCAGTTTATCTACTGGCTTAATGCGATCTTCATGTACGAGATCCCCTACTGCGTTTTTGCGATAGCCTGCGGGGATCTGCTGGTTAATTTGTTGACTGGTCATGTTGTTACTCCTCATTCCAACGAACGGTTACACCATTAAATTGCACCGCTCGACAGCGGCGACGAATGCCTTTGATGTTCTCGATAATGTCTACGGCCATGCGGCGAAAATCGGCACTCGGCTTGTCGATTTGCACGACTTTTACGCCTGAGTGGATCACCGTCATGCCGCGTAGTCTTAGGGCGCTAATCACATCGAATTTAGGGTTGTGGTGTCTCATCAGTTTTGTTCCTTCATCACTCGATTAAACTTTGTTCCAAGGTGTTTCAGCTCGTCTTTGAGTAGGTTAATCAGTACTGATTTATCCTCCCCCGCCTGCAGCTGTAGGCGACGAATCGCCCCTTCGGCGTCATATTCGTTTCGGCGATTAATTAGCGTGGGCTGCACACTAAATGCGGGGGTGACATTCAAGGTTGAATGCGTACAGCCACCTCGGCAGGCTTTATACAACTTGATCCGATAGGGGCTTCCCGTGGTGCGGGTATTACTTTGATGTGCGAGACATTCATTTAATGGAATTTCTCCCAGCACAGGGCAAAGCACTGTGCTGTTGATGTATGCCCCTTCCACCAGCTTTTGGATGCGAGCCATATCGCCTGGGTATTTGTGGTTGAGAACTAGGCTAACGGTAGTGCGTGAAAGCTTAAGCTTTTCCGCTACCGCTCTTTGGCCATACAGTTCGACCTGTTCGGCCATCACCTTAAGCCACTGCATAGTGGATCTCCTTGTTTAAATTGGCGTCAAAAAGCACTTTATATCGACGCTTCGGTGCGATGGGACCTGTGTCTTTAAGCAAGCGATATACAGCATAAACACCTGCTCGCTCTGCTGTTGGCAGATGGTCAGAGCGACCTCGAACCATACGCACATAGCCAAACTTGATAAGAAAGTTGGTATAAACTCTGGCGGTGCTCATACTGACTTCAGCAGTGGCCACCAGATCTGGGTATGTAAAGTTGCGCAGCAAACGCATAGATTGCCAAACACACTGCTGCCCAGTGCCTGCGCGGTGTTTCTGCGCCCGCCCAGAACCACGATGTTTGTATTCAGCCTGCTTGCATGGTTTGTAACGCTTAGGGGTAAAGCCCCCTTTGAAACGCTCTGGTGTAGGGTATGCAGTAGGTTTTATACAGCCTTGTTTTTTAAGTGCTTCGATAATGCTCGAGCACTGTTCAAGCGGTAGTTCGATGGCCGCTGCTAACTCATCCCTGGTGAAACTCTTTTGAGCTTGGGCCCATGCCCATGCCATTTCGGTTTTGTTCGTCATGACCTATCCCTAAAAATGACCTAACCCTTATTTGCTCTAAGTGGCGTGGGTTTGGTTAACGCCTAAATTCTAAAAACAATGGCTGGTCGCCCCAGTTGTCGAGGGTGACAATATCCATGTCATTAGCGATTGCGCTGCGCTCAATCTTTTCTAGCGCAGTCAGGATACGGCGTACCTCACCGCCGCTGCGTTTGCGAATATGCTCCAACAGATCATCGGCCACCGTAATGCGGTCATCTAAAAGCTCTGCGGCAAAACTATGGACGTCGGATAAGTCGGCGGGTTGGAACTCCACCCATTCAGATACACGGTTGAAAAGCTGCTTACGGTGACTAATACGGCGAGCGATTTCTTCCATACCCACCAGCACTACAGGTTGTTCGGTGGCGTCATAGAGATCGCGAATGGTTTCCATGATTTTGTTTTGACTAACAATGTGGTCAGCTTCGTCGATAAACAGTGGCAGTTGGCGCTCATTCATACGGTCAACAATAAAGTCGACGCTTTTACGCATCGGATAAAGTATTTCAGAGCCCAACTCCTCCATAATTCGAGCGAGAAATGAGGATGGAGTGTCGGTTGCATAGCAACGCACATAAATGGCGTTCATTGCCCCTAGTTGGTTGATAAGCCAACATAAAGTGGTGGTTTTACCAAATCCTGATGGGCCATGGATTAAACCAATGCCTGGGGTGATGGATGAGCGCCCCTGTAGGTTCTCCATCAGTTCTAGGCATGCCAGTACATTTTTAACTTCGACAATTTTGTGTTTCATAATCTATACTCCGTGGTGGTAAACAAAGTTTTAAATAGGACTTCCTCGTCCCTTCAAAAGCCGCCAATCCTACTTGGCGGCTTTTTTTGTCTCCTCTAATTGCCTGTCGAGCCTTGCGGCAAACATGCGGTATTTGAGGCGGTATTCTTTTAGCCATAACTTTTCACGCTCACTTAGCTCACGCTCAAGCGTTGCTAGGGTTAACTCTTCGGCTTTTTCGTGTTCGGTGCGCATGACCGTGGCGTGATTTTGGTTAACCCTTTGTGCAGCCGCGCTAATGGCTTGAGCTTGGTGGCTTAAGCTGGCGAGTTGCTGATCGCTATCGCTGCTGGCTTGTGCAAGTGCAGCCAGTGCAGGGTTATCGGTGGTATTCGGTTTAGGGGTAAAACTGGTTAAGCTGCCACGTTCGGCTGCGGCTTTGGCCAAGCCTTCGGCTGCCAAGGTATCGATGCCAAATTTTTCTTGTAGCTCCCGTGCTGCACGGCGGAAGCTGGCGAGGACTTTCTTATCTTCATTGCGGGCTTTGCGAAAGGCTGCCGGATCGATATCGCGACCAATCAGATCTAAATTCACCGCATCAACGCATTGCTGCCAGTTATCGAGGGCATATAAGGTTGCGCGGCCCACATCGGAAGGATCGAGGAATACGCGCACCCGTTTTCTGTCCCAGAGACTTTCTTGAAGTTCGGGGGCGGTATAGCGGATATTGCCAGCACTCACGCTACCGCGAATAACCGTGGCATCGCCGACATGGTTAAGTAATAAGTCGAGGGCATGGGGATTAGCTACACGGTTAGCGACATAGGCGCTTTCGCTCATGACGGAAAAGGGGGTTTTGCCTTTTAACGCGCCTTTAAAGCCTTCATGCACCTGGTGCATGTAGTCATATTGAATCCAGTCATCGATCATCTTTTGCAGTGCTTCTGGCGTCATGGCCACTGATAAGGCTTCTTCTTTATTGGCGGCCTTGTTTTTGCCGCCAATCCGTTGGGCGAAGGCTTTGGCAGATTCGATTTGCTGACGATCACTGACGTTATGGCCAATATAAGCAGGCAATAACTCAAACAGGGCGCGGCTTAATGTGCCGAAGAAACGCTCGATATAGGGCTTTTCCCATCCACTAAATGGGCGGGTGCGGGATTGGTCGATACCTAAGATATCGAAAATGCCGCTTACTCTTAGGCTGACATAGTCAGAACCGTTGTCGGTACGCGCTACCCCATCGGCTTCTAACATGCCCCAGTTGAGTAGGCAGCGACGCAGTAATAGGCAGATGCCTTCGGCGTTAGAGGTTGGGGTGACTAAGACCATGGGACGGCGGGTATAAACATCAACCGCTGCCACAACGGCATAACGACGCAGTTTGCCGTGGGCATTGAGCATGACATCCGTTGGTGTGCTGTCGAACTCCCAAACTTGATTAGGGCCACTGAGCCATGGGTACATAGTGCCGTAGAGTGGACGGTGCGAATTATTGTACGCATCGGGATTGGTTAGCGCGGTAAACGCGGCGATGTTGTCACTATGCCAGCGACGTATCCAACGACGGATTGAGCCAATTGAAGGGACAATCCAGCCATGTTCTGCGGCTTTCTTTTGTGCTTCTTGCTGCTGGACTTTGTATTTTTCGAGCAAATGCGGCTTGCCCGTGACTAAAGCAATTAAGAATTGTTGCAGGTCTTTTTGCTCTTCCATCACGCTGACTTGCGCACCGCCCCGAGTATCGACCAGGCCCATTAATCCTTTTTCGTCATAGGCTTTTTGCCAGCGATATAGGGTGGCTTTTGATTGATTGCACTGCTTAGCGAATACCATGACACCTTCGGTGCGGCGACCTGCCTCAACAAAGGGTGTGATGAAATTTGCCATATCATTGAGTAGCTGCAGGCGCTCCATCGCGACTTGTTGTTTCGCTTTAGGCAGCGTTAAAAATTGCTGTTGTAATTCCGTTTTTTTAACCAGCTGACTTGCTGGCGTTGCTATCAATTGGCGTGCTGCTGCGACTTCTCGGCTTGTCGTATTTTTTACGGCTTGCCGACGAAGATGCGCCTGAGTGATAGGTGGAAGGCTACCAAGATGGTATTCAAATCCTTTGCTACCCTCTTTCTTTCTGGACTCCCAGCTTTCTGTCTTTGCTTTAAACCTGATACCCTGAACGGTTGTGGGCATGCCAGGTAATTGCAGAAGTTCTTGAGGGCTGAACCATGTTTTATTCATGTTCTTCCCTCAACAAGTCGCAGCCAATAGTTTTGCTGATTTCTTCAATTATCTTGCGAGATAAAGCGCGTTTTGGTTTACGCTGTTTACAGGGTGCAAACATCTTGATGCAGTCCTGAACGGTTCTCGGATTGAAGCCTTTAGAGACAGCCCATGCACGGCTAGTTAGCCCTTGCGCCCTTAGCGCTGCATGGATGTGATTGGCATTCTCTATTTTCATGGTATTTTTCCGTGTTAACATGATTACTCGCGCATTGCGCAACTCGCCAAATGCGCGATATAAGAACGATACGATACTAAAAGACGCATTTCAACGTCTTTTAGTGACTTTCTTTTAAATTATTTAACGGCCCATTGGCCATAGAGGGTAAGGCGTTGATAGAAAAGCGCTTTATTTAAATTTAAAGTGAACACTAAAAAAGAAAGTGCACTTTCTTTTCCGTCGGCTGGAATAGAAAGCTTTGGAGAGCGTCTTAAAGAACTGATGGGCGACGAAAGCCTCAGAGCATTTGCGAATGCTATCGACACCTCAGAAGGCGGTGTTCGTAAGTGGTTTACTCAGTCGACTATGCCCTCGTTTGATAAGATGGTTCGTATTGCTCGCCGTTATCATGTCAATCTCGAATGGCTATGTACTGGTGAAGGCCCAAAATTCCCAGGCGAAACTGCGGCATATGAAAGTGTGATTTGTAAGACTGAAGAGTTCTCAGAAGAATATGCACTTATCGATGGCTACCATACTCAAGTGAGTACGGGCCATGGTGCACAGTGGGATAATGAACGAGTAAGGCGCAAACTAGCCTTTAGATCGAAATGGTTGCGTTACCGAGGGTTACAGCCTGAAAACCTGCGGGTGGTTTTCGCGAAGGGTGACTCAATGGAACCAACGATCCATTCTGGTGACTCGATCCTGGTGGATATCACTGACGCAAATCTTTCTGACGGCAGTATTTTTGTCCTGCGCATTGGGGAGGATTTGTTTGCTAAGCGTGTTCAAGTCCATATTGATGGCAGCATCACGATCATTAGCGACAATAAAGAGTACAGAGAGCAGCGGGTGCCTGTTGTAGAACTCGGCCTACTGAGTGTGGTGGGCAAGGTTGTGTGGATTGGTAAGGACGTGAAGTAATTCTCATATAGGCGGCGTGCGGCTAATTATGAATGCACGCCACCTCAATTTCTCATTTAGCTAGTCAATCTTTTAAAGCCTCGTTAAACACCCGTCAAACCCGCATAAACAAAGGGAATTGCTCACATGATTTCAGCCATTCCCGGCTAATCTCGATTTCTCACATCACTAGGTCGGTTACACAAGAG
>NZ_JACSDI010000011.1 GCF_022410515.1 Shewanella cutis | reverse complement strand
CTCAAATTGAGTGGCGTTTTTAAGCCGGAGTAGCTTACTTCGCTGTAATCTTACAACCTTCTACACTATCTGAGTTTTCATACACAATGTCACCCACTGGGTTGTAATCCGCAGCAACGATAGATTGTTTATCTTTCAGGAAAGAATACAGCAAATCTGCGTCAACATAGCCTGTTTGGATTGGGCTTGTCAGTTTTGGATAACCGTCACCGCCAGCCGCGTTAAAGCTAGGCACTGTAAACTTGTAGGTTGCCGTTGCGCTGAATGCTTTACCATTGATTTCATGAACTGTGGCTTTTTTCGCAACACAGTCAATGGTCATCTTCACACCCGTAATTTGCGCATAGCCACCAGAACCAATTTGCAGACTACCCACTGCACCTAAATAATCAGCAGCGGCAGCACCAGTCATCTCGTTTAAGGTCACCATATTGCCGAAAGGTTGAACGGTAAGTACGTCACGGTAAGTAATGTTACCAGCTTTGATAGAAGCGCGCACACCACCTGAGTTCATCACCCCAAAGTCTGCAGACACTTTACCACTTTGTGCCATGGCTAACATACGACCCAAGTTGGTCTGTTTGTTACGCACATTTGCACGCTCACCATCGAGCAGCGCATCGGTAGTCGCAATCACTTCATCTAACTTAGCTTGACCTTTCTCTTGATAGTAAGAAAGCAGCTCTTTTAACTCTGTATCAGGCTCAATCTTTTCACCGACGAGCACTTTTTTCTTGTTACCCGCTTCATCAGTGACTTCTTTAACTAAGTTCACTGGCACTAATTTGTAACTGGCTAAGTGAAGTTCACCATTGAAGTATTCAAAGTCCGCACGACCGACATACTTACCCCATTCGTGGGCTTGCATAATCCAAGTGCCATTTTGTTGATCTGGCGCGCAGGCATCGCCCGGTTTGAATGCCGCATAGGCCTTATTACCTTGCTCCATACATACGGGGTTTTGTGAATGGCCACCAATCACCACCTGTAAATCACCTTCCTTCAGTGAACGGGCTAACGCCACATCACCAGGAGCATTGCTACCATGTTGGCCATCGGCGTAGTGACCCATGTGTGTCACTGCAAAAATGATGTCCGCTGACTTAGCCTCTTTGATTTCTTTGATGACGTTGGCAACTTCTTTCTTTGGATCTCTAAACTCTAATTCACTGATATATTCTGGGTTACCGATCTTAGCGGTATCTTCAGTGGTTAAACCGATAACAGCTATTTTTACCCCATTAACATCGAAAATTTTATAGGCATCGAAATAGCGAGTGCCATCAGCCTTATAAATGTTGGCCGCTAACATAGGGAATTCGGCAAGGCTGCGTTGCATATCCACAACTGATAACGGATTATCAAATTCATGGTTACCGACTGCCATTGCGTCATAACCAATTTTGTTCATACCAGTAAAGTCAGGAATCGCATCTTGTAAATCGGATTCAGGCACGCCAGTGTTAATATCGCCACCAGAAAGTAATAGCGTTTGACCACCTTTCTTGCTCACTTCAGCACGAATTTGATCAACCAAGGTTTTCTGGGCGGCTAAACCATATTCGCCATCTTTGTTTTCCCAAAAACGGCCATGGTTATCATTGGTATGAAGGATTGTAAATGTTTTACAGGCAGCACCAGCTTCGGCGCAAGTTGTTGGAACTTTATCATCATCACTATTACAACCTGCTAACGCAGTCAGCACTGCAGTTGCAATGAGTCCTTTAATAAGCATATTTGTCATTACATCAACCCCTTGATTTTAATTATTTTATCATAGATAGATTGTGCGAGTACCATCAACTCTCGCGCCACGCATAATAGCAAAGAATAAAGATTAATTGTGTCATTTTTATTAATAAACGTGACTTTAATGTGGGATTTTTGGCGAGTTTTAATACAGATTTGTTTCAAATAAAAAATAAGCTAAACGGCTTATTTTTTATTTTGGGATTTAATAACAAATATAATTACAATTCTAAAGTTAAACGCTTTAATTTAAACAACTTAGAAAAAATAATGCACCACTGCATTGTTCTTTATAAAAAACATCAAGCGGCAAAAAGCCATTTACCGCATGATGGTTTTATCAGCATTTAGATTTAACTACATTTCAAAACGCTGCTGTAACCAAGTACTAATGGCTTTTAATTGTACAGGAATAACCGAATGTGGCATCGGATAGGTTTGCCATTGCACCTGATAACCTCCGGCAATTAACGCCTCTTTTGCCAATAATCCCGCCGATAACGGGACGACATCATCCTGCTCGCCGTGCTGAAGCAAAATAGCCGTATTAGCATTGGCCACACTGAGTTGGCTTGGCAATACATCAGCCGTTGGCAGATAGCAGGATAACGCCATAATACCGGCAAGTTTGTGTGGGTAACGTAATCCTGTGAACAGACTCATCACCCCACCTTGGCTAAATCCCGCCAGTACAATCCGCTCACTAGGAATACCTGCGGCGATCTGCTCATCAATCAGTGCCTGAACACTTAACTCGGATGCCATCACTCCCTGCATATCGGCTCTATCGTGTAAGTCCATGCTTTTAATGTCATACCAAGCACGCATAATATAACCACCGTTGATGGTCACCGCCTGCTCAGGTGCATGGGGGAAAATAAAGCGAATACTGTGATCCGCAGGCAATCCTAACGCGGGCACTACAGGAGCAAAACCTGCACCAGAATCGCCTAACCCATGAAGCCAAATCACAACGGCGGTCGCTTCAACTTGGGGTTCAATCACAATACGTTCAAGCGTCATACTGATATATCCTTTCTAAATCAAATTGAAAATTAAAGTTAAATGTCATCAAGCCCATTCGACAATATCCAAGTGTGCTTACAAATAATCAATCCCGAGCAGTGCTTGCAGTGATTGCAACTGGTCTGAGTTATCTAATTTAATGCTCCAACGAACGCTGCCGCCATTGGCGATGATCATCGGAGGGTCAAGCCTAAGACTTACATCCTCAGCACTCGCTTGAAGCACAACATTGGCCACACTTAGTCTGATCTGTACTTCAAACTCAGTTGCTATCAGCTTACCCTGTGAAAAATCCAGTACCATAGTTGTCCAGTTCTAGTCATAAGACATTGTTAACATCGCGCCATAATAACAAAGTTACTTCGCACGCGATGATTTTTTAAAACAAGATCAAGTTTGATTACATTTTAGTGCCAGCTAAATAGCCACAAACCTACAGAGTTCGAGTAAAATCAGGGCGCAACGGATATGGCCTCTCGCGGCTCGCATTCCTCTTCACCCTAATAATCATTATCATACTGGGTTTGTTATATGTTTTTATCTCGTCGTGCCCTCATTAGCAGCGCCCTGTTGATGCTGCTGCCATTCGTTCAATATGCCAACGCGGCCGATAGTTTACCTAACAGTAATCTTGCCAGCGTCGCCACTAGCCCATTGCACTCAGTCGCAGATAACCTGACTTTTGCAAATTACCAACAGGTCAGCATTCAGCATATTGAACTGGCGCTGAACGTGGATTTTGAGCTGCAACAACTCTCGGGTAACACCATTCTCGAGCTGGATTGGCATAAAGCAGGCAAAACTCTAGTGTTGGATACTCGCGATCTCACGATTAACAGTGTGAGCATGTTAAATGCGAAAGGACAATGGCAAGCCGTGCCCTTTCGTCTCGGCGCTGTCGATAAAGTCAAAGGCGCGGCGCTTACCATCCAATTCCCTCAAGAACGGGTCGCCAAGGTAAAAATAAATTATCACACATCCAATAATCCATCAGGTATTCAATGGGTTACTCCAGAGCAAACCCAAGGCAAACAGTGGCCATTTATGTTTAGCCAGAGCCAAGCTATCCACGCCAGAAGCTGGATCCCGCTGCAAGATACGCCCGCAGTGCGGCAAACCTACAGCGCCACTGTTACCGCCAAGCAAGGCATTAGTGTCGTGATGAGTGCCGACCGGACAAGTCTGTCCGATACACAAACCCACTTCACCATGCCGCAGGCGATTCCAGCCTATTTGATTGCCATTGCTGCTGGCCACTTACAATTTGCCGCCTTAGATAAGACCTCTGGCATTTGGGCCGAGCCCGAAATGCTCGCCAAGGCCAGCAAAGAGTTTACCGATACGCCAGCGATGATCGCCATCGCCGCAAAACGTTATGGTGATTACCGCTGGGGTCGTTACGATCTGTTGATCCTGCCGCCCAGCTTCCCCTTCGGCGGCATGGAAAACCCTCGCTTATCTTTTATTACCCCCACAGTGATTGCGGGGGATAAAAGCTTGGTGAGTTTAATCGCCCATGAACTTGCGCACTCTTGGTCTGGCAATTTGGTCACTAACGCGACTTGGCGTGACCTCTGGCTCAACGAGGGTTTTACCACCTATGTTGAAAATCGGATTATGGAAGATCTCTACGGCCGCGACCGCGCATTGATGGAGCAAACCATTAGTTACTCAGAGCTGCTGGCAGAATTAGCCGAGTTGCCCGCAGGCGACACCATTCTGCATATTGACTTAGGTGAGCGCGATCCCGACGATGCCTTTAGTGGCGTGCCCTATGTCAAAGGCCAATTATTCCTGCGCTTCCTTGAACAAAAATTTGGCCGTGAACGCTTCGATAACTTTGTCAAAAGTTACTTTGATCACTTTGCGTTTCAAAGCATTACCACGGAGCAATTCCGCAACTATCTCACGCAACATTTACTGCAACGCTATCCTAATATCGTCAGTGAATCCGAGGTTGATACATGGATTGAGGGACAAGGTTTACCGCCATTTTTAACACCGCCCAATTCACCCGCCTTCGATGATATTGACGCCCAGCGCCAAGCTTGGTTGGATGGCAAAGCAAAGGCTAGCGCACTCAACACCCAAGATTGGACTGTGCATCAATGGCTGCGATTCATTAACGAAATGCCACGGTTAAACCTGACACCTGCACAACTTTTAGAACTCGATAACGCCTTTCATTTTACCGGCACCAGCAACAACGAAATCGCCTTTGCTTGGTATTCCCTCGCCCTCGACAATCGCTATTTCAGCGTATTAACTGCATTAAAGCTGCATTTAACCGAAATAGGCCGGCGCAGGCTGATTGTGCCTTTGTACCAAAAACTGGCGAGCAGCGAACATTACGACTGGGCAAAAACCGTCTACCTTGCAGCGCGCAGCGGCTACCATCCACAGACTCAAGCCAGTTTAGATATGATGTTTAGCGATACTCCCATTGAGCATCAACATTAACTACAAGTGAAGATTGAGCTGGAGTATGAAAACTAAGGATTAGCCAATTGCATGTCAGTTCATCGAAGTAAGCGCGGTAAAGAGCGATTTGAGGTGAATTTACTGTCCCTAAATGAGGTTATACCAATCACATTAAATATCTAATCAGTTCAGAGCCTCACAGGCATCTCAATCCAAGGCGCATTGACGAAGAAATGGTATTCCCTTTTAAGTCAATGTAACACGGGAGTGAGATGCCTGTGAGGCTCCCGCTGAATGAACAGATATTTAATACGATTGATATTAAAGCAGCATTCAGATATTAACCCAACAAAAAAGCCCAAACTTAGGTTTGGGCTTTGCTTTATCATCAGAAGGTGTTTGTATCGCAGCACTTAAAATGCGCCAGCAGCGCTATCAAACATCACACTCTGGCCGACTAGTGGTGATGACCACCGACACCATGGGCATGACCATGAGCAATTTCTTCATCGCTCGCATCACGGGCGCCAACCACTTCGATATCAAAAGTTAAGTCACGGCCCGCTAATGGATGGTTGACATCCACGGTAGCCATAAATTTACCGACTTTCACGATTGTCACTTGGCGTTGACCGTGGTCAGTATGAACCACCACCGTCATACCAGGCTTCCACACGCTGGCGCCTAACAGGTGCTTAACCGATACACGTTGCTGCGCCGCTTCACCTTCAATACGTTGGCCATAGGTTTCAGCACATGGCAGCGTCACAGTGAACTTTTCACCGACAGCTTTACCGTTAATCGCATTCTCAACACCAGGCATCATGTTGTCATGACCGTGTAAATAGGCGATCGGCTCGCGACCTTCATTAGTTTCAATCACTTCGCCTTTTTCGTCGCGCAGAGTGTAATTAAACTGCACAACCATATCGTCTTTAATGTTCATCGAATATCCTTTGACTTGCTTCGATTTCAAATGTCGGCCGAGCTTAGCAAAACTGGTCATTGCACTCCACTATTTTATCCCCGCTCATCTTTCTGCGATGACACGCGCCAATCCTACTGCTTAAGGATTCAATCAAACTGGAGACGGAGGATTGGCAAAACCACTGCGCCAATATGGCGCAGTGGTTGTTTCAAGCATAGCCTACGGGCGATTAGCTAAAACGAGGCGTTTATTAGAGTGAAATACCTAAAGCAGTGAACACTTCTGGGCTTGGAAAACCATCGGCAATCATATTGTTACTGCGTTGGAATGCCTGGATCCCCGCAGTAGAATTGCGCCCAAGCACGCCGTCTGGTTTACCAACATCAAAGCCGGATTCATTCAGTTTGGTTTGTAACTGTTTGATTAGCTCACGGCTTAAGCGAGGCTGATCGGGTGGTGTCACCTTGAGCGGTTCACCACCATTAATCCGGTCTGCCAAATGGCCTACGGTGATGGCGTAAAATTCAGAGCGGTTCCAACGCATAATCACATTGAAGTTTTCATAACCTAAGAATGCAGGGCCCGTATGACCAGAAGGCAAGTACAGTGCAGCTTTCAGATCGATAGCAGGTAAAGGCAATCCATTCGTTTGCAACACAGATTGCGCCACCCATTGCGACAAAGGTTGAGCCTGTTTTGCTCCAAGATGTTCGTAACCAAAATTGCTTGGCAATAACACTTCACGCCCCCAGCGTTCGTTACGCTGCCAACCTAAGTGTTGCAGAAAGTTTGCCGCAGATGTGAGAGCATCTTCTGTGCTATTCCACAGATCCGCTTTACCGTCCCCATCACCATCGATGGCGTATTTAGCATAAGCCGAGGGCATAAACTGAGTATGCCCCATGGCGCCCGCCCAAGAACCCACCATAGTACGCTTATCGAAGCCATATTTTTCTTTTAACTTAAGCGCTTGCATCAGCTCAGACGTAAAATAATCACTTCGACGTGGCTCGCAGGCCAAGGTCGCGAGGGAATCTAAAACGGACATTTTGCCTTTATAGGAACCGTAGTTGGTCTCCAGCCCCCAAAAAGACAGAATATATTGTGGCGGCACGCCATATTGCTGCGCGAGTTGTTCAAGCAACACTCGGTGCTTTTTCAGCAGACGTCGACCTTCATTCACTCGCCAATCGGTTGCCCGTTTGGTGAAGTAATTGGTGAAAGTTTGGCTAAATTCAGGCTGAGCTTGGTCAAGCTCAATCACCTTAGGCACAAATTGCAGACTGGCCACAGTGTTATTAATGGTCTCTTCGGATAAACCTTCACGTCGAGCACGCGTCTGGAGGTTTGCCACGCAAGTCGGAAATGCTGCAGCATGACTGGTGATAATCTCGCTCAATTGCACTTCTTGCGCAGCAGCTTGCGTCTGTACGATAGCCGTTTCACTATTATTGCTAGGCGTACTGCTAGACGTTGGCGAGCTAGAACAAGCACTTAAGCTCACACACGCGGTGATACTCGCAGCAAGATAGTACATTCCTTTTGCTTTCATCAAATCAATTACTCCTCAATTCAGTGCTAAGGGATACCTTAGCTGAGCCAAGCACGAGTTGGGTATTGACTCATGCCAAGAGAGATACGATTTTTAGCCACAAAGAGGTTGCTAGCTTAATTCAAGAATATACGAGAATGCGCAACGGCCAAAAATCCACAAATGCATTTTCTCCCCCACAGGAAAATCCACCAGATGCGCGTAATTCAAGTTAATCCCGATTTACGCCTCTAGAGCGCACATCCTGACCCATCGCGCCCGTCAACACAATGCTCATCGCAACAAATACCCAGATAAATACACTTATTGCTCAGTTAAACTACAGCGAAAAAATCTTAACAAAGAATCCCTTGGCCTATCTAGCCGTTGCCGTATAATGGGTTGGTTAACAGCATACTTCAAAGAGACCTATCATGACTGAAATCAACGCAGCTTTAGCAGGCTTTATCGAAAATGTAAAAGAACATCAAACACTGTGGGGTTTGATGGATGAGACTGGCGAAGGCTGGGTGGTTTGTGACTCTGGTGAGTTCGAAGACACAGATGTGATGCCGCTATGGTCAAGCGAAACGCAAGCAAAATCACACTGCACCGAAGAATGGAAAGACTACCAAGCCGTTGCGATTAGCCTCGAAGAATTTCTTGAGTACTGGGTATCGGATTTAAACGATGATGGCGTATTAATTGGCGTTGATTGGCAAAGTGATGAGGATTGTTTAGAACTCGATCCTATCGTACTTGCCAAAGATTTAGTTGATGTTGAAGAAGTCTAATCTCATCAACTTCATGCTTAAGACATCAAGGACTGAGGTGCTCAGACCTTGATGTTGGCGATTCCTTGTATCGATATCCCCTTCGATAAGCGTCACCTTTGCTGGTTTTGTGGTGAACCCTGTAAAGATTTATTTGAGTATCATGCAACACCGCATGCGCCCCATCCTTCCCTCGCATTACCTTGCTGTTCAGAATGTTTAAAACTGGCAAAACAACATCCCTTAACCTCAATTTGGGACTGCAGAATGGCGGTAAAAGATGCCTTAATGGCTATTTACGCCAAACATTTAGCCATTGGCATTAATTGGACCGAGGCGGAACTCGCCGAATCTGAGTTTTCCTGCAAAGTGTTTGAAGGCTTTAAAAAAAGCGCATGGATGATGTATCAAATCGCCCGCGATAGGATCAACTATCCTGGATGGCCCATTCTAATCGACGGCGTTGAACTTGAATGCCAGCAAGGCAGTGCTCAGTTTGAGTTTGATGGTGTAACTTATTCTTCATTACCTGCTGCCATTCACTATTACAGCAAACAATTTTGCTTAGACGCGGCGTTTTTTGCAGAACTAGTCAGGCTCGTTGGACGACAACGATTTAACTACGCACTTCGGCTTGCACGGATCCATATCGCCGCCGCGAAAGAAATGAAGCGTCAAGTCATCGCCGATGTCAAAGCCGAACTGTGCGAGTAACCTCAATTACGCGTCGCGAATGCCACGCTATAATCGACACCTGAAAAATAACTAAGCCCCAATAGTGTTGATGTTGCTAAGGCGACCGACCCTCTTCAAAGTATTTATTGATTAACTCAGTAGCCCGATTAGCAGTAGCCCAATCAACATAAGTCGCTTGCGCGCTTACATTACACTTTTAACTTGAGTCGCGATTTTAACTCATTATTTACCAAGGATTTGCTTTAACCTGTCCTGCACGACTTCAACCAATAAGTCAGGTTGGAACTTAGAAATAAAGCGATCACAACCTACCTTCTCCACCATAGCATTGTTAAAGCTACCACTCAGGGAAGTATTTAGCGTGATAAATAAGTCAGCCATGGCCTTATCGTTACGAACTTCATAGGTCAGTTTATAACCGTCCATTTCAGGCATTTCGGCATCAGTGATCATCATGAGCAGCTCTTTGGTGACATTCTTACCTTCATCGCGCCATTTTTGCAGTAAATGCAAAGCTTGCAACCCATCGGAGGCTTCGATAATTTCAATGCCGAGTTGCCCAAGGGTTTCACGCACTTGCCGTCTTGCCGTCGATGAGTCGTCAACGATCAGTATTTTCCTGCCGGGCATTTTGTCTAGTAAGCTCTCATCCAACACGCCTTCAGATAGGCTGATATCATAATGGACAATTTCAGCCAACACCTTCTCTACATCAATGATCGAAACCAATTGCGACTGGCCTTGATACTCGATTCGGGTGATTGCGGTAAGATAATTATTCCGGCCCGCCGTTTTTGGCGGTGGCATAATATCGCTCCATGTCATGTTAATAATATGCTCGACTTTACCAACTAAAAAACCCTGCACACTGCGGTTATATTCGGTGATGATCATATTGGCAGTATCATCTGGCGGTACATATTTAAATCCAATGGCTGAACGCAGATCAATCACCGGAATAGACATACCCCGAATATTGGCAACACCTGAAATATGGGGATGACTCCCTGGCATGGCATTGAGCGGGGGTAATTTAACAACCTCTTTGACTTTAAAGACGTTAATCGCAAATAACTGCATCGAGTTAATCCGAAACAGCAGTAGTTCCAATCGATTCTCACCGACAAGATTGGTGCGTTGATCTACCGTTGCCAAAACATTTGCCATAATGCTATTTCTCTACTCTGGAGGAAAAACTTCCCTCAGCTGCTAAGGATTAAGCTAAATTATAGCGGTAAACTCGCAATGAGAACCATGTGATATGTCGATTTTATCTAAAAATTACAATCACTCGGATGCAAGAATGGCGAATTTGCTGAATCAACCATTTGCAGAATAAACATCAATCCCTAACGAAACACAATCTTTGACAATTTAACGCCCCTAAGGGTTAAACAAACCTCTTCTGAGCCAACACCATACCACTCAAATTAAACAAATTCCTGTCGCATACAATTTGAAATCCCACTTGGCGAAGCATATGCAATAATTGTTGATGATTAAACCGATTCTGCTGCGGATGCTCAAAGAGCCGACGACTCAACGGATTGCAAATGGCTGCACGGTAAAGATCTTCTATCACAAAATACCCATTCGGCTTTAACACTCTGGCGACTTCAACAATGGCGGATTGCCAGTCGGGGATATGATGAAACACCGCAAAATTAAACACCATATCAAACTGCGCCTCCCTAAAAGGCAATGCGGTGGCATCGGCAATACTAAATTCAAGCTGTTCTAGCCCATGGATTGAAGTGTGCCAACGAGCCTTAGCAGCACTCACCATCTCAGGATCGAGATCAACCGCAGTGACATGTTCTGCACCAAAATGCTCGCGGATCAAATGAATACCATTGCCAAAACCACAACCGATTTCGAGCGCGTATTGAATATAAGGAAGCGGTTTAGGCATCATTGACGTCAATAACGGCGCTTCAATATGGTTTTGTAACCAAAAACGCAGCGGATGCTGAACCAGCTTTTTCTCGAATGGGTTTAACTTCATCATATCCCCTTAAATGAGTTGGCTATTGCTTGAAGCACTGATCAAATTCTGATGATGGTACGTAATGGTAGAAACTAAAGTTCACCCGAGGCCACTATGAAATTACCTCTTTTTCCCTTGCCCATCTGTCTATTGCCCGAGGGATACACTCAATTACGGATTTTTGAACCTCGATATAAACGTTTGGTGGCTGAATCACTTAAATCAGGCGATGGCTTTGGTCTATGTATGACATCAGAAGAAGTTAACACGCTATATCCGATAGGAACTCTGGTGCATATCATTGACTTTGAGACCTTACCTGACGGCATGTTAGGCGTAAGCATTGAAGGGAAACAACGATTTACCCTCGGCGATATCAGTGTGGAGTCCGATGGCCTAAAGCGTGCGCAAATCAATTTAATCGATAACTGGCCAGCGGCACCGGTTCAAAAAAGCGAAATTTATCTCAGCGACATGTTGCAAAATATCCTTAAAGAGTATCCAAAGCACCTACAACAATATCAAGCGGCACAATTTGATGATATTGCATGGGTTTGCCAGCGTTGGCTTGAGATTTTGCCCATCCGTTCCGCAGAAAAATACACCTGCATTAATGCTATGGACCACCAACTCACACTGGATTTATTAAGAACCGTCATAAAATAATTTACAGTGATCCATTATTAAAAGGGCCACGTATTAGACAACATGCTTATCGAACATTGACAGCGAAGCAGGATTTGAAGCCATGTTCGAACGGGGTTGTACCTTAAATGAAGAGCTCAATAATGGAAAATTTTCAATCACATTTAGCGCAAAATCGCTATGATAGACAGTTATCGCCCCCTATCGAAATGGCCATGGAAAACGATAACCACAATTTATCCGCCGACAAACATATAACGGATATCGATCCTTTGGTGAGCGCCATCATTAAAGTCGCTAATCAAAGGGATAAAGCCGCATTTGGCTATTTGTTCAGCCACTTCATGCCCAAAATTAGAGCATTTGGTCTGCAACGATTAAATCAACAAGGCTTAGCCATGGATTTAGTTCAAGAGACCATGACCACCGTTTGGACCAAATCACACCTATACAATGCGGATAAAGGGTCTGTCGCCACGTGGGTCTTTACCATCATGCGTAACCAATGTTTCGATATGCTAAGACGGGTACAGCATAACCGAGAAGATGCATTTGGTGATGATATCTGGCCACTTTATGACGTTGCTGTTAGCCAAGATAACAACCAAGACCATAAATTAACCGCCAAGTTACTCGTTCATTTAGATGCCCTGCCCCTTGCACAACGCCAAGTAGTGCAAGGCATTTATATGCAAGAACTCACCCAGCAAGAATTGGCAGATGCCCTAAAAGTCCCCATTGGCACTATTAAATCGCGACTAAGATTGGGGTTAGAAAAGCTAAAAAGCTTTTTGGAGACACAACATGATTAAACACCACCCCCATGCAGAATTGCTTCAGGCCCATGCTCTAGGTGAACTCCCCTTATCAATGTCTATCGCCGTCGCTGCCCATTGCGCCTTATGTCAAGAATGCCAAACTCAAATCGCAAAATTGACTGAACAAGCCGCCAAGCTTGTTTTTGTTTCCTCTGGTGATGATGAGGTTCAACACAATGCTTCAAACGAAATTGATGTCGTCGATAATGCCCCATGGCAACAAATGTTATCGAACATTATGGCGCTTCCAGAAAGCACAATGAGTGAACCCTACATAGAATCTTCTGTGACGGTTAGCCACCGAAATACCCGCTACCAAATCCCGAGGGTTTTTCGTCAACATATTGCACAACCATGGCAACAAATTGGCAAAGTCAGTCGGATGCGATTCGACATGGACGAAAAAAATACCCGTGCCAGTTTATTGCATATCGAAGCCTTAGGTGAGATCCCACAACATACCCATAAAGGGTTTGAGTTAACCTTATTATTGTCAGGTGAATTTTCGGATTCAACAGGTCATTATGTTGCAGGTGACTTTATTATTTTAGACGGTAATACTCAACATTCTCCCATAACTCAAACGGGTTGTTTATGTTATACCGTACTGGATGCACCACTCTATTTTACTAAGGGAATTAGTAAACTGTTAAATCCGATAGGAGAGCTCATTTATTAAATTGGCCGCTCATTTACAGTAATGCAAAATTGCTGACATAATGGTCAACAAAGATATAAAATAAAAACATTTCCCGCTGAGCAAAAATTACCCTTGCCAGCGGGGAATTTACTGTTATACTGCACCGCGTCTTGAGAAGTATCTTGTTGTTACCCTTTTTATATCGGTCTGATTCGTATCAAACCTGATCCTCACAAAGAAAGCCTACTACAAGTAAGTCCTGCAAAAATAATGAGTTAGTGATTTCGGCATTGACTCAAAAAAAGTGAACTCTTTAATTCAGCCAATGTCATAGTATTGTCACTTCGCTATGGTCAACTGGGCTAATTGAGATAATCCATTGACACAATCGGTGATTTGCACTAGTTATCAATAGAGCATCTCTTGATTAATTATGGTGGAATGGGTAACCTCAAGACTCATTAGTATCATCTTTCGCAACTATGCTAAGGATATTTTATCGTTATTAATTGCTCACCTAAGGGTGAATTTAACTAAAAGGAGTGTGGCTTATGTCATACAAAATTAACGGTCATGAAATCACAGTGAACTTCCCTGTTGATTCAATTTCAGTAAACAAAACCTCGATTGCTTTTACCGATAGACAAGGTAAAAACAGACAGACTTTTTCAAAGCGCACCGAGGCATTAAACTTTATGAAATGGCTTTTGTCGTCAAATAAATAAGTCTAAATTAAGTACTCATCGAGTACGAATATTGGCATGTTGGTTTATTCGGTTCCCATTTTCCTCGCCATACCGAAATCAACTCGCCTTTATTGATAGCCTAATATCACGATTCGCTATCCTTTCACGTCTATATGACGAACTCGTTTGGTTCAGCCAGTATCTCGCTCACATAGATACACGCTGAACCAAATGTGTATTAATCTAGATCAAACCTATCAACTTTCGCTTCTGCTAATATCTTCACACTTTCCTATTGTGAAGTATTGTTATGTCAAAACCGAATACCAAAACCGCTATTCAACAGCTTATCGCTCAAATCCAGCAAGCCATTCCGCTGAATTTAAATGAAGCACAAATGTGTCAAGGCGAATGTTTAGGTTGTTCTAAAAAAATGCTTGAAATGCTCGATGCTGAAATCAGTTATTGGCAATATACCGATGCAATACCCAGCCTAAAAGATTTAAAAAACCTCGAAAACATTGGCCGTCGTACTTATAAAATTCTTAAACGAAACCAGCTTGTATATTAGCCTCTTGTTTAGCCCCTTGTTCTCACCGTTTTATTACTCTGTGACTAGGGCGTGTTGACGTTTCATGGTTATTTTTGCAGCAATTTGGCTGGCGTTTATGCAAGGCAAAGTCCGTGCTGTGTAGTTATTCTACATAAACGGACGATAACGCAGCAGAAACGTCAGCCAAATGCTGTCCTAAGGGTTCGTCTGGCAAGCCCTTGCTCTTACTTTCTGTCATGAGAGCCGCTCGTCATTTGAGTAGAATAACGACACATCATTCCTCGTTTCGCGAGCACGAGCTTGCCAGAACGAACAAAATTTAATCTCGAAATGTCAACACGCCCTAGCTCATTTAGCGATAACAGTCGTCATGACAGCCAGTATGATTAACGTTGACTGGCAAGCGTATTCACATAAAAACCGCATTGCCAGCCTAATTTCTATTCCATTATCGGTAGTGATTTGAATCGCTACATGCACAAAATGTTAAACCACAATCCCCTTCTTAGCGACGAGATGCTGCCAATCTTGCGCGAATATCTGCCAAAGAATATTCAGTTAATAATTCACCATCGGCAAATACAGGGACAAACTCGCAATGGTTAACATCTTGCCAGCTCGCTTGAGCTTTAAGATAAAATTGACCTTGCGCATCTTTAAATACCGCCACTAATCCCTTAGCAGATTTTTTAGTGCCATCATCGGTTTTAGGATCTTTAAATATTTCTCTGTCTTTACCATCCACTTTCGCAAAGGTCGCTTTCACCGCGTAACCGTCAGTATCTCGGGTCACGTGTTGATAGGTAAAACTGCCAATTCCAAACACAATATTGGTTGATGCAAAACCTTTGGCCTTCAAACCGGCACAAATGGCTTCAGCCCGTTCAATCGTAATTGAATCGCCATAAATCAGTCCGACATGGCTATCGAGTAATTTGTAACCTTTGGCTGTTGTGCTGCCCCCAAAGACATCCCACAAACACTCAATAGCGCCTTTATACTCAGGGCTTCCCACTGACGCTTGTGGATCGCCACAAATGATCTTCACCGGACACCCCGTATCAGGCCTAAACACCACTTTGCCCTCACGGGCAAGAATGCGGTCTTTTAAGGCAACGGTGAACTCTGTCATCACCTGCCAAAAATCCCAAGAATCAGAAACGATACTGACAATACCGCTAGGATAAATATCTTCAATCAGACGGCGGAACGTCTCTAATTCGTTCTCCATGCCACCCGCGCACATCACACTGTGCTCCGTTGCGGCCACACTGCCACCGACAAGTTCTTTATCACTATCGGCAAGGTAATATTGCTCAAGAAAATCAATCGCAGGAATGGTATCTGTGCCCGTAAAACTGAGTAAATGCGCTGCACCGCTCATTACCGCAGCCTCTGCGCCATACATGCCGCGAAAACTAAAATCATGGCCCTGCCAATCAACAAATGCGATGTCACCATCGGTTTCTAGCGCGTAAGTCTCAAATATTTTGCGGTATTGCAGCGCGGTAGTGGCGCTAGTACACATTCCCCACACATTGGCAGAAAGCATCGTTTCGAGATAATTGGTCAACCAAAAGAACCGCTCATCGGTATTGTACAAAACCAGGCAAGGCACTTTTAAGGGATACACTGTTCCTTCAGGCAATGCCATGATTTTAAT
Source organism: Shewanella cutis (assembly GCF_022410515.1). Classification (GTDB taxonomy): domain Bacteria; phylum Pseudomonadota; class Gammaproteobacteria; order Enterobacterales; family Shewanellaceae; genus Shewanella; species Shewanella cutis. The sequence continues at coordinate 123,595 of NZ_JACSDI010000011.1, read as the reverse complement.
GGGTAAATAGCCTAAATCATGTAACGCCTCAATATGCTGAGTGCCGACATTATTTGGTCCAAGATAGTTATTAATGCGGCGGGAGAATTGGCGGATCACTTGCTCTTTGGGCTGTTGAAAGAAATCGCGGTTCCAACTGTCAATTAAGTAATGCTTGATAAAATATTGCAGACCAAAAAATACCATCTGCTCAGTATAACCACGACGGGATTTACGGGCGGTCAAGTTACTAAAAATCACTTGAGTATTATCAGGATATTGACGGCGGTGGTCGACTTTGTAGCCATCAATGGCGGTAACGGGATTCAAGTACATCATATTTTCCTTAATGATTCATAAAACGCAAAACAGCATGGCAATGACAGAACTCGCTCGAAATATGTATGGGGACACCTAAACTATCGGTACAAAATAACCTGTCTATGCCCGCCTCGCGCAGAGCCGATTCGCTGGCCTTGTCCTCATAATGTGACACGATCAAAATGACGCTTTGGGCCCCTTTTTGCTTTAACTTGATGGCAAGCTCGATAAAGGTTCTGCCACCAGCACAAATATCATCGACGATTAAGCAGGTTTTACCCGATAAATCATCACAGAACACTTCAGTAGCGATAATATGACCATTGACCACATCACGATGTTTATCGGCCCTGATCACCGGCATTCCCTGTAACGCCTTAGCTAAGCCGAATACTTTCTTATTCGCCCCCGCATCAGGCGAAACTAACACTAGATCACAGGTCAATTGAGCTGCAATCGCGGCGACAAAGCTGTGGTTGTCAATTACCTGCACTCGGTCTAACAATGCGGCGGTGACATCACTGTGCGGGTCAAAAACGCTCACAGAAGCATATTGTTGCTGATTAATCAGGCTGGCATAGACTTTTACTGATAAGGCCTCGCCCACATTACAGATTCTATCCTGGCGGGCGCCCGGCATATAAGGCAGTAACAGATCGATCTGCTCTGCACCGCTGCGGCGTAATGCATCAGTTAACAACAAGAGTTGCATGATGGATTGATCACCACGATAGCCGAAGAAAAGTGTGACGCGTTTCGCTGGAGGAACCAGCAGTTGAACATGATTCTCCCCCGCACCAAATTGAAATAAACGGTAATTAGCCTCATCGCTAGCGGCGGGTAGCTGATAAAAATCGGCTTGTAAGCATTGAGAATTCGAAACAGCTTGAGATGTTTGAATTTGTTGAGACACTTGAATGCGTTGAGACATACTAACCTCCTGTCTATGGCAAGATTACCGCAATTAACGGCGCCCTTGTTTTCTACAGAATCAATAGTGTCTCAAAGACATTAATATGTAAAGTTGATTTTTAGACTATTTATAACGACGCAAACAAACATGATATAGCTAAAGAGCATATAGTGTCCTTTGGACACTATTTATGGGTATGACAACTACAAAGCTGCAATATGGGCGGTGAGTAATAGAAAAACAGAAGACGTTAGGGCAACAGCTGCAATCGAACCGTCTTTACAGGCTAAAAGTCACTATGAATAAGACATAAGCACTCGCTGTTACTCATATTGAGCAAAGCAATATCTTGCTTAAATCCTTATTCACTGTGATCAACATTCTAAATTTCTTAAGAAGCGATACGATGCAGTATCGGATTTCAAGCGGTATAAATTAGCAGGACGCCCCCGTTCGGTGCGCTTCAATCCGGTATCGATCAATAAATCCGCCTGCTCCACTCGCCGACGAAAAGATTTCCCTTGGATAGGCTTACCCAGTAAGACTTCATGTACATGCTGCAGTTCTGGCAAAGTGAAAGGTTCTGAGAGTGCAAAGCCCGGCACTAAGGAATACAAGGCTTTCTGGGTTAAACGTTCGCGCGCTTGCTTGATTAACTGCAAATGATCAAACGCTAAGGGTATCTGTAACACATCCGCTAATGGCCACCACTTAGCATCACTCACTGAATCAATCCGTATTTGACAGGCTTGATAACTCATCAACGCTGTATAACACACAGTCACCGACCAGCCTCGCACATCGCGATGACGATTACCGAGAGTGCAAAGTTGCTCAATATAAGGCGGCACTACTGCCGTTTTTTCCTGCAATTTGCGTAACACCGCTTCCTCAAGGGATTGATCGCAATGTTCATCAATAAAGCCTCCAGGTAATCCCCAAAAACCTAAAAAAGGATGATTTGAGCGTTGCACTAAAAGTACTTTAAGTTGCTGATCATGGTAGGTAAACAATACGGCATCCACTGTCAGTAGCTGAGACTTAAATGCCTTAGGATCGTAATTGGCGAGATATTCCGCTTCAGTCATGAGTATTTTCCATCGTTTGACATCATAAGCTTAACTTAGACATTACAGCGCTTCAAACATATTATGTCTGAGCGTCACTAAGTAAATACTTTGCGCCGTGGGTTTATCTAGTTCGTCCAAATTTACGCAAATAACGTGGCAACATGGTCTCGTTTCCGAGTAAACCACCTTGGTGGATATACATCACAGGGCTTGCGCCCCACTGCGGTAAAAACTTCTCTAACACCATAAAACCTAAGGGATCGTAGAGTAATTCAAACTGCACGCCAGAGGCGCAAATCCGCTGCCACATGGCATAAAACTCCGGATAAAGTTTACCAAAATGATACTTTTTATCCGCATTCAGGATCTGTGGATGCTCAGCAGAATTTGGATTTAACAAATCAAACTGCTGGCGTAAATACGTATCCCCACCAACCACGGCGCAGGTAAACACACGAATGTCACTTTGCTTACGCATAAAATACTGATTTAAAAACAATGCTGTAGTTCCCGTTCCAGCAGGTAAAAACACCTTTAGATCTGTCATCCCCTGCTGCATTGTCCAAGTCTCAATCTCTGCCGCTAACTGGCTCACGCCATATTCTGCATACTGGCAACGGCCACCTTCGGGGATAAAGAGCGCGTTAGTTTCAGCAGGAAGCACTCGCTGCTCAATATAACGTTGGCAATGCCAATCTGACTTACCAGCTTGAACTGAGGTATTAGCAGCAAGCAAATTTGATAGATCTATAACGTTGGTACCATTGGCAATGGCCGCTGCGTAGTTTCCTGTCGGTAAGGTAAGCACTTGGCTGGCAATATGATCCACATAAAAATCACACTGCCACCCTTTGAGTTTGGCTAGCGCCGACAGTGAATACAGTGAATTAGCCTGCGCAGAGCCGTGGCCAATCAGCTTAGTAACTCCCGCAAATTCCTGATCTAAAAAATAGGCAAACTTACGCGCTTTATTACCACTAAACGCAGGATGTAATAAATCATCCCTTTTAAGAAAAATCTCACGGCCTGCAAAGGAAAATGATTCGACGGGGCTATTGGCTAGCATTTATTCACTCTGATGTGGACAAGGTGTTTAGTGTAACGCGAGCTTGGCTAAATCCTTCCTAAGAATTAAGGAAATTCACGAAATTTTAGTCTAACTCACAATCCGCACAGTTAAGTATCCGAGTATCATACTGATAATTAATAATAAATTTTTTGGCACAATTCTCGCTTATTCGATTTAAGCATTAATTAATGATCTTGTGTGCGAGTTGTTGTTTATTGCGCACTGATTTTGGATTAGATAAGGAGTTTTCAATGTCATTACTAAGGTTAATTTTCAATATTGCTTGGTTTGTACTTGGTGGATTTGTGATGGGCCTTGCTTGGTGGCTCGCGGGAATTTTATGTTTTATCAGTATTATCGGTATTCCCTTCGGCCGAGCTTGCTTTGTGATTGGTGAATTGACCTTCTGGCCCTTTGGACAGGAGCAAATGAATCGCCGTCATTTAACTGGCCGTGAAGATTTAGGCACAGGTGCCTTTGGCATGGTCGGCAATATTATTTGGTTCTTACTCTTTGGCATTTGGTTGGCTATTGGTCATTTAGCCCATGCCCTTGCCTGCTTTGTCACGATTATCGGTATCCCCTTCGGGATCCAACATCTCAAGCTAGCGCTGTTAAGTCTAACACCGATTGGACAAACGATTGTCGCTAAAGCGTAAGTCAACTCACACAGCACTACTCTGACTCGGCGGGTAGTGCTGATGAATACCGAGGAATTGCTTGGATTAACTTAGCCTCATGATAGGCAATTTCCTCATCAAGTAAATCAGCGCAATCAACAAGTTGCAGGTCTGCCTTATCTTGATTTAAGCTAATAATATCAAAAAGATAGTGCACGAGTTTTGCGGGCGCATCGATGGTGATGTCGTGGCCACAATAGGCTAACACCATCAATTCCACCTTAAAGTGCTGTGCGAGTGCTTTACTCGATTGCATATTGACCAAGGCATCACGATCGCCACATAAGATACTCACAGGTATAAGTAAAGATGCTGGGCATTGATATCTAAACGCAGCGTATAACTGCCGATACGCATTTGGAAATGCAGGGGAAATTTTTTTGCGGTATTCGCTCCAATGTTCAATCAATCTGGTATCTCGACGGTGACGATAACTGGTTAATCGCACAATGGTGGATTCGATAGGATGTAATTGAACTCCTCGGCACCGCTTAACAAACGCCAGCAAGACATTGAGCAAATTGAATCTGTGATACCAAGGCGACAAATTGGCTGCACTGCTATTAAGCACAAATACATGCTTTACCTGCCAAGGACGTTGTTGCGCCATTTCCATAGCGAGCATGCCACCCATCGATAATCCAAGCAGATAAAATGGTTGTCCCTGTAGGTTTTCATCCAGTTGTTGCCACACGGCTTGGGCATATTTTTCAATACTCAATGGACTTTTTTGGTGACAGAGTAGACCATTACCGGGTAAATCCGGCGTGAATACTGTACACCCCCTTTGCCTAAGCCTTTGATCAAAGCCATTCCAATGACGTTTATCCCGCATTAAGCCCCGCAGTAAAACCCACGTCGTCATCCTAATGTCTCCCGGTACCAATACTGTTGCGCACGTTGTGTAAGTTGAGTGAGATACTCAGGTGTTAATCCTTCAAGCACTCTGGCATAGGCTGTCTCCATCAAAAACTGCATTAATACTGTGTGCCGCCGTAAAATTCTATGGTGCCTGTGCGTTTTTTGCGGATTAAAAAAACCCGCAAAATTAAATATTTGTCTGGGATTCTTTTTTATCCAGGCCCAGGAGCCCATCTCTAAGGTTAACGGTAAAAAGGGAACGCTCGCCTGAGGATCTTGTATATGGTGCTGGCCATAAAGGTAATCCCAAATATCGCCATGGGTACGATAAAACTGGCTCTGCGGCGCAAGTCGGTAATGACCATGATGGGGATAACTTGCATCAAATAGTTGTTTTAAATAAAAAATAAAATGAGCATTTTCAAACGGAGCCTTAGTATGGGCGTAGGGAAACCAGATATGATCCGTCAATCCAAACCCTGAATGTGCATCAAGGGAAATGAGACTGGTGCTTTGCCCGAGTAACTGTTGCACATAGGCCACCAGCCCCGCCGTTTCAAGCTCCATCCCAGGGCCCCCTCGAAACCAAGGCAATTTAGACGATAGCCGCTGACCGCCCACCAGAAATGACACTTTTTCACGGGATTCAATCGGCGCATTGCGCATCAAATCCACCTGGTTACCATTGCCACGCGTTCCCAAGAGCAGACCAACAGGATTCATAACAGGCACAAATGCCAGCCGCACTTCAGTCAACAGTTGCTGTAGATGCTTATCCCAAGTTAAACGTTGCAATAGACTGTTTAATAAGGCCAAGATCACTTGTGAACCAATCCGTTCGACACCATGGACCCCGCCTACAAACAAGACTGTAGGACAAAGACGCTCGGTGCCCCCTAACTCAACGCTGTAGAGCGGAAAATGTTCATGCCGAAATGCGATATCAGCAAGGATCTGATATTTGAGTTTAAGATGGTGAGTATCAATGAGTTGCGATAGAGTATCTAACTCGAAAGGAATGTTATCGAAGGGAATATTATTCATATCATCCTAGAAAATGAGATGAGTGCCAATTCATCACCTTAGGATTGATACTAATAGTGTTACAAGACAGATTTATGACAAAACGCGCCAGCAAACATTTTCGATTGGAGCTGTACTGGATTAGTGATTTAAAGCTTCTTCCTGAAATAATAAATCGCCCATAATGCTTTCAATATCAAGTTTAGCTAAACCTTGGTCGAACATATCCCGCCAACGTCGCCCCTCTTCTGTATTACGAAATGCGACATAAAGTTGCTTATTGGCAATAAGTTGTCGATTCACCTGCAACTTATCTGCAAGCGGCTGAAGGTGGGGTTGTTTAAGTAGATAATGCAGCACATTAATATCAATCACAGCACCATCAATACGACCGGCCGCCACCTTTCTGATATTTTGCTCATCGGATGTAGCCGCTTCTACAGGTTGATTCCCTGAAGCAATCATCAAATCCAGCGAATCAGTATTCACATAATCCTTCACGACGCCCAGGGTGTAACGGTTCAAATCGGTTAAATGAAGCCAACTGATGGGATGAGATTTTTGCTCGACAATACCTAATGGGCCAATACCAATTGGTTTAGAAAAAATAAACTTATCGGTTTCAAAATAGTATTCTGGAAAATAGCCAATGTAGTCAGAGCTCGGCATTGCCGCTAATTTAATCGCACGAGTCCAAGGATAAAAATCCACAATAAGTTGTTGATCCATTTGCGCAAACGCCGCACGAGCTACTGCAACACTTGCCCCTTCTTGTACAAGTTGATAGCCAGCATACGGCGGCCAAAGCAAAGATGTTAGCTTTACGGTATCGGCCTGCGCACTCTGTACGGTACTAAATCCTACGTAAAACAGCAGAAAAAACCATCGAACCATAAAGCCTCCCGTATGAATATTAGATCAGCAATACTTCAGGCAACGTTTAAGACTCCTTGTCGACAATATCATCAATTATAATCCCACTTATTTCCAGCATAGTGATTTTTTGTTACATCTTTGCTCTTAAGGAAAATTCATTTCAGGGAGTAGACTGCGATGAGTGAGTGATATCCTTTATCAATAAGGATAATGGTCTTGGGTTATTGTTTGAGCCTAAGTGGGGATAATAGATGCAAATTTTATTCAAAGACAATTGTTCCAGCACAAGCAAAATCAATATAGCTCAAATACTTATTACCTTGCTCGGTATCGTTCTAACCTTGTTAGGCGGGATCTTTCTACTCTTGCCAGGACCTGGATTGCTATTAATCCTTATCGGCTTAACCCTATTGAGCACTCAATATCGATGGGCTAAACGTTGGCTACGCTTAAGTCAGCGACAATTAAGTAAAAGTGCCGCTTGGCTCGATGACAAAATGCGAAATCGTTTCCGTTAAGGTTTACCCTACCCTGTAAAAAATAAACCCAAACTTTTTGGCTTGGGTTTATTTCGCATTCATCGCCTATTAGGCATTAATATCTTCGTACAACTCTTGATACATCAACTCACGCATTTTGAATTTTTGGATTTTACCCGTAACAGTCATTGGATATTGGTCCACAAATTTGATGTAACGCGGCACTTTAAAATAGGCGAACTTTTCAGTGAGGAAATGACGAATATCTTCCTCTTTGATCGTCGCCCCTGAGCGGACCTTGATCCAAGCACAGACTTCCTCGCCATATTTATCACTGTGTACCCCAAACACCGCAGCATCCTGCACATCTTTATGGGTATAGAGTTTTTCTTCAATTTCACGAGGATAGATATTCTCACCACCGCGAATAATCATATCTTTAATACGGCCAACGATTTGCACATAACCCTGTTCATCCATTTGACCAATATCGCCAGAATGTAACCAACCTTCGCGGTCAATTGTAGCCGCGGTTTTTTCAGGATCATTCCAGTAGCACTGCATGATGCAATACCCTCGGCTACACACTTCACCGGGCTGATTAATCGGCAGCACTTCGCCAAATTCATCGACAATTTTCACCTCGGTATGGGGTAACGCACGGCCGACAGTGAGAACACGCTTCTCCACTGGAGAATCGATTTCGGTAATGTGATTCAGCGGGCTACACTCAGTTTGGCCGTACCCAATTAACACTTCCTGCATATACATTAGCTGTTGTACACGGCGCATCACTTCTTCAGGGCAAGTCGCCCCCGCCATCACGCCCGTACGTAACGAACTGAGATCAAAACGTGTAAATTCAGGATGTTCTAGTTCGGCAATAAACATGGTGGGAACACCGTGCAGCGCGGTGCAGCGCTCGCGCTCAACCACTTCTAAGGTGGTCAGTGGGTCGAAGGAATCTCCCGGAAATACGGCTGCTGCGCCCTTAGCTAAGCAAACGAGGTTACCTAACACCATGCCAAAACAATGGTATAAAGGTACCGGGATGCAGAGCTTGTCGTTACAAGTAAACTTCATCGCCTCGGCCACTAAGTAACCGTTATTCAAGATGTTATGGTGGGATAAGGTCGCCCCTTTGGGGCTGCCTGTGGTGCCAGAGGTAAATTGGATATTAATCGTATCATAAGGACTAAGCGACTCAGCGATTTGCTCGAGCGCTGCCCTGTCATCAGGCGTCACGTCAACCAATAAATCATCAAAGTTCAACATGCCGGGAGACTTTTCAGCCCCCATGCGGATCACAAACTGCAACTCGGGCAACGTTTTGGCCTGTAATTGCCCAGCGTTACACTCCATAAGCTCCGGTGCTAACTCGTAGAGCATCTGCAAGTAGTTACTGGATTTAAATTTGTCAGCGCAGATCACCGCTCGGCACCCCACGTTAGTCAGGGCATATTGTAATTCTTCAGGCCGATAAGCGGGATTAATGCACACCATGATGGCGCCAATTTTGGCGGTGGCAAACTGGGATAAACACCATTCAATATTATTAGGTGACCAAATACCGACCCGATCACCGGGGCCTATACCCAATTTGAGTAAACCTGTGGCAAGGGCATCAATTTGCGCAAGATATTGACGGTAATTCCAACGAATATCTTGATGGTTAACGACAACTGCTAACTGTTCGGGATAGGTGCTAGCGATATCGTCAAGGTATTGCCCTATGGTTTTTTCAACAAGTTCCGGGGCATTAGGCCCCCGGAACTCACTGTATTTAAGGGGACTAATGGTTTGATTAGTTGCTTGAGTGATTGAAACAGACATTAAGGCCTCCGTGCTTTTTATTATGATTAGCGGGGTTAAAACTAACCAATCCACGGAATATGTCACAAGCAAAAAAGCACGGTATTAGACTAAAGAGTAAGGTCATTCCCTCCCCACAAAGCCCACATTAACGGCTAATATACGCAACTGGCTTGTTGGATGCAGGCGACTCTAAACGCTGCAGGCGCTCCATAATGGCAAACAATACTCCTTGACGGCGCATATTTTCTAACACGCCTGGGCTGAAAACCTCTAAGCGTGTCATCGCGGTTAATAGCAGGCGACATTGGGTAGCACTCGCCTCTTGAATATATGCAGGCTTATCAACTAAGTAACTGTTGTTATACCAATAATCCCAAGTGAAATTAGCCAGTAACCAGCCCTGCGAGGTTAAATCGCTAATAAATTCCAACATACGCTCACGATGTATACTCACATCACCCGCGGTGAAATCCTTAAGATATTTAGTGTATAAGCCGCAGTTTGTGGTCATTTCTGAAGTTTCCATAGCACACCTCACTGTCTCAATATCACTCTTACGAAGTCGGGTTTTGATAAAAATTAGATTGGGACCAAAAACGGCCAACTTTGCAACTATCCGCGGCGCTATTGCACCGCCGCATAATGCATACCAGTCTCAATAATGGCAACAGGGTAAGCGGTGTTAACTGAACACTGACTTAACGCTCCAGATAATGGCTCTGAATACGGTTATCAGAATACGGTTAACTGTGAGGCACACAGAAAGTAAGATAAACTCAAGGAATTAACGCAATAAAATGGCTATTTCTATGAAGGATGAAAGATGAACTATTGGCTTATGAAATCGGAGCCCGACGAATTTAGCATCGAAGATCTTAAAGCAAGACCCAATCAAACCGAACCCTGGTTTGGGATACGTAACTACCAAGCGCGTAACTATATGCGCGATGTGATGCAAATTGGTGATAAGGTATTTTTTTACCATTCAAGCTGCAAAGTACCCGGTATTGTCGGCATTGCCGAAGTGGTAACAAATGCTTATCCTGACAGCACAGCCTTTGATCCCGAATCAACCTATTTTGACCCTAAGTCAGATCCTAGCAACCCAAGATGGCTAAGGGTCGATATTCGCTTTGTGGAACAATTTAAGCAAATCATTCCACTGAGTTTGATTAAAAGCTTGCCACAATTAGCTGATATGTACTTAGTATCCAAAGGTTCAAGGCTGAGTATTCAACCCGTTACCGCTGAGCAATGGCAAGCCGTACTGATGCTCACCCGATAACACCTTATATTGAGCTAAAATTCACCCATACGAGGTTGAATTTAACAGGGAGGAAGAAAGTATGAATAGATTCACCACTTCACTGATTGGCGGAGTCGTTTTCAGCTTAATCGCCCCGATAGGCGCTTTGGCAAAACACGATAATGATAAAAAGGACAAAGAGTTACCCCCTGGCTTACAGAAGAAAGTCGATAACGGCCAACCTCTCCCGCCTGGGTGGCAGAAAAAACTGCGGCGAGGCGATATCTTAGACTACGACATTTATGATCGCGGGCGCGTGGTTGTGCCCTTAGACAAAGATGGCAGGATCAGCATCCAAGTTGAAGGCTCTATCATTAAGCTGGATGAAAAGAGTCGCAAAATCCTTGATATCGTCAATATCATTACTGATTAGGCGCAACACTTATGGGTACGCTCTACTATTTTTAGAGCGTACCATCGTTGCATACAAAGCTTTTATCCCACTTCCCTTGGCTTTCTTTCGATTGCCACATCAATATTGCTATATTAACAACGCATGTTACAACTAAGTAACATGCTGATATTTATCATATCTTTACGCTCTGCAGTTTGGTCGTGAATCGGTAGGATGTTAGACTCTACAAATATTAAGCTGCACATAAACATAAAATGAAATGGCTACCGCGGTGCGCAATAACTGAAGTCATATCGATGCTAAGCATCTTAAAACCTTCGCGTATAACACTGCTTCGACTCAATAAAACAAGCATCAAAAAAGCCGTTATGTCGCCAATCTAAAGGGATGATGCGCTTGAAGTATAAGCCGAATTGCATGCATCCCATCCAAATAATGATCGCAAACTGACGCTGGATTTTGAATATGGAACAGACTTCACTTCAACGAGTTAAGCAAGCGATTGTTGCGGGATTCTGGGCATCTTTGGCCAGTATTGTCGTGGGTTTTCTATTCAAACTTTGGTTAGCACAATGGGTAGCCAAAGCCGATCTTGCACTCTATCACACTGTTATCGATATCATTTCCTTGTCGCTGATCCTGATGACAGGGTTTCGCTCCTCTATGGTGGTAACCTACTCACAAACCAAACAAGATGTGGATATCACCAATATATTCCGCTACAGCTTAATCGCAATGGTGCTGCTCGCGTGGGGCGTTGTGCTACCTTATATCAAACACAAACTCCACCTTAATGTAGAATATTTTCAATTGGTTGGCATTATTTTGAGTATGGGACTCAAGGTCTATTTCACCAATCAAATCGCCATGTACCGGCTATATGCCATTTCCAATCGCGTGACATGGCTTGAGCCGCTTGCGCAAGTGACCAGCTTTTTATTTTGTTTTTATGGGTTACAACAAACTGCCATTGCATCTCTCTTTTATAGCATGACACTGTCATCGCTTATCGTTGCTTTATATATGTACTTAACACGGCGTAAGGATATCGCCACACCGCCCTTAACTGCAGTGCATTTTGATACAGATTTACGCAATTTTATGAAGAAAAGCCTAACAGCCTCGATGGAAGCGGGTGCCAGTATCTTGATGATTTACATTACCGTACTACTGACGATTGCGTATTTCAGCATAGATGAGCTAGGGGATTTCCAAGTAGTAGTGCGGCCGATGATCACATACCTCACCCTGCTTTTTGTCTTCCCCATTTACCGTTTTGTACTACCCGAAGTCGCAGTGTGCGTGCGAGAAAAACGCTTTGAGGAAGTTCAGCAAATTAAATCATGGCTGACAAAGGTTTCGTTGTGGATCAGCGGAATATTTTTCGTGGTGATGTTATTCGCGAGTAAGCCATTGGTTGCTTGGTTATTCCCCGAGCAATACCTTAAAGCGGCCCCAGTGTTAATGCATTTTTCTATGTTCTTTATCTTTATGATGCTTAATGGCTATCAGTTAGCCAATCTCAAAGCCCATGGCTATTTTACCCATAGCCTACTCATCCGCCTTAGCGGTATCCTCGTACTGATTGGCACTTTCTACGCTTATCGACTGTATACAGAAAATGTTGTAGCGGTGATTTTGGCCTTAGGCACAGGTTATTTAATGATGTATTTGATATCGAGACAGGTTGAAAAGCAGATTCAGCAAGGTCTTAAACACAAATAAAACCCGCTTAAGCAAACCAAAAACGACAATAAAAAGGCATCTCAAGAGCTTGTTTGGGATGCCTTACCAATAGAAAGCGCGATGACTCGATTTTACGGTTTATGTCGATTCGACCGATAACTTAACGGCCATCAATCATACGACCAAGACCACCGAGGACTGAACCTTCGCCGCGGTCGCTACCACCCGCTGATGGTGCATGAGCAATAATACGATCCGCCATCCGTGAGAACGGCAGACTCTGTAACCATACCGTGCCATGGCCTTTTAAGGTGGCTAAAAATAGTCCCTCGCCACCAAAAAACATCGATTTTAACGAGCCTGCGCGCTCGATATCGTAGTCAATGCCAGGGGTAAAACCGACGAGACAACCGGTATCGACCCTTAAGGTTTCACCTTTCAGTTCCTTTTTAATCAGCGTGCCACCCGCATGGATAAACGCCATGCCATCGCCTTGTAAACTCTGCAAAATAAACCCTTCACCACCAAAAAAGCCCGTACCTAAACGGCGGTTAAACTTCATGCTAACGCGAGTTCCGAGGGCTGCAGCAAGAAAACTGTCTTTCTGGCAAATCAGCTCGCCACCATATTGGGCGAGATCGATAGCTAAAATCGTACCGGGATAAGGCGCGGCAAAGGCGACTTTGCGTTTTTGATGCCCGAGGTTAGTAAAGTGCGTCATAAAGATACTCTCCCCAGCCAACGCCCGTTTACCTGCCCCCATCAATTTGCCAAAAAAGCCTGAATCCGGCTCGGAGCCATCGCCCATTTTGGCCTCGAAGCTAATATCCTGCTCCAGATAATTCATTGCCCCCGCTTCGGCAATCACAGTTTCGTTGGGGTCAAGTTCGACCTCAACCAACTGCATACTGTGGCCGATAATTTCATAATCCACTTCATGACAACGTCTAGACATACGATTCCCCTTTACTCTGGCAGTCCTTATTGGCTGGGCGACCACATCCACATCGCCCCAATTCTGTGAGCCACTTTATGACATAAAATGTCAAAAGGCGATTAATTTTTATCTCAATTTTGCAGCAGAAAGTTGTTTCAAAACATGACAAGTAGCAGCGGATTAACCTAAACCCACCCCATTAAACTGCTCTGCCTTAGCAAATTCCTCTAGGATCAATTCAGTAAACAGCTTACCCGCACGGCCCAGGGGGCGCTCAAGGGTCGACACTAATTGGGGGATAAAGGTATAACGACTGCCACCGACAAAGTCGACCTCCACCAACTCACCGCTCAAAAGTTCCGCTTGCACTAAAAAGTCTGGTAGCCAGCCAAAGCCGAGTCCTTTTAATAACGCATTCTTTTTCATAATAAAACCAGAAAGATAAAACACTTTATCGCCACCGAATTGCAGCTCATCACGGTAAGTTTTATTGGGGGAGGAATCTTCGATGGTCAGCTCAACATGCTGCTGTAACTCAGGCAGACTGATTTTTTTTAATAGTGCCAGCGGATGTGAAGCACTCGTCACCAGCACGCTAGTAATCGCTGGCAGCGGCTGTGGGTGATAATAGGGGCCAGTGCGGTAGTCTTTAACCAACATCAGATCCGCATTATCACGTTCGAATCTATGCTGCACACCGCCGAGAAACTCCATGTTGAGCTGAATTTTCGTCGGGATTTGATGCTCAGCCATTCGTTTAAGCGCAGTCATAATCGGCTCCATCGGCAAGGCGCCATCGATCACTAACTCCAGTTTTGGTTCCCAACCTTCACTAAAACGACTGGCAAGATGTTCAATATTGGCAAGGTGTTGTAACAGTCTTTGCCCCTCGGCCAAGATCACCCGCCCTTCACTCGTCAGCTCGGCGCGGTATTGGTCACGGCTAAAAAGTTGCACACCTAAATGTTCCTCTAGCTTTTTGACCTGATAGCTAACCGCCGATTGCGCCTTGTGTAAACGCTCGGCAGCCTTAGCAAAACTGCCCTCTTCCACTAACACTTGCAGGACATTAAAAGCATCAATATCGATGCGCATGGGGACTCCTTGGCGCGAATAAAAATGTCACGCAAACGCTACGAAGCGTAAAGCAGTTAATACCATCTATTTTTTAGATGGAGATGACAGATTTATTATTCTTTTTTTTGTTCATCTAAGCAACTAAATTGATAAGAAGATCACAGTAATGCAACTTGCAACATAACAATAAGCCCTGTAGAGCACTGCTCGCAGCGCATAAAACTCAAGGATCCACCATGCCATTTTATGTGAAACAAGGCCAAGTACCCCATAAGCGCCATATCGCATTTGAGAAGGAAAACGGCGAGCTATATCGTGAAGAGCTGTTTTCAACCCATGGTTTTTCCAATATTTACTCGAATAAATATCACCACAATATGCCAACTAAGGCGCTTGAAGTCGCTCCTTACCGCCTCGGTCACGGTGCCCAATGGGAAGATTCTTTAGTTCAAAACTATAAATTGGACTCTCGCACGGCCGATCGTGAAGGCAACTTTTTCAGCGCCCGCAATAAAATCTTTTATAACAATGATGTGGCACTTTACACCGCAAAAGTCACCCAAGACACCGCTGAGTTTTACCGCAATGCCTACGCCGATGAAGTGGTCTTTGTGCACGAAGGTGAAGGCACGCTCTACAGTGAATATGGCACCCTAGAGATTAAAAAATGGGACTACTTAGTGATCCCACGCGGCACCACACATCAGCTCAAATTTAACGATTACAGCAATGTACGTTTATTCGTGATTGAAGCCTTTTCAATGGTGGAAGTGCCTAAGCATTTCCGTAATGAATACGGCCAGTTACTCGAATCAGCGCCCTACTGTGAACGCGATTTGCGCACGCCCGTTTTGCAAACTGCCGTGGTTGAGCGTGGCGCATTCCCGCTGGTATGTAAATTTGGTGATAAGTACCAACTGACAACACTAGAGTGGCATCCGTTTGATTTAGTGGGCTGGGATGGCTGTGTTTACCCTTGGGCATTTAACATCACCGAATACGCGCCAAAGGTAGGGAAAATCCATTTACCGCCTTCGGACCATCTCGTGTTTACCGCCCACAACTTTGTGGTGTGTAACTTTGTGCCGCGCCCCTACGATTTCCACGAGCGCGCCATTCCCGCGCCTTACTATCACAACAACATCGATAGTGACGAAGTGCTGTACTACGTTGATGGCGACTTTATGAGCCGCACCGGGATTGAAGCTGGCTACATCACCCTACATCAAAAAGGCGTGGCGCACGGCCCGCAGCCCGGCCGCACCGAAGCCTCGATTGGCAAAAAAGAAACCTATGAATATGCAGTGATGGTGGACACCTTCGCCCCACTGAAACTAACCGAACATGTGCAAAATTGCATGAGTAAAGACTACAACCGCTCCTGGCTAGAAAACTAACGCTGCACCGCAGCTTGAGTGAATGGCTTAACTAAGCCGACTAGCCGTAAGTCACCACAGTTTACAAAGCAACAAGAGTGACTGCGTGTTGAATTAATCAAGAGGAACAGATCATGGCAAGCGAACTCAATCCACTGGGCTTACTCGGTATCGAATTTACCGAATTCGCCAGCCCCGACAGCGATTTTATGCACAAAGTGTTTATCGACTTTGGTTTTTCACTGCTGAAAAAAGCCAAAAATAAAGACATTTTGTACTACAAACAAAATGATATTAACTTCCTGCTCAACAAGCAGCGCGAAGGCTTCTCTGCTAAGTTTGCCAAATCCCACGGCCCTGCGATTTGCTCTATGGGCTGGCGTGTAGAAGATGCCAGCTTTGCTCACCGTGTGGCGGTGGAGCGTGGTGCAAAACCCGCCGATGATGCCAACAAAGATCTGCCCTATCCGGCGATTTATGGTATTGGCGACAGCTTAATTTATTTTATCGACACCTTTGGTGCCGACAACAATATCTATGCCACTGACTTTGAAGACTTAAGTGAACAAGTTATCACCCAAGAGAAAGGCTTTATTGAAGTCGACCACTTAACCAATAACGTCTACAAAGGCACCATGGAGCATTGGGCCAACTTCTACAAAAACATTTTTGGTTTTACCGAAGTGCGCTACTTCGACATCAGCGGCGTACAAACTGCACTGGTGTCTTACGCCCTGCGCTCACCCGATGGCAGCTTCTGCATTCCGATTAACGAAGGTAAAGGCAACGATAAGAACCAAATCGATGAATACTTGAAGGAATACAATGGTCCAGGCGTACAACACTTAGCCTTTAGAAGCCGCGATATCGTTAAATCTTTGGATGCGATGGAAGGCAGCTCTATTCAATGCTTGGATATTATTCCTGAATATTACGACACCATTTTCGATAAAGTCCCGCAAGTGACCGAGAACCGTGAACGTATCAAGCATCACCAAATTCTGGTGGACGGTGACGAGTCAGGCTATTTATTGCAGATCTTCACTAAGAACTTGTTCGGCCCGATTTTTATCGAAATCATTCAACGTAAGAACAACTTAGGTTTTGGTGAAGGTAACTTTACCGCACTGTTCCAATCGATTGAACGCGATCAAATGCGCCGTGGCGTGCTTTAATCGCAGCCTTTAATCTCATAAAAAAGAAAAACGGTACGCACTGCGTACCGTTTTTCTTGCTAAAAATATCGACTTCGCCGTCAAGGTGCAAACCAATTACTCGACATTAACGTTCCTGTGATAATCCACATCGATAGGTTTGATAACCTTACAAGGGTTACCTGCAGCCACGCAGTTCGACGGAATGCTCTTATTCACGACACTACCAGCACCGATGACACAATTATCGCCAATGGTCACACCGGGTAACACAGAGACGTTTCCACCCAGCCAGACATTATTACCGATTTGAATTGGCGCGCCGTATTCAATTGTCTGCCGCGCAATAGGGTCGATAGGATGCGTCGCAGTTGAAATCATCACATGAGGACCAAACATCACGTTATCGCCAATCAAAACGGAGCAAACATCCAGTATGGTTAAGTTGTGATTAGCATAAAATTGCTTACCGATATGGATGTTGTAGCCGTAATCGCAAAAGAAATTAGGCTCAATGTGAGCGCAGACAGGAATATCGAGCAGGCCACGAAGATGCGTCATACGCGCATCAAGCAAAGTCGGATCGGCCTGATTAAACTGATGGCAAATAGATTTCGCCCGCATCCGCTCAGCCAATAACGCATCATCCCAAGCCTTATAAGGCTGGCCCGCCAACATTTTTTGTTTCTCAGTCATGGTATTGTCAACATTCGGTCAATAATGGCTTCACCCTAACAATCGATTGATGAAAGTTCAAGGACTGCCTCATAGGCGATTGAGTGCCCTCTAATGGCATACCATTTAGCTAACAGCCAATGTACATCACATTCAAGCATTCAATATCAATCGAGACCAAAGACATTATCTTTGTTGCTCATAACACTAGGGCGTGTTGACGTTTCAGGGTTGTTTTTGCAGCAATTTGGCTGGCTTTTATGCAAGGCAAAGTCCGTGCTGTGTAGTTATTCTGCATAAACGGACGTTAACGCGGCAGAAAAGCCAGCCCAATGCTGCAAGCCCTTGCTCTTACTTTCTGTCATAAGAGCCGCTCGTCATTTGAGTAGAATAACGACACATCATTCCTCGTTTCGCGAGCACAAGCTTGCCAGAACGAACAAAATCTAATCTCGAAACGTCAACACGCCCTAGAGTTCGGCAAATAAATACACTAAACATAAGCTGTTAAGCGGCATGACCGGATTTGTCCAAATCATTCGGCTGTGACGCCCAGCTTCGCCGAAAATCTCGAGCAATAAATCCGAAGCACCATCGAGTGCTTTGGGATGTTCAATGCAAGATTGATGAACATTTAGCACCCCTTCTAAGCGGTAAATTTGTTTTATTCGCGAAAGCTCACCACAAGCCTGTTTCAATTGCGCAATGGCATTCAGGGTTGCAAGACGACAGGCAGCGTAGCCTTCACTCACAGTATGATCGGTGCCCAATTGTCCTTGATACAGAAGCTTACCCTCTAAATAGGGAAACTGACCCGAGGTCATTAATTGGCTGCCAACAATTGAATAGGGTTCGTAATTCCCTAGAGCCGCAGCAACCTCAGGTAATTCAAGCCCAGCCGCTACTAGCCGCGATTCCGGAGTGTTCATCATAATGTCACCTCCTGAGATGTGACATTCGCAGGATTAAGCAGCGGGGCTAACCACGTCGTCAAATGCGAAGGATTGGCTGCCAACCAGTTCGCAGCGGCCTCATCTTCCGTCATTCCATGTCGATTAACCGCATAATCGAGTTCTGCAACAATTTGATTAGATAACACTATGTTATCAAGTACTTGAATTTGTGCCGGCGAGAAATTAATCGCTAACTCGCGTTCACGGGCGAGCAAAACCGCTTTATCTTTTCCCCCGAGTAACCCTTTTGAGTCCTGAAGATCACGAATACCGTATTGATGGTGTAAAAATTGCGGATGCCACAATGGCACAATTACCCAGTCCCGTACTGACACTGCCGATTCAAATGCCGCCACACAATCAGCTTGAGTACCCGTTCGAAACTGATAGCCCGCTGCGGTTAATTGGTATTCACGCATGATATTTTTAGAGAAACGGGTAATACCCGCCCCCTCACCAATACCTTGAATCACCGGTCGCATCCGTTGTTTTACCTCAGGTTTTAGCAGATCTTCGATGCGAGAAACCGCATCCTCTGGCACATAATCCGGTACTCCCCAGAGTGCGTACGGCTCGTAATGTAGTCCCAATTCACGCGTTGCGACTTGGGTCTCAACATCCTGCTGATAAACGCCATGACTGTGAGGCAACCAAGCTGAGCTCAACAAATCTATCTGCCCAAGTTTGAGCCGATGAAAATTTGCCTCGTGCAGCGCATAACTTATTTCAACTTGTTTGCCCATTAACCGCATTACGTGGGCAACAACCGCCGCCGTTACTCGATGAAAACTTAGATCTGTAACGCCTAACTGGATCAGTTGCCCTGAGGCCTGCATCTGAGGCTTTTGACCATGTTCATATTGATTTTCTTGATTGATATTCGGTAAATTCATCGCTATCGCTCCGAGGCTTAATAAACTAGATGAGGCCATGCCGCCGACACTTAGCGCCTGTAATAGTTGTCGACGCTTGAGGTCGATTGCTGTCATTTATACCAATCACATTAAATATCTAATCAGTTCAGAGCCTCACAGGCATCTCAATCCAAGGCGCATTGACGAAGAAATGGTTATTCCCTTTTAAGTCAATGTAACACGGGAGTGAGATGCCTGCGAGGCTCCCGCAGGGCGGGGTTGAACGGGCTTTATACTGCGTTTAAGGCTTTCGACAGAGCACCACTATGCCTTCAAGCCTTCGCCTTGTCTAAAGCCCGTTTAACTCCCGCTGAATGAGCAGATATTTAATACGATTGGTATTAGGCTTCATCCTCAGGTAGAATCGCGAGCCTTGCCATTGCAATCCCGACCACCGCGTTATCCCTAGAGTAAGGAAAAATCATCTCCACAGTGATACCGTTTGGATCTTCGAGAAATAATTGATGTTCAAGAATTTCTGGAACAATTCGCTCCCTAAACGGGTATTTTAGTCGGCATAAATGCTGCTGCATTTGAGCAAGATCTGTCCCCCGAAACGAAAAATGATCGACTCGACCGGAGCCAAACTGGGCTGGACTTTCTCCTAAATAGGCATCCAAGGCCCGGCTACCGGCCTCCACTAAATGCAGCACGGGTTTATCTGCCGCATAGAGCCAATGTCCAGGAAAGCCAAACCGAGGTCGCCATCCCAGTGTTAAACCCAACACATCTTGAAAAAACGCGACGGTTTCGGCCAACTTCGGGGTACGGATGGTAAAGTGATCTAATCCAACAATGTTCATATGACTTTCTCCCTGTGAGTGTTAATTGCCAGGCACACCAGCAGCTAAGGGTTTAAAACGAAAGATATAATACGGCGGCATGTTTTCTGCTTTGCCATGATTTAACGGCGCGGATAGCGGTAATTGTGCTGCGCCCGAATACAGGTAGCCGTCTTTGCCAAAGCTCACGCCATCGGGCCAAACCATAAGTTCATCATAGGCATAGCTTTGATACTGGCGCGTGTTCGCGGGGATGATGCCAATAGCACGCTCGCCCACTTCGGTAAGGTAAAGATTATTAGCAGCATCAATACTGAGGCCACCGTTGTTGGGTTTGTCGGCGTAGGCTTCCACCTTGGCAGATAAAGCTTGAGGGCTTAAATCCGGATTGAGCAAATCCTCCATCGCTACTCGGTAAACTTTGTCCTTGTTCATCGGTGCAAAGTAAAGCCAATGCTGAGCGCTATCTAAAGCGATACCATCGGCGCCAACATATACGTCAATTTGTTTAGGTTTGGCGCTGTGGCTATCGATAATAAGTGGCCGCTGCAAATCAGGCATCACACTGTTATCACCTTGCAATACCCGGCGACTCTTACCCGTGGTGAGATCGACTACGACTAAGGCAGCTTTATCACCAATAGGACCCGTCGCAATGCCTTCGTCCGCGATGATGATGGCTTGATGGCGAGATGAAATCACAAAGTCATTGTGCTGTGACTCAGGGAGCGATACGGGAAAAGGCAGATGAATAATCCGATCTAACTGATTTTTAAGGGTATCCCACGCAACCAACTTAGGTTCGATTCGAGGCTCTGCTTGACCCGAGTCAAGTAGCCATACTTTATCTTGATTATCGGTACGCAGTCCTAAAACCCAATTCAAGCAGGTATCGGGATCTTTGGGTTTACCTTGGGGATCATGACAAAGCTGCCAATCTGAATTGGGAAAAGGTTTAACTTTACCATCAGCCAACAATTCACCCACCTTGACTTTGGGTTGATAAAAAGGGTGATAACTAAAGATAAGCCTATCGCTTGAGGTAAAACTAATGCCACCTACAGCACCATCGAGGCTGGCGTAAACCTCAGGTTGAACCTGAGCAATGGCCTGTTGACTTTGCTGCTGTGCTATTACTTGTGATACAACCAACACTTGGCTCACCAATAACAGATTAAGCACAAAGGTTTTATGGTAAGAACGTAATGCATATTTGTTCATTGGTCTAACCCTCTTTAGAACCCGCTAAGAAGGTCAAACTCGCTTCACCCAGTCTATGCTGCCACAGATAAAACCCAACTAAAGCGGGAGTAGCATTGGCATCTATCGGTAATTTGGCCACATCTAAAGCATGAACAGTCCACACATATCTATGCTCACGACCTTTGGGCGGGCAAGGTCCAAAAAATCCTGGCTTACCTAAATCCGTATTAGCTTCAACTGAACCAGTAGGCAATTCACCGCCATTGACACCACCTGCTAATGTATTGATTTCTTTTGGAATGTTGTAGACCACACGATGCCAAAAACCACTCCCTGTTGGGGCATCTTTATCATAAAAAGTAATCGCAAAACTTTGGGTGCCCTTAGGGGCATGCTCCCAAGTTAAAGAAGGTGCGATATTTGCGCCTGAACAGCCAAAGTTATTCCAATAATAGTCGGCAGGAATTAACTCGTTAGGTGTTAAATTACTTTTTAAGTTAAACGAGGTTTGCGAACTCTCTAATAAGATTGCTTCAGTCGCGTTAGCTTCCGCATTAATACTGGCCATATTAACAATAATCACCGCTGCTATTAGTGAATATTTAATCGGATAACCAATTGAAAATTTTTGCATAATAAAATCAACTCACAGTAAAAAGTGTCATGATGATTAAGCATAACCTGGCTCAATATTTTGATAAGCCACACTTTACTGATATGAGTTTCAAAAATTATTAGATAATCGCCATGGATTAATCCTTAAAAAAATAGGTTATGCTGTTTTATCAGAGGCATTATTTATGCGTATTTAACCTAATGTTAGCTGGTAATATAAACTGATTTTATCACACATCTATATCATAAAAGGAGGATAACTCTATGGCATCAACTCTCTATCAACCTTGGTTTCCCCTTGAGCGCAGCCTAAGTCCTTACCCCCTGATTAACTGCCAACTCAATAACTTATCGTTAACGCTTAGTTGGCAAGGACAAAGCAGCACGCCTCTAGCCATGGAAATTTATTTTCCAACTATCGCAGGGCTTCAAATCATTGATGAGTCCAGCTATCAAACCTATTGTCATCAACTCAATAATAACGAAACAGCATTCCCTTTAGAGCCAGAGTTAAATATTGATTTTATCAAGCGTGATGACTTTAGTTTGCCTTGGCCAGCATGGAAGTCGGTAAGAAATGCAAGACTACATTGTTATGGGCAGTTAGGTGAGCATATTTATCAGAATTTATATAGTTATTATATTATTGGCCAAGAGACGGTTTATTTAATTGATACCGAATGTGAACCCGTAATTACTCAGTTATTGATTTAACTATAATAACTTTCATCGATTTCAGCGTATTACCTTTATGGTTACAGCCGTTTGTAATAGTAAGTAACACAATCTAAAGAAAGTCAGAGCACGGATCCGTTGCTAAATCAGTCATTTTGATTACACTAGCGTTCCGGTTATTTTCACATCGAGATCCAAAAACATGCCAGATTTTGCCTTACTTGCAGTTTTTATTCCGACTTTTTTCTTTGTTTCTATCACGCCCGGTATGTGTATGACACTTGCCATGACACTTGGGATGAGCATTGGTGTGCGCCGCACCCTGTGGATGATGCTCGGCGAGCTTGTGGGTGTGGCCTTAGTCGCTACCGCAGCGGTCATGGGCGTGGCCAGCATTATGCTTAACTACCCTGAGGTTTTTCAGATATTTAAATGGGTGGGCGGCATTTACTTAGGCTATATCGGCGTGCAGATGTGGCGCGCCCGAGGCAAGATGGCCATGCTCAGCGATGATGACACCAACCCAAGAGCCAGTAACTTCACGCTGATTTCGCAGGGCTTTATTACCGCCATTGCTAACCCTAAGGGCTGGGCGTTTATGGTATCACTCCTACCGCCGTTTATTAATGCTGAGCGCGAAGTCGCGCCGCAGCTCCTTGCCCTGCTTAGCATAATTATGCTGACAGAGTTTACCTCCATGTTGGCCTACGCCAGTGGCGGCAAGAGTCTGAGGATCTTTTTAAGTCGCGGCGATAATATTCGTTGGTTAAATCGTATTGCTGGTAGCCTAATGATTGGTGTAGGGATCTGGTTAGCGGTGAGCTAATCAAACAAGCCGTCTTGAGTGATATGTGCTTAGCATATCACTTTTTGTATAGCATCATTCGCGTCGCGCCAACGGATTTGTTAACGCGACGCTTTACTTTTATGGTGGTTATTGGCCCTTTTTATAGGGCAACACTTCACACATCTGCAGCATATACACTTGCATTTGCGCGGCTTCCTCCTCGGTAAAATGCGCAATCGCTCGCTTAAAGTCAGGATGGGCAATATTGTGATAGGAATAGAGTGCCACAGGCTCAAAACCGCGCAGCACTTTATGTTCCCCCTGCGCGCCGGCATCAAATAGATCAATCCGATGGGCGATGCAGTATTTAATGCCCTGATAATAACAGGCCTCAAAGTGTAATCCTTCGAGCTCGACAATACTGCCCCAGTAACGACCAAACAAGCACCTCTGCCCAAGCTCGTTACAGCCTATAAAATACAGCGCGCTAGCTAACTTCTGCCCTTTCGCATCACTCACCACGAGCAAGACAATGTGCTCGGCCAAACGCTCGGCAATCATGTTAAAAAATGTTGGAGTTAAGTAGCCGCGATGCCCGGAACGTTTAAGGTAAGTTAGTTGATAACATTCTATAAAATGCTGCCATTGCTGACTGTTAATATCCGCTCCCGCGACAAACTCATATCGCAAACCATAGGGCTGGAGCTGGGCGCGCTCCTTAAGGATGTTTTTACGCTTACGGGAGGTTAGCGCCGCTAAAAAGGCTTCGAAATCTTTATAGCCACGGTTATGCCAATGGAACTGGGTGCTTAAACGCCGAAGTGCGGTGTGATTAGATGCCTCTGCAAATAGCGCTTGCTGCGAAGACGAGACAAATAAGCTATGCCACGAGGACATTGGCGCATCCGCATTCGCTAATTGCTCATTTAAACACGTAAATACGGCGCGAGTTAGCAGCTTGACCTCCGCAGCGGAAAGCGTAGGCGATAGCCCTAACCGCCGCCCCTGCACTGGTGTAAATGGGATGGCATTTAACAATTTAGGATAATATTCAAGGCCATGACGCTCATAGGCCTGCGCCCACGCCCAATCAAACACATATTCGCCATAGGAGTGGTTTTTTTGATAAAGCGGCATCAATGCCAGCAGGGGTAAATCGATAAAATCTGCGACATCTTTTTGGCTAACAATGACAGCATCCGGCGCTAATTCTTGCACAAATTCACTGCCTGTTGCGTCGAACACACACAAATGATGTGGCCGCCAGCCCGTCGCGGCACAGGCCGACAAACTCTGCTCTAAGCTGAGGAAATAAGCATGCTGGCAAAAGGGATTGCCCTTCCCCATCAATCGGTCCCAGCTGTTAGCGTCAATACTCTGCACCACGCTGGCAAAGGCCAATATCAGTTGTCTCATTCGTTGAATTCTTATCCGTTAAACACATTAAGCCAAGATCCAATGTTGCAATTAAGCCTAATTCTCGGCACATTGCATAGCTATAATGAAAATAAATTCAGGATTGAATATGCGCCGCGCAGAACCTTTTAGACCTCTAATTCTCGCCATCGCCATGGCACTGCCTTTGTTGTCTTCGCCCACTCTCCATGCTGATGAGCCTTCGATTTTCAGCCAAATGGCTACGGCACAACCCGTATGGGCAAAACATGGCATGGTCGCCAGCCAAGAAATGTTGGCCAGTCGCACAGGGGTTGAGATCTTGAAACAAGGCGGTAATGCCGTCGACGCTGCGGTGGCGGTCGCATTCAGTTTAGCGGTTACCTTACCCCGCGCGGGCAACATTGGCGGCGGTGGCTTTATGCTTGTCCATCTAGCCAAAGAAAATAAAACCATTGCCATCGATTACCGCGAAATGGCACCTTCGAAAGCGAAAAAAGATATTTTCCTTGATGAAAAAGGCGATGCAGTAGCCAAACTGAGTCGCGAGCATGGCCTGGCGGTCGGTGTACCTGGCACCGTAATGGGCATGAGTTTAGCCCTAGAAAAATATGGCACTATGACAATGGCGCAGGTCACGGCGCCCGCCATCAAAATGGCACAAGAAGGGATAAGCGTCAGCCCTGATTTAGCAGTATCACTTGCAGGCTTAAAGCGCCGAATGAGTCAATGGCCAAGCACCGCAGCGATTTTCTACAAGGCCGATGGTAGCGATTATCAAGTCAATGATATGTTAAAGCAGCCAGAACTTGCCCACTCCCTGCAACTCATCGCCGAGAAAGGTACCAAAGGGTTCTATGAAGGTGAAACCGCAGAAAAGCTAGTTAAGGCCGTGCAAGAAGCTGGCGGTATCATGACCTTAGAAGATCTAAAACACTACAAGGCGGTTGAGCGCGAACCGGTGCGGGGCCAATACCGTGGCTATGAGGTGGTTTCTATGCCCCCACCGTCTTCGGGTGGTGTGCACATCATTGAAATGCTCAATGTACTGCAGCAGTTCCCTATCGATGAGTTTGGCCACAATACGGCACAAACCATTCATGTCATGGCTGAAGCCATGAAGCATGCCTACGCCGATCGCAGCGAATACTTAGGCGATCCCGATTTTTATACAGTGCCCGTCAAGCAGTTAACCGATAAGCATTACGCCCAAAAGATTGCCAGCCAAATAGCGCTAAATAAAACCACTCCCAGCAGCGAAATTAAACCCGGTAATCTAGCGCCCTATGAGAGTGACCAAACCACCCACTTCTCGGTAGTCGATAAATGGGGCAATGCGGTGTCTAACACTTACACCTTAAACTTTAGCTACGGCTCAGGTTTAGTCGCCAAAGGAACCGGGATTTTACTCAATAACGAAATGGATGATTTCTCCGCAAAACCAGGCAGTCCAAACGGTTACGGCCTAGTGGGTGGCGAGGCCAACTCGGTAGAAGGTAACAAGCGTCCACTAAGTTCGATGAGCCCAACCATAGTGATGAAGGATGGCAAACCCTTCTTAGTGACAGGCAGCCCAGGCGGTTCTCGCATCATAACCACCACGCTGCAAATCATTATGAACGTAATTGACCATGGCTTAAACATTGCTGAAGCCAGCAATGCCGCGCGGGTACACCACCAATGGCTACCCGATGAACTGCGGGTCGAAACCAGCCTTAACCGCGATACCATTTCATTGCTCGAAGCCAAAGGCCACAAAGTTAACGTACAATCGGCCATGGGCAGCACTCAATCCATTATGGTGACTGAACAAGGGATTTTTGGCGCCTCTGACCTTCGCCATTCTGGGAGCGAAGCGGTGGGTTACTAAACACCAATTATCTAGATGTGATGCTTAAAGAAATAGATAGAACACATCGGGAATAGTATAAAACTAAGCACTGACCTATTTGAGTTAAGTCATGTAACTAACTTTCGATAAGGTAACAACCGACGCCTTCCGCAAGGATATCTTCTCGAAGGACGGCAGTGACAATCCTGTGCTGATGTTTAATGATTTCCGAGGTATAGAAGCGAGAATTGAACCACTACTGCGCAGCCGAGATTTACTCGTGGACGATTCAAAAACCGCATGGTGAAAACCATACGGGAGATGTTGCAAATATAAAGACAAGAAAACAAACGGGGAGCAATAAGCTCCCCGTTTTACTTTCTATTTAAAGAGTTAATTAATTCTTACAGGTAGAGATAGCACCTGAGTTGCAACACCACTTGGGGTTTCAACTTCAACAATAAAAGTCCCCGAGTTTGGCTTATCCTCACCTTTGATGGACACACTGAACTCTCGTCCCGCATTATAATTGCTACTTGGCCATGTATACTCAGCACCGCTTGCTATAGAACCTGCACTGGTTTTGAATCGAACAGTACTGCCCGCTGGCATTTGCTGATTATGTAAATCGGAGATAGTTAAATACACAGTAGCAGCATCTTTACCTATAATATCAATGCTTTGATCTTTACTTAAGCTGTAACTATCATCAATAAGCACATCTGCTCTAGGTGTTGCATATGCAGCACTGCCCGACATCACGATCACTAAACTTCCCCGAACATAGAGTGATTTAGAATCTGATACACCATCAGCACAAGCTGCATGAGCAGGTACAGAACAAAGTACACCATTATATTTGCTATCTTTCAGGTCAAATACACCATTCGCGTTAAAGTCAATCAGCTCTTCTAAGTCACCACCCGCTTGACCTCCCGACTGCTGAGGGTTGAAAATACTGTCCTCATTGTAGTCGTTAAAAGCGTCATCCAAATCGAATGGTTTACCACTCACATCTTTTTGATTTAAAAAAGCACTAACTTCAGATGCATCAAAACGACCATTACCATTGAGATCAGGAAAAGACTCTTCTCCAATCGCCGTTGCAGTGATTGTTGCCCTGCCGCCATATTTTTGACCATAGAAGTTACCTAAATTAGTGGCAAGAGTTGCAACAGGAGGGCGAACCATTGCACCTGTGGCATCAATCAGAGTTTGTCCCTCAGGTTTGGCAAGCTGGCTAGTCCAAACAACGCTACAAGTACCTTTAACTGTTTGACAAGCATCCTCAATCGCCCCACCCTCAGTTGTGAACGAAACGGTCGTACCATCTGGTACAGGGTTATTAAATGCATCAGCCAAACGCGCTGTCACGGTCACTTTAGTACCATCAATATCCCAACCTTCAGCATTCAAAGTCGATGCAGATAGTGAAAAACTATCTTGGTCAGGAATGCCTGTAGATACAATTAATTGACTAGATTGGCTAGAAATAACAGGGGATGAACCAGCAACAGTTCCAGTTACACGAACAGAAGTTGCAACAGTACCGGTTTTAACAACTGTCTGCACAATACCTTGATTGTTCGTTGTTGCGCTCACAGGGTCTAACTCAATACCACCGGTAGTGGTGTTAAGGCTGAAATTAACCAACTGATTACTAACAGGATTACTGTTAGTATCTAACACTTTAAACTTAACTTCGGATGACTCTACACCACCCGTGCCTAAGATGGCAATGTTTTGTGGTGTAGCGGTTAGAAATACAATACTTCCCACATTTGCGGGCAATACATTAATGGAACCCGTTGCAGAAAGATTCAAACCACCAGCATTCGCAGTCACATTGATTGGATCAGGTCCGACACAACCTTTAGCTAAATAGGTTGTTGTTGCTACGCCGTTAACTGAAGGTACAGGAGAACTAATTACCGCTTCAGGAGATGCTTTAGTTGAGCAGGCGGAAGAAAACTTCACATCTACAGGCTGAGTAAAAGGTTTGCCTTGATCATCTTGTATCACTACAGAGATGGTTGCTGTTCCGCCGGCAGTTAACTCAGCAACACTGACATTTGCCTTACCCACAACAAATGGATTGCCGCTCCCCATGACAACATTAGTTGCGCCAACAACAACGACAGCTGTGCCTTTCTCACCACTCGCTAGGGATGCAGTAATAGTTCCTGCACCTAAGGTGTTACCTGCATAGATGTCGACACTCGCCTTTCCTTGGCTATTTGTTACTGCAGTTTTTATTGGTAAGTCACCAATATCATTTTCAAAAGTCACAATTGTAGGTTTATTAATACCTGTTACTGTTGCAGTGAGTTTTCCTGGATTTAATGAGGTGATAGTTTGGATTGCGGTTCCGTTAGTGTCAGTGAGAGCAAGATTAACCTGTGCACCACCGCCAGCCTCACCGCCATCGCCCTTCATTACAAAACCAATTTTGCCAGATTCACCAGTATCAATCTTAGCTGTAACGGTACCAGCCCCAGCGATGGTTGCTGTGTTTAGTATGATAGTCGCTAGGCCTTCACTATTTGTTAAGGCAGTCGCTGTTGAGGGATCAAAAGAACCTATATTTGTGTTGCTTAAACTAAATGTAACTAACTCCCCCGCAAGTGCGCCCGCTTTTGAATCAACAACTTTAGCTGTTACAGTGGCTGGAGCCAGTGCTGAAATATTGGTATTGGAAATCCCCATAGTAACAGTGATAACACTTGGGGTGGGCGTGGTGCCAGAGCCATCATCAGAGATACTGCCTCCGCCTCCGCATGCAACCAAGAAAAGTGAACATAATCCTGCGAGAAAAACCTTATACGCTGACTTCATTGTCAGGCTCCCTGTTACTCTAATGATAATACTAAAATTGACGCTTATAACTTATAGGCTAACATTACACAATTTTCACGTGACTTTACCATTGATCTCTTATTTTATTTCGCATATTTTTCACATAGTTTGACATTAGAACTCATTTAAACTTCTGCATTTTCTTGCTAGGCTTGTCGTCGCCAATATTAGAACGTATAAAAAACACACAGGACCCCCCCATGGCAACCTCATTACAAAATAAACTCGGACTGACCAGTAAAATCTTAATCGGCATGGCAACCGGCATTATACTCGGACTTATTCTGCGCAATTTGTTCCCCGACAGTATCTTTATTAAGGACTATATCACCGACGGTTTTTTACATGTGATCGGTACGATTTTTATCTCAAGCTTAAAAATGTTAGTGGTTCCACTGGTGTTTATTTCATTAGTTTGTGGGACTTGTTCATTAAGTGAGCCATCTAAGTTAGGGCGTTTAGGGGGTAAAACCTTAGCCTTTTATTTATTCACAACTGTCCTTGCATTAGTGTTGGCCGTGTTTGCTTCGGTCATAGTCCATCCTGGGGATGCGACATTAGCTAACGAAAAGTTAAATTATGTGGCAAAAGAAGCTCCCAGTTTTGCTCAGGTCATCATTGACATGATGCCTACCAATCCGGTGCAAGCTATGAGTGAAGGAAATATGCTGCAAATCATTATTTTTGCAGTTATTTTTGGTTTCTCCATTGCTCATCTTGGGGAGCGAGGTAACCGTATCGCCCAGCTTTTTGATGACCTAAATAACGTAATTATGCGGGTAGTAACACTAGTTATGCAGTTAGCGCCCTATGGTGTGTTTGCTCTGATGGCAAAATTAGCCTTGACCTTAGGTTTAGAAACCTTTGGCAGTGTCGTTAAATACTTCTTCCTTGTACTTACGCTGCTACTTATTCATAATTTTGTGACCTATTCAATCTTACTTAAAGCATTTTCTGGATTAAATCCGCTGGTTTTCATTCGCAAAATGCGCGATGTGCAGCTGTTTGCTTTTTCAACGGCAAGCTCTAACGCAACCTTACCTATCACCATTGAAGCCTCTGAACACAGACTCGGTGTCGACAACAAAATTGCCTCTTTTACCCTGCCATTAGGCGCGACCATTAACATGGATGGTACTGCGATTATGCAAGGTGTAGCCACGGTATTTATCGCCCAAGTATTTGGTATTGAATTATCGCTTACCGATTATGCAGCGGTGGTTATAACTGCAACTTTGGCATCAATTGGTACTGCGGGTGTTCCGGGTGTTGGCCTTATTATGCTTGCTATGGTGCTTAACCAAGTAGGCCTCCCCGTTGAAGGTATTGCCTTAATTATTGGTGTCGACAGACTATTGGATATGGTTCGTACTGCGGTTAACGTCACCGGCGATTGTGTGGCCACAGTCATCATCGCCAAATCAGAAGGCGAATTTAATGAAACTGTATTTAACAATACTCAAGCAGGCAAAGTTGCCCCTAGCTTCGATGAACAAGTCCATAAAATAGACTAAAAATACCTCTATAATTTTCGGTTAATGTTTATCCTCCAAGCCCAACATTGTTGGGCTTGCTTATTATTGAATATCGTCAAATCGTTGTTTTGTGAACAAGCAAATAGAATAGTCCTTTAAATATCGCTATATTAGCCCACATCAATATTGTTATTGGAGAACATTATGTGGTGGAGAGTGAGTTGGATTATTGTTGCCTATTGGCTGTTAAGCGCACATTTTTTACGGTACGACCAACTCGTGTTCACCAGTATTTTTGCCTTAGCGCCTGTTGGCTTAATCATTAAACATCCAGTTATCATTCGTCTGCTGCAAGCCGTTTTGTGTATCAGCGTTATCATCGTTTGGAGCACCACAGCAATTGATGCCGTACAGATGCGGATCTCCCACGGCGCGCCTTGGTTAAGACTTGCGCTCATCATGGGTGGCGTAATGATATTTAGTTTAGGAGCGGTGTGGGGCGCCAATGACATCTGGCGCAGAGCGAAAAGTACTTATGTTAAGGCCCAATAGCCACAAAAATATGCTTTAAAGATAATGACTTTAAAGACAATAGATTAGGGCGTATTGACGTTTCAGGGTTATTTTTTCAGCAATTTAGCTGGCTTTTATGCAAGGCAAAGTCCGTGCAGTGTAGTTATTCTACATAAACGGACGATAACGCAGCATAAACATCAGCCAAATGCTGCCCGAAGGGGTCGTCTGGCAAGCGCTTGCGCTTATTTTTTGTCATAAGAGCCGCTCGTCATTTGAGTAGAATAGCTACACATCATTCCTCGTTTCGCGAGCACGAGCTTGCTAGAACGAACAAAATTTAATCTCGAAACGTCAACACGCCCTAGTACTTATTTTCACCACAGACTTACCTCGGTCAGCCAAGGTTAAGTTGTTATTGGCTAAGATAAGACAATATTTGGCTCCCGCGTATATTTTGCGTACACTGAGTCCAGTCGACGTTAAGGCATGAGTATTATGAGAATTTTGGTTGTTGAAGATGATCTTATTTTATCCCACCATCTAAAAGTACAGTTAAGCGACTTGGGCAACCAAGTTCAAGTTGCCCTCACCGCCAAGGAAGGGTTCTTCCAAGCGACCAATTACCCCATAGATGTCGCCATTGTCGATTTAGGTTTACCTGATCAAGATGGCATTAGCCTTATCCAACAATTACGTGAAGAAGGCGTTAAAGCCCCTATTCTTATCCTCACGGCGAGGGTAAATTGGCAAGATAAAGTTGAAGGCCTTAATGCGGGCGCTGACGATTATTTAGTTAAACCCTTCCAAAAAGAAGAGCTTGTCGCAAGGCTTGATGCCTTGGTCAGACGCAGCGCCGGATTTGTCAAACCTGTCATTACCAGTGGTGAGTTAAAACTTGATCTTGCCGCTAAACAAGTAACGCTCGGCAATGACATTATGGAAGTCACCGCCTTTGAGTATCTTATCCTCGAATATTTAATGCGCCATTGCCACGAGGTAGTAGCAAAGCAGCGGTTGCTAGATGTGATTTATGGCGACAAAGAAGGCGACCCAAATACCATTGAAGTTATGGTGAGCCGTTTACGTAAAAAACTCACCCGCGATGGAATAGATAATCCGATAGCAACAATCCGTGGCCAAGGATATAAATTCAATCTGCCATGCAACTAAGACTCAAGTTTAAGAAACGCTTACTCACGCGGATGTTTCTCACCTCGCTATCCATCATCACCTTAGTGGGGTTTGGCCTCGCATGGATGGTAAACGTTCTGCATGCTCAAAATAGTTATAACGAAGAAACCGCCCAGCTCATCGCCGAAATTCCTCAAGTAGCCGCCGAACTGAGGGAGCATGATCTCATCCCCGATACCAGCGCTTGGTTAGAGGAAAACAACAAGCAAGAACGCTATGTGATTGCTAGTTGTGATGAAAAGTTTAAACAAGTATGGACCTCATCCCTCGCTGTCGACCGTGGCCTATTCGATACCTGCGAACGATTTAACGAAATCCGTAACGACTCTCCGCCCTATTACCTCACCATGGCAGATGACAGAGGTTACTTTGTGTATTTGCTCGCGGTTGAAATCGCAGGTGTGCATTACAATCTACTGGTGATGAAAGACGCCGCTAAACTGGAGCAGGAATATAGCAAATTCAGTAAACGTACCTATATCCGTCTTGCCATGGTGCTCGCATTAGCCCTTATTTTATTGGTTAGTGCCGCGTATTGGGGGATGCGCCCGCTCGTCAGAATGCAAAATGAACTTCAGTCGATTAACCAAGGTAAGACGAAATCTCTGTCTGAAGGCTATCCCGTTGAACTCGAAGGGGTAACTCAAGCGCTTAACCAGCTATTACAACAATCGAGCGCTCAACAGCAACGCTATCAGAATGCAATGAATGATCTGGCACACAGCTTGAAAACTCGCCTCGCCGCCGTTCATGCCATTACCGACGACACAAGTCTCAATAAACAATCTGCCAATGAAAAAATCATGGAGCAGATCAGCCAAATGGATCAACTGGTTAAATATCAACTAAAACGCGCCATGTTAGGTCGCCAAGGGTTAAAGCAAGAACACACCCCCATTGCGCCACTTGTTGAACAACTCGCACAAATGCTATTTAAGATTTACCGCGATAAACAAGTACAATTCAAAGCCAACATTTCGGCTAATTTATTGTTTCCCGGCAATAAAGGCGATTTGATGGAACTTTGCGGCAACTTAATGGAAAACGCCTTTAGATTATGTATTAGCCAAGTACAGGTGACCGCACATTTTAATGAGCAGGGTGATTTTGAGTTAATCGTCGAAGATGATGGCCCAGGCGTAGAAGAGCAATTGCGACAAAAAATTATTCAACGGGGCGTGAGAGCCGACACCCAATCCCCAGGACAAGGGATTGGTTTAGCCGTATGTGATGAAATTGTCAGTAGCTATGGTGGAAGCCTGAAAATAGAGGAAAGCCATTTAGAAGGCGCACTATTCAGGATTACCATCCCAGCCTGACCGTTTTATGCATAAACAGCATATAGCTGCTCGGCCCGATTAAACATCACCCAAGAGGTGGCAATGTATTTATCATTACTGATAGGCATATTGCCGCGATGGGAATGGGTAAAGCCTGCTGGCGCAATCACCATAGTGCCTTTTTTAGGCGAAATCTTACGTTGCTGGTAATAAAACTCGGTCTCTCCCCCCTCCTCCACATCGTTTAAATAAAACATATAGAGCACCACACGGTGTAAGGCTTCATTGTGGTTTAGTTGAGGGAATTGCTCCGAATGCCAGTGGGGATATCCACCTTTATTCATTTGATATTTTTGGATATTAATACTGCCACTACGGTATAAATATTTGACTAATGCCTCCGCTCTAGGCTTACCTAAACGCTCAAAATTGCTCGGTGTTAAGGTAACCGCTTGACCTTGCTCATCACTGACTGAAACCGCCACAGCCCCCATTAGTGCCATTGCATATTGGCTAAAATAGTCTGCCGTTCCCTTAAGAGTGTAAGATAGCAATTCATTTTTAAGTGGCTCTAAATCGGAGAAATTATCTAATGTAAGATCTCGACTGATCTTTTTTTCAAGGTCAACACCATTGCCGGTTTGCCCATCAACGACGCCAGAGTGCTTTTCAAACGCAAGAATGAGACGATCACATAGATCATCAGGTATTGCATTAGGGTATACTTCGATAAAATCCATATATGCTCGATGCTTCGGCTATTTTCTACACTTACTATGCTGACATGTTAGTTAAGTAATTGTAAAGCTGCATCAATAACAGAATGCCGACCACCTTTTGAATTGATGCAAAACGGAAGTAGAATGCCTTAGTCACTCTCTACCGGCAGTAAATGTTAACACGTGGTAACGCACTGTACGTTGGATTGGTTATTTTTAACTCAGCCCATGAGGTCTGCAAATAGCCGCCTTGCCTAAAGTGCGTTAAACTCCCGCGGTTCTCTAAATCTTCAGGTTGTCTGGGGATAAAATAACTTCATTGGCTTCGCGATAACAGAAATATGAAAAAAAGCTGTAAAGTCTCAGTTCATCAATTACAGGTAGGGAATTTTGTGCGTTTACCCGTAGCCTGGAAAGATCATCCTTTTTTATTCAGTAGCTTTCACATCAAACAGGCTGCGCAAATTGAATTAATTAAAAATCTTGGTATTGAACACGTTATCGTCGATTTAGAGCGCAGTGAAATCGCCCCCTTAAATCCTGAAGCGGTGAACCCCATAACACTGCCTCCCAGCCCTGAACTCCATGATCTTAAAAACGATATGGATATCTACAAGGCTGAGCAAATTGAAGTACAAAAGAAACTTCGCCGAGATATTCATAAAACCGAGCAAAATTTCACTCGTTCAGTTGCCATGATGCGCAGTCTGATCTCTAAGCTACGCAATCGACCATTAAATGCCGTTGATGACGCCAAGGTGTTAATTCACAGTATGGTGGAACAACTCTTAACCTCCGACAATCTGGTGCTGCATTTAATGAGTGATGCCAAGCAAGATGAGAGCATTTATTATCATTCATTAAATGTCTCCATCCTCTCCATGCTGATTGCCAAAGAGATGGAATGGGACCGTAGTGAAATCGAATTAGTCGGCTTAAGCGCTCTGTTTCATGATGTGGGAAAACTCAAAGTACCCCCGCAAATTTTGAAAAAAACCACACCTTGGTCTGCACCCGAGCTTAATTTTATTAAGCAGCATCCTCTACTTGGGGTTGATTTACTCAAGCTAGCAGAGAATTTTCCTGAGGCCGCACTCCCTGCGATCATTAATCACCATGAGTTTCTGGATGGCAGTGGTTATCCCAAAGGGTTAAAGGAAGCGGACCTTGATAAGATGTCTCAATTATTAGCGGTCGTGAATGAATATGACTCCCTGTGTTATCCCAGTAACCAAGGTAAAGCACGTATGCCCTACGCCGCATTAGGACATTTGTATAAGCAATATAAAACGAAATTAAATCAGGAATATATTGGCAAAATGATCAAAATGCTGGGCATTTATCCGCCCGGAAGTGTGGTGGAGTTGTCAAGCGGCCAATATGCCATGGTGATGTCGGTTAACTTGCAAAAACTACTTTGCCCTAAAATCCTCGTTTACGATGCATTAGTACCTAAAGATCAAGCGCCGATTGTCGATCTCGAAGTTGAAGGGATCAGTATTGTCCGCTGCCTCCCCGCTGCAGCTTTACCTGAAAAAGTACACGAATACCTCAACCCACGGGAACGTGTCAGTTATTACTTTGGCGGTGAGAGCCGCAAGTAAAACATCAATAAAAAGCCGGAGAGACTCCGGCTTTTTACTTTTTAAAATCCGTAACTTAATTAAAGCCAGTGTTTACGTTTAAAGAAGAAATAGGTTCCTGCAGCACTCGCGAGCATCATTAAAATCGCCATAGGATAACCATATTGCCATTGCAACTCAGGCATACCGTTAAAGTTCATCCCGTAACTACTCGCAATCAGTGTCGGCGGAAGAAAGACTACGGCCGCAACCGAGAAGATTTTGATGATCTTATTCTGCTGCAATCCACTGAAACCCATCGCAGCGTCCAGCAAGAAGTTTAACTTGTCGAAGATAAACTGGCTGTGAGGCATTAAAGACTCGATATCCGAGAGCATCTCACGTAAGTCCTTTAAATGTTCATCAGACAATTGACCGCGGTAGTACCGCTGCATATAGCGTAATGAACGCTGGGTATCGAGCAAACTTAACCGAATTTTCCCGTTAGAGTCTTCCTGCAGCGTAATCAGCTTGAACACATCATCGAGTTCTTCGCTGTCGAAAACCTGTTCGCCAACATTTTCAAGCACGGTATACACGTCCTCAATTAAGTCGGAGAGGTAATCCACTTTTAAGTTAAACAGTTCGAGAAATAATTCCTGAGGGGTAGAAACTTCTAGCCGACCTAAACGCAAATAGTTACGTAAGAGGCGGATAAGTCCGACATCTTCTTCACGGATAGTCAGTAGGAAATTGGTACGTAGGTTAAAGGAAACGTTCACGCCACGCACATCTTGCCCTACTCGCTGTGGGAATAAAGAATTGATATGCAAACCATCGCTGTTTTGATAAAAACGCGCCGAAGCCTCAATCTCATTGATATCTTCTTCGTCAGGTACTTCTTCAACAGAAAAATGACTTAACCATTCTCGCTCTGCATCATCAGGTTTATAAAGATCCAACCATATGGTCGACGCCGGAATACTGTCTTGAATGTTAATCTCAGTCACCGTCAACTGACGGTTTTCATAGACGTAGGCAGTAATCATGTGTCCTCCTGAAAAAAACTTAAGCTAAAAGTCCACTTAAGTGCAGGCTAAAAAATTGTCGCTAGTTTAACGCATAACTTAGTAATGAAAAGGCGGGAGCGATAAATTCATAAAATAAATCTGTTTTAGTCTTCCAAGATCTCCAACCGCTCGGCATTTGAGAAGCGAATATGCACGCCCTCAACCGTGACCATCTTAGCTTCTGAGATATCGCCTTTACGGGCATGATAAACACCAGCATGTTCACCCGATGGAGACACAATGGTCACTGTCACCACTTTGTGCTGATCGCGCCAGTACCATACACTGTAGCTTAACAAGCAAAGTCCCAGTAACAAAAATGCCCCACTCATTCCATAACGGCGCCATAAACTTTGCGACACTGGCGCCTCGGACACTGTCACTTGAAGCGCGCCAGGCTTACGCTTAACGAGCAGCAATATCGCCATAATGATAACGGCTAAGGTGAGCAGTAATTTTGTTAACAAGATAAACTCCAGAGGAACCAACTCGCAGCATTATAATCGACAAATCAATAGGAAACTGTCATTACGATCAAGCTTATGCAACTCAGACTAATCGTATTGGACATTAACCTTGAATAGAATATAACGCCAGAAGATGACAAACAAAGGAATGCTAAAAAGCCTCGAACAGTTTTGCCATCCTTCGAATTTGAGTTAACGGCACACCATGGCGATTACGCTCGGCGCACAGCTTTTGATGAACAGAGTCTGACGGTTCGCCTACTAGCACGATACGCACTTGATAATCGAGCGATTTGGCAGCAGCTTCATAGGCCATGTATTCCCAGCGACAAAGATTGGTATTATCACAAATCACGATAGGCTGGGCATTGCTTAACGCTTGAATAAAAGCGGTTAAGTTACGCTGATGGTATTCGGAAAGTTTTTTCGCGTCGAATCGGTACACATCTCCCTCGTAGAAAAAACTATCGGTCGAGAAAATCCCACCTTGGCGGAGACGCAATGCA
The DNA here is from genome assembly GCF_022410515.1 of Shewanella cutis. Classification (GTDB taxonomy): domain Bacteria; phylum Pseudomonadota; class Gammaproteobacteria; order Enterobacterales; family Shewanellaceae; genus Shewanella; species Shewanella cutis. Next base: position 85,146 of record NZ_JACSDI010000011.1, on the reverse strand, counting down.
TCCTCCAAAGTCAGGTTGGCAATAAACTGCTCAACCCAATGGGATTTTCCACTTCCGGGCAAGCCACGCATGATAATTGCAAGTTTTTGCTTCATCAGTTAGTCACTCATTCGGACAAATCGGAGCCAATGACTTGTCCGGCCAAAATGGTCTCCACGAGTTTAGGTACTAAGTTACCCGCTTTACCAGTTAAATGATATTGAAACTGACTGTGCCTATCGGGTGAGACTAAATTGACCTCCACTGTTTGCGCGCCATGATGATTGGCCGTATCGACAAACCCAGCCGCCGGATACACTGTGCCCGATGTACCAATAGCAATGAACAAATCGCAGTTATCGAGTGCATCGTGAATTCTGTCCATCCCCTGCGGCATCTCACCAAACCACACCACATGAGGACGTAGTCTTTGGGCGGGAATGCAGCAGGTACAGCAATTATTCACCCCAAAAGGTTCTCTTAATAAAAAGGTTTGACGCGAGCGCGGGCAGCGACCTTTAGACAATTCACCATGCATATGCAATAAGCGTCTTGAGCCAGCACGCTCATGTAAATCGTCAATATTCTGAGTCACAACCAATAATTGACCAGAAAATTCAGCCTCTAATTTGGCTAAAGCAAGATGCGCCGCATTGGGCATCACGGTGCCACTGTGCAACTGCTCCCAACGACTGTTATAAAATCGCTCAACCAGCTCGATATCGCGGGCATAACCTTCGGGAGTCGCCACATCTTCAATATGGTGCTCTTCCCACAAACCATCTTGATCGCGAAAGGTACGTAATCCCGATTCAGCTGAAATGCCCGCGCCAGTTAACACCACAATATGCTGGTACATACCGCTTCCTTTTATTGTAATTATTCTATCCATTGTCCCGAATTATTACTTTCGTGAACATTATTCCTTGGTATAACCTTACAAAAATTATGCTTGAATTGCCGCAATTTATTGCAATTTCGCGCTAAGAGACACAATTTATCTGCATCTAGCCCTATAAAGCCAGAACAAAGGTTTAAGTTTTTAATTTGACCCCCTATAATGGCAGCACTATCCACGGATGAACCTATTGGTTCTGCAATCAAGAGATTAGCAATGACAGATGGAAATCAAGCGCTCAAAAAAGCCGGTTTGAAAATCACCCTGCCACGAGTCAAGATCCTCGAACTGATGCAAGGACCTGAAAACCAACATATCAGTGCAGAAGACTTATACAAGAAACTGCTCGATTTAGGTGAAGAAATTGGTCTAGCAACAGTTTACCGTGTATTAAACCAGTTTGATGATGCCGGTATCGTATCTCGCCACCACTTCGAAAGTGGCAAAGCGGTATTCGAATTATCGACTCAACATCACCACGATCACTTAGTTTGCCTCTCCTGTGGCAAAGTAATTGAGTTTTCTGATGAAGTGATTGAACGTCGCCAAGACGAGATCGCTAGCAAGTACAATATTAAACTGACCAACCACAGCTTATATTTGTACGGTCATTGCACTAACGATAAGTGCGATCATAACGACGAGTAAGCAGATTTAGCTCAATCTGGATATCAACCAGACAGACCTAATAAAAAACCAGCCATCTAGGCTGGTTTTTTTGTTGAAACGCTCAAGCACTGTTAGAGCACCTTCGCGTACACATTCACTTTATGCCCCATAAACTCGCTAGGTTCACGCCAATGCATTCCTATGCGTTTAGCGACACCTTCAGAGCCAATATTACCCTCTAGGATCAATGCAATGATTTGCGTAATACCAAACTGCGGGAACACGCTAATTGCCGCTTGAGCAGCTTCGGTACCAATCCCCTTGCCCCAATACTCGGGAAAATAGCGATAGCCAATTTCGACTTCATTATATTCGGGAATAAACTTTGGCCCGCAAAAGCCAATCACTTTATTATCGGCTTTATGCTCGACGGCCCAGCGTCCAAATCCATGCTGCTGATAATCCTGCGAAATCACGTTATGGAACAGCTCCCGCGCCTGCTCACGATCAGTAAAAGGTACGGTTGGAATGTATTTCAACATCGCAGGGTTAATGTTCATTAAATAGAGGGCATCGATATCCTGCTCGGTAAAGGGTCTAAGTATTAAACGCTCAGTTTGTATAATCATATTGGCTTCCTTGGTATTGCCCTCTACACACTAATATCCAGAGCTGCGATTAACGGTGAAAGTCACCGCTTCGCTCTGGCTGATACATAATTTCTTCGATACGCACTTTGACCATTGAGCCTGCTGGGCCTGGCCACTCAATTTCATCCCCTTGTGATAAACCCAATAAAGCACTGCCCACGGGCGCGAGGATAGAAATGGTGCCCTCGCCTGCCGCATCCTTGGGATAAACTAACCGTAAGCAGAAGGTATCTTGACTGGATGACACGCTAAATTTTACTTCAGAGTTCATCGTCACCACATTCCCTGGCATTTGCGCTGCGGGCACAATATCGGCTCGGTCAAGTTCCGCCTCCAATGCCGCACGCCCCGGGAAGGCGTTTGCAGGTAATGACTCCAGCAGACGCTCGATTCTTTCTAAATCGATTTCTGACATAATAATCTTTGGTGTATTCACTGTCTTTCCCTCGTGTAAATAGATGCCCCTTAGGGTTAAACATCTGTGCTGGCCTATCCTCCCCCAATGGGATAAACCGATAAAAAAATACGCTCGCAGCTTAATGCCGCAACCGCGTGATAATTAAGTACAAGATTTATTGCTGAAATAGCCGTGGGGCCATAAGCACAAGGCTTAGGTTGTGGCTCTACCAATACAATCGAACGTTAACCGAATAACGATATCGAGTAGAGAAGCTCAATCTAACCCTTTGTAAATAAAAATGCTAGCCTGCGCGGTGTTAGCTTGCCCATTCTCACACTTTACTGCTCGGCACTGGCTAACAGGCGCGCAATAAAAAAGGCGCCTTAGGCGCCTTTTCGTGTGTTAACGGTTAGATTACCAACCCGTTTTAGCACGCAGCGCTTTGCCGATATCCGCTAACGAGCGGACAGTTGTCACGCCCGCTGCTTCTAGTGCAGCAAATTTGTCAGCAGCAGTACCTTTACCACCGGCGATAATTGCACCCGCATGACCCATACGCTTACCCGCAGGCGCAGTTACACCCGCGATGTAAGACACAACTGGTTTAGTCACGTGAGCTTTGATGTAAGCAGCCGCTTCTTCTTCAGCAGTACCACCGATTTCACCGATCATCACGATGGCTTCAGTCTGTGGATCGTTTTGGAACATTGCCAATACGTCGATGAAGTTAGTACCTGGAATTGGGTCACCACCAATACCTACGCAAGTAGATTGGCCGAAACCTTCGTCAGTGGTTTGCTTAACCGCTTCATAGGTCAGCGTACCAGAACGAGAAACGATACCGACTTTGCCTTTTAAGTGGATGTGACCTGGCATAATACCAATCTTACATTCACCTGGAGTGATAACACCCGGGCAGTTTGGACCGATCATGCGAACGCCAGTTTCTTCTAGCTTCACTTTCACTTCCAGCATATCCAGTGTTGGGATACCTTCAGTGATACAAACGATTAGCTCGATACCACCGTCGATTGCTTCAAGGATTGCATCTTTACAGAAAGGCGCTGGAACGTAGATAACAGAAGCCGTGGCGCCAGTTGCTGCAACAGCGTCTTTCACAGTGTTGAACACTGGCAGACCTAAGTGCTCAGTACCACCTTTACCAGGAGATACACCACCGACCATTTGCGTACCGTAATCGATCGCTTGTTGAGAGTGGAAAGTACCTTGACCACCGGTAAAGCCTTGGCAAATTACCTTGGTATCTTTGTTAATTAATACAGACATTATTTGCCCTCCGCAGCTTTAACTACTAGCTCAGCCGCATCAGTCAGACTGTTAGCTGCAATGATATCAAGACCTGATTTAGCTAATACTTCACGGCCTAATTCAGCGTTAGTACCTTCTAAACGCACTACAACTGGAACTTTAACGCCCACTTCTTTAACAGCGCCAATGATACCTTCTGCGATCATGTCACAACGTACGATACCACCGAAGATGTTAACCAGAACGGCTTTCACATTGCTGTCAGACAGAATGATCTTAAATGCTTCAGCAACACGTTCTTTGGTCGCGCCACCACCTACGTCGAGGAAGTTAGCTGGCTTGCCGCCGTGCAGGTTAACGATGTCCATAGTACCCATCGCCAGACCAGCACCGTTCACCATACAACCTACGTTACCGTCTAATGCCACGTAGTTCAGTTCAAACATCGCAGCATGAGCTTCACGGGCGTCATCTTGAGATGGATCGTGCATTGCTTTGATTTTGGGTTGACGGAACAGTGCGTTACCATCGATACCAATTTTACCGTCTAAGCAGTGCAGGTTACCTTCAGTGGTGATAACCAATGGGTTGATTTCTAATAAAGCGAAATCGTGGTCAACGAACATCGTTGCCAGACCCATGAAGATCTTGGTGAATTGCTTCATTTGAGTTGGGTTTAAGCCCAGTTTGAAGCCAAGATCACGCGCTTGGAATGGTTGAGGACCTGTCAGCGGATCAATGATCGCTTTGTGAATGAGTTCTGGCGTTTCTTCGGCCACTTTCTCAATCTCAACACCGCCTTCTGTTGATGCCATGAACACCACACGACGGGTAGCACGGTCAACAACTGCACCTAAGTACAGTTCGTTCGCGATGTCGGTGCAGCTTTCTACTAAAATTTTAGCAACCGGCTGACCTTTCTCATCAGTTTGATAAGTCACCAGATTTTTGCCTAACCAGTGTTCGGCAAAGGCTCTGATTTCTTCTTTATCGCCAGTGACTTTAACGCCACCCGCTTTACCGCGGCCGCCTGCGTGTACTTGACACTTAACAACCCATAAATTTCCGCCAATACGGCCTGCCGCTTCTACAGCTTCTTGGGCTGTATCACAGGCAAAGCCTTCTGACACTGGTAAACCATATTCGGCAAATAGGGATTTTGCCTGATACTCATGCAAATTCATGATGATCTATCCATATACTTCTAATCAAATCCAACTGGCCCAAGGGGCCAGTCACGAGGGTATGTCTTACTTTTGTCTTTAACAAACTCTTTAAACTGAATCGTTTATCGAGTTGGATTACAGATCAAGCAGCAGACGAGTTGGGTCTTCTAAGAAGTCTTTAATGGCGACTAAGAAGCCAACAGACTCACGGCCATCAATAATACGATGGTCATATGAGAGAGCTAGGTACATCATGGGCAGGATTTCAACCTGACCATTGACTGCCATTGGGCGATCTTTAATAGCATGCATGCCTAAAATCGCGCTTTGTGGCAGGTTTAAAATTGGGGTAGACATTAACGAGCCGAATACACCACCGTTAGTCACAGTGAAGTTACCGCCAGTCATATCCGCCACAGTCAGCTTGCCATCACGGCCTTTGATCGCCAGATCGCGTACTGCTTTTTCGATATCAGCCAGACTCATAGTGTCGGTGTCACGTAGCACTGGCGTTACCAGACCACGTGGTGTAGATACTGCGATGCTGACGTCAAAGTAGTTGTGGTAAACGATATCGTCACCGTCGATTGATGCGTTCACTTCTGGGAAGCGTTTCAAGGCTTCTGTCACGGCTTTCACGTAGAAAGACATGAAACCTAAACGGATACCGTGGCGCTTTTCAAAAATATCTTGGTATTGCTTACGGATATCCATGATTGGCTTCATGTTCACTTCGTTGAAGGTCGTGAGCATAGCAGTAGAGTTTTTCGCTTCTAACAAACGGTTAGCGATAGTTTTACGTAAACGTGTCATTGGCACACGTTTCTCGCTACGACCAGCAGCGAGTGGCTGTACCGCGGGAGCCGCTGGGGCCGCTGCCGCTTTAGGTGCAGACTTGATGAAGGCTTCAACGTCTTCTTTAGTGATACGACCGCCAACACCAGTGCCCTTCACTTTGCTGGCATCAACATTGTGCTCAGCCAGTAAACGACGAACTGAAGGACTTAACGCATCGTTTGATTCATCACTTGCCGCTGCAGGAGCGGCGGCTTCTGCTTGCGCTTTAGTCACTTCTTGGCCAGAAACTGCGCCAGCGATGAACTTAGCAATGACTTGCTCGCCCAATACGGTGTCGCCTTCGTGGAACAGGAATTCACCAATATGACCATCTTCTGGTGCAACCACTTCCAATACCACTTTGTCAGTTTCAATATCGACCAGATTTTGATCACGAGAAACTTGCTGACCCACTTTTACGTGCCAAGTGGCGATAGTCGCATCGGCAACAGATTCTGGCAGTACGGGTACCTTGATTTCGATACTCATGAAAAACGATCCTTTTTTATATAATGTCTATTACTACAGTCTTAGCTATTACAGCTTTAGGGCACTGTTCACTAAAGATTCTTGTTGGTGAGCATGCAACTCAGGGTAACCACAAGCTGGTGCAGCAGACGCTTCACGGCCAGCATAGGTCAGTTTTGCACCCGCAGGGATAGCAGCCCAGAAGTGATGTTGGCTAGAGTACCAAGCACCTTGGTTTTGCGGCTCTTCCTGACACCAAACAAAATCCTTCACATGTTGGTAGTCAGCTAATGCAGCAACCATTTCTTCATGTGGGAACGGATATAACTGTTCGACACGGATTATTGCAATGTTATTGATGTTTTCTTTACGGCGTTTTTCGAGTAGCTCGAAGTACACCTTACCGCTACAGAACACCACGCGATCGACCTTGCTCGCTTCTAACGTATCGATTTCGCCAATCACGTTTTGGAAGCTGCCATTGGCCAATTCGTCCATGCTAGAAACCGCTAAGGGGTGACGTAGCAATGACTTAGGTGACATCACCACCAGTGGACGACGCATTGGGCGCACCACTTGGCGACGCAGCATGTGGTAAACCTGTGCTGGTGTTGATGGCACACACACTTGCATATTGTGATTAGCACAAAGCTGTAGGAAACGCTCTAAACGGGCGCTTGAGTGCTCTGGACCTTGACCTTCATAGCCGTGAGGCAACAACATGGTCAAACCGCATAAACGGCCCCACTTCTGCTCACCAGAGGACAAGAACTGGTCGATAACCACTTGCGCACAGTTAGCAAAGTCACCAAATTGCGCTTCCCAAATGGCTAAACCACTAGGCTCTGCCGTTGCGTAACCGTATTCGAAGGCCAGTACTGACGCTTCAGAGAGTACTGAGTCAGTAATATCGATTGGACCTTGGTTTTCAGCAATATTACGCAGTGGTAAATACGTAGTCGCATCGTTTTGGTTATGCAGAACCGCATGACGGTGGAAGAAAGTCCCGCGGCCAGAGTCTTGACCAGTAATACGAACACGTTGCTTATCTTCAAGAATCGTTGCGTAAGCTAAGGTTTCAGCAAAACCCCAGTCAAGTGGCTTCTCCCCTTTTGCCATGGCGACACGGTCACTATAAATCTTAGCAACACGGGATTGCAGAGAATGACTTTCAGGCACGTAGCTCAGCTTATCGGCTAGTTTCTGCAAACGTTCGATAGGCAGTGAAGCGTCATAGGCTTCATCCCATTCGCGACCAATATAAGGAGTCCAATCTACGGTATGCAGTGTCATTGGACGCCATTCTTTCACTACGCAATCACCTTGGTCTAAAGCATCGCGGTAAGTGTTGATCATGCTGGTCACGTCATCGGCAGCAATGGTGTTTTCTGCGATCAGTTTGTCAGCGTAAATCTTACGTGGCGTTGGGTGTTTCTTGATCTTGGCATACATCAGTGGCTGAGTTGCACTTGGCTCATCAGCTTCGTTGTGGCCATGACGGCGGTAACACACTAAATCAATCACCACATCACGTTTAAATTCGTTACGGTAATCAACGGCTAACTGCGCAACAAAGGCAACCGCTTCTGGATCGTCTGAATTTACGTGGAAAATCGGCGCCTGTACCATCTTAGCAATGTCAGTACAGTATTCAGTTGAACGCACATCGTGGTGATTTGAAGTGGTAAAGCCCACTTGGTTGTTCACAACGATGCGGATACTGCCACCCACTTTAAACCCACGGGTTTGAGACATGTTGAATGTCTCTTGCACAATACCTTGACCGGTAATCGCAGAATCTCCGTGGATAGTGATAGGCATCACCTGTAAACCATCTTTGCAACCACGACGGTCTTGACGAGCGCGGACTGATCCCATCACCACAGGGTTAACGATTTCAAGGTGAGACGGGTTGAAAGCCAGCGCTAAATGCACATTGCCACCCGGTGTTTCAAAGTCAGATGAAAAACCTTGGTGGTACTTAACGTCACCGGAACCATGGGTATCAGCATGTTTGCCCGCGAACTCGTCAAACAGTTCAGCTGGACGCTTACCTAATACGTTCACGAGGACGTTTAAACGACCACGGTGAGCCATACCGACCACGATTTCTTTAGTGCCAGCTTCGCCTGCGCGATAAATGATTTCGCGCATCATTGGCACTAACGCATCACCACCTTCTAAAGAGAAGCGTTTTGCACCAGGGAATTTAGCGCCTAAATATTTTTCAATGCCTTCAGCAGCATTTAGGCCTTCAAGAATGCGGGTCTTAACGCTTTTATCGTAGTTGGCTTTACCTAAGGATGGTTCGAGACGCTGTTGGATCCAACGCTTTTCATCGGTGTCGGTAATATGCATGTATTCGGCGCCGATAGAACCACAATATGTGGCTTTAAGCGCTTTAACTAAATCCGCCAACTTCATGGTTTCGCCGCCATGGGCGAATGAACCAGTGTTGAACTCACGCTCCATGTCTTCTTTGGTTAGACCGTGGAATGCGGGATCTAAATCGGCAACAGGTTCACGTTTCCACAAACCTAATGGGTCAAGGTTAGCACCTTGGTGACCACGGAAACGGTGGGCGTTGATCAGCTGTAGCACTTTAACTTGCTTAGCATCCAACTCAGGATCAGTCACACGAGCAGCGCTCTTATGACGTCCTTCCATCGCTAAACTGCGAAAATAATCACGTACTTTGGAGTGAGCCGCTTCTGGCGCGTCTTTAGAGGCACCGTTAACCGGAGGGAGATTATCAAAAACCGCACGCCAATCGTCAGAGACTGACTGAGGGTCTTCTTGATAGGCTTCATACATCTCTTCTACGTAGGTCGAATTTGCACCACTTAAGTGAGATGATTCGAGCCAGGCTTTCATGATGCCTTGGTGCATTTCTATTCCTTTCAAACTTTATACACGTGCTTAGCCATAGTTTTTATATGTAATCTCAGGTCATGACCTTTGATACATAATTTCTGCCGCTCTAGAATATCCAGATTTCACGGCGCGTTGTCTTCCATTACATACACAAAAGAGCCACCTTCTATGCCCAGAAAGTGACTCTTTGAGAGCTATATTATTATTGATTTCAGCTCAGGTTCTCGCATTACACCGCTCGCTTAAGCAGCATTGACTTAATATGACCGATTGCTTTGGTCGGATTAAGTCCTTTTGGACAAACGTCAACGCAGTTCATGATGCCGTGGCAACGGAATACGCTGTAGGCGTCGTCCAGCTCAGAAAGACGTTCTTCTGTTGCTGTATCGCGACTGTCGATCAAGAAACGGTAAGCATGCAGCAGACCGCTAGGACCGATAAACTTATCAGGATTCCACCAGAATGATGGACAAGCCGTTGAACAACAGGCACACATGATACATTCATAAAGACCATCTAAATGGGCACGTTGTTCAGGTGACTGTAAATGTTCACGAGCAGGCTGCTTATCATCGTTGATAAGGAAGGGTTTAATCTTCTCGTATTGCTTGTAGAACTGAGTTAAATCAACCACTAAATCACGTACAACTGGCATACCTGGCAGTGGACGAATTTCCAACTTCTTACCTTTAAAAGTAGAGATTGGGGTAATACAAGCCAGACCATTTTTACCGTTCATGTTCAGACCATCGCTACCGCAAACACCTTCACGGCAAGAGCGACGAAACACTAAGGTTGGATCTTTTTCTTTTAACTTGATCAGTGCATCGAGCACCATCATGTCAGTGCCATCAGCCACTTCAAGGCTGTAATCCTGCATGTAAGGTTTTGTATCTACATCAGGATTGTAGCGATAAACTGCAAATTCCAATTTCATCTTTGCAACTCCTACTAGTAGGTACGTTTCTTCGGCGGGAAGGCTTCACGCAACTTAGGTGCCATATTCACAGCACGACGGTCCATGGTTTCTGTCACTGGGTCAAACAGACTGTGACATAACCAGTTTTCATCGTCACGCTCTAAATAGTCTTCACGTGAGTGAGCACCACGGCTCTCTGTACGGAAGTTAGCAGCATAAGCGGTAGCAATCGCCGTTGCCATCAGGTTGTCCAATTCTAAACACTCAATACGTTGAGTATTGAATTCGCGAGAGTTATCAGACAACTTAGCATTTTCTAAACGCTTACGGATGGCTTTTAACTGCTCTAAGCCTTCAGCCATTGCATCGCCACGGCGGAATACTGAGAAGTTTAATTGCATGCAAAGTTGTAAATCCTTACGGATTTGCACTGGGTCTTCGCCATCTTTATTGCTTTCCCAGCGTTGTAAACGTGCCAGAGAAGCTTGGATGTCGGCATCAGTGGCATCCTTAGGATCCGCAGTCTCATCGAGTGCTTTACCTAAGTGTTGACCCGCCGCGCGGCCAAAGACCACTAGGTCGAGCAATGAGTTACCACCTAAGCGGTTCGCACCGTGCACAGATACACAGGCAATCTCACCCACAGCAAACAGACCGACTACATCTTGCTCAGTACCATCAGTATTCTTACGAATAACCTGACCACTCACCTTAGTCGGCAGACCACCCATCATATAGTGACAAGTTGGTAAAACAGGGATTGGACCATCAGCCGGATCGATGTGAGCGAAGGTACGGGACAATTCACACACGCCAGGCAGACGGGCTTCTAAGGTCTCTTTACCTAAGTGATCGAGTTTTAGTAAGCAGTGTGGGCCTAATGGACCATCTAAACCACGGCCTTCACGGATTTCGGTCATCATAGAACGTGCAACCACGTCACGAGATGCCAAATCCTTCGCGTTTGGCGCATAACGCTCCATGAAACGCTCGCCGTCTTTGTTTAGTAGGTAACCACCTTCACCACGACAACCTTCAGTCACAAGTACACCCGCACCAGCGATACCGGTTGGGTGGAATTGCCACATTTCCATATCTTGCATCTGAACGCCAGCACGCATTGCCATACCGACACCGTCACCAGTGTTAATGTGAGCGTTAGTGGTAGAAGCGTAGATACGACCCGCACCGCCTGTGGCTAACACAGTGGCTTTGGCTTTGAAGTAAACGATTTCACCGGTTTCGATTTCAATCGCAGTACAGCCTACGATGGCACCGTCTTGGTTTTTGACTAAATCGAGGGCATACCACTCAGAAAACACTTGTGTTTTGTGTTTAACGTTCTGTTGGTATAAGCAGTGAAGCAGTGCGTGACCGGTACGGTCGGCCGCTGCTGCGGTACGTGCCGCTTGTTCACCACCAAAGTTTTTAGATTGACCACCGAAGGGACGTTGGTAAATCTTACCGTTATCGAAACGAGAGAATGGTAAACCCATGTGCTCAAGTTCAATAATGGCTTCTGGACCGGTTTGACACATAAATTCGATAGCGTCTTGGTCACCGATAAAGTCGGAACCTTTTACAGTATCGTACATGTGTTGTTCCCAATGGTCTTCATGGGCGTTACCCAGCGCAACGGTGATACCACCCTGCGCAGACACAGTATGAGAACGAGTTGGGAATACTTTAGATAAAAGCGCACAGCTCTTACCTTCTTTAGAAATCTGTAGTGCTGCACGCATACCCGCGCCACCGGCGCCGATCACTACAGCATCAAATTCGCGTACTGGAATACTCACTTAGACACCCCACACAATAACAATGCCGGCCGCTAAATAGCAGAAAACGGTAACGACAAAGGTGAACTGTAAAACACCGCGTAACGATGTGCACTTGACGTAATCCGTCAATACTTGCCATACACCAATCCAAGCGTGGACAAGCAGTGCAACCAGCGTAAGCAGTGTAAACACTTTCATAGGCAGAGCGCTGAAGAGGCCATGCCAAGCGTCATAGGTGAGAGGGGAACTACATGCAATAAAGCCAACCATAAAAATGGTGTAACAGGCGAGGATTACTGCACTAGCGCGTAGTAGAATAAAGTCATGAACACCACTGCGTCCAAAACTTGCTGCATTGGTTACCATACCCATAACCCCGCTAAAATTGAAAAGGCTACCGTTAACACAAATACAGCTTTCGCTGAGGCGGTGCCCGAAGCCAACTCTTCCCAACGACCCGTATCCATCACTAAGTGGCGCAGGCCACCGAATAAATGGAAGGTCAGTGCAGTCAAAATGCCCCAAATGATGAACTTCACGACAAAGTTATCAAACAGAGATTGTACGCCTGCGAAACTTTCAGCGGAGGCTAAAGATGAATTTAGCAACCAAATAAGAATGCCAACAGCGAATAGCATGATGACACCGGACACACGGTGAAGAATTGACACAATCGCTGTTGCAGGAAAGCGAATGGTCTGCAGATCTAAATGGACAGGTCTTTGCTTTTTCACGTTCTGCTCACTCAGCTCCATTGAGCATTTTTTTTGTTATGTGAACCGCTTTTGTACAAACGTTAAACTGAGGGATTAATCACAGCAAAAGTAAACACAAAAGCAAAGTTTGAACAAACGGATAACTATTTGAACACTCACTCATTTAACATGTAAACAAAGGGTGTTTTTACATCATCGTTTGCAGCCATTATTTGGCGGAGGCAAGTATACTCGTGGGAAATGTCAAATACAAACATCACAGAATGCAAATTTTGTTTTTTTAAGAAAATTTTCGCGTAAGTGCCAGCTGCGGCAAGGAAAGTAAAGCGTTTTATACCATGGTCTAACAAATTTAAACGCTTATTTAAATTGAAATGTGATCTAGAATGGCTGTAAAGTAATGGCGGTTTGACATGCCGCACTCACAGATAAGAACGAAGTAAGGAGAACGGGGTATGGCTGATTTAAAAGCCAAATTAGAATTACCAGGGAACGACTCGATAGAGTTGCCAGTAAAGCAAGGAACCGCTGGTTTTGACGTAATCGATATCAGTAAACTCGGCAGCAAAGGTTACTTCACTTTTGATCCGGGTTTTCTTGCGACAGCCTCCTGCGAATCTGCAATAACCTACATTGATGGTGATCAAGGTATATTGTTACACCGCGGCTATCCAATCGAGCAACTTGCCGTTGACTCCGATTACCTAGACCTGTGTTATCTGCTGCTTTACGGTGAACTGCCGACGAAAGAGCAATATGCTGAATTTGTACACACAGTAAAAACCCACACTATGGTGCATGAGCAAATCGCCTTCTTCTTTAGAGGCTTCCGTCGTGATGCTCATCCTATGGCGATGTTGTGTGGTGTCACTGGTGCATTGTCTGCGTTTTACCAAGACTCACTCGATGTCAACGATCCGCGTCACCGCGAAATCGCCGCTTATCGCCTAGTCTCCAAAATGCCAACAATTGCCGCAATGTGCTACAAGTACTCTTCTGGCCAGCCATTTGTGTACCCACGCAATGACTTGAGCTATGCGGGCAACTTCTTAAGCATGATGTTTGCTGTTCCTTGTGAAGAGTACAAGGTAAACCCAATTGTTGAACGTGCAATGGATCGTATCTTCATACTACATGCTGATCACGAACAAAACGCCTCAACGTCAACCGTGCGTTTAGCGGGTTCTTCTGGCGCGAATCCATTTGCGTGTATCGCCGCGGGTATTGCTTCTTTATGGGGCCCTGCACACGGCGGCGCAAACGAAGCTTGTCTACAAATGTTAGAGGAAATCGGTTCAGTAGATCGTATTCCTGAATTTATCGCCCGTGCGAAAGACAAGAACGATCCATTCCGCTTAATGGGCTTTGGCCACCGTGTTTACAAAAACTTTGATCCACGTGCCAAAGTCATGCGTGAAACCTGCCACGAAGTCTTAAAAGAGCTGAAAGTACAAGATCCGTTATTAGATGTTGCGATGGAGCTTGAGCGTATTGCGCTTGAAGATGAGTACTTCATTTCGAAGAAACTCTATCCGAACGTTGATTTCTACTCTGGCATCATCATGAAAGCCATTGGTATTCCTACCAGCATGTTCACTGTCCTGTTTGCATTATCGCGTACAGTCGGTTGGATTGCTCACTGGAAAGAAATGTTGGATCAACCTGGTCACAAAATCAGCCGCCCACGTCAGCTTTATACTGGCGAGACGGCCCGTGATTTCGTCGACTTAGATAAACGCTAAACACTGCATTTATCGATTCAAAGCGCCCTAGGGCGCTTTTTTATTGGCTTTTTGTTTTTTTGCCGACACACAACCTCTGCTGACTACCTTATACCAATCACATTAAATATCTAATCAGTTCAGAGCCTCACAGGCATCTCAATCCAAGGCGCATTGACGAAGAAATGGTATTCCCTTTTAAGTCAATGTAACACGGGAGTGAGATGCCTGTGAGGCTCCCGAAGGGCGGGGTTGAACGGGCTTTATACTGCGTTTAAGGCTTTCGACAGAGCGCCACTATGCCTTCAAGCCTTCGCCTTGTCTAAAGCCCGTTTAACTCCCGCTGAATGAACAGATATTTAATACGATTGGTATTACTTATTGGGTGTACTGTTATCCGTGATAAAAGCTTATTTAGCATTTTTCATCACTTTTTAAACTTTTTAGCTACATTTAGCGTATTCCACATAGTGCGTAATCACCATTAATATAAATTTAAGCTACAAAACAGTACGTTAGCAAATGGCACGATTTATGCTAAAGCATTCATTAGTGAAATTAAACAATAGGTAACACTCTTATGGAAAAGTCTAAAATTGTGAAGTTCGCCCTGCCCGTACTATTAGTGTCAATGTTGGCGGCGTGTGGTGAAGAAGAAGTGGCTAAAAAAGAAGAAAAATATGCCATTCCCGTTGAAACCACCACCGTCATTCAGGGAAATGTCTCTTCTTTTTATAGCACCACAGCCACCCTTGAAGCCCCACAGGAAGCCAACGTGGTGAGCCGCATTGCAGGGCTAATTGAAGTCATTAATGTAGAAGAAGGCGACCGGGTAAAAAAAGGACAAAGTCTGGCCATTATTGATGCTAAACGTCAGCAATATGATTTAGACCGTTCAGAAGCCGAGGTCAAAATTATCGAGCAAGAGTTAAACCGCTTAAAGAAAATGAACAATAAAGAGTTTATCAGTGCCGATTCTATGGCCAAACTTGAATACAACTTACAAGCAGCCATTGCTAGACGCGATCTTGCCGAGTTGCAAGTGAAAGAAAGCCACGTGGTTTCACCAATTGATGGCATTATTGCCAAGCGTTATGTGAAAGCGGGCAATATGGCAAAAGAATTCGGCGATTTGTTCTACATCGTGAATCAAGATGAACTGCACGGCATTGTGCATTTGCCAGAGCAGCAATTAACCAGTTTGCGCTTAGATCAAGAAGCTCAAGTCTTTAGCAATCAACAAAGTAAAAATGCAATTAACGCGAAAGTGTTACGTATCAGCCCTATCGTTGATCCACAAAGTGGCACCTTTAAAGTCACTTTAGCTGTCCCCAATCAAGATGCACGCTTAAAAGCAGGCATGTTCACACGGGTCGAACTGAAATATGACACCCATGAAAATGTTATTACCGTGCCCTATAGCGCCCTCATTAATCAAGACAATAAGCAAGCACTGTATGTGATTGACGGTACTAATGCCAACCGCCGCGAAGTCGAAATTGGCTACCGCGAAGGTGACGCTGTCGAAATTGTGTCCGGTATCAAACCTGGCGAAGTCGTCGTGACCCGCGGTCAGCAAAATTTGAAAGACCAGTCCTTAGTTGAAGTCATTACTCCACTCGATTTGGCCTCAGCAAAGAACTGATAGGAGTCTTTCATGTCAATCATCAGCACCTCAGTTAAACGGCCAGTCACGGTATGGATGTTCATGCTGGCCATTATGTTATTTGGTATGGTGGGATTTTCACGCTTAGCGGTCAAACTCCTGCCCGATTTAAGCTATCCTACCCTGACGATCCGCACCATGTACGACGGCGCGGCCCCCGTTGAAATTGAGCAACTTGTCTCTAAACCGATTGAAGAAGCCGTCGGCGTGGTTAAAGGCTTACGTAAAATCAGCTCGATTTCTCGCTCAGGCATGTCAGATGTGGTGCTCGAGTTTGAATGGGGAACCACCATGGATATGGCGAGCTTAGATGTACGTGAAAAGCTCGATACTATCGCCCTGCCGCTGGATGTGAAAAAGCCCCTGTTGCTGCGCTTTAACCCAAACCTTGATCCTATTATGCGTCTCGCGTTGTCGGTACCTAATGCCTCTGAAGCCGAGCTCAAGCAGATGCGTACCTACGCAGAAGAAGAGCTTAAACGCCGTTTAGAAGCACTATCAGGCGTGGCTGCGGTGCGTTTATCCGGCGGTTTAGAGCAAGAAGTTCATATTCAGCTTAATCAAGAAAAACTGTCGCAACTAAACCTTAATGCCGATGACATTAAGCGTCGTATCAATGAAGAAAACATCAATCTCTCGGCAGGTAAAGTTATCCAGGGGGATCGCGAATATCTGGTACGTACCCTTAATCAGTTCAATTCCTTAGATGAACTAGGACAAGTTATCGTCTATCGCGATGCACAAACCCTAGTGCGCCTGTTTGAAGTCGCCATTATTACCGATGCCTATAAAGAGCGCAGCGATATCACTCGCATTGGTAGTCAGGAATCGATTGAACTGGCTATCTATAAAGAAGGCGACGCTAACACTGTCGCTGTCGCCAAAAAATTGCGTGATGAGTTGGTGAAGATCAACAAAGATCCTCAGCAAAACAAACTGGAAGTCATTTACGATCAATCAGAATTTATTGAGAGTGCCGTCAGTGAAGTCACCTCTTCAGCGCTCATGGGCAGTGTGTTAGCCATGCTGGTGATTTATTTGTTCCTGCGCAATATTATCCCGACGCTGATTATCTCTATCTCAATCCCATTCTCAGTGATTGCCACGTTTAACATGATGTACTTTGCCGATATCAGCCTAAACATCATGTCATTAGGCGGTATTGCGCTGGCGATTGGTCTGTTGGTTGACAACGCAATTGTAGTACTCGAAAACATCGACCGCTGCCGCAGTGAAGGTATGAGTAAATTGGATGCCGCGGTAACAGGGACTAAGGAGGTTGCAGGCGCGATTTTCGCCTCGACGATGACAACACTTGCGGTGTTTGTTCCCTTAGTATTTGTCGATGGGATTGCTGGCGCCCTCTTTTCAGATCAAGCTTTAACGGTGACCTTTGCCCTCTTGGCCTCCTTGCTGGTTGCGTTAACCTCGATTCCAATGCTCGCCTCACGGGAAGGATTTAAGATCTTGCCTGAGCTTATGAAGAAAACCCCCAAGGAGAAACCGACCACTAAACTTGGTAAATTAAAACACTATAGTGCGACCGTGTTTTCCTTCCCAATTGTTTTGTTATTTAATTACTTGCCGAGTGCCTTACTCACCTTTGTGTTAATTATTGGCCGCTTCTTCTCTTGGCTGCTTGGTTTGATAATGCGCCCTTTGAGCAGTGGCTTTAATTTTGTGTACCATAGTATTGAGTCCATCTATCACAAGCTCCTTGCAATAGCGCTGCGTAAGCAACTCGCTACCATGCTATTCACCCTAGGGATCACTAGCGCTTGTATTAGTCTGCTTCCCCGTCTGGGTATGGAATTAATTCCACCGATGAACCAAGGGGAATTCTATGTTGAGATCTTGCTACCTCCTGGTACCGCAGTGGGTGAAACCGATAGGATACTGCAGCTGCTCGCGTTATCGATTAAAGACAGGCCCGAAGTTAAACATGCCTATAGTCAAGCCGGCAGCGGTGGTTTAATGACCTCAGATACCGCCCGCGGCGGTGAGAACTGGGGGCGTTTACAGGTCGAGCTTGTGGATCACAGCGCCTATCATCAAGTGACTCAAATACTGCGAGATACCGCTCAGCGCATTCCAGCACTTGAAGCCAAAATCGAGCAACCAGAACTCTTTAGCTTTAAAACGCCACTTGAAATTGAGCTAACAGGTTACGATTTAACCTTACTCAAACGCAGTGCTGACAGCTTAGTTAGCGCACTTTCGGCTTCAGATCGCTTTGCCGATATCAATACCAGTCTGCGAGATGGTCAGCCAGAGCTAAGCATCCGTTTCGACCATGCTCGTTTAGCGGCATTAGGTATGGATGCCCCCACTGTCGCCAATCGTATTGCCCAGCGCGTTGGTGGCACTGTCGCCAGTCAATACACGGTTCGTGATCGTAAGATTGATATCCTCGTTCGGAGTCAACTGGATGAGCGGGACCAAATCAGCGATATTAATACGTTAATCATTAACCCTGACAGCTCTCAGCCGATTGCTCTTAGCGCGGTGGCCGAAGTATCACTGCAATTAGGCCCCTCGGCGATAAATCGTATCAGCCAACAACGGGTTGCCTTAGTGTCGGCCAACCTAGCCTATGGCGATTTAAGTGATGCAGTGGCCGAGGCGCAGCGAATTCTAGCGGCACAGGTGTTGCCAGCATCAGTTCAAGCCCGCTTTGGTGGTCAGAATGAAGAAATGGAACATTCATTCCAATCACTTAAGATTGCGTTGATCCTTGCCGTGTTCTTAGTGTACTTAGTGATGGCGAGTCAATTTGAATCATTACTGCACCCATTACTGATT
Source organism: Shewanella cutis (assembly GCF_022410515.1). Classification (GTDB taxonomy): domain Bacteria; phylum Pseudomonadota; class Gammaproteobacteria; order Enterobacterales; family Shewanellaceae; genus Shewanella; species Shewanella cutis. The sequence goes on along the minus strand of NZ_JACSDI010000011.1, from coordinate 66,391 downwards.
TTATTTGCTGTCCCCATGGCCCTCGCGGGTAGCGTGCTTGGCCTTTATATCACCCAAACCCATTTGAGTGTGGTGGTATTTATTGGACTGATTATGCTCGCGGGGATAGTTGTCAATAACGCCATCGTGTTAGTGGATAGGATAAATCAGTTACGTTCAGAGGGCGTGGAAAAGCTTGAAGCTATCAGGGTAGCGGCCAAATCCCGTCTTCGCCCGATTATGATGACGACCCTCACCACAGTATTAGGTCTACTGCCCATGGCGCTAGGGCTAGGCGATGGCGCTGAAGTCCGAGCACCTATGGCGATCACCGTTATCTTTGGTCTGAGCCTATCGACACTCTTGACCCTAATTGTAATCCCTGTGCTCTACGCCATGTTTGACCGTAAAAAGTTTGACCATACAAACATTGTTTCTACAGCAGAGCAAGACGCGACAACGCTAACTGTGGAGACTCGCCCATGAACCTCACTCGTTTAGCAATAAAACGCCCTGTCACCACCAGCATGTTTTTCTTTGCAATCTTGCTGTTTGGTCTGGCTTCTAGCCGTCTGTTACCGCTAGAAATGTTCCCTGGTATCGATATTCCGCAGATTGTGGTGCAAGTGCCTTACAAAGGCTCTACACCCGCGGAGGTCGAACGCGATATTACTAAGGTAGTCGAAGAGTCGCTCGCCACCATGGGCGGTATTGATGAGCTTGAATCTGAGTCTTCTCAAGAAGGTGCAGAGATCGAAATCAATATGAAATGGGGCGAAAACGTCGCGACTAAAAGCTTAGAAGCGCGGGAAAAAATCGATGCGGTACGGCATTTATTACCAAGGGATGTTGAACGGGTATTTATCCGCCAATTTTCTACGGCCGATATGCCCGTTTTGACCATACGCATTTCGAGCGACCGCGAGCTCTCTGGGGCATTCGATTTACTCGATAAACAGTTAAAACGGCCATTGGAGCGGGTTGAGGGCGTCTCAAAGGTGAGCCTCTATGGCGTAGAACAAAAACAGATAGAGGTGCGGATCAATGCCAACCGTTTGGCTGCAAGTGGTTTTTCAGCAACGGAATTACAAGCTCGTCTCGGCCGCGAAAACTTTGTCTTAAGTGCAGGCACCTTAAGGGAAAGCAACTTAGTTTATCAAGTTTCACCTAAGGGCGAGTTTAAAAATCTCGAGGACATCAAGGCGTTAGTATTAGTTCCAGGCTTAACCTTAGGTGATGTGGCAGATGTGCAGTTTTCTCTACCTGAGCGCAGTGAAGGACGTCATCTAGATCAACACTATGCTGTGGGTCTGGATGTGTTTAAGGAGTCTGGTGCAAACTTGGTGGACGTGTCTGATCGCGTGCTTAAGGTGATTGAACAGGCCAAACAAGACCAACAATTTCAAGGTATTCGCTTGTTTATTATGGAAGATCAAGCATCCGGAGTGAAGTCTTCCCTAACGGATCTACTGCTTTCTGGATTAGTGGGCGCCCTGTTGTCATTTATCGTGCTGTATCTATTTCTGAGAAATTTCAAAATGACCATGATTGTGGTGTCATCAGTACCGATTTCCATCGGTATGACATTGGCCGCCATGTATCTGCTCGGTTACAGCTTAAATATTCTGTCGATGATGGGCTTACTACTGGCTGTAGGTATGCTTATCGATAACGCAGTAGTGGTCACCGAAAGTGTACTACAAGAAAAACAAGGTAACTCTGTCAATTCGAATCCCCAAGACAATGAAAACGCGGTAATGACAGGAGTCGATAAGGTGAGTCTTGCTGTGCTTGCGGGCACCTTGACCACGGCGATTGTATTTTTACCCAATATTTTTGGCGTCAAAGTCCAACTCACCATTTTCCTTGAGCATGTGGCGATTGCGATTTGTATTTCGCTGGCTGCATCACTTTTGGTCGCTAAAACATTAATTCCATTAATGTTAACCAAGTTCCACTTTGATATTGAGGCAGATAATACCGCCGGTAAATTGCAAAATTTCTACAATCGTAGTCTCAATTGGGTACTTATCAGACCTTGGCGTTCAGGGCTGATTTCAGTAGCGATTCTTGCTTCAACGGCCCTACCGATATCAATGGTGAAACAGGATCAGGAGGATAGCCAAAGTAAGGAGCGGATTTACATCAACTATCAAGTTGAAGGTCGCCATAATCTCAATGTGACAGAAGCAATGGTAAATCAAATGGAAGATTATCTTTATAAGAATAAAGAGCAATTCCATATTGATACTGTATATAGCTACTATGCCCCAGACGATGCATCATCGGTGATTCTGCTGAAAAAGGACCTGCCAATGCCGCTTGATGAACTAAAGCAAAAAATTCGCAGTGGCTTTCCTAAGTACTCTATCGCCAAACCCCAATTCGGCTGGGGTGACGATAACTCGGGCGTACGCGTCACACTTACTGGTCGTTCCACCTCCGAACTTATTCATTTGAGTGAGCAAGTATTACCACTACTAACGAATATCAAAGGGTTAGTGGATGTACGATCTGAAGTCAATGGCGCTCAGCAGGAAGTGGTGATCCGCATTAATAGGCAAATGGCAGCAAGGCTGGATTTAAAACTGAACGAAGTGGCTTCCAGCATTTCAATGGCACTAAGAGGGACTCCACTGCGTTCATTTAGGCACGATCCAAACGGAGAACTGCGTATCGAAATGGCCTATGAGAAGGAATGGCAAAAATCCCTTGATAAGCTCAAACAATTACCGGTAGTACGAATCGATCAGCGCCTCTATACGCTTGATAATCTTGCCAGTATCGAAATCCAACCCAGATTCGATACCATCAAGCACTATAATCGTCAGACCTCGCTCTCTATCGGAGCAAACCTCGATAATATCACCACGGAAGAAGCCCAAACTAAGATCAAACAAGTGATGGAGAATGTGCGTTTTCCTGATGGTTACAACTATTCACTGCGGGGCGGTTTTGAGCGACAAGAAGAAGATCAGAGCATCATGGTCATCAATATGCTGCTTGCCATTGCCATGATTTATATTGTGATGGCGGCCTTATTCGAGTCCTTGTTATTGCCGACTGCGATTATTACCTCAATCCTATTCTCTATTACGGGCGTGTTTTGGGCGTTGCTACTCACAGACACCCCTATGTCAGTCATGTCGATGATCGGTATCCTGATTTTAATGGGGGTTGTGGTGAATAACGGTATCGTCTTGGTGGATCAAATCAACCAAATGACGCCCGAACTCGATAAGCTTTCGGACACGATTCGTGAAGTGTGTATTACCCGTTTGCGTCCGGTGTTAATGACGGTTGGAACCACGGTTCTAGGCCTTGTACCATTGGCCATGGGCGATACGCAAATTGGGGGCGGCGGCCCGCCCTACTATCCGATGGCGATAGCGATAATCGGCGGTTTGTCTTTCTCAACCTTGACGAGCCTATATTTGGTGCCGTTATGTTATCAGATGCTTTATAGAATGCGTTACCGCGCCTCGGTGCAACTGGGTGAATCCCATCGCTTCGCCCAAAAACTGTTACCCTGGACGGCCAGATAACGATATGAAAGGTTAGCTTGACACCTAAGATGAAAAGGCTGCATCGCAGCCTTTTATTATTTTGTTAACACCTTAAAACGTATCATATATAACTGTTCAAGGTCGGGGTAAATCTCGGCAATCACCAGTCGCAGTTCAGCTAAAGTCATGTTTTCTTGTTGGGCATGCAACGTCGTGAGTTCAGACAGTGTAATTGGCGCCACTTCCAACACTTGGATATCACAAAACCAACGGTGGGTTTCGAAAGTCGACACGGGAAGAATCTGGCCCGGTATCACATGGGATTCAGCCTCATTTCGCAACGTAATCGTTTTCTTCCCCATCAAAATATCGTGCTCAAAGCGTTCAAAAAAAGTAATCTCAGTCAACAAAGTTAATCCCTCTATTTATCCCGTCACAAATACAGATAGCACGCACAAAATACAGCAAAACATGGTCAGTTTGCGCTATTTAAGTTAGAATTCGACCTCAATTGAGCCATTGGCCTCATATTCCTGCGCTTAGCGGGTGCGAACGACATTAGAGACTTTATGAACAAGAAACAAAAGATCATCAAAAAAATTGCGAAACGTGCTAAAGCCAGACTGAATAAAGTCGATCCAGCCACCATTGGCGCACCCGCAAAATCTGGCTATATCTCTAAGGCAGAACGCGCCAAGATCGCAGCACTTGCTGCGGCTGCAGAAGTAGAATCAGCAGCAAGTGAGCCACAAGAGGCAACAACTGAGCAATAATATTGTTTAATGAAAACAAACTTATGCGCTAATAAGACTAATAAGTAATGCCACAGCCAGACTGTGGCATTTTTATTTTAACTAGCAATTCGTTGCTCATTAAATACATTAACGCCTCGAATTATCCTGTTGCCCAATTAAGGGTAAAACAGGCTCCATTTCTTGATCTTCCGTTAATTGCGCCATTTGCGCGCAGGAGGATGAAAGTGGGCTAGTTGCACTCGGTAGATTCTGTGCCACCTCATTCGTCATCAATTCGTCCGCATCGGTTGCTAAGCTAACAACACCATGCCCGGTCGATGTCAACGCAACCTTGTCGACTAAGCGATAGGCAACCCATACACCTACAACACCGAACAGAATAGAACCAATGACCTGGCCGATAAGCACACCGTAAACCCCGCCCAACTGCGCGCCAACATAGACAAAGGGGACAGTACCTAAAGTCGCCTTGCCCACATTAAACAAGGTGGAATATTTGGCCTTACCCAAATTATTAAAGGAAGCGTTTGCGACAAATAAAATGCCAGAGAAGATAAAAAACACCGCAATATAGCTGCAGAAAAACTCAATAAGCGCCGCACTATCGCCCTTCATATCAAACAAACTAACGACCTGCGTTTTAAGTAAGAACAAGAGTAACGACATCACCACCACATACAAGGTACAAAATTGAATCGCCTTCGTTAAACTTTCGCGCACCCTATCGAATCGTCCTGCCCCAAAGTTTTGTCCAACAATAGGCCCAATGGCACCTGATAAGGCAAAAATCATCCCAAAAGTGACAGGCACCAACCTGCCGAGTACCGCCCAACCCGCAACATAAGCATCACCAAAATCCGCAATTGCCCGTGTCACAAACGCATTGCCAATTGGCGTGGCAATGTTAGTGAGAATGGCAGGTCCTGCAATCGCAAAAATCGGTTTAAGATCGGCCTTAAAATCGCTGCGATAAAACTTGCCGAGGAGTTGATGTTTGACCATAACACCACGCCCCGCAATGACAAATACCGTAATCCGCGCCAAGACCGATGCCAATGCAGCCCCTTCGATCCCCATCGCAAACAGGAAGATAAAAATAGGATCAAGCACGGCATTCACGCCGCCACCCGCGAGGGTTGACATCATCGAAAGCTTTGCATCCCCCACGGCACGCAGCGCGCCGCCAAGGGCCATCGCAAGGCAAATAAAAGGTAGTGAAGGTACTAAAATATACAGATAACTCTCTGCAAGCTCAGCAGTATGACCACTCGCACCAACAAGCGTGACTAATTCAGGAATAAAAGTCGTCACTACGATGCTGACGAACACACTGATTAACGTGGTCACCACCGCACTGTTGAGCAATAGGCGTTTAGCTAACTCGACATCCTTGGCGCCGATAGAGCGAGACACCAACGCCCCGAGGGCAATGGAGAGGCCAATGCCAATTGAGGTGGTAAAAAACGAAATACTGCCCGCATAACCTACTGCTGCGGCTAATTCATGTTCGCCCAATAAGCTTAAGAAGAAAATATCGAGTAAATCGACCACAAATAATGCTGAAATCCCCACGGCAGCGGTCGAACTCATCACAAGAATATGGCGAAGAATCGAACCTTCAACAAACTTAGCTTGGGTCATGGGGTTGTTTTACCTTAGTCATTGCAAAAGCAAAGGCCAACAGAGAATTGTTGGCCTTTGCTTTTATAGTCATCGATGGGTATTAAGGTCAAGCACTAAAGCAGCTTATACCGCAATTGGACTCATCTTCGTTTGGTGATAACGCAGACGAGTGATTGACAATGCGATTAACGCAAGCAGTGTTAACGAACCCATCACCACCCCTTGCCACTCGGCTTTATGCCAAAACAGCATCAAATATGGCCCACCTAAGGCGGCACCTAAGTAGTAGCAACACAGATACAGCGAAGTCGCCTTGGCGCGATCGCGGCTTGCGCGCATCGCCACAAAAGAGTTACAGCAACTGTGGGTTAAGAAAAAACCACAAGCTGTCATCAAAAAGCCTATGCAAATGGTGGCGGTGGTATCAAACAGAGTCAATAAACTGCCCAACAGCATCAAACACCAAGACCATTGATATAACCTGTGCTGACCAAATTTTGCCAGCCACTTAGCGGTAAAATAGGAGGCCACAGTGCCACTGGAATAACACAAAAAAATCAAGGTCGCTTGGAAACGGCTCCACTCATAGGGAGCAGCCATCAAATGCAACTGAATGAAGCTAAATTGGTTCACCATCATCATAAAAGTGATCCCACCAATGGCATAGGCAAAACGCATTTGCGGATCGGTTAGATGGTGGCTAAAACCATAAAAATCCTGTAATAACCGTGCCCGTTTTGAGACTGAAGGCGCCGAGGTTTGAGCGCCCGACATCACCTTCGCATCCGCGACTGAAGGCAATAAATAGCTCGTCAAGGCAACGCCTGCGAGGGTGACTAAAAACAACAACCACATGGACTCTTGCCAAGATAAAAACTGCGACATCATCCCGCCAAGTAAACGCCCAGCAATACCCCCTATGCTGTTGGCCATAATATAAATGCCCGCGGCTTTGAGCATAGTGCTTGGTGAGAGTTGCTCCTTAAAATAGGCCATCGCAATAGCGGGCACCGCGGCGAGCAATATGCCTTGTAAAAAGCGCACATATACAAGTGCATTAAAATCCTCAACCCAAATCAGCAGCAGATTCGACAACGCCAATAACCAAAGGCTGACGACAATTGGCGTATGCCGGCCGATACGATCAGATACCACCGCATAAATTAATAGGGAAAATGCCAAGGAAAAACTGGTCACAGAGAGAATAAGCGTCGCCTGTGAGCCCGATACGGCAAAATGCTCGGCGAGCAGCGGCAACATACCCTGCATTAAATACAAATTGATATACACCACCACGGAAGCCACACACAGGGCCCACATCAGTCGGGTATCACGTTGTTTATTGTCGATAATAGTGTCTAACACGGCTTGCACTTTTTGCCTCGATTAACGCATCACTCTCAAGATAGACAAAGGTTAGCACTGGGCATAACATAACAATAATAGATAATTTATATCGACTTTATTGATTTTTGTTATGGAAAATTGTTGATAACTGACATGGTTATCGCAAATTGTCGCGCGTAAGCGTGCATCACAAGCAAAAGGCTCACACCATGGATATACGCCAACTTAAACACTTAGATGCACTTGCTATTACTGGCAGTTTTACGGCGGCGGCCAAAAAACTCAATATGGCGCAACCCGCTCTAAGCCAAAGTATTAAACGGCTCGAACTATCCCTTGGCGTCACCCTGATCAACCGCACCAGCAATAAGCACGATAAACACCTGGCACTGACTGCCGAAGGCTTAGTGTTACACCAACATGCCACCTTGATCCTCAAACAAATTAAACAGGCTGAAGCGCAAATTCGCGCGATGGCTAATTTGACCTCAGGTGAAGTACGCATTGCCGTGCCGGGCATGTTGGGTTCTTTTTACCTACCTTCACGACTCATGGCCTTTCGCCATCAATACCCAGAGTTAAAGCTCTCTCTCTTTGAAGGTGGCACTCGCGATGCACTGCGGATGTTGCAACAGGAAGAAGTGGATATCGCCATTATTACCGCCCAAGATCTGCAACCCGACTTTGATAGTCAGCTATTGATCCGCGAGCAAATGGTTATTGCCATGGGCGCAGAACACCCACTCGCGGAGATTCCCGCTGTGAGCTTAAACGACTTCTTTGACCATGAACTGGTAATGTTCAAAACTGGCTACTTTCACCGCGAGTGGATCCTCTCTCAGGCAAAAGACTTGGGTAAAAAACCCAATATAGCCTTTGAAACCAATCTGATTAACTTGATCAAACAAATTGTGTCGCAGGGATTTGGCATCACCAGCGTGCTCGAAATGGCCATCAGTCCTAAGGATGACATCCTCGCGAAACCCTTTGACCCACCAGTATTTTTAAATCTGCATATCGCCTGGAAAAAGCAGCGCCCTGTGAGTCAAGCCGACCGCGCCTTTGTGGAATTTTTGATGAAAAATCGATAGTAAACGGAAAATAAAAAGGGCCGATAATCTCGGCCCTCATCAGGGTTAACCCTTATACATGCTAGGGTCTACCGGTTTGAGCTCGAACAACTTAGCGCAGTTTACGACGACCAAAGGCAAATGGCAGCAGAAGTAAACTTAACCAACCTAAAGCACCACCGTCATCTTTCTTCGGTGGCGTATCGGTAATAGAGACAGACACGACACTCGAATCGCGATTACCATGATTATCCGATACCGTCAGTTGGAAAGACACCGTTTGTGCAGCTCCATCCACATTAGGTGCAACTAAGTTTAATTTGGCCGCGGTGGGGTCAAAATTAAAGCTTGTACCACCTAACTGAGTCCACTTATATGTCAGCGGATCATTATTGGCATCAGCGGATTTACTGGCATCAATAAACAAAGGCTTACCTTCTTGAACTGACGCTGGCGCTGCTATCATGGCAACTGGCGCCACTTCAGTCACATCAAATTGATATTCCTGCTTTAAGATTTCAGCGCTACTGTTATTCACTTTGTTAGTTAAGATCAATTGGTTCTCTTGACTTGCCTTACGTGGCACAAGCTCAAAAGTAATATCTTGAGCGGCTGCCGCAGAAGCCATATCAATTGTCCAGCTAATCTTATTCGCCTGATGTACACCTTTATGGCTTATATTGGCCACTTCATGGCCTTCAGGGATCTGTGCTTCAAGGGTGTAAACCCGCGTCTCAGGTGTGCTATTGGCAGCAATCCGAGTCTTTATCACCTTAGGTACACCAGGTGTTAATTCACTGGATATCGTACTTCCCAATGGTGGCAGCACGTCATCTATGGTGCGCTCAAACAACAACGGAATCGCAACTGGTGCCACTTTCTCGTCGCTGCTGGTTAATGTTAATTGAGCCAAACCATCGCTGCCGACTAACATAGCTTGCTTCCAAGCGAGGTTGATACTGAAATCCTTGCTGTCCCCCGAAAGGGCCGCCGTCAAGTTATCACCCACCCCATTGTACAGTGTCACCTGTTTGAGACTAAAAGTATCCTCAGCATTGGCGGCTGAAGCCTCATAGTTTTGCACGATAACAATATATTGTCCCTTGACAGGATTTTTAATGGAGACACGTTCCTTAGACCCATTTAAAGCAGAAGAGCCAACCCGTGACAACTTACTGCCATCTTTCTTGTCTAGAAACACAAACATATCTAAGTCAGGAGATGTAGTCTCCCCGATTGATACATTGAAAAACAAGGCGTTATCTTCAACATTAAAGGTAAAGACCTTGACACCATCTTCCAAATTGTCAAATGCACTGTTGTTATCAGAATCCTGCTTCACACGGGACTCAAGGGTATCGCTTAACGCCAATGCGGTCACTTTTGCTGAAACACCAGGCATATCAATAGCCTTTAGGTGGTTAAAATTGCGTTCATCAGCATCACGAGCGACAAGGATATTCAATGCTGTAGGTAAATCACGCTTGGCAATTTTGGCAGCAATTGGCATCGATGCCGTTGGAAAGGCATCAGATTCAAGCACTAAATTACCAAAGCCCCAATTTTCACCAACCTCAGCCACATTGGCAGTCACGGTAATGACTTGGCTTTGCCCTTTTTTCAGACTAAAGCGCTCTGGCGATGCAGTTACCACCAGTTTATCGGTCACAGCAACCCCTTTAGCTGTCCACGTGCCGTCAGCGGTAGCTGTGACTGTGCGAGTCCAAGTACAATTATCGATACAGCGTGAATCCGCCATACTTGGGATGTTTAACTTACGAGGATCACCGCCCTTCGCAGGATTGGCAATGTCGTAGCTTAGTGCCAATTCATCCATCACCAAGCCTGTTTTGGCGGCTAAATCAACGCGAATACGGCCTGCTCCCACATCGAAAGGATCGGCAATAGTCTTAGCATCGGCTTTTTTCATCGCCTGAGCGGTGGTAGCGGTTAACATTAATGCTGAGCGGATTTGATCCGGTGTCCAATCCTTGTGAAGTGATTTTAATAACGCTCCAGCGCCTGCCACATGGGGACTGGCCATGGAGGTGCCCGACATTAAGGTAAAATCAGCTGGATCAGTGCCGGTTTTGTCATGACCAAACTGTTGATCAGCATAGGCTGCATAAATATCTGTACCAGGTGCCGCGACGAAGGGCACTAATACATCATTTGTAGCATTGGGACCGATAAGTGAGCTGGCGTTTAATACATCAGCTTCCTTCGTTACCACTTTAGGCAAAGGCGAAATTACCAATTCAAGACTCGGATTGGCCGTAATCGCATCAATGAGTGCAAGACCATCGGTGTTACCGATAAATACTGCGGGAATATTTAATTTTTCTAAACCTGACATACTTAAACGTGTGTTGTCTTCGCCTTCTCGGTTAAACACCACAACACCTTTAGCGCCAGCGTTCAATGCAGCTGCAACTTTAACATCAAATGTACAGCCACCGCGCTTTATCACTGCAATTTTGCCTTTGAAGGCATCCGTTGCAAAGGCTTTACAAGCTTCAAAATTCGTCGAATCGAGACTGCCTGCATAAACAGGGATCCCACTCAAGACTTCCGTTAAAGCAGGGCCAGACCCAGCCGTAAAACTATAATTTTTACCATTAAACTCAACTGCGCTCACAATATCTCGATCATGAGTGGAGTTTGCCACCGAGGTATACCAAGGGGCATTTTTCGGTGTCGAGTATGGCGTTTGGGTAATAGCAGCACTGGTTGCAGTAGAAGGACGAGTGTTGCCAGCAGCAACTGCCGTGAAAATCCCCGCATTACGTGCAGCTAAAAAACCTTGCTCTGTAGCACTATTCCATGGATTACCGCCACCACTGATAGAAAAGTTCAGCACATCGACGCCATCTTTAATCGAATCATCAATCGCTTTTAATATCGGTGCAGTTGGGCAACCAGAATAGGTGTCTCCTGCATTACCAGGATTACAAATTTGATAGGCAATAATATTGGCATGGGGTGCCACACCGGATATTTGCGCAAATTTAATGTCGGTTGAAATCCCCTCACCTTCGAGCTTTCCGGCTTCACCTTGTACATAGGGGACATTTAACAGGATATTACCAGCGGCGGTACTCGCAACATGGGAACCATGTCCACCGTAGTCTTCACCATTTTTAGCCGGTGGTTTATCACCAAAGACTTTTGCATCGTCATAATTGTTAGTGATCTCAGAATAGCTGCGAACACCAATCAATTTGTCATTACACATGCTGGTAAAATCAGTTTTACAATCACCGATATAGATACCTTGACCTAGCGGATTCCTATGGTCATAACCATCGCCACCAATATCGGCAAAGGAAGCGTGATCAGAGTTAATGCCAGAATCAATAATCCCGACTATCACCCCTTCGCCCATCGCCTTTGTGCCAGTGGCACTGCCATCCCATATTTTAGGTGAACCAATAAGCGATTGACTTACATCGGTTTCTAACTGTTCAATACGCTCACGCTCAATAAAGACGACTTCTGGCAGCTCAGCCATTTTGATCGCCTGCGCCTGCGTCATGCGAATCGCCATACCATTAAGCGCATACTGATAGGTGGTTAATGCTTCGATGGGACTACCTATCGCTGCACTGGCATTCGTTAAAAATCGATTTTGCTTAACCTTAAGATAACTAACATAATTTTTAACTTCAGGCTTAGCTACATCCAGCTTTACATTACCAGAGAATTGACTCGAAACACGGCTACTAGAGTGTTGCGGGCTCGTTGCTTTAAAGCCAGCAATTTCACCTTGGTAATTTGCTGCAGCACTGTCACGTAAACGCACAATATAAGTGTATTCACTATCATCTAAATCCGCTTCCGGGACAAATTTAACCTCGTTAGCTTCGATGGATAAACTGCCACGAACAGTACTTGCCGCTAATTCAGGACTAATATCAAACTGTACAGTTTCACCGCTGTGAGATAATACGGTTTGAGCATTTGCTGCAGATGACAGCAGTGCCATTGACACTGCTAATGCAATTTTTGTTTTCATTATCGCTTCCTTCGCTATATCGAATTTATTTCTATAAAGTTCAATTTTTAATATTTATTCAGCACAAATATGGATTAAATTTCTGTGACTGATTCGAACTTCAATTCAGCGTTTTAACACAGGGCGATACACATTGAAACACATTATTAACAGAACAATTACCCATAAAATCAATCAATAAGAATGGCGTACTCAATAAAAATACTCATTTTAGGCATATAAAAGAACAGCCCACGGTTTATTTCATTAAAAGGAATTTTAGCAAACTCTTAAAAATCAAGGTAAATTAGAGCTACGTGCCAATATTAATGATGGCTAAGTCATCGATTTAACAGAATAGAATATCGATTATTGCATTAGGAAAAACCAAAAAAATTTAGACGAAATAATTTCAACAAACAAAATTAATAACCAAAAAATTCAATTATGGATATTTTTTAATCTTTAACTTTACAGAATGCCACCCAACAACACCTTCATGAAAATAATAAAATACATGACGGTAAACTAGGACAACAAAGCAAAACGATAAAAACAAAAAAGCCCTTTTAAAAAGGGCTTTTAGTGATAATTAATGCTTTATTGATTAATCATGACCGGCTTCATTAATACCTCGGTGGTATATTTATCATTGTTAATCACAGGGAAACGATCATAGGTTTGAAAAATCACCTGCTCCTGATACTTAATCATGGCAACTACGCCATAATTAATCCGTTTATCAATAGATTGCGCAGGTAGCAGAAACTTAAACGGTACTGGCGCCCGAGCAATGTTAAAGCTTTTTTGGGCAATAACGACACCAGGGGTATTTAAATCAATAATGGCGATGGTAATTTCACTTCCTTGAGGCAGGACAATTTTCTCTAAATAGCCCGCAGCACCATTGACGATAACCGGTGGTTCGGGCTTCACTGTTACGCAGCCACTCATCGCTAATGAGGTTAAGCACATTAGAATAAATAATTTTACTTTCATTAACATATTAACTTCCTTTTACCATACGGATCAGCCCTTCTTGGGTAGTTGATGCCACTAACTCCCCCTGCTGATTGAAAAATTGCCCCCTAACATACCCACGCCCACCGCTGGCATTGGGGCTATCAATACTGTACAGCAGCCATTCTCCCATATTAATCGGCCGATGGAACCACATTGCATGATCTATGGTTGCCATTCGGATCCCTGGTGTTAAAAACGATACCCCATGGGGCTGAGCCGCTGTCACTAAAAAGTTAAAGTCAGAGGCGTAAGCCAGCAAATATTCATGAATATGCGTGTCCGTTGGCATTGCACCATTCGCCCTTAGCCACACATAGCGATAAGGCTCAGTTTCTTTGGGTGCAAAGGGATGCAAAGGATTGACTAAACGCATTTCAATTGGCGCGTCTTCCATAAATTTTTCGAGGATCCTCGCGGGAACTTTATCCCGTAAAGTCATCGCCAGTTCATTTTGATTTAATAACCCCTCAGGGCCGGGAACTTCTGGCATCAGCGCTTGATGTTCAAAACCCGCTTCAGGTTCTTGGAAGGAGCAGGTCATATGAAAAATCGGCCGCCCCTTTTGAATCGCACTAACACGCCGCGCACTAAAACTACCGCCATCGCGCATATTTTCAACTTCATAAACGATGGGGAACTTCTCATCCCCTGCGCGTAAAAAATATGAATGCAGCGAATGCACCTGGCGTTCGACAGGCACGGTTTGCTTGGCGGCACTTAATGCCTGTCCCATCACCTGCCCACCAAACACATGCCCAAATCCTAAGTCTTGGCTTTGACCACGAAACAACCCGATTTCAATTTGCTCAAGGGATAATAATGATAAGAGATCGTCTAATACTTGACTCATAGGATCCTACTGAAAATGTGCAACTCATACCCAAGGGTAACTCAGTTCGACTAGGGCTGACCAGTAGGGATTTTCTCTGTTTTCTATGTTGTTTGTTAACGATTTAACGATCAGTATGACGGACTACTCAATTTTAATGTGATGCTCAAGGGCGCTCTGTTTTGACCAAGCCAACACTTTATCCTCACCACAGGAATGTAAATTAACGGGAAAAGCGTAGTAAAGCTCGGGCCAATACTTGACTAATTTGTCGGGCGTACATTGGCCCTCACTAAAGTAGATAGATTGAAACTCGGCAAATCTGCCATGACTCACACTGCCCGCACCCGCGAGTAGATGCTGGCCATTAGGTGCTTTTGAGCTCACTAAAAACGCCACGGTCGCGGTTAGCGTATCAAAGGAAAATAATGGTTGTATCGCGGGCGCTAAATGCTTACGCGTCATGTCGGTCAACGCCTGCGGACATAGACTATTGACGTGAATATTATACTGCTCGCCCTCTATCGATAGACTGTTAACCATACCGACGAGGGCCATCTTGGCCGCACTGAATGCCACTTGGTGCAAATCACCAAAGAGTGCCGACACACCCGTTGTCATCAAAATGCGGCCATACCCCTGTGCTTTCATCACTGGCCATATTGCTTGAGTCAGATAAAAACTGCCGTTTACATCAACTTCAAACTGCCGCTGCCAGTTTGCAGCTTGAATATGCTCGAAGGGACAAGCACCATAGATACCCGCATTGTTGATTAAAATATCAATGCATTGCCAACGCTGCATCAAGCTATTGAGCATCGTCTTGATATCCGCCTGTTGGCTTACATCGACCTCAAAGCAAAGACAATCAGCCCCAAGTTTCAAAATCGTCTCATAGGTTTGGCACAATTCACTATTGGAAAAATCACCCTCTGAGTACTGTTGCCGTTTAGCGGGCGCATTAGGTTGATCAATCAGCACCACCTTAGCGCCCCGCTCTGCCAACATAATGGCATAGGCTCTCCCTAGCCCGGAGCCAGCTCCTGTGATTAACGCCACTCGGTTATCGAAACGCATCCTATCGAATCCTTATCATTGACATAAACGTGACGTACTCATTCCCCACTAGCACAGCCGATTGATTGACGGATTAAATCCACACAAGATTCCTCGACTTAACCAATAGAACACGGGTAAACGGCATGCTCTATAAAAGCACAGGCGAGGTGGATTTTCTTTGACCTTGGCGACAAATCTTTTTCCTAACCATGGAACATCTGTGCGCCAATTCAAACTCTATTACATGCGTGTATTAGATAGTGCTCACTTTAAGTCAAATTCTTGTTATGCTATGCCGCTGTTTACTACCCATCCTTTTAGATAACGACTGGACATCATGAATCCTTGGATTTTAGCCATTAGGCCCCGCACCTTACCCGCGGCAATCGGTCCCCTATTAATTGGTAATATTCTGGCGTTGCACCTTGAGCGTTTTAGTTGGTTAATTGCCGCGACATCGATGCTATGCGCCATTTTATTGCAAATCGCGGTCAACCTTGCGAACGACTACTTTGATTTTAAGAATGGTATCGATACCGCCGAACGTATCGGTCCGGTTCGCGTGACACAAAGTGGCATGATCCCACCAAACACGGTACGTAATGCCATGGTATTGTGCCTATTACTGGCTTTAGCAGTGGGTTCTTACTTGATTTGGCATGGTGGATGGCCTATCGCAATTTTAGCTGCAGCAGCCATTTTAGGTGCCCTAGGTTACAGTGGCGGTCCCTATCCTTTAGCGTCACA
Organism: Shewanella cutis; assembly: GCF_022410515.1. GTDB lineage: Bacteria > Pseudomonadota > Gammaproteobacteria > Enterobacterales > Shewanellaceae > Shewanella > Shewanella cutis. Next base: position 50,459 of record NZ_JACSDI010000011.1, on the reverse strand, counting down.
CGGACTTGGTGAAGTCGCCGCCTTTGTGTTTTTTGGACTGGTTGCCGTGGTGGGCAGCTATTATCTGCAAGCAGGTGATACCACCATTAATGCTTGGTTGCTGGGATGTGCCATTGGCCTCTTTAATGCCGCGATAATGTTGGTCAATAATACCCGTGATATTCGTACCGACACCCAGGCAGGCAAGCACACTCTAGCGGTCAGGATAGGTGAGGCGCAGGCCAAAGTACTGTATCAAGCCTTAATTTACTTACCCTTCGGTTTAGTGATCGCTGGGTTTTTACTGGGCATTTTGCCAGGGCTCCCCGTGTTACTTGCGGGTTTATCATTGCTTATCGCCCGTAAGCTCAGTAGTGATTTCTATGCCGTATCGGGTGAAGCACTCAATCCACTATTGGGGCGCACCGCAAAACTCACGATGATCTTCAGTACCTTATTTAGCGTAGGACTGGTCTTTACCGCTTAGGCTCGACGATGTTTGCACAAATCGGCGAACGCGGTAACCCTGCACACAGATAAACGAAGGTTAACAATACCCAAGGTTCCTCATGATGCGTTTAATGCGCCAAATGACGAACCTTTTTACTTTTAGCGTTTGATTATAGCCAGAGATAACCGGATATCGCTGTGTTTAATAGCACACCGCTAAACGCTTGTATTGCTTTAGGTGACTCAGAACTTGCCGCACCAAAACACACATGCAAGGGCAGCAAGTGCTCTTCCCTTGGATGACTAAAACGCGCCTCAGGTGCTGACTGCCAATCAATTAACTGCGACTTCGCTTGATGAGGCGCCAATGCCAGCACTTGGGTTAGCCAGTCATCAAACTCTTGGCTGCGGGGTAACACCTTAGGATCACTTGAGAAAAATGCCCGCATATTATGAAACGACATCCCCGACCCAACAATCAACACCCCTTGTTCCCGCAATGATGCGAGTGCTTCACCGATAGCAATATGAGCGCGAGGATCAAGGTGCCGCACTAATGACATTTGCACCACAGGAATATTTGCTTCAGGGTACATCAATTTAAGTGGCACAAAGGTTCCGTGGTCAAATGCTCGCTGATTATCGAGTTTTACTGCAATTCCACTCACCTTTAATAAGCTCGCAATTTTTTCAGCGAGTTCAGGGCTGCCTGGCGCGGGATAACTGAGTTTATAAGCCTCAGGCGGAAATCCATAATAGTCGAATAACATGCCAGGATGGGGATGGCTCGACAGCGTAACCTGCGCCTCCTCCCAATGGGCTGTAATCAATAAAATGGCATTAGGCATTGGGATTTGTCCCCTGACTGAAGACAAAAAATCCCTAAGCTGCTGATGGTTAACATCATTGAGTAGCGGCAAAGGCCCACCGCCATGGGGAACAAATATTACCGGCATGAGACTGACATTTACGTGTGCCATAGTAACCTTCTCTTTTGATGAAACAGTTAGTTGTAACTTGTTAACCTCAGATCTGCAGCCAAGGTTATAAAATCATTTTTGTCTTCTACCTAGGTTGCAAGTGCACAAACCTATCGACGCTTTCAGCTAATTTGATGGTTAAAAACAACAGTGCAGATAAAGACAATGCAGGTAGCGCGCTAAGGGTGGTTTCATAATTGAAGTGGTAATAAATCGCCCCATCATCACCGATAACAATGCCGCTGCCGACAACACTCGAGCTCCATGCCAAAAGGCAAGTAGTGCACTTACATCAAGCCCTCAACTGTCATAGGACGGAATTATGCGCCCACAAAAAATAAATAAATATGGAATAATATCGAATATCTCCTAAAATATTTATTTACTTGTTAGGGGCATTGTCGTGACTTTAGAACAACTGTTAATGTTTAATACCGTTGCCCTCGCTGGCTCACTCAAAGCCGCCAGTGACAAATTACATAAAACACAACCCGCCATCAGCCAAAGCATTAAACAGCTTGAATCTCAATTAGATGTAGTTCTTTTTGACCGCCAAGGTTATCGGTTAGCGCTGACCCAAGAAGGACGAAAGTTACTGCAATACGCCCAACGCGTACTCAATGAAGCCCAAGAGATGCGCCAAGTCGCAAAACATCTCGCCATAGGCAATGAAGCTAGCATCACCTTAGCCTTTGAGGCCTCTTTTAATCTTGCCCGCATTTTGCCGATGTTGGAGCGGACACAACTTGAGTTTCCCCATACACAAATCATTCTTAAACAAGAGTATTTAACGGGGGCACTCGAAGCCTTAAATCAAGGTAAAGCCGATATTGCGATTTCCGCTGGCGGCATTGAATCGATGCGCTCAAATCATTTTGAGCTTGGTTTTTTATTCTCGAGCAGTCTACTGGATGTCGCTTCACCCCGTTTACTAAGCCGTTATCCCAGCCTAAGCCATGTAAAGGAATTGGTGAACGAGTACCAAATTGTGATTCAAGATACAGGCACTGGCACCGCCAATATTGAATTTGGGGTCCAAGCGGGACAACGCCGTTGGTACGTAAATGATTTTTATACAAAGAAAATGCTTATTCAGAGCGGTATGGGGTGGGGAAAACTGCCTTATTATATGGTTGAAGAAGCCCTCGCCAACGGAAGTTTACACCCCCTTGAACTAAAGGAAAGACAAAACCTGATCCAACTCGATTACTATGTGATGCGACGCCCCCAATCACCCTTAGGCCCTGTCGCCCAAGCATTGTGGGAAAACTTAGTTCAATTAGCAACTAAGCAAAGCTGATAATTAATCTCTTTTGGTATAACACAATCTGTATGTGTACATTGGTTAATTAATCACCCACACATTTTTGAAGGCTGTACGCCATGATGGAAGCCAAAAGTTCAGCCCCAAGGAGCACTTGAATGGATGCAAGTGATTCTCTGATTTCTATTTTAATCATGCCTATTCTGTAAACGCCGAGCTTTGTTTTATGCTGTCGCAGTTGCACAACGGGTCCCACATGCAGTTCAGTCATTCCTATCCGACCAAGCCATTAACTCATCGCTGATAATAAATGACTGACCAAAAATCAAACTGCTCACCTTTGGCTGCGCACCAATCTGGAAATGGTTCAACCACACCTAAAGACGAATACTCCTCCCAGCAATTCAGCAAGCCCTGATAATAATCCAGCGATTTTTGCAGCGTTAATTTTATGTCTCCAGCTTGCACTCTATTGTTCAATAATTGCGCTGATGACAACAGGTTTTTAGCGCGAATCATGTCGCCCAGTAAAATCGATTCTGATAAATGATGGGTTTGAAAATCCACACTTTTTAAATACAATATCACCACTTGAGTTAGGCTAATTTCGTCAGTAGGATCGAGTTCAAGAGCCCTTTCATAGGACGTGATATCTTCATTAATGTATCCCAACCATCTGTGGGGTATTGCATTATTGGGTTCCTCTACAACCCACTGTGCTAAAAGCTCTTTTAGAAATGCGATAACAGGGTAAGCCAACAACTGGTGGATTTCGCGATTCCAATAACCTAAGGATAACAACTCAACCGCAATCATCCTTTGCTCCGCCAAGGGTTGATTCTTACAGCGAGTGACAAATTCGTTTACCGTCGCATTCGCTTGTTTTTTAAGTCCTTGCTCTTTTTGAAGACAATATTTTCCAAAAAGTTCATACCCTTCAAGCGCTGAATATTTATCGCCGACAGCCTTTAATCCTTCAAAATTATCACGATTCCAGTAATACATATTTGCACTCAATTTGTCCTAATGCTCAGCAACATAATACTATAACTTGAGCTATAAATGGGGGGAATTAAATAATCCCAAAGCGTAGTTGACTTAACAATGTCGCCATTGAATTGATACCCATCGGCAATATCATCTCTAATCAAATAATTTACCGTTAAGTGTCTCACCAATAATATTGTTAGGGCGTGTTGACGTTTCGAGATTAGATTTTGTTCGTTCTGGCAAACACGTGCTCGCGAAACGAGGAATGATGTGTAGTTTACTCAAATGACGAGCGGCTCTTATGACAGAAAGTAAGAGCAAGTGCTTGCCAGACGACCCCTTCAGGCAGCATTGGGCTGGCGTTTCTGCTGCGTTATCGTCCGTTTATGTAGAATAACTACACTGCACGGACTTTGCCTTGCATAAAAGCCAGCCAAATTGCTGCAAAAATAACCCTGAAACGTCAACACGCCCTAGTCTGGATAACTCAGTTTTTGTTATAAAATTAGACATGAAGCAGTCTAGTCTTCAAATCCGCCAGTAAGACATAAGCAAAAAGGCTCCAATCAGATATTGGAGCCTTTTGAGTTAAAGCAGAATGCTAAGATTGAAATTAGAGCTTAATTAAAACCCTTTCTTGTGCGCTCCAATCTAGATGATATTTCTCACCTGCTGGCTTATCAATTCGCTCAAAAGTATGCGCTCCAAAAAAGTCACGTTGCCCTTGAAGTAAATTGGCAGGCAAGATTTCGCTGCGATAACTGTCGTAATAAGCGAGCGCCGAACTAATACAAGGCACAGGGATCCCTTGCATAATCGCCGCAGCCACGGCAATGCGCCACTCGGTTTGTTTTTCCGATAAAGTGCTGGCAAAAGTATCGGCCATCAATAAACAACTTAAGTTCGCATCCGCTTGATAAGCTTGGGTAATAGATTGCAAGAAGGTGGCACGAATAATACAACCCGCACGCCAGATTTTCGCGATCTCAGCAAAATCGAGTTGCCATTTTTGCTCCTGCGCCGTCATCGCCATTAGTTGGAAACCTTGGGCGTAGCAACAAACTTTAGCGCAATAGAGCGCACTCTCTAGGGCATCGATTAAGTTGGCTTTTTGGTTTTCATCCATCGCTGGAGATAGAGGGCCAGCGAGCTTTTTACTAAGCTCAACACGTAAGGATTTTTGGGTGCTTACCGCGCGAGCATAAACGGCTTCAGCAATGGTGGGAGCCGGACAACCAATTTGCAAACTGCTTACCGCCGTCCAAAGACCCGTACCCTTCTGCCCCGCTTTATCGAGGATCATCTCAACTAACGGTTTGCCTGTTAATGGATCTGCTTGCTTTAATACCTCTGCACTCATGCCCATGAGATAACTGTTTAAACTGCCCTGATTCCAGCGTTCAAACACCTCGCCCACTTCTGCGGCACTCATGCCAAGGCCATCATGCAATAATTGATAAGCTTCGCAAATCAACTGCATATCGCCATATTCAATGCCGTTATGCACCATCTTCACATAGTGCCCAGCACCAGCAGGGCCAATATAAGTGGTACAAGGCTCGCCTTCTGTTACTGGATTGCCCGGTTCAAAACGCTCAATCGGCAACCCAGTTTGAGGGTTGACCTTAGCAGCGATAGCCTTCCAAATCGGCGCGACATGTTGCCATGCGCCAAGATCGCCACTTGGCATTAACGAAGGGCCAAAACGTGCCCCCACTTCCCCACCCGAAACCGCCGAGCTGAAGAAAATAAACTGTCCTTGGTAACGTTGTTCACGCTCAACGGTGTCCGTCCAAAGACTATTACCCGTATCGATAACGATATCGTCCGCTTCGATACCGGCAGAAATTAAAGCACCACATACCCCATCCACAGGCGCACCTGCGGGGACAGAGAGTACCAGAATACGAGGTTTAGTGAGGCTGGCTAACATTTCTGAAAGATTAGCACAGCCTGTTATACGTAGTTCCTGTCCTACACGCTCTTGTTTTTCTTGTTGTAAAACCCCGTTGACTTTAACAGGATCGAGATCGAAGGCACTGACGCGATATTGATTGTCGGCAATATTTAGCGCAAGGTTTTTACCCATTACGCCAAGGCCTATCACGCCAATGTCATTAAGATTGCTGTGGTTTTGCATTATATAATTCCCACGGGTCACAGAGGTTAGAAATAACCAATTTGGAGCAGTAATTATATCGGCCTTTGTAACTTAATTACCAGAGAGAAGAGACGATGCATACGATTGGCAATTTCGATTGATTTAAAGGACACTTTGTTTTATCAGGGAAAAATCCTAAATAACCTGAACTCGGGGTAACGAGTGTCGAAAAAATCTCAATTTAACAAACTAAATCAATGCTATAAATGATTTTTTGAAAAGAAAAATCTTTTTCCTGAATGAATGCGCAGATTTTTGCGCATATCAAGGCGCTCTGTCGTACGCCATAGCGAGCTATGGTTAGACAGAGCAACGCAGAGAGGCCCGAAAAGATGCCTATTCAGCGGCTCTGCTTATCCCGAGCTCAGGTTACATATGACCAAGTCTCGTTCCCATCGTATACATCCATCTCAAGCTAGGTGTGATGTGAAGGCGAATGTTAATGCCTATGTTAGTGAGCCAGCTTTAACCCCAACACACCAAGCAATATTAAAATTAGACTCGCAATTTTCAGCAAGCTTACGCCCTCGCCTAAGAGAATAATGCCCGCAATTGCGGTGCCCATTGCACCAATGCCAACCCAAACTCCATAAGCCGTTCCAATTGGCAATTGTTTAACGGCAAGGCCAAGCAGCAACACACTTAAAGCCATAGAAAGCACGGTGAACACACTCGGCCATAAGCGAGTAAAACCGTCGGTGTATTTAAGCCCAATGGCCCAACCAATTTCAAAAAGTCCAGCAAGTATTAACAGTAACCAGCTCATAGAGAACTCCCATACGGGGTCGTCCCCAAATTGATATCGGCGTGTTTAGGGTCGTCCCTAAGCCGTTGTGAAATGTTTAATGTCTTGAATCTAGAGGTAAAGTCTTAAGACCCAATGCCTAAATCGTGCTTTGTAAAAGCTCGACTATTAAGTATGCGGGCTAGACTAACAAATAGTGATATCTAAGAGCAAGCCTCGGGCCCCAACCCTTTTCCCCAAAATAAAGGCGATAGCCTGATGGTATTGCACTCATCAGACTATCGCTCTAGCACTTATTGTTGTCCGCTCACCACAGCTTAGTCACATTAGCCCACGAGAGCATCGGCATAGCCCATACGAGTTAAAGTAGTACGCACTAAATCGAGCGTCTGCGGATCTTCAATGGTCGCAGGTGCAGTATATTGTTGATTATCAGCAATTTTACGCATTGTCCCTCGCAAAATTTTACCTGAGCGAGTTTTCGGCAGCTTTTGAATCGCGCTCACCAACCTAAAGGAGGCGACGGGACCAATTTCTTGGCGGACAAGCGAAATCAATTGCTTATGTAATTCTTCATCCGTAATGGTCACGCCCTTTTTAAGTACCACTAAGCCTAATGGCACTTGGCCCTTTAATTTGTCATCAACACCAATTACAGCGGCTTCAGCCACATCGGGATGCTGGCACAGTACCTCTTCAAACCGCCCAGTAGAGAGACGATGACCCGCTACGTTAATGATGTCATCAATGCGGCTCATAATGTAAAGATAACCCTCTTCATCCATGTAGCCTGCATCACCAGTGAGGTAGTAGCCGGGATACATAGATAAGTAACTGTCTTGATAGCGTTTATTGTTTTGCCAAAGCGTAGTGAGTGTCCCAGGTGGCAGTGGTAATTTTATCACCACATTGCCTGACACATTCGGCGCCACTTTTGCCCCCATCTCATCGACCACATCAACTTGGTAACCCGGAACAGGTCGCCCCGGTGAGCCAGCTTTAACCGCAATCGGTGCTACACCCATTAAATTGGCGGCCACTGGCCAACCTGTTTCAGTTTGCCACCAATGGTCGATCACCGGTTTATTTAACTTGTCCTCAGCCCAATGCAAGGTGTCGGGATCGCAGCGCTCCCCAGCTAAAAAGACATTCTTCAAGCAGCTTAAATCGACACCATGGATAAATTCACCGTCAGGATCCTCGCGCTTAATAGCGCGGATCGCCGTGGGCGCGGTGAAAAAGCTTTTAACTTGATACTTAGCAATCGTGCGCCAAAAGGCGCCGGGGTCTGGTGTGCCAACGGGTTTGCCTTCATATAGCAGCGTGGTCGCGCCCGCAAGTAACGGACCATAAACAATATAGGAATGGCCCACAACCCAGCCCACATCCGATGCAGCCCAAAACACATCGCCTTGATGAATATCGTAAATATTGGCCATCGACCAAGCCAATGCCACCGCATGACCACCATTGTCACGCACGACCCCTTTAGGTTGGCCCGTAGTCCCAGAGGTATAGAGCACATACAAAGGATCGGTTGCATTTACCGCGACGCAATCAACGCTTTCACATCCCTTTAGTGCGGTTTGCCAATCCTTATCGCGCCCCGCTTGCATCTGCGCCTCATATTGAGGACGGTTTAAAATCAAGCAATGCTCAACTTTGTGCACGGCTTCATTAAGCGCTTTGTCTAATAAGGGTTTATAGGGCACAACACCCGAAGGTTCGATCCCACAGGATGCAGACATCACCAGCTTTGGCTTGGCATCATTGATACGGGTAGCAAGTTCATTGGCCGCAAAGCCACCAAATACCACCGAATGAATGGCGCCAATGCGCGCGCATGCAAGCATCGCATAGGCCGTTTCGGGTACCATCGGCATGTAAATAACTACCCGATCACCCTTTGTCACCCCCATAGTACGTAAATACCCTGCAAGCCTTGCTACTTGAGCCAGCAACTCGTGATAGGTAATACTGTACTCGGTTTCTGTTACTGGGCTAACGTAATGAATCGCAATCTGCTCGCCGCGGCCAGCGAGCACGTGTCGGTCTATCGCGTTATAACACGTGTTTAGCTCACCATCGCTAAACCAGTGATAAAACGGTGCCTCGCTTTCATCTAATATTTGTTTGCTTGGCGTAACCCACTCTAAGGCTTTGGCTGCTTGTTGCCAAAATGCTTGTTTATTCGCAATAGATGTTTGATGTAATTGTTTTCCAACATCTGTCATAAGGCCTCCCATCATGACATTTTCCTGTGTTACCACAGGTGAAACTCTCCCCTTCCTTCCAAAAGTGATTATGACCTGCCACGCATTATTCCCCCATTAGACTAAGGGATAAACAACGGTGAAAATAAAACGGGTTAGATAAACCATCTAAACACTTGCCGTGCAGAATAGTTCCACATAGTCTTATGTCTTTAATGGATTTTTTCACGGAAAGAAATACTCATTATGCAACGCTTCAGCGGATTAAAGCTCGGTTTACTGCTATTCATCAATCTCGTCAGCACGGCTTGTTTGGCTTCGACGCAACAGCTTGAAGCATTACTCGAGCCGCTGTCTATTGGTGAACGAGCTAACGTCGATAACACTCAGATCATTAACGCTAAGTTACTCTCACGGGTCTATCATGTGCGCCAATATCAAGCGCTCTGGGAGGATAAAGGCTATGCAGCCACGCTGCTCGATGTGATTAAAAGTGCTGATGAGGAAGGTCTTACAAAGGAAGATTACCACTATCCCAAGTTGGTCGAACTTTACCAACAGCTGAGTGCATCGAATTGGCAAGATGAGTACCGCAGCAGTGTATTTGAAGTGCTGCTAACCGATGGCATTATTACCTATGCCATCCATTTACTTAATGGCAAAGTCAATCCCAGTATGCTCGGCAAAACCTGGAACTATGATGAAGCCCATCTGGATTTTGATACCACATTAAAACAGCTTGAAGCCCATATTAAAACGCGTACAGTTGCCGAGGCGATTAAGGGATTAGCGCCTAAGATTACTCCTTATCATCAGCTAAAACAGTATCTTGCCCGTTATAAAGACTTGGCAGCACGTTATCCATTTACGCCCATTCCCTATACGGAAGTCATTAAACCCGGCAGCACTTCCCCCTCGGTACAAAGCATTGCCACACGGCTAAAAGAGTTAGGTTACTTAGCAGCAAGCTCGCCAGCGGAGAATAGCGCCGCCGTGAACGCTCCCTTAATCTACGACAACATTCTTGAAGCCGCGATACGTCAATTTCAAGCAGATCATAGCCTTAAGGCCGATGGCGTGATCGGTGCAGGCACTATGGCCGCGTTGAATGTTCCCTATGCACAAAGGGTCGAGCAGATCCGCATTAACCTCGAGCGTGCCCGCTGGCTATCAGCCAACTTGCCGGCAAACTATCTGCTGGTTAATTTGGCTGGCTACGAATTATTACTATTTAAAGACAATAACTTAAACTGGCGTACCGACATTATCATCGGCAAAATCGACGCAAAGACGCCATTGTTTAAATCCAAATTAAAATATGTGGTCGTGAATCCTACTTGGACGGTGCCAAATAGCATCTCCACCGAAATCATTAATCATCTGCGCAAAGATCCCGATTATCTGCACAAAAAGCACTTTAAAGTGGTTGAAAGTTCAGGCACGCCCGTCGATGCCAGCGGTATAGATTGGCACAGTATGACACGCAAAAACTTCCCCTACTGGTTTGTGCAAGAGCCAGGAGCAGATAACTCACTTGGTTTAGTAAAATTTATCTTCCCAAACCAATATTCGATTTATCTGCATGATACTCCGTCTAAAAATCTATTTGATAAAACGGACAGAGCCTTTAGTCACGGCTGTATTCGGGTAAAAGATCCCTTAGTGCTCGCCGATAAACTCCTGAGTGCTAATGCGAATTGGTCGAGCGAAACACTCAATAACAAACTTGCAGAGGGGAAAACAGAAAACCTGTTTTTAGATGAACCCTTAGATATTTTGATCATGTATTGGACGGCAACGATCAAAAATGGAAAAATCAAGTTTTACAATGATGTATATACACGCGATCCGGTCCTTATCGAGGCATTAAACCGCCCAACCTATGAAGGTGTGTTAGCAGACGACGGCTTGCTTAATACGCTGGACTAAACACTTTCAAATATGTCTTGGTTCATCCCCTTGATAAACGCCCTTCACCCGTGTCGCCATATGGGCAACACGGGGACTCCCTCTAAAAAAACGCTTGTATGAAATCTAATTAAAATCATTTTTATCAGAAAGTTAATCAAAGCCCATTCTTCAAGGTGGCAACAAGAATTGACAAAAATACCAGACTAACCACGCCGCAATCTTTACCTTTACGTAAACTTCATATATCTTGCTTAAAAATGATTAACAAAGGTGCATGAATGAGCGCAACCAACACGCCACAAACGACTTATTCGATCAGTGATCTCTCTAAAGAGTTTGATATCACGACCCGAAGTATTCGTTTTTACGAAGACCAAGGCTTACTTAAGCCAAAACGTCGCGGTCAAACCCGTATTTACAGTCTCAAAGACAGGGTTCGACTCAAACTAATCCTGCGCGGCAAGCGCCTTGGGTTCTCCCTCGCGGAAACCCGACGTCTGTTCGAGCTATACGATGCCGACAAGAGCAGCACCACCCAACTCAATACCATGCTTGCCCTGGTGGAAGAAAAGAAATCCGCGCTACAGCAGCAAATGGACGACATTAAAGTGGTTCTGATGGAGCTGAATTCGGCCGAGCAGCAATGCCGCCTCGCCTTAGAAGAAAGCAAGGCTAAAGCCTAATCCTTCGAGGCTTTGCGAGCATAGCATTAACAAGCACCTCAGTTAGCACGACCGCGTGATAGGGATACATCACGCAAAGCAAGACAAATTTAAAGACTCAAGCACCTAATAATCATAAAAATATAAATTAGAACATCTGAAAGGACACAAGCAATGAACTCACTCTACACCAGTCTCAATTTTGGCCTAGGCGAAGATGTCGATATGCTGCGCGATGCGGTGCACGATTTTGCTCAACACGAAATCGCCCCCATTGCCGCCAAAGTCGACCACGACAACGCCTTCCCTAACGAAATTTGGCCCGTGCTGGGTGGGATGGGGCTTTTAGGTGTCACTGTGCCTGAGGAATACGGCGGCGCAAACATGGGCTACCTCGCCCATGTTGTCGCAATGGAAGAAATTTCCCGCGCTTCAGCCTCTATAGGGTTAAGTTACGGTGCCCACTCTAACCTGTGTGTAAACCAAATTAACCGTAACGGTAATGCTGCACAAAAAGCCAAATATTTACCCCAACTGGTGAGCGGTGAGCATATCGGCGCACTGGCAATGAGTGAGCCCAATGCCGGCTCCGATGTGGTTTCGATGAAGCTGCACGCCCGTAAAGAAGGCGACCGTTATATCCTCAATGGCAACAAAATGTGGATCACCAACGGTCCCGATGCCAATACCTATGTAATTTATGCCAAAACCGACTTAACTAAGGGCGCTCACGGCATCACTGCCTTTATCGTTGAGCGCGGTTTTAAAGGTTTCAGCCAAGCGCAAAAACTCGACAAACTGGGGATGCGCGGTTCAAACACCTGTGAACTGGTGTTTGAAGATGTCGAAGTGCCAGAGGAAAACATTCTCGGCGGCCTAAACAATGGCGTCAAAGTGCTGATGAGTGGCTTAGATTACGAGCGCGTCGTGCTCTCAGGCGGCCCGCTTGGGATTATGAATGCCTGTATGGATATCGTCGTGCCTTATATCCACGAGCGGGAGCAATTTGGTAAATCCATCGGTGAATTCCAATTAGTTCAAGGCAAATTAGCCGACATGTACACAGGTATGAACGCCGCTAAAGCCTATGTGTATAGCGTGGCGAAATCCTGCGATCGCGGTGAAACCACCCGTAAAGACGCGGCGGGTGCCATTCTCTACAGTGCGGAGCTGGCCACCAAAATGGCACTGGATGCCATTCAATTGCTCGGCGGTAACGGTTACGTCAATGAATATGCGACAGGCCGCTTACTGCGCGATGCCAAACTCTATGAGATCGGTGCTGGCACCTCAGAAATTCGCCGTATGCTGATTGGCCGCGAGCTCTATAACGAATCGAAATAAGCAACCTAGGGCGAACGGCGCATGATGAGCTTAAGCCCTTCATGCTCCCTCGCCTCACCGAGCCAACTGATACTGAGTTACCGCTTTATAAGGACAATCAACGTGACGCAATTAAGCAGTCGTATCAACGCCCGTAGCGATGAATTTAAAGCCAAATCCGACGATATGGCCGCCCTCGTGGCCGATCTCAAAACCAAACTCGCCAAAATCGAACTCGGCGGCGGCCCCGTTGCCCTTGAGCGTCATTTATCCCGCGGTAAACTCCTGCCCCGTCAACGGGTTGAGAAACTGCTAGACGCAGGTTCGCCCTTTTTAGAATTGTCGCAATTTGCGGCATTTGAAGTCTATGACGAAGAAGTGCCCGCCGCAGGCATCATTGCAGGCATTGGCCGCGTGAGTGGCGTCGAGTGCATGATTATCGCTAACGATGCCACGGTTAAAGGTGGCACTTATTACCCGATTACCGTTAAAAAACATCTACGCGCCCAAGAAATTGCCAGCCGCTGCCATCTGCCCTGTATCTATTTAGTCGACTCGGGCGGCGCCAACTTGCCTCGTCAGGATGAAGTGTTCCCAGACCGCGATCATTTCGGCCGGATTTTCTACAACCAAGCGCAAATGTCCGCTAAAGGTATCCCCCAAATTGCGGTGGTAATGGGTCTGTGTACCGCGGGCGGCGCCTATGTGCCAGCGATGGCCGATGAATCGATTATCGTTAAAGAACAAGGCACTATCTTCTTAGCGGGGCCGCCGTTAGTGAAAGCAGCGACCGGTGAAGAAGTCAGCGCCGAAGAACTTGGCGGTGCCGATGTACACACTAAAATTTCAGGTGTGGCGGACCACTTAGCCCAAAACGATGAGCATGCCTTAGAGCTTGCCCGCCGCGCGGTATCGCGCCTAAATCATCAAAAACAAATCAGCAGCCTACTGAGCCCAGTTAAGCCACCGAAGTTTGATATCAACGAACTCTACGGCATCGTCGGCACCGACTTGAAAAAGCCTTTCGATGTCAAAGAAGTCATCGCCCGCATCGTCGATGATTCGGATTTTGATGAGTTTAAAGCCAACTATGGTGCGACCTTAGTCTGTGGTTTTGCCCGTATTCACGGCTATCCGGTAGGGATTGTCGCCAACAACGGCATTTTATTCTCCGAATCGGCGCAAAAAGGTGCGCACTTTATCGAGCTGTGCTGCCAGCGCAAAATTCCGCTATTGTTCCTGCAAAACATCACCGGCTTTATGGTGGGTAAAAAGTACGAACACGAAGGTATAGCCAAGCACGGCGCCAAGATGGTAACCGCAGTATCCTGCGCCAATGTGCCTAAATTCACTGTGATTATCGGTGGCAGCTACGGTGCGGGTAACTACGGCATGTGTGGCCGCGCCTTCGAGCCGACCATGATGTGGATGTGGCCCAATGCGCGCATCTCTGTAATGGGTGGCGAGCAAGCCGCTGGCGTATTAGCCACAGTGCGTCGCGACGGTTTAGCTCGTAAAGGCGAAGCATGGTCTGCTGAGGATGAAAAGGCCTTCAAGGCACCGATTATTGCCCAGTACGATAAAGAGGGTCATCCCTACCATGCCAGTGCCCGCCTGTGGGATGACGGTATTATCGACCCAGCGCAAACCCGTGATGTAGTGGGCCTTGCCCTGTCAGCCGCATTAAATGCCCCTATCGAAGACACCCGCTTCGGCGTCTTCCGTATGTAACGCATCTTGCGATGCCTTACGTATCACTCATAGAGGGAATAACGATGACGGGAATAATAATGACTGACACACAACACCAGAACACTAGCACTCAATCCTTAGGCCATTTGCAACATGTAAGCTACGCGCTGAATAACGGCGTGGGCGAGTTAATTCTTAACAGAGCCGAAGTGCACAACGCCTTCGATGAGGTGATGATCAGCAAAATGATCGCTGTGCTTAGCTATTTTGCTGAGCACCAAGACTGCAAACTGCTGGTATTAAAAGCCAATGGCAAAAACTTCAGCGCTGGTGCCGACTTAAATTGGATGCGCAAACAAGCCAAGATGGATTTTGATCAAAACCTGAATGACGCCAAGGCGCTGGCCAAGCTGATGCAGGATCTAGATACCTTTCCAAAACCTACTATCGCCTTAGTCCAAGGGGCGGCCTTTGGCGGCGCGCTTGGGTTAATCTGCGCCAGTGATATTGCCATCGCCACCGAGCGCGCAAGCTTCTGCTTAAGCGAAGTCAAACTTGGGCTGATCCCTGCGGTAATTAGCCCCTACGTTGCTCGCGCCATGGGTAATCGCGCCTCACGCCGCTATATGCTGACTGCGGAGCGTTTTGATGCGCAAACGGCACTTAAACTCAATGTTATCCATGAGATAAACGACGATTTGGCGGCCGCAGTGCAGCCGATTATCACCGCGCTGCTCGCCAACAGTCCGCAGGGAATGGCGTGGGTGAAGACACTACTCGCCCGCCTCGAAGACGGCGTAATAGACCAAGATACGATTGATTACACCAGCGAGCGCATCGCCCGCATTCGGGTATCTGATGAAGGCCAAGAAGGTTTAAACGCCTTTTTTGAGAAACGTCAGCCGAACTGGCACACGCCAACCGATACCCAAGGAGCACTTTAATGTTGACCAAGCAGATGTTGACTAACAGCATGTTCACTAAGCTTTTAATTGCTAACCGTGGTGAAATTGCCTGCCGCATTATCAAAACCGCGCAGGCCATGGGCGTTCGCACCGTAGCCTTATATTCCGATGCCGATAAAAATGCCCGCCATGTTGCCATGGCCGACGAATCGTTTTACTTAGGTGGCAGCGCCCCGGCGGATTCTTACCTGAAGGGCGACTTGATTATTGAAATCGCCAAAAAAGCTCATGCACAAGCCATTCACCCAGGTTATGGTTTTTTATCTGAAAACGCCGACTTTGCCCGCAAATGTGAGGCGGCCGGAATCGTATTTGTTGGCCCTGGCAGCGATGCTATCGATGCCATGGGCAGCAAGAGTGCGGCCAAAGCGATTATGACGGCAGCGCAAGTGCCTTTAGTGCCCGGTTACCATGGTGACGATCAAACCGATGCCACCCTCAAGGCCGAAGCCTTAAAAATCGGCTTCCCCATGCTGATAAAAGCCGCCTACGGTGGCGGTGGCAAAGGTATGCGTATAGTTGAAAATGAAGGCGAAATCATGGACGCCATCAACTCGGCGCGCCGTGAAGCAGCCTCCTCCTTCGGTAACGATAAATTATTGCTGGAGCGTTACTTGCGCCAGCCTCGCCATGTCGAAGTGCAAGTATTTGCCGATACCTTTGGCAATGCGATTTACCTATCGGATCGCGACTGTTCGATTCAGCGCCGCCATCAAAAAGTGGTAGAAGAAGCGCCAGCCCCAGGTTTAAGTGATGAACTGCGCGCCCAAATGGGTGAAGCTGCCGTGGCCGCCGCCAAGGCTATCGATTATGTCGGTGCGGGAACCGTTGAATTCCTGTTAGATACCGACAATCGCTTCTACTTTATGGAGATGAATACCCGTCTGCAGGTAGAACACCCAGTAACCGAAATGGTGACGGGCCAAGACTTAGTCAAATGGCAGTTAATGGTCGCCAGTGGTCAACCTTTACCGCTCAAACAGGACGAAGTGCGTATCCATGGGCACGCCTTTGAGGTACGTATTTACGCCGAAGATCCGCAAAATGAGTTTTTACCCGCCAGCGGTAAGCTCAATTTCCTGCGCGAACCCGAGCAAAGCAAATACGTGCGTATCGATTCCGGCATTCGTGAAAACGATGTGATCAGTAACTTTTATGATCCGATGATCGCCAAACTGATTGTGTGGGATGAGTCGCGTCCGCGCGCGCTGCAACGCCTAGTGCATGCCCTCGAGTCCTACCAAATCAGCGGGCTTAAGCACAATATTGAATTTTTGGCCAATATTGCCGAGCATCCCGCCTTTGCCAAGGCCGACTTTAGCACCGACTTTATCAACCGTTACGGCGATGCGCTGATTGGCAGTGCTTCGAGCGAAGCCGACACTGCACTTGCCTTTGCCGCGCTGTATCAAGTACTTGCCCGTAAAGAAGCCGCCAAGGCACAGGCGATTAATAGTGCCGATCCTTACTCGCCTTGGGGCCAAGTCAGTGGCTTTAGACTCAACAGTGTCAGCCAACATTCTATTGCCCTGCTCGACGATGCCCACGAGTTACAACAATTGGTGCTATTAGACTTTGGTGATCACTACCAATTATCCCAATCCGCAGCCGATGGCCAAGTGAGTAAATCCCTTAGTGGTGAGCTTAAGCAGGATTTACTGTTAGCCGAAATCAACGGCCATAAGAGTAAAGTGCCAGTCAGTGCTCAGGGCGATGATTTTACGCTGTTTTTACCCTCGGGCAGTTATCACTTCAGGGCGGTCAAAACCCAAGTGGTTGAGGCAGAATCGAGCAACGAAGATAAGCTCAAAGCCCCAATGAACGGCACAGTCGTCACCCACTTAGTGGAAGTCGGTGCAGAGGTTAAGGCAGGACAAGGGCTACTGGTGATGGAAGCGATGAAGATGGAATACACCATCGAAGCGCCCTTCGACGGTATCGTCACTGAGTTCTACTTTAAGGCAGGTGAGCTAGTGAGCGATGGCGCAGTGCTGCTCCATGTCGAGCCCAAAGCCCAGAGCGAGGAAGCTTAAATGTCTGCGCTGGATCTTGCGAACTTAGGCTCTACCTCGTTAAACGCGACCTCGGATAGGGTTAGCCTGTTCGAGATGGGGCCCCGTGATGGCTTGCAGAATGAAGCTGCCGTCCCAACACAGGCCAAAGTCGCCTTGATTGAATCCCTCGCCGATGCGGGCGTGAAGCGAATTGAAGCAGGCAGTTTTGTGTCACCCAAATGGGTGCCACAAATGGCCGATAGCGGCGAAGTATTGCGCCAAATTCGCCGCCAAGCGGACGTGGTTTACAGCGCCCTCACCCCTAATGTCAAAGGCTTAGAGCTGGCGCTGGATGCAAAAGCTTCCGAAGTCGCTATCTTTGGTGCGGCATCACAAAGCTTTAGTCAACGCAATATCAACTGTTCGATTGAAGAGTCGATTGAACGCTTTATCCCGTTGATGGATATGGCAAAAGCCGCCAATATCCCCGTGCGTGGCTATGTGTCCTGCGTTTTAGGTTGCCCCTATGAAGGGGAAATCACGGCGAGTGAAGTGGCAAGAGTGTCTGAAATCCTTTACAAAATGGGCTGTTACGAAATTTCACTCGGCGACACTATCGGTGTAGGCACGCCGTTAAAAGCCCGTAAAATGCTGCAAGCCGTGATGGAGCGCGTGCCGGTTGAAAAGCTTGCCCTGCACTTCCACGACACCTATGGCCAAGCATTAGCCAATATTACCGCCTGTCTCGATTTAGGCGTGCGTAGCTTTGACGCCTCAGTGGCAGGCCTAGGTGGTTGCCCGTATGCAAAAGGCGCCTCAGGCAATCTGGCGAGTGAAGACTTAGTCTACATGCTCCACGGTCTGGGCTTAAACACGGGTATCGATTTAGAAAAACTGGCATTAGCGGGTTTTGGGATCAGCAAACAATTAAATCGTCTTAATGGCTCTAAAGTCGCCAATGCAATCTTGCAGGGCGCCAAAGCCTAGGTGCTTGGTGCTAGGTGCTAGGTGCTAGGTGCTAGGTGCTAGAAATGATTGGACACGAATAACAATTTAAAGGACATCAAAATGGCAGGACTCAATAAAGTCGTCAGCAGCTATGAAGAAGCGTTAACAGGTTTATCCGATCATATGACCATTATGGTTGGCGGTTTTGGCCTGTGCGGTATTCCTGAAGGCTTAATCAATCAAATGGTTAAGATGGGCGTTAAGGGCTTAACCGCCATTTCAAACAACGCTGGTGTGGATGATTTCGGTCTGGGCTTATTGTTAAAACACCGCCAGATTTCGACCATGATCGCCTCCTACGTGGGTGAAAATGCTACCTTCGAGCAGCAAATGCTCTCGGGCGAACTGAATGTGATTTTAACGCCGCAGGGCACGCTGGCGGAAAAAATCCGCGCGGGCGGTGCAGGCATTCCGGCATTCTTTACCGCCACAGGCTACGGCACCCCCGTGGCTGATGGCAAAGAAACCCGTGAAATCAAAGGCCGTCACTATGTGTTAGAAGAATCACTGACCGCCGATTTTGCCCTCGTTCGCGCTTGGAAGGCCGATACTATGGGTAACTTAGTGTTCCGCAAAACCGCCGCTAACTTTAACCCTATGATGGCAACCGCGGGCAAAATCACGGTAGTGGAAGCCGAGTTTATTGTAGAACCGGGCGAGCTCGATCCTGATCATATCCATACTCCCGGCATTTATGTTGATCGCGTTATCCAAGGCAAGTTCGAGAAACGTATCGAGCAGCGCACGGTAAAAGCGGCGAAATAAGAAGCGCGAACGATTAACAACGCAAGCTAAAGCGACAGAGTCTTGGCTCAAACTAGAGCCCAAAGTAAAAGCCCAAAAATTGAGGCCAATAGCGACTCTAGGTAAAGGAAGGATAAAGATCATGGCATTATCAAGAGAACAACTGGCACAGCGCGTTGCCAAAGAATTACAAGACGGCTACTACGTCAACCTCGGTATTGGTATTCCCACGCTCGTGGCTAACTATATTCCCGAAGGTATGGAAGTGATGCTGCAATCGGAAAACGGCCTGCTCGGCATGGGGGAATTTCCGACGGAAGAAACCATAGATCCAGATTTAATTAACGCCGGTAAACAAACCGTCACTGCGGTAAAAGGTGCCTCGTTTTTCTCCTCCGCCGAAAGCTTTGCCATGATCCGTGGCGGCCATGTGGACTTAACCGTACTCGGCGCCTTTGAGGTCGATGTGAATGGTTCTATCGCCTCATGGATGATCCCAGGCAAGCTTATCAAGGGCATGGGCGGCGCAATGGATTTAGTGGCGGGTGCCGAAAATATTATCGTCACTATGATGCACGCCGATAAGTACGGTAACTCCAAGCTGTTACCCGTGTGCGAATTACCCCTCACAGGTTACGGCTGCATCAAACGTGTTGTCACCGATTTAGCCTTTATCGAGATTAAAGATGGCGCCTTCCATCTGTTAGAGCGCGCCCCCGGTGTCAGCGTTGAAGAAATTGTTAGCAAAACCGCTGGCAAATTAATCGTGCCAGACCATGTACCAGAAATGGTGTTTTAAGCGTTCTTTAAAATGCGCAAATAACCTATAGCAATAAGGCTTGAAACTTACGTTAGATTGAAGCTTTAGCCTAAAAAGTGTTGAGTGTTAACCGATTTTTTTAGTTTTAAAAAGCCCAGAAGATGATTCTGGGCTTTTTATTGCTCTGCTTAACCCATTGAACCTGTCAAGTGCGACAGCACTTATGCTCTGGCGACACGCCGTAAACCCATCCTTGGGGGCTCAACGAAAAAGTCCCTTTTTTCGATGGTCGCCAACGCATCAGTGCAGTTTGCTGCAATGCTCTGCATATTCCCCCCTGCTTTACAAATCGTGTGCATTGGTGACTTGTATAGCCGTTTTACTTCACAGTTAGCCACCTTGTATGCCGTTACGGTAAACTCGCCGCAGCCAAAATAGTAAGGATACTCAAGTTGTTAGCTAAATATCTTAATGTTGGTGAGAAATAAAGTTTCATACTAAACTGTCAATTAACTCGGTTCGAACCGTTTAAGATTAAACGTGGCCAAAAATACAGATTCATACTAGTTGCTACTACCAAGTCCAAACCAAGCTACAACTGAGTATTAAAGTATCATACTCGTTGTAACTCTCTTCGGGACAAAACCTTGCTAAATTTTTTACTCTACTTCGTTGGTTTCGGATTAATATTTCTATGGGATAACGCCGCCATATGGGGCACAAAAGGCTTCGCTAAAATTAGGAACAAAGGGACACAAACCAGCTTTATGTGTCCCTTCATAATGACTTTTTTATACCCTTATAATTCCAGTTCCTGGAGTTCTCAAGGCTTTTAGCCATTCAGAAACCTTATCCCCATTCACCTCTTTAATTGGATATTTGCGAGCTGAAATAGTAGTTCTAGCACCTGGGCTAAACTCCGATGTAGTAACTAGTAAACCTGTTTGAGCTTGCGCGTCGAGGACGTCAGTATATAACCCCTTAATAGTAACTTTATCAATCTTTGTTTTATAGCGTTTACACTGAATAATGAATTCTGGATGTGTTTGTACTGTGTCTTTCCAAACACGAATATCAACACCATCATCATTTGTACCAGGACCAAGCTCTACTTTATAGCCCGATTTACTGAAACACTCACTAATTAACTCTTCGAATTTACGCCAGTGAATATCACCAAGTTTAGCGTGATTGTTAGACAAGAAATTAAGAAACCTTTGATCTAAAAAACTCCCATGCGATACTACTGGCTGATATTTATCAAACAGGTCATTCAGATCAATTATATCTTTCCATTCTTCCCACCTTCCAGATGTATGAGGACTATTCTGAAAATGGGTATCATACATTTGTATCAATTCAAGAAGATCTTTAGCTCCGGACTTATCATATTTGTCCATTACTTCGGCAATCATAGGTCTAGGATCAATGGAACTCTGACCATTTTTTATCGCTATCTCGACTCCTAATTCATAGTGCTTACTGTAAATACTCTGAATATCAGCAATGTAATCGAAACCTTTTTCTTTCAACCTATTTGTGAAAAACAGTGATTGAGTAAACAACGGAGGTCTCGGTGTATTCGTAACACCAATTTTATATAAAAGTTGATAGTATAAATCTTCGTAATCCTCAGATCGTATTGCAATACCATCGATTTCAGATTTCAATATTGAATCAGCGTACGAAGTACCTGAAAGTAAATCACACATTTGTTCAATTGATGTTGCCAAGCCAGCTTTATAACCGATAATCTCATGAAGATGATCAGATAAGTTACCAGGAGAAAAAGAAATCCTTGCCATAATCACACTCCATCAATGAGGGATATATTTTACACACGGGGCTGCGCATCAGCCCAAACATATGTTTTTACTATCTTTTTATTATCGCGGCACCTTTGGTGTTGTGAGGCCCAAACGTCAAAATTTTGACCTGCAATGGGGATTGAGAAATAGTTCTCCATAACAGTTCGGTAAAATCACTCATCGTAGATATCGCATAAGTTAAAATATCAACAGATGATGATTCATCATTCGAAAGATCAAAAAATGAGTCGGTTTGCTTTTTAAAATCACTAAAATATTTAAAATTATTTCTATCGATCTTAATAAATTCTGGTGATTTGGGTATTGGCGCAACTACTAATGGTAAAAACTGGTCGTTAGGAAGTAGTAGTGTAGTCGTGCGAATATAATTTCGCTTATTCGATATGGCGATTGGGCATGCGTGCATTACTAAATCTCGATATATTCCGAGCTTGTTAACCCAACCATTTTTGTTACAAATTTCTTTATAAAATAACTCATATTCTGTCAAATTGGTTCTTTCTTTAAAAAATTTATTAAATATTTTTGATGTTGTATTCATATTTAAAATACCCCCTTTTAAATGAGAGGGGACTACATAATGAAAAACAAACTCAGAGATATAATCTCTTAATACACACGCATCGTATAAAAAATGTTGGAATTTGGCATATATATCATCGGAAAAACCATTGATGAACTTATTATCTGGTTTAAAACTCTCAACAATAGAAAACAATTGATTCCTATATGCTAAAGATAGTTCTCTAAGGGTTTGATTTAGTAGTGTTGCCTGATGCGATATTCTCTTTGATAAGTCCCACAAATGCCCGTTTTGTTGAGTATAAGCCTCATTACCGATATTGCTCCATGTCCAGCATGCTTCAATGTTTGCCCAGGACATGTTGTTATAAGTATTACAAAATCTCCATTCGATAGGCATTTTACCCTCTATTTGGTGAGCATGATGAATAAAATCAACACCAACAATTTTGCCAAGATTACACTTATCGACTACACGATATAGTTTTTTAAAATCATCTATTTTGAAGACAGCTTGTTTTTTATCGAGCGTATGCGGATATAGTATTACAGACTTTGGGTCTTCTGGAGCATTAACTAAAAAAGCACCACCCAATAGATGTATTTCTCTATATACGATTGGCCAATCATTGGTTTTAGGTTCTATCATAAATTATTCTTAAAAAGCTAACGCCCCTCTTGATTGACTTATGAGCATTACGATTCATAGGAATAGTGCTTGTTTTCAAGTTCGCTCATAGAAGACAGTGTGATTTCAAAACGCTTAAACAGAGCAAAGAAATCATTGATGCTCATATCCTTGCTCACACGTCTTAGTGCAATAGGGCTGTCTTCTGCTCCTGAAACATCATTAAGGTTACGGGTTGTAGAATCAATTAGAAACTCTACAAAAACAGGCTCATTGTGTTCACAATGGTTTTCACCAATATACACTTTTATACCTACTAAGTTTTCCTGCTCATCGATAAAACCGTTTTCACTTAGCCATTTTGTGGCATCACCAAAATCTGCGTTATCTGCAGCAGATGAACCTTGCAAATCATTGTATTGAACTGATGCTTTAAATTTTTCTGTTGTCATTACTCTGGACTCGAATTAGTGGTGCTAACGTCTTAGTACTTATGCGCTGCGCTGTTTGCTGGGCATAAATCGTTTGTTGGACTTGGCCGTTGCCACATCCATGTCAATTGGTATAAATGATGCTATAGGAATTTGCTTTTTTGCGGTAGCGGTTTTTTATACAGTTTGATGGGTAATCACTTGATATTGTTTTAGCTTTCTCATTCTTTTACGCTTATTTTTTGCTGATGAATCGCTATCTAACGACTCAAAACTCCAAGGAATACACCTCCCCTCGGAGTTGCCGCGGGGCGAATAGACAAATTGCGTGAGTCTCGCCATGGATGGCGAGCTAGCTTTCGCAGGTGCAGGGACGCATCCTTCGGAAGCGATAGCAAATTTGTCAATGAGCACAAGGAGCTTTCAACTCCGTTGGGGCGTCTTGGAGCATCCAAGGAGGATAGGACGAGCAGTCCTCCTTGGTCAGGTGTGGGGTGAAGCCCCACGACTTTGATTTTGATTAAAAAATTCAAACTACGAAAAAGATGGGATACATCACTTCTAAGTCAAACCATCAACTTTTCTATAAGCAAAGCTTTACTTGGCCTATTCCTTTTTTGAACTGCGAAACACACTTTGGGGCATAATGGGTTTAGAAATGGCAGCGTACCTATGAGCTAGCTGCCATTTTAGTATGATACTTTAATACTCAGTATGAGACTTTATTACTCTCCCACACTTAATAAACGCAGCCGCAAACATATGCGCAATTATGCTGCAACGACAGGGATCGGCGGATTGAAGATGCGGCCGATGACGTGTTAACCCACACATTAACCAGAATACAAACGAGAGGACAACGGATGTACCAGATTGCGATTGTGATATTTGATGAATTTACCGATATCGATTTCTTTTTAATGCGCGATATTCTCGGCCGCACAACAACCGACTGGACAGTCAAAGTACTCGGGACCAAACCTAGCCACAGGTCGAGTTTGGGGATGACGGTAGAAACCGATGGTCATGTCGCGCAAGTCGCCGATGCTGACGTGGTATTATTCAGCAGTGGCTACAAAGGCGTACCTGCCGCGCTTGCGGATCCTGAGTTTATGTCGGCCCTTAAATTAGATCCCACACGGCAATTGCTTGGCAGTATTTGTGCGGGGTCATTTTTCTTTGCCAAGTTAGGCTTACTCGACAATATCTCGGCAACGACTCACCCCGATGCCAAACCCGCATTGGTAGCCATGGGCGTGGAGGTGGAAGACTCTGCTCTGGTGATCAATGGCAATATTGCCACCGCGGGAGGTTGTCTGTCCTCACTCTATTTAACGGGTTGGGTTGCGGAGCGCTTGTTCGACAGTGCGAAACGCCGCGAAATTCATCGGCAACTGATCCCCGCAGGCCAAGCCGATGTTTTTGAAGCTTTAATCGAATCCTCCATTACCTCGGCCATTCGCTAATATGGTGTGCAATCCACTGGATAAAGGGCGCTATTATGACACTCAAAGCACTACTTAATCAGTTAAAAACTGAGCACAAGATCACCAGCGCAGCTGAACTTGCGGCGCTATTGGCGCAAGATAAGGCGCTACTTCAGCAGATCAAGCAAGCGGATGCGCAGTATTGGGTCAACTTTAGCAAGCAGACATTTGATGGTTGGTACTGCGTCGCCACGCCATCGAATGCCAGCTACCATGTGTACTATCAAGAGCGTGGGCAACATTGCTGGGGAGAAGAAGTGTTTAGCGATCAATATTTGGCAATCGCTACGGTGATTTTTGAGTCAGGACTGTTTCACGCTGAATAAAGGCATCATAAGTCTGAATAACTTTCGATGAGTTAGGCTGAGCACTTAATGCCAAGGCTTTATACCTAAACTCGATTCTGCAGGCTAGGGCGTGTTGACGTTTCGAGATTAGATTTTGTTCGTTCTGGCAAGCACGTGCTCGCGAAACGAGGAATGATGTGTAGTTATTCTACTCAAATGACGAGCGGCTCTTATGACAGAAAGTAAGAGCAAGGGCTTGCCAGACGAACCCCTCGGGCAGCATTTGGCTGGCTTTTCTGCCGCGTTATCGTCCGTTTATGTAGAATAACTACACTGCACGGACTTTGCCTTGCATAAAAGCCAGCCAAATTGCTGCAAAAATAACCCTGAAACGTCAACACGCCCTAATAACAAAGCCATTAATCTGCTCGTCACTTAACAGTATTGATGGCTTTTCATCTGAATGACTTACTGTTAAGGTGATGTTTTTATAAGCAATTGACGTTCTACTTCAACGCGACAATGGCAGCGGAGCATTCACTATGGATTGGTTACTGATCGCCCTCGCAGGCTTACTCGGCGGCATGTTAAATGCGGTAGCGGGCGGCGGCAGTTTTATCACCTTATTTGCCCTTGTGTTTGTGGGCGTACCACCACTGATAGCCAATGCTACGGGTACGGCGGCCCTGCTCCCCGGTTACCTTGCCAGTGCCTGGCGTTTTCGAAAAGAGATTGAATATCCAGCAAATCTTAACCTAAAAACCCTGTGCTTGATTGCGATTGCGGGCGGATGTTTAGGCGCGGCGATTTTGCTTAGCACCAGCGAGCAGGTATTTGCTGATATTGTCCCTTGGTTAATTTTGCTGACCACCCTCGCCTTTATCGCCGGACCTTGGCTACTGAAAAAACGCTTAAATCCTGCCAGTCTCACCCGTGTGAATACCGTCAAGCCACTGACGGCAATGATTATTCTCAGTCTCGTCTGTATTTACGGCGGCTATTTTAACGGGGGATTAGGGATTATTTTACTCGCAACCTTTGGGTTACTCGGCCAAACCCAATTACAGGGGATGAACGGGCTTAAAAATTTACTCTCCGCCCTACTCACCAGCATCGCAGTGGTCATTTACGCCCTCGGTGATCTGATTGAAGGGCAATATCTGTTACTGCTTGCCATTATGGCCATAGTTGGCGGCTATCTGGGTGCCGCGCTGGCTTATCGTATTTCCCAATCCCTATTACGGGGCTTTATTGTGCTTGTCGGTTTCGCCATGAGCATCGGATTTTTTATACGTTAAACCAAATATCGTGACTGAAAGAGTGTTCAACACGTCCTAGTTTTTAGCTCAAAAAATGACAAAACCATCAAAGAGATATTAACGCTTTCTGATGGCATAAATAGGATTAATCTCCGTAGAAGGCATCTATGTACATTCCTAAAAATATGGCACTTGACGATAAACAAGCGATAGCCGAGTTAATTGCTGACTTTGGCTTTGGATTGCTCATCTCTCCCACCTTAGAAGCCACGCACTTACCACTGCTTTACGAGCCAGCTGAGGATGGACAAGGCTATCTCTATGGACACATGGCAAAAGCCAATGAACATTGGAAACAACTCGATGGCCAGCAAGTACTTGTGGTGTTCTCTGGACCACATGCCTATATTTCACCCACTTGGTACGCCAATGGCCCCGCGGTCCCGACTTGGAACTATGCAGCGGTTCACTGTACTGGCAGAGTCGAAATATTAGAGGATAACGGCACAGCCACAGCCATTCAAAAACTGATGAAAAAATATGAACCTAACCTATTGGCAGATAAAGCATTAATGCCAGAGGAATATATAGACAAACTCTCGCAGGCGATTGTGGGGTTTCGAGTGGTGATAAGCTCGATTCAAGCGAAGGAAAAACTCGGGCAACACCGAAAAGTCGCTGACCAAATAGGCGTCTATCATGCCTTGGCCCAAAATGTTTCAACCGATAGTCGCGCCTTGGCAAAATACATGCTGAAAAGAAATCTAGGGACAGGACGTAACAAGGAAGAATAATGGACGCTATTCAGATTCGACCTGCACAACTGACCGACCTTAACCCCATAGCAAGCTTACTGTTGCAGCTGGGTTATAGTGCCACCGAGGCGCAGTTACAGCAGTATCTTAATAACCCTAACAGAACCGATGAAATCTATCTCGCCGAGTCTAATGGAGTCGTGGTTGGGTTGATAAGTTTGATCTTTTTTGATTATTTTCCCTCGCAGCAGCAAATCTGCCGCATTACTGCTTTAGTGGTGACTGAGGCCAGTAGAGGATTAGGTGTGGGGACGCAACTGATTGACTTTGCCAAAGACAGAGCAAGTAAGCGAGGTTGTTGCCAGCTTGAGGTCACCACCTCTATGCGCCGCGATAAAACCCAAGCCTACTACGAGTCCATCGGCTTTGAGAAAACCTCCTTTCGCTATATTCAAGCTATCGAAGGTAAATGAGTAGAGTGCTCACAAATAAAATAGGCGCTTAAGTGTACTTAAGCGCCTATTTTGGCTAAGCGTTAGCGTGGGATTAATCCTGTGCCAACTCCTTTTCTAATTGCTGGGCAATGGCTTCTGGCGAGCCGCTGTTACGGGCAAAGAGACCGTAGGCAGTTGGGATCACATAAATGGTAAACAGGGTCGCGAGCATTATGCCCGCAAGCACCACCACACCAATCACAAAGCGGGTTTCTGCACCTGCACCCGTTGCCAAAACCAGAGGGACAGCGCCCGCGGCAGTGGTAATCCCCGTCATCAGGATGGGGCGTAAACGCTGACAAGAGGCTTGAATAATGGCGCGATCAAAATCAACACCTTTATCCCGCAACTGGTTGGCAAATTCGACGATCAGAATACCGTTTTTCGCCGCCAAACCGACCAACATAATAATGCCAATCTGGCTGTAGATATTGAGACTCTGCCCCGTAAACCACAGCCCAATTAAGGCGCCAACTGTGGCAAGCGGTACCGTCAGCATGATCACCATAGGGTGAATATAGCTTTCAAACTGCGCTGCTAATACCAGGAACACAATCCCCAGCGCCAGCAGGAACACAAAGTACATTGAGCTGCCAGACTCTTGATAATCAAGGGATTGTCCCTTATAGCTGATCACCGCTTCCGCTGGAAGATAAGCACGCGCCACTTGATTGAGGTAATCCAGCGCTTCACCTAGGCTATAACCATCCGCCAAGCTGGCTTCGATAGTGATCGCCCGCATACGGTTGTAGCGGTTAAGGGAACTGGCATCGGCAAACTCTTCTACCGTGACTAGGTTCGACAGTGGGATCAGCTCCTTCGTCCGTTCGGAGCGAACATAGATATTTTGCAGATCGGCCGCGGTATTTTGGTTACTGCGCTCCCCTTCCACAATCACATCGTACTCTTCGCCATCACGCATAAAGGTGGTGACTAAACGGGAGCCTAGCATCGACTCCAAAGTACGGCCGATATGGGAAATCGACACCCCAAGGCTGGCCGCCCTGTCCCTGTCAATCACCACTCTTAGCTGCGGTTTAGTCTCTTTATAATCATGGTCTAGGCCAAGCAGTTTAGGATTTTCCGCCACTTTTTCCATCATGATATCTCGCCAAGCAGCCAGCTCCTCATAGCTTGGCCCACCAATCACAAATTGCACAGGTTTACCTACGCCACGGCCAAAGGCTTGACGCATCACAGGGAAAGCTTGCACGCCGGCTAAATCGGCAAGACGTTTATTAATATCGCCAATCACTTCTTTCATTGGACGACGTTGCCCCCAATCCTCGAGCACAATAATCGCCATCCCGTTAGAGAAGTCAGCCGCGCGGCCAAAGCCTCTGGGTGCACGAATAAGCAGGCGCTTAATATCACCTGAATCCACCAGCGGCATTAAACGGCTTTCCACCTCGGTCATATAGGATTCAATATACTCATAACTCGCGCCCTGCGGCCCGTTAACCATTAAAAATAAGGAGCCGCGGTCCTCCTGCGGTGCAAATTCCTGCGGTACTTTTTGGGCAAGAAACACGCTGCTACCGAGTGCAATCAACACGATAACCGACATCAGCACCGGTTTTGTCATCGCACCCTCTAGCGAACTTTGATAGCAACGGGAAATACCGGCCATAATGCTATCAACCTTACGCACTAACCATGAGTCCTGCTCCGCGGGTTTGAGCAGCTTAGCGCACATCATCGGGCTTAAGGTTAACGCCACAATACTGGAGAAAATCACCGCCGCACTCATTGCCACCGCAAACTCTTTAAAGAGTTTCCCTAGGTCCCCTTCAAGGAAGGTGATCGGCATAAATACTGCCACCAGCACTAGAGTCGTGGCAATGACCGCAAAGGCTACTTCACGGGCGCCTAGGAAGGCGGCTTTTAAGGGCGAATCCCCTTCTTCGATACGGCGGTGAATGTTCTCTAACATCACAATCGCATCGTCAACCACCATGCCGATGGCGAGGATCATCGCCAGCAGTGTCAATAGGTTAATCGTATAGCCCAAGGCATAAAGCACGATAAACGTGCCGAGCAACGACACGGGCACCGTAACCGCGGGGATTAACATGGCCCGCACGCTGCCGAGGAATAGATAAATCACAATAATCACTAAGATCATTGCGGTGAACAGCGTTTGATAAACCTCTTTGATCGAGGCCTCGATAAACACCGAGCTATCGTAGCTGCGCTTAATCGACATTCCCGCTGGTAAGGTAGGATTGATCTTATCAACTAACGCATTGACGCCGCGGGCCACTTCTAAGGTGTTAGCAGTCGACTGTTTCGAGACCCCAAGACCAATCATGGCTTCCCTGTTACCGCGGAACATAATGCGATCTTCATCAGAGCCCACTTCCACCTTTGCCACATCGCCAAGTTTGACCAAATAGCCATCTTCGCCTTGGACTATCACCAAATTGGCAAAGTCCTCCGCGCTGCGATAGCTCCGCTCTAACCGCACGGTAAAATGGCGCTCCTTGGACTCAAGCGAACCAGCTGGTAACTCGACGTTTTCCGCCCTGAGTGCGGCTTCCACATCGGCAACCGTCAAACTGCGCGATGCTAACGCTTGTCTATCGAGCCAAACGCGCATGGCGTACACTTTTCCACCGCCTATTCGGATCATCGATACCCCATCGACCACCGACAGACGGTCGGCTAAATAGCGACGAGTGTAATCAGTCAGCTCTAATGTCGTCATCTGATCCGACTCGAGATTTAACCACATGATGACTTCATCGCCACCGTTGGCTTTTTGCACCTCTGGGGGATCGGCTTCTTCAGGTAAGTTATCTAATAGACCCGAAATTCTGTCACGCACATCGTTGGCCGCATCCTCAATATTACGACTAATATCAAACTCTAAGGTCACTTGTGAGCGGCCATCGCTGCTCGATGAACTCACATGGCGAATGCCTTCAACGCCGCTGATCCTGTCCTCAATCAGTTGGGTGATGCGACTCTCGACCACCGCGGCACTGGCACCACGATAGTTGGTTTCAATCGAGACAATAGGCGGATCGATATTGGGGTATTCCCGCAGCGGTAATTTACCGAATGCGACCAGACCAAAGGCCACCAGCAATAAACTAATGACCGAGGCAAACACCGGCCGTTTAACGGAAAGATCGGTCAGGATCATACACTTGGCTCCGCAGTAGCATCGGAAAGATAGCTAAACTTTTCAGCCAGTTGGGTTTTCACCACATCGCCAGGGTGCACCTTAAGCAGGCCGCGGATCACCACGTTTTCGCCAATCGCTAGGCCATCGGTAATTTCAACCCAACCTCGAGTACGAATACCAATGGTGACTTGCTTACGCTCAATGACATTGTCTTTATTCACGCTATAAACAAAGTGTGATTTCTGAAGCGGAATAATCGCCGATTCAGGCAACATCAGCGCCTCGCGGCTGCGTTTGATGAGTTTGACCTTCATCAGCATGCCGGGAAGTAAGCGTAAATCAGGATTTGGGATTTCGGCGCGAACGATCACGGCGCGAGTGGTTGGATTAACACGGCTATCGATAGAAATCACCTTGCCTTTAAAGATTTCATCGGCAAAGGCCACGGCTTTGGCTTCAACAAGCTTGCCGGGCTGCAAGTCTTGAATAAAACGCTCAGGCACTGAAAAGTCTAATTTGATCTTAGAGATATCATCAAGCGTGGTGATCTCAGTGCCCGGTGTGACTAAGCTACCGACACTCACTTGGCGTAGCCCTAAACGGCCATTAAAAGGGGCGATGATACTGCGATCATTAAGGGAGGATTGTGCCTGCTCTAATTCAGCACGAGTGGTATCAATTAAGGTTTGCAGGCGGTCACGTTCTAATTCCGCAACGGTGCGGCTGGTAACGAGCGAACTAATCCGCGCTAATTCGCGCTGGTTATCACTCACTTTAACCTGCGCCACTTTCACTTTGGCCAATTGCTCTGCATTTTGCAGTTGCACCAATAAATCACCTTTTTTAACGATATCGCCATCATCAAACTTTAATGAGGTCACAACGTCGGTAACTTTAGGTGTAATCGTAACGGATTCGTAAGCCTTATTTGTGCCGATAGCTTCAACCTCGTCACGCACTTGCGCCATGGCAGCGGTGGCAATAACAACATTAGGGGTGAGCTTAACTTGCGCTTTCGCCTGTTCTTGAGGCTGCATAGCTTGATATCCAAACCATGCCGCTGCCAAAATGGCGATGATAATTATGATTTTTTTCATCCGGCTTCCAAATGATGACTCGCATTAGTGACGGCTAGTTTACCCACTCGCATCATTGCATCAATACGTTTTACTTTTTCTTACAAATTACGCCGAGCCAGTAAAACTTGTATTAAATTGATGCTTAAGTTGAAAAGTGCCACTAACGTTCAGAATGCAGTACGATACTTTTAGATTTAAGCAGATTGTGTTGACCGAGCTAACAATTAAAGCCGTTTTAGCTAAAACCACTTTATAACTAAGGTATACCCTAGAAATATTCTGATACATCATGCGGTATCGAGAATGGGCAATAGGCCAAATTACAGACACAAAAAAGGGCGATAAATCGCCCTTTTTGCTTTGAGGTAGAATTAACGCAGCTTGCGTTCTTCTTTCATCAGGCTTGACAATGACTCGTATACCTTGCTCACAACGTCATTCGATAATGGCTGATCTTCAGCATCACGAAGGAAAATCTTTGTCTCATCAGGGGTCTCACCGTCCTCTAGGAGTAAACGGTAGCTACCTTCTTTTAAGGACAATTGATTGTCGTTCCACAACGAGCTCCAGAAACCAGAGTTATCGGTAAATTTAATAAAGTACAGGCCTTTGGCGCTGTCCATATCTGAAATTTCGAAGCCCATTTCTGGTAACACGATACGCAGACGATCCCACACTTGCTTATAGGATGCCTTAGCCGACCAATATGCAGCACCTTCTTCTGGCGTGACCAAATCAACATTGATCCCTAAGGTCTGCTTCAAGCGATTTGCTTGAATGGTTTGCTCACGCTTAACGCTCATATAAGCAATGGCACTGTTAAGCATATCGATGGTGTAACGCTGCTTATCCTCACCGCTGAGCATTACATCTTGCTCTTTACCATCGTAAAACTCTTCGTGTTCTACCAAATGGATGACGATATTGGCAGTACGGCCATGTGGACGAGTTTCCACATCGAAGCGATAACGCTGTCGCAGCAGATATTCTTTATCTGAGCCCCATAAACTTGACTCCAACACCTCACGGCTTTCAATCCAATCGGTTTCGATGCTGCCTTTGTCAAAGTCGCGGCTACGGATAGGAATTGCTTGTTTGGCTAAGAAGTCATCTAGGTTCGTGAAAATCTCTTGCTTAAG
Source organism: Shewanella cutis (assembly GCF_022410515.1). Classification (GTDB taxonomy): domain Bacteria; phylum Pseudomonadota; class Gammaproteobacteria; order Enterobacterales; family Shewanellaceae; genus Shewanella; species Shewanella cutis. Next base: position 17,578 of record NZ_JACSDI010000011.1, on the reverse strand, counting down.
GTCGACATTGTTATCGATAGATTCAACCACGATCTTAATGTTATCACTGCCCTCTTCCACATGCGTGCCTTCTGCCATCGGCAAAACTTGCAGTGGTGGGCGGATATCAAGGTTTTTACCAACAAGCGCAGGGTTTGCTTTAGGACCTAACGCGGGCACGTCGTATTCTTTATTGTAAGGCGGCGTTTTCAATCCCTCAGGGATCTTTAGCATTGGCGCTTGCTCAGCCTGTACATAGTCTTCACCACCGTTGGCTTGGCGACGCTCTAATGGCGAACTACAAGCTGCAACGGCAGCAACTAGGAACAGTGGGGTGACTTTCTTTAACATTAATTATTTAACCTCTATCTGGGCACGAGTCATTGCATCTAACAACAGACCATGACATTGCTCAGAAAGTTCAGTCAAAGGTAAACGAATATGACCACATTCAATCAGCCCCATACGATGGGCCGCCCATTTTACTGGGATAGGGTTTGCTTCGCAAAACAGTGTGCTATATAGGCCACGTAGTGGCTCATCGATGCTTGCGGCTAATTCGGCATTGCCCGCAAGCGCAGCGTCGCACATGGCTTTAAAGGCTTTTGGCACTATGTTGTTGGCAACAGAAATAACCCCATTACCACCCAATAGTAAAAACTCGCTTGCTGTCGCGTCATCACCGCTATACAACATAAAGTCATTACCACAAAGCTCACGGAGGCGCTTAACGCGAGATACATCGCCCGTTGCTTCTTTTACGCCAATAATATTGCTCACACTTACTAATTCAGCCACCGTTTCGGGCTTCATATCAACAGCGGTGCGTCCGGGAACGTTATACAGAATTTGTGGAATATCAGTGCTTGCTGCAACAGCTTTATAGTGTGCAACTAAGCCCTTTGGGGTGGGTTTATTGTAGTAAGGTGTTACGCCTAACATGGCCGCAACCCCGACTTTAGATAAGGACTTGGTCAGTTCGATAGCTTCTGCTGTCGCATTAGCACCATTGCCACCAATCACTGGAATACGGCCTGCCGCAAACTTAACCGTTTGCGCGACCACGGTAACGTGCTCATTCATTGGCAGAGTCGCTGACTCGCCGGTGGTACCCACGGCAACAATGGCGTCTGTGCCTTGGTCAATATGGAATTCGACTAACCTTTCAAGACTTGCAAAATCTACTGAGCCATCACTGTTCATTGGCGTGATTAAGGCTACGATGCTTCCGTTTATCATCTGACTTCCCCAAAATTTCAGGATTCGCTATGGTACTGATGCCAACCATTAATGACAAGCACTAACAGGGCTCTCAAATTGATTTAGTTATGGTAGCATTACATCCCGCACAAAAACTCGGCGCTCGGTCTCGAGTTTTCGCTCTATGGTATCGAAAAAGTGAGGACAATTCATGACCAATTTCCTGGTCGTAACCGCAATGGGCGTAGATCGTCCTGGACTCGTAAGTAAACTAGCTCGGCTTGCTAGCGACTGTGACTGCGATATCGTCGACAGCCGTATGGCATTATTTGGTAACGAATTTACCTTAATTATGATGTTGTCAGGTTCGTGGGCATCCATAACGAAAATTGAAAGCTTGCTCCCCAGTCTCAGTGTTGAATTAGAACTGATGACCGTGATGAAGCGCACCTCGAAACACACGCCGCAAAATTACCTTTCACGCCTTGAAGTGCGCTTTACCGGTAAAGATCAACGCGGCACCATGAAACGCATCACCCAGTTCCTTGCCGACCGTTCCTTAGACTTGGCGGCAGTTCGCTCCTTCTCTGAAGAACTCGACAATGGCGAGCAAACGCAAACCATTTCATTAACCATCAATATTCCTGAAAAAGTTGAACTGGAAAAGCTCGAAAAGAGTATCTATCAACTCTCCGAGGAAATGGCACTGGATTGCACCATTAGACGCATGGAAGGCACGACCTCAAGAAACGACAGAGGATAATTGATGAACACCTTAACCCCTGGCGCCAAAGCGCCACTTTTTACCTTACAAGATCAACAGGGTAATGCTGTTTCCCTACAAGAATGCTTAACGCGTGGCCCGGTGTTAGTCTACTTTTACCCTAAGGCTTCAACCCCTGGCTGCACAGTACAAGCCTGCGGTTTACGCGACAGCAAAGCCGAACTCGATAGCCATAACGTCACTGTTCTTGGCATTAGCCCTGATCCTGTGGCTAAATTAGCCAAGTTTGCAGAAAAACAATCACTTAACTTTACCCTACTCAGCGATGAAGACCACAGTGTGGCCGATGCGTTTGGGGTATGGGGTGAGAAAAAGTTTATGGGCAAAATCTATGATGGTATCCATAGATTAAGCTTCCTCATCAACACCGATGGCACTATTGCCCATGTGTTTGATAAGTTTAAAACCAGCGATCATCATCAAGTAGTGCTTGCGCAAATCGCAGGGCAATAATCATCCCCCGATGCGTTAGCGAGTGATTGACTGAATATCCAAAACAGCATCGACATTCGCGTTTTGGTTAAACACATCAACACAACGTGAGCAAATAACGCTCAATCAATTGTTAAAGGGCCCAAATCAGGGCCCTTTTTGATGAAAAGTTTTCAGCTTGTGCTGAATAAATCGGCTAACTTTGTGATGCTCTTTCACTCTGTTCGATGTGACACACAACAAACTAAGACAAATAATACCAATCGTATTAAATATCTGTTCATTCAGCGGGAGTTAAACGGGCTTTAGACAAGGCGAAGGCTTGAAGGCGTACTGGTGCTCTGTCGAAAGCCTTAAACGCAGTATAAAGCCCGTTCAACCCCGCCCTTCGGGAGCCTCACAGGCATCTCACTCCCGTGTTACATTGACTTAAAAGGGAATAACCATTTCTTCGTCAATGCGCCTTGGATTGAGATGCCTGTGAGGCTCTGAACTGATTAGATATTTAATGTGATTGGTATAAACACGAGTTCAATTTTCGAAAAGCACGACACCAAGCATTACATCCCTAAACGCATGCAAGCTCAGGCCCATTGGTATATTTTTCAACTAAACCCAACTTGACACAAAGACTACATAAATTCAGGAAACAATTCTTCGGTTTGACGCTGCTGATAGTGATTGAAATCAATGTAATTTCCTTGCTCTGTGGTGACTGAGCAATGCCCTACACATAAATGCTCAGACAATCCTGCAGTACTGATTAGCTGATTAACACTAACGAGATCCCAACTTGAAGGAGCAAATAAGCTAATTAATTGTGCAACTACCGGATAAGGATACGCCGCTAAATTCAGATTGGTCTCAAAGCTGACATAGGAGTGATCCCCTTGCCCAGCCGAGGGAGTAATATGCAAAGTGAAATAATGGCGACCTTGAATGGCATTCAGCGAAAAACCCGTCGGCTTAAAACAATGCATATCCAGCTGAAACTCAGGAAAGAGTTGTGTCAGTTTTAGCCTGTGGACAATCCCCTGTTCGGTTTGCACGGGATCATTGAGGTACTCCGCTAATTCCCCCCGAATATGATACATCATCAGCTCAAGGCGAGTCCCAACTTGGGTTATTGGAACACCTGCGGCACAAAACACGTAGTGGTGGTGCGCATCTAAATGACCGACTCGAAAGGCTTGCCCCGATATCAACGTCCGTAATTGGGCAATGTCTTCAGCAAAGGTGGTGCTTTGTAACTGCGCTTGGTATTCATTTTTGCGCTGATAACAGAGCGCAGCGATATGCTCGCCGCCTAGGCTATTGATAAAATAGCAGGCCGCTTCGATAAGCGTGCTGTTGCCGCAGGTGAGGATCAGGATTTTATTGTCCCAAACGAACAAACTCGATTCACTTAAAAGATAAGCATCGCAGTCTTTATTACTGATTTTTGATAGGATTTCGGCATTAGCACAGGCCACCAACGTCGTCCAAAAAGTCAACTCACGCTGACGCAGCGGCACAGCCTTTGGCGTCAGGCTGATCTCAAGCTTTTTTTCCGCACCTTCAAAAAACATCAAGCCGTTGACCTCATTTTATCCATTTGTTTTGGCGTCTTTTGGTTATCTCAGCCAACGATTTTGCTCGGCTCATTGTACACGACTGAGACCTCAATAAAACCGCGACCCTTTGGTTTAAAAACCGGAGAAGAAAATGCTAAACGCAGAAAAATAAAAAATCAGCCTAAGTCACCCTAGGCTGATTTATTCAACACATTCAATATTAAGAAAAATCTTCTAAATAGGTGTAACCTTTCAGGCCCACTTGCAATTCTTCTAAAATTTGTGCGCGTTCATCTTCAACAATATGCTGGTTGACTAACTCTTCATAGGTACGCATAAAGTCAACGGCATCTAAGTTAACATAGCGCAGCACGTCAGCCACAGTATCACCGGCAAGTACCGATTCAATATTGGTCATACCGTTTTCTTCAATGCTGACAACGGCTGAGTTAGTGTCGCCAAACAGGTTGTGCATATCCCCTAGAATCTCTTGATATGCCCCCACCATAAAGAAGCCGATTAGATACGGGCTTTCAGCGCTCCAAGCTGGCACTGGCAGCGTGGTTTCAATCCCTTGACCGTCTACGTATTGGTCAACAATACCGTCAGAGTCACAGGTGATGTCCAGCATCACAGCGCGGCGCTCTGGCGCCTTGTCTAATCCAGACAGCGGCAGCACAGGGAACACCTGATCGATACCCCAAGCATCCGGTAACGATTGGAACAACGAGAAGTTAACGAAGAACTTATCCGCTAATTTTTCGTTTAACTCATCGATAATCGGTCTGTGATAACGGTTTTTAGTACTTAACAACCCTTGGACTTCGTGACATACACGCAGGTTTGCTTGCTCGGCCCACGCACGTTCTGCCAAGCTTAATTGACCTAAGGCAAACAGCGATTGCGCTTCTTGCAAGTCACTTTGGCTATCGTGGTAAATCTCAATCAATGCACGTTGATCGGCGCGGCCGCTGATCTCGGTCCAAGATTGCCACATGTTGTGCAGCAGCTGTGGTGACTCTTCCGCAGGCGGCTGGATATCTTCAACCTGATAGGCTTCAGTGCCAATCACATCGGTGATCAGTACCGCATGGTGCGCCGTTAAGTGACGGCCCGATTCTGAAATAATACGTGGCATAGGTTGCTCGTATTCATTACAGATATCGGTTAGCACGTTAACGATGTTGTTCGCGTATTCGCTTAAGCCATAGTTCATCGAGTTGTTACTTTGGCTTCGGGTGCCGTCGTAATCCACCGCTAAACCACCGCCAACGTCGAAGCAGTTAATGCTGGCGCCTAACTCACGTAATTCACAGTAGAAACGCGCCGCTTCGCTCACACCTTGACGAATATCGCGGATGTTGGCGATTTGCGAGCCTAAGTGGAAGTGCAGTAATTGCAGAGAATCTAACATATCCTCTTGTTTTAACTGTTCAACTACAGTCAAAATTTGCGCGGCAGATAAACCAAACTTAGACTTTTCGCCGCCGCTGGCTTGCCACTTGCCTTTCCCTTGGAAGGCAAGACGGGCACGTAGACCTAAGCGAGGTTTTACCCCTAAACGCTTAGACTCGGCCAGTACCATCTTCAGCTCAGACAGTTTTTCTAAAACGATGTAGACCTTATGGCCTAACTTTTCACCGATTAAGGCTAAACGAATGTATTCGTTATCTTTGTAACCGTTACATACGATCACTGAACTGGCTTTTTGCGCCATGGCCAATACGGCCATTAATTCTGGCTTACTGCCGGCTTCTAGGCCTAATTGTGGAACTTCTTTTGATGCTTGGCTCGCAAGGATCTCTTCTACCACAGTTTTTTGTTGGTTTACTTTAATGGGGTAAACCAGCAAATAGTCCGCCTGATACTCATATTTTTGTATCGCTTGGTCGAATGCTTGGCACAAACTGTTCACTCTGTGGTGCAGAATTTGCGGGAAACGAACTAATACAGGTAAAGCGACCCCGGCTTTAACCATGTCTTTTGCTAGCTCATTTAAGCCAATCTTGTGATCAGGATTCTTAGGATCCGGCGACACTGTCACCTCACCTTGGTCGCTGATCCCATAAAACCCTTGGCTCCAGTGGGTAACGTTGTACCCAGCACGAGCAGCATCAATAGACCAATCATTCATTTTTATTTAGCCCGTCTATAAAAAAATGGGTTAAACGGCCAATGCATTCTTGCACGACCGCCCGTTCGACAAACCCAGGTAAACATACGGTTACCTGACATACAATTAGGATGTATTCACCCTGTTTAAAGCAGCAAAATCCCCCCATAGTAGGTGACATTGATGCGTTTTTCCTTAACGCAGCCGGGGTAGACCCCAGATTCTTATTACTTTGGCGATGGTAGGAAATGGCATTTATATTCCCCTTTATCGCCTTGGTATCTCACCAATGGCATTAACCTTAGTGCGCTTTGAGGTCAAAAAACACTCAAAACCCTTATATTAGGCGTCACATTACCGCTCAAGACCCCAAATATCCAAAGAGGGTTTCAAGCATGTCGACAACTATAGGTAACACTAAAGGAACAACATTACATATTAAGCGGCTAAGCAAGCGATTGCGCACTTAATAACAGGCAAGATTATTGTAACAGGGGACTGTTGGCTTCTTCGCGGCCAGAATTGATACGGATTAACGTGAGATGTTTAAGGCTGGTATCGTCATAGGGCACAACGATTGAGCGCTGGCATTGAGATGCTTTTAGGCAAAGAGCAAAAAATGGATGCTTGTGCATTAGCTAAACAATTCCTCTTAACCCCATGTAACCATTATAAATTGTACGTTACACGGTTAATGACCTGTGAACCATAAAATCATTACAACTCACGTAATATTTGTCATGTCTGTAACGAGCGAAGTCGTTAAACGGCGCAATTAAACCGCGCAATGTCACAGAATGCAAGCAAGAATCTCATTTAATATTTTTGATTAAAATATAATAAACACCGCATTAACAGGCTGGTGAACAAATCTCAGACTTATCCATTTGAAATCAATAAACTAAATATCAACCCCACTCTAAGTGCGTTCAATATTTTTTAATAGCCAATCAAGATAATTCGATAACATTTGCTCACATCAACAATATTGTTTTATCTCAGCGCGGCAGTTCATTTTCGACTATCGCCGCAAAAGCCAATCTGGAAGCTGCCGTTTACAGATAAAGCGGTTATAATCACCGCCGAATGACATCCTTAGATAGAGAGCTCCATGGTACAGATAGGAAAAACCTGCAAACTTGAGGTAGTGAAACAAGTCAGTTTTGGTGTGTATTTAAATGCCCACGAATTTGGCCAAGTGTTACTCCCCAACAAGGCCACCCCAAAAGACTGCCAAGTCGGTGACTGGCTAGAGGTATTTTTATATCTGGACTCTGAAGATATCGTCATTGCCACAACTCGTAAGCCTTTAGCGCAAGTAGGAGAATTTGCCTACTTAAAAGCCGTGGCCACTGGGCCTTTTGGCGCATTTTTAGATTGGGGATTAGATAAAGATCTGTTGCTGCCCTTTGGTGAACAGCATAAACCCATTGAAGAAGGTCGCTCGTACCTTGTTTATGTGCACGTTAATCGTGCGGATGAGCGTATTGTGGCGTCATCAAAAATCGATAAGTTCCTCGATAAAACCCCAGCCCAGTATGAAGTGGGTCAACAGGTTGACTTATTTATCGGTGGCACCACAGATTTAGGCTACAAAGCCATTATTAACCATGCCCATTGGGGCGTGATTTACCAAAATGAAGTGTTCCAAAAACTGCGTTTTGGCCAAAGAGTGAAAGGTTTTATTAAACAAGTGCGCCGCGATGGCAAAATTGATTTGGTATTGCAGCAAGGCAGTAAGCAAGAGCTCGATAAGCACGCACACATTATCTTAGTAAAACTCAAGCAAGCGAGTGGCTTCTTACCGCTGACCGATAAAACCGATGCCGAGGTGATTTACGAACAACTTGGTATGAGTAAGAAAGCCTTCAAGAAGAGCATCGGCGGCCTGTTTAAAGCGGGCAAGTTAAGTATCGATGACGATGGTTTACGCCTAACTGAAGCTGACTGATTGGGCTAAATAGTCAACCGAATACGGGCCTTAGCACTCTTTTGCCCCAATGTTCGTGGTTTATTTGTCCAAATAGTTTGCCTTAAACCTCAGTTTACCGACAAGCGCTAGGATATTAAGCATGGCTCTGTTATAACAAAGCCATGCTTTTTTCTTTGGAGCTTATATGGAACTTACGTTACACGAAGCCAGAGTTATCGGTTGCCTACTTGAAAAAGAAGTCACCACCCCCGAGCAATATCCGCTGTCACTCAATGCATTAACCCTCGCCTGTAATCAAAAAACCAGCCGCGAACCTGTATTAGAACTCGCAGAAGCACAAGTACAAGACGCCCTTGATTCATTAAATAAAAAACGCTTAATCAGCGAACAATCGGGTTTTGGTAGCCGGGTCGTCAAATATAAGCACAGATTCTGCAACACCGAATTTAGCGAGTTACAACTTTCCAGCGCGGCGGTAGCCATTGTCTGTTTACTGCTACTTCGCGGCCCACAAACGCCGGGCGAGTTGCGTACCCGCAGCAACAGACTACATGACTTTAAAGATGTGCTCGAAGTGGAAGCCTGCATTAAGCAACTGATGGAGCGAGATAAACCCGTGCTAGCTCAGCTACCACGGGAGCCGGGTAAGCGTGAATGCCGTTATACTGAGCTGTTTTCCCAAGGTGCTGAGCAAATTAACGCCGCGTCATCCACCAATACAGATGCACACCCGCTAAACGAACAGGATAGACAACAACTGGAAGCAAGAGTCACGCAGCTTGAAGAACAAGTAGCTGAACTTAAAGATAAGTTAGACTCGCTTATCGCTTCTTTATCCTAACCGCGCTGCGGACGACTTTCGCGATTGAGCATTCTTAAAGATAACTAACGTGAGAGTTTGTCCGCTCACACACCAACGAGGCAGCGAATGACACCAAACGCACCCAGTACATTCAACAATATGCTTTTGATCGCTGGCTTTGAATGTCGCAAATTTCTGTTTAACCTTCGCGGGGTAATTGCCCTTATCGCCTTTGCATTAGTGTGGGGCATGCTATTACTCTACCCCATCCAAGGCGCTTCGACTTTATTGATGCAGCCTAATATCAAAGATCTGATCGACGGCCTCTTAGGCAGCCAAGCTCTCAACGTGCTGTTTGACTGGCCCGTGCAGGAAATGGCCATCTTCTGGTGCTTTGCGCTGTATTTGTTTCCAATGTTCAGTATTTTAATTGCCGCCGATCAGTTCTCCTCAGACAAAACCCGTGGCACATTGCGCTTCTATACCATAAGAACCAGCAAAGACAGCCTACTCTTCGGCCGCTTTTTAGGGCAAATTCTAATCCAAGGCCTACTGATTTTATTGACAATCCTTGCCACCATAGCACTAGCATTAACGCGCGATATTGGTTTGTTATTACCCGCATTAACGTCGGGCGCCTTAGTCGGCATAAACTTGCTTATCGTCATTTTGCCCTTTACCGCAGTGATGACTCTGTTGTCCCTGTATGCCAGTACAGCAAGGCAAGCCATGGTGCTCGCCACCATCTTGTGGACGGTCGTCTCGATTGCACTGCTGATTTTGGGTAATCAATCCAGCTTATTTGAAGGGTTACAATGGATATTGCCGGGCGCTCAACTGTCGAACATGGTCAACACCAATGGACTCAATAGCTTTTTCTACGCGCCTATTCCCCTATTACAAACTGCATTCGCCCTTTTCCTTGGCCGCGTTTATATCCAAAGGAGTCAACTATGATCCTCATTCAATGCCAAGGTCTTTCCAAACACTATGGCAGCAAAAAAGCGCTCAATAACGTTAACTTAACCCTCGAATCAGGAGCGCCTATCGCTTTGGTTGGCCCTAACGGTGCAGGTAAAACCACACTGTTTAGCCTGCTCTGCGGTTACCTCACCCCAAGCACGGGCACGGTTCGTATTTTGGGAGAAGCGCCCAATAGTCCAACATTATTAGGCCAAATTGCCGCCCTTCCACAGGATGCAACGCTCGATCCCAATTTAACCATTATCAGCCAGTTAAGCTTCTTTGCGCGTCTTCAAGGAATGGCTAGCAAACAGGCAAATCAAGAAGCCCTGCGGGTGCTCAAGTTAGTGGACTTAGCCGAGGTGGCGCAGCAAAAGCCACCGAGCCTCAGCCATGGGATGAGTAAACGTGTGGCGATTGCCCAAGCCTTAATCGGCTCGCCTAAGCTGGTACTGTTAGATGAACCCACAGCAGGACTCGATCCTGCCAATGCGAAGAAAATCCGTGAACTTGTCAGAAGTCTTTCACCCACCACGACCTTTGTGATTAGCTCACATAATTTGGATGAACTAGAAAAGCTCTGTGACCAAGTGCTGTATCTAGATAAAGGTGAGCTGGGCCAATCGATTTCGATGCGCTCATCCAATAGCGGCAGTGATTATCTCACCCTCACCATGCAAAGCTGCGACAATGAAGCGCTGATCCAAGCTGTAGGTCAAATAGCCGGTGTAGTGAATATCACCTCAAAACAAGCCCATGTGTTTGTTATTCAGTTGGATGAAATGGCAAATCGCCATTACGAATTTGAAACCGCCCTGCTCGCGCTATTTAAGCAACAGCATTGGCAATATAAGATGCTGCTGAAAGGACGAACATTAGAAGAAACGTTATTTTCTTAAGCCCGCGATAAGTCCCTTATTACTCCTACGTTTAGCCCCAACTCTGACAGCGCCCGCAAGGGCGCTCAGTAGATACAGTGTTGTTTATACACAACGAAAGCAACGCCATTTCTTATACCGTATCAAAGATCGAATAGCCGTAACTATCAGGGTTAAAACGCTTTATCCTTTAATCTCCACTTTAGCGCTAAACGCCACTAAGCTAACTTTTACCTTAACGCTGCTTATATTGGGAATATTTTTGTTTCACAAGAAAAGCTTGCCATCGCTAATCAATAAAGCAGCAGTTAAGCCGCTTTGACAAACCTTGGCTTTCAATCTGCGCTTGGGCTTGTTATAACGCCCTCTTTTATGCTCTTTCGCTGAATTCAGAGGTTTCAATGAACAAAGCACAACTTATTCAACGTATCGCCACTTCGCTTGAACAGTCCCAGGCCAGCACTAAACCTGTTGTCGAACAGATCCTACAACAAATCCATATTGCCTTAAGCGAAGGTGAGAAAGTCTTCCTGCCACAATTTGGCACCTTCGAGTTACGTTACCATTTACCTAAATCGGGTCGGAACCCACAAACTGGCGAGACGATGGAGATTGCAGGCTTTAACCAGCCAAGTTTTAAAGCAGCGACAGCGCTTAAACAAGCGGTAAATGAATAGGATATGAATTAAGCATCGTTAAACTAGGGCGCTTTGTGGGTAAAGGTTAACAATTTAAGTTTGATGATTGGATTTGTTAGGCGCCAACTAAATCTACCATCCATTGTACATGTCGTAAGGCCAAACGTACCTTACCCTGCGGCTACAGCCATAGCTGCCATCAAGCAATCCATTTTAAGGGCGTTTATATGAGTTCTCGTGCTTTAATCACATAAAAATGCAAGCAGCAAAAGGTGCCTATAATAATGATAATAGAGACTAATTTTAAAGCGAAACTCCAAGACTTATCTGAGTCCTGTGAGGGCAAGGCATATAAACCTTCGTTTTTAATGCTCAACCAAAGCATCGTCGGAAGTTAGCAACCACTTTATTGACAATATTTACTTTTTCTGATTTTGCAATTTCCTTATTTGAACCTCACAGACAGTTGTGCCGTTTTGAAGGTATTCGTATATAGCTCTGGCTCTTTCAGCCATCCGATGATCAGATGTCAACAAGGCTGAGCAGCTTGCGGCCATGGCAATATGTCGGGCGTCGCTTTGAACATTCGCGATAGATCCAAGTTTTCGGGACTTTTGCTCTGCGTGAAAACCTAACAGATCGAACATTGCGCAACATGCGATGATGCCATACTTCACCTCAGTGTTTGCTGGCACGAATACGTTGTTGGGCTTGAACCCAAAAAACTCGTCTATTGTTGGCTGAGAAACGTTTGTTGAGACTATTTCCCATATCTTTTTAAGCTGGTCGGGGCCTTCTATGTTTGTTAATCCGGATCTCGGAACACCAAACGCCGCACGAGTTTGCATTATATGATTATCATTCTCCGATATGTCTTTTATAGCTTTTTCAAAGCTATCTTGAACCGCATCCACATCCCCTAGTCGATGTCGATACTCATCAGGCAGTATAGCTAGGAGCTCGGACAACTGCTCCTTCATAACTACAGGCATTTGAACAAGGTTATCTAACACCGCCCCTCCATTGACCCACGCAATTAAAGGATAAATGACTTCTTCATTGTATGAAGTGTCCTTGATAGCTTCGAGATATTGGTTGAAATGGTGCTGAGGACTGCTTCCTTGTATTAGCAACGTCCGCCCAGTCTCCTTGAATGACGCGTCTAACTCTGAATCGACTAATTGCGCGTCAAAGCTTTCGAGCACATCAAGGTACTTATCTGGATCGGCAGATCTTCGTATCTCTGAAAAGTGCTCTTTCGAATAGACTAACACTGCATCATTAGGCTTCTGAATTGTAAGCTTGCCGTTTGCCTGAGCACTTACGATATTCAGATCGAGATATATAAGGGGTTTGTGCATAAAAAATATCACACGCTAAATAAATATGGCCATCCATTCTAAATCAACAACATGTCAAAACAAACCTAGAAAAAATCGCGTGCTTTAAATGCAAAAAAGCCCCGACTAATGTCGAGGCTTATTTACTATTCACTAAGAATAATGGTACCCGAGGCCAGACTTGAACTGGCACGCTGTTACCAGCGAGGGATTTTAAATCCCTTGTGTCTACCGATTCCACCACTCGGGCAAACTCTGAATATCACAAGCACTGCTGTTGATATTGTTAACTCATTGCTTCGACCTGTTGATTATATTTCAAATGCTTAGGTTACGAAGTTTAACGCTTAAGCTCTGTTTGAGCTTTCACCATTATAAAAATGGTACCCGAGGCCAGACTTGAACTGGCACGCTGTTACCAGCGAGGGATTTTAAATCCCTTGTGTCTACCGATTCCACCACTCGGGCAAACTCTTTATATTAACGACGGGAATCGTGTCATTAATATTTAATTATGGAGGCGCGACCCGGAGTCGAACCGAGATCGACGGATTTGCAATCCGCAGCATAGCCATTCTGCCATCGCGCCATCTTTCCAATCATTTTAGATTGGAGCGACATATCGGGTTCGAACCGATGACCTATACCTTGGCAAGGTATCGCTCTACCAACTGAGCTAATGTCGCATCACGCAGAGTTAAGATTTTGTTTTCACTTCGTCTCTCGTCTACGGGGAGGCATTCTACCTATTTACGATGCAGTGTCAACCGCTGTTTTATCGATAACTTACTGCTTGCGCACTAAATAATCTCTTTGATTTTTTATTGTGCTATTCGGCCGTTAAATCTTTCCAAGCGGCTAAAATGTAGCTCATCATTGACCAGAACGTTAATACCGCAGCGATATATAACAGTACAAATGCCGCTTGGATCATTAATGGGTTGTATTGCCAAATCAGGCCAATAATCGCCACCATTTGAGCAGCGGTTTTATATTTACCAATCCAAGAGACAGCAACCGTTCCACGCTTACCTAATTCGGCCATCCACTCCCGCAGGGCTGAAATCACAATTTCACGGCCAATCATAAACAGTGCTGGCAGTGTGAGCCAAATATCAGCGTATTGGTCAACTAATAATACGAGTGCGGTGATCACCATCAGTTTATCAGCGACGGGATCGAGGAAGGCGCCAAAACGGGTCAGTTGCTTGAGTTTACGGGCCGCATAACCGTCTAATGCATCCGTTAACGCCGCCAGCCAAAACACAAATGCAGCAACAAAAGGCGTCCAGCTGTAAGGTAAATAAAACAACACCACGAAAATGGGTAGTAAAAAAAGCCTAAAAAGAGTTAATGCTATGGGTAAGTTAAGCGGCATGATCAAACCAGTTAGTCAAAAGCAGCGCCAATCTTGCCTTAAATTTTTCACCCTCGCAATGCATCATGAATGGTTTGTGCCATTTCTATACTAATACCGGGTACTTTCGCTAACTCGGCAACACTCGCCCCCTTCACTTCCTGTAAACCACCCAGATGCTGGAGTAACGCTTTACGGCGTTTAGGGCCAATACCGGGGATAGATTCCAGCGTAGAGGTGTTACGGGTTTTCTGGCGGCGATTTCGATGCCCAGTAATGGCAAAACGGTGCGATTCATCGCGAATATGTTGAATAAGGTGCAATGCGGGCGAGTCATCCTCGAGGGAAAAGCTAGTTTCCGTGTCACCAAAGATTAAGGTTTCAAGCCCGGGTTTACGGCTCTCCCCCTTTGCCACCCCAATCAGTTGCGGCGCTTTATCTAAATTGACGAACTTCTCATCCACTATTTGCTGCGCGATACGTAGCTGCCCTAGGCCACCGTCGATAAATAAAATGTCAGGGATTTTGCCGCTGGCATCGATTTTATCAAATCGACGACTGATGGCTTGTTTCATCGCGGCATAATCATCGCCTGGTGTAATGCCTTCAATATTGTAACGACGATATTCGGCTTTATGCGGCCCTTCACGATTAAACACCACGCAGGAGGCGACCGTGCTCTCCCCCATGGTATGACTGATATCGAAACATTCCATCCGCTGAATCCGCGTATTGAGTTCAAGGATTTCCTCCAATAACACAAAACGCTGTTCAACGGTGTTTTTATGGGACAGACGCGTCATCACCGCATTGGTGGCGTTGGTGATCGCGAGGCGTAAAAAACTCGCCCTGTCAGCACGCACATTGGTTTTAATGCTGAATTTTTTATTCAACGCCTCAGAGACGGCCGCTTCTAACTCATGCAATTCTTCAAAGTGATGACTTATCACCACTTCCTTAGGAATAGTGCGTTGAATATCGGCATTTAAGTAAAACTGTAACAGGAAGGAACGCAACACTTCCTCAATATCCGTTTGCGCGGGCACCGTTGGATAATAGCTACGGCTACCAAAAATCTTACCTTCGCGAATAAAGAGTAAATGGAAACAGGCGATACCCGAGGCGTAGTGTACGCCGATAACATCCATATCGCCGGTGTTTCCCGAGACTTCTTGCTGCTCAGCTACCCGGCGCAGTGCCATAATTTGATCGCGAAAGCGCGCAGCTTGCTCATAGGCTTGCTGCTCGGCGGCCTCTTCCATCTTCGCCACGAGTTCACTGATAACTTGTTTATCTTTTCCCTTTAAAAACAAGCTCGCAAGTTTGACCTGCTCGTCATATTCAGTATTGCTGACTTTACCGACGCAGGGTGCGCTGCAACGGGACAACTGGTATTGCAAACAAGGACGAGTGCGCGATTTGTAATAGAGATCATCGCATTGGCGGATAGGAAACAATTTTTGCATCAAGTGCAGACTTTCACGCACCGCGCCGCCATTAGGATAAGGCCCAAAATAATGGCCCTTTTCACGCTGCGGGCCACGATGGTAAGCAAGTCGTGGATGCTCGTGCTGACTCAATAAAATATAAGGGTATGATTTATCGTCCCGCAGTAACACATTGTATTTGGGCATGTACTGCTTGATATAGTCATTTTCAAGCAGCAGCGCATCGGTCTCACTGTGGGTCAGTGTCACATCGATATGATGAATATGCGACACCAGCGCCTGAGTTTTCACATTGCCAAGGTTTTTACGGAAATAGGAAGATAAGCGCTTTTTAAGGTCTTTGGCTTTACCCACATAAATGACGTCACCTTTGACGTCATACATGCGATAAACACCCGCCGAAGAGGTGACTGTACGTAAAAAACTCTGGGCGTTAAAACCTGTCGACATCGTTATACACCCACTTTTTTACTTACTATCTTCAAAACAGCTTGATAAATCGTTTTCAAACTCACGCCTAACACACTATATAAGCAGGATTAATTAATGCTATAGATTAAAAATGGCCAGCATCTAACATTTTATAGCGGATCGCTAAACGGGTCAGCTCCACATCGCCACTGATCCCCAGTTTGGCAAATAAGCGGTAACGGTAACTGTTAACGGTTTTTGGGCTTAGGTTGAGCTGCTCCGAAATATCATTGACCTTTTCACCGTTGGTGATCATCAACATAATTTGCAGCTCGCGCTCAGATAAGGCTTTAAACGGATTCTCATCGGCAGGATTAAATTGGCTCAATGCCATTTGTTGGGCTATTTCAGGGGATAAATAGCGCTGACCACGGGAAACCTGACGTATCGCTTGCAACACCTCTGGTGGCGTCGCACCTTTGGTTAAATAACCGGACGCGCCCGCCTGCATCACTTTGCTGGGGAAAGGATCTTCGGTATGCACAGTCAACACAATAATCTTGGCATGGGGTTGATAACGCAGAATTTTACGGGTGGCTTCGAGTCCGCCCATACCTGGCATATTCATGTCCATTAAGATGACGTCGGCTTCATTTTGTCTTGCCCATTGCACAGCAGTCTCGCCATCGGGCGCTTCACCGACGACTTTGATCCCCCGCTCATCTTCTAAGATACGGCGGATCCCTGTTCTTACTAGCTCATGATCGTCAACTAAATATATCGATATCAACTTTATCCACCTTTAACCAATGCTGGCTAAGAGAGTTTAGCCAAATCAGAGTATTGCAACCGAAATATAGGTTATCAGGGTAATTTAGCCCAACAATGGCATTTCGCAAAGCATAAAATGAATATTGTTAACTAGATGAAATGTAAAGGAACAACGCGCTAATTACCGCCGTTTGAAATTAGATACTGGTATCACGCCAGCTTTGAGTGTGGCTCAGGGTTGGCAAATTGATGATGTGACGCAAGGTATAGTCAGTTTAAAACGCCCATCAAAAATGAAGTACTATCGATGCAAAAAGCCGCTAAATGCTTAGCGCTTTTGACTGAATATGGCGCAGGAGCAGCGCTTAGCATGAGAAACCCTAGGTTAAAATTCGGTAAACAAAAAAGCCATCATCGCTGATGGCTTTCCATGAAATATGGCGCAGGAGCTGCGCTTAGAATGAGGAACCCTAGGTTCAAATTCTGCAGCGAGATAATATACATCTCGCCCAAGGCTGTAAACCTAAATTTATTATCAATTGAATTGATTGGCTATTTGATATCCAATCGTTGATAAAACAATCGCTTGCAGAGTAATTTTTGCTCTAAGCCTATTTTAGCCCACTAAAAACTGCATAACGACAGTGCTATCCAAAATGACCCTTGAATAGATTAAAGTATCGCGACCACTTTTTAGGCTAGCGGCTTACGATGAAAAAGATGAAGTATAAATAGGAATCGCAGGAGAAGGTTAATCCTAACCTTTAAAAATCAAATTCTTCATATCAGAACATAATGATTATCAAGACAATCGCAGATACGCCTTTTGGCAATTCAATCAAACGTCTCATACCATGGAGCCAGATGCAAAAAAGCCATCATCGCTGATGGCTTTCCATGAAATATGGCGCAGGAGCTGCGCTTAGCATAAGGAACCCTAGGTTCAAATTCGGTAAACAAAAAGGCCATCATCGCT
>NZ_JACSDI010000010.1 GCF_022410515.1 Shewanella cutis | reverse complement strand
TGTTGTCAACGGCGGGACCATTGCCACCATGGGTTCTACAATCAACAGCAACTCGTGGTTCGAGGGTGTAATCTATGCAGACGGTGATAGTACTTCATATGTCAATTTCAGGATTATGATGACTAACCCATTAAGTACTGCAACATGGGTAAAAATCGATATATGGTAAATTAAACAACTCATTTAACACAAACCTTCAAACCCATGTCACACCTAAAACCAATAGGGCATTCACTGTTAAGCGTGCATTGCCCATTGATATTAGTGTTAGGTAATGCGCTGCTTGGGTTGCTGATTGTCGGCAATGGCGTGCCGTACTCATTTACTTTTTGCATGCACTGCCCAGTGTTTTGCATTGGCGCTTTGATGCAGGATAAACCTAGGCCGCATTGATAGTCTGAGGTGCAGCCGTTCGATGCGGTTAATTGCCTGTTTTGAGTTTGCGCAGTTTGTAGTGATTGATTGTATGCAGGCTGGAAAGTTGGCGGGGGATTACTGGCGTTAACCAGAGTTGCGGTTGAATTGATAAGCGACGCACCAAGAATATACATGGCCGCATCATTATCGGCCTGTTGTTGCGCTGCGACAGTTTGCTGTTGCTGGTATCCTGCTTGCGAGTCAACGATTAGCTGATCTTGATTGCCATGATAGGGGATAACGACTTGATAATTTCGCTTGCCTTCGCAAAGCGTTAGCAGATGATCTGAGCTTGATTTAGTACCGCTAGACCAAATAGCATCTACACCATTGACGACTAGGCACTTGCCGCGCATAAATCTCTTATCCCAGTTGTACTCAACAACAGCAGGGGTTGCGCCAAGGTAATTGCCGCTATTACGCTCAAACAGCGTCGCGCCTTGTGGCTCGGTAATGTAGGTGATGGTGGTTTTACTTGCGCAGCCTGTTGCTAGTAGCGCGGAGAATAGAAGGGTTAGCGTCCGTGTCATGTTGTTGCCGAGGTATCGATTCCAGATACATCGTTATAGCATTGGTTTAATATCCTGTCACCAACCCAGCGCCGTCCCGATAACTAATAACACCATCGCAAGCAATCCTAACCCTGCAAAAAAGTCCTCCTGACTTTGCCGCCACCCCCTCGCTTTCTTCCCGCCCACCTCAAACATATAAAGCCCGACACAGATGATCGGTAGACCAAGCAGCCAGCTAATATTCTCGCCAGCGGCATAACCTAAGATGACTAAAACCAGCATAGCGATTAGGTGCATATTGGCCCTTAAAAATAAAACCAGCCTAGAGTATAGGCGGGGATTGGTTGGTAATGTGCTGGCCTACCTTTATAAATCGGCAAATCCCTGTCAATGGGATAATCACATTGCTGTGCAACACATTGGTCAAGATGATTACTCGTCACGTTCCGGCTTACGCATAGCTGTTGCCGTCTTTTGCGTTAACGTGTATGCCATAATCACCTTGCCAATATGCCCCACACTAACGCAGTGGGCTCGGTTAGTCTTTCCTATCAGTCAATCTTATTTAACACCACAAGGAAACACCCTTGTCACAGCATGCGCTGTTGCTAACAAGTTTGCCTTTACGAAAATCTATTGCAAGCGGTTTTTTAGTAGAGGAGCACGACTGCTAAGTGTGTTCCTGATCGAGGAGTCGAATTGAGAAGCGCGCTTTTTCCACCTTAAAAGTCTGGGCAAAATCTGGGCAAAACACAGGTCTTTTGTGTCCGCTATAGTCCTGAGTGAAAACAGCTAAACCCTTACAAAACGCGGACATAAGCGGACTGAAAAACAATATTATAGGGTTCGACTCCCTCTCTCACCGCCATATAAAAGCAAGGGGAATCAGTATTTTACTGGTTCCCTTTGTTGTTTGGGGACCATTTACGCTTTTTCAAGTCAGCTTATGTCCGTGTTAGATTTCTGCATGTTTAAATTTCTTGGCATTACTCATGTAGATTATTTTATCGAGAACTCCTAACAACTTAGCATATTCAACGTCCTCTTTAGGGCGTGTTGACGTTTCAGGGTTATTTTTGCAGCAATTTGGCTCACCGTTTATGCAAGGCAAAGTCCGTGCAGTGTCGTTATTCAACATAAACGGACGATAACGTAGCTGAAACGCCAGCCAAATGCTGCCCGAAGGGGCGTCTGGCAAGCCCTTGCGCTTACTTTCTGTCATAAGAGCCGCTCGTCATTTGAGTAGAATAACGACACATCATTCCTCGTTTCGCGAGCACATGCTTGCCAGAACGAACAAAATCTAATCTCGAAACGTCAACACGCCCAAGTAATCAGATAACTTCAATCGATTTTAATTACTTAACTCTTGCGAGATTTTGACTAGACTCAAAGCTCAGGTTAGTGAGTTTGTTACAGGTAAGTTTGGGGAGATTGCTATGGATTCAATTAAAATTCGCGACCATATGGACCGTCAGCCTGTGTTGCTACGTGCCACTATGTCACTGGCGACAGCAGTTGAAAAACTGTTAGATAATAACAAAATGGGGGCTGCGGTGGTGGATGACAGTGGCAATTTGGTGGGATTTTTATCCCAGCAAGACTGCTTAGCTGTCATGTTAAAGAGCAGCTATCACTGCGACTTGACCTCGGTGGTGAAGGATTGCATGCGCACTGAAGTGCTGTATGTCGGTCCTGATGAGAGTATTTTACAACTCGCGGAGCAAATGCTGGGCGCTAAGCCAAAGATCTATCCCGTGGTGGATAATGGCAAAGTCATCGGCACAATCAATCGCACCAATGTGTTAAGAGCAATGAATGTGTACATGCAGCAATGTTATCTTGCGCCCGCCTAAGCCGTTATTTGGGAGGGAATTTACCGCGTTTTACGGTGTGTTTTGAACAATTAGCCATACCAATAAACCAGGTTCCTTGCTAGGATCGCCATTTTCGATGCTAGCAATGGAATTTGGTTTTGAACTCTGACAAACATCCGCTATCGAGCGCCTTTCTCCAGCAGTGCTTTCAAAGTGATGCCTCGCGGATCCGCCGCCGTTTATTTAAGCTCCATAAAGAAGCCGATTCTGACAAAAAAACACAAGAATTAGCCAAACTTGCTGAGCAGGCGCAAGCAGCGTTCGAGAAAGTAGAGCAGCGCCTAAAGGCTCGCCCTAAGATAAATTATCCTGACAATCTGCCCGTCAGTGGCATGCGCGAAGACATCGCCAAAGCCATTAGTGAAAACCAAGTGGTGATCATTGCGGGTGAAACCGGCTCGGGTAAAACTACGCAGTTGCCTAAAATCTGTTTAGAACTGGGCTTAGGCAGCCGTGGTTTTATTGGTCATACCCAGCCGCGGCGTTTAGCGGCGCGCAGTGTCGCGTCAAGGGTAGCTGAAGAATTGCAAAGCCCGCTCGGTGAAGTAGTGGGCTTTAAGGTGCGTTTTGCCGATGCCTTAAAGAGTGAATCCTATATTAAGCTGATGACCGACGGGATTTTACTGGCGGAGCTGACTTCAGATCGTTATTTAGATCAATACGATACTATCATTATCGACGAGGCGCATGAACGTAGCCTCAACATCGATTTTATCTTGGGTTACCTCAAGCAAATTCTGAAAAAACGCCCCGATCTTAAGATCATCATCACCTCGGCGACCATTGATGTTGAGCGTTTTTCTAAGCATTTCAATAATGCGCCGATTATTGAGGTGTCAGGGCGGACCTATCCGGTCGAAACCCGTTATCGCCCGCTGGTGCAAGATACCGAAGCGGATCTCGACCAAATTGAAGGGATTTTTGCCGCCGTTGATGAGCTGGTTGCCGAAGGCTTGGGCGATATTTTGATCTTTATGAACGGTGAGCGCGAAATTCGTGATACCGCAGAGCAGCTTAATCGGCGTAATTACCGCGATACCGAGATTTTGCCGCTGTATGCGCGCCTCTCCTACGGCGAGCAATCAAAGGTCTTTAGCAGTCATACAGGGCGTCGCATCGTGCTTGCGACTAACGTAGCGGAAACCTCGCTGACAGTGCCGGGTATTCGCTACGTGATTGACCCAGGGACAGCGCGGATCAGCCGTTATAGTTATCGCACTAAAGTCCAACGTTTGCCGATTGAGCCGATTTCACAGGCGAGTGCCAATCAGCGCCAAGGCCGCTGCGGCCGTGTTGGTCCGGGGATTTGTATACGCTTATACGATGAGGCGGATTTTAATAACCGCCCAGCCTTTACTGATCCCGAAATCTTACGCACCAATTTGGCGTCGGTGATTTTGCAGATGCTCGCTATCGGCCTTGGCGATATCGCTGCTTTCCCGTTTATTGAGCCACCCGATCCGCGCCATATTCGCGATGGCTTCTTACTGCTTGAGGAATTACAGGCGGTTAAGCAGCAGAAGGGCAATATAGTGTTAACGCCGCTGGGGCGGCAGTTATCGCAAATCCCCGTCGATCCACGTTTAGCGCGTATGGTGGTCGAGAGCCACCAACTTGGTTGCTTAAATGAGGTGTTAGTGATCGCCTCAGGGCTGTCGATTCAAGATCCCCGTGAGCGGCCCATGGATAAAAAGCAGGCGTCCGATGAAGCCCATCGCCGCTTTGCCGATCCCCAGTCTGATTTTGTCAGTTGGGTAAACTTATGGCAGCACTTAAAAGAGCAACAAAAGGAATTATCCGCCAGTCAGTTCCGTAAAAAGTGCCGCGACGAGTTCTTAGCCTACCTGCGGGTGCGTGAATGGCAGGATTTATATACTCAGTTAAAACAAGCGGTTCACGATTTAAAGTGGCGCTTAAACGATACTCCTGCGAGCTACGATGCGCTGCACCGTGCGCTGTTATCGGGTCTGCTCAGCCATATTGGCTTTAAGGACAATAACAACGAATACTTAGGCGCGCGTAATCGTAAGTTTTTTGTGTTCCCCGGCTCTCCGTTGGCTAAGAAAGGCCCTAAGTGGATTATGGCGGCGGAGCTGATGGAAACCTCTAAGCTGTTTGCCCGCTGCTGCGCCAAAATTGAGCCAGAGTGGCTCGAGCCGTTAGCAGCACATCTGATTAAAAAGAATCACCTAGAGCCACATTTTGAGGCGAAACAGGGCAGTGTGATCGCCTTTGAGAATCAAGTGCTCTATGGCTTGACCGTGGTGCATCGCCGCCGCGTGCAATATGGGCCGATTAATCCTGTTGAAGCGCGCGAAATCTTTATTCGTAGCGCGCTCGCCGAAGGGCAGTTACAGACCAAAGAAGCCTTCTTTATCGCTAACCAAAAGTTATTGGAGGATGTCGAAGCGCTCGAGCACAAGTCCCGTCGCCGCGATATTTTGGTCGATGAACAAGTGTTGATGGACTTTTACGAGCCGCGCATTCCCGAAGGCATCTATAACGCGCCTAAGTTCTTTAGCTGGTGGAAGGAAGCGCGCCGAACTCAGCCCGATTTACTCGATTTTAATAAGTCGCTATTGATGCAGCGCAGTGCCGATCATATCTCGGCATTGGATTTCCCTGATAGCTGGCACAAGGGCAATATTCGCCTGCAACTCAGTTATCACTTCGACCCAGCTGCGAGTGATGATGGTGTCTCTGTGCATATTCCTGTGGCGTTACTTAATCAAATCGATGATACGGATTTCGATTGGCTAGTGGCGGGAATGCGTGAGGAGAAATGCGTCGCGCTAATTAAATCCCTGCCAAAGGGGCTGCGACGTAACTTTGTGCCTGCGCCCGATTATGCCCGTGCCTGCGTGCAGGCGATGCAGCCCTTTAGCGCCAGTTTACTCGAGGCCATGTGCAAACAGCTGCTGCGTATGAGTGGCACGCGCGTCAATCCTGAAGATTTTGATGTTTCGCAGATGCCAGTGCATTTGCTGATGAACTTTAAGATTGAGGATGACAAGGGCAAGTTAGTGGCACAGGGGCGGGTGCTTGATACCTTAAAGGCCGAGTTACAGGGCGTGGTCGCGAAGGCGATTCGTCAAGTAGCGGATAAGGGCATTGAGAAAGAAGCGATCACCGAATGGTCATTTGGTGACTTACCTAAGCAATTTGAGCAGCGTAAGGGTAACTATCAAGTGCGGGCATTCCCCGCCTTGATTGATAATAAAGATTCAGTTGCCATCAAATTATTTGATGATGAATTTGAGGCAGAGGCGGCGCATCGTCAGGGGCTTAGACGCTTGTTGTTACTAAATATCCCCTCACCAGTAAAACACCTGCAACAGGCGCTGCCGAACAAGGCAAAATTAGCAATGTATTTCAATCCATTTGGCCAAGTCCAAATTCTGATTGATGACATCATTGCCGCAGCGGTGCAGCAATTACTCGATGAGAAAGCGCTGGATGTGCGCGATGCTGCTCAGTTCGAACAGGCTAAGGATTGGGTGCGCCAAGAGCTGAACCCTACCGCCGAGCAAATTGCCCTAAAAGTGGAGCGGATTTTGACGCTCTACCAAGGCATTAAAAAGCGGACTAAGGGCAAAATCAGTTTGGATATTGCTTTTGCGATGAGTGATATTCAAAGCCAATTGGACCAATTAGTCTTTAAGGGATTTGTTGAAGCTTGTGGTTGGAATCGCTTAGCGGATGTGGCGCGCTACTTAAAGGCGATTGAAATCCGGATCGATAAATTACCTGTAGACCCGACCCGTGACCGCTTGCATATGCAGAGTATCACTAAAGTGCAGGAGGCCTTAGCGGCGCAACTTGCTAAGGTGCCACGCTCGCAGCCTACACCAGCGGCACTGATAGAAGCGCGCTGGATGATTGAAGAGTACCGGGTGTCATGCTTTGCCCAAGCGCTTGGTACTGCCTATCCTATCTCGGAAAAGCGTATCTTAAACCATATCCTGCTGAGCTAATTTACTCCGCTAAACAAGGCCAACTCAGGCTGTATTATGAAAAGCCGAACCTATACAGAGTTCGGCTTTTTTATACTTTGAATATGCTGATCGGGTGAGTGTATCGACAGCACAACTAATACATTTTGCCTAAACTCGCTAGGTAGCTACATAGACGCCATGGGTGAGAGCAACCGTCATACTCCTTAAGATATATTTTGTTCAAATCTTGTGTGTTTTTATAACTGACAACTTTTACCACCCGATGCTTTAGTTATTAATTAACAAGAAAACCAAATTAATCTATCAGCTTGTAATCTAAAACAACACTTAAAAACCGTGATCTAATCAAATGTATCTTTAAATTGATGATCTGGATCAAGCATTAACGGGTTTACCGATTTGGAGGTATACAGTTTGTTAACAGTTTAACGTTATGATCATTTTTCGATTAAAGATGCAATTAAAATACTCATCAATCCGGTGTTTGGTCAGAGTTATCCATCGCAGGAATGAACCGCTTGGAGGACGCATGAGTGCTAATAGCGCAGCAGAAAAATCCTTAGAACTGAAAATTTTTATCTTTTTAACCGTATTTCTCGCCCCCCTCTTATCCGTGTTGTTGGTGAGTGGATTGGGATTTGCCATATGGATTAGCCAAATCTTCACCGGCCCACCGGGTGCAGGTTGAGGTCCAAAGAACAATAACAACATGAATAAGCGGAGTGTCGGATGAGCAAAGAGCTGCATATCACGAGTCTCGTGGTGCAAGTCATGCCAAATAAGATGGCGGAAGTCAGGCAACACATTATGGCGATTGAAAACGCCGAACTCTCTGTCAATAACGAAGTAAAACTCGTCGTCGTACTTGAAGGTAACTCCCAACGTGCCTTGATGGACGGTATTGAACAGATTAATGCCATTTCTGGCGTGTTATCCGCCACTATGGTTTACCACCAGAGTGAAGCGCTTGAAGAGGGTGAAGAATGAACATGAATAGACGTGACTTTATAAAAGCCAATGCAGTGATTGCAGCAGCGGGCGCCGCAGGTTTAGCGCTGCCAGCATCGGCGAGCAATTTAATTACTAGCTCAGAGCAAACCAAATTGGAGTGGAACAAAGCGCCTTGCCGTTTCTGTGGTACGGGCTGCTCGGTAATTGTCGCGACCCGTGATGGCAAAGTGGTTGCCACCCACGGCGATGCAAACAGCGAAGTAAACCGCGGCCTTAACTGTATTAAGGGTTACTTTCTGTCGAAAATTATGTATGGCAGCGATCGTTTGACCACGCCAATGCTCAGAATGACCGACGGCAAGTACGACAAGCACGGTGAATTTACTCCCATTAGTTGGGATAGCGCTTTTGATATCATGGCGCAGAAATGGAAGGAAACCTTAAAAGCCAAAGGACCTACCGCAGTTGGGATGTTTGGCTCGGGCCAATGGACCGTCTGGGAAGGCTACGCCGCGGTTAAGTTGATGAAGGCGGGCTTTGGCTCTAACAACATTGATCCGAATGCGCGTCACTGTATGGCGTCAGCCGTGGTGGGCTTTATGCGTACCTTCGGTATCGATGAGCCAATGGGCTGTTACGATGATATGGAAGCAGCCGATGCCTTTGTGCTGTGGGGTTCTAACATGGCTGAAATGCATCCGATTTTATGGACTCGGGTCACCGATCGCCGTTTAAGCGCATCCCATGTGAAGGTTGCAGTTTTATCGACGTTTGAGCATCGCTCCTTCGACTTAGCGGATTTACCTATTGTATTTACGCCGCAAACTGACTTAGCCATCCTGAACTTTATCGCCAACTACATCATTCAAAACGATAAAGTAAACTGGGACTTTGTGAAGAAGCACGTTAACTTCCGCCAAGGTACCACGGATATCGGCTATGGCTTACGTCCAACCCATCCGCTGGAGCAGAAAGCCAAAAACGTGAAAACGGCAGGGGATTCGACTCCGATTGATTTCGATACTTTTAAGGCCTTTGTCGCCGAATATACGGTGGAGAAGGTCAGCAAAATGTCGGGCGTACCAGAGGCTAAACTCATTGAATTGGCGAAGCTTTATGCCGATCCTAATACCAAGGTCACCTCGTTCTGGACCATGGGCTTTAACCAACATACCCGTGGTGTGTGGTGTAATAACCTGATTTATAACATTCACTTACTAACAGGTAAGATTTCAACTCCCGGTAACAGCCCGTTCTCGTTAACTGGCCAACCTTCTGCCTGCGGTACGGCGCGCGAAGTGGGAACCTTCTCCCACCGTTTACCCGCGGATATGGTGGTAACAAACCCTGAGCATCGAAAACACGCCGAAGAAATTTGGAAGATCCCCAGCGGTATTATTCCGCCAAAACCCGGTTATCACGCCGTCGAACAAAACCGCCGCTTAAAAGATGGCGACTTGAACTGCTATTGGGTGCAAGTGAACAATAATATGCAGGCTGGCCCGAACATCAATGAGGAAGGCTTACCTGGCTATCGCAATCCCGCCAACTTTATTGTGGTGTCCGATGCGTATCCCACTGTGACGACCCAAGCTGCGGACTTAATTCTGCCAACCGCGATGTGGGTTGAGAAAGAGGGCGCCTATGGTAATGCTGAGCGTCGCACTCAATTTTGGCATCAAATGGTGCAGGCACCGGGTGAATCTCACTCGGATCTGTGGCAGTTGATGGAGTTCTCTAAGCGCTTTACGACCGACGAAGTCTGGCCGAAGGAAGTCTTGGCCGCTAATCCGCAATTTAAGGGCAAAACCCTATTTGAAGTGCTGTACAAAAACGGCAATGTCGATAAGTTCCCTCTGGCCGATACCGATCCTAAGTATTTGAACAACGAAGCGAAACATTTTGGCTTTTATGTTCAAAAAGGCCTGTTTGAAGAATACGCCACCTTTGGCCGTGGCCATGGTCACGATTTGGCCCCGTTTGATGCTTATCATGAAGCCCATGGTCTTCGCTGGCCCGTAGTTAATGGCAAAGAAACCCAATGGCGTTTCCGAGAAGGAGCCGATCCCTACGTTAAACCGGGTAAAGGCTTTGAATTTTATGGACATCCTGATGGTCGTGCGGTGATTTTTGCGCTGCCCTATGAGCCACCAGCAGAATCTCCTGATGAAGAATTCGATATTTGGCTATCTACGGGTCGTGTGCTTGAACACTGGCATTCGGGCTCGATGACCCAACGTGTGCCTGAGCTTTATCGTGCCTTCCCCGATGCAGTGTGTTTTATGCATCCAGAAGATGCCAAAAAACGTGGTTTACGCCGTGGTGATGAAGTGCGCGTCGTGTCTCGCCGTGGTGAAATCAAAACCCGTGTCGAAACCCGTGGTCGTAACAAGCCGCCAGTGGGTCTGGTGTTTGTACCTTGGTTTGATGCCAGTCAGCTCATTAATAAAGTCACCTTGGATGCGACAGATCCGCTGTCGAAACAAACCGACTTTAAGAAATGCGCTGTGAAAATCGTCAAGGTATAAGGAGCACAGGATGAAAACATTCAAATTAGTTTCAGCATTTAGTGCGCTTGCCTTTTCAGCCTTGATGATAACCAGTGTGACTGCAGCCAGTATTCCGGAGGATAAAATCGATACCTTACGTCAGGTGCCAATTGACGTTGAGCCAACACCGCCCGCGATGCAGGCGGTGCTGAATAAAGATATCAAAGAGGTGCGTAACTACCCGATGCAGCCACCCGTGATCCCACATAAGATCGATGGCTATCAGCTCGATCTTAAGGTCAATAAATGTATGGCGTGCCACGCAAGGCAACGCACGGGGGACTCCCAAGCACCTATGGTGAGCGTGACTCACTATATGGATAGGGACAACAACTTCTTAGCTGAGCTTTCGCCAAGGCGTTATTTCTGCACTCAGTGCCATGTGCCGCAACTGGATGCAAAATTACTGGTCGAGAACGACTTTGTGGATATGGATCATCTGATTAAAGCCAACACTGTGCAGAAAAAACACTAGGAGTCACTATGTTAGATAAACTTAAAAAGATCTGGCAAGTGCTCAATCGGCCGAGTGTGCACTACAGTTTAGGGTTTTTAACCTTAGGTGGCTTTGTGGCGGGGGTGATCTTCTGGGGTGGCTTTAACACTGCGCTTGAAGCTACCAACCAAGAAGCCTTCTGTATCGGTTGCCATGAAATGGAAAATAACGTCTATCAAGAGTTACAGTCGACTATCCATTTCACCAACCGCAGTGGGGTGCGTGCAACCTGTCCTGACTGCCATGTTCCGCATAACTGGACTGATAAAATTGCCCGTAAGATGCAAGCATCAAAAGAAGTGTGGGGTAAAGTGTTTGGTACCATCAATACCCGCGAAAAGTTTGAGAGTAAACGTCGTGAGCTAGCTGAACATGAATGGGCGCGGTTAAAGGCAAATGACTCGCTCGAGTGTCGAAATTGCCATAACTTTACCTATATGGATTTTACCAGACAGTCACCACGCGCCGCGCAGATGCACTCCACATCGCTGGCCAGTGGTGAGAAGACCTGTATTGATTGCCACAAAGGTATTGCCCATCATCTTCCTGATATGGCGGGCGTTGAAGGTTTCTAATCGCGTGTAATATTTCATCTCCAGTCAAAGGCCAAGTGCTCTCCAAACTTGGCTTTTTATTTTTAGCTTGAATCAATGATTTATCTATATGAAAAATATATACTATTTAGCATTGATGATAATGACAACGAGTTGTGATGAACAATACCAAATGGCGTGAATGCATTAGTCTCTTAGCGTCACACTGTGTTTACCTACAATTACGGCTGGTAGGCGAGGCTGATTTTCCATTGGATTATGAAGTATCAAATGAAGTGATATCTCAAATACAGGCAAAAGACTGCGTATTTGTAAGACGGGTGATTGCCTATAAGTCCATCACAGCCCTACGCATTATAAAGACTGATTTACCGCCTTCAGCCCGCGCTTTACAGACGGATATAATGAGTAAACTCAAACAAGCATTGTCACAGTTAGGCCAATTACCGCTTACGGAAGATTCTGAGTTTATCACCATTAATGGGTATTACTTGCAGAGCAACTAGAGGTTTAAGGGGCTGCTTTGCTTTGGTCAGTAGTGTTACCGCTGGCAGTATAGCGGTAACACTTAGCAAGAAAAGGGGATGCTTCACGTTTGGTGCTTAAAACGGTACTCATTGTGTACAAGTAACTGATGACTAAAGTTGTACCGTAAAAATAGGGTCTTTACCTGCGGTTACGTTACCCTGAGCTTTATCTAGATACTTCACATCTTCCATATTGGCGAGTACGACGGGCGTGAGTAAGCTATCCACTTGATCTTTAAGATACTCAAGATCAAATGACAAAATCGGATCGCCTACCTTCACTTCTTGACCTTCTTCGGCCAAACGACTAAAACCACGGCCTCTGAGTTCTACTGTGCCCACTCCAAAGTGAACAAATAATTCTAATCCTTGAGGCGACTCGATACTAAAGGCATGATTAGTTTCGAATATTTTACCGATAGTACCATCAATCGGTGCAACAATGGTGTCACCTTTGGGCGCGATAGCGATTCCATCACCCACAATCTTTTCAGCAAAAACGACATCAGGGACCTTTTCAATCGCGACTATTTCCCCATTTACTGGGGCATAGACCATGATGCCACCAGCCAGTTGTGGTTGGCCTGATACTAATCGCCTTATACGACTTAAAAATCCCATTATATTGTGCCCCTTTGCTTGTTTTTGTTGTTCTCTTATGGTCTGTGAAGCAGCATAACCAATTACATGTATTATTTATAGTTTGTTATACACTGCTGCAGATCTGAAAGTCTATTTTGCTGCATCGCTGTTTGCGCTAACACAGAAAATTTAGCCAATTCACCTTGGCAAATTGCCGCCTTCACTTCGAGCAATGAGCTTAAGTTAACGCTGAGTTCATCCAGCCCCATACCAACAAGTAGCGGAGCCATTTGCGGCGAACTGGCTAACTCACCACAGAGCGAGACTGTAGCCCCAGCCGCTTTTGCTTGCGTAATTGTCATGTTTATCAGGTGTAAAATCGCGGGCGAAAGCGAAGGGTAATCCTTTGTTAGTTGGGGATTGGTGCGATCGGCAGCCATCGCATATTGTGTTAAATCATTGGTACCTATGCTGACAAAATCAAGCCTTGGCAACATCGACGCCAAATTCAACACCGCTGCGGGTGTTTCAACCACTATCCCGTAACTCAGTTCGCCATAACCTTTTTCTTCGTCTTCTAGGGCATCTTGGCATTCGGCGATAAGCTTAAATATCTCATCCAACTCTTCGACTTGATTGACCATGGGAAACATCAAGCGAATTGGACCGTGATTAGCAGCCCGTAAAATGGCGCGAAGTTGGGTTTTAAACAACTCAGGGTGGGCTAAGGTATAGCGAACACCACGTTGGCCCAAGGCTGGATTATCTTCGATTTCTTGGCATAAACAGGGGAGTTCTTTATCGGCACCAATATCTAACGTTCTAATTGTAAATGTTTTTCCGCCTAAAGCATGTAGGGCCTCGCAGTAAAGGTTGTACTGGGCTTTTTCATCCGGAAGGGTGCTGGTATGCATTAACATAAATTCAGTGCGAAACAAGCCTATCCCATCAGCACCTTCATCTTTAACGTGGGTGATCTCATTTAAATTACCTACGTTTGCCAGCAGACCAACGTGATGGCCGTCCTGTGTTTGAGCGGGCACATTACGGTATGTTTGAAGCGCCTGACGTCTTGCCTGCTCATGGTGCAGGGTGACGGTTAAACGGGCTTGTTGCTCAGGCTCAGGATTGACATAAAGTTCGCCGTTTAGAGCATCAAGCACTAATGGCGTGTCATTAGGAATGAATTCGGCATCAAACTGACAACTTAACATGGCCGGGATCCCAGCCGCGCGGGCTAAAATCGCAGTATGACTGGTGAGTCCACCGGTTTTAAGCACAATACCGCTGATATGTTCTTTGGGGAGCAAGGCAAATTCAGCGGGGGTCAGATCTTGGGCGAGCAGTATTGTTGCTTCATTCAGATCAGCTAAACCTTGTTCCAGACGCCCATTAATCGCGGTGACGATACGTTGGCCAAGGCATCGAACATCTTGGGCGCGATTAGCTAAATAGGGATCGTCTAAGGACTCTAGCTCATTGGCTTGATGGGCAAATATCCGCTCAACAGCGACACTGGCAGAAAGCTGTAAGGTGCGGATAGCTTCTTTGACTTGTTCAATTAGCTCATCATCGTCGAGGAGCAATAAATCGGCTTCAATCAGTTGGTAGTTTTCACTTTCGGGATCGAGCTTAGTTTGACTCAGACTGAGCTGCTGCTTTAATGCTTGTAACGCCTTCAGAAACTTACTTTGCTGCAGTGGGATCCTAGAGAGTGGAATAGGACGATAGTCGAGGTGGTTTTCGCAATGGTTAAGGTGTAAAGCCTTGCCGAAGGCGATACCCGATGACACAATAATCCCCGTTATCGACATAGTCATTCCTAATGATGTTGGCCGGTTCCTAACTTAAGGTGATTAACAAGCTTGATACTTTTTCAACCGCTGCCTGCGCCTGCTCTCCCTCAGCGAAAACTCTCACGGTGACACCATGGTACAAACCTAATGTTTGTAGCTTAAACAAGCTTTTGGCGCTCGCTTGTTTGCCATTACATTCAACCAAAACGTCACAATCGAAGGTCTTCGCTTCTTTCACCAACAGTGCGGCTGGACGAGTGTGAATACCATGTTTTGCGGTGATAGTGACAGATTTTTCGTACATAGTGGATTAACTCTTAATCAAGGTTACTGTGCTTATTTTGATTCAATAATCTTGTAACCCGCCTTTTTTAAGGCTGTAATTGCGTTTTGAAGACGATCTTTCTTCACCAGAATATAGTCGGTATCGAAGCTGGAAAGGGCGAAAATACTGATCTGCACGTCGGCTAACGTACTGGCGATTTTCGATAAAATCCCCGTCAATGAAAATCCGAGTGGACCTAATACCTCTAAGCAACTCCAATTGGTTTCTTGTTCTAAACTGTCCAGTGCAAGTTCACTAGGCACCACCAGTGTCAAACCCTCTTCTGTTTTGCAGATAAAATACACTTCTTCAGCAAAAACTTCGCTCGGAATGGGTGCACTTGGGGGAAAGCTATGAATGCTGTACTGCCGTGTATGTACGGCCAACGTCATACGCATGGACGATCCTCAATTAGCGAAGCGAATACAAGTCTTGTTCCTAACTTATAACATGAAATCCTGCTTAAAGGGCATCTATCTAGCCGAATACATTAGCGAATTTTAAACGAAAAGAGGACGTTTTAACACGTCCTCTTTGGTTAGCATTGAAAGCATTCGTTAGGTTATATTTTAAATTGGCCTAAGGTATGGGACATATCTTGGCTAATATCCTGCAGAGATTGGGCCGCACGGCTGTTGCTTTCATTGGCTTTGACTGAAACTTCGGTCAACTCTGAAATATTACAGATATTACGGTTAATTTCTTCAGTCACAAGGGATTGTTCCTCTGTCGCACTTGCCAATTGGGTGTTCATATCGCTGATATGGGCTATCAGCTCTAGAATTGCCGCCATTGCTTGTCCAGCCTCTTGTGCTTTAGCTTGCAATTCTTCTGATTGACGTTGCGTTTGGCTGTTACTTTGCATCACCGAACCGACACCAGTCTGAATTTCAGAGATGATTTTTTGGATCTCATTGGTGGAATCTTGGGTGCGATTGGCTAGGGCTCTGACTTCATCGGCGACCACGGCAAATCCACGGCCATGACTCCCAGCGCGCGCAGCTTCAATGGCCGCGTTTAGTGCCAGTAGATTAGTTTGTTCTGCAATGGCGCGGATCACATCCAAAATACTGCCTATTTGACCTGAGGCTTGCCCCAATTTTTGGGTGATGGCTTCAGAGGCTTTAAGCTCCTGCACCAACTTATCTGTATCGCGCACGGTATTGTCAATGACACCTTTACTTTGCTGAGCCTGACTTTTTACACTGGTGGCAGCATCGGCGGCCTGTTGCGTATTACTCGCCATTTCATGGGTTGTGGACAGCATTTGATTCACCGCAGTCGCTACGCTGCCAGTTTCGCGATGAATATGTTCGGCGCTTTGGTTGGACTCTTCTACAGCAAGCATTAATAACTTAGCATCGTTGTCGAGGGACTGGCCTAAGGGTTGTAGATGTCCAACCATATCGCCAATCTTTTGGGCGAAAAGGTTAAAAGCATGGGCTAGGTGAGCCACTTCATCTTTACCTTGCGTACTTAAACGCTGGCTTAAGTCGCCTTCGCCTTGGGCGATATCTTCAAGGGCTTCAATGGCATCATTCAGTGGAGATGTGATCGAATGATTTAATACCAGGAAAAATGCAAAAATAGGCACTGAAATGAGAAACATGATAATCAGATAATCGATCATCACTTCGTTAAGACTTTCTTTGACATCACTCAAATACGCCCCAGTGATCAGTGTCCAGCCCCATTGTGGGTAATAGCGTGCTTCCGCTAATTTATCTTCGACGATTTTGGTTACAGGGTTAGCGATGGGATATTCCAGCGTGGATTTGCCATTTTGTCGAGCTTGAGACAATAGCGTTGTCAGTGGGTTAGAACCATTGGGAAGCGTGAAATTCTGAGCGGATGTCCCGATCATACTGGCACTTTCACCATGGGCCAGGATTTGGTTGTTATCATCAATGAGAATAAAGTAACCCACACCAGCATAGCGGGTTTGATTGATGAGGCTCGCCGCGGCTTTTTGGGCCTCTTGTTCACTCATTTTTCCGCTAGCGGCATCTTGGCGATAAACGTCAATCACACTCAAAATACTGCCAAGCTGACCATCAATTTGTAACCACTTTTGTTCGATCAAATTACTGTATTGTTCTTTAATCGAAAAACTGGCAAAACAGACAGTACCAATGGCCGCCATCACTAACATCATCATCAGACGTTTTAAAATGGTGAATTGGCGCAAAAAAGTGATCATCTGGAGTCCTCAGGCGCGAAAATAATGGGCATCAATATACCCGCGAATGTTTTTTAATAGAATATTAGCGGGTTAAATTTTATCTAAAGTCGTAAACAATATGGGGTTTCTTTGATCTTAAGCAGGATCTTAGCTTGAGCCTCATCTGAATGATGAATTTATGGCTCATTTTGGCTGCATCACGTTTAGTCTATTGGCGCTCAATGAAGTATTTATTAAATTCAATAACTTACCGTCCGTTAACAACATTAACATTGGTAATGATGTCTAATTAGTTGTTTTAATTTTGATTTTTTACTCTTTTACGCGCAAGATTAATCAACTGTTATGTTTGAGAATCGATTATGACTACAAATACTATTGTGACTTCAGACGATATCTTGTTGAAGTTATGCCACTCCGTTGCCCACGTGCTATCCAGCACAAGTGCGAGTCATGTGAGTCATGCAGGTATGGTACAAAGCATTGCGCGTACCCGTTTGAAACCTGATCTAGGGTGTTTTTCGATTTTTGACGGTGGATTTTCAGGGCTTGTTGTCATTAACTTTTCGGCGCCTGCGGCTATCGAAATCTATCGTCGCTATATGCTCAATATGGGTATGCCTGAAGAGGAATTAGCCTTTTCCCATACTTCCGATGAAGTTAGTAATGTGATGGGCGAATTGATGAACCAAATCTTGGGTGACTTCATCAATAAAATTTCTAAGGAGTTGCAAACATCTATTAGTCAGAGTCAACCTAAAATGTTAACTATAAACAAAGAGTTAACTATTTCCATTGATGCAAACTTAGATGAGGCAGTGGCAAGACGAGTGTCCTTTAAAACCGAAAATAACCATATCTTCTACCTCGAATTTGCCATGGATAAAACCGAATTTATCAAGTTAGATGAGTTTGAATATGATGAGGAATTTGATCCAGATAGCTTACTCGAGCAACACGGCATGAGTGGGGCACAAGCTTCAAATGTGGATGGTATCACGCCTTGGAGCCGAATCGCAGATAAACCAGCCATTAGTCAACAGCATACCAATATGGATGCCGATGATTTGCTTGATGAATTAGGCATCTAACTCATCCCTTAGGTCGATACAAACGCCTTATGGTTTGTATCGACTGTTGCTGACACTTGACGGCTTAATCCACTTATTCATTTGAATATTTGCTCGTTCCGCGTTTTTAAAGATTCGACTCATTTATGCTGGGATAACTTGATTCTTTGATTTAAGCCTCACTTGGCTGGTTTTGTTGTCAATGGATCTCAACCGTTCAATATCTTAAATTGGACTAAAACTGTTAACTTGTTAGACAGTTGTAAATCCTTAGGCTATACAAGTCGTTAGAACTGTTTTAGTATCCCCCAAAATAATTATTATGGTGACCTTCGCTATGGCATCGAAAGCGACCTCCATTGATATTGCTTATCGTGCTGGTGTATCCCAGTCAACGGTTTCCCGAGCCCTCAGAAACAGCCCGCTGGTCAATTTAGAGACCCGTGAGCGGATCCAAGCAATTGCCAAAGAACTCAACTACAAGGTGGATAAAAACGCCAGTAATTTGCGTACCCAAAATAGCCATACTTTAGCGCTGTTGTTATGTGAAGACCCCACGAATGATGATTCACTGATCAACCCATTTTTCCTGTCAATGTTAGGGTCGATTACTCGGGCAACTGCACAGCAAGGTTATGATTTACTCGTTTCATTTCAGCAGCTTTCGAGTGATTGGCATGCCGATTATGAGGACAGCAATAAAGCCGATGGCATTATTTTACTGGGTTACGGCGACTACATGGATTACGAGCAGAAGCTCGAAAAGTTACTCGCGCAGCATACGCATTTTGTGATTTGGGGGGCAGAGCATAATAATAAATCCGTGTTGTCCATCGGTTGTGATAATCATCAAGGTGGCTTGATTGCAACAGAACATTTAATTTCCCTTGGACGTAGAGCCTTTGCCTTCTTAGGCGATGCTTCCAGTCATAGCCCTGAATTTCGAGACAGATATTTAGGCCATGTAAAAGCCTTGCAAACCGCCGGATTATCAGTAGTGGCCGAGCGGCAGATTTCAGCCATTAGTACTGAAAGTGCTGGTTATGATGCAGCGATGGCATTAATGGAAAAAGGGCTGATGTTTGATGCGATTTTTGCCGCCAGCGATTTAATTGCGATTGGTGCTATTCGAGCCTTAAAAGAGAAGGGAATATTAGTGCCTGAGCAAGTGGCCGTAGTGGGCTACGATGATATTCCAGTGGCAAGTTTTGCCAATCCACCACTGACTACCATCAAGCAAAACACACAGTTAGCGGGCGAGATTTTAGTCGAGAGTCTGCTTAAGCTTATTCGCGGTCAGGCTGTGGGTCCACAATTGATCCCCACCACCTTAGTGGTTCGCAGTTCCTGCGGGATTGACCATACGCCCCTTGATTAAATCTTGCCAAAGTGAAGCAGGCACTGAGCCGAGCGTCCCTAGGGCGTGTTGATGTTTTAGGGTATTTTGGCAGCAATTTGGCTGACGTTTATGCAAGGCAAAGTCCGTGCGGTGTAGTTATTCTACATAAACTAACGCGGCAGAAACGCTTGCCAAATGCTGTCCGAAGGGGGCGTCTGGCAAGCCCTTGCTCTTACTTTCTGCCATCTGAGCCGATCATCATTTGAGTCGAATAACGACACGTCATTTTTCGT
This sequence comes from Shewanella cutis, assembly GCF_022410515.1. Taxonomy (GTDB): domain Bacteria; phylum Pseudomonadota; class Gammaproteobacteria; order Enterobacterales; family Shewanellaceae; genus Shewanella; species Shewanella cutis. The sequence goes on along the minus strand of NZ_JACSDI010000010.1, from coordinate 125,018 downwards.
TTCGCGAGCACGAGCTTACCAGAACGAACAAAATTTAATCTCGAAACATCACACGCTCTAGACACTCGGCTTTTTGTTGAGCGAACATTCAAGCGATTTATTAGCTCAATTGTTTTGACGCATCAGCTAGTTAAAAATGTGCCGTATTAAGCTCTTGCATACTGACGGAGAAACTTAGGTACTTCGGCTTTACTCTTGCTCATCACTTTTTGCATTAGGCTAAAGGGCGGTTCTACAATCGCAAAATCCTGTTTCAGATCCGCTAGCATTCGTAGCCATAAATGTCCCGTCATTTCCGCGTCAGCAAGCGCACGGTGGAAAGTGCCATTGTTCGGTAGCTGCTTATGGCGTACTAATGTTGCCAACTGATGATTGATGGCCTCAGGGTATAAACGCCTTGCCAGCAGTAATGAACAACCAAATTGACCTGAATATTGGTGACCGATGTGAGCAAATTCGGCATCAAGAAACCGCTGATCGAAGGCGGCGTTATGGGCCACCAGATGATGCTTGCCGATAAATTCTGCAAAGCGTGCCATTACCTCCGCACAGGGCGCCGCGTGGGCGAGCATTTGATTGCTGATCCCGGTGTAATCTTCAATAAAGGCGTTTATCCGAAAACCGGGATTCATTAATTCTGAAAAACGCGTAGTAATCTGGCCTTGCTCAATTAATACCGCGCCAATCTCAATGGCACGGGCACCCTGATTTGGTGAGAGTCCCGAGGTTTCAAAATCGACCACCACAAGGGTATTGGCGGGTGTGTAGGCGGGTGTTTTGGGCATAAAATTAACTACTTATTGGGATGGCAAAGTGTGTTGTATGAGTTCATTACATTGTCATGACATCGCTTGCTAACGAAAGCAATGCCAACCGATTGTAAAGCAATCTCGGCACTGGCGCATCTAAGGCTGGGATAATCGTGAGGCTTAACCTAATACCGCACATCTGATTACTAGGTCGTGTAGACATTTATCAATGTGCCAAACTAATTCATTTTTGTGCGACTTGGCTGCATTTAAACCGTCCTTAAATGCACAGAATATTTAAAACCTGTCTTTATCTGTGATCGATGATAGCGATTATTTGCAATGTGAGGTTGTAAAAGTTATTTATAAACAGTAAGTTAGTTTTGCTTTATAACACTTGTGGCTATTAAATTAGATTGTGCACATAAAGGAGTTGTGATGAATAAGATAAGACTGGCGACATTATTGAGTCTCATTCTATTAGGTGGCTGTGTCTCGTACACGACGCCAGGAGGCAGTGTGGCAATCGGTAGCTTAGCGGAGTCAGATATTAGTGCGTTAATGTCAACGCAACCTGCGGCCATCTTTCCTGCTCACATTGCAGTTGCACGTATTCAGGCGCCGGGCTATATATCCTACCGTTTAAGCAGTTTTGGCACTGGGCGGTATCGCGTGGTAACTACCCGTGAGGTTGAAACTGAAGCTGATTTTGCCCAATTAGCCAAAATGCCGCAGGTGGCGGGGATTGCACCATTAAATCGTATTTTGTTGCCTGAAAAGTTAGATTCAATCAAATCCCTGCGCGAAGCCGCTGCAAGACTTAAAGCCGATATGTTGCTTATCTATACTTTTGATACATCCTTCCATGCGGGGGAGCAGCAATTTGCACCCTTAAATGTGATTTCCCTTGGGCTACTCAAGAATAAAGAAGTGAGTGTGACCACAACGGTTTCTGCGGCCATGTTTGATGTCCGCACGGAATATTTGTATGGCTTAGCGGAGTCGACGGCAAAGGAAAGCTCAGATGCAGTAGATGATTTACGTCGACTCACTGAAAAGCAAGCGTTTTCACAGTTGATCCCAGAAATTGAAAAGACCTAGGCGGGAGTGATTACCCTATATAGTAAATCGCCAACGAATGTGACGAACTAAGTTGATAATAATATAGCATTATAGATCAACGAAATAAAAATATGCCGCGCATAATCCATGATTAAGCGCGGCATATTTTTAGAACTATCAGCTTTAGCGGGTTAACACTCTACAATATTTACCGCGAGGCCACCCTTAGCGGTTTCTTTGTATTTACTACGCATATCTTTACCGGTGTCCATCATGGTTTTGATCACTTTATCCAGTGAAACCTTATGGTTACCGTCGCCGCGTAGTGCCATACGTGATGCGTTAATCGCTTTGATGGCGCCCATGGCATTACGTTCAATACAAGGGACTTGTACTAAGCCGCCAACGGGATCGCAGGTTAAACCTAGGTTGTGTTCCATCCCGATTTCGGCCGCGTTTTCAACATGTTCAACTGTGCCGCCCATAATCTCGGTTAAGGCGCCAGCCGCCATTGAACAGGCTACGCCGACTTCACCTTGACAGCCCACTTCTGCACCGGAGATTGAGGCATTTTTCTTGTATAGAATACCAATCGCTGCGGCGGTTAACAGGTAACGGGCGCAAACGTCGATATCGACTTCTTGTACGAAGGTATCGTAGTAACAAAGCACCGCAGGAATAATGCCCGCCGCACCGTTAGTCGGGGCTGTGACGACGCGATCGCCGGCCGCATTTTGCTCATTAACCGATAGGGCGAATAAGTCGACCCAATCCATTGCGGTTAATGGATCAACATTGTTGCGACCTTCCGCTTTAAGACGACGATACAGGGCCGGAGCTCGGCGACGCAGTTTTAGACCGCCTGGCAAAATGCCTTCTTTTTGGTAACCACGTTCGATACAGGTCTTCATGGTTTGCCAAATATTCCAAAGCTTGGCTTTGACTTCTTCTTCACTGGCAAGGCTTAATTCGTTGGCCATCATCAAGGATGAAATGCTCAAGCCATGTTCAGTGCAGAGTTCGAGTAACTGCGCGCTGCTATTAAAATCGTAGGGCGCCGATTCAATTTGCGAGGCAGGCGAGGCATTGCGCTGATTGATTTCATCTTCATCTAAGATAAAGCCACCGCCGACAGAGTAGTAAGTGCGTTCATAAATGCATTTGCCCTCGCTGTAGGCGTACAGCGTCATGGCATTGGCATGGGCAGGGAGACTTTTACGTCTGTGGTAGGTGATACCGTCTTCACGGGTAAACTTAACCACTTTGCCGCAGCTTATCGTCAGGGTCTCCGATTTTGAGACGTGTTCCAGAATGCCATCGATGCTATCGGTGTCGACGGTTTCAGGATCTTCACCCATTAATCCTAAAATAACGGCTTTACCCGTGCCATGGCCTTTACCCGTTTGGCCGAGTGAGCCAAACAGCTCTGCTCTTAATTCATCAATTTGGCCAATCTGCCCTGAATCAGCAAGGTGTTGCATAAAAATTTTGCCCGCTTTCATGGGGCCAACAGTATGTGAACTCGAAGGGCCAATACCGATTTTGAACATATCGAATACGCTAATCATGATTGAAGTCCTGTTGTGTCTCGATTTTCATTTTAGTATCTGTGCGGATGAACTTTGCAGTTACAGCGTCAATACGCTGGTTTTTATGGCGTAAACTCTGGCAAACTGCAGGCATTATCCACGTAAAATGTGCTTGTGTGATACGCTTAAGACCAGTATCCCACAGATTAGCATCAAGATTCACATTAGTTTTTTTGATTAAAAAGACTTCGGATAAGCTCAGCTTAATTAGCTTATCATTAATGTCGATTTTATCGGCAATATAATTGGTTTTAGGCAATGTTTGATGGCGAATGGCTCGCTTTTTGGGGATTTTTGTGAACTCCGTAGTCCGTTTCGTGATAATTAATATTTGAGTATGAATAAGAATTTTTAGGGAGAATTATGAGTTATTTAATGTTGGATCTGCTGTCATTAGACGTCAGTGAGGCTGAAGCTGAAATGTTGCGCCATCCTCAGGTGGGCGGTTTGATCCTGTTTTCCCGCAACTTTACCAGTCGTGAACAATTAATTGGTTTGGTGCAGCAGATCCGCCAAATTCGCCCCGAGATATTAATCGCGGTTGACCACGAGGGCGGGCGGGTGCAGCGCTTCCGTGAAGGATTTACGTTAATTCCTGCCATGGGAGATATTCTGCCTGCGGCGAAGGGGGATATGGCTCTCGCGAAGCGATGGGCCTGTGAGTTGGGCTTTTTAATGGCTATCGAGCTACTCGCCTGCGATATCGATTTAAGTTTTGCGCCTGTGCTCGACCTTAACGGTATTAGTCAAGTAATTGGTAAACGCAGTTTTAGCGCAAATCCAGATGAAGTTATCGCCTTAGCACGGAGTTTTATTGAAGGTATGGCACAGGCCGGAATGGGCGCCGTGGGCAAACATTTCCCCGGTCATGGCAGTGTGGCCGCGGACTCGCATATTGCTCAACCTATTGATGAGCGTGAGGCTAAAGCCATTTTTAATCAGGACATTTTGCCATTTAAAGAATTGATTGCTGAGGGGAAATTGTCTGGGATTATGCCGGCACATGTGATTTACCCCAAAGTTGACCCGAATCCTGCTGGCTTTTCGCCTTACTGGTTAAAGCAGATTTTACGCAAAGAGCTTGGTTTTAATGGGGTAATCTTCTCCGATGATCTCGGTATGAAGGGCGCCTCCTTTGCAGGTGATTATGTGGGACGTGCCAAAGCAGCATTGGATGCAGGGTGCGATATGATATTGGTTTGTAATGATAATCCTGGCGTGATGACGCTGCTAAATGGTTTTGTTTGGCCTGAGGCTGCACCACAACATCCGGCGAGCTTGCTTAAACCGAATATGGCGCAAACCGCTTTAGCGTTAGAAAATAGTCCCCGTTGGGAAAATGCTAAGCAGCTAGCGGAGCAAATACAGCTCGTACAACAGGCAAAAGTTTGATGTAGCGCAAGGTTCTTACATCTATTTTTGCTAGGGTTAGTTTAACGCGCCGCGTTTGGCCGCTTGCTTAAAGGTCTCAATATGATTTTTTATCTTCACGGATTCGATGCTACTAGCCCTGGTAATCACGAAAAAATGCGTCAATTGCAGTTTATTGACCCAGACGTTCGACTGATTAGTTACAGTACCTTGCATCCCAAGCACGATATGCAGCACTTGTTGAAGGAAGTTGCTAAGCAAATGCAGCATAGCGACGATCCTGCTCCCTTGATGGTTGGCGTGGGTTTAGGTGCTTATTGGGCCGAGCGGATTGGCTTTTTGAATGGACTTAAGTCAGTGTTGATCAATCCCAATTTACATCCTGAGAGCACCATGCAGGGGAAAATTGATCGACCTGAAGAATATGCTGATATTGCCAATAAGTGCGTCTCTGAATTTAGGATGAAGAATACCCATAAAGCCATGTGTATTCTGTCTCGTTTTGACGAAGTGCTTGAAAGTCAACTAACTGCTGATGAACTCAGCCGTTATTACGCAATCGAATGGGATGAGACTCAGCCCCATAAATTCCCCCTGTTGGCAGCTCACTTGCCCAAAATTAAAGCCTTTAAGCTGGGCTAACGCGGCCAATCTCATCTGTTTAGACTGTCATCATGATGCTTATCGCTTTTTGTCACTAGGGCGATAGGCTTTCACTCCTTTGCCATTCTCTGCGTTCTATATCTACTTAACCTGAACTCGGGATAACGAGTGTCGGAAAAATCTAAATTTAACAAACCAAATCAATGCTATAAATGATTTATTTTGAAAAGAAGAATTTTTTTCTGACTGAATGCGCAGATTTTTGTGCTTATCAAGGCGCTCTGTCGTATGCCATAGCGAGCTATGGTGAGACAGAGCAAGGCAGAGAGGCCCGAAAAGATGCGTATTCAGCGGCTCTACTTATCCCGAGCTCAGGTTACTTATTATATGTATTTCACTCTGTTATTTGTATGAGCTGGTTTTTTCTACTATAAACTTGATGTAAAAGCCTGTATCGATATTCTTTATTTGGAATGGTTGACGGTATATATCGTTAGTTTAGTTGGTTATTTCAGCAAGAAGCATTAAAAAAATACTATAAGAGTGGACTTATCTATCATTTTGTTGAAATTAATAATTAATTGTGTAAAGTAGCGCATCTTAATGGCTTGTTACAAAATGCTACAAACTTTTATGCCAATTCGTCCAATTATGGACAACCTTTTGCGTATGTCGCCCGAACAGCTAACAGCGGTCTCGTTAGCTGTTTTTTTATGTTTATTTTTCTTAAATTTCACGTAGTAAATCCATCACTTAAATCATGATCAAACTTATCTGAGCTGAAATCTCAGCTATGCTTAGTTTTGCATGCTATTGCCCACCGAGCCTTGCTCAGGAGTCTTAGATGAAACGGGTATTAATTAAATTGACCGGGAATGTGCAGGGTGTGGGCTGTAGGCAGGCGACCTTAGCAAAGGCACGATTCTTGGGCGTGACAGGTTATGTAACCAATTGCGTTGATGGCAGCGTCGAGGTGCTTGCTCAAGGTAGTCATGTCGCAGTGGATAATTTTATCGCGTGGTGCCAGCAGGGCGTGCCGTGCACCGATGGGCTTAGGGTCGACGTGGCAGAATATCAAGGTGATGATATTTATCTGGATTTTTCAATTGTGCGCTGATTTGATGTTTAGACTCAATTGGGATGAGTGTCAATACTCGTGTGGCGGTTGAAGGAATAAAAAAGCGGTAATGCACTGACATTACCGCTTTTATATATGAAAGTTAATCGGATTTGCCTATTTAGGCATTAGGCTGTGCCATCTTACGGATCTGGATCACCATGCCCATTTCGGGGTGATCGAGATAATGAATCTCATCACTTTTCACCCGACGATTTTGCTCCAGCGGAATCGACATCAGGTAAGGCGTCATCACTTTGACCGGTGTGGCCACTGCAGTATTCGTATTTATGTTGGTGTCATCGGTTGGCACCGGCATCAACTTACGGCCTTCTTTACGTAAATTTAAGGCCGTTTCGATATACAGATAGTGGCTTAGATAAATATTTAGCGTGCCGTCGAGTTGCCAAACGGGTGAGGGCAGTAATGGTGCCGAGTTTTCTAAGCTTGTACCTTGGGAGCCTTGAGTATTTTGCATCGAAGTGTTTAACGCTTGTTGGACAATTTGGCGACCATCAAAGTGATAATTGGCTGAGAAATCCTTGCCCGCAAACAGACGGATGGGCATTGAGCCACTCTTACCCTGCATAGGTTGTTGCCATGTCATATGCAGCAGACTGCGATTACCTCGCTCTCTCGATAAACTATTAACGATGCTGGCAAACTGGCCTTGACTGCTTGCCAGTAACACTGGGCCACTGCCAAGTTTGGCGTAGGTTTGGCTGCTACTGCCGATTTCCGATGGGATCATGCTTGGGTAACGGTACTGGGTGAGGGTATTTGAACTCGGGCCTGAGATCGTTAAGGTGCCACTGTTAATACTATTAGCATCGGTATTCGTGCTTTCTGCACAATGGCTATTGGCATCGGCATCATAAACAAGCGTACAAGGTGCAGGCTCATTACTCACAGAGACCACTGCCTGACCGACAACGGGTGAGATCAGGTCGATTGCACTATTGGTTTTCGTCTCGATTGGGGCCATTGGCCATTGCTCAGTTGACTGACTTTGACGTTCGAAAATATAGACTTCAACTTCGAACCACGCCTCAGCACGGGCAAGTGAACTGTGTGAAAGTGCAATAAGTGTAGCGATAGAGACCGCGAGTTGACGTAACACTATTTATCTCCAAGACGATGTTGCGATTGATGTTGAGATAGTTGTTCGAGCAAGAGTTTGACTAACGCGAGCCTCTCTTTTGCTGTTTCGGCGCTGAGCATGAACTTTAACTTATTCGGCCCATCCATTCGATAGATTTGTGGCTGACTTTGTAGCAATCCGATGATAAAGCCTGGGTCGATACTATGATCTTGACTAAATTCGATGCTACCGCCCTTGGCGTGTACCTCAATTTTAGTCGCCCCCAGCCGAGTTGCCTGATGTTTATACAGGGTCATTTCCATCAAGTTTTTAGTCGCATCGGGCAGCAAACCAAAGCGGTCGATAAGCTCAACTTTAAGTTCGTCTAAGGCTTCTTCGCTGTCACAACTGGCGATACGTTTGTAGAGTGACAGGCGAATATTCACATCACCGACATAGTCTTCCGGCAACAGCGCTGGAATTCTGAGTTCCATCTCACATTGTTGATTAAGCATTTGTGCCAGTGAAGGCTCTTTACCTTGCTTAAGCGCTTTGACCGCCGATTCCAGCATTTCCATATAGAGGCTAAAGCCAATTTTAGAGATATGGCCGCTTTGCTCATCACCTAACAGTTCGCCTGCGCCGCGGATCTCTAAGTCTTGGGTGGCAAGCATAAAGCCAGCGCCTAAATCTTCAAGCGCATCAATGGCTTCTAATCGTTTACGAGCATCAGTAGTCATGCGTTTAGGATGTGGCGTCATTAAGTACGCGTATGCTTGATGGTGCGAGCGTCCAACGCGGCCACGCAATTGATGTAATTGGGCTAAACCAAAGGTGTCGGCGCGTTCGATAATAATGGTGTTGGCACTTGGGACGTCGATACCGGTTTCGATAATAGTGGTACAGACTAACACGTTGAATCGTTGATGATAAAAATCTGACATGACTCGCTCAAGATCCCGCTCACGCATTTGGCCATGGGCCACAACGACTCGCGCTTCAGGTAGCAGTGTGCTGATGTCTTGGGCACATTTTTCAATGGTTTCGACATTATTGTGCAGGTAATAGACCTGACCGCCACGGAGGATCTCACGCAGAATGGCTTCACGTACTGTTGCGGGATCGGATTCGCGCACAAAGGTCTTCACCGCCAAACGCTTAGCGGGAGGCGTCGCAATAATCGATAAGTCGCGCATTCCCGACATCGCCATATTTAAGGTGCGGGGAATAGGCGTCGCTGTGAGGGTCAAAATATCCACATTGGCCCGCAGTGCCTTGATTTTCTCTTTTTGTCTGACACCGAATCGGTGTTCTTCATCGATGATAAGTAGGCCTAAATTCTCAAATTTTGCCTCGGATTGCAGCAACTTATGGGTACCGATTACGATATCGACTTTGCCTTCTTCGAGCAGTTTCAGCACTTGAGTTTGCTCTTTGGCGGTTCTAAAGCGTGACATCACTTCAATTACCACTGGCCAGTCGGCAAATCTGTCCTTAAAGTTTTCATAGTGTTGTTGGGCAAGGAGTGTTGTGGGTACAAGCACAACCACTTGTTTACCGTCATTTACGGCCACAAAGGCGGCACGCATCGCGACCTCGGTTTTACCAAAACCCACATCACCGCAAACTAATCTGTCCATTGCGGTTGGCGATTGCATGTCTGCTAACACTGCATGAATGGCACTTTCTTGATCGACGGTTTCTTCAAAGGGGAAACCTTGAGCGAATTGGGCGTACTCTTCGTCATTGATTTCGCAGCTCTCACCCGGACGTGCTTGGCGACGGGCGTAGACATCGAGAAGCTCTGCGGCCACATCGCGGATTTTTTCAATGGCTTTATTTTTTGCTTTGGCCCAAGTGTCGTTACCCAGTTTATTAAGATGTGTTTCCCCATCTGCGCCAACACTATAGCGGCTAATCAAATGTAAATTGGAAACGGGGACATAGAGCTTATCGCCACCCGAGTACTCAAGTTGCAAATATTCAGCGACAATGCCACCAGTATCTAAGGTGACTAAACCTTGGTAAAGGGCAACACCGTGCTCTAAGTGTACGATCGGCTGGCCGACTTTCAGCTCGGCTAAGTTTTTGATTAAGGTATCGTTACTGATCTGGCGCTGTTTTTCACGGCGGCGTTGCTGTGAAATTCGCTGACCAAAGAGTTCGGTTTCGCAGATGATGCTCACAGCGGTTTGCGCCCCTAGCCCCAGTACACAACCACGGGATAAGGGCGAAACGATCAAGCCAAGTTTGGCATCACTTTGAATAAATTCATCAAAATGACTAAATACGCTAGGCTTTAGCTGGATTTTACCAAGAAGTTCGAGCAGCGCTTCACGGCGGCCTTCAGATTCTGCGCTAAACAGCATTCGCGGAGCACGTTCGGCATAATATTCGAGTGCGATTAATGGTTGCTTTAATTTGTGATTGGCGCTTACCTCGGGCAAAACACTGGCATCAATCTGCGCCGCAGCACCATTGGTGTCAGGATTTGGGGCGACAAATTGATAGCGAGGCAGTGGCTTAAAGGCGGCAAATAATTCTTCTATCAGTAAATACAGCTCTTTTGGCGCAAGCAGTGGCCGTAGCGGATCGACTCGCCTGTCTTCATAGCGGGTTTCCACTTCATGCAAATGGGCGCGGGCGGATTTTTCGATATCGCCCAAGGTGACTAACTGAGTGTTCTTCGGCAGGTAATCGAACAGTGTCGCAACCTCATCAAAAAACAGTGGCAGATAGTTTTCAATCCCTGCGGGCATCAGATTGCGGCTTACCAATTGATAAACCGATTCTGGTTCTTTAACTATTACCTCAAAACGGCGGCGATAACGTTGTCTAAAGCCTTCGATGGCGCTGTTATCGGTTGGAAATTCTTTTGCTGGTAATAACCGCACCGCATCGACTGGCGTGGATGAGCGTTGGGTCTCTGGGTCGAAATGGCGAATGGTTTCGACTTCATCATCGAAAAGCTCGATACGCAGTGGCATATTCACGCCAGTGGGGAAGATATCGAGGATCGAGCCCCGAATGGCAAACTCGCCGTGCTCGTAAACCTGTTCAACTAAGTGATAACCGGTATCTGTTAACTGTTGGCGCACATCATGGAGCTGATATTTATCGCCTTTTTTTAGCACAAAAACATTAGAGCTTAAATAGGATTTCGGCGGCAAGCGGATCATCAGCGTTGTCACCGGCACGATAACCACGCTGTGCTCGGCATGGGTGATATGTGACAGGGTTTCTAAACGCTGGGAAATCAAATCCTGATGCGGTGAAAAACTGTCATAGGGCAGGGTTTCACGGTCAGGGAACAGCCGCACCTTAATGGTGGTTTTTGCCAATAAATAATTGAGTTCTAACTCAAGACTCAATGCCGTTGGCGTGTCACTGGTGACGATCAGCGTGGTGCCTTGGTGTTGACGAATAAGACTGGCAAGGGTGACAGCTTGACCAACCCCAGCGATACACGACAGAGTTTGCATTTGAGTGCCATTTTTTACAACGGGCGGTGTTAGTGCTGAAAGTAGTGTCATTGGCGTGGGATAAACGGATTCATTCACAAAAAGTTGCATTTATTGTAGTGACTTGGGCGCAAGGGTGCCAGTGAAAACTCTCGCCTTTATTGGCGTTCGTCCCTAGCAAGTTTACGCAGTTTTAGTTGTTTTTGTTGCACATTAAGGCTCGCTTTGACGAGTTGCTCTACATCCGAATCCAGTATTTGGCTGAATTCTAGATCGACTAAATAGTGCAAAGAAGCATTGTCTCGCTGTGCTTGCGGCGCATCGGATTGGGCTTGCTGTGAAAGCATACACGCGGTGACCTTGGCAAAACATAAAATCGCAACCAGTTCGTCATGGATAAATAAGGTGACTTTGAAATGGCGTCCTAAAGGCAACGCAGCGGTACTTAGCAAGCGAATACCGCTGCCTCCAAATTGACAACCAAGATATTTATCGCCTTCTTGGACCTCTTTCTCGAGCACATGTTGCAGGACTAAATCCACCTTGCGTGATTGCAGCTTAAGAAAGTCCACCACGACCTTTGCTTCGTTATCTAAATTCCGCAGTTGTAATAAACAGCTTGCTTCAAGGGCTTTTACTTCACTTAACAGCTGGATCCCCAAGGATTGCATTGATTTTAAAGCCATTTCACTGGGTAAAGGCCTGTTTTCGTCCCAGAGGCTTAAGTAGGCGGTAAAGGGATGAGGCACACTAAAATACGGATTGGTGTCAGGGAACAAGGCTTGCCTCTTTATTTATAGGACCTAAACCCCTATTATCGTGCCCATCTTTATGATTTAGCAAGTTCAGCACACAGGACGCAGCCCTCTTTCAATGGATCTTCGATTTCCTCTCTACGTTGGTTACCGTTATTGGCGGGCCAGAAAAGCAAACGCATTTGCTTCTTTTATTACCTTATTTGCCGTTTCGGGCATTTTTTTAGGGGTTGCCGCGTTAATCGTGGTCAGTTCGGTGATGAATGGCCTTGAAAGTCAATTAAAGCAGCGCATTCTTGGCGCTGTGCCGCAATTGACGGTTTACACGAAAGCTCCCTTAAGCGATTGGACAAGTGCGGCAGAAAAGCTAACCATGCTGCCCGGCGTGCAAGGGGTGACACCTAGTGTGTCGACGCAAGCCATGGTGCAGTCAGCGGCCAATATCCGTGCGGTACAAGTATTTGGGGTGTTTCCTGAGCTTGCCGAAAAACTTTCTGCGGTGGCGCAACATACTTATTCCGGCGCGTTTAACGAGTTAACCAGTGGCCAGTATCAGGTCATATTGGGCAGCGAACTGGCGCGCCAATTAAAGGTCAGCCCTGGGGATACGGTACGCTTATTAAGTGGCGATGGCGTGGTGTACTCGCCGCTTGGCCCTGTGCCCAGCCAACGCAAGTTTTTAGTGTCTGCGGTGTTTGAAATGGGCTCACAGGTGGATGCGGGTGTCGCTTACGTTCATTATCAAGATGCAAAGCGGTTGATGCGCCAGCCTAGTGATGAAATCAACCAGCTAAGGCTTTATTTAAACGATCCTTTCACAGCGCCTACGCTTGCCAAGGATGTGCAGCAAATCTTGACCGCGCAGGGCATTGAGGCGACGACGAGCGATTGGCGTGACACTTATGGTCATCTGTTTAGCGCAGTGAAGATGGAAAAAAACATGATGTCGCTGATGCTGAGCCTGATTGTCGCGGTAGCGGCATTCAATATCGTCTCGGCGTTGGTGATGATGGTTGTCGATAAAACCACCGATGTGGCGGTGCTTAAAACCCAAGGTTTAAGAACCTCCTCAGTCATGGGCATTTTTGTCGTGCAAGGTTTACTCAATGCAGTATTAGGTTTAGTGCTGGGCTTAGTGGTGGGCATTCTTATCACCCTTAATCTCAATGGTCTTATGGCAACCCTTGGGATCTCGATTTTAGGGGCAGGGCAAATGTTGCCGGTAAAACTGGCGCTTGGGCAATTATCGCTGATTATTGTCGGTACCTTAGTGGTGACCTTAGTGGCGACTCTTTACCCTGCGCTACGGGCTGCAAGGGTGCAGCCAGCCACAGCGCTGCGTTATGAATAACGGTATTTTCAACGACTAAAAAATTGCGCCAAAGTAAAAGTCGAATTTAGACGTGGCACTTAACCCATGTCATATAGAATCAATAGCGAGAATCTCAATGCAAGATGTGTTACTGCAAGTGCAGGCGGTGAGTAAGAGTTATCACGACGGCGATGTGACCACGCAAGTGTTATCCGACGTCGATTTACAGGTATTTAAGGGCGAGCAACTGGCGATTGTGGGCACTTCTGGCTCCGGCAAAAGTACGTTACTGCATATTATGGGGACGCTTGATAAACCTTCATCGGGCAAAGTGTTGTTGGCAGGTGAGGATTTATATCAGGTGAGCAGTGCGCGTCAGGCGCAGATCCGTAATCAGGATTTAGGCTTTATTTATCAATTCCATCATTTATTGCCCGAGTTCACCGCCCTTGAAAACGTGGCTATGCCATCGTTTATTCAAGGCAGAGATCGCGTTCAGGCTCAGGCCGATGCCAAAGTGTTGCTCGAGAGAGTCGGGCTTGGGCACAGAATGAGCCATATTCCTGCTGAGCTTTCGGGTGGGGAACGGCAGCGGGTGGCAATCGCCCGTGCGCTTATCAACAAACCCAAGTTAGTGCTGGCCGATGAGCCAACGGGAAACCTTGATGCCAAGAGCGGTGAGGCTGTGTATGAACTCATTCGCGAATTGGCCAATCAACTTGGTACGGCGTTTGTAGTGGTCACCCACGACCCTAAATTAGCCGCGCGGATGGACAGACAACTCACCATGAAAAATGGTTATCTGCAAGTACCGGAAAGCGCCCAATGAAAGTACCATTAGCCCTCTCTATTGGTTGGCGTTTTTACCGTGCGCGCCAATCCAATAGTTTTATTAGCTTTATTTCCTTTGCATCGACAGCGGGTATCGCCCTAGGCGTAGCCGTATTAATTATCGTGCTCTCGGCGATGAATGGTTTTGAGCGCGAGCTGGAGCAACGTTTACTCGGGGTGATCTCCCAAGCGGATGTGGTGGGCGTGAATGAGCCGATTGCTGACTGGCGCGCTGTTGAGCAAACCGCGCTGCAGATTGAAGGCATTACTGCTGCGGCACCTTTTATTCGTATGCAGGGTCTAGTGCAAAAGCCTGGTGGTTTTCAGGGGCTTGCTGTCGTTGGCATTGATCCTGAGCAAGAGGCAAAAGTCTCGACATTATCGCAATTTATGAGTCCAGAGACTTGGCAAAGCTTGAGTGAAGATGATAATCACATCGTCCTCGGGGAGAGTTTACTGAAAAAACTCGGCCTCGAGGTTGGCGATACGTTGGCGCTGTATGTACAAGATCTCGACCCTGAACATGCGGGAAGTTTACGTGCGGCAAAAAGCCATCGCTTTGTGGTGTCAGGTGTTTATCGCTTAGGTGGTGAGCTTGAATTAACCACGGCTTATATTCCCATGCGTTATGCGGCAAATATTCTGAATTTACACCAAGGCGTGACGGGCGTTCGTATCAGTGTGGCGCAGGTATTTGATGCACCAGCGAAAATTCGCGAGTTAGGCTATGCGTTGAACCAGTCGGTATATATTAGTGATTGGACCCGTACACAAGGGCACTTATATCAGGATATTCAATTAGTTCGCACCATAATGTACCTGGTATTAGTATTGGTGATCGGGGTGGCTTGCTTCAATATTGTCTCAACACTGGTGATGGCGGTGCGGGATAAAGCCAGTGAAATTGCGATCCTTATGACCATGGGGCTTAGCCGATTATCCGTGATGGGCATTTTTATGGTGCAGGGCGCATTAAACGGTTTAGTGGGATGTGCACTCGGCGGGGTGATAGGTATCGCAACAGCGACTAATCTCAGTGCAATTGCCCGTAGCATTGAGCAACTCTTTGGGATCCAATTATTGTCTGCCGATGTGTATTTTGTGGATTTTCTTCCCTCTGAGCTGCATTTGTCGGATGCCTGCTTAGTCATTGCCACAGCGTTTGTGATGAGCCTTATTGCAACGCTCTATCCCGCATGGAAGGCGAGCCGAATTGGCCCCGCGCAGGCATTGGCGGGCAGATAACCAGTGTTGAATATTAATCCAAGTAGCGCTAGGTAAACTTAAAATCTCAAAATAAAAAGGCCAGTGATACTTCACTGGCCTTTTTGATATTGTTTCGGATAAAGGCGATTAACGCTTTAAGCCTTCGTTCAATAAAGGACGCATGGTTTTGACTAACTCAGTGGTCACTTTCGGAGAACCAGCAACGATATTGCCAGAGATCAGGTAGTTGTGACCGCCAGTAAAGTCAGTGACAGTGCCGCCTGCTTCACGACATAACAGATCGCCAGCAGCGATATCCCATGGCTTTAAGCCGATTTCAAAGAAACCGTCTAAACGGCCAGCGGCCACATAGGCTAAATCTAATGCTGCAGAACCCGTGCGACGTAAGTCTGAACAATGACCAAACACTTCGCCGAAGATGGTCATATAGGTTTCGGTATGTTGACGGGCTTTAAATGGAAAACCTGTACCGATAATCGTTGGTGCTAATTCATTTACATTAGTAACGCGAATGCGGAAATCGTTTAATTTGGCGCCTTTACCACGGATTGCGGTAAATAATTCTTCACGAACTGGATCATAAACAACGGCAACTTCAGTTTTGCCTTTGTATTGGAGTGCGATAGAAACCGCAAAGTGGGGAATGCCTCTAACGAAGTTGTTAGTGCCATCCAGAGGATCGACTATCCAAATATAGTCTTTGTTTTCACCGCGGTTTTCGCCTTTCTCTTCACCCACGATAGTGTGATCAGGGTAAGATTTACGAATTTGATAGGTAATAGCCGCTTCTGCTTCCTTGTCTACACTGGTAACAAAATCGTTGATACCTTTAGCACTGACTTCAACTCGGTCAAGTTCAGTGTAGGCACGCATAATAGTTTGGCCGGCCGCGCGGGCAGCGCGAACAGCAATCGTCAGCATCGGATGCATTGCAATCCCCTGGATGTTAAAGAACGTTAAAAATAGCGGGCGGCATTATACTCGATTTGAATGTTATATCAAATACCGATTTTCATATAAGCATTCGCGTACGCCTGTGATAGTATTCGCTCCCTGTGTTTTGTGAATTAAATTAAGTCGTTTCATGCTAAGTAATATTCGGGTGATTTTAGTGGGGACATCGCACCCCGGCAATATTGGCTCCACTGCCAGAGCGATGAAAACGATGGGGTTATCTACCCTGTACCTTGCAGAGCCAAGATGTGACGTCGATGGTCAATCTATCGCTTTAGCAGCAGGTGCTTCGGACATTTTAAAGCATCTGGTGAAAGTGGACTCCTTAGAAGAGGCAATTGCCGATTGTAGCTTGGTGATTGCGACTAGTGCCCGTAGTCGGACGCTAGACTGGCCCATGCTCGATCCGCGCGAGGCGGGACAAAAGTTGGTGACAGAAGGTTTAGCAGGGCCTGTCGCCATCGTCTTTGGTCGTGAAAATCATGGGTTAACTAATGAAGAATTACAGCAATGTACTTACCATGTGGCGATTCCTGCTAACCCTGAATACAGCTCATTGAACCTCGCGCAGGCTGTGCAGATCATTTGTTATGAGACGCGTGTGGCACATTTAGCCCAAACGGAGGTGTCACAAGAGGTTGAAGAATATCCACTCTCTACCGATCTTGAGCGTTTCTTTGTACATCTTGAAAGTACCTTATCATCGACAGGCTTTATTATTAAAAACCATCCCGGTCAAGTGATGACGAAGCTTCGCCGAATGTTTAGCCGTGCGCGCATTGAAAGCCAAGAGATGAATATTCTTCGGGGAATTTTGACTTCGATTGATAAAGTGGTGAGCAATAAACAAAAATAGCCAAAGCATACTTGGCATATAACGTTAATCGCGAAGGATTGAGTAATGGGTGTGATAGCTAGGCTAAAAGAAGACATTGAATCTATATATCACCGTGATCCCGCGGCGCGCAGCGCCTTTGAGATCTTGGTCAACTATCCCGGAATGCATGCCATTTGGTTGCATCGGATAAGCCATAAATTATGGAAGCGTGATTGGCGCTTAATGGCTCGCTGTTTATCCACGTTTTCGCGCTGGCTGACGGGTGTAGAGATCCATCCTGGTGCCACCATCGGCAATCGTTTTTTTATTGACCATGGTATGGGCGTGGTAATTGGCGAAACGGCTGAGATTGGCGATGATTGTACTTTGTATCACGGCGTAACACTCGGTGGAACCACATGGCAAGCTGGTAAGCGACATCCTACACTGGGTAATAACGTCGTTGTTGGTGCTGGCGCTAAAATCTTAGGCCCTATCACCATGCATGATGGGGCGCGCGTAGGTTCAAATTCTGTTGTAGTAAAAGATGTGCCTAAGGATACGACAGTGGTCGGTATTCCTGGGCGTGTGGTGGCCACACCATCACCACAATCGAAAGAAAAATCTGAGCGCCGAAGTGCCATGGCCAAAAAATATGGTTTCGATGCTTACGCGGTATCACCTGATAATCCAGATCCGGTTGCAAATGCTATCGGTCAAATGCTGGATCATATGCATTTAATGGATTCAAAGGTGCAGGAGTTGTGTCAAGCCATCCAGCGTTTAGGCGGCGATGTATGCACCGAAAGATTGCCTGAGCTGAATGTCGGCGATTTTAACGATGTTGAAAAGGCGGCTGCTGATAAGCGCCAAAGTGCGCTAGACGAGTTTGACCCAAGTATTTAGTCCTGACAAAGAGCAGAGTGGATGCGATTGATTCTAGAGCGTAGCCACTCTGCAACCCCGTTTTTATCTTGATACACATCTCCTGTTGCACAGCTTTTGAACACTTCGGACATGTGTTCTCTGCTTTCATTTCAAGATAGTGCGTTAGATCCCGATATCTGGCCGATTTGGCTGATTAATTGCCCTCTGGCATTGAATCTTTGGACAGAAAAAGGTTAAATACCCCACCAAGATTAAAGGGTATTGGTCGACTGCATACGTAAATACTTGAGTGGTTTACTAGGTTTTATACTTGACTGATTTACTCAGGTATGTTGAAATAGCTCCATACCTGTACGGGAGCTATGGTAGTTATGAAACTTACATCTAAAGGTCGTTATGCAGTAACCGCAATGCTCGATGTGGCTATCCACTCGGCTTCGGGACCGGTTCCCTTAGCTGATATCTCTGAAAGACAAGGGATTTCGCTTTCCTATCTGGAACAACTCTTCGCAAAGTTACGCAAACATGGCCTCGTGGCCAGTGTCAGAGGCCCTGGTGGTGGTTACCGCTTAGGCTTAGAAGCAAATGATATTTCTGTTGGCATGGTTGTTCATGCAGTTGACGAGTCTGTCGATGCGACTCGTTGTCAAGGATTAGGCAATTGCCAGAGTGGAACTCGCTGCTTAACTCACTCGCTTTGGGGCGATTTAAGTAAACAAATTTCAGATTTTTTAGATGGTATCAGTCTTGCTGGCTTAATGCAGAAACGAGATGTGCAATTTATCTCACTTAAGCAAGACACTATGCAAAAGGAACAAAGGGTCATCTTGTAGGCTTTTTGTTATACGATAAAAACTATTTTTGTACGTTGTATGTAGCCTCGGCAGAGACTGCTAAGTACGGAGTGTGTTATGAAGCTTCCTATCTATTTAGATTATGCCGCCACCACGCCAGTCGATCCGCGAGTCGCGGAAAAAATGTTCCAATACATGACGATGGATGGCATCTTTGGTAACCCAGCATCACGTTCTCACCGTTATGGCTGGCAAGCAGAAGAAGCAGTGGATGTTGCTCGCAACCAAGTGGCAGATCTTATCAATGCTGATCACCGTGAAATCGTGTTTACCTCAGGTGCAACTGAGTCGAACAACCTCGCTATCAAAGGCGTTGCGCATTTCTACAATAAGAAAGGCAAGCACATTATCACCAGTAAGACTGAACACAAAGCTGTGTTAGATACTTGTCGTCAACTTGAACGTGAAGGTTTTGAAGTCACCTATTTAGAACCAGAATCTAACGGCATTATCCCGATGGCACGTTTAGAAGCGGCGATGCGTGACGATACTATTCTTGTCAGCATTATGCATGTGAATAACGAAATTGGTGTGATCCACGATATCGATGCCATTGGTGAATTATGCCGCTCAAAAGGCATTATTTTCCATATGGATGCGGCGCAAAGCGCTGGTAAATTACCGATTGATGTGCAAGCCACTAAGGTTGATCTGATCTCCATTTCTGGCCACAAAATGTATGGCCCAAAAGGGATTGGTGCACTGTATGTTCGCCGTAAACCTCGCATTCGTTTAGAATCACAAATGCATGGCGGTGGCCATGAACGCGGTATGCGTAGCGGTACTCTGCCAACTCACCAAATCGTCGGTTTAGGTGAAGCCTCTGCGATTGCAAAAGCTGAAATGGCAACAGATAACGCACGAATTGCAAAGCTGCGTGACAAGTTATGGAATGGCATCAAGCATATTGAAGAAACCTATGTGAACGGTGATATGAATCAGCGCACGAGCGGTAGTCTTAACGTCAGCTTCAACTATGTTGAAGGTGAGTCGCTGATGATGGCATTAAAAGATTTAGCCGTTTCATCAGGCTCGGCTTGTACATCAGCCAGCTTAGAGCCTAGCTATGTGTTACGTGCACTGGGCTTAAATGATGAAATGGCCCATAGCTCAATCCGTTTCTCAATCGGCCGTTTTACGACCGAAGAAGAAATAGACCACGCTATCGAAGTTATTACTCAATCTATTGATAAATTAAGAGAAATGTCCCCATTGTGGGAGATGTTCAAAGATGGCATCGACCTGAATCAGGTGCAGTGGGCTCATCATTAATTCGACCAATTACAATAGATAATTTTGGAGCAGTATCATGGCTTACAGTGAAAAAGTGATAGATCATTATGAGAATCCACGTAACGTTGGTTCTTTTGATAAAAACGATCCTTCAGTCGTAACCGGTATGGTGGGCGCACCAGCCTGCGGTGACGTGATGAAGTTACAGCTTAAAATCGGTGCTGACGGTATTATCGAAGATGCTAAGTTCAAAACCTATGGTTGTGGTAGTGCGATTGCATCTAGCTCACTGGTAACTGAGTGGGTTAAAGGCAAGACAATTGAGCAAGCTGCAGCGATCAAAAACACTGATATTGCAGAAGAATTAGCTCTGCCACCCGTAAAAATCCACTGTTCTATTTTGGCTGAAGATGCCATTAAAGCGGCGATTGACGAGTACAAATCTAAACAAGCTAAGTAACATCTGGAGTTAAGATGGCAATTACAATGACCCCAGCGGCAACTGAACGCGTCAGGTCTTTCTTAGCAAATCGAGGCAAGGGCATTGGTCTGCGTCTCGGCTTAAAGACGTCAGGCTGTTCAGGTATGGCTTATGTGCTTGAGTTTGTTGATGCGCTGAACGATGACGATGAAGTTTATGATATTGATGGTGTAAAAATCATTATTGATGCCAAAAGCTTTATCTATCTTCAGGGCATTGAGTTGGATTTTGTTAAAGAAGGCCTGAACGAAGGTTTCCAATTTAACAATCCTAACGCAAAAGGTGAGTGCGGTTGCGGTGAGAGTTTCACTGTTTAATTGCCGAATTGACGCATGAATTATTTCGAGCTGTTTAAATTTTCCCCTACCTTCGATATTGACACCGCAGTGCTTGCAGATCGCTACCGCGAGCTGCAACGGGCGGTGCATCCCGATAAGTTTGCCAATGATACCGAGCAACAACGGTTGCTGTCGGTGCAACGTACTGCGCAAGTCAATGATGGTTATCAAACTCTCAAAGATCCCATCCGCCGTGCTGAGCATATTCTCTCACTGCGTGGTATTGATTTAAGCCATGAAACCACGACGGTGAAAGATACTGCATTTTTAATGCAGCAGATGGAATGGCGCGAAGCATTAGAAGATATCCGTGAGAGTACCGATCATCAAGCCATTATTAATGAACTGTACGATTCTTTTGCGGCTTACCGTCTAAAATTGACTAAATTATTGACTGCACAACTCAGCAGTGGCAGCGACGAAGACGCCTTGTTAGCGGCAGATCAAGTACGCAAACTTAAATTTATGGCAAAATTACAGGATGAGCTGACGCGTATCGAAGACGCTTTGCTAGATTAATTTTCCCTATTGCAGTTATTTTGCCGATTCCGATTGATTTGAGTCGGCGTTACTAAGTTGGATACATATGGCCCTTTTGCAGATTGCTGAGCCCGGACAAAGTGCCGCGCCGCACCAACATAGACTTGCCGTTGGCATCGATTTAGGTACAACTAATTCCCTTGTGGCCGCTGTACGCAGTGGCGTAACGGCGACCTTGCCCGATGAAAACGGACAGCATTCTTTACCTTCGATAGTCCGCTACACTCAAGAGGGCATTGAAGTGGGTTATGTTGCGGCCATGAGTTCAGCACAGGATCCTAAAAATACTATCGTTTCGGTCAAACGTTTTATGGGACGTAGTCTTACGGATATCCAATCTGGCGAGCAATCTTTCCCATATCAATTTGAAGCCAGTGAAAATGGTTTACCGCTGTTTGTCACGCCGCAAGGTCGAGTGAATCCGGTGCAAGTTTCGGCCGAAATTTTACGTCCCTTGATTGAGCGCGCCGAGAAAACTCTAGGTGGCGAGCTACAAGGCGCGGTGATAACTGTGCCAGCTTATTTCGATGATTCCCAGCGTCAGGGCACTAAGGATGCGGCGTCTTTATTGGGTATAAAGGTTTTACGTTTATTAAATGAACCAACCGCAGCTGCGATTGCCTATGGTTTAGACTCAAAGCAAGAAGGCGTGATCGCTATTTACGATCTGGGTGGCGGCACCTTCGATATTTCTATTTTGCGTTTGAATCGTGGCGTATTTGAAGTACTTGCTACGGGGGGCGATTCGGCGCTCGGTGGTGATGATTTTGATCATCTTTTACAAGCACATATGCAGCAAGTGTGGCAACTGACTGATATCGACTCTCAGTTAAGTCGCCAGCTATTGATTGAAGCGCGCCGGGTAAAAGAAGCCTTAACCGATTCGAGTGATACTGAGGCTAGTCTTACCCTTGCCGATGGTTCGGTGCTCAAACAAGTGGTTACTAAGGCGCAATTTGAGAGCCTCATTGCTGCGCTTGTGAAGAAAACCATCGCAAGTTGTCGCCGCACCCTACGTGATGCGGGCGTAACGGCTGATGAAGTGCTTGAAACCGTCATGGTTGGCGGCTCTACCCGCGTGCCATTAGTCCGTGAGCAAGTTGAAGCCTTTTTTGGTAAAGCGCCATTAACTTCAATCGATCCTGACCGCGTTGTCGCCATTGGCGCGGCGATTCAGGCTGATATTTTGGTCGGTAACAAACCCGAATCTGAATTATTACTGCTCGATGTGATCCCCTTGTCGTTAGGGATTGAAACCATGGGCGGTTTAGTGGAGAAAGTGGTGTCTCGTAACACGACTATCCCCGTGGCACGCGCCCAAGAGTTTACCACCTTTAAGGATGGACAAACGGCGATGGCGTTCCATGTCGTGCAGGGTGAGCGCGAGTTAGTCGATGATTGTCGCTCACTCGCACGCTTTACGCTTAAAGGCATTCCGCCGTTAGCGGCAGGAGCTGCCCATATTCGGGTGACCTTCCAAGTCGATGCCGATGGTCTGCTCAGTGTCACCGCGATGGAGAAATCCACCGGCGTGCAAGCAAGTATTCAAGTGAAGCCTTCGTTTGGTTTATCGGATACTGAAATCGCGACTATGCTCAAGGACTCGATGAAGCATGCGAAAGAAGATATTCGTCGTCGTATGCTGGCTGAGCAGCAAGTTGAGGCGGCGAGGGTGCTTGAGTCATTAAATGCCGCGCTCTCAAAAGATGGTGACTTGCTAACAAGCGATGAGCGTCAGCAAATTGATGCTGTGATGGCAGAGCTGGTTCAAGTCGCCAGTAGTGATGATGCAGATGCAATTAAAAAAGCGATCGAAATCCTTGATGAACATACTCAAGATTTTGCTGCAAAACGTATGGATAATTCTATTCGAGTGGCCTTTAAAGGTCAGTCAATTGACAAGATATAGGTGATGTGATGCCCCAGTTAGTGTTTCTTCCCCATGCTGAGTTGTGTCCCGATGGCGCAGTGTTGGAAGCCAAAGTAGGTGAAACGATTCTTGATGTGGCGCTGCGCAATGGCATCAATATCGAGCATGCTTGTGAAAAATCCTGTGCTTGCACTACATGCCATTGTATTGTGCGTGAAGGATTTGATGAACTAGAGCCAAGTGATGAACTTGAAGACGATATGCTTGATAAAGCTTGGGGACTTGAGCCTGAGAGCCGTTTATCCTGTCAGGCCAAAGTCGTCGATAGCGATCTGGTGATTGAAATTCCTAAGTATACAGTCAATATGGTGAGTGAGGGTTAATCAACTCAAGCTAGCTATATCGCCAAAAACCAGTCTTTGTGACTGGTTTTTGGCTTCTAGCGCCCAGCATTTGCGCAAGCGATAATAGCCATGATTGATTTATCCCTAAGCAAGCGTATTATGCCCTCAAAATGTAATGGTTGTCGGAGACCAGAATGAGAATCGCGATCTTATCGCAAGGGCCAGAGCTATATTCCACAAAGCGACTCGTTGAGGCTGCGACATTACGTGGTCACGAAGTTAAAGTGATCAACCCGCTTGAATGTTACATGAACATCAATATGCGCCAATCGAGCATTCATATTGGTGGTGAAGAATTACCGCCCTTTGATGCGGTGATCCCACGTATCGGCGCATCAATTACCTTTTACGGCTCTGCGGTGCTGCGCCAGTTTGAGATGATGGGCGTCTATGCGCTCAATGATTCAGTAGGCATTTCGCGCTCCCGCGATAAGCTGCGCTCAATGCAGTTAATGTCGCGCCGCGGCATTGGTTTACCTATCACGGGCTTTGCGAACAAACCAAGTGATATTCCTGATTTAATTGATATGGTCGGCGGCGCACCTTTAGTGATTAAATTGCTAGAGGGCACTCAAGGTATTGGTGTGGTGTTGGCTGAAACTCGTAAAGCGGCTGAGAGTGTGATTGAAGCTTTTATGGGATTAAAAGCCAACATCATGGTGCAAGAATATATCAAAGAAGCCAACGGGGCCGATATTCGCTGTTTTGTCCTTGGGGATAAAGTGGTCGCTGCGATGAAGCGTCAAGCCATGCCAGGGGAGTTTCGCTCAAACCTTCATCGTGGGGGTACGGCAAGTTTAGTCAAACTCACGCCAGAAGAACGCTCAGTTGCTATTCGCGCCGCCAAAACCATGGGCTTAAATGTTGCAGGTGTGGATTTACTGCGCTCAAACCATGGCCCTTTAGTGATGGAAGTGAACTCCTCGCCAGGCCTTGAAGGTATTGAAGGTGCGACCGCTAAGGATGTCGCTGGGGCCATTATCGAGTTTGTTGAAAAAAATGCCCTCAAGACAAAAAAGCCAACTCAAGCCTAAAGTTGCGCGGTTATTAAGCTAAACTCAGTGTAAATGTACGTAAGCTGCAGTTTGCATCAGGGGAAAAAGATGTCATTAAAGTGGATTGATTCATTAGATATCGCCTTAGAATTACTCGAGAAGCATTCAGAGGTTGATCCCCGTAAGCTGCATTTTACCGAATTGTATCAGTGGGTATTGGCACTAGATGATTTTGGTGATGATCCTAAACATTGCAATGAAAAGGTATTAGAAGCCATTCAGCAATGCTGGATTGAAGAAAAGTAGCTTAGGTCAAGCGCGTTACGAGCCCTGCGGTTGTGTCAACTTGTCCACGGAAATACGATAGAGAGTGATTTAGCTCACGTTTGGTTAGCTTTAATTTGAGATTGTTGTTGGAGTTTGATCAGTATCAAATTCATTATTATTGAATAACGTACCTTGTTATTTATCGGTTAAGTTATTAACCGCTTAATGTTATTTCGCAACGCAAGGATGTTCTCATGAAACTTTTGTTTGCTATGTTATTCACACTGTTACCCGCGTTGGCATGGGCTCATCCTGGTCATGGCGGCGTCGGTTTATTCCATCATTTGCTCGATTTAGCGCCTGCGATTATTTTGGTTGCTTTAATAGCATGGGCAGGAATTTGGGTAAAAAATAGAAAGTAACTTAATTTGACTACGTGTATCGGTACACTAAGCCCTTGAGATATATCGTTGTTAACAATCGCCTGTCGCCATAAAATCCGACTGGCGTTTTTTTGTGTGATCAATCTGGTTACAAATCCAGCCAACGTGCGCAATATCTCAGACTTATGTGCTTTAAAGATAGGATTTACCTTTTAAATTTCGTATAATCCGCGCGAATTTTTTCAAACTTGCTGACAAAGGAAGCTTGTTATGGCGATCGAACGCACATTTTCTATCATTAAGCCTGATGCTGTTGCTAAAAACCACATCGGTGCAATCTACAACCGTTTTGAAACTGCTGGTCTGAAGATCGTTGCAGCTAAAATGTTACACCTGACTAAAGAACAAGCTGAAGGTTTCTATGCTGAGCATAGCGAGCGTGGCTTCTTCGGCGCTCTGGTTGCTTTCATGACCTCTGGCCCAATCATGGTTCAAGTATTAGAAGGCGAAAACGCTGTTTTAGCTCACCGTGAAATTTTAGGTGCGACTAACCCAGCTCAAGCTGCTCCTGGTACTATCCGTGCCGATTTCGCTCAAAGCATCGACGAAAACGCTGCTCACGGTTCTGACTCTTTAGCATCTGCAGAACGTGAAATTGCTTACTTCTTCAGTGCGGAAGAACTGTGTCCACGTACTCGTTAATCTGAGTGCGAGACCGAAGAAGGGAGCCTTATGGCTCCTTTTTTATTGGCTAAGATTTATGCAGTGTGTCATTAATGTGGCAATTTTTTGATAAGACACTATTTTTATTTCATTTTTAAAGTTTTTCATTTTTTCCCTTGAAATCCGTTTTGCTATCCTTATATCTACTACAGGATCGCTCGATGAGGATCCTTGATTAATTCTGTGCCGCAAGGACAGAACTTAACTTCGGCGAGACATATCACGTATGTTTGTGACGATTGTCCGCTAATTTCCCATATTGCTTAAGACAAGGATATGAATATGCGTACTTATGATTTAACTCCTCTTTACCGTAGTGCCATTGGTTTTGATCGTTTAGCCCAGATGGCGGAACATGCCGCTGCAAATAATGGCAACTCAGGTTATCCTCCATACAACATTGAACTCCTTGGCGAAAATCGTTATCGCATTACTATGGCCGTGGCCGGGTTCTCAATGGAAGAGCTTGAGATCAGTAGCGAAGGCGAAAAATTACTGGTTAAAGGTAATAAAGCAGAAAGCCAAACTGAGCGTAAATACCTCTACCAAGGAATTGCTGAGCGCGGTTTTGAGCGCACCTTCCAACTGGCTGATTATGTGACTGTATTGGGTGCCAGCTTAGAGAATGGTTTATTGAATATTGATTTAGTGCGTGAAATTCCTGAAGCATTAAAACCACGCAAGATTGAAATCACCACATCGCGCTTATTAGATAGTCAATCCTAATCTGTGCTGATAAACAAGGGGAGCTTAATGCTCCCCTTATTGTTATCTCTGTCCCGCTCGAATTTGAGATGTTTTCTAAACGTTATCTTTATATAAGCTCTTTAAGCTTTCATCGCTTTTTCACCGCGGGCCAGACCTACTACACCAGAGCGTGATACTTCAACCACTTTGGTCACTTCACCCATCGAATGAATAAAGGCATCAAGCTTTTCGGTCGTGCCCACCAATTGAATGGTGTAGAGATTAGCGGTGACATCGACAATCTGCCCACGGAAGATATCGGCGGTGCGCTTAATTTCTTCCCTAAGCTCCCCTTGGGCACGGACTTTAACCAGTGCCAGTTCTCGCTCAATATAAGCTGACTCGGTGACATTCGACACCTTAAGCACATCGACTAACTTGTGCAGTTGTTTTTCGATTTGCTCAAGAACTTTCTCATCGGCAACCAGTGAGATATTAAGACGTGACAAGGTATTATCGTCAGTCGGTGCCACGGTTAAACTTTCAATGTTGTAACCGCGCTGGGAAAATAGGCCGACAACACGGGATAGGGCGCCGGACTGGTTTTCAAGTAATACAGATATAATTCGACGCATTAGCATTTCTCCGTTTTGCTTAACCACATTTCATTCATCGCGCCGCCGCGGATAAGCATCGGATAAACGTGCTCAGTCTCATCCACCATAATGTCGATAAATACCAATCTGTCTTTCATGGCGAGGGCTTCGGCCATCTTAGATTCAAGCTCAGCGGGATCGCTAATCGTCATGCCAACATGGCCATAGGCTTCGGCAATTTTTGCAAAATTAGGTACCGAATCCATATAGGAATGGGAATGGCGACCAGAGTAGATCATATCCTGCCACTGTTTCACCATGCCAAGGAACCGGTTGTTTAAGTTAATAATTTTAACCGGCGTATCGTATTGCAGAGCGGTTGAAAGCTCTTGAATATTCATCTGAATCGAACCATCACCGGTTACGCAGACGACGGTTTCATCCGGCATCGCCATTTTGACCCCCATGGCGGCGGGTAAGCCAAAGCCCATGGTGCCAAGGCCACCTGAGTTTATCCAGCGGCGAGGTTTATCAAAGGGATAATACAGTGCGGCAAACATCTGATGCTGGCCCACATCCGAGGCGACATAAGCCTCACCATTAGTGAGTTTATAAAGAGTTTCAATCACTTGCTGTGGCTTGATCCGATGACTTTCCTTATCGTATGCCAAGCAGTTGCGGTTACGCCACACAGTGATCTCTTGCCACCATTGGTTGAGTGCATCGCTATCGTTGCTCTCCTTCGATTCTTCAAGCAGGGCTAACATGCTGTCTAATACAATATCGGCCGAGCCGACGATCGGGATATCCACTCGTACGGTTTTTGAAATCGATGAGGGGTCGATATCGATATGTAAAATGGTGGCATTAGGGCAGTATTTTTCGATGTTGTTGGTGGTTCTGTCATCGAAACGCACGCCAATCCCGAAGATAAGATCGCAGTTATGCATCGCCATGTTGGCTTCGTAACGGCCGTGCATCCCCAGCATGCCTAAGCTATGTTGGTGAGTGCCAGGAAAAGCGCCTAGGCCCATTAAGGTGCTGACAACGGGAATATTTAACTTTTCTGCCAGCGTTAAGATTTGTTTTTCACATCCTGAGATAATCGCGCCGCCGCCCACATACAGCACGGGTTTCTTTGCGGTTAACAATGCTTGCAATCCACGGCGTATTTGACCTTTATGGCCCGTTGTCGTTGGATTATAGGAGCGCATTTTAATGCTCTCTGGGTAAATGTAATCGTGCAGTAATGCCGGATTTAAGCAATCTTTCGGTAAATCAACCACGACAGGTCCGGGACGACCGGTTGAAGCGATATAAAAGGCTTTTTTAATGATCTCAGGAATTTGTGTAGGATCTTGAACTAAAAAACTGTGTTTGACGACGGGGCGCGAAATCCCAATCATATCGCACTCTTGGAAAGCATCATTACCGATTAGGTTGCTAGGTACTTGGCCTGATAACACCACAAGCGGAATTGAATCCATATAAGCGGTAGCGATACCGGTAATCGCATTGGTTGCCCCAGGACCAGAGGTTACAAGCACTACGCCCACTTTACCCGTGGCGCGGGCATAGCCATCGGCCATATGCACAGCGGCTTGTTCGTGGCGAACCAGAATGTGTTCAATACCGGGGATAAGGTGCAGGGCGTCGTAGATATCTAACACTGAGCCGCCAGGATAACCAAAAATGTGCTTTACACCTTCATCAATAAGGGAACGCACAATCATGCTGGCGCCGGATAACTTCTCCATGTGAAACTCCTATTGCATAGTACCGTTACGGTAAACAGTATCTTGTTACAGCGACGGTAATCGCTCTAAAAATAAGCCTGAAGGGTAATTCAGACTCCGATTGCTTGGCTTAAAATCACCGATTTCAAGCACTCATCCTTTGGGATGCAGCAGCTGTTGCAATGAACAGAATTTCATCATATTCAAAAAAGAACACATTTCAAGGGTTTTCTGTAAAAAATAACTAACTTGAAACAATTTCATGTTTAGCGGCTAAAAATTGCTATCGAACAGACAGGTTGTTTTGTGGGTGTGTATTTTTATATCTTTAATAACAATATGATATGTAGATTTTTATGATAAATGGCACTTAAGTGCCATTTAATTAGAAAGTACTGAAATTGTGAACAGTAAATATCTGCAGCCTGCGGGATTCGAATTAAAACAATTGCATCAAGCAATCGACAAATCAATGTTTCGGCTTGGCTTGGTGGATTGGCCGATTAAATTGGCAGACTCCTACCAGTAACACCGCCGTGAGCATCAAGGCCGAGAAGGGGACAGCGGTGCCATTGTAAAACACTGCCAGTAATGGCCCTGCTAAGGCGCCAAAGCCGAATCTTAAGGTGCCAATTACGGCGGTTGCAGTGCCCGTTTCCTGCTTGAATTTCATTAAAACTATCGCATCGGCATTGACCGACATAATCCCAAGGCTTCCCATCAGCGGAATAAGCATTAGTACGGTAAAATGGTAACTCAGCCCAAGTAAATTAACCCCAAGTAAACCAGCTGCAGCGAGTGCTCCAAAAAAGGTCGAGACATGCAGCATTCTTAATGAACCATAACGACCGACAATTCGCGTATTGATAATATTTGCCAGCATCAGTGCGCCCACATTGGTACTAAAGAGTAGGGCAAATAAGGACTTATCTAATGAAAACACTTCCATATAGACAAAGGGGGACGCAGTTAAATAACAAAAAAAGGCAAAGGAAGTGAGTACACCGCTGGCAATATTCAGTTTGACGCCGGGGCGTGAAAATACCGTGGCATAAGCGCCTAAAAAGGATTTTTGGCTACGGGAACTCTGGTCTTTATCACTGGGCATTCTTAGCAGAATAGTCACTAATAACAGCAATAAGAGCGCATAGGCCGACTGAATAAAGAAAATCAAATGCCAGTCACCGAGTTCGAGGATGAGGCTGCCAATAGTTGGGGCTAGCAATGGAGCTAACATCATGATAAGGCTTACATAAGACATACCCTTAGCCGTATTTTCCCCATAAACCTCTTTAATATACCCAGGCACGACTACTGTGGCTGCTGCGCCGATAAAGGCTTGTAAAAAGCGTAAGCCTAAAAAAACATTTATCTGCTCGGCTAGACCTAATAAAAAACTGATCATCATGAAGCCGGTGAGGCCCATTATTACCATAGGGCGACGGCCAAGGCGATCGGCAAGCGGTCCAAAACAGAGCATGCCGAGAGCATAGCCGCCCAAATAAACACTTAAGGATTGCTGTACTAGGGTAATGTCGGTATTAAAACTATGGGTAAGTGTCGCCATAGCTGGCAAATACATGTCAATGGCCAAGGGGGTGATTGCAACAATGGCAGCGAGCATAGGGATGAGCAGGGCCAAATGGGGAATGTTGCTTTGTTTGATTGAATAGCTTGACGGTTGTGGATCCACTGTTACCTCGGGTGGCGAAAGAAGGCGGTTAACATAGTCATGTCACACGAAACAAAATTTTAGGCTGACAATTCAGGTACGTAGGCAACTCATTTTAACTCTAAAACCCATCGTATCTTGCCATGTAAATTTAAGAAGTATAGGGAAGAAATGAGTGTTGAGCGAAGCTAAATTGATGTCATTAACTACTGTTAGTTGTGCTAAGCGATGAAGCCCTCACATAGTAAAGTGCTCTGGCAAATAAGCCAATCCTGATGACGATATCTTTACACTTATATTGTAACCCAAAGAAATTAACTGCCTGTCGCCGCCCTGTTCGCTAAGGTTGACGTTACTATATGAGCACCATAGATTATCTTTTCGATGGAATTGTCATTCTACTGTCATTTGAATGTCATCTAACCGTCTTGAGTACGAATTAGTTTAGTGGGCTTTAACTTACGCCCTAATAACAACTTATTCAGGAATGAAGCAATGAAAACAACACGACGGCCACTGGCTGGTGCGATACTGGCAAGTTTACTCCTCGGAGCCTGCAATGGTGATGATGGTGCTAATGGTGAGCAAGGAGATAACGGCTTAAATTCCTTAGTGAAAGTCACTGCCTTAGCCATAGGTGATACCAACTGTCCTGCTGGCGGTCAACGTATCGATACTGGGCTTGATGTAAATCGCAATGGTCAATTGGAAGATGCAGAAATCATTACCGCGCAAACACAATTTATCTGCCAGCCCCAGTCTGCAGGCGTAAAAGCTGAGCTTATTGGTCGTCATCAAACTGGGATTTACGGCCTTAGTGCGGCAGAAATTGTGGAATACCACAGTGACTCTAAGCGTATTTTTGTGGTTAATGCGATTAGCGGTAAAGTCGATATGCTCGATGCCAGCTCACTTGTTAACGCGACTCAAGCCTCAGAACAATTAGCCTTGAATAATCTTGATAAGTTAGGTGAGCTAGATGTCGCTAAAGATGTGGGCCTTAGCTTTATGGGGAGCGTCAACAGTGTCAGTATTTCTGGCAACTTGTTAGCGGCGGCGATTGAGCGCGGTGATGCTGCGGGGAATAAAACGCAATCCAATGGCTATGTGGCTTTCTATCAATTCAATGGCAATGACACGCCACAGTATCTCAATGCGGTTGAAGTGGGGGCATTACCGGATAACGTCGTTTTTAGTCCTGATGGAAAAACCGTACTCGTTGCTAACGAAGGCGAACCAAATCAAGACTATAGTATCGACCCTGAAGGCAGTGTGGCCATTATCGCCATTGTGGATGGTAAACCCGAAGCGACGGCGACGCTAGTGACATTCACCGAGTTTAATCAGGGCAATGCTCGCTATAATGAAATCACCAAGGACATTAAAATCAATGGCCCTATGGCCACTGTCGCGCAGGACTTAGAGCCTGAGTATATCAGTGTCAGCCCCGATAACAGTCGTGCCTTTGTGAGCTTGCAGGAGAACAATGCCATCGCGGTGATTGATATCGCCAATGCCAAAGTAGCGAAGATTTTACCCTTAGGACTGAAGGATTATGGTCTTGATGTGAATAAAATTGATGCCAGTGATAAGGATGATATGGTCAACCTTCAGGCCTATGCGGGCGTGTATGGTATGTATCAACCGGATACCGTCGCGAGTTACCGTTGGAATAATACTGACTTTATTATCACTGCAAACGAAGGAGATTCCCGTGACTATGCTGGTTTTTCTGAGGAAGCTCGTGCAGTTGATTTAACCTTAGACCCAAATCATCCTCAATTTGCCGCAGCAAAAGATAAGACCCAATTAGCCCGTCTTAAAGTGACTAAGAGTACGGGGGATGACGATAACGACGGCGATTATGACAAAATCGTGAGCTTCGGTGCACGTTCGTTCTCAATCTGGACGGCCGATGGTCAACAGGTGTTTGACAGTGGTAGCGATTTTGAGCGGATCACTGCAGCATTATTAGGCAATAACTTCAACAATAACAATGAAGAAAACAAAGGCGATAGCCGCAGTGACGATAAGGGACCCGAGCCTGAAGCCTTAGCCCTAGGCAAAATTGGTCAAAAACTCTATGCCTTTATCGGGCTTGAACGTACCTCTGGTTTTATGATTTACGACGTGACCAATCCCTTTGACGTGCATTTTGTGGATTATGTGGTAAACCGTGATTTTGAGGCGGATTTCAGCATAGATACAGATACTGGCGGAGTGAAAGGGGATGCCAGTTTGGCGGGGGATTTAGGGCCAGAAGGGATGAAGTTTGTAAGTGCCGAGAAGAGTCCTAATGGCCAGCCTTTGCTGATTATTGGTAATGAAGTCAGCGGCACGACGAGTGTCTATCAGATTAAAGTGCAGTAATTGTAGCGAAGAGAAACAGCTGAACCATTTTAAATAGATATCTTGTTTTCGCTGTTTTATCTTACTCATCATGTTGACATTAGCGCCAGCGCATTGTGCTGGCGTTTTTATTGTTCGCATTTGAACTCTGGACCAATCTTTAGCCATTAAACCACCGAATAGGCGTTTTGCTTGAGGGCGTTAAAGGTGGATTCGATGCATTCGAGCGCAAGCTGGAATTGGGTATCGTTTTCGGCGCCACCTAAACTTAAACGGATAAAGTTATCATGGCAGTTAAAGTCATCCCCATTGCGGATCAGTACACCTTTAGCCGCTAAGGCGGTCACCAGATGATGGGCTTTAATGTCTTCTGGTAACTGTATCCAGCCATTTAAGCCTCGCCAGCGTTGTGTTAATCCGAGTCGTTGCCCAAGGGCAATGCATTGCTGTTGACGCTCGCGAATAATCGCATCGCGATTAGCGGTAATGTGCCCACGCTTAATTAACTGACAGGCCAGCTCCACATTGAGTGGCGATACCATCCAGCATTGACTATGAATTGCAAGTCGTAGCGCAGCGATAAGTGGCTCTGGTACTAAGATAAAACCTTGTCTTAGCCCGCCGGAAAATAGCTTAGACAGGCTCGAAATATAAATCACCCTTTGGATATTAAGCGCCTGCGCTAATTGCCAAAGGGGAGAGTGCCATTCCTCTGGGAGACAGTAGTTGACATCATCCTCGATAATATAAAATTGATACTGCTGTGCGAGCTCTAGCAGTTGTTGTCTTTGCTGCTCACTGTATTGAATACAAGTCGGATTTTGATTATTTAGGGTGAGATATATCAGCTTAGGTCGATGGATCTGCACTAAGGCTTCAAATCTGACTAAATCGACTCCTTCTGATGTCAGTGGTACGCCAATGCTATTGATCCCTAACTGTTTGGCACAAATACGAATCCCTGGATAACAATATTGTTCGTGCAGTAGCACATCTCCTTTGGTCAGAAAGGCGTTAAGGCAGGCAAAAATGGCCTGTTGCCCACCATGGGTAAAGATCAGTTGCTCGGGTTGCTGTTCAATACCGCGTTGTAAAAGCCAGTGGTGAAATATCTGTTGATGTTGATCTAAGGGGCTGGCGCGATAGCCAAGGAGTTGGCTGAGCTTGGTTGGATCCTTAGCCAGTTGGCTTAGGCAATCACTCAGCGTACTAATTTGATCCGTCAACGGTTGCTGACAAGTCGCCATATTGAGCTGCAAATGACTGAGCTCTGGCACGGGAGAGGCGTTGACATAGGTACCATCACCGATACGCGCTTCCACATAACCGCGTTGCTCCGCTAGGGCATAGGCTCGTGTGACAGTACCAATCGTCACCCCAAGGGCATCAGCTAACCGACGCTGCGGCGGGAGTTTAGTGCCATGGGGAAGCTCTTTTTGCAAAATACCCTGTTCGATTGCACTGACAAGACGTTGATATTTGGGGCCCACAAAAGCGTCTAGATCAGGTGTCCAAATTGTACCCATGACAATAAATCCATTGATCTCTAACATTCAATCTATATTATTTATTGCATTAACAGTTGTCAATAATTGTATGCGTACAATATAAGGTGTGTATGGATATCCAACTTATCAATGATCCGAAGCTATGGACGTTAATGGCCTCTGCTGCATTCTTTTGTGCAACGATGACCATGACACCCGGCCCAAATAATATTTTACTTGCCAGCTCCGGCGCCCATTTTGGCGTAATGCGAACTCTACCTCATATCGCGGGCATCCGTTTGGGCTCAACTTCACTGCATCTTTCTGTCTTACTTGGCCTTGGCGCTTTATTCGAGGTATTTCCTTATTTGCATCATATTCTTAAATATGCCGCATTGTTGTATTTGCTACATCTTGCCTATCGTTTGGTCACGTCTCCGGTGAACGCGGCTCATTTAGATGAGGGGCGTAAGCCGATGAGCTTAATGGAGGCAGCATTGTTCCAGTGGATAAATCCAAAGTCATGGATGTCGACGATTACCCTTTGTAGCGCTTTTACTTTGGGCGGCGAAGGGTTTTGGCTAAGTGCTTTATTGGGTGTGCTAGTGTTTAATTTGGTGGGCTTTCCCGCCTCATTTACTTGGGTGTTTGTTGGTGCTGCGATCAGCAAAACGTTGAATACCGATAAACGTCGCCGCCACTTTAACTGGTTTATGGGCGGTTTACTGTTGGTCTCGCTGCCAATGATCCTGCGGTAAACAACGCTAATTGCACTAAAACCTTAAATATTCTGGGATACTGGCTCGCTTAATGATTGGCTTTATGCCATAACCAACATATTATTGATGGCTTTTTTAGATAACAGCCTTAATACCTAAACAATCGGTAGATGCTGGATTTTGTGGTTATAACATCTAGATAAGGTGAGTTATTTAACCATAACAAGTTATTAGGGCGTGTTGACGTTTCGAGATTAGATTTTGTTCGTTCTGGCAAGCACGTGCTCGCGAAACGAGGAATGATGTGTAGTTATTCTACTCAAATGACGAGCGGCTCTTATGACAG
The DNA here is from genome assembly GCF_022410515.1 of Shewanella cutis. Classification (GTDB taxonomy): domain Bacteria; phylum Pseudomonadota; class Gammaproteobacteria; order Enterobacterales; family Shewanellaceae; genus Shewanella; species Shewanella cutis. Next base: position 89,521 of record NZ_JACSDI010000010.1, on the reverse strand, counting down.
AAAGTAAGAGCAAGGGCTTGCCAGACGAACCCTTCGGGCTGCATTTGGCTGGCGTTTCTGCTGCGTTATCGTCCGTTTATGTAGAATAACTACACTGCACGGACTTGGCCTTGCTGCAAAAATAACCCTGAAACGTCAACACGCCCTAATTAACTTGGAAGTATATGGAGGTTACCGCGTGAAGTTTCCCAGTTTAGTCTCGTTTATGCCCGGCTTAGCGCTAATGCTGCAATATGAGAAGCAATGGCTTAGGGATGATGTGCGGGCGGGGTTATCCGTTGCAGCTGTTGCCTTACCTGTGGCTATTGCCTATGCCCAACTTACCGGGGTGAATGCTGCCGTAGGCTTATATTCTTGTGTGTTGCCCATGTTAGTGTATGCACTGTTTGGTACCTCAAGACAATTAATCGTTGGACCAGATGCTGCCACCTGTGCTGTTATCGCGGCCGTGGTAACTCCACTTGCCGCTGGCGACAGTATGAAACACTGGCAACTGGTGATGACCATGACGGCGATGACGGGCTTTTGGTGTTTGATCGCCAGTCGTTTCCGTCTTGGCGTTTTGGCGGACTTTCTCTCTAAACCGATTTTGATGGGGTTACTCAATGGTGTGGCCATTACCATTATTGTGGGTCAGTTTTCAAAAATTTTTGGTTTTACCTTCGATGAGCGCTATTTAATCGAGCGACTTTCTGGCGCACCTTCATATTTAACCAAAACCCATTGGCCGACGCTACTGATGGGGTTAGTGACTTTGCTGACCTATGCTTTGGTAAAACGTTATCGCCCGCAGTGGCCTGCATCAATGTGCGCCATGGCGGTGGCAGCATTTTTAGTGTGGGCCTTTAACTTAACCAGCTTTAACATCAATGTGGTGGGTGAGGTGAGTGCTGGGTTACCTTCGTTTCAAGCGCCAGTTTTCGATCTCGGTATTGCACGTGAATTAGTGGTACCCGCACTTAACCTTGCCATGGTGAGCTTTGTGAGTATGATGCTCACCGCACGAAGCTTTGCAGCGAAGAATGGCTATGATATTGATGCAGATAAAGAATTTAGAGCATTAGGTATTGCAAATATCGCTTCTGCTTTATCTCAAGGTTTTGCGGTTAGCGGTGCTGACTCACGCACTGCGGTTAACGATGCTAACGGCGGTAAAAGTCAGCTTGTATCGATTATTGCAGCGGTATTAATTGCGCTTGTTGCGCTGTTTTTTACTGCGCCACTGAAATATATTCCCAGCTCAGCTCTCGGCGTAGTGTTAGTGATTGCCTCTATTTCGCTGATTGATTTAAAGGCGCTATGGAATTTGCGAGTTAGGGACCGTTCGGCATTCTTACTTGCTTGTACAACATTGTTCTCAGTATTGTTTATTGGTGTTATCCCTGGGATCACCTTGGCAGTATTGCTCGGGTTATTCCAGTTTTTAGCGACCGTAATGCGTCCAACGGATCAAGTGTTAGGGCTCGATCATAAAGGTGTTATTCGTAGTGTGGATGATTCTGGTAAGGCTAAATCTGTGCCTGGGGTATTTATCTATCGTTTTAATTCGCCCTTAACCTACTTCAATGCTACTTACTTTAAACGGCGGTTATTGGAGAAGTTTATCCGTGAGCCAGATCCTGTGGACTGTATCATTATCGATGCAGTACCTTGCTTTACCCACTTGGATTTAAGTGTGATGGCGATGCTTGCTGATCTGCATCAATTATTAAAGAAGCGAGGAATACGTTTAGTCTTAGCGGGGCGCAAAAGGCAGATGCTCGGCTGGTTTGAACAGGCGGGGATGCAGTCAGGCGAGGGCGGTATCTTAATTCGACCAGATTTATATCTTGCATTAAAAATGAATCAAAGCTACAAACAAGCACTAGCAGAAGGACAGGCGCCCGTGATCAAAAAAGCGCCTGAGGATGATGTGTTATTACATAGCCATTTATAGGATGTCATTTCAGCAAAAAGCGCGGTAAAGTGCGCGCTTTTTGCTTTACCGCTCAAAAAAAGAGTACATTTAAGCTCGACGCTATATGGCCTCGCCACTAAATTTTTATAAATCAGTCATTTTGAAGTTTATCTAAGGGGATCAACCCATGGTAGGCGTAATAGCCGATGGGCCCTAAAAGTAAACTGAGAAGGCACCAAAGGCATTTTTGGTTGGTGCTGAGGCTAACTTGACTCTTAATTACCCTAGCTGCGAATAAGCAATGCAGCAGGATTAAACCAATTAGCATCGCAATGATTATAATATCCGTATTATCCAAGTACATTATCCCTGTTATTCATCGTGAAGACTTAGCATTAAATGTTAAAAACGATTAAGTTACTTTATCGAAGTGGCACCTACTTTACGTGAACATTTTACCGATTGCTATTGGGTATATTAAAAATAAACGTTAATTCTTATTTACTTATAGACGTCCCTAACAAGCAAATTGGAGAATTTCCAGCATTCCAGATCACATATTTTTCCATAGCGTGTTGAAATACTTCACTGCTTGTTAGCTCAGTTAACCAAGCCGTGAGCCTTGGGTAGTCAGTGTTCAAATCACGTTTGGTGTCTACCGCATGAAATTGGCGGATGAATGGCATAATGGCATAGTCCGCGATAGTGAGTTGATGACTAATGAGATAGGGATGAAGGTGTAGACAGGTTTCGAGCCGTGCTAAGAATAGACTGGCGTTAGCAAAATAGTCTGCTTGAGAGTGCTCAGGATAGCGATCGGCATATTTGTACTTATCTAGCCAAGGTTTGAACTCAATATCATTTTGTATAATCAGTTCGCTGATGAGCCTTTGCTCTGCTGATGTCTGCCCAAGCAGCATCGTCGCTGAGGTTGAATTCCCAAGAGAAATCGCCCAGCTCATAATCTCTAGGCTTTCAGAAATTACTTGGCCGTTGGGGAGTTGCAATACAGGCACCGTTCCTTTAGCTGAAATGGCTAGCATCTCTGCAGGTTTTGCCTTCAAGGTAATTTCCCGTATTTCCACATTGCATTGTCCAAGTATTAAGCCGAGTCTCGCCCGTATGGCGTAGGGGCAACGGCGAAAACTGTAGAGTATGGGTAAGGGCATGTTGTCTGTTCCTCGGCGTTAACAGCAGGATTGCCATTAACGCGACCAGTATAAATGAACAATAATAGTGATTTTTAAGACAGAAAGACTGCCTTACTTTAGGATTACCTTCTGGTTGTCTTGTAAATAAGCAATGACCTTGGTTTTTGTCTGTGTTTATTCGAGTGTGACTCAGGTAGAATTCTGGCCGTTTTTGCGACCCAGCCATGGATTGGGTTATTACTAGGTTTATGCACTGGAAATTAAGTTCCAGCCAGCAGTTGAGGGTGTTATGTCTAACGTCGTTGTATGTGCTTTATATAAGTTTGTTTCATTACCGCATTTTGAGTCGCTGCGTGAGCCACTTCTATCTATGATGGAACAGGCTGAAATTAAAGGTACATTGTTGCTGGCAAGTGAAGGGATTAATGGCACTGTGGCGGGAAATCAAGCCGCAATTGATGCATTGCTCGTATGGCTTAATCAGCAAAATGGTCTAGAGAATATTACTTACAAGTTATCCTTTGACGATGAAATGCCTTTCTACCGCACTAAGGTAAAGCTTAAAAAAGAAATCGTGACCATGGGGGTTGAAGGTATTGATCCGCTTAAAGTGGTTGGCACCTATGTCAAACCTAAGGATTGGAACGCGCTGATTAGCGATCCCGAAGTGATGTTGGTCGACACACGTAACGATTACGAAGTGCAAATTGGCACCTTTAAAAATGCCATCAATCCAGTGACAGAAACCTTCAGAGAGTTTCCAGAGTATGTTAAGCAGAATTTAGATCCCGCTAAGCATAAAAAAGTCGCTATGTTCTGTACCGGTGGGATCCGCTGTGAAAAATCAACAGCTTATTTAAAAGAACAAGGTTTTGAAGAAGTCTATCATCTCGAAGGCGGCATCCTTAAATACCTCGAAGAAGTTAACAAAGCAGAAAGCCTGTGGGAAGGAGAATGCTTTGTCTTCGATAATCGTGTGGCGGTTGACCATGATTTAAAGAAAGGTCAATACGATCAGTGTAATGCCTGTCGTATACCAATCACTGAAGCTGAAAAATTAACCCCAGCTTATGTGCAAGGGGTGAGTTGCCCACATTGTATCGATAAGATTTCTGAGGAACAGCGAAAACGTTTTGTGGAACGTGAGCGCCAAGTGAATTTAGCCAAATCTCGCAATGAAGCTCATATTGGTAGCGATGTTAATCATGTGATTGAAGCCCGTCGTCAAAAGAAAGAAGCGCTGCGCAAACAATCTGCAGAGAAAAACAAAGCGAAACAGGCTAACGCTTAAATCGTGAATAGCTCGTCGCTGGCATAATATGGGATAGACTTTACCGCCAAAGTTATCGATGGCCCGATTTATTCGGGCCATTTTCTATCCATTTGCAGATGACATATTTATGCCGTTTTAACCCTATGGTAAATTGTTGAAATCACGTCTAATTGTTACATAATGCGGCATTGGTTTTACGCATCACATAAAAGGTGAACAAGGGAATGAGCATTTGGAAAGAGCTATACGATATTTTCGATAAAGAACGTAGCCGCTGGCAACAGTCCACAGCAAACAAGCAAGCCATCGCCTTTGAATTAAAAGCAAATTTAGGCTTTCTTGCCGATGCATTAAGCAGTGATTTACCGCCTCTAGCCATCATTCAAGGGCTTGAGTCATCTTTGTTTGAGGCCAAAATAAAAGAAGGGCTAACGCTCACAAGCCTTAATCGAAGCAAGGTGACGTTGACATTTATTGGGGAATTTACCGAGTTTACTAAGTATGTTGGCAAAGATAATGCGGAACTTATCGAAAATGCCTACTCAAAAATTAAATCCCTACAAAAGCTGGCTTTGGCCCAACCCGACAAGAATTATGATCTAAAGATTAAGTCTCTCTTCCGATTTCTGGTGTTTCTCGTTGCCCATCTTGAAAGTCGTCCGTTAAATCAACATTCTGCGCGTAAAATGCATAAGTAAACATTATCTTAACCACTTGGTTGATTGTTTGGGTTATTCCAATGACTGTTCGTTCAATAATATACCTTACAAGCCTGCTTTGACTCACCATCAACTAAATGTGTCAATCCAGCTAGTAGTTGTCAGCGTAAAAATCGTCAAAAGCATGTTGTGCCAACAGGTTTGGCACGAAATGGACACAAATTTAGAAAAACGGCAGATTGTGTGGGAACAGCGGTAAATCTGGATTAAGCAATAGAGGCAAAATCAGGCTGAGCCTAAGGGAGGGGCATGTTTGAATGTTTGTAGAAAAACCTAGAACAGGCACGAAGATTTTATCTTAGGCACAAATGAAAACTAAGCATCTTGATGGATGTTTATATTAAATTGAGGTTTTATAGAGAGTTAAAGCTAGAAATGGTACACCCGAGTGGACTCGAACCACCGACCCCTACCATGTCAAGGTAGTGCTCTAACCAACTGAGCTACGGGTGCACTGTTTGAATTTCGAAGTTTATACTCTTTGAAGAGAGTGGTACACCCGAGTGGACTCGAACCACCGACCCCTACCATGTCAAGGTAGTGCTCTAACCAACTGAGCTACGGGTGCATTGTATTTACTGTATCTAAAGCATTGCGCTTCGGAACGAGCGCTATATTAGGGGGATAGCGAAAGACTGGCAAGCAAAAAAACGAAATTTATTGCCAAATGGTGAATTGATGTTCAACTTGCCCAGTGTTTCAGCAAAGTTACTGATAAAACGGCAAGTTAGGTTTCAAAAATTGCAAAATTAAAAGAAATTAAACAAAACGGCGAGTTAATGCTCGCCGTTGGTTTAAGTAATTATGCCTGCTTAATGGTGCACGCTGTCGCCTTCAATCAGGCTTAAATGTACACCATGTTTTTGGATATAACGCAGGCGGATAAAAAATAGCAGGGCCGCGGAGGTGAGGCCTGCAATCAATCCTGTCCAAAAACCATGGGCGCCCATTGCCGGCACAATAAAGTCGGTATAGGCCAAGGTATAACCTAAGCTCATGCCGATCCCCCAGTAGGAAAATAGCGTGATATAAAACGCACTGCGGGTATCTTTGTAGCCACGCAGCGCGCCCGCGGCGACCACTTGTACTGAGTCAGATAATTGATACAGTGCCGCCATCAGCATCAAACTACCAGCAAGGACAACCACTTCAGGGTCACTGTTATACAACTCAGCAATTTGGAAGCGGAAAAGCACCGTCAGTATGGCTGTCGATAACGCTAAGGAAAGGGCTAACCACAAGCCGACTTTAGCGACTATGGCTGAAATATCCGCGCGATCGCGCCCGAGGTAATAACCAATCCTAATTGATACTGCGATACCAATGGAGAGCGGTAGCATAAACACGATAGCGGAGAAGTTCAGTGCTATCTGATGGCTGGCAACCACAGTGGCACCCAAGGGCGCCAATAAGAGGGCGATGATCGCAAATAGACTAACCTCAAAAAAGAGTGCCATCGCAATGGGCATGCCCAGCTTGGTCATTTTTTTCATAACGCCAAAGTCAGGTCGATGAAATTGGCTAAAGGGCGCTAGTGCGGCAAATTTCTTGTGGAATTGCATGTAAATTGCCATGGCAATTAACATGGCCCAAAACACCAATGCCGTCGCAATACCGCAGCCTGCGCCACCCATAGCAGGTATCCCGAAGTGGCCATAAATAAAGATATAGTTTGCAGGAATATTCACCGCTAGACCCACAAAACCGATGACCATGGTAGGCAAGGTATAAGAAATCCCTTCACTGCAACCACGGAGTACTTGGTAAAGCACAAATGCGGGTGCGCCCCATAAAATACCGTCGATATACCCAATGGTTAAGTTGTACAATTGCGGTTCTAAATTCATATGGCTAAGTACGAGTGGCGCGGATGCGAGAAACACCATCACGCCAAGACCACCGATTAAAGCCAGATAGGCCCCTTGAAATGCTAATGGTTGAATGGCTTTTTGATTATTAGCACCATTGTGGTGAGCAAATAAAGGGGTGAAGGCCATAAGTAGGCCTTGTACAAATAAAATAGCCGGTAACCAAAGACTGGTTCCCACGGCCACGGCAGCCATATCGACAGCACTGACTCGACCAGCCATGACAGTATCGATAAAACCCATCATGGTTTGGGTCACTTGGGCAATCAACACAGGGAGTGCGAGTTGAATTAAGCGTTTGGCTTGAAAGCCTGAATGTTTCATAAATACAGCCTTTAACGAATAAGCGAGCAAAAAATGTTTACTGGTATAGTTCAAGCCACCTGCGAGGTGGTTGCAATACATAAGAAAGATGGCCTAAATACCCTTGAGGTAGCGTTTAAACCTGATTTGCATGAGGGACTTGCGATTGGAGCAAGTGTGGCAAATAACGGGGTATGTCTTACTGTGACTCAGGTTGTTGATGATAGGGTATTTTTCGACGTAGTGGAAGAGACCTTAAGATTGACTAACCTGGCGAGTTTGTCTGTGGGGCAGAGTGTTAACATTGAACGTTCGCTCACCTTCGGCAGTGAGGTCGGTGGTCATATCTTATCAGGTCATATTCATACTAAAGCGAAAGTCACCCACATTAGTCATACCGCGCAGCATTTTGACCTGACCCTTAGCGTCGAACCTAAGTGGATGAACTATATCCTTTATAAAGGCTTTGTCGGGGTAAATGGCTGTAGTCTAACGGTAGGAGAGGTAACCGATAGCAGCTTTATGCTGCACTTAATTCCTGAAACCCTTAAGTTGACCAATTTAGGGCAATGTCAGGTCGGAGATGAGTTCAACATCGAAATAGACAGCCAAACCCAAGCGATTGTCGACACTGTCGAGCGTGTTTTGGCTAAACGTTTTAACGGACTATCTTAATAAAAAAGTCTAGTAAATTTGCTCGTCGTCCGAGTCAATATAGAGCTCAATGGTTCGACGGGCATCATCTACATGTAAACGTAAGTGAATAGGATTACAGCAAATCCGGCAATCATCATAATATTCTTGGTCGCCACTACTGGCGTCAATACTAATATGTTGATGGTGCCCGCAGTGGGGACAAGCAATCACTTTATTCATGATCCTCATGGTGCAACTCCTCACGAATCCAATACTTGGGATGAATGTCATTACTTAGCTAGCAGAGCTCAAGATTCATCACATAATCAACCTCAGTATACAAGCTTAGATTGAACTAACTTAGATAAAGTCGGTATCAAAACTTGCTCGGCTAGATTTTCTAGATACGATTACTCCTGGATTTTTTAACATCATTCTTATAAGCACTTTGAATGCGTCAGAGCGTTGCTCTGAGTGAAGTTGTAATCAAGCGAGTCAGTTTAATCCTTTACGGTGACTGTAACCGCCGGCCCTGCTGGTAATATACCGTCCTCGATGTTTTGTTTAATTGCCTGGGATAACTGCTTCATTTGCTGCTCCAGCTCTGCATGGAGATCCGCCTGCAATCCCTTTGAATCAAATTGGATTTCTACGGGGTCATCAAGATGTGACTTGGGCGGGATCATGGTCATTTGGTTAATCGTCACTGCTAATAGGATGCTTGTAAACATACCAACTCCTTTTGATGAGTTAAGTGCCGCAATTTGTCCGAGCGATATCTATTCAGTCTCATCTCAATATCGCCTTAATCAACTCGGCTAGACTAGGAGGGTTAGATGACTTCCACATGACATATTGACTGCAATCTGATTAATTGAATTGGGAAGGATATCGCGCAATTAACCCTTTTAGCTTGCGTGCCTTTAAGGCTATCCCGTAAAATGGCTGTCCTGCTACGCAAGGCGGCTAAGACTCCTGTACTGTCTTAACCTCGCGAGCATTACTCTTTTTACTTAATCACCATGTGGCCCTACGTGTGGGTCACCACTGGACAAGGATATTTCATGCCTGTAATTACTCTTCCTGATGGTAGCAAACGCGAGTTTGCACATCCCGTATCGACTCTCGATGTTGCCGCTGATATTGGCCCTGGTCTTGCCAAAGCCTGTATTGCGGGGCGCGTGAATGGCGAATTAAAAGACGCTTGCGATCTTATCGAAACCGATGCCGAACTTTCTATTATTACCGCTAAAGACGAAGAAGGTATTGAAATCCTTCGCCATTCTTGCGCGCATTTATTAGGCCATGCAATCAAGCAATTATGGCCACAAACCAAGATGGCGATCGGTCCTGTGATCGATAACGGCTTCTATTACGATATCGATCTTGAGCACAAACTGACTCAAGATGATATCGAAGCCCTTGAAAAACGCATGCTTGAACTGGCAAAAACCAATTATGACGTGGTTAAACGCGTTGTGAGCTGGCAAGAAGCCCGTGATACCTTCGCCGCACGTGGTGAAGAGTATAAAATTGCGATTCTGGATGAAAACATCAGCAAAGATGCGACCCCTGCGCTGTATCACCACGAAGAATACACTGACATGTGCCGTGGTCCGCACGTGCCTAACATGCGTTTCTGCCAGCATTTTAAGCTGATGAGTATTGCTGGTGCCTATTGGCGCGGTAACTCCGAAAATAAAATGCTACAACGCATTTACGGTACAGCTTGGGCGGATAAAAAAGCCCTGAGCACCTATTTAGCTCGCCTCGAAGAAGCCGCTAAACGTGACCACCGTAAGATTGGTAAACAGCTTGATCTTTACCATATGCAAGAAGAAGCACCGGGCATGGTGTTCTGGCATAATGATGGCTGGAGTATCTTCCTTGAATTAGAAAGATTTATCCGCCGTAAACTCAATCAATACACTTACCAAGAAGTAAAAGGTCCGTTAATGATGGACCGTGTGCTGTGGGAACGTTCAGGTCACTGGGATAAATACTCAGAAGCCATGTTCACCACCAGCAGTGAAAACCGCGAATATGCAATTAAACCCATGAACTGTCCAGGCCATGTGCAGATCTTCAACCAAGGGTTGAAATCTTACCGTGATCTGCCATTGCGTATGGCTGAGTTTGGTTGCTGTCACCGTAATGAACCTTCAGGTTCACTACACGGTTTAATGCGCGTACGTGGTTTTACGCAAGATGACGCCCATATTTTCTGTACTGAAGATCAAGTTCAAGCCGAAGTCAGCTCTTGTATCCAAATGGTATACGACACTTACTCCACCTTTGGTTTTGAAAACATTGTGGTAAAACTGTCAACTCGTCCAGAAAAACGTATCGGTGACGATGCAATGTGGGACAGAGCTGAAGAAGCACTCAAGCAAGCTTTACGTGCCAACAATATCGAATTCACCATTTTACCGGGTGAGGGCGCATTCTACGGTCCTAAGATTGAGTTTACACTCCATGATTGCTTAGACCGTGCATGGCAGTGCGGAACTGTTCAGCTTGATTACGCCTTACCAAGCCGTTTAGGGGCAACTTATGTGGCGGAAGATAACAGCCGTCAAACACCTGTGATGATCCATCGTGCAATTTTAGGTTCGTTGGAGCGTTTCTTAGGTATTCTAATTGAAGAATATGCTGGTCGGTTCCCAACATGGTTAGCGCCAATGCAAGTTGTCGTGATGAATATCACCGACAAACAGGCTGATTATGTTGAAGAAGTGGTCAAATTCTTCAAAGAACAAGGTATTCGTGCCTCATTTGACTTGAGGAATGAGAAAATAGGCTTTAAAATACGCGAACACACCTTAAGGCGTGTTCCTTATTTATTGGTCGTTGGTGACCAAGAGATGGAAAATAAGGAAGTCGCGGTGCGTACTCGTGATGGAGTCGATTTAGGTAAGATGCGAATCGAAGATTTCGCCGCTAAAATCCATCAACAGATTTCGCTCCGTAGTCTCAAATTGTTGGAGGAATAGGTCATAAAGATCAAGAAGACAGCAGGGCGTCAGCTGGCCCCTAATAGAATCAATGAAGAAATCACAGGTGTACCTGAAGTACGCTTAACCGGCATTGATGGTGAAGCTATTGGTGTGGTGAGCATCAGAGATGCTCAGAATTTGGCAGATGAAGCGGGTGTAGACCTAGTTGAAATTAGTCCAAATGCTGAACCTCCAGTATGTCGCATTATGGACTACGGTAAGTTCCTGTTTGATAAGGCTAAGTCAGCCAAGGAACAAAAGAAGAAGCAAAAGCAGGTTCAGGTTAAGGAAATTAAATTCCGTCCTGGAACTGACGAAAACGACTATCAGGTAAAACTACGCAACCTGATACGTTTTCTGGAAGACGGGGACAAAGCGAAAATTACGCTGCGTTTCCGAGGTCGCGAAATGGCCCACCAAAATCTTGGTATGGATCTGTTGAACCGTATCAAGACTGATTTGGATGAGTATGCGGTTGTTGAATCTTTCCCTAAAATGGAAGGTCGACAAGCCATCATGGTGCTAGCGCCTAAAAAGAAATAAGTAGGGCAACCTATAAAAGTAGCGAAGGCTATATGCCTTCGCTCGCCTTGCTTTTTATTTAATATCCCAATGCGGAGTTTTAGTAATGCCTAAAATGAAAACCGACAGAGGTGTAGCGAAGCGTTTTAAGAAAACCGCCAATGGTTTCAAGCGTAAGCAAGCCCATTTACGTCACATTCTGACCAAAAAGAGCACTAAGCGTAAGCGTCACTTACGTAACAAGTGTTTAGTTGCCAAAGTTGACGTTCCAGCAATCGCGCGTCAATTACCATACGCTTAATTTAGGAGATTAGAAAATGCCAAGAGTTAAGCGTGGTGTAACCGCACGTGCTCGTCACAAGAAAGTTTTAAAATTAGCTAAAGGTTATTATGGCGCTCGTAGCCGTACTTACCGTGTTGCTGTTCAAGCAGTAACTAAAGCTGGTCAATATGCTTACCGTGACCGTCGTCAGAAAAAACGTCAATTCCGCCAATTGTGGATTGCACGTATTAATGCTGCAGCTCGTCAAAATGGTCTGTCTTACAGCCGTTTCATCAACGGTCTGAAAAAGGCGTCTATCGAAATCGATCGTAAGATTTTGGCTGACATCGCTGTATTTGACAAAGTTGTATTCGCAACTTTAGTTGAAAAAGCAAAAGAAGCGTTAAACTAAGAAATTAGTTTGTCGCACTTAAGAAGGGACCGCTTGGTCCCTTTTTTTGTTGCTGATTGATAGGAATTTATTTCAGTTGAAGCCACAAAATGCAGATAAAAAATAGCAGGCTTAGGTGGTTAACCCGCGCCTGCTCTTTTTATTTGAGTCAACTCATGATCTAGATAAGACTTAGCTCAGATTATTTCTTTGCGTCTAGGTAACGCTCGGCATCTAATGCTGCCATACAACCCGTACCCGCAGAGGTAATCGCTTGACGGTAATGTTGGTCCATAACGTCACCTGCGGCAAACACACCTTCGATGCTGGTTTGGGTCGCGTTACCTTGAAGGCCGCTTTGCACCTTCAGATAACCATTGTTCATCTCTAATTGGCCTTCGAAAATCCCAGTATTTGGGCTGTGGCCAATGGCGACGAACACACCAGCAACGGCCAGATCTGTGATAGCACCATCTTTGGTGCTCTTCATTTTCAGGCCCGTTACACCCATAGCATCTCCAACCACTTCTTCCATGGTTTGGTCAAGGTGCAGGATAATGTTGCCGTTAGCCACTTTATCCATTAAACGGTCGATAAGGATTTTCTCTGAGCGGAAGGTGTCACGGCGGTGAATTAAGTGCACTTCCGCGGCAATGTTACTCAAATAAAGTGCTTCTTCAACGGCTGTGTTACCGCCACCAATGACTGCAACTTTCTGATTGCGATAGAAGAAACCATCACAGGTCGCACAGGCCGATACGCCGCGTCCTTTGAATGCTTCTTCAGACTCAAGCCCTAGATAACGGGCAGAGGCGCCAGTGGCAATGATCAGCGCATCACAGGTGTATTCGCCGTTATCGCCTTTTAAGCGAAAAGGGCGCTCAGTCAGTGTGACTTCATTGATATGGTCGAAAAGGATTTCAGTATCAAACTTTTCAGCATGCTTTTGCATACGTTCCATTAATGCTGGACCAGTTAAATCTTCTGCATCACCTGGCCAGTTTTCAACTTCAGTCGTGGTGGTTAATTGCCCGCCTTGCTGCATACCAGTGATCATCACTGGCTTTAAGTTTGCGCGCGCAGCATAAACTGCGGCTGTGTATCCTGCGGGACCTGAACCTAAAATCAATAGGTTACTGTGTCTGACTTGGCTCATTTTTCTCTCCGTGCCTTTAGCAAATTGCATGGATTGTAGGGAATTTACCTGTAGGGGTAAAGCGCTGTTTAGTGATTCTTTAAGATTGTGCTAATCGAATCCTAAGGCAAATTGTCAGCCTGAGTTTACTAAGGCTCTGCCTTATACCAATCACATTAAATATCCAATCAGTTCAGAACCTCGCAGGCATTTCAATCCAAGGCGCATTGACGCAGAAATGGTCATTCCCTTTTAAGTCAATGCAACACCGGAGTGGGATGTCTGTGTGGCTCCCAAAGGGCGGCTGATGTTCACGCATGGCAACGTGCTTTATACTGTGTTTAAGGTTTTCGACAGAGCACCACCATGCCTTCTAGCCTTCGCCTTGTCTAACGTTGAATTCCCGCTGAATGAACAAATATTTAATACGATTGGTATTAAACCCTGCACGGGTGAAGATATTTGTGAACGGCATAAAAAATCGGCCTCAACAGAGTGAGGCCGAACAAAGCAGAGTAGGTCGCGTGGACCTAGGCTCTCATATGATTAGGCTAATAAACTTGTTGGCGCTGTGTACTCAAGATTTAAAGCCTGCGCCACTTCTTTACAAACCAGTTTGCCATGCATTACGTTCAAACCGTTTAGTAAGTGCTTGTCTTGTAAAAGAGCGGCTTTGTAACCTAAGTTAGCTAACTTGAGGATGTAAGGCAGAGTTGCGTTATTCAGTGCGAAAGTTGAAGTGCGGGCAACAGCACCTGGCATGTTCGCCACACAGTAGTGCACTACATCATCAACGATGTAGGTTGGGTCTTGGTGAGTTGTTGCATGTGAGGTTTCCACACAACCACCTTGGTCGATAGCGACGTCAACAATAGCACTACCTGGCTTCATACGTGAAATCATGCTACGAGTGACCAGCTTAGGAGCCGCAGCACCAGGAATTAATACGCCACCAATCACAAGGTCAGCTTCTAACACATGGCGCTCAATCGCATCGGCAGTTGAGTATACGGCTTTCACCGCTGAACCAAATTGCATGTTTAAGCGACGCAGTGCATCGATGCTACGGTCAAGTACAACTACATCAGCGCCCATGCCCACAGCCATTTGTGCAGCATTGGTACCGACCATACCACCGCCGATGATCACAACTTTTGCAGGTTCTACACCAGGTACACCACCTAATAACATGCCACGACCACCGGAAGATTTTTCCAGCGCCATCGCACCCGCCTGGATTGACATACGGCCAGCCACTTCTGACATCGGGGCAAGTAGAGGCAGTCCACCACGGTCATCGGTTACTGTTTCGTAAGCGATGCACACTGCACCACTTTTGATTAAATCTTCAGTTTGTGGTAAATCTGGCGCTAAATGCAGATAAGTAAATAAAATCTGGTCATGACGCAGCATCGCGCGTTCAACTGCTTGAGGCTCTTTTACCTTTACGATCATCTCTGCTTTAGCAAAGACTTCAGCAGCAGTTGCTAATATTTTAGCGCCAGCATCAACATAATCCTGATCGGTAAAACCAATTCCCGTGCCGGCATTCGTTTCAACAAACACTTCATGACCCTTAATAGTCAATTCGCGAACGCTTGAAGGAACCATACCGACACGATATTCGTGGTTTTTAATTTCCTTTGGTACACCAATAATCATTTTTGAGCCTCAATTACCTGTAAAACCCACTTTTAATGGGCATAATTGTTATTTTATCGTGACCTGAACGTGATTAATTCAGGGATATCTAGTATAGTATCGGCGACGCAGTTTATGCTGCTGAACTTTTGACATACGTAGAATAAAATGTTGTTTTAGTGATAAAGCAAGGTTAAATAAATGGCATATAATAAAAAGAGTCCTGTAAAAGACTTGGATCGCATCGATCGCAACATTCTTAATGAATTACAAATTGATGGACGCATTTCAAATGTGGAACTGTCTAAAAGAGTTGGATTAAGTCCAACTCCGTGTTTAGAAAGAGTGAAACGACTCGAAAAGCAAGGATATATCAATGGCTATACGGCTTTGGTTAATCCTCATTTCTTGGGTGCATCCCTACTGGTATTCGTGGAAATCACTCTAAGCCGTGATACCCCCGAAGTATTTGATAAGTTTAATCGCGCTGTGCAACTGTTGGATGATATTCAAGAATGTCATCTGGTTTCTGGTGACTTTGACTACTTATTGAAAACACGTGTTTCTGATATGTCGGCTTATCGCCGCTTATTGGGCGAAACGCTACTGAAATTACCTTCCGTTTCTGATACCCGTACATACGTGGTGATGGAAGAAGTTAAACATACGAGTCGTGTTGCGATAAACCACCTGTTATCTGATATTTAATACCCTGAACGTTTGTAATAAGGGGCCTAGGCCCCTTATTTATTCCAGTGTCAGCCCTTTCGAACAATATTACTAATCTTGCTTAGCCCTTAGGTTTCCCGCTTAGGGGCATATTTTTATCGAGAATTTATTTTCAATAACGAGCATAATTGGTTGCGCAATAACCAGTTGCAATCTTAAAGTTTAAGTTTGATGAACTGGGAGTGCTTTTTTGTCTTATGCCAGTAAATCTTAGGAGAAAAACCACCTAAGATGCTCCACATTTAGTGGGATTCTGGTATCGTTAGCCCACCTGTTTTCATTTTTATGGATTAAGTCGTTTGTCTCAAGGAAATAGTGTACGCACGCTCTCAGGCCTGCAGCGTCTGCTCGAAGGTGGACTCATCATTTGCTGTGTTCTAGCCGCTTATATTTTGCTCGCCTTAACCAGTTTCAGCCCTTCAGATCCGGGTTGGAGTCAGTCTCATTTTCAAGGCGATATCAAGAACTGGACAGGGGCAGTTGGTGCTTGGATAGCCGATATTCTACTGTACTTTTTTGGCGTGACGGCTTACATCATGCCGATCATTGTCGCTTCAACGGGTTGGTTGCTCTTTAAACGCGCCCATGATCTATTAGAAATTGACTACTTTTCCGTCGCATTGCGCATCATTGGTTTTTTGCTACTCATTCTCGGTTTTTCAGCATTAGCGAGCATGAATGCCAATAATATTTATGAGTTTTCCGCAGGCGGCGTTGCAGGGGATGTCATTGGCCAAGCCATGCTGCCGTATTTTAATAAGCTCGGCACGACCTTGTTGCTACTGTGCTTTTTAGGCTCGGGCTTTACGCTATTGACGGGGATCAGCTGGTTGACAGTGGTCGAGAAGGTCGGTTTTGTCTCTATTTGGTGCTTTAGACAGCTAAAACGTCTGCCGCAGGCGTTTAAACGTGAACATGAAACTGAAGATACTCGCGGCTTTATGTCTGTAGTTGATAAATTTAAGGAACGTCGTGATTCACAGCATGTGCTTGATAAAGCTAAAGCACGTCAGCCTGTTGAGACACCAAGCCGTGTGTTGCATACTCGCGCCATACCAGAAGAGAGCCACGAAGAGTTCATTACTGAAGCCAGCAGTGGTAAGGGGAAGTTATCTTCCCTGGTTAAAATTCTGAGCTTTAATAGCAATAAAGCAAAGGATGAACCTAAAAACCAACAACGTGTTGAGCCACAACTGGATCAAGCCAGTGCCGTTGCTGAATATGGTCATTTTGAAGCACCGCCTTGGGTGGCTAAGTCTCACGATGCTGAATTGGACGATGTTGATACTGGTTTGAATGCCGAATTTTTCGAAGATGATGATGGGGATGAACCCGTATTTCATCGCGAAACCATGATTGATGAAGACGATGATACCTTAAGTTTCAATGATGACGATGTTATTGATTTTGATATTAAAGTGTCAGCTGGCGCAGTGACTCAAGCGCAGCGTCAAAAGCAGACTCCTAAGGCTAAGATAGTCGATGGCATTGTGGTATTGCCCGGCCAAGAAGATAAACCTGTGCCGACTAAGCCTATGGATCCTTTGCCAAGCGTTAGTTTGCTCGATGTGCCTGATCGCAAAAAGAACCCGATTAGTCCTGAAGAATTAGAACAAGTTGCGCGTTTGGTTGAAGCTAAACTTGCCGACTTTAATATCGTGGCCACTGTGGTGGGTGTTTATCCAGGCCCAGTGATCACCCGTTTTGAACTCGAACTGGCACCAGGTATTAAAGCCTCTAAGATTTCAAATCTTGCTAATGATTTAGCACGTTCTCTTCTCGCTGAGCGAGTGCGGGTGGTAGAGGTGATCCCTGGAAAATCCTATGTGGGTCTTGAACTGCCCAATAAGTTTCGCGAAACAGTGTATATGCGTGATGTGCTCGATTGTGAAGCCTTTAGTCAGAGCAAATCGAATCTAACCATGGTGCTTGGTCAAGATATCTCTGGTGAACCAGTGGTGGTTGACTTAGGTAAAATGCCGCACTTATTGGTTGCCGGTACAACAGGCTCGGGTAAATCGGTCGGCGTTAACGTGATGATCACCAGCTTGCTGTATAAGTCAGGCCCTGAAGATGTTCGCTTCATTATGATTGACCCGAAAATGCTTGAACTTTCGGTATATGAGGGCATTCCGCATTTACTCTGTGAAGTGGTCACTGATATGAAGGAAGCGGCCAATGCGCTACGCTGGTGTGTGGGTGAGATGGAGCGGCGTTATAAATTAATGTCTATGATGGGCGTGCGTAATATCAAGGGATATAACGCAAAAATTGCTGAAGCGAAAGCGAATGGCGAAGTGATTTATGATCCTATGTGGAAGTCTTCAGATAGCATGGAACCAGAGGCGCCAGCGCTAGATAAGTTGCCTTCTATCGTTGTTGTCGTTGACGAATTTGCCGACATGATGATGATTGTTGGTAAGAAAGTAGAAGAACTGATCGCTCGTATTGCCCAAAAAGCCCGTGCAGCAGGTATCCATTTAATTCTTGCGACCCAGCGTCCATCGGTGGATGTGATCACAGGTTTAATCAAAGCCAACATCCCCACACGGATGGCATTCCAAGTGTCTTCACGTATCGATTCTCGTACTATTTTGGATCAGCAAGGTGCAGAAACTTTACTCGGTATGGGGGATATGTTGTATCTACCACCTGGGACTGCGGTACCAAACCGTGTCCATGGTGCTTTTATTGATGACCATGAAGTTCACCGTGTTGTCGCTGACTGGTGTGCCCGTGGCAAGCCGCAATATATTGATGAGATCCTCAATGGCGTCAGTGAGGGAGAACAAGTGCTGTTACCGGGTGAAACTGCAGAATCCGATGAAGATTATGATCCGCTTTATGATGAGGCAGTCGCATTTGTCACTGAAACTCGCCGCGGCTCCATCTCCAGCGTGCAACGTAAGTTTAAGATTGGTTATAACCGCGCCGCGCGTATCATCGAGCAGATGGAAATGCAGGGCGTGGTTTCGGCTCAGGGCCATAACGGCAATCGCGAAGTGTTAGCACCTCCGGCGCCAAAACATTATTAATGTTAAGCTAAATATCAGTTTGAACTCGCCATAAAGCGGCGAGTTCGGCTTTTAGTCTAAAGGATAAATATGAAAAAACTGTTATGTGCTGTGCTGTTATCGCCCTTGTTATACAGCAATGCAGTGTTGGCTGATGATGCCAAGCAATTACGAGAGACCTTAACGGGTACAGAATCTCTCAAGGCGGATTTTAAGCAAACCGTTACCGATGTGAATAAAAAAGTCATTCAAAGCGGTGCGGGCGTATTTGCACTGGCTCACCCTAATCAGTTTTATTGGCATTTAACCGCGCCAGATGAGTCAAAAATTGTCGCTGACGGTAAAGATTTATGGATCTACAACCCCTTTGCCGAAGAAGTGGTGATCATGGATTTTGCCGAGGCTATTAATGCATCGCCCATTGCCTTATTAGTTCACCGTGATGATGCTACTTGGTCACAGTACGCGGTGACAAAAAAACAAGATTGTTATGAGATCAAACCTAAGGCGACTGACGGCGGTATTTCTGCGGTCAATGTATGTTTTAACAAAGGCACGCTGAATAAATTTAATGTGCTTGACGATAAAGGAAATCTTAGCCAGTTTGACTTAAGCAACCAACACAGCATTAGCACTGGGGATAAAGCGCTGTTCAAGTTTGTGCTACCGGATAACGTTGATGTTGATGATCAACGTATTAAAACCCAATAGGTTTGAGCGTGAGCAGTTTATCGTTTAATTTTGCTCCTGACTTTCGTCCCTTGGCTGCGCGTATGCGGCCAAGAACGATAGCTGAATATATAGGTCAAGCTCATTTGTTGGGAGAAGGCCAACCACTACGCCAAGCATTAGAAGCGGGCCGAGCCCATTCGATGATGTTATGGGGGCCACCTGGCACAGGCAAAACCACGCTAGCTGAGCTTATCGCCCATTATTCCAATGCCCATGTCGAACGCATCTCGGCGGTCACCTCGGGTGTTAAAGATATCCGTGGTGCCATTGAGCAAGCGCAAGCTATTGCTCAATCCCGTGGCCAACGCACCTTGTTATTTGTTGATGAAGTGCATCGCTTTAATAAGAGTCAGCAAGACGCTTTTTTGCCGTTTATTGAAGACGGTACAGTGATTTTTATTGGGGCGACCACTGAAAACCCTTCATTTGAAATTAATAACGCCTTACTGTCTCGGGCGCGAGTCTATCTTATCAAGCGCTTAAGCCAAGATGAGATTGTTCATATCATTACTCAAGCATTAGCCGATACTGAGCGAGGGCTCGGGCAGCGCGCACTGAATATGCCAACTGATGTGCTCAATAAGCTGGCGCAGTTATGTGACGGCGATGCGCGCAAGGCGCTTAATTTACTCGAGTTAATGAGCGATATGGTGACCGACGGCGGCACTTTTACCACTGATATGCTGGTACAGGTTGCAGGTCATCAAGTGGCAGGTTTCGATAAAAATGGCGATCAGTTTTACGATTTAATTTCGGCGGTACACAAATCGATTCGTGGCTCATCGCCCGACGCTGCACTCTACTGGTTTTGCCGCATTTTAGAAGGTGGCGGCGATCCCTTGTATGTTGCCAGACGATTATTAGCCATCGCCTCGGAAGATGTGGGCAATGCCGATCCTAATGCCATGACAGTTGCGCTCAATGCCTGGGATTGTTTCCACCGAGTCGGACCAACCGAAGGTGAGCGGGCGATTGCCCAAGCGATTGTGTATTTAGCCAGTGCGCCCAAGAGTAATGCCGTGTATACCGCTTTTAATGCGGCGAGGGCACTTGCCCGTGAAACCGGCCAAGAGGCTGTGCCATATCATCTGCGTAATGCGCCAACAAAACTCATGGCTGAAATGGGCTTTGGCGCCGAATATCGCTATGCCCACGATGAGCCCAATGCCTATGCCTGTGGTGAGAATTATTTCCCCGAATCCTTAAAAGAGTCGCAATTTTATTTCCCAACTGAACGGGGATTTGAAAAACGAATAAAGGATAAATTGGTGCAATTAGCACAGTTAGATCAAGCCAGTGAGAGAAAAAGATATGAATAATCTCTTACTTGTGGCCTTGGGTGGTTCCATTGGTGCGGTTTTTCGCTATCTTATTTCAATATTCATGATCCAAGTATTTGGCAGCAGTTTTCCTTTTGGTACACTGTTGGTTAATGTCCTCGGTTCATTTTTAATGGGCGTCATTTACGCACTGGGACAATTGAGTCATATCAGCCCAGAATTCAAAGCATTGATTGGCGTTGGCCTGTTAGGTGCTTTGACAACGTTTTCAACCTTCTCAAACGAAACTTTATTGCTGATGCAAGATGGAGATTGGTTGAAGGCGGCTTTGAATGTGGTGTTGAACCTAAGTCTATGTTTGTTTATGGTTTACTTAGGCCAACAACTGGTTTTTTCTCGCATTTAACTATTAAGAATATATCACATGTTAGATCCTAAATTTTTGCGCAACGAATTAGCCGTGACCGCTGAGCGATTAGCTACCCGTGGTTTTATTTTAGATGTCGCTCATCTCACCCAATTAGAAGAAAAACGTAAGTCACTGCAAGTGGCGACGGAAGAGTTACAAGCTTCGCGTAATGCTATTTCCAAGTCCATCGGACAAGCAAAAGCCCGCGGCGAAGATGTGGATGCCATCATGGCGCAGGTTGGCGATTTAGGGGCGCAACTCGATGCGAAAAAAGTCGAGCTTGCCGCAGTACTTGAAGAAGTTAACGCGATTGCCATGTCAATGCCAAATCTACCGGATGAGTCTGTGCCTGTCGGTGCTGACGAGACAGAAAACGTCGAAATCCGTCGTTGGGGTACACCACGCAGCTTCGATTTTCCAGTTAAAGATCATATCGACTTAGGTGAAGGCCTAAACGGTTTAGATTTTAAGAGCGCGGTTAAAATCACGGGATCTCGTTTTATCGTCATGAAAGGCCAAATCGCCCGGTTAAACCGCGCATTAGGTCAGTTCATGTTAGATCTGCATACCACCGAACATGGTTATACTGAAGCTTATGTGCCATTACTCGTTAATGAGGCTAGCTTATTAGGCACAGGTCAATTACCCAAGTTTGGTGAAGATCTTTTCCACACGAAACCTGCAACCGAAGAAGGCCAAGGCTTAAGCCTTATCCCTACCGCAGAAGTGCCTTTAACTAACTTAGTCCGTGACACCATTGTCGATGAAGATGAATTACCGATTAAGTTAACCGCGCATACAGCGTGTTTCCGCAGCGAAGCGGGTTCATACGGTAAAGATACCCGTGGTCTTATCCGTCAGCACCAATTCGATAAAGTGGAATTAGTACAGCTAGTTAAGCCTGAAGACTCAATGGCGGCGCTCGAGGCACTGACCGGTCATGCTGAAACAGTACTGCAACGCTTAGGTTTACCTTATCGCACAGTCGTGCTTTGCACTGGTGACATGGGCTTTGGCTCAAGCAAGACCTACGATATTGAAGTGTGGTTACCAGGTCAAAACACTTACCGCGAGATCTCTTCATGCTCAAATATGAAGGACTTCCAAGCTCGTCGTATGCAAGGGCGTTACCGTGTGAAGGCCGATAACAAGCCAGCATTATTGCACACCTTAAATGGCTCAGGCCTCGCAGTGGGGCGTACTTTAGTTGCCATTTTAGAAAATTATCAAAATGCCGATGGTAGCGTGACTGTTCCTGAGGCGCTACGTCCTTATATGGGCGGATTAACTCAGATCGGTTAATTGGCATAACACAACACTATGGATAAAGGTCAACGTTATCTTCGTTGGCTTTCCTACACTGCAATTATTGCCGTATTTTGCGCGGTGATGTTGGCGACCCTAGGTAAAGCCGTCTGGGTTGTGTTAGAAAATGTGAATTAGCACGACTCAAATTATAAGACTTATATGAGTAGGGATATCTGTACTAGATATCCCTTCTTTTTATCGTTTAATACGTGATTACTTTGAATACTGATACGTTGAATCTGCCTTCCATGTCCTAAAGCGGAGCTCTGTGCCCTCGGGTAAGTAAAACACTTTTGGTAATCGGCTGTCATAACGCAGTGTTAATTCATCAGGAATTTGCACAAATGCTTCTTTTTTGGCTAATTCAAAACAGGCCATCATAGTGCTTGGCCCCTCAGATATTTCATCTACTTGATAGTAGTTATAACCCCAGCCCTCAACAGTTAGCTCTTTAAGCTGTCCATTCAGCCCATGCTTATTGCAATCGACGAGCTGGGTTTGACCTATTTGGATCTCGACCATATAGTCGGCTTCATTCTCAAGTTTAGGTAATGTCAAAATGTGCTGAACCATGCCTTTTTTAGGGGCTGGAAACATTTTAACTGTTTCCACAGGGGCATAATTATTGGCGTTCATGCTAGATACACTAATCATAGGGGCATCAAGTCCTGTAGGGGGAGGCGGGCTGACTGCGCTGGCATTAAAAGACAGCAGAGTGAAGGCAAGAGGTACTGCAGCTAGATGACACAGTTGAGGTAATTTCATTCATATCTCCTAAAGACTTAAAAAAGGGGCTGCTTGGATATGGAACAACCATTCTTTGCATTCCTGTTCCTATAAACGGCCCGTAGGATAGAAAGGGTTATTTGTTTTTTAAAATATTTTAGAACACGATTAATTGTCATTAATGCCTGATCTAATAGGAAAATACTTACACTTAACGCTATGGTTAGCGATTTTACTTAAGTTATCTCATCAAAATCTAACCATATCAGTGGCAAATTTAACCCTACATTCTTTGGCGGCAACATAGGAAATTTAATACATAAGTCCAAGCTAGGTAACCTATGTATGCTACTTCTCCGTCATTTAAATTGGAGCACATAACAAAACGACTTGGGCAAATGTTTAGTATTCAGCTTTTAGTTATATCAGTAAATGCTCTATAACCTTCAATGTATACATAACATCATAGGCTTATTGGATAGTATCAGATTAGCATTGTGTGATCTTGTTCAAGAAGTATTCAGAGTTTTGGCGTAATACGGAAAAAGGTACTACGTTTAGTTGCAGGGAAAAGTTTCTACCGTAACAGAGTAATAGAAATATAAATAAAAGAGACAGTTAAAATGACAAGCATGGAGCGCAATATCTTTTCAACCACTACTTTGACTTTCGTAGTTGGAGCCGCAGTGTTCTGCTGGTTAATTTGGCTCTCACTCTGGTGGCTAGCATGTTTATCATTACTCTCATCATTAGGTTTTGCTTGGGTACTTCGGTCGCAAATCAACAAATCTACTCACCTTTATCAATCTCGCCAACTCGCCTACGAAAACGAAAAGCGCCGCCATGTTGATCAACAAGTCGCCAAACTTGAAGCCATTATTTCGCGGCTAGTGCCAGTTTGGCAGGGACATATTGTATCGGTTGACCAACAAATGAATCAAAGTGTAGCTAACATGACAGAGCGATTTGGTTCAATTATCAGGGAGATAGAAAAAGTTACCAGCAATTCAAGCGGGATCTCTGATCAACTCCACTCTCCAGGGATAGAAGATGATAAGGCATTACTTTCAGCATTATTTAATGATCTTAATCGGATGAATAGCGCCAAGCTGCACCACTTAGAGCAGTTAACTGCATTAGTTAATGATACTAAAGCGCTTGATGGCCTTGCCGTAGAAGTGAGAAAGATCGCCCAACAAACCAATTTGTTAGCTTTAAATGCGGCAATTGAAGCGGCAAGAGCGGGAGAATCGGGTCGAGGCTTTGCCGTAGTGGCTGATGAAGTTAGAACATTGTCAGCCCAATCTGGGCAGACTGGCGAGCGGATTACTCAGCAAATTACAGCATTAAACCAACGTATGACAGAGCTCTATCAGCTAACCGATGCAGCAACATTGCAGGAAAGTCAGGCTCTTGAAGGCGGCGAATCTATTCTGATCCGAGTCATTGAACACCTCGAAAATCGTACTATACAAATAAAAGATGAAGGTGTTCAAGCACTTGAGCTTGGTAGGCAAGTTAAAAGGGAAATTGAGCAAATTTTGGTGGATTTTCAATTTCAAGATCGATGTGACCAAATGCTAAGACAGCTTGTTGCCAGTATTGATGAACTGACTGAATTGATCCGAGTTCAACAGCAGGCAAGGGAAGCTGGTTTACCGATCCCTGAAGGTGATGTGGATTCCTTGCTCGCCATGATGAAGCAAAGGTATGTCGCGACTGAGCAGCATGTTCACCATGGGACTAAAAATGATAGCCATTATCAACATGCTGAGAAAAGCTCAATTAACTTCTTTTAGTTCACGTTTGTAAGACAAGGATGGCCGCTGAGATGAAAAAAATACTAGTAGTTGATGATTCCGCCTCGATCAGACATGTCGTGAGTATTGCACTTCGAGGAGCTGGCTATGAGGTTATTGATGCCTGCGATGGTAAAGATGCGCTCAGCAAACTTAATGGCGATAAAATTAATCTCATTATCAGTGACGTGAACATGCCAAATATGGATGGTATTAGTTTTCTCAAGGAAGTGAAAAAACATCCTCGTTATAAATTTACTCCAGTCATTATGCTCACTACCGAGGCTGGGCGGGACAAAATGGAAGAAGGGCGAATGGCGGGCGCAAAGGCGTGGGTTGTAAAACCCTTTCAGCCCCCCCAAATGCTCGATGCGGTGGCTAAACTCTGTTTACCGTAAAGGGATTTGTGTATGCCAATCAATATTGTGCTCAAAGATCAATCTATTAAGGTTAACTTAACCGAAGAGTTAACTATCTACAGTGTTATGGAATTTCGTGATGCATTAGTCGGTCATCTGCAACCAGGTGTAGATATTAGTGTTGATCTTTCCCAAGTGACAGAGGTAGATACCGCCGGACTTCAGTGGTTACTCGCACTTAAAGGATTGAATGTAGTACAGCGGGTCGAGTTTTGTCACCACAGCAAAGCGGTTATAGACGCCCTTGAGCTCTCAGGCTTGTCTGGCACATTTGACGATACCATAGTGATATCCTCGGAGGCCCGCGTATGACTGCCAGTGATGTACAAAAACTGTTTATGACTGAAGCGGAAGAATTGCTGACAGAAATGGAAGACGCATTGCTGTCATTAGAGGCCGATTCAGAAAATATAGAGTTAATAAATCAACTTTTTAGAGCTATGCATACGATTAAAGGTGCCGCGGGTATTTTTAATTACAGCGCCATCGTTGATTTTACTCACCCAATCGAAACGTCAATTGATAAGGTGCGTAAAAATGAGTTGAAGATTGATTGTGCACTTATTGCACTGTTGCTTAAGTGCAAGGATCACACATGGGCATTAGTGAATGCGGCAGTGGAAGATGATGAGGCAGCCCTAAATACCTTGAGCATTCAAAGTCAGTTAATTTTGACCGAATTAGGTCGACATGAAAATATAGAATCTTGTTTCCCCCAGACCATCGCAGCAGAGCCGATTACCCCTGAACGCATTGAAGGGCATTATCTCGATACTGGGCATTGGTTAATCTCACTGGATTTTAGAGCCGACACTCTACGTAATGGATTAGATCCATTAAGTTTTATTCGTTATTTACATCAATTAGGCCAAGTGCTTGAGGTCATTTGCTTAAGCCACAAGTTACCGTCTTTTGAAGCGTGTGATTTTGAAAGCTGTTTTTTACGCTATCGGATTATATTTGCCGGAAATTGCACAAAAGAACAAATCGAGTCTGTGTTTGAGTTTGCCCAAGATGATTGCGATATTCAGATTTTGCCCTCTCAGAAAATCTCTGAGTCATTTCAAGCCTTGATAGAACAGCTCAATCCATCAGAAAATCAACGACTAGGTGAAATCCTGTTGTCTATTGGGGCTATCACGGAAAAAGAATTAGCAAAATCGCTCCATTTACAGTCTGACAACGCGGATGACAGTACGACTAAAAAACTGGGTGAAGTATTAATTGCCAACCAACTAGTCGATAAACCTGTGGTCGAACAAGCCCTTAAAAAACAAACTCAAGCTAGAGAGCAGGCACAAACTATCCGAGTTGATTCTAATCGTCTCGGTCAGCTAATTAATTTGGTTGGGGAGTTAGTGACAGCGAGTGCAGCAATGAAGGTCATGGTTGATCGGTATCATTTTCTCGATGCTAATGATCTAGTGGGTTGCGTTGAACATCTTGTTCAAGAAATTAGAGAAAACGCTCTGCAATTACGCATGGTGCAGATTGGAGAAACGTTCTCGCGTTTTCGTCGAGTGGTGCGGGATGTCAGTAATGAACTGGGTAAACAAATTGAATTAACCATTCAGGGCGGAGAGTCTGAACTCGATAAAATTGTTGTCGAAAAGATTAATGATCCCTTAACCCACCTTGTTCGCAATGCCCTAGATCACGGTATTGAACAGCCCCAAGAGCGTATCAACGCTGGTAAATCCGCCGTTGGCCATTTGATGTTAAATGCCTTTCATGATTCTGGGCATATTGTCATTGAAGTTACAGATGATGGAGCGGGACTTAACCCTGAACGGATCCGCAAAAAAGCAGAGTTATTAGGGTTAGTCGATGTAAACCAAGTGCTTAGTCATGCTGAGATTTTAAGGCTTGCTTTTGAACCAGGCCTTAGCACGAAAGAAAAAGCGAGCAATCTGTCGGGTCGCGGTGTTGGCATGGATGTCGTTAAACGTAATATTGAAGCGCTACGCGGTTCAGTGGAGCTGGATAGCGAGTTGGGTAAAGGTACAAAAATCACAATCACATTGCCATTAACCCTCGCCATTATCGATGGCTTTATGGTTGGAGCTGCGAACGAAAACTATGTGATCCCGCTGAATATGGTTGAAGAGTGCGTCGAGCTCAATCAGGGTGAATGGCATGAGCAACAGAAGAATTACATTAGTCTGCGCGGAGAACTGATGCCTTTTATACGCCTTAAAAGTTTTTTTAATATCCCTAATGCAAACCAATACAACCACAGGGAAAGCCTTGTGGTAGTTCGTTTTGGCCGAACCAAAGCTGGGATTGTCGTAGACAAATTATTTGGTGAGCAGCAAACCGTGATCAAACCCCTAGGAAAGATGTTTCAACATCTTAAGGGCTTAAGCGGTGCCACCATTTTAGGTACTGGTGATATTGCCTTAATCCTTGATGTACAGGGATTAATTACAGAAGTAAGTATTAGCGCCAAAAAATATCATCATGTGGCACTGATTGATGAATAGCTTATGTTGAAAAGGAATATTGACTATGTTTAAAAAACTGACGCTCAGCATGCAGATTTCTGGCGGTTATGCATTGGTGTTATTGCTATTGATCGTGATTTCATTGGCCGCCTATTTCGGGTTGATGAAAGCCATTAATGGCTTTAACGATTACCGCGATTTGGCTCGCGACTCTAATATGGTCGGTAGGGTTCAAGCAAATATGCTAACGATTCAAATCCAAGCCTATGATTATATTTTCCAAAAGAATGAATCGGCCTACAAAGTATTTAATGAACGTAATGTTATCGTTAATGACATTATTCAAAAGGCGATGACAGATATCAATGAGCCTGAATTGAGTCAGCAACTTTCAGATATTCGTAAAGATATTGTCGATTACAACAGTCATTTTGAGTCGGTAGTGAAGTTGATTAAATCTCGAAATGATGAAGTGACTAACGTGCTAGTGCCTAAAGGAGCTGAAATTGTAAAACTGATTTCTGACGCCATGCATCAATCCTTTAATAAAGGGCAAATTGAGGTGGCTTACCGAGCGGGTTCAGTACTCGAGTTAGTGCTGAGCGCTCGGTTAGCGGCATCAAAATTTCTTGAGACAAATTTAGATGCGGATTTACAGCAAGCGTTGATGGCGATTGATTTAGCGAAGGGGGAGCGGCTTTCTGCATTAAAAGCTGCGGCAACCGATCTCGATACACAATCAAAATTAGTCCAATTTACAAGCAGCATTGACAATTATGCTTCCTCGTTAAAGTCGGTTTATAACACGATTAACGAACGAAACGACATTGTCAAAAATCAACTGGATCGCATCGGTCTTGACGTGTCTCACCAAACAGAAGATATCAAATTAAGCATCCAAAAAAAACAAGACGCCCTTGGTCCTTTAGTTAAAGTTCAAAATGAACAGACTCTCACCACCGTCATTAGTGTCTCAATCGCTGCTATTTTTATCGGTATTTTCTTAGCCTGGTTTTTAGTGAAGTTAATTAAAAAGCCATTAGGAGGTGAGCCACGTGATATGGAAACAATCGCTCGTTCAATTGCCAACGGAGATTTAACGATAGAGTTAAAACAACGTGAACACGCAACCGGTGTTTATAAGGCAATGATAGATATGATAGATAGCCTTACCTCTGTGATTGCTCAAGTTCGAAGTGGAGCTGATAATTTGTCTAGTGCTTCGTCACAGGTTAGTAGTACCGCCCAAAGTCTAAGTCAAGGGGCAACTGAGCAGGCCGCCAGCGTTGAAGAGACAACAAGTGCTGTTGAGGAATTAAATGCGTCAGTGCAGCAGAATTCTGAAAATGCGAGAGTAACCAACAATATGGCGACGGTTGCAGCAGAAGAAGCAAGACAAGGTGGAATTGCGGTAGAGCAAACCGTGGCGGCAATGAAGCAAATCGCCGCTAAAATTAGCTTGATTGAGGATATTGCCTATAAAACCAATCTATTAAGCCTCAATGCTGCTATTGAGGCAGCCCGTGCTGGTGAACATGGCAAAGGCTTTACGGTTGTTGCTTCTGAAGTCAGAAAACTTGCTGAAAACAGCAGTTTAACTGCTCAAGAAATTAATAAACTTGCTAGTGATAGTGTAGGTATAGCTGAAAATGCTGGCCGTCTAATCGCGAATATTGTACCAAATATCCAAAAAACATCTGATTTAGTTCAGGAAATAAGTTCTTCCTCTGAGGAGCAGGCAATAGGGATCAGCCAGATTAATGACTCCATGCTGCAACTGGATAAAGCCACGCAGCAGAATGCATCTGCATCTGAGGAGCTTGCCGCAACATCAGAAGAACTTAATGGACAAGCTAATCAACTGCTTGATGCTGTGGAGTTTTTTAAACTTGCCATCAGTAGTGAAAGAACTCATCAAGGCAAATCAACGCCAATGGCAGCTTCTGGACGTAAAATGGCTAAGGCCAAACAGCATGTTGAACGTGCCGATTTCGAACGATTCTGATAGAGGACATATCATGAATCAATTAGTCAATGTGGGGCTGACAAATTCCGTGGGGGATATTACCCAATATCTCACCTTTCAATCAGCAAACGACACCTTTGCAATAGGCATCTTAGATGTAAAAGAGATTATTGAAATTGAGGGCATTACAAGGGTGCCCATGATGCCTGAATTTTTGTGCGGTATCATTAATTTACGGGGCAAGGTGGTTCCTGTGATTGATTTGTCAAAAAGGCTAGGGCGTCTGAGTACGGTTATTTCAAAAAAAAGTTGTATTGTTTTGGTTGAAATCAGTCACGAGGATGAGCAGCAAACCATTGGTATGTTAGTCGATGAAGTAAATGAGATTCTTGAAATTGATGATGAGCATACTCAGCCTCCACCGGATTTTGGCGCCGATCTACGAGTTGATTTTATTCGCGCGATGGGGCGTGTAGGTGAACATTTTATGATATTGCTTGATATTAATTATGTGCTGTCGGTGGCTGACATCAGTGCAATTAGCCAACTTAATTTTAGAACTGCTGAAGCTAATGATGAAGTACTATGAAGTCATCGTTGTTGCCACTTGAACATGCCGCTTTAACGCAAAGAGATTTTGAGCTCATTAGACAATTTTTATATGAGGAAGCCGGCATATTCTTGAGTGACATAAAAAAGTCATTAGTGGCCAGTCGATTATGTCGACGGCTAAAAGAAACGGGCTATGAAAGTTACGGAGATTATTTTGAGTTTGTCAAAAATCACTCAGAGCATAGTGAGTATCATCATTTTATTGATGCCCTGACGACTAATGAAACCTTTTTTTTTCGTGAAATAGAGCATTTTGAATTTGTAAAAAATCTGATAAAAGCACATCCGCAAAAAAAAAGCTGGCAGGCATGGTCGGCAGCTTGCTCATCGGGAGAAGAAGCTTACAGTTTGGCCATGTTATTGGCGGATCATTTAGGTATCGATGGCCAGTGGCAGGTGCAAGGTTCAGATATCAGTCAGCGGGTGCTAGCTAAGGCTGAAATGGCACATTATCCCCTTGAACGTAATGACGGCATTGGCTTTGAGAGATTACAAAAATATTGCCTAAAGGGAATTGGCAAACAAAGTGGCACGTTTTTAATTGATGAAACATTAAAGGCTAAAGTGGCCTTTTTTGCGATGAATCTGACTCAATCCTGTGAAAGTGTAGGTATGTGTGACTTAATCTTTATTCGTAATGTGATGATTTATTTTGACACTGCGTCAAAACAACGAGTCATAAACCATGTGCTTAAGCAGTTGAAAGTCGGCGGTTATCTGTTTATTTCACATACCGAATCCTTGATGCACGTAAAACATGGATTAAAACAGATTAAACCTTCAATTTATCAAAGGATTTGATGTGGAAAACATGGCCTTTAACCAAAGAACGGTTGTCATGATTGGCCCTGGTGAGCATTATGTGACCGCAAAAAATGAGGTCATCAAAACGCTATTGGGCTCATGTGTCGCCGTTTGTTTATATGATGCTAAGGCTCAAGTCATAGGGATGAATCACTTTTTATTAGCTGTCGATCGTCGCAAACTTACGCATTTTTTGGATTCACGCGCAGGTTACTATGGCGTACACGCTATGGAGATCTTAATCAATGCCATGTTGAAGCGTGGAGCACAACGGCGATATTTGCAGAGTAAAATATTTGGAGGCGCGAATGTGTTGTCCTTGTGTGCAGACAATATTCTTAATCACTATGATATTGGCGGGATGAATATAGATTTTGTCAGACAGTTTTTGCAGCGCGAACGCATCCCCATAATCAGTGAAGATATAGGTGGCCATTGTGGTCGAGTTATTTATTTTGATCCCACGGATTATTCAGTTTATCGCAGTTTAATCGAGCACGAATATGAAGAAATTGCTTCGCTTCAGGATGAAGAATACCGATATTTTAATCAAGCGAGTGAGGATATCCATTCTTCTGGGGTCCCAGTCGTTATTTGGTCAGATTAGCTATCATTAAGGAGTGTGTGTGATTAAGGTTGCCATAGTGGATGATTCGGCGGTTGTCAGGCAAGTGCTTAGCAGCATGTTGGAAAATCAACCGGATATTACACTATTAGGCTGCGCTCGTGATCCTCTTTTTGCCCTCAAGTTATTCGAACAGCAATGGCCTGATGTCATTATTCTCGATATTGAAATGCCCAGAATGGACGGCATTACGTTTTTAAAAAAAGTCATGGCCGAAAAACCCACGCCAGTGGTGATTTGCTCAACATTAACTGAGCAAGGGGCTTCAGTAACTATTGCGGCACTTGCCGCTGGGGCGGTGGATATCATTACTAAACCTAAATTAGGTTTGAAGGGATTTTTGGAGGAATCACAAGCTCGTTTACTGCAGGCCATTCGTGCCGCCGCAAAAGCCTCGGTAGCTAAATTGCGTGTTAATACCTCGGCAAAACCTATGCCTGTTATCGCAAAACACAACGCCAATGTAGTGTTAGCATCAACAAACCATGCGTTAAACCAAACCACAGATCGTGTTGTTGCCCTCGGAACCTCTACGGGCGGAACCCATGCACTTGAATGTGTGCTAACAGCGTTGCCCCGCACAAGTGCGGGTATTGTAGTTGTCCAACATATGCCAGAACATTTTACGGCCGCCTTCGCCAGCCGATTAAATGGGTTATGTAAAATGGAAGTGAAAGAAGCCGAGGATAACGATAGGGTGATGCCGGGACTCGTGCTCATAGCCAATGGTGGTAAACATATGCTGTTACAACGTAGCGGGGCTCAATATCGTGTTCAACTGAAGGATGGCCCGCTGGTCAGTCGGCATCGCCCCTCGGTTGATGTGTTGTTTCGTTCTGTTGCTAATGCTGCAGGTAAAAATGCCTTAGGGGTTATCATGACTGGCATGGGTGACGATGGCGCTCGGGGATTGCTGGAAATGCATCAGTGCGGAGCCATAACATTGGCGCAGGATGAAGCCAGTTGCGTGGTTTATGGTATGCCCAAAGAAGCGGTTAAACTCGGCGCAGTGAGTCGGCAGGTTGCTTTGGACAATATTGCTGAGGAAATTATTGCTTTTACCAAGCAATAAAAAAGCCAGTGCGGACACTGGCTTTCTTTGACGTAAAAAGGGCGGTTAAACGCGCTTTTTGAATTCGCCAGTACGAGTATCGATTTCGATCTTGTCGCCAACTTTAACAAAGTCAGCCACGCTGATGGTGCCGCCGCCAGTGATAGTTGCAGGCTTCATCACTTTACCTGAAGTATCGCCACGAGCAGATGGCTCAGTGTAGATCACTTCACGTACGATCGTGGTTGGCATTTCAACAGAAATTGCTTTGCCTTCGTAGAAAGTCACTTGGCAAGTTTCTTCCATACCGTCAACGATGTAAGCCGCTGCGTCACCTAAGTTTTCAGCTTCTACGTCGTATTGGTTGTATTCTGCATCCATGAACACGTACATAGGATCAGCAAAGTAAGAATAAGTACAATCCAGACGATCTAAAATGATATCGTCTAACTTATCTTCACCTTTGAAAGTAGTTTCAGTACCAGAGTTAAGTAGTAAGTTTTTCAACTTTAACTTAACGATGGCAGCGTTACGGCCAGAACGAGTTGTTTCTGTTTTCTGTACAACCCATGGGCTGCCTTCAAACATGATCACGTTACCAGGACGGATTTCATGAGCAGTTTTCATTACACAATTTCCTATATGTCGATTTTCTATATCAGCGCAGCATCTTAGCTTTTTTTCACAAATTGGACTAGCCGAGTTGCAAGATCTGCAGCATTTATTGCGTCAATTGGCCATTCTTTAGCATGTTGCAAGAGTGGCAAACTGACAGGATTTAGGTTTTGCCAGTGAGTTTTCACGGCGGATTGCTCGCCTTGGTTAAATGCGAAATTCAATTTAGACCAAGTGTCGGCAATATCAGGGGCAAGATTATCGCAGTAAAGTCGGATAAAAGCTTCTAATTTTATGAGATGGTAATCATCTTCTTGCGGATAAATATGCCAAATAAACGGTTTTGCTGCCCATTGGGCCCGAAGAAAGCTGTCTTCACCGCGTACAATGTTAACATCACAACTCCACAGTAAGCGATCAAACCCCTGTTGGTCAGTCATCGGCAAAATATGTAGAGTTAAATACCCAAGCATAATTTGCTGTCCAGGCATTAACGCGTCTACAGGGCAGGGCAATAGATGCTGCAAACTGTTTAAGCTACGACCTTTGGGGAGCAGCGCATGGATCTTAGCGTCTTCCCTTGCACTTGCTTGCCAGAGTTCACATAGCGCAGGCAATGAATCTGTTTCATAGCTAAATATGCTAAAGACGCAGTCTTGTGCTTGAATGTCTTTTAAACCAAGACTCTCAAAGAGTTGCAGTTTATTAGCTGAGTCCTGTTGCCATGTATCGCGCTCAGCAAATAGCTCACGCTCACAGATAAGTCCGCCAGTTTTTGGGGTAAACCCAGGAAAGTAGAAATACTTTTTGATGCCGCTTACCTGCATCGACGGTAAACCGTGGCAACCATCAACCCAATCCTCGGCACTTAAATATTCCAAATTTAGCCATAAAGGAACCGCTTGCGGGGTGGTTTTATGGAGCGTTGCCAGTTGCAGCTTCACCTCGTCGGGTAACTCACAGGCAAAGGCTTCAATCAATACCTTACCGGGAAGATATGGAATGGCCAGTGGTGTTGTCCAATGATTGATAATGACACCGTTAAAACATTGGCTGACGAGTTTTGGATTTAGCGTCGGTAGAATATGCGAAAAACTGTTTAAGTCATCGACCCAAAGGATGATGGGGATGTGATATTCATTCACGAGCTGCTTTGCCAAGCGCCAAGTGACACCGATGTCGCCGTAGTTGTCGACCACTGTACAAAAGATGTCCCAGTGGGACGCGTTGGAGGATGTTGACATGAGATTATCACTTTGGTGGTAACGAGGAGAGCAAACATAAAAAAAGCGGCGTTTAAGCCGCTTTTTCTACAGGAGCTAGCTTAGTCTTCGAGTTCTGCTAAACACATTTCTTCGTAGATTTGCTTAACCCATGCATCAACACGTTCTTCGGTCAATTCAGGTTGGCGGTCTTCGTCAATCCCTAAACCGATAAAGTGGTCATCATCCACTAAACCTTTAGACGCTTCGAAGTTGTAGCCTGCGGTTGGCCAATGGCCAATGATAATACCACCACGAGCTTGTACGATATCGCCAATCATGCCCATGGCATCAAGGAAATATTCAGCGTAGTCTTCTTGGTCTCCACAACCAAAGATAGCAACCAGTTTGTCTGTAAAATCAATCTGTTCTAACTCAGGGAAAAAGTCATCCCAGTCGCACTGTGCTTCACCGTAATACCAGGTTGGGATCCCGAACAGCAGCAGGTCATATTCTGCGATCTGTTCTTTGGTGCTTTTGGCGATATCTTTCACCTCAACCATTTTCTTACCCAGTTTTTTCTGGATCATCTTGGCGACAGCTTCGGTGTTGCCTGTGTCGCTACCGAAAAAAAGACCTACAGTTGCCATTGTCTATCCTTTATGTCTAGTTCACTTATACGTTAATCTTGCTGCTATTGATTGCTCAGCATTCTATTTTTTGCTGAAGAATTAATTCGATTAACTGGCTTCGGCTGATGTTACTGGCCAACGCCCGCTCATTCAAGGCGTCATATAAATCTTGTGACACCTTTAACTCTATTCGCTTTAATCCTTTGGCTTTATCCCGCTGGATCTGGTTGCGTTTATTGACCTTAAGTTGCTGGCTACGGGACAAAGGATTGCTACGTGGGCGGCCCCGGCGCTTTTCATTGGCAAAAAGGTCAATGGTGGTTCTATCTGTTACTTCTTTTGCCATGTTCTTATTGTTTAACCGATGCCCGAACCTTCCCAGGACATCTGGATAATACCTTTTGCAATAAACCCGGCACAGCCGAGAAATAATACTAACCAAACAATAAATCGACCAAATTTCGGTACATTACCTTGTTTTAGCACATCGTGGATGGCCATGCCGATAAAGAAAAAAATCGCGGCAAAAAACAGGTTCAAGCCGAGGGTCTCAATTTGTTCCATATACTGAGATAACATACTTTCTTAGTCCTCTAGAGTGCTCTAAGGCTAAAAGAGGCGCGAATATATCACATCAACAAGGTGTCGGCTATATGATTTAGGTCGAGAATCATTGTCATTTACACCGTGTGTTTGTCAATAAATTCAGACACAATCCGGTTAAAAATGGAAGGTTTTTGCGCATGTAACCAATGGCCACACCCTTCTAATGTTTTTGCTTGGGCCTGCGGGAATTGCCGCAAAATCCCATCACGGTGCTCCGCTGCGACATAATTTGAATCGCCGCCACGGATAAAAAGGCTCGGACCAGCAAACACTAATTGTGATTCATTGGGAAGATTGTGCCAACCGATGATATTGGAATAGCCGCTTTTTAAGCCTGTGAGATTCATTTTCCAACGAAAGCCAGTGTCGCAGCGCTGGAGGTTTTTGAGTAAAAATTGTGCTGTCGCATCATCAATGCCAGCAGCTAATAAATGAGCAAGGGCGAAGCGGCGGTCTGTATGGCCTACAAGCGGTAAACTCTCAAGCGCCGCAAAAACGGCATCATGGCGTGGTTGATAGGCAACAGGAGCAATATCAGCAGCCACTAAGCTGATGATACGATTTGGGTAAGCTAGTGCGGTCGCCATGGCAATTTTTCCGCCCATGGAATGGCCTACGATATGGACACGCTCAAGCTCGAGATCATCGAGTAAATCCACCATGGCCTTGGCTAAGTTTGGGTAATCCATTTGTTGCCAATGTTCACTTAAGCCGTGATTAGGCACATCAACGCGGATGACTTGATGATGGGCTTCGAGCGCTTGGCCTAATCCTTTAAGATTATCTAAATTGCCAAAAAGTCCATGGATAAGGAGGACTGCTTCTCCTTGACCAGAAGATACAAAATTCATGGAATTGCCTGTGCTGTAGTGCCTTGTGTTGCGAGAATTGTGCCTTCAATGCGTTAAGTTTGACAAGTCTTGTGGCGGTTTCGGATGAGATTTGTGCCGAACTTGCTGGCTTTTTCAGCGATTAACATGCTTGTGCTAATTTGATGTGCGATTTCACGCATTTTTAGATTAATGATGCTTTATCAGATTGATAGAGATAGATACACTGGGGTAACGATCGCACAGATCCTTTGCGAGGATCGTTTGTGGTGCATTTTTTCGGTTATGCCTATCGAATAACAAAGGATAATAAGGTTATGAAATACATCGAAGTGGATGAAGAGCTCTATCGTCATATTGCCAGCAAAACGGAACGTATTGGTGAGAGCGCCTCTGACATTCTCCGTCGATTACTCGGCCTGTCCGTTAATGCGATTGAACCAGCACAGCCACAGGCTATCAGCCAACCGAGTTTGGAGACTGCAACGCCTGAACAATCATTCACGCCACAAGCCGAACCCTCAGTATCTGTAGCTGATTTTAATCAATTGGTGGATGAACATAGGTTAGAGCAGCAAAAAGGTGCGGTGGGGCGATTCTTATTTTTGCTCGAGAGCCTGTATCAACTGAATAAACCGCAGTTTGCACAAATCTTACAGATCCAAGGGCGCGATCGTCTCTACTTTGCGCGTTCCCGTGAGGAGTTACTTAAGGCCAGCGCCACTGCAAATCCGAAGGAAATTGGCCAGACGGGTTTTTGGGTAACGACCAACAACAATACTGCAAAAAAACGGGCAATTTTAGCCGAGGCCTTGGTGCAATTTGGCTGTGATACTGAAATTGCCAACGGCATTGCCGAGCGCGTATAACGACTTATTGACGCCGCAATGATGCGGCGTTTCCATATAATTAACCGATTTTCCGGTAGGAGAGGATCAGGTGGCAATACATCAACGGGCAGGACAAACCGCGAGTCAGACGGATCTGGTGAATATTCCAAAGCTGATGAGCCATTATTACAGCATTAAACCCAATGTGGATGCTGCTGAGCAACGTGTGACGTTTGGGACTTCAGGACACCGAGGAACGGCGTTTCAAGGGAGCTTTAACCAAGACCATATTTGGGCGATTACCCAAGCCGTTGTCGATTATCGCCAATCGGTGAATATCGAAGGGCCACTCTTTTTAGGTATTGATACCCACGCTTTATCTTATGCGGCTTACGTGTCGGCGATAGAAGTGTTAGCGGCCAATAAGGTGACTGTGCATATCCAGCAACATGATGGTTTTACGCCAACACCAGTGGTGTCGCATGCGATTATTTGCGCCAATCGTGAAGCGGCGCTGAGTGGTGCCGCGTTAAGCGATGGCCTCATTATTACGCCGTCCCATAATCCGCCGCAGGATGGTGGGATTAAATACAATCCGCCCCACGGTGGTCCTGCTGAAGGTAATATCACCGCATGGATTGAATCCCGTGCCAATGATTACCTGCGCGCTGCGCTCAAGGATGTGAATAAGCTCGCTTATGCCGATGCGTTAGCCTCTGGTTATGTGCATGCCATCGATTTAATCACGCCCTATGTGACTGATTTAGAAAATGTTGTTGATATGCATGCCATTGCTAAAGCCAAACTTAAGTTGGGTGTCGATCCATTAGGTGGTTCGGGTATCCATTATTGGTCACCGATTGCCAAGCACTATGGCATCGATATCACCTTAGTAAATGATAAAGTCGACCCAAGTTTTAGCTTTATGTCACTGGATAAGGACGGCAAGATCCGCATGGATTGCTCATCGCCCTATGCAATGGCGGGGTTACTGGCCCATAAAGAGTCCTTCGATTTATGCGTGGGTAATGACCCTGACTACGACAGACATGGTATTGTGTGTCCGGGCACAGGGCTTATGGACCCCAACCACTATTTAGCGGTAGCGATTGATTATCTGTTAACCCATAGACCAGAATGGAGCGATAGTTTAGCCATTGGAAAGACATTGGTATCAAGCGCACTTATCGACAAAATTTGTGCCTTTCACGGTAAAAAATTGCTCGAGGTGCCGGTTGGCTTTAAGTGGTTTGTTGATGGCTTAGCCGAAGCAACCATTGCCTTTGGCGGAGAGGAGAGTGCGGGCGCTGCCTTCCTACGCCGCGACGGCACGACGTGGTGTACCGACAAAGATGGTTTTATTTTAGTACTGCTCGCCGCTGAAATGCTTGCGGTCACAGGTAAAACACCAGGACAACGTCATCAAGAGTTGGTAGCGCAGTTCGGTCAAAGCTTTTATAAGCGAATCGACAGCCCAATTAGCCTTGAAAACAAAGCTAAGTTTGCCAAACTCAATGCGGATACCTTAAACGCTACTGAACTCGCGGGTGAGAAGATTGAAGCGGTGTTGACCCATGCACCGGGCAACAATGCATCGATTGGTGGCATTAAAGTCACTACGGCCAACGGTTGGTTTGCCGCGCGACCATCGGGCACTGAGGCGTTATTTAAGATTTACGGTGAGAGCTTTATCAGCGAGCAGCATTTAGCTGAGATCATTAAAGACGCACAAGCGTTGATCGATAAAGCACTTAGCGCTTAATTTAGCGTTTGAACGATAAAAAAACGCACTCATTTTATATCGTGAGTGCGTTTTTATTTGATGCTGTTTTAAGTGGACGTCGATGTAACTTAAACCGAAGCGTTAAGCTTAGTATTCGATATGGCAACTTGGTAAGTTGTTCTTATCAATATAGTTTTGATGATATTCCTCAGCCACATGGAATTGCTGTAACGGCACAATCTCAGTGACGATATGACGCAAGCCCCAACGTCCCGAGCGGGCAAAAGCCAGTTTTGAGGCTTCTGCCGTGGCTTTTTGCTCACGGTCGTGGAAGAAAATCGTACTGCGGTACTGAGTGCCGATATCGCCGCCCTGCATATTGAGCGTGGTCGGGTTGTGGTTCTTCCAAAACACATCCAGCAACTCGTCGTAGCTGACAATCGCAGGGTCAAATTCCACTTGCACGACTTCGGCATGACCCGTCTTGCCTTTTTTGACTTCCTCATAGGTGGTTGCTGAATTATTGCCACCCATATAGCCGCAGGTTGCGTTGGTCACACCGTTGACTTGTCTAAAGAAATACTCCACGCCCCAAAAACAGCCGGCACCGAAAGTTGCTAACGCCATGATAAATCCTAATAGAAGTCTAGATGGCTAAGGATTGTGATAAAACTCATTTCGAAAAGCAAGTGTACTGCTTAAATTAATCTGCTGCTGTGCAAGACATGATAGATGCAAAGGTTTTACCGATAAATGCGCTTGTTTGACCAGAATGACAGAGTAACGGCCCAAAAACTTGTGTTAGTATGGATGCGCTTTTTAAGGTGGGTAGCGATAAGTGCAATGAAACATTAAGGTATTGCCATAACGACTCGCCTCTAACACGCTATATAAGGAGAATTCTGTGTTACAAGCTCTGTTAGATTCGAAGGATTTTCTCGCGCTGACCCTTGCCAATCCTGAAACCCTCGGCGATGAGTTAAGTTTCACCTTAGGGGAACATACTCGAGTCGAGGTGTGGGACACGGGGGTCATCGTCTTTGAACCAGTACAAGCCCAAGGTAAGGATGTCATTCTCTCCTGCGGTGTCCACGGTAATGAAACCGCCCCCATCGAACTCTGCAACACCTTAATCAAACAGCTTCTCCAACAAAAAATCATCGCCAAACAACGTACGCTCTTTCTTATTGGTAATCCATTAGCGATTAATAATGGCACTCGCATTATCGACGAGAACATGAATCGTCTGTTTAGTGGCGAGCATTCAAATCCTCCCGGCTTAGTCAATCCTGAGCGGGTGCGGGCAAAAAAATTAGAAGCTTATGTAGACCGTTTTTTTAAAGCCGTAGCCGCTGGGCGCCAACGTATTCACTACGATTTACATACTGCAATGCGGGCTTCAAAACACGAAAAATTTGCGATTTATCCCTATCGTCCCGGCCGTGCTTATAGCGCCGAGCAAATCATGTTTTTAGCGGCCAGTGGCGTGGATACTGTGTTGTTTCACCATGAGCCGACGACGACTTTTAGTTATTTTTCCTCCGAGCAGTACGGTGCCGATGCCTTTACCATTGAATTAGGTAAGGTGTATCCCATGGGACAGAACGATATGACGCGTTTTATTGCCGCCCAAGAGATGTTTACTCGCCTTATCACCGACAAACCTTTGCAGCTTGAGCCATTTTCGGCAGATAAAGTGAATCTGTATCAAGTGTGCCGCGTGATTAACAAACATTTTGATGATTTTGAATTTACCTTTGCGACCGATGTCGAAAACTTCAGATCTTTTCCAAAAGGTTTTGTCTTAGCCCGCGAGGGGGGGCAAGAAATTAAAGTAGAACAAGAGTTTGAATCTATCGTATTCCCTAATGCCAAGGTGCCCATTGGCAATCGCACCGTGATTTGTCTGATCCCCTCAGTTGCGCCGAATGTTCGTTAAGTTTGTAAAGCAATATATACATGCAAACAGGGGATTAGTTGTCATTTGAACTGTGCCAATGGTTGATAGGTAGTTTACGTTAACGTAATGTTCATCCGGCATATTCGTATAAATTAGGCGCAGTGGTTCTTCTGCTGCGTCACGAGATAACAAGAGCACAATATGAGCAAAGCAACACTCAACACTGATACAGTGCACCGTGTCGGCTTCTTGGATAAGGCATCGCTTCACATTCCTATCCTTCGAATTCTACAAGCAGACGGCACTACCTATGAAACCGCGGTTTTGCCTGTAATAGATGAAGCCTTAGCCATCAAAATTTACGATACCTGCGTGTTTACGCGGGTACTCGACGAACGTATGCTTGGCGCACAACGTCAAGGACGGATCAGCTTTTATATGACCTGTACGGGTGAAGAGGCGGCGATTGTCGGCAGTGTTGCTGCACTTGATCAAGAAGATGTGATCCTCGCACAATACCGTGAACATGCGGCGCTGCGTTACCGTGGTTTTACCACTGAACAGTTTATGAACCAAATGTTCAGCAACGAAAAGGACTTAGGTAAAGGTCGCCAAATGCCTATTCATTACGGCTGCGCGGCGCTGAACTATCAAACCATTTCATCGCCACTTGCCACTCAAATTCCGCAAGCGACAGGTGTCGGTTATAGCCTGAAAATGCAGGGCAAGCGCAATGTTGCCGTCTGTTATTTCGGTGAAGGTGCCGCATCGGAAGGCGATTTCCATGCCGGATTGAATATGGCGGCGGTGTTAAAATGCCCAGTGATATTCTTCTGCCGTAACAATGGTTATGCCATTTCTACCCCAACCGAAGAGCAATTTGCCGGTAACGGCATCGCCAGTCGCGGTGTGGGTTACGGCATGCACACCATTCGCGTCGACGGTAACGATATGCTGGCAGTTTTGGCTGCAACTCAACAAGCTCGTGCCTATGCGATTGAGCACAACGCGCCAGTATTGATTGAGGCCATGACTTACCGCCTTGGCGCGCACTCCTCTTCAGACGACCCATCTGGCTATCGCTCAAAAGAAGAAGAGGCGAAATGGCAACAACACGATCCAGTCAAACGCTTCAAGTTATGGCTGATTAATAAAGGCTGGTTAGCCGAAGCCGATGATGCCCAGCGTTACGAAAAATACCGAGAAGAAGTGTTAGCCGCCGTTAAAGTCGCGGAAAAATT
The DNA here is from genome assembly GCF_022410515.1 of Shewanella cutis. Lineage (GTDB taxonomy): Bacteria > Pseudomonadota > Gammaproteobacteria > Enterobacterales > Shewanellaceae > Shewanella > Shewanella cutis. The sequence goes on along the minus strand of NZ_JACSDI010000010.1, from coordinate 47,230 downwards.
ACCTATCCCTATGTTGGATGAGATTATTGAAGATGTGTACGACAAGCCAACGCCAGCGCTGAAAAAGCAACTGAGCGATCTTAAAGAACACATCAAAAAATATCCGCAATCCTATCCCAAAAGTGCAGGGAGGCTATAAGCCGTGGCAGAAATGAATATGTTACAGGCCGTCAATGAGGCCTTGTCGATTGCAATGCAAGCCGATGAACGCATGGTGGTATTTGGTGAAGACGTCGGCCATTTTGGTGGCGTGTTTCGCGCCACTTCGGGTTTGCAGGAAAAGTTTGGTCGCAGCCGCTGCTTTAACACGCCATTGACTGAGCAAGGTATTGCGGGTTTTGCCAACGGGTTAGCCTCCAATGGCATGACCGCTGTGGCAGAAATCCAGTTTGCTGATTACATCTTCCCCGCGTTTGACCAGATCGTCAACGAGTCGGCTAAATTCCGTTACCGCAGCGGTAATGAGTTTAATGTGGGAAGCCTTGTATTCCGTACTCCCTATGGTGGCGGTATCGCAGGTGGTCACTATCACTCACAATCGCCAGAAGCCTATTTTACCCAAACCCCTGGCTTAAAAGTGGTTGTGCCGCGTAATCCAGCGCAGGCCAAAGGGTTATTGCTTGCCTCGATTCGTGATAAAAACCCGGTGATATTCTTCGAGCCAAAACGTTTATATCGCGCTTCTGTGGGTGAAGTGCCAGCAGGTGATTATGAAATCGAGCTCGGTAAAGCCGAAGTGGTACGCGAAGGTAAGGACATCACGTTAGTGGCGTGGGGCGCGCAGATGGAAATCATTGAAAAGGCGGCCGACATGGCAGCCAAAGAAGGGATTTCCTGTGAAATTATTGACCTACGTACACTTGCGCCTTGGGATGTGGATACGGTTGCCGACTCAGTGAAGAAAACGGGGAGGCTGCTCGTTAACCACGAAGCGCCATTAACGGGTGGATTTGCGGGTGAAATTGCGGCCACCATTCAGCAGGAGTGTTTCTTGTATTTAGAATCACCCATCAGCCGTGTATGTGGTTTAGATACGCCATACCCACTGGTCCATGAAAAAGAATATATGCCCGATGCGCTCAAAACATTCGAAGCCATCAAAGCATCAGTGAACTTCTAGGAGTCCGGTATGATTAAAGATTTTATTTTGCCGGACATTGGTGAAGGCGTTGTCGAGTGCGAATTAGTCGAGTGGTTGGTAAAAGAGGGCGATACGATTGTTGAAGATCAGCCCATCGCCGATGTGATGACTGACAAAGCCTTAGTGCAAATCCCTGCGCCATTTGCTGGTGTAGTCACTAAGCTATATTACGCTAAAGGTGATATTGCTAAGGTGCATGCGCCACTTTATGCCGTTCAAATTGAGGCAGAAGAACCGTCGAGTCAAGTCGCACCTCAAACCGTCGAACACTCGGCACCAAACCAAGCTGCAATCAGTGCTGCTAGCAGCAGTATTGAAGAGTTTCTGTTGCCAGATATTGGCGAAGGTATTGTTGAGTGCGAGCTGGTCGAATGGCTCGTACAAGAAGGTGATATTGTGGTTGAAGATCAACCTATCGCCGATGTGATGACCGATAAAGCCTTAGTGCAAATCCCTGCGATTAAAGCGGGTAAAATTGTCAAATTACATTATCGCAAGGGACAGCTTGCCAAAGTTCATGCACCTTTATACGCGATTGAAGTCGAAGGTGGTGTAATTCCCGCTGTTTCTGCTCATGAGACGACGAATGTCGCTGTAGCTAATACCGCAACGTCAGCGGCTTGTGCAACAGCAAGCGTATCACAAGAACCTGCTCGCCAAGGTAAAGCCCTCGCCAGTCCCGCGGTGCGCCGTATGGCTCGAGCCTTAGATATCGATTTAAGCCGCGTCCCCGGTAGTGGCAAACATGGCCGTGTGTATAAAGAAGATATTTCTCGCTTCCAAGCACAGGGCAGCGCGACGCCAGTGGTTGTCCCTGTCGCCACAGCGTCTACTCAACAATCAAGTGTGACTCCATCAGCCGTGCCTATCACTGTGGTGAGTGCAGCCCGTGCCGATATTGTTGAGCCAATCCGTGGCGTAAAAGCGGTGATGGCTAAGTTGATGGTGGAATCGGTGTCCACCATTCCTCACTTTACCTATTGTGAAGAGTTTGATTTAACCGATTTAGTCGCCTTGCGTGAAAGCATGAAGGCTAAATATTCTTCCGATGAAGTCAAGCTGACCATGATGCCATTCTTCATGAAAGCCATGTCGTTAGCCTTAACACAGTTCCCTGTGCTCAATAGCCAAGTGAATGCCGATTGCACTGAAATCACCTACAAGGCACGCCATAACATTGGTATGGCAGTAGATTCGAAAGTGGGATTGTTAGTGCCTAATGTGAAGGATGTACAAGACAAAAGCATTCTTGAGGTGGCTGCTGAGATCACCCGCTTGACCAATGCCGCTCGGAGTGGTCGAGTGGCGCCTGCGGATCTGAAAGAGGGCACCATCTCGATTTCAAACATTGGTGCTTTAGGCGGAACTGTTGCGACGCCAATTATCAATAAGCCAGAGGTAGCGATTGTTGCGCTTGGTAAGTTGCAAACCTTGCCGCGCTTTAATGCCAAAGGCGAGGTGGAAGCGCGTCAGATTATGCAAGTAAGCTGGTCAGGGGATCATCGCGTCATTGATGGTGGCACGATTGCTCGTTTCTGTAACCTTTGGAAACAATACCTTGAGCAGCCGCAGGATATGCTATTAGCCATGCGCTAATCCCATTGACAGCCTATTCATAAACGACAAGGACGCAATTTTGCGTCCTTTTTTATCTGAGTTTCACAAATGGGTTAATCTTTTGAGCTCAATTACGTATAATTCGCGAACGTTGTTATCCCGATGGATTTGTTATGAGCTCCAGCTTATTTGCCCCAACAATCGAAACCATAGATTATCCATTTCCGCCAAAACCCGTGCCGCTATCCGATGCGCAGAAGGCCGACTACAAGACACGTATCAAGCAACTGCTGATTGAAAAAGATGCGGTATTAGTTGCCCATTATTATACCGACCCAGAAATTCAAGCACTTGCTGAAGAAACCGGTGGCTGTGTTTCTGATTCCCTCGAAATGGCGCGCTTTGGCCGTGATCATCCCGCCAAGACGTTAATCGTCGCTGGGGTGAAGTTTATGGGGGAAACCGCTAAAATTTTAAGCCCTGAAAAAACCATCCTAATGCCGACCCTTGAAGCAACTTGTTCATTGGACTTAGGTTGCCCCATCGATAAATTCAGCGCCTTCTGTGACGCCCATCCAGATCATACCGTGGTCGTTTACGCTAACACCTCAGCGGCAGTAAAAGCCCGTGCTGATTGGGTGGTCACCTCGAGTATTGCCCTTGAAATCGTTGAGCACTTAGACAGCGAAGGCAAAAAAATTATTTGGGGTCCGGACCGTCATTTAGGCAGTTACATTGCCAAACAAACGGGCGCCGAAATGCTGATGTGGCAGGGAGATTGTATCGTACACGATGAGTTTAAAGCGAACGCACTGCGCGATATGAAAAGCGTCTACCCAGATGCTGCAATCCTTGTCCATCCTGAATCACCCGCCAGCGTGGTCGCTATGGCTGATGCTGTAGGCTCAACCAGTCAGCTAATCAAAGCTGCCCAAAACATGCCTAACGAGCGTTTTATTGTGGCGACCGATCGCGGTATTTTCTACAAAATGCAGCAAGCAGCACCGGGCAAAACCTTAATCGAAGCGCCGACCGGCGGTAATGGTGCGACCTGTAAGAGCTGCGCTCACTGTCCTTGGATGGCGATGAACGGCTTAAAGGCTATTGAAGCGTCATTAAGTGATAGCGACAAAACGACTCATGAGATCTTTGTCGATGAAGATTTGCGAGTGAAAGCCTTAATTCCGCTGACGCGTATGCTCGATTTTGCGAAGACGCTCAATATGAAAGTGAAGGGCAACGCCTAAGTGCTTTGAGCTCAACACCGAGAGTTCACATAAATATCCCCGCATTGCGGGGATATTTTTTAATCGCAATACGACAAATAACAAAAAGCCCTGCAAATGCAGGGCCTTGATTACGCGTGATAATCAAAGATTATTTGGCGTTCATTAACGCAACCGCGTTGTCTAACATACGGTTACTGAAACCCCATTCGTTATCGTACCAAGCCATTACTTTGACTAAACGGCCGTTAACGCGAGTTTGGGTCGCATCGAAGTTAGATGAAAACGCATTGTGGTTAAAGTCGATAGACACCAATGGCTCTTTATTGACGGCTAACACTTCGCTCAATGGCGCAACGCTAGCTGCACGCTCGATAATCGCGTTAACTTCTTCAACGGTAGTGTCACGTGATGCAATGAAAGATAAATCCACTAAAGACACGTTAACTGTGGGTACACGTACCGCTAAGCCGTCGAATTTGCCTTGTAATTCAGGCACAACTAAACCTACTGCCGCGGCAGCGCCAGTTTTAGTTGGGATCATCGACAGTGCTGCAGCGCGGGCGCGGCGTAAGTCAGTGTGGTAAACGTCAGACAAACGTTGGTCGTTGGTGTAAGCATGAATGGTGGTCATTAAACCCGATTCAATACCAATTTCGTCGTTTAACGGTTTAGCAAAAGGCGCTAGACAGTTAGTGGTACAAGACGCGTTAGAAATTACAGTCATGTCAGCCGTTAATACATTGTTGTTTACACCGTAAACAACTGTTGCATCAACATTTTTTCCTGGAGCAGAGATAATCACTTTCTTTGCGCCTGCCGCTAAATGTGGTTGAACAGAATCTTTAGAAGTGAAGATACCGGTACATTCGAAAACTACGTCAACCTGTAAGTCGTTCCAAGGTAATTTGCCTGGATCGCGTTCTTGGAAGGTGAGGATCTTGTCGCCGTTGACATAAATTGCTTCGGCATCATGCTCAACTTTGGCATTGAAACGACCATGTACAGAATCGTATTTGGTCAGGTGAGCGTTGATTGATGCATCGCCTAAATCGTTAATGGCAACAATTTTAATTGGGTATGCTTTTTCGCTTTCGTACAGGGCGCGTAATACGTTTCTACCGATACGGCCATAACCATTTATTGCTACACGGATAGTCATCTCATATCCCTCTGGTGATTATAAAATTCAACTGGTAGTAAAATTACCAAACTGACAGCTATCGTCAAGTTAATTCGGCAGTTTTGCCAGAATTTAGTTAACAAAATAGGTGTTTTTTTTACATCGGTCGCGAAAATACCATTTTTAGCACGGCATTTGGATAAAAAATTACAAAATGGCAAACATTTTGCCGACGTTACTTAAGGCGTAAACATCAGGGCCTGTTTGGCTTCTCTGGTTCGACGGTCGTTGCCGCAGGCTGTGTTACCTCTGTTTGAGGTGGAGCAAGCCAGAGCGCAACAGGGCTAGTCGAATAGAGGCCATCTTCTAACGCATTGATCAAGTTCTGGGCGTATTCATCTAATCTTGTCGCCAGCGTTTTGTTGCCACCGATTAAGGCTAGCATCTTATCTTCAGAATACTTCTGCTGCGTAAGTATTAAATTGGCTTTTGTCAGCATGTAAGTTTTTTCTAGCGCTTGGGTTTGGCGATAGGCTGCAGCAAGCCCAAGCAACCAATTTGGATCAAAGTCAGCGTATTGGATCTCTGCAAACACAGTAAGGTAGAGTTGTTGCGCTTTGATGGCATTACGGTTGCTGTAGTAGGTGGCTATTTGCGCTAAAAGAAATGGCTCAGTGACTTCGCCAGCATTTTCTTGCGCCAAGAGTCGGTTTAACGCATCCGTGTCACCAAAACGCGTCCACTGGTAATAAGACATAAAGGGATCTTGGCGCTCACGAGTTTCATCCTGCAACTGACTCAAATTTTGTGTACTTAGTCGAAAGGCTCTGGCTCTATCAGCTGTGCGGCTTGTGTGGATAATGTGCTGAACACCAGAGGCCAATTCAATACATCGACTGTAGTCCTCGAGGTAAGTTAACTGTTGATAAAGTTGTTTACCGGTAGGGTTAACATTGTCAATAAGCTCGTATCGACTCTGAATAAGCTTCGTCTTCTCCGCTAAACACCAGCCATCCTTATGCAAATCGGCACAAATTTCAGGATTATTTTTACAAATCGTTTGGATATTTCGGCCATTATCACAACCGAAAATACTCATCACGAGGGCAAATGATGTAATTATTACTAGATTTTGTCTCAAAACACGCTCCAAAATGCAATTTTCTCTAATAAAATTACAGATTTACAGAAAATATCTTACTGGTAAGCAGACACAGATTTCATTACAATGGCGCCGACCAAAACACTGGGTTTTCCCTAAAACCTGCATAAGATTATTGGTCTTTTCGTCATGTTACTCAAACCTTTCAATACATTTTATTGAAAAGTGAGATAAAGGATCTGTAAATGAGCGCTGATAAACACCTACAAAGTTGGCAAGAACGTTTTGAAATGGCAGAGGCAATGCAACCTTTGCTGGGCAAGTTATACCGTAACCAAGGCGTCGAAGTTGTGGTTTATGGTAAGCCATTACTCAATGCTTCTACTATTGAGATTATTAAAGCGCACCGTTTAGTTCGTCGTCATGTCGGCGAAAAGTTACGTTTACGCGAGAGTTTCCCGTTTGTTCAAGCTTTAAGCCGACTCGCTGTTAAACAATGCAAAGTGGATATTGGTAAGCTTGCCGTTAAATACTGGGCTGAACATACCGATACCAATGAAATTGAAAGCTATATGGCACGCGAATTAGCCGCTGCGATTGATCATGCCGATGATATCGCTCCACGTGATGTAGTATTGTATGGTTTTGGTCGTATTGGCCGTTTATTAGCACGCTTACTTATCGAACGTACTGGCCGCAGTAACAAGTTAAGATTACGTGCCATCGTATTGCGTGGCGGTAAGAAGGGCGATTTAGAAAAACGCGCCAGTCTACTTCGCCGTGATTCAGTACACGGTCCATTCAACGGCTCTGTTGAAGTGGATGAAGAGAACAACGCCATCATTGCTAACGGCACGTATATCCAAGTGATTTACGCAAACTCACCAGATGAAGTGGATTACACCAAATACGGTATTACAGATGCCTTAGTGGTAGACAACACCGGTATTTGGAAAGACGAAGCAGGCCTTGGCTTACACTTGAAGAGCCCTGGTGCAAGCAAAGTGTTATTGACTGCACCTGCAAAAGGCGCGATCAAGAACATCGTTTACGGTGTGAACGAAGGCGACATTACGCCAGAAGACATCATCGTGTCAGCAGCAAGCTGTACGACTAACGCGATTACGCCAGTACTGAAAGCAGTAAACGACAAGTACGGTATCGAGAATGGCCACGTTGAAACTATCCACTCATACACGAACGATCAAAACCTGATTGACAACTACCACAGTGCTGACCGTCGCGGTCGCAGTGCACCATTAAACATGGTGATCACAGAAACTGGCGCAGCCAAAGCGGTTGCTAAGGCGCTGCCTGTATTAGCCGGTAAGTTAACAGGTAACGCGATTCGCGTACCTACACCAAACGTGTCTATGGCAATCATCAGCATGAACTTAAATGCTGAGACCAACAAAGACGAATTAAACGAATATCTAAAAGACACGGCGCTGCAATCACCCTTGCAAAACCAAATCGATTATACAGACTCAACTGAAATCGTATCGAGCGATTTAGTCGGTTCTCGCTATGCGGGTGTCGTTGATTCTCAAGCGACGATTGCTGAAGGTAAACGTGCCATTCTGTACGTATGGTATGACAACGAATTTGGTTACAGCTGCCAAGTGGTCGGTGTTATGCAAACGATGTTAGGATTAACCACACTGTCGTTGCCTGCTTAATTTCAATAGCCATTAAAAAGCCAATACCCATATAATGCCGTTCACTTAAGAGTGAACGGCATTTTTCTTTGGTCTAACCGGATACTTATTTTGCTCATTTAAAGGCCCCTTGGATAAGCCGCTTCGCCCAAAGGCTGCTAGATTTTGAACACTATCGGCTGTCCGCCACACCATCGACGCCATACAGGTTCAGACCACATCAATAAGGGTGTTCGGCTCTCGCGTGCTAGGTATTCGCGCTACGGCCGAACACTTCTCGAACGACCTCACTGCCTAATCGTTTACGTACCTGAGTCACTGCACTATGTGCAACATAATCAATCTCTTGTGGCAAAACAATGTCGAGTTTGTTGATGAGTGATCGAACAGACTCCCCTCGGAACAACGGCCCAAATCATCGCATCAATTGCCAATTTGCATCGTCTGAGTGTGGCAACACCTTGTGAGTCTAAACAGGATTGAATTAACTCAGGCTATAACACATCAGCGAGGCAGGTGAATTTGGTTAGGCGGGTAATATGAGTGCGAACAAGTGCTTCTGAGAGTTGCATAAAAATCCGATGACAAGAGGTCATCGGATTTTGATCTTTCTAGCGAGACGGTTAACTGAGCAGTGTTGACTAACCAACATTACATATCCATGGGCTTTTTTGTAGGTGCAAGACAGTCTTTTTAGTCCGGGCTGAGTTCACCCACCAAGTTTTGCAGCATAGCGGTTTTAATCTCAATCGGCTTTAAGTTTTTCGAGAGTAGATAATGCAACTTGGCCAATGCAGCTTCTATTGTCATATCCGCACCGCTGATCACCCCTGCTTTGGCGAGGGCATTTCCTGTCGCATAACCGCCCATATTCACTTTGCCTTGGAAACATTGAGTAAGATTAACCAAAACAATGCCACGTTCATCTGCTTGTTTTAAGGTTTTGAGTAGCGCAGCATCCTGCGGCGCATTTCCAACTCCAAAGGTCAGTAATATCAGCGCTTTAACGGGTTGTTGCAGTATATTCTCAAAAATTTGAGTTGAAATACCTGGGTAGAGAGTGACGACGCCCACGGGCTGAGGGCTGATATTGGCCACTTCCAAGGGTTTATTACTCGGCGTGGCTATTTTGCCTGCACGCAAATTAATTTTGATCCCCGCTTCGAGCAGTAAGGGGAAGTTAGGCGAGGCAAATGCATCAAAACCATCTGCATGGGCTTTAGTGGAGCGATTACCACGGAATAGTTTGTTATTAAAGAATAAACAAACCTCAGCCACAGGATAGTTTGCGGCAATATACAGAGAGTTTAACAGGTTGGTTTGACCGTCAGATCGTAGCTGCGCCAAAGGGATTTGTGAGCCAGTGACAATCACAGGTTTTGATAAACCCTGCAGCATAAATGACAGCGCCGATGCGGTATAGGCCATGGTATCTGTGCCGTGGAGAATAACAAAACCATCGTACTTGTCATAATTGGCGTTTATATCGTCAGCGATCATTTGCCAGTCTGTGGGCGCCATGTTCGATGAGTCGATGAGTGGACAATACTCGTGGATCACAAACTCGGGCATTTCGGCATGGTAGAACTCGGGCATGGATTGTACACATTGGGTGAGAAATCCCGCTACTGGCGCGAAGCCATTATCGGTTTTTTGCATGCCTATGGTGCCGCCCGTGTAGGCGACATAAATGGAGCGTTTAGTCATTCTTGTCGTTATCTTAGCTTCACGTAGGCTAATTATACGATTTTACTGACATAAACCCAATAAAAAAGCCCGAAGGATCGGGCTTTAATCTGAGGTTTGCCCTCTAATGTTTAGGGCGTGTTGACGTTTCGAGATTAGATTTTGTTCGTTCTGGCAAGCTCGTGCTCGCGAAACGAGGAATGATGTGTAGTTATTCTACTCAAATGACGAGTGACAAAGAGCAAGGGCTTGCCAGACGAACCCTTAGGGCAGTATTTGGCTGGCTTTTCTGCTGCGTTATCGTCCGTTTATGTAGAATAACTACACAGCACGGACTTTTCCTTGCATAAAAGCCAGCCAAATTGCTGCAAAAATAACCCTGAAACGTCAACACGCCCTAGTTAATTATGCAGCTATCACAATACACATACACATGATTTGGATCATTAAAGGCGGCGATAGTTTTTAAGTTGCCAGCCCATTGATTCAGCATTTGCTCAAGCAGTGTTGAATGACTGAGTGATGCGGGTAAATAAGCTGAGACGGAAGCAAACATTTGCTGCACAAAACGTTGCTCTGGCGTCAATTCTTGCTCAATTAGGCGGGTATCGAACAGACTCAAATTCGCCAATTGGGCCGCTTTAGTAACGGCTTGGTCGATATCACCGAGCTCATCCACTAAGCCTAATTCCAATGCTTTTTTACCACTCCATACTCGGCCTTGGGCTATTTTATCTACTTGCTCTAAGCTGATTTTTCGTTCTTTGGCGACCAGTGAAATAAAGTCTAAGTAGCCACGCTCAATATGACGCTGAATCACAGACTCGATTTGCGGTGATAGGGTACGGGTTACAGACAACCCCGCCCATTCCGATGTCGATACGCCGTCGGTATGAATGCCTAAGCTTGCAAGGGAATCTTCAAAGGTAGTAATCATACCGAAGATGCCAATAGAGCCTGTCAGTGTCGTTGGCGTTGCGAAGATATAATCTGCACTAGCCGAAATCCAATAACCACCTGAGGCCGCTAGGCTACCCATGCTTACGACAACAGGTTTACCCGCAGCTTTAAGGGCGAGCAATTCTTGGCGAATTTGCTCTGAAGCGAATGCGCTACCACCAGGGCTGTCAACTCGCAATACCAGTGCTTTAATATGGTTATCAAAGCGAGCCTTACGCAGTAGATCTGCCGTGCTATCGCCTCCAATCTGGCCAGCAGGTTGACTGCCATTGAGAATCGTACCGCTCGCAACGATAATGCCGACACTGTCTTGCTCAATAAAGCTTGGTAGCGGTGTCACTAAGGTTAAATAATCGTAAAAGCTAACCTGTTTGAAGCTGTCGCCACTGTTCTCTTTGCCCACGGCATCGAGCATGATTTTACGAAACTCTTCATCGGTCGCAAGCGTATCGACCCATTTCATATTGAGGGCCATAGTCGCGGAGTCGCCTTCGGCTTTATCTAACTGAGCTAGATAGCTCGGAGAATCTAGCACTAACGCATTGGCATCGATTTGGCGATTTTTTGCAACCGTTTGGGTATAACTTTGCCATATATCAGCGAGTAGGGCACTGCTGGCTTCTCTGGCTGCATCCGACATATTGTCTCGCATATAGGGCTCTACAGCGGATTTAAACGTCCCAACGCGGAAGATATGCGCTTTTATCTTGAGTTTCTCGAGTGCGGATTTGAAGTATTGGTTGTACATACTTAATCCATCAAGGGATACGCTGCCTTGAGGATTTAGGTAGATGGTATTAGCAAAGCTGGCGAGAAAATATTGGTTTTGTTCGTAATAATTGCCAATAGCAACGACTTTTTTGCCACTTTCTTTAAAGCGATTAAGGGCATCGCCGATGGATTGCAATTTACTGATCCCGGCTCGCTTTAACTCAGCTAAGTCCAAAACGATAGTGCTGATCCTATTATCATGTGTAGCATTATCAATCACATAAATAATATCCGCGAGCAAGATTTCGCCGTCGCTGCTGCCGTTATTACCTTGCTTGAGCGCGGCTTCAATCGGATCAACTTGTTGTTTTTGATCGACAATTGAACCTGCAAGATTAAGCACAAGTGCAGCGTTATCTTCGACCTTTATGTCTTCACTGCTGCTAATAGCTATCAGAATAAGTGCTAGGAAACCAAAAAAAATCAGGTTGAGTATGAGCTTACGGGTCCCGTTAAGGACGTTCCAAATGAATAAGCATATTCTCTTGAAAAACGATGGGTTAGCGGACATTAGCCACTCCTTTGCATATCGAATGTGCCAATGCTAACTGAAAATCGCTTAACTGGCTAAACACAATTGTAAAGGATTTTAACTTTTAACCTGCTGGCAACTGTTGAGCTTACATTTGACTCAGGGTATGCTCATTTAAATCACTTGTTTAAAAAGGATGTTTGAATGTCGTTTCCCCATTTATTAGAACCCTTAGATCTGGGATTTACCCAGCTGAAAAACCGAGTGTTGATGGGCTCGATGCACACAGGTTTAGAAGAAGAAAAGGGCGGATTTGAGAAACTGGCAGCGTTTTATAAAGAGCGCGCATTGGGCGGCGTGGGGTTAATTGTCACTGGCGGGATATCACCAAACCTACGTGGCCGCTTAACCCCCCATGCCTGTCAGCTCAGTTTCCCTTGGCAAGTGGGTAAACACCGTATTGTGACACAAGCGGTACATGAGGCTGGCGGTAAAATCTGTATGCAAATCCTGCATGCGGGTCGCTATGGTTATCATCCTTTTTCGCAGGCACCGAGTAAAATCAAGTCGCCTATTACTCCCTTTACGCCTTCGGCCATGTCGAGCCGTCAAGTGCGTGGCACGATTAAAGACTATGCCAGTTCCGCCGCATTAGCGAAAAGCGCTGGGTATGACGGGGTTGAAGTCATGGGCTCCGAAGGTTACTTAATCAACCAATTTATCAGTTCGCGCACCAATACCCGCAGCGATGAATGGGGCGGCAGTTTTGAAAAACGCGCACAATTCCCAATTGAAATTGTGAATGCTATCCGCGCTAAAGTAGGCAAAGATTTTATTATTATCTTCCGCTTATCGATGCTCGATTTGGTTGACAATGGTTCAACCTGGGATGAAGTGGTACAACTGGCAAAGTGGCTTGAACATGCCGGTGTATCGATTATCAACACCGGGATCGGCTGGCATGAAGCTCGTGTACCCACCATTGCGACCAGTGTTCCCCGCGGCGCCTTTGCTTGGGTCACTGAAAAACTTAAAAAGTCGGTTGCAGTGCCCCTGATTGCCACAAACCGTATTAATACGCCTGAAATAGGCGAGCAAATTATTGCCTCAGGTCAAGCAGATATGGTGTCAATGGCGCGGCCGTTTCTTGCCGATCCTGAGTTTGTGAATAAAGCTGCAGCCAATACGCCTGAACTTATCAATACCTGTATTGGTTGCAATCAGGCCTGTTTAGATCATACCTTCTCGCTTAAGCGAGCTACCTGTTTAGTCAATCCTCGCGCCTGTTATGAAACAGAGATTAACTTTTTACCGACCACTAACAAGAAGCATATTGCAGTGATGGGCGCGGGCCCAGCTGGGATGGCATTTTCGGTTTATGCGGCGATGCGCGGCCATGAGGTTGTGCTTTTTGAAGCAAAATCCGAGGTGGGTGGTCAGTTTAATCTGGCACGTAAAATCCCAGGAAAAGAAGAATTTAACGAGACCATTCGTTATTTCCTCAATCAAATTAAACTGCATAAAATTGATTTGCGCTTAAATACCCGCTTGGATGCAAAGGTACTGGAAACCGAAAAGTTTGATGAAATCGTCATTGCCTCGGGCGTGGTCCCGCGTGAGTTAAGCTTGCCTGGATTTGATAGCCCTAAAGTGGTGGATTATCAACAGGTACTGACGGGACAAACTGCGATTGGTGACAAAGTCGCTCTGATTGGTGCCGGCGGTATTGGCTTTGATATGGCGCATTATCTTTGTGAATCGGAGTCGAGCACGCTTAATCCTGAAAAATGGTTAAAGCAGTGGGGCATTGACAAGCAATATCAGCATGCGGGTGGGTTAGCCGAGCCTGAAGTCGATAATAGCGATCATAGACAAGTCTATTTGCTGCAACGCAAAACCTCGAAAATGGGCCAAGGCTTAGGTAAAACCACCGGCTGGATCCACCGTTTGGTGTTAAAACAGCACGATGTGAAGATGAAAACGGGCGTCAACTATGAAAAGTTTGATGATGCTGGTCTACATATACGTGTTGGCGAACAAGTCGAAGTGTTGGCTGTGGATAATGTGATTCTCTGCGCCGGACAAGAGTCTAACCGTACTTTAGTGGATGAGATGAAAGCTTCAGGTATTCCCGTGCATTTGATTGGCGGTGTCGATGTGGCCGCCGAGCTCGATGCAAAACGCGCCATTCGCCAAGGTGCCGAGCTTGCTATGCGGCTGTAGTTTTTAAGTATTTTCACCAACAAAAAGCCTGAGTCTGACTCAGGCTTTTTGTTGATTGAGATTGAATATAAGACACTATCTGTAGAGGAGCATCTTCTTAGTTGGGTAAAGCCCATAACTGACGACACGAGTGCCACTGGCCATTGATGTGGTTACCAGGCCATTAAAAATTTGGCTTTGCCGTCACAACAGTCTGTTTCTAGACTGCAAAATTAGCGCACGCACTCAGTTATCGCGCCAAAGTCTTTGATGAGATAAGCTTGACAGCTTTCATAGACGAGTGGGCGTGTGTATTCACCGTAGGCAAAGTTTCTGGTTTTGTTGATCATCGACTCGCCAACCCAAGTCACTCCCAAAAATGCCTAAGAGTTTAAGACAACTATTTTAGTCTTCGACCACTTCTTGCTGTGGCACTGCTTTAAGATTGCCGGTTTTACGCGTCGATGGGGTTTGGGCGCGCCTGTTACCGCAAGAATAGGTCACCACGGCAGCACCTTCGGGGGATAAATCGAGTTCTAAATCTTCGCTAGGAATACAGCAGCAGGGCAGGCATTCGTCGGCATTAAGCTCGGCTAAAGGCTCGGTTAAATAGCTGACGCTGCCGCTAATAATACGGGTTTTGCAGGCGCCACAAAAACCACTACGACATTCAGAGAAAATTCTGACCTTTTTAGCTTCGAGAGCTTGCAGTAAAGAACTGTGCTGCTGGGTGAATAGCAGCACTGGTTGCCCTTGCAGGCGCACAATGGGCGCCTTGGCAAAGGGGCTGTTCAATGGATGGCTCTTGAGCAGGTTCGACTTAGTCATTTCGTAATCTAGTCATTTCAAAATCAAAAGTGATTAGAGATCGAAATCAAGGAATTCATCACTGTCGACGGCGGCATCGATTTGGCCGACCAGATAGGATGACACTTCCACTTCTTGTGGGGCCACTTGTACCGCGTCACTCTCTAGCCAGTTTTTCATCCATGGCAGTGGGTTAGTTTGCTCAGCGTAAGGAAGCGGCAGGTTAACTGACTTCATCCGTTGGTTAGTAATGTACTCAACATATTGGCAGAGGATTTGTTCGTTTAGACCAATCATTGAGCCGTCTTTAAACAGGTATTTAGCCCATTCTTTTTCTTGCTCTGCGGCTTTGAGGAACAGGTTGTAGGCTTCCTGTTGGCATTCAGCGGCAATCTCTGCCATTTCTGGATCGTCTTTGCCGCCCTGCATAATGGTTAAGATATGCTGAGTGCTGTTTAAGTGCAGCGCTTCATCACGGGCGATAAGGCGAATAATTTTCGCGTTACCTTCCATAAGCTTACGCTCTGCGAAGGCAAATGAGCAGGCAAAGCTCACGTAGAAGCGAATCGCTTCGAGCGCGTTAACTGACATCATGCACAGGTACAGGGCTTTTTTCAGGGTGCGGGTATTCACCTCTACTGGCTCACCATCAATCTCATGGGTGCCTTCACCAAGTAGATGATATACCTGAGTCAATTTAATCAGGTGATCGTAGAACTCGGCAATGTCTGTGGCACGGCGGAGGATCTCATGGTTCACCACGATATCATCAAAAATCACCGAAGGATCGTTGACGATATTGCGAATGATGTGTGTGTATGAGCGCGAATGAATGGTCTCGGAGAATGACCAGGTTTCAATCCAAGTCTCTAACTCTGGCAGTGACACCAATGGCAAAAAAGCCACGTTAGGCGAACGGCCTTGGATTGAATCGAGCAGCGTTTGATATTTCAGGTTAGAAATAAAAATATGCTTTTCATGATCTGGCAGTGAGTTGTAGTCGATTTTATCGCGGCTCACATCGACTTCCTCTGGACGCCAGAAGAAAGACAGTTGCTTTTCGATTAGTTTTTCAAACACTTCATATTTTTGTTGGTCATAACGTGCGACGTTCACCGATTGTCCGAAAAACATGGGTTCACGGGTGGCATCGTTGGGTGTTTGGCAAAAAGTAGAGTAGGTCATGTACGAGTATTCCAATAAGTCGGGATCCCATGGGGATCCCGCAACCGTTAACATTGAAGATTAGATTTTGCAAGCGCCGCCAGCACAGCCGTCATCTTCTTTCTCTATGTTGGTAATGTCATCGTGTTGATCCGATGCACCATCGCGAGTGTTATGGTAGTACAGCGTTTTTACACCTAACTTATAGGCATTGAGTAAGTCTTTTAGCAGGGTCTGCATCGGGACTTTACGGCCCTCAAAACGCGCTGGATCATAGTTTGTGTTGGCCGAAATCGCTTGGTCAACGAACTTTTGCATGATACCCACAAGCTGCAAATAACCTTCGTTGCTTGGCATTTGCCACAATAGTTCATAGTTATTCTTTAAGCTGTCGAAATCAGGTACCACTTGTTTTAACTGACCATCTTTACTGGCTTTTACACTGATCAAACCCCGAGGCGGTTCGATACCGTTGGTGGCGTTTGAGATCTGTGATGAAGTCTCAGACGGCATCAGTGCAGACAGTGTCGAGTTACGTAAACCGTACTCTTTAATGTCACTACGCAGTGCTTCCCAGTCTAAATGCAATGGCTCACTGCAAATCTTATCTAAGTCACGTTTGTAGGTATCAATAGGTAAAATACCTTGAGCGTAAGTGGTCTCATTAAATAATGGACACGCGCCTTTTTCTTTCGCGAGATTCATGGACGCTTTGAGCAGATAAAACTGAATCGCTTCAAAGGTCTTGTGCGTCAAATTGTTCGCGCTGCCATCGGAGTACTTCATGCCATTCTTCGCTAAATAATTAGCAAAGTTGATGACGCCAATCCCTAAGGTTCGACGATTCATCGATGAAATTTGCGCCGCCTTGATTGGATAATCTTGGTAATCGAGCAGGTTATCGAGTGCTCGCACTGCTAAGTCTGCTAATGGTTCCAGTTCCGCTAAATCGGTAATCGTACCGAGGTTTAATGCCGAGAGTGTACAAAGGGCGATTTCACCGTTTGGATCGTCAATGTTGTTCAGTGGCTTAGTCGGCAGAGCGATTTCAAGACAGAGGTTAGACTGTCTGATCGGTGCAACTTTTGAGTCAAACGGGCTGTGGGTGTTACAGTGATCCACGTTTTGAATGTAGATTCGACCCGTTGAAGCACGCTCTTGCATCATCAGTGAGAACAGATCCACCGCTTTTAATGTCTTCTTACGAATACTGCTGTCCTGCTCATATTGCAGATACAAACGCTCAAATTCGGCTTGATCTTCAAAGAAAGCATCGTAAAGACCAGGTACGTCCGATGGGCTAAATAGGCTAATGCTTTCGCCTTTGATCAGACGTTGATACATCAGCTTATTGAGCTGCACGCCGTAGTCTAAATGACGGATACGGTTATCTTCAACGCCACGGTTGTTTTTCAGTACCAGCAGCGATTCAACTTCTAAATGCCAAATAGGATAGAAAAGGGTGGCTGCACCGCCGCGCACGCCGCCTTGCGAGCAAGACTTCACCGCGGTTTGGAAATACTTGTAGAAAGGTAAGCAACCTGTGTGGAAAGCTTCGCCGCCACGGATTGGGCTTCCTAATGCACGGATACGACCCGCGTTGATACCGATACCAGCGCGTTGGCTCACATACTTCACGATAGACGATGCGGTCGCATTGATAGAGTCCAAGCTGTCGCCACATTCAATCAGCACGCATGAGCTGAACTGACGAGTCGGCGTACGAACGCCTGCCATGATGGGTGTTGGCAGTGAAATCTTAAAGGTTGATACTGCGTCGTAAAAATCTTTAACGTATTGTAGTCGCGTTTCTTTTGGATAACGGGCAAACAAACAAGCCGCCACCAAAATATAAAGGAACTGTGCGCTCTCATAAATCTCATGGGTCACGCGGTTTTGAACCAGATACTTGCCTTCGAGCTGTTTAACGGCTGCATAGGAGAAATTCATATCGCGCCAATGGTCGATATAAGTATCCATAATGTCGAGTTCTTCGCGGGTGTAATCCTGCAGAATGTGCATATCATACTTACCTAGCTCCACCAGCTTAGTCACATGGTCATATAACTTGGGCGGCTCGAACTGACCAAAGGCCTTCTTACGTAAATGGAATACGGCTAAGCGCGCAGCCAGAAACTGATAATCGGGTGACTCTGGGGAAATTAAATCCGCTGCCGATTTGATGATCGTTTCGTGGATAGCTTCGGTTGGGATCCCGTCGAAAAACTGTAAATGCGTGCGAAGTTCAACTTCAGAAACAGAAACGTTTTTTAATCCCTTGGCTGCCCAAGTAATTACGCGGTGTATTTTGTCGAGATCGATCGTCTCACGGGCACCACAACGTTTTGTAACTGTCATATTGCTATTCATTGAAGAGAGGCCTTGGTTCTGATATCTATTCAGGTGAACTCAGTCACCGTACGTTTCCTTGTAAAACAATCAACCTGAAAACCCTTAATACTACTGACTATAAGTGAAAATAGTCGATTTAGCGGGGAACTTCTAGTGTGTCTGATTGTTACCTATACACAAGATATGGTGTTTTAAATAAGATGAGATACAAGATAGTGAGGTTTGGTGCCATTTGCAAGTCTCAATTCAGGGGGTATCTTGTGGATATCTTGAGGATAAAGAAAAGCGTTAGTAACGACTAACCTTGTAGCTCAAATTGAGAGTAGCGTGCATCTTTTGTGATGAATTTTTGTTCGAATTTAACTGTGTGATCGATCGCTAAAATAAGCAGCGATCGCGATCAGAGGGGTTGACCCACAGTATGAATTCTACTAATTGCTGGCAGTGCGTACCTGTACCGTTATTGTGGGCTAATTTTGTTTACTTACTTTGCTAAGGCTTGGCTTAACGCCGTATGAAGATATAAAGGTGAAGGGTAGTGGGCGTAGGCTGGCCAAGTGCTGGGGGTATCGGTTGCACTTAAATATCCCCAAAGTGCCACTCCGCCGAGCATGCCTGCTGCTTGGGCGGCCAGTAAATCCCGTTCGGCATCCCCTAAATAGAGGATCTGATGTGGCTGGCATTGCAGTTGCTGGGCGCCCAGTAGCATGGGGGCTGTATGGGGCTTAGGGTAACGGGTAGAATCGCCGCTGATCATTACAGACATACGCGCGCTAAGCTTAAGCTTATTCAACAAAGGGCGAGTAAAGCGCGCCGGTTTATTGGTGATCACTCCAAAAGGCACATGGCTTAACTCAAGCCAGTCGAGCAAGGGGGCTATGCCTTCAAACAATTGGCAATGATCGCCATTAATCCGTTGATAATGGGCGAGGAGTCCCTGTTGAACTTGAGTGCGTAGCGTCTCACTAGCATTTGGAATAGCTGCATCTACTAAGGCAAAGCTGCCATGGGAGGCAGCGCTACGCATCGCCGCTAAGGGTTTAGCAGCGATGCCAACATCGCGTAAACTGAGATTCAGGGCTTCAACCAAATCTGGCGCGGTATCGGCGAGGGTACCGTCAAGATCGAATAACACTCCTTTAATCTCAGATAAGCTCATCTCAATCAACCTTCTGTGTTGCAATCATATAGTTCACATCAACCTTTGGGGTGTATTTAAAGATCCCTGTTAGCGGGTTATAGGTGATCCCTAGGGCGTCTTTGCAGATGAGGTCGGTGTTATCGACTAAATCAATCAATTCAGAAGGTTTAATAAACTTATTATGATCATGTGTGCCAATGGGCAGCATCTTCAGTAGATATTCAGCGCCGATAATGGTTTCGACAAAGGATCTTGCATTGCGATTAATTGTGGAGAAAAACACAAAACCACCGGGTTTTACCATATCGCAGCAGGCTTGGATCACTGATTGCGGATTGGGCACGTGCTCGAGCATTTCCATACAGGTCACCACATCATAGTATTCGCGGTGATCTTCCCTATGGGCCTCAGCGGTGTTTTTCACATAATTGATGCTGACCCCAGTTTCCAGCGCATGCAAACGTGCGACTTCTAACGGTTCTTCACCCATATCTAAGCCATCAACTACAGCGCCGATACGCGCCATGCTTTCGGATAAAATGCCGCCGCCACAGCCGACGTCGAGCACTTTTTTACCAAAAATCCCGCCCGCGGTTTGATCGATATAGTTTAAGCGGAGGGGATTTAATAAATGTAGCGGTTTAAACTCGCCATTGAGATCCCACCAGGTTTCGGCCATACGTTCAAACTTTGCGATTTCCTGCGGGTCTACGTTGGTATTCTGTTGCATACGATTACCTAAATCGGCTGAATTGTGCGGCCATTATAACGACAAAGGTTGATAAACACAGTATGGGCTGGATCTAAGTCTTTGTGGTTGGTTGAAATTTCAGCAATTATTCTCTGAGATTTGGCAGTTTGTGATGTAGGGCGTTTTTTTCTGTTCATAGATTAATCAATTGCTGAGATAAATTTCCGATCTAACGGGGTATTTCTATGGGTTTAAAAGC
Source organism: Shewanella cutis (assembly GCF_022410515.1). Taxonomy (GTDB): domain Bacteria; phylum Pseudomonadota; class Gammaproteobacteria; order Enterobacterales; family Shewanellaceae; genus Shewanella; species Shewanella cutis. The sequence goes on along the minus strand of NZ_JACSDI010000010.1, from coordinate 26,918 downwards.
GCAAATTGACAGTGTTTTCATCTATTAAGCCACATCCTTCGCAATTCACGCAGGATAGGTCTGGCGACATTAAATAACTGTGTTAGAATGCCAAATCACGTTTTTGGGCCGCTCAATGATACGGATTATACGTTGTCGGCTAATTTTCAGGGGAACGAGCAGTTTATGACTGATCTGGCATCATCTATTTCGCCAATTAATATCGAAGACGAACTAAAGAATTCGTACCTTGATTACGCCATGAGCGTCATCGTGGGACGTGCATTACCAGACGTGCGTGATGGCCTTAAGCCTGTGCATCGCCGCGTGCTGTTTGCCATGAGTGAATTGAAGAACGATTGGAACAAGCCGTACAAAAAGTCTGCCCGTGTGGTCGGTGACGTCATCGGTAAATATCACCCCCACGGTGACTCCGCGGTATACGATACTATCGTTCGTATGGCTCAGCCTTTCTCACTGCGTTACACCCTAGTCGATGGTCAAGGAAACTTCGGTTCGGTTGACGGCGACTCCGCAGCGGCAATGCGTTACACCGAAATCCGTATGGATAAGTTAGCGCACCAGCTCCTCGCCGATCTTGAAAAAGAAACCGTTGACTATGTACCAAACTACGACGGCACCGAACAAATTCCGGCGGTATTACCGACACGCGTCCCTAACCTGTTGATTAACGGTTCATCGGGTATTGCGGTTGGTATGGCGACAAACATCCCACCGCACAACCTAACTGAAGTGGTTAAAGGTTGTTTAGCGCTGATCGCCGACCCTGCGTTGTCGATTGAACAGCTCATGGACTATATTCCTGGCCCCGATTTCCCAACTGCTGCGATTATCAATGGCCGTAAGGGCATTATCGATGCGTATAAGACGGGCCGCGGCCGTGCAGTGATGCGCGCGCTGGCTGAAGTCGAAACTGAAGACAACGGCCGTGAACGTATTATCGTCACCGAAATTCCTTATCAGGTGAACAAGGCAAAACTCATCGAGAAAATCGCTGAGTTAGTCAAAGATAAGAAGATTGAAGGCATTAGCGGTCTGCGCGACGAGTCTGACAAAGACGGTATGCGCATCGTAATTGAAATTAAACGCGGCGAAGTGGGTGAGGTCGTATTAAACAACCTTTATGCTCAAACGCAAATGCAGTGCTCTTTTGGTATCAACATGGTGGCGTTGACTAATGGTCAGCCTAAGTTGTTCAACCTAAAAGAAATGCTCGAGTGCTTTATCCTGCACCGCCGTGAAGTGGTGACACGTCGCACCGTATTTGAACTGCGTAAAGCGCGCGAGCGCGCCCATATCCTTGAGGCATTAGCGGTCGCGCTGGCCAACATCGACCCGATTATTGCGCTGATCAAAGCCTCGCCAACGCCAGCTGACGCTAAAGTTAAACTGGTTGAGCAGGGTTGGGCGCTTGGTCATGTGCAGGGCATGCTTGAAAAAGCCGGTGATGATGCGGCGCGTCCTGAGTGGTTAGAGCCAGAATATGGTATTCGCGATGGTTTATATTACCTGACTGAGCAACAGGCTCAGGCGATCCTTGAGCTGCGTTTACACCGTTTAACCGGTCTTGAGCACGATAAGATCATCGCTGAATACGAAGAGCTGCTCGAGTTTATCGCTGGTCTGCTGTTTATTTTGCGCAGCCCTGAGCGTTTGATGGAAGTGATTAAAGAAGAGCTAGAAGAAATTCTTGCTGAATATGGCGATGCCCGCCGCACGGTGATCAACGCCAATGAAATTGATATGAGTCTTGAAGACTTAATCAACGAAGAAGACGTGGTTGTGACCCTGTCGCACTTAGGTTACGCCAAATACCAACCGCTGAGCGATTACCAAGCCCAGCGCCGTGGTGGTAAGGGTAAAGCCGCAACTAAGGTGAAAGACGAAGATTTCGTTGAAAAACTGCTGGTTGCGAATACTCACGATACGATTCTGTGCTTCTCAGACTTCGGTAAAATGTACTGGCTCAAGGTCTATCAATTACCGCTGGCGAGCCGCACTTCCCGTGGTCGTCCGATTGTTAACTTACTGCCGCTGGCTGATGGTGAACGCATTACCGCGATTCTGCCAGTTCGCGAATACGCCGAAGATAAATACATCATCATGGCAACCTCTAACGGTACCGTGAAGAAGACTGCATTGACGGCCTACAGCAACCCTCGTGCAAACGGCATTATCGCTGTTAACCTCAAAGACGGTGACCAACTGATCGGTGTCGATATCACCAATGGTGATGATGAGATCATGCTGTTCTCGAACGAAGGTAAAGTGGTTCGCTTTAAAGAAGGCGAAGAAGTAGCCGTTCTCGATGAAAACGGTAACCCAGTGCTAGATGAAGAAGGCAACCCACAGATCAACTTCAAGGGCGTGCGTCCAATGGGCCGCGGCGCGACCGGTGTTCGCGGTATTAAGCTTGAAGAAGGCCAAAGAGTCGTGTCTCTCATCGTACCTAAGGGCGATGGCGCTATCTTAACTGTGACCGAAAACGGCTATGGTAAACGTACTGAGTTGTCTGAATACCCGTCGAAGAGCCGTGCGACCAAAGGTGTGGTATCGATCAAGGTGAGCGAGCGTAACGGTGCAGTGGTTGGCGCGGTACAAGTGGGCGGCAATGACGAAATCATGCTGATCAGCGACAAAGGCACTTTAGTACGCACGCCAGCCAATGGTGTGTCTATCATCGGCCGTAACACGCAAGGCGTGACCATTATCCGCACCGCAAGTGACGAGAAAGTGGTTGGTCTGCAACGTATCGATGAGATCCAAGGCGACGAAGATGAAGTCGAGCTGGATGAAAACGGTATGCCAATCGTCCCAGTTATCGCTGAAGGTGACTCTGTTCAAGAAGAGCCTTTAGAGGAAGAGGATGAGCTGGAAGAATTAGACGAAGAGCTTGACGACGAGCAAGACGAAGACTAATTCGAGAGTATGAAAACGAGCGTCCAATTGGACGCTCGTTTTTTTCATGGCAACGTTTTATTTTATGAATTCTAATATCATGGTTTGTAAATAAGGAGAGTGGCAGTGAGCGCGATTTATAATTTCTGTGCAGGTCCTGCGATGTTACCCGCAGCGGTGATGAAAAAAGCACAACAGGAATTACTCGATTGGAATGGGCTAGGTGTCTCCGTAATGGAAGTCAGCCACAGAGGTAAGGAATTTATCGCGCTGACCAAGCAAGCTGAGGCGGATTTACGCGAGCTGATGCACATTCCACAAAACTACCATGTGCTCTTTATGCATGGCGGTGGTCGCGGTCAGTTCTCTGCTGTTGTGAATAATTTTTTAGGCAATCAAGGTCGTGCCCTGTATTTAGTCAGTGGTCAATGGTCTTCTGCGGCATTAGCCGAAGCGCAAAAGCTGGTGGGCGACGCGCAAATTGATAGTCTGAATATTGTTGAAAAACATAATGGACTCAATGCGGTAGTGCTCCCTGAGCTCCATAAAATAGATGCCGACTACCGTTATGTGCACTACTGCCCCAATGAGACAGTTGATGGTATCGAAATTTTTGATGAGTTAGATAGCCCTTGGCCAATTGTTGCCGATTTATCGTCAACCATTATGTCGCGTGAAATCGATGTCAGCTGTTACGGCTTAATCTATGCTGGTGCGCAGAAGAACATTGGTCCATCTGGCTTATCGATAGTAATAGTGCGCGATGACATGTTGAAACTGCCGAGTTTACCGCAGTCATCCATTATGGATTATCGTTTAGCGGTTGAGCATGATTCTATGTTTAACACGCCACCGACCTTTGCCTGGTACTTAGCGGCCGAAGTGTTTGCTTGGCTTAAATCGATTGGTGGTGTGGCGAGTATCGCAAAAATCAATCAGCAAAAAGCGCAAATGCTATATGCCTGTATCGACGCCAATCCTTTCTATAAAAATGGTGTGGTGGCTGCGAACCGCTCACAAATGAATGTGACCTTTCAACTGGCTGATGAATCCCTTGATGGCGCCTTCTTAAAAGAGGCCGAAGCGGCGGGCTTAGTGGCTTTAAAAGGGCACAGAATCGTCGGTGGTATGCGTGCAAGCCTTTACAATGCAATGCCACTGGAAGGTGTTGCCGCGCTGGTGACATTTATGAACGAGTTTGCCGCTAAACATTACAAGATGTAGTCCGCGCTCACCCTATAGCACATAAGTTTTAAGCGGTTATACGCAAAAAGCGAATGCACATATGCATTCGCTTTTTTGTTAGTTGAATTACGCCAAGTTTCTTACCCTGATAATGAGGCAATGGCGATTGCACTGAGCAAGCCTGTGAGCCAGTACGCATAACAGACCAATATACTTAGCAATCTATTGGGTAAGTTTTATCTTATTGTTTATCATGATGAAAAGTTGATATTTTGATTTTTACCATAAGATAAATTACCAGGAAACCACTGATGGATTTAGCCAAGCTTTCGCGCATTAGTATGAAGCACTTAATCACTTTGCATGTGATGCTCGATACCTTGAGCGTCACCGCCAGCGCCGAACGTTTATGTTTAAGTCCTTCATCGGTTAGCAAAACTTTAAGCCAGCTTCGAGACAGTTTGAATGATGAACTGTTCTACCGTAACGGTAACTCACTGGTTGCAACGCCTTTAGCCAAACGATTAGGCCCAAGCGTGCAACAAATGATCAATGATATGAATCAGATCATGAGTCAAGATGCGTTTACCCCAATAAACTATGAGGGGCGGTTTACACTGGCAATGCGTGAAAGCACCTTTGAACTGCTGGCCGCTAAACTTAGCGCCCATATTTTGAGTTTGGCGCCCCATATTCATCTCGATATTTACAGCAAAGACAATATTGGTTTTGATGGACTCATTAATGGCTCGTTAGACTTTGTACTGTTACCCCATGATTTGAGTCAGCCTAATCCTTCGCAAGATGATCTAGTGTGGGAAACCTTGTTCAGTGATGAAATGATTTGCTTAATGAATGCATCCCATCCCTTGGCCAAACAATCGCATATCAGCTTTGATGACTACCTAAGCTACAGCCATATAGGCATCACAGATACGGATCTGAGTACACCTTATTTTGATATTTTACTCGCTCAGCAATCTAAAAAACGTGCCGTCCCCATTTCAGTGCCAGACTTTGGCAGCGCGGCGTTAATGTGTCACCACAGTGAACTGCTGTTTACCTGCTCGCGCCGCTGGGCATCCATCGCGAGCCAAGCCAAAGGCTTAACAGTGAAACCGTTACCCATCGAATATGGAAAAGTGGCTTACAGCCTCGTTTGGCATAAACAAAGTATGAAGGATCCCGCGCTACGCTGGCTGTACGAGCAGATCCTACTTTGTAGCCGTTAAAGGTAGATGGACGGTAACACGATATTTGTTAAACCTCGCTGGGTAAGAGAGGCCGCTAAGGCTTCAATATCCGTCTGTGTGCAACTAGGCCAAGTTAACGCTTCATCAACCACGCCATGGTGGTGAAAGGCGTTTAATTTCACCCGCGTATCGGCACCGAGTCTCAGTAAATAGCAAGATAGCGCGTCTATTTCCTGTTCAAAATCCGTAATGCCTGGAATATGCAGCAATCTTACTTCATACAGTTTTTGCTGCTGCGCCAAAAGTTCAATTGATTTGAACACCGCATGGTTATCTCGCCCGGTAATGTACCTATGGGTATCTCGTTGCCACGCTTTAAGATCCACCATAGCGCCGTCTAAAAAGGGCAGCAGTTTATGCCAGCCCGTGAGGCTCAAACTGCCATTGGTATTAAGCATACAGGTTAACTGTGATAACTGCGGTGAGGCCTTAATCGCTTTAAATAATTCAATAATAAATGGCAGTTGTAGACTTGCTTCACCACCGCTCACCGTAATGCCATTAATAAAGTGACGCTGATGGTGAAGAATCGCCAAGATTTCTTCAACAGTGTATCGGGTGACTTTGGGATTGGCTTGTTGTGGACACACAGCAAGACAAGTATCGCACTGGCTACAACGATCTTTGTCCCAATGGATTTGATGCTTATTGTTAGCCTTTATCAATGTCAGCGCCTTGTCAGGACAGGTGGCAATACAATCGCCACAGCCATCGCATAATCCGATGGTATGTGGGTTATGGCAGTTTTTACATTGATAGTTGCAGCCCTGCAAGAATAACACGAGCCTGCTGCCAGGTCCGTCGACGCAAGAAAACGGCAATAGCTGACTAACTATTGCCTGCTTATTTATGGCCGCTTTATTGAATGACACAGGGGGAGTGCTCATGGGCAATAACGCGTGCTTGGCGTTGCAATATTCCGGTATTTTGTGCTGCTTCTGCCCCTAAACCCGTGGTATTAAGGCGCGAGCCGCATTGTTTAAATGCTTCAATATCAGAGCGTTTTACCATATAGCCAGTGACACGCATTAAATCGTTAGAGGCCACATTGGCGGTAAATTCTCTAAAGCCTAACTCCAGTGCCGCTTTACACAGCTGGAACATAGCTTGAGGATTGGATTTGACGGTTTCATCTATGGTCAAAATATCGCTGATCCCCGCCGTATAATACTGGTGATGCTGCGCGAGGGCTTGAATATGAGCGATGGGATTGGGTTCAGTGCCATAGGGAATACGCACGCCGGGTGTCACGTCCTTATCGAGACTGATACCGCCCTGTGAATGCAGCAGCGCTCGTCCATGGTAGCCATAGGTGACGGGTGTGGATTTTACTATGGTATCGAGGGCGGCAGAAATACGGTAGCCAAGTTGGTTTGCATCCGTGCTATGACCATAGCCTGTGGGTTTGTTTGATTGAGATAATTTGTCGGTCTCACTTGTCATCTGAGCTTGCAGAATATTCACCGCTTCAGCCATACCGTAAATACCAAACATGGGGGCAAAGCGCGATTCATCAATCAATTGTTCTTTAACTAAAAAGCTATCAAAGAAGTGCGACTCTTGATGTAAAAAGGCCGAACGCGCCTCGATAAGTTCGAAGGTGAGTGAGCAGTAATAGGGCAAGACACGCTCAAAAAAATCATTGATTGACGTTGCCTTCAATGCCACTTCTTTCAGATTGAGTCTAACCAAGGTATTTGCACCGCCCGCTAATGGTAAGGCATTGTAGCAACTCACAATACCAAAGCCGCGCTTGTCAAATGCACTGGCATGCAGTGGATAGTTGGCGATATGCGGCTTACTGCACTGACAAATATTGGTTGTGGCAATTTGCAATAATTCATCCGGGGTGATGGCGGGGTCATACATAAAGGTCAAATTGGGGGCAACTTGTTTGAGTTCGGCATCAATGCGCAGTAGGGTTCGGCAAACAATATTGTCTGTTGGGCCAATATTGACGTGCATAAAGGCGTCGGGCAGGGTTCTGTCGAGCATGATCCAGAACAGCTTTAGTTTACGATAAAGGACATCCGCATCCATTCCTTCCACGAAAGGCATCAAAATGTCGTCCAACTGACCTAAATACACAGGTATATTGGTCACCGATGGCACATGGTGATACAGAATCGTTAAGGCATTGAGGGCTTCATCTAAATTTTGCGCGGGAACAAGCTCTAAATATTCAGAGCCTTGCTCAAGATAGCGGGCATAATCTGGCAATACATAGCGTGGTTTAAACGGCGTATGGCCTTCAAACATATCGCAAATAACACCGTCATTCATCGCTGTTTGTACTTCATCTGATATTGGCATGTAGGGCAAACTCGCCTCCGCCTCCAACGCTAAATAGTTAGATTTTTGCTTAGGTGAAAGCTGCGGGTTGGTGACGATTTGCATTAATTTATCTTGTAATAACATGGCGGAATATCCACAAGTTCAATAATGACGATTAATCTACTGGGCGGCTTTGGCTTTAAAAAGTGAAAATTGCCGTAGCCCCGATTGATAAAATGGAAATCCGCTGACCGAGATCACAACGTGCGGTTTATTGTGATAAGACCGTGGAGTCAACATCATTCAAATAGGGTTTTACGATTGAAAATAAATGCTTAAACGGTGAGGATGGCGTGGCTTATGAGGTTTTTGGGGAGAAATGAAAAGGAAGACTCGTCAATCCAAACTAAATGGACGAGTGTAATATTTACAAGCGGTAGATAAACTCTGCTGCATCTTAGATAGAGAATACAGCAGAGTAAGTAGATGGTTAAAAAGTACTAAATTGCTTGTATTAAAGCACTTGTATTTAAAGCACTTTGGCAATCGACTTAGCTAAGTAATCCACATTGTCTTCGCTTATGCCTGCAATGCTAATGCGGCTTGAGCCCACCATATAAATGCTAAATTCTTTCTGTAGACGCGCCACTTGCTCAGGATTAACCCCTAGGAAGGAGAACATGCCTTTTTGGCGAGCGATAAAGCTAAAGTCGCGCTCAACGCCATTAGCTTTTAGTTTTTCAACTAAAATCGCGCGGTTACCATTGATGCGATCGCGCATCACTTTGAGTTCATCAAGCCATTCTTGGGTTAATTCTTTTGATCCTAAAATCGTCTCAACAATCGCCGCGCCGTGGGCTGGCGGCATGGAGTAGAGGCAGCGAACCACATAAAGCAGTACAGATTGCGCGATATTGGCGGTATTGGCATCTTTGGCAATCACAGAGCAGGAACCAATACGCTCACGGTACAGGCCAAAGTTTTTCGAGCATGAGCTGCACAGGATCATATTATCGACCGCGGCAGCCATTTTACGCACGCCGTAGGCATCAATATCAACACCATCACCAAAACCTTGGTAAGCCATGTCGATAAGCGGGGTAAAACCTTGCTCTTTGGTGAGGGCAACCACTTTGTCCCATTGCTCAGTGGTTAAATCCATCCCACTTGGGTTATGGCAACAAGCGTGAAATAACACCACGTCATCAGGACTCACTTGCAATAATGCAGCAAGCATCTCATCAAATTTCAACGATTTACTATCGTAGTCATAATAGGGATAAGTTTTTACTGTGATCCCAGCAGCTTCGAATAAACCAGTATGGTTAGCCCATGTGGGATCGCTTACCCACAACACCGCATTAGGATTGCAGCGTTTAATAAAGTCACCAGCTACACGCAGGGCGCCCGTACCGCCGGGTGTAGAAACTGTACGAATACGGTTAGCGATAATCGCGCTATGATCACTGCCAAAGGCTAACTCTGTCATCAGGGTATTAAACTGAGGTGAGCCGGTTGGACCGATATAGACCTTTGTTGTCTCGGTTTCTAAACGAAATTTCTCGGCTTTTTTTACACAATTGAGAATGGGGGTGTTTCCCGCGGGGTCTTTATAAACACCGACACCTAAGTCTACTTTCTGTGGATGTGTGTCTTCGCGGTACTGGGTCAACAAGCCGAGGATCGGATCCGCAGGCATTGCGATGAGTGAGTTAAACATAGCTCCATCTACCTTTCTAGTTATTTAGCGACAGCATGAATTGCATAGGATATGCGTGATTTATCGTTTGAAACCTAGAATAACGTGGATAGATGAAACATTTAAAGTAAAAACTGTGATTTTAGGCCAATTAATCTGGCAAAAAAGTCTGCCAAAAAACTGTTTAGATCACAAATTTGCCAATCATATTTAATATTTTTGTTATTTTTAGACTGACTTGAGTAATTTTCCGGTTTAAAAAGCCATTTTTTAGTAAAAAACGGTTGAATCCTGCGTCACTATCGGTAATTTTATAACGACGAAGCACCAACAAGGCCCCCAATCTCCTTTTATTAGTAACGTAAACTTGACGTCATGTAGTGTGAAGTTGCCATTTTGCCAATTCAGTCCGCGTGATCCTATTGATCATGCCCAAAGAGAAAGAAGATTTATTCATGAAGCAATTACGTCTTGAACCTGTTGTGCAAGTCCGTGGTGAGATTAATATTCCCGGCTCGAAAAGTATTTCAAACCGTGCCTTGCTCTTGGCGACCTTAGCCCAAGGCACGACTAGGCTCACCAATTTGCTTGACTCAGATGATATTCGCCATATGCTGGCTTCCCTTAAGCAATTAGGGGTTGAGTATCGTTTATCCCATAACAATACCGTATGCGAGTTGAGCGGATTAGGGGGCGTGATGTCATCGGAGCAGGCGCAAACCCTATTTTTAGGAAATGCAGGCACGGCCATGCGTCCGCTATGCGCCGCTTTAACCTTAGGCCAAGGTGAGTTTACCTTAACTGGCGAGCCGCGCATGGAAGAGCGTCCAATAGGCGATTTGGTCAATGCCTTAAGACAACTAGGTGCCAATATTGTTTACCTTAAAAATGATGGTTTTCCGCCATTGACCATTAATGCGACTGGCCTAAATGGTGGCGATGTGGAAATTGCCGGGGACCTCTCAAGCCAATTTTTAACCGCGCTGTTAATGGTTGCGCCCCTCGCTAAGGGCAGCGTGAATATTCATGTTAAAGGTGAACTGGTTTCAAAGCCTTATATCGACATTACCCTAGCCCTGATGGCACAGTTTGGCGTTCAAGTGATTAACCATGACTATGCCCGCTTTGAGATCCCAGCCGGGCAGCAGTATGTGTCTCCGGGTAAAGTGTTAGTGGAAGGGGATGCCTCTTCTGCATCGTACTTTTTAGCGGCGGGAGCCATTAAAGGCGGTGAAGTAAAAGTCACTGGCGTTGGCCGTTTAAGCATTCAGGGCGATGTCAAATTTGCCGATGTGCTGGAAAAAATGGGCGCCGATATTGAGTGGGGCGATGATTACATTATTGCCCGCGGTGCACCGTTAACCGCGGTTGATTTAGATATGAACCATATTCCCGATGCGGCCATGACCATTGCAACGGCCGCCTTATTTGCGAAAGGCACAACTGTTATTCGCAATATCTACAACTGGCGCATCAAAGAGACTGACCGCTTAGCGGCGATGGCAACTGAGTTGCGTAAAGTTGGTGCGTTAGTGGAGGAGGGACATGATTACATTAAAATCACTCCGCCGGATGTACTCAATACTGCAGAGATTGACACCTATAACGACCACCGCATGGCCATGTGCTTCTCCATGTTAGCCTTTGCCGACTGCGGTATCACCATCAATGATCCCGATTGCACCTCAAAAACCTTCCCTGACTATTTTGTTCAATTCGCCAGCCTCAATGCCTAATGTTTTCTGATAACAGATTGGCATATGGGCATATCAAATAAAAGAAGCCGTATTTGAGCGGCTTCTAAACTTCATGAAAAATCCACGGATTTTATTTGGGTATTATTGTATAATGCGGCGCGCTCATTTTCGGGGCTCTACTTATGAACTCACGGATGATGATTATTTTTTGCGGAGGAATGTATGTCTGAACGGGCTCCTGTAGTCACAATCGACGGCCCAAGTGGTGCTGGTAAAGGAACAATTAGCCAATTACTGGCTAAGCATCTAGGATGGCAACTGCTTGATAGTGGTGCAATTTATCGAGTACTTGCGCTGGCTGCCATTCATCACGACGTAGAACTGGAAAATGAAGAATCCATCACATTGCTGGCTTCACACCTTGATGTGAAATTTTTGACAGGCAATGAAAAAGATCCAGTTCAAGTTATTCTAGAAGGTGAAGACGTCACCACTGCGATACGTACCCAAGAATGTTCTAATGCCGCCTCTAAAGTGGCTGCGTTTCCCCGAGTAAGGGAAGCCTTATTGCGTCGCCAACGTGCCTTTAGAACCGCTCCCGGATTGATTGCCGATGGTCGCGATATGGGGACGGTTGTTTTCCCAACCGCATCGGCTAAATTATATTTAACCGCATCTGCACAGGAGCGTGCCCAAAGACGCTATAATCAGTTGCAGGACAAGGGCTTCGATGTTAATATCGAGCGCCTTTTAGCTGAAATTATCGAGCGAGACGACCGCGATATGAATCGTCCAGTGGCACCATTGGTCCCGGCCGAGAATGCGCTCGTTATCGATACAAGCGATAAAGGTATTGATGAAGTACTTGAGCTCGCGCTCAACTACATCAACCAACAATTATCCAGCACTAACTAAATTATTGCTCGGATAGGTATTCGTATTAAGGATGATACGGATAATTTGACTGACTCCACGTCTAGGATTGACTGTGGTTTATTACATTAAAGTAACTTAAACATGACTGAATCTTTTGCTGATCTATTTGAACAATCCCTTCAAACTCTGGAATTCCGTCCAGGCTCTATCGTTCGTGGTACTGTAGTTGCTATCGAAAACGGTATGGTTTTGGTTGATGCAGGTCTGAAGTCTGAAAGCCCAATCCCAGCTGAACAATTCAAAAACGCTCAAGGCGTTTTAGAAATTGCTGTTGGTGATGAAGTTGACGTAGCTCTTGACTCTGTTGAAGACGGCTTCGGTGAGACTCAACTGTCTCGCGAAAAAGCGAAACGTCACGAAGCTTGGATCGTTCTGGAAAAAGCTTACGAAGATGCTGAAACTGTAATCGGTATCATCAATGGTAAAGTGAAAGGCGGTTTCACTGTTGAATTAAACGGTATCCGTGCCTTCTTACCAGGTTCTCTAGTTGACGTGCGCCCAGTTCGCGATACCGCTCACTTAGAGTACAAAGAATTAGAATTCAAAGTTATCAAACTAGACCAGAAGCGTAACAACGTTGTTGTTTCTCGTCGTGCAGTTATCGAATCAGAAAGCAGCGCTGAGCGTGATGCACTGTTAGAAAACCTGCAAGAAGGTCAAGCAGTTAAAGGTATCGTTAAGAACCTGACTGACTACGGTGCATTCGTAGATTTAGGTGGCGTTGACGGTCTGTTACATATCACTGATATGGCATGGAAACGCGTTAAGCACCCATCTGAAATCGTAAATGTTGGTGACGAAATCAACGTTAAAGTTCTGAAGTACGATCGTGAGCGCACTCGTGTATCTCTAGGTCTGAAACAACTTGGCGAAGATCCATGGTTAGAAATCAGCAAGCGCTATCCAGAAAACACTAAGTTAACTGGTCGCGTAACTAACCTGACTGACTACGGCTGTTTCGTTGAAATCGAAGAAGGCGTTGAAGGTTTAGTTCACGTTTCTGAAATGGATTGGACTAACAAGAACATCCACCCATCTAAAGTGGTTAACTTAGGTGATGAAGTTGAAGTTCTGGTTCTGGACATCGATGAAGAGCGTCGTCGTATTTCTCTAGGTCTGAAGCAATGTAAGACCAACCCATGGGATGACTTCGCAACTCGTTACAACAAAGGCGACAAGGTTTCTGGTAAGATCAAGTCAATCACTGACTTCGGTATCTTCATCGGTCTTGACGGCGGTATCGATGGTTTAGTTCACCTGTCTGACATTTCTTGGAACGGCACTGGCGAAGACGCAGTATCTGAGTACAAGAAAGGCGACGAAATCCACGCAGTGGTTCTGTCTGTTGACCCAGAGCGTGAGCGTATCAGCTTAGGTGTTAAACAAACTGAAGACGACCCATTCAACGCTTACTTAGCTGACAAGAAGAAAGGTACTATCGTACACGGTACTGTTTCTGCTGTTGATGCTAAAGGTGTGACTGTTGAACTGGCTGATACTGTTGAAGGTTACATCCGTGTAGCTGACATCAGCCGTGAGCGCATCGAAGATGCATCTACTGTTTACTCAGTAGGTGACGCAATCGAAGCTAAGTTCATGGGTGTTGACCGTAAGAACCGTTCTATCAGCCTGTCAATCAAAGCGAAAGACGAAGCTGAAGAAAAAGAAGTAATGGCGACCTTGAATAAACAAGAAGACGCTGTTATTAGTAATGCAATGGCTGAAGCGTTTAAAGCAGCTCGCAAATAATCGCCTGTTGTATGGGGAGATTTTCTCCCCATTAGGTGACTGTGTTTGGCTTGATAATAGGGGATAGCTAGGATGACAAAATCCGAACTGATCGAAAAACTCGCCACCAGGCAGTCGCAGCTGTCGGCGAAAGAGGTAGAAGGCGCAATCAAAGAGATGTTGGAGCAAATGGCAACGACATTAGAAAGCGGTGATCGTATTGAGATCCGTGGCTTTGGTAGTTTCTCGCTTCATTATCGTGCGCCGCGTACTGGCCGCAATCCAAAGACTGGTTCATCAGTCGAATTGGAAGGCAAATACGTCCCGCACTTTAAGCCAGGCAAAGAACTGCGCGAACGCGTTGACGCTGTCAATGTTTAATTGACCGCATTGCAAAAAGCCTCCGCAAGGGGGCTTTTTTATACCTAATGGAAGGCAAAGCTGGTCAGCTTAGTAAATTTCTTGGATAATCAGAAAATTGAAAGGCAGTTAGGGAGTCCGACGTGAAATCTTTTGTAGCGACAGTCCTTGTGGCACTGTTATTTATCGTGGCTTTAGTATTTGGCGCACGTAATGAACAAGTAGTGACAATCAGCTACTTTGTGGCTCAGGGTGAGTACCGTTTACCCGTCGTGTTAGCGGTGGTTTTCTTTACGGGCTTCATGCTCAGTTGGCTCGTGGCGAGCTATTATATTGTCAAACTCAAATTGGCTTTAGCGGCGACGAGAAAGAAATTAACGCTTCAAACCGCTAAAAAACCTCAAGGTGTAGACGCCTAATATGCTTGAGATCCTCTTCCTGTTGCTCCCAATAGCTGCCGGTTACGGTTGGTATATGGGACGACGGAGTATAAGGCAAAATCAGAGTAATCAGCGTAAACAATTAAGTCGTGATTATTTCACTGGCTTGAATTTCTTGTTGTCTAACGAGTCGGACAAAGCGGTCGACTTGTTTATCAGTATGCTTGATGTGGACGATGAAACCATCGATACCCATCTCTCCCTTGGTTCTTTATTCCGTAAGCGCGGTGAAGTTGACCGCTCGATTCGTATTCACCAAAACTTAATTGCCCGCCCAACATTGACCAATGAGCAGCGCGATATCGCCATGATGGAGCTGGGTAAAGACTATCTTGCAGCGGGATTTTATGATCGCGCCGAGGAAATTTTTCTAAATTTAGTCAGTCAAGATGACCATAGTGAAGAGTCAGAGACACAATTAATTGCGATTTACCAAGTGATTAAGGAATGGCAAAAGGCTATCGACATCACCAAACGTTTAAGCCGTAAACGTCAGCAGGTGCTCAAACCGATTACAGCACATTTTTATTGTCAGCTTGCCGATGAAGCCAGCGATGATGCAGAGAAGATCAAGTTACTGCAGCAAGCCTTAAAACAAGATCCTAAATGTGGCCGAGCTTTACTGACCCTTGCCAAGAAATTTCTCGATGCGAAGGATTACAGCCAGTGTAAATCTATGCTGATAGCCCTCAAAAAGGTCGATATTGAGCTTTTTGCCGATGCATTGCCGACAGCGAAACAAGTGTATCGCGATACCCAAGATAATGAGGGCTATCAAGAGTTATTGGCTGGTGCAATGGCGGAAGGCGCTGGCGCATCCGTAGTGGTGGCGCTTGCCCAACATATGATAAACCTTGATGAGCTAAAAGCCGCCGAAAACATGGTGCTAGATGCGCTTTATCGCCATCCTACTATGAAGGGATTTCAGCACTTAATGCAGATGCATCTTCGCCAAGCAGAAGAAGGGCAAGCCAAACAAAGTTTGACGATGCTAGAGCAACTTGTAGAACAACAAATTAAATTCCGTCCAAGCTACCGCTGTAAAGAATGTGGTTTCCCATCCCATACACTATATTGGCATTGTCCTTCTTGCAAAAAATGGGGCACCATTAAACGGATCCGAGGCTTGGACGGTGAATAACCTTTTGAAATATCTAGTTAGTGTAACCCTGTTGGAGAGATGATGACAACTAAACCTATCCTCGTAGCGCTTGATTACGATAATAAAAACCACGCTTTACAATTGATAGATCAACTCGATCCCAACATGTGTCGCCTGAAAGTCGGCAAAGAAATGTTTACCCTGTTTGGCCCGCAACTGGTGAAAGATATCCACGAACGTGGCTTTGATCTTTTCCTTGACTTAAAGTTTCACGATATTCCCAATACTGTTGCTAAAGCCGTAGCTGCAGCAGCGGAACTTGGGGTGTGGATGACAAACGTCCATGCCAGCGGCGGCCCGGCCATGATGGAAGCGGCAAAAAAGGCTTTGCAGCCTTACGGTAAAGAGGCGCCAATGCTGATTGCCGTGACGGTATTAACCTCAATGAGCGATGAAGACCTTAAATTGATAGGTATTGATGTGCCAGCATTTGAGCATGTTCAGCGTTTAGCTAAATTGACTAAACAGGCAGAACTTGATGGTGTTGTCTGTTCGGCCCAAGAGGCGAGCGTGCTTAAGTCATTATTAGGTCAAGACTTTAAATTGATTACCCCAGGCATTCGACCTGTCGGTAGTGATGTTGGTGACCAACACCGCGTGATGACGCCGCCAGAGGCGCTTGCCGCCGGTGCTGATTATTTAGTGATTGGTCGTCCGATCACTAAGGCGACAGATCCTCTGACTGCGCTGCAGGCGATTCATCAATCTTTGGTTTAGTGTACAGATTTGCACCATTTTTAGCTGTTAAGGATTACATTCGCGACTCACTTTAACCGTTCACGGAGAACGCCCATGCTCAATACTACGATGTGTAATTATCAAGGTAAGAATGTTGTCGTTGTCGGTGGTACCAGTGGTATAAATCTCGCAATCGCCATTGCGTTTGCACAAGCGGGTGCCAATGTGGCGGTGGCGAGTCGTAGCCAAGATAAGGTCGACGCCGCTGTGTTACAGCTTAAACAAGCGCATCCAGAGGGTATCCACCTTGGGGTGAGTTTTGATGTGAGAGACTTAGTCGCTGTTGAACAAGGTTTTGAGACGATAGCCTCTGAGTTTGGCTTTATTGATGTGTTAGTTAGCGGCGCTGCAGGAAACTTCCCTGCAACCGCCGCGAAACTTTCGGCAAATGGCTTTAAAGCGGTGATGGATATTGATTTGTTGGGCAGTTTCCAAGTGCTGAAAACGGCTTATCCTTTACTGCGTCGCCCACAGGGTAATATTATTCAAATTTCTGCGCCGCAGGCATCGATAGCGATGCCAATGCAGGCCCATGTGTGCGCTGCAAAAGCAGGAGTTGATATGCTAACACGCACATTAGCGATTGAATGGGGCTGTGAAGGAATTCGAATTAACTCCATTATTCCAGGCCCGATTACAGGCACAGAAGGCTTTAATCGTTTAGCGCCAAGTGCGGTCCTTCAGCAGCAAGTGGCACAATCTGTACCGTTAAAACGCAATGGCGAAGGGCAAGATATTGCCAACGCAGCGTTATTTTTAGGCTCTGAGCTGGCATCCTATATCACGGGAGTAGTTCTTCCCGTCGATGGTGGTTGGTCACTGGGCGGCGCCAGTATCGCGATGACAGCCTTAGGTGAATTAGCAGCAAAGGGCAGTAACTAAAATAGTTATAACTCATTTATTTAATAAAAAATCGGGTGAAAATCCATGGCGAATGCATTACAAGAGCAGCTACTGAAAGCTGGACTTGCCAGTAAACAAAAAGTGCGTGATGTGAAAACGCAAAAGCGTCGTGATAAAAAGGCGCGGGTTGACGATGGCTCAAGCGCGTTAAAACTCGAGATTGCCGAGCAAAAACGCTTACAAGCTGAAAAAGACAAAGCCCTCAATGAGCAACGCTTTGCAGAGGCAACTGCCCGTGGACAAGTGCGTGGATTAGTGAGTGAATTCACGCAATTTGCTATCAAGATCCCAAGTCATGCCGAGATCAAATTCAACTATACGCTCGACAATAAAATTTACTCTGTCTATATCGATGAGAAAATTCAATCCGAGTTGCTAAAAGGGCAATTAGGGATTGTTCGATACGAAGATAAGAGCTATCTAGTCCCCCATAAGCTTGCCGAACGTGTGAATCTATTGGTGCCACAATGGTGTGGCTATTTATGGCAGCAGGACGCGGGCAAGGCAGTAGAAGTCGAAGATGACCCTTACGCTGATTATGCGATCCCAGATGATTTAATGTGGTAATCAATACGTTAATCGTGAGCTAAGCCGACGACAACCTAGTTCAATTCTGGCTACACTACAACCCTTAAGGCAACTTAAGGGTTTTTTATTGCCTGTTCTTCAGTCTGACGCTGTGTGTCTATTTGCGCATTGTATCACGGTGAATTTGTAATGAGATTGTTTTCTGTATAGAACTGGTATAAATTAAAACAACTGTTTAAATCCTACGTTTAAGAGTCTCCCAATGAATCCTTACCAAGCCCCGTTAGCAGATATGCGTTTCTTACTGGAACAAGTTTTTGATGCCCCCAATACTTGGTCACAATTACCTGATATTGCAGAAATGGTTGATATGGATACGGCCAATGCAATCCTTGAAGAAGCGGCAAAAATCAGTGCTGAATTAATCCATCCGCTAAACCGAGCTGGTGATGAGCAAGGTGTTTTACATCAAGACAATCGCGTGATCACCCCCGATGGTTATAAAGCGGTTTATGATCAATATTCCCAGGGCGGGTGGGTCGGTTTATGTGGTGAGCCTGAGTTTGGTGGCATGGGCATGCCCAAAATGCTTGGTGTATTAGTGGATGAAATGGCTTATAGCGCCTGTAACGCGTTTACGCTTTATGGCTCGTTAACTGCGGGGGCCGCTTTATGTATCAATGCCCACGGCAGCGAAGTATTAAAACAAGCCTATTTACCTAAGTTATATTCCGGCGAATGGGCAGGAGCGATGGATATGACAGAGCCACAGGCTGGCTCTGATCTGCGTAATATTCGCACTCGCGCAGTCCCATTGGAGGATGGCAGTTATGCGATCAGTGGCAGCAAAATCTTTATCACTGGCGGTGATCACGATCTGACCGAAAACGTCATTCACTTAGTGCTGGCAAAATTGCCAGAAAGTAAAGGCATTTCACTGTTTCTCGTGCCCAAAATCACCGTTAAAGATGATGGCTGCTTAGGTGAGGCTAACGGTGTTAGCGTGGGGTCCATTGAGCACAAAATGGGCCTTAAGGGCTCTGCAACCTGCGTGATGAACTTTGATGAGGCAAAAGGTTATCTGATTGGTGAGCCAAATCGTGGCCTTGTCTGCATGTTCACAATGATGAACTACGAACGTTTAGCCATTGGTATTCAAGGGCTTGGCAGCGCACAAGCTGCATATCAAATGGCAGCCGATTATGCAAAAGAGCGTAATCAAGGCGTTGCCGCCGGTGGTTCGCCCACGGGGAGCGATTCTGATCCGATTATTGTCCATGGCGATGTACGCCGTATGTTACTGACAATCCGCGCAATGACAGAAGCGGGGCGCGCGTTGTCTGTATTTACTGGTAAGCAGCTCGATTTGGCTAAATATGCGCAAGATGACGTAAAAGCCAAAGCTGCCCGCTATGTTGGTTTATTAACGCCTGTCGCTAAAGCGTTTTTAACCGACCGTGGTTTAGATGCCACCATTATGGCGCAGCAAGTCTTTGGTGGGCATGGTTATATTCGCGAAACCGGCGTTGAGCAACTGGTACGTGATACCCGTATCGCGCAAATCTATGAAGGGACAAATGGTATTCAAGCCATTGATTTCCTTGGTAGAAAAGTCACGGGTGACAACTTGGCGACGCTAAAAGAGTTTGTGGCTGAATTAAAAGCAAAAATGCGTGAGTTCACGCAGGTCGATGGCGTAAAAGTTGCCGCCGTTTGTGCTCGTTTGGATGCCTTAGTCAATGTGGCCGAATCGATCAATGAGCAAAAACTGACACAACCAGCGTTAATCAATGCCTGTGCTGTCGACTTCTTAGATGCCTTTGGTTATAGCGTATATGGTTTTTATTGGCTAGCCATGTTGGATAAAGTCCCGAGTGCTGAGGATAAAAACTTCGCCGAGCAGAAAGCTTACCTTGCGAAATTCTATTTTGATAAGTTATTGCCTAAAGCGGACTATCATTTAGCACAAGTGCGTGCGGGTGATGCCAGCACGATGGCGATGCCAGCTGAATTATTCTAAGTTTGGATAAACGGCAGTAAAAGATAAAAAGCACTGACTTATCAGTGCTTTTTAGTTTAATCAGTTAATTTTTTAACCGTGTTAAGTTCTTTGACGGATGTTTGGCTAGTGTGTTTGCTGTTCAACAGTGGCCATTAGTCGAGTTAAAAAGTCCGCGCTAAACGCAGGTTTGCGTTGTTTTTTCGTTTCAGGGCTTATGCCATTCTCAAGTACGACAAATAAGATATCGCGCTGCTCTGGTATTCGAATAAAACCTGCTAAATTGGCAACCCCTTGCATTGAACCTGTTTTGGCAAAAACACGGTTTTTGAGTGGTGGTTGAGTGTAACCCCGTCGATATTTTAACGTACCGCTGACTCCCGCCTCGGGCAAACTATCAATCAAGCTGTGAAAGCGGGCATCTTGATACATGAGTGTAAGCACATCAGCTAATTGCCTAGCACTCAACAAGTTATAACGAGAAAGCCCTGAACCATCGACGATATTGGCATTGGTTAAGTCTATCCCTAACTCAGTCAGAATATGTCGCATGGCCGCCGCGCCATAGGCAAAATTCCCCTGAGTTTTATAATAGTCTTGCCCCACACGCTTAAACAAACTGTCAGCGATCAGGTTGTCCGACTTAAGTAACATTGTCTTTAATAGCTCGGTTAATGGCGCACTGCGATGGCTGGCAATAAGTTTTGCCTTATCAGGGAGTTCATGGCCAATTTTAACCTTGCCCGACAGGGAAATTTTTCCTTTTAGCGTCGCTGTTAAGGTGTCGATGGCAAATTTTTGCGGATCGCTAATTGCGATCGCGAGCGGTATGGCTTCACTGCCGGGATAACAGCCCCGTAGATGATATTGATTTTGGCTTAAGCGGACTAAATCAAGTTGGCAAAAATCATGATTCGCTTGAGGGGAAAAAATGGCATCACTGCTGACGTTAACACCATAACTTGTCGCGCTTAATGTTACCCGAGACGTTTGTTTTGCAGAGTTGGGCACAAACTGTCCATATACACAGTTTTGATTGATGATGTAACTCGACACTGGCGCTGCAAAACAAATGCCGAGATCGTCCCAAACCCAGCCTGGCGCTTGTAATTGTTCTTGTTTATCTCCAACAAGATATAAGTGCCCCTCAATTCGCTTTATGCCCAATTTTTGTAGCTGAGCGAATAAAGCTTTCAAATCCTCGTGGGTTAATGTGGGATCGCCACTAAAGCGTAAATATACACTGCCTTCAATATGTCCCTGGCGGATTGGGGTATCACTCCAAAGATCTGTCACATAGCTAAACTCTGGTCCAAGTGCTGCTAAGGCTGTGACAGCGGTAAGCACTTTTTGGGTACTGGCAGGGATAAATAAGGTATCGGCTTGCTGGCTGTAAAGCTGTTTGTCGTTCGACATATCATGGGCAAGTAGTGCAACTTGCGAATGAGACGGCGCGATATCACTCATTTGTTGGGCAAGCGTATTCTTACTATCCGCGGCAGCTGCCCACACATGACTTGGGAATAGGGCTGTTGCCACTACCGTTAGCAGTAAGCCCGTTGAACTCGCTAAGGTGAATACTCGGGAAAACGTTTCCATGTCTGTTGTTTATTAGCTCTCTTTGTTAGCGATCATGACTGCCGTCATCTTTTTCCATCAGACGATACAGCCTAAGGGTGACAAATAAAACCAACCCGATAAAAAGTGGCAAAATGAGTAATCCAAGTTGCGCTTTAAAATGAAAAATTCCCCAAGCTAAGGCTAAGGTAAGTGCAAGGGTAAACAGGATTTTTTTATTCATAAGTTTGTAGTGTTGACTGAAGACGTTTTAGTTTACGCTAAAACACTCAAGACAAGCACGCTTGCATCCGTAAGAACCAATATTTTGTGATTTAACCACCATTTTGTGATTACTGCTGTGATAGATACTTATGGCATAAAGAACAAAGGCTGAAGGACGCTTGCCACTGCATATGCATTTAGGCAGAATCAGTCTAATCTTGCACTTATCATTGGCAATCAATCGTTTCCGGTCAAATTACCAGCAAAATAGGCATTGCACCGCGCTCTTTTCATCGAAAAGTCTTGCCGAGTTGCAGTGAAGTCGGTAATTTCTACCCCCTACGATTTTAGGATCTCAGGTAACCACTAAAACCATGCCTCATATTAGTATGCGCGGCTTACCACAGGCAGTCGTTGCAGAGCTTAGCCAAACATTACTGCAGTCTTTGGCGGCTATATGTAAAGGTAAAGCAGAGAGTTTTACATTAGATTGGATACCCAGCATCAGTTACCGAAATGGTAGAATTGATCAGCGCTTTGTCCAAATCGAATTGCTCTGGTTTCCAGTAGACCCTGATATTCATCTTAAGGTAGAACAAACAATCAGGTTGGCAGTGACAGAGGCCTACCCAGAATTAACGCAGATAGCTGTGATGTTTTTGTCACTGACCCCAAGCGCTTCCTATCGGGGTGGTCAGCATGTTTAAAGGAGGATGCCTTGCTAGATAAGCTTGGTGGAATAGCCGTTCAACCCGAGGCTTTAACGTGGTTGCTTACGCCATGCCGATTTAAGGCAGAGTTACTCACTCGAATCGAAAATGCCAAGACCAGCATCTATATCGCTGCACTCTATTTAGAAGATGATGAAGCAGGGCGTGAAATTTTACAGGCCTTGATGACGGCGAAGGCTAATAACCCTGCGTTGGATATCATCATTCTGGTTGATTTTCACCGCGCTAGACGTGGCTTGATTGGCCATAAGGGCGATAGCGGTAATTATCTGATGTACCGCAAAGTCATGGCAGAAGCGAAGCATCCCATTGAGATTATGGGTGTGCCAGTCAAGTCACGTGAGTTTATGGGCGTATTGCATCTTAAAGGCTTTGTGATTGATGATGCAGTGATTTACAGCGGCGCAAGTCTTAATAACATCTATCTACAACAAAACGATAAATACCGTTTTGACCGCTACCATGTGATTGAGTCGGCAGAGCTTGCGCGCAGCATGCGGGCAATGATCCAGCGTTATATCATTGCCGATCCGGCGGTCACATCGCTCACTCAAGATGCGCAGCAGGAAGTGTTACCGCCTAAAACCGATGTGCGCAGCTTTAAATTACGTTTGTCACAGGCACAGTACGAGTTTAACGCAACTCGAACGGGTAATCGTGTGACGCCATTACTTGGCCTAGGCCGTAAACATAATCTATTGAATAAAACGGTTATTGCGATGGTTGAGGAGTCAAAAGACAGGCTCTTTATCTGCACGCCTTACTTTAATCCTCCGTATATTTTGGTCCGAGCTTTAGCTAAACACCTGCGCAAAGGCAAACGGATTGATATCGTCGTCGGGGATAAAACGGCGAATGACTTTTATATTCCGCCTGAGCAAGATTTTTCCACCATCGGTGCCTTGCCTTATTTGTATGAACAATCACTGCGTAAATTTGCGAAACGTCAGCAGTGGGCGATTGATAATGGCCAGCTCAATATTCACCTGTGGAAGCATGGGATCAACAGTTATCACCTCAAAGGCATCAGTGCTGATGGGCGTAAGCATTTGATCACAGGCTCGAATCTAAACCCTAGAGCATGGGCATTGGATCTTGAGAATGGCATACTGATCCACGATGAAACGGGTAGCTGGAAGGCGCAATTTGAGGCCGAGCAAGCTCATATCCTTGAACATACACAGAGGTTATATCACTACAGTCAAGTGGATACCTTGCAAAGCTATCCCGATCCCGTAAAGAAGATTATGAATCGTATTAGAAGGTTAAAAGCAGACTTTTTACTAAGACGTATCCTGTAATCGATAAGCATCGGATAAAACCAAAGCCCACATAAGTGGGCTTTGTTATTTTGATGGAGCAAACCTTAGGTCTTTTGCGGCAATAGCGTTTGATGGGTATCGTTTTGATCCCGCGCATAATGCAAGGCCACAATCACTAAAAGCACCATCACAGCGCTCAGTAAACCGATACTCAATTGACCGCCCATCGGCACGAGTGACATAGTTAATGCCGCCAGTCCTGCCCCAAAGTTTTGTAACCCACCCAGCAAAGCCCCCGCAATCCCTGCTTGACGCGGAAAAGGTTCTAACGCAGCCGAGGTTAATGTAGGGAATAGCATGCCCGCACCACTAAAAAACAGAATCGAACCAACCAATAAGCTCCAGCCAACAACCAGTTGAAAAAGCCCTGGGATCAACATAAACAGCGCACCAGCGCCGAGCAAAGCTACACCTTGGAATACCGAGCGTTGTGCTTGTTTTTGTCTACCCGCAATCAGTGCGCCGAGTAAATAGCCAGGGATAGGCGCCACAAAATAACAGCTCACCATAAAGGGCGTTAATTGCAGATATTGGCCATAGAGTACGCCCGCAATGGCTTCAAAGGCGGCAATGCCCGCAAAGGTGGCAATTAATGAAAATAGATATGCCCTAAAGCTGCGGTGGCGAAGCACATGCCGATAGGAGGCTAATACCGGCTGTTGTTCTCGTTTGTCTTTTGGTAAAGACTCTTTAAAACCAAAACAAAGCAGTAGCCAAACAAAGACGCCGAATCCAAATAAAACCCAATAAACGGCTTGCCAACCCAAGTAGGCCGATGCAAGGCTTCCTAAGAAGGGCGCGACCAAGGGAAGAAACACCACGGCCATGGACACATAACTGTTAAATTTTAATAAGTTATCACCAAAATAATGATCCCTCGGAATACTGCGGCACAGGGCGCCCGCACTGGCTGTACCTAGACCTTGAAGCAGACTTGCGCAAATTAACTGATTAAAGCTTGTGGCTTGTGTAGCCAGTAACGCGCCAATCATAAAGATCCCAATACCAATCAGCAGTGGGAGTTTACGGCCATATCGATCAGATAATGGGCCATAGATAAATTGAAATAAACCGTAGGCAAGTAGATAACAGGCCATGACTGCTTGTAGCTTGCTAGCATCAACGGCTAAGCCTTGGGCAATCAGCGGGAGTGCTGGCACAAAAATCGTTTGGGCCATTTGTCCGCAGGCGACCATAAAGACCAACATAAAGAGCAATCGAGTGGTACCTCCTGTTGATGGAGTCGACGCTTTTGGTGAGATTAAAGACGGTTTTTCGCCTGACATCATAATTCCGTAAAAAAAGCACAGTTGAACAATGGCGCGCATCTTACGCCCAAAATCCAGCAGTTCAAGGGCTAACCATCTTGATTTATCGGAATATTTTTTAATCCAATGCATAAGTTTTTCTATGCATTTATGACTGTAAAACTAAGCTTACACTTGGTTTTTGTCTTGTTAGTTAGGTT
The DNA here is from genome assembly GCF_022410515.1 of Shewanella cutis. Lineage (GTDB taxonomy): Bacteria > Pseudomonadota > Gammaproteobacteria > Enterobacterales > Shewanellaceae > Shewanella > Shewanella cutis. The sequence goes on along the minus strand of NZ_JACSDI010000010.1, from coordinate 1,815 downwards.
TGTAAATTGATATTGGTCATGTTCTTATGTCAACGAAATGAAGCTGTTTGTTAACATGGATTTTTAATGCTTAAAGAAAGATATTAGCGTTAGATGAATTGGACGGAGAGAAAAACCTCTCCATCTTGGCAACTGATGCACTGAACTGCAATATTAAGAGGCGATATCAGTTCGGGAGCTTTTCTAAGCCAGTTAATATCTGGTATCCCGCCTTCACCCGTGGCGGCACCGGATAATTTTTATTACTCAATAACACCATTGCCAGCTTTTTAGCTGGAATATAAGCCACATAGGCGGCAAAACCGCCAGTTGAGCCAGTCTTATTTATCCAGACATTTTGCTGTGGCGATTGGGGTGGTGTGATGGCTTTCACTGGCATGCTGCCAAACACCACTTCCTGAGTATGTCCAGCAAGGAGCTTATCAAGGCTAATCGGATAGGGATATTGCTCCCAAATCATCTCTTGAGTCATCGGGCCAACATCAAAATCAAACCGAAACTTGGACAAACCGAAACTGAAACCGAAACTTGAAACCGAAACTGGACACCCAGCCTTAATTGCGCGGTAGCTAACCTCCGACTATGCTTTGGCTAAGCATTAGACAAGGAGGTTTGTATGCCGCGCCCTCGCAGAACTCAGATAAGTCTTGAAGACACACCCTATTACCATTAAAACCGAAACTGGACACCCAGCCTTAATTGCGCGGTAGTTAACCTCCGACTATGCTTTGGTTAAGCATTGAACAAGGAGGTTTGTATGCCGCGTCCTCGCAGAACTCAGATAAGTCTTGAAGACACCCCCTATTACCATTGCTGTAGTCGCGTTGTTCGGCGCGCTTTTTTATGCGGCGATGATAGTTACTCAGGTAAAAACTATGACCATCGCCGCGCTTGGGTAGAATCGCTACTGTTTGAACTTGAGGCGGTTTTTGCTATTGATATCGCGGCCTTTGCGGTAATGTCGAATCATTTGCATGTGGTGTTACGGGTGGATATCGACCGTGCTAATCGTTGGACTGATCGCGAAGTGCTTGAGCAGTGGCATAAGCTATTTAAAGGCGATGAATTAACGCAAAAATTCGCTAAAGGTGAGTTGGTTGAACCTCACCAAGTCCTCAGGCTAAAGCATACAATAGCAATTTACCGTAGCCGTTTATGTGATATCAGTTGGTTCATGCGTTGCTTAAACGAACCGATAGCAAGACAAGCAAATCAAGAAGATAACTGTAGTGGTCGTTTCTGGGAAGGCCGCTTTAAGTCACAGGCTCTACTTGATGAAGCTGCGGTTTTAGCCTGTATGACCTATGTTGATTTGAATCCCATCAGAGCCAAAATGGCTAACACGCCAGAACAATCAGACCATACCAGCATTCAGCTACGCATTAGGGCTGCATTGAAAGGTGAACAGCCTAACAATTTACTGCCTTTCATTGGTAATGAACGCGATAACCAACCTAATGGAATCGCGTTTACGCTCAAGGATTATCTTGAGTTAGTTGAGGATACAGGGCGGATCATTCGCAATGATAAACGTGGAAGCATCAGTGAAAATAGCGGTAAGTTACTGACTAGATTAAATATCCCCCATGACAATTGGCTCAAGCTAACCACCGAGTTTGGCAAACTATTTCATGGCCCAGTCGGTACGTTGCAAGAACTGACCGATTACTGCGAGCATTTAGAGAAGCAACGACGGCACTTTGCTAAATGCTGTCGGTACCTTAACACTGGCTGATTTCAAGCCTGTTTCATTGCTCGTTCCTTCAAGACCGCCAACGAGGCAATGGGTTGGGCTTGTTTTACTAAAAATATCGG